>NZ_JADDXU010000001.1 GCF_015163075.1 Streptomyces justiciae
AAATTTTAGAAAAGGCCCACGCCATCAGGCGTGGGCCTTTTTTTGTTTTTCCGGCGAGCGTCAGGAAGCCCTTTTCAGGCCCCTTGAGTTCTGAATTACAGGCGTCCTGCGGTCTTGAGAGCCAGATAGGCGTCGGCGAGTGCCGGCGGCAGGTCATCGGGTGTTGCGTCGACGACAGTGACACCGTGGCGGCGGAGTTGTTCCGCGGTGCGATCGCGTTCGCTCTGTGCCTGTGCGGCGGCTGCGGCCTCGTAGACGGCGTCGGTGTTTCCGCGGGAGCCCGCCATGCGGGAGACATACGGATCGGCGACCGATGCCAGGAGAACCGTATGACGTTGGGTGAGTTGGGAGAGGACGGGGAGCAGGCCCTCTTCGACCGGGGCTGCGTCGAGGGTGGTCAGGAGCACGATCAGGGAGCGGCGTGGAGCCGTCCTGAGTGCGGTGGCCGTAAGACCGCGTGCGTCTGTTTCGACCAGTTCCGGTTCGAGTGTGGCCATCGCGTTGACCAGGGACGGGAGAACGTCCTTCGCCGTGCGGCCCTGGACCAGGGCGCGGACGCGTCGGTCGTAGGCGAGGAGGTCCACGCGGTCGCCGGCGCGGGAGGCGAGTGCTGCCAGGAGCAGGGCCGCGTCCATGGAGGCGTCGAGGCGGGGGGCGTCGCCCACGCGGCCTGCGGAGGTGCGGCCGGTGTCGAGGACTACGAGGATGTGGCGGTCGCGTTCGGGGCGCCAGGTGCGTACGGCGACCGAGGACTGGCGGGCCGTGGCGCGCCAGTCGATGGAGCGGGTGTCGTCGCCAGGGACGTACTCGCGCAGGCTGTCGAATTCTGTGCCTTCGCCGCGGGTGAGGACGCTGGTGCGGCCGTCGAGTTCGCGGAGGCGGGCGAGTTTGGACGGGAGGTGCTTGCGGCTGGTGAAGGGAGGCAGGACGCGTACTGTCCAGGGGACCTTGTGGGTGCCCTGGCGGGAGAAGAGGCCCAGTGGGCCGTAGGAACGGATCGTCACTCGGTCTGCCTGGCGGTCGCCTCGGCGGGTGGGGCGCAGGCGGGTGGTGACGCGGCGGCGTTCGCCCGGGGGGACGGTGAGGCGGTGGCGGGAGGCTTCGATCTCTGTCCCGGGGAGCCAGCTGCTGGGGGGCCAGGCGTCGCGCAGGTGGGCGCGCAGGGGGCGGTTCGACGGGTTGGTGACCGTGAGGGTCACGTCGGCCGGCTCGCCCAGGCGTACGGAGGTGTCGCCGGAGCGGGTCAGGCCCAGGCGTCGTACGGGGGCCGCGAGGGCGAAGTCGCAGGCGCAGGCCACCGCCAGGGGGGCGTTCACGGCGAGGAGGCCCGTCCAGCCGGGGTCCCAGATGCCGACGGGGAGGGAGCCCAGGGCCGCGAGGAGTGCGGCGCGTCCGGTGAGTGCCATCAGCGGGGGACGGGGACGTGGGCGAGGATCGCGTGGATGACGGAGTCGGCTGTCACGCCTTCCATTTCGGCCTCCGGGCGCAGTTGCACGCGGTGGCGGAGGGTGGGGAGGGCGAGGGCTTTCACGTCGTCCGGGATGACGTAGTCGCGGCCGGTGAGCCAGGCCCACGCGCGTGAGGTCGCGAGGAGGGCGGTGGCGCCGCGTGGGGAGACGCCGAGGGTGAGGGAGGGGGATTCGCGGGTGGCTCGGCAGATGTCGACGACGTAGGCCGTGATCTCGGGGGAGATCGTTGTCTTGGCCACTGCCGCGCGGGCCGCTTCGAGGTCTGCCGGGCCCGCTACCGGGCGTACGCCGGCGGCTTGCAGGTCGCGGGGGTTGAAGCCTTCGGCGTGGCGGGTGAGGACGTCGATCTCGTCCTGGCGGGAGGGGAGAGGGATCGTGAGCTTGAGGAGGAAACGGTCCAGCTGGGCTTCGGGGAGGGGATACGTGCCCTCGTACTCGACCGGGTTCTGTGTCGCCGCCACCAGGAACGGGTCGGGGAGCAGGCGGGGGGTGCCGTCGACCGTGACCTGGCGTTCCTCCATGGCTTCGAGGAGGGACGACTGGGTCTTGGGGGGTGTGCGGTTGATCTCGTCGGCGAGGAGGAGGTTGGTGAAGACCGGGCCGGGCTGGAACGAGAACTCGGCGGTGCGGGTGTCGTAGACGAGGGAGCCCGTCACGTCGCTCGGCATGAGGTCGGGGGTGAACTGGACGCGCTTGGTGTCGAGTTCGAGTGCGGATGCGAGGGCGCGGACGAGCAACGTTTTGGCGACTCCGGGGACTCCTTCTAGTAGTACATGTCCGCGGCAGAGGAGTGCGACGACGAGGCCGGTGACGGCGGGGTCCTGGCCGACCACGGCTTTGGCGATCTCGGCGCGCAGGGCTTCCAGGGAGGCCCGGGCGGCGCTCGGGTCCCCGGGGTACCCGGCGTTGTCAGTGGTCGGGGCCATCATGGACGGCGTACCTCTCTTTCGAGGGCGTCGAGTTGGTCGGCGAGGGAGACGAGGGCGGCGTCGTCGCTGGGCGGCGGGCCGAAGAGGAGGGTGTGCAGGGTCTGTCCGTCGCCGCGGAGGTGGGCGGACAGGGCGGGGAGCAGGGCCTCGGGCGCGTGCGCCTGGGTGACGGGGACGCCTACGAGGGGGGCGAGGCGGGTGCGGGTGGTGGAGCGAAGAGCGGTGGCCGCGCGGTCACGGGCGTTGGCCTTGCGGTAGAGGCGGGCGCGGCCTTCGACGGTTTCGGAGGCGCGGATCGCCACGGGGAGTTTTTCGGGCACCAGGGGGCCGAGTCGGCGTGCCCGCCAGAGGGCGGCCAGGGCTGCGGCGACGAAGAGCTGGAGTGTGCCCCATTTCCAGCCTGCGGGAAGCAGGTCGAAGAAGCTGCGTTCGTCGTCCGCGCCGGTGGCCGACGCGTCGGAGAGCGAGGGGAGGTACCAGACCAGATGGGGGCGGGAGCCGAGGAGTTGGAGGGCGAGGGAGGCGTTGCCCTGCTTGTCGAGGCGGTCGTTGTAGAGGATGTCGGGCGCGCCGAGGACGACGGTGTCGCCGCCCCCGGTCGCCGGGACGCGCAGCAGGGTGGCCAGGCGTTCGCTGGGGTAGCAGGCGTCGGCCTCGAGGTGGGTGGTGGTGTAGCGGATGCCACCGGTGTCGGCGGCGCCGGCGCGCTGGGCGGCGGGCAGGTCGCAGTCCGGCTCGAGGGTCGAGTTGATGCTGGTGGCGGGGTCCGCGGTGACGTCGGGGGCGAGTCGGCCGACGGACCAGCTGCCGGGGGCGACGAGGACGGTTCGGCCGCCGGAGGTGGCGGTCGACGCGTGCAGCAGGGTCTGTTGACGGTGCGTCAACAGGTCGGGGACCGCGACCAGGAGGGTGGTGTCGGGGTCGGCGGCGGCGCGTGCCTCGTCCAGTGTGGTGACCACGCGCGTGGACACCCCTCGGTCGGTGAGGAGTTCGGCGACGGCTCGGCTGCCGAGGTCGTCGACGGAGCGCGGGTCGAGGGTGCCGTGCCGGGCGTCGGAGCGGATCACGGCGATCGCGACGGCCGCGGCCACGAGGAGGACGGCGGCGAGTGCGATGCCTCGCGAGCGGGTCCAGACCTGGCGTGCGGTGGGCGAGACCGAGGTGGGCGGGAGCGTGGCCTCGGTGGTCATTCGGCGGCTCCCTGGCGGGTGTTGTGGGCCGCGTTGGGGATGCTGCTCGTGAGCTGGGGCTTGGTGCGTTCGAGGTCGCGGTCGAGTTCGGTGATGCGTCGGTACGACTGCTCGCTCGCCCTGCGGCCGCCGTATGTGACGTCGTCGAAGTCCCCGGCGGCGGCGCGCAGTCGGTCGGTGTGGGACGGCAGGGCGCGGCCCGCTTCCGCGGCTGCCTCGTCGGCGGTGCGGCCGGGGCGGATGTCGAGAAGGGCGCGTTCCTCCAGGGCGCGGACGATGGCGCGCATGCGTTCCTGGACGGCCTGGTTCCAGTGGCCCTGGGCGGCGTGTGCCTCGGCGGCCGCGCGGTGTTCGGCGGCGCTGCGGGGGCGGTCGTCGAACAGGGCGGCTGAGGAGGTGGGTTCGCGGCGTGGGGTGCCCAGGCGCCACCAGAGGGCGCCCAGGACCGCGAGGACGGCCAGGACGATGACGACCAGGCCGAGCGTTCCTCCGGGGGCTGCGGTCGCGGCCGTGTTGAACAGCTCGCCGACCCATTTCCAGAAGGCGTTGAGGGCGCGCTGGAACCAACTGGGGTCGTTCTCGTGGTACATGCGCTTGGACAGCTCGCGTCGAGCCGCCTCGCGTGCGGGGTCACGCGGGATGGTCACCGGGGGTTCGTCGCCGGAGCGCGCCGACGACAGCATGACGGTGTCGCCGGCGCGTACGACCGCGCGGGACAGCAGCGGTACCGATGTGAGAACTCCCCCCGTCAGGCTCACCGCATCAGCCTCCGGCGGTGGGGCCGGGCGTGCCGGAGCCGTAGTCCTGGACGCCGGCCGCGCGGGCCAGTTCGAGGTCGAGGGCCTCGCGGCGGATGCGCTGGTCGATGTAGAGGAGCACGGTGACGCCGGCCGTGATCGGGAAGGTGATCATGGCGCCGATCACCGAGCCGATCCCGCTGACGACGAGGAACGTCCAGCCGAGGTCGCCGCCGCTGTTGAGGAACCCGGTGAAGCCGTCGCCGCTGAGGGCGGCGGCGAGGAACGTGAAGGGGATGACGACGATCGACGCGACGACGTTGGCGATGATCGTGGCGAGCAGCTGAATGCCGAAGACGCGCCACCAGGAGCCGCGGACCAGCTTCGTGGACCGGCTCAGCGACTTGACGATGCCCTGCTTCTCCAGCATCAGTGCGGGCGAGGCGAGGGAGAAGCGGACCATCAGCCACAGGGCGACGACGCCGGCAGCGAGGCCGCCGAGGACCGCGAGGGCGGCTCCTCCGTCGCCCGATCCGGCGAGGGCCACGAGGATGCCCGGCAGGGTTCCGCCCGCGACGACGCCGAAGGCGATGAGCACCAGCAGGAAGATCAGGCCGAACAGCTTGGCCACCTGCGGGCGGGCGTCGCGCCAGGCCTCGCCGGTGGTCACCGACTTGCCGAGGACCGCGCGGCTGGTGACGGTCGTGAGCAGGGCGGTCGCGGCGATCGTGCCGATCAGCGAGATCAGGAAGACGACGCCGGAGCTGAGCATGGCGTCGCCCATGGCCCGGGTGAGTTCGTCGAGGGTGGCGCTGGGGTCGTCGAGGGCTTCGGTGCTGGTGTCGTTGAAGACGAGGCCTTCGAGGAGGATGACGACGATCTGGGTGACGACCGCGACGGTCAGCGAGATGCCCAGGACCGTGCGCCAGTAGGTGCGCATGGTGGAGACCGCGCCGTCGAGGATCTCGCCGACGCCGAGGGGGCGCAGCGGGATCACGCCGGGCTTGGCCGCGGGCGGCGGACCGCCCCAGCCGCTGCCCCAACCGCCGCCGGGGCCGCCGTATCCCCCGTAACCGCCGTATCCCCCAGGGCCGTTGGGGCCGGACGGGGGGCGGTTGCCCCAGCCCGGGCCGGGCGGTGGGGGCGGCGGGGTCTGGCCGGGGGCCGGGGGTCCGGTCGGGGCGGACCACTGCGCGGGGGGCGGCTGCTCCTTGGACCACTTCGGGCCCTGCGGGTCCTGGCCCGGCTGCTGCGCGGGGTCGGGGCGGTCCGCCGGGTCGGCAGGGCCGGAGGCACCGGGCTCCTGCCCGTCGGACGGGGCAGATCCGGGCGAGGCCCAGCCCGGAGTGTCTTTCATCGTCGCTCCTTCACGGTGCCCGTCCGCGGTCGCGGCGGCAGGTTGGCAGCCATCGTGCCATGGGGTGGTCACCGGGGGACCGGCCGCGGTATCGGCTGCACACCTTCAATTGTCCGCCGGATACGGGGCAGACTGACCGCATGGCTGATCAGTACGCGCAATCCGGCGAGGACAACCGGCCGACCGAGATACCGGCGATCCGCTGGGAGGAGCCACCAGAGGGGCCCGTGCTGGTCCTGTTGGACCAGACGAGGCTGCCGGCAGAGGAGGTCGAACTGGTCTGTACGGATGCGCCGGCGCTGGTGGAGGCGATCCGGTCGCTCGCCGTGCGCGGGGCGCCGCTGCTCGGGATCGCGGGTGCGTACGGGGTCGCGCTCGCCGCCGCGCGCGGCTTCGACGTGGACGACGCCGCGCTCGCGCTCGCGGGTGCCCGGCCGACCGCGGTGAATCTGGCGGTCGGTGTGCGCCGGGCGCAGGCCGCGTACCGGGCCGAGCTCGCCAAGAGCGGGGACGCCGGGGAGGCCGCGGTGGCGGCGCTGGCGGCGGCGCGGGCGCTGCACCGGGAGGACGCCGAGGCCAGTGCGAGGATGGCGGAGCGTGGGCTGGCGCTGCTGGACGAGTTGTTGCCCGGTGGCGGGCACCGGATTCTCACGCACTGCAACACCGGTTCGCTGGTGTCGGGCGGTGAGGGGACGGCGTTCGCGGTGGCGCTGGCGGCGCAGCGGGCCGGGCGGCTCAGGCGGCTGTGGGTGGACGAGACGCGGCCGTTGTTGCAGGGCGCCCGGCTGACGGCGTACGAGGCGGCGCGCACCGGTATGGCGTACACGCTGCTCACCGACAACGCGGCGGGCTCGCTGTTCGCGGCGGGGGAGGTGGACGCGGTGCTGATCGGGGCGGACCGGATCGCGGCCGACGGGTCGGTGGCGAACAAGGTGGGGAGCTATCCGCTGGCGGTGCTGGCGCGGTACCACCATGTGCCGTTCATCGTGGTGGCGCCGCTGACGACGGTGGATCCGGACACGCCGGACGGGGCGTCCATCGAGGTGGAGCAGCGGGCCGGGTTCGAGGTGACCGAGGTCGCGGTGCCGCAGGCCCCGGTGACGGGTGCGGGCGGCGGGGTGCCGGTGGCGCCGCTGGGGACGCAGGCGTACAACCCGGCGTTCGATGTGACGCCGCCCGAGCTGGTGACGGCGATCGTCACGGAGGAGGGCACGGTGTCGCCGGTGACGGCCGAGGCGCTGGCGGAGCTGTGTGGGAGGGCGCGGCAGGTGACGATCGGCTGAGCGGGGCCCGGGGCGGGCCGGGCCGAGTTCTCGCTTCGGTGGGGGGCGGGGTTTTCAGCGTGAGGGGGAGGCGCGTGGCGGAGCGGGGCTGGGACGACGACAGCGAGTACCGGCGGGCGGTACGCCGGGCCTGGGGCATGGTGGCTCGCCTCGTGCTGCTCGCTGCTGGTGGTGGTGCTCGTCGTCCTCGCCGTACTCGGTGCGGGTGTGTTCGTGTTCCTCGTGGAGGCTCTCGGCGGGTAGCCGGGCGATCACCTCGCAGCGTGGGCAGACAGTGACCGCCCGGTACGACTAAGGTCACTGGCCGGTGACGTACCTCACCACTGCCTTCGCCACCGTTATGAGAATGGGATGATGTCGTTTATGAAGGGACGAGTCCTTGTCGTCGACGACGACACCGCACTGGCCGAGATGCTCGGCATTGTGCTGCGTGGTGAAGGTTTTGAGCCGTCTTTCGTAGCCGACGGCGACAAGGCGCTGGCCGCGTTCCGGGAGAGCAAACCCGATCTGGTGCTGCTGGACCTGATGCTGCCCGGGCGGGACGGCATCGAGGTGTGCCGGCTGATCAGGGCCGAGTCGGGTGTGCCGATCGTGATGCTGACGGCCAAGAGCGACACCGTGGACGTGGTGGTCGGGCTGGAGTCCGGCGCCGACGACTACATCGTGAAGCCGTTCAAGCCGAAGGAGCTGGTCGCCCGGATCCGGGCGCGGCTGCGGAGGTCGGAGGAGCCGGCGCCGGAGCAGCTCGCCATCGGTGACCTGGTCATCGACGTGGCGGGGCACTCCGTGAAGCGGGAAGGGCAGTCGATCGCTCTGACGCCGCTGGAGTTCGACCTGCTGGTCGCGCTCGCGCGCAAGCCGTGGCAGGTGTTCACGCGCGAGGTGCTGCTCGAGCAGGTGTGGGGATACCGGCACGCCGCCGACACCCGGCTCGTGAATGTGCATGTGCAGCGGCTTCGCTCCAAGGTCGAGAAGGACCCGGAGCGGCCGGAGATCGTGGTGACCGTCCGTGGTGTGGGATACAAGGCAGGACCCAGCTGACATGTCCGGAGACAGTGCCGCTTCGTCGCCCGGACGGACCGGGGCGAGTACGGGGCGGCCTGTCGGGCGAGGGCCGGGCGGCTCCCGCTGGGGACGGTTCTTCGAGGGCGGGCTGCTCCAGGGCGGCGTCCAGGGCAGCCCGGTCCTGCGGTTGTTCATGCGCTGGGTACGGCGGCCGCTGCTGCCCGTCATGCGGCTGTGGCGGCGCAACATCCAGCTCAAGGTCGTCGCCACGACCCTGCTGATGTCGCTCGGTGTCGTCCTGCTGCTCGGATTCGTCGTCATCGGGCAGGTGCGCAACGGCCTGCTGGACGCCAAGGTGAAGGCCTCGCAGAGCCAGGCCACCGGCGGTTTCGCGTCGGCCAAGCAGAAGGCCGACACGGCGTTCACCGCGAACGGCGACGACGGCGCGGACGATCGCGCCAACCAGAACGTCAGCTCATGGATGGGCGACCTGGTGGAGTCGCTCTCCAGCGGTGGCCAGGGCGCCTTCGACGTCGTCACGCTGCCCGCCGTCGGTGACGACAGCGGCGGTCGCGGCTCGCGTGCCTCCGGCGGGGTCGACCCCACCACCAGTGTCCCCGAGGACCTGCGGGAACGCGTCGACAGCGACAGCAGCATGGCGGCCCAGAAGTACACCCGCATCCAGTACACCAACGGCGACGAGTCGCAGCCGGCGCTGATCATCGGCAAGCAGGTCGACGACCCGAACGACGACCCGTACCAGCTGTACTACCTCTTCCCGCTCACGCAGGAGGAGAAGTCGCTGAGCCTGGTCAAGGGGACGTTGGCGACCGCCGGGCTCTTCGTCGTCGTCCTTCTCGGGGCCATCGCCTGGCTCGTGGTGCGGCAGGTCGTCACGCCGGTGCGGATGGCGGCCGGGATCGCCGAGCGGCTCTCCGCGGGGCGCCTCCAGGAACGTATGAAGGTCACCGGCGAGGACGACATCGCCCGCCTCGGTGAGGCCTTCAACAAGATGGCGCAGAACCTTCAGTTGAAGATCCAGCAGCTGGAGGACCTGTCGCGGATGCAGCGGCGGTTCGTCTCCGACGTGTCGCACGAGCTGCGGACGCCGCTGACCACCGTGCGGATGGCCGCGGACGTCATCCATGACGCGCGCGAGGACTTCGATCCGGTGACCGCGCGGTCGGCGGAGCTGCTCGCCGACCAGCTGGACCGGTTCGAGTCGCTGCTCGCCGACCTGCTGGAGATCAGCCGGTTCGACGCGGGCGCGGCGGCGCTGGAGGCGGAGCCGATCGACCTGCGGGAGGTCGTGCAGCGGGTCGTCAGCGGTGCGGCGCCGCTCGCCGAGCGCAAGGGCACGCGGATACAGGTGCTGGGCGACCAGCAGCCCGTCGTAGCCGAGGCCGACGCCCGGCGCGTGGAGCGGGTGCTGCGCAACCTCGTCGTCAACGCCGTCGAGCACGGCGAGGGCAAGGACGTCGTCGTCAAGCTCGCCTCGGCGGGCGGGGCGGTCGCGGTCGCGGTGCGCGACTACGGCGTCGGGCTCAAGCCCGGCGAAGCCACACGCGTGTTCAGCCGCTTCTGGCGGGCCGACCCGGCACGCGCGCGTACCACCGGCGGTACGGGTCTGGGGCTGTCCATCGCCCTGGAGGACGCGCGGCTGCACGGCGGCTGGCTGCAGGCCTGGGGCGAGCCCGGTGGTGGCTCGCAGTTCCGGCTGACGCTGCCGCGTACCGCGGACGAGCCGCTCAGGGGCTCGCCGATACCGCTGGAACCCAAGGACTCACGTCGTAACCGTGGACTTAATGACGCCGGATTGCCGCGCGGGGCGGGCGACGGGGAGAAGCGCGCCACCGTACCGGTGCAGACGGCGGGCGAACAGGCGCCCGCGCGGGCGCCGCTCGCGCCCCGGCTGAACGCCGCGCCCCCGACCGCCGACCCCACCGCGTTGCCGGGCAACGGCGCGCGCGTGGTGCCGCGGCCCACCGGGGGCGCACGTCCGGCGGACGACGGCGCGGCGGACGCGCCGTCGCAAGGCGACCCTTCGGGGGACGCGCCGACGCCTGAGGCACCAGCTCCCGACGCCCGGAACGCCGGGTCGGAGGACCGCAGCAAGCAAGGGGAGGCCAGCCGTGGGCGCTGACCGTGTGGGGGGCGGCCGGCGAAAGCCGGTGCGCACGGTGGCGTACGCCGTCTGTGGCGCCGTACTGCTGGCGGGGTGCGCGTCGATGCCGGACAGCGGGGATCTGCGCGACGTGGAGTCCACGCCACGGCAGGACACTCAGGTGCGGGTCTTCGCGCAGGAGCCCCGGGAGAACGCCGGGGCCAGGGAGATCGTCGACGGTTTTCTTGAGGCGCTGACCAGCGACGATCCCCATTTCGAGACGGCGAAGAAGTATCTGACCGGCGACGCCGCGAAGCTGTGGAAGCCCGAGGCGTCGCTGACGGTGCTGGAAGAGGGGCCGGGGGCGACTCCGGAGGGGGTGAACGGCCGGGACACGCAGTCCGAGTCCTCGTTCCGGCTGTACGGCGACAAGGTCGCCACCGTGGACGGGGAGCAGACGTACGCGCCCGCCGCGGGCGCCTACGACAAGCCGCTGCACCTCATCCGCGAGAAGAAGAGCCATCAGTGGCGCATCGACGCGCCGCCGTCGGGTGTCGTGATGGGCAAGTCGGACTTCCTGCGCAACTACACGTCGGTCAACAAGTACTACTTCGCCTCGAACACGCCGTCCGCCACGGGCGGGCAGCCGGTGGCCGTCGCCGACCCCGTGTACGTCCGCAAGAAGGTCGACCCGATGACGCAGACGGTACGGCTGCTGCTCGCGGGCCCCTCGCGCTGGCTCGACCCGGTCGTCAGGTCGAGCTTCCCCACGGGGACTGAGTTGAAGCTGCGCAAGGGCGTCACCTCGCTGACGCCCGACGAGCAGAACAGGCTGACGGTGCCGCTGAACGCCAGGGGGAACGGGGTCGGTGCGGGCAGGTGCCAGGAGATGGCCGCGCAACTCCTGTTCACGCTGCGGGATCTGACCCCCACGGGGGTGGACGAGGTCGCCCTTCAGGGCTCCGACGGCACGCAGTTGTGCACGGTCACGGCGAGCGACGCCGAGAACGCCGTGGTGCACGGGGTGGGCAAGAACGAGTACCAGTACTTCCTCGACGCCAAGCACCGGCTCGTGCGGCTGCCGAGCGAGACCAGCAGTCCGGACGTGGCGCCGGTGCCCGGTGCGCTGGGCGAGGGCGCCAAGGAACTGCGGTCGGCCGCGGTGTCGCGGGACGAGCGGAAGGCGGCCGGGGTCACGCTCGACGGCAGTGAGCTGTACGTCGGGTCGCTGGTGTCGGGTGCCTCGCTCGGCGATCCGGTGCTGCACAGCGACGGCAAGACGCAGAAGGACCGTCTCACCACGCCCAGTTGGGACGGCGACGGCAACCTGTGGGTGGCGGACCGTGATCTCGACCGGCCCCGGCTGCTGTTCCTGAAGGACGGCGCGGGCGAGCCGATCGAGGTCTCGACTCCGGGGCTGGACGGGCGAGTCGAGGCGGTGCGGTTGGCCGCGGACGGTGTGCGGATCGCGCTGATCGTGGAGAAGGGCGGGAAGGACGGCAAGAAGTCCCTCTACATCGGGCGCGTCGAACGGGGCGACAAGGCTGACGAGGGTGCCGTCTCCGTTGTCGAACTGCGTTCGGTCACGCCGCAGTTGGAGGAGGTCGCCGCGATGTCCTGGGCGGGTGACAGCCGCCTGGTGCTGGTCGGGCGCGAGCGCCGTGGCGTGCAGCAGATGGCGTACGTCCAGGTCGACGGCTCCACTCCGGTGGGGGCGGCGCCGGCCGCGCTCACGGGGGTGAAGGCCCTCGCCGCGTCCGAGGACGAACAGCTGCCGCTGGTGGCGTACTCCGAGGAGGACGGCATCGTCCGGTTGTCGGCGGGGTCGAAGTGGCAGCAGGTGGTCAAGGACGGGACGGCGCCGGTTTATCCCGGGTAGTGGGGGAGGGGCCGGGGTTGGTGTGTGGCGGGTTGGGGTTCGAGGGTTCGGGGGTTGGGATCGGGTTCGGGTTGGCGCGACCGGGAAGCGCTGAGGCATGCGTGACCTGACCTGACCTGACCTGACCTGACCTGACCTGACCTGACCTGACGTGCCTGTGCGTGCCGTGGCGGGTTGTCCACAGCGAGTTATCCACAGGGGTGGTCGGGTGGCTTGGGCGTTGGCACAGTGGTGGGCATGCGGGGGTGGTGGCGGGACCTCAAGGATCTGGTGCTGCCGGCCGAGTGCGGGGGCTGCGGGAGGCCTCGCGCGGTGCTCTGTCCGGAGTGCCGCGCCGTCCTGAGCGGGAGCGCACCGCGCCGGGTGCGACCGGTGCCGGAGCCGGCGGGGTTGCCGACGGTGCATGCGGCGGCGCCGTATGCCGACGAGGTGCGGGCGGTGCTGCTGGCCCACAAGGAACGCGGCGCGCTGGCGCTTGCGGGGCCGTTGGGGACGGCTCTGGCGGGTTCGGTCCGGGCGGGGCTGCGGGCGGCGCAGACACGGGGGCAGGGGCCTTGGGAGGGGCCTGGAGGGGGATTGGCGGGGCGTGATGGTGGGCGTCCGGCTGAGGACGTGGTGGGGCGTGCCGCAGGGGTTGTGGCTGGGTTTGAGGGAGGCTTCGGCGGGGCTTTGGACGGCCCTGGGGACGGTTGTGGTGGGCGCTGGGTTGGAGGGGTGTCCGGGGGCGTTTCGGGGGCGGCTGTCAGTGGTGCGCCGGGTGGGATTCCAGGAGGCGTCGGCGGGGCTTTGGTGAGGCCTGGTGGGGGCCGGGGTGAGCGGGACGCCCTCGGTGTGGCGGCGCGGGTGGTCGGTGGCGCGGGCGATGGGGCTGCGCAAGGGGTCGTGCTGCTTGTGCCCGTTCCGTCCTCGCGTACGGCGGTGGCGGCGCGGGGGCATGATCCGGCGCGGCGGATCGCGCTGGCCGCGGCCGCGGAGTTGCGGCGGGGCGGGGTGCCGGCGCGGGTCCTCTCGGTGCTGCGGCAGCGGCGCGGTGTGGCCGACCAGGCGGGGCTCAACTCCCGCGAGCGGCTGGACAATCTCGCCGGCGCTCTCTCGGTGGTTCCCGGTGGCGGGCGGCTGTTGCTCGGAGGCCCGGTCGTGCTCGTCGACGACGTCATGACGACGGGGGCGTCTCTTGCGGAGGCCGCGCGGGCGGTGCGGGCGGCGGTGGCGGAGGAGCGTCGCGGGCGCGGGCTGCTGGAGGGGAGCGGGGCGTGCAGGGGCGCTGAGGCGGGCGTGGAGTGCTGGGGCTGGGGCTCGGGCGGTGGGAGTCGGGGGCCGGTGGTGAGCGGCGCGGGGCCGGGCGTGGAAGACAGTGGCGGGCGCGGGCCGGAGATCCGCGGGGGCGCGGCGGGAGGCCCGCGGTGTGGGGGCGCTGAGGAGGGCGTGGAGTGCCGCGGCTCGCGCTTGGGCGGCGGGGGTCGTGGTCCGGTGGCGAGCGGCGCGGGGCCGGGGGTGGAAGGCAGCGGCGGGCGGGGGTCGGAGGGAGGGGCCCGTCGGGGCGCGGCGGGGGACCCACGGTGCCGGGGTGCAGAGGAGAGCGTGGAGTGGCGGGGCTCGGGCGGCGGGAGCCGTGGTCCGTTGGCAAGCGGCGCGAGGTCAGGTGCCGAGGGCAGCGGTGGGCGGGGGCCGGAGGTGCGTGGGGGTGCGGCGGGAGGTCCGCGGTGTTGGGGCGCTGAGGAGGGCGTCTCGTGTCCGGAAGAGGGATGCGCGAGTCGGTGTCCGGGGGGAGGGGGCACTCGTGGGGGCGTGGCTGTGGGCGTCCGGTGTCGGGCTGTGGGCGCGGGTGGCTCGTGTGGGAGCGCGGACCTAGGTGGGGGACCGAGTGGGGTGGTTGAGGGACTTGGGGGGATCGGTGCGTATGGAGGTGGGGGGAGGGTGGGGGGCGTTGTCAGGGGGCTGCGGGGTACGGCGGGCGGTGGATGTGGGAGTTGTGTGGCCGCTGTGTACGGGGCTGTGGGTCGGGAAGGCACAGGGGGAAGCGATGGCGGAGCGGTGGGGGAGAGAGCCTGTGAGTGGGGCGCAGAGGCCGGAACGCGGGGTGGGGGGCGCGGTGACGTCATCTGCGCGGCTGTGGTCGCTGCGTCGCCGGATGCTTTCGAAATAAACCGGAACTGACTATGAACTTGCATCGTTGCAGGTAATGAGAGGACCAATTCACCTGAACGGAGGTACGCCGCGGTAGAGGGTGACGACATCCGTCCGGGCGAGATATGTTCGGTTGTGAGGAAAGGCCCAGGCCACGCCTCTCATATCCGATTGCCGTGCTGCGGGTTTTTCACAATCACCCGCACTGGTGGAGTGGAGATCTTGCCCGCGGGGGAGGAGGTGGAAGTCACCGAGTCCGAGGTTCCGGGACTCACCGGAGCCTGGTGCAAAAGGGAGATGCTCCGCCGTTGGAGCGGAGCGATCCGGGAACGGAGTTCTGCGTGGACATCGTCGTCAAGGGCCGCAAGACCGAGGTGCCCGAGCGGTTCCGCAAGCACGTGGCCGAGAAGCTGAAGCTGGAGAAGATCCAGAAGCTCGACGGCAAGGTGATCAGCCTCGACGTCGAGGTGTCCAAGGAGCCCAACCCCCGACAAGCCGACCGCTGCGACCGAGTGGAGATCACGCTCCGCTCCCGCGGTCCGGTGATCCGGGCGGAGGCGGCGGCAAGCGATCCGTACGCGGCGCTCGACCTGGCGGCGGAAAAGCTCGACGCCCGTCTGCGCAAGCAGCACGACAAGCGTTACTCGCGCCGCGGTGCCCGCCGGATCTCGGCCGCCGAGGTCGCCGACCACGTCCCGGGCGCGGCCACCCTCAACGGCAACGGCCACCCCGTCCATGACGAAGAGCCGGACGGCGTCCCCACCAAGAAGATCGGCTCGCTGGAAGTGAAGGGCGAAGGCCCGCTCATCGTCCGCGAGAAGACCCACGTCGCCTCCCCGATGACCCTCGACCAGGCTCTGTACGAGATGGAGCTGGTCGGGCACGACTTCTATCTGTTCGTCGACTCCGAGACGAAGGAACCGAGTGTCGTCTACCGACGGCACGCCTACGACTACGGCGTCATCCACCTCAGCACGGACCCGATGGTCGCCCAGGCGCAGCCTCCCGCGGCCGGTGGCACGCTGGGTGGCTGACCGCCCGGCCTGACGGCTGAGCCGGTGCCCCTGGAGCGCGTGTGCGCCCCCAGGGGCACCGGTGTGCGACCACTTCGCGCCCCGCTCGGTCACCGCGGTGTCGTCCGGGCATGAAATCATGGCCGCACCGGCCCAACCGCTGGGCCGTTGCCTTGGGTTGGCGATGGCACAGGACCAGCCACAGCCTTCAGGGGGAGGAACGATGGCGGACAGCTTCGGACCGATGCATGACGGGGATGCCGGCGACGGCGTCGCCGACTTGGGCCCGGACACGGGCTCACCACGCAAGGAGCCGATCCGTGTCCTGGTCGTGGACGACCATGCCCTCTTCCGGCGGGGACTGGAGATCGTGCTCGCGGCCGAGGAGGACATCCAGGTCGTGGGCGAGGCGGGCGACGGCGCCGAGGCCGTCGACAAGGCCGCCGATCTGCTGCCCGACATCGTCCTGATGGACGTACGGATGCCCAAGCGGGGCGGTATCGAGGCCTGCACCTCCATCAAGGAGGTCGCTCCCAGCGCGAAGATCATCATGTTGACGATCAGCGACGAGGAGGCCGACCTCTACGAGGCGATCAAGGCGGGCGCGACCGGTTATCTCCTCAAGGAGATCTCCACCGACGAGGTGGCCACCGCCATTCGCGCGGTCGCCGACGGGCAGTCGCAGATCAGCCCGTCCATGGCGTCGAAGCTGCTCACCGAGTTCAAGTCGATGATCCAGCGGACGGATGAGCGACGGCTCGTGCCTGCGCCGCGGCTCACCGACCGTGAGCTGGAAGTGCTCAAACTCGTCGCCACCGGCATGAACAACCGCGATATCGCCAAGGAGTTGTTCATCTCCGAGAACACCGTGAAGAACCACGTGCGCAACATCCTGGAGAAGCTTCAGCTGCACTCCAGGATGGAGGCCGTCGTCTATGCGATGCGGGAGAAGATCCTAGAGATCCGCTAGCGCCTTGGTCAGGGGCGCGCGCAGTTCGGGTGCGTCCACCCGCTCCACGCGTACGTCCGTGCAGTCCACCCAGCTCGCCGCCTCGACCAGAGCCTGGGCGACCGCCTGGACCGCCTTCGGGCCGTCCAGCGTGACCTGCCGGGCCACCAGCGTGCGGCCCTCGCGCGCGGGGTCCACGCGGCCGACGAGACGGCCGCCGGCCAGGACCGGCATCGCGAAGTAGCCGTGGATCCGCTTCGGCTTGGGGACGTAGGCCTCCAAGCGGTGGGTGAAGCCGAAGATCCGCTCCGTACGCGCGCGCTCCCAGATCAGGGAGTCGAACGGCGACAGCAGCGTCGTACGGTGGCGGCCGCGCGGCGGAGTCGCCAGAGCCTCCGGGTCGGCCCACGCGGGCTTGCCCCAGCCCTCGACCGTGACCGGGACCAGGCCCGAGTCGGCGATCACCGCGTCGACCTGCTCGGCCTTGAGGCGGTGGTAGTCGGCGATGTCCGCGCGGGTGCCGACGCCGAGGGACTGACCGGCGAGGCGGACCAGGCGGCGCAGGCACTCGGCGTCGTCCAGCTCGTCGTGCAGCAGCGCCTCCGGGACGGCGCGCTCGGCGAGGTCGTACACCCGCTTCCAGCCGCGCCGCTCCACACAGACGACCTCGCCGTACATGAGCGCGCGCTCGACGGCGACCTTGGTGCCCGACCAGTCCCACCACTCGCTGGTCTTCTTCGCGCCGCCCAACTCCGTGGCCGTGAGGGGGCCTTCGGCGCGGAGCTGCTTGATGACCTGTTCGTAGGTGCCTTCGGGCAGGTCGTGGTTCCAGTGCGGGCGGCTGCGGTAGGCGCGGCGGCGGAACGCGAAGTGCGGCCACTCCTCGATGGGGAGGATGCAGGCCGCGTGGGACCAGTACTCGAAGGCGTGGGTCTCGGTCCAGTAGGCGTTCTCGACGGTCTTGCGGCCGACCGCTCCCAGGCGGGCGTACGGGATGAGCTCGTGGGAGCGGGCGAGCACCGAGATGGTGTCGAGCTGGACCGCGCCGAGATGGCGCAGGACGCCGCGGACGCCGGCCCGGCGGTCGGGGGTGCCGAGGAAGCCCTGGGCGCGCAGGGCGATGCGGCGGGCTTCGTCGGCGGTCAGTTCGGTCGAGGGACGCGGGCTCGTCATGAGGGGGACGATAGGCGGTGGCACTGACAACGGGGCATGAGCTGCGCCATCACTACGACAGCTCCACGCGCGCCGGCAGATACGGCGCCGTCGACGGCAGCCCCAGGTCCGACGGCAGCAGGGAACCCACCCAGCAGTCCCGGCGTACGCCCTGGTGGACGAGGGCTGAGCGCAGGACGCCCTCGACGGTGAAGCCGCAGCGTTCCGCCACCGCGCGCGAGGGCCGGTTGCCGACCTCCGCGCGCCACTCCACGCGGTCGATCGACAGCTGGGTGAAGGCCCAGCGGGACGCGGCGAGGACGGCCTCGGTGACGTAGCCGTTGCCCCGGTGCTCCTTCGTGCCCCAGAAACCGACCTCGGCCGCGCTCGTGGACCGCATCATGAGGCCGAGCATGCCCACCAGCTCCTCCCCTTCGGGGAGGAAGAGGCCCCACGTGAACGTTGAACCGTTCGCCCAGCCGTCCGGGACGTGTTGGCCGGTGAAGCTCTCCGCGTGCTCACGCAGATAGGGCGAGGGGATGGTGGTCCAGCGCTGGATGTCGGGGTCCTGGGCGGCCTCGTACACGGTGTCGGTGTCCGGCGGGCCGACCGTGCGCATCAGGAGGCGGCCGGTGGTGAGCGTGACGGGTTCCATCGGCCGATTCTGCTCGGGGATTCACGACCGGCGCCATCTTTTTGCGGTGTGTGAGCGCGCGGTCACCTTTCGCGCAATTCGTCGGCGGAACGCGGCACCATCCGCGACCCCCGGCCGTTGTCCCCTTTGACGGAGATTTGAAGCAGCGGACGGTCGGCGTCCCCGGCAGGCTCCCGGCGTGGCCATGTCCTCGCATACGATGGCCGTTGCTCAGTCAAGTCAAATGGAAACCGACCGTCCCAGGCCCGACCGGCAAGGAGACCAACCCCCGTGTCCGTCCTCTCGAAGATCATGCGTGCAGGCGAAGGCAAGATCCTGCGCAAGCTGCACCGCATCGCGGACCAGGTCAACTCCATCGAAGAGGACTTCGTCGACCTCTCCGACGCCGAGCTGCGAGCCCTGACCGATGAGTACAAGCAGCGGTACGCCGACGGCGAGAGCCTGGACGACCTGCTCCCCGAGGCCTTCGCCACCGTGCGCGAGGCCGCCAAGCGCGCTCTCGGCCAGCGCCATTACGACGTGCAGATCATGGGCGGCGCCGCCCTCCACCTCGGCTACGTCGCCGAGATGAAGACCGGTGAGGGCAAGACCCTCGTCGGCACCCTGCCCGCTTATCTCAACGCGCTGTCCGGCAAGGGCGTTCACCTGATCACGGTCAACGACTACCTGGCCGAGCGCGACTCCGAGATGATGGGCCGCGTCCACAAGTTCCTGGGCCTGGAAGTCGGCTGCATCCTCGCCAACATGACGCCGGCCCAGCGTCGCGAGCAGTACGCCTGCGACATCACGTACGGCACGAACAACGAGTTCGGCTTCGACTACCTGCGCGACAACATGGCGTGGTCCAAGGACGAGCTCGTCCAGCGCGGCCACAACTTCGCCATCGTCGACGAGGTCGACTCCATCCTGGTCGACGAGGCCCGTACGCCGCTGATCATCTCCGGCCCGGCCGACCAGGCCACCAAGTGGTACGGCGACTTCGCCAAGCTGGTCACCCGCCTGAAGAAGGGCGAGGCCGGCAACCCCCTCAAGGGCATCGAGGAGACCGGCGACTACGAGGTCGACGAGAAGAAGCGCACCGTCGCCATCCACGAGGCCGGTGTCGCCAAGGTCGAGGACTGGCTGGGCATCGACAACCTCTACGAGTCGGTGAACACGCCTCTGGTGGGCTACCTGAACAACGCCATCAAGGCCAAGGAGCTCTTCAAGAAGGACAAGGACTACGTCGTCATGGACGGCGAAGTCATGATCGTCGACGAGCACACCGGCCGTATCCTCGCCGGCCGCCGCTACAACGAGGGCATGCACCAGGCGATCGAGGCGAAGGAAGGGGTGGACATCAAGGACGAGAACCAGACGCTCGCCACGATCACCCTCCAGAACTTCTTCCGCCTCTACAAGCGCCACGACCACGACGGCAAGGAACAGCCCGGCCTGTCCGGCATGACCGGTACGGCGATGACCGAGGCCGCCGAGTTCCACCAGATCTACAAGCTCGGCGTCGTCCCGATCCCGACCAACCGGCCGATGATCCGCAAGGACCAGTCCGACCTGATCTACCGCACCGAGGTCGCGAAGTTCGAGGCGGTCGTCGACGACATCGTCGAGAAGCACGAGAAGGGCCAGCCGATCCTCGTCGGTACGACGTCGGTCGAGAAGTCCGAGTACCTCTCGCAGCAGCTCAGCAAGCGCGGCGTGCAGCACGAGGTGCTGAACGCCAAGCAGCACGACCGAGAGGCGATCATCGTCGCCCAGGCCGGCCGCAAGGGCGCTGTGACCGTGGCCACCAACATGGCCGGCCGTGGTACCGACATCAAGCTCGGCGGCAACCCCGAGGACCTCGCCGAGGCGGAGCTGCGGCAGCGCGGCCTCGACCCCGAGGAGCACATCGAGGAGTGGGCGCAGGCCCTGCCGGCCGCCCTGGAGCGTGCCGAGCTCGCCGTGAAGGCCGAGAAGGAAGAGGTCGAGGAGCTCGGCGGCCTCTATGTGCTGGGCACCGAGCGGCACGAGTCGCGTCGTATCGACAACCAGCTGCGCGGTCGTTCCGGCCGTCAGGGCGACCCGGGCGAGTCCCGCTTCTACCTGTCCCTCGGCGACGACCTGATGCGCCTGTTCAAGGCCCAGATGGTCGAGCGCGTGATGTCCATGGCCAACGTGCCGGACGACGTGCCGATCGAGAACAAGATGGTCACGCGCGCGATCGCGTCCGCCCAGTCGCAGGTCGAGCAGCAGAACTTCGAGACCCGTAAGAACGTCCTGAAGTACGACGAGGTCCTCAACCGCCAGCGCGAGGTCATCTACGGCGAGCGCCGCCGCGTCCTGGAGGGCGAGGACCTGCACGAGCAGATCCAGCACTTCATGGACGACACCATCGACGCGTACATCGCCGCCGAGACCGCCGAGGGCTTCGCCGAGGACTGGGACCTCGACCGGCTGTGGGGCGCCTTCAAGCAGCTCTACCCGGTGAAGATCACCATCGAGGAGCTGGAGGACGCGGCCGGCGACCGCGCGGGGCTGACCGCCGACTTCATCTCCGAGTCCATCAAGGACGACATCCACGAGCAGTACGAGGCGCGTGAGACGCAGCTCGGCTCCGAGATCATGCGTGAGCTGGAGCGCCGGGTCGTGCTGTCGGTCCTGGACCGCAAGTGGCGCGAGCACCTCTACGAGATGGACTACCTCCAGGAGGGCATCGGCCTGCGCGCGATGGCGCAGAAGGACCCGCTGGTCGAGTACCAGCGCGAGGGCTTCGACATGTTCACCGCCATGATGGAGGGCATCAAGGAGGAGTCCGTCGGCTACCTGTTCAACCTGGAGGTCCAGGTCGAGCAGCAGGTCGAGGAGGTCCCGGTCGAGGACGAGAAGCCGTCCCTGGACAAGCAGGACGCGGTGCCGGCGCAGGCGGGCGCGCGCCCGGAGATCCGTGCCAAGGGCCTCGACGCCCCGCAGCGCCGGGATCTGCACTTCTCGGCGCCGACCGTGGACGGCGAGGGCGGTGTCGTCGAGGGCGAGTTCGCCGACGACGACGAGCCGGTGCGCTCCGAGGCGGACGGCCTCACGCGCGCGGAGCGGCGCAAGCAGTCGCGTGGCGGGCGTCGTCGTAAGAAGTGACGGTGTCTGCGACGCCGTAGCGGAGTGAAGGGCCGGGCCACCTCAGGTGGCCCGGCCCTTCGTCGTACAGGAGGCGGCTGCGGCTACTTGCGGTCGTAGGCCGCCTTCGACCAGCGGTAGCCGAGGACGGCGAGGCCGAGGCACCAGGCGAGGGCGAGCCAGCCGTTGTGGCCGATCTCGGTGCCGAGGAGGAGACCGCGGAGGGTTTCGATGGCGGGGGTGAAGGGCTGGTACTCGGCGATGGGCTGGAACCAGCCGGGCATCGCGTCGACCGGGACGAAGGTGCTGGAGATGAGGGGGAGGAAGATCAGGGGCATGGCGTTGTTGGAGGCGGCTTCGGCGTTGGGGCTGACGAGGCCCATGCCGACCGCGATCCAGGTGAGGGCCAGGGCGAAACCCGTGAGGAGCCCGAAGGCGGCCAGCCACTCCAGGACCGAGGCGTCGCTGGAGCGGAAGCCGATGGCCACGCCGACCGCGCCCACCAGAACCACGCTCATCACACACTGCAGGACGCTCCCCACGACGTGCCCGACGAGCACGGACCCGCGGTGGATGGCCATGGTGCGGAAGCGGGCGATGATGCCCTCGGTCATGTCCATCGCGACGGACACCGCGGTCCCGATCGTGGTGCCGCCGACGGTCATCAGCAACAGCCCCGGCACGACGTAGGCGATGTAGGCGGAGCGGTCGGCACTGCCGCCGATGCCGGCGCTCATGACGTCGCCGAAGACATAGACGAACAGCAGCAACAGCATGACCGGCGTGAGCAGCAGGTTCAGCGTCATGGACGGATAGCGGCGGACGTGCAGCAGATTGCGGCGCACCATCGTGGACGAGTCGCGCACGGCGAGGGTGAGGGCACTCATCGGACGGCTCCCTTCGGCTGGTCGGTGTCGCCGGTGAGGGCGAAGAAGACGTCGTCGAGGTCGGGGGTGTGGACGGTCAGTTCGTCGGCCTCGATGTCGGCGGCCTCCAGCCAGTCGAGGACGGAGCGCAGTTCGCGCTGGCTGCCGTCGCTGGGGATACGCAGGGCGAGGGCCTCGTCGTCGCGGGAGGCCTCGGTCAGGGCGGAGGCGGCGGACTGGTAGGCAGTGGGGTCGGTGAAGCGGAGGCGGATGTGTCCGCCGGGGATGAGTCGCTTCAGCTCGTCGGCGGTCCCCTCGGCGGCGATCTTGCCGTCGTTCAACACCGCGATGCGGTCGGCGAGTTCGTCGGCTTCTTCCAGGTACTGGGTGGTGAGGAAGACGGTGACGCCGCCTGCGACCAGCTCGCGGATGATGCCCCACATGTTGTGGCGGGAGCGTGGGTCGAGGCCGGTGGTGGGTTCGTCGAGGAAGATGATCCGCGGGCTGCCGACCAGGGTCATGGCGATGTCGAGGCGGCGCTTCATGCCGCCGGAGTAGGTGGAGGCGGGCTTCTTGGCGGCCTCGGTGAGGTCGAAGCGCTCCAGGAGCTCGGCGGTGACTCGCCGCCCTTCCGCCTTGGGCAGGTGGTGCAGGTCGGCCATGAGGAGCATGTTCTCCTCGCCGGTGATGAGGCCGTCGACGGCGGAGAACTGGCCGGTGACCCCGATCGCCGCCCGCACTCCGTCCGGTGACGTGGCGACGTCATGGCCGGCGACCTGTGCCTGGCCGTCGTCCGCGGTGATGAGGGTGGACAGGATCTGCACGGTGGTGGTCTTGCCGGCGCCGTTCGGACCGAGCAGGGCGAAGACCGAGCCGGCCGGGATGCGCAGGTCGATGCCGTCGAGGACGACCTTGTCGCCGTACGACTTGCGCAGACCGATGGTGGAGACGGCGGCCGGGGACGGATGACCGTCAGTGGATGTGTGCATGACAGATGAAGGCATGGAGCCCTCCGGTCGAAGGCTGAAGTGGGTGGGGAAGGGGGCGGGGCGCGTTCAGAGCTTGGCGCGGAGGACGTCGATGTTGCCCCAGTTCGTCCGTGCGCGGATCTTGACGGTGTCCTCCGTCCGGTCCGGGGCCTCGGTCGCGGCCAGGGTGTTGCGGACCTGTCCGCGGTTGGAGCTGACGTCGAGCCAGGCGGCGGTGCCCTCGCGGACGCCGACCTCGATGGAGCCGTTGGAGGTCTCCAGCTGGACCTCCCCGCGGGCGACCTCGGCGACGCGGAGGTGGCCGTTGGTGGAGGTGCCGACGACCGAGGCCTCGGCGCGTGCGATGTCGATGCCGCCGTTGGTACCACTCATCCGCAGCTCGCCGGTGACGGTGCCGACGGTGGTGGTGCCGTGCGCGTTCTTCAGGACGGCGGGGCCGTCGACGACGCCGACGCGGATGTTGCCGCTGCTGCTGGTGATCTCGGCGCGGCCCTCGACGCGGCCCGCGGTGATCGAGCCGTGCGACACCTCCAGGCGCAGCGGCCCCGTCGTGTCGAGCCGGACGTCCCCGGTCGACGTCTTCACGCGGACCTCGCCGAGGACGCCCTCGCCGAGCACCTGCGTCCAGGAGCCGGTCGCGTCGACGCCGGAGCCGGTGGGCAGTTCCACCGTCACGGAGACGATGCCGCTCGGTCCGATCACGCGGCGTTCCTTCGTCCTGATGGTGAGGACGCCGTTCACGAACGTGACCTCGGTCTGCGCGGCCGCCTTCACGTCCTTGTCCCGCTTCGGGTCGCCCGGCCGCACGTCGACGACGGTGTCGGCCCGGTCGGTGGCGGTGAACTGGACGTACCCGGCGCCGACGTGGGCGACGACCGAGATCGCCTCGGGAGTGTCGAAAGTAGGCATGGCTGTACCGTCCTCGTGACTGGTCGGGGCGTCCCCGCAGGTGGGACGTGGTGTGGGTGAAGTGGAGGGCGGGCTGGGCTAGCGCACCCAGCCCGTGAAGTTCTGTCCGGTGCGGGTCTTCTGTGCCGTACGGGGCTGTGTCCCGCCGTCGACCGCGGCCGACACCGCGCGCACCAGCCACGCGTTGACCGACAGGCCCTCGCGGTTCGCTGCTTCCTCGGCGCGGGCTTTGAGGTGGGCGGGCAGCCGCAGGTTGACGCGGGCGGTGCCGCCCTCGTCGGCGTCGGCCGGGACCGGGGTCGGGAACGGTTCGGCAGTGGGGGTGTCGGTGTAGGTGGGCGGCGGTGTCACCACGAAGTCGGGGTCGAGGCCGCGCAGCCGTACGTCGACCGAGCCGGGGGCGAGTTCACGGGTGATCTCGTCCATCGCGGCGGAGAGCACGTTGAGCATGGTCAGTCGGGTCGCCGACTCCAGGGGAGCGGTGAGCCGCTCGGCCAGCTCGCGGGCTTCGTTGCCGCCGGCCTCGGCGGCCACCGCGAGTTCGCGGCGGAGGGTGTCGACGTACGGGGTGAGGTCCATGACGTCATCATGGCACCACTTTGGCGCCATGTGCAAGGTTGCTTGGCGTCAGGGGTGAGGCGGGATTGCGGTCTGATGCTTTGACCTGCGGAAACCCGATGAGCTCGGCATGGCTCGGTGTGGTGCCACTTTGGTTGGCGTGCTTGCGGTGGCATCGAATGGCGTGAGAGTGGTGCCATGTGGTGCCGTCGTGGCGCCTCGGTGTCAGTTGTCGTCCGCGCGGCGGTCACGGGGGCCGCCCAGTTCCACCGCGGTGCAGCGCCAGCGACGGTCCCGGCCTTGTTCCACGCGGAAGGCCATCGCGCGCAGCTGGTCGCCGGCGCCGATGCGGGCGAAGGCCTCGAAGGCGCCGGGGCGCGGGACGTAGTAGCCGATGTCGCGGACCACGGGGCGGGTGCCGCGGGCGCGGAGGGGGCCGCGTTCGGCGAGTTCGGCGAGTTCGTCGTAGGCGCGGCCGACGGTGTGCCGGAGCATCGAGTGGACGGGGCGCTGACCGCTGAGGACCAGCACGAGGAGTTCGGCGATGTGGTCGGTGGGGTGGAGCTGGGGGACGGCGGGCCTGGGTGGGGCTTGGGCGGGGACCCTGTGGGCGCCTGAGTGGAGGGTGATGGTGCCACCGCCGGCCGTGGTCGTCGGTGGGCGGTTGTCCGTGGGCCTGGTGCGGGTGAGGGCGGTGGTGTTCGGGGAGCCCGGCGGGCGGCCGTCGTCGGGGGTGGCGCGGCGCGTTCCGCCTACCGGCGTGCGAGGCGGGGTGCCGCCGGGGCGGCGGGAGTCGCGGCGGCTCGGCGGGCGGGTGCCGGGACGGAGCTGCGACCTGGTCATGACCTTGTTCATGGAGATCCCCGTTCGTGGAGCCCGGAGCGGTGCGGAGCGTGCGGTGCGCTGTGTACCGGGCGGTAACTTCGGCGTTGGGGATCTTGTACGGGGTTGAGGGCGACGGCAGCAAGGAAGCGCGGGGGGTGCGGCGAAGGGACGGGAGGTTCACTTATCCGGGTGATCCGCGGCGCCGGAAGCCCGTGACCGCGGGGGCGCGACGGGTGAGTTCCCGGACGTGAGTGGACGCCTCCAGGGGGCCGGGCAGGGACTCGAAAGGGGACGCCCGCACGTATCCTGAAGGCTCTTCGGGAGGCCGTCACCGCTCTGCCGGGAGCCTCCGCGGAGCCCTCGTCCACGCTCTCCGACCACGAAAGCGGCAACCATGCGCGTCTACGTCCCCCTGACCCTCTCCGGTCTCGCCGAGGCGTACAAGACGGGCGAGTTGGGGCCCGACCCGCTCCTCGCCTACGCCGTGACGCCCGCGTTGCGCGAGTGGTACCTCTCCGACGACATCGAGGAACTGGAGTACGCGGCGCTGAACCGGGCCGCGCTCGCCTCGCTGCGGCTGCTCGCGGCGGACGCCGGCGCGGTACGGCGCCGGGTCGTGGTCGCGGTCGACGTGCCCGACGGTGCGGCGGTCGCCGACCCCGACCGGGGGCTCGATCCGGCGGCGCTCGGTGAGGTGCGGGTGGCCGGCGGTGTCGCGCTGGCCAAGGCGGCCGCGGTGCATGTCGACGCGGATGACGCGGAGGCGGACGTGGCCGCGGGGGCGGAGGCGTTGGCGGCGGCGGACGCTGGGGACGACGACGCGCAGTTCGTCGTGGACGGGACCGAGGACCACGAGCTGCTCTGGTACGCCACGCAGGAGATTCCGCATCTGGTCGGGCTGGGCGGTTGAGGCTGCCTGTGCGTGCTGGTCGTGCCCTTCTGACCTGCGGGTCTCTTGATTGTCAGTGGGGGCGGGTACGTTTTTGGCATGGGGAAGCACAGGGGCGCGCACATCGTCTGGGATTGGAACGGGACGCTGTTCCATGACAATGACGCGATCATCGGGGCGACGAACGCGGCGTTCGCGGAGCTGGGGCTCGCGCCGATCACGATGGAGCAGTACCGGGCGCTGTACTGCGTGCCGGTGCCGAAGTTCTACGAGCGGTTGATGGGGCGGCTGCCCACCGAGGCCGAGTGGCTGGTCATGGACGAGACCTTCCATCGGTACTACACCGAGCACCGGGTGGGGTGCGGGCTCACGGCCGGGGCGACGGAGTTGCTCGTCGGGTGGCGGTCGGCGGGGCGCAGCCAGTCGATCCTCAGCATGTACGGGCATGACGAGCTGGTGCCGTTGGTGCGGGGGTTCGGGATCGAGGCGCACTTCGTTCGGGTGGACGGGCGGGTCGGGCCGTCCGGGGGGAGCAAGGCGGAGCACATGGAGCGGCATGTTGCGGCGCTTGCCGGGGTGGATCCGGCTCGTACGGTGGTGATCGGGGACGCCGCCGATGACGCTGTGGCGGCGTTGCATGTGGGGGCGCGGGCCGTTCTGTACACCGGGGGGTCGCACGGGCGGGCGAGCCTGGAGGAAGTGGGGGTGCCGGTGGTGGATACGTTGGCTGAGGCGGTCGCGGTTGCGGAGCGAATAGCTGTGTAGCCAGGTGATCGGGCTGACCGGCACGGGGGCTGGGCGGGGGTGGGTTTCGCTCGCCCGCGCCGGCGGGGTGCCGCTGCGCCCACCCGTGGCGCCCCAGCGGCACGACTGCCCGCAGCTGGGGCGGATGCAGAGCGGTTGCAGCGGCACCTCCGGTACCTCGCATCCTGCCTAAGGCACCTACGTCACCGGCGCCTTCGCCCTCAGTACCGTCAGAAACTCCCGCATCCACGCCGAGTGGTCCGGCCAGGCCCTCGATGACACCAGCGTGCCGTCGACGACCGCCTCCGTGTCCTGGAAGGTGGCGCCCGCCGACTGCATGTCGGGTTCCAGGGCCGGGTACGCCGTGACGCGGCGGCCGCGGAGGCCGTCGATCGCGGCCGTGAGCAGGGGGCCGTGGCAGATCTGGGCGACCGGCTTGTCGGCGTCGAAGAACGACTTGAGGATCTTGCGGAGTTCCGGGTCGTTGCGGAGGTACTCCGGGGCGCGGCCGCCGGGGATGACGACCGCGGCGTACTCGCCGGGGTCGACGTCGGCGAAGGCCAGGTCGGCCGGCCAGGTGTAGCCGGGCTTCTCGGTGTAGGTGTCGAAGCCGGGTTCGAAGTCGTGGACGACGAACTGGAGCTTCTTGCGGGTCGGGGCCGCGATGTGGACGTCGTAGCCCTCCTCGCGCAGCCGCTGGTAGGGGTACAGGACCTCCAGCGACTCCGCCGCGTCACCGGTGACGATCAGGATTTTGGCTGTCATGTCGGCAACGTGCATGCGAAACAAGCACTTGGCAAGAGGGCGGGGACTGTTCGGGGACTGTGCAGAACGTCAAAGTTCGACCCCCGGTTTTGTACACATACGGCTCATGACGGGGCCCCTGTAAGGAGCGATAGCCTTGGTGGCGTGATCAGCGCGATAGCTCGCGGGGGCATCGTCGCCCCTGCCCTGCGCCCGGTGAGCACGGACCACATCCGTGTCCGGGCGTCAGTCGCTGGTCCGCGCGGGCGGGACGGAGGTGCGGAACCCTCCAGGGCGCCGCGCACACCTCGTGACAGGGCCTCCCAGAGAGCAGCGTCACACCTTTCGAGGGCGTCGACATTGGCTGATATCACCCCGCCCATCTCGCCTCGCGGCATAGCGTCGGAGCGGACCGGACACCCCGGGCCGTGGCGTAGAGCCGCAGGGGAAGAGACCGTACTTCCTTCAACGTCACGCAACGGCGCGCGACAGGAGCCAGAGGACAATGCAGACCAAGCTGGACGAAGCCAAGGCCGAGCTGCTCGAGAGGGCTGCCCGGGTAGCTGAGAACAGCCCGGTCGGGGGGCACCTACCGACCGGGACGACGGACGAGGGCACCCCCGACCGGGAATCCGTGCTCGCGTTCCTCCAGCGCTACTACCTGCACACCGCCCCGGAGGACCTCACCGACCGCGACCCGGTCGACGTCTTCGGAGCCGCCCTTTCGCATTACCGGCTGGCCGAGAACCGGCCACAGGGCACGGCCAATGTGCGGGTCCTCACGCCCACCGTGGAAGAGAACGGCTGGGCGTGCAGTCATTCGATCGTCGAGGTCGTCACCGACGACATGCCCTTCCTCGTCGACTCGGTCACCAACGAGCTGACCCGGCAGGGACGCGGCATCCATGTCGTCATCCACCCGCAGGTCGTCGTCCGCAGGGATCTCACGGGACAGCTGATCGAGGTGCTCCCGCAGCGCCCCGCCGGCGACCGCAGCGAGCTTCCGCACGACGCGCACACCGAGTCCTGGATCCACGTCGAGATCGACCGCGAGACCGACCGCGCGGACCTCAAGCAGATCACCGCCGATCTGCTGCGGGTGCTGTCGGACGTCCGCGAGACGGTCGAGGACTGGGAGAAGATGCGGGACGCGGCGCTGCGGATGGCCGAGGAGCTGCCCGCCGAGCCCGTCGCCTCCGATCTGCGCGAGCAGGAGATCGAGGAGGCCCGTGAGCTGCTGCGCTGGCTGGCCGCCGACCACTTCACCTTCCTCGGCTACCGCGAGTACCAGCTCCGCGAGGACGACTCCCTCGCCGCCGTGCCGGGCACCGGCCTCGGCATCCTGCGCTCCGACCCGCATCACGCCGAGGACGAGAGCCACCCCGTCAGCCCTTCCTTCGAGCGGCTGCCCGCCGACGCCCGGGCCAAGGCGCGCGAGCACAAGCTGCTGGTGCTGACCAAGGCCAACAGCCGGGCGACCGTGCACCGGCCGTCGTACCTCGACTACATCGGGGTGAAGAAGTTCGACGCCGAGGGCAACGTCGTCGGGGAGCGGCGCTTCCTCGGGCTGTTCTCGTCCGCCGCCTACACCGAGTCCGTGCGCCGGGTTCCCGTCATCCGCCGCAAGGTGGCCGAGGTGCTCCAGCGCGCCGGGTTCTCGCCCAACAGCCACGACGGGCGCGACCTGCTCCAGATCCTGGAGACCTACCCGCGCGACGAGCTCTTCCAGACCCCGGTCGACGAGCTCCAGTCCATCGTCACCAGCGTCCTCTACCTCCAGGAGCGGCGCCGGCTGCGGCTGTACCTGCGCCAGGACGAGTACGGCCGCTACTACTCCGCCCTCGTCTACCTGCCCCGCGACCGGTACACCACCGGCGTCCGGCTGCGGATCATCGACATCCTGAAGGAGGAGCTCGGCGGCACCAGCGTCGACTTCACCGCCTGGAACACCGAGTCGATCCTGTCCCGGCTGCACTTCGTGGTCCGGGTCCCGCAGGGCACCGAGCTGCCCGAGCTCAGCGACAGCGACAAGGAGCGCATCGAGGCCCGCCTCGTCGAGGCCGCCCGTTCCTGGGCCGACGGGTTCGCCGAGGCGCTCACCGACGAGCTGGGTGAGGAGCGCGCCGCCGAACTGCTGCGCCGCTACGGCAACGCCTTCCCCGAGGGCTACAAGGCCGACCACTCCCCGCGCGCGGCCGTCGCCGACCTGTGCCACCTGGAGCAGCTCAGCGAGGAGAACAACTTCGCCCTGAGCCTGTACGAGCCGGTCGCCTCGGCGCCCGAGGAGCGCCGTTTCAAGATCTACCGCAAGGGCGAGGCGGTCTCCCTGTCCGCCGTCCTGCCGGTGCTCAGCCGCCTCGGCGTCGAGGTCACCGACGAGCGGCCGTACGAACTGCGCTGCTCGGACCGTACGACGGCCTGGATCTACGACTTCGGTCTGCGCATGCCCAAGTCGCAGAACGGCGCCGGGGACTACCTCGGCGACGACGGCCGTGAGCGCTTCCAGGAGGCCTTCGCCGCGACCTGGACGGGCAAGGCGGAGAACGACGGCTTCAACGCCCTCGTGCTGAGCGCGGGGCTCGGCTGGCGGCAGGCGATGGTGCTGCGGGCGTACGCCAAGTACCTGCGCCAGGCTGGCTCCACCTTCTCGCAGGACTACATGGAGGACACCCTCCGCAACAACGTCCACACCACCCGGCTGCTCGTCTCCCTGTTCGAGGCGCGGATGTCGCCGGACCGGCAGCGTGCCGGGCGCGAGATCGTGGACGCCCTCCTCGAAGAGGTCGACGCGGCGCTCGACCAGGTCGCGAGCCTCGACGAGGACCGCATCCTGCGCTCCTTCCTCACCGTCATCAAGGCGACGCTGCGCACGAACTTCTTCCAGGAGGCGCTCGGCGGCAAGCCGCACGAGTACGTGTCCATGAAGTTCGACCCGCAGGCCATCCCGGACCTGCCGGCCCCGCGCCCGGCGTTCGAGATCTGGGTCTACTCCCCGCGCGTCGAGGGCGTCCACCTGCGCTTCGGCAAGGTCGCGCGCGGAGGTCTGCGCTGGTCCGACCGGCGTGAGGACTTCCGCACCGAGATCCTCGGCCTGGTGAAGGCGCAGATGGTGAAGAACACCGTCATCGTGCCGGTCGGCGCCAAGGGCGGCTTCGTCGCCAAGCAGCTGCCCGACCCGAGCGTGGACCGGGAGGCGTGGCTGGCCGAGGGCATCGCCAGCTACAAGGTGTTCATCTCGGCGCTGCTCGACATCACCGACAACATGGTCGCCGGTGAAGTCGTCCCGCCCGCCGACGTCGTACGGCACGACGAGGACGACACCTACCTGGTCGTCGCCGCCGACAAGGGCACCGCCACGTTCTCCGACATCGCCAACGGGGTCGCGGAGTCGTACAACTTCTGGCTCGGTGACGCCTTCGCCTCCGGCGGCTCGGCCGGTTACGACCACAAGGGCATGGGCATCACCGCGCGCGGCGCCTGGGAGTCCGTCAAGCGGCACTTCCGGGAGCTGGGCGTCGACACCCAGACCGAGGACTTCACGGTCGTCGGCATCGGTGACATGTCCGGTGACGTGTTCGGCAACGGCATGCTGCTCAGCGAGCACATTCGCCTGGTCGCCGCCTTCGACCACCGGCACATCTTCATCGACCCGAACCCGGACTCGGCGACCTCCTACGCCGAGCGGCGCCGCGTCTTCGAGCTGCCGCGCAGCTCCTGGGCCGACTACAACGCCGAGCTGATCTCGGCCGGCGGCGGTGTGTTCCCGCGCAGCGCCAAGGCCATCCCGGTCAACGCGCACATCCGCGAGGCCCTCGGCATCGAGGGCAAGGTCTCCAAGATGACGCCGGCCGACCTGATGAAGGCGATCCTCAAGGCGCCGGTCGACCTGCTGTGGAACGGCGGCATCGGCACGTACGTGAAGTCGGGCGCGGAGTCGCACGCGGACGTCGGCGACAAGGCCAACGACCCGATCCGCGTCGACGGCGCCGACCTGCGCGTCAAGGTCGTCGGCGAGGGCGGCAACCTGGGCCTGACCCAGCTCGGCCGGATCGAGTTCGCCCTGCACGGCGGCAAGATCAACACCGACGCCATCGACAACAGCGCGGGCGTGGACACCTCCGACCACGAGGTGAACATCAAGATCCTGCTCAACGGCCTGGTCACCGAGGGCGACATGACGGTCAAGCAGCGCAACAAGCTGCTCGCCGAGATGACCGACGAGGTCGGCCGCCTGGTCCTGCGCAACAACTACGCGCAGAACACCGCGATCGCCAACGCGCTGGCCCAGTCCAAGGACATGCTCCACGCCCAGCAGCGCTTCATGCGCCACCTGGTCAGGGAGGGCCACCTCGACCGGGCCCTGGAGTTCCTGCCCACCGACCGCCAGATCCGCGAGCGCCTCACCAACGGCCAGGGTCTGACCGGCCCGGAGACGGCCGTGCTGCTGGCGTACACGAAGATCACGGTCTCCGACGAGCTGCTGCACACCAAGCTGCCCGACGACCCCTACCTGCGCACCCTGCTCGACGCGTACTTCCCGACCGCGCTGCGCGAGAAGTTCGCCGACCAGATGCACGGCCACCCGCTGGCCCGCGAGATCATCACGACGGTCCTGGTCAACGACACGGTCAACACGGGCGGTACGACCTACCTCCACCGGCTGCGCGAGGAGACCGGGGCCTCCCTGGAGGAGATCGTCCGGGCACAGACCGCGGCCCGCGCGATCTTCCGCTCGGCCGCCGTGTGGGACGGCGTGGAGGCCCTCGACAACCGGGTCGAGGCCGCCGTGCAGACCCGTATCCGGCTGCACTCGCGGCGGCTCGTCGAGCGCGGCACGCGCTGGCTGCTCAACAACCGGCCGCAGCCGCTCCAGCTCGCCGAGACCGTCGAGTTCTTCGGCGAGCGGGTCGAGCAGGTGTGGTCGCAGCTGCCGAAGCTGCTGCGGGGCGCGGACCTGGAGTGGTACCAGCAGATCTACGACGAGCTGTCGGGCGCCGGCGTGCCGGACGAACTCGCCACGCGCGTGGCCGGGTTCTCCTCCGCCTTCCCCACGCTCGACATCGTCTCGGTGGCCGACCGCATGGGCAAGGAGCCGCTGGACGTCGCCGAGGTCTACTACGACCTCGCCGACCGGCTGCACATCACGCAGCTCATGGACCGCATCATCGAGCTGCCCCGCGCGGACCGCTGGCAGTCCATGGCCCGCGCCTCCATCCGCGAGGACCTCTACGCGGCCCACGCGGCGCTGACCGCCGACGTCCTCGCGGTCGGCAACGGCACCTCCACCCCCGAGCAGCGCTTCAAGGCGTGGGAGGAGAAGAACGCGGCGATCCTCGGCCGGGCGCGCACCACCCTGGAGGAGATCCAGGGCTCGGAGACGTTCGACCTCGCCAACCTGTCGGTGGCCATGCGGACGATGCGCACGCTGCTGCGGACGCATTCGTAGGCCGTACGAGCTCGTAGTGCGGTACGAGCAACAGGGCGCCCCGGGCCGGGAATCGGCTCGGGGCGCCCTTTTCTTGGCTTGCTTTAGGCAAAGGGGAGGGCCACGAATTACCGTTTCCCGCTAAGAGTTGTGCCGTGAACGTGTGGGTTGTCGGCGGCAGCGGTGCCGTGGTGAATTTCGCCGTCTTCAATGTGCTGCTGCACGGGCTCGGCCGGCGGGCCCTGGTGGCGACGGTGCTCGCGAGCGTCGTCGCCGTGTTCACGAATTACCTGGGCCTGCGCCTCCTCGCCCACCGCGACCGTGCGGCGGGGATCGGGGAGCGGCCCACCCTGTTCTTCGCCTTCCGCGGGATCGGCGTGGTGATGGAGAGCGGCCTGTTCTACGTCGGCTATCACGGCCTCGGCCTTCACGGACCGCTCGGGTCGAACGCCGTGAAGGCCGTGTCCCTCGTGCTGGCGTCGGCCTTCCGGTTCCTGGTCCGCCGCACGTGGGCGGTGCCGCACGAAGTGCTCAGCCGGTCCTAGACGGCGACCTTCGGCTTCGGCTTGGCCTTGGGCTTCGTGGTCGTCTTGTCGCCGGTGAAGGCCTCGTACTCCTTCAGGACGTCCTCGGTGGGCCCGTCCATGCGCAGCTCGCCGCGCTCCAGCCACAGCACCCGGTCGCAGGTGTCGCGGATCGACTTGTTGTTGTGGCTGACCAGGAACACCGTGCCGGCGTGCTTGCGCAGCTCGCGGATGCGCTGCTCGGAGCGCTTCTGGAAGGAGCGGTCGCCGGTGGCGAGGGCCTCGTCGATGAGGAGGACGTCGTGGTCCTTGGCGGCGGCGATGGAGAAGCGGAGCCGGGCGCCCATGCCGGAGGAGTACGTGCGCATGGGCAGGGTGATGAAGTCGCCCTTCTCGTTGATGCCGGAGAAGTCGACGATCTCCTGGTAGCGCTCCTTGATCTGCTCGCGGGACATGCCCATCGCGAGGCCGCCGAGGTAGACGTTGCGCTCGCCGGTGAGGTCGCCCATGAGGGCCGCGTTCACGCCGAGGAGGGAGGGCTGGCCGTCGGTGTAGATGGCGCCGCTCTCCACGGGGAGCAGGCCCGCGACCGCCTTCAGCAGGGTCGACTTGCCGGAGCCGTTGGTGCCGATGAGCCCGATGGCCTCGCCCTTGTAGGCGACGAACGACACCTTCTTCACGGCGTGCACCTTGCGGACGCCGGACGCCTTCTCGGTCTGCTTGCGCCGCATGATCCGGTTGAGGGCGGCGGTCGCGGAGCCCTTGCCGGCGCCGGTGCCGTTGACGCGGTAGACGATGTCGACGTTGTCGGCGATGACGGTGGGGGCGTTCTCGTCGATGTTCTCAGCCACGGCCGTACGTCTCCTCAGCCTTCCAGAAGTAGATGAAGCCGCCGACTCCGGCGAGCAGGGCCCAGCCCGTCGCGATCAGCCACACGTGGGCGGGCAGCTGGCTGGAGTGGAAGCTGTCGATCAGCGCGAAGCGCATCAGGTCGATGTAGATGGCGGCCGGGTTGGCCTGGAGGACGGGGACCACCCACGACGGCCAGTCGTTGTGCTTGCTCGCCAGGTGCTCGATGCTCCACATGACGCCCGAGACGTACATCCAGGTGCGCAGCACGAACGGCATCAGCTGCGCGATGTCCGGGGTCTTGGCGCCGAGCCGGGCCATGACCATCGAGACGCCGGCGTTGAACACGAACTGCAGGACCAGCGCCGGGACCGCCAGCACCCAGGACGCCGCCACCGGCACCCCGAAGCAGAGCAGGATCACGACCAGGGCGCACATGGAGAACAGCAGCTGCTGGAGCTGCTGGAGGCAGAACGAGATCGGCAGCGCGGCCCGCGGGAAGTGCAGGGCCCGCACCAGGCCGAGGTTGCCGGAGATCGCGCGGGTGCCCGCCAGGATCGAGCTCTGCGTGAACGTCCAGATGAACACGCCCGTCACCAGGAACGGGACGTAGTCCGGCACGCCCTTCTTGGTGCCAAGGAGCACACCGAAAATAAGAAAGTAGACCGCCGCGTTGAGCAGCGGGTTCATCACCTGCCAGATCTGGCCGAGCTTCGCCTGGCTGTACTGGGCGGTGAGCTTGGCGGTGGAGAACGCGGTGATGAAGTGGCGCCGGGCCCACAGCTGGCGGATGTACTCGGGCAGGGTCGGGCGGGCACCGCTGACCGAGAGGCCGTGGCGGGCGGCGAGGGCCGCGAGGTCGCCGGCGGGGGGCGCGGGGGGCGCCGCGTCCGTCGGGGGCGGTGTGTGGAGGACCTGGCTCACATCCGCTGCTTTCGCTCAAGGGGGGCGGGGTGCGGTGACGGGGTTCGTCGCCGGGCGTTTCCTTACGTGACTCTTCACGTTCTCTTACGTCGGGACGGGACCGTATCGTCGCAACGTGAGCGTAGGCCCAGTGGGCGTCGGAACGCAACCGTTTCGTCGTCACGTTCTGCGTGGGGACGGGACCGTATCGTCGTAACGCCCTATGCTGGTCCGCATGACGACGAACGCCGAGGAGCCTCAGACGCGTCCGCGCCGCCGGGCCCCCGCCGGGGCGGCCGTCCTGCGGGAGGACGTGACGGAAGCCATCCGGGCGGCCGTCTTCGAGGAGCTCGCGGCGGTCGGCTACGCGCGGATGTCCATCGAGGGGATCGCGCGGCGCGCGGGCGTGGGCAAGACGGCGGTGTACCGCCGCTGGCGTTCCAAGCTGCACCTGGTGCTGGACGTGGTCTCGGCACTCGCCGTCCAGGGGTTGCCGGCGCCGGACACGGGCGCGCTGGAGAGCGACCTGCGGCTGCTGTACGAGGTGACGTCCCGGGCGCTGCGGCACCCCGTGGCCTCGCAGATCCTGCCGGACCTCCAGGCGGAGGCGGCGCGCAATCCCGAGATCGCGGAGGCCGTGCAGAAGGCGCTGCGGGACGGGCAGGAGGGCGTCGCCAGCAAGATCATCGTGGCCGCGGAGCGGCGGGGCGAGGTCCGGGTGGGCCTCGACGACGAGCTGGCCCTCGACCTGATCTCCGGGCCGCTGTACTGGCGCTCGGTCGTGATCCGCAGCCCGAAGCTCCCGAAGGGCTACCTGGACGCGCTGGCCCGGGCCACCGCGGCGGCGATCAAGGCGCTGTAGGCCGCGGTGCCGGTGGTTCCTGGCCGGCCCAGAGCCGCCGGGTGAGCTCCGTCAGGTCCGGTGTGCGCAGGGTCCGTCCGCCGAAGCCGGGCAGCGGGACGTGGAGGGCCTCGGTCCAGCGTTCGGGGACGGCGCTCAGCCCGTGCACGGCTCCCGCCAGTGCGCCCGTCACCGCGGCGACGGTGTCCGTGTCGCCGCCGAGGTCGATCGCGGCGCGTACGGCGTCCTCGTAGGAGGAGGTGGTGCGCAGGGCCCAGACGGCCGAGCCGAGGCAGGGCCAGACGGCGCCGTTGAACTCCGTCGCGTGGTCGGGGTGCCAGTCGGGGGAGAGGACGGTGGCGTAGCGGGCGCGGTGGTCGGGGTGGACGGCGGCGAGGGTGGCCGGGAGGGCGGCGAGCGGGTCGGCGCCGGAGAGGGCGACGCGGATCGACTCGTGCAGGACGGCGGTGCCTTCCCAGGCGGCCCGGTCGCCGTGGGTGAGGGCGGAGAGCCGGCGGGCGGCGGCCATAGTGGCCTCCCGGCCCTGGCGGGCGAAGTAGACGCCAGAAGGGGCCGCGCGCATCAACGCCCCGTTCCCGGCCGCCCGTTGGTTCGTCTGGAAGTGCAGGGCGGCGGCCAGGTCCCAGGGGTCGCCGCTCGTCAGGACGGCCTCCGTCTGCAGGCCGATGTCCTTCGGCTCCGCGGCCGCCCAGCACCGGAACCGGCCGAACACGTCCGGCAGTTCGAGGCCGCCGCACTCCAGCAGCGACTCCGCCGTCAGTACGGCCATCTGCGTGTCGTCCGTGGCCTCGCCGGGGTCCCAGCCACCGCCCCCGCACATCTCGCCCCCGTGCCCCGGTCGCGGGAAACGCGCCGAGAAGGCGCCCTCGGGGCCGAACTCGAAGGGGGCACCCAGCGCGTCACCGACGGCCGAGCCGATGACGGAGCCGAGGGCGCGGTCGAGAGCGCGGTCGGGGACGGGATCGCCGGGGCCGGTCATCCGGGCAGGCTAGCCGGGAGGCGGGCCGCCGCGCTCAGTCGCGTGCCGCCTCCGGATGCAGCCGTACCCAGCCCTCCCAGGCCGACGTGATCATGTCCTGGACGTCGTGCTTGGCCTTCCAGCCGAGTTCGGTGGCGATGCGGTCGGCGGAGGCGACCACGCGGGCCGGGTCGCCGGGGCGGCGGGGGTGAACGGTCGGGGGGCGGTGGTGGCCGGTCACGGCGTTGACGTGGTCGATCATCTCGCGGACGGAGACGCCCTCGCCGCGGCCGATGTTGAGGGTGAGATCGCGGCCGGGGGCGGAGCGCAGGGCACGGGCCGCCGCCACGTGGGCCTCGGCCAGGTCCACCACATGGATGTAGTCGCGGACACAGGTGCCGTCCGGCGTCGGGTAGTCGTCCCCGAAGATGCGCGGGGGCGCGTTCTCCGTGAGCTTCTCGAAGACCATCGGGATCAGGTTGAAGACGCCCGTGTCGGCGAGGGCGGGGGTCGCCGCGCCCGCCACGTTGAAGTAGCGGAGGGAGGCGGTGGCGAGGCCCGTCGCCCGGCCCGTCGCGCGGACCAGCCATTCGCCCGCCAGTTTCGTCTCGCCGTACGGCGACATCGGCACGCACGGGGTCTCCTCGGTCACCAGCTCCACATCCGGCATGCCGTACACCGCCGCCGAGGAGGAGAACACGAACGACGGCACCCCGGCCGCGGTCACCTGCTCCAGCAGGACGCGCAGGCCCTCCACGTTCTCCCGGTAGTAGTGCAGCGGCAGGTCGACCGACTCGCCCACCTGCTTCTTCGCCGCCAGATGCACGACCCCGGTGATCCCGTGGTCGGCCAGCGCGCGCGCCACCCGCTCGGCGTCCAGCGTGGAGCCGACCACCAGCGGCACTCCGTCCGGCACCCGCTCGGCGATCCCCGTCGACAGGTCGTCGTACACCACCGTGCGCTCGCCCGCCTCGGTCATCGCCCGCACGACGTGCGCCCCGATGTATCCGGCGCCGCCGGTGATCAGCCAGGTCATGTACGGCCGTCCCCTCGTCAGGTGAAGCATGGTGGAGCGTGTGGAGGTGCTGTCAGTCAACCAGGCGCGGCACCCCACCGGGGACGCCTGGGGACACGCCCTGTGAACGCGCGGGGGCGGGCAGCGGTGCCCGTCCGGCGGTCGTGTTACGCCACAGGCGGGTGTACGACAGTGCCGCCGCCGTCACCAGCAGGCCATTGCGTACGACCATCAGCGCGCAGCCCGTCCAGGTCGCCGCCTCCACCTCGGCGTACAGCACCGGATACACCACCGCGCTGACCGCCGTCGCCGCCACGATCAGCACGGCGACCGGCCGCTGAACGGTGTGCCGCGAGGTCAGGCAGACGGCGGCCAGGCCCAGCAGCCAGATCATGTACTGCGGGCTGATCACCCGGCTCGTCACCGTGAACAGGAGCACGGCCGTGAGCGCCGCGTCGTAAGGGGTCGCCGGGGCCCGGTGCCGGGCCCGCGCTCGCCACCACAGCAGGAGCCCGAAAGCCACCGCCGTGGCGGCCAGCGAGGCGTGGGCGACCAGGGACACGAACGGGCCCGTGTACTCCAGCGCGCCGTACTGATAGCGGACCGTGCCCGGCCAGCCGGCGTGGGTCGCGAGGCCGAGGGCCGTGCCGCCCAGCGACTCGATCTGTACGCCCCGGCCGCCCTGTTGACGCAGGAACGCGAAGGGGTTGTCGAAGCAGGCCAGCAGGACGGCCAGGGCCGCCGCTCCCGTCAGCGCCGCCCACCGCCACACCGACCGCGTCGCGCGCCCCCGCTCCACGCCCAGCAGCACCAGCACCGGCCACACCTTCACCAGCGCGCCCAGCGCCGCGAACGCGCCGCACGCACGCGTGGAGCGCGGCAACGTCAACAGGGCGATGACGGCCAGGGCGGTGACCTGCACGTCGTAGCGGGCGAGCGGCACGTGGAGGAGGAGCGGGAGTCCGCCGGTCCACAGGGCCGCGCCGCGCAGGCTGCGTCCGGGACGCGTGCCCGCGCGGGACAGCGCGTACGTGATCGCCGCGTCGGAGAGGAGGGTCAGGGCGACGAACGCCTGGAAGTACGTGAGCCCCGGCAGCAGGGCCGGGGACAGCAGCACCGGGGCCGCGCCCGGCGGGTACTGCCACAGCGGGTCGTGCGCGGGGAAGGCGCCGGAGGACAGGACGCCGTACCAGTGGCCGTACAGCCGCCACACCTCACGGGCGACGCCACCGCCGCCCAGCAGCGGCAACGTGTCGTGGGCGAGCAGCCACAGCATCAGGGCGCGGGTGGTGAGCCAGGTGGCGCCGAGCCAGAGCAGGGGGTGGCGATGGCGGTTCATCACGGCGGATCGTAAGCCGCGCGAATGCCGTATCAGCGCCCATACATGCCCGTACGGGACGGGATTCGCTCAGGCCTTCTCTTCCAGTGCCGCGGCGTCCACGGCTGCCGCGTCCAGTGCCGTCGTCAGCTCGTCCAGCCGGGTGCGCAGCGCCCGGATCTCGTCGACGTCGAACCCGGTAGCGGCGGCGACGCGGCGGGGGACCTGGAGGGCGGACTCGCGCAGGGCTGTGCCCTCCTCGGTGAGCCGTACCTCCACCGACCGCTCGTCGCGCGCGCTGCGCTCCCGGCGGACCAGGCCGGCCGCCTCCAGCCGCTTGAGCAGCGGCGAGAGCGTGCCGGAGTCGAGGCGCAGGTGCTCGCCCAGCTTCTTGACCGGCAGGTCGCCCTGCTCCCACAGGACCAGCATCACCAGGTACTGGGGATACGTGAGCCCCAGGTCCTTGAGGATCACGCGGTAGACGCCGTTGAAGGCGCGGGACGCGGCGTGCAGGGAGAAGCAGATCTGCTGGTCGAGGCGGAGCCAGTCGCTCGTGGGCGTGGTCATGCCTCCAGGATAGCTCGTGGAGGCAACTTAGTTGTGCACAACTGAATTGTGTGCTCTACTTGTGGTCATCGGGTTCACGACCCCCGAGTTCGGGATCACGACCCCCGAGTCACGACCTCCGAGAGGACTGGTTTTCCCATGGACGCGCTCTACACCGCTGTCGCCACCGCCACCCACGGCCGCGAGGGTCGCGCCGTCTCCAACGACGGCAAGATCGACCTGCCGCTGAGCTTCCCGGTGGAGATGGGCGGCGACGGTCAGGGCACCAACCCCGAGCAGCTGTTCGCCGCCGGTTACGCCGCCTGCTTCGGCAGCGCCCTCGGTCTCGTCGGCCGCCAGGCCAAGGTCGACGTCAGCGACGCCGCGGTGACCGCCGAGGTCGGCATAGGCAAGCAGGGCGAGGGCTTCGCCCTGAAGGTGACGCTCCGCGTCGAGCTGCCCGACAGCGTCGACGAGGCCACCGGCCGCAAGCTCGTCGAGACCGCCCACCAGGTCTGCCCGTACTCCAACGCCACCCGCGGCAACGTCCCGGTCGAGCTTGTCATCGAGTAGTCGTCACGAACGTCGCGAACGTCGCGCATACGGATGGCCGGTGCTTCCCGCACCGGCCATCGGTGTTTCTCAGCGGCCGGGGCGCCCGGCCGGACGCCAGGTGGACGGCCGGGTCGGGGTGGGCCGGGACGGGCTGGACGGCATACGGACTCCGGTGGCGAGGGGTCGGTCAGATGTTCTCGGTGAGTACGGCAGCCGGCGACGCCGGCCGCGGCACCGTCGTCAGCGGGGACTGCCCCAGCTCCGCCGCCGCGGACGGCACCGGACGCCGTTCGGCGAGCGGCACCACCGGCGGCAGCTCGGTCTCGCCCAGCACGATGCGGCGTACGACCCGCTCGGCGGCGCGTCCGTCGTCGTACGGGCAGAAACGCTCGCGGAACGCCGAGCGCAGCTGGGTGGAGCGGGAGCCGCGCCAGTGGCCGGTGGCGAAGATGTCGATCAGCTCGTCCTCGCTGCGCGCGACCGCGCCCGGCGGGAAGGAACGCAGGTCGAAGTAGGTGCCGCGGGCCGCCTCGTAGGCCTCCCAATCGTCGGCGTGAATGACGATCGGCCGGTCGAGATGGGCGTAGTCGAACATCAGGGACGAGTAGTCGGTGACCAGGGCGTCCGAGGCCAGGCAGAGGGACTCCACGCTCGGATGACCGGTGACGTCGATGACCCGGGCCGTGTCGGCGGCGAGCGGCACCTCGTACCGGGGGTGGGCGCGGGCCAGCACGACGAAGCGGGGGCCCAGGCGGCGCAGGACGCGGTCCAGGTCGAGGGTGGCGCGCTGGGTGCGGCGGTAGTCGCGGTGGGTCGGCGCGTACAGGATCGCGACCGTCCCCTCCGGGATGCCGAGTTGCTCGCGCAGCCGTCGCACGTCCTGTGAAGTGGCCCGCTGGAACACGTCGTTGCGGGGGCTGCCGTACGGGAGTGTGGTGTAGCCGCCGGGGAAGACGCGCTCCCAGGTCAGGGTGGAGTGGCGGTTGGCGGACAGGACGTAGTCCCACTTGTCGACGTCGGCGAGGAGAGCCGTGATGTCCAAGTCCCGTGAAGCGGCGGGGCGTTCGAGGAGGTCCAGGCCCATGTGCTTGAGCGGGGTGCCGTTTCGGGTCTGGAGGAGGATCTGGCCGGGGCGCTTGATGAGGCGGGGGTCGAACTCGGTGTTGCCGACGAGGTACTTGGAGCGGGCCAGCGCCGTCCAGTAGGCGGCGGTGCCGGGGCGCAGCCGGCGGGTGGCGGTCGGGATCGTGTGGTGGTGCTCGGGGTCGGCGATCCAGGCGGTGCGGATGTGCGGGGCGAGGTCGCGGAACGCCGACTCCAGCGCGCCCGGATCGCCGCCGTGGCCGCGGCCCCCGTACGCCGAGAAGACCGCGCGGTCCTCGTGCAGGGGGAGGCGGAGCTGGACGCGGTAGTGGAGCCGGAGGGATGCCGTGCGGAGAGCCCCGGCCAGGCGGGCGGCGCGGACCGTGGTCCGGTGGCTGAGCCTCTTTGCCAACTCCAGTGCACGGTAGACGCGGTGCAGGTTCAGCCGGACCAGGGTGTGGCGCAGGCGTGTACGCAGAGGGACTCGGTGGCCCGGCGCGCGGTAACGGCGGTAGTGGTCGCGGGCTCTGCCCAGGAACTCGGCGCGAGCAGCCCGCGGCAGCCGGTACCGGTCGGTGAACACCGCCGCCAGCTGGTCGACCATGCGGCGGAACAACACCGGCCGCCACCGGCTGAGTTCGGGGCGCTGGTCGAGGAACGCGAAGAGCCGGTCGTACTGGTCGAAGAGGTCGAACGGGCTCCGCCCGGCGGTGCTGCCCCGGCGCCGCTGCCGGTGGTGCACGCACACCCGGTCCACTGTCGCGATCGTCTCCGCCGTCATCAGGACCGGGTACGTCCAGGGAGTGTCCTCGTAGCGGCCCGGCGGGAAGCGGAAGCCCTCGCGCTCCACGAACTCCCGGCGGTACGCCTTGTCCCACACCACCGTGGCCGACCGCAGCAGTCCGGGCCGGTCCTCCAGGTGGAACGGCGCCGGACCCTGCTCGGTGAGCTGGAGCGCCGACGCGTTGCGGGCGGTCCCGCCCCGCCAGTCGGTGAGCGCATGGTCGTACACCAGCACGTCCGACTCGCCCGTCTCCTTCAGCCGGTCGGCGATCGCCCGGAGCGCGTCCGGGGTGAGGGTGTCGTCGCCGTCCAGGAACACCACGTAGTCGCCCGTCGCCGCCGCGAGACCGGCGTTGCGCGCCGGGCCGGGCCCCCGGTTCTCGGCGAGGTGCACCGGCCGCACCCGGGGGTCGCGGGCCGCGAACTCGTCGACGATCTCCCCGCAGGCGTCCGGCGAGCGGTCGTCGACGGCGATCAGTTCCAGATCGGGGTACGACTGGGAGAGCACCGACTCCAGGCACTCGTGCAGATACGCCTGAACCTGGTACGCGGGGACGATGACACTGAACCTGGGCAAGGCACATCCATGGGGGAGGGGTCGGCGCGGGCGTTCGGCCCGGGAACGGCCGGTGGAGTGACTTGGTTACGTCCCTTGCGGCATACGGGGGACGGGAAGGGGCGGACCGCTGCCGGTCCGCCCCTCAAAAACGTCAACCAGACTGCCGTACGCGCTACTTGACCGCGCCCGCCATCACGCCGGACACGAACTGCCGCTGGAACGCGAAGAACACGATCAGCGGGATGACCATCGAGATGAAGGCACCGGTCGCCAGGATCTCGATGTTGCTGCCGAACTGCCGTACCTGCTGCTGGAGAGCGACCGTCAGCGGCTGCGAGTCGGCATTGGTGAACACCAGCGCCACCAGCATGTCGTTCCACACCCACAGGAACTGGAAAATGCCCAGCGAGGCGAGTGCCGGTGCCGCGAGCGGGAGGACGACGGTGGCGAACAGCCGTGCCTCGCCCGCCCCGTCCAGGCGCGCCGCCTCCAGGAGCTCCCTCGGGATCTCCGCGAAGAAGTTGCGCAACAGGAAGATCGCGAACGGCAGTCCGAAGCCGACGTGGAACAGGACCGCGGCGATGATGTCGCCGAAGATCCCGATCTCCCGGAACAGCACGGTCAGCGGGATCAGCGCCACCTGCACCGGCACCACCAGCAGCCCCACCACGACCATGAACCAGGTGTCGCGACCCTTGAAGTCCATCCACGCGAAGGCGTAGCCCGCCATCGCGCCGATGAGCACCACCAGCAGGGTCGCCGGCACCGTGATCCACACGGTGTTGAACAGGGAGTCGGTGATCGTCTCGTTCTTCAGGAGCGTCTCGTAGCTGTGCGCGGTCAGCTGGCCCGGTGCGCTGAACACCTTCCACCAGCCGGAGGCGGCGATGTCGGTCGGGTCGCGGAACGACGAGACCAGCAGCCCGAAGGTCGGCACCAGCCAGACCAGCGCGATGACGATCAGGAAGATCCGCAGGGCGCCGCCGGCCGCCCCGCTCGCCACCCGGGAGGCGAGGGAGCGCTTGGCGCGCACGGTCGTGTCGAGAGTGGTCACCGCTCACGCTCCTTCCGCAGCCGGCGCAGATTGATCCACATCACCGGCAGCACGAGCAGCAGCAGGATGACGCCGATCGCGCTGCCGATGCCGTAGCTCGCGCCGCCGCCGAAGGACGACTGGAACAGTTGCAGCGCCAGCACGTTGGCGTCGTCCATGGTGGGCTGCGGGGCGATGATGAACACCAGGTCGAAGATCTTCATCACGTTGATCATCAGCGTGACGAGGACGACGACCAGGACCGGCGCCAGCATCGGCACCGTGACCTTTCTGAACACCTGCCACTCGTTGGCGCCGTCCACCCGCGCCGCCTCCAGCAGATTGCGGTCCACGCCCGCGAGGCCGGCCGCGATCAGGATCATCGCGAAGCCCGCCCACATCCACACGTACGCCCCGATGATCGCCGGGGTGACCAGCGTCGGGCCGAGCCAGTCGATGCCGTTGTAGGGGGCCGCGAAGTTCGAGCCGGGGAGCCTCAGTTGGGCCCCGTCCGCCTCGCCGGGCAGATGGAAGGTGCCGTCGGCGCCGCTCGTCGTCGAGGCGACGACCTCGCCGCCCTTCACGGCCTCGATCTTCACGCCCTTCAACGCCTTCTCACCGGCGTCGATCTGACCCTTCGTGCCGCCGCCGCCCAGCTTGAAGTCCAGCCACACCGTGCCGTCGATGCCGTCACCGGTGGCCGGCTTCGCGTTCTCCGGGTTGCCGGGGAGCCGGTTCGGGGCGATGCCGACCAGCGGCAGCAGGGCCGGGGTGCCCGCGTGCACGGTGCCCGTCGACGTGAACGAACCCCCGCCCGAGGCCTTCAGATCGCTCACCGCCGCGTTCGGCCGGGCCTTCGGATAGACCGACGAGTCCACGAACGCGTCGTGCACGCTCGTCACCACCGCGTTCGCGACGCCCTGGTCCGGGTCCGCCGCGTACACCAGCCGGAAGATGATGCCCGCCGCCAGCATCGAGATTGCCATCGGCATGAAGACGATCAGCTTGAACGCCGTGCCCCAGCGCACCCGTTCGGTGAGCACCGCGAAGATCAGGCCGAGCGCGGTGACCACGGCCGGGGCGACCGCGACCCAGATCGCCGTGTTGCGTACGGCGGTCAGCGTGGCGTCGTTGCTGAAGATGTCGCCGTAGTTGCCCAGACCGACGAACTTCGAGCCGTCGGCGTCGTAGAGACTGCGCCAGACCGAGTACCCGATCGGGTAGACCACGAGCGCGCCGAGGAGGACCAGCGCGGGCAGCAGGAACAGCACCGCCACCCACAGTCTGGTCCTCGTCACGCTCTTGCGCGGAGACGCGGAGGGCGTCGGCAGTGCGCCGGCGCCCTCCGTCGAGTTCGCCACCGAGGCCATCGGCGTCAGCTCGACCCGTAGGCCTTGGCCGCGTCGGCCTCCAGCTTCCGCTGGGCGCCCGCGACATCGCTCGGGTTGCTCAGGAAGTCCTGGAGGTCCTTCCACTCGCCGGTGCCCTGCGTGCCGCCGAACGCCGCCGGGGCCTGGTCGGACATGTCGAACCGGAAGTTGTCACCGGCGTCGATCAGCGCCTTGGCGATCTGCCGGGTCACGTCGTCCTTGTACTTGCTCTGGTCCATCTCCTTGTTGGGGGAGAGGATGCCGCCCTGCGCCGCCCAGATCTCCGCCCCGTCGGTCGAGGCGAGGAACGTCAGCAGCGCCTGCGCGCCCTTGTTGTCCTTCAGCGCCACGGCCACGTCACCGCCGCTGACCACGGGGGACTCGGCGCCCACCGCCGGGAACGGGAAGACCTTGGCGTCCGTGCCCACCTTCGCCTTGGTGTCCGCGTTGATGTTCGCGGTCACGAAGTCGCCCTCGAAGACCATCGCGGCCGGGGTGTCACCGGTGAAGGCCTGGGTGACCGACTTCGGGAACTCCGTGTCCAGCGCGCCCTTGCGGCCGCCCGCGAGCAGCTCGTCCTTGCCCCACAGCTCGGCGAGCGTGGTGAGGGCCTGCTTGACGGACGGGTCCGTCCACTTGATCTTGTGCTGGGCCAGCTGGTCGTACTTCTCCGGACCGGCCTGGGACAGATAGACGTTCTCGAACCAGTCCGTCAGCGTCCAGCCGTCCGCGCCGCCGATCGACACGGCCGGTGAGCCGGCGTCGGACAGGGTCTGCGCGGTGGCGAGGAACTCCTTCCACGTCTTCGGTGTCTCCGTGATCCCGGCCGCGTCGAAGGCCGCGGTGTTGTACCAGATCAGGGACTTGTTGGCGGCCTTCGCGTACACGCCGTACTGCTGGCCGTCGACCGCCCCGAGGTCCCGCCACCCCTGTGAGAAGTTCTTGTCCAACTGTGCCTTGGCCTCCGCCCCGAGGGGCTTGAGCCACTTCTTCTCCGCGAACTGCTTCAACACGCCGACCTGCGGCAGGAACGCCACGTCCGGCGGCTGACCGCCCTCGATCTTGGCGCCGAGGAAGGTGGAGGTGTTGTTGCCGGTCGGTACGAACTTCACCTTGGCGCCGGTGCGTTTGGTGAACTCCTTCAGGACCTGGGTGAAGTTCTCCTGCTCCGCTCCGGTCCAGACGGCGGCGACCTCCAGGGTCTGGCCGTCGAGTTTGGGGAGCGTGACGGAGGCGCCTTCGCCGGTGCCCTTGCTCTCGTTGTCGCTTGCGTTGTCGTCGTCTCCGCCGCACGCGGTGAGCACGAGGGCTCCCGCGAGGAGGGCGGCGGCCGTCGCCATGGCCCTACGTGTCCGGTATGTGCTCGTGCTGCGCATCACTGCCCCGTTCTTCGTCCTCGTCGAACGTCGAGCGCTGTCCCGTGGGCTCTGGTCTACGCCGGGGGCATGGGGTCGGCAAGACCGCGTGCGGTGTCAAGTGGGAGATCGTTGCGGCGTCGTAACGCGGCGTTCTACGGCGGCGGTGATGTTGTGCTCTACGGCAGGGGCGATGTTGTGCGCTACAGCAGCGACGGCACCTCCGTGGCCGCGACCTCCCGGGCCGCCCGCTCCAGCGCGCTCGCCAGCAGTGCCAAGTCCGTCGGTCCGTTGCCCAGTTCGCGGACCGGGCGGCGGGCCGGCGGGTCGCCCATCCGCTGCCAGTCCAGGGGGACCACGGTCGGCCGCAGCGTCGCCGTGCGCGGGATGCGGCCGGTGACCCGCCCGCCCTGGAACGCGGTCGTACGGCCGTCCGCCCAGGTCAACCGGCCACGTCCCGGCGCCGGTTCGTCCGGCCCCGCCGTCACCGCGTCCAGCACGACCCGCAGCGGCGCCCGCCGCGCCGGCTCCGACTCCGCCGTACGGCCGCCGGAGGCCGCCGCCGCGATCAGGTGGACGCCGAGCCGTTCGCCCTCCCGCGCGACGGCTTCGAGGGCCCGCATCACCGAGCCCGCCGACGGTCTGCCGGGGGAGCCCAGCGGCGGCGAGACCAGCGCGTCCAGGTCGTCGACGACGACCACGAGACGGGGCAACGGGGGCGCCGACTCGGTGCGCTGACGGGCCGCGCCGGGACGCAGGCGCATGGTGGAGCTGGGCGGGCTGTCCAGGTCGCCGTTCCCGGCGGCGCCGCGCTGGGCGACCATACGGCCCGACAGCTCACGGCCGGTGTGCCACTCGGCGAAGTCGGACCGGCCCAGCAGCTCCGCCCGCCGCTTCAGCTCGGCGCTCAGCGACTGCGCGAACTCCCGCATCCGGACGGGGTCGTTGGCGGCGAGGTGGGTGGTCACATGCGGTACGTCGGTACAGACCCGCAAGCCTTCCCCGTGCCCCGCGCCCGTCGCGCTCACGCTGTCCCGGCCGTCCATCAGGACGATGCTCAGCCGGTCGGGACGCTCGGCCGCCGCCAGCGAGGCGACGACCGCCCGCAGCAGTTCCGTACGGCCGCTGCCCGCCGGTCCCTCGATCAGCAGGTGCGGGCCGTCCGCCACGAGGTCCGCGCCGACCGGCCCGCGCGGGCCTGCGCCGAGCACGGCCCAGGCCCGTCCGCCGAGCGCCTCGGTGTCGTCCGCCGCAGCCGCCCAGCGGGCCATCAGCGATGCCGGGGTGGCCCTGGCCAGCCCCAACTCGTCCAGCAGCCGTGCCATCTGGGGCAGCGGTGCGGACACGCGCGCGTGCCGCTCAGGTCCGGTGCCGTCCGTGCGCATCGGCGCGAGCGCCCGCGCGAACCGCTCCGCCCAGGCAGGGGAGACGGCGTCGACGGCGGCGACCGTGCCATGGCCGACAGGGCCGGCCGGGGGCTCACCGGCGGTGGTGGAGGCGAGGTCGCCGCCGGCCCGCGCGACCCGCAGCAGTCGCAGGGCCGTCGCGACATCGCCGCTGAGCAGCGCGACCGCGCCGCACGCGCGGAACGTCGGCGCCGCCGTGCACGCCGCCTCGTACGTCTCCGTCACCGGCGACGCGGGCGAGGCCGGTGACGTCTCGGCCAGGCACAGCACATGGATGCCGGCCCGCGGCCCCTCGAACGCCAGCCGCGCCACGGCCTCGCGCACATCGGCGCCGCCGGGATCGCCGTCCACGACGAGGACGGTGTACGGCCCCGCGAAGACGGCCGCGTCAGGGGTGTCGTCGTCCTGCGCCCAGGAAGGCCGCCGGGGCGCCGCTGCCGTGGGCGGCGCGGGCGCGGCGGGCGCGTCCTCCAGCCGTCTGAGCAGCTCCTCCGTGCGCGCCGTCGCCTGTTCGCGGTCGTAGGCGAGGAGGAGGCGGCAGTCCTGGCCGTGGCCCGGGCGCAGATGCGGGAGCCAGCCGAGCCAGGACCACTCGGCGGTGCGCTCCGCGGCCGGGCGGGAGCGGTCCGCGCTGAGCAGGACTATCTCCAGGACGTCGGGGGAGTGCAGCGCGGCGAGCTGGGCCAGCACCGCGCGGGCCAGCCCGGCGAGCCGCGCGCGGGGCCCGGCCAGCCCCAGCGCCCCGACCTCGCGCAGATCGGCGGTCACCGGGACCGCGGGCAGCAGCCCCGAGCCGTCGGGCGCCGCCCGGTCGGCGGTGCCCAGCCGCACCGTCAGCGCCTCCGGATGCCCCGGCCCGCGCTCCCACAGCCGGGGCCCCGGACCCAGCGCCGTCAGCAGCAGCGCCGCCGGGTCCGGCCAGGTCTCGGGCAGCTGGGGCGCACCGGTCACGGCTTCCGTCACCGGGTCGGCCGTCTCCTCGTCGTACGCCTCGCTCCGGTCCGCCGCCGCGCCCTGCTCACCGCGCCCGCCGGCCAGCCGCCGCGCCCAGGCGCCCAGCCCCCCGCGCTTGCGCACGCCCTGCGGCACCTCGGTGCCTCGGAGGGGGGTGCCTTTGCGGCGTCCGCCGTCGCCCGGGGCGTCCGTGCCGTCAAGGCCGTCCGCGGTGTGCGCGTGCTCGGCGGAGCGGGAGTCGCCGGGGAATGCTGCGCCGGAGGGCGGGGTGCCGGGCCGGCCGCCCTGTGCCGGGCGGGCGGAGGTCCCGCCGGTGGAAGGGGCGTCGCCCGGGAGGCCACTCGGGGTGCCGGGCCGGCCGCCCTGTGCCGAGCCGGCAGAGGTCCCGCCGGTGGCCGGGGCGTTGCCCAGGAGGCCGTCCTCCGCGGAGCCACCGGAAGCCATTCCATAGGCCGAGGGATTCCCGGCCTGAGCAGCCTGTGCCGCACCGGCCGAAGTCCCGCCGGGGACCGGGGCGTTGCCGGAGGCGGCATGGCTTCCTCTGGTGCCCCCGAGGTCCTCGCCGCGTGGGGAGCCGCCGCCCGCATGCGCGTCCGCGCCCAGCCGCCCCCCGTGCGTCTGCCCGCCGTCCCCCGCGCCCGACCAGGAAGCTCCCGTGCCCGCGCCGCCGCGGGTCGCCCCCGCCACGCCGGACACCCGGCGTCGGGAACCGCCGCCCCGCGTCTCGTACGGCCGAGGCCCCTGGCTCTCGATCCGGGGCGCCCCACCCTGGCCCGGCACGACGGGCCCTTCGGCAGCGGTGCGGCCCAGGCCCTGCGCGGTCCACCCGGTGGTGCCGGTGGTGTGCCGGGTCGGGCCGGAGGGGACGCCGGCATCGGCATCCGGGTCCTCGTCCGCCGGTGCCGGTACGCGTACGTGCCCCTCGCCGTCCGGGGCCGTGCGCAGCCGTGGGCCGGGGCCGCCGGGGGGAGCCAGACGGAGCGCTGACTCGCCGATGCGGAGCAGGGCGCCCGGGGGGAAGCGGACCGGGCGGGTGCCCACGCGGGTGCCGTCCAGGACCGTGCCGTTCGTGGAGTCGAGGTCGGCGACCGAGACGCGGCCGTCGCCGGCGACGGTGACCGCGCAGTGCAGCCGGGAGACGTCCGGGTCGTCGAGCGGGACGTCGGCGTCGGCGGAGCGGCCGATCTCGACCCGGCCGCCGTGCAGGAGATGGACCCCGCCGGCGTCCGGCCCCGCGACCACGTCGAGGCGGGCCGGGGCGTCGTCGACCTCGGGGTGCGGCTCGGGGTCGGTGGGGGCGCCGAGGGACAGCACCGCGCCGTCGGTCAGCGGGGGCTCGCCGAGGGTGCAGCGCCGGTCGTCGAGCCGCTCGGCGCCGGCGTACAGCACGGGCTGGCCGGAGCCGGGGGCGCCGTCGCCGGAGACCGCGGAGGCGAGCGCGGAGGTTATCGCCGCCAGGGCCGTCCCCGCGGGAGCGGTGACCAGCACGTCACGGCTCGGGGTGCGGCCCCGGGCCGCCTCGGCGGGCGGGGCCAGCGGGTCTACGACGGTCAGCCGGATCTGCATCGCCGTCAGCGGTCCCTTCTGCCCGGGCGCGGACAGTCCCCCACCCCACACGAGCACATCGGCCAGTACTGCAGGCATCCTCGCACCTGCCACTGACAGTCTGCCCGCCCCCCGGCGGCAAGTGATCTTGATTGGTCAGCTCTGCCCCCAAAAGTGCCTGACCAAGGCCGCGCCCGTGATCACTTGAGATCGGTCACGTACGGCTCTGGCAACCGGTCGACCGGGTCGAGCGTCTTTCCTTCGAACAACTACGGGAACCGGTACGTAAGACGCACAGAAAGACGACAGGCTGCTCCTACGGGAGGCGGCACTACAGTGGGTCGGAACATACGCAAGCAAGCAGGGAGCGCATGACGTGCGGCCGGTAGGCAGCAAGTACCTCCTCGAGGAGCCGCTCGGACGCGGCGCCACGGGCACCGTCTGGCGCGCCCGGCAGCGCGAGGCCGCGGGCGCCGAGGCGGCCGTCCAGGGACAGCCCGGTGAGACCGTCGCGATCAAGGTCCTCAAGGAGGAGCTCGCGAGCGACCCGGACATCGTGATGCGGTTCCTGCGGGAGCGCTCCGTCCTGCTCCGGCTCACCCACCCCAACATCGTCCGGGTCCGCGACCTGGTCGTCGAGGGTGATCTGCTGGCCCTCGTCATGGACCTGGTCGACGGTCCCGACCTGCACCGCTACCTCCGCGAGAACGGCCCCTTCAGCCCCGTCGGCGCCGCACTGCTCACCGCGCAGATCGCCGACGCGCTCGCCGCCAGCCACACCGACGGTGTCGTCCACCGCGACCTGAAGCCCGCCAACGTCCTGCTGAAGCAGAACGGCGGCCAGATGCACCCGATGCTGACCGACTTCGGCATCGCCCGTCTGGCCGATTCACCCGGTCTGACCCGTACCCACGAGTTCGTCGGCACGCCCGCGTACGTCGCCCCCGAGTCCGCCGAGGGCCGCCCGCAGACCTCCGCCGTCGACATCTACGGCGCCGGCATCCTGCTGTACGAGCTGGTCACCGGCCGCCCGCCGTTCTCCGGCGGCTCGGCCCTGGAGGTCCTCCACCAGCACCTCAGCTCGGAGCCGCGCCGCCCGTCCACGGTCCCCGACCCCCTCTGGACGGTCATCGAGCGCTGCCTGCGCAAGAACCCCGACGACCGGCCCAGCGCCGAGAACCTCGCGCGCGGCCTCCGTGTCGTCGCCGAGGGGATCGGGGTGCACGCGAACTCCGCGCAGATCGCCGCCGCCGAGAACGTCGCCGCGCTCCTCGCGCCCGACCCGGCCCCGGCCGCCGTACCGGGCTCCGCCGACCCCACCCAGGTGCTGCCGCACGGCGCGGGGGCGTACGACCCGAACGCCGCGACCAACGTGCTGCCGCACGTGGGCGCCGCCGACCCCACCGCCGTCCTGCCCAACCGCGGCGCGGCCGACCCGACGGCCGTCATGCCGCCGGTGCCGCAGGGCCAGCCCGGTCAGCCGGGCCAAGGCGGCCCCGAGGACCCGCACCCCTGGCAGAACCAGCTGCGCGCCGCCCGGGACCGCAACGAGCAGACGCAGGTCCAGTACCTCGACCCGAACCAGGACCCGCTGCGCCGCCGCCCCCAGCGGCAGGTCGCCCGCCCGCAGCAGCAGCCGCGCCCCCAGCAGCGCCCGCAGCCCCAGCAGGGGTACGGCGGCTATCCGCAGCAGCAACAGCAGCCGCAGCGGTACGCCCCGCAGCCGCAGCCCCAGCAGCCTCCGCAGCGGTACGCGCCACCGCCGCCCCAGCAGCCGCAGCAGCCCCAGCGTGAGCCCCGGCAGGCGCGGCAGCGCGGCGCCAACCCGATGAAGATCCCCGGGCTCGGCTGCCTCAAGGGCTGCCTGTTCACGATCGTCATCCTGTTCGTCGCGGGCTGGCTGATCTGGGAACTGAGCCCGCTCCAGGACTGGATCGGCACCGGCAAGAGCTACTGGGACCAGATCGGGGACTGGATCGGGACGGTGTCCGGGTGGATCGGTGACCTGGGCGGCGGTTCGTCCGGGCAGTAGCGCTTTGCGCCGCCCCCGGCGGTGGCTGGTCTGTTGATTTGTCGACACCTGGCGGGTGATTTCGGTCTCCGCGGTGAAGGTCGGCTCTTCGGACGCGTATTTTTGTCGCCAAGTCGCGTCGGTAGGAGCAGCCTTGGCACGGAAGATCGGCAGCCGGTACACCGCCCACCAGATCCTGGGGCGGGGCAGCGCCGGCACGGTGTGGCTGGGTGAGGGACCCGAGGGGCCCGTCGCCATCAAGCTGCTGCGCGAGGACCTCGCGTCCGACGAGGAGCTCGTCGGACGGTTCGTCCAGGAGCGCACGGCGCTGCTCGGCCTGGAGCACCCCAACGTCGTCTCCGTCCGCGACCTGGTCGTCGACGGCAACGACCTCGCGCTGGTCATGGACCTCGTCCGCGGCACCGATCTGCGCACCCGCCTCGACCGCGACCGGCGGCTCGCCCCCGAGGCCGCGGTGGCGATCGTCGCCGACGTCGCCGACGGGCTCGCGGCCGCGCACGCGGCGGGCGTCGTGCACCGGGACGTCAAACCGGAGAACGTCCTCCTCGACATGCAGGGCCCGCTGGGCCCCGGCGGCTCGCACCGCGCGCTGCTCACCGACTTCGGCGTCGCCAAGCTGATCGACACCCCGCGACGGACCCGGGCCACGAAGATCATCGGCACGCCGGACTATCTCGCGCCGGAGATCGTCGAGGGGCTGCCCCCGCGCGCGGCGGTGGACATCTACGCGCTGGCGACCGTGCTGTACGAGCTGCTGGCGGGCTTCACGCCGTTCGGCGGCGGGCACCCGGGCGCGGTGCTGCGCCGCCATGTGACGGAGACGGTCGCGCCGCTGCCGGGCATCCCCGACGAGCTGTGGCAGCTGATCGTGCAGTGCCTCGCCAAGGCGCCAGCCTCCCGGCTGCGCGCCTCCGAGCTGGGGGCGCGGCTGCGGGAGCTGCTGCCGATGCTGGCTGGGATGCCGCCGCTGGACGTGGACGAGCCGGACGCGGAGGAGGACGAGGCCGAGGAGGCCGCGCTGCCGGCGGAACCGGCGCCGCACTCGGTGTCGCCGGTGCGGCGGGGGGCGGTGCCGCTGGTGCCGGGGGCGAAGCCGGCCGACTCCAACCGGGACACGCACACGTCGATGAGGGTGCCGGCGCCGGACGAGCTGGCGGGGGGTGCGCGGGGGACGGCGCGGGTGCCTCGGGCCGCGGGGGCGCCGCGGCCGGGGTCGGCGCGGAACCGGGCGGCCACGCGGCGGCGGCGGGTGGTGGTGAGTGTGGCGGCGGTGGTGCTGGTGGCTGCGGCGGGGGTCGGTACGTGGGCGGCCGTGTCGGGGGATGACGCGGGGGCCACTCCGCAGGACACGAAGAACTCGGCGCCGGTTTCGCCGTGACGGGTGGGTGGGGGTGCGCGTCTGGGGTTCTCGCCCCCGCCGCCCCTACCCGTCCCATCCCTGGGGGCTGCGCCCCCAGACCCCCGCTGTCGGCCCTGAACGGGCCTCGTCCTCAAACGCCGGACGGGCTGAGAGATGCGGGCCGGCACTTCAAGGGCGCCGCCTCCTCCGGGTGGGTGGGGGGTCGGGACGGCAAGAGCTCGGCCTCGAACGCCGGACGGGCTGGACAGGGCACAGGTCTGCCACCCGGGCGAGGTCGGTTGCCACAGCCGTTAGGCTGGAGGCGTGGCAGTCGTCGATGTATCCGAAGAGCTCAAGTCCCTCTCCTCGACCATGGAGTCGATCGAGGCCGTTCTGGACCTCGACAAGCTGAGGGCAGACATCGCCGTGCTCGAGGAGCAGGCGGCCGCGCCGTCCCTGTGGGACAACCCGGACGAGGCGCAGAAGATCACCAGCAAGCTCTCCCACCTCCAGGCGGAGGTGCGGAAGGCCGAAGCCCTGCGCGGTCGGATCGACGATCTCGCCGTGCTCTTCGAGATGGCCGAGGAGGAGGACGACCCGGACACCCGCGCCGAGGCGGAGTCCGAGCTGGTCTCCGTGAAGAAGGCGCTGGACGAGATGGAAGTCCGCACGCTCCTCAGCGGTGAGTACGACGCCCGTGAGGCGCTCGTCAACATCCGCGCCGAGGCCGGTGGCGTCGACGCCGCCGACTTCGCCGAGCAGCTCCAGCGCATGTACCTGCGCTGGGCCGAGCGGCACGGCTACAAGACCGAGGTCTACGAGACGTCGTACGCCGAAGAGGCCGGCATCAAGTCGACCACCTTCGCCGTGCAGGTGCCGTACGCCTACGGACAGCTCTCCGTCGAGCAGGGCACCCACCGCCTCGTGCGGATCTCGCCCTTCGACAACCAGGGGCGCCGGCAGACGTCGTTCGCGGGTGTGGAGGTGCTGCCCGTCGTCGAGCAGACCGACCACATCGACATCGACGAGTCCGATCTGCGGATCGACGTGTACCGGTCCTCCGGTCCTGGTGGCCAGGGCGTCAACACCACCGACTCGGCGGTGCGCATCACGCACCTGCCGACCGGCATCGTCGTCTCCTGCCAGAACGAGCGCTCGCAGATCCAGAACAAGGCCACGGCCATGAACGTCCTCCAGGCGAAGCTGCTGGAGCGGCAGCGCCAGGAGGAGCGGGCCAAGATGGACGCCCTCAAGGACGGCGGCAGCTCCTGGGGCAACCAGATGCGGTCGTACGTCCTCCACCCGTACCAGATGGTCAAGGACCTGCGGACGGAATTCGAGGTCGGCAATCCGCAGGCGGTGCTCGACGGCGAGATCGACGGTTTCCTCGAAGCCGGAATTCGCTGGCGCAAGCAGCAGGAGAAGTAAATTTGTCGACTTGACCATCCCCGATGGTCAGCGCTTCAACCGCCCCCGATTCGGGGGCGGTTGTGTTTTGTCCGGGTTCTACAGCTCGCTCACAGCGGTTAATTCCGTCATAGGCGCGTGTAGTTGGACATCCCGCGCACAACTCCCTTGACGTTGCTTTGAAAAATGGGAAGGGTAAAGCGCGGCATGCGTATCTCTGGGGCGCATGTGAACCGGGGGAGAGTTGAGTACCGCCACCCCCGTTGATCACGGCCCCGGGCGCCGCCTCACTGACGATGAGCTACTGGGGGTAGCAACCTTATGACCAAGAAGACGCGGATCCGGATCGCGCGCATAGCCGCCGGTGCCGTGATCGCGGCCGGTGCCTCGCTGACCGCCGCCGGTGCCGCTTCCGCGCTGGAGATCGACGTCGACGTCGCCGGTATCGGCGTCAACGTCAACACCAACGCCGCCGACGACGAGCCCACGGACCCGGCCACCGAGCTGCCGACCGACCCGCCCACCGACCTCCCGACGGACCCGCCCACGGAGCCGACGGAGGAGCCGACCGAGCCCACCGAGGAGCCGACGGAGCCCACCGAGGAGCCCACCGAGCCCACCGAGGACCCGACGGACGAGCCCACCGCGGACCCGACGGACGACGGCAACAACGGCGGCGGCAACGGGAACGGAAACGGCAACGGGAACGGCACCGGCGGCGGCAACAACGCCGACCCCGACGGCGGCTCCGACACCTCCGCGCAGGAGGAGGGCACCTCCGCCCTCACCGACACCGGCTCCGACACCACCGCCCAGGGCGGTGGCGACGAGCTCGCCGAGACCGGTGCCGGCCAGACCACCTTCCTGCTGGTGGGCGCCGCCACGATGATCGCCGGCGGTATCGGCTTCCGCGTCCTGCCGCGCCTCATGGGCGGCCGCGGCGGCGCTGTCGCCTGACGGTAGCCGTACGCACGCGCAGCGTGTGCCCGGAGTACGACGAGAGGCCCGGAGCGAGTTCTTCGCTCCGGGCCTCTCGGGCGTTCCGTACCTGGCGCTACGCGGTCTGGTGCGCCAGCAGTGCCACCGCCGCGATCAGTACCGCGAGCAGGGCGATCAGCGTCATGGGGTTGAGCTGCGCGAACGGGTTCTCCTGCGAGAGCCGCTCGCGGTTGGCGCGGCACACGGGGCAGCGGCCCTCATTGACGGGCGCCGCGCAGTTCGCGCACACCAGCCGGTCGTACGTCATGCGCTCGCCCTCCTCATACCGGTTCTCTCCACAGAACGCTCCCGGGGCGGAGAACGTTCCCCCTCCACTGTGCCAGGTTCCCCCGGAATCGGCTCGGGCGTCGTCGGATGGGCGGGCACAAAAGGCACAACAGGCGCGCAACCGCAACCTGTGCCTGCGCTCACACACCCGGTTCGCGTATGGTCACGCTCATCTACCCCCGGCTACCCGTGGTGCATCCGTGATCCGATTCGACAACGTCTCCAAGGTCTACCCCAAGCAGACCCGCCCCGCACTCAGGGATGTCTCCCTGGAAGTGGAGAAGGGTGAGTTCGTCTTCCTCGTCGGGTCCTCCGGCTCCGGAAAGTCCACCTTCCTGCGGCTGATCCTCCGCGAGGAGCGGTGCAGCCACGGCCAGGTGCACGTCCTGGGCAAGGACCTCGCGCGCCTCTCCAACTGGAAGGTGCCGCAGATGCGCCGCCAGCTGGGGACGGTGTTCCAGGACTTCCGGCTGCTGCCGAACAAGACGGTCGCCGAGAACGTGGCCTTCGCGCAGGAGGTCATCGGCAAGTCGAAGGGCGAGATCCGCAAGTCCGTGCCGCAGGTGCTCGACCTCGTCGGGCTCGGCGGCAAGGAGGAGCGCATGCCGGGCGAGCTGTCCGGTGGTGAGCAGCAGCGCGTGGCCATCGCGCGGGCCTTCGTGAACCGGCCCAAGCTGCTGATCGCCGACGAGCCGACCGGCAACCTCGACCCGCAGACCTCCGTCGGCATCATGAAGCTGCTCGACCGGATCAACCGGACCGGCACGACCGTGGTGATGGCGACGCACGACCAGAACATCGTGGACCAGATGCGCAAGCGCGTCATCGAGCTGGAGCAGGGCCGCCTCGTCCGTGACCAGGCGCGCGGCGTCTACGGCTACCAGCACTGACCGCGACCGTCCACGGAAAGGCCTGATCTTCCCGCCATGCGCGCCCAGTTCGTACTCTCCGAGATCGGTGTCGGTCTCCGCCGCAACCTGACGATGACGTTCGCCGTCATCGTCTCCGTCGCCCTGTCGCTGGCCCTGTTCGGCGCCTCGCTCCTGATGAGCGACCAGGTCAGCACCATGAAGGGCTACTGGTACGACAAGGTCAACGTCTCGGTCTTCCTCTGCAACAAGAGCGACGCCGAGTCCGACCCCAACTGCGCCAAGGGCGCGGTGACCGACGACCAGAAGAAGCAGATCCTCGCCGACCTGGACAAGATGTCGGTCGTCGAGAAGGTCACGTACGAGTCCCAGGACCAGGCGTACAAGCACTACAAGGAGCAGTTCGGCGACTCCCCGCTGGCCGCCTCCCTCACGCCGGACCAGATGCAGGAGTCGTACCGGATCAAGCTGAAGGACCCGGAGAAGTACCAGGTCGTCGCGACCGCCTTCGACGGCCGGGACGGCGTGCAGTCGGTGCAGGACCAGAAGGGCATCCTCGACAACCTCTTCGGTCTCCTCAACGGCATGAACTGGGCGGCGCGCGCCGTCATGGCCCTGATGCTGGTTGTCGCGCTGATGCTGATCGTCAACACCGTGCGCGTCTCGGCGTTCAGCCGACGGCGCGAGACCGGCATCATGCGCCTGGTCGGTGCCTCGGGCTTCTACATCCAGGCCCCGTTCATCATGGAGGCCGCGGTGGCCGGCCTGATCGGCGGCGGCGTCGCCTGCGCGTTCCTGGTGGTCTCCCGCTACTTCATCATCGACCACGGCCTGGCCCTCTCCGAGAAGCTCAACCTGATCAACTTCATCGGATGGGACGCCGTACTGACGAAGCTCCCCCTCATCCTCGCGACCAGCCTGCTGATGCCGGCACTGGCGGCGTTCTTCGCGCTGCGCAAGTACCTGAAGGTGTGACACATGCCAAGAGGGCCGTGCGGTCAACCGACCGTGCGGCCCTTCGCGTTGTCCTAGACTCACCCGCATGTCAGGCCGTGAGCTGTTCTGTCAGCCCCGCCGTATCGGGCGCGGGGCGGCTCTGACGTTGGTGTTCGCGAGTGTGCTGGTCGCGGGGGCGGCGACGGGGTCGTTGCCGGGGCCCGACCGGAAATCCTCGCCCGACGCGGCCCGTTCGGCCGCGCCCGCCGGACATCACCAGGACGTGGCGAAGGCCGCCGAGGAGGCCATGGCCGACGGCAAGTCGCCCATGGAGGCCGCCGAGCGGGTCGTCAGCCGCAGCGGCGACCGGTGGGGAGCCGTGTACTCCCGCGGGGAGTACGAGGAGTTCGAGGAGGCCCTCGACGGTGAGTACACCGGCGTCGGGCTGTGGGCGCGGCGGGAGCGGGACGGCCGGATCGAGGTGACCAAGGTGCAGGCCGGGTCACCCGCCGCCGGGGCCGGGATTCGCGCCGGGGACCTGTTGCGCAGTGTCGACGGGGCCGATGTCGACGGACGGCCCGTCACCGAGGTCGTCTCCTTACTGCGCGGTGACGCCCAGGACGCGGCCGCCGGCACCGCGGTGACTCTGGGCCTCGAGCGCGGCACGCGCGCGTGGACCGAGACCCTGCGGCGCGCGCGGCTGTCCACCGACTCGGTCACCGTTCGACGGCTCACCGACCGGATCACCGTCATCAAGATCGACTCCTTCACCAAGGGCTCCGGCGACGTCGTGCGGGCCGCTGTGCGGCAGGCGCCCACCGGTGCCGGGATCGTCCTCGACCTGCGCGGCAACTCCGGCGGGCTTGTCACCGAGGCCGTCACCGCCGCCTCCGCCTTCCTCGACGGCGGTCTCGTCGCCACCTACGACGTCGACGGCGAGCAGCAGGTCCTGCACGCCGACGCCGGCGGCGACACCACCAGACCCCTGGTCGCGCTCGTCGACGGCGGCACGATGAGCGCGGCCGAACTGCTCACGGGCGCGTTGCAGGACCGGGGCCGGGCCGTGGTCGTGGGCTCCCGGACCTTCGGCAAGGGCTCGGTGCAGATGCCGAGCCGGCTGCCCGACGGATCGGTCGCCGAGCTGACCGTCGGCCACTACCGCACCCCCTCCGGCCGGGGCGTCGACGGCCACGGCATCACCCCGGACCTGGAAGCCGACGAGCAGGTCGTCGAGCGGGCGGAGACGGTCCTCAGCGGCCTCGGCCCCGAGTAGCGGCCGACCGGCGTCCCGGGCCGTAAACGACTTCCCCCGCACCCCCTCCGTAGTGCGAAAATGGACGGCACTATGAGCAAGGGAATGTACGTACCGAAGGAGTCCCAGCCCAAGCAGGGCGGGGCGGCCGCCAAGGGCCGGGACGGCGAGAAGGGCGGCAAGAAGAAGATCGTCGCCCAGAACAAGAAGGCCCGGCACGACTACGCGATCATCGACACCTACGAGGCCGGCATCGTGCTGACCGGCACCGAGGTGAAGTCGCTGCGCCAGGGGCGGACGTCGCTGACCGACGGCTTCGTCCAGATCGACGGGGGCGAGGCGTGGCTGCACAACGCCCACATCCCGGAGTACGCCCAGGGCACCTGGACCAACCACTCCGCGCGCCGCAAGCGCAAGCTGCTGCTGCACCGCGAGGAGATCGACAAGCTGGAGTCCAAGTCCCAGGAGACGGGTCACACGATCGTGCCCCTCGCCGTGTACTTCAAGGACGGCCGGGCGAAGGCCGAGATCGCGCTCGCGCGAGGCAAGAAGGAGTACGACAAGCGCCAGACCCTGCGGGAGAAGCAGGACCGGCGGGAGTCGGACCGGGCGATCGCGGCGGCCAAGCGGAAGCAGCGGGGCCAGTAGGCGGCCAGTAGGGCGAGGCCGCCGGGAATACGGTGGCATCGGCGTGCGTTGGTCACGTACGATGGCATCAACACCGGCCACGGTCGGTGTGCGCATTGAAAACACAACATGGGGATGATCGGTTTCGACAGCGGCTGTCGAAGCAGGGGAAGCGTGTCGAGGAAGCGGCCATGATCTCGTAAACCACAGGCCGAAAAAAATAATCGCCACTATCAAGAGCGATTCTCCCAAGGCGACGCAGTTCGCCCTCGCTGCCTGATTTCAGGTAACTAGGCAACTGCCCCTTACTTAAGGGAGTGTCAGCCCGGGGCTGTTCCCGACCCGGTTCCTGGCATCAGCTAGGGGACTAAACCTTGATCCCGGTCACGGGGTGAAGAGGGAAATCAAACAGTGACTGGGCCCGTTCCGGACTTGTCTGGGTGATCCGGAGGGCCGAGAAACTCGTACCAGACTGCACACGGAGAAGTCCTGATTCCGCACCGTTGGACGCGGGTTCGATTCCCGCCATCTCCACTCGCCCAGACCGATGGGCACCCCATGTGGACTCAGCCCCGCTGCTCCTGAGCAGCGGGGCTTTGTCATGCGGTCATGGTCATGGTGGGGTGGGCGGATGCCTGCCGTCATACGTGTCCTTCCCGCACTCGCCGGTGCCGTCCTGTTCCTTGCCGCCTGTGGCACCGAGAAGGCCTCGCCGGGAGGCGAGCGGACCGAGGGGGCTCGGAAGGCCCCGGTCAGCGCCGAGTCGTTGTGTCCGGACGACTTCGCGCAGTTCGGCGCCGCGCCGGCGTCCCCCGCACCGGGCGCGACCCCCTCCGGCACTCCGAGGTCCCTTCCGGTGCCCTCCGCCGGCGGGCCCGGCGAGGACGGCCTGAAGATCACCGGCCTGTATGCCTGGGGCGCGGGGAGCGAGTGTGCGAGCGCCGACTACTCCGCCGCCTTCGAACTCACCAACCAGGGGACCGAGAAGGCGACTTACACGGTCACCTTCGGGTTCCTGTCCGCGTCCGGCGGCTCGGTGGACAACGTCGAGCGGACCGTCGAGGCGGTCGCGCCGGGGGCCACCGTCAAGGACGTCGTGGCCATGTCGGCGATGGCGGCCGCGCATCCGCCCGAAGTGACGGGCGTGGAGGTCATCAAGGTGCGCAGCGTGCCCACCGCCGAGGCCTCGTCCGCCTCGGGCCCCTGCCCGGCGTCCGGGGTACACGTCTACGCCGATCAGGGCGACGCCGCCATGGGTCTGCGCGTGGTCGGCCTGCACCTCGTCAACTGCGGCAGCGACACCTACCAACTCAACGGCTACCCCGGGCTGGAACTCCTCGACGAGGACCACGAGAAGGTCGACGGCGTGCGGATACTGCACGGCACCGACGCGATCAGCCCCGCCGCGGGCGGTGACGGCAGCCCGCGACCGGTCGTGCTGAAGCCGGGTGAGGCCGCGCGGACGACGCTCGCGTGGCGGAACACGACCCAGGCCGGCGACCCGGTCAACGCACCGTACGTCCGCGTTCTCCCGAAGTCCGGCGCCGCCCCCGTGACGGTCGTGCCGGAACTCGACCTCGGGACGACCGGGAAGCTCGGCGTGGGGCCGTGGGAGAGGGACGACACCTACCGGGGGACCGAGACGGGGACCGCGCGGCCGACCGCACCGTAAGCCGTCCGGCGCGCCGCGAACCACCATGGCGCACAGGCCCGTTGTGGTGTGCGGCCCCATATCGAGGGGTCGTTCACGCTTCTACGGTCCCTGCCCATGACACACACCAGAGCCGCAAGCCTGCTCGCCGTCCTCACGGCGCTCCTCGCCGTCCTTCTCACGCCTGTGCCGGCGTCCGCCGCGTCCCTCCAGGAGGTCACCGGGTTCGGGACCAACCCGGGGGCGCTGCGGATGTTCCGGTACGTGCCCGACGGGCTGCCCGCCGGGCGGCCGGTGGTCGTCGCGCTGCACGGGTGCACGCAGAACGCCTCCGGGTACGGCACCGGGAGCGGGTGGACGCAGCTCGCCGACCGGTGGGGGTTCTCCGTCGTGCTGCCGCAGCAGCAGAGCGCGAACAACTCATCGCTGTGCTTCAACTGGTTCCAGAGCGGTGACATCACGCGCGGCCAGGGCGAGGCCGCGTCCGTCGCGCAGATGGTGGACCGGCAGGTCGCGGATGTCTCCGGGGGACGGGTGTACGTCACGGGGCTGTCCGCCGGGGGCGGGATGGCCGCCGTGATGATGGCCGCGTACCCGGAGAAGTTCACGGCGGGCGGGATCGTCGCCGGGCTGCCGTACGGGTGTGCGCAGGCCGCCGGGTCGCCGTACGTGTGCATGTACGTCGGGGCCACGCAGACCGCCGCTCAGTGGGGTGACCGGGTGCGGGCCGCGCGGCCCGGGTACACCGGGCCCTGGCCGACGCTGGTCGCCTTCCAGGGGACGGCCGACTACACGGTGAAGCCCGTCAACATGACCGACCTGGTCAAGCAGTGGACCGATGTGCAGGGAGCCGATCAGACCGCGGACGTCAGTGACACCGTCGCCGGGTATCCGCACCGGACGTACCAGGCCGCGGGCGGTGCCGCCGTCGTCGAGACGTACAGCATCACCGGGATGGGGCACGGGCAGCCCGTCGATCCGGGAAGCGGGAGCGAGCAGTGCGGGACCGCCGGGGCGTACATCCTCGACGTGAACCTCTGTGCCGCGTATCGGATGGGTGCCGCGTGGGGGCTGGGCGGCTGAGAGGCGTTCTGGTGACGGGCGCCGGCATCCGGAATGCTCGACCGGTATGAACTCCCATAGAGGCAAGTGGACTTGGGCCGTGGCCGGGGTGCTCGTCGCCGCCGTTCTCGGCCCCGGTGCGCAGGCCGGGGCGGACTCCGACCGCTCCGGCCTGTCCGAGGCCATCGACACCGTCCTGGGCGATCCCCGGATGGAGGGCGGTGTCGCGAGTGTCGTCGTCGCCGACGCCGCGAGCGGTGAGCTGCTGTACCAGCGCCAGCCCACCACCCGGCTGATGCCCGCCTCCAACACCAAGCTGACCACCTCGGCCGCCGCGATGGAGATCCTCGGCCCCGGCCACCGGTTCACCACCGATGTGCTGGCCGACGGACGGCGGTACGGGTCGGTGCTCCGCGGGGACCTGTATCTGCGCGGCACCGGGGACCCGACCCTGCTCGCCGCCGACTACGACCAGCTCGCGGCCCAGGTCGCCGCCGCCGGGGTGACCCGCGTCGAGGGGCGGCTGATCGCCGACGACACCCGCTTCGACGACCAGCGTCTCGGCCGCTCCTGGGCCGCCGACGACGAGTCCTCGTACTACTCCGCGCAGATCAGCGCCCTGAGCGTGGCGCCGGACACCGACTACGACACCGGGACCGTCATCGTCACGGTCGCGCCGGGTGCGGCGGCCGGGGACGAGCCCGTCGTCACCGTCACGCCCGACACCGGCTACGTCGACATCGACGTGCGGGCCACGACCGTCGCCGCCGGGGGCGCGAACGACCTCACCGTCGAGCGGGTGCACGGCACCAATGACATCGTCGTGAGCGGCACGACACCCGTGGGCGGCTCCGGGGCCAAGGAGTGGGTCACGGTGTGGGAGCCCACCGGGTACGCCGCCGCGGTCTTCCGGGACGCGCTGAAGGCGCACGGCGTGAAGGTCACGGGCCCGACCCGGCTGGGGCGCCGAACTCCGGCCGGCGGGAAGGAGTTGGGCACCCACTCCTCCATGCCGCTGAAGGACCTGCTCATCCCGTTCATGAAGCTGTCCAACAACATGCACGCCGAGATCCTCACCAAGACCATGGGCTACGAGGTGTCGAAGCAGGGCAGTTGGAGCGCGGGGCTCGCCGCGATCGCCGGATACCTCAAGGGCGTCGGTGTCGACGCGGCCAAGGTGCGGCAGGTGGACGGGTCCGGGCTGTCGCGGATGGACAACTTCCCGGCGGGACAGTTCGTCAAGCTGCTGCTCGCCGTGCGCGCCGAGCCCTGGTACCCGGACTGGAAGCGTTCGTTGCCGGTGGCCTGCGATCCGGACCGGTTCGTCGGCGGCACCCTGCGGTCGCGGATGTGCGGTACGGCCGCCGCGCTCAACGCCCGTGCCAAGACCGGGTCGCTGACGGGCGCCTCGGCACTCTCGGGGTACGTCACCGGAGCCGATGGCCGCGAACTGGTCTTCAGCATCGTCCTCAACAACTACCTGGCGTCCTCCGTGAAGCCGTTGGAGGACGCCATCGTGGTGACGCTCGCGAAGTCGACGGAGGAGGCCGCCGCCCCGGTCGAGCCGAAGGCAGCGCGGGGCGACGGCCTCGAGTGCGCGTGGCGCAAGCCCGCGCTCTGCTGAGGCGCTCAGCGCAGACTGAACGTCGCCAGGCGCAGGCCCTCCCCCTTCAGCACCAGGTAGACGTCGGTACGGCCCTTCGCCGCCCGTGACAGGTCGGCGGTCACCGTCTCGTAGGTGTACGGCGAGGCGGTGCCGCCGAAGGTCGCCGTGCCGGCGAGGGGGCCGGTCGGGGAGCCGAGGCGTACCTCGACCGTGCCGGACGAACCGGCCACGCGAGCTGTGAACTTCCGGGCACCCGAGCCGAGTTGGGTGTCGGCGAACTTCAGCCACGCCCCGTCGGAGGCCGCCGACACCGCCGTACCGCGCTCCTTGGACTCGTCGACGAGGTGGGTGCTGTCGTAGTCGTCGAAGTTCTCGGCGCGGGTCGTGCGGGTGAGGTCGCGGGCCGGGATGGTCTCGCCGGCGACCTGCCAGGTGGTGCGAGCGCGGATGTCGGTGGAGGAGGCGCCGGCCAGGACGTCGTAAGTGCCCTTCTCCGTCACCCACTTGGAGCGGGTGACGTCCCAGTGGGCGAGGTCCTTCGGCGACAGCTTCAGACGGACCGTCCTGGTCTGGCCCGGCTTCAGCGAGACCCGCTGGAAGGCCTTCAGCTGCTTCAGCGGCTGCTTGTCGCGGGAGACGCGCTGGTGGGTGTAGAGCTGGACGACCTCGGCGCCCGCGCGGCTGCCGGTGTTGGTGACCTTCACCTCGTAGCCGTCGGCCGTCCTGCGCAGGTCGCCGTAGCGGAAGGACGTGTAGGAGAGGCCGTAGCCGAACGGGTAGAGCGCCTGGCCCTTGAAGTACTGGTAGGTGCGGTCGGACTTGATGATGTCGTAGTCGAGGATCGACGGGAGGTCGGACTCGGAGCGGTACCAGGTCTGGGTGAGGCGGCCGGAGGGGTTGGCGTCGCCGTACAGCAGGTCCGCCAGGGCGTTGCCGGTCTCCTGGCCCGCGTGGGACGTCCACAGGAGCGCCGGGACGTCCTGCTGGAGGGCGCCGAGTGTGGTCGGGTAGCTGTTCTCGACGATCACGACCGTCTTCGGGTTGGCCTCGCGGACCGCCTTGACCAGGGCTTCCTGGGCGGGGGCCAGGCCCATGTCGGTGCGGTCGTGGGCCTCACGGCCGTTGATCGACGGGTTGGAGCCGACCACGACCACCGCCGCGTCCTTGCCCTTGACCGCGGCCACGGCCTCGTCGACGCCGCTGCGGACGACGTCCTTCGTGTAGTGGGCGGCCTGCTCCTTGGACACCAGGCCGAGGGTACCGTCCGGGCCGGTCGGGCCGACGTAGACCGGGTTCGACCACCAGGGCTCCTCGGTCTCGTAGCCCGCGTAGCGCAGCAGGTAGCTGCCGTCGGCCTGCTCCTCCAGCTTGAACTGCTGCTGGACGTACCAGCCGTTCGGCTGTGCCTGGTCGTCGGCGAATCCGGACCAGTTGTAGCCGACGTACTTGCCGCTGACCGCCGAGCGCAGGGTCACCACGCCCCCGCCCCAGTCGAGGACGTCGAACTGGGTCTGCTGGGTGGGGCTTTGGGCGCTCTCCTTGAGCAGGGCGTCGCCGGTGGTGATGTACTTCCCGGTCGCCGCGTTCTTGAGCGCGATGCGGTCGACGCCCTCGCTGCTGGTGACGTCGGTGCCGAGCTTGGCGGCGATGCCCTCGGCCGGGGTGACCGCGTAGGGGAGGGTGCCGGAGTACCAGTCGGTGTAGAGGGTGTCGGCGAGGGGGCCGACCACGGCCACGTCCTTCTCCGACTTCTTCAGCGGCAGCGTGCCCGACTGGTTCTTGAGCAGCACCGCGCCCTCGGTGGCGGCCTTGCGCGCGAGCTGCTGGTGGGCGGGGCTGTTGATGACGGACTTGTCGATCGAGCCGTACTTGCCGCCGCCCGGGTCGAACTCGCCGAGGCGGACGCGGACGGACAGGATGTGGCCGGCCGCCTCGTCGACGTCCGCCTCCTTCAACAGGCCTTTGTCCAGGGCGGACTTGACGGCGCCGGTCGTCACCGAGGCGTCCGCGTTGTTGTCCGTGAAGCTGTCGATGCCGGCCTTGATCGCGGCCGCGTCGCCCTCGACCACGCTCGGGTAGTACTGCTGGTCGCCGTGGAGGTTGCCGGGGGCGAAGGCGTCGGTGACGTTCAGGAGGTCGTAGGAGGACCAGCCGCGGACGGTGTCGTTCAGGTCCGGGTTCACCGTGTTGGGGCGGCCGTTGACGAGGTTGTACGACGACATCACGCCCGTCGCCGCGTCCGCCTCGATCGCCGGTTTGAAGGCCGCCTCGTCGTATTCCTTCGCCACGCGCGGGCGCAGTTCGGAGTTGGTGGTGGTGCGGTGCCACTCGTTGTTGTTGGCGAGGTAGTGCTTGAGGGTGGGGGCCGTCTTCAGGTGGTCGGGGTCGCCGCCGGTCAGGCCCTCGCCGTACGCCGTGGAGATCGCGCCGGTCAGTGCGGGGTCCTCGCTGTAGCCCTCCTCGTTGCGGCCCCAGCGCGGGTCGCGGAGCAGGTTCACCACCGGCGCCCAGAGGTTGAGGCCCCAGCCGTCGGGGCGTTCCTGCTGGAAGCCGCGGGCCTCGTCACCGACCGCCGAGCCGACCTGTTCAAGGAGGGCCGGGTCCCAACTCGACGCAAGGCCGACGGCCTGCGGGAAGACGGTGGTCTCGCCGAGCCAGGCGACGCCGTGCAGGGCCTCGGTGCCGGTGCGGAAGGACTGGATGCCGAGGCGGGGGATCGCGGCCTGGTACTGGTGGAGGAGGGAGATCTTCTCGTCGAGGGTCAGCCGGCCCAGGAGGTCGTCGACGCGCTGGTCCACGGAGAGGGACGGGTTGCGGAAGGGGTACGCGGGGTCCTCGGCGTGGGCGGGGACGGTGGCGCCGAGCCCCGCCACCAGGGCCAGCGCCACCACGAGCGTGGATCTACGTCTTGTGCTGCCTCTCATCGAGCGGCTCCTTCGAGTAGGTCCTTGCATCAACAGGGGTCATCTCAGGGCGTGTTGCGCGGTGCGGTGCTCGCGCGTTCCGTCATCCGGGGCGGCAGCAGCGTGGCCTCGGGCACGGTCTTGGAGTCGAGCTTGCGCATCAGCAGCTCCACGGCCCGCTCGCCCACCTCGGCGGACGGCAGGGCGACCGAGGTGATCGGGACGCGGAGGTTCTCGGCGAGTTCGTCGGGGCAGATCGCGGTGATCGACAGGTCGGCGGGGACGCGCAGACCGAGCTGCTCGAAGGCGTCGACGAGCGGCTCCAGGATCGCCTCGTTGTGCACGACGACGCCCGTCAACGCGGGCTGCTCGCGCAGCAGTTGCTCGGCCACCTCGCGGGCCGCGGCGGGTGTGGCCTCGCAGGGGTGGACGGAGGAGGCGAGGCGGCCCCGGTCGGCGGCGGCGGTGAAGCCCTGGACCACGCGCTGGGCGAACGCGGTCTGGCGGACGTAGACCTCGGGCGGCGAGCCGACGAGGGCGACCACCCGGTGTCCCAGCCGGGCCAGATGCTCCACGCACGCCTCGCCGGCCGCCTTGAAGTCGAGGTCGATGCAGGTCAGGCCCTCGGCGTCGGCGGGGAAGCCGATCATCACCGACGGCCGCTCCAGGGAGCGCAGCAACGGCAGCCGGGGGTCGTCGAGTTGGACGTCCATGACGACGAAGGCGTCCACGAGCGCGGTGTCGGCGACCCTTCTGAGGCCGTCCTCGCCCTCCTCCTGGGTGAGGAGCAGCACGTCGTGGTCGTGGCGCCGGGCGGTCGTCACCACCGACACCGCGAACTGCATGACGACCGGGACGTGGATGCCGGCCCGTAAGGGCACGACGAGGGCCAGCACATTGGATCTACTGCTGGCCAGGGCGCGGGCGCCCGCGTGCGGGCGGTAGCCGAGCTCGCGGATGGACGCCTCGACGCGCTGCCGGGTCTCCTCGGAGATGGGGCGCTTGCCGCTGAGGGCGTAGGAGACGGTGCTGGGGGAGACGCCGGCGTGCCGGGCCACGTCCGTGATCTTCACCATCAGCCCAGCTCCAGCGAGAGGAAGCCGGTGCCCGCCTGCCCCCGCGCGGTCCGCTCCCCGGCGGCCAGCCCCCACGGCGCCGCCGGATCGCTGCACGACGCCCGCAGGGTGTCCCCTTCGCGTACGACGGTGAAGGCGACCTCCCCGACCCGCACCACCGCCCGGTCGCCCCGCCGCAGCCGGTAGGCGTGCAGGGTCACGCCGTCGGCGTGGTCGTAGTCGGGCCGGTCGGCCACCGCGCCCACCGGGATCACCGCACCCGGCCTGACCAGCAGCGGCACGCTCATGAAGTCGTGCTTCTCCTTCACCCAGCGCGGTCCGGTCACCGTCTCGCCGCTCACGTAGTGGGTCCAGGTGCCCTCGGGCACGTAGTAGGCGACCTCCCCGTCGTCGGAGAACACCGGCGCCACCAGCAGGTCGGGGCCGAGCATGTACTGCCGTTCCAGATGCGCGCACCCGGGGTCGTCCGGGAACTCCAGCACCATGGCTCGCATGACGGGCGTGCCCTCGGTGTGGGCGGTGCGGGCGGCCTCGTACAGGTAGGGCATGAGGCTGAGCTTGAGCCGGGTGAAGTGCCGCAGGACGTCTACCGACTCCTCGTCGAAGAGCCACGGGACGCGGTAGGAGGAGCTGCCGTGCAGCCGGCTGTGGGAGGACAGCAGGCCGAAGGCCAGCCAGCGTTTGAACAGGGCGGGGCTCGGGGTGCCCTCGAACCCGCCGATGTCATGGCTCCAGAAGCCGAAGCCGGACAGCCCGAGGGACAGCCCGCCCCGCAGCGACTCGGCCATCGACTCGTACGTCGCCTCGCAGTCGCCGCCCCAGTGCACCGGGAACTTCTGGCTGCCGGCCGTCGCCGAGCGGGCGAAGACGACCGCCTCCTGCTCGCCGCGGTGCTTGCGCAGCACGTCGAAGACCGTGCGGTTGTAGAGGTACGTGTAGTAGTTGTGCATCCGCTCCGGGTCCGAGCCGTCGGCCCAGGCCACGTCCGTCGGCACCCGCTCGCCGAAGTCCGTCTTGAAGCAGTCCACGCCCTGGGCGAGCAGCGCCTCCAGCTTGCCCGCGTACCAGTCGCGGGCGGCCGGGGAGGTGAAGTCGACCAGCGCCATGCCCGGTTGCCACAGGTCCCACTGCCAGACGCTGCCGTCCGGGCGTTTCAGCAGATGCCCGAGCGCCTTGCCCTCCGCGAACAGCGGGGAGCGCTGGGCGATGTACGGGTTGATCCACACACTGACCCGCAGCCCCCGCGCCCGCAGCCGCGACAGCATGCCCGCCGGGTCGGGGAAGACCCGCGGGTCCCACTGGAAGTCGCACCAGTTGAACTCGCGCATCCAGAAACAGTCGAAGTGGAAGACCGACAGGGGCAGTTCGCGCTCCCGCATGCCCTCGATGAATGACGTCACCGTCTCCTCGTCGTACGAGGTCGTGAAGGACGTCGACAGCCACAGCCCGAACGACCAGGCGGGCGGCAGCGCGGGGCGGCCGGTCAGGGCCGTGTACTTGCGGAGGATGTCCTTGGGGTCCGGGCCGTGGATGACGTAGTACGTCAACTGCTGCGTCTCGGCGCTGAACTGGACCCGGGACACCGCCTCCGAGCCGACCTCGAAGGAGACCTTGCCCGGGTGGTCGACGAAGACGCCGTAGCCCGCGTCGGTGAGGTAGAAGGGCACGTTCTTGTAGGCCTGTTCGGTGGCCGTGCCGCCGTCGGCGTTCCAGATGTCGACGACCTGGCCGTTCTTGACCAGCGGGCCGAAGCGTTCGCCGAGGCCGTAGACCGAGGTGCCGACGGTGAGGTTCAGCTGCTCGCGCAGATAGTGGGCGCCGTCCGCGTCGCGCATGATGCCCATGCCCTTGGGGCCGCTGGAGGTGAGCGTGCGGCCCTCGGCGAGGAAGTCGACCTGCCAGGAGCCCGTGCGGGCCACCCGGACCGACAGCGCGCCGGAGGTGAGGGTCGCGTGCTCCTCGTCGTACTCCGTGTGAACGGAGAACTCTTCTTTGCTGACGTCGAACTGGGGCCCGCGCGGCTGTTCGCCCTCGAAGTGGGTGAAGGTGACGCCGATGACGTCCGGCATCGGGGAGTGCGCGCTGATCGTCACGACCGGTCCCTTCAGCAGGTCGCCGCGGTGGCGGATGGGCTGCGTGGGCGCGTGGATCTCCAGCGCGCCCTCGGCGGCGGTGACATCGAGGACCTCGACCGGGTGGGCCGCGGTGACACCCTCGCGCAGCAGCCAGTAGCCGTCGGTGAACTTCATGTGGGGGGTTCCTTACTTCACCGCTCCCACGGCGATGCCGCGGGTGAGCGTGCGCTGGAAGAGGAGGAAGAACACGATCGCGGGCAGCACGCCGAGCAGGGCGGCCGCGTTGGTCATCGTCGCGTCCATCAGACGCTGGCCCTGGAGGACGCCGAGGGCCACCGACACCGTCTGGTTGTCGTTGGAGATCAGCATGACCAGGGGGAGCAGGAACTCGTTCCAGGTCCAGATGAAGAAGAAGACCGCCAGCACCCCGAGGGTCGGGCGGCTTACCGGCACGACGATCCGCCACAGGATCTGCCACTTGTTCGCACCGTCGATCCGGGCCGCCTCGATGATCTCGCGCGGGAACTCACCCAGGACGGACGACAGCAGGTACGTCCCGAACGCCGCCTGGATCACCGTGAACACGATGATCACGCTGAGGCGGGTGTCGTAGAGCCCCGCCTCCTTGCTCAGGTAGTAGATCGGGTAGACCAGCGCCTCCTGAGGCAGCATGTTGGCGAGCACGAAGAAGGCGAGGACCCAGGTGCGGCCCTTGATGCGGCCGATGCCGATCGCGTACGCGTTGAGGACCGACAGGACCACGGCCAGGATCGCGACGAAGCCGCTGATCAGCAGGGAGTTGAACAGCTTCTGGCTGTAGTCGACGCGCTCCCAGAAATCCTTCAGGCCGTCCACGTAGAAGCCCTCGGGGAAGCTGAGCGGGCCGTTCTGGCTGTACTCCGCCGGGGACTTGAAGGCGTTGAGGGCGACGATCAGGAACGGCACGATCATGAACAGTGCGGCGACGCACAGGGCGATGAGGACGGGGTAACGCCGTAGCGCGGTGCTCATGCTTGGTCCTCCGCGCGGGTCTGGAGTTTCAGGCCGATCAGGGAGAGCGCCAGGATGATCACCGTGAGCACGGTGGAGATCGCGGCGCCGTAGCCGACCTGCGTCTTCTCGAAGAACGTGGTGAAGGAGAAGTAGGAGGGGACGTTCGTCGCCCCGCCCGGGCCGCCCTTCGTCAGGACGTACACCGCCCCGAACACCTTCAGCGCGGCGATCGTGCACCAGGTCAGCACGACGTAGATCTCCGGGCGGATCTGCGGCAGCGTGACGTGCCAGAACCGCCGCCACCAGCCGGCTCCGTCCAGCTCGGCCGCCTCGTACAACTGCGGGTCCACGCGCTGGAGTCCGGCCATGAAGACCACCAGCGGGAAGCCGAGCTGCACCCACACCATCACGCCCATCACGCTGTAGAGCGCGATGTCGGGGTCGCCGAGCCAGTCCTGTTGCCAGGAGGAGAGGCCGACGGCCTTGAGGAGTTCGTTCAGCGAGCCGTTGTCGGGGGCGAGGATCCAGCTCCACACGATGCCGGCGACCGCGATCGGCAGCACCTGCGGCAGGTAGAAGCAGGCCCGCAGGACGGCCACGACCTTCGAACCGAAGTGCTTGCCGATGTAGTCGAACAGCGCGGCGGCCAGGACCAGTCCGACCGCCGTCGGTACGGCCGCCATCGCGACGACCATGAACAGGCTGTGCCGGAACGACGCCCAGAACTCGGAGTCGTCCATCAGCTCGCGGTAGTTGGCGAGCCCGGTCCAGCTGGGGGAGCCCACGCCCTGCCAGTCGGTGAAGCCGACGTACGTGTTCATCAGGAACGGGACGATGATCACGGCCAGGAAGGCGAGGACACCGGGGAGCAGGAACAGGGCGTAGGAGTCGCGGGGGCGGCGGGGGTGACCGGCCGGTGCCGCCTTGCCGGTCACCCCGCGCTTCTCGACGGTGACCGTCATTGCTTCGGCGCGCCCTTGTCGTAGGCGTCCTGGAGAGCGTCCAGATAGCCGTCCGGCTTCTCGCTGTCGGTGATCAGCTTCTGGGTCTGGGAGACGAGGACGTCGTAGAAGCCGGGCACCGGCCAGTCGGGGTAGAAGGCAAGGCCGTCGCGCTGGGAGAGGGTGTTGAAGTTGTCGATGAGCGCCTTCGACCGCGGGTCGGTGATCGCGCTCGCGTCGGCGGCGACCGGGACACCGCCCTTGTTGCCGAGCAGGTTCTGGATCTTCTTCGACATGGTGATGTCGATGAAGTCGTAGGCGAGTTCCTTGTTCTTCGCGCCCTTCGGCACCACCCACAGGTTGCCGCCGGAGCCGAGCGTCATGTTCGAGTCGGGCCACAGGAACGTGCCCCAGTCGAACTTCGCCTCGTCGACGAACCGGCCGTACCACCAGCTGCCGGAGAAGAAGATCGGCGCCTTGCCCTGGATGAAGGAGACGCCCGCGTCCTCGGCCTTGGTGCTGGAGGACGTCTTGGCGATGTAGCCCTTCTTCACCCAGTCCGCGTACGTCTCGGCGGCGTACGTCCAGGCCGCGTCGTGGAAGTCGGTCTTGCCCTTGTAGAGCTCGTACGAGTCCACCCAGGCGCGGTCCGCCTTCGACAGCGCGAGCTGGTAGAGGTACTGCTGGGCCGGGTACTCGGCGCCCGCGTTGGCCAGCGGGGTGCCCTTGTTCTGGACGAACTTGTCCATCGCGGCCGTCAGTTCGTCGAACGTCTTCGGCGCGGCGATCCCGTACTTCTTGAACAGGTCCTTGTTGTAGAACACCATCGTGTACTCGGCGTAGTTGGGCACGCCGTACCACTTGCCGGACCCCATGACCCCGTTGGTGTCGTACACGCTGGTGGTGCGCACGCTGCTGCTGAGCTTCTTGTCCCAGCCGCGCTTGGTGGCCTCCGCGGTGAGGTCGGTGAGCAGACCCTGTTTCGACAGCAGACCGGCCGTCGCGTTGCCCTTGTTGTACTCCATGACGTCGGGCGCGTCGGAGGAGTTGAGGACCATCGGGGCGGTCTTCTGGATCTGCTCGAAGCCCTTCTCCTCGAACTCCACCTTCACGCCCGGGTGTTTGGCCTTGAACTCCTTGATCGCCTCGTTCCAGGCCTGCCCCATCGCGCTGTTCGGGGCCTCGTAGTGCCAGAGCTTGAGTGTCTTGCCGTCTCCTGAGGACCCGCTGTCGGAGTCCCCGCAGGAGGTCAGGAGCAGTGCTCCGGCGGCCAGGACCGCCGTCGCCACCACACGCCTTCGTGCCGTCAACATCCCGTGCCTCCAGGGGAGTCGGAGCCGGATGGATCTTCGGAGCTTTCTCATGGCGTCGAACCGTTTCGACGACTTACGTCGAAGCGCTTCGACGGGGGAAGGTATGTGCGGGCTGTGGACGAGTCAATGGATCGCGCGAGAATTGCCGTGACCGCGATCACCGGGGGCGGGAGACGCCATGACGATGACGACCGAGGTGCGCGAAGCGCCGATCGTGACCGCGAACCCCGTGCTGGGTTCGATGAACGACCTGCTCACAGACCCGCTCGGCACGTACGAACGGGCCCGCCGCGACCACGGTGACGTGGTGCGCTTCCGAGCCGGTCCGCCGGGTCTGCGAGCCGATATTTACGCCGTCTTCTCGGCGGAGGGCGCACAGCAGGTGCTGGCCGGGCAGGCCGCGAACTTCCGCAAGGACAACGTTTTCTACGAGGAGTTGCGCAGGTCCATCGGCAACGGGCTGCTCACCAGCCAGGACGAGACGTATCTGCGGCAACGCAGGCTGGTGCAGCCGCTGTTCACCCGGCGGCGGGTGGACGGGTACGCGGGGCAGGTCGCGGCCGAGGGGGCGGCGCTGGCCGGCGAGTGGCGCGAGCGGGACGGGGACGTCGTCGAACTCGTCGGTGAGATGCACCGGTTCGCGTTGCGGATGGTCGGGCGGATTCTGTTCGGCACGGACATGGAGAAGGCGTTCGACGTCGTCGAGCGCACGCTGCCGCCGCTCCAGGCGTACGCGCTCAGGCGGGGGCTGTCCCCGGTCAAGCCGCCGCGCTCCTGGCCCACGCCGGCCAACCGCCGGGCGGGTCGGCTGCAAGGCGAGCTGTTCGCGCTGTGCGACGAGATCATCGCCAGTCGGCGGGGTGGCGGGGGCAGCGCGTCGGACGACCTCGCCAGTCTGCTCGTGCACGCCCGGAACGCCGAGGACGGCAGTCTCGACGCTGACGAACTCCGGGAGCAGGTGCTGATCTTCCTGGTGGCCGGGCATGAGACGACCGCCACGGCGCTGGCGTTCGCCCTGCACCTTCTCGCCCGGCATCCCGAGGAGCAGCGGCGGGTTCAGGAGGAGGTCGACGGAGTGCTGGGCGGCGGCGACCGGGTGCCCACGGCTGCGGACATGGAGGCGTTGCCCCGGCTCACCATGGTGGTCAAGGAGGCGATGCGGTTGTATCCGTCGGCGCCGGTGATCGGGCGGCGGGCGGTCGGCGACGCGGTGATCGACGGCGTGCGGATTCCTGCCGGGGCTGACGTGATTGTCAGTCCTTGGGTGACCCATCGGCATCCCGCGTACTGGGATGAGCCTGGGCGGTTCGACCCCGGGCGCTTCACTGCGGAGGCGGAGGGTGGTCGGCCTCGGTATGCCTGGTTTCCGTTCGGGGGTGGGCCGCGGGCGTGTATCGGGCAGCACCTGTCGATGTTGGAGTCGGTGTTGGGGGTGGCGGTGTTGCTGCGTGACTTTGCGTTCGAGGTGGTGGGGGAGGGGGAAGTGCCGGTGGGGGCTGAGGTGACGTTGCGGGCGAAGGGGGTGGCGAGGGTGAAGATTGCGCCGCGGGGGTGAGTGCTGTTTTTCGGGTGCTGCGCCGTTGTGGCTGGTCGCGCAGTTCCCCGCGCCCCTTCAGCGGCGTTGCTGTGAGCGTGATCACCAAGGCTAGGGCCGCTGCTGTTACCGGCACGCTGTAGCCCGCTGTCGGTGACAGGTGTTCGGCCGTCCAGCCGCCCAGCGCGCTGCCCCCTGCTATGCCGCCCAACAGACCCGTCACCGCGAGCGTCATGCCCTCGTTGAGGCGGCCTTCGGGGGTGCGGTCCTGGATCAGGGTCATCGTGGTGACCATCGTGGGAGCCGTCGCCATGCCGGCGATCAGGAGGGCGCCCGCGACGAGCGGGAGGGAACCAGCGGCACCCGCCGCCAGCAGTGGCAGCGTCAGTAGTGCCGTCATCGCGGCCAGGCACCACGGGTGGCGGGACTCGGCTCGGCCGCGTAGCTTCAGGGCGCCGTACACCAGGCCCGCGCCGCACGAACCCGCCGCCTGAAGGCCGAGGACGACCCCGGCCGCCGACGCGTGGCCCCGCGCGTCCGCGAACGCGATCGTGACGACCTCCATGGAGCCGAACACCGCGCCCATGGCCAGGCACGCGAGCAGCAGTGGGGGCATCCCCGGGGCCCGCAGCGGTGTCTTCGCGTGGGTCTGCTGCTGGACCGGGGGTTCCGTCGAGCGCTGGGCCGTGAACAGGAGCATCCCCGTCACCAGCAGTACGGCCGCGACCAGCGTGCCCGCCTCCGGGAACAGCGTTCCGCACAGCAGGGCCGCGAGCACCGGGCCCAGCATGAAGCACAGTTCGTCGGCGGCCTGCTCGAAGGAGTTCGCGGTGTGCAGCGCCTTGTCGTCGCCCTTGAGGAGGTGCGCCCAGCGGGCGCGGGACATGCCGCCGATGTTGGGGGTCGTGGCGGTGGCGGCGTACGCGGCGAACAGGGTCCAGGCCGGGGCGTCGTAGCGCACGCAGAGGAGGAGGGCGAGGGAGCCGAGGGCCGCGAGGAGCGTGGCCGGTACGGCGACGCGGGCCTGGCCGTGGCGGTCGACGAGGCGGGCGGTGAAGGGGGCCAGTACGGCCGTAGCCGCGAGGCCCGTCGCGCTGACGGCGCCGGCGAGGGCGTACGACCCCCGCGTCCCGGCGATCATGACGACCGCGCTCACGCTGAACATGCCCATGGGGAGCCGGGCCAGCAGGTTGCCGGCGGTGAAGGCGCGGGTGCCGGGGTGGGCGAAGAGGCGGCGGTAGGGGCCGGGGTCGCGGGGTGTGCGGGGCGGGCGCGGGGTGAAGTCGGCGATGACCAGGGTTTCGCCGGTGGTGGTGAAGAGGGGGCGGTGGGTCGGTTGCGGCATGGGTCCACCGTCGCCGGTGGGTGATCTTGCGGTCCAACACCTTCCGCGCGGCGATTGACGCATCCCTGTTGTCAATCGCCGTCGCCGTTGTAGGTTCGCCGGATGCCCGCACCCACCCATCTCGACCCCCGTCTGCTGCGCGCCTTCCTCGCCGTTGCCGAGGAACTGCACTTCACGCGTGCCGCGGCCCGGCTGTACGTCGCCCAGCAGGCGCTCAGTCGTGACGTACGGCGGCTGGAGCGGGAGTTGGGTGCCGAGCTGTTCGTGCGGACCACGCGGCAGGTCACGCTGACCGGTGACGGGGAGCGGCTGGTGCCGCACGCGCGCCGGGTGCTCGCGGCGCAGGACGAGCTGATCGCCGCCTTCGGACAGGCCCGGCCGCTGCTCGTCGACGTCAACTCGCCGGGACTCGGCACCGGTGGGCGGGTGCTCGCGAGAGCCCGTGAACTCGCCCCCGAGCAGGAGCTCATGGCCCGCTACGAGAGCGGGCTGACGGGTGCGGCGGCCGAGATCCTCGCCGGTCGTCTCGACGTTTCCTTCGGGCGCTTCGCCGGTCTGGACCCGGCGCTGCGCTCGGGGCTCGACCATCTGCTCGTGCGCCTCGAACCCATGGCCGTCGTGCTGCCCGAGGACCACCGGCTGGCGGCACTGGACGCGGTGCCGCTGGCCGAGCTGGCCGGCGAGGAGGTGTACGCCGGGGCCGGCAATCCCCGTACGCCGGAGTGGACCGACCTCGCCCGGCACCTGTTCGAGGGACGCGGGATCGAGGTGGCGTCACCCGCGCCGATGGCGGTCGGTCACGAGGAGTTCCAAAGGATCATGGCCAAGACCCGGAACCCGATTCTCGCCGTGGTGGACTTTCCGGCCATGCCGTCGACCGTGTTGCGCCCGTTGATCGATCCCGTGCCCCTGTCACCGGTGTCCCTGGTGTGGCGGAAGGGGCTGGTGCACCCCGGGTTCGACGCTCTTCGACGCGCGGCGGCCGAGTTGTCGGCGGCGGAGGGGTGGCTGAACCGGCCTGCCGAAGGATGGTTTCCGGCCATCGACAGGAAGATCGAAAATGTCCACAAGTGACACACGGCAAACACGCCACCCTCGTGTGCGCTACATTCGTGGCCTGAGCACCATGTGATAAAGGGGGCGCTCGGACCGGGTGGGGGCCTGGTTCGGTCGACGGGTGCCCGGAGTCGTATGCGCACCCGGAACTGTCCCGTGGGGGGATTGCGTGCGCGAAAACAAATGGCGGGAAGACGCCCAACCGGAATGGCCCGATGCGGCATCCGGGACCCGGGAGTTCCCTGCGACGGGGGCCGGTACCCAGGCGTTCCCGGAGACGAGAGGAACCGAAGTCCTCGCGTCCGCCGACGAGACCGACGTACTGCCGAAGGCGTCGCCCCGACCCGAGTCCGAGCCCGCCTCCAGCGGCCCCGCCTTCCGTGACCCCTGGGGCCCGGAAGGCACCGCGGACCCTGCCGCGGGCAACGCCCACGACCCGCACGAGGTGACCGTCCAGCTGGACGCCGTCTCCCTGCGGGCCGACCAGCGGCTCGTCGGCCAGGCCGGCGGAGGTGCCGGGGGTGACGCCGACGGCTCCGACGGGCCCGTGTTCGTCGACGAGTCGGGTCGGCGCAGCCGCAGATTCCGCCGTATCGGCATCTTCGTCGGCATCGCCTGCGCGATCTACGCCGTCGTCATCGTCGCCACCATGCTCTCCGGCAACTCCAACGCGCCCTGGCTGCCCGTGCCGGGCCAGGAGGGCAAGGAGGCCGGGCAGGTGGAGACCACGCCGCTGCCCGCCGACTCCGCCGCGCCCACCGACGCCACCGGCGTCACGCCCGGCGCCTCGCCGACCCTCAGCGACGGCACGACCCCGTCGCCGGGCGTCAGCGCCACCGCTCCCGGCGCCTCCGCGACCGCCACCACGCCGGGCGCGTCCGCCGACCCGAAACCGACGGCGACCAGGACCGCCACGAGTCCGGTCACCAACCCGTCCGTCTCGGCGAAGCCCACCGACGAGCCCACCACCAGCTCGCCCAACCCCTCGGTCACGCCGCCGACCACCCCGCCCGGTCCGTCCGACTCCCCGGCCGGCGGCAGCGCCGGCACCGGCACGGACAACCTCGCCGACGGCGCGGACAGCGCGCCCGGCCTCTCCACCGCACCATCCCTGGAGAACACCCTCTGATGGCATCCCGCTCAAGCCGTCCCGGGCCCGCTACCGGAGCCCGTGACGGCTCCCGTCGCCGTCTGCCCCTGCGCCTGCTGCTGCCGCTGCTCGTCCTCGTCGCGATGATGGCGATGCTGATGCTGCGCGGCTACGTCCACAGCGAGATCCTCGCCGACTACCGGGTGGCGCCCGCCACGGCCAACGACAAGGTGCCGCAGGACATCCTCAAGGGCGGCCCGGTCATCGACACCCGCAGCGGCCGCAGCACCACCATGACCGTGCCGGACGACAGTGTCGTCCTCACCTTCGACGACGGCCCGGACCCCACCTGGACCCCGAGGGTCCTGGACACCCTGAAGAAGAACGACGCGCACGCCGTCTTCTTCATCACCGGCACCATGGCCTCCCGCTACCCCGACCTCGTCCAGCGCATGGTCGACGAGGGCCACGAGATCGGGCTGCACACCTTCAACCACCCCGACCTGTCCTACCAGTCGAAGAAGCGCATCGACTGGGAGCTCTCCCAGAACCAGCTCGCGCTCGCGGGCTCGGTGGGCATCCGCAGCTCGCTGTTCCGGCCGCCGTACTCCTCCAAGGCCGCGAACATGGACAACAACTCCTGGCCGGTCACCGAGTACATCGGCAGCCGCGGCTACATCACCATCGTCAACGACACGGACAGCGAGGACTGGCGCAAGCCGGGTGTCGAGGAGATCATCCGCAACTCCACGCCCAAGAAGGGCCACGGCGGGATCGTCCTGATGCACGACTCCGGCGGCGACCGCCACCAGACCGTACAGGCACTGGACCAGCTCCTTCCCCAGCTCAAGGCGAAGGGCTACAAGTTCCAGAACCTCACCGAGGCGCTGAACGCGCCGAGTGCGCACACCCCGGTCACCGGTCTGGAACTGTGGAAGGGCAAGGCCTGGATCCTCCTGGTCGACGCCTCCGACAACATCACCGCCGTCCTCGTCGTCTGCCTCGCGGTCATCGGCTTCCTCGTCTTCGCCCGCTTCGGCCTGATGCTGCTGCTCTCCGGCATCCACGCCCGCCGCACCCGCCGCCGCGACTTCCGCTGGGGCCCGCTGCCGGTCACCGAACCGGTGTCGGTGCTGGTGCCCGCGTACAACGAGGCCAAGTGCATCGAGAACACCGTGCGTTCCCTGATGCGCAGCGAGCACCCCATCGAGGTCATCGTCATCGACGACGGCTCCAGCGACGGCACCGCCCGGCTGGTCGAAGGGCTCGGCCTGCCCAACGTACGGGTCATCCGGCAGCTCAACGCGGGCAAGCCCGCCGCCCTCAACCGCGGCCTGGCCAACGCCCGGTACGACCTGATCGTGATGATGGACGGCGACACCGTCTTCGAACCGGCCACCGTCCGCGAACTCGTCCAGCCCTTCGCCGACCCGCGCGTCGGCGCGGTCGCCGGCAACGCCAAGGTCGGCAACAAGGACACCCTGATCGGCGCCTGGCAGCACATCGAGTACGTGATGGGCTTCAACCTCGACCGCCGGATGTACGACGTCCTTCAGTGCATGCCGACCATCCCCGGCGCCGTCGGCGCGTTCCGCCGCTCCGCCCTGGAGCGGGTCGGCGGCATGAGCGACGACACCCTCGCCGAGGACACCGACATCACCATGGCGATGCACCGGGACGGCTGGCGGGTCGTCTACGCCGAGAAGGCCCGCGCCTGGACCGAGGCCCCGGAATCCGTCCAGCAGTTGTGGTCCCAGCGCTACCGGTGGTCGTACGGCACCATGCAGGCGATCTGGAAGCACCGCAGGGCGCTGGTGGAACGCGGTCCCTCCGGGCGCTTCGGCCGCGTCGGGCTGCCGCTCGTCTCCCTCTTCATGGTCCTCGCGCCGCTGCTCGCGCCGCTGATCGACGTGTTCCTCGTCTACGGCCTGGTCTTCGGGCCCACCGACAAGACGATCCTCGCCTGGTTCGGCGTCCTCGCCATCCAACTGGTCTGCGCCGCCTACGCGTTCATCCTGGACCGGGAACGCCTGACCCCGCTGATCTCGCTGCCGCTCCAGCAGATCCTCTACCGCCAGCTCATGTACGTCGTGCTGCTCCAGTCCTGGATCACGGCGCTCACCGGCGGCCGGCTGCGCTGGCAGAAGCTGCGCCGCAAGGGCGGCGTCTCCGCCCCGCCGAGCGCGCCCGCCGGACGTCAGCAGGTCATGGGCGGGAGGCCCGTCTGATGAGCACGCCCTACTACCCCCCTTCGTCTCAGAAAGCCGTGGACGTGACCGTTCCCCTCGTGCCGACCGTCCCCGAGCAGCAGCAGCCGCCCCAGGAAGCCCGGCCGAAGGGCCCCGTCCGCGACCGCTACTTCGACCTGCTGCGCGCCCTCGCCCTGTTCCGCGTCGTCCTCTATCACCTGACCGGCTGGGCCTGGCTGCCGCTGGTGTTCCCGTCCATGGGCGTGATGTTCGCCCTCGCCGGCAACCTCATGGCCCGCTCGCTCAAGCGCCCGGCCGCGCAGGTCATCAAGAGCCGCATCCGTCGGCTGCTGCCGCCGCTGTGGGTGCTCGGGGTCGTGGGCGTCACCGGCATGGTCGTGCAGGGCTGGGGTCCGTCGGACGACGGCCACCCGGGCTGGTGGTGGCTCCATCTCACCTACTGGGTCCTGCCGTTGAGCGACCCGCCGTACGCCGAGGGGCTGCCCGGCGTGCACGGCTACCTCGCCGAGAACTGGGCCGTGGACCTCGCCGGACCGCTCTGGTACATCCGCGCCTATCTCTGGTACGTCCTGCTGTCGCCGTTCCTGTTGAAGGCGCTGCGCGCCCTGCCGGTCGCCACGGTCTTCGCGCCGATCGCGCTGTCCGCCGCCTTCGAGTTCGGCTACATCACGCTGCCCGGCGAGCGCATCCCCTCCGCCCTCACCGACTTCAGCACCTTCGGCGCCTGCTGGATCCTCGGCATGGCCCACCAGGAGGGCCTCCTCAAGAAACTGCCGCGCTACGTCGTCCCGTCCGTCGCGCCCGCCATCGCCCTGCTCGGCCTCTGGTACGCGACCAAGCACGACTTCTCCCAGGGCAACGACCTCGACAGCATGCCCTTCGCGCAGGCCCTGTGGTCGCTGGGCACGGTCATGATCCTGCTGCACGTCAGCCCGTCCTGGTCCGAGTGGCCCAAGCGGCTGAAGCGCTTCGACCGGCCGATCACGCTCCTCAACTCCCGTGCCGTGACGATCTATCTGTGGCACAACACCTGCATCGTCGTCGCGATGACGATCTGGGACCGGCTGTGGGGCATCGACCTGATGTGGCAGCACTTCTCCTGGCTCCTGGAGAGCCCGTGGCCGGTGCTGGTCTTCGCCTGGATCCTCATCGGCAGCTGCATCGTCTGGTTCGGCTGGGCGGAGGACCTCGCCGCCAAGCGCAGGCCGCAGCTGTGGCCGGACGGGTCGCAGGGCAGGCGGACGCGTCCCAAGTCCGGTTCGCACCGCGCCTGATGACTCTTTCTCAATTGAGGCTCAAACAGAGCCTCAATTGAAGCTCAAAAACGCGGGATCAGGCTCAATTGAAGCTCAGAAGACTCAAGTAGCCCTCGCTCGTGGCTGGTAGCCCGTGGAAGGATCTTGCCTGCGCGGCAACGCCGAAGGGGAAAGGCGAAACCGTGTCCTGGAGCAACGCCAGGGTAATTCACGGTAATTCACCTTCCTATTTCGAGAGTGCCATGCCATGAAGAGACAGATATGGGCTACGGTCGCCACTTTGCTGATGACCGTGAGCCTGGGAGCAATTCCCGCCTATGCCACGGAAATATCGACCACGGCGGTCACGGAATCCGATCCCATCGACCCGCCGCTCTACGACGAGACCGCCGACGGCGGCACTGTCCGCGTCAATGTCGTCACCGAGGACCGCGGAGATCTCGCCACCGCGGCGAGCGCCGGTGAGACGCTGCTGTCCTTCAAGACGCTGCCCGTGGTCACGCTGGAGGTGGACAAGGGCGGCCTGGACGACCTGGCGGCCCAGCCGGGCGTCGTCAGCGTCACCGAGGACGAACTGGTCGCGCCGTCGCTCGACGAGAGCGTCCCGGTCATCGGCGGCGACAAGGCCATCGCGGCCGGCAAGACCGGCAAGGGCAGCGCGATCGCCGTCCTGGACACCGGGGTCGCCGCCAACCACCCGTTCCTCAAGGGCCGGGTCACCACCGAGGCCTGCTTCTCGCCGGTCGACGCCAACTACGGCGCCACCAGCCTGTGCGGCAACGGCGCGGCCGCCCAGGAGGGCACCGGCGCCGCGAGCGCGAGCACCTGCGCGGCCATCGCCGAGTGCGACCACGGCACCCACGTGGCCGGCATCGCGGCCGGTGACGGCACCGGCCTGAGCGGTGCCCCCGCCACCGGTGTCGCCCCCGGCGCCGACATCGTCGCCATCCAGGTCTTCTCCCGGCTCGACTCCACCAAGTACTGCGGCGCCACCAACCCGTGCATCCGCAGCTTCACCAGCGCCCAGATCGCGGCCCTGGAGAAGGTGCTGGCGCTCAAGCAGGCCGGCACGCCCATCGTCGCCGCCAACCTGAGCCTGGGCTCGGCGAGTTACAGCACCGCCTGCACCAAGGACGCCCGCAAGACCATCATCGACAGCCTCTACGAGGCCGGTGTCGCCACGGTGGTCGCGGCCGGCAACAACGGCAGCGCGACCGCGGTGACCGCCCCCGCCTGCGTGCCCAACGCCGTCTCGGTCGGCGCCACGACCGACGACGACGAGGTCGCCTCCTTCTCCAACCACGGCCCGCTGCTCGACGTCCTCGCCCCCGGCAACGGCATCGTCTCCTCGGTCCTGACCGGGTACGACTCCAAGAGCGGCACCTCCATGGCCACCCCGCACGTCGCCGGCGCCTTCGCCGTCCTGCGCCAGGCCTACCCGGACAAGACCCTCGCCGAGCTGGAGGCGCTGCTGAAGTCGACCGGCGCGCCGGTCACCGACGAGGCGGGCGTGACCGTACCCCGTATCGACGTCGGCAAGGCGGTCGGCGCCGCGACGCCCGCGCCGGACCCGGAGCCCGCCGACACCACCCGCCGTACGAAGATCCTCAACGACGCCTCGTACGCCATCCCGGACCTGGGTACCGTCCAGTCGCCGATCACCGTCTCCGGCGTCACCGGCAACGCGCCCAAGGCCCTCCAGGTCTCCGTGGCCGTCACCCACGACTGGCTCGGCGAGGTGAAGATCGACCTGGTCGCCCCTGACGGTCAGACGTACGCCCTGAAGGCCACCAACGGCACCGAGCCGGGCGGCACGCTGACCAAGACGTACACCGTCGACGCGAGCGTCTCCCCGGCGAGCGGCACCTGGAAGCTCCAGGTCGCCGACAAGTCCTCCGGCGGCACCGGCACCATCGACGACTGGGCGCTGACGTTCCCGACCCCGTTCGCGAAGACGACCTCCGCCGCCGTCCCGGACGCGGCGACCCTCACCTCCGAGATCACGGTGGACGGCGTCACCGGCAGCGCCTCCGGCGCGCTCCAGGCGTCCGTGAACGTCACCCACGAGTGGCTGGGCGAGGTGAAGATCGACCTGGTCGCTCCGGACGGTCAGACGTACGCCCTGAAGGCCACCAACGGCACCGACCCGGGGGGCACGCTCAACAAGACGTACACCGTCGACGCGAGCGCCTCCGCGGCCAACGGCACCTGGAAGCTCCTGGTCGCCGACAAGTCGGCGGGCGGCACCGGCACCCTGAACAACTGGTCCCTGACCTTCCCGTCGATCGAGAGCCAGTCCACGTACGCGATCCCGGACGCCGGCACCCTCCAGGCGCCGATCACCCTGGCCGGCGTCTCCGGCAACGCGCCGAAGACCTTGAAGGTCTCCCTCGACCTCACCCACGACTGGCTCGGCGAGGTGAAGATCGACCTGGTCGCCCCGAACGGCCTGGTCTACGCCGTGAAGGCCACCAACGGCACGGACCCGGGCGGCACGCTCAACAAGGTCTACACGGTCGACGCGAGCGCCTCTCCGATCGCGGGCACCTGGAAGCTCCAGGTCGCCGACAAGTCGGCGGGCGGGACCGGAACGCTGGACGACTGGGCGCTGACCTTCTGAGCCCACCGCAGGAACGAGGACGCCCGGCCGGGATCACCCCGGCCGGGCGTCTCTTTGGCGTTGCCGGGAACTAGCCCTGCACGCCCTGCTTCCACTCGTCGGCGAGCAGGCCGAGGACCACCTCGTCCATGAACTCGCCCAGCACCCAGGCCGAGGAGCGCAGGACGCCCTCGCGGACGAAGCCGTTGCGCTCGGCGGACCGCAGCATCCCGACGTTGTCCGGCAGCGTCTCGACCTGGAGGCGGTGCAGGCCCCGTACGACGAAGCCGTAGTGGCACAGCACGGCGACCACGTCGGTGCCGTAGCCCTTGCCGCGGGCGGACGGCAGCAGGCCGAGGCCGACGTGCGCGCACCGGTGGTGGGTGTCGATGCCCCACAGCGTCGCGGCGCCGACCAGCTCGCCGCTCTCCAGGTCCACCACGGAGAACGGGAGGTTCTCCTGGTCCGTGGGATCCACCACGAACTTCCCGCCCTGGATGCCCGGCGGGATCGGCCGCCAGGGCCGCCCGTCGGCCCGCGACGTGTTGACCACGTCGTCGTAGAGCTCGCTCTGCAGGACCGGGACGTCGTCCTCGTGGCGGGCCCTCAGCCCGACCTTGGTGCCTTTAAGCATGCAGGCTTCTTATCGGGTCGCGGCGGGCGACGGCAAACGGTTTTGAGTACGTGTTCGCATGCCGAAAACCGGCAGAGCCGGCCGCGCCGAGCGAGATGCTCGGCACGACCGGCTCTGCCGGTACGGAGACGGTGGCCTACTTGAGGTAGCCGCCCTTGAAGCCGCTCTGGTCGGCCCAGATGCGCTCACGGGCGTCCCACGAGAAGCCGGCCCACTTGCCCTGCCAGATGGTCTCGGCGGTGGCGTTGTTCGCCGGGTCGGCGGAGATCCACTCCTTGACCGGGCTGTTGGAGAAGTCGGCGAACGGCACGTAGTTACGGTGCGAGGCCCAGCCGTTGTAGACCTTCACGACACGCGACGAGGTCGTGCGGTAGTTGACGCCGATCTTCACGGTCGTCACCTTCACGCCGAAGATGGTGTCGGAGACGGAGTACCAGGCGCTCCGGTCGTAGTAGCGGGCGCTCGGGTCGGCGAGCTCCTCCTCGGTGGTCGGCGGCGTCTCGGTCTCCTCGACGGCGAGGGTGGCCTCCAGGACGACGTCGCCGTTCGCGGCTTCCTTCCTCGTCTCGGTGGTGTAGTTCTCCTCGTCGATGGACTCGATGTCGGAGACGTCCGAGATGAAGTCGCCCAGCTCCTGGCCGCGCTGAGGGTCGTTCAGCAGGTCGACGAACTGTTCCTTGTCACCGTCGGAGAGCGCCGAGTACTGGTCCAGGGTCTCCTGGGCGTCCGTGTCGCCGAGCTCCACCTGCTCCACCAGGTAGGCCTCGTAGGCCTCGGGCGTGGTACCGGTGGTGTCGTCGGCGAACGCGGAGCCCGGCAGGGCCGCCATCGTGATCGCCGCCGCCGTGGCGACGGCCATCCCGACGAGTCTCTTGCGGTTCATCTTGGACGTGGTACGCATATCTACTGCCTCCGTTACGTGGATGAGTACACGAACTGAAATAAGCAGTAGGGAAAGCGCGATGATTCGCCCCCCTACAAGCGTTTCCGCCTTTCCCCTTCGGCGTTCCCGCTTGTCTTTGATCCTTCCACAGGGAATAGGGGGTTGAGGAGCTCAAATAGCCTTTCCTGAGGATCAATTGAGGTTCTGGGGTTTGAACTCGCTTTATTTGAGCTCTGGTTGAGCTATTTCTTGGTGAGAAAGCGGCCGAGCAGGATCACGCCCGTGATGAGGGCGGCCGCGACGACGGCGATCACTATCTTCATGCTGGTGTCCATGGCGCCGAACATGTCGTGTCTCCCTATGACTTGGGTCGGTAGCTGAGCAGGTCACCCGGCTGGCAGTCCAGGACCTCGCAGATCCGGGTGAGGGTGGTGAAGCGGATCGCCTTGGCGCGCCCGTTCTTGAGGACGGACAGGTTGACGTTGGTGACGCCGACGCGGTGGGCGAGTTCGGTGACGGTCATCCCGCGCTCGCTGAGGAGCTTGTCGAGATGGACCTCGATGTCGTGGCCCTCGTGCTCGTCCTCGGCCATCAGACGACCCCTTCGAGGTCCTCGCGCAGGGCGGCGCCGGCGCTGGTGATACGGGCGAAGGTGAGGAGGCCGAGGCCGGTGAGCACGATCAGGTACGGGGGTGTGAACATGGCCAGCCAGGAACCGGCCGTGAGCTCCTCCGACTTGGCCAGGCTCGCGAGGACCGCGGCCTTGGCGTTCGACTCGATGATCTCGGCGATCAGGCCGCCCAGCAGCAGCCACCAGCCGAGGACGCGGAGCCGGGACGCGGTCAGGCCGGTGTGGATGCCGTCCCGCGCCGCGCCCTGGAAGAGCCGGTTCAGGAGGAAGAGGCTGCTGATCAGCAGCAGTACGGTCGGCAGCGTGGTGAGCTGGTCCAGCAGGTGCAGGGAGGTGTCGGTCTCGCCGCCGCAGTAGCGGGGGACCGACTCGACGGCGGCACCCTTCTCGGCGGGGAAGCCCGGCGGGGCGACCGAACTGCCGGCCGAGTCGTCGACGATGCAGACGTTGCCGTCCGCCCAACCCCCGCGGGCCACTTGGAAGACGACTCCCACCGTCAGGAGCCCCACCACTACACGCAGCACGACGGACACCACCGTCGCCATCGGCTCCAGCATCTTCCGGTCCTCGGACATGATCCCCCGCCTCGCTTATCGTTTTTCGATGTATCGAGTTTCGATGTTATCGAGAAACGATAAGCCGCGCAAGCAACCGCGCCCCCGCACCAGGAACAGGTGCGAGGGCGCGGGAGCAAGGGAGTTGACCGGGTGTCAGAACCTCACGACGAAGTTGCGCACCGTCCCGGTGTCACCCGTGGCCACGTCGTCGACGCGGAGCTTCCACCAGCCGTTGACCGGCAGGTCGGTCGCGTCGACCGTGTAGACCTTCTTCAGGGTCCCGCCGGGCTCCTCGCCGTTGTCCTTGAGCAGGTGCAGGGAGCCGTCCGGGGCGATCAGGTCGATCTTGAGGTCGCCCAGGTACTCGTGCTCGACGTCCACGTACACCTCGAGCTTGCCGGAGCCGACGCCCGACAGGCCGTCCGCCTTGGTCCAGATCTCCGTGTAGTTCTTGTCCGGAATGGCCTTCACGGTCTGGTTCTCGTACGCCGGGAAGCCGAGCGACCAGCCGGTGAGGGTGCCGGTGGAACCGGTCGCGGAGTCGGTGACCTTCAGCGTCCAGGTGCCGTTGGCGACCGCGTCGGTGGCATCGACGCCGTACGTGGTCTGGAGGGTGCCGCCCGCCTCGGAGCCGTACGGCTTGAGGGTGTACGCCTTGCCGTCCGGGCTGGTCAGGGCGAGCTTCAGGTCGCCGATCCTGGTGTGGGTGAGGTTCGCGTAGACCTGGAGCGGGCCGGCGGCGTTGCCGTCGATCTCGGAGACGGCGATGGTCGAGCTGAGGGTGCCGGAGTCCGGGATGCTCTGGGCGGTGGTGTTCTCGAACGGCGTCGGGAAGATCAGCGACCAGGTGGTCAGCGTGCCGGCGTCCCCGTCGTCGGTGTCGGTCATCCGCAGCTTCCACTCGCCGTTCGCGACGGAGGCGGAGGCGTCGACCGTGTACGTGGCGATGATGTCGTCGGCGCCGTCGGAGGCGCTCGCGGCCTTCAGCAGATGGGTCGTGCCGTTCGGCGCGACGAGCTCCAGCTTCACGTCACCGCGGAAGGCGTGGGTGATGTTGACGTACGCCTTGAGGTTCTTCGGCGCGTTGCCCGGGTATTCGGCGACGGTGATCGGCGAGGTCACCGCGGTGCCGGTGCCGCCGGTCGGCGCGTCCGGGATGGCGATGTCCTTGTCGTTGTCGACCTGGAAGGCGCGCGGCTTCTTGTCCGCCTCGGGCTTCGGCTCGACCGCGGCGACGGCCTTGGCCACGTCGATACGGGGTACGGTCACGCCCGCCTCGTCGGTGACCGGCTTGCCGGTGGTGGCGAGCAGCGAGATCAGGCTGGCCAGCCCCTCGGTCGGGTAGGCCTGGCGGAGGACGGCGAGGGCGCCGGCGACGTGCGGGGTGGCCATGGAGGTGCCGCTCATGGAGTCGTAGGTGCCGCCGGGGACCGAGGAGACGATGCCGTTGCCGGGGGCGAGGACGTCGAGCAGCGGGCCGTGGTTGGAGAAGGAGGCGACCTCGTCGTCGTCGGTCGTGGCGCCGACCGAGACCGCGTTGGGCACGCAGGCCGGGGCGGTGACGGCGGTCGCGCTGCCGTTGTTGCCGGCCGCGACGACCGTGGCGACACCGGCGGCGTAGAGCTTGTCGATGGCGGCGGCGCGGGCGTCCTTGGTGCAGGCGGTGCTGTAACTCGCCGAGCCCAGGCTGAGGTTGGCGGCGATGATCGGCATCCCGCCCTGCTGGAGCTGCCACACCTTCTCCAGCGCGGCGATCTGCGCGCTGGTGAAGCTGCGGATGCAGGGAGAGGCGGAGCCGCAGTACTTCGTCGAGTCGAACTTGGAGAAGACCTGCATCGCGACGATGCCCGCGTCCGGCGCGACACCGGTGGCCGGGGCGCCGGTCAGCCCGGTGCCGTCACCGGCGGCGATACCCGCGACATGCGTGCCGTGGTCACAGCCGTCGAGGGTGGCGCAGGCGCCGGCCGCGGAGTTGGCGGCACCGGTGCCCTCCTGGGTGGCCGCGCCGTTGCCGCACAGGCTGGTGGCGCCGTAGGTGGCGTCGATCGGCGAGAAGCAGGCCTCGGCGACGATCCGGTCCTTGAGGAACGGGTGGTTGGTGGCGACACCGGTGTCGATGATCGCGATGTCGCTGCCCGCGCCGGTCTTGCCGGCCTTGTGGGCGGTGTCGGCGCCGATGACCGGGATGCTCTCGTCCAGCGAGGGTGCGGAGAGCCCGTCCTCGGTGACGCTCACCACGCCGTCCTGGGCGGCGAGTTCGTCCAGCCCCGACTTGTCGACGCGCAGGGTGACGATGGGCAGGGTGTCGAAGGACTGAAGCGTGTCGCCGACGCTCGCCGCGCTCGACAGGTCGGCGCGGGTCTCGGTCACGACGTTCACGCGGACGGTGTCGCCGTCGGCGGTCTCGTCGTAGAGCGGCGGATCGACCGGGTCGTCGGCCGTGGTGGCCGTCGAGGTGGTCGACGTGGAGTCGGTGGCGTGGGCGGGTATCGCGCTGAGGGTGGCGGCCATCACGGACGTGATGACGGCAGCCCAGATCCGTCTGGTCATGGGGCTCTCGATGTGAGGGAGTGCCGGCGCAGGGAAAAGGCACCGGAGGAAGGAAAGAGAAGAAAAGAGCGAACTGCCTGCGGACGTCACGCACTCGGCGTGTTCCGTCGGGAGGCCGTAGGGGAAAGCGGCGGCAGAGCCGACCGCAGCGGCGGAGAAAGACGGATCCGCTTGATCACCGCAGACCCTAGGGGGCCGTGATCACCGCCGCAAGACCCGAACATCCGGAGCCCGCGACTCCGCACGGTTGCTTCGGCAAAAGACGAGGCCGTCCGCCTCGTAAGCCCAAATGAACATCCCCGCAGGCAGGTTGCTCACGCCAGCAAAACGGAGGAGCTCACTTCCACTTTCTCGTCCCACAGGTCACTCTGGTGCCCGCCCTGAGCCCCCGCTACCGTGGCGCTGCCCGCACCACACCGAGAGACCGAAGAAATTGAGCCAGGAACCCGCCATCGCCCCGCCCGCCGGAGCCGCGCCGGTGTTCGGGCTGATCACGCCCGTGGACTGGTACCGCATGCCGCTCCAGCCGCGGGACCGCCGTGAGGCGTCCATCGCCGCGCTGATCAAGCGGCAGTTCGCCGGCGTCGACGACCAGCCCGTCCTGCGCCGCAAGGCGGAGGAACAGCTGCGCGACACCGCCGAGGCCGGCGTCGAGCAGGGCGGCGTCGTGCTGTACCTCTCCTTCCTGGAGGTCGGCGGCATCCCGCTGTCCGCTTCGCTGCTCGTCTCCCGCCTGCACCAGAGATTCGACACGCTCGACGCCGTGGCCGCGCTCGCCGGCTCCGGCGAGGTCGGGCTGACGAAGCTGCCCGCGGCGGGGCGGGCGGCCCGGCTGGTGCGGCGCGAGCAGTCGCGGCAGTCGCGGAAGCTGGGCTCGGAGTTCCAGGACACGGTCGTCGAGTACTTCGTACCGGTCCCGGACCGCGACGAGGTGCTGATGCTCACCTTCAGCACACCGCTGGAACCGATCGCCGACGCCATGGTGGAACTGTTCGACGCGATCGCCGGAACACTGCGCTGGCAGCGGCAGGACGACACGGGGGATGAAGAGACATGGGCGAGAGACTGAGGGTCTCCACGGACGACCTGGAGACGGCCGGCACCGGACTGCGCACGGTGGCCACCGAACTCGAAGGACTCGACAAGCTGATGGACCAGTACGACCGCCGCACGGTCGGCCACCAGCAACTGCACGAGCGGCTCCAGGACTTCTCCGACGGCTGGGACGACAACCGCAAGAAGATGATCGAGGAGATCCAGGGCCTCGGGAAAGTCGCCCACGAGTCCGGCAAGGCGTACAAGGAACTCGACACCGCGCTCTACAACGCGCTCATCGGCAAGGGGAAGAAGAAGTGATCGGCAAGGGGAGGAAGGCAGTGGTCGGCAAGGAGGACAAGAAATGACCCGCCCCGCCGACCACCGCTGGGAGGTGTTGGGGGAGAGCGGCGACCCGGTCCCCGGCGACGTCACCGACCTCACGGCCCTCTCCCGCCGCTTCGAGGCCACCGCGAAGACCATCACCGAGACCGCGGCCGCGCTGCGCCGCCTCGGCAACCAGGAGAGCTGGGACTCCGAGGCCGGCCGCGCCTTCGCCGACAAGGCCAACGACACCGCGAAGACGGTGAGCAAGGCGCACGACCGCTACGCCGACGCCGCGTCCGCGCTGAAGACGTACTACACCGACCTGGAGACCATCCAGGAGGACGCCGACAAACTGCTGCGCGACGCGGAGACCAAGGCCGGCGACCTGACCAAGGCGAAGTCGAGCGCCGAGAACCCACCGAAGGGCACTGAGGAGGCTGACCAGAAGAAGCTCGACAAGAAGGTCACCGACATCCAGGACGGCCTGGCCGACCTGCGCGGTCAGCTCGCGGACGTCAAGCGGCGCCACAAGGAGGCCGGCGACAAGGCCGCCAAGAAGATCCACGACACCACCGAGGGCGACGGCCTCAACGACTCGTGGCTGGACGACCTGCGCGACGCCCTGAAGATCATCAGCGACATCACGGGGGCGATCGCCGCGGTCTGCGGCATCCTCGCGCTGCTCGTCGGCTGGATCCCGATCATCGGCCAGGCGCTGGCGGGCGTGCTCGGCACCATCGCGCTGGTGATGACCGCGATCTCCCTGGTCTGCCACGTCCTGCTGGCCATCAACGGCGACGGCTCCTGGGGCGACGTCGCCATGGACGCCCTGGGCCTGGCCACCTTCGGCATCGGCCGCGTCTTCTCCGCCGGTTCCAAGCTCGCCGCCACCCTCGGCCGCAGCCGCGTCTGGCAGGCCGCCGACGACTACGTCCGCGCCTGGAACCGGGGCATGAACTCCGCCGCCCGCCGCCGCCTCGTCGAGGCGATGGTCGGCCCGCGCGCCGGAGCGACCGGCGCCGGCGCCCTGCCCGACGTCTCCCTCGCCGCCGCCTTCAAGGGCCTGCCCCGCTCCTTCGCCGACGACCTCGGCACCATCCGCGGCAACTGGCGCGACCTCTTCAAAGTCGGCGACAACCTCACCGCCGCCCGCAACGCCTACAACACCGCCGGCGCCCGCGGCCTCGCCAGCATGTACGTCGGCCCCGGCATGGTCGACGAACTCGGCCGCATGAAGAACATCGACCCGACCGACCTGAACTTCATCGGCACGCCCGACGCCTTCAAGCAGGCCCTCTCCTACAACTCCTGGGCCCTCGGTGCCACCGGCACCGGCGCGGGCTCCGACACCAACAGCTTCATCGGCCTGTTCGGCGGCGACGAGGAGATCGACGTGACGGGCCCGGACGCGTCGCTGGCGGGGCGGTGACCACGATGGACTGGCGCGAGTGCCGAGTGGACCTTCCCGCCCCGCACAACTGGCTGGTGCTCGACCTGCGCACCGAGGACCCCGAGACCTGGGCACGGCAGGTGGCCGAGGAACACCTGGTGGAGGATTCGCCGCGCGAGCTGTACGACGCCTTCGCCACGGACGTCCTCTGGTACTGGGGTGCGGCCCGCCGCCAGAACGCCCTGTGCGCGTCCCTGCTCACCCCGCCCGACGCCCCGGTGCTGGCGAGCTACACGGTCCGCGAGGTACGGGTCCCGCCGGAGGCGGCGACGGTCGAGGCACTGCGCGCCGAGGTGGGCCGGACAGAGGGCCCGTTCTTCGGCACCCAACTGCTGGAGGAGGTGGACCTCCCCCTGGGCCCGGCGCTCCGCGTCCAGCGCATGGAGCCCACGGCCCCCGACTCCGCGTCCGTCGAGATCGTCGAGGGCGTCGCCCACTACGTCCTGCCCGCCCGCTTCACGGGCACGGCACTGGAGTGCCGTCTCCTCTGGAGCTCCCCGGGCCTGGGCGAGGCGCTGGCGGGGATGGCCGACGAACTGGCGGCGTCACTCCGCCTGACGTGACCGCCGCCTGATCGGAGGCTCCCCGAGCCCGAGCTTCTCCCACGGCAGCATCGCGAGCGGCATCCAGCTGAAGCCGACGGCGAAGACCCCGAGAACGTTGACCAGCCCCTTCGGCAGCACCCACCCGAGCTGGGCCACGACCAGGGCGACGACCAGCAGATACACATCGAGGACGAGCACGGCGAGGATCTTCCGCAGCGCGGCCCCGAGACCGACGCGCTCCTCGCCCCCCTTGAACATCCCGAAGACGATCACCGGCACCATCAGCCCGGTGACGCCACCGACGGCGATCCCGCCGATGACGAGAGCGATCCGCCCGTCCTCCGGCACGACATCGGACAGCGGCGCCCGATCCACCGCGTCCCCGAGCAGCGCCACGGCCGCGTACACACCCAGGGCCATGGCCGCCAGCACGACGACGACCCCCACTCCGAAGGCGACATTTCCGGCAACCGAGCGCCGCTCACCACGCTGCGTCGCGCTCGGCCCCTCGGCCCTCGACTCGGCGGACATGGACTCTCCCATTCCTCTGCGGGGTCCGGTAGAGGATAGCCAGGTCGGGTCAGTGGCTCCAGGCAGTGGTGTCGAGCACCTTCGTCGGTGGCTTCACGTCCAAGGGCTTGTCGAAGCCGCTGTAGGTCGTGGTCGTATGGAAGTCCGACCCCTTGTAGACGACCTTCAGGAGGTACGGCTTGCCCTCCGTGGCCACATAGAAGGTGTACTTCCCGGTCTTCACCCTCTTGTCGGTCACGACCACCGAGATCGCCGGGGTGCCGTCGACCTCGGTCGGCTCGCCGCGCTTCGCCGTGCCGAAGGAGCTGAAGTCCCGGGGGCAGCGGGCGAGTCCGTCGCCCGGTTCGGCCTTGCTCGCCGGGGTCTTGATCCAGCGGTCCTGGTCCCCGTCCATGGGCTTGTCCGACCACCACTCGATGTAGGCGCGGTTCGGGCGGACGTAGTCCGTCTCGCCGATCCGGATCTGTTCGAGGGCGGCGCCGTTCCAGTTCCAGGTGGTCTTCGACGTGCACCTGTTGTGGAGGTCGGTCGTGATGCGGCCGGTGAAACCCTTGCCCTCGGGGTTGGTGGTCGTCCCCTCGACGGTCACGGACGTCAGCCCGCTCATCGTCTTGTTCGCCTCGTCGAGGATCTCCTGGCCGGAGCGCTTGTCCTCACCGCCGCCGCTCCCGGAGCACCCGGCCACCAGCAGGCACGCCAGCACCGCCACCGCTCTTCTTCGCACAGTCCCCCCACAGATCACGGATGGCCCAGAGGTTACCGGTGCGGACGGGCGCGCCAAGATCCTGTAAACCGCGGGGGACAGCGGTGTGCCCGTGGCATACGGCGTGCGAGACTGCCCCGGTTGCGGAAGTGAACGGGGTGGCCGGGGCGTCTCCCGGCCGGTGGGGAGCGGACGACGATGAGCAAGCGGCAAGTGCAGAAGATGCTGCGGTTGATGGCGAGCGGCGAGGCCGTCGAACTCACCAGCCCCATGGCCTCGGTGAAGAAGCTAGCCCGACTCGCCTTCATCGCCCAGCAGTTCGGCTACGAGTACGCCGACGTACGACAGAGCGGCGGCCGGAACAACGCCCTCGTCATGCTGCTCGTCCCCGACCCCAGCCCGCAGGCCCGCAGCCGCGCCGCGCAGAACTGGGCGCAGTACCCGAACGCGGGCGACGGTGTCTCCGTGCCGCCGCTGATCCCGGACGCCTTCGAACTCCTCAAGGCCCGGATCAACTTCGACCTCACCGGGCAGGCCAAGAAGCGCATGGGCTACGCCGTCGCCGGCGTCAGCGTCGCGTGTCTGGTCCTCGCGTACCGCTTCGGCGGCCAGTCCGACGACTTCGTCGTCGCGGCCGTCATCTGGGTCGTGCTCCTGGCGGCGCTCGGCGTCGCCTTCGTTGTCAACGGCAAGCGCAACGTCAAGTTCGCCGGCCGGCTCCAGGCCGCCGGGTTCACGCCGGTCACCGACGAGAGCGGCCGGGTGCGGTATCTGCCGCCGGGCGCCCAGGTGCCGGGCCAGGCGAACCCGTTCGCCGCGGGCCCGTACGGCAACCAGCCCCAGCCGGGGTACGGGCAGCAGCCCCAGCCCGGATACGGCCAGCAGCCCCAGCCCGGATACGGGCAGCAGCCCCAGCAGCCGTACCCCCAGCCCCAGCCCCAGCAGCAGCCGTACGCGCCCCAGCCCGGCTACGCACAGCCCCAGCCCCAGCCCTACGGTCACCCGCAGCAGCCCCCGGCCCCAGGCCCGTACACCCCCCAGCAGCCCTACCCGCAGCAGCAGCCGTACCCGCCGCAGCAGCCCTACCCCCAGCAGAACCCCAACTGGCAGGCGCCGCAGGGGTGACCTCGGGGGTGACCCGCGCCACTGGGAGCTGTTCGTAACAAAGGGCCGCAAGTACCTCTCATCCCGCCCGCCCGCCGGGTGAGAGCAAAGTTCCTTTCCGGTCACCCAGTGCCACAGCGAGGAAACGCGCCCTCCCTACCTTCGGGATCAGCCGCTCAGAGAGCCCCGAGCCCCGAAGCACCGTGGAGGCGTCATGACAGCCCCTAGCACAGCCCCCGCACCCCCGAGCAGGGGCGGCCGCTGGATCCAGCAGTGGGATCCGGAGGACGAGACCTTCTGGAACGAGACCGGGGAGAAGGTCGCCCGCCGCAACCTGCTCTTCTCCGTGCTCTCCGAGCACATCGGATTCTCGATCTGGACCATGTGGTCCGTGCTGGTGCTCTTCATGGGCCCGGAGTACGGCCTGACCCCGGCCGACAAGTTCCTGCTGACCTCGATGGTCACGCTCGTCGGCGCCGTCGTCCGCGTGCCGTACACCTTCGCCGTGGCCCTCTTCGGCGGCCGGAACTGGACGATCGTCTCCGCCGGGCTCCTGCTCGTCCCCACCATCGCGGCGTTCACCGTGATGGAGCCCGGGACCTCCTTCTCCACGTTCCTGCTCGTGGGTCTGCTGGCCGGCATCGGCGGCGGCAACTTCGCCTCCTCGATGACCAACATCAACGCCTTCTTCCCGCTGCGTAAGAAGGGGTGGGCGCTCGGCCTCAACGCGGGCGGCGGCAACATCGGCGTCCCGGTCATCCAGCTGATCGCCCTCGCGGTCATCGGCGCCAGCGGCGGCCCGCGCGTGCTGCTCGGGATCTACATCCCGTTCATCGTCGTCGCCGCCGTCCTCGCCGCGCTGTACATGGACAACCTCGCCACGGTGAAGAACGACACCGGTGCCGCCATCGACTCGGCGAAGGACGGCCACACCTGGATCATGTCCTTCCTCTACATCGGCACCTTCGGCTCCTTCATCGGCTTCTCCTTCGCCTTCGGCCAGGTCCTCCAGGTCCAGTTCGGCCGTACGCCGCTCCAGGCCGCGTACGTCACCTTCATCGGCCCGCTGCTCGGCTCGCTGATCCGCCCGCTCGGCGGCTGGCTCGCCGACAAGTACGGCGGCGCGAAGATCACCCTCTACAACTACGTCGCCATGGGCGCCGCCACCGCCGTCCTGATCTTCGCCAGCATGCAGAAGTCGCTGCCGCTGTTCGTCACCGCCTTCGTGGTGCTGTTCGTCCTCAGCGGGCTCGGCAACGGCTCGACGTTCAAGATGATCCCCGGCATCTTCCACGCCAAGGCCCTCGCCAAGGGGCTCCAGGGCGACGAGGCCGCCGCCCACGGCCGCCGGCTCTCCGGCGCCTCCATGGGACTCATCGGCGCGGTCGGCGCGCTCGGCGGTGTCGGCATCAACCTGGCCTTCCGCCAGTCGTTCCTGTCGAACGGCTCCGGCACCGGCGCCTTCGTCACCTTCCTCGTCTACTACGCCCTCTGCTTCGCGGTGACCTGGGCCGTATACCTTCGCCGCACGGCCGCGAAGACGGAGACGACGGCTGCCGCCGAGACGAAGCCCCAGCTCAGCTATGCCGAGGTGTGACGTAACACCGGCGCAATGAAGCCGAACCGAGCCTGTCACGCACCGTTGACAGGCTCGGTCGGCATGCAGGTGCCATCACACCCGGTGTAGGTGCAAACGACTCGAGTGCGGGACGAGAGTTATGTACGACGAACAGCAGCGACCAGAACAACACGGCCCCCTGGCCGGCTTCACCGTAGGGGTGACAGCCGCGCGCCGGGCCGACGAGCTGGGCGCACTGCTGCAGCGACGGGGAGCCGCCGTCCTGCACGCACCGGCCCTGCGGATCGTGCAGCTCGCCGACGACAGCGAGCTGCTCGCCGCGACCAAGCAGGTCATCGACGACGTACCGGATGTCGTGGTCGCCACGACCGCGATCGGATTCCGGGGCTGGATCGAGGCCGCCGACGGCTGGGGTCTGGGCGAGGACCTGCTCCAGCGGCTGCGCGGCGTCGAGGTGCTGGCGCGCGGCCCCAAGGTGAAGGGCGCGATCCGGGCCGCCGGGCTGACCGAGGACTGGTCGCCGTCGTCCGAGTCCATGGCCGAGGTGCTGGACCGGCTGCTGGAGGAGGGCGTCGAAGGGCGCCGTATCGCCATCCAGCTGCACGGTGAGCCGCTGCCCGGTTTCGTGGAGGCGCTCCGGGCCGGGGGAGCGGAGGTGCTCGGGGTGCCGGTCTACCGGTGGATGCCGCCGGAGGACATCGGCCCCGTGGACCGCCTCCTCGACGCGACGGTGTCCAGGGGCCTGGACGCCCTGACCTTCACCAGCGCTCCCGCGGCGGCATCCCTCCTGACCCGGGCCGAGGAACGAGGCCTGCTCCCGGAACTCCTCGCGGCCCTCAACCACGACGTCCTCCCGGCCTGCGTAGGCCCGGTCACCGCCCTTCCCCTCCAGGCCCGCGGGGTCGACACCGTCCAGCCCGAGCGCTTCCGCCTCGGCCCCCTCGTCCAGCTCCTCTGCCAGGAACTCCCGGCCCGGGCCCGCACCCTGCCCATCGCCGGCCACCGCGTCGAGATCCGCGGCCACGCGGTCCTCGTCGACGGCGCCCTGCGCCCCGTACCGCCCGCCGGGATGTCCCTGCTGCGCGCACTGTCCCGCCGGCCGGGCTGGGTGGTCGCCCGCGCGGAGCTGCTGCGGGCCCTGCCGGGCGCGGGCCGCGACGAACACGCGGTGGAGACGGCCATGGCCCGCCTCCGCACAGCCCTCGGCGCCCCGAAGCTGATCCAGACGGTGGTGAAACGGGGTTACCGACTGGCCCTGGACCCCGCCGCCGACGCCAAGTACTCGGACGTGTAGGACCGCCCCCGCACCAGCAGCGCCCTCGCCAGACAGCCCAGCGCCACCGTCGACAGCAGCGCCCGTACGACGTTCCAGGCCACCCACGCGTCCTCGAACTCCTCGCGGGCGGCGGCCGGATCGGCGGCGGTGTCCAGACCGTTGTTCAACGGGATGTTGAAGGCGACCGTCACCAGGAACGCGAGGGCGTACGCGGTGAGGGCCGCCCACACCCACCGGCGGTGCGACTGCCCCCGGCCCTGCCACGCCGCCACCCCGGTCAGCAGCAGCGCGCCGAGGAAGCTCAGCATGAACACCGGGTTCTGGATGACGTCGTTGATGTTCCGCATCACCTCGACGTAGACCCGGTCGTCGCTGCGGGCCAGCCCCGGCATCACCGCGCACGCGAACACGTAGAAGGCCCCCGCGATCAGCCCCATGGCGACCGTGGCCGCCCCCAGTACCCCGCCCGTCGTCCCGCTCCGCTTCGTCATGTCCTCCAGTCAACGGGCCGGGGACCGCCGCCGACATGGCCGAGACGCCCAGCCCCATACGCCTGCGTCCACGCCCCGCCGGTACGAGGACTTCCGGCGGCGCGGGCGGGAAGGCAATGTGAGAGGGGAACCGTTTCCCCCGGACCCGATTCCCCCGGACCCGTTTTCCCCGGACGCGTTTTCTCCCGGAACCGTTTTCTCACGGCACCCCCTAGGCGGTGACAGGCACATGGCACTTGATACGGCCGCGGCCCCGTACGAGCTGCGGTTCGACGCCGGGCGGATCTGTCTCGATCTCCTCGCGACCACCCATCCCGTCGAACGGCTCGACTCGGTCGAGGTGCTGTGCGCCTGGATCGTCGCCTCCGGGCTGGTCCCGGCGGACACCCCGCTGACGCACGCCGACGTCTCCTGGCTGGTGGCCTTCCGTGAACTGAGGGGACGGCTGGGACAGTTGGTGCGCCCGGGGTCCACCGGTACCGACATCGCGCTCGCCCGCGTCAACGAGCTCGCCCGGGCCGCGCCCCCGGCCCCGCGTGCCGTGTCCGCCGAAGACGGCACTCTCGTACGGCAATTGGACGGCCCGCCCGAACTGGCCGCGCTGCTCGGGGCGATCGCCCGGGACGCCGTCGAACTGCTCACCGATCCGCTCGCGCGGGCGGGCCTGAGGCAGTGCGCCGGCGACAACTGCCCGATCGTGTACCTCGACACCTCACGGGGGCGCAGGAGGCGCTGGTGCTCCAGTGAGGTCTGCGGGAACCGCGAAAGGGTGGCCCGGCACCGCCGTCGCGCGGCCCTCGCCCGCGCCTGAGGGGGCCGCGGCGGAAGCTGAGAGTCCGTTATGCGGCTTCTGTGGAACGGGAGTCGAAGTGATTTCGATTACACGCCGTTTACCCGGGCCGCGACACGGGCAGCCGGGCCGATCTTGCCGTTGTGACGGAAATGTAAAGATCGCACGGTGGGAATGTGCGTGCATGTCCCCCTCGTCACGTCACCCGGAAGAAAACTGTCACGTCACTTTGAACACACAACAGCCCGCGTCCGTACCCGGTGTTGAGCGACCGGCTGGGGGAACCCCCGGACATCGGAGGTGGGCGTGCGCAAGGATTCCGTCGTGGCCAATGAACGTGGATCGAGGGCCCGACATCGCATGTCCCAGCCCTCGGAACCTGATGAGGAGCTCATGCGTGCTCTGTACAGAGAGCACGCGGGACCCCTGCTCGCGTATGTGCTGAGGCTGGTCGCCGGAGACCGGCAAAGAGCCGAGGACGTCGTGCAGGAGACGCTGATCCGTGCCTGGAAGAACGCCGGTCAGCTCAATCGAGCGACCGGATCTGTACGCCCCTGGCTGGTGACGGTCGCCCGGCGCATCGTCATCGACGGCCACCGAAGCCGGCAGGCCCGGCCGCAGGAGGTCGATCCGTCGCCGCTGGAGGTCATCCCCGCGGAGGACGAGATCGACAAGGCGCTGTGGTTGATGACGCTGTCGGACGCGCTCGACGACCTGACTCCCGCGCACCGGGAGGTGCTCGTCGAGACGTACTTCAAGGGGCGTACCGTCAATGAGGCGGCCGAGACGCTCGGAATACCCAGCGGCACCGTCCGCTCGCGGGTCTTTTATGCCCTGAGGTCGATGAAGCTGGCACTGGAGGAGCGGGGGGTGACGGCGTGATGAGTGTTTACGGGGGAAACCAGGGATTCGGCACAGGTGGTTCGGGTATGTCTGGTGCCATGCAGGGATCTCCGGTGCCGAGCGAGCACGAGACCGTCGGCGCCTACGCCCTCGGGATCCTCGACGACGCCGAGGCAACCGCTTTCGAGGTGCATCTCGCCGGCTGCGAGTGGTGCGCCCAGCAGCTCGACGAACTCGCCGGGATGGAACCGATGCTGGCCGCGCTCGCGGACCTGCCCGGGACCGGGACGCCCGCGATCGGCGAGTCGCTGTCCGCCAAGCCCAGCCCACGCCTGGTGAACAAGCTGGTCGACGAGGTCGCCGAACGCCGCGCCCAGAAGCGCCGGCGGAGTTTCTACATGGTCGCCGCGGCGGCCGCGCTGATCATCGGCGGCCCGCTGGTCGCGGTGGGCGCCACCGGCGACGACTCGGGTGGGAACGTTTCGGCACACACCACCAGCAGCCCCGCCAAGGAAGCCTTCGACGTCATCAAGGACAAGGTCACCGCGACCGACCCCGGCACCGACGTCACCGCGACCGTCGCGGTGGAGAAGAAGGACTGGGGCACCCACGCGGTCCTCCAGCTGAAGAACGTGACGGGTCCCGAGAAGTGCTCCCTGATCGCCGTCGGCAAGAACGGCGAACGCGAGACGGTCACCTCCTGGTCCGTCCCGAACTGGGGCTACGGCATCCCGAACGCCAAGACCGAAGAGGCCAAGCAGCCCCTCTACGTCCACGGCGGCGCGGCCTTCGAACCGAACCAGATCGACCACTTCGAGGTCATGACCTTCGACGGCAAGAAGCTCGTCGAGGTCGACGCGTAGAACGCGTGACAGCCGACGCGTAGCTTCCACCGGCCCCCTTCACTTAGGGTTGACGGCTGCCCAGCACGTCAGAAGGGGGCCCGGTGGCCGCTCAGGCTCAGCAGGAAACCGCGGTCGGTCCGGATCACGACTCCGTTCGTGACCGGGAGATCAGCGTCGAACAGGACCATCTCGACCGGGTCTACCGGCGTCTCGAGGAGAAGATCCACGAGGCCGAGTTCCTCATGAACGACGCGGCCAAGCGAGGCCAGGTCGGCACTCCCGGCGCGCTCGCCGAGCGGGACGCCCAGGTCTTCCGGGCCGGCGTCCACCTCAACCGCCTCAACAACGAGTTCGAGGACTTCCTCTTCGGCCGTATCGACCTCCTCCTCGGCAAGGACGGCAAGAAGGGCCCCGACGGCGCCTACACCGCCGTCGAGCCCGCCGAAGGCGCCGTGCGGGAGGACGACACCGCCGACATCGCCGAGACCCTGCACATCGGGCGCATCGGGGTCCTCGACTCCGAGTACGCCCCGCTCGTCATCGACTGGCGGGCCCCGGCCGCGGCCCCCTTCTACCGGTCCACCCCGGTGGACCCGGGCCGGGTCGTGCGGCGCCGGGTCATCCGCTCCAAGGGCCGTCGCGTCCTCGGCGTCGAGGACGACCTGATGCGCCCCGAGCTCAAGGCCTTCCTCGACGGCCACGAACTGCCGGTGATCGGCGACGGCGCCCTGATGGCCGCCCTCGGCCAGGCCCGCAGCCACACCATGCGGGACATCGTCGCCTCCATCCAGGCCGAGCAGGACCTGGTCATCCGCGCCCCCGCCGCCTCCGTTACCTACGTCGAGGGCGGCCCCGGCACCGGCAAGACGGCCGTCGCCCTGCACCGCGCCGCCTACCTCCTCTACCAGGACCGGCGCCGCTACTCGGGCGGCATCCTCATCGTCTCGCCCACGCCCCTGCTCGTCGCCTACACCGAGGGCGTCCTGCCCTCCCTGGGCGAGGAGGGCCAGGTCGCCATCCGCGCCATCGGCTCCCTCGTCGACGGCGCCGAGGCCACGCTGTACGACAGCCCGGCCACCGCCCGCGCCAAGGGCTCGTACCGCATGCTCAAGGTCCTGCGGAAGGCGGCGCGAGGGGCGCTGGAGACGCGGCCGGGCGGCGGCGCCGGGCAGCTCGCCCTCGGCGAGGACGAGGACACCGGGACCACCCGCCCCACGGTCACTCCCACCCGTCTCCGCGTCGTCGCCTTCGGCCGCCGTCTGGAGCTGGAGGCGGCCGAGCTGGACCGCATCCGGCACAACGCCCTCGGCGGCACCGCGCCCGTGAACCTGCTGCGCCCCCGCGCCCGCAAGCTCCTCCTCGACGCCCTGTGGGCGCAGTCCGGCGCGGCCGGCCGGCACACCGACCCCGAGCTCGCCGCCGAGCTGCGCTCCTCCTTCGACGAGGACGTCAGCTCAGAGGACGCCTTCATCGACTTCCTGAACGCCTGGTGGCCCGAGCTCACCCCGAAGGACGTCATGGCCGCCATGGCCGACGAGCGCCGCCTCGGCCGCTGGGCCCGCCGCATCCTCAACCCCGGCGAGGTCCGCAGGGTCGCCCGCTCCCTGAAGCGGGACGGGTACTCCGTGCACGACATCGCCATGCTCGACGAGCTCCAGGCCATCCTCGGCACCCCGGCCCGCCCCAGGAAGAAGCGCGAACTGGACCCGCTCGACCAGCTCACCGGCCTGGAGGAGCTGATGCCGGTGCGCGAGGAGTCGCAGCGCGAGCGCGCCGAGCGGCTCGCCCAGGAGCGGGTCGAGTACGCCCACGTCATCGTCGACGAGGCGCAGGACCTCACGCCGATGCAGTGGCGCATGGTCGGCCGCCGCGGCCGGCACGCCACCTGGACGGTCGTCGGCGACCCGGCCCAGTCCTCCTGGTCCGACCCCGAGGAGGCCGCCGAGGCCCGCGACGAGGCCCTCGGCACCCGTCCCCGCCGCCGCTTCGAGCTCACGGTGAACTACCGCAACCCGGCCGAGATCGCCGAGCTCGCCGCGAAGGTGCTGGCCCTCGCGATGCCGGGCTCCACGTCCCCCTCGGCCGTCCGCTCCACGGGGGTCGAGCCCCGCTTCACGGTCGTACGGGACTCGCTCGCGGCCACCGTCCGCGCCGAGGCCGCCCGCCTCCTCGACCTCGTCGACGGCACCGTCGGCGTCGTCGTCGCCATGCAACGCCGCGAGGAGGCCGCCCGCTGGCTCGCCGGACTCGGCGACCGGGTGGTGGCCCTCGGCAGCCTGGAGGCCAAGGGCCTGGAGTACGACGCCACGATCGTCGTCTCCCCGGCCGAGATCGCGGACGAGTCCCCGGCCGGCCTGCGGGTGCTGTACGTCGCCCTCACCCGGGCGACCCAGCAGCTGACGATCGTCTCGGGCGACCGGGACCAGCCGGACGGGACCGGGGTGCCTGACCTGCTGCGGGATTAGGGCAGGCCCTGAGCACTCGAAGAACTCTCGAGACGGGAATGGCCTTACGGGATCCGTTTGTTAGCCTGGGTGTGGCACCGGCCCGATCCAAGCCCCCGGGCCCAACCTTCGTCCCTTAGAGGGACCACTTGCCGCGAGGCGAGCATGGCGGGTCGGTGTCACTGAGCGGAAGAAGAGGTCCACGTCGCGGAAAACGTGACGTGGGCCTCTTTTGCTGTGAACAAAACGTTCGCAATCCAGCGCGGCTAACGCCTACTCATCAGTAGGTGCGACGATCGGACGGCATACAGCGTCACGTTGAAAGCAGAGGAAGTCGGCCATGGCAACGGCGCCCAGCGTCTCCTACTCGATGACGGTCCGGCTGGAGGTGCCCGCGAGCGGAACCGCGGTCTCCCAGCTCACCGGGGCCGTCGAGTCCCACGGAGGCTCGGTGACCGGCCTCGACGTGACCGCCTCCGGCCACGAGAAGCTCCGGATCGACGTCACCATCGCGGCCACCTCCACGGCCCACGCCGACGAGATCGTCGAACAGCTGCGCGGCATCGAGGGCGTCACGCTCGGCAAGGTCTCCGACCGTACGTTCCTGATGCACCTCGGCGGCAAGATCGAGATGGCGTCCAAGCACCCCATCCGCAACCGTGACGACCTCTCGATGATCTACACCCCCGGTGTGGCCCGCGTCTGCATGGCGATCGCCGAGAACCCCGAGGACGCCCGCCGCCTCACCATCAAGCGCAACTCCGTTGCGGTCGTGACGGACGGCTCGGCCGTGCTGGGCCTCGGCAACATCGGCCCCAAGGCCGCACTGCCGGTCATGGAGGGCAAGGCGGCCCTCTTCAAGCGGTTCGCCGGCATCGACGCCTGGCCGATCTGCCTCGACACCCAGGACACCGACGCGATCGTCGAGATCGTCAAGGCGATCGCCCCCGGCTTCGCCGGCATCAACCTCGAGGACATCTCCGCGCCCCGCTGCTTCGAGATCGAGGCCCGCCTGCGCGAGGCCCTCGACATCCCCGTCTTCCACGACGACCAGCACGGCACCGCGATCGTCGTCCTCGCCGCCCTGAAGAACGCACTTCGCGTCACCGGCAAGGCAATTGAGAACATCCGCGTCGTCATGTCCGGCGCCGGCGCGGCCGGTACGGCCATCCTGAAGCTGCTCCTGGCCGCGGGCGTGAAGAACGCCGTCGTCGCCGACATCCACGGCGTCGTGCACGCCGGCCGCGAGGACCTCGTCGACGCCGCCGCGGACTCGCCGCTGCGCTGGATCGCCGACAACACCAACCCCGAGGGCCTGACCGGCACGCTGAAGGAAGCGGTGCGCGGCGCCGACGTCTTCATCGGCGTCTCCGCGCCCAACGTCCTCGACGGCGACGACGTGGCCGCGATGGCCGAGGGCGCGATCGTGTTCGCGCTCGCGAACCCCGACCCCGAGGTCGACCCGGCAATCGCCCGCCAGACGGCGGCGGTTGTGGCCACCGGCCGCTCCGACTTCCCGAACCAGATCAACAACGTGCTGGTCTTCCCGGGTGTGTTCCGCGGTCTGCTGGACGCCCAGTCCCGCACGGTCAACACCGACATGATGCTGGCCGCCGCAACCGCCCTGTCGGACGTGGTCAGCGAGGACGAGCTGAACCCGAACTACATCATCCCGTCCGTCTTCAACGACAAGGTCGCGGGCGCGGTCGCCGGCGCGGTGCGCGAGGCGGCGAAGGCGGCGGGCGCCACCGCCTGACGCCGGACGCCGCGGCCTCGTAGCGCCGGGCGCCGCGGCCCGTTGTCGTAGCCGTGTCGTACTGTGCAAGGGCTGTGGGTGGTTGTGCGGGCTTGTGAGCATCACCACCACGGCCCCTGCATCGGCGCGTCGCGGAACCGCTGGCCGACGGCCGCCCGTTAGGTTGGCGGGCACGCTCAGGCCTTTCGTGTGACTCCCTAGGGTGTTCTCACGACTCCTACGGGTGCCGGATTGGCTTTCCCGCCGCAGGTAGGGGCAGGATGCGTCTCTGGGCGCGGCGCATCGGCAAACGACAGCGCCCAACATGCGGCTCCGCCGCGTGGCACGCCTCAACGGCAAGAAGAACACGGGAGTAAGAACATGAACCGCAGTGAGCTGGTGGCCGCGCTGGCCGACCGCGCCGAGGTGACCCGCAAGGACGCCGACGCCGTTCTGGCCGCTTTCGCCGAGACCGTCGGCGAGATCGTCGCCAAGGGCGACGAGAAGGTCACCATCCCCGGCTTCCTGACCTTCGAGCGCACCCACCGTGCCGCTCGCACCGCGCGCAACCCGCAGACCGGCGACCCGATCCAGATCCCGGCCGGCTACAGCGTGAAGGTTTCGGCGGGCTCCAAGCTCAAGGAAGCGGCCAAGGGTAAGTAAGGGCGCCTGTTCGCCGTCATGGCGTGACGCCGCGGGCGACTGCGGGTTCGCTGTGGCTGGTTGCGCCCACGCGGCGGAGCCGCATAGTCGAACACAGCCCCGCGCCCCTGAGGGGCGCTGCACCAACGCCGATGGGGCGGTCACCCGGACTCGGGTGACCGCCCCATCGGCGTTAGGTACGGCTGGCTGTTACCCGAGCGCCTTGCCCGGCAGTTCCACCTTCGCGCCCAGTTCCACGAGCTTCTCCATGAAGTTCTCGTAGCCGCGGTTGATCAGGTCGATGCCGTGCACCCGCGAGGTGCCCTGGGCCGCGAGGGCCGCGATCAGGTACGAGAAGCCGCCGCGGAGGTCGGGGATGACCAGGTCGGCGCCCTGGAGCTTGGTGGGTCCGGAGACGACCGCCGAGTGGAGGAAGTTGCGCTGGCCGAAGCGGCAGTCGGAGCCGCCCAGGCACTCGCGGTACAGCTGGATGTGAGCACCCATCTGGTTCAGCGCGGAGGTGAACCCGAGCCGGGACTCGTACACCGTCTCGTGGATGATCGACAGACCCGTGGCCTGCGTCAGCGCGACCACCAGCGGCTGCTGCCAGTCCGTCTGGAAGCCGGGGTGCACGTCGGTCTCGAGCGCGATGGACTTCAACTGGCCACCGGGGTGCCAGAAACGGATGCCCTCGTCGTCGATCTCGAAGGCACCGCCCACCTTCCGGTAGGTGTTGAGGAACGTCATCATCGACCGCTGCTGGGCGCCGCGGACGTAGATGTTGCCCTCGGTCGCGAGCGCGGCGGACGCCCAGGAGGCGGCCTCCAGGCGGTCCGGCAGGGCCTTGTGGTTGTAGCCGCCGAGCGAGTCCACACCGGTGATGCGGATCGTGCGGTCGGTGTCCATCGCGATGATGGCGCCCATCTTCTGCAGGACGCAGATGAGATCCTCGATCTCGGGCTCCACCGCGGCGTTGGAGAGTTCGGTGACGCCCTCCGCCAGCACCGCCGTCAGCAGCACCTGCTCGGTCGCGCCGACCGACGGGTACGGCAGCCGGATCTTCGTACCGCGCAGCCGCCGCGGCGCCTCCAGGAACTGCCCGTCCGCCCGCTTCTCGATGGTCGCGCCGAACTGCCGCAGCACCTCGAAGTGGAAGTCGATGGGCCGGCCACCGATGTCACAGCCGCCGAGGCCCGGGATGAAGGCGTGCCCGAGGCGGTGCAGCAGCGGGCCGCAGAGCAGGATCGGGATACGGCTGGAACCCGCGTGGGCATCGATGTCAGCGACGTTGGCGCTCTCGACGTGCGTCGGGTCCATCACCAGTTCGCCGGGCTCCTCGCCCGGACGGACCGTCACACCGTGCAGTTGCAGCAGACCGCGTACGACACGCACGTCACGGATGTCCGGAACGTTGCGCAGTCGACTCGGCCCGCTGCCCAGCAGGGCGGCGACCATGGCCTTCGGTACGAGGTTCTTCGCACCGCGGACACGGATCTCGCCCTCCAGCGGGGTTCCGCCGTGGACGAGCAGTACGTCGTCATTGCCGTTGACGGTCATGTATCTCGCGTTCCGATTGGTGGGGCAGGGGGCCAGAAGGGAAAGGGTAATCGCCGTCCACCCCCCTTCCGTAAGCCCAAGTACCGCCCAGCTACGTCATAGCTGTGTCACAACACCCACCGTTCACCCACGGGTACATGGGGTCACCGGCGCGGAGGTGCGCGGGCGGTGCCCCTTTCAGCTCTGAGCTGCATTCCCTCCCGTCCCCGCATTGCCTCCCCCTTCGAGGGGAAGATGCGGGATCATGTCTGGCATGACCGAGGTGTCCTCGCTCACAGGGCGGTTGCTCGTGGCAACGCCCGCCCTGGCGGACCCGAACTTCGACCGTGCGGTGGTGCTCCTTCTCGACCACGACGAGGAGGGCTCCCTCGGTGTCGTCCTCAACCGTCCCACCCCGGTGGACGTCGGCGACATCCTGGAGGGCTGGGCGGACCTCGCCGGCGAACCTGGGGTCGTCTTCCAGGGCGGCCCGGTCTCCCTCGACTCGGCGCTCGGCGTCGCGGTCATCCCGGGCGGCGCGTCCGGCGAGAGAGCCCCGCTGGGCTGGCGCCGGGTGCACGGCGCGATCGGCCTGGTCGACCTGGAGGCCCCGCCGGAGCTGCTGGCCTCGGCGCTCGGCTCCCTGCGGATCTTCGCGGGATACGCCGGCTGGGGCCCCGGCCAGCTGGAGGACGAGCTGGTGGAGGGCGCCTGGTACGTCGTGGAGTCCGAGCCCGGTGACGTGTCCTCGCCGTCCCCGGAGCGACTCTGGCGCGAGGTCCTGCGCCGCCAGCGCAACGAGCTGGCGATGGTGGCCACGTATCCGGACGACCCTTCGCTCAACTGAAGCGTGTGACCTTAAGTACCCTGGCTTTCATGAGCACTCTTGAGCCCGAGCGCGGGACTGGTACGGGGACACTCGTAGAGCCGACGCCACAGGTGTCCCACGGCGACGGCGACCACGAGCGCTTCGCCCACTACGTCCAGAAGGACAAGATCATGGCGAGCGCCCTCGACGGGACCCCCGTCGTGGCGCTGTGCGGCAAGGTGTGGGTACCGGGCCGCGACCCGAAGAAGTACCCCGTGTGTCCCATGTGCAAGGAGATCTACGAGTCCATGGGCGCCGGCGGGGACGGCGACGGCAAGGGCGGCGGCGACAAGTAGGTCCGTCTGCCCGGCTGAGTCCCACTGAGGCCTCCAGGTGCGTTTCGGCGCGCCTTGGGGGCCTTTGTGCTGTCCGCCGTTGCACGGGGTGCGCCGGCCGGTCACGAAGTGGTTGAGACCTCTTGTGGGCATGTTCATGGAGTCCCTAGCCTCCGTTGTGCAGAGCGAAACCGCCATTGCATATGTTGCAACGCACTTCGGAGGTCCCACTCCATGAAGCTCTCCCCCCGGCTGACCGTGCTCCTGACCGCCCTCGCCCTCACCGCCTGCGCGCCCCAGACCTCCTCCAACTCCTCCTCCGACAAGGACGACACCTCCGGCACCCTGCGTGTCTGGCTCTTCCAGGAGGTCGGCAACAAGCCCAAGGAGAAGGTCGTCGACTCCGTGGTCGCCGCCTTCGAGAAGGCCCACGACGGCACGAAGGTCGAGGTGGAGTACATCCCGATCGACACCCGCGCCCAACGCGTCAAGGCCGCCTTCAACGACCCGGCGTCCGCCCCCGACGTCATGGAGTACGGCAACACCGACACCGCCGGCTATGTGAAGGACGGCGGACTCCTCGACGTCACCCAGGAGTTCGGCGCCTGGCCCGAGGCCAAGGACACCGACCCCACGGCGAGGACGTCCGTCACGGTGGACGGCAAGGTCTACGGCGCGCCGTTCTACGTCGGCGTCCGCGCGCTGTACTACCGCACGGACGTCTTCAAAGAACTGGGGCTGCAACCGCCCCGGACGATGACCGAGTTGGCCACCACCGCCCGCAAGATCCGCGCCGCGAAGCCCGAGCTGTACGGCCTGGTCGTCGGCGGCGCCTACACGTACGGCGCGATGCCGTTCGTCTGGGCCGACGGCGGTGAGATCGCGACGGCCGAGGGCGGCTCGTACACCTCGGCGATCGACAGCGCGGAGGCCCAGAAGGGCATCAAGGCGTACACGTCCCTGTTCTCCGACGACAACTGTCCCGCCGCGAAGTGCGCCGGCTTCGGCGGCAACGACACCGTCTCCGCGTTCGCCGCGGGCAAGGCGGGCATGGCCATCGGGGGCGACTTCAGCCACGCGGCGGTCGAGGCGGGGAAGGTGAAGGGCAAGTACGCGGTCGTGCCGCTGCCCGGCGTCGCGTCCGGCTCGATCGCTCCCGCCTTCGCGGGCGGCAACAACATCGGCGTACTGAAGAGCACCTCGCACCGGACGCTGGCGGTGCAGTTGATGGAGCAGCTGGCGTCGAAGAAGACACAGGGCGCGCTGTTCGACGTGATGGGCTTTCTGCCGACGTACGCGGACGTGCGGCAGCAGGCGGCGGAGGAGGAGCCGTTCGTGAAGCCCTTCGTGCAGACGCTGAGTTCGGGCACGAAGTTCGTACCGGCTTCCCCCGCCTGGTCGCAGATCGACTCTTCGCTGGTGTTGCCCACGATGTTCCAGGAGGTCATCAGCGGCCGGAAGTCGGTCGCGGCGGCTTCGAAGGACGCGGCGAAGAAGATGAACGACGCGTTCGGCTCCGCCGGATGACGCCGATGACCCGCCGCACCACCTGGACACCCTGGCTCTATCTCGCCCCCGCTCTCGTCGTCCTGGGCGGGCTGCTCGTCTACCCCATCTATCAGCTCGGGCTCATCTCCCTCTTCCGGTACACGCAAGCGCAGGTCAGTGGCGGCGAGCCCACTGCCTTCGAAGGGTTCGGGAACTACTCGGTGCTCTTCGGTGATCCGCAGTTCTGGCAGGTGCTGCTGGCCACCGTGGTGTTCGCGGCCGCCTGTGTCGTCTCCACGCTCGCCGTCGGCTGTGCGCTCGCCGTGCTGCTCACGCGCGTGCGGGCGGTGCCGCGGCTGGCGCTGATGCTGGCCGCGCTGGGGGCGTGGGCGACACCGGCAGTCACCGGGTCGACGGTCTGGCTGTTCCTGTTCGACCCGGACTTCGGGCCGGTCAACCGCGTCCTCGGTCTCGGCGACCACTCCTGGACGTACGGGCGTTGGTCCGCCTTCTTCCTCGTGCTGCTCGAAGTGGTGTGGTGCTCCTTCCCGTTCGTGATGGTCACCGTCTACGCCGGTATCCGCGCTGTCCCCGCCGAGGTCCTGGAGGCCGCCTCCCTCGACGGCGCCTCGCAGTGGCGGATCTGGCGGTCCGTGCTGGCGCCGATGCTGCGGCCGATCCTGGTGGTCGTCACCATCCAGTCGGTCATCTGGGACTTCAAGGTCTTCACGCAGATCTACGTCATGACGAACGGCGGCGGCATCGCGGGCCAGAACCTCGTCCTGAACGTGTACGCCTACCAGCAGGCGTTCGCCTCCTCGCAGTACGGCCTCGGCTCGGCGATCGGAATCGTGATGCTGCTGATCCTGCTCGTCGTCACCCTCGGCTATCTGCGGCTGCTGCGCCGGCAGGGGGAGGAGCTGTGAATCTTCTTCGGGGCCTTGTGGCCCGCCCGTGGCGGTTCGCGGCAGAAGCGTCGGCGCTGCTGATCGCGGCCGTCGTCGCCTTCCCCCTCTACTGGATGGTGCTGAGCGCCTTCAAACCGGCCGGGGAGATCGAGTCGAGCGAGCCGCGGCCGTGGACGCTTTCGCCTTCTCTGGATTCCTTCCGGCGGGTGTTCGGCCAACAGGATTTTGGTCGGTATTTCGTCAACAGCCTTGTCGTGGCGGGCAGTGTGGTGATCGCCTCGGCGCTGGTCGCGTTTCTCGCCGCGACCGCCGTGACCCGATTCCGGTTCCGCTTCCGGACCACCCTGCTGATCATGTTTCTGGTGGCCCAGATGGTGCCGGTGGAGGCGCTGACGATCCCGATGTTCTTCCAGATGCGGGACTTCGGTCTGCTGAACTCGCTGGGCTCGCTGATCCTGCCCCACATCGCCTTCTCGCTGCCCTTCGCGATCTGGATGCTGCGGGGGTTCGTGAAAGCCGTGCCGGAGGCGCTGGAGGAGGCCGCGTACATGGACGGGGCGAGCCGGGGGCGATTCCTGTGGCAGATCCTTTTCCCGCTGGTGTTCCCGGGGTTGGTGGCGACGAGCGTGTTCTCCTTCATCTCGGCCTGGAACGACTTCCTCTTCGCCAAGTCGTTCATCATCAGCGACACTTCCCAGTCGACCCTGCCGATGGCCCTGCTGGTCTTCTACAAGCCGGACGAGCCGGACTGGGGCGGGGTCATGGCGGCGTCCACGGTGATGACGATTCCGGTGCTGGTGTTCTTCGTACTCGTACAGCGACGTCTGGTCTCGGGGCTGGGCGGAGCGGTCAAGGACTGAAAGGTCTGATCACTCATGGATCTCATTCCGGCACCTGACCGGGTGGAGCGGGCCGAGGGCTTCCTGGAGCTCGGCGACGGCTTCGGGATCGAGGCCGGGCCGGGCACCGAGGGCACCGCGCGCTGGCTGCGCGCGACGCTCGGCGCGGCGACCGGGCTCTCGCTGCCGCCCAAGCGGGGCGACGAGCACGACGTCCTCCACCTGTCCGTCCGGCCCGGACTGGGCGAGGAGGCCTACCGTCTCGTCGTCGCCCCGCACGGTGTCCACCTCCAGGGCGGCTCGCCCGCCGGTGTCTTCCGGGGCGCCCAGACGCTGCGTCAGCTCCTCGGTCCCGACGCCTTCCGGCGCGCACCCCTTCCCGGCCGTACCTGGCGGCTGCCGCTGACGGAGATCCAGGACGCGCCCCGATTCCGCTGGCGCGGCCTCATGCTCGACGTCGCCCGGCACTTCATGCCCAAGGACGGAGTGCTGCGCTATCTCGACCTGATGGCGGCGCACAAACTCAACGTGTTCCACTTCCACTTGACGGACGACCAGGGCTGGCGCGTCGAGATCGAACGGCACCCTCGGCTCACCGAGGTCGGCTCATGGCGGGCGCGGACGAAATTCGGCCACCGGGCCTCGCCGCTGTGGGAGGAGAAGCCGCACGGTGGCTACTACACCCAGGACGACATCCGCGAGATCGTCGCCTACGCCGCCGAGCGGCATATCACCGTCGTCCCGGAAATCGACGTACCCGGCCACTCGCAGGCCGCCATCGCCGCGTACCCGGAACTCGGCAACACCGATGTGATCGACACGACTTCCCTCTCCGTCTGGGACAACTGGGGGATCTCTCCGAACGTACTCGCCCCCACTGACAACACCCTGCGCTTCTACGAGGGGGTGTTGGAGGAAGTGCTGGAACTGTTCCCGGGCGAGTTCGTCCACATCGGCGGTGACGAATGCCTCAAGGACCAGTGGCGGCGGTCGGCCACGGCGCAGGCCCGCATCAAGGAACTCGGCGTCGGTGGCGAGGACGGACTTCAGGCCTGGTTCGTACGGCACTTCGACAAGTGGCTCTCCGCGCGCGGGCGCAGGCTCATCGGATGGGACGAGATTCTCGAGGGCGGCCTCGCGGAGGGCGCGGCGGTGTCCTCCTGGCGCGGGTACGAGGGCGGGGTGACGGCCGCGCGCGCGGGCCACGACGTCGTCATGTGCCCCGAGCAGCACGTCTACTTGGACCACCGGCAGGCGGAGGGGGACGACGAGCCGGTCCCCATCGGCTACGTCCGCACCCTGGAGGACGTGTACCGCTTCGAGCCCGTTCCCGCGGAGCTGAGCCAGGACGAGGCGGCGCACGTGCTCGGCACGCAGGCCAACCTGTGGACCGAGGTGATGGAGGACCACGCGCGCGTGGACTACCAGGCGTTCCCCCGGCTCGCGGCCTTCGCCGAGGTCGCCTGGAGCGACCTGCCGGCCCCCGCCGAGCGGGACTTCGCCGGCTTCGAGCGGCGGATGGCCGCCCATTACCGGCGACTTGACGCCCTCGGTGTCGGCTACCGGCCGCCCACCGGTCCGCTGCCGTGGCAACGGCGTCCCGGGGTCCTCGGTCGCCCGATCGAGGGGTCGCCCCCGAACAAGTAGCGGAGAAACCCCGGCAGGATCACTGAAGAGAGGCAATTCGCTCACACCGGTGATGCCGTACGAAAACGGACCATCTCCCCGATGAGGTGGGCGAATGCCGTCTACCGGACCCCGTTCTTCGGGCCCTGCGAAGATGTGCCAGAGTTGCCACGTCCGCCCTGTCAGCACGTACCGTACGGCAGCAACAGGCGGGACCAGCTGGGACCAGGTGGGGCAGCGGGAAGGGGCAGCCGGTTTGACCACGCACGCACCGCAGGCGGCGCAGGCCGTCACGCTGCCCACGACGCTCGACGAGGCCGTGGCGGCACTGGCCGCCACGCCCGCCGCCGTGCCCGTCGCGGGCGGCACCGATCTCATGGCCGCCGTGAACTCCGGCCAGCTCAGGCCCGCAGCCCTGGTCGGCCTCGGCCGGATCAGCGAGATCCGTGGCTGGCAGTACCAGGACGGGCACGCCCTGCTCGGCGCCGGGCTCACCCACGCGCGTATGGGCCGCCCCGACTTCGCCGCCCTCATCCCCGCCCTCGCCGCCTCCGCGCGCGCCGCGGGCCCGCCGCAGATCCGCAACGCGGGCACCCTGGGCGGCAACATCGCCACGGCGTCCCCCACCGGCGACGCGCTCCCGGTGCTGGCCGCCCTGGAGGCGACGCTGATCATCGCGGGCCCGGGCGGAGCCCGCCGGGAGCTGCCCGTGTCGCATCTGCTGGCCGGGATGGACATGCTGCGCGGCGGCGAACTCATCGGCTTCGTGCGCGTGCCGCTGCTGCACGCGCCGCAGGTCTTCCTCAAGGCCACCGGCCGCACCGGCCCCGGCCGGGCCATCGCCTCCGTCGCGCTGGTCCTCGACCCCGCCCGGCGCGGCGTCAGGTGCGCCGTCGGAGCCATAGCGCCGATGCCGCTGCGGCCCCTGGACGCCGAGCAGTGGGTCGGCCGGCTGATCGACTGGGACAACAACCGCGCGCTCGTCCCGGAGGCGCTGCACGCCTTCGGTGAGTACGTCGCCGCGGCCTGCATCCCCGACCCGGCCCCGGAGCCCGACGGCTCCGTCCAGCAGCTTCCGCCCGCCGTACTGCACCTGCGGCGCACCGTCGCCGCGCTGGCCCGACGAGCACTGGGGAGGGCACTGTCGTGACCGACGACCAGCACGGAGAAGGCGCCGCCCCGCACAGCGGCGGCCGCTGGGACCCGCTGCCCCAGGGCGACTACGACGACGGCGCCACCGCCTTCGTGAAGCTCCCCGAGGGCGGCATCGACGCCCTGCTGGCCTCCGACAGCCCGCTCGCGGCGCCGGGCCACGGCTATGTGCCGCCGCAGATAACGGTGGCGCCCGGCGGCGCGGCGGGTACCGACCCGGCGGCCACCGGCACCTGGGCCGCGGCCCCGGCCGGTGGCGCGCAGTGGCCCGACCCCAACGCCGTGCCGCAGGACGGGCACACGGCCGGGAACGACCAGTTCACGTACAACCCGGGGGCGACCGGGCAGTGGACCTTCCAGGACGCGTCCGACTCCGCTCCGGCGCCCGGCCACGACGTCACCGGACAGTGGTCCATCCCCGTCGCCGGGGGTGACCTTCCGGATGAATCGGGCGAGTTCACCACGTCGTCCCTCGTCGAGCAGTGGGGCGGCGGCACCCCTCCGGCCACGCTGCCGGGCGGCGCGCCGGCCCCCTGGGCGACGCAGACGGGCCAGCCGTGGGACACCGGGGCGGCGGATGCCGGGCAGCCGACGCCTCCCGGAGCCGAGCACGGACACGCGCACGTGCCCGCCGACGGCGGTCATGGCCTCCCGGCCGGCGACGAGCACGTACACGTGCCGCCGGGTGCCGTGGGTGATGCGGCCGCCGCGGACGTCCACGCGCGCGTGGAGGCGGGCCCGGACGAGTCCGCCCCCGACGCGGAGCGCTCCTCCGCCGAGCCGCAGGACCACCCCTCCGACGCCGCCCCCGCCGCAGCCGCCTCACCGCCCTCTCCGGGCGACGGTGAGGACGCCGCCGCGTCCGAGGCCCCTGAGGGCGCCCAAGGGGCCGTGGAAGCCGCTGAAGAGGCCCCCGAGCCGCCCGCCGAGCACACCCCGGACGGCGACGCCGCTCCCGCCGCCGAGGACGCGGAGGAGCACGCCGCCGAACAGCCCCCCGCCTTCCCCGGCGAAGAACACCCCCTCGCCGCCTACGTCCTGCGCGTCAACGGCGTCGACCGGCCCGTGGCCGACGCCTGGATCGGCGAGTCGCTGCTCTACGTGCTGCGCGAGCGCCTCGGTCTCGCCGGCGCCAAGGACGGCTGCTCGCAGGGCGAGTGCGGGGCCTGCAACGTCCAGGTGGACGGGCGGCTCGTCGCCTCCTGCCTGGTTCCGGCCGTCACCGCCGCCGGCAGCGAGGTCCGTACCGTCGAGGGCCTCGCCGAGGACGGCCGCCCCTCCGACGTGCAGCGGGCGCTCGCCCGGTGCGGCGCGGTGCAGTGCGGCTTCTGCGTGCCGGGCATGGCGATGACCGTGCACGACCTGCTGGAGGGCAACCCGGCGCCGACCGAGCTGGAGACCCGCCAGGCGCTGTGCGGCAACCTGTGCCGCTGTTCCGGCTATCGGGGCGTCGTCGACGCCGTCCAGGAGGTCGTCGCCGAGCGTGAGGCACACGCCGCGGCGGACTCCGAGTCGGACGGCGACGAGGCACGTATTCCCCATCAGGCGGGCCCGGGAGCCGGCGGTGTGAACCCGTCGGCCTTCGAGCCGCGGCACGACCAGGCGTACGGACCGGACGGAGGCCAGGCGTGAGCAACGAAGCCGCCACCGCGACCACTCCCGCGGAGGCAGCCCCTGCCCCCGAGCCGATCCCGCACGGCCTCGGCGCCTCCCTCCCGGCCGCCGACGCCCGCGCCAAGACCGAGGGCACGTTCCCGTACGCGGCCGACCTGTGGGCCGAGGGCCTGCTGTGGGCGGCCGTGCTGCGTTCCCCGCACCCGCACGCGCGCATCGTGTCCATCGACACGACCCACGCGCGGGAGATGCCCGGCGTCCGCGCGGTCATCACCCACGAGGACGTCCCCGGCCACCCGCTGTACGGGCGCGGCAAGGCGGACCGGCCGGTCTTCGCCTCCGAGGTCGTACGCCACCACGGCGAGCCCATCGCGGCCGTCGCCGCCGACCACCCCGACACGGCGCGGATGGCCGCCGCGGCCGTCATCGTCGAGTACGAAGTACTCGACCCGGTCACCGACCCCGAGCAGGCCTTCGAGGCCGAGCCGCTGCACGCCGACGGCAACCTGATCCGGCACATCCCGCTGCACCACGGCGACCCGGCCGCGACCGGCGAGATCGTCGTCGAGGGCCAGTACCGCATCGGCCGCCAGGACCCGGCCCCCATCGGCGCCGAGGCCGGACTCGCCGTGCCCCGCCCCGACGGCGGCGTCGAGCTGTACCTGGCCTCCACCGACCCGCACACCGACCGGGACACCGCCGCCGCCTGTTACGGCCTGGTACCCGAGCGCGTCAAGATCGTCGTCACCGGAGTCCCCGGCGCCACCGCCGACCGCGAGGACCAGGGCATCCAGCTGCCGCTCGGCCTGCTCGCGCTCAAGACCGGCTGCCCGGTGAAGCTCACGGCCACGCGCGAGGAGTCCTTCCTCGGCCACGTCCACCGCCACCCCACCCTCCTGCGCTACCGGCACCACGCCGACGCCGAGGGCAAGCTGGTGAAGGTCGAGGCGCAGATCCTGCTCGACGCGGGTGCCTACGCCGACACCTCCTCCGAGGCCCTCGCCGCCGCCGTCGGCTTCGCCTGCGGCCCGTACGTCGTCCCGAACGCCTTCATCGAGGGCTGGGCCGTCCGCACCAACAACCCGCCCTCCGGCCATGTCCGCGGCGAGGGCGCCATGCAGGTGTGCGCCGCCTACGAGGCCCAGATGGACAAGCTGGCGAAGAAGCTGGGCATCGACCCCGCCGAACTCCGCCTGCGCAACGCCATGGCTACCGGTGACGTCCTGCCCACCGGCCAGACCGTGACCTGCCCGGCCCCGGTCGCCGAACTCCTCCAGGCCGTACGGGACTTCCCGCTCCCGGCGCTGCCCAAGGACACCCCCGAGGACGAGTGGCTGCTGCCCGGCGGCCCCGAGGGCGCGGGGGAGCCGGGCGCGATCCGCCGGGGCGTGGGCTACGGCCTGGGCATGGTGCACATGCTGGGCGCCGAGGGTGCCGACGAGGTCTCCACGGCCACGGTCAAGGTCCACGACGGCATCGCGACCGTGCTCTGCGCCGCCGTCGAGACCGGCCAGGGCTTCACCACGCTGGCCCGCCAGATCGTCCAGGAGACCCTGGGCATCGACGAGGTCCACGTGGCCCCCGTCGACACCGACCAGCCCCCGGCCGGCGCGGGCTGCCGCGGCCGCCACACCTGGGTGTCCGGCGGCGCGGTGGAACGCGCGGCGAAGATGGTCCGCACCCAGCTCCTCCAGCCGCTCGCGCACAAGTTCGGGATGTCCACCGAGCTGCTCCAGATCACCGACGGCAAGATCACCTCGTACGACGGCGTCCTGTCGACCACCGTCACCGAGGCGATGGAGGGCAAGGAGCTGTGGGCCACCGCCCAGTGCCGCCCGCACCCGACCGAACCGCTCGACGAGCAGGGCCAGGGCGACGCGTTCGTCGGCATGGCCTTCTGCGCGATCCGCGCGGTGGTGGACGTCGACATCGAACTCGGCTCGGTCCGGGTCGTCGAACTCGCCGTCGCGCAGGACGTCGGGCGGGTACTGAACCCGGCCCAGTTGGCGGCTCGTATCGAGGCCGGTGTCACCCAGGGCGTGGGCATCGCGCTGACCGAGAACCTGCGCACCGCGCGCGGGCTGATCCGGCACCCGGACCTCACCGGGTACGCGCTGCCGACGGCCCTGGACGCGCCGGACATCCGGATCGTGAAGCTCGTCGAGGAACGGGATGTGGTCGCGCCCTTCGGCGCGAAGGCGGTGAGCGCGGTGCCGGTGGTGACGTCACCGGCGGCGGTCGCCTCCGCCGTACGGGCCGCGACCGGCCGCCCGGTGAACCGGCTGCCGATCCGTCCGCAGGCCGCGGTGGTGACGGGACAGTGAGCCAGGACGATCCGCAGCGCTACGAACCGCCGCCCAGCGTCGGGAAGTTGCTGGTGTGGATCCTGGTGTTCGCGCTCGCGGCGCTGGTGGTCGTGCTGGGCGGCGTGTATCTGACGTGATGCGCGGGGTCGTGCTGGTCACCGGGGTCATGGCGGCCGGCAAGTCGACGGTCGCGCAAGCCCTGGCCGAGCGCCTCCCACGCGCGGCGCACGTCCGTGGGGACGTGTTCCGGCGGATGATCGTCTCCGGACGGCAGGAGTACGTCCCCGGAGGCGGCGGCGAGGGGGAGGCCCAACTCCGGCTGCGCTACCAGCTGTCGGCGGCGACCGCGGACGCTTACGCGGACGCCGGGTTCACGGCCGTCGTGCAGGACGTGGTGCTGGGGGAGGAACTGGTCGCGTACGTCCGGCTCGTCCGCACCCGCCCGCTGTACGTCGTCGTTCTCGCCCCGAGCCCCGAGACGGTCGCCGCCCGGGAGGCGGAGCGGGCCAAGTCGGGGTACGGGGCGGCCTGGACGGTGCGGGAACTGGACCGGCAGCTGCGGACCCGGACGCCGCGGATCGGGCTCTGGCTGGACACCTCGGAGCTTTCGGTGGGGGAGACGGTGGAGGCGATTCTCACGGGAAGGCAACGCGCCGAGGTGGTTTGAGCGTCTCTTGGTCGTGGGGCGTTGTCGTGAGGCGTTGTCAGTGGCTCGGCGTAGTGTTCCGGTCAGTGGGGAACGACGGCGAGATCTTCACGACGGACCCGCCCTGCCCTGCCTTGCTCGGGGACATGGAACCCCGCTCGGGGACACAGAGCTCGCACGCACGGGGGAACGATGAGCACGACCGGCACCGCGCCCGCGGTGATCACCTTGACCGACGACGACCTGGAGCGCCTCGTCACGCACGCGTCCACGCGCAGCTGGCTGACGGGCCCCGGACTGCCCACCGAGATCGGCCTGTTGAGCTTCGCGGAGCTCGGCCGCGAAGGCCTGCGGACCCTGACGGACGCCACCGGCGACCCCGACGGGCGGCTGGCCGTGGACATGCGGGACCAGCTGGTCATAGGCGGACTGCTCGACGACGAGGGCCGGGAGACGGAGTCGGTCCTGCTCGACGGCGTGACGGGCGAGGTGTCGACGACCGAGTTCTGGTGGGACCGCCCGGACCTCATGGAGCGCCGCCCGCTCGCCCCGTCGCTGGAGAAGCTGGTGCGCTTCGCGACGGCGACGGAGGAACTGGCGGAGCTGCGCGGCCAGTTCGCCGCCTACGCCGACCGGCACGGCCCGCAGGTGGCGGCTGAGGCCTCGCGTCAGCTGCTCGCGATCTTCGAGGAGGGCACGGACGGCGAGGTGCCGGGGTTGTGGCGGGCGGCTGCCCTGATCCGCCCGCTGTCCCTGACGGCCGGTCCGGGCAGGGCGTCGGGGCTGGCGCTGGACCTTCCGTCCCGGCTGCTGGACCAGGAGTTCGGGCAGGGCGAGATCTGGCGCTTCGAGGAGGTCGACTTCCCCGCGACGCTCACCCATGAACCCACCCGCCGCTTCCTGCGCGACACGGGCCTGCCCGAGGACACCGTTCTGTTCCGCCTGGACACGGACGTCCCGCTGCCGACCCTGACCGAGCACCACGCCGACGACCCGGCCGCCGAACTCCCGGCCGACGCCGACCACTTGATACGCCTCGGCTATCTCGTCGAGGACAGCAGCCTGGTGGTCGACGGCCGGACCGGCGCGGTCCTGCACTGGAGCGAGTCCGAGGCGCTGCTCCACCCGCTGAACACGGACGTCTCCACGCTCGCCTTCACGCTCTGGTTGCTGAGCCGCGAGGCGACGCTCGACGAGGAGCTGTCGCAGGGCCGGAACCGGGTGCTGGGCGAGCCGCTGGGACCGCACGCCCAGCTGGCGGCCACGATGATCCAGGTCCTGTCGACCGTCGACCGCACCGGCAGCGCACCGGACGCCGACTGGCACTACTGGACGGAGGCGCTGCGGGACGAGGCGGGCGGGGCGCTCTGACCGCACCCGCAGGGCCACGAGCGGACGCGAGCCGCATCCGCACCGTCGCCCGCATTAATGGTCGGCCAACTCCCGTTCCCCTCAGGTAAGTTCGGGCGCGACCAGTTGTTCGAAGAGAGGACCGCCGCTGTGCGCAAGCTCCACCGTCGAATGACGACCGCCCTGGGGGTGGCCGCGGCCTCCGCGTCGGCGCTCGCCCTGGGCATCGCCCCCGCCCAGGCCGCCGGTGAGGTCTACGAGGCCTCCAACTCCATCATCTCGTCGGACGTCACCGCGAAGACGTACTTCGCCGCCGACGACGAGATCCTCACCGCCCTCGACATGCTGAAGGACGGCCACGGCACGGCCGCCCAGTGGCGCTACAACTCCAGCTCCTCGACCCACTCGTACTACAACGGCAACGGCTACGCCGTCCCTAAGAACTGGAACCTGTCCTTCGCCGAGGGCACCACCCTCCAGATCCGCGCCTGCCTCCAGGACGGCTCGGACGGCACCCCGTACAGGTGCGGCGGCTGGGAGTACGCCAGGGCCTGACCCGGACCGACCGAAAGGGCGGCACCCCCCACCGGGGGCGCCGCCCTTTCGACGTGCTCGACACAGAGGCCGTGGCGGGAATTGAACCCACGTACCTCGCTTTGCAGGTTTGTCCGGGCATCGCAGAGCGTGATCCGGAGGCGTTCAAGGGGGTTCATGACCGTGCTCCCGCCCCGAACGGCAGCGCCAGCCGAACGGCTATGAACGGCCACGTACGGCGATGAACGAGACGGAAACTGAGACGGAGCAGCCAAGTCCGGGTGTGCCTTATGGGAGCGGAGACACCTCCAGGATGGAGGTCGAGGGGGTGCAGCTATTTCCAGGCCGCACCCATCCTCTCATCCGACATACGCCCTCACGGCTCAAGCTGAGGTTGATCTGCGTCGTTGTCGCTCGGCCTGCGTGGTGCGACGACGCTTGGGGCTGTCTCTGGCGTCACGGGGGTCCAACCGCCCGCAGTCGACTCCACCCGCTCAAGGAAGTCTTTGTGTGCCCGCTTGGTGGAATCGAGCACCTCGTGCCATGTTTTTCTTGTCACGTTGGGGTCGTTCTCAAGGGAAGAGGTTGATACCTCATCGAGGAGATCGATGCTATCGACCACGAACGTCAGCCTACGGTAGGGGAACTGGCGACCCAGTTCGGGATTCTCGTCGAGGAATTTACGCAATGAATGGAGATACCTCATTGCGTTCAAGAATTCCGCGTCCGTCAGCTTGTAGTCGAGCCTCTTGATTTCTACGATCCAGAGGATCCCCGAGTCGTGAAGCAGGACGAAATCAGGTTCCTTCGCCTTCCGTTCGATCGCTGTAGTGCTGATGGTCTTGCCATACTTCTTGGCGTACCACGCTTCAAAGCTGGCTCTTACCCGCTTGAGGGATTCGTTCATTCCCAACGGAGTCCACTCGGGGGCCAAGAGCCACGGAGCCCTCTCGATTAGCTCCTGCAACGGCCTTTCCAGAGTTGTCTTATCTGCGATCAAGGCTTCCAGCTTGGCCACGACTTCTAGCCGCTCGGCCGCTACCTGCCCGAGCGAGTACATTTCCGCGATGTGAGCCTTCTTGAAGAGGTCCATCACAGCGTCCACTGTGGTTTCGGTTGTGTCGGCGACTTCCCGTAGCGCTTGGAGAAGACTGCGGTGAGGTCCGAGAGACATTGCAAGGTTGCTGAGGCGTTCCACGTGCTCGGGGTCCTTGAGTGCATCTCGGTCAGCGTCTCGGACCAGGAGAGCCGCAGCTTCCTTCACAGAGTCGCGATACACGGGATCGGCTGGCGCGGTTTCGATCAGACGTTTCTCCAGTTGCGACTTTTCCATGAAGAAGCGCTGCTTTTCGCGTCTGGCGTGCTCTTCGCTGCGCTTCGCAAGCTCGCGCATCAATGCCTGCCCCCACGTACTCAGCGCCTCCCCAAGATCTGATGACCAAATGATGTCTTGGCGGTCAGATCGGATAAGATCCTCGTCTTCGTCCAGCCATTCAGCGTGAAGCTCACCAACGATGTAACTGCGCAGCTTAAACTCTCCATGGAAACCCGTGGCAATTCCGAAGTCCATCGTCTGTGCCACGAATTTGCCACGAGCGTAGATCCGGACACCAGCCATGTTGGTGTCCTTGTAGGCCTTTTCGCTATAGGCGACATAGCCGGTTACTGGAAGGAATGAAGATTCGAAAGGAACTGGCCTACCGGCGAGATCGATTCGAGTACCTTCCATGAGGTCGATCTTCAGCGTGCCGAGCGTGAACTGTTCGGTCAGGGAGGAGGCATTTTTAACACAGACTCGCCAATCGCTGCGCTCAAGACCGAATCGTCCAGCAAGCTGCCTGTTCAGCTCATCCCTGCTGGGGACGCGCTTTCGAGAGAAGTCCCTCAGCTTGATCGTGGTTCCATGACCCTTCGACCATGTGCCGTCCAACTCGCCAATCTCGGGATGATAGTCCTTTTCTGTATCTGCCAACATATCAGGAAGGTGGAGAATCAGGTGGGACGTAAGGTATCCGTTGTCGGTTTTATCGCCGCCCGCAGAGATTACCTCCACGGTCTTGCAGATGCCGAATGGGGCAAGTTTGCCGATGCCCTTCCTGCCCATCACCGGACGATTCTTTTCACGGGATTTGTCGCTACCTGTGCGAGTGCGCCTGTCTGCGCCCACAGTCAAGTAGTGATGATTTATCTCGGCGGGTGTCATACCATGGCCGTCATCCGAAATTGTGATTTCGTACTGCGCGGAAAGGTGAGGTGCCTTTGGGTCAAAGAGAAAGGCCCCCCACGGTAAGGTGACAGTGACATCCTCGGCGTCGGCGTCGTAAGAGTTAGCAATGAGTTCAGCCAAGACGGCTGAAACGCGGTCGTAGAGTTTGATGCCGAGCTTGTCAATCGTCAGCCGGCTGATGCGCATCGTGTAGACGTGTTCAGGCTCGCTACTCGGTGAGGCCGTGGCTGACTGCTGATGCTCAGCCGGGGCAGGCATGGGAAGCTGCTCGTGGCCGTTCGGCGAGTCCGACATCATGTCCCCCTAGCGGTTGCGGCGGTGGACACGACATCCTGCATGATGCTCCGTCACCTTGCCTAGGGCGCACGTAGGTTGCACGGAGCGCACACCATGGTCACGAGGCACTACGTTGAGCTAGCATCCAGCCGTGACAAAGCCAACTGCCATTGACCTCTTCGCAGGAGCCGGCGGAGCCACCCAGGGGCTCGTGGGAGCTGGCTTCTCTGTCCTGGGCGCGGTCGAGATCGAGGCCGATGCGGCCGCTACACACGCCAAAAATAACCCTGGATCTCACCTGTGGGAGACGGATATCCGTTCGCTACAGGCCTCCAAGATGCGCAAACAGCTGGGGTTAGCCCCCGGCGAATTGACGTTGCTTAAGACTTGCCCTCCCTGTCAGGGATTTTCGTCGCTTGCGTCTGGCAAGGGGCTGACGGACCATGAGCGTAATGACCTCGTTTTGCATACAGTCAGGTTTGTGCGTGCGCTGATGCCGCAGGCTGTTCTGTTGGAAAATGTCCCGGGGCTAGGGAAAGACGCACGTCTGCAACATGTGAGGGATTCGCTTCATTCTCTTGGTTACGTATCGATGGTTTACCGATTCGAGGCGTCGGATTTCGCTGTGCCGCAACGAAGGCGTCGGCTAATCATGCTCGCTGTCAGGGGGAAGCGGCATAATCTGCCTCAGGATATTGCCGAAATCGTTCCAGACCTGCGCGGATCGGTGTCGGTCAGAGCGGCGTTCTCTGAATTGGAAGCAGTCAATAGGGCTGACGACCCGCTAGACCGCCACAGGAGAAGCTCCGACAAGGTGCAGCGTCGTATTGAGGCGATCCCTGTTGGTGGAGGGCGCCTAGACCTTCCAGAGGAACATCAGCTCGAATGCCATAAGAAGGTTGGCGCAAAACACGCTACTGCCTCGTACGGTCGAATTAAGTGGGACGTGCCTGCGCCAACTATGACCACTCGATGCACTACCCCTGCGTGCGGTACGTTCGTTCATCCGGAAGAGCATCGTGGCATTACCCTGCGAGAGGCTGCCACGCTGCAAACCTTCCCAGCTGAGTATGACTTCGAGGGTGACTACGGCTCTATTGAACGGCAGATCGGAAATGCCGTCCCTGTACGAATGGCAACCGTCTTGGGGGTGGCTGTGCGGCGGACGTTGAGTCTCTAACGCCTGGAGCCAGTCGCCACTCGCCTATCCGCAGACGTCGCCGGACGTGCGACTCTTGAGGGCGACGACGGGTGAGCAGAGAGGGAGAACGAGTGTCGCAGCAGGTCAGTCCTCGGGGAACCTTCCTGAAGATCGCCGATGCCGTGAAGGCACGGGTCGAGACGGACCCGGACATGACGGAGCTTCCGTCTGCTGCTGATCTCATGAGCGAGTACAAGATCTCGCGCGGGGTCGCTCTCCGTGCGTTCGCAGCTCTCCACAAAGACGGTGTCGCGGAACCGGTGCCCGGTGGCCGGTGGCGTGTCGTACGGGCAGGCGAGCGGCCTGACCGCCGACCGCTGGAAGAGCGCATCGCGGACGTCATCGCGGATGAGCGACTGGAGGTCGGGGCAGCGTTCCCCAGCGCGTCAGTTCTGGCCGGGCGGTTCGGGGTCTCGCGCCCGACCGTGACCAAGGCTCTCGACAAGTTGGAGGCCGCAGGCGTGCTCGCGAGTGGAGGACAGGGCAGGGTGCGGACGGTCCGCGCTGTGCCGATTCGAGAGGAGCGTTCCTAGCTTGTCGGAGCTGACGGAGTGGGCCTATCCCCTGGCTGAGTCCCTACTGGCGGAGCCGCTACCGCGCCGCTGGAAGCACTCGCTCGGGGTGGCGGAGAGGGCGCGCACCATCGCGCCCGTCCTCGGACAGGATGCGGAGCTATTGGAAGCCGCTGCCGTCCTGCACGACATCGGCTACTCGCCAGACCTCGCCAAGACCGGATTTCACCCGCTGGATGGCGCGCGCTACCTTCGCGACATCGCCCGTGCGGACGAACGGGTCGTGAACCTCATTGCTCACCATTCCTGTGCATGGATGGAGGCTGAGGCCCGGGGACTCCGTGCAGAGCTGGAGGGCGAGTTCCCCCGCGAGAGCGCGCACCTGAATGACGCTCTCTGCTATTGCGACATGAACACGACGCCGGACGGCGTACCGACGAACCCTGTGGACCGGGTCAACGAGATCGCTGGCCGATACGGGCCGGACAGCCTGATCGGTACGTTCATCCGCCGCGCCGAGCCGGAGATCTGCGCCAGCACGGCGCGCGTCCTCGAACGGGTCGCCGTCGCCAAGCGTCAGCCGATGTAGGGGGTTGCCCGCGTCCGGTCCATGGCGTGCTCGATACGGAGTCGCATCGTGGGGTGGATGTCGAGTTTCGGTAGGTCCGTTGGGTCCACCCAACGGACCTGCGTCGTCTCATTGCTCGTTCGCAGGTCACCGCCGACCGGACGGGCGCGGAAGCAGATGCTGAACTGTTGTCGGACCTCGCCATCGTCGTACTGCATCACGTGTCCGGGGTCGGTGTAGATCCCGGACATGTCGGCGACTTCGGCCTTGATGCCCGTCTCTTCCCAGACCTCGCGCACCACGGTGTCGCTGATGGACTCGCCCACGTCGTGCCCACCGCCGGGCAGCGCCCAGCGCCCGTTGTCGGACCGCTGAATCATGAGTACCTGGCCCGCGTCGTTCTGTACGAATGCGACGACGGAGGGCACGACCGAGTTAGCCGGCGGTGCGTCGGGGGCGTGCAGGTAGTCAATGCGTCCCATCGTCAGGCTCCTGTGACGTCGCGGTCCGTAACCTGGCGAGCGCCTCCCCAGGTTTGTTCGATGCTATTCGCGTACGTGTCGAACAGTCCGCCGCCCGGCATGCGACGCAGGTGGAAGACGGGGGCCATGTAGGCACCGATGCCGTAGACGTGGGGGTTGACGAGCATCTCGTCATCGGATCGGTAGATGGAGTTGTAGAGCGTCGTGGCGTGCAGGCGGACGCTGATCTCAGGGTGGCTCTTGAAGAGCGGCCGATAGTTCACCAACGCGTTCCGAATCTTGCCGTCCATGATTCGGTGCCCCTCGTCCATGCCGCGCTGCCGAACGGCCTCGCAGTCCGGGTCCCCGAGCAGGATGCGCACCTGAGTGGTCCCCTCGACCTTCCTCTTCAGAAGGTCGATGAACAGGGGATCCTCCGACAGGAAGAGCCCGGAGTAGACGAGAACGTCGAGGTTCCTCTCGGCACGCGCGTACATCTCACGCCACAGGTTCGGCGGCACTGTGTGGCGGTGCGGGTAGACGGCCACAATCTCCGCCTTGCTCAGGTCTGTTGCGCTCTCCAGCGTGCGGCCGTCTTCCCACAGCATGGTGACATCGACCTTGAGCGCTGCGGCGGTGGCGTACTGGTGTCGGCGATACGGCACCTTCCCTTGCGTGATCCAACGTTCGACGGTCTTCGGGTTCACCGCGATCTCGTCGGCCAGGTCCTGCACGCTCATGCCGCGTGCCAACAGGGCTGATCGCAAACGCTCGTTGGACATCTGCACCCCCCAGTGGGACATCTAGGGACCTCTTGACCGTAGTCAGAACTCCCTGAGCTGTCCATGTATGGGGTGACCAACTCCCCTGACCTGCGGCGATTCTGATGGTGCGCCAAGAAGTCCCGGCGCAAAGCCAAAGAGGTTCCGTCGCTGTACTTGACGGATCCCTATGTAGTACCTGTAAAACAGGTACTACACGCCCGGAGGGAAGCCCGCAGGGGTGAGTACGAAGGCAGCGTTCGTTCCTTGAGAACTCAACAGAGTGCCGACCCAGCCACCTGAACACGGGTGGTCGATGGGTGCGGGTCACCATCCCGACCGCCCATGTCGGGCCGGGTGGCCTGCCCTGATCCGCTCTTCGGGGCGGTGACGGCATCGAGTGACCTGACAAGCGCAGCACCTTCGCGAGGGTCATCCCTCGCCTAAGCCCTGACGGTCTTCGGACCAGGTTCGACTCATGATCGGGGCGCTTCCCCGCCGCTCGTGCGGCCTGGGGTGCTCAACCCGGGCGGTCGCCTCCCGGACAACGACAGCCGACCGCCCCACTCCCTCATCCCGACACGCTCAAGGAGTGGACGCACCATGGACCAGCACGATCTGAACGACATCGCCCGCCGCATTGCGTCGGCCGCCGCCCAGTTCGGCCCCGGCTACCGGCCGACCGCCGCGCAGACGGCGGACGCGGCGTCGGTGCTGCGGGACATGATCCAGGCGGCCGAGATGCACGGTGTGACGTTCGCGGACTTCGACGGTGTCGCCGACTTCCCCCGGCTGGCCATCCAGCTGGTGCAGACGCGCGACGTGAGCCGGTGACCGCCATGGAAGCCGCCGCCTTCGCCACTGTGTTCGTCGCCCTGTACGTCGCGCACAGCGTGGGTGACCACTGGGTGCAGACCTCCTGCCAGGCCGCGCACAAGGGCCGCCCCGGCTGGGTCGGCCGTCTCGCGGACGCCCGGCACGTCGCCACCCTGACGCTCACCAAGCTCGCCGTCCTGCTGCCGGTCGCCTTCCTGCTGAACCTGCACCTGACGATGCCCGGCATCCTCGCCGGACTCGGTATCGACGCCGTCACGCACTGGTGGGCCGACCGGCGCGCCACGCTCGCGTGGCTGGCCAAGGTCACCGGCAAGGGCGAGTTCTACCGCCTCGGCACCCCGCGCGCCGGCCACGACGACAACCCGCACATCGGTACCGGCGCCTACGCCCTTGACCAGTCCTTCCACCACCTGTGGCTGCTGGTCGCCGCGCTCCTCATCGCCACCGTCTGACCCCGTTCTCTGCGGGGCGGTCGCCCTCCCGGACAAGGACAGCCGCGACCGCCCCGCCTTCCTTCCCGACATTCCTGAACAGGAGAGATCCATCATGCGATCCACCATGCGTACCTTCGTCGCCGGTCAAGAGGCTTACGGCGAGGCGGAGTTCGCGGAACTGGCGCTCGGTATCGACATCGACCTGTTCCGTGGCCCGCTGCACGAGGAGACGGACATCGAGCGCGCGGCCCGCGAGGACGCGGCCCGCGACATCCTCGCCGACCTGGTCGCCATGGGCGCCGACGGTGACGAGGTCGCCGGTTGGGACGCCCTGTACGCCGACGCCCTGACCCATACGGTGCCGTTCCTGCGGGCCGCGCGCGGCCAGTACTCCGGGGCGGGGGAAGCGGCATGAGCACCCCGCGGATGCGCAAGCCGCTGACGAAGACACAGAAGATTGTTCTCACGGCCGCGTTCGTGCCGATGCTGCTGACCGGTGTGGCCGGGGGCGTCGGCACCTTCAGCAACATCGGTCATGCCTACGGTGAGGGCACCGCGCTGGGTGCGGTCGCGGCCGGTGAGGGTGCGACCGCTGTCCTCGGTCTGGTCCTGCTGGGCTTGACGATGCTGGGGCAGTCCTCGCCGTGGCCGGTCCGGATCGGGCTGTGGGCGCTGCCCGCCGCCGCCTCGGTCATGGCCGCGATGGCTGGACCCGACGCGGGCCGCACCGTCATCTACGCGGTGACCCCGATGGGCATGTGCGTCTCGGCTGAGGGCATGGCGTTCCTCGCGCGTCGGATCGTGGTGCACACCGACGGCCGCGACGCGGAAGCCGAGCGCAGGGCCGCAGCGATCGTGCAGGCCCTGGCCTACCACCGGGCCCGTGCTGCCAACCACCCCAAGGCCAAGGCTCGGGAGCGGTCGGAGCGCAAGTCGTGGCGGCTGGCCCGCCGGGTCGGTGTGGGGGATGTGGCGCTGGGATCGAGGCTGTTGGACGTTCAGCGCGATCGGGTGAGTGAGGGTGCGGACGCGGCTCTGTCGGCCATGTTCGCCGGTATCGCGAATGCGGAGGAATCTACCGAGACCGTGAGGATTCGGTCTACGGCTGACCTGCCCGAATCGACCCCCGAACCGATCATCGCGACGCTGGTACGGCTGCCCGATCCGGTGCCGGTCGACTCCGGGAAGTCGACCCTTCCCGACAAGCCGTTTCCCGCGATCGAGTCGCCGACCGGGACGGCGCCGGTTGAGTCGATCGAGCGGCGCACGGTGGCGGCGGAATCGACCCGCCCCCGGCGGGCGACCGGTCGCCTTCCTGAGGTTGCCCGATCGCCCCGCACGAAGCGCACCCCGGAGCAGTTGCTGGAAGAGGCGCGGACCGCGACGGCGGATTGGCCGGATGCGCAGATCACTGGGGAGGGCATCCGCCGGGCGATCCGCACCTCTCCGGCCAACGCCCGGAAATTGCGTGACGTCCTGCTCAGCGAGCGGGCCGCCTGATGTCCGCCGCGTGGGGCAAGTGCTTCGACCCGACCGGCGCCGTGCACGGCATACCCACCTACCCGTGGAAGCTCGCCCCGGACGGACTGGCCACCCTGCGGCAGTTACGGGCCATGGGCCTGCGTCCGGGCGGTCAGCCGGTGCAAGCGCAGGTCATGCGCCTCCGTCGGCGGGCCGGAACGCCGAGGGTGGCGTACCTGTACCGCGTCGACCTCGCCAAGCCGGTACGGCCGATGACTTCGCGCAAGTGGGGCGCCCTCGCCTTGGCGATGCTGGCCCGCCGCACCTGCCCGATCTGCCGGGTCACCTACAGCTACTGCCTGCCGACCTCGCTCGGCTGCTGCGTGCTGTGCGCCTACCCCGACACCACACCCACCGCCAACTGCACTGCCTCGAGGAGGGGTTGACCATGAGCAAGCCCAACACCCGCCGCCTTGACCGCGAGATCGAGCACACCCAGCGCAAGATCGAAGCGGTCCACAACGACGAGTGGTGGCCGCTGACCGGCAGCGAGCGCCGCCAGATCATGGGCGCGCTTGCGGGCGGCTCCTACCGCGTCGTACGCGGCAAGAGCACCAGTCGTGCGGAGAACCGGCTGGCGGCTCTCAAGCAGTCGGTCATCACCCGGCTGACCGCTGAGATGACCGCGTTGCAGACCGAACGGCAGCGCATCGTCAACGAGCACGCGCAGGCCAAGGCCGCGAAGAAGTCCGCCGGCGGGTGGCTCTGGTGAAGCCCACCCCGCCGGGTGAGTGCCCGCAGTGCTGGCAGCACGCCCACGACAAGAGCATCCACCGCAGGCTCCGACCGCGTGAGGACTGCCCGGCGTGCGTGGACCACATGGTCAACGGCTGCCCGAACCCCGTGCCCAAGAAGTCGAGCTGGTGGTGACCACCCCCACCCCGCACCCCCTGCACGTTGTGTGACCTGCACGTTCCTGCCTTGAGCGCCGGGGCGGCCGTCCCTGCCACGGTCCCGACCGCCCCGACCTCTTTCTCTCAACTCCCGCCCCGTGAGGGCAGTCAGGAGCAGTCCCAGCATGACCGAGAACGTCATCAACCTGCACAAGGACACGGACCCGCCCGCCGATGCGGGCAGCGTGACCACGCTGACCGTGGTCACCGACCCCGCCCCGGCACCGATCGTGCCGTTGTGGGTGCGCTCCGGGCGCGCCATACGGCGCATCGCCACCCACGAGCGCACCACGACCACCGGCCGCACCATCGCCCGGCACAGCATCTACACCTTCAACGGGGGCCGGATCATCACCCGCCGGGCTTGGGACGGTCGGACCGGCGCCCGCTATGAGCGCATGCTCCGCGCGGCCGAAGCGCAGGGCAACCTGGAGGTCGCGGAGGAGTGGGAGGAGCGTCTCCAGCGCTTCCGCGAGGCCCGTCACCGCCGCCGCATGGACCTGCTGCACTCACCCGAGCAGGTGGCCAAGGGCATCGCCGTGGGCACCGGCGTGAGCATCGGTGTCCTGGTCGCCCTTGGGATCGTGATGGCCCTGAACACCAAGGAAGTCGGTGACGTCATCACGCCGTTGAAGGCGACCATCGAGTTCATCGGCACGCTGATCCACATCGTTCAGGTGGTGTGGCCGTACGCGGTCGTCCTCGGCCCGCTGTTCGCGCTGCTGGGCATGTGGTCGGTCGGCCGGCACCAGCACGCCGCACCCCAGTGGGCGCTGCCCGCCAACGTCCGCTCCGGCGAGGGCGAGCCGATCACCCCCTCCATCGTCGTCAAGGCCCTGCGCGACCTGGGCATCCCGGCGCTCAGGAACGCCATCAAGGAGATGGGCGACGTCGGCGCGTCGATGCTGTCCCCGATCACGATCGCCGGGTGCGGTGTCGAGGTCGACGTCACCCTTCCCTCGGGGGTGTCGACGAACGAGGTGCAGAACAAGCGCCGCAAGCTCGCGGAGAACCTCACCCGGCACGAGCACGAAGTGTTCATCACCATCCCGCAAGCCGCCCGCACCGTCAGGTTGTGGATCGCCGACTCCGGCGCCCTGGACGAGCCGATCGGCCCGTCGCCTCTGGTCACCGACGACACGATGACCGCCGACTACGCCAAGGGCCGTGCGCCGTGGGGTCAGGACCTGCGCGGCGATGCCGCCGCCCTGAGCCTGTATCAGCGCCACCTGCTCATCACCGGCTTGTCGAACCAGGGCAAGACGGTTGCCCTGCGCTCCCTGGCGCTGTGGCTGTCGCTGGATCGGTCGGTGCAGTTCCTGATGGGTGACCTCAAGGGCGTGGGTGACTGGGCCATGTTCGACGGTCTCGCCGACGTGCTGATCCAGGGGCCGACGGATGAGCACGTGATCCAGGTGACCGAGATGGTCGAGAGTGCGGTGGATGAGATGAACCGCCGCATCCAGGCCCCGCCCGGAACCCAGTTCCCGCCGCTGATCGTGCTGGTCGACGAGGCACAGGTGGCGTTCATGTGCCCGGTCAAGGACGACGAGGGCCGCCCGTATGGCGGTTCCAAGGCCACCAGCCGGTACTTCATGGCCGTCCGTAAGATCCACAACCAGGGGCGTGCGGTCAACGTCCTGATGTGGCAGGGCACCCAGGACCCCACCAACGAGAACCTGCCCAAGCTGGTGCGCGAGGGCGCCCACACCCGCGCCTCGCTCGCCCTGGGGACCGAGTCGCAAGCCCGCATGGCGCTGGGGGACAAGGCCGTCGACGGCGGGGCCGCACCGAACCTGCTGCGTCCGGGCCTGGACCGGGGAACCCTGGTCGTCGCCTCCGACGGCATCACCATCCCGGCCGGGCAGTCGTCCATCACGGTGCGCACGCACTACATCGACGACGACGCGGCCGTGGTCATCACCGACCGCGCCAAGGCCATGCGCGACGGCGTCACCACCCTGACCCTCGTCGAGCGGGGCGAGGAACGCGATGCACTCGCCGACATCGCGTCCGTGGTCGGTGACGCGCCCCGGGTGCGTACCCAGGACGTCCTGAAGCGGCTGGCGATGCTCAGCGAGGACACGTACGGCAAGTGGTCGTTCTCCGACCTCAAGCGCGTGCTCGAAGAGGCAGCGCCGGACGGGCCTGACATCGCCTACAAGTCCGACGGAGTCATGGTCGTCCACCGCGAGCGCCTCGCCCGCGCCCTCGCCAACCGCGACGGCGAGGGTTCCGCTTCCGCCTCCGAGTGACAGGGAGGAAAGGCCTTCCGGGTCAGGGAGGCAGGGAGAACTCCCTGAACCCCTCCCTGACCCGCATCCCTGGCCCTGACCTGCACGAATGATCGTTCAGGGAGGCAGGGAGGCACCCCAGGTCAGACCCCGAAAACCCCCTCCACAGCGCACCCCGAAGGGGGTGTCTCTGCCTCCCTGGCCCATCTTCGGAAGGGATTCCGCATGTACCCCGAACACGCCCACCCCACGGCCGCTGAGCGGGCTGTGGAAGTCCACCAACCCACCCCGATACAGCCCGTCGTCGTCCAGCAACCGACCCCGATGGCGCCCGTCCAGCCGGGCCACGTCCCGGCCATGGCGAGCATCGTCCTGCCGGACGGCCGCGTCGTCACCGGCTACGCCATGAACCACGTGCAGCCCGCACCGGTCGCCGCCAAGCCGCCCGTCTCCCGCGCGGCCGTCAACGTCGCCCTCGGCGGTGTCGGCTTCCTCGCCGTGTGCGGCGGACTACTGATGCTCACCACGTTCATCACCGCGCTCACGGCGCTGATCACCCAGCTCATCACGCTGGCCGCCGTGATCTTCGGCGGGTATGCCGTCGTGCAGATCTTCAAGCCCACCAGCGACGCCAAGGGCGGCAACACGTTCCACATCCGCAAGGCCGTCTTCAAGCGCAACCGCTTCAACGGCTAGCTACGCCCGTGGGCGGCGGCTCCCGGACAAGGACAGCCCACCGCCCACGGTCTCCTCATCCCGACGTAGCAGAACAGGAGACCTACAGCATGGCCCAACTGCGCGTTTTCGGCGAGGGACTCTCAACCCCTGCCACTCGATCGGGGCGAGTGCCCCGGCCGCGTCTGCTCGATCTGTACTGCTGCCAGGGCGGCGCAGGAAAGGGGTACGGCGACGCCGGGTTCGATGTGACCGGTGTCGACAAGGACCCGCAGCCCCGCTACCCGTTCCGGTTCGTCCAGGCCGACGCGATCGCATTCGTCCTCGCGCACGGTGCCGAGTTCGACTTCATTCATGCGTCCCCGCCGTGCCAGCACGACAGTGACTGCCAGCGTCTTCGGGGGAACACTCACCCCGACCTGATCGCCCCCACCCGCGCCGCCCTGGAAGCGTCCGGGCGGCCGTGGGTGATGGAGAACGTACGGGGGGCGCTGCCCAAGCTGTACCGTCCGGTGATGTTGTGCGGGCCCATGTTCGGCGTGGCCACCTACCGGCACCGCTACTTCGAGACCGGCGGCGGCTTTACCCTCGACCAGCCCGGCCACCCCGCGCATCTGGTGCCGCAGGCCAAGATGGGCCGCCCGGTCCCGCCCGGCCACTACGGGCAGTTCGTCGGCAACTTCTCCGGCGTCGGCCACGCCCGCACCGTCATGGGCGTGCCCTGGATGAACCGCGACGGCATCCGCGAATGCATCCCACCTGCCTACACGGAGTTCATCGGCCGGGCCTACCTCGCCGCCGTGGCGACGACGGGAGCGGCCGCATGAGCGCGACGCCCGAACCCCTGAACGCTGCCCTCGCCCTCGCAGCGACCGGTGTCCCGGTCCTGCCCCTACGGGCGGGCAAGGTTCCCTTCGGTAACTGCCGCGCCTGCAAGGACAACGCGTGCGGCGGACGCCCCAACATGAAAGCGGTCGGTTCCTGCCAGTGCCCCGCGCCGTGCCACGCGTGGGCCGCCGCCACCACCGACCCGCACGTGCTCACCTCGCCCGTGTGGGCGGCGGTGTGGCGTGAGGCGGTGGCGATCGCCTACCACCCCGGTGGGGCCGGGCTGACCGTGGTCGACTGCGACAGCGCGGCGGCCGTCGCATGGGCCCGCGAGATGCTGCCCGCCACCCGCCGGGTGCCGACGACGCGGGGCGAACACTGGCTCTACCAGGGTGTGATGCCGTCGGCGAACGCGGTCCGGCCCGGCGTCGACATCAAGTCCCGCATGCAATACGCCCGTTGGCTCGGACCCGGCACCGGCCGTATGGCTGTTCTCCCGGCCGCCGTGCGTGCCCTGGTGGTCAAGGAAGACACCACCCCCGCCCGGGGGGAGGTGGCCTCTTCTGTCCCGGCGCGCGCCCCGTGGTCGCGGGAGGTGGCCACCGGGTGCCGCCACACCGAACGCTACGTCCGCACCGGTCTGGAACGCGGCCTCGCGCTGGTGCGGGCCCGCACCGAATCTGGTGCCGGCTCCCAGGCGTTCGGCGTCGCCCGCTTCCTGGCCGCCCAACACACCGCGTGCCCCGGGCCCTGTGGCCTCGGGGCCATCGGTGAGGCGATCGTGACCGCCGCCGTCTCCGTCGGCGTTCCGGAGTCCTACGCCCGCCGCGCGGTTGCCAACGGCCTTGAGGCGGCCGGGGAGCGCGCAGCATGAACAAAGCACCACGAACCCCTGCGAACGGCCCGCAGGGCGCCGTACAGGGCTCGCCACGGCCGACCGTGGGCGAATCAAAGGGCGCCGCCCGTAAGGGCGTCCATATCGCTGTTGGCGTTAACCCGCAGACGGTCACCGTCACCGGCACCACCCCGGGGCTTCACATCCAGTGCGAGGGCATCGCCGTAGCGGACTGGCTCTGTGCCTGTGGGCACCACGAACGCGCCCGGGGCCGCGCCGCCGTCATCAGATTGACCGCCCGCGCCCGCGCCGGCGTCTGCCCCCACACCACCACCGCCGCAGAAGGGAGGGCCGCCTCATGACTCCACCGCCTGTGGACAGCCCCGACCTGTGGGCCGGACTGCCCACCCTGCAAGAACCCCCGCCCGGCGAGGATGACACGGCACCGGACGTGTGGGAGGACCCCATTCCCCTCACCGGCCGCCGCGAACGACCCGCGTTCCCCGCCCACGTACTGCCCGCATGGTTGGGCCAGTTCGTGACGGCCGTCGCACAGGAGACACAGACCCCGGTGGACCTCGCCGGATCCATCGCCCTCGCGGTGCTCGCCACGGCGGCCGGCGGCCGGTCCGTGGTCCACGTACGCGGCAACTGGCGCGAGCCCACCAACCTCTACACCGTGGTGGCGCTCCCGCCCGCCAACCGCAAGTCCGCCGTCTTCGCCCTGCTGACCAACCCCCTGTATGAGGCGGAGAAGCAGCTCAAGACCGCGATGCAGCCCGTGATCGTAGAAGCCGAGCTGACGGCGCGGCTGGCCAAGGAAGCAGCCGACAAGGCCGCTGCCAAGGCTGCGTCCGCCGACGGCGACAAGCGGGACGAGATGGTGGCCACCGCCGTGGGCCTCGCGCAGACCGCGGACACGCTCACCGTCCCCGCTGAACCGGTCCTGCTGGCGGACGACTCGACACCGGAGACGGTCACCTCGCTCATGGCGGAACAGGGCGGGCGGCTGTCGGTGATGAGCGCTGAGGGCGGCATCTTTGACATCATCGCCGGGCGTTACTCCGGGGCCCCCAACATGGAGGTTTTCCTCAAGGGGCATGCCGGGGACCGGTTGCGGGTGAACCGGCAGACCCGCCGCGAGTACATCGACGCCCCCGCGCTGACCATCGGCCTCGCCGTCCAGCCGGATGTCCTCAGGGACATCGGGAAGGTGAAGGGGTTCGAGGGGCGGGGGCTGTTGGCCCGCTTCCTGTACTCACTGCCGGTGTCCACGGTCGGTGACCGGGCGATCATCACCGACCCGGTCCCGGAGCAGACGGCCGCCGCCTACACGGCGAAGGTCATCGACCTCACCCTGTCCCTGGCGGAGTGGACCGACCCGGCCGTCATCCAGCTCACCCCCGAGGCGGACGCGGCCCTGATCGCCTATCAGCAGCGCATCGAACCGCAGCTCAAGGCACGCGGCGGCAAGCTGGGCCACATCTCTAACTGGGCCGGAAAGCTCGCCGGGGCGACCGCCCGCATGGCCGCCCTGCTGCACCTCGCCCACCACGGCGGCAACGGCTACGCCCACCCGGTCACCGAAGACACCATGCGCGCGGCCATCGAGCTGGGGGAGTACTACACCGCCCACGCCCTCGCCGTGTTCGACGTCATGGGCGCCGACCCGGTCCTGTCCCGCGCCCGCAGCGTGCTGGAAGTACTGCGGGACAACGGATGGGAGGACGTCAGCCGACGGGATGTCTTCACCGTTCTGTCTCGCAGCGAGGTCCCCACGGTCGCCGACCTCGAACCGGCCCTCGCGCTGCTGGAAGACCACGGATACCTGCGCTCCTACCAACCCGAGAAGACCGGCAAGCGCGGACGCCCCCCGGCACCCCGCCTACAGGCCCACCCCACCCTGCGCCACGGCGGCCGGTGAGCCCCGCCCGCGCACCCAACCCCCCTCGCACAAACCGCAAAATCCGCAGAAAACCCCGGACAGCCCCCTGACCTGCGACGGACCCCAACACCGACCCCGTCCGGGGCCCGTCGCACAATCCCGCGATATTCCGCAAAAAACCGAGCGCCAGCCCACCCACGGGGGTGGGCCGACCGGAGGCCCCTGATTTTTGCGGAATATCGCGGGTTTCTGCGGAGCACCACCCGTCACCAGCCGCGCACCGCATCACCGCAGGTCAACGGCCCTCCCTGGGGTTTCTGCGGATATTGCGGTTTGTGCGGCGGCACCTGCCCATGAACTCAGCCCTACAGGAGTGAGCCGTGGACGAACCCACCACCCTTCCCGTGGCCGCGACCGAAGACCCGACCCTGGTTCTCCTGAAGGTCGAAGAGGCCGCCCGCCGCCTCCGCATCGGCCGCACCACCTGCTTCGCCCTGATCCGCACCGGCGCGTTGGAGTCGGTGATGGTCGGTGGCCTCCGCAGGGTCCCGGCCGACGCCGTACCCGAATACGTCACTCGTCTCCGCACCGCCCAACGCGCTGCTTGACGACGCCGGGGCGGCGGCCCTCCCGGACAGGACAGCGCGCCGCCCCGGTCTCCATCCCGACACACGAGAAACAGGAGTCTGCCTGTGGCAGAGGAAAAGAAGCGCACCCGACAGCCCAACGGCCGCAGTTCGATCTACTTCGGCAAGGACGGCAAATGGCACGGTCGCGTCACCGTCGGCATCCGCGACGACGGCACACCGGACCGACGTCACGTTGAACGCAAGACGCGGGCAGAAGTGACGTCCGCTGTACGCGAGTTGGAGAAGCAGCGCGACGCCAAGACCGTGAAGAAGCCTGGCAAGGCGTGGACGGTCAAGACGTGGCTGACGCACTGGATTGAGAACGTCGCACCTCTCGCCGTCAACGACAACACGATGGTCGGGTACGGCGTCGCGGTCCGGAAGCACCTCATCCCCGGCTTGGGCGCCCACCGTCTCGACAGGCTCAAGCCTGAGCACATTGAGGCTTTCTACGCCAAGATGCAGGCCAACGGCAGCAAGCCCGCGACCGCTCACCAGGCCCACCGCACCTTGCGGGCCGCCCTGAATGAGGCCGTGCGGCGCGGTCATCTCGGCAAGAACCCAGTGCAGTTGGCCAAGGCGCCGAAGACGGGGGAGTACGAGGTAGAGCCCTACAGCGTCCAAGAGGTGCAGCGGTTGCTGAAGGCCGCTGACCAACACCGCAACTCCGCCCGCTGGGCTGTTGCCCTCGCCCTCGGACTACGCCAAGGGGAAGTGCTCGGTCTGAGGTGGGAGGACGTGGACCTTGACGGTGGGTTCCTTGTGGTTCGGCGTAGCCGGCACCGACCGCAGTACGCCCATGGGTGTGTGGACCCCTGCGGGCGCAAGGCCGCCGGGTATTGCCCGCAGAGGCGACGCACGAACCCGGAGTTGGCCACCACCAAGTCGCGCGCCGGCCGCCGCGCCGTCGGTCTTCCCGAACAGCTCGTTGACCTACTCCGCGCGCACCTCAAGGCGCAGGAAGCAGAGCGGGAAGCCGCTGGGAAGCGATGGGAGGAGAACGGTCTGGTCTTCCCGGATGAGCACGGCCGTAGCCCGTCCCACCGCCGGGACTGGTCCGAGTGGAAGGGTCTTTTGGCTGAGGCGAAGGTGCGGGACGGTCGGCTGCACGACGCACGCCACACAGCCGCCACGGTCCTACTCATCCTTGGCGTCCCCGAGCGCGCTGTCATGGGTCTCATGGGATGGTCCACCACGGCCATGGCTGCGAGATACCAGCATATGGTCGATGCCGTGCGGACGGATGTGGCGAAGCAGGTGGATGACCTGATCTGGAAGCCCGAGACGGACCGTCCGGACGATGACGGCGGGGTGTCTGGCGTGCCTACATCGGTCAGCTGATGTGAGGGGAGCGGCAGTTTGACTGTCGTTCCCCTTTCGGGTGTCCCCTGGGGACGTATCCGCACTCCGGCCAGATCCGTGTTGCAGAGGGTATGGCCTGGATAGAGCATTGGGAGAGATAGGAGGTGAGTCGGATGAGCACCTCTCCAACGAGTTCATCTAGCGGGGAAGCTCATGAGCAATGGGCTCAACCCGTGCCCTACGGAATCACAGCGGCACGTCAATCGATGTCTGGCGGTGCCGCTGCTCTATTGGCCGGTTTCTCGATTGCTCTCGTTGGCGTGATTGCCCAGGCACCTACCTCTGTGAGGTGGCCTGGATGGGCGCTCCTTCTGTTGACCGTCGCGGCATCGTTGCTTGTCGCGTGCGTTCAGTGCGGGTTTTGGGCGCGCGCATACCTGTACTCGCATCAAGAGATCCAAGAATGGCGTCCGCCGCCATGGGTTGAGTGGGAGACGGGTGCGCTCAGGGCTCAGCAGAAGGTAGACGAGGCCCGAGGAAGTCGCTGGGAGGGTGCAGCGGAATGGACTTACCACCTTGGGCTTGTGGCACTCGCGGTTGGGGTCGGCCTTGTGTTGGCGCCTCTGGATAACGCACACGAGGCGGGCGTTCGCTGGGCGGCTGCCTGCGTAGCGTTTATTGGTGGCATCGCGCAGGGGGTGTGGGGGATCTGCGGCTGGTGGGTGAGCCGGGATAAGGAGAGTCTCTCTGATGGCTGAGAAGGCGAACCAAGATAAGCCGACCCCGAAATCGAAACGCCCTCGAAATCAGGCTCTTGTCGAGAGCAAGAAGTGCAAGCCTCACTCGCTCGTCAATTGCCCTCTGTGCCTGAAGGGGAAACCGAAGTCCTAGTCGATCTGGCGGCGCGGGGCATGGTGCGGCCAGGGGGCGTCAGGGTCGCTGTCTCCGAGGAGCGCATGGAGAGACGAAGTCATCAAGCTTGCAGCAAACTGAGACGGAAACTGAGACGGACGACCAATAGGGCGGCACCCCTCGTGGGTGCCGCCCTCTTATTTTGCCTGGTCATGGCCACAGAGGCCGTGGCGGGAATTGAACCCACGTACCTCGCTTTGCAGGCGAGTCCCTAAGCCACTCGGGCACACGGCCGGGGTCGGGATGGGGCCCGTGGACTCCGTTCCGAACTCGGTGAGATGACCGTACGGCGGGGTGGGAAGGGGCTCAAGGGAACCGGGCGCCCTGCAACGCGACTGCCACACCCCGTTCATGAAAGCCCTCGGCGCCCTCGTGGTCGTACGACCAAGGTCTCAGCCCACGGCCACCTCCCGACAGGGGTCAAACCCTGCCGTGGCCCTTACCCTGGCGACCATGACCACCCTCGAACCGCGCGACGCCGAAGTCGCGGAAACCGCCCCTGACCTGCCCGCCGGTATCGAGGACGGAGTGCTGAGCCGGGCCTACCGGGCGCTCAGTGTCGGGATCGTGTCGGTCGTGCTGCTCATCGCCTTCGAGGCGACCGCGGTCGGGACGGCGATGCCGGTGGCGGCGCGGGAGCTGGACGGGGTGTCGCTGTACGCGTTCGCGTTCTCGGGGTACTTCACGACCTCCCTCTTCGGCATGGTGCTCTCCGGGCAGTGGTCCGACCGGCGCGGCCCACTCGGCCCGCTCACCACCGGCATCGCCTCCTTCGCCGCCGGGCTGATGCTGTCCGGGACGGCGAGGGCGATGTGGCTGTTCATCCTCGGGCGGGCCGTGCAGGGGCTCGGCGGCGGGCTGGTCATCGTCGCGCTGTACGTCGTCGTAGGGCGGGCCTATCCCGAGCGGCTGCGGCCCGCGATCATGGCCGCCTTCGCCGCGGGCTGGGTCGTGCCGTCGATCGTCGGGCCGCTCGCGGCGGGCGCGGTGACCGAGCATCTGGGCTGGCGATGGGTGTTTGTCGGCATCCCCGTCCTCGTCGTCTTCCCCCTCGCCCTCGCGCTGCCGCAGATCCGGCGCCGGGCAGGGGGACCGGTCGACGGCTCCGCCCGCACCGCCTCCTTCGACCGGCGCCGCATCCGCCTCGCCCTCGGTATCTCGCTGGGCGCGGGGCTGTTGCAGTACGCCGCCCAGGATCTGAGGTGGCTGTCGGCGGTCCCGGCCGTCGCGGGCGCCGCGCTCCTCGTGCCGGCCGTACGCGGACTGCTGCCCCGCGGCACCTACCGTGCCGCCCGCGGGCTGCCCTCCGTCGTGCTGCTGCGCGGCGTCGCCGCGGGGTCCTTCGTCGCCGCCGAGTCCTTCGTGCCGCTGATGCTGGTCACCCAGCGGGGGCTGTCGCCGACGCTCGCCGGGTTCTCGCTCGCGGCGGGCGGGCTGACCTGGGCGCTGGGGTCGTGGGTGCAGTCGCGGGCGCGGCTGGAGCCGTACCGGGAGCGGCTGATGACGGCCGGGATGGTGCTGGTGGCGGCGTCGATCGCCGCGGCGCCGAGCGTGCTGATCGACTCGATGCCGGCCTGGACGGTCGCGGTGGCCTGGGCCTTCGGCTGCTTCGGGATGGGCCTGGTGATCTCGTCCACCAGCGTGCTGCTGCTCCAGCTCTCCGCACCCGAGGAGGCCGGCACCAACTCCGCGTCCCTCCAGATCTCCGACGCCCTCGCCAACGTCGTCCTGCTGGCGGCGGGCGGCGCGGCGTTCGCGGCGCTGGGCGGCGGCGCGGTGAGCCACGCGGCGACATCCGGCGCGGGTTCGCATCCGGCGGCGTTCGCTGCGGTGTTCCTGCCGATGGCGGGGGTGGCGTTGGTGGGGGCCTGGGTGACGAGGCGGCTGCGGGAGCGATGAAGGGTAAACCGGTCGAGGCGGGGTGATCAGGGGCGCTAGCTTTCCGGCATGGACGAGCTGACCCTTCATCTCCCGTACGGCCTGCGTCAGGAGCTCGACGACCTCGCCGACGCCACCGGCCGCCGCCCGGAGGACATCGCGCTGGACGCCGTACTGCATCGGGTGGCCAAGGAGGCGTCGCCGGTGCGGGTGTGGGCCGAGACGCTCGCCGACGCCCACGCCGACCTGCTGCGGAGGCTCGGCGCATGACCAGGCACCTCACCGTCGCGGAGGTCGATCGGATCGCCCGGATCGCCTTCGGGGGACGTGCCCCGGAGGCCCGGGACGCCGGGCTGTTCGCCTCCGCCGTGCGCCGGCCGCGGGCCCGGATGTTCGGCACGCAGGCCTACGACGACCTGTACGAGCAGGCCGCCGCCCTCCTGCACGCCCTCGCCGCGAACCACCCGCTCGTCGACGGCAACAAGCGGACGGCCTGGCTCGCCACCGCGACCTTCCTCGGCGTCAACGGGGTCGATCTGACGGCCTGCGACCAGGACACCGCGTACGACCTGGTCATCGATGTGGCCTCCGGTGCGGAGAGTGACATCCAGGTGATCGCGGGACGGCTGCGACAGCTGTGACCTCGGTCCCACCCACGGGCGACCCGGCCCCGTCCGCGCGTTGACGGCCTCGGGCCGCCGGTAGGGTGGCCCGGTTGTCATACGTAGCCCAGCACCCGGACTACCCGCCGAGCCGCCCGACCCCTACGGAGACCGTGACTACCACCGCCGCCTCCACCACCTCGCACCACCTCTCTCCCGCCTTCCCCGGCCGCGCCCCCTGGGGCACCGCCAGCAAGCTGCGTGCCTGGCAGCAGGGGGCGATGGAGAAGTACGTCCAGGAGCAGCCGCGCGACTTCCTCGCCGTCGCCACCCCCGGCGCCGGCAAGACCACCTTCGCGCTGACGCTCGCTTCCTGGCTGCTGCACCACCACGTCGTGCAGCAGGTGACCGTGGTCGCGCCGACCGAGCATCTGAAGAAGCAGTGGGCCGAGGCGGCCGCCCGGATAGGGATCAAGCTGGACCCGGAGTACAGCGCGGGCCCGCTCGGCAAGGACTACCACGGCGTCGCGGTCACCTACGCGGGCGTCGGCGTCCGCCCCATGCTGCACCGCAACCGCGTCGAGCAGCGCAAGACCCTCGTGATCCTGGACGAGATCCATCACGCGGGTGACAGCAAGTCGTGGGGCGAGGCCTGCCTCGAAGCGTTCGAGCCCGCCACCCGACGGCTCGCGCTCACCGGTACGCCGTTCCGGTCCGACACCAACCCCATCCCCTTCGTGACGTACGAGGAGGACAACGCGGGCATCCGGCGGTCGGCCGCCGACTACACCTACGGGTACGGCAACGCGCTCGCCGACCATGTCGTCCGCCCGGTGATCTTCCTGTCCTACAGCGGCAACATGCGCTGGCGGACGAAGGCCGGTGACGAGATCGCCGCCCGGCTCGGCGAGCCCATGACGAAGGACGCGATCAGCCAGGCCTGGCGTACGGCGCTCGATCCGCGCGGTGAGTGGATGCCGAGCGTGCTGCGCGCCGCCGACCAGCGGCTCACCGAGGTCCGCAAGGCCATCCCGGACGCGGGCGCGCTCGTCATCGCCTCCGACCAGGACTCCGCCCGCGCCTACGCCAAGCTGATCCGCGAGATCACGGGCACGAAGGCGACGCTCGTCCTCTCCGACGACGCCGGCGCCTCCAAGCGCATCGACGACTTCAGCCAGAGCAACGACCGCTGGATGGTCGCCGTACGCATGGTGTCGGAGGGCGTCGACGTGCCCCGGCTCGCCGTCGGTGTGTACGCCACCACCATCTCCACGCCCCTCTTCTTCGCCCAGGCCGTCGGCCGTTTCGTACGGTCCCGGCGGCGCGGCGAGACCGCCTCCGTCTTCCTCCCGACCGTCCCCGACCTGCTCACCTTCGCCAACGAGATGGAGGTGGAACGGGACCACGCCCTCGACAAGCCGAAGAAGGAGGGCGAGGAGGACCCGTACGCCGAGTCCGAGAAGGAGATGGAGGAGGCGAACAAGGAGCAGGACGAGGACACCGGCGAGCAGGAGCAGTTCTCCTTCGAGGCGCTGGAGTCCGAGGCCGTCTTCGACCGCGTGCTGTACGACGGTGCCGAGTTCGGCATGCAGGCGCACCCGGGCAGCGAGGAGGAGCAGGACTACCTCGGCATCCCCGGGCTCCTCGAACCCGACCAGGTGCAGCTGCTGCTCCAGAAGCGGCAGGCCCGGCAGATCGCGCACAGCCGCAAGAAGCCGGACGCCGAGGCGGACCTGCTGGAACTGCCCGCCGAGCGGCGGCCCGTCGTCTCCCACAAGGAGATGATGGAGCTGCGCAAACAGCTCAACACCATGGTCAGCGCGTACGTCCACCAGAGCGGCAAGCCGCACGGTGTCATCCACACCGAGCTGCGCCGGGTGTGCGGCGGACCGCCGAGCGCCGAGGCCACCGCCGGGCAGCTGCGGCAGCGCATCGCCAAGGTGCAGGAGTGGGCCACCCGGATGCGCTGAGCCCCTGGCCGAGGGGGCGCGGGGCGTGTCAGATGCTGTGCTCGCAGGATGCTGTGCGCCGTACGTATCAGGACAAACGGAGTAGTCCGTACCGGCCACTGCCCGGATTCTGGACGGAGCCTTCCGCTCAGCGAACCGGCTTCGCTAATGTCCCGCTACGCACACGCCCCGTGGCAGCGCCGCCGCGGAGCGCAGCCGTGAAGCGACGCGGCCCGGTACGCACGCCGGGCCGCCGGCCGATCGGCGGCCTCTGACGCGCGTCACCGACGGGACTCGATGACGCATCTTCGCCGTCAGGGTCGCCGACCTCACCACTTGGAGGAGTGGGCGTCGTGACCGCGGAGACCTCTCAGACGCTCGACCGAGGACTGCGTGTCCTCAAGCTGCTGGCCGATACGGACCACGGGCTGACCGTCACCGAGCTATCCAACAAACTGGGTGTGAACCGGACTGTGGTGTACCGGTTGCTCGCCACCCTCGAACAGCATGCTCTCGTACGGCGTGATCTGGGCGGACGTGCCCGGGTCGGCCTCGGCGTGCTCCGCCTGGGCCGCCAGGTGCATCCGCTGGTGCGCGAGGCCGCGTTGCCGGCCCTGCGTTCCCTCGCCGAGGACATCGGGGCCACGGCCCATCTCACGCTGGTGGACGGGGCGGAGGCGCTGGCCGTCGCCGTGGTCGAGCCGACGTGGACGGACTACCACGTGGCCTATCGCGCCGGGTTCCGGCACCCCCTGGACCGGGGTGCCGCGGGCCGGGCGATCCTGTCCGCCCGCACCCAGCCGCCCGGCGAGCCGGGCTACACCCTCACCCACGGCGAACTGGAGGCGGGAGCCAGCGGCGCCGCCGCCCCGCTGCTCGGCGTCACGGGCGTCGAGGGCAGCGTCGGCGTGGTGATGCTGGCGGACGCGGTGCCCGAACGGGTGGGGCCACGGGTGATGGACGCGGCACGGGAGGTGGCGGAGGCGTTGCGCTGAGGGGTTGCTCTCGCTGACCGGGGTGCCTGCGGTGATCGACCGACCGAGGCGCCCCGGCTCCGGCCGCACGGTGCTCGGGGTGGCCGAGGCGCCCCGGCTCAGGCCGCGCGGTGCTCGGGGTGGCCGGCGGTCACCCCGGGACGCCACCGGCTCCTGGCCGGAACTGGCCGTCGCGTTAGATTGATCCCGTGCTCTCTCGCCTCACGCGCCCCCGGGCCGTCGCCGTCTGCGCCCTGCCCGTCGTGGCCCTGCTCGCCACCGCGGCGTTCGCGCCACTGCCGTTCTCGCTGACGCAGCCCGGCATGACGGCGAACGTCCTCGGCGAGAACCAGGACACCCCGGTCATCACGATCACGGGCGCCGAGACGCGTACGACGACCGGGCAACTGCGGATGACGACCATCGAGGCGACCAACCCGGACACCCGGGTCTCCCTCGGGGACGTGCTCGACGCGTGGTTCGCCACGGACCAGGCGGTCATGCCGCGCGACTCGGTCTACCCGAGCGGGCAGTCCACGCAGCAGATCGAGCGGCACAACACCGAGCAGATGAAGGAGTCCCAGGACGCGGCGACCGAGGCCGCGCTGAACTACCTGGACCTCTCCGACAAGAACATCAAGGTCACCCTGAAACTGGCGGACGTGGGCGGCCCCAGCGCCGGGCTCCTCTTCTCCCTCGGCATCGTCGACAAACTGAACGGCGACGGCAACGGCGGCGACCTCACGGGCGGCCGGGTGATCGCCGGCACGGGCACGATCGACGCCGACGGCACGGTGGGCGCGGTGGGCGGCGTCTCCCTGAAGACCCAGGCCGCGAAACGGGACGGAGCCACGGTCTTCCTAGTCCCCAAGGACGAGTGCGGCGACGCAAAGTCAGAACTCCCGAAGGGCCTCCGCCTGATCCCGGTGACGACACTGAAGGGCGCGGTGAGCTCTTTGGCGGCGCTGGAGTCGGGGAAGGGCTCCGTGCCGAGCTGTTAGTTCCCGAAGGGTCGGCTCAGCCCTCCTTCACCAACCCCTCCGCCTTCATCCAGTCCAGTGCCACCTGGTGCGGGTCCTCGCCGTCCACGTCCACCCGGGCGTTCAGCTCCTGGGCCACCGAGTTGTTCAGTTTCTTCGTGATCGGGTCCAGGACCTTCTCGATCGCCGGCCACTTCTTCAGGGTCTTGGAGTTGATCTCGGGGGCGGCGTTGTAGTTGGGGAAGAATTTCTTGTCGTCCTGCATGACCGTGAGGTTCATGGATCTGATGCGGCCGTCGGTCGTGAAGACCTCGCCGTAGGTGCAACTGCCCTTCTTCACCTGGGTGTAGATGATCCCGGTGTCCATCTGCGTGATGTTCTTCGCCGGCACGCTCATCCCGTACGCCTTCTCCATGCCCGGCAGCCCGTCCGCGCGGTTGGCGAACTCGCTCTCCACGCACAGCGTCACCGCGCCCGGGTTCGAGCGGGACAGCGCGGCCACGTCCGACAGCGTCTTCGTGCCGTACTTCTTGAAATTGGCCGCGTTCATCGCCAGCGCGTACGTGTTGTTCAGCGCGGCGGGGGCCAGCCACGTCAGGCCGTTCTTCAGGTCGGCCTTGCGGACCGCCTCCCACTGCGCCCGCGGGTCGGCGATCGGTTCGCTGTTGCCCTGGTACGTGATCCACGCGGTGCCCGTGTACTCGTACATCCCGTCCGCGTCACCGGACTTGACCGCCTCCCGCGCCCCGATGGACCCCTGGATGCCGGTGCGGTCCAGTACGTCCGCGCCCGCCGCCTCGAACGCGATCCCCATGATCGCGCCCAGGATCAGCTGTTCCGTGAACTCCTTCGAGGTGACCGTCAGGCTCGCGCCCTTCAGTGGTTCCCCGCCGCCGATCGACCCCGGCTTCACGTCGTCGACCATGGGGGAGCCGCTCGTCAGACCGCAGGCCGAGGACAGCACCAGCAGTCCCGCCGTCAGCAGGCACGCGCGCTTCATCGCCCCACCTCCAACCCCCGTGGCCGCAGCGTCAGTTCCGCCAGCGACGCCAGCCAGTCGACCAGCAGCGCCAGCGCCACCGTGAGGATCGAGCCCAGCATCAGCACCGGCATGCGCTGGTTGGTGATACCGGTCGTGATGAGGACACCCAGGCCGCCGCCACCCCCGAACGTCGCCAGCGTCGCCGTACCGACATTGAGGACGAGGGCCGTTCTGACGCCCGCGAGGATCAGCGGTACCGCCAGCGGCAGTTCCACCCGCGTCAGCACCCCCACCGACGACATCCCGATGCCCCGCGCCGCCTCCAGCAGCGTCGGGTCGTTCGCCTTCAGGCCCGCGATCGTGTTCGACAGCACCGGGAGCACCGCGTAGATGATGATGCCGATCAGCGCGGCCTTCGTCCCCGTGCCCAGCCAGATCACCAGCAGCGCGAGGAGGCCGATCGCCGGGGTCGCCTGGCCCATGTTGGCGACGGCCATCGCGACCGGGGCGGCCTTCCGGAACATCTTCCGAGTCAGCAGGATGCCCAGCGGGATCGCGATGATCAGCACGAAGAACGTGGAGATCACCGTCAGCTTCACATGCTGCCAAAGCGCCTTCGACACCTGCCCGTTGGACAGCGCGTTCTCGGAGATCGAGTCCAGGTCCGCCTGCTGGAACCACAGCCAGGTCGCCAGCAGGACCGCCACCAGGACAGCCGGAAGGAACGTCAGCTTCTGCCAGGTGATCCGGCGGGGCTGCGTCGGCGCCGGCGGCGGTGCCTCCCGCTCCTCCAGGGACTCCTCCTGCTCCAGCTCGGGGACGCTCACGCCTTCTTCCCCCCGCCGTCCGTGTCGCCCTCCTGTTCGGCGTGGGTCTGCGCGGCCCTGGCCTCCTCCAGCTCGTGCTGGTGCTCCATGGCCTCCAGCCGGTCCGCCTCCAGCAGCTCGTGCACGGAGTTCATCAGCGTCTCCATGTCGACGACGCCCGTGTACTCCCCGCGCCGCCCGGTCACCGCCACCCGCCCCGCGTTGTCCGTCAGCACGGCCTCCAGCGCGTCCCGCAGGGTCGCGTCCCGTGTCACCGTGTCGTGGACCAGCGTCCCGGCCCGCGCCAGCGAACCCTTCGCCCGCATCAGGTCGCCGCGCCGCAGCCACTTGTAGGGGCGGCCACGCTTGTCGAGGAGCAGGATCTCGTTCGTACCGCTGTCCCGGAGCCGGTTGAAGATGTCCTGGAGCGGGTCGTCGACGGTCACCACCGGGTAGTCGGTGATCTCCACGTCCCGTACGCGCGTCAGGTTCAGCCGCTTCAGCGCCGCGCCCGCCCCGACGAACCCCGACACGAAGTCGTCCGCCGGGTTGGTGAGGATCGCCTCCGGGGTGTCGAACTGCGCGATGTGCGAGCGTTCGCGCAACACGGCGATACGGTCGCCCAGTTTGATCGCCTCGTCGAAGTCGTGCGTGACGAACACGATCGTCTTGTGCAGCTCGTGCTGGAGCCTGATCAACTCGTCCTGGAGATGGTCCCGGGTGATCGGGTCGACCGCGCCGAACGGCTCGTCCATCAACAACACCGGCGGGTCCGCCGCCAACGCCCGGGCCACGCCCACGCGTTGCTGCTGGCCGCCGGAGAGCTGACGCGGATACCGGCCGTGGAACTCGCCCGGGTCGAGCCCCACCAGGTCCAGCAGCTCCTCCACCCGGTCCTTGATCCGGCTCTTCCCCCAGCCGACCATCTTCGGCACCAGCGCGATGTTCTGCGCGACCGTCATGTGCGGGAACAGACCCGCCGACTGGATCGCATAGCCCACCTTGCGGCGCAGCTTGACCGGATCGATGTCGGTCACGTCCTCACCGTCGATCCGGATGCGACCGCCCGACGGCTCGATCAACCTGTTGATCATCTTGAGCGTCGTCGACTTACCGCAGCCGGACGGGCCGACGAAGATGACGATCTCGCCCGCCTTGATCTCCATGTTGACGTTGTCGACGGACGGCTGCGGATTGCCGGGGTACCTCTTGGTCAGGTTCTCCAGCTCGATCGACGCGCCGGAGGCGGTGGACGTGGACGTCTCAGACACGGATCCCCCTGGGAATGGTCAGCCGTCCGATCAGGACGTACGCGGCGTCGAACAGCAGGGCCAGGACGATGATCCCGAGCGTGCCCGCGAGCACCTGGTTGAGCGCGTTCTTGCTGCCCAGGGAGGCGATCCCGCGGAAGATCTCGTTGCCGAGGCCGGGCCCGGAGGCGTAGGCGGCGATGGCCGCGATGCCCATCAGCATCTGCGTGGAGACCCGGATGCCGGTCAGGATCGGCGGCCAGGCCAGCGGCAGCTCGACCCGCACCAGCCGCATCGGCCGGGACATCCCGATGCCCGTCGCCGCGTCCACCAGGGACGGGTCGACCCCGCGCAGGCCGACGATCGCGTTGCGCACGATCGGCAGCAGCCCGTACAGCGTCAGCGCGATCACCGTGGGCGGCACGCCCAGCCCGACGATCGGGATGAGCAGACCGATCATGGCGAGCGACGGGATGGTCAGAATGGTCGAGGTGGTCAGCGTCGCGAGGTTCCCGGCCCATTCGCTGCGATAGGTGACGACCCCGATCAGCACCCCGATCACCGTCGCCACGACCATGCACTGGAAGACGGCGCTGGCGTGCTGGTAGGCGTCGGTGAGCAGCTGCTGATGGCGGTTGCCGAGATACTCCCAGAAGCTCACACGCCCTCACTCCATGGCAGCTAGACCCTGTCCTCGTCTTCCGCCGCCTGTTCCACCAGCGGGATGATCCGCAGCGGAACCGGGTTCTCCATCACGATCGCCGTGGCGGCACGGACGATCCCATCGAAACCGACAACCCGGTCGATCACCCGCTGAAGATCCGCGTTGGACCGGGCCACCAGGCGGCACAGCATGTCCCCGGAGCCCGTGGTCGTGTGCAGCTCCAGCACCTCCGGCACGGTCGCCAAGTGGGCCCGTACGTCCGGGCCTTGCCCCTGCCGGATCTGGAGCGTGGCGAACGCGGTCACCGGGTAGCCGAGGGCCGCCGGGTCCACCTCGGGACCGAATCCGCGGATGACGCCATTCGACTGAAGGCGGTCCATCCGCGCCTGCACCGTCCCGCGGGCCACCCCCAGCCGCCGGGACATCTCCAGCACCCCGATCCGGGGCTCCCGAGCCAGCAGCACGATGATCCGTCCGTCCAGTCCGTCGATCCCCACGAGCGTCACCCTTCCCGGTGGTCATCCTGTACAGAGGGCCTGCCGAAAAGGGCCCGGCACCGGACAGATTGTCCAGCGAATACGCACTCCATTGCTCATCTTGCCGCCACCGGGGAACGCTGCCCATATGACCCAGACCACACACCAGACCCCCGACACCGCCCGGCAGGCCGACCCCTTCCCGGTCAAGGGAATGGACGCGGTCATCTTCGCCGTCGGCAACGCCAAGCAGGCGGCGCACTACTACTCCAGCGCCTTCGGCATGCGGCTCGTCGCCTACTCCGGACCGGAGAACGGCAGCCGCGAGACCGCGGCTTACGTCCTGGAGAACGGCTCCGCCCGGTTCGTGTTCACCTCCGTCATCAAGCCCGCCACCACCTGGGGCCACTTCCTCGCCCGGCACGTGGCCGAGCACGGCGACGGCGTCGTCGACCTCGCCATCGAGGTCCCGGACGCCCGCCGCGCGTACGCCTACGCGGTCGAGCACGGCGCGACGAGCGTCACCGAGCCCCACGAGCTGAAGGACGAGCACGGCACCGTCGTGCTGGCCGCGATCGCCACGTACGGCGAGACCCGCCACACCCTCGTCGAGCGCACGGAGTACGACGGCCCCTACCTCCCCGGCTTCGTCGCCGCGAGCCCCCTCGTCGAGCCGCCCGCGCACCGCACCTTCCAGGCCATCGACCACTGCGTCGGCAACGTCGAGCTCGGCCGGATGAACGAATGGGTCGGCTTCTACAACAAGGTCATGGGCTTCACGAACATGAAGGAGTTCGTGGGCGACGACATCGCCACCGAGTACAGCGCGCTGATGTCCAAGGTCGTCGCCGACGGCACGCTCAAGGTCAAGTTCCCGATCAACGAGCCCGCCATCGCCAAGAAGAAGTCCCAGATCGACGAGTACCTGGAGTTCTACGGCGGGGCCGGCGTCCAGCACATCGCGCTGAACACCGGCGACATCGTCGAGACCGTACGGACCATGCGGGCGGCCGGGGTCCGGTTCCTCGACACCCCCGACTCGTACTACGACACCCTCGGCGAGTGGGTCGGCGACACCCGCGTCCCCGTCGAGACCCTGCGCGAGCTGAAGATCCTCGCCGACCGCGACGAGGACGGCTATCTGCTGCAGATCTTCACCAAGCCGGTCCAGGACCGGCCGACGGTGTTCTTCGAGATCATCGAGCGGCACGGCTCGATGGGCTTCGGCAAGGGCAACTTCAAGGCCCTCTTCGAGGCGATCGAACGCGAGCAGGCCCGGCGCGGGAACCTGTGAAGCCCAGGGAACCTGAGAAGCCGCGCCAACCTGTGAATGTGGCGTGAATCCACAAGCGCTTTCGCCCAACCTTGAAACCGGTGAACGGGAGTTGACACTCTCTGGTCCTGTGGATGCCGCCAGGGCGTCCGCGGGACCCGGGGAGCACCACCGTGACCGACCGCATCGACCTCGACGTACCGGCGAAGCGCCGGCTGAAGGAGAAGGCCCTGCACGAGGGCACGGTCCTGCAGTCCTTCGCTTTCGACGAGGTGCACCAGCACCTGTACGTCCTCCAGGTGCGGCGCGGCGGCATCGGCGCCGGCAACCTCTGCCTCAACAAGCTCGATTTCGACGGCGAGTTGCTCGGCCACATGTACCTCCATGGCTTCGGGCACGGCGTCAGCATGGGCGTGCAGAACGCCGCCGACGGCAAGGTGTGGATCTGGACCGAGGCCGAGGCGAAGGGCGGTTACGGCCAGGCCGTCACCCGCTTCCGGTTCGCCGCCGGCGCCACCCGCACCGTCACGGACGTCAACACCCGCAAGCCCATACCGGGTTCGACCAACAACCAGCCCACGGTCTGCATGGCGTCGAAGCGCATAGCCGTCCGCTACCGCCTCAAGGGCAAGCCCCGCTACCGCGTCTGGGACCTCGACGCCTTCGTCAGCCGTCATTACGACGACCCGATCGCGGACATCGCCCAGCCCGCCCCGCACCCCGACCCCAAGATCCCCTTCCAGGGCTACGCCCTGCACGGCGACCACCTCTACCAACTCGCCGGCACCGCCTACGACCCCGAGACCAACCCGCCCGCCAAGTTCGGCAACGCCCACCTCTCCTGCGTCGACCTCACCACCGGCTCACTGCTCCAGCGCATGCGCACCGAGGCCGGCCGCTCCCTCAGCTACCGCGAGCCGGAGGGCCTCGCCTTCCGCCACAGGACGAAGAAGGGCCTCTACATCGGCCTCGCGTCGGGCGCGGCGGGGGCTCGCCGGTTCTCCCTGTACGCCAAGCCGCAGTCGTAGGCGTGGTACGGCCGTAGGCTGACCCCATGGCGAGGATCAACGACGTGGGCGGCACGCAGGGCTTCGGCGCGATCGACACCGCCGACGACACCGAACCCTTCCACGCGGACTGGGAGGCCCGGGTCGTCGGCCTCTTCAACACCCTGCGCGCCCAAGGGATCTTCAACACCAACGAGTTCCGGGACGCCATCGAGTCGATGCCGCCCGCCGAGTACCTCGCGGCCTCGTACTACGAGCGCTGGTTCACCGCGATCGTCGCCCTGCTGGAGACCAAGGGCGTGCTGGAACCAGGTGAGTTGGATGACTGACGGCGACCGCTTCCCGCCCGGCACCCGCGTCCGCACCTTCCCCCACGACCCGGCGCACCACACCCGCCTGCCCCGCTACGCCCGCGGCAAGCGAGGCGTGGTCGTCGAGCCCGAGGGCCCCGCGGAGCTCGCCGACATCAGCGCGCAGGGCCGCGGGGACGCGCCGGTCGAGCAGATCTACGCGGTCCGCTTCGCGGCCCGGGACCTGTGGGGCGAGGGCGACCATCACGTCGTACTGAATCTGTGGGAAAGCTACTTGGAGGAGGATCCCGACCGTGACCGGTGAGCACCCCGACGCGACGATCGCCCAGCGGGTCCGGCGCCTCGAAACCCTGCTGGAGGAGAAGGGCCTGATCACCGGTGAGCGGGTGGACGAGGCCATCGACGCCTTCCTCGCCTCCTCCTCCCCGGCGAACGGCGCCCGGGTGGTGGCCCGCGCCTGGACCGACGAGGGCTACAAGTCCCGGCTCCTCGCGGACGGTACGGCGGCGGTGCGCGAACTGGGCTACATGGAGGGCTCGTACCAGCGCCTGCGCGTCGTCGAGAACACGGCCGGCACCCACAACGTCATCGTCTGCACCCTCTGCTCCTGCTACCCGCTCCGCCTCCTCGGCCCGTCCCCGAGCTGGTACAAGTCCGAGGCGTACCGCTCCCGGGTGGTCCGTGAACCCCGGTCCGTGCTACGGGAGTTCGGCCTGGAGCTGCCCGACACCGTCGACATCACGGTGTGGGACTCCAGCGCCGAGAGCCGCTACATGGTCCTGCCGCGCCGGCCAGAGGGCACGGAAGGGCTGGCGGAGGAGGAGCTGGCGGCGCTGGTCACGCGCAACGCGCTGATCGGCACGGCTGCTCTGTGACCGACTCCGGTACTTCCGAGGACGGTTCGGCGCCGAGCGCCGTCAACGCCTCCCGAGCCGCGGGGACTTGGAGCGGTGAGAAGTACGGGTTGATCCGCAGCGCCTCCTGAAGATGCCGCCGCGCGGGCCCGTACTTCTCCAACTCCCGCTCGATCATGCCCCGGTGGAAGGCGTACAGCGCACTGCGCACGCCGCCGCCGTGCACGTGGTCCGTCGCCCGCACCGCGTACCGCAGCGCCTCCTCGTCCTGCCCGGCCCGGTGCAGCGCCCACCCGAGCGCGTCGGCCACCGCGATCCCGGGCTGGCGCCGCCACTCCGCCCGCAACCGCCGTACCGCGGAGGCGGGATCACCGTGGTCGGCCTCGAACACGCCGAGCACCAGCTCCTCGTCGGCCCCGCCCGCGGCGGCGCTGCTCACCCGCGCCCGCAGCAGGTCGTACTGCGCCCGCGCCGCCTGCCGCAGCCCCAGCGACTCGTACAACTCACCCAGTTCCAGCGCGATGTGCGGGCTCGGCTGGTTGGCCAGCGCCAGCCGGTACGCGCTCAGCGCCTCCGACGTGCGCCCCAGCGCCGCCAGCGCCCGCCCCTGCCCGGCCTGCGCGGCCCGCTGGTCGGGGTCGATCCGCACCGCCTCCTGGAAGTTCCGCAGCGCGACCTCCCGCTCCCCGCGCTCCCAGGCCACCTGCCCCACCCGCTCCAGATACGCCGCCCGCTCGGCCGGTGCCTTCGCGCCCGCCGCCGCGTCGGAGAGCTGCGCCATCGCGTCCTCACGCCAGCCCCGGTCCCGGTACACCGCCCCGGCCCTCGCCATCACGGCCGGCCCGCCCCGCAGTTCCTGGAGCCGCTCCAGCGCCCGCCCCGCGGCCTTCCAGTCGCCGAGGCCTGTATAGGCGTCGATCAGCAGCGGATACGTCGTCCAGCGCTTCGCGTCCAGCTTCCGCGCGGCCTCACCCCACGTCCGCGCCGCCCGGAAGTCCCGCCGCGCGTTCGCCAGCGCCGCCATCCCGTCGTAGGCGGCGGCGCTCTTCTCGACTCTCAGCGAGGTCCGCAGCGCCTTGTCGGCCTTCGGGTAGTACGCCGACTGCGCCGTCCGCCGCCCCTGCTCGACGTACGCCGCCCCGAGCACCGCCCACGACTCGGCGTCCCGCGGGTTCTTCCGCAGATGCGTCTCCCGCTCACCGATCAGCGCCGCGAGGTCCGGCAGCGCGGCCGGCGCCCCCGCCGACACCGCCGTGAGCGCCTGCGCGCCCGGCGCCGGCGGCACGGCGTCCCGCGGGCCCGTCCGCTGCACCGGCACCACCATCAGCGTCCCGCCGAGCACCAGACACCCGGTGAGGGCGGCGACCAGCCCCCAGCGGCCGACGCGTCCGCCCCGCCGGGCCTCCTCTTGGTTCTCCATGGCGCTCACTGTGCGTCAGTACGACGACCACATCCCCGTATGCGAAGGCCGGTGCGGACGGGGTTCACACCGATGGCCCCGGGTGCGACGCTGTGATCATGAGCCGTAGCGAAGCGCCTCGCTCCCAAAGCACGACAGTCACCGGAAACCTCGTCGACCGGCTCCTGGCCGGTCTGCCCGCCGAGGCCGTCCTGACCGACCCCGACGTCACGGCCTCCTACGCCAACGACATGGCCAGCTTCTGCCCGGCCGGCGCTCCGGCGGTCGTCGTCCTGCCGCGCACCGTCGAGCAGGTCCAGCACGTCATGCGCACCGCCACGGAACTGCGCGTCCCGGTCGTCCCGCAGGGTGCCCGCACCGGACTGTCCGGCGGCGCCAACGCCACCGACGACTGCATCGTGCTGTCCCTGACCAAGATGGACCGCATCCTGGAGATCAGCCCGGTCGAGCGCATCGCCGTCGTCGAACCGGGCGTCATCAACGCGACCCTCTCCCGCGCGGTCAACGAACACGGCCTCTACTACCCGCCGGACCCCTCCAGCTGGGAGATGTGCACCATCGGCGGCAACATCGGCACCGCCTCCGGCGGCCTGTGCTGCGTGAAGTACGGGGTGACGGCCGAGTACGTCCTCGGCCTCGACGTCGTCCTCGCCGACGGACGCCTGATGTCCACCGGCAAGCGCACCGCGAAGGGCGTCGCCGGCTACGACCTCACCCGCCTGTTCGTCGGCTCCGAGGGCTCCCTCGGCATCGTCGTCAAGGCGACCCTCGCGCTGCGGCCCCAGCCGCCGCAGCAGCTGGTGCTGGCCGCCGAGTTCGCCTCGGCCGCCGCGGCCTGCGACGCCGTGTGCCGGATCATGGAGGGCGGGCACGTCCCCTCCCTCCTCGAACTGATGGACCGTACGACCGTCAAGGCCGTCAACGCCATCGCCAACATGGGGCTCCCGGAGACCACCGAGGCCCTGCTGCTCGCCGCCTTCGACACCCCGGACCCGGCCGCGGACCTCGCCGCCGTCGGCGCCCTGTGCGAGGCGGCCGGCGCCACCCAGGTCGTCCCGGCCGACGACGCCGCCGAGTCCGAACTCCTCCTCCAGGCCCGGCGGCTCTCGCTGACCGCGCTGGAAGCGGTCAAGGGCACGACGATGATCGACGACGTGTGCGTGCCCCGCTCCCGGCTCGGCGACATGCTCGAAGGGGTCGAGCGGATCGCCGGGAAGTACGACCTCACCATCGGGGTCTGCGCCCACGCCGGCGACGGCAACACCCACCCCACCGTCTGCTTCGACGCCGCCGACCCCGACGAGTCCCGGCGCGCCCGCGAGTCCTTCGACGAGATCATGGCCCTCGGCCTGGAACTCGGCGGCACGATCACCGGCGAGCACGGCGTGGGCGTGCTGAAGAAGGAGTGGCTGGCGCGCGAACTGGGCCCCGTCGGGGTGGAGATGCAGCGGCAGATCAAGCAGGTCTTCGATCCGTTGGGCCTCCTGAACCCGGGCAAGCTGTTCTGACCGTCCGTCTTGGGCACTCACTGGGCGAGCAGCTGATCGAGCGCGTCGTCGATCCCCAGCTGCTCGCCCTCAGTCCCCGGGGGCACCACCCGCAGCGTCCGCTCCAGCCAGGCGGACACCTGGGCGGCGGGCGCCTCCAGGAGGGCGTCTCCGTCGGGTGAACTCAGCGCCATCAGGACGACGCTGCGGCCCTCCGACTTCGTCGGCCACACCCGCACGTCGCCGTGCCCGCACGGCCGGAACACCCCCTCCACCAGCAGATCGCGGGAGAACGTCCAGTTCACCGGGTGCTCGGAGTTGATGTGGAAGGTGACGTGGACGGCGTACGGATCGTCGGTGCGGTAGCTCAGCCGGGCCGGCACCGGGATGCTGCGCTCCGGCGACAGGATGAGTTTGAGCTCCAGCTCGCGTTCCACCACGGTGTAGTGCATGTCGTACGTTCCTCTCCGCTCGTGCGCGGCCCTGTGGTGGGCCCGCACGGGTGGAGAGCGGGGAGGGGGCGGAAGCATTACGCGGGTTCGGAGAACTTTTTTTCCGGACGTCTCGAAGGTGTGGGTCCGGTGGGACTGGCGGTGGGGGGTTGCGCCGGTCTGATAGATGTGGAGCCCCCCATATTCACCCCCGAGCAGATACGGGACGACGGACATGAGCGCCCCAACCCCGGCCCCCGGTGACGACAGGCCCCGCGAGGGCTATTACCCGGACCCGTCCATCCCCGGCTACGTCCGGTACTGGAACGGTGCCGCCTGGGTACCGGGCACCAGCCGCCCGGCCCCGTCGGACGGCACGCCGCCGGCACCGCCGGGCGGGAACGCGGGTACGGCGGCATCGCCGGGCGGGGACGCGGGTGGCGCGGTGCCGCCGGGCTCGGGCTTGGGCATGGGTACGGGTGGAGCGGTGCCGCCGGGCTCGGGTTCGGGCGTGGGTGCGGGTGGAGCGGTCTCGCCGGGGTCCGGTTCGGGCGGTACGGGTGGGGCGGTGCCGCCCGTCGAGGAGACGGGCCCGCACTTCTTCGACGAGGACCCGCAGCCGCAGGCCTCCCCGGCCGACGCGCAGCACGGCAGCCGCCCCGAGCCCGCGTCCGCGTGGGGCGCCGACCGGGGTCGGCAGTCCGGCTTCGGCGGCGACCAGGACCGCCGCGTCTCCTGGGGAGCCCCGACCGGCCCCGACCCCCGCGTCCCGTCCGAGACGTCCAGCACGGACGGCACAGCGACGATCCCACCCGCCCAGGGCGCTTCTGACGTCCCGTCGGGCAACACGTTCGTGTTCCGCAGGCCTACGACGGGACAGCAGGGGGGTTCCGGGCAGGGCACCGCGGGTTCGGGCGGCGCAGGGTCGGGCGCCGCGGGCGCGTCGAGCGGCCCGGCCTTCGGCGCACCTGGCGCTGCCGGCCGTGGCGCGGGCGGTCCTGGCGCCGGCGGCCCTGGCTCTTCCGGCTCCGGCTCTTCCGGCTCACCCGGCCCGGGCGCGTCCGGTGGCCCGGCTTTTGGCGCCCCGCCCTCGGGCAGCCCGGCCGGGTCCGACCCCGCCGCCGGTCGTCCGGGGGGCACCGCAACTCCCGGTGTCCCCGCCCCCGGTGGCCCCGTGGGTGACGAGGGGACCATGACCTTCCGGGCGGTCTCCCCGCGCACGGCTCAGCAGGGTGGGGCGCAGGGAGGGGGCACGGGCGGCGCACACTTGGCCGACCCGGCGGCGGGCGGCTTCGCCACACCGGCTTCCGGCGCTCCGGTCCCCTCCAGCACCAGCGGCCCCACCTTCACCGGCCCCGGCACCCCGGCGTCCGGCGCCCCCGCTTCCGGCGGACCCGCTTTCAACGCCCCTGGCGCGTCCGCGTCCGGCGCCGCGGCTTCCAGTGGTCCCAGCACCCCGGCGTCCGGCGCTGCCGCTTCCGGTGGACCCGCCTTCAACGCCCCCAGCCCCTCCGCGCCCGGCACCTCTACCCCCGGCGCCCCCGGCTTCGGCGCCGGGAAAGCCGCTGCCGAGCGGGCCGCGGCCGCGCAGGCGCAGGCTGGAGCCGCCGCCCAGGCATCCGCCACCGCCTCGCCCTCCGCCGCCCCCACCGCCCTCTCCGGCCCCCAGCAAGCCAACCCGGCCGCCAGCCCCGCCGCCCCCGCCACTCCCTCCGTCCCCCAGCAGCCCACCCCCGCCTCCGCCTCCTCCTCCGGCGCCACCCCCATGACCAGTGGCCCCGGTGGTGGGCAGCCCTCCTGGGCGCAGCAGGTGCATCGGCTGGCCGGGGCCTCCGGGGAGGATCAGCCCGTCGTGCCCTGGAAGCCGCCCGTCGACGACGTCTTCCAGGCCGCCGCCCGGCGTCAGGCCTCCGCGCGTCCGGCCGGCCTCGGCAAGCGGCTGGCGGCGCGGCTGCTGGACACCGTCGTCGTGCTCGGCGTCACCGCCGCCGCGGCCGTACCGCTCGGCACCAAGGCCCTCGACCACGTCGACGAGAAGATCGACGCGGCGAAGCTCAGCGGCGAGACCGTCACCGTCTGGCTGCTGGACGGCACGACGTCGACGTACCTCGGCATCATCCTCGCCGTCCTCCTCCTCTTCGGCGTCCTCTACGAGGCGCTGCCCACCGCCAAATGGGGCCGGACCCTCGGCAAGAAGCTGCTCGGCCTGGAGGTGCGGGACATCGAGGGCGGCGAACCCCCGTCCTTCGGCGCGGCCCTGCGCCGCTGGCTGGTCTACAGCGTCCCCGGCCTGCTCGCGATCGGTGTCGTGGGTGTCGTATGGGGCCTGTTCGACAAGCCGTGGCGCCAGTGCTGGCACGACAAGGCCGCACATACGTTCGTAGCGGGATAGCCGGATACGGCGGAAGGGGCAGCGGATTCCGTACTCCGGACGGCCGCTCGCCGGATGCGGAGCCGGGGGGTTCGCGGTCGACTCGGGCCATGAGCAGCGAACCGCCCCCCGGCTCCGGTCAGCAGCCGCCGGAAGACGACCCGTTCAGGAAGCAGCCCCCACCGTCGGGCGACTCCGGTTCGCCGTACGGCAGTCAGCCCCCGCCCTACGGGGGTGGCCCCTACGGCGGTGACCCGTACGGCGGTGGCGGCTACCCCACCGACCCCCTCGCCGGCATGCCCCCGCTCGCCGACAGCGGCCGTCGCACGCTCGCCCGCATCATCGACCTCATCCTCGTCGGGATCGTCGTCGCCCTGCTCACCTGGGGTTTCGGGGTCAACGAGTACGACATGGACGCCGACAAGGTGGAGTACGGCAAGTCCTTCGCGCAGTCGCTGGTCGCCGCCCTGCTCTACATCGGCTACGACACCTTCATGATCACCAAGTCGGGCCAGACGCTCGGCAAGAAGTGGCTGAAGATGCGGGTGGCGAACCTCGAGAACGGCTCCACGCCCTCCGTGCAGACCGCCCTGATCCGCTCCCTGGTGCTCTGGATCCCGTTCGCGTTCTGCTGCGCCTGCGTCTGGACCGCGATCGCGGGCGGCTGGAGCTTCTTCGACAAGCCCTACAAACAGGGGCTGCACGACAAGGCGGCGAAGACGGTGGTGGTCAGCACCGGCTGACCGCCACCGCCACCGCCGTACATCAGGTTCAGGCGGCCTTCCGGGAGCTCGTGGCCACCGCGGCCACGGGCTCCTCGGCCGTCACCGGGGCCGCCGCGGCGACCTCGGCGGGCTTCTGCACCGCGACCACGCGCGACCTGGGCATCGGCACCGTCATGGCGACGAGGAGCCCGAGTGCGAGCGCCGAGACGGCGATGACCGCGATCCCGAGCCCCGAACTCGTCTGTGACAGCAGCAGCATGGCGAGCGTCGAGAAGATCACGGTGAACGAACCGTAGGCGAGCTGTGCGGCAGTCGGACGAGGCATGGCAATCGTGTCCTCGGAAGTGGGGGTCCACGGGGGTGTCGGCCTGGCTTTCCGCCGAAATTCGAACGTTCCGCCAATCGACTCTATTCGCGTGCATGCCCGAGCGGAACGAACAGTAAGCGTGACCTAACCAACAGTACCGGTGCACGGGGGGCGCACGGAGTCATACCGTCCACCAAGTGGACAGACCTGAGCGCCGGTTGACCGGGACACGAGGTGTTCGTAAAGCGGACACCAACTCCGCATAGCGCACTTGTCTTGTTCAGGTCAAGGTCTGTCTTTTCTTCTGAACCTCTAGTCAAATTACGTCACTTGACTACACGCGTTGATCACGCGCGCGCGGACCCTCCATGCCCAGGACCCCTCCTGCCTCCGCGCGCCCGAACGCGGGGGAGGACCTCAAGTGACCAGTAGATCCTGGACGTTCAGAGCGGCGGCGACCACCGTCGCGCTGGCCGCCGCGACCGCGACGTTCTCCACGTTCGCCGTCGCCCAGGCCGGCACCGCCGCCCCTCAGTCGGCCACCGCGAACCGGACCGACCCTCAGCCGGCGAAGACCACGCAGGAACACGACTTCGACGGCCCGCTCTCCAAGACCCAGGAGGCGCAGCGCGAAGAGGCGCTCAAGCAGGTCATATCCGGCAATGCCAAGGTGACGGAGCGCGGCGGCTCACAGGTCGTCGAGCTCAAGAGCCGCAAGGGCGACAGCAAGTACGTCGAGCTGGGCCGGGAGCGCACCGACAAGATCTTCACGATCCTCGTCGAGTTCGGCGACCAGATCGACAGCCGCTACGGCGGCACCGCGGGCCCCGCCCACAACGAAATAGCCCAGCCCGACCGCACCCAGGACAACTCCACGGCGTGGCAGGCGGACTACAACAAGGCCCACTTCGAGGACCTCTACTTCGGCGACGGCACCGCGTCGATGAAGACCTACTACGAGAAGCAGTCCTCGGGCCGCTACTCGGTCGAGGGCGAGGTCACCGACTGGGTCAAGGTCCCCTACAACGAGGCCCGTTACGGCTCGAACTCCTGTGACACCTGTGCCTGGAACGCGGTGCAGGACGGCGTCACGGCCTGGGTCGCCCAGCAGAAGGCAGCGGGGCGCACCGACGCGGAGATCAAGGCGGACATCGCCGAGTTCGACCAGTGGGACCGCTACGACTTCGACGGCGACGGCGACTTCAACGAGTCCGACGGCTACATCGACCACTTCCAGATCGTGCACGCCGGTGAGGACGAGTCCGCGGGCGGCGGCGCCCAGGGCGAGGACGCCATCTGGGCGCACCGCTGGTACGCGTTCGGCACCGACGCCGGCAACTCCGGCCCCTCGGGCAACCTGCTCGGCGGCACCCAGGTCGGCGACACCGGCATCTGGGTCGGCGACTACACCATCCAGCCGGAGAACGGCGGACTCGGCGTCTTCGCCCACGAGTACGGCCACGACCTCGGTCTGCCGGACCACTACGACACCACCGGCGGCGGCGAGAACTCCACCGGCTTCTGGACGTTGATGTCCTCCGGTTCCTGGCTCGGCACCGGCAAGGACACCATCGGTGACCTGCCCGGCGACATGACCGCCTGGGACAAGCTCCAACTGGGCTGGCTGGACTACGACGTGGCGAAGGCCGCGACCAAGTCCCGGCACAAGCTGGGCGTCGCCGAGTACAACACCAAGAACAAGCAGGGTCTGGTCGTCGAACTGCCCAAGAAGGCGGTCACCACCGAGATCGTGACCCCGGCCCAGGGCGCCACCCAGTGGTGGAGCGGCAGCGGCAACAGCCTCAACAACACGCTGTCCCGCAGCGTCGACCTCACCGGCAAGTCGGCGGCGACGCTGACCCTGGACGGCTGGTGGGACACCGAGGCCGGCTACGACTTCGTCTACACCGAGGTCTCCACCGACGGCGGCACCAAGTGGACCCCGGTCGACGGCACCGCGGACGGCACGGCCCTCCCGCGTGACGCCAGCGGCCAGCCCGTGCTGACCGGTTCCTCGGCGACGTACAAGAAGCTGTCGTTCCCGCTGGACGCCTACGCCGGCCAGAAGATCGACGTGCGCTTCCGCTACTCCTCGGACAGCGGTGTGGCCGGCAAGGGCTTCGCGGCCGACCGGATCTCCGTGACCGCCGACGGCGCCGCCCTGTTCAGCGACGACGCCGAGACCGCGGACGCGGCCTGGACGGCGAAGGGCTTCTCCCGCGTGGGCGCGTCCTTCAGCAAGGAGTACGCGCAGTACTACATCGCGGAGAACCGCCAGTACGTGTCGTACGACAGGACGTTGAAGGTCGGCCCGTACAACTTCGGCTTCTCCACGACCCGTCCGAGCTGGGTCGAGCACTACCCGTACCAGAACGGCCTGTTGATCTGGAAGTGGGACACCTCCCAGGCGGACAACAACACCAGCGCCCACCCCGGCACCGGTCTCGTCCTGCCGATCGACTCCCACGCGAAGGCCCTGAAGTGGTCCGACGGCACGGCGATGCGCAGCCGCATCCAGGCCTACGACTCGCCGTTCAGCCTGTACCGCACGGACGGCATCACGCTGCACAACGCGGACGTCGCCACCAAGATCCCGTCGTCGAAGGGTGTCCCGGTCTTCAACGACCACACCAGCACCTACTACGACGAGACGACCCCCTTCGCGGGTGTCCGGGTCACTGACACCAACACCAAGATCAAGATCGTCAAGGAGGCCAAGAACGGCTCCACGATCTCCATCGAGGTCGGCCCCGCGGTGAAGTAGTTCGCATTTCCGCAGGTCAGAAGGCTATCGGCGGCGACCCCCTGGCGGGTCGCCGCCGATCGTGTTTAGGTGCCACCTGATGACTCTCTTATTGACACCGGTGCACACGGGGGTGTGACTGCATGGCCGCAGGAGGTTTCTGCAAGCTGCCGACCGGCAGCGTGGTGGTGGCGCTGAACCTGCCCAGACCCGCCGCCGACGGCACGGACTGCGTCCGTGTCCTCGTCCACGCCCGCAACCGGGCGCGCGCCCTGACCAGGCTGCGCAACCTCGGGCTGCGGGCCGTCTACCTGCGCGGCAACGCGGCCCCGCCGACGCCGGACGAGATCACCGCCGTACTCCACCACCCGGACGGGCTGATATGGCGTACCGCCCCTGACAACGCTGTCGTGGCGGCGGGCCCTGAGCTCGCGCAGGAGCTGTGGCACCCGATCAGAGCCCTGCTGGGGCGCCCGGCGGCCCCCGCTTAGGCGACCACGGGCTTGCCGGAGAGCTCCACGCCGGCCGCGCGCAGCTCCTCCAGCGCCCGGTCCGTGGTCTCCGCGGCGACGCCCGCCGTCAGGTCCAGCAGCACCTGGGTACGGAAGCCCTCCCGCGCCGCGTCCAGCGCGGTGGCCCGCACGCAGTGGTCGGTCGCGATGCCGACCACGTCGACCTCAGTGACCTCCCGGGCGCGCAGCCAGTCGGCCAGCGGGACGCCGTTCTCGTCGGCGCCCTCGAAGCCGCTGTAGGCCGCCGAGTACGCGCCCTTGTCGAAGACGGCGTCGATGGCGCCGGAGGCGACGGCCGGGGCGAAGTTCGGGTGGAAGCCCACGCCCTCGGTGCCCGCGACGCAGTGCGCGGGCCAGGAGTGGACGAAGTCGGGGTTGTCGGCGAAGTGGCCGCCGGGCGCGATGTGGTGGTCGCGGGTGGCCACGACGTGCTGGTAGCCGGAGCCGGCCGCCTGGCCGATCAGCTCGGTGACGGCGGCGGCCACATCGGCACCCCCGGCCACGGCGAGGCTGCCCCCCTCGCAGAAGTCGTTCTGTACGTCGACGACGATCAAGGCGCGGCGCATGGTGGGTGTCCTTCGACTATGAGTGAACTTACGAGCCTAGAGACTTCGGCGGTCCGGCGATACGGCTTGTGACACTGCGGGCGGGCGCACCGTTACTGGCTACCCGACCGCCCGTGCACGTACTCCGTCGGAAGGACGGGTTCCCCGCGCGACAGCTGCGTCGCCGACAGCGGCAGCCCGTCCCGCGCGGCCGCGTGCCGGTCCCGTACGACGTCCAGCGGCTCCCGCGCCACCACGTCCCCGCCCTTGACCAGCTCCACCAGCAGCTGCCGGTCGGCGAGCTCGGCCGGTACGGCCCCGGTGCCGACGACCTCGGCCTCCGCGATCCCGTCCTCGTCGAGGCGCCGCGCGGCCCACTTGCGCCCGCCGATCGACGTCTTCCCGCCGGACGACTTCTTCGCGACCGGCACCAGCGGCGCCCTGGGGTCGGCGGACTCGGCCCGGGCGACCAGCTTGTAGACCATCGAGCAGGTCGGGTGCCCGGAGCCGGTCACCAGCTGGGTGCCGACGCCGTACGCGTCCACGGGCGCCGCCGCGAGCGAGGCGATGGCGTACTCGTCGAGGTCCGAGGTCACGATGATCTTCGTGTCCCGCGCGCCCAGCTCGTCCAGCTGCTGGCGCACCCGGTGCGCGACGAGCAGCAGGTCGCCCGAGTCGATCCGCACGGCGCCGAGCTCGGGCCCGGCCACCTCCACCGCCGTACGCACGGCCGTCGCCACGTCGTACGTGTCGACCAGCAGCGTGGTGTTCCGGCCCAGCGAGTTCACCTGGGCCTGGAACGCGTCCCGCTCGTTGTCGTGGAGCAGGGTGAAGGCGTGGGCGGAGGTGCCGACGGTCGGGATGTTGTAGCGGAAGCCGGCCGCGAGGTCGGAGGTGGAGGCGAAGCCGCCGACGTAGGCGGCGCGGGAGGCGGCGACGGCGGAGAGCTCGTGGGTGCGGCGGGCACCCATCTCGATCAGGGGGCGGCCACCGGCGGCGGACGACATGCGCGAGGCGGCCGCCGCGATCGCGGAGTCGTGGTTGAGGATCGAGAGGATCACCGTCTCCAGCAGCACGCACTCGGCGAAGGACCCCTCCACCCGCATGATCGGCGAGCCCGGGAAGTAGACCTCGCCCTCGGGGTAGCCCCAGATGTCCCCCGAGAAGCGGTAGGAGGCCAGCCACTCCAGGGTCGGCTCGTCGACGATGCCGCGCTCCCGCAGGAAGCCGAGGACGCCCGCGTCGAAGCGGAAGTTCTCGACGGCGTCCAGGACCCGCCCGGTCCCGGCCACGACCCCGTAGCGTCGCCCGTCCGGCAGCCGCCGGGTGAAGACCTCGAAGACGCTCCGCCGCTCGGCGGTACCGGCCTTCAGCGCGGCCTGCAACATCGTGAGCTCGTACTGATCCGTGAAGAGCGCCGTCGAGGGAACGTCCACCGGCAGCCCAAGGTCCGCTGTGTTCATGACGAGGATGCTACACCCCTTTGCGTCAGTGTGACGATTTGTGGAGGCCGTGGCAGCATGGGCTCTGTGACGTCACCCGCTCCCGTAGAGATCGAACGCACCGAGTCGGCGGAAGAGGTCTTCGCCGTCCCCGAGCCGGACGTCCCCTGGGTCACGATCGTCCACAACGACCCGGTCAACCTCATGAGCTACGTGACCTATGTCTTCCAGACCTACTTCGGGTACACGAAGGACAAGGCCACCAAACTGATGCTCGACGTCCACCACAAGGGCCGGGCGGTCGTCTCCAGCGGAACCCGCGAGGAGATGGAGCGCGACGTGCAGGCGATGCACGGCTACGGACTGTGGGCCACCCTCCAGCAGGACCGGAAGTAGCGATCCCTGACATGCCAGGCACCTTCGAACCGCTCCCCGGCGGCGGCGCGGCCGTCGCGCTCGACGACGTCGAGATCTCCATCATCCGGTCGCTGGCCGTCCAGCTCCTGGAGCTCATCGGCCCCGGGCCCGGCGAGGACGCCCCGGACGACCCGCTCGCCGAGCTTTTCGCCGAGGGCCCGAGCGAGCCGCCCTCAGACCCGGTGCTCAAGCGGCTCTTCCCGGACGCCTACAGCGACCCCGAGGGCGCCCCGGAGGCCAAGGAGGCCGAGGAGCAGCGCGCGTACTCCTCCGAGTTCCGCCGCTACACCGAGAACGACCTCAGGGCCGGCAAGCGCGACAACGCCCTCGCGGTGATCCGCTCCCTGGACGCGCTGAGTCCGGTGGGCGACGGCGGGGCGGTGCTGAAGCTGTCGGTCGAGGAGTCCCGGCAGTGGCTCAGCTCCCTCAACGACCTGCGCCTCGCGATCGGTTCGCGGCTGGAGATCACCGACGAGGAGGACACGGACCTCCTCTACCGGCTGCCGGACGAGGATCCGCGCAAGCCGATGGTGATGGCGTATCTGTGGCTGGGCGGGTTGCAGGAGACGCTGGTCTCCACCCTTATGCCCTGATGTGCGGGGGTTGGGTGTTCGCTCAGAGGACGCTCAAATCCGGATAACGATCGCGTCACCGCGGCGGTCTCGTATGCCCGTCCGGGGTGTCTTTTGTCCGCTTCTTCCTGTGTCGTGCGCCACATGGGGCTGAGGCGATCAACGTTTCGGCCGTGATAAATCTTCACGACCGCCCGACGAACACCACCCGTATGTTCGGTCGGGTGCGCCACCGAGCCGGTAACCACCGGCCAGGCAGAAAAACTCCAGTATCCGGGGGGATCGAGAACCGATCCGAGGCCGACGAGAGGCCCGGTTCGGTATGGAGAAAGGCGCACCACACTGATGACCTCCGCTCAGGTCGACAAGGGTCCGGAGAACACCTCCGGCACCTCCGAAGAGGGTTACGAGCGTGGCCTCGGCAGCCGCCAGGTCCAGATGATCGCGATCGGCGGCGCCATCGGCGTCGGGCTGTTCCTGGGAGCCGGGGCGAACATCGCCAAGGCCGGTCCCAGCCTCATCTTCATGTACGCCCTCGCGGGCGTGATCATCTTCTTCATCATGCGGGCGCTCGGCGAGCTCCTGCTCTACCGCCCGGTCTCGGGCTCCTTCGCGGAGTATTCACGCGAGTTCCTCGGCCCGTTCTTCGGCTACTTCACCGGCTGGACGTACTGGCTGATGTGGGTCGTGACCGGCATGGCCGAGCTCACGGCCGCGGCGATCTACGTCAACTACTGGTTCCCGGACATCCCGCAGTGGGTGACCGCCCTGGTCTTCCTGGTGATCCTCTTCGGGGTCAACCTGATCTCCGTGAAGCTCTTCGGTGAGCTGGAGTTCTGGTTCTCGATGGTCAAGGTCACCGCCCTGATCGGCATGATCGTCATCGGCCTCGGTGTGCTCACCTTCGGCTTCAGCTCCGCCGGTGACACCGCCGCCGTCTCCAACCTCTGGGCCTTCGACGGCTTCTTCCCCAAGGGCGTCGGCTCGTCCCTGATGACCCTTCAGGGCGTCATGTTCGCCTACCTCGCCGTCGAGCTGGTCGGCGTCACCGCCGGTGAGTCCGAGGACCCGGAGAAGACCCTCCCCAAGGCGATCAACACGCTTCCGTGGCGTATCGCGCTGTTCTACGTCGGCGCGCTCACCGTCATCCTGTGCGTGGTGAAGTGGACCGAGTTCGGCGAGGGCGTCAGCCCGTTCGTCGCCGCCTTCGCCAAGATCGGCATCCCGGCCGGCGCGGGCATCGTGAACTTCGTGGTCCTCACCGCCGCGCTGTCCTCCTGCAACTCCGGCATGTACTCCACCGGCCGCATGCTGCGGAACCTGGCCGAGAGCGGCGAGGCCCCCGCGGTCTTCAAGAAGCTCTCCACGACCAAGACGCCGGCCCTCGGCATCGCGGTCTCGGTCGCCTTCATGGGCATCGGCGTGGTCCTCAACTACATCGTCCCGGAGAAGGCCTTCGGCTACGTCACCTCCGTGGCCACCGCGGCCGGCATCTGGACCTGGCTGATGATCCTGGTCAGCCATGTGCTGTACCGCCGCGCGGTCGACGCCGGCCGGCTGCCCGCGTCGTCCTTCCCGGCGCCGGGCGGCGCGAAGTGCTCGTACGTCGCCATCGTGTTCCTGCTCTTCGTCACGGGCCTCATCGCGTACGACGCCGACTCCCGGGTCTGCCTGTACGTGATGGCGGGCTGGGCCGTCGCCCTCGGCATCGGCTGGGTGGCGCTGAAGAGCCGCAACCCGCAGATCGCCGAACGCCGCGAGCCGGAGTTCGAGAAGGTCGGCTGACCACTCCCCAGGACGTCCAGCCCAGGGAGTTTTCGTGGAACCCCCTGTCGCTGCCGCTCAAGGCGTCCGGCATATGGGCCGTCCCGTACCACCTGTCGGTACGGGGCGGCCCGTCTGCTTATCCTGACGGACATGCTGACCATCACCCAGGCCCTCGTCGACCAGATCGTCGCGCACGCGCGCAAGGACCACCCCGACGAGGCGTGCGGCGTCGTCGCGGGGCCCGCCGGGTCCGACCGGCCCGAGCGGTTCATCCCGATGCTGAACGCCGCCATGTCGCCCACGTTCTACGAGTTCGACTCCGGCGACCTGCTCAAGCTCTACCGCGAGATGGACGACCGCGACGAGGAGCCGGTGGTCATCTACCACTCCCACACCGCGACCGAGGCCTACCCCTCGCGCACCGACATCTCCTACGCCAACGAGCCCGGCGCCCACTACGTCCTCGTCTCGACGGCCGACACCGACGGACTCGGCGACTTCCAGTTCCGCTCCTACCGCATCGTCGAGGGTGAGGTCACCGAGGAGGAGGTCACGGTCGTCGAGGCATACTGATCACCGTACGCCCGACCAACTCGGCGGATCGGAGACGGTGTTGACGCGACGGCCGCACGGACAGCGCCCCACGATCGAGGACGTCGCACGCCAGTCGGGGGTGTCCCGGTCCACGGTCTCGCGGGTGATCAACGGCGAGCCGAAGGTGCGCGCCGAGGTCGTCGAGGAGGTCCGGCGGGTCATCGCCGAACTCGGCTACGTCCCCAACCAGGCCGCCCGCCAGCTGGTCACCCACCGCACGGGAGCCGTCGCGGTCGTCGCCGACCAGCCGGACGGCCGGCTCTTCCTCGACCCGTTCTTCGACTGCCTCCTGCGCGGCATCCGCCGCGAACTCGCCCGGCACGGCGCCCAGGCCGTCCTGCTCTTCCTGGACGAGCCCGACGACCTCGCCCGCGTGGCCGACTACCTCGGCGGCGGCCATGTCGACGGCGCCATCCTCTTCTCGCTGCACCCCGGCGGCCGGCTGCACGGCATGACCGACCGCCTCGACATCCCCGCCGTCTTCGGCGGCCGCCCCCTGCTGCACGACGGCGACACCGTGCGCGCCCACCCCTACGTCGACGGCGACAACCGCGGCGGCGCCCGCCAGGCCGTCCAGCACCTCGTCGACCGGGGCCGCCGCCGCATCGCCACCGTCACCGGCCCGCACGACCAGGAGCACTCCGCCGCCGAACGCCTCGCCGGCTACCGCGACGTCCTCCCCGACGCCCCGGCCGAGCTCGTGGAGCGCGCCGACTACACCCGGCAGGGCGGCGCCCGCGCCATGACCGCGCTGCTCGACCGCTGCCCCGACCTGGACGCCGTCTTCGCCGCCTCCGACCTCATGGCCGCCGGCGCCCTGGATGTCCTGCGGGAACACGGCCGCCGGGTGCCGGACGACGTGGCCGTCGTCGGCTTCGACGACCTCACCGAGATCGCCGAGTCCACCGACCCGCCGCTGACCACCGTCCACCAGGACGTCGCCGAGATGGGCCGACAGCTCGCCCGGCTGCTGTTCGACCGGGCGAAGGAGCCGACCGCGGTCGTCGTACCCACCCAACTCACGGTGCGCGCGTCCGCCTGAGCTGTGCCGTCTCATGGTTCGGCCGGAATCCGTCCACCATGTGGGATCACACTCCGGGACCCGGACCGGGAATCGATACGATGACCGCATGGTTTCCCACGACGTGAGCGAGAAGACGCCGGGCATGCTGCTCGTGGCGCGGCTGCACGTCGACCTGTGCAGGCTCGCCAGCGCCATCTGTTGACGCTGCTCCCTGCCGCCGTACGGCCGTGAGCCGCGGCGCCACTCACCTCTGCTGTTCTGCGCTGCCGTGCGCCCACCGACCCGAACACCATCCGACAGGAGCCCGCAACCATGGCCATCGAGGTCCGCATCCCGACCATCCTCCGCACGTACACCGACGGCCAGAAGGCCGTGGAGGGCACCGGGGACACCCTCGCCGAGCTCTTCACCGACCTCGAGACCCGGCACGCCGGCATCCAGGCCCGGATCGTGGACGGCGGCGAGCTGCGCCGCTTCGTCAACGTCTACCTCAACGACGAGGACGTCCGCTTCCTCGAGGGCATCAACACCAAGCTCACCGACGGCGACAACGTCACGATCCTGCCGGCCGTGGCCGGCGGCATGGCCTGATCCTCGATGCGTTACGACTCCCCGCTCGCCGCGGTCGGCAACACCCCCCTGGTGCGCCTGCCGCGGCTCTCGCCGTCCGAGGACGTCCGCATCTGGGCCAAGCTGGAGGACCGCAACCCCACCGGCTCGGTCAAGGACCGCCCGGCCCTGCACATGATCGAGCAGGCGGAGAAGGACGGCCGCCTCACGCCGGGCTGCACGATCCTGGAGCCGACCAGCGGCAACACCGGCATCTCGCTGGCCATGGCGGCCAAGCTCAAGGGCTACCGCATCGTCTGCGTCATGCCCGAGAACACCTCGCAGGAACGCCGGGACCTGCTCGGCATGTGGGGCGCCGAGATCATCTCCTCCCCGGCCGCGGGCGGCTCCAACACCGCCGTACGCGTCGCCAAGGAGCTCTCCGCCGAGCACCCCGACTGGGTGATGCTCTACCAGTACGGCAACCCGGACAACGCGGGCGCCCACTACGCCACCACCGGCCCGGAGATCCTCACCGACCTCCCGTCCATCACCCACTTCGTGGCGGGCCTCGGCACCACCGGCACCCTGATGGGCGTCGGCCGCTACCTCCGCGAGCACAAGCCGGACGTGAAGATCGTCGCCGCCGAGCCGCGCTACGACGACCTGGTGTACGGCCTCCGCAACCTCGACGAGGGCTTCGTACCCGAGCTGTACGACGCCTCCGTCCTCACCACCCGCTTCTCGGTCGGCTCCGCCGACGCCGTCACCCGCACCCGCGAACTCCTCCAGCAGGAGGGCATCTTCGCGGGCGTCTCCACGGGCGCCGCGCTGCACGCCGCGATCGGCGTCGGCAAGAAGGCCGTGAAGGCGGGGGAGACCGCCGACATCGTCTTCGTCGTCGCGGACGGCGGCTGGAAGTACCTGTCGACAGGCGTGTACACGGCAGCGACGACGGAAGAAGCGATCGAGACACTCCAGGGCCAACTCTGGGCGTGACCTAGGTCGCCAGGTGACGGACCTGGTCCCACAGGACCGGGTCCACCACCCCCACCCGGCGCCGGAAGTCCCACACCGGCACCTCGCGCAGCTCGTCCGTCTCCAGGAAGCTCGCGCGCCCGTGGGCATCACCCACGGACCCCGGCGGCAGCGGAATGACGCCCGCCCGCTCGTCGTGATACTTGCTGGTGATCTTCGCGACGACCGCCCGCCGCCCGTGCACCGCCAGCACCAGACACGGCCGGTCCTTCGCCCCCGGCCCCTCCTCGTACGGCACGATCGCCCACCAGATCTCCGCGGGCCGCGGACGCGCGGCAGCACCCCGGGTTCCGGCCCGCCCGGGCGGCCGCGTACGCCGCCCCTCCGGCCGACGCCCCCGCCCCCACCCGTCGACGAGCGTGGCGACCAACGCGAGCAGCACCACTGCCACGAGCGCCAGCCACCAGGACGTGTCCATACGACGACGTTACCGGCGCACGATCCCCACCGCGCCCTCGAAGGGCCTTCCGATCGCGACCGAACAGCTGAACGTCACGTAGCCCGGATGGCAGCGCCGCACAGGTGAGTTCGCCCACAACAGCCCTTGGCGGAGGAGCGACAGGGGGTTTTGCGCCTTACGCTCGACGAACCGCACGACCCCCGACGCACCCATTCTCTCCATCCCGCCAGCGGAGGTTTCTGCTTCATGAAGCTCACCGTCGTCGGCTGCTCGGGGTCGTTCCCGTCCGCGGAATCGGCCTGCTCGAGCTACCTCGTAGAGGCCGACGGCTTCCGGCTGCTTCTCGACATGGGCAACGGTGCCCTTGGCGAGCTGCAGCGCCACTGCGGTCTCTACGACCTCGACGCGATCTTCCTCAGCCATCTGCACGCCGACCACTGCATCGACATGTGCGCGTACTTCGTCGCGCGCTACTACCGCCACGACGGCGGCCGCTGCGCCCCCATCCCGGTCTACGGCCCCGAGGGCACCGAGCACCGTCTCACCACGGCCTACGCCGACACCCCCACCGCCTCCTCGATGAGCGAGGTCTTCGACTTCCACACGGTCAAGCCGTCCACCTTCGACGTCGGCCCCTTCACGGTCCACACCGAACGCGTGGCCCACCCGGTCGAGGCGTACGGCATCCGCGTGGAGCACGGCGGCAAGTCGCTGACGTACTCGGGCGACACGGGCATCACCCCCGCCCTCGACGAACTCGCCCGCGACACCGACCTGTTCCTCTGCGAGGCCGCCTTCACCCACGGCAAGGAGGACATCCCCGACCTGCACCTCAACGGCCGCGAGGCGGGAGAGACGGCGACCCGGGCCGGCGCCCGCCGCCTGGTCCTCACCCACATCCCCCCGTGGACCGACCCGCAGGTCAACCTCGCCGACGCCCGCGCGGTGTTCGACGGCCCGGTGGAACTGGCGGCGCCGAGGGTGTCGTACGAGATCTAGTTCCCGATACGTGCACGAAGGCCCCGGTACCTCTTCGGTACCGGGGCCTTGGTCATCGCGCGAACCTCACGCCTTCGTGAGGTCCTCGACCTCCTCCTCGGGCTCGCGGCCCGGGGTGGGGAGGTTGAACTTGGTGATGGCGAAGCGGAAGACCACGTAGTAGATCGCCGCGAAGACCAGACCGATCGGGATGATCAGCCAGGGCTTGGTCGCCAGGTTCCAGTTCAGGGCGTAGTCGATGGCACCCGCGGAGAACGTGAAGCCCGCGTGGACGCCGAGGGCCCAGGTGATCGCCAGGGACAGGGCCGTGAGCACCGCGTGGATCACGTACAGGATCGGGGCGATGAACATGAACGAGAACTCGATCGGCTCGGTCACACCGGTCACGAAGGAGGTCAGCGCGAGCGAGATCATCATGCCCATCACGGCCTTGCGGCGCTCGGGGCGGGCGGTGTGCGCGATGGCGATCGCGGCGGCCGGCAGACCGAACATCATGATCGGGAAGAAGCCGGACATGAACTGACCGGCGGTCGGGTCACCGGCGAAGAAGCGGGTGAGGTCACCGTGCACGATCTCGCCGGCCGAGTCCTTGAAGTCGCCGATCTGGAACCAGGACACGGAGTTCACGAACTGGTGCATGCCGACCGGGATCAGCGCGCGGTTGATCAGACCGAACAGACCGGCACCCACGGCGCCGAGACCGGTGATCCACTCACCGGCGTCGGAGATGACCTCGCCGATCGGCTCCCAGACCAGGCCGAAGAAGACGCCCATGGCGGTGCCGACGAAGGCCATGATGATCGGCACGAGCCGGCGGCCGTTGAAGAAGCCGAGCCAGTCCACCAGCTTCTTGCGGTGGTAGCGCTGCCACAGCACGGCGGACAGCAGACCCATGATGATGCCGCCGAGGACACCCGGGTTGTTGTAGGTCGCGGCTATGTCCGCGCCCGCCTGCACCTTGGCCTCCGTCACCGGGAAGGCCTTCAGGACGTTGCTGTAGACCAGGAAGCCGACCAGGGCGGCCAGCGCGGTGGAGCCGTCGGCCTTCTTGGCGAAGCCGATCGCGACACCGATGCAGAACAGCATCGGCAGGTTGTCGAAGATCGCGCCACCGGCGGTGGCGAAGACCGCCGTGACCTTGTCGGGCAGGTTCAGCTTGTCCTGGACGTCGGTCTGGCCGAGTCGCAGCAGGATGCCGGCCGCGGGCAGCACGGCGATCGGAAGCTGAAGGCTGCGGCCGACCTTCTGCAGGCCCTGGATCAGACCGGATCCCCGCCTCTTTGCGGGGGCCGCCGTATCGGTGGCGGTGCTCATACATCCTCCATCGGGTGGTGGTCTACACCACTCAGTGGTGTAGACCTGTTGTAGCACGATGAAGGTGACGTAAGGAACCCACGATTCCGTGACGGGAACCGTGGGTTCTGTAACCGCGTCGAGAGGGGCCGTTCGGCCTCAGACCTTGGTCACGTCCTCGACCTCGTCCTCGGGTTCCCGCCCCGGGGTCTTCAGGTCGAACTTCGTGATCGCGAACCGGAAGATCGCGTAATAGACGGCCGCGAAACACAGCCCGATCGGGATGATCGCCCACGGTTTCGTCGCCAGGTTCCAGTTGATGATGTAGTCGATCAACCCGGCCGAGAAGCTGAACCCGTCGTGCACCCCGAGCCCCCACGTCACCGCCATCGACACACCCGTCAGCACCGCGTGCACCGCGTACAGCAGCGGCGCGATGAACAGGAACGAGTACTCGATCGGCTCGGTGATACCGGTGACGAACGACGTCAGCGCGACCGAGAGCATCAGACCGCCGACCTCCTTGCGGCGGTGCGGCTTCGCGCAGTGGGTGATCGCCAGGGCCGCGGCCGGGAGCGCGAACATCATGATCGGGAAGAACCCGGACGTGAACTGACCCGCGTTCGGGTCGCCCGCCAGGAACATGTTGATGTCACCGTGCACCTCGGTGCCGTCCGGCTTGGTGTACGTCCCGAACTGGAACCAGATGGGCACGTTCAGGAACTGGTGCAGCCCGATCACCAGCAACGCCCGGTTCGCCAGACCGAAGATGCCCGCACCCCACGCACCCGCGTCGCTCAGCCAGTCACTGAAGTTCTCCAGCCCGTCACCGATCGGCGGCCAGATCCACAGACACAGCGCCGCGAACACGATCGCCACGAACGCCATGATGATCGGCACGAGCCGGCGGCCGTTGAAGAAGCCCAGCCAGTCCACGAGCTTCGTACGGTGATAGCGCGCCCAGAAGAACGCCGCCATCAGACCCATGATGATGCCGCCGAACACCCCCGGGTTCTGGTACGTGAAGGCGCTGACCGTGCCGTCCGCCGCCTGGCAGCCGGTGACGACCACCTTCGCGCCCGCCGCACAGTCCTCCGGGAACTGCCGCAGCACGTTGTAGTAGACGAGGAACCCGGCCACCGCCGCCAGCGCCGTCGACCCGTCCGCCTTCTTCGCCATGCCGATGGCCACGCCCACGCAGAACAGCAGCGGCAACCCCAGCGAACCGTCGAGCAGCGCCCCGCCCGCGCCCGCCATCACCTTGGACACGTCCGTCCAGCCGAGCCCGTCGTCACCGAACACGTCAGGCTGGCCGAGCCGGTTGAGGATGCCCGCGGCCGGCAGGACGGCGATGGGCAGCTGAAGACTCCGCCCCATCTTCTGCAGCCCCTGGAACGCCGAGTGCCACCGTCGGCGAGTCGGAGGGGTCTCAGTGGTCTCGGAACTCATGAGTTGGCGACCGCCTGTCAGGTGGTGTAGACCAGTTACGGACGATTGGGTAGCTGTGACGTCATCTTTCGGTACGTTCGGCGCAATCGCTCGCGAAGTTGGGCCAACAGTGCGTGAGGAGACCGACATGGCCAGCAAGGCAGAGAAGATCGTCGCCGGGCTCGGTGGCATCGACAACATCGAAGAGGTCGAGGGCTGCATCACCCGCCTGCGCACCGAGGTCAAGGACCCCGCGCTGGTCGACGACGCCGCCCTGAAGGCCGCCGGCGCCCACGGAGTCGTCAAGATGGGCACTGCCGTCCAGGTCGTCATCGGCACGGACGCGGACCCGATCGCGGCGGACATCGAAGACATGATGTAGGGGCCGTCAAGGCACTGCCGGGGCTCTTTCCCACCGGGGGAGGAGCCCCTTCCGTTCGTACGGCTAGGCTCAGCGCCATGTCTCGAATCGACGGCCGCACCCCCGAACAGCTCCGCCCCGTCACCATCGAACGCGGCTGGAGCAAGCACGCCGAGGGCTCCGTCCTCGTCTCCTTCGGCGACACGAAGGTCTTCTGCACCGCCTCCGTGACCGAAGGCGTCCCCCGCTGGCGCAAGGGCAGCGGCGAGGGCTGGGTCACCGCCGAGTACTCCATGCTGCCCCGCGCCACCAACACCCGCGGCGACCGCGAGTCCGTCCGCGGCAAGATCGGCGGCCGCACCCACGAGATCAGCCGCCTCATCGGCCGCTCGCTGCGCGCCGTCATCGACTACAAGGCGCTCGGCGAGAACACGATCGTCCTCGACTGCGACGTCCTCCAGGCCGACGGCGGCACGCGTACGGCCGCCATCACCGGCGCGTACGTGGCCCTCGCCGACGCCGTCTCCTGGGCCCAGGGCAAGAAGCTCATCAAGGCCGGCCGCCAGCCGCTGACCGGCACGGTCTCCGCGGTCTCGGTCGGCATCGTGGGAGGGGTTCCGCTGCTGGACCTCTGCTACGAGGAGGACGTGAAGGCCGACACCGACATGAACGTCGTCTGCACCGGCGACGGCCGCTTCGTCGAGGTCCAGGGCACCGCGGAGGCCGAGCCGTTCGCCCGCGACGAGCTCAACTCGCTGCTGGACCTGGCCGTTTCGGGGTGCACGGAACTCGCTGTCCTGCAGCGCAAGGCCCTTGATACCGTCCTCGAAAAGTAAAAGACGCACCAAGGAAAGGCGGCCGGGACGGGCAACCCGGCCGCCCGAACTCGCGTCACTACGGGTACGGGCGTACGGCACACCGCTGGACGCCCGGCCAGTACACGGGGGCCCTTGGGGCTGAACAAGGGAGGGAACATCACCATGGCCGAGAGCCGACGCGGCCGTCGTCGATCACGCCGTACCGCCATCGCCGCCGCGGTGGCCGCGGTGGGGCTGACGGTAGGCCTGACCACCGGCTGCGACGCCGTCAACAAGGCGCTGGACTGCGTCCAGACCGCCGACGCCATCGCCGACAGCGTCACCGACCTCCAGCAGGCCGTGGAGAACGCGTCCAACGACCCCACCCAGCTCGAGGAGTCCCTCGACTCCATCGACAAGAACCTCGGCGAGATAGGCGACAAGACCGACAACGCCGACGTCAACCAGGCGGTCGAGGACCTCGGCAAGGCCGTGGACAACGTCCGCAAGTCGGTCGACAACGGCGACACGACCCCCGACCTCAGCCCGATCACGGACGCGGCGGGCGAGTTGACGAAGGTCTGCACGCCGTAAGGAACCGGCCGCCGGGCCGGGATACTGGGGGCATGACCCGCCTGATCCTCGCCACCCGCAACGCCGGCAAAATCACCGAACTCCGCGCCATCCTCGCCGACGCAGGTCTGCGCCATGACCTGGTCGGCGCGGAGGCGTACCCGGAGGTACCGGACGTCAAGGAAACAGGAGTGACGTTCGCCGAGAACGCCCTCCTGAAGGCCCACGCCCTGGCCCAAGCCACAGGTCTGCCCGCCGTCGCCGACGACTCCGGCCTCTGCGTGGACGTCCTGAACGGCGCCCCCGGCATCTTCTCGGCCCGCTGGGCGGGCAAGCACGGCGACGACAAGGCCAACCTGGACCTCCTCCTGGCCCAACTGTCGGACATCGCCGACGACCACCGAGGCGCCCACTTCGCCTGCGCGGCAGCCCTGGCACTGCCGGACGGCACGGAACGAGTGGTAGAGGGCCGCCTCACGGGCGTACTCCGCCACACCCCGTCCGGCACGAACGGCTTCGGCTACGACCCGATCCTCCAGCCGTCCGGCGAGACGCGCACGTGCGCCGAACTGACCCCGGAGGAGAAGAACGCGATCAGCCATCGGGGGAAGGCGTTCCGGGGGTTGGTGCCGGTGGTGCGGGAGCTGTTGGGCTGATAACTGACGAAGGTCCACCCGAACTCGGGTGGACCTTCGAATCAAAGGTGTGCGGCCGGAGGGACTCGAACCCTCAAGGGATTTCTCCCACAGCATCCTAAGTGCTGCGCGTAGGCCAGTTCCGCCACGGCCGCCCGCGCGCTCATGCTACCCGGCTGAACGGCTCCGTAGTCGAGCGCTTATCGGGCTCTGCGGCCACCGCGGCACCAGGTACTCGTGACGGCGTGACAGTTGGGGCAGAGCAACCGCAGGTTCTCCCGCCGGTCGTCACTCCAGTCCCCGTTGATGTGATCGACCTCCAGCGTCATGGGCTTGCCGAGCCACTCGGGGCCGACCCCGCAGTCTGCGCATACTTCGGGTACACCGACTTCGCACAGAGCGCGGCGCAGCAGGTAGGTCCTGGTGCGGCGCCTGCCGTCGTGTTGCACCAGGACATCCTCCGGATGCCTGCGGATGTCAACCCGGCGCTTACCTCGCTGGTGGGCCTGCCCCAAGAAGTGTGCGGTGTCGAGCCCCTCCTCTGCGACCCACTCACGCAGCAGTGCGCGCTGCCTACCGTTGTCCGGGCGTTCCAGGCGGCGCAGCACCTCTGCGATGGAGACCGATCCGGTGACGGCAGTTCGCAACTCGTCGCGGTTGGGGCGTTGCCGCCTGCCACAGGGGTCGAAGTGTGAGACGTCGATGCCGTAGTGGGCGAACCGCCGTAGTAGGTAGCGCCGGATCGTGGCATATGGCTGAGTGCCGAAGAAGGCGATGACCTCGTCGACGTTGGAACATCGCTCGGCGGCTTCGGCCAGCCGTTCCCGGGTGTACCGCACGCTGCTGCTCATGAAGTCCTGCCTTTGCCGCGCCCCCGGTAACTGTCCGTTGTCGAGTGACAGTTGGGGCACAGAAACCGCAGGTTCTCGATGCGGTTGTTCCGCCAGTCGCCGTCGACGTGGTCCACTTCGAGAGGCAGCGGATACCCCCGCCAGACTGCTTCGATACCGCACAGTGCGCACCGCTCGGGTACACCTACGCTCGTCATCGCCCGCCTGAGACGATCGCTCTGGATGCGTCGGGCGTGTTCTGCGGGCTGTTCGACGAGCAGTTCGCTGGGTGATCGGCGACGCAACGCCTCACCTCGCTGAGGCGGCACGTGGAAGTGCGAGGTGTCGATGCCGTACGCCTTGATCCGATGGCTGATGTGAGTGTGCTGCCCGCCGACCACCTCGACTCCGAGGCGGCGCAGAACCTCGCACATGTTCGTCGAAGCCAAAACCGCAGCTTCGAGAACTTCCCTCGTCCACCGACCCCCTTCCCGTTCGAAGTGCGAGACATCCACCCCTAGCTTCTTCATCCGCGCCCGGATGTAGTCCCGTGTCGGGCCTTTTGGATCCACCCCCAAGCGCACGCACGCCTCCGACAACGTCCGAGCGCCCCGAGCCGCCTCCTCCAGCCGCTTCCTGCTGTACACACTGGCCCCCACCGAACCCCCTCCGTTCCCGGCCACACGTTCATGGCTCGCACGGAGTAACGAAGTGGTGATCCGACAGTCACGCTTGAAACGTAAACCTGTAACCCGATAACCTGCCCGTATCTGCAAAGCCTCCCCGCGGCCCCTTGTCCGCTCGGGAGGCCTTTTTTTATGACCACACCACCAGATGTCACCGTCCGCCCAGTCACCTCTGCCGACCGCCCCACCGTCGAGCGCCTCTGGCTTCTCTTCCGGCACGACCTGTCCGAGTTCCGGGGGCAACTGCCCAACCCGGACGGCACCTTCCGGGGGGACCGGCTGGAGGCTGCCTTCAGTGGCTCCGAGGACTGGGCCGCGTATCTGTTCAGCCGAGGGGAGCATCCCGTCGGGTTCGCCTTCGTGCGGGCGCTCACCGAGCCGACGCGGGTGCTCAACAGCTTCTTCGTCGTGCGAGGGGCCCGGCGCCATGGGGTCGGGCTGCATGCCGTGCGAGAGGTCGTGTCGCGGCATCCCGGGGCATGGACCGTCGCCTTCCAGGACAACAACCCTCGAGCCGTGCGGTTCTGGCGCCGGGTCGGGGAGACCATCGCCCCCGGCGCCTGGGAAGAAGAGCGCAGGCCGGTGCCCAACAAGCCCGGCCTGGCTCCCGATGTCTGGGTCAGCTTTCGATGCCCAAGTCCTTGATGATCTTCGCCACATGGCCGGTCGCCCGGACGTTGTACAGCGCCCGTTCGACCTTGCCCTCCTCGTCCACCACGATCGTGGAGCGGATGACGCCCATGTAGGTCTTGCCGTAGTTCTTCTTCTCGCCGTACGCCGCGTACGCCTCGGTGACCGTCTTCTCCGGGTCCGCGAGGAGGGTGATCCTCAGGTTTTCCTTGTCGCGGAACTTCGCCAGCTTCTCCGGGGCGTCCGGGCTGATGCCGATGACGTCGTACCCGGCGCCGGCCAGCAGTTCCAGGTTGTCGGTGAAGTCGCAGGCCTGCTTCGTGCAGCCGGGGGTGAGGGCCGCCGGGTAGAAGTAGACGATGACCTTGCGGCCCTTGTGGTCCGCCAGGGACACGTCGGTGCCGTCGGCGTCGGGGAGGGTGAAGGCGGGGGCTACGTCCCCGGGCTGGAGTCGCTCGCTCATCCGGCAAGCCTAACCGGGGGTCCTGACAGTGCGGCGGCCCGCCGAACTGACAGACTGTCCAGGACAGGAAAAGAACACACACCACCCCGCATCCCGGAGGGCCCACCGTGGCGGACACGTCGGACACGAGAACCCCGGCGCAGATCGAGGCGGACATCAAGCGCCGCCGCGAGATGCTGGCCGAGACGCTCGACGAGATCGGGGTGCGCGTGCACCCGAAGACGATCGTCGGCGATGCCAAGGCCAAGGTGGTTTCCAACATCGATCACACGCTCGGGCGGGCCTACGTCGGCGTGAACAAGGTCCTCACCGACACCAAGGCCCAGTTCGTGGACGAGGAGGGGTCCCCGCGGCTCGAGCGCATCGTTCCCGTCGCGCTCGTCGCCGTAGGGCTCGTGGGGCTGCTGGCCCTCGGCAGCACCCGGCGTCGCAAGGGCTGACCCGGGGGCGTACGGATTCCCGTCAGGCAGGTAGGTTCTGAGCCGTGAGCGCCAACAGAAACGAGCACAGCGACCAGCACGACAAGCTGCCCATCCGGATGCTGCACGACCGTGTACTCGTGCGGCAGGACACCGGTGAGGGCGAGCGGCGTTCCGGGGGCGGCATCCTCATCCCCGCCACCGCGGCCGTCGGGCGGCGGCTGGCGTGGGCCGATGTCGTCGCGGTGGGTCAGAACGTACGGACCGTCGAGCCGGGGGACCGGGTTCTCTACGACCCCGAGGACCGCGCCGAGGTGGAGGTGCGCGGCGTCGCGTATGTGCTGATGCGTGAGCGCGATCTGCATGCCGTGGCCGCGGACCGGTTTGAGGGGTCCGAGGACTCGACCGGGCTGTACCTCTGAATCAACGGTAGAAAGGGCTGGTGACCATCGTCACCAGCCCTTTTTGTCGTTCCTTTGCTAGCTTTGAGGAGTCAACCCGACGAGACGCGCCGTACCGGGTCCTACGACAAGACGACGCACCCCGCACAAGAAGCACGCGTCTCGGAGGTGCCTGTCATGGCCTGGGTTCTGCTCGTCGTCGCCGGTCTGCTCGAGGTCGGCTGGTCGATCGGGATGAAGTACACCGACGGTTTCACCCGGCTCGTGCCGTCCCTGTTCACCGGCGCCGGGATCGTCGCCAGCATGCTGCTGCTGTCCTACGCCGCCCGTTCCCTTCCCATCGGCACCGCCTATGGGGTGTGGGTCGGGATCGGGGCGGCCGGTGCGGCGGTGTTCGGCATGGTGGTGCTGGGGGAGCCGGCGACCGCCGCCCGGATCTTCTTCGTCTGCTTGCTGCTGGTCGCCGTGGTCGGCCTCAAGGCGACGTCCGGCCACTAACCCGTCTTGCCCGGCGGTCCCGCCGTCGTGCCGGTCGTCGTCGTGCCGCCGTCCGCCGTGCCGCCGTCGGTGGTCCCGCCGTCCGTGGTGCCGCCGTCGGTCGTGTCCCCGGTGGTGCCGCCGGTCGTGGTGTCGCCGCCGGTTGTCGTCGTCCCGCCGTCCGTGGTGCCGCCCGTGGTGGTGCCCCCGTCCGTCGTGCCGCCGGTCGTGGTGTCGCCGGTGGTGCCGCCGTCCGTCTGGCCCTGGGTGTCCTGGCCGCCGTCGGTCGTGCCGCCGTCGTCCTGGCCCGGCGTCTCCGAAGGGGTGCCGGTGGTCGGCTGCTGGGTCGGGGTCTGGACGACGTCGGCGCCCTCCTGGAGCTCCAGGTCGAAGTCGCTGGCGGGCTTGCCCTTCAGGGCGCGCTGGGTGAAGTCGGCCCAGATCTCCGCGGGCGCCCCGCCGCCGTTGACACGCTGGAGGCCCATCGCGCCGTACAGCGACTTGTGCGCGGCGGTCTCCGGGTCCTGGCCCATCACCGCGACGACCGTGGCGAGGTCGGGGGTGTAGCCCGCGAACCAGGCGGCCTGGTCCTCCTCGGCGGTGCCGGTCTTGCCGGCCGCCGGGCGGCCCGCGGCCTGCGCGGCGGTGGCGGTGCCGTTCTCGACGACGCTCTGGAGGATGGAGGTCGTGGTGTCAGCGGCCTCGCGGCTGACGACCTGGGAGGTCTTGCGCTCCGGCAGCTCCACGACGCTCTGGCCGTCGCGCGTGATCGACTTGATCATCGTGTACGTGCCGTGCTTGCCGTGGTTGGCGAGCGTCGCGTACGCCTCCGCCATGTCGAGGACGCTGGCCCGGGCGACACCGAGCGCGATCGACGGGTAGGCGTTCAGCTCGGGCGTGCTGCTGGGCAGGCCGAGGTCGACTGCGGTCTGCTTGACCTTGTCGGGGCCGACGTCGACGGCCATCTGCGCGTACACCGAGTTCACCGACTTGTCGGTGGCGGTGCGCACGGTGATGTTGCCGTACGACACGTCGTCCTCGTTGGCCGGGTCGTAGGCGCCGCCGGTCCAGCCCTGCACGGGGCGCTTGTTGGTGCCGTCGTAGTACGTGTTGGGCGTGATGGTCCGGCCGTCCTGGGTCGTCGAGTCGTTCTCGACGGCGGAGGTGAAGACGAACGGCTTGAAGGTGGAGCCGACCTGGAAGTCCTGGCGGGTGGCGTTGTTCGTGTACTGCTTGACGTAGTCGATGCCGCCGTACATCGCCACGACCTGCCCGGTCTTGGGGTCGACGGCGGCGCCGCCCGCGCGGACGTACGTGTCGACCTTGCGGTTCTTCTTGTCGAGCTTGTCCATCAACTGCTTGTTGACGGCCTTGACGAAGTCGTCCTGCTTGTTCTTCTGGATGGTGGTGGTGATGCGGTAGCCGCCGGCGTCCAGCTCGTCGGCGGTGAGGATCTTGTTGTCGCTCAGGTAGTCGTTGATGGCGTTGACGAGGTAGCCGCGCTGCCCGGACATGCCGGTGGAGACGGTGGCCTCCTTCGGCATCGGGAACTTCAGGCCCGTCCGCTCCGACTGCGGGAGCCAGCCCTCCTTGACCATGCCGTCCAGGACGTAGTTCCAGCGGGCCAGGGCGGCCGACTTGTTCTCCGGGTGGGCGACGACGTCGTACTCGCTGGGCGCGTTGAGCAGGGCGGCGAGGTAGGCGCCCTGGGCGGCGCTCAGGTCGGTGGCGTCCTTGCCGTAGTAGGCCTGGGCGGCGGCCTGGATGCCGTACGAGTTGCGGCCGAAGTAGCTGGTGTTGAGGTAGCCCTCGAGGATCTGGTCCTTGGACTCCGTGCGGTCCAGCTTGATGGAGATGAAGAACTCCTTCACCTTGCGGGTGACGGTCTGCTCCTGGGCGAGGTAGTAGTTCTTCACGTACTGCTGGGTGATCGTCGAGCCGGACTGCTTGCCCTTGCCGGTCGCGGTGTTCCAGCCGGCGCGCAGCATCGCCTTGGGGTCGATCGCGGACTCGGAGTAGAAGTCGCGGTCCTCGGCGGCCAGTACGGCGTGCTGGGCGGCCTTGGAGACCTGGGCGAGGGTGACGTTCTCCCGGTTGACCTCGCCGTCGCGGGCGAGCTGGCTGCCGTCGGCGTAGAGGTAGACGTTGGACTGCTTGGTGGCGAGGGCGTTGGCGGGCGGGATCTTCACCAGGGAGTAGCCGAGGAAGAACAGGCCGATCAGCAGCAGTATCCCGACGACGAAGGTGCCGAGCACCATGCGCCAGGTCGGGATCAGCCGCCGCCAGCCGGTGCGCTTGGGCCGCTTGGGCTTCTTCGTGCCCCCTTCGGGGTCTCTGGGCGCCCAGCCCTCGGTCGGCTGCTGCGGCTGCGGCTCGTCGCTCATGTCGTGCACGGACTCCTGTTGCGTGTCTCTTATGCGCTGGTTGTGCGTCATACGCCGTGATGGGCCGTCGTACGCACTTGTACGCCCTCGTACGCCTTCTGCGTCCCCAGATGAAGACTGTCGCACCGCGCGTTCCGTTGCGGTTCGCGGCACGCTTCCGGGCCGAAAAAGGCGTGGCGTACGTCACCACCTGCGGACTAGGCTCCTGCGCTTCGGTGCCTGGCGCGGGTGAGGAGGGCTGTGGATGTGGATTCGGGGCGGTTGTACCTCGCCGTAGGGGTGGGCGGATTCAGACGGTACGCGACGTATCGGGCGGCGATGGTGGCCGGGATCTTCACGAACACGGTGTTCGGGCTGATCCTCGTCTACACGTACACCGCCCTGTGGGACGAACGGCCGCAGCTGGGCGGGTACGACCTCGCGCAGGCCGTCACCTATGTGTGGGTCGGCCAGTCGCTGTTCAAGACGCTCGCCAACGGGGGCGGGGGTGTCGAGGGCGAGCTCATGGAGCGTATCCGCACCGGGGACATCGCCGTCGACCTGTACCGTCCTGCGGACCTCCAACTGTGGTGGCTGGCGGCCGACTTGGGCCGGTCGTCGTTCGAGCTGCTGGCGCGCGGGGTGCCGCCCTTCGTGCTGGGCGCGCTGCTGTTCGACCTGGCGCTGCCCACGGACGCGCTGACGTGGCTGGCGTTCCTGGTCGCGGTGATGCTGGCGATGCTGGTCAGCTTCGGCATCCGGTACCTGGTGGCGCTGAGCGCGTTCTGGCTGCTGGACGGCACCGGGGTGGCGCAGATGGTGATGTTCGTCGGCTGGTTCTGCTCGGGGATGATCCTGCCGCTCAACGTGTTCCCGGGGCTGCTCGGCGAGATCGTCCGGGCCCTGCCGTGGTCGGCGCTGCTCCAGGCACCCGCGGACGTGCTGCTGGGAGAGGGCGACCCGCTCGGCACGTACGCCTTCCAGGCGATGTGGGCGGTGCTGCTGCTGGCGGTCGGGCGGCTGGTGCAGGGGATGGCGACGCAGCGGGTGGTGGTGCAGGGTGGCTGACACGGTACGTGGTCCCGTCGGGACCGCTGACACGGTCCGCGGTCCTGTCGGGACCAACCGGGTGCTGGACGGCATCCGCACCTACCGCATGATCTCGGCCATGTGGATCCGTTCCACGATGACCTACCGCGCCTCCTTCGCCATGACCACGCTCGGCAACTTCACGGCGACCGCGTTCGACTTCGTGGCGATCCTGCTGATGTTCTCCCGCGTCGACGCCCTCGGCGGCTACGCGCTGCCCGAGATCGCCTTCCTCTACGGCCTGTCCAGCGTGGCCTTCGGCCTGGCCGACCTCGGCCTCGGCTCCATGGAGCGACTGGGCCGGCGGGTGCGCGACGGCACGCTGGACACGCTGCTGGTGCGCCCCGCGCCGGTGCTGGCGCAGATGGCCGCCGACCAGTTCGGGCTGCGCCGCCTCGGCCGGGTCACCCAGGGCACGATGGTGCTGGTCTACGCGCTGGCCACGGTCGACATCGACTGGACGCCGCTGAAGCTGCTGCTGATGCCGGTGATGATCCTCAGCGGCGCCGGGATCTTCGCCGCGGTGTTCATCGCGGGCGCGGCCTTCCAGTTCGTCGCGAAGGACGCCTCCGAGGTGCAGAACGCCTTCACGTACGGCGGTACGACGTTGCTCCAGTACCCGCCGACGGTGTTCGCGACGGAGCTGGTGCGCGGGGTGACGTTCGTGCTGCCGCTGTCCTTCGTCAACTGGCTGCCGGCCACCTATGTGTTGGGGCGGCCGATCCCGCTCGGGCTGCCCGACTGGGTGGCGTTCCTGTCGCCGCCGGTGGCGGTGGCGTGCTGTGCGCTGGCCGGGCTGGCATGGCGGGCGGGGCTCAGGTCGTATCGGAGTACGGGGAGTTGAGGGCGGATGGCTGAGGACATGAGCGAGGGCTTCATCGAACTCGACCGGGTCGAGAAGGTCTTCGAGGTGCGCAAGAAGACCGGCTTCATGAAACGGGAGCGCAGGGAGGTACGAGCCGTCGACTCGATCTCCTTCCGGGTGGCGCGCGGCGAGATGGTCGGCTACATCGGCCCGAACGGCGCCGGCAAGTCCACCACCATCAAGATGCTCACCGGCATCCTCGCCCCGAGCGGCGGCAGCCTGCGCGTGGCCGGCATCGACCCGTCCCGCGAGCGCCAGCGCCTCGCCCACCGCATCGGCGTGGTCTTCGGGCAGCGCACCACCCTGTGGTGGGACCTCCCGCTGATCGACTCCTACAAGCTGATGCACCGCATGTACCGCATCCCCGACGCCCGTTACCGCGAGAACCTCGACCGCCTCGTCGAACTCCTCGACCTGGCCGACCTGTTGGACGTGCCGGTCCGCCAACTCTCGCTCGGCCAGCGGATGCGCGGCGACATCGCGGCGGCCCTGCTGCACGACCCGGACGTCCTCTACCTCGACGAGCCGACCATCGGGCTCGACGTCATCTCCAAGGCCCGGGTCCGGGAGTTCCTGCGCGAGGTGAACGCCGAGCGCGGCACCACGGTCCTGCTCACCACCCACGACCTCCAGGACATCGAGCAGCTCTGCTCCCGGGTGATGGTCATCGACCACGGCCGGCTGATGTACGACGGCCCGCTCACCGGGCTGCACGAGGCGGGCGACAGTGAGCGCACCCTCGTGGTGGACCTGGAGCGGGAGCTGCCGCCGATCGAGGTCCCCGAGGCGCGGGTGGTGAAGGTGGAGGGGCCGCGGCAGTGGCTGGCGTTCCCGGCGGGGACGTCGGCGGCACCGCTGGTGGCGCGGATCGCGGCGGAGTATCCGCTGGTGGACCTGTCGGTGCGGGAGCCGGACATCGAGACGGTGATTGCCAAGATGTACGCCGAGAAGGCCACCACATAGTGCCGGGCGCCCGGAACTCGTAGGCTGAGGACATGACGGACGCCGTGCCTTCCGAGGGGACACCCACGCCCCCCAGGCCCTCTGCCCCGGAACTCCGTGCCGCCGACGCCGACCGTGAGCGCGTCGCCGAGATCCTGCGGGACGCCCTCGCCGAAGGGCGCCTCGACATGGCGGAGTTCGAGGAGCGGCTGGAGGCGACGTACAAGGCGCGGACGTACGGCGAACTGACGCCGATCACCCGCGACCTGCCGACCGCCCCCGGCGCCGTACCGTCGGTGAACCTGACCAAGGAGCCGTTGGCGGACGGGAGTTGGGCCTCGCGGATCACGGGCGGCGAGGGCTCGTCGACCTGGGCGGTCGCGATCCTGTCCGGGTTCCAGCGCCGGGGTCGCTGGACCGTGCCCAAGCGCTTCAACTGCTTCGCCTTCTGGGGCGGCGGCGAGATCGACCTGCGCGAGGCGAACTTCGCGGACCGCGAGGTCGAGATCAACTGCGTGGCCATCATGGGCGGCGTGAACGTGATCGTGCCGCCCGGCGTCGAGGTCGTCGTCCGCGGCATCGGCGTCATGGGCGGCTTCGACCACCGCGAGGAGGGCGTGCCGGGCGAGCCGGGCGGTCCGCGCGTGATCGTCACCGGGTTCGCGTTCTGGGGCGGCGTCGGCGTCGAGCGGAAGCTGACCCGGGAGGAGCGGCGGGCGCTGAAGGAGGAGCGGCGCCGGCAGCGGCTGGACCGCAAGGAGTCGATGCGCGAGCTGCACGAATCCTTCCGCGAGGACGTCCAGGACGCGCACCGCCGCCTGATGGACGGCCACCACGACCTGATGCGGGACCGCCGAGACCGCCACCGCGACCGCCATGACAGGCGTGACCGCCGCGACCGCCGCGACCGGTACGACGACTAGAGCTCGGCCGGAGCCGCGCCCTTCAGGTCCTCCAGGTCGAAGACCTCCGCCATCCGCGCGTACCCCTTGTCGCTCGGGTGGAGATGGTCACCGGAGTCGTAGTCCGAGCGCAGCCGGCGCGGGTTGTACGGGTCGCGCAGCGCCTCGTCGAAGTCCACGACGGCGTCGTACACCTTGCCGTCCCGGATCGCGGCGTTGATCTGCTGCCGCACGCCCTCCCGGGCGCCCGTGTACCCGCGGTGGCCCTGGAAGGGCATCAGCGTGGCGCCGACGACCTTGATCCCGCGCGCGTGGGCCTGTCGGACCAGGGTGCGCAGCCCGTCGAGGATCTTGTCGGGGTCGGCGAGCCGGGGGTTGCGCAGGATGTCGTTGATGCCGAGGTCGATGACGACGACCTTGACGTTAGTACGGGAGAGCACGTCACGGCCGAAGCGCCCGAGCCCGCTCTGGTTGTCGGCGGGGCGGCCGAGGCCGTTGGCGAGGACCTGGTTGCCGCTGATGCCCTGGTTGACGACGCTGTAGCGGGGCAGGTCGCGGCCGGCCTCGATCGCGGTGCGCAGCCGCTCCGAAAGGACGTCCGTCCAGCGGTGGTTGGCGCCCTCGGTGGAGGTGATGCCGTCGGTGAGCGAGTCGCCGAGGACGACGACGGTGCCGTCGGACTCGTTGCTCAGCACGTCCAGCGCGGTGAGGTAGCGCCAGTACGGCGTCTGTTCCGCGTACCCGGTGCCGGTGGTGTCCTCGGTGAGGTCACCGTCGGCGACGTACGAGATCTGCCGGGCGTGCGGGTGGTAGGTGACCGGCCCGGACCGGGTGGGCGAGTACGTGGTGACCAGGACGTCGCTGTCGTGCGCGACGGTGATGCCGACCGCGTCGCTCATCACCTGGCCGCCCGCCGGGACGACGACGGAGGGGTTGCCGCCGAAGGTGAGGCGCCGCATGGTGCCGACCGCCGCGGCGGCGGAGCCGTCGGCCGCCGCGAGGGCGATCGAGGCGTGGGTGATCGTCAGCGGTGACTGGCCGTAGAGATTGGACAGCGTGATCCGGGCACTCGTACCACCGACCGACGCGTGCACGACGTTGCGCACCGAGCGGCCCGCCATGCCCTCCGTCTCGGTGCCGGGCTCGGCACCGGCCGGGGAGGCGGACCAGGCGCCGACCCAGGTGCCGGTGGAGGCCGGGGCGGCGTTGCGCGGAGCGGGGGCGCCGGCGGCGCGGTGCCGGGGGCTGTCGGCGCTGCCGTCGTCGGCGGCGACACCGACGTAGATGGCGCCGGACAGGGCCACGATCAGGGCGATGATCGCCGAAAGCAGGGCATAACCACGTTTTCTGGTCATGCGGTGCGGGTCTCCTCGGGCGGATGGGAGCCCGAGGCTCCGATGTGATCACCTCATGATGCGTCATGTGGTGAGGGGTAGTTGACCGGACCCCCTTGTCCCGATGCCCCGATCAGACAGACGCCGGGAACTCCTGTTCCGTTCCGGGAGTAGGTCAGGAAGGGACAATGTGTGCAGGGGATCACGAACGGATGGAGTGGATGGAACGCACTAATCCGGATGAAACGGATGCCGCTGACGTCAAGCAGCATGCCCGCCCAGCCACCACCGGTAACCGCGCGATGAGCACCTTCAGCGCGGCCGACGAGGAGAAGCAGCGCGGCGTGCGCCGCATGAAGCTCACCGCGCTCGGGCTGCTGCTGTTCGTCGCGCTCGTGTACGTCCTCGCCACATGGGCCTCCCACGAGGGCGCCGGCGCCTGGGCGGGCTATGTCGCCGCCGCGGCGGAGGCGGGCATGGTCGGCGCGATGGCGGACTGGTTCGCGGTGACGGCCCTGTTCCGCCACCCGCTCGGCCTGCCCATCCCGCACACCGCGATCATCCCCACCAAGAAGGACCAGTTGGGCGTGTCGCTGGGCGAGTTCGTCGGCGAGAACTTCCTCTCCGAGGACGTCGTACGACAGCGTCTGCGCGCCGTCGGCATCGGCAGCCGGCTCGGCGCCTGGCTCGCCGAACCCGAGCACGCCGACCGGGTCACGGCCGAGCTGTCGGCCGCGCTGCGCGGCGCCCTGACGGTCCTTCGGGACTCCGACGTCCAAGCGGTCGTCGGCGAGGCGATCACCCGGCGGGCCGACGCACAGGAGATCGCGCCGGGCATCGGCAAGATGCTGGAGAAGATCGTCGCGGACGGCGGCCACCGCAGGGTCGTGGACCTGGTGGTGACGCGGGCGCACGACTGGCTGGTCCTCCACGACGAGCAGGTCATGGACGCCGTACAGGGCGGGGCGCCCGGCTGGACCCCGCGGTTCGTGGACAAGAAGGTCGGCGAACGGGTCTACAAGGAGCTGCTGCGCTTCGTCACGGAGATGCGGGACATGCCCTCGCATCCGGCGCGGGGAGCGCTGGACAGGTTTCTGACGGACTTCGCCTCCGACCTCCAGTCCGACACGGACACGCGCGCGCGGGTGGAGCGGCTCAAGGGCGAGGTGCTGGGCCGGGGCGAGGTCCAGGACCTCATCGCGTCCGCCTGGACCGCCGTACGCTCCATGATCGTGTCGGCCGCCGAGGACGAGCGCAGTGAGCTGCGGCTGCGCGTGCGGGCGTCGCTGCTGTCGCTCGGGGCGCGGATGTCGGTCGAGCCGCGGCTCCAGGCGAAGGTCGACGGCTGGGTCGAGGGCGCGGCGGTGTACGTCGTCACCACCTACCGGCACGAGATCACGTCCCTGATCACCGACACGGTCGCCGGCTGGGACGCCGAGCACACCACGAAGAAGATCGAGGCGAACATCGGCCGTGACCTGCAGTTCATCCGGATCAACGGCACGGTGGTGGGGTCGCTGGTGGGGTTGCTGATCTACACGGTGTCGCGGGCGCTGGGGGCGTAGGTCGCCCTCGTCGGGGAACCCGTCGTCGGGTCTCGCTCGACGAGGAGGGAGCCCATGACCACCGCAGACCAGGCCGCGACCGGCCGCACCGTGACGACGAACATCCCCGCCCGCCTGGACCGCCTCCCCTGGTCCCGCTGGCACTGGACGATCGTCATCGGACTCGGCACCGTGTGGATCCTCGACGGCCTGGAGGTGACGGTCGTCGGCAACATCGCGGGCCGCCTGTCCGAACCGGGCAGCGGCCTGCCGATCACCTCCGGCGAGGTGACGGGCCTGGCGGCGGCGCTGTACGTGGCGGGCGCGTGCACGGGAGCCCTGTTCTGGGGCCGTCTGACGGACAAATGGGGCCGGAAACGCCTCTTCATGATCACGCTGGCGGTGTATCTCGCGGCGACGGCACTGACGGCCGTGTCGTTCTCGACGTGGTGGTTCTTCGCGTTCCGCTTCCTGACCGGGTTCGGCATCGGCGGTGAGTACGCGGCGATCAACTCGGCGATCGACGAGCTGATCCCGGCGCAGTACCGGGGCCGGGTGGACCTGATGATCAACGGCAGCTTCTGGCTGGGAGCGGTGGGCGGCTCCCTGCTGTCGATAGTCGCCCTGGATACGTCCGTGCTGGCGAAGGACGTGGGCTGGCGCCTGACGTTCGCACTGGGCGCGGTCCTGGCCCTGGTGATCCTTCTCGTACGACGTCACGTCCCGGAGAGCCCACGGTGGCTGCTGATCCACGGCAGGGACGAGGAGGCAGAACGGATCGTCACGTCGATCGAGGAGCAGGTGGCGGCGGAGAAGGGGGAGCGGCTCGCCGAGCCGGAGGGCGAGATCACGATCCACCAGCGGCGCAGCGTGAGCTTCATGGAGATCGCGAGGACGGTGTTCTCGGACTACCGCAGGCGAGCGGTCCTGGGATTCTCCCTGTTCATAGGCCAGGCGTTCCTCTACAACGCGATCACCTTCGGCTTCGGCGCGATCCTGACCAAGTTCTCCGACGTCCCGACCGGCAGCACCGGCTACTACTTCGCCGTCATCGCGATCGGCAACTTCATGGGCCCGCTGCTGCTGGGCAAGCTTTTCGACACGGTCGGACGCCGGGTGATGATCTCGGGGACGTACCTCCTGTCCGGCCTGCTCCTGTTCGGCACGGCATGGCTGTTCGACCAGGGCTCGCTGAACGCCGGGACGCTGACGGCGTGTTGGTGCGCGGTGCTGTTCTTCGCGTCGGCGGGCGCGTCCAGCGCGTACCTGACGGTCTCGGAGATCTTCCCGATGGAGACCAGGGCGATGTCGATCGCGTTCTTCTACGCGCTGGGCACGGCGGCAGGCGGCATCAGCGGCCCGCTCCTCTTCGCCGACCTCACGGAAACGGGCAAGGTCGCCGACACGGTCCTCGCCTTCCAGGTGGGCGCGACACTGATGTGCCTGGCGGGGCTGGTGGCGGCGGTGCTGGCGGTGCGGGCGGAACGGAGGTCGCTGGAGGACGTGGCGCGGCCGCTTACGGCGGCGGTGGGGCGTACTTCCACGAAGGCTGCGGGCATGCGGGCGGCTTGAGGTGGCACCCGGGGCTTGATGCGCTGGCTGCGGGCGTGCGGGCGTGCGGGCGTGCGGGCGTGCGGGCGTGCGGGCGTGCGGGCGGCTTGGGGCGGCTTATGGGGCCGTGTCCTTCTGCGCAAGCTGCGGGCAGTCGTGCCGCTGGGGCGGCACGGGTGGGCGCAGGCGGCACCCCGTCAGCGCCGGGCCGCGCGACCCACCCCCGGCCCACCCCGACGCCGGACGCCTACTCAGCAGCCTCGCGGCGACCCCGCTCCCGCCGGCGCAGCAGCAGCAATCCACCCGCGACGGCGGTGACCCCGGCAGCCGCACTCCAGCCGACGAGGTCATTCGACCCGGTGGCGGCAAGGTCATCGCCCGCTGCGGCGGAAGCAGACGGGGAGGTGCCCGTCTGAGGACGAGGCTCGGAACCGGCATCCGACGCCGACACAGAGGGCTCCGCCGAAGCCTCCACGCCGCTCACCTTGTCCCGCGTGAACGCCAACGTCCCGAACCCCAACTGGTCGTACCCCCCACTGTTCGGCCCATAGTCCCCACCCCCACCCTCAGGCGAAGCCTTCGCCGCGATCCGCGTGAGATACGACGCCGACACCCCTCGCCGCTTGGTGTAGTGGTTGGCGATCATCGCCCAGATGGGCCGCATCATGGCCGGGTCCACCCCCGCGGCCTCGCTGACGGTCTCCGCCCCCGACCATCCACCCACGGCCCCCTTCCGCCGCGTGTTCGCGGTGAACGGCACCTCCCCACCCAGGCTCCACTTCGCCACGTACTGCGCCCCCTTGAGGAACCGGCTGTCGTCGTAGCCGTACAGATCGATCCCCTGGTTCCACGCCATCTCGCACAACGTGCCCATCAGCCCGACCCCCAGCAGCGCATGCCCCTGGTCCCGCCCGGCCTCCAGCCACTCGCCGAGCCCGTCGTCGTACACCACGGGGATAGCGTTCTTGACCGCCCCGAGCCCGGCCCCACTCTTGAAGTACTCGACCGCACGTCCGACTTGGGCCTTGTCGTCGCAGAAGATGCCGGTGGCGAGGACGCAGGCCATGTTGGCGAGGTCCCAGTTGGTCCAGTAGTTGGAGTCGACGGCGCCGTTGTGCCGTACGAGGAAGTCGTCGGCGAGCGTGCCGAAGACGGTGCTGAGCATCTCCTGGAACCGACCGAGCTCGAAGTCCCCGTGTCCACGGACGAGTTCGGCGGCGTTCGCGAACTGGTACCCGTACAACCCGGACGCGAGGAACCGGTCCGCGCTCCCGGCGAGCTGCGTGAGCTTCCCCGACCAGGCGTTGAGGATCGCGACGGCGGTGTCGGCGTGGGCGGCCTCGCCGCTGACGTGGTAGCGGAGGGCGTTCTGGTAGGCGGCGTGGATGTCGTTGTAGAGGATTGTGTAGTTCTGCGGGCTGCCCGCGCCGCGATAGACGGTGGCCTGCGGGTTCGGCGTCCACCCGGCCTGCGCATGCCGGTTGGCGGTCAGCTTGGCGTACCCGGCGGTGTAGGGCGCGGCCCCCGCCTTCACCTTCGCCCGCATCCGGGCCAGGTCGGCAGAGGTGTGCAGCAGACCGGGGTGGGCGTAGGCGGAGCCGGCGGCGTGGGCGGCCGGGTCGGCGCCGAGCACCGCCGTGGCGATACCGACGGCTCCGGTCGCCTTGAGCATGCTGCGGCGGCTGAACGCCGAAGTCGAGGTCACGGGTGTCACGGGTGTCACGGGTGTCATTCCTCGCGTGCCGGTGGCTGGGGACGCAGGGGAGACGCGAGGGTGGGAGCACGGATAACAGAAAGTCCCGAACGCCCGTGAGGAGCCGTACCCATGACCGTCCGCCGGATCATGCCCGACTACCAGGTCGAGTCGGAGGAGGCGATGAGGGCCAGCCGCGATTTCTACGGCCTCCTGGGCTTCCAGCAGGTCATGGACATGGGCTGGATCGTCACCCTCGCGTCCCCCGCCAATCCCACCGCCCAGATCAGCTTCTTCACCGAGGAGCGCACCGCACCCGTCGTCCCCGACCTGAGCGTGGAGGTCGAGGACGTGGACGCCGTCTACGCGCAGGTGGTGGCGTCGGGCGCGGAGGTCGTACGGGAGTTGCGGGACGAGGAGTGGGGCGTACGACGTTTCTTCGTACGGGACCCGAACGGCCAGGTGGTGAACGTGCTGACGCACCACCGGAGTTAGCCGTCCCGCGGCACCGGCTCCCACTCCGCGCGGTACTCGACATGCATCAGCGGCATCGAACGGTCCAGCAGCCCTGACCCCGGATGCAGTTCGGCACACACGTGCCCGTCCTGGTGGGGCCCCGTGTCGGCGAGGTCGAAGAAGTCCGCGGCGGCGTCCGCGAAGGGCAGGGCGCTTCCGCTGAGTACGAGGGTGTCGGCGGCGCTGCTGAGGCCGAGCCGGTCGCGGAACCCGGCGTGGTGCGCGCCGGGCACGACCTGGTCGTGGGGGAGGGGGAAATCGGCGCGCCGGAACTCGACGGTGTGCTGCCGTCCCGCCTTGCCCGCCCTCGCCCGGACCTCCTTCCAGCGGGACGCCGGGAACTGGAGGGAGTGGTGCAGCAGAAGCAGATCGCGGGCGCGGTGCGGCTCAGGGAGCGCGGCATCGACCGGCCGCTCAGCGCGCCGCCGCAGCGGCAGATGCACGAGCGAGCGCGGCGACCGCGCGGCCAGCAGCCAGGCCGCGGCCAGCTCGGCGGCGGCACCCCGGTCCACCCACAGGCTCAGCCAGTGCTCGCTGTCGTAGCAGAGCGCCCGCCGCAGCCCGCCGACGCGCAGCACCCGGTACTCCTCCGCACCGAGCCGCACGCGATGTTCGGTGACCCCGATGCGCACCCCCCTCCCCCTCTCAGCTCTGCCGGTCGGCCACCGCCCAGGAGGCGAGCGCGACGGCCCCCGCCACCCCGAACACGGCGGGCCAGGCGCCCACCTTCTTGGCGAGCGGGTGCGACCCGGCGAAGGCGGCGACGTACGCGGCCGTCAGCGCGCCCGCCGCCTTGCCTCCGGCCTGCTGCCGCCACTGCGTCGCCGCGGCGGCCCCGGCGACGGCCAGCACGGCCCCGCCGAGCTGCCGCTTCTTGGTCCAGCGGGCCACGCCGTACCCACCGACGAGCCCGCCGGCCGCGACAACCGCGCTGGGGACCTTCGCCATGCCTGCCTCCTGGTGGTTCTTCTGGTGGTGCTCTGGTGGTGCTCTGGTCGTTCTTCTGGTGGTGCTTGAGGCCTTGAGGCTAACTCCGGCACCGCGAGCCGCCCCGAACCTGAGTCGAGGCTTGTCAGCTTTCCTCCTCCGAGCTATATAAGAAGTCGTAAGGGCATCGCACCCAGTTCCCGAAGAGAGGAGTGACCCGTGATGCTCATGCGTACCGACCCCTTCCGCGAATTCGACCGACTCGCGCAGCAGGTCTTCCAGCCCGCCCGTCCGGCCGCGATGCCGATGGACGCCTACCGTGCCGGGGACGACTTCATCGTCCACTTCGACCTCCCCGGCATCGACCCCGAGACGATCGATCTGGACGTCGAACGCAACGTCCTCAACGTCCGCGCCGAGCGCCGTTCCCCCGCCCCCGAGGGCGCGGAACCCATCGTCGCCGAACGACCCACCGGCACCTTCACCCGCCAGCTCTTCCTCGGCGACACCCTCGACACGGAACGCATCGACGCCTCGTACGAGGCAGGCGTCCTGACCCTGCGCATCCCCGTGGCCGAACAGGCCAAGCCGCGCCGCATCCAGATCAGCGGGGGCGGCGGAGGACGCAAGCAGCTGAGCAACTGATCGCACACCAGGAGGAGATACTCGGTGGTGAAGAGAAGCTGGGCCGAACTGGTGGACGCGGTGCGGGAGTCGGGTCAGTACCCGACCCGCGTCGAGGCCGAACGCGTCACCCGCGTCGTCCTGTCCGCCCTCGGCGGCCACGTCACCGGCGACGAACGCGTGGCCCTCGCCCGGGCCCTGCCCGAGCAGGCCGCGCGCGTCGTCGCCGCCCAGATCCCGGCCACCCGCCCCCTGACGGCGGCGGAGTTCGTGGAATCGGTGGCGGCCCGCATCGAGGGCGCGACGACGGCGACGGCCCGCTGGGACGTCAGCTCGGTACTGAGCACACTGCCGCGCTGGGCGGGCGACGCGCTGGTGGACCGCATCCTCTCCCAACTCCCGCAGGGGTACGCGCTGTTGTTCGGGAGGGCGGAGCTGATGCCGACAGCGTGAGCGAGTGAGCGCCGCTACTGGGCTTCGCCCGCACGGCTCCTGTGCTGCCTCCGGGCGCGCATCTCCGAGACGTACCCCGCGCCGATGACACACCCGGCACCGGCGAGGGCGAAGCCCAGAAGGGCCGGGTTGAGATACCCGGGCACGTCCCCGTTGTCGTAGCTCCCGCCGTCACTGGTCTCGCACACGAACCCGAGCGGGAGATACGACACCGAGTAGTCGACGATCTCGACCCCACGCTGGTGCCGCTCCCACCAGCCGGCCGTACGACAGGACTGCGGCGGCGCGGAATCCGTACCGCCGTCCTGAGCGGTCATGACAGCGCCGACGACGATGAACAGCCCCCACGCACAGAGCACCGCGGCCACGGCACCGGCCAGGGCGCCGAGGCCACGGAGAAGGGTGGGCAGATCTGCCCGCCGTACACCACGCTCGGCGAGCCGCCCGAACCCGTACCCGGTGAGCGCGAAGGCGACGACGGCGGCGACGAGGGCGAGCAGCAGATTCAGCAGTGCCATACCGCCCCCTGGTGTGATCGACTGTCGACTCACGGATTGTCGGGCGAGTCCAGCAGGCGCCCTGGCGGTACGGCAGTGGCGGAGCCCACAGTTCCGGCAACAGGTCGGCTACAGGAGACAGGGGAGCCACGTGAGCCGACTGAGGCACATGGCCGTGCCGGACGGCACGAGCATCGCGTACCGGGACCAGTCCCCACCCCTCTCCGATCCGCCCCGCACGATCCTGCTCCTGCACGGCCTCGCCGGTCACCTGGGCGAGTGGGACGCCCTGACACCGGGCCTCCTGGCCGCCGGCTTCCGCGTGGTGTCGTACGACGCCCGCGGCCACGGCGCGAGCACCCGCCGCCCGCATACGGTGAGCAGGGCGGCGCATGTCGAGGACGCGCGGACGCTGATCGAGGAACTCGAGCTGACCCGCGTGACAGTGGTGGGCCAGTCCATGGGCGGCAACACGGCCATGCTGCTGGCGTCGGCGCACCCGGAGCTGGTGTCGTCCCTGATCCTGCTAGAGGCGGGCCCGGGCGGCCCGAACCCGGACGTACCGACACAGATCGCGGCCTGGCTGGACGGCTGGCCGACGCCCTTCAGGTCTTTCGGAGAGGCGGAGAGGTTCCTGGGCCACGAGGCATGGGCGAGGGGCCTGGAGCAACGCCCGGACGGCTGGTGTCCCCGCTTCGACCCGGACACGATGGTCGCCACGATCACGGAGGTGGCGGCGAGGGCGTACTGGGAGGAATGGTCGAGGCTGAGCTGCCCGACGCTGGTGGTGAGGGGCGGGAAGGGGATGCTGCCGGCGGGGGCGGCGGAGGAGATGCTGAGGCGCAGGCCGCAGGGAACCCGGCTGACGGTAATCCCGGACGCGGGCCACGACGTACACCTGGACTGCCCGGGGCGACTGCTGGCGGCGATGGAGGAGTTCAGGCTGGACCAGGCCTGACGCGACCGGAGTCGAAGGCCCGGCGTTCATCCACACCGGGCGGGACACGCGACGGCCGGCGCGCTGCGCCGATGAGGCACGCGCCGGCCGTTCACAGGTGCCGTGGGGCAGGTCAGAGCTGACCGGACTCGGCGATGGTGATCTTCGCCGAGGTGGTGCCGCTGCGCGAACCGAGCGCCTCGATCTTCTTGACGAGCTCCATGCTGCTCTCGTCGGCGACCTCGCCGAACACCACGTGCTTGCCGTCCAGCCAGTCCGTCACGATGGTCGTGATGAAGAACTGCGAGCCGTTGGAGTTCGGGCCGGCGTTGGCCATGGACAGCAGGCCCGGGCGGTCGTGCTTGAGGGTGAAGTTCTCGTCGGCGAACTTCTCCCCGTAGATGCTCTTGCCACCGGTGCCGTTGCCCCGGGTGAAGTCGCCGCCCTGGAGCATGAAGGCGGGGATGACACGGTGGAAGGACGACCCGGCGTAACCGAAGCCCTTCTCGCCGGTGGCGAGAGCACGGAAGTTCTCAGCCGTCTTCGGGACGACGTCGTCGAAGAGGTTGAAGTTGATACGGCCAGCGGGCTGGTCGTTGATGGTGATGTCGAAGTAGACCTTGGTTGTCATGGGTCTATCCTGCACCCTCGGCTCTGAGCTGCCACATTCGTGTCGCCGGGGCCTTGGTGGTACGGGGTGTCACCCCAGGTTACGATCCTGTTGATCAGTGCGAGCACGGGGTGGCTGCCAGGAAGTCGGCCCACGCTCGCGCCGACACCGTGAGATGCGGCTCCGCGGGTCGCTTGGAATCCCGGACCAGCACACCCGAGGGTATGAACGCGGCTTCCAGGCATTCGGTCGCGTTACCGCCGCTGTATGACGACTTGAACCAGGCAGGCTCGCTGGCGGGCCGGGAGACGACTGGCATTCACAGCTCCTTGAGAGCGCGATGGATCATGGCGGACGAGGCTTCCATGTCCAACGCTTGTGCGCGGAGGTACTCGAACGCAAGTCTGTAGCGCTCCAGTTCCTCGTCCTTCTCCAGGAACAGGGAGCCGGTGTGGAAGTCGACGTAGACCACGTCGAGGCCCGGCTCGACGCCCCCGATGATGACGAAGCTTCCCAGGGCCGCGGCGTGGGCCCCTTTGGAGAAGGGCAGCACCTGGAGCGTGATGTGCGGCGATTCGTTGGCTTCGAGGAGTCTGCCGAGCTGCTCTCTCATGGTCCCGGCTGACCCGACGACGCGGCGGATGACGGACTCGTCGAGAATCGCCCAGAGGCGCGGGGGCTTCGGCCGGGTGAGGATCTCCTGCCGCTTCATGCGGATGTCGACGAGCCGCTCGATCTCGCTCGGCTCCAGGGGGACCTCGTTGGCCCGTTGAAGTGCCGTGCTGTACGCGCGAGTTTGCAGTAGGCCGGGGACGTAGACACACGCGAAGTGGTTCTCACCGATGGCCTCGTCCTCCAGCGTGAGCATCAGGTTCATGCTCTCCGGAATGGAGTCGGCGAAGGAGCTCCACCAGCCTTGCTGTTTGGCGTCCTTGGCCAGAGCGACAACAGACGTGCGTTCGGCCTCAGTTGCTCCGTATTCACGGCACAGCGCATCGACGACGATCCACTTGACGGGCCCGGCCTGGGTCTCGTACCTGCTGACCGTCGCCTTGGATACGCCGACGAGCTTCCCGGCCTCCTCCAGGGTCAGCCCCTTGCGGGCGCGCAACTTGCGCATCATCGCGCCCAATTGGCGGCGACGCGTTGTGGTCCGTTCGGACATGCTGCTCCTTCGCCATGCGCCGGGTGCTAGACCCAGACATCCCCATCAGGCTAGGCAGCGCCGAACCAGACCCACCATCAGATTCACCCGATAGATTCTGATGAGAAGTTACACAGTGAGAGTTCTCCGTGCCATGCTCAAACGCAGATCGCTACGCAGCGCAGCCGTACAGACACGGCAGGTGCAGCGCGTGCGTGGCATGGGAGGGAGGAGTGGCCGTGCCTGGCTACGAAGTCACCGAACCTCAACTCCGTTGTGTCCTGCCATTCGAGGCCGCGCCGGGGGAAGTCCGCCTGCTCCGGAGAGCGGTCGTGAAACAGCTGAGCCGATGGGGTGTGCCCATGGCGGCCGACGAAGCGGAGCTGCTCGTCACGGAGTTGGCGACGAACGTCTTCAAGCATGTTGGCGAGGGCGCCTCGGCCACCTTGATCCTTGAGCAGAGGGGAGAGCGGCTCCGGCTTGAAGTCCACGACAAGAGCCAGACGGTGCCGTCGTTGAGGGCAACTGATTGCGATGAGGAGTGCGGCCGCGGCCTCCACCTGCTCGCCGCCTTGGCAGTGGACTGGGGCACGGTCCTGACTGCGGTCGGCAAGGCAGTCTGGTGTGAGCTCTCGATCGGCTCGGAGCAGGGCTGTCGGCGTATCGAGAGAGCCGTTGAAACGCTTAAGTGCTATCAGGGGCCCAGTCGCGGAGCTGTCCTCCAGGGGAAAGGGCGGGATGTGGCCCTTGAGGAGTCAGCGGTCGAGTTGATCGCGGACTTGCTTCACTGGACCGCGTCGCGCGGCCTTGATCCAGACGACGTTCTGGATCGCGCCCAGATGCACTACGAAGCCGAAGCGGATGTTGCGTAGAGGGTTCGCATTGGGCGGCTGGTGAGCCCCGCGGCGTCAAGACGCGGGGCGCATCCGTAATGCCTGGACGAGCGGAGTTCCTCGGTGCTATTCATCCTCGATCAGTGCTCCCGCGAGTTGCAGCATGACCTCCACCCGCTCGTCACGCCCCAGCCGCAGCCATTCAGCGAAGATCAAGTCGACTTCATCTCGCTCTGGCCTGCCAGCCTGCATGAGTCGGTACAGCCGGCGCTTTTCTTCGCGGCTGCTGAGTCCGGATGCTCGCTCTGCTACTTCCTCTGGTGTGGTCAGCGCCGTTCCCCCGCCCCTGATCCCGGCGTTGCACCGTTGGCACTCCACTCGGAGGTTGGACAGCTCTGTGTCTACTGGTGGCGTCGCGTCGATGATGTGGACGCTGAGTACCGCCCTCAGGTCTTCATCTGGATAGGGCTCGCCTGCTGCCATACCGCATGTTTGGCAGGCGGACCCTGCCCTTTCGATGGCTTCTCGTCGGCGAGCGGCCGAGATCCGCGGCCGGGGAGTCTCCTTTGGCTGCTCCCCTAGATCGATACGGGTTCCGATCCTTGTCAGTCGGTACTCGTCAGGCTGGAGGTGCGGATCGGTCTTGTAGTTGTCGATCTTCCAGCCCAGCTCACGCAGGTCGCGCATGCGGCGATCCGCCTGGGCGACGCCAGGGACCCCCTCGAAAAGCTGGAGCTTGGTGAAGAGGTTGCCTTCTCCGACTGCTGCCAGAAACTCGGCGACCTTCACTTTTGATGACCGCCGCACGGGGCGCTCGTCTGTCATCGCTTCCCTCCTGTCCGGCGCTTCTGATGCGCTGCCGTCGACTCTCGTAGCGGTGACGGCTCGGACTAGTGTACCGTCGGCGTCACCCGATTGGGTGCCGTCAGCGTTCGGCAACGTTCGGCAGAAACGCCACTGCGATCTGTGGAGGCCAACCCACACCTGGACTCAAAGGGAGCGCTAGATCGGCTGCCCAGGCATCCATGAACCGCGCCTTTCAGCTGGAGGCACGGCAATGAGGCTTCCACGCCGACGGGAGCGTTCCCCGTTTATACGGCCCTCGGGCCGGAGAGGAGACCGGTCTTGAAGCTGGTGCGCTGGCTTAGGGATCGGTGGAAGGACCAAGCGCGACCGCTCGTATCGTCCGCGCGCGTCTCGGCGGGGTGCGAAGCATTCCTCGTGATCGCGTGGATCTGCGAGCACTGTCTCTGGTCTTGATATGCGTGTGCCCCGACTGAGTCATCAGCCAGGGCACACACCACCGAAGCCAGGAGCTCCGTCCTCGCACCCCGCGGATAGCAGCCGCGGGAGGACGGAGCCTCTGGTCGCTGTCGGCGCTGCGCCACCTCTACGAGGTGCGGGCACCTAGCACGACAGTAGCAATTGAGCCGCCATGATGGGGAGGCTGATGGCTGCGAGGGGCAGCGACAGCCCGCCGCTGACCTAGCTGATCTTGGCCCTGTGCTGAGTAAACAGATCGTGCCGCTGATGGTCGTCCTGACCAGTGAACGCCTTGAACTCGCCCAGGCTGTATGCGATGACGCCATTTGACCTGGCCGTCATCGTTACCGTGAAGTCGTGACCCAGGTGGTTCAAGCGCCGCTCAACATCCGGCTGCTCAAGGAAAGTGCCACCCTTGGCGAGCTTCTCAATGATCTGGTCGACAGTCAGGGCACGGTTAGAACCACGGAGCAGTTTGTACACGGGGTCCAAAATCCGGTCAGTGCTCTCCAGAAGGGTCCGACGCTCACCCTCCTGATGGATGGCTTTCCGGATGGCTACCCCCAGAGCCTTGGCGACCGGGGGAGGGAATGCGTTGCCGATCTGCCGGTACACGGAGGTCTTGCGTCCGTGGAATTTCCAGCGGAATTCGTAGCTTGCAGGCGAAGCGCTGCCCTCAAGAGGCTCGAAGTCGTGCCATCCCTGGATTCGGGCAACCATGGCAGTAGTCAGTTTTGGTCCTGGGACGCCTTCTGGGGCTCGCCACCCCTCTGATGGGGCCTCGTTGGCCACGCCCATGGCGTCCACACCGAGGGCCTCCCACGCCCGCTTGGCCCTTGTAGGGCCGAGGTCAGCCCCACCATGTTTCTTGGAACCGCCGACAATCGTCGGAGCGATGCCATCGGCTCTCTTGACCCAGTCATTGACCTGGTCTTCTTCCCAGCCATTGCTGGCCATGAGGTCACGGAGCAGCTCTCCCACTGAGGGCGGCTCTTCCTCGCAGGGTGTGGGCCAGTCCCAGTACTCTGCAAACTCTTTTTTGAGGGCAACGAGGACAAAGCGAGGACGGAGCTGGGAGACACCAAACTCGTTGGCTTGGAGGAGTTTCCAGTCACCGATGTAGCCGTGCTCGTGAAGCCGGTCCAAGACATGCTGCCGGTAGGCCGTGAAGCGATTGGCGCTGAGCCCCCGCACGTTTTCTAGCAGGAGCGCCTTCGGTTGAATCTCCCCACAGAGCTCGACCGCCCAAGCAAAAAGATCTCGTTCGTCATTGGCGCCCAACTGCTTGCCTGCGATGCTGAACGGTGGACACGGGACGCCGCCAGCGAGCAAGTCGACGCCCTTGTGTTCTTCGGGCTTCCAGGTGTTGCTGTCGGCAACGTCGCCGATCTTTACAGTCTCTTCCGCCTCTTCTTCGCTGTACCCGAGGACTTCCTGCAAATTGCAACGCAAGGTGTTTGCCGCGTTCGCATCGAGCTCCACTGCGACACGATGACGAAACCCCGCCCGTTCCAGCCCGAGGGTCTGACCTCCCGCGCCCGCGCAGATCTCGACGACTTCGAGCTGCCTGTCGCGCTCCGACGTCGCCATTCGATCTCCTTTCAGGCGCGCTGAGTCAGCGCGGGGCCGAGATTTTTTGCGCTCGGCTCTATCACAGCGGGCACTCGATTGAACACAGCTCCCGCAGCAGCACACTAGTCGTCGATCTTCGCCGACGTCACCCAGTTCGTGCGGCGAGCCGGGCGCGAAGGCGAAGTCTACGGTGGCCCACTGGCCTGCACGAAACACGCCTGGCTCATGGGCCCCGCAGCCGAGTAGGAACGATCAACCTTCAAGCACGGCCCGTACCTCGTCGCGGGCATCGGCCGGCAGGCGGCGGTAGGAATTCCACGCCCGGTCCAGTGCTGTGGAGCCCCGTCGTCCGCGCTCGATCCACCGGAGGAGCCGACGTCGGTCGCTGGGGTCTAGCGCCTGGATATCAGCCACCGCCTCGTCGGCTCGGGCGGGAAGATCGCCACTCCCTGCGCGGCATCGCTTGCATTCAGTGACGAGCAGGGTTCGTTCCCGGCCGTCCGGAAGTACGGTTTCGCGGCGGGTGACGGAGAGCACGCCAGTCTGGTTGGAGTCGTCCACGTAGGCCTCGCCGCCAGAAATTCCGCAAACGCTGCACATGTAGTCGTCGCGGGCCATGACGGCCTGTTTCTCCTTGTTGGAGACGGTCTTCTGCGGTGCCGCAGCGCGGCGGGCCGCCGAGTCCCAGACAGGGACGCCCGCCTTGACGAAGCGCTGGTCCTCAGCCATGAGCCTTGCATCGTCAGCGTTCGTGAAGAGGACCCAGCCGTAGTCGCGAAGATCGCGTATGCGTCGGTCCGCCTGTGAGATCCCCGGGAAGGCTTCGCGCAGCTGCTCCTTGGTGAACGTGTTTCCCTCGCCGACCACTTGGACGAGCCAGAGTGCTCCGCGGACCATGGTTCCGGCCTTGAGCGCAGGATCGTCCCAGACGGGCAGCGTCACTTCTTGCTCCGTTCTCCAAGTGATCGAGATGTTGATTGTCGGCTATGGGCGCACGCTGTGTCAGCGGGTCCTGCCATGATGCTGGGACACACTGCGTCTGGCACTTGGAGGCTCTGGTTATGGCTGTGAAGTTCGGCGTTCCGCCCGAGGGTGAGAAGATTCGCTCGCTGGTGGACGAGCGGCTCAAGCAGGCCATGGCCGACGACGGTGCGAAGATCACCGTGGAGTGGCGTGGTGAGCAGAAGCACCTGCATGTGATCTCCATGCCGGTCGACATGCTCTACTTCAACCCCGACACGCACCGCATCCGCGCGCAGCGCACTCTTGACCCGGAGCGCAATCGGGTTCTAGAGGAAGAGCCTTGGAGCGAACCCGCACAAACGTATCTGCATCACTTGTTGCGTTGCCGACCCTCCAACCCCACCCAGACTGACCCTGATTACCTGGCGCTGCAGGACGAGTTGGACGATGTGGGCCAGAGAGAGCCCGGCATCATCAGCCCAGACGGCATCCTCGTCGACGGGAACACCCGATGTGCCGCGTTGAAGGACCTGGGCATCAAGAACATTCGGGTGGGTGTCCTTCCTGCCGACACGTCTCGTCGCGATATCAACAGCGTTGAACTTGCCCTGCAGTTGCGTCGTGACAAGCGTCGCGAGTACTCGTACATCAACCGCCTCATCGCGATCGAAGACGAGCTTGCGGACGGCCGACGTGAGGAGGACGTGGCCCGAGATTTCAACATCAAGAGGACTACGCTCCAGCAGGACCGCTGGGTTTACCAGCTGATCAAAGATGCGATTGACCGCAGCAAGACGCCGAACGGTGCCGTTCTGCGCCTGGTCGACTTCGAAGATCACCAGGAGAAGCTCCGTGAGCTTCACCGCGACTACACCAAGCTGGCCAAGACTGACCCAGACGCTGCTGAGCAGCTCAAGGAATCCCGTCTGGCCATGGTGGTCCTGAACTATGCGAAGACGACAGTGCGCCTTGCAGAAGCTGACTTCCACAGCCGATACCTCGAAGAGCGCCTGCCCAGCGAACTGCGGCCCGCCACCCAGGAGTCTGCTGCCGTGGCGATTCCAGGCCTGGTTGGTGTAGCGATCCCAGACGCAACCGCTGCAGTCAAGACCACTCGTGCTCTTACAGACGCCCTGTTGCAGGCGAAGGCGGTGGCACAGGCCGGTGACAAGCTGGATGCTGCGGCCGTGGCACAGGCTGACGCTCGCATCAAGACGGCGCGGAAGACCTTCGACGCTGCGGTGAAGCTGGCAGGAGCGAATGCTGAACTCCAGAAGCGTCAGGTGGCTGTCCCGGAGCGCCTCACGGACGCTGCTGACTACGTCAACCAGTGTGCTGCCGAGTTCGCCGAGGCCAAGGCTAAGCGAGCACTCGACGAGGATGCATTTGATGACGCTTTGCTCACGTTGAAGGCCAGTCTTGCCCGCCTAGCTAAGCAAGCGGGGCGCACCTTCAGCTCGCCTGGCAACGGTGTGGCCTGGCTGCTCGACTCCACGCGGGAGAACTGATGGCAGGGCAGTCCCCTGCTCCCAGCCTTGAGATCGGTTTTGGCGAGGGCGTGACCCGCGCGCGGCTTCGAGCCGGGACTGGATATGAGAGCGATCTGCGGCGCCTCGCCCTGCGGTTCCAAAGCAGCGTCCAGCGCTCCCCGGGAACCATGGAAGTCGAGATCGATGATCTCCTGACGAACCTGGTGGCACTCGCTACCTGGCCTGAACCCAGCAGTGTTGCCTGGGATCCACAGCTGGCTGCGCTGGCTACAGACTCCGCCGTCGACGCGCAGACGGTTGCCAAGCGGCTGGATGCCAAAGCTGGCCCAGACGGAGAGGTCGACCCGGACGACGTTGACAGTCTGCTTGGCTCAAGTTGGGTAGCGGATCTCACGGTGTTTCAGCGCCGGGATATCGCAAAACTGCTCTCACTTCGCCACGGCGCCAACTTCTCTGTACCGGGCGCTGGCAAGACCCGTGTGGGCCTCGCCGTGTTCCACTCTTTGCGGCGCAGTAGTGGCATTGAGAGGCTGCTGATCGTCGGTCCGAAGTCCTGCTATGAGTCCTGGAAGTACGAGAACCAGAAGTGCTTGCGCGAACCCTTGAGCATGGACGTGTTCTCCAAAGACGCCGATCCAGGTGCGGACGCGCTCATTGTGAACTACGAGCGCCTGCGCCAGGACGGAGTTGTGAATGAACTCGGCCAATGGCTGGCGGCTCGGCCATCGATGCTGCTGCTAGATGAGGCGCACCGGATGAAGCGCGGTGCCGACGGCACGGACGGAGCTGCCTGCCTCGCCCTGGGGCCCCGCAGCAGACACCGGCTCATCCTTACCGGGACGCCGGCGCCGAACGGTGTGAAGGACTTGGAGAACCTCTTCGGCTTCGTGTGGCCTGGCCATGGCCGCCAGAAGGTAATCCAGGCGGTGGCCGGCGGGGACCTCGCCAAGGCGAGCCAGGTGCTGCGCCCCTTGTTCACGCGCACGACCAAGAGTGAACTCGGGTTGCCACCTGTTTCCACGAGCCTGACTACCGTGCCCATGCCGCCTCTTCATCAAGAGGTCTATGAGGCGCTTGTCGGGCGGTTTTCTGCCCGCGCCTCTGGCTCGGAGAGTGACTTCCTCGCTCTTGGCAAGGTCATCGTCTACATGCTGATGGCAGCGACTAGCCCTGCGCTGCTCGCCGTTGGCACGACGCGGCATGAACCCTTGTCGTACCAGGTGCCGCCACTCTCCGTGCCTGCGGGCACGCCGCTGTTTGAGCTGATGAAGGACCTGCCGAGTTACGAGATGTCGCCGAAGTACCGCGAGGTTCTGGCGATCCTTAGCAGGAATGCTGCCCAGGGACGTAAGACGCTGGTTTGGTCGACCTTTGTACGGAGTCTTAACACGCTGGAGCGCATGCTCAGCGAATTCTCGCCCGCCCTGGTCTACGGCGCGATGGATGATGCGGACCGCGAGGAAGCGATCAATCGATTCCGTTACGATCCCGACTGCATGGTTCTCCTGTCTAACCCAGGAACTCTCGGCGAAGGCATTAGCCTTCACCATCACTGCCACGACGCTGTTTACGTGGATCGGGATTTTGCGGCGGGTCGCTTTCTTCAAAGCCTCGACCGTATTCATCGGCTCGGTCTTGCTCCAGAGACGGAGACACGGATCACGGTCCTTGCTTCAGAAGGAACAATTGACGAAATTGTTGATCAACGGCTCAGTGACAAGCTCAAGTTCATGGGGAGCATCCTCGATGATCCGGCTGTCCAGCAACTGGCTGACCTTGAGGAAGAACCCGCAGTCGGCGGTGGCCTGGACCACCGGGACCTTCAGGCCCTGATGGGACATCTCCGTGCCCGTGCCGCCTGAACCGGTACTGCGTGCGGCTGTCCGCTGGCTGGAGAGGCTCCCTGCCAGCGGAGTCGCGCGGGTCCGCGCGTTGTTCACTACACACGGCGACTTTAGCGACATCACGCCCACTCAGTACGACGCAGCGTATGCCTGGATCCAGGAAACGGGACTCCTTGACGGGGCGAATAGCAAGGTGCCAGTGAGTTGCCGAGTCTTTGATGCAGCGATGGCGCATAGCGGAGTGCCGTGGTTCCGAGACGCCGACCTGCTTATCCGCAGGCCGGATGAACTTCCCGAAGACGCCCTTCGGGCAGCAGAGGCCCTCGGTCTTGCTCCGGACGAGGCCTACGCTCAGGTGGGTACGGTGTGGGGCAAGGTCGATACCGAGGAGCGTTCTCGCATCGGTTCAGCGGGTGAACTTGCGCTCCTTGAGCTGCTGTCGGAATCAGCGGAAGGGAAGGTTGAGCATGTCGCAGCATGGTCCGACGGCTACGGTTACGACATTTTCGTGGACGCTTATCAGCACTCCGCCCACCTGGAAGTGAAGACGACGGTTCGCGTGGGGCGGCTCACGATCTACATATCGCGCAACGAGTACGAGACGATGTTGCGCGACCCGGCTTGGGAACTCGTAACTGTCCGCCTCACTCCAGAGCTGAAAATAACGGGCGTAGCGGCAGTTCCACGAGATTGGATTGCACGCCACGTTCCCTCAGATCGCACAGCACGAGGACGCTGGGAATCATGTCGGCTCGAAGTGCCTCCAGAGGTGCCGGTGCCAGGCATTCCGAGCGTTGTACCGATGCTCACCGAAACCGCGCCAGACGTCCTCAGAGGGCAGCTGGTACATCAGGTCTGAGCTCCAGCGTTTGAGAGCAGGAACTCCTGTGGCTCCGCAGACCATTGATCGTCGTTGGGCTCAGGACACTCCGCCAGGGGCTGTACCCCCTCGAAAGCATCCTTGACCGCAGTACGCCACTCATCGAGTGAACCCCGAATGATGAAAGGGCCTAGGCCGAGTGTCACGCTGCCTTCGTCATCGACGCGAAGCGGAGCTGTCTCGTCGCCAACGGGCACATCACTGGCAATACCGGTGGCGGCAGCGTCGAGCGCTGCTTCAAAGTCAGCTGGGTCAATCCACCCGATCCAGCCTTGGTCGTCAGATTTAGCCTCTGCCACCAGTACGCTCCGGCCGGCTCCCGTATAGCCGACGAGCGCAAGCGATCGCGGAGCGCGGGTCTTGGGTGGTGCGGCGTCCTTAGCCAGGGAATTGGGTCGGAATTCGTCGAAGAGAGCTGTGATCCGTTCGGCTAGAAGTGCTCTCCGGGCCCCCAGGAATTCTCGATAACCTTCGGGATCAAGCACGGTGGGGTCGTTCGGGATTGCATGGGCGACACGGTCACTGGCGCTCACGCTCTGCATGTAGGCAGCTGGTGATCGGCTACCAATGATGTTCTTCGACGTCTGCTCTGAGACGAACACGATGTTCGCAAGTTCGTTGATCTCTGCTGACGAGTACTTGCTGCCGTAGGTCCGCAATTTTGCCGTCGGATGTACAAGGCTGTATTGCGGCTTGCCGGACCCATCGATACCATCGGAAATGGGGCAGCCGTCCCACCAGTCGGTGGCATTCGCGTGAGCTGCCGCAAGATAGCAGAACATCAAGTAGGGACTCTGGTGGTTACGTCCTGCCAAGTCGCTGGCGGTTACGGAAATTCCGCCCTCATAGATTCCCAGGTTAGAAAGCAGAGCGGGCACAGGGTTTTCATTGTCAAGCATCCTGATGTCCTGCGTAAGCGCTGTGTCCGAGGCTCCGCCGTATCGGTTGCGGGCTGTAGCAGCAAGGAACCAATACAGAAGTCCATTGTCCAGTTCCTCGGAGATTACTGTGTCATCTGGCCAACGCCCGTAGTAGTGGATGAGCGGGTGGAGCGCGGCAAGTGAAGGGACCAGAGCCGTAGTCGGGATGAGGAGCCTCTCTTGCAGGAGAGGCACGACGCGGGAAAGCCCGCGCCGGACCTTTTGCCAGCCGGCTTCGACCGATTCCTTGCTGGCAGCGGTCAGCTTGGCGACGGAGGCCAGACGTGTGCCCGTGGTTGACAGGCTCAACGTCAGCGCTTTGATGAGGAAGTTGACGTCGAGGGCACCATACCCGCGCTCAGCCCAATGGGCCGATTCTGCTTCCAGCTGTCCCAGGAATCCGGGTGTGCGTGCGGAAAGTGTCGCGAGCGCGAGGTCTGTGGTCTTGAGTGCACGGCCACCGCTGTTTACTCGGACGAATACGTCGGCGACTTCTTCATATTCGAATTCGTGGAGCACCTCCATGTGGAAGTCGCGTTGAGTGATCTTCTGAAGTGCACTTAGGCGCCGCCCGATTTCAGAGTCGGGAATGGCAAGCCCTGCGCCCTTGAGGTCGCCATGGATTGCAAACACGTCGGAGTCAGGGCCGACGACGTCGTAGACTTTGATCCATTTCTTGTTGCGCCGGGTAGCAGCGCTCTGGTTCTGGAAAGCTTCGGTCTCGATGTTGAAGACAACCTGGGCGTCCGGATGATCAGTGAGCACTCGGAAGAGCGAGGTGAGCCTCTGCTGGCCGTCGAGAAGGTATAGGGGCATGACGCTTGGCAACGCCTGACGGGCACCGATTGCCGCCCCCCGAGTTTCGGTAGGCTGGCCGGTCTTCCAGAAGAGAAGGGAGCCAGCCGGGTATCCGCGATACAGCGACTCGATGAGCCTGGCGACCTGCGATGCCTTCCACACATATCCACGCTGGATCTCGGGGAGCATGATCTCTCCCGCTGCGATCTGCGTGATCAGTGTCCGGACGTCGCGGTTTGTGCGTTCGACGGCCACCTTGCCCCCCAGGGATCTACGCGGGCGCGGCTCGATGGCCGTCTCCGCTGCGCCTCGTTGTGAGCCCAGCCAGACAGCCTCCCCACCGAAGCTGCTAATGCCGCTGAACCCGCTGGAGATAGCGTAGACGAGGGAGAAGGGACTATGGCCTGGGATTCTTACATCGCGGCGGAAGCGGATGGGCTGGGCAACAGCTGCGGCGCGCACCGTTGCTAACGCGAGGCTTCAAGGGGTTGTGTTCTTCTGGCTGCGACCGCCTCGCAGACCTTGAGCGAGCACTCTTCCGCCGACTCGTGTTCCCAGAAGCGGAGTACGAGCCACCCCGCCTCCTTGAGCTGTTGATCTGTGTCGCGATCACGCGCCACGTTGCGCAGTACCTTCTCAGACCAATAGCCAGGATTCGTCTTCGGCGGTACGTAGTGCTCGGGGCAACCATGCCAGTAGCAGCCGTCGATGAAGACGGCCACTTTAGCCGGACGGAACACCATGTCTGCTGTCCGGCGGAGGCCTGGCAGAGGGCGCGCGGCCACGCGGTAGCGAAGTCCTTGGGCATGAACTAGCCGTCGGATCAGCTTCTCGGGCTTTGTGTCACGGCTGCGGATCGCCTGCATGTTGCGACGACGGGCCGCGGACGAGGCCCAGGAACCTTCTGGTGCTTCCCACTCGGGATCTTCGGACACATCGTTGAGCGTAGTACCGGTGGGGAGTCTCGGGTACGTGGGTCCTGTCTGGCTCTGAGGGGAGTACTGGCGCGACAGGCTTGAAGGACCCTAGGCGGGCCTCTCCTTTGCGTGGTTGCCGTTGGGCCGCCCGCTTCTTTTCAGTGTCGTGCTTCCACGGCCCGCCTCAAGGGCGCTTCGCGTCGCCTTCGGCGATGGCCCTTCGGGCCACCCTTGACCCGGGCCGCTCCAGCACGGGTTAGAAGCGCGCGGGCGGCCCGGAAAGACGGGTGGCCGAGGTTAGTCGGCGAGTGCTGTCGGCTGGGCAGTTGGCCGGTGTTGGGCGGGCGCGGGGGCGTCTCGCCTGCACGCCGGGTGGGTTTGGCGGCTTGCGGGTTGGTGGGTGGGCGCGCTGGCGGGGTGGGGGCACGCCGGGTGAGGCTCGGCGACCGCGAGTAGGTGTTCGGCGGTGGTTCACTCGTTCGAGTGGCTGCTCTGACCTGGTGTTATCACTCTGTGTGAGCGACAATGGGGATGTCAGCCTGCTCGGGGGAGCGGGCGTTGCGGCGCGGTGTCGGGATGGGGGTGAGTGCCGTGGCTGAGGTGGAGTTGGTGGCTCTTGGGGGTGTGGAGGGTGGGGGAGGTGTTCGCCGTTCGGGGGTGGCTGCCGGGCCTCTTGATGAATGGGTTGCTTCGCTTCGGGAGCGGTCGCCCAGTGCGGTGACTGCTGGTGAGCTTGGTGCTCTTGAGCCGGAGCTGATGACGGCGCGCGGGCGTATTGATGCGCTTGTGGTGTTGGAGCAGCATCTGGCGTGGTTGCAGGCCAAGCAGGTGGAGGTGTTGGCGGCTGTTGCCGCGCATACGGAGACTCCCGAGGCCGTCATCGTTGAGGCGGGTGGGTGTTTGGAGGACGTCTTTGCTGCTTCCTGGGACGGGGCCGTAGAAGAGGTGGCCTGCGCCCTGCGGTTGGCCAATCAGACGGCTGCGCAGCGGCTGAAGGTGGCTACGTTGTTGGTGGGGCGCCATGGGGCGACTTGTCGGCTGCTGGGCGAGGGACAGATCTCCTATGTGCAGGCCATGGCGGTCGCCGAGCAGTTGGAGGTCTTGGACGACGAGGTGGCTGGGCGGGTTGAGGCCGCCCTCGTCGACAAGATGCCGGGGCAGGCTGCCGGGCAGACTCGGGCCGCGTTGCGTCGGCAGATTCTGCGGGCCGATCCCAAGGGGGCAGAGCAGAGGCATCGGGCGCGGGCGAGCGAGCGGAGGATTCAGCACTATCCGCAGGATGACGGCATGGCGTTGTTCGGGGCAGTGTTGCCCGCTCAGCAGGCTGCGCTCATGGAGCAGGCGGTTGACGTGCGGGCCCGGGGCTATGAGGCCGATGGGCGCAGCTTGGAGCAGAAGCGTGTGGATGCTCTGTTCGATCTTGTGGTCAATCAGCCTGGGGCTTTGCCTTCGGGATCGGCTTCCGAGGCGGCTTCGGTCTCGGGGGACGCTGCGGGTGGGCGGGGTGCTGCGGTGGTGCAGGTGACCGTTCCCATTGATGTGCTTCTCGGTGCCGATGAGGGGCCCGCGGAGCTCAAGGGGTATGGGCCCATCGGAGCCTCGCAGGCGCGGGAGGTGGCCTTTGCGCCGGGGACGGTCTGGCGGCGGTTGTTGATCGAGCCGGCGACCGGGTTGCTCGTCAAGACCGATCCCACCACCTATCGACCCACCGCCGAGACTGAGCGGCAGGTCATCGCCCGGGATCAGTACTGTGCGTTTCCCAGCTGCCGTATGCCTGCTCATCGGTGCGATCTGGATCATGTGGAGCCGTTCGACCATCGGAACCCCGGGCGGGGTGGTCAGACGACGCCGGACAATCTGCAGCCGTTGTGCCGTCGACATCATCGGCTCAAGACACATCACCCGGGGTGGAAGGTCACCCGGGATCCCCACACCGGCGTTGCCACCTGGACCGCGCCGACCGGACATACGTACACCAATGCTCCGCCCGTCTATCGGGAGTGAGGTGTCAGTGAGGGGGCGAGGCGGGGTGGGGCTTCGCCATGTCCTGAGAGCGTCCGCGCGTAGCGAGATCCGGATCTGTATGCAGACACCCTTCCTGGAGTCCGATCAGCCGATGAACACTTCCCACATGCACGCCGCCGAGATCCGTCTCCCCCTTGCCGAAGTCGTGGCGGTCCTGCAGGACCTGAACGAGTTCGTGGTTTCCCTTGATCGGATCGGGTCTCGCCAGGCGTCGGGGACTGCCGATGAGCGCACCGTGGGGGAGTTCGTCGCCGACTGGGATGTTGCTCGGCGGCTGGCTCGGGCGCGACGTGTCATCAGCGTTGCGCTGGACGAGCAGTTGAGCGAGGAGGCGAACGCGGAGATTGATGCCCTCTGCGAGCGCGGGCGGTTCTACGGTGAGGGCGGCGGTCGTGGTGTTGGTGTCGAACCGCGTGAGTAGCGCTGAGATGGGCGCTGGTCGCTTCGGCTGCCGCCCGAATGGGCGGATGGGGCTCGGCGGCCTGCGGGCTGGGGAAATTGCCTCGCTCTGGGGTCGGGGTGGGCTGAGACTCGTCTTATGACTGACATGGGGGCGTTCCGGGACGCGGTCGCCGTATGGGTGGGGGGTGGTGACGGTGGGGCTGTGCGGGAGTTGGCTGGGCTGTTGCCCGTTCGGGTCGTCGTGCTGCTTGAGGGGCTAAGTGATGTTGCCGCCGTCAATGCCCTCGCGGAGCGGCGTGGGCGGGACCTGGAGGCCGAAGGTGTCTGTGTGTTGTCCATGGGTGGGGCCATGAATGTGGGGCGCTATGCGGGGCTGCTTGGGCCCTCCGGGCTGGGGCTTCGGCTTGCGGGGCTGTGTGATGAACGGGAGCGGCCGTACTACCTGCGTGGCTTTGAGCGGGCCGGGGCAGTGGAGCAGGGGATCTTTGTCTGCGCGGCGGATCTTGAGGATGAGCTCATCCGTGCCTTGGGGGTGGCGCGGGTGGGGGAGCTCGTGAGGGAGGAGGGCGAGCTGCGGGCCCTGGAGATCTTTTTGCAGCAGCCTGCGCAGCAGGGGCGGGCTCCGGAGCAGCAGTTCCGGCGTTTTCTCGGTACTAAGAAGGGGCGCAAGATCCGGTACGGGCGCGTTCTCATCGAGGCGCTCGATGACGATCGGGTGCCCGCTCCGCTCGACGGGTTGCTGGCCAGTCTGGGCAGGTTCTGACCTGTGGGTGACGGCCGCCCTCGCCGTGGCCGTGGTGGCGGACCGTCACCCGGGTCAGATTCCGTTACGTCGATTCCGGCGCGGGCCCTATGCCGCTCCCACCCCGTGGCAGTCCCCGTACACCTGCTCCGACCCGCACCAGCACGCCGCCCCCCGCTGCGGCGGCCACGCCACCGCTCGGCCCCGGGCCGCCAGCGTCGTCGCGTACTGCGGCAGCAGCGCGCTGTCCGCCGGGGAGGTTCCCTCTGATGCCGCGAAGGCCTCGTAGGAGGGGACCGTGCCCGTGACGATGCCCAGGTTCGGGGTGCCGGAGGCCGCCAGTTCGCGGAGGGAGGCCTCTATCGTCGCGAGGTGCTCCTCGTGGGAGGGGTACTCCTCCGACAGGGGCGCGTACGCGGTCAGCAGCTCCGTCAGTTCGGCCTTCGGCCAGTGCAGGACCGCCACCGGGAACGGGCGGGACAGGGCCTCGCGGTAGGCGCCGAGCTCTGCTCGTAGGCGGGAGATCTCCGCCGCGAGTTCCGCCGGGTTGTCCGAGCCGAGGGACCAGACGCGCTTGGGGTCGTGCAGTTCGTCCAGCGGGACCGGGGACGTGTGGAGGGTGTCCGCCAGTACGTCCCAGTCGTCGTGCGGGGCGCCCAGCATCCTGCGGACCCGGTGGCGGCCGAAGAGCAGGGGGTGGGTTGAGTACGGGGGCTCCGGCACGTCCGTCAGGAGGAGGCGGGCGCCCTCCGTGAACGTCTCCTGGGCCTGCTCCAGCTCGTCGTGGGCTTCGAGGGCCTCCGCCACGATCACCCACGGTGCCGGGTCCCGGGGGGACGCCGCGCGGACGCCGGTAATGATGGCCCTGGCCTCGGCCTCGTGGCCGTACTCCCACAGGTTCGAGGCCTTGAGGGCGCGTACCAGATGCGGGTTCTCCAGCGAGGCGGACGAGGACAGCAGGCGGTCGTAGAGCGTGGTCGCCGCGGGGCGGTCGCCGGACAGTTCCAGGTGGGCGGCGGCCTGCAGGAGCAGGGGCTCGGCGTCCTCGGGATACAGGCCGGCGGTTCGCTCCAGGCGTGCCGCTTCGGCGGTGTGGTCGACGTTCTCGGCAGGCGTGTCGGGGCGCATGAGGGACACCGTACTGCCGAGCGGTGACGGGGGAGAGATATCTGCAGGCCAGGGCCCGCCCCGGAACCCTGGCCCGCCTCACGCGGTCGCTAGATCGTCACCCCGTCGATCTGGATCGTCTGCACCGCCTTCGCGGCGAAGGGCACGGCCACCGTCTTCCCGCTCAGGTACGTGTTGGAGTACGACGCGTACTTGTCGCCGCCCGTCGTCACCGTGTTCCAGCGCGGGACCAGGCCGCCCGAGCCGCCCGTCACCGTGGTGAAGCGGGAGAGGTCGAAGGTCAGGGTCTGGGCCGAGGTCGAGGTGTTGAGGGCGACGATGACCAGGCGCTTCGCCGTCGCGTCGTACGCCGCCGTCGCATAGCTGACGCCGGTGTCGAGGATCTTCATCCCCGGGCGGATGTGGCGGCTGAACTGGGCCATCACGTAGTACTTCGTCTGGACCGTCGTCGGCTGCAGGGTGCTCGCGTCGTACGCGATCATCGCCCAGCCGGTGGACGGGTCCATGACCTGCCAGTACACCCAGGCCGTCGGGTGCAGCCAGCGGAAGTCGTAGAGGAGGTTGAAGGCCAGGTTGTAGCCGGTGCCGTCGCTGTCGCCGGTCTCCGAGTTCCACAGCTTCTTGCCGGCGGTCGTGACGACGTCCGTGTAGAGCAGGTCGCGGCGGCCGCCCGAGCCCTGGTAGCCGTGGACGTTGACCTGGTCGACGTAGCCCTTCGTCGTGGAGCTGAAGGAGTTCCAGGTGGTGCGGGCGAGGTCGTAGCTCGTCTCGTCCGAGGAGGAGATCTTCACGCCGGTGAGGCCCCGGCTGTTCAACTCGCTGCGCATGTACGGCAGTACGGCCGCCTGGACCGTCGCGTCCATGTGGCAGCCCTCCTGCGTGCCGGTCGCCGTCCACCAGGACGACGAGGGCTCGTTGAAGGGGTCCACCGTCGCGAAGTTCACGCCCCAGTTGTTCTTGGCGTACAGGGCGACCGAGGCGAGGTGGGAGGCGTGCTGGCGGTAGTTCCAGGACTGGAGGTTGTTGCCGCCGTCCGAGGCGCCCGAGGGGTTGTGGTTCAGACACATCCACCACATGGGGGAGTTGGCGAAAAGCTCGGTGGTCGCGCCGCGGGCCACCGCCTTCGTCAGCATCGCGCGCTGGGTGGCGTCCGCGGTCCAGTCCCAGGCGGAGGATGTGGGACTCTCGTTGTTCCAGTCCTGCCAGTAGCCCTCGATCTGCTTGAACGCGGGGATGTTGGGGGACGCGACCATCGACGACCCGTTCACCGTGTTCCAGCTGCACGCGCCCAGGTTGTAGCGGGCGATGTTCAGGCCGAGGCCGGGGAGCGAAGTGCCGCTGTACGTCGTCGACTTGGTGGTGAAGAAGATGTCGGCGAAGTCGTCCCGGGCGCCGAAGACATTGGCCCACCAGGCCAGCGAGGTGCCCCAGCCCTCCCAAGTGCCGTACGACGTGCCGGGGTTGACGGCGATCGTGGCGTCCGCCCGCGCGGTGCCGGTCGCCAGGGCGCTGCCGAGGAGGGTTCCTCCCGCGGCTGTCAGCAGCGTTCTGCGTCGGATCATGGCTGTCTTTCCGCCTCTCCGTGGGGCCGGGTTCCTGCCCCTGAGCAGGAGTTGGCCTGAAGACGTAGTGGCTCGCACCTCTCGCCCCCCGCGCGCCATCACGAAGCATCAGGGGTGACGTGTGGGGTTGTCGAGAGGTGAGACAGCGCTTTCTTTCTATCGGGCTTTCTATTTCTCCAATGGTTATGACAAGGGGTAGCGGTGGGGGTGAGGTGCCGGTGTGTCTGGTCACTTGCGGGAGCAGCGCCTATCGTGCGGGCCCGGTCCGGGTCGGGTGGGCGACCGGGCGGGCGAGCGGGCAGGTGGGTGCATGCGCATTCCCGTCGTACGGCACGACACCCGGCGTCGGCGTGCCCGACGGCGGCGGGCGGTGTGGGCCGGGGGTGAACTCCTCGTCACCGTAGGAGTGGTGCTGCTGCTCCTCGTCGTCCACCAGCTGTGGTGGACCAACCGGGAGGCGCGGCGCGGCGCCGAGCGGAAGGTGGAGGCGCTGGAACGGGAATGGGGGACCGGGACGCCGACCCCACCTCCCAGCGATGCGCCCGCGGATGAGGCCGAGGGCTCGGGAGAGCAGCAGACCCCCACGACCCGCCGACAGCCCACCACCCGCCCCCCGCAACCCAGTTGGTCCCAGGCCTACGCCATCCTCACCATCCCCCGCCTTCACCTCCGCGTCCCCGTCGCCGAGGGTGTCGGCAAGCAGGAGGTGCTCAACAAGGGGTACGTCGGCCACTACCCCGGCACCCAACAGCCGGGCCAGGCCGGGAACTTCGCGCTCGCGGGGCACCGGAACACGCACGGGGAGCCGTTCCGGTACATCAACCGGCTGGCCAAGGGGGACACGGTCCAGGTGGAGACGCGGAGCGCGGTCTACTCGTACGCCGTCGACAAGACCCTCGCCCAGACCTCGGCCCGTGACTCGGGCGTCCTGAACCGTGTCCCGCGCTCCACGGTCCGTACCGCGTACGGCTACTCCGAACCCGGCTACTACCTCACCCTCACCACCTGCACCCCGGAGTACACGTCCCGGTACCGGCTGGTGGTGTGGGCCAAGCTGACCTCGATGCGCCCTCGCTGACGCGGGCCCTACGCCCGCTCCCGCAGCACCCCCAACAACACCGCCGTCACGGCCAGCTCCGCCGACACGACCATCGCGATGTCCGTCGTAGCGGGGCAAGGAAAGACCAAGCGCCGTCAAGGCGATTGATCGTCCCTCTTCACGGTGGTGAGGGCGACCTCAAGCATGTACAGGATCTCGGAGTTGAGGGACCGCCGATCGGTCTCTGCTTGCGCGACCAGCCGTGCGTGAAGTTCATCAGGGATGCGAACCGTAACTTTGACCATGCCGCCATCATGCCACTACAGTGGTGGCATGTCACGTTTCCGGATGTACCCGACGCCTGTGCAGGAGCGGCAGATGCTGCTGCACTGCGCGCACGCCCGGTACGTCTGGAACCTCGCCGTCGAGCAGCACGCGCACTGGCGCAGATGGCGCAAGTCCGCGCCCGGTTTCGCGGAGCAGTGCCGCCAGCTCACCGAAGCCCGACGCGACAACGAATGGCTCGGCGCTGGGAACGCCGACGTGCAGCAGCAGGCACTCAAGGACTTCGCCAAGGCCAAGAACGCCCGCTTCGCCTCCGGATTCGGCGAGCCGACATGGCGTAAGAAGTACCGGCACGAGGGCTTTAGAGTCATCGGCACCGACCGTGTGCCCGAGTGCAACGAGGACGGCACGCCGAAGCTGAACACGAAGACCGGCAAGCAGGTCATGGGCCGGTCCGTCGTCGTGCACAGGCTCAACCGCAGGTGGGCCCAGGTCAAGGTGCCTGGCTGCGGCTGGGTGCGATTCCGCCTCAGTGTGAGGGGCAAGTGCGCCCGGCTGCCCGACGCGAAAACGTTCCGGGTCACCTTCCGCAACGGTCAGTGGCATGTGGCGTTCGCCGTCATCCCCGAGCCGACCCCGGCCCCGGGTACGGGCGGGGTCATCGGCATCGACCGGGGTGTGAAGATCACGGCCGCGCTGTCGGACGGCCGCACCCTCAACTGCCCTCAGCTCACCACCCGCGAACGCGCCCAGATTCGCAAGCGCCAGCGGCGGGCGGCACGCGCACCCAAGGGCAGCGAGACCAAGACCGCCGAATACGCAAAGGCTGCGAAACTCAAGGCCCGGGAGGCGAACCGGCGCAAGGACTGGTGCGAGAAGACCAGCACCATGCTCGCCACGTCGTACGGCCTGATCCGGTTCGAGAGGCTGAACATCAAGAACATGACCCGCTCGGCCAAGGGCACGATCGCCGAGCCGGGCACGCGGGTCGCCCAGAAGGCCGGCATGAACCGAGCCATCCTCGCCCAAGGCTGGGGCCTGCTGCGCCAGCGCACCGAACACAAAGCCCCCGGCCGGGTCGAAGACGTACCCGCCCCGTACACCAGTCTGCGGTGCAGTAACTGCGGATGGATCGACAAGAACTCGCGCAAGAGCCAAGCCGAGTTCGAGTGCTCCTCCTGCGGCTTCACCTGCAACGCGGACACCAACGCGAGTACCAATGTCGCGGCAGGACAGGGCGGGATCCCTCGCCCCCGGCGATCAGCCGGTGCCGGAGGGACGACATCCCGCAAGGGGTCGAGCGTCCGTGAACCTCAGTCCAAATGGGCTGGAATCCCCCTCTTTTAAGAGGGGGAGGATGTCAACTGTTCTCCAACACCACGAACCGAACCCCCGCTGCTGACCCATGAACTCTTCGCCGCGCCCCTCGGCGGCCGCTGGTCCGACGCGCTCGGTGACGGCGGGATGCTCGGGGGCGCGGGGCTGGTGTACGCAGCCCTCTTCGCGCTCGTCGCGGTCGTCGCCGCTTTCAACTACCGGCGTGCCAAGCGCACCATGCCGGTCCCGGTCACCGATGGGGAGGCCGTACCCGGCATGGGGGCGATGACCAAGGTCATGCCGTTCATGTCCTTCTTCACGCTCTTCACCGTGGCGGTGGTGCCGCTGGCCGCCGCGCTCTACGTCGTGACCAGTACGACCTGGAGCGCGGTGGAGCGGGCCTTCCTGTACCGCTGAGCCCCGGCGGGCGGGCGGTCCAGTCCGTGAACCGGGTATTGCGGACTGGACGCCGACCTTGGAGGATCGACCAGTCATCCGATGGCTGCACCCGTCGGAGGGCGCCCCGCGATCGAGGGAGATTGTGATCATGAAGCTGCTGCGAGTCGGTACGGCGGGAGCGGAGACGCCCGCGCTGCTCGACGGCGAGGGTGTCCTGCGGGACCTCTCCGGTGTCGTCCCCGACCTCGACGGAGCACTGCTCGCCGACGCCGACGCGCTGGGCCGGATCCGGGCCGCGGCCGAGGCGGGCACGCTGCCCGCGCTGGACCCGACCGGGCTGCGGATCGGACCGCCGCTCGCCCGCATCGGCAAGGTCGTCTGCATCGGCCTGAACTACCACGACCACGCCCGCGAGACCGGCGCCCAGCCGCCCGCCGAGCCGGTGATCTTCTTCAAGGCCGCCGACACGGTCGTGGGCCCGAACGACACGGTGCTCGTCCCTCGCGGGTCGGTGCAGACCGACTGGGAGGTCGAGCTGGCGGTCGTCATCGGACGTACGGCCCGCTATGTCGAGTCGGCGGAGGCGGCGCTCTCGCATGTCGCCGGGTACGCGGTGTCGCACGACGTGTCCGAGCGGGAGTTCCAGCTGGAGCGCGGCGGGACGTGGGACAAGGGCAAGAACTGCGAGACGTTCAATCCGCTGGGGCCGTGGCTGGTGACGGCGGACGAGGTGCCTGACCCGCAGAACCTGTCGTTGAAGCTGTGGGTCAACGGGGAGTTGAAGCAGGACGGTACGACGGCCGAGCAGATCTTCCCGGTGGCGGAAGTGGTGCGGTACGTCAGCCAGTTCATGACCTTGTACCCCGGGGATGTCATCAACACGGGGACGCCCGCGGGGGTTGCGTTGGGGGCGCCTGAGCCGAAGCCGTTCCTGCGGGCGGGGGATGTGGTGGAGCTGGAGATCGAGGGGCTTGGTCGTCAGCGGCAGGAGTTGAAGGACGCCTGAGGGGTGGGGCGCGGGGTTTGTGCGGCGGCTGCGGGTGGTTCGTGGTTGCTCGCGCAGTTCCCCGCGCCCCTGGGGGCAGCTACTGATCCTTGCTCAGGAACTCCTCCAGCGCCTCCACCACGAGCTTGTGGTCCTGCAACTGCGGCAAACCGCTCACCGTCACCGATCCGATGACCCCTGCGCCCTCCACCGTGATCGGGAACGAACCCCCGTGGGCCGCGTACTCGTCCGGGTCCAGGCGAGAGCTCTCCTCGAAGGTCGTGCCCTTGGCGCGGAAGCGGGCGCCCACCAGGTAGGACGCGGAACCGTAGCGTTCGACCACCCGGCGCTTGCGGTTGATCCAGGCGTCGTTGTCGGGGGCGGAGCCCGGCAGGGCGGCGTGGAAGAGCTGTTGGCCGGCCCGGTGGATGTCGATCGCCACCGGGGCCTGGCGCTCGCGGGCCAGGTCCACCAGCAGGGAGCCCAGCGCCCAGGCGTCGTCATGGGTGAACCGGCGGAAGACCAGACGGCGTTCCTGGGCCTCCAACTCCTCGATCGGCGGGGTCAGTTCCGGATGGAACTTCGGGGTCAGCTCGGTGTTGTGGGTCACAGCTTCACCACCACTCCGTCGTGGGCCGAACGGCGGGCCGCCTCCAGTACGTCGAGGGCGGCGGCCGCCTGAGTCGCGGTCACCGGGTTGGGACCGCCGTCGAGCAGGGCTTTCGCCACGGCCGCATAGTAAGCGGGGTAGTCCCCGGCGAGGGTCGGTTCGGCGCGTCCGCCGCCGGTCACCGGGGATTCCCCGGCGCCGACGCGACCCCACATCGACTCGGGTTCGAGACCCCAGTCCTCGTCGGTCCCCGGCCGCTTGCCGTCCCGCAGAGCCGACTCCTGGGGGTCGAGGCCGTACTTCACGTACCCCGCCTCGGAGCCCAGCACCCGGAAGCGCGGGCCGAGTTGGGCGGTGGTCGCGGAGACGTAGAGGTGGGAGCGGACGCCGTTCGCGTGGGTGAGGGCGATGAACGTGTCGTCGTCGACGGAGGCGCCGGCCCGCCGGATGTCCGCCTCGGCGTACACGGAGGTCACGGGGCCGAAGAGGACGAGCGCCTGGTCGACGACATGGCTGCCGAGGTCGTACAGCAGACCTCCGATCTCTGCCGGGTCGCCGGACTCCCGCCAGCCGCCCTTCGGCTGCGGCCGCCACCGCTCGAAGCGCGACTCGAAGCGCCATACGTCGCCCAGGGCGCCCTCGGCGAGCAGCTTGCGGAGCGTCAGGAAGTCGTTGTCCCAACGGCGGTTCTGGAAGACGGAGAGGAGCAGGCCCCGCTCTTCGGCGAGGGCCGCCAGCTCGCGCGCCTCGGCCGCGGTGCCGGCGACGGGCTTGTCGACGACGACCGGGAGGCCGGCCTTCAGGGCGGTCGTGGCGAGCTGGACGTGCGTCTTGTTGGGGGACGCGATGACGATCAGGTCGAGGTCGGCGGCCCGTTGCTCGAACAGCTCGTCGGGGGTCGCGGCGACGCGTACGTCCGGGAACTCGGCGCGGGCCTGCTCCTGGCGCTCGGGGTTCGAGGTGACCACCGTGTCGAGGGCGAGGCCCGCGGTGGCCGCGATCAGCGGGGCGTGGAAGACGGAGCCGGCGAGGCCGTATCCGATGAGGCCCACGCGGAGGGGGGCCTCGGGGATGCCAGGAGTCGTACCAGTCATGACCCCCACTTTCGCAACGCTGTTGCCAAAGTGCAAGCACAGGCGACAATGGGGGCGTGAACAGGACGAACGTCGGCGCCAACCTCCCGGCTCTGCGCAGCCACAACACCGCACTGGTGCTGGACCTGCTGCGCACCGCCGGTGGCGACGGCATCAGTCGGCTGGAGCTCGCCGAGCGCACCGGGCTGACCCCGCAGGCCGTCAGCAAGATCACCGGGCGGCTGCGGGAGGAGGGCCTCGCGGCGGAGGCGGGTCGCCGCGCGTCCACCGGGGGCAAGCCGCGCACGGTGCTGCGGCTGGTGCCGGAGGCCGGGCATGCGATCGGCGTGCATCTGGACCGGGACGAGCTGCGGGCGGTACTGGTCGATCTGGACGGGGCCGTGGTGGGGGAGCGGTGCCTGCCGATGGACCTGGGGGCGGGTGCCGAGGCGGTCGTGGAGGGGGTGGCCCGGGCGGCGGAGGGGCTGGCCGAATCTGTGGCGTCGGTGCTCGGGGTGGGGGTGGCGCTGCCCGGGCCGCTCGACCATGTGCGGGGCGTGCTGCACCGGGTCACGGGGTTTCCGGAATGGGACGGGTTTCCGCTGCGGGACGCGCTCGCGGCGCGGCTTGGGCTGCCGGTCGTCGTGGACAAGGACACCAACGCCGCCGCGCTGGGGCTGGCGGTCGCGGACGAGGGCGCCTCCTTCGCCTACCTGCACCTCGGGACCGGGCTCGGTGCCGGGCTGGTGATCGGCGGGGTCGTGCACCGGGGGGCCAGGACCGGGGCGGGCGAGTTCGGCCATCAGGTGGTCCAGCTGGACGGGCCGGTGTGCGGGTGCGGCAACCGGGGCTGTATCGAGGCGTTGTGCCTGGGCGCGGTGGGGCGTGGGGACGTGGCGGAGGCGGCGCGGGTGCTGGGGGTCGGGGCCGCGAACCTGGTCGGGCTGCTGGACATCGACCTGGTGCTGCTGGGCGGACGTACGGTCGCCTCGGCGCCGGAGGAGTTCGTGGCCGGGGTACGGGCGGTACTGCGGGAGCGGGCCCGGGGCGAGGAGGCGGTGCCGGTGCGGATCGCTCCCGGCGGGGTGCGCGGGGTGGCGGAGGGCGCGGCCCAGTCGCTGCTGGCACCGCTGTTCGGGAGGGCGGACGGGTGACGCGGCCGGGTCCGAGGCCCGCTTTTCAGGGCGGCGGACGGGTGACGCGGCGGGGTCCGAGGCCCGCTGTTCAGGGCTGCGGGCGGGTGACGCGGCGGGGTCCGAGGCCCGCTTCTCAGGGCTGCGGACGGGTGACCGCGCCGCGCCGCGCGCCCGCCGATCGGGCGGGATTCCCTCTCCGACCGGTGCGGCTCCCCTCGTAAGCCACCCCCACCCGTCATGGTCATGTGTTTATGCGACTGTTCCTGCCTCTCGCCCTCCCCCTCGCCGCGACAGCCGCCCTTCTCCTCGCACCCCCCGCCGCGGCGCACGCCGCCCCCGTCTGCGACAGCCCCGACGACACCCGCGCCTTCCCCCTCACCACCCGCATCCACGGCGGCCCCGCCGCCTACGCACCCGGCGGCGGCTACGGCACCTGGAATCTGGACCTCACCAACACCACCACCCGCACCTGCGCGGGCATCCACCCGGTCGTCGTCCTCGTCGACAAGGAACGCGCCCTCAAGGCCTCGCAGCCCCGCCTGGAGTTCTACGAGGGCGGCGGCCCCCGCCCCGTCCGCTTCGAGACCACCGACGAGGACGAGCTCGTCGGCGCGTTCGGCGGCGCCGGCCTCACCGTGGGCCCCGGCAGGACCGTCACCGTCAAGCTCCGCCTCGCCCTCACCTCGGACGCCGTGCCGAACGAGGTGACCGCCAACGCGGCCGTCGTCCAACGCCATGACGACGACGGCGACTGGGTCGGCCAGTCCAACGACTACCGGTTCGCCATCGCCGACGACGACAACACGGCTACCGCCGCCCCGGAGGACCGGCCGGTGACAGGGGACGAGGACCGCCTCCCGTACGTCGAGGAACTCGCCCGTACCGGCCTCGGCCCGGCGGGCCCCGCCCTCGCCGCCGCCACCGCCGCGCTCCTCGTCGTCGGCGCCGCCCTCCTCGTGGTCCGACGCCGCCGCTGACCGCGGAGGTACCGGGTGATCGACGGGGTCAGGATCACGACTTCCTGACTAGGCTGAGGGGCGTCGGTACGCCGTGGTTCCGGCGCTCCCAGCCTGTCCCCGCACCATCGCCTGGAGTTCGAAGCACATGCCCGACCGCAAGGCCATCGATTCGTGGCTCACCGACATGGACGGCGTACTCATCCACGAGGGCGTGCCGATTCCCGGCGCCGACGCCTTCCTGAAGAAGCTGCGCGAGTCCGGCAAGCCCTTCCTGGTGCTCACCAACAACTCCATCTACACCCCGCGCGACCTGCACGCGCGCCTGCGCCGCATGGGCCTCGACGTGCCGATCGAGTCCATCTGGACCTCGGCCCTGGCCACCGCCCAGTTCCTGGACGACCAGCGGCCGGGCGGCTCGGCGTACGTCATCGGCGAGGCCGGTCTGACCACCGCGCTGCACGACATCGGGTACATCCTCACCGACCACGAGCCCGACTACGTCGTCCTCGGCGAGACCCGGACGTACTCCTTCGAGGCCATGACCAAGGCGGTCCGGCTCATCAACGCCGGCGCCCGCTTCATCTGCACCAACCCCGACGAGACCGGCCCCTCCACCGAGGGCCCGCTCCCCGCCACCGGTGCGGTCGCCGCCCTCATCACCAAGGCGACCGGCAAGCAGCCCTACTTCGCGGGCAAGCCCAACCCCCTGATGATGCGCACCGGTCTCAACGCGATCGGCGCGCACTCCGAGACCAGCGCGATGATCGGCGACCGTATGGACACCGACGTGCTGGCCGGCATGGAGGCCGGGATGCAGACGTTCCTCGTGCTGACCGGCCTGACCCGGCCGGAGCAGGTGGAGGACTTCCCGTACCGGCCGTCGAAGGTCGTGGACTCGATCGCGGACCTCGTCGACCGCGTCTGAAACGCCCGCACCACGAAATCCACCCCGTACGGAGCAACGACGGCCCCCTTGAGGATGCGGGGCCGCCGTCGCGGGGGGAGTCTCCAGGTATCTGGAGGTTCACGATGGGCTCACTACGCATCACTCTCTGTGCCGGACTGCTCGGCGTCGCCTTCCTCACCCCGGCGGCCCACGCGGCGGACGGAGGGGACGGAGGGGGCGTCGCGGTCACCCCGGCGTCCCCCGCCCCGGGGACCGACGTCGCCCTGCGGGTGAGCGGCTGCGCGAGCAGCAGAACCGGTACGGCGGTCTCCGCGGCGTTCGTCGCCGAGGTACGGCTCACCGGCGCCGACGGCACCCTCGTCGGCGAGACCCGGGTCCGCACCGAGCTCAAGGCCGGCAGCTACGACGTGAAGATCAGCTGCGGGGACCGGTCCCGCTCGGGCGCCCTCACCGTCGTAGAAGCACCCGCGCGGTCCTCGGAAGCCCCCGCGCAGCCGTCGCCGTACGCGTCCCCCGTCGCGCCCGTCCACGCGGGCGGCGGCGGTACCGCGCAGCATCTCGCCTCCGCCACCGGACCCGGCACCGCGCACGCCGTGACCGGCCTGGTGCTGGCCGGGGTCGCGGCGGCGGCGGTGGCGCTGCGCAGGTCCCGGCGGAGCCGCAGGAGCGACTGACGGGCCATGTCCGAGCACAGCGACCCCTCCGAGCACGGCACCCGCACCAGCGGTCGGCTGCTGACCGTTGTGGCCTGGGCGGTGCTGCTCCTCGGCCTGTGGCTGTGGGGACGCGAGGTCACCGACGTACGGAACGGGATATCCGCCCCCACCACCGGCGACGTGGCCGCGGTCGGCCGGCCGCCCGGCGTCGAGTTGCCGCCCGCCGTGAAGCCCCTCGGTGCCGCCCGGCCGCAGCGCCTCGACATCCCCGGCCTCGGCGTGCAGGCCCCCGTGGTCGCCCGCGGGCTCGACCAGGACGGGGCGATCGACCCGCCGCCGTACGACCAGGCCGGCGTCGTCGGCTGGTACGCGGCCGGCACCCGGCCCGGGGCGGCCGGGACCGCGCTGATGGTGGGACACGTGGACACCGAGACCCGGCCCGCCGTCTTCTACAAGCTCAGCAGCGTCAAACCCGGCGAGACGATCCGGGTGATCCGGGACGACGGCAAGGTCGCCGAGTTCACCGTCGACGACGTACAGGTCGTCACCCGCGACCACTTCGACGCCCAACAGGCCTACGGGACACGGCAGTCGGGGCGGGCCGAGCTCCGCCTGGTCACCTGCGGCGGCACCTTCGACCGGGCCAGCCGCAGCTACACGGCGAACGTGATCGTGTCGGCGTACCTCACAGGCACCGGTCTGTAGGGGGCGGGCACCTGGCCCGGTCGACGGCCCGCTCCCCCCGAAGCCGCCGACCGGGCTGGTCCTCAACCGCGTGCGCACGGGCTGCGGGAGTAACCCGGCGTCCGACGCGGGAGGCTGGATCAGCCATGGGTGGGTGGACCACAGGCCGGGGGCTGGGGCCTTCTGGGGAAGACTCTAGAACGGATGAGCGTCCGGGCCTAGAGGGTGATTGACGCCAAGTCAGAGGATGACGGCGCTCTGTCATCCGCGCAGGTCGTACGGGTTCTACGAAGGCCCGCCGGGTGGCCGGCCGCCCGCTTCGCGCAACGCCGCGTCGTCGACGGCCCGTTCGATGACCGCGCTCGCCACCTCACCCAGGGGCAGCCGGTGCCGCCGCGCGAACCGGCGCAGCGCCACGAACGCGTCGTCGGCGCGCACCCCCCACCGCTCCGCGAGCATGCCCTTGGCCTGCTCGATCCGCACCCGGCTGGAGAGCGCCTCCTGCAACTGCGCGGACAGGGTGCGGTACTGCGTGAACTCCCGGTGGTTCCGCAGCCCGACGGCGGCGGCGTCGGCGAGGGCCTGGGCCACCAGCACCTCGGCCTCGCAGTCGGGCGTCCCGCCGTCGGCCACCGGGCCGGGCGAGCCGGTCCGGTCCGGCAGCGTCGGCACGAACACGTTGAGCGCGCCGAGCAGCGTCCCGTGCCGGCGTAAGGGGACCGCGAAGGTCGCGACGATGTCGTGGCGCAGCGCCCGCTCGGTGAACTCGGGCCAGCGGGCGTCCGCGTGGGCGACCCGGATGGAGACGTGCGGCACCGGCTCGCCGGACTCGTAGCTGTCCAGACAGGGCCCGCCGGTGTGCTGCGCCTGCAACAGGTCCAGCGCCACCTCCTCGCGGCGGCTGCTCGCGGCGAACGACACCGCCCGCCCGGCGTCGACCAGCATGATCCCGGCGGCCCGCGCGGCCAGCAGCTCCACGCAGTGGTCCGAGACGCGGCGCAGATGGTCCCCGGCGTCGAAGCCGTCCGCGAGGGTGTCGGCCGCCTCCACGAGGGCCGCCGCCAGCCGGAGTTCCCGGGTGGTGTGGTGCATGACCGAGCACTTCCTTCCCCTGCCGGCCCGCCCCCCGTGTCAGCGCGCGCCTACCTCGACCATGGGCGCTGTAACAGCTCCCCGACAAGGCTCGGGCGATCTCGTGTGCCCCACGACACCTATGTCAGGATTGAGACTTGGACGAGTGCACCCGAGGGGGAGCTGCATGTACGGCATGAGGGGGGCCGGGGCGAGGACGTCCGCGATGGTGCTGGGGGCGGCGCTGATGATCGCGGGATGCTCCTCGTCCGGGGACAAGGACGATCCGGAGGACAGCTCCGGCGCCCGGATCACTCAACAGCCCAAGGGCACCGACCCGTTCTGGGTCAACCCGGACGGCAACGCGGCCGAGCAGGTCGCCGAGTACGAGAAGGCGGGCAAGAAGACCGAGGCCGAACAGATCCGCAAGATCGCCGAGCAGCCGACCGGCGAGTGGATCGGCCCGGAGAACCCCGAGCAGGAGGCCCGCGGCTTCACCGAGGCCGCCGAGAAGGCGGACCGCACGGCCCTGCTGGTCCTCTACAACATCCCGCACCGCGACTGCGGCCAGTACTCGCAGGGCGGCGCCGCCGACGGCAACGCCTACCGCTCCTGGATCGACGGCGTGGCCGCCGGCATCGGCGACCGCCCGGCGACGGTCATCCTGGAGCCGGACGCGGTCCTGCACCTGGTCGACGGCTGCACCCAGGACGAGTTCCACGAGGAGCGCTACGACCTGCTGGGCGGCGCCATCGACAAGCTCAAGTCCCTGAAGAACACCAAGGTCTACCTGGACGCGGGCAACGCGGGCTGGGGCCACCCGGACCAGATCTTCGAGCCGCTGAAGTGGGCGGGCGTGGAGCGCGCCGACGGCTTCTCGGTCAACGTCTCCAACTTCTACTCGACGACCGACTCCATCGCGTACGGCAAGCAGCTGTCCGAGAAGGTCGGCGGCAAGCACTTCGTCATCGACACCAGCCGCAACGGCAACGGCCCGTACACCGAGGGCAAGGCCGACGAACGCTGGTGCAACCCGCCCGGCCGCGCCCTCGGCGAGACCCCGACGACGAAGACGGCGGACCCGCTCGTCGACGCGTATGTGTGGGTCAAGCGGCCGGGGGAGTCGGACGGCGAGTGCAAGGGCGGCCCGAAGGCGGGCGAGTGGTGGGCGGAGTACGCGCTGGGCCTTGCCAAGGCGAGCAAGTAGCCCCTACGACGACGAGGGCGCCCACCGATTCACCGGCGGGCGCCCTCAACCACGTACGGACTAGGGAACCTTGACCCACTGCGCCTTGCTCGGCGTCCCCTGATCGTCATCGACGAACAGCATGTACCACCCCGACTGCACCAGGTTCTTGTTCTTCGGCACCGTCACCGTGATCTTGTCGCCGCTCACCTTGTAGTCCAGCGCGATCGACCGCTGGTCCACGTCCGTGACGTGCGTGGACGCGCTCGGCCGGATCAGCCGGACCTTCTTGATCGTCGAGGCGTGCTGGGAGGTGAACGTCCCCGAGTCGCCGCGCTCGATGGTCTGCGGACCGCCCGAGAGGGAGGGCCGCGAGTCCCGGTAGAGGTACGGCGGCGTGTAGATCTCGATGCGCTGCTCGAACTTGCCCGGCTTGGTGTTGGCCTTGTCGCTGTAGAGCGAGTCCGAGCCGAAGAACATCACCCGGCCGTCGGGCAGCAGCAGCGACCCGGAGTGGTAGTTCCGGCCCACCAGCGGGTCCGCCACCTCCTCGAACGTGTTGGTGTCCGGGTGGTAGAGCCGGGCCTGGAGGATGTTGGAGTCGCCGCGCCCCCGGTAGTCCTCCGAGCCGCCCGACACCAGCACGGTGTCGTCGGGCAGGATCGAGGAGCTCGGGTAGCGGGTGCCCTTCTCCAGCGTCGGACCGTCCACGAACTTCGGGTTGTCGGCCTTCAGGTCGATGATCCGGGTCTTGTTGCTGGACTGGGCGGACTCGCCGACCCCGCCACCGCCGACCACCATGAACTTCTCGTCCTGCGCGGGCGGCAGCAGCACCGTGCCGGAGGTCTCCATCAGCGTGGGGTCGCTGAGCCCGGACAGCTTGGTGAACTTGTTGGAGTCGACGTCCCAGATGCCCGGGTCACGGCCGACGTTGTCCGGTCCGTAGCCCGCGTTCGACCCCGAGTAGAAGACCTTGCCGTTCTGCATGAGGAACAGCGCGGGGTACGTCGGGAACTGCCGGACCTTGTCGAGGTAGGTCCACTTCTTGGTCTTCGGGTCGAAGACCTCGTTCTTGCCCGGCACCAGCTGGCCGATGTCGTCGAGGCCGGAGACGCTGAGGATCTTGCCGTCGCTCAGGGTGGTGAGCGTCGGGTACCAGCGGGCCTCGTTCATCGGGTCGACCTTGATGTACCGCTCGGCCACCGGGTCGAACTCGTAGGCGTCCCGGATGCCCTGGAAGTCCTTCTTGTCCAGGGCGAGCTTCTGGGCTATGCCGTAGGTGTTGCGCGCGTCGGTGCCGGACAGCCCCTGGATGCGGTAGTTGTCCTGGGTGCCGGTCGCGTACTTCTCGCCGGACTTCTGCGCCTCCACGTACACCCGGTAGATACCGGGGGTGTTGCCGAGGAACTTGCCGGTCGCCTTGTCGAAGTTCTTCTTCGCGCGCGGCACGATGATCGAGTCCTTGGACACGAACGTCATGCCGTTCTCCTTGCCGGTGAACTTCGTTCCGGCGGGCAGGGTGATCGGCTTGTCCGGGTTCTCGTTGTGGACGATCATCAGGCCGCCGGCCTTGGTGACGTCACCCTTCAGCTTCTCGTACCGCTTGGTGCCGCCCGCGATCAGCAGATTGCCGTTGGCGAGCTGGGTGTGGCCGGTGCAGAACAGGTCGCTGGGGGTGGGCACCTTCTTGATGGTGCCCTTGACCGGGTCCCAGATCCGGGTGTCGAACTTCTTGGCGTCGAAGTTGTCCTGGTTGTTGCCGGAGCCCGCGACGAGCAGCACCTTGCCGGTGCGCAGCAGCGCCGCGTGGATGGTGTTCTGCCGGTACTCCTCGGGGAACTCGACGACTTCCCACTTGCCGTTCTCGGCTTTGTACTCCGGCTTGTTGATCTGGTACTGGTGGTATTTCTCGGTGCCGAAGCGGTACAGCCACGGCCCGTTCATCCCGGCCAGTGCGAGTACCACCACCGTGCCGATCGCGAGGCGACGGGCACGGCGGCGTCCAGCCTGGTCGTTCATTCCTTACGTCCCCCAAGTCCACCCAGGGCGATTTGCATGGTCTGGTCGTTGCCTCCGCTGTCCTGCTGAGAGGCGGCCCAGGTCGGTTTCTGTGCCGGGGCGTGCGGAGTCGTGGGCAGCGGCTGCGGCTGGTACTGCGCTTGCGCCGGCACAGCCGCCGGGTCCTGCGGCTGCGCCGCGGGCCGCTTCTTCTCCTGGCGCAGCATGTGCCGCCAGACGAAGATCGGGGTCGCGGTGATCAGCATGGCGAAGATGGCCCAGGTGATCATCGCGGGGTGCGAGTGGCCGTAGACGAAGCCGGCTCCGATCGAGGCGCCGAAGATCGCGATGAAGTACCAGTGGTAGCGGAAGGTCGCGAACCAGCGGTCGGGGCTGGCCGAGTCGCCCTTGGGGGTGACGACGAACTTGCTCTTGCGGCGCAGCGCGGAGTCGATCAGGGCCTTGGCGTACAGCGGCGCGGAGAGCGCGGACATCACCATGCCGGCCACACCGCCGGAGCCCTCCGGTTCGTGCGGCGAGACGTTGTGGCGGCGGTTCCAGACGTAGAGGCCGATCTGGAGCGCGGAGGCGTTGCCGTAGAGCATCAGCCACACGGTCGGGTCGATGTTCACACCCGAGGCGCCCAGGCCCAGGAAGAGCGCGCAACTGACGGCCGCGAGGATCCAGTTGAGGGCGGACATCGGGTAGAAGATGATCATCATCGTGTAGTTGAAGAGCTTGCCCGGAGGCAGTGAGAACCAGCCCTTCCAGTACTGCTTGAGGATCGTCTCGTACGTCCCTCGCGACCAGCGCATCTGCTGGGTGAAGAAGTCCGTCCAGGCGCTGGGGCCCTCGCCGACCGCGAGCACGTCCGGGGTGTACACGGACCGCCACTTGCGGCCCGTCGCCGGGTTCTTGTGGCGGTGGATCTCGAAACCGGTCGCCATGTCCTCGGTGATCGAGTCGTACAGGCCGCCGATCTGCTTGAGTGCCTTGATCCGTACGGCGTTTGACGTACCCACGAACATCGGGGCGCCGTAGTAGTTTCCGGCCCGCTGGATGAGCGCGTGGAAGAGGAACTGCTGGGACTCGGCGGCCTTGGTGACGAAGTTGTCGTAGTTGCCGTAAACCTGCGGGCCGATGACGAAGCCGATGTCCGGGTCGCGGAAGAAGCCGAGCATCCGCTCCAGGTAGTTGGGCAGCGGCACGTGGTCGGTGTCGACGGAGGCGAAGTAGTCGTAGTCGTCGCCGTGCGCGTCCAGCCAGGCGTTGTAGTTGCCGTGCTTGGTCTTGGCGCGGTGCGGGCCCTTGGCCTGGTTCCACTGCGCGACGCCCTTGCGGGAGAAGTGGTGCACGCCGAGCCGGGCGCAGACCTCCTTGACCTCGGGGTCGTCGCCCTCGTCGAGGAGCCAGACGTGCAGAAGGCCCCGGTGGCGCAGCTTGACCGCCGCCTCCAGGGTCTTCGTCACCATCTCCAGCGGCTCCTTGCCGGGCACGAAGGAGGTCAGGAAGGCGACTCTGGTGCCGGTCTCGGGCACCACCGGGATGGGGTCGCGGGCGACCAGGGTGGCGTGCGCGTTCGACAGCACGTTCATGCAGCGGAAGAACTCGATCAGGCCGATCGAGACGAGCATGACGATGTCGAGGGCCGGCAGGAAGTCGAAGGCGGGGTAGTCGCGTTCGGTCCAGTGCTCGGGCTGGAGCAGCCAGAACAGCAGGACGAGGGAGAGCACCGGCGCGGCGGCCAGCATCAGGGCGACCCGTATGCGGTGCGGCTCCTGGGAGATCAGTGAGCGGTACTGCACCTTGTACGGCTTCGTCGGATCCGGCTGGGTGAGGGGACCGGCCAGCCGGCTGTAGTGCTCGTAGTCGTACTTCGGCAGCGTCTTCTTGATCCGACGGAACGTGCCCGTCCGGGTTTGTGAAGCCACCCTGAGCTGGGTGGTCTGAGACGGGTCGAAGTTCTGCCGGGCGCCCGTCGGCGTCGACGTCATGAGTCATCCCCCCACACGCGAGTCATCGCGTGCTTTGTCGGTTCCTTACGCCTGCTCGAGTCCCCCTCGACCTTCACAGACGTATCAGTGGTGGGCCGCAGTCACCACATTCTCCACACCAATAGACATGGAACTGCGACCTTCCGGTTGCATGATGCCCCCCTCGGCATCTCCTTATGAAACGGGGCCCCTCACCCCGTCAGCGTCGGCAACCGGCTCCGTGCCCCCCAACTGCCGCGAATCCGCAGCATCTTGAAAACCAGGTTTCTACGGTGTCAGGCATGATCGCAAGATGCGAAACGCGGTGTTTACCGGTCATACGCGTTCATTGTGGCCCGTGTGGGGAGCTTGTGGAGCCGTTGTGGACAGCGGCGCGCGAAGGTTGCCGAACCGAGTCCTGGCTGCTCCTCGCCCCGCCGTCCCATACGGACCGAGCCCCCACCCGGTTCAACCGGACCCACCCGCCGAGCCACGACACGAGAGGCGGCTACGCCACCAAAAGCGAAAGCCCCCCGCTTCCACGGAGGGCCTTCGTCGTCTGTGCGCCGCCAGGGACTCGAACCCCGGACCCGCTGATGCTGCATCCCCCGCAGGACAACCCCCGGACCCCCGGCCGCCCCTGCTGCCCCGGCAAGACGAAAAGCCCCCCGCGTGTGCGAGAGGCCTTCGTCGTCTGTGCGCCGCCAGGGACTCGAACCCCGGACCCGCTGATTAAGAGTCAGCTGCTCTAACCAACTGAGCTAGCGGCGCCTGCTGACCCGGAGAACTCTACCGGACGTCGGAGGGTGCTCTCGACCATCGGCGGGTGCTCCCACCTGGGGCGGAGCGGGCCGCGTACATCATTCGGACCGTCAACATGCGCGTCCGGAAGACAGTTGAGAAACTGACGAATGTGCACAGTCGCGGACATTTCCATCTGGAGTGTGAGGGGAATCGCATGGAGACTCCGGGATTCGACGAACCGACGTTCGAGGAATTCGATCCCGCGAGCGACTGCGACTGCCCCGGATGTGTTCACTGGAGGCGCGTACTGCCCCATTCCCGCACCGGCCGCCACCCGGCCGCCCACCGAGCCGTCGTCCTCGCCGCGACGGCCACCGCGGCGATCGCCGTGACCCAGGCCGCCCCCGCCTTCGCCGCCCCCCACGCCCCCGACCACCCCCACCGCCCCAACGTTCCCGCAGGTGACGAGCCCGACACCCCCCAGGGCGGCAAGGCCCCGCTGCACGGTCCGGGCGGCAAACCCGCCGGTGTCAAGGCCCCCGCCACCACCCGCGCGGCGATCATCAAGCGGGCCAAGACCTGGGTCGCCGCGCAGGTGCCGTACAGCATGACCGAGTACTGGTCCGACGGTTACCGGCAGGACTGCTCCGGCTTCGTCTCCATGGCCTGGAGCCTGCCCGGCAACGAATGGACCGGCAGCCTCGACCAGTACGGCGTCCGGATCGCCAAGGACGACCTCCAGCCCGGCGACATCCTGCTGTTCCACAACCCGGCCGACCCTGAGAAGGGCTCGCACGTCGTCATCTTCGGTGGCTGGACCGACTACACGCACACCTACTACATCGCCTACGAGGAGACCCGCCCCCGCGCCCGCAAGCAGGCCACCCCGTACGCGTACTGGAGCAACTCGGCCCGCTACACCGCCTACCGCTACAAGGGCCTGGTGGCCGGCGCGGCGGGCGGCGACAAACCGGCCGAGCCGCTCGACGTGCCGTTCCCCGGCGCCGCGTACTTCGGTCCCGGCGCCAACAACAAGTACGTCACCCAGCTGGGCCGCATGCTCGTCGAGCGCGGTGCCGCCCGCTTCTACTCCTCGGGCCCCGGACCGCGCTGGACGGACACCGACCGGCGGGCCACCCAGGCCTTCCAGCAGGCGCAGGGCTGGACCGGCCGGGACGCCGACGGGCTGCCGGGACCGCAGACCTGGACGCTGCTGGTGACGGGCAAGGGCAACGACATCCGCACCGGCGCGGCGGGCCCGCCGGCACCCTCCTCGCACGGGGTGCCCGGCTATCCGGGGCGGGCGTCCTTCCGGCCCGGCGCGAACAACAAGTACGTCACCCTGCTCGGCAAGCAGCTGGTGAAGAAGGGGTTCGGCAAGTACTACACGACGGGTCCCGGCCCCCGCTGGGGCGAGGCGGACCGACGGGCCGTGGAGGCCTTTCAGCGCGCCCAGGGCTGGCGGGGCGGCGCGGCGGACGGCTACCCGGGCCCGGAGACCTGGCGGCGACTGTTCAAGTAACCCGCACTCCCGCTGACCCGCATTCCCGCATTCCCGCAACACCCATCCACTGTCATGACGCATCTGGCGCGGAGGCTGGAGGCACGCATGAGCACCACCACACCATCCACGGAAGAACCCGAGGGGCCGACGACCGAGACCACCCCGGTCTCCCGGCCCGCCCGGCTCATCCAGAACGAGGCGACCACCGAGATCCCCGTTCATCTGCTGTTCCGCGACGACCTCGAAACCGGGGCCGTTCCCCTCAGCCCCGCGGTCGTCGGACGCCGCCAGGGCACCGGCGAGCAGCCCCGCTTCCGGCGCCCGGGCCGGCCCGCGCCGCGCCCCGCCCCCCAGGTCGACCCCGAGCTGGCCGAGCGCCCGGCGCGGGTGCTGCCCGGCTCGGCGGGCGTGCTCGCCGGTGCCTGCGGGGTGGCCGGCTGTGTGGCCACCTCCTGGTGGGCGGGCGCGCTGCCGACACTCGCCGTGGAGGCGCTGCGGCTGCCCGAGTACGCGGGCGCCGGCCTCGGTCCGGCGCAGTGGGCGGCGTACGCGGGCGCGGGTGCCCTCGGTCTCTTCGGGTTCGGCGGGCTGGCCCGCGGGCGGACCGGTCGGGCCTGGGTGCTCGGGCTGTTCGGCCGCTACCGCGGCACGGTCCGGCGCACCGGCCTGATGTGGGTCAACCCGCTGCTGCTGCGCCGCCGGGTCGACGTACGGCTGCGGCACTGGCGCAGCGAGCCGATGCCGGCCGCGGACGGCAACGGGGTCGCGCTGCGGGTGGTCGTGCTCGTGGTGTGGCGGGTGCGGGACACCGCGCGGGCCACGCTGGGCGTCGAGGACCACGAGAGCTATCTGCGCGAGTGCGTGGAGGCGGCGCTGGCGCGGGTTCCGGTGGAGCTGCCGGGTTCGCCGAAGGCGTCCGTCGACGCGGCGACCGACGCGCTGACCCGGCTGGTCGTGACGGACGCGGCGCCGGTGGGGCTCGAGGTGTTCTCCGTCCAGCCGGTGCGGGTGGAGTACGCCCCCGAGGTCGCCGCCGCGATGCACCGCCGCCGGATCGCCGCGCTGGACGCCCAGCACCGGGCGAGCGTGCTGACGTCGGTCGTGGACTCGGTGGAGGACACGGTGACCCGGCTGACCATGCGCGGTCTGGTGGAGCTGGACGACTACGAACGCAAGGCGCTGGTCAAGGACTTGACGGTGGCGTTCTGCGCGGGGCGTGGGGAGCAGGGGGCGTGACGGGCGCCTGAGCCGACCCGTCGAACAGGTCCGCCGATTGGTATGGACATGTTCAAGGGTCAGCAATAATCTGGGACTTGGTCTAGACCTGCACGCCTCACTGAACTTCCCCCACGTTCTCCAGGGAGCGGCAGCATGCGCAAAAAGACCAAGTGGTACGCCGCCGTGCTGGGCCTCAGCACGGCCGGAGCCCTCGTGCTCTCCTCCGGCGGCGCCAGCGGCCACGGCTACACCGACCTCCCCGTCAGCAGGCAGAAGCTCTGCCAGAACGGCACCGTGACGAACTGCGGCGACATCCAGTGGGAGCCGCAGAGCGTCGAGGGCCCCAAGGGCTTCCCCGGCTCCGGACCGGCCGACGGGCAGATATGCAACGGCGGCGTGAGCCGCTTCAGCCAGCTCAGCTCGCCCACCAAGCCGTCGGGCGGCGCCTGGCCGACGACGAAGGTGACGGGCGGTCAGAGCTACACGTTCCGCTGGCAGTTCACCGCCATGCACGCCACCACCGACTTCAAGTACTACGTCACCAAGCCGGGCTGGAACCAGAACCACAACCTGGCCCGCTCCGACCTCAACCTCACCCCGTTCCTGACCGTCCCCTACAACGGTCAGCGCCCGCCGTCCACCCTCTCCCACAGCGGCACCCTGCCGTCCGGGCTGAGCGGCCGCCACGTGATCCTCGCGGTGTGGACGATCGCCGACACCGGCAACGCGTTCTACGCCTGCTCGGACGTCACGTTCTGATTCTCTGAGCCTTGCTTGAGCTGGGCCGGCTCTCCCCCGGGGTAGGTTCCCTCCACGCCGTCATGACCATGTCGGCGCTGAGGAGCAGCACCTGACCTCGGGGGAAGCACCATGGAGCTCTTCTTCTACCTCGTCCCCAGCCTCATCCTGGCGCTGGTCCTGTTCATGGCGTACCGCCTGCTGCGCCGCGCGATGCAGATCCGCCGGGCCTGGAACAGCGGGCTGACGGCCGAGGCGCGCTGTCTGCGGGTGTACACGACGACCCACGGCGGCAGCGGCGACACGTCGGTGAGCACGACGCTGCACCACGTCTACGAGTTCACCGCCCGCGACGGCCGTACCGTCCGCTTCGAGGAGGAGGACGGCCCGGGCACGGTCCTGGAGGGCGACTTCGTCACCGTGTACTACGCCGAGGGCGCCACCGTCGTCGCCACGGCCAAGGCGCCGCGCCGGACCGCGCTCGCCGCGTCCATGATCGGTGTGCTGGCGTTCCTCGGGGTGGTCGCGGGCTTCTGCATCGCCTTCATGATCACGTTCAACCAGATGTCGGACGAGTTCGGCTTCGGCTTCGGCGACGACGTGGACGACACGACCAACACGGTCGTCGTGGACGGCGTGACGATGACCCCGTGACGCCTCTCCTCATCTGACGGTCCATCAACTACCGTGCGCGGCCATGGAGTCCAAGGCGTGCACGGTCGCGGAGCTCGTCGCGGGGCGGTGGGGTGATCACCGGCCCGGCCTGTGGTTCGAGGAGCGGACGCTCACCCATCACGACGTGGCGGCGGGCGCGGCGGCCCGGGCGGCGCTGCTGGCCGACCTGCTCCCGCCCGGCGGCGCGAACATCGGCGTGCTCCTCGACAACACCCCTGAATACCCCCTGTGGTTGAGCGCGGCGGCCCTCGCCCGTACGGCCGTCGCCGGCATCAATCCGACCCGCCGGGGCCCCGAACTGGCCCGGGACATCCTGCACACCGAGTGCCGCGTCCTGATCGCGGACCGGACGTACGACCCGCTCCTCGCGGACCTCGAACTCCCCGGCGTGCGGAAGCTGTTGACCGACTCCGAGGAGTACGAGGCCCTGCTGGCGCCGTACGCGGGCGCCCGCCCTGACCCCTCCCGGGCCACCCCGCGCGACCGCCTGCTCCTCTACTTCACCTCCGGTTCGACGGGCGCCCCGAAGGCGGCGATCTGCTCCCAGGGCAGGCTGGCTGCGGCGGGACGCTCGCTCGCCGACCAGTTCGGTGTCGGCGCCGACGACGTGCACTACGTCTGCATGCCGATGTTCCACGGCAACGCGGTGATCGCCGACTGGGCGCCCGCGCTCGCCGCCGGAGCGGGGGTCGCGTTGCGGCGGCGGTTCTCGGCGTCGGGCTTCCTTGGGGACGTACGGCGGTACGGGGCGACGTACTTCACGTACGTGGGCCGGGCCGTCCAGTACGTCCTGGCGACCGAGGAACGCGCGGACGACCGGAACAACCCGCTCCGGATGGGCTTCGGCACGGAGGCGGGGGCGGTGGACGCGGCGGCCTTCGAGCGGCGGTTCGGGGTGCGGCTGGTGGAGGGGTACGGGTCCTCGGAGGGCGGGGCGGCGGTGCAGTGGTCGCCGGGGACGCCGGCCGGGGCGGTGGGGCGGGCGGGGCCGGGTCTCGTCGTCCTCGACCCGGAGACGCGGGCCGAGTGCCCGGCGGCGGTGTTCGACGCGGCGGGGCGGCTGCTGAACGGGGACGAGGCGATAGGGGAGCTGGTCAACCGGGCCCCGAACCCCTTCGAGGGCTACTGGCGCAACCCGGAGGCGGAGCAGGAGCGGCGCCGGGACGGCTGGTACTGGACGGGCGACCTGTTCTGCCGCGACGCCGACGGCTTCCTGTACTTCGCGGGCCGAGCGGACGACCGCATCCGCGTCGACGGGGAGAACCTGGCCGCCGCGATGATCGAGAACATCCTCGCCCGGTACGAGGGGGCCGGCGCCGTCGCCGTGTACGCGGTCCCGGACCCGGTGACCGGGGACCAGGTGATGGCGGCGCTGGCGGGAAGCTTCGAGGCGTCAGGCTTCACGGCCTTCCTGTCCGCCCAGCCCGACCTGGGCACGAAGATGGCCCCCCGTTTCGTACGGGTCGTGGACCGGATGCCGGTAACAGCCACGAACAAGATCCACCGAGCCCAGCTGAGACGGGAGGGCGTCCACTGTCCGGACCCGGTCTGGTGGCGCCCCCCGGGCGAGCCGACGTACCGCCCCCTGACCCAGGCAGACCTGCACAACATCGAAGGGCCCCTCGCTCCCACGAGAGGCCCTTCAGGAGTGCGCCGCCAGGGACTCGAACCCCGGACCCGCTGATGCTGCATCCCCCGGGGGGTAACCCCCGGACCCCCAGCAGAACCTCGCACGACCCTGCACAACATCGAAGGGCCCCTCGCTCCCACGAGAGGCCCTTCTGAGGTGCGCCGCCAGGGACTCGAACCCCGGACCCGCTGATTAAGAGTCAGCTGCTCTAACCAACTGAGCTAGCGGCGCATGACCCTCGCCGACCTCGGGTTTTGGTTCCCGTGGCTGGCGACAGAGAAAATACTACCTGGTCCTGAGGGGTGCTTCTGACCACCGGTGGGTAGGGGGATCAGATGGCCAGGCTGAGCAGGACCGGGGCCGCGTTGCGGTTCAGGGCGTCCGCCGCCTGGCGGAGCCGGTGGGCGTGCTCGACCGGGAGTGAGAGAGCCAGGCAGCCCACCGACGAGCCGGCGGTGATGGGGACCGCCGCGCACACCGTGCCCACCGCGTACTCCTGGAGGTCGAGGTGGGGGACGGTCGGCGGCTGGGACTCCAGACGGGACAGCAGGAGCTTGTCGCTGGTGATGGTCCGGGAGGTGAGGCGGGCCATCTTGTGCCGGGAGAGATGGTCGCGCCGGCTGTTGTGGTCCAGCTGGCCCAGCAGACTCTTGCCGATCGCCGTCGCGTGCGCCGAGTAGCGGAAGTCCACCCACTCGTTCACCACCGGCATCGACGGCCCGTCGGCGTACTGGGCGATCCGCACCTCGCCGTCGACATACCGGCTCAGGTACACGGCCGCACCGACCGAGTCGCGCAGCCGGTCCAGCGTCCGCTGGAGCGTCTCGCGCAGCGCCTGCTCACGGTCATGGGCGGAGCCGAGGCGGGTCAGGGCGTCGCCCGTGACATACGCGCCGTCGGCGACCTGCTCGACGTACCCCTCGCGGCGCAGCATGCGAAGGAGGGTGGTCAGCCGCTCCGGTTCGATGCTGGTGTGCCGGGCGAGCTGGGCGTCGGTGATTCCGGTGGTGTGCCGCGCCACCGTCTCCAGAACGCGGAGGGCGTCCTGGGCCGAGTGGTACGGCGCGGTCGGCTCGTGCTTCAGCGCCACGGTGGTTCCCCCTGCGCTCGCTAAGTCGCTCTACAGTTGGGCCGTAATCCGGACAGCGATCCCTACCACGATAACGGGCAAGAGGCTTGAAGTGAGGGCCTGTTGACGAGATTCCATCCCTCTCAGCAGGGGCGCTGACCCGCTGGCATATGCCAACGTCATGACCCAGCGCCCCTACCTCGTGCATCGACGTCTTCACAAGGTGTAGTTGACCTTTGGTCAGAGCACCGCGCTCAGGAATTCCCGCGTACGGTCCTGCTCCGGCTCGCTGAAGATCTTCTCCGGCGCCCCGGCCTCGATGATCCGGCCCGAGTCGAACATCAGGACCTGGTCCGAGATGTCCCGGGCGAAATTCATCTCGTGGGTCACGCACAGCATCGTGATGTCGGTGCTGCGGGCGATGTCCCGCAGCACGTCGAGGACGCCCGCGACCAGCTCCGGGTCCAGCGCCGAGGTCACCTCGTCGAGCAGCAGCACCTGCGGCCGCATCGCCAGCGCCCGCGCGATCGCGACCCGCTGCTGCTGGCCACCGGACAGCTGCGCCGGGTAGGCGTCGCACTTGTCGGCCAGCCCCACCAGGTCGAGGAGCTCGCGGGCGCGCTCCTCCGCCTCGTCCTTGGACAGGCCGAGGACGGTGACCGGGGCCTCGGTGATGTTTCTCAGCACCGGCATGTTCGGGAACAGGTTGAACTGCTGGAACACCATGCCGATCTTCTTGCGGACCTCGCGGACCTCCTTGTCGGAGGCCGGGAAGAGGTGCTGTCCGTCGACGGTGATGGTGCCCTCGTCCGGCTTGGTCAGGGTCATCAGGAGCCGCAGGATCGTGGTCTTGCCCGATCCGGACGGCCCGATGAGGGTGACGTGCTTGCCGGCCTCGACGGAGAAGTCGAGGTGGTCGAGGACGGTGTTGTCGCCGAACCGCTTGGTGACCTGGTCGAGCCGGATCAGCTCGCCGTTGCTCCGCTTGTCGGCGGGGTTCATGTCAGGGGACTGCTGGATGTCAGTGGACAAGACGTCGCTCCAGGGCTCGCATGAGGAGGGAGGCCAGATAGGAGATGAGGATGAAGGCCACGCCGATCACGGTCAGGGGCTCGGTGAACTGGAAGTGCTCCTGGGAGAAGAGCCGCGCCTGCCCGAGCATGTCGAGGACGGTGATCGCCATCAGCAGCGGCGTGTCCTTGAGCATCGCGATCACGTAGTTGCCGAGCGCGGGCACGACCCGGCGGATCGCCTGCGGCAGGATCACCACCCGCCAGGTCCGGGTCACCGGCAGGTTCAGCGCCGTCGCGGCCTCCCACTGGCCGACGGGCACCGCCTCGATGCCGGCCCGGTAGACCTGCATGGTGTACGTCGAGTAGTGCAGGCCGATCGCGAAGACGCCGGTCGTCAGCGCGGAGAACGTGAAGCCCCACTCGGGCAGCACGTAGAAGAGGAAGAACAGCTGCACCAGCAGCGGCGTGTTCCGCACGAACTCGGTGACCGCGCCCACCGGCCAGGTCACCCACCGGGTCGGCGCCCGCATCAGCAGCGCCCACACCAGTCCGAGCACGAAGGAGATCACCGAGCCGAGGGCCAGCGCCTGCAGGGTGACCAGCAGACCGTCCCAGAACTGCGGCATGAAGTCGCCGACCGCTCCCCAGTCCCACTTCACGCGACACCACCTCCGACGCCCGTGGTCTCAGCCCGCTTCAGCTCCTGCTGCGGGGAGATCCCGCGGGTCGGAGCCTTGCCGACGCCCGCCTTCAGCTTCTTCTCCAGACCGCGCATGATCCGGGTGAGGGCGAAGGCGATCACGAAGTAGATGACCAGCAGATACGTGTAGATCTCCGCGCTCTCCTGCAACGCGAGCCGCACCAGGTTGCCGCTGAACGCCAGGTCACCCATGCCCATGATCGACACCAGGGCGGTGCCCTTGAGCAGCTCGATCAGCAGGTTGGAGAACGGCGGGATCATCTCCGGCACCGCCTGCGGCAGCAGGATCAGCTTCATCCGCTGCCAGGGCGTGAAGCTGAGCGCGATCCCGCCCTCCTTCTGCGCCGGGTCGACCGCGTTGAGGGCCCCGCGCACGATCTCCGAGCCGTAGGCGCCGTACGTCAGCCCGAGCGCCAGCGTGCCCGCCCACAGCGGGACCAGCTGCCAGCCGAACGCGGGCGGCAGCACGAAGAAGACCCAGAAGATCATGACGAGGGCCGAGGTCCCGCGGAACACCTCGGTGTAGAAGCCGGCGAGGAAGCGCACGATCCACAGCCGGTGGGTGCGCGCGATGCCGACCACGAAGGAGACGGCACCCGCCAACAGCGCGCTCAGGAAGAGCAGTTGGATGGTGACCCAGACGCCCTTGAGGACAAGCTCCCAGAGTCCTGAAGTCATCCGCCACAGAGCTCCTTCGCCGTGAGGTCCGTCATCTCGGCCTCGGTGAACCCGAAGGGCCGCAGGATGCGGAACAGTTCCCCGCTCTTCTTGAGCTTGCGCAGCTCGACGTTGAAGGCGTCCCGCAGCCGGGTCTCGGTGGGCCGGAAGGCGAACGCGCCGCCGTCCACATGCGGTTTGCCGTCCACGAGCGGCGCGAAGGCCTTGGTGGCCTCGGCCTTGGAGGACTTCTTCACCACCTCACGGGTGGTGAGCGCCGTACCGGCGAACACGTCGGCCCGGCCCGCCTCCACGGCGTTCAGCCCGGCGACCTGGTCCGGCACGATCAGGATGTCGCTCTCCTTGTACCCCGCGTCCACGGCGTACTGGATCTCCGCGTACCCGGTCCCGGTGGCGAACTTGGCCTTCTTCTCGACGACGTCCTGGTAGTCGTGCAGCCCCTTGGGGTTGCCCTTGCGGACGATGAAGGAGTCGAGCATCTGGTAGTCCGGGTCGGCGAAGATGACCTGCTCGCAGCGCTCGGGGTTCACGTACATCCCGGCGGCGACGACGTCGAACTGCTGGGAGTTCAGCCCGGGTATGAGCGAGCCGAACTCGGTCGGCACCGGCTGGACCCGGTCCACGCCCAGCCGTTTGAAGATCGCCTTGGCCAGCTCGGGCGCCTCGCCGGTCAGTTCGCCGTTCTTGTCGATGTAGCCGAACGGGATCTCACCGGCGATACCGAGCCGTACCACGCCGGCCGCCTTCATCCGGTCCAGCAGATCACCGCCGTCCGTCGTCGAGGCCGTGGCCACCCGCGAGCAGCCGGCGGCCCCCAGCGCACCGAGCGCCGCCACCCCCGCGAGCAGCGATCGGCGCGTGGTTCCCGGTGTGTCGTCTCTGGCGTACGCGGTCCTGTCGTACGTGTTCCTGTCGTACCGAAGTGGTGGAGCCATGGCGGCGCGGCTACCCGAGAGCATGCGATGTATGCACCATGGAGTGCATGGCTGACCGTTACATAGAAGTCTCGCTGGTCAAGCGGGGTGTCACCGGTACGGCAAAGCTGCTGGACGACCGCGCGCCCGTCACCTGCGCGGCCGTGTGGGACGCCCTTCCGCTGGCCGGTGACGTCTACCACGCCAAATACGCCCGCAACGAGATCTACGCCCTCTTCCCGCCCTTCGCGGCGACTGAGCCACCCATGGAGAACCCGACCGTCACGCCCATCCCGGGCGACCTCTGCTACTTCTCCTTCGCCGGGACCGAGCTGGGCACCAAGTCCTACGGCTACGACCGCGAGGTCCGCGCCGGGACCACGGTCGTCGACCTGGCCCTGTTCTACGAACGGAACAACCTGCTGCTCAACGGCGATGTGGGCTGGGTGCCCGGCATCGTGTGGGGGCAGGTGGTGGACGGGCTGGAGGCGCTGGCCGAGGCGTGCAACGACCTGTGGCGGTCGGGTGCGCTGGGGGAGACCCTCAGTTTCCGGCGGGCCTGAATCCGTCCAGGGCGTGCGCCGCCCGCAGCACCAGATCGTCCCGGTGCCGGGCGGCCACGAGCTGGAGTCCCACCGGCAGCCCGTCGGCGTCCACCCCCACCGGGACGGACGCGGCCGGCTGCTGGGTCATGTTGAACGGGTAGGTGAACGGCGTCCACCCCGTCCACCGCCGGTACCCCGAGCCCTTCGGCACCTCGGCGCCCGCCTCGAACGCCGTGACCGGCAGGGTGGGCGTCACCAGCAGGTCGTACGACTCGTGGAAGCGGCCCATCCGGCGGCCGAGGTCCATGCGGACGTCGACGGCGGCGAGATAGTCCAGCGCGCTGTAACGCGCGCCCAGCCCGCAGATCTCCCGCAGCCCGGGATCGAGCAACTCCCGCTGGTGCGGCCCGAGATGCTGGGTCACCCGGGCCGCCCCGCTGAACCACAGGGTGTGGAAGGCGTCCACCGGGTCGGCGAAGTCGGGGTCGGCCTCCTCGACGTAGGCACCGAGCCGCGCCAACTGCTCGACACCCCGCCGGACCGCCGCCGCGACGCCCGGCTGCACCCGGACCTGCCCGCCGAAGGAGGGGGAGTAGGCGACCCGCAGACCACGGACGCCCTCCTGGAGAACGTCCTGATACGACACGGCACTTGGCCCGTGCGCCGACCAGTCCCGGGCGTCCGGCGCCCCGATGACGTCCAGCATCAGCGCCGCGTCCGCCGCGTCCCGGGTCATCGGCCCGACATGGGCGAGGGTGCCGAACGCGCTCGCCGGGTACAGCGGCACCCTCCCGTACGTCGGCTTCAGCGCGAAGATCCCGCAGAACGCGGCCGGGATACGGACGCTGCCGCCCCCGTCCGTGCCGAGGGCCAGGGGGCCCGCGCCGAGGGCCACGGCCGCCGCGGCGCCGCCGCTGGAGCCGCCCGCGGTACGGGTGGGGTCGTGCGGGTTGCGGGTGACGCCGGACAGCGGCGAGTCCGTGACGCCCTTCCAGCCGAACTCCGGGGTGGTGGTCTTGCCGATGAACACGGCACCCTGCTCGCGCAGCCGGGCCACGGACGGCGCGTCCTCGTCCCAACTGCCCTTCTCCGACAGCACCTTGGAGCCCTTGAGGGTCGGCGACCCGCGCATCAGCAGGATGTCCTTCACCGTGACCGGGATCCCGTCCACCAGCCCGGCGGGCTCACCGCGCCGCCAGCGGTCCGCCGACTCCCGCGCCTGCGCGAGCGCCTCCTCGCCGGTCAGCCGCACGAACGCGTTGACCTCCGGCTGGATCGCCTCGGCCCGCTCCAGCGCCGCCCGGGTCACCTCCACGGGGCTGAACTCGCCCTTGCGGTAGCCCTCGACGAGTCGTACGGCGCCGAGTTCGGTGAGGTCCCTCATGCACACCCCCAGGTCAGTGTCCGGGTACGTACCCACGCTTCTTGTCGACCACGTTCAGCAGCGGCTTGCCCGCCTCCCACCGCTCGTACAACTCCAGGAACTGCGCCCCGAGTTCGTCCCGCCAGCCCACCGTGTCACCGCTCATGTGCGGGGACACGATCAGATCGGGCACCTGCCACAACGGGCTGTCCGGGCCCAGGGGTTCGTGCTCGAAGACGTCCAGCGCCGCGCCCGCGATCCAGCGCCGCCGCAGCGCCTCGGCCAGCGCGTCCTCGACGACCAGACCGCCCCGCCCGATGTTGATGAACCGCGCCGAGGGCTGCATCACCCCGAACCGCCGGGCGTCGAACATGCCGTACGTCTGCTCGGTCAGCGGGGCCGCCGCGATGATCCAGTCGGCGCGGGCGATCAGCCGGTCCAGGTCGTCGGGGCCGTGGACACCGGTGCGCGGGGTACGGCCGACCAGCGCGGTCGTCACCTCGAGCGCCTTGAGCGTGCGGGCGATCGTCCGCCCGATGGGCCCGGAGCCGACGATCACGGCCCGCGTCCCGGAGACCCGGCGGGACTCCCGATGCCGCCACACGCGCTCACGCTGGAGCTCCAGCGTCCTCGGCAGGTCCTTCGCCATCGCCAGGACGAGGGCCGCGACGTACTCGGCGATCGGCTGGTCGAAGATCCCGCGCGCGTTGGTCACCACCGTGTCGGACGCGGCGAGTTCGGGGCACATCAGATGGTCCACGCCCGCGCTCGCCGTGTGCACCCAGCGCGGCCGCGGCCCCTCGCCGGGCCAGGCCTCCCGTACGGCGTGCGAGGTGAAGTCCCACACCAGCAGCACATCGGCGGACGGCAGCCGCTCGGCCAGCGTCGACGCGTCCGCGTGCGTGATGCGGGCGCGACCGGTGAGGCGGCCGAGACGGGGGAGGGGATCGGCGTCCAGGACGAGGAGGGTGGGGGAGGTCATGCGAAGCCGTTCCTCCACAGGCGTCTGACATGCGCGGATTGACCACGCTCGCACCCGAACCTACCTTCGTCAACACGGGCGCGTGCACGGTCCGTTGTCCCCCTGTCTCTCCCGGTGAGGCCGGTGCCTGCCATGGACCTCTCATTTCTCGGCGGACCGCGCCCCCAGCGCGGTGTCGGCGTCGTGGCACCCTTCGACTTCGCCCTGGACCGCGAGCTGTGGCGCTGGGTCCCGGACGAGATCTCGCTCCATCTGACCCGGACGCCGTACGTGCCCGTCGAGGTCAGCCTCGACCTGGCCCGCCTCGTCAGCGAGCACGAGACGCTGCACGACGCCGTCCGCACCCTGCACGCCATCACCCCCGAGGTCGTCGCCTACGCCTGCACCTCCGGCAGCTTCGTCGGCGGCATCGCGGGCGAACGCGCGATGTGCGAGGCGATGACGAGGGCGGGCGCGGTCCCGTCCCTCACCACGTCGGGGGCCCTCCTCGAAGCCCTCACCGAGCTGGGCATACGCCGGCTGGCCCTGGTGACGCCGTACACCGTGTCGGTCACCCGCTCACTGGAGGAGTACGTCGCGGAGGCGGGCGTCACCGTCACCGGCTGCGCCTTCATGGGCCTGACCAGGCACATCTGGAAGGTGCCGTACCGCGAGGTGGTCGCCATGGCGCACAAGGCGGTACGCCGGGACGCCGACGCCCTGTTCATCAGCTGCACCAACCTCCCGACGTACGACGTCATCCCGCAACTGGAGGCGGAACTGCGGCTGCCGGTGATCTCGGCCAACCAGGTGACGATGTGGGCGGCGCTGCGCCGGCTGGGTACCCGGGCGATGGGGCCCTATCAGGCGCTGATCGATCCGGCGGCGCGCCCGGGCCCCCTGCGACCGGTACTGCCCGACGAAGAACAGCAGCAGGAAGGCTGGACATGACCGCACTCGGACTCCTCTACCCGGGCCACTCCGCCGAGGACGACTATCCACGCATCGAGCAGCTCCTGGGCAGCGACATCCGGGTCGACGTGGTGCACACCGACATCGGCGAGGACGCCCACCGCGAGGACGCCCTGCTGGAGATGGGCTCGCCCGAACGCCTCGCGGCCGGCGTCGAGGAGCTGCGCATGGCGGGCGCCGAGTCCGTCGTGTGGGCGTGCACCAGCGGCAGCTTCGTCCGCGGCTGGGAAGGCGCCCACGACCAGGTCCGCGCCCTGGCCCGGGCAGCCGGCATGCCGGCCTCCTCGACGTCTTTCGCCTTCGTGCACGCGGCCCAGGAGATCAAGGCCGGCCGGGTCGCGATCGGGGCGACGTACCCGGACGACGTGGCGGACCTCTTCGCGGCCTTCCTGCGGGCCGGCGGCCTGGAGGTGACCGGGGTCAAGGGCGCCGGGATCATCACGGCGGCCGAGGTCGGCACCTGGGGCGAGGCGGAGGTCTTCGCCCTGGCGCGGCAGGCCGACTCCCCGGACGCGGACGCCCTCCTCCTCCCCGACACGGCCCTGCACACGGTCGCCCACATCCCCGCCCTGGAGAAGGAACTCGGCAAGCCGATCCTCACCGCCAACCAGGTCACGGTCTGGGAGGGCCTCCGCCTGGCAGACCGCCGCGTGAACGCCCCGAGGCTGGGGGCACTGTTCACGAAGGAGCCGATCGTGCAGGTGTGAGCGCCGGGCTCGGCGGGGAGGCGGCCGGACCTTGCCGGGCCCGTCGGGAATAAAGCGGAGCCCGCCTCCTGTTAACGCCGGACGGACAGCGCACGGCCGGAAGCAGGAGGCACACACCGTGACGTCAGACGAGACCCGGGGCACCGCACACGGAACCGCCCCCGTCCCCCTCTCCGTACTGGACCTGGTCACGGTGGGCGCCGGGCACACCGCCACCGAGGCCCTGCGCACCGGCGTCGAGCTCGCCAAGCTGACGGAGTCGCGCGGCTTCCACCGGTACTGGGTCGCCGAGCACCACTCCATGCCCGGCGTGGCCTCGTCGTCCCCCGCCGTGATCCTGGCCCACCTCGCCGCCCACACCGAGCGCATCCGCCTCGGCTCGGGCGGCGTCATGCTGCCCAACCACGCCCCGCTGGTCATCGCGGAGCAGTTCGGCACCCTGGAGGCGCTGGCCCCCGGAAGGGTCGACCTCGGCCTCGGCCGCGCCCCGGGCACCGACGGCGCCACCGCCGCCGCCCTGCGCCGCACCGACCGGCTCAACGAGGGCGCCGACGACTTCCCCGAGCAGCTCGCCGAGCTGACCCGCTTCCTCGACGACGACTTCCCGGACGGCCACCCCTACCGCCGTATCCACGCGGTCCCCGGCCCGATCCAGTCGACGTCCCCCGGTGGCGTCCAGTCCCCGCACCGCCCGCCGATCTGGCTGCTCGGCTCCTCCGGCTTCAGCGCCCGCCTCGCCGCCGACCTCGGCCTGCCCTTCGCCTTCGCCCACCACTTCTCGGCCCAGAACACCATCCCGGCCCTGGACCTCTACCGCGAGACCTTCCGCCCGAGCGAGATCCTCGCCGAGCCCTACGCCCTCATCGGCGTCTCCGCCCTCGCCACCGACGACGAGAAGGAGGCCCGCCGCCAGGTGCTCGCCGCGAGCCTCAACATGATCCGGCTGCGCACCGGCCGCCCCGGCCTCGTCCCCACCCCCGAGGAGGCGGAGGCCTACGAGTTCAGCCCCGTGGAACGTGACTTCATCACGTCCTGGAACTCCAACGTCATCCACGGCACCGCCGACGAGGTCCGCGCCGGCCTCGACGACCTCCAGAAGCGCACCGGCGCCGACGAGCTGATGATCACGTCCCACGCCCACAGCGGAGCGCTGCGGCTGCGCTCGTACGAACTGATCGCGGACGCGTACGGCTTGCCGACGGCCTGAGGCCGGGGCGGCGGTCCCTAGGGTTTGCCGACAGCCTGACCAGGCCCGGCGGCTACGGTTTGCCGACCGCCTGACCCGCCATCAGCTCGGAGATACGATCCGGCGACACCGGCCGCGAGTACAGCCACCCCTGGCCGGTGTCGCACCCGATCCGCCGCAGGCGGGAAGCCTGCGCGGACGTCTCCACGCACTCCGCGGTGACGGTCAGCCCCAGCCGGTGGGCGAGCTGGATCATCGCCTCGACGACGACCTCGTCGGCCGGGTTGGGCGGGGCGCCCGTCCCCTCGTACTGGAAGCCCCGGACGAAGGACCCGTCCAGCTTCAGGACGGCGACCGGCAGCCGGCTGAGGTAGGCGAGGTTGGAGTAGCCGGTGCCGAAGTCGTCGATGGCGATGTGGACACCCATGTCGCTGAGCGCTTGCAACGCCTGGAGGGGGCGGCCCGCCGAGCCCATCACCGCGGATTCCGTCAGCTCCAGTTGCAGCAGCCCCGGCGCCAGGCCCGTCTCCGCGAGGATGTCCGCCACGTCCGCGACCAGGTCGGAGTCCCACACCTGACGGACGGCGACGTTGACGCTGACGAAGATCGGCGGCTCGCCCGGGTGGTCGAGCTGCCACTGCCGGGCCTGGCGGCAGGCGGTCGCCAGCACCCAGCGCCCCAGCGGCACGATCGAGCCGTCCTCCTCGGCCAGTCCGATGAACCGATTCGGCGTCAGCATCCCGAACTGCGGGTGGTTCCAGCGCACCAGCGCCTCCACGCCCCGCAGCCGCCCGTCCTCCATGCCGACCAGCGGCTGGTACTCGAGCGTGAACTCGCCGCGCTCGATGGCCGGTCGGAGGGTGGAGGCGAGGGCCTGGCGGGTCATGCGGTGGGCGTTGCGCTCCGGATCGAACAGCGTCCAGCGGGACTTGCCGTCGGCCTTCGCCCAGTACAGCGTCGTGTCAGCGGCCTGCACGAGGGCCGTGGGGGTGGTCCCCGCCGCGTGCCGCTCGACGACGCCGATCGACGCGGAGACCGACAGCCGGTGCCCGGCGATGTCGAAGGGGCTCTGCACCGCCTTGAGCACCGCCTCGGCGAGATCGGCGAGTTGGTCGGTGCCGGTGGAGTCCTCGACGAGCAGCGCGAACTCGTCGCCGCCGAGTCTGGCCACCAGCGGCGCGCTGCCTCTGGTGAGGCCCGCCTCGTCCGCGCACCGCGTCAGCCGCTCCGCGACGGCGGCCAGCAGACGGTCGCCGACCCGGTGGCCGAGGGTGTCGTTGACGGCCTTGAAGCCGTCGAGGTCCAGATAGCACAGGCCGATCCGGCCGGTGCCGCCCTGCTCGTACGCCTCCGCCTCCAGCGCGGCCGACAGCCGCTCGAAGAACAGCGTGCGGTTGGGCAGCCGGGTCACCGGGTCGTGCATCTGCAAGTGCCGCAGCCGGGCCTGGAGTTCACGCTGGGAGCTGACGTCGGCGACCGACAGCAGCACCCCGGGCTCACCCGTGCCCAGCGGCGCGACGGTGACCTGCGTCCACAGGTACTGGCCGTCGGGGTTCTTCAGCCGCCGGGTGCAGCGCAGCCGGGCCTGCCGGCCGCGCAGCACCTCCTGGTAGGCGTGCCAGGTACGGGCGTCGGAGGCCAGGTCCACCAGATCGGCGGCGATCCGCCCGACGAGCGCCTCGGGCGCGCAGCCGAGGAGTTCGCCGAGGGTGCCGTTGGCGCTGACGACCAGCCCCTCGCGGTCGACGACGGCCATGGCGAGCGGCGCGGCCGCGAAGGCCGACCGGTACGCATGGGAATCGGTACGAGAAGACGTGTTGAAGTCACTGTCTGTGACGGCTGCCCGGTCGAGGTCTGTCGCGGGCGCCGGCCCTTCGGAGGTTCCGCTCACCGTTCGCTCCCGCAGTGCACTCGATCTCTGTCCGTGCAGGAAAGTGTGCCGATCATAGAGGCTGGCCCCCAGCCCTTCCAGCCACCGTCCAGTGTCCCGGAACAACGGGCCCTTCTGACAGATCGTTTCTGCCCGCACCTGGACGGCTTGTTGAGCCGCCCGACCAGGTGTGACGTTCCGTGAGCGATTCGGGGTGTCGATTCTGACGGTTCTTCGGCTGACTCACTCTTCTGGTGCAGACAAACAGGGCGTAGTACGACAATCTCACACAGGCTGGGTGCGGTGTCCCGTGAACCGCATCCGGAGGTCCCCGTGCCGCGCCTCTTCCCGCGCCCCCGACTGCGCAGCACCGCGGCCGTGTTCACCACGATGTCGGCGCTGGCCGCCACCTCCCTCATCACCGGCCCCTCGGTCGCCGAGCCGTTCTCCGCGGCCGCCTGCGCGCTCACCCGCACCGAGGCGCACCACTCCGAGGGCCTCGACACCTGGAACGCCGCCTACCCGCGGCCCACCCGCGCCCTGGACGCGGTGATGGTGTTCCTGTCCTTCCCGGACGCGACCCCGCGCACCACCCCCGACCAGCTCGCCGCCGACCACTTCCCCGCGACCAGCCGCTTCTTCGAACAGGCCTCCTACGGCAGGTTCACGCTGCGCCCGCATCCGCTGCGGAACTGGATCCGGATGCCGCAGCCGTCGACGTCGTACGTCATAGAGCGTGACTGGGACGCGTCGCATCGCGCCGCCTATCTGCGCGACGCGCTGGCCGCGGCGGACGGGCAGGTGGACTTCTCCCGCTACGACGTCGTGTACTTCGTGGCCGATCCGGACGCGCCCGGCGTGGACTCGGACGCCACGAAGGTCGTCAACCTGGACGCCCCGATGCGGGCCGACGGCACGGACATCCGCCGGATCGTCACGGTGTTCGAACAGCATCCGCCGGACCGGCTGGTCCTGGCCCACGAGACCGGCCACGTCTTCGACCTCCCCGACCTCTACCACCGCCCGGTCGACGGCAAGGGCGACTGGGACACCTACGTCGGCGACTGGGACCTGATGGGCAGCCAGTTCGGGCTGGCGCCCGACCTGTTCGGCTGGCACAAGTGGAAGCTGGGGTGGCTGGAGCCGCGGCAGGTGGCGTGCGTGGGCAAGCCGACGCGGCTGACGCTGGAACCGCTGGGGGCCGGGCCGGGGACGCCGGTCGCGGGCCGGTCCGCCTTCGGCCTCGGACGCGGCACCAAGCTGGCGGTGGTCCGCACCGGTCCCGAGACCGCCCTCGCCTTCGAGGCCCGCGGCCCGGCCGGCAACGACGCCGGGACCTGCAAGGAAGGGGTCCTGGTCTACCGGGTACGCGCCGGCGCCGCGTCCGGCGGCGGCCCGATCCAGGTCATCGACGCCCACCCGCACACGGAGGCCTGCTGGGAGGGCTCGGTCTACCCACCCCTGGCGGACGCCCCGGTCGCCCTGGGCGAGAGCTTCACGGTGCCGGGGGACGACGTACGGGTGAAGGTGGAGGGCCGGACGGTCTCCGGGGCGTGGACGGTGAAGATCACGCCGGGGTGACCTGTCGGGCCTACGGCCACCTGCACGCCGGGGAAAGGGGGTGCGGGTGGCGGAGCCCCCGCAACGCGCGGCGCAGCCGCGCAGAAAACAACGATGGCGAGACCGGTTCGCGTGTTCCGCGAACATGCCTCGCCATCGACAACGTGCGCCGCCAGGGACTCGAACCCCGGACCCGCTGATTAAGAGTCAGCTGCTCTAACCAACTGAGCTAGCGGCGCCTGCTGACGTCGTAGACCTTAGCATCCTGATCGGCTGGGGGAAAAATCGATATCCGCACGGCCGCGCGTGCCGCCCGTACGGCCGCCCAGAGCAGGATCTCGGGGCCCGGCAACCAGGGGTGACGGGTGTCCGGGGCGACCAGCCAGCGGCTGTCGAACGGGGTCGGCGCGGCGCGTGTCGGCAGGGGCGCGGGAAGCGTCACCGCGTCGCCGTTGCCGTGGCAGAGCAACGGCGGGATCGCGCCCGTGCGGCCACACTCCTCCCACTGCAACAGCGACGGCAGTCGATGCGCGGTACCCGGCGCCGCGAACAGCAGCATCCGGCCTCGGAACATCGCCACCGGCCCCGAGCCCGGCCCGTCGCCCCATAACCGGTCGAGCATCCGGCGCCCGAAGATGGCGGGCGCGCTCACGACGTCGAACGCGGCGCCGCACGGCAGGACCACCGGGGCGTCCGGGCACTCCTCCCAGAGGGCGAGCGTGCTCCGCGGATACGTTCCTGCCGAGGCGAGCCAGGCCGCACCGTCCGCAGTGACCCCGCAGACGTCGGAACGATCGGAGAACGGCTCGATGCGTGTGTCGCTCATGCATCCAGATGTACCGGGCGTGAGCGTTCCGTTTCTGACGGTTGCCGGAAATCGGGACAGGAGGGGGTGGGAAGGGGTATCTTGCCCGGATCTTGCCCGTCTGGCATATGCCAGAGCGCGGGGTGGGTTCACGCCGGGTCGGCGAGCCCCTTCTCCGCCGCGCCCTCGGCGGTCCCGCGCATCAGGTCCCGCCCGAACTCGACCATCTTCTTGGCATAGTCCTCGGTCCACTCGGCCCGCTCCGCGATGTCCGCCGGCGTGAGCCGGTCGAAACGGCGGGGGTCGGCCAGCTGGGCCGCGGCGATCGCCTGGAACTCCACGGCACGGTCCGTCGCCGCACGGAAGGCAAGCGTCAGCTCCGTCGCCCGGGCCAGCAGCGCCCTGGGGTCGTCGATGGACTCCAGGTCGAAGAAGTGCTCCGGGTCGGCGGCCGCCTGCGCGGGCTCGAAGAGCAGGGGCGCGGGGCGTAGCCGCGGTTCGTTCCGACGCGGCGTGGGCTCCGCCATGTCTTCTCCTCCTCGTACGTCGCTGATGCCCCCTCCGTCGGGGAAGCGGGCCACCGTCCATTGTCGCGCGCCCGCGCAAGGGGCCCGTAAGGGTCAGGGCTCGAAGCCCACCCGGTGCTCCGCCAGGTGCGCCAGCACCGCGTGGTTCGCCTCCCAGCCGTCCGGGAACTTCACGAGCGTCCCCAGCTGCACCGGCTCCGTCGACGGATAGTCGTCCAGGAGGTCGCCCACGCCCGCCCGGCAGACCACGATGCACGCGTGCCGGTGGCGGGAGGCGAGGACGCAGAGGCGGCCCGTCTCCAGGTGGAAGGCCGTGGCGTCGGGGCGGCCGGACAGGGGGTGCAGGACGACCGTGACGTCGTACTCGCGGCCCTGGAGACGGTTCGCCGTGTCGACGGTGACGTCCGTGACGCCCAGGTCGGCCAGCGCCGCGCGGATCGCCGCGGCCTGGTCGCGGTGGGCGGTGCCCACTGCGATGCGGTCGGCGGTGAGGGGAGCGGGGTCGGGGGAGCGTTCCGAGGTCGCCGCGCCGCCCCGGTCCAGCAGGCGTCGTACGACCGTCGCGACCGCCCGCACCGCCTCCGGGTCGGTGCGCGGGGTGTGCCGGGCGGGCAGTTCCAGGAGGCCCCAGCCGGATTCCGCGGCCTCGTCGATGACCCGGTCGGGGCCCGAGCCGTCCGAGGGGACCGCGAAGGACAGGGCGCGGTCGCCGTGGTCGGTGCCGCTGCGGAACTGGGTGTACGGGTAGAACGCCGCCGAGACCAGGGGCGCGGCCGAGGCCGGGAGCCGCCAGGACACCGGGAGGCGGTGCTGGGGGAGCTCCGGGTTGTGCGCGAGGAGGGTCGTGACCGCGGACGCCGAGGGGTCGTACGACAGGCCCGCCCACTGCTCGCTGCCCACGATCGCGAACGGGTCCAGCTGGCCGGGGTCGCCGACGAACAGCGCCCGCTGGAACAGGCCCGCGACGGCCAGCAGGGAGTCCGAGCGCATCTGGTACGCCTCGTCGACGATCGCGTGCTCCCACGGCTCGTCCACCTTCACGTGCGCCCACTTGGCGGCCGTGGAGATCGTGATCGGCAGTCCGGTCAGCTCCGCCGCCTTCGCCGACTTGCGTACGTTCGGCAGCTCGTCCAGCGCCTTGTCGTACGCGTCGGCGTCACTGCTGTGCAGCCGCCCCACCGGCAGCTCGGGGTTCTTCTCGGCGAGCCTGAGGACCAGGTCGTCGACCTGGGCGTTGGTCTGCGCGACGACCATCAGCGGGCGTCCGGCGTCGGCCAGTTCGAGGGCCGCGCGGACGACCAGCGTGGACTTGCCGGCGCCGGGCGGGGAGTCGACGACGACACCGCGCGCCTCGCCGTGCAGCGTGTCGCGGAGGATCGCGTCGGTGGCCCGCGCGGCCGCCGTACCGGGGTCGAAGAGCTCGGAGACGGTGGTCACAGGACGTCCTCCGCGGTCAGCGGGTCGGCGGCTTCATGGGTGGCCTCACCGGGCGGCCCGCCGTGCGTCCACGGGGTGTCCTCCGGGTCGGGGAGCTTCGCGCCGCCCCGCTGCTCGTGCTCGAAGAGCGTGAAGCAGAGCCGGTCGCCCTTCTCGGGCACGGACCCCGCCTCGGGCTCCTTGCCGCGGCCCATCTTGTCGAGGACGCGCAGCACGACGCAGTCGTCGTCGTAGCCGACGAACTCGGCCGACTGCGGCTTGCCGCCCAGCGAGCGGTACACCTTCACGCGCTCCCCGAGATGCGGCCGGTCGTCCGTACGGAGCGTGACCAGCGGGCGCGGGCTGGGGCGCTTGCCCTCGCTGTACGTCATGACGACATCTGTGACCTCGCCCGCGAACGCCTCCCCGGACAGCCGCCGACCCGCCATCACCAGCGGGTCGTCGAGGGCCTCCTGCGCCTCCAGCCGGGCCTGTTCGCGCTCGCGCGTGGCGAGCTTGTTGGCGGCGGTCACCGCGTCGTCGCGGCGCGGCTGCGGGGGCTCGCCCGCGGTGATCCGGTCGCGGTGGGAGGTGAACGACCAGCGGTCGCGGGTCCAGCGCTCCTCCACGCGCGCGCCCTCGGGCAGCTCCCGCAGAAGGTCCAGGCCGCGCCACACAGCGTCCCAGGTGGGACGGGTCCGGCTCGCGACGAGGTCTCTGATCGCGCGCTCGGCGGCGGTGAGTTCACCGAGCCGGTCGTCGGCCTCCAGGCCGTCCTCGGCGGCGGCCAGCGCCGTACGCGCGCGGTCGTAGCGCTCGATGGCGGGCGCGAGCAGCTTGTTGTCGAACGCCGGGTCGGTGGCCGGGCCGGCCGGAGGGTGCAGCAGCTGGCCCTTGGCGTCCCGGGCGAGCTCGGCCGCGAGGGCCGCCTCGGCGCCGGTCATGCCCTCCGGAGGGTCGATCCAGGCCAGCAGCGCGCCCAGGTGCTGGTCCTCCAGGGTGGACTGGCCGGTCGCCCAGTGCCGGGACAGCAGCTCGGTCGCGGCGAGCAGCAGGGCGGAGCCGGGGACGCGGGCCCGCTCCCCGAAGTGGGTCAGCCACCGGCCCAGCAACGGCACGCGCGGGGGCGCCGGGTGCGGGGCCTCCGGGTCCTGCTCGGCCGTACGGCGAAAGCGCATGGAGCGCCCGAGCAGCCGTACGAAGTCGATGCCCGCGCGGCTCGGCACGATCAGCTGCGGGGCGTCCGCGCACAGCTCGACCTCGACCTTGACCCGCTTGCCGGTCTCCGGATCGGTCTCGTTGCGCTCGGCGGCCTCCACTGCCCCGGCGTAGGAGTCCACGTACGGCAGGACGACGTCCGCCAGCTCCGCCAGGAACTGGAACCGGAGGTCGCGGTCGCGCGGCTGCGGTACGACGAGCAGGCGCGGGGCGTCCCGGTCGGTGCCGACGAGCGCGCCGAGCGGGGCACCCGCCTCACCGGCGGTGGTGAGCGGGACGAAGACCAGGGGGTGGTCGGCGAGGTGCCGGTGGCGGACGGTCGCGGCGGGCTGGGCGCGGCCGGTGCTGACGGCTTCCAGGCGGGCGAGGGTGGAGATCAGCGACATGCGGCGGCTCCCAGGACGTCCGCTCCCGAAACGCCCGTGCCCAGTGCTCCTGTGCCCGGTGCTCCCGTGTCCAGTGCCTCCGCGCGGAGGGCGGCGGCCCTGCGCAGGGCGACGACGGTCGGATCGGCGGGGTCGCCGGCCTCCCCGCGGGCCGCCGCCAGGACGTCCGGCACCGTGGTCAGGGCGCCCAGCTCCGCCCGTACCGACCGGCCCAGGGACGTCACCGCGCCCGCCGCGCGGGAGCGGTCGCGGCAGTGGAAGGCCAGCTCGCACGCGGCCAGGCACTCGGGCGCGTACGTCGCCGGAACCGACTCGACGGCGGCCGTCAGCTCCTCGGCCGGCCGCGCGGGATCGAAGCAGGTGCCCTCGGGGAGCGTGTCGGCGATGTCCTGGATGCGGGTGAGGCGCGCGAGTTGGCGGCCGGTGACCGCGCGCTGCTTGCGGACGTCGACGGCGGAGGCGGTGGGCAGGTTGGAGAAGTCCTTCGGGCAGACGAGGAGGACGCGGTGGCGTACCTCGGGGGAGGGCTCCATGCGGGCCGCGACCTCCTCGAGGGCCAGCACGTACACAGCCGCCTGCCGGGCCGCCGCGCCCACCTTCGCCGGGTCCGCGGAGCCGTCCAGCATCGGGAAGGACTTGATCTCCACGACCGTCCAGCTGCCGTCCGGGTGCACCACCACCGCGTCCGGCTCCAGGAAGGCGGGGGAGCCCGCCACGTCGAGGGCGAGCATCGGGTGGTCGAGCAGCGTCCACTCGCCGCGCGCCTCGGTCGCCTCGCGCAGGGCCAGCGCGGTGCGGGCGGTACGGCCCTCGGGGCCGATCGCGGTGAGCTCGGGCACGCGCGCGTGGGCGGGGGGTTCGGCGGCGCGGTCCAGTTTCTCGTGCACCAGCCGGAGCAGCTCCGCGCCGCCGTCGGCCTTGACCTTCGCCTCGAAGGCGTTGCCCCGGGTGAGCGCGAACTGCGACTGCCCGAACGCCGAAGGGGAGCCCAGCGCACTGGCCAGCGTCGCCTTGTTCACCCCCGCGCCGTCGAGGATGGCGCGCCTTCTGCAGCCCGGGTTCGCGGCGAGGGCGGCCAGGGCGCGGGCATCCAGCGCCTTGGCCGGTACGTCGGGGCCGCGCAGCTCAGCGAGCTGCTGCCGGAGCGCCGTCCCCCGCGTCCGTGGGAGAGGCACTCGGCTCGGGTCCCGCTCCGATCCGTGACTCGCGCTGCCGTGGAATTCGCTCACCCGCGGAAGTCTGGCATCCGCCACTGACAATTGAGGCCTGTGCGGCCTCAGTGCCCGCGGTGGCAGGCGTGAGAACCGTCGCCACACGCCCCTTGACCCCGTCCGCGGCCCGCAGCACGAGCGGCGCCATCAGCAGCCCGACGCCCATGACGGCGGCGCCCGCGACGGCGTCGAGGAAGTAGTGGTTGGCGGTGCCCATGACCACGATCGTGGTGATCAGCGGGTAGGCGACACCGGCGGCCTTCGCTATACGCGTCCCGCCGTACCGCCACAGCATGACCCCGCACCACAGCGCCCAGCCCACATGCAGGCTCGGCATGGCCGCGTACTGGTTCGTCATACCGCCCATGCCGCGGGGCGCGCTCGCCTCGCCGCCCCACCAGCCGTACGAGCTGTACTGGGCCATGGTGTCGACGAAGCCGTGGCCCGGGGAGAGGAGGCGGGGCGGGCAGGTGGGCAGCAGGGTGAAGCCGATCAGGCCGATGAACGTGGACGTCATCAGCCAGGTGCGGGCGGCGCGGTAGCGCACGGCGTGCGACCGGAACAGCCAGATCAGGATCGCCGGGGTGACCAGGTAGTGCAGCGACGCGTACCAGAAGTCGGCCGGTACGCCGAGCCAGGCCTCGCGGGTGAACAGCCGGTTGAGCGGGTGCTCGGCGTTGATGCGGAGGAACTTCTCCACGCGCAGGATCGCCAGGCCGTGGTCCACGGCGTGCGTGACGTCACCCCGGGCCAGGAGGCGGCCCGCGGAGTAGCAGGCGTACACCAGGAGGATCAGCGGCAGCTCGGTCCACCAGCGCAGCCGGGTACGTGGGGCCGTCTCGCTGCCCGGTGTCTCGGCGTGCGGCATCCGATCGCCTCCCCCTTCTCGTTGCGGCGTCCGGTTGCCCGGTCTTACCACTTTACGGTGTATGTGTTCGACCCCGCGCGCGGGGCCCCGGCCCTCTAGGACGCAGAGATCGACCGACGGGTTGCCCCCGGACAGGGTGCGCGATGATGGGTGCGGCCCGCCCGGTTTTTTCCTCGAAAGGTCCTTCATCTCATGGCACCGCGCATCCTGCTCGCCCGGCACGGCCAGACCGCATGGTCTCTGGCGGGCAAACATACGGGCAGGACGGACGTGCCGCTGCTGGAGGAGGGCCGGCGTGGCGCCAAACTCCTCGGCGAGCGCCTGCACCGGCCGCCGCTCGACGGCCTCCCGGGCGTCGAGGTGCGCACCAGCCCGCTGTCACGCGCGCGTGAGACGTGCGAACTCGCCGGGTTCGGCGAGCGCGCGAGCGAATGGGAAGCGCTCGTCGAGTGGGACTACGGCGCGTACGAGGGCATGACCCCGGACGAGATCCAGGCGGTGAACCCGGGCTGGCTCATCTGGCGCGACGGCGTCCCCGAGGGCGAGACCCTGGCGGAGGTCACCGCCCGCGCGGACGAGGTGGTGGCGTGGGCCCGGGAGGCGGACCGGGACGTCCTGATCTTCGCCCACGGTCACATGCTGCGCTCCATAGGGGCACGTTGGCTGGGCCTGCCGCTCGACTTCGCCGCCCGGATCAGGCTGAACCCGACGTCGCTGTCGGTCCTGGGGTGGGCGTACGGGGAGCCGGCGATCGAGAGCTGGAACGACACGGGCCACCTGGCGGGCTAGCCCGGCTCCCTACGCCGTACGCGGCAGAGAAGCGTGCCGCTCCAGGAACGTACCCACCCCTGCGGCCCGCCGGTGCGGCAGCAGCACGCGCGTGGTGCCCGCCAGCATCGACTGGATCCGTGACGACTGGACCTGGCCCAGCAGATCCAGCACCCGCATCCCGGCGGCCGCGGCCTCGTCGGGACGGCCCCCGCGCGCGAGGTCGTCGGCCAGTTCGGCCGTGTACAGGGCGATGTTCCGGGTGAAGTGCGGGTCCTGGAGCTGTGCCGCCCGACGCGCGTGCCGTGCCGCCCGCGGCCAGTCGCCCAGCGTCGACCAGCACTGCGCCTCCAGGCCCTCCAGTTCGGCCTCCCCGTAGAAGCTCATCCACTCGGGGTCGGCGTCCGAGGGGCCTCGCTCGAAGAGGGCCTGGGCCCGGACCAGCGCCTGTTCGCAGCCGGTGCGGTCGGCGAGCCCCGCCCAGCCGCCCGCCTCCCGCAGCGCGAGCAGCGACATCAGCCGGGCGGACCCGAGCGGCCGTCCGACCCGCTGCGCGGCCTGCGCGGCCCGCACCGCCTCCCGCGGCCGCCCCGCGTCGCGCGCGAGGAACGCCGTGTTGCAGAAGGCGTGCGACTCCAGACCGGCGTCACCGGTCATCCGCGCGGTGGCGAGCGCCTCCGCGTAGTGCGAGCGCGCGTCGTCGAACCGCCCCGAGTCGTGCGCCAGCCAGCCCACGGAGATGGCGAGTTCACCGGCGCCCGAGTGCAGCCGGTCGGCGGTGGTCTGCCGGGTCGCACCGGCGTCCAGCAGCGCGTAGGCGGCGCGCAACGGGGTCGCCGCGCGCCGGTAGAGGCCGTCCGCGCCGTGCCGGTCGTCCAGCAACCGGATCCGTCGTACCGCTTCTTCCAGGGCGTCCGCGTCGGGAGCTCCCGCGCGCCGGACACGCCGGTCCGCCGCCGCAGCGGCGGGCGCGAGCCCGATGGTGCCCAGTGAGGCGACGGCCACGGTGGCGCCCCCGCCGGTCATGAATGCGCGACGTAGCACGTCGCTCTCCTCGTAGTTGTCGTGCGTCTCGTACGGGTCGTGCGTGTCATACGGCTCGTACGCCCCCCATGTCTCACCCGTCGCGCCACCCGCGGCGTACGCGGGTCTCGTGACGTGCGCCGGGGGCGCGTCCTCGGCGGCGCGCGCCCCGCGTCCGCGGACGGACGCCCGGGACGCGAAGCCCAGGTCGGTAAGCGTGCGGCCGGGGAACATGTGCAGGAACACCCGTTCGTACGCGTAGTTGGGGCAGCGGATCTCGCCCGCCTCGACCCGGCCCACATAGCGCGCGTCACAGCTGACCCGCTCGCCGATCTCGCGCGCGGCCCGTCGTACCGCCGCGGCGAACTCGGCCGGGGAGCGCTGTCCGCGCAACTCCCGGAACGCGAGGTTCGGCCGCGGTGGCCTGGGGGACTGGGACGAGGTCACCTTTGACGTCGCCATGGCCGGGTCCTCTCGTGCGAACCGTCGAACCATGCCGGGTCCATGGCGAGTTGAGTGGTATGTCACTGTCGTCACCCTGGTTCCGGCGGGCAAGAACGTACCTGCTGTATCGGACCCGCCACGCAGTGTTTGGCTACAAACCGGATATCTCATCCACGATCTGCCATGAACTGCCATCCTTTGCGGCTGACTTGTGCCGTAGCCGTTGACGCCGCCGCGCGTTGAACTCCATGGACCGGGAGCCGCCCGACTCCCGAGCCGCTTGTCCGAGGAGGGGTTCCGTGGTGGAGGCCGGGATGGAGACCAGCCAGAGCATCGAGGTGTGTGCGCCGCTGACGGAGTGCAGCGAGCCACCGGTCCCGGAGGTCGGCTGCGACCTCGTCACGGTGCCGACCCGGCAGGGGCTGGAGGCGGTCGACATCCTGCGGCGAGGGGCCGGGGACGCGGTGGGGCCCGTACTGCACGACGACGGCGGCGACACCCTCGGCTTCGTGGTCCCGCCGGGGACGGCGGCCGCGTGGGACGTGCCGGGCAGCACCTGCACGGAGACCGACGGGCGGGGGCTGCGGCTCAACCCCGAGCCGCCGGTGGAGGGATCGGACTGGCTGCTGCCGCCCGGCGAGGCCGACCTGGCGACGGACCCGGCGGTGCTGCGGGCGGCGCTGGGGGAGGCGGCCCGGCTGATCGAGGCGGCGGACGGCTGCCAGTGAGGGCTGGCGACCGGTGCCCCAGGTGGTGGGTGGCCTTCTTGTTTCCCGGCATGCGACCGCCGAACGGCCTGGGCGAGCCCGGTGGCGCACGGCTTGCGACAATGGCCCCATGGCAAGGTCCCGTGGCTCCCGGCGTGCAGCCGCCACCGTCGAACCCGTGGTGGAACCCGTCGACGGCGGGCTCGCCGAGCTGATCCCCGACCGGGAACGCGCGCGGGCCTGGACCCTGCTCATCGACGGCGCCCCGCAGTCGCACGTCGACCTCGACGACCCCGCCCGGCTCACCTTCGAGTACCAGCGCCGCCTCGGCCATGTCATCGACCTCGTCGCCCCGTCCGGCAAACCGGTGCACGCCGTGCATCTCGGCGGCGGCGCCCTCACCCTCGCCCGGTACACCGCCGCGACCCGCCCCCGCTCCACCCAGCAGGTCGTCGAGCGCGACGCGGCCCTCGTCCAACTGGTCCGACGGGAGCTGCCGTTGGACCCGAACGCCCGCATCCGGGTGCGGTCCGTCGACGCCCGTGAGGGGCTCGGCAAGGTGCTCGACGGCTGGACCGACCTCGTCATCGCCGACGTGTTCAGCGGCGCGCGCACCCCGGCCCACCTGACCTCCACCGAGTTCCTGGACGAGGTCCGCAGGGCCCTCAAGCCCGGTGGTGTCTACGCCGCCAACCTCGCCGACGGCCCCCCGCTCGCCCACCTCCGCGGCCAGATCACCACCGCCTCCGCCCGCTTCGAGCACCTCGCCCTGATCGCCGACCCGACGGTCCTGCGCGGCAAACGCTTCGGCAACGCCGTCCTCGTCGCCTCCGACACCCCGCTGCCCATCGCCGAACTGACCCGCAGGGCCGCCGGCGACCCGCACCCCGGCCGCCTCGAACACGGCCGCGCGCTCCTGGACTTCACCGGCGGCGCGACCCCCGTCACGGACGCGGCAGCGGTCGCCTCACCGGCGCCACCGCCCTCGGTGTTCCGGTAGGAAGGCGCTAGTACGTCCCGACCTCCACCCGCGGCGCACTGTCGTGCCACGTGCAGAACACCGACACCCGGTCCGCGCCGGACGCGAACTCCACCCGGATCCACGTCTCCGTCTTCCACACCTGCATCGACCAGCCCGCGGCGGGAGTCGCCGACACCAGCGTCGCGGAGTCCTTGCCGAGCGAGAACACCGCCCGGCCGCCCTCGGTGTCGTAGCTCTTGACCTCGCCCGAGGCGGTGGGTGAGGGGCTCGGGGACTTCGTCGGGGTCTTTGACGGGGTCGGTGTGGGGGACGGCTGCCGTGCCGCCCGGCTCTTCGACGGGGTCGGCCGGGCCGTCGACGACGCCAGCGGCTTCGACTCCTGGGTGGTCTGCTCGGCCACCGTGATGGGCAGGGCGCGGGGCGGGTCGTAGGCGGTGCCCGCCATCACCGTGTGGACGCCCCACCACGACAACGTGACCGCCGCGCCCGTGGCGAGCGACCAAGCCAGTACGTGTACGAGTCCTCTGCGCATCGCCGGTCATACTGCCTCACGAGCACCAGCAGCCGCATGCGTGGGGAGTTATCCACAGGCCGGGATGCGGCTCGCCCGCATGGCGTACGGTGCGGCGCATGGCAAGTGTGCTCGTGGTCGAGGACGACCAGTTCGTGCGCTCGGCGCTGATCCGGCATCTGACCGACGCCGCCCACACGGTGCGGAGTGTCGGTACGGCGCTGGAGGCGCTGCGCGAGGTCGCCCATTTCCGTTTCGACGTCGTCATCCTCGACCTCGGTCTGCCCGACCTGGACGGGTCCGAGGCGCTGAAGATGCTGCGCGGGATCACGGACGTGCCTGTGATCATCGCCACGGCCCGGGACGACGAGGCGGAGATCGTCCGGCTGCTGAACGCGGGAGCGGACGACTATCTGACCAAGCCCTTCTCGGTGGAGCACCTCTCCGCGCGGATGGCCGCCGTCCTGCGCCGCTCCCGGGCGGTCGTGGGGGAGGCGGCCCCGGAGTCCGTGCTGCGGGTCGGCGGCCTCACCGTCGACCCGCTGCGCCGCCAGGCCGAGCTGGACGGCGTCCGCCTGGACCTCACCCGCCGCGAGTTCGACCTGCTCGCCTTCCTCGCCGGCCGCCCCGGCGTCGTCGTCCCCCGCAAGGAGCTCCTCGCCGAGGTGTGGCAGCAGTCCTACGGCGACGACCAGACCATCGACGTCCATCTGTCCTGGCTGCGCCGGAAGTTGGGGGAGACCGCGGCCAGGCCCCGCTATCTGCACACCCTGCGGGGTGTCGGCGTGAAGCTGGAGCCACCCGGTGGGGGGCTGCCGCTGTGAGGTGGGCACTCGTCAAGGTCTGTCTGGCCGTCACCACCATGGTCGTGGTCGCCTTCGCGATCCCGCTCGGCCTCGTCATCAAGGAGATGGCCCGGGACCGCGCCTTCTCCAACGCCGAGCGGGAGGCCGCCGCCGTCGCCCCGGCCCTGTCCATCACCACCGACCGGGACCAGCTGGAGCGGGTCGTCGCCTCCGCGGGCTCGGAGGACGGGATGGCCGTGCACATACCCGCGAGCGGCGACAGCGGGGCCGTCGACATCGGGCGGCAGCGTGCCGCCGACGGCGACGTGGCGACCGTACGCAGGCTCGGTCGCGCCTCCACCACCGAGGTGCCGGGCGGCTCCACGCTGCTCCAGCCCGTCGCGCTGAGCTCCGGCGAGATCGCGGTCGTCGAGGTGTACGTCCCCGAGGCCGAGGTCAGCAACGGCGTGGCCACGGCGTGGGCGGTGCTGGCCGGGGTCGGCGTCGCGCTGATCGTCGGCTCGGTCGCGGTCGCCGACCGGCTGGGCGTACGGATGGTGCAGCCCGCGCAGAAGCTGGTCGAGGGCGCGCATGAGCTGGGGGAGGGGAAGCTGGGCGCACGGGTGCCCGAGGAAGGGCCCGACGAACTGCGGCTGGCCGCGGTCGCGTTCAACTCCATGGCCGACCAGGTCGTTCAACTGCTCGCCAACGAGCGGGAGTTGGCGGCCGACCTGTCCCATCGCCTCCGTACCCCGCTCACCGTGCTGCGGCTCAACGCGGCCTCGCTCGGGGACGGGCCCGCCGCCGAGCAGACCAGGGCCGCGGTCGCCCAGTTGGAGCGGGAGGTCGACACCATCATCCGGACCGCGCGGGAGGCCAAGCCGCAGACCGCGGCCGCCGGGCCGGGCGCCGGGTGCGACGCCGCCGAGGTGGTGCGCGAGCGGATGGCGTTCTGGTCGGCGCTCGCCGAGGACGAGGGGCGCAAGGTGCGGGTGGCGGGCGTCGAGCGGCCGGTGCGGATACCCGTGGCCCGCGCCGACCTGGCCGCCGCGCTGGACGCCCTGCTCGGCAACGTCTTCCGGCACACCCCCGAGGGCACCGCCTTCGCGGTCGACGTGCACAACGGCGAGGACGCGGTGATCGTGCTGGTCTCCGACGCGGGGCCCGGCATCCGCGACCCCGAGGCGGCGATGGCCCGTGGGCGCGGGTCGGGCAGCGCGGGGTCGACCGGACTCGGGCTGGACATCGTGCGCCGGCTCGCGGAGGAGACCGGCGGGGACGTGCGGATCGGGTCGTCGGTGCTCGGCGGCACCGAGGTGCGGATCTGGATCCAGCTGGACGGGCGGGTGCCCGAGCGCCGCGGACACCGGGTGCGACGGCGTCGTACGGGCAGATTGGTCTCTACCTTTAACCGGCCCCGATCCCATCCTTAAGCGCACCCTAAGATCGTCAACCGCCGTCCGGAACAGGCACTTTGCCCGTTTCCGGCTCGCTAGCGTGCTGCCGCACCCCACCCCCGAACAACGAAGGCAGGCACGCCATGAGCACGCACCGGCGCAAGGTGAGCGGCAGGAACAAGGTGATCGCCGGGGCCGTCGCCGCGGCCGTGGTCGGTGGCGGCGCGATCCTGCTCACCGGCACCGCCCAGGCCGCCGGGATCGGCGCCGCGTACACCAAGACCAGTGACTGGTCGACGGGTTACACCGCCCAGTACGTCGTGACGAACAACAGCGGCGCGGCCGAGCCGGACTGGAAGCTGGAGTTCGACCTGCCGTCGGGCTCGAAGCTGAGTTCGCTGTGGAACGCCGAGTCGAGCGTGAGCGGACAGCACGTCACCGTGACGTCGGCCAAGTGGGACACCGACGGCCTGGCCGCCGGTGAGTCCGTCACGGTCGGCTTCGTCGTCAACGGCACCGGCGCGCCGACCGGTTGTCGTATCGACGGCGCCGACTGCTCCACGGACGCGACCGCGACACCGGAACCGACCGGCCGCCCCACGGAAACGGCGACGGCCTCCCCGACCCCGACCGCGACCAGCAAGCCCACCGCCACGGCGACCCCCACTCCCACCCCCACGAGCAGCTCCGGCACCGGCACCACCACGAACGCCGGCTTCGCCCCCTACGTCGACACCTCCCTCTACCCGGCCTTCGACCTGGTCGCGAGCGCCACCGCCACCGGCGTGAAGAACTACAACCTCGCCTTCATCACGGACGGCGGCGGCTGCACCCCGAAGTGGGGCGGCGTGACCGACCTCGCGAGCGACGCGGTCGCCGCGCAGATCGGCGCCCTGCGCGCCAAGGGCGGCGACGTCCGGGTCTCCTTCGGCGGCGCGGCGGGCAGCGAGCTGGCGACGACCTGCTCGTCGGCGGACGCGCTGGCAGCGGCGTACGGCAAGGTCGTGGACGCGTACGACCTCACCAAGGTCGACTTCGACGTCGAGGGCGGCGCGCTGCCCAACACGACGGCGAACACCAACCGCGCCAAGGCGATAGCCAAGCTCCAGGCCCAGCACCCGGACCTGGACGTCTCCTTCACCCTCCCGGTCATGCCCGAGGGCCTCACCCAGGACGGCGTGAACCTGCTGTCCAACGCCAAGAGCAACGGCGTCGCCCTCGACACCGTCAACATCATGGCGATGGACTACGGCCCCGCCTACAGCGGCGACATGGGCACCTACGCCGAGCAGGCCGCGACGGCCACGCAGGCCCAGGTGAAGAGCGTCCTCGGACTCTCCGACGCCGCCGCCTGGAAGGCCGTAGCCGTCACACCCATGATCGGCGTCAACGACGTCACCAGCGAGATCTTCAAGGTCGAGGACGCCGCCCAGCTGGTGAACTTCGCCAAGTCCAAGGGCCTCGGCTGGCTCTCCATGTGGTCCGCCACCCGCGACAAGCAGTGCTCCGGCGGCGCCAAGAACTACGCCGACGCCACGTGCAGCTCGATCGTCCAGGACGACCACGCCTTCTCGAAGGCGTTCGCGGCCTACAACTGACCAGCCCCCACAACTGGGCATTCCTCCACGCAACTGACCTTCCCCCCACGAGAAAAGCGGGGCGCGGCATCCCCCTCGGATGCCGCGCCCCTCTCCCGCTCCCCCATCTCAGCGGTGGCTCAGATCTCCGCGACCGGCGGCAGCGTCCCCGTCCGGGCCGCCTGCCCGTACCACAGGGCGCTCGACTTCGGCGTCCGCGCGAGGGTCGTGTAGTCGACGTACACCGCGCCGAAGCGCTTCTCGTAGCCGTACGCCCACTCGAAGTTGTCCATCAGGGACCACAGGAAGTAGCCGCGCACGTCCGCGCCCTCGGCGATGGCCCGGCGGACCGCGCGCAGGTGGCCGTGGAGGTAGGCGATCCGCTCCGGGTCGTGGACGCGGCCGTCGGGGTCGGGCTTGTCGTCGTAGGCCGCGCCGTTCTCCGTGACGTACAGCGGCAGACCCGGGGCCTCGCGCGAGTAGCGCATGATCAGGTCGTGCAGGCCGGTCGGGTCGATCGTCCAGCCCATCTCCGTGCGCTCGCCCGGCGTCTGGTGGAAGGCGACGTCGTCCGCGGCCGGCCAGGGGGAGTGGTCGCTGGAGCCGTGGCCGTCGGCGCGCGGGGCGGCGGCCTCCGGGTCGGCCGCCGAGACCAGCGTCGGCGTGTAGTAGTTCAGGCCCAGCGCGTCCAACGGCTGGTTGATCAGGGCGAGGTCGCCGTCCTGGACGTAGGACCAGTCGGTGAGCAGCTCGGTCGCCGCGAACAGCGACTCCGGGTACGCCCCGTGCAGGATCGGGCCGTGGAAGATCCCGTTGGCCAGGTCGTCGATCTTGCGGACGGCGGCCAGGTCGGCCGGGTCCTGCGAAAGCGGCCTGACCACCGACGAGTTGAGGCTCACCGCGACCGAGTTGCGGGCCGGCATCGCCGCGCGCAGGGCCGAAGCGCCCAGCCCGTGCGCCAGGTTGAGGTGGTGGGCGGCCTTGAGGGAGGCCGCCGGGTCGGTGCGGCCGGGCGCGTGGACGCCGGACGCGTAGCCCAGGAAGGCGCTGCACCAGGGCTCGTTGAGGGTGATCCACTGCTCCACCCGGTCGCCGAGCGCCTCGCCGACGATCTGCGCGTACTCCGCGAACCGGTACGCCGTGTCCCGCTCCGGCCAGCCGCCCGCGTCCTCCAGCTCCTGCGGCAGATCCCAGTGGTAGAGCGTGACGGCGGGCTTTATGCCCTTCGACAGCAGCTCGTCGACCAGCTTGCGGTAGAAGTCCAGGCCGCGCTGGACCGCTGGGCCGCGTCCGGTCGGCTGGACACGGGACCAGGAGATGGAGAAGCGGTACGCGTTGAGCCCGATGTCCGCCATCATCGCCACGTCGTCGCGGTAGCGGTGGTAGTGGTCGACAGCGATGTCACCGTGCTCGCCGCCCGCGGTCTTGCCGGGCGTGTGGCTGAAGGTGTCCCAGATCGAGGGCGTACGGCCGTCCTCCCGCGCCGCCCCCTCGATCTGGTACGCGGAGGTCGCGGCGCCCCAGAGGAAGGCGGGAGGAAAGGTCACCGGGGTCGCCGGCGTTGCGGGTTCAGGCATGGAAGCGCTCCCATTGGAGGTCGTGGAGACCGACGGGTAGATGAGGGGGAAGGAGAGGGGCCGAGGCGGCGGTGACCCGGCCCCCGAGAAGAACAGCGGGTCAGCCCTTGACGGCGCCCTGCATGATGCCGCCGACGATCTGCTTGCCGAAGATCGCGAAGACCACCAGCAGCGGCAGCGTGCCGAGCAGCGCGCCCGCCATGATCAGGGACTGGTCGGGCGTGTAGCCGCGCCCCAGGCCCGCGACCGCGACCTGCACGGTCGGGTTGCCGTTCTGGGTCAGCACCAGGAACGGCCACAGGAAGTCGTTCCAGGTCTGCACGAACATCAGCATCCCGAGCACGGCCATCGCGGGCCGCGCCGCCGGGAACACCACGTGCCAGATGACCCGCCAGCTGCTCGCGCCGTCCACCCTGGCCGCCTCGATGATCTCGTCCGGCAGCGCCTGGAGCAGGTACTGCCGCATGAAGAACACGCCGAACGCGCTGACCAGCGAGGGCAGGATCACCGCCTGGAGCTGGTCGGACCAGTCGAGCTTGGCGACCATCATGTACAGCGGGATCACGCTCAGCTGCGGCGGCACCATCATCGTGCCGATCACGATCAGCATCAGGGCGTTACGGCCCTTGAAGCGCAGCTTGGCGAAGGCGAACCCGGCGATCGTCGACAGGATGACGATGGTGATCGCCGAAACCCCCGCCACGAACGTGGTGTTGATGAACGCCTCGCCCAGGTTGGCGTCGTTCCAGGCGATCTCCAGCTTGTCGAACAGGCCCCCGCCGAACCACAGCGGCGGCGGGTTCTGCGCGAGGCGCTGGTTGTCGCGGGACGCGGCGATCGCCGTCCACACCAGTGGGAACAGCGAGCCGATCGTGAACAGGGCGAGGATGACGTACGCGATCGGACCGGCGTGCAGGGTGCCGCCCGCGCGGGCCGAGCGGGGGCGCCGGGGGCGCTTGACCTCGTCGGCCGGCGGTTTGGTGAGTGTCGTCGTCACGGCCGGTTCTCCTAACTACTGGCGCGCAGCCGGCGCGAGATGACGTAGTTGACGATCCCGACCACGATGAGGATCAGGAACATCGTCCAGGCGATCGCGGAGGCGCGGCCCAGGTGCTGGTTGACCCAGCCCTGCTCGTACAGATACAGGCCGAGCGTCTGGAACTGGTGCTGTGCGCCGCCCGAGGCACCCTTGTTCGCGTCGAACAGCAGCGGCTCACCGAAGAGCTGGGAGGCGCCGATGGTCGAGACGACCACGGTGAACAGGATCGTCGGCCGCAGCGACGGCAGCGTGACGTGGAAGAACTGCTGCCAGCGGCTGGCCCCGTCCAGGGCCGCGGACTCGTACAGGTCCTGCGGGATCGCCTGCATCGCGGCCAGGTAGATCAGCGCGTTGTAGCCGGTCCACCGCCAGATGACGATCGAGGACACCGCGATCTGCGACGGCCACTTGTCGTTCTGCCAGTCGATGTTGTCGATGCCGACGTGGTTCAGCGCCCAGTTGATCATGCCGTAGTCACGGCCGAAGAGCAGGACGAAGACGAGCGAGGCGGCGGCGATCGACGTCGCGTACGGCGCGAGCATGGCGACCCGGTAGAAGGTCGAGCCGCGCAGCTTGTAGTTGAGGATGTGCGCGAGGCCCATCGCCATCAGCAGCTGCGGCACCGTCGAGATGATCCCGATGGTCAGCGTGTTCTTCGCCGCGTTCCAGAAGAAGTCGTCGTCGAAGATCCGCGTGTAGTTCCGGAAGCCCACCCAGTTCATGTCGGTGGGCGAGGTCAGCTCCACCTGGTGCAGCGAGGCCCACCCGGTGTAGATCAGCGGGAACAGGCCGAACGCCAGGAACAGCAGGAAGAACGGCGAGACGAAGGCGTACGGGCTCCAGCGCACGTCCCGCTGCCAGCGGCGGGACAGCCGGGCCCGCCGGCGCTCCTCGGCCGCGGACTCCGCGGGCGGGCGGGCCGGGGCCGCGCCCCCCTCCTTGGTGGGGGACGCGGCGGCGGTGTCGTGCCCAGTGGTCATACGGGTCACTGGTCCAGGTTGTTGTCGATGGTCTTCACGGCGTTGTCCCAGGCTTCCTTGGGCGACTTGCCCTGGGTCACCAGGACCACACCGTTGTCGGTCAGGCCCTGCTGGATGATCTGGTCCTTCGGGCCGATCGTCTGCACGGGGATGTTCTTGGCGGCCTCGGCGAAGATCGTGCCGATCGGCGCGTCACCGGTCATGTCGTTCTTCGCGCTCTTCACCGCGTCCGAGTCGTACGCGGCCGGGGTGCTCGGGAAGCTGCCCTGGACGGCGAAGAGCTTGGCCTGCTGCTCCGGGGCGGTCAGCCAGGCGGCGAGCTTGGCGGCCTCCTCGGTGTTCTTGCCGGACTTGGGCACGGTCAGGAAGGAACCGCCCCAGTTGCCGGACTTCGGCGCCTGGGCGACGTCCCACTTGCCCTTGGCGTCGGCCTTCGACTTGCCCTTGATGTAGCCGAGCATCCACGGCGGGCAGGACATCGCCGCGAACTTGCTGTTGGCGATGGTGGTGTCCCAGGCGGGCTGGAACTGCGTCTGGTTGCCGACGAGTCCGGCCTCGGCGGCCTCGGCGGTGAGGTCGAAGGCGGACTTCACAGCCGGGTTGGTCTTGTAGATGACCTTGCCGGAGGAGTCGTAGAACCGCTCGGTCTCACTGCTGAGGATGGCCTGCAGCAGACCGCCGGGGGAGTCCAGGAAGGTCGTGCCCTTGGCCTTCTTCTGGTACTGCTTGCCGACGTCGACGAGCTTGTCCCAGCTGCCCGCCCACAGCTTGCCGACTTCCTCGCGGTCGGTGGGCAGACCGGCGGCCTTGAACAGGTCCGTGCGGTAGCAGATGGCCATCGGGCCGACGTCCGTGCCGACGCCGATGGTCTGGCCGCCGGAGGTGGTGGCCTGCTTCCACTTCCAGTCCAGGTAGTCGCTTTCCTTGCCGTACTTCGACAGGTCGAGCAGCTTGTCGGACTGGGTCTGGACGACCTCGGCGATGTTGCCGACCTCGACCATCTGGATGTCCTGGAGACCACTGTTGGTGGTGAGGTGGTTGATGAGCGCGGGGTAGTAGTTCTCGTTGCGCTCGACGACCGTCTGCTCGATGTGGATGTTGGGGTGGAGCTTCTCGTACTCCTTGTACAGGCCGGACTCCTTGAAGCCGGCGGTGCCGAAGAGGCCGAGGGTGATCGTGGTCTTGCCGCCGCCACCGCCCGACGACTCGTTGCTGTCGTCGTTGCCGTCGTCGGCACAGCCGGCCAGCAGCCCGGCGCCCAGCGACGCCACGGCCGCCAGGACCACCACCCTGCGACGGGCGGTTCGGGTACGTGCTCGCATTGAGTCCTCCTGTTGCCCTGACGTGCCGACCCCCCGGCCAACTGCATTGTTGGGCCCGTTAGTTCTCGCGGCGGCTCGGGCGGGGAACGTGCGGGATGTGTATGTGTCAGGTACTGTGGGAGCGCTCCCACCAGTGATGAGTTGAAGAGTCGTCGGTCTTGGCGGGGGTGTCAAGGGCACGGACAGGGCGATATCGCTTCGAGACTTTTCTTTCGCTGAACGGGGGAGGCTGATCTGTTCGTATGCGATGTGTCCGGTACGCGGGCGGCGTCCTTGGTGTGAAGGCCGTCCGCGCGACCGCGGGGGTGTCCGATGTTGCCTTCGCGAACTCCCCGTACACAGTGCTGCGTGCAAGTCTGAACGCACAGTGTTCCGGCAAGCGGAACCGAAGCGGAAGCGGAGGGCAGGTCCCCCTCGCGTCCGGAGCGAGGTGTTCGCCGCGGGATCGGGGTGCGATCACGGCTGTTAGATTCCAGGCCAACACAGGTTCGACGGCGGGAGGCGGAGCCACATGGCAAGCCACGGGGCGCGAGCTCGGAGCGGTGGCCGACCCACCCTCGAAGAGGTGGCCGCACGCGCCGGTGTCGGGCGGGGCACGGTCTCCCGGGTGATCAACGGCTCGCCGCGGGTCAGTGACGCGACCCGGGCGGCGGTGGAGGCCGCGGTCGCGGAGCTCGGGTACGTCCCGAACACGGCGGCCCGCGCGCTCGCGGCGAACCGCACGGACGCGATCGCGCTGGTCGTCCCCGAGCCGGAGACCCGCTTCTTCGCGGAGCCCTACTTCTCGGACATGCTGAAGGGCGTCGCGGCGGAACTGGCCGACACCGAGATGCAGTTGCTGCTGATCTTCGCGGGCAACGACAAGGAGCGCCGCCGGCTCGCCCAGTACCTGGCCGCGCACCGGGTCGACGGTGTCCTGCTGGTCTCGGTGCACGCCGACGACCCGCTGCCCGACCTGCTGTCCCAGCTGGAGATCCCGGCGGTGATCAGCGGCCCGCGCTCGGCGCTGGAGACGCTGCCCTCGGTCGACTCGGACAACTACGGCGGCGCCCGCCAGGCCGTCGAGCACCTGCTGTCCCGCGGCCACCACCGCATCGCCCACATCACCGGCCGCCTCGACGTGTACGGCGCCCAGCGCCGCGTCGACGGCTACCGCGACGCCCTGCGGGACGCGGGGCAGACGGTGGACGAGGCCCTGATCGAGGCGGGCGACTTCACCGAGGAGGGCGGCACCCGGGCGATGGCGGCGCTGCTGTCCCGCTGCCCCGACATCGACGCGGTCTTCGCCGCCTCCGACGTCACGGCGGCCGGCGCCCGCCAGGCCCTCCGCGAGGCGGGCCGCCGCATCCCCGACGACGTCGCCCTCGTCGGCTACGACGACTCCGCGATAGCCCGCCACATGGAGCCGCCCCTCACCAGCGTCCGCCAGCCCATCGCGGAGATGGGCCGCCACATGATCAACCTCCTCCTGACCGAGATCGCGGACCGCAGGCCGACGGCCTCCAGGGAACTGGACCGGCGACAGGTGGTGCTGGTGACGGAGCTGGTGGAGCGGGCTTCGTCATAGCACGCGGAATGTTGGTGACATACACTTCCTATGTACATCGCGGACATGGAGGTGGGCGAGATGAGCGTGACCCAGATCGATCTGGATGACGAGGCGCTCGCCGAGGCGATGCGGCTCATGGGGTCCACGACCAAGAAGGACACGGTCAACGCGGCCCTGCGGGACTATGTGGCGCGCGTCAGACGTCTCGAAGCCGCCGAGAAGCTGGCGGCGCGGGGCGAGCGCGGCGAGTTCGACGCGGCGGCCGCGGCCCACGACGACGCCAAGCGCGTGCGTCGGGCGGCCTTCGAGTGATCACGTACCTTCTGGACACCTCGGCGCTGTGGTACCTCTTCCGGACCCCTGGCGCTCTGAGGGCCTGGGAGGGGCACCTCGCCGCAGGCGCCTTCCATATCTGTGAGCTCACGCGTACCGAGTTCCTCTGCTCCGCCACGGGGCCGGCCCACCGGGACGACCTGGCCGACGAGTTGGACGCCATGTGCCATCTCTCGCCGGTTCCGAAGGGTGCGTGGCGCTGGGGCGACGCGGCTCAGTACAAGCTCACGCAGTACGGGCAGCATCGTGCCGCGGGCGCCGTCGATCTCCTGGTGTGCGCCACCGCGGTTCATCACGGTCACACGGTGCTTCATGCGGACAACGACTTCGTGACCGTCGCCGCGGTGTTGAAGGAAGTCGACCAGCGGGACGCCCGCACCTGAACGACGGCCGGTTGTCCGGAGCCGCGCCCCCTCAGCCCCCTAGTGCCAACCGCCACACGGTCTCGCCCTCCTGTTCCTCCTCCGTCGGGGACAGACCCGCCGCTCTCGCCACTGCCGCTGACGCGGTGTGGGTGGGGTGGATGTGGGCGGTGATCGTGCGGACGTAGTGCCGGATCAGCCAGGTGACCAGGGCGCGGGCGGCTTCGGCGGCGTAGCCGTGGCCCTGCCAGGGGGTGCCGACGATCCAGGCGATCTCGGCCTCGCGGTGGCCGGTGACCGTGGCCTGGACGGTGCCGATGAGGCGGTCTTCCGCGCGGTGGCGCAGCACCCAGTTGTGCCAGGAGACGGTCGGATGCGGGGAACCGGCCACGAGGCGTTCGTAGCGCTCCCGCAGTTCCTCGGGCGAGAGGGGCGCGCCGCCGATGAACGTGTGCAGCGCCGGGTCCCCGAGGACGACGGCCATCTCCTCGGCGTGGGTCACGCTCAGGGGCAGGAGGTCCAGGCGGGGGGTGTGGATCGCGCCGGTGGGCGCGGGAGCGGGCTCGGTCACCGTCGGGAGTCTAGGCGCCGGTGCGGTCCCCGGCGTACGAGGGACGCGCCGGTGCGTCTCAAGTCGCTTCCTGCGTCAGGCACTTGAAGGCGGGGCGGAGAATCGCGGCGATCCGGTCGGCGGGGGCGTCCTGGAGGGCGGGCAGGGCGAGGAGCTGGTGGCCGATGGTGATGCCGACCATCGCGGTGACGACCAGCGCGGCGCGCAGTTCGGCGTCGTCGGCGGAGGGCAGCGCGGCGGCGAGGGAGTCGATCTGCCCGCCCAGCGCCCGGCGCGCGTGATCCGCCGCGTCCGGATCGGTGAGCATCGAGCGCAGGCTGGCCAGGGTGCCGTCGGGCAGCCCGCCGAGCTTGATGTCCAGCGAGGTGAGGAGCTGGTCGACGAGCGCGTCCGGGTCGCTGCCCGCGGGCGGCGGTGTGGTGGCCTGGACGGCCTCGGCGAACAGTTCCCGTTTCGTGCCGAAGTGCTGCATGACCAGCGCCGGGTCCACGCCCGCCGCCGCGGCCACGGCCCGGACGGTGGTCCGCTCGAACCCGCGCTCGGCGAACAGGGCACGGGCGCTGTCCAGGATGCGGGCCCGGGTGGCCCGGCGGCGATCGGCTCGGGTCGGGGCGGGTTCCGGATGGTCGGTCACCGGTTCACTCTACAAGCGTTGACCGAAGTGCGAGGGCGGCACTAGGCTCCTTCACTCAACAGGCGTTGAGTGAGTGGGGTGATCGATGTGCTGGGCCCTCGTGAGGTGCTGGCGCGCTACCACCAGGCCATGCGGGACAAGTCGGCGGATGAGCTGGCGGAGCTGTACGCGCGGGACGCGGTGCACGAGTTTCCGTTCACCGCTCCCGGCTTCCCGCCGCGCTACACCGGCCGGGAGGAGATCCGCGCGGGATACCGGGCCGCGTGGGGCGCGAGTCCCGTGCGGGTGGCGGAGATCCGGGACGTGGTCGTCCACGAGACCCGGGACCCGGAGGTGATCGTCGCCGAGCACACAGTGGTCGTGGCGGTGCCGGACGGGGCGGATGCCTTCACCGTGCCGGGGCTGCTGGTCCTGCGGGTGCGGGACGGGCTGCTGGTCCATGTCCGCGACTACATGGACGGGTTCGGGCTGAGCAACGCCCGCAACGCAATCAGCCGGTGACCTCTTCCGAGGCCACCGGCTGATCAACCAGGGTGAGTGACGGGACTCGAACCCGCGGCATCCTGGACCACAACCAGGTGCTCTACCAGCTGAGCTACACCCACCATGACCGGCGTGGGACTTTGTGGTGTTCCCTACCGGCCGAGAAAAAGTGTACAGGGTCCGAAGGGGTGCTCGCGCACGGCTTTTACGGCGCCCCTCCAGAGGACCCTCACCCGCCTACTGAGCAGGCAGTACGTGCTTCGCGGCGATCGTCCGCGCGGTGTCCGAGTCGGGTCCGGGCTGCGGTACGAAGATGGCCTCGCGGTAGTAGCGCAGTTCCGCGATGGACTCACGGATGTCCGCGAGGGCGCGGTGGTTGCCGTTCTTCTCGGGGCTGTTGAAGTACGCCCGCGGGTACCAGCGCCGGGCCAGCTCCTTCACCGACGACACGTCGACGATGCGGTAGTGGAGGTAGCTCTCCAGCTCCTTCATGTCCCGGGCGAGGAAGCCGCGGTCCGTGCCCACCGAGTTGCCGCACAGGGGGGCCTTGCCGGGTTCCTTCACATGCTCCCGGATGTAGGCGAGCACCTGCTCCTCGGCCTCGGGCAGCGTGGTGCCGCCGGCCAGCTCGTCGAGGAGCCCGGACGCGGTGTGCATCTGACGCACCACCTCCGGCATCGTCTCCAGCGCCCGGGCCGGCGGGCGGATGACGATGTCCACTCCTTCGCCGAGTACGTTCAGCTCGGAGTCGGTGACGAGGGCGGCTACCTCGATGAGAGCGTCGTCGGACAGCGAGAGGCCGGTCATCTCGCAGTCGATCCACACCATGCGATCGTTCATGCGAACACCCTAAAGCTGGCGTCGTGGTTTGGGAGGACCGGTGGTGCAGCCAGTCTCCTCACCGGCGCCACGGCACGGCTGAACGCCGGACGGGCTGAGATGCCCGACCGGCGTCATCGAGGGCGCCGCCCCTACGACCCGCTGCGCTGCCCCGGCAGGCTCGCCGACAGCTGCGCCCCGGAACCCACCGCGCTCGCCGCCGCCGTACGACGGGTCTGCAACGGGACCGGACCGGCCTCCGGGTGGAGGAGCGGCGGCGGCCCGGACGGGGCCCCGCTGCTGTCGGCCTCGGCCGGCTTGTCGCTCTGCGGCCGGCGCGCGCGGTACGCGGCCCGGTACGCGGCGGGCGACGAGCCCAGCTGGCGGCGGAAGTGCCCGCGCAGCGCCACCGGCGAACGGAAGCCGCAGCGGCCCGCGACCTCGTCCACCGAGTAGTCCGACGTCTCCAGCAGACGCTGCGCCTGCAGCACCCGCTGCGTGATCAGCCACTGGAGCGGGGCCGACCCGGTCAGCGAGCGGAAGCGGCGGTCGAACGTACGACGGCTCATGTACGCCCTGGCCGCGAGCGTCTCCACGTCGAACTGTTCGTGGAGGTGCTCCAGCGCCCAGGCGACGACCTCGGCGAGCGGGTCGGCGCCGATCTCCTCAGGTAAAGACCTGTCGAGATAGCGCTCCTGACCGCCCGACCGGCGCGGGGGCACGACCAGACGCCGGGCCAGCGCGCCCGCCGCCTCGTTGCCGTGGTCCGTCCGCACGATGTGGAGACAGAGGTCGATGCCCGCCGCCGTGCCGGCGGAGGTCAGCACGTCCCCGTCGTCGACGAAGAGTTCTCTCGGATCCACGTGCACCGACGGATAGCGCTTGGCCAGCGTCGGTGCGTACATCCAGTGTGTGGTCGCGGGGCGGCCGTCCAGCAGGCCCGCCGCGGCGAGGACGAAGGCACCCGTGCACAGCCCGACGATGCGGGCGCCTTCCTCATGGGCCCGGCGCAGTGCGTCGAGCGCTTCCTCGGGCGGTGGTGAGGTGATCGAACGCCAGGCCGGCACGACGACCGTGCCCGCCCGTGAGATCGCCTCCAGGCCATGTGGCGCGGTGAGTTCCAGGCCCCCTGTGGTCCGCAGTGGGCCTTCCTCGCCGCCGCACACCAGCAGTCGGTAGCGCGGCACGCCGGCGTCCTGGCGGTCGATCCCGAACACCGACAGCGGTATGGAACTCTCGAAGATGGGGCCGCCGCTGAACAGCAGCACCGCGACGATCTCCTTGCGGCGTCGCCCGGAAAGCTTCCGGGCCGCGGCTTCCGGCGCGGCAGTGGAGTCGTGGCTCATACTGCTAAGCCCCCCTCGGTGGTCGCGGCTCCTCGGTTGTGTCGCTCCTGCACGTTTCCCCTCGGTCCTGCACGAGTCCCCCGCCGTAAGACGTCAAGATCGAATCTACTGTGTCCCGTGGTGCCGGGGTGACCAGTTCGGCAACCGGCACATTGTCGACATGGCAACTTGGCGTGAAGCATTCGATCACGAAGCGTTGCACTCAGGGGCCGTGCAGGGAAGTGCGCCTCGTCGCAGTGGCCAATCCACGTAGGGTGCGAAGGGGCCCCGGGACCCTTTCCGTGCAGGTCGAACGGGGGGTGGGGGGTGTCACCGGCAACGGATGCGCGGGGCCGAGAAGTTGGCTGAAAAGATACGGGTCCGTGCGCGGAAACCGGTCAAGCGACCGGTGAGTTTCCCCCGGTGTGACGACCGCCTCGATGAGACCCCGTTCCGGTCCTGTGACGACGGCCACGATGGGGTGCGTGTTCCTCCGCGAGCAAGCGCGCCGCGCCGCGCTCGGACTGGCGCAGCAGCACCCGGCAGACGGCCGTGACGGCGGCGAGACCGAGGGCGGTGCCGGCGGCGCCGGCGAGCGAGGTGCCGTACCAGACGAGGACCACCGGGACGAGGACGCAACTGAAGGCCGCCCAGCGGACCACGTCCGTGGCGGAGTCGGCGGAATCGGCGGAGGGCGGTCGGTGTCCGGACATGGCGTGCTCCCTGGGGATGACTCGCCGGGTTCAACGTCTGTTCGAGCGGTCGGTCACTGCCCGCAGGGCCCTTCGGGGGGCCGCCGGTCCTTGAATCCTGTGCAAACCGCCTGTACAGCGCAGCAACCATTGCGTTACGGGCGCCCCCTCGTGCATGCTCCCTGGAACCCCTCACCGACCGTGAGCGGGATCTGGGCGAAGGAGGCGTGCCGCCGTACCCTTGGGGGTATGGGGTTGGGAAGATGATTCCCGGACACAGCTCCGCCGCAAACGGTCGTCCCTCCCACTAAGGATCACAACGCCGAGACAGCCATGGCCGGTCACGAATTCTTCGAACCCGCGGACCGCAAGCGGCCCGTCGCCGATCCCACGGCGGCCGAGCCCCAGGCGGCGGAAGAGCCACGCCATTCCTGCGACCCCGCCTTCAAGCACGGCGTCGTGGTGGGCTTCGACGGCTCCACGTCCAGTGAGCGCGCCCTCGCGTACGCCATCGGCATGGCCCACCGCTCCGGCTCGGGCCTGATCATCGTCCATGTCGCCAACCGGCTGCCCACGACCGTGTGGGCGGGCTGCGAGCCGCCGGTCTTCGTGGACGTACCGGACCACCGCACCGAGGTGCTCGGTCTCGAGCTCGCCTGCGCCGACTATCTGGCCGAGGTGCCCTGGATCCTCGTCGAGCGCGGTGGCGACATCTGCCACGAACTCGAAGAGGTCGGGCGGGAGTACGAGGCGGACGCGATCGTCGTCGGCTCCACGCACGGCATCGTGGGGCGCATCTTCGGCTCCGTCGCGGGGCGGCTCGCGAAGCGGGCCAAGCGTCCCGTCGTTGTCATTCCGTAACTCGTCGTTCTCCCAGGTGAGATGCGAACTGGGAACGGCCCCTCCCCCTTGTGCAGCGACCGAATCTACTGGCGCGTAGAGGTGTTTGTGCCCTTGTGAAGGGCATATATCGCACACCGCACAACTGCACAGCATGAAGGGAGCCCGCCGTGGACAACGACGTCTCCGCGGGAGCAACCACCACCATCGTCGGCCGACTCGCCCTCGGGATCACCCTCCTGGCGTTCGGACTCGGCCACACCGACGTGATCGACGGTGTGTCAGCCGCTGACGCCGTATCAATCGCCCAGTACGTGGGCGGCATTGCCCTCTTCGTCGCCGGACTCATGGCCTTCCGTGACCGCGACACCGCCAATGGGACCGCGTTCGCGGCGCTGGGTGCGCTGTGGTTCACGTGGGCCGTCTCGGACGCCGGTTCCGCCAACGCGGCCGGGCTGTTCTTCCTGCTCTTCGCCCTCGTGGCGCTGTCGCTCACGCTCGCGGGCGGGGACCAACTCGGGCAGGGCGCCTACGGGTTGTTCTTCGTGTCCTTGCTGCTCATGGCGATCGCCAACTTCGCCGACAACGACGGTCTCACCAAGGTGGGCGGCTGGTTCGCCGTCGCGGCGGGGGCGGTTGCCTGGTATGCCGCGACCGCCGCGTTGGCCCATTGGCCGACGTCGCTTCGTGGACGTGCTGCCGGACGTGGCGTGACGGCCACCGGCTAACTGGCAGCCGACGTCGGGGTATTGGGCGGCCCCGGCGATGAAAACGGACCCCCCGTGATTGGTGGCATCACGTGGGGGTCCGTTCCTGTTTCGGTGGCCTCTGCGGGTGCGTTGTGGTTGCTCGCGCAGTTCCCCGCGCCCCTAAAGCCAGGCCAACTACTCCACCGTTACTGACTTGGCGAGGTTCCTCGGCTTGTCGATGTCCCGGCCCAGGGCCAAGGCCGTGTGGTACGCCAGGAGTTGCAGGGGGATGCCCATCAGGATCGGGTCGAGTTCGTCCTCGTTCTTCGGGACGACGATCGTGTGGTCGGCCTTCTCCTGGTGCTGGTGGGCGACCGCGAGGATCTTGCCGCTGCGGGCCTTGATCTCCTCCATCGCGGCGCGGTTCTTCTCCAGCAGGTCGTCGTCGGGGACGATCGCGACCGTGGGGAGGGCGGGCTCGATGAGGGCCAGCGGGCCGTGCTTGAGCTCGGAGGCCGGGTAGGCCTCGGCGTGGATGTAGGAGACCTCCTTGAGCTTCAGGGAGGCCTCACGGGCCACCGGGTAGCCCCGGACGCGGCCGATGAAGAGCATCGAGCGGGCGTCGGTGTACTGCTCGGCCAGCTTCTTGATCTCCTCCTCCCGGTCGAGGATCTCGGAGATCTGGGCGGGCAGCCTGCGCAGGCCCTCGATGATGCGCTTGCCGTCGCGGACCGAGAGGTCGCGGGTGCGGCCCAGGTGCAGGGCGAGCAGGGCGAAGGCGACCGTGGTGTTGGTGAAGCACTTCGTCGAGACGACGCAGACCTCCGGGCCCGCGTGCACGTAGACGCCGCCGTCCGCCTCACGGGCGATCGCGGAGCCCACCACGTTGACCACGCCGAGGACACGCGCGCCCTTGCGCTTCAGCTCCTGGACGGCCGCGAGGACGTCGTACGTCTCTCCCGACTGGGAGACCGCGATGTAGAGGGTGTCGGGGTCCACGACCGCGTTGCGGTAGCGGAACTCGGAGGCCGGCTCGGCGTCCGCGGGGATGCGGGCCAGCTCCTCGATCATCTGGGCGCCGATCTGGCCCGCGTGGTACGAGGTGCCGCAGCCGAGGATCTTCACGCGGCGGATCTGGCGGGCCTCACGGGCGTCCAGGTTCAGGCCGCCGAGGTGGACCGTGGAGAAGCGGTCGTCGATGCGGCCGCGCAGGACGCGGTCGACCGCCTCGGCCTGCTCGAAGATCTCCTTGTGCATGTACGTGTCGTGGCCGCCCATGTCGTAGGAGGCGGCCTCCCACTCGACCGTGGTGGGCTCGGACGTCGTACGGGTGCCTTCCGTGGTGTAGGTGCGGAAGTCGTCGGCCTTCAGGGTGGCCATCTCGCCGTCGTCGAGAGTCACTATCTGCCGCGTGTGGGCGACCAGGGCGGCGATGTCCGAGGCGACGAACATCTCCTTCTCGCCGATGCCGAGGACGACCGGGGAGCCGTTGCGGGCGACGACGATGCGGTCCGGGAAGTCGGCGTGCAGGACGGCGATGCCGTAGGTGCCCTCGATCAGGCGGAGGGTCTCGCGGACCTTGTCCTCCAGCTTCTCCGCGGTGGAGCGGGAGATCAGGTGGACGAGGACCTCGGTGTCGGTCTCGGAGAGGAACTCGACGCCGTCGGCCTCCAGCTTGCGGCGCAGGTCGGAGGCGTTGTCGATGATGCCGTTGTGGACGACGGCGACCTTGCCCTCGGCGTCGAGGTGCGGGTGGGCGTTCACGTCGGAGGGGGCGCCGTGGGTGGCCCAGCGGGTGTGGGCGATGCCGGTCGTGCCCTTGAAGCGGGCCGGGACCTTGGCCTCCAGGTCACGGACGCGACCCTTGGCCTTGACGGTCCTGAGGCCTGCCGTCTTCGGCGCGGTGATGGCGATGCCCGCCGAGTCGTAGCCCCGGTACTCCAGGCGCTGGAGGCCCTCCAGGAGCAGCGGCGCCACGTCACGCTTGCCGATGTATCCGACGATTCCGCACATATATATACGTATTCCTAGCCGTAGACGATCCGGCGCAGCTGGCGGAGCGTGAGCTCCGGCGGTGCCACCGCCCGGTATTTCAGGTCCGCCTCGATCCGGTCGAAGATCTCCGCGTTCACCAGGCCCTGGGCCTGGAGCTCGCGGTGGCGGCGACGGACGTACACCTCGGTCGTCTCGTCGAAGTAGGCGAGCACGTCCTGGATCACCCGCAGCGCCTCGCCCCGCTGGAGGGGCGTGGTGCGGGTCAGGTGATCAACAAGGTCGTCGTGCACTCGGTAGATCCTGGGGTATCGGGGGCTGCCTCGCAAGAATCCTGCCCGATATCGGGCAGGGCGCTGTAGAAACTCTTAGAACAACATTGAATCTCTTATGAGGCCGTGTTCGTGACTTGGCCACCCGGCGTCTTGCATCTCGTTGCCTGAGGGGACGAGTTTCGGTCGTCATGGACATTCCTCGCATGGGAGTACCCGAGCAGCTCGCCGACCGCATGAGCATGGCCGAGCAGCACGAGTACCTGCGCGCCAGATTCTCCCGGCGCACGATGATCAGGGGCGGCGCGGTCACGCTCGGCGCCGTCACCGGCGGCGCCTTCGTGCCCGGCGCCACCGCCCAGGCCACGCCCATGGCCGCCCCGCGCACCGAGACCGTCGACGGCTCGCTCGTCGCCCCCTTCGGCCGCCACCTCGCCTACGGCAACGACCCGCGCACCGAGATGACCGTCTCGTGGCAGGTCCCGGTCGCGGTGAAGAAGCCCTTCATCCGCGTCGGCGCCCACCCGTGGGACCTCTCCCGCAAGATCGAGGCCGAGGTCCGCAGCCTCTACACCCCGACCGGCGTCGGCGCGAGCGCCGATCACACTCAGTACTACGTCCACGCCAAGCTGACCCACCTCAAGCCGGGCAAGACGTACTACTACGGCGTCGGCCACCAGGGCTTCGACCCGGCCGCGCCCCACCTCGTCGGCACCCTCGGCACCTTCACCACCGCCCCCGCCCACAAGGCGCCCTTCACCTTCACCGCCTTCGGTGACCAGGGCGTCAGCTACCACGGCCTCGCCAATGACAGCCTGATCCTCGGCCAGAACCCGGTCTTCCACCTCCACGCCGGTGACATCGCGTACGCCGACCCGGCCGGGCAGGGCAAGTCCGCCGACACCGGCTTCGACTCGCGGGTGTGGGACCAGTTCCTCGCCCAGACCGAGTCGGTCGCCAAGTCGGTGCCGTGGATGGTGAGTTACGGCAACCACGACATGGAAGCCTGGTACTCGCCCAACGGCTACGGCGGCGAGGAGGCCCGCTTCACGCTCCCCGACAACGGGCCGGACCGGAAGAACCTCCCGGGCGTCTACTCCTTCGTCTACGGCAACACCGCGATCATCTCCCTCGACCCGAACGACGTGTCGTACGAGATCCCCGCCAACCTCGGCATCTCCGGCGGGACGCAGACCACGTGGTTCGAGGGGCAGTTGAGGAAGTTCCGGGCCCGGCCCGACATCGACTTCGTCGTCGTCTTCTTCCACCACTGCGCCTACTGCACCTCCACCGCGCACGCATCGGAGGGGGGCGTACGGCAGGAGTGGGTGCCGCTGTTCGAGAAGTACACGGTGGACCTGGTCATCAACGGCCACAACCACCAGTACGAGCGGACGGACGTCATCAAGGGGAACAAGGTCGCCAAGAAGCTCCCGATCGGCGAGACGGCCTACCCCGAGACCGAGGGCGTGGTGTACGTGACCGCCGGTGCGGCGGGGCGGAGTCTGTACGCGTTCAGCGCGCCCGACTCCTACGAGGGGCACCTCAACGAGGTCGACTCCGTCGTCTCGTTCATCAACACCAAGGACGGCAAGGTCGACGAGACCGTGGCCTGGTCCCGGGTGCGGTACCTCAACTACTCGTTCCTGCGGGTGGACGTGGAACCGGCGGCGCGCGGGCACTACGCCAAGCTCAAGGTGTCGGGCATCGCCGAGACCGGGGACCGGATCGACCACTTCACGGTGGCGAGGAAGGCCAAGTAGGCGTGCCATCAGCGGACTTACGTCCGGTGGCGGACCTACATCCGTTTGAGGATCGCCTGTTTGGCCATCGTGAACTCCTCGTCCGTCAGCACACCCGTGCGGCGCAGCTCGCCGAGTTCGCGCAGGCGGCGCAGGAGGGCGTCGTGGCCGTCCTCGACGGGGGCGACCGGGAGGGAAGGCGTTTCCGGTCGTGCGGCGAGGGTTTTTCGTACGTCGACGGCGGCCGTCCGGGCCGGGTGGGGGAGCCTGGCCTGGACAGCCGCCGCGATCAGCGCCATCAGCGGGTCCTTCTTGAAGCCCCACAGCTCCACGGAGTTGGGGTCGTACTTCGGCGGGGCCTTGGTGGGCGCGTTCCGCACCGCGAAGCGGAGATGGCCGTTGTCCAGGCCGGCCGCCGGGAGCCACTCCACGCCGACGACGTCGGTCAGGGGGAGGGTGCGGATGCCGGCGGCGGCCTTGGCGTCCTCCGTCTTCCAGTTCCACTCCAGGCGGACGCGCTCGCCGTCGAAGGTGGCGGTGCCGTCGCCCGCGGAGACCGACAGCGGGACGGCCGGGCCGGGGAGGAGATACTCCGTGACCGGGGTCGCCGGGACCTGGTCGAGGAGGAGGGCCTCGCGGACCTCGTCCACGAAGTACTCGGCGACGCCGTAGCGGTCGGACTCGACGATCAGCTGGTAGGGGTCGTTGGGTTCGGTGAGACGGCCGCCGGTGGCGTGCAGCAGCGGGTCGGCGCCGTCGCGCAGCCGCAGCCTGAGCCGCCCGGCCCTGCGACCCTGCTCGAAGGAAACGCCCGCCAACGCGCCCAGCGGGACGACGAGTTCACCCAGGGTCTTGCGGAGCAGGCTGACGTTCTTGTCGCGTCCCGGGGTCAGACGCAGGGCGTCGCCGTCGAAGGCCCACGTGCCGTCCTTCTGGATGATTTCCGCCATGGGGCAAGTCTGGCATTCGGCTCGCGGGCGCCGGTCAGCCGCCGAGCGCCTTCGTCAGGTCCGCGGTGGCCTGGAACCTGATCGCCTTGCCGCTCCCGGCGGTCGCCAGCATGCGGACCTCTCCGTTTCGGACGCCGACGGCGATGCCCTGGTTGTCCTGGCACACGAGGGTGAAGGTGCCGTCCGCGCGGGTCTTCATGAGGAACGCCTGGTCCTCCGGGTAGGGGGCGTCGTCGCCCTGCTGGTAGGCGCACGGGCGCAGTTGCATGGGGTCGCCGGTGACGCGGTCGCCCGCGATGTCGAGGCAGAACTTCGAGGAGACGTGCTCCAGGGCGTACGTGTTCTTGCCGGACGGGACGAGGTTCCACTGCTGGGTGGGGCCCTCCGCGCAGGTGGCGGTCCTGGGGGCGTTGTCGAAGGAGGAGCCGGCGTCGGCGGCGACGCAGCGTCCGGTGGCGGTGTTCTCCAGGGTGAGGGTGGCGATCGACGCGCCGGCGCTCGGCGAAGGGGTGGGGGACGCGGTGGGGGCCGGGGCGGAGACGGACGGGGCGGTGGCGGCGTTCGCGGCCTGGGCGGTGGAGTCGTCGCCGAGCAGCTTCAGGGCGGCGGTGGTGGCCACGGCGGTGACGACGACCGCGATCGCCACGGCGAGGACGGGGCGGCGTCTGCGCGGGGGCTCCGGGGCGGGAGGCGTGGCGGTCTCCGGCTCCGGTTCTCGCGGCGCCACCGGGGCCGTCTCCGGCTGCCGGGCCGCGCGGTAGGCCGGGCCGCCCCACACCAGCACCTGGTCGACCAGCAGGGCCCGCAGCTCCTCCGGGGCGCCGGAGGTGAGCGTGTGCAGCAGGGTGAAGTCGTGGGCACAGAACCGGCAGCCGTCCAGGTGCCGTCGGAGGTCGTCGGGGGTCTCCCGGTGGGTGCCGCGGGCGATCGCGCCGAGCATGGTGCCGTAGTGCACACAGCGGGCGTCCTCGGTGCGCTCGGCACGCAGCCGCAGAAACCCGTCGGCCAGCCGGGCCCGCGCAGACTCCGCCATGGACTCGGCGAACTCCTCGGTGATGCCGAGCACTTGGGCGGCGAACGCGGTCTCGCCCTGCTCGGCCTGGCACAGCCACAGCGCGGCCTGCGCCTGGTCGGGCAGGGTGGCGAAGGCGGCCAGCAGCAGCGAGGTGTGCTCCACCCGGCGCAGGGTGTCCACGGGCCCGAAGGTGTCCGCCGCCCGCTGCGCCCAGGACCGGAAACCGGGGCGCAGCAAGGCGGCCCGTTCCTGGCGCACCCAGGCGTCGGCGGTACGGCGGACGGCGGCCAGCAGGTCCAGGCGGCCGGTGGGCCCCGGGTGCTGCGGGGCGTGGGCGAGGACCTCGGCGGCGAGGTCGGCGGCGGCGTGCTGCTCGCCGCAGAACGCGCCCGCGTAGGCGCGCACCGCCGACACGTCGGCCGACGGGACGCCCGACGCCGGGGCGTGGGCGGTACCGGCTTGCTGTGCGCTGTGCTCGGACATCTTCGTCTCCCCCAAGGAGCCGTCACGGCAAGGTGTGGACCGTAGTGGGACTCCCTGTGACGGGGCTGTGCACTTCCGCAACCAGCCCGTCACCCGGCAGAGTGGTCTGCACCAATCCAGGGTTGATGGAGAAGGGGGCGCAGGTGAGACGGCACCACAGAACGACTCCCCGTACGACCCGAGTTCTGGGCGCGCTGCTGCTCGTGGCGGTGGGCTCGCTCACCGTGGGCGCGGCGCCGACGCCCGCCGAGGCCACACCGCTCGACCAGGTGATTCCGGCGCCCTCGAAGGTGACGCCGGGCGGATCGCCGTACCGCATCACGGCGAAGACCCGTATCGGCGTGGACGACTCGCGGGAGGTGCGCCGCGTCGGCGAGTACCTCGCGGGGGTGCTCCGACCGTCCACGGGCTATCCGGTGCCGGTGGAGGTGGGGCGCGGGGGAGACATTCAACTGCGGCTGGCGAAGGGCCCGTTCGGTGCGGAGGGATACCGTCTTGTCAGCGGGGCGAAGGGGGTCACCATCACCGCCGCGCGGCCCGCCGGCCTCTTCCACGGGGTGCAGACCCTGCGGCAGCTGCTGCCGGCGAAGGTCGAGAAGGGTTCCGTGCAGTCCGGACCCTGGCTGGTCGCGGGTGGCACCGTCACCGACAGCCCGCGTTACGGCTGGCGGGGAGCGATGCTCGATGTCTCCCGGCACTTCTTCACCGTGGACCAAGTCAAGCGGTACATCGACCAGTTGGCGCTCTACAAGGTCAACAAGCTGCATCTGCATCTCAGTGACGACCAGGGCTGGCGCATCGCGATCGACTCCTGGCCGCGGCTGGCGACGTACGGCGGGTCGACGCAGGTCGGTGGGGGTGCCGGTGGTTACTACACCAAGGCCGACTACAAGGAGATCGTCCGGTACGCGTCCTCGCGGTATCTGGAGGTCGTCCCCGAGATCGACATGCCCGGCCACACCAACGCCGCGCTCGCCTCGTACGCCGAGCTGAACTGCGACGGGGTCGCGCCGCCGCTCTACACCGGCACCGAGGTCGGATTCAGCTCGCTGTGCGTCGGCAAAGACCTCACGTACGACTTCGTCGACGACGTGATCCGGGAGCTCGCCGCGCTCACGCCCGGCCGCTATCTGCACATCGGCGGGGACGAGGCGCACTCGACCAGCCATGAGGACTACGTCAAGTTCATGGACCGGGTGCAGCCGGTCGTCGCCAAGTACGGGAAGACGGTGGTGGGTTGGCATCAGCTCACCGGGGCGAACCCCTCGCGGGGGGCTGTGGCGCAGTACTGGGGGCTCGATGACACCAGTGCGGAGGAGAAGGCGCAGGTGGCGAAGGCTGCGCAGAACGGTACGGGGATTGTGCTGTCGCCCGCCGACCGGGTGTACCTCGACATGAAGTACACCGCGGATACGCCGTTGGGGCTGGACTGGGCGGGGCTGGTCGAGGTGAAGCGGTCGTACGACTGGGATCCGGGGGACTATCTGGCGGGGGTGCCTGCTGCGGCTGTGCGGGGGGTTGAGGCGCCGTTGTGGACGGAGACGATCGTGACGTCCGCCGACATCGAGTACATGGCGTTTCCGAGGTTGGCGGGGGTGGCTGAGCTGGGGTGGTCGCCTTCCGTCACGCATGACTGGGAGGCGTATCGGGTGCGGCTTGCTGCGCAGGGGACTCGGTGGGAGGCGATGGGGATCAATTACTACCGGTCGCCTCAAGTGCCCTGGTGATTCGGCTGCGGGCCGGTGGGGGCTGGTCGCGCAGTTCCCCGCGCCCCTTAACGGCATGAAGTCGGCGGGCGCCACGAAGGACCGTACCTCGTGGCGCCCGCCTGTCTCTGGGGTCAGAAGCCCGCTATCGGGTTCTTCAGGTTGCCCACCAGTTGGAGTGCGCCCGCCGGGTCCGCCAGGTCCACCATCTGCTTGTTGTTGCGCAGTTGGAGGCGGTTGAGGCAGGACAGGGCGAACTCCGGGGCGAACATGTCGTACTGGCGGAACTTGTCGGCGAGTTCGGGCACCGAGGCCTGGTACTCGCGGGTGACGTCCGCGACCGTCCGCCAGAAGTCGTCCTCCTCCAGGATTCCCTCGGCGGCGAGGTTCGCGGCGAGGAAGCGGAAGAAGCAGTCGAAGACGTCCGTGAAGATGGAGAGGAGCTTCTTGTCCTCCGGGACGTCCACGCGGAGGCGTTCGACGGTCGGCGGGAGCACCGCGTCGACGTCCATGACGGCGATCTCCTCGGCGATGTCCTTGTAGATCGCGCGGGTCACCGCGCCGTCCTTCAGGGCCAGGATCACGTTCTCGCCGTGCGGCATGTAGACCAGGTCGTAGGCGTAGAAGCTGTGGAGCAGCGGGGTGAAGTACGCCGTCAGGTAGCGGCGCAGCCACTCGGTCGGGGTCAGGCCCGACTGCTCGATCAGGGCGCCCGCGAAGGAGTTGCCCTCGTGGTCGACGTGGACCAGGGACGCCATCGTCGCCAGCGACTCCCCGTCCTGGAGGGAGTTGACCGGGCTCTCGCGCCACAGGGCGGCCAGCATCTTGCGGTACGGCGAGTAGCGGTCCGTCGCCGCCTCGTACTCCAGATGGCGGTAGCCGACGGCCGCGCGCTCGCGGATGATCGACAGGCCCGTGGACTTCAACACCGGGTCGTTGTCGATGAGTTGGGCGAGCCAGTCGTTGATCGCCGGGGTCGCCTCCATGTACGCCGCCGAAAGGCCGCGCATGAAGCCCATGTTGATGACGGACAGGGCCGTCTTCACATAGTGCTTCTCGGGGTTGGACTTGTTGAAGAAGGTCCGGATGGACTGCTGGGCCAGGTACTCGTCGTCGCCCTCGCCCAGGCAGACGAGGTGGCGCCGGGCGACCTCCGCGGCGAAGGTGACGGAGAGCTTGTTCCACCACTGCCAGGGGTGGACCGGGATGAGGAGGAAGTCGGCCGGGTCGAGGCCCTGCTCGGTGAGCTGCCGGTCGAAGCGCTCGACCGTCTCCGCACCCAACTCGTCCCGTACGAAGGCCTCGTACTCGATCCCGACACCCGCCGTGAACGCGGCGCGGGAGCGGTGCGCGGCCAGCCAGACCAGGCGGACCGGGCTCGCCGTCTCCGGGGCGTACGACAGGTACTCGTGGATGCCGAAGCCGAGCCGGCCGTTGTTGGCGACGAAGCAGGGGTGGCCCTCGGTCATGCCGGTCTCGATGGCCTGGAAGTCGGATCGCGCCAGCTCTGCTACCGGGATCTGGGGCTTGGTGAGCTTGTAGCAGGTGCCGGAGAGGGTGGAGGAGATCTCCTCCAGGTAGACCGGCAGGATCTCGTCGCTCAGGCCCAGCGCCTTCTTCAGCTCGATGAAGAAGTCCAGCGCGGCGAGGGGGAGGTCGACGCCGTCTCGCTGACGGGAAAGGGAGTCGGCGTCGACCTGCCAGTGGTCGAGGGCGCGGCGGGTGGCGGTGAACCCGTAGCGGGTCAGACCGTCGTCGCTGCGGACCTCGAAGCGGCCGTCGGCGGTGGCCTCCGGCGTGATGAGCCGCTCGTGGGCGAACTCGGCGAGAGCCTTGCGGATGAGCAGGCGGTTGGCCTGCTCCCAGCGCTCGGGGGAGAGGTGGGCGACGGAGTCGGCGAGGCTCATGCGGCCACCGCCTTCGCGAACTGCTCGCGGGTGCAGAAGCTGAGCAGCGCCCTCTTCTCCGGCTTCTCGATCTCCCGCTCGGGCACGAACCCGACGGCCTCGTTGAGGGCGTGGACGCCCTTGTTGGAGACGTCCGGCTCGACGACGACGCGCTCGACGGCCGGGTCCTCGAAGAGGTGGGCCATCACGGCGGTGATGACGGACCGGGTGAAGCCGTGCACCGGCTTGTCGGTCGCGGGGGTGAGGAAGTGCATGCCGACGTCACCCGGCAACGGCTCGTACAGGCCCACGAGTTCACGATGGGCGGGGTCGTACTTCTCCATCAGGAACACGGGGACGCCATACTCGTCGAGACCCAGCAGCGCGTGGTGGTGCTCGTCGGCGGCTATCTCCATGTACGCGCGCTCGACGTCCTCCAGTTTCGCGTCCTGCATCATCCAGAACGCGGCCTTGGGGTGGGTGACCCAGCCGTGCAGCAGCTCGGCGTCCTTGAGCGGGTCGAGCGGGCGGAAGGTGAAGGTGTGGGGGGTGGTCATACGGAGAACTCCTGGAACGCGATCGTCTTCTCGACCGGGTAGTACTCGGTGCCGAGCAGCTCACGGATGATGTAGCTGTTGCGGTACGCACCCATGCCCAGGTCGGGCGAGGTGATGCTGTGGGTGTGCACGCCGGCGTTCTGGAGGAAGACGCCGCGGCCGGTGGTGTCGATCGAGTAGTTGCGGGCGACGTCGAAGTTGCCCTGCGAGTCGTAGCGCAGCCGGTCCTTGACGGGGGTCAGGAACTCGGGCTCGGCGTACTTGTATCCGGTGGCGAGGACCAGGCCGTGCGTCTGGAGGTCGTAGTCCTTCTCCTGCTCCTCCTGCCGGAAGGAGAGGGTGTACGTGCCGTTTTCGTAAGTCGCGCCGTTCAGCGCCGAGTTGGTGAGCAGCCGGGTGGGGACCGGACCGCCGAGGTTCTTCTGGTAGAGCAGGTCGAAGATCTCGTTGATGAGATCGCCGTCGATGCCCTTGAACAGGCCCTTCTGCTGGGCGGTGAGCCGGTAGCGGGTGGCCTCGGGCAGCTCGCGGTAGTAGTCGATGTACTCCGGGGAGGTCATCTCCAGCGTGAGCTTGGTGTATTCGAGCGGGAAGAAGCGGGGCGAGCGGGTCACCCAGTTCAGCCGGTAGCCGTAGACGTCGATCTCGGCGAGGAGGTCGTGGTAGATCTCGGCGGCGGACTGCCCGGAGCCGACGATCGTGATCGACTCCTTCTTCTGCAACTCCGCCTTGTTCTGCATGTATTGGGAGTTGTGGAAGAAGTCACCGCCGAGCCCGCGCACGGCCTCCGGGTAGTGGGGGGAGGTGCCGGTGCCGAGGACGAGATGGCGGGCGCGGTAGACGTCGCCGGCCGTGGTCGTCACGACGTACACGTCATCCACGTACTGGACGTCCGCGACCGTCGTGCTGAAGCGGACGCTGCTCAGCTTGTTCGCGGCCCAGCGGCAGTAGTCGTCGTACTCGACGCGCAGCGGGTAGAAGTTCTCCCGGATGTAGAACGAGTACAGCCGGCCTTTGTCCTTCAGGTAGTTGAGGAAGGAGTACGGCGAGGTCGGGTCGGCCAGCGTGACCAGGTCCGACATGAACGGCGTCTGGAGGTGGGCGCCGTCGAGGAACATGCCGGCGTGCCACTCGAAGTCGGGCTTCGACTCCAGGAAGACACCGTCGAGTTCGTCGATGGGCTCGGTGAGGCAGGCCAGGCCGAGGTTGAACGGGCCGAGCCCGATGCCCACGAAATCGTAGGTTTTGGTCGGGGTTTCAGGACGCGCGGTCAAGGGACTCTCCCAGGTACTGCTCGGCGTGGCCGGCGATCAGATCGAGTACGGCGGCGATGTCTTCGGTCGTCGTCTCAGGGTTGAGCAGGGTGAACTTCAGGTAGTGGCGGCCCTGCACCTTGGTGCCCGCGACCACGGCGTCACCGGAGGCGAACAGGGCCTTGCGGGCGTACAGGTTGGCGCGGTCGATCTCGGAGGGGTCGGTCACGGCGGCCGGGATGTAGCGGAAGACGAGGGTGGAGAGCGTCGGCTCGACCACGACGTCGTAGCGCGGGTCGGCGGCGAGGATCTTCCAGCCCTCGACGGCCAGGTCGCACACCTCGTCGAAGAGCTGCCCGATGCCGTCCGCGCCCATGGTCCGCAGCGTCACCCACAGCTTCAGGGCGTCGAAACGGCGGGTGGTCTGGAGGGACTTGTCCACCTGGTTGGGGATGCGCTCCTGCACCATGCGCTTCGGGTTGAGGTACTCGGCGTGGTAGGTCGCGTGGCGGAGCGTGGCGGCGTCGCGGACCAGGACGGCGGACGAACTCACCGGCTGGAAGAAGGACTTGTGGTAGTCGACGGTGACCGAGTCGGCGCGCTCGATGCCGTCGATCCGGCCGCGGTACTTCACCGACGCGAGCAGTCCGCAGCCGTAGGCCGCGTCGACGTGCATCCAGGTGCCGTACTGCGCGCACAGCTCGGCGATCTCGGGCAGCGGGTCGATGGACCCGAAGTCGGTGGTGCCGGCGGTGGCGACGACGGCCATCGGGACGAGACCGGCGGCCTTGCAGCGCTCCAGCTCATGGGCGAGCGCGACGGTCTGCATCCGCTTGTTCTGGTCGACGGGGATGGTGACCACGGAGTCGGGGGAGAGGCCGAGGAGTTTGGCGGACTTCTTGACGCTGAAGTGGCTGACCTCGGAGGCGAAGATACGGAGTTTGGCTGTGGTGTCCGTCTTCGCCTCTTCCCGGGCGAGGAGCAGCGCCTGGAGGTTGGACTGGGTGCCGCCGGAGGTGAACACGCCGTCGGCGGCGGGGCCGAGGCCGATGCGGGCGGTCGTCCAGTCGATGAGCTTGCGCTCGATGAGGGTGCCGCCGGCCGACTGGTCCCAGGTGTCCAGCGAGGAGTTGACCGCGGAGAGGATCGCCTCGCCGAGCACCGCCGGGATGACGACCGGGCAGTTGAGGTGGGCGAGATAGCGGGGGTGGTGGAAGTAGACCGCGTCGCGGAGGTAGACGTCCTCCAGCTCGTCGAGCACGGCGCCGGTGTCGAGCAGCGGCTTGTCGAGGTCGATCGCGTCGATGGCCGGGGCGAGGGCGTCGACGGTGACACCTGTGAACGGACGGTCGGTGGCGGCGAGTTTGGCTGCCACCCGCTCTATTCCTTCGGTCACGGAGCGGCGGTACTGCTCCGCGGTCGTGTCGTTGAGCAGGTGCGAGCGCATGGTGGGGGTCCTCCGGTGGGGAGCAGTCCGTGCGGGTCGGACGGGGTGGGGACGCTTGGGGAAGCGGTCTTCGTTTCACGTTCGCGTCGATCTCGCCTTACTTAGGTTAGCCTAACCTAAGTCACTTGGATCAAACGCGGTGTCGGCCGTGACTACGGTCACTTCGGCCGCAGTTGCCACTCCCCGCACAGCAGTCACCGCCGCACGCGGGGGAGTTGGGCGTGCGGCGGCTCGGGGTCGTTCTGGGGGCTACGCGGCGGCTACTCGGCGGCGCGGAGCTGTTCCTCGGTCATGCCCTGCCGCCAGTAACCGACGAAGGTGACGCTGCGGCGGTCGATGCCGCGTTCGCCGACGAAGTGCCGGCGCAGCTGCTTCACACAGCTCGACTCGCCCGCGATCCAGACGTACGGCTTTGTGGAGTCCGGGAGTTGGGTGTCACGGATGGCGCCGAGGGCCATGGGGGACCCCTCGGCGCCCTCGTGGTCCCGGACGAACCAGGTGATCTCGGCGTCGGCCTCGGTCACCAGGTCCTGGATGTCGGCGGCGTGCTGCACCTCCAGCCAGACCCGGGCGGGAGTGCCGGCCGGCAGGGACTCGAGGATCGCGGAGACGGCGGGTACGGCGGTCTCGTCGCCCCAGATGAGGGTGAGGTCGGTGTCCTCGGCGGGCCGGAACCGGATCGCCCGGTTGTCGGCGATGGCGGGGCCGAGGAGGAGGACACGGTCCCCGGCGGTAGCGGCGGCGGCCCAGCGGGAGGCGGGCCCGGCCTGCGTGTCGGCACCGGGTTCGACGCCGTGCAGCACGAAGTCGATGTCGATCTCGTCGGGGTCCCGACGCAGGGCGCGGAGCGTGTACGACCGCATCACGGCCCGTACGTCGTCCGGGAGTTCACGCCAGCCCTGCCACCAGCCGTCACCGAGCTCGATGGGCACACGGGGCTCGGTCTGCCCCTCGGCGGGGATGAAGAGCGACAGCGACTGGTCGCACCCGTTGGAGCAGAACTCCCGCAGTTCTTCGCCGGAGAAGGTGACCCGGACGAGAGACGGCCCGAGCTGCCGCGTTCTCACGACGTGCAGCGCGAAGAAGCGGAACGGGGCGGCAACGGCGGTGGTCATGGGAGTGCTCCTGAGTTTTGGATCAGGGGGCGAGGTGACGTACCCAAGGGGCGCGGGGAACTGCGCGACCAGCCACGACGGACCCGCAGCTCCCCACCGGCGTAAGCGACTAGCTGACCTTCTTCGCGTTCTCAAGAGCCTCGGCGAGGGTCTCAAGAAGCGGCGTGCACTTGTCGTACGACAGGATCGGCTCCGGCGACCGAGAGATGACCTGCCCGGCCTTTACGGCAGGGAGCTTCTTCCAGGTCGCCTCGGTGATGTCGGCCGGCTGGATCGTCGACGACCGGTCGTCCATCATGATGATGTCGGCCTTGTACTTGTCGACGTTCTCCCAGCTCAGCGACTCGTACCAGCCGCCACCCTCCTTCTTGGCGCTCTCCGGCGGCTCGACGAAGTTCACGCCGAGGGCCTTGAAGTACTCGAGGTCGATGGAGAGGTTGGTGCCGGAGACGTAGAAGATGTCCTGGCTGGCGGAACCGGCCATCACCTTGATGTCGGGCTTCGCCTTCGCGGCGGCGCGCAGCCGGGTCGCGGCGGCCTCGAACTTCTTCTTGGCGTCGGTGACGGTGGCGGCCGTCATGTCGGCGCCGAGGGACTCCGCGAGCTCCCACATGCGCTGGAGCGGCTCGGTGATCTGGCGGTCGTAGACGGAGATGCCGACGCTCGGGGCGAGCTTGGCGATCTTGTCCTTGGAGGCGGCCGGGACGTACCAGAGGGTGCCGGCGTCGTCGAACATCGTGGTGATGAGGACGTCCGGGGCGAGGGCGGCGTACTTCTCGACGTTGAACTGGTCCCAGACGTTGCCGAGGATCTCGACCTTGGAGATGTCCATGTCGCCGGCCTGGACGTCGGCCTTGCCGTCGGCGGTCTTGGTGGGGCCGAAGACGCCCTTGACGGAGATGCCGTAGTCGTAGAGCGCGGCGGCGACGCCGGTGAAGGCGACGATGTTCGCGGGGATCTTGTCGAGCTTCACCTCGGTGCCGCGGTCGTCCTTGAACGTCCAGGGACCGGACTTCTTCGCGGCGGCCGTCTCCTCGCCAGAGCCACCGCTTTTCGCGTCGTCGTCACCGCAGGCTGCGAGCACGGCACCGAGGCCGAGGGCGCCGCCCGCGGCGAGGATGCCGCGGCGGGTGAGGTGGGTGGCTCTGGCGTTGGACATGAGTGTGGCTGCTTTCGAACGGGGCGAAGCGCCCGCCGGACAAGTTCGAACGTAGGTTAGCCTAACCTCAGATCTTGTCCAGGGGGCAGGGCCCCTTGAAAACGAAGCTGTGGGCTGTCTGTGGGGTGGCGTGGGTGTACCGCCGGGCTCCAACTCCTTTGCAATCAACGGATGTTGAAGCGCCGCTGCACAGTCGCCCGGCCCTCAGCCGACGCCGTTCCCTGCCTTGCCGTAGCGGCGGAAATCCGCCGTCTCGACCGTCCAGGGGCCGAACGGGACCGCGTCTCCGAAGATGTACGGGTCCTTGCGGCTGTAGCGGTTCTTGCACGGGTCCGAGTGCACTTCGATGGTGCCGGTGCGAGGGTCGACGATGAGGTAGTGCGCGATACCCATGGCAGGGTATTCGGCGAGCTTCTCGCCGTAGTCGTTGTTCGGGTTGGACGGCGAGACGATCTCGATGACGGCCAGCACTTCCGTGGCGTCCACGGCCAGGTCCTCTTCGTCGAGTACGTGCTCCGGGATGACGACGGCATCGGGGCGGCGCATGCGGCCGATCGCTGGGTGTTCGATCTCGGGGCCGTTCGCGCAGATGTAGCCGGGGTGGGTGGTGAGGAGCTGCTCGTCCAGTTGCTCCCGGATGCGGCGGATCGTGCCCTGGTGGCGCTTCGACGGGCACGTCATCGCCAGTACCGGTCCCGACGGGCCGATCTCCACGATCCAGGCACCCTCAAGGCGCTCTGCGTACGCCTCAAGCTCCTCGGCGATCATGCGCATCTTGGCGTAGTCCATACGCCAACGGTATGGATGCGGGCCGCCGTCGCCCCGCATCCATACGGCGCGGGTCGACGGCGCCCGGAGGCTCAGCCCACCAAGCCCAACTCCCGAGCGATCAGCATCCGCTGTACCTCGCTCGTCCCCTCCCCGATCTCCAGGATCTTGGAGTCGCGCCACATGCGGGCCACCGGGTACTCGTTCATGAAGCCGTAGCCGCCGTGGACCTGGGTCGCGTCCCGGGCGTTGTCCACCGCGATCGTGGACGAGTAGAGCTTGGCGAGGGCCGCTTCCTTCTTGAAGGGCTCGCCTGCCACCAGCCTCGACGCCGCGTCCCGCCAGGCCAGACGGGCGGTGTGGGCCTTCATCTCCATGTCCGCGATCTTGAACTGGATGGCCTGGTTCGCGCCGATCGGCTTGCCGAAGGCGTGGCGTTCCTTCGCGTACTTCACCGACTCGTCCACGCAGCCCTGCGCCAGGCCCGTCGACAGCGCCGCGATCGCGATGCGGCCCTCGTCCAGGATGCGCAGGAACTGGGCGTAGCCCCTGCCCTCCTCGCCCAGCAGGTTCGTCGCGGGGACGCGGACGTCCGCGAAGGACAGTTCACGCGTGTCTGACGCGTTCCAGCCCACCTTCGAGTACGGCGCCGCCACCGTGAAGCCCGGGGTGCCCGAGGGGACGATGATCGAGGAGATCAACGGCTTGCCGTCGGGCTTGCGGCCTGTCACCGCCGTCACCGTCACCAAGCCCGTGATGTCCGTGCCCGAGTTGGTGATGAAGCACTTCGTGCCGTTGATCACCCATTCCCCGGTCGACTCGTCCAGGCGAGCCGTCGTGCGCGTCGCGCCCGCGTCGCTGCCGCCGTCCGGTTCCGTCAGGCCGAACGCGCCCAGGATCTCGCCCGAGCACAGACGCGGGAGCCACTCCTGCTTCTGGGCCTCCGTGCCGTAGAGGTGCAGGGGCATGGCGCCCAGGGACACCCCTGCCTCCAGCGTGATCGCCACCGACGAGTCGACCCTCGCCAGCTCCTCCAGCGCCACGCCCAGCGCCATGTAGTCGCCGCCCATACCGCCGTACTCCTCGGGGAACGGCAGTCCGAACAGGCCCATGCGGCCCATCTCGCGGACGATCTCGTAGGGGAACTCGTGGTGTTCGTAGTAGTCGGCGATCTTCGGGGCTACGACGTCGTGCGCGAACTCCTCCACCGTGCGGCGGAGTTCTTCGAGTTCGGGGGAGAGTCGGTGGTCCATCGCGGGTCACTGCTCCTTGTGGGACAGGGCTCGAACGGTGCGGGAAGGGCTGGGTCGGCCCAGGTGGTCGGCCATCCACTCGCTGGTGGCGACGAGACGGTCGAGGTCGACTCCGGTGTCGATGCCGAGACCCTGCAGCATCCACACGAGGTCTTCGGTGGCGAGGTTGCCGGTGGCTGACTTGGCGAACGGGCAGCCGCCGAGGCCGCCCGCGGAGGCGTCGACCGTGGTGACGCCGTGCAGCAGCGCCGCGTACGTGTTGGCGAGCGCCTGGCCGTACGTGTCGTGGAAGTGCACGCCGAGCACGGACGTCGAGACGCCCTCCTCGTTCAACGCCCGCAGCAGCGCCCGTACGTGGCCCGCCGTCGCCACGCCGATCGTGTCGCCCAGGCTCAACTCGTCGCAGCCCATGTCGAGCAGCGCCCGGCAGACCTGCACGACCTGCGGCACCGGGACCGGGCCCTCCCATGGGTCGCCGAAGCACATGGAGAGGTAGCCGCGGACATGCACGCCCGCATCCTTCGCGCGCGCCACCGTCGGCTCGAACATGGCCAGCGCCTCGTCCAGCGTGCGGTTGAGGTTGGCCTTCGCGAACGACTCGCTGGCGCTGGCGAAGACCGCCACCCGGGTCGCTCCCAGCGCCAGGGCGCGCTCCAGACCGCGTTCGTTCGGGACCAGTACCGGAAGGTCCGCCTTCACGTCGGCCAGCCGCGGGAACAGCTGCTCCGCGTCCGCCAGTTGGGGCACCCACTTGGGGTGGACGAAGCTCGTCGCCTCGATCGTCGTCAGGCCCGCGTCGGCCAGGCGGTGGATGAACTCCGCCTTGACGTCCGTCGGGACGCTCGACTTCTCGTTCTGCAACCCGTCGCGCGCGCCGACCTCATGGATGCGGACCCGCGACGGCAGGCCTTCCTGCGGTACGACCATGGGGAGTGTCATGTCTCGTCCTCCACGGGGGTGATGACGGCCAGCACCTGGTCCATCGCGACCGTCGTGCCCGGCTTGACGTCCAGTTCGGCGACCGTGCCCGCGTGCGGGGCGGAGATGACGTGCTCCATCTTCATCGCCTCCACCACCAACAGGCTCTGTCCGGCCGCCACTTCGTCCCCCACGGCGACCTTCACCACCGTCACCGTCCCCGGCATGGGCGCGGTGAGCGAGTCGGCGCCCGCGTGGGCCGCGCCGGACAGGGACGCCGCCACCGGGTCGTGGTCCCGTACGTGCCACGCGTCGCCGTCGCGGCCCAGCCACGTGCCGTCCGGCAGGGCGGTGAAGGTGTGCGCGACGCCGTCGAGGAGGCAGGTGAATCGGCCCGCCGAGGCGGCGGTCGCGGTCCCGCGCAGGGGCGTCTCGGCGTCGCCCACGAGCACTTCGGTGCCGCCGTCCGGTGTGCTGCGCACGCGCACGATCACCGGCTCGTGGCCCGGCACGCGCAGCGGGTGTGCCGTCCAGGCCCGCTCGCCGCCCAGCCGCCAGCCGTTCGCCGCGGCGAACGGGTCGGCCCACCCGCTGTCCTCGGCCGGGGCGAGCGCCGCCTGGCGCAGCAGCGCCGCCGCCGCGTACACCTCTGCGGGCACCGCGTCGGCCACGAGCCCATCGACCTCGCGTTCGACCAGCCCCGTGTCCAACTGCCCCGCGACCACATCCGGATGGGCCAACAGCCTCCGCAGGAACCCCGCGTTGGTCTGCACGCCCAGCGTCACCGTGTCCGCCAGCGCCGCGCGGAGCTTGCGCAGGGCCGTCGCGCGGTCGGGGCCGTACGCGATCACCTTGGACAGCATCGGGTCGTACAGGCTGCCGACCTCCACACCCTCGCTGAGCCCGGAGTCCGTACGTACGCCCTCGCCCTGCGGCTCGTGCAACCGCAGCACCGTGCCGCCGGAGGGGAGGAAGCCGCGGGCCGGGTCCTCCGCGCACAGGCGCGCCTCGATCGCGTGGCCCGTGAGCCGTACGTCGTCCTGTCCGAACGGCAGCGGCTCCCCCGCCGCCACCCGCAGCTGCCACTCCACCAGGTCCAGGCCCGTGATGAGTTCGGTGACCGGGTGCTCGACCTGGAGGCGGGTGTTCATCTCCATGAAGTAGTACGACGACGGGTCGCCGCCGGGGACGATGAACTCCACCGTGCCCGCGCCCCGGTAGCCGCACGAGCGGGCCGCCTGGACCGCCGCCTCGCCCATCGCCGCGCGCGTGGCCTCGTCCAGGAGGACCGACGGGGCCTCCTCGATGATCTTCTGGTGGCGGCGCTGGAGGGAGCACTCGCGTTCGCCGAGGTGGACGACGTTGCCGTGGCCGTCCGCCAGGACCTGGATCTCGATGTGCCGGGGGCGGTCGATCCACCGCTCCACCAGGAGCGTGTCGTCGCCGAAGGAGGCGCGGGCCTCGCGGCGGGCCGCGGCGATCTCCTCGTCCAGCACGGACAGATCGCGGACCAGCCGCATGCCCTTGCCGCCACCGCCGGCGGAGGGCTTGAGCAGGACCGGAGCGCCCAATTCCAGGGCGGCGGAAGCCAGTTCCGGGTCACGGCCGCCCGGCACCACCGGCACCCCCGCCGCGGCCACCGTCTCCTTGGCCCGGATCTTGTCGCCCATCAGGGAGATGGCGTCCGCGGGCGGGCCGATGAAGACCAGCCCGGCGTCGGCGCACGCGCGCGCGAAGGCCGCGTTCTCGGCGAGGAAGCCGTAGCCGGGGTGGACGGCCTGGGCGCCCGTCGACGCGGCGGCCTCCAGCAGCCGCTCCACCGACAGATAGCTCTCGGCGGCCGGTGCCGGGCCCAGTCGTACCGCCGTGTCGGCCTCCCGTACGTGCCGGGCGTCCGCGTCGGCGTCGGAGAAGACGGCCACCGAGCGCACGCCCAGGGAGCGCAGGGTACGGATGACGCGGACCGCGATCTCGCCCCGGTTGGCGACAAGCACTGTGTCAAACATGGGTCCTCACATCCGGAAGACGCCGAACTGGGGGTCACCCAGGGGCGCGTTGGCGCAGGCGGTCAGGGCCAGGCCCAGCACCTGGCGGGTCTCCAGGGGGTCGATGACCCCGTCGTCCCACAGGCGGGCCGTCGCGTAGTAGGCATTCCCCTGGCGGTCGTACTGCGCACGGATCGGGTCCTTGAAGGCCTCCTCGTCCTCCGCGGGCCAGTCCTCGCCGCGCGCCTCCAACTGGTCCCGCTTGACGGTCGCGAGGACCGACGCGGCCTGTTCGCCGCCCATGACGGAGATCTTGGCGTTGGGCCACATCCACAGGAAGCGGGGGGAGTAGGCCCGGCCGCACATGGAGTAGTTGCCCGCGCCGTACGAGCCGCCGACCACGACCGTCAGCTTCGGCACGCGCGTGCAGGCGACGGCCGTGACCATCTTCGCGCCGTGCTTGGCGATGCCACCGGCCTCGTACGAACGCCCCACCATGAACCCGGAGATGTTCTGCAGGAACACCAGCGGGATGCCGCGCTGGTCGCACAGCTCGATGAAGTGGGCGCCCTTCTGGGCGGACTCGGAGAACAGGATGCCGTTGTTGGCGACGATGCCGACCGGGTGGCCGTGGATGCGGGCGAAGCCGGTGACGAGGGTCTGCCCGAACTCGGACTTGAACTCCGAGAAGCGGGAGCCGTCGACCACGCGCGCGATGATCTCGCGTACGTCATAAGGGGTGCGGGAGTCGACGGGGACGGCGCCGTAGAGACCGTACGGATCGACCTTCGGCTCGACGGCCGGCTCCACGGACCACGGGAGCGCCCCGCGCGCGGGGAGCGTGGCGACGATGTTGCGCACGATCCGCAGCGCGTGCGCGTCGTCCTCCGCGAGGTGGTCGGTCACGCCGGACACGCGCGCGTGCACCTCGCCGCCGCCCAGCTCCTCTGCCGTGACGACCTCGCCGGTCGCGGCCTTCACCAGGGGCGGGCCACCCAGGAAGATCGTGCCCTGGTTGCGGACGATGACGGCCTCGTCGCTCATCGCGGGGACATAGGCGCCACCGGCCGTACAGGAGCCGAGGACGGCGGCGATCTGCGGGATGCCGACGCCGGACATCCGGGCCTGGTTGTAGAAGATCCGCCCGAAGTGCTCGCGGTCGGGGAAGACCTCGTCCTGCATGGGCAGGAAGGCCCCGCCGGAGTCCACGAGGTAGAGACAGGGGAGCCGGTTCTCCAGGGCGACTTCCTGGGCGCGCAGGTGCTTCTTCACCGTCATCGGGTAGTACGTGCCGCCCTTGACGGTCGCGTCATTGGCGACGATCACGCACTCACGCCCGCTGACCCGGCCGATCCCGGCGATCACCCCGGCGGCCGGGGCCTGGCCGTCGTAGAGCCCGTCGGCGGCGAGGGGGGCCAGCTCCAGGAACGGCGAACCCGGATCGAGGAGCGTGTCCACCCGGTCGCGCGGCAGCAGCTTGCCGCGCGCGGTGTGCCGGGCGCGCGCCTTCTCACCCCCGCCCAGCGCCGCCGCGGCCAGCTTCCCGCGCAGCTCCCCGACGAGTGCGAGGTGGGCTTCCTCGTTGGCCCGCCAGGCCTCCGACGCGGGGTCCGCCCCGCTCGTCAGCTCCGGTGCCTCGTGCATCCTGCGGTCCCCTCACCCAGTGGTCGACTGTTAATGAGCGTTAACCATTTCCTTCAGGTTAACGACCGCTAACCTCCCTGTCTAGAATTGCTTGCATGGCCACCAGAACCGACGCCCCCACCCGCCGCGAGCAGATCCTCAAGGAGGCCGCTCGACTCTTCGCCGAGCGCGGCTTCCACGGCGTCGGCGTGGACGAGATAGGGGCCGCCGTCGGCATCAGCGGCCCCGGCCTCTACCGCCACTTCGCCGGCAAGGACGCGATGCTGGCGGAGCTGCTGGTGGGGATCAGCGAGCAGCTGCTGCGGGGCGCGAAGCGACGGCTGGCCGAGGCGGACGGCTCCTCGGCGGCGGACGTCCTCGACTCCCTCATCGAGGGCCACATCGACTTCGCCCTGGACGACCGGCCACTGATCACCTTGCACGACCGCGAGTTGGACCGCCTCCGCGACAGCGACCGCAAGCTGGTGCGGCAGCTTCAGCGGCAGTACGTCGAGCTGTGGGTGGGCGTCGTCCGCGAGGTGTACCCGACGCTGACGGAGCCCACCGCGCGATCCGCCGTGCACTCGGTCTTCGGGCTGCTGAACTCGACCCCGCACCTGGGGCGGCCGGGCGCGCTCCCGGGGCGGGGCGTCACGGCGGTACTGCTGCACCGGATGGCCCGAGGGGCGTTCGGGGCGGCGGGGGAGTGACGAGCGTTACGGACGGGTTCCCCTGGACGGCTCTCGCTACCGGCCGGTACCTTTAGCTTCTGAGCAAGCGCTTAGACAAGCGACCCTGGAGCCAGGTGGAGGTGGCGGCGGTGCGCCGTACGGTGTTCAACGAGGATCACGAGGCGTTCCGGGAGACCCTCCGGGCCTTCATCGAGGCCGAGGTCGTCCCCGTCTACGACGAGTGGTTCGCGGCCGGTCAGGCGCCGCGCGAGTTCTACTACAAGCTCGCCGAGCTGGGCCTGTTCGGCATCAACGTGCCGGAGGAGTTCGGCGGCGCCGGCATCGACTCGTACAAGTTCGAGGCCGTGATGTACGAGGAGACGGCCCGCGCGGGCGTCCACTTCGGCGGCTCCGGTGTGCACGTGCTGCTCGCCCTGCCGTACATCAAGATGCTCGCCACCGACGAGCAGAAGAAGCGCTACCTGCCGAAGTTCGTCTCCGCCGAGGAGATGTGGGCGCTGGCGATGACCGAGCCGGGCACCGGTTCCGACCTCGCGGGCATGAAGACCACCGCCAAGCTGAGCGAGGACGGCACGCACTACGTCCTCAACGGCGCCAAGACCTTCATCACCGGTGGCGTCCACGCCGACCGTGTGATCGTGGCCGCCCGTACCGCCGCCTCCACCGCCGAGGACCGCCGCCACGGCATCTCCCTCTTCGCCGTGGACACCAAGGCCGAGGGCTACTCGATCGGCCGCAAGCTCGACAAGCTGGGCCTGCGCACCTCCGACACCGCCGAGCTGGCGTTCGTCGACGTGAAGGTTCCGGTCGAGGACCTGCTCGGCGAGGAGAACAAGGGCTTCTACTACCTCGGCCACAACCTGGCGTCCGAGCGCTGGGGCATCGCCTTCGGCGCCTACGCGCAGGCCAAGGCCGCCGTCCGGTTCGCCCAGCAGTACGTCACGGACCGCACGGTCTTCGGCAAGCCGGTCGCCACCTTCCAGAACACCAAGTTCGAGCTGGCCGCCTGCAAGGCCGAGGTCGACGCCGCCGAGGCGGTCGCCGACCGCGCCACCGAGGCGCTGGACGCGGGCGAGCTGACCCCGGCCGAGGCCGCCTCCGCGAAGCTGTTCTGCACCGAGGTCGCGCACCGCGTCATCGACCGCTGCCTCCAGCTGCACGGCGGCTACGGCTTCATGAACGAGTACCCGATCGCCCGCCTGTACGCGGACAACCGCGTCAACCGGATCTACGGCGGCACGAACGAGATCATGAAGACGATCATCGCCAAGGACATGGGCCTGTAAGAACGCAGGACACGGGTCTGTAAGACCCCCGCAACCGCTGACCAGTAGAAATGACTGCATGAGTCAGGCACTACAGGGTCTCCTCGATCTGCTCGACCTCGAGCAGATCGAGGAGAACATCTTCCGCGGCCAGTCCCGGCCCGCCATCGTCCCGCGCGTCTTCGGCGGCCAGGTCGCGGCCCAGGCGCTCGTCGCCGCCGGGCGCACGGTCCCCGAGGACCGTCTCGCCCACTCTCTGCACGCGTACTTCCTGCGCACCGGGGACCCGGGCGCGCCGATCGTCTACACGGTCGAGCGCATGAACGACGGCCGCTCCTTCACCGCCCGCCGGGTCCTCGCCGTCCAGCACGGCCAGCCGATCTTCGCGCTGTCGGCGTCCTTCCAGAAGCACGAGGAAGGCTTCGACCACCAGGCCCCGATGCCGGCCGCCCCCGACCCCGCCACGCTCCCCACCTCCGCGGAGCGGCTGCGCGGCTACGACCACATCGCGCCGGACGTCATCGAGAAGTTCCTCGAGGCCCGCCAGGCGATCGACCTGCGGTACGTCGACGAGCCGCCGTACGGGAAGTTCGGCGAGCCGCGCGAGCCGCACTCGCAGGTCTGGTTCCGCACCAACGGCAAGCTCGCCGACGACCCCCTCCTGCACGTCGTCCTCGCCACCTACGTCTCCGACATGACCCTCCTCGACTCGATCCTGCTCGCGCACGGCCGCGGCGGCTGGGCGACCGGGGACGTCGTCGGTGCCTCCCTCGACCACGCGATGTGGTTCCACCGGCCCTTCCGCGCCGACGAATGGCTCCTGTACGACCAGGAGTCGCCGTCCGCGCACGGCGGCCGTGGGCTCGGTCAGGCGCGCATCTACACGCAGGACGGGCAGCTCGCCATCTCGGTGATCCAGGAAGGCGTGGTCCGGGCACCTCGGCAACACTGACGGGCATGACGGAAGCGGAAGCAGCGGAGCAGGGCGGCGGCGAGAGCACCTTCACGGTGATCGTGGCCGCCGTCGCCAACCTCGGGATCGCCCTCGCCAAGGCGGTCGCCGGTGTGATCAGTGGCTCCAGCGCGATGCTCTCCGAGGCCGCGCACTCGGTCGCCGACACCGTCACCGAGGTGCTCCTGCTCACCGCCCTCAAGCGCAGCGAGAAGCCCGCCGACGAGGACCACCCCCTCGGCTACGGCCCCGAACGGTACATCTGGGCCATGCTCGCCGCCGTAGCCACCTTCGTCGGCGGCGCGGTCTTCTCCCTCTACGACGGCATCCACACCCTCGTCGAGGGCGAGGAACTCGGCGACCCGCTCGTCTCGTACATCGTCCTCGGCGTCGCCTTCCTCCTGGAGGGCTACTCGCTGCGGACGGGACTGAAGCAGGCCCGCGGCGAGGCGGCCCGCTTCCGGGCGCCGTTCAAGCTCTACCTCCGGCACACCCCGGACACCGCCGTGAAGGCCGTCGTCCTGGAGGACTCGGCCGCGCTGATCGGCCTCGTGCTCGCCGCGGGCGGGCTGCTCGGCGGGCAGCTCACCGGTTCGGGCGTGTGGGACGGGGTCGCCTCGCTGCTCATCGGGGTGCTGCTGCTGGCCGTGGCGTGGGTGCTCGGGCGGTCCAACGCCGAGCTGCTGATCGGCCGCCCGCTGCCGAAGCCCATGCGGGAGCGGATCAGGGCCGAGCTGGTGGCGGTGGAGCACATCGAGGCCGTACTGGAGCTGACGACCCTGGTCCAGGGGCCGCGGGAGGCGCTGGTCGCCGCCAAGGTCGACTTCCGGGACGTGTCGACGGCGGCCCAGATCGAGTGGGCCTGTGAACAGGCCGAGCTGCGGCTGCGGGCCGTGTTCCCCGGCGTGACCAGGGTGTACCTGGACCCGACGCCGGGGCACGCGCAGCAGCGGACGGAGGGGTTGAACCCCTGGCCGTGAGCTGAGGGGGGCCTACTTGAGGCCCGCCTCCGCCAGCAGGTACGCCGTCATCGGGTCGTAGTGGCGCGGGCTGACGACGTGGTCGTCGAGGGGGACCGTCACCTGGACGGTGCCCTCCGCCTCGCCGAGGAAGAGGGCGGGGTCGTTGCAGTCGGCGTACCCGACGGAGTCCACGCCGTGCCGGCCGGCGTACCCGGCCCAGCCGTGGTCGGCGACGACCAGGTCGGGCAGCGGACGCCCCTCGCGCTCCAGGCCCGTCAGGATGGCCTTCATCGGCTCGCCGGAGTGGGTGTGCCACAGCGTGGCGCCGTGCTCCAGGACGGCCACGTCCGCGAACTGCATGACGTACCCCTCCTCGGTCTGCAACCCCTCCGGGATGACGACGATCTCGCAGCCGGCGGCCCGCAGCGCGGCGGCCGTGGAGTGGTGGACCTCCAGGAGCCCGCCCGGGTGACCGGTCGCGAACAGCACCCGCTGCTGCCCCTCGGCGGCCTTCCGCAGCCGTGCCGCCATCCGGTCCAGGCCGTCCACCGTCAGCTCGGGGTCAATGGTGTCCTGGCCGTACCGGTACTCGGGGTCGTCGTTCACACCCACCCGCTCCGCCATCACCGCGAGCACGTCCTGCTCGTCGCTCCAGCGGTCACCGAGCTCCAGGCCGAGCCAGTAGTGGCGGTTGCCGTTCGCGAGCTGACGGTAGTGCGAGAGGTTGTTCTCTCGGGGCGTCGCGACGTCGCCCGCGATGCGGGTCCTGACGAGGTGGTCGACGAGCTCGGCGCGGCTGGGAGTCCCGGGTATCGGCATGGGGTCCATTGTGAGGCAGGCCCCTGTGCCCGTGCCGGGTGTACCGGACGCTGGGACGCGGGTCACTCCCGCAGGGCGAACCACAACTCCATGCGTACGTCGGGGTCGTCGAGGTCGGCGTCGAGCAACGCCGCGCACTTGGCGACCCGCTGCCGCACGGTGTTGCGGTGCACGGCGAGCGCCACCGCCGTCCGGTCCCAACTCCCGTGCAAGGACAGCCAGGTGCGCAGGGTCTCCAGCAGGGCGGGGGAGCCGGCGATCGGCGCGAGCAGGGCACGGGCGTGCGCCTCGGCCTCGGCGGGCGGGACGAGCGCGGCGAGACCCGGCCGGCCGCCGTGCCGGACGAGGGCGGCACGGGTGGCGTGCGCACGGGCCAGAGCGCGGGCCGCCTGGGTGTCGGCCAGGGCCCAGTCACGCGGCTCGACGGCGGCACTGACCCCGAGGGTCCATCCGGGCTGCGGGGCGAGCGGCTCCCGCGCGGCGGGCACGAGCACCCGTACGACGTCCGCGGCGAGGTCGACGAGAGGCGAACCCAGCGCGGCGCCGAGCGCGGAGGCGGCGAGGGCCTGGCCGGGATCGCCGGTGGTCGGAACCGCGTGCACCACCACCCACCGCCCCTCCCCCAGCAGCACCGCCACCTCCTCCGGCCGGCCGCCCAGCAGCAGCCGTACCAGCGCCGAGGACCGGGCCGCTCCCGAGCCGCTCTGGTGCTCGCCGGTGAGGAGGGAGAGGAGGACGGCGGCGACGGAGGCGATGGTGTGGTCGCCGGGGTCGCGGGTCGGTGCGGCCACGCCGAGCACGAAGCCCTGCCCGGCACCGAGGGCGTAGGCGGCGAGATGGACGCCGGCGGTGGTGTGGGTGGCGGAGGTGGGGGTGCCGGGGCCGGAGGGGCGGACGACCTGGGCGAGCTCGGCCAGCGCGTCCCGGGCGGCGTCCCGCGTCGGGTGCCCCGCGTCTGCCGCGGGTCGGCCTGCCGCACGGGTCCCCGCCAACCGCCCCGCGCTCGCGATCTCCGTCCCCTCCGGCCCGTACAGCACCGCCCCACCCCCCACCCGCTGGGCCAGTTGCCGCAGGACGGACGGCACCGGGTCCGGGCGGGACGCGGCCGCGGCGAGGCTCTGCTGGGCCTCGGTCACGCGGCGGAGTTCGGCGAGCCGGGCCTGGGCCATGAGCTGCCAGACCGCGCGGGCCACGCCCGAGAAGGTGGTCTGCGGCGGCACCTCGATGAGCGGGAGTTCGTACGCGTCGCAGGCCGCCACCAGCGCGCGCGGGACCGTGTCGTGCACCGGCGCCACGCCGAAGCCCAGCGCCGCGCCGCCCGCCGCCACGATCCGCGCGACGTAGTCGTCGAAGTACGCCCCCGACCCCGCCGCCTCCGGCACGTGCACGCCCGCCGTCAGCAGCAGCTCGCCGCCCAGCAGATACGGGTACGGGTCGGCCATCTCCGAGGTGTGCGCCCAGTGGATGACGGTGGCCGGGTCGACCGGGCCCGCGATCTGCCGCAGCGCGAGGTCCTCGCGGGCCAGCAGTGCGGCCAGCGGGACGGGTGGGGTGGGCGGGACGGCCGGGTCCGGCATGGTGTGCGTTTCCTTCACTCCGAACGGCCTGGGTGGATGAAACGTACACTTCGCAGCCGCTTTCCGGCCACCTAATGTCAGTCCCGACCGGCAGCCGCGGGTACGGGCGGATGTCCCCGCGAGCCCCTGCCGTCGTCCCCACCCCCCTCTGCACGACACGCCACCGGGATGTTCGCGAAGGAGGCCCCCACATGGCCATCGACTACACAGTCATCGTCGTCTATCTGCTCGGCATGCTGGCCATGGGCTGGTGGGGCATGCGCCGCGCCAAGTCCAAGAGCGAGTTCCTGGTCGCGGGGCGCCGCCTGGGTCCCGCCATGTACTCCGGCACCATGGCCGCGATCGTCCTCGGCGGCGCCTCCACCATCGGCGGCGTCGGCCTCGGCTACCAGTACGGCCTCTCCGGCGCCTGGATGGTCTTCACCATCGGCCTCGGCCTCCTGGCTCTCTCCGTCTTCTTCTCGGCCCGCATCGCGCGCCTGAAGGTCTACACCGTCTCCGAGATGCTGGATCTCCGGTACGGCGGCCGGGCGGGCGTCATCTCCGGCGTGGTCATGTGGGCGTACACCCTCATGCTCGCGGTCACCTCGACCATCGCCTACGCGACGATCTTCGACGTCCTCTTCGACATGAACCGGACCGTCGCGATCATCCTCGGCGGCTCGATCGTCGTCGCGTACTCGACGCTCGGCGGCATGTGGTCGATCACCCTCACCGACATGGTGCAGTTCGTGGTGAAGACGGTCGGCGTGCTGCTCCTGCTGCTCCCCATCGCGGTCGTCAAGGCGGGCGGCTTCAGCGAGATGAAGGACCAGCTGCCCACCTCGTACTTCGACCCGCTGGGCATCGGGGGCGAGACGATCTTCACGTACGTCCTGATCTATACGTTCGGCATGCTCATCGGTCAGGACATCTGGCAGCGCGTCTTCACCGCCCGCAGCGACCGGACGGCCAAGTGGGGCGGCACGGTCGCGGGCACCTACTGTCTCGCGTACGCCCTCGCCGGCGCCGTCATCGGCACGGCCGCCAAGGTCCTCTACCCCAAGCTCGGCAGCGCCGACGACGCCTTCGCCACCATCGTCAAGGACGAACTCCCGGTCGGCGTACGGGGCTTGGTGCTGGCCGCCGCGCTCGCCGCCGTGATGTCGACGTCGTCCGGCGCGCTGATCGCCTGCGCGACCGTCGCCAACAACGACATCTGGTCGCGGCTGCGCGGCAAGGTCACGGGTGGCGAGCGTGACGAGGTGGCGGGCAACCGCGCCTTCATCCTCATCATGGGCGTCGGTGTCATCGGCACGGCCATCGCGCTCAACAACGTCGTCGAGGCGCTGACGGTGGCGTACAACCTGCTCGTCGGCGGGCTCCTCGTCCCGATCCTCGGCGGCCTGCTGTGGAAGCGCGGCACCGTCCACGGCGCGCTCGCCTCCGTGATCGTCGGCGGCCTCGCGGTCATCGGCCTGATGGCGGGCTACGGCATCCTCGCCAACGAGCCCGTCTACTACGGCCTGCTGGCGTCCCTCGCCGCCTACGTGGCCGTGTCCCTGGCGACCCCCGCGACCGACGAGGCCGTCCTCACCGCCTGGCGCGAGCGGCTGGCCGGCCGGGGTGCCCCCGAACTCGTGTCCGAACCGGTCCCGGCTCCCCAGTAGAGTCGGGGACGTATTCCGTACATACGCGATGAAGCGTAGGAAAGAAGGCATTACCTCATGAGCAGCAACGAGACGCCCCGCGGCCCCGTCGACTCCTCCCGCATCCCGCGGTACGCCGGCCCCGCGACCTTCGCCCGGCTGCCCCGCCTCGACGAGGTCGGCCGCGCCGACGTCGCCGTCGTGGGCGTGCCGTTCGACTCGGGCGTCTCGTACCGGCCGGGCGCCCGCTTCGGCGGCAACGCGATCCGCGAGGCGTCCCGGCTGCTGCGCCCCTACAACCCGGCGCAGGACGCGTCCCCGTTCGCCCTGGCGCAGGTCGCGGACGGCGGGGACATCGCGGTGAACCCGTTCAACATCAACGAGGCCGTGGAGACGATCGAGGCGGCGGCGGACGAGCTGTTGGGGACGGGCGCGCGGCTCATGACCCTCGGCGGCGACCACACCATCGCGCTGCCGCTCCTCCGCTCGGTCGCGAAGAAGCACGGCCCGGTCGCCCTGCTGCACTTCGACGCCCACCTCGACACCTGGGACACCTACTTCGGCGCGGAGTACACGCACGGCACGCCTTTCAGGCGCGCGGTGGAGGAGGGCATCCTCGACACGTCGGCGTTGTCCCACGTGGGTACGCGCGGGCCCCTCTACGGCAAGCAGGACCTGACCGACGACGAGAAGATGGGCTTCGGCATCGTCACGTCCGCGGACATCTACCGCCGCGGCGCCGACGAGGTCGCCGACCAGCTGCGCCAGCGCATCGGTGACCGCCCCCTCTACATCTCCATCGACATCGACTGCCTGGACCCGGCCCACGCGCCCGGCACGGGCACGCCGGAGGCGGGCGGCATGACGTCGAGGGAGCTGCTGGAGATCCTGCGCGGCCTGGCTGGGTGTCATCTGGTCTCGGCCGACGTCGTCGAGGTGGCCCCCGCGTACGATCACGCGGAGATCACGTCGGTGGCCGCGTCCCACACGGCGTACGAACTGACCACGATCATGTCCCGCCAGATCGCCCAGGAGAAGGCAGCGAAGTGACCCACGACCACGACCTGGTGCTCCGCCCCACGGAGGCCCAGACCGCCGCCGCCCTCAACCCGCCCGCCGGCCGGAACGGCGGAGACCTGGTCGTGGAGACGCTGGCCGCGCTCGGCACGACGACGGTCTTCGGCCTGCCGGGCCAGCACGCGCTCGGCATGTTCGACGCGCTGCGGCGCAGCGATCTGCGCTATGTGGGCCTGCGGGTGGAGAACAACGCGGGGTTCGCGGCGGACGCGTACGGCCGGATCACCGGCGAGGCGGCCCCGCTGCTCCTCTCGACGGGGCCGGGCGCGCTGACGTCGCTGGCGGCGTTGCAGGAGGCGGCGGCGGCATCGGCGCCGGTGTTGGCGATCAGCAGCCAGATCCCCACGGCGGGGTTGGGCGGCGGCCGCCACGGCTACCTGCACGAACTCCCGGACCAGTCCGCCTCCTTCCGCGGTGTGGTGAAGTCGGTCCACACCGTGCGCACCCAGTCCCAGATCCCGTCCGCGATCGAGGCGGCCTGGAAGTCGGCCCTGACGGCCCCGCACGGTCCGGTGTGGGTGGAGATTCCGCAGGACGTGCTGCTGGCTCCCACGCTGATCCCGGTGGTGACGGGCGGCGACGCGTTCCCGGAGGAGTTGCCGCCGCGGGTCGAACTGACGGCGGTGGCGGCGGAGTTGCTGTCGAAGGCGGCCCGCCCGGCGATCATCGCGGGTGGCGGGGTCGTACGGTCCGACGCGAGCGGGAAGCTGCGTCAGCTGGCGGAGGTGTTGCAGGCCCCGGTGGTGACGACGCCGGGCGGCAAGGGTGCGTTCCCCTGGAACCACCCCCTGTCCCTCCAGTCCTGGATCGAGGACCGGTACGTCACGGACTTCCTGGAGGAGGCGGACGTACTGCTGGTAGTGGGCTCGGGCCTGGGCGAACTGTCGTCCAACTACCACACGTTCAAGCCCCGCGGCCGGGTCATCCAGATCGAGGCGGACCTCGGCAAGCTGGAGTCCAACCACCCGGCGCTGGGCATCCACGCGGACGCGCGGCTGGCGTTGCAGGCGCTGCTGGAGACGGTGGAGGAGCGGGAGGACGTCCACGCGGGGGAACGAGTTCGCGGGGTGCTGGAGCGGGTGGCCGCGCGTATCGCCTCCCAGGAACTCACCCTGGAACAAGACGTGTTGGCGTCGGTACGGCGAGCCCTTCCTTCTGATTCTCCCTCCTTCTGGGACATGACGATCCTGGCGTACTGGGCCTGGTCCGCCTTCGACGCCAAGGGCCCCAACCTCCTCCACTCCGCCCAGGGCGCGGGCGGCCTCGGCTACGGCTTCCCGGCGGCGCTGGGAGCGGCGGTGGCCGACCCGACGCGGCCGGTGCTGGCGGTGTCGGGGGACGGGGGTGCGCTGTACTCGATCGCGGAGTTGGCCACCGCCCGCCAGTACGACCTGAACGTGACGTGGCTGATCGTCGACGACGGCGGTTACGGCATCCTGCGCGAGTACATGACCGACGCGTTCGGCGAGGCCACGGCGACGGAGCTGACGCGACCGGACTATGTGGCGCTGGCGGAGTCGTTCGGGGTGCCGGGGGTGCGGACGTCGGCGGAGACGCTGGAGACGGACCTGGCGAAGGCGTTGGGCGAGCCGGGGCCTTCGGTGGTGGTGCTGTCGGCGGTGCTGCGGATGTTCGCGGCTACGCATCTGGGCTGAGCGGGAAGCGGGATCTCCGCCCAGGTCGCCTTTCTGATGCCGTGGAGGCGGGGGCAGGGCGACCTCCACGCGCAGGCGGCCGTCGTACTGTTCGAAGCCTTCCAGGCGTCAGGGCATCCACCTCGGCGGAGGAACTCGCCGGGATGACTGCAGCACTGGCCGCCGCCCTGAAATCCTCGGTCGATACCGAAGAACCACCGAGCTCTGACGCACAGTCGCCGCCAGAGGGCGGCTGAGCCGACCGCCCCCGTCCCGGCGTCGTTTCGCAGTGACGCCCGCGACGGAGGCGGCTCAGGTGTGGCGCGTTCCTACCAGATCGCCTCGACCCACTCCGGGTGGTCGATGAACGGGTTGCGGTTGTGCTGATAGGTGTCGTAGATGACCTGGTTGCGGCGCTCCTCGAAGGCGCTCGGCGGGTCCGCCTCGTTCCACGCCTTCAGGACGGAGAGCTTGCCCATGTACGGGTTGGAGCCGTTGCCGACCTTCTCGTTGGGCTCCAGGTCGGCGAAGCCGTCGTCACCCTCGTAGCGCACGGCCATGTAGAGGATCATGCGGGCCACGTCGCCCCGGTCCGCGGCGCGCGGCGCGAAGGAGTCGGAGTCGACGGTGCTGCCGCCGCCGTTGGTGACGGTGCTGCCGCCGTTGTCGAAGTCCAGGTTGCCGCGGATGCTGTTGACCTGGACGTCACAGGCGCGCAGGTGGTGCAGGTCGGTGCCGGGGCCGGTGACCTCGCCGAAGTCGCCGTGCGACTTGGCCCAGGTGTGCTCACGGTTCCAGTCGCCGACGTCACCGCCGTTGAGGGACTTGCTGCGCGAGACGCCGCTGTACAGCAGCAGGACGTTGCTGGTGTTGTTCGGGTCCTGGTCCGTGACCTTGAGCGCGTCCCAGACCGCGGAGTACGAGATCTTCGACTGACTGCTGATGATCGTGTGCAGGGAGGACTTGAGGCTCGTCCCCGTCTTGCCGATCGCGTTCTTGTAGTACGTCGAGTCGTACGCGGTGGTCGTGGCGGCGGCCGGGGTCGCGGTGAGCGCCGGGGCGCAGAGGCCGGCCATGACGGCGGCCGTGGCCAGGGCCACCGACTTCCAGCGCCGTATGCGTGTCGCCAGCATAAAGAGAGTCCCATCTACGCGGGTTGAATGGAGGCGGCAAGCGAGAGAGTGACATGGACATGCGGCCGTGTAAATGGAATCTGCGTGTCCATTGGGTGACCGGAAACGGCAAATCAGCCCTTGTCTACGCGAGTTGACACGTGACAAAGGCCCCCGACCGGATGGTCGGGGGCCTTTGAGGGAGAGAGGCGTCAGGAAGTCAGCTGACGTCCGAGGCGTCCAGGCGGTAGATCGTGGACGACGAGGTGGAGGTGTCCGACGTCGACTCCGACGTCGAACTCGTGCTGTACTCGCTCGCCTTCACCGCCGTGCCGTTCTTCTGCACCCAGCTGGTGATCTCCTGGTTGAGGCTGCTGTTGCCGCCCATACCGCCACCGCCGAGCTGGATGTAGTGCAACTCGCCCTTCTTCACCAGCTCCTTGAGCTTGGCCAGGGTCATCGCCTGGTCGGAGCCGGTGAAGCCCCACATGGAGATGACGGGCTTGTGCGTGCTCAGGATCAGCTGGCCGGCGCTCTGCGAGTTGGAGACCGCGAGCAGCCACTTCGCGCCGTCCTGGTGCTTCTCCAGGTAGGCGATCAGCTCGCTGTCGACGCTGCCGCCGCCCATGGGGCCACCGCCGCCACCACCGCCACCGCCGAAGCCGCCGCTGGGAGCGCCGCCCGTACCGCCGTTGCCGCCGGGAGCCGTACCGCCGCCCGGGAACTCCCCGTTCGCGCCGCCGGGTGCACCACCGCCCTGCGGAAGCTCGCCGCCACCGCCACCGGGCTGCATCTGGCCGCCACCGCCGCCGGGGAACTCCCCGCCCGCCTGACCGCTGCCCTGCTGACCTCCGGGACGGCCGCCACCGCCACCAGGCCCGCCCATGCCGTTCCCGGTCGAGGGGCCCGCCGTGGGATTGGTGCCTCCCATGCCGCCGGTCGTGGAGTCGAAGGCCGGCGACGCGGCGTACGCCGTCGGACCGGCGAGGCCCGCCACGACCGCCGCGGCAACGGACACGGCCAGCAGCCGGGCCCGGGTCCCGGAACCCGCCGTACGGAAGACGAACAGGCCCACGATCGCGAGCACCATGACCACGCCGACGACCGGCCACAGCCAGGTGTTCCAGCCGGTGGCGCGGCGCAGCAGCACGATCGCCCAGACACCGGTGACCGCGAGGCCCGCGGGCAGCACCCACGACCAGCGGGCGTCACCGCCGCGGAAGGCACGCCACAGCATGACGCCGCCGCCACCGCACAGCGCCGCGATGCCCGGGGCGAGCGCGGTCGTGTAGTACGGGTGCATGGTGCCCTCGGCCATCGCGAAGGTCAGGTAGTGCAGCACCAGCCAGCCGCCCCACAGGACGAGCGCGGCCCGTGTCATGTCCGTGCGCGGGGCCCGGCCGCACAGCACCAGACCGGCGACGAGCGCGAGGAAGGCGAAGGGGATCAGCCAGGAGATCTGGCCGCCGAGGACGTCGTTGAACATCCGCCCGATCCCCGCGGTGCCGGCGAAGGTGCCGCCTCCGCCCCCGCCACCGCCGTTGCCCTCGCCGCCGAGGACCCGGCCCAGGCCGTTGTAACCCATGATCAGGTCCCAGGCGGAGCCGTCGGTGGAACCGCCGATGTACGGCCGGTCGTCGGCCGGGACCAGCGAGACGGCCGTGGCCCACCAGAAGCTGGCGACGGCCAGCGCGACGGCGGCCAGGGCCAGGTTGACGACCTTCTTCTTCCAGCCGAGCTTCGAGGCGTAGACGTACACGGCGAAGACGGCGGGCAGGGCGATGTAGCCCTGGAGCATCTTGGTGTTGAAGGCGAGCCCGAACAGGACCGCGGAGCCGAGGAGCGGCAGCAGCTTGTCGGTGCGTACGGCGCGCAGGGCGAGGGCCGCGCCGCCGACCATCAGCAGGACCAGGATGGTGTCGGGGTTGTTGTCGCGGTTGATCGCGACCGTGATCGGGGTGAGCGCGAGGACCAGCGCGGCGATCGCGGCGGCCGCGTGCCCGAAGGCCCGCTTCACGGAGCTGTGCAGGATCCAGATCGTGCCGAGCGCGGCGGCGATCTCGGGCGCCATCATCTGCCAGGTGCCGAAGCCGAACACGCGGCACGACAGGCCCATGACCATCAGGGCGAACGGCGGCTTGTCGACGGTGATGAAGTTGCCCGCGTCGAGCGAGCCGAAGAACCAGGCCTTCCAGCTCTGCGTACCGCTGTAGATCGCCGAGCTGTAGAAGCTGTTCAGGCTGCTGCCGGACAGGTTCCAGGCGTACAGGACGCCCGCCAGGACCAGGATCGCGAGCAGCGCGGGCAGCGACCAGCGGGGGGCCTTGTCCGGGGGTGCCGCCGGTGGGGAGGGCGGCGGCCAGTCGGGAGAAACGGCCGTGGTCTCGGTGTGGGGGTGTGGATCGGTGGCAGATGTCACCCGAGCATGGTGCGAAGCCGGGGTGAGCGTGCGCTGTGCCGTACCTGGCCCTTGCCTGTGAATTCACCAAGGAGCGGGTAACGGCTCCCCAATCAGCGGCTCAAAGCAGCCCACCCCGCGCCACATCACCTTCGGAATACGCTTCGAACACGCATGCAACCTTTCACTCCCGTCCGTGAGTCAAGAGGGCATGACTCACGGCATATCCAGACGCGCCAGATGGGTGGCAGGGGGCGCGCTCGTCGCGTGCGTGGCCGCCGCCGCACCCGCCACCGCCGCCACGGCCCCCACCGTCAGCTGTACGTCGTCCAAGGCGGGCCTCGCCGACAAGCTGAAGCGGGACATCACCTCGGCCCTCGCCAACCGTAAGGGCACGATCGCCGTCGGCCTCTACGACCGCAGCACCAAGACCACCTGCACGCTGCGCGCTTCGTCGGCCTACGACTCCGCGAGCGTCGTCAAGGTGACCGTCCTCGCCACGCTGCTGTGGGACGCGAAGCTGCACAACCGCTATCTCACCGACCGCGAGACCACCCTCGCCAAGGCCATGATCACCAAGTCGGACAACACCGCGACCAGCACCCTGTGGAAGCAGCTGGGCCTGACGAAGATCAAGGGATTCCTGAGCGCGGCCGGCATGACCCAGACCAAGCCCGGCGCCAACGGCTACTGGGGCCTGACCCAGATCACGGTCACCGACGAGCAGAAGCTGCTCAAGCTGATCACCGCGTCGAACACGGTCCTGAGCGACAACTCCCGCACGTACATCCGGAAGTTGATGGGCCAGGTCATCTCCTCGCAGCGCTGGGGCACCCCGTACGGCGCCCCCTCCGACGTCCTCGTGCACGTCAAGAACGGCTGGCTGCAACGGTCCACGCACGGCTGGCGCGTCCACAGCGTCGGCACCTTCAAGGGCGGCGGCCACGACTACATGATCACGGTGCTCACGCACGACAACAGCACCATGAACTACGGCATCACGACCATCCAGGGCGTGGCGAAGGTGATCCACAAGGATCTGGCGGCCAGTTGACCGCTGCCGGTCTCCCGTTCGTCACCAACTGCTCCTACGGTGACGCCCATGCGCCTGAGAACCGTACTCGCGACCGTCACCGCCGGCCTGGCGGCGGCCACCACCTGCCTGTCAGCCGGGGGCCCCGCCGCCGCCAACACCCCCTCGGCCCACGCCTGTTCGCCCGCCGTCTCGATCGACCGCTTCTCCGACGCGCTCGACAAGACGTCGTACGACGGGACGTTCGTCGGCAACTTCTCCGCGCTGGCGGTGGACCGGGACGGCTCGCTCGCGGCGCTCTCCGACCGGTCGTCGCTGTTCTCGCTGGACGCGCGGACCCTCGCCCCCAGGGGCGTGGTGCCGCTCGCCGACGAGAACGGCGCCGCCCTCGACTCCGAGGGCCTGGTGATCGACCGGGACGGCACCCGGCTGGTGACGTCGGAGACGGAGCCGTCCATCCGCCGCTACAGCGAGGACGGGCACATCCTCGACCGCCTGCCGGTGCCGGACGCGCTGCGGGTGGCACCGGCGGGACGGGCGGTCTCCAACGGCACGTTCGAGGGGCTGACGTGGTTCCGCGGGGGCCGGTCCTTGCTGGCGTCGATGGAGTACGCCCTGTCCGGCGACACCTCGGGCGCGGTCCGCTTCCAGACCTGGCGGCGGAACGGTGCGGGCTTCGCCCTGTCGACCCAGTACGCCTACCAGCCCGACGCCGGCCTCGGCGTCCCCGAGGTCCAGTCCCTCCCAGACGGCCGCCTCCTCGTCCTGGAGCGCGGCTTCACGTCCGGCGTCGGCAACACGGTCCGCCTCTACCTGGCCGACCCGCGCCACGCCACGGACACGAGCGGGGTGGAGAACCTGACGGGCCAGGACGGCGTACGGCTGGTGAGGAAGACCCTCCTCGCGGACATCGCCGCCTGCCCCACCCTCGGCGCCACCGCCAAGCAGCCCCAGCCGAACCCGCTCCTCGACAACATCGAGGGCATGACGGTCACGGGCCGGAGCAAGGGTGGCTTCAAGGTGCTGCTGGTGAGCGACGACAACCAGAACGCGGTGCAGACGACGCGGTTCTACTACCTGAGCGTCAAGCCCGCGCGCTGACCGGACAGGAGATCACCAGGGAATCGGCCTCATCGTCGAGAGCGACACCAGAAGAAAGATCGCGAGGGGCACGAGCACGAGGAGGACGAACGCCGCGACGGCCTTCATCCACCCTGGTGTTCTGCCCCGGGGGCCTTCGGTCGGCATGCGCACACCGTAACCCCGCGAAGCCGCCGGGTGAGGTGAAGATCTGCCTTCCCCGTCCTCGCCCCCTTCCCCCGAAATGTTGCGGCGGGATGAAATCCAAGCCCCTCCGCGTTGTGCCCTTCCGGCACACCAGCGGAGCGGAGTGGAGGACGGGCACGTGAGACAGCGGGGATGGGCACGGCGGCTGGCCGGATACGCCTGGCGGTATCCGAAGGACGTCGTCCTGGCCCTGGGGTCGAGCCTCGCCGGTATGGCGGTCATGGCGCTCGTGCCGCTGATCACGAAGGTGATCATCGATGACGTCATCGGTGATCACAGCCGGGACATGGCCCCCTGGGCCGGGATGCTCATCGGCGCCGCCGTGCTCGTGTACGTGCTCACCTACATCCGTCGCTACTACGGCGGCCGTCTCGCCCTCGACGTCCAGCACGACCTGCGGACCGAGATGTACGGCACGATCACGCGGCTCGACGGGCGGCGGCAGGACGAGCTGTCGACCGGGCAGGTCGTGGGGCGGGCCACCAGCGACCTCCAGCTGATCCAGGGCCTTCTCTTCATGCTGCCGATGACCATCGGCAACTTCGCCCTGTTCCTGATCTCCCTGGTCGTGATGGCCTGGCTGTCCATTCCGCTGACCCTGGTCGCTCTTGCCGTCGCGCCCGCCCTCGCCTGGATCGCGAAACGTTCCCGTAGCAAGCTGCACCCCGCCACCTGGTACGCGCAGGCCCAGGCCGCCGCCGTCGCCGGAGTGGTCGACGGTGCCGTGGGCGGCGTACGCGTGGTCAAGGGGTTCGGGCAGGAGGAGCAGGAGACCGGGAAGCTCCGGGAGGTCGGGCGGCGGCTCTTCGCGGGGCGGCTGCGGACCATCCGGTTCAATTCCAAGTACACCCCGGCCCTGCAAGCCGTCCCGGCGCTCGGGCAGGTCGCCATGCTCGCCCTCGGCGGCTGGCTGGCCGTGCGCGGGCACATCACCCTCGGCACGTTCGTCGCCTTCTCGACCTATCTCGCCCAGCTCGTCGGGCCGGTCCGCATGCTCGCCATGGTCCTCACCGTCGCCCAGCAGGCCCGCGCCGGCACCGAGCGGGTCCTGGAGCTGATCGACACCGAGCCGAGCATGAAGGACGGGGCCAAGGAGCTGCCCGCCGACGCTCCGGCCACCGTCGAGTTCGACGACGTCTCCTTCGGCTACGAGGACGGCCGCAACGTCCTCGACGGCCTCTCCTTCGAGATCCGGCCCGGTGAGACCCTCGCCGTCGTCGGCTCCTCCGGCTCCGGCAAGTCCACCGTCTCCCTCCTCCTGCCGCGCTTCTACGACGTCACCCACGGCGCCGTCCTCGTCGGCGGCCACGACGTCCGCGAGCTGACCCTCGACTCGCTGCGGGCCGCCATCGGGCTCGTCCCCGAGGACTCCTTCCTCTTCTCCGACACCGTCCGCAACAACATCGCGTACGGCCGTCCCGAGGCCACCCAGGAGCAGATCGAGACCGCCGCGCGTGCCGCCCAGGCGGACCGGTTCATCAGCGAGCTGCCCGAGGGCTACGACACCAAGGTCGGCGAGCACGGCCTCACCCTCTCCGGCGGCCAGCGCCAGCGCATCGCGCTCGCCCGCGCGATCCTCACCGACCCCCGCCTCCTCGTCCTCGACGACGCCACCTCCGCCGTGGACGCCCGCGTCGAGCACGAGATCCACGAGGCGCTGAGGCAGGTCATGGAGGGGCGGACCACGCTGCTCATCGCGCACCGCCGCTCCACCCTCAACCTCGCCGACCGCATCGCCGTCCTCGACCACGGCCGGCTCGCCGACATCGGCACCCACGCCGAGCTGGAGAAACGGTCCGCCCTCTACCGGCGCCTGCTCACCGACCCCGACGAACTCGGCGGCGTATCCCCCGGCCACGCCCAGCCCCTCGCCCCGGCCGAGGACACCTCCGTACGCGACGAACTGGACGCCGAGTTCGACGCCGAGCGCGGAGTGACCCCGCGGCTGTGGACCGGCGACCGGGAGCCGAAGGACACCGCGCTCTCCGGCACCCCGGCCACGCCCGAGCTGCTCGCCCAGGTGGAGGCGCTGCCTCCGGCGACCGACACCCCGGACATCGACGAGGCGCGGGCGGTCACGCCCGAGGAGTCGTACGGGCTGCGGCGGCTTCTCCGAGGCTTCGGCGCTCCCCTCCTCATCAGCCTCGGGCTCGTCGCCGTCGACGCCGGCATGGGACTGCTGCTGCCGATCCTGATCCGGCACGGCATCGACAGCGGCGTCGGCGAGATGGCCCTCGGCGCGGTCTGGGCGGCCTCGCTGCTCGGGCTGCTCACGGTCGCCGTGCAGTGGGCCGCGCAGGTCGGCGAGACGCGGATGACCGGGCGGACCGGCGAGCGGGTGCTGTACTCGCTCCGGCTGAAGATCTTCGCGCAGCTCCAGCGGCTCGGACTCGACTACTACGAGCGCGAGTTGACCGGCCGGATCATGACCAGGATGACGACGGACGTCGACGCCCTGTCCACCTTCCTGCAGACCGGGCTCGTCACCGCGTTCGTCTCCGTCGTCACCTTCTTCGGCATCATGGTCGCCCTGCTGGTGCTCGACGTGCAGCTGGCGCTGGTCGTCTTCGTGACGCTGCCGCCGCTGATCGTCGCCACGTACTTCTTCCGCAAGGCGAGCGTGAAGGCGTACGAACTCGCCCGTGAGCGGGTGTCGGTGGTCAACGCCGATCTCCAGGAGTCCGTCGCCGGGCTGCGGATCGTGCAGGCCTTCCGGCGCGAGCGGGACGGCGGGGCGCGGTTCACGGAGCGCAGCGACAGCTACCGGCAGGCCCGTATCCGGGGTCAGTGGCTCATCTCGGTCTACTTCCCGTTCGTGCAGCTGCTGTCATCGGTCGCCGCCGCGGCCGTTCTCATCGCGGGCGCCGGACGGATCGACGACGCGACCCTCACCACCGGCGCGCTGGTCGCGTATCTCCTCTACATCGACCTGTTCTTCGCGCCGGTGCAGCAGCTCTCCCAGGTCTTCGACGGCTACCAGCAGGCCACCGTGTCGCTGGGCCGCATCCAGGAACTGCTCCAGGAGCCGACCTCGACGAAGGCAGCGGACGAGCCGCTGGAGGTGCTCTCCCTGCGCGGTGAAGTCGCCTTCGAGGGCGTGCACTTCGCGTACGGCGACGACGAGGAGGCCCTGAGCGGGATCGAGCTGCGCATCCCCGCCGGGCAGACCGTCGCGTTCGTCGGCGAGACCGGCGCGGGCAAGTCGACCGTGGTGAAGCTGGTGGCGCGGTTCTACGACCCGACCGGCGGCCGGGTCACCGTCGACGGCACGGATCTGCGGGCGCTCGACCTCACCTCGTACCGGCACCGGCTCGGTGTCGTCCCGCAGGAGGCGTACCTCTTCCCGGGCACCGTCCGCGACGCCATCGCCTACGGCCGCCCCGACGCCACCGACGCCGAGGTGGAGGCGGCGGCCCGCGCGGTCGGCGCGCACGAGATGATCGCCACCCTCGACGGCGGCTACCTCCACGAGGTCGCCGAACGCGGCCGCAACCTCTCGGCCGGCCAGCGCCAGCTGATCGCGCTGGCCCGCGCGGAACTCGTCGACCCCGACATCCTGCTCCTCGACGAGGCGACGGCCGCCCTGGACCTGGCCACCGAGGCCCAGGTCAACCAGGCCACCGACCGACTCGCGGGCCGCCGTACGACCCTCGTGGTCGCCCACCGGCTGACGACCGCGGCGCGCGCGGACCGGGTGGTCGTGATGGATCACGGACGGGTCGCGGAGGACGGGACGCACGCGGAGCTGCTGGCGCTGGGCGGGCGGTACGCCGAGTTGTGGCGGACGTTCGTCGGGGAGGACGCCCCGGTGGTCGCCTGACGTCCGCCCGGCCGGGCGGATCATGGCCTGATCCCGTGACGGTCGTGCAACCATCCGACATACGTCGTGCGTCCGTACACCAGTACGCTCATCGCCGGGGTACGGGAGGGACCACAGTGGACCGAGGGACTGGTGCGATACGGCGGCGGGCCGCGGTCGTGCTCGCCGGGCTGACCGCTTCCGGGCTGCTCGCGATCGCGGTGCCCGGTCAGGCGCAGGCCGTTTCGGCGGACTCCTGCGAGGGCCGGAAGATCCGCACGTTCACCTTCTCCACCGGCTCCGTCAAGCTCTACAAGGACGGCGGCTGGCTCTGCGCCATGACGTTCCCGAAGAGCACCGGCGGCGGCAAGCGCACCATGATGGTCAGCATCCAGGCGCGCGGCTTCGGGGCCGTCGTCGACAAGGGGAAGTACACGCATCACGCCGGGCCGGTGAAGACGTACGCCGGCACCCGCAAGGTGTGGATCAAGGGCCAGGTGGGCCGGGGGACCTACGAGTCCAGCAGCTGGAAGCGGTACTGAGAGCTCCGGTGCGCCCTGTGGCGCACCGGAGCCGAGTGCTACGGACGCAGCGTGGGCTCGCGCTCCATGTCGCGCACGTCCAGCTTCTTGTCGTACGACGCGAGCGGCTTCGCCTCGGCGACCGCGGCGGCCGAGACGCCCGCCCAGTCGAGGATGCGGGCCGTCGCGAAGGCCTTCTGGTCGGCGACCAGACCGGCCACGTTCGCGTAGTGGTTCAGGCCGGGGGCCGTGAAGACGTAGGAGTCCTTCGCGCCCTTGTCGACGCGGAACCGCTCGCCGCCCCACGGGTCGTTCTGGCCGTAGACGTAGAGCATGTGCCGGGCGTTGTGCCGGATCCAGGTGTCGACGTCCCGCATCGCGTACGGCTGGAACTTCGTCGGGATGTCACGCGGGACGAAGTTGCGCGGCGGCTGGTAGCCGTAGCGGATGTACTTCTTCTCGATGTACGGGAAGTGGATGGTGGGCGCGCCGAGTTGGGTGGCCGCCTGGTAGTAGTACGGGGTGTACGGCTCCAGGCCCTGGTCGGTGTAGAAGGAGAACCCGGAGATCGTGTCGATCGAGTTCCAGATCTGGTCGTCGGTCGCGGTCTTCGCGTCCGGCGGGATCAGCTCGTCGTCGGCGCAGTCGGCCAGCAGGTTGTACTGCCAGAAGCCCCACACGTAGTCGAGGACGACGGCCTCGTACGCCCGGTCCAGGCTGCCGATCGTGGTGAAGGTGTAGCCCTCCGCCTCCGCGTAGGCCGCGTACTTCTTCTCCAGGGACTCCCGGCGCACCAGCGCCTCGCGCTGCACGGCGTTCAGCCGGTCGCGGCACTCCTTGGTGCCGACGGAGGCGAAGAAGCGGTCGTAGGCCGAGTCCTCGTCGTTGACGACGTCGTTGGGGGCCACGTACGCCACCACGCCGTCCATGTCCTTGGGGTAGAAGCGCTCGTAGTAGGTGGCGGTCATGCCGCCCTTCGAGCCGCCGGTGGCGATCCAGTTCTTCGAGTAGACGGTCTTCAGCGCCTTGAAGATGCGGTGCTGGTCGCTGGCCGCCTGCCAGATGTCCAGCTTGCTCCAGTCGTCCGGGTCGGGCCGGGACGGCGTGAAGAAGCGGTACTCCATGGAGACCTGGTTGCCGTCCACGATCTGGGTCGGCTCGCGGCGGCTCGGCGTCGTCGAGACGTTGTAGCCGCCGGTGTAGAACACCGTCGGGCGGCTGACGTCCTTGTGCAGCACGGTGATCCGCTGCTGGAACGTGCCCTTGGACGGGTGCCGGTGGTCCACCGGCTGGGTGTAGTTGAGGACGAAGAAGCGGTAGCCGGTGTAGGGCTTCTCCTCGATCAGGCTCATGCCCGGTATGGAGAGCAGTTGCTCCTTGATATCGGTGGTGGTGGCCTCCGGCTCGGCGGCGGTGGCCGCCCCTGCCGTGCTCAACGTGCCTATGAGCACCGTGAGCGCCAGCAGCCATCTGAGCGCCTTGCGCATGCACCCTCCCCTGTGAGACAGATGTGCGAGCGGAAGCTATCGGAGCAACTCCCGTGCGCACCAGGGGAGATCGGGAAAAGTTCGGGCGGCGCAGGTCAGAGCGGTCGGGCGCAGCCGACCGGTTCCCGGCCACCGAGCTGGACGTACAGGGCCGTGGACAGCGGGCACCGGCTGCGCTTGGCGACCGCCTTCGTCACCTTGAACTCCGGCTTCTTCGCGCCCTTGCCGTCGCACGCGGTCTCGCGGACCTGCCCGTCGCCGGAGCCGTAGACGCAGTCGCCGACGATGGTGCGCGGCCCGCCCCCGCCGCCCGGGTCGCCGGGGTGCGGGGCGGAGAGGTTGCGCATACAGGCGTAGCCCTGCGGGACCGCCCCGTCGCCGTCCTCGTCGGAGGACGGGGCCTGTTCGCTGATGTGCAGCACGAAGTCGGTGGTGCTGGGGCACAGCGGGCCGTCGGCGGTGGTGCCGTCGAAGCGCGCCACGACCCGCGCCGCCGCCCGCTCACTGGTGCAGGGCACCTCGGTGAAGCTGGTGGTGCCGAAGGAGCTGCACTCGTCGACGCCGAGGAACACCGTCCCGTACCCGGAGGGCCGGGTCGGTGTCACCTCGTTGCTGATCCGGCCGTCGCTCTCGGTGCCGCGGTCCGGTGTGCTCTGGCAGCCGGTCAGCAGGGCCGCGAGCAGCACGGCGAGCATGGCGCACACCGCCCCGGCCGACCATCTCTCGCGCATCGCATCCCCCCGGACACCCCGGACCAGCGTGACCCGCCGTGGCGGGGACACGCCAGCCGTGCGGGGTGCTTTGCGCCCTTTGGCGGGCGTGCGCCGGGTGTGTGGCGTACGCGCACTACGTCGGATACGAGAGCCCGTGGCCGATCGGATAGAGCACCTGCGCCGGATCGTCGGCCTTCTGCACCGGCACCGGCAGCTTCCCGCGCGGTGCCACCGCGCCCGCGATCACCCGCGCGGCGGCCCGCAGTTCGACGTCGGTCCAGGAGTACGCCGCCACGTAGGCCGGGACGCCGGGCAGTTGGGCCACGTCGTACGGATTGCGGATCGCGATCGCCACCACCGGCTTCCCCGTCGCCAGCAACTGCTCGACCAGCGACTTCTGCGCGGCGTTCAGGTTGTACGTCCCCACGACGACCGTGTCCGCGTCCTGCGCCGCCGCGACCGCCTTGGCGACGGTGGCGGCCGAAGGTGCCGTGCCCGTCGACAGGGCCGTGGCCGTGAAGCCGAGTTCGGTGAACGCGGTCGCGAGGACGCCGGTGGGCGGCCCGGTGGTGCCGGACGGGGAGGCCGGATCGGCGCCGCACACCAGGAGCCTGCGCGGCGACAGGGGCAGCAGCCCGCCCTTGTTGACCAGCAGGGTCGTCGTCCGCTCGGCGATCCGGTCGGCCGCCGCGAGATGGGCGGGGACGCCGACGGTACGGGTGACACCGCCCTGGCTGACGTACGGCCTCTCGAACAGCCCCAGTTTCGCCTTCAGCCGCAGCACCCGCAGGATCGACTCGTCGAGCCGCGCCTCGGTCAGCTCACCGTCCTGGACGGCCTTGAGCACGGCGTTCCAGGCGACGTCCAGGTTGGGCGGGTTGAGGAGCTGGTCCACCCCGGCCTTCAGGGCGAGCACGGGGACGCGGTCGTCGCCGTACTTCGTGCGGACGCCCTCCATGCCGAGGGAGTCGGTGACGATCACCCCCTCGTAGCCGAGCTCCTCGCGCAGGATGCCGTTGAGGATCGGGCGGGACAGGGTCGCCGGGTCGCCGGAGTCGTCGAGGGCCGGGACCATGATGTGCGCGGTCATGATCGAGTCGATGCCGGCGGCGATCGCGGCCCGGAACGGCGGGGCGTCCAGCCGGTCCCACTGCTCGCGGGTGTGGGTGATGACCGGGAAGCCGTAGTGGCTGTCGACGGCGGTGTCGCCGTGCCCGGGGAAGTGCTTTGCGGTGGCGGCGACCTGACGGCCGTGCTGGTACCCGGCGACCTCGGCGGCGACGAGCCGGGCCACCGCGTGCGGGTCGGCGCCGAAGGAACGGACGCCGATGACCGGGTTGGCGGGGTTGACGTTGACGTCGGCGACGGGGGAGTAGTTCTGCCGGATGCCGATGGCCCGCAACTCCTGGCCCGCGATCCGGCCGAGGGAACGGGCGTCCTTGCTCGACCCGCCCGCGCCGATCGCCATCGCGCCCGGGAAGAGCGTGGCGGGCTCGCCGACCCGGCAGACGATGCCGTGTTCCTGGTCGGTGGAGATCAGGACGGGCAGGCCGCGCGGCTGGGTGAGGGAGGCCTTCTGGATGCCGTTGGAGAGGTCGGCGATCTGGTGAGGGTCGCGGGTGTTGTGGGCCCAGGTGAAGTAGATGATGCCGCCCACGCGGTACTTGGCGAGCAGCTCGGCGGCGCTGCGGACGCCGATCTCCTTGAGGTTGGCGTCGATGTCGGCCTGGTCGGGGGCGGTGGCGGAGTGGCCGTAGACCCGCATCACGAAGAGCTGGCCGACCTTCTCCTCAAGGGTCATACGGGAGATGAGGGAACGGAGCTTCTTGTCGTCGAGGCCGGCGGCCCGGGCTTCGGTGCCGAATGCCAGGGCCGCGGTGACGCCCGCGCCGGCGGCGAGGACGGTACGTCTGGAGGGCAACGCGCACTCCTTCCGGAGATGTCCGCTGAAGGAAACTTCCGTGGGGACAGGGGTATCCGGGAAGTTTCTTCCAGTCAAGGGAGTGCGCGCACCGTACGTCATGGAGGGGCCGCCATCGGCGCTGTTGGAGGGGGGCGCGCCGATGGCGGCGTGCTGCCGGCCGCAGTACGGAGGAGAGGGTAGGTCAGCGTTCGCAGCCAGCAGCGAGGCCGACACCGCACCACGGTGACTCTCCGACAGCTCGGGGGTTGGACGGGCGGGGGTGGGGAGGGGTTCCCGGGTGGGGCGCGAATCCCGGAAGTTGGGGGGTGAGGGGGTATTGGGGTGGGTGGGTCGGATCAGCGGGGTCGGCGGGCGGGGCGGCTCGGCGGGGTGGGTGGGGCGGCCGGGTTGGTTTGATGGGGTCGGCGGGCCGGTTCAGGGGGGTCGGCGGGGCGGACGGGCTGGCTCAGCGGGGTGGTGGGTTGGCCGGGGTTGGTTTGGCGGGGCGGGTGGGCCGGTTCAGCGGGGTCGGCGGGGCGGCCGGTTCGCCGGGGTTAGCGGGGTGGCCGGGGCGGTTTGATGGGGTGGACGGGCCGGTTCACAGGGGTCGGCGGGGCGGCTCAGTGGGGCGGGTGGGCTGAGGTGTTGGGCCAGTGGTTCTGGAGGGTGTGGACCGTCTCCGTGATCGACGGGCGGCCCGCCGCGCCCGTGCGCCAGAGGGCGTACAGGCGTCGTACGGGGGTGGGGTCGAGGTCGACCTCGGCGACGCCGGCCGGCAGCGGGCCGCGGCCGAGGCGGGGGATGAGGCAGATGCCGAGGCCGGCGGCGACGAGCGCGACGAGGGTGGGGTTCTCGTCGGCCTGGTGGATGATCTCCGGCTCGTGCCCGGCGCCCCGCAGGGTCCGCACCAGCCACTCGTGGCAGACCCGGCCCGGCGGCTGGCACACCCACCGCTCCCCGCCGAGGTCCTCCCGCCGGACCTTCCCCCGCCCGGCGAAGGGATGCCCCTCGGGCACGAGCAGCGTGCACCGGTCCTCGCCGATCACCGCCTGCTCCACCCCGGGCGGCACCGGCAGCGGCGAGATGTCCCAGTCGTGCACGACGGCCAGGTCCAGCGCGCCCCGCGCCACCAGCCCCACCGACAGATGCGGGTCGATCTCGGAGAGCCGGACGTCGAGGGCGGGGTGCCGGCGGGCGAGGTCGGCGAGGACGCCCGGCAGCAGCCCGCGCGCCGCCGACGCGAACGCGGCCACCGTCAGCCGCCCCGCCGGAGTGTTGCGCCGCTGCTCGATACCGGTCTCGGCACGCTCGACGATGGCGAGCAACTCCTCAGCCGCGTCCACGAGTTGCAGCGCCTCCGCGGTGAGCCGCACCCCGCGCCCCTCCCGTTCCAGCAGCACGGTCCGGGTCTCCCGTTCCAGCTTGGCGATCTGCTGGGACACGGCGGAGGGGGTGTAGCCGAGCGCGGCGGCGGCCGCGCCGACGGTGCCGTGGACGGAGACGGCGTGCAGGGCGCGGAGACGTTGCAGATCGAGCACGGGGCCCTCCAATGCTTGGCTCTGCTCCAAATGCTTAGCTCTGCTTCATCCAACCATGCAGCAATCATCGCTGGTGCTACACGGTCACCCCGGGCGATCCTCGACGCATGCGCCCCGCCCACATCGCCCTCGCCGTCCTCGTCGCCGCCGTCTGGGGCGTGAACTTCACCGTCATCGAGATCGGCCTCGACCACTTCCCGCCGCTGCTCTTCTCCGCCCTGCGCTTCCTGGCGGCGGCCCTGCCCGCGGTGTTCTTCGTGGGCCGCCCGAAGGTGGCGTGGAAGTGGATCGTTGCGGTGGGCCTGGTCCTGGGGGTCGCGAAGTTCGGCCTGCTGTTCGTCGCGATGGACGCGGGGATGCCGGCCGGGCTGTCCTCCCTGGTGCTCCAGATCCAGGCGGTGTTCACGGCGGTGATCGCGTTCGCGGTCCTGGGTGAACGTCCCTCCGGAATCAGGGCGTTGGGCATGGCGGTGGCGCTGGCGGGCATCGCGGTCGCCGCCGTCGACGAGGGCGCGTCCGGCCCCCTCGGCGCGTTCGCCCTGTGCGTCGCGGCGGCGGCCTGCTGGGGCGCCTCCAACGTCCTCACCCGCAAGGCGGCACCCCCCGACGCCCTCAACTTCATGGTCTGGGTGAGCACGGTCCCGGTCCTCCCCCTCCTCGCCCTGTCCCTCCTGACCGAGGGCCCCACCCGGGACTACGACGCGCTGCGCGCCCTCGACTGGCAGGGCGCCGGCACGGTCGTCTACGTCGCCTGGGTCACGACGGTCTTCGGCTTCGGCGCCTGGGGCCGACTCCTCCGCCACCACCCGGCCTCCACGGTCGCCCCCTTCTCCCTCCTGGTCCCGGTCTTCGGCATGTCCTCGGCGACCCTGTTCCTGGGAGAGGGAGTGAGCGGCTTGCGCTGGTGCGCGGCGGCGTTGCTGGTGGGCGGGGTGGCACTGGCGTCGATGAACGTACGCCGGACCACGCCCGATCCCGCGCTCCCTTCGGCGGCCGCCCCCGAGGCCTCGCCCGCGGCTGACTCCGCGCCCCCTTCGACGGCTGCTCCCGCGACCGCCCCCTAGGCCCGTCCCGCACGGCCTGTCCCGCACCTGCCCGCGAGGCTTCTCCCGGGGCTGACTCCGTACCGCTATCGGCGGCTGCCCCGGGGGCGTCCCCGGCGGCCTCCCCCTAGGCCTGTCCCGCGGCTTCTTCTGTGGCTGCCCGCGAGGCTTCTCCCGCGGCTGACCTGCAACTAGCCCGGCGCTCCCTTCGGCGGCCGCCCCCGAGGCCTCGCCCGCGACTCTTTCCGTGGCCGCCCCTAAGGCCTCTCCCGTGGCTGCCCCCGAGGCCTCCCCCGAAGCCACCCCCGCGTTCCACCCCCTGGACGCCCCGGCGCCGGAAGCGCTCCGCGGCCGATCATGAGGGCATGCCCGCTGTCGCCATCCCCGGTTCCAAGTCCATCACCGCTCGCGCCCTGTTCCTCGCGGCGGCGGCCGATGGTGTCACGACGCTCGTACGGCCGCTTCGTTCCGATGACACGGAGGGGTTTGCCGAGGGGCTGGTTCGGCTCGGGTATCGGGTTGGGCGGGCGCCGGAGAGTTGGCAGGTCGACGGTCGGCCCGAGGGGCCCGCGGTGGCGGAGGCCGATGTCTACTGCCGGGACGGGGCGACGACCGCGCGGTTCCTGCCGACGCTGGCCGCGGCCGGCCACGGCACCTACCGCTTCGACGCCTCCGAGCAGATGCGTCGCCGGCCTCTGTTGCCCCTCTCGCGCGCTCTGCGCGACCTCGGTGTGGATCTACGGCACGAGGAGGCCGAGGGTCACCACCCGCTGACCGTCCGGGCGTCCGGCGTCGAGGGCGGCGAGGTCGTGCTGGACGCCGGTCAGTCGTCCCAGTACCTGACGGCGCTCCTGCTCCTCGGCCCGCTGACCCGCACCGGCCTGCGCATCCGCGTCACCGACCTGGTCTCCGTGCCGTACGTGGAGATCACCATCGCGATGATGCGGGCGTTCGGCGTCGAGGTCGCCCGGGAGGGGAACGTCTTCGTCGTCCCGGCGGGTGGCTACCGGGCCACGACGTACGCGATCGAGCCGGACGCCTCCACCTCCAGCTACTTCTTCGCCGCCGCGTCCCTCACGCCCGGCGCCGAGGTCACCGTCCCCGGCCTCGGGACGGGCGCCCTCCAGGGGGACCTGGGCTTCGTGGACGTCCTGCGCCGGATGGGCGCCGACGTCTCGGTGACGCCGGAGGGCACGACCGTCCGCGGCACCGGCCGGCTGCGCGGCCTCACCGTCAACATGCGGGACATCTCGGACACCATGCCGACGCTCGCGGCCATCGCCCCCTTCGCCGACGGCCCGGTTCGGATCGAGGACGTGGCGAACACGCGCGTCAAGGAGTGCGACCGGCTGGAGGCCTGCGCGGAGAACCTGCGGAGGCTGGGCGCGGACGTGACGGTCGGCCCTGACTGGATCGAGATCCGACCGGGGCTGGACCCGGCGACCGCGGGCGCCGAGATCAAGACGTACGGCGACCACCGCATCGTGATGTCCTTCGCGGTCACCGGCCTGCGGGTGCCCGGTATTTCGTTCGACGACCCCGGATGCGTGCGGAAGACTTTCCCCGGTTTCCACGAGGCGTTCGCCGCACTGCGAAGGGACATCGGGCATTGAGCTTCAAGCTGGAGGGGCCGCTCCTGGAGGGCGAACTGGTGCGCCTGGAACCGCTGGAGCACCGGCACGCGTCCGGTCTCGCCGCGGCCGCCGAGGAGGACCGCGACACGTACGGGTTCACGTGGGTGCCGCGCGCCCACGAGGTCGCCGGGTACATCGACGCCCAGCTCGGCCGGGCCGCGGACGGCAGGCTCGCCCCGTACGCCCAGATCTCGACGGCGACCGGACAGGTCGTCGGCACCACCTCCTACTGGGAGCCGCGCAGTTGGCGCTCGCCGGACCGTCTGGACGCCATCGAGATCGGCTTCAGCTGGCTGGCGGGGTCCGCGCAGGGCACCGGCGTGAACGCCGAGTCCAAGTACCTCCTGTTCCGGCACGCCTTCGAGGAGTGGGGCGTCTCCCGCGTCGACCTCAAGACCGACGCCCGCAACGCCCGCTCCCAGGCGGCGATCGCGAGCGTCGGCGCCCGCTTCGAGGGCGTGCTGCGCAACTGGTCGCGCTCCTGGGCGCCGGGCGAGGACGGACGGCTGCGCGACTCCGCGATCTTCTCCGTCACGGCGGAGGAATGGCCGCAGATCCGGCCGACGTTGGAGGCGCGGGTGGCGCGGGCCGTGGCCCGCCGGGCGAGCTGATCCCGGGCTCCTCGCCCAGCCCGCCTACGTCGCCCAGACGGCGATCATCAACTCGTCCGCCGCACGCCGCAGTTCCTCCCGTACGGCGGCCAGCACCGGGTCGTCCTCCGACCCGGTCCGCACCGCCGCGAACACGTTCCGGGACGGCGGCTCACCCTCGGTCCGTACGACGGACAGGCGCCGGCCGTCGTGCAACGGCCGTACCAGGCGCGGGATCAGCGCCACCCCGGCCCCCGCCTCGACGAGCGCCGCGACCGCCGCCCAGTCGTTCACCGCGTGCCGGATGTCCGGCGTGAAACCGGCCGTCGCGCACACCGCACGCGCCACCGCCCCCACACAGCTGCGCGGATGGCCCACGATCCAGGCGTCGGCGGCCAGTTCACGCAAGGGGACGGCCTCGTCCCGTCCCGCCAGCCGGTGGTCTTCCGGCACCACGAGGTCCATGACGTCGGTGAGCAGGTCGATGCGGCTGTAGCGGCGGTCGGTGTGCGGCGGCCCCGCGGCGAAGTCCACCGCCACCGCGAGGTCCACCTGCCCGCCGTCCAGCGCGGTGAACAGATCCGGCGGCTCGGACTCGACGACGTCGACCCGGACGTGCGGCAGCCGCGCCCCCAGCGCCCGCAGGGCCCCCGGCAGCAGCCCCAGGATGCCGCTGGAGAAGCAGCCGACCGTCACCGAGCCGCGCCCGCCCTCCCCGTACGCCGCCAAGTCGGCGCGGGCACGCTCCAGTTGGGCGGCGATCAGATCGGCGTGCGCCAGCAGGACCCGGGCCTGGCCGGTGAGCCGTACGCCCCGGCCGTCCCGTTCGGTGAGGGGCGCGCCCACCTCCCGGGCCAGCGCGGCGATCTGCTGGGAGACCGCGGACGGGGTGAGGTGGAGGGCCTCGGCGGTACGGGCGAGACTGCCCCGGCGCTGGAGTTCCCGCAGGACGGTCAGGCGGCGCAGATCGACGGTGAAGGTCTCGCTTACCTGTTCCATCGAGAAAGATTAACTGGACCGGGGGAGAGGGGATCGGAAACGATCAGTGTCATGACCGCCTACCTCATCCTCCACGGCTGGCAGAACCACCGCCCCGCCGACCACTGGCAGCACTGGCTCGCCGACCGCCTCACCGAACTCGGCCACCAGGTCATCTACCCGCAGCTGCCCGACCCCGACGACCCCTCGCTGGAGGTGTGGCTGACCGAACTGTCCCGGCATCTGGCGGCGGGTCCGGACGTCGTGGTCGCGCACAGCGCCTCCGCCGTGCTGTGGCTGCACGCGGTGGCCCGGGGGATGCCCGGGGTCGGGGACGTGGAGCGGGTGCTGCTGGTGGCGCCGCCGGCCGCGTCGGTCCTGGCCGGGTATCCCGAGGTCGCCGAATTCCTCGCGCCGCCCCTGGACTTCACGCTCCCGGGCCCGACGCTGCTGGTGGCGGGCGACGACGACCCGTACTGCCCGGGCGGCGCGCGGGCCGCCTACGGCGATCCGCTGGGCATCCCCACTCAACTCCTCCCCGGCGCCGCCCACTTGGACCTGGACGCCGGATACGGCTCCTGGCCGTCGGTGCTGGAGTGGTGCCTGGACCCGGAGGCGGAGTTCAGGGTCCGGTAGGCGCGGTGGCCGGGGGTTCCCCGGGCGCGGTGGCACCGGCCGCGCGCAGCTCCGGCGTGGTGACGCCGACCGCCGTCACCGCCGCCAGGCACATCAGCCCGCCGGCGATCAGCGCGGTCGCCCCGGAGCTCCAGCCCGCGACCAGGCCGCCGCGCAGGTTGCCCAGGTGGGGGCCCGCCTGGCCGACGATCGTCTCGGCCGCCGTGACCCGGCCCAGCAGGGCGTCGGGGGTGCGGGTCTGGACGATGGTCGTACGGGAGAGGACGGCGAGGGCGTCCGCAGCACCGGCCAGCGTGAGCAGACCGAGGCCCCACCAGGCGCTGGTCGTCAGTCCGAAGAGGAAGAGGCCGGTGCCCCAGCCGGCGGACGCGCACAGCATCACCGGGCCGGGGCGGGCCAGCCGGGTCACCGGGCCGGAGAAGGCGGTCGCGGCGACCCCGCCGACGGCGAGCGCGGACAGGAACAGCCCGAGGGTGCGGGGGTCGCCGCCGAAGCGTTCCTCGTTGACCACCGGGAAGAGGCTGGTCGGCATGGACAGGAGGGTGGCCGCCAGGTCGGTGAGCAGGGCGCCGCGCACCACCCGGTGGCCGACCAGGAAGCGCAGGCCGTCCAGCACCCCGTGGATCCCGGGGCGGGACCTGGCGCCCTCGGGCGGCAGCGCGGGCAGGCCGTAAGCGCCGTAGAAGGACAGGGCGAAGCTCAGGGCGTCCAGGAGGTAGCAGACGCCGATCCCCCACCATCCGAGGACGACACCGGCGACGGCCGGGCCGACCAGCATCATCGCCTGGCCGGTGACCTGCTGGAGGGCGAGACCGGCGGCCACCTGGTCCTTGGGCAGCAGCCGCGGCACGAACACCCCGGCCGCGGGGGCGCCGAGCGCGGCGAACGACGTCTGGACCGCGACCAGGACGAGGACCACGGCCACCGGCGCGTGCCCGGCGAAACCCTGCACGGCCAGCAGCACCGAGCAGACCGCCGAGCCGACGGTGCCGGTGAGATACAGCCGGCGGCGGTCGACGCGGTCGGCCCAGGCGCCCGCGAACAGGCTGACGCCGACCATCGGCACCGCCTGCGCGACACCGACCGCGCCGCTCCAGAACGCACTGTGGGTCATGTCCCAGACCTGGTACAGCACGGTGACCATGGTCATGAAGGTGCCGAGCGTGGACACCGTGCGCCCGAACAGCAGCCGCCGGAAGACGGGGGAGGTGCGCAGGGGCCGTACGTCGAGCAGCGCGTCGGACAGGCTCATGAGAGCGGGAGCGGGGGCGCGGAGGGCTGATGCACCCCGGGACGCTAACCGGCGACGGCCGCCCAGGCCACCGAATTAGTCACGCGCTGTCGTTCAGGAGGCGGCTCAGGTGCTCACGCCCCCGGCCGAGCAGTCCCGGAAGCGGCGCGGCCCCCTCGTACCAGCGCTTCTCGTACTCCCAGCACAGCCAGCCGTCCCAGCCGTGCCGGGAGAGGATCTCGACGCACTCGGCGAGCGGCAGCACGCCGGCGCCGAGCCGCAGCGGGGTGGTGTTCTCGGCTGAGGCGATGTCCTTGACCTGGACGTATCCGAGGTACGGGGAGAGCGCCGCGTAGGTCTCGCTGGGCTGTTCGCCGCCGAGCCAGGTGTGCATGACGTCCCACAGCGAACCGACGTTGCGGTGGCCGACCAGGCCCAGGACGCGGATCGCGTCGGCGCCGGTGCGGTGCGAGTCGTGCGTCTCCAGCAGAATCCGTACGCCGAGATCGGCGGCGTACTCCGCGGCCGTGCCGAGCCGCCGGGCGGCCGTGGCGTCGGCCTCCGCGCGGGACTGCTCCGGGCTCGCGCCGGGGAACACGCGGATGTACGGGGCGCCGAGGTCGCGGGCGAGGTCGAGGAGGGCGCGGATCTCCTCGATCACGGGCTCGTCGTCCCCGGGCGCGGCCACCCGCGCGTACCCGGCCACGCCGAGGATCTCCACCCCGGCGGCCTTGAACTCGCCGGCGACGTCGGCCCGTTGCTCCGCCCCGATCCCCGGATGCACCGCCTCCTCGGGATGCGCGCGCAGCTCGACCCCGTGGTACCCGTGCGCGGTGGCCAGCCGCAGCACCTCGGGGACGGGGAGACCGGGGACACCGAGAGTGGAGAACGCGAGTTTCATGGTTGGGGACTTTACGCGTCACTCCCGCGTGCCGTGCAGGTCCAGACGCCAGTCCTGACCGACCAGATCCTTGCCGAACGACCGGTGCGGCTTCTCGGCGAGCAGCACGAAGCCGTGGCGCTGGTAGATGTGGCGGGCGGAGCTGAGGATGTCGTTGGTCCACAGCACCAGGTCCCGGTAGCCGACCTCGCGGGCGAAGTCGACGACGGCCGTGACCAGCCGGTCCCCGATGCCGAGGCCGCGGGCGTCCGGCTCGACGAGCAGCAGCCGCAGCCGGGCCGTGGCGGGCGCCTCGTCGCGCACGCACATCACGCACCCCACCGGCCGCCCGTCCAGCTCGGCGATCCACACCCGCTCCAGATGCGGATCGTGATCCTCCGCGAAGTCGGCGACGATCCGCGCCACCAGCCCCTCGTAGTCGGCGTTCCAGCCGTACTCCGCCGTGTACAGCGCGGCGTTGCGCTGCACGATCCAGCCGAGGTCACCGGGACCGGGCTCGCGCAGCAACACGTCCTCACGGCGGGGCGGCCGCCCCTCGGAGAGGAGGTCGCGGACGGTCCGCATGGCCTCCGCGAGCCGCGGCCGCTCGGCGGCGGGCACGGTGGCGAGCAGCGCGCCCACCGATTCGTCCGCCCGCTCGGCGAGCAGCGCGGCGGTCTCCCGCCCTCGGACGGTGAGCGTGACGCGCCGCCGCCGCGGGTCCCGCCGCGAGGCCGTCCGCTCGATCAGCCCGTCCTCCTCGAACTTGTTGAGAATCCGGCTCAAATAGCCCGCGTCCAGCGAGAGTTCGGTCCGCAGGTCGGCCGCGTCGGTACGCGGAGAGTGCGCGAGCTCGTACAGGACCCGGGACTCGGTGAGGGTGAACGGGGCGTAGAGGTGGCGGCTGTAGTCGAGGGCGCCGATGACGTTGGTGTAGAAGCGGTTGAAGGCGCGGATGTCCTGGACGGTCATGGCGGGCGACCCCCGGGTGGCGAGGCGGACAGGGCGGCTCGGATAGTTGACTCAGTCAGAGATAACCGTACGACCGCCCCGCCCCGCCGTCCAGATCCCGGCCGCACCGGCTCAGACCCGCACCGGCTCAGTCCCGCACCAGCTCAGACCCGCGCCGGCTCAGTCATACGTCGGCTCAGTCCCACCAGAACCGCCACTCCGTCCGACCGATCAGCGCGTCCGCGTATTCGGGGAAGGGGGTCGGCGGGTCGTCCACGATGTTGTCGGCGGTGGACAGCACGTGCTCCAGGGCGAGCCGGTCCGCGCTCGCCCGGTCGAGGGGCGGCCGGGCGACGGAGACGTGGACGTCACCGCCGTAGGCACCCACCACACGTGCCCCGAACCGGTCCTCCCAGCTGCGCAGGAGGGCGGTCAGAAGGGGGATGGGCGCTCCGTGGTTCCAGCCGATGACGGCCGGGACGTCGGCGGCGCGGTGGGCGGGGACGAGGGCGAGCGACGGCGTGAAGGGCTCGGTGGAGAGGAGGTCGGCGACGGTGCGCCGCGCGGCCTCTTCAGGTGTCGTACCGGGGCCGCCGTCCCCCGACCCCGGACCGGCGGGAGCGAGCCCCGGCCAGGTCTCGAAGGGCGGCCCGGGATCGTGTGGCCAGGGCTCGACGTCCTCAGGAGTGTCGTCCGGTGTCTCCGCGCCGGCGGGCGTGGACCACCACGGCGGCCGCTTCTGCCGGTACGCCGCGAAGTCGGCCGCGAGGACCTCGTCCAGGCGTATCGCGTCGGCGGCGGCCGGGTCCTCCGGCCGGTCGTGCGGGTCCGGCCGGCAGAGGTGCGGATACCGGCCGGTGACGGCGGCCTGACGCAGCAGCTCGGCGAACAACTCGTCGATGTCGTCCGGCAGTTCGTCGCAGACCCAGATCTCGGCCGGGCCGCGGCGCTCGAACCGACCCGGGGGCAGCCCGGCGGGCAGGGAGAAGACCATGCCGCGACGATAAGGGCGACCACTGACAACGCCGCATGTGCCGTGAGCGAACCGGGGTTTGTGCGGGGCGGGGTGTTCCCAGCGTCATAGGTATGACGACGACAGCGGCGTACGACGAACACGCGGACTGGTACAACGACTACATGTCGCCCGAAGCGGGCGGCGACTACATCCGCCAGGTGCACGGCACACTCGGCGACCTCCTGGGCCCCGGCGCGGGCGTCTGCCTGGACGTCTGCTGCGGCACCGGCGCCCACGCGGGCGTGACGGCGGACCTCGGCTGGACCCCGATCGGCGTCGACCTCTCACGCGGCCAGCTCCGCCATGCCGCCGCCCGGCTGCCGGTGGCGGTCGCCGACGCGGCGGTGCTCCCGCTGGCCGACGCCTCCGTGCCGGCCGCGGTGTGCGTGCTGGCCAGCACGGACGTCCCCGACTACGCCGCCGTGGTCGGCGAGATCGCCCGCGTCCTGGCTCCCGGTGGGCGGTTCGTGCACCTGGGCGTCCACCCCTGCTTCGTCGGCGCCTTCGCGGACCGGAGCGAGCCGGGGCGGGTGGTGCTGGACGAGGGGTACGCCGACCGCTCCCGGACCCTCGGCGGCTGGAACCCGGCGGGCGTACGGGCCCGGGTCGGCGCCTGGCACGTACCGCTGGCGGACCTGCTGAACGCGGCGCTCGCGGCTGGTCTGCGGCTGGAGCGGACGGTGGAGCGGGGGCGGGAGGGGGTGCCGGAGGTGTTCGGTTTCGCGGCGGTGAAGGGCGGTGTTCGGGGACGGTGAAGGGCGGTGTTCGGGGAAGGTGAAGCTCACCCACTGAAAGAAACGCTTGCGTTTCGCTAAGGGCCTCCGTAGCCTATCGGTACGAAACAGTTTCGTATTGATGCGGTCGGGCCTGTGCTCGGCCCGACAAGGAGGTGGGCCCGATGACAGCGTCCCCGGTGCTGCTGGCCGTGGCCCTCTCCCTCATCTCGACGGTGTGCTACGCCACGGCCGCCGTCGTCCAGGAACGGACGGCGGCGGCCACGCCGGGCATGCGCGGCGCGCTGGCCCGCGGCGCCTGGTGGGGGTCGGTGGCCCTCAACGCGGCCGGCGCGCTGCTCCACGTGGTCGCCCTGCGCTACGGCCCGCTGACCCTGGTCCAGCCGCTCGGCGCGCTGAGCCTGGTGCTGGCGGTGCCGCTGGGCTCGCTGGCCACGGGGCGCCGCACCTCCGGCACCCAGTGGCGGGGCGTCGCCTACACCCTCGTAGGCCTGAGCACGCTGCTCCTGGTCACGGCGACGGGTGGGGCGCCGCACGCCACGCTGGGCACCGCCGAGGTCATGGCCGTCGCGCTCTTCGCGGCGGGCGCGGTGGCGGTACTGGTGAGCGTGGGCACGGGAGGCCTGGCGTTCGCCGCGGCGTCCGGCATCGCGTCCGGCGTCGGTTCCACGCTGTCGCAGAAGCTGGCGGTGGGCCCGACGGTGTCCTGGGACACGGCTCTGGTGGGGGTCCTGACGGTGGGCTTCGCGGTCGGCGGCCTGCTGCTCTCCCAACAGGCCTACCGCAGCGGCCTCGGCGGCCCCCTCGCCCTCCTCACCCTGATCAACCCGGTCACCGCGTCCGCCATCGGCATCGCACTCCTGGGAGAGGGCTTCCAGTACGGCAGCACGGGCACGCTGCTCGCACTGGCAGGGGGAGCGGCGGCGGTCTACGGCGTGACGCTCCTGAGCCGCCCCCAGGGGACACCGAGCGGGCCGACGGCCACGAGCACCACACAGATTCCGAGCACACCGCCCACCGCAAGCCCCGGGCAGATCCCGAACGGGCTGACCGCCACGAGCACCTTGCAGACGCCGAGCGCCTTGGCCGCCACGAGCGCCGCGCAGGCATCGAGCGCCTTGGTCGCTGCGAGTACCGCGCAGGTTCCGAGTGCCTTGGTCGCCGCGAGCGCCTTGCAGACGCCGAGCGCCTTGGTCGCCGCGAGCACCGCGCAGACTCCGAGCGTCCTGGCCGCCACGAGCGCCGCGCAGGTTCCGAGTGGCCTGGCCGCCGCGATCGCCCCGCGGGCCCTCAGCCCTGCCGGCGCTCCGCGTGCTGCGAGCACTGCCGACGTTCCGGGCGCCGAGATCGCCCTGGGCTCTCCGCGCGCCGAGATCGCCCCGGCCGCACCGCTCGCCGCGAGTGGTGCGGCCGCTCAGCCGGCCTCGACCGGTCCGGACGCTCAGGGTGGTGCGACTGGCCCGGCCACTCGGCCCGCTGCAGGCGTCCTGACCGCTCCGCGCACGGCGAGCGCCCTGTCCGCATCGCCCGTTACGAGCGCCGCGCCCACGCCGCGTGCCACAAGCGCCCCAGTCACCTCGCAGGCCGCGAGCGCCTCGCCCCCTCCCGACCCTGCGAGCGCCCCGCCCACCGCGCCCACCCCCCGCCGGACGCCACCGGTCGTGCTACCCGGCCCTCGATCCCGCCTCGGCCCGGCCCTCCGCCTCCGCCCCCTCTTCGGCCCCCGCCCGGCCCTCACCCCCCTCACCCCCGCAACCGCAGAACTGACCGGCCCCGCCCGGTCGTTGTGAAAGGCAGACCACGAGCATGACGATCCTGCAGCTGCGCCCCCGTACCGCCGTCATCCGCCCGGCAGGCCTGGTCGACGTACCGGCGGTGGTGCGCCTGATCACCCCGCCGTCGCCCGCGCTCCGCTCGGGGGAGTGCCTCACCGACGACTGGGACCAGGCGCAGCGCGCCATGCGCCTGCTGCTGGCGCACCACGCCCTCGAGGAGGGCCAGGTGTGGGTGGCCGAGCGCGCGGACGGTGAACTTCTCGCGGCCGCCGTCTGGATGCCGCCGGACGCCGGCGCGGAGCCTCCGCACGCCCGTCTGGGCACCCTGTTCGCCCGCGAACTCACCGTCCGCCCGCCGGAGAACCCGATCCTCCCGGCGGCCCTGAAGAAGGCCGGCCCCGCCGAACCGCACTGGACTGTGGTCACCGTCTGCGCCCAGGACGACACGGAGGCCTGGGAGCCGACGCTGGTCGCCGATCTCCTCGCCCCCGGCCTGGCCGAGGTGGACGCGGAGACTGCAACGGCCGTGGCTCTCACACTCTCGGCCCGCCACACCGACCAGCTCCGCTCCCTGGGCTTCCGCCACCCCCAGCACGTCCCTCTGACGCCGGGCCTCGGCGTCTGGCTGACGACGCGCTATCCGGAGCAGCGCCTGGCGGCCTGACCCGACACGGCGACCTCGACCCCGACGCCCCGCAACCGACGCGCGAGCAACTCCGTCTCGGGCGCGATGACAGAGAACTCCCCGGCCAGGACCCGCTCCAGCAGAGCCTTGACCTGCGCGAGCCCGACCCCGTACGGGGAATCGCAGTACGGCGACCCCATGCGTCGCGAGCAGCAACTCCCGTACGTCGTCCGACAGTTCCCCACGCCACGGCACCTTGACGCCGGTCACCCCCTCACCGGCGGCGCGATCAACCCCGCGGCCCCCCGGTCGACCCCCGAACCATCAACTCCCCCCGAATCACAGCGATCCCCCCGGGCGGCGGCTCCTCCCGCCCCATCGCGATCCGCCCCGCCCGAGCCCCCGCCTCCGCCAACGGCAACCGCACCGTCGTCAGCGCAGGCACCGCGTCGATGCTGAACGGCAGGTCATCGAACCCGGCGACCGACACGTCGTCCGGAATCCGCAGCCCCGAGTCCCGCAGGGCCGCGCACGCCCCCAGCGCGACGGAGTCGTTCGCCGCGACCACCGCCGTGAGTGACGGGTCCCGCCGCAGCAGCTCCAGCGTGGCCTCGTACCCGGCCCGCCGGTCGTACGGCCCGTGCACGGTCCACCGCGGGTCCTCCTCGATCCCCGCGTCGGCGAGCGCGGCCCGGTGCCCCTCCAGCCGGTGCCGGGTGGTCGTCCGCTCCTCCGGGCCCGCGATGTACCCGAGCCGCCGGTGGCCGAGCCCGATCAGATGCTCGGTGAGCTCCCGCCCGCCCCCGCGGTTGTCGAAGGTCAGCGCGATCGCCGACGTGTCCGGCACCGCAGGGCGCCCGCACAGCACCACCCGCGTCCCCGCCTCGCCCAGCTTCCGCAGCTTCGCCGCCACGGCCGCCGCGTGCGGCGCGTCCTCGACGGCACCACCGGTCAGCACGACAGCTGCCGCGCGCTGTCTCTGCAGCAGCGTCAGATAGGTCAGTTCACGCTCCGGAGAGCCGCCCGTGTTGCAGGTCACCGCGAGCCGCTCACCGCCCGCGCGCCCGCCCGGCCCGCCGATCTCCGACTGGATCGCACTCGCCATGATCCCGAAGAAGGGGTCGGCGATGTCGTTGACGAGAATCCCCACCAGGTCGGACGTGGCCGCGGCCAGCGCGCTCGCCGGTCCGTTCAGTACGTAGTCCAGCTCGTCCACGGCCCGCAGCACCCGCTCGCGGGTGGAAGCGGCCACGGGATAGTTCCCGTTCAGCACGCGCGACACCGTCGCGGGCGAGACCTGTGCGCGCGCCGCCACGTCCGCCAGGGTCACCGTCATCTCGTCGTCCTCCGGTCGCGCATCTCAGTCGTACCTCGTTGTACACGCACAGGCGCCAGGCATTGGTTTCGTGCAGGTGGAGACCGCGCGAGCCGCGCAGCCAACCAGACCTTAAGGCCCGCACCCCCCGTTGTTCGCCCCCTCGAACAACTCAACCCCGTCACGGTCTTGTCCAGACCGCTGGTCAGAGGCTAGCTTCTTCGTAGATAGAAAGCGCTTGCTGTACCGCTCACCAGTCGAGGCGTACGCGGCGCGCACAACCGCGTACGGAATGCGCAGGGAACGCTGCGTACGACGCCTACGAAGGGATCGACGTGACACGCAAGACGGTGCGTATCGCCATGAACGGCGTGACCGGACGCATGGGCTACCGCCAGCACCTGGTCCGCTCCATCCTGGCCCTCCGCGAGCAGGGCGGCCTCGACCTCGGCGACGGCACCGTGCTGTGGCCCGAGCCGATCCTGGTCGGCCGCCGCGAGCACGCGCTGAAGGCGCTCGCCGAGAAGCACGGCCTGGAGCACTGGGCGACGGACGTGGACGAGGTCCTCGCCGACCCGACCGTCGACATCTTCTTCGACGCCGCGATGACCTCGGGCCGCGAGGAGGTCCTCAAGAAGGCCATCGCCGCCGGCAAGCACGTCTACACCGAGAAGCCGACCGCGGTCGGCCTCGAAGGCGCCATCGAGCTGGCCCGGCTGGCGCGCGAGGCGGGCGTCAAGTCCGGTGTCGTGCAGGACAAGCTGTTCCTGCCCGGCCTGCTCAAGCTCAAGCGGCTCATCGACGGCGGCTTCTTCGGCCGGATCCTGTCCGTGCGCGGCGAGTTCGGCTACTGGGTCTTCGAGGGCGACTGGCAGGAGGCCCAGCGCCCGTCGTGGAACTACCGCGCGGAGGACGGCGGCGGCATCGTCGTCGACATGTTCCCGCACTGGGAGTACGTCCTGCACGAGCTGTTCGGCCGCGTGACCTCGGTGAACGCGCTGGCCACCACGCACATCCCGACCCGCTGGGACGAGAACGGCAAGCCCTACTCCGCCACCGCCGACGACTCCGCGTACGGCATCTTCGAGATCGAGGGCGGTGTCGTCGCCCAGATCAACTCCAGCTGGGACGTGCGCGTCAACCGCGACGAGCTGGTCGAGTTCCAGGTGGACGGCACGGAGGGCTCGGCGGTCGCAGGGCTCCGCAACTGCCGTGTCCAGCACCGCAGCGCGACGCCGAAGCCGGTCTGGAACCCGGACCTGCCCGCCACCTACTCCTTCCGCGACCAGTGGCAGGAGATCCCGGACAACACGGAGTTCGACAACGGCTTCAAGGTCCAGTGGGAGCTCTTCCTCAAGCACGTGTACGCCGGTGCCGACTACCACTGGGACCTGCTCGCCGGTGCGCGCGGCGTGCAGATGGCCGAGCTGGGCCTGAAGTCGTCCGCCGAGGGCCGCCGTCTCGACGTTCCGGAGATCTCGCTGTGACCATCCAACTCCCGGACGCGACAGGGGCCTTGCGGGCGTACGAGCCCCGCCAGGAGCCCCTCGCCGTCACCACCGGTTCCCCCTTCACCTCCCGTACGGTCTTCTCGGCGGCGCACGTCGTGGCGGACCCGTTCGCGGACGCCACGCCCGACTCTCCCGCCGCCGTCGACTGGGACGCCACCCTCGCCTTCCGCCGCCACCTGTGGTCGCACGGCCTCGGTGTGGCGGAGGCGATGGACACCGCCCAGCGTGGCATGGGCCTGGACTGGGCGGGCGCGGCCGAGCTGATCCGCCGCAGCGCCGCCGAGGCCAAGGCGGTCGGCGGCCTCATCGCCTGCGGCGTCGGCACCGACCAGCTCACCGGCCCGGCGACCCTGGCCGAGGTACGGGCGGCCTACGAGGAGCAGCTCGCCCTCGTCGAGGAGTCCGGCGCGCAGGCCATCCTGATGGCCTCCCGCGCCCTCGCCGCGGCCGCCTCCGGCCCCGAGGACTACCTGGAGGTCTACGGCCACCTGCTCCGCCAGGCGTCCGAGCCGGTCGTCCTGCACTGGCTGGGCCCGATGTTCGACCCGGCGCTGGAGGGCTACTGGGGCTCGTCCGACCTGGACGCGGCCACGGACACCTTCCTGGAGGTCATCGCCGCCCACCCCGACAAGGTCGACGGCATCAAGGTCTCGCTCCTGGAGGCCCAGCGCGAGATCGACATCCGCCGCCGCCTCCCGCAGGGCGTCCGCTGCTACACCGGCGACGACTTCAACTACCCCGAGCTGATCGCGGGCGACGAGAAGGGCTTCAGCCACGCCCTGCTCGGCATCTTCGACCCGCTGGGCCCGCTGGCGGCGGAGGCGGTCCGCGTCCTGGACACCGGGAACGTGGCCGGCTTCCGTGAACTCCTCGACCCCACCGTCGAGTTGTCCCGCCACCTCTTCCAGGCCCCCACCCGCTTCTACAAGACGGGCGTGGTGTTCCTGGCGTGGCTGGCCGGCCACCAGAGTCACTTCACGATGGTCGGCGGCCTCCAGTCGGCCCGCTCCCTCCCGCACTTCGCGCGCGCCTACGAACTGGCGGACGGCCTGGGCCTGTTCCCGGACCCGAAGCTGGCGGAGGAACGCATGAAGAACCTGCTGAGCCTGTACGGAGTGAACCAGTGACCGGCGACCTCGCGCGCTTCTCCATCAACCAGATGACGGTCAAGCAGCTGTCGCTGCCGGAACTGGCCGATGCCTGCGGTCAGTTGGGCATTGTCAACGTCGGCCTGTGGCGGGAGCCGGTCCAGTCGTACGGCGTCGAGGCGACCGCCAAGCTGATCCGCGACGCGGGCCTGACCGTCACCACCCTCTGCCGGGGCGGCTTCTTCACGGCCATCAACCCGGCGGAGCGCACCGCGGCCCTGGCGGACAACCGCCGCGCGATCGACGAGGCGGCCACGCTGGGCACGGACACCCTGGTCCTGGTCTCCGGCGGCCTGCCCGCGGGCTCGAAGGACCTGCACGGCGCACGGGAACGGATCGCCGACGCGCTCGCCGAACTGGGCCCGTACGCCGAGCAGCACGGCGTACGCCTGGCCATCGAGCCCCTGCACCCCATGTACGCGTCGGACCGCTGCGTGGTGTCGACCCTGGCCCAGGCCCTGGACATCGCCGAACGCTTCCCGGCCCACCAGGTCGGCGTCACGGTCGACACGTACCACATCTGGTGGGACGACAACGCCCCCGCCCAGATCGCCCGCGCCGGCGCCTCGGGCCGCATCCACACCTTCCAACTCGCCGACTGGACCACCCCGTTGCCCGAGGGCGTCCTCAACGGCCGCGGCCAGGTCGGCGACGGCGCGATCGACATGCGCGAGTGGCAGCGCTACGTCGAGGCGGCCGGCTACACCGGCGCGATCGAGGTGGAACTGTTCAACGACGCGCTGTGGGCCCGGGACGGCCGCGAGGTACTGGCGGAGACGGCCCGACGGTTCGTGGAGAACACCGACTGAGCGCTCGCCGACCAGGGGCGGGCGGCGAGGAGTTGCCTCTTCGTCGCCCGCCCCGGGACTCATCGGTGCACGCTGGGCGTGGGCGGTTCCCGGCCGGTGCCGCCGGAGGCGCGGTCCTGTTCCGTGTCCCTGACCGTGATCAGGACGTCGGTGACCCGCGCGAGCCGCTCCCGCCCCAGACGGACCCGGGCCAGCACGGCGTTCGACGTCAGATGCAGCAGGTTCACGACGAGGATCGCCGGGGCGATGACGGCCACCGCCTTCGGCAGGGCGGGCTCCAGGAGCAGGGCCAGGATGATCGCCGTGATGCCGTTCTGCTGGCTCAGACAGAGGGAGTGGCGGTCGCGGGCCGGGAAGCCCAGGGTGACCACGGCACCGACCACACCCTGTGCCACGAACGTGGCGACTCCCAGCACCACGCCCACGGAGAAGTCGGCCCCCTCGGCCAGCAGCATCCCCAACAGGAACGTGGCCACCCACAACGCCGCGTTGGTCGCCCGCCCCAGCCACCGCCCCAGCGGCGGCCGGAAGAACAGTGCCGACACGGCCAGGCCCAGCATCAGGAACTGCCAGGTCGCCACGGCCAGCAGCGCCACCAGCACGGTGATCTGCACCGCCGCCCGCCGCGGCCCGACCGGCTCGTCCCGCCGTGCCCTCGGCTGCCGTACGACGAGCCACAGCCCGGCCGCGACCACCAGCAGCACCGCGTTCCCGGCCAGCGTCTGCGCGTACGACGTGGCGCCGGAGGAGATGCTGCCGGCGTCGGTCAGCACCATCGAGCCCAGGATCACCACGAGCACCGTCGTCACCGGGTCGTCGAACGACGCCCACGCCGCCAGCAGCGACTTCGCGCGCGGCGACATGTCGCGCGACTCCAGCATCGCCGACACCGACAGGGGATCGATCTGAGCCATCGCCACCGCGAGCACCAGATACTCCGGCTCCCCCCGGAACGCCAGCCACAACACCCCGGCGATGAAGGCCGCCTTGACACCCACGCCGAAGGTGATCGCGACGACGATCCGGTACACGTCACCCCGGCTCTCGGGCCGCCCGACGCCGCCGGCGCTGCCGTACAGACCGATCGCGAGCAGCCCCGCGGTCAGATGGCCGTAGAGCCCGCCCCCGGCCTGCGCCTCCATGGTCCAGAAGTGGCCGGTCAGCAGGCCCGCGCCCGCGATGAGCAGGGGCAGGACGAGAGTGAGCAGGAGGGCGTGGCGGCCACCCGCCCCGTGCCCTCCTGTCTCCCCGTCGGGTGACGGAGCGGCCTCCTCCTCAGCCATCCGTCAGCTCTCGCCCCAGCCGCGCGACCCGTTGGTCCGCCTCGGCCACCCGGGACTGGTCGAGGGTGACGCCCACGAGATACCGCTGGCCCGGCAGGGCGTGGTAGTACACGGCCCCCTGTTCGACGTCGAGGACGATCTGGAGGACCTCGCCCTCGAGGACGGCGTCCAGCGAGGCGTTCATCCGGCGGGCCACGCCGGGCAGCAGCAGGCCCATGCGGCCGTACTTGTCGCGGCGGCGCTGCGGGGTCGTCGCGACGAAGTACCGCCGGAGCGCCGGGTGGTGGAACATGTCCGCGCTGTACACGTCCCCGGCGTAGTAGGCGATGTAGTGGAGCCCGTCCAGATCCAGTGCCGTCCGCAGCGGATCGATCACCGGCCCGGGGGCAGGGTGGCTGGCGCTCACGACGTCGCCGTCCTCCGGGGCCGGATCGTCGGACCGGGACCAGGACGTGGGCCGCGCGGTCGTTTCCGACTTCAGACTCAGATAGGAACCGTAATCCAGCAGACTGTAATTGACCATTGCCCTCAGGTCGTTGACACAGTCGGCGACGAGTTCGTCGAGTTCGTCGATCCGGTGCGCTGCGGAAGTGGCGCCGTAAAGGTGGAGTCCGGGTTCCACGAGGTAATAGAAAATGGCGCCCGACGGGACGCGGAGCACGGTCCGGATGAGCGCTCCCGTACGTAATTCGGCGAAATCCGGCTCGAGTTCCTCGAGAAGGTAATAGAGGCGCCGCCCCGCCTGTTCGTGGAAGCGGGAGATCAGCGGGACGCCCTCGTCGTCCGTGTCGCCGGACACGTCGGCGTCCAGGACCACCTTCGCCAGGTCGCCGTCGTAGAGGACCAGATGGGCCAGGCCCTCGATACTGAGCAACCGCCGCAGGCGCTCGGCCAGTTCGGCCATCTGTGGGTTCTCGCCGTCGGGGTAACGCCCGTGAGCCTCGGCCGTGACGCCCGGGGGATCAGACACTCTGCACCTCCAGATCGGCTCCGTTCCTGCCGTACGGCTTGGCCAGCAGGGTCTTGGCGAGGGGGTGGCCCTTCAGGAAGTATTCGTCGACGCGGCGGGTGAGGATCGGTGCGAGTTCCTGGTGGGCCTCCGGCCGAGACGACAGGAGGTTGGCGATCGCCGTCAGGGTGACCGGGTGCCGAGTGCCCCACGCGGAGGGCTGCAGGCACCCCTCGTAGATGTCCTCGTCCTCGGTGGCCCGCTCGACGCTGGTCCCTTCCCCCAACACGGTCAGACAGTTGTTCTGGTTCATCCGGGCGACCAGGGTGAAGCGATGGGCGCGGCCGAAGCTCTCCTTGAGCTGGTGCACGGCCTTGCGGGCGTGCTCGGCGGCCTCCTCGGCGGTCTCCTCACGGGCGAGGAGGTACAGGGCCAGGTTGTTGTGACAGATGCCGGTGAAGGGGTGGCTGTCGCCGAACGCCCTGACGTACCGGTCGAGTTCCTCCCTGATGTACTCCGCGGCCTCGGTGGTCCGGTCCTTCGTCGTGAGCCCCTCCGCGTGCAGGCCGATGGCGACCGCCATGTGGCAGGACATCGTGCTCGGATGGTCGTCGCCCCACAGTTCGCGGAAGCCGACGTGGGCGTTCTGGAGCAGTGGCTGGCCGTGCTGCACCCGGCCCTGCCGGATCATCGTCAGCCCCAGGCTCGCGACCACGTTCAGGGTGTGCGGGGAGTGTTCCCCCGCGATGGCGTGCAGCTGGTTGCGCGCCTCCACCAGGCACTGCTCCGACGCCTCCAGCTGGCCCGCCTCCCGGTAGAAGGTGCCCAGATCGCCGTAGGCGACCCAGGTCCAGGGATCGTCCGGGGGCATGACCTGGCAGCGCTGGTCGTACGTCGACTGCTGCTGGCGTACGGCCGCCTCGGCGCCCTCCATGAAGTACTTGGACCAGGCGAGGTTGTGCGAGGCGGACAGGGTTGCGTTGTGTGAGCTGCCGATGAGCCGGTTCAGCCCCGAGAACGTCCGGCTGTCCTCCTCGTAGGCGTCCCGGAACTCGCCCTCGGCCCGCAGGTCCGCCGCGTACCCCCGGCTCGCCAGCAGGGTGTACAGGTCGGGTCCCGCGCCGCGGACCTGCTGCCGGCGCTGGGTGTGGACCGCGTGCCGGCTCAGCCGCAGCGAGTCGCGGTACCGGCCGAGCATCCGGCAGGCCGCGGCGACCTGCGACTCCATGCGCAGCACCATGGTGTCGTCGGGGCCCCGGGCGGTCCGCCACTGGTCGAGGACCAGTTCGCCCAGTTCCCGGGCTGCCTCCCAACGGCCCGACATCCAGCGGTGGTAGACCTGGCTGACCAGCCAGCCGTGCACCTTCGGGTTGTCGCTCTCCGGTGCCTTGGAGGGCAGGACGTGGCGGTCGAGTTCAGCGAAGATCTCGCGGAACTCCGGTTTGTGCCGGTCCATGTCCTCGGGAACCATGTCGGCCAGCACCGTCAGGGCCAGGTCGCGTGCCTGGTCGCGTTCCTCGTCGGACATCCAGTCGCGCACCAGGTCCTGCACGATCCGGTGCACCTTCAGGGTGCGCGAGCGGTAGTCCAGCACGCCGAGCACGTGATCGTCGATGCGCTTGACGCGGCTCTGCAGCTCGAGGGTGTCGGTCAGCCCCGGTTCCAGCCCCTGCACCACCGACAACATCCACTTCGACAGGATGACGTTCAGGCCGACGCCGTCGGGGGAGAGGAAGGAACACAGCTGGAGGATGCGCCCCGCGGCCGGCGAGCTCCGCAGCAGGTTGTCGTAGGCCTGGCGGTGGATGCGGGCGAAGGCGCCGTACTCGGAGTCGGGTTCCTCGTCGGTGCGCGGCAGGCCGCCGTCGTCGAGCCGGGCGATGTAGGCGTCGACGGACTGCGGGAAGCGCCGCAGATCGGCCGCCGCGGTCTGCTCGACCAGGGCCAGATGCCCGGTCCGTTCGGCCAGCCTGGACAGCTCCTCGTCGCTCGCGCCGGGCAGCTTCCGGCTGAGCAGGGCCAGGCTCTCCTCGGGCGTGAAGACGTCCACCAGGTGGGAGGTGAAGCGGTCCGACCAGCGGGAGTTGGTGGAGGTGAGCAGCACATGTCCCGTGCCGCCGCCCGGGATGAAGGGCTCGACGGTCGTCTCGCTCTCGGCGCCGTCGAAGACGAGCAGCCACCGGGAGGCGTGGCGGCGCTGCCGCAGGTCGTCCAGTACGGCCTCCGGATCCTCGCCGGTCCGGGCGCCGCCGGAGAGGCGGTTCAGGGCCCGGGCCAGCGCGGTGAAGGACTCCCGGATCAGCTCGGGGCCGGCGGCGGGAACCCACCAGACCAGGTCGTACTGGGAGGCGAAGCGGTGCGCGTACTCCAGGGCGATCTGCCGTTTGCCGACGCCCTTCATGCCGTACAGCACCTGGGGTGCGGAATAGGCGGACGCGCCGGACTCGAACTCCGCGCGCAGCGCGCTCAGTTGTTCGTCACGTCCGACGAACCCGGCGTTGGGCATGGGCAGGTTCCACACCGCCGGGCTCAGCCCGGGGAAGCGCGGGCCCGCCACCGGGGCCGGCTGGGGTTCCTCCCCGGGGCGCAGGCCGAACTGGGTCAGCAGGGTGCGCCGGGCCGACTCCTCGCTGGGCACGGCCAGGTCGGGTGTGCCCGGCCAGTCGAGGTACGTCGCGAGCCGGGCGGTGCCCAGACGCAGCCGGACGACCTGCTGCTCGCGGGGCCGACTGCCCAGCAAAGCCTCGCTGTTGAGGCGTCTGACCGTCTCCTCGGCCGGGGTTCCGGTCAGGTGCGGGGAGAGCAGGGCCAGGACGTAGTCCGGGTCGGGCAGTGCCTCGGCGGGTGCGCCGTGGTTCGGATGCGCCACGACCTCGAAGCCGGCCGGGCGCAGCTGCTCGGTGATCCAGTCGGCCCACAGCCGGTCGTTCGGCGCGTGGACGATGCTGAGGGTCTGCGGCTCGGTGACCTGCGCGGTCTTGTGCCGCAGGGAGTCGAGCAGCCGGTGGTAGCGGAGCAGGTCGGCGGGCGGGACCCGGTTGAACTCGGTGACGTCGCCGTCGGTGATCCGGGCGACGGCCTTCACGTACTCGGCGAGCAGGGAGTGGGACTGCCGGGGGTCCTCCTCCATCACGGCGAGCTCTTCCCCGTAGGCGTAGAACGCCCGGTACGGCACCTGCACCTGGCCCCAGTAGACGGCGAGCGCCGACTCGTCGGCGAGGTCCAGACAGGGGTCGAGCGCCTGGCGGGCCTCCGCCATGCAGTTCTCGAGCCTGATCTTCTCCGAGGTGTCGATGCGCATCGGCAGGACGTGCAGCCGGATGGGCCGGGGTGAGCGCTTGATGCGCTGGGCGATCTGGCGGGCACCCTGGATGGCCTGCCGGTTCATGGCCAAGGTGATGACGACGGTGTCCGGCAGCATGAGGGTGCAGATGCCCGCGCCGTCGGAGAAGCCGGTGCGGCTGTCGATGAGGATGTAGTCGTAGGGGCTCTCGTGCAGCATCCGGGCCCGCAGCGCCTCCAGGAACTCCCTGCCGTCGTCGCTGGCCTGGAACTTGCCCCAGTCGAACTCGTGCAGCCGGTTGGCGTAGTCGTCGTCCATGCGGCCGGGGCCGATGTAGTGCAGCTCGCCGCCCTTGGGGAACCGGTGGTCGAGTCTGACCCGGTAGCGGTCGAAGTTGGTGTGCTCGGCGTGCAGGGCCCGCAGGTCCTCCGGGATGTCGGCGCCGGTGGTGGCGGCGTCGGCGAACGCGGAGAACATGTCGAGCACCCCGGAGCCGTGGCTCAGATCGGACACCGGGAGGTAGGCCCCGTAGTAGAGGTGGAGTCCGGGCGCCTCCAGGTCCCAGTCCACGACCAGGACCGACTTTCCCTGACTCGCCATGATCCAGGCGGTGTTCGCGAGGGCCATGGTGCGCCCCGCCCCGCCTTTGAACGAATAGAACGAAATGATCTTTGCCGGTCGGCCGGTCGTCCCCATCCCCCGCCCCACGTGCTCATCCCCCGCCCAGCGACTCGCCAGGTGTTCTGCCCAGTAAGGGGGGCCACGGCCCCGCTCCTCGTTTCAGCCAGCCGACCCGCTCCCGCTGCCTGCGGATACGACGCTCGGCGGAGCTCTCCACGGACACGGCACCGGCGGGCACCGGCGGCGGCCCGGTGTCTCCCGCACCGGTTCCCCAGTCGGCCATCACGGCCGCCACGGCGAGCGTGAGCGATTCGGGCGAACCCACCTCGTGGTGGGAGGCGCCCAGCAGCCGGGCCGGGGTCAGCGCCAGCGACTCCCGCAGCGAGCCGGCGCTCTGCCGGCTCTCCTCGTCCAGCCGGGGCAGCACCACGACGACCGCGGCGATGTTCGCCCGGGCCCGGGCCAGCCGGTTCCACAGCGTGGAGAACGCCGGGTCCCGCGACAGCCAGGGATCGACCAGCAGTACGACGACCGCGGACTCGTCGACACCGGCCAGCACCTCCGGTTCGTCCAGCTCCGGGGTGCGGACGGTCAGTTGCTCGGTCCCGCAGGCCCGTACCGCGCGTCCGGCCACGGACAGGGCGGGTTCGTCGCTGTGCGGGCGAAAGGGACGCCACTCCTCAGGGGAGTCGCCGTACGCCCCGACGGAGCCGCGCAGGCCTCGCATCCGGTCCCGGGTGCCGGTCAGCAGGACCAGGACCGCCTGGCGTTCCCGCTCGGGCGGGCGCGGCGCGGGGGCGTCCTCGCGCTGCTGGGGGCCGGTCCGGCTCGGTCCGAAGCGGGACGGCACCTGGCGGCTCTCCGTCTCGGTCATGGCCGGCAGCGGTGCCCTGGAGGCCCTCAGCAGGCGCTCGGCGACCCTGCGGACGAGGTCGGGGTAGCGGCTGCGCCGGTCCGGGGCCTGGAGCAGGCCCATGACACCGGGGCCCTCGTACTCCTCGTCGACGATGTGTCCCGTGTTCGCCACCAGCCGCGGCAGCACCAGTCCCTCGGTGCGCCAGACCACGCCGACGAGACAGTCCGGCTGCTCACCGGTCTGCCGGGTACGGCGGTCCAGGCGCTCGCGGAAGACCGACCACTCCCGGGCGCACTGCGGGTCGGTGAGGTAGTCGGCCGAGTAGAGCACCAGCATCGAACGGCAGGACAGGACCGCCGGATCAGGGCCCGGAGCGGGCTCGGCGTGCTTCAGCCGGCCCTCGTGCGCGGGGCTGCGGCCCAACACGCTGTAGATCTCGTTCTGGACATCGATGTGAAACCGTTCGACCGGTCCTCTGTCACCGGTCGAACTGGCATAGCTGGTGTAGAACAAAGGCCCCACTGCAACCCCCCAAGGGCCTGCCTCCCGAACAACCCCGGCTTGGTCTTTGCTCCATAGCCCCACATCGACATCGGCGTGCGCAGCGACTTCGGCATGCTTGTGCGGCAACGTCAATTGAGCTCTAGCATAGGAGTTTTTGCCCTCGCCGAGCCCCGGAAAACTCGACATCAGGTCTCCTCTCGCTCAACAGAGAGTGAAGCGTTCGTCATTCGCGCTGGTCGGCGCCCCTGTGTGCGCCCCGTTTCCGGAAAACCTGTCAGCTTCCTTTCACTCTTGTCTGGATGTGTCGTATGAGCAGGGAGAGGTCCCTGCAATACACCGAGGGGTTGGCGAAGCCCCGTCCGCGGCCGTGGCGGTGAGCACGGAGTCCGGCGCCGCAGACGGTCACCAGGGGGCACTCGCGGCACGTGCGACACAGAGCTGCCACGCCGTGCTCCGGTGCCCCGGGAAGGGACAGCACGGCATCGAAGGAGTGGCTGAATATCGTTCCTCCGGTCTGTGCGGCACCGTCCGCGACGGCGTTCAGCGACCCCGCCCAGGTGATCGACCCGTCCGACTCGACGACCACGGCGGCGGCGGGCAGCGTTCCGATGACTTCGCTGCTGCTGCCGGCACCGTACTGGCACTCGGCCATGATCGACTCGAAGAGCCGGACCCGTGTCGGACGCCCGGAGGCCCACCAGCGGTCGAAGGCCGCGCACAGCCACCGTCCGTAGGCGCCGCTGCCGGCGCCCGGCGCCGGATGGTCCCAACTCCCGTAGGGCAGAAGGAAATCGACGGCCGGCGGGGCGTGATCGACGAGGGCGTCGAAGACGTCGGCCGCGTCGCCCGCCGCCGGGTCCACCACGCACAGCAGCCCGGCGAACAGGTGCCGGTAGCGCGGACCGGTCAGCCGGGCGAGCCCCGCGGTCACCCGTGCGTGGCTGCCCCGGTGCCGGCCGCCCGCCGGGCCGCGCCGGTGCCGGTCATGGCTGCGCTCGTCGCCGTCCAGGCTGACGCCGACTCGGATGCCCTGGCGCAGCAGCGTCTCCAGGGTCGGCTCGTCGAGCAGGACGCCGTTGGTCTGCAGGACGATCTCGGCCTCGGCTCCCGCCGCGGCGACGACCCGCCGGGCGGCCGCGCTGAACCGGGCGATCACGTCCCGGCCGGCGAGCAGCGGCTCACCGCCGTGCAACGCCACCTGAACGTGGGAGGGCCGATGTTGACGCACATGCTCCGCGATCCGCTCCAGGAGGCGTTCGCGCACCGCCTCGGGCATGGTCCGCGGACGCTCCCGCCATCCGGTGTCCTGTAATTCGTAGACGTAGCAGTAATCACAGGCCAGATTGCAGCGGCTGTGGAGTTTGACGACGAATTGGTCGAACGCCTTCAGTCGGGTCCGCCCTTCCGGCGTCACCGAAACAATAGGCTTTGGCCAAGGAATTGTGGGTGGGGAAGTGTCGTTCCACGTAGGTCCCTGATACCTGTCACCCGGCTCGCCGAATGCCGTACTGTCACCCCATGGCCGAACGGGTGGACATACGACGCCCCCGACAGATTCCCCGTACCGCGACAGCTCTTCCACCCTGACCCCCCGATCAACTCCAGGGGGCCGGTGCGTCTTTCGGGCCGCGACCATCGGCGGCATGGCTCTCGCAGACGTCCCCCACCCAACGTACGCAGAACCGCTGACCACGGGCGAGGTCTCAACTGGCCAACATCAGGCGGCCCTTGGGGTGGCCTGGGATGCCACGGGGCACAGGGGAGTGGAGGGGGCAGCCCATGTCGAACTTCTTCATCACCAGTTTCGCGCAGGCGGAGAACGAAAACTATGTGTGGCGGTTCCACGGCGATCTGACGCGAGCGGTCCGGGACCGCAGCGGGCACGAGGTCGTCACGGAGATATGCCGTGGCGGACGTGGGTCGGCGAACAGCGACCTCGTCGCCCGGACCGGCGTCCTGGTCGCGCTCTGCTCGCCGTCGTATTACGCCGATCCCGGCTGCCGCCAGGACCTGGCGCTCTTCCAGCACCGGCTGGGATTCGTCCCGGCGCAGCGGGGCCCGGCCCCGGCCGTGACCCCGGTGCTCGTGCGCTGGCTTCCGGCCGAGCCCCCGGCCGGCCTGCCCCGGGCGCCGGTGCTCACCGACCCCCACGACGTCTACGCCCGCAAGGGCCTGTTCACCGTCATCGACGACCTGGGCTGGAACTCCGGGGAGTACGCCACGGCCCTCCAGGAACTGGCCGAGCGGGTGTGCGCCGGCTACAAGAACCGACCGCCGGACCTGCCCGCGACCGACCGCCCGGCACCACCCCAGGCGTTCCCTGCGGCCCACACCGTCCCCGGCCCCCGCAGCGCGAGCCCCTCGGCGGCGCCGCCCCCATCCGGCCCACGCGTCTTCCTCTCCTACGCCCATGCCGACGCCCAGCCCGGCCACGCGGACAGCGTCCTCGCCCTGGCCGACCTGCTGAAGCGGCGGGGCATCAACGCGCGCACGGACCACGAGGCCGCCCAGGAACCGCAGATCTGGCGGCTGTGGATGCAGGAGGAACTCGACGCGGCCGACTACATCCTCACCGTGGCTTCCCCCGAATACCGGGTCCGGGCGGAGCAACGGCGGAGGGGAGGGGTCGGCCTCGGCGTGACCTGGGAGGGCAGTTACGTCCTGGACGAGGTGTACGAGAATCCGCAGACGTGGGTCAAGCGCGTCATCCGCGTCATCCTGCCCCCGTACGGCAGGGACGACCTGCCCGTCTTCCCGGGTTCCGCCTCCGCCACCTACTACCGCATCGACCCCAGCCCGGCGGCGGCCCCGGCCCACGATCAGCTGGACGCCCTGGTCCGCTACCTGAAACGCGGCCCCCGGCCATCGCCCTGAAAAAAATTCCGTCGGCCGTACAACCCTCCCCCCACCTGCCGAGTCGTACTTGGCATCAGGACTTCTGGGGAGGGGATCTGGGGGGATCGCGGGGGTTCTGATCTGGAGGGGGAAAGACCGAGGGGGCCTGGTCGACGGACCAGGCCCCCTCGAAGCATTCAGCGCGGGTTCAGAAGAACACCCCACAGCGCAGCAGCACATTCGCGTAGGGCCGCGCCTCGCCCGTCCGTACGACGAGCCGCGCTCCCGCCGACAGCTCCTTGAGCCGTTCATGGGAGACGAACTGCACGTCGGGGAAGGTCCCGCCCAGCAGCTCCGCCGCCGCCGGATTCGCCTCCCGCACCTCGGAAGCCGCCGTCGCCCCCTCCACCACCAGCTCCGCCAGCAGCCCCTCCAGCACCTCCGCGAAGGACGGCACCCCCGCCCGGAAGGCGAGGTCCACCACCCGGGGACCGTCGGGTATCGGCATGCCGGCGTCGCACACCAGCACCCCGTCACCGTGCCCCAACTCGGCCAGCGCGCCGGACAGATGACGGTTCAGGATTCCCGCCTTCTTCACAGCGCGTCGACCTCCGCCGCCGTCGGGAAGGAATCCTGCGCGCCCTCCTTCGTCACCGCCGCCGCCCCGACCCGGGCCGCGTACGCCGCCGCCTCCTCCAGGGACGCCCCCGTGCCCAGCCGGTAGGCCAGCGCCGCCGTGAACGCGTCGCCCGCGCCCGTCGTGTCCACCGCGTCGACCTTGACCGACGCCACCCGGCGCACACCGTCCTTGGACGCCACCAGCGCGCCTTCCGCGCCCAGGGTCACGACCACCGACCGCGGGCCCTTCGCCAGCAGGATGCGCGCCCAGTCCTCCGGGTCGTCCCCGATCGCCGAGTCGCCCAGGATGACCTTCGCCTCGTGCTCGTTGACGATCAGCGGGTCACAGGCCGCCAGCAGCACGGCGGGCAGCGGACGCGGCGGAGAGGGGTTCAGCACGAAACGGCTGTCCGGCGCCAGGCTCGACGCCACCGCCACGACCGTCTCCAACGGGATCTCCAACTGCGCCGACACCACCCGCGAGGCGTGGAACAGACTGCCCGCGGCCCGCACGTCCTCCGGCGTGAGACGGCCGTTCGCACCCGGCGACACCACGATGCTGTTGTCGCCCGACGGGTCCACCGTGATCAGCGCGACCCCCGTCGGCGCCCCGCCGACCAGCACGCCCACCGTGTCGACGCCGGCCGAGCGCAGCGAGTCCAGCAGCAGCCGGCCGTGCCCGTCGTCGCCGACCCGGGCCAGCAGGGCCGTGCTCGCGCCCAGCCGGGCGGCCGCGACCGCCTGGTTCGCGCCCTTGCCACCCGGGTGGACGGCCAGGTCGGAGCCGAGCACGGTCTCCCCGGCCGCCGGCCGGCGCTCGACACCGATCACCAGGTCGGCGTTGGCCGACCCTACGACCAGGAGGTCGTAGTCGTACATGAAGTAGCTCCCCTAGTAAGTGACTTCGGGTGAGCGGCCCTTGAAAGGTCTCCGGAGAGATCCCCGAACGGCCTCCGGGGAGTCCCCGCAAGGAACCGCCCACCCCGCTCGTCTCAGCCCGCGAAGTCGGCCACGTTCTCCTTCGTGACCACCTTCACCGGCACCATCACCGACTTCTCGACCTTGCCGCCCTCGGCCACCTTCACCGCGTTCTGCACGGCGATCCTGCCCAGTTCCGCCGGCTGCTGCGCCACCGACGCGTACAGCGTGCCTGCCTTGACGGCCTTCAGACCGTCCTCGGTTCCGTCGAAGCCGATCACCTGGACGGACTTTCCGGCCTTGGAACCGAGCGCCTTGATCGCGCCGAGCGCCATCTCGTCGTTCTCGGCGAAGACCCCGTCGATGTCCGGGTTGGCCTGGAGCAGGTTGGTCATGACGTCCAGGCCCTTGGTGCGGTCCCAGTCGGCGGGCTGCTTGGCGACCACCTCGATGCCCGGGTAGGCCTTGAGCCCCTCGGTGAAGCCGGCGCCGCGCTCCCGGCTGGCGGAGGTGCCGGCCTGGCCCTGCAGCACGACGATCTTCCCCTTGCCGCCCAGCTTCTCGGCGAGGTCCTTGGCGGCGAGCTTGCCGCCCGCCACGTTGTCGGAGGCGACGAGGGCGGCGGTGTCCGCGTTGTTGACCGCGCGGTCGACGGCGACCAGCGGGATGCCCGCCTTGTTGACGCCCTTCGCCGCCGGGGTCACCGCGTCGGAGTCGACGGCGTTGACGATGATCGTGCCGAGGCCCTCACTGGTGAAGTTCTGGAGCTGGTTGGCCTGCTGAGAGGCGTCGTTCTGCGCGTCGGTGACCGTCAGGTCCACGCCGAGCTTCTTCGCCTCGGCCTGCGCACCGGCGCGGATCTGCACGAAGAACGGGTTGTTGAGGGTCGACAGCGACAGACCGATCTTCTGGCTCTTCGCCTCCGAGGTGCCGCTGTGGAGGAGGGACGTGGCGCCGACGATCGCCGCCGCGACGACAGCCGCGAGTACATAAGTCGCCGCCTGCTTGCCCTTGTTGCCGCCCGTCCCGGCCGCGACCGGCGTCGCCCCCGCCTTGCGGCGGACCGTGTCGAGCAGCACCGCCAGCGCGATGACGACACCGATGACGACCTGCTGCCAGAACGCCGACACGGAGAGGAGGTTGAGGCCGTTCCTGAGCACCGCGAGGATCAGCGCGCCGATCAGCGTCCCGGACGCCTTGCCCGTACCACCGGCCAGCGACGCGCCACCGATGACCACCGCCGCGATCGCGTCCAACTCGTAGCCCTGCGCGGCCTGCGGCTGCGCGGAGGAGAGCCGGGCGGCCAGCACGATGCCGGCCGCGGCGGCGAACAGGCCCGAGAACGCGTAGATCGCGAGCTTCTGCTTCTTCACGCGGAGACCGGAGAGGCGGGCTGCCTCCTCATTGCCGCCGATCGCGTACATCGAACGCCCGATGTACGTCCGCCCGAGCACGAACGCCGTGATCAGCCCCATGCCGACCATCACCAGCACGGGCACCGGCAGCCAGCCGCCGAGCGTGTCACCGAGGTGCGAGATCGAGGACGGGAACGCGATCGGGGAGCCCTGCGAGATCACCAGCGACAGACCGCGCGCCACCGACAGCATGGCGAGCGTCGCGATGAACGGCGGCAGTTTGCCGTACGAGATCAGGAAGCCGTTGACCAGACCGCACGCTATGCCGGTCGCGATCGCGAGCAGTACGGCCAGGACGACCGGCATGCCCTCCGAAGTGGCGCTCCAGGCGAGGACGGTGGCCGACAGGGCGGCGACCGAGCCGACCGACAGGTCGATGCCCGCCGAGACGATCACGAAGGTCACGCCGAAGGCGAGGATGGCGGTCACGGCCGCCTGGACGCCGACGTTCAGCAGGTTGTCGGTGGTCAGGAAGTCGCCGGACAGTGCCGACATCGCGATGACGAGGACGATCAGCGCGGTCAGCGCGCCGTTGTCGAGGAGCAGCCGGCGCAGCCCTGAGGCGCCCGTCGTGCTCTTGAGCGTGTCAGTGGCCACGGGGGGCCTCCTTCTCAAGCGTGGTGGGGTTGCTGACGGCGAGCGCCATCACGGCGTCCTGGGTGGCTTCCGCGGCCGGGAGTTCACCGGCGATCCGGCCCTGGGCCATGACCAGGACCCGGTCGCTCATGCCGAGGACCTCCGGCAGATCGCTGGAGATCATCAGGACGGCGGCGCCCGCGGCCGTCAGTTCGTTGATCAGCTGGTAGATCTCGACCTTCGCGCCGACGTCGATGCCGCGCGTCGGCTCGTCGAGGATCAGCACCTTGGTGTCGGCGAGCAGCCACTTGCCGATGACGACCTTCTGCTGGTTGCCGCCGGACAACGTCCGTACGTGCTGGCCCAGTCCGGCCATCCGCACGCCCAGCTGCCCGGCGATCCGGGCGGCGGCCTCCCGCTGCCCCTTGAGATCGACGAGCCCCGCGCGCGTGGCCGAACGCAGCGTCACCAGACCGAGGTTCTCCTCGACGGACGCGTCAAGGACCAGCCCCTGGCCCTTGCGGTCCTCGGGGATCAGCCCGATGCCCGCCGCCATGGCCGCGTTGACGTCGTGCCGCCGCAGCGCGGCCCCGGCGACCTTCACCGCGCCCTTGTCGTACGGGTCCGCGCCGAACACCGCGCGCACCACCTCCGTACGCCCGGCGCCGACCAGCCCCGCGATGCCGACGACCTCACCGGCGTGCACCTCGAAGGACACGTCGTGGAAGACGCCGTCCCGGGTGAGCCCCTCGACGGTCAGCAACGCGGCGCCCTTCTCGGGCTGTTCGCGCGGGTACTGCTGCTCGATGGACCGCCCGACCATGAGCCGTACGAGCTCGTCCTCGGGCGTCGAGGCGGGCACCTGGCCGACCGACCTGCCGTCCCGGATGACCGTGACCCGGTCGCCCAGGGCCGCGATCTCCTCCAGGTGGTGCGTGATGAAGACGATCCCGACGCCGTCCTCGCGCAGCGTGCGCACGATCGCGAAGAGCTTCTCCACCTCCTCGGAGGTGAGCACCGCGGTCGGCTCGTCCATGATCAGCACGCGCGCGTTCAGGCTCAGCGCCTTGGCGATCTCGACCATCTGCAGGCGCGCGATGCCGAGTTCACGCACCCGCGCGCGGGGCGAGACGTTGACACCCACGCGCGCGAGCAGGACCTCGGCGTCGGCCTCCATCCGCTTGCGGTCGATCATGCCGAGGCGGCGCGGCTGGCGGCCCAGGAAGATGTTCTCGGCGACCGTCAGATCGGGGACGAGGTTGAACTCCTGGTAGATGGTGGCGATCCCGAGGCGCTCGGAGTCCTGGGCGCCATGGATGCGCACCTCCTCGCCGCCGGCCAGGATGCGGCCCTCGTCGGGCGTGTAGGCGCCGGAGAGCATCTTGATGAGGGTGCTCTTGCCCGCGCCGTTCTCACCGAGGAGGACATGCACCTCGCCCCGGCGCAGGTCGAAGTCGACGCCGTCCAGCGCGACCACGCCCGGGAAGGTCTTCCGGATGCCTTCGATGCGCAGCAACTCGTCCGGGTCGCTCACGACGTGCTCCTGTTCTGTACGGGGTCCGGCTCGGGGGAAGCCGGTTGCTCGCCGCACGAGCGGCGTACGACGAGACGGGCGGGGAGGGTGACGGACCGTGGCTCCCGGCCCTCGATGCGGTCGACGAGCGCGCGCACGGCGGCCCGCCCCAGCTCGCCCGTGGGCTGGGCGATCGCGGTGATCGGCGGATCGGTGTGCACGAACCACCGGATGTCGTCGAACGCGGCGAGCGCGAGGTCTTCGGGGACCCGCAGCCCACGCGCGCGTACGGCGTCCAGCGCGCCGAGCGCCATCAGGTTGTCCGCGGCGAACACGACCTCGGGCGGCTCGGGCAGGTCGAGGAAGCCCTCGGTGACCCGCCGCCCGCTCTCGGCCTGGAAGTCGCCCTGCCCTATGTAGGCCTCCGGGAGCGGGATGCCGTACTCGGCGAGGGCCTCGCGGAAGGCCTCGACGCGCTCGCTGCCGGTGGTGGTGGCGGCGGGGCCCGCGATGATCGCGAGCCGGCGGTGCCCGAGCGCGTGCAGATGCGCCACGAGGTCCCGGACGGCGGCCCGTCCGTCGGCCCTGACCACCGGCACGTCCACGCCCGGGATCCACCGGTCCACGAAGACCATCGGCGTCCCCGCGCGCGCGGCGTCCAGCATCAGCGGGGAGCCGCCGTCGGTGGGGGAGACCAGGAGGCCGTCGATACGGCGGTCCAGCAGGGTCCGTACGTGGTGGTCCTGGAGGTCGGGCCGCTCGTCGGCGTTGCCGATGATGACGCTGTAGCCGAGCGCGCGGGCCTCCTCCTCGACGGAGCGGGCCAGTTCGGTGAAGTACGGGTTGAGCACGTCGCTGATGACCAGGCCGAGGGTGCGGGTCTGGTCGGTGCGCAGCGAACGGGCGACGGCGTTCGGGCGGTAGCCCAGTGCCTCTACGGCGGCCAGCACGCGGGTGCGTGCGTCGGCGCTGACCGACGGATGGTCGTTCAGGACGCGCGACACCGTGGCGACGGAAACCCCCGCCTCGGCAGCGACGTCCTTGATGCTCGCCATCGCCGTTCCACCTCCTCGTGGATCGATCGTGTGCAGCCGTGCAACCGGTTCATGGAATCGATTACATCGGCGTGTACGGAGGATTGGAATCGATTACACGGCGATTAATCAAGCCCTCAACCACATCCCGAGACCGGATCGTGATGAAGGATGCTCAGGAGAGCGGCAACCGCATGATCGTCAGGTCCAGCCACCGCCCGAACTTGATCCCGACCTCCCGGACCGTCCCCGCGTGCTCGAACCCGTACCGCTCGTGCAGCCGGATCGACGCGGCGTTCCCGGCCTCGATGCCGGCGACCATCACGTGGTGACCTGCGGCCCGGGCCGAGTCGATGACGGCGGCCAGCAGGGCGGACCCGATGCCCAGACCGTGCCGCCCCTCACGGACGTAGACCGAGTTCTCCACGGTGTGGCGGTAGCCCTCCTTCTCGCGCCACGGTCCGTAGGTCGCGAAGCCCACCACCTCGCCGTCGGCCTCGGCGACGAACGCGGAGCCGCGCTCCAGATGGGCGGCCAGCCAGTCCGCCCCCTCCGCGGCGGACAGCGTCCGGTCCGTCCACAGGGCCGTGGAGTGCTCGATCGCGTGATTGCGGATGTCCCGGACGGCCTCGGCGTCCCCGGGAAGTGCCGGACGTACGGTCACCCCGGTGGCGGCCTTCTCGTATATTGGATTCATGTCCAACATAGTAGATCCGCTGGTCCGCCAGATCGCCGCACGCGTGCGTGCCGAGCGGGAGCGCCGCCGCTGGACCCTGGCCCAGCTCGCCGAGGCCTCCGGCGTCTCCCAGGCGATGATCAGCCGGATCGAACGGGAGGAGAGCAGCCCCACGGCGGTCGTCCTCGGCAAGCTGTCGGCCGCGTTCCAGCTCAGCGTGGCGTCGCTGCTGGCGTCGCCGGAGGGCGAGACCGCGACCGACGAGGAGCGCGTGCGCCGGCAGGCCGACGCGCCCGAATGGCGCGACCCCGAGACGGGTTACCGGCGCCGCCAGATCACCACCCCCCGCTTCCCCACGGACATCGCCGAGATCCGTCTGCCCGCCGGCGCGCGAGTCCCTTACCCGGCGGGGGCGTACGCGTTCATCCGGGGGCTGGTGTGGGTCCTCGACGGGCAACTGACCTTCCACGACGGCGGCCAGGTGCACGAGCTCCACCCCGGCGACACCATCGAGCTCGGCGAACCGGTCCCGCGCATCTTCGCCAACGACACCGACACGGAATGCCGTTACGTCGTCGTCCGGGCCCGGCACCAGCAGCCGTGAGGCGGCCGATACGACTCACCGGGCGCCGCGCATCGACGGCCCCCCGCGGCACCGCCGTCCCGGGGCCCCCGCCCTCGGTACCGGAGCCCGGCCGCCGGGGCCGTACCTTGCTGCTCGCCGTCGTCGCCGGCACCGCGATCGCCAACAACTACGCGATCCAGCCCGCGCTCACCGACATCGCCGCCCAGCTCCACGTCCCGCTGTCGGTCATCGGCCTCGTGCCCACCGCCGCCCTCCTCGGCTGCATGACCGGCTTCGTGCTGCTGCTCCCACTGGCCGACCGCGTGGCGCCCAACCGTCTGCTGGCCGCCCAGCTCACCGCCCTCGCCGCCGCCCTCACCCTGGCCGCGGCCGCCCCCGGCGCGGGCGTCCTGCTCGCCGCCTACCTCCTCGTCGGTGCCACGGCCGGCGTCGCCGCGCAGGCCGGCACCATCGCGGGCCGCCTCGCCCCGCACGGACGCCGCGCGCGTGCCGTGGCCGGCGTCGCCGCCGGGATGTCGGCCGGCATCCTGCTCAGCCGCCTCGTGGGCGGAGCCCTCGCGGACGCCCTCGGCTGGCGGGCCATGCTGCTGGTCTTCGCCACCGCCGTACTGCTGTGCGCGACCGCCGCCGTCAGGCTGCTGCCGGCCGAACGGCCGCCCGCGCGCGGCACGTACCCGGCCGCGCTCCGAGCACTGCCCCGTCTCCTGCGCCAACTCCCCGGCCTGCGCCGGGCGGTGGCCGCGGGAGGCCTGTGGTACCTCGCCTTCAACCTGATCTGGGTCGCCCTCGCCCTGGCCCTCGGCCGCCCGCCGTACTCCCTCGACCCCACCGCCATCGGCCTCTACAGCCTGGCGGGCCTCCTCGGCTTCGTCTCCCTGCCGGTCACCGGCCGCCTCGCCGACCGCCACAGCCCCCGTACGGTGATCACGGCCTCGCTGGCCACCGCCGCGACCGGCACCGCCCTGCTCGCCACCGGCCTCGGCAACCCTCTGGTCACCGCCCTCGGACTGGCCCTCTTCGACGCGGGCGCGTTCGCCGCCCAGGCGGCCAACCAGAGCCGGATCATGGCCCTCGACCCCGCCCGCAGCGGCAGCCTCAGCAGCGTGTACCTGGTGCTGTACTTCACGGTGGGAGCCGTCGGTACGACGATCGCGGCGCCGTTGCTCGAAGCCGTCGGCTGGACCGGCACCGCGCTCACGGCGCTCGCCGCGCTGCCGGCCGCCGCCGGCGTCGTACTCACCGGGGACAAGCGGTCCGCCGCCTAGCCGTCCGATCGCGCTGTCCGCGCCCCCCACGCGCGGGCGACGCGCTCGGCCACGGCGTACGCGTCGGCCGCGTGCCGCTCCTCGCCGAGGAACCGGTACAGGTCCCCGAGGGCATGGGCCAGGGGACGCGTCGCGTAGGCCCCGCCGGCCGTCCCGGCGAACTGCTCCCGCAAGGGCAGCAGATGGCCGATCAGCATGCGGGCGGCGTCCCGGTCGCCCAGCAGGACCGCGAGCTGGCTGCGGTAGTCGAGCTCCACGCCGTAGAGATGATCCGTCACCGGCCGCACCGGGAGCTCCACGGCCCGCGCCTCCGCCGGCCGCCCCAGCCGGGCCAGGACGAGCGCGAGGGCCACCGCGACGGGAGCGCCGACCGCCGCGTGCACCGCACGGACATCGGCCTCGATGTCCGCCTCCCGGCCCTGCGCGAGCCGGATCGTCCACAGGCCCAGCGTGCGCGGCCCCGTGGCGTGGTGCGTCCCGACCCGCTGGAAGAGCCCTTCGGCCTCGGCGTACCGGGCCTCCGCCTCCTCGAACCGGCCGGCGACCGTGGCCAGCATCGCCGAGGTGGCGACGTTGATGCCCTGCGCCCAGCGCATCCGGTAGCGGTGGGCGAGTTCCAGTCCGGCGGCGGTGTGCCGGCGTACCGCGTCCGGGTCGTTGCGGGTCGCGGCCGTCAGACCGTCGAGGTGTTCGCACACCCAGCGGTGGGCGGGCAGGTCATGAGCCCGGGCCAGCTCGCGCAGTTCGGCGACGAGCGGGGTGCGGGCCGTGCCCTGCGCCTCGTGCGGCAGCACCCGCGCGGACGTCATCAACGCCGAGGCCAGCAGCCGGGGTTCGCCGTCGGCGCGGGCCAGCGCCAGCTGGCTGTGTGCCGCGTCGAGGGCCCGTGGCGCGTCCTCGCCCGCCACCGCGTCGGCCAGCACCTGGAGCACGCGCGCGCGGGTCGGGCCGTCCAGCGCGGGGTCACGGGCGAGCCGCTCCAGATGGGCCAGGTCGGTCCGGTCCAGGAACCCCTCCAGGCGGCTGCGCCAGGGGGAGGGTTCGGTCCAGCCGCCGTAGACCGCCGCGGCGAGGTCGTCCCGGCCCGCCCGTACGGCCAGGTCGACCGCCCGCCCCCGGGTGCGCCGGGCGGCGTCCGTGGCACCGGCCCGCACCTGTACGCCGAGCAGCCGCACCAGCAGCGCGACGGTGCCGTCCGGATCGTCCGCGGGATCGGCGGTCGCCCCGGTGTGCGCCTCCAGTGCCTGCTCGATCAGTCCTACGGCCACGTCGTGGGCGTACCGCCGCTCGGCCCGCTCGGCGGCCTGCAGCGCGTAGTCGACGGCCAGGGGGGCGTTCGCCGTACGGCCGGAACGGGCGAAGTGGTGGGCCAGCGCGGCCAGATCGTCGGGTCGGTGGCGGCGCAGTTCGACGGCGATCCGGTCGTGCAGGCGGGCCCGCCGGGTGCCGGACAGGTCCGTGTACACGGTGTCGCGGACCAGCGCGTGCACGAACCGCACCCGCCCCGGCCGCGGCTCGGTCAGCAGATCCGCGGCGACGGCCGCGTCGAGTCCCGCCAGCACGGTCCCCTCGTCCGCCTCGGCCGCATCCGCGAGCAGCGCGACGTCCGACTCCAGCCCCGCCACCGCCGCGAGCCGTACGGCCGCGAGCGCTTCGGCGGGCAGCAGGGCGAGCCGCCTGCGCAGCACGTCCCGTACTCCTTGCGGCACTTCGGACACGGCGACCAGGGCGCCCTCGTCGGCCAGCAGACGCGCGCTCTCCCACACGTAGAACGGGTTGCCGCCGGTGCGCTCGGCGAGCGCCGTCACCGTAGCCGCGTCCACGGGCCCGCCGCGGACCGCGGTGACCACGGTGGCGATGTCCCGCCGGGACAGGCCGCCGAGGGTGATCCGGTGCGGGAACCGGGGCGCGAGGTGGGCCAGGCTCTTGGCCAGGTGCCCGTTCACCTCGGCCGGCCGGTAGCAGGCGACGGTGAGCAGCGGCACCCCGGTGATCGCGGCGGCCGCTTCGAGCAGGGCGAGGGTCTGTCCGTCGGCGCGGTGCAGGTCCTCGAGGACGACGGCGACCGGCCGCCCGCCCGCCGCCTCCCGCAACCAGCCGACGAAGGCCCGATGCAGCCGGAAGCGACCCGCGGTGGCCTCGTCGCGGGTGGTGGGGGTGGCGGCGGTGGAGGACGGGACCGGGGTGTCGCCGGCGGGCGTGGTGCCCTCCGAGTCCGTGCTCGCCATGCCGTCGGACTCGCGCAGCAGGGCCGCCAGTTCCTCCGGCCGCGCGGGGGGCGCCGTCCGCGCGAGTGCGCCGAGTGCCTCGGTCCAGGCCCAGGCCGGTGGGGCACCCTCGTCCTCCGGGCAGCGGCCGACGACCACCGTCCAACCGCTGCCGCGCAAGCGGTCGGTGAGCCGCGCGAGCAGGGCGGACTTGCCTGCCCCCGCCGCTCCGGTGACCAGCACCAGACCTCCGGCGTGCCGGGCCGCCTGCGCGGCACTGTCCAGGGCCCGCAGCTCCTCGTCCCGGCCGACGAAGAGGTCGTGACCGCCGCGGGGTGCGACAGGCTGGGACGGGGGAGCTATGGCCACCGTCCGCAGCGATGCCGGTACCGCCGCCCGCAGGACCTCCAGTCGTTGGGCGAGGATGGCGTGTTCCAGGTCGGTCAGGGCCGGTGAGGGGTCGCAGCCGAGTTCGTCGCGCAGGACCGCGCGCGCCCGGCGCAGCGCGGCGAGCGCGTCGGCGCGCCGGCCGCCCGCCCAGTGGGCGAGCGCCAGCAGCCGCCAGCCCTCCTCGCGCAGCGGCCGGTCGCGGACCATGGCCTCGGCGTCGAGGGTGGCCTCGGCGGTGTGCCCGGTGCGCAGACCGGCGGTGACGGCGAGTTCGTGGGCCTCCGCGCACAGCGCGTTCAGGCGGGCCGCTTCGGGCACCGCCCAGGTCTCGTCCGCGTGCTCCAGGAACGGTGGCCCCTGCCACCAGCTCAGGGCCTCGGTCAGCAACTCCCGGGCCTGCGCCGCGGGCGCGCGACGGGCGCGGCTCACCCAGGACTCGAAGCGCCAGGCGTCCACGGTGTCCTCGGGCAGCCGCACGGCGTATCCGGGAGCGGCGGAGACCAGCACGGACGCGGGTGTACGGGGCGGCCGCCCGGGTTCGAGCACACGGCGCAGGTTCGACACGTACGACTGGAGGGACACGGTCGCCTTGGCCGGAGGCGTCCCGCGCCACAGCTCGTCCACCATGCGGTCGACGGACGTCACCCTGCCGCGGGCGGCGACGAGGAGAGCGAGGACGGCCCGCTGCCGCGGAGGCCCCAACTCCACCGGCGCACCCGCGACATCGGCACCCAGGGGACCCAGGACTCTGATGGACAGCACGCCGCCGAAATGTAGCCGAGCCCGCTGCCCGCACCGTCAACAGGTGCTAAACGCGCTGGTCGGGCGGGACATCGGCAGCGGCGTCGAGGGGGCTCCAAGCGGACTCCATGCCACCGCCAAGCGGGCGCCGCGAGCGTGGCCACCGTCTGTATCCGAACGTCGAAGGACACCCGCGTGACCCCCAACCCCACACCGTCCGGCCTGCCCGCCGACGGCCGCCCCCACACCCACGAGATGGTCGTGGTGCACCGCGTCTTCCGCCGGGAGTCCGCGCTGCTGCCGCGCCTGGTCCGTGCCGTGCCGGACGGGGCGTCGGCCCGGGCCGGTGAGGTCGCGGCGTATCTGGACGACTACGTGATGGGGCTGCACCATCACCACACGCTGGAGGACGAGCTGATCTGGCCCCTGCTGCGGGCGCGGGCCGCCGCGCAGGACGATCTGGTGGCCCGGATGGAGGACCAGCACGGCCACATAGACCGGACCCTGGCGGCGGTCGGGGAGTGGGCACCCCAGTGGCGGCGCTCGGCCGACAGCGTCGCCGGGCAGGAGCTCGCCCTGGCGCTGGAGGAACACCGTCTCGCTCTCCTCGACCACCTGGACGACGAGGAGAAGCTGGTCCTACCGCTTGTCGCCGAGCATCTGACGGTCGCCGAGTGGGACGAGGTGGGCCGCCGTGGCCTGGAGACCCTCCCGAAGAACAAGGTCATGCTGGCCCTCGGCGCGATCCTGGAGGACGCCACGGAGGACGAGCGGGCCTACTTCCTGGGCCGGGCACCGCTGCTGGGACGGCTGCTGTGGCGGTGGGTGGGGCGGCGCCAGTACGCCGCGTTCTGCCACGCCATGCGGGGCCCGCTGGCCGGGGGGACGGGACGGTGACCGTACTCGACTCCGCCCCGTCGGCCGTCCTGGACGCCTACCGCACCTGCGAGTTCGTCACCCTGGGCCGGGACGGGACACCGCTCGCCTGGCCGACGGCGGTGCGGCGCCGTGCGGACGGGACGCTGGTGCTGACGACGTCCCTGGCCTTCGCGCAGAAGGCGCTGAACATCCGCCGGGACGGCCGCGTCGCGCTGCTCTTCTCCGACCCCACCGGCAGCGGTCTCACCGACGCCCCGCACCTCTTCGTCGGCGGCAGCGCCGAGTGCCCCGACGACATCAGGACGGGCCCGCAGGGCCTCGAGGACTACTGGCGGACGCTCTTCGAGCGGCAGCCCCACAGCCGGTCGTATCTCTCGCGCCCGATGCGGCGGCTGATGGACTGGTACTACCTGCGGCTCGTCATCACCGTCACCCCGGAACAGCTGATCGTGCGGTCCGCCGGGGCGCCCCCCTTCCTGAAGGTGTCCGCCGGGCCGGACGGCTCGCCCTTGCCCGGCGCGGAGCAGCTCGCCCGCCATCCCACGGCGGTCCTCGCCGCACGCGACGCCTCCGGGGCGCCCGCACTGGCCCGCACCAGGACCGCGCCCACGGTGGGCGGCTTCGCGGTGAGTCCGCCGGACGACCACGCGATGGTGCCCGGCCCCGCCTCGCTGCTGGTGCACCGGCACGACGAGAAGCTCAACCGGATGCGGAACGCGCTGGTCCGCGGCGAGTTGAGGCAGACCGACGACGGTTGGCTGCTCGTGCCCGCGAAGGTGCTGGAGCCGATGGGCTCGGGACGGCCGAGCGACGCGATACGGGTCCTGCGCCGCACCCAGCAGGCGACCGACCGCTATCTGCACCGCCGTGGTCTGACCCGGCCCCCGGTGGAGTGGGACCGGTTCCGCGCGCTCGCCGAGTCCGCCCGCCGGCACGGCACCCTCGACGAGGAAAGGCTGCGCACCACATTGCGCTCCCCGCACCACTGACCCCCACCTGTGGACAACCCCTGCCGCTGTCACACCCCACCGGTACCGTCGGATCATGGCTCAACAGGCGGGGAACGCGACGGGCGAGCGGCGACTCGCCGTCCTCGAGGGCGTGCTGGAGCGCATCACGTACGCCAACGAGGAGAACGGCTACACCGTCGCGCGCGTGGACACCGGCCGGGGCGGCGGCGACCTGCTCACGGTCGTCGGCGCGCTGCTCGGCGCCCAGGTCGGCGAGTCCCTGCGCATGGAGGGGCGTTGGGGCTCCCACCCGCAGTACGGCAAGCAGTTCACCGTGGAGAACTACACGACGGTGCTGCCCGCCACCGTCCAGGGCATCCGCCGTTACCTCGGCTCGGGCCTGGTCAAGGGCATCGGCCCGGTCTTCGCCGACCGCATCACCCAGCACTTCGGCCTGGACACCCTCCAGATCATCGAGGAGGAGCCCAAGCGGCTCATCGAGGTCCCCGGCCTCGGCCCGAAGCGCACCAAGAAGATCGCCGACGCCTGGGAGGAGCAGAAGGCGATCAAGGAGGTCATGCTCTTCCTCCAGACCGTCGAGGTGTCGACGTCGATCGCGGTCCGGATCTACAAGAAGTACGGCGACGCCTCCATCTCCGTCGTCAAGAACCAGCCCTACCGCCTCGCCGCCGACGTCTGGGGCATCGGCTTCCTCACCGCCGACAAGATCGCCCAGTCCGTCGGCATCCCGCACGACAGCCCGGAGCGCGTGAAGGCCGGCCTCCAGTACGCCCTCTCGCAGGCCACCGACCAGGGCAACTGCTACCTGCCCGAGGAGCGGCTGATCGCCGACGCGGTGAAGCTGCTCCAGGTCGACACCGGCCTGGTCATCGAGTGCCTCGCCGAACTGGCCGTACCGGCGGAGGAAGGCGAGGACCCGGGCGTCGTACGGGAGAAGGTCCCCGGGGAGCACGGCGAACCCGTCACCGCCGTCTATCTGGTCCCCTTCCACCGCGCCGAACTCTCCCTCGCCGCCCAGCTGCTGCGCCTCCTGCGCACCGACGAGGACCGGATGCCGGGCTTTAGGGACGTGGCCTGGGACAAGGCGCTGACCTGGCTCAAGGGCCGTACGGGAGCCGAGCTGGCGCCCGAGCAGGAGGCCGCCGTCAAGCTGGCGCTCACCGAGAAGGTCGCCGTCCTGACCGGCGGACCCGGCTGCGGCAAGTCCTTCACGGTCCGCTCGATCGTGGAGCTGGCCCGCGCCAAGAAGGCCAGGGTGGTGCTGGCCGCCCCCACCGGCCGCGCCGCCAAGCGCCTCGCCGAGCTCACCGGCGCCGAGGCCTCCACCGTCCACCGCCTCCTGGAGCTGAAGCCGGGCGGTGACGCGGCCTACGACAAGGACCGCCCGCTGGACGCCGACCTGGTCGTCGTGGACGAGGCGTCCATGCTGGACCTGCTGCTCGCCAACAAGCTGGTGAAGGCGGTGCCGCCGGGGGCGCATCTGCTGTTCGTGGGGGACGTGGACCAGCTGCCGTCCGTCGGCGCGGGCGAGGTGCTCCGGGACCTGCTCGCCGACGGCAGCCCGATCCCCGCCGTGCGCCTCACGCGCGTGTTCCGCCAGGCGCAGCAGTCCGGCGTGGTGACCAACGCGCACCGGATCAACGCCGGGCAGCATCCCGTCACCGACGGCATGAAGGACTTCTTCCTCTTCGTCGAGGACGACACGGAGGAGGCCGGGCGGCTCACGGTGGACGTGGCGGCCCGTCGGATTCCGGCCAAGTTCGGCCTCGACCCGCGCCGGGACGTCCAGGTGCTCGCGCCCATGCACCGCGGGCCCGCCGGCGCCGGCAACCTCAACGGCCTGTTGCAGCAGGCCATCACGCCCGGCCGGCCCGACGTGCCCGAGAAGCGGTTCGGCGGCCGGGTCTTCCGGGTCGGCGACAAGGTCACCCAGATTCGCAACAATTACGAGAAGGGCAAGAACGGTGTCTTCAACGGCACCGTGGGCGTGGTCACCTCGCTCGACCCGGTCGACCAGCGCCTGACGGTGCTGACCGACGAGGACGAGGAGGTGCCGTACGAGTTCGACGAACTGGACGAGCTGGCCCACGCGTACGCGGTGACCATTCACCGCTCCCAGGGCAGTGAATATCCGGCCGTGGTGATCCCGGTCACCACCGGCGCCTGGATGATGCTCCAGCGGAACCTGCTCTACACGGCGGTCACCCGGGCCAAGAAGCTGGTCGTCCTGGTCGGTTCGCGCAAGGCGATAGGCCAGGCGGTGCGCACGGTGTCGGCGGGGCGGCGCTGCACGGCGCTGGACTTCAGGCTCTCACCAAAAAATGATCGATCAAATGAGTCACCTAGGTCACAGAGCCCTTCCGGAACCGGGTAGAGGAGGGGCAGGATGGGCAAGTTGGCGGCACTGAGTGCCGCCAATAGGCCCAATGGTCGACCCCCAGTGCACTCTCCTGCGCCGAATGGGGGATGGTAGAGACAGTCAGGGCAACCTCGAAGATGAGGCACAACGTCGGGTGAGGGAAGACGTGAGCGACAACTCTGTAGTACTGCGGTACGGCGACGGCGAGTACACCTACCCGGTGATCGACAGCACCGTCGGCGACAAGGGCTTCGACATCGGCAAGCTCCGCGCCCAGACCGGTCTGGTGACGCTGGACAGCGGCTACGGCAACACGGCCGCGTACAAATCGGCGATCACCTACCTCGACGGCGAGGCGGGCATCCTCCGCTACCGCGGCTACCCGATCGAGCAGCTGGCCGAGCGCTCCACCTTCCTGGAGGTGGCGTACCTGCTGATCAACGGCGAGCTGCCGACGGTCGACGAGCTCACCGTGTTCAAGAACGACATCACGCAGCACACCCTGCTGCACGAGGACGTCAAGAACTTCTACCGCGGCTTCCCGCGCGACGCGCACCCGATGGCCATGCTGTCGTCGGTCGTCTCGGCGCTGTCCACCTTCTACCAGGACAGCCACAACCCGTTCGACGAGAAGCAGCGCAACCTCTCGACGGTCCGTCTGCTCGCCAAGCTTCCGACGATCGCCGCGTACGCCTACAAGAAGTCGGTCGGCCACCCGTTCGTCTACCCGCGCAACGACCTCGGCTACGTCGAGAACTTCCTGCGCATGACCTTCTCGGTGCCGGCGCAGGACTACGAGCTGGACCCGGTCGTCGTCTCCGCGCTGGACAAGCTGCTCATCCTGCACGCCGACCACGAGCAGAACTGTTCGACGTCGACGGTCCGCCTGGTCGGCTCGTCGCAGGCGAACATGTTCGCGTCGATCTCGGCCGGCATCTCCGCCCTCTGGGGCCCGCTGCACGGCGGCGCCAACCAGTCCGTCCTGGAGATGCTGGAAGGCATCCAGGCGACCGGCGGTGACGTCGACTCCTTCATCCGCAAGGTGAAGAACAAGGAGGACGGCGTCCGGCTGATGGGCTTCGGCCACCGGGTCTACAAGAACTTCGACCCGCGCGCGAAGATCATCAAGGCGGCGGCGCACGACGTCCTGTCGGCCCTCGGCAAGTCCGACGAGCTGCTGGACATCGCGCTGAAGCTGGAGGAGCACGCGCTCTCCGACGACTACTTCGTCTCGCGCAGCCTCTACCCGAACGTCGACTTCTACACGGGCCTCATCTACCGCGCGATGGGCTTCCCGACCGAGATGTTCACGGTCCTCTTCGCCCTCGGCCGCCTCCCGGGCTGGATCGCCCAGTGGCACGAGATGATCAAGGAGCCCGGCTCCCGCATCGGCCGCCCGCGCCAGATCTACACGGGCGTGGTCGAGCGCGACTTCGTCCCGGTCGAGGAGCGCTGACCGTTGCGCTGAGCCGCGCAGGCCACACAGGGCCCCGCATGCCGATGCCGGCTGCGGGGCCTCGTCGTATGCCGGGAAGTGAACGGTGAATAGAAGAAGGCGCCCTGGCGGCGGTCCCCCCACGGGCCGACGTCCAGGGCGCCTTCCCATGTCCCGGTGCGGATTCCCCCCACGGGATCCGGCCGGGCGTCTGTGAGAAAACAGCGCCTGAATCGCTGTGTTGAGCAGAACGAGCAAAACTCGTCGTACTCCTACTTGTGTGTACTGCTGTGTGCGATCTGCCGGGACAGCGCACGGTCGGGAGGGCCGCTCAAAGCTTCCCGACGTACGTGCCCCGGCAACGCATCTCTGAGGAAGTCCCCCAAGACATCCCCAGATGCCAGGATGCGCCCCCCAAGACGCGGCCTGACATCGTCAACTTAGACCTTCGAACCCCTTCGATGGTTACGTTCACATCACTGTGATCTGCGTCTCTTGCATTTGTCCGTTTGATACGCAAGGGGCCGAAACGTCGATCGGGACCCAAGCGTAAGGATGATGCGCGAGCCTTGTGAAGAGCTTATGTGAGCCTCGCGCCGGACTCCAGAGGGTCCCGCCTAACGGAATGACCGCAATCGCAGGCTGTTCGTCACGACGAAGACCGAGGAGAACGCCATGGCGGCGCCCGCGATCATCGGGTTCAGCAGTCCCGCGGCGGCCAGCGGCAGCGCGGCCACGTTGTAGCCGAAGGCCCACACCAGGTTCCCCTTGATCGTGGCCAGCGTCCGCCGCGACAGCCGGATCGCGTCCGCGGCCACCCGCAGATCCCCGCGCACCAGCGTCAGATCGCCCGCCTCGATCGCCGCGTCCGTCCCGGTCCCCATCGCGAGTCCCAGGTCGGCCGTCGCGAGTGCGGCGGCGTCGTTGACCCCGTCCCCGACCATGGCGACGACCCGCCCCTCGCCCTGCAACCGCCGTACGGCGTCGACCTTGTCCTCGGGCAGCACCTCGGCCACGACCCGCGTGATCCCGACCCGCTCGGCCACCGCCTCCGCGACCGTCCGGTTGTCCCCGGTCAGCAGCACCGGCGTGAGCCCCAGCGCCCGCAGCTCCCGCACCGCCTCGGCGCTGGTCTCCTTCACCGCGTCCGCGACGGCCACGACACCGCGTGCCACCCCGTCCCAGCCGACCACGACGGCCGTACGACCGCCCCTCTCGGCCTCCCCCTTGGCCCGGGCCAACTCCTCCGGCAGCGCATCGAAGAGGCGCCCCACGGCCACGTCATGGCCCTCCACGCGCCCGCGCACACCCCGCCCGGGGACGTTCACGAACCCCTCGGCCGCCGGCAGCGGCCCCACCCGCTCCTCCGCACCGGCGGCGACCGCCCGGGCGACGGGATGCTCGGAGGCGTGCTCCACGGCGCCCGCGAGTCGCAGTACCTGCTTCTCGTCGGCGCCCTGGACGACGTACACCTCCTGGAGGGTCATCCGGCCGGTGGTCACCGTTCCCGTCTTGTCGAGGACGACGGTGTCGACGCGGCGCGTGTTCTCCAGCACCTCGGGGCCCTTGATGAGGATGCCGAGCTGGGCGCCACGGCCCGTGCCGACCATCAGGGCGGTCGGGGTCGCCAGGCCCAGCGCGCAGGGGCAGGCGATGATCAGGACGGCGACGGCCGCGGTGAAGGCGGCGGCCAGGTCGCCGGTCGCGCCGAGCCAGCCGCCGAAGGTGGCGACGGCGATCGCGATGACCACCGGCACGAAGACGGCCGAGATCCGGTCGGCGAGCCGCTGCACCTCGGCTTTGCCGTTCTGCGCCTCCTCGACCAGCTTCGCCATCCGCGCGAGCTGCGTGTCCGCGCCCACGCGCGTGGCCTCGACGACGAGCCGCCCGCCGGCGTTCACGGTCGCGCCCGCGACCGCGTCCCCCACCGTCACGTCCACCGGCACCGACTCGCCGGTCAGCATGGCCGCGTCCACGGCGGAGACGCCCTCGACGACGGTGCCGTCGGTGGCGATCTTCTCCCCGGGACGTACGACGAAACAGTCCCCGACCGTGAGCCGGGACACCGGGACACGGACCTCACGGCCGTCCCGCAGGACCGCCACGTCCTTCGCGCCCAGTTCCATCAGGGCCCGCAGCGCGGCTCCCGCCCGCCGCTTGGAGCGGGCCTCGAGATAGCGGCCGAGCAGGATGAACGTGGTGACGCCCGCGGCCACTTCGAGGTAGATGGTGGAGGCGCTGTCCATGCGCGAGACGGTGAGCGTGAACTCGTCCTTCATGCCTGCCATGCCCGCGTCCCCGAAGAACAGCGCCCACAGCGACCAGCCGTACGCCGCGAGCGTGCCCAGCGAGACGAGGGTGTCCATGGTGGCCGCGCCGTGCCGGAGATTGGTCCAGGCGGCGCGGTGGAAGGGCAGCCCGCCCCAGACGACGACGGGGGAGGCGAGGGTGAGGGCCAGCCACTGCCAGTTGTCGAACTGGAGGGCCGGGATCATCGACAGCAGGACGACGGGCACGGCGAGGAGCGCGGAGACGACGAGCCGCTGCCGCAGGGTCGCGAGCTCGGGGTCCTCCTCGGCCACGGGTTCCTCGACCCGTACCGGTTCCTCGGCCGTGTACCCCGTCCTCACCACCGTCGCGATGAGATCCGCGACCTCGACGCCGTCGGCGTAGGTGACCTTCGCCTTCTCCGTCGCGTAGTTGACGGTGGCGGTCACGCCGTCCATCCGGTTGAGCTTCTTCTCCACGCGGGCGGCGCAGGAGGCGCAGGTCATGCCGCCGATGAGGAGCTCGACCTCGGCGGGCGGAGCTATCGGGGCGGTGGTGCCGGACATGTTCCGTACTCCGGTCGGTGCTGGTTACGCCTTGCCGACGAGCTCGAAGCCGGCCTCGTCGACGGCCGCGCGCACGGCTTCCTCGTCGAGCTCGGCGGTGGAGACGACGGTGACCTCGCCGGTGGAGGCGACGGCCTTCACGGAGCTGACGCCGGGGAGCTCGGAGATCTCGCCGGAGACCGAGCCCTCGCAGTGGCCGCAGCTCATGCCGCTCACCTTGTAGACGGTGGTGACCTGGGTGTCGCTCTGGGCGGTCATCTCGTTCTCCTCTTCGAGGCGTGTGGGTTCTACGGGACCCGCGGTGGCGTCCACGCATTCCACACTATACCCCTAGGGGGTATTTCTCCAAGAGGGGTCGCGGCGGTCCGGCGACCGGGGAATTACCGGGACTTTATGGTAGATACCGATCATGTCGCAGGCCGGGACGCTCATCCTGATCATGTCCATCGCGGTGCTGGCACCCCTGCTGGCCTACGGGATCAGCCGCTGGCTGCCGGTGCCGCTCGTCATCTTCGAGATCCTGCTGGGCATCCTGTCCGGCCCGGACGTGCTGGGCTGGGCGGGCGACGGGCAGGTCATCGACACGCTGTCCGACCTCGGGCTGGCGATGCTGATCTTCCTCGCCGGGTACGAGATCGAGTTCGACCGGGTCCGCGGCGCCACCCTGAAGCGCTCGCTGTGGGCGTGGCTGACCGCACTAGTCGTCGGCCTGGCGCTCGCCTCCGCCCTCACCGGTCTGTCCAAGGGCGTCTACATCGGTACGGCCCTCACCAGCACCGCCCTCGGCACGGTCCTGCCGGTGCTGCGGGACGCGGGGGACCTGCACACGCGGTTCGGTTCGGTGATGACGACGTTCGGCGCGGTCGGCGAGTTCGGGCCGATCATCGCCATCGCGCTGCTGCTGAGCGGGCGTTCGCCGGGTCGCTCGACGGCGGTCCTCGCGGCGTTCGCGCTGCTGACGGCCGCCGCGGTGTGGTGGGCGATGCGTCCGCGCCCGCCGTGGTTCCCGCGGGTGATCGCCAGGACCCTGCACAGCAGCGGCCAGTTCGCCGTACGCCTGGTCGTGCTGCTCCTCGCCGTGATGCTCGGCATCTCCCAGGCCCTCGGCCTCGACACCCTGCTCGGCGCGTTCGCCGCCGGCATGCTCACCCGGCTGCTGCTGCACGGGGCGGCACCGGAGAGCGCGGGGCCGGTCCTGGAGAAGGTCGAGGCGATGGGGTTCGGCTTCCTGGTGCCGGTGTTCTACGTCGTCACCGGCATCGAGTTCGACCTGGACGCGCTGCTGTCCGGCGGCAGGGCGCTGCTGCTCCTGCCGGTCTTCCTGCTGCTGTTCCTGGCGGTCCGCGGCCTGCCGGTGTACGCGCTGGCCCCGCCGGATCTCGTACGACGCGATCGGCGCGCCCTGACCCTCTTCGCGTCCACCGCGCTGCCGCTGGTCGTTGCCATCACCACGATCGGCGTCGACGACGGGGTCCTGAAGACGGAGGAGGCGGCGGCGCTGGTCGGTGCAGCGATGCTGTCGGTGCTGCTGTTCCCGCTGGCGGGGCTGAGGCTGCGCGGGGAGCGGAGGGTGGTGGAGGAGCCGCTCGGGGGGTCGGAGTCGTGGTGAGAGCGGGCCACCGGCCACCTGCGGCGGCGTGCTGCCGGGTCAGGATGTACCCGGCAGACATGCACGTCGATGGGAGCGCACATGCGGGCAGTGGTGTTCGAGCGGTACGGCGAGCCGGCCGAGGTGCGGGAGGTGCCCGACCCGGAACCGGCCCCGCACGGGGTCGTCGTCCGCGTGGCGGCCACCGGCCTGTGCCGCAGCGACTGGCACGGCTGGCAGGGCCACGACCCTGACATCACGCTCCCGCACGTGCCCGGCCATGAACTCGCCGGAGTCGTCGAGGCGGTCGGCGACCGGGTCACCGGCTGGCGCCCCGGCGACCGTGTCACCGTCCCCTTCGTGTGCGCCTGCGGAAGCTGCGCCGCCTGCGCGGCCGGCGACCACCAGATCTGCGAGCGGCAGACCCAGCCCGGCTTCACCCACTGGGGTTCCTTCGCGCAGTACGTGGCGCTGGACCATGCCGACGTGAACCTGGTGGCGGTCCCGGAGGACCTCTCCTTCGCCACCGCCGCCTCCCTAGGCTGCCGGTTCGCCACGGCGTTCCGGGCGGTGGTGCAGCAGGGGCGGGTCGCGGCGGGGGAGTGGGTCGCGGTGCACGGCTGCGGCGGGGTGGGTCTGTCGGCGGTGATGATCGCGGCGGCTTCCGGAGCGCGGGTGGTGGCGGTGGACGTGTCGCCCCAAGCGCTGGAGCTGGCACGGAAGTTCGGGGCGGTGGCGGCCGTGGACGCGTCGGCGGTCGGTGACACGGCCGCGGCGGTACGTGAACTGACCGGTGGCGGCGCCCACTTGTCGCTGGACGCGCTGGGCTCCCCGGTCACCTGCGCGGCCTCCGTCAACTCCCTGCGCCGCCGTGGCCGGCACCTCCAGGTCGGCCTGCTGCCCTCGGCGGACGGCACGACCCCCGTCCCGATGGCCCGCGTGATCGCCCTGGAGCTGGAGATCCTGGGCAGCCACGGCATGGCGGCGCACACCTATCCCGGGATGCTGGAACTGGTACGGGCGGGCGTGCTCCGGCCGGACCTGCTGGTGACGTCCACGATCGACCTGACCGCGACCCCGGCCGCCCTGGCGTCGATGGCCACGACACCCGGCGCCGGGGTGACGGTCATCGAGCCGTGGAGCTGAGAGAGCGGCGGCCGATCAAGGAGCCGTGACGTTGAGGGCGGCCCACTCCGGCCCGGGTGTTGTGCCCGTAGACCTCCAACTAGACGCGATGCAGCCCGAGTTCCTCGAAGCCGTACCCGACGACGAGGCGCGTCGCCTCGGTGCCGAGGCCGCGGTCACGGCCCCGGGGTCCGAGGAGCGTGCGGAACGTACAGCAGCGCGCCCGCGCGTCCCACTCGTACAGCACGACCTCGCCGACGAGTTCGCCGGTGGCACGGTCGGTGACGGCGAGATCGAGACGGTCGGGCTGGGCGGACCGGGAGCCGTACCAGGAGCGCAGGTGCTCCAGGGTGAACTCGGCGTCCGGCCCGCCGGTGAAGCGGACGACCTCGGGGTCGGCAAGCGTGTTTCCGCTCAGTCCTCTCGTCTGCCGCGGTTGCCCGGCCGGGCGGCGACCCACGCCCGTACGGTGTCCGCGTACCAGAAGGGCTTGCCGCCCTCCACATGGTCGGGTGGCGGCAGGAGCCCGTGCTTGCGGTACGACCGCACGGTGTCCGGCTGCACCTTGATGTGCGCGGCGATCTCCTTGTACGACCAGAGCCTTCGGTCGGTCATGAGGTGCACCTCCCTGCGCGCGCCGCGGCGGCGGCCGGGAACGGCCGTCGGGGGTACCGGGCGCTGCGCTGGCGTCACAAAGCCTGTGCCCCGTGAACGACGGAGAGTGAGCGCAGGTCAGGCGCTGTGCACCGGGTGTGACGCAAGACCCGCGTATCCGCGACATGCGTGACACACAAGGGGCGTTCGTGACACGAGTGCAGCAAAGGCGCACGCGGGCGCGTGGGCGCGGCGCGTTGACAGGGCGACGCAAGAGCGTCCACACAGGTGGAGCCGGACCCGCTGCGCCGGGCCCGGCTCCACCAGCTCCCCCGCCTCCCCGGTGGCCACTAGGGCGCACAACGGCCGGGAGCCACAGACTGCATTCAGCCAACCCCGGGGGTCTTGGAAAAATCCGCACTCCCCCTCGATCCGGGCGCCGCGAGCACCAGACTCGTCGCCTCGCCGCTGATCCGGTCGCCCGCGGCCGGACCGTGTGCCCCGCGCCGGGCGAGCGTGAACTCCCGCGGCGTGCACCCGGTCATCGCCTTGAACTCCCCGCTGAGATGGGCCTGGTCGTAGAACCCGCACATCGCCGCGGTCTCCGCCTGCCCCCGCCCCGCGGCCAGCAGCCGCCGCGCCCGCTGCAACCGCAGCACCCGCGCCGCCGCCTTCGGCCCGAGGCCGATCTGCTCCCGGAACCGGCTCTCCAACTGCCGCACACTCCAGCCGACATCCTCGGCGAGCCGCGGCACGGGGATCGCCCCACCCGTCCGCACCAACTCCGCCCACGCCCGCACCACCCGAGCCGACGGAGCCGTACCGCCCCGCGACCACCGCACCAACACATCGTCCAGCAGCCCGAACCGGGCCCCCCAGGACGGCAAAGCACCGAGTGCGGCGGCGAGTTCATCGACCCGCCCGGGCAGCACATGCGGCAACTCGTCAGGATCGACGGTCCGGTTGGCGAGCTCGTACTGCGGCGTCCCGAACAACGAGAAGGCGGCCCAGGGAGCGAGCAACACCTCGATCCCCGAGAGCCGCCCGTTGTGCTCACCGATGGCAGGGGTGGTGGTCGGACCGCAGTAGACCGACACCAGCGTGTCCGGCGCCCGCCCCGCCCGACTGATGCGCACCGACTCCCCGAACCCCAACAGCAGCGTGGCCGCCCCGATGGGCGCCTCCAGCCGCCGCCGGGGCCGATCAAGCGCCAGCCGAACCCCGCGATACGAGATGACACCAGGCCGAAGGCGGGCATGAGGCAGCGAGAGCGCAACTTCCCAGGACCCCAACGGCCCATGTCCAGAACGGACACTTGTCATCGCCCCATGCTGCAACACCCCCAGGGGCGCGGGGAACTGCGCGACAAGCCACGAACAACCCGCACCCACCACCTCACAGCCCCCGGCACCCCATTAGGCGCCCCTCAAGCCCCGCAGCTCCTCAAAAACGCCCGAGTCCGCTGAGCAATAGGCAACGGCTTGTCCGGGTCACACGGATACATGTCCTGTTCCACGATCGCGAACAGATCCACATCCAGAGCCTGCGCAGCCTCCAGCACCGGCCCCAACGCCGGCACCCCGGACGGCGGTTCACACATCACACCCTGCGCCACCGCAGGCCCGAACGGCGTCCCCTTGGCCCGCACGTCGGCGAGGATCTCGGGATCGACCTGCTTGAGATGCAGGTACCCGATCCGAGAGCCGTACGTCTCGATGAGCTTCACGCTGTCCCCGCCGCAGTACGCGTAGTGCCCCGTGTCGAGACACAGCGACACCAGCGACGAGTCCGTCCCGTCCAGGAACCGCACGACGTTCGACTCGGAGTCGATGTGCGTGTCGGCATGCGGGTGGACGACGATCTGGAGCCCGTACTCCTCCCGCACCCGCCGCCCCAGCCGCTCGGTCAGCGACGTGAGGTTCCGCCACTGCTCCGGCGTCAGCGTGTCCGACTCCAGCACCTCACCGGTCTTGTCGTCCCGCCAGAAGGACGGGATGACGACGAGGTGCTTCGCGCCCATGGCCTGCGCCAGCACCGCGTTGTCGGCGACATGCGCCCAGGTCTTCTCCCAGACGGACTCCCCGTGGTGCAGCCCGGTGAAGACCGTGCCGGCCGACACCTTCAGCCCGCGCCGGCCCACCTCCTCGGTGAGCACCGCGGGATCGGTCGGCAGATACCCGTAAGGGCCAAGCTCGATCCACTCGTAACCGGAATCCGCGACCTCGTCGAGGAAGCGCTGCCAGGGGACCTGCTGGGGGTCGTCGGGGAACCACACACCCCAGGAGTCGGGAGCCGACCCGATCCGGATGCGGGACAGTGAGGAAGAGGGTGACAACGACGTCATGCCGGTCAGCTTCCGCGTGAGCGGTAAGCGCTGTCAAGGGCTGGTCCGAATGTCTGGACAAAACATTGACAGGGCTCCTCGTCGGGGGCTACAAAGCCGTGGAGAGCCGATTGCGAAGTCCGGGGCGAGACGTGAGGGTCCGACCGGCATGAAGGGAACTCGATGGCGTACGACCTGATCACCATGGGGCGGATCGGAGTGGACCTCTATCCGCTGCAGACGGGCGTCCCGCTGCCGCAGGTGTCGTCCTTCGGCAAGTTCCTCGGCGGCTCGGCGGCGAACGTCGCGGTCGCCGCGGCCCGCCTGGGACGGCGGAGCGCGGTGATCACCCGGACCGGCGCCGACCCCTTCGGCACCTACCTCCACGAGGCCCTGAAGGGCTTCGGCGTGGACGACCGCTGGGTCACCCCGGTCGCGGGCCTGCCGACCCCGGTCACGTTCTGCGAGATCTTCCCGCCGGACGACTTCCCGCTGTACTTCTACCGGCAGCCCAAGGCCCCCGACCTGGAGATCGACGCCCACGAGCTCGACCTCGACGCCATCCGTGAGGCCCGTATCTTCTGGGTCACCGGCACCGGCCTGAGCGAGGAGCCCAGCCGTACGGCGACCCTCGCGGCCCTCGCCCACCGCGCCAAGGCGGGCATCACCGTCTTCGACCTGGACTGGCGCCCGATGTTCTGGAGCGACCCGGACGCGGCCCGCCCGTTCTACGCCGAGGCCCTCAAGCACACCACCGTCGCGGTCGGGAACCTCGACGAGGTCGAGGTCGCGACGGGCGTCCGCGAGCCCCGTGCGGCCGCCGAGGCGCTCCTCGACGCGGGTGTCGAGCTCGCCGTCGTCAAGCAGGGCCCCAAGGGCGTCCTCGCGGTCGACCGGAACGGCAACTCCGCCGAGGTCCCGCCGCTCCCGGTGGACGTTCTCAACGGACTCGGCGCCGGAGACGCCTTCGGCGGCTCCCTGTGCCACGGCCTCCTCGACGGCTGGGACCTGGAGAAGATCATGCGGCACGCCAACGCGGCCGGCGCGATCGTCGCCTCCCGCCTGGAGTGCAGCTCGGCGATGCCCACACCGCAAGAGATCGAGACCGCGATCGCGGCGGGAGCTGTCAAGTGAGCGTCGACATCGCCGAACTCGTCCGCCTGCGCACCCGCCACCCCGAGGCGATCGCCGAGGCCGCCGCCCGCCGCACCCGCAGGCCGCTCCTCGGCGACACCGACCGTCTCATGATCGTCGCCGCCGACCACCCCGCCCGGGGCGCACTCGGCGTCGGCGGCAACCCGAAGGCCATGGCCAACCGAGCCGACCTGCTGGAACGCCTCTGCCTCGCGCTCTCCCGCCCCGGCGTCGACGGCGTCCTCGCGACGGCCGACATCCTCGACGACCTGCTGCTGCTCGGCGCCCTCGACGGCAAGGTCGTCATGGGCTCGATGAACCGCGGCGGCCTCCAGGGCGCCAGCTTCGAACTCGACGACCGCTTCACCGGCCACCGCGCCGAGGACATCGAGCGGCTCGGCTTCGACGCGGGCAAACTGCTCCTCCGTATCGACTACGACGACCCGGGCTCCCTCACCACCATGGAGTCCACCGCCCGCGCCATCGACGACATGGCCGCGCGCCGACTCCCGGTCTTCGTCGAGCCGTTCATCAGCAGCCGCACGGCCGAGGGCAAGGTACGGAACGACCTCTCCGCCGAGGCCGTCACCCGGTCCATCGCCATCGCCTCGGGCCTGGGCGGCAGTTCGGCCTACACCTGGCTGAAGGTGCCGGTCACCGAGAACCCGGACGACATGGCCGAGGTCATGGCCACCTCCACGCTGCCCGCCGTCCTGCTGGGCGGCGAGGTCGGTGGCTCCATGGAAGAGCAAGCCGGGGCGTACGAGAAGTGGCGGGGCGCACTCCAACTGCCCACCGTGCGCGGACTCGTGGTCGGCCGTTCGCTGCTCTACCCGGCGGACGGGGACGTCGCCGCCGCCGTGGACACCGCCGTAGGACTCCTGTGAGGGCCGCATGAGTAACGATCTCCACATCCCCAAGGGTTCCTCCACCAACTCCCTGTACACAGTGGACATCGATCCGAAGCGGGCCGGCTGGACGTACTGCGCTCTGCGGATCGTCGCGCTGGAACCGGGTGGCACGCACACCTTCACCACCGGTGACAGTGAGTGGATCGTGCTTCCGCTGAAAGGCGGATGTACCGTACAAACGGAAGAAAAGGAGTTCCAACTCCTGGGCAGGGAAAGCGTGTTCGCGTCGGTATCCGACTTCGCGTACGTGCCCCGCGACGCCCAGGCTTCGATCGCCTCCGGCGCGGGAGGCCGCTTCGCCCTGGCAGGAGCGAAGTGCGAGCGACGACTCCCCGCCCGCTACGGCCCCGCGCCGGAGGTCCCCACCGAGGAACGCGGCAGCGGCAACCGGCTGCGCCACGTCCGCAACTTCGCCTCAGCCGACGCCTTCGACTGCGACAAGCTGATCGCCGTCGAGGTCATCACCCCCGGCGGCAACTGGTCCTCGTACCCGCCCCACAAGCACGACGAGCACCGGCCGGGCGTGGAAGCGGAGTTGGAGGAGATCTACTACTTCGAGATCGACGGCCCGAACGGTTTCGGCTATCAGCGCGTATCCCCTTCCCGTGAGGGCGGATCGGACGTCCTCGCGGAGGTCCGCTCCGGTGACGCCGTCCTCGTCCCCGACGGATGGCACGGCCCGTCGATCGCCCAGCCCGACCACGACATGTACTACCTGAACGTCATGGCGGGCCCGGGTGAGACGCGGGAGTGGCGGATCTGCTTCCACCCGGACCACACGGAGGGGTACCGATGACGACCACCCGGCTCACGGTCGCGCAGGCCCTTGTACGTTTCCTCGCCGCCCAGTACACCGAACGCGACGGCACCCGGCAGCGGTTGATCTCCGCGACCTGGGGCATCTTCGGCCACGGCAACGTGGCCGGCCTCGGCCAGGCGCTCGTCGAGTACGCCGACGACATGCCGTACCACCAGGGCCGCAACGAGCAGTCGATGGTGCACGCGGCGGTCGGCTACGCCCGCCAGTCCAACCGCCTGTCCACGCACGCCGTCACCACCTCCATCGGCCCCGGCGCGACCAACCTGGTGACGGGCGCGGCCCTCGCGACCATCAACCACCTCCCGGTCCTGCTCCTCCCCGGCGACATCTTCGCCACCCGCCCCGCCGACCCGGTCCTCCAGCAGCTGGAGGTCCCGTACGCGGGCGACCTCAGCGTCAACGACTGTCTGCGCCCGGTGTCGAGGTACTTCGACCGCGTCACCCGCCCCGAGGCCCTCATCCCGGCCGCCCTCCAGGCGATGCGGGTCCTCACCGACCCGGTGGAGACGGGCGCGGTCACCCTCGCCCTCCCGCAGGACGTCCAGGCCGAGGCGTACGACTGGCCCGAGGAGTTCTTCGCCGAGCGCACCTGGGTCGTACGACGTCCGGGCGCCGATCCGACCGAACTCGCCGAAGCCATCGCGGCGATCAGGTCGGCCCGCAGGCCGCTGGTCGTCGCGGGCGGCGGAGTCCACCACAGCCGCGCCGAGGAGGCCCTCGCCGAGTTCGCCGAGGCGACCGGCGTCCCCGTCGCCTCCACCCACGCCGGCAAGGGCTCGCTGCGCCACGACCACCCCCAGGACGTCGGCGGCGTCGGCCACACCGGTACCGCCACCGCCAACGAACTCGCCCGCCAGGCCGACCTGGTGATCGGTGTCGGCACCCGTTACACCGACTTCACCACCGCCTCCGGGACGCTCTTCGAGACGCCCGGCGTCCGCTTCCTCAACCTCAACATCGCGCCCTTCGACGGCCACAAGCTCGCCGGACAGCCGCTGGTCGCGGACGCCCGCAGCGGCCTCGCCGAGCTCACCGAGGCCCTGGGCATGCACGGCCACCGGGTCGCCGACTCGTACGTCGCCGAGTACACCGAGGACAAGCAGCGCTGGGAGCACCGCGTCGACGCCTGCTACGAGGCCGACGAGATAGACGTACGCCCCACCCAGCCCCAGGTCCTCGGCGCCCTGGACGCCCTGGTGGACGAGAGCGACATCATCATCAACGCGGCCGGCTCCCTCCCCGGCGACCTGCACAAACTGTGGCGGGCGCGCTCCCGGGACCAGTACCACCTGGAGTACGGCTACTCCTGCATGGGCTACGAGATCCCGGCCGCGATCGGCGTGAAGATGGCCGCCCCCGAGCGCAATGTCTGGGCGCTCGTCGGCGACGGGACCTACCTCATGATGCCGACCGAGATCGTGACCGCCGTCCAGGAGGGCGTCGCGATCAAGATGCTGCTGATCCAGAACCACGGGTACGCCTCGATCGGCGGCCTGTCGGAGTCGGTGGGCGGCGAGCGGTTCGGCACCGCGTACCGGTACCAGTCGGACGACGGTACCTACACCGGGGCGCCGCTCCCGGTGGACCTGGCCGCCAACGCGGCCAGCCTGGGCATGCGCGTTCTGCGCGCGAAGACCGTGGGTGACCTGCGCGAGGCTCTCGCCCAGGCACGCGCGGCGGACACTCCCACATGTGTCTACGTCGAGACCGAAACGGCAGACACAGTGTCGGGCGCGCCTCCGGCGCAAGCCTGGTGGGATGTACCTGTGGCCGAGACGGCGACCCGACCGTCCGCGGTGAAGGCACGTGAGCTGTACGACCGGCACGTCTCTACCCGACGCCGCCATCTGTGAAGGAGCAACTGGGCATGACGAAGATCGTCAACCACTGGATCGGCGGCAAGACCGTCGAAGGCGCGTCGGGGAACTACGGGCCGGTCACCGACCCTGCGACCGGCGCGGTCACCACGAAGGTCGCGTTCGCGTCGGTCGACGAGGTCGACTCCGCGGTCGCCGCCGCCAAGGACGCGTTCCAGACCTGGGGCACCTCGTCGCTGGCCAAGCGGACCACCATCCTGTTCAAGTTCCGGGCGCTGCTCGAAGCCAACCGGGACGCGATCGCCGAGCTGATCACCGCCGAGCACGGCAAGGTGCACAGCGACGCGCTGGGCGAGGTCGCGCGCGGTCTGGAGATCGTCGACCTGGCGTGCGGCATCACCGTGCAGCTGAAGGGCGAGCTGTCGACCGAGGTCGCCAGCCGCGTGGACGTCGCCTCGATCCGCCAGCCGCTGGGTGTCGTCGCCGGCATCACGCCGTTCAACTTCCCGGCGATGGTCCCGATGTGGATGTTCCCGATCGCCATCGCGACCGGCAACACCTTCGTGCTGAAGCCGTCCGAGAAGGACCCGTCGGCGTCGATCAAGATCGCCGAGCTGCTGGCCGAGGCCGGTCTGCCCGACGGCGTCTTCAACGTCGTCCACGGCGACAAGGTGGCCGTCGACCGCCTCCTGGAGCACCCGGACGTCAAGGCCGTCTCCTTCGTCGGCTCGACCCCGATCGCCCGCTACATCCACACCACCGCCTCCGCGAACGGCAAGCGCGTCCAGGCCCTGGGCGGCGCCAAGAACCACATGCTGGTCCTCCCGGACGCCGACCTCGACGCGGCTGCCGACGCGGCCGTGAGCGCCGCCTACGGCTCCGCGGGCGAGCGCTGCATGGCGATCTCCGCGGTCGTGGCGGTCGGCTCGATCGGCGACGAGCTGGTGGACAAGATCCGCGAGCGCGCCGAGAAGATCAAGATCGGCCCCGGCAACGACCCGACCTCGGAGATGGGCCCGCTCATCACCAAGGTCCACCGCGACAAGGTGGCGTCCTACGTCACCGGCGCCGCGGCCGAGGGCTGCGAGGTCGTCCTGGACGGCTCCGGCTACACGGTCGAGGGCTACGAGGACGGCCACTGGATCGGCATCTCGCTCCTCGACAAGGTGCCGACCACCGCGAAGGCCTACCAGGACGAGATCTTCGGCCCCGTCCTGACCGTCCTGCGCGTCGACACGTACGACGAGGGCATCGCGCTCATCAACGCCTCGCCGTTCGGCAACGGCACCGCGATCTTCACCCGGGACGGCGGCGCCGCCCGCCGCTTCCAGCTGGAGGTCGAGGCCGGCATGGTCGGCGTGAACGTCCCGATCCCGGTCCCCGTCGGCTACCACAGCTTCGGTGGCTGGAAGGACTCGCTCTTCGGCGACCACCACATCTACGGCAACGACGGCACCCACTTCTACACCCGCGGCAAGGTCGTCACGACCCGCTGGCCGGACCCGGCCGACGCACCCGCGGGCGTCGACCTGGGCTTCCCGCGCAACCACTGAGTGGCTCCTGAGCCCGGGCACCTGAAGGCAGGCGCCCGGGCTCCGTCATGTCCTACTGCCCCTGGGCTTCCTTGAGCGCCTCGGTCATGTCGGCGGTCTCGGCGGCCGGGGGAGCCTTGATGGTGGCGGTGTCCCCGAACTCGGCGAAGTCCATGGTGACGGTGATCTTGCCCATCTCCTGGACCAGGCGGACGGGCAGGTCCTTCTCGCCCAGCCAGACGTCCATGGTGATGGTGTCCGCGCCGCCGGTCATCTGGTTGAGCAGGCTGCCGTCGCCGGTGTAGGCCTCCTTGAAGCTGCCCATGTGCTCCTGGTCGATCACGGCCCGGTAGTGGGTGGCCTTCTGGCCGTTGACGGTCTGCGAGCCGAGGTCCTCGACGTCGCTCGCGTACTTCAGGCCCTTCAGCGAGGCCGTCGGGTTGCCGCCCGCGTTCATCGAGGCGGCGCCGCTCTCGCCGAACACGGCGGAGGCGTCGACCTTCATCCACTCCTTGCCCTCGAGCGGGCCCGAGGCCTGCGGGTCGACGTCGTAGTAGTAGACGCCGTCGACGAGCAGGCAGTGGATCTTCGGGTCGTCCTGCACGGCCTGCATCTGGGCCGCGGCGGTGTCCATCCGTACGTCGTAGGCCATGCCGTCGCCCCACGAGTACGTGCCGTCCATCGCGATCGGCGTGCCGGTCCCGAGGTCGGTCGACACCTTCACCTCAGCCGACCCCAGCTGCTCCGTCCGGTCCGTGGCCCGGGCGAGCGCCGCCATGATCGCGTCGGTCTTGTCGACCGCCTCGGCGGCCTGCTTCACGGAGTCCGCGCCGCACGCCGACGTCGTCAGAAGCGCCGCCGCCGTGAACCCCACCCAGGCAGCCGTGTGCTTCACCTTCATCTGTCCCCACCCCACGCTGTGAAATCTGTGCGTCCACTGTGACTGGTGACTCTAGCGGGAGCCACTGACTTGTTCGGATTCCGGACACCCTGACGATTTTTTGACGCCCGAGCTGCGATTCTCGTACAGCTGCGAGAAGCGGAATACCTTGCCTTGAATTGCCGTATCCGCGATTTAGGCGCTCTTGATCTACGGATTCCGTAGGTAAACGGCTATTGACGGTTGGGTTTTCGTCGGGGTTCGATGCACCGCAATCCAGTAGCGCAGCGCTCTGCACGAGTCGATCGGAACCGCCGCATGACCGACACGCTCCGCCCGCCCGCGACCATCACCCCAGAGGCCTCGGACAACCCCCGGAAGCTCAAGCGCTCGATCGGCGTCGTCGGCGGCACCCTCCTCACGCTCTCCTGCGTGACACCCGCCTCCACGCTCTTCGTGGTCGTCCCCGACCTCTTCGGCTCCCTCGGCACCGCGACCGCCCTGACGATCGCGATCGGCTCCCTCCTCTGTATCGCCGTGGCCTTCTGCTACTCCGAGCTGGGCACCCTCATCCCCAGCGCGGGCGGCGAGTACGCGATGGTCTCGACGCTGGCGGGCCGTCTCGCCGGCTGGCTCGTCTTCGTCCTCTCGCTCCTGGTCGTGATGATCGTCCCGCCGGTGATCGCGATGGGCACGGCGGACTACCTTGCCCCCGTGATCCACCTGGACCCCTCCCTCGCGGGCGCCGGCGTGATGCTCCTGGCCACCCTCGCCGGCCTCCTCGACCTGCGCGCGAACGCCTGGATCACGGGCGTCTTCCTGGTCCTGGAGGTGATCGCGGCGGCGGTCGTCGCGGTGCTGGGCTTCGCCCATGCCGAGCGCGGCGCGGACAGCCTGGTGTCGATGCAGGTGGCGGGGTCGAACGGCGGTACGGACACGGTGACGGCCATGCTGGTCGTCTCCGGCCTGGCGATCGCCCTGTTCGTCACCCAGGGCTTCTCGACGGCCGTCTACCTCTCCGAGGAACTGGAGCACCCGCGCCGCAACGTCGCCCGCACGGTGCTCGCCACCCTCGCCATCTCCTCGGTGATCATCCTGGTCCCGGTGGTGGCGATCACCATGGGCGCGAGCGACCTGTCGGAGCTGACCGGCGGTGACATCAGCGCGATGGTCACGGCCTGGTCCAACTCGGCGGTCGGCACCTTCGTCAGCCTCTGCGTGGCCCTCGCGATCATCAACGCGGGCATCGTCATGGTCATCCAGAACTCCCGCGTCCTCTTCGCCTCGGCCCGCGACAAGGCCTGGCCCCAGCCGGTCAACGACGTCTTCTCCAAGCTCGGCCGCTTCGGCTCCCCCTGGGTCGCCACCCTCGCCGTCGGCATCCCCGGCGCGGCCCTCTGCTTCGTCAACCTGGACACCCTGTACGGCGTGACGGGCGTCTCGGTGACCGGCATGTACCTGCTGGTCGCGGTGGCCGCCCTCCTGGCCCGCCGGGGCAGCCACCGGCACACCCCGGCCTGGCGGATGCCCCTGTGGCCCGCGATGCCGGTCCTGCTGATCGGGGTCCTGGCCTACATCCTCAGCCAGCAGGAGACCCAGTACCTGCTGTGGACGGGTGGCATCACGGCGGCGGCGACGCTCTACTGGGCCCTCTACCTCCGCCCGCGCAAGGACACCCGCTGGCTGGTGGAGATCCCCGAGGACGCACGCGCCTAGGACGGGCCGCCCGCCGACACCATCAACGCCCGCAGCCTCTCCACGTACAGCCGCATGTTCTTGTAGGCGACATCGGTGTCCGGGTACCGGCAGGCGAACCACACCCCGTCGTGCAGCCGGTTCAGCCACACGCACACCTGGTCGCCGTACGACACCCGGATCAGCCCGTACGCCGACAGCGCGTCCCACCGCTCGGCCCCCGGCAGGGCGCGCGCGTCGGTGAACGACACGATGGAGTACAGGTCGGGCGAGGTGGGCCGGAAGTCGGTGCCCAGCAGGCGCAGCATCCGGGCCAGCGGCATCCGGGACAGCGGCCGGGCGGCCTGCAACTGCGCGCGTACGGCGGGCAGCGCGCTCCGGAAGTCCGCGGGCACCGGCACCTCGATCGGTGCCCCGCCGACGTACCAGCCCACCGAGTCGGACCACTTGGACTTCACCCGGGTGTGGAAGGGCACCACCGTCCGGTAGACGGAGGCGCCCCCGATCTCGCCGGCGATCAGCGCGGTGGCCGCGAGCACCCCGACCAGGCTCCCGCCGTACGGCCGGCAGTACGCCTCGAAGGCGGCGGCGTCCTCGGGACCGACGAGCATCTCGCACATCATCTTCTGCTCGGGCAGCGGACCACCCGGCTCCACCCCCAGGTCCAGGGGAAAGGTCGGCAGCGTCCCGTCGCACCGGCGGATGAACTCCCGCCAGCGCGCGACGGCCTCGTGGTCCTCGTCGATCCGGTCCGCGTCGGCCCGCTCGATCCGGCAGAAGTCGATGTAACTGCTCACCGGCGCCCCGTCGTCGGTCCCGCCCCGGCCCGCGTACAGCTCGTGGATCTCCGAGGGAATCCGGTAGATCGAGTACGCGTCGACGTTGCTGTGGTCGAACGCCATGTACACACTCGCCGAGTCGTCCCGGACGACCGCCGCGTACATCAGGTTCGGCCAGCGCAGCGCGTCCGCCGTGACGTCGAAGCGGTCCTGGAGGTGCCGGACCAGAGCGGTCGCGTCCGTGAACTGTCCGGCGTCCTCCCGGTGCAGGGACACGTCCCCGGCGTCCAGTGTGAACCGCCGCAGCGCGTCCCCGTCCGCCCGGAACCCGCTGCGCAGCGTCTCGTGCCGCAGGGTCCACGCGCGCAGGGCCCCTTCCAGGGCGTCGAGGTCGACCGGCCCCGGGATGTCGAAGGCGGCGCCGAGCCAGGTCGGGACGAAGAGGCCGTCCTCGCGGACCGTGCGGGCGGTCCGGATGTGCGACTCCTGGATGTACGCCGGTGGCCGGGTGTCCTCCGGCAGCCCCCGCGCCGCGGCCACGGTCGCCGGACTGAGCGTCCACTCGACGAGCCGTCCGGGCCGGATGTCGCAGCGCTGGATGTCGGTGATACGCACGAGGGCGTCTCCATTCGCAAAGGGGCGGACCCTCAAGCGAAGACCGCGCTTGCCGCGGACACGCTCACTTTCCCCGCTTTTCAATGCATCGGGTGGTACCTCGAACACTGTTCCTCGTACTTCGACCGCGGTACACGCGAGGACAGGCGTACGCCCGTGGGAGGTCGGCCGGTTCGGTCTGTGGTCGATAACTCCCCGACAGCTTCAGCCCGTACCGTTGAAGCATGGATCTTCGACTGCGAGGGCTGCCGCGGCGGCCCCGGCGACTGCTGGCCGCCGGGGCCGCCGTCGTCGTACTCGCGGGGGCCGGTACCTGGACGGCGGTCGCCGACGACGACCCGTCCCCGGTGCGCGCGACCGACCAGGTCATGGCGGTGAACGGCGTCCGCATAGACACCTCGTACTTCGTCTCGGGAGGCTCCGGGCGCCGCCCGGCCGTCCTGCTGGGCCACGGCTTCGGCGGCTCCAAGGACGACGTACGCCAACAGGCCGAGGACCTCGCCCGGGACGGCTACGCGGTCCTCACCTGGTCGGCGAGAGGCTTCGGCAGGTCGACCGGCAAGATCGGCCTCAACGACCCCGACGCCGAGGTCGCCGACGTCTCGAAGCTCATCGACTGGCTGGCGCGGCAGCCCCAGGTCCAGCTCGACAAGAAGGGCGACCCGCGCGTGGGCATGGCGGGCGCCTCCTACGGCGGAGCCATCGCCCTCCTCACCGCGGGCCACGACGACCGCGTGGACGCCATCGCCCCCGCGATCACGTACTGGAACCTCTCGGACGCCCTGTTCCCGAACGGCGTCTTCAAGAAGCTCTGGGCCGGCATCTTCGTGAACACCGGCGGCGGCTGCGACAAGTTCGAGAAGCAGATCTGCGCGATGTACGACCGGGTCGCCGAGTCCGGCACCCCGGACGCTGCCGCCGAGAAGATGCTCACCGAACGCTCCCCCTCCGCGGTCGGCGACAAGATCAAGGTCCCCACCCTGCTCTTCCAGGGCCAGACCGACTCCCTCTTCACCCTCGACCAGTCCGACGCCGCCGCGAAGGCGATCAAGGCCAACGGCGCCCCCGTCGACGTCGACTGGATCGCGGGCGGCCACGACGGCGGCGACATGGAGGGCAGCCGCGTCCAGGCCCGCACGGAGTCCTGGTTCGACCGCTACCTCAAGAAGGACACGGGGGTCGACACCGGCCCCGCCTTCCGCGTCACCCGCACCGGAGGCGTCGACTCCACCGACGGCGCCGCCCAGCTCAGGGGCGCGAGCTCCGACACCTACCCCGGCCTGCACAGCGGCGACCGCACGTTCACCCTCACCGGCCGCGAGGAGCAGCGGGTCACCAACCCGGCCGGCGCCAACCCGCCCGGCGTCTCCGCCCTCCCCGGCCTCGGCAGCGCGGGCGGCCTCGCCCAGCTCTCCTCCCTCGGCGTCGGCGTCTCCCTGGACTTCCCGGGCCAGTACGCCCAGTTCGAGTCCGCGCCGGTCACCGACGACCTCCGCATCACCGGCGCCCCGACGGCCACGGTCCACGTGCAGTCCACGTCCGACGACGCCGTCCTGTTCGCCAAGCTGTACGACGTCGGCCCCGGCGGCACACAGCAAGTGCTGCCCTCCCAGCTGGTGATGCCCCTGCGCGTCGAGGGCGCCAAGTCCGGCAAGGACGTGACCGTCACCCTCCCGGCGATCGACCACAAGATCGAGAACGGCCACCGGCTCCGCCTGGTCCTCGCCTCCACGGACCTCGGCTACGCCTCCCCGGCGGCCCCGGCGACGTACACCGTCTCCCTGAAGGGCGACCTGACGGTCCCGACCGCCCCCGGCGTGGAGACCGCCGCCGCCCCGCTGCCCTCCTGGGTCTGGTGGCTGCCGCTCGCGGGCGCGATCGTCGCCCTGACCCTGCTCCTGACGGCCCGCCGTCGCACGGCCACCCCCGCCCCGGACCCGGAGCTGGCCGAAGTCCCGCTCCAGATCATGGACTTGAGCAAGAAGTACCCGGGCAGCGACCGCTACAGCGTCCGCGACCTCTCCTTCCGCGTCGAGAAGGGCCAGGTCCTGGGGCTCCTCGGCCCGAACGGTGCCGGCAAGACCACGTCCCTGCGCATGCTGATGGGCCTGATCAAGCCGGACGGCGGCGAGATCCGCGTCTTCGGCCACGCCATCCGCCCGGGCGCCCCGGTGCTCTCCCGGGTCGGCGCCTTCGTCGAGGGCGCGGGCTTCCTGCCGCACCTGTCCGGCCGGGAGAACCTGGAGCTGTACTGGGCGGCGACCGGCCGCCCGCCCGAGGACGCCCACCTGGACGAGGCGTTGGAGATCGCGGGCCTCGGCGACGCGCTGGCCCGCGCGGTCCGCACCTACTCCCAGGGCATGCGCCAGCGCCTGGCCATCGCCCAGGCCATGCTCGGCCTCCCCGACCTCCTCATCCTCGACGAACCGACCAACGGCCTCGACCCGCCACAGATCCGCGAGATGCGCGAGGTGATGATCCGTTACGCGGCGGCAGGACGCACGGTCATAGTCTCCAGCCACCTCCTGGCCGAGGTAGAACAGACCTGCACCCACCTGGTGGTGATGGACCGAGGCCAACTGGTCCAGACGGGCCCGGTGGCAGAGATCATCGGCGCGGGCGACACGCTGCTGGTCGGCCTGGCGGCCGACATCGACGATCCCTTGGTGGAGAAGGTGGCGGCTCTGCCGCAGGTCGCTTCGGCAACGAGGACAGAGGGTGGCCTCTTGGTGCGCCTGGGATCGTCGCCGCTCAGGGGCGCGGGGAACTGCGCGCCAAGCCACGACGAGCCCGCAGCCGAACAACAACCCGCCGCCACCCTTCTCGTGGACCTGGTTCGCCTAGAAGTACCGGTCGCCTCCCTGGGCCCCCACCGCCGCCTGGAAGACGCCTTCCTCACCCTGATCGGAGGCTCCGCATGACCACGCTCACCGAAACGGCCTCCGGTTACACGGCACGCCACACCCTCCCCCTCCGCGTAGAGCTGGTCCGCCAACTAAAACGCCGCCGCACGATGGTGATGTTCGGCATCCTCGCCGCCCTCCCCTTCGTGCTGCTGATCGCGTTCGCGATCGGCGGCGAGCCCGGCGGCCGCAACAACACCGTCTCCCTGATGGACACGGCGACGGCGTCCGGCGCCAACTTCGCCGCCGTCAACCTGTTCGTGTCCGCGGGCTTCCTGCTGGTCATCCCGGTCGCCCTGTTCTGCGGGGACACGGTCGCGTCGGAGGCGGGTTGGTCCTCCCTGCGCTATCTCCTCGCGGCGCCCGTACCCCGGGCCCGCCTCCTCTGGTCCAAGCTCGTCGTCGGCCTCGGCCTGAGCCTGGCCGCGATGATCCTGCTGCCGGTGGTGGCGCTGGCGGTGGGCACGGCCGCGTACGGCTGGGGTTCGCTGGAGATCCCGACCGGCGGTGCCCTCTCGCCCGGCACGGCGGCCGGACGACTCGTGATCGTCGTAGCGTTCATCTTCGTGTCCCAACTCGTCACAGCCGGACTGGCGTTCTGGCTGTCCACCCGCACCGACGCCCCGCTCGGCGCGGTCGGCGGTGCGGTGGGCCTGACGATCGTCGGTAACGTCCTGGACGCGGTGACCGCCCTCGGCGACTGGCGTGACTTCCTGCCCGCGCACTGGCAGTTCGCGTGGGCGGACGCCGTACAGCCCAGCATGGAGTGGTCCGGCATGATCCAGGGCACCGCGGTCTCGGTAACGTACGCCCTCGTGCTGTTCGCGCTGGCCTTCCGCGGTTTCGCCCGCAAGGACGTGGTCTCCTAGGTCAACGGAAGATCGCATACCGGTCTCAACGGCCCTGCACCGTGCCCTCTTCGAGACACTTCCGCAACGCTCCGTAGCGCACGTTCCGGCCCCCTGGCCCGTCACAGTCACAGAAGTCGACGTCAACGGACCAAGGGGGCACGGAAGATGGAGCGGTATCGAATACGACGCCTGCGCGTGGCGTTGCTCGCGGTGACCGCGGCGAGCGGTCTGCTGCTGACAGGTTGCAGCGGCACGGACGACAGCGGCAGCGGCAAGGCGTCGGACAGCTCGGGCAGGGGATACGCCCCCGCGCCCGGCGGCGAACAGCACAGCAGCCCGGACGACGGCTCGCAGGACGACTCCCGCGAGGTGGCCCCGTCGCCCGACTACCTCTCCACCTTCGCCCTCGACGTCGACACAGCCTCGTACGGCTACGCTCGCCGCACCCTCGCCGACGGCCGGCTGCCCGACCCGTCGACGGTCCGGCCGGAGGAGTTCGTCAACAGCTTCCGCCAGGACTACGACCGCCCCGACGGCAACGGCTTCACGGTCACCGTGGACGGCGCCCGCACCACCGAGGACGACTGGTCCCTGGTCCGCGTCGGCCTCGCCACCCGCAGCGCCGGGGATCCCGACGACCGTCCGCCCGCCGCACTGACCTTCGTCATCGACATCTCCGGCTCGATGGGCGAACCGGGCCGCCTCGACCTGGCCAAGGACTCCCTGGACACGATGACGGACCAGCTCCGCGACGACGACTCCGTCGCGATCGTCACCTTCAGCGACGAGGCCGAGCGGGTCCTGCCGATGACCCGTCTCGACGGCAACCGCGACGACGTCCACGACGCGATCGACAGCCTGGAGCCCACCGACTCCACCAACCTCGGCGCGGGCGTCGAGACCGGCTACGAGACCGCCGAGGACGGCCTGCGTGACGGCGCCACCAACCGCGTCGTCCTCATCTCCGACGCCCTCGCCAACACCGGCGACACCGACTCGGAGACCATCCTCGAACGCATCGCGAGCGAGCGCCGCGAGCACGGCATCACCCTCTTCGGCGTCGGCGTCGGCAGCGACTACGGCGACGCACTGATGGAGGAGCTCGCCGACAAGGGCGACGGCCACACCGCGTACGTCTCCGACGACGAGGACGCCCGCAAGGTCTTCGTCGAGCAGCTCCCGCAGAACATCGACCTGACCGCCCGCGACGCCAAGGCCCAGGTCGCCTTCGACCCGGAGACGGTCGAGGAGTTCCGCCTGGTCGGCTACGACAACCGCAAGGTCGCCGACGACGACTTCCGTGACGACAGCGTCGACGGCGGCGAGGTCGGCCCCGGCCACACCGTCACCGCCCTGTACGCCGTCCGCACCAAGGAGGGCGCCGACGGCCACCTCGCCACGGCGAGCGTCCGCTGGCTCGACCCCGACACCCGCGATCCCCACGAGGAATCAGGCCAGTTGGAGACCGACGCCCTGGACACCTCGGTTCACCAGGCCGGCTCCCGCTTCCAAGTCACCACCCTGGCCGCCTACTTCGCCGACACCCTCCGCTCCACCGACGGCGACCGCACCTCGCTGCCCGGCTGCCCCTCCCTGTCCGAACTGAGCGAACAGGCCCGGGACTTGGCACGGACCACGGAGGACGAGGACGTCTCACAACTGGCCGCCACGATCGAGGACGCCCAGCGCCTCCGCGACTGACTCGCACACCAGTCCAGGTGCTGCCGGCCCCATTGACCTTTCCTTACGCGTGAGTAAGTTGACGTCCCAGTCAGCGCCGACCGGGGAGCCGTCATGGGCGTACGCAAGGATCTGAAGCGGGCGAAACAGCGCACCGACCTGGCGAACCGCACCAAGGTCGAGATCGTCAGGGACGAGAGGGGAGTGGTCCGCGAGGCCCGCACCACCCCCCTCGCGCCGCCCGCCCCGACCGGCAGCACCGCCGACATCCCGTTCACCAACGCGGCCGAGGCCCCCGGCACGGTGGTCCTGCGCCGCAAGCGGGGGACCACCTGGCAGCCCGTCACGGCCGCCGCGTTCGCCCGCGAAGTCACCGCCGTGGCCAAGGGATTGATCGCGGCGGGCCTCGAACCCGGCGGCCGCGTCGCGGTGATGTCCCGCACCCGCTACGAGTGGACGGTCCTGGACTTCGCGATCTGGGCGGCGGGCGGCCAGAGCGTCCCGATCTACGCCACCTCCTCGGCGGAGCAGGTGGAGTGGATCGTCCGCGACTCGGGCGCCCGCCACGTCATCACCGAGACCGCGGAGAACGCCGTCACGGTGACGACCGGCACCGCCCGCCACCAAGAGCTGCCGCGCATCTGGCAGTTGGAAGCCCAAGGCCTGGCCGAACTCGAAGAACTCGGCCGCGACCTCCCCGACGAGGAGGTCACCAAGCGCCGCACGAGCCTGACCCCCGACACCGTCGCGACGATCTGCTACACCTCCGGCACCACCGGAAAACCCAAGGGCTGCGTCCTCACCCACGCCAACCTGTACGCCGAGGCCGCCAACACCGTCGAGCTGCTCCACCCCATCTTCAAGGAGGTCACCCGCCAGGTCGCCTCGACCCTGCTCTTCCTCCCGCTCGCCCACATCCTCGGCCGCACCCTCCAGATCGCCTGCCTGATGGCCCGCATCGAGATCGGCCACTGCCCGAGCATCAAGCCCGACGAACTCCGGCCCGCCCTCAAGGAGTTCCGCCCCACCTTCCTCGTCGGCGTCCCGTACCTCTTCGAGAAGATCCACGACACCGGCCGCGCCACCGCCGAGAAGATGGGCCGCGCCGCCTCCTTCGACCGCGCCGACCGCATCGCCGTCCGCTTCGGCGAGCGCTACCTGGAGAAGTTCCTCGACCGCGGCAAGGGCCCCGGCCCCGGCCTCTACGCCGCCTGGGCCCTGTACGACCTGCTGGTCTACCGCCGGGTCCGCAAGGAGCTCGGCGGCCGCATGCGCTACGCCATCAGCGGCGGCTCCCCGCTCGACCGCGACCTCAACCTGTTCTTCTACGCCGCCGGGATCATCGTCTACGAGGGCTACGGCCTGACCGAGACGAGCGCGGCCGCCACGATCGTCCCGCCCCTGCGCCCCCGCCCCGGCACGGTCGGCATCCCGGTCCCCGGCACCGCGGTCCGCATCGCCGACGACGGTGAGGTGCTCATCAAGGGCGGCATCGTCTTCGGCGCGTACTGGAACAACCCGGCCGCCACCGACGCCGTGCTCCAGGACGACTGGTTCGCCACCGGCGACCTCGGCTCCCTCGACGAGGACGGCTATCTCACCATCACCGGCCGCAAGAAGGACATCCTCGTCACCTCCGGCGGCAAGAACGTCTCACCGGCCGTCCTGGAGGACCGGCTGCGCAGCCGCTCGCCGGTCGGCCAGTGCCTCGTCGTCGGCGACAACCGCCCCTTCGTCGCCGCCCTGATCACCCTCGACCCCGACGCGGTCGCCCACTGGCTGGCGGTCCGCAAACGCCCCGCCGACACCCCGCTGTCCGAACTCGTCCGCGACCCCGCGCTGCGCGCCGCCGTCCAGAAAGCCGTGGACCACGCCAACGAGGCCGTCTCGCGCGCCGAGTCGATCCGCGCCTTCACCCTCGTCGAGGGCGAGTTCAGCGAGGACAACGGCCTGCTCACGCCGTCCCTGAAGGTCAAGCGGCACGCGGTCCTCGCGGCGTACGCCGAGGAGATCGAGGCGCTCTACCGCAAGCAGAAGTAGCCGCACCTGCCGGAACAGCCGAACGGCGGGCCACCGGAGGAACCGGTGACCCGCCGCGGCGGGAGATCCGAGGATCAGCCGTTGCCCTGGCCGTTGCCGGAGAGGGCCGAGATGTCGTCCAGGATGTGCGACAGCGGCTCGTCACCCTTGGCCTGGGTGGAGTTCTCGACACACTGCTGGTTCTGCGGCGCCGACAGGATCGGAACGTCCTGGAGCACACCGACGGCGACGATGCCGAGGAGGCCCTGGGCGTTCAGCTTCGCAGGCAGGCCGACACAGGGCTTGTTCAGCGAACCCTGGACCAGCGAGAGCTGCGGGCTCATGTCGCCGAAGGTCGCCGAGTTGCCGAACTCCTGCGAGGCGCCGTTGCCGCTGGCGGACGTGGTGCCGTCGTCACCGATGGCCATGGCGGGGGAGCCGGCGCCGACAACGGTGGCGGCGATAGCCGCGGTTGCCCACAGCTTCTTCATGTTCATTCCCTTCGAGAAGCGGACTCCGGTGAGGAGCTGCGTGATCGTCAACGGGCGCACCCCGGCCGGGGTTGCGCTCTTTGCCCCGATTGGCCCAGCGCGTGTCCGGGCCGTCCGGGCGCCCCCGCCGCGCTCACTTGCAGGCGAACCGGCTGCCCCGCACCGGGGCGTAACCCATCAGGCCGGGCGGGTCCTTGGGCTTGGGGTCGGCGTCGGCCTTCAGCAGCGGCCGGTCGGCGCGCAGCTTGTCGAACATCGCGTCCGCGCGCTTGCGGTCCCAGGCCAGCGTCGAGCCGATGTCCGGCCTGGTCGCGTTGAACCCGGCGATCGGCACGGTCGTGAACTCCAGGGCCCGCGCGGGCACCTTGTCCAGCGCCGCCGCCAGCTGCACCAGCTCGCCCGCGGCGAAGCCCTGCTCGACCTTCCCGGACCCGAGCAGCGTCTCCACCACCCGCGCCATGCCCACCGGGTCGGTCAGCACCTTCTTCGCCTTCAGCCCGCGCAGGGCGTTCACCAGGAACCGCTGCTGGCGCTGGATCCGCCCGAGGTCGGCACTGCCGTCGACATGGCGGGAGCGCACGTACTGCAACGCCGGCCCGCCCTTCAGGCGGTGTTTGCCGGGCTTGAGGTTCAGCTTGGTGGCCGAGTCCTTCAACGTCCGCGGTGTGCACACCTCCACCCCGCCGACCTCGTTCACGGCGTCGATGAAACGCCGGAAGTCCACCTGGAGGAAGCGATCGATCCGCACCCCGGTCATCGACTCGACCGTGTTCACGGTGAGCGCGGGACCGCCCTCGGCGTACGCGCCGTTGATCTTCGAGGGATGCGGGCCGCGCTCCTCGCCGCTGTCGGAGTCGCGGTACGGCGGGATGTCCGCGTAGGAGTCACGCGGCATGCTCACCACGCTGACCCGGTCCCGGCGCGCGGAGACGTGCACCAGCATCAGGACGTCGGTGCAGTTGCAGGCGATGCCACCGGCGTGGAACTCGCGCTTCTCGGCGGCGGTGATGGTGTCCCGGCCGTCCGTACCCATCAGCACGATGTTGAGGGGGCGGGGGGCCTGCCGCTCGGGGAAGGGGGCACTGCCGAGCAGGGTCGAGCCGGCGGCGAGGACGAGTACGGGGATGGCCAGGGAAGAAAGGGTTCTCTTCGTCGTCACGCGACGCACGCTAAAACAGCGGGCCGCCGGGAAACCGGCGGCCCGCTGACGCAGACTCAGATTGCAGCCCCAAGGCTCAGCGACCGGAGCCCCTGAGGACGGCTCAGTGGTTGTCCTTGCCGTTGCCGGCCAGCACGGAGATGTCGTCCAGGATGTGCGACAGCGGCTCGTCGCCCTTGGCCTGCGTGGAGTTCTCGACACACTGCTGGTTCTGCGGCGCCGACAGGATCGGCACATCCTGCAGAACGCCGACGGCGGCGATGCCGAGGAGACCCTGGAGGTTCGCCTTGGCCGGCAGGCCGATGCAGGGCTTGTTGAACGAGCCCTGGATGAGCGCCATCTGCGGGCTCATGTTGCCGTACGTGGCCGAGTTGCCGAACGACTGGTGCGCACCGTTGCCACTGGCGGAGGTGGTGCCGTCGTTCCCGATGGCCATGGCGGGGGAGGCGACACCGACGACGGAAGCGGCGACCGCGGCGGAAGCCAGAACCTTCTTGATCACTTGCTAGTCCCTTCTGAGGAAACCCCGTCCACCGGAGCGCACTGGTCAACTGCCCCGGACCCGCATGGTTCCTGACATTCACTCCGATGGCCCACAAAGGAAGCGGGTGGAACCCGATAGTCGGGCCGGTCGGGCCTTTCCGTTAATTCGCCGTGCGTACGCGGCCCGATCGAGTGAAGCCTCGAAACCATTCCCCGTGCAGGGGGTTGATGCGGAGGCAGGAGCATGCGTCGTGGTGATGCACGCCAGGAAAGGAAACCCAAATGCTGAAGAAGGCAATGGCCGCTGCGGCGGTCGCCGCCTCCGTCGTCGGTGCGGCCTCCCCGGCCATGGCCATCGGGAACGACGGCACCACCTCGGCCAGCGGCAACGAGGCCCACTCGAAGTTCGGCAACTCGATCACCAAGGGCAAGATGAGCCCGCAGGCCACGCTCGTCCAGGGCACCGCCAACAAGCTCTGCCTCGGCGTGCCGGTGAAGGCCAACGCCCAGGCCATCCTGGGTATCATCGCCGCCGTCGGTGTCGCCCAGGACGTGCCGATCCTGTCGGCCCCGCAGAACCAGCAGTGCGCCGACAACTCCACCCAGGCCAAGGGTGACGAGCCGGTGTCGCACATCCTGGACGACATCTCCGTCCTGGCGGGCAACGGCACGGGCAACCACTGATCCTTCCGCTCGAAAGAGCTCGGATCTGAACGGCTCGGGCCGCCTGAATTCCCCGCAGGCTGCCCGGGCCTTTTTCCGCCACTCAGGCGAAGCGTTTCTCCTCGTATGGGGGGCCGGTGTCAATTCTGTGAAGGCGTTCGAGTGAATTACCAGGCGCCACACGTTCCGTAGTTTCCCTGGATGTCTATCCCTCGTTTACAGCCTGCAGGTCACGTCATTGGGGCATGACCGCAGAGAAGGGATAGCTCATGAAGAAGACCGCTGCTGTCGTCGCGGGCGCGATCATGGCCCTGGGTATGGCCGCCCCCGCATTCGCCGACGCGGGTGCCGAGGGTGCCGCCTTCGGTTCGCCGGGCGTTCTCTCGGGCAACGTGGTCCAGGTCCCGATCCACGTGCCGATCAACGTGTGCGGCAACTCGATCGACATCATCGCCCTGCTGAACCCCGCGTTCGGCAACACCTGCATCAACAAGTGACGTCGTAACGCATCGGCCGCTCCGGCTATGTGACAGCCGGCCTTGGACTGCTTCGTTGCCTTCCAAGGCCGGCTTTTCCCACTTCTTCAAGCAGGAAGACAACGAGATTGCGACAGACCCTGAGTAGGGGAATGGTCGCGGCGGCCGCCGCGACAAGCATTCTGTCCCTGTGCGGCAGCAGCCCCGTCCACGCCGACTCGGACGCGAGCGGGGCGACCAAGGGTTCGCCGGGAGTCCTGTCCGGCAACAACGTCCAGGTCCCGGTCGACGCACCGGTCAACGCCTGCGGCAACTCGGTGGACGCCATCGCCCTGTTGAACCCCGCGTTCGGCAACTCCTGTGCCAACGACTCGGGTTCCTCCAGGGGCGGGTCGTACGGGGGACCGTACGGCGGCGGCGACTCCGGACACGGCTCCGGGCACGACACGACCGGCTCCGGTTCCTCGACGCACGGCCGCACCGAGGGCTCGCCCGGCGTGGGCTCCGGCAACAACGCCGGCGCGCCGGTCGACGTGCCGGTGAACGCGTGCGGGAACACCGTGGACGTGATCAGCGGGCTCAACCCCGCGTTCGGCGACGACTGCGACAGCGGTGGCTACGGCGACGAGCACACGGCGCCGCCGTACGGCGGGGAGGACACCCCCACCCCCACGCCGACGCACACGCCGCCGAACGGTGGTGACCACCCGACGCCCACGCCGACGCAGACACCGCCGAACGGTGGTGGCCAGCCGACGCCCACGCCGACGCACACGCCGCCGAACGGTGGTGGCCAGCCGTCGACCAGCCCGACGCACACGCCGCCCACGGGCGGCGGCCAGCCCTCGTCCCCCGGGCACCACAGTCCGCCGCCCCACCTGCCCGACACCGGCGCCAGCAGCGAGGCCCTGCTCGCCGCGTCCGGTGCCAGCGCCGCCCTGATCGCGGCCGGGGCCGTCCTGTACCGCCGGGGCAGAAACGCATCCCACCGCTGAAGCGCCGGGTGCCGGACCCCCTGTCCGGCACCCGCGCCCCTTCATCGCCCGGCTGTCTCCGGCGTCCCGTGCCGGCCCGGTGCCGGGATCAGGGGCGGGCCCGTTCGCAGGCGGCGCCGCACCCCTCGTACGAGTGCAGCCGCCGTGTAGGTCGCGCCGTGCACGAAGCGCATCGCCGGGCCGAAGGCGGAGGCCGTGGTCAGGCCGGCCAGGAACAGGCCGGGGTGGGAGGGGGACTCGAAGTCCCGGGTGACCTGCGGGGAGCCGTCGGCGGCCGTGGCCAGGGCGGTGCGCAGGTCGGCGGGGAGGAGGGTGAGGCGGTCGGTGGTCGCCTTGAAACCCGTGGCGGCGATGACGTGTTCGGTCTCCAGGGTGTGCTCGGAGCCTGCGCCGTCCGTCACGTCCAGGCGTAGTCCGCCCGGCACCGCACGTGCCGCCGCCACCTCGTGGCCCAGCCGCACCTCCACGGCCGGCTCGAATCGGTCCCGTACCCACCAGGCGCCCGCCGGGCCCAGCGCCGTCGCTGCGATCCGCGCCCGTGTCGGCTCCGGGAGGCGGCGGAAGAGACCGGGGCGCTCGGCGTAGAACCAGTTCCGCCAGCCGCAGCCCAGGCCGCTGTGCGGGGAGCGGGCCGACCGCCACCACGGGCGCTCCCACGGCGGGGGCACGTCGTTCCAGCGCAGCTGCCCCGTCCGGGCCAGCACCCGTACCCGCGTGCCCTGTTCGGCGAGGAGCGCCGCCGTCTCCAGCGCCGCCTGGCCGCCGCCGACGACCGTGACGTCCTTGTCCCGGAAGCGGTCGAGGTCGCTGTGATGGCTGCTGTGTGTCACGAGCGACGCGTCGAGGCCGGTGAGGGAGGCGGGGATCTCGACGAACGGCATGACGCCGACCGCGAGCGCGACCGTACGGGCGGACACCACCTCCCCGTCGTCCGTCACCGCCTCGAAGCCGCCCGCGCGCCGGGCCACCCGGGTCACCATCCGCTCGTCCACCTCGGGACAGGCGTTGCGGGCGAACCACAGGCCGTACTCGGCGAACACCTCCACCGGGATCGGCTCGCCGTGCCGGGCCGTCATGCCCCGCTCGGCGCAGTAGACGTCGAGGCGCCGGCGGCGGTCGGGGTCGGACAGGTGGGACGCCCAGGGCTCCGACTTCAGGAACATCCCGCGCGGCATGTGGTCGCGCCAGGACGCCATGGGCCGTCCGAAGACGCCCACCCGCAGCCCGGCGGCCGCGGCGTGGGACGCGACGGACAGGCCGTACGGGCCCGCGCCCACCACCAGCAGGTCGTACATCAGCGGCTGCTCGCTTTCTCGTCGTCCGACAGGCCGGTCAGGTCCGGCGAGGATCCCTGACGCACCACACGCGCGCCCGCCCCTTCACCGGGCGGCGCGCACACCCCGCGCAACCGCTCCAGGACCCGCCGGGACACGTGCCGGGCCCACCGTCCCCACATCGCCAGTCCCGGCCCCCGGTCGTCCCGGGCGTACCAGGCCGGCTCCCGGCCGTCGGGCGCCGGGCGCAGCGCGGTCAGCGGGGCGTAGTTCTCCACCACGAACTCCCGCCCGGCCCGCGGCACCCCGTCCGGCAGCGGACGGTGTGTCAGGTCCAGGTGCAGGGCGCGCACGACGTCCAGCTCGGCGGTGTCGCAGAACAGCCGGAACTGGGCGCCCGGGCGCGGGTTGAAGTCGAGGAGGTGAGGGTGGCCGTCCGGGCCGCGGCGGAAGTCGAGGTCGAAGATGCCGCGGTAGCCCAGTTCGGCGGTGAGGCGTTCGGCGAGCTCCTGCACGATCGGGTCCGGTGTCCACCGGCCCACCGCCGTCAACCCGGCGCCGCGCGGCCAGGACCGCAGCTTGACGCCGGCACCGCCGCCGCGGACGGCGCCCGAGCGGTCGGCGTACCCGTGGCAGAAGAGGTCGCCGTCCGGTTCCGGCGGCAGGAACGCCTGGAGCAGCAGCCGGCTGCCCGCCTCCGCGGAGCGCCGGTACAGCTCGCCGGCCTCGTGTGCGGAACGCAGCAGGACCGTGCTGCGCAGGCCGCTGCCGGCCGGCAGCAGCCAGGGGCGGCTCCACTTCGCCACCACCGGCAGCCCGAGATGCCAGGCGGCGGCAGCGGCGTCGGCGGGGCTGTCCGGGATCAGCGTGAGCGGATGCGGCACGTCCACGGACGCACACAGAGCGGCCAGTTCCGCCTTGTCGGCGACCTGCTCGGCCAGCGGACCCGGCGTCGCGGGCAGCAGATAGGAGGGCGCCAGCTCCGCCCGCAGCCGGCTCACCGCGACCGCGCTCGCGTCGTCCATCGGGATCAGCACCGCGGGGCGCGCGATCCGGGCGGCGATCCGGCGCAGGGCGACGGCGACGTCGGCGGCGGGCGCGCCCGGGGGCGGCGGGGGATGGAGCTGCCGTACAAAACGCGATCGGGACACCGGACTTCCGGTGGAATCCGCGATCACATGCACCTCCACTCCGGCCCGGCCGAGCGAGCGCACGGCTCCGAGCGTTCCGTGGTGAAAGGGATTCCGGTCGATCCGCAGCAGAACGGCGGGGACGCGGGTGTCGAACAGCGACACGGATTCAATTCCTTCGGTCGTTTCACCCGTGCGGGCGATCGGGCCACCCGAAAGCCGTAAGCACGGTGGCGTCGTTCATATTCATATGACTGAGTGTCAGGTAACGCGTTTCAGCTGTCCCCAGAGCGCGAGAGTGAGAAAGGAGCAGGCATGGACTCACAGCAGCGAAGGGCCCGGACCGGTCGGCTGGCGTTCATCGCGGTGGCGACCGCCGCGTCCGCCGCCCTGGCCGCGGGGCCCGGATTCGCCGCGGGGGTGGGGGCCGCCGATCCGCCCGCTCCCACGCCCGCCGTGCCCGCGGTCCCGGCGGAGCCGTCCCCGGCCGCCGACCCCGTGATCGAACCCGAGACCAAGCCCGCCCCCAAGGTGCCCGCCTTCGGCGCCTACCTCGACTACGGGCCGCGCGGCGTGGCCCGGATGGCCGAGCTCAGCCGCTGGCTGGGCGGCGCCGACCTGCGCGTCGGCCACACCTATCTGCCCGGCGACCGCTGGAGCAACATCGAGGGCGCCCCCGGCTTCCTCGACGTGTGGGCGGACTGGCGCAACGAGAAGGACGACCGGATGTTCGTCCTCAACGTCCCCATGCTGGAGCGCAACGAGGACCATGTCTCCGACGCCGAGGTGCGGCTGCTGCTGCGCCGGGGCGCGGCGGGGCAGTTCGACGATCACTTCCGCCGCCTCGCCGAGCGGCTGGTCGAGCTGAACGTGCCGGACACGGTGATCGTGCTCGGCTGGGAGATGAACGGCATCACGTACACCCATCGCTGCGGGCCGGACCCGGAGGCCTGGAAGACGTACTGGAACAGGATCGTCACCACCATGCGTTCGGTGCCGGGCCAGAAATTCCGCTTCGATTTCACGCCCAGCCGGGGCCGGGACGCGATCGCCTGGACGAAGTGCTATCCGGGTGACGACACCGTCGACATCATCGGCATGGACTCGTACGACCAGCCGGAAGGACTCTCGTTCGACGAGCAGGTGAAAGAGCCCTACGGACTTCAGGAGCACGTGGATTTCGCCAAATCCCACGGCAAGGCAATTTCCTATCCTGAATGGGGACTCTTCCGCAACGGTGACAACGCCGAATACATGCGGCGCATGCTCGCGTGGATGGACGAGCACAAGCCGCTGTACAACACGCTGACCGACTACTGCCCGCACGGCGTGTGGCAGTGCGAGGACAACCCGAAGGCGTCCGACGTCTACCGGTCGATCCTCTTCGGCCGCACTCCCGAGGAGCCGACGACGGAACCGACGCCGGTCGACCCGACGCCCGAGCCGACCCCCGACCCCACCCCGACCAACCCGCCCAACTGTTCGCCGATGGACCTGGGCGAGTGGGTCGAGTACTGGATCGGCGGGAAGCTGTGCATGCGCTTCGACTGGTGGTCGCGCAGCCGGTGACGGAAGGCAGTCTCGGTGGCGGTGGGTCGTTCACGATCCGCCGCCACCGCCGCGTTCGCGCCACCGGCGCAGCACCTCCTTGCCGTGCCGGCGGGCCGCGACGTCGCACAGCGCGGCCGCCAGCAGCGGGGCGGTGTGCCGGCGGGCCAGCAGCAGCCGCTGGTTGGCGACCGGTTCGGGCTTCCAGTGGTGCTTGTACGGCTCGTTGCCGCGCAGCAGGCTCAGCGTGCCGCGGGCATGTCCGGTGCACGCGTCCAGCAACATCACCGCCACGTCCGCCTTGCGTTCCCGCAGGCACGGATGGGCGCCGTACAGATAGCCGCCCGTCAGCCGCCGCGACTGCAGGGTCAGGTCGACGGCGACCACGTCGTCGTCCAGCCGGAACTCGGTGACGACCGCGTCCCCTTCCGCCACCATCGGCCCGACCGAGCGCACCAGATGGTCGCGGAACCGGGACCGCAGGTGCTCGCTCGTCACCTTCCGTCCCTGCCACTGGAGTTGATGCAGCTCCAGCAGCCGGCGCAGTGCCTTGTCGACCTCGTCCGGCTCGACGACGTGCCGTTCGACGCCGAGCGAGGTCAGCTTGCGCAGCTTGGCGCGCACCCGCTGCTGGGCCTTGGCGGACGGCAGCCGGGCGACCAGTTCGTCCATGGGTACGGCGGGCAGCTCCAGGCACAGCGAGTCGTCGACCCGGCGCCGGAGGCCCGGCCAGTGGTCGTAGAGCCGCTCGGCCGCGCCGCCGGGGCGCACTTCGCGCAGGTCGACCAGCGCGGTGCGGGCGGCCGCCGCGAGCCCCTCCGCCAGCGCGGCCACCGCCTCCTCGCCCCGCTCGTCGTCCAGCAGGACGTCCCCGTAGTCGGAGATCGCCCCGCCCAGCGGCACGAGCGACGGCACGGGACGGTGGACGCGCATCAGGGGCGCGGCGGCCACCAGGTCGCCGTGGTCGCGCACGACGAGGACGCGCAGCCGGCCGCGACGGCCGTAGGAGAGCCACCAGGAGTGCAGCCAGGCGTGGCTCTGGAACGGGGTCGCGGCGGAGCAACGGCGGTACAGGCGCGCCCAGTCGGGGGCGAGGGCGGCGAAGACGGTGTCGTCGGTGACGAGTTCCGTCGTGTACGTCACAGCTGGCCGTGGGCGTCGGCGGCGACGGCCGGGCCGGGCACGGAGGCCGGGCGTCCCGGCTCCTCGCTGGTGCGGCGCGGCCGGACCAGCAGCACCAGGCCGGCGAGGAGCCCGCCCGCGCTCGCCCCGACCAGGCCGGTCAGCACGGGCGAGGCCGAGGAGGGCTCGGTGGGCTTGGTGGCGCGGGCGAACTGCTGGAGCTCGACGTTGGTGGCCGACTCGGTGTTGTCGGCGTGCCGGGTCAGGGCGCGGGCCACCGCGTTGGCCATGTCGGCGGCCAGGTCCGGACGGGAGGACGTCGCCGTGATCGCCACCATCGGCGCGTCCGGCGAAGTCGCCGTCTGCACACTGGACTTCAGCGTCTTCACGGGCACGCCCGCCCACACCTGAGCGTCCCCGAGGACCGCGAGCTGGGTGGCGACCCGGCCGTATGCCTGCGCGAAGCCCAGCGCGGACGCCGGGTCGGACTTCTCGGTGGGGACGGCGATGACATAGCTGGTCGCCGTGTAGGTGGGCGTCTTGGCGAGGCCGTACACGCCGCCGAGCAGGCCGCCCGCGACGGCGCCGGCCGCGAGCAGGGACCAGGCGGGGAGCGTCTTGGCGCGGGTGAGGACCGCCGGGCGGCGCGGTCCGGTGGGGTTCTCGGTCATGAGGAACTGACTCCCTGGGGTGACGGGGACGACGAGGATGCGGCCGCGTAGACGTCCATCAGCTGGGCGGCGCTGCGGGTGATGCAGTAGTGGTGGGCGGCTTCGGGGGCGGTGCGCGGACGCGGGCCCTCGGTGCGGGCCGTGGCGATCGCGCGGGCGAACTCGTCGGCGCCGCCGCGGACTTGGCGGGCGAGGGCGGCAGCCTCGGCGGGCAGGTCCTCGATCGCGGGGCAGGAGCTGTAGAGGACCGGCAGCCCGGAGGCCAGCGCCTCGACGACCGCGAGGCCGAACGCCTCCTCCGGCGAGGGCGAGGCGAGGACGTCCATCGCCCAGGTGAGGGACGGCAGATCGGGACCGGGCGAGCCGTCGGGGACGTAGGGCCGTTCGCCGGTGAACAGGACCCGGTCGGCGACGCCGGCCTCGTGGGCGGTGCGCCGCAGGACGCTCTCGTCCGGGCCGCCGCCGACCAGCAACAGCCAGCAGTTCTCGGGAAGTTGGGCGAGGGCGTGGATGAGGGTGCCGAACCGCTTGCCCGCGGTGAGGCGTCCGATGCCGCCGATGACGTACGCCTCCTCGGGCAGGCCGAGGCGGCGGCGGGTGTGGAGGCGCTGGAGGGGGTCGAAGCGGAAGCGGGTCAGGTCGATGCCGTTGGGGACGACCTCGATGCGGGGGGCGGGGACCCCCCAGTTCCTCAGGCGCTGGGCGACCGTGGGGGAGACGGCGACCGTGGCGCGGCCGAGGCGCTCGCTGGCCAGGTAGAGGCCGCGGACGCCGGCGGTGAGGCGGCGGCCCTCCATCTGGGAGTCGCCCAGGGAGTGTTCGGTGGCGACGACCGCCCGGACCCCGGCGAGCCGGGCGGCGAGGCGGCCGTAGACACAGGCCCGGTACAGGTGGGTGTGGACGAGGTCGTAGCCGCCGGAGCGGATCAGGCGGACCAGCCGGGGCAGCGCGGCCAGATCCCGGTTGCCGGCCATCCCGAGGTGCGTCACCCGCACCCCGTCGGCGATCAGGCCGTCGGCGACCGCGCCCGGGTTGGTGAGCGTCACGACCTCGCAGTCGACCGGCAAGTGCCGCAGCAGCAGCCGCAGTTGCTGCTCGGCGCCACCGACGCCGAGGCCGGTGATGACATGAAGTGCCTTCACCTCAGACCCCCTCGACGGGGCGGCGCCGCAGCCGGTGCAGCCGGTGCTTGAGGAAGAGGCGTACGGCGGTGTCGTTCTGCCCGATGTGGACGCGGGGCAGGGCCAGGGGGCTGTCGACCGGGCCGGGGTCGATGGCGCAGGCGTACCGGTACCCGGCCTCCCGTACGGCGTCGACGGCCCGCTGGTCGAGGGTGCCGTAGGGGTAGCAGAAGCCGCCGACCTCCGTGCCGGTGATTTCCTCCAGCACGGCCCGGCTCTCCACGATCTCGGACTTCAGCCGGAGGTCGTCGGCCCGGGTGAGGTCGACGTGGGTGAGACCGTGCGAGCCGATCTCGACGCCCGCCCGAGCCGCCTGGCGGATGCCGTCGGCGGTGAGCAGCGGCTTGCGCGGGCCCAGCGGGTCCCAGGCGTTGTCGCCGCCGAGCCGCCCGGGCAGCACGAAGAGCGTGGCGCCGAAGCCGTGCCGCCGCAGGACGGGCAGGGCGGCGGTGACGAAGTCGGCGTACCCGTCGTCGAAGGTGAGCCCTACGAGGTCCGTGCGGTCGGGCGCCGCCAGCAGATCGGCCACCGAGACTCCGCGCAGACCGCGGCGGCCGAGCCAGGTCAGCTGCCGGTCGAGACGGTCCGGGGTGACCGTGATGCGGTACGGGTCGTCGGAGCAGTCGCCGACCGAGTGGTACATCGCGATCCACGGAACGGTGCGCGATCCGGCCGGAGCGGCGGGATCAACGGGTGCGGCCATGCGTGAGCCTCCGCGTGAGGGTGCGTACGGGTCGGAGTGCGGGTACGACGCCCTGGGCGTCCAGCGCCCAGGCGAGCAGGACGAACACGGCGACCGCGGTCGTGCCGGCCGCGGCGAGCCCGGGCACGGCCGCCGGCACCTGCTCGGCGACGAACGTCCCCGCCACGGTCGCGATCACCGCCGCCCGCACCGGCTTGCTCAGCTCGCCCAGCACGCGCCGGACCCGGATCGGCACACTGCGCGGCCCCATCCCGGCGAGCAGCACCACGGCCGTCACGGTGATGCCGGAGGCGTTGGCGGCGGCGATGCCCAGCACCCCCCACGGCCCCACCGTCCAGGCGCCGATCCAGGACGTGGCGACGATGCCGGTGGCCATCGCGACGACCGGGTACCAGCTGGGGCGGGCCGCCGAGAAGTACGACCGCACGAGCACGCCGGTCAGGGTCTGACCGAGCAGCCCGAGTGCGTACACCCGCATGACGTCCGCGGTCGCGGCGGTGTCCCGGGCGGTGAACGCGCCCCGCTGGAAGAGGAGTTCGACGATCTGCGGAGCGCAGGCGATGACCACGGACGCGCCGAGCAGCAGCACGCAGGTGGCCAGCGCCAGATCCCGCTCCACCCGGTTGCGGGCCCGCTCGACGTCACCGTCGGCCAACGCCCGCGCGACCACCGGGAAGGTGACCGTGCACAGCATCATCGACAGCGTCATCGGGATCTGGGCGACCTTCTGCGCGTAGTTCAGATGCGAGATGGCCCCGGCGTCGAGCGTGGAGGCGAGGAACCGCTCGATGAGCGTCTGCGACTGCCGGCACAGCGCGAAGAGCAGGACGGTGGCGACGAGGGCGCCGGTGACGGCACGCTCGGAGTCCCCGGCCGCCGGCTCCTCGACGGCGGGCGCCTTCCGCCGCAACTCCCTGACGAAAGACGGCAGTTGTACGACGACCATCAGCGCGCCGCCGACGGCCACCCCGACCGCCGCCGACCGTACGCCCCACTGCCCGCCCAGCACGAACATCGCGGTGATGATGCCGACGTTGTACGCCACGTAGATCGCGGCCGGTGCGAGGAACCTGCGATGCGCGCGCAGGGCCGCGCTGCAGTACCCGGCGAGCCCGAAGCCGAGCACGCAGACCGCGGTGAGGCGGGTGCAGTCGACGGCGAGCGCCGGGTCGGGCAGGCCGGGCGCGAGGGCCTCGACGAGATAGGGGGCGGTGCCGGCGATGAGCGCGGACACGGCGACGAAGGCGAGCGAGAGGCGCGGCAGCGTACTGCCGACCAGCACCCGCACGGGGTCGCCGGGAGCGCCCTGCGCCCGCCGGGCGAGCGCGAGGCTGAACGCCGGGACCAGCGCGAAGGCCAGGCCGTCCTCGATGAGCAGCGTCGACGCGAACTCCGGGATGGTCCACGCGACGAGGAACGCGTCCGTCTCGCTCCCGGCCCCGAACAGCCGCGCCAACGCCTGATCCCGGGCCAGCCCGAGCACGGCACCGGCGGCGGTGAGGACGGCGGTGATGAGGGTGGCCTTGGCGAGGAAGCCGCGGGAGGCGGGGGCTACGTCGGTGGCGCCGGGCGCCGGTACGGCGGTGCGGGCGGCGGGGAGGGCCGGGGCGCTGACGGGACGGGGGGCGGCCTTGGCATGGGCCTCGGCGTAGGGACGGGCGTCGGAGTCGGCGCGGGGCTCGGCGTGGGGAAGGGCGTCCGAGTCGACATGGGCGAGGGTCTTGGCGCGGGTATCGGCGTTGCCGCGGGTGGCGGCCTTCGCGCGGGCGCCGGCACCGGGCTCAGCGCCCTTGGTGTCCTCCGCGTCGCCCCGAGGCAGCCGGGAAGGCGTCAGCCTCATCGCGCTGCGGCCTCCTCGGCGCGGGCGGGCACCGGCGGCGGCAACGGCACGGACTCCCGCGGGCCGCTCCCGACCAGCCCCCACCACGCCGCCAACCCGAAGCACACGGCCGTCAGCACGGTCGAGGGCCCGCCGATGTCCGCGTACATGAAGTCGGTCAACTGCCAGACCAGCAGCCCACAGGCGACGAGCCCACAGTCGAGCGCTTGCCCCGACAGGCGTACCCGCGCCAGCCCCCGCAGCCCGCACACCACCAGCGCCAACCAGCCCCCCGCCAGCGCCAGCAGTCCGATCAGGCCCTGTTCCGCGAGGATCAGGAGGTACATGTTGTGCGGGGACAGCAGCGGCTGCTTGCGGAAGGCCGCGCCCGCGCCCTCCGTGTCGCTGCCCGCGGACAGCGCGAGGGAGGCGTGGGCGTCCCGGTGTTCGGGGAAGCCCTTCAACCCGACGCCGGTCAGCGGCTGTTCGCGCCACATGTCGACCGCCGCCGCCCACATCGTGTACCGGTCGGTGACGGACTGGTCGGGTGCGTCGGTGACCTGCGTGATGCTGTTGACGCGTTCCTGGAGCATCGCCGAGCCGACGCCGAAGCCGCCTACGAGGATCACCCCGAGCGCGGCGACCACGGCCCCCACCTTCAGCGCCCGCCGCATCCCGGCCAGCACCAGCTGCACCGAACAGGTCACCGCGGTCGCGATCCACGCCCCGCGGCTGAAGGACAGGGCCAGCGGCACGAGCAGCGCCAGCCCACAGCACGCGGCAACCGCCCGCTGCCGTACGGCGGTTGTGCCCAGCGCCAGCCCCACCGCGCAGATCAGCCCGAAGCAGACGACGGTCGCCATCCCCATCACGTCCTGCGCCCCGAAGGTGCCGACCGCGCGGATCTCCTGCCCCTGGTACGAGGCACCGGTCCCGGTCAGGAACTGGTGCACGCCGATCGCCCCCTGCCACAGCGCAAGGCCGACGAAGGACCAGGCGAGGACGCGGAAGTCACCGCGGTGCCGGATGAGGAGCAGGACGGCCGCGGGGACGAGGACGAAGATCTGGAGGTAGCGGCCCATGCCGCTGATCCCGGCCCCCGGAGTCGCGGCGCCCGTCGCGGCGATCGCCAGCCCGACCACCGGCAGGCCCAGGATCACGGCGGCGGTACGGGACAGGGGGCGCCGCCGGTCCCGTACGAGACGGATCCCGCAGTACAGCACCATCAGCGCGGAGACCGCGTCGGCCGGACCCGCGCCGCCCTCGCCGCCCGGCCCGATCGGCAGCCCCAGCAGGGCGATCACGGCGATGGCCGGGAGGACCGGCAGTACCCGAGGCAGCCTCATGGTCAGCTCCCCGTCGGGCGGACGAGCGCGGCGGCGGTGCGGGCGAGGATGCAGATGTCCTGCCACAGCGACCAGTTGTCGATGTACGCGTTGTCGAAGCGGGCCCGGTCCTCGATGGAGGTGTCGCCGCGCAGGCCGTGGATCTGGGCGAGCCCGGTGATGCCGGTGCGCATCCGGTGGCGGGCCGCGTAGCCGGGGTACATCTGGCTGAACTTGCCTACGAAGTAAGGGCGTTCGGGGCGCGGCCCGACCAGGCTCATGTCGCCCCAGAAGACGTTCCACAGCTGGAGCAGCTCGTCGAGGGAGGTGCGTCTGAGGAAGCGGCAGAACCACGACATCTGGCGTTCGTTCGCCACGCTCCAGCGGGTCGCCGACTCGTGCTCGTCGACCGGGCGGTGGGTGCGGAACTTCAGCAGCGTGAAGGGCCGCCCGTCCTTGCCGATGCGCTCCTGCCGGAAGACGACCCCGGGCCCGTCGGTCAGCCGCAGCACCACCGCGCACACCAGCAGCAGCGGACTGACCAGCAGCAACAGCGTCCCGGCCACCACCACGTCCAGGAGCCGCTTGCCGGCACTGCCCGGCCGTCGGCCGCCCATGTCGAGACGCCGGCAGGCGTATCCGGCGAGCTGGTCGCGGGAGGCGTACGAGGGGGAGTCCGCGTCGACCTCCCACACCGCGCAGCCCGACTCGGCCAACGCCCGCAGCAGCGGCCCCTGTTGGGATCGTACCGAGGGGTGCACGACGAGGACGTCCCGGACGCCGTTCTGGATGAGCGCCCGCTCGACCTCCTCGCCGGTGGTCAGCACGGGCAGGCCGTCGCTGCCGTCGGGCTGCTCGGCCACCACGCCCACCGGTCGCACCCCGCAGCGCGGGTGGCGCAGCAGGCCGGCGGACACGCGCTGCGCGGTCGCGGCGGGGCCGATGACGAGGGCCGCGCGCGGGCGGTCGCGCAGGGCCGTGCGGCGCCGCCAGTGCACGGTGCCGCGGGCCGCGCAGGCGGCCGTCGACTGGAGCAGGAGACCGGTGGCGAGGGTGCCGTAGGACAGGGCGTACTGCGGGGTGTGTGCGGCGACCAGCGCGCCGAGCGCCAGCCAGGCGACCGCGATCCGGCCGCACACGGCGGGCAGTTCGTCGAGGACGCCCGGCACCGCGCGCGGCACCTGCGGGCGCAGCAGCATCGACGCGGTGACCAGCAGGGCCGCGAGCAGCGGCTGGTGCGCGGTGCCGGTGAGGGCGAGGGCGCCCAGCAGTGCGGCGGCCAGGTCCGCGGCGAGCAGCGGCACGGGCGATGCGGGCCGGGGCTGCGGGCGGCGGTGCGGGAACCGGAAACCGCCGGTGACGCCGCGCGAGGCGAGGACCGCGACGGGCGAGAAGCCGGGGTCGCGTGGCTGCCCGCCGGGCGAGGGGAGTGTGCTTTCCGCGGTCACGAGTGGATCGACTCCCTGTACTCGGAGGGCATGACGCGACCTGTCGTACCGAGCAGTTCGCGGTACAGGTCCGCCACCGCCTCGGTGGTGTGCCGCACGTCGTGCGTGGACAGGACGTGCCGGCGTCCCTGATGGCCGAGCGACTCGCACAGCAGCGGGTCGAGCAGCAGCTCGGCGACGGCCCCGGCGAGCGGCGCGGGCTGCTCCGGCGGGACGAGACAGTGCGGTACGAGACCCGGCGGCAGGCTCTCCCGGGCGCCGTCCACGTCCGTCAGCACCACCGGCCGCCCGCACGCCATCGCCTCCAGCGGGGCGAGCGCCATCCCCTCCCAGCGCGAGGGCAGGACGACCAGATCGGCGGCCTGGTACCAGGGGGCGGCATCGGCGACGGCACCGACGAAGAGCACCGACTCCGGTGCCAGAGCCCGCAGTTGATCCTGGTCGGGCCCGTCGCCGACCAGCGCGAGCCGGGCCCGCGGCACCCGCTCCAGCACCGCCTCCCACGCCCGCAGCAACACGTCCTGCCCCTTCTGCCGGCACAGCCGCCCCACGCACACGACGAGCGGGGCGGCGGGATCGACATCCGGCAGGAGAGAGGCTCGTACGGTGCCCACGGCGGCGGGGTGGAAGCGGGCGGGGTCGATGCCGTTGGGGACGACACTCCAGGGGGCGGCGATCCCGGCGCGTACGCCGGTCGCGCGCTCCGCCTCGCTCACGCACACCACCCGGGAGGCCCAACGCGCCCCCCATCGCTCCCACTTCAGGGCGAGCGCCGCGGTGGTCCCGCCGACCGCCTCGAACGACCAGGCGTGCGGCTGGAACACGGTCGGGATCCGCCCGCGCACCGCGAGCCGGCCGGCGAGACCGGCCTTCGCACTGTGTGCGTGCACCAGTTCGGGCCGTACCTCTTCGACCACCCGTGCGAGCCGCCGTACCTCCCCCGGCAGAGACGGCCCCGGGGACCGCGTCGCGGCCCAGTGCCGTACGTCGGCGCCCAGCGCCCGCAGCCCGTCCGCGAAGTCCCCGTCGGGACAGGCCACCGCGACCCGGAAACCGGCCGCGAGCTGGGCCCTCACCAGGTCCGTCACGACCCGGGCGACCCCGCCTTCCACAGGCTGCGTAAGGTGCAGGACCCGTGGCCGAGGGTCGGTTGCTGACTGGTGCATTGCGCGGTTTCCTCGCTCACGGATGGCACTCGGGACGGGCGGGAACGCGCCTCAACTGCGGGCGTCGACGGCGACGAAAAGCGCGCCGGCCCACGCCGCGTCCCGCTGGGAAACGAGCCGGAAGGCCAGCTGGTCACCACCGCGCCGCAGAGCCGTCCCGAGATCGAACACATCGGAGTCGTAGCCGAGGGTGTTCGCGTACGACGGGACGCGCGTCGCCGGCCGTTCGCCGGGCTCGCTGATCGTCGAATTCAGCACGTCGGTACCGGGGTTGGCGGAGTCGGCCAGTACCACGGGGGCCCGGCAGTCGGCCGAGAGGGTGAGGCTGTCGCCCGTTCGGCCGCGGTCGCCGTCGTAGGCGACGAGCCCCACCCGGCCGGAGGCACCCGCGGGGAAGCGCAGACCGCTCGGCGCGAGGTCCTGACCGGACGTCAGCGTGTCGAAGCCGTCCCAGAGGGCCACGTGCCGCAGCGGCTCCGCCGCCTTCTCGTACGCCACCACCAGCGTCCAGCCACCCCACGCGCCGGCCTTCGACTTCCCCATGGCCACGTTGAGCTGCGCGACCGTGTAGAGCCCCGAACCGCTCTCCCGCACCAGCTTCGTGACGTCCGCCGAGGCCTGATAGGCGTCCGCGCCCCGGTCCACCCGGTGGCCGACCAGGGTGTCGGCGAGGACCTCCTTGTACTGGCCGCCGGGCTCGGCGATCAGCACCCGCCCGTTGTCCTTCGGCGGCTTCTGCTCGCCGACGCGCAGGTTGCCGCCCCAGTACAGGCGCGCGTACGTGGCCCGGGCGCCCTCGGGCAGGCGGACCTCGGCGCGGGAGGAGTTGTAGGTGTTGGGGTCGGTGTCGACGTCGACGTAGAACATGTCGAGGTCGCCGTTGGCCGCCGTGCCGCCCTCGCGGACCGCCGGGCACGAGGGCTGGGCCGCGGTCACCCGGCAGCTGATGGCGGCGTTGGCCGCGCGGACGATCCCGCCGTGCTGGAGCGCGCGGTACCGCTCGGTGAACGGCAGGCGTTCGGCCTCCGGGGAGGGCGGGGCCGCCGCGAGGGCGCCGCCCGGTGCCCAGACGGAGACGAGGACGAGGGCTCCCACCGTCGCTCGGCGCAGCAGCGGACGCAGGGATTGGCGCATGACCGGGGTGGCCCTTCCGGGAGGTTGCGGGGCACAGGTGGCACGCCCGGGTCGTGGTGCCAGGGCGTCAAATGAGTGCGATTTGCTGGCTATAAGGGTGCGTCGGGAGGTCCGCAACTCTAGCCGCTATGCGTATTAATCCGGAGAAAGCAGACAAGTGTGTCGGAATGGTGAAGTCGAGCCCGTCGCGAGATCACCCCATTGGCGGCACAACTCCCGCGCGTGCCGCGCGTTGACACAGCGCCGGGCATCCGCCCGGGTGTTTGTGTCAACCCAAGGAGCACCTCTCCATGTCGCGTATCGCGAAGGGCCTGGTCCTTACCTCCGCTGCTGTCGCGGCCGTCGCCGGCGGCGCCGGCATCGCCGCCGCCGACGCCGGCGCGCAGGGCGCGGCCGCCCACTCCCCGGGCGTCCTGTCGGGCAACGTCGTTCAGGTTCCGGTCCACGTTCCGGTCAACGTCTGCGGTAACACCGTGAACATCATCGGTCTGCTGAACCCCGCCTTCGGCAACGAGTGCGTCAACGACTGACGTCCACTCGGACCCCTTCGCCGGCCGTCCTCCTGTGGTTCCCCCTCAGGAGGACGGCCGGTTTTGCGTTGCCCCGAGCGTTGCCCCGAATGGGGGGTGGTCGCGGCGACACGGTGAGCGGGGCTTGACAGGGCGTCTCACCAGGGATGACGCGCGAGCCGGACGGTCACGCCCCGCGTTCCCTCGGTTGCAGGGTGTGGCGAGCGCTTTCACGGTGGGCTCAAGATCCGCCCCCACCGAAAGGGAATCTCCATGCGTGCTCTGCCCGCACTGCGTCTCGCTTCCACCGCCGTCACCGCCGCCCTGCTGTTCGGAATCACCGCGCCCGCCGCGGTGGCGGCCGACCACGAGTCGAAGCGCGAGCGCGTCGAGTCGGCGGCCAAGGCACCCCTCCCGGGCGCGGACGCGCTCCTCGGCCAGGTCCAGACCCTGGGCAACCTCGGGTCCCTGCTCGCCCCGGTCACCGATGTGCTGAACACCGTGCTCAAGGCCGACGACGGCCAGATCTCGCCCGAACAGGCCACCCAGCTCCTGGACACGGTGAAGGCGGCCATCGCCAAGATCACCGCCGCGGCCCCGGTCCCGGTCCCGGAGACCCCGGTGACGCCGACGACCCCGTCGACCACCACGGCTCCCACCACCCCGCCGGCCACCACCACGCCGACCACCCCGGCCGCGACCGCGCCGGTCACCGGGCTGCTCCCGCTGCCCGCGACCAAGAGCGGCGACGACTCCAAGGCGCCGTCCGCGGACGCCGTCGGTGACGCGCTCGCCGCGCTGCAGCAGGCGGTCAGCGACCTGCTCGCGGCGGCCACCGGTGGCGACCCCACCAAGGTGATCCCGGCCGCGACCGCGGTCGTGGGCAAGCTCCTCAACGCCGTCCTCGCACTCCTGCTGGCCGGCGGCCTCCCGCTGCCGCTGCCGGTACCGCTCCCGGTGGACACCGGTGCCGCGACCGGCGCGGTCGGAGGCCTGCTGCCCACCTCCTGAATGCCATGACAGCCGTGGTGCGGGCCCGTCGGCCGGCACCACGGCTGTTTTGTTTTCCTATTGTTTTCTCTTGGGTCTTTCGGGTTGCAGAAAATTTCTGCGTGCGGGGTTTCCGGTCCGGTCAACAGTCGTTAGGCACGGTGTCAGAATTCTCTCTGAAAGGAACACGATGAAGTCCCTGAAGGCTGCCGCTGTAGTTGCCGGTTCCGTGGCTCTCGCCGGTGCCGCCGCGCCCGCGTTCGCCTACAGCGCCGCCGACGTCACGCCCACCAGCCTCACCGGTGCCGTGAACCAGCTCACCAGCGGCCGGCTCGCCCCCGCCGACGTGATGCCGCTCCAGCACCAGTCGAACGCGCTCGACACCGAGAACAAGGACTCCGTGCTCAACACCGTGAAGGGCGCGACCGGCACGCTGAACTCCAGCGGGCTGCTCGGCGGTCTGCCGGTGGGTAGCTGAGGTATTCCGCGCCCGCCGTACAAGGGTCGATTCCGCGTCGTACGGAATCGGCCCTTTGTTTTTCTGCGTGTATTCCGCGATGTGTTTTTCACGGCGTGTTCGAGAAGGCGTCCCTCGATCGTGTGGACCGTGTGCGGGATGTCGCCCGGTCGAGTGAGAACGGACGGGAACCCATTCGGACCCGTCGATATGGTCGCGCGGTGACCTCAACCTCAAGCGAAACCCGCCCCTTCAACGCCGCCGACCTCGGCACGCTCGTCGTCATGGCCTGGAGCGGCGAGGCCCCCGACGGGGACATGCCCTACCTCCTCGCCTACACCCTCGGGGACGCCGCGGCCGGACCGGAGGCCGCCACGGCCGCCGTGGAAGCGCTGCTGGAGAACAACGGCCTGCCCGTCGGCGGCGACCTCGTCGACGGCAACGCCCGGCCGAGCCTGCCGGTCAGCCTGCTCGTCGAGGCGGGTTCGGCCGTCGTCAACATGCCCGGCTTCAACGCGCAGTGCACCCCGCCGCCGGAGTGGCTGGAGGCCGTCGCCGAACGCGGCTTCGCCTACTTCGTGTTCACCACCCGCCCCTGGCCCGAGGCCGAGCCGGGCAAGCCCGTCGAGCCGGAGGCGCTGGCCGCGTTCGCCGGGGCGGACGAGACGCTGAACGCCGCGGCGCACATCGTGCTGCCGGCGCGGAGTCTGCGGGGCTGAGAGAACTGGGGCGGCAGGGGCCGAGGCGGCGTGACCGGGCCTCGGCCCCTCGGCATGCCGGCGCCGGTCCGCCGGTGGGCTTTGCGGACGAGCCGACTTTTCGGCCTGTTGATAGTCAGCCTATGGAGCCGTCGTACTACTGCGGCAGCCGGGGGAATCTTGCGCTGGTGACCGGCTCAGGATCGTTACGCGGTACGGACGTTGAGACCGCCGAACCCTGAAAGGGACCGTGCCTGAGATGAAGCCGACCACCCGCCGAACCCTTGCCGCCGTCATCACGGGCGTCGCTGCCGCGGTGGGCGCCGCCGCGACCCCCGCCGCAGCGGTGGACACGGTCCCCGTCCCGGTGCCGCTGGACGGAGTCGAGAAGTCCCTCAACGTGGAGCTGCCCAAGCTCGGCGGCGAGATCCCGCTGCCGATGCCGGGTGCCCCCGAGGGCCCGCAGTACGTCGAGGGACGGCTCCTCCCCGAGCGGGTCATCCCGCAGCTGCCGGTCTCCGGCGGGCTGCCCGGCGCCGGTCTGCATGCGCCCCTGCCGCACCTCCTCGGCGACGACTTCGACCACGTCGGCGTCGGCGCCCCCGCCTCCGACCTGCGCACGCTGGCCCCCGGCCTGTCCGTCGACGCCCCGCTGACCGCGCCGAACGCCGACAACTTCGGCCTCCCCGAGCCGAAGCTGCCCCAGGTGGGCGTGCTCACCCCGGTCCTGCAGACCGTGCCGGCCGCGAACCTGGTCGCCGGGCCCGGCCTCTAGACGCGGCGGCCCGCGCCCGCGTCGGGAGCCCGTACGGCTCCGGACGAGGCCCATGCCTGCCCCCGGGAGCCCGTACGCCTCCGGACGAGGCCCGTGCCTGCCCCTGGGAGCCCGTACAGCTCCGGACGAGGCCCGCGCCCGCCCCCCCGGGAGCCCGTACGGCTCCGTCCGGACCACCGGACGGTGACCGTGCGGGCTCCTTCTCGGTTACCGGTACGGATCGACCGAACCGGGAGGAGCACAGGATGGTCGTCAGTGTCGGTGGAGGCGGAGTCGGAGTCGGAGTGGCAGTCGGGGCGGACCCCTCGTTGGGCGGTCCGGCCGGACCCGGCCCGGTCAGGGGCGCGCTGCGGGGCGGTCGACGGGACGTCCTGCGCGGGCTGTTCGCCGCGGCAGGCGCGCTGGCGCTGGCGCCGCTCGTCGCCGCCTCCCGGCCGCCGCACGGCGCGGACGACCCCGGCGAGGTCGCCTTCGACGAGACCTACCGCGGCCGCCACATCCGCGGCATCAAGACCACCGCGGGTCGCGCCTCCGGCGCCGATCAGTGGCATGTCACCGTCGACGGCCGCCAACTGGAGCTGATGCGCCGCGCCGACGGCACCTGGCTGAGCATGGTCGACCACTACCGGTCGTACGAGACCCCTCTCGAAGCGGCCCGCGCCGCCGTCGACGAACTGGGGCCGGGGCAGCAACTGCGCGAGATCCCCATGGGACACGCGGGAACCATGAGCGGGATGGATGACATGGGGGGCATGGGCGAGATGGATGACATGGGGGGACACCATGGCGTACGTCCGTAAGGACGCGAGCACGCTCACGAGCGCGGAGAAGCGGCGCTTCGTGAAGGCGATGCTGGAGATCAAACGGCGCGGCGAGTACGACGAGTTCGTACGGATGCACATCGACTTCTACGTCACCGACGGCGAGGGCGGACTCCGTACGGCCCACATGGCGCCCTCCTTCCTGCCCTGGCACCGCCGGTTCCTGCTGGACCTGGAGCGGGCGCTGCGCCGGGTCGACGCGTCGGTGACCGTGCCGTACTGGGACTGGACCAAGGACCGCAAGGCCGGTGCCGGGCCCTGGACCAAGGACCTGCTCGGCGGCACCGGACGGCGCTCGGACCGGCAGGTGACGACCGGGCCGTTCGCCTACGCGACGGGCAACTGGACCATCAAGGAGGGCGTCACGGACGGGGAGTTCCTCACCCGGGACCTCGGCCGCGCCCGCGACCCGATCGAACTGCCGACCAAGGCCGAGCTGGAGTCGGCGCTCGCCGACCCGGTCTACGACGTCTCGCCCTGGGACTCGACGTCGGCGAAGGGGTTCCGCAACCGACTGGAGGGGTGGGGGAGCGGGCGGGGGTCCGCCGCCTGGCGCAATCACAACCGGGTGCACCGCTGGGTCGGCGGTGTCATGGTCGGCGGCGCGTCCGTCAACGACCCGGTGTTCTGGATGCACCACGCGTTCGTCGACCTGCAGTGGTCCCGCTGGCAGCGCCGGCATCCCGGCGCCCGCTATCTGCCCGCGAAGCCGATGGAGCCGGGCAGTGCGCAGTACCGGCGGATCGTGGCGCGGCACGAGAAGTTGCCGCCGTGGGACGTGACGCCGGACTCGCTGGAGGATGTCAGCAGGATCTACCGGTACGCGTGACCCCTTCCCGGGGGGCATGGGAAGAGCCCCGGCGCTCGGAGTGCCGGGGCTCTTCGGTACGGACGGGACGTCAGTCGCCGTAGCCGTAGCCGCCCTTGTCGTCGTGACCGTCGCTGATGTTGGCGCAGGTGTTGCCGAACGCCGGGTTCAGCAGACCGACCAGGTTGGCGGTGTTGCCGCACACGTTGACCGGCACGTGGATCGGGACCTGGACGAGGTTGCCCGACAGGACGCCCGGCGAGCCGACGGCCTCACCGTGGGCGCCCGCGTCCGCCATGGCCAGACCGGCGCCGCCGAGCGCCATGGCACCGGCGCCGAGGGCGACACCGGCAGCCTTCGCGATGCGAGACATCACGTTCTCCTTTTGGATCGATGACCGCGCGGCAGCAGGACGAGCCACCGCACTGCCGGTTCAACGCCGCCGCTCACCACTGGTAACGGCGATCATGTGCGGATCACCCTTTTTGAACAGGGGGTCGCCTGGAGGGGGCGGAAAATCGCTTAGCCGGGGTGTGGGCCCTCCACTAGCCTCCGGGCATGGCTACCGACCAACTCATCCGTCTGTTCACCGACGAGAACCGGGTGCGGGTCTTCGCCGCGGTCGCACTGGGGGCCGGTACCCCGGAGGAGGTCGCGCGGGCGGCCGGCGTACCCGCGAAGGAAACGGCCCTGGCCCTGCTGAAGCTGCGTGAGCAGGGGGTGGTGAGGGCGACGGCGGCGGACGCTGACGGGGGCGAGACTCGGCTGGCCGTCGCCTACGACCTGTTCCGTCAGTACGCGCGCGAGGATCGGGAGGCGACGCGGGCCGCCGGGAACCCGGGGTCGGGGGACGAGGACACCGACCAGCTCCTGCGGACCTTCGTACGGGACGGCCGACTCGTACGCCTGCCCGCGCAGTGGACCCGTAAGAAGCGGGTACTGAAACACATCGCCGAGCAGACCTTCGAACCGGGCGTCGAGTACCCGGAACGGACGGTCAACGAGAAGCTCCGGGCCTGGTGCGAAGACGGCGACACCGACCATGTGACGCTCCGGCGCTACCTGGTGGACTTGCAGCATCTGCGACGGAGCGAGGGAGTTTACCGGCGGGTGGCCTGAACATCGCATTGCGAGAAAAGGGCGCCCCCGGCAGGACTCGAACCTGCGGCCAAGCGCTTAGAAGGCGCCTGCTCTATCCACTGAGCTACGGGGGCCGGTGTGGTGGCCTCGTGTCTGGTGCCCGGGTGTGGGCTGATCCGTGACGTTGCCGGGGACAAGGATAGGGCTCCCGGATCCTTGTCCCTGTTGCTTCGCCTCCGTGGCTCAATGTGGAGGTTCGGTGAAGCGGTCCTGATAATCGCAGGCAGGTACGAATCGTGCATCGCTTTTGGCGTCTCACGCCACGGGTGTTGTGTACTCGTTATGCCTGGACTATGCCGTTGTCCCGGTCACCCCTTCCGTCCCTTGTGTCCTGTCGGCGCGCAGACATGCTCATATGCTTCAGAAATCCCCTAAAATTGGGCATTCTTCGCATGTGGTGACCTTGGACGTACGGCCTCAGCTGCTCGACGCACTCTCCGCCCTGCGCGACCGTGTCGCCGCCGCACGCTTCCCGCTGCCCCTCCCAGGGGCTCCACGCGCGCGTGCCAACCGCGACGAACTGCTCGCCCAGCTCGACGACTACTTGGTGCCCCGCCTACGGCAACCCGAAGCGCCTCTGCTGGCCGTGGTGGGAGGTTCGACCGGGGCCGGGAAGTCGACCCTCGTCAACTCCCTTGTGGGGCGCCGGGTCAGCGAGGCCGGTGTGCTGCGACCCACTACCCGCACGCCGGTGCTCGTGTGCCATCCGGAGGACCATCACTGGTTCAGCGGCATGCGGGTCCTGCCCGACCTCACGCGCGTGTGGGTGCCCCAGCAGGACGGCGGCGACGACCTGTTGCTGCCCGGCGAGGACCCCACGCGCGTGCTGCGCGTCGAGACCGCCGACACCCTCCCGCCCGGCCTCGCCCTCCTCGACGCCCCCGACGTCGACTCCCTCGTCGCCGACAACCGCACCCTGGCCGCCGAACTCATCTGCGCGGCCGACATCTGGGTCATGGTGACCACCGCCGCGCGGTACGCCGACGCCGTCCCCTGGCATCTGCTGCGCACCGCCAAGGAGTACGACGCCACCCTCGTGACCGTCCTCGACCGGGTGCCCCACCAGGTCGTCTCCGAGGTGTCGCGCCAGTACGCCGCCCTGCTCACCAAGGCGGGACTCGGCGACGTACCCCGGTTCACCGTGCCCGAGCTGCCCGAGTCCGCCTGGGGCGGCGGACTGCTGCCCGCCACCGCCGTGGCGCCGCTCAGGACCTGGCTCGTGCACCAGGCCCAGGACCCCGCCTCCCGGCAGCACACCCTCGCGCGCACCGCGCGCGGCGTCCTCGACTCCCTCAAGGCCCGCATGCCCGAACTCGCCGGCGCCGCCGCCGCCCAGTACGCCGCCGCGCTGCGGCTCACCGCCGCCGTCGACGGGGCGTACGACAGCGAGCACGCGCGCGTGCGGGGGCGGTTGCAGGCCGGGGCCGTACTGGCGGGGGACGCGCTCAAGCGGTGGCGGGCCTTTCCGCTCGACTGCTCCGCCGCGGAACTTCTCGACGCGCTCGTGGAGAGCCTCGCCGCGCTCCTGCTGTGCGCCGTCACCGCCGCCGACGAACGCGTCGACGAGGCCTGGCGGCGCGAACCCGCGGCGGGCGCCCCGGAACTCACCGGCCGGGACCCGGCACTGGAGACCCCCGAGCACCGGATCGGGCTCGCCGTACGGCGCTGGCGGCGCGAGCTCGAGGAGTACGCCGAGGAAGAGGTGCGCGACCTGGAACGGAGTGTCGCACCCGACCCCGAGGTGATCGCCGCCCTCGTCGCCACCGCGCTGCTCGGCGGCCGTCGCGCGCGGACCGCCGGTGAGGGCCTCGCCGAGCGCCTCGGCGCCCACGGCGCGCTGCGGTTGCGCGACCGGGGCGGGCGGCTGCTCACCGAGCACCTGGACCGGGTCGTGCACGCCGAACGCGAGCGCCGTCTCGCGCCGCTCGACGCGCTCGACGTACACCCCGAACCCCAGGCCGAACTCATCGCCGCGCTGTCCGTACTGCAGAAGGAGAGGTGACCGGTGACCGCCGTCACTGACCAGGACCACACCGATCACACCGATCGCGCCGATCACACCGATCACGCCGCTCATCCTGCTGATCACGCGGAGGAGGCCGTTTCCGAGGGGGGGAGCGGGGAGGACGGGGGTGGGGCTCCGGTGGAGGGTGGTGCCTCGGGCGCCGTAGAGGTCGTAGAGACGGAAGGAGTCGTAGAGACGGAAGAGGTCGTGGAGGTCGAGGAAAGCGTGGAGGGCGCGCACGCGCGCGTGGGGGACGACTCCTGCGGGCGTACGGACTCCTCCGGGGCCTGGGACGACGGGCTGATCGCGCGGCGGGTGAACGAGACCGCCGGGGGTGAGCCGGTCGCCGTCGTGGAGGCGCGGGGGGCCGGGGCGCCGGTGGCCGCGCCCTTGGCGTACGACGGGGCGCTGCGGTCGCGGCTCGACGCGTTGCGGGAGCTCGTGGGGCTCTCCCGTACCCGGCTCGACAGCCGGACGCTCTCCGAGGCGGGCCGGGTGCTCGACGAGGCGGCCGCGCGGCGCAGGCTGTCCGGGCAGCACACGGTCGTCGCCATCGCGGGCGCGACCGGCAGCGGCAAGTCGCAGCTGTTCAACGCGCTGGCCGGGGTGACGATCTCGGAGACGGGGGTACGACGGCCGACCACCGCCGCGCCCATCGCGTGCAGCTGGAGCGACGGTTCGGCCTCGCTCATCGAGCGGCTCGGCATTCCGCCGCGGCTGCGGCGGCGTCCCCTGCAGAGCGCCGAGATGGAGGCGCAGTTGCGTGGGCTGGTCCTTGTCGACCTGCCCGATCACGACTCGGCGGCCGTGCAGCACCGGGAGCAGGTCGACCGGGTCCTGGCGCTGGTCGATGCCGTGATCTGGGTCGTCGATCCTGAGAAGTACGCGGACGCGGTGCTGCACGAGCGCTATCTGCGGCCCATGGCGGGTCACGCGGAGGTCATGTTCGTCGTCCTCAACCAGATCGACCGGCTGCCCGGCGAGGCCACCGATCAGGTCCTCGACGATCTGCGGCGGCTCCTCGACGAGGACGGGATCGCGCTGGGGGAGTACGGCGAGCCGGGCGCGACCGTGCTGGCGCTGTCCGCGCTCACCGGCGACGGCGTGGGTGAACTGCGGGAGGCGCTCGGGCAGTTCGTGGCGGAGCGCGGGGCGCCCGCGCGCCGGATCTCCGCCGACGTGGACGCCGCCGCGTGGCGCCTGCGGCCCGTGTACGCGACCGGGCGGCGGACCGGGCTGAGCGAGGAGGCGCGGGACGAGTTCGCCGTGCGGCTCGCCGACGCGGTCGGCGCGACGGCGGCCGGGGAGGCGGCCGAGCGGGCCTGGCTGCGCAACGCCAACCGCGCGTGCGGGACGCCGTGGCTGCGGCTGTGGCGGTGGTACCAGGTCCGGCTCGAACCGGTCACCGGGCGGCTGCCGTTGCGCGCCCAGGCCGAGGAGGAGGCGACCGCGCGGCAGCGCGTCGAGCAGGCGGTGCGGACCGTCGCCGACCGGGCCTCCGCCGGGCTGCCCGCGCCGTGGGCGCAGGCGGTGCGGGAGGCGGCTGTACGGGGCTCGCAGGGGCTGCCCGAGGCGCTGGACGAGCTGGCGGCGCGGGCCGGACTGCCGCCGGGGCGGCCGCCGCGGCCGGGGTGGTGGCCGGCGGCCGTGCTCGCGCAGGCGTCCATGACGCTGCTTCAGATCGTGGGTGGGCTGTGGCTGGTCGGGCAGATCGTCGGCTTCATGGCGCCGAACCTCGGGGTGCCGGTGCTGCTGATGGTGGCCGGGATCATTGGTGGTCCGCTGGTGGAGTGGAGCTGCCGGATCGCGGCCCGGGGGCCGGCGAGACGGTACGGCATGGAGGCGGAGCGGCGGCTCCGGGAGGCGGCGGCCGGGTGCGGGCGGGCCCGGGTGCTGGATCCGGTGGCGGCGGAGTTGCTGCGGTACCGGGAGGTTCGGGAGCAGTACGGGAGGGTTTTGGGGGTGGAGGCCGGGGTGCGGTGAGGCCGGTTCCGTGGGTGGGGCGCGGCCGTCCGGTTCCCGTGGGTGGGGTGCGTTGAGCCGGTTTCGGTGGGTGGGGCGCTCGTGCCGGTTCCCCTCGGGGGCTGGGGCCGCCCGGTTCCCGAGGGCGGGTCGCTCGGGCCGGGTTCCTAGGGGTGGGGCGCCGGGCCGGGTTCCTACGGGTGGGGCGCTCGGGCCGGGTCCTCGTGGTTGGGGCCCTGGGGCTGGGTTCCCGGGGGTGGGTCGCTCGTTGGGGTGGCGGGGTTTTCCACAGGTGGGCGGTGGTCCACAGCGCTCAGCGGGCTCGGCCCGGCGGAGGCAGTCTGGCTCCACGGCGATCGCGGCGGACGCGGTCGACGGGACAGGAGACGGACGCAGCCGTACGGGACGGGCCCGTACGACGGACGCAGCCGTGCGGTACGAGCCGTGCGCGTGTCCGCCGTCCGCTATCCGCCCGGTGCGGAGGGCCGGCCGGGCGAGGGAGGGGTTCGAGATGAACGAGACGATCGTGTGTGTGGTGGGCAACGTGGCGACGCAGCCGGTGTACCGGGAGCTGGCGGCCGGGCCGTCGGCGCGATTCCGGCTGGCGGTGACCCAGCGCTACTGGGACCGCGAGAAGAGCGCGTGGACGGACGGGCACACCAACTTCTTCACCGTGTGGGCCAATCGGCAGCTCGCCACGAACGCGGCGGCCTCGCTGAACGTGGGCGACCCGGTGGTGGTCCAGGGCCGGCTGAAGGTCCGGTCGGACGTGCGCGAGGGGCAGAACTGGACCTCGGCCGACATCGACGCCGTGGCCATCGGGCACGACCTGGCGCGCGGGACGGCCATGTTCCGGCGCGGGCAGAAACCGGAGGCGGGGGCGGCGGACACGACCCCGGCCCAGCCGGAGCCGAACTGGGAGACACCCGTGGGTGACGGTGCCGGCCAACAGGAGCCGGAGCCCGTCGCGGTGACGTGACCTCAGTCGACCGCGGTGGACGGCGCCTTGTGCCGTACCGAAGTGCGGCTTATCGGCGAATGCTCCCTGAACTGCCCGGGTGGATTTGTCGATAAGCCCTGCTCGCGGGTGATCTTGGCGATAACGATTCCGAGTCGGATCGGCCGTGCGACCGCCTCACCGGGAACCGTGGTGCGGCGCTTCCTTAGGATGCCGAACGTGGCTCTCGGGGCTTCTGATTCTGCTGGTGGGACCGTTCCCCCCACGTCAACGGGTCCTGCCTGAAGGGGAATTCTGTGTTTTCTTCGCTCTCTGCGCCCAGCACGCGGCGGTCGGCACGCGGACGAGGGGTGGCCCGGCTCGTCGCCGGGACGCTGATGTCCGGGCTTGTCGCGGCCGGTGTGCTGGCCGGTGCCGGCACGGCCGCCGCCGGTGACGGGACGGCGCAGGTCCAGGGCGGGGCGACCGCGACCATAGGCGGCCTGAAGACGTACGGCACGGCAGTCATACACGACGACTCCGGGGACATGGAGGTCTCGGCGGGTCTGTTCGAGATGTCCGTCGAGGGGGGCGGCATGCTCCAGACGTACTGCGTCGACCTCTACAACCCGACCCAGCGGGACGCCAAGTACCACGAGACGCCCTGGAGCGGGACCTCGCTGGGCGCCAACCAGGACGCCGGCAAGATCCGTTGGATCCTGCAGAACTCCTATCCGCAGGTGAACGACCTCGCGGCGCTCGCCGCGAAGGCGGGCATCGGCAGCGGCCTCACCGAGCAGGACGCGGCGGCCGGTACGCAGGTGGCCATCTGGCGCTACTCGGACGGCGCGGACGTCGACGCCGCCGACCCGCAGGCGGAGAAGCTCGCCGACTACCTCCATGACAACGCCCGCGCGCTGGCGGAGCCCTCGGCCTCGCTGACGCTCTCGCCGGCCGCGGTGTCCGGTCGCTCCGGGGGGCTCCTCGGGCCGGTGACGGTGCACACCGACGCGGACAGCGTGACGGTGACGCCTCCGGCGGACGCCGTCACCAGCGGGGTGCGGATCGTCGGCAAGAACGGCATGGACCTCACGTCCGCGAAGGACGGCAGCCAGATCTTCTTCGAGATCCCCGAGGACGCGGCGGCCGGGTCGGCCGAGGTGGCTGTGCAGGCGTCCACCACCGTGCCGGTGGGCCGTGCCTTCACCTCGGAGAGCAGGAGCCAGACGCAGATCCTGGCCGGCTCCAGCGAGTCGACGGTGTCCGCGACGGCCAGCGCGACCTGGGCCGACAAGGGCGCGATACCGGCCCTCTCCGCGGCGAAGAACTGCGCCGAGGGCGGCATCGACATCACCGCGGCGAACGAGGGCGACCAGCCGTTCACCTTCGAGCTGCTCGGCCTGGAGCACACCATCCCGGCAGGCGAGTCACGGACGGTGACGATCCCGCTCCAGGAGGACCAGGCGTACGACTTCACGATCACCGGCCCGGCCGGGCTGCAGAAGCGCTTCACAGGCGTCCTCGACTGCCAGACCCAGGGCAACGAGACCGGCGACACCACCCAGACCCTCAGCGAACCGAGCCCGGCCACGGTGGGCGGCACCTCCACCGGCACCAACCTCGCCGAGACCGGCGCGTCCAGCGTGACGCCGGTGATCACGGGCGTGGCGGTGGCGCTGGTGGTGATCGGCGGGGCGGCGCTGGTGCTGACGCAGCGGCGGCGGACGCAGGACTGAGCGGAGCCGGAGGGCCGGGGAAACCCCAGGTCACAGCCCCACGACCAAACGGGTTACCACCCGAGGGTGGACGTCAGGCAAGATGGGGTGTATCTGCCCACTGCCAGATTTCAAGCTGCCGGACGGTTTCTCTTGGCTGAGTACATCTACACCATGCGCAAGACGCGCAAGGCAATCGGCGACAAGGTCATCCTTGACGACGTATCGCTGAACTTCCTGCCCGGCGCGAAGATCGGTGTGGTCGGCCCGAACGGTGCCGGTAAGTCGACCATTCTGAAGATCATGGCGGGGCTGGAGCAGCCCTCGAACGGTGACGCGTTCCTGTCGCCGGGGTACACCGTCGGCATCCTGCTCCAGGAGCCGCCGCTCAGCGAGGACAAGACCGTCCTGGAGAACGTCCAGGAGGGTGTCGCCGAGGTCAAGGGCAAGCTCGACCGGTTCAACGAGATCGCCGAGCTCATGGCGACTGATTACTCCGACGCGCTGCTCGACGAGATGGGCAAGCTGCAGGAGGAGCTCGACCACGCCAACGCGTGGGACCTCGATGCTCAGCTGGAGCAGGCCATGGATGCGCTGGGTTGCCCGCCCGGCGACTGGGCCGTCACCAACCTCTCCGGTGGTGAGAAGCGGCGTGTGGCGCTGTGCAAGCTGCTGCTGGAGGCCCCCGACCTGCTGCTGCTCGACGAGCCCACCAACCACCTCGACGCCGAGTCGGTGAACTGGCTGGAGCAGCACCTCGCCAAGTACGACGGCACCATCGTCGCCGTGACCCACGACCGGTACTTCCTGGACAACGTGGCCGGCTGGATCTGCGAGGTCGACCGCGGCCGGCTGCACGGCTACGAGGGCAACTACTCCAAGTACCTGGAGACGAAGCAGACCCGTCTCAAGGTCGAGGGGCAGAAGGACGCCAAGCGTGCGAAGCGCTTGAAGGAAGAGCTCGAGTGGGTGCGGTCCAACGCCAAGGGGCGGCAGGCCAAGTCCAAGGCGCGTCTCGCTCGCTACGAGGAGATGGCCGCCGAAGCCGACAAGATGCGGAAGCTGGACTTCGAGGAGATCCAGATCCCGCCGGGTCCGCGCCTGGGCAGCATCGTCGTCGAGGTCAACAACCTCAGCAAGGGCTTCGGCGACAAGCTCCTCATCGATGATCTGAGCTTCAGCCTGCCGCGCAACGGCATCGTCGGTGTCATCGGGCCCAACGGTGCCGGCAAGACCACTCTCTTCAAGATGATCCAGGGCATCGAGACCCCGGACTCCGGCTCCATCAAGGTCGGCGAGACCGTCAAGATCTCGTACGTCGACCAGAGCCGCGAGAACATCGACCCGAAGAAGACCCTGTGGGCCGTCGTCAGTGACGAGCTCGACTACATCAATGTGGGTCAGGTCGAGATGCCGTCGCGGGCGTATGTCTCCGCCTTCGGCTTCAAGGGCCCGGACCAGCAGAAGCCGGCCGGGGTCCTCTCCGGTGGTGAGCGCAACCGCCTCAACCTCGCGCTCACCCTCAAGCAGGGCGGCAACCTGCTGCTCCTCGACGAGCCGACCAACGACCTCGACGTCGAGACCCTCGGTTCGCTGGAGAACGCGCTGCTGGAGTTCCCGGGCGCGGCCGTGGTCGTCTCCCACGACCGGTGGTTCCTGGACCGAGTGGCCACGCACATCCTCGCCTACGAGGGTGAGTCCAAGTGGTTCTGGTTCGAGGGCAACTTCGAGTCCTATGAGAAGAACAAGATCGAGCGGCTCGGACCGGACGCCGCGCGTCCGCACCGTGCCACCTACAAGAAGCTGACCCGGGGCTGATCGATCTTGCGGCACCTCTACCACTGCCCGCTGCGCTGGGCGGACATGGACGCGTACGGCCACGTCAACAACGTGGTCTTCCTCCGCTACCTGGAGGAAGCTCGTATCGACTTCCTGTTCCGCCCGGAGAAGGACTTCAAGCAGGGGTCCGTGGTGGCGCGCCATGAGATCGACTACAAGCGGCAGCTCGTCCACCGGCACACGCCCGTGGCCATCGAGCTGTGGGTCACGGAGATAAGGGCCGCGTCCTTCACCATCGCCTATGAGGTGAAGGACGAGGATCTCGTGTACGTGCGGGCCTCGACCGTCATAGTGCCGTTCGACTTCGAGGCCCAGCGGCCGCGCCGGATCACCTCCGAGGAACGCGAGTTCCTGGAGGGATACCGGGACGACGACGAGGAGGAGGCCGTCGCCGCATGACGGTGCTCCACCTCGCCGACGAGGGGGAGGCGGCGGATCTCGCGGCCTTCCTCTCCCGTCTGCTCCACTACGACCGCGGGGCCGCCGTACGGCTCCAGGCCGCCGGGACCGCGCTCGCCGTGTTCGGGCGGCCGCCGTCCTTCGAGGTGCTGGCGATCCGCGCGGTGCGGCTTGCCAAGCCGTACGAGGACGGGCTCGACGTCACGCTCGATGTGACCGTGTCGGCGGGGGAGTTGCTGGAGTCCGTCGACGAGGACGCCGCCACGGCCGGGGTGCCGGAGGCGGTGACCGGGCCGCCGTGGGCGGGGGTGCTGCCGCCGCGCGGTGGGTGGCAGGTCGTCGCCGGGCTGCCCGCGCCTGATGCCCTGCGGGGCATGGTGGGGGCCGGGGTCGCCGAATTCCGGGCGCGTACGCAGGAGTTGGCGGCCGAGAGTCGTACCCGTGCCGAACTCGACCGGGTCGGGCGGGAGATCTGGTCCCGGACCGTCGGGGAGACGGAGTTGCCGGTGCGGGCCGTGCATGCCGCGCAGTCGCTCGGATTCCTGCGCGGTGACGGGGAGTTGGCGCTGCTGTCGTGTGGTGCGTGGCTGCGGTTGCGTACGCCGTACGGGTCGGTCGCCGTGCGGCGGGCGGGGCTTGGGGCGTTGGGCGTCAGCGTGCGCTGAGCGCCCCTGCGCTGTGTGCCTCTGGGCCTCTGTGCCGCGTATCCCTGTGTGCGGTCAGTTGTGGTCGCTGTCGTCCGGCCAGATGCCGATGTGGTCGGGCTCCAGTTCCAGGGCCACGCGGTCGCGCATGTTGAGGGCCTCCGTGTACTCGGCGGGGAGTTGGAGGCGGCCGGCTCGGTCGAGCATGGCGTATTCGCGGGCCACGACCGTCTCGTGGCCGGTCGTCGCGTCGACCTCGCTGCGGCGCAGGACCTCTGTGGAGGTGCGGCCGTCCCTGATGGCGACCGTGCGGCGGACCTCGTCGGCGACCGCCTGGTCGTGGGTGACGATGACTATGGTCGTGCCGAGTTGTTCGTTCGCGGTGCGGAACGCGGCGAAGATCTGTTCCGCGGTCTGGGAGTCGAGTTCGCCGGTGGGTTCGTCGGCGAGGAGGACCGCGGGGGCGTTGGCGAGGGCGACGGCTATCGCGACGCGTTGTTGCTGGCCGCCGGACATCTGGTGGGGGCGGCGGTCGTGGCAGTCCGCGATGTCCAGCAACTCCAGGAGTTCCAGGGCTCGTTCGGATTTCGCCTTGCGTGGGGTGCGGGTGGCGGAGAGCTGCATCGGGAGGGTGATGTTCTGGGCCGCGGTGAGGTAGGGGAGCAGGTTGCGGGAGGTCTGCTGCCAGACGAAGCCGACGGTTTTGCGGCGGTAGGCGAGGCGGTCCTTCGCGGTCATGGTGAGGAGGTCGTGGCCGGCGACTCGGGCGGCGCCTGCGGTGGGGGTGTCCAGGCCGGCGAGGATGTTCATGAGGGTGGACTTGCCGCTGCCGGACGCGCCTACCAGGGCCATGAGTTCGCCTTCGCGGACCAGGAGGTCGAGGCCTTGGAGGGCTTGGACCTCTATGCCGTCCGTGGTGAAGATGCGGACCAGGCGGTCGCAGGTGATGAGGGCGTCGTGGCCGTAGGTGGGGGTGTTGCGGGCTGCGGTGGCCTTGGTGGTCAGGTCGGCGAGGGTGGGGTTGGTGGTCACTGGGGCCTCCTGTTGTCGCTGGCCTGAGTGGGGGTTGCTGTGGGCGGGGTTTCGCTCGCCCGCGCTGGCGGGGTGCCGCTTTCTTTGGGCCGGGTGCCGCCCCAGCGGCACGACTGCCCGCAGCTCAGCGCTCCGCTGGAGGCGCCGCGTGGTGTCGTTGTTCGGCTGCGGCGCCGTTGTGGCTGGTCGCGCAGTTCCCCGCGCCCCTTCACGGCGTTGCTCTGACCGGTCATCGCGTGTCGCCCGCTCTCAGTTCTGCCACCGACCCTCGTCTCCCCGACCACCACGCCTGTACGCCCGCCACCCCCACCGTCACCAGCACCACCGCAGCCGCCGGGATTGCCAGGGACGCGGGGGACGTGCGCAGCTCCGCCCCTCCTGGGGCGGACGGTGAGGTTGCCAGGGCGATGGTCGTGAGGTCGATGCCTGGGGAGAGGAGGTGGACCGTCGCCCAGCCCGTCAGGATGCCGCCCGCCGCCGCCAGTACCGCCTGTGGCAGGGACTCCAGGATCAGGAGGTGGCGGGCCTGGGAGCGGGTGAGGCCCATCGTGCGGAGGCGGGCCAGGAGGGCGGTGCGTTCCGGGGCCGCGCGGAGGAGGGAGAGGAGGAGGGCGAGGACGGCGTAGCCGGAGCCGGCCGCCACCGCTGCCGTGTAGATGTCCTCGGCGCCCGACTGGAGCGGGGAGTTCACATAGCGCGCCCGTTCCTCGGAGCGGGTCTGGACGTGGGCCGCCGAGCCCGTCGCCTTGCGCAGATCCTTGCCGGACAGGCCCGCGCCCGTCAGCAGCAGCGTTGTCGGGCGGGCCGAAGCGCCGCTCAGGGCCGATCTGTCCACCACCAGGAACTCCGTGCCGTTCACCGCCGGGGTCCGGTCCCGTACGAGGGTGATGCGGACGGTGATCGTCGTCGTGCCGTCCTCCAGCAACACGGGGAAGGGGCGGGTGCCGTACGTCTTCGCCACCGACGGGGAGGCCAGGGCCGGGATCGCTCCGGATGCCCGCGCTCTCGTCAACTGGCCCTTGGCGTACGGGCCGAGGTCCGCAAGCCTCGCCAACTCCGCGTATTCGTCCGGCTTCACGCCCACCAACGGCACCGACTGGCTGCCGTCCGTCGGTTTCGCCTGGTACGCGATGCTCACCTCGGTCAGACCCTCCACCCCCGGTTGGTGGCGGAGTCGAGCCGCCAGGCCCCTGGGCAGGGGGCCGTCCGCATCGACCCGGGCGTCCGCACCCACCGCCAGCAGCGCTGCCTGGTCGCGGGCTTCGGAGACGCCCGTCAGGACCGAGCCGCCGAAGGCCGCCGTCGTCAGGGCCGTCAGCAGAGCGAGGAGAGGCAGTACCGCGGAGGCGGACGTGCGGCCCGCGCGGGCCAACGAGAGGTGGGCCACCGCGCCGCGCAGGCGGCCGGCGGGGCGGGCCAGGCCGCGCAGCGGGAAGGGGTAGAGGCGGACCAGGACCAGGGCCGCGATCACGCCCGTCAACGCCGGTGCCACATAAGCCAGTTCGTCTCCCGACGAGCCCCTTCGCCGCAAGGTCTCCACCGCCGCCAGCGCCAGCACCAGCAGCGTCAGCTCCGCGACCGTGCGGCGCCGTGAGGGTCGTAGCGTCGCCACGTCCTCGCGGCCCGTGTGCACCCGTACGACCCGGTGGGCCGCCACCGCGCGCAGCGGGAGCGCGGCGCAGGCCGCGGCCGTGACGGTGGCGGCCGCGGCGACGGCGTACGTCGTCCGGCCCTCCGGAACCGTCAGCAGGGCCGCCGTGAGGCCGAGGGCGCCGGCCGGGACGGCGACCGTGGCCGTCTCGGCGAGGAGGCGGCCGGCCAGGCCGCGCAGGGACGCGCCCCGGGCGCGCAGCAGGGCGAGCTCGGTGCGGCGGCGGTCGGCGGCGAGGCCGCCCGACATGAGCAGGACGACCGCGGCGACCGTACCGGCGCCGAAAGCGGCCACGGCGACCAACGGGGCGACACCCTCGCGCAGTTCGGAGTAGCCGGTCAGGATTTCACTGAGGTCGGTGTCCGCGTCGGTGAGGCCGCCCGTGATCGTGCGGGCCTGCTGGAGGGCCGGGCCGGACTCCAGGGAGGCGACGGCGGACTTCAGGCGGTCCACGTCGTAGGCGTGCAGGGCGTCCAGGTCGGGCGCCAACTGCCAGTAGCGCCATGGGACCGCCGGGGTGCCCAGCATGGCGGGCGCCGACTCGGGGGCCAGCAGCAGGGCGCCGAGCCAGTACTTGTCGGCGTCCGAGCTCGGCCCCGGCATCCGGATCAGGGCGGGCTCGTGGAGGAGCGGCTGGGCCGACCAGAAGGCGCCGGACGGCTCGCTCGGGGTGACGATGCCGGTGACGCGGACGGCCAGCGGGGCGCGGGACTCGCCGGGCACGTGGATGACCGAACCGACCTTGATGTGCAGGGACTTGGCGGTCCGCGCGCTGACCGCGGCCTCCACCTCCGGCGTCATCGCGTCCGCGGGCGTGGCGCGCGGCAACCGGCCCCGGACCGAGCGCACGTGGTCGGCGAGGCCCTGCTGGGCGATGAGGGCGACCTGCGCGGGCGTCCCGGTCGGCCGCGGGATCCAGGGGTCCGGCACCTCCAGGTTGGTGGAGCTGCGCACGCCGTACGTCGACTGGTCGCGGTCGACGACGAGGGGCCTCTCGACCGTGGCGAGGATCTTCTCGTACTGCGCGCCGAGCGTGGCGGGGCGCAGGTCCATGTCCGAGACGATGCCGTACTCGGGACGGGCGTACAGCTGGATCGAGGTCCGGTCGGCGCCCGCCTGTTCCACGGCCCGGTGCAGGCCCGCGTCCGCGTACCGGTCGACGGCCCGGGGCAGGGCCGCGGCGAGGCACGCGGTCAGCGCCACCAGCAGGGCGAGCGCGAGCGCCGCGCCGGGGGCGGTGCGCAGCCGGGTGCGGACCCACGGGGCGACCACAGAGGTCCTACGGGCTACCGCGGCGGCCATGTCACTCCCCTCCCTGTTCCCGCAACGACACCAGCGGATTCGCCCGCCGCAGCGCGAGTACGGCCGTGACGACCAGCGGCGTCACCGCGACCGCCGCCAGCAGCAGGGCCACCTGTCCCACCGGCAGCTCCACCAGCACGTCCGGCACGGGCCGGGTCGCGTCGGTGGTGAGGACGACCAGCGGGATCACCGCCCGCGCCAGGACCGTCCCGAGCGCCGCCCCCACGATCAGCGCCAGCGTCACCAGGACGCCCTGCTCGACGGCGATCGTGCGGGCCAGCCGGCGGCGCGGGGCGCCCAGGGCGCGCAGCACCGCGAACTCGGTGTCGCGCTCCCGCAGCGAGCCCGTCGCGCTCACCGCGAAGCCCAGCGCGGCCAGCGCCGCCGCCACCCCGGCCGCCGCGGTGAACGCCGCCTCCGGGCCCGCCCCGAACGGGTCGTCCCGCAGCTCCTCGGCGATCTCGTCGCGTACCACGACCTGGGCGGGGTCCAGGTCCGGGCGGGCCCGCAGCGCCGCGGCGACCGAGGACGGCCGGTCCGTCTCCAGCCACCACTCCGTCGGCGTGACGCTCTCGCCGTACTTCGCCTCCAGCACCCGGTTCACGGACCGCAGATCGACCAGCAGCGCCCCGCCGGTCTCGCTCCCCGTCGTGGGCAGCGCCCGTACCGCGGCGACGATCCGCACCGGCAGCGTCCGGCCGCCGAACGTCACGTCCACGCGCTGCCCGGTGCGGGCGCCCGCCGAGTCGAGGAAGCGGTCGGTGGCGACGGCGGTGATCTGCGCCGCCTTGGGCTGCGTGGCCTGGAGCCGGACCGTCAGGGAGGCCAGGGTCCAGGTGTCCTCGCGCGGGACGTAACCGGTGCCGTACTCGACGGTCGTGCCGTGCACGCGGGGCGGGGCGGGGGCGTTGCTGCGGTCCGGGAGCTCCGAGGTGTTGTCGGAGACGGTCCGGGCCGTCCAGGCGGCGGGCAACACGAGCCGCTCTTCCACGTCTTGGGCCATCAGGGCCGTCAACTTGTCGAGCGAGAAACGCTGTTGATCGGCCCGTCCGCTCGGGACCGGCAGCACCAGCTGTACGTCGGTGAGCGTCAACTTGCCCGAAGGGACGGCCAGTTCCAGGGTGTGCGGGCGGTCGTCGGCCGGGAGCGAGCCGGCCGGGAGCCGGTACGGGGTGCCGTGGCGGTCCTCCAGGGTGACCGTCACATCGGCGGCCGTGCCCGTGGCCGCGCCGCGCAGGGTCGCCGTCAGGCGCAGGCGCGCGCTGCCCTCGGGGACGGCCGCCCCGGCCGACGCCCGCTGCGGACCGAGCCCGGCCAGCAGCGGCCGTACCGGCTCGGACGACAGGTCCCGGCGCAGCAGTACGGAGTCCGCCGCGTGCGCGGTGTCCAGCGCCAGCACCGTCGCCGAACGGTCGCCGGACAGGGGCAGTTCGGTACGGACCGCCGGAGCGGCCTCGCGTACGTGGGGGACGGCGGCGTAGGCGTCGGTGCGGCCGAGGTCGTCCTCGCCGTTGGCCAGCACCCGCACCGGCACGCCCGCGCGGAAGTCGGCCTGGTCGTCCTGCGAGCGGTCGAAGGAGGCGCCCTGCCCGATCGCCAGCATGCCCAGCGCCACGGCGAGCACCAGCAGCAGCACCGGGCCCGCGCCCCGCATCGGACGCCGCCCGATCTGCCAGCCCGCGAGGGCCGCGGCGAGGCCCCGCCCGGCGGCGGCCCGGCGTTCGGCGAGCCGGGCCAGCGGCGGCAGCAGCCGCAGGGTGAGGACCGTACCGGCGAGCAGCGCGAGGGCGGGGGCGGCGACCAGCAGCGGGTCGACGCCGAGGGTGCCCGAGCTGTCGCCGGTCACCGCGCCGGTCGTCTGCCGGCCCAGCTGCCAGTACGCCACCCCGGCCACCACCAGCAGCCCCACGTCCGCGCCCGAGCGCACGACGCCGGGCAGCGGGCGGGCCCGCCCGATCGCGAAGGACGACGTCAGCGCGGGCAGCGTCACCGCCAGCGCACAGCCCAGCGCCACACCCGCCGCGACCAGCCACACCCCGAGCGACCCGGCCGCCGGCACCTCCAGCTCAAGGCCGATCCGGGACAGCGCGCCCTGCCCGGCCAGCAGCCGGGTCAGCGGCCCCGCCAGCAGCGGCGCGCACGCCACCGCGGGCACCGCGAGCAGCAGCGCCTCCAGCGCGGCCAGCCCCGCGACCCGCGGCCGGGAGGCGCCGCGCGCCCTGAGCAGCCGGGTCTCGCCCGCGCGCTCGGCGCTCAGCAGCCGGGCCACCAGCAGCAGCGCACAGCCCGCGAGGAGCGCGAGCTGGAGCGCGACGATCAGCAGGGTGGAGCGCGAGACGAGCAGCGAGCGGTCGACGCGGTCGAGGACGGCCGGCAGATCGGTGTGCGCGGCCGTGGTGCCGCTGAGCGCCGCCTCGCCGCGCAGCGCCGCGCTGCCGTCGCGGGCCGCCTCGCGCAGGGCGCCGATCCGGCCGGTCGTCAGGGTCGAGAAGTCGGCCGTCGCCAGCCACGCCGAGGGCCCGGCGCTGACCTTGCCGCCGGTCAGGGCGTCGGGAGCGGCGAGCAGCGGCCCGTACGTGGTGAAGTCGAGCTTGTTGACGCCGCGGCCGTGGAGGTCGTCCAGGAGCTGCCAGTACGGGGCGTCCGTACGGACGGGGCGGTAGAGGCCGACGACGTCGACCTGCACCTTCGGGCCGCCGAGGCGGTCGACGAGGGTGAGGCGGGCGCCCGGCTTCAGCTTCAGCAGCCGGGCGGCGCTCTGGGGCAGCGCGACCTCGGTGGTGGCGGCCGGGGCCCTGCCGTCCGTGATCCGCACCTGGGAGGTGTCCAGGGCCGCGAAGTGGGTGAGATCCGGGTCCCCGGACCGCTCGGCGGGCGGCCGCAGCGAGCGGGGCAGCGCGTACGGGCCCGACTTCAGCAGGGTCCGCACGGTGACCGGCAGCCCGTCGAAGGTCTTGCGGGCGCCTTCGCGTACGGCGGTGTCGGAGGCGTCACGGGACGTGGCCGGGACGTCGGCCTTGACGACCAGGGCGGCGTCGGCGGCGTTGCGGGAGTCCGCGAGGGAGTGGCGCAGGGCGGCGTCGCCGATCGCGCCCGAGTACGCGGCGAGCGTCGCCAGGACCGCGGTCGTCAGCAGGACGGTCAGCAGCGCGGCGGCGAGCAGCGGGCGATGCGCCCGCGCCCGCTGAAGGACGAACCTCGCGAACCCCCCGTACCACGTCACCCCGTCACCCGACCCCCGTCGTGACCGTCATCCCCACCGCGGTCCGTCGTGTTGTCCAGACCTCCGGGCGATGCTGTCAGAGGGGGCGAGGGCGGGTAAGCGGTTGTGCGCCGGACTTGACCGGATCGTGATCGGAAATCGGCGTCGTACGACCGGAATTCGGGACTCAGCGCAGGAGCGCCGGGATCAGCCCTCGGTGTTCACCATCGACGCCGCCGCGTACGTCAGGTAGTTCCACAGCGTGTGCTCGTGCTCCTCGGACAGGCCGAGCTCGTCCACCGCCACCCGCATGTGCTTCAGCCACGCGTCGTGCGCCGCCCGGTCCACCTGGAACGGGGCGTGCCGCATCCGCAGCCGGGGGTGACCGCGGTTCTCGCTGTACGTCGTCGGACCGCCCCAGTACTGGATGAGGAACAGCGTCAGCCGCTCCTCGGCCGGGCCCAGGTCCTCCTCGGGGTACATGGGCTTCAGGAGCGGGTCCTCGGCCACACCCTCGTAGAAACGTCGGACGAGGCGGCGGAAGGTCTCCTCCCCACCGACCTGCTCGTAGAAGGTCTCCGTCTGAAGCGTGCCGCGCCGAATCTCTTTCACCCGTCCATCGTCTCAGACGGAGGGAACCAGGACTTGGGGCTTAGGACCCTTCCGCAGGACAGTGGAGACATGGGTGCGCACGCTCTCCACAAGGACCTGGAAGAACTGGCCGCCGAGGCGCGGGCCGCGCTGGTGGCGCAGATCGACGCGAGCGGGGCCTGGGCGGACGACCCGGTGTGGCGGGAGGCCTTCGCGGCCGTACCGCGGCATCTCTTCGTTCCGTACTACTACGTCGGCGTCATGGGCGGCTACGAGCGCCGCTGGGGCGAGAGCCCCGACGCCCGCGCCCGGGAACGCTGGGTGCGCGGCGCCTACGCCGACGCCCCGCTGGCCACCCGGCTGCGCGACGGCGAACTGGTCTCCTCCAGCAGCCAGCCCTCCCTCATGGCGATGATGCTGACCGCCCTGGAGGTCGAGGACGGCGACCGGGTCCTGGAGATCGGCGCCGGTACGGGATACAACGCGGCGCTGCTCGCCCACCGGCTCGGCGACGACGACCTCGTCACGACGGTCGACCTGGAACCGGACATCACCGAGGCGGCCCGGCAGCATCTGGCCGCCGCCGGCCACCACCCGGTCGTCGTCACCGGCGACGGCGCCCGCGGGGTGCCTGAACGCGCCCCCTTCGACCGGATCATCGCGACCTGCGCCCTGACCTCGATCCCGCCGGCCTGGCTCGCCCAGTGCAACCCCGGCGCCCGCATCCTGGCCCCGCTCGCCACCGGCCTCGTCGCGCTGACGGTCCGGGACCCGGGGTACGCCGAGGGCCGCTTCCTGCACACGCCCGCCTACTTCGTGCCGCTACGGGGCGAGGGGCGGCCGGAACCGGAGCCCGCCTCGCTGGGCGGGGTGCCGCGCCGGGCACGGGAGGACGAGCTGTTCCGCTTCCTGCTGGACCTCAGCCGGGGCAGCCTCACGCCGCAGGAGGCGTATCAGCTGTGGGAGCGGGAGGGACGGCCGCCGCGTCGGCGGTACGGCCTGACGGTGAGCGGCGGGGACGAGTGGGCGTGGCTGGACGATCCGGAGGGGCCGTACGCCTGGCCCCTCCGGTTGCCGTAGCGCTGCGTGCCGCTATCCGCGGCGGACCGTGATCGTCGTCCAGGCGCCCACGTGCACCCGGTCGCCGTCCTGGAGCGGCACCGGGACGAAGGGCTGGATGGGCTCCTCCGCGCCGTTGACCGTCGTACCGTTCGTCGAGTTCTGGTCGACGACCGCCCAGGAGCCGTCGGGCTGCTGGACCAGCACCGCGTGCTGGTGCGAGACGCCCGGGTCCTCCGGCGGCACCGACAGGTCGATGTCCGGGGTGTCGCCGGTGGAGTGCCGGCGGCGGCCGATGGTGACCTGGTTGCCGGTGAGCGTGCGCTGCTGCTCGGGCGAGTACGCGGGCAGGTTGAGACCGGCGGCCTCGGGTCCTGAACGCTGCATCATCGCCATGAAGTACTCGCGGTCCGGGCCGATGGTCGCGGTCCAGGTCGCCGGTCCCGCGGGCCGCTGCTGGAAGCCGGGGCCGGGCGGGGCCTGGGTGGAGCCGGGCTGCGGGTAGCCGTAGCCGCCGGGGGCACCACCGGGACCGCCGGGGGCGCCGGAGGACGGCGGGGAGATCACCCAGTCGTCCTCGCCGCCGCCGAAGGACGGACCGCCGGGCTGGGGCCGGTTCGTCTCCTGCGGGAAGGCGGGCGGGGCGGAGGGGCCGGACGGCGAGAACGCCGACGGGGCACCGGGACCACCGGGTCCCGCGGGCGGTGTCGGGCCCGGCGGGGGCGGGACCGGACGGGAGGGGTCGTTGCCGAAGGGGGAGGCGCCGCCGGGGCCGGGCGGGGCCTGCGTGGAGCCGGGCTGCGGGTAGCCGTAGCCGCTGGGACCACCGGGGCCGCCCTGGGTGCCGAAGCCGCCGGGACCGTTCGGGCCACCAGGACCGCCAGGACCACCAGGACCGGAGGGGCCACCGGGACCGCCAGGCCCACCCTGCGTACCGAAGCCGCCCGGGCCGCCCTGCGTGCCGTAACCGCCGGGACCGTTGGGCCCACCGGGGCCACCCGGACCGCCGGGAGCATTGGAGCCGCCGAAGCCACCCGGGCCGTTGGGCCCGCCAGGACCGCCGGAACCGCCGCCGGGACCACCGAAGCCGCCCTGGCCACCGGGTCCGCCCGGGCCGGGCGGCGGGGGCGGACCCGAGGGGTCGTTGCCGAAGGGCGGGATCGGCTCGGCGGGGCGGTTCATCTGGGACGGGCGGGAGCCCTGGTACTCGTACGAGTCACCGCCGCCGTACGACGCACCCGGCGGCGGGCCCTGGAAGCGCACGCCCGGGCCGGGGGCCGGCGGGCGCGGGGCGGCCGGGGTGTACGAGGTCGCCGTGTTCGTCAGGAAGTTCCACCGGCACTCCTCGCAGAACGGCGCACCGCCCTCACGGGGCGTGCGGCACTGCGGGCAGAGCTCCGGCTCGGGGTCCGGTACGGCGGACAGATGGGAGCGTCCGGGCTGGCCGCCGGCGCCCGGCGGGGGCGGCGGGAAGCCGTAGCCGCCGCCGGGGGGCGGCGGGGGAGGGGGCGGAGGCACGGCACCGGCCATGCGGTGACCGCAGACCTCGCACCAGTCGTCGGAACCCGACTGGTGTCCGTTCGGGCAGGTCGGCATGTCGGCGCTTCCCCCTCTCACGTAAGGAGACTTCTAGGTCGCTTCTGTCTACTTCTTTACACGAACAGTCTTTGTGGACCGGGTCTCGAGAGTCATCTCGTCGGCCTCCTCGACCTTCGCCTTCAACCGCACAGTACCTGTCGCGGCATCGACCACGTCCACCACCTTCGCAAGCAGTTTCGCAGTATCGGCGTTGCCGGAAGCGCTTGCGAGCTGAACGGCCCGGCCCAGTTTGGCCGTTGCTCCATCCATATCGCCCGCTTTGCGCAGATCGAGGCCTTGTTGGATGACTTGTGCAAGTTCGGCCTGGCCGGTGTAGTGGGCGACTTGGGGGTTGATCGACGTCGAGGCGACCATGTCGTCGGTCCACACCGCCCGTACCAGCCCCTGGGCGCCCAAGTTCTGTGCGCTGCCGTCGGGTTGGGGGATGACGAGGGAGACCCGGGCGGCCAGCATCTCCTGGCCGAGGTTCGCGACCGGGACCTCCACGCAGACGTGGTAGTCACGGGACTCGTCTCCCCAGGAGCCGGTGGGATAGTCCCCCGCGCGCGGGCCCGCCTCGGTGCGGCGGTCGGTCAACTCCTCGACGGTGGGCGCGACCTGCTTCACGAACCTGATCGTGGTGCCGACCGGCGTCCACACCCGCAGGGAGACGTCCGCGACCTCCTTGCCCATCGCCGTCTCCATCATCTGCGTGAAGTCGGCGGCGAGTCCGGCCGGGTCGGCGACGATGTCGGCGGTGCCGAGCAGGGCCGAGGCGATGCCTGTGACTTCACTCACTTCCCAGTCGGTGCCCACGCCTCGGGCGTCACAGGTGAAGCGTCCGGCGCAGGAGTCGAGGGCCGCCTTGAGGTCCTCGGGTGACTCGTGTTCATTGCGGCCGTCGGTGAGCAGGATGCCGTGCCGGATGGTGACGTCCGCCGAGGACAGCAGCCGGTCGGCGAGCCGCAGCCAGGTGCCGATGGCGGTGCCGCCGCCCGCGCTGAGCTTGCGCAGGGCCTGCTTGGCCTGCTCGCGGGTGGTGGCGTCGGCGACCGCGAGCCGCCCGCCGCCCGGATACACCTCCTTGGCCACGTGCGTGCCGCCGATCACCGCGAAGTGCACGCCGTCGCGCAGGGTGTCGACGGCCGCGGCCGTGGCGTCACGGGCGTTGCGCATCTTGGTCGGCGGGTAGTCCATCGATCCCGAGCAGTCGACCATGATCGCCACGGCCGCGTCCGGGCCCTGGCCCGGCGTGTAGAGATGGGGCGCCGCGACCGCGCTGCCGATGGTGCCGCCGCCGGTCGCGCTCACCGTGACGATCGCGTTGACCTCGCGGCCGCCCTCCGGCAGGTACTCGTTCTGGTACACGTCCACCGAGAACTGCGGCACGTTGGACTTCGAGAAATTGGCCATGCCTGATCGAATCCCCCTCGAAAACCCCACGGTTGCAGGGCATACGACTGTGTGCGGACCGGTCCCCTCCGGTCCCGCGAGGCATCCCCGTACGAATCGGCCTCAGGCCGATCCTGCCCCCTGAGGCGGGGCGGGGAACGGCACGAGGGCCACTGTTACGTTGTCGTGGCCGCCGCCGTCCAGGGCGTGACCGACCAGGACCTGGGCGCCGTGCAGGGGGCGTACGGCGGCATCGAGCGGTACGGCCTCGGCCATCTCCTGGGCGGCCTCCGCGTAGTTCCACAGTCCGTCGGTGCACACCACCACTACACCCGGCCGGTCCGGCTTGAAGGAAGCGGTGTGCGGCTCCAGTTCGTAGGCGTCCGCGCCGAGCCAGCCGGTGATCGCGTGGGCGCGCTCGTCGGCGTACGCCTCCGCCTCGTTCATCAGGCCCGCGGCGACCATCTGCGCGGCCCACGAGTCGTCCTCGGTGAGGCGGGCCGGCAGCGAGCTGCGGTCGACGGGCACCCAGTAGGCGCGGCTGTCGCCGACCCAGCCGACGATCAGCAGGCCGGACGTCACCACGGCGCCGACGATGGTGCAGGCCGGGGCGTTCTGGTGCGGGGCGTGCTCGCGGGCCGTCTGCGGCTCGGCGGCCAGGGCGTTGACCGCGCGGGAGGCGGCGACGATCGCGTCGTGCATCGCCTGCTGCGGGTGGGTGCCGCGTGGCAGGGCGGCGAGCAGCGACTCGCTCGCCGCCCGGGACGCGGCGAGGGAGGCGTCGTCGGGGCGGGTCGCCGAGGAGACGCCGTCGCAGACGATCGCCACGGACGCGGGGGAGCCGTCGGGCAGGGTGGCCGTGCCGATGCCGAACGCGTCCTCGTTGCGGTGGTGGCGCAGGCCGCGGTCGCTGACGGCCGCCATCGGGCCGCACTCCTGCTCCATGTGGTCGCGCTCGCGGGGCTGGGCGTGCCCGCAGTTCTCGCAGTAGCCGTCGTGGTCGACGCGGCCCGCGCGGCAGGCCACGCACACCTTGACGCCCTCCGGCGGGGTCGGCGTCTCGGCGGTCACCCGCGGGTCCGGAGCCTGGAGCGGGTACTCGTCGGGCTCCGGCGGCCGGTCGAAGCGCACTCCGGAGGCCGGGGAGACGGGGGAGCCGCTCGGGGGCGGGACCGGTTCATGGTCGCCGGGTGCGGCGGCCACGGGTTCGTGGGCGACCGGCCAGGGTTCGCCGGCGGCGGGCGGCGACACCGGCGCCGAGCCGTTCACGGCGAGCGTCGGGTGGTCGTCTGGAGGTGCCGGTACGGCGGACAGGTCGTATCCGCACGCACCGCAGAAACGGTCACCCGACTCGAGCGGCTCCTCGCAGCTCGGGCAGTTCGTCAGGGCGGCCTGCTGGGGCATCTGCGACATCAACTACACCCACGTCCGGGGGCGGTAACGGTTGGCACGTTCCACCAGGTCGATCCTCTCCTCGCCGCCCCGCGCGAGCCGGGCCAGCGTGCGGTACGAACGCTCCAGTCCGAAGCGGAGTCCCCGCTCGTCCAGCTCGCTGCCGAGCAGCACCCGGCGGGCGGCCGGGTCGGCGCCCTGGCCACCGGAGAGTACCCAGTCCAGCGCGCAGCCGAGGACTTCGGCGGACAACTGCTCGCGGCGCGCCGGATCCAGTCCGTACGCGTCCAGCGCCTCGACCTGCCCGGCGGCGGCGGTCAGGTCGTCAAGGAACGGTACGTCACCGGCGGCGGCCGTGCGTTGACGCAGCCGCGCCCGCACGGCGGCCACGCGGGCGGCGGTGTAGTGGATGGACGACTCCGGAACCGACTCCAGGGTCCGTACGGCACTACGGCGGTCCCCCGCCGCGAGCTGGACCCGCGCGAGCCCGAAGGCGGCGCTCACATAGCTGGGGTCGGTCGCCCAGACCAGGCGGTAGTACTCGGCGGCATTGTCGAGCTGGCCGAGCACCTCCGCGCACAGCCCGAGCGCCAGCTTCGGCGCGGGCTCGCCGGGGAAGGCGTCGTAGATCGCGTCGAAGGCGAGCGCGGCGGCCTCGTGGTCGCCGGTGACGAGGGCGGCGACCCCGCGGTACCAGACCACCCGCCAGTCGTCGGGCCGCTCGTCCTCGACCCGCGTCAGCGCCTCCAGCGCGGTGTGCGCGTCGCCGTTCTCCAGCCACGCCCGGATCTGCCGCAACCGCGTCTCGATCGACGGCGCCGGCGCGGCGGCGAGCGCCCCCAGCAGCTCCGCGGCGGCGGTCGCCATGAGCCCGGCGAGGAAGCCGGCGTTGGGATCGGAGGGGTCGACCCGCGGAACGGGCAGCGCCAGAGCCGCGGCGGGCGTCGCCACGGACTTCACCAACGCCGCAGCACCCCCGAGCGCCGGGACGGCTCCGCCGCCGGGATGCTGGGCACCTCCGGTGCCCACAGAAACAACAGGGGAATTACGCGCAGGACGCACCACCCGCGCCCCCAACCGCGACACCTCCCCGTCCAGCTTCGGGAACAACTCCGTGTCCGTCACCCGCAGTTCAGGACCGAACAGGGTCGACAGCGCCGGCCGTGCCCGCCCGGTCTGGAGCGACACGACCTCGCGCAGTACGCCCGTCAGCTGCTCCGCCATCTCCTGGGCGGAGGCGAAGCGGCGGGCCGGGTCGGGGTCGGTGGCGCGGACCAGGAGGCGGTAGAAGGACTCGTACTGGCGGAAGACCTCGATGTTGTCGGGGTCGGGCAGGGAGTCCACGAAGACGTTCGTGTAGCCCTGGAAGTCGAAGGTGAGGACGGCGAGGGTGCGGGCGACCGTGTAGAGGTCGGACGCCACCGACGGGCCGACCTCGGCGACCTCCGGCGCCTGGTAGCCGACCGTGCCGTAGATGGCCGACTCGTCGTCGTCCATCCTGCGGACCGCGCCCATGTCGATGAGCTTGAGCTGGTCCTCGGTCTGGATGGCGTTGTCGACCTTGAAGTCGCAGTAGAGCAGGTTGCGGCTGTGGAGGTGGCCGAGCGCCTCCAGGGCCTCGATGCCGTATGCGCAGGCCTGTTCCACCGGGAGCGGGTCGCGCTTGCCGTCCGGGGTGCGGCGGCCGTTGGCGATCTCCTTGAGGGACTTGCCGCCGACGTACTCCATGACGATGTAGCCGTCGAGCGAACCCGTGCGCTGGTCGAGGTGCTCGACGAAGTTGTAGATCCGCACGATGTTGGCGTGCTCGATCTCCGCGAGGAAGCGCCGCTCGGAGATCGCCGCCGCCATCGCGTCCTGGTCGCCGGTGTCGAGGAGGCCCTTGAGGACCACCCAGCGGTCGGAGACCGCGCGGTCGACGGCCAGGTACACCCAGCCGAGCCCGCCGTGCGCCAGGCAGCCCACGACCTCGTACTGGCCGTGCACGATGTCGCCGGCCGTCAGCTTCGGGACGAACGAGTACGGGTTGCCGCACTTGGTGCAGAAGCCCTCCGTGCGCCCCGGGCGGTCGCCGCGGGCCCGGCCCACCGGCGCCCCGCAGTCCGAGCGGGAGCAGAACCGCTTGCGCTCGGGGACCTCGGGGTTCTCCAGCACCATCGCGCGCGGGTCGGGACGCGGCACGTCCGGCACCTGCACCAGCCCGGCGCCCAGCCGGCCGCGGGCGCTCGACCCGGTGCTGGAACCCGAACTGCGCACCGACACCGAGCGGCCCGTCGTACGGCCCGACAGCGAGCGCGAGAGGCGGCCCGACACCGAGCGGCGGGACTTCGACGACTGCGAGGTGCTGCGTGACGTGCTGCGGCTGCTGCCGGAGCGCGAACTGCCGCTGCCGGAACCGCGCGAGCCCTTGCCGCCGCCGGTGATCCCGGTCGGCGGGGACCCCACCATGCCGCTCGCCGACACCACGGGCGCGAGTCCGCAGGTGTCGCAGTACAGCTCACCGCCGCCGACATCCTCGTACGACCCGCCGCAGCCTGGCCGCTGACAGGTCTGCTGTGCTGCCTGAGTCATGACCGGTCCTCCCCCCTACGGTCCTCTGGCCCGCTCTGCTCCGGCACCCGCGGGGCGCGGAGCAGCTCGGCGGCCGCGTGCTGGTAGCGCAGCACGGCCTGTTCGGCGACGCGCAGATCGCAGGGCGCGCTCCACAGCATGCGGCGCGCCGCGTCGTACCGCTCGATCAGGAACGGGTCCTCGGCGAGGCCGTGCCGGGCGACCTTCGCCTTGTACGCGTCGAGGCGGCCGCGCAGCTCCGCGCGGACCGCCAGTGGCTGGGTGACCGCGGTCAACGACTCGCGGGCGCGCAGCAGTTCGTCCTCCGCCTTCTGCTCCAGGGACTCCAGGAGCGGGGACAGGCGGTGCCACTGGGCCTGTCTGCGGTACTCGGCGGCCGTCGCCAGCTGCTCCTGGAGCACGGTCGGCGGACCGCTGACGACCGGCACCTCCGTGGCCGCGATCTTCGCCAGCACCTCGCCGCGCGCGGTACGGGCCTCGGCGAGCGTGCGGTCCGCACGGGAGAGCACGTCACGGAGCCTGACCAGCCGCTGCTCCGCGTCCTGCCGGACCGTCAACACCGCGTCGATCTCCCGGCGTACGTCCTCCAGGGCACGCGCCTCACGGTCGTACACCGTGGTGTCGGGACGGCCGCCGCCCGGGGCCGAGCTGCCCGGTGTGGGGTTCCAGTAGGCGAGCGGGTCGGAGACCACCTGCTCGCGCAGGTGCGTCAGCGTGCGCGTGATGCGCTCCAGGTCGTCGCCCGCCGGGTGCTCGCCCGGGCGGACGCCCACCGAGTGCGCGAGCTTGCGGGTGCGCTGGAGTTCGGCGGCCAGTAAATCTATCCGCGCGGGCAGCGCCGACCAGACCGCGTCGGCGGCGACGACCATGTCGAGCGAGGTCGCGTACAGCTCGTTCATCCGGTCGACGAGCGTGGCCAGGCTGAACTGCTCGCTGAGCTTGCCCGAACCGCCGTGCAGCGTCGGGGCGTTGGCCGTTGCCGTGGCGCTGCCCGCTACCGTCACCGACTCGCCGCGCAGCAGCTCCGTCAGCTCCACCAGGTCCTCACGGCTGGACCAGCGGCGCCGCGACCTGATCTCCCGGGCGCTGCGCAACGCGTCCGTGTACGCGTCGAAGTACGCCCACAGCAGCGTGATCGACGCCTCCGCGGCCGTCCAGCGCTCCCGGGTCACACCCGTGAGCGCGGCGCCCTCCAGGAGCCTGCGGCCGGAGTGGTCCTGCAGGGCGAGGAGCGAGGTCTCGATCGCCTCGTACTCCGCGCCGAGCCGCGCCAGCGCACGGTCCACCTCGTCCCGGTCCATCACCGGCCCGGGGGGTCCCGTGACGCCCATCGATCACCTCTCGCTGCTGGTCTCGTTGTCGGGGGTGGTTGCTCGCCGTTCAGGTGCCTGTCGGTGCCTGTCTGTGCCTGTCTGTGTCTGCCTCAGCTCGTGCGGAGGTACTCCGCCGGGGTCGGCGGCTTCGACTTCGCGGAGTCCTTGTCCAGTGTCGCCGACAGCCACTTGTCGTACGACGCCTGCCAGCCGTTCGCGGTGTCCTTGCGGTAGTCCGCCAGGATCTGGTTGACCCGGCGTACCAGATCGTCGGCCTTCAGGTTCATCGCCACGCCGTAGTACTCGGTCGTGAACGGGTCGCCCTTCAACTGCACCGTCGGGTCCTGGGCCGCCTGGCTTGCGGCGAGGGCGCCGTCCGTCACCACCGCGTCCACCTCGCCCAGTTGGAGCCGCACCAGGCAGTCCAGCTGGTTCGGCACCGGGTCGACGATCTTGGCCGTCGCGGGGAGCTTGCCCGCCTTCTGGTCCTCCGTCAGCGTGGTGTTCGCCGTCGAACCCTCCGCCGTGCAGATCCTCTTGCCGGCGAGCGTGTCGTCGTACCCCTTGATCGTCGAGGACTTGGGGGCGAGGACCTGCTGGCCGGTCTTGAAGTACGGGGCGGAGAACGCGACCTGGCCCAGCCGCGTGCAGTTGATGGTCATCGTGCGCACCACCATGTCGACCCGGCCCTCCTGGAGCGCCGGGATGCGCTGGTTGGTGGGGATCGCCTTGAACAGCACCGCGTTCGGGTCGCCGAGGATCTCCGCGGCGATCCGGTGCACCAGGTCGATGTCGAAGCCCTCCAGCTCGCCGCTGGTGCCGGCGTTGGGGTTGCGGTAGCCCCAGCGGTAGCTGTTCTGGTCCACGCCGACGATCAGCTTGCGCTTGTCGCCCTCGCGGGCCTTGATCTTCTTGATGGTGTCGCCGTCCGCACCCGACGGCGACAGCGTCTGCTTCTCCGGGGCCTTCTTGATCTGCGGGTCCTGGCAGGGGTCGTCCTCGGCCCGCGCCTGGCTGCCGTGGGCCACGCCCTGGCCGCCGGTGCCGGTGCCGTCGGCGCCCTTCGACTGCGTCAGCGGCAGGAGCAGCACGAACGCGAGCGCGAGGGCGCAGACCACCGCCATCGCGGCCACACCGCCCCAGCCCTTCAGACCGGCCCGTACACGTCGTATGTTCATCGTCACGCCCCCTTTCACCGGTACTCCGACAGCCTGCGGCCGATGCCGAGGACCGCGCCCGCCGCGCCCAGGACGGCGAGGACGGCCGCGCCCACCGGCAGGCCCGTCATCGCGTCCAGGCCGCCGCCGGCCGCCTGCTCGAACTCGGCCTCCTCGTGCCCGATCGCCGTGGCGAGGTTGTCGTCGACGCTGTCGAAGCACTCGCCCGTCGCGTTCTCGGGGCCGATGACCCGGTTCAGGGCCGCCTCGTAGTTGCCGTTGTCGTCCTCGTCGCGGGCCGCGCCGTGGCGCTTCTGCCACTCCGTCATGTTGCCCTGGGCCGCGGTGACCGGCTTCTCGCCATCGCTGTCGTCGGCGAGCTTCGCCGCTTCGGCCAGGCCCGCGCCGAGGGTCTTCATGTCCTTCTGGAAGTCGTAGTCGTAGGCGTCGCGTGTCTGTTCCACGCCGTCGGCGTCCTTCACCGTCACCGTCTCGGCGCCGCGGGCGACCAGGGTGAGGTTCTCGTTGCCGCGCGCCTTCAAGGAGGCGATGCGGGCGTCGTGCAGGACGTTGAGGGAGCGGACGCCGTGGTCGTAGGAGTCGTTCAGGCCCGCGCGCGCGACGGTGTGACCGACGACGAGCCACAGCAGCACGACCGTCGCGGTGGCCGTCGCCGCGACCAGGCCGTGGTTCATGACCCGGTTGGTGCGCCGGTAGTTGCGGTGCTGGGCCCAGGCGAGCGCGGCGAGGACCACGACGCCGAGGGCTATCGCCGCCCACGGGTACGGCGTCGCGTCGTCGTAGTCGGAACGGAGGCGTTCGTTCTCGCTCGTGTACAGGTCCTCCGCCGCCGGGAGCATCTCGTTCTGCATCTTCTCGTTGGCGTAGCGCAGATACGCGCCGCCGACCGGGAAGCCCTGGCGGTTGTAGGTGCGGGCACGCTCCACCAGGCCCTTGTACTCCGGCAGCAGACGGTTGAGCTTCGTGACCGTCGCCGCGGCCGGGGAGTCGGGGTCCGAGTTCGCTGCGGCCTTGACGAGGCCCGCGGCCGCCTTGTCGATGTCCTTCTCGTACCGGTCGCGGGACGTCGCCGTCTCCTGGCCGCCGGCAAGGAAGCCGCTGGAGGCGGCGGTGTTGGCGTCGGCGAGGCTGCGGTAGATGTCGGCGGCGGCGCTGCTGAGCGGCTGGCTCTTGTTGAGGACGTCGTCGGCGGCGGCCGCGCGGTCGGTCGTCTGCCAGGCCGTGACGGCGCCGAACGCGATGACCAGGGCGGCGAGGAAGGCGCCGATGATGCGGAGCCGGCCGGGTTCGGTGGTGGCCGCGTGGCGCAGGCGGTCGACGCCCTCGGCGAACGCGGTACGGCGGGGTTCGCTGGGCGCGGGCGCGGGCGCGTTGGTGGAGGCGGTGGCCGGGGTGGGGGTGCCGTTCGCCTGGAGGCCCGGTTGGGGTGGTACGGCCGGCATCGTGGGCATGCCGACGTCCGGTGGTGGTGCCGCGCTGCTTTTCGGCGGGTGTGTCACTGTTGACCTCCCCCATGGTCATCTGTCGCCGCAAGTATCGCTGCCGGGACCGACAATGCGCACCGGCCTTCACTGGATCTTGATCGGATCGCAGCGTGTATGCCGGTTTCCCGGCGCAACACAACGCCCCGCACCACCCCCTGCCCAATCACACGCGGGGGGAATCTGTTCGGTTCCCGGTTCGGGCGTTCGGTGGGGGTTCGCGTCTTGCGTGGTGTGGTGCGTTGGGGGTCGGGGCCGCGCCGGGGGGTGTCCGTCCTCGGAACGGCGCGGAATCGGGCGTTCAGATAAGGCGCCCGTGTTGACGCGCCAACCGCTGCGGGCGGACACCCCCCGACACGTCCCCTTCCCGCCGTCGCGCGCTGCGGGGCCGTGGGGGTGCGCCCCCGTCAGCGCTCGTAGTGGGCTCGTGTGCGTGCCTGGGCCGTGGGGGGTGCCTCTACGTCGTCCAAGCCCAGGAGTGCCGCTCCCAGTACCGGGCTTGCCGTGACCACTTGGGGTACGGCCTTGGGTGCGTGGGTGGCTAGCAAGTCCCTTATGCCGTGATCCAGTTGGGGGTGGCGTGCTGCCAGTACGCTGCCGCCCAGGAGTACCGGGGTCTCCTCCTCCAGGAGGTCCAGGCGGGTCAGGGCCACCGTGGCCATCGCCACCACCTCTTCGGCCAGGCGGTCGATCAGGGCGCGGGCTGTGGGGTCGCCGTCGGCTGCCGTGGTGAAGAGGACCGGGGTGAGTTCGTGGCGGCGGGCGGGGGCTATGCGTTCCAGGTGCAGGGCCTCTATCAGGGCGTACATGGAGGGCAGGTCGAAGTGGGCGGGCAGTGTGCTGGACAGGGCTGTGGGGTCGCCTCGGCCGTCCTCTGCCCTTGCGGCGTGCCACAGGGCCTCCTCTGCGAGGCCCCAACCGCCGCCCCAGTCGCCTGAGATGCGGCCCAGTGCCGGAAAGCGGGCGGTGCGGCCGTCGGGGCGCATGCCTACGCAGTTGATGCCGGCGCCGCAGACCACGGCCACGCCGCGGGGTTCGGCGGCGCCGGCGCGGAGGATGGCGAAGGTGTCGTTGCGGACCGTGACGGTGGTGCCCCAGGTGCGGGCTTGGAGGGCCTCGGCCAGCTGGTCCTCCTCGAAAGGGAAGTCCGCGTTCGCCAGGCACGCTGAGATGTGGTCCGTGGTGGTTGCTCCGGCCCTGGTGAAGGCCTCCGTTACTGGCTTGGCCACTGTGTCCAGTGCTGCTTCGACGCCCGTCGTGTGGGGGCGGAAGCCGTCTCCTCTCGCCGTGGCCAGGACCGTTCCGTCGGGGGCCAGGACGGCTACGTCCGTCTTGCTGTTGCCCGCGTCTATGGCGAGGACACGTGCGGTCATGCCCACGCGAGATGCTCCCGGTTGTGTGCGATCAGTCGGTCGGTGAGGGCGTCGGCGTACTCGTACTGGGCGATCAGGGGGTGGGAGAGCAGGGCCTTGAAGACGCGGTTCCGGCCGCCGTGGAGGGCTGCTTCCAGGGCTAGGTGTTCGTAGGCCGTCACGTTGGAGATCAGGCCCGCGTAGAGGGGGTCCAAGGGGGCGACGGGGAGGGGGGTGGCGCCCTTCTGGCCCACCGCCGCCTGTACCTCGATCACCGCGTCGTCGGGGAGGAAGGGGAGCGTGCCGTTGTTGCGGGTGTTCACCACCTGGTACGGGTTTCCCGCGCCGGTGAGCAGGGCCGCGGCCAGGTCCACCGCCGCCTCCGAGTAGTACGCGCCGCCGCGCTTGGAGAGGAGCTCCGGCTTCTCGTCCAGGGTCGGGTCGGCGTAGAGCGACAGCAACTCGCGTTCCATTGCCGCTACTTCGGCCGCTCGGGAGGGCTTGGTGCGTAGTTCTCGTACGACCTCGTCATGGGCGTAGAAGTAGCGGAGGTAGTAGGAGGGGATCGCGTTGAGGTGGGTGAGGAGGGGGTGGGGGAGGTGGAGGTCCGCCGCTATCCCCTCGCCGTGGTGGGTCAGGAGGTCGGGGAGGACGTCTCTGCCTTCGGGGCCGCCGAGGCGTACCGCCGTTTCCCAGGTGAGGTGGTTGAGGCCCACGTGGTCCAGGTGGACCTCGGAGGGGGTGACGTCCAGCAGGGCCGCGAACTTGCGCTGGAAGCCGATCGCCACGTTGCACAGGCCCACCGCCTTGTGGCCCGCCTGGAGGAGGGCCCTCGTGACGATGCCCACCGGGTTGGTGAAGTCGATCAGCCAGGCTTCGGGGTTGGTGCGGCGGACCCGTTCCGCTATGTCCAGGACCACGGGGACCGTTCGGAGGGCCTTGGCCAGGCCGCCGGCGCCGGTCGTTTCCTGGCCTACGCAGCCGCATTCCAGGGGCCAGGTCTCGTCCTGTTCGCGGGCCGCCTGGCCGCCCACGCGGAGCTGGAGGAGCACTGCGTCTGCGCCGTCCACGGCCGCGTCCAGGTCGGAGGTGGTGGTGATACGGCCTTCGTGGTGCTGTCGGGTGAAGATGCGGCGGGCCAAGCCGCCTACAAGGTTCAGGCGTTCGGTCGACGGGTCGGTGAGGACGAGGTCGTCGATGGGGAGCGTGTCCCGCAAGCGGGCGAAGCCGTCGATGAGTTCGGGGGTGTAGGTCGAACCGCCGCCTACCACGGTGAGTTTCATGGTCAGCCCTTCACTCCGGTGAGTGTCACGCCTTCGACGAACGCCTTCTGCGCGAAGAAGAACACGAGGATCACGGGGGCCATGACCAGCACGGTCGCGGCCATGGTCAGGTTCCAGTCGGTGTGGTGCATGCCCTTGAAGGACTCCAGGCCGTAGCTGAGGGTCCAGGCGTTCTGGTTCTCCGAGGCGTAGATCTGGGGGCCGAAGTAGTCGTTCCAGGCGTAGAAGAACTGGAAGAGGGCCACTGCGGCGATGCCCGGCTTCGCCATGGGGATGACGACTCGGAGGAGGGTGCGGAGGTCCCCGCAGCCGTCGACCTTCGCCGCGTCCACGTACTCGTTCGGGATCGTCATCAGGAACTGGCGCAGCAGGAAGATCGAGAACGCGTCGCCGAACGCCATCGGGATGATCAGCGGCCACAGCGTGCCGGAGAGGTCCAGCTGCTTCGCCCAGAACAGGTACATCGGGATGATGACCACCTGCGGCGGCAGCATCATCATCGAGATCACCAGCATCAGGGAGAGGTTGCGGCCCCGGAAGCGGAACTTGGCGAGCGCGTACGCCACGGGGAGGGACGAGATGACCGTGAGCGCTGTGCCGGCGCCCGCGTAGAGCAGCGTGTTGCGCCACCAGGTGAGGAAGCCCGGGGTGTCGAAGACCCTTCGGTAGTTGCCCCATTCCCAGGTGTGCGGGATCAGGTCCCGGCTGAGGGCCTGGGTGTCGCTCATGAGGGAGGTCAGGAACACGAAGACGAAGGGGAGGGTGAAGAAGAGGGCGGCGGCGAGGCCGAGGGAGTGGACGGCGATCCATTCGAGGAGTGCTTTGCGGCGGGCCGTGCGTTCGGCGGGGGAGGCCGGTGCCTTCAACGGCGCGGGCCTGTCCAGTACTTGGGTCATCGGTCAGTCACCTGCCTGGATCAGGCCGCCCCGGCGCCGCATCAGAAACGCGGTGAAGGCCATCGAGAGGGCGAACAGCACCAGGGCCACCACGCAGGCGGAGCCGTAGTCGAAGCGCTGGAAGCCGAGGTTGTAGACGAGTTGGGGGAGGGTGAGCGTGGACTTGTCCGGGTAGCCGGGCTCGAACTGGGTGCCGGCGCCCTGGATCACGCCCGAGGCGACCTTCCCGGCGATCAGGGGCTGGGTGTAGTACTGCATCGTCTGGATCACGCCCGTGACGACCGCGAACATCACGATCGGGGAGATGTTGGGGAGCGTCACGTAGCGGAAGCGTTGCCAGGCCGACGCCCCGTCCAACTCCGCTGCCTCGTACTGCTCTTGGGGTACGTCGAGCAGCGCGGCCATGAAGATGACCATCAGGTCGCCGATCCCCCACAGGGCGAGCAGGGTGAGGGCCGGCTTGGACCAGGTGGGGTCGTTGAACCAGCCCGGCGCCGGGATGCCGACCTTCTCCAGGATCGAGTTGACCGGACCCGTACCGGGGTTGAGGAGGAACGCGAAGGCCATCGTCGCCGCCACCGGCGGGGCCAAGTAGGGCAGGTAGAAGAGGGTGCGGAAGACACCCGTCCCCGTCTTGATCTTCGTGATCAGCAGGCCGATCCCGAGGCCGAACACGACCCGGAGACTGACCATCACCACGACCAGCCACAGGGTGTTGCGCAGGGCCGGCCAGAAGAAGGGGTAGTGCTCGAAGACGTAGGTCCAGTTCTGCGTGCCGCTCCACGTCGGCGGCCGGAAGCCGTCGTAGTGCATGAACGAGAAGTAGACCGTCGAGATCAGCGGGTACGCGAAGAAGACCGCGAAGCCGATCAGCCAGGGGGACATGAAGGCGAGGGTGCGCAGCGCCGACCTGCGGCGCTTCGACGCCAACGTAAGGGTGCTCATCGCTACTTCGCCTGCGCGATGTCCGTGTCGATCTGCCGGGCCGCGTCCGCGAGGCCCTTGTCGAGGTCGGTGACCTTGCCGCTCTCGTAGGCGTAGCCGAGCTCCTGGATCGTGGTGAGGTACACGCCGCCGTTGACCGAGGACGGGGCGGTCGTCGAGTCCGGGTTCGCCGCGATGTCCAGGAAGGTCTTGAAGCGCGGGTCGTACTCGAGCTTCGGGGACTTCAGGGCGGCCAGCGTGGAGGGCACGTTGTGGATGGCGTTGGAGAAGCCCACCACCGCGTCCGTGTCCGTGGTGATGTACTTGACCAGCTCCCAGGCCGCGTTCTGCTTCTTGCTGGTGGCGGCGATGCCGGCGATCGTGCCGGTGATGTAGCCCTTGCCGTACTGGTCGGCCTGGTCGTCGGGGACGGGCAGCGGGGCGACGCCGATCTCGAAGCCGGGCTTGGCCTCCAGCGCCATGCCCAGACGCCATTCGCCGTCGAGCTGCATGGCGACCTGACCGGTGTGGAAGGGGTGCTTGGGACCCCACTCGTCGCCGAGCTTGGAACGGTACGTCTCCAGCTTGCGGTAGCCGCCGAGGGCGTCGACCAGCTTCTTCTGCACGGTGAAGGCGTCCGCGACGGCCGGGTCCGTCGCGATCGTCGACTTGCCGCTCTTGTCGAAGTACGTGGGCGAGAACTGGCCCAGGTAGTGCTCGGTCGTGGTCTCCCAGCCGTGGTAGTTCGGCATGAAGCCGAGCTGCTTGAAGCCGTCGCCCTGAGGGATCGTCAACTTCTTTGCGTCGGACTCGAATTCGGACCAGGTCTTCGGCGGGGCGCTGATGCCCGCCTTCTCGAAGGCCGTCTTGTTGTAGTAGAGGCCGTAGGCGTCGCCGAGGAGCGGGACCGAACAGCGGTCGCCGTCGAACTGGGTGTACTCGTTCATCGCCGCCGGGAAGGTCTTGTCCGGGTCGATGCCCGCCTTCTCGAAGAAGGGGTTGAGGTCGACCAGGGCACCGGAGGAACAGAACTTGCCGACGGCGTTGGTGGTGAACGACGAGATCACGTCGGGCGCCTTGGAACCGCCCGCCCGCAGCGCCTGGTTGATCTTGTCGTCGGTCATGTTGCCGACGACGTTGACGTGGATGTTGGGGTGCGCCTTCTCGAAACCGGCGACCAGCGTCTTCACGGCCTTCACCTCGGAGTCCGCGCTCCAGGCGTGCCAGAAGTTGATGGTCGTCTCCTTGGAGGCGTCGTCGTCGGCGCCGGAGCTCGACTGGCCGGTACAGGCCGAGGTCAGGAGAGCGACGGAGGACAGCAGGGCAAAAGCCGTTATTCGGGCGCGCTTGGGCATGGTGAGGTCTCCCTGGGGCGGGCAAGTGGGTGAGCGGAGGGGTCAGCGCGAGGTGTCGAAGACCTCGTCACGGGTGGCGGCGAGCGCGCTCTCCAACGCGCCGCGCAGCACGGGCTGTTCGGGTACGGCGCCGACGACGAGGTGGGGGCGGGCCGCGGCCAGCTCCTCCAGTTCGGACTGGACGAGCGCGCGCAGGGGCTCGCCGCCGGCGGTGAGGGAAGCGCCGCTCAGGACGACGAGTTCCGGGTCGAGGACGGAGACGAGCGAGGCCAGACCGGTGGCGAGGCGGGTCGCGTACGTCTCCAACAGCTGCTGGTGGGTGGGGTCTTCGGAGTGGGCGGCGCGGGCGACGAGGGCGGCGGCGACCTCGGCGTACGGGCCGCTCGGGATGTCGTCGATGCCGAGTTCGCGGGCGAGCCGGGGGACGGCCTGCGAGCCGGCCAGCTCCTGGTAGCCGCCGCTGTTGGCCTTGGTGACCTGCCGCACCAGCGGGGTGCCCGGCACCGGCAGGAAGCCGACCTCGCCCGCGCCGCCGGTCCAGCCGCGGTGCAGCCGGCCGCCGAGGACGAGGGCCGCGCCGAGGCCGCCCTCGTTCCACAGCAGGACGAAGTCGTCGTGGCCGCGGGCCGCGCCGAGCCGCTGTTCGGCGACGGCGACGAGGTTGACGTCGTTCTCGTACTCCACCGGCATCGGCAGCGCGGCGGCGAGTTCGTCGAGGAGGGCCGGGGTGTGCCAGCCCGGGAGGTGGGAGGCGTAGCGCAGTCGGCCGGTGTTGGGGTCGAAGGCGCCGGGGGTGCCGATGACGAGGCGGTGGACGTCGGCGCGGGCCAGCCCGGCCGCCTTCACGGCCCCGTCGAGAGCGTCGGTGACCTGCTGGACGACCGGTGTGCCGGTCCTTCTGCCCGGGGTGGGCAGTTCGTACGAGCCGATCGTGCGGCCGGTGATGTCGGCGACGGCGGCGAGGATGCGTTCGGGGGTGACGTCGAGGCCGGCGGCGTACCCGGCGGCCGGATTCACCTCGTACAACTGGGCGTTGGGGCCGGGGCGGCCCTCGGTGGTGCCGCCGGCGAGGACCAGGCCCGCCGCTTCGAGGCGGGCCAGGAGCTGGGAGGCGGTCGGCTTGGACAGGCCGGTGAGCTTGCCGATCCGGGTGCGGGACAGCTGCCCGTGCTCCAGGAGGAGGTCGAGGGCGGCACGGTCGTTCATGGCGCGGAGTGTGCGCGGGGTGCCGGCCATGTGTGCCCCTCTCCCGGGATCGGTCCGCAGCAGACTCTACGGACTGTGACTGTTAGGAAGGTTTCCTATCGGATGCAGGGAACATAGGTCTGGACCGTGGGGGAGTCAAGGGGGTGAAGAAAACCGCCCTCGCGGGAAACGGAGTCGTTACCTGCGAGGGCGGTTCGGGGGTGGTGAAGGGGTGGTGCGGGGTGATTACTGGACGTCTATGTAGTCGCCGGTCGCCTTCGCGGCGGCCGTCGTGGACGTGCCCGCGAAGACGTAGCGGTAGTAGCCGTCCTTCGACGCGGTGACGGTCGCCTTCAGCGCGCCGGCCGTGGACGAGGTCACCGTCTTGACGGTGCTGTAGGTGTCCGAGCCCTTGGCGCGGAACTGGAGCGTGGCCGTCTGGGAGACGTAACCGGTGTAGCCGCCGGTCTCCCAGTTGGCGCGGGTCAGCTTGCCGCTGACCGTGATGGTCTTCCCCTTCTTCACCGGCTCCGGCGAGGCGTTGGCGGTGAGCTTGGCGGCGCGCTGGATCTTGGCGGTGCCCTTGTTGCCCCAGGCCGCGAAGCCGTACTCGAAGCTGACCTTGTCGTCGGAGTCGTCCAGGTCGGAGGCGACCTGGCCGTAGAAGCCGCCCACCTTCCAGGTGGTGGCGTCCGCGGCCTCGAAGAGGTCGAACGACGGGTCGACGGTGAGGGTGTCGGAGCAGGACTCCGTGATCGTGGTGTCCGTCGTCGCCGTGGTGGTGCAGGTCGGTGAGGCGTCGCTCTCGATCTCGTTGTCGAGGCTGGAGAGCGAGCCGCGGTAGAGCAGGACGCCCGCCGCGTTGTTCTCGTAGTCGATCGTGAGGTCGGAGGGCCGGGTCAGGGTGTACGTCACCGGCACGGTCACGTCGTTGGTCGTGCCGACGACGATCGCCTTCCCCTTGTTCACGGTCACGTCCGCGAAGACGAGGTCCGGGGTGGCGGCCTGGGCGGCGGGCACGGCCAGCGCGGACAGGGCCAGGGCGCCGGTCGTGACGGTGCCGATGGCGAGCTTTCTCATGTGTTTCCCCACATTCGGAAGCGGACCCCTGGGCGTTGCGCTCCAGAACAAGGGCCCGCTGACGGCTCGAACCTAGGCGGGGAGGGGGTGTGGGGGGAATGCGGGTGAGCTGTGAACATCATTAATTCGGGGGTGGGGGGGCGGGGGTTGGTCCCGGAGCCGTCACGAGTTCATCACGATCATTCGTTTTCGCAGGTCGGGAGTGGTTCTTCACAGGTTCCTGCTCTTTCATCCGGCTGCGGAACACGAAGGGGAGGGGAACCCTGTGAACAACTCGGCTCGACGGGCCGTGCCCGCGGCGTTGTTGTGCGCGGCCGTGGGTTTCGGTGTGGGTGGGTGCCGGGTGGGGGGCGACGACTCGGCGGCCGTGGCACGCACGACGTCCACGGCTGCGCCGACGGGGTGTGCGGGCGGGGCGATCCGATGGGGGCGGGTGGCAAAGGAACCGACGCTCATCGCGGTGTCCCGGCCGGTCGAGGTCGGGGAGGACGACGGGTGGGTGACCATCACGCCTGAGCGGGTGCGGGAGTTGGAGCCGCGGATCGAGGTGAGCGGCGCGGGCCCGTCCGCCCGGCGGATATATGCCTCGCTCGCGAAGCGGCTGAAGTACTGGTCCGCGTCGGAGCTGGCGAAGCCGGGCGCCTCGTCCGCCGAGGAGGAGGACGACGACCGCATCGACTTCCACGGCGCCGGTGTCTTCGTGACAGCCCAGGGGGTCCGGGCCGTGGACGCCAGCTTCACGGTGGACTGCCCCGACGGCAGCCGTACCCGGGTCTACGGCAGTGTCTTCACCTATCTCCGCGGCAACTTCCATGCCTCACTGGCGTGCGGCGTCGACCCCGCCGAGCACGGCAACAAGGAGCAGTGGGTCACCGAGGCGTACACCCTCGCCTGCGGAGACGGCTCGTGAAGCTGCTTCTGGTGTGCTGGCGGGCGGCCGTGGCCATCCAGTCGCCGCTGATGGTCGTCCAGTTGGTCGCCGGGCTCGTCGACGACGGGTTCACCCGGAGCAACCTGGGCCGGGAACTGGTGACCGCGCTGCTCGCCTGGGGCACTGTCAGCCTGCTCTGGGCAGCGCTGGCGTGGGGATGGCTCAGGCGCCGGTCGCGGACGGCCGGACTCGCGTTCTCCGTGGCGGTCCTGGACGCCAGACAGACACATCTGCTGCGCTCCGCGGACGTCTCCGACGGCTGGCAACAGCGCACGCGCGACCGCCTGACCGCCTCCGACCGGGCCTTCCTCGTCGCCGAGAACGGCCAGGAGGAGGTCAGCTTCCGATGGCGCCCGGGCCGCTCGGACCACTCGGTGCACGGCTCCCTGTCCTTCGACACGACCTCGGGAACGGTCCTCATCGACCTCCGCGCCGACGAGAGCCACCTCGGCGTGGCCGGCCTGCGCAAGGGCACGTCATACGTGGCGATGTGCCAGGTGGCGGGGGAGCTGGAGTTGAGGGGGACGGGCGTGGGATGACAGAAGGGCGGCGTCCAGGTTGCCCCGGGCGCCGCCCCTCTCGTAGCGGCTGTTACTTCGTCACGCTCGGTGGGGTCAGGGGGGTGGCTGCCTGGGCCTGGGGGGAGGACGTGTTGGAGTAGGCCGAGGGGGCTGCCATGGCTGCCGTCGGGTCGGGGGTCGGGTCGGGGTCCGCCGCGACCGCCGGGCCGCCGACGATGTCGATGTCCGCCGCGTCGAAGGCGCGCTTGACGCGCCAGCGGAGTTCGCGTTCCACCGTCAGGGCCTTGCCCGGCATCGTCTTCGCGGAGACGCGGACGACCATCGAGTCGAGGAGGACGCTGTCGAGGCCCAGGACCTCGATCGGGCCCCACAGGAGCTCGTTCCAGGGCTCTTCCTTGCTCATCCGCTCGGCGACCTCGTCGATCGTCGCCTTCACCTTGTCCAGGTCCTCGTCCGAGCGGACCGTCACGTCGACGCCGGCCGTGGCCCAGCCCTGGGAGAGGTTGCCGATGCGCTTGACCTCGCCGTTGCGGACGTACCAGATCTCGCCGTTGTCGCCGCGCAGCTTCGTCACCCGCAGGCCGACCTCGATGACCTCGCCGGAGGCCACGCCCGCGTCGATGGTGTCGCCCACGCCGTACTGGTCCTCCAGGATCATGAAGACGCCGGAGAGGAAGTCCGTGACCAGGTTGCGGGCGCCGAAACCGATCGCGACACCCGCGACACCGGCGGAGGCCAGCAGCGGGGCCAGGTTGATCTCGAAGGTGCCGAGGATCATCAGGGCCGCGGTGCCCATGATGATGAAGCTGGCCACCGAGCGCAGCACCGAACCGATCGCCTGCGAGCGCTGACGCCGCCGCTCGACATTGACCAGCAGGCCGCCGAGCGCCGTGCCGTCGACCGCCTGGACCGTGCGGTTCATGCGGTCTATCAGCTTGGTGATCGCCCGCCGCACCGCGACTCTCAGCACCGCCGCTATCACCAGGATCAACAGCACGCGCAGACCGATCGCCAGCCAGGTCGACCAGTTCTGCTCGACCCAGCTCGCGGCGTTCGTCGCGCTCTCCTGGGCGTCCTGGAGCGTGGGGACGGTCGCGGCCCCGCTCTCCGAGGGAGAGGGCGACGGGGTCGCGGTCGCGGCCAGTAGGACGGCGGGCAAGGACACGGCAGGTACCTCCAGGTGCAGCGTCCGCCGCCTGGCGTACGGGCAAGGTCACGGAAAGGTCACCGGGCGGCAGGCCCACCACACTAACGGTGCATCGTGTGTGGATCGTCGCCATGTTCGAGGGAGAGACCGTGCTCACCTGGGGATGCTGAAAGCAGTGGTCGCAGGTGTGGTCGAAAACACTCCCAGCCCGTTACCGGGAGATGGTGGCGCTTCCACCAGGCATGAGGGGAGACTGACTACAGATCGTCCCGGCGCGAGCCACGCGCCGCCGACGCCCAAGGAGGCATCCGTGCCGCATGTCCTGGTCCTCAACGCGTCGTACGAGCCACTGGGCGTCGTACCGCTCCGCCGCGCGCTCGTCCTCGTGCTCGAAAACAAGGCCGTCTGCCTTGAAGAGTCCGGCGCCTTCATGCACAGCGCAACCGTCACAGTCCCCGCACCAAGCGTGGTCCGGCTCAAGCGATTCGTCCGGGTTCCCTATCGGGGGCCCGTTCCTCTTACCCGGCGCGCGCTCTTCGCCCGCGACGGGGGCCGGTGCATGTACTGCGGTGGCGTCGCAACCAGCGTCGACCACGTCATCCCGCGCAGCCGCGGGGGCAAGCACGTGTGGGACAACGTGGTGGCCTCGTGCCGCCGCTGCAACCACGTGAAGGCCGACCGACACCTGTTCGAGATCGGCTGGCGGCTGCGCCACAAACCCGCTCCGCCCACCGGCCTGGCCTGGCGCATCATCGGTACCGGGCATAGGGACCCGCGCTGGCTGCCGTACTTGCAGCCGTACGGCGCGGACGACGCCCTGGCCCGGATCGACGGCATCTCTGCCTGACGACGATCCGGGCCTTCGTGTTGTCCCGCGGGTCGTTCCGTGGGTGTGCTGCCCCGGGGGTCCCCCGTGCCCCCGGGACAGCGGTCATGCATGCCTACGCGGCAGCGGTCATGGTCGTCTCACGCGTACCGCAGCTCCGCCGGGCGCAGTGAGCGGCGCAGCAGCGGCAGCGAGGTCGCGGCGGCCAGCAGACAGGCCGCGTACGCCAGCACCGGCGCCAGCAGTGCCATGTACGGCGCATCCGGCGTCCCGTGTTCCGAGGCGATCGAGCCGTACCAGACGCTGATCGTCAGACCGCCGAGGCCCGCGACCGCCAGCGCGGGGGCCAGCGGCAGCGCGGTCTCCAGCAGGGTCGCCCGCGCGAGGACCGAGTACGGCACTCCCGCCGCCGACTGGGCGGCCAGTCCCCGGCGCCGGGTGGCCACGGACTCCGCGGTGCCGACGGCCAGCGCGGTCAGGACCAGGGCGAGGGCGGCGAGGATCGCGAGGCCCGTGAGGTTCAGGCCGCCTTCGATCTCCGCGATCTCGTCGGCGTAGTGGTGCTCCCGGGAGCGCAGGGCCGACAGCAGTACCTGCCGTATCCCGAGGAAGCCCGAGCCGGCCACCGTGACCAGCAGCACCGCGGCATGCGTGCGGGCCGCCGCCCACGGGTCGTCGCGCAGCCGTTCCGCCGCGATCAGCAGCGCCGGGCTCTTGGCGCGCGCGGACAGGCCCTCGCCCAGCTGCCGGGCCGAGGCGCCGGTCAGCCACACCGCGACGGCGCCCACCAGCAGGCACAGACAGAACACCGTGACCGGCGTCAGCGCGAACTCGAACGGCACGTCGTGGAACGGCGTCGTCACGACGTACACCACCAGCAGCCCGAGCAGCGCGGTCGCCACCCGGAACAGCCGCCCGGGTCCCTCGGCGGGGCGCTCCCGGCGCAGCCGGCCCAGCGGCGAGGCCACCAGCCGGCGCAGCGCCAGCACGCTCACGACCACCCCGAGGACCGGCACCAGGACGGCGACCACCGCCATGACCGCCCACACCAGCGGGTCGGGCCGGTGCCACATCCGGAGCAGGGTCGGTACGGAGACCACCGTGGCCACCGCCGAACCGGCGAGGCAGGCCAGCCCCGACTCCAGCGCCGCGATCCGCCGCACCTGCCCCGGCGAGGCCCCCGCCAGCCGCAGCGCGGCCAGTCTGCGCTCCCGGTGCACGGCGCCGATCCGGGCGCACTGGCCGAGGAAGCCGAGCACCGGGATGAGCAGCATCAGCAGCGCGGCGATCACGCCGATGCGGGTGCCGGGCTGGTCGAGCATGCCGTAGCCCACCGGCACGTGGTGCTGTCCGGTCAGCGGCAGCAGCGCGGCGACGACCAGTCCGAGCCCGGTCGCCAGCGCCGCCCCGACCGCCGTCAGCAGCGCCCGCCATCCCTCCCGCCGGTCCGACCCCCGGGTCAGCAACCAGGCCAGCCGCAGATCGGTGCCCAGCCGCCCCTGTGTGCTGACGCGTTCCGTGTACGTCGTCACGCCGCCACCTCCTGCGGGGCCACGACGCCGTCGTTCAGGCGTAGCTCGCGGTCCGCGTACGCCGCTACCTGGGCGTCGTGGGTGATCAGCAGGACCGCGGTGCCCTGTTCGCCGGCCGTGTGGGTCAGGGCCGTCATCACCTGTTCGCTCGCCAGTGAGTCCAGCGCGCCCGTCGGCTCGTCCGCGAAGACCACCTTCGGGTCGGTGACCAGGGCCCGGGCCAGCGCGGTCCGCTGGGCCTGGCCGCCGCTCATCTCGCCCGGCCGCAGCGCCTCCTGCCCCAGCACGCCGAACCGCTCCAGCCACTCCTGGCCGCGGACCTGGGCGTCCTTGCGGGCGGCGCCCGCCAGCATCAGCGGCAGGGCCACGTTGTCGAGCGCCGTCAGCTCCGGGATCAGCTGCCCGAACTGGAACACCACCCCGAAGTCCGTGCGCCGCAGCTCGCTCAGCCGCTTCTCGGACAGCGTGTGGAGCTGCTCCCCGGCGTAGCTCACGGAGCCCGCGTCCGGGCGGACGATGCCCGCGAGGCAGTGCAGCAGCGTCGACTTCCCGCTGCCGCTGGCGCCGGTCACGGCCAGGATCTCGCCGGCCCGCAGTTCGAGGGAGGCGCCGCGCAGGGCCTCGGTCGGGCCGTGCGCCTTCACGAGGTCGCGCGCCGCCAGGAGCGGCACTGTGGTGCTCATGCTGTGTCGACCTCCGCGGTCAGTGTGGTCAGCCGGGCCGCCGTCGTGGTCATCCAACGGAGGTCGGCGTCAAGGTGGTTGAGGGCGTAGTCCGCCGAGAGGACGGTCGCGAGATCGGCGCCCTTGGCGGTCTTGACCTGCGTGAGCTCCCGCATCCGGCCCATGTGGGCGGCGCGTTGGGCGCGCAGATAGGCGTCCGGGTCGCCGCCGGAGAGGATCGCGACGACGACCTTGGCGAAGATCTCGTTGGTCACGAAGGGCGCCGGCGGGGCGATCTCCCGGGCCCACTCGGTGAGTTCACGTTCCCCGTCGGCCGTCGCGCGGTACGTCGTGCGCTCCGGGCCGCCGTCGGACTCGGTGGCGTCGATCTCGGCGAGACCGTCGCGGACCAGGCGTTGCAGGGTCGTGTAGACCTGCCCGTAGGCCAGTGGGCGGGCCTGCGGGAAACGTTCGTCGTGGCGCCGCTTCAGGTCGTAGCCATGGCTCGGCCCCGAGGCGAGCAGCCCCAGCAGGATGTGGCGGGTGCTCATGGCGATCATTATGCACTCGATACATGTACTGAGTGAATAGTGGCCCGTGTGCGCCGAGTGGATCGTGATCTCTGGACGGATCGCAGAGCGGGCCGGAACATGACGAAAAGCACGTTCTTGCCCTCCGTACGTCTGTCGCCGCGACCACTGGGTAGGGCTGCGATGACCCGTCACGCAGCCGTACACACCGAGGAGGCCCCCGTGGCCGCACCGACCCACCCCCCGCTCCCGGCCGCCCTGTCCAAACCCGACGAGGCGCACTTCTGCGTCTTCAGCGCCGAGGGCGCCTGCGCCGAGACCCCGCTGACCAGCGAACCGCCCCTGCCCGACGCCGAGCCCCTGACCAGCGAGCCGCCGATGGCCGACGCCGCCCCGTTGACCAGCGAGTCCGATGCCGATGCGGAGTTGTAGATGACCGCTGCCGAGCCCCCGTCCGAGGACCTCTCCCGGCTTGCCGGGCTGCACGGCGTCGCCACCTCCTACAGCCCCGCCCCGGACCGCACGGTCGCCGCCTCGGCCGCCGCCGTCACCCGCGCCCTCACCGCCCTCGGCGTCGACACCGCCGACCCCGCGGCGGCGCTGGCCGCCCGTGAGCGCGAGCTGCGCGCACGGCTGCTGCCGCCGACGGTCGTGTGCTGGAGCGGCACCTCGTCCGCCGCCCTCGACGCCCTCCCCGACGGCACCCGGCTGCGCATCACGACCGAGCAGGGCGAGACCCGCTCCGCGACCGACCAACTCCCGCCCGGAGTCCACCGGTTGACCGCCACCGCACCGGACGGCCGGGTCGCCGAGAGTCATCTGGTCGTCGCCCCCGCCCGGCTCCCCACCCCCACCGGACGCCCGTACGGACTGCTCGTCCAGCTCTACTCCCTGCTCTCCCACCGCTCCTGGGGCATGGGCGACCTCGGCGACCTCGGCGAACTCACCGCCTGGGCCGGACGCGCGCTCGGCGCCGGATTCGTGCAGGTCAACCCGTTGCACGCGGCCGTGCCCGGCGCCCCCACCGACCCCTCGCCCTACCGCCCCTCCTCCCGCCGCTTCCCCGACCCGGTGCACCTGCGCGTCGAGGACGTCGACGAGTACCCGTACGTCACCGACCACGGCCGCGTCCGTGCCCTCCTGGAGCGGGCCGCGTCGCTGCGCGAAGCGGTGCTGGAGAAAGGGGCGTTGATCGACCGGGACGCCGTGTGGGAGCTCAAGCGCGAGGCGCTGGAACTCGTCCACGAAGTCCCCCTCGGACCCGGCCGGCGCGCCGCCTACGCCGACTTCCTCGCCCAGGAGGGCGAGGCGCTGGAGGACCACGCCACGTGGTGCGCGCTGGCGGAGGTGCACGGCTCGGACTGGAGCCGCTGGCCGGCCGCGCTGCGCGACCCCCGGTCCGGTGAAACCGCCCGCGCCCGCGCCGAGTTGATGGACCGCGTCGACTTCTGGTCGCGGCTCGCCTGGCTCACCGACGCCCAACTCGCCGCCGCCCAGCGCGCGGCCCGCGACGCCGGGATGAGCGTCGGCGTCGTCCACGACCTCGCCGTCGGCGTGCACCCCGAGGGCGCCGACGCCTGGGCGCAGCAGGAGTACTTCGCCGCCGGGATGTCGGTGGGCGCCCCGCCGGACGCCTTCAACGCGCGCGGCCAGGACTGGGGGCTGCCGCCCTGGCGCCCCGACCGCCTCGCCGAGTCCGGCTACGCGCCGTACCGCCGCCTGCTGCGCGCCCTGTTCCGGTACGCCGGCGCGTTGCGCATCGACCACGTCATGGGCCTTTTCCGGCTGTGGTGGGTCCCGCAGGGGCTGCCGCCGACCGAGGGCACCTACGTCCGCTACGACGCCGAGGCCATGCTCGCGATCCTGGTCCTGGAGGCTTCGCGGGCCGGGGCGATGGTCATCGGCGAGGACTTGGGGACGGTGGAGCCCGGGGTGCGCGAGACGTTGCGGGAGCGGGGGGTGCTCGGGACGTCGGTGCTGTGGTTCGAGCGGGACTGGGAGGGCGACGGCCGTCCGCTGCCGCCCGAACGCTGGCGCGCGGACTGTCTGGCCACCGCCACGACCCACGACCTGCCGTCCACCGCGGCCCGGCTCACCGGCGAGCACGTCGAACTCCGGCACCGGCTGGGGCTGTTGACGCGCGGGCTGGCCGAGGAACGCGCCGAGGCCGCCGCCGACACCGGGGAGTGGCTGGAGGTGCTGGCGCGGCTGGTTCGGCGGGGTGTGAGGGCTGAGGGTGGGAGGTTGGGGCTGAGGGACTGGTGCGGCTGGGTGGGGGCTGAGGTCGAGGGGTTTCGCTTGCCCGCGCCGGCGGGGTGCCGCTGCGCCCACCCGTGCCGCCCCAGCGGCACGACTGCCCGCAGCTGCGGCGGATGCGGCTGCTTGGGTGGGTGTCGCCTCTGCGGTACGGCTGCTCGCAGCTGCGGCGGATGCGGCTGCTTGGGTGGGTGTCGCCTCTGCGGTACGGCTGCTCGCAGCTAGGTGGGCCAGGCTGCCCCAGTCGCGGTGACGGTGGGGGACGCTCCGTGGCTTGCGGCGGTGGCTGCCTCATACGCACCCCCCGAGCGCGCGGGCTCGAGTCGTGTTCGATACTTTGGCACCGTGGACAAGAAGAACGCCCTGCGCGCCGGTGCTCTGGCTGCCGGTACGACGCTGATGATGCTGCTCATGACGTCTCCCGCGCTCGCGCTCACCCGGGACGACGGTGACGACCCCGGGTCCGGCCTGAGCGTCATCGACACGCTGGGTCTCTTCGTCGCGGCCCCGCTCGTGATCTTCGGGGTCATCGCGGGCCTGGTGATGGTCCTGGACAAGTCGCACGCGGACCACCGGGTGAACGTGCCCAAGAGCAAGGCGAAGGCCAAGGCCAACGCCTGACCGCAGGTCAGCACAGGTTTCACGAGGGCGCCGACCCCGTTCCCCGTACGCGCATCCGCCGTACCGGGCGAGGTCGGCGCCCTCGGTGTGTTCTCAGGGGCTCGGCGCCGTCAGGTACCGCTGCACCGTCGGGCCCAGCCACGCCACGATCTCCTCGGGGTGCAGCGCCACCGCCGGCGGAATCCGCAGTACGTACCGGGTGAGCGCCAGCCCGAGCAGCTGCGACGCCGTGAGCGCGGCCCGCGTCGGGATCTGTTCGGGGTCGGGGCACACCTGCCGGGCCACCGGCAGCAACTGGTCCCGGAAGATGCCCTGCATGCGCTCGGCCCCGGCCTGATTCGTGGCGCCGACCCGGAGCAGGGCCGTGAGGACCTCGTCGTCCTCCCACATGTCGAGGAAGTGCCGCACCAGGACCGCGCCGACGTCCTGCGGGGACAGCCCGCCGGCGTCCGGCAGCCGTAGGTCGACGGAGACGGCCGCCGCGAACAGGCCCTCCTTGTTGCCGTAGTAGCGCATCACCATCGACGGGTCGATGCTCGCGTCCTTGGCAATGGCGCGGATGGTGGCCCGCTCGTACCCGTCGGCGGCGAACCGCTCCCGGGCCGCGACGAGGATCGCGTCACGGGTCGCGTCGGAGCGACGGGGGCGGGTGTTCTTCGTGGGGGTGCCGGTCATGCCCACAAGCGTAGGTCAACGTTCGTTGGCCAACAAGTGTTGACTTCGCCACGCGACTGCGCCTAACCTCGTCAACGAGCGTTGGCAAACAGTCGTTGGCAAACAGGCGTTGGCTCAGGAGGCCCCCATGAACGGCACCGGCACCGGCACTGACCTCGGCACCAACAGCACCCCGCACCCCGTGATCGTCGTCGGCTCCGGCCCCACCGGCCTGCTCCTCGCCGGTGACCTCGCCGGCGCCGGCGTCCCCGTCACCCTCGTCGAGAAGCGCCCGCACCAGATCAGCAACCTCTCCCGGGCCTTCGGGGTCCACGCCCGCACCCTGGAGCAGCTCGACGCCCGCGGCCTCGCCGACGACCTGCTGGCCACCGGCGACACCATCACCGGCCTGCGCCTCTTCCGCCGGCTGTCGCTCGACCTCGGGACGCTGGAGTCCCGCTTCCCGTTCCTGCTCATCACCCCGCAGTACGAGGTCGAGCGGCTGCTGGAGCGGCGGGCGCGGGAAGCCGGGGTGGAGTTCCGGTACGAGAGCGAGGTCGTCGGGCTGCGCCAGGACGACGCCGGCGTCGACCTCGACGTACGCGGCCCGGACGGGGCGACCGCCACGCTCCGCGCGGACTACGTCGTCGGCACCGACGGCCACCACAGCGCCGTGCGCCGGGCGATCGGCGTGGACTTCCCCGGGGTCGCCGTCATCAAGTCCCTCTTCCTCGCCGACGTCCGGCTCACCGAGAAGCCCGAGGGCGTGCTCACCGTCAACGGGGCGGACGACGCCTTCGCGATGATCGCCTCCTTCGGCGACGGCTGGTACCGGGTGATGGGCTGGAACCGCCGGCACGAGGTCCCCGACGACGCCCCGCTCGACCTGGCCGAGATCAAGGAGGTCACGCGCCGCGCCCTGGGCACCGACTACGGCATGCACGACGCCCGCTGGCTCTCCCGCTTCCACAGCGACGAGCGCCAGGCGCCGCGCTACCGGGTCGGCCGGGTCTTCCTCGCCGGGGACGCCGCGCACGTCCACTCCCCGGCCGGCGGCCAGGGCATGAACACCGGCCTTCAGGACGCGGCCAACCTCGGCTGGAAGCTGGCCGCGGCCGTCCAGGGCCGGGCCCCCGAGGGGCTCCTCGACACCTACGAGGCCGAGCGGCACCCGGTGGGCAAGGCGGTGCTGCGCAGCAGCGGCGGACTGGTCCGGCTGGCCCGCGCGCAGAACCCGGTCCTGCGTGCCGTGCGCGGCTTGGTCTCGGCCTTCGTCAACGTGGCCCGGCCGGTGCAGCGCAAGGCGCTGGGCCAGGTCTCCGGCATCGGCTACCGCTACCCCGCCCCCCGAGGCGCCCACCGCCTCACCGGCACCCGCGTCCCCGACGTCGCCCTGACCGGCGGCCGCCTCTACGAGGCCCTGCGCGGCGGCCGGTTCGTGCTGATCACCCCGGAGGTCACCTCGGAGGCCTACGACGGCCAGGGCACCCGCAAGGACCGGCTGACGGTGGCCCACTGGGCGAGCGACCGCCGTACGACCGTGCTGGTGCGGCCCGACGGATACGTGGCCTGGGCGGCGGACGTGGCGGACCCGGCACGGGTCGAGGCGGCACTCGTCGCTCACGTGGGGAGCTGACCGGCCCGGGGCCGAGCGCCCTGAAGGGGCGCGGGGAACTGCGCGACCAGCCACGACGGCGCCGCAGAGAACCCACGGCCCCTCACCGCACTTCCGGCGGAGCGCCTAGCGGCCCGTCCCCTCCGTGCCCGTGAGCAACTCGCGCAGCAGGTCGGCCAGTTGGTCGGCCTGTTCGGCGTTCAGGGTGGACAGGGCCGTCGCCTCGGCGTCCAGGCCGGCGCCGACCGCCTCGTCGACGGTGGTCAACCCCTTCTCCGTCAGGGTCACTTGGAGGCCGCGGCGGTCGTGGGGGTCGGGGGAGCGGCGGATCAGGCCCGCGCGTTCCAGCTTGTCGAGGCGGCCGGTCATGCCGCCGGTGGTGAGCATCAGCGTGCCGGAGAGCTGGCGCGGGGAGAGCGTGTAGGGCTCGCCGGACCGGCGCAGGGTGGCGAGGACGTCGAACTCGCCGCGGGAGAGGCCGTGAGGGGCGTACGCCCGTTCCATGCGGTCGCCCATGGCGCGGGAGAGGCGGAAGATCCGCCCGAAGACCTCCATCGCCTTGGTGTCGAGGTCCGGCCGTACGGCCGCCCACTGGTCGACGATCGCGTCGACGGGGTCCTTGCGCGGTGCACTCATGCGGAGAGTATCCGCCCGGTTCCGGTCGTCCGCAAGAAAGTGGATTGACAGTAAGTAGCTTAGCGCTAAGCTAATGACTACCAAGCGACCTTCAGAAGGGTGCCGTCGTGAACCGCGCCGCGACCGTCCTGCTCACCGCCCTCGCCCCCGTCTCCTGGGGCACCACCTACGCCGTCACCACGGAGCTCCTCCCGGCCGACCGCCCCCTGTTCACCGGCCTCATGCGCGCCCTGCCCGCCGGCCTGGTCCTGCTGGCCCTCGCCCGGGTGCTGCCGCGCGGCATCTGGTGGGGGAAGGCCGCGGTGCTCGGCGCCCTGAACATCGGCGCCTTCTTCCCGCTGCTGTTCCTGTCGGCGTACCGGCTGCCCGGCGGGATGGCGGCGGTCGTCGGGTCGGTCGGGCCGCTGTTCGTGGTGGGGCTCTCGGCGGTGCTGCTGGGGCAGCGGCCCACGACCCGGAGCGTGCTCACGGGGGTCGTGGCGGCGTTCGGCGTCAGTCTCGTCGTACTGAAGGCGGCCGGGGCCCTCGACGTGGTCGGCGTTCTGGCGGCGCTCGCCTCCGCCGCCTCCATGTCCACCGGCACCGTGCTGACCAAGCGCTGGGGCCGTCCCGACGGCGTGGGCCCGCTGGCGCTCACCGCCTGGCAGCTGACCGCGGGCGGGCTGCTCATCGCGCCGCTCGCCTTCCTGGTCGAGGGCGCCCCGCCCGCGCTCGACGGGCCGGCGATCGGCGGCTACCTCTACCTCGCGCTCGCCAACACGGCCGTCGCCTATTGGCTGTGGTTCCGCGGCATCGGCCGCCTCACCGCCACCCAGGTCACCTTCCTCGGCCCGCTCTCCCCGCTGACCGCGGCGGTCGTCGGCTGGGCGGCGCTCGGACAGGCGCTGACGCCGGTCCAACTGGTGGGGATGGGGCTGGCGTTCGGGGCGACGGTGGCCGGCCAGCTCCGGCAGCGGACTCCTGGCGCCCCTGCCGCTCCAGTGCGATCGTTCAGTTCAGCTGAAAGGAATGCTCGGAAAGTTTCGATGGACGTGACAGGTCCGGCGCTGCGACGGTAGATCCACCGAGATCACCGAGCAGTGGAAGGACCTACGTGACCGACGTCCTCGAAAGGACCCCCACCCGTACGACCCCGAGGGCCGCGCAGACCGCCGCCCTCGGGGTCGCTCTCGCCGCCCTCGCGACCGTCGTCTGGTCGGGCAGCTTCGTCACGTCCCGTGCGCTGCACGACAGCGTGCCGCCGGTCCAGCAGGCCTTCTGGCGCTGGATCGTCGCGCTCGTGGCCGTCGCCCCCTTCGGGGCGCGGCAGGCCTGGCGGCAGCGAGCGGCGATCCGCCGGCACCTCGGCTTCGTCGTCCTCGCCTCGCTCCTCGGCGTGACCGTCTACAACACCCTCGTGAATCAGGCCGGGTTGACCACCCCCGCCGCCACGATGGGCATGATCATGGCCGCGTCGCCGGTGCTGATGGCGGTGTTCGAGCGGGCGTCCGGCGTACGGCTGGGGCGGCGTCGGGTGGTTGGGCTGTTCGTGGCCTGCGCGGGGGTGCTGCTGCTGATGGGCGGGGGTGCCGGGTTCGCGGCCGGGGACCTGTGGATGATCGGCGCGGCCTGCTGCTTCGCCGCGTACAGCGCGCTGTTGCGGCGCCGACCCGCCGAACTCGGGGGCGCCGCCTTCCTGTTCACCACGTTTCTCGTCGGGGCCGGGCTGCTGCTGCCCGCGCAGGGCGTGAGTCTGGCGGTCCAGGGCGGGTTCACGCCGACGACCGCGACGGTGCTGCCGCTCGGGTACGTCGGGGTCGCCTCCTCCGCGATCGCCTTCTTCGCCTGGAACAAGGCGATCGCCCTGGTCGGCGCGGCCCGTGCCGGGGTCGTCTACTACCTCCAGCCGGTGTGTGTGGCCCTGCTGTCCTGGGCGGTGCTCGGGGAGACGGTCGGGCCGGTGCAGGTGCTGTGCATGGCGCTGATCCTCGGCGGGGTGATGTTGGGGGCCGCCGGATAGCTTGCGTAGGTTGCCCTCATGGTCGAGTGGGACATCCGGAAACTGCGCATCCTGCGGACGCTGCGGGAACAGGGCACCGTGACCGCGACGGCCGAGGCGCTGCGGATGACTCCGTCGGCGGTGTCGCAGCAGCTGACCAATCTGGCGAAGCAGGTGGGGGTGCCGCTCCTCGAGGCGCAGGGGAGGCGGGTGCGGCTCACGGACGCGGCGCTGCTCGTGCTGCGGCATGCCGAGGCGGTGTTCGAGCAACTGGAGCGGGCGGACGCGGAGTTGGCGGCGCATCTGCGGGGTGAGGTGGGGGAGGTGCGGGTCGGCGCGTTCTCCACGGCGGTGCCCGCGCTGGTCGTACCCGCCGTACGGGCGCTGCGGGTTTCGTCGCCCGGGATGAGTGTGCGGGTGCGGGAGGCGGAGGCGGGGGAGGCGTACGAGTTGCTGGCCGCGGGGGAGGTCGACCTCGCGTTGTCGCTGGCCGCGCAGGCGCCGGTGGTGGGGGACGGGCGGTTCACGCGGGTGGAGCTGCTGGCGGACCCGCTGGATGTGGCACTGCCGCGGGGGCATGAGCTGGCGGGGGTGGAGGGGTTGCGGTTGGCGGATCTGGCCGGGGAGCCGTGGATCTTCGGGGGCAGCGGGCCGTGGTCGGACATCACGCGGGGGGCGTGCGAGGCGGCCGGGTTCACGCCTCGGCAGGGGCATTCGGCGGCGGGGTGGACGGCGATCCTGGCGATGGTGGAGGCGGGGATGGGGGTGGCGTTGGTGCCGCGCATGGCTGTGGTGGGGAGGGGTGGGGTGGTGATGCGGGAGCTGGGGGTGGACCGGCCGGTGCGGCATGTGGTGGCGGCGGTACGGCGGGGTAGTGAGGCGGGGGTTGTGGTGGGGCGGGTGCTGGCGGCGTTGGAGGAGGTTGCGGCGGGCGTGGGCTGAGGGTGCGGCGGGGTGGGAGCTGAGGTCGGGGGGTTTCACTTGCCCGCGTTGGCGGGGTGCCGCTGCGCCCACCCGTGCCGCCCCAGCGGCACGACTGCCCGCAGCTGCGGCGGATCGGCGGGTGCCGGCCGTGCGGCACGACTGCCCGCAGCTACGCGGGGGCGCGGGGACGCAGCTACGCGGGGACGCAGCTACGCGGGGACGCATGACGACTGGCGCCCGCTGCGGATGCCTAAGGGGCGCGGGGAACTGCGCGACCAGCCCCCACCGGCCCGCACGCGCTCCACGGCCGTCGCCCCCAAGGCATGACAAGGGGCGCCCGGCATCACACCGGGCGCCCCTCGTCGGCGTAACCGCTACTCGGCCGCCGCGTCCGCCGCCTGGGCCTTCAGCGCGCGTTCCACGCCCGCCCGGGATTCCGAGACCAGGCGGCGCAGGGCCGCGTTGGGCTCGGTGGAGGCCAGCCAGGCGTCCGTCTTGTCCAGGGTCTCCTGGGAGACCTGGATCGACGGGTAGAGGCCCACCGCGATCTGCTGGGCGATCTCGTGGGAACGGGCGTCCCAGATGCCCTTGACCACCTCGAAGTACTTGTCCGTGTACGGGGCGAGCAGTTCGCGCTGGCCGGTCTGGACGAAGCCGCCGATGACAGCCTCCTGCACCGCGTTCGGGAGCTTGTCGGACTCCACGACCTGCGCCCAGGCCTCCGCCTTCGCCTCCGCCGTCGGACGGGCCGCGCGGGCGGTCGCCGCGTGGCGCTCGCCGGCCGCCGTCTTGTCCCGCTCGTACTCGCCCGCGATCTCGGCCTCGTCGAAGCGGCCCACCGCCGCGAGGCGCTCCACGAACGCCCAGCGCAGCTCGGTGTCCACCGCCAGGCCCTCGATCGTCTGCGAACCGTCCAGCAGGGCCTCCAGGAGGTCCAGCTGCTCCGGCGTACGGGCGGTCGCCGCGAACGCGCGCGCCCACGCCAGCTGGTGGTCGCTGCCCGCGGTCGCCGACCGCAGGTGCGCCAGCGTGGCGTCGGTCCAGCGGGTCAGCAGCGCCTCACGGGCCGCCGGGTCGGCGTACAGCTCGATCGCCAGCTTCACCTGCCGGTGCAGGGACTGCACGACACCGATGTCCGACTCTTTGCCGATGCCGGACAGGACGAGCGAGAGGTAGTCGCGCGTTGCCAGCTCCGCGTCCCTCGTCATGTCCCACGCCGACGCCCAGCACAGGGCGCGCGGCAGCGAGGACTCGAAGTCGCCCAGGTGCTCCGTCACGAACGCCAGGCTCTGCTCGTCCAGGCGGACCTTCGCGTACGACAGGTCGTCGTCGTTCAGCAGCACGACCGCCGAGCGGCGCTTGCCCACCAGCTGCGGCACGGCCGTCAGTTCGCCGTCGACGTCCAGCTCGACGCGCTCGTCGCGGACCAGCTTGCCGCTGTCCTCGTCGAGTTCGTACAGGCCGACCGCGATGCGGTGCGGGCGCAGCGTCGGCTCGCCCTTCGCGCCCGCCGGGAGGGCCGGGGCCTCCTGGCGGATGGCGAAGGACGTGATGACGCCGTGCTCGTCGGTCTCGATCTCGGGGCGCAGGATGTTGATGCCCGCCGTCTGGAGCCACTTCTGCGACCAGGTGCCCAGGTCGCGGCCGGAGGTCTCCTCCAGCGCGCCCAGCAGGTCGGACAGCCGCGTGTTGCCGAACGCGTGCCGCTTGAAGTACGCCTGCACGCCCGCGAAGAACTCGTCCATGCCGACGTACGCCACGAGCTGCTTGAGGACGCTCGCGCCCTTGGCGTACGTGATGCCGTCGAAGTTGACCAGGACGTCGTCCAGGTCACGGATCTCGGCCATGATCGGGTGGGTCGAGGGCAGCTGGTCCTGGCGGTACGCCCACGTCTTCATGGAGTTGGCGAACGTGGTCCAGGAGTGCGGCCAGCGGCTGTCCGGCGCGTACGCCTGGCAGGCGATCGACGTGTACGTGGCGAACGACTCGTTCAGCCACAGGTCGTTCCACCACTCCATGGTGACCAGGTCGCCGAACCACATGTGGGCCAGCTCATGGAGGATCGTCTCGGCACGGACCTCGTACGCGGCGTCCGTGACCTTCGAGCGGAACACGTACTGGTCGCGGATGGTGACCGCGCCCGCGTTCTCCATCGCGCCCGCGTTGAACTCCGGCACGAACAACTGGTCGTACTTCTTGAACGGGTACGCGTAGTCGAACTTCTCCTGGAACCAGTCGAAGCCCTGCCGCGTCACCTCGAAGATCGCGTCCGAGTCGAGGAACTCGGCGAGCGAGGGGCGGCAGTAGATGCCGAGCGGGACGGACTGGCCGTCCTTCTCGTACACGCTGTGCACCGAGTGGTACGGGCCGACGATCAACGCCGTGATGTACGACGAGATCCGCGGGGTGGGCTCGAACTCCCAGACGTCGTCCTTGGGCTCCGGCGTCGGGGAGTTGGAGATGACCGTCCAGCCGGTCGGCGCCTTCACGGTGAACTGGAAGGTGGCCTTCAGGTCCGGCTGCTCGAAGGAGGCGAAGACGCGGCGGGCGTCCGGCACCTCGAACTGGGTGTACAGGTACGCCTGCTGGTCGACCGGGTCGACGAAACGGTGCAGGCCCTCGCCCGTGTTGGTGTACGCGCAGTCCGCCACCACGCGCAGCACGTTGCGGCCCTGGAGCAGGCCGGGGAGCACGATGCGGGAGTCCTTGAAGACCTCCGCCGGGTCGAGCGCGTCGCCGTTCAGGGTGACCTCGTGGACCTCCGGGGCCACCAGGTCGATGAACGACTCCGCCCCGTTCTCGGCCACGTCGAAGCGCACCGTGGTCACGGACCTGTAGGTACCGCCCTCTTGCGCGCCGGAGAGGTCGAGATCGATCTCGTACGACTCGACGGTGAGCAGCTTCGCCCGCTGCTGAGCCTCTTCGCGAGTCAGGTTTGTGCCAGGCACGCGGTCATCTCCTCGTTATGGGTAGGTTCGGCGGTTCCGCCATCCTTCCATGGGAGCTGCGCGAAACGCGATGTCCGGAACCCGCCGGTGACCGGGGAGGACACCCGGGAGGGTGGAGCACATGACACACATGAGCACGTACACCGCACGCCCCGTCCCCCCGTCCGCTCTGAAAGAGCTCCGCTCCACCGACGACTCGGGGCGCGAGATGGTTCCCGTGACCGACGACGAGGGCGGGGCGCCCCTGAGGTGCTGTCTGCGGCGCAGCGTGCCGGGCGAGCGGATGGCCCTGGTCTCGTACGCCCCGCTGCGCCGCTGGGCCGCGGAGACGGGCGCCGAGCCGGGGGCGTACGACGAGCAGGGGCCCGTCTTCATCCACGCCGAGGAGTGTCAGGGGCCCGAGGGCGAGGGCTACCCGTTCGCCAACGCCCACCGGACCGTCCGGCGCTACTCCGCCGACGGGCACATCCTCGGCGGTGAACTGGTCGACACCCTCGACGACGAGGCCTTCCGGAACGCGTTCGACGACCCGGCCGTGGCGCTCGTCCACGTCCGGGCCGTCGAGTACGGCTGTTTCCTCTACGAGGTGCGCAGGCCCGCCTAGCCCTTCAGCTCCGCCGCCACCAGCTCCGCGATCTGCACCGCGTTCAGGGCCGCGCCCTTGCGGAGGTTGTCGCCCGAGACGAACAGGGCGAGGCCGTTGTCGACGGTCTCGTCGCTGCGGATGCGGCCGACGTAGGAGACGTCCTTGCCGGCGGCCTGGAGCGGGGTCGGGATGTCGGAGAGCGCGACACCGGGGGCGCCGGCGAGCAGCTCCGTCGCGCGCTCCGGGCTGAGCGGACGCGCGAAGCGGGCGTTGAGCTGGAGCGAGTGGCCGGAGAAGACCGGGACGCGCACACAGGTGCCGGAGACCTTCAGCTCGGGGAGCTCCAGGATCTTGCGGGACTCGTTGCGGAGCTTCTGCTCCTCGTCGGTCTCGTTCAGGCCGTCCTCGACGATCGAACCCGCCAGCGGTACGACGTTGAAGGCGATGGGCCGCTTGTAGACCTGCGGCTCGGGGAAGTCGATCGCCGAGCCGTCGTGGGTCAGCTTGTCCGCGTCGGCGACGACCTTCTGGACCTGGCCGTGCAGCTCCGCCACGCCCGCGAGGCCGGAGCCGGAGACCGCCTGGTAGGTGGTGGCGACCAGCGCCGTCAGGCCCGCCTCGGCGTCCAGCACCTTCAGGACCGGCATCGCGGCCATGGTGGTGCAGTTCGGGTTGGCGATGATGCCCTTGGGGCGGTCCGTGATGGCGTGCGGGTTCACCTCGGAGACCACCAGCGGCACCTCGGGGTCCTTGCGCCAGGCCGAGGAGTTGTCGATCACGACCGCGCCCTGCGCGGCGACCTTCTCGGCCAGCGCCTTCGAGGTCGCGCCGCCCGCCGAGAACAGCACGATGTCCAGGCCCGTGTAGTCCGCCGTCGCCGCGTCCTCCACCGTCACGCCGTCCAGGACCGTCCCCGCCGAGCGGGCCGAGGCGAACAGACGCAGCTCGGTGACCGGGAAGTCCCGCTCCACGAGAATCCTGCGCATGACCGTGCCGACCTGGCCGGTGGCTCCGACGATTCCTACCTTCACGACGACTCCTTCTACATGGCGGGTGCGTGGCCTGGACGTTTCCATCATGCGTCTCTTACCGGCCGGTGTGTCCAATCGTTTGCCCGAGGGATGGGACGGCATGCCGGTCAGGGGCGCAGTTCCAGCGTCCACTCGCCGAGGCACCGCACGTGGAGGATCGAGTTCGATATGCGGTACGGACCGGAAGAAGCGGTGAGTTTCCGGTGCGGGAAGAGATTTTCGTCCAGTTCGAAGACGTGGATCATGGCTGTGCCGACGACCACCAGCTCGGCCTCGGGCCCGGTGTGACGTACGACTCCATACCAGCCACCCGGCGTCCGCGCGCCGAGCACGGGGGCCGCGCTGATCGGGGCCGGCTCCAGCCGCCACTTCGTGTCCTCGGCGGCACGGACCGTGACGAAGCAGGTGCCGCCCGGGTCGACCCACACCGGGCCCAGGGTGGGACGCCGCCGGCCGAGCGTGTCGGCGATCATCGCCGACTTGCCGTACGGGTGGTTCAGGGACCAGGCGCTGAGGTGCTCGTCGTTGCCGCGCGAGGTCCGGGTCACCGTCATCAGGGTGGGCGGCCCCTGGTAGCGCAGGACGGCGCTGCCCCGGCCCTCGGTCGGGCCGCTGAGCAGCGGCGCCTGCTCCTCGGGCAGCAGCCGCAGCGTCCAGTCGCCCGCGCACTTGACCCGTACGGACTGCTCGGCCCTGCCGTCGGCGAACAGCACGGCCGTGCCCCGGGTGCCGCGCTGGCGGCCGGTGAGCCACTCGTCCTCGTCGCCGTACTCGTCGACGAGCTTCACCTCGAGGCTGTAGTCGGCCTTCGCGCCGGGGAAGTCGTACTGGACCAGGGCCGGGCGCCCGGGGTGCGGGTTCAGGAGCGTGATCGTCTTGTCGCCGCGGCCCTCGTAGGCGCCGGTCTGCCGGCCTGCGGACGGGTCCCGGACGGGCAGGGGCTTGGCGGTGAGCTCCCAGTTGCCGTCGCCGTGCTCGACGACGAGCAGCAGCGGGCCGTCGGGGACCGGGACGGTCTGCTTGAGCTTGCCGGTCTCGTTGCACAGCATCTCGTGCTCGTCGAGGTCGTCGAAGTGCTCGGCCTCGTGGCAGTTCAGCACGAACCACTCGTCGCGGTCGGCGCCGCCGTCGAAGCGGACCTTCACGTCGGCCATGGTGCCGGTGTAGGCGATGACGTCGGGGCCGCGCCCGTTGATCGTCTGCGCGCCCAGGGGACGGGCCGCCGACAGCGGCAGGACGGTGATCGTCCAGTCGCCGTCGTAGTTGACCTTCATCCGCAGCGGGCGGTCGCGCGGGGGCTGCACCAGGGCGCGGCCGTGGAAGTCGCGCAGGGTGGTGTTGAAGACGGTGTCCTCGTCCTTGTTGCGCCGGTTCAGCGTCTCGACGAGCAGCCACTCGTCGCCTCTGACCCGCGCCTCCACGATCACCGGCCCGGGCGGCAGCGGTACGTCCACGGAGACGACGCCGTTTCCGCGGCCGCTCTGGGTGTGGGGGCGGAAGTCGGTGCCGAGAGGCTGCGCCGCCGGTACGGACATGTGCGGCACGTGCGCGGGGGCTTCCGCCTTGGAGACCGCGGCGTACGCCATCGGAGCCGGAGCAGGAGGAGCCGCCACCGGCACCGGCACCGCCACCGGAACCGGCTCCTGAGCCACCACGATCCCGAAGTCCGTCGCCAGCCCCGCCAGCCCCGACTCCCACCCCTGCCCGACCGCCCGGAACTTCCACTCCCCGTTGCGCCGGTAGAACTCCCCGAGCACGAACGCCGTCTCACCGGCCGCGTCCGTCACGTCGTAGTGCGCGACGATCGTGCCGTCGCCCGCGACGGCCTGGAGCGCGAGGCCCGGCACCGCCCCGAAGGTGCCGTCGTCGCAGGACGCGGCGACCAGCACCCGCTGCACCGCCGGCTCCACCCGGGGCAGGTCCAGCTCCAGCCACTCGGCGAGCTGGTCCACGCCGTCCCCGGTGCCGAGGTGCCGTACCGCGCCCGACGGATGCGCGGGCTGGTTGTGGAAGACGAGGTCGGCGTCGCCGCGCACCTTGCCCGTGGCGTCCAGCAGCAGCGCCGAGACGTCCACGACGGGCGTCCCCGGCACCTTGCGGCGGCAGACGGCAACCCTCAGAGGACCGGTGGGGACAGGGGTGTTGGCCCCCTTCACGATGTGCGTCATGGGGCTCATGGTGGCAGTGAAGATCATGTGAAGAAAGAATTCCGGGAATCGGGCCGAACGTTTCCGCCCGCATCGGCGTCATAGAGGAAACGCGGCGAGGAGAGGGGGAGCCGTGCTGCGCAGAAAGGCCCGCCGCGGCCAGGGGGACGCCGTCCATGACGGGCCGGACGACCCGCTCGACGCGGCCCAGGAACGTCGGGTGCGAGCCGTGCTCGCGCTCGGCGGCGTGCCGCAGGCGGACCTGCCGGACGGGGTGCAGCAGGTCCGCCTGCGGCTGCTGGAACGGGCGGCCAAGGGGTACGAGGCACCGCGCGACGTCTCCGCGTGGGCGGCCGTCGTCGCCTCCAACCTCGCCATGGACTGGCACCGCGCCAAGCGCCGGCAGGAACGCATCGGCGAACGCCTCGCCTCCCTGCGCCAGTTGGAGCACCCCTCAGGCGAGGACACCAGTGTGCTCTCGCTCGCCGTCGCCCAGGGACTGGACGAACTCCCCGACGCCCAGCGCCAGGTCCTCGTCCTGCGGTTCTACGCCGACCTGCCGGTCCGGGACATCGCCCAGGAACTCGGCGTCCCCGAGGGCACGGTCAAGAGCAGGCTGCACACGGCGGTCCGCGCGCTGCGCGCCCGTCTGCACGAGGACGAGGTGGTGTGACATGACCGCCGAACACCGGGACGGCGACGCGCTGATGGCCGCGCTCACCGGCGAACCCCTGCCCGACGACACGGACCCCGCCTTCCGCGCCGAACACCGCGAGGCCACCGCCGACATCGCCCTCCTGCGCGAGCAACTCGCCCTCATCGGCGACGCCTTGGCACAGCAGCCGCGCCCCGCGTCACGCCCCGCACCGGCACGCCCCTCACGCGTCCGCGTCTGGGCCCCCAAGGTCGCGTTCGGCACCCTCGTGGCCGCCATGGTGGCCTCCGTCGTCACCGGGCTCGGCTGGCTGGTCGCGACGGGCGGCAACGACAGCGCGGACGCCGGCAGCGCCGCGAGCGACAAGTCCCAGATGGACACCGAAGCCGGCCGCTTCGGCAGCCCGCACTATCTGGCCTGCACCCGGCTGGTCGTCGAGGGGGAGGTCGCCTCGGTCGAACGCCTCGCGGACCAGGTGCAGTTGCGGATCACCGTGGACGTGCTCCGCTACTACAAGCAGGACATGAAGGGCCCGAAGCAGCTGACCTACGTCGTCGACGACACCTTCGTCGACGGCCTGCACAAGGGCGACCGGGTGCTGTTCGGGGTGCTCCAGGGCGACGCCGTACCCGACCACTGGGTGGTCGGCGAGAAGGAGGTCGCCCGCGAACGCGCCTGGGTCCAGGCGTCGTTGCCGCAGTCGCGCGACCTGCCGTGCGCATGAGAAAGGGCGGGCGCCCCGAGAGGACGCCCGCCCTGGTCACCGTAGGAAGAACTACGGAGTGACCTTCTCGATCTTCACGCTGCCGATGCCCGCGACCGTGCCGCGCGCGTTCACCAGCTGGACCTGGCCGAAGAACTCACGGCCCTCCGGAGCGGCCGCGGCGGCGGTGACGCTTGCGGCGACGTCCGTCGAGGCACCCGTGCCCAGCTTCACCGCGGCCGAGTCGTCGACCGTGACGGCGCCGAGCGCGGCGGAGAAGAACACGTCCTGGTAGTCGTACTCGGTGGTCCCGGCCGGGACCGAGTAGCCGACGACCTCGATGGTGTACGTCCCGGCGGCCGGGGAGGCGATGGAGACGGCCTCCTCCGAGTCGCCGTCGGCCGACTGGCCGACCTGGGTGCCCGCCGCGTCGTAGACCGTCAGGTCCAGGTCGGCGGAGGCGTCGGACACGTTGCCGATGACCACGTCGAGCGACTTGGCGCCCTCGGGCACCTCGACCGTGGTGGTCTGGGTGGCACCCTCGGCGATGGACGGGCGGGCCGACTTGGCCGAGCCGAGCGGGCCGCCGACCAGCTTGCCGTCGAGGGCGGCGAAGTTGTTCGTCACCTTCCAGGAGGCGGCGACCGGGGTGCCGACCTTGGCCTCGGGAACCGTCACGACCTCCGGGTCGAAGGCGGCGCCGAGGACGGTGACGTCCAGCTTGTACGGGTTGTCGAGCAGCGGCGACGTACGGCGCGACTCGACCTCGATCTCCCAGACGCCCGCCTGCGGGTCCGCGTACGAACGCACGTCGGGCTTGCAGCCGTTGCCGTCGAGGTAGTTGTTGTAGCAGTACGGGGTGCCGGTGTTGTCGACCGGAGTGCCGTACGGGTGGATCGCGATGAACCGGGTCTGGCTCTTGTCCTTCAGCCCGCCGATCGCGACCTCCAGGGACTTGGCGCCCTCGGGGACGGTCACGAAGTACGACTGCGTGCTGTTGCGCTGGACGGTGTTCGACGCGGAGAAGGTGTACTTCACCGGCGACGACACGACGACCGTGTTCAGGATCTGCTTGTCGACGCCCTCGGTGCGCGGGTCGTCGACCTCCAGGATCGCGCTCTTGACGCCGGCGGACGGCGACTTCGCGGCGATCTTCACGGTGACCGGCTTGTTCAGCTCCAGCTTGATGTCGTCGGAGCCGACGATGGAGAAGGTGCCGGAGGCGTTGTTGACCAGGTCCAGCTCGTGGCGGAGCGGACGGTCGGCGCCGGTGGTACGGGTGATGGTGACCTCGTACGACTTCTTCACGCCGGCCTTCAGGCCGCCCTCACGGTCGTAGATGCCGGTGCCGAAGCCCGGCGTCTTCAGGAACTGGTCGATCGCGGTGTCGACCGGCGCCTTGACGGTGTACTCGTGGGCGGTGGCGCCGTCCTTGATGGCGTCCCAGGCGTCCACGATGTTGATGAGGCCCGCGCCCTCCTCGTACGCCTGCACACCCTTGATGTGGTCGGCGGTCGAGGTCAGGGCGGTGCGCAGGTTCGCCGGGGTGAGCGTGATGCCCTTCTGCTTCGCGGCGGAGAGCAGCAGCGCGGAGGCGCCCGCGGCCTGCGGGGAGGCCATCGAGGTGCCCTGGAGCATCGAGTAGCCGGCCGGCAGCGAGTAGCCCGCCTCGGCGACCGGGGAGCCCGGCAGCCAGGTCTGCGTGGTGTTGATGGAGGCACCCGGCGCGGACAGCGTCGGCGTGAACCCGCCGTCCTCACGCGGACCGCGCGAGGAGAACGGCATCATCGCGTACGACTTCGTCACCGCGGAGCCGTAGTTGGAGGCCCACGTCGCCTTGGAGATGGCCGCGCCGACGGAGATCACCTTGTCGGCCAGGCCGGGGTCGCCGATGGTGTTGGCACCCGGGCCGGAGTTGCCGGCCGAGATGACCAGCTGGACGCCGTAGGTGTCGATGAGGCGCGTGTAGAGCTCGGCGCGCGCGTTGTTGCCGTCGTTCAGCGCCGGCAGACCGCCGATGGACATGTTGACGATGTCGACACCGCGCTTGGTGACGAGGTCGATCATGCCCTCGGTGAGCGCGACGTTGGTGCAGCCGCCGGTCCAGGTGCAGGCACGGGAGGAGACGATCTTCGCGCCCGGGGCCGCGCCGTTCATCTTGCCGCCGAACAGGCCGTTGGCGGAGGTGATGCCGGCGACGTGGGTGCCGTGCTCGGACTCGATGACGCCGATGTTGACGTAGTCGGACTTGTCACCGGCGGCGTTGTAGACGACGTCCTTGCGGATCTCGACCACGAACGGCTGGCGCTCGACGACGTCGGTGGACGGGTTGTCGGTACCGAAGTAGCCGATCTGGAACCCGTCCTTGTACGGCTTCATCGGCTCGTCGTCGCCGAAGTCGTTGTTGTTGTTCAGGTCGACCCGGACGGTTCCGGCGGCCGCGTCGTAGAGGACGCCCCAGACGTCGGTGGTGTCGCCGTCGCGGTTGGCGTCGCCCTTGGCGTCACCGCCCGCGGTGTACGACTCGCGGAACAGGTTGAACTGGTAGGCGCCCGCCGGGGCCTTCCAGGTGGCGCCCGCGATGGTGAAGGTCGGGCCGCTGACCGGGTTGTTCATCCGCCGCCAGGTGGCGTCGCCGTCGGACACCGGGTCGGTGGCGGTCACCCAGTCGACGATCTTGCGCTCGCCGGTGGTGGTCTTCTGCAGCGCCGGGTGGCCGAGGTCGACACCGGAGTCGAGGATGCCGATGGTGATGCCGCGGCCGTCCGCCTTCGGGTGGTCCTGCACGAACTCGACGGCGCCCGTCTCGAAGGACGGGTTGTACGGGTTCACGGCGGGGGTCTTCTTGTCCGGCGCCGGGTAGGTCTTCGTCGTCGCGGCGGACGCGGCGCCCTTCGCGGTGTCGGCGGCCGGCGTCGGGTCGTCGAGCGCGATCTCCTGCCGCAGGTCGATGCCGTGCACGGAGGAGAGCTTGGCGGCGGCCGCGATGGCCGCGTCGGCCTTGGCGGTCGGGACGGTGGCGCGGACGTAACCGAGCTTGTCGTAGGTCTTGCCCACGAGGCCGCCCTTGACCGCGTCCAGCTCCTCGGCGACCTGCTCGGTCTGGCCGGGGGCGGTGGCGACCATCAGCGTGACGTTCTTGTCGCCGGCGGCCTTGGCCTCGGCGAGGAGGTCCGCGTCGTCCGAACCGAGCTTCTCGTCGGCGGACTTGACGCCCGGGTCGGCCGCGGCCGGCGTGGCGGCGTCGGCGGAGAAGGCCATGGGTATCGGCCCGGCCGCGGAGAGCGCGGCCACGAGACCGGCGGCCACGGCTATGCGCACCACGCGTCTCGCGCCGCCCGATATCGGATCGCGCTGGGGGGTGAGGGTCATCGGCATCCCTTGTAGGTAAAGGAACGTGCGGATGCGGCCGGGGCCGATCGGTCCTGACCGCGACAGTCCGGAAAAGCGACCCGGACGATCGCACAGCTTTACGCATGGGAAGGATGTTTAGGGAGAGTTGACCGAATCGATATGGGCGGATGGGGAAAACCCGCGATCCCCTTTAGGGAGATGGGTGAGAAAAGGGATGAACTGCCCGACCGGTTCTCAGACTTCTCTGGTACGCGCGTAGTGCCGCGACGCCTTCGCCCGGTTCCCGCACGCCGCCATCGAGCACCAGCGGCGCGTGCCGTTCCGTGACGTGTCGAAGAAGTGCAGGATGCAGGCCTCGTGGGCGCAGCCCCGGATGCGGTCCGGTGCGGTGGCGAGGAGTTCGAGGTAGTTGCGGGCGGCGAGCCAGGCCGGCCCCCACGCGGGGTCGCGGAACTCCGGTACCTCGCCCGGTCCTTCGGCGGTGAGGGTGGCCCGGATGCGGCCATGATCGAGCACGGCGTCCAGCGGGGCCGTCTCGCCCCCGTCGACGGCCTTCCGCAGCGCGTCCCGCGCCTGGAGGGTGTGCCGCAGCGTCGGCGCGTCGGCCGCGAACCGTCCGTCGAGGGCGTTGGCCGTCAGCCACACGGCGAGCCCGTCGTCGTCCCGGAGCAGGTCCTGGACGGCGCCTTCCCGCATCCACCGCGTGTTGAGCAGGTCGAGGGCGAGGGGCTCGCCGGTGAGGGGGCGCGGGTCGGCTGGCATGGGGGGCTCCTTCGGTGCTAACCGCTCAAGGGTACGTGAGGGGTTGCGGCGACCGCATCTAACCTTTAACTTGAATGAGAGAGGTTAGCCATGAGGGCGGCCGTCTTCCCTGGGGAGAGTCATGACCTTGCGCACCGGCCACATCGGCCTGAACGTCACCGACCTCGACCGCTCGCTCGCCTTCTACCGGGACGTCCTGGGCTTCCGGCTGATCGGCGAGGGCAAGGAGGAGGGCCGCCGGTACGCGTTCCTGGGCGACGGCTCGGCCCTCGTCCTCACGCTCTGGCAGCAGGCGGAGCAGGGCTTCGAGGGCGACCGCGCCGGCCTGCACCACCTCGCCTTCGAGGCGGACTCGATCGAGAAGGTGCGGGAGTACGAGGCGGCACTGCGCACGTACGGGGTGGACTTCGCCTACGAGGGGGTCGTCGCCCACCGGGAGGGCGCGGCGTCCGGCGGCATCTTCTTCCACGACCCCGACGGGACCCGGCTGGAGATCTCGGTGCCGAGCGGGGCGGAGGGCGCGCCGGCGCCGGTGGAGTCCGCTCCGACCTGCGGGTTCTTCTAGACATGGGGCTGTATCACGCGGGTTCGCGCGCCGTGCAGGACCGGGTGGGGGTGCGGGAGCGGGCGGACCACGTGGGCGCCTCGATCGGCGAGGGCATCAAGCCGGTCGCCGCCGCGTTCCTCGGCTTGCAGCCCCTGCTGGTCGTGGGCGCCGCGGACCCGTCGACGGGTGAGGTCTGGGCGTCCGCGCTGCACGGGCCGCCGGGTTTCGTACGGGCGACCGGCCCCCGCCAGATGTCGGTGACGGCAGGAGCGGCGGCCCCGGACCCGCTCGCCCCGGCCCTCACCGTCGAGGGCACCCAGGTGGGCACGATCGCCCTCGACCCCCGCACCCGCCGCCGGATGCGCCTCAACGGCCGACTCCGGCCCACAGACCGGGGGTTCGTGGTGACGGCGGAACAGGTCTTCTCCAACTGCCCGAAGTACCTCCAGAAGAGGGAGTCGTACGAGGTGATGGCCGACCGGACCGGGGAGGAACCCCGCCACGGGACCGAACTGACGGCCTCCCAGGGGGAGTTCATCACAGCGTCCGACACCTTCTTCCTGGCGACCGTCCATCCGGGCGGCGCCGACGCCAGCCACCGGGGCGGCAACCCCGGCTTCGTGCAGGTCGCCTCACCGCGCGAGCTCAGCTGGCGGGACTACCCGGGCAACTCGATGTTCCTCTCCCTGGGCAACCTCGACGCCGACCCCAGGGCGGGCCTGCTGTTCCTGGACTGGACGACCGGCACGACCCTCCAGCTCACGGGCGAGGCACGGACGGAGTTCGCGGGCACCGAACGCCGGGTCCGCTTCACCGTCACGAAGACCGTCGAACGGCCCTCGGCGCTCCCACTGCGCTGGACGCCCCCGGAATACTCCCCGGCCAATCCCGACGACGCGGGCTAACTTCCCTGTATGCGCAAGAAGTTGAGGGTGGCGGCCTACGCCGTGTGCGTCCGTGACGAACAGATCCTCCTCGCCCGCTGGATCGGCGACGACGGCAGGCCGGAGTGGACCCTGCCGGGTGGCGGCATGGAACACGGCGAGGACCCCTACGACACGGTGCTGCGGGAGGTGATGGAGGAGACCGGGTACACCGTCGAGATCACCGGCCTGCTCGGGGTGGACTCCGTCCGCTTCACGCCTGAGCGGCGTCGGGGCCGGAGCATCGACCGCCAGGGCCTGCGCCTCGTCTACGAGGGCCGCGTCACCGGCGGCGAACTCCGCCCCGAGGTCGGTGGCTCCACGGACATGGCGGCCTGGCATCCCCTCGCGGAGGTGCCCGCTCTGAACCGGGTCGGGCTGGTGGACGTGGGCCTCGCGCTGTGGCGGGAGCGGCCGGTGACGGGACGGGTGACGGGCGTACGGGAGTGACAGCCCGCCGCCGCCGATTCGCCGGGCGGCCTCGTCGTGGCGATCGTCCTGCCGTCGGACCCCTCCACTACCCCGCCAGATGAACAGTCCGTGACCACCACCCGCCCACCGGACGAGCCCTCGTGGACACCCAGGGTCCCCCAAGATCCACGTACGGTGATCGGCGTCGGTCGTTGCCGTCTCGTTCACGCACAGGTCATCCCCGGTGCCAACGATCCAGAGCGAGCGGGGAATTCGCGGCAGCGAGCGACCCGCGACCACTGCCGACGCGTTCGCACTCGGGGAGACCGCGCCATGTCGCGCATACGCTCTGTCGCCACCTCCGCCCTGGCGGTCAACCGCCGTACCGTCCTCGCCGCCACCGGCGCCGCAGCCGTCTCCGCCGGCGTCGGCTACGCCCTGCGGCCCACCGACAGCCAGGCCGCCACCACCACGCCCGCCGCCGACACCGCGGCCGAGGCGCCGGTCGCCCAGTCCCGGCAGGCCCCGGCCGCCGCCCCCCTCGCGCCCTACACCCGCGGCACCACGGTCGCCACCGTCGCCGCCCCGCGCACCTCGTCCGGCTTCCGCCGCCTCGGCGACGGCCCCGGCTGGCAGCGCGTCGTCCGCGGCGACCTCGCCGCCGCGAAGTCCGGCCGCGCCGGCCGCCGTACCGCGCTCGCCGCGTTCGTGCAGCTCACCGACATGCACATCATCGACGCCCAGCACCCGATGCGCCTGGAGTACCTGCGCTCGACCGACGTGCACGCCTGGCGCCCCCAGGAGGCGCTCACCGTGCACGGCGCGATCGCCCTCGTCGAGCGGATCAACGCCCTGCGCGGCGGCCCCGTCACCGGAGCCCCGCTGCACTTCGCGATGACCACCGGCGACAACACGGACAACAACGCCAGGACGGAACTGGAGTGGTTCCTGACGGTGATGAGCGGCGGCCGGATCAGCCCCAACTCCGGTGACCCGCGGCACTACGAGGGCGTCATGAACAGCGGCATCAAGCAGTACTGGCAGCCCGACACCACCGTCCGCGACGCCGACAAGCAGCGCGGCTTCCCGCACCTCGACGGCTTCCTCGCCGCCGCGATCCGCGAGCTCAACAGCCCCGGCCTGAACCTCCCCTGGTACTCCACGGTCGGCAACCACGACGCCATGCCGCTCGGCTGCTACGGCTCCCACGCCGACCCCTGGCTCACCGAGTACGCGATGGGCGGAAGGAAGCTCATGAGCCTGCCGGCCGCCGAGGCGAAGAAGCTCCAGGACGCCATCAAGACCGCCAAGGACCCCAAGGGCGCCGGCTTCCGCGAGCTGCTCAAGGCGCACGCCCGCGACATGCGCTCGGTGACGCCGGACGAGGCGCGGGCGCCGTACACGCCGACCGAGTACCTCAAGGCCCACCTCGACCCGGCCCACCGCGGCCTCGGCCCCGTGGGCCACGGCTACTCCACCGCCAACCTCGACACGGGCACCCAGTACTACTCCTTCCGCATCGCCGACGACGTCATCGGCATCAGCCTCGACACCACCGACGCCGGCGGCCACTACGAAGGGTCCGTGGGGACCGCCCAGCTGAAGTGGCTGGAGAAGACCCTCAAGGACAACAAGGACTCGTACGCGATCGTCTTCAGTCACCACACCAGCAAGTCGATGGACAACACCCGCCCCGACCCGGCCCGCCCCGGCGAGCGGCGCCACAGCGGTGCCGAGGTCGTCGCCCTGCTGTCCCGTCAGCGCAACGTCCTGGCCTGGGTCAACGGCCACATCCACCGCAACGACATCACCGCGCACAGCGGCACCGGCGGCGGCCACGGCTTCTGGGAGATCTCCACCGCCTCCCACGTCGACTACCCCCAACTCGCCCGCGTCATCGAGCTGGTGGACAACAAGGACGGCACGCTCTCCCTGTTCACCACCTGCGTCGAGTCCTCCGCCCCGCACCGCACCGACTTCGCCGACCTGTCCCAGACGGGCCTGGCGGCGCTGTACCGGGAGCTGTCCTTCAACGCCCCGGGCGCCAGCACCTCGCTGGGCGGCTCGGCGCGGGACCGCAACACGGAGCTGGTGCTGAAGAAGGGCTGAAACCGGCTCAACCGCAGCACCCTTCTCAACCCCGGACGATTCCAGCCGTGTCTCCCTCCCCGACCAGCAGCGAAGGCCGGAAGGGGAAGAACATGAGGACCGTACGGACGACTCTCGTGGCGGTGACGGCGGTGGTGCTGTCGGCGGCACTGGCGGCACCCGCGTTCGCCGCCCCGAGAGGCCACGGCGACCACGAGGCCACCCGCGAGGCGATCGAGGCCGCCGTGAAGGACGGCGTGCCCGGCGTGACGGTCACCGCGGACGACTGGTCGGCGACCGCCGGGGTGGGCAACCTGCGCACCGGCGCCCCCCGTTCGGCCGACGACCGCTACCGCATCGGCAGCATCACCAAGACCTTCGTGGCGACCGTACTGCTCCAACTGGAGGCCGAGGGACGGCTGTCGCTGGACGACACGGTGGAGAAGTGGCTGCCGGGCGTGGTGCGGGGGAACGGCCACGACGGCAGCAAGGTGGCCCTCCGTCAACTCCTCAACCACACCAGCGGGATCTACAACTACACCGAGGACAAGGACTTCGGCCGGACCTACTTCCTGGCCGACGGCTTCTTCGAGCACCGCTACGACACCCGGTCGCCGCGGGACCTGGTGGCGGTCGCCATGGGCCACGCGCCGGAGTTCGCCCCCGGCACGTCGTGGAAGTACTCCAACACCAACTACATCGTCGCGGGGATGGTGATCGAGAAGGTGACGGGGTCGCCGTACGGCGACGAGATCCGGCGGCGGGTGATCAAGCCGCTCGGCCTGCACGCCACCTCCGTCCCCGGCACCCGCGTCACCGTCCCGCGGCCCAGCAGCCGCGCCTACTCCAAGCTCGCGGAGACGACGACGGGACCGACGTACGACGTCACGAAGCTCAACCCGTCCCTCGCGGGCGCGGCCGGCGGGATGATCTCCGACTCCAAGGACCTGAACCGCTTCTACACGGCCCTGTTGAAGGGACGGCTGCTCCCGCCGGAGCAGCTGAAGGAGATGAAGACCACGGTGGCCACCGGTGGGCCCGCCGGGTACGGACTGGGGCTGTCGGGCGTCGGGCTCAGCTGCGGCGTGCGCGTCTGGGGCCACGACGGCGGCATCCACGGCTCCCAGTCGGTGGCGCTGACCACCGGCGACGGCCGGCATTCCCTCGCCTTCAACTTCAACGGCGACTGGTCCGGGGACGCGGTCGCGGTCGTCGAGGCGGAGTTCTGCGGCGAGTAGCCACGCCGACCCGGACACGAAGCGCCACGTTCATCCGGACGTAACGTCCGTACCGCCTCATATCGGCTAACCCGCACTTCACGGGGATGGCTCGATATGAGTGCAAGGCGGGTGGTCGTGTGCGTACGGGACACGGGCTGCGGGTGCTGTCGGTCTACGAGGGTTTCTTCTCCGGCGGCGCCCGGATCGTGCACACCGATGTGGTGCTGGGCCTGGTGGAGGGCGGCCAGCGCCACCAGGTGCTCAGCGTGCACGCGGAGATGTACCGGGAGGCCACCCGCCAGCGGATGGCGGACGACGCCTGCCATCGCGCGCTGACCTCGGCGGGCGTGGTGGTCTCCGCCCTCGACCGGAGGCAGGGTGATCCGGCCGCGTTCACCGGGCCGGACCTGGCCGAAACGGCGAGGGCGATGGCGGCGGCGGACGTCATCCTGTCCCTGAAGGAACAGCCGCTGGCCCTGCTGAACCAGTCGGGCCTGCCCCGCCGCCCGGTCGTGGTCTGTCTGCACCGCTCGGACCCGGAGAACCAGGGCGAGGCGCTGGACGCGCTGAAGGCGGCCATCGCCGACGGCACGGTCGCGGCCGCCGTGTGCTGCGCGGAGTCGACGCGGGCGGCGTACCGGGCGGCGGGCATCCCCGCCGAGCTCCTGCACGTCATCCCCAACGGCGTCGACCTCCTCCGCTTCCGCCCGGACCCGGCCCGGCGGTCGGCGTTCCGCGCGGCCACGGGCATCCCCGCGTCCGCCCCCGTGGTCGTCCTCGCCGCCCGCTACGACGCGATGAAGAACGTCCCGCTGTTCCTGCGGGCGGCGGCGGAGTGGCTGCGGCGGGAGCCGGAGGGTCACGTCCTGATGTGCGGGACGGGCATGACCCCGGCCAACCCGGACCTGGTGGCGCGGCTGGGCGCGGTGGACCGCACCCGGCTGCATCTGCTGGGCGTGCGCCGGGACATGGAGACGGTGTACGCGGCGGCGGACGTGGTCGCCCTGACCTCCGCCTGGGGCGAGGCGGCCCCGCTCTGCCTGATCGAGGGCATGATGTGCGGCGCGGTACCGGTGACGACGGACGTCGGCGACAGCGCGGCGATCGTGGCGGGCCACGGCTTCGTGACCCCACCGGACCCGACGGCGATCGCCACGGCCTGGACGCGGGCGGTGACCGCGCGCCCGGACCTGGCGGGCGCCCTCTCGGCGAGCCGCGAACGCTTCAGCCGTACGAGGATGATCGCGTCGTACGCGGCCCTGCTGGACGGCATCCACACGGCCACGACACCCCGCCCCAGCCTGCCGGAACCGCTGTGAGGGGCCTCTGACACACTGCTCGGCGTGATGTCGGCGGGTGGGGAGGCGTGATGTCGCGGCAGGCGGAACGGATCGGCCGGCGTTCGCAGGGTCTTCTGGAACCCGGTGAGCGGATCGGGCGGGTGGTGCTGGCGCAGGGCGGGATCAGCCCCTGGTGGCAGGCCGTGTTCTTCGTGGCGGCGGTGGTGGCGATACGGCTCGCCGTCGGCTCGGCCGAGCTGGCGGAACTGTCCGGCGTGCCCTGGGGGATCGCGACCGGGCTGATCGGCGCGGTCGCCTCCAGCGCGTTCTTCAGCCGCCGCGTGGTGCTCCTGACGGACCGGGCGGTCGTGGTGCTGGAGTACGGCCGTTTCGGGCCGGTGAAGCCGAGGCGGGTGCTCGCGCGACTGCCGCTCGGCACGGGGATCGGCCCGCTGTCCGGGCTCTGGGCCCGCACCGAGGTGGCCGGTGAGCGGCTGTGGGTGCACAGGAGGTGGCACGGGGACGCGGCGGCGTTCTGATCGTGCGGCTTGTCAGTGGCCTGCGCTTGGATGAGGGCATGTCCGTCCACGCCCTGATCAGCCGCCTGCCCGCGATAGCGGTCCTCCGCGACCGCTCCCGCGCCCTGGCCGTGCTCGACGCCGTCCTGTCCCCCGACTGGGAGGACCGGTACTTCTCGTACGCCGCCCGCTGGTCGCCCACCGAGGAGATGGCGTCGATGCGGGACGGGAGCGGCAACGAGTACGCGATCGTGTTCTCGCCGGCCGGCGCCTACGTCCGCGGCTTCGACCACGAGTCGCCGATGAGCCCGTACGCCCAGGAGGACCACGAGCCCTGGCCCGGCCTCTTCGACGGGCTCCCCGAGGCGTTCCAGGCGTACGTCACCGAGCCCGCCTTCACCGACGAGAACGGGACGCCGCTGGCGACGGTGTGCTTCTGGCGGGAGGCCGCCGACACCGCTTGGCGCGCGGGAGACGTCGAGGCCGCCGAGGACGACGATAGCGCCGAGTGGCTCTTCGAGGCGCTGCTCGACGGGCGGCCCGAGGGCTACCGGGAGTTCGCCGAGGAGTACTACGAGACCGACGTGGACCTCGACGCCGTACGCCATGTCTGGTCCCTGCGCCCGCTGACCCAGGCCGTGGTCTCCCGGCTGAACCCGTCCCTGACCCTGGGCGACCTCGCAAAGGACCTGTCCCTGATCGGCTACCCGACGTCCTGACCGTGCACACGAGGAGGGGCCGCCCGGTCCCCTCCGCCCGGCGGCCCCTCCTCTCCCCTCCTGGTCGCGCCCCGGTCCGTCACTACCGGGGCAGGACCACGACATACGCGGCCGGGTCGCGGTCGCCGGACGCCATCAGGGCCGTACGGACCACGGCCGCCTGCTGTTCCATCGACTCGCGGAGCTTCCTCGGGGTGATGTGGACGACCGTGATGCCGAGCCGCTCCAGGTGCTCGCGCTTGCGGGCGTACTCCGACCACAGCGCGTCCTCGTCCTGGCGCGGGGCCCGGGTGTCCAGTTCGACCGCCACGGCCTGCTCGGGCCAGTACGCGTCCAGGCCGCCGAGGTGCGGGCCGCCCGGCAGGCGCAGGTCGACGTTCCAGACCGGGTCCGGCAGACCGTGTTCGCGGACCATGCGGTAGAGGCGGTCCTCAGCGATGGCCCGGCCCTCGGCGAGGAGGGAGTCCACCGCGTCCACCACGTGCGGGCGGGACAGCAGCTTCGCCGCGTTCAATTCCCGTACCACCGCCGCCGGTTCACAGTGACCACCACGGACGGCCTCGGTGAGCAGCCGGCGCACCGCGCCCGCGTCCGTCAGTTCCGACACCGCGTCCGCCAGCGCGCGCGGCACCGGCGCCACCGGGACGCCCGTCACCTGCTGCGGGGTCGGCAGGGACGCCGTACGGACGATCCGCGCGCTGCCCGTCGAGCGCAGCCGGCGCAGCCGCGGGACCAGGACGTCGATCTTGTCGACCGCCATCAGCGGCGGCGAGGACGTGAAGCCGTGCAGGGTCAGGGCCGCGAGGCCGGTCAGCATCGCCTCCGTGTACGCCGGGGCGTGCGCGTCCTCCGCGCCGGGCTGGGCCGGGACCCCCGCCGGGCGCTCCTTCGCCGCGTACATCAGGACCGCGTGCAGCCGCTCCTCGCTGGTCGGCGGGCCGGGGTGGAGCAGGACCACGCCCGGGAGGATCTGCTGCCAGGGGCCGCCGGGGCGGCACTGCTCGTTCACGTCGGCCGGCGAGACGCCGTGCGTGCGCAGCTGCGCCGTCGTCATCACCCGGCGGTGCACCTCCGAGAGGTGGCGGACCGGGCGGGGGGAGAGCGGGGGGACCGGGGTGTTGTGGTTCATGCAGCGGGGATTCCCGCCGCCGGACCGGCCTCTAACCGCTGTTACGTGCCTGTCGATAAATGCGGACAACACGGTACTAAAGGACGGGTGTTCGGATGCCGAGTAGGCGGCGAAAACCCCTGGTCCGAATGGGGTGGACCAGGGGTTACGGCCGTTATTGACTGAACTTCGTAACGGCTACCTACTGCCCAAGCTCAGGGCAAAGGTCGGCGGTTGTTCAGCCCGCCTTCGCGTCGCACGCCTGACCCCGCAGCGCCCGCGCCAGGTCGTCCCGCGCCTCGAGCACCAGCCGGCGCAGCGCCGGCGGCGCGTCCTCGTGCGCCGACAGCCACGCGTCCGTCGCGGCGAGGGTGTCGGGGGAGTCCTGGAGCGACGGGAACAGGCCCCGCACCACGTCCATCCCGATCTGGATCGACCGGTCCGCCCACACCCGCTCGATCGCCGCGAAGTACTTCTCCGCGTACGGCGCCAGCAACTCCCGCTGCGAGGACTGGTTCCAGCCCCCGATCGTCGCCTCTACCAGCGCGTTCGACAGCGCGTCCGACTCCACCACCTGCGCCCACGCCTGCGCCTTCACCGCCGCCGACGGCCGCGAGGCCAGGCAGCGGACCTGGTGGCGCTTGCCGGACGCGGTGTCGTCGCGGGCCAGCTCGGCCGCCAGCACCTCCTCGTCCGCGACCCCGTGCGCGGCCAGCGGACCGAGGAACGCCCAGCGCATCTCCTGGTCCACCGTCAGACCGTCGATCTTCGCCGAACCCTCCAACAAGCCCTGGAGCAGCTGGAGATCGGCCTCGCCGGACGCCACCGCCGCGAAGAACCGCGCCCACGCCAGCTGGTGCTCGCTGCCCGGCTCCGCCAGCCGCAGCTCCTTCAGCGCCCCCTCGGCGAGCAGCCGCTCACCCGTCGGACGCCACTCGGGCGCCACGTAGTTGACCAGCGACGAGTTCGCCCAGGCGTGCAGCATCTGGAGCACGCCGATGTCCGACTCGCGGCCCGCGAAGCGCAGTACCAGATCCACGAAGTCACGGGCCGGCAGCAGCGCGTCCCGCGTCATGTTCCACAGCGCGGACCAGCACAGGGCGCGGGCGAGCGGGTCCGTCACATCGCCGAGGTGCGCCTTCAGCGTCTCCAGCGACCCCGCGTCGAAACGCGTCTTGCAGTACGTCAGGTCGTCGTCGTTGACCAGCACCAGCTCCGGCGCCTCCGCGCCCACCAGCTCCGGCACGACCGTACGCGGCCCGTCGACGTCCACCTCCACCCGCGCGTACCGCTCGACAGCGCCCTCGGGCGTACGCCGGTACAGGCCCACCGCGATCCGGTGCGGGCGCAGTTCGGGGTGCGACTCGGCGGCCTCCTGCAACACCGCCAGCTCGGTGATCCGGCCCTCGGCGCTCAACAGCACCTGCGGCGTGAGGGAGTTGACGCCCGCCGTCTGGAGCCAGGACCGCGACCACGCCGCCATGTCCCGCCCGCTGGTCTCCTCAAGAACCGACAGCAGGTCGCCGAGGCGCGTGTTGCCGTACGCGTGCCGCTTGAAGTAGCGCCGCGCGCCTTCGAGGAACGCGTCCTGCCCGACGTACGCCACCAACTGCTTGAGCACCGAGGCGCCCTTGGCGTACGTGATGCCGTCGAAGTTGAGCTTCGCGTCCTGGAGGTCGCGGATGTCGGCGGTGATGGGGTGCGTGGAGGGGAGCTGGTCCGCGCGGTACGCCCAGGCCTTGCGGCGGTTGGCGAAGGTGATCCAGGCGTCCTTGAAGCGGGTCGCGCCCACGTTGGCGAACGTGCCCATGAAGTCCGCGAAGGACTCCTTCAGCCACAGGTCGTCCCACCACACCATCGTGACCAGGTCGCCGAACCACATGTGCGCCATCTCGTGCAGGACGACGTTGGCCCGGCCCTCGTAGGACGCCTGCGTCACCTTGCCCCGGAAGATGAACTCCTCGCGGAAGGTGACCAGGCCCGGGTTCTCCATCGCGCCGAGGTTGTACTCGGGCACGAACGCCTGGTCGTACTTCCCGAACGGGTACGGGTAGTCGAAGTGGTCGTGGAAGAAGTCCAGGCCCTGCTTGGTGACGAGGAAGACGTCGTCGGAGTCGAAGTGCGGGGCGAGCCCCTTGCGGCACATCGCGCCGAGCGGGATCTCCAGCGTGCTGCCGTCGGCGAGGGTGCGGGAGTAGGAGTCGGTCACGTAGTGATACGGACCGGCCACCACGCACGTGATGTACGTCGAGATCGGCTTCGTCTCCGCGAACCGCCACACGCCGTCCGTGCGCTCGCCGACGCCGTTGCTCCACACCGTCCACTCCTCCGGCGCCCGCACCTCGAAGCGGAACGGGGCCTTGAGGTCGGGCTGCTCGAAGTTGGCGAAGACGCGGCGGGAGTCGGCCGGCTCGTACTGCGTGTAGAGGTAGACCTCGCCGTCCTCGGGGTCGACGAAGCGGTGCAGGCCCTCGCCGGTGCGGGAGTAGGCGCACTGGGCGTCCACCACGAGCTCGTTCTCGGCGGCGAGGTCCTCCAGCGTGATCCGCGAGCCGTCGAAGACCTCGCTCGGGTCGAGATCACGGCCGTTGAGGGAGACGGAGGTCACACTCGGCGCGATCAGGTCGGCGAAGCTGCCGGCGCCGGGCTCGGCGCAGCGGAAGCGGATCGTGGTGACGGACCGGAAGGTGCGCGGGGACTCGTCGCCGTCCGCCACGGCCGAACGCACGTCGAGGGACACCTCGTACCCGTCGACGGACAGCAGGGCGGCCCGCTCCCGGGCCTCGTCGCGGGACAGATTCTCACCGGGCACGGGCGGCACTCCCTGAGGTCGACAGCGGGTGCTGTTCGGTATGTGGACAGCACCGATCCTGCCATGTGCCCCTGACGGTCGGGAGCAGGGAATGGCACGGGAGTGGACGACGTTGTCGCGAGCAATCGAACACTTTCCTTAGGAGACGCATGTCCGAGACCGCGAGCACCTCCGCGAAGACCCCCGTCGACTTCTGGTTCGACCCGCTGTGCCCCTGGGCGTGGATGACCTCGCGGTGGGTGCTGGAGGTGGAGAAGGTCAGGGACATCGAGGTGCGCTGGCACATCATGAGCCTGGCCGTGCTCAACGAGGACAAGCTGGACCAGCTGCCCGAGGAGTACCGGGACATGCTGGCGACCAAGGCGTGGAAGCCGGTGCGCGTGGTGACCGCGGCCTGGCAGAAGCACGGCGCGGACGTCCTCGGCCCGCTCTACACCGCGCTCGGCACCCGCTTCCACAACAACGGCGAGGGCCCGACGACCGAGGCGATCGCCGCGGCCCTGGCCGACGCCGGGCTGCCCGCCGACCTGATCGACTACGCCGACCAGGAGGACTTCGAGTTCGACGCCGAGCTGCGCGCCTCCCACAAGGAGGGCATAGAGAAGGTCGGCCAGGAGGTCGGCACCCCCGTCATCGCCGTCCCCGGCCCCGACGGCGAACAGATCGCCTTCTTCGGCCCGGTCGTCACCCCGGCCCCCAAGGGCGACGACGCGGCCCGCCTCTGGGACGGCACCCTGGCCGTCGCCTCGGTCCCCGGCTTCTACGAGATCAAGCGCACCCGGACCAAGGGCCCGGACTTCAGCAACCTGTAGGGATCACTCCGCGGGCTCGGCGGCCGGGTTCTGGAACTCCTCCGGGAGCCGGGCGCCGTCGCCCTGGTTGTGCACGGGCTGGTAGAAACGGCAGCCCACGGCGGTGCAGCGCCACAGGTCGGTCCTGCCGCGATGCCGCTGCTCGACCACCGTCCACTCCCGGCCTTCGAGCTTCCGGAACCTCCGGTCGTACTTCTTGCAGGTCGGGCAGTACTTCTTCGCGAAGAACATCGGCCCCTCCTCAGCTTCTCCTGGCGATCACCGCCAGATCCGGGAAGTCGGTCACCACCGCGTCGACCCCGAGTCCGTAGTACAGCGCGTACTCGCCGAACGCGTCCCCGAAATCGTTCGCTCCGCTACCGCGCCGGAACTCCGCCGGCAGGAACTGGTTCTCCGCGCGGAAGGTGTACGGCCCCACACGCAGGCCCGCCGCGTGCGCGTCCGCGAGGACCGACGTGCCGATGAGGGAGGACTTGTCCGGGCCGATCCAGTCGGCGTAGGACGCGATCTCCGCCAGACCCGCCGGGGTCATCATGTCCCGGTAGGTGAGGGACGGTTGGTCGTACGGTCCGCCCGTCGTCCCCAGCGCCTGCCACAGCGGCACGCCGAGCCCCGTCATCCGCCGCAGACTCGACGGCTCGAAGGACTGCACGACACACTCCCGGGCCGTGAGCCGGTTGCGGCGGATCGCGGACGCCAGCCTCGGCTCCAACTCCAGCCCGATGCCCCGGAAGTACGTCGGATGCTTCGTCTCCGGGAACACGGCGACCGTCCGGCCGTACGCCTTCGACAGCCCGCGGGCGAGGTCCACCACCTCCTGGAAGGTCAGGATCTCGTCCCGGCCGTCGAAGACCGTGTTGCGGTTGCGGACCAGCGGGAGTCGCTCGACCGCCCGCAGCGTCTTCAGCTCCGCGAGCGTGAAGTCCTCCGTGAACCAGCCGGTCACCGAACGGCCGTCCACCGTCTTCGTCGTCCGCCGGCCCGCGAACTCCGGGTGCGCGGCCACGTCCGTCGTCTGGGAGATCTCGTTCTCGTGCCGGACCACCAGAACGTGGTCCTTCGTCGGGACCAGATCCGGTTCGATCCAGTCGGCGCCCGTCTGGACGCCGTACGTGTACGCCGACGCCGTGTGTTCCGGCCGCCAGCCGGCCGCGCCGCGATGGCCGATCACCAACGGCCCCCGATGGGCCGCCGCTTGGGCGGGCACGGCCGCGGCCACCGGCGTGGCGGCGGCCGCGAGCAGCAGGGAGCGACGTCTCAGGTGCATGCGGTTCCCTTTCGTCGTCGGGTTGTTCATCCACGCGCCCGCGCCCGGGCCGCGTCCAGCCGCGCCAGATGGTCGTCGTACCCCTTCGCGTAGTACGCCGCCCGCCCCGGGTCCGGCTCGACGACCGCCGTCGGCCGGGTCCACGCGCCGGTGTCCAGCGCGACCCCGTACCGTTCCGCCGCCGCCAACACCGCGCCCCGCGCGCCCACTTCACCCTCCACCACCCGCAACGGCCGCCCCAGCACGTCCGCCAGCAGCCGCATCCACGCGGGGCTGCGGGTGCCGCCCCCGCACACGGCGAGCGAACCCGTCAGGCCCGCCGCCTCCAGACAGTGCCGGGCCGCGTAGCCGATGCCCTCGCAGGTGGCCCGGACGAGGTCGGCCGGGGTCGACTCCAGGGAGACGCCGGTGAGTTCGGCGCGCAGGCGGGGTTCGACGAAGGGGGCGCGTTCGCCGGAGGGCGCGAAGTAGGGGAGGACATGGACGCCGTTCGCGCCGGGCGGGGTGTCGGCGAGGAGGGCGTCGACCTCGTCATGGGCGATGCGGGTCGTCGACAGCACCCAGTCCAGGGCGGCCGTGCCGACCATCGCGGGCATCGCGCGCAGCCAGTGGCCGGGGCGGTCGGTGGAGATGTACAGGCCCGCCGGTTCGCCGGTCAGGTCGAGGTCGGTCGTGGCGACGAGGCTGGCCAGACAGGTGCCGACGATCAGCAGACCGTCGCCGGCTTGGGTGACACCGGCGCCTAGGGCGCAGGCCGCGAGGTCGTAGGGGCCGTTGGAGAGACGGGTGCCGGCGGGCAGGCCCCCGCCCCTCGCCTCACCGGTGGCGACCGGGTCGCTGACCGGGGCGAGCAGGCCGCGGCGGTGCGTCAGGCCGAGGAGTTCCACGACACGGTTGTCGTAGGCGCGGGTCCTCGGGTCCAGGAACGGCATCGACGCGTCCGACACGTCGGTCGTCGCGCGGGGCGCGCCGGTCAGACGCTGGAACACCATGTCCTTGCAGTAGACGGCCGCCGTCGCCGCGTCCAGGGACTTCGGGTCGTGACTGTCCAGCCAGGCCAGCAGAGGGCCCGGACATCCCGGGAACATCGCGCTGCCGGTGCGGCGGAAGACCGTCTCGAAGGTGCCGTCCGCCAGCCAGCGGTCGACGAGCTCGGCGGCCCGGCCGTCCATCCAGGAGACGGCGGACCGGACGGGCCGCCCGACCCGGTCCAGCAGCCACACGCCGTCACCCTGCCCGGTGAGCCCGGCCAGCTCCACCGCCTCGCCGCTCACCTCCTCCAGCACGGCGACGACGGCCCCGTACACCTCGTCCATGTCCTGCTCGACCGTCCCGCCCCGCATACGGAGCCGCACCGCCCGGGCGGCGACCTTGAGCTCACGCCCCTCGGCGTCGAAGGCGGCGGCCTTCACGGTGGACGTACCGACGTCGATCCCGATGTACATGTCATGGCTCCTTCGCCTACGGGCGCTTTCAGCCGGTGTCGAGAGCGCGATCGTGCTCGGCCCTTCGGGCCTCCGCGCGTTCGCGCTCTCGACACCGGCGCGCCCTCCGGCTCTTTCGCGGCCGGTGGCCCGTGGACCGTGGGCCTTGGTGGGCCTGTGCTCGGTGACTTGGCGACGCCCTTGGGACCGTGGGCGTCAGGTGAGTGAGTGGGCCAATGGTTCCCCCCTTGCCCAGCGGGCTACCTCCTGCGCTGCTGTCGTCGCCGCCTTTTCGGCCACCGCGCGGCTCGCTCCGCCCAGGTGTGGGGTGAGGACGACCCGGTCGGCCAGGTCGTGCAGGCGGGAGTCGGGGGGCAGTGGTTCCTGTTCGTAGGTGTCCAGGGCTGCCGCCGATACGTGGCCGCTCTCCAGGGCGTCGCACAGGGCGGCCTCGTCGAGGAGGGGGCCGCGGGCTGCGTTCACCACGACCGCGCCTGGTGGGAGGAGGGCCAGCTCGCGGGCGCCCAGCAGGCCTCGGGTCTCCGGGGTGAGGCGGGCGTGGAGGGTGATCGCCGCTGATTTGGTGAGGAGTTCGTCCAGGGTCGTCACGCGCAGGCCGTGGATCTCGCCGCGGACGTAGGGGTCGTACACCATCACCTGCGCGCCGAACGCGCACAGCACGCGTGCCACCCGGCTGCCGACCGCGCCGTAGCCGACCAGGCCGATGGGGAGGTCCTCCAGTTCCAGACCGCTGTGTTCGTACGTGTAGTACGCCGACCCCTTCCAACTGCCCTGCCGGGCAAGGAGGTCGTGGGACTGGGGGATGCGGCGCAGGGCGGCGAGGAGGAGGCCTACGGTGAACTCGGCGGTGGCGGCGGCGTTGCGGCCTGGGGTGTAACAGACCCGGATGTCACGGGACTTGGCGGCGTCCAGGTTGACGTTGACCGGGCCGCCCCGGCAGACCACGACCAGCCGCAGCCGCTCGGCGGCGGAGTCCAGGACGCGTTCGGTGACCGGCGCCATCTGCGTGACCAGGACTTCCGCGCCGCCCGCCAGGGCCGCGATCACCTCGTCCTCCGTACCGCACGCCTCCCGCACCTCGGCCACCGGGCCGAACGGGTCCAGGGGCCAGCCCAGTGTCAATTCCCTTACGGAGACGTCCTGTTCGGGGAGCTCGTGGTGGAGGGCGCGGGCGATCAGCCCCGGCTGTACGAAGTGGTCGCCGGCTGCCAGCACCTGTAGGGGGTCGTCGCTCATCGCAGGCTGTCTCCCGTCTCGGCGTCGAAGACTTGGGTGAGGTCCCGGTCGGCGACGACTCGGACCCGGTCGTCGTGGGCCAGGCGGACGTCCGGGTCGGTGAGCGCCACCAGGTGCCGGTCCACGCCGTCCAGCGCCAGGGTGGCGATGCCCGACTCCAGCAGCGGTTCGTGGGCCACCACCCGGGCGGGCAGGGCGCCTTCGTCGTCCGACAGACGCAGGTCCTCCGGGCGGATGCCCAGCACCAGCTTCCGGCCCTCGGCCACCGGCGTCGGGAGTGCGAGCCGGACCGAGTCCGACAGCCGGGCGTGCGCGTCGGCCGTCGCGGTGCCCGGCAGCAGGTTGATCGCCGGTTCACCGACGAAGTCCGCCACGAAGACATTGGCCGGGCTGTCGTAGATCTCGTACGGGGTGCCGAGCTGCTGGATGACGCCGTCCTTCATCACAGCGATCCGGTCGGCGAGGGAGAGGGCCTCCTCCTGGTCGTGGGTGACGAGGATGGTGGTGTGGCCCAGGTCCCGTTGGATGCGCTTGAGTTCGCGCCGGGTCGTGTCGCGCTGTGCCGCGTCCAGGTGGGAGAGGGGCTCGTCCAGCAGTAGTACGTCGGGTTCGCGGATCAACGCCCTTGCCAGGGAGACGCGTTGCTTCTGGCCGCTGGAGAGGGTCGAGGGGTGCGCGTCGAGGATCTCCCGCAGGCCCACGCGCTCGGCGATCTCGGCGACCTTGCGGGAGACGTCCCCGCGCGCCGACCGGCGCCGCGCCCGCAGCCCGAACGCCAGGTTCTCCGCCACCGTCAGCGGCGGATACAGCGCGTAGTTCTCGAACGCCACCCCCATGTTCCGGTCCTGTGCCGGGGCCCGGACCACCGAAGCGCCGTCCACGAGGATGTCCCCGCCGGTCACCGCCTCAAGGCCGGCGATCATCCGCAGGGTGGTGGACTTGCCGCAGCCCGACGGGCCGAGGAGGCCCAGCAGCTCCCCCGAGCGCAGGGTGAGATCGATACCGCGGACCGCCTCCACCGGCGGCCGTCCGCGGGTGCGGTACGTCTTGCGCAGCTCACGTAGTTCCAGCCGGGTCATCGCCGCCCCTCGTCACACAGACCTCGTAACGGACCTTGTGTTCGTCCAGATCGCGCAGCGCGTCCGCCGGTGCCCCGTCGTCGACCAGCAGCAGGTCGAAGCGGGACAGCGGGGCGACGCGGTGCAGGGCGGCCCGGGCGAGTTTGGTGTGGTCGATCAGCAGGACGTTGCGGGCGGCCGAGTCGAGCATCGCCCGCTTCACCGACACGATGTGCTGCTCCTGGTGGTAGGCGTACCCCCCGTGCACGGCCGACGTGGACGCGAAGCAGACGTCCACCCGCAGCGACTGGATCGCCTCGACGCAGGAGACGCCGAGGAAGGAGGAGTGCAGGGGGTCGTAGTCGCCGCCGAGGGCCATGAGATGGATGCCGCGCTGGTCGGCGAGGAGGTTGATGGCCTCGAGGAAGTTGGTGACGACCGTGAGCGGGGTGACCTCGCCGAGGCGGAGGCGGCGGGCTATCTCCAGGGTGGACGTGGAGTCGTCCAGCATGATCGCCATGCCGGGCTCGATGAGTTTCAGCGCGTGTTCGGCGACCGCCGCCTTCTCCGCGCGCATCGTCTTCAGCCGGTACTGCACGTTCGACTCGAAGACCCCGGACGGCTGGGCCGTCACCCCGCCCCTGAACTTCCTTACGATGCCCTGCCGTTCGAGCTCGTCCAGGTCGCGGTGGATGGTCATCAGGCTCACCCCGAAGCGCTCGGCGAGCTCGGCCGCGGTCGCCGAACCGTCGGCCAGGACCTGCTCGGCCATGGCCGCCTGGCGGGCCGCGGGGCCCTGGGGCGCGTTGCCCATGGAGTTCGTGGGGTTCGTGGAGCTCATGGCGTGATCCTTCGCCCTGGACACTGCGGCCGGTCGGCCTCGAACAGCAGCAGACTCTCAGGTCGGACCGTGACCCGTACCGGGTCGTCGGGACGCAGCCCGGCCGCGTCCGCGCGCGGGGCCACCAGGGACACATGCTGTTCGCCGAGCCGGACGGTGACCTCGACGGACCGGCCGAGGACCTCGCTGACGTAGACGGTGCCGGTGAGTTCATGGCCGGGGCCGCGCAGGGCGAGGTCACGGGGGCGGATACCGACGAGGACGTCGGTGCCCTCCTTCACCCGGGCCGGAGGGCTCGGCTGTGCCGGAGGGTTCGTCTGTGCCGGAAGGGCCGCCCCTGCCGGAAGTGGCAGTTCCACCTTCCCGTCCACCGACCGGAACCCGCCGCCCGTCACCGTCCCCGGCAGCAGATTGATCCGCGGCCGTCCGAAGGCGCGGGCCACCTCCGTGTCGTACGGCTGGTACCAGATCTCCTCCCGCGTCCCCGTCTGGACGATCCGGCCGTCCCGGATGACGCCGATCCGGTCGCCGAGGGCCAGGGCCTCCACCGAGTCATGGGTGACGTAGAGGGTGGTCGTGCGCCGCACCGCCCCGATCGCCTTCAGCTCGGCCCGCATCTGCTGGCGGAGTTTGGCGTCCAGGTGGCTGAGTGGCTCATCCAGCAGGAAGGCGCGGGCCGGGCGGACCAGGACCCGGCCGAGGGCCGTGCGCTGCCGCTGCCCATTGGACAACTGGCTGATTGGCCTGTCCAACAGCCCACTGATCCCCAGGAGCTCCGCGACCTCACCGATCCGCTCCCGGGCCCGCTCCGGCGGCACCCGGTACCGGGGCGAGCGCAGCGGCGAGGCCAGGTTGTCGTACACCGAGCGGTGCGGATACAGGGCGTAGCTCTCGAAGCACATCGCCACGCCCCGGTCGTAGGGCTCCACGCCCCGCATGTCCTTCCCGTCGATCTCCACCGTGCCGGAGTCGGGGAGTTCCAGCCCGGCGACCGTCTTGAGGGTCGTCGTCTTCCCCGCCCCCGAAGGCCCCAGCAGACAGAAGAACTCGCCCTCCCGCACGTCCAGTTCGAGGTCGTCCAGCGCGGTGACCTTGCCGTACGTCTTCCTGACGCCCCGCAGCCCGATCATCAGGACTTCACCGCCCCGAAGGACAGACCCCGCACCAGATACCGCTGGATCAGCAGCGCGAGCAGCAGCGGCGGTACGACCGAGACCAGGGCCGCGGCCGCCGTGAGGTTGTACTTGGGCCGGTCGCCGCCCAGGAAGGACAGGGCGCCCACGGTCACCGTCTGGGCCTCGTTGGAGGTCAGGATGAGCGGGAAGACGAAGTTGTTCCAGGCGAAGATGAAGGCCAGCAGCGACACCGCCGCGATCCCCGGCTTCACCAGCGGCAGCGCCACCTTGAAGAACGCCTGCTTGCGCGAGTAGCCGTCCAGCAGGGCCGCCTGCTCCAACTCCGGTGTCAGATCGGCGAAGTACGACCTCATGATCCACACGATGAGGGGCAGGGTGACCAGTTGCAGAACCCAGATCATGCCGACGTACGTGTCGAAGAGGCCGAGCTTCTCGTAGAGGACGAACAGCGGGATGATCACCGTCAGTTCGGGGGCGAAGCGGAAGGAGAGGAGGGTGAACATCAGGTTCTCGGAGCCCTTGAAGCGCCAGCGCGCCGAGGCGTAGGCGGCCGGCAGTCCGACCACCAGCGACAGCAGCACCGCCCCCAGCGACACCACCAGGCTGTTGACGAAGAACCGCACGAACGGGATGCCCTCACTGTCGCCGAGGACCGTGCGGTAGCCGTCGAGGGTGGGGGAGAAGGAGAAGTAGGTGCTGAAGAGCTGGTTCGCGGGCTTCAGGGAGAGGATCAGCATCCAGGCGATCGGGAAGAGCGCGAAGACGAAGTAGAGGATGAGGGCGGCATCGGCGAGCCACCCCAACAGGCGTTTCCGCAGCGTCATTTGGCCTCCGCCGCCTTCCGCTGGATCTTCCCGAGGTGGCGTACGAGGATCATGGCGGCCAGATACACCACGGCCCACAGCACGATCGTGTAGCTGATCCCGAAGCTGTACCGCTGAAAGCGGATCGCCTCCAGGTACGCCCGGATCTGGAGGACGACGGTCGAGTCACCCGGGCCGCCCTCGGTCAGGGCGTAGATGATGTCGAAGACCTTCAGCGAGTCCATGAACCGGAAGATCACCGCGACCAGGACGTACGGCCACAGCATCGGCAGGGTCAGCCGCCGGAACGTGTACCACCACCGGGCGCCGTCCACGGCCGCCGCCTCGAAGGGCGAGGTGGGCAGCGACCGCAGCCCGGCCAGCGCCAGGATCGCCACGAACGGCGTGTAGACCCACACGTCCACGGCGATCGACGACAGCAGCGCACCGGTCGGGGTGTCCGTCCACTGCACACCGCCCAACCCGAAGGGTTTCAGCAGGTGGTTGACGACTCCTACGGACGGCTGGAGCATCAGCTTCCAGATGATCGCCGCGATGACCGGGGCGATCATCAGGGGTAGGATGAGGATCTTCTCCAGCACCCGGCCGACGAGCGAGGAGCGGTGCAGCAGCAGGGCGACCGCGACCCCCAGCATCGTCTCGACCGCCGCCGCCCCCACCGCGTACAACACCGTCACCCACGCCGAGTTCCAGAACGCGTCCTGCGTGAAGACGGTCTCGTAGTTCTCGAACCGCACCATGTCCGGCTGGGGTTTGCTCGCCGAGAAGTCGAAGAGCGTGTAGTACAGGCCGAGTCCGAACGGATAGAGGATTCCGCAGGTCAGCAGCAGCGCGGGCACGATCAGGAGGTACGGGCGCAGGGCGAGCCGCATGGCCGCTCAGCCCACCTTGTCGGCGAGGTCGCCCGCCAGCCCGTTGAGCACCGACTTCGCGCTTTTCCCGCCGTAGATCTCCTGGAGGGCGGCGGCCCAGCTGGTCGTGGCGTCGAAGAACTGGGCCTGCGGGGTGAACTGGATCTTCGTCTGGTCGACGACGGTCTCGAAGGTCTCGATGAAGCCGGGCAGGTGCCGCATCTTGTCCTTGTAGGCCGCGTCGTCGGCGACCGACTTCCGCACCGGGTCGATGTGGTTGTGCGTGATCGCGCTCTTGCGCAGATGCTCCTTGCCGGTGGCCCACTGGAGGAACAGCCAACTGGCGCTCTTCTTCTTGCTCTTGGCGTTCATGCCGAGCGACCAGATCCACATGTTGGTGGCGAGCGACCCGCCCGGCCCCTTCGGCCCCGGATGGAAGGCGATCTTCCCGGAGGCGGGGCTGGCCCCCTCGACGGCCTGGAAGTAGGCGGCCGTGTCGGCGTCGAACAGCATCCCGGCCTTCTTCGCGCCGAGGTCGCTGGAGCACTGGTACCAGGTGTACGACGTCCAGGACGGCGGCCCGCCCTGCTTGACCATGCCCGCCCAGTCCTCCGTGAACGCGATCGCCTCCGGGGTGTTCATGGCGGGCGTGAGCTTCTCACCGGAGACCGTGAAGTCGTGCAGGCCGTTACGGGCGTACATGGTCATGAAGCCGGGGTGGATGGTCGCCCAACTCCGCGACCCGCGCACGGCGATGCCGTACATGCCGTCGAACCCGGCACCGGGCGCCTTGTCCTTGATGACCCCGGCGATCTCCCGCAACTCGTCGAAGGTCTTGGCGGGTTGGAGGCCGAGCTTCTTGAACACCTCGGTGTTGTAGGCGACGACGTTCGTCTCCCACCCCCACGGCAGTGCGTACTGCCCGCCCTGTCCGAGCGGCGCGCCCGCCTTCAGGGACCACTGGTCGGCCTGGAGGAGGTTGGGGAAGAAGTCGGCCTGGTCCCATTCGGCGCCGGTGGCGGCCGAGTTGCGCATCCAGGGGCCGAGGTCCTCCAGCCAGCCCGGCGGCCCGTACTGCCACACCATGTACGCGCCGAGCATGAAGACGTCGTACGAGGCGCGTCCGCTGGACAGGTCCACGGTGAGCTTGTCGAAGTAGTTGTCCTCGGGGAAGACGTCGTACTCGACCTTGATGCCGGTCTTCTCGGTGAACGCCTTCAGGTCGGCGATCAGGGCGTCCGTGTACGGGTGCTTGTTGAGCAGCGCCTTGACGGTGGTGTCCTTCTCGCGTTTCCAGTCGAAGGAGCCGGTGACGTCGTCCGCGGCCGAGCCGTCGCTCTTGTCGTCGTCCCCGCCGAACCCGGCACCGCAGGCGGACAGGACGGGGGCCGCGGCCAGGGCGGCGCCGAGCGCGAGGAAACGTCGTCGGTCGTGCGCGTGCGTGTCCATCCGTGACCTCCAGGTGGGGCTGGGCCAGGTGCGGGGTAACACGTCGAGTCGACTCGATAACAGAGGGTGTAACGGCGGAAGATGGCCGTCAATCCCTCGCGCACGCCGAAATCCCAGGGCAGAGTGAGAAGTTCACGGTTCTGGATGTGCGGGAGGCCGGGATGGAGCAGGAGACGTGGCTCGGGATCGACCTCGGGACGCAGAGCGTCCGCGCCCTGCTCGTCACGGCCGACGGCACGGTCCTCGGCAGCGGCTCGGCCCCGCTCCGGGCGAGACGTGACGGCATACGGCACGAACAGGACCCGGGGGAGTGGTGGACGGCGGTGTGCACGGCGTCCCGGGCGGCCCTGCGCGAGCGCCCCGCCCGGGTGGGTGGGCTCGCGGTGTGCGGGACGTCCGGGACCGTGCTGCTCACGGACGGCGCCGCGCGGCCGGTCGGCCCGGCGCTGATGTACGACGACGGGCGGGCATGGGCGGAGGGGGAGCGGCTGCGCGGGGCGGGCCTCGCGGTGCAGAACACCTGGGGCCTGCCGAAGGCGCTGTGGCTGCGCCGCGTCCACGGCCCGGGCCGGATCACCCACCAGCCCGACGTGATCACCGCCCGCCTCACGGGCGGCCCCGTCCCCACCGACTCCAGTCACGCCCTGAAGACGGGGTACGACGTGGCGGGCGACACCTGGCCGGACCTTCCGGGTGCGCCGGAGCTGCCCGACGTCGTACACCCCGGCACCCGGCTGGGTGAGGTCTGCGTGAGTGCCGCCGAGGACACCGGCATCCCCGCCGGCACTCCGGTCGTCGCCGGCATGACGGACGGCTGCGCCGCCCAGATCGCCTCCGGTGCCCTGCGCGAGGGCTCCTGGAACTCGGTGCTCGGCACCACCCTGGTCCTCAAGGGCGCCTCCCCGACGCCGGTCCACGATCCGACCGGCGTGGTCTACAACCACCGTGCGCCCGACGGGAGTTGGCTGCCCGGCGGCGCCTCCAGCGTGGGCGCGGGCGTGCTGACGGCGGCGTTCGCGGGGGCGGACCCGGCGGCGATGGACGCACAGGCGGCGCGCCACGAACCGGCCGGGGCGATCGCCTACCCCCTGGTCTCCCCGGGCGAACGCTTCCCCTTCCTGGCCCCCGGCGCGACCGCCCTGCTCCTCGGCGAACCCGCGGGCGAGGCCGACCTGTGGGCCGCGCTCCTCCAAGGCGTCGCCTTCACCGAACGCCTCTGCCTCGACTACCTCCACCACCTCGGCGCCCCCCTCGACGGCCCCCTCACCTTCACCGGCGGCGCGGCCCGCAGCCCGTACTGGAACCAGCTCCGCGCCGATGTCCTCGGCCGCGAGGCACGCGTACCGGAACAGACCGAACCGGCCCTGGGAATGGCCGCGTTGGCGGCCCACGGAGTCACCGGCGAGACACTCCCCGACATCGCCGACCGCATGGTCCGCGTCCGTACGGTCGTCACACCCCGCCCGGACCGCACGACCCGCTTCACCGAGCCGTACGCCCGCCTGGTCGACGAACTCACGGCCCGGGGCTGGCTGCCGCCCCCGGTCGCGGCGCATGCGCACGCCCGGCTCGGCCTGGATACTGCGGACTCATGAGCAGTACGACCCTCCTCCTCGCCCGCCACGGCCAGACCGTGTGGCACGCCGAGAACCGCTACGCCGGCGTCAGCGACATCGCCCTCACCGACGAGGGCCGCGCTCAGGCCGAGGCGCTCGGACGCTGGGCCGCTGCCCACCCCGTGGACGCGATCTGGACGTCCACGGTGTCCCGGGCCATCGCCACCGCCGCCCCCGCCTGCCGCGCCCTCGGCCTGACCTCCCACCCCGAACCCGGCCTGCGGGAATGCGACTTCGGGGTGGTGGAGGGCCGTACGCTCGCCGAGTTCGCGACGGAGAACCCGACCGCGGCGGAGGCGTTCCGCACCGACCCCGTGGCGCACCCGTTCCCCGGCGCCGAGGACCCGAAGGAGGCGGCGGACCGCGGCACCGAGGCTCTCCGCCGCATTGCGCGGGCACACATCGGCGAGCGCGTCCTCGTCGTCGCCCACAACACCCTGCTGCGGCTGGTCCTGTGCGAGCTGCTGTCCATCCCGCTCGCCGAGTACCGGCGGGTCCTGCCGCGGTTGCGGAACGCGGCGATCACCGAACTCCGCGTGACCGCCGCGGGATCCGCCGCACTTCTCTCCCTCAATGTGCCGTGCGACCTGCACCTTCCGTAGCACCATGGGCACATGACGGAGATCGACACCTCGGTACCCCATTCGGCCCGCATCTGGAACTACTGGCTCGGCGGCAAGGACAACTACCCGGTGGACGAGGCGGCGGGCGACGCCTACACCGCCGTCTTCCCCGGCATCGTCACCATCGCCCGCAGCAGTCGCGCCTTTCTCGGCCGCAGCATCCGGTACCTGGTGCAGGAGGCGGGCGTACGCCAGTTCCTGGACGTCGGCACCGGCCTGCCGACCGTCGACAACACCCATGAGGTTGCCCAGCGGATCGCCCCCGAGGCGAGGATCGTCTACGTCGACAACGACCCGCTCGTCCTGACCCACGCCCGCGCCCTGCTCACCTCCACCCCGGAGGGCGTGACGGCGTACGAGGACCTGAGCCTGTACGAGCCCGAGCGCATCCTGGAGCAGGCGGGCAAGACTCTCGACCTCTCCCGCCCCACCGCCCTGATCCTCAGCGGCATCCTCGGCCATGTCACCGACTACGACCTCGCCCGGGACCTCGTCGCCCGCCTCCTTGCGGGCCTGCCCTCCGGCAGCTACCTGTGCGTCAACGACGGCTCGCGCGGCACCGACCCGGACTACGAGCAGGCCCAGGACGCCTACAACGAGACCGGCGCCGTCCCGTACTTCCTGCGCCCGGTCGAGCAGATCACCGCGTTCTTCGACGGCCTGGAACTGGTCGAGCCGGGCATCGTCTCGGTCCCCCTGTGGCGCCCGGACGCCGGCACCACGCCGGAGCCGATCGGCCAGCACGGCGGCGTGGGCCGCAAGCCGTAGGCGCCGACGCGCGGCAGGAGGCCCCCGCGAGTCACGTCCTCGCGGGGGCCTCCGTCATTCCGCCTGCCACGTGAAGGGTGAGAAGACGATCACGAGCAGGACGTATTCATACACCCGTCAGGGCGCGAGCAGCAGCACATCCGCACGGGACTTGGCCGCCTCGTAACGCCGGGCCACGTCCTGCCAGTTGACGACGGCCCACATGGCGTCGATGAAGTCGACCTTCTGGTTCCGGTACTGGAGGTAGAAGGCGTGCTCCCAGGCGTCGAACACGAGGATCGGCACCGCGCCCTGCCCGACGTTGCCCTGGTGGTCGTAGACCTGCTCGACGACCAGCCGCCCGCTCACTGGCTCGTACGCCAGCACACCCCAGCCCGAGCCCTGCGTGGTCGCCGCGGCCTTGGTGAGCTGCGCCCTGAACCCGGCGTACGACCCGAAGGACTCGGTGATCGCGTCGGCGAGCTCCCCGACCCCGTCGGCCGCGAGCGGCTCGCCGCCGCCGTCCTTCGGGCCGGTCATGTTCTGCCAGTAGATCGAGTGCAGGATGTGCCCGGACAGATGGAAGGCCAGGTTCTTCTCCAGCCCGTTCAGCGCCGCCCACTGCTCCTTGTCCCGTGCCTCCGCGAGCTGCTCCAGCGTGTCGTTGGCGCCCTTCACGTACGCCGCGTGGTGCTTGTCGTGGTGCAGCTCGATGATCTCGGGGCTGATCACGGGGGCGAGCGCGGAGTAGTCGTACGGCAGTTCAGGCAGCGTGTAGACGGGCATGACGGGTCCCCTCAAGAGCTTGTTGCAAGTAGCTTGCAATAACAAGCTAACAGCAAAAAGCCCCCGTGTGATCGGCACGGGGGCTTTCGGGTGGTCGCTTCAGGTCAGCGCGCGGCCCGCCTGCGCTGCCACGCGTAGCCCACGGCCGCCAGCACCAGCGTCATGACGCCCGTCGAGTACAGCTGCACCCGGGTGTCCGCCTCCCGCGCCATCAGCACGAAGATCCCGGCCATCCCGGCCAGCGCCACCCACGTCAGCACCGGGAACGCCCACATGCGCACGGTCAGCTTCTCCGGCGCCTCCCGCTCCAGCTGCCGGCGCAGTCGCAGCTGCGAGACGGCGATGAAGATCCAGACGACGAGGATGACCGCGCCGATCATGTTGAGCAGCCAGGAGAAGACGTCGTTCGGGCGCCAGTAGCTCAGCACCACGCACACGAACCCGAACACCGAGGAGGCGAGGACGGCGACCCGCGGCACCCCGCCGGAGACCCGGCCCAGCGCCTTGGGCCCCTGCCCCCGCTGCACCAGCGAGTAGGCGATGCGCGAGGAGCCGTAGATGTTGGCGTTCATCGCGGACAGCAGGGCGACCAGGACGACCACGTTCATGAGCTGGCCGGCGCCCGGGATGCCGAGGGAGTCGAGGGCGGCGACGTACGGGCCCTTTTTCGTCACTGCTTCGGAGTCCCACGGGACCAGCGTCACGATGACCGCCATCGAGCCGATGTAGAACAGCGCGATGCGCCACATGGCCGTGCGGACCGCGCTCGCCACGCCCTTGACCGGGTTCTCCGACTCCGCCGCCGCGATGGTGACCGTCTCCAGGCCGCCGTACGCGAAGACGGAGGCGAGGATGCCGATGACCAGGCCCTCGCTGCCGTTCGGGAGGAGGTCGGTGAGATGCGAGGCGCCCGGCGAGTCCGTGCCCGGGAGCACGCCCGCGATCGCCAGCACCCCCAGCACCAGGAACAGGCTGATCGCCCCGACCTTCAGCGCCGCGAACCAGAACTCGAACTCGCCGAAGTTCTTCACGGCGGCGAGGTTCGTGGCGCAGAACACCAGCATGAACAGCGCCACCCACGCCCACTCCGGCGTCCCCGGCAGCCAGCCGGTCACGATCTTCGCCGCGCCGATGCCCTCCAGGCCCACAGCCGTGCAGAGCAGCACCCAGAACGACCAGCCCGCCGTGAAGCCCGCCCACGGGCCGATCGCGCGCTCGGCGTGCGCGGAGAAGGACCCCGACGACGGATACGCGGCCGACATCTCGCCCAGCATCCGCATCACCAGCATCACGAGGAGCCCGGAGAGCGTGTAGGCGAGGACGATCGACGGACCGGCGGCGGCGATGCCCGCGCCGGAGCCCACGAACAGACCGGCGCCGATGACCCCGCCGAGGGCGATCATCGACAGGTGGCGCTGCTTGAGGCCATGGGAGAGGGAGGCGCCGGGCTCGAGTGGGGCCTCGACGGGGGTGGTGCTGGGCATGAGCGCGATGGGTCCAGTACGTGAGACGGCGTGCAGGGGGCAAAAACGCCCACAGTCTGGGCGGCCTCTCCGCTCAGAAGGAGAGGCCGCCCACTATGCGGACACCGTCCGTACAGGCCGTGACTAGGCCGCCACGCTCGTGTAGTGCGAGGCGTCGCCCTCCACCGAGTAGCTCTCCTTGCCCTCGATGCCGACGGGGATGTCACCGGCGACGGTCACCCGGTGCAGCCGGCGGGCCTGGCGGTCGTAGTTGTCGACGGCGTAGTGCTGGGTGATGCGGTTGTCGAACAGGACGAGCTGGTTCGGCGACCAGCGGTGGCGCAGGATGTGCTCCGGCTTCACCACGTACGACTGGAGCAGGTCCAGCAGCGTGCGCGACTCCGTCACCGACAGGCCCACGATCCGCTGCGCGAACCCGCCGATGAACAGGCCGCGTTCACCGGTGAGCGGGTGGACGCGGACCACCGGGTGGGCGGTGCGGTACTTGATCGACGTGAACTGGGCGCGCTGGGCGGCCTTCTTCTCGTCGATGTCCTCCGCCGGTACGGCGTAGTCGTAGTCGTTGGTGTGCTCGGCCCACAGCGTGTCCGCCAGGTGGCGCAGCGGGTCGGGCAGACTCCGGTACGCCGCCGCGGAGTTGGTGATCAGGGTCTCGCCGCCGTACGGCGGGAGCGTGATGCTGCGCAGGGTGCTGGCCTGCGGCGGGTTGAGGACGAAGGTGACGTCCGTGTGCCAGTGGCTGGCGCTGCCCTGCTCGCTGTCGACGGGCAGCACGTTCGCCGCGCCCTCGACGGCGGGGACCGTCGGGTGGGCGGTGGTGAGGTCGCCGAAGTGGCGGGCGAAGGCCTGCTGGCCCGCGTCGTCCAGGTTGACGTCGTCGAAGACCAGCGCCTTGTGGATGTTGAGGGCCTCACGGAGGGCGGCGACGGTCTCGCCGTCCAGGGGCTCGGAGATGTCCACCCCGGAGACCTGCGCGCCGATGTGGGCGGTGACCTTGCGGATGTCGAGCGTCATGATCGGGTCCTCTCAGACGAGCGTGGCGGTGTACTGGTTGGCGGGGCGGGGGAGGCCGTAGCGCTCCCGCAGGGTGCGGCGCGGGCCGTACTCCTCGCGGAGCAGGCCGCGGGCGCGCAGGATCGGGACGACGTGGTCGACGAAGAGGTCGAGGCCGGACGGCAGCACGGCCGGCATGATGTTGAAGCCGTCGGCGGCGCCGAGCGTGAACCACCGCTCGATCGCGTCGGCGACCTGCTCGGGCGTCCCCGCGAAGGTGAGATGCCCGCGCCCGCCGCCGAGCCGCCCGATCAGCTGCCGTACGGTGAGCCGCTCACGCCGGGCGAGCTCGACGACCAGCGTGTACCGGCTCTTGGCGCCCTCGATGGCGTCCTCGGAGGGCAGGTCGGCGGGGAGTTCGGAGTCCAACTTCAGGGTCCCGGCGGGGAGTTGGAAGAGGCGTTCGAGGTTGGACACCCCGTGCTCGTGCACGATGTGGTCCTCCAGCTCCTGCTCCGCCGCCCGCGCCTCGGCCTCCGTCGAGCCGATCACCGGGACGATGCCGGGCAGCACCTTGAGGTGCTCGGGGTCCCGACCCGCCTGTACGACACGGGACTTGAGGTCGGCGTAGAAGTCCTGCGCGTCCTTCAGGGTCTGCTGGGCGGTGAACACCGCCTCCGCGTACCGGGCCGCGAACGCCTTGCCGTCCTCGCTCGACCCCGCCTGCACCAGCAGCGGGTAACCCTGCGGCGAGCGCGGCACGTTGAGGGCGCCCTCGACACTGAAGTACGTGCCCTGGTGCCGGGGCGGGTGGATCTTCGTGTCGTCGCCCCAGACGCCGGACGCCTTGTCGGCGACGATCGCGTCGTCCTCCCAGCTGTCCCAGAGCTTCAGCGCCACGTCCAGGAACTCGGCGGCGCGGGCGTACCGCTCGGCGTGCGCCGGTTCCGCGGCGAGGCCGAAGTTGCGGGCCGCCTCCGCGCCGGCGGTCGTGACGATGTTCCAGCCCGCCCGGCCGCCGCTGATGATGTCCAGCGAGGCGAACTTGCGGGCCAGGTTGTAGGGCGAGTTGTAGGACGTGGACGCGGTGGCGATCAGGCCGATGTGCTCGGTGGCCGTGGCCAGCGCGGTGAGCAGCGTCAGCGGCTCCAGGGCCCCGGCGGGCCGCTGCGAGACCGTGCCCCACAGCTGCGGGCCGTCGGCGAGGAAGAGCGAGTCGAAGGTGCCGCGCTCGGCGATCCGGGCCAGGTGGACGTAGTGGGCCAGGTCCACGTGCGCGAACGGATCGCTCTCGGCGAGCCGCCAGGAGGCTTCGTGGTGGCCGGTGTTCATGAGGAAGGCGTTGAGGTGGAGTTGCCGGGGCATGGGTGTCCCTTGCTCTGGGCGGGTCGGGGGCTTTCGAGCGCCGGTCACGGCACATCAGCCCGTCCGGCGTTTGAGGACGAGGCCCGTTCAGGGCCGAAGCGGGGGTCTGGGGGCGCAGCCCCCGGGGACGATGGGGGTCCCCCCGCTCGAGCGAAGCCGAGAGTGGGGGAGGGTAGGGGCGGCGGGGGCGAAAATCGCCCGGCCTCACGACAGCCGGCGGTCACCGAAGGTCCTCCGTCACACCCAGCGCCGCAAGCAGCCGCAACCGGTACTCGCCGCGCGCATCCGCACCCGCATCACGGTCGATGGCCAGATCGAGCCCGATCCGCCCCTCCTCCAGCACCAGCACCCGGTCGGCCAGCACGATCGCCTCGTCCACGTCGTGCGTGACCAGCAGCACCGACGGCCGGTGCCGCTCCCACAGCTCCCGCAGCAGGGCGTGCATCTTGATCCGGGTCAGCGCGTCCAGCGCCCCGAACGGCTCGTCGGCGAGCAGCAGTTCGGGCTCCCGGACCAGCGACCGGGCCAGCGCCGCCCGCTGCGCCTCCCCGCCCGACAGCTCGCTCGGCCAGGCCTGCTCCCGCCCCCCGAGCCCCACCTCTTCGAGCGCGGCGCGTCCCTTGTCCTCGCCGTCCGTGCCCAGCAGTACGTTGTCCAGGACCCGGCGCCAGGGCAGCAGCCGCGAGTCCTGGAACACCACGGATATCCGCTCGGGGGCGGTGAGTTGGCCACTCCCGGTCACCTGGTGGTCGAGGCCCGCTATCGCCCGCAGCAGCGTGCTCTTGCCGGAGCCGCTGTGCCCGAGGAGAGCCACGAACTGTCCGGCCGGGATGTCCAGGTCGATGCCGTCGAGGACCGTACGACGGTCGAACGAGCGGGTGAGGCCGCGGAGTCGGACGGCGGGCCGGGTCAGCTGCTCAGTGTGCGTCGCCACGACAGCACCCTCCTTTCGATCAGACGGACCGCGCTGTCGGAGACGAGGCCGAAGACGCCGTAGACGACCAGGCCGACGAGGATGACGTCCGACTGGCCGTAGTTCTGGGCCTGGAACATCAGATAGCCGAGTCCGCTGGTGGCGTTGATCTGTTCCAGGACGACCAGGCCGAGCCAGGAGCCGGTGACGCCGAGCCGGAGTCCCACGAAGAATCCGGGCAGCGCACCGGGGATGACGATCTGCCGGATGAACTGGAACCGGTTCAGCCCCTGCACCTCGGCGAGTTCGACGAACCGGCTGTCGATACCGGCCAGCGCGGCATGGGTGTTGAGGTAGATCGGGATGTAGACGACGATCGCGATGATGGCGATCTTGAAGGTCTCGCCGATGCCCAGCCACAGGATGAACAGCGGGATCAGACCGAGGGTGGGGATCGCCCGGTTGAGGTTCACCGTCCCGTCGATCAGCGCCTCCCCGACCCGGCTCAGCCCGGCCGCGAGAGCGAGCGCGACCCCGGCGACCAGCCCGATCGCGAAGCCGGAGGCGGCCCGCTGGAGCGAGGTCAGGATGTCGTCCGGCAGAGTGCCCTCGGTCCACAGCCGGGCGCCCGTCTCCAGCACGGTCCAGGGCGCCGGGACCGCCCCCGGGTCCAGCCGGCCGGCGGCGGACGCGGCGGCCCACAGGGCGAGCAGCAGCACCGGGCCGATGAGCCGGGTGGCGGGCAGCCGGCGGCCGGGGGAGAGGCTGCGGCGCTTCCGCCGCACTGCCGGCGGGGCCTCGGTGACGGCGGGGGCCGTCGTCGTCACGGCACTCATTTCTGATACTCCTCGGACACGGACTTCGCGGCGATGCCCTCGAAGCGGTGGTCGAAGAGCGAGGCCACGTCGAACTTCTTCACGAAGCCGCCCTCCGCCAGCAGATCGGCGGTCTCCTGCTCCCACCGGATCGCCTCGTCCCAACTCGGCGGGAACAGCGGCTTGTTGGCGAGGTCCGAGATCGACTTCGCCTGGGCGGCGGTCAGGTTCTGCGTCTTGACGTAGAACTCCTCGTTCCAGACGTCCGGGTTCTCGTACGCCCACACGGTGCCCTTCGTCCAGTACGGGATGTACGCGGCGACCGCGGCGGCCTTCGCCTCGTCGTTCAGCACCGAGATCGGCGCCCACAGCAGGTTGAGCAGGTCGACGACGTCGGTGGTGATGACCCGGGCGCCCTTCGCCTCGTACTGCGCGAGGTAGGCGGGGGACTGGGTGTTGCCGAGCGGGGCGATGTCCACCTGGCCGGACTGGAGGGCGGTGAGGAACTGGTTGCTGGTCAGCGGGACCAGGTCCACCTCGTCGTACTTCAGGCCCGCCTTCTTCAACGCCCGCAGCAGCACGACCCCTTGGGCCTGCCCCTGCGAGAACGCGAGCTTCTTCCCCTTGAAGTCCTCGACCGAGCGGATGTCGCTGCCGGGCTTGGTGGCGAAGACGTAGTTGGGCTTGCGGGTGATGTTGATCGCGACGATCTTCGCGTCGAAGCCCTGGTAATGCGCCTGGATCGGCGGAATCCCCGCGTTGTTGGCGAGGTCCAGGGACTTGGCGCGGAAGGCGTTGATGACATCGGGACCGGCGGCGACATTCACCCAGCTGGAGACCTTGAACGGGAGTTCCCCCAACTCGGCGAGCTTGAACTGGAGTTGCTGGGTGCCTTGATACGAGGAGATCTTCAGGGCGGTGCCTGGTGGGACCTTGTCGGCGAGCGGCGCGGTCGAGGCGCCCTCGTCGCTCGTGGCGGCACTGGACTCGGCACAGCCGCTCAGCCCCGCGACGCCGGCCGCGGCGCCCACGAGCGAGGTGAGGAACAGTCGTCGGTCCATTCCGGACGTACGGGAAATGGGCATGGGAGGACTCCCTGAATTGGTGCACAGAAAAGCGCGGGAAGGAATTTCACGCGGCAGAAACGAGCGCGTCACACGGGGCAGCGTGTCAGCAACAGAAGGCGCGACAGTGCAGGTGAGGGCTCATGAACACGATGCTCGCGGCCCTGCGGAACCCCTGTCAACATTCGGAGTTTCTGAATTAAATAGCCTCAGGTGACACGGTCAGAGGGTCCCGGTAGAGCACGTCCAACGCCACCGCTCCACCCGCCACCGCGAGCACCGAATCCGGGAAACTCGTCGGAATCACCGACCCCGACCGCCCGGACCCGACCTCCTCCCGCAGCGCCGCGAGGCAGTCCTCCCGATGGATCGCGCCGACCTCGGTGACGACGACCACCTCCGGATTGAGGACGTCGAGCAGCAGCCCCGCCGCCCGCCCCGTCATCCGCGACCGCTCCACCAACAGCCGTACGGCCACCGGATCGCCGTCCGCCGCCGCCCGCACGAGATGCATCGGGTTCACCCCCGCGATCACCCCGGCGGCCCGCGCCTTACGGCACAACGTCCGCTCGCTCAGCTCCACTTGGAGGCAGCCGGTCCGCCCGCAGTCGCACGACTCCACCCCGCCCGGCACCGGCAGATGGGCGATGGCGCCCGCCTGCGAGCGCGGCCCGTGATGCACCTCGTCATGAGTGGCGAACGCCGCGTCGACCACGTTGCCGACGAAGAGGTGCAGCACACTCCGGCTGCCCCGCGCCCGCCCGAAGAGGCGCTCCGCGTTCACCAACGCCCGCGCGTGCCCGTCCACATGGACCGGCAGCCCGGTGTGCGCACCGAGCAGCTCCCGCACCGGCACCTCACGCCAGCCGAGCAGCGGGTGCTCGACGACCGTCCCGGTCTCCCGGTCCACCCAGCCCCCGGCCGCGAAGCCCACGCCGAGCGGCCGGCACCCGGGGTGCGCCGCCAGCAGCGCGCCCAGCCCCTCGGCGGCCCGCGCCAGCACCGGGCCCGGGTCGGTACCGTCCGCGTGCTTGAGCTCCCGCGAGGCCACCACCCGCCCCCGCAGATCCAGCAGCGCGACCGTCGTATGGGGCACCGCCACATGGACTCCGCCCACGACGAAACGCGAGGAGTCCAGGTCGACCGGCACATGGGGCCGCCCCACACCGCTCGTCCGTCGCGGTGCGGCGGCCTCCTGGATCAGCCCGAGACGGGTGAACCGGGCACAGTAGTCCGTCACGGACGCCGGGGACAGTCCGGTCAGCCGGGCGATGGTGGAGCGCGCGACCGGCCCGTGCTCCAGCACGGACCGCAGGACGACACTCGCGCTGGTCCGCCGCCGGTCACGGTCGGCGGCGCGGGCCAGGGGAGACGTAAGGGTGGGCATGGTGATCACCTCGGGGGGCCGGTCCGACTCTGCGCCGTACGCGAAGGGCGAGACCGGAACAGGGCCTCACCCGGGACGGCGACAGGCGGCCGCGCCCACGCGTCGCAGGTCGACATGGCGACGCGACGTGAGGAAGAGGGCCTGGGCAACCATGGTTCGAAGGGTAGGCGGCACCGACCGGATCCGGCCAGAGCGCCCCCGCCCCTTTGGTGGGACCCTACAGACGCCGTTCACACTCGACACGTGAGTGAAACGTCCCGGCCTCAGTGACCGGCATCACGCCGTACCAGGTGTAACCCACACCCTTTGTATGGAGACCACCAACCCCCGACTCCAGCCTTTGTCGAGCGCTGACGGTGATCGACGCGAGGGGGCCGGGATAGCGTCGCGATGTCCTGTCCCTGCCCTACCCAGCGGAGTCCCCATGAGCACCGCCGTCGCCCCCGTACGCCCCGGCCAGGTCCTCGCCGACCTGCTCCCGGCCTCCCGAGTTCGCGACCTCGCGCTCGTCGTCGGCGGCGCCGCGCTCACCGGTCTCGCCGCCCAGATCTCCGTGCCCGTGCCCGGCTCCCCGGTGCCGGTGACCGGCCAGACCTTCGCTGCCCTCCTCGTCGGCACCACGCTCGGCGCCGGGCGCGGCTTCCTCTCCCTCGCGCTGTACGCGATCGCGGGCGTCGCGGGCATGCCGTGGTTCGCGGACGCCGGCTCCGGCTCCGCCGCCCCGTCCTTCGGCTACATCCTCGGCATGATCCTCGCCTCCACCGTCGTCGGTGCCCTGGCCCGCCGCGGCGCCGACCGCTCCGTGCTGCGCACGGCCGGCGCGATCCTGCTCGGCGAGGCGATCATCTACGCCATCGGCGTCCCGTACCTCGCCGTCGCCAGGGACATGTCCGCCTCCGCCGCCATCGCGGCCGGCCTCACCCCGTTCCTGATCGGCGACGCCCTCAAGGCGGCCCTGGCGATGGGCCTGCTGCCGACCGCGTGGAAGCTCATCAAGCGCTGACACCGTAGCCGTCACCGAAGAGGTTCGCCGGGTCGTACGTCGACTTCACCCCGGCGAGCCTCTTCCGCGTCTCCGGGTCGTACAGCCCCTCGCCCCGATCCCCGGCCCCGAACGCGAAGTTGACGGCCCGCCCCACGGTGCGCGGCGCGAGCACCTCGAACGCCGGATCGAGCAGGGCCCGCGCCTTCTCCCGTTCCCCCATGGTCAACAGCCGCACCAGGAACCGCCCGTCCCGCCACGGCACCGAGTTCCCGGCGGGCCGCGCGAGCGCCCCACCCAGATGATTGACCTGTACGACGACCATGGCGCCGGTGTCGGGCCCGGTGAGCCGCAGGAGCTCCCCGCCCGCGTCCGCCGCGTCCAGCTCACTCAGCACGGCACTGTCCCCGTAATAGGCGTGCGGGAAGTCCGGGTCACTGTGGATGGTGTGGCTCTCGGCGTACGGCATCTCCCGCAGCGAGTCGGCGAGCACCGGCCCGATCTCCCGGAGCGGGGCGACGAGTTGATCGCCGTCGTCGCCCGTGTACGCGACGCGCACGGAGACGACGTACCGCCCGCGCAGGTGCGGCGGCAGCGCCGGCAGGTCCGGGTACGGTACGGCGGCGAAGGACGAGGTCAGCCCGTCCGGCACGGTCCGCGTCCAGGCCTCGTACGCCCGCAGCACGGCCGCCGGTTCGACCTCCCGCCCGTCGAACGCGAGCGAACCGCCGTACAGCGTCCGCACCGGGACGAGCCCGATCTCCAACTCGGTGACCACGCCCAGGCGGTGACCGCCGCCGAGGAGCGCCCAGTACAACTCGGAGCCGGGGACGGCATGGTGCAGGTGTCCGTCAGCGGTCACCACGTCCAGCCACCGCACATGATCGGCGGCGTACCCGAACTCCCGTGCCAGGATGCCGAGTCCACCGCCCAGGGTGTAGGAGACGGCGCCGACGCTCGGCGCGGACCCGTTGAGCGGCGCCAGCCCGTACGGCGCGGCGGCCGCGACCACCTGCCCCCAGCGGACGCCCGCCTGGACGCGGACGGTACGGGCGTCGGGGTCGACGGTGACGCGGTCCATGCCCTTCGTCGAGACGAGCACACCGCCCGTGACCGGTCCCGGCCGTCCGTGTCCGGTCGCCTCGACGGCGACGGACAGCTTCCGGTCGGCCGCGTGGCGGACGGCGGCGATGACGTCGTCGCTGCCGGAAGGGCGGAACACGGCATCGGGCTGCAGGTCGAACGAGGTCTGGAACCCGATGAGTTCACTGTGGTCGGTCTGGTGAGTCATGGACCACACGATGGAGGCATAACCTGACAACGGCCGTCAGGTTATGCCTCCGTCTGTTCAGATTTCCTGCCGCGGCCGCCGCGTCGACCACCACAGCCCGGCCGCACCGGCCGCCATCAGAGCCGCGCCCGCCGTCCCCGCCGGGAGCAGATCACGCGCGACACCGGTCTTCGGCAGCTGGCCGCCGCCGGGACCGACCGGTTTGTTGTCCGTACCGAGGAGCAGCGGGGTGGCCGGGGCGTTCGGCGACGGGTTCGTCGTACCGAACGGAACCGGGCCCTGCTGCCAGTACGTCTTCTTCCCGTCGCCGGTCTGCACCGGCAGACAGATCTTTCCGGTCTTGTCGAGATCGAACGACGCGTCGACGGCGTACGACTTCGACTTACCGGCCGCGAGATTGTCGATCGGGCAGGCGAAACCGCTGTTCGAGCCCTCCGGCAGATCGCTTTCGGCAATCGAGGAGCAGCCTTGAACGCTATTGACCGTGAGGCCGTCGAAACCGACGACCAAAAGCTGGATCTTTCCGCTGTCCTTGGTCCCTTCGTTCTTCACCGTGGCGGTGATGTCGGTCTTCTCGGACTTGTTGTCGACCGAGATCTGTTCGGGCAGCAGCGTGGTCAGCTTCACGCCGTCCGGCGCCTCGTCGACAACCTTTCCCCCCTTGCTGCTTCCGGGCCCCTGGTCATCCGCACTGGCGGTGGCGGAAAGGATCAGCACGGCCGAGAAAGATGCCGTGACCAGCGATCCCGCGATGGTCGTCATACGACGAGAACTCATGTTCGTCCCCCTTGCCTGCGCCTGAATTCGCAGTACTTGAAGAGCTACCACAAGATTTCTCCGCACTATGCTGGTACGGCGCGAAGTGTGACCATTGTGTTGAAGTAGGGCTTGACCGGTGCACGGTGGAGGGGGTGCGACGGATTGCCGGGGAATATGGGAAACGCGGGAAACACGGGAAGCGCGGGGAACACGGGAAACACCCGGAGCGGCGGGGCGCCGGGGACCCTCGTGGCGAGTCGATATCGCCTGGTCGAGAGTATTGGCCAGGGGGGAATGGGGCGGGTGTGGCGGGCCGCCGACGAAATGCTCGACCGGCAGGTCGCGGTCAAGGAAATGCGGATCGACGGCCTCGACGCGGAGGACGCCCGCACCCGCCGTGAACGCACCCTGCGCGAGGCCCGCGCGACGGCACGCATCGACCACCCCAACGTCGTACGGATCTACGACGTCGTGGACGAGGGCGAACGCCTGTGGATCGTCATGGAGTTGGTGGCGGGCCGCTCCCTGGAACGGATGACGGCGGAGGACGGCCCGCTGGGCCCCCGGGAGGCGGCCAGGATCGGCATAGGCCTGGTGACGGCACTACGACAGGTGCACGCACGCGGCGTCCTGCACAGGGACATCAAACCGGGCAACGTGCTGGTGGAGGGGAACGGCCACCGCGTGGTCCTCACAGACTTCGGCATCGCGGCCATCCAGGACGCCAAGGCGCTCACCATGGTCGGCATGCTGGTCGGTTCCCCCGACTACATGGCCCCCGAACGCATCGCGGGCCGCCCACAGGGCCCGCCGTCCGACATCTGGTCACTGGGCGCGACACTCTGTGCGGCCTTGGGGGGCCACTCCCCGTTCTCCCGGGACACAACGCTGGCCACCCTCCACGCGGTCCTGTACGAGGAGCCCGAACTCCCAGCGGAGGCAGGCCCGTTGCGCGAGGTCCTGGCAGCACTCCTGGACAAGGACCCGGCCCTACGCCCAGGCCTGGACGAGTTGGAACAGGCACTCACCCCAACGGCGGTCCCACCACCAACCCCCACGGTGCAGATAGGAGGAGAGAACACGACCTCGGAGCCCCCCGAGACCCCCAAGGCGCCCAAGGACGAGCAACCCTCACCCCCCCTCCCGGACAAACCAACCCCGATCTTCCCCTGGCCAAGCCCAGAACCCCCCACACCCCCTCTCCTAAACGCCTCCCAACTCCCAGCCCACCAACAGGCGTGGGACCAACCACCCCCTGGCGCCACCCAGCCCCCACAGCCCCCCACCCACGAACAAGCAGACACCAACGCCACCCAACCCCCACAGGCGGCACCCGCGCCCGCCGACGCCGCTCAACCGCCAGAGGGCCCACCCATCCCCACCCACGAACCGGCAGACGCCAACGCCGCCCAACCCTCACAGGGTTCACCCGCACACGCCCACGGCACTCCACCCCCACAGGGCCGACCCGCACCCGCCGACGGCGGGCAACCGCGACACGGTCTCTCCGCTCCCACCCACGAACCCGCATACGCCGACGGCGCTCAACCACCCCACGGCCCACCCGCACCCGTCGACGGCCCTCAACCGCGAAGCGGCCTCTCCACCCCCACCCGCGAACCCGCACCCGCCAACGGCGTCCCCGCCCCACAAGGGCCACCCGCACCCGACCACGAAAGTGGCGCGGGTGGTGCGGGTGGGAACTCGATCCGGGCCGAAGGCCCGGCACCCACCCACAACGCCTCCTCAGAGGCCCACGGCGGCATCTCCCTCATCCGCTCAGAGGCCGTCACCGAACAACGCCCCCTCCCTCCACCCCAACACCGCCCCCGCACCCGCCTCCTCACCATCGCGGCCCTCACCACAGCCGCCGCAGTGATCACGACCTTCATCCTGCTGAACACCAACTCACCCGGCGCCAAGAGCGAGGCACAAGCCACCCCCACCCCCACCGCCTCGACCTCCCCGTCCCCCACAGTCGAAGGCACCTCACGCCCCCAGTCCCTCCCACCCGGCGCCCACCGAGAAGCCGGCGGCTTCGCCTGGGCAACCCCCAAGGACTGGCGCAGAGATGTGAAGACCGGCGCGGAGGTGCACTACACCTCCCCCGACGGCACCCAGGAACTCGCCGCGAAGTCCTCCCTCGCCCGAGGCGACTTGATGGACACCTGGAAGACCTCGGAGGAGAACGCCCGCCAGGGCCAGGACTACCGGAAGATCCGCTTGGAGGACACGGAGTTCCAGGGCCACCCGGCGGTGGTCTGGGAGTACACCTTCACGCTCAAGGGCGTCCCCTGGCACGCCCGCCTGCTCGGCTTCAACGCGGACGGCAAGTCGTACCAGGTGAACACGTGGTACCAGCCGCAGACGGAGACGCAGGCACTCAAGACGTACGAGAAGGTCAAAAACAGCTTCACGGTGCTGTAGCAGCCACAGAAGCCACAGCACCGTGAAACGAGCAGCACCCCGAGGTGCCTCAACCCACCTTGATCCTGTCCTGCACGTCAGCTCCACCGACGACGTCCGAACGCCGCCCCCGCACCCGCTCCTTGAGCACGGCGATCCCCAGCACGAACGCGGCGACGAGCAACGACAGCAGCACGGTCGTACGCCCGCTGCTCGCCCCCTCCGTGTCGGTCAGCATGTAACCGAGCACGAAGACGATCAGCCCGGCCGTCGCCCAGGTCAGATACGGGTACAGCCACATCTTCACGACCAGCTTCTCCGGCGCCTCGGCCTGGATGATCTTCCGCATCCGCAGCTGCGAGAAGCAGATGACCAGCCACACGAACAGCGCGACCGCACCGGAGGAGTTGACGAGGAAGAGGAAGATCGTGTCCGGCGAGAGGTAGTTGAAGAACACGGCCACGAAGCCGAAGATCACGGACGCGAGGATGGCCGTCATCGGCACGCCCCGCCCGGTCGTCCGGGCGAACGCCTTCGGCGCGTCCCCACGCTCACCGAGCGAGAAGGCCATGCGCGAGGCTGTGTAGAGCCCGGAGTTGAGACAGGACAGCACCGAGGTCAGCACGATGAAGTTCATGATCTGACCGGCGTGCGCGATCCCGAGGGAGTCGAGGGCGGCGACGTAGGAGCCCTTCGACGCGATGGACGGGTCGTCCCAGGGGAGCAGCGTGACGACGACGAAGATCGAGCCGAGGTAGAAGACGCCGATCCGCCAGATGATGCTGTTGGTCGACTTGGTGACGGCCCGCTGCGGGTCCTCGGACTCGCCGGCGGCCAGGGTGGCGATCTCGCTGCCCATGAAGGAGAAGACGACGAGCAGGACGCCGGTGAGGATGGCGCCGGGCCCGTTGGGCAGGAAACCGCCGTGGTCGGTGAGGTTGGACAGGCCCGCCTTGTCGGCGTCGACCCCCGGCAGCACACCGAAGACCGCGAGTCCGCCGACGACGATGAACGCGCCGATGGCGACGACCTTGATCCCCGCGAACCAGAACTCGAACTCGCCGTAGGAGCCCACGGAGATCAGGTTGGTGGCGGTCAGCACCACCATCACGATGAGCGCCCACCCCCACTGCGGGACGGCGGGGATCCAGCCTTCGAGGATCTCGGCCCCGGCGGTCGCCTCGACGGCGAGCACCACGACCCAGAAGAACCAGTACAGCCAGCCGATGGAGAACCCGGCCCAGCGTCCGAGCGCCCGGTCGGCGTGAGCGGAGAACGAGCCGGTGGTGGGGTTGGCGACGGACATCTCGCCGAGCATCCGCATCACCAGCACCACGAGCGTGCCGACGAGTGCGTACGACAGGAGGATGCCGGGTCCTGCGGTGGCGATGCCCGCCTTGGAGCCGACGAACAGACCCGCCCCGATGACGCCACCGATGGCGATCATCGAGAGATGCCGGTTCTTGAGTCCGGCCTGGAGACCAGTCATTCGGGGAGTTCCTTCGTGCCGGGTGTGGGGATCGACTCAATGAATCAGAGGCAAATAAATAAATGAACCTTCGAATCCAGATTGTTACTTGAGGTTTTCTTGAGCTTCTGTGGCTGAGGTCACTGTTTTCCTGGCCGACACCCGAGGCTGCTGCCCCGAAACAGCCATGTCACACTCGTCCCATGCGCGTGTATCTCGGCTCCGACCATGCGGGCTTCGAACTCAAGAACCACCTCGTCGAGTGGCTCAAGGCCGCCGGCCACGAGGCCGTCGACTGCGGCCCCCACATCTACGACGCCCAGGACGACTACCCGCCGTTCTGCCTCCGCGCCGCGGAGCGCACGGCGGCGGACCCCGACGCCCTCGGCATCGTGATCGGCGGCTCGGGCAACGGCGAGCAGATCGCCGCGAACAAGGTCAAGGGCGTACGCGCGGCTCTCGCCTGGAGCGAGGAGACGGCGTCGCTGGGCCGCCAGCACAACAACGCCAACGTCGTCGCGGTGGGCGCCCGGATGCACACCCAGGACGAGGCCACGAAGTTCGTCGAGACGTTCCTCGCCACCCCGTTCTCCGGTGACGAGCGCCACATCCGCCGTATCGACATGCTGGCCGACTACGAGACGACCGGCGACCTCCCGCCGATCCCGGCGCACCACCCGCAGCAGGGCTGACCGCCCCGGTCCGGGGCTGGAAGGAACAGGCACCGTGCCAGAGGGGCACACGATCCACCGGTTGGCGGCCGACTACGCCGACCGCTTCTCCGGCACGGCGCCCCGAGTCACCAGCCCCCAGGGCAAGTTCTCCGACGCCGCCGCCCTCCTGGACGGCGCCGGACTCACCCGTACCGAGGCCCACGGCAAGCATCTCTTCCTGGGCTTCCGCGGCACCGGCCGGGACACCGACTGGGTCCACATCCACCTCGGCCTGTTCGGCAAGGTGAACTTCGGTGACGCCCCCGCGCCGCCGCCCACGGACACCGTCCGTCTCAGGCTCGCGAACACCACGTCGTACGTCGACCTGCGCGGCCCGACGACCTGCGCCCTCATCACGGACGCCGAGAAGAACGCGATACACGACCGCCTCGGCCCCGACCCGCTCCGCGAGGACGCCGACCCGCAGACGGCGTACCGGCGCATCTCCCGCAGCCGTACGACGATCGCCGCGCTCCTGATGGACCAGAAGGTCATCGCCGGCGTCGGCAACGTCTACCGCGCCGAGGTCCTCTTCCGGCACGGCATCGACCCGTACCGGGCGGGGAAGGATGTCACCGCGCGGGAGTGGGGCGCGATCTGGCGGGATCTCGTCGACCTCATGCGCGAGGGCGTGCGCCACAACCGCATCGACACCGTCCGCCCCGAGCACACCCCGGAGGCGATGGGCCGCCCGCCCCGCGTCGACGACCACGGCGGCGAGGTGTACGTCTACCGCCGGGCGACCCAGCCCTGCCACATCTGTGGCGGCGAGATCCGCACCGCCGACCTCGCCGCCCGCAACCTCTTCTGGTGCCCCGGCTGTCAGAAGCGCTAGCCGCTAGAAGCCGTGCGGCAGCCAGGGTGCGACAGCCGACCCGAACCCGACCGCCGCCTCCGTCAGCGCCCCCTGCCGCAGCTCGCGCACCCGCCCCGCGGCGCCCAGTGCGGCCAGGCTCACGCCGCCTAGGTACGCCGCCCCCAACTCCCGTACGGACAGCGCCAGATCGGCCGGGTCCTCGGTCCGTTCGCAGGACGCGCCCTTCGTGTCCCCGCTGAGCCGCCAACGCCCCGTGTTCCAGGGGCAGAAGTCGTCCTCGACGTCGAACACCACGTCCACCGGCGCCTGATAGGTCCGCGCCTCCAGCGCGGCCCCGACATCCACCAGCCGTACGTGCAGCGAGTCCCGCACCCGCAGTTCGCACCGCCGGATGTCGGAGACCAGCTGCTGCCAGACCTCGTCGACCGGCCGCCCCCGCGTATGCACCTTCGACGTCAGGTCGATCCCGAACAGGAACCGCCACAGCGCCGCATGCGCGGCCGGATCAAGCGCCTGTACGTCCCGCAGCACCACGGTCCCCTTGGGCCCGGCGGCCTCCCACTCGGGCTTCACATGGAAGCGCGCGTACCCGACGACCTCGCCGTCCCGCTCCGCGACCACGCACTGAAGTGGTGACGCCCCCTCCCGCTCGCCCTGCGGATCGAGCAGCCCGAGCCGCTCCCACCCGGGAAGCCGCGCCACCATGCCGGGCCGCTGCGGCACCAGCCGCGCGTACACCGCCTCGCAGGCGTCGAGCACGTCGGCCGGCTTCGCGTACCGCACGCGTACGTCATCGGTACCGGGCGGCACGGACAGCCGTACCCGTGTGGTGTCGATCTCGGCGTTGACATGGAACGTCGCCGGCGCGTACCCGAACCGCCCGTAGATCGCCGGTTCGCTCGCGGTCAGGACGGCCAGCGGCCAGCCCCATTCCCGTACGTCGTCCAGCTGGCGCCGCATCATCGACCGCAGCACCCCACGCCGACGATGGGTCGCGGCCACACTGACCATGGTCACGCCCGCGGCCGGCACCGCGGCGCCGCCCGGCACGGTCAGCCGGAAGCTGAACGCCCCCGCCGTGCCCACGCACTCGTCCCCGTCCCAGGCGCCGATGGAACGGTCGAGTTCGGTCAGCGAGTTCCACAGCTCCCGTTCCTCGGCCGCCTCCGCGACCCCGCCGAACGCCCGGATCAGGTTGTCGTACCACTCGTCCCACTCGTCCTGCCGCAGCACCCGCAGGTCGGTCGCCCACTCAGAAGCCATGGACCATGCCTACCAGGGCATTGCGGGACGAGCCAGGGAATTTCTCCTTGGTGGCCGCAGGGTGGCTTTCCGTGAAGTTCACTGTGAAGTTGAACCTCGGACGGGGGACAAGTGGGACCTCCCGTGCCAAGCAGCTGGTCCGATGGATAGGGTCCCGAACTAATGGCAGCAGGACGAGAGCGGCGCGCGGAAGCCGAGACGTTCACGGCCCGGTTGAAGATGCAGTGGCACCGGGCCCGCGTCGGCCTGCGCAGAAGCGCCGTGGACTACTTCCGCGGGGACGGCTCGGACTGGGTCGCACTGGCCGGTCTGCTCCTCACGATCCCGCTGATCGCGGCCACCACACTCATGAACTCGGTGTGGTGTTCACCGGCCGCGCTGGTCCTCCCGATCGTCGCGGGCGGACTGCTGCTGCGCCCGGCGAGCCTGCTGGGCCTGTACGCGGCGGCGGCGACGGCACTGATCGTGGAGTCGGTGCAGCTGGGCCCGTACACGGAGGGCCCCAGCCGAGTCACCCCCGGCATCGTCCTCGTCGTGGCGGCCTGCGGCTTCTTCGGCCTCCTCATCGCCCAGTTCCGCAGCCGGGTCGGCGTGCCCTGGCGGCGCGGCGGCACCATGCTCTTCGACCTGCGCGAACGCATCCGCGTCCAGAGCAAGCTCCCGAAGCTCCCGCCCGGCTGGCACCGCGAGATGGCCCTGCGCCCGGCGGGCGGGCAGTCCTTCTCCGGCGACTTCGTGGTCGCGGCCCGCACCAACGGCGGCCGCACGATGGAGGTCGTCCTGACGGACGTCTCCGGCAAGGGCATGGACGCGGGCAGCCGAGCCCTGCTCCTCTCAGGCGCCTTCGGCGGCCTCCTGGGCAGCCTGCCCCCGCACGCCTTCCTGCCCGCAGCCAACGGCTACCTCCTCCGCCAGGACTGGGACGAGGGCTTCGCCACCTCCATCCACCTGGTCCTCGACCTGGACTCCGGCGACTACGAGCTCTACTCCGCGGGCCACCCGCCGGGCCTCCAACTGAGCGCGGGCAGCGGCCGCTGGGAGGAGAAGGCAGCGGAAGGCCCCCTCCTCGGCGTCTACGACGGCGCCCAGTTCGACCCCGTGAAGGGCTCCCTGCGCCCCGGCGACGTCCTGATGCTCTTCACGGACGGCCTCGTGGAAACCTCGGACCGGGACATCGTGGAGGGCATAGACCGCCTGACCGGCGAAGCCGACCGCTACGTGGCCGGCGGCTTCCACGGCGCGGCTTGGCACCTGATCGAGGCAGTGGCCAAGGACGTCAACGACGACAGAGCACTCCTGCTGATCTGCCGGGAAGGCCCAACAGCCCAGGCAGCCACCTCCGCTTAGCCGCGGACGCTCGTGCGGCAGGGGTACCGGAAACCTGCGCAGCCGCGGGCGTTCGTGCGGCAGCGGTGCCGGAATCCCTGGGTAACTGCGTGCGGTCGTGCCGCTGGCGCTGCGCCCACCCGTGCCGCGGCAGGTGTCCATCCGCGTTAGCTGCGGGCGTTCGTGCCGCTGGCGCGGCGCCCACCCCAGCAGCCTCCGCCGTTCATCTGCCGCCGCTGTGGGCAGTCGTGCCGCTGGGGCGGCGCTCACCCGTGCCGCGGCAGGTTTCCATCTGCGTTAGCTGCGGGCGTTCGTGCCGCTGGCGCGGCGCCCATCCATGCAGCGTCCGCCGTTCATCTGCCGCCGCCGCGGGCGTTCGTGCTGCTGGCGCGGCGCCCGCCCGTGCAGCGTCCGCCGTTCATCTGCCGCCGCTGCGGGCAGTCGTGCCGCTGGGGCGGCACGGGTGGGCGTAGCGGCACCCCGCCAGCGCGGGCAAGCGAAAACCCCCCGACCCTAGCCCCCACCCAGCCGCACCCGACCACCCTCCCCAGCCCCAGCCCACACCCCACCCAACCCAACCCCCGCCAAGGTGGGGTTTTCCCCAGCCCAGATTCGCCAGCGCTCCTCATCGCCCCGCCCACCCTCCCCTCCGTAGCGTCAAATACATGACCTCGGACCGGAAGAAATCCCCCATGCCCACCCCAGGCGAATGGGCCGTCGAACTCCACGGAGTGCAGCGGCGCTACGGCCGCGGCCGCACCGCCGTCCACGCCCTCCGCGGCATCGACCTCACCCTCCCCCCGGGCACCTTCACCGCGGTCATGGGCCCCTCCGGCTCCGGCAAGTCCACGTTCCTCCAGTGCGCGGCCGGCCTCGACCGCCCCACCGCCGGCACGGTCCGCCTCGGCGGCACGGAGATCACCGGCATGAAGGAGAACAAGCTCACCGCCCTCCGCCGCACCCGCCTCGGCTTCGTCTTCCAGGCCTTCAACCTGCTCCCGTCCCTCACGGTCGAGCAGAACGTCGCCCTCCCGACGCGCCTCGCGGGCCGCCGCCCCGACCGCCGCCGCACCGCCGAGGTCCTCGCCCAGGTCGGCCTCGCCGACAAGGCCCGCCGTCGCCCCGGCCAGCTCTCCGGCGGCCAGCAGCAGCGCGTCGCCATCGCCCGCGCCCTCGTCACCCGCCCCGACGTGGTCTTCGCCGACGAACCGACCGGCGCCCTGGACACCACCACCGCGGCCGAGATCCTCACCCTCCTCCGCCGGGCCGTCGACACCGAGCGCGCCACGGTCGTCATGGTCACCCACGACCCCACGGCGGCGTCCTGGGCCGACCGCGTCCTGTTCCTGGCGGACGGCGAACTCACCACCCACCTGGACCGCCCGACCCCCGACCAGATCGCCACCCGCATGAAGACCCTCACGGCCCGCCGGGACGACGTGAAGGCAGCCGCCTGATGCGTCCCAACGGCCTGGCCCGCGCAGCCCTCCGCTTCCGCCCCTCCGCGTTCGTCGGCACCTTCGTGGCCCTCGTCATGGCCGCCGCGATCGTGTCGGCCTGCGGCATCCTCCTGGAGACCGGCGTCCGCGCCGAGGTCCCGCCCGGCCGCTACGCGGGCGCCCCCGTCGTGGCCGCCGCCGACCAGCAGGCCCACTACGGCAAGGGCGACAGCGCCGACAGCGAACCGGTCCCCGACCGCGCCCGCCTCGACGCCACCCTGGTAGCCAAGGCGGCCAGCGCCCCCGGCGCCCGCACCGCCGTACCCGACGTCACCTTCCCGGTCACCGGCCCGCACGGCCCCCTCACCGCCCACAACTGGTCCGCCACCGCCTTCACCGGCGAACACCTCACCGCGGGCCACGCCCCCAACCCCGGCGAAGTGGTCCTGGGCAACGCAGAGATCGGCGACCGCGTCACCCTCACCACCCCCGACGGCACCCACACCTACCGCGTCTCCGGCACGACCACCGCACCCGGCGTCTGGCTGGCCGACACGGAAGCCGTACGAGTCTCAGGGCACCCGGGCCGCATCGACGCCATCGCCGTACTCCCGAAGCCCGACGTCGCCACCGGCACCCTGGCGGCCCAGGTCGCCCACGCCCTGGACGGCCAGGCCAAGATCCACACCGGGGACGGCCGCGGCACCGTCGCGGACCCCACCCTCGACGAGGCCAAAGAGGTCCTCATCGGCATCGGCGGCTCCTTCGGCGGCGTCGCCACGGTCGTCGCCATGTTCACCGCGGCCGGCACCATCGCCCTGGCCGTCGGCCAACGCGCCCGCGAGTTCGCCCTGCTGCGCGCCATCGGCACCACCCCGCGCCAGATCCGCCGCACCATCGCCACCGAGACCCTCCTCGCCGCCCCGCTCGCGGCCGCCCTCGGCTGTCTGCCGGGCACGGCCCTCGCGGCCTGGTGGCTGGACCAACTCCGCGACCGGGGCGCGGTCCCGGAACAGGTCGACCTGGCCGTCTCCTGGATCCCCCTCGTCTCCGCGACCGGCGCCGTACTCCTCACCGCCCTCCTCTCCGGCTACATCGCCGCCCACCGCAGCTCCCGCATCAAGCCGGGCCAGGCGCTGAGCGAGGCGAGCGTGGAGCGGCTGCGCGTCGGCTGGATCCGCACCCCGCTCGGCCTCGCCGCGGTCGCGGGCGGGATCGTCTGCGCCGCCCTGTCCGCCTCCCTGACGGGCGAGGACGCGGCCAACGCGGCCCTCGGGATCGTCGTGCTCTTCATGCTCGCCGTGGGCCTGCTCGGCCCGCTGGTCGCCCGTGCCTGCGCGGCCCTGTTCGGCCTGCCGCTGCGCGGCGGAAGCGCCTCCGCGGCCCTGGCCGCCGCCAACTCCCGTACCAACGCCCGCCGTCTGGCCTCCGCGATCACCCCGATCGTGCTCGCGATGGCGTTCTCCTCGGTGCTGGTCTTCCTGCACACCAGTGAGGACCACGTCACCGCCCAGCAGCAGCGCGACGGCATCACCGCCGACCACATCGTCACCGCCCCGGACGGCGCCCCCGGCCTAGCCCCCGACGCCGTACGACGGGCCGAGGGCACCCCTGAAGTCCGGGCCGCCATCGGCCTGTTGAAGACCTCCGTGCTCGTCCCCGGTTCGGGCGGCGCCCTGGAGGCGGCCACCGCACAGGGCGTCACCGGCTCCGCCCGCGACCTGGCCGCCGTACAGGACCTGGACGTCAAGGCGGGCCAACTGGCCGTGAAGCGAGGCGAGATCGCGATCGACGCGTCCCTCGCCGACAACGCGGACGTCCGGGTCGGCGACCGCCTCCACCTCCGCCTGCCCGACGGCACGAAGGCGTCGCCGCGGGTCGTGGCGACGTACGGCCGCGGCCTGGGCCTCGCCCAAGTCACCCTGAGCCGAACCGACTTGAAAGGCCACGTCACCTCGGCCTACGACACGGAACTGTGGACCAAGGGCGGCACGACAGCCGGTCTCAAGGCGCTCGGCACCGTTCGGGACCGCGACGGCTACACCACCGCCCAGTCCGTGGACCGCGAGCTCAACGCCTGGGCGAACAACCTCATGGCGGCCGTCCTCGGCGGCTTCGCGGCCGTCGCCGCCGTCAACACCCTGGTGATGACCGTCCTCGACCGCCGCCGCGAACTCGGCACGCTCCGCCTCATCGGCTCCACCCGCCGCCAGGTGCTGCGGATGATCCGCTGGGAGGCCCTGCTGGTCGCCCTCGCCGGCATCGCCCTCGGCACCGCGATCGCCCTCGCCACACTCGTGCCGATGATGAACGGGCTGACGGGACAGGGCCCTTACATCCCACCGCTGATGTACGGAGCCTTCGCGGGAACCATCGTCGCGCTCGGCCTGACCGCGGTCACCCTCCCCGCCAAGGCGGCGCTCCGCAGGGAGACACTGGACGAGTGACCGAACCACTGACATTGGCCGAGATCGAGTCCCTCGCCCGCACCGCCCACGAGGGCCAGACCGACAAGGCCGGACGCCCCTACGCCGAACACCTCCAGGCCGTCGCGGAAGGCGTCCGAGCAAGGGGCGGCGACCCCGACCAGATAGCGGCGGCCTGGCTCCACGACGCCGTCGAGGACGCCGCCCTCTCCGAACAGTGGCTGGCAGAGGCCGCACTGAGCCCCCGTACGAAGGACATCGTGCGAGCGGTCACCAAGCGACCGGGGGAGCCCCCCGAGACGTACGCGACCCGCATCCTCGCCACCCCGGGCGCCCTGCTGGTGAAGGAGGCGGACCTGTCCCACAACGCAGACCCGGCCCGCCTAGAAGTCCTGGACCCCCCGACCCGCGACCGCCTGACCGAGAAGTACGCGAACATGCGCAACCATCTAGGTCTCAACTCCAGTCCGACAACGCCCTAAAGGGGCGCGGGGAACTGCGCGACCAGCCACAGCGGAGCCGCGGCCGAACGACGAAGCAACTACGCCGGCACCTTCTCGCGAACCTGCCGCTCCCGCGCCATCTCCGTCGCATCCCTCCTGAACGCCCACGCCATCTTCGGCTCCATGGCGAACCGGAACACCCGCTGCACAGGCTTGGTGCACAGCGCGGTGACGACGGCAGCGGCAACCAGACTCACGAAGATCTCGCCGAGAGGCCGATGCAGCCAGGCATGGTCGAACCAGCCCTGATAGTCCCCGGCCTTCACCAGGAACCCGTGCAGCAGATAGCCGTAGAGCGTGCCCGCACCCAGCGCCGTGAACCACATCTTCCGCCGCGGCACCCAGGCGAAGAAGCAGGCGGTCAGCAGCAGCGAGCAGCCGAACATCGCGAGCACCATCACCGGACCGACCCACCACGGGGCGCCCAGGTCCTGGGCGGCGTCCCGGTGGTAGAACCACGCGGTGTTCATGCGCGGCACCGCCCACCAGCCGACGGCCAGCGCGGCGGCGAACACCGGCACGGCCAGGATCCGCATCCGCCAGGTCCGCACCATGTGGAAGTGCTCGGCCTTCATGCACAGCCCGAGGACAAAGTACGGAAGGAACTGCAACACCCGCTGGAGGTCCAGGTCGTTGCCGATGGACGGCGCCACGGACGCCAGCATGGCGACGCCGAGGGCGAAGGGGAGCGGCCAGCGGATCAGCTTCAGGACCGGGGTGCACAGCCGCCAGACGAACAACGCGCACAGGAACCAGGTCAGATACCAGGGGTCGAGCAGGCTGATGTCCTTGCCGGAGTCGCCGCCGACCGTGCGGTCGAAGAGGACGTACGCCGTCTCGAAGAGGACGTACGGCACCGCCACGCCCGTGATCAGCCGCTTGAGCCGGTCGGGACGCATGTCGAAACTGCGGGAGAAGAAGCCGGAGATGATGATGAACGCCGGCATGTGGAAGGAGTACACGACCGTGTACACGCCCTCCAGGATGCGACTGTCGCCCTTGAGAGGCTCCCAGGCGTGACCGACCGCGACGAGCACGATCGCCAGGTACTTGGCGTTGTCGAAGAACGCGTCACGCTGCTTGCCCTGTGGCTTGTGCCGAGGCTGCGCTTGAGCGAGCGGTGAGCGGGGGCTCGGCACTCCGGGTGCCGACGACTGTGCCGACGGGAGCGGCACTCGGGGCGAGGCGGCGTGGAACATCTGAGGCACCCTAGCGTTGTCTGTCCGATTTCGTAAAACCGGCCACGTCATTCCTGGTTATCGGCTTCGGGTACCCGATATTTCGGCAGGCCGACGCCATTTTCCACGTGACGGTGAACACAGCGAATGGATAGGCCCAGTCGTCACCGCAAGGGTCGTATTGGTGTGATTCATCCCGACTAAATAGGGCATATGACCAGCAGGCGACTCCGGTGGAATGTCCGCTTCCTGTGGGCCCGTTGTGGCCGCCGCTCATTTTCGAATTACCTGCGAACGGGATGTGTGGAGACCGAAACGATCCGGTCGAATTCCCTGTGCGATCCCCGTGTGAGTGCGCGCTCGAATTGCTGTACGGAACTAGGGGTGTTGGTCACGGACCCGGACGGCGCCGCACAGTTCGGGCACAGGTGTGGTCAACGATGTCTCACCTGCCGCATACAGCGGCTTGGTTGGTGGCACGATGGTTCTGGCGGGGGTGCGCGGGGCTGGCACCCCCGGGCCGGGAGAGCGGACCGACCTAGGGTGTGATCAGTTGTGGCCATTTCGCTGTCAGTGGTGCTGCTGTTGGCGATCATCATGGTGGTGTTGATCCGTGGCGGGTCCCTCAAGGCCGGACCCGCGGTCGTGGCCGTGCTGTTCGGCTTCTTCCTCGCCTCGACAGGCATGGCCGACGACATCCAGCGCTTCCTCAACTCGATAGCGGAGACCATCAACTCGATCCAGTTCTGACCCCGTTGAGCCGCCGGGCTAGGCTGACCAGCCCGGTCACGGGGGCCGGTGACGGACGGGGGAACGTACGGGGATGGCGCTGCGCGACTCGGACCCGGCGGAAGTGGGCGGTTACCGCATCGAGGACCGGCTGGGCAGCGGTGATGGGGGTCCCCCCGCTCGAGCGAAGTCGAGAGTGGGGGAGGGTGTGGTCATCTCGCCCGCTCCGCCTCCGGCCGCCGCCTCGCGGTCAAGGTCGTGCACGGCCAGTACGCGGACGACGACGAGTTCCGCGCCCGGTTCCGCCGCGAGGTGGACGCCGCCCGCCAGGTCAGCGGCGCCTTCACCGCACCCGTCGTGGACGCGGACGCCGACGCGCCGCGCCCCTGGATGGCCATGCTCTCCATACCGGGCGCCGACCTCGGCACCCACATACGCGTCCACGGCCCTCTGCCGCCGTCCCGCGCCCGGGAGTTGGCCGCCGGCCTTGCCGAGGCCCTGCGCGACATCCACCGCGCCGGCGTCGTCCACCAGGACCTCAAACCCGCCAATGTGATGCTCGCCGACGACGGCCCCCGCGTCATCGACTTCGGCATCTCCCGCGCCACCGAGCTCGCCGCCTCCGACGCTCTCACCCAGACCGGCCGCGATGGGGGAGGGCACCCCGCCCTTCATGTCCCCGGAACAGTTCTCCGCCCCGCACGAGGTGGGCCCCGCGGCGGACATCTTCTCCCTCGGCGCGGTGGTCGCCTTCGCCGCCTCCGGCAAGGGCCCGTTCGACAGCCCGAGCCCCTACGAGACGGCGATCCGCGTGGCCGAGGGCACCCCGGAACTCACCGACGTCCACCCGGAGTTGTTCCCCTTCATTCGTCTCTGCCTGGAGAAGGAGCCCAAGTCCCGCCCCACGGCCGACGAGTTGCTCCGCCTGCTGCGTGACGGCACCCTGCCCACCACCGGCCCCCCGACCCTCGTCGACCCCGCGCCCCCGCCGACGCCGCGGCCGCCTCTGGCTCGCCGCGACGGCGGGCGCCGCCGTCCTCGCGGCCATCGTCGGCACCACCCTCGCCCTCACCGACGACGAGGCCACCGACCCGGGAAACCTCCCCACCGGCTGGGAGGCCTGGCACCGGCAGGCGAAGGACCCCAGCGTCGACAAGGACCCGATGGGCCCCACCGCCCTCTTCAACCACTGCGTCGCCTCCGGCACCTCCCTGGTCTGCGCGGGCGACGAGATCATGGCCACCCGCTTCGCCCTGGCCGACGGCGCCAACACCTGGGGCCGGCCCATCGACCCCGACCGCCGAGGACACCGACTTCGGCAGCAGCAGCTCCGGCGCGGCACGATCATCGGCGCCCGCGACGGCCGCGTGTACGTCTACGGCGCCGACGACCGGCCCACCGGCGGCCAGACGTCGTACCCGACCCGCTACACGATCCAGGCCCTGGACGCCGAGACCGGGAAGCCGGCCTGGAAGACGGTCACCGCCGACAGCGCGGACGGCACCGAGCCGAGCAGCGACCAGGGCGCCTCCGCCGCCGTCCCCGCGGGCGTCGTCACCGTCTACGGCAGGACGGGCAACCAGTACGCCCTCCTCGACGCCGAGATCGGCAGGATCCGCTGGAAGCGCCCCTTGCCGAACCCGAACCAGTACATGAGCCTCCTCCGCAGTGCCGGCGGACAGGCGTACTTGCTCACCGCGAAGTACACGACCGACGACATCGAGAACACGAACGTCAGCCAGCTCGACCCGGCCACCGGAAAGCCCCGCTGGACGGTCAAGCTCAAGGGCGACATCGACATCGTCGGCCGGCGCGACGGCCGCCTGCTGCTGCTCAACACCACCGGCCCTCGCCGCACCCTGACCCTGATCAAGACGTCCACGCACATCGTCACCACGGTGAAGCTCGCCAAGCCCCAGCCGGAGGCCGCGACCCCGACCCTCGCCAGCTGTGGGAGGGCAACTCCGGCGTGGAACTCGCGGGCCCGCCCACCGCCTCCCGCACCCACCTCTACCTGGCGTCCCCCTCACCCTGGTCGGCGACGCCCTCTACGTCCCGTACGGCCTGCGCTCGGTCTGCACGGTCGACGTACGAACGCTCTGACCTGGGACGACGGCCTGGTACGACGAGAGGGCCCGGTTCCTCAGGAACCGGGCCCTCTGCCGTGTCAGAGCGGGCGACGGGAATCGAACCCGCGTAGCTAGTTTGGAAGACTAGGGCTCTACCATTGAGCTACGCCCGCACAGGACGCGCCGCAGGTCGGAGGACCGCGGCACAGAAGGCATCGTAGCGGGTCGGCCCCCTTCGCCGCACACCCCGGCCAACCTTGCGGCGCAGCCCGTAAATGCGGCGATCCCATGGCCTGCGGGCATGTACCCTACGTGTCGCACCAGACGGGGTGTGGCGCAGCTTGGTAGCGCGTCCGCTTTGGGAGCGGAAGGCCGTGGGTTCAAATCCCGCCACCCCGACCATCTTGCTTGATCGCCTTTTGGGGCGTGTCGTGGCTGCGGTTACTATGCAAGCTGCATGCCCGTGTGTCTCTCGTCCGACCCCGACGACATCCTCCGGGCGGCGAATCCGCCGGAGCCGTTCTGGCCCCGGCAGAATCCAAGAAGTCAGCCACAAGGAGACCGAACCGTGAAGAGCGCCGTTGAGAACCTGAACCCGACGCGGGTTCGGCTCACTGTCGAGGTGCCCTTCGAGGAGCTCAAGGACAGCCTCGACGCGGCGTACAAGAAGATCAACCAGCAGGTCACGGTGAAGGGCTTCCGCAAGGGCAAGATCCCGGCCCGCGTCATCGACCAGCGGTTCGGCCGCGGTGCGGTCCTGGAGGAGGCGGTCAACGACGCGCTTCCGAAGTTCTACACCGAGGCGGTCAACGAGGCCGACCTGGACGTCCTCGGCCAGCCCGAGGTGGACATCACGGAGCTGAAGGACGGCGACACGCTGAACTTCACCGCCGAGGTCGACATCCGCCCCGCCCTCGAGATCCCGGACTTCTCCGGCATCGAGGTCGAGGTCGACGCCGTCGAGGTCACCGACGAGGACGTCGACAAGTCCGTCGAGCAGCTCCGTGAGCGCTTCGCCTCCACCTCCCCGGTCGAGCGCGCCGCCGAGGACGGCGACGTCGTCACGATCGACCTGGAGGCCAAGGTCGACGGAGAGGTCCTCGAGGACGGCATCGCCAGCGGTGTCTCCTACACCATCGGCTCCGGCGAGCTCCTCGACGGCATCGACGACGCCGTGAAGGGCCTGGAGGCCGGTGGCGAAGCCACCTTCACCTCCGAGCTCAAGGGCGGCTCCGCCGCCGGCAAGGAGGCCGAGGTCACCGTCAAGGTCACCCAGGTCGCCGCCCGCGAACTGCCCGAGCTGGACGACGAGTTCGCGCAGCTCGCCTCCGAGTTCGACACCCTCGACGAGCTGAAGGCCGACAGCCGCAAGCGCCTCGAGAACATGAAGCAGTACGACCAGGCCACCCAGGCCCAGGAGCGCGTCCTGGAGAAGCTCCTGGAGCTCGTCGAGGTGCCCGTCCCCGAGAAGCTGCTCGAGGACGAGATCAACACCCGCAAGCACAACCTGGAGCACCACCAGCTCGGCCAGATGGGCCTCGACCTCGAGAAGTACCTCGAGATCCAGGGCAAGACGGCCGAGGAGTTCGACACCGAGACCAAGGACGCCGCGGTCAAGGGCATCAAGACCCAGTTCGTCCTGGACGCCCTGGTCAAGCGCGAGAAGCTGAACGTGAACCAGGAGGAGCTCACCGAGCACCTCATGCGCCGCGCCGCCTCCTCCGGCATGTCCCCCGACCAGTTCGCCCAGGCGGTCGTCGAGGGCGGCCAGGTTCCGCTCCTCGTCGGCGAGGTCGCCCGCGGCAAGGCCCTGGCCGTCGTGGTCGAGGCCGCCACGGTGAAGGACACCAACGGCGAGGTCATCGACCTCGACGACGAGGACGAGGTCGAGGAGGCCGCCGAGGTCGCCGCCGAGGCCACCGAGGCGGACGCCACCGAGGCCGCCACCGAGAAGACCGAGGGCTGAGCCCACGGCACCTTGTACGTCGTAGGAAGGGCCCTCGGGGACATGATCCCGAGGGCCCTTCCGGCTTGGGGCGCGGAGGTGCAGGCAGGGGCGCGGGGAACTGCGCGACAAGCCACGACGAACCCGCAGCCTGCCACGCACCGCGACGACCACGGCGGGTGGCGACCAAACACCCTCCGCATGCTCTACGCCCCCGGCGAACACCCCCTACTCCGGGATTCCCCAGGGGGACCAGCGCGTTAGGGTCCATGAGTATGGGGCCCCCAGTCGGCCGAACCGCCGGAGGCCCCCGCAGGGAACACGTGAAGACGGCCCGGCGCCGTCGTAAGACGAGCAGGTGGATACGTGACGAATCTGATGCCCTCCGCCGCCGGCGAGCCTTCCATCGGTGGTGGCCTCGGCGACCAGGTCTACAACCGGCTGCTCAACGAGCGGATCATCTTCCTCGGCCAGCCGGTCGACGACGACATCGCGAACAAGATCACCGCACAGCTGCTGCTCCTTGCCGCGGACCCGGACAAGGACATCTACCTCTACATCAACAGCCCGGGCGGTTCGATCACGGCCGGCATGGCGATCTACGACACCATGCAGTACATCAAGAACGACGTGGTGACGATCGCCATGGGCCTCGCCGCCTCCATGGGCCAGTTCCTGCTCAGCGCGGGCACCCCCGGCAAGCGCTTCGCGCTGCCGAACGCCGAGATCCTGATCCACCAGCCGTCCGCCGGCCTCGCCGGCTCGGCCTCGGACATCAAGATCCACGCCGAGCGGCTGCTGCACACCAAGAAGCGCATGGCCGAGCTCACCTCGCAGCACACCGGCCAGTCGTTCGAGCAGATCACCCGCGACTCCGACCGCGACCGCTGGTTCGACGCGGAGGAGGCCAAGGAGTACGGCCTCATCGACGAGGTCATCACCACGGCCGCCAACATGCCGGGCGGCGGCGGCACCGGGGCCTGAGCCCCACCGCAGGGCCCGCAACGGCCCGCAGAGCCCCCAGCCGACCGCCTCAGCTCCTAGGAGACAGACAGTGAACGACTTCCCCGGCAGCGGCCTGTACGACCGCACGCGCGCCGAGTACACGGGCCCCTCGGCGGAGTCCCGGTACGTCATCCCGCGCTTCGTCGAGCGCACCTCGCAGGGCATTCGTGAGTACGACCCGTACGCGAAGCTCTTCGAGGAGCGCGTGATCTTCCTCGGCGTCCAGATCGACGACGCCTCCGCCAACGACGTCATGGCGCAGCTGCTGTGCCTGGAGTCGATGGACCCCGACCGGGACATCTCGGTCTACATCAACAGCCCCGGTGGCTCCTTCACCGCGCTGACGGCGATCTACGACACGATGCAGTTCGTGAAGCCGGACATCCAGACGGTCTGCATGGGCCAGGCGGCCTCCGCCGCCGCCGTCCTGCTGGCCGCCGGTACGCCGGGCAAGCGCATGGCGCTCCCGAACGCCCGCGTGCTGATCCACCAGCCGTACAGCGAGACCGGCCGCGGTCAGGTCTCCGACCTGGAGATCGCCGCCAACGAGATCCTGCGGATGCGCTCGCAGCTGGAGGAGATGCTGGCCAAGCACTCCACCACGCCGATCGAGAAGATCCGCGAGGACATCGAGCGCGACAAGATCCTCACGGCCGAGGAGGCGCTCTCGTACGGCCTGATCGACCAGATCATCTCCACCCGGAAGATGAACAACGCCGCAGTCCGCTGACGCGGCTGCTGTATCGTCTGCCGCCCCTTGGCATGGTTCGTGTGCTTTGACACGCTGCACGTCAAAGTGAACCCGGCCAAGGGGGGCCCGAACGGGGGGCCAGGCAAGGTACCGTCGGATTAAGGCAGCACCAGGAGCCGCTGGATACGAAAGCGTCCAGTCGTCTCCCAGGCGAAGGGGAAGCACACCGTGGCACGCATCGGTGACGGCGGCGATCTGCTCAAGTGCTCGTTCTGCGGCAAGAGCCAGAAGCAGGTCAAGAAGCTCATCGCAGGGCCCGGTGTCTACATCTGCGACGAGTGCATCGATCTCTGCAACGAGATCATCGAGGAAGAACTCGCGGAGACGAGCGAGGTGCGCTGGGAGGAACTCCCCAAGCCCCGCGAGATCTACGAGTTCCTCGAGGGCTACGTGGTCGGCCAGGAAGCAGCCAAGAAGGCGCTCTCGGTCGCGGTCTACAACCACTACAAGCGCGTCCAGGCCGGCGAGAACGGCGGCGCCAACGGCCGTGACGACGCGATCGAGTTGGCGAAGTCCAACATCCTGCTGCTGGGCCCCACGGGCTCGGGCAAGACGCTGTTGGCGCAGACCCTGGCCCGCATGCTGAACGTCCCGTTCGCGATCGCGGACGCCACCGCGCTCACGGAGGCGGGTTACGTCGGCGAAGACGTCGAGAACATCCTGCTCAAGCTCATCCAGGCGGCGGACTACGACGTCAAGAAGGCCGAGACCGGGATCATCTACATCGATGAGATCGACAAGGTCGCGAGGAAGAGTGAAAACCCCTCCATCACACGCGACGTGAGCGGCGAGGGCGTGCAACAGGCCCTGCTCAAGATCCTCGAAGGCACCACGGCGTCGGTCCCGCCCCAGGGCGGCCGCAAGCACCCGCACCAGGAGTTCATCCAGATCGACACGACGAACGTCCTGTTCATCGTGGGCGGTGCCTTCGCGGGCCTGGAGAAGATCATCGAGTCGCGGGCGGGGGCCAAGGGCATCGGCTTCGGCGCGACGATCCGCTCGAAGCGCGAGCTGGAGGCCAAGGACCAGTTCGAGGACGTCATGCCGGAGGACCTGGTGAAGTTCGGGATGATCCCGGAGTTCATCGGCCGCCTCCCGGTCATCACGTCGGTCCACAACCTGGACCGCGAGGCCCTGCTCCAGATCCTGGTCGAGCCTCGCAACGCCCTGGTGAAGCAGTACCAGCGCCTCTTCGAACTCGACGGCGTGGAACTGGACTTCGAGCGCGAGGCCCTGGAAGCCATCGCCGACCAGGCCATCCTCCGCCAGACCGGCGCCCGAGGCCTCCGCGCCATCATGGAGGAAGTCCTCCAGGGCGTGATGTACGAAATCCCGTCCCGCAAGGACGTGGCCAGGGTCGTCATCACAGCAGACGTGGTCCACTCCAACGTCAACCCGACCCTGATCCCACGCGACGCGCGGGGCGGACGGGGCTCGGGGGAGCAGAAGACGGCGTAGCGGCCGCGGACAGACACACGAACGAAGGGGCCCCGGTCAACCGACCGGGGCCCCTTCGCAGTTGACGAACGTCAGGCCTTCACGCGCACGTCCGTGCGGAGCTTGGCGGTCAGCTCTGCCGCCTCCGCCATCGTCTTGCTCTTGCCCGCGATCATCTCGGCCACGTCGTACGAGATCACGTAGGCAACCGTGCTGTGGTCACCCCAGACGCAGAACGGCATCTTCACGGTCATGCCGGATTCGGTGGACTGGATCTCCTGGCACTTCATGACGCCGTTCTCGAAACCGGCGGGCTTCTGCTCGGTGGGGGAGCCCACGAGCTTCTGACCGGAGTCCGAGTCCTTCTCGGACTCCTTCTTCATGTTGGCGAACATCGCGTCGACGACCTTCTCGGGATCTTCGATGGAGCCGTACACGCCCGCGAACATCAGCTGCTTAGGTGCGGTCTCCGACCCGGCGGAGTAGTCCGCGCTGACGTCCTTGGCGTTCTTGACGCCCCACGACTCGGCGTCCTTGACGTCGCTCTCGGTGAGCCCGTCGGCCTCGGTGCCGTCGCCCTTCTTGTACTCGTTGTCGATGACCGTCGCCGGCGCCGTCAGCTTGTACGTGCCGTCGTCCGCGATGTCCGACCCGCCGTCACTGCCGCCCTTGAGCAGCAGCGTCGCCCCCACCGCGATCGCGGCCACGACCGCCACCGCGCCGATGATGATGCCCAGCTTCTTCTTGCCGCCGCCCGGAGCCGGGGGCTGGGGGACTCCGTACGGGGCCTGGCCGTAGGGCTGCTGGCCGTACGGCGGCTGGCCCTGCGGCGGGACGCCCTGCGGGGGCTGCTGCGGGTAGCCGTAGCCCGGCTGGGGTGCGGTCGGCTGCTGAGGGTAGCCATAGCCGGGCTGGGGGGCCTGCGGCGGCTGCTGGCCGTAGGGGCCCGGCTGGCCGTACGGACCGGGCTGCTGGGGCTGCCCGCCGTACGGGCCCGGCTGGTTGTAGCTCATTACTGGGTTCCCCTCCAGATACTTATGTGTTCCAGACATCCTGGCGCAGGCCCGGCGCGCGCAACGCATCGGGGGGCGCACCGTTACAGAACAAACGCGTTTCGGGACACGCCCGGGACACCCCTAAACTGACCCCGTGACCGAGAACGCTCAGCAGCAGCCACCAGCGCCCGACACCGAACTGCCGACCCAGTACGCGCCGGCCGAGGTAGAGGGAGCGCTGTACGAGCGCTGGGTGGACAAGGGTTACTTCGCCGCCGACGCGAAGAGCGACAAGCCGCCCTACACCATCGTCATCCCGCCGCCGAACGTCACCGGTTCGCTCCACCTGGGCCACGCCTTCCAGCACACGCTCATGGACGCCCTCACCCGCCGTAAGCGCATGCAGGGCTTCGAGGCGCTGTGGCTGCCCGGCATGGACCACGCCGGCATCGCCACCCAGAACAAGGTCGAGCAGCAGCTCGCCGAGGAGGGCAAGTCCCGCCACGACCTGGGCCGCGAGGAGTTCGTCGAGCGCGTCTGGCAGTGGAAGGAGGAGTACGGCGGCAAGATCCTCGGCCAGATGCGGCGCCTCGGCGACGGCGTCGACTGGGACCGTGAGCGCTTCACCATGGACGAGGGCCTGTCCAAGGCCGTCCTCACCATCTTCAAGAAGCTCTACGACGACGAGCTGATCTACCGCGCCGAGCGCATCATCAACTGGTGTCCGCGCTGTCTGACGGCCATTTCGGACATCGAGGTGGAGTACCAGGAGGACGACGGCGAGCTCGTCTCCATCAAGTACGGGGAGGGCGACGAGACCCTCGTCGTCGCCACCACGCGCGCGGAGACCATGCTCGGTGACACAGCCGTCGCCGTTCACCCCGACGACGAGCGGTACCAGCACCTCATCGGCAAGCGGATCAAGCTCCCGCTCACCGACCGCTCCATCCCCGTCGTCGCCGACACCCACGTCGACCCCGAGTTCGGCACGGGTGCCGTCAAGGTCACCCCGGCCCACGACCCCAACGACTTCGCGATCGGCCAGCGCCACGGCCTGGAGTCGATCACGGTCATGGACGAGCGTGCCGTCATCACCGCCCACGGCCCCTTCCAGGGCCTCGACCGCTTCGAGGCGCGCTCCGCCATCGTCGCGGCGCTGCGCTCGCAGGGGCGGATCGTCGCCGAGAAGCGGCCGTACGTCCACTCCGTCGGCCACTGCTCGCGCTGCAAGACCACCATCGAGCCGCGCCTGTCCATGCAGTGGTGGGTCAAGGTCGGCCCGCTGGCGAAGGCCGCCGGCGACGCGGTCCGCGGCGGCCGCGTCAAGATCCACCCCGAGGACATGTCGAAGCGGTACTTCGACTGGGTCGACAACATGCACGACTGGTGCATCTCGCGGCAGTTGTGGTGGGGACACCGGATTCCGGTCTGGTACGGCCCCGACGGCGAGGTCGTCTGCGTCGGTCCCGACGAGGAGCCGCCCACCGGTGAGGGCTGGCGTCAGGACACCGACGTCCTCGACACCTGGTTCTCCTCCGGCCTGTGGCCGTTCTCCACGCTCGGCTGGCCCGAACAGACCGAGGACCTGCGGAAGTTCTACCCGACCGACGTCCTGCTCACCGGCCACGACATCATCTTCTTCTGGGTCGCCCGGATGATGATGTTCGGCCTGTACGCCATGGACGGCGAGGTCCCCTTCAAGACCATCGCGCTGACCGGGCTCGTCCGCGACGAGCGCGGCAAGAAGATGTCGAAGTCCTTCGGCAACGTCGTCGACCCGCTGGACTGGATGGACAAGTACGGCTCCGACGCCGTCCGCTTCACCCTGGCCCGCGGCGCCAACCCCGGCACCGACGTCCCGATCGGCGAGGACTGGGTCCAGGCGTCCCGGAACTTCGCCAACAAGATCTGGAACGCCACGCGCTTCGCGCTGATGAACGGCGCGACGATCGAGGGCCCGCTGCCCGAGCCGTCGCAGATGTCGGCGACCGACCGCTGGATCCTCTCCCGTCTCAACAAGACGGTCGCCCAAGTCGACGCGTACTACGAGGACTTCCAGTTCGCGAAGCTCTCCGACGCCCTCTTCCACTTCGCATGGGACGAGGTCTTCGACTGGTACGTAGAGCTGTCCAAGACGACGTTCCAGGCGGGCGGCGAGAGCGCCAAGGTCTCCCAGCGCGTCCTCGGCGAGGTCCTCGACATCACGCTGAAGCTGCTGCACCCGATCGTCCCGTTCGTCACCGACACCCTCTGGACCACCCTCACGGGCGGCGAGTCGGTCGTCATCGCGGACTGGCCGAAGGACAGCGGCTTCCGGGACGCGGCCGCCGAGCGCGAGATCGAGTCCCTCCAGTCCGTCATCACCGAGGTCCGTCGCTTCCGCGCCGACCAGGGCCTCCAGCCCGGCCAGCGCGTGCCCGCACGGCTGACGTTGGACGGCACTGCCCTGGCCCCGCACGAGGCGGCCATCCGCCAGCTCCTCCGCCTCCAGCCCGAGGGCGAGAGCTTCTCGGCGACGGCGACCCTCCCGGTCGCCGGGGCCACGGTCGCCCTCGACCTCTCCGGCACCATCGACGTCGCGGCGGAGCGCAAGCGCCTCGCCAAGGACCTCGCGGCGGCGGAGAAGGAGAAGGCCCAGGCAACGGCCAAGCTCGGCAACGAGGCGTTCCTGGCGAAGGCCCCGGACAACGTGGTGGACAAGATCCGAGGCCGCCTGGCAAAGGCGGACGAGGACATCGCCCGCATCCAGGCTCAGCTGGACAGGCTGCCGCCCGCGTAAGGGTCTGTACGACGCTGAAGGCTCCCGGAACTGCTCGGTTCCGGGAGCCTTTACGCACCCAAGGGGCGCGGGGAACTGCGCGACCGGCCACAACCAACCCGCACTCGCCGTACAAAGCCCAGCCACCCCACTCCATAGGCGCCCTGCCACTCCCCCTCCGTAGACTGACCCCGTGAGCGACACCGACGACCCCTTCGACGAGATCATCTCGGCAGAGACCGACCGCGACCCCGACCTCGCGGTCATCGAGGCCGGCAGCCGCACCCTGCGCACCCAAGGCACCCCGCCGGAGGCACAGGTACCGACCCGCCCCGAGGACCCCGAGCTCGACAAGGCCCTCAGGGACGTCGAGGCGGAGCTCGCCACCCGCTGGGGCGAGACCAAGCTGGAGCCCTCCGTCAGCCGCATCGCCGCGCTGATGGACGTCCTGGGCGAGCCGCAGCGGTCGTACCCCTCGATCCACATCACGGGGACGAACGGCAAGACCTCCACGGCCCGCATGATCGAGGCCCTGCTCGGCGCCTTCGAGCTGCGTACGGGGCGGTACACCAGCCCTCACGTGCAGTCCGTCACCGAGCGCATCAGCCTCGACGGGGCGCCGATCTCCGCCGAGCGGTTCATCGAGACGTACGAGGACATCAAGCCGTACATCGAGATGGTCGACTCCCAGCAGCAGTACCGGCTGTCCTTCTTCGAGGTGCTGACCGGCATGGCGTACGCCGCCTTCGCGGACGCGCCCGTGGACGTGGCCGTCGTCGAGGTCGGGATGGGCGGCACCTGGGACGCCACCAACGTCATCGACGGTGACGTCGCCGTCGTCACGCCCATCGATCTCGACCACACCGACCGGCTCGGCGAGACGCCCGGCGAGATCGCCACGGAGAAGGCCGGCATCGTCAAGCAGGACGCGACGGTCATCCTGGCCCAGCAGCCGGTCGACGCCGCTCAGGTGCTGCTCAAGAAGGCGGTCGAGGTCGACGCCACGGTCGCTCGGGAAGGGCTCGAGTTCGGGGTCGTCTCGCGGCAGGTCGCCGTCGGCGGCCAGCTGCTGACGCTGCGCGGGCTCGGCGGGGAGTACGAGGAGGTGTACCTCCCGCTGCACGGCGCCTACCAGGCGCACAACGCCGCCGTCGCGCTCGCCGCCGTAGAGGCGTTCTTCGGCGTCGGCTCGCAGCGGCCCGAGCCGCTCGACATCGACACCGTCCGCAAGGCCTTCGCGGCCGTGTCCTCGCCTGGCAGGCTGGAGGTCGTACGGCGGTCTCCCACCGTCGTCCTGGACGCCGCCCACAACCCGGCGGGCGCCCGCGCCACCGCCGAGGCGGTCGGCGAGGCCTTCGACTTCAGCCGGCTGATCGGCGTGGTCGGGGCGAGCGGCGACAAGAACGTACGAGGGCTGCTCGAGGCCTTCGAGCCGATCTTCGCGGAGGTCGTGATCACGCAGAACTCCAGCCACCGCGCCATGGACGCCGACGAGCTGGCCGCGATCGCCGTCGAGGTGTTCGGCGAGGAGCGCGTCCAGGTCGAGCCGCGGCTGCCCGACGCCCTGGAGGCCGCGATCACGCTGGCCGAGGAGGAGGGCGAGTTCGCGGGCGGCGGTGTGCTCGTCACCGGTTCTGTCATCACTGTCGGCGAGGCCCGACTGCTTCTGGGGAGGGGCTGACCACCCGTGCGTACGCTCTGTTCTTCGACCCTGATCGGCGAGTTCTTCGTCATCGGCTTCGCCGCCTTGGTCGCGATGAAGGACGACGACCTGTCCACGTCCACGGTGTGGACGGTCAGCGGCATCGCGATGTTCCTGTGTCTGGTGCTGTGCGGGGTGGTGACCCGGCCGGGCGGCATCGCGCTGGGCTGGGCGCTCCAGGTCGCGCTCATCGCCTCCGGGTTCGTCGTGCCGACGATGTTCTTCCTGGGCGCGGTCTTCGCCGCCCTGTGGTGGGCCTCGGTGCACTACGGCCGGAAGATCGACGAGGCGAAGGCCAGATTCGCGGCGATGGCGGAGGCGGAGACCCCCACACCTGACGCTGCGTGACAGACGGCCGGACACGCCCTGTAACCTCGGTCTTCCCGCACCACGCTTGACACGCTCGACAAAGGAGTCCCCTCGTGACGCAGCGCACCCTCGTCCTCCTCAAGCCCGACGCCGTCCGTCGTGGCCTGACCGGCGAGATCATCAGCCGTATCGAGCGCAAGGCCGGCTGGCAGATCACCGCGCTGGAGCTGCGCACCCTGGACCAGGAGACGCTGGAGCAGCACTACGGCGAGCACAAGGGCAAGCCCTTCTACGAGCCGCTGGTGGAGTTCATGGCCTCCGGCCCGGTCGTGGCGCTGATCGTCGAGGGTGAGCGGGTCATCGAGGGTGTGCGCGCGCTGGCCGGCCCGACCGACCCGATCGCCGCCGCGCCCGGTTCGATCCGCGGGGACTTCGGTGTGATCGTCCGCGAGAACCTCATCCACGCCTCCGACTCCGAGGAGTCCGCGGAGCGCGAGGTGAAGATCTTCTTCCCGGGTCGCGCCTGACGCGTGTGCCGTTGGTGAAAGTCCGGGGGGCCGCCTCCGGACTTTCTTGGCATATGCGTGGCGATCGAGGGAACGAGCACCCCCGAACGCCCCTCTCCAGGAGCGAACACCGTCGGCATCTGCTGACAATGGCGGAGACCCTTACGCAGTGTTCGTGCAGGCGCCACTACGATGGAGGCCTTCACGTCACAGCACCCACTTCGCCGACCTGAAAAGCCCTCAAAAGCTCCCAGGAAGGCCAGACGAATCCTGATGGGGAACTCAATGTCGTTCATCGGCCGTGACATGGCTGTCGACCTCGGGACCGCCAACACGCTGGTGTACGTCAGGGGTCGCGGGATCGTACTCAACGAGCCGTCCGTCGTCGCGATCAACACGAACACCGGTGGCATCCTGGCGGTCGGCGCCGAAGCGAAGAAGATGATCGGGCGCACGCCCGGCAACATCGTTGCCGTCCGTCCGCTGAAGGACGGCGTGATCGCCGACTTCGAGATCACCGAGCGGATGCTCCGCTACTTCATCCTGAAGATCCACAAGCGGCGGTATCTGGCTCGTCCGCGGGTCGTCGTCTGTGTGCCCTCGGGCATCACCGGCGTCGAGCGCCGTGCCGTCATCGAGGCGTCGTCCCAGGCCGGCGCCCGCCAGGTGCACATCATCGAGGAGCCCATGGCCGCGGCCATCGGCTCCGGCCTGCCGGTCCACGAGGCCACGGGCAACATGGTGGTCGACATCGGCGGCGGCACGACGGAGGTCGCGGTCATCTCGCTCGGCGGGATCGTCACCGCCCAGTCGATCCGCGTCGCGGGCGACGAACTGGACAACGCGATCATCCAGCACATCAAGAAGGAGTACTCCCTCCTCCTCGGTGAGCGGACGGCCGAGCAGATCAAGATCACGATCGGTTCGGCGTACGACCTCGACGCTGACGAGCACACCGAAATCCGCGGCCGGGACCTCGTCTCCGGGCTGCCCAAGACCGTCGTCATCTCGGCCGCCGAAGTCCGCAAGGCGATCGAGGAGCCCGTCAACGCGATCGTGGACGCGGTGAAGACGACCCTCGACAAGTGCCCGCCCGAGCTGTCCGGCGACATCATGGACCGCGGAATCGTTCTGACCGGCGGGGGCGCCCTGCTGCGCGGTCTCGACGAGCGGCTGCGCCGCGAGACCGGCATGCCGATCCACATCGCCGAGGACCCCCTCGACAGCGTGGCGCTCGGCTCCGGCAAGTGCGTGGAGGAGTTCGAGGCGCTCCAGCAGGTCCTGGACGCCCAGCCGCGCAGATGACGTAACTCTTCGATTCCGCCGTACGAGATGATCTCCTCTCGTACGGCGGATCGTTGATATAGAGGCATAAGCTCGCCTCTACACACCCGCACATACACAGACGCACATTCCTGAACACTGCACATTCCTATTGAGGAAGGCACGGCCGCCGCACGTGAGGGACACACGAGAGAGCCGGCTGCTCCTGGTGCTGCTGATCGCCATCGCGTTCGCACTGATCACGGTGGACATCCGCGGCGGGGAGGACTCACCGGTCGACGGTGCCCGCCAGGCCGCGGCCACGGTCTTCGGCCCGATCGAGGACGGCGTCTCCGCCGCGGTGAACCCGGTCGGCAACGCGATCTCCTCGATCCGCGACTCCGGTGAGCGCCACGACCGGCTCGCCGCCCTGGAGAAGGAGAACGCGGCCCTCAAGGCGAAGCTCGGCAGCGACGACCGCAACTCCAGCCGCCTCAAGCAGCTCACCAAGATGATGGGCGTCGCGGCCGAGGGCCAGTACGGCATCAAGGGTGCCGAGGTCATCGCCATAGGAGCGGCCCAGGGCTTCTCCTGGACCATCACCATCGACGTCGGCTCCAACGACGGCATCAAGCGCGACATGACCGTCCTCAACGGCGACGGGCTGGTGGGCCGCGTGACGACGGTCGGCCCGAACACCGCCACCGTGCTCCTCGCCAACGACCCCGACTTCACCGTCGGCACCCGCATGGAGGCCGGCGACGAGCTCGGCTTCGCCTCCGGGCAGGGCGACCGCCCGCTGCGCGTCGAACTCCTCAACGGCAAGGCCGAGGTGAAGAAGGGCGACCGCCTCGTCACCTTCGGCTCGCAGGCCGACAAGCCCTTCGTGCCCGGCGTCCCGGTCGGTGTCGTCTCCCGTGTCGACCCCTCCGGCGGCGGCCTGACCCGCACGCTCTACGTGACGCCGTACGTCAGCTTCACCAAGCTCGACGTCGTCGGTGTCGTCGTCGAGGCCCCGAAGAAGGACCCGCGGGACACGGTGCTGCCGAAGAAGCCGAAGCCGACCCCCACCCCGACCGTCACCGTCACGGTCACCCCCTCGGCGAACGCCAATGCCGACGGCCAGTTCGAGCAAGAGCAGTAGGAGCTGATTCCCCTTGCGTGTCAACCGGATCCTGCTCTCCACCTCCCTCGTCGTCGTCGCCCTGGTCCTGCAGGTCAGCGTCCTGTCCAGACTCCATCTCCCAGGCGCCGTCCCCGACATCCTGCTGTTGACCGTCCTGGGCCTCGCCATGGTCTACGGCCATGTCGGCGGCGCCCTCGTCGGGTTCGGCGCGGGACTCCTCGCCGACCTCGCGCCGCCCGCGGACCACGCCGCCGGGCGTTACGCGCTGGTGCTGTGCGTCATCGGCTACCTCGCGGGCCTCGCCAAGCCGGAGAACGGCCGTCTGAAGTCGGCCACAGGCCCGATGGTCGTCGTGGTCGTCGCCGCCCTCGGCACGACCTTGCTGTACGCCGGTGTCGGCGCCCTCGTCGGCGACACCGCCGCCCGTCATGTCGGCCTCGGCAGCCTGCTGTTCACGGCCGCGCTGTACGACCTGCTGCTCGCGCCGTTCGTCGTCCCCGGCATCATGGCGCTCGCCCGCCGCGCCGAGAACGACCCGCTCGCGGAGACCAACTCCTCCGCGAAGAAGGCCACGGACATCTCGTCCGGGTGGCTCTCCTCCGGTACGGGGTTGAAGATCGGCGGCCAGCGGGGCGGGCTCGGCTCGCTGAAGACCAAGGCGCGGACGCGAACCGCGCGGGTCGGCCGTATCAAGGGGGTCAAGCGGCTGTGAGGGCGGGTGTGTTGAGGGCCGATCAGGTGTCTGTGGCCGCCTCGGGAAGGTTCACTCGAACGTGTTTGCCGGGGCGGAACGAGCGCTCACAGGTCGGCCGTTCATCATTCGTACGCGCACACAACCCGGCGCACTGAGAGGGGGCGGCAGCCGCAGTGACCAACATCCCCGAGACCGGTCGGACTCCACGGGTCCAGATCAGGCTCATCGTGATCCAGATCCTCGTCCTGTCCCTCCTCGGCACCCTCGGCGGGCGCCTGTGGTACCTCCAGATCCGCGAGGGCGACGAGTACGCGAAGGAGGCGTCCGGCAACCACGTCCAGCAGGTCGTCGAGCCCGCCGTCCGCGGCTCGATCCTGGACGCGCGCGGCGTGCCGATCGCGGACAACGAGACGCGGCTGGTGGTCTCCGCCTCCCGCACGGACCTGCTGAAGATGAAGGACGACGGCAAGGCGGTCCTCACCAAGCTGGCCAAGGTCCTCGGCATGAAGCCCGCGGAGGTCATGCAGAAGGTCCGCCTGTGCGACGCCGAGACCCCGCAGCCGTGTTGGAACGGCTCGCCGTACCAGCCGATCCCCATCACCGACGAGGCCACCGCCAAGCAGGCCCTGCAGATCCGCGAGCGCGCCGAGGACTTCCCCGGCATCACCGCCGAGCCCGAGGCCGTGCGCCGCTACCCGAGCCCCGGCAAGGCCAACACCGCCCAGGTCCTCGGCTATCTCTCCCCGGTCACCGACGAGGAGATCACCAAGGCCCAGGACACCGACTCGCCCTATCTGCGCTCCGACCAGGTCGGCCGCTCGGGTCTTGAGCGGGAGTACGACAAGGAACTGCGCGGCAAGGCCGGCGTCACCCGCTACGAGGTGGACAACCTCGGCCGCGTCATCGGCCAGGCCGAGGCCGACGAGGCCCAGCCCGGCGCCAACCTCGTCACCAGCATCGACTCCCGCGTCCAGCGCGTCGCGGAGTACGAGCTGAACGAGGCGATGAAGGAGGCCCGCAAGCAGTTCGACGACAACACCGGTGAGAACTACAAGGCGGACTCCGGTGCCGTCGTCGTCATGGAGGCCAAGACCGGCCGGATCGTCGCCATGGCCTCCAACCCGACCTACGACCCCAACGCCTGGGTCGGCGGCATCTCCGCCAAGGACTACAAGAAGCTGACGGGCAAGGACTCCAACTACCCGCTGCTCAACCGGGCCATCCAGGGCCAGTCGGCGCCCGGCTCCACCTTCAAGGTGATCTCCACGGCCGCCGCGGTCGAGGCGGGCTACGACTTCGACGGCCGTTACCCGTGCACGAGTTCGTACTCGGTCGGCGGCCAGGTCTTCAAGAACTTCGAGTCGGAGAACTTCGGCCCCATCAACCTCGGCCGCGCGCTGGAGGTGTCCTGCGACACCGTCTTCTACGGCCTTGCCCACAGGGAGTGGCAGCGGGACGGCGGCATCAACCCGAAGAAGGGCGAGCCGAAGGACTACTTCTTCAAGGCCGCCCACCAGTTCGGCCTCGGCAAGACCACCGGCATCGACCTGCCCAACGAGGTCACCGGCCGCGTCCCCGACCGCCAGTGGAAGCAGGCGTACTGGGAGGCCAACAAGGACGCCTGGTGCAAGACCGGCAAGAAGGACGGCACGTACGTCGAGAAGATCTCGTACGAGAACTGCCTCGAGGGCAACAAGATGCGTGCCGGTGACGAGATCAACTACTCCATCGGCCAGGGCGACACCATGGTCACCCCGATCCAGATGGCCACGATCTACGCGGCGATCTCCAACGGCGGCACCCTGTACGACCCGACGGTCGGCAAGGCCATCGTCAGCGCCGACGGCAAGAGCGTCGACGAGATCGCGCCCAAGTCCCACGGCAAGCTGCCGATAAGCAAGACCACGCTGGCCAAGATGGACGACGCCCTCGCGGGCGTGGCCACCCGCGGTACGGCCGCCTGGCGCTTCGCCCAGGTCGGCTGGCCGCAGGAGAAGATCCCGATGCACGCCAAGACGGGTACGGCCGAGGTCTACGGCAAGCAGACGACGTCCTGGTTCGCCACGTACACCAAGGACTACTCGATCGTGATGACGATCTCCCAGGGTGGTACGGGCTCCGGTGCCTCGGGCCCGGCGGTGCGCAACATCTACGACGCGCTGTACGGCGTCTCCGACGACGGCACCATCAACAAGAAGAACGCGCTGCTCCCCACCCCGCAGAAGAGCCTGCCGAAGGTCCGCACGGACGGCACCATCAAGTCGCCGAAGGTCGCCAAGGACCCGGCCAAGCAGCAGCGGGTGAGCCAGGAAGGCGCCCCCAAGCCGGAGGAGACCACGCTGGCGGCGACCGTCGAGCAGCCGACGAGCGGCAACCGCAACACCCGCAGGCGGCGGCGCCGCAGGGGAAGCCGGAGGATGTGCACATGACCGGCAACAGCTTCTCCGTCTCCGGGTACGGCCCCGAGCGTGCGGGCTGGACGCGGCTGTTCGCCCGCGACTCGCTGGCCCGCCGGCTGGACTGGCCGATACTGTTCGCGGCGCTCGCGCTGTCGGGCATCGGCTCGCTGCTGGTCTTCTCGGCGACCCGGAACCGCACCGAGATCAACCAGGGCGACCAGTACTACTTCCTGATCCGGCACATCATGAACACCGGCATCGGGTTCGCCCTGATGATCGGCACGGTGTGGCTCGGTCACCGGGCGCTGCGAACGGCGGTGCCGATCCTCTACGGCGCCTCGGTGTTCCTGATCCTCCTGGTGCTCACGCCGCTCGGCTCGACGGTCAACGGCGCCCACTCCTGGATCGTGCTCGGCGGCGGCTTCTCCCTCCAGCCCTCGGAGTTCGTGAAGATCACGATCATCCTGGGCATGGCGATGCTGCTGGCGGCGCGGGTCGACGCGGGCGACAAGCCCTACCCGGACCACCGGACCGTGCTCCAGGCGCTGGGCCTGGCCGCCGTGCCGATGCTGATCGTCATGCTGATGCCCGACCTCGGGTCGGTCATGGTCATGGTCATCATCGTGCTGGGCGTGCTGCTCGCCTCCGGCGCCTCCAACCGCTGGGTGTTCGGGCTCCTCGGCACCGGCGCGATCGGCGCGATCGCGGTCTGGCAGCTCGGCGTCCTGGACGACTACCAGATCGCCCGCTTCGCCGCCTTCGCCAACCCCAGCCTCGACCCGGCCGGTGTCGGCTACAACACCAACCAGGCGCGGATCGCGATCGGTTCGGGCGGTCTGACGGGCGCGGGCCTGTTCCACGGCTCGCAGACCACCGGCCAGTTCGTGCCCGAGCAGCAGACGGACTTCGTCTTCACGGTCGCGGGCGAGGAGCTGGGCTTCGTCGGCGCGGGCCTGATCATCATCCTGCTCGGTGTGGTGCTGTGGCGGGCCTGCCGGATCGCCCGGGAGACGACCGAGCTGTACGGCACGATCGTCGCGGCGGGGATCGTGGCCTGGTTCGCCTTCCAGTCCTTCGAGAACATCGGGATGACGCTGGGCATCATGCCGGTCACCGGTCTGCCGCTGCCGTTCGTGTCCTACGGCGGAACCTCGATGTTCGCGGTGTGGGTCGCGGTGGGGCTGTTGCAGTCGATCAAGGTGCAGCGGCCGATGTCGGCCTAGCAGTGTCGTGGGGGGAGCGGGGTGTCCGAGGAGTACGTGGCCGTGTGCCCGGTCGACGAGGAGCTGGTCGACCGGCTGCTGGCCCTGGCGGAGCTGGACCTGACCGACGGCGAGACCGTGGAGGCCCGGCTGCGTGAGGCCGGCTGGCCGGACTGGTCGAAGGCGGTGGGCGGGCCGGCGTACGAGGAGACGCCCGACGTCCCCGAGGCCACCCATGTCACCCCGCACGGCCACTTCGTCACCGCCGACGGCGACGGCACGCTCCACCTGCCCTTCGCCTACCTCTACACGGTCGACGGCGGCCTCCTCGACGAGGACATCTGGGCGACCGTCCCCGGCTGGACGAGCCAGGAGGGCGCCTGGCGCCCGGAGTTCGACGCGCACCACGCCACGGTCGTCCAGCGCTTCACCGACCGACTCGGCCTCCCGCACCACGACATACGCCAACCCAGATACAACACCCGCTACGTCAGCTGGCGTCTGGAGCACAACGTCGTGATCGTCGGACAGGGCCCGGAACCGATGTCGTACGACCAGTTCGAGGACGCGCACGTCCTCCTCCTGTCCCGTACGGCGAAGGACGCGCCGTTCCCGGACAGCGAGGCGATGCGGGCGCTGCTCACCTCCTGATGTCCCGGAGTTTCCCCGGGATTCAGCCTCGGTGCCCTCTGCCGTCCCGCCCCGACTCCGTCTAGATTCGGTTCATGGCGGACACAAAGCGCGAGATCGAGCGGAAGTACGAGTCCGACGACAGCGGACTGCCCGACCTCACCGGCGTCGCCGGGGTCGCGGCCGTCATCGACAAGGGTGTCGCGCACCTCGACGCCACCTACTACGACACCCGGGACGAACGCCTCGCCGCAGCCTCGATCACCCTGCGCCGCCGCGTCGGGGGCGCGGACGCCGGCTGGCACCTGAAGTTCCCGGTGGCGCCCGGGGTGCGGGACGAGATCCAGGCGCCCCTCTCCGACACCGTCCCCCGCGCCCTCGCCGGCCTGATCCGCTCCCGGGTCCGGGACGCCGAGCTGCTGCCCGTGGTCCGGTTGCTGTCCGAGCGGGACGTCCGTCATCTCGTCGACGCCGAGGGCGTACTCCTCGCCGAGGCCAGCGTGGACGGGGTACGCGCCGAGCGGCTCACCGAGGGCGGCGGCACCGTCCAGTGGACCGAGATCGAGATCGAGCTCGCCGACGACGGCGACCCCGTCTTCCTCGACAAGGTGGAGAAACGGCTGCGGAAGGCGGGCGTACGACCGTCGAAGTCGGCGTCGAAGCTGGCGCGGGCGCTGGCGGAGACGGGCGGGAAGAAGAAGCGGAAGAAGAAGGCCGTCGAGGCGGCCGACCCGGAGACCGCCGGGGACCATGTCCTCGCCTATCTGCGCGCCCAGCGGGACGCGATCGTCGAACTCGACCCCGCCGTGCGGCGGGACATGTACGACTCGGTGCACCGCATGCGGGTCGCCACCCGCCGGATGCGCAGCGCCTTCCGGTCGTACGGCAAGGTCCTGGACCGGGCCGTCACCGACCCGATCGGTGAGGAGCTGAAGTGGCTCGCCGGTGAGCTGGGCGTGGACCGCGACCAGGAGGTGCTGACGGAACGGCTGACCGCCCGCCTCGACGAGCTGCCGCGCACCCTGCTCGCGGGCCCGGTCCGCACGCGGCTGCGTACCTGGTCGCACGCCCGCAGCGGCGGATCGCGGCGTCGGCTGATCGCCGTACTGGACGGGAAGCGGTACCTGGAGCTGCTGGCCGCGCTGGACGCGCTGGTGGCGGAGCCGCCGGTGCTGAAGGCGGCCGGCGGGTCGCCGTCGAAGGTGCTCGCCAAGGCCGTACGGAAGGACTTCGGGAAGCTGACGGACCTGGTCGAGCAGGCGTTGGAGCTGCCGCCCGGTGCCGACCGGGACCTCGCGATCCACGAGGCGCGCAAGAAGTGCAAGCGCACGCGGTACTCGGCGGAGGCGGCGGCCAAGGCGCTCGGGGAGCCTGCCGTCGATCTCGTGCGGTCGATGAAGTCCTTGCAGGGGCTGCTCGGCGATCACCAGGACAGCGTGATGACCCGCCTGGCGCTGCGCGATCTCGCAGGTCAGGCGCATGCGGCGGGGGAGAGCACGTTCACGTACGGGGTGCTGTACGGGCACGAGGAGCGGCGGGCGGAGCTGGTCGAGCTGGATCTGCCCGTCACCTGGCCGACGATCAAGGGCGACCTGGCGGTCTGAACGGACGGACAGGGGAGGTCCGCGCTCGCGTTACGCTAGATGGTCACCCCTGTCAGTCCACGGAAGTGCGAGATGTCAGCCGAAACCGCCGAGTCGGTGTTCCCGCAGCTCGAAGCTCTGCTCCCGCATGTGCAGAAGCCGATCCAGTACGTCGGCGGCGAGCTCAACTCCACGGTCAAGCCCTGGGAGTCCAGTGACGTCCGCTGGGCGCTCATGTACCCGGACGCCTACGAGGTCGGGCTGCCCAACCAGGGCGTCATGATCCTCTACGAGGTGCTGAACGAACAGGAGGGCGTCCTCGCCGAGCGCACGTACAGCGTGTGGCCGGACCTGGAGGCGCTGATGCGGGAGCACGGCGTCCCGCAGTTCACGGTGGACAGCCACCGCCCGGTGAAGGCCTTCGACGTGTTCGGCCTGTCCTTCTCCACGGAGCTGGGCTACACGAACATGCTGACGGCGCTGGACCTGGCGGGCATCCCGCTGGAGTCCAAGGACCGTGGTCTGGACGACCCGATCGTGCTCGCCGGAGGCCACGCGGCCTTCAACCCGGAGCCGATCGCGGACTTCATCGACGCGGCGATCATCGGCGACGGCGAGCAGGCCGTCCTCGACATGACGCGGATCATCCGCGAGTGGAAGGCGGAGGGACAGCCGGGCGGCCGCGAGGAGGTCCTGTTCCGCCTGGCGAAGACGGGTTCCGTCTACATCCCGGCGTTCTACGACGTCGAGTACCTCCCGGACGGCCGTATCGCCCGCGTGGTCCCGAACAAGTCGGGCGTGCCGTGGCGCGTGTCGAAGCACACGGTCATGGACCTCGACGAGTGGCCCTACCCCAAGCAGCCCCTCGTCCCGCTCGCCGAGACGGTCCACGAGCGCATGTCGGTCGAGATCTTCCGCGGCTGCACCCGCGGCTGCCGCTTCTGCCAGGCGGGCATGATCACCCGCCCGGTGCGCGAGCGGTCGATCACGGGCATCGGCGAGATGGTCGAGAAGGGCCTGAAGGCGACGGGCTTCGAGGAGGTCGGCCTTCTCTCCCTGTCCTCGGCGGACCACTCGGAGATCGGCGACATCGCGAAGGGCCTGGCGGACCGGTACGAGGAGGACAAGATCGGTCTGTCCCTCCCCTCCACCCGCGTCGACGCCTTCAACGTCGACCTCGCGAACGAGCTCACACGCAACGGCCGCCGCTCGGGCCTGACCTTCGCCCCCGAGGGCGGCAGCGAGCGCATGCGCAAGGTCATCAACAAGATGGTGTCCGAGGAAGACCTCATCCGCACCGTCGCGACGGCCTACGGCAACGGCTGGCGCCAGGTGAAGCTGTACTTCATGTGCGGCCTGCCCACGGAGACCGACGAGGACGTCCTGCAGATCGCTGACATGGCGATGAACGTGATCGCCAAGGGCCGCGAGGTGTCCCGCTCCAACGACATCCGCTGCACGGTCTCGATCGGCGGGTTCGTCCCCAAGCCGCACACCCCGTTCCAGTGGGCCCCGCAGCTCTCGGCGGAGGAGACGGACGCCCGCCTGGAGAAGCTCCGCGACAAGATCCGCGGCGACAAGAAGTACGGCCGCTCGATCGGCTTCCGCTACCACGACGGCAAGCCCGGCATCGTCGAGGGCCTGCTGTCCCGCGGCGACCGCCGCATCGGCGCGGTCATCCGCGCGGTCTACGAGGACGGCGGCCGCTTCGACGGCTGGCGCGAGCACTTCTCCTACGACCGCTGGATGGCGTGCGCCGACAAGGCCCTCGCCCCCTTCGGCGTGGACGTCGACTGGTACACGACCCGCGAGCGCACCTACGAGGAGGTCCTGCCCTGGGACCACCTCGACTCCGGCCTCGACAAGGACTGGCTCTGGGAGGACTGGCAGGACGCCCTCGACGAGACAGAGGTCGACGACTGCCGCTGGACGCCCTGCTTCGACTGCGGCGTCTGCCCCCAGATGGACACCCACATCCAGATCGGCCCGACCGGCAAGAAGCTCCTGCCCCTGACGGTGAAGAACGCGACGCCGGCGCCTGCTGGGAGTGGGCACGCCCACTGACATGGGCGGCTGATTGCTCGGTGTGGCTGCAGGATCCTGTGAGCCCCCTTCCTGATCGGGAAGGGGGCTTTCAGGTGTGGCGGAGGGGGTGGCCTGCGGGTCATTCGTGGGCTCGCGGGTACTCGGGACTCATCGATGTCCGTGATTTCCCCGTGGTGGGAGGCGGCGATGAGGGGGCCGGATGGTGTGCAGGGAGACGTCGTCAGGGCTCTTGACGCTCTTGGGACGGGCGCCTACCTGGCGGACGCGCAGGGGCTGATCGTCGCCGTCAACGTGCGGGGCGAGCGGCTGCTGGCGCGGCCCGCCGCCGATCTGGTCGGGCAGGACGCCCATGATCTGCTGCACCGCACGAGCTGCGGGGAACCGATGCCGAGGGCCCAGTGCCGCATCCGGGACAGTGTCCTCGGCGGGGACACACAGCAGGGGGAGGACGAGTGGCTGGAGCGCGGCGACGGCACGCTGTTGCCGGTGAGATGGCTCGCCACTCCCTGTGACACGGACGACCGCTCGTCGACCACGCTCATCCTCTTCCACTCCGCCGGGCACCAGAAGCGACCCGTCCAGCGGTCACCGTCCGGCGGACGGCTCTCCGAACTGGAACGGCTGGCCCTGCTCGCCGAGACGACCACCCTGCTCACCTCGACCCTGGAGATCCACGAAGGCCTCCGCCACCTGATCACCCTGGTGGTGCCGCGCATCGCCGACTGGGCGGTCATCGACTTGATCGGTGAGCAGGGCGAAGTGTGGCGCTTCGCGGTCGCCCAGGCCGAGGGCGGCACCGTGGTCTTCCGGGAGGACCTCCAGGGGCCCATGCCACCGGTGCCGCAGGAGTCCCAGATGCCCCTGTCCCGCGCGCTGCGCGGCGTCGCGTCGGCTTTCGCCGGCCCCGAGACCTATCAGGGCCCGCCCGACTCCGGGATCGCCATGGAGCAGCGGCGCCTGTTCGAGGCGACCGGCATGCACTCGGCCGTCGTAGTGCCCCTGCGCACCCTGCACGACGTGATGGGTGCCGTCACCCTGGGCCGGTCCGCTCAGCCCGAACGGTTCACCGCGATGGACGCCGCCCTGCTGGAGGACATCGCCCGACGCGCCGGCATGGCCCTGGAGAACGCCCGCCTCTACCAGCGTCAGCGCAAGGTCGCCGAGACCATGCAGCGCCATCTGCTGCCGAAGCTCCCGCACGCACCCGGCCGCAGCATGACCGTCCGCTACCTGCCCGCGCCGGACGCCTCCCACGTGGGCGGCGACTGGTACGACGCGTTCACCCTGGTGGACGGCGCCACCGCCCTCGCCGTGGGGGACGTCGTCGGGCACGACCTGGAGGCCGCGGCGGGCATGGCGCAGCTGCGCAACATCCTCAGGGCGTACGCGGTGTCCCAGCAGCAGCCGCCGAGCAAGATCGTGGAGTGGCTCGACCATGCGACGACGCAGGGCATCGCCGAGGTCTCCATGGCCACGCTGGTCTTCGCCCGCATGACGGAGAACGCGGGCCGGTGCGAGCTGTCCTGGACGAACGCCGGTCACCCCCCTCCGCTGCTGGTCACGCACGAGGGCGTGGCCCGCTATCTGACCGACGGCCAGGGGGCCCTCCTGGGCCTCATGCCCGAGCAGGCCCGCCCCGACGCGACGGTGGAACTGCTGCCGGGGTCCACCCTGATCCTCTACACGGACGGCCTGATCGAGTCCCGGGCCAGCACCCTGGACGAGGGCATGGACCGACTGAGTCGGCACGCCGCAGCCCTGGCCCACCGCCCCTTGGAGGACTTCACCGACGAGCTGCTGGCACGTTCCCGCCCGCCGGACAACGACGACGACGTGGCCCTGCTCGCCGTGCGGTACGTGCCGAGCCCGTCCGGTTGACACGTCCGCCCCCGCAAGAGGGTCAGGGCGTGTCGTAGGTGTCGTGCCAGCGCCACCAGGCGTACGGATCGGTCTGGGGGTAGGTCTCCGGGGAGTCCTCCCAGGTCTCCTGGCGGCCCAGGGCCGTCATGTCCAGGTAGGTCCAGGTGCTGCCGAGGGCTTCGTCACCGCGGGCGTTGATGAAGTAGGTGCGGTAGACGGTGCCGGCGTCGTGGAGGAAGGCGTTGGTGCCGTGCCACTCGTCGACGCCGAAGTCCGCGTCGAAGTCGTCGGTGAGGGTGTACCAGGGGATCGTCCAGCCCATCCTCGCCTTCACCCGCCCGATGTCCGGCTGCGGGGCGCGTGAGGCGAAGACGAGGGTGGTGTCGCGGGCGTTGAGGTGGGCGAGGTTGCCCACGTGGTCGGCGACCATCGAGCAGCCGACGCAGGCATGCTCCGGCCAGCCGTTGACGCCCGGCTCGAAGAAGGCGCGGTAGACGATCAGCTGGCGGCGGCCCTGGAACAGGTCGGCGAGGGTCACTTGGCCGTCGGGGCCCTCGAACTCGTACGCCTTGTCCACCTTCAGCCACGGCATACGGCGGCGCCTGGCCGCCAGGGCGTCGCGGGCCCGGGTCAGGCGCTTCTCCTCCACGAGGAGCTCCTGGCGGGCCGCCTCCCACTCCTGCGGTGAAACGATCGGGGGTGTCTTCATGACGGAGGTCACCTTCCTCTCGGTCCCCTTCCAGGGTCCGCCCTCACGGCCAGTTTGGTGCGGGCGAAGTCGTGGTTGGCGGCCACCCGCTCGCGGTGCTGCGCGGGCAGCTTCCCGCCGTCCAGGAGCTGCTCGCAGGCCTCCAGCGACTCGCGGTAGGCGCCCATCCAGTACGCCGCCACCGCCAGCTCGTCCAGGGCCCGCCAGTCGTACCAGCCGTGCTCGACGAAGAGGATGTCGTCGGGCGGCGGGAGCTCCGCCGCGCGCCGCGCGAACAGGTAGGCGAGCGGCCAGCGTTCTCCGCGGGTCCGGCACAGGTGGGCGAGCTCCCCGAGCGGTTCGGCGCGGGTGGGCCGGTGTTCGTGGGCGTCCAGGAAGCGGGACATGACCTCGGGCATACGACGCTTCAGCTCCAGGGCGAGGCGGGCCGCGTAGAGCCGGGAGCAGAACGCCTCCTCGGCGAAGCCGTCCATGGCCGCCCGGCGGTCGTAGGCGGCCAGTGCCTTCGCCGGTTCGTCGGCGTCCCGCCAGCTCTGGGCGAGATAGAAGGCGTACCGGGTGTTGCCGGGCTCCTTGGCGAGGCCGTCCTTCAGGAGCGCCGCGTCCCGCAGGTACTTCGTGCGGGAGCTGCCCTGCGACCGGCCTCCACCGCCCATGATCACCATGCGGACGCCGTCGAGGGTGGCCCGGCTGAACTCGGTGTCGCACTCCAGGTATTCGTGCAGCACCCCGACGTACCGCCAGGGGAGACGGGTCGACACCAGCGTCGGGCGCCAGTGGACGACCGGGCCGTGGCGCACCTGCATGTCGTAGCAGTCGTGGGTGAGCGCCGGCAGGGTGAAGCCGGGCTCGGTCTCCAGTACGTCGTCGGCGTCGATGAACAGCAGATGGCTCGCCTGATCGCGGGCCCGTTCGATCGCCTCCGTACGGCTCGCGCCGAAGCCGCGGAACGGGCTCTCGTACAGCGCCCCGGGCAGGTCGGCGAGGGTCTCGCGGACGACATCCTGGGTGCCGTCGGTCGAGCCGGTGTCCAGGATCACCCAGCTGTCGACGAGGGGTCGTACGGACTCGAGGCAGCGCCGGATCACATGCGCCTCGTTCTTGACGATCATATTGAGGCAGACCGCGTTTGTGTTATTCATGGCATTTTCTTTTCTCTGCAGAAAAGGACCGCCCGGTGAAATTATCCAGCGCCGGGGGTGCGTGCAAGCAGCCACCGGTGAAACGACCGGTATAGGTATTCCTATGGTCATCGCCGCGCAGCTTCCCCCGCCTCGCGAAGAATTCCGCCCCGATGTCGCGGACGCGTCCGTGCGGGGCCGGGTACTGCTCTGGCTGGGGCCGTTCGCCCTCGCCCTGGGCCTGGGCGGCTTCGGGCTGACCGGCCCCCTCCTCGGCCGCGACGAGCTGGTCACCTGGGACATGGCCGGCCGGGACACCGACCGGATCGTCGCCACGCTGCGCCACGTCGACGCCGTACACGGCACCTATTACCTGCTGATGCACGGATGGGTGGAGCTCTTCGGGGATTCCGTCCTTTCCCTGCGACTGCCTTCCCTGTTCGCGGTGGCCGGCGCGGCGGCCGTCGTGGCGCTCCTCGGGAACCGGCTCTTCGGATATCGGGCCGGAATTCTGGCCGGTTTTCTCTTCGCGCTCGTCCCGGCGGTGAGCCGCTACGGCCAGGAAGCCCGCTCGTACGCGCTGGTGATGCTGGCCGTCGCCAGCGCCACGCTCCTGCTGCTGCGCGCCCTGGACCGGCCGCGCGGCCCCTGGCGCTGGGCCGCCTACGCGCTCGCCCTGGCCCTCACCGGCCTCCTGCACCTGATCGCACTCTCCGTCGTGATCGCCCACGTCTGTCTGCTCGCCGCCCACGCGCGCCGGGACCGCTCCCTGTGGTGGCGGGCCGGCCTCGCCCTCACGGCGGCCGGCGCGACGGTCGCCCCGCTCATCCTGCTCGGCCGCTCCCAGGCCGGACGCCAGCTGTACTGGGTCCCGGCGCCCGACGGCTGGGCACTGCTCTCCCTCCCCGGCGAGGTCTTCGCCTCCGCGCTGTGCGCCGGAGCCCTGATCGCCCTCGCCCTCGCGGCCCGCTCGGCGCGCAGGGCGCCGCTGCTGCTGTGCGGCACCTGGGCGCTGCTGCCCCCGGCCCTGGTCTGGGCCGCCTCGCACGGGGAGGTCTCCTACTTCCGCGGCGTCTACGTCCTGTTCACCCTCCCGGCCTGGGCGCTACTGGCCGGCTCGGGACTGGCCTCGGCCCGGCGTTCCTGGAAGGCGGGAGCGGCGGTCGTCGTGGCGCTGGCCCTGCTCGCCCTGCCGGATCAGCGGCAGCTGCGGCAGCCCTTCGAGCACAACGCCCCGGTGCCTCTCGACTACGCGGCGGCGGCCAGGGTGATCGAGCGGCTCCACCAGCCCGGGGACGCCGTGGTCTACGACCGCTTCGACAGCTGGCAGCTCGACGGTGGCGTGCGCTACTACCTGCCGCGTGAACTGCGGCTGCGGGATGTCTTCCTGACGCGGACTCCGGCGGAGATCGACGACCTCTACGCCGTCCAGTGCGCGGTCCCGGATCGGTGCGTCGCGGGCGAGCCGCGGATCTGGCTGCTGACGCAGGGCACCGACTTCCCCTTCAACGCGATCGACCCGGCGCAGGCGGGGGCCCTGCGCAGCCGGTACACGATCTCGAGGAGCACGCCGGTGACGGGGATGACGGTGAGTCTGCTGGAGCGTGTCGGTGCGGCAGGGGGCGCCCGGCAGTCCTGACATGCTGCCGGGCAGCCCCTTGTCGTGGTGCTACTTGGCTCAGACCCCGCCGTTCACGGCGCCTGGGGTCGGTTGCAGGGTCACGAGGGACCAGCCGTTGGGATCTTCGCAGGTGAGAGTGGGTTCGTTGTCGGTGTCCACGTCACAGGTGGTCTCGTAGATCGCACCGGCGGTGGTGATGACGTCGATGTTGACGTCCCCTTCCGTGCCCCCGCCCAGGGCCTGCTGTGCGATGGAGATTGCACAGGCGTTCGACGGGTAGTTGGCGAGGCCGCTGAGGTCGGTCCACAGGTAGTCCCCGACGGTCGGCTGGAGGTCGCGAATGCCGGCGTAGGCCCTCGTGACCGGGTCGCTCTGGGTCGCCGGGGACAGCACGGCCCGCAGCTCGAAGTTGTTCTCGTCCCGGGTGGCGTCGATGTCGACACACGGGCCGGGCGCGCCGGTGGCGCCGGTCGCTCCCGTCGCACCTGTGGCCCCGGTCGCCCCCGTCGCGCCCGTGGCACCCGGCGTGCCGTTCTCGCCCGAAGCACCGGTGGCACCGGTGGCACCGGTGGCGCCGGTGGCTCCCGTCGCGCCCGTGGCTCCGGTCGCTCCCGTTTTGCCCTTGTCTCCCTTCGGGCCCGTCGGCCCGGTGGGTCCGGTGGCGCCCTTGCACTTGTCCTTGCCGGTGTACGCCTCCGCGCCCACCCTCGACTGGTGGGGCTTGTGCGGCTTGCAGTTGTCGCCCGTCCGCGGCGTCGCCGCCGGCCTCTCGGACACCGCCTGCGCGGCCGCCGCGGCCGGGGTGACCAGTCCGCCGGCGATGACCAGGGCGAGGGAGGTCAGCATCCCGGCCTGCTGGAACCTCGCCCGGGCCAACGGCCCCAGCAGCGAGGGAGTGTGTCGAGGACTCATAGGCATGCTCCTTGGCACGAAACGGGTCCGGGGGAGTTCCCGGACCACGGTGCGAGGGTGACCCGCTCGCCCACGACAACCGACGCGCGCGCGACGGACGCGCCGTCAAATAGGTAAAACGGTCTAGCGGACAAGCGCCGTGACGGCATCGCAACCCACCGCGTGCATCCACGGCGCGGGCCGCGGCGTCTTGTCCGGTATGGAACCGCAGAAGCCACTGCCCGAGCCCCGACAGCCGGAGGGGTGCCTCGTGACGGCCATCCGCATCCCGGTGCGGATCGTCGTGCTCGTGCTGGTCGTGCCCGTGCGCATGGCGTGGGACGCGCTCGTCGTCGCCGGACGGTTCCTCAACGACACCGTGCTGCGGCCGCTGGGGCGGGCCCTGGAGTGGGCGCTGGAGTGGACAGGGCGAATCCTGTTCGTGTGGCCGCTCCTGGGCCTGTGGCGGTATCTGCTCGTACCGCTCGGCAAGGGGCTCGCGTGGCTCGGGAACGTACTGGTCGTCGTGCCCGCCGTATGGCTGTACCGGTACGTACTCACCCCCCTCGGGCACGGCATCGCGTGGACGGCACGAGGGATCGCGACCGGGCTGTATGCCGCGGGGGCCTGGCTCGTGCGGTATCTCGTCGTCGCCCCCGCTGTCTGGCTGTACCGGTGGGTCCTCACGCCGTCCGGGCACGGCGTGATGTGGCTGCTCCGGGGGATCGGGCGCGGGATCGCCGCCGTCGGGATCGGCGTGTACACGGCCGTCGCCTGGCTGGCGCGGTATCTCGTCGTCGTACCCGCCGTGTGGCTGTACGAGTGGGTCCTCACGCCGGTCGGGCACGGGGTGACGTGGCTGCTGCGGGGGATCGGGCTCGCGCTGTACTGGGTCGCGCGCGTGGTGTTCGTGCTGCCGGTGCTCGCCCTGTGGCGCTGGGTGCTCACGCCGGTCGGGCGGTTCCTCGCCGTGGTCGGGCGGGAGGTGGGGGACGCACTCGGGCACGCCTGGCGGATCGCCGGGCACGTCTCGCTCGCCGTCGGACGCTTCCTCGCCACCCTCTTCCGGTGGGTCTGCGTCGAGCCGGTGCGCTGGGCGTACCGGACCCTGCTCACCCCGGTCGGACATGTCGTACGCGATGTCGTGCTGCGGCCCGTCGCCGAGGCCGCCCGCGGTGTGGGAAGGGCCACGCGCGAGGCGCTCGCCTCCGTACGGGAGACCGCGCGGCAGGCGCGCGCCGACTTCCGGCGCATGCTCTTCGGCGAGCCCCGGGAGACGGTCGCCGTGGACCGGCGGGAACCGACGGGGCTCGAGACACGTACTCTTGGTAGCAGTACGACCGCTCTCACGAAGGACTGAACGACACTGGGCAAGCGACAGCCCGAAGGCCCGCCGCCCGCACCCGCGGTGCAGCGCATCCGACTGCGTTACACCAAGCGCGGCCGCCTCCGGTTCACCAGCCACCGTGACTTCCAGCGTGCCTTCGAGCGTGCGCTGCGCCGTGCCGAGGTGCCGATGGCGTACTCGGCGGGGTTCACGCCGCATCCGAAGGTGTCGTACGCCAATGCCGCACCCACCGGCACGGGCAGTGAGGCGGAGTATCTGGAGATCGCCCTCACCGAGGCCCGGGACCCCGAGAAGCTCAGGGTTCTGCTCGACGAGTCGATGCCCCTCGGCCTCGACATCGTCGACGCGGTCGAGGCCCGGACGTCCGGGCTCGCCGACCGGCTCACCGCCTCGGTGTGGGAGCTGCGGCTCGACGGAGTGGAGCCGGCGGAGGCCGAGAGGGCCGTTGTCGCCTTCAACGCCGCCGACGCCGTCGAGGTCCAGCGCAAGACCAAGAACGGCATCCGTTCTTTCGACGCCCGCTCCGCAGTCGTACAGCTGGAGACGCACAGTCCCCAGGCTGATAGGCCGACCGACCAGCCCTGTGCGATACTGCGGCTGGTTGTTCGGCACGTGACGCCTGCCGTACGACCCGACGACGTCCTGTCCGGTCTCCGCGCCGTGGCCGACCTGGCGCCGCCGGTCCCCGCAGCGGTGACCAGGCTGGCGCAGGGGCTGTTCGATGAAGAGACCGGCGAGGTGACCGACCCGCTCGCGCCCGACCGCGAGGCAGCTGAGGCCCCCACAACGGCCGCTGCCGCCGCGAAGGCGCCGGCGTAGGGAAGGTCCCGCGAAAGGACGGACGTCGTAGCGCCGCCCTCGTACTCGGGAGCCACCTGGGTCGGGCAGCGCACCGACCAGAAGACTTTCGCCAGGCCGTACCCAACAGGGTGTACGGAACCGGCGAGACAGGACACAGAGAGCTCCCGTGCGGCGCCCGCGCCCCGGACGGCGGCACCGCGCATCGCGCGAGCCGCGGACGTCACCGGCATCGCCGGACCAGGCGCGGCGCCCGGGAGCCTGACGGGAGAAACGCCCGCATGCTCGAGCCGACCGAACCCACCGAGGGTTCCGAACTCAACACCCCCAGCGACACCCTGCCGCCCCGCCGGCGGCGCCGTGCCGCATCCCGGCCGGCGGGTCCGCCGGTCGCCGCCGCGGCCGAAGCGCCGGACGAGGTGACGCCGGCCATACCGGCCGCCGCAGAGACCGCCGCCGAAGAGCCGACTGTGGCCGAAGAGACGGTCGCCGAAGAGGCGCCCGCGCCGCGTACGCGTCGGCGTGCCACCCGCCGGGCCTCCGCGCCCGCCGGAGCCCCCGCTGCCGCCGAGAGCGCTGTCGCCGAGACGGTCGTGCCGGTGGCCGAGGAGAGCGCGCCCGCCGAGGCCGCCGCGGTCGAGACCCCGGCCACCGAAGCCGCCGAGGCCGTCGAAGAGGCGCCCGCGCCGCGTACCCGTCGTCGGGCCGTCCGCCGGGCCTCCGCGCCGACCGGGTCCCCGGCCGCCGCCGAGACCGTGGCCGCCGAGACCGTCGTACCCGCCGCCGAACTGGAGGCCGAGGCCGAAGCCGAGGTCGTCGAGGAGCCGAAGGCCGAAGAGGCGCCCGCGCCGCGTACGCGTCGGCGTGCCACCCGTCGGGCCTCCGCGCCGGCCGGTGCGCCGGTCGCCGCCGAGACCGAGGCGGCCCCCGAGGCCGTTTCCGAGCCCGCTCCTGCGGCCGTTTCCGAGGCCGACACCGAGGCCGCTGCTCCTGCGGCCGTTTCCGAGGCCGCGTCCGAGGCCGATGCCGACGCCGCCCCCGAGGCCGCTGTCGAGGAAGAGGCCCCGCGTCGGGGTCGTCGGCGTGCCACGCGTCGAGTGGCCGCGCCCGTCGAGGCGCCCGAGACCGTGGAGGCGCCCGTGAGCGCTGACGAAGAGACCAAGCCCGCCGAGGAAGCCGCCGCCGAGGCCCCGGCCGCCGAGGAGGCCGCCCCGCGCCGCGCCCGCCGGCGTTCCGTGCGCCGCGCCGCCACCGGGTTCTCCGAGCCCGCGCAGGCCGCCGGTGACGAGGCCGCCGAGGACGACGCCCCGCGCCGTCCCGCGCGGCCCGCCGTGGCCGTGTTCCAGGCGCCCGTGTTCACCGAGCCGCAGTTCCAGACGCCCGAGCGGGCCGCCGCCGCGGCCGCCGCCGAGGCGGAGGTCGAGGAGCCCGAGGAGACCGTCGCCGCGGAGCCCCAGGAGGAGCCGGTCGCCACGCGGCGCCGTCGCCGCCGTCGGGGTGAGCCCGCGGAGACCGAGGCGCCGCAGGCGGTCGAGGCCGAGGACGAGGCCGAAGAGGCCGACGCCGAGGCCGAGGACGCCGTCGAGGGCGACTCGGAGGACTCCGAGGAGACCGGGTCCCGTCGTCGCCGTCGTCGCGGCGGCCGTCGTCGGCGCCGTGGCGAGTCCGCCGACTCCGAGGCCGAGGGCGAGGAGGGCGACGAGCTCGCCGCCGAGCAGGCCGACCAGGATGCCGAGGACACCGCCGAGCAGATCGAGGAGGACGCCGAGGACGAGCACGGCGACGAGGGCGGTTCCTCGTCCTCCAGCAGCCGTCGCCGCCGGCGCCGTCGTCGTCGCGCCGGTGACTCCTCCACCGACACCGAGCCCGGTGACGGCGACCCGGAGCGCACGGTCGTCAAGGTCCGCGAGCCCCGCCCGAAGTCCGAGCCGTCCGACGAGGTGCAGTCCATCAAGGGCTCGACCCGTCTGGAGGCCAAGAAGCAGCGGCGCCGGGAAGGCCGCGAGCAGGGCCGCCGCCGTGTCCCGATCATCACCGAGGCCGAGTTCCTCGCCCGCCGCGAGGCCGTCGAGCGTGTGATGGTCGTCCGGCAGAGCGGTGAGCGCACGCAGATCGGCGTCCTGGAGGACGGCGTGCTCGTCGAGCACTACGTCAACAAGGAGCAGGCCACCTCGTACGTCGGCAACGTGTACCTGGGCAAGGTCCAGAACGTGCTGCCGTCCATGGAGGCCGCGTTCATCGACATCGGCAAGGGGCGCAACGCGGTCCTGTACGCCGGTGAGGTCAACTTCGAGGCGCTGGGCATGGCCAACGGGCCGCGGCGCATCGAGTCCGCCCTGAAGTCCGGCCAGTCGGTCCTCGTCCAGGTGACGAAGGACCCGATCGGCCACAAGGGCGCCCGTCTGACCAGCCAGGTCTCCCTCCCGGGCCGCTACCTCGTGTACGTCCCCGAGGGCTCGATGACCGGCATCAGCCGCAAGCTGCCCGACACCGAGCGCGCGCGTCTGAAGACCATCCTCAAGAAGATCGTCCCCGAGGACGCGGGCGTCATCGTGCGCACCGCCGCCGAGGGCGCCAGCGAGGACGAGCTGCGCCGCGACGTCGAGCGGCTCCAGGCGCAGTGGGAGGACATCCAGAAGAAGTCGAAGAACGGCAACGCCCCGACGCTGCTGTACGGCGAGCCGGACATGACCGTCCGCGTCGTCCGCGACATCTTCAACGAGGACTTCACCAAGGTCGTCGTCAGCGGCGACGACGCGTGGCAGACCATCCACGGCTACGTCTCGCACGTCGCGCCCGACCTCGCCGACCGGCTGTCGAAGTGGACCAGTGAGGTCGACGTCTTCGCCACGTACCGGATCGACGAGCAACTCGCCAAGGCGCTGGACCGCAAGGTCTGGCTGCCCAGCGGTGGTTCGCTGGTGATCGACCGGACCGAGGCGATGGTCGTCGTCGACGTCAACACCGGCAAGTTCACCGGCCAGGGCGGCAACCTGGAGGAGACGGTCACCAGGAACAACCTGGAGGCGGCCGAGGAGATCGTGCGTCAGCTGCGGCTGCGCGACCTCGGCGGCATCATCGTCATCGACTTCATCGACATGGTCCTGGAGTCCAACCGGGACCTGGTGCTGCGCCGCCTCCTCGAGTGCCTGGGCCGGGACCGGACCAAGCACCAGGTCGCCGAGGTGACCTCGCTGGGGCTGGTCCAGATGACCCGCAAGCGGGTCGGCCAGGGCCTGCTGGAGTCGTTCTCCGAGACCTGCGTCCACTGCAACGGCCGCGGTGTCATCGTGCACATGGAGCAGCCGACCTCCGTCGGCGGTGGCGGCAAGCGCAAGAAGCGCGGACGCGGCGGCATCGAGCACGTGCACGAGGCCGCGGTGGCGGCGGAGGCGGCCGAGGCCGTCGACCACGACCACGAGGTGGAGACGGAGGCCGAGGTGGCCGCCGAGCTCGCCGAGCCGGTCGCGCTGCCCGCGCCCTTCGAGCCGGACGAGGAGCTGTACAGCAGCGCCGCCGAGGCGGAGGCCGCGGCCACCCGGGGCCGTTCGCGGCGCCGGGCGAGCCGGCGGGCGTCGGCTCCGGCCGGCGCGCCGCGTCGCGAGAAGGCGTCCGAGCGGGCCGACAGGTCCGAGCGGGCGGAGCAGGTCGAGGAGACCGTCCCGACCGCGCAGGACGTCACCGTCGCGGAGGAGGTCGAGCGTCCGGTGCAGCCGGAGCCGGCCGCCGAGGCGCACGCCGAGCCGGTCGCCGTCGAGGACCCGGTCGTCGAGGAGGCCGCGCCCAAGGGCCGTACCCGTCGCCGCGCCACCCGCAAGGTGTCCGCGCCCGCCGGTTCGCCGGCCGGTGCCGAGGCCGCCGTCGTGACCGTCGCCGAGGCCGCTCCCGCGGTCGAGGCGCCGGTGGAGCAGCCCGAGGCCCAGTCCGAGGCCCCGTCGCAGGCGCCCGCCGAGAGCGCCGCCCCGGCCCGGCCGCGGCGCCGCGCCGTGCGCAAGGCCACCGCGCCGACCGCGTCCGAGGAGGCGGCCGTCGTGGTCGTGCCGACGGCGACGGAGACCGCGGAGGCGTCGGAGGCCCCGGCCGCCGACACCGAGGAAGCCGCGCCCGCCAAGAAGACGGCCCGTAAGACGGCCAAGAAGGCGACGGCGAAGAACGCCGCCACCAAGAAGACGGCGGCCAAGAAGACCGCGGCGAAGAAGACCGCCGCCAAGAAGACGACCGCCAAGAAGGCGGCCGCGAAGAAGACGGCGGCGGCCGAACAGCAGCCGCTCTCGTCCGTCTCGACGACGGCCGACGAGAGCTGACGCTCCGACAGCCGCGCCTGCATGAAGCCGCCCCCCGGTCCCACGGCCGGGGGGCGGCTTCATGTTTTTTTCTTGTTACGTGGGCAACCCCGACGGAGTTCGGGCCGTCATACAAGTGTCGAAAGTGCGAACAGGCGTTGAATCACCCCTAGCTGCGGTGAATCACTCTTCCGCCAGCATGGTTACGATGTAAACCGAGATCGACGACAAATCCTGACAGTTGGGGTTTCACCCCCTCTCGGCACAGTCATTGGGGCTCAATACGTGAAGGCACTCGTGCTCTCCGGGGGAGCGGGCACTCGCCTCCGCCCGATCACCCACACCTCGGCCAAACAGCTCGTGCCGGTCGCCAACAAGCCCGTGCTCTTCTACGGCCTGGAAGCGATCGCCGACGCCGGGATCACCGAAGTCGGCATCGTGGTCGGCGACACCGCCGACGAGATCCGCGAAGCGGTCGGCGACGGCTCGCGGTTCGGCATCGAGGTCACCTACATCCCGCAGGACGCGCCGCTCGGCCTGGCCCACGCGGTGCTGATCGCGCGGGAGTTCCTCGGCGACGACGACTTCGTCATGTACCTCGGCGACAACTTCATCGTCGGCGGCATCACCGGTCTGGTGGAGGAGTTCCGGGCCGAGCGGCCCGAGGCGCAGATCCTGCTGACCCAGGTGCCCAACCCGACCTCCTTCGGAGTCGCGGAACTCGACGCCCAGGGACGGGTGGTGGGCCTGGAGGAGAAGCCGAAGCAGCCCAAGAGCGACCTCGCGCTCGTCGGCGTCTACCTCTTCACCCCGGCCATACACGAGGCCGTCCGCTCCATCGAGCCCTCCTGGCGCGGCGAGTTGGAGATCACGCACGCCATCCAGTGGCTGATCGACGAGAAGCGTGACGTCCGCTCCACCACGATCTCCGGCTACTGGAAGGACACCGGCAACGTCGCCGACATGCTGGAGGTCAACCGCTCCGTCCTGGAGACCGTCCCCGCGGTGAACGAGGGCACGGTCGACGAGGACAGCGAGATCATCGGCCGGGTCCGCATCGAGGCGGGTGCCCGGGTCAGCGGCAGCCGGATCGTCGGGCCCGCGATCATCGGGGCCGGGACGGTCGTCAGCGACGCGTACATCGGTCCGTTCACCTCGGTGTCCGAGGACTGCCGGATCGAGGACAGCGAAATCGAGTACTCCATCGTGCTGCGCGGCTCGTCCGTGACCGGCGTGCGCCGCGTGGAGGCCTCGCTCATCGGACGTGACGTCGAGGTCACGCCCGCACCCCGTAACCCGTCGGCCCACCGGCTCGTGCTCGGTGATCACAGCAAGGTGCAGATCTCCTCATGACGACCACCAAGATCCTGGTGACCGGCGGCGCCGGTTTCATCGGCTCGCACTACGTCCGTACGGTGCTCGGCCCCGAGGGCCCCGGTGACGTCGAGATCACCGTCCTCGACAAGCTGACGTACGCGGGCAACCCGGCCAACCTCGACGAGGTGCGCGCGCACCCCGGGTTCTCCTTCGTGCAGGGCGACATCTGCGACCCCGAGCTGGTCGGCAAGCTGATGGCCGAGCACGACCAGGTGGTGCACTTCGCCGCCGAGTCGCACGTCGACCGGTCCATCGACGGCGGCGCCGAGTTCGTCCGCACCAACGTCGTCGGCACCCACACGCTCATCGACGCCGCCCACCGCGCGGGCATCAGGACTTTCGTGCACATCTCCACCGACGAGGTCTACGGCTCCATCGACGAGGGCTCCTGGCCGGAGACGCACCCGCTCCAGCCCAACTCGCCGTATTCCTCCGCGAAGGCCTCCAGCGACCTGATCGCGCTGTCGTACCACCGCACCCACGGCCTGGACGTGCGCGTCACCCGCTGTTCCAACAACTACGGGCACCACCACTTCCCCGAGAAGGTCATCCCGCTCTTCGTGACCAACCTCCTCGACGGCAAGAAGGTCCCGCTCTACGGCGACGGCGGCAACGTCCGCGACTGGCTGCACATCGACGACCACGTCCAGGGCATCGAGCTGGTCCGCACCAAGGGCCGGGCCGGCGAGGTCTACAACATCGGCGGCGGCACCGAACTCTCCAACAAGGAGCTCACCGGGCTGCTCCTGGAGGCCTGTGGCGCGGACTGGGAGACCAGCGTCGAGTACGTCGAGGACCGCAAGGGCCACGACCGCCGCTACTCCGTGGACTGCACGAAGATCCGCGAGGAACTCGGCTACGAGCCCCGCAAGAGCTTCCGGCAGGGGCTCGCGGAGACCGTGCAGTGGTACAGAGACAACCGCGCCTGGTGGGAGCCGCTGAAGGAGCGGGCCGCGCTGTGACCGACAACCGCATCTGGCTGGTCACCGGCGCCGGCGGCATGCTCGGCCAGGACGTCCTGGCCCGGCTCGCCGAGGCGGGCGAGCAGACCGTCGCCCTCGACCGCGCCGCCCTCGACCTCACCGACGCCGACGCCGTGCGCAGCGCCCTCGAGGCGCACCGGCCCGCGGTCGTCGTCAACTGCGCGGCCTGGACCGCCGTCGACGACGCCGAGAGCCGGGAGGACGAGGCCCTGCGCATCAACGGCGACGGCCCCGCCCATCTCGCCGCCGCCTGCGCCGCCACAGGCGCCGTCCTCCTGCACGTCTCCACCGACTACGTCTTCGCGGGCGACGCGACGACCCCGTACGCCGAGGACGCCCCCACCGCCCCGCGCAGCGCCTACGGCCGCACCAAGCTCGCCGGCGAGCGGGCCGTGCTCGGCATCGAGCGCGGCTATGTGGTGCGCACGGCGTGGCTGTACGGCACGGGCGGCCCCAACTTCGTCCGTACGATGATCAAGTTGGAGGGGCTCAAGGACACCCTGGACGTCGTCGACGACCAGCGCGGCCAGCCCACCTGGAGCGCCGATCTCGCTGGGCTGCTGTACGACCTGGGCCGCGGCGCCCTGGCCGGCACCGCCCCGGCCGGCGTCTACCACGGCACCAGCTCCGGCGAGACGACCTGGTACGGCCTCACCCGCGAGATCTTCCGGCTGCTCGGCACCGACCCCGACCGGGTCCGCCCCACCACCAGCGAGGCCTTCGTCCGCCCCGCCCCCCGCCCGGCGTACAGCGTCCTCGGCCACGACCGCTTCGCCGTGGCCGGCATCCAGCCTCTGCGGGACTGGCGTGCGGCGCTCACCGAGGCCTTCCCGGAGATCCACCGGGTCCAGACGAAGGAGAACCCGGCGTGACCCTCAAGGTCAGCGTGGTCATCGCCGTCCACAACCCCGGCAAGTACATCGAGGACTGCATCGGCGGCCTGCTGCGGCAGAGCCTGCCGACGGACGAGTTCGAGGTGTTCTTCGTCGACGACGGCTCCACCGACGAGACCCCGGCCCGCCTGGACGCGCTCGCGGCCGAGCACCCGCACTTCCACGTCGTCCACCAGGAGGCCTCCGGCTGGTCGGGCAAGCCCCGCAACACCGGCATGGACGCCGCCCGGGGCGAGTACGTCATGTTCGTCGACCACGACGACTGGCTGGGCGACGAGGCCCTGGAGCGGATGTACGACTACGGCACGGCGAACGACGCCGATGTCGTCGTAGGGAAGATGGCGGGCATCGGACGGCCGGTGCCGCAGGAGCTGTTCCGGGTCAACCGGCCGCGGGCCACGGTCGAGAACGCGCCGCTGATCGACAGCCTCACCCCGCACAAGATGTTCCGGCGGGCGTTCCTCGCCGAGCACGGCATCCGCTTCAAGGAGGGGCGCCGGCGGCTGGAGGACCACGTCTTCGTCATCGAGGCGTACCTGCGGGCCAAGAGTGTCGCCGTCCTCGGCGACTACCTGTGCTACTACCACATCACCCGCGACGACGGCTCCAACGCGGGCTTCCAGCGCTTCGACCCGGCCGGCTACTTCGGCAACCTGCGCGAGGCCCTCGACGTGGTCGAGGAGCTCACCGAGCCCGGCCCCCTGCGCGACCGGCTGTTCAGCCGCTGGCTGCGCAACGAGATGGTCGAGCGGCTGCGCGGCCACCGGCTGCTGAAGCTCCCCGAGGACTACGCCGAGGAGCTCTACCGCGAGATCCGCGGCGTGGTCGTCGAGCGCTTCGGACCCGGCGTCCTCACCCACGTCGCCCCCATGCAGCGGGTCGTCGCGGGCCTCGTCGCCGCCGACCTCTACGACGACGTCCGGGAACTCGCCCAGTGGGAGGCCGCGATCCGGCCCACCGGCGAGCTGACCTCCCTGACCTGGGAGAACGGCCGCCTGGCCATCGGCTTCGGCGCCGAGTACGAGTCCGGCGGCGCCCCTCTCGTCTTCCGCCGGGAGGACGGGCGTGACGTGCTCGACCTGCCGCTGTCCGAGAAGGCGCGCGAGGCGCTGGACGGGCAGGGCATCACGCTGGACGCCCGGACCGACGACAGCGACGTCGACCTGGTTATCCGCAACCGCGACGACGCCACCCAGTACTACCTGCCGCTGGAGAGCGAGCGGCACGAGATCGACGCCGAGGCGGAAGGCGCCTTCCGGCAGCGGATCACCGCGACGGCCGTGCTCGACCCCGAGACCGCCGCCGCGGGCTCGCCCCTGACCAAGGGCATCTGGGACTTCTACCTGCGCATCAAGGCCGGCGGCTGGAGCAAGGAGTGCCGGATCGGCGCGGTGCACGGCGAGGGCGTGGAGCCCGGGCGGCTGGCCGCGCTCACCGGTGAGCCGCGCCGGCTCGTGCTGCCGTACTGGACCGACGGGCCGGGGAACCTCTCCCTCGACGTCGACCAGCACACCAACAAGCTGGAGCGCGAGGCCGTGGTGCTGGTGGACCCGGCCGCGGCGACGGTGGCCGAGGGGGCGACCGTCCGGCTTCCGCTGCCGCTCGCGGTGACCGGCGAGGAGACCGTACAGCTGCGCTTCGAGCGCAAGAACGTCGGCAAGTTCGTCGCCGACGCCGTGGCGGACGGCCGTACCGTGACCGCCGAGCTGCCGGTCGAGCGGCTCACCGGGGCGCGCTGGGCGGTCCGGATCGGGCTGCCGTCCCCCGACCGGGGCGAGCCGAAGTGGACCCGGCTCCCCGTGGACGTGGTCGTCGCGGCCGATGGCACCGCTAAGGTCATCGACCGGCACATCCCGCCGGCGAAGCCCGCCCCGAAACCGGCGCCGAAGCCCAAGCAGCCCGCCCCGCCGCGGCCGCTGTGGCGCCGGGTCGCCGGACGGGTCAAGCGGGCCTTGACGAACCCGCAGAAGAAAAGCTGAGGGCGTTGTGATGCGACGCCTGCAGAACAAGAGCTGAGGACCTGTGATGCGACCTCTTTCGATTTCCGGCTCCTGGGTGCATGAGCCGAAGGTCTTCCCCGACGGCCGGGGCAGCTTCCACGAGTGGTTCAAGGCCCCCCTCTTCACCGAGGCGGCCGGCCATCCGCTCACCCTCGCCCAGGCCAACATGTCCGTCTCCAGCCGGGGCACCCTGCGCGGCATCCACTTCGCGGACGTGCCGCCCGGACAGGCCAAGTACGTCAAGTGCGTGCGCGGCGCGGTCCTCGACGTGATCGTGGACATCCGGGTCGGCTCGCCCACCTTCGGCCGGTGGGAGATCGTCCGCCTCGACGACCAGGACCACCACGCCGTCTACCTCTCCGAGGGCCTCGGCCACGGCTTCATGGCGCTGACCGACGACGCGACCGTGGTCTACCTGTGCTCCGAGGGCTACGCCCCCGAGCGGGAGCACGGCATCCACCCGCTCGACCCGGAGCTCGGCATCGAGTGGCCCGCCGACCTCGCCCCGCTGCTGTCCGCCAAGGACGAGCAGGCGCCGAGCCTCGCGGAGGCCCGTGAGCAGGGGCTGCTGCCCTCGTACGAGGAGTGCGTGGCGTACCGGGAGGGTCTCGGCAGGTGACCGGGACGGGGCCGGTTTGACCCGTTCGGCAGCGGCCCCGTAACCTTGACCCTCGGCGTGTCCTTGGATATGGGCGCGCCACATCCCCGTAAACCTCATCCTCTCGGGCCTTGCGGCCGGGAGAGGCCGCTCGTTCTGCCGGGCGGCTGGACTGCGGGGGTGCCGTTCCCGAGCGAGAGAGTGAGATCCGCGTGTACGCCATCGTGCGCAGCGGTGGTCGCCAGCACAAGGTTGCTGTCGGCGACATCGTTGAGGTTGACAAGATTTCCACCGCCCAGGTTGGCGACACGGTCGAGCTCTCGACCCTGCTCGTTGTCGACGGCGACGCTGTGACCAGCGACCCGTGGGTGCTGGCCGGCATCAAGGTCCAGGCCGAGGTCGTGGACCACCACAAGGGCCAGAAGATCGACATTCTGCGCTACAAGAACAAGACCGGTTACCGCCGTCGCCAGGGCCACCGCCAGCAGTACACGGCGATCAAGGTCACTGAGATCCCCACGGCTGCGAAGTAAGGGACTGAGGAGAAATGGCACACAAGAAGGGCGCATCGTCCACCCGGAACGGTCGCGACTCCAACGCCCAGCGGCTCGGCGTGAAGCGCTTCGGCGGTCAGGTCGTTTCCGCTGGTGAGATCCTCGTCCGCCAGCGCGGCACGCACTTCCACCCCGGCGCGGGCGTCGGCCGTGGCGGCGACGACACGCTGTTCGCGCTGAACGCTGGTGCGGTGCAGTTCGGTACGCACCGTGGCCGCAAGGTCGTGAACATCGTTCCGGTCGCCTGAACCAGGCACTGATCGGAAGCTTTCGCGAGGCGGACCTCACTTCCCTTCCGGGAAGGCGGGTCCGCCTTTCGCGTGTTACGTAGTTAAGTATTCGTACGTCTCTGGAGGCACCGAACCATGACCACCTTCGTGGACCGCGTCGAACTGCATGTCGCCGCGGGTAACGGAGGTCACGGCTGTGCCTCCGTTCACCGGGAGAAGTTCAAGCCGCTCGGCGGACCCGACGGCGGCAACGGCGGGCGCGGCGGCGATGTGATCCTCACCGTCGACCAGTCCGTGACCACGCTGCTCGAGTACCACCACTCCCCGCACCGCAAGGCCACCAACGGCAAGCCCGGTGAGGGCGGCAACCGCTCCGGCAAGGACGGCCAGGACCTGGTCCTGTTCGTGCCGGACGGCACCGTCGTCCAGGACAAGGCGGGCAACGTCCTCGCCGACCTGGTCGGGCACGGCACCTCCTACGTCGCCGCCCAGGGCGGCCGCGGCGGCCTCGGCAACGCGGCGCTGGCCTCCGCCCGCCGCAAGGCGCCCGGCTTCGCGCTGCTCGGTGTGCCCGGGGACATGCAGGACATCGTCCTGGAGCTGAAGACCGTCGCCGACGTGGCGCTGGTCGGCTACCCGAGCGCCGGCAAGTCCTCGCTGATCTCGGTGCTGAGCGCGGCCAAGCCGAAGATCGCCGACTACCCCTTCACCACCCTGGTCCCGAACCTCGGTGTGGTCACCGCCGGCTCGACCGTCTACACCATCGCCGACGTGCCCGGCCTGATCCCGGGCGCCAGCCAGGGCAAGGGCCTCGGCCTCGAGTTCCTGCGGCACGTGGAGCGGTGCAGCGTGCTGGTGCACGTGCTGGACACGGCGACCCTGGAGTCCGACCGCGACCCCGTCTCCGACCTCGACATCATCGAGGAGGAGCTGCGGCAGTACGGCGCCGGGCTCGACAAGCGGCCCCGCATGGTCGTCCTCAACAAGATCGACGTCCCGGACGGCAAGGACCTCGCCGAGATGGTCCGCCCGGACCTGGAGGCCCGCGGCTACCGCGTCTTCGAGGTGTCCGCCGTGGCCCACATGGGGCTGAAGGAGCTGTCGTACGCGCTGGCCGACGTGGTCGCCAAGGCGCGGGCCGCGAAGCCGAAGGAAGAGGCGACGCGGATCGTCATCCGGCCGCAGGCCGTCGACGACGCGGGCTTCACCGTCGTCCGCGAGGAGGACGGGCTGTACCGGGTGCGCGGCGAGAAGCCCGAACGCTGGGTGCGGCAGACCGACTTCAACAACGACGAGGCCGTCGGCTACCTCGCCGACCGGCTCAACCGCCTCGGTGTCGAGGAGGAGTTGATGAAGGCGGGCGCCCGCTCCGGTGACGGCGTCGCCATCGGACCTGAGGACAACGCCGTCGTCTTCGACTGGGAGCCGACCGTCATGGCCGGTGCCGAGATGCTCGGCCGCCGTGGCGAGGACCACCGCTTCGAGGCCCCGCGTCCGGCCGCCCAGCGCCGCCGCGACAAGCAGGCCGAACGGGACGAGTCGGAGCGGGAGTACGACGACTTCGACCCCTTCGAGAAGTAGCCCTCCGGCAAGGGTTAACGGCAGGAAAAGCCGGGGCCTACGGCAGGGCAACCAACCGCCGTTCCGGTGTGTCGTACAGGGCAGCACGGATGAGGATCTTGATCCCTCCGCCGTGATCAACTGCCCTTGCGGCCAACGGAGTTCGCATGTCCCTGCCCAGTCACAGAACCCGGCGCGCCGTCGTCGCGGCGATCAGCCTGATCGCCGCCACCTGCGGCGCCCTGCCCGTCGCCCAGGCGGTCGCTCCGGCGGCCGGCGTACGGCAGGACTTCAACGGCGACGGCTACGAGGACCTCGCCGTCGCCGCGCCCTACGCGACGGTCGGCGGCAAGGCCAAGGCGGGATACGTCGCCGTCCTGTTCGGCTCGCCGAGCGGCATCCGGACGGCCTCCAGGAAGGTCTACAGCCAGGCCTCCGCCGGCATCCCCGGTGCCCCCGAGGCCGGTGACCTCTTCGGCTCCCGGCTGGCCGCGGCCGACCTCGACGGCGACGGGTACACCGACCTGCTCGTGGAGACCCTCGCCGAGCAGTGGCAGCAGGACGGCGTCGAACACTCCGGCACCCGGACCGTGCTCTGGGGCGGCCCCGCCGGTCTCACCTCCGGCAAGGTGCTGCCCGCCGAGGGCACCGGCCGCCTCCAGGCCCCGCTCACCGTCACCGGCGACTTCAACGGCGACGGCCACCAGGACCTGGCCCGCGACGGCCGTATCCTCTTCGGTCCCCTCGGCCGCGACGGACGCCCCGCGGCCACCCAGGAGAACGCCGCCCTCACCGACGGCGACCTGCTGATCGTCGCCGTGGCCGCCGGCGACACCGACGGCGACGGCACCGACGACCTCGCCATCATCGCCCGGGAACACGACTGGGACGACGAGACCAACTACGGCAACTACGTCTACTACGCGCACGGCAGCCGCGAAGGCCTGCGCCCCGGCGCCCAGTTGACGGCCCTCGCCCTGCGCAAGCAGGACGCCATCGCCCTCGGCGACCTCGACGGCGACGGCCGCGCCGACCTGGTCCTCGGCGAGGACGGCCTCCGTGTCGTCCACGCCGGCCGGCAGGGCCTGCCCGACACCGCACCCCGGATCATCACCCAGGACACCCCGGGCGTGCCCGGCGCCCAGGAGGCCGGGGACCGCTTCGGCTGGACGGTGTCCATCGGGGACACCAATGGCGACGGGTACGGCGACATCCTCGCCGGCATCCCGGAGGAGGACTTCGGCACACTGAAGAACGCCGGGACCTTCGCCGTCGTACCCGGCGGACCGGGCGGGGCGACCGGCGCCGGCACCAAGGTCCTCAGCCAGAACACCGCCGGCGTGCCCGGCACCGCCGAGAGCGGTGACCGGTTCGGCCTGAACGCCACGTTCGTCGACGGCAACGGCGACGGAAGGGCCGAGCCGGTCGTCGCGTCCGTCGCCGAGAACTCCTTCGCGGGCGGCGTCTGGGTCTTCCCCGGCGGCGCCACGGCCAAGGGTTCCTTCACCTTCGGCGCCGGCACGCTCGGCACGGTCGCGAGCGGCGCCCGGCTGGGCGACCAGTTCCCCCGCTGACACGCCCTCCACCCCCCTTCACCCCGATCAACCGGAGCATCATGAGCAAGCGCAGGCTCGCCCTCGCGGCGGCCGTGGCGGTCACCGCTGCCCTCACCGTCCCCGTGGCCGCGCAGGCCGCCGGGGCCGGACCGGCCGCGAGCAGGCTGCACGACGACTTCAACGGCGACGGGTACGACGACCTCGCGGTGGCCGCGCCCGCGGCGACCGTGGGCGGCAAGGCCAGGGCCGGGTATGTCGCGGTGCTGTACGGGTCGAAGAACGGGCTGACCACCACCGGCCGGAAGGTGTTCACGCAGAACACCGCGGGGGTGCCCGGCAGTTCGGAGACGGGCGACGGCTTCGGCTCCGCGCTCGACACCGCCGACCTGGACGGCGACGGCTACGCGGACCTGGTGGTCGGCGTGGGCGGTGAGGACACCTCGGCCGGTGTCGACGCCGGGCTCGTCGAAGTGGTGTGGGGCGGCGCGAACGGCCTCGCCGGCGGTACGTCCGTGGCGAGCGGGAAGGCGTACGACCAGCTCGGCGCCAAGGGCCGGCTGACCGTGGGGGACATCGGCGACGACGGCTCCCCGGACGTGGTGACCGTGGCGAACCAGCACGATCTGCGGGTCCTCAAGGGCCCGTTCACGCGCGGCGGGGCGAACGGCGGCGAGGCGCTGGTGCCGGACCGGTACGACAGCCGTGTCCTGGACCTGGCCACCGGTGACGTCAACGGCGACGGCCGCACCGACGTCGTCGGCGCCGAGAACGACGGCGACGAGTTCGACGCGCGCCGGGTCGTGTACTGGCTCGGCAACGGGACCGGGCTCAACCCCTTCACGCTGGTGTACGACATCGACGGCGCCGGGCTCCAGGGCGGCGAGAGCCTCGACGTCGGGGACGTGAACCGGGACGGCTACGACGACATCGTGGTGGGCCGGGCGATCGACGGCTACGACAGCGACCTCGACACCTACCTCGCCAAGGGCGGCCGGGTCGCCTGGATTCCGGGCACCGCGGACGGGCCCGACGGCGTGAAGGCGCAGTTCCTCAACCAGGACAGTCCCGGCGTGCCCGGCACCGCCGAGAAGGGCGACCGGTTCGGCACCGACGTACAGCTCGGGGACGTCGACGGGGACGGTTTCCTGGACGTCCTCACCGGGGTGCCCGGCGAGGACATCGGGTCCGTGACCGACGCCGGTGCCGTGGTAGTGCTGAGCGGCCGGGCGGACGGGCTGACCGGCGCCGGCTCCCACCAGGTCGTCACGCAGGACACCGGCAACGTGCCCGGCACCGCCGAGAAGGGCGACGCGTTCGGCACGGCCGTCCACCTCGGGGACGCCAACGGCGACGGACTGGCCGACGTGGCCGTGGGGGCGCCGGGGGAGAACGCGAACACCGGGTTCGTGTGGAGCTTCCGCTCCCGGGCGTCGTACGTCGTCGAGCCGGGCGGGGTGCCGCTGCCGGCGACGATCGTGGCACCGAACGGCACGACGGCCTTCGGCAACACGCTGCTGGGGACGACGGCGACGGGGGCGCGGCTCGGCACCGGGTTCGCCTACTGAGCGGAATCGTCTGATCATCCCTCAGACCCGTTGCGGCCACGACGAGTTCGTGTGCCGTGACGGGTCTCCTGTTGTCTGCCCAGTTGTCATGTGCGGGCACCCCGGCGTTCAGCGGGTGGACCGACCCGGAGCATGAGCTTCCCCTGTCCATGAGGCCAGTGAGGCAAGGGAGTTCGCTGATGACCGGAGCAGTTTCGCCCGACCGCCGCCGCTTTCTGACCGCCGGGGCCGCCGTGCTCGGCGCCGCCGCCTCCGCCCAGCTGTGGCTCCCGACGGCCGCCCGGGCAGCCGAAACCCCGCTGCCCGACGGGGTGTTCAGCCTCGGCGTGACCTCCGGCGACCCGCTCCCGGACGGCATCGTGCTGTGGACACGGCTCGCCCCGGACCCGCTGAACGGGGGCGGGATGCCCGACCGGACGGTCCCGGTGGAGTGGGAGCTCGCCGAGGACGAGCGCTTCAGAAAGCCCGTCCGCCGCGGCGTCGCCCAGGCCCGGCCCGAGTACGGGCACAGCGTTCACGTGGATGTACGGGGCCTGCGCCCGGGCCGCGCGTACTGGTACCGCTTCCGCACCGGCGGCCAGCTCTCCCCGACCGGCCGCACCCGCACCGCCCCGCACCCGCACAGCAAGGGCGGCAGCCTGCGCGTCGCGCTCGCGTCCTGCCAGAACTGGCAGCACGGCTACTTCACCCCGTACGCCGACATGCTCGCCCAGGACCCCGACTTCGTCCTCTTCGTCGGCGACTACATCTACGAGTCGACGCCGTCCTCGACGGGCGTGCGCAGGCACGAGGGCACCGGTGAGCCGTACAGCCTGGTCCAGTACCGCAACCGCTACGCCCAGTACCGCACCGACCCCGACCTCGCCGCGATGCACGCCAACGCGCCCTGGGTCGTCACCTTCGACGACCACGAGGTCGACAACGACTTCGCCGGCGAGATCCCGCAGGACCCCGACAAGCAGCCGCATGACGCCTTCGTGGCCCGTCTGACCGCGGCCTACCAGGCGTACTACGAGCACATGCCGGTCCGCGCGACCTCGGTGCCGAACGGGCCGCACATCCAGATGTACCGGCGCCTGGAGTTCGGCCGGCTGGCCCGGCTCAACGTGCTGGACACCCGGCAGTTCCGCAGCGACCAGGCGACCACGCAGGAGGGCGCCCAGGACCCGTCGCTCACCATGCTCGGCGCCCGGCAGAAGGAGTGGCTCCTCGACGGGCTGCACGACTCCCCGGCCCGCTGGAACCTCATCGCCTCGCAGATCATGATGGCCGAGACCGACCTCAAGATCGGCGAGGGCAAGCTCTGGTACTACGACGCCTGGGACGGCTACCAGGCCGAACGCAACGCCCTCATGGGGGAGTTCGCCGACGTCCGCAACCCGGTCGTCTTCACCGGCGACCGCCATCTGACGATGATCAGCGACCTCAAGAAGGACTTCGCCGACCCGGACTCCGACGTCGTCGGCGCCGAGTTCGTCGGCACCTCCATCTCCAGCAACGGCGACCAGGACCAGGCCGCCTTCCACGCCCAGTGGGACCCGCTGATGGCGGACAACCCGCACTGGAAGCTGCTCGACGCCCACCGCGGCTACCACCTGTTCGACATCGACAAGCACGGCATCGACGCCCAGGTGAGGGTCGTGGACACGGTCCGGCAGCCGACGGCGACGGCGAGCACGCTGGCCGCGCTGCGGGTGGAGTCGGGACAGCCGGGCGTCGAACTCGCCTGACCGGGTGTGAATCCTGTGTGACGGGAGCCTGGGACTCATCTGTGTCCCAGGTCTCTCTCAGCGCAGTCTCAGGAACCCCTCTTACCGTCCCTTAACCATGGAGACGGACTGTACGAGAAGACCTGAAGGCGTCCCGCCGCTGCCGCCCGGCACCCGCCTGCTGCACATCGGCCCCCACAAGACCGGCACCACGTCGATCCAGGGCGCGATGTTCGCCGCCAAGGACCGCCTCGGCGAGCACGGCGTCCTGTGGCCCGCCACCACCCGGCACCCGATGGAGGCCGTCCTCGCGGCCTGCGCCCGGCCCGGGATGATGGGCGACGCCGGGCCCAGCGAGAAGCAGTGGCTGCACCTGGTGGACCGGGTCAACGGCGCCGGGCGGGCCGTCACCTCGGTCATCAGCAGCGAGTTCTTCGCCGACGCCCCCGACGACGCCACCATCGGGCGGATCGTGGCGCAGCTCGGCGGCGACTCCGTGCACGTCCTGGTCACCCTGCGCCCGCTGGCGAAGATCATGCCCTCGCAGTGGCAGCAGTACGTGCAGAACGGGCTGCGCATGGGCTACGAGGAGTGGCTGGAGCACATGCTCCGCAAGGCCCCGTACGAGAAGCCCAACCCCAGCTTCTGGCGCCGGCACCGGCACGACCGGCTGGTCGAGCGCTGGGTCCGGGCGGTCGGCGCCGAGCGGGTCACCGTCGTCGTGGTCGACGACCGCGACCGCGACGGGCTGATGCGCACCTTCGAGCAGCTCCTCGGCCTTCCGCAGGGCCTGCTCCAGGAGGTCCCCGACACCGCGAACCGCTCTCTCACTCTCGCCGAGACCGAAATGCTGCGGAATCTTAATAAGGAATTCCGCGGCAATGGACTCCCCGACGAGCTGTATTCCAAGCTGGTGCGGCACGGCGCGGTGATGCATATGAAGAACGCGTGCAGTCCGACCCCGCAGGACGTGAAGATCTGTACCCCGCAGTGGGCCGTCGAGGCGGCCGCGGAGATCGGCGCCGAGATGGCGCGCAGCATCGGGGCGACGGGCGTACGCGTCCTCGGCGACCCGGCGCTGCTGTCCGCCGTGCCCAAGCCCGGCACCGAGACCCTCGCGGAACCGCGGATCGCTCCCGAGGTGGCCGCTCAGGCCCTGTACGGGGCGCTCGCGGCGGCCGCCGCCGCGCCGATCCGGAACACCGCCCCGGTCAAGTCCCGGACCGTGCACCAGACCTCGTCCAGGGAACTCGTGAAAGTGCTCGGCCACCGGTGTCTGAAGCGACTGCGCCGCCGCTGAGCCGGTGTCGGCCCCGACGCCGCTGAGCGGTACGGTCGTCACACACAGCAATACGTAACTCCTGTGGAGTTACTCACAGCAATTCCAGGGTGCTCACCACAACGGTCTCCTCAATCACCAGGAGTGCAAGGTGAATGACAGGTAGCGCGCACATATGCGGCGGACGGCGCTCACCTTGCACTGCGGTAACCCCAAGTGGGACCATTTCCAAGTTCCCTGTCGCCCCGAGGTAGGTCACCTGTGTCCCAGCACATCGCCAAGCCCCGTACCACCGCAGTGATCCTGGCCGGCGGTACCGGTCAGCGCGTGGGTCTCTCGATCCCCAAGCAGCTGCTGAAGATCGCCGGCAAGGCAGTCATCGAGCACACCCTGACCACCTTCGAGAACGCCGACTCGATCGACGACATCATCGTCCTGATGGCGCCGGGCTACGTGCCGGACATAGAGAAGATCGTGGCCAAGGCCGGGTTCACGAAGGTCAAGAAGATCATCGAGGGCGGTTCCACGCGGAACGAGACGACCGAGCGCGCCATCGAGGCGCTCGGCGAGGGCCTGGCCGAGGGCGAGGACCTCAACGTCCTGTTCCACGACGCCGTTCGCCCCCTTCTCTCGCAGCGTGTCATCGACGACTGCGTGGTCGCGCTCGAGCGCTACCAGGCCGTCGACGTCGCCATCCCGTCCGCGGACACCATCATCGTGACGCGCACCCACGGCGAGGACGGCGAGTTCATCACCGAGATCCCGGACCGCTCCCGGCTGCGCCGCGGCCAGACGCCGCAGGCCTTCAAGCTGTCCACGATCAAGCGGGCCTACGAGGTCGCCGCCGGCGACCCCAACTTCCAGGCCACGGACGACTGCTCGGTCGTGCTCAAGTACCTGCCGGACGTGCCGATCCACGTCGTCGCGGGCGACGAGTACAACATGAAGGTCACCCAGCCCGTCGACGTCTTCATCGCCGACAAGCTGTTCCAGCTGGCCTCCACCGCCGCGCCCGAGCAGGTCTCCGAGGAGGCCTACCGCGAGCTGCTGACCGGGAAGACCATGGTCGTCTTCGGCGGTTCGTACGGCATCGGCAAGGACATCGCCGAACTCGCCGAGTCCTACGGCGCGAAGGTCTACGCGCTGGGCCGCTCCACCACCGGCACGCACGTCGAGAACCCCGAGGAGGTCGACGACGCGCTGTCCAAGGCGTACGCCGAGACCGGGCGCATCGACTACGTCGTCAACACCGCCGGCGTGCTGCGCATCGGCAAGCTGGCCGAGACCGACAACGCGACCATCGAGGAAGCGCTGAAGGTCAACTACCTGGCCCCGGTGCAGATCGCCCGTTCGTCGTACAAGTACCTGTCCGAGACCAAGGGCCAGCTGCTCCTCTACACCTCCAGCAGCTACACCCGCGGTCGCGCCGAGTACAGCCTCTACTCCTCCACCAAGGCCGCGATGGTGAACCTCACCCAGGCCCTGTCCGACGAGTGGGCCGGTGACGGCATCCGGGTCAACTGCGTGAACCCCGAGCGCACCGCAACTCCCATGCGCACCAAGGCCTTCGGTCAGGAGCCGGCCGGTTCGCTGCTGTCCTCCGAGGTCGTGGCCCGTACCTCGCTGGACGTGCTGCTGTCCGAGCTGACCGGACATGTCATCGACGTCCGCCAGCAGGACCCGACGGCCGCCGCGGGCAAGGCCTCCGGCTTCGAGCAGGCGCTGGCCTCCGTTCTGGACCGTCAGGACGGCGTGGCATAATCAACTGCAATTAGACATCTGTTATTCAGGCCTCTGTGTTCGCCCGTTATCGGAGCATTCGCAGAGGCCTGAATCCGTACCTCTCGCGAATTCCTCACATTTTCGCCGCACCACAGAACAAAACCGGCACTCCCCCTCCAAGAGCAGGTTCCTCCGTGATAACCAGAGCCATTCGCGTCGCCCGGGTGGGCAGTGCGGCCGAGCTGGCCGCGGCGGCCCTCATGATCCTGGGCTTCCCTGTGCTCATGCTGGCCGCGCTCGTCCCGAGCGTTCCCGCCTTCGCGGCCGCGGCCGCAGTGACGTACCTGGCGGACCACTATCTGCATCGCAAGAGCAGCTATCTGATCAACCGCCTGAGCAAGGTGCGCGCGGGTCTGTCGATCCGCTTCCTGATCCGGCAGCTGCTGCTGATCCTGCTGCTGGCTCGCCTGGATCTCGCGGACGGCATCGTCTTCTACGGGGCGGTCGCCTGCTTCATCGCGTTCTACGGCCTCCAGGCCCCGCACGGCGCGCTGGTCACCCTGATCCGCAACCGCCGCCGGATGCCGGTCGCCACCCGCAACGTCGACCTGGCCGCCCGGATCCGCATCCCGGACGCCCCGCCGCGCCGCCTGCTCAACCGCTCCGCGGAGAAGATGCTGCACCTGGACCTGTTCGCCGTGATCGGCGTGCTGGTCTCGGCGTTCATGGACGACACCCTCGCGGCGTTCGTCGGCATCGGCGCGACGATAGCGCTGGGCACCCTGTACGTCGTCGCGCTCATGCCGTACGTCCGCGGCAGCAAGATCCCGCCGAACGCGGAGAAGGTCCTGGCCGCGGTCGACGACTGGCTGGCCGGCTACCGGCCGGAGACGGTGCTGTACTTCTCCGGCTCCAAGGACTCGGCGTACCAGGTCAACATGTGGCTGGAGACCATGGAGCAGCTGGACTCCAAGCCGCTGATCATCCTGCGTGAGCGGGCGATACTGAACAACCTGGCGCCGACCACGGTCCCCGTCATCTGCGTGCCCGGAGGGGTGCACCTGATGAACATGGACCTGTCGACCGTGCGCGTCGCGCTGTACGCGGCCAACGTCGGCAAGAACATCCACCTGCTGCGCGTGCCGACCATGAAGCACGTCTTCATCGGCCACGGCGACAGCGACAAGCTGGCCAGCGTCAACCCGTTCAGCAAGGTGTACGACGAGGTGTGGACCGCCGGCCGCGCGGGCCGCGACCGCTACGCCATCGCCGACGTCGGTGTCCGCGACGACGACATCGTCGAGGTCGGCCGCCCGCAGTTGGCGCCGATCCAGACCTGGCAGGGCGTCCCCGAGGGTCGTATCCCCACGGTCCTCTACGCGCCCACCTGGGAGGGCTGGGACGGCAACCCCGGCAACACCTCCCTGGTGCTGGCCGGCGAGAACATCGTCAAGAAGCTCATCAAGGCCGACCCGCCGGTCCGCGTCCTGTACAAGCCGCACCCCTTCACGGGCACGGTCAGCAAGGAGGCCGGCGCCGCGCACGCGCGCATCACCGCGCTGGTCGAGAAGGCCGCCGCCGAGCGCGCCACCGACGCCCGCTTCACCGCGGACGCCGCCGCCCAGGCGCAGGCCAAGGCCGAGCTGACCCGTATCGAGGCGCGGATCGCCCAGCTGGCCGGCAACGGCGGCGAGAAGGGCGACGAGGCCGAGGCCACCCGTGACGGGCTGGTCGACGTGGCCAAGCACGAGGAGATCGCCCGGCTGCGCGCCGAGTGGAACGACACCTACTGGCGTTCCTTCGGCACCCACGAGCACCGGGTCATCACCGGCGCCGAGCCGCGGCTGTACGACTGCTTCAACGTCTCCGACGCGATGGTCTCCGACATCTCCTCCGTGGTCTCCGACTTCATCGCGAGCGGCAAGCCGTACGCGGTGACGGACTCCGCGGAGCTGGGGGTGGAGGAGTTCAAGCGGCAGAACACGGCCGTGCGCGCCGCGACGATCCTGTCCAACAGCGCCGCCGAGCTGGGCGAGCTGCTGAGCGCGGTGCGCGACCTCGCGGGCGACCCGCTGGCCGAGGATCGCAAGGAGCTCAAGCAGTACCTGCTGGGCCCGGACGAGCCCACGTCCATCGAGCAGTTCAACACCGCGGTGGCGGACCTGGCCCGCAAGGCCGACACCCGCAACGTCGGCCAGGAGTCACGGGCGGCGGCCGGAGCCGCGGAGGCCACGACCACGGCCTGACCCAGCGGCCTGGCCCATTCGGCCCAGGGCCCGGTTTTCGAGGAGTGATTCTCGAAAACCGGGCCCTTTTGCGTACCTGAGGGGGGAACGGTCGTTGTAGTCCGTGACCTGCGTCACAAAGGCCGTGCACAAAGACAACCGCATGTGACTTTCAACCGTCTGACTGATTGTGAATATGAGGATACGGGGGAAATGTGACCCAGCCTGATGTGACCGTGGTCATCGGCGCCTACGAAGCGATGCCCTACCTCGTCGAGTGCCTCGCCTCCGTCGAGGCCCAGACCCTCGACCACGCCCGCATCGAGGTCATCGCGGTCGACGACGGCTCGACGGACGGCACGGGGGAGTGCCTGGAGCAGTTCGCGGCCCGCACGGACATGCCGGTCACCGTCATCCGCCAGGACAACTCCGGCGGCCCCAGCGGCCCGCGCAACGTCGGCCTGGACAAGGCCACCGGGCGGTACGTGTTCTTCCTCGACGCCGACGACCGGCTCGGCCCCGAGGCCCTTGAGCGGATGGTCGCGATGGCCGACCGCAACGGCACGGACGTGGTGCTCGGCCGCGTCGAGGGCATCAACCGCAAGCCGCCGCAGTCCATGTGGGGGCGGACGCTGGAGCGCACCGACGTCTGGTCGTCCAACATCAAGTTCACGCTGAGCGCGCAGAAGCTGTTCCGCCGCGAGCTGCTGAACCGTCACAGCATGCGCTTCGACGAGTCGCTGTGGACCGGCGAGGACGCCCTGTTCACCATGGAGGCCTATCTGCGGGCCGACGGCGTCTCCCTCATCGACGACTACACCTGCTACTACCTGGTGGGCCGCGAGGACGGCAAGCACGTGACGAAGAGCGGGAGTTACACCCTGCGCTTCGACTCCGCACGCGCCCTGATGACCCTCATCTCCGACATGCTCCCGCCGGGCCCACGCCGCGACATGCTCATGGTCCGCCCGTTCGTCGTCACCCTGCTCCCGCAGTTCGGCCCCAAGTACCTGAGGGACAGCGAGAAGGTACGACGGCACAAGTTCGAGCTGGCGAAGCCGCTGCTGGACGCCTACTGGACCGACGAGGTGGCCCGCCGGCTGCGGGTCGAGGAGCGGCTGCGGATGCACGCGGTGGCCGAGCAGCGCCCCGAACTCCTCCTGGAACTCCTGGAGTTCCGGCGGGCCAAGAAGGAGCCCGAGGCGCTACTGGAGAAGCGCGGCCGCCGGGTGTACTTCGCCTACCCGCACTTCCGGGACACCGCCGCGGGCATCCCGGACGCCCTCTACCTCGCCGAGCCCCGTGAGGCCCGCGCCGTCCCGGGCTACCGGGAGGGCGGGCTCGACTCGTTCGTGCGACGGGCGGTGCGCAAGGCGCGCCGGACGCTGCCGTCCCGGTCCCGGGACGTCAGGCCGGCTGCGGCGGCGTGACGGCGGACGCGTCCTCCGTGGGCCGGGGCGCGGGGATCTCCGCGGCCAGCCGCTCGGCCATCCGTACGCGGTGCTCCCGCGCCGCCGAACACAGCGTCTGCACGGCCGCGTTGAAGCGCTCCTGCGAGGACGGCTCGTCCGGCCCGAGCAGATGCCGCTTCAACTCGGCCCGCGCCTCGGCGAGTCCGTCCTTCTCCGGATGCCGTACGGCCTCCAGCAGCTCCGGCACCCCCGCCGCGTCCGGCGACAGCACGGTCGCCGCCCGCACGGTCGGGAACGCCTCCCGGAAGGCGTCCTCGGCCAGCCCGCTGGTGTTGGCCACCGCATAGGGCTTGCCGCTCGCCAGGAAGTCGCTGACGACGCTCGACACATCGCTGACGAGCAGGTCGGCCCGGTTGAAGCAGGCGTACAGCGCGGGCCGGGTGCCGGTGACGATCTGGTGCTCCCACTCCGGCAGCGAGGCCCAGTACGCCGCCTCCCAGGCCGCCGTGGCCCGCTCCACCGCCCGGGCCCGCCCCCGCGGCGGCGCCGACTGGAGCAGCATCCGCTCCACCGAGTCGGCGCTCGTCCGGAAGTCGGCGGTGGTGAGCCGGTCCAACTCCTCGGTGCACCGGGCCAGTTCACCTCCGGCGGCGGGCCGCGCCCCGGACCGCGCCCGGTTGGCGCCCCGGATCAGCTCCCGGATGCGCAGATCGGCCGCCCCTGCCCGCGGGTCCACCGACCCGGTCAGCGGATGCGGCTTGTACAGCAGCCGTACGCCGGGATCGGCGAGCAGCGCCCGTACGAGGTTCTCGCCGGCCTCGATGACGGAGGTGTTGCCCGGATTGCCGTCCCAGCCCTCCCAGGTGGGCGCGTACAGGACGGTGACGTACGCGCCCTTCGGCGGGCCCGCGTACGGCCGTACGGCCTCCAGCTGCGGCCGTCCGATCTCCCGCACCTCGCGGTCGTCCACGCCCACCTCGGCCAGCGCGTAGCGCTCCCGTGCCGCAGGTCCTGCCACCCACACCTCGTCGTACGCCTTCGCGTACGGGTTGCACGAGGACAGCTTGTCGCTCTCGCCGTGGTTGACGAACGTGTGCTTGAGGGTGGGGATGCGTAGCACCTGGGAGGTCTTGCCGGAGTTCGACGGGTGGATGAGGACCTGGAGCGTGGAGTGCTCCAGGCGCATCAGCGTGGTGACCTTGGGCAGGCAGATGATCGGCACGTCGGTCGCGGCGATCTTCTGCACCATGAAGCGCTCGCGCAGCACGATGACCGGCCGCCCGTCGAGCTTGGCGAGCGGCTCCAGCCACATGTTCGCCTGGTACGCGGAGGACGCGCCGCCGGAGAAGTACAGGCCGACCGTGGGCTGGTAGTCGGCCAGCCAGGCGTCGAACCAGTCGAGGACCTGCTGCTCGCCCGCCGGGCGGCGGCCCGGCAGCAGCCGCAGCAGCAGCTCGCCCAGGCCGAGCAGCCCGAGGACGAGGGACACGGCGAGTCCGCCGGCCGCGGCGGCCGGGTGGTCGGTCGCCGCGGTGGCCGCCAGGCCGAAGGTCGCGGGCAGCCCGAACACCAGCAGCCGGTGCCCGGGGCGGCGCAGCAGCAGCGCGGGCGGGGCGGTCGACAGGCGCAGCGCGGAGGCGTCGATGTTCCGGGTCACCACCGGCAGGGTGCGGGTACGGCGGACCAGGACGGAGACGGCCTGGATCGCGCAGTGCAGGGCGTAGAAGAGCAGCAGGGCGGCGACGATCGGGCCGTACACCCCCTCCCGGTCCTGCTCGCCCACCCGCAGCAGGCCCGCCACCAGCAGCAGGTCCCGCAGGACGTGCCGGACGGTGATGTCCGCGTGCGACTTGGCGAACACCGTCGCCATGCCCCGCTGCCACCGGTGCAGCACCCCCTCCCCGGCGACCGAGGCGGCCGTCGCGGCGAGCAGCAGCGGCACGTCGGGGAGGAACGCGGCGACGGCCTGGGCGGCGAAGGCGGCGGCCAGCAGGACCGTGACGAGGACGCGGGGAGCGGCGCGCCGCAGGGGCAGGCGCCGGCGCCGCGGTCGGCTCTTCGGGCTGTCGGTGGCGGAACGCTTCAGCGGGCGTCTGAGGCGGAGCAGCCGGGGTCGGCGGAGTCTCTTCGTGGGCACGGCGTCACTCCAAGGTCGTCAAGGACGTGCGCCCGGGTTAACGCCCGCCGACCACTGGACGACACGCGCGTGTCCGGGCGCCTTGGGGCGACCGTGGAGTGATAGGGACGCCGGGTCCGCTCAGCGGCCCGACTGAAGGGCCCGGCGGATCGGGCCGCCGACGACCCGGCGGGCGCGGCGGTAGACCGACGGTGCCGGGATGGTTCCGGCCGTCTTCGTCGACCGGGAACCGGCCTTGGCGCGCGCCAGGTCGCGCTTCAACCGCTCGTTGTCCAGGGTCAGTTCGGCGATGTTGCGCTGCATGAACGCCATCCGCGTGGCGAGCGAGCCGAGGTCGGCCTCCAGCCAGGGGCGGACGCCCGCCGGGAAGGACAGCTTCCGCAGCCGTTCCTCGAAGGCCGCGCCGCCGTCGCCGTGCGTGAAGGTGTTCTGCAGGCCGTTGCGGTCGAGGAAGCCCATGAACCGCTCGTAGCGCTCGTGGTGACCGCTCATCAGCTTGCCGAAGTCCGCGTCCTCGTACAGCCGCGCCGGGTCCAGGTCCGCGGGCGCCTTGTCGATGCGCAGGTGCGGGATGTCGAAGTAGCGGCACAGCTCCAGCGTCCGGGAGTCGCCCGAGAGCACGGTCGCGGGCGTACCGGCGAGCAGCGCGGCGATGTTGCCGTGGATGCGGGAGCCGAAGGAGAAGTCGAAGCCGCGCAGGTCGTCGATCCAGGTGACCGGGTCGATGTAGACGCGGACCTTGTCCTCGGCGTACATCGGGTGGTCGGGGTGCGTCGGTATCGCCTTGACCTTGGCGTTCGGGTCCGACAGGTCCCGCCAGTGCAGCTGCCGCGCGTCGGACAGGTTCTGGCCGATGAAGCGCAGGTGCGGGTAGCGGGCGTGGGTGCGCTCGATGACCTTGCCCAGGCCCTGCTTCTGCACGGCGCTGTGCGAGCCGTTGATCGCGATCCGGGACTCGGCGGTCAGCTCCGGCGCCCGCTTGTGGACGGCGAGGTCCTTGCCGTACATGAACAGCGACGGGCAGCCGATGACCTCGACGTCCCGGAAGCCCATGTCCTTGAGGTACTGCTCGGTGAACTCACCGCGCACACCGATCGAGGCGCTGCGGTCGAGGACCGCGGAGACGAAGTCGCGCACCGCGGGCTCGATGGGCTTGAGCCGCGACGGGTCGTAGTTCAGCCCGGTCTGCGCGCCGACACCGGTCACCACGACCGGGATCTTCAGCCGTCTGATGAGCCGCGTCAGCCGCTTCAGCCCGGCCTCGAACGAGGGACGGAAGGCGTTCGCCAGCGGTACGACGAAGGCGTCGTACTCCGCGTTGATCTGGGCCGCCGACGCCACGTCGGCCTTCATGCCGTTCGACACCACTTCGGTGGTCGGCGTCTGGAGGATCTTGTGGGTGGCGTCGCTGAAGATCAGGTTGCCGGAATTGGTGGCGATGACGTCCCGCTGGAGTGCTTCCTCGACAGCGACGACGTCGAAGGGACTCTTACCGGACCTGAGGAGAACGCGCTTCACGGCGTTCAACTTAAGTTGGGGCGTTCTTTGATTTCTATAAGGAACCCCTACAACCTTTTTGCCGTATGCGACGCGTGAGCAAACAGTTACGTGGTGATGTGTCCGTGGGCTGGAACGGGACGGCGGGCCCGGGCCCCCTTCGCGTAGATTGCTGCCACGCGCAAGGAAATGGGGACAGTGCAGGTGGCAAGCGTCGCAAGCGCTCGGCAGGCCGTGACCGAGGCCCGCAGGATCGTCGTCAAGGTGGGCTCCTCGTCGCTGACCACCGCGTCGGGAGGCCTGGACGCCGACCGCGTCGACGCGCTCGTCGACGTCCTCGCCAAGAGCCGCAGCGGGGGAGAGAAGGAGGTCGTCCTCGTCTCCTCCGGTGCCATCGCCGCCGGCCTCGCCCCGCTCGGGCTGCGCCGTCGCCCCAAGGACCTGGCCCGCCAGCAGGCCGCCGCCAGCGTCGGCCAGGGCCTCCTCGTCGCCCGCTACACCGCCTCCTTCGCCCGCTACGGCGTCCGCGTCGGCCAGGTGCTGCTCACCAGCGACGACATGAGCCGCCGCTCCCACCACCGCAACGCCTCCACCACCCTCGACAAGCTCCTCGCGATGGGCGCCTTCCCGGTCGTCAACGAGAACGACACCGTCGCCACGGACGAGATCCGCTTCGGCGACAACGACCGGCTCGCGGCGCTCGTGGCCCATCTCGTACGGGCCGACCTGCTGGTGCTGCTCTCCGACGTGGACGGCGTGTACGACGGCGACCCCAGCAAGCCCGGCACCTCGCGGATAGCGGAGGTGAGGGGACCGGCCGACCTGGCCGGCGTCGAGATCGGCAGCAGCGGCAAGGCCGGCGTCGGCACCGGCGGCATGGTCACCAAGGTCGAGGCCGCCCGGATCGCGGCCGCCGCCGGCATCCCCGTGGTGCTCACCAGCGCCGTGCACGCGGCCGACGCGCTGAGCGGCGGTGACACCGGCACCTACTTCCACCCCACCGGCAAGCGCTCCGCCGACCGGCTGCTGTGGCTCCAGCACGCGTCCACCCCGCAGGGCTCGCTGACCCTCGACGACGGCGCGGTGCGGGCGGTGGTGCAGCGCCGCAAGTCGCTGCTGCCGGCCGGGATCGCCGCCGTGGACGGCGAGTTCAACGCCGGGGACCCGGTCGAGCTGCGGGACACCGAGGGGCGCGCGGTGGCCCGGGGGCTCGTCAACTTCGACGCCAAGGAGATCCCCCAGCTGATCGGCCGCTCGACCCGGGAACTGGCGCGGGAGCTGGGGCCGGCCTATGAGCGCGAGGTCGTGCACCGGGACGACCTGGTGGTGCTGCACCCCTGAAGGCGGTGCGCTTCGCCCCCGAAAACAGGGGGAACGCCCTGCTCTGGAAGTCACCCCCAGGTGGACGTTCCGCAAAAGTGCCACGCGAGCCCTTGCGGCCTGCTCAACTTTGTCTCAGGGACACATTCCGCACGACCACCGTGTCGGTCACTGGGATCACTGGGTAAAGGAGGCCGTCGTGAGACGAGTGCGCCCTGGGGCCGGGCCCCGTGGTGGTGCCGGGGAGGCCTCGTCCCGAGCGGCCGGTGAGGAGCGCCTCTTGACGAGCGTCGCGGCCGGCGACCGCTACGAGGAGCCGGCCGAGCTGCCCAGGCTGTGGCACGTGACCCTCAGCGTCTCCGGCAAGGAGGCCCCGCTGAAGGAGGTGCGGCGCGGACTCGAACAGCTGGCCCACGACCACCCCTTTCTGCTGACCAGCCGCTACGCCAACGACCACGCCGAGATCCGCTACTGGGAGGAGGCCCGCGACCTCCACGACGCCGCCGCCGTCGCCCTGCGCCTGTGGGGCGAGCACCGCCAGACCGCCCAGCTGCCGCCCTGGGAGATCGTCGGCCTGGAGGTCATCGACCGCGAGACCTACCACCAGCGCGTCGCCGAGGGCTACGGTCCGGCCCCCGCGACCCCGGTAGGGGTTCACCCCTTTTGACCTGCATCGCTCCATAGGGGCGCATTGGCCCCGTCTCGCGGTGCAAGACGACGGGGCCCCCACCCCCGTACGGCGCACTACCCTTCCCTCATGACCACGCTCTCGCCGTACGACTCGATGTCCCCGGTCACCCAGGCCGCCTACCGTGCCAAGGCCGCCGCCGCCGACCTCGCCCCGCTGCCGCGGGCCGAGAAGGACGACGCGCTGCTCGCCATCGCGGACGCGCTCGAGGTCCGTACGAGCGAGATCGTCGAGGCCAACGCCAAGGACATCGCCAAGGCCCGCGAGGCCGGCACCAGCGAGACCGTCATCGACCGGCTGACCCTGACCCCGGAGCGCGTGCGCGCCATCGCCTCCGACGTCCGGGACGTCGTCGCGCTGCCCGACCCGGTCGGCGAGATCGTCCGCGGCTCCACCCTCCCGAACGGCATCGACCTGCGCCAGGTCCGCGTCCCGCTCGGCGTCGTCGGCATCATCTACGAGGCCCGGCCGAACGTGACGGTCGACGCCGCCGCCCTCTGCCTGAAGGCCGGCAACGCGGTGCTGCTGCGCGGCTCGGCCTCCGCGTACGAGTCCAACACCGCCCTGGTGCGGGTGCTGCGGGACGCCGTGGGCGGGGCGGGGCTGCCCGCCGACGCCGTGCAGCTGGTGCCCGGCGAGAGCCGCGAGAGCGTGCGCGAGCTGATGCGGGCCCGCGGCCTGGTCGACGTGCTCATCCCGCGCGGCGGCGCCTCGCTGATCCGGACCGTCGTCAGCGAGTCGACCGTCCCCGTCATCGAGACCGGCACCGGCAACTGCCACGTCTACGTCGACGCCCACGCCGACCTCGACATGGCGATCGACATCCTGATCAACTCCAAGGCCCAGCGCCCCAGCGTCTGCAACGCCGCCGAGACCCTCCTCGTCCACCAGGACATCGCCCCCGAGTTCCTGCCGCGCGCCCTGGACGCCCTCGCGGAGGCCGGCGTCACCGTGCACGCCGACGACCGGGTGCTGGCGTACGCCAAGGACTCCGAGGCGACCGTCGTCGAAGCCACGGCGGAGGACTGGGAGACCGAGTACCTCTCCTACGACATCGCCGCCGCCGTCGTCGACTCCCTGGACAAGGCCGTCGAGCACATCCGGCTGTGGACCTCAGGGCACACCGAGGCGATCGTCACCACCTCGCAGCAGGCCGCCCGCCGCTTCACCCAGCTGGTCGACTCCACCACCGTCGCCGTGAACGCCTCCACCCGCTTCACCGACGGCGGCCAGTTCGGCTTCGGCGCCGAGATCGGCATCTCCACGCAGAAGCTGCACGCCCGCGGCCCGATGGGCCTGCCGGAGCTGACCAGCACCAAGTACATCGTCACCGGCGACGGGCACGTACGGCGCTGAGGCGCGGACGCCGCTGAGACATGGACGGCGCTGAGGGCGTGCGCGCCTGCGCATATGCGTGCGGCACGCGCGGTCGGCGTACGCCTGTGCGCACGGGAGACGTCTCACCCAGCGGATGAATTTCCATACCGTCTGCCCAAATTGACCCCCCAGGTCTACTCTGGATCCGTGCCGGAGGACGTGGGGGGCACGCCGTTCCCTGACGGCTGGGAGCCCGACGACGACCACGACCGCGGGGTGTCGGACGAAGAGTTCGCCTCCGTGGTCTTCGACGAGGCCTTCATCCGGGCGGCCGTGGTGCACGAGCCGACCGCCGTCGAACGCCTCCTGGCCGCCGCCCAGGCGAGAGCGGAGGCCTCCGAGGCCGAGGCCCGCCGGGCCCACGGCCGCGGCGAGCGCTACGACGACGGGTACGGCACCGACGGCCGAGCCGGTTTCGGCCATGATCCCGAGCTCGACGACCTGGACGACACGGACATCCTCGAAGGCCGCTACGGCGCCCCCGGCACCTACGGCAAGCAGGTCCGCTGGCACCGCCCCGTCGCCTGGATGCTCGCGCTCGTGATGGGCATCGGCATGGTCGCCCTCGCCTTCACCGCGGTCTACCGCGGCGCGTCCTCGAACAACCGCGACCAGGTCCCGCCCCCGCCCGCCTCGACCGGCCTCGAACAGGGCAGCGCGGCGGCCCCCTCCGCCTCCGCCGACTACTCCCAGCCGGCCTTCTCGGCGGTCCCGAAGACGCCCTGACAGCTTGCCGGCCATGCGCTGACGATCCTGGTGAGAACCTGTCAGAACTTGTCGTGCGGCGGGGCGTTTACCTGAGCTCCCGGAGACCTACTCTGAAGATATGGGAGGGCCTGGAGAACCACCTGAGGGTGCACCCGAGGGCGGCCCCGGGGGTGGTGAGGACGAGTACCGATCCGTCGTCTTCGACGAGTCGTTCGTCCGTGCTGCCCGGCTCCAGGAGTACTCCGCGCAGGAGCGCATGGCCGACCACGCCCCGGCCGTCCGACGCCGCCCGCCGATGCGCCGGGGACTGTCCCGGCAGGCCCTCGTCCTCGTCCTGCTGATCGCCCTCGCCTTCGGCACGGCGATCTACATGGGCGTACGGCACCCCTACCAGACCCCCGCCGCGGTACGGGACGTGTCGCTGCCCCTCCAGACGACCGTCGTCCCGCTCGCCCCGGTCGGCAAGGTGCCGGGCGCGGCCGACCCCGAGTACCTGTACGACCACAGCCCCGCCGCGCAGTTCCGCATCGGCGCCGCCGGGATCACGCTGCCCGCCGCGCGCGACACCTCGCACTTCTCCGAGACCCAGGTGATGAGCGCGCTGGACACGGTCAAGGAGTACCTGGTCCGCTCCGCGCTCTACCCGGAGGTGCTCACTGGCGGCGAGACCCGGCCCGTCCGCGTCCTGCTCCCCGCCGACCAGCACCTCCAGTTCGACGAGAGCCTGAGCCATCCGGCCGCGGACGGGCGGCACGCGGTGACCGGATGGCTGGTTCGCTTCGACGCGAGGAGCGTGCAGCTGGCCGACCCGCAGATCCGGGTGCGCGGGACGCTGGCCGTCAGCGAGACCGAGTCCACGATGCTCGAGGTGACCGCGGACCACACGTACGTGTACGCGCTGCGGCCCGCCGGGGCCGATGCCAAGGCGGAGGCCTCGCTGTTCACCGTCCGGCGGGAGCTGCACTTCCGGTTCGACCGGGAGGACGTGCGGCTGCATCAGGCGCAGTTGTCCACGTCGTACGTGCAGGCCGGGCCGTTGTCCTGCGGGGACAACGCGGCGGATGTGCTCAGTCCGTTGCTGGCGGGGCAGACGGCGAAGGCGGGTGGGCCGGTGGGGACCGATCCGTTCGCCACGGATCGGGCTACGGCGGTTTGTGGGACCTTGGCCGCGGGGGCGTTGCCCAAGGGGTGACGCCGGTGGTTTGTGCCTAGGCGCCGTTGGGGTTCTGCGGTGTGGCAGGTGCGGGTTGTGTGTGGCTTGTCGCGCAGTTCCCCGCGCCCCTAAGGGCGTCACCTCCCCCGGCGTTTGTCAGTCCTCGTCCGGTTCCCTCGGGGGCTGGTCCTTCGGGTTGGTGGTCGTGAAGCCGCCGAAGCCTCGGCGGACCCTGCCGCCCAGGTCGCCCGCGCCGCCTGCGATGTCCGTGACCAGCTTCATCAGGGGGTCCTTGGAGGACTTGACGTGGGTGGCGTAGTGGGACGCCGACTCGCGGAAGGAGTCCGTGACCGAGGTGTCCTTGTCCTCGGTGCGGCGCGGGTAGTGGCCGTCCATCAGGCGCTGGTAGTCGCGGGACTCGGACCACTTCTTCAGCTCGGCCGCGCGGATCGTGGTGAAGGGGTGGCTGCGCGGGAGGACGTTCAGGATCTTCAGCACGCTGTCGCGCAGGTCGCCGCCCGCCTCGTACTCCTCGGCCTGCTTCAGGAACGCGTCCACGTTCATCTCGTGCAGATGGTGGCCGCCCGCCAGCTTCATCAGGCCGCGCATCGAGGCCTGGAGGTCCTGGCCGACGAGCAGGCCCGCGCGGTCCGCGGACAGCTCCGACTTGCGGAACCACTCGCGCAGCGCGGTCACGATCGCCATGATCGCGAGGTTGCCCAGCGGGATCCACGCCACCCGCAGGGCGAGGTTCGTCAGGAAGAGCAGGATGGTGCGGTAGACGGCGTGGCCGGACAGGGCGTGGCCCACCTCGTGGCCGACGACGGCGCGCATCTCCTCCTCGTCGAGCAGCTCGACGAGGCCGGTCGTCACCACGATGATCGGCTCGTCCAGGCCGATGCACATCGCGTTCGGCTTCGGGTCCTGGCTGACGTACATCGGCGGGACCTTCTCCAGGTCCAGGATGTAACAGGCGTCCCGCAGCATGTCGTTGAGGTACGCGAACTGCTGGTCCGAGACCCGCACCGAGTCGGACAGGAACAGGAGCCTCAGGCTCCGCTCGGGCAGCAGGCCGCTGAGCGCCTTGAAGACCGTGTCGAACCCGCTGAGCTTGCGCAGCGCCACCAGGGCGGAGCGGTCGGCGGGGTGTTCGTACGCCCGCGAGGAGATCCCGGGGAAGCGCCTGCGCTGCCTGCTCGGGACGTTCTCGTGTCCGTTCTGCTCGTGGCCGTCGTCGGACATGTCTTCCCCCATGTGCGTGAGTGTGGTCCTTTGCGGACCCTTGTGCGGCCCTTTGCGCCCCCGAAGCAGAGCCCAGCCTAGGCGGAGATACGGTGGACGGGCAGTACAGCGAAGGAGTCCCGTCATGGAGCACAGCCCCGCGTCCGCCTGGCTGACCGAAGCCGCGAACGCAGCCCAGCAGGAAGGGTCGGGGTATCTGCTCCGGGTCGTACTGGTCGTGATGGTGGTGGGCTGTGTGCTGACCGCGTGGTTCCTGCTGCGGGGCTACAAGCAGAAGGACGACTGAGTCGGGCCGGAAGTTCCGTCGCGGTGCGCCAACGGCGGAGTCGGCGTGATCGCCGTCGAGCCGCCCGCTTACGATGGGCCGACATCTTTATCCCGCCCACACCGGATAGGTCCAGATGAGCTTCCACAGCACCGCTGCCCAGTTGGTCACCCTTGCCGCCGAGGGCGAGGAGCACGGCGGCAACCACGAGAGCCTGAGCCCCTACCTCACCGGCGGTGGCGCCTTCGTCGTCCTGCTGCTCCTGCTGTGGATCACCACCCGCTTCAACCGCGACCGCTGAGCCGCCGAGGGCCCGGGGGAGACCGGCCCCACGGAACGGGCCGGTAGGGTCTGCACGCATGGGAGAGCAGGACATGCCTACCGGCCCGGGCAACGGCCCGACGAACCCCGGCAAGCGCCGTCTCGGCGTCATGGGCGGGACGTTCGACCCGATCCACCACGGACACCTCGTGGCGGCCAGTGAGGTCGCCGCGCAGTTCCACCTGGACGAGGTGGTGTTCGTACCGACCGGGCAGCCGTGGCAGAAGAGCCACCGCAGTGTCTCGCCGGCCGAGGACCGCTATCTGATGACGGTCATCGCCACCGCCGAGAACCCGCAGTTCTCGGTGAGCCGCATCGACATCGACCGCGGCGGACCCACGTACACCGTGGACACCCTGCGCGACCTGCGGGTGCTCAACCCCGACACGGACCTCTTCTTCATCACCGGGGCCGACGCCCTCGCCCAGCTCCTCACCTGGCGGGACACCGAGGAACTGTTCTCCCTCGCGCACTTCATCGGCGTGACCCGGCCGGGCCACCACCTGACGGACGCCGGGCTCCCCGAGGGCGGTGTCTCTCTCGTGGAGGTTCCCGCGCTCGCCATCTCCTCCACAGACTGCCGTGCGAGAGTCGCCAAGGGCGACCCGATCTGGTACATGGTGCCGGACGGAGTCGTGCGCTACATCGACAAGCGCGAGCTGTACCGCGGCGAGTGAGCCGAGAGGGGCACCGGTGAACGACCGATACGACGCGGGCCACGGCGGCGACCGCGACCAGTACCAGCTCGTCGGCTACGACGAGTACGGCCGGCCCGTCTACCGGCAGGTGCCCCAGCAGCAACAGCACCAGCAGCCGTACGACCCGTACGCGCAGCAGTCGCAACAGGGTTACGGCTACGACCCGTACGCCGCCGGAGCACAGCAGCAGACGGGGCAGTACCCCGCGCAGTCGTACGACACCGGCACCCAGCGGCCCGTACCGCCCTACGACCCGTACGACACCGGTCAGCACAACCCCGTGCCGCCCTACGACCCCTACGGGGGCGCGCAGGGCGGGGCGCCGGCAGCCCCGTACGACCCCTACGGGCGGGCCGCGACCAGCGCGCAGCAGCCGCGGGTCGCCGAGCAGACCGCCTACATCCCGCAGCAGGCCGGCCCGGCCGAGGAGCGCTCCGACGAGGCTGAACGGGACTACCACACCGGGCAGTTCGCCTTCGTCGAGGAACCCGACGGTGACTCCGAGGACGTCATCGACTGGCTGAACTTCACCGAGAACCGCACCGAGCGCCGCGAGGAGGCCAAGCGCCGCGCCCGCAGCCGGCTCGTCGCCCTGGTCGTCGTCCTGGCGCTCACCGCGGTCGGCGGCGTCGGCTACCTCTGGTACGCCGGGAAGCTGCCCGGACTGTCCTCGTCGTCCGACTCCGGGACCGGCACCGGCACGTCCGCCGCCGCCCAGAACCGTGACGTGATCGTCGTCCATCTGCACAACACCAAGAGCGGCGGCACCTCCACGGCGCTGCTCGTCGACAACACCACCACCAAGCAGGGCACCACCGTCCTGCTGCCCAACTCCCTCGCCCTGACCGACGACGACGGCACCACGACCACCCTCGCCAAGTCCGTCGAGGACGACGGCTCCTCCGGCACCCGCGACGCGATCGACACCGTCCTCGGCACCCAGATCCAGGGCACCTGGCGCCTGGACACCCCCTACCTGCAGAACCTCGTCGACCTCGTCGGCAACATCGACGTCGACACCAACACCGACGTGCCCGACCCGGCCGCCAAGAAGAAGGGCACCGCGCCCCTGGTGAACAAGGGCGAGGACCAGACCCTCAGCGGCAAGACGGCCGTCGCCTACGCCACCTACCGCGCCTCCGGCGAGGCCCAGAACGCCCAGCTGGAGCGGTTCGGGCAGGTCATGCAGGCCGTGCTGCGCAAGCTGTCCTCCGACGCGGGGGCCGCCACGACCACCGTGCAGACGCTGGCGCAGATCCTCGACCCGTCGCTCACCGACAAGGACCTCGGCACCTTCCTCGCCAAGCTCGCCGACCTCGCCAAGGGCGGCGACTACAAGACGGCGCTGCTGCCCGTCCAGGCCGACGGCACGCTCAGCGCCCAGGCCAGCGACAGCGTGGTCAAGGACGTCCTCGGCGGCACCGCCAAGAGCCCCGACAAGGACGCCGCCGTCCGCGTCTCGGTCCAGAACGCCAGCGGTGTGAAGGACAACACGGAGAAGGCCCGCGTGGTCCTCCTCAACGGCGGCTTCACCTTCCTGGAGGGCGGCACCGCCTCCGGCACCCAGGCCGCCTCCAAGGTCGTCTACGCCGACGCCGCCGACAAGGAGAACGCCACCGAGGTCGCCAAGACCCTGGGCCTGCCCACCAGCGCCGTCAGCAAGGGCAAGACCACCTCGAACGCGAACGTCTCCGTGGTCCTCGGCCAGAACTACGACCCGTCCTCGTAGCGGCACCCGGAAGGCCGGGTCGCGGACGCCCGTGACCCGGCCCCACCTGGTGGTCCCTTAATCACATGGGGTGCGCTCGGCGGTCCGTGAGACCCTTGAGGTCAAGTGACCGCCGACCGAAAGCCGTGTAGTGACCGCCACTGACCGCTCCATCGAGCTCATCCACACCGCCGCCCAGGCGGCCGCCGACAAGCTCGCGCACGACATCATCGCCTACGACGTCAGCGACGTGCTGTCGATCACGGACGCCTTCCTGCTGGCCTCCGCGCCCAACGACCGCCAGGTCAAGTCGATCGTCGACGAGATCGAGGAGCGCCTGCAGAAGGAGCTCGGCGCCAAGCCGGTCCGCCGCGAGGGCGACCGCGAGGCCCGCTGGGTCCTGCTCGACTACGTCGACATCGTCGTCCACGTCCAGCACAGCGAGGAGCGGGTCTTCTACGCCCTGGAGCGGCTGTGGAAGGACTGCCCCGAGCTGGACCTGCCCGAGGACGCCAAGGTCACCCGCGGCAAGGCCGAGGAGCACGCCAAGCTGCAGGCCGCCGAGGAGTCCGCCGACCTCGGTGGTGACTGGCGATGAGCGCCACCGGTGAGGTGACGGACGCGAAGCGGGGCGGCCGCGGCCGCCGCGTCATCCTGTGGCGGCACGGCCAGACCTCCTGGAACGTGGAACGCCGCTTCCAGGGCACCACGGACGTCGCCCTCACCGAGGCCGGCATCGCCCAGGCCCGCCGCGCCGCCCGGTTGCTCGCCTCCCTGAAGCCCGACGCCATCGTGGCCTCGGACCTTCAACGGGCCGCGCACACGGCCGCCGAGCTCGCCGTGCTCACCGGTCTCGACGTCAGCCACGACGAGGGCCTGCGCGAGACGTACGCGGGCGCCTGGCAGGGCCTGACGCACGAGGAGATCATCGCCTCCTACGGCGAGGAGTACGCCGCGTGGAAGCGCGGTGAGCCGGTCCGCCGCGGCGGCGGCGAGCTGGAGACCGAGGTGGCCGACCGCGCCGCCCCGGTGGTGCTCCGGCACGCCGACAAGCTCCCCGACGAGGGCACCCTCGTCGTCGTCAGCCACGGCGGCACCATCCGTACCACCATCGGCCGTCTCCTCGGCCTGGAGGCCCGGAGCTGGGAGAGCCTCGGCGGCCTCTCCAACTGCTGCTGGTCCGTCCTCGGTGAGGGCGCCCGCGGCTGGCGGCTGCTCGAGCACAACGCCGGCACCCTGCCGGAACCCGTGCTCGGGGACGACGACTGAGCGGATTTCACTTTCTGGCAGGTCGCAGGCTAAAGTTCTTCTTGTTCGCCCCGCCGAGCGGGAAGAACAAAGCTCGGGGCTATAGCTCAGTTGGTAGAGCGCCTGCATGGCATGCAGGAGGTCAGGAGTTCAATTCTCCTTAGCTCCACAGCGAGATCCCGCCGGACCGATCAGGTCCGGCGGGATCTTCGGTTTTCAGGAGAAGGCCATGGCCAGTCTGTCCGGCTTGACGGTAATGGCCGTCTCGGCGCGGGGCGGGCGGGAGACGAGGCGCAGGCGGGGCCAGGTCTCCAGGAGGGTCGCGAGGATGATCTGCATTTCGACCCAGGCGAAGTTCTCTCCGATGCACTTACGGCGGCCGTCCCCGAAGGCGAAGAACGAATCACGGGTCGAGGGCAGACGGCCGTCGGCCCAGCGGTCGGGGTCGAAGGCGGCGGGGTCGGGGAAGTGGGCGGGGTCGTTCTGGTGGAGGTACGGGCTCCACACGACGTCGGCGCCCCGGGGGATGCGGTGTCCGCCGAGCTCGATGTCCCGGGTGGCGGTCCGGGTCACCATCCAGGCCGGCCCATATTTCCGGACACCCTCCTGGAGGACCTGCCGGGCGTAGGGAAGCCGGTCGAGGTCCTCCTCGCGCAAGGGCCGGCCGGCGCAGACCGCGGCCAGTTCGGCACGCAGCCGCTCCTCGATCTCGGGGTGCCGGGTGAGCTCGTACAGGGTCCAGGCGAGGGCGGTGGCGGTCGTCTCGATCGCCGCGTTCATCAGGGTGATGGCCTCGTCCTGGAGCTGCTCGCGGGTGAACTGGTCCTCGGCCGCCTTCAGGGTCTCGAACAGCCCGGCCTGTTCGTCGCCGGCGGCCGCCTGGTGGGGGCATCCGGCCGCTGCCGCCGGGTCGGGTGCGGAGGGTGTGTGGTCGATGGCCTGGTCCATGAGGACGCGCAGCCGGGCGATCCCGCGGGCCTGGGCGCGGTTCGCGGGCAGCGGGAGCCGGGTCACCCACGGCGGCAGGACGGTCTGCCGGATCGCCCCCTTCATGAGCGCGGGCATGAGAGTGGTGAACTCCCGCTGCAGGTGCGCGGGGAGGTCAGCGCCGAAGAGCGCGACGAGGAAGGCGGCGAGTGTGACGTCGTTCATGTCGGCGAACACGTCGCGGAGTTGACCCTTCTGCCACGCTCCGACCATGGACCTGGACTGCTCGATCATGGCCGTGCGGCGGGTGGCGATGTGGGCCTTGTTGAACATGGGCTGCATCAGCCGGCGGTTGCGCAGATGGGTGTCGCCGTCTCCGATCGTGGCGAGGCCGTCGCCGAACACGCCCCGCAGGACGTCGAAGATCTTTCCCCCCTTGGCGAAGTGCGCTGCCTCGGTGACCAGTACGGTGCGGGTGAGCACGGGATCGGTGACGACGTAGGCGGGGGTCGGCCCCAGACGTATTCGGACGACGCTGCCGTGGTCGCGCAGTGATGAGATGAACGGCAGCGGGCTTCGCACCAGATGATGGGCGTGTCCGATCAACGGCAGCCCGCCAGGGGCGGTCGGGACGGGGGCGGGTACGGCGGGGGAGGCGGTCACGGCCTTGGCACTCCTCGTGTCAGGGTTGATTGCGGCCGTAGTTTCTGCCCCGCTTCGCCCGGTGGAATGCCGACGTGAAGTGATCTTCACGGCACGTCCACGGCACGGTTCTTCAATCGGCTTGAGTCACTTGGGGTCCCGCAGGCGTATACCTCTGCGGAGGCGCTTCGGGTGTGCGTTCGCGCTGGCCGGGACCGCCGCGGTGGGCGTCGTGTCCGGACTGGTACTGAGGCGTCGCTGACCGTATTGGTCCGGCCGTGGCAGAATCAAACGGCCGGAAGGGGGCGCGGCCCGACGGGAGGGAGTAGCGATGCCTGCGAGCATCCTCGAGGAGGTCGACGGCCTTCTCGGAGCAGTGTTGACACGGGACACCGTCACCCGCCTCATCTGCCCTTCCTGCGGTTCCCTCCACGTCGCCCAGGTTCTCGGTGACAACGGCGGAATCTCCTACGTGTGCACGGCCTGCGGCCACAGCTGGAGCTGATCGATGGGTGCACACAGGCGAAAGTGCGACTGGTGCGGCAGCGGGACGCCGATCGTGCGGGACATGGAGCCGCTCAATCCCGACTACCAGTACTGGTGCGAGGAATGCGCGCGGGCGCTGATCATAAAAGGCGACCCGATCGAGACGTACCGCGAACTCGAGGGCGAGCCGATCTACGGCCGGCTGCTCGAAGAGCACTGCACGCTCAAGAGGTTCTACTCGTTCGTCACCGCGTGAGGCCCGTCGTCGGCGGGCCTCAGGGTGCCTCGGGGAAACGATTTGGTGTTCCACCCGGGGGACCGTGTAATGTTGGCGTCGCCGCCGGGGGAAACCGCGGAGGACACCAAGCAAGGGGCTATAGCTCAGTTGGTAGAGCGCCTGCATGGCATGCAGGAGGTCAGGAGTTCAATTCTCCTTAGCTCCACAGAAAGGTCCCGCCGGGTCGAAAGATCCGGCGGGATTCTTGCGTTTCCAGGGGCAGTTGACGCTACGAGGGGCCCGTCCGCGTTCGGACGGGCCCCTACTGTTGTCGGCTCAGCGACCCAGCGCCCGGCGGCCGCGGCCCTGGGAGAGGACCGGGAGGTTGCGGGACTGGCCGTTGTCGCGGGGCGCCGACTCCTCCAGGCGCAGGGCGAGGGCGGGGCAGCGGCGCACCGCGCGCAGGGCCTTCGCCTCGGCGTAGCGGGGGACCTGGGCCTGGGCGACCGTGGGGAAGCCGTCGGCGCCGAGTTCGAAGACCTCCGGGAGGATGTCGGCGCACAGGCCGTGGCCGCGGCACAGCGTCCAGTCGACGTAGATCTTCTGGCGGCTGGGGCCGCTCTCCTCGGCCTCGGCGCCGCCGGGGATGCCCGTAGGTGTCTTGCCGCCCTCGAAGAGCGGCAGAACGCCCTCCACGGGCCGTCCGCAGCCGTTTCCGAGGACGTGGGCGGCGAGGTCGTCGGTGAACGCCTTGATGGTCGACTCCAGGAACATCGCGGAGCCGTCCGGGTGCGAGCACGCGCCGCGCCGCTTCACGTTCTTGGCGACCTGCTTGAGCGCCTCCAGGGCGGCCGGACCGCCGCCGTTGAGGATGTCCTCCATGCCGCGCGCGGCGGCCGGCAGCCCGAGGTAGCAGGGGCCGCACTGGCCCGCGCTCTCCTCGGCCAGCCACTTCGCCACCATCAGCGACTCGCCCAGCGGGCAGGTGTCCTGGCTGATCGGCAGGATCGCGCCCGCGCCGAGCGAACCGCCCACCGCGTCCAGGGAGTTGCGGGAGACGATCGCCTCGTTGACCGTCGCCGCGTCGATCCACTTGCCGTGGTAGCCGCCGGTCAGCACACCCTGGGGGACCGGCGGGGCGCCCGCGAGCTGGAGGACGTAGCGCAGCGGCACGCCCGTGGGGACCTCGATGACCATGGGGCGGGCGACCGCGCCGGAGACCGTGAGCATGACGGTGCCCGGCTCGTCGTACAGGCCGGTGTTGCCGTAGCGCTCGGGGCCGATGCGGGCGGCGATCGCCAGTTGCGCGAAGGTCTCGGCGTTCGACAGCAGGGTCGGGGCGCCGCCGACGCCGTTCTGGGAGGCGCTGACCTTGCGGCCGGGCGGGATCGCCGGGCCGCCGTCGATCGAGCGGATCAGCGAGGCCGCCGCTCCGGTGACCATACGGACGGGATTGCGCTGCACACGCGCGCGGAGAGCGGATCTACGGCCGTTGCTCAGACCGCGTTCGGCGAGTGCGGCCTCCATGGAGCGCTGGGTGGACTCCCGGGTGACCCCCACCACGAGCGTGCGGGCACCGAGGGCCTCGGCGGCCAGCAGGGCGCCGTCCAGGATGAGGTGCGGGGCACGGTTGATGAGCACCGTGTCCTTGCGGCAGGCCGGTTCGTCCTCGCTGCCGTTGACGACGACGACCGGTCGTACACCGCGCTTGATGGCCGCCTCGGCGACCGAGCGCAGCTTCTTGTGGAAGGGGAAGCCCGCGCCGCCGCGGCCCTTCAGGTTGATGTTCTCGGCGAGCTTCGCGAGTTGCTCGCCGCCCATGGGTTCGAGCGGCCCGTGCACCTTCAGGTGCATGGGCAGATCGAGTCTTTCGACAAGGTCGAAGCCCGACGTGAGCTGGGGAAGACCGACCACGCGGACTTCTGGGACGTCGGGCAGGGCCTCGTTCACCTATAGCCTCCGGAAGGCATGTTCCAAGGTTCGCCCGAGCCCGGTGCACCGAAGTCGTAGGACTCACCGGGCGTTGGATCAGTGGCGGGACCGCTGTTGTACGTGTCGTTCGAGTAGTACGTGCCGGAAACGGTGTTCGACTCACCGGTGTCGTACACGTCACTCGTGCCGTATCCGGACGTGTCCGCATTGCGGTAGGTCGGGATGTTGTATCCGGTGTCCTGGAGCGGGTCGTAGGCGGACGGGGGTGCCTCGCCGACCGGGGGTGGCGACGGGATCGGCCAGCTGCCCGAGGTGCTGCCGCCGCTGTCGTAGCGGGGCATGGCCTCGGTGGGCTGCATGTCCATGGGCAGGTCCATGCGGGCGGTCTGGTCGGCGCCGTACGACGGTTGTTGCGGGATGCGCGGGGTCGGGGTGACGGCGCGGTAGGCGGCCGCGAAGCCGTTCGCGGGTTCCGGGGCGGGGGCGGGGGTGTCGTAGGAGGCAGGTGCCGTGCGGGGCTGGGCGGGGCGCGCGTTCTCGTAGCCGGGCAGCGCGGCGGAGGAGGCCTCGGCGACCCTGGCCCGGCTCGCGTCCAGCTCCTCGCGGCCCGGCCGCTCCTCGGTGCCCAGGATCGCCTGGATGCGGTCGGCGACCTTGCGCTTGACCGGGCGGGGCGCCGCGCGCAGGGCGAGCGCGGCCATGACGCCGGCCAGCGAGAGGCTGTAGAGGATCACGAAGATCGGCTTCGCCTCGCGACCCGCGTAGAGGCCGTGGACCAGGGCGAAGCACCAGGCCGGGTAGGCCAGCATGTGCATGGCGCGCCAGCGGGCCGCGACCGGTGCCGGGGAGGCGAACTGGTTGCGCAGGGCGCCGGTGATGCCCACGAAGATCATCAGCAGCCCGGCCAGCGAGCCGAGGCCGATGAGCCCGGCGCTGCCGGTGACGCCGAGCGAGAACGGGATGATCGCGGCGATCAGCTGGGTGTGGTCGAGGGCGACCTTCGTGGTGATGTGCAGCAGCAGGAAGGCGATCGAGCCGACGGCGGTCGTGCGGTGCACGGCCTGGCCGATGATCCGCTGTTTGGGGTTGAGGAAGATCCGGTCCTGCGCGACCAGACCCCAGATCACCGAGCAGCTGAGGGAGACGAGGGACAGCACGCCCGCGCCGAAGTTCAGGAAGTCACGGACCGTGTCACCTCCTACCAGCACGAACACGGGTATGAAGAGCAGAACGACAGCCGTCGCCATGCCGTAGGCCGAGCGGCCGGGCCGGGGGAGCGAGCTGTTACTTCGACGAGGGTTCATGGGGGCAACTCCGAGCAGTTCGGGAAGGCGGTCCCGCTGCCGCACTCTAAGTGGAGCCATACCGATCGGTACGGGGTTTGAGTTATTGCGCTGTTACCAAAAGGCTGTGTGGTCGTTGTGTTGTCCCTTAGGGGGCGTTACGCGAAGTAACTTTTGACGTTTGTTCAGTTCGGTACCCGATGTCCGGGGCCATAGGAGGCATACGTATGTGCGTCGCGGCTTGCTCAACGGCTGCGGTACCCTGACGCCATGCGTGCCGTACGCCTTCTGCTTAGCGAGCCGCGCTGATCAGTCCCGACCGCCGGACGAGCCGGCCGGTCGGAGTCAGCGCGGCGTCCCCTCCTGTGCGAGGGGATTTTTCGTTTCCGGAACGAGACAGCCGCTGGCAGAGACGATCGATGGAGCTTGAGGATCATGAGCGAGACGAACCCCGCCGCTGCCGCCGAGGTGGCCGCGCCGCACCGCTACACGGCCGCCGTCGCGGCCGAGATCGAGGCACGCTGGCAGGACTTCTGGGACGCCGAGGGTACGTACGCCGCACCGAACCCCAAGGGTGACCTGGCGGGCGACCCGGAGCTGGCCGCCAAGCCCAAGAAGTTCATCATGGACATGTTCCCGTACCCCTCCGGTGCGGGCCTGCACGTCGGCCACCCGCTGGGCTACATCGCCACCGACGTCTTCGCCCGCTTCCAGCGGATGACCGGCCACAACGTCCTGCACACCCTGGGCTTCGACGCCTTCGGCCTGCCCGCCGAGCAGTACGCGGTGCAGACCGGCACGCACCCGCGGGTCTCCACCGAGGCCAACATCGAGAACATGAAGACCCAGCTGCGCCGGCTGGGCCTGGGCCACGACAAGCGCCGGTCGTTCGCCACGATCGACCCCGAGTACTACAAGTGGACCCAGTGGATCTTCCTGCAGATCTTCAACTCCTGGTACGACGACGAGGCCAGGAAGGCCCGCCCGATCGCCGAGCTGGTCGCCCAGTTCGAGTCCGGTGAGCGTGCGGTACCCGGTGGCTCTTCCTGGGACGCGCTGACCGCCGCCGAGCGTGCCGACGTCCTGGGCGAGTTCCGCCTGGCCTACGCCTCCGACGCGCCCGTCAACTGGTGTCCAGGCCTGGGCACCGTGCTGGCCAACGAGGAGGTCACCGCCGACGGCCGCTCCGAGCGCGGCAACTTCCCCGTCTTCAAGGCCAAGCTGCGCCAGTGGAACATGCGCATCACCGCCTACGCGGACAGGCTGCTGGACGACCTGGACGCGCTGGACTGGCCCGAGGCCATCAAGCTGCAGCAGCGCAACTGGATCGGCCGCTCCGAGGGCGCCCGCGTCGACTTCCCGATCGACGGCGAGAAGATCACCGTCTTCACCACCCGCCCTGACACCCTGTTCGGCGCCACCTACATGGTGCTGGCGCCCGAGCACCCGCTGGTCGAGAAGTTCACCCCGGCCGCCTGGCCCGAGGGCACCCACGACGTGTGGACCGGCGGTCACGCCACCCCGGCCGAGGCCGTCGCCGCGTACCGCGCGCAGGCCGCCTCCAAGTCCGACGTGGAGCGGCAGGCCGAGGCCAAGGACAAGACCGGCGTCTTCATCGGCTCGTACGCCACCAACCCGGTCAACGGCGAGCAGATCCCCGTCTTCATCGCCGACTACGTGCTGATGGGCTATGGCACCGGCGCGATCATGGCCGTCCCCGCGGGCGACCAGCGCGACTTCGAGTTCGCGCGCGCCTTCGAGCTGCCGATCACCTGCATCGTCGAGCCGACCGACGGCCGCGGCACCGACACCTCCACGTGGGAGGACGCCTTCGCCTCGTACGACGCGAAGATCATCAACTCCTCCGGCGAGGGCGTCTCCCTGGACGGCCTGCCGGTCGCCGAGGCCAAGGCGCGCATCACCGAGTGGCTGGAGCGGTCCGGCGTCGGCGAGGGCACCGTCAACTTCCGGCTGCGCGACTGGCTGTTCAGCCGGCAGCGCTACTGGGGCGAGCCCTTCCCGATCGTCTACGACGAGGATGGCATCGCCCACTCGCTGCCCGAGTCGATGCTGCCGCTGGAGCTGCCCGAGGTCGAGGACTACTCGCCCCGCACCTTCGACCCGGACGACGCGGACACCTCCCCGGAGACCCCGCTGTCCCGCAACGAGGACTGGGTCAACGTCACCCTGGACCTGGGCGACGGGCGCGGGCCGCGGAAGTACCGGCGCGAGACCAACACCATGCCCAACTGGGCGGGTTCCTGCTGGTACGAGCTGCGCTACCTGGACCCGCACAACGACCGGCAGCTGGTCGACCCCGAGATCGAGCAGTACTGGATGGGCCCGCGCGCGGGCCAGCCGCACGGTGGCGTCGACCTGTACGTCGGCGGCGCCGAGCACGCCGTGCTGCACCTGCTGTACGCGCGCTTCTGGTCCAAGGTGCTGTTCGACCTGGGCCACGTCTCCTCCGCGGAGCCGTTCCACAAGCTGTTCAACCAGGGCATGATCCAGGCCTTCGTCTACCGCGACATCCGTGGCTTCCCGGTGCCCGCCGAGGAGGTGGAGGAGCGCGACGGCGCCTTCTACTACCAGGGCGAGAAGGTCACCAAGCTGCTGGGCAAGATGGGCAAGTCCCTGAAGAACGCGGTCACCCCCGAGTCCATCTGTGAGGAGTACGGCGCCGACACCCTGCGGCTGTACGAGATGGCCATGGGCCCGCTGGACGTCTCCCGGCCGTGGGACACGCGCGCGGTGGTCGGCCAGTTCCGGCTGCTCCAGCGGCTGTGGCGCAACGTCGTCGACGAGACGACCGGCGAGGTGACCGTCGTCGACACCGAGGCCGACGAGGACACCCTGCGCGCGCTGCACAAGGCCATCGACGGCGTACGGCAGGACCTGGAGGGCATGCGGTTCAACACCGCCATCGCCAAGGTCACCGAGCTGAACAACCACCTGACCAAGGCGGGTGGCGCGGTGCCGCGCCCGGTCGCCGAGTCGCTGGTGCTGCTGGTCGCGCCTCTGGCCCCGCACATCGCCGAGGAGCTGTGGCGCAAGCTGGGGCACACCGACTCGGTGGTCCACCAGGACTTCCCGGTCGCCGACCCGGCGTACGTCGTGGACGAGACCGTGACCTGCGTCGTGCAGATCAAGGGCAAGGTCAAGGCCCGCCTGGAGGTCTCGCCGGCCATCTCCGACGAGGAGCTGGAGAAGGTGGCGCTGGCCGACGACAAGGTCGTGGCTGCGCTGGACGGGGCGGGCATTCGCAAGGTGATCGTGCGGGCGCCGAAGCTGGTGAACATCGTTCCGGCGTAAGACCCCTTAAGGGTTGGGTACGGGCAGGTTCGGGGTTCTTCTGGAACTTCGGGCCTGCCCGTCGCGTTTACCGTTGAAGAGCGGCGCGGAGCCTCGCGCCCGGTCGGAGGAGGAGCGTTGTGGAGGCACTGATGGCGATCGTCGCTCTGCTTTTCATCCTCTTCCTGGTGCTCGGCGCCTACGCCACCGTGAAGGCCGTCGGCGCCGCCAAGCGGGGCGTGGACCGCACGATCACCCAGGCCCGGCGCACTGTCGAGGACCACACCCTGCGCGCCAAGTCCATGGTGCAGCCCGGCCCCGCGGGCGAGGTCGCCCAACTGCGGCTGAAACTGCGCACCTCCATGCGCGCCACCCAGGACGCGCTGCACGCGGGCGTGGCCGAGGACGAGTCCCTCAAGGAGTCCCTGGCCCTCTTCGAGCGGCTCAGCGCGCACGGCCACGAACTGGACGGCGAACTGCGCCGACTGGAGTCCGAACCGGATCGCGCGACCCTCGCCGAGCGGCTGCCCGCCCTGCGCGAGCGCACCGAGACCATCACGCGGTCCGCGGACTCCCTGCGCTGGGCCGCGCGTGACCGGGCCCGCCGTTTCGCGGACGACGACCTGGACTCGCTGAGCACCCAGATCGACATGGAGGCCGGCGCGCTACGGCACTGGACGACCGCCGAGCCGTCGGGCCCCGCCGCGGCGCAGTCCTCGCCACCGCCCTGGCCCGAGGCCCCGGCCGCCGACGCCCCGAGCTCCCGGCAGACCTGGCCGGAGACCCCGCAGTCCCGTACGGCCGAGGAACCGACACAGACCGCCGCCATCACTCCGCCCGCCACCCGTCCCACCTACCCCTGGCAGAAGAAGCCCCGCCCCGAGAGCACGACTTGATCCGGCCACGGCCCTCCCGGCCGGGAGGGGTCGGACTGCCGCCCGGGCGCTACGCCAGGTAACCTCCAGCTCATGTCCCGCCATGTCGCGATCGTCACCGATTCAACGGCCTACCTGCCGCCGCGGACGATGGAGCGTCACGGCATCACGGCGGTACCGCTGACCGTGGTCCTCGGCGACCAGGCACTCGAAGAGGGCACCGAGATCTCGACCCGGTCCCTGGCCCAGGCGCTCCAGAAGCGACGCCCGGTCACCACCTCCCGCCCGAGCCCGCAGCACTTCGCGGAGACCTATCGCAAGGTGGCCGAGACCGGTGCCACCGGAATCGTCTCCCTCCACCTCTCCGCCGAGCTCTCCGGCACTTACGACGCGGCCGTTCTCGCGGCCCGCGAGGCGCCGGTGCCGGTGCGGGTCGTGGACACCGGGATGATCGCCATGGCGCTCGGCTTCTGCGCGCTCGCGGCGGCCGAGGCCGCGGAGAGTGGCGGCACCATCGACGAGGCCGTCACCGCCGCGGAGAAGCGGGCGTCCGGCACCTCCGCCTACTTCTACGTCGACACCCTCGACTATCTGCGCCGCGGTGGCCGGATCGGGGCGGCGCAGGCACTCCTCGGCTCCGCCCTCGCGGTCAAGCCGCTGCTCCAGCTGCAGGGCGGCCGCATCGAACCGCTGGAGAAGGTGCGTACGGCGTCGAAGGCGATCGCCCGCCTGGAGGAGATCGTGGCCGACCGTGCGGGCAGCGCCCAGGTCGACATCGCGGTGCACCATCTCGCCGCCCCCGACCGGGCGTCGGCCCTGGCGGACCGGCTGCGGGCGCGGGTGCCCGGGCTGGCGGACCTGCATGTGAGCGAGGTCGGGGCGGTGATCGGGGCGCATACGGGGCCTGGGTTGTTGGGGGCTGTGGTTTCGCCTCGGTGACGATGGCTTGGTCGGGGCGTGGTGGTCGGTCACTCGTGTGGGTGGCGGAGTTATCCACAACTGGGTGGTTGTCCCCGGGAATTGAGCAAGATCATCGCGGGTGGGCGATGTGCCCGATCCTCGTCGCATGGCACTTCGATCACGTTCACGCACAGCGACTCCCACCAGTGGGCCGGGCCGTGGCCCCGCCTCGGATGTCCGCAACCGCCATCGCCGCCGTCCTGCGACCAGGGGCGGGGCACGGCAGCGGTATGCGTCGGCCGAGGAGCTTCGGCGGCGCGCGGAGGTCATCTTCGCCGAACGGGCGGGGGAGCGGCGGGAGTCGGGGGTGGGGTCGCCGGGCCGTGATGGGTCGGGCGCTCCGGGGGCGTCGGAGTCCTGGGAGGATCGTCCGTCGGAGTCGCAGACTTGGGTGGACCCGACGCCGGCCTCGGCCTCGACGTCGTCGGGTTCGGACTCGGCGGCTGGGGATTGGCGGGGGCGGGTCGGGCCTGCCCTGCGGGAGCGGATGCCGGTGTGGCTTCAGGCCAGGTGTGGTCTGGAGCGGCGGAGCGTCCTCGCGCTGACCGTGCTGCTCGTGGTCGCGGCCGGTTTCGCCGTGCAGCACTTCTGGAGCGGCCGTACGCAGTCGGTGCGGGCGCCGGAGGTAGTGCGGGCCGCGGTGCCTTTCGAGGAGGGGCGCGAGGAGGCAGGGGCCGGTGCCGCGAGCGGTGCGCCGAGCGTGGCCGGTACGGCGACAGGTACGGCGACGGCGGAGATCGTGGTGGACGTCAGCGGCAAGGTCCGCGAACCGGGGATTCACCGGCTCCCGGCGGGATCGCGGGTGGCCGACGCCCTGCGCGCGGCCGGCGGGGTGCGGCCCGGTACGGACACCACCGGCCTCAACCGGGCCCGCTTCCTGGTGGACGGTGAGCAGATCGTCGTGGGCACCCCGGCGGGGGCGGCGGGAGCAGCAGGAGGGGCGGCCGGAGCGGTCGGAGGGCCGGCCGGTTCAGGTGGTTCCGTGCCGGGGGCCGGGCCCGCTGCGCCCGTCTCCCTCAACACGGCGACCGTGGACCAGCTCGACACGCTGCCCGGCGTCGGTCCGGTGCTGGCCCAGCACATCGTCGACTACCGCACCCAGCACGGCGGTTTCCGCTCGGTGGACGAGCTGCGCGAGGTCAACGGCATCGGGGAACGCCGCTTCGCCGACCTGCGGAATCTCGTACGGCCATGAGTCGTCTCCCAGGACCCTCGACGCGCCCGCCGGCAACGGCTCCTCCGCGCCCTCCTGTGCACGCCACGGCCGGCGCCCGGCTGGGAGCGGCCAACCCGCGGCAGGAAGGACCGACCGATCTACGACTCGTACCGCCCGCGTTGGCCGCGTGGGTAACGGCGGCGTCGACGCTGGACGTCGCGCCGGAGTGGGTCACCGGTGTCGCCGTCTGGTGCCTGGTGGTGGGAGTCGTGCTCCTGCTGTGGCGCAGACGTGCGGGGCGACGGGTGGCGATCGCCGCCGTGCTGCTGTGCGTCGCCGCGGCCGCTGCCTCCGCCGGGCTGCACGGCGCAGACCTGCGCCGGGGGCCGGTTCCCGGCCTGGTGCGGGAGTACGCCACCGTGACCGCGGAGATCGAGGTCACCTCCGATCCCCGGCTCACCCGACCACGGGTCAAGGGGGATCACATGGCCCCGGCCTCCGTGCTGATCGGCGCGGAGGTGCGGCGGGTCGAGGAGGCGGACGGGACGACGGTGGCGACTCGGACGCCGGTGTTGGTGATTGTTGATGTGGGGGCGGGGAGGGACAGGGCTGGCGGTCCGGGAGGCGTGGATGCCGGGTCCGGGGCTGCGGCGTGGCTTCGGTTGTTGCCGTCTGCTCGGGTGCGGGTGAGTGCGCGGCTGGCGCCGGCGATGGTGGAGGGGGATCGGATCGCGGGGGTGGCGCGGGTCTCGGGTCGGGTGGCGCCGGAGGTTGTCGCTGAGCCGTCGGGGGTGCAGCGGTTCGCGGGGCGGCTTCGGGCGGGGTTGCGGGCGGCCACCGATCCGTTGCCCGGTGACGCCCGGGCGCTGTTGCCGGGGCTGGTCGTCGGGGACACCTCGCGGATCACGCCGGAGCTGGACGACGCGTTCAAGGCCACCGACCTCACCCACACGCTCGCCGTCTCCGGGAGCAACCTCACGATCATCCTCGCCCTGCTCATCGGACCGCCCGGGCTGGCCCAGCGCATTGAGCGCAGAGGCCTCGCGCCCCGGCTGGGCATCCCGCTGCGGAGCACGGCGGTGCTCGGCGGAGTGCTCACGCTGGCCTTCGTCGTCGTGTGCCGGCCGGACCCGAGCGTGCTGCGGGCCGCGGCCTGCGGAGCGGTCGTCCTGCTCGCCCTGGCGACCGGACGCCGCAGATCGCTGATCCCGGCGCTGGCGACGGCCGTACTGCTGCTGGTGCTGTACGACCCCTGGCTGGCCCGGAGTTACGGGTTCCTGCTGTCCGTGCTGGCCACCGGGGCCCTGCTGACGATCGGGCCCCGCTGGAGCGCCGCCCTGCAACGGCGGCGGGTGCCTCCGCGGCTGGCCGAGGCGTTGGCCGCCGCCAGTGCCGCGCAGGCCCTGTGCGCGCCGGTCGTGGCGGTGCTGTCGGCGCGGGTGAGTCTGGTGGCGGTGCCGTGCAATCTGCTCGCGGAGTTCGCTGTGGCGCCGGCCACGGTGCTGGGTTTCGCGGCGCTGGCGACGGCGCCCGTGGCGATGCCGGTGGCCAAGGTGCTGGCGTGGTGCGCGAGTTGGCCCGCCGGATGGATCGCGGACGTCGCCCGCACCGGGGCCGCCCTGCCCGGCTCCGGGGTGGACTGGCCGGGCAGCTGGGGCGGGGCGGCGCTGCTCGCGGTGGTCACGGGGGTGGTCGTTGTGGCCGGGCGGCGGTTGCTGCGGCACCCGTGGTGGTGCGGGGCGTGCGGGGTGTTCCTCGTGCTGGTGGTGGTGCAGCCGCCGCCGCTGACCCGGGTGGTCACGGGGTGGCCGCCGCCGGGCTGGCGGTTCGCGGTCTGTGACGTGGGCCAGGGTGACGCGACGGTGCTCGCGGCGGGTGACGGCACCGGTGTGGTGGTCGACGCCGGGCCCGACCCGGCGCTCGTCGACCGGTGCCTGCGCACACTCGGGATCACCAGAATCCCCTTGGTCGTGCTGACCCATTTCCACGCCGACCATGTGGCGGGACTGCCGGGTGTGCTGCGTGGACGGGCCGTGGGCGCGATCGAGACGACCGGGTTCGAAGAGCCCGTGGATCAGGTGGAGTTCGTACGGAGAGAGGCGGAGCGGCGGCACATCCCGGTCACGCACGCGGTCGCGGGGGAGGAGCGGCGGACGGGGGCGCTGGCCTGGCAGGTCGTGTGGCCGCCCCCGAGTTCGCCGCCGGGGGCCGTGGGAGGGCCCGTGACGCCGGAACCGGAAGGGCCGAACGACGCCAGCGTCACGCTGCTCGTGCGGTCGGGCGGGCTGCGGTTCCTGTTGCTCGGCGATCTCGAACCCCCGGCCCAGCAGGCGCTGTTGAGGTCACCGGCGGGCGCGTCGCTGGGCGGCGTGGACGTGCTCAAGGTGGCTCACCATGGCTCGGCCTACCAGGATCCGGAGCTCATACGGAGGGTGGCGCCGCGGCTGGCGCTGATCTCCTGCGGGCGGGACAACCCGTACGGTCACCCGGCTCCCGGCACGGTCGCGGCCCTGCGGGCCCAGGGCGCGGTGGTGCTGCGCACGGACGAGGACGGGGCGCTGGCGGTCGCCGGCACGGAGGAGGAGCTGAGGGTGGTGGGCGGCTGAGGTCCGGGAGGGAGACACGGGAGGGGGTGCCGGATGGCTGAGGTCGGTCGAGGGCGAGGGCGGACGAGGAGGGCGTGGCGGAGACTGAAGGCATGGATTCTGTACAGGTCGACGCCTACCTCCGTCGTCTGGGAGCCGGCCGCCCGGCGAGGCCCACCACGGACGCCCTGCGCGAGCTTCAGCTCCTCCATCTGCGGGCCGTGCCGTTCGAGAACCTGTCGGTGCATCTCGGCGAGGAGATCGTGCTGGAGGAGAAGCGGCTGCTGGACAAGGTGGTGGGGGCGAACAGGGGAGGGTTCTGCTACGAACTCAACGGCGCCTTCGGGGCGTTGCTCGGCGCGCTGGGCTTCGACGTGACGCTGCTCGCGGCCCGGGTGTACGGGGAGGAGGGGCGGCTCGGCATCCCGTACGACCATCTCGCGCTGCGGGTGCGGACGGTGGACGGGGGTGACTGGCTGGCCGACGTCGGCTTCGGGGCGAACAGTCACCGGCCGCTGGCGATCGGGGTGCGGGACGAGCAGGCCGATCCCGCGGGCACCTTCCGGGTCGTCGAGGCGGCGCCGGACGCGGCGGGGGTGCGGGGCGGTGGGGTCGCGGCGGCCGAGGCGGCGGACCTGGACGTCGTCATGAACGGCGAGCCGCAGTACCGCCTGGAGGTCCGGCCCCGGGTGCTCCGTGACTTCGTGGCGGGCGCGTGGTGGCACAGCACGTCGCCGGGGTCGCACTTCACGCGGTCGCTGGTGTGTTCGCGGCTCGCGGAGGACGGGGGCAGGATCACGCTGAGCGGCCGGGGCCTCACGGTGACGGCGGCGGACGGGACGCGTGAGGTGCGGGAGCTGGCGACGGACGAGGAGGTGCTGGCGGTGTACCGGGAGCGGTTCGGGATCGCGCTGGAGCGGGTGCCGGAGGTGCGGGACTTCGGCCGGGCCGGGCGGTGAGCGGCGACGGGAGGGGGCGGTTGTCGGTGGTGCAGGCGCTGCAGGAGGGTGCGGGCCTCGGTGGTGCGGGTGGTGGCCGACGGGCGGCCGTCGGTGGCGCGGCTGTGGCCGACGGGGCGGTCGTCGGTGGTGCGGGTGGTGGCCGGCGGGGCGGTCGTCGGTGGTGCGGGTGGTGGCCGGCGGGGCGGTCGTCGGTGGTGCGGGTGGTGGCCGGCGGGGCGGCCGTCCGTGGTGCGGGTGGTGTCGGGTGGGTGCCGGAGAATGGGCTCGTGAGTGATGTGAGACATGTGCTGGTGCTGCCCGACCGGGATGCCGCGGAGGAAGTGGCGGAGGCGCTCGGGGAGCGGTTCGGGGTGGCCGAGGAGCCGCAGCTGGTGCGGGACGCGTTGGCCGGGGAGGACGACGCGGAGGACGCGCAGTGGCTGGTCGTCCTGCGGGACGAGGAAGGGCGGCTCGACCCTGGGGAGCTGGACGAGTTCGTGGGCGGGTGGGACGGCTGGCGGGAGGAGCCGTAGGGCCCGTGGGGGCCGGGGGGACGGGCGCGGGGGAGTGCGTTGTCAGTGGTGCGTGCCATGCTTGTCGCGATGGCCAGGAAGACTGCGAATGACGACCCTCTCGCCCCCGTGACGCTCGCCGTGGGCCAGGAGGACCTTCTGCTCGACCGTGCCGTGCAGGAGGTGGTGGCCGCCGCCCGGGCCGCCGACGCCGACACGGACGTACGGGATCTGACCCCGGACCAGTTGCAGCCAGGCACGCTCGCCGAGCTGACCAGTCCCTCGCTCTTCGCGGAGCGCAAGGTCGTGGTGGTGCGCAACGCGCAGGATCTGTCGGCCGACACAGTGAAGGACGTGAAGGCGTATCTCGGGGCGCCCGCCGAGGAGATCACGCTGGTGCTCCTGCACGCGGGCGGGGTGAAGGGCAAGGGGCTGCTCGATGCCGCGCGCAAGGCCGGGGCGCGGGAGGTGGCCTGCCCGAAGATGACCAAGCCGGCGGACCGGCTGGCGTTCGTGCGGGGTGAGTTCCGGGCGGCGGGGCGGTCGGCGACTCCGGAGGCGAGTCAGGCGCTGGTCGATGCGATCGGCAGCGATCTGCGGGAGCTGGCGTCGGCCGTGTCGCAGCTGGTGGCCGACGTCGAGGGGACGATCGACGAGGCGGTGGTCGGGCGGTACTACACGGGGCGGGCCGAGGCGTCGAGCTTCACCGTCGCCGACCGGGCGGTCGAGGGACGGGCCGCGGAGGCGCTGGAGGCGCTGCGGTGGTCGTTGGCGACCGGTGTGGCGCCGGTGATGATCACCAGCGCGCTCGCGCAGGGCGTGCGGGCGATCGGGAAGCTGTCGTCGGCGCGGGGTGGGCGGCCCGCGGATCTCGCGCGGGAGCTGGGGATGCCGCCGTGGAAGATCGACCGGGTGCGCCAGCAGATGCGGGGGTGGACGCCGGACGGGGTCGCGTTCGCACTGCGCGCGGTGGCCGAGGCGGACGCGGGCGTGAAGGGCGGCGGGGACGACCCCGAGTACGCCCTGGAGAAGGCGGTCGTGGCGATCGCCCGGGCGGCGCGGTCGCGGGGGCGGACGTAGGCGAAATGGGCCGCTCCTCCGGTGGACCCGGCCTCGGAGGAGAGGAGAATCGTGCGTGTCAGCCGAAATCGCCGAATACACGGAAAGGTGGCGATCGTCATGGCTGAACACCCCCACGCAGCACTGGTCCGCAAGGGCTATGAGGCATTCTCGCGCGGCGACATGGACACCCTGCGCGGGTTGATGACGGCGGACTGTACCCAGCACGTGCCGGGCAGTGGCCCGCTCTCGGGTGACTTCAAGGGACAGGACGCGATCATCGAGATGTACGGGCGCCTGGTCGAGGAGACCGGGGGGACGATGCGTGTCGAACTGCGCCAGACGCTCGTCGACGGCCGGGGCCACGTCGTCGCCCTGCACCACACGACCGCGCAGCGAGGCGGCAAGACGTACGACATGGACGAGGCCATCGTCTTCCGGATCGTGGGAGACAAGGCCAGCGATCTCGACCAGTGCGTCCAGGACATCGACCAGGCCGACGCGTTCTGGGCGTGACCACAGAGCACGCCGAAGGCCCCGGCTTCCGCCCTGGGGAAGGGTGGGTGCTGGGGCCTTCGGTTCACGATGCTGGATCCGCGCCCGCGTGGCGAACGCAGGCCGCGCGCAGATCCGGGGAGCCGGTCGGGAGCGGATGAGAGAGGGCCCGCTCGGGTCCTTCCGGCGTCAAATCAAGTGTCAGCCGTTGAGGCCGGCGACCTTCGAAGCAAGCGCCGACTTCTTGTTGGCGGCCTGGTTCTTGTGGATGACGCCCTTCGAGACGGCCTTGTCGAGCTGACGCGCGGCAGCGCGCTGGTACTCGGTGGCCTTCTCGACGTCACCCGCGGCAGCAGCCTCACGGGCCTTGCGGATCGCGGTCTTCAGGGAGGACTTGACGGCCTTGTTGCGCAGCCGGGCCTTCTCGTTGGTCTTGATCCGCTTGATCTGGGACTTGATGTTCGCCACTGATTGAGCCTTTTCAGGTTCAGGCACGGAACCGCGAGGGATCCGGGCCAGGTGATTTCTTGGGGTGTGCCTCGCGCTGAGAGGGCATGAGACACAGCCACCCAGGCTACCAGGGGCCCGGGTGGTGGCCCAAAACGGTCCCCGGTCGCCCGCCGTGGGACCATGGAGCCTACGTATCGATCCGACCCGAGGCATAAGGCGCCTCAAGAGACAGGACCCTGCGTGCCCGCGACCCCTAACAATGTGCCCGAGCCGAGCCGTACCGACCCGGCTCTGATCCGCAATTTCTGCATCATCGCGCACATCGACCACGGCAAGTCCACCCTCGCCGACCGGATGCTCCAGCTGACCGGTGTGGTCGAGCAGCGGCAGATGCGTGCTCAGTACCTCGACCGTATGGACATCGAGCGTGAGCGTGGCATCACGATCAAGTCCCAGGCGGTGCGTTTGCCGTGGGCTCCGACCCACGACAAGACCGACACGCACATCCTGAACATGATCGACACCCCCGGGCACGTCGACTTCACCTACGAGGTCTCGCGGTCGCTCGCCGCCTGCGAGGGGACCATCCTCCTCGTCGACGCCGCCCAGGGCATCGAGGCCCAGACCCTCGCCAACCTGTACCTGGCGATGGAGAACGACCTCACGATCATCCCCGTGCTGAACAAGATCGACCTGCCGGCCGCGCAGCCCGAGAAGTTCGCCGAGGAGCTCGCCAACCTCGTCGGCTGCGACCCCGACGACGTGCTCAAGGTCTCCGCCAAGACCGGCCTCGGCGTCGAGGCGCTGCTCGACAAGGTCGTCAAGGAGATCCCGCCGCCGGTCGGCGTCAAGGACGCGCCCGCCCGCGCGATGATCTTCGACTCCGTCTACGACTCCTACCGCGGTGTCGTGACGTACGTCCGAGTCATCGACGGCCAGCTCAACAAGCGCGAGCGCATCAAGATGATGTCGACCGGCGCGACCCACGAGCTGCTGGAGATCGGCACCAACTCGCCGGAGATGCTCGGCGCCGACGGCCTCGGCGTCGGTGAGGTGGGCTACCTCATCACCGGTGTGAAGGACGTCCGCCAGTCCAAGGTCGGTGACACCGTCACCAGCCAGCAGAAGGGGGCCACCGAGGCGCTCGGGGGGTACAAGGACCCCAAGCCCATGGTCTTCTCCGGGCTCTATCCGCTGGACGGCTCCGACTACCCCGAGCTGCGCGAGGCCCTGGACAAGCTCCAGCTCAACGACGCCGCGCTGGTGTACGAGCCGGAGACCTCCGCCGCGCTCGGCTTCGGTTTCCGCGTCGGCTTCCTGGGCCTGCTGCACCTCGACGTGATCCGTGAGCGGCTGGAGCGCGAGTTCGGCCTCGACCTCATCGCCACCGCCCCCAACGTGGTCTACCGCGTCCTCATGGAGGACGGCACCGAGCACACGGTCACCAACCCGAGCGAGTTCCCCGAGGGCAAGATCAACGAGGTGTACGAGCCCGTCGTACGGGCCACCATCCTCGCGCCGTCGGAGTTCATCGGGGCGATCATGGAGCTGTGCCAGACCCGGCGCGGCACCCTGCTCGGCATGGACTACCTGTCCGAGGACCGGGTCGAGATCCGGTACACCCTGCCGCTCGCCGAGATCGTCTTCGACTTCTTCGACCAGCTGAAGTCCAAGACCCGCGGCTACGCGTCCCTCGACTACGAGCCCACCGGCGAGCAGGCCTCCAGCCTCGTCAAGGTCGACATCCTGCTGCACGGTGACAAGGTCGACGCCTTCTCGGCGATCACGCACAAGGACGCGGCGTACGCGTACGGTGTGCGGCTCGTCGCCAAGCTGCGCGAGCTCATCCCGCGGCAGGCCTTCGAGGTGCCCATCCAGGCCGCCATCGGCTCCCGGGTCATCGCCCGCGAGACCATCCGCGCCATCCGCAAGGACGTCCTCGCCAAGTGCTACGGCGGTGACATCTCCCGTAAGCGGAAGCTGCTGGAGAAGCAGAAGGAGGGCAAGAAGCGGATGAAGATGGTGGGCTCTGTGGAGGTTCCGCAGGAGGCCTTCATCGCCGTACTGAGCAGTGACGACGCCGCGGGTTCCGGCAAGGGCAAGAAGTAGCGTCGTTTTCCCGTGAAAATAGGGGCCTGTCACGTGTGAGCGTGACGGGCCCCTACGCGTGCGTAACGTCGCGCTCTGTAGGAAGTGACAGGACGTCGCCCCTTACGCAGGCGGCGGTCGCGCTCTACTCTGATCTCCACTCGATAGTTACTCGTGAGTTAAACAACACCCACTCGGGCACACCCCGTGAGTGCCCGGCCCCTCGAGTACACCAGCCGCACTGAGCCAGCCGCCGCACTGTCGCGGGCCCCGGAGGATGTCGTGAGCGACACACAGACCCTGATCGAGAACCGACCGCCGAGCGTGGCGACCCTCTTCCTGGAGCGCGTTGCGGCCACGCCCGACGCGGAGGCGTACCGCTACCCGGTGCCACCGGCCTCCGGTGAGGGCCCCGACGACTGGAAGTCGCTGAGCTGGGGGCAGACCGCCGAGCGCGTCTTCGCCATCGCCGCCGGCCTGATCGAGCTCGGCGTGCAGCCCGAGCAGCGGGTCGCGCTGTCGTCCTCGACCCGCGTCGAGTGGATCCTCGCCGACCTCGGCATCCTGTGCGCCGGCGCCGCCACGACCACGGTGTATCCGCAGACCAACGCCGACGAGTCGGCGTTCATCGTCTCCGACTCCGAGAGCCGCGTCCTGTTCGCCGAGAACGCCGAGCAGCTGGCCAAGGCGCAGGAGAAGCGCGCCGAGCTGCCCGAGCTGACCCATGTCGTCGTCATCGACGCCGAGGGCGTGGAGACCGGCGACTGGGTACTCACCCTCGCCGAGCTGGAGGCCCGTGGCGCGGCCCGCCTGGAGAAGGACCCCGACCTGATCAAGGAGAAGGTCGGCGCGATCACCAAGGACCAGCTGGCCACCCTCATCTACACCTCGGGCACCACCGGCCGCCCCAAGGGCGTACGGCTCCCGCACGACAACTGGGCCTACATGGCCAAGGCGATCGCCGCTACCGGGCTGATCAGCGCCGAGGACGTGCAGTACCTGTGGCTGCCGCTCGCGCACGTCTTCGGCAAGGTCCTCACCTCCGGGCAGATCGAGGTCGGGCACGTCACCGCCGTCGACGGCCGCGTCGACAAGATCATCGAGAATCTGCCGGTCGTGCAGCCGACGTACATGGCGGCCGTCCCGCGCATCTTCGAGAAGGTCTACAACGGGGTCGCCGCGAAGGCCCGGGCGGGCGGCGGCGCCAAGTACAAGATCTTCCAGTGGGCGTCCGAGGTGGCCCGCGAGTACGCCAAGGCCAGCCAGGACAACTTCCGCCGCACCGGCACCGCGAGCGCCCCCTTCGGCCTCTCCGCCAAGCACAAGGTCGCCGACGCGCTGGTCTTCGCCAAGATCCGCGAGGCGTTCGGCGGGAACCTGCGCGCCTGCGTCTCCGGGTCGGCGGCGCTCGCCCCCGAGATCGGGTACTTCTTCGCCGGCGCCGGCATCCACATCCTCGAGGGATACGGCCTCACGGAGTCCTCGGCCGCCTCCTTCGTGAACCCCGGCGAGGCCTACCGCACCGGCACGGTCGGCAAGCCGCTGCCCGGCACGGAGGTGCGGATCGCCGACGACGGGGAGATCCTGCTGCGCGGGCCCGGCATCATGGAGGGCTACCACGGGCTGCCCGAGAAGACCGCCGAGGTGCTGGAGAGCGACGGCTGGTTCCACACCGGGGACATCGGTGAGCTGTCGCCCGACGGGTACCTGCGGATCACCGACCGCAAGAAGGACCTCATCAAGACGTCGGGTGGCAAGTACATCGCGCCGGCCGAGGTCGAGGGGCAGTTCAAGGCGGTGTGCCCGTACGTCTCCAACATCCTCGTGCACGGGGCGGACAGGAACTTCTGCACGGCGCTCATCGCGCTCGACGAGGTCGCGATTCTCGGGTGGGCCGAGGAGAACGGGCTCGGTGGGAAGTCGTACGCGGAGGTCGTGGCCGACCCGGCGACGGTGGCGCTGGTCGAGGGGTATGTGAAGCAGCTCAACGAGGGGCTTCAGCGGTGGCAGACCATCAAGAAGTTCCGGTTGCTGCCTCGGGATCTCGATGTGGAGCACGGGGAGATCACGCCGAGTCTGAAGTTGAAGCGGCCGGTTGTGGAGCGGGAGTACAAGCATCTGATTGACGAGATGTATGCGGGTACTCGCGAGGCGTAGGGGGTGGCGAGGGTTGGTCGGCGGCTGCGGGTGTGCGGGGGCTGGTCGCGCAGTTCCCCGCGCCCCCAAGAAAAAGCCTTAGCCCCGCCCTCTGTTCACAAGTTGGCGTAGCTCCTGGATCCGGGCGCGCAACACCGCCCGGTCCGGGGGGCCCTCCCCCTCCAACTGCTCCTCCAGCTCCGCCAGTCTGCTCGCCACCTCCCCGTACTCCGCCTGGTCCTGGGCCAGCAGGCGCTCCAACTGCTGGTTCTTTCTATGCAGGTCCAGGAACACGCTGACCTTTGCCCTCAGGACCCAGGGGTCGAAGGGCTTGGTCAAGTAGTCGGCCGCGCCGGTCGCGTAGCCGCGGAAGGCGTAGCCGGAGTCGTCCTCCGCGCCGGTCAGGAAGATGATCGGGACGTCCTTGGTCTGGTCGAGCCGTTTGATGTTCGCGGCGGTCTCGAAGCCGTCCATGCCCGGCATGCGGACGTCGAGCAGGACGAGGGCGAACTGCCGGCGCAGCAGCGCCTTCATCGCCTCCTCGCCCGAACGGGCCCGGACGAGCGGCTCGTTGAGGGACCCCAGGACGGCCTCCAGCGCGATCAGGTTGTCCTCCATGTCGTCGACCAGGAGGATGCTGGCGCGCTCGTCGGTCGTTGCCTCAGCGCTCATGGTGACTGTGCCTCATTCAGTCGTCGGCGGAACCGGCACTTCTCCTGTCGCGTCCGGTTCCTCTACGGCAGTTTGCGCCTCGGGACCGTTTTCGTCCGCGCCCTCGGGATCGAGGAGTGCGCACACGACGGTCAGCAACTGGTCGACGTCCACCGGTTTGGGTACGTAGTCGTTGGCGCCCCGCGCGATCGATTTCTCCCGGTCTCCGGGCATCGCCTTCGCGGTCAGCGCGACGATGGGCAGGCCGGTCCAGCGGGGGGTGCGGCGGATGGCGGCGATGGTCTCGTAGCCGTCCATCTCCGGCATCATGATGTCCATCAGGACGAGTTCGACGTCCGGGTTGCGCTCCAGCGTCTCGATGCCCTCGCGGCCGTTCTCGGCGTAGAGGACGGGCATGCCGACCCGGCCCAGGACGTGGGTCAGCGCGAAGACGTTGCGGATGTCGTCGTCGACGATCAGCACCCGGCGCCCGGGGAGCACTTGGCCCGCCCTGCCGGACTTCCACGCCTCCAGCTTGGTCGGTGCGGGCCAGGCGTCGTCCACGTCGTGGGTGGCCGTGTAGGGCTCCGAGGAGAGCTGCTCCGGCACCATCGGCAGGGAACGGTCCTCGGGGACCGGGCCGGTCGCCGCGTGGCCGGGGCTGACGACGGGGACGTAGAGCGTGAAGGTGGAGCCCTTGCCGGGTTCGCTCTCGGCGACGATACGGCCGCCCAGCAGGCCGGCGATCTCCCGGCTGATGGACAGCCCGAGGCCGGTGCCGCCGTACTTGCGGTTGGTGGTGCCGTCGGCCTGCTGGAACGCCTCGAAGATCACCGGGAGCTTCTCGGCCGCGATACCGATCCCCGTGTCGGAGACGGCGAAGGCGACCACGTCGTCGCTCTCGCGGATGTACCGGTGGTCGGGGTCCTTGATGCGGTTCACCCGGAGCTCGACCCGGCCGGACGCGGTGAACTTGATCGCGTTGGACAGCAGGTTGCGCAGGATCTGCTGGAGGCGCTGTTCGTCGGAGTACATCTCGCGCGGTACGTCCTCGCCGACGGACACCTCGAAGGCGAGTCCGCGGTCCAGGGTGAGTGGGCGGAACGTGGCGTGGACGTAGTCGAGGAGCTTGATCAGGGGGAGCTTCTTCGGGCGGACGTCCATCCGGCCCGCCTCGATCTTGGACAGGTCGAGGATGTCGTTGATCAGCTGCAGGAGGTCCGAGCCCGAGCGGTGGATCGTCGTCGCGAACTGCACCTCCTGGTCGGAGAGATGGCCGTCCGGATTGTCCGAGAGCAGCCTCGCCAGGATGAGCAGGGAGTTGAGCGGGGTGCGGAGTTCGTGGGACATGTTCGCCAGGAACTCCGACTTGTACTGGGAAGACGTGGCCAACAGGGCGGCCTTCTCCTCCAGTTCGGCGTTCGAACGCTGCAACTCCGCCTGCTGCTTCTGGAGTTCGTCCGATCGCTCCTGGAGCTGCATCGCCAGGCGCTGGGACTCGCCCAGCAGCGATTCCGTACGGGAGTTGGCGATGATCGTGTTGATCGCGACGCCGATGGTGTTCACGAACTGGTCGAAGAACGCCAGGTGGACGTCGGAGAAGCGGGAGAAGGAGGCGAGTTCGATGACGCCCAGGAGCTTGTCCTCGAAGAGGATCGGGATGATCACGACACTCGTGGGAGCCGCCTCGCCCAGACCGCTGTTGATCTTGATGTAGTCCGGCGGGGCCTCCTCGACGAGGATGCGCTTCTTCTCGCGGGCCGCCTGCCGGACCAGGCCGTGCACCGGAAGGCCGCCGGTCTCCACGGTCGCGCCCTGCGCCGAGCCGTAGCCCGCGATGAACGCCAGCCCCTTCGTGGGAACGGTGGTGCGGATGGACGCGCCGTCCTCGTCCGGGTCGGCCAGGAAGAACGCCCCGTACTGGGCGTTCACCAGCGGGGTCAGCTCGCGCAGGATCAGGTCGGCGACCTCCATCAGGTCGCGGTGGCCCTGCATCAGGGCCGCGAGGCGGGCCAGGTTCGACTCCAGCCAGTCCTTCGCGCGGGTCGTCTCGCGGAGGTTGGCCACCATCAGGTTGATGTTGTCCTTCAGCTCGGCGACCTCGCCCTGGGTCTCCACGGTGATCGAGCGGGACATGTCGCCCTGGGCCACCGCGGATGCCACCTCAGCGATCGCGCGCACCTGGGTGGTCAGGTTGGAGGCGAGTTCGTTCACGTTGGTCGTCAGGCGCTTCCAGGTGCCGTACACGCCCTCCACCCGCGCCTGGCCGCCCAGTTGGCCCTCGGAGCCGACCTCGCGGGCCACGCGGGTCACCTCGGAGGAGAACGAGGACAGCGTGTCGACCATGGTGTTGATGGCCGTCTTCAGCTCCAGGATCTCACCGCGCGCGTCCACGTCGATCTTCTTGGAGAGGTCGCCGTTGGCGACGGCGGTGGTCACCTGGGCGATGTTCCGCACCTGTGAAGTCAGGTTGTCGGCCATGTAGTTGACGTTGTCGGTCAGGTCCCGCCAGACACCGCTCACGCCCAGCACCTGGGCGCGGCCGCCGAGCCGGCCGTCGGTGCCGACCTCGCGGGCGACGCGGGTGACCTCGTCGGCGAAGGCCCGTAGCTGCTCCACCATCGTGTTGACGGTGTCCTTGAGTTCGAGGATCTCGCCGCGGGCGTCGACCGTGATCTTCTTGGAGAGGTCGCCGTTGGCGACGGCGGTCGTCACCTGGGCGATGTTCCGGACCTGTGAAGTCAGGTTCAGCGCCATGAAGTTGACGTTGTCGGTAAGGTCCTTCCAGACGCCGCTCACGCCGCGCACCTGCGCCTGGCCGCCGAGGTTTCCTTCCGTGCCGACCTCGCGGGCGACGCGGGTGACCTCGTCGGCGAAGGCGGAGAGCTGGTCGACCATCGTGTTGATCGTGGACTTCAGCTCCAGGATCTCGCCCTTGGCCTCGACCGTGATCTTCTTGCCGAGGTCACCCTGGGCCACCGCGGTGGAGACCAGGGCGATGTTGCGGACCTGTGATGTCAGGTTGTCCGCCATGAAGTTGACGTTGTCGGTGAGGTCCTTCCAGACGCCGCTCACGCCGCGCACCTGGGCCCGGCCGCCGAGGTTTCCTTCCGTGCCGACCTCGCGGGCGACGCGGGTGACCTCGTCGGCGAAGGCCGAAAGCTGGTCCACCATCGTGTTGATGGTCGACTTCAGCTCCAGGATCTCGCCCTGCGCGTCCACCGTGATCTTCTGCGAGAGGTCGCCGTTGGCCACGGCGGTGGTCACCTGGGCGATGTTCCGGACCTGTGAAGTCAGGTTCGACGCCATGAAGTTGACGTTGTCGGTGAGGTCCTTCCATACGCCCGACACGCCCCGCACCTGGGCGCGCCCGCCCAGCTGGCCCTCGGTGCCGACCTCGCGGGCCACGCGGGTGACCTCGTCGGCGAACGCGGAGAGCTGGTCGACCATCGTGTTCACGGTCAGCTTCAGTTCCAGCAGCTCACCGGTGGCCTCGACGGTGACCGTGCGGGTCAGGTCGCCGCGGGCCACGGCCGTGGTCACCAGGGCGATGTCACGGACCTGCGCGGTCAGCCGGGACGCCATGGTGTTGACCGCCTCGGTCACGTCCCGCCAACTGCCCGACAGGCCCGTCACCTTGGCGCGTCCGCCGAGCCGCCCCTCGGTGCCGACCTCGCGGGCGACCCGCGTCACCTCGCCCGTGAACAGGGACAGCTGGTCGACCATCTTGTTCACGGCCCGGCCCAGCCGTCGCAGATCACCCCGCAGCTGCCGGTTGCCGTCGTGCAGATCGACGCGCTGGGTCAGATCACCGCCCGCCACCGCGTCCAGCACCCGGGTCGCGTTGGCGGCCGGGGCGACCAGGGCGTCCAGCAGCTGGTTCACATCGTTGACCCGGGCGGCCCAGGCGCCGGCACCCGGGCTCGGTGAGAGCCGCTCGTCGAGCCGGCCGTGCCGCACCAACTCCCGCTTGACCCGCTGGACTTCCGTCGCGAAATGGACGTTCCGGTCGACCAGCTGGTTGAAGATCGCGGACAGCTCGGCCACGACAGGTCCGTGCCCCGTCTCCGACACCTTCGCGAAGTGCCCGTCCCGCGCGGCCGTCATCGCGGCGAGCAGCGGACGCAGATCCGATGCTCGAATCTGGTCCTGAATGTGTCCGTCTTCGAGCACACGCGTAGCACTGTTCTCACTCATGGCGGCCCACTTCGGTAACTCGGCGCTTATGGGCGCAGCCAGTCTGTCACTCTGTCCGCATCGACTGAGGCGTATTCGTCCGAACTGCTCGGGGAGCTGGACATGGGGGCCATTCCGACGCAACGGGAGAGCGATTCCCGTGCTTCTGATGCGCCTGTGCCCGGCGGTGTGCCCCCGTGCGCCCGGGCGCACGCCACCCTTCCCGGCAGCTCCCGGGCGCCGGGCGCCGCCCGCGCACTGCTGCGCGCCGCGCTCACGGAATGGGCCGAACTCGCCCTGCCCGGCGCGGAACTGCTCACCGAACGCGTCACCGACGACCTCACCATCGTCACCAGCGAACTCGTCACCAACGCGGTCGTCCACGCGGGCACCGACGTCGAACTGGACTGCCGTATGGAGGACACGGGCGCGGTGGTCGTGGAGGTCACCGACCACCACCCGTCGCGCGCCCCGCGCGCAGGCGCCCCCGAACCGCCGTACACGGCACCGGAGTACGCCCCCGGCACCCCAGAACTCGGCCGGGGCACCCCGGAGTACGGGCGCGGTCTGCGTCTCGTCGCCACCCTCGCCGAGTCCTGGGGCATCACGTACCGCACCGGCTCCAAGACGGTGTGGGCCCGGCTCACCGACGAGGACGACGCGGACGTCGGCGACATGGAGGCGTACCCGGGAGAGCGCGGCCTGCGCGTCGCCGAGATCCTCGCCCCCGAACCCGCGCGCGCCGAACGCGACCGGGAGTGGCTCAACCGCGGTGCCCTGTCCTTCCTCGCCGAGGCCTCCGACCTGCTCGCCGGGCAACTCGACGAGGACCTGGTGGCCGCGCTCGCCGGACAGCTGATCGTGCCGCGGCTCGCCGACTGGTGCGCGGTGTGGCTGGAGGACGAGCTCATGGGCCGCTGGGGCTCCCCGCGCGCGACCGAGCCCGACGGCGGGCCGGGCGGCGGAGGCGTCGGAGGCTGGGGCGCCGACGGGATCGCCGGACCGGGACCGCGGCTCGCCCGCGTCTGGCACGGCAGCGAGAACCTCATCGAGGACCTGCGCCGGGCCCTGGAGAAGGAGGTCCCGCGGCTGCCGGACCCGCCGCGCTCGGGCCCCGTCCCCTTCCCCTGGCCCGGCGAGGCCCTCGGCCCGCACGGCATGCACGGCGCGGCCCTCGCGTACCGCCTCATCGCCGGCGGCCGGCCGCTCGGCACGCTGGTCATCGGACGGGCGGGCCTGCTGCGCTTCCCCGACGAGATCACCGGGCTCGTCGAGGACCTCGGCCGCCGCGTCGCCCTCGCCATCAGCGCCGCCCGCCAGTACGCCCGCCAGGCCACCATCAGCGCCGTCCTCCAGCGCGGACTGCTGCCCGGCGCGGTCGCGGAGATCCCCGGCATGAGCAGCGCCCTCGTCCACGAACCCTGTGACAAGGCGGGCCCCAGCGGCGACTTCTACGACCTGTTCCCCTGCGGCGACGGCCGCTGGTGCTTCGCCATCGGCGACGTCCAGGGCAAGGGGCCCGAAGCCGCCGTGGTGATCGGCCTGGCCCGGCCCTGGCTGCGGCTGCTGGCCCGCGAGGGATACGCCGTCGCCGAGGTCCTCGACCGGCTCAATCAGCTCCTCCTCGACGACGCCACCGAGGCCGCGGACGCCGCCGCCCGCGCCTTCGCCGGACCGGTGGGACCCGCCGGTCCCGCCGACGGCCCGCAGACCCGCTTCCTGTCGCTCCTCTTCGGCCAGCTCCGCCCCTTCGACGGCGGCGTCCAGTGCACCCTCGCCTCCGCCGGCCACCCCCTGCCGCTGCTCCTCGGACCGGACGGCGGGGTCCGCACGGTCGCCCAGCCGCAGACCCTCCTCGGGGTCGTCGAGGACGCCGTCTACACCAGCGAGATCATCGAGCTGCGCCACGGCGACACCCTCCTGTGCGTCACCGACGGAGTCACCGAGCGGCGCAGCGGCTCCCGCCAGTTCGACGACGGTGACGGCCTCGCGGCGGCCCTCGCCGGCTGCGCGGGCCTGACCGCCCCGCTCATCGCCGAGCGCATCAAACGCCTGGTCCACGAGTTCGGCGTACGACCGCCCGACGACGACCTGGCCCTGCTGGTGCTCCAGGCCGAGTAGCCGCCGGGGTGCTGGACAATGGAAGGCATGCCTTCCGCACTCCCCGACGGCGAGCCCGTCCCCGACGACGGCGCACTCCCCGCGCACGCGCTCTCCGGAGCCGCCGAGCGCCCCCTCGGGTTCTATCTGCACGTCCCCTACTGCGCGACCCGCTGCGGGTACTGCGACTTCAACACCTACACCGCGACCGAGCTGCGCGGCACCGGCGGCGTCCTCGCCTCCCGCGACAACTACGCCGACACCCTGATCGACGAGATCCGGCTGGCCCGCAAGGTGCTCGGGGACGACCCGCGCGAGGTCCGCACGGTGTTCGTGGGCGGCGGTACGCCGACGCTGCTGGCCGCGGGCGATCTCGTACGGATGCTCGCCGCGATCCGCGACGAGTTCGGGCTCGCGACGGACGCCGAGGTCACGACGGAGGCGAACCCGGAGTCGGTGGACCCGGCCTATCTCGCCACCCTGCGCGAGGGCGGCTTCAACCGGATCTCCTTCGGCATGCAGAGCGCGAAGCAGCATGTGCTGCGCGTGCTGGACCGGACCCACACGCCGGGGCGCCCCGAGGCGTGCGTGGCGGAGGCACGGGCGGCGGGCTTCGAGCACGTCAACCTGGACCTGATCTACGGCACGCCGGGGGAGTCGGACGACGACTGGCGGGCCTCGCTGGACGCGGCGATCGGGGCGGGGCCGGATCATGTCAGCGCGTACGCCTTGATCGTGGAGGAGGGTACGCAGCTGGCTCGGCGGATTCGTCGCGGCGAGGTTCCGATGACCGACGACGACGTGCACGCCGACCGGTATCTGATCGCGGAGGACGCGTTCGCGGCGGCCGGCTTCGACTGGTACGAGGTCTCGAACTGGGCCACCTCCGAGGCCGGGCGGTGCCTCCACAACGAGCTGTACTGGCGTGGTGCCGACTGGTGGGGTGCGGGGCCGGGAGCGCACTCGCATGTGGGCGGGGTGCGCTGGTGGAACGTGAAGCATCCCGGCGCGTACGCGGCGGCGCTGGCGGCGGGGCGGTCGCCGGGGGCGGGGCGTGAGGTGTTGTCGGCGGAGGACCGGAGGGTCGAGCGGATTCTGCTGGAGTTGCGGTTGCGGGAGGGGGTGCCGCTTGACCTGCTCCGTGAGGAGGGCCTGCGTGCCGCTCGCCGGGCGCTGTCGGACGGGCTTCTGCGGCAGGAGTCGTACGACGAGGGGCGGGCTGTGTTGACGCTTCGGGGGCGGTTGCTGGCGGATGCGGTGGTGCGGGATCTGGTGGATTAGGGGCCTACGGGGGTGCCGCGGTCTGTTGTGTGGCGGGTGCGGGTGTGTGGGGGCTGGGCGCGCAGTTCCCCGCGCCCCTTAGGTGGGTGCAGCTCGCCTCTTTTATGCCGTTACGAAGTCGATCAGTTCCTCGACCCTGCCCAGCAGCTCTGGCTCCAGGTCCTTGTAGGAGTTCACCCGCTTCAGGATCGCCTGCCATACCGCGGCCGTGTTCTCTGAAGGCCAGCCCAGTGCCTTGCACACGCCCGTTTTCCAGTCCTGGCCGTGCGGGACGCGTGGCCACGCCTCGATGCCCAGGGACGACGGTTTCACCGCCTCCCAGATGTCGATGTAGGGGTGGCCCACGACCAGGGCGTGTTCGCTGGTGACCGATGCCGCGATACGGGACTCCTTGCTGCCCGGCACCAAGTGGTCCACCAGGACGCCCAGCCGCGCGTCCGGGCCCGGCGCGAACTCCGCGACGATCGACGGGAGGTCGTCCACGCCCTCCAGGTACTCCACCACGACGCCCTCGATGCGCAGGTCGTCGCCCCACACCTTCTCGACCAGTTCGGCGTCGTGCCGGCCCTCGACGTAGATGCGGCCGGCGCGGGCCACGCGGGCGCGGGCGCCGGGGACGGCCACCGAGCCGGAAGCCGTACGTGTGGGTCGTAGCGGAGTCGATGACGTGGGGCGTACGAGCGTCACCACCCTGCCCTCCAGCAGGAAGCCCCTCGGCTCCATCGGGAACACCCGGAGCTTGCCGAAGCGGTCCTCCAGGGTCACCGTGCCCGCCTCGCAGCGGATCACCGCGCCGCAGAAACCGGTGCCCGGCTCCTCGACCACCAGGCCGGGCTCGGCCGGGACCTCCGGGACGGGCTTCGGCTTCTTCCACGGCGGGGTCAGGTCGGCGGAGTACTGGCGCATTCGGATGACGATAGGAGAAGCCCGCGGCCGGTCACCGCGACACGCCGAAACGTGCGGCCAGGGCGTCCCGCTGCGCCCGTACGAACGTCGCGTCCACCACCGCTCCGTGACCGGGCACGTACAACGCGTCCTCGCCGCCCAGGTCCAGGAGCCGGTCCAGGGCGGCCGGCCAGTGCGACGGTACGGCGTCCGGGCCCGCCTGCGGCTCACCGGACTCCTCGACCAGATCGCCGCAGAACACCACCTCGGGCGAGCCGGGCACCAGCACCGCGAGGTCGTGGGCCGTGTGCCCCGGGCCGACGTTCGCCAGCAGGACCTGCCGGCCGCCGCCGAGGTCGAGGGTCCACTCGCCGGAGACCAGGTGGCGGGGGCGGGGGAGGGCATCGACCGCCTCGTCGGCCAGGTGCTCGGCCAGCCCCTCCCGTACCGCGTCCGCGCGCAGCTCCTCGCGGGCCTGGTGCTGAGCGAGGAGCGTGTCCATGCCGACCGGCCCGAACACGTCCGCGCCCGCGAACGCGCCCGCGCCGAAGACATGGTCGAAGTGGGGGTGGGTCAGCGCGAGATGGGTCACACGGTGCCCGGCGAGCGCCTCCGCCTGCGCCCGCAGCCGTGCCCCCTCCGCGAGGCTCGACCCGGCGTCGACCAACAGGGCCGTGTCCGCGCCGACGACCAGCCCCGCCGTGCAGTCCCAGACCGGCAGCCGGCACCGGCCCACCCCGGCCGCCACCCTCTGCCACCCCAGCTCTTCCCAAGTCACCGTCATACCGCGACGCTAGCCGTACAGGCGGTTCACGGGCTGTCACACCCGGGCCGACCTTGCCCGGGTGGTACCCCACCGCCGTACACTGGGCCGCGGGGAACGCTGGCACTCGGACGGACAGAGTGCCAGGCGGGGGCCTGGGGAACGACTTCTGGAGGTGTGCGCGATGCTGAGTGAACGCAGGCTTCAGGTGCTGCGCGCCATCGTCCAGGACTACGTCGGCACCGAGGAGCCCGTCGGTTCCAAGGCCCTCACCGAGCGGCACAACCTGGGCGTCTCCCCGGCGACCGTGCGCAACGACATGGCCGCCCTGGAGGACGAGGGGTTCATCGCCCAGCCGCACACCAGCGCCGGGCGTATCCCCACGGACAAGGGCTATCGGCTGTTCGTCGACAAGCTCGCGGGCGTCAAGCCGATGACGGCGCCCGAGCGGCGCGCGATCCAGAACTTCCTCGACGGCGCCGTCGACCTCGACGACGTGGTGGCCCGGACCGTGCGGCTGCTCGCGCAGCTCACCCGGCAGGTGGCGGTGGTGCAGTACCCGTCGCTGACCCGGTCCACGGTGCGGCATGTGGAGCTGCTCTCGCTCGCTCCCGCGCGCGTGATGCTCGTCCTGATCACCGACACCGGCCGGGTCGAGCAGCGCATGGTCGACTGCCCGGCGCCCTTCGGGGAGGCCTCGCTGGCCGATCTGCGGGCGCGCCTCAACAGCAGGGTCGCGGGGCGTCGGTTCACCGATGTGCCGCGCCTGGTCGAGGACCTGCCCGAGGGCTTCGACGTCGAGGATCGGGGTACGGTCGCCACCGTGCTCTCCACTCTGCTGGAGACACTCGTCGAGGAGAACGAGGAGCGGTTGATGATCGGCGGAACCGCCAATCTCACCCGCTTCGGACATGACTTCCCCCTCACCATCCGGCCCGTCCTGGAGGCGCTGGAGGAGCAGGTCGTGCTCCTCAAGTTGCTTGGCGAGGCAGGGGATTCGGGCATGACCGTACGCATCGGTCACGAGAACGCCTATGAGGGACTCAACTCAACTTCGGTGGTGTCGGTCGGCTACGGTTCGGGCGGCGAGGCAGTAGCCAAGCTCGGCGTGGTCGGACCGACCCGCATGGATTACCCGGGAACGATGGGAGCGGTACGCGCAGTGGCACGGTACGTCGGACAGATCCTGGCGGAGTCGTAAGTGGCCACGGACTACTACGCCGTTCTCGGCGTGCGCCGCGACGCGTCGCAGGATGAGATCAAGAAGGCGTTCCGTCGGCTCGCACGCGAGCTGCACCCGGACGTCAACCCCGATCCGAAGACCCAGGAGCGGTTCAAGGAGATCAACGCCGCTTACGAGGTGCTGTCGGACCCGCAGAAGAAGCAGGTCTACGACCTCGGCGGCGACCCGCTGTCCCAGGCGGGCGGCGGAGGCGCGGGCGGCTTCGGCGCCGGTGGCTTCGGGAACTTCTCGGACATCATGGACGCCTTCTTCGGTACGGCGTCGCAGCGGGGTCCGCGGTCGCGTACGCGGCGCGGCCAGGACGCGATGATCCGGCTGGAGATCGAGCTCGACGAGGCGGCCTTCGGCACGACGAAGGACATCCAGGTCGACACCGCGATCGTCTGCTCCACCTGCAACGGTGAGGGTGCGGCGCCGGGGACCTCCGCGCAGACGTGTGACATGTGCCGGGGCCGCGGTGAGGTCTCGCAGGTCACCCGGTCCTTCCTGGGCCAGGTCATGACCTCGCGTCCCTGCCCGCAGTGCCAGGGCTTCGGTACGGTCGTGCCGACGCCGTGCCCCGAGTGCGCCGGTGACGGCCGGGTCCGCTCGCGTCGCACGCTGACGGTGAAGATCCCGGCCGGTGTCGACAACGGCACGCGGATCCAGCTCGCGGGCGAGGGCGAGGTCGGTCCCGGTGGCGGTCCCGCCGGTGACCTGTACGTCGAGATCCACGAGCTGCCGCATCCGATGTTCCAGCGGCGCGGTGACGATCTGCACTGCACGGTGACGATCCCGATGACGGCGGCGGCTCTCGGCACGAAGGTGCCGCTGGAGACGCTGGACGGCATGGAAGAGGTCGACATCCGGCCGGGCACGCAGTCCGGCCAGTCGATCCCGCTGCACGGGCGGGGTGTCACGCATCTGCGGGGCGGGGGTCGTGGTGACCTCATCGTCCACGTCGAGGTGCAGACCCCGAACAAGCTGGACCCGGAGCAGGAGCGACTGCTGCGAGAGCTGGCGAAGCTGCGCGGCGAGGAGCGTCCTCAGGGGCAGTTCCAGCCGGGTCAGCAGGGGTTGTTCTCGCGGCTGAAGGACGCGTTCAACGGGCGCTGACGCGGGGTGGGCGCCGGCACCGCCAGGTGGCCGGCGCCTTCTTGTGCCAGTGGACTATGCCTGCGGAAGGCCGGATTCGGACTTGTTCGGGGGACGTGACAACATGCGGGCATGTCCTCCGCGCTGACCGGTCTCTTCCCCCTTCCGATCGTGCAGGCCCCCATGGCGGGCGGTGTCTCCGTGCCGCAGTTGGCTGCTGCCGTGTCCGAGGCCGGGGGGCTCGGGTTCCTCGCCGCCGGGTACAAGACGGCCGACGGCATGTACCAGGAGATCAAGCAGCTGCGCGGGCTGACCGGGCGGCCCTTCGGCGTCAACCTCTTCATGCCGCAGCCCGAGTACGCCGATCCCGCGGCGGTCGACGTGTACGCGCACCAGCTGGCCGGCGAGGCCTCCTGGTACGAGACCGAGCTCGGTGACCGCGACAGCGGGCGGGACGACGGATACGACGCCAAGCTCGCCGTACTCCTCGACAATCCCGTACCCGTCGTCTCCTTCCACTTCGGCGTCCCGAACGGTGAGGTGCTGGAGGCGCTGCGGCGGGCGGGGACCTTCACGCTCGTCACCGCGACCACCCCCGACGAGGCCCTCGCCGTGGAGCGGGCCGGGGCCGACGCGGTCATCGCGCAGGGCGTCGAGGCGGGCGGGCATCAGGGCACCCATCGGGACATCCCCGAGAACGACGGGGCCGGGCTCGGGCTGCTCTCGCTCGTCGGGCAGATCCGGGAGACGGTCCGGATTCCCGTCGTCGCCGCCGGCGGCCTCATGCGCGGCAGCCAGATCGCCGCCGTCCTCGCCGCGGGCGCCGGCGCCGCCCAGCTCGGCACCGCCTTCCTCGCCACCCCCGAGTCCGGCGCCGCGGAGATCCACAAGCAGGCGCTGACCAACCCGCTCTTCGTACGGACGGAACTCACCCGGGCCTTCTCCGGCCGGCCGGCCCGCGGGCTCGTCAACCGGTTCATGCGCGAGCACGGCCCGTACGCCCCCGCCGCCTACCCCGAGGTGCACCACCTCACCTCACCCCTGCGCAAGGCCGCCGCCAAGGCCAAGGACGCGCAGGGCATGGCCCTGTGGGCGGGACAGGGGCACCGGATGGCCCGTCCGCTGCCCGCCGGGCAGCTCGTGGAGGTGCTGGCCGCCGAACTCGCCGACGCCACGACAGCGTTGTCCGGTCACCGCAGCGCCGGAGGTGACCTCCGATGACAGCGCCCGTGTTCGTCGTCGAGCACTTCGACGCCGGTGGCGGCGGCCACTACGTCCTCGACGGCCCCGAGGGACGGCACGCCGTCTCCGTGAAGCGCCTCCAGCCCGGCGAGGACGTCATCCTCACCGACGGCGCCGGACGCTGGGCCGACTGCGTCGTGCTCGGCACCGAGGGCAAGGACCGGCTGATCGTCCAGCTGGACAGCGTGACCGAGGAGCCGGTGGCGCAGCCGCGCATCACCGTCGTGCAGGCTCTGCCCAAGGGCGACCGGGGCGAGCTCGCCGTCGAGACCATGACCGAGGTCGGCGTCGACGCGGTCGTGCCCTGGCAGGCGGCCCGGTGCATCACGCAGTGGAAGGGCGACCGGGGCCTGAAGGCGCTCGGCAAGTGGCGGGCCACCGCCCGCGAGGCCGGCAAGCAGTCCCGGCGCGTCCGCTTCCCCGAGGTCGCGGATCTGGCGACGACCAAGCAGGTCGCGGCACTTCTCGCCCGCGCCGACTTCGCCGCCGTGCTCCACTCGGACTTCGAACGCGGCAGTCAGGCGCTCGCCACCGCCGAACTCCCCGACGAGGGCGAGATCGTGCTCGTCGTCGGACCCGAAGGGGGCGTCGCCAAGGACGAGTTGGCGCTCTTCGAGGAGGCCGGTGCGAAGGCGTACGTGCTGGGTCCTACCGTGTTGCGTACGTCGACCGCCGGGACCGCGGCCGCAGCCCTGCTCCTCGGCCGCACCGGCCGCTGGTCCTGACCGATCCCCCGGGGGGAACACCGTGGAACTCGCCCAAGTACGGCTCCTCGTCACCGACTTCGCCGCCTGCTACCGCTTCTACGCCGAAGTCCTCGGCCTGAAGCCGCAGTCGGGGGCGACCGAGGGACCGTACGAGAAGTTCAGCCCCAGCACCGGGGCGGCGGGCATCGCCCTCCAGGACCGGGCGATGATGGCCGGGATACTGGGCGAGCTGGGCGACGCGGCCAGCGGACACCGGTCGCTGGTGGTGCTGCGCGTCGACGACCTGGACTCCTACTGCGAGCAGATCACCTCCCGCGGCGCGGAACTCCTCCACGGCCCCGCCCCGATGACGGACCGCATGCGGGTCGCCCACCTCAAGGACCCGGAGGGGAACCTGGTGGAACTCCAGGAGTGGCTGCTGCTGCGCGCTTGAGGTCCACGGCCTCGGCGACGGCGGCGAAGAACTCCCAGCCGTCCAACTCCCCGTCGTCCGGCAGAGGTCCACGACGCGTGGCCTCGTCGAGGAGGGCGCGTACGACGGCCGGTTCGCGCAGATTGATCAGGTTGCCCCGGCCGTCCGCCGCGCAGCCCTGGAACCAGGGGTGCCCCTCGGAGACGTACCGGCCCGAACCCGGGCCGCCCGGCCGGAACACGAACCGGGTCCGGCGACCGTCGCGGTGCACGGTGACGGTGTCGCGCCAGACACCGTCGCGGCCCTTCTTCTGGCGGTGGCTCCAGAGGTAGGTCGTGTTCTCGTCGATGCCGAGGCGTCGCAGACGGTGGTCGTTGCGCATGACGTCGGGCCCTCCGGTGCTCGGATGTCACTCGATTGTGGCCGAGTGTCCGTATGCGCTCTACCGCGTCGGGCGGGACAGTGGGAAGCTGCCCTCCATGGGGGTATTGAGGAGGATTTGGCGGCGCCGGGGCCGGCGGATCGGTGCGGTGGGCGCGCTTGTCGTCGTGGGTGTCGGCGGGGCCGTCGCCTGTGATCCCGCGGGGCTGAGTTCCGCGTCCGTGGCGTACACGACCGATCAGACCGTCACCAAGGAGCTGGAGCGGCAGCACGCGAAGGTGCAGTGGCTCACCTGCCAGGCCTCCTACGGCAACCGCCCCACCCCGACCGCGACCGAGAAAGCCGTCGCCGAGGTGCACTGCACCGGCGAGACCAACGACGGCAAGGACATCAAGGTAGACGGGAAGGTCACCCGGGTCGTCAACGGGCAGTGCGTGCGCGGGGAGTTGACCGCGAAGATCGACGGCAAGCAGTGGTTCCAGGTGAACGGGCTGGGCAACTGCAACGCCACCCCGGAGCCGGCCAACAACAACCCCGGGGCCACGGTCACCGTCACTGTCACCGAGACCGTGTGGTGCGACAAGTACCCGGACTGCCGCCCGGTGCAGGGCAAATGACCTTAGGGTGATCGGGTGACCCAGTCCGCGACGCCCGCGTATCTCCGATACCCGCATCTGCACGGCGACCTGGTCGCCTTCACCGCCGAGGACGACGTCTGGATCGCGCCCCTCGACGGCGGCCGCGCCTGGCGGGTCAGCAGTGACAACGTGCCGGTCTCCACACCCCGCATCTCGCCGGACGGCACCACCGTCGCCTGGACCTCGACGCGGGACGGGGCACCCGAGGTGCACATCGCGCCGGTCGACGGCGGACCCGCGAAGCGCCTGACGCACTGGGGGAGTTGGCGCACCCAGGTGCGCGGCTGGACCCCGGACGGGCAGGTCCTCGCCCTCACCACCCACGGCCAGGCCAGCCTGCGCCGCTCCTGGGCGCACACCGTCCCGCTCGACGGCGGACCGTCCACCGTCCTGCCGTACGGCCCCGTGGGTGGCGTGGCGCAGGGGCCGAGCACTGTTCTCCTCTCCGCACCCATGGGGCGCGAGGCCGCCTGGTGGAAGCGGTACCGGGGCGGTACCGCGGGCAAGTTGTGGATCGACGGCGGAGGGGACGGGGAGTTCGTACGGCTGCATGAGGAGCTCGACGGGAACATCGAGTTCCCCGTGTGGGCGGGGGAGCGGATCGCCTTCCTCTCCGACCACGAAGGCGTAGGGGCTCTCTACTCCTCCCTCGCGGACGGGGCCGATCTGCGCCGGCACACCCCGCTCGACGGGTTCTACGCCCGGCACGCCGCCGGGGACGGCGACCGGGTCGTCTACGTCTCCGCCGGTGAGCTGTGGGTCCTCGACGACCTGGACGGGGCCGAGCCGCGCCGGCTCGACGTCCGGCTCGGCGGGTCCCGCCCCGACCTCCAGCCGTATACCCTGAACGCCTCCCGCTGGGTCGAGTCGGCGTCCCCCGACCACACCGCGCGCGGCAGCGCCGTCTGTGTGCGCGGGGCCGTGCACTGGGTCACCCACCGCTCCGGGCCCGCCCGCGCGCTCGCCGCCGAGCCCGGGGTGCGGTCCCGGCTGCCGCAGGCCTTCCGCGCGGACGGCGAGGAGTGGGTGGTGTGGGTGACGGACGCCGACGGCGACGACGCCCTGGAGTTCGCGCCCGCCACCGGCCTCGCCCCCGGCGCCACCCCGCGCCGGCTCGCGGCGGGGCAGCTGGGCCGGGTCCTCGACCTGGCGATGGCGCCGGACGGCAGCCGGGCCGCCGTAGCCGCGCACGACGGGCGCGTCCTCCTCGTCGAACGCGAGACGGGCGAGGTCCGCGAGATCGACCGCAGTGAAGACGGTGACGCTTCCGGGCTGGTCTTCTCCCCCGACTCGGCCTGGCTCGCCTGGTCCCACCCCGGCCCGCGCCCGCTCAGCCAGCTCCGCCTCGCCAACACCACCGACCTGTCGGTCACCGAGGCGACCCCGCTGCGCTTCCAGGACTACGCCCCCGCCTTCACCCTCGACGGCAAGCACCTGGCGTTCCTCTCCACCCGCTCCTTCGACCCGGTCTACGACGAGCACGTCTTCGACCTGGCCTTCGTGGAGGGCGCCCGCCCGCACCTCATCACCCTCGCCGCCACCACCCCGTCCCCCTTCGGACCGCAGCGGCACGGCCGCCCCTTCGACGCCCCCGACAAGGACGAGACCCCCGACAGCGAGGGCGCCCCGGCCACCCGGATCGACCTCGAAGGCCTCGCCGACCGGATCGTGCCCTTCCCGGTGGAGGCCGCCCGCTACTCCGACCTGCGGGCCGCGAAGGACGGCGTGCTGTGGCTCAGGCACCCGGTGCGCGGGGTGCTGGGCGCCTCCCGGGCCACGCCCGACGCGCCCGATCCCAAGACCGAGCTGGAGCGCTTCGACCTCGTCCAGCAGCGCGTCGAGCATCTGGCCGCCGACGCCGACCACTTCGCCGTCAGCGGCGACGGCAAGCGGGTCCTGCTCGGGACCGACGGCCGGCTGAAGGTCGTACCGAGCGACCGCCGCGCCTCGAACGACGACGACAGCGACACCAACATCACCGTCGACCTCACCCGCATCCGGCAGACGATCGACCCGGCGGCCGAGTGGCGGCAGATGTACGACGAGACCGGCCGCATCATGCGCGACCACTTCTGGCGCCCCGACCTCGGCGGCACCGACTGGGACGGCGTCCTCGACCGCTACCGCCCCGTCCTCGGCCGCGTCGCCACCCACGACGACCTCGTCGACCTCCTCTGGGAGGTCCAGGGCGAACTGGGCACCTCGCACGCCTACGTCGTCCCGCGCGGCGGCTACGGCAACGGCGCCCGGCAAGGCCTCCTCGGAGCCGACATCTCCCGCCACGCGGACGGCAGTTGGCGCATCGACCGCATCCTGCCCTCGGAGACCTCCGACCCCGACGCCCGTTCCCCGCTCGCCGCGCCCGGCGTCGCAGTCCGCGCCGGGGACGCGATCGTCGCCGTCGCGGGACGGCCCGTCGACCCGGTGACGGGCCCGGGGCCGCTGCTCGTCGGTACGGCGGGCAAGGCGATCGAGCTGACCATCTCCCCGTCCGGCGGCGGCGACGTACGGCACGCGGTCGTCGTCCCGGTCGCCAACGAGGAGCCCCTGCGCTACCACGCCTGGGTCACCGACCGCCGCGCCTACGTCCACGAGCGCTCCGGCGGCCGGCTCGGCTACCTCCACGTCCCCGACATGCAGGCCCCCGGCTGGGCCCAGATCCACCGCGACCTGCGCGTCGAGGTGGCCCGCGAGGGGCTCGTCGTCGACGTCCGCGAGAACCGCGGCGGGCACACCTCCCAGCTGGTGGTGGAGAAGCTGGCCCGCAAGATCGTCGGCTGGGCCAGCCCCCGCGGCATGCGCCCCTACAGCTACCCCCAGGACGCCCCGCGCGGCCCCGTCGTCGCCGTCGCCAACGAGTTCTCCGGCTCGGACGGCGACATCGTCAACGCGGCCATCAAGGCCCTCGGTATCGGCCCGGTCGTCGGGACCCGCACCTGGGGCGGCGTCGTCGGCATCGACAGCCGCTACCACCTCGTCGACGACACGCTCGTCACGCAGCCCAAGTACGCCTTCTGGCTGGAGGGTTACGAGTGGGGCGTGGAGAACCACGGCGTGGACCCGGACGTCGAGGTCGTCCAGCGTCCGCAGGACCACGGGGCGGGACGGGACGTCCAACTGGACGAGGCCATAAGGCTCGCGCTGGAGGCGCTGGAGGGAACTCCGGCGAAGGTGCCTCCGTCGCTTCCCTGACCTGCTCGATACGATGCCCCGAAGACTTCGGGCGATTACGGCGAGAGGACGCACATGCCAGGGGAGCCGCAGGCGGACTGCCTGTTCTGCAAGATCGTCGAGGGACAGATCCCGGCCACGATCGTCCGCGAGTCGGACACCACCGTCGCCTTCCGGGACATCAACCCCCAGGCGCCGACGCATGTCCTGGTCATCCCCAAGGTGCACTACCGGGACGCCGCCGCCCTCGCCGCCGCGGAGCCCACCATCGCCGCCGACGTGCTGCGCGAGGCGCAGACCGTCGCCGACGAGGAGAAGCTGGAGAGCTACCGCATCGTCTTCAACACGGGCGCCGGCGCGGGCCAGACCGTCTGGCACGCGCACGCGCACGTCCTCGGTGGCCGCGGCCTCGAATGGCCCCCCGGGTAAGTCACCGTGTCCGTACGTGAATTGGTGGTCCTCGGCACCGCCAGCCAGGTCCCCACCCGGCACCGCAACCACAACGGCTACCTCCTGCGCTGGGACGGCGAGGGCATCCTCTTCGACCCGGGCGAGGGCACCCAGCGCCAGATGCTGCGCGCCGGGGTCGCCGCGCACGACCTGAACCGGATCTGCGTCACCCACTTCCACGGCGACCACTCCCTCGGTCTCGCGGGCGTCATCCAGCGCATCAACCTCGACCGCGTCCCGCACGAGATCACCGCCCACTACCCCAAGTCCGGCCAGCGCTTCTTCGACCGGCTGCGGTACGCGACGGCGTACCGGGAGACGGTCGAGCTCACCCAGGCGCCGGTGAGCGCGGACGGGGTGCTGGGCGCGTCCGCCACCTACACCCTGGAGGCCCGCAAGCTCTCCCACCCCGTCGAGTCGTACGGCTACCGACTCGTCGAACCCGACGGCCGCCGCATGCTGCCCGACCGCCTCGCGGCGCACGGCATCAAGGGCCCGGACGTCGGGCGCATCCAGCGCGAGGGCGCGGTGGGCGGCGTGACGCTGGCGGACGTCAGTGAGGTCCGGCGCGGGCAGCGGTTCGCGTTCGTCATGGACACCCGGCTGTGCGAGGGCGTGTACGCCCTCGCGGACGGCTGCGACATGCTCGTCATCGAGTCGACGTTCCTCGACGAGGACACGAACCTCGCGGTCGAACACGGCCACCTCACGGCCGGGCAGGCCGCGACCGTCGCCCGGGACGCCGGCGTACGGCATCTCGTCCTCACCCACTTCAGCCAGCGCTACACCGAGCCCGACGAGTTCGAACGGCAGGCGCGGGCGGCCGGGTTCGAGGGCGAGCTGACCGTGGCGCACGACCTGCTGCGGGTGCCGGTTCCGAAACGGCGGTAAAGCGGCCGTACGATGCTTTGATGCCCCTCCCCAAAGCTGAACTGCACCTGCACATCGAAGGCACGCTGGAGCCCGAGCTGGCGTTCGAGCTGGCCGCGCGCAATGGCGTCTCCCTGCCGTACGCGGACACCGAAGAGCTGCGCAAGGCGTACGACTTCGAGGACCTCCAGTCCTTCCTGAACCTGTACTACGAGCTCATGGCCGTGCTCCGCACCGAGCGCGACTTCGAGGACCTCGCCGACGCGTACCTGGCGCGCGCCGCCGCGCAGGGGGTGCGGCACGCGGAGATCTTCTTCGACCCGCAGGCGCACATCGCGCGCGGTGTGGGCATGGGCACGGTCGTGGAAGGGCTGTGGCGGGCGCTCGGTGAGAGCGAGGCGCGGCACGGTGTCTCCACGCAGCTGATCATGTGCTTCCTGCGGGACGAGTCCGCCGAGTCGGCCCTGGAGACGCTGGAGGCCGCGAAGCCGTACCTCGACCGGATCGTCGGCGTCGGGCTCGACTCCGCCGAGGTCGGGCATCCGCCGGTGAAGTTCCGCGAGGTGTACGAGGCGGCTGCCGCGCTGGGGCTGCGGCGGGTCGCCCATGCGGGGGAGGAGGGGCCGCCGGAGTACATCACCGAGGCGCTGGACGTGCTCGGCGTGGAGCGGATCGATCATGGGCTGCGGTGCATGGAGGATGCGGGGCTGGTGGAGCGGCTGGTGCGGGAGCGGGTTCCGTTGACCTTGTGCCCGCTGTCCAATGTGCGGCTGCGGACGGTCGACGTGCTTGCGGATCATCCGCTTCCGGCGATGTTGGACGCGGGGTTGTTGTGCACCGTGAACTCCGACGACCCCGCCTATTTCGGGGGGTACGCCGGGGACAACTTCGATGCGGTGCGCTCCGCGTTGGGGCTGGGGGAGGAGCGGTTGCGGGAGCTTGCTCGGAACTCGTTCTTGGCGAGTTTTCTGGAGCATGACGAGGAGCGGCGGGCTCGGTATCTCGCGGAGGTTGAGGAATATCGGTTCTGATTCGGCTGCGGGTCCGGTGGGGGCTGGTCGCGCCCACGCGGCGGAGCCGCAAATCGATACAGCCCCGCGCCCCTAGAGGCCCTCTACGCAGCCGTTGCCTTGTTGTAGGTCGGCGCTTCCACCGGGACTTCCACCACCGGCAAGGAGCGCCTGCCCTTGCCCATCGCCACCGCCGTCATCGGTACGGCGATCAGCAGTAGGCCCGCCGCCAGTACCAGGCCCATCGTTGCGAAGCCTGCCTGTGCTGACAGGACGCTGCCTGCCAGTGGGCCCGCCGCCGTGCCCAGGGACGAGGCCGAGCCGACCAGGACCGCCCAGCGGCCCCTCGGGTCCAGGGAGGCGGCCAGGCCTATGACGTACGACAGGACGATCGGGTAGAGCGTGTTCCACGCGATCTCGCCGGTCGCGAAGGTCGTGAGGTCGGTCGCGGAGGCGCTCAGGGCGATGCAGGCGGCGATGAGGGCCGTGCCCGCGCCGATGGGGAGGGCCCTGCCGAGGCGGGGGCCGAGGGCGCTCGCGCCGATGACGCCGAGGAGGCCGGCGCCGAGGGCGATCGCGAAGACCGCGCCGACGGTCGCCTCGGTGAGGTGGGCCTGGTCGAGGCCGATGCGGCCGCTGACGCCCCAGAGGGAGTTCTGGGCGAGGGACCAGCACGGCAGGGTGAGGGCGAGGAGCAGTCCGGCGCGCAGGTGCGGGAGCGGGGTCTTCGGCTGCTGCCGGGTGCGGTGGGGGGCCGTCGCGGGGGCGAGGCGGGTGGTCAGGGGCCAGACCGCCGCTGCCGTGAGGGCGATCGCCGCCAGCGGCTGGCCGTGGCCGGGGCCGAGGTGCGGGACCGTCAGATAGACGGCGCCGGCGAGCGCGGAGACGCCGAGCAGGCCGAGCGTGGTGGTGCGGTGCGGGTCGGGCTGGGCGGCGATGCCGGTGGCGGCCACCGCTGTCGCCGTACCGGAGCCGAAGCCGCCGATGAGCACGCCCGCGATGACGGCCCACAGGGTGTGGGTGAGCGCGGCGCCGCCGTAGCCGAGGACGGCGAGGACGAGGCCGGTGCGGGCGAGGAGGCGGGGGCCGATCCGGTCGACGCGGGAGGCGAGCAGGAATCCCGCTGAGGCCGAACTCAGCAGCAGCGCGCTGCCGACGGCGCCCGCCTGGGTGGCGGAGAGCGGAAGCCCCGAGTCGAGCCTGCCGACAGTGGTCGGGAGGAGGTACGGGGCGAGGTACCCGGCCGTGAACAGGGCGATGAGGGGCCAGGGCAGGGTGGTGCGGGGGGCGGACACGGGCGTTCCCAGGGCATGCGAAAGAAGCGGCTCAAGAAGGGGGTTGGGCGACGACCGTCGACGGACAGGAACGCGCGGGCAATTTGTATCAAGCACGCGGTTCGAGAAGAAGAGTGGGGGGTGTGATGTGGGGCACTTCGTGTTTGGGGTGGGGGAGAGCGGGTAAACGAGGCGCCCGTGACAGGTGTTCGGTGGCTTGACGCGGGGCCTCAGCGCCAGTGGACCGCCGCGCCGCCCGCCGCCGGTACCGTCGCCTCGATCTTGCCCCTGATCTCCCGCATCACCGCGACGATCCGCCCCTCGTGCTCCGGCGTCAGCCGGGCCACCGGCACCGAGCAACTGATGGCGTCCTGGGTCGGGGAGTCGTAGCGCAGGGCGAAGCCGAAGCCGATGATGCCGGGGACGCCTTCCTCGCGGTCGACCGAGTAGCCGCGGGCCCGCGTCTCGGCAAGGTCCGCCGTGAGGGTCTCGCGGGTCGTGCGGGTGTTGGGCGTGAGCTCCTCGTACGGGCCCTCGGGCAGTTCCGTGTCGGGGTGCTCGGCGAGCAGGGCCTTGCCGAGGGCGCCCGCGTGGGCGGGGAGGCGGCGGCCGACGCGGCTGATGGTGCGCAGGTACTCGTGGGACTCGCGGGTCGCCAGATAGGCCACGTCCCGGCCGTCGAGCCGGCCCATGTGGATGGTCTCGCCCAGCGCGTCGGACGCCTCGTCGAGATACGGCCGTACGACCCGGACACGCGGGTCGGAGTCGAGGTAACTGGTGCCGGTCAGCAGGGCGTGGATGCCGATGCCGTAGAGGGAGCCGGTGATGTCGGTGCGGACCCAGCCGCGCGAGATCAGGGTCTGGAGGAGGGCGTACATCGAGCTGCGGGGGACCCCGAGTTCGTCGGCCAGTTCCTGGAGGCGTGCCGGGCGGTCCCCGCGGGCCGCGAGGAGTTCCAGCAGCTCGACCGTCCGCGCCGCCGACTTCACCTCGCGGACGCCCGCTGTCTCTGACATGAGCCGATCGTAATCCGACGGGGCGGCGCCATTGACGGTTATCGTTCGTGTATCTAACCTCCATCTCTATATGTGGATGTCGTCTACATGGGGAGATGATGAGGCGTGGGGATCGACACCGACAGGGGCGGGGGCGTCGCCCGGCGGCTGCGGGACGGCATGGCGGCCGGGGTGCTGTCCTTCCCGCTGACCAGCTTCCGCGAGGACGGCACGCTCGACCCGGACGGCTTCCGCGCCCACGTCGCCGCGCAGCTCGCCGCCGCTCCCGGCGCCCTCTTCCCGGCGTGTGGCACCGGGGAGTTCTTCTCGCTGGACGAGGACGAGTACCGGACGGTCGTGACCGTCGCCGTCGAGGAGGCGGCCGGCCGGGTGCCCGTCGTCGCCGGGGTCGGGTACGGGTGGGCGCAGGCCGTGCGGTTCGCGCGGATCGCCGAGGAGGCGGGCGCCGACGCGCTGCTCGTGCTCCCGCACTACCTGGTCGCCGCCCCGCAGGACGGGCTCGTCCGGCAGCTGGAGGAGATCGCCGCCCGCACGTCGCTGCCGCTCATCGCCTACCAGCGGGGCCAAGTCGCCTTCACCGCCGCCTCTTTGAGGCGCGTCGCCGAGATCCCCGGCGTCATCGGCCTCAAGGACGGGCACAGCGACCTGGACCGGCTGCAACGCCTCACCCTCGCCGCGCCCGAGGGCTTCCTCTTCTTCAACGGGGCCGCCACCGCGGAGATCCAGGCCCGCGCCTACGCCACGGTCGGAGTTCCCGCGTACTCGTCGGCGGTGCACGCCTTCGCCCCCGAGATCGCGAACTCCTTCTTCGCGGCGCTGCGGGACGGCGACGGCAAGACGGTCGAGCGGTTGCTGCGCGAGTTCTACGTGCCGCTCGTCGAACTCCGCGACCGGGTACCCGGATACGCCGTGTCCCTCGTCAAGGCCGCGGCCCGGCTGCGCGGGCGTCCCGTCGGGCCGGTCCGCGCGCCCCTCACCGATCCGTCGGACCGCGATCTCACCGACCTCGGGAACCTGCTCACCACCGGACTCGACCTCGTAGGAGCCGCCCTGTGAATCTCACGATCACCGACGTACGCCTGACGCCGATCCTCGTCGCCGACCCGCCGCTGCTCAACACGCAAGGCGTGCACCAGCCGTACACACCCCGGCTGATCGTCGAGGTGGAGACGGCCGACGGGGTGGTGGGGGTCGGCGAGACCTACGGCGACACCAAGTACCTGGAGCTGGCACGGCCGTTCGCGGAGAAGCTGATCGGACGTCAGGTGTCCGACCTGAACGGCCTGTTCACGGTCGCCGACGAGGTCGCTGTCGATGACGCGCGGGTGTCCGGGCAGGTCGACGTGGGTGGGCTGCGGGGCGTGCAGACCGCCGACAAGCTGCGGTTGTCCGTCGTCTCCGGGTTCGAGGTCGCCTGCCTCGACGCGCTCGGCAAGGCGCTCGGGCTGCCCGTGCACGCGCTGCTCGGGGGCAAGGTGCGGGACGCCGTCGAGTACAGCGCCTACCTCTTCTACAAATGGGCCGACCATCCGGCGGGCGTCGCCGCGGAGAAGGACGACTGGGGGGCCGCCGTCGATCCGGCCGGGGTCGTGGCGCAGGCCCGGCTGTTCAAGGAGCGGTACGGGTTCACGTCGTTCAAGCTCAAGGGCGGGGTGTTTCCGCCGGACGAGGAGATCGCCGCGGTGCGGGCGCTCGCCGAGGCGTTTCCCGGGCATCCGCTGCGGCTCGATCCCAACGGGGCCTGGTCCGTGGCCACTTCGCTGAGAGTGGCGGAGGAACTCGGGGACGTTCTGGAGTACCTGGAGGACCCCGCGCTCGGTACGGCCGCCATGGCCGAGGTGGCCGCCGGGACCGACGTGCCGCTCGCCACGAACATGTGCGTGACGACGTTCGCGGAGATCGCGGAGGCGTTCGGGAAGGGGGCCGTGCAGGTGGTGCTGTCCGACCACCACTACTGGGGCGGCCTGCGGAACACCCAGCAACTCGCCGCGATCTGCCGGACGTTCGGGGTGGGAGTGTCCATGCACTCCAACACCCATCTGGGGATCTCGCTGGCCGCGATGACGCACGTGGCGGCCACCGTGCCCGACCTTCACCATGCGTGCGACTCGCACTATCCCTGGCAGGCGGAGGACGTCCTGACGCAGCGGCTGGTGTTCGAGGGCGGGAAGGTCGCCGTGTCCGACGCGCCGGGACTCGGGGTCGAGCTCGACCGGGAGAAGCTGCGGGCGCTGCACCAGCGGTGGCTCGACGACGACGGAACACTGCGGGAGCGGGACGACGCGGCGGCGATGCGGGCCGCGGAGCCGGGGTGGGTGACGCCGGGGGTGCCGCGCTGGTAGTGGGGGTTCTTTTCTCGCCCCCGCCGCCCCTACCCGTCCCATCACCAGGGGCTCCGCCCCTTCGACCCCGCCAGGGGGCTCTGCCCCCTGGACCCCCGTCGGCCCCGAAGGGGCCTCGTCCTCAAACGCCGGACGGGCTGGATGATGCGGCCGGTGCTTCGTGGGTGGGGCGGTGTTGGCAGCCCTGTTGTCAGTGGTGTGGTGCAGACTGGCTGAATCCGTACCACTCGCAGGGAGCGCCCCGTGATCGCGTCCAGCGCATCCGTCGGAAAGGGACCGTCGCACCTCGGAGCGACCGGGCCGTGTCAGGCCCAGGTCGACCCGCTCGCCGCGCTGCGCACCCCCGACGACCCCCCTTGGGACGTCTATCTCACCGGCACCGTCTTCCTCGACATCATCTTCACCGGGCTCGACTCCGCCCCCGTGCGCGGCACCGAGTCCTGGGCGCGCGGGATGGGGTCGAGCCCCGGCGGAGTCGCCAACATGGCCACCGCGCTGGCCCGGCTGGGGCTCAGGACCTCCCTCGCCGCCGCCTTCGGCTCCGACCACTACGGCGAGTACTGCTGGGACGCCCTGGCCCAGGGCGAGGGCATCGACCTCTCGCCGTCGCGCACCGTCGCCGGCTGGCACTCCCCGGTCACCGTCTCCATGGCGTACGAGGGCGAGCGGACGATGGTCTCCCACGGCCACGAGCCGCCCCCGGAGGAGCCCGCCCCGGACTGCCCCCCACGCGCGCGTGCCGCCGTCGCCTCCCTGGTGCCGGGCAAGCGCGCCCCCTGGATCGCCCAGGCCGCGAGCAAGGGCACCCGTGTCTTCGCCGACGTCGGCTGGGACGACACCGGAGCCTGGGACCTGGCGGGCCTCGCCGACCTCGAACACTGCGAGGCCTTCCTGCCCAACGCCGAGGAGGCCATGCGGTACACCCGCACCTCCTGCCCGCGCGAGGCCGCCCACGCCCTCCTCGACCATGTGCCGCTCGCCGTGGTCACCCTCGGCGCGGAGGGCGCCTACGCGGCCGACCGGCGGACCGGGGAGTCCGCCGAGGTGCCCGCCATCGCCGTCGAGGCCCTCGACCCCACCGGCGCCGGTGATGTCTTCGTCGCCGGGTTCGTCACCGGCACGCTGGCGGGCTGGCCGCTCGCCGACCGGCTCGCCTTCGCCGGGCTCACGGCCGCGCTCTCCGTCCAGGAGTTCGGCGGCTCCCTCTCGGCACCGGGCTGGTCGGAGATCGGCGCCTGGTGGCGCAAGGTCCAGTCACTGCCGGGCCAGGACCCCGCGGCCCTGCGGCGCTACGGCTTCCTGGCGGAACTCGTACCGGCGGAACAGGCCCGCCCGTGGCCGCTGCGGCGCGCGGTGCCGACGATCGGGTTCCGCCGGTCGGCGTAGGGGCGGGGCGTCGGGGCGGAGGGCGCGGCAAGGCGGGGCGCGGCGGGCCCGCAGTCCTGGCCGTCGGCGCCAGGTGCAGACCTCGCCCGGCCCGGCGGGCCCTGAGGCCGGACGGTGCGGCGGGTGCGTGGCGGGCGGTCGGCGAGGGGGCGAGCCGGTTGGCATGAGGCCCGAGGGCTCAGACCGCCGTACGGCCCAGAACCTCCGCGACCTGCACCCGCACCGCCTCCCGTGCCGGCGCCGGCAGAGCGCCGAGCGGCGTGCCCGCCAGGGCGTCGAGGACCCGGTCGCCGTCCGTGTCGTACGGGACGGTCTCGGTCAGGACGTCGTAGCCGTCCCGTACCGCCACCCGCAGCAGGGGCCTGGACTCGCCGGCGGGTGTCACGGCCGCCGCGATCACCAGCGGGGGCTCGCCGGTCTCCGGGAGCTTGCGGTAGGCGCTGGCCAAGGGGGTGCGCCAGCGCAGGCTCAGCAGGAGCGGGCGCTTCGCCGTGAGTTCGCTGAGGTCGGTCTCGAAGGTGCCCGCCGTGTCCAGTGCCGTGGCCCGGGCGTCCAGCACCAGGGCGGCGGGCAGGAGACAGCGCAGGGTGCTGCCGACGATGTTGCCGCCGACCGTCGCGGTGCGGCGTACCGCCCCGGTGCCCACGCGCGAGGCCGCCTGGTGCAGCACCTCCGGCACCCGCTCGTCGACCCGGTGCAGCAGCACCGCCGCCCCCAGCTCCCCGGCACCGAGCACATTGGCCTCGGGCACCTCGCGCAGGCTCATCGCCTGCTGCGGGAAGCCGTCCCGTTGCCAGACGGCCCACTGGAGGGTGGCTCCGCCGACGGGTATCGCTCCCTCGGACAGGCACTGGCGTGCCTCGGACACGGACGTGGGCAGACGCAAGAGCACGGCCGACCTGCTTTCCCCGGACTGGCGCGACGAGAACCCGGTGCGCGCGTAGCGGTGTCGGCGCGCATTCTCCCCACGCACGCGGGGGGCGTATGCAGGGCTCATCGCTGCACTGAGGGCGCCCTCACGCTCGGTGACCGCGGGCGGAAAAGGCCTTCGGCGTTGTCAGTTCCCCGGCGTACCCTGGAAATCGCCAGGCCGCCCATGTGGCGGGCGAGTCGTTTCGAGGAGGACGAGCAAGGCCTACAGAGCCGGCCCATGACTCAGACACCCACAGATCGCACCCCCGCGCAGGGACAGGCGAGAGCACAGTTCACCGTCCCCGCCCAGCACCCCATGGTGACCGTGCTGGGGTCCGGCGACTCCCTGCTGCGCGTGATCGAGAAGGCCTTCCCGGCGGCCGACATCCATGTCCGGGGCAATGAGATCAGCGCGGTCGGCGACGCCGCCGAAGTGGCCATCGTCCAGCGCCTGTTCGACGAGATGATGCTGGTGCTCCGCACCGGACAGCCGATGACGGAGGACGCAGTGGAACGCTCCATCGCGATGCTCAGAGCGAGCGAGAACGGCACCAACGACGGCCAGGAGACCCCGGCCGAGGTGCTCACCCAGAACATCCTCTCCTCGCGCGGCCGGACGATCCGCCCCAAGACCCTCAACCAGAAGCGGTACGTCGACGCGATCGACAAGCACACGATCGTCTTCGGCATCGGCCCCGCCGGTACCGGCAAGACCTATCTCGCCATGGCCAAGGCGGTGCAGGCCCTGCAGTCCAAGCAGGTCAACCGCATCATCCTGACCCGCCCCGCGGTGGAGGCGGGCGAGCGCCTCGGCTTCCTGCCGGGCACGCTCTACGAGAAGATCGACCCCTACCTGCGCCCGCTGTACGACGCGCTGCACGACATGCTCGACCCCGACTCCATCCCGAGGCTGATGGCCGCGGGCACGATCGAGGTCGCGCCGCTGGCATACATGAGGGGCCGCACCCTTAATGATGCTTTTATCATCCTGGACGAGGCTCAGAACACGAGCCCCGAGCAGATGAAGATGTTCCTCACCCGCCTCGGCTTCGACTCGAAGATCGTGATCACGGGTGACGTGACCCAGGTCGACCTGCCCAACGGCACCAAGTCGGGTCTGCGTCAGGTCCAGGACATCCTGGAGGGCCTCGACGACGTGCACTTCTCGCGGCTCACGTCCCACGATGTCGTACGGCACAAGCTCGTCGGCCGTATCGTCGACGCGTACGAGAAGTACGACAGCAAGCACGGCACCGAGAACGGCGGCCACAAGGGCGGCGGCCGGGGCAGGTCCGGGCACAAGGGGAAGTAGACACCGCAGCACCATGTCGATCGACGTCAACAACGAGTCCGGAACCGAGGTCGACGAGCAGGCGATCCTCGACATCGCCCGCTACGCGCTCGCGCGGATGCGCATCCACCCGCTCTCCGAGCTCTCGGTGATCGTTGTGGACGCCGACGCCATGGAGCAGCTGCACATCCAGTGGATGGACCTGCCCGGGCCGACCGATGTCATGTCCTTCCCGATGGACGAGCTGCGACCGCCCGGCAAGGACGACGAGGAGCCCCCGCAGGGGCTGCTGGGCGACATCGTGCTCTGTCCCGAGGTGGCCAAGAAGCAGGGGGAGGACGCGCCCACGCAGCACTCCATGGACGAGGAGCTCCAGCTCCTGACCGTCCATGGCGTGCTGCACCTGCTCGGCTACGACCACGAGGAGCCGGACGAGAAGGCCGAGATGTTCGGCCTCCAGGCCGCCATCGTGGACGGCTGGCGGGCGGAGAAGGGTATGACGGGTCCGTCGCCGGCCCCGACCGTGTCATGAGCCTTCCCCTCGTCTCCGGCGCGATCGCCCTGGTCGTCGTCGCCTGGCTCGCCGCCTGCGCGGAGGCGGGCCTCGCGCGCGTCTCCAGCTTCCGCGCCGAGGAGGCCGTCCGGGTCGGCCGGCGCGGCAGCGCCAAACTCGCGCAGATCGCCGCCGACCCGACCCGCTATCTCAACGTGGCGCTGCTGGTCCGCGTCGCCTGCGAGATGGCCGCGGCGGCGATGGTCACGTACGCCTGCCTCCAGGAGTTCGACGGCACCACCCAGGCCCTGCTCGTCGCGATCGGCGTCATGGTCCTGGTGTCGTACGTCGCCGTCGGGGTCTCCCCGCGCACCATCGGCCGCCAGCACCCGCTGAACACCGCGACGGCGGCGGCGTACGTCCTGCTGCCGCTCGCGCGGATCATGGGCCCGATCCCCAACCTGCTGATCCTCATCGGCAACGCGCTCACCCCCGGCAAGGGCTTCCGCCGCGGCCCCTTCGCCTCCGAGGCGGAGCTGCGCGCGCTGGTCGACCTCGCCGAGAAGGAGTCGCTCATCGAGGACGACGAGCGCCGCATGGTGCACTCCGTCTTCGAACTCGGCGACACCCTCGTGCGCGAGGTCATGGTGCCGCGCACCGACCTCGTCGTCATCGAGCGCTACAAGACGATCCGTCAGGCCCTCACCCTCGCCCTGCGCTCCGGTTTCTCCCGCATACCGGTGACCGGGGAGAGCGAGGACGACATCGTCGGGATCGTGTATCTGAAGGACCTGGTCCGCAAGACGCACATCAGCCGGGACGCGGAGAGCGAGCTGGTCTCCACGGCCATGCGGCCCGCCGCGTTCGTGCCCGACACCAAGAACGCGGGCGACCTGCTGCGCGAGATGCAGCGGGACCGCAATCACGTCGCCGTCGTCATCGACGAGTACGGCGGCACCGCCGGCATCGTCACCATCGAGGACATCCTCGAGGAGATCGTCGGCGAGATCACCGACGAGTACGACCGTGAGCTGCCCCCGGTGAAGGAGCTGGGCGACGACCGCTTCCGGGTCACCGCCCGCCTCGACATCACCGACCTGGGCGAGCTGTACGGCCTCGACGAGTACGACGACGAGGACGTGGAGACGGTCGGCGGACTCCTCGCGAAGGCCCTCGGCCGCGTTCCCATCGCCGGCGCCTCGGCGGTCGTGGACCTGCCGGACGAGCGGGCGCTGCGGCTGACCGCGGAAGCCGCGGCCGGGCGGCGGAACAAGATCGTGACCGTGCTGGTGGAGCCCGCAGAGGTGCCCAAGGAGGACGAGTGACCCCGAAGGAACTGCGCACCCTCTGCCTCTCCTTCAACGCGGCCGTGGAGGACTTCCCCTTCTCGCCCGAGATCTCCGTCTTCAAGGTGCTGGGCAAGATGTTCGCCCTGTCCTGGCTGGACAACCGCCCCCTGACGGTCAACCTCAAGTGCGACCCGGAGGACGCGGTCCGGCTCCGGGGCGAGTACGAGGGCCTGATCATCCCCGGCTACCACATGAACAAGCGCCACTGGAACACCGTCACGGTCGACGGCGAACTCCCGGACCGGCTGGTCCGGGAGCTCGTGGAGGACTCGTACGACCTGGTCGTGGCCGGCCTACCGCGCGCCGAGCGCCTCCGCCTCGACCGCCCCTGACCGCCGGGTCCGCAGGCCTACGGCGACGAGGGCGGCGGTGGCCAGGACGATCGCCGCGTCGATCGCGACGACCGTGCGGACGCCGGACAGCAGGTCACCGGCGGTCGTCGCCAGGACGCCCAGCAGCGGGATGCCGATCGTGATGCCGACCTGCTGGGTCGAGGTGACCAGGCCGGTCGCCAGGCCCTGCTCCTCGTCCGGCACGCCCGAGGTGACGGTCAGGCCGTACGAGATGATCGCGCCGAGGTGGAACATGCTGGCCAGCGAGACGGCGGCGACGGCCAGCCACACCGAGGCGTTGCCCTCGCCGAGGCCCAGCAGCGCGGCGATCAGGACGCCCTGGCCGGTGAGGGAGACGACCAGCGTGCGGCGGGCGCCGCCGAGCCGGGCGATGACCCTCGGCGTGTAGACGCCCGCCACCACCGACAGCACACCCTGCACCCCGAAGACGAGGCCGGTCTCGAACGCCGACAGGTGCAGGACCTCCTGGAGGTACAGGGTCAGCACGAAGACGATCGTCGACATCATCGAGAAGGTGACCAGACCGCCCAGGTTGCCCCACGCCACCGTGCGGCGGCGCAGCATCGGCAGCGACACCAGCGGGGCCGCGCTGCGGGACTCGACGACCGCGAAGGCGGTCAGCAGGACGAGACCGGCGACCAGGGTGACGACGACGTCGGTGCGGGCGAAGCCGTGGTCGGCGGCCGTCGACAGGGCGTAGATCAGCGAGAGCAGACCGCCGGTGACGGTGACCGCGCCGGGGATGTCCAGGCGGGGGCGGTCCGGGGTGCGGGACTCCGGCAGTAGGCCGGGTGCGAGGGGCAGGACGAGCAGCGCGAACAGGGTCAGCAGGCCCATCGTCGAGCGCCAGCCGAAGGCGTCGGTGAGGACGCCGCCCGCCACCATGCCGACGGTGTAGCCGAGGGACAGCAGCGTGCCGGAGATGCCGAGCGCACGGTCGCGGGCCGGGCCCTCCGGGAAGGTCGTGGTGAGCAGGGACATGCCGGTCGGCACGATGGCCGCCGCGCCCACGCCTTGCAGCGCGCGTCCGGCGAGGAACGACGCCGGGTCCCAGGCGAACGTCGCCAGCAGCGAGGCCGCGGCGAACAGGGCGAGGCCGGTCAGGAACAGCTTGCGGCGGCCGTACAGGTCGCCGATCCGGCCGAAGAGGAGGAGGAAGCCGCCGGACGGCAGCGCGAACGCGGTGACCGCCCACTGGAGTGCGGACTGGCTCATGCCGAGGTCCGCGCCGAGGACGGGCAGGGCGACGTTCAGGACGGAGAAGTCCAGGGCGACCATGAACTGGGCCGCGCACAGGACGAAGAGGACGAGCTTGTCGCGGTGCGAGAGCCGTGGTGCGGGGACGGTCCCGGTCCCGGTCCCGGTTTCGGTCCCGGTCTCGGTTTCGGTTTCGGTTTCAGTTCCGGTCTCGGTTCCGGTCTCGGTTCCGGTGGTGGTTGTGGATGCGGTGTCGGTCGCCATGGGCAAGAGCCTCGTGGCCGCGGAATAGCCGTGGGGAGACGGCAGTTGTCCTGGTGGTGGCACCACCAGGCAACGGCGGCGGTACGAGGGGGACGAGTTCGTGGTGGCGGAGGCTGTCCAGCGGCGGCAGGAGCTGCGGGAGTTTCTGATGAGCCGGCGGGCCCGGGTCTCGCCCGCCGAGGCCGGGCTGCCGGACGGCGGAGCGCGGCGCCGGACGCCCGGACTGCGGCGCGAGGAGGTCGCCGTGCTCGCAGGGGTGGGCGCCTCCTGGTACCAGTGGCTTGAACAGGGGCGGGACATCTCGGTGTCGCCGCAGGTCGTGGACTCCGTCGCGCGCGTGCTGCGGCTCAGCGGCGCCGAGCGCCGGCATCTGTACGTCCTCGCCGGGCTGAACCCGCCGGTGCCCGAGGTGGAGCCGGACCGGCGGGACATGTGCGACGGGCTGCGGCGGATGATCGACGCGTGGATGCCGTATCCGGCGCACATCATGGACCTCTACTACAACTGCGTGCTCTACAACGACGCCGCCGCGATGGTCCTCGGGATGCGGCCCGACATCACGCAGAACTGTCTCGTCGACTTCTTCACCGATCCGATGTACCGGTCGCGGTCGATGAGTTGGGAGCAGAACGCGCGCACCGTGGTGGCCCAGTTCCGGGCGGCCTCGGCCGCGCGGCCCGACGACGAGGGGTTCCGGCAGGTGCTGGCGGACGTGTCGGCGGCGAGTGAGGAGTTCGTCGCGCTCTGGAAGGAGCGGGACATCGAGGACGCCGGGCAGATCCGCAAGGAGCTGGAGCATCCGGTGGTCGGGCTGCTGCACGTCGAGGCGAGCGTGCTGAAGATGCCGGTACGGCCGGATCTGTCGATCGTGCTGCACACGCCGATGGACGAGGTGACGGCCGGGAAGCTGGAGTGGCTGGCGTCGCCGGAGGGGCGGCGGGGGGCGATGTACCCCGTGGCCGGGTGAGGGCCGGTGGGGTGCGGGTACGTATCCTCGGCTCATGACCGACAGCGCGCTTGATCCTGAGGACCGCAAGATCGTGACCCTGGCCCGTTCCGCGCGGGCGCGTAACGGGGTGCCCGAGGGGGCGGCGGTGCGGGACGACACCGGACGTACGTATGTGGCGGGGACGGTGGCTCTTGCGTCCCTGCAGTTGAGCGCGTTGCAGACGGCTGTGGCGATGGCGGTGGCTTCCGGGGCGAAGTCGTTGGAGGCGGCGGCGGTGGTGACGGAGGCGGAGACGGTGGCCGTCGCGGATCGGGCGGCTGTGCGGGATCTGGGTGGGGCGGCTGTGCCGGTGCTGCTGGCGGGGCCGGACGGGGTGGTGCGGGCTACGGTGACGGCGGGCTGAGGTCGGGTTTTTCCTCGCCCCCGCCGCCCCTACCCGTCCCATCACTGGGGGCTGCCGCCCCCAGACCCCCGCTTCGGCCCTGAAGGGGCCTCGTCCTCAAACGCCGGACGGGCTGAAGGATGCGGGCCGGCGCTTCAGAGGTGCCGGACGGGCTGGAGGATGCGGGCCAGCGCCTCAGAGGTGCTGGACGGGCTGGAGGATGCGGGCCAGCGCTTCAGAGGTGCGGACGGGCTGGAGGATGCGGCTGGAATTGAACCTTGTCGTGTTCAGACTCTCGCGTATCAATGGAATCGGTAGTTCCGACGGTCCGTCAGGTTTTCGTTCCTCACCCCCCACGCGGCGCGTCCCGCACCACGCCTCGCACGCGGGCCGTCCGGGCTTCTCCCGTCCATCCCCACATGGCACTTCCCCGATATGGGAAGGGAGTCGGAACCCGATGAGAGGCAAACGAACAGCGACAGGTGCGGCACTGGTGACCGGGGCGCTCGCGGTCGCCGGGCTGGTGTTCGCGCCCGCCGCCCTGGCCGTCAGCCCGGGCAGCGCGACCATCAACGCCGACTGCGGCAGCTTCGGCAGTGGTGAAGCCACCATCACCGCCACCCAGGACGGCACCGCCGCGACCATGACGATCAACTCCTCGGCCATCACCGCACCGATCGGCCTGTCCGAGGACTCGATCACCTCCACCCTCGCTCTGGTGAACGCCTCCGGCGGCACCACGTCCTTCACCGCCACCGAGAACCCGGAGATGGCCGCCGGCGACCCCGTGCAGGTCGGCCCGCTCCCCGGCACCGTGGCCTCCGGTGACAGCCTCGAGGCGTATGGTGGCTCGCTCACGATGACGGTCTTCGGGATCACCATCACCTGTACGGCGACCGCACCGCAGTCGCCGGGACCGTTCGTGTTCGACTGAGAATCGCGCAAATGTCGCTGATGGGCTGTCAGTTCCTGTGAGACGTACAGGAACTGACGGTTCATCAGTTCATGGCTCAATCTCCATTGACTTCTCACGCGATCCCCACATCAATGCCCCCAACTGAGTCAGAGAGGGGGCACTCCCCATGGATACGACATCACGAAGACGCCGCTGGGCCGCACTGCTCGGCGCGGGCGCACTGGCGGTCGCCGCGTCGGGCGGCCTGGCCGGTCCGGCCGCCGCCGCGAGCAACGTCGATTTCGCCACCCACTGCATCCCGCCCGCCGTCGCCGGCATCCCGCCCATCGACGGCACCACGACCGCGCTCATCACGGTCGACAACGCCGCCCCCAAGGTCGGCGACACCGTCACCGTGACCTACACCGTGGTCAAGCCCGCCGCCAGCAACCCCACCGCGATCAGCCTCCCGGCCGACATCATGACGCCGTCCGGCAAGGTCACCCTCGGCGGGGCACAGACCGGGGACGTCACCGTCGTCGGGCCCAAGAAGAACGATCCGGTCGCCGGCAACGCGCCCTTCCCGTCGTTCAGCATGACCGGCACCTTCACCGTCACCACCGCCGGGGCCATCACGCTCTCGCCCGGCGACTACAACATCCACACCAGCTACATCCTGGAGCTGGACACCCCCTGCACCGTCACCAACGGGCCCGCCCCGGTCTCCGAGACGGTCACGGCGAGTCCGGCCACCCAGCCCAACACCCGTGCCATCACGCTCGGTTCGGCCTCCGGGAACCCCGGTGACAGCGTCACCGTCAACGGCAGCAACTTCACCCCGGGCGCGACCGTCACCCTCGCCGGACGCTCCGGTGCCGGCCAGACCGCGGACACCGCGACCGTGACGGCGGACGGCAACGGCGCCTTCAACGGGTCGCTGGTCGTGAACGACAAGACCACTACCGGTGTCGTCGCCTACGAGGGCGCGAGCTGGAGCGATGAAACCGGTGCCGGGCCCGCCGCCTACACCGTCATCGACAACACGCCCATCCCCGACAACGCCCAGAAGATCAGCACCACCGTGAAGGCGGGCACCCTGTCGATGACCCAGGCCGGGGACACCGTCTCCCTGGGCGCGGTCGACTACGGCAAGGGCGGCACCTCGGGCGGCGACCTCAACACCGTGAGCGTCAAGGACTTCCGTGGCGGTGTCGCGGGCTGGTCCCTGACCGGCAAGGTCACCGACTTCACCGGTCCCGGCGCCAAGATCGATGCCGGGGCGCTCAGTTGGACCCCCGCCTGCACCACCAAGGCGGGCAGCCCCAGCACCTGCCAGGCCGGTTCGTCCGGCACCGTGGGCGCGGCCGGGGCGACCCTGGCGTCCGCGCCCAACGGCACGGTCACCGGCGGTGAGTTCACCGTCGACGCGAAACTCTCCCTGAACGTACCGGCGTTCACGCCTCCGGGCACGTACTCCGGCGTTCTCACCCTCACGCTCAGCTGACCGTACGGGCGTCCGCACCCGCCCGTGGCTGTCTGTGTCCGCCTCGTCCTCGTGGGGGTCCGCACCCATGCGTCGTACGTTCTCCGCCCTTGTCCTCGGGCTTCTTCTCGCTGTCCTCGCCCCGCCCGCGCACGCCGCCGACAACGGCAGCTGGTCGGTCTACCCGCTCGCCACGAAGCTGGCCGCGCGGCCCTACTTCTATCTCTCCGCCGACCCCGGGCAGACCCTCACCGACAAGGTGGTCGTCGCCAACAAGACCGGGAAGGCGCTGACTTTCCGGCTGTACGCCGCCGACGCCTACAACACCGCCCGCGACGGCGGCTTCGCCGTGCGCACGGCGAAGGAGAAGATGCGGGGCGTAGGGGTGTGGGCGCGGCCCGCGAAGAGCCGGGTCACCGTGCCCGCGCACGGCAAGGTGACCGTGCCGTTCACGATGAAGGTGCCGGACGGTGCCGAACCCGGTGACCACCCGGGAGCCATCGTGGCCCTCGACGAGCGGATCGACCGGGGCGACGGGTCGGTCGCGCTCGGGGTGCAGCGGGCCGTGGCCGCCCGCGTCTATCTACGGGTCGGCGGGCCGACGCTCCCCGCGATCTCCGTGGAGGACGTCCGGGTCAGCCACCACCAGCCGCTCGTGCCGGGACTGGGCGACAGCGCGGCGACGGTCTCGTACACCCTGCACAACACCGGCAATGTCACCCTCGACCCGAAGGTGGAGCTGCGCGCGACGGGCCTTTTCGGCCGTACGCTGCTCGCCCGCGACCTGACGAACGTCCCCTCCGAGCTGCTGCCCGGGCAGAGCGTCCGGCTGAGCGAGCCGTGGCGGGGCGCGCCCCAGCTGGACTGGGGCGAGGTGACGCTCACGGCGAGCGCGAAGGACACCCGCGAGTCGGCGGGCGCCTCCTTCCTCGCGCTGCCGTGGCTGATGGCGGTGCTGCTGGCGGCGGTCGTGGGGGTGGGGGTCGTACTGCTGATCAGAGCGCGTCGGGGCCGCGCTCGCCGGTCCGCACCCGTACGACCGTCTCGACCGGCAGTGCCCACACCTTCCCGTCCCCGATCTTCCCCGTCTGCGCGGCCTTGACGATCGCGTCGATGACGGCGTCGGAGTCGGCGTCCTCCACCACGACCTCGATACGGACCTTCGGGACCAGGTCGACCTGGTACTCGGCGCCGCGGTACACCTCGGTGTGGCCGCGCTGGCGGCCGTAGCCGCTGGCCTCGCTCACGGTCAGACCGTGGATGCCCATCTCCTGGAGGGCGGTCTTCACCTCGTCGAGGCGGTAGGGCTTGACGATCGCGGTGATGAGCTTCATGCCTGGCTCTTGACCTTCTGGGCGGAGGGGACGGAGGACGCGCTGACCGGGGCGCCGTGGCCCAGGACGCCGTGATCGTATGCGGTCTCGGCGTGCACCGTAAGGTCCAGGCCGGTGTGCTCCTGCTCCTCGCTCGCGCGGAAGCCGATCGTCCGGTCGAGCAGCTTGCCGATGCCGTACGTCACCAGGAAGGCGTACGCCCCCACGGCGACCACGGCCACCAGCTGCTTGCCGAGCTGGGCGAGGCCACCGCCGTAGAGCAGGCCCTCGGTGCCGCCGGTCATCGACTCGACGGCGAAGACGCCGATGAGGAGGGTGCCGACGATGCCGCCGACCAGGTGGACGCCGACGACGTCGAGGGAGTCGTCGTAGTTGAGCTTGAACTTCCAGCTCACGGCGTAGGAGCAGATCACGCCCGCGGCGAGGCCGACGACGAGGGCGCCGAGGAGGGAGACCGAGCCGCAGGACGGGGTGATCGCGACCAGGCCCGCCACCGCGCCGGACGCGGCGCCCAGCGTGGTGGGGTGGCCGTCGCGCTTCTGCTCGACGAAGAGCCAGCCGAGCAGGCCCGTGCAGCCGGCGGCGAGGGTGTTGAGGAAGGCCGCGGCCGCCAGTCCGTTGGCTCCCAGCGCCGAACCCGCGTTGAAGCCGAACCAGCCGAACCAGAGGAGACCGGCGCCGAGCACGACCATCGGGAGGTTGTGCGGGCGCATCGCGTCCTTCTTGAAGCCGAGGCGCGGGCCGAGGACGAGCGCGAGGGCCAGTCCGGAGGCGCCGGAGGTGATCTCGACGGGCAGACCGCCCGCGAAGTCCAGTGCGCCGAGCTTGTCGAGGATCCAGCCGCCCGGGCCCCAGACCCAGTGGGTGACGGGAACGTATACGAGGAGCGCCCAGACGGGAACGAAGACCAGCCACGCGCCGAACTTCGCGCGGTCCGCGATCGCGCCGCTGATCAGGGCCGCCGTGATGATCGCGAAGGTGAGCTGGAAGGTGGCGAAGAGGAGGGTGGGGACCGTGCCCTGGACGCTGTCGGGGCCGAGGCCCGCCATGCCGATGTGGTCGAGGCCGCCGATGAGGCCGCCGCCGGCGTCGTCGCCGAAGGCGAGGGAGTAGCCGGCGGCCAGCCACACCACCGTCACCAGGGCGATCGACACGAAGCTCATCATCAGCATGTTGAGGACGCTCTTCGTGCGGACCATGCCGGCGTAGAACAGGGCCAGGCCCGGGGTCATCAGCAGGACGAGGGCGGTGGCGGCGAGCAGCCAGGCGGTGTCGCCGGTGTCGATACCTTGCGCGGCGAGGGTCACGGTCGTCTCCAACGGTGTGGGGGCTCGTCAGAGGTTCACCGGCGTGCGTTTCCGGACGGGCACGACCGTGTTTCCCCGATGTTTCGTTGCGTGGAGGTTTCCGGGAGCTCACCGGGAGGCGGGTGGGGGGACGCTTGTACGGCGGGGCTCTGTGGATCAGGGAGAATGGGCCGCATGAGCGTTCGTAGTCAGTCATCCGAGCCGTCTGAGCCGACCGGGGCTCCCCATCGCGCCGGCTTCGCCTGCTTCGTGGGCCGCCCCAACGCGGGCAAGTCCACCCTCACGAACGCTCTGGTCGGGCAGAAGGTGGCGATCACCGCCAACCAGCCGCAGACGACGCGGCACACCGTGCGCGGGATCGTGCACCGGGAGGACGCGCAGCTGATCCTGGTGGACACCCCGGGGCTGCACAAGCCGCGGACGCTGCTGGGGGAGCGGCTGAACGACGTGGTGCGTACGACCTGGGCCGAGGTCGACGTGATCGGCTTCTGCCTGCCCGCGAACGAGAAGATCGGGCCCGGTGACCGGTTCATCGCGAAGGAGCTCGCCGGGATCAAGAAGTCGCCGAAGGTCGCGATCGTCACGAAGACGGACCTCGTCGACTCCAAGGCCCTCGCCGAGCAGCTGATCGCGATCGATCAGCTGGGCAAGGAGCTGGGGATCGAGTGGGCGCAGATCGTGCCGGTGTCGGCGACGGCGAACAAGCAGGTGGATCTGCTGGCGGATCTGCTGGTGCCGTTGCTGCCGGAAGGGCCTGCCCTCTACCCCGAGGGTGACCTGACGGACGAGCCGGAGCAGGTCATGATCGCGGAGCTGATCCGTGAGGCGGCGCTGGAAGGTGTCCGGGACGAGCTTCCGCACTCCATCGCGGTGGTCGTCGAGGAGATGCTCCCCCGCGAGGACCGCCCCGCCGACAAGCCCCTCCTCGACATCCACGCCTTCGTCTACATCGAGCGCCCCAGCCAGAAGGGCATCATCATCGGCCCCAAGGGCAAGCGCCTGAAGGAGGTCGGCATCAAGAGCCGCAAGCAGATCGAGGCGTTGCTGGGGACGCCGGTGTTCCTGGACCTCCACGTGAAGGTGGCGAAGGACTGGCAGCGCGACCCGAAGCAGCTACGGCGTCTGGGCTTCTGACGGCGACAGGTCCTGCAAGCCCACCACCCTCAGCAGCTGAAGGCGTTCGTAGGCCTCTGTGCCCGGGCGGGCCGAGTGGACTATCAGGAGGTGGTGGTGTTCGTGGCTCAGCATGACCTCGCAGTCCAGTTCCAGGAGGCCCACCACCGGGTGCAGGAAGCGCTTCGTCGCTCGGTTGCGTTGCGACACCTCGTGGTCCTGCCAGAGAGTCTCGAACTCCTCGCTCGAGGCGCGTAGTTCGGCGACGAGTGCCGCCGGTTCCGGGTCGTCCGGGCGGGACGCCGCCACCGCGCGGAGCGACGAGACGTGGGTGCGGGCGTGGACGGCGATGTCCTCCTCCGGGAAGAGGTCCCGGGCCGCCGGGTCCAGGAAGAAGCGGCGCAGGAGGTTGCGGTCCCGGCGCGGGCGGGACATCACGTCACCCACCAGCGCCTTCGCCATCGCGTTCTGGGCCAGCACCTCACCGCAGTCGTTCACCACCTGCGCCGGGGTGTCGTGCAGCCGGTCGAGGATGAGCAGGAGGCCGGGGCGGACGTGGGCCGATGCCGTTTCCCGCCGTGGAGGCTCCTCGCCCGCCAGGTGGAACAGGTGGTCCTGTTCCACCGCCGTCAGGCGTAGCGCCCGCGCCAGTGCCGTCAGCATCTGGCGGGACGGGCGTGGGCCACGGGACTGTTCCAGGCGCGTGTAGTAGTCCACGGACATCCCCGCCAGCGACGCCACCTCCTCCCGCCGGAGGCCGGGCGTACGGCGCCTCGCGCCCGGCGTCAGCCCCACGTCAGACGGGGTCAGGCGGGCGCGGCCACGGCGTAGGAAGTCCGCCAGTTCGGGTCGGTTCACCCCTCCAGCCTGCGTCAGCCCGCCCGGCTTATCCAGGGACTGCCGATCCCCCGATCGACGGGTCTCTCCCGCGCCGTCCCGCCTCGGCCGAGGCTGGTCACCGACGAGAGGAGCACAGGATGCTGACGTTGGTGACAGGGACGACCGGACAGGTCGGCCGACGGTTCGTGCCCCGGCTGCTGGCCCAGGCCCGGCCGGGCGAGCGGGTGCGGGTGCTCGTGCGGGACGCCACCCGTGGGGAACCCTTCGCCGAACTGGGCGCCGAGGTCGTCGTCGGCGATCTGCGGGACGCCGAGGTGCTCGGCAAGGCGGTCGCGGGTGTGGACGTGGTCGTGAACGTCGCGGCCGCCTTCCGCGGCGTGCCGGACGACGAGGCCCGGGCCGTCAACCACGAGGCGGCCGTGCAGCTGGGGCATGCCGCGCTCGCGGCCGGGGTGGGGCGGTTCGTGCAGGTCAGCACGGGCCTTGTGTACGGCACCGGACGCGGGCGCCTGCTGACGGAGGACGACGAGAGCCGGCCCGGCGGGTCGATGTGGGGCGCCTACCCCGAGTCGAAGGCGCGGGCCGAGCGGGAACTGCTCGCGATGGAGGGGCTGGACGTACGCGTCGCCCGCCTCCCCTTCGTCTACGGCGAGGGCGACCCCCATCTCGCCCAGTCCCTGATGTGGGCGAAGCACTGGGCGGCCACCCAGCGCCTGCACATGGGCCATCACGTGGACGTCGCCCAGGGCCTGCTGCGCATCCTGCACGCGCCGGGCATCGCGGGCCGGATCTACAACATCGCCGACGACGCCCCCGTCACGGCGGTCGAGTTGCACCAGCTGAACGGCGTCGAGGTCCCGCCGGAGCTGCATGAGCGGAGCGACCCCGACCCGTGGCTGGTGCTCATGTCGACGGACCGCATCCGCCGCGAGCTCGGGTACCGGCCGGTGTATCCGTCGGTCTATGCGGCCAGGGACGCCGGAGCGCTGTGATGGGGCGGTGGGCGGCTGCGGGACCGTTGTGGCTGGTCGCGCCCACGCGGCGGCAGCCGCACATCGACACAGGCCCGCGCCCCTGACGGGGCGCTCTAGTCCACGCCCCTTATACGGTCGACGAACACAGCCCCCGCCAACCCGATCACCGCTGCCACCGCGTACAGCACCCGGTACCCACCCAGATGCGTCACGATCGGTGCGGCCACGGCGGGGGCGGCGACCTGGGGGAGGGCGTTGGCGACGTTGATGACGCCGAGGTCCTTGCCCCGGTCCAGGGCCTTCGGCAGGACGTCCGTCATCAGCGCGAAGTCGACCGACATGAACACCCCGAGGGCCAGGCCCAGCAGCGCCGCCACCACGATCGCGCCGGGCCAGGTCTGCCAGGCCGCGAGCAGCGCCGTGGCCGCCGCCATCAGCGCCCCGGACCAGCGCACGAACGGTTTGCGGCGGCCCACCCGGTCCGACCACACCCCGCCCACCACGACCGTGGCCAGCAGCGTCACGCTGTTCACCGCGGTGAGGATCAGGACGCCGTGCTCCGGGTCGTCGTACCGCAGCCGGTCCCGCAGGTAGTACAGCAGGTACAGGATCACCAGCGCGTTGCTGAGGTTGATCAGGAACCGGGTCAGCCAGGCCCAGGCGAAGTCCGGGTAGCGGCGGGGGCTCAGCCAGAAACCGCGGAGGAACGAACGGCCGTGCCACGGCGGGCGGTTCGCCGTCTCCAGCCGTAGGTCCGGGTAGCGGAGGACGTACGGCAGGACCCCCGCCGCCGCGAACACAGCGCAGGCCACGTACCCCGCCGCGATCCCGCCCGCCGCCGTCGCCAGCCCCGTACCGGCCACCGCGCCCAGGATCTGCGCGGCCCCCAACCACCCGCCCACCGACCCGCGTTGGAGCCTCGGCACCCGGTCCGGCACTGCCGCCGTCACCGCCGCGAAGGACGCGTTCAGGGTCAGCTGGACCAGGCACCAGCCGAGCGTCATCAGCCACAGCCCGCCCGCGCCCGCGAGCAGCAGCAGGGACAGGGACCCTCCGGCCGATCCCGCCACGATCCACGGCGTACGGCGGCCCCAGCGCGCCGTCGTCCGGTCCGACAGGGCGCCGAAGAACGGGTTCGCGGCCAGCGACACCACCGCGCCGGCGCCCGTCACCCACGCCAGCAGCGTCTCCTTCGACATGCCGGTGCCGGGTGCGAAGTCCTCCGCCTGGCGGGCCAGCAGGATCTGCAGCGGGCCGTACCAGCCCACCCAGATCGCCACGTTGGCGAGCGAGAGGGCCGCCGTCCAGCCCCGGCCGACCCGCTCGACGGGTTCGTCCAGGGCCGTCGCCGTCGACGTCATCTCTGGGCCCGCAACAGGGACCGGTACCAGGTGTACGAGTCCTTCTTGGTCCTCTCCAGCGTCGTGAAGTCCACGTGCACCAGGCCGAACCGCTGCGCATAGCCCTCGGCCCACTCGAAGTTGTCCATCAGCGACCACACGAAGTAGCCACGGACGTCGACGCCGGCCTCCGACGCCCGGTGCAGGGCCCGGACATGGCCGTCGAGGTAGTCGATCCTGGCGCGGTCGTGGAGGCCCTCGTACGAGCAGCCGTTCTCCGTGATGACGATGGGCGGCAGCCGGTCGCCGTAGCGTTCGTGGAAGGTGGTGAGGAGCTCGGTCAGGCCCTCCGGGACCACCGGCCAGCCGAAGTCGGTGACCGGGACGTCCTCGATCTCCTGGACGGAGAAGGGGAGTTCGGCCGGGATGGTCAGACCGCCGAACTCGATGTCCGCGCCCTGCGGGGCGCCCACCCGGGTCGGCGCGTAGTAGTTGACGCCGTAGAAGTCCAGCGGCTCGGAGATGACCTTGAGGTCCGCCGCCACGTCGCCCGGCATCAACTCGCCCAGCCCGTCCGGGTATTCGCCCAGCAGGATCGGCTCGGCGAACAGCCGGTTGAGCAGCAGGTCGTAGAACGCCGCCGCCTCCAGGTCCGGCTGCTCCTGGGAGGCGGGCCAGGTCGGGCCGTGCGAGTTGGCGATGCCGATGTCGGTGGCACCGGACGCGCGCAGGGCCTGGACGCCCAGACCGTGGGCGAGGAGCAGATGGTGGGCGACCGGGAGCGCGTCGAACATCAGCCGCTTGCCGGGAGCGTGGGCGCCCAACGCATGGCCGAACAGGGTGTGTTCGGCGGGCTCGTTGATCGTGATCCACTTCTTCACCCGGTCACCGAGGCGGTCGGCGACGACCGACACGTACTCGGCGTAGCGCGCCGCGGTGTCCCGCTCCAGCCAGTCGAGGCCGACCGGCAGGTCCCAGTGGAACAGGGTCGGGACCGGGCGGACGCCCGCCGCGCAGAGCTCGTCGACCAGGCGGTCGTAGAAGTCCAGGCCGCCCTCCGCACGAACCCGCGGCCAGGAGACCGAGAAGCGGTACGCGTCCACGCCCAGATCGGCCAGGAGCGCCACGTCCTCGCGGTAGCGGTGGTAGTGGTCGCAGGCCGTCGCCGCCGTCGAGCCGTCCTTCACCCGGCCCGGCTCGGCGGTGAACGCGTCCCACACGGAGGGCTCGCGCAGTTCCGCCGCGCCCTCGATCTGATGGGCCGAGGTCGAGACGCCCCAGAGGAAGCCGGCCGGGAACTTCGGTATCGCGTTGGTCGCCATGGGCCGGATCATCCTTACCGCCGGTAAGGGAAGTCAACGCCCCAGCGGGAACTGCCCGTTACGCTCCCTCCTTGAGCACCCGCGAGATCAGCCCGCGCTGCTCCTCGGTGAGCCGGGGGTCGGCGGTGTAGACCGTCTTCCCGTCGACCGTGATCTCGTAACTGAACCCGTCGGGGACCCCGACGGGCGGGATGTGCCGCCCGTCGGCGATCGCCTTCTCGGCCAGGGCTCGCCATTCCGGTGCGTCGGGCCGCCCCGAGGTGTCCACCTCGGCGCTGCGCTCGATACCCGCGAATCCGCCCGTGCGCCTCACTCGAATACGCATGGGACCGTGTGTAGTACGGAATTACGCCGTGCGCACCCCGACCTGCTCCCACGCCTTGAGCACGGCCTGGAGTTCCTCGCCCTCCTGGTAGCGGGCCTTGGCCGCCGCCACCGTCAGCGTCGCGAAGTCCGTGAACAGGGCGTCCTTCTTCAGCTGGCCGCCGGTCAGCACGTCGTACCAGATCTGCCCCGCCCGCTCCCAGGCGTGGCCGCCGAGGGTGGTGGCGACGATGTAGAACGCGTGGTTGGGGATGCCGGAGTTGATGTGGACGCCGCCGTTGTCGCGGCCGGTGCGGACGTAGTCGTCCATCGTCGCGGGCTGCGGGTCCTTGCCGAGGACGTCGTCGTCGTACGCCGTGCCCGGCTCCTTCATGGAGCGCAGCGCCTTGCCCGTGACGCGCGGGGCGAGGAGGCCCGCGCCGATCAGCCAGTCGGCCTCGGCGGCGGTCTGGCCGAGCGTGTACTGCTTGATGAGGGAGCCGAAGACGTCGGACATCGACTCGTTCAGCGCGCCGGGCTGGCCGAAGTAGGTCAGGTTGGCGGTGTACTGCGTGACGCCGTGGGTGAGTTCGTGGCCGATGACGTCGATCGGGATGGTGAAGTCGAGGAAGATCTCGCCGTCCCCGTCGCCGAACACCATCTGCTCGCCGTTCCAGAACGCGTTGTTGTAGTCCCGGTCGTAGTGGACCGTCGCGTCGAGCGGGAGGCCGCCTGCGTCGATCGAGTCGCGCTCGTACGCCTTCAGGTACAGCTCGAAGGTGGCGCCGAGGCCCGCGTACGCGCGGTTGACCGTGGCGTCCTTGCCGGGTTCCGAGCCCTCGGCGCGGACCTTCTTCCCGGGCAGCTCGGTGCGGTGCTTCGCGTCGTAGAGGGTGCGGTGCGGCTTGCCGGCCTCCGCGCCGAGCGGCGCGGCGACGGACGGGGCGCCGACGACCGTGGTCAGCCGGCGGTGGGTGCGCTCGAAGGCGTCGCGTTCCAGGGTCCTGCGCGCGGGATCGGCGAGCGCGGGGTCCTCGGCCTGAGCCAGCTTGTCGAGGACGTGCGGCGGTACGACGGTGCAGAAGACGGGCTCGAAGCCCCCGTTGGTCTTCGTCATGCCCGGCACCCTTGCACTGCGTTATGCCGCTGTCACTACCCGCAACCATGATTGGTGAAATATACGGACAGCAGGGCGCACGCTCCGTGACGAAGTGGTATGACGAAGTGGCGTGGCGCACTTTTTGTCCGGTTCCCTGTTATTCGTCACCCGGGTCCCGCATGCTGATACAGCGCCCCGCATCCGAACCGGCTCGGCTAGCATGCTTCGCATCATGCGTTTCGGGCTGCTTCTTCTTAGCTGCCGCGGCGAGGGCCTGTAGTCCAGGTCGACTCCCTCCCCGCGGAGCTTGGCGTTGCGTCGTCGGCCGTCCTTCCGGACACCCTGAGGAGCCCCCGCATCATGGCGAACCGCCAGCAGCCCAGTTCCATGCCGATCCACAAGTACGGCCAGTACGACCAGGTCGACATCCCGGACCGCACCTGGCCGAACAACCGGATCACCGTCGCCCCCCGCTGGCTCTCCACGGACCTGCGTGACGGCAACCAGGCCCTGATCGACCCCATGTCGCCCGAGCGCAAGCGCCGGATGTTCGACCAGCTGGTCAAGATGGGCTACAAGGAGATCGAGGTCGGCTTCCCCGCCTCCGGCCAGACGGACTTCGACTTCGTCCGCTCGATCATCGAGGAGCCGGGCGCGATCCCGGACGACGTCACCATCTCCGTACTGACCCAGGCCCGCGAGGACCTGATCGAGCGGACCGTCGAATCGCTGAAGGGCGCCAAGCGCGCGACCGTCCACCTGTACAACGCGACGGCCCCCGTCTTCCGCCGGGTCGTCTTCCGCGGCTCCAAGGACGACATCAAGCAGATCGCCGTCGACGGCACGCGCCTGGTCATGGAGTACGCGGAGAAGCTGCTGGGCCCGGAGACGGAGTTCGGCTACCAGTACTCGCCGGAGATCTTCACCGACACCGAGCTGGACTTCGCGCTGGAGGTCTGCGAGGCGGTCATGGACGTCTACCAGCCGGGCCCGGGCCGCGAGATCATCCTCAACCTGCCCGCCACGGTGGAGCGTTCGACGCCGTCCACGCACGCGGACCGCTTCGAGTGGATGAGCCGCAACCTCTCCCGCCGCGAGCACGTGGTCATCTCCGTCCACCCGCACAACGACCGCGGTACGGCCGTCGCCGCCGCCGAGCTGGCGCTGATGGCCGGCGCCGACCGCGTCGAGGGCTGCCTGTTCGGCCAGGGCGAGCGCACCGGCAACGTCGACCTGGTCACCCTGGGCATGAACCTGTTCTCGCAGGGCGTCGACCCGCAGATCGACTTCTCCGACATCGACGAGATCCGTCGCGTGTGGGAGTACTGCAACCAGATGGAGGTCCACCCGCGCCACCCGTACGTGGGCGACCTGGTCTACACGTCCTTCTCCGGCTCCCACCAGGACGCCATCAAGAAGGGCTTCGACGCGATGGAGGCCGACGCGGCGGCCAAGGGTGTCACGGTGGATGACATCGAGTGGGCGGTGCCCTACCTGCCGATCGACCCGAAGGACGTGGGTCGTTCGTACGAGGCGGTCATCCGCGTCAACTCGCAGTCCGGCAAGGGCGGTATCGCGTACGTCCTGAAGAACGACCACAAGCTGGACCTGCCGCGCCGGATGCAGATCGAGTTCTCGAAGATCATCCAGGCCAAGACGGACGCCGAGGGCGGCGAGGTCACCGGGTCCGACATCTGGGCCGTCTTCCAGGACGAGTACCTGCCGAACCCCGAGAACCCGTGGGGCCGTATCCAGGTCAAGAACGGGCAGTCGACCACCGACACGGACGGCGTGGACACGCTGAAGGTGGAGGCGACGGTGGATGGTGTCGACACCGTTCTGACCGGTACCGGCAACGGTCCTATCTCGGCCTTCTTCGACGCGCTGGCCAAGGTCGACATCGATGCGCGGCTCCTGGACTACCAGGAGCACACGATGAGTGAGGGTGCGTCCGCGCAGGCCGCGTCGTACATCGAATGTGCGATCGACGGCAAGGTTCTGTGGGGGATCGGGATCGATGCGAACACGACACGTGCGTCGCTGAAGGCGGTTGTGTCGGCTGTTAACAGGGCTGCGCGCTAAGAGGGTGCCGCGCGGGGTTGGGTGCCGGGTGCGGCGCCGTTGTGGCTGGTCGCGCAGTTCCCCGCGCCCCTGAGGGCATCATCCCCACCCGCGTTTTCCAGGTCCCGTCCGCTGTTCTTCTGCGGGCGGGACCCGGTCGTTTCCGGCCATCTCGCTGTGCAGGTCACGGAAAGGTCTCGTCCTGGGTGCTGACTGGGGGTCTCCGATGTGGCTAACATCACGCCAGCGCGGCGATGTTGCCGTGCGGTTACGCGGAGGTGTGACGTGCTGCCAGGACGGGGACGAAACGACCGTGCCGCCAGGCCTGCGCGCATGCTGGGCACGCGTACCGCATGGACGCCCGTGGGCGACGGGGAGTTCTTCTGCCCGGGATGTGGCGGGGACCGCAACTACCAGCGCTTGACCGGGCGCCGCCGCTTCACCCTCCTCGGCGTCCCCGTGATGCCCCGTGGCGAGACCGGGCCGGTCGTCGAATGCGCCGCCTGTCGCCGCCACTTCGGCACCGACGTCCTCGACCACCCCACCACCGTCCGCTTCTCCGCGATGCTCCGCGACGCCGTCCACACCGTCGCCCTCGCGGTCCTCGCCGCGGGCGGCACCTGTTCGCGTACGGCGCTGGAGGCGGCCGCGGTCACCGTTCGTGCCGCCGGGTTCGACGACTGTACGGAGGACCAGCTCGGTGCGCTGGTGGAGGCGCTGGCCGCCGACACCGGGCGGGTCTTCGGCGAGCCCTGCGGGGCGGGGCTGGCGATCGAGCTGCACGAGGCGCTCGACCCGCTGGCGCCGCATCTGGCACCGGCCGGGCGGGAGTCGATCCTGCTCCAGGGGGCGCGGATCGCCCTCGCCGACGGCCCCTACACCCCCGCCGAGCGCGACGCACTGGCCACGGTCGGCGCCGCCCTCACCATCTGCGCCGACGACGTCACGCGGCTGCTGGCCGCGGCGCGGACACCGTCGTAGGTCCCTCGTTACTCCCCAGGGAGTAATCCGGGCCCTGTACCGCCCTCCGTAGTAACCCCCAACTCGCCCTTCCGCCCGACGAATCCGCCCCCGCCCGCCGGGAGTCTGGACACGACCCAGACATCCGACCGGAGGGAGGCCCGTCGATGGGGGCCGCAAGGACATCCGCACGACGACGGCGTGCCGTGCCCTGGGTGATGCTCGGGCTGTGGATCGCCGTGCTGGCGATCGCCTCGCCGTTCGCCTCGAAGCTCGCCGACGTCCAGCACGACCGGGCCGTCGACTATCTGCCCGCGAGCGCCGACTCGACGCAGGTCGCCAAGATCCAGGACCGGCTGCCCGGCGGCGAGGCCACCGAGATGGTCGTCGTCTACCACCGCGACAGCGGCCTGACCGCCGCCGACAAGGCGACCGCCGCCGCGCAGATCGACCGGATCGCGGGCGCGCACCAGCTCACCGGCCGACCGCAGGGCGTCCCGTCCAAGGACGGCACCACCCTGATGTACCCGGTGGCGAGCACCGAGCCCGGCACCGACGAGAAGGCACGCGACGAGCTCGTCAACGACGTACGGGACATCGCGCACAGCGAGGGCGGGCTGAGCGTCGACGTGGGCGGCACGGGAGCCCTCCAGACCGACGCGGCCGAGGTCTACAACTCGCTCGGCGGGCCGCTGCTCTACACCACCGCCGGGGTCGTGGCCCTGCTGCTGATCCTGATCTACCGCAGCCCGGTCCTGTGGCTGGTGCCGCTCGCCGTCGCCGGCCTCGCCGACTACCTGTCGATGGGCGTGGCGTACGGCCTCAACCAGGCGTTCGGCACCGCCGTGACGGGCGCCAGCTCCGGCATCATGACGATCCTCGTGTTCGGCGCGGGCACCGACTACGCGCTGCTGCTCGTCTCCCGGTACCGCGAGGAGCTGCGGCGCTTCGAGCGGCCGTACGACGCGATGGTCGCCGCGCTCAAGGGCTGCGGCCCGGCGGTGCTGGCCTCGTCCGGCACGGTCGCCGCAGGCCTGCTCTGCCTGCTCGCCGCCGACCTCAACTCCAGCCGCGGCATGGGCCCGCTCGGCACGGTCGGCATCCTGTGCGCGCTGGCCGCCATGCTGACCCTGCTGCCCGCGGTCCTCGTCCTGCTCGGCCGCCGCGTCTTCTGGCCCCTCGTGCCGCGCTACGGCAGCACCCCCAAGGCCCGCCGCTCCCTGTTCGCGGCGATGGGCAGCTCGGCCGAGCGGCGGCCCCTGGCCGTGCTCGCCTCCGGCGCGGTCCTGCTGGGCGCGCTGGCCCTCGGGGCGCTGAACCTGCCCGGCGCCCTCAAGCAGGAGGACTCCTTCACCACCAAGCCCGACGCGGTCGCCGCCATGGAAACCCTGGCCAAGGCCTATCCCGAGCAGGGCACCCAGCCGCTCACCGTCCTCGCCCCCACCGACAAGGCCGACACCGTGCTCGGCGAGGTCCGGGACACCCGGGGCGTCGCCGCCGCGGAGCGCGGGCGCAGCGGGGACGGCTGGACGGAGATCACGGTCGCCACGACCTCCGCCCCCCAGTCGGCGGGCGAGACGGCGACCATCGAGGCCCTGCGCGACCGCCTCGACGACTCGCTGGTCGGCGGGGCCAGTGCCCAGCAGCTCGACCTCGCGGACACCAACGCCCGCGACCGCATGATCGTCGTACCGCTCGTCCTCGTCTCCGTCCTGCTGATCCTGATCGCGCTGCTGCGGTCGGTGGTCGCGCCGCTGATCCTGGTCGGCGCCGTGGTCGCGGTGTGGGGTGCGGCGCTCGGTATCGGCGGGCTGGTCTTCGGGCCGGTGTTCGGCTTCGAGGGCACGGACCCGGGGCTCGGCCTGCTGTCCTTCGTCTTCCTGGTGGCGCTCGGCGTCGACTACGGCATCTTCCTGATGCACCGGATGCGGGAGGAGTCGCTGAAGGGCACCGAACCGGTGGCGGCGGCGCTGACCGCGCTGCGGACGACCGGTGGCGTCATCGCCTCCGCCGGCATGGTCCTCGCCGCGACCTTCGCGGTGCTCACCAACATGCCGCTGGTCAGCCTCGTCGAGCTCGGCTTCGTCATCGCGGTCGGCGTCCTGCTCGACACCTTCCTGGTCCGCACCTACCTGGTGACCAGCGCCGCCGTCGCGCTGCGCCGCAAGGTGTGGTGGCCGGGCGCCCTGTCCCGCGAGCCCGAGCCACCGACCCCGCCGAAGGAGCCGGAGCCCGTGGCGGCGGTGACGCACTGAACGGAACCGACCGGCGCCCCTCCTCTCCCGGAGGGGCGCCGTCCCGTCGGAGGATGACCCTCATGCACCTCACCACGACCCCGGTGCGGCCACGCCTCGGCGAACGCGTCACGGCGACGCTCACCCGCGACCCCAGGACCGCGCCGCACGCCACCCGCAACGACGCGGTGCTGGCGGCCGTGCTCGCCGCCCTCGCCGCGGTCCTCGCGGCCTTCACCGACACGCTCCGCCACCCCGACGCTCTGGGCTGGACGCTGCTGATCGCCGCCCATGTGCCGCTGGTGTGGCGCAGGCGGCGGCCGCTGCTGGTGCTCGCCGCGGTGGTGGTGCTCGTCATCCCGTACCACGCCCTCGACAACAACCACGGCGCGCCCGTCCCCGCCTCGCTCGTCGCGCTCTACACGGTCACCGTCACCCAGCGCCCCGCCCGCTCGATCCTGGTCGGCGCCGCGGGCCTCGCCCTCTCCGTGACCGTGATGTTCACCTTCGGCGACCACAAACAGGTCCCCGACCTGGTGCGCACCTACGGCTGGGTGCTCGCCGTCCTCTTCATCGGCATCGACGTCCGCTACTACCGCCAGTACGTCGCCTCCCTCGTCGAACGCGCCGAACGGGCCGAACGCACCCGAGAGGAGGAGGCGCGGCGCCGGGTCGCCGAGGAACGTCTGCGGATCGCCCGCGACCTGCACGACCTCCTCGCCCACACCATCACCCTCATCGGCGTCCAGACCTCGGTGGCCGCGCACGTCCTGGCCGCCGACCCCGAACGCCTGGACCGGGAGACGATCGCCAAGGCCCTCAACGACATCGCCGACACCTGCCGCACGGCCCGCGGCGAGCTGCGTACGACGCTGGAGGTGCTGCGCGAACAGGGCGCCGCCGCCGGGGAGGCCCGCGGCCCGCTGCCCGGCCTCGACGGCGTCCCCGACCTGGTGGAGGCGGCACGGCTGGCGGGGGCCAGGGTCCTGGAGACCGTACGGGTCGGCGAGGCGCCGCCGCCCGCCGTGGGGGCCGCGGCCTACCGGATCGTGCAGGAGGCGCTGACGAACGCGGTACGCCATGCCGGGCCGGAGCCCGCGGTGCGGGTCTCGCTGTACGAGGAGCAGGGCGCCCTGCGGGTGTCGGTGAGCGACGACGGCAAGACGGTCGGAGTCGGCTCGGCGGGCGCCGGCTTCGGGCTGGTCGGGATGCGGGAGAGGGCGCGCAGCGTGGGTGGCACACTCGACGCGGGGCCGCGGGCGGGGGGCGGCTTCGAGGTGACGGCGGTGCTGCCGCTCAGGGGTGCTCTGGAGGGGGCCGGATGACGATCCGCGTACTGCTTGCGGACGACCAGACGCTCGTACGGGCCGCGTTCGCGATGCTCGTCGAGTCGGCGGGGGACATGGAGGTCGTGGGCGAGGCGGGCACCGGCCGGGAGGCGGTGGAACTGGCCCGGGGCGCGCGTGCCGACCTGATCGTGATGGACATCCGGATGCCGGACCTCGACGGCATCGAGGCGACCCGGCTGATCGCGGCGGACCCCGACCTGGCCGGGGTGAAGGTGCTGGTCCTCACGACGTACGACACGGACGAGAACATCGTGGAGGCGCTCAGGGCGGGGGCGTCCGGGTTCCTGGTGAAGGACACGAGACCGGCGGAGATGCTGGAGGCGATCCGGACGGTGGCGGCGGGGGAGTCGCTCCTGTCCCCGGGGCCGACGGCGCGGTTGATCGCCCGCCTGTTGAGCAGTCCGACGGCGACAACTCCGGTGGCGGGCGGGCCGGAGTGTCTGTCCGAGCGGGAGCGGGAGGTGCTGACGCTGGTGGGGCGGGGGCTCAACAACGCGGAGATCGGGGAGGCGTTGGGGCTGAGCCCGTTGACCGCGAAGACCCATGTCAGCCGGATCATGGGGAAGTTGGGGGCGCGGGACCGGGCGCAGCTGGTGATCGTGGCGTACGAGTCCGGGATGGTCACCCCCGGGGGCGTGTAGCCGTGGGCGATCGGCCGACCCACCCCTACAACAGCCCCGCCTCCGCCAAGAACCTCCCCACCTCCGCAACCTCCCCCTCCGACAAGCCCACTTGAGGCTCAGCCGTCACCGGGCACGCGATGACCCCCCGCAGATACAGCGCCGCCTTGAACGCCCCCAGCGCCGCCGACGATCCCCCCATCCGCCCGGGGTCCCCGACCTTCACCATCCCGAACAGCCCGCACAGCCGCTCCTGTTCGGCGCGGGCCGCGGTCCAGTCGCCCGCCTGGCACAGCTGGTAGAGGCGGACGTAACCCTCGGGGTCGACGTTCGCCAACCCCGGCACCGCGCCCTGTGCCCCCGCCGCCAGTGCCGAGTCGACGAACAGCTCGGAACCCGTCAACGCCGAGAACCCGGCGAGGTCGGGGTGGGCCCGTAGGCCCCGCAGGACGTCACGGAACGCCGCCAGGTCGCCGCTGGAGTCCTTCAGACCCGCCAGGACGCCGTCCGCCGCCAGCTCCAGCACCACTTCCGCCGGGAGTTTCGTGTGGACGCCGCTCGGGAGGTCGTACGCGATGACCGGCACCTCGGCCGTCGCCGCGAGGAGGCGGTAGTGGCGGGTGATCTCCGCCGGGTGGGTGCGGGTGTAGAACGGTGCCGTCGCCACCACCGCGTCCGCGCCCGCCGCCGTCACCGCCCGGACATGCTCCCGCACTCTCGGCGTCGTCATGTCGATGACGCCGGCCAGAACCGGCAGCCGCCCGCCCACGTGACCCGTCACCGCCCGCACCACCAACTCCCGCTGCCCGTCGGTGAGATACGCCGCCTCCGACGACGTACCGAGCACGAACAGCCCGTGCACCCCCGCCTCCAGCAAGTGGTCGACCAGGCGGAGCAGCGAGGGGACGTCCACCTCGCCGTCCGGCGTCAGCGGGGTGCAGACGGGGGGTACGACGCCGGTCAGCGGGGCGGGGATGGTCATGGAGGCTCCCTGTCGTCGTGGAAGAGGAGAGGAGAGGAGATTCTTACGAGGGGCGCATGTCGTTCGCGAACCCAGCGCCGCCCGGGCGGTGGATGTGATGCCCTGGGCGGTGGGTGCGCCGCTTCGGGTGGCGCCGCGAGCGGTGGAGGCGGCGGGCATGGCAAGGGCTGAGTGGGGCGACGGCGCGGACGGTGTGCTGCGGCTGCCGTCGGGGAGGCTGGTGCGTGGCCGGGGGCTGCGGCACCCCCTCCCGCCGGGGGCGCCGACCCCGTCGTACGGCCTCTATCTCCTCGGTCACCGGCCACCGGCCGTCCCCTGGGAGTCGCGCTGGCTGCGCTGGCCCGACTTCCGGCTGCCCGCCGATCGCGCGGACGCCCGCGACGCGCTCACCGAAGTGTGGGAGCGGGCCGCGGGCGAGCGCGTCGAGGTCGCCTGCGGGGGCGGACGCGGGCGTACGGGGACGGCGCTGGCGTGTCTGGCCGTACTGGACGGCGTACCGCCCGGCGAGGCCGTCGCGTACGTCCGCGCGCACTACCACCGGGGTGCGGTGGAGACGCCATGGCAGCGGCGCTATGTGCGGCGGTTCAGGCCGGACCGGTGAGGGTGTCCGCCAGCAGGGCCGCCGTGTCGCGGATCAGTACGTCGTCCCGTACGGCGTCCTGCGCGGGCATGGTCGTCAGGACGGCCAGCAGGAGCGGCGTGCCGTCCTCGGTCCAGGCGATGCCGACGTTGTTGTTGGTGCCGTAGGAACCGCCGCCCGTCTTGTCGGCGACCGTCCACGTCGTCGGCAGACCGGCGCGCAGGCGGGTGCCGCTCGTGGTGTTGCTGCGGAGCCAGTGGGTGAGCAGTGCGCGGTCCGGGCCGTCGAGGGCGTCGCCGAGGACCAGTCGGCCGTATGTCCGGCCGATCGCGTACGGGCTCGTCGTGTCCGTGATCCGCCATGGCTCGGCCGAGTTGAGCTCCGTCTCCCAGCGGTCCAGGCGGGTCACCCGGTCGCCCAGGGAGCGGGCGAAGCGGGTGATGGCGGTGGGGCCGCCGAGTTCGCGCAGGAGGAGGTTGCCGGCGCCGTTGTCGCTGAACGTGATGGCCACCTCGGCGAGTTCGGCGACCGTCATGCCGTCGGCGAGGTGCTCCCGCGTCTTGTCGGAGCCCTCCTTCGGCAGGTCGGCGTCCGTGTAGTGGATGCGGCGGGACAGGAACTCGCCGTCGCGGTCGAGGTCGCGCAGCACGGCGGCGGACGCGAGGGTCTTGAAGAGCGAGCACATCGGGAAGAGTTCGTCGGCGCGGTGGCGGACGGTCCGGCCGGTGGCGAGGTTGCGGGCGAACACGCCCAGGCGGGCCCCGTGTCGAGCCTCCAGCTCGCGCAGGCCCTTGGCGGTGGAGGCGTGTGCGGGTGCGCTCGTCATGAGGGCGGCGGCGGTGGCTGTGGCGGCGGTGAGAAGGGTTCGGCGGGCTAAGATCGGGCTCTCCTTCGGTCGGCGGGTGTCAACGATCTCTGCAGTGATCGACGCCGTACGTCATTCCTTGGTTGCGGGGGCGTAGACCTTCGGGGGACGGCGGTGCGGGCGCGGGGTCGCCACAGTGGCCGTATGGACCACATGGACCGTACGGAGAACAGCAAGGGGATCAGCAGGGCGCGGTTCCTGGCGGGGGCGGCGGCGATCGGCGTGGCGGGGGCGGTGCTCCCTGCGGGGTCCGTGGCCGCGACCGGGAAGCACCCGGCCGGCAAGGGGCTGACTCGTCGAGGTGTCGTCTACACCGTCGGTGCGGGGGAGACGCCGGCCACCGCCTGGAGCACCGCCCGGATGCGGCGCGACCTCCGCGCCGTCCGCGACGACCTGCACGCCAACACCGTGGACGTCACCGGCGACGGCGTCGAACGCCTCACCTCGACCGCCGCCGAGGCCGCCGAGCTCGGTCTGCACGTCTGGCTCCAGCCGACCCTCGGTGACGTCCCGGAGCGGGACATCCTCGAACACCTCGCGGAGACGGGCCGGTTCGCGGAGCGGCTGCGGCGGCAGGGGGCGAGCGTCGAGTTCAGCGTGGGCTGCGAGTTCTGGCTGTTCGTGCCCGGGATCATCCCCGGGGACGACGTGTTCGAGCGCATCGCCCACCTCCAGAGCGGGAACCTCGACTGGGCCGCGATGCAGCGCAGGCTGGCCCGCTTCACCGCGAAGGCCGCGCGACTCGGCCGCAGCGTCTTCCACGGCCGCCTCAGCTACGCCTCCGCCCCGGAGATCGACCAGGTCGACTGGGACCTCTTCGACATCGTGGGCGTCGACTACTACTCGTACTTCCCCCGACGCTCCGACTACGTACGGGAGTTGAGGCAGTATCTGCGCCACGGCAAGCCCCTCGCCATCACCGAGTTCGGCACCTGCGCCTACCGTGGCGCCCCGGAGGCGGGCGGCATGGGCTGGGACATCGTCGACCACGGCAAGACGCCGGAGGAGATCAAGGACCCGGTCCCGGTCCGCAGCGAGCGCACCCAAGCCGCCTATCTCACCGACCTGTTGGACGTCTTCGCGTCGATGAACCTCTACGCGGCGATGGTCTTCGAGTTCCTCACCGCGGACGCCCCGCACCGCCCCGGCGACCCGCGCCACGACCTCGACCTGGCGAGCTACGGCATCGCCAAGGCGATCCAGGACCGCCCCGGCGACCCGGACTCGCCCTGGCACTGGGAGCCGAAGGCGGCGTTCCACGCGGTGGCGCGGGCGTACCGCGGGGCGTGTCAGCGGCAGTAGAGGTCGGCGGCGGGGCGCTTGCCCGTGGCCAGGAAGCGGGTCACCGCCGCGTCCCCGCAGGCGTTGCCGTTGTCGAGGTAGGCGTCATGGCCCGTGGAGTTCACGGTCACCATGACCGCCCGCCGCCCGAGCGCCTCACGGAGCTTCAGGGCGCCGCCCACGGGGGTGGCGACGTCCCGTTCGTTCTGCACGAGGAGGACGGTGGAGGGGCCGCGGTCGGTGATCACCGTCGGCGGCTCCTGCGGCGGGTAGGGCCAGGCGGCGCAGACCATCGCGTTGCGGGGCATGCCGGCGGTGAGCGGATACTTGGCCCGGCTCTCCTCGACTCCCTTGCGGTACACGGCCGTTGAGCTCGGCCAGGCCACGTCGTTGCAGAGCGTCCCGGCACCCACGGCGGAGACGTTCTGGAGGACGGCGTCGGGCGGCGACGCCGGCGCGGGCGGCACCGTGCCCTTCTCGGCGGCCAGCATCAGCTGCGCGAGCGCCGGGAAGTCGTCGGGGTCGTAAAGGCTGCTCAGCATGGCCTGGCGCAGCATGTTGCCGTTCAGCTCGGCCGGGTTGGCGCCCGGCCAGGGGAGCGGCTCGCGGTCCAGGCGCGCGGCCAACTCCAGGAACTCGGGGCGCACTTCGGCGGCCGTCTCGGCGACGCGGTACGGGTTGCCGGGCGCGGAAGCCCACTTGGCGAACTCGGGGAAGGTGTCCTCGACGCCCTGCTCGTGCCCGGCGAGCCAGGCGCGGGCGACCCGGGTGGGATCGGGGTCGTCATTGCTGTCCAGCACGAACCGGTCGGTGCGGCCCCGGAACATCTCGGCGTAGACGGCGCCCACGTACGTCCCGTACGACACTCCCCACGCGGAGATCCTCCGCTCGCCCAGCGCGGCCCGCAGCCGGTCCAGGTCGCGGGCCTCGTTACGGGTGCTGAGGTGCTGGAGCAGCTCACCGCCGTTGCGCTCACAGGCGTCGGCCATCCGGTGGGCGGTGGACATGTTCGCGTCCACGGAGCCGTCCGCGGCGGGCCAGGGCCGTGATGCGGTGAGCGCGAGGTCGCGGCGCTCGAGTCCGCAGTCGACGGAGGTGGAGGGCGCGAGCCCGCGCGGCGCGAACCCGATCAGGTCGTAGGCGTCCCGCACCTCCTGCGGCAGCTTCTGCCCTTTCCCGGAAGGGTCGTTGAGACTCGACCCACCGGGCCCGCCCGGGATCAGGAACAGGGCCCCGCGCCGGGCGGCGGGCTTCTCGCTCACGATCCGCGAGACGGCGATCTCGATACTCGGACCACCGGGATCGGCGTAGTCCATGGGCACGTGGAGGGTGGCGCACTGCTGGCGCGGGTCGAGACCGGTGCCCGCGCACTTCTCCCACTCGAGGGCGGGCGCGGCAGACGCGGTGAGGGGCGTGAGAGCCCCGAAGATGATCCCGGAGGCGACGGCGATCTGGACGAGACTCCTGGTCAGCTGCTTCATGCCGACGAGCTTCGCGGATCTTCCCGCCCGCCCCCATCCGGCCAACTGCCTTGTCAGCAGGGGGGTTTACCCCACCGGGTCCCCCAGGGGCCGGTGCCGCGCACAGGTCTCTTCTGTGACGGGAGCAACCGGCGAGTCTAGACGCAACACCCCGCCCGGCAGGCGTGAAGAGTGAAATCCGCGGGTGCGGGGGAGCCACACGATGTGAAGACCCCCGTCGGCAGCCACGTCGTGGACACCCGTACCGGACGGCTCGGCATCGTCATGGGGCACGAAGGCCCCTACCTCCAGCTCAGACCCTACGGCGGCGGCAAGGAGTGGGACGTCGCCCCCGACGCCGTGCGGTACGCGACGCCCGCCGAGCGGCTCAGCGCGGAGACCGCGTACGCCGACGCCCGCAGCCGGGGTGAGGTGCCCTGACGGCACTGTCGTAGGGTGCGGGTCCCATGGGTCTGTGGAGCATACGGAGATGGACGAAGCCGCGGGCGACGAGCCGGTACCGCGTCCCGCTCACCGCGCACCAGCTGTGGATGGTGTCGCTGAGCGCGCCCGTGAGCCGGGACCGGGACGCCTCGCGCGGCACGCTGTACCCGTTCACGCGGATCGACGACGAGCGGGCCCGTGACTGGCTCGCCGAGCAGTGGGGCATCACCACCCGCGACCAGCTGGCCGCCCGCCTCGACGAGCTGCACCGCGCCGGCTACCGGGCCCGCGCCGCCCAGCTCCACGGCGTCTCGCCGCTCGCCTGGGACGCCGCCCTCTACGTCGACATCTCCCGGCGCGGCTTCGGCTGCGGGCTGATCACCGAGGCCGAGGCGTGGACCGCGCTGAAGAACATCGTGCCGTCGGTGGTGTCGACGTACGGCTCCTGGCGTGAGTACGCCGACCACTATCTGCTGGGCCGGCAGGTGTGGCGCGACGACCTCAGGGCCGGCGGCGGCACCGACCTGCCCGCCCCGCAGGCCACCGCCGACGCCCACCTCCGCGCCCTCCTCGACCCCGCCAACCGCGCCAGCCCGTGGAACCAGGCCCCCTGGACCACCATCAGCCATCCCGACCGGGCCCGCTGACCCCTCGACGTACGGGACAATGAACCCATGAGCCTTTTCCGGGACGACGGCATCGTCCTGCGGACGCAGAAGCTCGGAGAAGCGGACCGCATCATCACCCTCCTCACCCGGGGCCACGGGCGCGTGCGGGCCGTCGCGCGCGGGGTGCGGCGGACCAAGTCCAAGTTCGGGGCGCGGCTCGAACCCTTCTCCCATGTCGACGTGCAGTTCTTCGCGCGCGGCAGCGAGCTGATCGGGCGCGGGCTGCCGCTGTGCACGCAGAGCGAGACCATCGCCGCCTACGGCAGCGGGATCGTCTCCGACTACGCCCGCTACACCGCCGGCACCGCGATGCTGGAGACCGCCGAGCGGTTCACGGACCACGAGGGCGAGCCCGCCGTACAGCAGTACCTGCTGCTCGTCGGCGCCCTGCGGACCCTCGCCAACGGGGAGCACGCCCCGCACCTCGTCCTCGACGCCTTCCTGCTGCGCTCCCTCGCCGTCAACGGCTACGCCCCCAGCTTCGGCGACTGTGCCAAATGCGGCCTTCCCGGGCCGAACCGGTTCTTCTCGGTCGGCGCCGGCGGCTCCGTCTGCGTGGACTGCCGGGTGCCCGGCAGCGTCGTACCCTCTCCGCAGACCCTGGAACTCCTCGGCGCGCTGCTTACGGGAGACTGGGGAACAGCGGACGCGTGCGAGCCGCGGTACGTCCGGGAGGGCAGCGGACTGGTCTCCGCCTACCTGCACTGGCATCTGGAACGCGGGCTGCGCTCGCTGCGTTACGTAGAGAAGTAAGCCGGAGAGGAACGAGAAGCAACATGGTCGTACGTGGGATCCTGGGGCGCCAGCGCCGCGATTACAGGACGCCCGAGCCGCACCCCTCCGGCGCCCGCCCGCCGAAGCTCCCCGGCGAGCTCGTCCCGAACCACGTGGCGATCGTCATGGACGGCAACGGCCGCTGGGCGAAGGAGCGCGGGCTGCCCCGCACCGAGGGCCACAAGGTCGGCGCCGAGCGCGTCCTCGACGTCCTCCAGGGCGCCATCGAGATGGGCGTCGGCGCCATCTCGCTGTACGCCTTCTCGACCGAGAACTGGAAGCGCTCGCCCGACGAGGTCCGCTTCCTCATGAACTTCAACCGCGACTTCATCCGCAAGACCCGCGACCAGCTCGACGAGCTCGGCATCCGGGTCCGCTGGGTGGGCCGGATGCCCAAGCTGTGGAAGTCGGTCGCCAAGGAGCTCCAGGTCGCCCAGGAGCAGACCAAGGGCAACGACAAGCTGACGCTGTACTTCTGCATGAACTACGGCGGGCGGGCCGAGATCGCGGACGCCGCGCAGGCCCTCGCGGAGGACGTGAAGGCGGGCCGCCTCGACCCGTCGAAGGTCAATGAGAAGACCCTCGCCAAGTACCTGTACTACCCGGACATGCCGGACGTCGACCTGTTCCTGCGGCCCAGCGGCGAGCAGCGCACCTCCAACTACCTGATCTGGCAGAGCGCGTACGCCGAGATGGTCTTCCAGGACGTCCTGTGGCCCGACTTCGACCGCCGCGACCTGTGGCGGGCCTGCGTCGAGTACGCCTCCCGGGACCGCCGCTTCGGTGGCGCCCTGCCCAACGAGGAGCTGCTCGCGATGGAGGGCAGGCAGGGCACCTCGTAAGCGGCGACATGGCCATTTCGCGGCTACCCCGCGTTCACGGGGGTGGCGCACGATCCGGCCATGAAGGTCACGCACCGCGCCATCCCCGCGTCCCTCGCCCTGGGGACCCTGCTGGTCGCGGCCCTGCCCGCGCAGGCCGCGCACCAGCCCGCCCACGCCACGAGCTACGGCACCAAGGCCACGTACAGCCCGCGGCAGAGCGCGCACACCTACCAGCGCCCGCCCGCCGGCTTCACCCCGGTCTTCACGGAGAACGTCTCCCGGCACGGCTCCCGTGCCGCCTCCGACAGCGAGGACGGCGACCTGATCCTCGCCCTGTGGGACAGGGCCGAGGCCGCGGGCCAACTCACCGGCAAGGGGCGGGAGTTCGGCCCCAAGGTGCGCGCCCTCCAGGCCGCCATGGCGAAGGTCGGCTACGGCAACCTCAGCGGTCGCGGCAAGCAGGAGATGCGGGACACCGCCGCGCGCATGCAGCAGCGGCTGCCCTCCCTCTTCGCGCGGATCGCCGCCGACGGCGAGAAGATCGACGTCGTCAGCTCCGGGCAGGGGCGCGCCATCGACAGTGCGAACGAGTACGCCGGTGAGCTCGCCGCGACCGACCCGGCCCTGAAGCCGCTGATCGGCGCGACCCGCACCGACAAGGACCTGCTCTACTTCCACAAGGCCGCCGGGGGCGCCGCCTACCGCGACTACATCGACAACGACCAGCGGCTCGCCGCCACCCTGACGTCGATCACCGACCAGCCCCGCACCCACGAGGCCGCCCGCAGCGTCCTGCGCCGGCTCTTCACGGCCGCCTTCGTCGAGCAGCTGAGCGCCGCCGACCAGATCGCCGCCGCCGAGGCCGTCTACAACCTCTACGCCATCGCCCCCGCGATGAGCGAGGAGAGCCCGGACGGCAAGGGCTGGGGGATGCAGCGGTACCTCTCCACCACCGACGCCGCCTGGTTCGGCTACCTCTCCGACGCCGAGGACTTCTACGAGAAGGGCCCCGGCTTCGCGGACAGCGACATCACGTACAAGATGGCCGACGTCCTCCTCGACGACTTCTTCAAGCAGGTCGAGGCGAAGAAGGCGGGCACCAGCACGCTCGGTGCCGAACTCCGCTTCTCCCACGCCGAGGAGATCATCCCGCTGGCCGCGCTGATGGGCCTGCCGGGCAGCACGGAGCCGGTCACCGAGCAGGAGCCGTACACGTACGCCACCAACCCGTGGCGGGGCGCCTCGGTCTCGCCGCTCGGCGCGAACATCCAGTGGGACGTCTTCCGCAAGGGCGACCGCTGGCTGGTGCGGATGCTCTACAACGAGAAGGAGACCGCGTTCAAGGCGGGGTGTGAGCCCATCGCGAAGGGCAGCAAGTTCTACGACCTGGACGAGCTGGAGAGGTGCTTCGGCCGTTCGTAGGCCGTGGGCGTACGATCCCGCCTCATGGTCATGAACATGGGGCGGGACGCCGAACAGGGCGTGGTCGAGCTGGCGTACCAGCCGGTCGTCGCGGACTACGCGGCGGCGCTGCGCGAGCGCAGGAGCTTCAACCGGGCGGGGCGGCTCCAGAAGGTGGCGCTCGTACTGATCGCGCTCGCCTGGGCGCTGGACCTCGGGCTCGCCGTGGGCGGCGGGGACACCAACATGTTCCTGCTGATCTGGATGCCCCTGATGGTGGCGCTGCTGTGGTTCCAGCCCTGGTTGACGGCCCGCCAGGTCCTCAAGGCCGCCGCCCGCAACGGCGTCTTCCGGGTGACGGTGTCGGACGCGGGGCTGACGGTGGTCACCGAGCACAGCTCGACCTCGGTGGGCTTCGCGGCCCAGCCGCGCTACCGGGAGACCAAGGAGCTGTTCGTCCTGTACAGCGACGACAAGAACGCCACCTGCTTCACGGTGCTGCCCAAGCGGGGCGTCGCGCACCCCGCGGAGGTGGACCGGCTGCGGGAGATCCTGGACCGGAACCTCACCCGCGTCTGAGCCGTCAGCCGGCGGCCGCCGCCGCGCAGTCGGCGCACGTGCCGAAGATCTCCACCGTGTGCGCCACGTTGACGTAGCCGTGCTCCGCCGCGATGGCCTCGGCCCACTTCTCCACCGCCGGGCCCTCGACCTCCACGGCCTTGCCGCAGACGCGGCAGACGAGGTGGTGGTGATGGTCGCCGGTGGAGCAGCGGCGGTAGACGGACTCGCCGTCCGAGGTGCGCAGGACGTCGACCTCACCGGCGTCGGCGAGGGACTGCAGGGTGCGGTAGACCGTGGTCAGACCGACCGAGTCGCCCTTGTGCTTGAGCATGTCGTGGAGTTCCTGCGCGCTGCGGAACTCGTCGACCTCGTCCAGGGCCGCCGCCACGGCAGCCCGCTGCCGGGTCGAACGGCCCTTCACGGGCGGTCCAGCGGTCGTCACCGGTTGCCTCCTCACACCTACTGCGTCTGCCGGGCCATTGTGCCAGCCCCGACTGTGCGCAGTCAGACGCCGACCTTCCCCTCGCCTGCCCGGCTGGCCGGAATCACACACTCCGCCGGGTCTCCCGCGGCCTGTGCGGCGGCTGCCGCGCGGGCCCTGCGGCGGGCCAGCGGGGTGGCGAGGGCCGTGGTCAGGATGAACGCCGCGATGGTCAGCAGGACGATCGTCGCGCCGGGCGGGACGTCCTGGTAGTACGACGTGACGGTGCCGCTGATGGTGACCGTGACGCCGATGGCGACCGCGATCGCGAAGGTCGCCGCGAAACTGCGGCTGAGCTGCTGCGCCGCCGCCACCGGGACGACCATCAGGGCCGAGACCAGCAGCAGGCCGACCACCCGCATGGCGACCGTGACGGTCACGGCCGCCGTGACCGCGGTGAGCAGGTTCAGGGCGCGCACCGGCAGACCCGTGACCCGCGCGAACTCCTCGTCCTGGCTGACCGCGAAGAGCTGGCGGCGCAGGCCCAGGGTGACCAACACCACGAAGGCCGCCAGCAGACAGATCGCCGTCACGTCCGACTGCGACACCGTCGACAGCGAGCCGAAGAGGTACGAGGTGAGGTTGGCGTTGGAGCCGGTGGGCGCGAGGTTGATGAACATCACGCCGCCGGCCATGCCGCCGTAGAAGAGCATCGCGAGGGCGATGTCGCCGCGGGTCTTGCCGTACCAGCGGATCAGCTCCATGAGCACCGCGCCGAGGACGGAGACGAGGGTCGCCATCCACACCGGGGAGGTGTTCAGCAGGAAGCCGAGGCCGACGCCGGTCATCGCCACGTGGCCGATGCCGTCGCCCATGAGGGCCTGGCGGCGCTGGACGAGGTAGATGCCCACGGCCGGGGCGGTGATGCCGACCAGGACGGCGGCGAGCAGGGCCCGCTGCATGAAGGCGTAGTCGAGGATCTCCATCAGCTCAGCAGTCCCGTGTGGATCGGCTCGTGGGGGTGGACGTGGTCGTGGCCGGGGAGCGCGTGCTGGCCGACCGCCTTCGGGGGCGGTCCGTCGTGCAGGACGCAGCCGTCGCGCAGGACGACCGCCCGGTCGATCAGGGGCTCCAGGGGGCCCAGTTCGTGCAGGACCAGCAGGACGGTCGTGCCGGCCGCGACCTGTTCCTCCAGGGTGTGCGCGAGCACCTCCTGGCTGGCCAGGTCGACGCCCGCCATCGGCTCGTCCATGATCAGCAGTTCGGGTTCGGCGGCGAGCGCGCGGGCGATCAGCACACGCTGGTGCTGGCCGCCGGACAGGGCGTCCACCGAGTCCTTCGCGCGGTCCGCCATGCCGACCAGCTCCAGGGCCCGGCGCACGGCCTCGCGGTCCGCCTTGCGGAGCACGCCGAAGCGGGCGCGGGACAGGCGGCCCGAGGAGACGACCTCGGTGACCGTCGCCGGGACACCGCCCGCGGCCGTCGTGCGCTGCGGGACGTAGCCGACGCGCGCCCAGTCCCGGAACGCCTTGCGGGGCGTGCCGAACAGGCGTATCTCGCCCTCGGCGAGCGGTACTTGGCCGATGATGCTGCGCACGGCCGTCGACTTGCCGGAGCCGTTGGCGCCGAGCAGCGCGACGACCTCACCGCGGTTCACGGTGAGGTCGATGCCGCGCAGCACGGGCCGCGAGCCCAGGTCGGCGCGGACGCCGCGCAGGGAGATGACGGGCTCGGACACGAACTCCTCCGGGTGGGTCATTTGGCGCCTAGCGCGCTCTGCAGCGCCTTGAGGTTGGACTCCATGACCTGGAAGTAGTCGTCGCCCTTGGACTTGGACGTGATGCCCTCGATCGGGTCGAGGACGTCCGTCTTCAGGTTCGCGTCGGAGGCGATGGTCTTCGCGGTCTTGTCGCTGACGAGCGTCTCGTAGAACACGGTGGTGACGCCGTCGGCCTTGGCCATCTTCTCAAGGTCCTTCACCCGGGCCGCGCTCGGCTCCGACTCGGGGTCGAGGCCGTTGATGGCCTCCTCGGTCAGGCCGTAGCGCTCGGCGAGGTAGCCGAAGGCGGCGTGGGTGGTGATGAACACCTTGGTCCTGGTGTTCTTCAGCCCGTCCTCGAACTGGGTGTTGAGGCCGTCGAGCTTCTTCACCAGGGCCGCGGTGTTCTTCTTGTAGTCGGCCGCGTGGTCGGGGTCGGCCTTCTCGAAGGCCTTGCTGACGCCCTCGGCGACCTGGGCGTAGCGCACCGGGTCGAGCCAGATGTGCGGGTCGAGGCCGGACATCTCCTCGTCCTCGTGGTCGTCGTGCTCGGCCGCGTGGCCGCCGACCTCGTTGCCGTGCTTCTCCAGCGTGGTGAGGGAGGCGGCGTCGATCTTGGTCTTGACCTCGGACTGGGCCACCGCGTCGTCGACGGAGGGCTGGAGGTTCTTGAGGTAGAGCACCGCGTCGGACTCCTGGAGCTGCGCGGTCTGCTTGGCGCTGATCTCCAGGTCGTGCGGCTCCTGGCCGGGCTCGGTGAGGCTGGTGACGTTCACGTGGTCCCCGCCGATCTGCTCGGCGAGGTAGGCCATCGGGTAGAACGAGGCGACGACGTCGAACTTGTCCGAGTTGCCGGCGGCCGCGCTGTCACTGGAGCAGGCGGAGAGGGTTCCGAGACCGAGGGCGGTGACGGCCGCGATCGTGATCCCGGATATGTGCTGTCGTCGTACGTTCATGACAGTCATTTTCAACAAATATGGAAACCGTTGTCAACAAACCTGGGTGAGAGGCCGGTGACAGTGGTTGCGGCCCGAACCGATTTGATACCGGGGGTGTCGGCACCAGTAACCTGAGTCATTCGCTGCCGTCCATTCGTCATGAAGAGAGCACCGTGGCCGCCGACAAGATCGACACCATCGTCAGCCTGAGCAAGCGCCGTGGCTTCGTTTTCCCCTGTAGTGAGATCTACGGCGGTCAGCGCGCCGCCTGGGACTACGGACACCTGGGTGTCGAGCTCAAGGAGAACATCAAGCGCCAGTGGTGGCGCTACATGGTGACGTCGCGCGAGGAGGTCGTCGGTATCGACTCGTCCGTGATCCTGGCGCCCGAGGTCTGGGTGGCCTCCGGTCACGTCGCCACCTTCTCGGACCCGCTGACCGAGTGCACCTCCTGCCACAAGCGCTACCGCGCGGACCACCTGGAGGAGGCGTACGAGGAGAAGAAGGGCCGCCTCCCCGAGAACGGCCTCGCCGACATCAACTGCCCGAACTGCGGCACCAAGGGCCAGTTCACCGAGCCCAAGCAGTTCTCGGGTCTGCTCTCCACGCACCTCGGCCCGACCCAGGACTCCGGCTCCGTCGCCTACCTGCGCCCGGAGACCGCCCAGGGCATCTTCATCAACTTCGCCCTGACGCAGACCGCCGCGCGCAAGAAGCCGCCGTTCGGCATCGCGCAGATGGGCAAGTCCTTCCGCAACGAGATCACGCCCGGCAACTTCATCTTCCGCACCCGCGAGTTCGAGCAGATGGAGATGGAGTTCTTCGTCAAGCCGGGCGAGGACGAGAAGTGGCAGGAGTACTGGATGCAGGAGCGGTGGAACTGGTACACCGGCCTGGGTCTGCGTGAAGAGAACATGCGGTGGTACGAGCACCCGCAGGAGAAGCTCTCCCACTACTCCAAGCGCACCGCCGACATCGAGTACCGCTTCCAGTTCGGCGGCAGCGAGTGGGGCGAGCTCGAGGGCGTCGCCAACCGCACCGACTACGACCTCACCGCGCACTCCAAGGCCTCCGGTCAGGACCTCCAGTTCTTCGACCAGGAGGCCGGCGAGCGCTACACCCCGTACGTCATCGAGCCCGCCGCCGGTGTCGGCCGCACCCTGCTGGCGTTCCTGCTCGACGCCTACGTCGAGGACGAGGCGCCCAACGCCAAGGGCAAGCTGGAGAAGCGCACGGTGCTGCGCCTGGACCACCGCATCGCCCCGGTGAAGGTCGCGGTGCTCCCGCTCTCCCGCAACCCCGAGCTGTCCCCGAAGGCCAAGGGGCTCGCCCAGGCGCTGCGGCAGAACTGGAACATCGAGTTCGACGACGCCGGCGCCATCGGCCGCCGCTACCGCCGCCAGGACGAGATCGGTACGCCGTACTGCGTGACGGTCGACTTCGACACGCTGGACGACAACGCCGTGACCGTCCGCGAGCGCGACTCGATGAAGCAGGAGCGCGTCTCCCTCGACCAGATCGAGGGCTACCTGGCCGCCCGCCTCGTCGGCTGCTAGGACGCAAGGCGCCGCATTGGCCCTTGATGCGGGTCCCGTAGTGGACCTGTATCAGGGGCCATTGTGCTTTCAGGGTGGGGACATGAGCCTCGCCTTCCTCCTCACCACCCTCGTCGTGGTCGCCACCCCCGGTACCGGCGTCGTCTACACCCTCGCCGCCGGGCTCTCCCGCGGCCGCCGCGCGAGTGTCGTCGCCGCCTTCGCCTGCACGCTCGGGATCGTGCCGCACGTCCTCGCCACCGTCACCGGCCTCGCCGCGCTGCTCAATGCCAGCGCCGCCGCCTTCCAGGTCCTCAAGTACGCCGGTGTCGCCTATCTGTTGTGGATGGCGTGGGCGAGCCTGCGGGACCGGGACGCGATCACCGTCGAGCGGGATGCCACCGCGCCGTCCTCCGCGGGCCGGGTGATCGTCCGCGGGGTGCTGATCAATCTCCTCAACCCGAAGCTGACGATCTTCTTCTTCGCGTTCCTGCCGCAGTTCGTGAGCGCGGGGGAGCCGCACGCGCTGCCGCGGATGCTGGCGCTGAGCGGCGTCTTCATGCTGGCGACCTTCGTGGTCTTCGCCGCGTACGGGGTACTCGCGGCCTCGGTCCGCCGGCATGTGATCTCCCGGCCGCGGGTGATGGCGTGGCTGCGGCGGAGTTTCGCGGGGTCGTTCGTGCTGCTCGGGGCGAAGCTGGCGACGGCCGAGAGGTGACGGGCGGCGACGGCTGACAAGTGACAGCTGACAGATATTGAAATCTGTCAGCTGTCATGTCAGGCTGGACGGCATGACGACACAGACCCCCCGCACCCTCGGAACCACCGGCCCCCAGGTCTCCCCCCTCGGCCTCGGCTGCATGGGTATGTCCGCGCTGTACGGCCACGCCGACCGCGCCGAGTCGATCGCCACCATCCACGCCGCCCTCGAAGCGGGCGTGACCCTGCTCGACACCGGCGACTTCTACGGCATGGGCCACAACGAGATGCTGATCGGCGAGGCCCTGCGCAGCGCCCCCGCCGCCCGCCGCGAACAGGCGCTGACCAGCGTGAAGTTCGGCGCGCTGCGCGGCCCTGACGGCTCCTGGATCGGCTACGACGGCCGCCCCGCCGCCGTAAAGAACTTCGCCGCCTACTCGCTCCAGCGCCTCGGCGTCGACCACATCGACGTCTACCGGATCGCCCGCCTCGACCCGGACGTCCCCATCGAGGAGACGGTCGGCGCGATCTCCGAACTGATCGAGCAGGGCTACGTCCGTCACGTCGGCCTCAGCGAGGTCGGCGCCGAGACGATCCGCCGGGCCGCCGCCGTCGCGCCGATCGCCGACCTCCAGATCGAGTACTCGCTGATCTCCCGCGGCATCGAGGAGTCGATCCTGCCGACCACCCGTGAGCTGGGCATCTCCGTCACGGCGTACGGCGTGCTGTCCCGCGGGCTGATCTCCGGGCACCTCGGCCGGGACCGGCAGTTCGCCGCCGACGACTTCCGGCAGCACTCGCCCCGCTTCCAGGGCGACAACCTCCGGCACAACCTGGACCTGGTGGAGGCGCTGCGGAAGATCGCCGAGCAGAAGGGCGTCAGCGTCGCGCAGCTCGCCATCGCCTGGGTGCTGTCGCGGGGCGACGACATCGTGCCGCTGATCGGCGCCCGCAGCCGGGAGCGGCTCGCGGAGTCGCTGGGCGCGCTGGACGTCGTCCTGGACGCGGCCGACCTCGCGGTGATCGAGGAGGCCGTGCCGGCGGGCGCCGCGGCGGGCGAGCGCTATGCGGCGGCGCAGATGGCCCACCTCGACAGCGAGCGCTGATACCCGCTCCGGGTACGGTCTCCTCCATGGCCCCGACCAGCGAAACCCTGACCGCCGAGCGCATCCTCGAAGCCACCGAGGAGGTGTTGCGCCGCCACGGCCCCGCGAAGGCGACCGTGGTCGACGTGGCGCGGGCGCTCGGCGTCAGCCACGGCAGCGTCTACCGGCACTTCCGCACCAAGGCGGTGCTGCGGGAGGCGGTGACCAAGCGCTGGCTGGACCGGACGACGGCCGCCCTGTCCGGCGTCGTCACCGAGGACGCCGACCCGGAGGCCCGGCTGCGGGACTGGCTCGCCGCGCTGTTCGCGGCCAAGCGCCGCAAGGCCGGTGACGATCCCGAGCTGTTCGCGACCTACCAGGTCCTGACCGTGGAGAACGGCGAGGCGGTGAGCGCCCATCTCGCGGACCTCACCGGCCAGTTGGCCCGCATCATCGAGGACGGCGTCGACGCCGGCGTCTTCACCGCCCCCGACCCCGAGGCCACGGCCCGCGCCGTCTTCCACGCCACCGGCCGCTTCCACGACCCCGGTTACGCCGCCGCCTGGCAACGCCACGACATCCAGGCCGAGTTCGAGGCGGTCGTGGAGCTGCTGGTGCGAGGCCTGCGGGCCTGAGGGGTCAGTCGTCCTTGGGGTTCACCGTCGCCTGGTGGGCCTCCGCCAGATGTTCCTCCGCCTTCAGCCAGGGCAGGAACTGCGCGGCCTTTTTCCAGCCGCAGGTGTCGCATCTGATCGTGCGCTGGGGGCCTTTGCGCAGCACCTGGACGACGTGCTCCCGCCCGTGCTGGTCCCAGCGGCTCACCTTGCTCGTGTTGGTCTGCAGCATCAGGCATCGCCTCCGGTGAGGCAGTGTGCAGCAAGAACAACATCAACAGGGGTTTCTTCACGGTGAGTTCGCTGAACCGTGAACAGTCCTCACCCGATGGTCCGCGGCAGACGCAGGCTCAGCAGGCCGGTCAGGGCCACGCCCGCCAGCTGGGCGAGGAGCGTGGTGATCAGGGCGTCGCGCATGCCCAGGGTGGGGATCAGGGAGAGGAACAGGGTGCCCAGGGTGGCCACGCCCAGGGCCAGCGAGGACTGCTGGGTGGTGATCATCACGCCGCTGCCCACGCCAGCCCGGGCCTGCGGCACCTCCGAGAGGACGATGCGGAAGATCACGGGGAGTTGGAGGGCCTGGCCCGCGCCCGCGATCGCCGCGCCCGGCAGCAGTTCGACGAGGCCGAGGTCCGGCCAGGAGCGCCAGGCCGCGAGGGCCATCAGGGCCACCCCCACCGCCTGGACCGCCGCACCGGCGGTGACGACCCGCGTGCCGTACTTCGCGACCAGCCGCGGACCCGCGAGCGAGACGAAGAAGAACACCACCGCCATGGGCGCGAGCGCGAGCCCGGCCTTCACCGGCCCCAGCCCGGCGCCGCGCTGCAACGCCACCGCGATCACGAACATGAAGCCGCTGAACCCGATCGAGAACGGCACGATCATCACGAGCCCGCGCCGCAGCGACACCAGCCGGAACAGGCTCGGCGGGACCAGGGGCGTACGGCCGCGCCGGTCCGCCCCGCGCTCCACCGCCCAGAACGCCGCCGCCGCGAACGGGAACGCCGCCAGCGACAGCCACGTCCACAGCGGCCAGCCCGCCGCCCGGCCCTCGGTCAGCGGGGCCAGCAGGGTGAGCAGGGAGACCCCCAGCAGGACCGTGCCGGGGCCGTCCACCGGCTCCGGGTGCGGGGAGCGGGTCTCCGGTACGGCACGGGCGGCGAGGACCAGGCCGAGGACGACGACCGGGACGTTGACGAGGAAGACCGAGCGCCAGCCGGTGCCCGCGATGTCCGCGGCGACCAGGACCCCGCCGAGGATCTGGCCCGCCACCATGGACAGGCCCGCCGTGGCGCCGTACAGCCCCATCGCCTTCGCGCGGCGCTGGCCGCTCGTCGCCGCCTGGATGGTGGCCAGCACCTGCGGCAGCATCGCGGCCGACGCGGCGCCCTGCGCGACCCGGGCCGCGACCAGCGTCCACGCGGTCGGTGCGAGCCCGCAGGCCAGCGAGGTCAGGCCGAAGGCCGCCATGCCGCCGAGGAAGAGCCGGCGCCGGCCGAAGAGATCGCCGAGCCGGCCGCCCAGGACGAGCAGCACGGCGTACGCCAACCCGTAACCGGACACGACGAGTTCGAGGACCGACTCGCTCGCCGACAGGTCCCGGCCGATCGTGGGCAGGGCGACGTTGACGATGAAGAAGTCGATGAGGGGCAGTGCCGCGCCGAGCAGCACCGTGAAGAGACCGAGGCCGCCGAGCACGGGTGGTGCGTCGGAGGTTCGCAGGTGACGTGGGGTGATGGTTTCGGTGGTCACGTACTCCAGCGTCCGCCGCGCCTCAGACTGGTACCAGAGTGTCTTTATCCTGGTAGAAGGAGTATCTGGAAACAGGGTCCGCCCGGCGGCAGGCTGGAGGCATGACGACGATGGCCGAGGTGACGACGACGGCCCCCGCGAGCTCCGGTGCGACGTGTGCCGCGGAGGTGCGGCGGCATGAGCTCGCCGCGTTCCTGCGGCACCGGCGTGAGCACATCAGCCCCGAGCAGGTCGGCCTGCCCCGGGGGCGCCGGCGCCGCACGCCAGGCCTGCGGCGCGAGGAGGTCGCGCATCTCTCCGCGGTCGGCGTCACCTGGTACACGTGGCTGGAGCAGGCGCGGGACATCCAGGTCTCGGTGCAGGTCCTGGACGCGCTGGCCCGCACGCTGCTGCTGGACCCCAGCGAGCGCGGCCACCTCTTCCAGCTGGCCGGGGCGGTCGACCCGACGCCGGCGACCACGTGCCCGTCCATCACCCCCGCGATCCAACGCGTCCTGGAGCAGCTGGAGCCCATCCCGGCGTGCGTACAGAACAGCCGGTACGACATCCTCGCCTACAACCGCACGTACGGGCTGCTGCTCTGCGACCTCGACGCGGTGCCGGCGGAGGACCGCAACTGCCTGATCCTCTCCTACACGCACGAGCCGTGGCGGTCCTCGATCGTGCACCTGGAGCAGACCCAGCGCCTCATGGCCGCCCGCTTCCGCGCCACGATGGCCGGGCACCTCGGTGAGCCGGCCTGGAAGATGCTCCTCCAGCGCCTGCGCACCGAGTCCCCGGAGTTTTGCGAGGCCTGGGACCGGCATGAGGTGGGCGCCCATCGAGGCAAGCGCAAGGAGTTCCTGAACCGGTACGTGGGGCGGGTCGCGGTCGATCACACCGACATGTGGCTGGGGCCGGAGGCGGGGCCGCGGATGGTGACGTACGTGCCGGCGGACGAGGAGTCCAAGGAGCGGCTGGAACGGCTGCACGCGATCGCCCTGGAACGGACACCGGTGAACCACGCTCCGCGGGGATGACCTGCCGTGGGGCGGGAACCCGGATGATCCGGAACGAACCCCCACAGGCGAAGGTCGGCGGAACGGCGATGGCTGAGCAGAACACGACGAACACGACGACTCCGGCAGATTCAACGGGCTCGACGCTGGGTGTCCCACAGCCACTGAGGACGGCGGCGTCCGCGCTGGGGAGGGTGCCTGGGGCCGGGTTGGTGGGCCGGGCGGCTGGTGAAGTGCGGGATGGCGTGCGGGGTGGCGCCGGGGTGGTCGGCCGGGCTGCCGGTGAGGGTGCCGATGCGGCGAGCCGGGCGGTCGGCGGCGGTGCCGGCGTGGTGGGCCGGGCGGCCGGTGGGATACGGGAAGGTGTCGGGGTGGTCGGCCGGGCTGCCGGTGAGGGTGCCGATGCGGCGAGCCGGGCGGTCGGCGGCGGTGCCGGCGTGGTGGGCCGGGCGGCCGGTGGGATACGGGAAGGTGTCGGGGTGGTGGGCCGGACGGCCGGTGATGGTGCCGGTGCGGTGGGCCGGGCGGCTGACGGGGTGCGGGATGGCGTGCGGGGTGGCATCGGGGCGGTCGGCCGGGCCGCCGGTGGGGTGCGGGAAGGCGTCGCCGTGGTCGGCCGGGCTGCCGGTGGGGTGCTGGACCGGGTCGGGGCTGTGTCGCCGCGTGGGCGGCGGATCGCCGTTTACACCGGGGCCGGGGTGCTCGGCGTCGCGGGGGTCGTGGAGTGGCCGGTCGCGATCACGGGCGCGGCGGTGGCGTGGCTGACGCAGCCGCGGTCGCCGGAGCGGGTGGAAGAGGCCGAGCAGACCCCGCAGACCGCGCAGGCCGAGCAGGCCCCGCAGACCGCGCAGGCCTGGCAGGCCCCGCAGACCGCGCAGACCGCGCAGACCGCGCAGACCGCGCAGGCCCCGCAGAGCGCGCAGGCCGAGTCCGTCGACACGGGTGGCCGTGGAGTCGGTGACGTCCCCACCCCGAAGGTGATGGCGTCGACCGGCGGGGCCGCTCGCGCCGACACTCCCTCCGCCAAGCTCCCCACCCACCGGACGACTTCACCCGGACGTGCGGGCACGGCGTCCCGCGCCACCGACTGAGGGCCTGTGCAATGCCTGGCACTCCTCTGACGACCCCCGCGGCAGCCGCCGCCCGCCTTCTCCTGACCGGACCCCGCCTCGTCGCCCGCGGCACCCCCACCGCCGTGGGCGCCGCCGCCGGCGCGCTGGCCGGCACGGCCCGGGCCGGAGTACGCGCGGCGGACTTCACCACCCGAGCGGCCAGAACCGCCCGCGCGGCCCTCCCGGGCGCCCCGCACGACTGGCGAGCGGGCCCACGGGCCCATGTCACGCTACGCGAGGCAGAGCCACACCCGGCGCCTACCGAGGAGCCGAGGCCCACCGTCGAACCGCCCCCCACCACCCCCCGCCCCCCACACCACCCCACCGAACACCGCGCCCATCGCCTCGCTGCCGCCCTCCTGGAGCACCCCGACGTTGCCCTCGCCTACTGGGACCGTGGGCTCGGGCGGCTCGTGGTGACCGCTGCTGAGGGGGTGGCGGGGGACGTGGTCGTCGAGCGGGTGGGGGCGATGGCCGGGCGGTACGGGCTGGTGCCCGGTGACGGGGACGTGGAGGAGTTCGCGCATCCGGGGGATCCGGGGGCCGTGCGGACCGCCGCCGTCGCGCTCGGGGCCGATGTGGTGGGGGTCGTGGCCGCTGTCGGCGGGTCCCTGCTGCGGTTGCCGGCCTCGCCTCGGATCGTCACCGCCGGGGTCACGCTGGTCCGGGAGAACCCTCGGGTCCGGGCGTGGCTGCGTGGTCGGCTCGGCAGCGGTCGGATGGAGGTCGTCCTCGCCGCGGCGAACGCCCTCGCGCACGGTGCCGGACACAGCCCGGCCTCCCTGGTCCTCGACGGAGCCCTGCGCGTCTGCCAGTTGAGCGAGGCCATCGCGCGGACGGCCCAGTTCGAGACCGTGCACGACCGGCTCTGCGTCCCGGAACGGGACAGCGTGCCCGCGGACCCGGCCGCCCGCCCCCCGCTGCGCACCTCGCCCGCCCAGGAGTACGCCGCCCACGCCTCCCTCGGCAGCGTCACCGGCGCCCTCGCCGCGCTGCTCGTCAAGCACGACATCACCGAGGCCGCCGAGGCGGTCCTCGCGGGCTCGCCCAAGGCCGCCCGCTACGGCCCCGCCGCCTTCCACGCCGTCCTCGGCACCGCACTGGCCCGCACCGGCGTGCTCGTGCGCGCCCCCGAGCGGCTGCGGCAACTGGAGACCGCCGGCACGATCGTCCTGCACCCCAGCGCCCTCAAGACTCCCGACGCGGGCGCCGACCCCTGGGCGGAGGCCGTCCTGGACGCGGCACGGCGGGCCGGCCTGCGGGTCGTCGTCGTGGACGACCCCGCCCTCGCCGAGTTCACCGGCCTCGCCGACCGGGTCGTACCCGCCGACCGGTCCCTGAGCGAGGTCGTGCGCGAGCTCAGCGGCGACGACGAGGACGACGAGGACGGCGGCGGTGTCGTGACCGTGGCCCGGCCGCAGGACGAGGACACCGTCGCCGGGCTGCTCGCCGGGGACGTCGCCGTCGCCCTCGCCGACGGCGACGGCTGTGTCGCCTGGGGCGCCGACGTCCTCGCCCCGCACGGCCTGCCCGACGTCTGGCGGCTGCTGACCGCCGTACCCCCGGCCCGCGCGGTCGGCCGCCGCGCCCAGACCCTGGCCCGGTCCGGCGCCGCCCTGTCCGGACTGCTCGTCGCCGTCGGCGAGTCGGGCCGGGGCCGCCGCCGTACGGCGCTGCCCGGACTGCGGCACGCGCCCGTCGACGCCGCCGCGGCCGCCGCCCTGCTGTCCGGCGCCCGCGCCGCCCTCGGCGTCGCCGCCGCCCGCCCCCCGCACCCCCGGCCCCGGGTGCCCTGGCACGCCCTCGGCCCGGACGCCGTACAGGACCGGCTGGAGCGGGAGGCACCACCCGAGCCGACCCTCGCCGAGCAGACGTCCACCGCCGTCCGCACGGCCGCCGACACCGTCGTACGACTGCCCCCGCTGGCCCCTGCCCGGTGGTCGTTGCAGCTCGCGCGTGCCGTGCGCGGTGAGCTGGACGACCCGCTCACGCCCGTGCTCGCGGTCGGGTCGGCCGCGTCGGCGATCCTCGGGTCCGCCGTGGACGCGCTGCTCGTCGTCGGCGCGCTCGACCTCAACGCCCTCGTCGGCGGCGTCCAGCGGCTGCGGGCCGAGCGCGCGCTGTCCGGGCTGCTCGCCCAGCAGAAGCAGAAGGCCCGGGTGACCGGCGACCGCAAGCCCCATGTCGTCGACGCCGCCCGGCTGGACCCCGGTGACGTCATCGAGCTCAAGGTGGACGACGTCGTCCCCGCCGACGCCCGCCTGCTGTGGGAGGACGGTCTGGAGGTCGACGAGTCCGCGCTGACCGGCGAGTCCCTGCCGGTGGACAAGTGCACCGACCCGACCCCACGCGCCCCCGTCGCCGAACGGCACTGCATGGTCTTCGAGGGCACGACCGTCGTCGCCGGACAGGCCCGCGCGGTCGTCGTGGACACCGGCGACCGCACCGAGGCCGCCCGGGCCGTCGCCCTCGCCGCCCGCACCCCGCCCGCCGCCGGCGTCCAGGCCCGGCTCCAGGAACTCACCCGCAAGGCACTGCCGTTGACCATGGCGGGCGGCGCCGCGGTCACCGGCCTCGCCCTCCTGCGCGGCACACCGCTGAAGCAGGCGGTGAGCGGCGGCGTCGCGGTCGCCGTCGCCGCCGTACCCGAGGGGCTGCCGCTCGTCGCCACCGTCGCCCAGCTGGCCGCCGCCCGCCGCCTCAGCGCGCACGGCGTCCTCGTCCGCGCCCCGCGCACCCTGGAGGCGGTGGGCCGCATGGACACCGTCTGCTTCGACAAGACCGGCACCCTCACCGAGAACCGGCTGCGGCTCGTCCGCGTCACCGCCCCCGACGGCACCGTCCGCCGCCCCGACGAACCGGACGCGGCCCCTGTCCTGCGCACCGCCGCCCGCGCCTGCCCCGGCACGAACGGCGAGCACGCCACCGACGACGCGATCCTGGACGCGGCGGGACCCGACCCCGACTGGACCCAGACCGAGGGCCTCGCCTTCGAGGCCGCCCGCGGCTATGCCGCCGCGGTGGGGCACGCCGGCGACGGCTCGCAGGTCCTGGTGGTCAAGGGTGCCCCCGAGACGGTGCTGCCCGTCTGCACCGGGCCGGCGGACCCCGGGGAAACGGCCCAGTCCCTCGCCCGGGACGGGCTCCGCGTGCTGGCGGTGGCCTCGCGCCCGCTGCACGAGGGCGAGGAACCGGCGGACCTACTCGAACAGCCCCTCGACAGCCTGGAAGACCTTGAGTTCACGGGACTCCTGGGCCTGGCCGACGTACCCCGCGCGACCTCTCCCGCCCTCGTCCACGGATTGCGAGAGGCAGGTGTACGACCCGTCGTGCTGACCGGCGACCACCCGCAGACCGCCCGCGCGATCGCCACCGAGCTGGGCTGGCCGGACGACGCCACCGTGGTCACCGGCGACGAACTCGCCGCCGCCGACCGCTCCCGCCGGTCCCGGATGCTGCGCGACGCCGACATCGTCGCCCGCGTCGCGCCTGAGCAGAAACTCCAGGTCGTCGAGGCCCTCCGGGATGCCGGCCGGGTCGTCGGCATGGTCGGCGACGGCGCCAACGACGCCGCCGCGATCCGCGCCGCCGACGTCGGCGTCGGCATCAACGCCCGCGGCTCCGCCGCCGCCCGCAACGCCGCCGACCTCGTGGTGACCGGCGACGACCTCTCCGTCCTCACCGAGGCCGTCCGCGAGGGCCGCGCCCTGTGGCACGGCGTCGCCGACGCCATCGCCATCCTCATCGGCGGCAACGCGGGCGAGGTGAGCTTCGGCATCCTCGGCACGCTCCTCTCCGGCGCCGCGCCCCTGTCCACCCGCCAGATGCTGCTGGTGAACCTCTTCACCGACCTGTTCCCGGCGATGGCGGTGGCGGTGACCCCGGTGGAGGCGACTGACGACGGCCCCCTGGGCACGGCGATGCTGGGCGCCCCCCTCACCCACCAGATCCGCCGCCGCGCCGCGACCACCTGCCTCGGCGCCACCGCGGCCTGGCTCTTCGGCCGCTTCACCCCGGGCACGGCCCGACGCTCGACGACGATGGCCCTGTGCGCGGTGGTGGGCACACAACTGGCCCAGACCCTGGCGGACCGCAGGGGCAACACCCTGGTGAGGGTGACGTCCCTGGGTTCGTTCCTGGTCCTGGCAGCAGTCGTGGAGACACCGGGCGTGAGCCAGCTCTTCGGCTGCACACCGCTGGGCCCGGTGGCATGGGCGGGGGTGGGGGCGGCGATAGGACTGGCGTTGGTTGTTCAGGGTGCGTCGGGGTCACGCCCCTCAGGGGCGCGGGGAACTGCGCGATCAACCACGCACGACCAGCACCCGCAAACCGATCCGCACCCCAACGGCGCCTAGGCGGAAACCCCCACAGCCTCCCGCACCTCAGCAGAAGCCAACCGCTCAGCCACCCGCTCCGCACTACGCCGAGCCCGCACCCCACTGCTCAACGCCCCCAGCACCAGCACCGCGAACCCACACCCGGCAAGAATCCACCACCCCGGCCCGGCGGCAGCCACGAACGCGTCCTGGTACGACGACGACCCCACGCCGGCGGCAAGCACCGCACCGATCACCGCGACCCCCAGCGTCTGCCCCAACTGCCGGCTCGTCGAAGCGACCGCCGCCGCCACCCCCGCCTGCGCACGCGGCATCCCGGACACCGCCGTGTTGGTGATCGGCGCGTTCACGAACCCGAAGCCGACGCCGAACAGGACGTATCCGATGAACAGCGTGACGTTCGAGGTCTCCGCGTCGAACGCCGCGAACATCACCCCGCTCGCCGTCATCGCGAACCCGGCGATCAGCAGCGGCACGCGGGGCCCCCGGGTGCCGACCAGCCGCCCGGACAGCGGCGCGCACAGGAACGTCGGCACCGCCATCGGCAGCATCCACAGCCCGGCGTGCAGCGCGTCCAGCCCCCGGACGTTCTGCAGATACAGCGTCGACAGGAACAGGAACCCGCCCAGCGCCGCGAACGCGCTGATCGCGATCACCGTCGCCCCGCTGAACGGCACCGACCGGAAGAACCGCAGATCGATGAGGGGCTCCTCGCGCCGCGGCTCGTACCAGAGGATGCCGAGCAGCGCGGCCAGCGCCAGCGCGGCGTACGGCAGCGTCGAGGTGAACCCGGCGTTCGGGGCCTCGATGATCGCGTACGTCAGCGAGCCGAACAGCACGATCACCAGGAACTGGCCGAGCGGGTCGGGGCGCTTGGCCTTGGGGGCGCGGGACTCGGGGACGTAGCGGAGGGTGAGGAGGAGGGCGGCGAGGCCGACCGGGAGGTTGATCCAGAAGATCGAGCGCCAGCCGACGGAGTCCACAAGCAGGCCGCCGACCAGCGGCCCCGCGGCCATCGAGATGCCCACCACCGCGCCCCACGCGCCGATCGCGCGGGCGCGCTCGCGCGGGTCCGTGAAGGTGTTGGTGATGATCGACATCGCGACCGGGTTGAGCATCGAGCCGCCGACCGCCTGCACCATGCGGAAGGCGACGAGCGCCTCCAGGTTCGGGGCGAGGGAGCACAGCACCGAGCCGACCGTGAACACGACCAGGCCCGCCATGAAGACCCGCTTGCGGCCGATCCGGTCGGCGGTCGACCCGGCCAGCATCAGCATCGCGGCCAGGACGAGCGTGTAGGCGTCGATCGTCCACTGCAGGCCCGACGTGGTGGCGTCGAGGTCGTGCTGCATGGACGGCAGGGCGACGTTCAGAACCGTGTTGTCGAGGCTCACGATCAGCAGGCTCATGCAGCAGATCGCGAGGACGAGGAGGCGCCGGCGATGGCTGAGCTCGGGCATGCGGTCCAGCGTACGCCGATTTCGATAGTGCGTCTAACTAATGGTCGTTACATGATCGAGTGAGGCTCTGGTGGGGCGCGAGTGGGGATCGAGTCGGGTGCGAGCGGGAATCGAGCGGAGGGCACTTGTCGTCGTACGCGACAATGGGGGAATGTCCACGACCGCCGCGCCCCTCCAGATCGGGCCGCACACCGTTCAGCCGCCCGTCGTCCTGGCCCCCATGGCCGGGATCACCAACGCGCCGTTCCGCACCCTGTGCCGGGAGTTCAGCGGGGGCAAGGGGCTGTTCGTGAGCGAGATGATCACGACGAGGGCGCTGGTCGAGCGCAACGAGAAGACCATGCAGCTGATCCACTTCGACGAGAGTGAGAAGCCGCGCTCGATCCAGCTGTACGGCGTCGACCCCGCGACCGTCGGCAAGGCCGTCCGCATGATCGCGGAGGAGGGGCTCGCCGATCACATCGACCTCAACTTCGGGTGCCCGGTGCCGAAGGTGACGCGCAAGGGCGGCGGGTCGGCGCTGCCGTACAAGCGGCCGCTCCTGCGGGCGATCCTGCGCGAGGCGGTGACGGGGGCGGGCGATCTGCCGGTCACGATGAAGATGCGCAAGGGCATCGACGACGACCACATCACGTATCTCGACGCCGGGCGGATCGCGGTCGAGGAGGGTGTGACGGCGATCGCGCTGCACGGGCGTACGGCGGCGCAGCACTACGGCGGTACGGCCGACTGGGACGCCATCGCGCGTCTGAAGGAACACGTGCCGGAGATCCCGGTGCTGGGGAACGGCGACATCTGGTCGGCGGAGGACGCGCTGCGGATGGTGCGCGAGACCGGCTGCGACGGTGTGGTCGTGGGCCGTGGGTGCCTGGGGCGGCCGTGGCTGTTCGCGGACCTGGTGGCGGCGTTCGAGGGGCGTACGGAGGACATCGCGCGTCCGTCGCTGCGCGAGGTCGCCGACATCATGGTCCGCCACGCGCGGTTGCTGGGGGAGTGGATCGGCGACGAGGCCAAGGGTGTTGTCGACTTCCGCAAGCATGTCGCCTGGTATCTGAAGGGCTTCGCGGTCGGCAGCGAGATGCGCAAGCGGCTGGCGATCACGTCGTCGCTGGAGGAACTGCGGGCCGGGCTGGACGAGTTGGACCTGGAGCAGGCGTGGCCGGTGGGGGCCGATGGTCCTCGGGGGCGTACGTCGGGGAACAACCGGGTCGTCCTGCCGGACGGTTGGCTGAAGGACCCGTACGACTGCGCGGGCGTGAGCGAGGACGCGGAGCTGGATACCTCCGGCGGCTGAGTGGCTGGGTGCCGGGTCGTGTCGTGCGCGGTTCGGTTGGGTGGGGGTCGGGGCCGCGCCGGGGGGTGTCCGTCCTCGGAACGGCGCGGAATCGGTCACCTATAAAGGGGCGCCCGTGTTGACGCGCCAACCGCTGCGGGCGGACACCCCCCGACACGTCCCCTTCCCGCCGTTGCGCACTGCGGGTGCGTGGGGGTCAACGTCCCCAGGGGCGCGGGGAACTGCGCGACCAGCCACGACGTCGCCGCAGCCGGTCGGCGTGCTCAGCCTGTGGACGGGTGCGGTGTCGAGCCGTATGCCTTCAGGAAGCGGTCGCGGAACGCGCTCATCTTCCAGACCGGGGCGTTGTGGGCCGGCTTCAGGCCCTCCGTCCAGTTCCAGTCCGTGATCTTGGCCAGGACCTTGGGGTCCTTGGCCACTATGGAGATCGGGACGTCTCGGCTGGCGTGGTTGCCGCTGACCCGGGCTATGGGCTGGTGGTCGCCCAGGAAGACCAGGACGGTGTTCTTGGTGCCGTAGCGTTCCAGCCACTGGGTGAGGGCCGTCACCGAGTACTGGATCGACTTGCCGTACTCCTCACGGGACTTGGTGGGGTCGGTGATGATGTCCGAGGGTTTCTTGCCGGCCTTCTGGATGGCGTCGAAGAGCTTGCCGTCGCCGAGGTCGTTCCAGTCGACCATCTTCGGGATCGGCGCCCAGGGCTGGTGGCTGGAGGTCAGGATGATCTCCGACATCAGGGGCTTGTCCCGCTTCTTGCCGTGGACCTGGCGCTGGAAGGCCTCCAGGGCGTACTGGTCGGGCATCGTCGACCAGCTGAACTTCGGGCCCTGGTAGCCGAGTTGGAAGGCGTTGTAGACCTTGTCCAGGCCGTAGTAGCGCTGCTCGGGCCAGCCCTTCTGGATGCCCGGCATGACGCCCACGGTGTCCCAGGCGCCCGTCTTCTGGAACGCCTTGGTGAGGCTGAGGTGGTCGCTGGCCATGACCGTGCGGTAGCGCTGCTGGTTGTCGATCCACAGGCCGGACATGGTGGTGGAGTGGCCGAGCCAACTGCTGCCGCCGTACGTCGCCGACGTCAGCCAGCCGCTGCGTGCGCTGTAGCCCGCCTTCTTGAGGGCCTCGGTGCTGGTGGTGAGCGTCCGGTCCACGCCCGGCGCCATGACCGGGTCCTCGATCGCACTGCGGCCGTAGCTCTCGATGAAGGTGAAGATGACGTCCTTGCCCCGGAGGTCGGGGAGGAGCTGGCTGCCGGGCGTTGCCCCGAACGTGTCCGCCTTGGCCTCCCGCGCGAACGCCGCCTCGTCGCGGATCGTGTCCGTCACCCGCGTCGCCTGGATCTTCAGCGCCGCCGCGGCCCGGTCGGCGGCGATCGGCATACCGCCGAGCTGGAGGCCCAGCGCGTAACAGGTGATCCATGCCATGGCCGCGATCAGGGTGCCGCGGGTCGCCTTCGCCCGGTTCGCCACGAGTACGTTGCTCAGCCGCACCATCGCCAGGGCCGTCAAGGACAGGAGAAGCAGGACGAGGAGGACGGACCCGATCACGGCGAGCACGGCGACCGTTCCGCCCATCGAGTCCTTGACGTACGACTGCGCGTCGTCCAGCAACTCCCAGTCCAGGATCATGTTGAAGCCCCGGCCCAGGTAGTCCCGGAACCCCATGTCCAGCAGGTTCAGGATCGTCAGGACGCCCAGGCCCACGCCGGACACCGCCGCCACGATGACCCTGGGCCGCCTCGGCAGCCACAGCGCCACCGCCGCCCCGATGATCGCCTCGACCGGAATGCGCGTGAACCGGTTGACCTTGAGGGCGGGCAGCGCGTTGGGAAGCAGCAGCGCGGTGAGAACGAGCAGGGCGGCGAGGGTGGTCACCGTCCAGCGGAGGAGGGGTGGGCGGTGGCGTTCGGGGGCGTCGAGGACGACGTCCTCGGTCGGCGGGGGCGTGCTGGTGGAGACGGACACCCGAAGGACCTTCCGTGCGGGACCCGATGGCGTGGTGGCGGGCCCGACATGGGGTCTCGGACCCGCCACAACGGGGTACGGGAGGCCGGGGATGGCTGTTCAGGGGTGCCGGGCAAACACCAAGCAAACGGTTGTCCAACGCCCTGCTTTTGTCTTTAGGGGCGCGGGGAACTGCGCGACAAGCCACGACGGACCCGCACCCGCCACACGACCGGTCCTCACGAGCTACTAGGCGCCCCCAACCGCCGTCAGCAACGCAAGAGGCGCCGCAGCCGACCGAGCCTCCCGCACACACGCGTGCGGATACGGCACCGGCTCCCGATGCGTGTCCCTGCCGTACCCGGCGATGACTTCCGGAAGTCGATGCCCGGCAGCGGTCGCCGCGTCCACCAACCCGTGTGCCACCGACCGCGCCTCGTCATGCAGCCCGTACCGCGCCAGCCCCAGCGTGATCAGCGCGTTGTCGTGCGGCCACACCGAACCCCGGTGATACGACAGCGGGTGGTACGCCGCCTGCCCGGCTGCCAGCGTCCGCACGCCCCACCCCGAGAAGAAGTCCGGTTCCAGCAGCCGCCGGCCCACCACCTCCCCGTACTCCTTGTCCAGCAGCCCCGACCACAGCAGATGCCCGGCGTCGGAGGCCAGCGCGTCGAGTTGGCGGCCGTCGCCGTCCAGGGCAAGGGCGGGGAAGGCGCGGTCCCGCATCCAGAAGTCCCGCTGGAAGCGGTCGCGGAGGTCGCCGGCGGCCTGTTCGAGGAGGGCCGCGTACGTCTCGTCGGCCCATACCGTCCGCGCCAGCCACGCCGTGCGCCGCAGCGCGTCGTACGCGTAGCCCTGCGCGCCCGCCGCCATCACCGCGCCGGAGGCGCGTGTGCCGTCGGAGGAGCAGATCGAGCCGGGGGAGTCCTTCCAGTTCTGGTTGGCGAGGCCGCCCTGGTCGGCGCGGTAGACGAGGTAGCCGCGGGAGGTCAGGCCGCCGTGGTCCAGCATCCAGCCGATCGCCGCGCGGGCGTGGGGTTCCAGGCGGCGGGCGAGGGTCAGGTCGCCGGTCTGTTCGACGTACGCGCCCAGGAGGACCAGGAAGAGGGGGGTCGCGTCCACCGAGCCGTAGTAGCGGCCGTAGGGGACCTGGCCGAAGTGCGCCAGCTCGCCGTGGCGTACCTCGTGCACGATCTTGCCCGGCTGGGCCACCGCGTCCGTGCCGGTCTCCGTCGCCTGTGCCGCGGCGAGGGCGGGGAGGGTGGCGGCGGCCAGCTGGGGGCGGTAGGGGAGGGCGAAGAGCGAGGTCAGCAGGGCGTCCCGGCCCAGGAGGGTCAGGAACCACGGGGCGCCCGCCGCCGGGACGTGCAGGGTCTCGCCGTCCGGGCCCGTCGCCGGGACCTGGAGCGAGGCCAGGTCGGCGAGGCCGCGGGCGCAGGCGGCGGCCAGTTCGGGCCAGCCGGTCGGGAAGGCCACGCCCTCCACGAACTCGCCCTCCAGGGCGATGAGTTCGGAGTTCAGGGACGTGGGGGACTTGGGGACGCGGAGGGCGCGTTTGTCGCCGTGCGGGCGGGCCATGACCCGCAGGGTCAGCTCGGCCGTGCCGTGCGGGTCCAGGTCCAGCGTCCAGACCAGGCGGCGGGCGCCGGTGCCGGTCTCCTCCACGGCGTCCGGGGCGGGCTCGGCCGTCACCGTCGTACAGGAACGCCATTCGCCGCGCTGGTAGGTGAACTCCACGCCGGAGTCGAGTACTTCACGGGAGCGGGTGGCGCCGATCTTGGCGTAGGTGCGGTAGTCGGAGCGGAGTTCGAACTGGTCGGTGAAGTCGGCGTCCGCGGTGACCGCCAGGCGGACCGTGGTGGGGACCGGGCGGTTGCTCGTCACCTTCAGGGATTCCACGAACGAGCCGTCGCCGACCGCCTGTTCGCGGAAGATCGTGTACGCCGGGGGCTCGTTGCGGCCGCCCCGGGGGACCAGGACGCAGCGGGCCGTGTCGCCGTCGGCCACCGGGGTGAGGGCCTCGGGGACGGCGCCGTCCACCGTGAGCTGCCAGCGGCTCAGGTGGCGGGCGTCGCGTACGAACAACCCTTCAGGAGAGGGGGAGTTGCCGCCCCGGACTCCGCTGATGTCCCCGCCGTCGCCCACGGCCGCGAACGTCCCGCCGCGCACGAGCAGATGATGCCGGTCCGTCATTCCCGGTCCCCTCCCTTGGATCCCGTGTGGGTGGTGGCGCTGTGGAGCAGGTCGAGCGCGAGCGCGGCGGTCCAGCCGAAGCCGGTCGCCCCGCAGGCCTCGCCGGTGTACGGGTCGACGTACTCGGCGAAGTCGGAGGTGTCGGCGAGGTGCAGGACCGCTCTGCGCAGGGCGGCGGCACGGCCCCGTTCGCCGTGGGTGCGCAGGCCGCGCTCCAGCAGCCAGTTGGTGTTGAACCAGGCCGGGCCGCGCCAGTAGCGGTGCGGGTCGAAGGCCTCGCCGAGCAGGTCGTAGCTGGGGACCAGGCGGGTGCTGCCGCCGAGTCCGAAGTGCTTGGAGGCCGTGGTGCGAACCAGGGCCGTGACGATGTCCCGGGGGAGTGTGGGTAGGAGCAGGGGGATCAGGCCGGAGACGCTGCGCTCCGGGATCAGTGCCCCCGTCCGGACGTCGCGGCAGAAGAACATGCCCTCCGCCGGGTCCCACAGACGGTCGATCAGGGTCGCGGTCAGGCGCTCGGCCCGGGTGTGGCGGGCCGTGCCCGGGGCGCCCAACTCCTGGGCGATACGGGCCAGTGCGTGCTCGGAGGCGATGAGCAGGGCGTTGAAGGACGGGTCCTCGACCGCGAACTCGCCTGTCCCGTCGGCGTATTCGCCGTCCCGGTAGTCCGTCGCCAGGCGGACGTAGCGGCCGTAGTCCAGGTCCGTGGGGCGGTCCTCCGGGGAGCCGTGGTCCAGGTCGGCGCGGCGGAAGGAGCGGGCCGGAGCCGGGGTGATCCGGCTCAACGGGGCGTCCCAGCAAGGGCTGTTGTCCATGCCCTGCTCCCACGGGTGGACCACCGACGCCAGGCCGGCGCCGCCCAGGTCCCTGCGGTGCAGCAGATAGCGGTGCCAGGCGGCCAGGTGGGGATAGACCCGGGTGAGGAAGCCGCGGGCCCGGGACAGGCCCGGGTCGGCCTGGTGCACCAGCCAGGCGGCCAGCGCGTGCACCGGTGGCTGCACGATGCCGGACGTCTGTACGGTGCGCGGGGCGCCCGCAGCGCGCCCCGCGGTCGAGGAGCGCCAGAAGTCGGGGCTCGGGAAGTATGCGTCGAGCGGCACGGAGGGGTTGAAGACGATGTGCGGGATGCGCCCGTCACCCCATTGGGCGTCGAGCAGTGTCTCCAGTTCCGTCTGTGCCCGTAATGGGGACAGGTGCCGCAGGCCGATCGCGATGAACGCCGAGTCCCAGGACCACTGGTGCGGGTACAGGCTGCGGGAGGGGACCGTCGAGGTGCCCGTCCAGTTGGCCTCCAGTACCCGGGCCGCCCTGACGTGCAGAGAATGTGTCGTGACGTCCGGTTCGTATACGAAGGGACGGGTCCGGGCGTACGAGGTCAGCTGGGCGGTGCGATCCACTCGGGGCTCCCCGAAGACGTTCGGCCCGACCGGTTCGGTCGAGGCCACCGTAGAGTTACGTCTATTTAACACGCAAAACTCAATATGTAATGCAAGCTTGAGAAACACAAGGGGGTGCGCATGAGTGGTCGTGCTCAGGCGAGCGCCGGCGAACTGCTCGAACTGGTGCGAAGCGGACGAGCGACGACTCGTGGTGCCCTGCAACAGGTGACCGGGCTGTCCCGGGCCACCGTCGGCCAGCGCCTCGACCGGCTGTTCCGGGCCGGCTGGCTGCGCGAAGGGGCCGGGGGCCCGGTGGACTCCCCGCTCGGTGGACGGCCCTCCATCACCCTGGAGTTCGACGACTCCCACGCCGTCGTCCTCGCCGCCGACCTCGACACCCGGCACGCCCGCGCCGCCGTCCTCTCCCTGACCGGCGAGATCCTCGCCGAGCACAGCGGGACCCTCGTCATCGAGGACGGTCCGGACGCGGTGCTGGGTGAGCTGGGCCGCTGGTTCGCCGAGCTGCTGGAGAAGGCGGGGCACCGGGCCGGCGAGGTGTGCGGCATCGGCCTCGCCGTGCCGGGACCGGTCGACAGCGAGACCGGCCGGGTCGTCCAGCCGCCGATCATGCCGGGCTGGGACGGCTACGACATAAGGGAGCGCCTGGCGAGAGCCTTCAGCGAGCACACGGGCGCCGGACGGGTGCCGGTGCTCGTCGACAACGACGCCAACCTCATGGCGTACGGCGAACAGCGCACCGGACACCCGGACTGCTCGGCCTTCGTGCTGGTCAAGGTGTCCACCGGTATCGGCGCGGGTGTCGTGGTCGACGGGTCGATCTATCGCGGCATCGACGGGGGTGCCGGGGACATCGGGCACATCCGGGTCGGCGCCGAGGCGCTGTGCCGGTGCGGGTCGTACGGCTGTCTAGCCGCCGTCGCGAGCGGCGGTGCCGTGGCGCGGCGGCTGGCCGAGCAGGGCGTACCCGCGGCCTCGGGCTCGGATGTGCGGGACCTGCTGACCGCCGGGCACGTGGAGGCCGCCGCGCTCGCCCGGGAGGCCGGGCGGCAGGTCGGGGACGTACTGGCGACCGTCGTGACGCTGTTGAACCCCGGGGTGCTGATGATCGCCGGGGATCTGGCCGGAACTCCCTTCCTCACCGGGGTGCGCGAGCTGCTGTACCAGCGGGCGCTGCCGCGTTCCACCGCCCATCTGGACGTCGTCACCTCACGGCTCGGGGAGCGGGCCGGGCTGGTGGGGGCGGGGGCCCTGGTGGTGGAGCATCTGTACGCGCCCGGGCGGGTGGAGGAACGGCTGCTGGCGCTGGGTGTGTGACGTCCGCATGGTGGTACCCGGCCGCCTGTGGCGGCGTGATTCTCGCCACCTCTGATCGGGGTGACGCTCAGATGAGCGGATCTTGAGCGACTGCACTTCTCCAAGGGGTGGCACCCAGTGCCACCCCTTGATCGTTCATCGATCGAAATCAGACGTGTTGAAAGCCGCTCACATGAGCGTTCTGGGGGGCCTTCGGGGTGGTGCGCGTTCAAGAAGTGAACACATGATCACCCGATTGCTTGCCAAGCTTTGACTTTCGATCCGCTGGCAGAGGGCTGGTTACGAGCACATGACGCGCAAGTGGACGTACCCATGAGCCTTCGATCTGGGTATGTTCCCCGTCGTCAGGGCAGCCACCGCGTCCTCGAGGGAGTCGAGAACCGTGTCGGAAAACAAAGAACCCCACGTAGCGAAGTTCGTCTACGACTTCACCGAGGGAAACAAGGACCTCAAGGACCTCCTCGGCGGCAAGGGCGCGAACCTCGCCGAGATGACCAACCTGGGACTCCCCGTTCCCCCCGGCTTCACCATCACGACCGAAGCCTGCAAGGTCTACCTGGAGAGCGGCGCGGAGCCGGTGGCACTGCGTGACGAGGTGAGTGCGCACCTCGACGCCCTCGAGACCCGGATGGGCAAGAAGCTCGGCCAGGCCGACAACCCGCTGCTCGTCTCGGTCCGCTCCGGCGCCAAGTTCTCCATGCCCGGCATGATGGACACGGTCCTGAACATCGGCCTCTCCGACAAGTCGGTGAAGGGCCTCGCCGAGCAGGCGGGCGACGAGCGGTTCGCGTGGGACTCGTACCGCCGCCTCATCCAGATGTTCGGCAAGACGGTTCTCGGCGTCGACGGCGAGCTCTTCGAGGAGGCCCTCGAGGCCGCCAAGGCGGCCAAGAAGGTCGTGGTCGACACCGACCTGGAGGCGGCCGACCTCAAGAAGCTCGTCACCAAGTTCAAGAAGATCGTCAAGACCGAGGCCGGCCGGGACTTCCCGCAGGACCCGCGCGAGCAGATGGACCTCGCCATCGAGGCGGTCTTCAACTCCTGGAACACCGACCGCGCCAAGCTCTACCGCCGCCAGGAGCGCATCCCCGGCGACCTGGGCACGGCCGTCAACGTCTGTTCCATGGTCTTCGGCAACCTCGGCCCCGACTCCGGCACCGGCGTCGCCTTCACCCGCGACCCCGCCTCCGGGCACCAGGGCGTCTACGGCGACTACCTCCAGAACGCCCAGGGCGAGGACGTCGTCGCCGGCATCCGCAACACCGTGCCGCTCGCGGAGCTGGAGCAGATCGACAAGAAGTCGTACGACCAGCTGATGCAGATCATGGAGACGCTGGAGAACCACTACAAGGACCTCTGCGACATCGAGTTCACGATCGAGCGCGGTCAGCTGTGGATGCTCCAGACCCGCGTCGGCAAGCGGACGGCGGGTGCGGCCTTCCGTATCGCCACCCAGCTCGTGGACCAGGGCCTGATCGACGAGGCCGAGGCGCTCCAGCGGGTCACCGGCGCCCAGCTCGCCCAGCTGATGTTCCCCAAGTTCGACGAGGACGCCAAGGTCGAGCAGATCGGCCGGGGCATCGCGGCCTCGCCGGGTGCCGCGGTCGGCAAGGCGGTCTTCGACTCGTACACCGCCGTGAAGTGGTCGCGCTCGGGCGAGAAGGTCATCCTGGTCCGCCGGGAGACCAACCCCGACGACCTCGACGGCATGATCGCGGCCGAGGGCATCCTGACCTCGCGCGGCGGTAAGACCTCCCACGCGGCCGTCGTCGCGCGCGGCATGGGCAAGACCTGTGTCTGCGGCGCCGAGGAGCTGGAGGTCGACACCAAGCGGCGCCGGATGACGGTCCCGGGCGGGCACGTCGTCGAGGAAGGCGACGTGATCTCCATCGACGGCTCCAGCGGCAAGGTCTACCTGGGCGAGGTCCCGGTGGTCCCCTCCCCGGTCGTGGAGTACTTCGAGGGCCGTATGCACGCGGGTGCTCAGGACGCCGACGAGCTGGTCGAGGCCGTGCACCGGATCATGGCGTTCGCCGACCGCAAGCGCCGGCTGCGCGTCCGGGCGAACGCGGACAACGCCGAGGACGCGCTGCGTGCCCGTCGCTTCGGCGCGCAGGGCATCGGGCTGTGCCGTACCGAGCACATGTTCCTCGGTGAGCGCCGCGAGATGGTCGAGAAGCTGATCCTCGCCGACACGCAGGAGGAGCGGGAGTCCGCGCTGGCGGAGCTGCTGCCGTTGCAGAAGAAGGACTTCGTCGAGCTGTTCTCGGCGATGGACGGTCTCCCGGTGACGGTCCGTCTCCTGGACCCGCCGCTGCACGAGTTCCTGCCGGACATCACCGAGCTGTCGGTCCGTGTGGCCCTCGCCGAGTCCCGTCAGGAGCCGCACGAGAACGAGCTGCGGTTGCTCCAGGCGGTCCACCGCCTGCATGAGCAGAACCCGATGCTGGGCCTGCGGGGTGTGCGTCTGGGGCTGGTCATCCCCGGCCTGTTCACCATGCAGGTACGGGCCATCGCCGAGGCCGCCGCCGAGCGCAGGAACGCCAAGGGTGACCCGCGCGCCGAGATCATGATCCCGCTCGTCGGCACGGTCCAGGAGCTGGAGATCGTCCGCGAGGAGGCCGACGCGGTGATCGCGGAGGTCGAGGCCGCGACCGGGACGTCGCTCAAGCTGTCGATCGGCACGATGATCGAGCTGCCGCGCGCCGCGCTCACCGCCGGTCAGATCGCCGAGGCGGCGGAGTTCTTCTCCTTCGGCACGAACGACCTCACCCAGACGGTGTGGGGCTTCAGCCGGGACGACGTGGAGGCGAGCTTCTTCACGGCCTACCTGGAGAAGGGCATCTTCGGGGTGTCGCCGTTCGAGACGATCGACAAGGACGGCGTGGGGTCCCTGGTGAAGCTGGCCGCCGAGGCCGGCCGCGCCACCCGCCCCGACCTCAAGCTCGGCGTCTGCGGCGAGCACGGCGGCGACCCGGAGTCGGTCCACTTCTTCCACGAGGTCGGCCTGGACTACGTCTCCTGCTCCCCGTTCCGCATCCCGGTGGCCCGCCTGGAAGCGGGCCGCGCGGCCTCCGAGTCCGTGGGCAGCGACCACCGCTAGGCGCTCCGCCGGAAGTGCCGCAATGTGCCGTCAGGTGTCTGCGGCGCCGTCGTGGCTGGTCGCGCAGTTCCCCGCGCCCCTTTGGGGCGCCCACTGATGCCGGAGTCGTCGTCCGTCCCCGACCCTCAACACCGATGGGCGGCGACTCCGGATCACCAAGAAGGAGCGGCACCCTGTGCGGGGGTGCCGCTCCTTCGGCCTTCTACGGGCGGTCCGCCGGAGCCCGGCGCCTGCGTGCCGCCAGGAGGACGCCGCTGCCCGCGACCAGGGCGACCACGCTGCCGGCCGCGAGGTACGGGGTGGTGTCGTCGCCGCCGGTCTCGGCGAGGTCGTCGGAGGCGGTCTGCTTCCCGTCGGTCTTCTGCTCCGTCTCCGTCCCGGCCGCCTTGTCGTCGGCGGCGACGAAGTCCGCGGGCGGCTGGTCGCAGCCGATGCCGTCGCCGTCGCGGTCCAGGTGGGTGCCGTAATGCTCGTCGCCCTTTTCGATGTTCGCGTATCCGGCGGCGTAGGCGTCGGTGCAGTTGTCGAACGGGTGGTCGCCGTCGTGGGCCGAGGCGGCCGACGGGAGTACGGCCAGGGCCAGCGCGGCGACGACGAGGGCGCCGGGCTTGCGGAGCAGCTTCACTGCGGGTCCTTCCGGGGTCGTGCGGATATCCGGACGCGTGATCAAGAAGTGACGATCGGTCAGATATGAGGTGACGAACCTATTGAGGGACCGCTCTTGTGGAGGCGGTATGAAGGACCCGTGATGAGAACGTGACGTGACCGGACGGTAGCTCTCCGCAAGCCTGACGCCGGATCAACTGTCGCAGGCGACCCCGTCGTTGTCCCGGTCCAGGTGAGAGGCGTAACCGGGCTCACCGCGATAGATGGGAGCGGCGCCGGCGGCACGGGCTTCACTGCAATTGGCGTAGTAGACGCTCCCGGCGTCGCCACCGGAGTCGGAGTCGGAACCGGTGTCCGCCTCGGCCCGCGCCGTGACCGTCTTCGTGACCTTCACGGTCTCCGTCGCGGTCACGGTGGCCGCCGGTTCCGGCTCGGCGGTCTCGATCGCCGTGGCCGTGGCCGTCACGGTGACCGTCGGTGCCGGCTTGGCCGCCGCGGGCTTCGCGTCGTCCGTCGTGTCCCCGCCGCCGGCGCCTATGCCGGCGCCGACGAAGAGGGCGAGCGCGAGGGCGGGCAGCACGTACCGCTTCCGGGCCCACTTGGGGGCGGGGCCGGAAGCGGACGGCGTGGTGTACGGGTTGGTCATGGGGTCCCCCCAGAGGCGTTGCGTGAGGGGATGACCGTATGAGCGCACCTTCGCTTGTGAAGGTGAAGTGTTCGATCCGTGACCGATGTGCGGTTACGCCCGGAACGGGCCCGTCACTTCGTACGTGATGCCGCCCGACGAGCTTCCCGTCGTCCCCCGCTGGCTGGAGAAGTACAGGCGGGTGCCGTCCGGGGAGAAGGCCGGGCCCGTGATCTCCGAGGACGACTGGCCGTCGATGCGGAGGAAGGGGGCGACCACGTCGTCCGGGGTGATGAGGCAGATCTCCATGTTGCCGCCGTCCTCGGCGACGTAGAGGTCGCCGGAGGAGGAGCCGGTGACGTTGTCGACGCCGGTGAGCGGGGCCGTGCCGGAGGTGACCAGGGAGTCGTCGTACGCCAACTCGTAGGTGCTGGAGGTCAGGTTGAGCTGCCAGACGCGGTTGTCGCCCTTCGTCGTGAACCACACCTTGTCGTCGGCGTAGTGGCAACCCTCGCCGCCGTTGAAGGACTTGGAGCCCGAGACCTGGGTGCGGGTGGTCGTGGGGGAGCCGTCGGGGTCGGGGATCGTCGTCCAGGTGTAGGAGCCGGAGGTCGCCGTGCCCGCCACCAGCACCTGGAGCGTGCCGGACGACAGATCGCCCCAAGTGGTCGGCACGAAACGGTAGAAGCGGCCGTTCGTCTCGTCCTCGGTCAGATAGATCACCTTGCGCACCGGGTCCGCGGCCGCCGCCTCGTGCTTGAAGCGGCCCATCGCCGGCCGCTGCACCGCCGCGTTCACCCCCCACGGGTCCGTCTCGTAGACGAAGCCGCGGTCCACCTCCTCGCAGGACAGCCAGGTGTTCCACGGCGTCCTGCCGCCCGCGCAGTTCTGCCGGGTGCCGGACAGGATGCGGTACGCGCCCGTGATGGCGCCGGCCGACGAGAACTTCACCGCGCTCGCCCCGCCGCTCGGGTTGATCTCCGAGTTGGAGACGTAGATCCAGCCCGTGCCGTCCGCGTAGCAGGCGCCGCCGTCGGGGGCGCTGTGCCAGGCGTACGACGTCCCGCTCACCGTCTGTCCCGAGCGGGCGATGACGCGGCTGCTGAACCCGGCGGGCAGCCGGATGCCGTTGGCGTCCGGCGAACCGAGCGCCCCGTAGGGGCCGGTGCCGGGCTGGGCGGGGGCGGCGTATGCGGCACCGTGCCACAGGGAGCCGCCGAAGGCGGCGGAGGCCCCGCCGACGACGGTCGCACGGAGGAAGGTACGACGTTCCACGCTCACTCCATAGGGGTGTCGTGACAGCCCCGCCGCCGGTCGGCGGCGGGGTCGCGCGGTGACGGACCCTAGGGTCATGGGATTGACGTGTCATGGACAAGGCGTGAATCGGGCGTACGGCTCACATGACCAGCAGCGGCCCCGCTCGTAGGCTGAGCCCAAGTCATCGGTGGAGGGAGGCCGGCCATGTCCGGCTGGAGCGAGAAGGACATCCCCGACCAGAGCGGGCGCACGGCCGTGGTCACCGGCGCCAACAGCGGACTCGGGTACGTCACCGCGCGGGAGCTGGCCCGCCGGGGCGCCCGGGTGGTGCTGGCCTGCCGCAGCGAGGCGCGCGGCACCGAGGCCGGGGACCGGCTCGTCACCGAAGTGCCGGGCGCCGACGTGGAGTTCACCCGGCTCGACCTCGGGGACCTCGCCTCGGTACGGGACTTCGCGCGGAGCTTCCCGTACGACCGCCTCGACCTGCTCGTCAACAACGCGGGCGTGATGGCGCTGCCGTACGGCACCACAGTGGACGGGTTCGAGACGCAGTTCGGCGTCAACCACCTCGGGCACTTCGCCCTCACCGGGCTGCTGTTGCCCATGCTCCTCGACACTCCCGGCGCCCGGGTGGTGACGGTCTCCAGTGGCGCGCACGCGATGGCCAACATCGACCTCGGCGACCTCAACAGCGAGCGCCGCTACCGGCGTTGGGTGGCCTACGCCCGTTCCAAGACCGCCAACCTGCTCTTCACCCACGAGCTGGCCCGCCGGCTCGCTGGGCACGGCGCGGACGTGGTGGCCGCCGCGGCGCATCCGGGGTACGCGGCGACCAACCTCCAGGAGACCGGGCCGCGGATGGCGGGGCGGCGGTTCGTCGAGCGGTTCATGGCGGTCGGCAACAGGTTCTTCGCCCAGTCTGCGGAGGCCGGCGCCCTGCCCACGCTGTACGCGGCCACCGCCCCGGACGTCCCGCCCGACTCCTTCACCGGCCCCTCCCTCGCGGGCTGGCGCGGCGCCCCCGGACCGTCCTGGCGGGCACCCTGGACGGTGAACGACCGTGCGGGGGAGCTGCTGTGGGCCGCTTCCGAGGAGCTCACCGGGGTGACGTACGACGTCCTCAAGGCGGTCTGACGTCTCAGGCAGCCGCCCCGCTGTCCACCACCAGATCCGTGCCCACCACCGACGACGCGTCGTCCGAGGCCAGGTAGAGGACCGCCGCCGCGATCTCCTCCGTGGTGGAGATGCGGCCCAACGGCAGGGTGTCGGCGGCGCGTTCGGTGCGTTCCGTCTCCGTCTCGCCCGGGCGCAGCGACATCGGGGTCTCCACCGCGCCGGGGCTGACCGCGTTGATCCGGACGCCGTCGCGGATGTGGTCCAGGGCCGCGCCCCGGGTCAGGACGGACACGGCGGCCTTGGTGGCGGCGTAGGCGGCGGCGCCGGGGTGGCGGGCGTGGACGCCGAAGATCGAGGCGATGTTGACGATCGCGCCGCCCGAGGGCTGGGTGCGCATCTGGCGGACCTCCGCCTGGAGGGCGAGGAAGACGCCGGTGACGTTGGCGCCGAGCTGCTCGTGCCAGTCGGCCTCCGGCAACTCGGCGAGCGGCTGTCCGCCGCGGAAGACGCCCGCGTTGTTGACGGCCACGTCCAGCGAGCCGAACCGGTCCACCGCCGCGTCGACGAGGGCCTGGACGTCGGCGGCGTCGGTGACGTCCGCGGTGACCGCGAGGGCCTTGCCGCCGGCCTCCTCGATCAGCCGTACGGTCTCCTCCAGCGGCTCCCGACGGCGTCCGGCCACGACGACCTGCGCCCCCTCCGCGGCCAGCGCCGAGGCGATCGCGAGGCCGATACCCGAGCCCGCGCCGGTGACGAGAGCGGTCCTGTCGTGGAAGCGGCTGGTCATGATCTCCCCTTGTTCTTGACCGATCGGTTCAATATGGCGTCAAATAAAAAGCGGCGGCTCTCAGTCCAGCAGGGCCAGCGCCTGTTCCGCCGCGTCCCGCACCCGGGCGGGGTCGGGCGAGGCCTTGCCCACCACCTTGAGGCCCTGGAGCAGCACCAGCAGCATGCGCGCGAGGGTCAACGGGTCGCGGTCCTCGGGCAGTTCGCCCTGCGCCCGGGCGCGGACCAGGCCCGAGTGCAGCACCGTCTCCAGGTGGTCCCAGTTCCGCTCGACCTGACGGGCCGCGGCCGGGTCGTGCGGGGCCAGCTCTGCCGCCGTGTTGGTGATGAAGCAGCCGTTCAGGCGCAGGTTCTCGGCGGTGGCCTCGTCCGCGTACCGGCGGACGAGCGCGCGGACGGCCGGCAGCACCGGACCCGGCTGGGACAACTCCCCGAGCAGGTCCGGCAGTCGCTCCTGATAGCGCTCCAGCGCCTTCAGATACAGCTCGTGCTTGTTGCCGAAGGTCGCGTAGATGCTGGCGCGGCCGATGCCGAGGTGGTCGACGAGGTCGGCCATCGACGTCGCCTCGTAGCCGCGCCGCCAGAACAGCTCCAGAGCTGCCTGCAGCGCGGCCTCGGGGTCGAACTCCTTGGTCCTGGCCATGGGGAGCAGCCTAGGACGTTCGAGAACGGTCGGTCAAGAAATCTCGCGGCGGGGCTACGCGGCCCGCACCTCGTACGTCGCGATCCGCACGGTCTCGTCGTCCAAACACTCCCCGGTCTCCAGGTCGAACCGCTGCTTCAGCAGGGGCGAGGCCACGAAGGGCCGTCCCTGGAGCGAGCCGGTCAGGCCGCGGGAGAGGACCGCCGCGCCGCCGAACGGGTCGCGGTTGTCGATGGCGTACAGCTTGCCCGCGCGGTCGCGGAACAGGGCCACCTGGCGGCCGTCGGGCAGCAGGGCCGCGACCCCGCGGCCCGGCAGCAGGACGTTCAGGTCGCAGACCGTGAACCAGCTGTCGTCGAGCTGCAACTGGACCTTCAGGTCGGTGGTCTCGGGTGCCAGGGTCATCGCTGGGCGGTTCCTTCCAGGACGTCTTCAGCAGGGCGGATGCCGATGGACAGCAGCGGCAGGTCGGGCTTGATCTGGTCGCGCTCGGGGACGAAGCCGACGACCGGGTCGGGGGTGTCGGGGGCGTTCACGAAGGACACGAACCGGGCGAGCTTCTCGGGGTCGTTGATGGTGTCGGCCCACTCGTCGCGGTAGTGCGAGACGTGGTTGGCCATCAGGCTCTCCAGCTCCTCGCAGATACCGAGGGAGTCCTCGACGACCACGTCACGGACGTGGTCCAGGCCGCCCGGGATGCGCTCCAGCCAGGTCGAGGTGCGCTCCAGGCGGTCGGCGGTGCGGATGTAGAACATCAGGAACCGGTCGATGAGCTTGATGAGTTCGGCGTCGGAGAGGTCCTGCGCGAGGAGGTCGGCGTGGCGCGGGGTGGCGCCGCCGTTGCCGCCGACGTACAGGTTCCAGCCGCCGGAGGTCGCGATGACGCCGAAGTCCTTCGACTGGGCCTCCGCGCACTCGCGGGCGCAGCCCGAGACCGCCGACTTCAACTTGTGCGGCGACCTGAGTCCCCGGTAGCGCAGCTCCAGGTCGATCGCCATGCGGACCGAGTCCTGGACGCCGTACCGGCACCAGGTCTGGCCGACGCAGGACTTCACCGTGCGCAGCGACTTGCCGTAGGCGTGGCCGGACTCGAAGCCGGCGTCCACCAACCTCGTCCAGATCAGCGGGAGTTGTTCGACGCGGGCGCCGAACATGTCGATCCGCTGGCCGCCGGTGATCTTCGTGTAGAGGCCGAAGTCGCGGGCGATCTCGCCGATGACGATCAGGCCCTCCGGGGTGATCTCACCGCCGGGGATGCGCGGGACGACCGAGTAGGAGCCGTTCTTCTGGAGGTTGGCCAGGAAGTGGTCGTTGCTGTCCTGGAGGGCGGCCTGCTCGCCGTCGAGGACGTAGACGTCGGCGCCGATCGTCGGGGCGAGGGAGGCGATGATCGAGGCGACCGCCGGCTTGCAGATCTCGCAGCCGTCGCCGCCCCTGGCCTCGTCGCGGCCGTACCGGTCGAGGAGGTCCTGGTAGGTGTTGATGCGCAGGGCGAGGACGATCTCGTACAGCTCCTCGCGGGTCTGCCCGAAGCAGCCGCACAGGCCCTTGTCGACCTCGACGCCGGACGCCTCCAGCTCGGCGTTGACCAGCTGGCCGAGGACCTTGACGCAACTGCCGCACGTCGTACCGGCCTTGGTGCACTTCTTCACCTCGGGCACCGTGGTGCACTGGTGGTCGGTGACCGCGGCGCGGATGGTGCCCTTGCGGACGTTGTTGCAGGAGCAGATGATCGCGTCGTCCGGCAGGGCGGACGGGCCGAGCTGGACGGACTCACCGGCACCGGCGGGCAGCACCAGCGACTCCGGCGAGACCGGCGGGACCGAGCCGGTGAACGCCTTCAGCGTGCCGTACGCCTCCGCGTCGCCGACCAGGATGCCGCCGAGCAGCGTGCCGTCGCGGCCGATGACCAGCTTCTTGTACAGGCCGGCGCGGGAGTCGGAGTAGACGACGTCCAGGCAGTCCTCGGTCGCGCCGTGCGCGTCACCGAAGGAGGCGACGTCGACGCCGAGCAGCTTCAGCTTGGTGGAGAGGTCGGCGCCGGTGAAGGCGGCTTCGTCGGCGGCGATGGTCGCGGCGGCCGTCTCGGCCTGCTCGTAACCGGGGGCGACCAGGCCGTACACCCGGCCGTCGGCGGCCAGCGCGCACTCGCCGATGGCGAAGACGCTCGGGTCGCTGACCGTGCGGCACTGCTCGTCGACGGTGATGCCGCCGCGCTCGCCGACCGTGAGACCGCAGTCGCGGGCCAGCTGGTCGCGGGGGCGGACACCGGCGCTGAACACCACGAGGTCGGTGGCGAGTTCGGAGCCGTCGGACAGCTTCATGCCGGTGACCGCGCCGGACTCGTCGACCACGATCTCCTGCGTGCCGACCCCGGTGTGGACGCTCAGACCCATCTCCTCGATGGTGCGCAGGAGGGCCGCGCCACCACCTTCGTCCACCTGCACCGGCATCAGGCGCGGCGCGAACTCCACGATGTGGGAGGTCAGTCCGAGCCCCTTCAGGGCGCCGGCCGCCTCAAGTCCCAGCAGACCGCCGCCGACCACGGCACCCGTCGTCGAGTTCTTGGCGTACTCCTCGATCGCGAGGAGGTCCTCGATCGTGCGGTAGACGAAACAGCCGGTGGCGTCCTTGTTCGGGACCGGCGGGACGAACGGGAAGGAGCCGGTGGCGAGAACGAGGACGTCGTAGTCGAAGACCTGACCGGACTTCGCGGTGACCTTCTTCGCCTCGCGGTCGACGGTCTCAGCCGGGTCGCCGACGTACAGCTCGATGCCGTGCGCCTGGATGAACTCCATGTCCGTCATGGACAGGTCCTCGGGCGTCTTGCCCGAGAAGTACGACGTGAGGGCGACGCGGTCATACGCCGGGCGCGGCTCCTCGCACAGCACGACCACGCGGTGCGTGGCGGTCAGGCCGCGCTCGGCGAGCGCCTCCAGGAAGCGCTGGCCGACCATGCCGTGGCCGACGAGGACGATCGTGGGGGTGGCCTCCGTGGCCTCCGGGCTGGCGGTCATCAGGAGCCTCCATCGTTGGTGAGCAGGTGGAGCAGGGGGCCGTCGTCGGGGAGCGGCTCTGCTCCCTCCCAGGCGCGGGCGAGCGCGCCGACGGTGCCGAGTTCGCCGACGAGAACCCCGCCGACCAGGCGGTCGTCGCGGACGACGACCTTGCGGTAGGTGCCGCGGGTGGCGTCCGTGAGCTGGACGACGTCGTCCCCGGGCCGCGGCTCGGTCTCGCCGAACGCGGCGAGGTCGAAGGGGGAGTTCGCACCGGCCAGGGTGAGCCGGGTCAGCGAACGGGTGCCGGTGTACCGGGCGTTCGCCCGACCGGCCAGCAACTCGGCAAGCACGTCGGCCTGTTCGAGGGCCGGAGTGGCCAGCCCGTACAGCACTCCGTCGTGCTGGGCGCAGTCGCCGATGGCGTGGATGTGCGGGTCGGAGGTGCGCAGTTCGTCGTCGACGACGATGCCCTTGCGGATCTCCAGACCGGCGTTCCAGGCCAGGCCCGCGCGCGGGTGGACGCCGCAGGCCAGGACAACTAGGTCGGCGTCGAGGGCGTATCCGTCGGCCATCTCGACCGAGCGGACCGCGCCGCCGACGACACGGACGTCCCGCACCCGGCACTCGGTGTGGATCTCCACGCCGAGGTCCTTCAGGTGCCGCTGGACCAGCTTCGAGGCGCTCGGGTCGAGCTGGCGCTCCATGAGCCGCTCGCCCTGCTGGGCGAGGACCACCTGGGCGCCGCGCTGGGCGAGCGCCCGGGCGGCGGAGACGCCGAGCAGCCCGCCGCCGATCACGACCGCCTTCACGCCCGGCCGCACCTGCTTGGACAGGCCCAGGCAGTCGTCCATGGTGCGGAAGGCGTGGACGCCCTCCGGCAGGACGTGGTCCGGGTTGAAGAGTCCGCGCAGTGGCGGCAGCACCGGGTTGGAGCCGGTCGCGAGGACCAACGTGTCGTATGCGATCTTCGAGCCGTCCGCGCACTCGACGGTCCGGGCCTCGCGGTCGATGCCGGTGACCCGGGCGCGGGTGAGCTCCGCCGGCGCGGGCAGCGCTATCACGTCGGGGCTGTAGCGCCCGGCCAGCACTTCGGCGAGGAGCACCCGGTTGTACGGGCGGTGCTCCTCCTCGCCGATCAGCGTCACGGGCGTGCCGAGCTCGCCGAGCCGCCGGGCGAGACGGACGCCCGCGAGGCCGGCGCCGATCACCACCACACGCGTATTCGAGGTCATGTCTAGGAGCGTGCGGTGCCGGTGTTACCCGACCGCATCGCATCTGTTTCCCGCGAGGAACGCTGCCCTCCCCACCGCCGGGGTGCGGATGTGAGGGTTCGGGACGGGCGTCGGGGGCGCGCTGTGAGGAGGGTGTCGTGGGCCACAGCGGGCCGGCCGGAGCCCGGTTGCGTCCCGGGTGATTGGACGCTGCACGTATCCCATCCATAAGGTCGCGCTCATGCCCGACATACCCCTGACCACCGTCGTCGTCCTGTGCCTGGCCGCCCTGGCGGCCGGCTGGATCGACGCCGTGGTCGGCGGCGGAGGCCTGCTCCTGCTCCCGGCCCTCCTCCTCGGCCTCCCGCCCGGCACCCCGGCCGCCCACGCCCTCGGCACCAACAAGGCGGTCGCCATCGTGGGCACGTCGGGCGCGGCGGTGACGTACGCCCGCAAGGCCCCCGTCGACGTGGGCCTCGCCGTCCGTATCGGCCTGGCCGCCCTCGCGGGCTCCTCGGCGGGAGCCTTCTTCGCGGCCGGGATGAGCACGGAGGTGCTCAAGCCGGTGATCATGGTGGTACTGGTCGGGGTGGGGACCTTCGTCATCCTCCGCCCCGCGTTCGGTACGGCGCCCGCGACCGGCCCGGCCACCCGCCGCCAGGTCCTCGCCGCGATCGGCCTCGCGGGCCTCGGCATCGGCTTCTACGACGGGCTGGTCGGCCCCGGCACCGGCACCTTCCTGGTCCTCGCCCTCACCGCGGTCCTCCACCTCGACCTCGTCACCGCCTCGGCCACCGCGAAGATCGTCAACTGCTGTACGAACGCCGGCGCGCTGGCCATGTTCGCCTGGCAGGGCGCGGTGCTCTGGCAGCTGGCCGCGCTCATGGCCGTGTTCAACCTGGCGGGCGGGACGCTGGGGGCGCACACCGCGCTGAAGAAGGGCAGCGGGTTCGTCCGGGTCGTGCTGTTGACCGTGGTGTTCGCGCTGGTGGCGAAAATGGCGTGGGAGCAGTGGGTGGCCTGAGGAAAACGAGTGGGATGGCCTCGCGCGCTTCCTCTACGGTGACGTGATGGCGACCCAGGTGATCGTGCTCAACGGCGGCTCCAGCTCCGGCAAGTCCGGGATCGCGCGGTGTCTTCAGGCGGTGCTGCCGGACCCGTGGCTGACCTTCGGCGTCGACTCGCTGATCGAGGCGATGCCCGGCCAGGGGGTCGGCATCGAGTTCGCCGCCGACGGCGGGGTGGAGGTCGGCCCGGAGTTCATGGCGATGGAAGCGGCCTGGGCCCGCGGGATCGCCGCGATGGCACACTCCGGCGCCCGGCTGATCATCGACGACGTGTTCCTCGGCGGCGCGGCGACACAGGAGAGATGGCGCCGGGTCCTCGACGGCCTCGACGTCCTCTGGGTCGGCGTCCGCTGCGAGGCGACGGTGGCCGCGGGCCGCGAGATCGCCCGCGGCGACCGGGTACGGGGGATGGCGGAGCGGCAGGCGGAACTGGTCCACCAGGGCGTGGTCTACGACGTCGAGGTCGACACCGGGCACACCGAGTCACTGGAGTGCGCCCGCACCATCGCCAAGGCCGTGGTCAGCGGCTCCCCGTGAGGTGCGCGAAGACGACCACGTTTCCCTGGTAGCCGGTCGAGCGTGAGTAGCCGCCGCCGCAGGTGATCACCCGCAGCTCGGGGCGGCGGGCCGCTCCGTACACCTTCTGGTCGGGGAAGTCCTCGGTGTCGTAGACCTCGACGGCGTCGACGGAGAACACCGCCGTGGTGCCGTCGCGGCGTTCCGTCTCGATGGTGCTGCCCTTCTTCAGGGCGCCGAGGTCGTAGAAGACAGCGGGGCCGTCGGCGTTGTCGACGTGCCCGGCGATGATCGCGGTGCCGGTCTCACCGGGGGTCGTGCCGGCCTCGTACCAGCCGGCGAGGTTCTTCTTCGCGGACGGCGGGACGTCGAGGCTGCCGGTCGGGGTGAGCCCGAGGCCCATCAGGGGCGCGTCCACCCGGATCGAGGGGATGCGGATGCGGTCGGGCGGGGAGGGCGGCAGCGCGGGGGCCGAGCGCGGGTCGGCGTGACCGGCGCGGGCCTCGGACGCGGCCGGCTGCGGCGGTGCGTGCGTCTCGGCGCCGCTGCGCAGCAGCCACGCGCCTGTGCACAGGGCGACCAGGGTGACGGCCGCTATGACGAGGTTGCCGGCCCGGCCGGCCCTGCTGAAGCTGCGCACAACGAGCCTCCTGGACGGTGGACCCGCCCCCCTCCGGGCCGCGAGGGGCGTCGGACCCGGAGGGGGAGGGACATGCGGTACCGGCGGACGGACAGCGGAGGGTGTCCGTCAGATCCCGTCGCCTCTCGCCCGGCGATGCAGGAGCCAGGTACCGCCCGCGGCGGCGACGGCAAGAGCCGCCACGCCGGCCGCGGTCTGCACGGGGTCGGGGCCCAGAGCGCCACCGACCCCCGTCTTCACACTTCCTCGTGGATACACCTGCTGCCGCGTCGACGTCATCGTCACCACGAGGTCGCCGGTGACCCGTTTCCCGCCCTCCGCGCAGGTCGCGACGATCTCGTACGTCCCCGGCTGCGCGCTCTCCGGCACCGCGAACTGCCCGATCGCGTCCTGCTCGTGCGTGCTCGGCGCGAGCGTGAACCGCCCGGCACCGACCGCACTCGCGTCGCCCTCCGCCGTACCGTCGTCGCCACAGGCCGCCGTGTTGACCGTGACCTGCCCGCCCGGCGCCACCGAGGAGGGGTACACCTCCAGGGTCCCGCCGTCGGCGGCGTACACCGGCGCTGTTGCCAGCCCAGCGGCCGCGACGGCGAGCGCGGTGCCGGTGAGCAGACGGGCGGTACGGCGCATCGGTGCTCCTTCGAGCGATTCGGTGTCCCCTGCCCTTCCGAGGTAAGTGGCAGCGGGCCGAGCGCGCTTCCTGAGGGAGTGTCAGAAATACGGTGAATGGGTGTCAGATCGGCGTAAAGGGGGCCCTGTCGTCCGGAGTTTCAGCAGGTCACCGCCGTACGGCAAGGGGACCGCGGAAGAGAACCCGAAGGGCGCAGAGCGCGCGTGCGACCGGGTGACCCGCCTCTCGGGACGAGGACTTGACCTCGACCAAACTTGAGGTATCAGCCTGTACCGCATGCCCATCACAGACACGCTCCTCTCCGACGCCCCACTCCATGTCACCCTCGTCGTCGGCAGCAACCGGCACGGCCGTTTCGGCCCCGTCGTCGCCGACTGGCTCCTCGACCGGATGCGCGACCGGGACGACCTGATCCCGGAGGTCGTCGACGTGGCCGACGTCCACCTCCCCACGAGCCTGACCCCGACCCCCGAGGCGACCGCCGCCCTCGCCGACGTCACCCCGAAGCTGGAGGGCGCCGACGCCTTCGTCGTCCTCACCCCCGAGTACAACCACTCCTTCCCGGCCGCCCTGAAGAACCTCGTCGACTGGCACTACACGGAGTGGCAGACCAAGCCGGTCGGCCTCGTCTCGTACGGCGGCATGGCGGGCGGCCTGCGCGCGGCCGAACACCTGAGGCAGGTCTTCGCGGAACTGCACGCGGTGACGGTCCGGGACACGGTGTCCTTCCACAACGCGGGCGCATCCTTCGACGACACCGGCCACCTGAAGGACCCGTCGGGCCCGGAGGCGGCGGCGAAGACGATGCTGGACCAGTTGGTGTGGTGGGGGAAGGGTCTGAGAGACGCAAGGGCGAGCCGCCCGTACGGGGCGTAGCCCCGTCTGGGGGGCGCGGGGAACTGCGCGACCAGCCCCCACCGGCCGTCAGCCGCGCTACCGAACCTCAGGCAGCACGACGGTAGCGACCGCACCCCCCTCCTCCGCATTCGACAACGAAACAGTCGCCCCGATCACCTGGGCCTGCCCCATCACAATGGTCAGGCCCAGCCCGGTCCCCTGCCCCCGCTCAACCGCCCCCGTCAGAAACCGCCGCGGCCCCTCCCGAAGCAACGCCTCCGGAAACCCGCCCCCGTGATCCCGTACGGTCACCACGGCCCCCTCCACCCGCACCTCCACCGGCGGTACCCCGTGCCGCACCGCGTTGGTGGCGAGGTTGGTCACGATCCGCTCCAGCCGCCGCGCATCGGTCCGCACCAGCGTCCCGTCGTGTCCGCCACTGAACTCGACGCCCACCGGCGCCTGTTGGACGAACCCGGCGACCATCGGCCCCACCGCCCGCACCTCCAGCTCCGGCTCCTCCACCGCCGCGTCCAGCCGGGCGATCTCCAGCAGATCCTCGGTGAGCGTCCGCAACGCCCCCACCCGGTCCCGCACCAACTCGGCCGGCCGCCCCGGCGGCAGCAGTTCCGCCGCGGTGTGCAACCCGGTCAGCGGCGTCCGCAGCTCGTGCGCGACGTCGGCGGTGAACCTCCGCTCCGCTTCGAGTCGTTGCTGCAACGAGACGGCCATCGTGTCGACGGCGGCGGCGAGTTCGGCGACCTCGTTCTTCGTGTGGGGCATGCCGGGCCGCCCGATCCGGGCGTCGAGATCACCCGCGCTGATCCGCCGTGCCGTCGCCGCCGCCGTGCGCAGCTCCCGGCTCAGCCGGCTGGACAGCGCCGCCCCGCCGAGCGCGGCCAACGCCACCACGACCACGCCCGACACCAGCAGATGCCGGTCGAACGCGCCCATCTCGGCGGCCTCTTCGCCGAGCGGCTTGTGCACGGACAGCACATGGCCGCCGATCGGCCGCGCCGCCCACACGCTCGGATGCGCGGACGACAGATCGAGGTACGTGGTCCGCTTCCCGGCGGTCGCCGCCCGTTCCAGCGGACGCGGCACGTCGTGTGCGTCGAGCCGGGCGTCGATGCCGTCCTGACTGACCTGTCCCGTCAGCTCGTACACCTGCCGCACCCGCACCAACTGCGCGAGCGCCTCCGCACGCGCCCCGGCGGACACCTGCTCCAGGCGCGCGTGATGCACCAGCAGTCCGATGGCGACGGCGACCAGCGCGCACCCGGTGGCGAGCAGCGCGGCGATCTTCCAGCGCAGGCCGAGCCCGTTGACGTAGGACCTGACCGCCCTGAATCCGGGACCGGTCATGACGCGCTGTCCCGGCTGTGTGCGGGAGTCGGCAACTCGGTGACGCCGTAGGGGAGTCGGGAGCCGTACTTCTTCTCGTCGGTCACGGTCGACAGGCGTTCGCCGTCCCAGTGGAAGCGGACGGCCTGCTGGGCGCCGTCCGCGCAGACCGAGCGGAGCAGCAGGTCGTGGCCGAGGGTCTCGACGGCGACCTGCCGGCCGCCGGTGAAGAGGACGTCGTAGACCTTGCCGGCGCGGGCGGTGTAGACGGCGAGCAGGGTGCGGCCGCTCTCGGTGTCGGCGGCGACGAGGAGTTCGGGGGTGCCGTCTCCGGTGAGGTCGACGTGGCGGGGCGGGCGGAGGCCGGCGTCGCCGGGCCTGGTGATCGTCGCGAGGCCCGCGAGCGGCCTCATCCGCGGGTCGGCGCGCAGGACGGCCCGTACGTCGAGGGCTTCGAGGCCCTTCGCGCCGACCTTCGGCAGCCCCTTCAGTGCCTCGGGCGGCCGCTGCCGGGTGGAGGCCGCGGCGCCGGGGGACGCCGACGACGTACCGGACCAGGCGTGCCAGACCGCCTTGGGCCGCGGCTGCACGGACACGGCGGGCGCGGGTTCCGCGGCGCCCAGCCCGTCCGTGCCGGCGCACCCGGCGACCGCGCCCGCGCAGACGAGGGCGGCGCAGCCGGCGGCGAGGAGACGGAGAGGGGAGGTCATGCCGGAGGTCGTGCCGGAGGTCATGTCCCCTACCGTGCGGTCCGCCCGTAACAGCGACCGGGAGGTTGTGTAACAGAAGCCCGGGAATGCCTACGTTTCGTGCTTGTCGGGACCAAAGGCCCGGCCCGATGTCACTTCGGCAGCCGCAGGGCGAGCCCGTCGAGGACGACCGCCAGGCCGTAGCGGAACTTCTCGTCGCGCAGGGCGACCGGGTCGGTGATCGCGGCGGCGTCCGTGTAGGAGCCGGCGAGGTGCTCGTGGCCGGCGGCGGCCTGCTGGGCGGCGGGCATCAGGCGGGCGATGAACGTGGCCTCGGTCTCGCCGGAGCGGGCGACGGTGGTGAGCCAGGCGGCCTCGGTGGTGCTCATGCCGATGACGTACGACAGCACGGTGTCGATGGCGCGGCTCGGCTCCGGGAAACCGGCCGCCGTGAACAGCGCGGCGAGACGCTCGGAGTAGGTCATGAGGTTGGGGCCGAGGTAGGCGAGGCCGGCCTGGCCGAGGACCGAGGAGAGCCAGGGGTGCCGCAGGGCCGTGGCGCGGAACCCGGCGGCGGCCTCGGTGACGGCGGCCCGCCACGCCGCGCCGTCCTGGAGCTCCGGTACGCGGATCTCGGCGGCGACCTCGTCCACGGCGAGCTCCATCAGCTCGTCCTTGGTCGCGACGTGCCGGTAGAGCGAGGTCGCGCCGGCGTTGAGGCGGGCGCCCAGCTTGCGCATGCTCAGCGCCTCGATGCCGTCGGCGTCGAGCATCGCGACCGCCTCCCGCACGATCGCCGCCCGGCTGAGGGCGGGCTGGTCGGGGGTGCGCTGCTCACGGGCCCAGACGGAGGGGAGGGGGGTGGCGGCGGGCTTGGCCTTGGGGGGCACGGTGACTCCTCGGGCTGCGGTGCGTACGGCGTGCGCAACCAGCGTACAGAGCCCATGGGTTGCGCACACTGTTCCGGCATGCGTACAGTGTTCGCATCGAAGGAACGGTGTTCGCAGCAGTGAGGGGATGTTGGCGATGGAACCGCGTAACCCGCGTCGTTGGTGGATTCTGATCGTGCTCTGCCTGAGCACGCTGGTGCTGACGGTCGACAGCATGGCGCTGACCGTCGCGGTGCCGTCGATGGCCGAGGACCTGGGCGCGAGCGCCCGTGACACCCAGTGGATCCTCGACTCCTACATCCTGGTCTTCGCCGGACTGCTGCTGACCTCGGGCAGCCTGGGCGACCGCTTCGGCCGCCGGAAGGTGATGCTGATCGGGCTCCTGGTCTTCGGGGCGGCGTCCCTGGCGGCGACGCTGTGCACGAGCCCGGGCGAGGTCATCGCGGTCCGGGTGGCGATGGGCGTGGGCGGAGCGCTGATCATGCCGTCGACGCTCTCGATCCTCATCACCGTCTTCGACGAGGACGAGCGCGGCAAGGCGATGGCGGCCTGGGGCTCGGTGTCGATGCTGGGCCTGGTGGGCAGCCCGGTGCTGGGCGGCGTCCTGATCGACCACTTCTCCTGGCACTCGATCTTCTTCATCAACGTGCCGATCGTGGTGCTGGCGCTGATCGCCGGGGTCGTGCTGATGCCGGAGTCGAGGGCGCCCTGGCAGAAGGCCGACCCGCTGGGCGCGGTGCTGTCGGCGGCCGGGATGACGGCCCTGGTGTGGTGGATCATCGAGCTGCCGCTGCACGGCGGCCTCGGCGGCAGCCAGACGCTCACCCTGATGACTGCGCTCGGCGCGCTGGCCGGCTTCGTCGTCTGGGAGAACGTCACCAAGGCCCCGATGGTCCCGCTGGTCCTCTTCAAGCACCGCAACTTCAGCGGTGGTTCGCTCTCCCTGGCCCTGGTCCAGATCGGCAACGGCGGACTGCTGCTCGTCCTGACCCAGTACCTCCAGTTCGTCCTCGGCTACTCGCCGATCAAGGCGGGCCTGGCGTTCCTGCCGCTCGCGATCGCCGCGCTCGTCGGCAACGGCCTGGGCGTGAAGCTGGCGGCGAGCATCGGCAACCGGTTCGTGATCCTCGCGGGGATGCTCGTGATGGTGGCGTGCTTCGCGCTGCTGACGACGGTGGACGCGGCGTCCGGCTTCACCGTCCCGGCGGTGGCCCTCGGGCTGCTGGGCCTCGGCGCGGGACTGGCGATGCCGGCCGCGGTGGGCGCCCTGATGGGCACGATCCCGGCCGACAAGGCGGGCGTCGGCTCGGCCCTCAACGACACAATCCAGCAGGCGGGCACGGCACTCGGCATCGCCATCCTGGGCTCGCTCCTCTCCAGCGGCTACACGGCGGAGATGCCGGCCGACGCCCCGGAGGCGGCCCGCCACTCGATCGCCGGCGCGGCGACCGTGGGCGACGCGAGCCTGCTGCACACCGCCCGGGAAGCCTTCGCCTCCTCGATGTCGACGACCTTCACGGTCAGCGCGATCGGCGTCCTGACGGCGGCCCTGCTGGCGGTCCTGGTCATGCGGGACGGCAAGGAGGGGCCGGCGCCCGCGGCGCAGGCGCAGGAGCAGGAGACGGAGGCCGAGCTCGCGGCCTGAGGTGTGATCGCGGAGGGCCGGTTCCCGGAAGGGGGCCGGCCTTCTGCGTCGGCTGTTGGCGGAGGTGCGGCTGGGCGGTGAACCCGGCGACGCCTGGCGGCCGGCCTCGATGCCGGGGGCCGGGCCGCTGCCGCAACGGGCCGACGTCTCCGGGCTGCCCGCGGCCGTCCCCGTCGCCCGGATCGCCGCGGAGGCCCGGGCCGACCGGGCGCGCACCGCGAGGGCACGGGCCCGGCGGGCCGCAGTCCTCGTGACCGCGCCGGTGGGGCTCTGCCAAGGTTCGTCACCCCGTCCCCCCGGGTACCCGGCGCGCGTGCGTATCCCGAGGAGACACCGCCGATGACCGCCCCGGACAAGCCGACGACCGGCGCGGACGCGCTGCCCGTCCTGCGCAGCCTGAAGGAACTGGCCGAGCTGGTGGAGCGCGGTGAGCGGCTGTTCGTCCGCTGGTCGCGCGGGCCGGAGGCCGATCTGGAGGAGACGGCCGTCAGTACCGACGACCTCACGGGGGTGAGCATGCCGGGCCTGTCCGCCAACCCGCTCGACGTCGAACCCTGGTGGCAGGACCGTTCGACCGAGCTGTGGGTGGCGCGCCGGCTGCACGACTACTCGCATCTGCCGCGCGAGAAGGGTCCCGGCGTACGCCCGTGGGTCCTGGTCGGCCGGGTGGCGGGCCGCGGCCCCGACAACGAACCCCTCGTCCGGGACGTGGAACCCGTCGGCTGGATCGACGAGGACGTCATCGGACAGGCGGAACGGGAGGTCGCCGAACAGGAGGAGCGGTGGGGGCCGCTACGGCGTGAACGGTGAGGCGGCCTGGCCCGGGGCGGGCGCCACCGACCTCACCCCTCGGCCGCCTCCCGCCGAGCGTCGTGATTGGCCAGCAGGTTCAGGAGTTCCGCCACGGTCAGTCCCGACTCCGCCGGATGACGCAGGATCGTTCCCGGCTGGATGCGGTACGTGTTCGATCTGCCCTCGCGCCTGTGGGTCAGATACCCGTCGCTCTCCAGATCCGAGATGATCTTCTGGACGGCACGCTCGGTGAGCCGGCAGCGGGCCGCGATGTCACGGATGCGGGTGGACTGGTCCTCGGCGATGGCTGCCAGCACACGGGCGTGACTGGTCAGGAACGTCCACCCCGAGTGTGGTTCCGGCACTTCTCCCATACCCCCCAGCATATGACCTCTGATTCGCGTAACCAAAAGACTGAATTAAATTTCCGGTATCTCTTGACGTGTGAAGGCGCGGTGCGGAAGCTGGAAGCGGAGCGAGCGGACTCGACAAGGACGGCGGAAATGCACGCACCGACGGCGGTTGACGAGGTCCTGGACCTGACCACGGACGTGCCGTCCCCGAGCGGCCACGTACGCGTCACGATCCGCGGCGAGCTCGACATCAGCGCCGTCCCGGCACTGGAGCGAGCCCTGCGGGAGGCCGTGGCGCGCGCCGCCCGCGGTGTCGACCTGGACCTGAGCGGTACGGCGTTCTGCGACTGCTCCGGCCTCAACGCCCTGCTGACCGCCCGGCGGCACGCGCTGGAACGCGGCAGAACGCTCACCATCCGATCCGCCGGCCCCGCGGTGCGGCACCTGCTGACCGCGACCGGCACCTGGCCACTGTTCACACCGGGGGAGCCCACCCTGAACCACGACGAGCAGGAACTGCGCAACGAGGTCGTCCAGCTGCGCCGCGCCATGCAGACGCGGCCCGCGATCGACCAGGCGCGGGGCATCCTGATGGCGACGTTCGCGCTCAGCCCCGAGGACGCCTGGGACGTGCTGGTCAGGATCTCCCAGAACACCAACACCAAGCTGCACGTGCTCGCCGACGAACTGGTGGGCACGGCACAGGACGGAGGCCTCCCCGACGGCATGCGACAACAGGTGACGGCGGTACTGGCGACCCTGCCCGCGTCCCCCGAGGCCGAGGAGCCCGCGCCGGACGCGAGCTGAGCCGGTCGGCGGTGCGGCGACGGAACCCGGTCGGGCCCGTCACCGCACCGCCACCGCATCTACATCAGTCCACCGGTCAGCCGACGTTCACCGCGCTCCACGCCGCGGCCACCGCGTTGTACTCCGTGCTCCCGGCCCCGTACAGGTCCCTCGCCGCGTTCAGCGTCGCGGTCCGGGCACCCGCGTAGTTCGTCGAGGACGTCATGTAGACGGTCAGCGCCCGGTACCAGATGGCACCCAGCTTGTCCCGCCCGATCCCCGACACCGAACCGCCGTTGCAGGTAGGCGAGTTGTAGCTGACGCCGTTGACCGTCTTCGCCCCGCTGCCCTCGGCCAGCAGATACGCGAAGTGGTTCGCGACGCCGGACGAGTAGTGGACGTCGAGGTTCCCGACCGAGGAGCTCCAGCAGTCGGCGGAGTTGCCGTCCTTCGACGGCTTGTCCATGTAGCGCAGCGCGTCCCGCCCGAAGCCGGACCGGACGATCTTCTCGCCGATCAGATAGTCCCCGGGGTCGGAGGAGTTCGCGGCGTAGAACTCCACCAGCGTCCCGAAGATGTCGGACGTCGCCTCGTTGAGCCCGCCGGACTCACCCGAGTACGTCAGTGCCGCCGTCTTCGACGTCACCCCGTGCGACATCTCGTGCCCCGCCACGTCCAGCGACACCAGCGGACCGAGCTGCGTCCCGTCACCGTCGCCGTACGTCATGCAGAAGCAACTGTCGTCCCAGAAGGCGTTGTTGTAGCTGTTGCCGTAGTGGACGCGGTTGTACGACCCCTTGCCGTCCCCGGCGATGCCGTTCCGCCCGTGGACGTTCTTGTAGTAGTCCCAGGTGACGTCGGTGCCGTACTGCGCGTCGACCGCCGCCGTCGCCCGGTCCGAAGTCGCCCCCGTGCCCCAGTGGTTGTCGGCGTCCGTGAACAGCGTCGCGGGGGCGCGGCTGAAGCAGATGCCGAGGATGCACAGGTCGGTCTTGTTGGCCGCGTCACCGGTGTACGTGTTCCCGCGCGTCGGGTCCTTGAGCTGGTACGTCGACCCCGACAGCGTCGTCTGAAGCGGCACCGTCCCGCCGTACAGCGACTTGCCGTCGCCCGAGGCGCTCTCCAGGGAGTCCCAGGCGTCGATCTGCGCCCCGGTCCCCGCGTCGGTCAGCACCACGCGCGCGACCGGGTTGCCCTGCGTGTCCTGGGCCACGGCCTCGGTGCGCCAGGCCAGCCTGGGCGTGCCGTGCAGGGCGTCGACGACCAGCTGCGGCTTGGCGGTCAGCTTCTTCAGCGTCTCGCCGAGGTTGGCGGCGCGCAGCGCGTTCGCGGCGAGGTCGGCGGCCTTCGGGGCGGACAGCGTGGGCGTCACGCGGGACAGCGAGATCGCCTTCTTCGTCGCCCGGTTGACGCCTTCGTACGACCCGTCCGGCGCCAGGTGGACGACGAAGTCGCCGCCCAGCACCGGCAGATCGCGGTACGTGCGGTCGTAACGCACGTGCTGGGTGCCGTCCTTGTCGACGACGACGTCCCGCACCTTGGTCTCCTGCGCGGACGTCAGCCCCAGCGCGGCGGCCCGCTCGACCAGTACCGAGGCCGCGTTGTCGACGGCGGTGGCCCGGGTCGGTCTGTCGGCCGCGTCGGCGGCGGGGACGAGTGCGGCCGCCAGCAGAGCGGTGGTGGTGGCGGCCACCCCGGCCGCGGCGAGCCGGGAACTCCGCAGGGAGGGGAGGGAGCGGACAGGGCGGACTGAGCGTATTCGGCTCATCTGTCTCCTCAGAAAGGCGCCTTGGGGCGCGTGGGGGAGGCGCTCGTGCTGGAGGAGATTCAAAAGGCACAGGCCTGTCATGTCCATACCGCGTCTGTGCCGGTGTGTGTGGAGAGAGAATCGTTTCTGTGAGCCTCGCGCCCCTGCCCCCGCCCTCCCTCCCGTTCTTCGTCTACGGCACCCTCCGCCCAGGTGAGCCCAACCACGACCACTTCCTGCGCGGCCGTACCCGGTCCGAGGAACCGGCATGCCTGCACGACGCGGCCCTGTACGACGGCCCCGGATATCCGTACGCGGTGGAGGAACCCGGCATCGTCTACGGCGACCTCGTCACCGCCCGCCCCGAGGAGTACGCCGCCCTGCTCGTCGCCCTCGACCGCCTGGAGGAGTACGCCCCCGGCGACCCCCGCAACCTCTACGAGCGGGTCGAGCGCGAGGTGGTCCGGGAGGCCGACGGGACACGGGTGCGGGCCTGGGTGTACGTCGCAGCCCCCGCCGTAGCCCATCGGCTGCGCCTGCGGGGCCGCCGTATCGAGACCGGCGACTGGCTCACCCTGGGCTGACTACAAGTCCCCGGCCGCTCTCAGGACTTGACCGCCTCCACCCGCACCGCGCACGTCTTGAACTCCGGCATCCGTGAGGTCGGGTCCAGCGCCGGGTTGGTGAGGGTGTTGGCGCGGCCCTCGCCGGGCCAGTGGAAGGGCATGAAGACCGTGTCGGGGCGGATGCCGGTGGTGATCCGGGCCGGCGCCACCGCGCGGCCGCGCCGGGACACGACCGCCACCGGGTCGCCCTCGGCGGCACCGAGCCGGGCCGCGAGCCGCGGGTGCAGCTCCACGAACGGGCCCGGCGCGGCGGCGTTCAGCTCGTCGACCCGGCGGGTCTGCGCACCGGACTGGTACTGGGCGACGACCCGGCCGGTCGTCAGCAGCACCGGGTACTCGTCGTCGGGCTCCTCCGCCGACGCCCGGTGCGAGACCGGCACGAAGCGGGCCCGGCCGTCGTCGGTGGCGAAGCGGTCGAGGAAGAGGCGGGGCGTGCCGGGGTGTGTGTCGCTGTCCTGGGTCGGGCAGGGCCAGAACACCCCGTTCTCCTCCGCCAGCCGGCGATAGGTGATCCCGGAGTAGTCGGCCACGCCGCCCGCGCTGGCCCGGCGCAGCTCCTCGAAGACCTCCTCCGGGTCGGTCGGGAAGCCCTTCTCCACGCCCAGCCGGTCGGCGAGTTCGTGCATGACCTCCAGGTCGCTGCGCACGCCCTCGGGAGGGGTGATCGCCTGCCGGCGCAGCAGCACCCTGCCCTCCAGGTTGGTCGTGGTCCCCGTCTCCTCGGCCCACTGGGTGACCGGCAGGACGACGTCCGCGAGGGCGGCCGTCTCGGAGAGCACGACGTCACAGACGGCAAGGAAGTCGAGGGACTTGATGCGCTCCTCGATGTGCGCGGCCCGCGGCGCCGACACCACCGGGTTGGAGCCCATCAGCAGCAGGGACTTGATGTCCTGGCCGAGCGCGTCGAGGAGTTCGTACGCACTGCGCCCCGGGCCGGGGAGGGAGTCGGGGTCGACGCCCCACACCTCGGCGACATGGCGTCGCGCGGCCGGGTCGTCGAGCTTGCGGTAGCCGGGCAACTGGTCGGCCTTCTGCCCGTGTTCACGCCCGCCTTGCCCGTTGCCCTGCCCGGTCAGGCAGCCGTACCCGGACAGCGGCTTGCCCGCCCGACCGGTCGCCAGGCACAGGTTGATCCACGCGCCCACGGTGTCGGTGCCCTTGGACTGCTGCTCGGGCCCGCGCGCGGTGAGCACCATCGCGGCCTCGGGCTCGCAGAACATCCGTACGGCTTCCCGGAGTTGGGGCACCGGCACGCCGGTGATCCGCTCCACGTACTCCGGCCAGTGCGCCATGGCTGCCGCCCGCGCGTCCTCCCAGCCGGCGGTGCGCTCGGCGACGTACGCCTCGTCGACCCGCCCCTCGGCGACGATCAGGTGCAGCAGTCCCAGCGCCAGGGCGAGATCGGTGCCCGGGCGCGGCATCAGATGCAGGTCGGCCTGGTCGGCGGTCTTCGTCCGGCGCGGGTCGACGACGATCAGGGTGCCGCCGTTCTCCTTCAGCTCGGTGAAGAAACGCAGCGACGGCGGCATGGTCTCGGCGAGGTTGGAGCCGACGAGGATCACGCACCCGGTCTTCGGGATGTCCTCCAGCGGGAACGGCAGCCCGCGGTCCAGGCCGAACGCCTTGATGCCGCCGGCCGCGGCCGAGGACATGCAGAAACGGCCGTTGTAGTCGATCTGTGAGGTGCCGAGGACGACCCGGGCGAACTTGCCCAGCGTGTACGCCTTCTCGTTCGTCAGGCCGCCCCCGCCGAACACCCCGCACGCGTCCGGACCATGTTCCGCACGCGTACGTTGCAGCTCCTCGGCGATCCGGTCCAGCGCCTCGTCCCACGTCGCGGGCACCAGCGTGCCCCCGGAGCGCACCAACGGGGAGGTCAGGCGGACGCTCGACGAGAGCACCGCGGGCGCTGTCCGGCCCTTGCCGCACAGCGCCCCCCGGTTCACCGGGAAGTCCGCGCGCTCGGTGACCTCCACGCCCCCGTCCGGGACGGGCGTGAGATTCATCCCGCACTGCAGGGCGCAGTAGGGGCAGTGGGTGGGCGTCGCGGTGTTCTGCATGCCCTTCAGCGTGCTTCCGCCGTGTTACGTGCGCGGCGGCTCCCTGTTACGCGAGCGGCACGGCGACCTCCCCGCCGCACCCCGGCCACGGTGAGGGCGCCTGCGCAGGCGCACGCCGTCCTGTCCGACGGCACGAAGATCGACTCTCCGCGCTTCCTGCGACGCGCGGAGTCGAGCGCGGATTCAGCGTGCCGCCGGGACCGCCGGCACCCCGGAGGCCAGCGCTTCTTCCGGTAATACTGCCTCGTCCTGCCCGCCCCGTCCCGGCCCCGCTGCTCCGAGCCGTCGAACGTAGTGGCCCGGAGGTGCGCAACGGCATGGCCGGCATTTCCCGGCCTCGGACCGGGGAGGTCGTCAAGAACGCCGGGTGTTCCACGCCCTGTTCGCGACCCACGACCAGAAGGAGGGCATGACCGCGTTCCTGGAGAAACGCGCCCCCAAGTTCACCGGCCGCTAGCCAGCGCCTCGCGCACCCCCGGTTCCTTGGGCCCGAGGAACCGGGGATCGGGCTCGAAGACGGCGTCCAGCGCGGCCTTGCCGGCGGCGAAGATCTCGCGGGTGCCGCCGTAGTACCAGGTCACGTCGTGCTTGGCGTCGACCCCGACGCCGTACGACGTCACACCGGCCGCCTCGCACAGCGCGACCGCCCGCCGGATGTGGAAGCCCTGGCTGATCAGCACGGCGCGGTCCACGCCGAAGATCTTCTTGGCCCGGACGCAGGAGTCCCAGGTGTCGAACCCGGCGTAGTCACTGACGATGCGGGCGTCGGGAACCCCGTGCCGCGTCAGATAGGCCCGCATCGCGTCGGGCTCGTCGTAGTCCTCCCGGCTGTTGTCGCCGGTGACGAGGACGACCTTGATCTTCTGTTCCCGGTACAGCTTCGCCGCCGCGTCCAGCCGGTGCGCGAGATACGGCGACGGCTCCCCGTCCCACAGCCCGGCGCCGAAGACCACGGCGACCTCGGTGCGCGGCACGTCCGCGGTCGTGCGCAGCCGGTCGCCCGTGACGACGTACATCCAGGTCGCCGGGAGCAGCGCCAGCACACACCCGGCCATCACGGCCTGCACGAGCCGCCGCTGCCCGGTACGGGTGCGCGGCAGACGGGGTCGGCGCAGTCTCACGGGGTCCCTCCCAGGTCGTCCTTCGACAGTCAGGGACGTGCTGTAAGCCTCCACGGTTCGCCGCCGCACACGTGACCAGCCTCACGCACACCCACGAAACCGCAGGTCAGCCCACCTCACACCGCCTTACCGGGCGACGGTGAACCCACGGAAAATCCCCGTTATCTTCATGCAACGGGGCGGCAACGTCCCCCGGCCACCATCGGTCCATGACGGCGTCGAGTAATTCGAGAGCTCCTCGCGACGAGTCCAAGGCAGTCCACTTCGACAGTACGGCGCACCTCATGAACCGGATCAGCAGCCAGCTCGCCAGCCAGCTCAGCCTCGTGTCCCTCGACGGCAGGCGGCGCCCCGAGCCGCCCGCGCTCGTCGTCGTGGCCCACGGCAGCCGCGACCCGCGCGCCCTGAGCACCGTACGCAGCCTCCTCGACAAGGTCCGCGCCCAGCGCCCCGGCCTTCCGGTCCACCTCGGCCACATCGAGCTCAACGAGCCGCTGCTGACCGACACCCTCAAGACCCTCGGCAACCGCGAGGCGATCCTCGTCCCGCTCCTGCTGAGCCGCGGCTACCACGTGAAGCGGGACATCCCGGAGATGGCCGCCGAGACGCAGGTACGCGCACGCGTGGCGTCGGCGTTGGGCCCGCACCCGTTGCTGGTGGACGCGCTGCACGCCCGCCTGGTGGAGGCGGGTTGGGAGGAGACCCCGAGGCCGGGCAGCGCGGTGGTCCTGGCGGCGGCCGGCTCACGCGACCCCGAGTCGAAGGTGGACATGGCCCGTATGGCGACTTTGCTGTCGACCCGCCTCGGAGTCCCGGTGGTCCCGGCCTACGCGACGACGGCGGCCCCCACGGTCCCGGCGGCGATCGAGGCCCTGACGGCGAGAGGCTACGACCGTGTGGCGATCGCCTCCTACTTCACGGCCCCCGGCCGCTTCGCGACGGAGTGTGCGGAGGCGGCACCGTGGATAGCGTCGGCGCCGCTAGGGACGCACGAGGCGATGGCGAGCCTGCTGCTGCACAGGTACGACCAGATGACGTCCCTAAGGGGCGCGGGGAACGGCGCGAGCAACCACGAACAACCCGCACTCGCCGTCTGACAGAACAAGGCAGACGAACCGGCGAATTGTCAGTCCCTGCCCGTACTGTCGAGTCATGCCGTACGACCTGCCCTCAACAGACCGCTGGGCCCCGGAGCCGGACAAGCGCCCCGGCCGCACCGCCTTCCAACGCGACCGCGCCCGCATCCTCCACTCGGCCGCGCTGCGAAGGCTCGCCGGAAAAACGCAGGTCGTCACCCCAGGCACCCGAAGCCAGGCCTGGGACGCCAGCCCCAGAACCCGCCTCACGCACTCCCTGGAGTGCGCCCAGGTAGGCCGAGAACTGGGCGCAGCCCTCGGCTGTGACCCCGACCTGGTCGAAGCCGCCTGCCTCGCCCACGACCTCGGCCACCCCCCGTTCGGTCACAACGGCGAACAGGCTCTCAACGAGTTCGCCGAGGACTGCGGCGGCTTCGAGGGCAACGCGCAATCCCTGCGCCTCCTCACCCGCATCGAACCCAAACGCTTCACCGAGGAAGGCTCGGTAGGCCTGAACCTCACCCGCGCCACCCTCGACGCGGCCACCAAGTACCCCTGGCCCCGCGGAGCGCAGACGTCGCCGAAGTTCGGCGTCTACGAGGACGACCGCCCCGTCTTCGACTGGGTCCGCAAGGACGCCCCCGGCACCCGCACCTGCTTCGAGGCGCAGGTCATGGACTGGTCCGACGACGTGGCGTACTCGGTGCACGACGTGGAGGACGGCCTGCACGCGGGCCACATCGACCCCAACTGCCTGCACGCGGAACCGGAACGGCAGGCGGTCTTCGCGGTGGCCCTCGGCCGGTACGTCCCCGACGACACCGACCCCGCCGAGCTCGCCGCGGCCCTCGACCGGCTCCAGGACCAGCCGTGGTGGCCGCACGGCTACGACGGTTCCGCCGTCGCCCAGGCCCGCCTGAAGGACGCCACCAGCCAGCTCATCGGCCGCTTCTGTCTCGCCGCCGAGGGCGCCACGCGCGCGGCGTTCGGCGCCGGCCCGCTCACGAGATACGCCGCCGAACTCGTCGTACCGCACGAGACGCGGCTGGAGTGCGCGGTCCTCAAGGCCGTAGCCGACCGGTACGTGATGCAGCGCGCCGAGCAGGAGCGGCTGCGGGCCGACCAGCGGATCGTGGTCGCGGAACTCGCCGAGGCGCTCACCGTCCGCGCCCCGGACGGGCTCGACCCGCAGTTCCGGGCGCTCTTCGACCAGGCGACCGACGACCGGGCCCGCAAGCGGGTGATCGTCGACCAGATCGCGTCCCTCACGGACGCGTCGGCGCGATCGCTTCACGCTCGTCTTACCGGGCATATGTGAGACAGATGTGCCATGGGTGAAGCGAAACACGCCCGAATGTGACCCTCCGTGGCCTGATCGGGCCACTCCCTCTTCCCCCATCACGCTGCGTGCGGGACGCTCCCATGTGGCGGCACCCTTACGAGGAGGCATCAAGTGGTCGACGCGGACCAGACATTCGTGATCGTCGGGGGCGGTCTCGCCGGCGCCAAGGCGGCCGAGACGCTCCGAGCGGAGGGCTTCACCGGTCGCGTGATACTGATCTGCGACGAACGCGACCACCCCTATGAGCGCCCGCCCCTCTCCAAGGGCTACCTGCTCGGCAAGGAGGAACGCGACAGCGTCTTCGTGCACGAACCGGCCTGGTACGCGCGCAACGACATCGAGCTGCACCTCGGCCAGACGGTCGACGCGATCGACCGCAAGGCCAAGACCGTCCGCTTCGGCGACGACGGCACGCTCGTCCACTACGACAAGCTGCTTCTGGCCACCGGGGCCGAACCCCGCCGCCTGGACATCCCGGGTACCGACCTCGCGGGCGTCCACCATCTGCGCCGCCTCGCCCACGCGGAACGCCTCAAGGGCGTCCTGGCCGCGCTCGGCCGGGACAACGGCCATCTCGTGATCGCGGGCGCCGGCTGGATCGGCCTGGAGGTCGCGGCGGCGGCCCGGGAGTACGGCGCCGAGGTCACGATCATCGAGCCCGCCCCGACCCCGCTGCACGGCGTCCTCGGCCCGGAGCTCGGCGGCCTCTTCGCCGACCTGCACCGGGAGCATGGCGTCCGTTTCCACTTCGGCGCCCAGCTCACCGAGATCGTCGGCCAGGACGGCATGGTGCTGGCCGCCCGCACCGACGACGGCGAGGAACACCCGGCCCACGACGTCCTCGCCGCGATCGGCGCGGCCCCGCGCACCGCCCTCGCGGAGGCGGCGGGACTGGAGCTCGCCGACCGGGCGCACGGCGGCGGTGTCGCGGTCGACGACCGGCTGCGCACCTCCGACCCCGACATCCACGCGGCCGGTGACGTCGCCTCCTTCCACCACGCCCTCTTCGACAGCAGGCTGCGCGTGGAGCACTGGGCCAACGCCCTCAACGGCGGCCCCGCCGCGGCCCGCGCGATGCTCGGCCAGGACCTCGTCTACGACCGGGTCCCCTACTTCTTCTCCGACCAGTACGACCTGGGGATGGAGTACAGCGGCTGGGCGCCCCCGGGGTCGTACGACGAAGTGGTGATTCGCGGGGACGCCGGAAAGCGTGAGTTCATCGCGTTCTGGGTGAAGGAGGGCCGGGTGCTGGCCGGGATGAACGTGAACGTGTGGGACGTCACGGACCCGATCCAGCAGCTGATCCGGACGAAGACACAGGTGGACACGGAGGCGCTGGCGGACCCGCACGTTCCGCTCGAAAGCCTCGTCTCTTGAGTGTCAGTCCACCACCGTAGAATCACCTCGTGGCTGGACGGATCAACGACGAGGACGTGAAGGCGGTACGGGACGCGGTCCCGATCGACGCCGTGGTGTCCGAGTACCTCCAGCTGCGCAACGCGGGCGGGGGCAACCTCAAGGGCCTCTGTCCGTTCCATGACGAGAAGTCGCCGTCCTTCCAGGTCAGCCCGAGCAAGGGACTCTTCCACTGCTTCGGCTGCCAGGAGGGCGGCGACACCATCACGTTCGTGATGAAGGTCGACCACCTCACCTTCTCCGAGGCGGTCGAGCGCCTGGCCGGCCAGGCCGGCATCGCGCTGCGCTACGAGGAGGGCGGGTACAACCCGGCCCACCAGCGCGGCGAACGCATCCGCCTGGTCGAGGCCCACAAGATCGCCGCCGACTGGTACGTGGAACAGCTGGCGACCAGCCCGGAGGCCGACACCGGCCGCAAGTTCCTCGCCGAGCGCGGCTTCGACCAGGCCGCCGCCGAGCACTTCTCCGTCGGCTACAGCCCCCAGGGCTGGGACCACCTCACCCGCTACCTCCGCGGCAAGGGCTTCACCGACAAGGAACTCCTCCTGTCGGGCCTCTCCCAGGAGGGCCGCCGCGGCCCCATCGACCGCTTCCGCGGCCGCCTGATGTGGCCCATCCGCGACATCGGCGGCGACGTGGTCGGCTTCGGCGCCCGCAAGCTCTACGAAGCGGACAACGGCCCCAAGTACCTCAACACACCCGACACGGCGATCTACAAGAAGTCCCAGGTCCTGTACGGCATCGACCTGGCGAAGAAGGACATCGCCAAGGCCAGCCGCGCGGTGGTGGTCGAGGGTTACACCGACGTGATGGCCTGCCACCTGGCCGGCGTTACGACCGCGATCGCGACCTGCGGCACCGCCTTCGGCGGCGACCACATCAAGATCCTCCGCCGGCTGCTGATGGACAACGGCAGCGCCCGCGTGATCTTCACCTTCGACGGCGACGCGGCCGGCCAGAAGGCGGCCCTGCGCGCCTTCGAGGACGACCAGAAGTTCGCCGCCGAGACCTACATCGCCATCGCCCCCGACGGCATGGACCCCTGCGAACTGCGCCTGGCGAAGGGCGACGAGGCGGTCGCCGACCTGGTCGAACCCCGTACGCCGCTCTTCGAGTTCGCGCTCCGCCAGATCGTCGTCCGCTACGACCTCGACACCCCGGCGGGCCGCGCCGCCGCCCTCGACGAGGCCGCCCCGATCGTCGCCCGCATCAAGAACAGCGGCGCGCAGCACGAGGTCGCCGTCCAGCTCGCCGGCATGCTCGGCATCCTCGACACCCAGTTCGTCGTCAAGCGCGTCGCCCAGCTGGCCCGCTGGGCCCGCGACCGCGGCGGCAAGGGCGCCCCCGCCCCTTCCCGCGGTGGCCCGCAGCAGCCGTACGAGGCCACCCAGCGCCCGACCGCCGGCGGCCCGGCGCTGCAACTCCGCAACCCCGTCTACGCCACCGAGCGCGAGCTGCTGAAACTCGCCCTCCAGCGCCCCGAGTTGGTCTCCCCGGCCTTCGACGCCTACGGCATCGACGAGTTCACCGCCGCCCCCTACGCCGCCGTACGCCAGGCGATCATGGAGGCGGGCGGCGCCGAGTACGGCACCCAGGACGCGCAGGACTACCTCGTCCGGGTCCGCGAGGCCGCCCCCGACGACGCGGTCCGCGCGATGGTCACGGAGCTCGCCGTCGAGGCGATCATGCGCAAGACCGTCGACGAGATCTACGCGGGCATCCAGCTCGTCGCGGTCCGCCGCCGGGCCGTCGAGCGCCGCGTCCGCGACATCCAGAGCACCCTGACCCGTCTCGGAACGCACGGAGACCCGGCCGAACTGGCGGCAGTGCAGAACGAATTGTGGGTACTCCAGCAGTACGACCAGGCGCTGCGAGAGCACGGAGCCGCAGCTCTCTGAGCGTGTCGCGTCCGTCAGGGTAACCACCCGGTCACGGACCGGACTCAAAAAGTCACCGCACGCCCCTCGTGGCGGCGATGTGTCGTACTCCACACTGGGTTCCGGTGCCTGAGTCCTCGGAGCGCGGCCGATCCGTCCCCAACGGGTCCCAGACCCCCGCGGTTCCGCTCATCGCGTACGGGACGGACAGCGGCGAGGCCGCCGACTCCGCCCCCGAAACAGCGCTGCCGCACTCTGCAGCGATCATCCTGGAGGTCGCCCCCGTGCAGACCCAGACCCTCACCCAGACCGAGAACAGTACGGACGCCACGGAGCCGGACGCCGAGACCGACGTTCTCGTCGCGGTCCCCCCGCAGAACCGTGTCGTGCACCACCCCGAGACCGAGCCCGAGGAGCCGCCCGCCGACGCGCTGGAGAGCGCGGAGGCCGTGGAGGCGCCCGAGCCGGTCGAGGTCCCGGAGGCCCCGGAACCGGCCGCCCGCAACCGCGCCGACACCAGCGGCCCGTCCTCCGACCTGTTCCGCCAGTACCTCCGCGAGATAGGCCGCATCCCGCTGCTCACCGCGGCCGAGGAGGTCGAGCTCGCCCGGCGCGTCGAGGCGGGCCTGTTCGCGGAGGAGAAGCTCAGCACCACGCCCGACCTCGACAGCCAGCTCGCCCTCGACCTGGACCGCCTGGTCGTGATGGGCCGCATGGCCAAGCGCCGCCTCATCGAGGCGAACCTGCGCCTGGTGGTGTCGGTGGCCAAACGGTACGTCGGCCGCGGCCTGACCATGCTCGACCTGGTCCAGGAAGGGAACCTGGGCCTGATCCGCGCGGTCGAGAAGTTCGACTACGCCCGCGGCTACAAGTTCTCGACGTACGCCACCTGGTGGATCCGCCAGGCCATGTCCCGCGCCCTCGCCGACCAGGCCCGCACCATCCGCGTGCCGGTCCATGTCGTCGAGCTGATCAACCGGGTCGTCCGCGTCCAGCGCCGCATGCTGCAGGAACGCGGCTACGAACCGACGCCGGAGGAGGTGGCAGGCCACCTCGACCTCGCGCCGGAACGCGTGAGTGAGGTGCTGCGGCTGGCCCAGGAACCGGTGTCGTTGCACGCGCCGGTGGGCGAGGAGGACGACGTAGCCCTGGGGGACCTGATCGAGGACGGCGACGCGACGTCACCTGTGGAGTCGGCGGCGTTCCTGCTGCTCAGGGAGCATCTGGAGGCGGTGCTGTCGACTCTGGGGGAGCGGGAACGGAAGGTCGTACAGCTGAGGTACGGGCTGGTCGACGGGCGGCCGCGCACGCTGGAGGAGATAGGCCGCATCTTCGGCGTGACGCGGGAGAGGATTCGGCAGATCGAGTCGAAGACGCTCAACAAGCTGCGAGATCATGCTTTTGCGGATCAGTTGAGGGGCTATCTGGATTGATGCCGGGTGCGGGTTTGTGGGGGCTGGTCGCGCAGTTCCCCGCGCCCCTAGGTTGGACCAGCCCCCCACCCTCATTAGTCCACCTCGGCCACCGCCTGCGCGAACTGTGCCTTGTACAGGCGGGCGTAGGCGCCATCCGCCTCCAACAGGTCCGCGTGCGCGCCCTGTTCCACGATCGAGCCGTTCTCCATCACCAGGATCGTGTCCGCGTCCCGGATGGTGGAGAGGCGGTGGGCGATCACGAACGACGTGCGGCCGTGGGCGAGTTTGGCCATCGCCTTCTGGATCAGCACCTCGGTGCGGGTGTCGACGGACGACGTGGCCTCGTCGAGGACCAGGATCGTCGGGTCGGACAGGAACGCCCGCGCGATGGTGATGAGCTGCTTCTCACCGGCGCTGACGCCCGTGCCCTCGTCGTCGATCACCGTGTCGTAGCCGTCGGGCAGCGTCCGGACGAACCGGTCGGCGTGCGCGGCGCGCGCGGCCTCCTCGATCTCGCCGCGGGTGACCTCGCGGGAGGCGCCGTAGGCGATGTTCTCCGCGATGGTGCCGCCGAACAGCCAGGTGTCCTGGAGCACCATGCCGATCTGGGCCCGCAGTTCGTCCCGGGACATCTTCGCGATGTCCACCCCGTCGAGGGTGATCCGGCCGCCGGAGGCGTCGTAGAACCGCATGAGCAGGTTGACGAGCGTGGTCTTTCCGGCGCCGGTCGGGCCGACGATCGCGACCGTGTGACCGGGCTCGACCTTCAGCGACAGGTCCTCGATCAGCGGCTTCTCGGGGTCGTAGCGGAAGGAGACGTTCTCCAGCGCGACCCGTCCGCGCAGGTCCTCCGGGCGGAGCCCCGGGACCGGGTCGGCCTCCTGCTCCTCGGCGTCGAGGAGTTCGAAGACCCGCTCGGCGGAGGCGACGCCGGACTGCACGAGGTTCGCCATGGACGCGACCTGCGTCAGCGGCATCGAGAACTGGCGGGAGTACTGGATGAAGGCCTGCACGTCACCGATGGAGAGGGCACCCGACGCGACCCGCAGACCGCCGACCACCGCCACCAGCACGTAGTTGAGGTTCGACACGAACATCATCAGCGGCTGCATGACCCCGCTGTTGAACTGCGCCTTGAACCCGGCCTCGTACAGCGCCTCGTTCTGCTCGGCGAACTGCTGCGCCGACTCGTCCTGCCGCCCGAAGACCTTGACCAGGGTGTGCCCGGTGTACATCTCCTCGACATGCGCGTTGAGCTTGCCGGTGGAGCGCCACTGCTGCACGAAGTGCGGCTGCGACCGCTTGCCGACGCGGGTGGCGACGACGAACGACAGCGGCACGGTCACCAGCGCGACCAGCGCCAGCAGCCAGGAGACGTAGAACATCATCGCGAGCACACCGATGATCGTCAGCAGCGAGTTGATGAGCTGGCCCATCGACTGCTGGAGGGTCTGCCCGATGTTGTCGATGTCGTTCGTCGCCCGGGACAGCACCTCGCCGCGCTGCCGCTTGTCGAAGTACGACAGCGGCAGCCGCGACATCTTCGTCTGCACGTCCTCCCGCAGCCGGAACATCGTGCGGTTCACGGCCCGGTTGACCAGCCGCGTCGCCACCGCCATCAGCAGACCCGCGATGAGGAACGCACCGGTCGCGAGCAGCAGCACATGTCCCACGGCGGTGAAGTCGATGCCCTCGCCGGGGGTGAAGTCGCTGCTGCCCAGCATGTCGGCGATCGCGGAGTCACCGCGCTCGCGCATCCCGGCGAGGACCTCCTCCTTCGAGGCCCCGGCCGGCATCTGCCGGCCGATGATGCCCGCGAAGACCAGGTCGGTGGCCTTGCCGAGGATCCACGGCCCGATCGAGTTCAGCGCCACGCTCACCACGACACACGCGACGAGCGTGTAGACGGTGAACCGCTCCGGCCGGAACTGCCCGATCAGCCGCCGGCCCGACACCTTGAAGTCCAGCGAACGGCTGTCCGGGCCGCCGCCGGCCATCATCCGCCCCATGGGCCCGGCCATCAGGCAGCCTCCGCTTCCGTCAGCTGGGAGAGCACGATCTCCCGGTAGGTCTCGTTGTCCGCCATCAGTTCGTGGTGCGTGCCGGTGCCGACGACCCGGCCCTCGTCGAGGACGACGATCCGGTCGGCGTCGCGGATGGTCGCCACCCGCTGGGCGACGATCACCACGGTCGCCTCCGCCGTCTCCGCGGCGAGCGCCGCGCGCAGGGCCGCGTCGGTGGCGTAGTCGAGCGCGGAGAAGGAGTCGTCGAAGAGATAGATCTCGGGCCGCTGGACCAGCGTCCGGGCGATGGCGAGCCGCTGCCGCTGACCGCCGGAGACGTTCGTGCCGCCCTGGGCGATGGGGGAGTCGAGGCCGTTCTCCAGACCCTCTACGAAGCTCTTGGCCTGCGCCACCTCCAGCGCGTGCCACAGCTCCTCGTCCGTGGCGTCCGGGTTGCCGTAGCGCAGGTTCGTGGCGACGGTCCCGGCGAAGAGGTACGGCTTCTGCGGCACGAGCCCGACCGTCCTCGCCAGCAGCGTCGGCTCGACGTCCGCGACCGCGACCCCGTCGACCAGCACCTCGCCCTCGGTCGCGTCGAACAGCCGCGGTACCAGCCCCAGCAGCGTCGACTTGCCGCTGCCGGTCGAGCCGATCACGGCGGTCACCTCACCGGGCCGGGCCACCAGGTCGACGGCCTTCAGCACCGGCTCCTCGGCGCCCGGGTAGCGGAAGCCCGCGTCCCGGATCTCCAGGTGCCCGTGCCGGCGCAGCTCGGTGACGGGGGCGAGCGGCGGGACGACGCTGGAGTCGGTCCCGAGGACCTCCTGGATGCGCTCGGCGCACACCTCCGCGCGCGGCACCATCATGAACATGAAGGTGGCCATCATCACGGACATCACGATCTGCATCAGATAGGCGAGGAACGCGGTCAGGTCGCCGATCTGCATCCCGCCGCTGTCGATGCGATGGGCACCGAACCACACCACCGCGATCGACGACAGGTTCACCGTCGTCATCACCACGGGGAACATCAGCGCCAGCATGTTGCCGGTGGCCAGCGACATGTCGGTGAGGTCGCTGTTGGCCTTCCGGAACCGCTCCTCCTCGTACTGGTCCCGCACGAAGGCGCGGATCACGCGGTTGCCGGTGATCTGCTCGCGCAGCACCCGGTTCACGGTGTCCAGCCGCACCTGCATGGACCGGAACAGCGGCCGCAGCCGCCGTACGATCAGCGTCACGCAGATGCCCAGCGTCGGTACGACGGCGACCAGCACCGCCGACAGCGGCACGTCCAGGCCGAGGGCGAGGACGATGCCGCCCACGCACATGATGGGCGCCGACACCATCAGGGTGAACGTCATCAGCGCCAGCATCTGCACCTGCTGGACGTCGTTCGTGGTCCGGGTGATCAGCGAGGGCGCGCCGAAGTGGCCCACTTCCCGGGCCGAGAACGACTGCACCCGGTCGAAGACCGCGGCCCGCACGTCCCGTCCGAGCGCCGAGGCCGTCCGGGCGCCGTAGTAGACGGCCCCGATGTTGCACACCACCTGGGCCAGCGAGATCCCGATCATCAGGGCGCCGTAGGACAGGATGTAGCCCGTGTCCCCGTTCACCACGCCCTGGTCGATGATGTCGGCGTTGAGCGTGGGCAGGTAGAGGGTGGCGCAGGTCTGCAGGAACTGCAGCAGGACCAGCACACCGATGGGTTTCTTGTAGGGCCTGAGATAGGTCCGCAGAAGTCGTATGAGCACGCTACGTCTCTCGGAGTCGGCGACAGGGGCCGGAGGTGGTTGCCCCTGGCCCCTATCGTCGGACACTCCCCCCGCGTTACCTCAACCGATTAAGCCGACAGCAGTGCTCTTTACCGCCTTATGGGCGGAAGACGCCCTCGGACGGTCAGCCGCGGAAGGCGTTCGGATGGGTCTGCTCCCGCACCGACACGAACTGCTGCCGCACGGCCTGCCCCACCGCCAGCTCCTCGCCGGGCTCCAGGATCTGCGCGGCCGCCCCCTGCCAGGCCGGCGGGGTGCGCGGGTCGAGCGTGCCCTGCGAGACCCCGAGCGCCCAAGCGGCCTGCCGGGCAGCCCCGATCGCCGCGTAGTCGGCGGGCTGCGGTACGACGACTTGGGCGCCGAAGATCGCGGGTGCCGCGGCCTGCACAGCCGACAGCTCGGCGGCGGCCCCCAGCAGAAAGACCCGCCGCACCTCCACGCCCCGCCCGCGCAGCACGTCGAGGGCGTCGGCGAGCCCGCACAGCATGCCCTCGAACGCGGCCCGCGCCAGATGCTCGGGCTTCATCGACTCCCGCCGCAGCCCGGCGAGCGTCCCGGCGGTGTGCGGCAGACTCGGCGTCCGCTCACCCTCCAGGTAGGGCAGCAGTACGAGCCCATGGGCGCCCGGCGTCGACTTCATCGCCAGCTCGGACAGCGCCTCCAGATCGGGCAGCCCGAGCAGCTCGGCGGTGCCGCGCAGGGTGCGGACGGCGTTCAGGGTGGTGACGACGGGCAGGTGCATGCCGGTCGCGTCGGCGAGGGACGTGATCATCCCGGAGCTGTCGACGAGGGCCTCGGGGTGCACGGCCATCACGGACCCGGAGGCGCCGAGCGACACGACGGCGTCGCCGAGCCCGATCCCCAGCCCGAACGCGGCGGCCATGGTCTCGCCGGTCCCGGCGGAGATCAGCAGTCCCTCCGGGGTCGTACCGGCCGCCTCCGAGGGCCCGATCACCTCGGGCAGCATGGCCTGGTGACCGAGCGCCAGCTCGACGAGGTCCGTGCGGTAGGCGCCGGTGGCGGCGGACCAGTAGCCGGTGCCGGAGGCGCCGCCGCGGTCGGTGGTCCGTCGTACGGGCCGCCCGAGAAGCTGCCAGACGAGCCAGTCGTGGGCCTGGAGGAGGACGGCGGTGCGCAGCGCGGCGTCGGGCTCGTTCTTCACCAGCCAGCGCAGCTTGGTCACCGGCTGCGGCGCCTGCGGCACGCACCCCACGGCCTGCGCCCATGCCTCGCGTCCGCCGAGCGCGTCGATGAGGTCGGCCGCCGCGACCTGGGCACGCTTGTCGCCGCCGACGAGCGCGGGGCGGACGGTGTTGCCCTGGGCGTCCAGCGGCACGACGGCGTTCTGCTGCGCGGACACGCCGATGGCCTGCACGCCTTCGAGCAGCCCGCCGCCGGCCGCCTCACCGAGGGACAGCAGCCAGGCCTGGGGGTCGACGTCGGAGGGACGGCCCTCCACCGGGTGCGGGGCGTAGCCCTGCCTGAGCACGGCGCCCGTGTCCGCGTCGCAGACGACGATACGAGTGAAATCGGGCGCACTGTCCAGCCCGGCGACTATCCCCATGGCGAAAATTCTATGGGCCGGACGACGTCACCCCGCCCGGCACTCAAGTGTTGCTGGTTCCCCAGTCGTCCTCGGCGGCGCCGTTGGTGTTGCGGTCCCGCAGCGAGCGCACCCGCTGGGCCACCGAGTCCGGCACCCGGTCGCCGACCTTGTCGCTGACCGCGTGGTACGCCTTGCCCGCGAACTGGCGGCCCTGCTGGGCGGCCGACTCGGCGGTGTTGCGGACCGCGGGGTTCTGCGAGACCTGCCGCGCGGACTTCTTCAGCTGCTCGTAGCGCTCGCGCCCGGCACGCGTGCCCAGCACGTAACCCAGAGCCAGCCCGGCGACGAAAGTGAGCTTGTAGCGCATGGCGGCCACCCTTCCCTTGCGTAGGTCTGCGGTGCGGCGTCGGTGCCGGGGGGAACCGATTGGCGGAGCACCCCCCTGCTTGCGCTAATGTATGTGTCGCAGCGGACGCCCGCCCCCTGGCGAATACCCAGGGAGGTACGTTCGATGCAACGAGGCATTCCTCCGTAGCTCAATTGGCAGAGCAGCCGGCTGTTAACCGGCAGGTTACTGGTTCGAGTCCAGTCGGGGGAGCTTCGATCTTCCGTAGCTCAATTGGCAGAGCAGCCGGCTGTTAACCGGCAGGTTACTGGTTCGAGTCCAGTCGGGAGAGCGTGTTGAACAAGGACCCCCGAAGGGGTCCTTTTTCATGTGATCACCCCTGGGCCGGGAACCGCGCAGGTCACGGCGGAGTCCTTCAGGGCATGCGAAGTCGACCATACGAAGCAGGAGATCGTATGAGCGGCTATGCTGCGGCAGACGGCGCGCACACATGTACGCGACACGCCGCTATGGGGCGGTAGCTCAGCCGGTTAGAGCAGCGGACTCATAATCCGTCGGCCGTGGGTTCGAGTCCCACCCGCCCCACCTGTGCAGGCTTCTGACCTGCGGAAACGTTCATGCTCCCAGCACTGCTGGGATTCGCCGGCGACCGCCTCAGGCCCAGGCCGAAGAAGACGCCCGCCCGCCCTCACCATCGCCCTGGTGACCATCGGACTCCTGGTCGTCGCCTGGCCCGCCCGCGACCTGCAACTCGCCCTGCCCGACAACGGCAGCGCCGCGAAAGGCACCACTCAGCGCGAGACTTACGACACCGTCACCGAGGAGTTCGGCCCCGGCCTCAACGGCCCGCTGCTCATCCTCATGAACACCGGCGACGCCAAGGCGTCCTCCGCCGCGCAGCTGACCGCCGAACTGAACTCCGTGCGCAAGGAGCTGGCCGCCACCAAGGGCGTGGCCCTCACCTCGGCGGCCCAGCAACTCGACTCCGAGTACGCGCTGCTGACCGTGGTGCCGACCACCGGCTCCGGGGACGAGGCCACCAGCGATCTGGTCAAGGCGCTGCGGGACAAGGAGTCCTCGATCCGGTCCCGGACCGGGATCTCGCTCCAGGTCACCGGCCAGACCGCGGTCAACGTCGACGTGTCGCAGAAGCTCAGCGACTCGCTGCTGACCTTCGCCATCGTGGTCGTGGGCCTGTGCCTGCTGATCCTGCTGATCGTCTTCCGTTCCCTGGTGGTCCCGGTCAAGGCGACTGTCGGATTCCTGCTCTCGGTCGCGGCCTCCTTCAGCGCCGTGGTCGCGGTCTTCCAGTGGGGCTGGGGCGCGGACCTCATCGACGTCGCGAGGACCGGTCCGGTCGTGTCCTTCCTGCCGATCATCCTCATGGCCGTGCTCTTCGGACTCGCCATGGACTACGAGGTGTTCGTCGTCTCCAGCATCCACGAGGAGTACGCCCACGGCGGCGACGCCCGCCGGGCCGTGCTGCTGGAGGAGGGCATCACGGGTGAGGACGCGATCGTGAAGCCGATCGCCTTCGCCCTGGCTTTCGGGGTTCTGGTCGACGCCTTCCTCATTCGGATGACGTTCGTGCCTGCGGTGCTCATGTGGGTCGGCCAGGCCGGCTGGTGGCTGCCGCGCGGTCTTCAGAAGATCCTGCCGAACGGGGACATCGAAGGACGCGATCTGCCCAAGCCGACGGCACAGGCGAGCGAGGCGTACGCCGCTGCCCCGCAACGCGACTGACACCGCCGGGAGCAGGGGCGACGCGTCCGGGGCCTGGCGAGCCCAGCCGTCACGCAGGCCCCGGACGTCGATGCGGGCCCCCGGCCTCGGAGGGGAGAAGAGGCCGTGTGCGATGGCGACCCGCGGGGAGCCAGGGGAGGGCAGCCGCCACCCTCACAGGGGACTGCCCGCGCCTGGCCGGCTCGGCTCGCCGTCGGAGATGGGAGGGGCGGCGCGCCGAAGCCCTCCAATAATTGCACACCAGCGGGTAGGTATGGAAATCCGAGCGCGTTCATCCGGTAGCGGACTGAAGAGGGGAAGCCAGGTCCGGAAAACCGGCATGTCCGCTCCCGCTCAGCTCGGCCCAGACCGTCTTGCCCTGCCTGGCGTGGCGGGTCCCCCAGTGTTCGGCGAGCTGGGCGACGAGGAGGAGGCCGCGCCCACCCTCGTCGAAGGTGCGGGCTCGGCGCAGATGGGGAGTGGTGCTGCCGGCGTCGGACACCTCGCACAGGAGCCCCCGGTCATGGATGAGCCGCAACCGGATGGGGGGCCGACCGTAACGGACGGCGTTGGTGACGAGTTCGCTGATCACGAGCTCAGTGGTGAAGTCGAGTTCCTCCAGTCCCCACTCGGTCAGCTGCCGCACGGCGCTCGTACGCGCTCCGGAAACGGCTGCCGGGTCGGCGTCCACGTCCCACGCGGCGACCTGGCTGTCCCCGAGAGTGCGGGTGCGGGCGAGCAGCAGGGCTACGTCGTCATGGGGCCGGCCGGCGGGCAGCAGGGTATGGAGCACGGTGTCGCAGGCTGCCTCCAGCGAGGCAGCGGGTTGTGCGAGAGCCTGACGCAGGAGGGTGAGGCCTGCCTCTACGTCGTGATCGCGGGCCTCGATCAGGCCGTCGGTGTACAGGGCGAGCAGGCTGCCTTCGGGGAGGTCGACCTCGGCCGCCTCGAAGGGCAGGCCGCCCAGACCCAGTGGTGGGCCGGGCGGCAGATCGAGGAGGTCGACGGCGCCGTCGCGGCTCACTACAGCGGGGAGCACGTGGCCCGCCCGTGCCAGGGAGCACCGGCCGCCCACGGGGTCGTACATGGCGTACAGGCATGTGGCGCCGATGTCCCCGGCCGCCTCCTCCGTGTCCGGGTCCGCAGAAGCCTCGGCGGACAGGCGGATGACGACGTCGTCCAGGTGCGTCAGCAACTCGTCCGGCGGCAGATCGATGTCGGCGAGAGTGCGGACCGCGGTCCGCAGACGTCCCATCGTGGCGGCGGCATGGATGCCGTGGCCGACCACGTCGCCGACCACCAGGGCGACCCGCGCCCCTGACAGTGGGATCACGTCGTACCAGTCGCCGCCGACACCGACCCGGGTGCCGGCGGGCAGGTAGCGGCAGGCGACCTCGACGGCCGACTGCTCCGCTGTACGCCGAGGGAGCAGGCTGCGCTGCAGGGTGAGCGCGGTGGCGCGGGCGTGTGTGTAGCGACGGGCGTTGTCGACGGCCATCGCGGCCCTGGCCGAGATTTCCTGGGCGAGGAGGAGAATCTCGTCGTCAAAGGGTTCCGGGAGTCCGGGAGTCCGGTGACGGGAGAACTGGGCGACGCCGAGGGTCGTGCCCCGCGCGCTCAGCGGCACCACCAGCACCGACCGGTCTCCGTCCGCGTACCGGGAGGGCAGCCCGGTGGCCAGGGCACGCTCCGAGGGGGATCCCACTGGGCAGGTGTGGAGTTCCTGCACCTCGATCACGGGGTCAGAGGCACCTTCCGCCACCGTCCCCTGGGCCATCCTGCGCAGTACGGGCGGACCTGCTGCGACCGTGTCGTGCTCATGGACCACGGAGTCCAGCAGGTCGACGGTGACGGAGTCGGCGATGCGGCCGATGGCGAGGTCGGCCAGCTCCTGAGTCGTGCGAGCGATGTCCAGCGTGGTCCCGATGCGCAGACCGGCCTCGTTGACCACGGACAGTCGCCACTGCAGTCGACGCTCCCGTTCCTCCTGGAAGGAGAGGACGCCCTGCTCGGAGGCGCGGTCGACATATCCGGTGGCCATCGCGATCATTCGGCGTGACGTCGCGCCGATCAGCTCGACGTCGTCGGTCAGGCGCGGTATTTCCGCGAGGAGTCTGTCGAGGACCACGCCCTGGCCGAGCCGGTGCGCCCGCAGCATCGCGGTGACGGGCGCACCGTGCTGTGCCAGTTGACGTGCGCGTTCCACGTCGGCCGGCGGTGGTTCGATGTCGCTCGGCTCGATGCCGAGTTCCAGTCCGGTCAGCACGCCGACAACGTGCTCCGCGATGTTCTCAGAAGTCATCCGGGCGAGGCCCGGGGCGGCCCAGAGCTCTGGAACCTCACGTCGCAGGCATCGCGCCACTTCCGCGATCAGCTCGTCCGCTCTCGGTGCGAGCTCATGCGCGACACGGGCCATGAGGCCGTCGGCCGTGGCGTCCACACTGTCGACGGTACGCCGCGCGGCACGCCCAGGGCATCGGCGAGCCTTCGGACGACGTCAGCCCACGGAGGCTGTCGCCCCGGCGTATGCCAGCGCGGCCATGGCCAGTACGACGGCGGGCAGCGCTCGCACCGGCGGGTCGCCGTGCCGCAGGTGGGCCCCTGCCGCTGCGGCCATCAGCAGCGCCAGTCCGATCGTGGCCGCCACCCCGAGCGGACTCGCGATCATTCCGAGGAGCAGCCCGATGACCCCGGCGACCTCCAGGGCACCGATGACGCGATATCGGCCAGGCGACATGCCGAGGTGAGCTGCCGCTTGGCGCATGAACGGCACCGCGGCGATCTTCGCCACGCCCAGGGGCAGGAATACGACGGACAGGGTGACGGCGAGTGCGATCTGTGCGGCCCTCATGCCGACCGGCCCCGGCGTTCGGCTCCCAGCCGGGCGAAGTGGTCGATGAGGTCGGGGTCGTCCACGGTGGCGGGGTTGACGACCTGCTCGACCGGGGCACCCTGGAGCAGGCGTTTGACCGGGACCTCCAGTTTCTTGCCGGTGCGGGTGTGCGGGATGCCCGGCACTTCGAGGATCTCGTCCGGGACGTGGCGCGGTGAGGCACCCGTACGGACGGCGGCGCGGATCTTCTCGCGCAGGGCGTCGTCCAGCTCGACACCGGCCGCGGGGACGACGAACAGTGGCATCCAGTAGCCGCCGTCCGGCTCCTCCGCGCCGATGACCAGGGCTTCGGTGATCTCGGGGAGGCGTTCTACGACGTCGTGGATGTCGGCGCTGCCCAGGCGGACGCCGTTGCGGTTGAGCGTGGAGTCGGAGCGGCCGTGGACGATGACCGAGCCATGCCCCGTGACCGTGATCCAGTCGCCGTGCCGCCAGATGCCGGGGTAGGAGGAGAAGTAGGCGTCGCGGTATCGGGTGCCGTCGGGGTCGTTCCAGAAGGCTAGCGGCATCGAGGGCATGGGGCGGGTGACGACCAGCTCGCCGACCTGGTCGGTCACGGCGAGGCCCTCGGCGTCGTATGCGGCCAGCGCCACGCCCAGGTGAGGTGCGGACAACTCGCCCGCCCAGATGGGGGTGTTGGGTGCGCTGCCCGCGAAGCCGGAGACGATGTCGGTGCCGCCGCTGATGGAGGCCAGCAGGACGTGGTCGCCGACGTGGTTGCGGACCCAGGGGTAGGCGGAGGCGGGCAGGGCGGAGCCGGTGCAGCCGACGACGCGGATGGATGACAGGTCGTGGACCGAGGGGTCGATGCCGAACTTGGCCATGCCCAGCAGGTATTGGGGGCTGGTGCCGAAGACGGTGACGCGGTGCCGGGCGGCCAGTTCCCACAGGGCGTCGAGTTTGGCGAAGGGCGCCGGGCTGCCGTCGTAGGTGCAGGTGGTGGCGCCGGTCAGGAGGGTGGAGACGACCAGGTTCCACATCATCCAGTGGGTGGTGGTGTACCAGAGCAGGCGGTCGCCGGGGCCGAGGTCGGAGTGCAGGCCCAGGGTCTTGAGGTGCTCCACCACCACACCCCCGTGGCCGTGGACGATGCCCTTGGGCAGGCCGGTGGTGCCGGAGGAGAAGACGACCCAGAGCGGATGGTCGAACGGCACCGGTACACAGGCGAGTTCTTCGGTGCGGGTCGAGGCGTCCTCCCAGGGGACCACCAGCGACGGGTAGGCCTGCGACGGCCAGGGCAGGCCCACATGGTCCGCCAGCACGGTCGCCTTCAACGTCGGCAGCGCGCGGGCCAGTTCGAGGACGGCGTCGCGGCGGTCGTGGGTGGTGCCGTTGAAGAGGTAGCCGTCGGCAGCGATCAGGACGGTGGGTTCGAGCTGGGCGAAGCGGTCGGCGGCGGCCTTGGGGGCGTAGTCCTGTCCGCACACCGACCACACCGCGCCCAGGCTCGCGGCGGCGAGGAACGTGACGATGGCGTGCGGGGTGTTGGGCAGATAGCCGACGACCCGGTCGCCCTTGCCGACGCCGAGGTCGCGCAGGGTGGCGGCGACGGAGGCGACCAGTTCGCGCAGCCGCCTGCCGGTCACCTCGTACCCGGCGCCGGTCTCGTCGAGGGCGAGGATAGCCGCGTCGTCATCCCGGATGTTGCGCAGCGCGTGGTGGGCGTAGTTGAGGGTGGCGCCGGGGAACCAGCGGGCGCCGGGCATCCGCTCCTCGGCTAGGACCTGTTCGTAGGGGGTGTCGGCGTCGATGTCGAAGTACTCCCACACCGCACCCCAGAAGCCCTCCAGGTCGGTGACCGACCAGCGGTGCAGGGCGGCGTAGTCGTCCGGGGCGATGCCCTGGCGCCGGGCGAACTCCGCGATACGGCTGGCGGCCACCGTCGCCGGATCGGGTGTGAAGAAGGGCGCGGTCGTCACGGTGTGCTCCTCAACAGGCTTTTGTCGACGGCCTGTTCGGAGAGAACAGGGCTTCGTGTGGTGTGCAGCAGGGCCGCCCAGGCGGCGGTCGAGGTGAAGTCACGGCCACCCGCCGGGACGACGTCCAGCACGACTCGGTCGGGCCGCAGGAGTACGGCGTCCGCGCGTCCGGCGCGCAGCCAGGCGGCGAGCGTGCCGTCGTCGCCGAGGTCGGCCACGGGGACCGCCTGGATGCCGAGGCCGTGGGCGAGCGCGGTCAGGGAGGGCCCCGGCTCGGTGGCGGTCAGGACGGCGAAGGAGTCGCCGAGCGCCTCGTCGAGGCGGGTGCGCCGGCCGCCGACGTTCACCCACGGCTGCGGACAGTACGTGCCCGCCAGTCCCCGGCGGACCCCGCGCCGCACCAGTGGTCCGGCGGTCAGGGGTGGGCTGAGGTCGCGGCCGGCCAGTTCGGTCAGGCCGGGTATGCGGCAGGCGGCGGCCAACGCCCTGCGGCGGAGCGTGGCGGCGCCGTCCTGGCCGCCGGTCATGGCCCAGCCCATGGCGACCGCGAGCCGCACCACATGCCGGGCATGCGGCCTGCGTTCCCTCTCGTACGTGTCCAACAGCCCTTCTGGCGCGCCCTGTTGCAGCACTCGCGCGAGCTTCCAGGTGAGGTTGTAGGCGTCCCGCAGCCCCGAGCACAGGCCCTGCCCGATGAACGGCGGGGTGAGGTGGGCGGCGTCGCCGAGCAGGAAGACCCGGCCGCTGCGCCAGCGGTCGGCGACGCGGGCCCGGAAGGTGTACTGCGTCTCGCGGACGACGTCGAAGTCCCCGTCGTACGAAGGCGACAGCCACGGGGCGATCAGGTCGCGGACCGTTTCCTGCCCTTCTCCTTCGCGGAGCCGGAACTCCCAACGGTAGCGAGTCTCGTTCACCCGCATGAAGGTCCCCGGCCGGTCCGGGTCGCAGACCTGGTCGACGCCCTCCCAGCAACGGACGGGGCCGGTCGTCTCGGCGTCGATGACGGTCCACTTCTCCTCGAACCGCAAGTCCTCCCAGACACCCCCGATGGCTTCGCGGGTCAGGCTGTTGGCACCGTCGCAGCCGAGGACCGCTTCGGCCCACAGTTCGTGCTCACCGCCGTCGCCGTCGCGGTAGGTCACGCGGACCGGGCCCGCGGTGTCCGGGCCGACGCCGGTGACCTCCACGCCGCCGCGCAGTTCGCATTCCGGGCGCTGGGCGAGGGCGTCGCGCAGCACGCGTTCCAGCTCGGGCTGGTCGAACATGCTGGACTGGGGGTAGCCGTGGTGACCGTGCGGGGAACGCCGGAACTCGGCCATCACCCGGTGCCGGGCGTCCAGCAGGCGCAGCCCGCCTGCCGGACGGGAGATCGCGGTGAACTCCTCACCGACGCCCGCGGCCTGGAGGATGCGGTGGATCTCGTCGTCGTTGGCGACGGCGCGCGGGAGCGGATAGACGTCCCGGTGGCGTTCGAGGACGACACTGCGCACCCCGCGCCGGGCGAGGAGCAGAGCAGCGGTCACGCCCACCGGTCCGGCCCCGACGATCACGACGGGCACACGGGCGGCTTCGTCGACGTTCATGTGCGGCTCACCTCGGGGTTTAGTTCGCGTCCGCGACGGGCGTGCGCTGCTCGCCGAGGTCGATGCGGCCGTCCGGGGTCGCGATCGTCGCCGTGATCAGGTCACCCGGGTTCAGGTAGTGCGGGTTCTTGGCCTGGCTCTTGAAGAACGCCTTCCACTTCACCGCGGGCGGCAGCAGCGCGCCGATCTTCTCCACCGCCTTCGGCGGGGCCTTGAGCGCGGTGCCGCCGGGGGTGCCGGTGAGGAGCAGGTCGCCGGCGTCCAGGGTCTGGAAACGGGCCAGCAGGGTCAGCGCCTGTGCCGGGCGGACGATCATGTCGGCGAGGGTGCGGTCCTGGCGCAGCTCGCCGTTGACGCTCAACTTCAGCCGCAGGTCGAGGAGATGAGTGAAGTCCTCCGGCTCCAGCAACGACAGGTACGGGCCGGTCGGCGTGAAGGTCGGGTACGACTTGCTCTCGTAGAACTGCGTCTTGGTCAGCTGCACCTCACGGGCGCTGACGTCGTTGGTTATCACCAGCCCGGCGACGTACGACGGCAGGTCCCCCTCCTCGACCACGGTACCGACGGGCAGGGAGGCACCCATGACGAGCCCGAGTTCGATCTCGTAGTCGAGGAACTTCACGTGGGAGGGGCGGACGACGGCCTCGCCCGGGCCACTGACCGATCCGGACGCCTTACGGAAGAAGGCGGGCGGGATGTCGCCCTTGAAGCCCGAATCGCGGGCGTGGCTGCGGTAGTTGACCATCTGGGCCACCACGCGGCAGGGGGTGGTCACCGGCGAGATCGCGACCAGGTCGGCTACCGGCGTGCCCGGTTCGCCGGAGGCGGCGGCCTCCCGGACGGCGGCCCGGTCGGCGATCAGTTCGGCGGTCGTGGCGGCCTTGGTGTTGACGGGGACGGCTCGGTCGCCTCGGACGACCCACCAGCCCTCGGCGGTACGCAGGACGTTGGTGCTCATGTCGGTGCCTCGGTTCAGGAGTTGGCGGCCTTGAGCAGGCCGAGGAGTCGTGCGGGGTCCATCTCGTTGTCGCCGCGCAGGGCCTCGATGACATCGCGGACGCGCTGCGGCGAGGGGCTCGCGCCGAGGAAGTCGCGGGTGGCGGGCGGGCCCCACTGGGCCAGGCCGCTGGTCGACATGGGCGCCCAGCCGGGTTCCACGTCGCAGGAGAACAGGTCGCCGTCGGCGAAGTGCTCCAGCATGAAGTGGTCGGGGTCGCGCCAGTAGTCGAAGAGCTGGCTGCCCTGGATGTGCCGCCCGATGCCCCAACTGCGCTTGTAGCCGCGCTTCTTGAGGTATTCGCCACCGGCGGCGATGGAGTCCAGGTCGGTGACCTGGTAGGCGGAGTGGACGTATCCCGTGCCCGGCCCCAGATGCATGGCCAGGGTGTGGTGGTCGGCCGGTACGCCGCCCAGGTCGCAGCGGATGAACGCCATCGTCGGACCCCGTCCGCGCTGCCCGTCCAGGAACAGGAAGTCGGACACGATCATCCCGAGCGTGTCCAGGTACCAGTCCAGAGCGCGGCCGAACACGCGGGTCTCCAACACCACATGACCGAGGCGCTGGATGCGGGACGGCTCGCGCGGCGGACGCTGCGTGAGGTTCGTACGACGGTGATCCGTACCGAAGTTGAGGAGCAACGGCCGCTGCTCCGGCAGGGCGGGCAGCTGTTCGGCGCAGTGCACGACCCGCACCGGGAAGCCCGAGGGGTCGAGCAGGTCGACCACCTTGCCGCCGCCGGGCACGTCGGCGTCCCGTACCTCCCGGCCCGTCGCGCGGGCCAGCCGGTCCAGGTCGGCCCGCTCCGCCGCCCGGAACACCGGGCCGATGAAACGGGACGTACGCCCGCGCCGGATCACCATGCACGGCGAGCCCGCGAACGTGCCGCGCAGCCACAACGCCTCAGGGGTACGGGCCGCCACCGAGAAACCGAAGTCGAGGGCGAACACCTCGGCCCGGTCGAGGTCGGGTTTCTCGAACTCCAGCCACGCCAGGTCGGCCACCTTGATGACCGGGTTCCGGGAGCGGCCGGGGTGTTCGCCACGCAGGGCGCCCTGCTCGCTGTGGAGGTCCTGGTGGGCCGTGATGACGTCGGCCCCGTTGACGCGGATTTCAGACATGGTGCCCTCCGAGCAACATTGCCGTAATGAGGAAATCATCAACTGTGACACTTCTGTCGTCAAGATGTTCGCCGCAGGAAATGATGAATTCATCAGGACTGCGATCTCCATCGTGCGACCGCTAGACTCTGCGCATGCCTACGTCAGCCCTGCCCAGCAACCGGTTCGAGCGGCGTCGTGCGGAGACCCGTGGGGCTCTCGTTCGAGCGGCCCGGCAGATACTCGCCGAGAGCGGTGACACCAGCGCGAGCATCCAGGCGATCGCTGAGCGCGCGGACGTCGGCTTCGGCTCCTTCTACAACCACTTCGATTCCAAGGCGGAGCTGTTCGAGACGGCGGTGGTGGACGCCCTGGAGGAGTTCGGGCAGGCCTTCGATGAGCGCCTGACCGGGATCGACGACCCGGCGGAGCTGGTCGCGGCCGGCTTCCGGCTCAGCGCCCGCATGGCCGACTCGCACCCGGAGCTGATGCAGGTCCTGCGCCGTCGCGGCCTCGGCCACATCCACTCGGACAACGGCCTGGCCCGCCGGGCCCTGCGCGATCTCCAGGTCGGCATCGACTCCGGCCGCTTCACCGCCCTCGACCCGGTGGTCGCCCTGTCGGCACTGGGTGGAACGCTGCTGTCCCTGGTGGAGCTGCGGTTCGCCCGTCCCGAAGTGGACGGCGACGAGGCGGCCGCCAACCTCGCCGAGATGGTCCTGCGCATGCTGGGCCTCTCGGCGGACGACGCCCACGAGGTCGCCCGGCGCCCCCTGCCCGACCTCGACTGACCTCAACCGGACGACGAGTCCGGGCGGAACGTGACCGAGCGGCCTGTGAAGCGGGCGTCGATCCCGTCCCCGGTGGTGGTGACCGACCGCAGGTGCAGTCCCTGCGGAACGTTCTGCAGCGGAATGGGCTCGTCCAGGGCCTTGTCGAGCAGTGATTTCAGCGGGGGGAGCAGTTCGCCCTGCTCGGCGCGGACGTCGGTGAAGGCGATGCGGTTTCCGCTCGCCGCCGAGACGGCCGCGCTCACGGTCACGTCGCCGACGAGCGGCAGACTCGCGGTCGCGTTGATCCGGTCGGGCTCGTCGCCTTGTGACACCTGCGCGCCTAGCGCGCTCGACACGTCCGCGTAGGACAGGAACGCGGTCGCCGTGACGCTGTCCGCATGAGCCTCCTCGGCGCTTCCCGAGGTCTTCAGCCCGTCCATCCCCACCGTCAGCTTCGTCACCGGAAGCGGCCGGGTGGTGCCGCCGGCTGGAATGTCGTGGGCGGTCAGGTCGACATGGTCCAGGCTGCCGTCGGCCAGCTGGGTCAGCACGGGAAAGCCCCTGACGTGCACCGATGGCCGATCGGCGGTTCCCATGCCGTCCTGGAACGCCTTGGCGGTACGACTCTCCGCGCGAGCTGCGGCGATCCGGTCGACCGCGACTCCGCCGACCAGCAGGGCCACCAGGGAGGCGGCGGCGATGATGAGGCGGCGCCTGGTCCGGGGCGGGGGGCTCACGTACGTGGAGCCGTCGCCGTAGTAGGGCTCGCCGACGTACGCCTCGTCGGGGTGGGACTGGTACATGGTTCTCCTCTGCGAGTGGTGCTTGGGGAAGTGCGCCTATGCGGCGTCGTCCTCGGGCCGGACGAGCCCGTGGACACATGTCGCGGCGCTGTCGTCGGCCACGCCCATGGCGATCAGGGCGGCGGTCGCGGTGCCGGTGCCGTCGTCGCTCCAGACCCCGCTGTTCACGCAGTCCAGAAGCCCTAGCAGGTGCCCCTCCAGTGCCCGGGTCAGTACGACCGGGGGGACGCTGGTTTGGAAGACCCCCTGCCGCTGCCCCCGGCCGATGATCGCCTCCGCCATGTCACGCGCCGGGGCGAGGACTTCAGCGAGCCGATCGGCCCCGAGGTCCTGGGGGGCGAGGCGCAGCAGGATGCGGTAGCGGTCACCGACGGGCCATACGGCGAGGACGAAGCGCGCCAGCTCCGTGACGGCATCCGCCACCGGCACCCGAGGGGCCGAGACCGCCCGCCGCAACGCCTGCGCGGCCTCCTCCACCAACCCCTCCACCAGTGCGGCCCGGCCGTTGAAGTGGCCGTAGACCGTACGGCGCACCACACCGGCAGCCTCGGCGATGTCACCGAGGCTGCTGTCGGGGTCACGGCCGAGTTCCTGCCGGGCCGCTTCGAGGATGCGGGCCCGGGTGAGCAGGGTTCGGCTGCGTTCCGGGGCGGCTGTGACGGGTGCGTGGGTCATGTCGACCTCCGGTTGACGGGGGAGGGCGATTCGATAGTTGCACATCGACGGGCAATAAACTAGTCTGCACATCAGCGGGTAATTAACTGCCCCTGGTGCCGGGCCTCCTCTTGGCCCCGCCTGCACCGCTCCCCTTGATCCGCACCCCGAAGCCTCCGCTTCACCTCCTGCCGAGGAGCCTGACGATGCCGCTCTTTGCGAAGACACCCGTCGAGAAGATGACCGAGCCGTATCCGCGCCGCTGGTGGGCCCTGCTGGTCCTGTGCCTGAGCCTGCTGATCGTGGTGATGGCGAACACGTCGCTGATCGTGGCCGCCCCCGACATGACCAGGGACCTGGGGCTGAGCAGCAGTGACCTTCAGTGGGTCATTGACGGCTACACCGTCCCCTACGCCGCGCTGATGCTGGTCCTCGGCGCGATCGGCGACAAGTACAGCCGCCGCGGAGCCCTGGTACTGGGCCTGCTGATCTTCGTCGGTGGATCGGTGATGGGTGGCCTGGTCGACGAGACCAGCCTGGTCATCACCGCCCGCGCGATCATGGGTGTCGGCGCCGCCGTCGTCATGCCGGCCACACTCTCGCTGCTGGTCGCGATCTTCCCGCGCGCCGAGCGCGCCAAGGCGATCACCGCCTGGTCCGCGACCTCCGGGCTTGCCATCGCCGCCGGTCCGCTGGCCGCCGGCTGGCTGCTGGAGGACCACGCCTGGGGCTCGACCTTCCTGATGAACGTCCCCATCGCCGTCCTCGGCGTGGTCGGCGCGCTGCTGCTGGTGCCACCGTCGAAGGCGGAGGGCATGGGCCGTATCGACTACGTCGGCGGTCTGCTGTCGATCGTGTCGGTCGGTTCCCTGGTCTACGCGACCATCGAGGGCCCGCACTTCGGCTGGGGCGCCGGTCCGATCACCGCTGCCGTCGTCGCCGGGGTGGGTCTGCTGGCCTTCGTGGCCTGGGAGTTGAAGCACCCCAACCCCATGCTGAACGTCCGCAAGTTCGCCGAGCGGCCCTTCAGCGGCTCGATGCTCGCGGTGCTGTTCTTCTTCTTCGGCACCTTCGGCTCGATCTACTACTCCACCCAGTTCCTGCAGTTCGTCCTCGGCTACGACGCCCTGGAGACCGGCATCCGCCTGCTGCCCCTGGCCGGAGCCGTCTTCGTCGGCGCCGCCGTCACCGGCAAACTCGCCCCGAAGCTGGGCGTGAAGATCGTGGTCGGCACCGGCATGGTCATCGGCACCGCGGGCGTTTTCCTGCTCACCCAGATCGAGACGGGCTCGACCTACACCGACTTCCTGACCCCGCTACTGCTGCTCGGCTTCGCCATCGGCCTCAGTCTCGCCCCGGCCACCGACACCATCATGGGCTCCTTCCCCGAGGACGAGCTCGGCGTCGGCGGCGGCGCCAACGACACCGCCCTGGAACTCGGCTGCGCCCTGGGCATCGCCATCCTCGGTTCGCTGCTCGCCACGTCCTACAAGGACAAGCTCACCGACCTGGTCGGCGGCCACCTCCCGGCCGAGGCCATGGACACCGCCAAGGACTCCGTCGGCGGCGGCATCGCGGTCGCCGAACAGGTCGCCAAGAACCCCCAGGGCGGCGCCGAACAGGCCCAGACCCTGCTCGGCGCGGTGCACGAGTCCTTCGCCCACGCCATCGCCCACACCAGCCTCATCGGCGGCATCATCATGGCCGCCGGAACCCTGATCGTCATCGCCGTCCTGCCCGGCCGCAAGCACACCACCACCAAGCATGGTGAGGCGGAAGCGGCGCAGACGACCGAGGAGCAGGCCGAGACCGTGGGCGCCTGAGCCCGGTACACCGGAGGCCGGACCCCCGATTCCCGCCTCCTCCACCCCCAGGACGGGCCGTGCCTTGAGCGGCGCACGGCCCCGGGACGGTGCCGGGAGGGGACACCTGGCACCGTCCCCCTTTCGTTGTCTGCACCCGGGACTCCGACACGCCGCCGAGGACCGCGGAAGGCGGACAGCCATTTCTGATCCCGAGAGCGACACATCGGGCACCAGATCCCTCTCGGGCGGTGCGACCTTCGGGACATGGGAGAAACAGATCGAAGCCCTGGTCAAAGCCGGGCCCATCCCCGAACTTCCGGAACTGGAAGGTGCCCTGGACCCCGGCGGGGTGCTCGGAACACTGCGTGAACTGCGCGTGATGCGCAACGACACCGGCAACGGCGGATTCACCTTGATCGGGCGGCGTCTCCAAGGAAGCCATCCCGACTGGGAGCCCTTCGAACGCCCGTTCCCCGACCCGCTCGACCCGGACCGTATCTACGTGACAGCCCCTCCTTCCCACGGCCGCTGCCGTTGTGGCCCATCGCGCGGGCCGAGGTCTGCGAGGACTGCGACGCACGGGAGCTGTTCCTGTTTCACAAGTTCGACAGGGCGAGCGGAGACATCTCCCTGCGCTGCGGCAGGGACCACACCTTCCCCCGGGACGACACCTGAAGTTTGCCGCCCTGGACCGGTCGTCGAACGAGTGGCCTCTCTTCCTGGACGACGACAGCATCAGTGACGTATCACTGATCGCCCCTCGTCGCCGGTGTCGTCGCCGTGTCGTCGGCCGGTGTCCCGTCGTCCGACGACGTGTCCTGGGCCTCCTCGGTGACGACGACCACCGTGCTGCCCGCCTCGACCTCGCTCCCGGCAGCCGAGGTGCTGGACGTGACCACGGCGTCGGAGGCCTGGGAGTACCCGGAGGCGACAGTCACCTGAAGGCCGAGTCCACCGAGCTCGTCCTGGACCTCGGCAAGGGTCTTGCCGACGATGTCGGTCGGGATCTGCACGGTCTGCACCGACTTGGCGATCTGGACGTCGACCGACGTACCGGGCTCGACCTCATCTCCCGCACTGGCGCTCTGTTCGACGACGGTGCCGGCCTCGGCGCTGCTCTCCACCTCGGTGGTGTCACCCAGTTCGAGGTCGTGCTCGGCAAGCAGCTTGCGCGCCTCTCTCAGGGTGCTGCCGGTGAGGTCGGGAACCGTGGACTTCTCCGCCTCCTTGGCCACCGTGAGGGTGATCTCGGTGCCCTTCTCGACGCTCTTGCCGCCGGCTGGGTCCTGCTCCAGGACGGTCCCGGCGTCCTCATCGGACACCTTGTGCCGGAGCTTCACCTTGAAGCCCTTGTCCTCCAGGATGCGGGACGCGTCGTCCTCGTCCTTGTCCGTGACGTCCGGCACTTCCACCTTCGGTGCGCCGGTGGAGACGGTCACGGAGACAGCGTCCCCCTTGTCGAGTTCGCCGTTGACCGGGGTCTGTTCGCAGATGTGGTCCTTGGGTTGGTCGGCGCAGGGCTTCTTCTTGCTGACGGTGAGTGTGAGCCCGACGTTGTCCGCCGTTCGTCGGGCCTCCTCCAGGGTCTGGCCGACGAGGTCGGGTACGTCCGCCTTGCCGTCGTCGGCCGTACCGCGCCCGAACATGAACCAGCCGAGCATGAGTGCTGCGACGACGACCGCGACGCCCAGCCCGATCAGCGCGGCACTTCCTCGACGGCGACCGCTCTCCGCCGGGTCACCGCCGTCCGGCTCCTCGTCACCACCGTCGAAGTCCCGGTCCAGGACAGTCTGTGCCCCGAGGTACGCCTCGACATCGGCGAGCATCTCCCCCGCGGACTGGTAGCGATACGCGGGGTCCTTGGTCAGGGCCCGCAGGACGATCGTGTCGACCCGCGGGCCGACCTCGGGGTTGTAGAGACTCGGCGGCCGCGGTTCCTCCTGAACGTGCTGGTACATCACCGCCATCGGCGATTCGCCGGTGAACGGCGTGCGCAGCGTGAGGAGTTCGTACAGGAGACAGCCCACCGAGTACAGGTCGGAGCGGGCGTCGATGGCCTGCCCCATCGCCTGCTCCGGGGAGAGGTACTGCGCGGTGCCGATCACCATGGAGGTCTGGGTCATACCGACGTCCCGTGCGTCACGGGCGATGCCGAAGTCCATGACCTTCACCTGGCCGGCCCAGGTCACCATCACGTTGGCCGGCTTGATGTCCCGGTGCACGATGCCGTGCTGGTGGGAATGGGCGAGGGCCTCCAGGATGCCGGCCGTCATCTCCAAGGCGCGTTCGACGGTCAGAGGCGGTCCGGAGTACAGGGCCTCGCGCAGGGTGGCGCCGTCGACGTACTCCATCACGAGGTACGGCAACTGCGCCCCGTACGAGTGGTGTTCACCCGTGTCGTAGACGGCGGCGATGGCCGGGTGGTTGAGCGAGGCGGTGGACTGGGCCTCCCGCCGGAACCGCTCCTGGAGCGCCGGATCGTGGGCGAGGTCGGTGCGCAGCGTCTTCACCGCGACGCTGCGGTCGAGCCGGAGATCGTGCGCGAGATGTACCTCGGCCATGCCTCCGGAGCCGAGCAGCAGTCGCAGTTCGTACCTGTCGCCGAGGACCGCCACCGGCGCAGGGTGGGAGAAGGCCAGATCATCTGGTCCGCCGAAGTTCATGGGCAAGATAATTGCACATCTAGGGGTAACTAAAGAAGCTGGGCAGACACGAAAAGACCCCCGGCGCTTCGCACCGGGGGCACGTCGAACTGCGTGGGGCGAACTCAGGCCTCGGCGGCGGCCACCTCGTCGACGACGATCCGCGCCCGCTTCTCAGGCACCCCGGCCGCGATGAGCGTGGTGACCGCCACCCGGGTGCCGTCGTCCTCCAGCGCCCCGGTATTGACCTCTTCGAGCAGGGCGACCGTCATCGCCTCGAGACCGGCGCTCAGCACCGGGGCCGGCAGGTGGGAGTGGAAGACGCCGTCCCGCTGTCCCTGCTCCACGATGGCCGTGACTCGGACCCGGGCGGGCTCCAGGATCCCGGAGACCCTGTCCATGCCGAGGTCGCGCCGGGCCAGCGCCAGGAGCATCCGGTAGCGGTCGCTCACGGGCCAGAGCGACAACGAGAAGTGGGCGAGCGCCTGATCGGCCGGTTCCGTCGCGCCCGCTCCGACCGCCACAGCGGCCTGGAGCGCCTCAGCGGCTTCCTCGGCCAGCGCGTCAAGCAGCGCCGCCCGCCCGGGAAAGTGCCCGAACAGCGTGCGCCGTACGACACCGGCGGCGCGGGCGAGCTCCTCCAGGGTGGTGTCGGGATTCCGCCCCAGCTCCTGACGCGCGGTGGCCAGGATGCGTGCCCGGTTGGACCGTGCGTTGCGTCGCTGGGGCACACGGCCGACAGGCTGGGACACAGCAGAACCTCGAAGAAGCCGGAACGGAGAACGGACTTCTTCATTCTGGCACGCGAGTCCCTACCGACCCCGGCCGCATCCGGGGTCGGTCGGGGCCTGGTCAGGCGGGCAGCTCCTTGATGTCGGACGGCTCCTGCGGCTCGATGCCGTTGAAGCGGTGCCGGAAGTCGCTGGAGGCGGGGTACGCGGCACGGCGCGAGCGCATGATCGAGCCCAGCGGGCGGTGGGCCTCCAGCGCGTGCCAGGGGCTGAAGGAGAGGACGTCGTCGGCGTAGCGGCGGCGGGCGTCGCTGTAGGCGTCCTGGGCGGGCAGGTGCAGCACGGCCACGGTCCGGTGCGGTGACAGCTCCTCGGGCCACAGGACCGAGGCGTCCTCCACCGGCATCCGGTCGATGTCCGTGCACAGCTGGGCGCGGAGGTCGTACTCGGCGCTGTGGTGGGCGAAGAAGTCGATGACGAGGTCGCGCAGGGCCGACTCGCCGGCCTTCTTGTCGACGTGGCTGCCGGTGAGGGCCTTGACGTTCGCCGAGCGGGGCGCGGCGGACATCTTCGCGACGTGGTCGCCGTAGCGCAGCGCGGCCATGGAGTGGAAGGTCTCGCCGAGGATGTGGTCGTTGGCGGCGGCCAGGGTCTCGACGGCGGGCGGAAGCGGACGTCCGACGCGCGTGAGGGCCTTGGCGGCCACTCGGGCGGCCGCGCCGGTGAGCTGGAGTTGCTGGTCGCTCTGGCGGGGCTGTTTCTCCAGCAGGTCCTGGAGTTTGGCGTATTCGGCGATGTTGCCGAAGGGCAGGGTGGGGTGGTTGACGAGGAGGAAGTCCTGGGTGGTGAAGCCGTCGTCGAGGGCGCGGGGGCCTGGGGCGCCGATCACCTTCATCGCGAGGCCGCGCTGGACAGGTACTTGGTCGGAGCGCAGGTCGCCGGGGGCGGAGGAGAAGCGGACGATCACCGGGTAGGTGGCCGGCTCGGCGAAGAGGCCCTGGGCGAGGTGGGCGGGCAGGTCGGGCTGGATGCGCAGCTCGCCGGCGAGGACGCCGTGGCTCTTGGCGTGGGCGTCGCGCAGGCCGTGGCGGTGTTTGTCGGCGACCTGCTGGTTGGCCTTGCCCATGGCCGCGACGACCTGGCGGACGAGTTCGTCCTCGTTCGGAAAGGGCTGTTCGAGGTCGGGGCTGTAGCGGATGTACGAGGTCATGGGGAGGGCCTCCGCGCGAGGTGGGGGGTCAGGTGCCGGCGGCGAGCCAGCGGATGGCGGACAGGCTCGGCATGAAGAAGTACTCGCCGCCGAGGAGGGTGTTGAAGGACTGGATGTTCTGCACCCTGCGGGGCGGGGTGCCCGGCACGGTGAAGTAGGCGCCCTTGTCCTGGAGCGAGATCATCGGGTCCTTCTCCTTGCCCAGGCCCATGAAGTTGCCGGAGCCGACCCATTCGCTCTGGAGGAACTCGACGTTGTCGATGGCGCGGGCACCGAGGGCGATGAAGTCCAGGCCGCGCGGTGTGCCGTCGTCCTTGAGGCGGTCCGGCGGCAGCGGGGTGCCGTAGGAGGTGCCGCGCCGGATGATCCGGCGGATGTTGACGTCGGTGAGGACGGTCAGCTTGGTGTCGCGCGGGTTCATCCGGCGGATGTGGGAGCCGAGCGGGGTTTGCAGTCCGCGCGGGTCGGCGGAGTAGTCGAAGTCGTTGATCCGGTTAGGGTCCTCACCGATCGCGGGGGTGTCACGTTCCGGGGCCAGGGCGAGGGGTGCGCCGCTGCGCCAGCGGCCGACGAGCTTGGCGGCCAGCAATTCGCGCTCGGCTTCCGTGGAGGCGTTGTCGTGCAGCCACTTGTTGAAGGCCGCGACATGGGAGTGGTACTTGCGGAAGACCACGTACGTGCCGTTGCGGCCGAGGACGTCCGGAGCCGGCACGGGCAGCGGGACGCCCGTCTCGCTCGGGTAACCGAGGACGAACTCGCCCGCCTTGATGGGCCGTCCGTCACCGGGCAGCGGTTCGGCGCCACTGCCCTCGACGACGGGCTGGCTGAAACCGTCCCGGTAGCCGAAGACGTTGAACCCGTCGGCCGCGAAGTCCTGGTGCGACAGCAGCCGCACGCCCGGTACCTCGCCCAACTCCTTTTCGTAGGAGGCGACTTCGGCCCGCCAGTCGTCCTCGCTCGCGGCATACACCGTGACGGCGACATGCACCCGCGGCGTGCCGAAGGGGAACTCCCAGCGGTCCGGGGCGTTCACGCCGGTGTCCCGCAGCCGCTCGGCGCGGGCGGCCATCCCGGCGCGGAAGTTGGCCGGGAAGGAGGCCAGTGAGGTCTCGGGCAGCCCCAGTGCGACCAGACCCTGGTAGCTGAGGGCGAGGGCCAGCCAGGACGGCTGCGGTTCGTCCCAGCGCGCCGCCGATGTCACCCTCGGCGCCAGTCGGCGCAGCAGCTCCCTGCCCGCGGCCGGTTCGGTGATCTCCAGAATCGCGTGGGTGCCGAAGTAGGGCTCGGGCCGGGCCCGCAGCAGGGTCGCCTGGATGTCGTCAAGGTCCAGAGTGGGCGGGCGGCGCAGCCGCCGGAACAGCGGGGAAGGCATGGTGCGCCTGCCGTCAGTTCAGGTCCGACAGGAAACGCTGCACGGCGGCTTCCTGCCGCTTGAGCCGGTGGCCTTCGGCGACGGTGAGGTTGGGGTGGGCGACGAACCACGCCTCCGCCGGGATCTGGTACTTGACGATGAAGTCCTTCACGTCCGGCGAGGTGATGCCGGGCCAGCCCTCGACGTTGCTGAACAGATAGTCCATGAACTCAGGGATCTTGGTGGCGAAGTCGTCGATGTAGGGGTCCCACTCGCCGTCGAAGGCGGTCGCGAACAGCAGCTTCGTGTCGTTGTCGAGGAACACGAAGCGCATGTTGTGCAGGGTGCCGACCTGACCGGCGCCCGCCAGGTTCCCGCCGACCAGGTTGAAGAACTTCCGCAGCCGCGCGGCGCCGTTCGGCTTCAGCGGCAGGATCGTGGTCAGCTCGGACACCTCGCCGCTCTTGGCGCCGATCCGGCCGGCAGTGGTGACGGCGTGTTCGGCCATCTCCGCCTTGTCGGCCAGCACCTCGGCGGCCTTGAGCTTGAGCGCGATCTTCGCGTCCGACAGTGCGGTGTCGACCTTCTCGCGGACGGCATCGGGGAACTGCTGGAACTTCGCGTGCAGGTCTTTCTCGCTCATGGCGCCTCTCCTTGGGGGTGGACGGCAATACTTCACGTACCGCCACAAATAGGCCTTCGCGAGATGGCGCGCAAGCGGGACGAGATCCACTTTCTGACCATCTCCGCATAACTGATTACATCATCAGTTCACCGCTCCGGCTTGTCAATGCGCCACTCGCGGGGGGTCGCATGACCCACGTCACTGTGAGACAGATTGACTCACAAATCATCTGTGAGTCACTGTGTCTCACAGATGGCCCACCAAGACCCATCCATCACTCGAGGGAGTTCCCGATGGCGGATCACTTCTCCGGACCGCGCATCCTCTTCGACCCCGCGTCCGACGTCGCCGACGTCTTCGCGTTCCCCAGCCCGGACCGGCCGGGATGCCTGGTGCTCGTCCTCGACGTGTTCCCGGCCGCGGCCCCCACGGCGTTGTTCTCCGACGCGATCACCTACCGCTTCCGGGTCCGGCCGGTCGCCCGGGCCGCCGAGCGTGCCGCGTTCACCGTCGGCGACACCGAGTACGGCCTCGACTTCACCTTCGCTGCGCCCGGCCAGATCCCCGGCAGCGACGAGCCGGTTCAGATAGGCACCTGCACGACGCCGAGCGGCGAGCAGTTCCTCTTTCAGGTCGGCAACGAGACGCCCACCGAGGCCGAAGGGCTGAGGATCTTCGCCGGACCGCGACTCGACCCTTTCTTCATTGACCTCGCGGGCGTCCTGGCCGCCGACGCCACACAGAAGCTCGCCTTCCGGCCCGGCGCGGACAACGTCCTCGAAGGGATGAATGTGCTGAGCATCGTCGTCGAGGTGGACCCCGAGGTGGTGTTCGGCCTGGACTGCGGGCCCCTGCTCGGCGTCGTCGGCGAGACCGTGACTTCCGGCGGCCGCCCGGTCCGGCTGGAGCGCATGGGCCGCCCTGAGATCAAGAACGTTGTTCTGGCGAGCAAGAGCCACGACCCCGTCAACAGCGACCTGGAGATCCGCGACCTCTACAACGAGGGGGACGCCTTCGCGGTACGACCGGACTACGCCGGGGCCTACCGGACGCGGTTCAATGCCAACCTGGCGTTCTTCGACCGCCTCGACGGCGAGCGCGTCTGGCCGGCGGACGATCAGGGGACTCATCCTCTGACGGAACTGCTCCTGGCCGACTTCCTCGTCGTCGACATCTCCCAGCCCTTCTCCGAGGGCAGCTGCTTCGAGATCGAGACCGCTCTGCTCGCCGGACGCCCCCACACGACCTGCGGCGGCAGGGCACCCAACGACGACATCGTGGACACCCTCTACACGCTCCTGGTCAATGGCGTCGACGGCCCCCGCATCAGCGACGGCGTCGACCATGCCACCCGGCCGGCCACGCATGAGTTCCCGTATCTCGTCGCCCCCAACCCGAACCCGCCGGACCTTACGGCGGTGATGGCCGCGCTGCTCGCCCCGCCGGAGCCGGAGGAGGAAGCGGCATGACGGGCCGACCCCTGCGCGCGGACCAGGAACCGGTCACGACCGACGGCGCCCTGGCCCTGGTGAATCTGTCGGCCCAGATCGACGGCGTGGCGGCACCCGTACGCCGGGCGGGCTCCGCCGCGCCCCGCGCCGTCGCGCAACAGGCGGTCCTGGTCGACCTCCTGACACTGCGCGGACACCTCCTGGGCCGCATCGCCGACTACGAGCAGGCGGCACAACTCTCCGAACAGATGGTGTGGAACGCACCCGACGACAGTGCCGCTCTGCTGGCCCGGGCCCGCACGCGGGCGACCCTGCACCGCTTCGCCGAGGCCATGGTCGACCTCGATGCGGCGGGCAGGGCCGGCGCGGGGCAGGCCACCCTGGACGCGGAACGCGCGGCGATCCTTCAAGCGGTCGGCTGTCACGCCGAAGCCCATGGCTTGCTGCGGAGCGCAGCGCCCCACCAGACCGACTTCACCATGCTGTCGGCACTGGCCGTTCTCCAGGCAGAGCGGGGCGAGACCGCCGAGGCGGAGCACGTGTTCGACGAGGCGCGCACCGTCTACCGGGGCGTCTCCCCCTTCCCGCTCGCCCAACTCGACTTCCGGCGCGGCGTGATGTGGCTGCGCGAAGGCGACCTGCCCACGGCCCGGTCCTGGTTCGCAGTGGCCCGGCGCCGGGTGCCGGGCTATGCCCCGGCAACCGGTCATCTCGCCGAGGTCGACCTCCTCCTGGGCGCTCCCGAGACCGCTGTCGCCCGCCTGCGCCCACTGGTGGAGACGAGCGACGATCCTGAGTACGCCGCACACCTCGCTCTCGCCCTGCGAGCGGCCGGCCGCCACCAGGAGGCACAGCTGTGGCGGGACCGAGCGGCGGAACGCTACGAGGAACTGGTGACGCGTCATCCCGAGGCGTACGCCGATCACGCCGCCGACTTCTGGCTCATGGTCGGAGGCGATGTCGACCGTGGACTCCAACTCGCCCTCCAGACCCTGGTCATGCGCCAGACCAGCCGCTCGTACGCCCTGGTCAGGCGCGCCCGCGAGGCAACCGAGGGACTGGCCCGCGACGCCTCCGGACCGAGACATCCTGCGACTAGCATGTGAGGCAACTTGTCTCACACGAAGGGTGCCGCATGCCGGAGGAGCGAGCCGATCCACGCCAGGTGCGCAGCCGCGAGGCCATGGTTGCCGCGGCCACCACGCTGCTCACCGAGGGCGGCCTGGAGGCCGTCTCGCACCAGGCCGTGGCCGCCCGCGCCGGAGTCGGCCGGGCCACGGTGTACCGCCACTGGCCCGACCTGCTCGGTCTCCGGCTGGCGGCACTGGAAGCCGGCATGCCGCCCCTGTCACCGGCGCCCGAGGACGTACGGGCCGCCTCCGGTGCCGACCCGCGCGCCGAGCTGGTCCACTACCTGCGCCAGCTCGGCGAGCGGCTCGACGACGCCCAGGCCGGGGCCGTTCTCGCCGCCGTACTGGGCGGGGCACAGCGCGACGACGGGATGCAGCACCTCCGTCGGACTCTGCTGACCCAGATCGTCGACTCACTGCGCCCTGCCGTCACTGCTGCCGTCGCCCGGGGGCGCCTGCGCGACGACGTCACGGCCGAGGCGTTCGCCATGACGACCGTCGGGCCGCTCGTCTATCAACGGTTCCTCGTGGGCGCCCGGCTCGGTCACGACACGGTGGACGCGGTGGTGGATTCGGCACTGCGGGCGTGGGCGCCGTAGCGACTCCGGTTCGACCGGAACCCCGGGTGGACAGGCCGGGGTCGTTTCAGGGCTCGCTTTCTCCCGCAACTGTCCGAAGCTCCACTCGCTACACCGTATGGCATTTTTACACTTGACTGTAAAATAACCATGGACGGTAAAGTGACACTCATGATGAGCGAGGGTCTGCGGGAGCGTTCCAAGGTGCGACGCAGAGGAGCGATCCTCCAGGCGGCCTACGCTTCGACGCGCTCGCGGACCGGCTGGCCACCGCACTGCTCGAATGGCCGGATGGGCAGACGACTCTGGGCGCGCTGCACGACTGCATCCTCGCCGAGGAACGCGGCGACGCCCCCGACGACTTCGGCCCCCGTATGGCCGCCGCCGCGGCGGCCGCCGTCATCAGCGAGGTCTGCCATTACGCGCAGGAACCCGACCTCGACCAGGCGATCGCCTTCCTGCGCGCCGGACTCCGCACGCTCGACACCGCCTGGTCCACCCGACACCTTGTCGATCAAGGTCTACTGTGAAGGGGCCGACGTATGCCTCTGCCGAAGCCGAACCCCACCAGCACCGCGATCGTGACCGGCGCCTCGTCCGGCATCGGTGCGGACATCGCCCGCGAACTGGCCCGACGCGGCCACGGTGTCACCCTCGTGGCCCGGCGCGAGGACCGGCTGCGCGACCTGGCCGCCGAGCTCTCCCATAGCGTCCGGGTCGAGGTCATCGCCTGCGACGTGGCCGACGCCGAGCAGCGCGCTCGGCTCTTCGATACGGTGGCCGAGCGAGGCCTCACGGCGGACATCCTGGTCAACAATGCCGGCATCGGGACCATCGACGCGGTGGCCAACTCCCCGGTCGAGGCCGAGATCGCCCAGGTGCGGGTGAACGTCGAGGCGGTCATCGACCTCACCACCCGCGCAGTCCAGCAGATGGTGCCGCGCAGGCGCGGCGCGATCCTCAACGTCGGGTCCGTGAGCGGCTTCATTCCGCAGCCTGGGCAGTCCGGCTACGCGGGAACGAAGGCGTTCGTGCAGCGGTACAGCGAGGGCCTGCGCGCGGAGCTGGCGGGCACGGGTGTCACGGTCGCGGTGCTCTGTCCCGGTCCGGTGCACACTGAATTCGCCCAGGCCGCGGGCCTGGACAGCGACGGCTATCCGTCGTTCCTCTATATGCCGTCCCGTGAGGTGGCGAGGATCGGCGTCGACGCGCTCGACGGCGACCGTGGTGTGGTCGTTGCCGGGCTGCCCATGAGGATCGTCAGCCGCCTGATGCGGCTGGCTCCCCAGCGCCTCCTGCTGTCCGCGCTCGTGCGGCAGAACCCGGGTCTGAAGCGGGTTCGCGCCTGACCTTCCCGCATGTGGAGCCCCTTGTGATCCAGCACTGCTGTAGCGTTTACTCCAATTGGAGTGACCGCTACAGTCAACGTGCATCAGAGCCACAAGGAAGTCACCTCATGGCCGCCGCCCCACGCCGCATCGACGTCCACCAGCACCTCGTCCCCGCCTTCTACCGGGACCTCCTCGCCAAGCAGGGCATCGCCGAGGCCGGTGGCCGGGCGCTGCCGGACTGGAGCCCCGGGTCGGCGCTGGAGCAGATGGACCTGCTGGGAACGGAGTCGGCGATCGTCTCCGTTTCCACGCCGGGTACCGGATTCCTCGACGATCCGGCCGAGGCTGCCCACCTGGCCCGGCGGCTCAACGACTTCTCCGCCGACCTTTCCGCCGGTCATTCGGGACGGTTCGGCTGGTTCGCCACCCTGCCCATGCCGGATGCGGCCGCCTCCGCGACCGAGGCCCGGCGGGCGCTCACCGAGCTGGGCGCCGACGGGGTCACCCTGCTGGCCAACAACCGGGGCACCTATCTGGGAGCCGACGGGCAGGACTCGCTGTGGCAGGCGCTCGACGAGCATGCGGCCGTCGTGTTCGTGCACCCGGCCGACCTGCCCGCCCCGCCGGTCGAGGGCATCCCGCCGTTCGCCGCCGACTTCCTGCTGGACACCACGCGCGCCGCCTACCTGCTCGTACACAACGGCATCCCGCGCCGCTACCCGAACGTCCGGTTCATCCTCAGCCACGCCGGCGGGTTCGTCCCCTACTCCTCGCACCGGATGGCCGTCGCGATCGCCAGTGACACCGGGCGCAGTCCGCTGGACGTCCTGGAGGACTTCCGCGACTTCTACTTCGACACAGCGCTGTCCTCCAGCCCCGCCGCGCTGCCAACACTGCTGGCCTTCGCCCGGCCCGGGCACGTCCTGTTCGGCAGTGACTGGCCGTTCGCGCCTGTGGCGGCGGGGCAGTACTTCGCGAACGGGCTCGACAGCCATCCGCTGGTGCCGGGTTCGCTCATGGCCATCAGCCGTGCCAATGCCGAGGCGCTTTTCCCCCGCTTCGGGGGCGGGGCCGCCGCGCCTTCCCGGCCCAGGGCGGGCCTGCGGCAGACCGCCCAACGGGCCGCCGCCCGGCTCGTCTTCAAGCTGGTCCAACCCGGATGACGTCTCACATGCCCCCGCGCAGCACCCGCGACAGCCCCAGGGCCGCTGTCCGCACCGCCGGTGCCAGCTGGGCGGGGCTGAAGCGGGAGCGCGGCACGGCTACCGAAAGGGCGGCCACCGCGCTGCCGCCGGAGAAGACTGGTGCCGCGATACAGCTCACTCCCAAAGCCGCCTCCTGTTCCTCGTACGCGAGCCCCGAGACCTGGATCTTCTCCAGGGCCATACGCAGCCGCGCCGGGTCGGTGATCGAGTGCGGGGTCAGGCTCGGCAGGGGCTGTGTGAGCAGTTCCTCGGTCAGCTCGGCACCGGAGAAGGCGAGCAGGGCCTTGCCGACGCCGGTGCAGCTCAGTGGGAGGCTGCCGCCGATTCGGGAGGGGAGCTGGAGGGCCTCGTGGCCGTGGATGCGTTCGAGGTAGACGACGTCCATGCCGTCGCGCACCCCGAGGTGAACGGTCTCCCGCGTTGCCTCGAACAGGTCCTGGAGGAACGGCAGGGCCGCCTCACGCAGATCGAGCCGATGCGGGACCAGTGAGCCGAGCTCGAACAATTTCGGGCCCAGCCGGTACTGGGCACCGGACCGCTCCAGCCACCCCAGCCGGACGAGGTCCGTCGCCAGCCGATGGACGGTCGGCTTGGCGAGCCCCGTGCGCTCCGAAAGTTCTGACAGGCGGAACGGTCCGCCGCTCGGGCTGAAGCATTCCAGGATGACTGCGACCTTCTCCAGCATGCTGCCGCTCGCGATGTTCCGTGACACGGAACAAAGCTTGGCTGGTTCGCGGCGAGCTGTCTATATCGGTGTCAGTACTCGCACTCCCTGGAGGGAATCCATGCCGAACGCCGCCTCCCCGGCCGTGCTCAAGGCCGCCGACCTGCTGGAGGAGGCCGCCGTCACCCGGGCCGCCTGCCCGCCGGTGCGCACCCTGTTCGACGACGGCGACCTCGAGAACGCCTACGCCGTACAGCAGGTCAACGTCCGCCGCGCCCTGGACGCCGGACGCCGGATCGTCGGCCGCAAGATCGGCCTGACCTCCACGGCCGTGCAACGGCAACTGGGCGTGGACCAGCCCGACTTCGGCGCGTTGTTCGCGGACATGGCGGTGCCGCAGGGCGGCGAGGTGCCCGCCGGGCGGCTGCTCCAGCCGAAGGTGGAGGCCGAGGTCGCGCTCGTCCTCGCCGAGGATCTGCCGCACCGCGAGTGCACGGTCGTGGACGTGCTGCGCGCGGTCGACTTCGCTCTGCCCGCCCTGGAGATCGTCGACAGCCGGATCGCCGGCTGGGACATCTCCCTCGTCGACACCGTCGCCGACAACGCCTCCTGCGGCCTGTACGTCCTCGGCGGCACCCCCGTGCCGCTCAGCGGGCTCGATCTCCGCTCGGTGTCGATGACCATGACCCGCAACGGCGAGACCGTCTCCCAGGGCACCGGCGCCGACTGTCTCGGCAGCCCCCTCAACGCGGCCGTCTGGCTGGCCCAGGCGCTCGCGGAGCGGGGCGACCCGCTCCGCGCGGGCGACCTCGTGCTGACCGGAGCCCTGGGCCCGATGGCTCCCGCAGCCCCCGGTGACGTCTTCGACGCCCATGTCTTCGGCCTGGGCTCTGTCCACGTCGGGTTCGGCCAGGAAGGGGCGCAGTCATGACCACCAAGGTCGCCATCATCGGCTCCGGCAACATCGGCACGGACCTCATGATCAAGGTCCTGCGGCTCTCGGAGAGCCTGGAGACAGTCGCCCTGGCCGGTATCGATCCGGACTCCGACGGCCTGGCCCGCGCCCGCCGCCTCAAGGTCGCCACCACCCACGAGGGTGTCGAAGGCCTGGTGAAACTGGACGAGTTCGCCGACATCGACATCGTCTTCGACGCCACCTCGGCCGGCGCCCACCGTCATCACGACGAGGTGCTCCGCCCGCTCGGCCGCACCCTGGTCGACCTCACTCCGGCCGCCCTGGGCCCGTACGTGGTCCCGCCGGTCAACGGCGACGCCCATCTCGACGCCCCCAACGTCAACATGGTCACCTGCGGGGGCCAGGCCACCATCCCGATCGTCGCCGCGGTCAACGCCGTATCGCCCGTGCACTACGGCGAGATCGTCGCGTCGATCGCCTCCCGTTCCGCCGGCCCCGGCACCCGGGCCAACATCGACGAGTTCACCGAGACCACGTCCTCGGCCATCGAGCAGGTCGGCGGGGCCGCGCGCGGCAAGGCGATCATCGTGCTCAACCCGGCCGAGCCCCCGCTGATCATGCGGGACACCGTGCACTGCCTGGTCTCCGATTGCGCCACGGAGGCCGTCACGGCGTCGGTCGAGGAGATGGTCGCGCGCGTGCAGGCGTACGTGCCGGGCTACCGCCTCAAGCAGAAGGTGCAGTACGAGAAGGTGGCGGCGGACGACCCGCTGAGCGGCCTGGGCCCCGGCGAGCTGCTGAAAGTCTCCGTCTTCCTCGAAGTCGAGGGCGCCGCCCACTACTTGCCCGCCTACGCCGGAAACCTCGACATCATGACCTCGGCCGCGCTGCGCACCGCTGAGCGCATGGCCGCCCACAGCAGGGAGGCGGCCAAGTGACCGCTCTGTACATCCAGGACGTCACCCTGCGGGACGGCATGCACGCCGTCCGGCACCGCTACACCGTCGAACAGGCCCGCACCATCGCCGCCGCCCTGGACGCGGCGGGCGTGGCCGCCATCGAGATCGCCCACGGCGACGGACTGGCCGGTTCCAGCATCAACTACGGCATCGGCGCGCACACCGACTGGGAGTGGATCGAAGCCGTCACCGACGTGGCCTACCACGCCGTACCGACGACCCTCCTCCTGCCGGGCATCGGCACCCTGCACGACCTCCGCCAGGCACACCGCCTCGGCATCCGCTCGGTCCGCGTCGCCACGCACTGCACCGAGGCCGACATCTCCGCCCAGCACATCGCCGCGGCACGGGAGTTGGGCATGGACGTCGCCGGGTTCCTGATGATGTCCCACATGGCCGAACCGGCCGAACTGGCCCGCCAGGCCAAGCTGATGGAGTCCTACGGCGCCCACTGCGTCTACGTCACCGACTCCGGCGGTCGGCTCACCATGGACGGTGTCCGCGACCGCTTCCGCGCCTACCGCGAAGTCCTCGACCCGGCCACGGAGTTGGGCATCCACGCCCACCACAACCTCGGACTCGGCGTCGCGAACAGCGTGGTCGCCGTGGAGAGCGGTGCCGTACGCGTCGACGCCTCCCTCGCCGGCCAGGGCGCCGGTGCGGGCAACTGTCCCCTGGAGGCGTTCGTCGCGGTCGCCGACCTGATGGGCTGGGCGCACGCGTGCGAGCTGTTCCCGCTCATGGACGCCGCCGACGATCTCGTACGACCGCTGCAGGACCGCGAGGTACGGGTGGACCGCGAGACCCTCAGCCTCGGCTACGCGGGCGTGTACTCCAGCTTCCTCCGCCACGCCGAGACCGCCGCCGCCCGCTACGGTTTGGACACCCGCAGCATCCTCGTCGAGGTCGGCCGTCGGGGCATGGTCGGCGGTCAGGAGGACATGATCACCGACATCGCGCTGGACCTGGTCGCCCGCGCCGAGGCGTGATCCGGCAGCAGATGAAGGGCCCGATGCGGATCGCCGCATCGGGCCCTTCGCGTGGGGCCGGTCAGTCGTCGGGGGTGCCTGCGCCGCTGAGTGAGGGCACGGTGTCCTCGCGGCGGGCGAGGGAGAGACCTCCGAGCCGGAAGTGGTCGAGCTTGTCGATGATCGTCTGACCGACCGGGGTGTGCCCCCAGATGCTGATGCCCTGATGGGTGCTGGGCTGCCAGGTGGCCTCGTCGACGACGATGGGGTTCCAGCCGACCTCCCACTCGAAGCCCGACGGGGTACGGGCGTAGTACGACAGCTCCTTGTCGTTCGTGTGCTGACCCACCGACAGGGCCATGTCGAAGCCGAGTTCGTGCACGCGGTCGTAGCTGCGGGCCAGGTCGTCGAGTGAGGCGGCCTGGATGTTGAGGTGCTGGACGCGGGTGCGGACCGGGTCGATCGGCAGGCCGCGGACGGCAGCGATCGCGATGGAATGGTGGCGCTCGTTGACCCGCAGGAAGCGGACCTTGAGCTGCACGCCGCTGATGGCCTCGTCGATGTAGTCGGTGAGCCGGGCGTCGAAGACGGTGTCGAAGTAGCCGCGCAGCTGCGTCGGCTTGGTGGAGGTGATCGCGATGTGTCCCATGCCGGAGTCGCCAGTGACCCAGCCGGAGGCGAGCATGCGCAGCGGCTCGGGGGAGACGACCGGGGTGGTGTAGATCTCCTGGGTGATGCCCTTGGGACCGGGGAAGCGCAGGAGGCGTTCGACGCCGCGCAGGGCGGCCTCCTCGGCGCTGCCCTCGACGCAGGGGACGCCGTGGGCGCGGACGCGGGCCTCGATCCGCTCGAAGGAGGCGTGGTCGTCGATGTGCCAGCCGGTGGCGACGACGTCCTCGGCGGGGCCGCGCCGGAGCAGGAAGCGGCACTCGTGGTCGTCGAGGCGGAAGCGCATGACGTCACGGGAGATGTCGTCGTGGTGCATGCCGATGGCGTCGGTGCCGAAGCGGCGCCAGTCGGCGAAGCGGTCGGACTCGATGACGACGTAGCCGAGGTGGACGGCCCCGAACACGGAAGCGGTGTTCATCGGCGGCCCGCCAGGAAGTCGGCGCAGAGGCTGTTGAAGAGGTCCGCGCGCTCCCACTGCACCCAGTGCCCGGTGTTGGCGACCAGGTAGAGGTCGCAGTTGGGCAGCCGGTCGGCGAGCATCGGGCCGCCGGAGGGCCGGTTGACCCGGTCGGCGGCGCCCCACAGCACCAGGGTCGGCACCGGCAGCCGGGACAGCCGTTCGTCCCGTGTGAAGTCCATCTTCCACAGCGCCTTGAGTGACTTCGGCCGCCGCAGCGGCGGGGCCGCGACGACCTCGGGGTCGATGCTGTCGCGGTAGCGGGCGTCAATGACGCTGTCGGGGACGTCGGCGGCGTTGAAGACGAGGTACTGACGGATGAACTTCTCCAGCTTCAGCCGCGAAGGGCCGTCCCCGCCGTAGTAGTTGAGCAGCGAGTTGAGGCCCGGCGTGGGCAGCCCGCGGGTGGTCCCGATGCCGCCGGGGCCCATGAGGACCATGCGGTCGACGCGGTCGGGGGTGTCCAGGGCGAGCCGGAGAGCGCAGGCCCCGCCGTAGGAGTTGCCGACCAGGTGGGCCTTGTCCAGACCGAGTTCGTCGAGCAGGCCGCGGATGCCTGCGGCGAGGCTGCCGAAGGGGTCGGCGGGGTCGATGCCCTTGGAGCTGCGGCCGTAGCCGGGCAGGTCGGGGACGATGACCCGGTGTTCCTTGGCCAGCTCCGCGATGTTGCGGCTGTAGTTGGAGACGCCGGAGGCGCCGGGGCCGCCGCCGTGCAGCAGCAGGACGGGAGGACCGTCCCCGGTCTCGGCAACGAAGATCTTCTTGCCGGCGACGTCGAGCAGGGACTCCCGCATCGACGGCAGTTCGGTGTGCGTGGTCATGACGGTCCTTACCGGGTGAGGGAGGCGGACTTGCGCGGTGAGGGGGTGAATCCGGCCGGAGGCGGGGGGAGTTCGGCACCGGCGGGCGCGGCGGCGTAGACGTAGCCGTCCGGGCGCAGGACGAGGGTGGTGACGCGGCGTTCGGCCATCCAGGGCAGCAGGACACCGTCATCGTCGACGAGGGCGCCCCCGGCCGGGCGGGAGCCGGCGGTAGTGATCCTGAGCGAGGGAATGCCGAGGTGCTCCCATGCGGGCTGGGGCGCGGGCAGTCCTCCGTGCAGGAGCAGCCACCGGCTATCCAGGGCGTCGTCCAGGCGGGCCCGGCTGCCGTCGGGGGTGGTCACCCAGGGCTGCGGTATCTGCTGCCCGGTCGCCTTGGTGCGGGGGCGTGCCTGGAAGCCGTCGGCGTAGTGGGCTATGGGGATCCAGTTGGAGTCCTGGAGCCACTGGCTGAAGCGGGGGACTCGGTTCACGACGGGCAGCACGGAGTCGCGGACCCGGGTGACGGCCGAGCGTCGTTCGGTGATGATCCGCCCGACGAACACCGCACGTCTGGTGATCTCCTTGACGTGCGGTTTGCGTTCGGCCTCGTAACTGTCCAGCAGGCTCTCCGGCAGCTCGCCGCGCAGCACGGCATCCAGTTTCCAGCACAGGTTGGCCACGTCGCGCACGCCGGCGGCCATGCCCTGGCCGATCCACGGCGGCATCGCGTGGGCTGCGTCCCCGGCGAGGAAGACCCGGCCGACCCGGAAGCGGGCGGCGAAGCGGACGTGGTGGCTGTAGACAGTCGCCCGAAGGATCTTGATCTGGTCCCGGCCGATCCCGTACCGCGCCACCATCGAGTAGATCGCCTCGTCGGTGGTCAGGTACGTCTCGTCGTCACCCGGCAGGATCGGGAACTCCCAGCGGTGGTGGCCGAGGGGCGTCGGGCAGTCCACTGCCGGGCGGGCCGGGTCGCAGCGGAAGCGCAGCCGGTCGTGGTCCGGCCAGGGCTTGAGCATCTTGGTGTCGATGACCACCCAACGGTCTTCGTACGTCCGTCCCTCGTAGCCCACGTTCAGCTGTGCGCGGGTGAGGCTGGAGCCACCGTCGGCCGCGATGACGTACGCGGCACGCAGTCGTCGTACCGTGTCGTCGGCGGTACCCACCACCGTCAATTCGACGCCGTCGGCGTCCTGGCGCAGCCGCACGCACTCCTGGCGCAGCAGCACCTCCACGTTCGGGTAGCGGCCGACTCCCTCCCGCAGTACCTGCTCCAACGCCGGCTGGTAGATGAACATCTGCGGTGGATGGCCGTGGCCGCGCGGGGTGGGGTGCGCGCTGATGAAGGCGCGGCCGCGTGCGTCCACGAAGTCCAGCGGCCGCTCGGCCAGCATGTCCCGCTTCAGCCGTTCGGCCAGGCCGACGCGCTGCCAGACCCGTACGACCTCCTCGTCCGTGGAGATCGCCCGGGCACGGGCGAACACTTCGGCGTCGCGCTCCAGCACGACGACCCGGAGGCCCATTGCCCCGAGCAGGTTCGCCGCGGTCACGCCCGTCGGCCCGTAGCCGATCACCGCCACGTCGTACGTACTGCTCTCGCTGCCCTCGGCTCTGTCCTTGGCACTGATACCGCTCACCAGGCCACCTCACTGTCGTCGTCCCTGACGGCTCTTGCTGTATCGTTCATTCCAGTTGGAATGGCCGCTACAGTAAGTTGAGGGGCAGATACGGTCAAGGGCCGACAGCAACAGGAAGGGCACCTTCATGACCACCAGGCCGCAGACAACGCGCAAGAAGCGTGCGAACGGGGTGGAGTCGCGGCAGCGGATCCTGGATGCCGCCGTGGAGATCGCGGGCGAGCGGGGGTACGAGGGCACGTCCATCGCGGCGGTCAGCGCCAAGTGCGGACTGCCCGCCAGCTCGATCTACTGGCATTTCAAGGACAAGGACGACCTGATCGCCGCGGTCATCGAGCGCAGCTTCGAGACCTGGCTCGCGGCCGTCGAACTGCCGGGGGAAGAGACGGGTACGCCCCTGGAGCGGGTCACGGCCATGGCCGCGAACGTGGCGAAGTCGCTGGTCGACGCGCCGGACTTCCTGCGCCTGGGCCTCATGCTCGCCCTGGAGCGGCGGCCCACGGAGCCCCGGGGCCGGACCGCGTTCCTTCAGGTCCGCGGCATCGCGAGCGAAAAGATCACCGAAGTCATCCGGACCTTGCTTCCCGACCTGGACGAAGGCGCCGTGCACACCCTCACGACCTATGCCGTCGCCGGCGCCGACGGGCTGTTCGTCCAGCGGGAGATCAGCGGCGACGCCGTCGACCTGGTGGCCATGTTCGAACTGCATGCGCAACTGGTCTACGAGGCGGCCATGCGCATGGCAGCGGCGAACTCCGGACGTCGCTGACCGACCGGCGGCGAGCCTGCGCCTGAAGAGGCCGGTCAGGAAGGCGTGGCCGAGTCCGACTTGGTCGCGAGCAGATGGCGGTTCAGGGCCACCACCAGCTTGGTGTACCGGCGCGGCATCAGCCGTACGAGGAGGTCGGTGATCTTCGCGTCGGTGCCGACGAGGATCCGCAGACGCTTGGCTTCGATGCCATCGACGATGATCCTGGCCGCCTTGGCAGGGTCCACCTTGAGCACCTTGTCGTTGATGACCTTCGCGCGGGCCCGGTCTCCCGCGGTGGGCTCCAGGCCTTGAGGCTGGACACGTTGATGACGTGGCCGTCGCCCGAGGCGATCAGGTGGGGCAGGAACGCCTTGGTTCCGTGGATCACACCCCAGAGGTTGACCCCGAGAACCAGCTCGTAGTCGCGCAACTCGCTGTCGAGGAAGGCACGCCCGGCACCGATACCAGCGTTGTTGTAGATCTGGTGGACCACACCGAAGTGCTCGGCAATCGTGTGCGCGTAGGTCTCGAACGCGACGGCGTCGCTCACGTCCAGCAGTTGTTGATGCACGCGCGCACCGAGTGCCGCGACCTTGCCCCTCACTGAACTCATAGCGTCATGTGCCCCTGTGCTCGGCGACTGTGATGAGACTCTGGACTTCCTCGCTACTGCGTTCTAAGCAGCAACCAGCGCCGAACCGACGCGGATGACCGGCACGCTTCGCTCCACGGTGTAGGCGTGGACGGCCGTCAGCACTGTCCGCTGCTCGGCCACAATGCCGGCGACCTGCTCGGACTTGAGCAGGTCGTCCATGGCGGCACGGCTGTCGGCTCCCACGACGACGCTCGCGTGATAGCGGCGGAAGGTCGGGTTGTCGTGACAGACGCCGAGCGTGGGGTGCACGAAGCGCGACCAGGGCAGGAAGGTGTACGTCCGCAGATCCTGCGCGCCGGCCTCGTGGAGCGCCGGGCCGATACGGTCGTGGACGAATCGCCGGAAGGTACGGCCGCTCACGCCTCGGCGCCGCCGCAGCATCAGAACGGTGCGATGGCCTACGGCGTCGTCGTGTCCGTCGGTCCACCAGCGGCCTCCGCCGGGACCGGTGACCTGTCCGAGGACGCGTTCGAAGACGTTCTGTTCGTCCAGGTAGACCTCCCGCATGTGCATCGGCATGCCCAGCGCGGCGGCGGTGCTCCCGAACCGGACCTCGGCCACGCCGTCGCAGCGCCAGCTCGGCGGGATCACCGTGCCCACGGTGGGGGACGACGGCCAGTAGCCGTGGTCGGTGGGCGAGAAGTGCCGTTGCACGTACTCGGCCATGTTGGGCAGGCGCCCGGCGATCTGTGCGTGCGGCCCGGACCAGTACCCGAGGGCTGCCTCCCGCGGCAGATCCGCGCGCAGCCAGACGGGGGACATGTAGGAGGTGGTCTTCACAGGTCGGCTCATGTCTACTCCTGTACGGACTGGCGAACGGCAAGGCCCGGGCCCGTCCGGGCACTTGCCGCTCGCCGGGCGCGCGCTCAGCGGCGGGCGCCCCGGATACGGTCGATGACGTGCAGCGGGTCGGCGGGCGCGGTGTCTCCGCGCCAGGCGACGTGCTGGTCCGGTCGTACGAGGACCAGGTCCCGTTCGTAGAGGGTGTGGGCGTGCGGGTCTCGCACGTCGACGACCTCCAGGGGGACGCCACGCTCGGCGGCGGCGTCGGTGAGCGCGGTGACGTCGTGGTCGGCGAAGCGCAGCAGGGTGAAGCCGGTCGGGTGGAGGAGGTCGAACAGCGCGCTGCCGTCGGCCAGCAGGACGCTCGGCGGCCGTGCGCCCGGCCAGGTGCTGGGCACGTACTCGTCCATCGGCTGGCGCGGTGCCCGGGCACCGGGTGCGGTGTCGGGGCAGACGACGGGTGAGGTGTCGTAGCGGTAGCCGAGTTCGATGCCGAGGGCCTCGTTCTCCAGGTTGCCGAGGTCGAGGATCTCGCGGCCGACGCGCTGGCGGGTGCGGGCGCCGAGCCAGCGTTCGCTGTGCAGTTCGGCCCGGTTGGCGGTCATGATGGCGGCCCGGACGAGGGCGTGCCGGGCGGCGGCCGTCCGGTTGCGCAGGGCCACGGCTCGGCGCTCGTGTTCGTAGGCCTCCAGGAGGTCGGGGGTGCCCCAGCCCTGGAGTACCGCGGCGAGGGCCCAGCCCAGGCCGATGGCGTCGCCGACGCCGGTGTTCATGCCGTAGCCGCCGGTCGGGGTCACCTGGTGGACGGCGTCGCCCGCGAGCCAGACCCGGCCACGCCCGAACGAGTCGGCGACGGTCAGGCGCGGCGTCCAGGCGTTGGCGACCAGCACGTCCGCCTCGAAGCGGCAACCGAGGCGGTCGTAGAGGAACTCTCGTGGGTCGATGCGGTCGGCGTCGGTGCCCATGCCGAGCGGGGCGTGGAGGGTGAAGGTGTCGCCGTCGTTCTGCGAGATCAGCGTCCAGCCGTCCGGGGACTGGAGGTGCCAGACGGTGCCGAACCGGTTCAGGACCGCGGGGTCCTTGGTGGTGAAGTGCACCAGGTAGAAGCGGCCGTCCGCGGGTCGTTCGCCCCGCTCCCGGAAGGCGCGGGCGAGGGCCGCCACCGTGCGGGGCAGGCCGATCTCCTTGACGACCAGCTTGCGCAGGTCGATCTCGTCCAGGCCGATGCCCAGCTGTCTGCGGGTGCGGCTGCCGGCGCCGTCGCAGCCGGCGAGGTAGCGGGCGCGGACGGTGCGGCGGCCCGTGCCGTCGGCGGAGACCAGGTGGGCGGTGACGCCGTCGGCGTCCTCCTCGTAGCGTTCCAGGCCCCATCCGTACTGCACGCTCACGTGCTTGGCGCGGTCCTCCAGCAGGTCCCGCAGCGCCGGTTCGAGGATGACCTGGGAGACCCGCATCCAGGGCTCCAGGGGCCCTGTGCCGTCGTTGCGCTCGCGGTTCTTCGCCCGCAGGTCGTCGACGCTGGGGTATTCGAACGACGCCAGTTCCCAGCCGGCCGCGTTCGTCGCCCACGTCACCTTGGTGCGGCGGTCGCCGGGGATGGCGACCTTGCGCAGGTCGTCGGCGACGCCGAGGCGGCGGTAGAGCTCCATGCTGCGGCCGTTGGTGACGTCCATCTTCGGATGCCGGGTGGTGGAGGCGTTCCGCTCCACCAGGAGGGTCTGCACCCCGTGCTGCTCCAGCTCCAGGGCCAGGGTCAGGCCGACCGGGCCCGCCCCGACCACGAGCACCGCGGTCTGCTCGACCGTCGGAGGTGTCGGCTCATTCGTCGCGTGGCTCATCTCGTGGCTCATTTCTGGAGGAGGGCGATCAGGTAGGCCACGACGAGGACGGCCGAGCCGATCGCCGGTGCCGCCGCGGGCAGCCGGTCTCCGGCGCGCAGGTGCGCCAGGACCGCGCCGGCGAGCAGGAGAAGGAAGCCGGCCGCCGCCGCGATCCCCAGACCGGTGACCGCCCATCCGGCGAAGAGGCCGAGAACACCGGCGAGTTCGAGCGCGCCGATGACGCGGTAGCCGCCGACGGTGAATCCCAGATGGGCTGCCCGCTCGGCCATCTGAGCCGTCCCGATGAGTTTTCCGGCGCTCAGCAGCGTGAACCAGAGGGCCAGGAGACAGGTGAGGATGGTGTCGAGAGCGGTCATGTCAGTCGCCCTCCAGCGTGACGATGCGGCAGGGCACGGCGAAGTCGCCGAGCCTGCGCGCCACTTCGGCCTCGGCCGCCCGCGCCCGCAGAGTCACGGTCACCGTCACCGTTCCGGAGTCGGCGTCGGCGCGGATCTCCTCGACGTCGTCGAGGTCGACGAGGGCTTCGGCCAGCACACGGCGGGTGGCGTCGGCACGCAGCGGAAGCTTGTAGGGCTTGCCGACCGCGGTGATGGGCAGAGCGTCGAGGATGCGTACGGCCTTGGGGGCGGCGGCCTTCTCGCCGACGTGTTCGGCGGCCCAGACGAGGAGGTCGGCCTCGCTGACCATGTCGTTGCCGACCGTCACGTATGCCACCGGTACCTCGCCCGCCCGCTGGTCGGGCTGGCCGACGGCCTGGGCGCCCGTGACCGCGGGGTGTGAGAGCAGGGCGTCCTCGATGACCCGTGGGTCGATGTTGTGGCCGCCGCGGATGATGAGGTCCTTCGCCCGCCCGGTGAGGTGGAGGAAGCCGTCCTCGTCCAGGTGACCGAGGTCGCCGGTGTCCAGCCAGCCGTCGACGATCTTGCCCTGTCCGCTGATCCGGTAGCCGTTCTCGTCGCGCCCCTCGACATAGCCGGGGAAGACGGTGGGCCCGCTGATGAAGATGGTGCCGACCTCCCCGGGCGGCAGTCCGTCCCCGATCCGGATGTGCTGGTACGGCATCCGCTGCCCGACCGATCCGGGCCGGCGCACGTCCAGGAAGCTGCGGACGCTGGCGCAGGTCGCCTCGGTCAGGCCGTACCCCTCCAGCAGCGTGATCCCGGTCGCCGTCTCGAAGCTCGTCCGCACTCCCTCGGGCAGTGCGGAGGCGCCGACCACCGCGCCGCGCATCGAGCTGATGTCCGCCTCGCCGACGGGGACGGTGGCCAGGACGGCGTACACGGTCGGTACGCCGCTCATCGTGGCGATCCGGTAGTGCTCGACGATGCGCCAGAACTCGCCGTAGAGCGCGATGTCCCGGTAGCCCAACGGCCCAGCCCACACGACCTGTTGGCCCCGGAACAGAGGCGCGAGCAGCGTGACGACGAGCGCGTTGACGTGGAAGAGCGGCAGCGCGGCGAACACCACCGAGTGCTCGTCCAGCAGCGAGTTGGCCGCGATCGACCAGGCATCGGCGATCTCGTTGGCATGGGTGTGGGCGGCGAGTTTCGGTGCCCCGGTCGTGCCGCCGGTGTGGAAGAAGGAGGCGAGGTCCGCGGCGGCGGGCGGCTCTCCGAGGAACCGGTCGCGCGCGCAGTCGGCCACAGCGTCGGCAAGGTACGCCACGGTGGCGTTCTCCACCGTCGGCAGCACGGCGGGAGTCTCGGCGGCGGTCGGACGCAGCACCAGTACGTGGTCCACCAGCCCTGCCTCGGCCAGCGCCGCGCTCGTTGCGAACGCCTCCGCGTCCAGTTCCGGCGAGGCGGTGACGATCACGCGGGCGCCGGAGCGGCGGATCAGCTCGGCGACGTGGTCGCGGGCGAGTGCCGGGTTGACGGGGGTGACGATGCCCGCGAGCTGGGCCGCCAGGAGGGCGGTGAGCAGCTCGTCGCAGTTCGTCGAGAGCAGCGCGACGGTGTCGTGGCGGCGTATGCCGAGCCGGTGCAGGGCGTTGGCCGTCTGGTGCACGTCGGCGAGCAGCTCCGCGTAGGTGCGGTTCTTCGGCGTACGCCAGGACGCGGCGTCGGGCAGGACGGTGAGCGCGGTCCGCTCTGGCCACTGCTCGGCCGCGCGGCGCAGCAGCTCGTACGAGGTGGCGGGCAGGCCTCGATCGGCGAGCGGTGTGGCCTCGATCGCGGCCAGATCGTCGGGCTGGTCGTAGCGCGGCCACGTCATGGCGGTGTCAGTGCTGGTGGTCACGCGTACCTCACCTTGTTCTGCTGGATGCCCAGGTCGATGGTTCCGTCGGGGGTGCGGATGGACAGCTCCACGACGTCGCCGTCGCGGAGGTATTTGTCGTTCTTCGCCTGGGCGTTGAAGAACGCCTTCCACTTGGCCGCGGGGGGCAGGAGGGAGCCGATGATCTCCACCACCTTCGGCGGGGCTTTGAGAGCCGTCCCGCCGGGCGTGCCCGTGAGGATCAGGTCACCAGTCGCAAGGGCCTGGAAGCGAGACAACTCCTGGAGCGCCTGGAGCGGGTTGTAGATCATTTCGGCGAGGTCGCTGTTCTGGCGGATCTCGCCGTTGACCTTGAGGACGAGCCTGAGCTGGGAGAGCCGGTCGAGCTCGTCGGCGTCGAGCAGGACGAGGGAGGGGCCGACCGGGGTGAAGGTCGGGTACGACTTGGCCTCGTAGAACTGGGTCTTGGGCAGCTGGACGTCGCGAGCGGAGATGTCGTTGGTGATGACCAGGCCGGCGACGTGGTCCTTCCAGTTGGCGGGGGTCACGGTGGCGCCGACCTTCAGCGGGCGCCCGATGACCAGGCCGAGTTCGATCTCGTAGTCCAGGAAACGGACGTGCGCGGGCTTCACGATCTCGTCGAAAGGACCGCTGATCGACCCGGAGGTCTTACGGAAGAACGTCAGCGGGACCGTCGCGGGGTCCATGCCCGAATCGCGCACGTGGGAGACGAAGTTGGTCATCTGCGCGACCACCCGGCAGGGCGCGGTGACCGGGGACACCAGCGGGAGGGTGCTGATGCTGCGCGCCTGCGCGGACGACCCGCCCGAACGGGCCGCACTGACCGCTGTCAGGTCGGCCAGCAGTTCGGCGGTCGTGGTCGCGGTGGTGTCGACGGGGACGGCTTCGCGCTGGTCGAGCGCGACCCACCACGAGTCGGCGGTACGGAGGACGGTGATACTCACGAAGAAGCCACTTTCAGAAGGCCGCGCAGGCGGTCGAGGTCGAACTCGTTGTCGTCTTTTCGCAGAGAGGTGAGGATCGAGCGCAGTTCGGCCAGCGCCTCCCGTCCCGGGGCGATGCCCAAGAAATCCTTGGTCGCGGGCGGCCCCCACTGCGCGAGGCCGGAGGCCGTCATCGGCGCCCAGCCGGGTTCGAGGGTGCTGTCGAACATGTCGCCGTCGGTGAAGTGCTCGACGAGGAAGCCGTCGGGGTCCCGCCAGTAGTCGAAGATCTGGCTGCCCTGGATGTGCCGGCCGATCCCCCAGGAACGCCGGTAGCCCTCCCTCAGCAGGTACTGGCCCCCGGCGGCGAGCGCGTCGAGGTCGGTGACCTCGTACGCCGAGTGCACATACCGGTTGGAGGGCCCCAGCGTCAGGGCGAGGGTGTGGTGGTCGGTGAGCGTGCCGCCGCGGTCGCAACGGATGAAGCTCATGGTCGGGCCGCGCTCGCGCTGACCCTCGTAGTAGAGGAAGTCGCTGACGATCAGGCCGAGGTGCTCCAGGTACCAGTCCAGCGTGCGCCGGTACATCGTCGACTGCAGGACGACATGTCCCAGGCGCCGCACGCCGGCCGGCGCACGGGGCGGTCGCTGGGTGCCGTTGACCCGCTCGATGTCACCGCCGAAGTTGAACCGCTGCCGACCCTGACCTGGCAGGGCGGGCAGCTCGTCCGTGTCGGCGATCACCCGCACGCGCAGCCCATCGGGGGCGGACAGCTCGACCACCGACCCGCCCAGCGCCTCGGGCAGTGGATGCACCCGGGCGCCGAGCGCGTCTCCCAGTCGCAGCAGATCGCGGGTGTCGACGGCCCGGAAAGCCGGACCGAGAAATCGTGACCGACGGCCCTTGCGGACGATCACGCACGGGGCTCCCGCCTGGGTGCCCCGCAGATGAAGCTCGCGACCGTCGCGGTAGGACGTCACGAAGCCGAATGCCCTGCCGAAGACCTCGGCGCGGTCCAGGTCGGGCTTGGAGAACTCCAGCCACGCGATGTCGTGGACCTTGATCAGTGGGTTCGCCGCGCGCCCCGGATGCTCTCCAGGCAGCGCGCCCTGCTCGGAGTGCAGGTCGTTGTGGGTGCCGGGGTGAACAGCCATGGTCACCACCTCCTGAGGAAATCGTCACTTCCGAGAGTGATGTCAGTCAATAGAACTGACGAAACATTCAGAAAACGAGACGGACACGTCCGTGAGGCCGGACCAAAAACAGTTGATGATATCTTCAACTCTGAATCGGCGTGTGGCGTGATGGAGGATGCGATGGCCGAGAGGAGCACGTCCCGGCGAGTCGACCAGCGGCGGGCGCGGACGCGGAACGCGCTGGTCTGCGCGGCACAGCGCCTGCTGGCCGAGGGGCGTACCGACGTCGCGGTCCTGGAGATAACGGAGCTGGCCGACGTCGGGGTCGGCTCGTTCTACAACCACTTCACCACCAAGGAGGACCTCTTCCGCACCGCGGTGGAGGAGGCGATGGAGTGGTTCGGCGGCCTGATGGACCAGCTGACCGCGGAGATCGACGACCCGGCGGTCGCGTACGCGCAGAGCTTCCGCATGACCGGCCGCCTGCATCGCCGCTACCCGCAGCTCAGCAGGGTCCTGCTGAAGCACGGAATGGACGTGGTCCACTCAGACCGCGGCCTGGGGCCCCGGGCGCGCCGGGACATCCAGAACGCGACCGAAGCAGGACGGTTCGATGTGGAGGACCTGGACCTCGCCCTGGCGATGACGGTCAGCGCCCAACTCGCCCTGGGTACGCTCCTGCACGCCCAGCCCGACCGCGACGACGCGCGGTCCTCGGACGTGATCGTGCGCGGGCTGCTGCGACACTTCGGCATGACCGCCGAGGAGGCCGCGCGGATCTGTTCGCTCGAACTGCCCGACCTCGACCTGGTCGACACCCTCGTCACCTGAGCGTCCTCGGCCGGTCCGCGAGCCGCACGGCCCTCGTGAAGCCCTCGTCCCGCCCCAACACCCGATCGGACAGCGGGCCCCACAGTCCACGAAAGAGCAGCAGCGCCTTCCAACGCCCCGGGACGACCAGGGTCTTGCGCGGTACGGCGATCACATCCGCCAGGCCCCGGCCTGCCATGGCGGGACTCAGTGGGGTCTTCAGGAAACCGGGAATCGACGCGCTGTAGCTCTGGCCGGCCTCGTCGGCCCAGACGGCCGCGTTCATGGCGGTGTCGATGTAGGCGAAGTAGGCGATCGTCACATCGACTTGCTGAGCGGCCAGTTCACTCCTCAGCGAACGTCCCAGGGACTCGACCGCTGCCTTCGAGGTGGCGTAAGGGGATTGCAGAGCACCGTTGTTGAAGGCGAGGACCGACGAGACGATGACGTACTGGCCGCGTGCGGCGACGACTTGGTCGAGGGATGCCCTGACCGTGTTGGCGGAGCCGTGAAGGTTGACGTCGATGATCCGCTGGAAGTCGCCCGGTGTGGTGGCGCGGAAGGTCCTCATGCCGGTACCGATACCGGCATTGACGACCACGGTGTCGTAGCCGCCGAACGCCTCAGTCACCTGAGCGAAGGCCCGCTCCAGGGACGGAACGTCGCACACGTCCGTGGTCAGACCGAGCGCGGTCGTCGTGTCGCCCAGCTCGGCCGCGGCCCGGGTCACCGCCTCGGCGTGGATGTCGAGCAGGGCAACGCGTGCGCCGCGGCGGACGGCCTCGCGGGCCGTTTCCAGCCCGATGCCCTGGGCGCCACCGGTGATGACTACCGTGCGGCCGGCGAGGTCGATGGCTTCTTCTCGTCTGGTGCGCATGGTCACTCTCCGGTCCTGGCGCGGTGCTTCTCGACCATGACGTCACGGTCGCGGCGGATCTCGTCGCTGTAGCAGTCCACGGGCAGGCCGCTGAAGCGGGCGATGCAGCCGTTGCAGTAGCCGCAGACCGGCCGGTCGGCGACATCGCCGAGGACGTTCCGGTACAGGTAGGGGTCGGCGATCATGGCGCGGGCCGCTGAGACGGCGTCGGTCCTCCCGTTCGCGATGGCTGCTTCCATGCCTGTTCTGGTGTGGAATCCGCCGACGCAGATGACGGGGACATCGAGGGCGCGGGTGAACTGTTCGGCCTGCGGCAGGTTGAAGCCTTCCAGGGGTGGGCGCAGTCGCTCGGCGACGTGTTCGATCAATGGCGCGACGGCGAGGGTGGCCGCTCGGCGCCGCCCCGAGACGTGCTGCCCTGCCCCCTGGGTGAGGCTGGTCCTGATGAATCCCCGGTATCTGCCCTGGATCATGCCGGGCCAGGACTCGTAATGCCCCCGGGAGATCTCGACGGCGTCGATGCCCTCGTCCTGCAGCCGTACGGCGACCCGGACCAGCTCTTCCGTCGTCGCGCCTCGACGGAAGGGAAGGTCGTCGGTGCCGTTGATCTTGACGAGGATCGGATAGTCGTCGCCGAGTCGTGCGCGCAGCCCTTTGAGTACGTCGACGAGTAGCCGGGCGCGGTTGTCGAGGCTGCCTCCGTAGGCGTCGGTGCGGCGGTTGGTGTGCGGGGTGAGGAACTGGCTGAGCAGATAGCCGTGAGCGGCGTGGATCTGCACCCCGTCGAACCCCGCTTCCCGGGCCCGCTCGCCGGCCGCCACGAACGACTCCACCACCCCGGGCATCTCATCCAGCCGTAGCGGGGACGGCTTCGTCCCGTACAGCGGCTCCCGTACGTCGGAAGCGGAGACGATCCGGTCCGCACCCGGTGCCGCCTCGGCGATCTGCCGACCACCATGGTTGAGCTGGGCAACGATCCGGACTCCGTGTCGGTGGGCCAGACCGGTCCACTCGCGCAGGCCGGGGATCTTGTCGTCGGCGTCGATGCCCGCCTGGCGTCCGGCCGACTTGCCCTGCGGGGAGACGTACAGGTTGCCCGTGACGATCAATGGCGTACCGGCCTCGGCCATCGGTTCGTAGAAGGCGAGCAGCTCGTCGGTGACGAACCCGTCGGCGCTGGCGCGGGTCTCGCTGGTAGCGGACTTGAACAGCCGTCCGGCGACCGTCATCGAGCCGATGTCCAGGGGCGTCGCGAGTCGTTCTCGGTGGGGCGATTGGGGCATGTCCGCAGCTCCCTGCGTCGTCGACGTTGACGTACGGCGTGGTCCGCCGGTCCGCAAGGGGGTAGCGGCGGGGTCGGGACACAGCATTCGACACAGTGTCGATTAAGTCAACGCCCTGTCGATAACGTGATTGGTAGGCTCCCGCCATGGACTCCGCACTCGAGCCGCCCCCCGCCCCGTCGACGAGGGGACGCAGGGCGCGCGTCTTCAGCGGAGACGACCGGGAGCGGGCGATCCTCGCCACCGCGGAACGGCTACTGGGTGAGCGGCCGCTGTCCGAGATCTCCGTGGACCAGCTGGCCAAGGGCGCGGGCATCTCCAGGCCGACCTTCTACTTCTATTTCACGTCCAAGGAGCAGGTGCTGCTGGCGTTGTTCGACCGGGTCGTCGAAGAGGCCCGGTCGAACCGTGGCGACGCACTCCAGCGGCTCGCCGAGGACGAGGAACAGGGCTGGCGCGACGCCATCAGCCCGTTCTGCGCGACCTTCTCCAGCCATCGGGCGATCACCTCCGCCGCGGCCGCCACGCAGTACACCAGCGCCGCCGTCAGGGACCTGTGGTCGCAGGTCATGGAGCAGTTCGTGGTGGAGGTGATGGAGGCGATCGAGTCCGAGCGCCGGCGTGGGGCGGCTCCCGACGGCATCCCGGCCCGCGACCTGGCCACCGTGCTGAACTCCATGGTTGAGCGGTCCTTGTTCAGCACGTTCAGCGGTCAGACGCCGGCTGTGGCTGAGGAGCGCCTGTTGGAAACCCTCGTTTCGGTCTTCATGGGTGCGATCTACGGGCGTGCCCAGGAGTGAGGCCCGCTTCCTGACAAGGGCCGAGAAGGACTGAGTCACCAAACCCCGCCCCACCACTCGATGTGGTCGAAGAAACGATCCATCGATGCGTCATGGCCCCGGCCCAGCCCGCTCACAGGAATCTCCCAGGCCCACCACGCATGCTCACAGCATGTCTGCCGCAAGTGGAGTTCGTGAGGTCCGTCAGGGCGCGGTCCGGGTGTTGATCGTCGATGACGAACCCGAGCTCACCGAACTGCTGTCATGGGCCGTCGTCGATGCGGGATGGCAGCCGTTCCTCGCGGCGGACGGGCGCAGCGCGCTCAGTCTCGCGCGTGGCTGTGCCCCGCACGCCGTCGTCCTCGACGGCATGCTGCCCGACCTCGACGGCGTCCAGGTGCTGCGCCGGCTGCGTTACGAGAACGCCGGGCTGCCCGTGCTGATGCTCACCGCCCGGGACGGGCTCGAACACCGTATCGACGGGCTGTCCGCCGGTGCCGACGACTACGTCACCAAGCCCTTCTCCCTCGAAGAGGTCATGCTGCGGCTGCGCGGACTGCTGCGCCGCTCCGGCGCCGAGGCGGCCGCCGCCGACGAGTCCGTGCGTGTGCTCGGCGACCTCGTCCTCGCCGAGAAGACCCGGCAGGTGCGGCGCGGCGGGGAGACGATCGCGCTCACCGCCAAGGAGTTCGACCTGCTGCACTTCCTGATGAGCCACCCCCGCCAGGTGCTCAGCAAGGCGCAGATCCTCGACCACGTCTGGAACAGCTCGTTCGAGAGCGAGGGGAACCTGGTCGAGGTGTACGTGTACAGCCTGCGCGGCAAGCTCGACAAGGGGCGCCGGCCGATGATCCACACCGTGCGCGGCGCGGGATACGTCATCAGGGCGGCGGGCGAAGGCAGATGAAGACCCTCAGGGCCCGGCTGGTGCTGTTCGTGTCCCTGGCCCTGGTCGTGGTCTGCGCGACGATGGCGGTGGCCACCGTCCTCGTCCAGGGCGCGCACCTCCAGGCGGACCTGGACCAGCGGGTCCGGGACGCGGCCGACCGCAGCCAGGGCGGCCTCGAGCGGCGTCCCGGTGACGCCACGGACCTCGGGTTCCTCAACGAGCGCGGCCAGCCCACCGGGACCGTCGCCGCCCGGCTCACCGACGGCAAGGTGGTCGCCGCCGAGGTGGTCACCGAGGACGGCGGCCAACAGGTCCTCACCGCCGCCCAGCGCACCGCCCTCGCCGGCGTCACCGAGGCGGGCACGCTGTACACCCGGACCATCCCCGGCCTCGGCACCTACCGGCTCACCGTCGCGAGCGGCGACGGCCCCGCCGTCCTCGCCGGACTGCCCGCCGCCGAACTCAAGGACACCGTCGACGACCTCGTCGTGGCCGAGGCCGTGATCGCCGTCGTCGGCCTGGCCGGCGTGGGCACGGTCTGCGCCTGGGTCATACGACGCCAACTGCGGCCCCTCGGACAGGTCGCCGCCACCGCCGTCGAGGTGGCGAACGGCCCCCTCGGCACCGGCGAACTCACCCGCGTCCCCGACCCCGACACCGGCACCGAGGTCGGCCAGGTGGGTGCCGCCCTCAACGTCCTCATCGACAGCGTCGAGTCCTCCCTCGCCGAACTGCGGCGCAGCGAGGACCGGATGCGCCGCTTCCTCGCCGACGCGAGCCACGAACTGCGCACCCCGCTCGCCTCCATCGCCGGATACGCCGAACTCATGGACCAGGGCGCCGCGAAGATCGAGCCCGCACTGGTCTGGCAGCGGGTCTCCGCCCAGTCCGCCCGCATGACCGGGCTCGTCGAGGATCTGCTGCTCCTGGCCCGCCTCGACGAGGGACGGCCCCTGGAGGAGACCGACGTCAACCTCGCGACACTGGTCGCCGAGGCGGTGTGGGACGCGCGGGCCGCCGGCGCCGACCACGACTGGCAGCTCGCCCTGCGACTCGACGAACCGGCCGTCGTCACCGGCGACGCCGCCCGGCTGACCCAGGTCGTCGCCAACCTCCTCGCCAACGCCCGCGCCCACACCCCGCCCGGCACCCGGATCGAGGTGGAGGTCGCGGCGGGACGTACCGAGTGCGTGGTCGTCGTACGCGACGACGGGCCCGGCATCCCGCCCGACCTCCTGCCGGCCGTCTTCGAACGCTTCACCCGCGCCGACGCCTCCCGCACCCGCGCCCCGGGCCAGGGCGGCGGCTCGGGGCTCGGGCTGGCCATCGCCGCGGCGCTCACGGAAGCGCACGGCGGGCGGATCGAGGTGGCCAGCGAGGTGGGGCGTACGGAGTTCAGGGTGACGTTGCCGAGAGCCGCGGCACGGTCCACAGCGACCTCGTAGGAACGCCTGCCGGCCTCATAGAAAGCCTGGTCACAGCCGTCGGAGCGGTCACCAGAAGCCGTCGTGACGGTCACGGAAGGCCTTCGTGGCGAACTCGCTTCAGCGCAGCCTCAGTTACGGCCCCCAGGGTGGTTGTCCGGTGGCCGGTCCGCAGGGGACGTGGCCAGGACGAAGGGAGCGGACCACGATGGCCGAGCTCGACACCGGTGGGCAGCCGCAGCAGGAGGCCGAGGTCGCGCGTCGCGCCCACGCGAGCCGCCGCAACTTCATGCGCAAGGTGTTCTTCGCGTCCGGTGCCACGGCCGTCGCCACGATGGGCGGCGCCGGTGCCTGGGCGGCGCTGGCCGACGACAGCACGGGGACGGCCGACGCGAGCGCCACGCCCAGCGGTGCGCCCAGCGGCGGCCCGGGCGGCGGCACGGGCGGTCCCGGCAACCAGTCGATCACCGAGGACTTCTTCGGACTGACGACCGACGGCAACCGGATCGACGACCTGTTCACGATCCACTCCACCGGCGTGGCGACGGCCCCCGTCATCAGCGCCGCCAACGCCTTCCTCGCCGGGCTGACCGACGACCAGAAGACCTCGACCGTCTTCACCGTGCACTCCACCGAGTGGCGGCTGTGGAGCAACATCGACTCCTACGAGCGGCAGGGCGTCTCGCTCGCCGACCTGAGCGACGACCAGAAGGCCCTGGGCACCGCCCTGCTGAAGGCCGCGCTCAGTGCCGACGGGCTGGAGACCACGGAGAAGATCCGCAAGATCAACCAGGCGGCGGGCGAGGCGATCGGCAACACGGACGCCTTCAACGAGGACGCCTACTACTGGACCGTCATGGGCACCCCGTCCGCGACCGAGCCCTGGGGCTTCCAGTTCGACGGGCACCACCTCGTCATCAACTACTTCGTCCTCGGCGACCAGGTCGTGATGAGCCCCTGCTTCTGGGGTTCGGAGCCGACGACGATGGAGATCGACGGCGAGACCGTGACCGTGTGTCACGAGGAGGTCGTCGCCTCCCTCGCCTTCATCAACTCCCTGACGGAGGCGCAGCAGGCGGTCGCCATCGAGTCGGCCACCAAGTCGAACGAGTCGATGAAGGCCGGCGCCTTCTCCGACAACACCGTCCAGGAATACACCGGCCTGCGCGGCAACAAGCTCAATGCCGCCCAGAAGAAGAAGCTCCTCGCCATCGTCGAGGCCTTCGTGGGCCGCGCCAAGGCCGACGCCGCCAAGGTGCGGATGTCCGAGGTCGCCCAGCACCTCTCCGACACCTACGTCACCTGGGCCGGCGGCACCGGCGACGACGACGCCTTCTACGTCCGCGTCCACAGCCCCGTGGTGTGGGTGGAGGTCGACTGCCAGGGCCCCGGCCCGCTGGCCGGCGCGTACGGCGCCACGCAGGGCAGCGGCGCGACCCAGCTGCACGTCCACTCGATCATCCGCACCCCCAACGGCAACGACTACGGAAGGGAGCTCCTCAGGCAGCACTACCTGACGTCACCGCACCACCGGTGACACCCGTTCCCGTCATCCCGTGGGCCCCGTCACGTCGTCCGTGGCGGGGCCCACGGGCGTGTGCAGATGCGCGAACACGTCCTCCAGGGGCAGGTCGAACCGGTCCTTGTCCCCGTTCCAGCGCCGCACCACCGCCGCCGACGCCTCCGCCAGGTCCGGCGGCAGTCCTACGGCGTCCAGGGCGGCCGCGATCTCCGCCATCTCCGGCGCCCAGCGCCAGGCACGGGCGGCCACGCTGGGGAAGTGGTCCACCTCGGCGAGGATGCGTGCCGTCAACGCCCGCCCCTCCTCGGCGAGTTCCTCGCCCACCCCATGGCTCGCGGCGAGGGCGTGCGAGACGGCCGCCAGGACCCGCGCCGACTTCTGGAACGAGGCGTACGCCATCTTCAGCGCGGACGCCGCGCCGATCTCGGCGTCCAGGGGGCGGGCGACGACCTCGGTGCCGTCGAACAGCGCGGCCGTCCTCGCCACCGCCTCCGCGTCACCGCTCAGATAGAGGCGGGGGCCGCTGCCGTCCGTCGGAGGGCCGCCGATGATCGAGCCGTCGACCATCAGCGCGCCGCGCTCGGCGCAGGCCTTGCCGATGCGGGTCGCGCGGTCCGGGCTGATGGCGTTGGCCTCGACGTAGACGCCCCGGAAGTCGTGCTCCAGGACCTCATGGGCGACGTCCTCGGCGGCGTGCGGCGGGCAGATCGAGAGGACCAGGTCGCTGACGGACAGGGCGGATGCGAGGGACTCGGCGGCCTCCAGGCCCGCCTGACGCGCCCGTTCCACGGAGGCCGGGCCGCGGCCTTCGGGAACGTACAGGACACGTACTCCCGTACGGGCCGCCTGACCGCCGACCGGGGCGCCCATCGCCCCCGGGTGCAGGAGCGTCACCGTTGTCGTCATTTCCGCCTCCCGCCCGGCAACCTTCTGGGATCCTGCGGCGACTGTACGTCGAAGGCTTCCGTCCCCGAAGCCCCACCCGACACACAAGGACCTCAGCCGTGGCACCTCCCTCCTCGCACCGCCGTCCTCGCAAGTCACGTGCCCTTCTCATCGCCGTCGCGGTGGGGGCGGTCGCGATCGTCGCGTCCGTGATCGTGGCGCTCCGGCCCGGTGGCGGCTCGGGGGAGGCCGTGTCGGTGGCCGACGCCGGCCGTCCGGCGACCGCCGGGTCCGGCGCGGTGACGCGTACGCCGTCCGCCACCCCGTCACCGACACCGAGCGCGTCGGCCTCCGCATCGGCCTCCGCTTCGGCTTCGGCGAGCAAGAAGGCCTCCCCGAAGGCCACCGCGTCCAAGCGGCCCAAGGCCACCCCCAAATCCCCTGTGAGCACAGGCTCGTTGGCGGGGCGCATCAAACCCGGCGTCACCTACAGCGGAGTCGCCACCTTCTACGACGCCGGGAACGGCGACGGCGCCTGCACCTTCGGTCCGGCCGGCACCGTCATGACCGCCGCCATGAACACCGCCGACTACGAGACGTCCAAGGCGTGCGGGGCGTACGTCCAGGTCCGGGCCGCGAGCGGCGCGTCGATCACCGTACGGATCACGAACGAGTGCCCCGCGCCCTGCCGGGTCGGTCAACTCGACCTCAGCGCCGAGGCGTTCGCGAAGCTCGCCGCGCCGGTCAAGGGCGAGATACCGATCACCTGGAGCCTGGTGAGCCCCAGCACGAGCGACAAGCTCTCCGTCCGGTACAAGACGGGGTCCAGCCGCTACTGGTGCGGCATCCAGGTCCTTGGCCACCGGAATCCGGTGGCGCGGCTGGAGGTGCGTACCAGTGGCGGCTGGACCGTGCTGCCCCGCGCCGAGTACAACTACTTCCTCTCCGAGCAGGGCGCCGGCTGCGGCGGGGCGATCCGCGTCACCGACATCTACGGGGAGCAGCTGACGGTGGACGGGATCGCCCTACGGCCGAACGTCGTCCAGGCGACGGGTGTGCAGTTCGCCCGGCACTGAGCTCAGCTCGTCGTCACCGCCGTGTCGTCGACGACGAAGCTCGTCTGGAGCGAGGAGTCCTCGACCCCGGAGAACTTCAGCGTCACCGTCGTGCCCGCGAAGGCCGACAGGCTGAACGACTTCTGGACGTACCCGGAGGCCGCGTTGAGGTTCGAGTACGTGGCCAGGGTGGTCGACCCGGCGGTGACCGTCAGCTTGTCGTACTGGGTGCTGGTGGTGGTCTCGGCCGTGTCGATGTGCAGGTAGAAGGTGAACGTGGTGCCGGTGCAGCCGCTCGGGATCGTCACCGACTGGGAGAGCGTGTCGGTGTGGGTGGAGCCGTAGCCGTCCAGCCACGCCTTGTAGGAGCCGCTGCGGGCGGCCTCGTCGCTGTCGTTGGTGATGACACCGCTGGTCGCGGTCCAGGTGGTGTTCCCGGACTCGAAGCCCGCGTTGCCCAGCAGCTGCGTGGAGGTGCAACTGCCGCCGCCACCGCTGGAGTTGACGGTCCAGGTGAAGGATGCGGTGCCGGTCGCGCCGGTGCTGTCGGTCACCGTGACGGTGGGGCTGTACGTCCCCGCCGTGGTCGGGGTGCCGGAGATGGCGCCGGTGGAGCTGCTGATCGACAGGCTCGTGGGCAGACCGGTCGCCGCATAGGTCAGCGTGCCGCTGTTGGTCGAGCTGGCGCTGATCTGGAGGCTCACCGCGGTGCCGACGGTCGAGGTCTGGCTGCCCGGGTTGGTGACCGTGACGCCGGTGGTCGGGACCGTGATGTGGCTGCCGACGTTGATGCCCGCGAAGGCGTTGCCGACCCCGGCGTACTGCGTGGAGCTGGTGCCGTAGAGGGCCGCGGCGGCGTTGAGGGCGGCGGTGCGGGCGCCCGCGTAGTTGGTGCTGGACGTCATGTACGTCGTCAGCGCCTTGTACCAGATCTGCAGGGCGGCGGCCCGGCCGATGCCGGCGACGGCGACCCCGTCGGAGGTCGGGCTGTTGTAGGTGACGCCGTTGATGGTCTTGCTGCCGCTGCCCTCGCTCAGCAGGTAGAACATGTGGTTCGCGGGCCCTGACGAGTAGTGCACGTCGAGGTTGCCGACGCCCGAGTACCAACTGTCCGCCGACGAACCGTCCTTGTCGGGCTCGTCCATGTAACGCAGCGGCGTGCCGTCGCCGTTGATGTCGATCTTCTCGCCGATGAGATAGTCGCCGACGTCGGTGGAGTTGTTGGCGTAGAACTCGACGCCGGTGCCGAAGATATCGGAGGTGGCCTCGTTCAACCCGCCTGATTCGCCGGTGTAGTTGAGCCCCGCCGTGTTCGAGGTGACGCCGTGGCTCATCTCGTGGCCGGCCACGTCCAGCGAGGTCAGCGCGTGGGTGCTGCTGGTGCCGTCGCCGTAGGTCATGCAGAAGCAGTCGTCGTCCCAGAAGGCGTTGACGTACGCCGTGCTGTAGTGGACGCGGGAGTAGGCCGCCACGCCGTCGTTCTTGATGCCGCTCCGGCCGAAGGTGTTCTTGTAGAAGTCCCACGTGACCTGGGCGCCGTAGTGCGCGTCGACGCCCGCGGTCTGGGTGTTGGACCCGGAGCCGGTGCCCCAGGTGTCGTCGCTGTCGGTCATCAGCGTGCCGGTGCCGGACGTGCCGTTGTTGAGGCTGTACGTCTTGTGGCCGCCGCGCGTGGTGTCGTACAGCTGGTACGTCGAACCGGACAGCGTGGTCCCGATGGTGACCGTGCCGCTGTACTGGCTGTTGCCGGTGCCGGTCTCGATGCCCTCGAAGCGGGAGAGTTCGGCGCCGGTCGTGGCGTCGGTGATGACGTGCAGCTTGCTGGGGGTACCGTCGTCCTGGAAGCCGGTGACGACCGTCTCCCAGGCCAGCTTCGGGGTGCCCTCGCCGGCCCAGATCACCTTGCGGGCGCTCTCGGCGGCGGGGCTGGTGGCGTCGAGGGCCTTGGCCGTCTTCAGAGCCTTCGACTGCGCGGCGGACTTGCCGAACGTCGCCGTTGTCGACTTGACCGAGACGGTACGGCGGTTGTTGTTGAAGGTGGTGCTCACGGTGCCGGCGGCCCGCGAGGCCGGGGGCGTGTGCACGACCAGGTCGCCGCCGAGGACGGGGAGGCCGGCGAAGGTGCGCTCGTAACGGGTGTGCAGGGTGCCGTCGTTGTCCTTGACGACGTCCTTGACGACCAGCTTCTCCTTGGCACCGAGGCCGAGGGTCCTGGCGGTCGCGCCCGTCTTGGCGTCGGCGCTCTTGATGAGCGCGGTGCGCTGGGCCGGGGAGAGCTTGGCCTCCAGGCCGCCGGTGCGCAGCGGGCTCGGGTGGGGGGACGCGGGCGCGGCGGTCGCGGGGACCGTCTGGAGGCCGAGGGCCAGCAGGGCGGCGGTGGCCGCCAGGGCTCCGGCGGCGGTCGCCGGCCGGGTCGCCGCTCTGGACGCCTGTCTGGGGGTTCGTCTCACTCTTGCTCCTACTGCGACGGCCGCACGCCGGCGGCCGGTGACAGACCGGGCAGACGGATGTGCTGTCCGGGTCGGACTGAGCAGTGCAGGGCTGAGCAGTGCGGGGTGCGGTTCGGAAGAATGACAGGATTGACGTAGGCATGTCATGCGAGGAGCGGTCATTCGAGGGCCGTACGGGAGCCGTCGAGGGTTAACCCTCTGCGTAGCTGTGAACCGCCTGTGGCGTACCGGGTCGCCGACCGCTCAGCGCAGGCAGCGGCCGACCGCCGTGCGCAGGGCCGTGCGCACCGCCTCGGGCGGCGGCGGGCCGCCGGTCCCCGTGCCGGCGGTGAGCGCCGCGGCGACCGTGCGCAGCTTGGTGTTGGACAGCTGGGAGGTCTCGCGCAGGATGTGCCAGGCCTCGTCGGACGTACAGCCGTGGGCGGCCATGAGGATGCCGCGGGCCTGGTCGATCACCGGCCGGGAGACGATCGCGTGCCGCAGCTGCCGGACCTCCGCGCGCAGGACGCACAGCTGCTCCGCGCGCTCCAGCGCCACCGCGGAGCAGGCCGGCGGACCGGGCTCCGGCTCGGGCTCGGGGCCGGCGGGGGGCGGCTCGGCGGACGGGGGCGTGTGCAGCGGGTCGGTGGTGTCGAGGCCGGCGAGCTCCAGGATGCGGCGCGGCTGGCCGTTCCAGTGCGTGGCGGCCACCGGGATGTGCCGGTGCCGGCCGTAGTGGTCGAGGAGTTCCAGGAACTGCAACCCCGCCGTGTCCATGAACACCACGTCGGCCATGTCCAGCTCGACCCGGCGCACATCGGCAGGCAGTGCCGTCAGGGTCTCGTCCAGGACGTCGGCGCAGCCGTGCACGAGCTCGCCGCGCGGCCTCAGTTCGGCGCGGCCCGCGTGCGTACGTCCCTTGATGACCAGGGGGTTGAACCGCCCCGCGAGAGCTGTGTGCGCCGCTGAGATCATGTCCCCGCCTCGTCGGTCCCCGTCCGTCGTCACGACGTCGTACGCCTGGTCCGGCGTCACCGCCGCGGTCCTCGTACCGCCGCGCCCTGCCGTACCCGAGGAGTGTGGAAACCGCTCCGCGAGGGGCCCGGCGGTGCTGACAGGCGCCTGCCCTGCGCGCGGCGGGCTACACCCGTTCGGCGGGGATTGATCGGCCTCGCGGCGGGTACGCGCGGTTTCGTCCAGGACCAGCGGGGAGCGGCATGAGCGGCAGAAGTGGGCCAGGAGGCCTCGACGGACACGGACCGGGCGGCACCCCCAGCCCCTTCGTCCACCCCGCGCTGTTCTACCGCGACACCCAGGACTACCTCGACGGCACCCTCCGCTTCGTCCGCGAGGGACTCGCCGAGGGTGAGCCGGTCGCCGTGGCGGTGCCAGGCCGGAACCTCCGCCTCATCAGGGAGGGCCTCGGCCCCGCGGCCGGCGCCGTCCGCCTCCTCGACATGGAGCAGGCCGGCCGCAACCCCGGCCGGATCATCCCCGGCGTGCTGCGGGCCTTCGCCGACGCACAGCCGCCCGGACGCCGGGTACGGATCATCGGCGAACCGATCTGGGCGGGCCGCACCGCCGTCGAGTACCCGGCCTGCGTCCAGCACGAGGCCCTCATCAACGCCGCCTTCGAAGGCCGTGCGGCGACCATCCTGTGCCCGTACGACGTCCGGCGCCTCGACGACAGGGTGCTCGCCGACGCCTACGCCACCCATCCCACCGTCATCCACGGCGGATGGACCGCGGACAGCGGGAGGTACGCGCCGGACTCGGTGGTCGCCCGCTACAACGAGCCGCTGCCCGTGGTGCCGGAGGCGTCCGCCGCGATCTTCCCCTTCGACTACGACTCGCTCTCCGAGACCCGCCACCGCGCCGCCGACGAGGGCGCCCGCCTCGGCCTCACCGCCGCCCGCGTACAGGATCTGATGCTGGTCACGGCCGAGCTGACGACCAACAGCGTGGTGCACGGGGGCGGGCGTGGGGTGCTGCGGGTGTGGGGGGAGGGTGGGGTGGACGGGGGCGGCGGGTATGGCACGTCGGACGGGCTGTACGGGATGCGCGGCGCGGTGGTGTGCGAGGTGCGGGACTCCGGGCTGCTCGCCGACCCTCTCGCGGGGCGGCGCCCCGCTCCGCTGGACCAGCGTGGCGGGCGCGGGCTGCTGCTGGTGAACCTGGTGGCCGACCTGGTCCGGATGCACACCGGCCGGGCGGGGACGACGGTGCGGTGCTGGTTCGGGCGGTGACCGGCCAGCGCGCGTAGCGTGAGGTCATGCGGGTGCTGGTCGTCGAGGACGAGGCACGGTACGCCGCCGGGCTCAGGGACGGACTGGAGGCCGAGGGCTTCGCCGTCGACGTCGCGCCCGACGGGGTGGACGGCCTGTGGCTGGCCCGCGAGAACACGTACGACGCGATCGTCCTCGACATCATGCTGCCCAGGCTCAACGGCTACCGCGTTTGCCGGGCCCTGCGCGGCGAGGGCGACTGGACGCCGATCCTCATGCTCACCGCCAAGGAGGGCGAGTGGGACGAGATCGAGGGCCTCGACACCGGCGCCGACGACTATCTGACCAAGCCCGTCTCGTACGCCGTACTGCTCGCCCGGCTGCGCGCGCTGCTGCGCCGCGAGGCACGACAGCGGCCCGCCGTGCTCGCCGCCGGCGACCTGCGGCTCGACCCCGCGACCCGGACCGTGACCCGGGCCGGGCGGGACATCGAGGTCACCGCGCGGGAGCTGGCGGTCCTGGAGTTCCTGCTGCGACGGGCCGGGGAGGCGGTGTCCAAGCGGACCATCCTCGACCAGGTGTGGGGCGACGACTTCGAGGGCGATCCGAACATCGTCGAGGTGTATGTACGGCGGCTGCGCAACAAGGTCGACCGGCCGTTCGGGAGGGAGTCGCTGCGGACGGTGCGGGGGCACGGGTATCGGCTGGTGCGGGATGACGGGTGAGCGGCGGGGACGGGAGGGGGTGCGGGGCCTGCGGCGGCGGGCGGTACGGGGCCGGCGGTTGCCGATGGTGGGTGACCGGGGGCTGTCGGCGGTGGGGGACCGGCGGTTGCGGGCGGTGCGGGTGCGGGCCACCGTCATCGCCGTGCTCGCGGTGGCGGTGGCGATGGTCGTGGGCGGTACGGCGCTGGTCCTCGGGTTGCGGACCGAGCTGAGCAACGACGTACGGGACGCGGCCCGCGCCCGCGCCCGGGAGGTGGCCCGGGTGATCGAGGCCGGGCACGGCGTGCCCGTACCGCGTGTGGCGGACCCCGGTGAGGAGTTCCTCCAGGTCGTGGCCGCCGACGGGACGGTGGTCGCGGCCAGCGCCAACGTCCGGGGCCGGCCCGCCTTCGCCGACCTGCGCCCCGGCGGTACCGCGACTGTGGACACCCCGCTCGACGAGGACCCGTTCCTGGTGGTCGCGGTGGGCGCGCGGTACGGCGGCCGGGAACTGGTCGTCCTGGACGGCCGCACACCCGCGGGGGTCGCGGAGGCCACCGCGACGGTCACCCGCTTCCTGCTCATCGGCCTGCCCGGGGTGCTGGCGCTCGCCGCGGCGGCGACCTGGACCGCCGTGGGCCGGGCGCTCGGGCGGGTGGCACGCGCCGAGTCCGCCCAGCGCCGCTTCGTCTCGGACGCCTCCCACGAACTGCGCACCCCCGTCGCCACCCTCCGCCAGCACGCCGAGGTCGCCCTCGCCCACCCCGACCGGGCCGACACGGGGGCGCTCGCGGGGACGGTGCGCGAGGAGGCCGTACGGATGCAGCGCCTCGTCGACGACCTGCTGCTGCTCGCCCGCGCGGACGAGCGTGCGGCGGGCGGCGTACGACGTCCGGTCGACCTCGACGACCTGGTGCTGGAGGAGGTGCGCAGGCTACGGGCGACGGCCACCGCGCCGGCCGTCGACAGCACCGGCGTCGGGGCGGCCCGGGTGACCGGCGACGAGGAGGCGCTGCGCCGGCTGGTGCGCAACCTCGGGGAGAACGCGGCGCGATATGCGCGCGGGCGGGTGGCCTTCACGCTGGGCGACGGCGGGGACGGGTGGGTGCGGCTGGCGGTGGAGGACGACGGACCGGGTGTTCCGGCCGCCGACCGGCAGCGGGTCTTCGACCGGTTCGTACGACTGGACGAGGCGCGGGTCAGGGACAAGGGCGGGGGCGGCTCGGGGCTGGGCCTCGCGATCGTGGCCGAGGTGGCGCGGGCGCACTGGGGGACGGTGACGGTGGAGAGGGGCGCGGCGGGGTCGGGAGGTGCGGGCTCGGGAGGGGCGGGGCTGGGCGGGGCGCGGTTCGTGGTGATGCTGCCGTCGGGGGAGGGGGACTGACGGGAGCGGAACCGGTCTGTCGGTAGCGGAGCTGAATCGTCCGTCAGGTGTGTTCAGGGGCTGTTCAGCGGGGGCGGCGCAGGCTGTGGGGGTCGGCTTGGGAGGTCGTCATGAGGTATCGGAACCTGCTCACCCTCGGAGCCGTCGTCCTGCTGGCCGGTGCATGCACGGGCACCCAGGGCGCGGCGCAGCGCGACGACTGCGTCCACGTCGTCGACGAGAGCACCGGCCGCACGAGCCCGGCCTGCCTGCCGACCGCACCCGAGAGCGCCCGCGTGGACCGCGCGACGCCCGTCTTCACCCACCCCACCCCCGTCACCAACCCCCTCCACCCCAGCAGCAGGGTCCGGCAGACGATCTACGGCGGCCAGGTCGACGGAAGGCCCTTCCGCACGGAGGTCACGGTGCTGCCCGACCCCGAGCCCATCACCTGGGCCGGCCACACCGTCCCGGCGCTCGCCGTCCAGTACGTCGCGTATGCCGACGGCCGGATCGAGGAGGCCACCGTCGACTGGTTCGCGCAGGCCGACGACGGTGCCGTCTGGTACCTCGGCGAGGACGTCTCCAACTACGACGACGGGGTGGTGAGGGACACCGAGGGCACCTGGCAGGCGGGCAAGGACGGCGCGCCCGGCGCGATGATCATGCCCGGGCAGCCGCGGAAGGGGGACGTCTACCGGACCGAGAACCTGCCCGGGGTTGTCTTCGAGGAGGTCCGGGTGACGGCGGTCGACCAGACCGTGGACGGGCCGTACGGGAAGGTCGAGGGCGCGATCACCGTGCACGAGCTGCACATGGACGGCTCGACGGAGGACAAGGTCTACGCGCCGGGGTACGGGGAGTTCTCTACGGGCGGCGACGGAGACCTGGAGGCGGTGTCGCTGGCGGTGCCGACGGACGCGAAGTCGGGTGCGGAGCCTGGGAAGTTGGGGGAACTGGAGGCGGCGGCGCGGGCTGCTCAGGACGGTGCGGTGACGACGGGGGACGTGCGGGGCGTTCGGGCGGCGTGGTCGGCGTACCGGGCGGTGGACGACGTACCGGCGTTGCTGGAGCGGCAGTTGACGCGGGACGTGGAGGCGCTGGAGGGGGACGACCCGGCCGGGGCCGCGTTGCGGGTGGCGCAGGACGTGACGGATCTGCGGCTGCGGTACGAGGGGATGCGGAAGGTGGACCGGGAGCGATTCGCGGTGTGGGCACGGCAGTTGGGGATCGACGCGCGGGACGGGGACGCGGGTGCGGTGGCGGGTGACGTCAGCAGTCTCGAGCTGGTGTGGGAGCGGCTCGGGGGCGGGACGTACAAGGACCTGGAGAAGGCCAGGGACGCCGCTGACCGAGGCGACTTGGGGGAGGCGGGGCGGATCGCGCGGGCGTTGGGAGGGCCCGGGTTCACAGCGGCGCTTGCCAGGTGACCGTAGTACCCGTTCCTCCGTCCCCCGCCTGTCCGTCGTCGTGCACCGTCAGTCGTACGCCCTCCCGCCCGTCGGGCAATGTCGCCGTCGCGTCCACCGTCACCTCGATGCGGGAGACGCCGCCGCGGCGGGACGCGGTCGCCAGTGCTCGGCGTAGCGCGGTGAGCAGTTGGCCGGCGATCTGTTCGGGGATGCGGCTCTCCACGGGGCCCGTGAACTGGGTCGACGGGGTGAAGCCCAGCAGGGCCGCCGCGCCCGCCGTCTCCCGAAGTACCTTGCCGCGGAACGTGGTTGGCGCATCCGCGGGTGGCTGTTGGAGGGCGAAGATCGTCGTGCGGACCTCCTGGATGGTCGACTGCAACTCGTCGACCGCCTTGCTCAGCGCCTCCTGGACGTCCTCCGCTCCGGGCCGGCGCTGGGTGGACTCCAGCATCATCCCGGTGGCGAACAGCCGTTGGACGACGAGGTCGTGGAGGTCGCGGGCGATGCGGTCGCGGTCCTCGAAGACGGCGAGGAGTTCGCGGCTGTGCTGGGCGTCCGCGAGCACGAGGGCGAGGGCGGCCTGGGAGGCGAACTGGACGGCCAGCAGCCGTTCGACGGAGGTGTACGGGCGGTCGCCGCGGCGGCGGGGAAGGGCCAGGGTGCCGATCAGCCGGCCGCCGGCCTGGAGGGGGAGCATCATGCTGGGCCCGAAGCGGTGGCGGACGTGCGTCGTCATGCGGGGGTCGGTCGCCGAGTCGTCCACGAACACCGGTTCGCCACCGAGGAGTTGTTCCAGCACCGGGCTCCCGGGGGCGATCGTGGTGCCGACGATGTCACCCGGGTCGTCGTACGTCGACGCCGTCACGATCTCCATCCCGCCCTCCTCGGTGGGCTGGAGGATGACCCCGGCGGAGGCGTCGGCGAGGATGCGGGCGCGTTCGGCGACGGTCGTCAGGGCGTCGGCCGCCGGCCCGTCGCTGAGCAGCGCCGTCGTGACGGCCGCCGCGCCCTCGATCCAGCGTTCCCGCTGCCGCGCCGCCTCGTACAGCCGGGCGTTGCCGATCGCGATGCCGGCCTGGGCGGCGAGGACGTGGAGGAGCTGTTCGTCCTCGGCGGTGAACGTCTCCTTCCCCGCGAGATGCAGGGTGCCGAACTCCTCGTCCTGCACGCTGATCGGCACGGTCACCGCGGCCGTCGCCGGCACCGCGCCCGGGGTGCGGATCTCGATGAGCCCGTCCTGGCCGGGGTCGGCGGTCCCGAGTGCGGCGTACCGGGCGCCGGTGAGCTCGGCGGCCGCGTCCACGATGTGCTGGAGGGTGGTGCGCAGTTCGAGGTCGGTGCCGACGCTGAGGACGGCCTCCAGGAGGGGCGGGAGCGGGTCCTCGCCGGTCAACGGGGCGCCTCAGTCGGTGATCGGGTCCAGCGCCAGCGGCTCGATGCGGCCCTCCAGCATCGCGCCCAGGCCCTCCACCGCGCACACCTCGGGGCGCTCCGCGATGTGCACCGGCATGCCGGTCGCCTGGCGCAGCATCTGGTCGAAGCCGGGGAGCAGGGCGCTGCCGCCGACCATCATGATGCCGCGGTCGGCGAGGTCGGCCACCAGGTCCGGCGGGCAGTCCCGCAGCACCTTGCCGATGCCGTCGAGGACGGCCGTGAGCGGGGTCTGGATCGCGTCGCGGACGGCGGCGGTGTCCACCTGCACGGAGCGGGCGAGGCCGGTGGCGACGTCACGGCCGTGGATCTCGGTGGAGGCGGGGCCGGACGCGGTGAGACCGTTGCCGGACAGGGCGAGCTGGAGCGGTCGTACGGACTGGCTCGGCAGCATCAGCTCGTGCTGGTGGCGCAGGTGCTGCACGATCGCGTGGTCCACGGCCTCGCCGCCGACCGGGATGCGCACGGCGTTCACGATCGAGCCGAGGGACAGCACGGCGACCTGGGTCGCCGCCGCGCCGCAGACCAGCACCATCGTCGCCTCGGGCCGCTCCACGGGCAGTCCGCAACCGACCGCGGCGGCGATGAGGGTGTCTACCAGCTCCACGCGGCGGGCGCCGAGGCCGACCAGGGTCTCGATGGCGGCGCGCTGGGCGAGCGGGTCAGCGTCGTGCGGGGTGCAGGCGGCGGCGCGCAGGATCGGCTTGCGGCGCAGCGAGCGGCGGACCTTGTCGCCGAGCAGGTGCCGCAGCATGCGCTGCGCCATCTCGATGTCGACGACCGTGCCGCCGGAGACGGGCCGGACGACACGGATGTAGTCGGGGGTACGGCCCGTCATCTTCTCCGCGAAGTCGCCGACCGCGATCAGCGCGCCGGTGCGGGTGTTGACGGCGGCGACGGACGGCTGGTCGACGACGAGCCCGGCGCCCTTCACGTACACCCGCGTCCTCGCCGCGCCCAGGTCGACGGCGAAGTGGCAGCGGCGCAGCTGCTCCAGACTGGCGGTCATGGCAGGTCCTCCCGAGAGCACAGACCGGGGGGCCGCGCCGGGCGGCGGGCCTCACTGGCATCGTGTGCGGGGCGGGGGTGGGACGCCTGTTGGAGGGGGCTGTGTGGGGCGCGGCTGAATGGGGGGTTTTGCGGCTTATGCCCTATGTAAATGTCAGATAAGTCTTTCGGGGGCCAGGGCTTCTGACAGTGGGTCACAGAGTGCGGGCCGCGTCGAGGAGGGGCTCCAGGGAGGAGAGGGGCGTCTCGTGTCCCGTCTCCCTCAGGCGCCGGGCCGTGGCGGGGATGTCGGCGAAGGCGATGACGCGCAGGCCGAGGCGGGAGGCGGCGTCGAGTTCCGCGGGGGAGGAACTGATCAGCAGGCCGGTGGCCGACGGGCGGCCGGTACGGGCGAGCGCGCGGAGCAGACAGTCCGGGTTCGGCATGAGCAGGCCGAGATCGTCACTGCGGCCGTGCACACCGGTCAGAGGCAGGCCGTGATGGGACATCACCCGCTGGGCGGCCTGCTCGCAGACGTCCGTCACCACCTCCACCCGACGGCCCGACTCGGTCAGGGTGCGGATGAGGGCGTGGGCGTCCGGCGTGGGGTGGGTGTGGCGGACGGCCCGCAGTTCGAGGTCGTCGAGCCGCATGCGCAGCGTCGGACCGACGGAGCTGGTCGCGAAGGCGCGTAGCACCTCCAAGGGGTGGGCGGGAGTGTGGGGGGCGGAGGCGAGGGGGTGACCTTGCAGCGCCTCCTCGGGGTCGCGGTTCTCGACCGCCAGGGAGATCAGCTCCAGGGCGGCGGCGCGGGCGGACTTCGTCGTGAAGAGGCGGGTGAGGGGGCCGTCCAGGCCGATCAGGACGGTTTCGGTGGCGCGGAGGTGGGTGGCGAGGGGGTCGTCGGACGGGGGGCGACGGGTCCGTGGGGTGGTCTGCGGGGCGGCGGGTGAGGGGTCCGGTGCCGGGAGCAGCCGTACCGAGCAGCTGACGGAGAGTCCGGGGACGGGCCACTCGCGCAGGCCGGCGTACAGGGCCTGTTGGCTCGGGGCGAGGCGGTGGCGGCGGGTGACGCGGCCGACTTCCTTGATGACGTGGTCGAGGAGGATCTCGGAGACGTTGCTGATCTCGCCGAGGATGAAGGCCATCGGACCGACGACATGCCAGGACAGCTCGATCTCGGCTGGGAAGCCACGGCGGCCGGAGCTGGGGAGGGTGACCTGGTGGGTGGCCCGGTGGATGGTCAGGTCGACCTCGTAGTACCTGACGGGGCGGCCCCGGGTGATGGCGGGCGGGGCGAGGGTGAGCCGGCCGCCGGAGGGGGCGAAGACGAGGGCGGTACGGGTCGGGTCCGGGGTGAGTTCGGCGGCGGCCCATGTGGTGAACGGGCCGCGCACCAGGTCCCGGGGGTCGCCCTCGGGCTCGGCCGAGGGCAGGCGCAGGGCGCGGTACCACGCGAACGGTTCGGATTCCGTGCCTGCCCGCAGCGGCTCGAAACGGACGGCGTCCGCGGCGGCGGAGCTGCGGACGTACTCCTCGTGCAGGGGTGGAGAAACCAGGAGGGTCACCTTCGCGTCCGTACGCGGTATGAGGTCCCCTGCGTCCGGTGGTCCGGGGGTCCTCGTGTGCCAGAACGTCACCTTGACCCGCGGGGTGTCGGGCAGGGCGTCGAGTTCCTCGGGCAGGCCGCGCAGTACGGCGACCAGGACGGGCAGGACCTGGGCATGGGGCTCGGTCACGACGAAATAGCCGGTGTCGAGGGTCTGGACCTCGTAGTCGTAGGGCACCAGGCCGCCGCGGGCCAGCAGGTCGGTCACGGCCTGACCGAGCAGGGCGTGCGCGTGGGGGTCCTCGGCGTCGACGATCTCGAACGAGATGGTGGCGGCGGCGGTGTGGGTCGCGAGGGTGAGGCGGAGTTCGTTGATGCGCGCGCGAGTGGCCCGCGCGGCGGGGCCGGGGATGTCGGCAAGTGGGGAGCCGTACCAGAGGTTCAAGGCGCGTTGGGCCTCGGTGTGGTCGGGGTCGGCGGCCTGGACCTCCTCGCAGACGAGGACGTCGACGATGACGTTCGCCGGGTGCAGGGCGTACCCGTCCGGGAGTTCGGCGAGGGTGCCGGGGCCGAGGCGGGTCCGTAGCTCCCGGGCGAGACCGCGCAGGGCTTGCGGGGCGTCCGGAGGCGGGGTGTCCCAGATGCCACCGGCCAGTTCGGCGTTGCTCATCCGACGGCCCCGTTCGAGGAGCAGCATGCACAGCATCGCCTGTGCCTCGCGGGACCGGATCGGGCCGCGGTTGAGGCGCAGGGGGCCGAGCATGCCGACGCGCAGGGGCTCGGAGTACGGGCTGCGCCGCGCGGCCAGGTCGTCCAGCAGGACCTGGAAGGCGCGCGAGTCGGTCTGGGTGTTGTGCCGCACCGACTGCCGGCCGAGTGCGAACCGGCTGATCACGGCCTCGCCGTCCGGCCGCAGCACCACCCCGTCCCAGCCCTCCTGACCGCGCACCAGGTCGTGCTCGTGCAACGCCGTCAGTCCGGATCGCACACCCTGCCGTATCCGGTCGAGCACCATCGTGGACACCCCCGGTCCACTGCCCCGCTCCAGTTCGGCGACCGTCACCCCGTCCACGAACCCGGTCACGAGATACGGCCGGGCGCCCTCGGCCCCGAATCCCACGACCGGCACCACGTGCGCATGCCGCAGGCGGCTCAGGACTTCCGCCTGCGCCAGGAAGATCTCCGTCCAGGCCGACTGTTCCGCGTACTCGTGGACGACCACACGCCGCCCGTCCCTGATGTCCACCGCCTCCCACTCCTGCGGCCCCCGCTCCCCGACCACCCGATACCGCCCCCCGAACACCACCCCCTCCTCCTCGCCCCCACCCCCCAGCCGCCGCACCGTCTCCTCACTCACCGTCGCGAACGCCGACCCCCCGTCCCCGGCCTCCGCCCTGAACTCACCCGCGGCGAGACCCGCCCGTTCGTCGATCAACCCGCCCACCCGGGCCAGGAATTCACGGGTCCGGCCACGAGCCGTACGGGGCAGCGTCCGCTGCAACAGGTCCCGTACTCCCGGCCGGAACTCGTACGAACCCGGCGGTCCCGGAACCGTCGTCAGCATGCCGCTGAGGATCACCTCGGCCAGATGCTGCGGGCGCGGCTGGTGGTCCAGGACGCGTTGGACCAGGCGCATGACGGGGAGGGAAGGGACCGCCAGCGACAGATGGCCCGCCAGGCGGAAGGCTTCCGGGGACGCGGTGGAGCGGAAGTGCAGGACCAGGTCACGGGGTGGGAGCGACGCGATGTCGGGGGCTGAGGACTCCGACGGCGGCACCGGGCTTTCGTCCAGCCATGCCACCGCGCCCGGCACCCGCCCACCGCCCGGATCGGCCACCAGGGACGACCAGTTGGCGAGCCAGGTCGGGCCGGGTTCGAGTACGGGAAGCGGCAGGGCGCCGGAAGACGGCGATCCCGGCGCGGTGTCCGGGGCGTAGGGCGTGAAGGTGAGGAGGGAGGTCGGGGCCGCCGGGGACGGGGCCGTCAGCAGGCCCGGGGTGGCCGGCAACGCCGTTGTGTGCCAGAGGAGTTCGGGCAGTGGCTGTACGACCGCCAGTGGCATCCCGTGTGCCCAGCGGCGCAGCGTGCGGTACCAGCGGTCGCCCGCCGGGCCCGGTCGCCACTGCGGGCCCATGCCGTCGCTGACGACGAGCGTGACCGTACGGCCGTCCGCCGCCACCGGCACTCCGTGGGCGCGGCCGTCCGGGGTCGCCCGGTGCAGGGTGACCGTGCGGAAGACGCCCGACTGGGCCAGTACCGCGTGGAGTTCACGGACCAGCGGGCGCCAGATCGGCATCGTGGGGCCCGCGTCGTACACCAGGTTCAGGTGCAGCCAGCGGTCCGGGGCGGGGCGCAGGACCGGCAGCCAGACGTCCGGGTGTGCGCCGAGCCGCGCGATGCGGTCGGCGGTGGCCGCCTCGTCGAGGATCTTGCGGCGGGGGGCCGGGACCCGTCGCTTCAGGGGGCGTAACGCCCGTTGCAGGGCGAGCGGGTGGTGCAGCATCGGGGGTGCGGGGGCGAGGAGGGGGCGGCTTGCCGGGGCGGATCGCGGGGGTGGGAGCCGTAGGGGCACTCGGTTGTCTTCGGTCCCTGGGGGGTGTGCGGGGGGCTCCGGCAGAGGGTCTGGTGGCTCCGGGTGTGCGGCCTTCTCTGCTTTTGGCGCTGTCTCCCTCGCCGGAGTGGCTGCGATGGTTCGATCGGCGCCCTCGTGATCCTCCCCGCCCTCCAACTCCCGTGCCAGCCACAGCAGTTCCGCCAACTCGCGCGGTGTCGGGCCGTCGTCGCCCGGTGATGCCGTGCCGAGGAGCCGGGTCAGCCGTGCCAACGGGCCCCCGGCTTCCTCAGAAGCCATCGCCGTCCGCCGTGGCGCTCAGGTACGGCATCAGCTGTTCGGCGAGGGCGTCCCGGGAGTCCGCGTCCAGGCCCGCCACGCCCGTGAGGTAGATCGCGTTGAGGAGCTGGTCGGTGGCGAGTTCGCCGGTGTTCGCGCGGTCCAGGAAGGTCCTGATCAGGGTCTGCATGCGGTCGTCCGGGGCGCCGAGATGGGCGCGGACGATGTCGGTGAGCTGCTCGCGGCCGGGGCGGCGGAGCTTCAGGCGGACGCAGCGGCGCAGGAAGGCCGGCGGGAACTCGCGTTCGCCGTTGCTGGTGAGGACGACGAAGGGGAAGGCGCGGCAGCGGACCCGGCCGCGGTGCACGGTCACCGGGGTGTCCGTGCCGTCCGCGAGGACCTCGGCCGTGGCGTCGGGCGTGTGGCGGGCCGCGCGGACCAGTTCGGGGATCTCGAACTGGCCCTCCTCCAGGACGTTCAGCAGGTCGTTCGGCAGGTCGAGGTCGCTCTTGTCCATCTCGTCGACCAGGAGGGTGCGGGGCCGGTCGTAGGGGAGCAGGGCGGTGCCCAGGGGGCCCAGGCGCAGATGGTCCTCGATGCCGCCGTGGGCGCGGGGGCCGCCGGGGCGGGCCGCGTAGAGGCGGGAGAGCGGGTCGTACTGGTAGAGGCCGTCGGCGAGGGTGCTGCGGCTGGTGATGTTCCAGCGCAGCACCGGGCCGAGGCGCAGCTCGCGCGCCACCGCGTAGGCCAGCGACGACTTGCCGGTGCCGGGCGGGCCCGTGACCAGCAGCGGGCGGCGCAGACACAGGGCCGCGTTGACGAGCTGGACGCTCTCCGGGGTGGCCACATAGGTGCGGGCGCGGTGCACCCGGTCCGGGGAGACGGCCGCCTCGTCGTCGTCCTCGGCGGGCGGCGGCAGCGCCGGGCCGCCGTCGAAGGCCCGCCACGGGGGCGGCGCGGGCAGGCCGGTGATGCCGTCGTGCGGCTCGCCGTCGCCGGTGTAGACGGACCAGTTCGACTTCGGCATCAGCAGTCCTCACGCTACGGGGGTGTGTACATGGGCCGCGCCCTCGTGCCGGTCCTTGAAGCAGCGCGGGTCGTCCCACAGCAGCTGGATGTCCCGCGCCCAGTGATCGTCCCGGGAGTCCGCCTCGTCGCGCAACGCCAGGACGTGGCGCGGGAGTTCGGCGGGCGGGACATGCCGTACGTGGGTGTCGAGCGCGTCGAGGAACGCCGTACCGGGGCAGGTGTCACGGCAGCCGCCGGCGCCGCCGCAGCCCCGGCGGGACCAGACGATCACCGGGGCGGGCGCGGTCAGGGAGTTCTTGAAGTGCTCGCGGGTGAGCGCGGCGTCGGGTGCGGCGGCGAAGCCGGTCAGGCAGGTGCCGTTCCTGCGCAGGGCGACGCGGAGTTCGCCCGGCTTCTCCGGGGAGTCGCAGGTGACGCGGTGGACCTGGCCGGTGCTGGCGCCGAGCCGGTTCCAGGTGCGGGTCAGGACATGCCGGGTGCCGCGGCCGCGGCGGGTGTGGTCGGTGACGACGACCGGGTAGGCGCAGCCGAGCGGGGCGTCGCCGGGCGCGCACGCCCAGCGGTCCACCGGCCAGTCCAGCCAGTCCCGCGGCAGCGAGAAGGCGATCAACTCGTCGCCGCCCGGCGTGAGATGACAGAACGCCGCGTCGATCCGGTCCTGGAGATAGCCGCACAGACCCGCCAGCGGAACGGTGTCGGAGGCGACCGGGTGCCGGCGTTCCCCGCTGTACACCGACACCTCCAACTGGACGTGGTCCTCGCCCGCTCCGCTGTGCCGGAGTTCGACGAGGATCGGCTCCCAGGCCGGGGCCGTGCCGCCCGGCGGGGCGGCGGGCGGGTGCAGCAGGGCGTCCAGCCGGTCGGCGAACCGGGTCACCGTGTCCGGGTCGTCGAGCTCGGCCTGCACGAACAGGGCCGCCGACCACAGGGAGTCGAAGCCGCCCGGCGGCGGATCGGGGTCCAGGTCGCCCGCCGCGTCCGCGTACAGCCGTACCGGATCACAGACCAGTCCGGTCCGTACGGCCTTCTCCACCAGCCCTCTCAACCGGCGCCGGGCGGCGAGCGGACGGCCCGCCGGCGGGACCAGGCCCTCCAACTCGGCGCAGTGGCGGGCGAACACGTCGGTGGGCAGCATCCGGCCGGTGCGGATGTCCCGGGCGCCGGCCGCCGCCGTGACCATGCCGACGACCTCGCCGGTCTCCACCAGCACCACGGCCGCCCCGCTGAACCCCGCGACCAGCGGCTGCCCGTGGCCGCTCCACGCCTCCAGCTGGATCCACTCACCGCCGACCCGGACCGGGCCCGTGGTGCGGTACTCGGCGAGCTGACCCTCGTCGTAACCCCTCGGGAAGCCGTACGCGATGAGCTTGCGGTCGCCGTGCGCGGTGTCCGCCGGGGCGAGGGCGGCCGGGGTGATCGGCACCTCCGCCGCCAGCTCCAGTACGGCGAGATCGCCCAGGTCGCTGGGGTGCCCGCCCCAGGCGCCGCGCGCCACCACCCGGGCCGGGACCGGGGCGGAGCCGGGGAGCTGCGGGAAGGACACGGTGACCGCGGCCTGGGTCTTCTCCTCCGGGACCACGTGCGCGCAGGTCAGCACCCGGTCCTGGGTCACCAGGAAACCCGCCCCGGCGACCTGGCCCGCGCACTCGATGCGGGCCTGCCACCCGGCGCCGTTCATGAACTCGACGGGGACCAGGTCAACTTGACGACGAGATGGCCCTCGGCCGTCCCCTTCGCGATGATCGCGCCCGTCTCGGCGGCCAGCTTCACCCCGAACTCGATCTCCACACCGTCCGGTTGGAGCGCGCCCTCGCGGAACACCCGCAGCGCCGCCTCGGCCGCCGAGCGGACCCCGTCGAGCGCGGCCTCGAACGTGCGGGCCGCCTGGACGGTCCCGTCCCGCGAGACCAGGCGCGACCCCGCCCCGTCGTCGGCGGCCTCCACCGCGACCACCGCACCGTCACCGGTCTTGAACTCGACCACGCCATCCATGACGCCCCCGTCGTGAGCTGTACCGAGCCGTCCCATTGTCCGGGACGACGGCACGCGTTGTCCCGGTTTCGGCACGCCGGGCTCCGAGGTCGCACGCGGGATCACCGGTTCTCGCGGATCACGCCCAGTTCCGCCAAGTCCTGCGGCCGCACCCGGAGTTGTTCTGCGGTCGCCCGGACCTCCGCCGCCGGTCGCTTCAGGATCGCCGCGGCGAGTTCGGGGGCGATCACCGAGAAGTAACTGTCCGGTGTGGCCCAGGTGTTGCCGGGGGACGCGAGGGCCAGTGCGCCGCCCGAGCCGCCCTCGCCGATGAGGAGCGTGGTGACCGGGGTGCGGGCGGCGGTGACCGTCAGGAACAGGTCCGCGATCGCCGCGCCGACGCCCTGCCGCTCGGCCTCCGCGTCATTGGCGGCACCGGGCGTGTCCACCAGCGTCAGCACCGGGATGCCGAGCCGGTCCGCCAGCCGGATCAGCCGGGTCGCGGTGCGGTAACCGGCCGGGCGGGTCGCCGTCCCGTCCTGCGCCGCGTACGCGACCGTACGGCCCTCCCGCTCGCCGAAACCGCAGAGCATGCCGGGGTCGACGCCGCCGCAGCGGTCGCCGGAGAGCGGCAGCCGGTGCGTGAAGTAGGCGTCCAAGTAGGCGGCGGCACGCGGCCGTTGCAGGGCGCGGGCCCGGCTCACCGCGTCCCAGCCGGTCGCGGGCAGGTCCGGCGCGCCGAGCGGGGCCGGCACCGGGGCCGGATCACCGCTCGGCCGGGTCAGCAGCCGCAGCCACCGCCCCAGCACCTCGCGCAGCTCGCCAGGGCGCACGACCGCGTCGACCGCCCCCGCCGCGAACTGCGCCTCCGCCGTGTACGCCGCCGGGTCCGCGTCCGCCGGACGGACCCGGGAACCGGCGAAGCCGACCTGGGCGCCGGGCAGGGCGAGGGTGACATCGGCACCGGCGCCGAGGGTCGCCCAGCCGCCGCCGGTCGTCGGGTCACGCAGGACGGCGATCTGCGCGAGGCCCGCCTCCCGCGTGAGCGCCGACTGGCGTGCCACCCGCTGGAGTTGGGTGAGCGCGAGCATGCCCTCCTGCATCCGGCTGCCGCCCGTCGCGACCAACGGGACGACCGGCAGCCGGTGTTCGCGCGCGTACTCGTACGCCGCCTCCAGTCGGTCTCCGGTACGGAGGCCTAGCGAGCCGCCGAGAAAGCCGAACTCGAACGCGATCAGCACAGCCGGGGTGCCCTCGACCCGCCCGGTGCCGCACACGACCGACTCCTTCTCCCCGGTGCGCTCGGCGGCGCGGGCGCGCGAGGCGTCGTAGCCCTGCCAGCCGAGCGGCCCGTCCGGCGGGAACTCGCCGCTGGGGTCGGGGAGTTCGGTGAAGGTGAAGTCGTCGGTGACGAGGGCGAGGATGTCGCGGGCGGAGAGGCGCTCAGCCATTCAGGGCCCGCTTCATGATCTTGCCCATGTCGTTGCGGGGGAGGGCGTCCAGGTAATGGACGACGCGGGGGCGCTTGTGCGGGGCAAGGCGGCGGGCGACATGGTCCGCCAACTCATCTGCTCCCGGCGGTGATTGAGGGTCGGCCGGCACGATCCAGGCGACGATCCGCTCGCCCAGGTCCGCGTCCGGCTCACCCGTCACGGCCGCCTCCCGCACCCCCGGGTGCTCCAGCAGCGCGTTCTCGATCTCGCCCGCCCCGATCTTGTAACCCCCGCTCTTGATCAGGTCGGTGGCCTTGCGGCCGACGATCCGGACGTACCCGTCGGGATCGCGCACCGCCATGTCGCCGGTGCGGAACCAGCCGTCCGCCGTGAACGCGGCGGCCGTCGCGTCGGGACGGTTGAGATACTCCGTGAACAGGTTCGTCCCGCGCACCTGGATCTCGCCCACCGTCTCGCCGTCGTACAACGTGATCGGCGCCCCGTCCTCCTCCACCAGCCGCAGCTCCACGCCCGGCAGCGGCACGCCGACGGTGCCCGCGCGCGGCTCCCCGTCCGCGCGCACGCTCGTGTTCATCAGCGTCTCCGTCATGCCGTACCGCTCGATCACCCGGCGGCCCGTCGCGGCCGCGATGCGCTCGTGGTCGTGCACGGGGAGGGCCGCGGAGCCGGAGACGAGCAGCCGGGCCCGGCCCAAGGCCTTCGCCAACTCCGGGTCGTCCGGGAGGGCTTGGGCGATCCGGTGGTACATCGTCGGCACCCCGAACAGCATCGTCGCGCCGTCGTTCAGCTCCCGCGCCACGCCCTCCGTGGAGAAGCGGCCCAGATGGCGCACCGAACCGCCGCGCCGCAGCGGGCCCAGGGTGCCCAGCACGAGACCGTGCACATGGAACAGCGGCAGCCCGTGCACGAGCACGTCCTCGCCGGTCCACTGCCAGGCGTCGGCGAGCGCGTCCAGGGTCGACGCGACGGCCCTGCGGGGGATGACGGCGCCCTTGGGTGGGCCTGTGGTGCCGGAGGTGTAGACGATCAGGGCGGGGGATTCGGCGGACACGTCGGCGTCGAGGGCGGTCGTGGTGTGCGGTGCGGTGGCGTGTGTTTCCACGTCCAGGCGCTCCAAGTTCCGCAGGGGGAGCGGGAGTTCGTCGTCGGGCGCCGCCAGGACCAGGGTCGGTGTGCTGTCGGACAGGATGTGCCCGAGTTCCTTCTCCCCGGACTTGGGGTTGAGCGGTACGGCGGCGACACCGGCCTCCAGCGCCGCCACCACCGCCACCGCGGTCTCCAGCGCCGGTGTCGCCCACACCGCCACTCTGCCCGCCCCGCCGATCCGTCCAGCGAGGGCACCGGTGGCGGCGGCGAGTTCGCCGTACGTCAGGGAACGGTCGCCGAACCGCAGGGCGGGATCGTCGGTCCGGTCGGCGGTCAGGGCGGGGAAGAGCGAGGACACGCGGCGTGCTCCTTCGTAGGGTCGGTCAGCTGCTGGTCAGGCAAGTGTTCACATCGGCTCGACGGGGTCTACCCCCAGCCCGGCACGACCATCACCAGCCACACCGCCGCGGGGACCACCGCCACCACGATCCCTCCGTACATCATCAACTGCCGGAAGAAACGCTCACGGTCCACGTCCGGCGCCGCGGCCAGGACCAGCGCCCCGTTCGTCGAGAACGGGCTCACGTCCACGACCGTCGCCGACACCGCCAGCGCCGTCACCATGCCGACCGCCCCGATCTCGCCCTGCGCCAGGAACGGCACCGCGAGCGGGATCAGCGCCCCCATGATCCCCACGGAGGAGGCGAACGCCGAGACGATCGCGCCGATGTAGCAGAGCAGGACCGCGGCCAGCAGCGGCACGCCGATGCCGCTGACGCCCTCCCCGGCCCACGTGATGGTGCCCATCTCGTCCAGGACGCCGACGTAGGTGAGGACTCCGCAGATCAGCAGGACCGTGGACCAGGCGATCTGGCCGACCGCCTTGCGGCTGTCGTCGGGCCAGACGGTGCTCAGGACGACGGCGAGGGTGATGGCGGTCAGGCCCGCGTCGAGATCGAGGACGAGTACGGCGACGACCAGGGCGACGAGGGTGGTGAGGGTGGCGATACGGGCGGGGGTGAGGCGGATGGTGTCCGGTTCGGTCGCTACGGCGGTGAGGGTGCCCGTGCCCGTGCCCGTGCCAGTGCCGGTGCCAGTGCCAGTGCCGGTGCCGGTAGCGGTGCCGCCGGTGCCGGAAGCGGGGGTGGCCGGCGGGGTGTCAGCCGTGGCCGTCCTGCCCAGTTTCGTGCCGCCGAACAGGACGAACACCACGCCCGCGATCACGATGTTGACCACCAGTGACGTCAGGAACAGGAACACCTCGTTGCCCGGCAGCTTCTCGCGCTCCACGATGCCGTTGACGATCGTGCCGTAGATGCTGATCGGCGAGAAGCCGCCGCCCTGCGCGCCGTGCACCACCATCGCGCCCATCAGCAGCGGGCTGATCCCGTAGCGGGCGGCGAAGCTCAGCGCGATCGGCGCGACGATCGCGACCGCGGCCGGACTGACCGCGCCGATCGCGGTGAGCGCGGCGGTCAGGGCGAACATCACCCAGGGGATCAGCGCCACCCGCCCCCGCACGAGCCGGATCGAGGCGTGCACCAGCCAGTCGGTGGTGCCGTTGGCGCGCGCGATCGCGAACAGGTAGGTGACGCCGACGAGCACGACGAACAGGTCACCGGGGAAGCCGGCGAAGATGCCGTCCGCGTCGAGGTCGGCGACGAGTTCACCGACCACGAACGCGGCGGCGAAGGCCAGCGCGCCCATGTTGACGGAACGGGTGGTGGCGATGACGAACACCACGACGAGGACGAGGATCGAGATGAGTTCGGGGGACATACGGGCTCCCGTCTTTGGGTCCCGGAGCGGATGATTGGCTGAGTGGCTCAGCCACTTGGCCGCCACATCGCCGTATGGGGGGATGGCTGGTTAGCGTGGTGCCGACGGTGCGGCCCGTCAAGAGCTCAGGCAAAATTGGCTCAGCCACTTTGCCACTAAGCCACTCATCCACGGGCTGCCCGACCCCCGTCCACAGCCCACCCGCCCACCACCCCACCCGGTGTTAGCCTCCCGACGAGAGAGGGGGACCTCATGACCGACGCCCTGCGGCCCATGACCAAGCAGCGCCTCTACGAGCAGGTGCTCGACCGGCTCCGGCAGTACGTCGCCGAGTCCGGCCTGCGGGCCGGCGACCGCCTCCCGCCCGAGCGCGACCTGGCCCAGCGGCTCGGGGTCAGCCGGGCCTCGGTGAAGCAGGCGATCGTCGTCCTGGAGGTCCAGGGACTGGTCGAGGCGCGGCACGGCGGCGGCACGTATCTCGTCCGGGACAGCCTCGACGTCGAGCCCGTGGAGAAGCTGGTCGAGCGTCGGCGCAGGCTCCCCGACGTCCTGGAGGCCCGCGAGGCCCTGGAGACGAAGCTCGCCGAACTGGCCGCGGAGCGCCGCACCGACGAGGACCTCGCCGCGATGCGTCTCGCGCTCGCCCGGATGGCCGGCGAGGTCGAGGACGGCGGTCACGGCATCGAGGGCGACCGCCTCTTCCACGCGGCGGTCACCGCGGCCGCGCACAGCAGCCTCCTCGCGGAGTTCATGCGCTCCATCGCCGACCAGATCGCCGAGAGCCGTACCGAGTCGCTGCGCCAACCCGGCCGCCCCGGCCGTTCGTTGGCCCAGCACCAGGCCATCCTCGACGCGATCGCCCTGCAACGCCCCGGGCAGGCGGCGGCCGCGATGCGCCGCCATGTCCGTACGGTGGCGAAGGTGCGGCTGCTGGACTGGGAGCCGGAGGGCGAGCAGTAGGCAGGCAAGCAGCAGGCGGGCAGGAGACCAGCGGTACCGGTCAAGGCGCCGCCGTCCTCACCACGTCCGCCACCACGCAGCTCACGTTGTCCGGGCCGCCCGCCTCGTTGGCCGCGCCGATCAGGGTGTGGACGGCCTCTTCCGGAGTGCCCGCGGTGGTGAGGGCGGTGCGGATGCGGGCGTCGGGGACGACGCTCGACAGGCCGTCGGAGCAGAGGAGGTAGCGGTCGCCGGGGGCCGTGTCATGGAGGCGGAGGTCCGGGGCCGCGGTGCCGAGGGCCTTGAGGAGGAGCGTGCGCCGGGGGTGGGACGTGGCCTCCTCCGGGGTCAGCCGGCCCTCGTCGATCAGGGACTGGACGAGGGTGTGGTCGTGGGTGATGCGGAACAGGGCGCCGTCCCGCAGGAGATAGGCGCGGGAGTCGCCGATGTGGACCAGGGCGAGGCGGGAGTCGGTCCAGAGGAGGGCGGTGAGGGTGGTGCCCGAATCGCCATCGCCGGCGTCCCCCGCGCCGTGCACCGTCTCCTGAAGGAGGTTGAGCACGTCACCGGCCGGGATCTCCTGTGCCTCCAGTGTCTTCAGCGCTTCCACGGCCGCCCGGCTCACCGGCGCGCCCCCGGGCCCGAAGCCGTCCGCGACGGCGAGCACGCGGGTGCCCGCGTAGGCCGTGTCCTGGTTCTGGCGGCGGACGAGGCCGGTGTCCGAGTGGGCGGCGTAGCGCAGTTCCAGCATGGGGGTCTCGTCCCTTCGCCCGTCCGTCGTGAGGTGGTCGATCAGGAACTCGGCGAGGTCCCGGCGCTGGGCCGTCTCCGCCTCCACCTGCTGCCAGTAGGCGCGGATCTCCCCGGCGGCGGCCTCGGGTGTGAGCGCGCACACCTCGCGGATGCGGGCCAGCGGCATCCCGATCCGCCGCAGCCACGCCACCAGCCGGGCCTGCTCCAGCTGCGCCGCCGCGTAGTAGCGGTAGCCAGTGTCCGGGTCGACCCGGGCGGGGCGCAGCAGGTCCAGTTCGTCGTACAGCCGCAGGGCCTTGGGCGACAGCCGGCACGCCTTCGCGAAGGCACCGATCGTCAGCACGCGCCACCACCTCCCCTTCCGGTTCCCGTCCCCGATGCTGGGGCTTCACCATGGGGGAAGGTCAAACGGGTTGCCGCGGTTGCGGGACCCCCGGTTAGCCTGCCGGGACTGCGCAAAACCCCGTCTGAAGGGACCCACCCGTGCCCCGAGTCGCCCTCGCCACCTACGACCCCCGGCCCGAGCCCTCCCGTGACCGCGACCTGCCCGTGCTGGTGGACGCGCTGCGGGCCGCCGGGGCCGGCGCGGAGGCCGTGTTCTGGGACGACGCCGAGGTCGACTGGGGCGGTTACGACCTCGTCCTCATCCGGTCCACCTGGGACTACAGCTGGCGGGCCGCCGAGTTCACGGCGTGGACCGAGCGGGTCGGCAAGGTGACCCGGCTCGCCAACCCCGCCGACGTCGTGCGCTGGAGCAGCGACAAGCGGTACCTGGGGGAGCTGGCCGCGGCCGGGGTGCCGACCGTGCCCACCTCGTACCTCGCGCCCGGTGACGCCGTCGAGCTGCCGGGCGAGCACGAGTACGTCGTGAAGCCGACGTCCGGGGCCGGGGCGCGGTATGCCGCGCGGTACACGGCCGAGCAGCACGACACGGCCATACGGCATCTCGAGCGGATGCACGCGGAGGGGTTCACCGCGATGATCCAGCCGTACATGCGCGGCATCGACGCCGGCGGGGAGCGGGCGTTGCAGTTCTTCGGCGGGCGGCTGCTGCACGCCAGCCGGAAGCGGGCCGTCCTCGCGCCCGGCACGGCCTTCGACGCGGACAAGGTCGCCCACCCGGGCCTGGAGCCGTGGACGGCGACGCCGGCCGAGCTGGACGTCGCCGAGCGCGCCCTGGCCGCCGTACCGGACGCTCCGGAGCTGCTGTACGCGCGCGTGGACCTGGTGGACGGGGACGACGGGGCGCCGGTGGTGATGGAGCTGGAGCTCGTCGAGCCGAACCTCTTCCTGTTCCTGCACCCGCAGTCGCTGCCGCGGGTGGTGGAGGCGGTGCTGAGGGCGGCCGGGGCGCCGGACGCAACCCCTGGTCACCCGTAGCGGCGGCAATTCCGCGAACCGCGCCTCACCTGGGCGGAAGGTGCCTACCCTGCGGGGGACAACAGCACGTGCGGGGACCACTACAGAGGGCGTGACTGGTCGTGGGCGGATCAGAGGCGCGGCGTACGTCCGGCTTTCCCACGGAGCTGACGAGCTTCGTGGGGCGCCGGGACGAGGCGGCGGAGGTCAGGCGGTTGCTGGCGGCGGGCAGGCTGCTGACGCTGACCGGGCCGGGCGGGGTGGGCAAGACGCGGCTCGCCGGGCATGTGGCGCGGCAGGTCGCCCGGGTCTTTCCGGACGGGGTGTGGCTGGTGCCGCTGGCCGCGTTGCAGGACGAGGCGTTCGTGCCGCACGCCGTGATCGAGGCGCTCGGGGTGCGCAACGAGAGCGTACGGCCGCCGCTGGACGTCCTCGTGGAGTATCTGCGCGAGCGGCAGGTGCTGATCGTTCTCGACAACTGCGAGCATCTGCTGCGCAGTTGTGCCGTTCTCGCGGCGACCGTGCTGGCCGCGACCGAGGGGGTGCGGGTGCTGACCACGAGTCGGCACCGGCTCGGACTGGCCGGTGAGCGGCTGTTCGAGGTGCCGCCGCTGTCCGCGCCCGCGCCGGAGGAGGTCACCACGGGCGCGGTGGCCGCCGAACGCTTCCCGGCGCTCCGGCTGTTCGCCGACCGGGCGGCCGCGGTCGTCCCCGGCTTCACCGTCGGCGAGGGCAACCAGGCGGCCGTGGCCCGGCTGTGCCGCCGCCTCGACGGACTGCCGCTCGCCATCGAGCTGGCGGCGGTCCGGGTGCGTTCGCTCGGCGTGGACGGGCTCGTCGAACGGCTCGACGACCGCTACCGGTTGCTCACCGGCGGCAGCCCCGCCTCCGCGCCCCGGCACCGCACCCTGCGCTCCGCCGTCGACTGGAGCCACGAACTGTGCACTGCGCAGGAGCAGTTGGTGTGGGCGTGGCTGTCGGTGTTCGTCGGCAGCTTCGACCTGGCCGCCGCGGAGGCGGTGTGCGCGGGCGAGGGCATCGACGCCGCGGACGTCCTCGACGCCGTCGCCGGACTGGTCGACAAGTCGGTGCTCGTCCGCGAGGAGTCGTGCGGGCAGGTGCGCTACCGGCTGCTGGTGACCCTGCGCGACTACGGGCGGGAGAAGCTGGCGGAGCTCGGCGAGGTCACCGCGACCCGGCGCCGGCACCGGGACCACTTCGCGCGGCTGGCCGCCGAGTACGAGCGGAGCTGGTTCGGGCCCGACCAGGCGGAGATCACCGACCGGTTGCAGGCCGACCGGCACAGCATCGGCTCCGCCCTGGACTTCTGCCTCACCACCCCGGGCGAGGCCCGGCACGGGCTGCGGCTCGCCTCGTCGCTGTGGTTCCACTGGGTCGCCGACGGCATCTGGGGGCAGGGCCGGCACTGGATGGACCGGGCGCTGGGCGCCGGGGCGCGGCCGGACGACACGCTGACCCGGGCCATGTGGGCGGGCGCGATCATGTCGCTGGTGCACACCCGCTCCGCCGCCGTCCTCGCGGGCACCGCGGCACCCCGCGCGGCGGCCGACGACGAACTGCCGGTGCCCACCCCGCCGCCCGTCCCGGCCGGGCTGCTCACCCCGGGCAAGTCCCGGGCCACGCTGGCCAGTTTCGTCGTCCTCACCCGTATCGAACTGGCCTGCACCCTGGTCAGCCGGGGCCGGCCGGAGCAGGCGGTGCCGCTGTGCCGGGAGGCGATCGCGCTGTGCGAGGCGCACGGCGAACAGTGGGCGCGGGGCTGGGCGTTGCGCACCCTCGCGCTCGCGCACTGGGCGTTGGGGGAGTACGACAGCGCCGCCGAGCAGGCACGCGCGTGCTTGCGGCTGCCGTACACGGTCAAGCAGCACCAGAGCCTCGCCCGCACCCTGGACCTGCTCGCCGCGGCCGAGGCGTCGGCGCTCGCGGGGTCGGCCGAGCGGGTGGGGGTGCTGCGGGGCGCGGTCGACCGCATCTGGCGTGACATCGGCGGCGATCCGGTGGAGCCCTGCCGGCCGGGCCGGGAGGCGTTGGGGGATCCGGCGTACGGGCGGGCGTATCGGCGCGGCGGCGGGCTGGCGGTGGACGAGGCCGTCGCTTACGCCCTGGGAGAGGCGGCGCGGCAGGTTCCCCGGCAGGAGAGCGAAGTCACGCCGGACGATGTCGTGTTGACGCCTCGGGAGACCCAGGTCGCGGAGCTGATCACACAGGGCCGGACCAACAAGCAGATCGCCGACGCCCTGGTCATCGCGCAGCGCACCGCTGAGGGGCATGTCGAGCGGATACTCGTGAAGCTGGGGTTCAGCAACCGGTCGCAGGTGGCTGCGTGGTTCAGTGCGCGCCGGGGGGACGGGCCGGCCGAGTGCTGAGTGCGGCGCCGTCGTGGCTGGTCGCGCAGTTCCCCGCGCCCCTTGACGGCGTTGTCCAACCGCAGATGACTTCGCGCCGCCCGGTCAGTGTCGGCGCAGGCAGACCCTGCCCCGCCGCCATGACCTGGTACCCCAACTCACCCGCCGCCACGTGTAATTCGACCGCCCCGTGCCCCACACCGTGCACCACCGCATCGCCGCCACCTCCAACACCACCCGTCCGAAACCCCGTTCACACCGTCACCTCGTCCTCCTCCACGCCGATCACCAGCTGCGGCACCTCGTCGGCGCCCAGCTGGCGCAGCACCATCCCGAGCAGTTCCCCGCAGCGCACGGTGACCTCGCTGCCGGTCGGCAGTGACCCGGCGAGGCTGAGCAACTGCCAGGCGCAGTGGGCCTCCATGAAGCACAGGGCCCGCAGGTCGAGGACGTGCCGGACGGGTCCGGAGGCGTCGCGGCGGCTCAGCGCCTCGCGCAGGGCCCGGACGAACTCGGTACGGGTGTCGAGCCCCGCGGACCCGGCGATCCGGCCGCCGTCCGCGGTCCGGGTGACCTCCAGCTCGTCGAGGCTCTCCATGACCCGCAGCGGATGCACCTTGCCCATGTCGTCGAGGAGCCGGTCGCCGAAGCGTTCCCGGTCGTACCAGCAGATCGCGGTGAACAGCGGATCGGCGAACAGCGGTGCCACGGACGCCTCGTAGTCCAGCAGCCGGTCGTGGTCGATCCCGACCCGCGGCGCCCAGCTCATGTCCGCGGTGAGCCGCAGCCCCGCCCAGCCCTCGCTCTGGGCGCGGTTGACCTCGTCGGTGTAGAGGTCGATCGTGCGGTCCTCGCGGAAGCGGCCGTCGGGGACGTACATCTCGGTGTTCCGCTTGAGGGAGAGCTGGCCGCTGTTCCACGCCTCGGCGACCCGGCCGCCGCCGTCGTCGAGGAGGGAGACCACGTCGCCGTCGGCCAGGTCGTCCGGGTCCATGACGAGCAGGACCTTCTCGCTGCGGGCCAGGCTGGTGCGGGTGTAGGCGGTGAAGACCTTCCACGGCGCCTCGCCCCCGCGCAGCGCCATGCAGGCGTGGTCGCCCATCTTCAGCCGCTCGACCGGCACGGTCCGGCCGGGAGGGTCCGGGTGCTCGGTCGTCTCGGTCATCGGGTCGCCTCCCACGGGCTGCCTCGGCTCGGAACTCACCTTCGGACCGTAGGACGAAGTGGAGCGACGGCTGCCGCATGTCCGGCATTGTCCGCTTTTCCTGTCCGTTCAGGAGCGGGCATGGGCCAAGGATGATCGAGTACGTCCGTACGAGGGTTGCGCGTGACCGTGTCTGTACGGTGCTCAGCGCACCGCCAGCCGTTGCAGCAGCCCCCAGGTGAACTCCGCCGCGCACTCCCGTCGTACGCCCTCCGCGTCCGGCGCCGTGAACGCCAGCCCCCACCTCGTCGGGGCGGTGCCCTCCAGGGGGCGGGCCGGGGCGAAGGCGCGGGCGGCCTCGTCGACCGTGCACGACCAGGGGGTGAGGTCCTCCAGGGTGCGCAGGGTCGGGGCCGGCGCGCCCGGTGCCCGGACCAGCCACTCGTTCCACACCGCCGACCCGGTCGGCGCCAGCAGCACCTCGAAGCGCAGGTCGGGCCAGAGGGGCAGCGGCCACAGCCAGGCCTCGCACTCCATGTCGCCGACCTTGCGGGTGAGGACCGACTCGGGGGTGCCGAGGACCGAGCGGTAGCGGGAGGCGGCGGCACGCGCGCGCGGGGAGTGGAGCATCGCCCGCCAACGCTTGTTGGCCTCGCGCATCTCGGCGAGCGAGGCGCCGAGTTGCCGGCGGGCGTCCTCGACCAGGTCCGGGTTGTGGTCGGCCATGCGGCGCAGCAGGACCAGCTGGAAGTCAGCGGGGCCGAAGGGGCTGGCGGGGGGCTTTGCGGAGGGCATGCGTCCCATGGTCGCCGACGGCACCGGCCGGACGGCGGCCGTCCGGGAGAAACAGGACCGAGTTGACGTACCGCGGCCCCCGGAACGGCAGCACGCGCCGCAGCAGCCCGTGGGAGACGACGTACGAGGCGCCCTCCTGGTGGGCCTCCAGCGGGAAGGAGCGCAGCGGCACCCAGGTGTCGCCCGGCAGCACCCAGCCCTCGTAGTCCAGCAGCGCCAGATACGTCACCACCGGGCCGATCGGCTGGATGCGGGACTCCAGCTCGACGAAGAGCGCCGGGCGGTCGCGGGCCAGGATGCCGGTCGCGCCGCGCAGCACCGCCAGCTCGCTGCCGTCGACGTCGACCTTCATGAACCCGACGTCCTTCAGGCCGAGTTCGTCGAGGGTGACACAGCCGACGGGCAGCGCCCGCTGGTGGATGTCCCGGCGGACCAGCGAGGACACCCCGCGTTCGCCCGTGTCGTCCGGGGGCAGCCAGAGCCGGGCGGTGCCGGGGCGTTCGGCCGCGGCGGCCTGCACGACCCGGACGTTGGGCGGGGCGGTCGCGGCGAGCAGCCGGGCCAGCCGCGGCACCGGCTCCACGGTCACCACCCGGCGGGCCCGCCCGGCGAGGCGGCGCGTCCAGGGGCCGTACCAGCCGCCGACGTCCACGGCCGTGCCGCAGCCGTCCGGGCACAGCTCGGGCAGCCGCGCGAGCTCCGGCTCGAAGCGCGGATAGACAGCCCGGGCGACGGCGGCGACCAGCCGGTCGGGCAGCAGCGGGGCGATCCTCGCGGCCAGCGTCATGGCGCCGTTCCCGTCGTCCGGGTCATCCGCTTGAGCAGGTCCTCGTGCTCGTCGTCCGTCACCTGCTCCCCGGACGAGGGCAGCAACTGCGGGATGCCGTCCACGATCGGGTAACGGCGGTGCAGCCGCGGGTTGTAGAGGACCTCGTCCGGTGCCGCCGGGCCGTCCGGCAGGACGAGGTGCAGCGGACCTTTGTCGAGCGGGCACGCCAATATCCGCAGCAGCGGGTCGTCGGGGTTCATGGGGGTGTCAACTCCTTGGCACCGATGGGGGGTTGTGGGGCGGGTTGCTGATCGTGCTTGGGCATGGACAGCAGGACGGCGACGGCGAGGACCGTGCCCGCGAGGCGCAGGGCGAGCCGCAGCGGGTCGTGCGGCAGCGTCTCGCCGAACGACAGCGTCCCGAGCACCGCCGTGAACAGACACGTCACTGTCGTGCACACCGGCACGATCAGCGAGGCACGGCACCGTTGCAGCGCGGCCTGCGACATGACGAGGCCGAACGCGCCGGTGAACAGCAGGAGATACGGATAGGGGGAACGCAGGACGTCAACGACCGCCGCCCCGAGCCCACTTGAGGTCAGCCGCGTCGACACGCCCTTGATGGCCAGCGAGCTCACCCCGTAGAGCAGGCCCACCGCCACGCCGTACTCCACACCGGTCGTGGGCAGCCGGTGCCGGTGCCGGGAGCGGCGCTCCGCCGACCCGTACAGCCATACCCCGGCGGCCAGCGACGGCACGCACACCAGCAGGATCAACGGATAAGGCGCCGCCTGACTCACCGAGTCCGCGCTCTCGTCCAGCGACAGCACCACCATCAGCAGCGCCCCGAGGATCGCGCCGAGCGCGTACCGCTCCCGCCCGGTCGTCTCCTCGCCCAGCAGCCGGGCCGACAGCAGCACCAGCAGCACCAGCCCGGAGACGAAGATGCCCTGCGCGGCGGCGATCGGCAGCGTCCGGTACACCACGAGCTGCGCCCCGAACCCGGCGGCCAGCGCGAGCGACCCACCGATCCAGAGAGGACTGCCGAGCACGAGCCGCAGCAGCCGGGCGGGCTGCCGGATCGACACCTCGGGCAAGGAGGTGAGCGCCCGTTTCTCCAGGACGAAACCGATGCTGTACAGGGTGTTCGCCAACAGGGCCGCCGCCACTCCCCACCACATGGTCCACGCCCCCTAGGTCTTCCGCGCGTGCAACAACAGGATCGAAGCGAGCGACGGTCTGCGACACGCCAGCCGGTCCAGCGGCCGCAGCGGACGCGGTACGCCGTGGAAGGGGGCCCCTTCCAGTCGTACGACGGTGAAGCCGGCCGCGGCGACGAACTCCCGCAGCGCGCGGGCGGTGTAGAGCCGCAGATGCCCCACGACCTCACGCCCCGGACGCCCGTGGATCGCCCGCAGACTGACCTCGGAGAACACCGGCTGGACCCCGGCGAGCAGCAGGGCGCGGTTGTACCAGGCGGCCAAGTTCGGTGTGGACAGCATGAGATGACCGTCAGGGCGCAGCACCCGCCGGATCTCGTCCATCGCCGCGTCCGGGTCGACGAGATGCTCGATGACCTCGCTGAACAGCACGGCGTCGACCGAGCCGGTCCCGAACGGCAGCCCGCCGCCGGTGAGTTCACCGCGCACCGCGTACGGGATCCGGGTGCGGGCACGGCGCAGGGCGTCCTGGGACCAGTCGACGCCGACGAGGTGGTGACCGGGGAGGAGAGGCGCGGCGGTGGCCGCGGCGGTTCCGTCGCCGCAGCCGATGTCCAGGATCGTCTGCGCGGGGCGCGTCTGGAGTGCCGTCGCCAGCATGCGGGCCTGGCGGAGGCTGCGGGGAGTGCCGGAGGCGACCGGGACGGCCGGGTTCTCGTAGAAATCGCGCAGTTCACGGGGCTTGGCGGCGGCCCGGTCGGTCTGGGCGGTGGTCATGACTGCTCCACGTCCGTGGTGTGCAAGTAGTGCTCGAACAGGTCGCGCAGATGGGCGCCGTCGCCGTGGCTGAGCAGGGACCGTGACCAGCGCAGGGCGAGGTGCAGCCGGCCGGCCGTGGACGCGGTCGTGACGGTCAGGCCGCGCGGCATCCTGGCCGGCGCCGAGAACCACACCGCGTGCGCGCGGCCCGCGTCCTCGCCGAAGTCCAGGGGGTACGGGATGCGGCCGATGTTGCTGAGGAGCGTTGTGGACGTCCAGGGGGCGGCGGCCCTGCGCAGGCCACGGGTGAGCGCCGCCCGCCATGCCACGGGGGTGACCGGGGCGGTGAGGAGGGTGGCGCCGTGTCCGAGTTGGGGGCGGGGGAGGGACTTCAGGGCTCGGGTGCGGGTGGCTGTGCGGGTGAGGAGGCCCTGGATGTCGGAGGTCGTCAACTCGCTCGGGGCGAAGGGGACTTCTACCAGGCGGGTGCCGTTGCCGATGGGCATGGTGAGGTCCCGGGGGCGGTCGTCCACGGGCATTGTGATGCGGAGTGGGCGGGGGTGCGTGCCGTGCTCCCTGTTCCAGTGGGCGATCGTCAGGGCCGTGGTGACCATGAGCTGGTCGTTGACGGTGTAGGGGGCGCCCTTGGGGCGGTGGGGGAGGGGGAGTTCGGTGACGAGCATGCCGTTGCCGGGGGAGGGTTCGGGGGTGCCGGGGGCTACTCGGGCGGGGGGTGACCAGTTGGAGGGGGTGTCGGTGGGGGCGGGTTGAGGTTCGGTGGTGCGGGTGGGGGGTGCGGTGGGGGAGTTGTCCTTGCCGCCGTAGATTTCGGCCGCGGTTGCTAGTACGCGGAGGCAGGCTGGGCCGTCCAGGGCGGTGTGGTTGATGGTGAGGAACAGGACCGTGCCTTGTTGCTGGGCGGGGGTGGGATTCGCTTGCCCGCGCTGGCGGGGTGCCGCTGCGCCCACCCGTGCCGCCCCAGCGGCACGACTGCCCGCAGCTGCGCCAGGAGAGCCGGTAGCTGCGGCGGGGGAGCCGGTGGCGCCGACCGCGTCTGTTGCCTCGCTGCCCTCCGCCCGGCCCGCCCCCTCCACCACCTCCAACCGCACCGGCGGTGAATCCGTCAGCGGCGGAGCCGTCGTCAGGGCGCGCGTTCGTGCGTCCCGCAGTGCGTCCCTCCCCGGCGTCGGGAACGTCACCACCTCCACGTCCGGGCGATCGGTCAGTTCCCACTCGTAGCGGCGGCGGTACCACGGCCCCCGCGCCTCCCGCATCAGGATGCGCGGGTGGCGCAGCAGGGCCTCGTGGAACGCCTTGCGCAGGCCCGCCGGGTCCAGGCGGCCCGGGAGGTGGACCTCGATGTGGACGGTCTCCGGTTCCTCCTCCTGGAGGCAGTGCCGGGCGACCTCGTCCACGACCGGGAACGGAATGGTCCTCACGCTCACGCCTTCTCTCCCCCTTCGACCCTGGGCAGGACCTGCGTCGGTGCCTCCGACTCGCCCGCACCCCCGTCCTCGTCCGGTTCGCGCACGCTCACCACCGCCGCGAACAGCCCGATCAGCGCCAGCAGTTGGGCGGCCCGGCTGAACGCCCCCTCGCCCGTCGCCACCGGCTCACCCGCTCCCGTCGCCGCCGCGATCCCCGCCCCCGCGAGGGCCACGAACGCGATCGGGACGAGCCAGGAGTGGCGGCGATACGCGAGCAGCGCCAGCACCGGGATCAGCAGGGCGAACCAGCCGGCGATCACCACGCCCACCAGCGTCAGCGCGACCGTCCCCAGCCACAGCCCCGGCGGCGGCGCCACCGGCTGCGGTTCGTCGGGGTTGGGGGCGCGCCGCCGCCACAGGGCGAGGCCCAGCAGGAGCAGCAGCGCCACACCACTGCCGATGAGGGCGCCGTCGTAGGTCACCGCCGGTTCGTACGACAGCTTGACCGTGCCGCCCGCCCCGGCCGGTACGCGCCAGCCCTGCTGCCAGCCGTCGAGCCGTACCGACGACAGTTCCTTGCCGTTCAGCGTGGCCTTCCAGCCGTCGTTGTAGTTCTCGTACGTCGTCAGATAGGTGGCCGCGCCCGAGCCGACCGTCACCTCGCGGCGGTCGCCGAGCCAGTCCCGTATCTTCAGGTCCCGGCCCGCCGGGGTGGGCTCGGTGACCGTGCCGCGGGTCAGGGTCAGGTCGGTGAGGGTCAGGGGTCCGGCGTCGCCGCCCTCGACTCGGTGGGCACCGGCGGTCAGCTCCAACTCCGGGTCGGAGCGACCCTCCTGACACAGTGTCACAGACACCGGGCGCCGCTCCCGCAGGTCCGCGATCGTGCCCTTCACGCTCGTCCGGTACAGCTCGCCGTCCACCGAGACCACGGGTCCCTCGCCGCACGGCAGGGAGAACTTCCGGGTGTCGCGGGGCTGGGGCGTGCGGTACTGGTCGAGGGACGGGATGTAGGCCTCGGTCAGGCCCACCGGGAGGCGCAGGTTCTCGTCGACGACCGGGTTGTAGAGGGTGACCGGGGCCGTGTCGGTGATGGTGATGTCGAGGCGGTCGGTGGTGATGGCCGGGAAGCGGACCCAGCCGTTCTCGTCGACACCGGCGGTCGTGGAACCGTCGGGGGAGCTGATGGAGACCTGGGTGGGGCGGGTCGCGAGGCCCCCGGCGGGGGCCAGGACCAGCTCGCTGACCGGCTGTTTTCCGTCCCAGCTGAGGTGGATGGTGGGGCGGTCGCCCGCGATCCACGCCGTGGTCAGGTCGCCGTCGGTGAGGTTGCGGGCCGACAGGCCGGTGCCGAGGGCGGAGGTGGAGTCGGCGGTGGCGACGATGCGGTTGTCCTGGTCGGGGGCGACCTCGTACAGCAGCTTGTCGAGCTCCGCGCCCGGCACGGTGGTCGCGCTCGCCTTCACCGCGTACGTCCCCGCCGTGGCCGTCGAGAAGCGGCGGTGCAGGCCGGCCTCCGTGCCGTCGGCCGCGCGGTGCAGGGAGATGAGTTCGGCGCCCGCGTCGGTGTCGTCGGCGTCCGTGGGCAGCCGAAGGAGCCGGGTCACCTGGACGTCCGGCAGATCGATCTCGGAGAAGCCCGCACCCAGCAGTCCGGAGCGGCGTTCCACCGAGTCGAGGATGGTCAGCTTCATCCAACTCGTCGGCCCTGGCGGCGCCTTGACGCTCTGCGTCATGCCGTCGGGGCGCAGGAAACTGGTCCGCGAGCCGTTCTCGGTCTCCACCCGCACCTTGGTCGGCGCCGCGCGCACGCTCTCCTGCGGCAGCGGCGTCACCTTGAACGACGACGGCATGTCGTACGCGTCGCCCGTGAACCCGATCCGCAGCCACTGCCCGTCCGCCGAGCCCAGCGAGCCCTCCACCCACGCGGTGTCGGGGTTGCCGTCGAAGGCGTTGACGGGGTCGAACTGCGGAAGGTGGAACAGCCAGTTGCCGTACGACGACGCCGTCACCGAGCTCGCGCCGCGCAGTTGGGCGACCGTCTGGTGGTCGAGGCCCTTGGCCGGCAGGATCTGGTGCGGTTTCTCCCCGGCGTCCTCGGAGGCGTCCGGCGCATTGCGCTCGTCACTGGTGTACGTGTACGACGTGTTGGAGTTGACCAGCCCGAACCGGGTGTCGGCGCGGCGCAGTCCGTCACCGGTGATCTGGAGCTGCGGAGTGCCGAGCCCGGGGTGGTTGTCGCCGGTCAGGACCGTCGCCCGGCCGCGCAGTTCGGAGGCCAGCGGCAGCAGCGACTCGGGGCCGCCGGAGACGGTGGCGGTGTCCGCGACCGGCAGCAGTCCGGCGTGCCCGGGGTTCGGGGTGCCGTCGGGCGGCATGTAGATCTCCACCGCCCGCTGCCTCGGGTACAGTCCCTCCACCGCGAGCGGCGCGTCGTGCACGATCCGGCCGCCGGTCATGATCGGCCCGTAGCCGATGACCCGCTTGTACCCGGACTGCTCCAGCGTCCGCTTGACGACGGTCGTCGGCACATAGCCGATCTGGTCGGGGTCGAGGTCGTTGCGGACGACGACGTACCGGATGCCGGAGCGGGCCAGGAAGTCGGCGAGCCCGGGGACCTCGCCGCCGCTCGTCAGGGCGTCCTCCACGGCGTCCATGGCACGTCGGTTGCCGGCCGTGCCGAAGGGGACGTAATCGCGTTGCGCCCAGCGGGACTTGGCGACCACGTCCAGGGGCTGGTCGATGGTCGAGCCCCAGGTGTAGATGCCGTGCGCGGTCGCCGGGACGACGAGCGCACGGGAGTCGGGTGAGAACTTCTCCAGCCAAGTGGCCGTAGATTTCCAGTACTTGGGGATCTCCTGGAAGGACCCCGGGTTCAGGATCGACCCGTTGAGGTACGGCCACATCAGCCCCGGCAGGATCAGCACGGCCGCGACCAGCGGAGCGAACCGCCGCCCCCGTACCGGCCGCGCCCCGCGCGTCTCGGCGGCGACCCCGACGAGATGGGCGAGCCCCAGCACCAGGGCCAGCGCCAGCCCCGTCTGGAACTTGTAGATGTTCCGGAACGGCGCGAGCCCCCCGTTCAGCCAGTCCTGCACGACCCCGTGGAAGGGCGCCCCGAACCCGCCGCCGTACCCGGCGAGCAGGATCAGCGCGGCCACGATCACCGTCAGCGTCAGCCAGCGCCGCTCCGGCAGGTCCCGGCGCGCGAGGCCCGCGAGCCCGAGCCCGGCGGCCAGCGCCGAGCACACGATCACGATCACCGACGACGCCACCGTCCACCCGGCCGGCAGCCACGCCTCACCGAAGTGCAGATAGGCGACCCAGTTACCGCCGCCGCGCAGCGCCTCCGTCGCCGACATGGTCTCGGTGGTGGTCTGCGCGCTCTCGACGTACGGCAGGAAGTTCTCCCCGTAGACGCCGAGCAGCAGCAGCGGGATCCACCACCAGGCGGTCGCCAGGATCACGCCGGGGATCCACCAGGCGAGCAGCTTTCTCTGCCGGGGCCCGGAGGGCCGGGTGAGGAGATACAGGCCCACCGGCAGCAGGGAGGCGAGGGTGGCGGCCGCGTTCACGCCGCCCATGAACGGGATGAGCAGCGCCGAGCGCACGGCGGCGACCCGCGCGCTGTACCGCTCGTCCGTCAACGGCAGCAGCACCCACGGCAGGAAGGCGCCGGGCAGCGCGGCGGCGGACGTCGACCCGATGACGATGGTGAAGACCGGCCAGAGCGCATACGCGAGAGCGGCGAGCAGCCGGGAGGACGGGCTCCCGATCCGCAGCCGCTCCGCGAGCCGCAGCGCGCCCCAGAAGGCGACCGACACGATGAGCGACAGCCACAGCCGCTCCGCCAGCCACACCGGCAGCCGTACGGCGTCGGCCAGCCAGTAGAACGGCAGCATCGGCCACAGATAGCCGGTGTACTGGTCGGAGATCCCGCCGAAGGACCCCTGGTCCTGCCACAGCTGCCCGAGATCGTCGAAGAACCGCCCCGGGTCGACCGTCACACCCAGCTTGGTGTCGAAGGTCTGCCGCCCCGGATGCACCGCCAGCAGCAGCACGAACACCACGGCCCAGAACCCCACCAGCCACCGACGTGACCGCGGGCCCTCCGGCGGGCCCGACATGCGCGCGGTGGAGGGGACGGCGGCCGGAGGAGGGGCCTGGACCGTGGACGTCGTCATGGTGGACACCGCCGGAGGATGAGGAGGAGGTTCCAGGTGGCCACCTCGCGGATACCGGGCGCCTTCACCACGGTCTCGGCGAGGAACGGCCAGTAGCGGGAGCGCGCCGAGACGACCCGTACGTCGTCACGGGCGCGCACCTGCCGCAGGGTGGGGCCGATGTGCACGGCGAACAGGTTCTCGCCGAGGGTGTGCTTCGCGGCCCTGCCGGTACGGCGCCGATAACGGGCCCGCGCCCGCTCGGCGCCCAGATAGTGCCAGGGCGCCCACTCGTGGCCGCCCCACGGGGACAGCCAGTTGGTGAACGACAGATAGATCAGCCCACCGGGCCGCGTCACCCGCACCAGCTCACTGACGAAGGTCTGCGGATCGGCGACATGCTCAAGCACGTTGGAGGAGAAGGTGACGTCCGCGACCCCGTCGTACAACGGCAACAGATACCCGTCGGCGATCACGGCCCCGTCGGGCGGCTTGGCGCCGAGTTCCGTCACGTCGGGTTCGAAGAGGTAGGCGTGGGCACCGCGCCGCCGGAACTCCTCGGTGAAGCAACCGCTGCCACCACCGACGTCGACGACGGTACGACCGGCGACGGGCCCGTCGTAGGCCTCGACCTGATCGACGGAGTCGCGGGCGAGGAGCGAGTAGCAGGCGTCGGGATCGTCCTGCTCATGGAGGAAGGCGCGGAACAGGGCAAGGGATCTACGCAACGAAGGGTCTTTGAGAGCGGTGCCTGTCATGGCGCCCAGCTCCTCACCGCCTCGGAGGCCACCGCGCGGAACTGTCTGACGGTCCGGTCCCAGCGATAGCGCGCCGCGTGCTCCCGGGCAGCCTTGCCCATCAACTCCCGCCGTTCGCCGGACAACGCGAGCGTGCACCAGGCGGCAGCGAAGGAAGACTCCCCTCGTGCCAACACACCCGTCTCCCCGTCCACGACGGAATCCCGAAGTCCAGGCACGTCGAAGGCGATCGTCGGCGTCTCGCGGGTGGCGGCCTCGGTGACGACCAGCCCCCACCCTTCCACCGCCGACGGATGCATCAACATCCACGCCTCGCACAGCAGCCGGTGCTTCTCGGCCTCGGATACATGGCCCCTGAACTCCACTCCAGGACCTGCGAGTTGCTCCAGCCGCTCCCGTTCAGGACCGTCCCCGACGATGACAAGCCGCCCGCCGGTCACGGGACGCACCCGTTCCCACAGCCGCAACAGCAGATCGATCCGCTTGTACTCGACCAGCCGGCCGACGGCGACGAACAACGGCTCCGGCGACCGGTCGGCCCGCGGCCCCGGCTCCTCAACCCCGTTGTGGACGACACGAATACGATCACGCTCCACACCGATCCCGCGGAGCGCCTGCGCGGTGGACGGCGACACGGCCACCAGCAGACTCCGGTGCTGTGCACCGGTAAGCGCCCAGTGTTCGAGTCTTCGGCCGAGCCGCGCGGCCGGGGCCATAGGCCCGCCGAACCGCATCTTCCACAGGTCGGTGTGGACGTGGTTGACCAGGCACAGCGTGGGACCGCGGTGCCAGACGGGCGCGAAGTACGGCATCCCGTTGCAGACCTCGACCAGCAGATCGCAGTCGCCGACCTGACGGGAGAAGGCGGAGCGGGCGCGCAGAAAGTGTCCGAGCTCGCCGCCCGCGGAGACGACCCGGTAGTCGCGGTACGACGCGGGACCGCCGCACAGCAGGGTGACCTGGTGGCCGAGACGGGTGAGGCCGTCGGCGAGCCGGTCGACCAGGAGCTCGGAGCCCCCGGCGGCCGGGTTGCCCAGGTCACGATGGGCGAGGAAAACGATTCGGCGCGGAGGTGGGGGGAGCGCCGAGGGGTGCTGCGATGCCGGGGGGTGCGTGGCGCGCAGCGACGAAGGCACGTGCTGGGGCATGCGTGCTCCAACTCGTCTCAGGGTGCGGAACTTGAAGCGTGGGGCGGTGCTTTACGTTCCTGTGGGGGATTTGAGTGCTTCCTACGAGGGGATTGTGGGCGGACTGTGCTCGGGTGGGGGTGGACAGTTTTCGCCCACCCGTTCCTCATTGCTACTCACGGGGATGACAATTTCCGGGCTTATTAGAGCTGACGTCACGTCACATCGTGAGCGCGGGATCGGGTATATCGGAATTACCGGGATGCCGCCTCCCTCGTACCAACAAAACGGAACCGGCCACCACCAGGACGAACCCGCCCACAGCCGCCCCGATCGGCACCGTCACGCCGATCGCCTTCAGCTGCCCGCTGTCCCGCTTGGCCTGCTTCACGGCGTCCTTCTGCGTCGCCGTGGTGAACGCGATCTTCTCGCTGTCCAGCAGCACCACCGCGTCCTTCTTCGCACCCGGCGCCCGCAGTGTGCGCTTGGGGCCGACCTGGGCGTAGATCACCCGGCCGGTGCGCTGGTCGACGACCAGCTCGATGCCGTGGTTGGAGTACCACTCCTCGGCCAGCACCTGCGGCTGGTTCTTCAGGCCGACGATCGTGCCCGGCACCAGCCGGGTGCCGACCTTCGCCGGGGCGACCGTGCCGGTGAACCGGTAGCCCGTGTACCCCTGGATCTTCTTGGTGTCCCGGTAGGTCAACACGACGGTCGAACCGAGGGAGTTGTCCCACCACTGGTACGAGCGTTTCTGCACGTCGAAGGGGAACTTCAGGTACGCCTCGCCCTCGATGTACGGCTTCTCGCCGCAGCAGTGCACCGGCTTGGTCGTCTTGCGGTTCATCACCCAACGGTGCGGGATGAACTCCAGCGCGTCGTGCGGATCGGCGGCCGGCAGCGACTTGTCGGTGTCGACCGTGGTCGTCACGTCCCAGACGGCGTCGCCGCTGCGCTCGCTGTCCTCGACGTTGCCGCGCACCCGCTGGGTGACGGTGATCTCCTGGTCGGGCACGGTCTCGACCTTGTCGGTGTCGAAGACGCTGCCGGTGCCCTTGTAGACGGCGGTCTGGTCGATGTCGATCGGGTTCACGGCGGCCCGCGGGGTCACGTACCACGCCAGCAGGGGCGCCAGGACCAGCAGGAACGTGCCGAGTCCCAGCAGAATCAGTGAGATCGGTGAGGCTGTACGGCGCATCCGGGCACTCCAGGGGCGTGAGGGTACGGAGTTCGGGCCGCTCTATGGGCCGGGAACCGTAGAGCCGTCTTGACGAGGTGTCAATCTCATGTCGACACTGGGGCGGACCGACAGGGTGGGACGCCGGGGTGGGGACAACCGCCGGAAGAGAGCCACTGAGAGGCTGACCCTGCGATGTCCAGACTGCTCGCCGCCGCTTTGACCGTCGCGGCCGCCGCCGTGCTCGCCGTGGGTGCCGCGCTCGGCATCGTCGCCCTGCTCGACGCCACGCCCGACCAGCCCAACACCCCCTTGATCACGTACGAGCAAGCGGGCCAGGGGAGTTGAGACGTGACGGCCCGCCCGGCAACCGTCAACTCCCGCTCGGCCTGGCTCGACGTACCCCGCCTCCAGGTGCGCCGGTTCGCCGCGATCGCCATGGCCGAGGCGCCCGAACTCGCCGACGAGATCCTGCGCGAGATCCGCCGCGAGTACCCGCATCTGCCCGTCGTTCTCGACGAGTCCGGCGAGCCGATGGCCCTCGTCGGCATCCGCCGCGCCATCGAGGTCTTCGTCCAGCACCTGGAGACCGCCGAGGGCCGCCCCACCGTGCCGCCCGGCGTCTTCCAGGAGTTCGGCCGCGGCGAGGGCCTCGGCGGCCGCAGCCTGGACTCCCTCCAGGCGATCTACCGCATGGGCGTACGGCTCGCCTGGCGCCGCTTCGCCGAGATCGGCCAGCGCGTCGAGATCCCGCCACCCGCGATGTACGAACTCGTCGACGCGGGCTACGAGTATCTCGACGGCCTCGTCGACCAGTCGGTCCGCGGCTACGCGGAAGCGGCGGCCCGCCAGGCCGGCGAGCGCTTACGCCTCCAACGCGGTCTGATGGAACTCCTGTTGGCCGAACGCCCCCGCGGCGGCAACCCCGACGACCTGCTCACCGAACGCGCCGCCCGGATCGGCTGGACCCTCCCCGAGAAGGTCGCCGTCGGCGTCCTGCTGCGCCCGGCCCGCGAGGCCATGGCACCCGCGGTCGGCCAGGGCGTCCTGCTCGACATGGAGTACGAGCAGCCCCGCATGGTCGTCCCCGAACCCGACTGCGCCGGACGCCCCGAACTCCTGCACCGTGCCCTGACCGGCTGGGCCGGCGCCATCGGACCGCCCGTCCCGCTCGCCGACGCGGCGAAGTCGCTGCGCTGGGCGGAGGCGGCGGTGACCCTGATGGAACGCGGACTGCTGCCGGCCGGCGAGGTCCTCCACTGCACGGAACACACCGAGGCCCTGGTCCTCCTCCAACCGGAGGAACTCATCGACGACCTGGCCCTGCGCTGCCTGGCCCCCCTCGCCCACTGCGGCCCCACCCACGGCCGCCGCCTCGCCGAAACCCTGCTGGCCTGGCTGGAGACCCGTGGCGGCGCCCCGGAGGTGGCCGCCCGGCTCGGCGTCCACCCCCAGACGGTCCGCTACCGCCTGCGCCAGATCCGCGAACTCTGGGGCGCCGAGATCGACGACCCGGACCGCCGCTTCGAACTGGAACTGGTCCTGCGGGCCCAGAGGCTGAGAGGCTCGCTGGGTGTGGCGGGCCGTTCCTAGTCCCGTCCCTTGAACTCCACCGGCCCCGCGTTCATCTCGATCGTGCCGTCCGGATGCAGGACCGGGCGGCGCTCGGTCATGCGGCCGCTGTACGCCTCGATGTGGTGGATCGCCGCGCCGTCCGCCGAGGTGAAGTCGACGAGGGCGATGGCCACCCAGTAGCGGGTCTTGGTGTTCTCGAAGAGCGGGACCGTGACGTTCGAACCACGGCCGTCGTCCACGACCACCTGCGCGCCGAAGCTCTTGAAGGACCCGAAGCCGTTGCTGAGGGCGGAGTACGCGCACAGCAGGACGTACCCCTGCTGGTCCGGGCGGACGATCCGGACGGTCTCGCGGCCGGGGACCTTGGAGTCGCCGTCGAGCTGGATGTAGGGAGCCTGCTTCAGCGAGCCGAGGTTCTTGTAGTAGACGACGTCGGCCTTCGGGCCCTTGTCGCCCTTCTCCGGCATCTTCTTCGCGAGGCCGGTCTTCACGATCGTGCCGGGCGCCTCGGACCCGCCCCGCTGCGCCTTCGACGCGGGCACGAAGAGGGCGTACAGATCGAGGTCGGCACCCCGGCGCCGCCGCTGGTCACTGCCGCCGTCCCACTCCAGGGCCACGGTGACCACCAGCTCGCGGTCCTGCTTGTCCAGGCTGATCGCGACCTGGCCGCCCTTGTCGAGGCTGACCTTGCCGAGCGGGGGTTTGACGAGGCTGGTGGGAGCGGCGGCGGGTGCGGGAGCCGGGGGTGTTTTCACGGGCGCCGACGGAGTCTCCGCGGGTTCCTCGGACTCCGACACATCGATCCCGAAGTCCGTCGCCAGCCCCGCCAGCCCCTCCGCGTACCCCTGCCCGATGGCCCGCAGCTTCCAGCCGTCGCCCCGCCGGTACAGCTCCATCAGCAGGACGGCCCGCTCCCCGTCGACCAGGGGCGGCTGCCGGAAGACGACGGGATCGGCACCGTCCTGGACACCCCGCACCTCGACGTCCGCGACCGTGCGGAACGTACGCGACAGGTCGTCCGGGTCGCAGCTCGCGACCAGCACCACCCGGTCCACGTCGGCGGGCAGCGCACCCGGGTCGACGGCGATCCGCTCGGGTGCGCCGGCGTCCGCGGCGAGGTGGCGGACGGCGCCGGACTCGGCGGTGGGCTGGTTGTAGAAGACGAGGTCGGCGTCGGACCTGACCCTGCCGTCCGCGCCGACCAGCAGGGCGCTGAGGTCGACCGGATCGCCCGCGGAGCGCAGTTCGGCGGTCAGCGGCCCCGCCCCGACCGCGGTGTTCCCGCCCTTGAGAAGTTCAGGCACAGCGACTACCCCCACCCCATCGATGTGACGCCACCTTGTCACATCGGAGGTGGCAGGCAAGGGGGTGCGTCGGTGGACGGGCCCGTCCTGATGAACCACCGCGGTCTTGTAGAAGCGGTGCACGGCGTCGTCCGCACTGCGGATGAAGCCGGACTCGGGCGTCCATCAACCCACGTTGAGTAGCGTCTCTGATCAGTTCAGTGATCCCGTGCGCCACGTGGTGTCTGGCGTGCGAGTTTCCCACCGTGGAGGGGTGGCGTGGGCGTGCAGGTGGAAGCCCGCGCCCAGCGCTGCTCCTCGTGACCGATGTCGGCCGGTGGCGAGTGTGCTGATCGTCATCACGCTCTGGTGCCGGTGTGCTGCGCGGGGTAGCCGCGTCCGGCCCGTTGATGCGTGTCCCTCCGGACGCTTGCCCGCCGGGCCTTGCGGCCTGGTGGGGGAGGGTGCCCTGCGTCGCCTGGGCGCGGGGCGTGTGGCACGTGGCCGGGTGGGTCCGGTCTTGGACCGGTCCTTCCGGCTGGGTTCCGGGGAGGCCGGGGTGACCACCGCCCTGGCCTCAAACTTGTCCACGACGGAGCGGATGATCATGGCGCCACTGCCGCGGTCCACCACAGTTCTTGTCTGGTGTGTGAGGCCGCGTGCGGCGATTCGCTGCCATGCCCCGGCGTCGCGGTCGCCCTGGTAACCGCAGGAACTGCAGATGGCCCACTTCCAGCCCGCTGTGGTGGTGTCCGGGGCTTTGCGGTGTCGCAGAGGTACGAGGCACCGCGGGCAGTGCCTCGATGTGTTCTTCGCGGGCACGGCCACGACGGCGACACCGGCCTCGGCAGCAAGGTGACGCATCCGGTTCACGAGCTGCCCGCGCACCGTCTGGGACATGCGGGTGTTGTGGGCGCGGCCCATACCGAGCGCTTCCATGGAGCGGAGGTCTTCGACGTAGATCACCGTGGCTCCGGCGGCGATGGCCTGATCGACGGCCCAGCGTGCGGCGGCCCGGGCCAGAGCGTCGTTGAGGTTCGACCTTTTGTCGCAGACTCGGCGGATCTCGTCCCGCAGGACCTGGTACCGGGTCGTCAGACCGTGCTGTCTGTCGTCCTTGATGAGCCGCTGGTACTGGTCGGCCTTGGCCTGTAGGTGCTCGAAGTGGCGGCGCAGCCGGTGCTGCTTGGCGAGGACACCGGTGGCGCGGAACATCCCCCCGCTGCCGAGGGCAGTGATGGTTTTGTCGCCGTCCAGCTGGACGGCCCCGGCGGACAGAAGGGTGTTCAAGCCCCAGTCCACACCGAGCGCGATCGTGTGACCGGTGCGCTGGGTCTTGCGGACGGGGTGGGTGTATGCGAGATCAGCACGTACCCGCCCGCTGTGGATGCGCAGGGTGGGTAGGTGCAGCACCGCGCTGACAGGGATGGTTGGCGGTAGCACGATGGGGCAGGCCACCCATGTCCAGTCCTTGTACGACCGGGGGTCGGGGCGGGTGGGCAGTTGCAGCCTCAGCAGTGCTCGACCCGGATCGCTCTCGTGCCGTTCAATGGTGGCCTGCTGTCCGTCACACGCCGAGAGCAGCAGCATCCGGGCGGTGCTGGGCGGGCTTTCCAACTCGAAGATGTCTACCGGCAACCGGCCCTGCCTGCGCTCGAAGGCGCTGACCTGCCGGGTCCGGGACCGGATCACACCGGACGGCAGGAACCGGCCGCCGGGCACCGCATCCCGAACCTGATCCCACTCATCTGCGGTGCGCTTGGCCGGATCCGCGGGCCACGTCATGAGGACGCCTGCGGTCAGATCGGCACGCCACTTCACCGACCGCGCAGCCCGTCCGGCCTGCTCCTGTGCCATACGCACGATCCGGTCATTGACCTTGACGCCTTCCGGCGGCGCGACGCTCCAGCCCAGGCGGCGCAGGGCCATCCATGCCTGCGACGGCAGCTTCCTGCTGCCCGCGTCCTCGCCGGAGGCCAGTACGTCGATGTCGGCGGTGTTCCAGTGTCCGGTGGTCAGCTCATCAGCCATACCGGATATCAGGCAGGCGGCCCAGCCGACTCGCTTCGTCAGGGCAGAAGCGGACAGAGGCCCGTCGGTCTCCTCGTCAACTGCGGTGCGCAACAAGCCAGGGGCGCAGGCGGTACGCGAGATCTCGCCTTCGCCGAGCGGCAGCCTTCGGCTCACCCGCGCCCCCTTGTCCGCTCGCGATGCTGTCATCCGATCAACGACACTCCTGTGAAAAGGTCACGCATTCGAATCGCGTGCCCGCGTGCGATCTGAGCGGACCGCAGACCACTGTCGATCCCACAGGAAACCCGTTAGCCTGTGTTCGTTATTCCGATCGCCTGTTGAAATCTCGAACAACGTGAACGATGCTCGACAGGCGCCGAACTCCACAGACACCTCACAGGGAGGGGGCCGAACGTGGGACGTCTCGTACCTGCCGTGACCCGGGCTCTCGACATCCTCGAGCTCTTCCTCGACGGCGACGGCACGCTCTCCGCCCCGGACATAGTGCGCAAGCTCCAGCTGCCGCGCACCACCGTGCACGAGCTGGTCACCACGCTCGCCGCACGGTCGTACATCGTCCCGGTACCGGGTCAGCCGGGACGCTACCGGCTCGGCGTGCGTCCGTACCAGCTCGGCAGCCGCTACGCCGAGCAGCTCGACCTCGCCGCCGAGGGCCAGCAGGTCGCCCGCTCGGTCGCCGAGACCTGCGACGAGACCGTCCACGTGGCCATCCTCGAGGGCACCGACGTCATCTACATCGCGAAGGTCGACTCCACGCACGCGGTGCGCATGGTGTCCGCCGCGGGACGCCGGCTGCCCGCCCACTGCACCTCCGTCGGCAAGATGCTCCTGGCCTCGCTGCCCGAGCCGGAGCTGAGCTCCCGCATCCCGGACAACGCGGACCTGACCGCGATGACTCCGAACAGCATCACCGACCCGGCCGCTCTGCGCGAGGCCCTCGCCGAGATCCGTGAGCGGGGTCTCGCCGTGGAGCGCCGCGAGTCCAACCCGGACGTCTCCTGCGTGGCCGCCCCGGTCCGCGACCGCACCGGCCGGGTCGTGGCCGCGCTGTCGATCTCGGTGCCGATGATCCGCTGGAGCGAGGACCGCCGCGAGGAGCTGGAGCAGCTCGCCGCCAAGGGCGCCGTCGAGCTGTCCGAGCGCCTGGGCCACCGGAGCGTGGGATGACCTCGAAGACGTACGACTACGAGGTCGCCGTCCGCGCCGAGGCGACCCTCGGCGAGGGCCCGACCTGGGACGCGGCGACCGGCCGGCTGCTCTGGCTGGACATCCTGGGCGCCCGCCTGCACACCTACGACCCGGCGACCGGCCACCGCACGGTCCGCGTCACCGACCAGCACGTGGGCGCCGCGAAGCCACGCGCGAACGGCGGCCTGGTCCTCAACCTGCGCGACGGCGTCGCCCTCCTCGACCCCGACGACACCTTCCGCTGGCTCCACCACGAGCCGGTCCCGGGCCGCCGCGCCAACGACGCGGCGATCGCCCCCGACGGCTCCCTCTGGGCCGGCACCATGCGCTACGACGAGGCCCCCGGCGGCGGCACCCTGACCCGCTTCACACCCGACGGCACGGCGGAGACGGTCCTCGACGACGTGGCGGTCAGCAACGGCACGGGCTGGAGCCCGGACGGCCGCCTGATGTACTACATCGACTCCCCGACCCGCCGCGTCGACGTCTTCGACCACGACGCGGGGAAGGTTTCGAACCGCCGCCCCTTCGCCGAGATCGAGGACGGCGCGGGCTTCCCGGACGGCCTCACGGTCGACGCGGACGGCTGCGTGTGGGTGGCCCTGTGGGACGGTGGAGCGGTACGCCGCTATACGCCGGAGGGCAGCCTGGACCGCGTGATCACCCTGCCGACCCCGAGGGTGACGGCGTGCGTGTTCGGGGGGAAGGACTTGACGGACCTGTACATCACGACGGCGAGGGTGGGACTGGAGACTCCACACCCGGTGGCGGGCTCGCTGCTGGTGGTACTGGGCGCAGGGAAGGGATTGCAGCAACCTTCATTCGCCGGGTAACTGCATGTCCCTAAGGGGCGCGGGGAACTGCGCGACCAGCCCCCACCGCCCCGCACCCGACGAACTACCGAAGCCCCGCCGCCTTCAACTCCTCCGCAGTCAAAGGCGGCTCAGCCAAAGTCGCCTTCAACGGCCCCACCAACGCCGCCAACAACACAGACGGCGCCAACAACACCTCCGCCCGCCGCTCAAGGGACGTCACATCAGTGACCCGGCGAGCGATCCGCCCATTCCCCGTGGCCGTGTACATCAGCCGATCCACGTACGCGGCCACGAGCCGGTCCCGCCCCGTGGGCCCCTCCTCCGTCGCCCCGGGATAGAACACGTCCTGCCCGGTAGCGAGGTCCCACGCCGCCCCCACCGGCCGCGCCACCGCCTTCTGCACCCTCCGAGCCAGTGCGACGGCCCCCCACCCGTGCCGCCGTACGACATCCCGAAGGATCACCGCGCTCTGCGCCCCCACGGCCAGCCCATGGCCATAAACCGGGTTGTACGCGGCCAACGCGTCCCCGAGCACCGCGAAGTTGTCGGGCCACGCGGGCATCCGCTCGTAGAAGTACCGCCGGTTGACGGTCGTCCGCGTGAACGCCACGTCGGACAACGGCTCGGCACGGGCGAGGAGTTGGCCGATCAGCGGATGTCGCAACGACTCGCGGGCGAAGCGGACGAAGTCGTCGCCGGAGGCGTTCGCGGAGGTCGGTTCGCCGCCGCGCGTGCCGTTGAGGGTGACGATCCAGCGGCCGTTCTCGATGGGCAGCAGGAAGCCCGCGCGGCCGGGACCGTCACCGCGGGCGTCGGACTGGACGTTGACGACCGGGAAGCCGTCACGGGCCTGCTCGGGGGCGAGGTAGAGCCGGCTCGCGTAGGCCAGCCCGGAGTCGACCTCGCGCTGCTCAGGCGCGGGCAGGCGGAGTTCCGTGAGCCAGCGGGGCGCGCCCGAGCCCCGCCCGCTCGCGTCGACGACCAGCCCGGCGTCGATCGTCCGCTCCCGCCCGTCCCGCCCGCGCACCCGTACCCCGGTGACCGCCTCGGAGGTGCCGACGAGCCCCAACACCTCGGTGCCGTCGAGGAGTTCGACGCGCTCGTCGGTGAGGACCCGTGCCCGGACCGTCGCGTCGAACAGGTCGCGCCCGGCGAGGATGACGTGGTGGGACTCCGGCCAGCGGCGGAACCAGCCGTGCGCCGACAGCACGACCATGTCCGTGGTGACCGGCGCCCGGCGGGCCCCGGCGGCGCGGAGTTCCGCGGTGACGCCGGGGAGGAGCTCCTCCAGCGCGTGCACACCGCCCGACCACAGCATGTGGGCGTGCCGGGCCTGCGGCAGCCCCTTGCGGGGCGCGGGCGCCACGGGCAGTTCGTCGCGCTCCACGACGACGACCCGCTCGGCGAGCCCGGCCAGGGCGGCGGCCACGAGCATGCCGGTGTGCGACCCCCCGAGCACGACGGCGACTCTGGCGGGCGAGGGTCTTTCATTCATGCGCGGACATGCTCTCTGCCGGGACGGCCGCGCGGGCGCGTACCGCCTTGATCTCCTCGGGCTTGCGCAGGACCTGGGACACGGCGTGGATCTCCTGCAGCAGGTAGGTGGTGTCGGGGGCGCTGAGCGGGTCCGGCGAAGTCCGGTGCGGTTCGGCAGCGCCCTGAAGGGCCGTCGCCGCACTTCCGGCGGAGCGCTCGGTGCCGCCGCCGTCGGGGGAGCGCCGCTCGGCCTCCACCGCGTCCAGGATCGTCACGGCCGCCGCGAGGGCCTGGGCGCGGCCGGGCGGGAAGCCGAGGGCGAGGGCGGCGTCGTAGGACCGGGTGCGCAGGTGCTCGTCGAGGCGGCGGGCGAGTTGGAGGAGGGTGTCGCGGATGAACGTCTCGCGGCGGATGAGCCGCATCTCGGGGGTCGCCCGCAGGCCGAGCGGCTCGCGGCTGCCCGCGACGGTCCGCATGAGGCGGGCCAGCGGCGCGAGGCCGCGGTGGCGGCGGCGGACCAGCCAGCGCTCCTGGAGGTACTGGCCGGCGTGCGGCACGATGAAGCCGACCGCGACGAACGTGGCGGCGATGCAGGCGGCCGAGGGCGCCACGTTGGTGTTCAGCCAGTCCAGGTCGTGGCCGGTCCAACGGGCCACCACCGCCGTGAGCTTGGCCGCGCTGAACAGCAGGTTCGTCGCGAAGCCGATCCCGAGGAAGCGCAGCCCCCAGCGCAGCCAGGCGTCGAGGCCGTCGGTGCGGATCCAGTTCCACACCAGCCGGGACGTGATCAGGCTGGCCACGGTGTGCGCGGTCAGGTAGAGGAGGATCAGCTCCCGCATGAACGGCGTCGAGGCGTAGTACGTGTCCAGGTCCCGGATCTGCTCCACGGGCACGTCGGCGAGCGCGAACAGCACCCACAGCGCGGCGACGACGGCCGCGTAGACGGCGACCACCCAGCGGGTCGCGCGGCGCGTCTGGGCGTGGCGTTCGGTACGGCCGTTGCGCCAGTGCACGACCAGCAGCAGCCAGGACGCGCACAGCGCGGTCAGCAGCGAGTACACCCAGGGCGCGGCGATGTTGGGGACGCCGGTGACGCGGTTGGTCCAGGCGATGGTGGAGGGGGCCGCGAAGACGAACACCGCGCAGGCGAACAGCAGCAGGCCGCCGACGGCACGCAGCAGCGGGTCCCGCCACAGCTTGAGGATGCTGGGCAGTTTGATCGCCAGGGCGGCGGTCAGCACGGCCGTGGGCAGCCAGAAGGAGACGTACATCCCGCTGAGGAGGTTCCCCGCGGCCAGGGCGTCGTAAGGGGTGCTCACCGCTCGGTGTCCCGGCGTCCGCGGTAGCCCATGGACCGCTCCAGCGGTTCGAGGTGCTGCCGGCCGCCCTGGCCCGACAGATAGGGCCGGAAGACGGCCGCCAGGCGGTGTCCGAAGTCGTCGGCCTCGGCCTCGTCCGTCTGCCGGGAGCCGTTGCGGGCGGCGACGGTCAGGGCGTCCCTCCAGTCGGGCTCGCCCGCCAGCGCGCGGGCGGCGGCCGGGCCCACCCCGTGCCGGTGGCCGGCGTGCAGATGCCACAACTCATGGCCGAGGATGACCAGTTGCTGCACAGCCTCGGCGCGCTCCTCGACGATGACCAGGTCGAAGTCCTGGAACTCCACCCACAGGCCGGTCACTTCGATCTCGTCGGGAAACCGCTCGAACCGCAGCTCCACGGGCCGCCCGCCCCGGCGGACGCTCATCGCCTCGCACAGCGCCCGGCACACCTCGCGCACCCCGGCCGGCGGCCGCGGCCTGGCCCGCACGGCGGCACCGAGCTCCCCCGCCAGGTCACGCATCGCGGAGCCGGTCCTCGCCCGCCGCAGCGCCGCGGCGATCCGCCCCGCTCTGGTGCGCGCGCCCGCGATGTCCATCGATCCCCCTTCTCACCACCGCACGGCAGTTCGTCCGAGCGTACGCGGCGGGAAGTGTCCACGTCATCGGTTCCGAGGACCGTTCGTACAACTGAGAACCATCGTCCCCGTCCTGAAAATCCTGTCCGGACCATTGACTGGAAAGCGCTTCCTATCTACGGTCCCGTTCGAAGTTACGGGCGCCTTTCGAAATACCGAACAATTGACACGATTCTCCGAACTCTGAAAGTAAGGGCAGGCAATGGGACGACCTGACCTGAATCGCAGGCAACTGCTCACCGCGGCGGGCGGACTCGCCGTCGCGGGCAGCTTCGGCTTCGCGGCGCTCGGGACGGGGGCCGACGCACTGGCCTCCGGCGCGGACACCCGCGTACGGTACTGGAACCTCTTCAGCGGCGGCGACGGCGCCAACATGATCACGATGCTGGACGCCTTCCGCAAGGAACACCCCGACATCGCGGTGAAGGACTCCACTCTCCAGTGGGGCAACCCCTTCTACACCAAGCTCGCCATGGCCGCCGCGGGCAACCGCGCCCCCGAACTCGGCGTCATGCACATGGGCCGCGTCACCGGCTTCTCACCGGGCCGCCTCCTGGACCCCTGGGACGTCGACCTGCTCGCCAAGTACGGCGTACGCGAACAGGACTTCAACCCCGCGCTGTGGAAGCGCGGCGTCATCGACGGCAAGCTCTACGCCCTCCCGCTCGACATCCACGTCCAGCTCTGCTTCTACCGCAAGGACGTGCTGAAGAAGGCCGGCCTGCTCGGCGACGACGGCCGCATGATCCCGGTCGGCTCCACCGCCGAGTGGTTCGACGTGCTGAAGAAGGCCAAGGCGGTCCAGAAGAAGGGCCTTCAGACCATCGGCCTGTGGACCAACGACCAGAACTTCCAGTGGTGGTTCTTCGTCGCCTTCTACACCCAGCTCGGCGGCGAGTGGTTCAACGCCGAGAACACCGAGGTCCTCTTCGCCCCCGACAAGGCCACCCAGGTCCTGGAGTTCCTCCGGCAGCACGTCACCGACGGATACGTCATCCCCGGCGCCCCGACCGGCGAGCAGTTCATCAACGGCGCCCCCTTCACCTGGGAGGGCAACTGGTCCGTGCCGGTCTTCTCCGGCGCCAAGCTCGACTACGGCGCCACCCCGCTGCCGCCCGTCTTCGGCAAACAGGCCACCCACGCCGAGTCGCACGCCTTCGTCCTGCCCCACCAGGCCGGCCGCGGCGGCGCCACCAACGACGGCGCCCACCAACTCGCCGCCTACGTCGTCCAGCACGCCCAGCAGTGGGCGGCAGGCGGCCACATCCCCGCGTACACGCCGACCCTCTCCACGGCCGCCTACAAGAAGCTCACCCCGCAGAACGAGTACGTCAGCGCCATGGACCACCAGGCCACCGAGCCGAAGGTGTGGTTCGCGGGCTCCACCGGCGTCCTCGCCCAGGACCTCGGCCCGGTCGTCGTCTCCTCGACGATGGGCTCCGCCAAGCCCGACAAGGTCGCCCAGACCATGAAGAGCCATCTCACCAAGCTCCTCGCGTCCAAGAACCCGATGGACGGCAGGACCGCCGCGCAGGGAGGTGCGGTCGCATGACGACCAGTGCTCAGAGCGTCGCCGTACCGGCCCGCGCGAGGACCGCGACGGCCACCGCGACCGTCCGCCGCAAGCAGGGCTTCCAGCACGGCGGCTGGTTCATCGCCCCGTTCCTGGTGCTCTTCGCCCTCTTCGTGGTCTGGCCGCTGCTGCGCGGCGTCTGGCTCAGCTTCACGGACGCCAACATCTCCGGCGAGGGCGCGAGCTTCGTCGGCCTCGACAACTACCGCGAGGCCCTCAACGACCAGGCGATGTGGGACGCGCTCGGCCACAGCGCCTACTTCACGCTCCTCGTCGTCCCCTGCATCACGCTCCTGGCCTTCCTCCTCGCGATGCTGGCCCACCACATCGAGCGCGGCAAATGGCTGTGGCGCCTGTGCTTCTTCGCGCCCTTCCTGCTCCCGTCGACGGTCGCCGCGAACATGTGGCAGTGGCTGTTCACCCAGGGCATCGGCCTGTTCAACGAGACCTTCGGCCTCGACACCCCCTGGCTGACGGACAAGTCGTACGCGATGCTCGCCATCGTCATCACCACCCTGTGGTGGACGGTCGGCTTCAGCTTCCTGCTCTACCTCGCCGCCCTCCAGGGCATCCCCGACCACCTCTACGAGGCCGCCAAACTCGACGGCGCCAACGCCTGGCACCGCATGGTCCACATCACGCTGCCGATGCTGCGCAACATCACCGGCCTCGTCATCGCGCTCCAGATCCTGGCCTCGCTCCAACTCTTCGACCAGGCCGTGGTGATGATGGACTTCGGCCCCGGACCCGAGCTCTCCACCCGCTCGTTCGTCCAGTACACCCTCGAACAGGGCTTCACCAGCTACCGCGTGGGCTACGCCTCCGCGATGTCCATCATCTTCTTCGTGATCATCGCGGCCGTCGCCCTCGGCCGGATGGCACTGCTGCGCACCCGTGAGGAGGGCACCCGATGAGCGCCACCCAGGTACGCCTCAAGACCCGCAAGCCCTGGACGCCGAGCCAGATCGTCCTCACCCTGATCGGCGCGGCCGTCTCGATCGTCTTCGTGGCGCCGATCGCCGCCGCCCTGTTCACCTCCCTCAAGTCCGAGGCGGAGGCCGCCGAGATCCCGCCGCACTGGGTGCCGAAGGTGTGGACGACCCAGGCGTGGAAGGCCCTCTGGGAGACCGGCAACGTCAGCAACTGGTTCGTCAACTCGCTGGTTGTCTCGGTGTGCGTGACGACCATCGTGCTGGTGGTCAGCGCCCTCGCCGGATACGGCTTCGCCCGCACGGAGTTCAGGGGCAAGTCCCTGCTCATGGGCGTGGTGATGTCGGGCCTGATGATCTCCCCGGCGGTGCTGGGCGTGCCGCTCTTCACCACGGTCCAGCAGATGGGGATGGTCGACACCTACTGGGGCATGATCCTTCCCCAGTGCGCGCCGGCCGCGATGGTCTACATCCTCTACAAGTTCTTCCAGGGCATCCCGCGCGAACTGGAGGAGGCCGCGTTCATCGACGGCGCGGGCCGCTGGCGGGTCTTCTTCACGATCGTCGTCCCCTTGGCGAGGCCCTCGCTCGCGGCGGTCGGCATCTTCACCTTCATCGCCTCCTGGAACAACTTCCTGTGGCCGTACATGGTGACCAACAACCCCGACCTGATGACCATGCCGAACGGCATCGCGACCGTCATGAACTCCTACGGCATCCAGTGGGCCCAGCTCATGGCCGGCGGCCTGATGGCCGGCCTGCCCCTGATCGTCGTCTTCGTCTTCTTCCAGCGGCAGATCGTGGCGGGCGTCGCCCACACGGGATTGGCGGGCCAGTGACCCTGCGCAGAACGCTCACGGCGGTGGCCGCGGCCACCTTCCTCGCCCTGCTCCCCAACACGGCGCAGGCAGCGGTCAGTTACCCCGACCCCCGCCCCATCACCGGCCAGCAGATCATCCACGACCCGACCGTCATCAAGCTCAAGTCCGGCGGCTACGTGGCCTACTCGACCGGCGGCATCATCGGCGCCCGCCTGTCGAAGGACGGCAAGCAGTGGGACGACGCGGGCAACGCCTTCGCCGAGCCGCCGAGTTGGTGGTACGAGTACAACAACACCGGCGACCCGTGGGCCCCCGACATCTCCTACCGCGCGGGCAAGTACTGGCTGTACTACGCCGTCTCGTCCTGGGGCACCAACCACTCCGCGATAGGCGTTGCGACCTCCGACTCAGGCCTCCCGGGCACCTGGACGGACCACGGCAAGGTCTTCTCCTCCGAGACCACCGACTCCTGGAACGCCATCGACCCGGGCGTCATCAAGGCCGACGGCAGGCTGTGGATGGCGTTCGGCTCGTACTGGACGGGCATCCGCATGGTCGAACTGAACCCGGCGACCGGAAAGGCGATCGAAGGAGCCACGGTCGACCACCTGGCGACCCGCCCCGACCTCCCGTACGCCGTCGAGGGCCCGTACATCGTCAAGCACGGCCGCTACTACTACCTCTTCGCCTCGTACGACGCCTGCTGCGCCGGCGTGAACTCCACCTACAAGATCAAGGTGGGGCGAGCGACGGACGTGGAGGGCCCGTACATCGACAGCACAGGCAAGCCGATGCTGGAGGGAGGCGGCGACCTGCTCCTGGAGGGCCACGGCCGCTACATCGGCACGGGCGGCCAGTCGGTCTTCAAGGACAAGGGCCAGGACTGGCTGGCGTACCACTACTGCGACGCAGAAGATAGTGGCACCCCGAAGCTAGGGCTGAACAAGCTGAGCTGGACAAAGACCGGCTGGCCAAAGGTCTTTTAGGGGCGCGGGGAACTGCGCGACCAGCCCCCACGTACCCGCAGCCAACACACAACCTCGAAAGGCAAGCATGAGCACCGCCCGCTTCACCCTCGACCCCGCCTTCAAGGTCGGCCAGGTCAACCCCCGCCTATTCGGCTCCTTCGTAGAACACCTCGGCCGCTGCGTCTACACCGGCATCTTCGAACCCGGCCACCCCACCGCGGACGCGGCCGGCATCCGCCAGGACGTCCTCGACCTCGTCCGCGAACTCGGCGTCACCGCCATCCGCTACCCCGGCGGCAACTTCGTGTCGGGCTACAAGTGGGAGGACAGCGTCGGCCCGGTGGAGGACCGCCCGCGCCGCCTCGACCTCGCCTGGCGCTCCACGGAGACGAACCGCTTCGGCCTCTCCGAGTACATCGCCTTCCTGAAGAAGGTCGGCCCCCAGGCCGAGCCGATGATGGCCCTCAACCTCGGCACGCGCGGCGTCGCCGAGGCTCTGGAACTCCAGGAGTACGCCAACCACCCGGCCGGCACGGCCCTCGCCGACCTCCGCGCGGCACACGGCGACAAGGAGCCCTTCGGCATCAAGCTCTGGTGCCTCGGCAACGAGATGGACGGTCCCTGGCAGACCGGCCACAAGACGGCGACGGAGTACGGCCGCCTCGCCGCCGAGACGGCCCGCGCGATGCGGCAGATCGACCCGAACGTCGAACTCGTCGCCTGCGGCTCCTCCAGCCAGTCCATGCCGACGTTCGCCGAGTGGGAGGCGACCGTCCTCGCCGAGACGTACGAGCTCGTCGACTACATCTCCCTGCACGCCTACTACCAGCCCGAGAACGGCGACATCGACTCCTTCCTGGCCTCCGCCGTCGACATGGAGTCGTTCATCGAGAACGTGGTCGCCACCGCCGACCACATCGGTGCGAAGCTCAAGTCCAAGAAGAAGATCAACCTCTCCTTCGACGAGTGGAACGTCTGGTACATCTCGGACTGGCACGAGATCGAGAACTCCGACACACGGGACTGGGCCGAGGCCCCCCGGCTGCTGGAGGACAACTACAGCGTCACCGACGCCGTCGTCTTCGGCTCTCTGCTCATCGCCCTGCTCCGGCACGCCGACCGCGTCACCGTCGCCTGCCTCGCCCAGCTCGTCAACGTGATCGCGCCGATCATGACCGAGCCGGGCGGCCCGGCCTGGCGGCAGACGACGTTCTTCCCGTTCGCGCAGGCCGCGCGGTACGGCCGCGGCGAGGTCCTCGACGTACGGGTCGACTCCCCGACGTACACCACCGAGAAGTACGGCGAGACCGACCTGCTGCACGCCACCGCGGTGCGCGCGGAGGACGGCTCGGTCACCGTCTTCGCCGTGAACCGCAGCCGGACGGAGGCGCTGCCCCTCGAAGTCGCCCTGGGCGCGCTGAATGTGACGTCCGTCGTCGAGCACAGCGCCCTCGCCGACGCCGACCCGGACGCCCGCAACACCCTCGCCGAGCCGGAGCGGGTCGCCCCGCACACGGTCGAGGGCACCGCCCTCACGGACGGCACCCTGACCGCCGTACTCGAACCGCTTTCGTGGAACGTGATCCGGCTGGCCTAGAGGGCTATTGCTCGATGTACACCTGCGCGGGCGGGTACGGGGACGACGGTGTCATGCCGACGGCCCAGTACCCGCCCGCTCCGGGTACGGCCGCAAGTGCGTTCACCAGGACGGCACTTGAGGACGTGGGCCCGCGCTCGCTCACCCAACTCCCGCCCTCCCAGCGGAGGTGGTGCGAACGCGTCTGGTCCCAGAAGTCCCAGCCCGCGATGCGGTCGGGGCCGCCGAGCCCGTCGTCGACGATCGCGGAGAGCATGCCCACGGTGAACGGGGCGGTGACGGCCACCCATGAGGTGCCGTCCCAGTGCTTGAGCATGACGCCGGGGGGTTTGCCGGGCGGGCCGCCCACCCCGTAGTCGAAGCCGGTGAGCCAGATGTCGTCGTCGGCGACCGGGAGCAGCCCGGTGACGTACGGCCGCAGGCCTGCCGGCGCGGGCAGTTCGGTCCACTCCTCGTGGTCCCAGCGGGCGACGAGGGCGCTGTCGTACGCCCAGACGTTGCCGTCGCGCGTCACGCGCAGGCCCGCCGGGGCGGTCGTGCTGCCGCTCGGCGGCGGGGGCAGCCACAGCCAGCCGTCCGTGTCACCGCGCAGCAGCACACAGCCGTCGCTGTTGCGGCCGGACAGCCATACGCGGTCGTCGGCGTCCAGCGCCACACCGGTGAGGGCCGTCCCGTAGGCCAGGCGGCCGGCGAAGTCGGCCTCCTGCCAGGTCGTCCCGTCCCAGTGGACGAGCCGGGCGACGCCGCCGGTGTCGGTGCCCACGGCCCACGCGGCGCCGTACGAACCGGCGACGGCGTTCAAGTACCCGCCGGAGAAGCCGAGATGGGTGAGGTCCAGGCGGGTCCAGACGCCGCCGTCCCACACCAGGGCGAGCGGCCTGCCGCGCGTGGAGCCGTTGCGGCCCTCCTCGCCGACGGCCCAGGCGAGGTCGGGACCGGCGGCCGCGACTCCCAGGAGCTGGGCGGCCGTCGCGCAGGCGGGGGCGGGGACCGTCCGCCAGTCGTGCGGGCCGGCGGCGGCTCCGACCGGGGCCGCTCCGGCCGTCCCGCCGCTCGACGAGGTGAGCCCGACGCCGGCCCCCGCCCCGAGTAACCCGCTGATGAATCGCCGTCTTCGCACGAGGTTCTCCCCTCAGACGTTCTCCACCGTCACCCCGCCCGCCGACGCGCCCAGCAGGGTCAGCCGTACGTCCTTGGGGCCCGCCTCCGTCGTGCCGTCCGAAAGGACCGCCAGGGCGAGGGAGTTGCTGCCCCGGGTGCGCAGGATGCCGTTCGGCAGGACGAAGGGGTGCCGGGGGCCGGCGTCGTTGACGTACTGGCCCATGTTCCAGCCGTTGAGGAAGATTTGCACCCGGTAGGCACGCTTCGGATCGTCGTCGAGGGTGAGTCCGATCGAGGCGTCGACGCCGGTGGGGACGGCGAGCCGGAAGCCCGTCCGGTACCAGGTCACTCCCTGGCGGCGGTCGGCGCGCGGCAGCTTGACGCCCTCCCAGTCGTCGGCCTCGTCGAGGTCGGACAGGTGCCAGCCCTCCCGCTCGCCGTAGAGCCCGCCGTTGTTGAGCGGTCCGCGCACCGGATCGGTGGCGCCGGCGCCCTGGAGCCGCCAACTCACCTTCGGGGACGCCCCCTTGAAGCTCACCGACGTCAGTCCGCGGGCCGCCTTGTGGGTGTCGAGGGAGGTGTCGTCCACGTCATGGGCCATCCGCCGCACGAGCACGGACAGTACATGCTCGTCCCGCGTCCGCAGCTTCTCCGGGACGTCGAAGGTGGCCGTGGCGGTCCAGGTGCCCTTGCGGGCGGACCCGGCGTCCGGCACCGGCATCCGGTGCGTGCCGAGCGGCTTGCCGTCCAGCCAGGCCATCAACAGCCCCTGTGTGCCGGTGCTGTAGGCGAGGGAGACGGATGCGAGATCCTCGGCGTCGGTGACGCGGCCCCGGTACCAGACGTCGCCGTAGTGGAAGCCGTAGTCGTCGGCGAAGAGGACGGGCTGCCCGTCGGGGACGGGGGTGGTGCTGAAGGACGTCTTCTTGTCGGCCTTCACCCACGCCGAGTCGTCGAAGTCCGGCTCGGCTTCCGGGTTCTCGGCCCGTCGCCGCCAGTCGTCGAGGGCCGGCAGCGGCACCGGGCCCTGGCCCGGCAGGGGCTTCAGGGCGAGCAGACTGAACGTCGCGCTGATCCGGGAGGCCACCGGCCGCTTGTTCCACGTCACCTGCTCGATGCCGCGCGGCCCCCACACCTCCAGGCCGGTCACCTTGGTGGTGTCGCCGGTGAGATGGACCGTGTCGTCCTTCAGCCGGACGTCCCGCACCAGCGAGGGGCCGTACACCAGCACCGACCCGGACGGCGTCTCGTACGGCCACAGCCGCAGTGCGGTGGTGTCGTCGGCGAACAGCAGCAGCAACGGCCGGTCGGAGCCGCCGTTCTCGACCTTCACGCGGGCCAGCTCGCCGACACCGAGGGGGCAGGTCACCCGCAGCAGGCCACGGTCGTAGATCCACGCCGGTTCGGCGTCGAGCCGGGTCGCCGTCGGCTCCTCCGGGCACTCCACGACGACCTGTGCCATGTCGCCGTACCGCCCCGAGAACACGGCGATGTCCTGCCGCCCGGCGGAGACGAACAGCATGAGCTGGGCGGTGGCGTACTTCAACGTCCGCCCGCCCAGCTTGAGTTGACTGCTGAGCACCTTGGTGTCACCGGCCCGGACGTTGACCGGCACCTCGATCCCGGCGCGTGGCAGCGGGGTGGACACCGCCTTGGCGGAGTCGTTGCGCACGACGTACGTCTGGGAGTCGGTGTCGCGGTTGACCAGGTGCTCCACGCCGAGGCGACCGCCGGGAGAGGCCAAGTCCGTCTTGCGGTCCAGCTTGGCGAAGTCCGGTACGGTCCGCAGCAGTTGGCCGAGCCGGTGGACCGGCGCGAGCGCGGCGGTCGGCTGCCGCCCCTCGCCGAGGGCCGCGCCGCTGTCGTACGCCGTGGTGGAGAGCTGCGGCGCGGGCAGCCAGCCCCAGGACGTCCCGCCGTACGCCATGGCCGGGTGGTGGAGGCCGGTGAGGGGGGACCGCGGCACGGACAGGGGTACGTCGATGCCGTCGGCCCGCACCTTCTGGCGGAGGTGGGAGAGGTAGGCGGCGTCGGGCCCCTTCTCCAGCTCGTACAGCAGGACCGTGCCCTTGCCCTTGGTGTACAGATGCCGGGCGGCGATGGCGTTCACCCGCGTCAGCCACTCGTCCGCGTGCGCCAGATAGGTCGGGTCCGTGGTCCGGGCGCGTCCCTCGGTGGCCGTCAGCCAGCCGGGGAAGCCGCCCGCGTCGATGTCGGCGCCGAGGTGGGGGCCGGGGCGCAGGACGACGTACAGCCCGGTGGCGGCGGCCGTGCGCAGGAAGCGGTCGAGGTCGCGGACGCCCGTGAAGTCGTACGAACCCGGGGCGGGGGAGTGGTAGTTCCAGGCGACCGAGACGGTCACCGCGTTGTAGCCGTGCGCCCGCAGTTTCTCCAGCACGTCCCGCCACAGGGACGGGCTCGGCAGCCGGAACAGATGCATCTCGCCCGGCCACAGCGCGAGGCGCCGGCCGTCGACGAGCAGGGAGTAGCGGTCGTGGCCGACCGTGTGCACGGCACCGTCCGCGACCGGCGGGGCCGGCGGCGGCCCCGTGGGCACGACGCGGGGCCCCGTCCGCGACGGCAGCACACCGCCGCTGCCGGTCAGCGCGAAGCCGAGCGCGGCCGTACCGGCGAGGGTGCTGAAAGTTCGTCTGCTGAGCTCCACGCGAGCGTCGCCTCCTGTTGTGCCTGCGTTTCCCGGGACGCGAGTGAGGGACCATTCTCCATGCCCGGGGCGGCACACCTCACAATGGTCCTCATGAGGATCTCGGCACGGGCGGACTACGCGGTACGAGCGGTACTGGAACTCGCCGTACGACAGGGCGACGGGCCCGTGAAGACTCCCGTGAAGGCGGAGACCATCGCCCTCGCGCAGGACATTCCGCACAAGTTCCTCGAAGGCATCCTCGGTGACCTGCGACGCGGCGGGGTCGTCGACAGCAGGCGCGGCGGCAACGGCGGTTACACGCTGGCCCGGGACGCGGCGGAGATCACGGTGGCCGACGTGATCCGGACGGTCGACGGCCCGATCGTGTCGGTACGGGGCGAACGGCCCACGGGCCTGGCCTACACGGGCTCCGCCCAGCCGCTCCTGCCTCTGTGGATCGCCCTGCGGGCCAACGTGCGCCGCATCCTGGAGGGCGTGACGATCGCGGACATCGCGGCGGACGCGCTGCCGACGCCGGTGCAGCAGCTGGCGGCCGAGCCCGCGGCCTGGGAGAACCCGTAGAGATCGCCGGGCCTTTCCCTGTGAACGTCCTCATCCGGGTCTAAGCCTGTACTCAGTTTGACGCCCTACCGTCGCCTCCCGTTCATCCCTACCTCCCCGGTGGGAAAACCCGGAAACGCAGGAACGACGGACGGGACCTCCCCTATGCGCACGCTGATACTGCTCGCCCTCGCGGGCCTGGGCGCCCAGCTCGTGGACGGCAGCCTCGGCATGGCCTACGGCGTGACCTCGACCACCCTGTTGCTGGCGATGGGTACGAATCCGGCCGCGGCCTCGGCGACGGTCCACCTCGCCGAGATCGGTACGACGCTGATGTCCGGCGCCAGCCACTGGCGCTTCGGCAACGTCGACTGGAAGGTCGTGGCGAAGATCGGGGTCCCCGGCGCGATCGGCTCGTTCCTCGGCGCGACGGCGCTGTCGGCGCTGTCGACGGAGGTGGCGGAGCCGGTGATGTCGCTGATCCTGCTGGGCCTCGGCCTGTACGTCATGTCCCGCTTCACCTTCCGCGGCCTCCCGAAGGACCAGCTCGGCAAGCCGCTGCGGAAGCGGTTCCTGGCACCGCTGGGCCTGGTCGCCGGGTTCCTCGACGCGACGGGCGGAGGCGGCTGGGGCCCGGTGGGCACGCCCGCGTTGCTCGCGAGCGGCCGTATGGAACCCCGCAAGGTGATCGGCTCGATCGACACCAGCGAGTTCCTGGTGGCCCTGGCGGCGAGCCTCGGCTTCCTCTTCTCCCTCGGCTCCCAGGGCCTCGACTGGACCTGGGTCCTCGCCTTCCTCCTAGGCGGCCTGGTCGCCGCCCCGATCGCCGCCTGGCTGGTCCGCCTGGTCCCGCCGCGGGTCCTGGGCTCGGCGGTCGGCGGGGTCATCATCGTCACCAACGTCCGCACGCTGCTGAAGAGCGACTGGATCGGCGCGAGCGGTTCGCTGAGCACGGTGGTGTACGTCGTCCTGTACGCGGTGTGGGCCGCCGCCCTCGCGTACTCGATCCGCGCCTACCGTCAGGAGAGGGCGGCGGAGAGCGAGCACGCGGAGGAGCGGCAGCCTGTCAGCGCATGAGGGGCATGGTCAGTCGCTGTTGACGCCGACGGTGAGTGTGGCGGCGTAGCCGTCGGACACGCTGGAGCCCAGCGCGGTCAGGGTCAGCAGGCCGGAGGACGCGCCGCCGTCGTCGTAGATGGAGTCGTTCTCCAGCAGCGTCTCCTGGGTGGTGTTCTCGGTGTACGGCGAGGTCGCCTGCACCTCGGTGTTGATGTCCTGGTCGAAGAAGAGCTGCCCGGTGTGGATGATCTCGCCGCCGGTGTACGAGTCGTCGGTGAGCGTCACGTCCGTGTGCACCCGCATATGGACGTGGACGGCGCGCGAGACGTAGTGGCCCGGCCAGATGGACGTGATGCTGCACTGTCCGTTCTCGTCGGTCATCTGACCGCCGCGGAGGAAGGTGCCGTTGTCGTCCTCCGTGTGGCCGTTGCCGCCGACGAAGCCGGAGTACTCGCCGAGGTGGTCGCAGTGCCAGATCTCGACGAGGGCGTCGGCGAGAGGCGCGCAGTCGTTGCCGACGTCGACGACGGTGAAGGTGTACTGGACCTCGAAGCCCTCCTTGTCCTCCCGGATGTCCTCGCGGACGAGGGCGCCGTCGAGGGAGTACGGCCCCTCGGTGACCTCGGCGTTCAGGACGCAGACGGTGCTGGTGGCGGAGGCCTCGGTGGAGGCGGAGGCGGTGGTGCCGGTCCCCTTCCCGGGCTTCTTGCCCTTGTTCGACTTGCCGGGGTCGGCGGAGGCGATGCCGGCGACCGCGAGACCGCCGGCCACGGCGACACCGCCGCCGCCGATGAGGACGCGGCGCCGTCGGACGGAGGTGTCCAGGCGGTGCCTGCCGGATTCCTGCTGCTGCTCTTCGAGCTCGTGGGGCTCGGTGTGGTTTCCCGTCATGGCGAGTGAAGTTAGGGGTGTATCTGAAGAAACCCTTTATGTGCGGCTGTGAATGACCTGGGGATGGATTCCTCAACGGCCGTGTATGTCCGCAGAGTTCGGACACTGTGAAGATGCTGTGAAAACCGCATCTGTGAATGGCTTGAGTTCATCCTGTCGGCGGCGCCGGTCTGTCCCTACGGTCCGGGTGGCACGTCAGCCACCCCCCGACTGTTACGGAGAGATCATGACTCGTGGGCTCCTGCTGAGCGGTGCGGTAGCCGCTCTGCTCACCACAGCGACGGCACTACCGGCCCACTCGGCCACCCCGTCCGGCGGTTTCGAGGACCCGCCGCCGGACAAGATCGTCATCAAGGTGGCGACGGTGAACGGCTCGGGCTGCCCCGCCGGGACGACGGCGGTCGCCGTCTCCGAGGACAACACGGCCTTCACGGTGACGTACAGCGACTACCTCGCCCAGGCGGGCGGCGGCTCGGACCCGACGGCGTTCCGCAAGAACTGCCAACTCAACCTCATAGTCCACGTCCCCCAGGGCTTCACGTACGCCATCGCCAGCGCGGACTACCGGGGCTTCGCGGCCCTCCAGTCCGGCGCGACCGGCACCCAGAGAGCCTCGTACTACTTCCAGGGCTCCCCGAACACGGCCTCCCGCTCCCACCCCTTCACCGGCCCCTACAACGACAACTGGCAGGCCACCGACACCACCGACTGGGCCCAACTGGTCTGGGCCCCCTGCGGAGTCCAGCGCAACTTCAACATCAACACGGAACTGAGGGTGACGGCGGGCTCGACGTCCGCGGACAAGGTCAGCTTCATGACGATGGACTCGACGGACGGGGACATCAGCACGGTGTACCACTTGGCGTGGAAGGAGTGTCCGGAGTCCTGACGCCGGCGCAGGCCGTCAGCCGCGCGTGAGGGCCATGGCCAGCAGCATGCCGATGCCCACCACCGCCCAGCAGGCGGTCGCCCCCGCCAGCCGGAGACCGGTCATACCCGGCCGGTCTCCCGCGGCGCGGCGGGACCACAGCGGACGGGGTTCCGACCAGAGGTACGCCGGGAAGCCGAACCCGAAGACCAGCGAGGTGAGTAGCCAGTACCCCGCGCTCGGAGTGCGGAGGCCCTGCCTGAGCACCATGTCCGCGAGCGCGACGACACAGCAGACCGCGACCGGCCGGGCGAAGTGGGGCATGACGAACCAGTACATGACGGGGATGAGGAGGTCGAGAAAGCCCAGGGCGTCCAACGGTTCACCTTCCTCGAAGGCCACGTCGTCGGCCCGCTCGCCCAGCCGTGCCTTGATGTCCGCCGCGAACTGCTCGGTCGTCTGCCGGAGCGGGTCGACGTCGTAGCGGTAGGTGAACGCACGGTCCCCCAGATACCCGGTGGACCAGTAGACCCTCACCTCACCGATGTCCGGGCTGATCACCTGCACGACGGACACGTCCCCGCTCCGCAGGTCCCGCAACAACTCGGGCATGTCGGCTCGCGCCGGGAACAGGGTGGAGCACAGGCCCAGGAACCCGGCCGAGAGCACGACCAACGCCAGCACCCGGAAGAGCAGGTGAGCCAGTGCGCGGCGTCGCTGACAGACCCCTCCGCTCTTGGACGCCATCCCGCCCCCCTCCCGCCCCCGGTGACGTCTCCGCAGACGGTACAGGCCGGAAAGGGGCGAGGCGGCCGCCCCTGCGCGCGTGCAGGAAGCGGCCGCCGTATCGCTCACGTGCAGGCTCAGACCTCCACCCCCAGCGTCAGCGTCCCGGTGTACCCCGACGACGGTGAGCTGCCGATCGCCGTCAGGGTCAGCAGGCCGGACGCCGCGCCGCCGTCGTCATAGATCGAGTCCTGGGCCAGCGTCGTGCGGGTGACCGTGTTCGCCGAGTACGGGGAGAGCGCGCCCACTCTCGCCGTGATCGTCTCGTCGAAGAAGAGCTGGCCGGTGTGGACCTCTGTGCCGCCCGTGAAGGAGCCGTCGGACGTGAGGGTCACGCCCGTGTGGACCTTGACGTGGATGTGGACGCAGCGTCCCCGGTACCAACCCGGGTACACCGTGGTGATGTTGGCGACGCCGCTGGAGTTGGTGAGGACACCGCCCCGCAGGAACGTGCCGTTGTCGGCCTCGTTGTGGCCGTTGTTGCCGACGTAACCGGAGTACTCGCCGAGCGCGTCGGCGTGCCAGATCTCCACGAGGGCGTTGGGGATCGCCGCGCAGGTGTCGTCGTTGACGACGGTGAGCGCCAGCTTCAGCACGAAGCCGGTCTTCGTCTCGCGGATGTCGGAGCGGACGAGCGCGCCGTCCAGGTAGTAGGGGCCTTCGGTCATCTCCTTGGTGAGAGTGCAGACGGCCGCGGCGGCCACGGGGGTGGCGTCGGCCGCGTCGGCTGTGGGGGCTTCGGGCGCGGCGGCGCCCACGGCGACTGCCGCTGCGGTGGCGCCGGTGGCGATCAGAACGGTGCGGCGCCCGACCGGGGTGGGGGTTGCTTCCGAAGTGTCTGTCATGGACACGGCACCGTAGGAACGGATGCTGTCGGAGGGCTGTCAGTTAGGCAAAGTGACGGAGCGTCAAGAGGTGTGCAGGACACGGCCATCGGCGGTCACCGCGAGTCTCTGACCTGGACCTTCGCAGGCGGCTCGACAGGCCGGATGTCGACGATCCTGTCGGCGATCCCGTTTCCCGAGCCCGCGCGCCCGGCCGCCCGCTCCTGCCCGCTCCCGCCTTACGTCAGCCGCGCGCGACGCAATGTCCGAATGCCGCCCAACGAAACCCGCGCCGCGACCGTCTCAGGCCGCGAAGTCGTTGACCGGCCCCGCGATGTCGTCCCCGGTGAGGGGCTGTTGCATGGCGCTGAGCAGGGTCGCCAGGGCGGGCAGGGCGTACTGCTCGTTGACGACCGCCACGCTCACGTACGCCTCGTCCGGGATCAGGACCATCGCCGCCCGGTAGCCGGGCAGCCGCCCGTTCAGATACAGCTGGCCCGACGGGCCCACCGCCCACCCGAGGCCGTACGTCATGGGGTCGTCGGCGCGGGTGCGCGGGCGGCGGATCTCCTCCAGGAGGGCCCGGTCGGCCAGGAGACCCTCGCCCGCCGTCAGCAGCTCCGGCACCGACGACCACAGGCCGCCGCTGGGGCGCCGGGTGCGGGGGTAGGCGAGGGGCGCGGAGTTCGGTCGTACCGTCCCAGCCGGGGACGGCCGACGGAGGGGTGGTGAAGCCCGTCAGGCTCAGGTTCCAGGGGGTGAGGGCGGACTTCCGTAGCGCGTCCTCGTACGTCGTCCCGGTCACCCAGCGCCTTCACCGTCGCCGCGTCCACCGACTCGCGCAGGCCGGACACCTGGCCCAGGAGCTGCTCGACGGTGAGGCCGCGGTCGGCCCGCCAGCCGGGGGCGAGGGCGGGCAACAGGTCGATGGCGGGGGTGGTCGGCGGTACGCCCTTGTCGCGGAGGGGGCGGACCAGGGCCGCGGACGTGAAGACCTTCGTCAGGGAGGCGATACGGAAGCACCGGCCCCTCGTCCACAGGCTTCGCCCAGGAACGCTTCAGGTAGGCCCCCGATCCTCCTCCGTATGCACGGAAACGGACACGACCACAGCCACGGACACGACCACAGCCATGGGCACCGGCCCCGCACCCCCGAAGCCGAGCGCAGCCGCCGCTGGTTCATGAACAAGGCGCTGCTCGCCGGTGGTGTCGCCGCCGTGGCGACCATGACCGGCTGTTCCTCGGGCGGCGACGACACGGCCGCCGCCTCCAGCTCGGCCGCCCCGAACGGCGCCCCCAGCGGCATGCCCTCCGGCGGACCCGGTGGCGGTGGCGGGGGTGGCGGCATGGGTCCCGGCGCCTCCCAGGTGAAGTACGCGGACGTCGTGGGCGTCACCACCGACGGCAAGGTCGTCGACGACCTGTACACGATCCACTCCACCGACGTCTCCACGGACGCCCTGGTGAAGGCGGCCCAGGCGTTCCTGGACGGGCTGTCCGCCAAGGAGCGCAAGTCCTGCACGTTCGACATCGACGCCGATGAATGGACGGCGTGGAGCAATGTCGACGGCTACGACCGCAAGGGCGTCCGCATGGGCGACCTCACGGAAAAGCAGCGGAACCTCGGTTACGCGCTCCTCGGCGAGGCCCTGTCCGCCGACGGTCTCACCCAGACCCGCGGGATCATGAAGCTCAACGCGTTCCTCGGGGACTCCAACGGCGGAAACCAGAAGACCCTGACCGAGGGGCACTACTTCTTCACCTTCATGGGCACCCCGTCGACCACGAAGCCTTGGGGCTTCCAGTACGAGGGCCATCACGTCGCCATCAACTACTTCGTCCTCGGCGACCAGGTCGTGATGACGCCGACGTTCATGGGGTCCGAGCCCACGACGGGGACGTACAAGGGAGAGAAGATCACTCTCTTCCGGCCGGAGACCACCGCCGGTCTCGCCATGATCCGGTCCCTCACCTCCGCCCAGCGCGCCAAGGCCGTCTCCTCGCAGTCCAACGGCAACGAGGACATGAAGGCCGGCGCGGGCCAGGACAACCTCAAGCTCGGATACGAGGGACTCAAGGGCTCCGAACTCACCTCGGCACAGCGCAAGAAGCTGCTCGCGCTGGCGCGGGTGTACATCGGCTACGTCAACGAGGGCCACGCCGAGGTCAGGATGGCCGAGGTGGAGGACCACCTGGACGACACGTACTTCTTCTGGATGGGCGAGACGAAGGACGACTCCGCCTTCTACTACCGGATCCACAGCCCGGTCGTCCTCATCGAGTACGACGCCCAGGCCCCCCTCTTCTACAAGGGGGGCTCCAGCGGCGGAGGTCCGTCCCAGGAGCACATCCACACCATCGTCCGCACACCCAACGGCGGCGACTACGGCATCGATCTGCTCAAGCTCCATCTGGAGATCGACCACTGACGGCAAGTCGGCGGCCGGTACGTCAGTTGGCGGCGCAGGCCTCGTTCCAGCTGCCGTAGGAGCCGCTGACGTAGGAGCCGTCGTCGACGTGGCCGACGCGGAAGTAGAAGCAGGCGTCCTCGTCCATGTCGGTGTCGTAGACGTAGGCGTTGGACAGGTTGTAGCCGGTGTAGCCGCCGGTGTAGTCCACGTGGATCTTGGTGTCGCTGGTGGAGGGGTTGCTGTCCACCGGGTTCGTGTACTGAAGGCGCACGCCCTTGCCGTCCGTGCAGATGTCGATGATCTTGAAGGTGTCGCCGTAGTCGTAGAAGTACGCGGCTCCGCAGGCGTTGCTGGAGTCGGCTGTGTAGATCTGGTCGGCGAAGGACGAGCCCGCCGTTCCGATCACGAGGGCCGCGGCGGCGAGGGTGGGTACGGCGAAGTGTCTGAACCTGGGCATGTCTGAACTCCTTGCGAGGCAAGTGGGGTTGGCGTGGGGGGAGTTCACGTCGTCGACACCGCGTGAACGGACTATGCCCAAGATTCGATCTCTGTACAAGAACGGTTGGACTGTCAACTACCTGTGAGTGCCCGGGCTGTTGACGCGCAAGTGATTCGATTCTACGGTCCGTCCGAATTGACGATCGATGTTCGGTACACCGAACAGCGACTTCCCCCTACACGTCAAGGAGGCCCGTGTGAGCCGCACCTCGCGCGTCCGAACCACCCTCCTCGCCCTCCCCGCAGCCGCTCTCCTCGCGCTGATCCCCTCCACCGCCTCGGCCTACCCCAACCCCGGCACGGTCACCGGCGCCACGGTCATCCACGACCCCACGATGATCCGCACCTCCGCCGGCCGCTACCTCCTCTATGGCACCGGCGGCGGCCTCGGCTACCGGACCTCCACCGACCGGATCGCCTTCACCGCCGGCAGCGACGCCTTCACCACCAAGCCCAGCTGGTGGTCCTCGTACGCCACCGAGGCCTGGGCACCCGACATCTCGTACCACGGCGGCAAGTACCTGATGTACTACGCCGTCTCCACCTTCGGCTCCAACAAGTCAGCGATCGGGCTCGCCGGTTCGACGACCGGTCTTCCCGGCTCCTGGACCGACTACGGCGTCGTCTACACCTCCACCACCTCCAGCGACTACAACGCCATCGACCCGAACCTCTTCGTGGACGACGACGGCAAGTGGTGGCTGTCCTTCGGCAGTTGGTGGACCGGCCTGAAGATGATCCAGATCGACCCGTCGACCGGGAAGCAGCTCTCCTCCAACACCACCCGGTACTCGATCGCGTCCCGCCCCACCGGGACCAAGGCCGTCGAGGCGCCGTACATCGTCAAGCGCAACGGCTACTACTACCTCTTCGCCTCGTACGACACCTGCTGCGCCGGCACGAGTTCGACCTACAAGGTCAAGGTCGGCCGGGCCACCAGCGTCACCGGCCCGTACTACGACAAGAACGGCGTCGCGATGACGAACAACGGCGGCACAGCCGTCCTCGAGTCGCACGGCAGCGTCATCGGCCCCGGCGGACAGTCGATCATGAACGACTCGGACGGCGACCTGATCGTCTACCACTACTACGACGGCAACGACAACGGCACGCCCAAGCTGGGCATCAACCTTCTGAACTGGAGCAGCGGATGGCCCGTCGCCTACTGACCCTGCTGGCCGCGCTGGTCCTCCCTCTCTCCCTGGGGCAGTCGTCCGCCAGCGCGGCCTCGTTCGCCAACCCGATCAAGGCGCAGAAGGGCGCCGACCCCTGGATCTCGTACTACGACGGCAACTACTACATGGTGACGACGAGTTGGACCAACGTCATCACCATGCGCAAGTCGGCCACGCTCGCCGGGCTCGCCACCGCCCCCAACTACCAGGTGTGGACCGGCGACGCGGCCTCGCGCTGCTGCAACATCTGGGCGCCGGAGATCCACTTCCTCAACGGCAAGTGGTACCTGTACTACGTCGCCGGACAGAACATCAGCGACTACAACCCCACCCAGCGCACCCACGTCCTCGAAAGCGCCGGGACGGACCCCACCGGGCCCTACACCTACAAGAACCAGCTCAACTCCGCCTGGATGCTGGACCCGACGGTCGGCACGATCAACGGCCAGCTGTACCTCTTCGGCAGCGCGAGCGGCGGCACGCAGAACCTGGTGGCGGCCAGGATGTCCAACCCGTACACCCTCGCCACCGGCTTCTCGACCATCTCCACGCCGACCTACTCCTGGGAGACGAGCGGCGGCACGGTCAACGAGGGCCCGGAGATCCTCCAGCGGGGCGGCAAGACCTTCCTCGTCTACTCGGCGAGCGGCTGCTGGACCCCCGACTACAAACTCGGCCAGCTCACCCTGACGGGCTCCGACCCTCTCTCCGCCTCCTCCTGGACGAAGAAGTCGACCCCCGTCTTCCAGCGCAACGACTCCGCCGGCGTCTACGGCCCCGGCCACAACGGCTTCTTCACCTCGCCGGACGGCACCGAGAACTGGATCGTCTACCACGCCAACGACTCGTCGTCGGACGGCTGCGACAACGGCCGTACGACCCGGGCCCAGAAGTTCACGTGGAACTCCGACGGCACGCCGAACTTCGGTACGCCGGTCGCGCTGGGGTCCAGCATGACCGGGCCGTCGGGCGAGCCCTCGTCCACCTCGACGACGTACACGATCACGAACCGCAACAGCGGCAAGTGCCTTGACGTCGCCGGGAGTTCGACCGCCGACGGCGCCAACGTCCAGCAGTACACCTGCAACGGCGGCAACAACCAGAAGTGGCGCGTCGAGGACCAGGGCGACGACACGAGCCGGCTGGTGAACGTGGCGACGGGCAAGGTCCTGGACACGGCGGACTGCTCCAGCGCGGACGGCGCCGACCTGCGCCAGTGGTCCTGGCTGAACAACACGTGCCAGCGCTTCCGCTTCGTCGTCACGGACAGCAGCTACGTCCGCATCGTCAACCAGGCCACGGGCAAGGTGGCGGACGTGGCGAACTGCTCCACGGCGGACGCGGCGGACGTCAGGCAGTGGACCTGGCTGAACAACGCGTGCCAGCAGTGGAAGCTGAATCCGGCCTAGGGAGGTTTCCTACGCGCCTGCCGCATTGGGCCAAGCGCCGCCGTTCGGCCACCCCTGAGCCGGCGCCGGCGTCAACCCGTTGGTCCCCCGGACCTGCGCCGCCGTGAGCCCACCCCGAGCGGGTACTCCTGGCGGCGTGGGCCCGGCGGCCGGCACCCCGTACGGCGACTGGGCGGCAGCCGCGGGAGCAACCGGCATCGGCATGGGCTGCGGCTGAGGAGCGACCGGCATGGGCATAGGAGCAGGCATGGGCGCCGCCGGCTGAGGGGGAGCCGCCGCCATGGCCTGCGCGGCCAGCGGCATGCCGGCCCCGTTGCTCATCAGCCGGTCCACGGCCGCCGTACCCGAGCTGTAACTGGTCCCGGTGGCCAGCTCGGGCACGGCGGCTCCCCTCCTGGTCCCGTAGAGCACCTGTTCCAGCGCGGACACCAGGCGACGCACGTCCGTCTGGGGGCGCACCACGAGACGCAGGAAGCGGCTGGACGAGCCGATCTTGTTGCCGCACTCGCGGACCAGGATGCGGTGCTCGGAGAGCAGCCGGTCCCGGACCACGGTGCCTTCGGCGCCCACGGGGAGGCGCACGAAGAGGAAGTTGCCCTGGGAGGGGTAGACGGTGAGGCCGGGGAGCGCGGAGAGCTGGCTCGACATGTCGAGGCGGTCCCGGTAGACCTGTTGGAGGCTCTGCGCGTACTCGGCGCCGTGCTCCTTGAGCATGAACACCACGTACTCGGCGAAGGCGTTGAGGTTCCACTTCGGCAGCATCGAGCGGACCCGGCCGGCGAGCGCCGGGTTGGCGACCATGTAGCCGAAGCGGATGCCGTGCAGCCCGAAGTTCTTGCCGAGCGACCGCAGCACGATCACGTTGGGCCGCAGCATCGCCTCCTGCACCACCGAAGGCTCCGCCTCCGCGTCGGCGAACTCCAGGAAGCTCTCGTCGATGACGACGAGGTCGAGGTCGGCCATCGCGTCCATGAACTGCACGACGGCGTGCTTGTGGAGGAAGCCGCCGTCGGGGTTGTTGGGGTTGCAGATGACGGCGGCGCGGGTGCCGCGGGCCCGTATGAACTCGGCGTACTGCGCGAGGTCGAGGGCGAAGCCGCTGGACTCCTGGAGCGGGAACATGTCGACCCGCTTGCCGGTCTCCATGGGCTGGTCGGTCCAGCGGCCGAAGGTGGGGACGGGGATGGCGAGGGACTCACGGACCAGCAAGTGGTCGATCCACGTGATCAGTTCGGTGGAGCCGTTGCCCATCGCCACGGCCTGCGGCGGGAGTTGGAGGAGGTTGCACAGCTCGGCGGTGATGGTGTCGGCGCTGGACGGGTAGTACGTGATGATGTCGCGGAGGCGGCCGGACATCTCGTCCCACATCCCCGGGGTGGGGAAGTAGGGGTTCACCGGGATACAGAAGTCGATCGGGCCGGCCCCGTCTCCAGCTGCCCGCGTCAGCGCCGCCATGGACGGGCTGTGTGCCGCGGTGCTGCGGAACAGCGAGGTGACGTTCTCGGCCATGGAACCTCCGTATGGGGCGGACCCGTTGGGGACGGCCGGGTCCGTCGTCTTTGGGTGGCCCGCGCGGGGGAGCACGGGCCGCTCATACATACGAGGGCTGGGGTGGCACTGTTCAACCGCTGAGAAATCGGTAAGAACTTGTGCCCCACCTGTGAAGGAGTGTCACGCGGGGAAGGAGTGCACCGTGATCGACCGGTAGATCTCCCCAGGTCGCAGCACGGTCGACGGGAAGTTCTCGTGGTTCGGGGAGTCAGGATAGTGCTGCGTCTCCAGGCACACGGCGTCGCCCTGGCGGTAGGTGCGGCCGGCGGGGCCGACCAGCGTGCCGTCGAGGAAGTTGCCCGAGTAGAACTGCACGCCGGGCTCGGTGGAGGCGATCCGCAGGGTGCGGCCGGACGACGGGTCGCGCAGCGTCGCCACGTGCTCCGGCTCGGCCGTGATCCCCTTCTCCAGCACCCAGTTGTGGTCGTACCCCTTGGCCGCGAGCAGCTGGGGATGCCCGGTGCGCAGGTCCCGGCCGATCGGCTTCGGCTCGCGGAAGTCGAACGGGGTGCCTTCCACCGGTGCCAGTTCGCCGGTCGGGATCAGGCCCGCGTCGGTGGGCGTGAAGTGGGCGGCGGGAAGGGACAGTTCGTGGTCCTCGATCGTGCCGCTGCCCTCGCCGGCGAGGTTCCAGTAGACGTGGTTGGTGAGGTTCACGATCGTGGGCTTGTCGGTGGTGGCCTCGTAGTCGATACGCCAGTCGCCGTCGGCGGTGAGGGTGTACGTCACCTTCGCGGTCAGCGTGCCGGGGTAGCCCATCTCGCCGTCGGGGGACGTGTACGACAGACGCAGGCCGACGTCGGTGCCTCGCTCGAACGGCTCGACGTCCCAGACGACCGTGTCGAAGCCCGCCGCACCGCCGTGCAGGCTGTTCTCGCCGTCGTCCACGGAGAGCTGGTACACCGAGCCGTCCAGCGTGAACCGGCCCCTGCCGATGCGGTTGCCGTACCGGCCGATCAGCGCGCCGAAGTACGGGCTGGACGTGACGTAGTCCTCGATGTGGTCGAAGCCGAGGGAGACGTTCGCGTACCGGCCGTGCCGGTCGGGGACCTCCAGGGACTGCACGATCCCGCCGTACGACAGGACCTTCATACGGGTGCCGCCGTTCTCCAGCGACCAGCGGTGGATCTCGGTGCCGTCGGCGAGCTTGCCGAAGAGTTCCTTCACCGGGTGTCTCCTCCTATGGGAAGGGCCCCGCCTTCCGACGGGGCCCGACCGGTACAACCTGCCTGCTACGAACCGGACTTGCGCTTGTTCCACACGTCGAACCCGACCGCGGCCAGCAGGGCGAGGCCCTTGATGACCTGCTGCCAGTCGGAGCCGACGCTGAGGAGGTTCATGCCGTTGTTGAGAACACCGAGGACGAGACCACCGATGATCGCGCCGAGGACGGTGCCGACACCGCCACTCATCGACGCGCCACCGATGAACGCCGAGGCGATGGCCTCGAGTTCGTAGTTCAGACCGGCCTTCGGGGACGCCGCGTTCAGTCGCGCGGCGATGGCCAGACCCGCGAGGGCCGCGAGCGCGCCCATGTTCAGGAAGACCAGGAAGGTGACCTTCTTGTCCTTCACACCGGACAGCTTCGCCGCCGGCAGGTTGCCGCCGATCGCGTAGATGTGCCGGCCGAAGATCGAGTTGCGCATCAGGTAGCCGTAGCCGACGACCAGGCCGCCCAGGATGAGCAGGACGATCGGGGCACCCTTGTAGCTGGCGAGCAGCATGGTGACGACGAGGATCGCGGCGACGATCGAGACGAGCTTCAGCAGGAAGATGTTCCTGGGCAGCACGTCCAGGGAGAACTCCTGCTGGCGCTTGCGGTCGCGGACCTCCTGGAGGACCACGAAGACGATCAGGGCGAGGCCGAGGAGCAGCGTGATGTTGTGGTAGTTGGTCTCCGGGCCGGTCTCCGGCAGGAAGCCGTTGCCGATCTTCTGCAAGCCGCCCGGGAACGGGCCGAGGGTCTGGCCCTCCAGCAGGATCTCGGTGAAGCCGCGGAAGACCAGCATGCCCGCGAGGGTGACGATGAACGAGGGTATGCCGAGATACGCGATGAGGAAGCCCTGCGCCGCACCCGCACCCGCGCCGACCACCAGGCACAGCACGACCGCGAGCGGCCACGCCACGTCGTGCTGGACCGTCAGTACGGCGGCGAACGCGCCCACGAACGCCGTGACCGAGCCGACCGACAGGTCGATGTGGCCGGCGATGATGACCAGCATCATGCCGATCGCGAGGATCAGGACGTAGCTGTTCTGCAGGACCAGGTTGGAGACGTTGCGCGGCAGCAGCAGGTCGCCGTCGGTCCACACCGCGAAGAGCGCGACGATCAGGCCGAGGGCGATCAGCATGCCGTACTGGCGCATGTTGCGGCGCAGGCCGTCCAGCATCAGCTGCAGCAGGTTCTCGCCGGAGGCCGATCCGCTCTTGCCCGGCGGCGCCGGGGCCGGCGTCTTGGCGGTCACATCCGTGCTCATCGGGTTACCTCTTTGTCCTTGGTCATCTGGCGCATCAGCGATTCCTGCGAGGCCTCGGCACGGGAGAACTCGCCGGTCAGCCGCCCGGCGGCCATCGTGTAGATGCGGTCACACATGCCGAGCAGCTCCGGCAGCTCGGACGAGATGAAGACGACCGCCTTGCCCTGGGCGGCCAGCTGGTCGATGACGGTGTAGATCTCGTACTTGGCACCGACGTCGATGCCTCGGGTGGGTTCGTCCAGGATCAGCACCTCGGGGCCGGCGAAGATCCACTTGCTGAGGACGACCTTCTGCTGGTTGCCGCCGGACAGCTTGCCCACCGGCTCGAAGACGGTCGGCGCCTTGATGTTCATGGACTTGCGGAAGCCCTCGGCGACCTGCCGCTCCTCGTGCTCGTCGACGACCCCGCGCCTGGCGACCTTGTTCAGGGCGCTCAGCGAGATGTTGCGGTTGATGGTGTCGATGAGGTTGAGGCCGTAGTGCTTGCGGTCCTCGGTGACGTAGGCGATGCCGTGGTCGACCGCCTCGGCGACCGACTTGGTGCGGATCTCCTTGCCGTCCTTGAGGACCGTGCCCGCCGCGTGCCGTCCGTAGGAGCGGCCGAACACGCTCATCGCGAGTTCGGTGCGGCCCGCGCCCATCAGGCCCGCGATGCCGACGATCTCGCCGCGCCGGACATGGATCGACACGTCATCGACGACCTTGCGCTGCTGGTCGATCGGGTGGTGCACGGTCCAGTCGCGGATCTCCAGCGCCGGAGCCGCGTCCGACTCGCCCTCGTACGCGGTGCGTTCGGGGAAGCGGTGGTCCAGGTCGCGGCCGACCATGCCGGAGATGATCCGGTCCTCGGTGGTCTCCGCGGACTTCACATCGAGGGTCTCGATGGTCTTGCCGTCGCGGATGATCGTCACCGAGTCCGCGACCTTGCGGATCTCGTTGAGCTTGTGGGAGATGATGATCGAGGTGATGCCCTGCTTCTTCAACTCCAGGATGAGGTCCAGGAGTTTGCCGGAGTCCTCGTCGTTCAGGGCCGCGGTCGGCTCGTCGAGGATGAGCAGCTTCACCTTCTTGGAGAGCGCCTTGGCGATCTCCACCAGCTGCTGCTTGCCGACACCGATGTCGGCGACCCGGGTCTCGGGGTGCTCACTGAGCCCCACCCGGCGCAGCAGCTCGCTCGCGTGCCGCAGGGTCTCGCGCCAGTCGATGAGACCGCGCGAGGCGTGCTCGTTGCCGAGGAAGATGTTCTCCGCGAGGGAGAGGTAGGGCACCAGCGCCAGCTCCTGGTGGATGATGACGATGCCGCGCGCCTCGCTCGCCCGGATGTCCTTGAACTCGCAGACCTCTCCCTCGAAGAGGATCTCGCCCTCGTACGTGCCGTGCGGATGGACGCCGGAGAGCACCTTCATCAAGGTGGACTTGCCGGCGCCGTTCTCACCGCAGATGGCGTGGACCTCGCCCTGCCGGACGGTCAGCGTGACGTCCGAGAGCGCCTTGACGCCGGGAAAGGTCTTGACGATCGAGCGCATTTCCAGGACGGGTCCCGCCATGGTCGTGCCTTCCAATCTCTGTCTGTTGCAGACGACTACAGCCGGGGGCTGATTACTTGAGCTCGCCCTCGGTGTAGTAGCCACCGTCGACCAGGACCTGCTTGTAGTTGGTCTTGTCGACGCTCACCGGCTTGAGCAGGTAGGCGGGGACGACCTTGGAGCCGTTGTCGTAGGTCTTGGTGTCGTTGGTCTCGGGCTTCTTGTCGTTGAGGACCGCGTCCACCATGTTCGCCGCGACCTTGGCGAGCTCACGGGTGTCCTTGTAGACGGTCTGCGTCTGCTCGCCCGCGATGATCGACTTCACGGAGGCCAGCTCGGCGTCCTGACCGGTGAGGACCGGCAGCGGCTTGGCCTTGGTGCCGTAGCCGTCGGACTTCAGCGCCGACAGGATGCCGATGGAGATGCCGTCGTACGGCGAGAGCACCGCGTCGACCCGGCCGGACTTGTAGGAGCCGGTCAGGATGTCGTCCATGCGGCGCTGGGCGGTGGCGCCGTCCCAGCGCAGGGTGGTGACCTTGTTGAGGTCGACCTGGCCGGACTTGACGACGAGCTTCTTGGAGTCGATGTACGGCTTCAGGACGCTCATCGCGCCGTTGAAGAAGTACTTGGTGTTGTTGTCGTCGTTGGAGCCGGCGAACAGCTCGATGTTGAAGGGGCCCTTGCCGGAGGCGAGGCCGAGCTTCTCGACGATGTAGTTGGCCTGGAGCTCGCCGACCTTGGTGTTGTCGAAGGAGGCGTAGTAGTCGACGTTCGGCGTGCCGAGGATCAGGCGGTCGTAGGCGATGACCGGGATGCCCGCGTCCTTGGCCTCCTGGAGGACGTTGTTGAGCGACTTGTTGTCGATCGCGGCGACGATCAGCGCCTTGACGCCCTGGGTGATCAGGTTCTCGATCTGCGAGACCTGCTGGTCGGGCTCGTCCTCGCCGTAGACCAGCTTGGTCTTGTAGCCCAGCTTCTGCAGGTTGGTCTCGACGTTCTTGCCGTCGGCGATCCAGCGCTCCGAGGACTTCGTCGGCATCGCGATGCCGATGGTGCCGCCCTTGGAGTCGCCCTTGCTTTCCGCGCTGCCACCCTCGCTGTCCTGGCCACAGGCGGTCAGGGAAAGGGCGAGGACGGCCGAGGTGGCTATGGCGGAGAGTGCAGCTCTGCGGTTAAGCATGATCATCTTCCTTGATGGTCTAGGGGCCAGGGGCGATCTGCGGTACGAGCGCCTGTCTGGTGGAGCGAGGTGGAGCCGAGAGAAGTTGTGTCGGAGTCTGTTCGACTCCGTCGGCTTCTGTGAAGGGGCGTTGTCCGGAACGTTATGCAGGCGTTTCGAACCGCTTCAGCGCGCCCGGCAGTCGCGAGCCGAGCGGCGCCATGTCGCCGTCCGCTCCGTGCCGTGCGAGCAGGTCCAGGGCGAGCCGTCCGCGCCGCACTCTTTCCTTGGCGGTGGACAGCGTGAGATCGCGCATGTGATGGCCGTAGGGGTAGATCCCCGGGGCCTTCGACAGGCCGAACTTCAGATAGAGCGGGGCGCCGCGCCGGATCAGCTCGGCGACCTCGTACATCCGCACATAGCCGCCCAGATCGTCGGGAGCCTCGATGTACATGTCCATCGGGGCGCCCGACACCCGCCGGATCTCGGTGAGTTGATCGAGCGTCAGATCGCTGGGCACGTTGATCGAGTCGCCGCCGAGGTTCTCGTAGACGGCGTACGCGGCCGGATTGACCGGACCGATCAGCGCCGACACCTTCAGCGTGGTGTCGGCCGGGATGATCCCGGCGGTGCGCGCCCGGTGCAGCGTCCACAGCACGCCCTCGTCGGCGACGAGCAGGCACTTCACGCCCAACTCCGTTGCCCGGACGGCGTCTTCGACACAGCCGGCGACCGCGTCGTGGCCGCGGGCGCGCAGGCCCGCGCCCTTGGAGTCGGTGCGGGTGGAGCCGCCGATGTCCCAGGTGCCGCGCGGGCCGGTGAACAGGCAGAGCTCGATGTCGCGTTCGGCGGTCGCCTCGACCATCTCGGTGATCTCGGCGTCGGTGAGCATCCACACGCCGCTGCCCTGGCTGATCCGGTGGATCGGCACGTCGAGCCGCGAGGACTCCTTGAGGACGACCGAGAGGGCCTCGGGGCCCTCCACGGAGGGCACTTCGGTGCGCCAGCGGCCGCCACCGGGGAAGGTGTGCGGAGAGGCGTCGGCCGGGTCGAGGGCGGGAGCGCCCAGGCCGAGCGCAGCGAGCGCCTGCTCACCGGGTCGTCGGGCCGCGCTGGCGGTGGTCTCGGTCACAAGCTGTCCTTCGTGTTCGATATTTCGGACGTGGATCGCGGCTCTACATGCAACAAGGCTTAGGTCCCAGAACATTGGGTGTACGCCGGTACGAAGTCGTCAGGTACTCCGTACCGGCGTACGGCTCAGGGGGGCGTCACGGCTTGAGGAGGACCTTGCCGACGGTCGGGTCACCGGACCCGACCAGCTCGATGGCCTGCGGGAACTCCTCCAGCGGCAGCTCGTGCGTGACGAGCGGCAGCGGATCGAGCAGCCCGGCCCCGAAGACCCGCACCGTGTGCGCCCAGGCGTCCGGCGGCGCCCCGAACACGGTGTGCACCTCCAGCTGCCGTACGACGAGATCGGTGGGGTCGAGGCCGTCCGCGCCCGGCGCCGGGATGCCCGTCAGGACGAGCCGGCCGCCGCGTCTGAGCAGCGAGGCGGCCGTGTTCGCGGCGGACGCCGACCCGGCGGTCTCGATGACGACGTCGAAGTCGTCGGGGAGCTCCTGGTCGCGGGTGCGGAAGTCGGTGGCGCCGAAGGTCTTGGAGAGCTCGGCGCGGTCCGGGCGGGTGCCCACCACCAGCAGCTCCGAGGGCGAGCCCGCCCGCAGGAACTGCACCGCGAACATCCCGAGCGTGCCCGTGCCCACCACGGCGACCCGCTCACCGGGCCGCGCGTTCGCCTTCAGCGCGGCGGCCGCGATGCACGCGGCCGGCTCCAGGAGCGCCGCCGCCGTCAGGTCGGCGTCGTCCGGCAGGGCGTGCAGCAGCCGGGCCGGCAGGGTGAGGGTGGCGGCCATGGCGCCGGGCTGGGTGAACCCGGTCTCCTCGTAGCCGTCCGTGCACAGCGTCGTCTCGCCCGCGTGGCAGCGGTCGCAGACCTGGCAGTTGCGGAAGCCCTCGCCGACCACCTTGCGGCCGACCAGCGACTCCGGCCCCCCGGAGCCGACGGCCTCGACCGTGCCGGACCACTCGTGGCCCGGCGTGAGCGGGTAACGGACGTACCCCTCGGGCCGGTTGCCCTGGTACACCTCGCGGTCGCTGCCGCAGATGCCGACCGCGTGCACGCGGACCAGGGCCTCGCCGGCACCGGGCTCACGCGGGGTGTGCGCGACGAGCTCGTGCTCGCCGGGCGCCCCGATGACGACCGCGCTGCTCACTGCTCGGTGCCCTTCGGCTTGCGCTGCTCCCAGCCGTCGGCCCACAGGTCGAAGCGGGCCTGCTGCTGCGGGAACTCGGCGGCAGCGTCCACGTCCAGCTCGACACCGAGGCCCGGCTCGTGCGACAGCTCGAAGTAGCCGTCCACGACCTGCGGGGCGCCCTTGACGACCTTCTTGATCTCCGCGTCGGCGAAGTCGTTGAAGTGCTCCAGGATCTTGAAGTTGGGGGCGGTGAAGCCGACCTGGAGGGAGGCGGCGGTGAGCACCGGGCCACCGACGTTGTGCGGGGCGACCAGCATGTAGTGGGTCTCGGCGGTCGCGGCGAGCTTGCGGGTCTCCCAGATGCCGCCGATGTGGCCGACGTCGGGCTGGATGATGTCCACGGCCTGGCTCTCGAAGAGCTCACGGAACTCGATCCGGTCGTGGATGCGCTCACCGGTGGCGACCGGCATGTCGACCTTGGCGGCGACCTTCTCCAGCGCCTTCAGGTTCTCCGGCGGCACCGGCTCCTCCAGCCACGCCGGCTTGAAGGGCGCGAGGTCCTTGGCGAGGCGGACGGCGGTGGCGGGGGAGAAGCGGCCGTGCATCTCCAGCATCAGCTCGGCGTCCGGACCGATGGCGTCCCGGACGGCCTCGATGAGCGAGACGGCGTACAGGCTCTGCTCGTGGTCCAGCTCGAAGTGGCCGGTGCCGAAGGGGTCGATCTTGAGGGCCTTGTAGCCGCGCTCCATGACGCCCTGGGCGGCCTTGTGGTAGGCCTCCGGGGTGCGCTCGGTGGTGTACCAGCCGTTGGCGTACGCCTTGACCTTGTCGGTGACCTTGCCGCCGAGCAGCTGCCAGACCGGGACGCCCAGCGCCTTGCCCTTGATGTCCCAGCAGGCCATCTCGATCACGGCGATGCCGGACATCACGATCTCGCCCGCACGGCCGTAGTCGCCGTACTTCATCCGCTTGACCAGATCCTCGACAGCGAACGGGTCCGACCCGAGAATGTGGTTGGTCTTCGCCTCGTGCAGATAGCCGAGCAGGGCGTCGGTGTGGCCCAGCATGCGGGTCTCGCCGACTCCGGTGAGTCCCTCGTCGGTGTGCACCTGGACGTAGGTCAGGTTGCGCCATGGCGTCCCGACCACGTGCGTGCTGATTCCCGTGATGCGCACGTCAGCTACTCCCTAGGCTCTCAAGCTCGTTGTTCGAAATTTCGGCTCACGTTCGAAATGCTGGCCTGACGGTAAGGACGTCTCGGTCGGGGTGTCAATGGGTCGGAGGGTCGAACGGCGTAACGGTCTTGATGACGTGCACAACCGTCCGGTATCTCAACTCCCGCAGCCTGCTGCGTTATTCAACCGTGACGACTTCCCCGCTGCAGCCCTCTTGACCGCCATGAATTGTTAGCGCTCACAATGTGCCTCGCATTCAACCGATCGCTGACCGCCAGGAGGTGCGGCCGTGAACCACTTAGAGCTCCGGCCGCCCACCATGGCCGATGTGGCACGCCTCGCCGGGGTGTCCCATCAGACCGTCTCCCGCGTTCTGGGTGATCACCCCAACGTGCGGGAGGAGACCCGGGCCAGGGTGCTCCGCGCCATCGAGGAGATGGGTTACCGCCGCAACTCCTCGGCACGGGCCCTGGCCACCCGCCGCACCCGCACCCTGGGTGTGGTCGCCGCCAACACCACGCTCTACGGCCCGGCCAGCACGCTGTTCGCACTGGAGGACGCGGCGCGGGCGGCGGGGTACACCGTCTCGACGGTCAGCCTGCACAAGCTGGCGAAGGAGACCCTCTCCGAGGCGCTCGACCACCTCAGCGAGGGCGGCGTGGAGGGGGTGATCGCCCTCGCCCCGCAGCGCTCGGCGGTCGAGGCCCTCGCCGAACTCCGCCACCCCTTCCCGGTGGTGGTCGTCGGCACCGGCTCCGGCGCCGAGATCCCCAGCGTCAACGTGGACCAGCAGCTCGGCGCCCGGCTCGCCACCGGTCATCTGCTGGCCGCCGGGCACCGCACGGTCTGGCATCTCGCCGGACCCGAGGACTGGCAGGAGGCGGCCGACCGGGTCACCGGCTGGCGGACCACCCTCGAAGCGGCGGGCGTCGAGCCGCCGAAGCCGCTGCGCGGGGACTGGAGTCCACTGTCGGGCTACCGCGCGGGCCAGGAACTGGCCGGCTGGGTGGGCCGCGGACTCACCGCCGTCTTCGTCGCCAACGACCAGATGGCACTGGGGGTGTTGCGGGCCCTGCGGGAAGCGGGCGTGCGCACACCCCAGGACGTCGCGATCGTCGGCTTCGACGACATCCCGGAGTCCGAGTTCTTCGCTCCACCGCTCACCACCGTCCGGCAGGACTTCGCGACGGTCGGCAAGCACAGCATCGCCCTGCTGCTGGACCTCATCGAGGGCCGGGCCCCGTCCGGGACGCCCGGGGTCGCCATCGAACCGCACCTCGTCGTCCGGGCCAGCACCGCTCCCGACTGACATGTACCGACCAGCTAATTCGTACACCAGTGTGACCGATATTTCGAATAATGATCGACAGGCTGGACGCAGTGCAGTCGGTCCCACGAGTACCAGCGGTCCTCCCCGGACCGGCTCTTCAAAGGAGAAGAACATGCTCAACAGAAGGAACTTCCTCACTGCGGCGATCGGCGTGGCGGCGGCCGGCACCCTGGCGGCCTGCGCCAAGGAGGACGACAGCTCCAGCGACTCCGCGGGAAGCGGCGGCGGCAAGAAGATCACCCTCGGCTTCTCGCAGGTCGGCTCCGAGAGCGGCTGGCGCACCGCCAACAGTGAGTCGGTGAAGTCCGCGGCCAAGGAGGCGGGCTACACCCTGAAGTTCTCCGACGCCCAGCAGAAGCAGGAGAACCAGATCTCCGCGATCCGCAACTACATCGCGCAGAAGGTCGACGTCATCGCCTTCTCGCCGGTGGTCGTCACGGGCTGGGACGCCGTCCTCAAGGAGGCCAAGGCCGCGAAGATCCCGGTCGTCCTCACCGACCGCTCCGTCGAGACCTCCGACGACTCCCTGTACGTCACCCTGGTCGGCTCCGACTTCACCGACGAGGGCCGCCGCGCCGCCAAGATCCTCGAGAAGGTCATCGAGAAGGCCGGCCTCAAGGGCAACGTCAAGATCGCCCAGCTGGAGGGCACCACCGGTGCCGCCCCCGCCATCGAGCGCGCCAAGGGCTTCAAGGAGGTCATGGACGCCGAGCACAAGGACGACTGGAAGATCGTCGTCAGCCAGACCGGCGACTTCACCCGCGCCGGCGGCAAGCAGGTCATGGCCGCCTTCCTGCAGTCCAACCCGGACATCAACGTGCTCTTCGCGCACAACGACGACATGGCCATCGGCGCCATCCAGTCCATCGAGGCGGCCGGCAAGAAGCCCGGCAAGGACATCCTCATCGTCTCGATCGACGGCGTGAAGGACGGCTTCGTCGCCATGTCCGAGGGCAAGATCAACGCCATCGTCGAGTGCAACCCGCTGCTCGGCCCCCAGCTGATGGAGGTCGTCAAGACGGTCCACGACGGCGGCACGGTCGAGCGCTGGATCAAGACCAAGGAGGGCGACTTCATGCAGGACCAGGCCAAGGCCGCCCTCCCGACCCGCAAGTACTGACCGACCGCACGCACCGGTGGGGAGCCCCCGGCGGGCCGAGCACACCTCGGCACCGACGGGGCTCCCCGCGGGGGACCGGCGCACCGCAGCCCCGAACTGCCGTGGGCCTGAACCGATTTCATGGAGGAGCGCTGCCATGGCAGAGCCGCAGCCCGTCCTGGAGATGACGGGCATAGTCAAGGAATTTCCGGGGGTAAGGGCTCTGTCGGGCGTCGACTTCCGGCTCTTCCCCGGCGAGATCCACGCCCTGATGGGCGAGAACGGGGCCGGGAAGTCCACCCTGATCAAGGTGCTGACCGGGGTCTACACCCTGGACGGCGGCACCATCACCCTCGACGGCAGGGACGTGCGGATCGGCAGCCCGCTGCAGGCGCAGCACGCCGGCATCAGCACCGTCTACCAGGAGGTCAACCTCTGCCCCAACCTGTCGGTGGCGGAGAACATCTTCATCGGCCGTGAACCCACCCGCGCCGGCCGCATCCAGTGGAAGCGGATGCGCAAGGAAGCCGCGGAGATGGTCGACCGCCTCGGCCTCGACATCGACGTCACCGCGCCGCTGTCCTCGTACCCGCTCGCGGTGCAGCAACTCGTCGCGATCGTACGGTCGGTGGGCCACGGCGACAGCGACGGCTCGGGCTCCGGCACCAAGGTCCTCGTCCTCGACGAGCCGACCTCCAGCCTCGACCGCGACGAGGTCCTCGAACTCTTCCGCCTGATGCGGCGGTTGCGCGACGAGGGCGTGGCGATCCTCTTCGTCTCGCACTTCCTCGACCAGATCTACGAGATCTGCGACCGCATGACGGTCCTGCGCAACGGCACCCTCGTCGGCGAGCACCTGGTCCGCGACCTCGACCAGGTCCAGCTCATCGAGCTGATGATCGGCAAGGCCCTGGACCAGCTGGAGGAGCTGCACGACCACCAACTCCACGCGGACGTCGGCGAGTCGCTCCTCACCGCGGAGGGCCTCGGCCGCACCGGCGGCATCGAACCCTTCGACCTCGACATCAAGAAGGGCGAAGTCGTCGGCCTCGCGGGCCTGTTGGGCTCCGGCCGTACCGAACTGGCCAGGCTCCTCTTCGGCGCCGACCAGCCCGACGCCGGCAAGGTCACCATCGGCGGCAAGCAGGTCTCGATGAGCGCCCCCAACGACGCCATCGGCGCCGGCGTCGCGTTCTGCTCCGAGAACCGCAAGACCGAGGGCCTCGTCCCCGACCTCACCGTCCGCGAGAACATCATCCTCGCCCTCCAGGCGGCCCGCGGCTGGACCCGCCCCATCCCCACCGCCCAGCGCGACGAACTCGTCGCCAAGTACATCAAGGCCCTCGACATCCGCCCCGCCAACCCCGAAGCCCGCGTAGGCCAGTTGAGCGGCGGCAACCAGCAGAAGGTGCTCCTCGCCCGCTGGCTCATCACCCAGCCCAAGCTGCTGATCCTCGACGAGCCCACCCGCGGCATCGACATCGGCGCCAAGACCGAGATCCAGAAACTGGTGGTCTCCCTCTCCGAGGACGGCATGTCCGTCCTCTACATCGCGGCCGAACTGGAGGAGGTCCTCCGCCTCAGCCACACCATCGGTGTCCTGCGCGACCGCAAGCTGGTCGCCCGGCTCACCAACGGCCCGGAAATCACCCCCAGCAAGATCCTCGAGACCATCGCCAGCGGCGAGCAGAGCGGAGAACAGCAGTGACCACCACCACCCGCTGGCGAGCACTGACACGCCACAACCTCTTCTGGCCGGTCGCGGTCCTGGTGGCGCTGCTGCTCGTCAACATCCCCTTCACCCCCGACTTCTTCGCCATCCACATGACGGACGGCCACCTCTACGGCAGCCTCGTCTCGATCGTCCTGTTCGGCTCGCCCCTGATCCTGGTGGCGGTCGGCATGACCCTGGTCATCGCCACCGGCGGCATCGACCTCTCGGTCGGCGCGGTCGTCGCCATCACCGGCGCCCTGACCTGCTCCTACATCAGCGACCAGAAGGACCAGGACGCCCTGGCCGGAGTCCTGCTGGCGATGGGCCTCGGCCTTCTGGCGGCCGTCGTCTGCGGCCTGTGGAACGGCTTCCTGGTCGCGCGGATGGGCATCCAGCCGATCATCGCGACCCTCATCATCATGGTCGCGGGCCGCGGTGTCGCCCAGCTGATCACCGACGGCCAGATCATCACCATCAACAGCGAGCCGTACAAGCTGATCGGCGGCGGCTACTGGCTGACCCTGCCGTTCTCCATCTTCGTGGTCGCCGCGGTCGTCGCCGTCACCGTCGCCCTCACCCGCCGCACCGCCCTCGGCCTGCTCGTCGAGTCGGTCGGCGGCAACGCCGAGGCCAGCCGCCTGGTGGGCATCCGCTCGATGCGCATCAAGATCATGGTGTACGTCTTCTGCGCCCTGTGCGCCGGCATCGCGGGCCTGATGATCAGCTCCAACACCTCGGCCGCCGACGGCAACAACGCCGGCCTGTGGATCGAACTCGACGCCATCCTCGCGGTCGTCATCGGCGGTACGTCCCTGCTCGGCGGCCGCTTCTCCATCGGCGGCACGGTGGTCGGCGCCCTCGTCATCCAGACCCTCACCACCACGATCTACACGATCGGCGTCCCCACCCAGACCAACCTGGTCTTCAAGGCCGCCGTCGTCATCGTCGTCTGCCTGCTCCAGTCCCCGAAGTTCCGCGCCAAGGTCTTCGGCGCCCGCGCGAAGACCACGGCCCCGGCGACGCCGGCCGCGGCCCCCGCCGAGCCCGCTCCCAAGATGGAGGTGTCGTGATGAGTACGACCACCCAGAGCCCCACGACACCCGACAAGGTCGAAGGCGGTACGCCGTCCAAGGCGGCGCGCCTGCTGAGCGACCGCCGACTGCCCGTCCTGGTCACGGCCGCCCTGTTCCTCGCGATGTACATCGCCGGACTCAGCCGCTACCAGAACTACGGCTTCGGCGACTCGCAGGTCTTCCTCAACCTCTTCATCGACAACGGCTACTTGCTGGTCGCCGCGGTCGGCGCCACCTTCGTCATCCTTTCCGGCGGCATCGACCTGTCCGTGGGCTCGGTGATCGGCTTCACCACCATGCTCACAGCGTGGCTGGTCCAGGACGTAGGCCTGCCCCTGCTGGTCGTGATCCCCATATCCCTGGGCGTGGGCGCGTTCGGCGGCTTCCTCATGGGCTATGTGATCCACAACTTCGAGATCCAGCCCTTCATCGTGACCCTCGCAGGCCTCTTCCTCTTCCGCGGCCTGTGCCTGGTCATCAGCAAGGAGTCGATCGCCATCAACGACTCCGCGGTGAGCAGCCTCGCCGAGACCCGGGTGTCCCTGGGCCTGGGCGACCTGTCGATCGGCGCCCTGGTCGCCCTCGTCGTCCTTGCGGCCGCCTTCTACATCCTTCACTACACCCGCTTCGGCCGCCGGATCTACGCCATCGGCGGCAACGAGCAGTCGGCCCTCCTCATGGGTCTCCCGCTCGGCGGCACGAAGATCGCGGTCTACACGATGAGCGGCTTCTGCTCTGCACTCGCCGGCCTGCTCTTCATGCTCTACATCCAGTCCGGCGACCCGCTGCACGCGGTCGGCATGGAACTCGACGCGATCGCCGCCGTGGTCATCGGCGGGACGCTGCTGACGGGTGGCTCGGGTTATGTGTTGGGCACGCTGTTCGGTGTCCTGGTGCTCGGCCTGATCAAGAGCATCATCCAGTTCGAGGGCACGCTCAGCTCCTGGTGGACGAAGATCGCCACCGGTGTGCTGCTCTGCGCGTTCATCCTGATCCAGCGCGTGATGACGACCCGCAAGAAAGCCTGAACAGCCCGGAAGGAAACCGGTTTCGGCGAGTTGGGGACGGATGGGCGGATCCTCCTCAACTCGCCCCACCGGAACGGCCAGTTCCCACACAACCTTCACAGCTGCCTCTAGGAACGCTCCCCACAAGGAACTTAATCTTCCCGCGTCATGGACTACTGCCTCCCGTGCCGACGGCACCTCAACGGCGCCCTCGCCTGCCCGGGGTGCGGTACCTCAGTCGAAGAACTCCGCGCGTACGCCGCCCAGCCCCGCGTCCCCGCCCAGCAGCAGCCGCATCAGGCGCAGGACCAGCAGGTGCAGCAGCTGCAAACGCAGCAGATGCAGGCCCAGCAGTACGTGCCGCAGCAGGCGGGTGGCGGGGCGTACCAGTCGTACGACGGTGGCTACGCGGACGCGTACGGGAGCGGTCCCGAGGCCGTCGCGTACGGCGACACCGCCACGGTCGCCGAGACCGCGGAGAGTCACGAGGGGTCGTACGAAGAGCCCCACGAGCGGCCCGAGGAGACGCCCGAGGTCGTGATCGGCGGCCGCGCGGCACGACGCCGCGCCCAGGGACGCCGCGGACGGGCCGTACCGCAGGAGGAGCCGGAGGAGTACGACGACTCCGAGGACCCCGAGTACGACGACGAGTACGACGAGGCTGCCGATGCCGAGGGCGGCGGCAGCCGGCGTGACCGCAAGGCCGCGGCACACCGCCGCAGACGCCGCCGGGTCCTCCTGGTCGCCGCGGGCTTCGTGCTGGCCGCCGGTGGACTGAGCCTCGCCGAGCTCGGCATGGACGCCCCGGGTTCGAACTCCACGCCGGCCGCGGCGGGCGACGAGTTGGCCGAGGGCGCGGCGTCGGCGGAGGCGAGCACACCGGCCGAGCCGCTGGACGACACGAACGGCACCGTCCCCTCTGCCTCGGCCTCCGCGGACGCCTCCGCGTCACCCTCGGCCTCGGCGTCGAAGGACGACAAGGACAAGGACGACAAGGACAAGGACGCCCAGTCCGCGACCGCCACGGCCCCGGTCGTCCCGCCCACGAACGCGCCGACGACCCCGGCCGCCTCCGCGACCCCGACCGCCGACCCGACGACGAGCCGGCCGACCGCGCAGCCGTCCCCCAGTGAGACGGAGTGCGAGCGGTTCCTGTGGTGGTGCACCTGAGGGGTGGGGTGGGGCTGAGCAACTAGTTCGCTGCGCCCAGGAGTTGCGGCTGGGGGCTGGGCCAGGCGTTGCGCCCAGGAGTTGCGGCTGGGGGCTGGGCCAGGCGCTGAGCCTAGGAGTTCAGCATCCGGCGCAGCAGGTCCCGCAGCGACTCCCGCTCCTCGTCCGACAGCCCGGCCAGCGGCTCGCGGGCGAAGCGCAGTTCCTCGCGCAGGCTCCGGGCCACCTCCCGGCCCTCGTCCGTCACCGCCGCCACCTTCACCCGCCGGTCCGCCGGGTCCGGTCGCCGCTCCACGAGCCCTCGCGTCTCCAGCCGGTCCACGATCCCGGTGACGTTCGACGGCTCGCACTTCAGCTTCTGCGCCAGCTTCCGCATGGGCAGCGGCTCCAGCGACAGCAGGCTGAGCAGCCGGGCCTGGGCGCCGGTGAGCGCGTGGTCGCCGGCGGCCTCCTCGTAGTCCTCGTAGAAGCGCGCCACGACGTCACCGATCAGCTCGACGACTTCCATGGTCAGCGCGTCGGGGCGACGGGTCTTGGGTGGAGTGGCCATGGCTCAAGACTACCCCCATTACTTGACAACCTGAAATATTCAGGCGCATGGTTGTTTCAGGTACTGAAGTAAATTTCGAAAGGGTCCGTCATGATCAACCGCGAGTGGCACCTGCTCAGCCGTCCCGTCGGCTGGCCGAAGCCCGAGGACTTCGCCCTGGTCGAGGCCGAGGTGAAGCAGCCGGGTGAGGGTCAGGTGCTGGTGCGGAACAAGTACCTGTCGGTGGACCCGTACATGCGCGGCCGGATGTCGGCCGCCAAGTCGTACGTCGCCCCCTTCGAGCTCGGCAAGGTCATGCAGGGCGGCGCGGTCGGCGAGGTCATCGCCTCCGGCGCCGAGGGCATCGCCGTCGGTGACCACGTCCTGCACTTCGGCGGCTGGCGCGAGTACGCCACCTTCGACGCCACGCAGGCCGTCAAGGTCGACCCCGACGCCGCGCCCCTCTCCACCTACCTCGGCGTCCTCGGCATGACCGGCCTCACCGCCTACGCCGGCCTGCTGCGCACCGCCGCCTTCAAGGAGGGTGACTCGGTCTTCGTCTCCGGCGCCGCGGGTGCCGTGGGCAGCCAGGTCGGCCAGATCGCCAAGCTCAAGGGCGCCTCCCGGGTCATCGGCTCGGCCGGCTCCGACGAGAAGGTCAAGCTGCTGGTGGAGGAGTACGGGTTCGACGCGGCGTTCAACTACAAGAACGGGCCGGTGAGCGAGCAGCTGCGGGCCGCTGCGCCGGACGGGGTCGACGTCTACTTCGACAACGTGGGTGGTGACCATCTGGAGGCGGCGATCGGTTCGCTGAACCAGGGCGGCCGGATCGCGATCTGCGGCATGATCTCGGTCTACAACAACACCGAGCCGGCTCCTGGTCCGAGGAACCTCGCTCGTCTGATCCAGACCCGCGGCCGTATCGAGGGCCTGCTGGTCGGCGACCACTACGACCTCCAGCCGCAGTTCGTCTCCGAGGTCGGCCCGTGGGTGGCGTCCGGCGCGCTCAAGTACCGCGAGACGGTCGTCGAGGGCATCGAGAACAACCTGGAGGCGTTCCTCGGGGTTCTGCGCGGCGACAACACCGGGAAGATGATCGTCAAGCTGTAGGGCTGTAGGGCTGTCGGGCTGTTGGGCTGTTGGGCTGTAGGGCTTCCGGGGCGTTTTCGGCATGCGGTAACTTCTTTCCGAAACCGTCGTCGATCGTGGGCGCGAGTCGCGGCGGAACGAGGAGGAGACCCACCGCATGTCCATCCAGCAGTCCGACGTCCTGTACACCGCCGTCGCCACCGCCGAGAACGGCCGCGACGGCCGCGTCGCCACCGACGACGGCCGCCTCGACGTCGTCGTGAACCCGCCGAAGGAAATGGGCGGCAACGGCGAGGGCACCAACCCCGAGCAGCTCTTCGCCGCCGGGTACAGCGCCTGCTTCCAGGGCGCGCTGGGAGTCGTCGCCCGCCAGACCAAGGCCGACATCAGCGGCTCGACGGTCACCGCGAAGGTGGGGATCGGGAAGAACGACGACGGGTTCGGGATCATCGTGGAGATCTCGGCGCACATTCCGAATGTGGACGCTGCTACGGGGCGGGCGCTGTTGGAGCAGGCTCATCAGGTTTGCCCTTACTCGAAGGCGACGCGGGGGAACATCACGGTGACCCTGGTCTGAGGTTGCTCGTTGTGTGCGAGAGGGCCGTACCCGTGGACGTCGGGTACGGCCCTCTTGTGCGAGGTGCGCTTAGTAGGCGCCTCCCACAGTTGGCGTGCTGAATGTCTGGGTCGGTCGCCTACGGGGCGCTCTCAGCCGGTGTCGAGAGCGCGATCGTGCTCGGCCCTTCGGGCCTCCGCGCGTTCGCACTCTCGACACCGGCGCGCCCCTTCGGCTCCCTCCCGGCCGGTGGCCCGCAGAGAGTGGGACTTGGTGGGCCTGTGCTGTGGGTTTTGGGGTTCAGTTGGCCAGCGCTGCTGTGTGTATCGCCCTTACCAGAGCGTTGTTCTCTGGGGCTGCTCCGCCTGGGAAGGCGAGCCTGCGGCGGGTGTAGCCGTAGGCCAGGCCGCTGCGGGGGTCGGCGAAGCCCTGGGAGCCTGCTGCGCCGCTGTGGCCGAAGGCGCCGGCGCCCAGGAAGGGGTGCCAGGTGTCGGCCGTGGCCTGGAAGCCCAGGCCGTAGGAGCGGTGGGCGCGGGCGATCAGGTCGTAGCCGATGGAGTGGATCTGGCCGACCTCGGCGATCGTGTCCGGCTTGAGGAGGGGTGGGCGGTCGTTGAGTTCGCTGATCGCCGCCGCGTACATGCCGGCGATGCCGCGGGCCGCGGCCACTCCGCCCGCGGAGGCCGGGCCCTTGGCGCGTACTTCGCGGGAGTTGGCGAAGTCCACCAGGTCGGTTGGGTCCGGGACGTGGGCGTTGAACGCGATCGAAGCCAGGGTGTGCGGGCCTTGGGGCGACGCGTCGATCAGGGACTGCTGTTCGGGGGTGGGGAGCATCGGCTGGATCGGGCGGTAGCGGGGCTCCTGGGAGGCGGGGAGGCCCAGGTGGAAGTCGAGGGAGTACGGGGCGCGGACTCGTTCCTCCCACAGGTCCTGGATCGTGCGGCCCGTGGCGCGGCGGACCACCTCGCCGGTCAGGGCGCCTATGACCAGTGCGTGGTAGCCGAAGGCCGTGCCGGGGCGCCAGAACGGGCGCTGGTCGGCGAGGCGTTCGGCGATCGCGCGGTCGTCGGCCATCTCGGCCCGGCTGAAGCCGGCGTCCAGGCCGACCAGGCCCGCCCGGTGCGCGAGCAGGTCGCGGAGGGTGAGCCCGCCCTTGCCCTCGGCCCCGAACTCCGGCCAGTAGTACGTCACTTTGCGGTCGAGTTCCAGCGTGCCGTCCTGGACCAGGAGCGCCACGACCAGGTGCGCGGCGCCCTTCGTCGAGGAGAAGACGGCGTGGAGGGAGTCGGCCTCGTTGCCGTCACCGGTCCACAGGTCGACGACCCTGCGACCGTGGACGTAGGCGCACAATTGGCCCTCGTAGTCGGGGCGTTCACCGGCCACGAACGCGGCGAACTCCTCGCGCACCGCCTCGAAGCCGTCGGCGACGGTGCCGTGGATCTCCTGCGTCATCCGCTCTCCTTGACTGCTGCCATGCTGAACAATGCCCGTGCCACCTGCGGGAATTCTCCCTTCGGGTGGTCCCGGAAGAGAGGCTCGGTGCCGAAGAGGACCGCCTGCGGACCGCTGATCACCGACGGTTGTCCGGCCGCGGCGGTCGGTCCGGCGGTGCCGTCCTCCAACGGGCGCCAGTGCCCGGAGACCAAGGGGTTGCCGGTCGCGTACGACTGCTCCACGCGGACCCCCGGCCCGAGGTCGGTGAACCAGACGGGCGCGTACACGAAACCGTAACCCGGGGTGCCGGTGGTGATCGGTCCCGCGTTCACCATGCGGACCACCCCGTTCGCGTCCCCGTTGCCCTCGACGGGCTTCGCGGCCAGGAGGCCGGTGGCCGCGCTCAGTTCGGCCCCCGTGATCCCTCGTCCGACCAGGCCATGACCGGCGGTGGGAGAGAGGAATGCGTCGAGGGCTGTGCGGGCCGTTGCCGTCAGCTCGCCGTACTCCAATCCCGTCGACACCATCAGCACATCCGTCGCCGACCAGTCGAACCCCGCGTTGAGGGCCGCCGTCGACACCGGCGTGACCTCGAAGTTCATCTCGCGCAGGGCGAAGAGCTCGCCCGGGGTGACCGCGGCGGCCACGCGCGTGCGGTGGAGGGGGGTGGCGCCTGTGAGGCGGGTGGCGTCGAAGGTGACGTTGTAGGTGCCGGCGGTGGTTGTTGCCTTCGGACGGGCCGACGCCGGGACGATCGCGGTGCCGCCGTCCGCCGTGGCCCGTACCGGAACGCCTTGCTGGAGGAGGGAGTTGACGGCCGCGATCGCCGCCGGGTCGTCGAGCCGCAGGCTCAGATCGCCGCGCGGGGCGACCCGGCCGACGGTCGTGGCCTCCTGTACGGCTCGCAGCGGGAGGCCCGTGAGCCTCCCCGTCGGCACGGCTGTCACCTCGGCGCCCCACAGGCGGCCCAGGCTCCAGCCCGAGATGTCGTACATCACCGACACCTTGTCGCTGATGTCCCGGCCGTCCGCCAACAGGACGTTCGCGAGGCCGCGTTTGGGCTGGTGCATGTCGACGACGTACGAGCCCTTCGGGTAGGTGCGGCCGGACAGGCGGATGGGCTTGGTGGCGCGGGTGACTCGGACGTCGTTGGCCAGGAGGTGGTTCACGAGGCGGGCGGCGGCCGTCTTGCCGGACGGGATCACGTACGCCCGGGGGAAGGTGGTGGTGTAGACGTCCTCCGGGCCGATCCCGGGGACGCCCGGCACGGTCTCCGAGGACACCGGCACCTGCGCGGCCCCTGCCGCCCCGCGCCGGAAGACCTCGATCTGGTCGGTGATGAGTGAAGTCCGGCGCGCCTGTACGAAGTCGAGCGTGGCTCGGATCGCGGCGCCTGCCACGGCCGTGTTGACGGTCGAGCGGCGGCGGAGTTCTTCGACCGGGAGGCTGGTGTAGGCCGAGTTGTTCACCTGGAGCGGGATCTCGACCGTGTGCGCGGCGACCGTGCCGTGGAAGGCCGCGTACTGCGGGGTGAAGATCGGCGGCCAGTCGTCCCAGCCCTCCTGCTGGTCCCGGAACGGGATCTGGGCCGGTTCCACGCCGTCCTTCGCGGGCATGTAGCCGAGGCCGTTGACGGCGGCCTCCATGCCGAGGGCGTTGGCGTAGGTGTTCTTCAGGAAGAGGTCGTACTCGTAGTTCTCGCCGTGCGGGGGAGTGGTGGGCTCGATGAGGGTGCCGTTGACGTATCCGTGCAGGTCGAGCATCACAGCCGGCTGCTTGTCGATCTCGATCTGTCGCATCGCGCGCGTCTCCGGCTGGGAGGCGGTGACGAAGTCCCGGTTCAGGTCGAAGCCGTTGGCGTTCGCGCGGGTTCCGGCGATACGGCCGTCGGGGTTGGCGGTGATGTTGAAGTACAGGCGTGAGTGGGCGAGGAGGTCCGCCGTGCGCTTGTCCTTGGCGGTGGCGAGCTGCTCGATGAGCTTGAGGGAGGCGTCGGTGCCCTCCCACTCGTTGCCGTGGATGTTGTTGTTGAAGAAGACGGGGGCTTTGTAACTCGCTCTGATTTCGGCTGACTTGGCGGCCGTCGCCGGGGCGTTCTCGATGAGCGCCCGCATCCGTTCCTGGGCGCGGGCCTGGCGGTCGGACTCCGGGGCGGTGACGGTGACCAGGTAGAGGCGGTGCCCGCCCGCCGACTTCCCGGTCACCTCGACGCTCACCCGGTCACCGAGGGCCTGGAGCGCGTTCAGCTTCGGGGCGATCGCGTGGTACGGGGTGAGGCCCAGCTTGATGGACTTGTCGGCGGGGTTCTCGGGGTCGGGGGAGAGCACCTGCTCGCGCGGATAGCCCGTGATCGGGTTGCTGGTGGGGGCGGCGGTGTCGAGGGCGCGCGCGGCGGCGCTCGCCGGGGCCTGGGCGGCGCGCTGGTCGAGGGCGGGCTCGTGGCGGGTGGGGGCGGGCTCGGGGTCCGCGCCCGCCGGGTGCGGGGTGAGGAGCAGGGACCCCGCCGTGGTCAGGGCGAGGGTGGCGATCAGTACGGGTCTCGCAGGGGCGGTTCTCGTGGTGCGCACGGGTCGTACCTCCTCCGGGAGCTTCCTGAGATCGGTACGGCGACATGTACCTGTTCGACTCAACCGGAACAAGAGGGAGTTGGTGTCACGGATGCCCCGGATGGCGCATCTCGGGGGACTCGGACGGGGCATGCTGAGGGCGAACGAGCCGAGGACGAGGAGAGCCACCCATGGCAACCATCCCTTCGCTCCCCAGCAGGGACGACGTGCTGCGCATGGCCCGCAGCACGACGGACATCACCGGCCAACTCCTGGACACCGCGGGCAACATCACCAGGATCGCGATCAACACCTTCGACCCCAGAGACGGTTCGGGCCAGGAGGTGCTCCGGGTCCTGCGGCAGACCACCGCCGAACTGGCCGAGGCCAGCGCGTCGCCCCAGGCGCAGGAGGCGTTCTACCGCATCGTCGACACTCTGACCCGCCTCGGCACGAGCGGCGCACCCCTGGCCGTGCACCCCGTCAGCCAGCCGGCTCAGGCCCTGCTCACGGCGCTCGGCGACAGTCTGCTGCCGGTGCTGGACGCGGTGGAGCCGGCGGTGGAGGAGTTCGCCACGGCACTGGGCGACCTCGTGGAGGCCATGTCCCCGCTGCTCCCCGCCGCGGCGGGCCTCGCGGCCGGCACCCTCCTCGCCCTCACTCCGCTGATCCGCTCGGCGGCGGAGGTCCTGCGGGACTCGTCCCCCGAACTCCGCCGCATCGCCGACGCGTTGACGGCCGCCCTGGCCCCGCTGATGCCGCTCCAGGTGGCCCTGGCGGAACGCGCGGCCGGAGCGGGCGCGGGCGTCGTCCGAGCCTCCCTCCAGCCCCTCGCCGACCTCACGGAGGCGGCAGCCGCGACGACCAAGGCGGCCGGGCCGGTGCTGGTCGCGGGCGAGGAGCTGCTGGTGGCGGGTCTGGAACACCTCCAGCCGGTCCTGCTGGCCGGCGCCTCCCGCGCGGGGCGGGTGGCCCGGGCGGCGGCGATACGGGTCTCCGCGGCGGTGAGTCCGGCTGCGGAACCGGGGGTGATGGTGTCGGTGGCGGCCGTCTGATCAGAAGGGGGGTTCGGTGGACCAGGGGTCGTCGGGGTCGGTCGCCTTGTTGCCCCACCCGCCGGGTACGACGACTGGCTTGGGCTCGGGCTCGGACAGGAGCGTCACGGCGTCCTCGATGCGCCCCTGCATGATGCGGATCTCGGCCAGCCGCATGCCCGTACGGTCGCTCGCCTCCAGCACCTCCGCCGCCTCGTCGAGCCGCCCCTGCTCCGTCAGCAGCTCCGCCAGCTCGTCCGCCATGTACCAGACGTCGGCTTCGGGATGGGCCCGCAGCTCGGCGAGGGCCGCCTCCTGACGTCCGCACCCGGCAAGGAGTCGTACCCGCCAAAGGAAGAGGTCCGCTGGCATGCCGCCGTTCTCGCGCGCAATGTCGTCGATGATCGCGAGCCCTTCCTCGGCCCGCCCCCGCTCGATCAGCAGGGTGCACAGCTCAGGGAGAATGCACTCGTCGTCGGCGCACCCCTGCAACGTCTCGATCGCCTCGTCGAACCGGCCGGCGGCCTTCAGCAGCTCGGCCCGCTTCCACACGGCGTTCCGCCCCCATTGCGCCTCGACGAACGGCTGGAGCACCTCCAAGCCCTCGTCCAGCAGCCCGCGCTCAACCAACAGGTCGGCGAGGCGGAAGGCGGCGTGGGAGCCTCCGTCTCCCGCCACGAACTCCCGCAGCTCGCCATCCCGCCCGTACCGGGCCAGCAGGTCGGCGAGCTGCTCCACGACGTTCACGTACGTGACGTTGTCCCGCCGCGCGAACGACCGCAGCAGCTCCACCGCCTCGTCGACCCGCCCCTGCCGCTCCAGGACCTTCGCCCGTCGGCCCGCCAGGGCCGCGTCGTCCTGACAGCGGCCACGGCACTCCCGCCCCGGATCGGGGAGCAACGCCAGCACCTCGTCGTCCCGCCCGCCGCCCCCGGCCAGCTCGGCGAGCGCGTCGGCCAGATACCAGTCCTCGACGCCAGGCGCCAGCAGCGCGATCACCTCGTCGACCCGCCCCTGCGCGGCCCGCAGTTCCGCCAGCCGTCGTACCGCGAGCCGTTCCCCGCCCTCCGCGTGCGGCCGTACGAGCGCGACCGCGTCGTCGAGCCGGCCCCACTCCTCCAGCAGCTCGGAGACGGCGTCCGCCGCACCCCACCACCCTGTGTCGACGTACGGCCGCAACAAGGCCAGGGCGTCCTCGGCGGCGAGCAGCTTCGCCACGCGCCGCGCGCACAGCCAGTCACCCGCCTCGGCCTGCCGCCGCACCACGTCCAGGTGCCCGCGTTCGATGAGGAGGTCGGCGATGGCGGTCGGTATCCAGCCCTTGTAGGTCCTGGCCCGCAGGGAAAGTTCGGTGGCGTCCACGACCGCGAACCCTAACCCGCCCGCCCGATAGAGTTCGGCCATGCGCGATCTTGGGGCGGGGTTCAAGTACCTCCTGAAGGGCCAGCGGTGGGTGGCCCGGCACGGCAAGCAGTACGAGTTCGGGCTGATTCCGGGACTTATCACCCTCGTTCTCTACGGGGCGGCCCTGGTGTCGCTCGCGATCTGGGGTGACGACTTCGTCGCCTGGGCGACACCGTTCGCCGACGACTGGTCGAGCCCTTGGCTCGGCCTCTTCCGTGGCTTCCTCACCGTCGTGCTGTGGGCGCTCGCCCTGGCCCTCGCGGTGCTCACCTTCACCGCGGTCACGCTGCTCATAGGTCAGCCCTTCTACGAGAGCCTGTCGGAGAAGGTCGACCGTGACGTCTCCCCGGACGGCTCCGCCCCCGAGTCGAACCTCCCGCTCTGGCGGGAGCTGTGGATCTCGGCGCGGGACAGCCTGCGGATTCTCTTCCGTGCCCTGCTGTGGGGCGTCCTGCTCTTCGCCCTCGGCTTCATCCCGTTCGTCGGGCAGACGGTCGTCCCCGTCCTCGGCTTCTTCGTGACCGGCTTCTTCCTCACCGAGGAACTCGTAGCCGTCGCGATGCAGCGCCGTGGCGTCGAACTCCGCGACCGGCTCGCCCTGTTGCGCTCCCGCAAGACCCTGGTCTGGGGCTTCGGCACGCCTCTGGGCCTGGCCTTCCTGGTCCCGTTCGTCGCGGTGTTCCTGATGCCGGGCGCGGTCGCGGGCGCCACCCTCATGGCCCGCGAACTGCTGGGTGAGGAGACACTGGACGACTCCGACGACGTGGAGGAAATCACCTCATGACCGAGATATTCGCCGTCGCCGTCATCACCGTCCTGGCCGTCATCGCCCCCGGCGCCGACTTCGCCATGGTCGTCCGCAACAGCTACCTCCACGGCCGCCGCACCGGCCTCCTCGCCGCGACCGGCGTCGCCGCCGGCGTCCTGGTCCACGTCACGTACACGATGCTCGGCGTGGGCCTGCTGATCGCCTCCTCCACCTTCCTGTTCACGATCATCAAGCTGGTCGGCGCGGCCTACCTCGTCTACATCGGCGTCCGCACCTTCCGTGCCCGAGGCGAGGTCGAGGTCGACCTGGAGACGAAGTCGGACCTCACGCCCCTCCAGGCCCTGCGCTCCGGGTTCCTCACCAACGTCCTCAACCCCAAGACGACCCTGTTCGTCGTCTCGACCTTCGCCCAGGTCGTCAGCCCCGGCACCCCGGTCTACCAGCAGGTGGGCTACGGCCTGTTCATGTCGCTGGCCCACCTGCTGTGGTTCGGCGTCGTCGCGGTCTTCTTCTCGCACGACCGGATGCGCACCCTGATGCTGCGCGGCCAGAAGGTCCTCAACAAGGTGATCGGCTCGGTCCTGGCCGGCCTCGGCGTCAGCCTCGCGTTCGCTCCGTCGCACTGACGGCGACCGTCAGGATCGCCCGCACCTGCGCGATGATGTCGAGCCGGTTAGCCACGAACTCCGGGTCGGTCACCTCGGTCGTGTTCCCGGCCCCGAACTGGAGCACGGGCGTGTGCACATGCCCACCCGGCAGCCGGTCGTGCAGCCCCAGCCGGTCCCGCAACAGCGTGGCGCGATAGGCGATCTCGTTGGACAGATAGTTCCCGCCGCCCCCGGCCCGGGCCGTCGACCCCTCCGTCGGCCCGTCCGGGCGGACGACGGGGTCCGTCCCTCCAGCAGGTATCTCGGTCACGCTGGTGTTGTCGTAGACGGGGAACCGGCCGGTGGTCGCGGCCACAATCGCCTTGTACGGCAAGGTGGTCGTCGTCCACTGCGGCTGCGAGGCCGGATCGGCGACCGGCACGGTCTCCGTCCGGCTCACGTTCTCGTTGTCCGGGAACCCGCCCCGCCAGGCCCCGTTGGTCCGCTCGACGTCGAACCGCCCGACGCGCCCCTGACTGACGGTCGTGAACAGGTCGACCTTCCTCAGATAGGGCCGAAGTGTCCGCTCGACGGTCCCGTCCGCGAAGTCCTGCCACCGCACCGGGAACATGGCGGTCTCCACCCGGGCGGGCCCGTCCGCCGTCTGGATCACCGTCCCGTCGAGGGCGAGTGCGGTGGCCCCGGACGGGTTGGAGATCCGGATGTCCCGGTCGAGCGTGAACGGATCGAAGCCGGTGACGAGGACGCGCTTGTGGGGGCCCTTGGGATAGTGGATGTCGGTCTGCCCGCGCGAGGTCCGCTCCAACTGGTCGAGCAGCGCGGCCCGTTGGGCGTCGCTGAGCCCGAACGCCGGCTCCCATCCCCGCACCTCCCTGGTCATCCCCAACCGCGCCCAGTACAGCGGCCGATCGTCGTCCCGGCTCAGATCCCCACCGGCGGGCCCACGCCCCTGCGCCCGGTCGACGGCCCGCTTCCAGAGGGCCGACCCCTCGCGTACGACGACCCGCCGGGCCTGCGCGTAGGAGCGCGCCGCCCCGAGGGCCTCGGCGAACTCCGGTGCCACGTCATCGAATCCGGACCGCGCAAGAATCTCCTGCGGCACCGCGTTGCCGAGCCGCTGCTCCTCGACGGTGGCGGTGGTGGCCTGGGCGGGGTGCGGGGTGGCGGTGAGCCCGGCCACCAGGGCGAATCCGAGGACACCGATCCGAACACGTAGGGAAGTCACGGGAGTTCAGCCTCCGTATGGTGTGGGGGGAGTGGCTAGAAGTATTGCGTGACAGAAGTGGTCTACGCCACGGGGCGCGACTTGAAGGGTGCCGGTGCGCCAACGCCGTTAAGGGGCGCGGGGAACTGCGCGACCAGCCCCCACCGGCCCGCAGATTCGTCACCACCCCATCCGCGAAGCCTCCCGCAACGCCACCACAAACGCCTCCACCACCGGCGCCACCACCCGCCCCCGCACCGTCGCCGCATACACAGCCCGCGCCGACCCCCCGTCATCCAACACCGGCACCAGCGCGACATCCGCCCGCACCGACCCCGCCGCCAGCGCCGGCACCAACGCCACCCCCAGCCCCGCCGCCACATACCCCTGCTTGGCCGTCCACTCGGCGACGACATGCGAAACCCGTGGCCGAAACCCCTCCCGCAGGGCCGCATCCAGCAACGTCCCCTCCGGACGCGCGCTCCCCGAGATCCACTCCGCGTCGGCGAACCGCCCGAGCCGCACCAGCCCTCCACCCGCCAGCGGATGCCCGGCGGGGACGGCGACGTACAGGGACTCGTCAAGGAGATGGTGAAGGTCGTACGACTCCAGCGGCGGACGCCCCGTCGTCGAGACGACCGCCAGATCCAGATGCCCGGCGGCCAGCCGCTCCAGGAGCCTCGGTGTGAGCCCCTCCTCCCGGGCGACGCGCACCTCCGGATGCCGGGCCCGGAACACGGCCAGCGCCTGCGGCACCAGCGCCGCGTCGGCCGTCGCGAACGCCCCGAACCGCAGCCGCCCGCCCGCGAGTTCCCGCAGGGACGCCAACTCGCGCCCGGCCCCGCGCAGCGCCTCGGCGACGGTCTCCGCGTACGGCACGAGCACCCGGCCGGCCTCCGTGAGCCGTACGCCGCGCGGCAGCCGGTCGAAGAGCGGGGCACCGCCCAGCGCCGCCTCCAGTGAGGAGATCTGCCGGGACACCGCGGACTGGGTCCAGCCGAGGTTCCGCGCGGCGACGGTGAAGGACCCCTGCCGGGCCACCTCCAGGAACGCCCGCAGCCAGACGGTCGAGAGGTCGAGCGCCTCGAATTCATGCGAGTTCGGCATGGCAGCCATGCTAGACATTCGCTTGTCGCATCTGTCAGGCGCCGCATAGCGTCGTCGTCATGGAGCACATCGCATTCCTGGGCCTCGGACACATGGGCGCCCCCATGGCTCGCCGACTCCTCGCCGCCGGCCACCCGTTGACCGTCTGGAACCGCACCGCCGAGAAGGCCGCGCCCCTCGTCGCCGAGGGAGCCGTCGCGGCCGCGTCGCCCGCCGACGCCGTACGGGACGCCGACGTCGTGATCACCATGCTCGCCGGGCCAGAGGCGCTGGAGGCGGTCACGGGGGCCATCTCACCAGCCTTGCGCCCCGGCACTCACTGGATCGACATGTCCACCGTCGGGCCCGAAGCCGTACGGCGCCTCGACCGGTTCACCGGGGTCTCCGTCGTCGACGCCCCGGTCATGGGCAGCACCGACAAGGCCGCCGCGGGCACGCTCGGCATCCTCGCGGGCGGTGACACGGCCCGCGTCGAGCACGTCCTCGCGCATCTCGGCACCGTCACCCGCACCGGGCCGCTCGGCTCCGGCGCCGCGCTCAAGCTCGTCGTCAACTCGGCCGTCATCGGCGGGATCGCGGTCGTCGCCGAGGCGCTGCGGCTCGCCGACGCCCTCGGCCTGGACGGCGAGACGGCCCGCGCGGCCCTCGCCAACAGTCCTCTCGGGGGAGCCGTGGCCCGTGCCTTCGCGGAGGGCGTCCACTTCGACACGGCGCTCGCGGTCAAGGACCTCGCCCTGGCCACGCAGGCCGCCGAACTGCCCGTGACCGAGGCCGCGTTGACCCACTACCGGCGGGTCGCCGAACCCGGCACCGACATCTCCGTGGCCGCCGCCCGCATCCGTACCACCCTCAGCTGAAGGAACCCCGTGAAGATCACCCTCGACAACCCGGCCTCCGCGCCCCAGCCCCTGAGCCCCTACTACTCCCAGGTCGCCCGCGTCGAACAGGCCGACGGCAGCGCCCTGTTGTTCCTCTCCGGCCAGATAGCCGAGGGCGACACCCTCGCCGAGCAGAGCCGGGGCGTCTTCGAGACCATCGAGGCGCTGCTGAAGGCGCACGGCGCCACGCTCGCCGATGTCGTCAACATCCGGACCTATCTGACGGACATCGGCCGCCTCGCCGAATACGGCGCCGTACGACGGGAGTTCCTCACCGGCACCCCGCCCACCAGCATGACCTTCGAGGTGCCGCGGCTCTTCAAGGAGGAGGCGCAGATCGAGGTGGAGGTCGTCGCCGCGGTCAGTGCGGGTTCTCGCCCAGCAGCGTGAGGAAGTCCCGGAAGGCGCCCGGCATGTCCACCGACTCGGGGTCCAGCAGCCACTGGTACTGAAGTCCGTCCATCACGGCCACCAGCAGCGGTGCCGTGCGCTCGGGGGTGAGTCCGTTCGGCAACTGGTCCCCGTACTCGGCGCGCAGCACCGCCGCCATGTTTTCGCGCACCTTCGCATAGCGCTCGGTGAAGTAGCCGCGCGCCGGGTGCCCTTCGGTGACGCTCTCGCCGAGCAGCGCCGAGAAGGTCTGGATGATGCCGGGCCGCATCGCGTTGTACTCCACCAGCGAGACGAGCAGATCGACCCGCCACTGGGTGTCCGGCACCGCGTCCCACTGGTCCCGCTCGGTGAGTACGGCGACGAGCAGCGCGTCCTTGGTCGGGAAGTAGTGCAGCAGCCCCTGCTGGGTCAGGCCGACCCGCTCGGCGACCGCGGCCAGGCTTGCCCCCCGGTAACCGCGCTCGGCGATCACCTCCAGCGCTGCCCGCACGATCTCCGCGCGTCGCTCCTCGCTCCTGACCCTGGCGTTCATGAGCTCACCGTACGGCATGACCGTATGCCAAATGTAACGTAGAGATAACGAAACCTACCGGTCTACAGGTAACGGGTGCACGATGGGAGAACCGCGGGCCGCCGCACAGGCCCTCGCGGACCGCACAGCCCCGAAACCAGGAGGACCCAATGGCGGGCGCCCACTCCACCACCCCGGCCGACCACGCCCGCGAGGCCGCCGTCGAGGCCGCCCTTGGCAAGCTCGACCTGGACGCCAAGGCCCGGCTGCTGTCCGGCCAGGACATGTGGACGCTGCCCGCCCTGCCCGAGATCGGCCTCGAGTCCCTCGTCATGTCCGACGGCCCGATCGGCGTCCGCGGCGTGCGCTGGACCGCCGACGACCCGTCGATCGCGCTGCCCTCGCCGACCGCCCTCGGCGCCACCTGGGACCCCGAACTCGCCCGCCGCGCAGGCGTCCTGCTCGCCCAGGAGGCCCGCCGCAAGGGCGTCCACGTGCTGCTCGCCCCGACCGTCAACCTGCACCGCTCCCCGCTCGGCGGCCGCCACTTCGAGGCCTACAGCGAGGACCCGTACCTGACCGGTCTGATCGGCGCGGGCTATGTGAACGGCGTCCAGTCCGGCGGCGTCGGCACCACCGTCAAGCACTTCGTCGCCAACGACGCCGAGACCGACCGCTTCACCGTCGACAACGTCGTCTCCGAACGGGCCCTGCGCGAGCTGTATCTGCGGCCCTTCGAGCTCATCGTCGAGAACGCCCACCCCTGGGGCATCATGACCGCCTACAACCAGGTCAACGGCGTCACCATGACCGAGCACCACCACCTGGTGAACGGCATCGCGCGCGGCGAGTGGGGCTTCGACGGCTACAACGTCTCCGACTGGATGGCCGCCCGCTCCACCAAGGGCGCCATCGAGGGCGGCCTCGACGTCGCCATGCCGGGCCCGCAGACCGTCTACGGCCCCGCGCTCGCCCAGGCCGTGCGGGACGGCGAGGTCGACGAGGCCAAGGTCGACGCCGCCGTCCGCAACGTCCTGCGCCTGGCCGCCCGCGTCGGCGCCCTGGCGGACACCGAACCCGTCGTCACCGAACTCCCCGACACCGTCGACGGCCAGGCGCTGGCCCGCGAGATCGCCCGCCGCGCCTTCGTCCTGGTGCGCAACCAGGGCGCCCTGCCGCTGAAGCCCGGCAGCGTCGCCCTCATCGGCGCCGCCGCCCGCGACGCCCGTGTCCTCGGCGGCGGCTCCGCCACCGTCTTCCCGTCCCGGATCGTCTCCCCGCTCGACGGCCTCACCGCCGCCGTCCCCGACCTGACGTACGCCGTCGGCGCCGACCCGAACACCGAACTCGCCGTCGCCGACAAGGGCTTCACCCTGCGCGCCGTCTGCCGGGACGCCGACGGCCAGGTCATCGGCACCGGCTCCGCGCCCAACGGCCAGATCCAGTGGATGGGCAGCGACCTCCCCGACGGCGTCACGCACGACGCCCTCCACACCATCGAGCTCACCGGCACCTTCACCCCGCGCGACAGCGGCACCCACACCTTCGGCATCAAGGGCGTCGGCGCCTTCACCCTCACCGTCGACGGCACCACGTACTTCGACACCGTCCAGCCGCCCGGCGACACCAGCGACCCCTTCGAGGCCTTCTTCGGCTCCCCGGTGCCCCGCGCCGAGGTCGAACTCACCGCGGGCGAACCGGTCGAGGTCTCCCTCACCCACGTCTTCCACCTCCCCGAGGACCTCCCCTTCGCGGTCATCGCCTTCGCCCTCGCCAACCAAGAGCCGCAGCGCGACCCCGACGAACTGATCGCGGAGGCCGTGGCGGCCGCCCGGGACGCCGACACGGCCGTCGTCGTGGTCGCCACCACCGACCGCGTCGAGTCCGAGGGCTTCGACCGCAAGGACCTGAACCTCCCCGGCCGCCAGGACGACCTGGTCCGCGCCGTCGCCGCCGCCAACCCGAACACCGTCGTGGTCGTCAACTCCGGCTCCCCGGTCGAACTGCCGTGGCGCGACGACGTCGCCGCCGTCCTGCTCAGCTGGTTCCCCGGCCAGGAGGGCGGCGCGGCCCTCGCCGACGTCCTCACCGGCGCCCACGAGCCCGGCGGCCGCCTCCCCACCACCTGGGGCTCCCTGGACGCCGCCCCGGTCACCAAGGTCACCCCGCAGGAGGGCCGGCTCCCCTACACCGAGGACGTCTTCATCGGCTACCGCGCCTGGGCCAAGGAGGGCCGCACCCCCTCGTACCCCTTCGGCCACGGCCTCGGCTACACCGACTGGGCCTACGAATCCGTCGAGGTCACCGGTACGACCGTCAAGGTCCGCGTCCGCAACACCGGCGAGCGTGCCGGCCGTGAAGTCGTCCAGGTCTACCTCGCGCCCGCCGAGCCGGGAGACCGCCCGGAGCGCGCCCTCGCCGGCTTCGCCGGGGTCGAGGCGGCCCCCGGCGAGACCGCCGAGGTCACGGTCGAGATCCCCCGCCGGGCCTTCGAGACCTGGAACGAGGAGGAGGGGGCGTGGTCGTTTGTGAAGGGTTCGTACGAGATCCAGGTCGGCCGCTCGATCACGGACCACCGCCTCACCGAGACGATTAACGTCTGATCCGGGACAAGTCTCCCCATGAGCAGCCCCGGCCCGGGACCTGACACCCGGGCCGGGGCAAATGCTTTCCCGGCGACGTCAGCGCGTGCCGAACGCGTACACCGTCTCCGAGCGGAACACCTCGCCGGGGCGCAGCACCGTGCTCGGGAACTCGGGGTGGTTGGGGGAGTCGGGGAAGTGCTGGGTCTCCAGCGCCACGCCGTCGCAGGGGGCGAAGGGCTCGGGCAGATGGTCGGCGGTGTACAGCTGCAGGCCCGGCTCGGTGGTCGAGACGGTCAGTACGCGGCCGGAGGAGGGATCGTGCAGCTCGGCGACCTCGACGGGGGTGTCCGTCACGCCCTTGTCGAGCACGAAGTTGTGGTCGTAGCCCGACCCGGTCTTGCGCCCCTCCCGGAAGTCGAACCGCCCGCCCGTCACGTCCTCCAGCACCCCGGTCGGGATCAGCTCCGCGTCCACCGGCGTGTACCGGGAGGCGGCCAGCCGCAGCTCATGACCGCCCGCGTTCCCGGACCCGGCCAGGTTGAAGTAGCTGTGGTTGGTGAAGTTGACGACGGTCGGCGCGTCCGTCGTCGCCTCGTAGGCGATCCGCAGCGCCCCGTCGGCGTCCAGCGCGTAGGTCACCGAGACGTCGAGCCGCCCCGGGAACCCCTCCTCGCCGTGCGGACTGACCCGCGACAGCCGCAGCCCGTGCTCGCCGGCGGGCTCCACGTCCCACACCCGCTTGTCGAAGCCGCGCTCACCGCCGTGCAGCGAGTTGGGCGCGCCGTTGGGGGCGAGCGCGTACGTCACCCCGTCCAGCGGGAAGCGGCCACCGGCGATCCGGTTCGCGAACCGGCCGATCAGGGCGCCGAAGTAGGGCCCGGTGTGCGTGAGATAGCCGTCCAGCTCCGCGAACCCCAGCACCACGTCCTGGACGCGCCCGTCCCGGTCCGGCACCTCCACCGACTGCACGATCCCGCCGTACGACAACACCCGCACCCGCACACCGGCCCGCTCCAGCGTCCAGCGGTGAACCGGGGTGCCGTCGGGAAGTGTGCCGAAGAGTTCGTTCATGTGCGGAACTTTAGGTCACGCGGCGGGAGCGGTGATTTTCCGGTAGGCGATCTCGGCCAGACGCGCCTGGCCGTTCACACTCGGGTGGAACCAGTCCCAGTGGCTCAACTGGTCGGTCCCGAACCGGTACGCGTAGACCGCGCCGCCGTCGAAACGGCACCGCTTGTCCTTCGCGCACACCGTCTCCAGCACCTCGTTGTACGCCTCCACCCGGTCCTGCACGGTGTCGCGCCGCTCGGTCGCCGCCGCGGCCAGATCGTCGGGGTCGCCCAGCATGGACGGGCATATCCCCAGCTTCCACACCTGCTTGCCCAGCGGATTGGTCCGCCCCTGCGACCACAGCCGCTTGAGATCAGGCACGCTCGCCACATACACCTGCGCCTTCGGCGCCGCCGCCCGCAGCGTGTCCATCGCCTCCTCGAACTGCGCCCGGAAGTCCGCCACCGACGTCATCGCCGCGGCCGAGTCCCGGCACGCGTCATTGGCCCCCGCCATCACCGTCACCAACTCCGGCTTCCGCGTCGCCGCCTGCGCCATCTGCCCGGCGAGATCGGCCATCCGTGCCCCGGTCACCGCGTAGTTCCAGCTGGACGACGCCGCCTTCGCCCGCCCCAGCAGGCGTACGGCCAGACTGTCGACCTCGGTGTCGCTGCCGGTCGCCCACGACGCCTCCGTGCAGTCCTTGAGCAGCGAACAGGCGTCGAAACCCCGGGTGATGGAGTCACCGACCGCGGCGAGGGACGCCGGACTGCGGTCCCACAGTGGCGTCGGCGACGGGGACGGCTTCACTCTCTGCGCCGCGGTGCCGGACGGCTCCGACGCGTTGCCACCGACGGCATCGCACCCCGCGACGCCCAGAACACCCGCCGTCACGACGGCGAGAACGGCACGCGCACCACGGCTACGCATCCCCTGGTGACCCCCTCGGTCGACATGCAGTCCCTTGCGAAATTCGTCCCCCTCCATGACAACGCACGGGAGTTCCCGACCATGCCCCGGGAACCCCGAACCCCCCGTACTAGCGTCCTGCCGGGTGAATGGCGGGCGTTTCCCGGCACCGGGACCGACGGTACGTCACACTCCTTGCGCCGCCGCACGGTAGCCTCGCCATCAACGTGGCTGCCGCCACCGCCACTCATCTCGTCCGCACAATGGTCCCGCTCTGCCCGGAGGTCCCGGTGACGACACGTGGAGTCCTGTACGTGCACTCCGCTCCGCGCGCGCTGTGCCCGCACGTCGAGTGGGCCGTCGCCGGAGTGCTCGGCACGCGCGTCAACCTCGACTGGATCCGGCAGCCCGCGGCCCCCGGCACCTGGCGCTCGGAGTTCTCCTGGCAGGGCCAGCCGGGCACCGCGTCCAAGCTCGCGTCGGCCCTCAGAGGCTGGCACCTGCTCCGCTTCGAGGTGACCGCCGAGCCCTGCCCCACGGCCGAGGGCGAGCGCTACAGCTGCACCCCCGACCTCGGCATCTTCCACGCCGTCACCGGCATCCACGGCGACATCCTCATCCCCGAGGACCGGCTGCGCGCCGCCCTGACCCGCTCCCAGCAGGGCGAGACGGACCTGGAGGCCGAGATCGCCAAACTCCTGGGCAAGCCGTGGGACGACGAGTTGGAGCCGTTCCGGTACGCGGGAGAGGGAGCACCGGTGCGCTGGCTGCACCAGGTGGTCTAGCAATCGTGGACACGCCGAAGGGCCCCCACCGGCCGGTGGGGGCCCTTCAGTTACGTACGAACGCTTCTCAGAACGTTTCTCACACGGTGCGGAACGCCAGCACCACGTTGTGCCCGCCGAAGCCGAACGAGTCGTTCAGCGCGGCGATACGGCCCTCCACGGGCAGCTTGCGCGCCTCACCGCGGACGACGTCGGCGTTGGCCTCCGCCTCCGGGTCGAGGTTCTCGACGTTGATGGTCGGCGGCGCCACCCGGTGGTACAGGGCGAGGATCGCGGCGACGGACTCCACACCACCGGCACCACCGAGGAGGTGGCCCGTCATGGACTTCGTCGCGGACACCGCGAAGTGGTCGGTGTCGTCGCCGAACACCTTGCGCAGCGCCTTCAGCTCGGCCACGTCACCGGCCGGCGTCGAGGTGGCGTGCGCGTTGACGTGCACGATCTCCGCCGGGTCCAGGTCGCTGTTGTCCAGCAGGTTCTGCAGGGCGTGGGCGATGCCCCGGCCCTCCGGCTCCGGCTGCACGATGTCGTGGCTGTCGGCGGAGATGCCCTGCCCCACGGCCTCGGCGTACACGCGGGCACCGCGCTTGGCGGCGTGCTCCGCGGACTCCAGGACGATGACACCGGCACCCTCGCCGAGCACGAAGCCGTCGCGCGCGGTGTCGTAAGGACGCGAGGCGCCCTGCGGGTTCTCGTTGTTCTTGGACATCGCCATCATGTTGCCGAACGCGGCGATCGGCAGCGGGTGGATCGCCGCCTCCGTGCCACCCGCGACGACGACGTCGGCGCGGCCCGTGCGGATCATCTCGATGGCGTAGCCGATGGCCTCCGCGCCCGAGGCGCAGGCCGACACCGGGGTGTGCACACCGGCGCGGGCGCCGACGAGCAGACCGACGTTGGCCGAGGGGCCGTTCGGCATGAGCATGGGGACGGTGTGCGGGGAGACGCGGCGGACGCCCTTCTCCTTCAGCACGTCGTACTGGTCGAGCAGCGTCGTGACGCCACCGATGCCGGAGGCGATGACGGCCCCCAGACGGTCGGGGTCCACGGCGGGGTCCTCGCCGGCCTTGGCCTCGAACCCGGCGTCCGCCCACGCCTCCTTGGCCGCGACCAGCGCGAACTGCGCCGAGCGGTCGAGGCGGCGAGCCTGCGGCCGGGGGATGACCTCGGTCGGCTCCACGGCGACGGGCGCCGCGATACGGACGGCCTGGTCGGCCGCCCACTCCTGCTCCAGGGGCTTCACACCGGACTTGCCGGCGATCAGACCCTCCCAGGTAGAGGCTGCGTCGCCACCCAGCGGTGTGGTTGCGCCGATACCGGTGACGACCACGGTGCGATTGGTCGGGCTCACGGGAAATCTTTCTCCAAGTATCACGAGGATTCAGCGGCGCCACCGCCGGGTGGCGGGGCCTTGGCAGCCGGGCCTAAGGGGTGGCTCAGGCCTGGTGCTTGAGGATGTAGTCGGTCGCGTCGCCGACCGTCTTGAGGTTCTTGACGTCCTCGTCCGGGATCTTGACGTCGAAGCGCTCTTCGGCGGCGACGACGACCTCGACCATGGACAGCGAGTCGACGTCCAGGTCGTCGGTGAAGGACTTGTCCAGCTGGACGTCCTCGACCGGGATGCCGGCGATCTCGTTCACGATGTCGGCGAGACCGGCGACGATCTCTTCCTGAGTGGCGGCCATGTGAGGCGCTCCTTCTTCTTGATCCAGAGGGTGTGGCAGGTGGTGCTTCCCGCACCGGACCGTGTGATCCGGCACGGAGTGCCTAGGGGAGGGTAACGACAGTGGCGGCGTAGACGAGACCCGCCCCGAAGCCGATGACGAGCGCGGTGTCGCCGCTCTTGGCCTCGCCGGTCGCCAGGAGCCGCTCCATCGCGAGCGGGATCGAGGCGGCCGAGGTGTTGCCGGTGGTGCGAACGTCACGGGCGACCGTGACGGACTCCGGCAGCTTGAGTGTCTTCACCATCGAGTCGATGATCCGCTCGTTGGCCTGGTGGGGAATGAAGACATCCAGGTCGTCCGCGGTGATGCCGGCGACGTCCAGCGCCTCCTTGGCGACCTTCGCCATCTCGAAGACGGCCCAGCGGAACACCGCCTGGCCCTCCTGCGTGATGGCGGGGAACTTGGCGACCTCGCCGGAACGGTAGTCCGTCCACGGCACGGTCTGCTTGATCGTCTCGGACTTGTCGCCCTCGGAACCCCACACCGTCGGGCCGATGGCCGGCTCCTTGGAGGGGCCCACGACGACCGCGCCGGCACCGTCACCGAACAGGAAGGCCGTCGCACGGTCCTCCAGGTCGGTCAGGTCGCTCAGCCGCTCCACGCCGATGACGAGCACGTACTCCGCCGAGCCCTCGACGATCATGCCTTTGGCGAGGGTCAGGCCGTAGCCGAAGCCCGCGCAGCCGGCGGAGATGTCGAACGCGGCGGCCTTGTTCGTGCCCAGCTTGTCGGCGATCTCCGTCGCCACGGCCGGGGTCTGCTTGAAGTGCGAGACCGTCGAGACGATCACGCCGCCGATCTGCTCGGCGGAGATCCCGGCGTCCGCGATGGCCTTGCCGGACGCCTCGATCGACATCGCGGCGACGGTCTCCTCGTCGTTCGCCCAGTGCCGGGTCTCGATGCCGGAGCGCGAACGGATCCACTCGTCGGACGAGTCGATCGTCTCGAGGATCACCTCGTTGGGCACGACCCGGGTCGGGCGGTAGCCGCCCACGCCCATGATCCGCGCGTACGGGGCGCCCTTGCTGGGCTTGATCTTCGACATTGCTCGTTGGCTCCTTTTCAGGCGCTCTGCTCGGCGATGAGCTCGCGAGCGGCGTCGAGGTCGTCGGGGGTCTTGAGCGCCAGGGTCTTCACGCCCGGCAGGGCACGCTTGGCGAGCCCGGTGAGGGTGCCGCCCGGGCACACCTCGACGAGCGCGGTGACGCCGAGCTCCTTGAACGTCTCCATGCACAGGTCCCAGCGGACCGGGTTGGCGACCTGGCCGACCAGCCGCTCCAGCACCTCGGCGCCGGTGGCGACGGTCCGCCCGTCCTTGTTGGAGACGTAGGTGACCTTCGGGTCGGCGGGCGCGAGCTCCTTGGCGGCCTCGGCCAGGGCGTCGACCGCCGGGCCCATGTGGTGCGTGTGGAACGCGCCGGCCACCTGAAGGGCCACGACCCGGCGCACGCCCTCGGGCTTGTCCGCCTCCAGCGCCGCGAGCTGCTCCTTGGTGCCGGCGGCCACGATCTGACCGGCGCCGTTGACGTTCGCCGGCGTCAGCCCGAGCTTCTCCAGGTGCGGAACCGTCACCTCGGGGTCGCCGCCGAGCAGCGCCGACATCCCGGTCTCGGTGATCGCGGCGGCCTCGGCCATCGCCAGACCGCGCTTGCGTACGAGGGTGAGGGCGGCGGTGTCGTCGAGGACACCGGCGAAGGCGGCGGCGGTGATCTCACCGACACTGTGCCCGGCGACGGCACCCGGGGCGACGCTGCCGATGTCACCCAGTGCCGCGGCGGACAGAATCCCGGCCGCGACCAGCAGCGGCTGCGCCACCGAGGTGTCACGGATGGCGTCCGCGTCGGCCTGTGTGCCGTAGTGGGCAAGGTCCAGCCCGATGGCGTCCGACCACGCGGCGACGCGGTCGGCGGCACCGGGGAGTTCGAGCCAAGGAGTCAGGAAGCCGGGCGTCTGGGCGCCCTGGCCGGGAGCGACGAGTACGAGCACTCTCACACTCTCTCTTGTGGACGGCCACGGCCGCCCGTGGGGACAGGGACGAAGAACACGAGGGGGTTTTGTGGGCCCCCGACAAAAGCCTAGAGCTGGAGATCGCCGTCGGCCAGACGCCCCAGGATCAGCGCGATCCGCAACGTGAACGCCGAACGTACATCCGAGGGCGACCAGCCGGTGACGTCAGTCACACGTCGAAGCCGGTAGCGCACGGTGTTGGGATGGACGAAGAGCATCCGGGCCGCGCCTTCGAGACTGCTCGCCTGTTCGAGATAGACGGAGAGCGTCTCCAGCAGCGCCGACCCGGCCTCCTCGAGCGGTCTGTAGATCTCCTCCACCAACTGCTCGCGGGCGCTGGGGTCACCGGCGATGGCACGCTCCGGAAGCAGATCGTCCGCCAGCACCGGACGCGGGGCGTCCTGCCAGGCGGAACACGCCTTCAGCCCCGCCGCGGCGGCCTGCGCGGACCGGGTCGCGGCCAGCAGATCGGGTACGACGGGCCCGGCGACCACCGGCCCCGCCGCATACGGCCCGATCAGCGACTTGGCGACCCCGATCGGATTGTCGCTGCCGCCCGCGATGACGACGAGCCGGTCGCCGAGCACCCCGGTGAGCACCTGGAGCTTGGCGTGCCGGGCGGCCCGCCGGATGGCCTCGACGGTCAGCTCGGAGTCCCCGTCGGGGGCGGTGCCGAGGACGACACACACATGCTCGGGAGCGTTCCACCCGAGAGCGGCGGCCCGGGAGACAGCCCCCTCGTCGGCTTCCCCGCTGAGCACGGCATTGACGACGAGCGACTCGAGCCGGGCGTCCCAGGCACCCCGTGCCTCCGCGGCCTGGGCGTACACCTGGGCGGTGGCGAAGGCGATCTCGCGGGCGTACACGAGAAGGGCCTCACGCAGGATGGACTCGTCACCGGGCGCCGCGACCTCGTCGATCGCGGACTCCATGACCTCGATGGTGGTCCGCACCATCTCGACGGTCTGCCGCAGCGTGATGGCCCGGGTCAGCTCGCGGGGAGCGGTGCCGAAGACGTCGGTGGAGATGGCCTGCGGAGCGTCGGGATGCCGGAACCACTCGGTGAAGGCGGCGATACCGGCCTGCGCGACCAGCCCGATCCAGGAACGGTTCTCCGGGGGCATGGCCCGGTACCACGGCAGTGTCTCGTCCATACGCGCGATGGCCTGCGCGGCGAGAGACCCGGACGACTTCTCCAGCCTCTTCAGGGTCGCGGAGTGCGGATGGACGACGGATGCGGCGGCTGCGGTGTTGCCGGTTTCGGGTTCGGGCACGGGACAAGACTGCCTTATCCGGACGGGAGCATGCGCTGGCGGGGTCCGGGACGGGGTCTACGGTGGGCTTTGTGATGGATGTGCGACGCGCCGACGAGCGCTACCCGGGGGGCGATCAGGCGGCCGGGATCGACTCCCGTCACGCCTTTTCCTTCGGGGCCCACTACGACCCCGACAATCTGCGCTTCGGCGCGATGATCGCCTGCAACGAGGAGCGGCTCGCGCCTGGTGCCGGGTTCGATGAGCATCCGCACAGTCACACCGAGATCGTGACCTGGGTGGTGGAGGGCGAGCTCACGCATCGGGACACGGCGGGGCACGAGACGAAGGTGTGCGCCGGGGACGTGCAGCGGCTGAGTTCCGCCGGGGGCGTCCGGCATGTGGAGCGCAACGACGGGGACCGGCCCCTGACCTTCCTTCAGATGTGGCTGGCCCCGCAGGAGCCGGGCGGCGACCCCGCCTACGAGATCGTCCGCGGCATCGCCGACTCCACCCCGTACGCCGTCCCGGAGGCCGCCGCGATGCTCCACGTACGGCGCCTCGCGGCGGGGGAGCGGACGGCGGTGCCGGACGGGGCGCACGTGTACGTCCATGTCGTACGCGGTGAAGTCCGGCTGGCCGGCGAGGCGTTGGGGCCCGGCGACGCGGCCCGGATCACCGACGCCGAGGACATGGACGCCGTGGCGGTGACGCGGGCCGAGCTGCTGCTGTGGGAGATGGCCTAGCGGCCGCGGAGTTCGGCGAGCACCGCGTCGGTGAACGGCGGCCACGCCTCCACCGCCCACGGCCCGAACGCCCGGTCCGTCAGCGCCACGCAGGCCGCGCCCGCGTCCGGGTCGATCCACAGGAACGTACCGGACTGACCGAAGTGCCCGAAGGTGCGCGGCGAGGAGGAACTCCCCGTCCAGTGAGGGGACTTGGAGTCGCGGATCTCGAAGCCGAGGCCCCAGTCGTTGGGGTTCTGGTGGCCGTAGCCCGGCAGGACGCCCTTCGTGCCCGGGTACTGGACCGTCATCGCGTCGGCGACCGTGCGCGGGTCGAGCAGGCGCGGTGCCTGGACCTCGGCGGCGAACCGGACGAGATCCCCGACCGTCGACACACCGTCCTTGGCCGGCGAGCCCTCCAGCGAGGTCGACGCCATGCCCAGCGGCTCCAGGACCGCCTGGCGCAGGTACTCGGCGAAGGGGATGTCCGTCGCCTTCGCGATGTGGTCGCCGAGCTGCTCGAACCCGGCGTTGGAGTACAGCCGGCGCTCACCGGGAGGCGCGGTCACCCTGTGCTCGTCGAAGGCCAGCCCCGAGGTGTGGGCGAGCAGATGCCGGACCGTCGCCCCGGCGGGCCCCGCCGGCTCGTCGAGCTCGATCGCGCCCTCCTCGTACGCGACGAGCGCCGCGTACGCCGCGAGCGGCTTGGTGACCGAGGCCAGCGGGAAGCGCCGGTCGACGGGCCCGTGGGTACCGAGGACCGAACCGTCGGCCCGTACGACACCCGCCGCGGCGGTGGGAACCGGCCAGTTCTCGATCAGCGCGAGGCTCTTCAGCGACATGCCGTCGAGACTAAGCGCTCACAGGCTCAGCTCCAGCAACGGGTCCGGCTTGGGCAGGAAGCCCAGGGAGTCGTACAGCGTCCTGGCCTCGGTGGACGCGGTGAGCTGGACACGGCGGACACCGCGCTCACGGAACCACTCCAGCAGCGCGGTCATGCCGGCCCGCGCGTACCCCCGCCGCCGGGCGTCCGGGTCGGTGGCGACACTGAAGACGAACCCGACGACACCGTGCGGGTTGCCCGCCTTGCCGATCCGGTACTCCACCGTCCCGCACACCAGCGCGGCCAGCGCCTCGGGCCGCTCGGGGTGGTCGACGACGAACGCGGCGAAGTCCCCGTCCGCCTCCGCCAGCCGGGACTCCAGCACCGGCAGCGATTCCGTGTGCCACTCTGTGGACGGGTCGGCGTCGGTCATCGAGTCGATCATCACCTGGCGCAGCCGCAGCACTTCCTGGGCATCCTCGGGCTCAGCACGTCGTACGAGACTCATGTCCCGCACGCTAGCCACCGCGCCCCGTCCCGTCCTGCGGATTTCTTACCTGTTCCGCTTGCTTGGAGTGCACTCCAAGGTTTTAGCGTGGGGGTCATGACGGTGATGGAGACCACCCCGGGCACCAGGACCGACAGCTGTGCCGCCCCGCCGCACCCGCACCGGCGCCCCGAGGGCCAGGACAGCTACACGATCAGCGAAGTCGTCGCCTTTACCGGACTGTCCGCGCACACCCTGCGCTGGTACGAGCGCATCGGCCTGATGCCGCACATCGACCGCTCGCACACCGGCCAGCGCCGGTACAGCAACCGCGACCTGGACTGGCTCGACCTCGTCGGCAAGCTCCGGCTCACCGGCATGCCGGTCGCCGACATGGTGCGGTACGCGGAACTGGTGCGCGAGGGCGACCACACGTTCACCGAACGGTACGAGCTCCTGGAGACGACCCGGCGGGACGTCCTGTCCCGGATCGCGGAACTCCAGGACACCCTCGCCGTTCTCGACCGGAAGATCAGCTTCTACGCCGACGCCGGTCGTGCCTACGAAACGGAGAAAGCCGGATGACCGACCGCACGATCCCCACCGCACGACTGGGCGCCGACGGCCCCGAGGTGGGAGTACAGGGCCTCGGCTGCATGGGCATGAGCTTCGCCTACGGCCCCGCCGACGCGGGCGAGTCGCGCGCCACCCTGGAACGCGCCCTGGAACTGGGCGTCACCCTCTACGACACGGCGGACGCCTACGGCGCCGGGGAGAACGAGAAGTTCCTCTCCCCGTTCTTCAAGGCCCACCGCGACGAGGTCGTGATCGCCACCAAGTTCGCCCTGGCGGTCCCGCCGGACGACCCGACCCGGCGCATCATCCGCAACGACCCGCCCTACATCCGCCAGGCCGTCGAGTCCAGCCTCAAGCGTCTCGACGTCGACGTCATCGACCTCTACTACATGCACCGGCGCGATGTGAACGTGCCGATCGAGGAGACGGTCGGCGTCATGGCCGACCTGGTCCGCGAGGGCAAGGTCAAGCACCTGGGCCTGAGCGAGGTCACCGGCGCCGAACTGCGGGCGGCCCAGGGCGTCCACCCCATCGCCGCGGTCCAGTCGGAGTGGTCCCTGTTCAGCCGGGACATCGAGACGGGCGTGGTCCCGACCGCCCGCGACCTCGGCGTCACCCTGGTCCCCTATTCCCCGCTCGGCCGCGGCTTCCTCACCGGCTCCTTCGCCAACGCCGACAAGGACCTCACCGCCGACGACTTCCGCCGCCAGCAGCCCCGCTTCACAGGCGAGAACGCGGCATCGAACGTGGCCCTACTGGAACCGATCCGCACGGTGGCCGAGGCTCACGGGGTGTCCTTGGGCCAGGTAGCCCTGGCCTGGGTCCAGCAACAGACCAAGGTCCACGCCCTCCCGGTGATCCCGATCCCGGGCACGAGGAAGGCAAGCAGGGTGGAGGAGAACGTAGCGGCGGTGACCATCGAACTGACGGCGGAGGAACTGACCCTGCTGGAACCGATCGCAGGAAAGGTCGCGGGCGATCGCTACGCCGATATGACGTTCACTTCTGCGGGACGTGAGTAAAGAGGCTTTTGGCTTTTAGGGGCGCGGGGAACTGCGCGACCAGCCACGAACCACCCGCACCCGACGAACTACCTCACAACTCAGCCAACAACTCCGCCTTCTTCATAGAGAACTCCTCATCAGTCACCAACCCAGCCTGATGCAGCTCTCCAAGATGGCGAATCCGCTCAGCAATATCCGCAGGGTCCCGGCGCGGCGCAGCCGGGACCACCGCGGCCGGCCCTCTCTCCCGCACCGCCGCCAACACCGCCGCAGCGAACGGCAACGACTCATGAACCGGCCCATACCCCAGCCCGAAAACCACCGCCGCCGGATCCTGATCAGCCTGCGCAGGCGACGCCACGTCACTCCGTAGCAGCCGTAGATGCCCCTCGAACACCTCCGGCGACCGCCACTCCACCCCACTCAGCTGGGACACGGCGAAACTCTGGTCGCCCGCCTTCCACTTCGCCGACGACGCGCCCGTCCAGAACCACCGGAAGAACACGGTCTTCCCGTCGAAGGACGCCTTCCCGTCGTACGCCTTGAAGGACAACGGCACCTCGGGCGCCGGCACCAGAAACCGTTCCGCCGGTCCGTCCTGCGCGGGCAGCGACGCCCGCAGCTCGTCGGCGTAGTACTCGGCGAGCGTCTCGCGCTCGGCGGGCAGCACCAGCCGATACGGATCGCACCCTTCCTTCAGCTGCCCGGCCGCCGCCTCCATGAGAGGGTCCGCGCCCGGTCTGAGCTCGGCGCGCAGGACGACCGTGCCGCGCTTGCCGGGGGTGAGGGTCACCCCGGACAGGGCCCGCAGCGGAATCCGGCGCTCCCCCAGGGACTGGAAGAGCTTGGGTGTTCGAATACCGCGTTCGTAGCGGATGAGCACAGAGTCGGACTCGAACTCCCAGGCGGCATGAAATCCGGCCAGTACGTCACCCATGCGGCTCATCGTATGCGGCACGAGCTCCTCCGTCGCCTCCCTGCGCAGACCGCAATTCCTGCGCCTCTACGCGCGTCCGTCCGTCGTGGTGCCGGACAAACCCGCCCGGCACGCCTTGTCGTTGTCGGAGCAGTGCACCGAGCGGTATGCGCCGACGCCGATCTCGGCGAAGTTCAGCAGGCTCTCGGTACCCGGCTCGAAATAGCCGCTGTGCCCCTTCGCGTCCGCCGCCGACAGCACCCGGGCCCCGAACGCGGAGGACACCGGATCGGCTCCATGACCCAGACCGCCGAGCTCCAGGTACGGCACGTCCTGGATCCAGTCGTCCGCGTCCCGCATCGCCCACACCTGCGCCGAGGTGTGCAGATGGGAGGCCTTCTCGACCCGCATCCCGGGGCTGCCGGCCACCGCTATGTCGGCCACCCGCCCCGGGAGTTCGCGTGCGGCGACCCCGCAGACCACGGAGCCGTAGCTGTGGCAGAACAGGGAGACGGGGGCGCTGCCGGGCAACGCGCGCACCAGCGCGTTCAGCCGGATCGCCCCCTCGGCGGCCCGTACGCCGGTCGCCGAGTCGAGGCCGAGGCCGCCGGGCGCGGTGTAGTCGGCCCAGGCGATCACGGCCGTACGCGTCGAGGGGCTCGCCGCCTTCTCGGCCGCGTACAGGGACTTGGCCATGCCGACCGGGGCCGAGTACTTGCGGTAGGTGCGCTGGAAGGTGAGCAGGTCGGTGTCGACGCCGGGGACGACGACCGAGATCCGCTCCGCCTTGGTCAGGCTGCCGAAGACCTCGGCGACCCGGCCCGAGCCCTCCGGGTCGAAGGCGAGGATGTGCCGCTTGTCGCTCATCAGCGACTCGTAGCGGTGCATACGACGGCCCGCGTCGCGTTGCCCGTCCGGGGACAGGCGGCTGTCGTGCATGCGTTTCAGCTCGGTCTTGCGGGCCTGGCCGAGCGCGATGCGGTTGGCGCGGTAGCGCAGCTCGACGGGGGCGCCGTTCATGTTGCCGACCGCGAGCGGGTAGCGGTGGGCGAGCCTGGCGCGCTGCTGAGCGGTGAGCGAGGCGAAGAAGACGGCGAGCCGGGCGGGGGAGGCGTCCGGGTCGGGGAGGTCGTGTCCTGCGATGCGACCGTGCTCCCAGGCGCTGAGCGACGCCTGGAGCGGGGTGGTGGCTCGGTGGCCCTTGAGCGCGGTCCACCCGGTGGTCGCCAGCATCACGAACACCACGGCCAGCGCGAGCAGTGCGCGCCAGACGTTCAGTTGGGGAGAGGTGTCGAAGGAAGTCACTGGGAGGACACACTAGGAGAACGAGACGGTCTCGCGTTAACCGAGTGACGGGGATCACGTTTCGGCTGTCGTGACGATGACCTCAGTTTGTTCGCCAGTCGCCCGTGAGCGCCGGGCCCACCTGTTCGAGATACGAGACGGTGAGCGACCGCATCGCGTCCAGACCGAAGTCCGCGCCGGTGCTCCACTGCCGCTCGGTCACCCGCATCACACCGCTGAAGACGGCCACAACGAGCCGTGGCCGCAGGTCCGCCTCCACGTCGAGCCCCTCGCGCTCGGCGATCACCCGCGCGAGCGCCTCCTCGATCTCCATGGAGCGCCGCAGATGGGCCGCGAGCAGCACCGGCGTCGACTCGATCACCTGGTACATCCGCAGGTACAGCTCGACCGGTACGACGGACTCGATGACGTCGTTCAGCGAGTCCCAGCCCTCCACGACCGCCTGCCGCAGGGCCTCCATCGGCGCCTCGTGCGGCGGCCGGGCGCGCACCGCGTCGACGAAGTGCGCCACCGCCAGCTCCACCACGGCGAGGGCGGCCTCCTCCTTGTTGGCGAAGTAGCGGAAGAAGGTGCGCTGCGAGACGTCGACGGCGGCGACGACGTCGTCGACGGTCGTCCGCTCGTACCCGCGCGTGGTGAACAGTTCGAGGGCGGCTCGCAGCAGGGCCTCACGGGTGCGCTGCTTCTTGCGTTCGCGCAGGTTTTCCATGCTGTGTCAGTTACCGACTTGTGAATTGCTTTGTCAATTGTCAGTGGCTGTCATTAGCCTCGGAGCATGACTAGTCAGACCACGCTCGACAAGACGGGGCCGGGGGACGAGGCGTCGGCCTCCCCGTCGGGCCCGGCACCGGCCGCCGGGCTGCGCGGCCACCCCTGGTTCACCCTCATAACCGTGGCCGTCGGCGTCATGATGGTCGCCCTCGACGGCACCATCGTGGCCATCGCCAACCCGGCCATCCAGAAGGACCTCGGCGCCACCTTCGCCCAGGTGCAGTGGATCACCAACGGGTACTTCCTGGCCCTCGCGGTCTCCCTGATCACCGCGGGCAAGCTCGGTGACCGCTTCGGCCACCGCCAGACCTTCCTCATCGGCGTCGTCGGCTTCGCCGCCGCGTCCGGGGCGATCGGGCTGTCCAGCAGCATCGGCGCGGTCGTCACCTTCCGCGTCTTCCAGGGCCTCTTCGGCGCGCTGCTGATGCCGGCCGCGCTCGGCCTGCTGCGGGCGACCTTCCCGGCCGAGAAGCTCAACATGGCCATCGGCATCTGGGGCATGGTCATCGGCGCCTCCACGGCGGGCGGCCCGATCCTCGGCGGTGTCCTCGTCGAGCATGTCAACTGGCAGTCGGTGTTCTTCATCAACGTGCCGGTGGGCATCATCGCCCTCGTCCTCGGCGGGCTGATCCTCCTCGACCACCGTGCCGAGAACGCCCCGCGCTCCTTCGACCTGCTCGGCATCGCGCTGCTGTCGGGCGCGATGTTCTGCCTGGTCTGGGCCCTCATCAAGGCTCCGACGTGGGGCTGGGGCGACGGCAGGACGTGGGCGTTCATAGCCGGGTCGGTCCTGCTCTTCGCGCTCTTCGCCTTCTGGGAGACCCGGGTGAAGGAGCCGCTGATCCCGCTGGGCCTGTTCCGCTCGGTCGCCCTCTCCGCGGGCGTGGTCCTGATGGTCCTGATGGCCATCGCCTTCATGGGCGGCCTGTTCTTCGTGACGTTCTACCTCCAGAACGTGCACGGCATGAGCCCGATCGACGCCGGTCTGCACCTCCTGCCGCTCACCGGCATGATGATCGTCGGCTCGCCGCTGGCGGGCGTGATGATCACCAAGCTCGGCCCGCGCATCCCGCTGGCCGGCGGCATGGCCGCCACCGCGCTCGCGATGTACGGCATGTCGACGCTGGAGACGGACACCGGCAGCGCGGTGATGTCCCTCTGGTTCGCCCTGCTGGGACTGGGCCTCGCCCCGGTCATGGTCGGCGCGACCGAGGTCATCGTCGGCAACGCGCCGCTGGAGCTGTCCGGTGTCGCCGGTGGTCTCCAGCAGGCCGCGATGCAGATCGGCGGCAGCCTCGGTACGGCGGTGCTCGGTGCCGTGATGGCGTCCAAGGTCGACAGCGACCTCGCGGGCAACTGGAAGGCCGCGGGGCTGCCGGAGCTCACGGCGGCTCAGCAGGCGCAGGCCTCCGAGGCCGTCCAGGTGGGCGTGCCGCCGATCGCCAAGGGCACGCCGGAGGCGATCGCCGCGAAGATCACCGACGTCGCGCACGACACGTTCATCTCGGGCATGAGCCTGGCGTCGCTGGTCGCCGCGGGCGTGGCCGCCGTCGCGATCTTCGTGGCACTGCTGACGAAGCGGGGCGCGAACGCGGAGGCGGGCGCGGGGGTAGGCCACATCTGACGGATTCATCTGAGGGAAATTCAAAGGGACTTCCCTCATCAGAGTGAAGACGCTAAAGATTCCTCGCTCCCGGCACGCACCGCACGTCACAGTAGGTGAAGCCCTCCGGTACGGCATGTTCCTCAGGCAAGTGCGGGACGGGTGACCGGCGTTGCGGCGCGCTGCCGGAGGGGGGCGGCGCGCCGCAAGTCCGGAGGATTAAGAAGACCACCGGGGGTACTCGCCCGTCATCGAACCCAACTTGCCTAGGGGTTCTGGGAGTTGTTGATGATGGCGGGCTTCGGACACGGAACGCGCAGGTACCCCCGCTCACGTGGCCGGACGTGGTCACGGACCGGGCCGGATCGCGCGACGCTCGGAATCATCGGAGTCATCTGCGCGGTCGCCGGTTTCTTCGTGCTGGGGATCATCCTCGGCCCGATAGCGATCGTCTGCGGCTGGCTCGCAATGGGCCGCACCTGGTCGCGCTCACGCCCGGTGACGGCCCTGGTCGCCTTCGTACTGGGCGCCCTGGACACGCTCCTGGCCATCATCTGGCTGGCAGGAGCGGCCTCCCCGGGGAACGGCATGTTCTAGCCGGGGAAGTGAGGGAGGGACCCCCGGCATGATGGGCCGGGGGCCCGCCCCTGCGCGACGCCTCCCGCCCCACGCCGCCCGGACGTGGTCGCGGACCGGGCCGGATCGCGCGACGCTCGGAATCATCGCCGGGGGTCTGGGGGCGTCCCCCAGAGAGGCAGTATCTGCGCGGTCGCCGGTTTCTTCGTGCTGGGGATCATCCTCGGCCCGGTCGCGATCGTCTGCGGCTGGCTGGCAATGGGCCGCACCTGGTCGCGCTCGCGCCCGACCCGGTTCGCCTCGGACTGCGTCAGCTGTCTGAGCCGCCTGCGTGCCGTCCCGCCTGGCTGCGGGCAGGCGTGCCGCTGGGGCGGCACGGGTGGGCGCAGCGGCACCCCGCACGCGCGGGTGAGCGGAACGCCCCTCTCGCCGCGCCCGGTCACTTCTCGAGGCGCGTGCCCTGCAGTTCAGCCACCTGCGCGCGCAGCGCCCGTACCTCTTCCGTCAGTGCCACGATCGCCTCCGTCTGGCGGCGTTCCTCCACGTCGTCCTTCTCGAAGCGGGCGATGAACCACGCGGCGATGTTCGCGGTGACGACACCGAGGAGCGCGATGCCGGACAGCATCAGGCCGACCGCGATCATCCGGCCCAGGCCGGTCGTCGGGGCGTGGTCGCCGTACCCCACCGTCGTCATCGTCGTGAACGACCACCACACCGCGTCACCCAGCGTCCGGATGTTCCCGTCCGGCGAGTCCCGTTCCACGGACAGGACCGCCAGGGACCCGAACATCAGCAGCCCGACCACCGCCCCCGCGACATACGTCGTCAGCCGGATCTGCGAGGCCATCCGCGCCCTGCGCTGCACCAGCAGCAGCGTCGCGACGAGCCGCAGCAACCGCAGCGGCTGGAGAAGAGGCAGGACCACCGCCCCCAGGTCGAGCCAGTGTCGTCGTACGAACTCCCGACGATCCCGCGCGACCGACAGCCGTACGACGTAGTCGACGGCGAACGCCCCCCACACCACCCACTCGACGCCCGTGCACACGGCCGTCAGCTCATGGCCGGCCGAGTCGTCCACGATCGGCACGGCATAGGCGACGGCGAACAGCACCGCGAGCGCCATCAGGGGCCGCTGGGTCAGGTGTTCCCAACGGACCTGCGCCGATTCTTCCTTCATGACCGCATCGTAAAGAAGAGGTAAGGGGAGGGAGGACGTGGGAAGGGCGGGGAGGCCCTCGGCCCCACCGCCCTTCAGTGCACCACCGTGCGTGCTACTACGCGTCTCCGCCCGCCGCACCCGGGTCGGCCGCCGCCACGTCCAGGAGCTGGTACCGGTCGATCGCCTGCTTCAGTGCCGACCGGTCGACCTTGCCCTCCTTCGCCAGCTCGGTCAGCACGCCCACCACGATCGACTGCGCGTCGATGTGGAAGAAGCGGCGGGCCGCGCCCCGGGTGTCCGCGAAGCCGAACCCGTCCGCACCCAGCGACTGGTACGTGCCCGGCACCCACCGCGCGATCTGGTCCGGCACCGCCCGCATCCAGTCGGACACGGCCACGAACGGCCCCTGCGCACCCGACAGCTTCTGCGTCACGTACGGCACCCGCTGCTCCTCCTCGGGGTGCAGCAGGTTGTGCCGCTCGACGTCGACCGCCTCGCGCCGCAGCTCGTTCCAGGAGGTCGCCGACCAGACGTCCGCCTTGACGTTCCACTCCTCGGCCAGGATCTTCTGCGCCTCGATCGCCCACGGCACCGCGACACCGGACGCGATGATCTGCGCCGGGATCGAGCCCGAAGTGCCCTCGCCGATCCGGTGGATGCCCTTGAGGATGCCCTCGACGTCCACGTTCTCCGGCTCCGCCGGGTGCTGGATCGGCTCGTTGTAGACGGTCAGGTAGTAGAAGACGTCCTCACCGGGCTTGCCGTCCGCGGTCGGCCCGTACATCCGGCGCAGACCGTCCTGCACGATGTGCGCGATCTCGTACGAGTAAGCCGGGTCGTACGCCACACAGCCGGGGTTGGTGGAGGCCAGGAGCTGCGAGTGGCCGTCCGCGTGCTGGAGACCCTCACCGGTCAGCGTCGTACGGCCCGCGGTCGCACCCAGCACGAAACCGCGCGCCAGCTGGTCGGACATCTGCCAGAACTGGTCGCCGGTGCGCTGGAAACCGAACATCGAGTAGAAGACGTAGACCGGGATCAGCGGCTCGCCGTGCGTCGCGTACGCCGAGCCCGCCGCGATCAGCGACGCCGTGCAGCCGGCCTCCGAGATGCCGTCGTGCAGCATCTGACCCGTCGGCGACTCCTTGTAGGCGAGGAGCAGATCGCGGTCGACCGACTCGTACTGCTGGCCCAGCGGGTTGTAGATCTTCGCACTCGGGAAGAACGAGTCCATGCCGAACGTGCGGTACTCGTCCGGCGCGATCAGTACGAACCGCTTGCCGAGTTCCTTGTCCCGCATGAGGTCCTTGAGGAGCCGGACGAAGGCCATCGTCGTCGCGATGGACTGCTGACCCGAACCCTTCTTCACGGTCGCGTACGTCTTGTCGTCCGGCAGTGCGAGCGGCTTGGCGCGCACCACGCGCGTGGGGACGTAACCGCCGAGGCCCTTGCGGCGGTCGTGCATGTACTGGATCTCCTCCGAGTTCCGGCCCGGGTGGAAGTACGGCGGCGCGCCGGACTCCAGCTCCTTGTCGGAGATCGGCAGGTGCAGCCGGTCGCGGAAGCCCTTGAGGTCGTCGACCGTCAGCTTCTTCATCTGGTGGGTCGCGTTGCGGCCCTCGAAGTTCGGGCCCAGCGTCCAGCCCTTGATCGTCTTGGCGAGGATCACCGTCGGCTGGCCCTTGTGCGCCTTGGCCGCCGAGAACGCCGCGAAGATCTTCTTGTGGTCGTGACCGCCGCGGCCCAGGTGCAGGATCTGGTCGTCGGTCATGTTCTCGACCATCGCGCGCAGCCGGTGGTCGTCCCCGAAGAAGTGCTCGCGGATGTACGCGCCGGACTCGGTGGCGTACGTCTGGTACTGGCCGTCCGGCGTGGTGTTCATCCGGTTGACCAGCACCCCGTCGCGGTCCTGGGCCAGCAGCGGGTCCCAGGAGCGGTCCCAGACCAGCTTGATGACGTTCCAGCCGGCGCCGCGGAAGACCGACTCCAGCTCCTGGATGACCTTGCCGTTGCCGCGCACCGGCCCGTCCAGGCGCTGGAGGTTGCAGTTGACGACGAAGGTCAGGTTGTCCAGGCCCTCACGGGCGGCGATGGTCAGCTGGCCGAGCGACTCCGGCTCGTCCATCTCGCCGTCGCCGAGGAACGCCCACACATGCGACTTCGAGGTGTCCGCGATCCCGCGCGCGTGCATGTACCGGTTCATCCGCGCCTGGAAGATCGCGCCGATCGGGCCGAGACCCATCGACACGGTCGGGAACTCCCAGAAGTCCGGCATGAGGCGCGGGTGCGGGTACGAGGACAGGCCGTACGGCGCCTTCGACTTCTCCTGGCGGAACGCGTCGAGGTTCTCCTCGCTGAGGCGGTCCAGCAGGTACGCGCGCGCGTAGATGCCCGGGGAGGCGTGGCCCTGGAAGAAGACCTGGTCGCCGCCGTCGCCCTCGTCCTTGCCGCGGAAGAAGTGGTTGAAGCCCACGTCGTACAGCGAGGCCGAGGAGGCGAAGGTGGCGATGTGGCCGCCGACGCCGATGCCGGGCCGCTGGGCCCTGGACACCATCACGGCGGCGTTCCACCGGGTCGCGTTGAGGATCTTGCGCTCGATCTCCTCGTTGCCCGGGAAGAACGGCTCGCTCTTGGTGGGGATCGTGTTGACGTAGTCCGTGCTGCGCATCTCGGGCACGGCCACGCGCTTCTCGCGGGCCCGCTCGATCAGCCGCAGCATCAGATAGCGGGCCCGCTCCCGGCCGCGCTCGTCGACGGCGGCGTCGAGGGAGTCGAGCCACTCCTGGGTTTCCTCGGGGTCGAAGTCAGGAACCTGACTCGGAAGGCCGCCAATGATGATCGGGTTGCGATCGGATCCGGAAGCCACGCTGTTCCTTACCTGTCAGAGGGCCGTATTTCTGTATGTCTGCACCGCTCCCCATCGTGTACCTCGGGGCGCCAAACGTCATCTCTACCGTGGGGTAACCAGAGGCGCGTACCCAGGTATGGTTCCCAAACGCACATAGAGGGCAGAAACGTGTGGCGTGCGTCACCGTGGAGCCATGATGATGTGCCTGGAGTTGCGGTGACACGTTCCGGAACGTCACCGTTTCGGCGGTCTGAACGGCCGGGTACTTGCGCGATCCGCCCCGCCCGTGTGGACTACGGCCAATGCTTCGCGCACGCGCGTGGCTGAGTTATTCCCGAAGACATGATCAGGAGGCAACCCGTGAGCGCGACCGCGGACCACGCGGAGGAGCGGACGAACCCTGCCGCAAGGCTGGGGTTCCAGCCCGAGCAGGTGGTCCAGGAGATCGGCTACGACGACGACGTCGACCAGGAGCTCCGCGAGGCCATTGAAGAAGTCATCGGCGGCGAGCTGATGGACGAGGAGTACGACGACGTCGCCGACGCCGTGGTGCTGTGGTTCCGCGACGAGGACGGCGACCTCACCGACGTACTGGTGGACGCCACCACGTACATCGAGGAGGGTGGCTCGATCCTGCTGCTGACGCCGAAGACCGGCCGCGACGGCTACGTCGAGCCCAGCGACATCTCCGAAGCCGCGACGACGGCGGGGCTCTCCGCCTCCAAGAGCGTCAGCGTCGGCAAGGACTGGAGCGGCAGCCGTCTGGTGACCCCGAAGGGCGCCAAGTCGAAGCGGTGACCTCCGTCCGGTAGTACCGGTAGTACCGGACGGGCTGAGCCACGCTGTGTGCTCGGCCCGTCCGTCGGCCTGTCGTGATCGCTGCGTAGGGTGGGTCTCACCCGAACAGTCCCACCGAAAGGGATTCACGACGATGGCGATCCAGGTCGGCGAAAAGGCCCCCGACTTCGAGCTCAAGGACAACCACGGCGCGACCGTGAAGCTGTCGGACTTCCGCGGCAGCAAGAACGTCGTCCTGCTCTTCTACCCCTTCGCCTTCACCGGGGTGTGCACCGGCGAGCTCTGCGAGCTGCGCGACAACCTGCCGCAGTTCTCCGACCGCGACACCCAGCTGCTCGCCGTCTCCAACGACTCCATCCACACCCTGCGCGTCTTCGCCGAGCAGGAGGGCCTGGAGTACCCGCTGCTGAGCGACTTCTGGCCGCACGGCGAGGTCTCGCGCGCGTACGGCGTCTTCGCCGAGGACAAGGGCTGCGCGGTGCGCGGCACGTTCGTCATCGACAAGGACGGCGTGGTCCGCTGGACCGTCGTCAACGCGCTGCCCGACGCCCGTGACCTGAACGAGTACGTGAAGGCCCTCGACGCCATCTGAGTCGGGGACACCCTGTGATTGTTCGGTTCCAAGGCCTGCGAGTCACGGGAACCCGTCACTAGGATCGACTCGTTGATCCGGTACCAAACGCATGGCGGGGCTCCCCGCCCCTGGACACCAATGGAGGACTCGTGGGAGTCAGCCTCAGCAAGGGCGGCAACGTATCGCTGACCAAGGAGGCCCCCGGCCTGACCGCGGTCATCGTCGGTCTGGGGTGGGACGTCCGCACCACGACCGGCACGGACTTCGACCTCGACGCCAGCGCGCTGCTGCTGAACAACTCCGGCAAGGTCAGCAGCGACGCCAACTTCGTCTTCTTCAACAACCTCAAGAGCCCCGACGGCTCGGTCGAGCACACCGGCGACAACATCACCGGTGAGGGCGAGGGCGACGACGAGCAGATCAAGGTCAACCTCGCGGCCGTCCCGGCCGACATCGAGAAGATCGTGTTCCCGGTCTCGATCTACGACGCCGAGAACCGCCAGCAGTCCTTCGGCCAGGTCCGCAACGCGTTCATCCGCGTCGTGAACCAGGCGGGCGAGGCGGAGATCGCCCGTTACGACCTCTCCGAGGACGCCTCCACCGAGACCGCCATGGTCTTCGGCGAGCTGTACCGGCACGGTGCGGAGTGGAAGTTCCGCGCCATCGGCCAGGGCTACGCCTCGGGCCTGCGTGGTATCGCGCAGGACTTCGGCGTCAACGTCTGACGTCGGCAATGTTCCACGGCTGAGTCGTGACCTTCCGGGACACGACATTGCCGGATCCGGCGCCGTACGGTTTGCGTGCGGCGCCGGACGCGCACGACAACAAAAAAGGCACACGGGGAGGGACCAGCATCATGGGCGTCACGCTCGCCAAGGGGGGCAACGTCTCCCTGTCCAAGGCCGCACCCAACCTCACGCAGGTGATGGTCGGGCTCGGCTGGGACGCACGCTCCACCACCGGAGCCGACTTCGACCTCGACGCGAGCGCGCTGATGTGCGCCGGGGGACGGGTCATGGGTGACGAGTGGTTCATCTTCTACAACCAGCTCAAGAGCCCGGACGGCTCGGTGGAGCACACCGGCGACAACCTCACCGGTGAGGGCGACGGCGACGACGAGTCGATCCTGATCGACCTCTCCAAGGTCCCCGCCGGGTGCGACAAGATCGTCTTTCCGGTCTCGATCCACATGGCCGACGAGCGCGGCCAGACCTTCGGCCAGGTCAGCAACGCTTTCATCCGCGTGGTGAACCAGGCCGACGGCCAGGAACTCGCCCGCTACGACCTCTCCGAGGACGCCTCCACCGAGACCGCGATGATCTTCGGCGAGGTCTACCGCTACGGCGGCGAGTGGAAGTTCCGGGCCGTCGGGCAGGGGTACGCGTCCGGCCTGCGGGGCATCGCCCTGGACTTCGGGGTCAACGTCTCATAACGCGTTATGAGCAAAAGCCGGTCCCCAGTGGGCAGCGAAGGGGTCGGGACTAGACTTCGGCTTCAAAGTCTTCGTAAAGCCGAGTACGGCGCGGGGGAGACCCGTACACAAGGATTGGGTAGCCAGTGGTTCTGAAAACCTTCGGCTGGTCGTTCGCGATCACC
>NZ_JADDXU010000010.1 GCF_015163075.1 Streptomyces justiciae
GAGCTCCTGGCCCACGCCCTCGCCGGACTGCACGGTGTTGAAGGAGAACAGGTTGTGCATCCCGACGAACCAGGCGCCGAACCCGACCAGCATGAACAGCGAGATCTTCGTGAAGGTCACCGGCACACCGACAGCCCGCGCGGACTCCTTGTTGCCGCCGACCGCGAAGATCCAGTTGCCGTACTTGGTGCGCAGCAGCACCCACGTCGCCAGCGCCGCGAAGACCAGCCAGTACACGATCGTGATCTTGATCTGTACGCCGCCGACCTCGAAGGACGAGGCGAAGATCTTCTTGGCGCCGGAGAAGCCGTCCATGTCGCTGATGTCGTCGGTGGCGACGTTGCCGGTGACGAGCTTGGTGACCGCCAGGTTCACGCCCTGGAGGATCAGGAAGGTGCCCAGGGTGATGAGGAAGCTCGGCAGTCCGGTCTTGACGACCAGCCAGCCGTTGAGGAACCCGATGGCGAGCGACACGACGAGGGCGGCGATGACGCCCATCCACACGTTCAGCGTGAGCTCGTAGGCGAGCATGCTCGCGGTCAGCGCGGAGGTGATGACGGCGACGCCGGACGAGAGGTCGAACTCGCCGCCGATCATCAGCAGCGCGACCGGCAGGGCCATGATCCCGATGGTCGACGACTGGTAGAGGATGTTGGCCATCGAGCTGCCGTCGCGCACCGGCGGCGCGGCGATCAGGAAGAACACGTAGACGGCGACGGCGCCGAGGAAGACGCCCACCTCGGGGCGGGCCAACAGCCGCAGCGCCAAAGGACGTTGGGCGGTCCGGCCGTCGGTCTCCTTCGGGCCGGGGGCCGGCGGTGTGGTCACCGCCGGCTCGGCGTGCTGGGTCATACGGATCACCGGGTGCCCTTCGCGGCGTACTGCGCGACCGCGTCGACGTTGGACTTGTCCACGAACGCGGGACCGGTCAGCACCGGCTGCTCGCCGCCGCCCATGTAGTTGCCGTTGTTCTTGTAGAGCCACAGCGAGTCGACCGCCAAGTAGCCCTGGAGGTACGGCTGCTGGTCGACGGCGAAGGCGATGGTGCCCTTGCTGATGGCGCCGGTCAGGTCCTTGTTGAGGTCGAAGGTGGCGACCTTGGCCTTGCTGCCGGCGTCGGACACGGACTGCGCGGCGGTCAGCGCGATGGGCGCGCCGAGGGCGACGACGTAGTCGATGGACTTGTCCTGGCTGAGCTTGGCGGTGATCGTCGACTTCACGGACGGCATGTCGGCGCCGTTGACGTTGACCGTCTGGAACTTGCCCTCGAAGGTCTTCTTCACGCCGTCGCAGCGCTGGGTGAGGCCGATGTTGCCCTGCTCCTGGATGACACAGACGGCGCTCTTGGCGCCCTCGTCGTTCAGCCGCTTGCCGAGCGCCTCACCGGCGACGGTCTCGTCCTGGCCGAAGAACTCCAGCAGGCCGAGCTTCTGCCACTCGCTGACACCGGAGTTGAGGCCGACGACGGGTATCTTCGCGGCCTTCGCCTTGGCGATGACGTCCTTCAGGGCGTCCGGCTTGGCCAGCGTGACCGCGATGCCGTCGACCTTCTGGTCGATGGCGTTCTGCACCAGGGTGGCCTGGCCACCGGCGCTCGGGTCGTTCGTGTAGATCAGCTTGACGTTGTCCTTGGCGGCGGCGGCCTCGGCGCCCTTGCGGACGATGTCCCAGAAGGTGTCGCCGGGCGACTGGTGCGTGACCAGGGCGACCGTCATGCGGGGGGTGCTGGCCTTGCCGGCGGAGGCGCCGTCCGCGCTCTCCTCCGACTTCTTGCCCCCGGAACTGCTGGAGCAGCCGGCGAGGGTCAGGGCAGCGGCCGCCGCCAACGCCACCACCGGGGCGAATCTGCGGGACTGAGAGCGAGAAGAGCGGTCCATCTTTCCTGCACCTCACTGTGCTTGCGGGGGAAAGGAAGAGAGATCTCGGTGATCCGAGGCCCGGGATCTTGGCATGTCCGGGTCGCGTGCCGCAAATACGGCGGTTGTACTGGGACGGAATCCAATCCCCGGGCGTGCCCGCTGTCAATACTTTGTTAAGACATCATTTCACAATCAGGTCCGAATGTAAGTACAAAGTATTGACAGGGTCACCTCCCGCGTCCTACACCTGAGACTCGCAGGCCCCCGCGAGGGCCGCACGTCCAGCCGAGTCCGAGGAGCGTCGCGCATGGCCGGATCCGCCCAGCCCTTCGACTTGATCACGATCGGCCGCACAGGAGTCGATCTTCACCCACAGCAGTCGGGCGTGCCGTCGAGCGATGTGCAGACCTTCGGGAAGTTCCTGGGGGGTTCTGCGGCGAACGTGGCCGTCGCGGCCGCCCGGCTGGGTCGCTCGGCCGCCGCCATCACGGTGACGCCGACGTTCCGCGCCGACGAAGTGGACTACTTCGCCCTCCGCTCGGCCCGGATCCTCTGGATCACCGGCGCCGGTCTGAGCGAGGAGCCCTGCCGCTCCGTGACCCTCGCCGCCCTCAAGTCCCGCGAGAGGACGGGCATGACCGTGTTCGACCTCGACTGGCGGCCCAAGTTGTGGGGGGATCCCGAAGACGCACGTCCCTATTACACGGAGGCCCTGCGCCACGCGACGGTCGCGATCGGCAACCTCGACGAGTGCGAGATCGCCACCGGGGTCCGTGAACCCCGCGCGTGCGTCGAGGCGTTGCTGGCGGCCGGCGTGGAACTGGCCGTGGTGAAGCAGGGCCCCAAGGGCGTGCTGGCGATGCACCGGGACGGCCGCAGCGCCGAAGTGGCGCCGCTGACCGTCGAGGTCGTCAACGGCCACGGCGCGAGCGACGCCTTCGGCGGTTCCCTCTGCCACGGTCTGCTGTCCGGCTGGGAGCTGGACCGCGTCATGCGCTACGCCAACGCGGCCGGCGCCCTCGTCGCCTCCCGCCTCGCCTGCTCCGCCGCGGTGCCGACGCGCGAGGAGATAGAGGGCCTCCTGAGCGGAGCGCCCTCGTGAGCTTCCCAGCCACCTCATGAACCGTCCCGCCCCCTGCCTCCCCCTCCATACAGCCCCGGAGAGATCCTGATGAGCACCCCCACCCGCCGCCTGACCGTCGCCCAGGCCCTGGTGCGCTTTCTGTCCGTGCAGTACACCGAGCGCGACGGCGTACGCCATCGGCTCATCGCCGGTACGTGGGGCATCTTCGGCCACGGCAACGTGGCGGGCGTCGGCCAGGCCCTCCTGGAGGCGGGCGAGGAGGCGATGCCGTTCCACCAGGGCCGCAACGAGCAGGCCATGGTGCACGCCGCCGTCGGCTACACCCGCCAGCTCGACCGGCTCTCCGCGCAGGCGGTGACGACGTCCATCGGCCCCGGCGCCACCAACCTCGTCACCGGCGCCGCCCTCGCCACCATCAACCGCCTTCCCGTCCTTCTCCTCCCCGGCGACTACTTCGCCTCGCACGCCCCCGACCCGCTGCTCCAGCAGCTGGAGCACCCCACCGAGGCGGACGTGTCGGTGAACGACACCCTGCGCCCGGTCTCCCGCTACTTCGACCGGATCACCCGCCCCGAGGCCCTGATCCCGTCCGCCCTCAACGCCATGCGGGTCCTCGCCGACCCCGCCGAGACGGGCGCGGTCACGCTCGCCCTGCCGCAGGACGTGCAGGCCGAGGCGTACGACTGGCCGGAGGAGTTCTTCGCCGAGCGCGTGTGGCACGTACGACGTCCCGCGCCCGACCCGTACGAGCTGACGGCGGCCGTGGCGGCGATCCGGGCCGCCGAGCGTCCGCTGATCGTCGCGGGCGGCGGGGTGCACCACAGCAGGGCCGAGGAGGCGCTGAAGGAGTTCGTGGACGCCACCGGCATCCCGGTCGCCTCGACGCAGGCCGGCAAGGGCTCGCTGCGGCACGACCACCCGGCCGAGCTCGGCGGCATCGGCCACACCGGAACGGCCGTCAGTGACGACCTCGCACGCACCGCCGACCTGGTGATCGGCGTCGGCACCCGCTACACGGACTTCACCACCGCCTCCGGCACCCTCTTCCAGAACCCGGACGTCCGGTTCGTCAACCTCAACATCACCGCGTTCGACGCCCACAAGCTGGCGGCCCGGACCCTGGTGTGCGACGCGCGGGCGGGACTCGCGGCGTTGACCGAGGCGTTGGCCGATCACCGTGTGAACTCGGCTTACGAGGACGAGTACCGCGCCGGAAGGGACCGCTGGGACGCGATTGTTGACGCCGCTTTCACCGCCGCCGACGAAAACGCCGTACCGACCCAGACCCAGGTGCTCGGCGCGCTGGACGCGGTGGTCGGGGACGAGGACGTCGTCATCAACGCGGCAGGCTCGCTCCCCGGCGACCTGCACAAGCTGTGGCGGGCCCGCAGCCCGCGCCAGTACCACCTGGAGTACGGCTACTCCTGCATGGGCTACGAGATCCCGGCGGCGATCGGCGTCCAGCACGCCACCCCCGACACCCCCGTGTGGGCGCTGGTCGGCGACGGCACCTATCTGATGATGCCGACCGAGATCGTCACAGCCGTCCAGGAGGGCCTGCCGATCAACCTGCTCCTCATCCAGAACCACGGCTACGCCTCCATCGGCGGCCTGTCCGAGTCGGTCGGCGGCGAGCGCTTCGGCACGGCCTACCGCTACCGCGCCGCCGACGGCACCTTCTCCGGCGCCCCGCTCCCCGTCGACCTGGCCGCCAACGCGGGCAGCCTCGGCATGGACGTCCTGCGCGCCAAGACGGTCCGCGAGCTGCGCGAGGCGCTCGCCGCGGCCCGCGCCTCCGACCGCCCGACCTGCGTCTACGTCGAGACGGACACCGCCACCGCGACCGCACCCCCGGCCGAGGCCTGGTGGGACGTGCCCGTGGCCGAGACCGCGTCCCGCGAGGCCGCCGTACGGGCCCGGGAGGAGTACGACCGCGAGGTCACCGCCCGCCGCCCCCACCTGTGACGCCCCGCGCCCGCTCCACCCAGGGAGGTACCCCCATGGCGAAGACCGGCGGTCACTCGCGCACCGCTACCGCCCCCGCACTCGACTCCCTGGACTTCGCCCTGGACCGGGGCAGTCCGGTGCCGCTCTACTACCAGCTCGCCCAGCAGCTGGAGGCGGCGATCGAGCACGGGGTCCTTGCCCCGGGGAACCTCCTGGGCAATGAGATCGACCTCTCCGTACGCCTCGGCCTGTCCCGCCCGACGGTCCGCCAGGCCATCCAGACCCTGGTCGACAAGGGGCTGCTGGTCCGGCGGCGCGGGGTGGGCACGCAGGTGGTGCACAGCCAGGTCAAGCGCGGGCTGGAACTGAGCAGTCTCTACGACGACCTGGAGGCGGCCGGGCAGGGGCCGACCACGCAGGTGGTGCGCAACGAGCACGTCCCGGCCACCGCCGACGTGGCCGCCGCGCTCGGCATCGCGGAGGGCGGCGACGTCGTCGTACTGGAACGACTGCGCGCCACGCACGGCCAGCCGGTCGCGATCCTCTGCAATTACCTGCCCGCGACCCTTCTCGAACTCGACACCGCCCGGCTGGAGTCGACGGGCCTGTACCGGCTGATGCGCTCGGCGGGCATCACCCTGCACAGCGCCCGCCAGACCATCGGCGCCCGCTGTGCCACGTCCGAGGAGGCGGCCCGCCTCGACGAGCGGGAGGGCGCCGCGCTGCTGACGATGCAGCGCACGGCGTACGACGACACGGGCCGGCCGGTCGAGTACGGGACGCACATCTACCGCGCGTCCCGGTACGCGTTCGACTTCCAACTGCTCGTCAGGCCCTGAGCGTTCAGTGGGCCCCGTCGAGGCGGGCCCGCTGGTCCTCGGTCAGTTCCAGGTCGACGGCGGCCAGGTTCTCCTCCAACTGGGCCAGGGACGACACCCCGGCCAGCGGCAGGATCGGCAGGGCGCCGCCGATCTGCCAGGCCAGGACGACCTGGTTGACGGTGGCGCCGGTCTCCTGGGCCACCTCCCGCAGAACCTTCAGGCGAGCGGGGGTGCCCGGGTGGTCGAAGTCGGCGGGGAGGCGGTCCGGGTGGGTGTAGGCGCCCTTGAGCAAGGGTGAGTAGGCGACCAGGGTGAGGGCCGGCTCCTCGCGCAGATAGGAGAGGAGTTCCGGGCCCGCGTGGCCGAGGCTGCCGTCCGGCCAGAAGTCGTCCGGCACGTCGAGACGGGGCCGCAGATGGCTGTGGGCGTACTGGAGCACCTCGTAGCCGGGCAGCCCGGCCGCGGCGGCGATCGCGCGGGCCCGCTCCACCCGCCACACGGCGTGGTTGCTGACGCCGAGCAGCCCGACGGTGCCTTCCGCGACGAGTTCGCCGAAGCCCTCGACGGTCTCCCGCAGGGGTACGTCGTAGTCCTCGATGTGCGCGTAGAGCAGGTCCAGCTTGTCCACGCCCAGCCGTTCCCGGCTGCGTTCGGCGGACTCGCGGATGACCTTCGCCGAGAGGCCCTCGGCGTTGTCGACGTAGCTGGTGCCGGGGGCCAGGGGGCGGGCGCCGAGCTTGGTGGCGATGAAGATCTCCTCGCCGATGCCGCGGCTGCGCCGCCAGCGGCCGAGGAGTTCCTCGCTCTGACCGCCCTGCCCGCCGTCGACCCAGAAGGCGTAGTTGTCGGACGTGTCGATGAAGTTGCCGCCGGCCTCGACATAGCGGTCGAGGAGCGCGAAGGACGTCTCCTCGTCCGTGCGCGAGCCGAACAGCATCGCGCCGAGGGCGAGGACGCTGACCTCGCGGCGGTTCTTCGGATCGGTGCCGATGGTGCGGTACTTCATGGGGTCCCCTCCCGTTCACGCGCCCCGGTCGGGGTGCGCGAACGGGAGTCTTCCTGCTGGAGCGCACTTCAAGTCAAGAGGTCACGTCGGGCGTCACGAACGCGCGAACGGCCCTTCCAGCGCGGCCCATTGGAGCAGCATGATCGTCTTGGCGTCGGCGATCCCGCCGGTGCGGATCATCTCCAGGGCCCTGCGGAAGGGCAGTTCGAGGATCTCGATGTCCTCGCCCTCCTCGTCGAGGCCACCGCCCTCGTGGGTGCGGGTCGACGGGCCGTACGCGGCGGCGTAGAAGCTGACGCGCTCGGTGACGGAACCGGGGCTCATGTAGACGTCGAAGACGTGCCGGACCTCGCCGATGGTGTGCCCGGTCTCCTCGACCACCTCGCGGCGCACGGCGATCTCGGGGTGCTCGTCCTCGTCGTCGAGCAGCCCGCCCGGGGTCTCGACGAGCATGCCGTCGGGATGGCCGTTGACGTAGACCGGGAATCGGAACTGCCTGGTGAGCAGGACGGTTTCACGGTCTGCGTCGTAGAGGAGCATGGTGGCGCCGTTGCCGCGGTCGTGCGTCTCGCGCTGCTGGGTGCTCCAACTGCCGTCGGCGAGCTGGAGGTCGAAGGTGGTGGCCCGCTCGACGTACCAGTGGCTGGAGAGCAGCTTCACGTCGCGGACCTTGACCCGGGGGTTGCCGGTCAGGTCCAGGCCGGTGCGGTCGAGCCCGGTGCGGCCGCGACTGTCCGGGGTGTCGATGCCGGCCGTCATCGGACACCGGCCGGCAGGAGAAGGATGTGCGAGTCGGTCATGCTCGCCTTCTATCACCCCGAGGCGCCGAGCGGCGCGACGTGTTACGATCTCAGAGTTGCAGTTGTGGTACCCATGAACCTATGTGCGCCTGACGGGAATGTTTATCCATCAGGCGCATTATTTGTTTTTCCGGCATCTCCGGATGGGGCCTCTGCCTACTGAAGGAGAAAGTCATGGCACAGGGAACCGTCAAGTGGTTCAACGCTGAAAAGGGTTTCGGCTTCATCGAGCAGGACGGCGGCGGCCCCGACGTCTTCGCCCACTACTCGAACATCCAGTCCCAGGGCTTCCGTGAGCTGCAGGAGGGCCAGCGGGTCTCCTTCGACGTCACGCAGGGCCAGAAGGGCCCCCAGGCGGAGAACATCGTCCCCGCCTGATCGCCGGACGCGTATTCCGCTCACCGGGGTCCGCACCGTCTTGGTGCGGACCCCGGTTTGTGCTGTTTCCAGGAAGGCAGACCACCGCATGTCCCGCAGGCCCCAGAAGTCGAACCGGCGCGCCTCGTCCCCCTCACCGTCCGCGTCGCCGTCGAAGGAATTCCGGCTGCCGGAAAGCACCACTCCCGCACTTCCCGCAGTCGAGGACTTCGCCGACCTGGACATGCCCGCGGGGCTGCTCAAGACCCTCACCGCGCAGGGCGTGACCACGCCGTTCCCCATTCAGGGCGCCACCCTGCCGAACTCGCTCGCCGGCCGTGACCTGCTGGGCCGCGGCCGCACCGGCTCCGGCAAGACCCTCGCGTTCGGCCTCGCGCTCCTGGCCCGTACGTCCGGACTGCGCGCCCAGCCCAAGGCGCCCCTGGCGCTGGTGCTGGTGCCCACCCGGGAACTCGCCCAGCAGGTCACGGACGCGCTGACGCCGTACGCGACGGCCGTCAACCTGCGGATGGCCACCGTGGTCGGCGGGCTCTCCATCACCAAGCAGGCCGCCACGCTCCGGCGCGGCGCCGAGGTGCTGGTGGCGACGCCGGGCCGGCTCAACGACCTCGTGGAGCGCGGTGACTGCGTGCTCGGCCAGGTCGGCATCACGGTGCTGGACGAGGCCGACCAGATGACCGACATGGGGTTCCTGCCGCAGATCACCAAGCTGATCCAGCAGGTACGGCCGGACGGGCAGCGGATGCTCTTCTCGGCCACCCTCGACCGGAACATCGACCGCCTGGTGCAGCGGTTCCTCACCGACCCGGTCGTCCACTCCGTGGACCCGTCCGCGGGCGCGGTGACCACCATGGAGCACCACGTGCTGCACGTCCTGGACGAGACCGACAAGAAGGCCGTCACCACGCGCATCGCGGCCCGTGACGGCCGGGTCATCCTCTTCCTCGACACCAAGAGGTCCGCCGACCGGCTCGCCAAGCGGCTGCTGTCCGTCGGGGTCCGCGCGGCGGCCCTGCACGGCGGCCGCTCCCAGCCGCAGCGCAACCGCACGCTGGAGCAGTTCAAGAACGGCCAGGTCACCGCGCTGGTGGCGACCAATGTCGCGGCCCGGGGCATACACGTCGACGACCTCGACCTCGTCGTCAACGTCGATCCGCCGACCGACCACAAGGACTACCTCCACCGGGGCGGCCGTACGGCCCGCGCGGGCGGTTCCGGCAGCGTGGTCACGCTGGTCCTGCCCGACCAGAAGCGGGAGGTCACCCGGCTCATGTCGGACGCGGGCATCCGCCCCCGGACGGCCCGTGTGACGTCGAGCGACGCGGCGCTGACGACCATCACCGGCGCCCGCGAGCCCTCCGGCGTGGCCGTCACCATCGAGGTCCCCCAGCCGACAGCACCGGCGGCGTCCCGCCCGGACCGGAAGGCCGGAGCCAAGCCCGGCGGCCGATCCGGCCGGCGGCGCCGTGGCGGCGGTGGCGATGGCCAGGCCCAGGCCGGGACGGGCGGTGCCACCAGGGCGGGGAGCGAAGGCGCCGCCCGCCGGACCGGCGCCGGCAAGGCCAAGAGCGGTGCCCCCGCGACGGGCGGCCGGGCCTCCGCCACTCGTCGGTCCGCAGCCGGCGGCACCGCGAGCCGCGCGTCCGGCGGCCGCCGAACGGCGACGCGCCGGGCCACGGGGGGCGCAGCCTAGAACGCGCGGAGGGGGCCGGTCACGGACCGGCCCCCCTGGCACAGCACAACCGAAAGGCCGTTTCAGATGCCTCTGAAACGGCCTTCGCGTTACGACTTCCACGATGTCGAGAAGTCGGGACGACAGGATTTGAACCTGCGACCCCTTGACCCCCAGTCAAGTGCGCTACCAAGCTGCGCCACGTCCCGGTGCGTTTCGCGCGCGGTGGAACCGCGTGATCACGCGTTGAGTACTTTACCGCACGCCGGGGACCGCTTCGAAGAGGGTCCGGTGAGGAGCGCCCGGTGTGCGCGGGACAATCGGCGTATGGGCAGCACATCCTCAGGACGGCCGACCGGGGCACGGGACCGCGACGACGAGGGGCGGGCGCGCAACGCGCGGCCGCGGGACGGGCTCGGGCGGCCTCTGCCGTACGGCGCGGACGGTGTGGAGCGGCAGCCCGAGGGGGTGCTGCGGACGCCGGAGCAGTCCGTCGCGGAGGCACAGGAGCTGCTGGACGCGGGGAAGCCGTTCCATGCGCACGAGGTGTTCGAGGACGCCTGGAAATCGGGGCCCGAGGAGGAACGGGAGCTGTGGCGGGGGCTGGCCCAGCTCGCGGTGGGGCTCACGCACGCGGCGCGGGGCAACGTCACGGGCGGGGCGCGGTTGCTGCGGCGCGGGGCCGGGGCGGTGGAGGCGTGGGCATCACAGGCGGCGGTGCCACAGCCGTACGCGATGGATCTCACGGGTCTCGCGGGGTGGGCGCGGGAGCTGGCGCAGGACGTGGAAGAGGGCGGACGCGCCGTCGACGCGCGTGCCCGCGCCCCCCGGCTGCGACCGTGACCTGGGCCTCGGTGCCGTCACTGTCAGTGGCGTACGGCAGACTCGGGGCGTGCGAAAGATTCATGTCATCGGTATCGGCGCGGGCGACCCCGACCAGCTGACCCTCCAGGCGGTCAGGGCGTTGCGGGACACGGACGTGTTCTTCGTCCTCGACAAGGGCGAGGTGAAGAGTGATCTCACGGACCTGCGCCGGGACATGCTGCACACGCACATACCCGAGGGGACGTACCGCGTCGTCGAGGCGCGTGACCCCGACCGTGACCGGACGGCCGGCGGCGCGGCCTACTCCCCCGCCGTCGGGGACTGGCGCAGCGCGCGGGCGGCCATCTACGAGCGGCTGATCACCGACGAGCTGGGCGAGGACGAGACCGGCGCGTTCCTGGTGTGGGGCGATCCGGCGCTGTACGACAGCACGCTGGGCATCCTGGAGGAGATCCTGGAGCGCGGTGCGGTGGCGTTCGAGTACGACGTCATACCCGGCATCAGCAGCGTCTCCGCACTCGTGGCGCGGCATCGGACTGGGCTGAACCGGGTCGCCCGGCCGGTGCAGATCACCACCGGGCGGCGGCTCGCCGAGGGCTTCCCGGAGGGGGTGGACGACGTCGTGGTGATGCTGGACGCGCACCAGACCTTCCGGCAGTACGCGGACGACGACATCGACATCTACTGGGGCGCCTACATCGGCACCCCGGACGAGATCCTCGCCTCCGGGCCGATCGCCGAGGCCGGGCCGCGGATCGAGCGGCTGCGGGCGGAGGCGCGGGAGCGCAAGGGCTGGATCATGGACACGTATCTGCTGCGCCGCAACCCCGGGCAGGCTTAGGGCCTGTCCGGCGGATCATGCCGCAGACGCGGGGTCTGGCACGCCGGCCTGCGGCGTTGTCGTCGGTTGCCGACTCCCCCACTCTCGACTGCGCTCGAGCGGGAGGTGCCCCCACCGCGTCGCCGCCCTCCTCCGCCTTGCATCCCGACGCACCAGACCCCGCTCACCAGCATCAAAGAGGCGCCGCACCTCTCCTGCGACCTGATCCGCCGGACAGGCCCTAGGGCACCCGAGCGGGCCCGTCCCGCATGCGGGGCTGGGCCACCGGTGTGATCGTGACCTCGTGACGATCACCGAGGAAACCGCGCCGCCCGCCGCAGAGCCGCCGGTGCTGGACAAGCGTCAGCGGAACGTCGTCTTCGTGACGATCATGCTGGGGATGCTGCTGGCGGCTCTGGACCAGACGATCGTGGGCACCGCGCTGCCGACGATCGTGTCGGACCTCGGTGGTGCCGCGCACATGTCGTGGGTGGTCACCGCCTATCTCCTCGCGGAGACGGTCTCGACCGTGCTGGTGGGCAAGTTCGGCGACCTGTTCGGTCGGAAGGTGGTCTTCCAGGTCTCGGCGATCGTCTTCATCACCGGCTCGTTCCTGTGTGGTCTCGCCGGGAACATGACGCTGCTGATCGCCTGGCGGGCCGTGCAGGGCATCGGCGCGGGCGGGCTCATGGTGACGGCGATGGCGCTGATCGCCGACGTCATCCCACTGCGTGAGCGCGGCAAGTACCAGGGCGCGATCGGCGCCGTGTTCGGGGTGGCCACCGTCATCGGGCCGCTGCTGGGCGGGCTGTTCACCGACCATCTGACCTGGCGCTGGGCGTTCTACGTCAACGTCCCGATCGCGATCGTCGTCGTGATCGCCGCGGCCCGCACGATCCCCGTCGTGAAGTCGGCGTCCCGGCCGGTCATCGACTACCTCGGCATCGCCCTGGTCGCGGTGGGCGCGAGCGCGCTGATCCTGGCGACGAGTTGGGGCGGCAACGAGTACGCGTGGGGCTCGGGCGTCATCATCGGTCTGTTCGTCGGCGGCGCCATCGCGCTCGGCCTGTTCTGCTGGGCGGAGACCCGGGCGAAGGAACCGATGCTGCCGATGCGGCTGTTCGCCAACCCGGTGTTCACGGTCTGCTCGATCCTCAGCTTCATCGTCGGCTTCGCCATGCTCGGCGCGATGACGTATCTGCCGAGCTATCTCCAGTACGTCGACGGCGACTCGGCCACCATCTCCGGCGTCCGCACCCTGCCCATGGTCATCGGCCTGCTCATCGCTTCCGTCGTCAGCGGCAACGTGGTCAGCAAGACCGGGCAGTACCGGCTCTTCCCGATCGCCGGTTCCCTGGTGATGGGGCTCGGGCTGTATCTGATGTCGCTGATGGGGCCGGGCACGGGGGCGTGGCTGGAGTCGCTCTACATGTTCGTGCTGGGCACCGGCATCGGCCTGTGCATGCAGGTGCTGACGATCGCCGTGCAGAACACCGTCGAGTACGCCGACCTCGGCACCGCGACCTCCGGCGTCACCTTCTTCCGCACGCTGGGCAGTTCGTTCGGCACCGCCGTCTTCGGCACGATCTACGCCAACTCCCTCGCCCCGAACCTCAAGGACGCCGTCGCGGAGGCCGCGCGGGCGGGCAGCGGTGTCGCCCCTTCGGCCATCGCCAAGGCGGCCACCAGCCCGGAGGGCGTGCACCGACTCCCCTCGGCCGCGGCCGCCCCGATCATCGACGCCTACGCCGACACGATCCAGACCGTCTTCCTGTGGACGGTGCCGGTCGCGGCCCTCGGCTTCGTCGTGGCCCTGTTCCTCAAGCAGGTGCAGTTGCGCGACAGTGCCCGGGCCGGCTCGACCGACATGGGCGAGGGCTTCGGGCAGCCGTCCGGGGCGGACTCGCAGCGGGTGCTGGAGGCGGCCGTCGGGAAGATCATCGGCGGTACGGACCTGGACACCGCGCGCCGGATCATGGCGGACTCCGACACCCGGCTGGACATCGCCGGCGCGTGGGCCGTGATGCAGGTGGAGCTGTTCACGCGGCTGGTGGGGCATGCCAGCCTCGGGCTGATCGCCGCCCGCCGCCACATGCCGCCCGAGGTGCTGCTGCCGGTCTTCGACCGGATGGTCGAGGAGGGCTATCTGAGCCGCGCGGGCTCCCTGTTCTCGCACACCGAGGCGGGCGCCCGCGAGGCCCATGTCATCAGCAAGGCCTGGGCCGGCTGGCTGGAGGAGCGGGTGCAGCAGGACATCGGCCGCCCGGCGGGCACGGATCTGCGGGCCGCGGTGGACACGATCTCCAAGCGGCTCCTGGTGGAGGACCTCAGTACCGGACTGCCGCAGCGGCAGCCGGAGTTGGCCGCGAGCCACTGAAAACCAGGTGCCGGACGGGCCGGGCGATCGTCATACTCCCGGCATGTCTCCCGTCCGCTTCCACGATCCCGGCCTGAGCTACTACAACTTCGCCGACTCGGCGCTCGTCCGCTGCCCGCGCTGTGACCGGGTCGCCCACTACGAGCGGCACACCCGTCCCGAGGCTCGGGTGGTCTGCCGGTCCTGTGGACTGTGCCGGACCGCGAACTGCTGCTGCCGACCGCCGCTGTGGCTGCAATCCGAAACCAGGCACGGCGAGATCTGGGCGTACAACCTCGAACACCTCGACCTGATCCGCCGGTTCGTGGCGGCGGAGCTGCGGGAGCGGGACCCGTGGTACGAGCACGGCCGGAAGATGACCGCTGTCGGGCGGCTGCCCGCCTGGATCAAGAGTGCCAAGAACCGTACCGAGGTGCTGCGCGCGATCGACCGGATGCGGGCCTCGGTCATCGCGGGCTGAGGCCGAGCCGTTCCAGGACCGCGGGCACATCGGGCACGGCCGTCACGTCTGCGGGCAGTGCCGGACGTCGTACGACCACGACCGGAAGGGCCAGTTGGCGGGCCGCCGTGAGTTTGGCGGCCGTCGCCGCTCCCCCGCTGTCCTTCGTCACCACGACGTCGATGCAGTGCGTGGTGAGGAGGGTGGTCTCGTCGTCGACGGTGAACGGGCCGCGGGCGAGCAGGACTTCGGTGCGCGGGGGCATGGGGGGCTCGGGCAACTCGACGGACCGTACGACGAAGTGAAGCTCCGTCAGATGCGCGAAGGCAGCGAGGCCCAGGCGGCCCGTGGTGAGGAACACCCGGGGGCCGAGCAAGGGGAGCAGGCCGGCGGCCTCCGCCAGGGAGCCGACCGGGTACCAGCGGTCCTGAGGGCCCGGCCGCCAGCCCGGGCGGCGCAGGACCACCGCCGGAACGCCGGTCGCCGCGGCGGCGCGGGCGGCATTGGCGGTGATCGCCTCGGCGAAGGGGTGGGTGGCGTCGACGAGGGCGTCCACGCGCTGGTCCCGCAGCCACGCGGCGAGCCCGTCCGCGCCGCCGAAACCGCCGATGCGTATGTCCCCGGTGACCGTGCCCGGGCGGGTCACGCGGCCCGCGAGGGAGGTGGTGACCCGGACGCCGGGCAGTGCGGTGAGCGCGGCGGCGAGTTCACGGGCCTCGGTGGTGCCGCCGAGGATGAGGACGTGCGGGGACATGAGGCAGAGCCTACGGTGATCGCCCCACGCACTCTCGCTATGGTCCGGGCATGACGTCTGTGCGTGCTGTGCTCATCGACATCGACGGTGTGCTCACCGTTTCCTGGGAGCCGCTGCCCGGCGCGGTCGAGGCCCTGCGGGAGATCCGCGCGGCCGGGCTGGGTGTCGCGCTGGTGACCAACACGACGTCGCGGACGCGGGCGTCGATCGCCGGGACGCTCGCGGAGGCCGGGTTCCCGGTGGCGGCGGAGGACATCCTGACGGCGCCGGCGGTGACGGCCGCGTATCTCGCCGAGCACTTTCCGGGGGCGCGGTGTGCGCTGCTGAACAGCGGGGACGTCGGGGAGGATCTCGCGGGCGTCAGCCTGGTCGACGACGATCCGGACGTCGTCGTCCTGGGGGGTGCCGGGGAGGAGTTCGGGTACGCGGCGCTGAACCGGGCGTTCGGTCATCTCCAGCGCGGGGCGCGGCTGGTGGCGATGCACCGGAACCTGTACTGGCGTACCGAGGACGGGTTGCAGTTGGACGCGGGGGCGTTCCTGTCCGGTCTGGAGCAGGCGGCCCGTACCGAGGCGGTGGTGACGGGGAAGCCGTCGCGGGCGTTCTTCGCGTCCGCGCTCGCCCGGCTGGGGGTCGGTGCGGACGAGGCGGTGATGGTCGGGGACGACGTCGAGTCGGACGTGCTGGCGGCGCAGGCCGCGGGGGTCACCGGGGTGCTGGTGCGGACGGGGAAGTTCCTGCCGGAGACGCTGCGGGACGCGAGCGGGACGCCGGACCATGTGATCGACTCGTTCGCGGATGTGCCGGGGTTGCTGCGGGCGTGGTCGGCACAGGAGTAGCCCTCAGCGCAGGAGCAGTTGCAGGCCGCCGACGATCGTCGCCGCGATCACGAGTTGTTCGAAGAGTCGCTGGTTGATCCTGTTCACAGCCCATTTGCCGATGAACGCGCCGGGCACGACGAACGCCACGAGCGCGGCGTCGAGGAGCAGGGAGTTCCCGTCGATCAGCCCGAGGCCCACGCTGAAGGGCACCTTGGACGTGTTGACGATGAGGAAGAAGAAGGCGGACGTGCCCAGGAAGCCGAGCTTCCGGAAGCCCGCCGACAGCAGGTACATCGACATCACCGGGCCGCCCGCGTTCGCGACCATGGTGGTGAAGCCGCCGAGGACCCCGTAGGAGCGGGCCTTGACGCGGCCCGCCCTGGTGGTGACCGCGTCCGGGTCGTCCTCGGCGTCGGCGGTGCGGCGGCGCCAGATCGTCACGGCCGCCATCAGCAGCAGGATCGCGCCGATCGAGGTCCGTACGATCGCGTCGTCCGCCCACATCAGGAACAGCGTCCCGAACACCACGCCCGCCGCGACCGCCGGGAACAGCCGCCACAGCGTGGGCCAGTGGGCGTGCCGGCGGTAGGTGAGGACGGCGAGCACGTCCCCGGCGATGAGGATCGGCAGCAGCACGCCGGTGGAGGCGCGGGCGGGCAGGACCGCGGCGAAGACGGCGAGACTGACCGTGTTGGCCCCGCTCACGGCGGTCTTGGAGAAGCCGACGAGCAGCGCCGCGAAGGCGAGTGCGGCGAACCCCCAGCCGGAGATGTCCCAGAGCGTCATCGTGTTCATGCGGAGACCGATGCTATGCGCACCTATCCGGTCGCCGTAAGGAGCGTCTCGCTGGTTGGGCCTACTTTGCGGTAGTGGTCCCCGGCACCCGCCTGGGAAGATCTCCCGGGACCTTCACCGACGCAGCTGGAGGAGACATGACCGAGGCCCGCGAGCACACGCTTCCCGGGATCGTCGTACGGGAGTGGCCGCACCCGGCGCCCCGCTACCTCGCCCTGGTGGTGCACGGGTACGGGGAGCACATCGGCCGGTACGAGGAGCTCGCCGGCGTCCTCGTCGCGCACGGCGCGGCCGTCTTCGGGCCCGATCACCGGGGTCACGGGAAATCGGCGGGCGAGCGGGTGCTGGTCGAGGACTTCGAGGACGTGGTCACCGAGGTGCACGCCGTGGCCGACCTCGCCCGCGCCGCTCATCCAGGTGTGCCGCTGGTCCTGGTCGGTCACTCCATGGGCGGTCTGATCGCCGCCCGCTTCGCCCAGCGGTACGGCGCCGAGCTCACCGCGCTCGTCCTGTCCGGGCCGGTCATCGGGGACTGGTATCTGCCCCGGCAGCTGCTCGCCCTCGACGAGATCCCGGACACGCCCATCAGCACGGCCTCGCTCTCCCGTGACCCGGCGGTCGGGACGGCGTACGCGGCGGATCCGCTGGTGTGGCACGGGCCGATGAAGCGGCCGACGGTGGAGTCGTTCGTACGGACGCTGGAGACGGTGGCCAAGGGCGGGGACGTCGGCGGGCTCCCGATGCTGTGGCTGCACGGCGACGAGGACCGGCTGGTGCCGCTGTCGGGCAGCCGGGGCGGGGTGGAGCAGCTCAGCGGGGGCAGGCTGACCGAGCGGATCTACCCGGGCGCGCGGCACGAGGTGTTCAACGAGACGAACCGGGCGGAGGTCTTCGCGGACCTCACACGCTTCCTGGAGGGCGTGTTCCACGGCTGATCACCGCCGCGTTTGCACCGGTTCGCCCTGGGCACCCGCGCCCGCATGGAGTGGTTGCGGCACGCGGCCTGCGTGGGAGAGGACCCCGAGCTGTTCTTTCCCGTGGGCACGGAAGGGCCGGCGCTGCGCGAGATCGCGGCGGCCAAACGCGTCTGTGCCCGCTGCCCGGTGACTCCCGAGTGTCTCGACTGGGCGCTCCGCAGCGGACAGACCTCGGGCGTCTGGGGCGGCACCTGCGAACAGGAACGCGACGCGCTGCTCCGTACCGGCACGGACCCTGCCCGAAGGAGGAGCACCGTATGACTGTGGTGAGGAGCACCCTTCCCGACGCCGCCCGCGAGGTGGCCGGAGAGGCGTTGCAGAGCACCCTCGTGGATCTGCTCGGGATCTCACTCGTCGGCAAGCAGGCGCACTGGAACATCGTGGGCCCGCGCTTCCGGTCCATCCACCTCCAGCTGGACGAGGTGGTCGCGACGGCCCGCACGTACTCCGACACGGTGGCGGAGCGCGCCGCCGCGCTCGGTCTGCCGCCCGACGGCCGGCCCGAGACGATCGCCGCCGCCTACGCGCTGCCCGGCGCGAAGGAGGGCTGGCTGCGCGACGACGAGGTGGTGCGGCTGATGGTCGAGACGCTCGAGTCCGCCATCGGCCGGCTGCGCGACCGTATCGACGCCACCGACAAGCCCGACCCGGTCACCCAGGACCTGCTGATCGGCATCACCGCCGAACTGGAGAAGCAGCGCTGGATGTTCGAGGCCGAGAACTGGCCCCGGGACTGACCGCGTACGCACGAAGAAGGAGGCCGCCATGACGGACGCCCTCGAACTCGACGCGCTGTGGGAGGACTTCCACCGTGTCGTCAACATGACCTCGCAGGAGCTGGCCGCCTGGCTGCGCGTCAGCGACGCCGACGAGGAGACGGAACCCGTGCCGGAGCACGCCGGCACCCCCACCGGACAGCATGTCCTGGCGATCCTGCAGAAGCGGCGCACGGACCTCACCGACGACGACATCGAGGTGATGTACGAGGTGGTGGACACCGTCACCGCGCAGGCGGACGTCGAGAACGAACCGGAGCCCGAGGAGACCCGGCGGCGGCACCAGCTGATGACGCTGGGACACGATCCGCTCAAGCCGTAACCTCCTTGCCCGGCGGCCGGGTTGACGCGAAAGAGGTGGCCGAAGACCGACTGCGTCCCGCACAGATGATCGTGCAACACTGCTCGCAGTCCTGCCGAGCGAGCAGAGGAGTCACACGTGACCGGGACCGAGCCGGCCGCCCCGCGGATCGACACGACCAAGCCGCACCCGGCCCGGGTCTACGACTGGTACCTCGGCGGCAAGGACAACTACCCGGTCGACGAGGAACTCGGCCGCCGGATCGCCTCGTTGAACGGCGACGCGCCGCGGGCCGCGCGGGCCAACCGCTGGTTCATGCACCGGGCCACGCGCCGGCTCGTGGACTCCGCGGGCATCCGCCAGTTCCTCGACATCGGCACCGGCATCCCCACCGAGCCCAATCTGCACCAGATCGCCCAGCGGGTCGCCCCGGACGCCCGGGTCGTCTACGTCGACAACGACCCCATCGTCCTCGCCCACGCCGGCGCGCTGCTGCGCGGCACCGAGGAGGGCGTGACGGAGTACGTCCAGGCCGACGCCCGCGACCCGCAGCAGATCCTCGAACGGGCGGGCAAGATCCTCGACTTCGGACGTCCGGTCGCCCTCTCACTGATCGCGCTGATGCACTTCATCGCGGACGAGGACGGCGCCTACGACATCGTCGACACCCTCGTCGACGCGCTGGCGCCGGGCAGTTGTCTGGTGCTGTCCTGCATGACGGCCGACTTCGAACCGGACCAGGTGCACGAGGGCATCGCCGCCTACAAGGCGTCGGGCGTCACCCTCGTCGCCCGCGACCAGGCCGAAGTGGGCCGCTTCTTCAAGGGACTTCACCTCGTCGAGCCCGGGATCGTGTCCGTGCGGGACTGGCGCCCCGAGCTCGCGGAGGACGAGTCGGACATCGGCCCCGGGCCGGTGTCGCTGTACGGAGGCGTGGGCATCAAGCCGTGAGGCGGCACAGCGTCACGCCGTAAGACGGCTCAGCGTCACGCCGCGAGGCGGCTGAGGGCGGCCGACACCAGCGTCCGCACACCCGGTGCCAGCACGGACAGGTCGGGGGCGAAGAACGGGCTGTGGTTGTCGGGCACGTTGCCGAACCGCTCCGCGTCCGTCTCCCCCGGGACCGTCTCCCACACCTCGCGCGGGGTCGAGGTCACGTACCAGTAGTCGTACGGCACACCCGGCGGCGCGAGCAGGGAGAAGTCCTCGCTGCCCATCTCCGGGCCGAAGTCGAACACCGCGTCGGCGCCGAAGAGTTCGCGGTGCACGGCCGCGATCTCCCGGTCGAGAGCGGCGTCGTTGACGGTGTTCGGGTAGCCGGGGATCACGGTGATGTCCGGCGGCACCGGGCAGCCCGCCGCCAGGCACTCGCCCTCGACGATCCGCCGCACCGCGGCCAGGATGCGCTCGCGCACCCGGTCGTCCTGGCTGCGCAGGTTCAGCGCGAGCCGCGCCTCGGCGGGGATGATGTTGCTCTTCGTACCGGCGTGGAACTGCCCCACCGTCAGCACCGCCGAGTCCTTCGCGGCGACCTCCCGGGAGACCACCGTCTGGAGCCGGGTCACGATGTGCGCGGCGGTGACGACGGGGTCGACGGTGGACTCGGGGCGCGAGCCGTGGCCGCCCACGCCGGGCACGACGACCTCGACGCCGTCGGACGCGGACATGATCAGGCCGGGGGTGTGCGAGTAGCAGCCGGTGCGCCCGGGGACGACATGCTGGCCGAAGACCACGTCCGGGTACGGGAACCGCTCGTGCACCCCGTCCGCGGCCATCACGCCCGCTCCCCCACCGGCCTCCTCGGCGGGCTGCCCGACCGCCACCAGCGTCCCCGACCAGGCGGCACGCCCAGCGGCGAGCGCCTCGGCGGCCCCCGCGAGCCAGGTGACATGGCAGTCGTGCCCGCAGGCGTGCATCACGCCGTCGACCGTCGAGGCGTACGGCAGCCCGGTCGCCTCCCGCACCGGCAGCGCGTCCATGTCGCCGCGCAGCCACACCACGGGCCCGTCCCCGTTGGCCAGCACACCGACGACACCGGTGCGGCCGACGCCCTCGGTCACCGTGAACCCGGCCGCGCGCAGCCGCGCCGCGAGCCGGGCGGCGGTGCGGTGTTCCTCGAAGGACAGCTCGGGGTGGCGGTGCAGATCGCGGTAGAAGTCCTCCAGGTCGCCGGTCTTCAGCCCGGCGGTCAGCTCCTCGGTGAGCCGGGCGACTGCGGCGGGATCGGTCATCACGCTCCCTCTCTCTCCTCGAAAGCGGCCCTCCGTCCATGGGTTCCCCGCCAGGGCGACTCCACGGCTCCGCCGCCTCACCCCAGCAGCCACCCCCCGTCCACGGCCAGCCCCACCGCGTTCACGGACCGGTTGCGCAGCAGGAAGTCCACGGCCTCCACGACGTCGGCCATCGCCGCGAGCCGCCCGGTCGGGGTGCGTGCCCGCAGCCCCGCCAGCACCTCCGCCGGCTTGTCCCGCCAGTAGGGGCTGTCCCCGACCACCCCCGGGTGGACGGCGTTGACCCGGACGGGCGCGAGCTCGACGGCGAGCGTGTGCACGAGGCCGGTCACCCCGGCGTTGACGGTCGCCACGGTCGTCGCGCCCGGATAGGGCCGCTCCTTGGCCTGCCCGCCGAACAGCACGATCGCGCTGTCCTCGTGCAGGCCGGGCCGCAGGGCGTGCACGGCCTCGGTGTAGCCGACGAGCTTGAGCGTGACGAGGTGGACGGCGGCGTCGACGTCGTAGGCGGCCACCCGGTTGTCGTCGCGGGAGATCCCGGCCAGCACCAGATGGTCGACGCGTCCGGCACCGGCCAGCGCGGCACCGATCTCGCGCGGGCGGGAGAGGTCGAGCGCGAGGCCGCGGGCGCCGATCTCTTTGGCGGCGGTGTCGGTGCGGTGGGCGTCGCGCCCGGTGATCAGCACGTCGTCGCCGCGTCCGGCGCGCATCCGGGCGAACTCCCGGCCGATTCCGGAGGTTCCGCCGATCACCACGACACGGTTCATCGCACGCCCCTCAGATAGTCCCAGTCCCGGGTGAAGCGGTAGGAGTGCCGGGACGGCGGCTGCGGCGCCTGTGTCTCCAGCCAACACACCGGTCCCGCACCGGCGTTGGTGAAGCCGTGCACACAACCGGCGCCCGCCCAGGCGAGATCGCCGGGCCCGAGGTGGTACCGGGCGTCGTCGAAGGTCGCCTCCACGACCCCTTCGAGGATCAAGTACGTCTCCTCGAAGGGGTGGTCGTGGGTGCCGGCGACGCCGTCGACGGCGTACTGCACCATGAACATCGTCGAGGCGACCGCGCCGAGGTCGGCGTCGACCATCATCTTGACCGTGATCCCGCTGTAGACGAGCAGCGCGGTCCGCATGCTCGCCGACACCGCCAGCAGTTCCTGGGACTGCTTGCCGGGGTCCATCTGCGCGGGCTCGAAGTGGCCGAAGGAGCGGGTGCGGGGGTCACGGACGTCGATCCGGACGGGGGCCCGGGCGGGCAGGTCGGGCACGGACTGGGTGTCGTACCCGTAGCGGGCGCGCGGGACGGGCGCGAGCATGTCCGCCCAGCGCGCGCCGGTGTCCCCCGCGCCCCGCCAGGCGTGCGGGACACCGGTCGGCAGCAGGCCGTAGTCGCCCTCCTCGAGGAGGTACGACCCCTCGGGCACGTCGAGGACCACGGTGCCGTCGAGGACGTGGAAGCTCTCCTCGTACGAGTGCACATGGGCACCGACCCGGCCGTCCGGGCGCAGCTCGCAGACACCGAAGCCGGTGTGCACGCTTCCGTTCGCCTCACCGACCAACTCCCTGCGCCGGTAGCCGTGTTCGTCGTGGTCCGGTACCGGGACGTCGGCGGCGCGACGCACCAGGTGCGCGGTCACCGGGCCGCCTTCGCCGCCAGGAGCCGGTCGCGGGACTCCTCCACGAGGCGCCGGGCGCGGGCCACGTCGGCCGTCAACCTGCCGTCCCGCTTGCGGATCACGCCGTCGACGATGACGGTGTCCACGTTGGAGACGTCGGCGGACAGGGTGACGGCGGCAGCGGCGTCGTGCACGGGGGCGATGTTGAGCGCGGTGGCGTCGATGGCGACGACGTCGGCGCGCTTGCCGGGGGTCAGGGAGCCGGTGCGGTCCTCCAGGCCCGCCACATGGGCGCCGTTGCGGGTGGCGATCTCCAGCATCTGACGTGCCGTCAACATGGTGTCCGGGACAGGCATGTTGGCCTGCCAGCAGTCCGCGTTCAGCCGGGCGCGCTCGGCGCCGAAGGCCGCGCGGATCTGGGTGAACATGTCGCCGGGGACGGTGGTGACGACGTCGATGCTCAGGGACGGCCGAAGGCCGTGCTCGAGCGCCGCCGTCACGGGCGGCCAGCCGTGCCCCATCTGCGTCTCCACCTGCGGCGCGATGGACACCGTACCGCCGCTGTCGGCGACCATCCGCCACTCGTCCTCGTGGAGGTAGCAGCAGTGGATGTAGGTGGTGTCCGGGCCGAGGAGACCGAGGTCGTGGAGTTGCCTGACCATGCCGAAGCGGCCCGCCATGCGGCCCATGGCGACATGCACGGTGATCGGGATGTCCAGGTCCCGGGCGAGGGCCCATTCGGCGGTGACGACGTCGTTGACGCAGAAGCCGGGGCCACGGGTCGCAAGGGCCATGGTGAGCAGGCCGGTGTCGGAGGCGAAGTACTTGGTACGGATGCGGCGTACGTCGTCGCCCGGAATCGCGATCTTGCTCTCGAACCAGTAGTCGGCCAGGGAGGTGTTGGCGCTGCCGTACGCGTACTGCGCCCGGATGCCGGACTCGGTGAGGGCCTGGATCGCGGCGTCGGGGTGGGCGGGGGTGTTGTTGATGTGGGACCAGTCGACGAGCGTGGTGATGCCGGCGTTGAGGCACTCCAGGGCGCCGGCCAGGTTCGCCGCGTACACGTCCTCCGGGGTGTAGAGCGGGGCGAAGGTGTCGAGGATGTCCACGAAGTAGTCGTCGAGGGTGGCGTCGGGGGCGACCCCGCGGATGGACGCCTCCCAGGTGTGGCGGTGGGTGTCGACGAAGCCGGGGATCACGATCCGGCCGGTCATGTCGAGGACTTCGGCGTCGGCGTCGATCCGGGGTGCCACGGCCTCGATCCTGCCGTCCTCGATGAGGACGTCCCCCTGGGGAAGGTCCCCGATGTCGGGGTCCATCGAGATCACCTGACCGGCGCGCAGGAGTGTCCGAACGGTCATCGCCCTTCCTCCTTCGGGGTGTTCAGTACGCGGTGAGGTCGCGGACGGCCGCCACGACCTTGTCGACGGTGGGGATGACCCGCTCCTCCAGCGCGTCGGCGAACGGCAGCGGCACGCACTCCCCCGCCACCCTTCGCACGGGCGCGTCCAGCAGGCCGAAGCCCTCGTCGGCGACGACCGAGACGAGCGTGCCGCCCCAGCCGCCCTGGTACGGGTTCTCCTCGACGGTGACGAGCCGCGAGGTCCGGGCCAGCGAGGCGAGGACGGTCCGCATGTCCAGCGGCACCAGGCAGCGCAGGTCGACGACCTCGGCCTCGACGCCCTCCTCGGCGAGCATCGCGGCGGCCCGCAGCGCCAGCGGGACCATCGCGGCGAGGGCCACGAGGGTCACGTCGGCGCCCTCGCGCACGACGGCGGCGCGGCCCAGCTCGACCACATGGTCCGGCGGCGCGGGCGGACCCTTGGCCGCCAGCAGGCCCTTGTGCTCGAAGAACACCACCGGGTCGTCGCTGCGGATCGCCGCCGCCATCATGCCGACGACGTCGGCGGGGGTGGCGGGTGCGGCGATCTTCAGTCCCGGGACGGTCAGCGCCCAGTTCTCGGTGGCCTGGGAGTGCTGGGCGCCGAAGCCGAGCCCGCCGCCGTTGGCGGTGCGAACGACGAGGGGCACGGTGACCTGACCACCCGTCATGTAACGCACTTTGGGTATCTCGTTGGCGAGGTAGTCCCAACAACAGGCCAAAAAGTCCGAGAACATGATCTCGGCGACGGGCCGCATCCCGGTCATCGCGGCGCCCATCGCCGCGCCCACGATGGCCTGTTCGGAGATCGGCGTGTCCCACACCCGCTGCGGCCCGAACTCGTCGAGCAGCCCGACGGTGGTCTTGAACACCCCGCCCGCTGCACCGATGTCCTCCCCCAGGCAGACCACGGCCGCGTCCCGCCGCATCTCCCGCGCGATGCCCTCGGCGACGGCCTCCCGGTAGGTGATCACGTCCGCCATGCGGCACCTCCGTCCGCCCATACGTCCGTCAGCGCGTCGCCCGGATCGGGCGCGGGAGCGTTCTTCGCCGCGTCAACAGCCCGTCGTACGGCCTCCCGTGCGCGCTCGTCGGCCGCGGTCACCGTCTCCGCGGGGACCCCCAGCTCGGTCAGGCGGCCGCGCGCGAGGTCCAACGGGTCGTGCTTGAGCCAGCGTTCGACCTCCTCGGCCGGGCGGTAGGCGGCCGGGTCGGACCTGCTGTGCCCGAAGTGCCGGTAGGTGGCCGCCTCCAGCAGAGCGGGCCCGTCTCCTGCCCGGGCCCGTTCCGCGAGCCGGGCCACGGTCTCGCGCACCGCCACGACGTCGTTGCCGTCGACACTCTCGCCGGGGATGCCGTACGCGGGCGCCCGGTCGGCCGCCGGGCGGGCCACCGCGGTGACGTCGGCGATCGGCGTGTACTCCATATAGAGGTTGTTCTCGCAGACGAACAGCACGGGCAGCTTCCACACGGCGGCCAGGTTCAACGACTCGTGGAACGCGCCGATGTTGGTGGCGCCGTCCCCGAAGAAGGCGACCGCGATCTGACCGGTGCCGCGCAGCCGGGCCGACCACGCGGCACCGGCCGCCATCGGGAGGTGGGCGCCGACGATGGCGTACGAGCCGAGCATGCCGGTGGCGGCCTTCGTGAGGTGCATGGAGCCGCCCTTGGCCCCGCACAACCCCGTGGCCCTGCTCATGAGTTCGGCGAGGCATTCCTCCGGGCCGGCACCGCGGGCCATGGCGTGGTGGTGGCCGCGGTAGGTGGCGAAGACGTAGTCGTCGGCGCGCAGGGCGGCGCTCGCGCCGACCGCGATGGCCTCGTGGCCGGCGGCGAGGTGGGTGGTGCCCTTGACCAGGCCCTGGAGGAACAGGTCGTGGGCGGCCTTCTCGGTGCGGCGGATGAGGGCCATCTGCTCGTACAGCGCCAGGAGTTCAGCGGTGTCCGTCGACAGTTCAGCGGTGTCCATCGGCGGTCCCCGTGTTGAGGTGGGACTGCGACTCCCGGCGGGTGTTCAGCTCGCCGCCCACCGTCCAGTACTTGCGGCCGGCGACGAGGAGTTCCTCGGCCGGGAACTTGGTGATGACCTCGCAGCCGTCCGCGGTGACGACCAGCTCCTCCTCGATGCGGGCCGCGGACCAGCCGTCGGCGGCGGGCCAGTAGGTCTCCAGGGCGAACACCATGCCCTCTTCGAGGACTTCGGGGTGGTCGAGGGAGACCAGGCGACTGAAGATGGGCTTCTCCCAGATGGACAGGCCCACCCCGTGGCCGTACTGGAGGGCGAACGCGGCGGTCTCGTCGGCGAAGCCGAACTCCTCGGCGCGCGGCCACACTTGGACGATGTCGGCGGTAGTGGCGCCGGGACGGACGAGGGCGATGGCCTGGTCCATGTACTCGCGGCAGCGGACGTAGGCGTCGCGTTGGGCGCGGGAGGCGCTGCCCACGGCGAAGGTGCGGTAGTAGCAGGTGCGGTAGCCGAGGTGGCTGTGCAGGATGTCGAAGAAGGCGGGGTCGCCGGGGCGGATGAGCCGGTCGCTGTAGACGTGCGGGTGCGGTGAACAGCGTTCACCGGAGATGGCGTTGACGCCTTCGACGTACTCACTACCGAGGTCGTACAGGACCTTGCTGACCAGTCCGACGCACTCGTTCTCGCGCACACCGGGGCGCAGGTAGCCGTACAGCTCCTCGTAGGCCGCGTCGACCATCGCGCAGGCCTGGGTGAGCAGGGAGATCTCGTCGTGGGTCTTGGTGCGGCGGGCCTCCAGGAAGACCTGCTGACCGTCGACGACGTCGATGCCCTCGGCGCGCAGGGCGGCCAGGACCGGCATCTCGGCGACGTCGATGCCCAACGGCTCGCCCGCCAGGCCGTGTTCACGCAGTTCCGCGGCTATCTTGCGGGCCACGTCCTCGGCGATCCCCGCGTCGGGATGGAAGGCGCCGCGCAGGGTGGAGATGCCGGCGCGGGCGCCGGTGGGCGGGCCCTCCTTGCCGTCGCTGTAGTCCAGCCACGGGTTGTAGAGCTGGTGGTGGCGGGCGGCGGAGCCGAAGTCCCAGACGACCGGGTCGCCGCCGCGCACCAGCAGGGCGAAGCGGATCAGCTTGTCCATCGCCCAGGTGCCGATGTGCGTGGCGGTCATGTAGCGGATGTTGGCGAAGTCGAAGCTGAGCACCGCGCCGAGCGAGGAACGGTTCAGGGTCTCGTGGAGCCGGGCCAGCCGCTGCCCGCGCAGCCGGTCGAGGTCGATGCGCTGTTCCCAGTCGACGGCATTGGGTCCGAAAGTGCGGATCGCCATGGCGACCACCCCCACTGCGGAGTCAACGACCGCACGCGGCGAGTGTCAAGTGTCACTGAACACGAACCACACCCCGACGGCTGGTTCCTCTCCATCGTTGCAGTAGCGGTGCGGGGTCGTCGACTCGAAGCAGACCGCACCGCCGGGACGCAGTGTGTACGTGTCGAAACCGAGAGTGAGAGCGAGCTCGCCGGAGATCAGATAGCCGTACTCGGTGCCCGCGTGGCGCATCAGGCCGCCCGAGGTGGAGGAGGAGCCACCGGGCCGGTAGGTGACCAGCAGAAAGTCCACGTCCGTGCCCGGGACATGGCCGAGCCGCTCCCACACGACACCGGAGTCCAGCTCCAGCACCTCGCGCTCACCGGGCGTGATCAGCGGTCCGATGCGCCGCGCGGGATCGGCCGCGAAGGCGGCGAGGGCGTGCGCCACCATGGCACTGCCGGTCGCGGCGACCGTCTCCCGCTGCTCGAAGAGCGACTCGACGGAGATGCCCAGCGCGGTCGTGATCGCGTACAGCGTGCTCACCGACGGCTGGCTCTTGCCGGTCTCGATCTGGGAGACCAGGCTCGCGGAGACGCCGACCTCGCGGGCCAGGGCGCGCAGACTCACGCCGCGCTCCTGGCGAGCCTGGCGAATGCGGGCGCCGACAGGCGGCACGTCGGCTGGGGACACGGGCGGCACCTCTCGTGAACGGTGATGTGCAGTGTCATTGAACAGCGGTCGCGGTGCCCCGCACCAGGGATCGGCCGAACGGACGAGAGCCGGCCGCGCCGGTCATGGCCATATGGCCGAGGCGGGCGCGGGTGCCCGCGGGCGAGGGTGAAGCCACTTCCCCAGCCGGTCCCTCAGCAGGAGTTCTCGATGCAGCGCAGCAAGTTCCTCGTCGGAGTCGTCGGCGGCGCGGCCGCCACCCTCGCCCTCGGCGGTCTCGGCACCTATCTGCTCTCCGGCACCGAGTCGACGAGCACCCTCGACACGTACAGCACCGCCACCGTGGACGGCCACAAGGCGCTGAAGAGCACCATCGTCGCGGGCCGCACGCAGAGCAGGTACCACCCGCTGCCCTGGGTCGGGGACAAGGTCTCCGGCGTCACCTGCCCCACGGGGCTGAAGGCCGTCGCCGGGGCGTCCATCACCTGCACCGGCAAGAAGGGCGACGGCTCGACCGTCGACATCCCCGTCACGGTGGTCAAGGCCACCGCCTCCTCCGTCACCTGGAAGTTCGAGCGCTGACCGCCATGACGAACCCCGTTCTGGCCGGTCTCGGCCTCGTGAAGAAGTACGGCTCCACCGTCGCCCTCGACGGCGTGGACGTCTCCGTCGGCGCACGCGACTCGCTGGCGATCATGGGCCCGTCCGGGTCCGGCAAGTCGACCCTGCTGCACAGCCTCGCCGGGATCGTGCGCCCCGACAGCGGCACGGTGCTGCTGCGCGGCGAAGCCATCGACAAGCTGAGCGAGGAGCGGCTCAGCGCCCTGCGCCGCAAGCGGTTCGGGTTCGTGTTCCAGTTCGGCCAGCTGCTGCCGGAGCTGCCCGCCGAGGAGAACGTGGCGCTGCCGCTGATGCTGGAGGGCGTCCCGCGCCGGCAGGCGGTGGAACGGGCCCGGCGCTGGTTCGCGCCGCTCGACCTGGACGGCCTCGAACACCGCCGCCCCGGCCAGCTGTCCGGCGGGCAGGCGCAGCGCGTGGCCATCGCCCGTGCCCTCGCCGTCGAACCGGACGTCGTCTTCGCCGACGAGCCGACCGGCGCCCTCGACCAGACCACCAGCACCGAGGTCGTCCGCCTGCTGACCTCCGTCACCCGCGAGCAGGGCGCCGCGCTCGTCATGGTCACCCATGACGCCGACGTGGCCGCCCACTGCGACCGGGTCCTCCAGGTCCGGGACGGCCGGATCAGCAACTACACCCAGTTCACGGTCGCCTGAGGAGCCCTGACGTGCGTTCCCCTGTCCTGCCCCTGACCTGGCATCTCACCAGGGCGTCCGGCCGCCGCGGCGTGCAGAGCCATCTGCTGGCGGCCGGTGCCGCCGCCGTGGGCGCGTTCGTGATGCTGGTGATGATCGCCGCGACCGTCGGCGCCGGCGTCCGCGCCGACCGCACCGCCTGGCGCACCCCCGAACCCGCCCGGAACGGCACCGCCGTGCAGGCCCTCGCCACCACCTACGTCCGCGGCGAACCCCTCACCGTCGTCTCCCTCGCCCAGCTCCCCGACCGCGCCGCGACCCCGGCCCCGCCCGGCCTCGGCACGTTCCCGAAGAAGGGCGAGGTGTACGTCTCCCCCGCCCTGGCCGAGCTGCTGCACAAGCTGCCCGCGGGCCAACTGGCCGGCCGTTTCCCGAAGCCGGCGCCCCACGCGTCCTACGGCACGATCGGCGAGGCGGGTCTCGCCTCCCCCGACGAGCTGGTGGCCGTGGTGGGCCGGGCGGCGTCCGACCCGGCGATGTCGGAGACGGCGGCGACCGGCGCGAGCTACTTCGACCAGGACCAGGCCGCGCGGGCCGTGGTCGCCGGGTTCTCCGGCACGAAGCAGAGCCTGTTCACGTACGGCGACCAGGCGGCGGCGCTGCTCGGTGTGGTGCTGCTGGCGATGCCGGTGGTCGTGCTGTCCTCCGCCGCCGGGCGGCTCGGCGCGGCCCGGCGCGAGCAGCGGCTCGCGGCGCTGCGGCTGGCGGGGGCGACACCCCGGCAGATCCTCGGGATGACCGCGCTGGAGGCGGCGGCGGTCGGCGCGACCGGTGCCCTGACCGGCGCCCTCGCGTACGTGGCGGCGCTGCCGGCGCTCGCCGAGGTGCCGTACGGCATCGGCGGCTGGTACCCGGGACAACTATGGGTGGGAGCCGAATGGTTCGCCGGGGTCGTCCTCGCGGTCACCGCGCTCATCACCGTCAGCGCGGTGTCGACGCTGCGCCAGGTGGTCAGCTCGCCGCTCGGCGTCGCCCAGCAGGCGAACCCGCGCCGGACCAGGATGATCCGGCTGGTGCTGTTCCTCGCGGCGCTCGCCTACATCTGGCGGTCCACGGGCGGCGGACAGTTGAAGGGCCGCGACTACGTCGTGCTGCTGCTGATGTTCTACGGCGCGTTCTGGCTGGTCGGGCCGTGGGTCGTGGACCGGCTGGGGCGGATCGCGGCCCGCTGCGCCCGCCGTCCGGCGACCCTGCTGGCCGCACGCCGGCTCAGCGACGACCCGCGAGGCGCCTGGCGCACGGTCAGCGGTCTGGTGCTGGCCGGGTTCGCGGCCGGGTTCTTCTCCGTGAGCATGCTGGGCACGGACGGCTCCCAGTACCGCGACCAGGTCGCCGTGATCACCGCGAACGCCGCCGACGCCCGGCACGCGGCGGCCGAGGCCCGCACACTGCTGGACCGCGCGAACGTCAACGCCGAGATCAGCGTCGTACCGGAGGACGACTACGACAGTCTGCTGGGCGGCAGTCGCGGCATCGTCGCCCAGATCTCCGGCGGGCAGGCACGGCTCGACACCGCCGTCACCGCGCTCGCCTCCGTCGGCTCCGGCCACCCGCCCTACACCCAGGACTACGCGACCGCGGGCGACCGCAGCATCGTCGACCGCATTGCCGACGTCAGCACCGCGACCCTCGCGCTGAGCTTCGTCGTGGCGACCGCCTCCGCCGGGCTGACGGCGGCGGCGAACGTCCTGGACCGGCGCCGGGTCTACGGCCTGCTGCGGCTGGCGGGCACCCCGCTGAGGGTGCTGGACCGGGCGCGGGTGCGCGAGACGGTGCTGCCTCTGGTCGTGCTGGCCGGCGGGACCGTCGCGACCGGTGTCTACGGCTCGTACAAGTTCAACCACGCCTTCGGAGCCTCGCTCAACGTCTCCGGCGCGCTCGAACTGGCCGTGTGCGTGCTGGTCGGAGCCCTGGCGATGTTCGCGGCGATCAGCGGCAGCCGCCCGCTGCTGCGCAAGGTCACCGCGGACCCGGCACAGGCACCGGACTGAGCAGGAACGACCCTCCCGGACCGAGCAGGAACGACCCTGCCGGAATGAGGCGTGAGCCGGCAGTGCGGAGCGGTCCATGAGCGATGATCGAGCCATGACGAGCCCCACCCCGCCCGGAACCGCCCCCATCCGGGTCCTCATCGCCGACGACCAGGACATGGTCCGCACCGGGTTCCGCTTCTTCCTGGACGCGCAGCCCGACATCACGGTGGTGGCCGAGGCCGCCGACGGGGAGCAGGCAGTGGCGCTGGCCCGCGAGGTGCGGCCCGACGTGTGCCTGCTGGACATCCGGATGCCGAAGCTGGACGGCCTGGCGGCCACGCGGCTGCTGGCCGGGCCGGAGGTCGCCGACCCGATGCGGGTCGTCGTGGTCACCACCTTCGACCTCGACGAATACGTGTACGGGGCGCTGCGCGGCGGCGCCTGCGGGTTCCTGCTGAAGGACTCCGGGCCGGCCCTCCTGGCGGAGGCGGTCCGCGCCGCCGCGGCGGGCGACTCGCTGGTCTCCCCCTCGGTCACGGTCCGGCTCCTCAAGCACCTCACCCGGACACCGGAGACGGTCGCCCCGGCCCGTCCCACGCCGGTCACCGAGTCCCTCACCGACCGCGAACTCGACGTGGTCCGCCTGGTAGCCCTCGGCCGCACCAACGCCGAGATCGCCGCCGAACTGTACGTCTCGCTCTCCACGGTCAAGACGCACCTGTCCAGCGTCCAGTTGAAGCTGGCGGCCCGCAACCGCGTGGAGATCGCCGCGTGGGCCTGGCAGAACGGCCATGCTCAGGCGGGCGGGTGACGGTGCGTCAGTCTCCGGAGCGGATGAGCCCGGTGAGGTAACGCCACAGCGAGGAACGGCGCTTGACGGACTGGTCCGGGGCGTCCGGTACGGCTTCCTCGGGCTCCGGCGCGACCTCGACCAGGGGCCCGGTCAACTCGTACCGCACCGGCAGTGACCGCAGCCCCCGCATGAACGGCGAGGAGCGCCACGGCAGTTGGTCGACCGGGAGGGCGAGCTCCAGGTGCCCGAACCGTTCGAAGAGCCGGCTCACGCCCACCGAGGCGATCGTCGAGGCCAGCTCCCGCGCCGGGCACTGCCGCGGCCCCGCGCCCCACGACAGATGGGCCCGGCTGCTGATGCTGGAGGAGCCCGGGGTCATCTGCCCGGCGAAGAGGGGGTCGGCATGGGCCGCGGCGGCGGAGACCCACACGGGGTCGCCGGCCCGGACGGTGTAGTTGCCGAGCGGGGTGTCCGCGGCCGCGAATCTCGGCACGAAGTTGACCAGCGGAGGCTTGCGCATGACGACCCGGTTCATAGTCTCCCGGACCATCCCGGCGGACAGGGTGTGGCGCACGCCGCCGTCGCTCTCCCCGGAGATCACCTCGACAACGGTGTTGGAGACGAGGATGCCGACGTGATCGGAGGTCATGCCGAGCAGCATGAACAGCTCCCGGGCCAGTTCGTCGACGGTGAGGTCCGGGTGGGCGGCGAGCAGGTGGGAGGGGAAGTCGTCGCCGGGCTTCTCGATCTTGGCGGCGGCGAGTTCGCCGAGCGTCACCAGCAGCCGGGCCAGGGCGGGTTCCGCGTCCGGTCCGGCGTCCAGGACCCGCCACATGTCCATGAGGGCGTCGTCGCCCTGGGAGCCGGGGAAGCCGAGGAGGTGGCTGGCCGCCATCAGCGGCAGCGGCCGGGAGAACTGCGCCGACAGGTCGGCGAGGCCGTTACGGCCGCCCTGCCCGAGCAGGCTGATCAGCTCGTCGGCGTACCCCGTGACGGCCGCCTTGAGCCGCTTGGCCTGCGGGTTGCGCGGATCCTGGAAGGGCCGCAGGGCGACGTCCCAGGCGGTGCGCAGCGAGCGGTAGCCGTCACCGCCCTGGATGAGGACGTGGTTGACCTCCAGGGAGGGGCCGAGCGGCCAGTCGGCGGGCACCCGGCCCTCCGTCCGGGCCCGCCAGTTCTCCAGGCCCTTGGGCCAGCCGGCGTCGTCCTGGAGCACCTGGAGCGACTCGCGGTAGCCGAGGACGAGCCAGGCGGGCACGCCCAGCAGATCGACCGGGGCGACCGGTCCGTGCCGCTCGCGCAGCCGCTCGTAGACGAGCGCGGGGCGGGTCTCGTAGTCCCGGGTCAGCAGCGGCTCGGGGGCGAGCTCTTCCAGTCGGGTGCCGTCCGGCACCGGCTCCGCCTCGTCGACCACATGGATTCCCATGGTGCTGCCGCCCCCTTCGACACCCGCCCGTACCGAACCGCACGGGACCCTACCCGAGGGGTCGGGCGCACCGCGCCCCGGGGGTACTCGCCGGTAGCCTCCGGGCGTTCACTTCCCGTTCATCAACCGTTCCAGCCGGTCGAAGCGTTCGTGCAGGGCGCGTACCGCCTCCTCGCCCAACTCGTGGGCCCCGTACGCCAGATGGTGCCGACGCTTCTGCTCCCGTCCGACGAACCAGGTGGCCAGCGCGGCGGTGACCATGCCGTACGTGGTGATCCCGACGACCATCACGACCGCGCCGACGACCCGGCCCCACGGGGTCACCGGGAAGAAGTCGCCGTACCCGACGGTCGTCGCGGTCTCGATCGACCACCACAGGGCCTTCGGGTACGACGTCAGATTCGCGCCCCGCGCCCCCTGTTCGGCCCCGACGACGGCCCATGACCCGGCGAGCATCACCACGACCAGCACGGCCGTCGCCGCGCCCGCCGCCTTCAGATGCAGGGACCGCCCCTCCCGGCCGAGCAGCAACGCGACCGCCCTGGTGAGAAATCCGGGCAGCATGACGACTCCTTGGGACGCGGACGGGCCATGGGCCCAGTGTCGGCGCGGCCTCCGGGGCGGGCATGCCGGGCGGGGCGTTCGAGTTGCCGCGCGGGCGTGGCGGATGTGGGCTGTGAGGAACCCGCGCCCACCGCGGCCATGACCGATGTGAGCCGTGGGGGCCCCGCCCCAGCGCGGCCATGACCGATGTGAGCCGTGAGGAACCCGCCCACCCTTGGAAAGCACCGGCGCCCCATGCCGGCCCAGCCCCGATCCGTGCCGGAGACCTTCGCGTTCGCCTGCGGGGACTGCGGGCACGGCTGGGAGGCCACGTTCCAGGTCATGTTCTTCACCGACCCGCTGGACCCCTCGGGCCTGACCACCCAGGAGTACGTCGACGAAGCGGGCCGGGCCGTCAGATCGCCGCTCGCCGAAGCGGTCTGCCCGAAGTGCGGCGGCCGGAAGGTGCGCGTCCTGGAGGCGGGCCTCGCCGAACGGGCCCGGAAGGCGGAACACGAACGCGGCGGACACGGGCCGCACCACCGCCCCCATCTCCCCCACCGCTCGCCCGAACGGCCGGACTGAACTGCCGGCGGGCGCGCGCTCCCCCTCCCCTCCGCCGAATCCCGGGACATCGTGATCATCGGGCGGCACAATGGCCCCTGCGGTCGGCGGTGCCTCGATCGCGGGAGCGCAGGAGCCTAGGAGCGACGAGAGGACGGACGACGTGAGTGACACCCCCACCAGCGGGTCGTCGAGGCTCAACACCGGCGTCGCGCACAACGCACGCGTGTGGAACTACTGGATCGGCGGCAAGGACAACTACGAGGTCGACCAGCAGGTCGGCGAGCACGTCGCCACGATGTTCCCGATCATCCGGGACATCGCCCGCGCCGACCGCGAGTTCCTCGGCCGCGCGGTGACCCATCTGGCCACCGACCGCGGTGTACGGCAGTTCCTGGACATCGGCACCGGTCTGCCCACCGTCGACAACACCCACGAGATCGCCCAGCGCATCGCGCCCGACGCGCGGATCGTCTACGTCGACAACGACCCCATCGTCCTCGCCCACGCCCGCACCCTGCTGACCAGCACCCACGAGGGCGTCACCGACTACATCGACGCCGACGTGCACGACCCGGCCGCGATCCTCGAACGGGCCGGAGGCACCCTGGACTTCACCCGTCCCGTCGCCGTGATGATGCTGGGCATCCTCAACTTCGTCCTCGACTACGACAAGGCCCGCGACATCGTCCGCCAGGTGCTGGCCGCAGTACCGTCCGGCAGCTACCTCGTGCTGACCCACCCCACCTTCGACGACGAGCTCGGCGGCGCGGGCCAGATCCCGGCCATGGAGTTCTGGAACGAGAACGCCACCCCGCCGATCACCGCCCGCAGCGGTACGGACATCGCCGCGTTCTTCGAGGGCCTCGACTTCCTCGACCCGGGCCTGGTGTCGTGCTCGCAGTGGCGGGCCGACGCGAACTCGCCTGTCGTGGTGCCGCAGTTCGGCGCGGTGGCCGTGAAACCCTGACGCGGGACCCGTACCGGCAGACCCCGTCGTGGAGGACGTATGACCACCCTTGCCGACCCCGTACCCGGCGGACGTCCCGGTGACGTCGACCGCGCCACCGCGCTGAGCGGCGAACTGTCCGGGAGAGGCGTTCACGGGGTGGTGCTGTCGTACGTCGACACCGCTGGCATCGGCCGGGTGAAGACGGTCCCCACGGCGAAGCTCGCCTCGGCGGCGGCCTGGGGCGTCGGTATGTCCCCGGTGTTCGACACCTTCCTCGCCGACGACTCCATCGTGACGACCGACGTCCTGGGCTCCCCCGACGGCGACCTGCGCCTGTACCCCGACCTCGACCAACTGACGGTCCTCGCCGGGCAGCCCGGCTGGGCGTGGGCGCCGGTCGACCGGATCACCCAGGAGGGCGACCGGCACCCCGGCTGCACGCGCACGCTGCTGCGCCGGATCGTCGCGGACGCCGAGCAGCGGCACGGTCTGACCTTCAAGGCGGCCGTCGAGGTCGAGTGGGCGGTGGGCCAAGGCCCGGCGGCCCAGGGCGACTTCACACCCGCACTGTCGGGCCCGGCCTACGGGGCGGTCCGCCAGGTCGAGTTGAGCGAGTACACGGCCGACCTGCTGGCGGCCCTCGCGACGCAGGGCGTGGACGTCGACCAGCTCCATCCCGAGTACGCGGCAGGGCAGTTCGAGGTCTCGGTCGGCGCCCTGGACCCGGTGGCGGCGGCCGACCGGAGCGTGCTGGTACGCCAGACGATCCGCGCGGTCGCCCAACGGCACGGCCTGGTCGTCTCGTTCGCCCCGGCCGTCTTCGCCGAGGGCGTCGGCAACGGCGGCCACCTGCATCTCTCCGCCTGGCGCGAGGGCGTCAACCTGCATACGGGCGGCGGGGGTCGGTACGGCATGACGGCCGACGCGGAGGCGTTCGCGGCCGGCGTCCTGACCCACCTCCCCGCGCTCACGGCCGTCACCGCCCCGAGCCCGGCCAGCTATCTCCGCCTCAAACCCTCCCAGTGGGCCGGGGTGTTCACCGCGTGGGGCCGCGAGACCAGAGAGGCCGCGGTCCGTGTCGTCACCGGCACGCTGGGCCTGCGCGAGCAAGCCGCCAACCTGGAGGTCAAGCCGGTCGACCTGGCAGCGAACCCGTATCTGGCCCTCGGCTCCGTCATCGCGGCGGGCCTCGACGGCATCGCCTCGGCCGCCGTACTCCCCGAGGAGATCACCGGCGACCCGGCCCGGCTGGACGCCGAACAGGCGGCGGCCCAGGGGGTACGTCGGCTGCCGACCTCGCTCGCCGAGGCGGTCGCCGAGTTCCGCAAGGACGAGTGTCTGCGGGGCGCCCTCGGCCCGGTCCTCGCCGATGCGGTGATCGCCGTACGGGAAGGCGAGATCGCGGCGGTGGCCGGGCTGGACGATACCGGGATCGCGGCGGCGTACCGCTGGAAGTACTGACGTGACCGCGGTCCACGAGGCGCTCGCGGAGCTCAGCCTGGTCGACCACCACTGCCACGGCGTGGTCACCGAGGACCTCGACCGGGACGGATTCGAGACCCTCCTCACCGAGGGCGGTCGATGGCCGGGCAGCGGCATCTCGCCCTTCGACACCCCGGTGGGCGTATCGGTACGCCGCCACTGCGCACCCCTGCTGGACCTGGACCGGCACGCCCCGCCGGAGGCGTACCTGGCCCGCCGGGCGGAGCTGGGCGCGCGGGAGGTGAACCGGCGCTTCCTCGCCGGGGCGGGGACCGGCACGTACTGCCTGGACACGGGCCTCGGCCCGACCGAGCTGGCCGCGGACGACGTGTACGAGGTCGTAAGGCTGGAGAGCGTGGAGGAAGCCCTGGTGGCGAAGGGCGTGGAGCCCGACGACTACGCCGAGGCCTTCCGCGCGGCCGCCCTCCAGGCCGTCCAGCGCCAGCGTGCGGTGGCGGTGAAGTCGGTGGCGGCGTACCGCACGGGATTCGATCTGAACCCGGCCCGTCCGTCGGCAGCGGAGGTGGAGCGGGCGGCTCGGGATCGACTGGCGACGAGCGGGCGGCTGACGGACCCGGTCCTGGTCCGGCACGTCCTGTGGACCGCCGTCGACCTGGGCCTCCCCCTCCAGCTCCACACGGGCTTCGGCGACAACGACATCCGCCTGCACAAGGTCGACCCCACCCACCTCACGGACTGGCTGCACCTGACCGCCGGCACGATCCCGGTCCTGCTGCTGCACTGCTGGCCGTACCAGCGGCAGGCCGGCTATCTGGCCGCGGTCTTCGAGCAGGTGTACCTGGACGTCGGCCTCACCCTGCACCACGTCGGCCCGGCGCGGGCCCGGGCCGTCCTGGAGGAGGCCCTGGAGATCACACCGTTCCGCAAACTGCTGTACAGCTCCGACGCGTACGGTCTGGCGGAGTTCTACGCGCTCGGCGCGCTGTCCTTCCGCCGGGGCCTGGGCGAGCTCCTCCAGGACCGGGTGGACACCGACGAGCTGAGCCCGCCCGACGCACGCCGGCTCGCGGAGTGGGCGGGAGCACACAATGCGCGTCGGGTCTACCGCCTTTCCGGCCCCTCCTGAAAGTATGATCAAGCAATGTCTGACATGACCGAAACCACGCCCGGCTGGCTGACGACCGACGACCTCGAGCAGGCGCGCGCCCGGATGCCGATCCTGTACGTCGAGGCCGTACCGGTGCGCGTCGACGACAGCGGCGAAGTCACCAGCGTCGGCCTGCTGCTGCGCATCGGCCCCGACGGGACGGTCAGCCGGACGCTGGTCTCCGGACGCGTGCTGCACCACGAGCGGGTCCGCGACGCCCTGATGCGGAACCTGGAGAAGGACCTCGGCCCGGTGGCGCTGCCCCGCATCCCGACCGCCCCGCAGCCCTTCACGGTCGCCGAGTACTTCCCCACGCAGGGCATCACGCCGTACCACGACCCCCGTCAGCACGCGGTGTCGCTGGCCTACGTCGTCCCGGTCACCGGCGACTGCCGCCCCCGGCAGGACGCCCTCGACCTGGTGTGGTTCAGCCCCCAGGAAGCGGTGTCGGAGGCGGTGCAGAGCGAGATGCCGGGCGGGCACGGGGTGCTGTTGAAGCAGGCGCTGGCGTATGTGGGGTGCGTGATCTGACCTTCGGCGGCGCCCTGCCTTGACGCCCCTGGCGAATGGGGGGAGAGTCATAGGTATACGTCGTAAACATACGACGTTCTTCCGCGTACTCGGGAGCGTCGTGCCATGACGCGCAGCGGCCCCGGCCCCCCGTCCACCGTCCTCGTGACGGGCGGAGCCGGATTCATCGGTTCCCATGCCTGCGTCGAGCTGCTCGACCACGGCTACGAGCTGATCGTGGTCGACGACTACTCCAACAGCACGCCTGAGGTCCTCACCCGCGTGGAGCGGATCGCCGGCCGGTTCGTCGGCGCCGTCTACGAACTCGACGTACGGGACCGGCGCTCCCTGTCGGCCGTCTTCGACCGGCACGCCGTCGACGCCGTGCTGCACTTCGCCGCGCACAAGGCGGTCGGCGCCTCGGTGCGGAGGCCTGTCGAGTACTACGACACCAATGTCGGCGGCACCACCTCGCTGTTGCGCACCATGCACGAGCACGGCGTGCACCACCTGGTGTTCTCCTCCTCCTGCTCGCTCTACGGCGAGGCCGGCCCCGGCCCCCTCGACGAGTCCACGCCCGCCCGCCCCACCAACCCCTACGCCGCCTCGAAGTGGCTGTGCGAGCAGATCCTCACCGACGTCTGCCGGCGCTGCCCCGAGTACACGGTGCTGAGCCTGCGCTACTTCAACCCGGCCGGCGCCCACCCCAGCGGGCTGCTCGGCGAGGACCCGCGCGGCGAGCCCGGCAACCTGATGCCGTACGTCGCCCAAGTGGCCGCCGGACGACGGAAGTTGCTACGGGTCTTCGGCGGCGACTACCCCACGCACGACGGCACCGCGGTCCGCGACTACCTCCACGTCATGGACACCGTCGAGGCGCACCGGGTGGCGTTGGACCACCTGGCCGACGGACCCGGCATGCAAGTCTTCAACCTCGGTGTGGGCAGGGGCAGTTCGGTGCTGGACGTGGTCGCCGCGTACGGGCACGCGGCCGGCCGGGAGGTGCCGTACGAGATCGTGGCCCGGCGTCCCGGCGACGTGGCCGAGCTGGTCGCCGACGCGTCCGCGGTGGAGCGCGCCTGGGGCTGGCGGCCCACCCGGGACCTGGCGGACATGTGCCGCGACTCGTGGCGGTTCCAGCAGCTCAACCCGCAGGGGTACGCGGGGTCGGCGCGGCACCTGAACGGGAAGCGGTAAGCGCTCCGCGGGGTGGCGAGGTGAGCGTGAAGGCCGTCTCGACGAGGGCGATGTGGCTGAACGCCTGGGGCGTGTTGCCCAGTTGACGGCCCGCGTCCGGGTCCCACTGCTCGGACAGCAGGCCCACGTCGTTGCGGACGGCGAGGACACGCTCGAACGCCTCCCGGGCACGGGGCAGTTGGCCGGTGGCGGCGAGCGCGTCCGCGTACCAGAGGGTGCAGGCGACGAATGCCCCCTCGGCGCCGCGCACTCCGTCGACCGCGTGCGCGTCGGGGCCGTCCGGGGCATACCGCCGCACGAAGCCGCCGTGGTCGAGGCGCCGCATCGCGCGGACGGTGGCGCGGACCCGCTCGTCCCCGGCGGGCAGGAAGCCCAGGCGGGGGATCAGCAGCGCCGAGGCGTCCAGGGCCGGGGAGCCGTAGGACTGGACGAAAGCTCCTCGGCGCGGGTCCCAGCCCTCCCTGAGGATCTGCCGGCGCACGTCGTCGCGCAGGGACCGCCACTGGTCGGACGTTCCGTTCCTGCTCAGGAGCGCACCCATGCGCAGGGCGCGGTCGGCGGCCACCCACACCATGACCTTGGAGTGCGTGAACTGCCGTGCCGGTCCCCGGACCTGCCACAGGCCTTGATCGGGTTCGCGCCAGTGCCGCTGGAGGTGGGCCATGAGCTCCTCCACCAGGTCCCAGAGGTGGGCCGGCAGCGGGATGCCGGCGCACAGGGAGAGGTACAGGGTGTCCAGGACCTCGCCGTACACGTCCAGTTGGAACTGGTCCACGGCCGCGTTGCCGAAGCGGACGGGGCGGGAGCCCTCGTAGCCCGGGAGCCAGGGTGCCTCGGTCTCGGGCAGCAGACGCTGACCGCCGACGCCGTACACGGTCTGGAGCCCGGCGGGGTCCCCGGCGATGGCCCGGACCAGCCAGTCCAGCCAGGCCGTCGCCTCCTCCCGGTAGCCGCTGCGCAGCAGACAGGACAGGGTCAGGGTGGAGTCGCGCAGCCAGCAGTAGCGGTGGTCCCAGTTGCGCCCGCCGCCGAGGCGGCCGGGCAACGAGGTGGTGGGCGCGGCGACGATGGCGCCGGTAGGGGCGTAGGTGAGGGCCTTGAGGGTGATGAGGGAGCGCAGCACCGCCTCGCGGTACGGGCCCTCGTAGCGGCACCGGGCGCTCCAGCGGCGCCAGAAGTCGCAGGTCTCCTTCAGGACCGTCTCGGCGGGCACGAACAGCGGCGCCGGTGGTTCCGGCAGGTGCGAGGGGGCCCAGACCAGGGTGAACGCCAGCCGTCGGCCGGCCTGGACGGTGAACTCGTGGACCGTACGGTCGTCGCGCGCGGACTCCCGCACCCGGCCGTCGGTGTGCAGCCAGACGGCGTCCGGGCCGGCGACCGCCACCGCGCACTGGTCGACGGCCCGGATCCAGGGCGTGACCCGGCCCTGGTGGAAGCGCAGCCGCAGCTCGCTGCGCAGGCGTACGGTGCCCGAAAGACCCTCCACCACCCGTACCAGACAGGGCAGTTGGACCCGGGGCGGCATGAAGTCCGTGACCCGGACGGCTCCGGTGGGGGTCTCCCAGCGCGAGTCGAGGACCAGGGTGTCCTGCCGGTACGCCCGGTGCACGCAGGCGCCGCCGCCGACGGGGGCCACCCGCCAGTGGCCGTTGTCCCGCGTCCCCAGCAGGGCGGCCAGACAGGCGGGTGAGTCGAAGCGGGGAAGGCACAGCCAGTCGACGGAACCGTCCCTGCCGATCATGGCGGCGGTCTCCAGGTCGCTGAGGAGGGCGTAGTCCTCGATGGGTGCGTTCATGGTCGGGTCCGCTCGTGATCATGCGGCCTCCGACTCGGCCCGCCGCAGGAGGGGTTCCCACCAGGAGCGGTGGGTGCGGTACCAGTGGACGGTCCGGGCGATGCCGGTCGCGAGGTCCGTGCATGGTGCGAAGCCGAGTTCGTCGCGGATTTTGCTGAAGTCGACGCTGTAGCGGCGATCGTGGCCCTTGCGGTCCTCGACGTGGGTGACCATGCCCCAGTCGGCGCCGCACTCGCGCAGCAGCAGGGCCGTCAGGTCGTGGTTGGAGAGTTCGTTGCCACCGCCGATGTTGTAGACCTCGCCGGGACGGCCCGCGGTGCGGACGAGTTCGATGCCGCGGACGTGGTCGTCGACGTGGATCCAGTCCCGGACGTGCAGGCCGTCGCCGTACAGCGGCACCGGTCGGCCGTCCAGCAGTCGGGTGATGAACAGCGGGACGGCCTTCTCCGGGAACTGGTACGGGCCGTAGTTGTTGGAGCAGCGGGTGACCCGGACGTCGAGGCCGTGGGTGCGGTGCTGGGCCAGGGCGAGCAGGTCGGAGGCGGCCTTGGTCGCGGCGTAGGGCGAGTTGGGGCGCAGCGGGTCGGTCTCCGGCCAGGAGCCGGCGCGGATCGAGCCGTAGACCTCGTCGGTGGAGATGTGCACGAAGGTCCGCAGGCCGTGCCGCAGGGCCGCGTCGAGCAGCGTCTGGGTACCGACGACGTTGGTGCGGACGAACGCGGCGGGGCCGAGGAGGGATCGGTCGACGTGGGACTCGGCGGCGAAGTGCACGATCTGGTCGTGCGTGGGGACGAGCGGGTCGACGAGGTCGGCGTCGCAGATGTCGCCGCGGACGAAGTCGAAGCGGCGGTCGTCCCGGACTTCGTACAGGTTGGCGGGGTTTCCGGCGTAGGTGAGGTTGTCGAGGACGGTGACAGCGATGTCGGGTGGTCCGTCCGGGCCGAGCAGGGTGCGGACGTAGTGGGAGCCGATGAAGCCGGCTCCGCCGGTGACCAGGATGCGGGTCGTGATCATGACGAACTCGGTTACGGGATCTGGACCTTGCTGTGGTCGCCGAGCACGAGCCGGTGCACGGCGTGGGTGCGGGGCGAGGGAGTCACCTCGACGTGGTGGCCGATGAGGGAGACCTCGATCCGGCGCATGCCGACGACGGACGCGCCGCGCAGCACGATCGAGTACTCGATCTCGCTGTCCTCGATGCGGCAGTCCTCGGCGACGGAGGTGAACGGCCCGACGTAGGAGCCGGCGATCACCGTTCCGGCTCCTACGACGGCCGGTCCGACGACACGGCTGCCGAACACCTTGGCGCCGTCGTCGATCCGGACCCGGCCGATGATCTCGCTGGCCGGGTCGACGCTTCCCTCGATCCGCGGTTCGAGCGTCTCCAGGACGGTCCGGTTGACCTCCAGCATGTCGGTGACGTTGCCGGTGTCCTTCCAGTAGCCGGAGATGGTCGTGGCGCGCACGTCCCGCCCCTGGTCGAGAAGCCACTGCAGCGCGTCGGTGATCTCCAGCTCGCCGCGCCGGGAGGGCACGACGGCCCGTACTGCCTCGTGCACGACGGGCGTGAAGAGATAGACGCCGACGAGCGCGAGGTCGCTCTTCGGCACCGCGGGCTTCTCCTCCAGCCCCACCACACGCCCCGTCGCGTCGAGTTCGGCGACGCCGAAGGCGGTGGGGTCGGCGACCCGGGTCAGCAGGATGCGGGCGTCTGGCCGCTCCCGGCGGAAGTCGTCGACGACGCCGGTGACGCCGCCGACGATGAAGTTGTCGCCGAGGTACATGACGAAGTCGTCGTCGCCGAGGAAGTCCCGGGCGATCTGGACGGCGTGGGCGAGCCCGAGGGGCGCGTTCTGGCGCAGGTAGGTCGCCCTGAGGCCGAAGCGGGAGCCGTCGCCGACCGCGCGGCGGATCTCTGGCGCGGTGTCGCCGACGATGATGCCGGCCTCGGTGACTCCGGCGGCGGCGATGGCCTCCAGGCCGTAGAACAGCACGGGTTTGTTGGCGACGGGGACGAGTTGCTTGGCGGAGGTGTGGGTGATGGGGCGGAGGCGGGTGCCGGCTCCGCCGCAGAGGACGAGTGCTTTGAGTGTCTTCGGCACTTCAGGTGCTTTCATGACGGCCGCCCCACGGGTTGTGCGCTGTGCCGTTCGGCCACGAACCACTCCACGGTGTGCCGCAGCCCTTCCTCCAACGGCACCTTCGGGGACCAGCCGAGCCCTTCCCGGGCCCGGCACGGACATGTCCTCCGCGGAGCAGCGCCTCGCATGGATGCAGATCCGGGAAGCCGATGCCGCTGCTCACCACGAGACGCATGGGATGCCTCCTGCCTGCGCGCCGAAACCCGGGCGGCCCAGCGCGCGGAGCGTCCACCCCGCCGACAACCAGGGAACCGGGTCCAGGGTGTTACGCGCATCAACGATCGTCGGAACCCGCACCACCGTCGCGAGAACGGCGGGGTCCAACTCGCGGTACTGAGGCCACTCGGTCAAATGGAGGACGATGTCCGCCTGCTCGCACGTCTTCGCCACGTCCAGGGTGAACTGGAGGGACGAGTGGGCGACTCTGGCGTTGTCGATCGCCTCTGGGTCATGCACCCGCACATGAGCTCCTCTGCGCCGTGCGGCGTCCGCGACCGCGAGCGCCGGCGAGTCCCGCACGTCGTCGCTGCCGGGCTTGTAGGCGGCGCCCAGAACTGCGACATTCCGGTCGGCCAGGGAGCCGCCGACGAGGCCCTCTGCCATGTCGACAGTGCGCCTCCGCTGCCGGATGTTGATTTCGTCCACTTGCCTGAGGAAGGCCACTGCCGGCCCTTGGCCGAGTTCCTCGGCAAAGGCACCGAGAGCCCGGATGTCCTTGGCTAGACAGCTCCCGCCGAAGCCGAGGCCCGGGGCCAGGAATCGGAGGCCGATTCGCGAGTCACAGCCCATCGCCTCGGCGAGCGTGAGTACATCGGCGCCTACGGCCTCACAGATCTCCGACATGGCGTTAATGAAGGAGATCTTGGTCGCGAGGAAGGCATTCGAGGCAAGCTTGACCAGCTCGGCGGTGGGCGGATCGGTGACGATGAACGAGGTGCCGTCCTGCAACAGCGGTGCGTAGATCTCCCGCACACGCACCTCGGCCCAGGCCGACCGCGCCCCGACGACGATCCGCTCGGGACACAACATGTCCTCGACCGCACGGCCCTCGCGCAGGAACTCAGGGTTCCAGGCGACCTCGATGTGCAGCCGCCGGGCCAGGCGGTCGGCGGTGCCCACGGGGACAGTGGACTTACCCACGAGCAGAACTCGCCCATCGGTGGGCAGATACCGTGCCAGCTCATCCACAGCGGCGTCGACGTAGGTCAGGTCGGCGGCGTGGGAGCCGCGCTGCTGAGGAGTGCCGACGCAGAGGAAGTGGGTGTCGGCGAAATTCGCGGCCTCGGCCAGTGAGCCGGTGAACCTCAGTCTGCCCGCGTCCACGGCCCGCTTGACCAGTTCGGACAGTCCAGGCTCGAAGAACGGAGGTCTGCCGGCGGCGAGCGTGGCGATCCGCTCCGTGTCGACGTCCACGCCGAGCACTTCGTGGCCGATGTCCGCCAGGCAAGCAGCCTGGACTGCTCCTACGTATCCGGTACCGGTGACTGTGAGGCGCATGTCGGTCTCCGTGGGGAGCGTGGTGGCTGCGAGCTGGTCAGGGGGCGGGCAGGGGAAGGCCCAGCAGGTCGCGGTAGCAGGCGTCGACGGCCGCGCACATCACCTGCGGGACGAAGGTGGTGCGCACGCGTCGGCAGCCCTGTCGCCCCATGGCGGCGGCCTGGTCAGGGTGATCAAGCAGCCAGCCGATCGCGCGCGCGGCTGCGTCCGGGGCGGCGGGCTCCACAAGCAGCCCCGTGGCTCCGTGCTCCACCAGATCGGGTACACCGTTCACAGCGGTCGCGACAACCGGGCGGGCGGCGGCCAGCGCCTCGGTAAGGGCCCGGCCGAGCCCCTCGTACAGCGAGGTGATGGCGAAGACGTCGAGGCCGGCAACGAGCCAGGAGGCGTCCTCTCGGTACCCGGTGATGGTCAGGTCGACGCCGAGTTCCGTGGCGAGCAACCGGACGTCGTCTTCCAGAGGCCCGTCGCCGATTATGACGAATGCGGTGTCCGGGTGCTCGACGCGCAGGGCGGCCGCCATCCGGACGAAGTCCAGCGGCGCCTTCTGGGTGTCGAGGCGGCCGACGGTGCCGATCAGGGCAGTGGTGCGGGGTATCCCGAGCATGCGGCGGGCCATCGGGTCGAACCGATGGGGGATTTGGGACAGGTCGACAGCGGACGGCACCACTTGGACGCGGCCGGGCGGGGCGAGCCGGTCCTTGACGGCCTGCTCGGCCACCCGGGGGGCGACGGCGAGGAATCGGTGGGTGAAGCGTCGCGTGAACCGCTCCAGAAAGCGGTACAGCGCACCCCGGGAGCGAGACATGTACGGGTGGAAGCTGATGCCGTGGAAGGTGTGCACGACGACCGGCGTCCGGCACAGCCGTGCCGCGACCCGGCCGAGGAAGCCGCCCTTGGCGGAGTGGGTGTGCACGACAGTGAACCGCTCGCGACGGATCAGCCGCGTCAGCCGCCACAGGACCAAGAGGTCGGCGGGGGCCAGGGTATGCCGGAAACCACGCAGTTCGACCGTGCGGAGTCCGGCCGCGCGGGCCCGGTCCCAGAGTTCGCCGCCCGGCACGCCGGCGATCCACACCTCGTAGCACCCCTGGTCCATGCCCGCCGCCGAGAGCAGGGTGTTGCCCCCCGCCCCGGCGCGGAACCGGGTGATGACATGCAGGACCTTGATGCGAGGCAGCACCGGCGGTTCCGGCAGCTGAACCGCCGGCGCCACCTGAGGAGGCGGCGCGGGCCACCGGACGGTCACGCCGTCCTGCCGAGCCGCGCCGGGGACCAGAGTCCCGTTTCGCATCGCCGTTCACCACCGATGACAAAGATGTATATTTACGACGTATACATACATCTTCGCCCTTCGGGCAATCGTGGTCAATCCGGCGGAGGATTCGCATGGCTCTGGCCGACCCGGAACGGATCCGGAAACTGCTCGTGTGTCCGCGTTGTCGGTCGCCCCTGGTGACGGACGGCGACAGTGCAGTCTGCAGGACACCTTCCTGCTCCCAAAATGTCTTTCCCATGGTCGGTCGCTGGCCAGTCCTGATCGACTTCGAACGTAGCGTCGTGAGCCAGCAGGAATTTGGACCGGCCACAGGCCCGCCCCACCTCCCGGGCCTCGTCCGTCACCTCCCCGCTCCGGTGCGCCGTGTGTGGAAGCCGCCCAACCGGGTCGCCGCCCACAACGTTGAACTGCTGTTGAAGGGCCTGAGCGGCTCCGCGCGGACGCTGCTGGTGGTCGGAGGGGCCACGGTCGGCAACGGGGTGGAGGCCGTCTACCGCGCGCCAGACGTGGAGGTGATCGCCTTCGACATCGTTCCCAGTCCAGTGACCCAATTCATCGCGGACGCCCACAGCATCCCGTTGTCCACGGCGAGCGTAGACGCGGTTCTGGTTCAGGCTGTACTGGAGCATGTGATCGATCCCCTTCGGGTCGTCGCTGAGATCCACCGGGTACTCAAGGACGAGGGACTCGTCTATGCGGAGACCCCGTTCCTCCAGCAAGTGCACGCTGGCGCACACGACTTCATGCGGTACACCGCAAGCGGCCACCGTTATCTGTTCCGGCGCTTCGAAGAGCTGTCCGCAGGCCTGGTGACGGGCCCGGGCACTCAACTGCTCTGGAGTGTGGAGCACTTGGTCCGCGGCCTGACGCACTCCGCCCTCGCTGGCCGTGCGACCCGCGGCCTTCTGTGCTGGCTACGCGCGCTGGACCATCTGGTCCCCGAGAACTTCGCTCTGGACGACGCTTCGGCCCTGTACTTCCTGGGGCGAAAGCGCGAACGAGCAATGACAGCCCAGGAGATCGTCGCCTACTACCGCGGAGCACAGGCCTAGACACACAGCGGGTCCAGCCCCATTCACAACTACTCGTCCAGCTCTGCGCCGCCCTTGCGGGCGACACCGGCGACAATGTAGCGCGAATGCTCGGCCACGAGACGCTCGAGGACCAGGCGGTCCATCGTTCCGAGGGCCCGGCGCTGCACCTCCGAGCGTCCGAGCAGTCCGAGGACCCCGAACGCCCTGATGTCTGTGCCGTCGAACGGAGACAGCAGGGCGCCGATCTCGTCGAGGCCGACGTAGCGCCATCCATGACGGCCCCACCCGAAGCGGCTGCGCAGGTGTGCGTGCAGCCGACTCCCCCTTGCCCCTTCGGCGAACCAGAGTTCCCCACCGTTGCGCAGTGCCCGCCAGATGTTCCCGACCGCGGCTCGCTGCAAGCCCACGGCGTCCCCGCCCCGCATGCCGAAAACGCCGAGCAGCGACTTGAACACGATCACATCGAAGCTCGCCGTGTACGGAATATCGAGTACGTCGATCGCCTCGTACGCGATGCGGTCCTCGACGCCGTGGGCGGCATGGCAGCGACGGAGTGCGTCGGAGGGGGCCTCGGTGCCTGAGCAGACCACTGCGAAGCCTTTTGCGGCCAGCCACAGGGAGAGGTTCCCATGTGCTCCGCCGGCGCCCACCTCCAGTGCTTTGAGCCCGGTCGCCCTCAACTCCGTGCGCTGCTCCCAGAAGGCAAGGGCTCTGGACCAGTTCGCTGCGTCCCAGCCGACGCTCTCCCAAACCAGTGTCGTAGCCATGGTGATCACACTGCTGCCGGGCCCGGGGACCGTCGGCGGTGCCCGGCGAGTTCAGCTCGCACCATCGCCGCCAGACCAGTGCGCAGATCAGTACGCGGGCGGTAACCGAATGCGTCCCGGGCCACGCTGATGTCGGCGGCGGTGCGACGGGCGTCGCCGGGGCGAGCGGGGCCGGGTACCACGTTCACGGGGTCAGTCAGCTTGCCGAGCAGCGCGACGACCTGGCGCATCGTCACCTCGCAGCCACCGCCGAGGTTGGCCACACCGATCCAGGAGGAGGTGGCTGCCTCGCGCATGGCCCTCACCACGTCCCCGACGTAGGTGAAGTCACGGCTCTGGCCACCGTCTCCGTAGAGGGGGAACGGTCGGTGTGTGCAGGCGGCCGCCACCAACCGGGCGAACGCCATGTCGGGCCGCTGCCGGGGGCCGTACACACTGAACAGCCGTAGAGAGGTGGCCGGGACACCGAACGCGGTGCGGTACGCCTCGCAAAGTTGCTCGGCGGAGAGTTTGGTGACGCCGTATGGCGAGACGGGACTCGGCCGCACCGTCTCTGGGGTCGGGTATGCCTCCGCGTCTCCGTACACCGACGAGCTGGAAGCGAAGACAAGCCGGGGCAGTCTCGTGTCCCTGGCCGTCTCGAGCACGCGCTGGGTCACCAGGACGTTCCGTTCGAGGTACACCGCGAACTCGACTCCCCAGGAACCGCGGACGCCGGGCTGGCCCGCCAGGTGGTACACGGCGTCCGCGTCCGCGAACAGGGGCTCCAGACGGAGGTCCAGGAGATCGGCACGGCGGAATGCGAACCGGTCATTGCAGAGCAGCCCGGCCAGGTTGAGCTGTTTGCGCCAAGGTTCGTAATAATCGGTCAACGCGTCGACTCCGACGACCTCGTCCCCGCAGGACAACAAGTATTCGCACAGGTGGGAGCCGATGAATCCGGCTGCTCCGGTCACCACGGCATGCATCAGGATCGGCCTCCCCGGACCCGAAGGGCAGATATCACATACACGATGGTGCGAACGGTGAACCGCAGAACGTCACCGACGGTGGCGTGGGCAAGGAACTCCGCGTCCAGGGCGACACGTTGCGGCACGAGCACGGTCAGGTAGAACTGCTCGGGATCGGGGCGGCCCTCAAGAGCGGAGGCGTACGCACGCGACTTCAACTGGCACGGACCAGTGAGCCCCGGACGGTGCCGGAAAATCCAACGGAGTTCGAGCGGATAGCGCTCGGCAAGGTGCGGGACCTCGGGGCGCGGCCCGACCAAGGTCATGTCGCCGCGCAGCACGTTCCACAGCTGCGGCAGTTCGTCCAGGCTGAGCCAGCGCAGCAGCCGACCGGTTCCGGTCACCCGTGCGTCGGTGTTGGCAGTGACGCCGGGGCCCGCGCAGCCATTCCGCATGCTGCGGAACTTGTAGAGGGTGAACTCGGTCCCGCCCGCCCCGACCCTCCGCTGCCGGAAGAGCACCGGCCTGCCGCTCGTAGTACCGACGAGTACAGCGAGCAGCACCAGAAGCGGGGCGAGGGCAATCAGCAGGGCAGTGGCGACGGCGACGTCCAGGATCCGCCGCGCGAGACCGGGCGATGCCGCGCTCGCGGTGCGCAGAGCCTGTTCGGGAGGATGGCCAACGGTGCTCATAGGATGCCCTTGGTACCGTATATTTACATCGTAAACGCAATTTACCGCCGCATGCGCCGCGAGGTCAAGCGCTGCGTCTGCCCGCCCCTCACGTTCAGGTGGCAAGCCGCCGGAGAGCGACGTAGGTTCGAAGGATGTTCGAGCCGTTCTACTTCTCGTCCGAACCCCTGTCGGCCCTCGCCGACCAACACCGTGACGCGTTCCGCAACGCACGGCCGTTCCCTCATGTCGTCCTGAACGACTTCCTGCCCAACAGTGTGCTCGACAAGGTCGTCGCGGAGTTCCCCGAGCCGGGCTCGACGCCCTGGAAAAGGTTCGACAAAGCGACTTCGAAGAAGCTGGCGAGCGAGGGGGACGCCTTCTTCGGTGAGTTCACACGCCACGTGCTCACGCAGTTCAACTCCGCGACGTTCCTCGGCTTTCTCGAGGATCTGACCGGCATCGACGGCCTGGTGGGAGATCCATATTTCGAGGGGGGAGGGCTGCATCAGATCGAGCGGGGCGGCTTCCTCAAAGTGCATGCGGACTTCAACCGGCACGAAAAGCTGCGTCTTGACCGCCGACTGAACGTTCTCGTCTATCTGAACAAGGACTGGGAGGAGTCCTACGGGGGCGCGTTGGAACTCTGGAATCGGGAGATGACACGTGCGGAGAAGCGCATTTTTCCCGTGTTCAACCGATTCATGGTCTTCGCTACCACGGATTTCGCCTACCACGGCCATCCGGAGCCACTGGCCTGTCCACCCGACCGGACCCGCCGTTCGATGGCGCTCTACTATTACACGAACGGCCGCCCGACACAGGAACAGAGTTCCGGGCACAGCACCCTCTATCAGGCGCGGCCGGGCGAACGCCGGGCTCGCGCCCGCAGGGCAGTCGAGCGTGTGACACCACCGGTCTTGCTCGACGCCGCGCGGCATGCGAAGCGGCGCATGGTGTCGCATTAGCGTCGCCGCAGCGCCGGTCCGGGGGGCGGCCCCATCCCGTGACCCTCGCGGAACCATCCCAGGAACCGCCAGTAGGCGGCCACAGTGGGTGCCACGTCCCCCCATCGCCGCCGCAGAGCCACGACCGCCAGCCGCGCGAACGGTTCCACCGACAGGCTCAGCACCATGAGCAGCCACGCCTGATGCGGCTTCCACTGCCGGAATGCGTAGCGGCTGCGGCTGCACAACAGCAAGTAGTGTCGCCACGGGCCGAGTTGAGCGGAGCTCACCTGGCCGATGTGACAGACCCTGGCCTGGTTCACGTGATACGAGGGCCAACCGGCCCGGCGTGCCCGCAGGGAGAAGTCGACCTCTTCGAGATACAGGAAATAGCCCTCGTCGAAGCCGCCCAGATCGGCGAACAGGGACCGGCGCACCAGAAAGAACGCCCCGATGACCTGATCCACCGGGCCCGAGCGGGTCAGATCATCGGGCCTGAGATGGTGCGGCGGGAAGAGTGCGGGTACGAGCTGGTCGAGTCCCGTCATCTTGCCGACATATGTACGCAGGCTGGGGAACCTGGAGCAGGACACCTGAGGACGGTCGTACTGGTCCACCATGAGCGCGCCGAAGATCCCGAAGCCGTCCGCGACGGGCGCCCGCAGCATCCGGCCCACGACCCGCAAGGCATCGGGATGCAGCCGTGTGTCCGGGTTGAGGAAGAGCACGAAGTCGCTACCACCGCGGGCGGCTCCCTGGTTGCAGGCTGTGGCGAACCCGCGGTTGCGCCCGTTGCGCACGACCTCGTGGGGGATGTCCGCCGTGGTCAGACCGTCGGCTGAGCCATCGGTGGAGGCGTTGTCGACGACCACGATCCGCGCCACCCGGAACTGCGATCGGTCGCTTGCGACTATCGAACGCAGGCACTCCCCCAAGCACGCGCCCGTATTCCAGTTCACGATCACCACATCGGCGGTGGGAGGCGTCCCCTCGGCGGCGATCACAGCGACACCGCTTCGAGTTCCACGGCCGCCACCCACCGGGGCAGCCACACGTCGAACGCGTACCGTCGAGCGGTGATCTCCCGGGCGGTCCGCCCGAGTTGCTCCCGCGCGGCAGCGGAGCCTCCGATCAGGGCGAGGATGGCGCTGATCCAGTCGTCCTGAGTTCGCGCACGGGGCATGCCGAACTGGTCGAGCAGATCGGCGTTGACCCCCAGCGGGCTGGCCACGGCCGGCAGCCCCGCGGCGGCGTACTGCAAGAGCTTGTAGCCGCACTTCCCGAGGCTGTACGGCGTGGCAGGCAGAGGCATCAGGCCGATGTCCATCGCGGCCAGGGCAACGCCCTGACTGTCCGGGCTCCACGGGACGCGGTCGATGAGGGACTCCAGGTCACCGAGGGTCCGCGCGGTCGTCCCGACGAGGGTCAACCGCGCGCCGGTTCTGCGATGCACCTCTGTAATCGCATCGGCGATCTCCAGCAGATACGCCTCGTTGTGCGGTGAACCGATCCAGCCGAGCCGCGGTGGGTCGCGCAACTCGTACGACACCTTGGGCATGTAGTCCTCGACGGCCACGCAGCTCGGGATGACGACCACGTCCCGCTGAAAATGCGAGGCCCAGTCGGCCAGAACCAGGTTGCCGGCGATGACCCGGTCGGCCTGGCTCACGGCCACCCGCGCCTTGCCCGCCTTCGGAGCCAGCCAACGTACGAGGGAACCTTCTCCGTGGTCCCACTGCAGAGCATCGTCGAAGTCATACGCGGCGAACTCGGCGCTAGCAAGCAGCCGCCGCTCCCACCATCCGCGGCTGAGGGGGGAGGCCTCGCGGTGGAGCAACAGCCGCCGCGGGTGAGCCCGCGCCAGCGCACCCAGTCCAAGTTCCGCGCGGGCGACGGACAGTGGACGACGGGCAAGGCGGGAGGGGGCAGCGTCGGACAACGACAGGTAGCTGCCCACGGTGACCTCTGCGCCGAGGCGATCCAACCACTCAAACACGCGGACACGCGAACTCCCGCCGCTCCGCCCGTACGGAGTGACGGCACACAATTCCGGGCCATGATTCACGCAAGCTCACCGCGCAAGAATCTTCACCGATGCGCCATTCGATGCATCGCATCGCGTTTACGATGTATATGTACATCTTAAGCAGGATGTTCGACGCAGGCAACGGTCGGTCCGAGATCTCCGTACGTTTGCAGCGTCGACGCCTGCGGCACTTCGCAGGCCCGGACCATGCCGGTGAGCAGCCCGACCGACAGATAGAACAGAACCCGAAGAACGCTGCCCTCGAAGCTCGACTCGACCGCGAAGACGACGAGTTGTGCGATCAAGGTGAAACCGATGACCCGGGCCGCCGGACTTGTACGCCAGCGGGAGAAGAAGAACAGCGCCATCCCGACCAGAGTCAGTGAGACGATCACGCCCAGCAGAAGACCGAAGTTCAGCGCCTGTTGGAGATAGGTGTTGTGGACACGTGCCAGATCCTGGATGCCGCCCGGCGCAGCCCCGGCGCCGTAGCCGAGCACCGGACGATCGGCGATCTTGTCCACCGCCTCGACGGCGAATTCCGTGCGGATGACGACATTGGTCAGGCTGAACCGGGAGGCGAAGAACTCTCGTGTGTCCGGATTGAGTTGATACAGCGTCACAATGGCTGCCAAGACTGTGGCCACTGCAGCTATGGCCTTGCCGACCACCTGGGTTCCGATCCGCCGGTTCCTGACGAGATTCCCCAATCCCGCGAGCACTGCAGCCGTCAGCAACGCGGCGATCACCCCACGCGACAGCGTGCACACGACGGCGATGAGAGCAACGTACCCGGCCACCGTGCATCTGCGGTCGTGACGAGTGTGCCCCCAGTACAACAGGATCGGCACAAAGACCGCGAGGACGCTGGCGAGGTTGTTAGAGGGGCCGAGGACCGGATGCGACAGTCTGGTGTAATACGACAGATATCGGTCCGAGCCGACTGGCGCCGACACCTCCTCGGGGGCGAAGCCGGGCACCCGCAGCAAGAGCAGGGCGGCCGGGATGATGAGCAGGTAGCTGTAGCGCCTGATGTATGTGATGACCCGATCCGGAGATGCCCCGGCCAGCTCCCGCACGATGAACAGGTAGGCGATGACGCCTTCGGCATAGACGATCGTGGCGCGGAAAGTCGCCCCACGATCCTGTGTCCACAGCATCGATGAGCCGCAGATGGCCATAGGGATGCACAGCAGCGCGAACAGCTGTGGGTAGCCCACATCCAACGGCTTGGTGACGCAGCCGAGGACGAGGCTCACCGCCACGATGCCCAGCATGATGTCCAGGAGGGAGAGCGAGTCGAAACCAGGTGCGGACACGGCGAAACGCACCGGCATCGCGGCGGCGATCAGGACCAGTCCGAGCAGAATCCGAGGCTGTGTCGCCGCCCGCAGAGAGCCGTACGGGATCTCAGCCATGGCATCCGTCCTCGCTGATCTCCGCCGAGGGGAGGCACTCCACCGCATCTGTTCCCCGCCTCAGCTCGTCCCGAGTCCAGGTGAGGCTGAGCGCGGTAGTGTCGCCCACTCGCACGTCGTGCCCGTGCGCCGGAAGGAATCGGCATATCTGCCGGGCCCGGGCGCCGTTGGCGAACTTTTGCCACTCCCCGATTGCCGGGGCACATTCCCTCGTCATGGCTCCTCCCTCGGCCCGAGTGGGGAGGGCGCACGCTTCGCCGAGGTCCATGCCTTCGTGCGGGACGTGGCTCCGGCCGGGCGGTGGGAATCGTTTCCATCCAGCCGTGTCATTGGTGCCACAGCCGGTAGGTAGGGGCGGTTAGGGTGCCACTTGACCCCGGTGAGCACGGTTCCGACGACCGTGACACTGACCGAGCGCAGACGCTGGACGGACTGGGTGACCTGAACGCTACGGGTGCTCCTCGATTCGACGAGCAGGACCGCTCGCCCCACGGCCCGGCACAGCATCATGCCGGTGCTCCCCTCCAGTACCGCGGGCCCGGCGAAGATGACGACGTCGGCCCGCAGGTCGAGCTCGCCGCACAGCCAGTCCACCTCGGCCTTCCGCAGATGCGACGGTCCGGATTGCTCCGAGCCGCCGCTGAGAATAGTCACGGGCAGGTCGCCGCGCTCCGACACCAGCGCCTTTTCCACGGTGGCCCGATGCTCCAGCACATCGCGCAGGCCCCAAAGCGTAGAGAGGCCGAGCAGCCGCGCCACGTCCGTCCCAGATTCGCCGGCATCGACGACGATCACTCTGGTACCGCTCTCGGCCAAAGCCTCCGCGAGCCCGACCGCGACCTTGGCCGTTTCCTCCCCGCGAGTCGCCGTCGCCAGCACGAAGCTGTGCGGCACCCGCCCCCCTCCTGCCGCCTCCAGAACCAGCGCCAGCCACCGGTACGCATCGGCACCTGCCCCCGACGGCTGGTCCTGGTGCCGGCGTCCTTTGCGGTGAGGCCGCTCGCCGCGCGGAAGGACGCTCAGGAGGTCGGCGTCGGTAGCGCGTGCCAGGTCTTCGACGTCGCGGATGTGCCCGGCCGACAGTTCGCGGATCACGGCCCAGCCGATACCCAGCACGAGGCCCACGACCAGACCGAGCATGACATCGAACATCTTGTGGGGGGAGACGGGGCCGGGCAGGAGCTCCGCACGGTCCAGGGTCCGCACGCCGATGCTTGGAGTGCCGACATCCTGCGAGTCCGACTGCGCGGGGTTTTCAGCAGAGGTGACGACTCTTGCGAACACAGGTGCCACACCGTTGGCGATCTGCAGCGCACGGCTGCCCGAATGATCCTTGACGGTGAGGTCGATGATCGCGGTACCGGCCGGATTGCTCGCGCTGACGTGCGAGTTCAGTTCCTTGGCCGAGTAGGGGAGGCCCAATTCGTCGCCGAGCTGGCCGAGCACGGACTGGCTGGTCAGCAGGGTCGTGTAGGACTTGGCCCGCTCCTGGGCAAGAAGCGCGCTTTCGTACGCCTCACTCGAGTCCTGCTGGGGGGCCACGAACGTCACGAGCATCTCGACTCTGGCCGCGTAGACGGGTCGCTGCAACTCAGCCACCAAGGCACCCGAAACCGCTCCGAGGACGGTGAGCAACACGATGGCCACCCAGTGGAAACGAAGCAGTCGAAGGTAGGCTCTCACATCCATGTCGTGTCCTTCCGCGTCGCAGAACGCCCGCTGAGCAGCCGCTTCAGGGGCCGTGACGTCTCCTTGAGAGGGATTTCGCAACCTTCGAACCTGGCCGGGAGCAGCGCGGAATTCATGGAGAGCCTCCATGTTTCACAGGCACGGGGCGGTCGGTGAGTTCGGGAACGAGCAGAACAGAGGCCGCTGCGAGGCCGACGAGCACGGGCAGGCCCGCCAGCAGCAGGGGCACCGCCCCGTGCCAACCGAGCCCGAGGATCAACAGGTCACCGAGGACCGCCAGGGTGGCGGCGAGCGCGGTCGCGGGCAGCCAGCGCCTCGGCAGCCGCCCCTGCATGCGGTGCAGGCCGGCTCTTCGGCACACGACGACGAAGTAGAGCGAGCCAGCAGTGAGACCTACAGCAGTGGCTAGAACCACGCCGACAACGCCCCACAGCAGCGTGAGCGGCACAGTCAAGGCGATGTTCACCACTGTTGCGGCCCACGAATAGCGCGTCTCGTAGCCCGGCTTGCCGATCGCCCGGACAAAGCAGGTCCGTACCCCGGTAAGGGCCACCTGCACCGAGTACCCCGCCAGCAGAACGGCGGCGATGGCTCCGCTGAGCGCGAGTTCGGGGCCGACCCATACCTGGACCGCGACCGCGACCACAGCGGTCGTCACGACCCCGTAGGTGAGCGCCGTGGGCAGCCAGCGGGCCTGGAGCACGTGGAACTCGTGGACCGCGCCTGGCAGTCCGTCCCCGGCATAGACGTGGGTCATTCGGGTCAGCACCGGCGGGATTGCATACAGCGGCAGGCTGCGCAGACCCATTGCCGCCTGATACCCCACGGCGAAGATGCCTATGTAGCGAACCGGGAGCAGGGCCGCAATCACCAGTGCGTCGATCTCGCCGTTGAGGAACATGGTGAATCCGGACAGCTGCATGCGCAGGGCGTAGCGGCCGAACTCGCGGCGTTCGGGCGGCGTGGGCAGCAAGGGGCGCGTGAGCTTGACATGCCGTGCGCCTGCGCACAACCCGCCAACGGTCGCGAGCAGATACCGGCCGGCGGTCAGCGCAGCCAGCAGCGGCAGGCCGGCGCTCTGGTCGATCAGAGCAATGACGGCGAGGGCGTACACGAGGCATGATCCGCCGCTCACGCCTGCGAGGGCACGGAAGCGGCCGTTGGCCTGGAGCAGGGCGACGGCGGAGTTGGAAGCCAGGGCCAGCGTCAGGAGAGGGCCGAGGACCGTGAGCAGCCGATGCTCCTCGTCGTGCAGCCGCGCCGGTACGTCGAGGGCCGAGGTGATCGTGGGAGCGAGCAGCAGGCACAGGACGGTGACCAGGGCCCCGAAGCACAAGAAGAGGGTAAGTGAGCCGATTACGAGCCGTCCCGTACCGTCCCGCTCCCCACGGGCGCCATGGTAGGCGTGGAAGCGGGCCAGCGACGCACCGACGCCGCCGTCCAGCACAGTCAGTGTGGCAAGGAAGATCAAGATCAGCGACCACACGCCGAACCGGTCCAGGCCCAGACGGGCGATGAGGTACGGGGTGAGCAGCAGGTTGGTGAGCAGCGGCGCCGCCTGGGCCAGCGCGCTGAATCCCACGGACGGGACCAGTCCGCTCGGGGCCCGCATGACGTGCCTCAGCTCCCGCGTGTCTCGACGGCACGCCAATTCGCCCGCAACGCGGCCCGGTCCAGGATGAGTGTGTACTGCCCGTCGATCATCTGCGAGCGGACAATCGGCGCGGTCCTGAAGGTCGCGTCCGAAGCGGTCAGATGACGCAGGCCGAGGACGAGGTCGCGCAGGTCGCTGTTGGACATCCGGTCGTCCACGCTCACCGTCCGGGTGATCGCGTCGATCATGCGGGCGGTGCCCAGGGGGTCGGTGATGCTGACCTCGGAGCGGATCGCGCCGACCATGCTGCGGAGGAACTGCTGCTGCCGTTTGATCCGGTCCAGTTCGCCGCCGGGCAGTCCGTGCCGCTGGCGGACGTAGGCCAGGGCCTCGTCGCCGTTCATGGTGGAGGTGCCGGCGGCGAAGTGCCGGTGCTGCTCGGGGTCGTAGGCGGCCGTGGGGACGGTGATCCGCACCCCGCTTACCGCGTTGGTCAGCGCCTTGAAGCCGTGCCAGTCGACAACGCCGAAGTGGTCGATGCGGGTCCCGGTGAGCTGCTCGACGGTGCGGATGAGGAGGGGCGGGCCGCCCCAGGAGAACGCGGCGTTGACCTTCGCGGAGCCGTGGCCCGGGATGGGGACCCAGCTGTCCCGGGGGATGGACATGGTGTACGCGGAGTGTTCGTCGCCGCTGAGGTGGACGAGCATGAGGGTGTCGCTGCGCTGGGCTCCGTAACGCCACAGCTCGGCCGTGGCGTCATTGCCGGTGGTGGGACGCTTGGAACGGCTGTCGACTCCCGCGAGCAGGAAGGTCGTGCCGCCGTCGTGGGCCTTGGGCTTGGACGGGCGCGGGCCGGTGGGGAACGCGTCGGGGATGCGGGTGACCTGGTCGCCGTAGTGGTCGGTGGTCCACCAGACGCCGCCGACGGCGACTCCCGCCAGGGCGAGGATGGCGCCGAGGACGCAGATCAGGGTGGTGCGCAGGAGGCGGCGCCGGGACCGCGCGTGGAGGCGCGGTGCCCAGGTCGGCCAGGGGTGGCGCGGGGACATCAGAAGTCGTCCGGGTACGGATCGGCCAGGACGGAGTGCGCGGGGCGCCGCGGCTGCGTCGTGGGGAAGCAGGGGAGGAGCGTGGCGAGGACGCGGCGCACCTCGTCGGCGTCGTTGCGTTCGGCCGCGGCATACAGCTCGGGCAGGTCCTCGGTCAGGGTGTCCGGGTGGTCATGGCGGGCCGTGGACGTCGCCGCGAAGATCCTCGGGTGGGCGGTGCCGGTGTGCCGTTCGTGCGCGGAGAACAGCGTCTCGTTGAGCTTTTCGCCGGGCCGCAGACCGGTGAAGCGGATGTCCACGTCCGGCACGTTCACCGAGCGGGCGAACTTGCGGACGAGGTCGACGATCCTTACGGGGTCGCTCATGTCGAGGACGAACACCTCGCCGCCGCGGGCGAGCCGCATGGCCTCCAGGACCAGGCCCACCGCCTCCTCCACGGTCATGAAGAACCGGGTGACGTCGGGGTGCGTGACGGTCACCGGGGAGCCGGTGCCCAGTTGTTCGGCCACGACCGACAGCAGCGAGCCGCGACTGCCGAGCACGTTGCCGAAGCGGACGGCCGCGAAGACGGTACCGGGCGGGGCCTCGTCCTGGGCGTGCCGGACGACGAGTTCGGCCAGTCGCTTCGTGGCGCCGAGCACGGAGACCGGGTCGGCCGCCTTGTCCGTGGAGATCAGCACGAAGCGTTCGGTTCCGGTCGCGGCGGCGGCGCGGACCAGGTTCTCGGTGCCCCGGACGTTGGACTTCACCCCCTCACAGGGGTGCTGTTCGAGAAGCGGGAGGTGTTTGTGCGCCGCCGCGTGGACGACGATCTCGGGGCGCAGTTCGCGGAAGACCTGGTCGACCCGGGGGCGGTCCCGGATGTCCGAGATCACGATGTCGTCGCTGCGGAGGGCGTCGCCGTACAGCTCCAGCTGCAAGCGGTGCAGGTTCGACTCGTCGTGGTCGAGGAGGAAGAGCCGGCTGGGGCCGAAAGCCCGTATCTGGTGGCAGAGTTCGCTGCCGATCGAGCCGCCGGCACCGGTCACCAGGACCCGGCGGCCCGCGACGGTCGAGCGGGTCTCGGGGCCGACCACGTGCATCTCGACCCGGCCGATCAGTTCGTGTACGTCGAGGGCACGCATGTCGCTGCCCACGACGTCCCGGCGGAGCGCGGCGATGAACGACGGCAGGTAGCGCACGCTCGCTCCGGTCGCCTCGGCGGCCCGGGCCACCCGGCGGAACCCGTCGGGGCGCAGCCCCGGGATGGCGACCACCACGACCTCGATCCGCTGGGCGAGCGCGATCTCCCGGGTGTCGTCCAGCCTGCCGAGCACCGGCAGGCCGCCGATCGTGCCGGTGCGGCCCTTGGCCGGATCGTCGTCCACGAATCCGACGGGCGCGAGCCCGAACTGGGGCGTGTGCGCCAGGTCCCGGGCGAGGGCCTGCCCGGCCTCGCCCGCCCCGACGACCAGGGTACGCAGGCTGCCACTTGGTCGGCGGTGTGCCGCCCTGGGGCGGGCCAGTTCCGCGCAGACCCGGTCGACCGCGTCGTCCGTGAGTCCCGGATACAGCGGCAGGGACAGCAGCTCGGGGAAGAGGGCGTCCGCGCCGGACAGCCCGCCTGGCGGGACGAGCGCGCGTTCGCGCAGGCATGACGTGCGGTGCACCGGCGGGAAGTGGACCGAGGTGCCGATACCCCGCTCCGCCAACCGCTCGATCACCTCGTCCCGCCCGGCCCCGTACCCCTCCCCCACCCGCACCACATGCAGATGCCGCGCATGCCGCCCCGCCGTCGTGACCTCCAGCGGCACCAGCCCCGGCACGCCCTTCAACGCCTCGTCGTACCGCGCCGCCACCTCCTCCCGCCGGCGCTGCCACGCCTCGACGTACCGCAGCTGCGCCCGCCCGACCGCCGCCTGGACGTCGGTCATGTTGGCCTTGAGGCCGGGTTCTTCGACGGTGTACTGCCAGGCGCCGCCGGGCAGGTTGCGGTGCCAGGCATCCGTGGACATGCCGTGCAGGCGGGTGCGGCGGAGCAGGTCGGCGAGGGCGGGGTCGTTCGTGGTCACCATGCCGCCCTCACCGATGGGCAGGTTCTTGGTGGCGTAGAAGCTGAAGCAGGTCGCCCGCGACAGACTGCCGACGGGCCGGTCGCCCACCGTCGTGCCCAGGGCGTGCGCGGCGTCCTCGACGACGCGGTCCAGGGGCAGCCGCGCCGCCTCCGCGAGGTCGGCGACGGGGGCCGGGGCGCCGGCGTAGTGCAGGACCATCAGAGCGTGCGGGCAGCCGCAGGCCCGGGCCGCGCGAGCCACCGTCTCCGGTGTCGGCATCGCCGTGCGCGGGTCGACGTCGACCAGGACGGGGCGCAGGCCCGCGTGGACGATCGCCTGGGCGGCCCCGCAGAACGTGATGTCCGGGACCAGGACCGCGCCGCCGGGCGGCAGGCGCAGGGCCCGCAAAGAGAGTTCGAGCCCGGCCGTGCAGGAACTCACCGCCACCGCATGCCGGGCGCCGACGTGGGCGGCGAACTCGGCCTCGAAGCGTTCGGTCTCGGGGCCTGTGGTCACCCAGCCGGAGGCGAGGACACGGCGTGCCGCCCGGCGGCCCTCGGGGCTGATCCAGGTCGCGGCGAACGGGATGTCCCACTCCGTCGGGCCCGCATCACGTCGAGCCCGCATCCGATGCACTGTCATCGCTTGCTCCGAATAGCGTATATTTACGCCGTATACGTACACTTTGCGCCCCGGGGTGCATAGAGTCAACACGAGCGGCCGTACGACACCGATCGACCCTTCGGAGGCAAGGCATGGCCAACGACCAGGCACGGGGACGCAAGAAGGACGACGAGGCCGCCGCCCCGGCGCGCCGCGCCAGCGACCGCGGCCGCTACGGCCGTCTCAGCCGTGAACGCGTCCTCGCCAGCGCCCTCGACCTCGTCGACCGTGACGGACTCTCCGCGCTCAGCATGCGCCGCCTGGGCGCCGAGCTCGGCGTGGAGGCGATGGCCCTCTACCGGTACGCGGCCAGCAAGGACGCCCTTCTGGACGGCCTGGTCGAGGCCCTTCACCTGGAGCTGGAGGAGCGGCTGGGCTCGGAGACGGTCACCGCCTCCGACTGGCGGGCCGAGCTGGGGCGCATCGCCCGTGCGACCTACGACGTCTGCCTGGCCCACCCCCAGGTCGTGCCGCTGCTCTCCACCCGTATGCTCGCCGTCCCGCTGGCCCGGCGGCCCCTCGCGACCCTCCGGCATCACGAGCGCGTCATCGCCCTGCTCGAGGCGGCCGGATTCGACTCGGTCCGGTCCGCCGCCGTGTTCCGTGCCTTCACCGCCTGGGTCCTGGGCTACGTCTCCGTCGAACTCCAGGCCATGGTCGACAACCCCGAGGAGCCCGACCCCGCCTTCCGCCTCGGCCTGCACCACATGCCGCCCCAGGAGCTGCCCCGGCTGCGTGCGGCCGCGCCCGCCCTCGCCGAACAGGGCGGGCCGGAGGGGCTGGTGGCGGGGCTGGACGCGCTGCTCGACCGTTTCACCGGGGAGGCGTGAGACGCGGTTCGTGCCAGGGATGCGCCGGTCGACTCAACGGGCTCACTCCAGGGATGCGCCGGCCGGCTCAACGGGCTCATCCGAGCGATGTGCCGGTCGACCCAACGGGCTCACTCCATCGGTGTGCCGATCGGCCCAACGGGCTCATCCCCGGGCCGGTTGAGTCAACCGGTGTGAAAGGCGGGGCAACCGCGCCGTACAACCGTTCGGCGCCCACGGACGTCTGATCTTCGGGAACGCGTTCCCCGAGGTTCATCCGCCCGTCACTGTCCCCCCACCGCCGCGAAGGACCCTTTCATGCGCCACGCCGCACCCGGCACCCGTACGCTCCGACAGGCCACCGGCGCACTCGGCGCCGTCGCTCTGATGGCATTGGGCGCCGCGCCCGCCGTCGCCGCCGACCCCGCCCCCACGCCCCACCTGGTCCTGGGCGAGATGGCGCCGAGGGTCGACGGACTGAAGCCGGGCGGCACCTACGACGTCCCCGTCAGCTTCACCAACACCGGCACCGCGGCGCTCGACAAGGTCTACCTCCAGTACTCGGTCACGCGCGGGCTGAGCCACACGGAACTGCCCTCCAACTGCATCCGCTACGACGTCGGTTCCTACGACGAGCTCCCGGAGAAGTCCTACGCCATCTGCGAGTTCGACCAGCCGGTGGAGCCGGGCGTCGTCTACGCCCCCGAGAAGGCGCTGACGCTCAACGTCCTCGACTACGCGCTGCACGACGAGCTCCGCGTGGTGGTGGACGCCGACGGCTCGCTGCCCGGCGACGAGAACGGCGTGCCGGTACCCGGCACCGGTCCCGCCGTGAAGCTCGTCGAGAAGCCCGACGCGACCCCGGCCGAGCCCGGCAGCGGCGAGCACGAGGGCTGGGACGACGCCAACGTCTCGGTGAACGCGGAGAACACCGCCGACCTCCAGCTGTCCGCCGGCAAGCTGAGCGGCAAGGTCGGCGACACGGTGTCGCTGGAGGTGAAGCTCACCAACGCCGGGCCCGGCTGGGTCCTCGGTGAGCTGGACAACTCCGTGACGAAGGTCCGCGTCACCATCCCGGCGGGCACCACCGTCACCAAGGCCGCGCCCTGCACCAAGGTCGGCGCCGGCGTCTACGAGTGCGGCACCGCCCAGCGCTGGCTCAAGGAGAACGCCGTCGAGAGGCGCACCTTCAAGCTGCGCATCGACAAGGCCGTCACCGGTGCCAAGGCCTCGGCGAAGCTCACGGGGCAGGCCCGGCCGTACGACAAGAACCCGGAGAACGACAGCCTCGAGATCCCGCTCGACGTCACGGGCGGCTCGTCCGGCAACGGCGGCGGGTCGGCCGGCACCGATGGTGGCTCGTCGTCGTCCACGGGCGGTGACTCCGGGACGTCCACCTCCGGCGGCTCCGGCTCCGACGGCGGCTCGACCACGTCCGGCGGCTCCTCGGCCACCGGCACCTCCGGGTCCTCCACGACCGCGAACGGCGACCTGGCCAGCACCGGTTCCGGCGCGGCCCTGCCCCTCGCGGGCGCGGCCGCCGCGGCAGTCGCCGTGGGCGCGGGCGCGGTCCTGGTCGTACGGCGACGCAGGTCGGCCCAGCAGTAACTCCGCCTGCCTCAAAAAAGAGAGGGGCCCTCCCACAGGGCCCCTCCCACAGGGCCCCCTCTCACAGGGCCCCCTCTCACAGGGCCCCCTCTCACAGGCTCCCTCTCACCGGCTCCCTCTCACCGCCCCCACACTCGCCACCACCACCATCCCGATCGCCCCGCACTGCACCGGCGACAACCCCTGCCCCAGCACCAACCACCCCGCCGTCGCCGCGAGCGCCGGCGCCAGGCTCATCAGGACCGCGAACGTCGCCGCCGACAGCCGCCGCAGGGCGAGCAGTTCGAGGGTGTACGGCACTCCGGAGCTCAGCACCGCGATGGCGAGGCCCAGCCCCAGCACGCCCGGCTCCAGCAGTGCCGCCCCCGACTCCCCGATGCCCAGCGGCAGGCTGACCAGCGCGGCGACGCCCATCGCGATCGCGAGCCCGTCCAGGCGCGGGAAGCGGGCGCCCGCACGGGCGTTGAGCAGGATGTACGCCGCCCACATCGCCCCGGCGCCCAGCGCGAATGCCACTCCGGTCACGTCGAGGCTGCCGAAGTCGCCGCCGCTCAGCAGGCAGACCCCGGCGAGGGCGAGCCCGGCCCAGAGGAAACTCGCCGCGCGTCGCGAGACCAGCACCGACAGCACGAGCGGGCCGAGGACCTCCAGGGTGACGGCCGCGCCCAGCGGGATGCGGGCGATGGACTGGTAGAAGAGGAGGTTCATGCCGCCGAGGGCCAGACCGAAGCCGGTGACCACCGCCCAGTCGGTGCGCGAGTGGCCGCGCAACCGGGGCCGGGTCACGGTCAGGAGCAGCACCGCCGCGAAGGCGATCCGCAGACCTACCGTGCCGAGCGCCCCGGCGCGCGGGAACAGGAGCGCGGCGCAGGCCGATCCGAACTGCACCGACACCGTCCCGGCCAGCACGAGGCCGACGCCGGCGAGGCTGCCGCGCCCCGCGGGGTGCCGTACAAGAGTGGGCGAACTGGTCACCGTAGTGGTCATGGCGTTCACGCTAGGCAGCCGACCGCTCCGCGTGAAATGCCGATTTCCCTGCGGTTATGCTCTGGAAGCATGACCGTGGAACTGCGGCACCTGCGGGCCTTCCTCGTCATCGCCGAGGAGGGCAACATCACCCGTGCCGCCGCCCGCCTCCATGTGAGCCAGCCCGCGCTGTCGCGCACGCTGCGCCGGCTGGAGGACCATCTGGGCGCCCGTCTCGTCGACCGCTCGACCCATCACCTGGAGCTGACCACGGAGGGCCGCGTCTTCCGGGACAAGGCCGCCGCCGCGCTGTCCGCCGTCGACACCGCCCTGGACCCGGGCGGGCTGCGGAGCTGGCCGCTGCGCCTCGGTCATCCCTGGGCGGCGCTCGGCGACCACACCGTCGCGCTGCTGCGCCGCTGGGACGAGACCCACCCCGGCACCCGTCTCGAGCTGCTCCGCATCGACGACCGCACGGCTGGCCTCACCCGGGGCAATGTCGACGCGGCCCTGCTGCGCGGGGCCGTGACCGCGCCCGGGCTCCGCACCGAGCTGCTGGCCTGGGAGGAGCGGGTGGTCGTCCTCCCGTCGGACAGTCCGCTGACGGACCTCCCCCGGGTCACCCTGGCCGATCTCGTGGACAGTCCGATCGCCGTCAACGTCGTGGCCGGGACGACGACGATGGACCTGTGGCCGCCGACGGCCCGCCCGTCCGCGACCATCGAGGTGACCAACACCGACGAGTGGCTCATGGCCATCGCGGCGGGCCGGGCCGTCGGCATCTCCACGACGGCCACCCCCAGCAACCACGCCCACCCGTCCCTGGTCTACCGCCCGCTCACGGACGCCCCGCCCGTCCCCGTCGTCCTCGCCTGGCGGGAGGGCGCGGGACATCCGGCCCTGCCCGACCTGGTCACCCTCGCCCACGAGGTCCTGGCCGGCCCGAGGCCCTGATCGCGGCCGTCGCAGCACACCGCCGTATTGTTCGGCACGTGGTTGAGAACGCACTGATGCGACTGCCCGACATGCCGCTGCACGATCCGTTCGTCGTCGCCGACGAAGAGACCCGCACCTACTACCTCTACACCTCCAACGACCCCTCCGTGTCCGGCGTCGAGGGCACCGGCACGATGGTCTACCGCAGCCGCGACCTGCGGGACTGGACGCCTCCCGTGCCGGTCTTCCTGACCGCCGACCAGAAGAACCTCTGGGCGACGGACGGCGGTTGGGCGCCGGAGGTGCACAAGTGGGCTGGCAGGCACTACCTGTTCACCACCCTCCACGACGAGGAGCAGCCTCTGCCGGTGCCTCCGCCCAACCGGTGGGGCACCCCGTTCCAGCTGAAGAACCACCTGCGCGGCACCGTCACGGCCGTGTCCGACTCCCTGCTCGGCCCGTTCACCGTCGTCGACCCCCAACACCCCACCCCTCCCCCGCACTTGATGACCCTCGACGGCACCCTCCACGTCGACCGGGACGGGCAGCCCTGGATGGTCTACGCGCACGAATGGCTGCAGACGATCGACGGCACCATGGAGGCGATCCGGCTGGCCCCGGACCTCACGGAGACCGTCGGCGACCCGGTGTTCCTCTTCAAAGCCTCCGACGCGCCCTGGCTCGGCGAGCAGATCCCCGCCGGCGTCCCGGCCCAGCTCCCGCCGTACATCACCGACGGCCCCCAGCTGTACCCGACACCTGACGGCAAGCTGCTCATGCTGTGGTCGACGTACGAGAAGAACGCCGTGGGCCCGGACGGCAACGTCAGCGGCGGCTACGTCCAGACGTACGCCGTCTCCGAGTCCGGTGACCTCCGGGGCACGTGGCGTCAGCGGCGACCGCTGGTCCGCGACGACAGCGGCCACGGCATGCTGTTCCACACCTTCGAGGGGCGGCTGATGATGATCCTGCACCGGCCGTTCGAGAACGCCCGGGGGAAGCTGTACGAGATGGAGCTCGACGGCCATGAGCTGCGAGTGCTCCGCCAGTGCACCGACCTCGACGGCGGCGGCTGACCGTCTACGGTGAGGGCATGACCGCACCACGCTGGCTGGACGAGGAGGAGCGCCGCGCCTGGTACGCCTTCGTGGCCGCCGGGGCGCTCATCGACCGGCGGCTCGACCAGCAGCTCAAGGACGACGTCGGGATCACGCACCTCCAGTACGAGATCCTCGTCCGACTGGAGGCCGCGCCGGACCGCGAGATGCGTATGAGCGCGCTCGCCGACGCGCTGTTCCACACCAAGAGCGGACTGACGTACCAGATCGGCCAGTTGGAGAAGGCGGGCCTGGTGAACCGCCGCTCCTGCCCGAGCGACACCCGCGCGGTGTACGCCGTGCTCACCGCCGCCGGCCGCCGCATGCTGGAGCGGGCGGCACCGGGCCATGTGGCGCTCGTCCGCGAGCTGCTCATCGACGTACTGACCCCGGAGCAGCTCACGTCCCTCGCCGACGGACTGGGCGAGGTCAACCGCCGTATGCAGGCGGGCTAGCGAGGCGGTGCCGTACTGCCGCGCACCTCCAGGACGGGCGTGGCGAGTTCGACCTCGCGCGGCCGGTCCGGGTCCTCGATCCTGTCCAGCAGCCGCTGGGCCGCGCGCCGGCCCACGTCGTGACTGGCGTTGTCCACGGTGGTCAGCCAGAGATGGCGCAGCCGGGACAGGTACGTGTTGTCGTAGCCGACGAGGGACAGGTCCCTCGGCACCCGCAGGCCGCTCTCCTCGGCGGCGGACAGCGCGCCGACGCAGGTCATGTCGTTGGCGGCGAAGATCGCGGTGGGCCGCCGCGGGCGATTGAGCAGGCGTACGGTGGCCCGGTAGCCGCCCTCCTCGGTCAGATCCCCCTGTTCCGTGACCGCCGTGCCGGCCAGTCCGTGCTCCCGCATCACCGCCTCGAAGCTGCGCCGCCGCAGCTCGCCCACCGCACCCTGGGCGGCGATGTGCGCGATGTGCCGGTGGCCGAGCGCGATGAGGTGCTCGGTGGCCAGGCGGGCGCCCTGTTCGTCGTCGTTGGCGACGACGTCCACGCCGGGCAGCTCCGGTTCACGGGCGCCCGCGACGACGGTCGGGACCTGCCCGGCGGCGGTGCGCAGCGCCTCGGGGTCCTGGAGCGTGCCGACCGCGATCAGGCCGTCGACGCGCAGCTCGGTGAAGGTGCGGGTGAGGTCCTCGCCGAGCCGGCGGTTGAGGTGCCCGTCGGCGAGCAGCGTGTGCAGTCCGCTGTCGTAGAGGCGGGAGTTGAGCCCGTCGAGGAGTTCCACGAACCAGGGGTTGCGCAGGTCGTTCAGGAGCACGCCGACCGTGCGGGTGCGGCGCTCGCTGAGGCTGCGGGCGGCGGCGTTGGGCCGGTAGCCGAGTTCCTCGACGGCGGCGAGGACGGCCGCGCGCTTCTCCGGACGTACGCCCTCGGAGCCGCGCAGCACCAGCGAGACCAGCGACTTGGACACGCCGGCGCGCTCGGCGACGTCACGGATGGTCGGGGTCCTCATGCATGGACCGTTCCATACCTTCTCGCCCCCTCGCAAGACCTTGACAGTCGAGGTGAGCCGCCCCATCGTGGGCGTCCAGGGCTTTGGAACGGTCCAAAAACTCTGTGGCAGGTACGACGAAGGGCGGTCATCGTGGACAGGCTCGGCATCGCCGTGGTGGGTTTCGGCTGGATGGGGCGGGTGCACACCCAGGCCTACGCCCGGCTGCCGCACCACTTCCCGCAGCTGCCGCTGCGGCCGGAGCTCGTGACGGTCGCCGACGAGGTGCCCGGCCGCGCCGAGCAGGCCGCGGAGCAGTACGGGTTCGCGTCCGCGACCCGCGACTGGCGCGAAGTGGCCGCCGACCCACGGGTGCGGGCGGTGAGCATCACCGCCCCGAACTTCCTGCACCGCGAGATCGGCGTCGCGATGGCCGAGGCGGGCAAGCACATCTGGATCGAGAAGCCGGTCGGCCTGACCGCCCAGGACGCCGGCGCGGTGGCGGACGCGGTCGCCAAGGCCGGCGTCCAGGGCACGGTCGGCTTCAACTACCGCAACGCACCCGCCGTCCAGGCCGCCCGTGAACTGATCGCCGCCGGCGAGATCGGCACCGTCACCCACGTCCGCATCCGCCTCTTCAGCGACTACGCCGCCCACCCCGAGGGCGCCCTGACCTGGCGGTACGAGCTGGAGCGCGGCGGCAGCGGAGTGCTGGGCGACCTCGCCTCGCACGGCGTGGACCTGGCCCGTCACCTCCTCGGCGACATCGAGTCGCTGACCGCCGACACCGCGATCTTCGTCCCCGAGCGGGCCCGCCCCACCGGCGCCACTGCGGGCCACACCCGTGCGACGGGCGGCGAGCTGGGCCCGGTCGAGAACGACGACTACGTCAACTGCCTCCTCCGCTTCTCCTCCGGCGCCCGGGGCGTCCTGGAGGCCTGCCGGGTCTCGGTCGGCGAACAGAACAACTACGGCTTCGAGATCCACGGCACCACCGGCGCGGTCTTCTGGGACTACCGGCGCATGGGCGAACTGGGCGTCAGCCGCGGCACGGCCTACCAGGACCAGCCGGTCAGCACGGTGTACGTCGGCCCGGGCGCGGGCGAGTTCGGCGCCTTCCAGCCGGGCTCGGCCAACACCATGGGCTACGACGACCTGAAGGTGATCGAGGCGTACGGGTTCCTCCGGTCGATCGCCGAGGGGACCCCGTACGGCGCGACGCTCGAGGACGCCGTGGCGAGCGCGGCGGCGCTGGACGCGATGACGCGGTCCGCGGAGCGGCGGACCTGGGTGGACCTCACGTGAGCGCGAACGCGCTGCGCGTCGGGGTGGTCGGCGCGGGCAACATGGGCGCGGATCACGCCCGTACGCTGCACCGCTGGGTGTCCGGCGCCGAGGTGGCCCTGATAGCCGACGTGGACGCGGCGCGAGCCGCCGCGGTAGCCGCCGAGACGGGCGCCCGCGGCACCACCGACGCCCACGCGCTCATCGCCGACCCGGACGTGGACGCCGTCGTCATCGCCTCCCACGACTCCACGCACGCCGACCTGGCGATCGCCGCGGTGCGCGCCGGAAAGCCGGTGCTGTGCGAGAAGCCGCTCGCACCGACAGTGGCGGAGTGCGTCCGCGTCATCCGCGTCGTCCGCGAGGCGGGGCAGGACGGTGGTGGGCTGATCTCGCTGGGCTTCATGCGGCGCTTCGACCCGGCGTACGTCGAGCTGAAGGCGGCGCTCGCGACGGGGGCCCACGGAGCGCCCTTGCTGCTGCACTGTGTCAGCCGGGGTGTCACCTCCGCCCCCGGCTGCACCGACGAGTTCAGTGTCACCGGGTCGGCGATCCACGAGTTCGACACCGTTCCGTGGCTACTGAACTCTCCTGTGGTGGAGGTGAGTTGGCACGCGGGTCGCAGCACCTCCACGGTGACCGGCCTGCGGGACCCGCAGCTCATGCTGCTCCGCACGGCGGACGGCGCCCTCACGACCGTCGAGACCTTCCTCAACGCCGGTTACGGCTACGACGTCCGCTGCGAGGTGGTCACCGAACACGGCACCCTCGCCCTGACCGACCCCGCCCACCTCGTCACCGACGCGTCCCGGACCCGCTCCACCGCCTACCCCGCCGACTGGCGCCCGCGCTTCGCCGACGCCTACCGCCTCGAACTCCAGGCGTGGACCGACGCGGTGCGGACCGGCCGCCCGTCGCCGCTGGCCTCGGCACACGACGGTCTTGTGGCGGCGGCGGTCGCGGAGGCGGTGATCGCGTCCATGAAGGACGGAGGGCGGGTGGTCGGCGTCGAGGTGCCGGAGGTGTTCTGAAGGGCTCGCCGCCCTGCCCTGTGCCGTCCTCGCGCGCCCGGGTCAGCCGTTGTACCGCTCCCTGCCGCCGCGCCCTCGGAGGTGACCTCGCATGCCCGCCTTCCCCTCGCCCCTCCCGACACCCCGCACCCCACCCTCGATGGACGCCCCACCCCTGCGCTGGGGCGTCCTGGGCACCGGCTGGATCGCCGAGCGGTTCGTCGCCTCGGTCCAACGGCACACCCGGCAGCGCTTCACGGCCGTCGCCTCCCGTGCCACCGGCCGTGCCAAGGGCTTCGCCGAACGGCACGGCATCCCGGCGGCGTACGGGTCGTACGAGGACCTCGTCGCGGCCTCGGACGTCGACGTCGTGTACGTCGCCACGGAGCACACCGCCCACCTCGCCTGCGCCCGCCTCGCCCTGGAAGCGGGCAAGCACACCCTGGTGGAGAAGCCGCTCGCGCTCGACGCCTCCGAGGCGGCGCAGATCGTCGAACTGGCCTCCGCTCGCGGCCTGTTCTGCGCGGAGGCCCTCTGGACGTTCTTCCTGCCGAAATTCGACGTCGTCCGGCAGATCCTGGAGTCCGGCGTCCTCGGCGACATCCACACGGTCCTGGCCGAGTACGGCGAGCACTTCACCGCCGAACACCGCATCCTGCGCCCCGATTCGGCCGGCGGCCCGCTGCTCGACCTCGGCACGTACCCGCTCTCCCTGGCGACCTGGGTCCTGGGTGCGCCGGCCGAGATCCTGGCCCTCGGCCAGCCTCACCCGGCCGGGGTGAACGGCCAGACCGCCGCCGTCCTGCGCGACGCGGACGGCAACCAGGCCGTCGTCCACACCACGCTGTTCAGCGACACCCCCACGTCCGCCACCCTCGCGGGCACCCGGGCGACCCTGACTCTGCCGGGCCCGTTCTACCAGCCCGGCGATCTGACGCTGACCCCGTCCGGCGGCGGTACGACACTCACGTACACCGAACCGCGTACCGCCCACGAAGCCCTGCACCACGAGGCCGCCGAAGTCGCCCGCTGTGTCGCGGCCGGGCAACTCGAAACCCCGCTGCGTCCGTTGGCCGACTCACTGACCACGCTCCGGGCGATGGACGAGATCCGCCGCGTGGCCGGTATCCACTTCGGTCCTGGTCAGGCCGTCCTGGAATGAGGCAAGTCACAGGCCGCCCGTTGGCTTGCGGGAGCGGCCGCGGAGTAGGTTGGGTTCAAATTTGAACGTCGCAGGAGAACGACCCCAGCCTGGGAGGACGCCGTGCGCGTCGCGATCACCGGATCCACCGGACTCATCGGTTCCGCCCTCACCCACTCGCTCCTCGCCGACGGGCACGACGTCGTCCGGCTCGTCCGCGACCGGTCGGCGGCGCCTCGTGGGGACGGCCGCGAGTCGGCATGGTGGGACCCGGTCGGCGGCGAGGTTCAGCCCGGTGCACTGGACGGGGTCGACGCGGTCGTGCACCTGGCGGGCGCCGGGATCGGGGACCGGCGTTGGAACGCCGCGTACAAGACGGAGATCCGCCGGAGCCGGACCGCCGGGACGGAGACGATCGCGCGGGCCTGCGCCGAGGCGGCCGCACCGCCGCGCGTGCTCGTCTCGGCGTCCGCGACCGGGTACTACGGCGACACCGGTGACCTGGTCATCGAGGAGAGCGCGCCCGCAGGGGACGACTTCCTGGCGGATGTCTGCGCCGCCTGGGAGGCCGCCGCCGATCCGGCCCGGGAGGCCGGTGTCCGGGTCGTGCATCCGCGCACCGGCCTCGTGGTCTCGGCGCAGGGCGGCGCCTTCGGCAGGCTGCTGCCGCTGTTCCGCTTCGGCCTGGGGGGCCGGCTGGGCTCGGGCGAGCAGTACTGGCCGTTCATCTCGCTCACCGATCACATCGCAGCACTGCGTTTCGCGATCACCGCCGAGGAACTCTCTGGGCCGGTCAACTTCGCGGCCCCCGAGCCGGTGACCAACCGTGCCGTCACCGAGGCGCTGGGCCGGGCGCTGCACCGACCGACGCTCGCGGCCGTGCCCGCGTTCGCGCTCCGTGCGGTGCTCGGCGAGTTCGCGACGGGCATCACGTGCAGTTGCCGCGCCGTTCCGTCGGCCCTGCTCAAGACCGGCTTCGACTTCGCCCATCCGACGATCGACGATGCGCTGGGGTCCGTGCTCGGGGCGAACTGACGGTACGGAGAAGGGCCTTCACAGACTGTCGCCTGTGAAGGCCCTCTCACACCGTCGGGACGACAGGATTTGAACCTGCGACCCCTTGACCCCCAGTCAAGTGCGCTACCAAGCTGCGCCACGTCCCGGTGTCCGTCTGACCTGGGGTTTCCCCCGGCCGAACGTGCAGTGAAACAATACCGCACTCGGGTCGGTGGTCGCGCACCCGTTTATCGGGGAGCCGCGGGTGCGGCATCGGCGCGCACCAGGTTCCGTATCGCCGGTACCGAGAGCAGGGCAGCACAGACGACCAGGCTCATCGCCCCGGCGACGAGCAGGACGTGGTCGGCACCGAGGGCTGCGGCGGACGGGCCCGCGAGTGCCTGGCCGACCGGCATCAGGGCCAGGGAGCCCGCGACGTCGTAGGCGTGGATGCGGTTGAGGGCGTCGGGCGGGACCTGGGTCTGGATGCTGGTCGACCACATCACGCTCCAGAACGCCATGCCCGTGCCCGCGACGGCGGCTCCGGCCATCATGGCGGGCACGCCGAGGCCCGCGCCGACGGCGGCCGGGAAGGCTCCGAAGCCGACCAGGGCGATCGATCCGGCGCGCAGCATCCGGTGCGGGCGCAGCCGCAGGGCGAGGAGTCCGCCGACGACGGTGCCGGCGCCGAGTGCGGAGTTCACCAGGCCATAGGCGCGCGGGCCGTGGTCCTGGACGACCTCGGTGGCGACCAGCGGGACGGTCGGGCCGGACACGGAGATCATGTACAGACCCCAGATGGCTATCACTCCCCACAGCCACGTACGGGCCCTGAACTCCCGCCAGCCGGTGACCAGATCGGCCCGGAAGGTGCTGGCCGCCCGCGGCACCGGTCCGTCGTCCGGGGCGCGCGGCGGCAGCCGGAGGGCCAGCAGGCACAGGGCGCTGACCGCGTACATGGCGGCGTCCACGGCGAAGACGCCGCCGGCCGAGGCGAAGCCGACGAGCAGTCCGGCGAGGGCGGGGCCGGCGAGCTGGGCGCCGGCCTCCGCGATGCGTATCGCGCCGTTCGCGCCCTGCACATCGCGGGCCAGCCGCGGAACCGTGCTGGCGACGCCGGGCTGGAACAGGGCGCCCGCCACGCCGTTGACGAAGCCGAGGGCGCAGATCTGCCACAGCACCACATGCCCGGAGAAGAAGAGCGCGGCGGCGAGGGTCTGGGTGGCAAGGCGCACCAGGTCGGCGCCGATCATCACCTTGCGGGTGTCGAAGCGGTCGGCGATGACTCCGCCGAAGACCACGAGCCCGGCGAAGGACGCGGCCGAGGAGGCCATCGCGAGGCCCACCGCGCCCGCCCCGTAGCCGTGCTGGAGCAGGCCGGCGGCGAGGGCGACGGGAAGGACGGTGTGCCCGAGGGCGGCGACGGCCCGGGCGACGAAGAACAGGGCGAAGTCCCGGGACCAGACGGCGGAGACGGCCGCCTCGCTCGTCCGGCGAGGGGTGACGTCCTCGGCGGGCACAACCGTCTCGCTCGTCCGGCCGGCGGCGACGTCATCGGCGGACACCGCCACCTCGCGCGCCGGAGCAGGGCTGATGTCCTCGGCGCTCGCGCCGTACGCCTCCCCCTTCGACGACACCCCGGTCATCCGCACACCCCTCCCGGCATCACCCGCACCGCAGGCGCCCCACCCGCCACGCCTTCGGATCATGCCACGGGGCACTGACAGCCCCCGGGGAATTTCACTCGCCGACCGGACGCCCCAACTCCGGATAGCTGTCGAGGAGTCGGGGCGGGGCGGCCTGGCGCCAGGAGTCGGCCAGGATGTCCCGCAGTTCGTCCTCGTCCTCCAGGGCGGCGAGGCGGGCCCGCACCCAGGCGAACTGCGCCTCGTGGTCGGCGATCCAGAACTTCTCCGGCTCCGCGAGCACCAGTTCGTCCCGCTCCTCCTTGGGGCAGCGGACCGCGATGGAGGTCTCCTCCTCGGGCAGCGTGGCGAACATCTTCCCCGCGACCCGGAACGTGGGCATGCTCCAGGCGATCTTCTCCGTGGTGTCCGGCAGGGACAGGGCGATACGGCGTACGTCTTCGGCATCCGGCATGACACGCACCGTAGCGGCTGCCACTGACAATCACCTGGTGGGAGCGGTTGTCCCGAGGTTCTTGTAGTAGAGGGTGGTGCCCCGGAGGACCCCGCCGGGGTCGGCCGCGTAGTCGGGGATCACGCCGACCCTGGTCCATCCCGCCGAGGTGTAGAGGCGCTCCGCCGGGCTGTCGGTCTCGGTGTCGAGGTGGAGCAGGGTGATGCCGGCGTCGGCGGCGGCCTGTTCGGCGGTCGTCAGGAGCCTGCGCCCGAGCCCTCGTCCTCGCGCGTCCCGGTGGACCATCAGCTTGACCAGTTCGGCGCGGTGGCGGCTGTTGGGCTTGTCGGGGAAGGCGAGGCTGACGGTGCCGAGTGTCCGGTCGTCGGCGCGGGCGATCCAGACGGCGAGCTGCCCGGCCGCCACTCCGGCCGCCCGCTCCTTCCACCAGGCGACAGCCGCCGCGCGGTCAAGGGGCGCGAGGAAGCCGATGGAGGCGCCGCCGTCGACGGTGTCGGCCATCAGATCGGCCAACTCCTCCACGTACAAGTGCACTTGGTCAGCGTCGAGTCGGGTGACGATCACGGCAGCACCACCGCCAGCGCATACCGCACCGGCTCCGGCCCTGCGCACCGGAACCGCGTCGGCCCCCACACCCGCAGCCGCAGACAGTCCCCCGAGTCGAGGTGGTGCTCGACGTCCTGCGCGGTCATGGCCAGCGCGCCTTCCAGCACCCAGATGTGCTGTTCGAGTCCGGGCACGGGCGGCCTGTCGTACGCGATGTCGGCGCCCGGGGCGAGCCGTCCCTCGACGAGTTCGCCGCGCAGCCCGGTGTGGGGCGGTGACACGGAACGCCGTACGAAACCGGAGGTCCGGTCCTCCCACACGGGTTGCTCGGCGGCCCGGACGAGGAGCGGGGGTTCGGTCTCGACCTCGCTGAGCAGCTGGGACATGGTCCGTCCGTGAACCGCGCACAGGCGGTTCAACAGGGAGGCGGTGGGGCTGATCTCGGCGCGCTCGGCGCGGGACAGGGTCGACTTGCTCACGCCGGTGCGCTCGGCCAACTCCCCGAGGGACCAGCCGCGTTCGGCCCGCAGTTCGGCCAGGCGAGCACCCAGTCGGGCGTCGACGGGGTCCGGGGCGGTCTCGACTTCCACTTGTTTCATATCTGGGACGCTATCCCAGATATGAAACAGTGAGGTTACGTCCCGCTCTCAGCCGCCCCCGCCAGCGCCTCGATCACCGGCCGGATCAGCGGATGCCCCTCCGCGCCCCGCCGTACCGCCGCGAACACCCGCCGGGTGGGTGCGACGCCGTCGACCGGTCGTACGACGACACCCGTGAGGTCCATTCCGATCAGTGCCGAGCGCGGTACGAGCGCCACGCCCGCGCCGGCCGAGGCGAGGGCGACGACCGCGCGGAAGTCGTCCGAGGAGTGTTCGAGGCTGGGCTGGAAGCCCGCGTTCTCGCAGGCCAGGACGACGACCTCATGGCAGGGGTTGCCCGGGTAGGGGCCGATCCAGGGGTCCTTGGCCAGCTCCGCCAGCGGCACCTCGCCGGCCTCGGCCAGCCGGTGGCTCACCGGGACGACCGCGTCGAAGGGCTCGGCGTACAGGGAGACGTGGGTCAGCCGGGGGTCGTCGGCCGGGGGCGCCCCGCGGTACTCGACGGCGACCGCGACGTCGACCTGCCGGTCCAGGACCATCGGCAGACTGGCGTCGCCCTCGGCGTCCTGGACGCGGATGCGGATGCCCGGGGAGGTCACGGCGAGCCTCGCCACCGCGGGCGCGACGACCAGGGCGATGCCGGTCGCGAAGGAGGCGACGGTGACCGTGCCGGCCTCGCCCGAGCCGTACGCGGCCAGTTCGGCCTCCGCGCGCTCCAGCTGGGCGAGGACGGCGTTGGTGTGGTTCAGCAGGATCTCGCCGGCCGCGGTGAGCCGTACGCCCTTCGCGCCGCGCTCGACCAGGCGGTGCCCGGTCTCCTGCTCCAGGGCCGTGAGCTGCTGGGACACCGCCGAGGGCGTGAGATACAGCGCGGCGGCAGCCGCCGTCACCGTACGGTGGTCGGCCACCGCCCGGAGGATGTGCAGCCGCCGCGCTTCGATCATGGGATCGATTGTCTCAAATGCCCCCGTGTGCTCCGGCTCAGCCCGCCGACTCCGCGGAGGCCGCCGCTTCCAGCTCGGCCCGCGCCGCGACGAAGGCGTCCACCGCGCGGTTCACGTCCTCGGTGGAGTGCGCGGCGGACAGCTGGACGCGGATACGGGCCTGGCCCTGCGGCACCACCGGGTAGGAGAAACCGATCACGTACACGCCGCGCTCCAGGAGCAGCTCCGCGAGGCGGCCCGCCTTGGCCGCGTCACCGATCATCACGGGGGCGATGGCGTGGTCGCCGGGGAGGATCTCGAAGCCTTCGTCCGTCATACGGCGCCGGAACAGGGCCGTGTTCTCGTTCAGCCGGACCCTCAGGTCGTCCGCCGACTCCAGCAGGTCGAGGACCTTCAGGGAGGCGGCGGCGATCACCGGGGCGAGGGTGTTGGAGAACAGGTACGGGCGCGAACGCTGGCGCAGCACGGCGACGATCTCCGCGCGGGCGGCGACATAGCCGCCGGACGCGCCGCCGAGCGCCTTGCCGAGGGTGCCGGTGATGATGTCGACGCGGTCCATGACGCCGTGCAGCTCGGGGGTGCCGCGGCCGCCGGGGCCGACGAAGCCGACCGCATGGGAGTCGTCGACCATCACCATGGCGTCGTAGCGCTCGGCGAGGTCGCAGATCTCGCGCAGCGGGGCCACATAGCCGTCCATGGAGAACACGCCGTCGGTGACGATCAGGCGGCGGCGCGCGTCGGAGGCGTCCTTCAACTGCCGTTCCAGGTCGGCCATGTCGCGGTTGGCGTAGCGGAAGCGGAGGGCCTTGGACAGGCGGATGCCGTCGATGATCGACGCGTGGTTGAGGGCGTCGGAGATGACCGCGTCCTCGGGGCCGAGGAGGGTCTCGAAGACACCGCCGTTGGCGTCGAAGCAGGAGGAGTAGAGGATCGTGTCCTCCTGGCCGAGGAAGCCCGAGAGGCGGGCCTCCAGCTCCTTGTGCACCTCCTGGGTACCGCAGATGAAGCGCACGGACGCCATGCCGTAGCCCCAGCGGTCGAGCGCCTCGTGGGCGGCGGCGACGACCTCGGGGTGGTCGGCGAGACCGAGGTAGTTGTTGGCGCAGAAGTTGAGGACCTCACCGGGACGGCCGCCCGCGGTGACGGCGACGGTCGCGGACTGCGGGGTGCCGATGACGCGCTCGGGCTTGTGCAGACCGGCGGCGCGGATCTCGTCGAGGGTGGCGCGCAGGTCGTCACGGACAGAGTCGAACATGCGAGAGGCTCCTAAAGGGTTACGCGTTCCAGTCGAGGATGACCTTGCCACCGCGGCCGCTCGCGGCGTCCGCGAACGCCGCCTCGTAGTCGCGGTAGCCGTAGCGGCCGGTGATCACGGGGGCGAGGTCGAGGCCGCCCTCCAGGAGGACCGACATCGCGTACCAGGTCTCGAACATCTCACGGCCGTAGATGCCCTTGATGGTGATCATCGAGGTGACGATCCGGGCCCAGTCGACCGGGAACTCCTGCGCGGGCAGGCCAAGCATGGCGATGCGGCCGCCGTGGGTCATGTTGGCGATCATGTCGCGCATCGCGGTCGGGTTGCCGGACATCTCCAGGCCGATGTCGAAGCCCTCGCGCAGTCCGAGGGAGCGCTGGCCGTCGGCGATGGAGGACTCGGCGACGTTCAGGGCGAGGCTGACGCCGATCTTGCGGGCGAGGTCGAGGCGCTCCTCGCTGACGTCGGTGATGACGACGTTGCGCGCGCCCGCGTGCTTGGCGACGGCCGCCGCCATCAGTCCGATCGGCCCGGCACCGGTGATCAGCACGTCCTCGCCGACCAGCGGGAACGACAGCGCGGTGTGCACGGCGTTGCCGAACGGGTCGAAGATCGCGGCCACGTCGAGGTCCACGGGGACGCGGTGCACCCACACGTTCGAGGCGGGAAGTGCGACGTACTCCGCGAAGGCCCCGTCCCGTCCGACACCGAGCCCGACCGTGGCCCGGCACAGGTGGCGGCGGCCGGCGAGGCAGTTGCGGCACTTGCCGCAGACGAGGTGCCCCTCACCGCTGACCCGGTCGCCCACGGCGATGTCGACGACGTCACGGCCGGTCTCGACGACCTCGCCGACGAACTCGTGCCCGAGCACCAGCGGCGTACGGATCGTCTGCTGCGCCCAGCCGTCCCAGGACCGGATGTGCAGATCGGTGCCGCAGATGCCGGTGCGCAGCACCTTGATCAGTACGTCGCCGGGTCCCACGGCGGGCTCGGGCACGTCCGCGAGCCACAGCCCGGGCTCCGCCTTCTCCTTGACCAGCGCCTTCACCGCTACGGCTCCTGAGGGTGCGTTCCCGTACGCGAGCACGCCGAAGAGGCCCGCAGCCGGGAAGAGGGGTGGAATCGCGTAGCAATCTGCCGTACGACGCCCCCTCAGGTCCATCGAGGTTTTCTTAAGCGCCGCCGCAGATCTTCTTCACGCCACTCCTGGGTGGGGAACACCGCCGCCCACCTGCCCGTTGGGAGGGGCGAGGACGCCTGCGAACGATCTGGAGCCGCCGATGAACACCGCCCGTGACCTCGCGATCGTCGCCCTGGAGGCGAGCCCCGGCAGATCCGTGGAACAGGGCGACCTGTCCCTGGCGCTCGCGGCGTCCGAGCTGCTCGACCTCGTCGAGGCGGGCGCGCTCGGGCTCGACGGCGACCGTGTCGTGCCCGGCGCGCAGTCGGCGCCGGTCGACCCCCTGCTGACGGAGGCCGCCGCCACCGCCGTACGACAGGAGCCGTACGAGTCGGTGGAGGACTGGTTGTGGCGCCGGGGCCGCGGGCTGTCCTCGGCGTACGACTCCGTTCTGGAGAAGGAGGGGCTGACGGCCCGCCCGCGGGGGCTGCGGATCGCGCGGCGGGCCGGACACGCCGAGCTGGTGGAGTCGCCGGAGCGGCGGCGCGCCGAGGAACGCCGCGCCTCGGGCGAGCCGGTGTTCGCCGCCCTGGTCGCCGCCGCCGGCGTCCAGGACGAACCGGCCGGTGACCCGGCGGACCTCGCCGACGACACCGTCACGACCGTGCTGGCGGCCGTCGGGGACGCGGTGATGGAGCTGGAGGCGGTGCGGCAGCGGCGGGCGATCGAGAACGCCGCGTTCGACAACATCTGGCGGGGCGGGGTGTGAGGGGCGACGGGGCGTCAGGGCGTACGAAGTCAGCACAAGTTCACAGGGGCAGACCGTCCGCCTCCATCTGTTCCACGCGCGCGACGAGTTCCGCCGCCGCCGACTTGATGGTCTCCAGACCGCCCTTCCCCCAGGGCCGGGGCTCCACATCGGCGACGCACACCGTGCCGAGGACCATGCCGCCCCGGTCGATGAGGGGTGCGCCCAGATAGGAGCGGATGCCGAACTCGTCGACGACGGGATTGCCGGCGAACCGCGGATAGTCGCTGACGTCCTCCAGGACCAACGCCTTGCGCCGCACCACCACATGCGGGCAGAAGCCGTGGTCGCGCGCCAGCCGGCGGCCGAGCTCCGGCTTGGTCTCGTCCGCGTCGACGAGGACCGGCCGGACGGCGGGGACGTGCAGCCCGGCGAAGAACTGCCCGTACTCGCCGATGAAGTTGACCATGGCGTACGGCGCCCCGGTCACCTCGGCGAGCCGGTCGGCGAACGCGTCGAGCGCGGGCTCCGGGCGCTCCCCCAGGCCCAGCCCGTGCAGTCGGCGGGCCCGGGCGGGGGCCTCCTTGTCCTCGGGGGTGAGCAGCAGACGACCGGCGGGACGCACCGGGTCGTAGCTCATCGGCGGGTTCCGTCGCGGTGGGCGAAGGTCATATGCGGCTCCGTGGAGTTGTGGGCGACAAGGGGTGTGGGGCGATCACATGTGGGCGCCGTGGCTCGGCGCGGGCGCCGGGGCGTGGGCGATGAGGTGGCGTACGAGGGTGAGCAGGGTCTGGACTCCTGAGCTGGAGATCCGGGCGTCGCAGCGGACGACGGGGATCTCCGGGGCGAGGTCGATGGCGGCGCGGACCTCCTCGGGGTCGTAGCGGTACGAGCCGTCGAACTCGTTGATCGCGACGATGAATCCGAGGCCGCGCTGTTCGAAGAAGTCGACGGCCGCGAAGCAGTCCTCCAGGCGCCGGGTGTCGGCGAGGATGACCGCGCCGAGCGCGCCCTCCGAGAGCTCGTCCCACATGAACCAGAACCGCTCCTGCCCGGGCGTGCCGAACAGGTACAGCACATGTTCCGGGTCGAGGGTGATCCGGCCGAAGTCCATGGCGACGGTCGTCTCGACCTTGTTCTCGATGCCGTCGAGGTTGTCGGTCGCGGCGCTGACCGTGGTGAGCAGTTCCTCCGTGCTGAGCGGGGCGATCTCACTGACCGCGCCCACGAAGGTCGTCTTGCCTACTCCGAAGCCTCCGGCCACCAGGATCTTGAGTGCGGTGGGGAAGGGATCAGAGCTGTCGTCGTAGTCCATCGAGCACTGCCTCCAGAAGGGCCCGGTCAGTGGGGTTGTGGTGGAACTCCGGGGGTTTGGTGGTGAGCGCCCCGCAGTCGACGAGGTCCGACAGCAGCACCTTGGTGACCGCGGCCGGCAGCTTCAGATGTGCGGCGACCTCGGCGACCGAGACCGGCGCGCGGCACAGGTCGAGCGCCTGCGTGTGCTCGGGGCCGAGGTAGCCGAGAGGGGTGGCGCCGGTGGCCATCACCTGCGACAGGAGGTCGAGCGCGACGGTCGGCCTGGTACGGCCGTTGCTGACCGTGAAAGGGCGCACCAGGCGTCCGGCCGCGTCGTCGAGCCAGGGCCCGTCGCCGGCCGCCGCCACGCTCAAGGCCTCATCACCGGGGACGCCGGGGACTCGACGGCGTGCTGCCGGGGCGCGGTCACCAGGTAGGGGCGGACACTCTTGACCAGCATGGCCATCTCGTAGCCGAGGACGGCCGCGTCGGCCTCACGCCCGGCGAGCACGGCGAGACAGGTACCGGAGCCCGCGGTGGTCACGAACAGCAGGGTGGAGTCGAGCTCCACGACCACCTGACGGACGTCTCCGCCGTCCCCGAAGCGGACGCCGGCACTGCGGCCGAGCGAGTACAGGCCGGAGGCCAGGGCGGCCATGTGGTCGGCGCTGTCGGTGTCGAGCCCGTGGACCGACTTCACGAGCCCGTCGCAGGACAGCAGGACCGCGCTGGTGGTGTGCGGTACGCGCTGCACGAGGCCGCTCATCAGCCAGTCGAGATCGGATACATGGCCGGTCGGCGCTTCGCTCGCCATGGTGGATCGACTCCTTGAGGTACGAAGGTCTGCGGGAGCGCTGGGGGTGGGCGTGGGGGTGGAGGTGCGGGCGTGGGCGGTGGCAGGGGTGGTCATCCGGCTGATGCGCTCCCGTCGTGCCGGGTGGGGGTGTGGTCGGGGCGGGCGTGGGCCGGGCTGGTGTGGTCGGGGCTGGTGTGACCGGGGGCCAGGTGACTCGGGCCCGTGGAGGAGGGACCCGTGTCCGTCAGGCCCATGTCCGTCAGGCCCATGTCCGTCAGGCCCATGTCCGTCAGACCCATGTCCGTCAGACCCATGTCCGTCAGACCCATGTCCGTCAGGCCCGTACGGCTTCGATCGGCGGCGGTGATCGAGTCCGTGTTCATGTGCAGGGCGCCCGTGCGGTGCGGCGTGTCTGTGTGTGATGCGTCCGTGTGCGGCGCGTCCATGTGGGACGGCTCCATGTGGGAAGGCTCCATGTGGGCCGTGCCCATGTGTGTTGCCCCCATCGCATACGCGCTGAGGTCCGTGACCCCGGTGGTCTCCGCCTCCATGTGCTGCTGTGCCTCGGCGAGACCGATGCCGCGTTGGAAGGCCGCCATGAGCCCCGGGTCGTGCCCGGCGAGGTACTCGGCGTCCGGCCGGGGCGCCGCCGGGCCGTCGCGGAGCTGGGGCGCGATGTGCTCCTGGGCGCGGCGCCGGGGCAGTTGGGGCTTGCCCATGGTGCCGCGGACGGTGCCGGTGCGCGGGGTGGGCGGCATGGCGGCGCTCTGCTCGACGATCCGCCGGTCGTCGGGCCGGATGCCCGGTACGGCCTCCGCCGGGTTGGGCCGCTCCTGCTGACTGCCGCGCACGGGCAGCGGTACGGCGGGCTCACCCCCGTTCGCCGCCGCTCCCGAGCTGCGCGGAGCCTCCGGCTGCCGAGCGGACCGTACGACGGGACCGGCGCCGGGAACGACCCGCTGCGGCTCGGTGTCTCCGAGAGCCCCCGGCCCGGCCCCCTCCGGCGGATACTGCGGCGGCGGCACTGAGCTGCCCGGCGCGCCCGGTACCGGAATGGTCGGCCGTACGTCTCCCGCCGTACCGCGAGCCGATCGCGGCGCCCCGCCCTGCGCCGGACCCACGCCCGCTCCCCCGCCACCGGGCCCGGCGACTCCCGTTCCGTCCGAGGCCCCGGGTACGACCCCGGGCGCACCCGGCTCCGCGCCCAACAGCCCCTGCGGTACGACGAGTACGGCCTGGACGCCGCCGTAGATGTTGGTCTGGAGCCGGACGTTGATGCCGTGCCGCCGGGCGAGCTGCGAGACCACGAACAGTCCGATGCGGCCGTCCGCCAGCAGGCTCCCCACGTTGACCTGGTCGGGGTCGGTGAGCAGGGCGTTCATCTTGTTCTGCTCGGCGACGGGCATGCCGAGGCCGCGGTCCTCGACCTCGACGGCGAGCCCGGAGGTGACGAGGTTGGCGCGCAGCAGCACTTGGGTGTGCGGGGCGGAGAACACCGTGGCGTTCTCGACGAGTTCGGCGAGCAGGTGGATGACGTCGGCGACGGCGTGCCCGCGCAGGGTGCCGTCGATGGGCGGCACGAGTTTGACGCGGGAGTACTGCTCGACCTCGGCGATGGCCGAGCGCAGCACCTCGGTCATGGAGACGGGGTGGCTCCACTGCCGGCGCGAGACGGCGCCGCCGAGCACGGCGAGGTTCTCGGCGTGGCGGCGGATGCGGGTGGCGAGGTGGTCGACGTGGAAGAGGCCCTTGAGGAGGTCGGGGTCCTCGATCTCGTTCTCCAGCTCGTCGAGGATCGAGATCTCCCGGTGCACCAGCGACTGCAGGCGCCGGGCGAGGTTGAGGAAGACCTCCAGCTTCTGCTCGCTGCCCGCCTGGCTGGACAGTTGGGCGGCCTGGACGACGGCGGTGACGGCGCCGTCGTGGGCGCGGGCCAGGTCGGCGGCGAGCAGGTCGAAGTCGTCGGCGCCGTCCGGCGGGCCGCCGCGCGGTGTGCGCTGGGGCGGCCCGTCGCCGCGCCGCAACGCCTCGACGAGGGCCCGCAGATCGGCCTCGCCGCGTGCGGTGCTGCGGCGCAGGGCGCCGATGCGGTCGTTGACCGACTTGGCGGCGCGGTCGGCGGCGACGGCGGCGATGAGGATGCCGGCGAGTGCCACGGAGACCGCGCCGGCGAGGACGCCCCAGAAGGTGAGTCCGGGCCGGGCGCCGGTGGAGCGGACGGTGAAGAGGACGGCCGCGGAGGCGGCGAGGGCGACCGCGATGGGCGGCAGCACGGCGAGCCGCAGCAGCTGGGGCCGTATGTGGGTCTCGGGCAGCGTGGTCGCGGGCCGGGCGGCCGGCCTGCCGTGCCGACCGCCTTCACGGCGGTCTGGGCGTGCCGCCGGTGCGCGGAGCTGAGACATCGGTGTCCTCGTACTGGTCCGGGTACTGGCCCGTCGGGCCTGCTCGCCGGACGGGCTCGCCTGTCCACGGCCGGGCTGGCTCGCGGCCCCGCGGCCGGGCGGGGTCGGGGCCCCGCGGCCGGGCGGATTCGCGGCCCCGCGGCCGGGCGGGGTCGGGGCCCCGCGGCCGGGCGGATTCGCGGCCCCGCGGCCGGGCTGGTTCGCGGGCCCACGGCCGGGCTCCCGGGGCCCGGTGCGTGTTCCCGCCGGTTCCCGGGTGCGCTCGCCACGAGTGGCACGCACTCCGACGCGGTCGTCGGTCACCGGCTTCCCCCGGCTCCCGGTCGCGGTCGAGCTGGGGGGATCCCCATCGCGTCGACTCCCTCCTCCGGTCTGGTCCTCACGACACGGTGTCGGTCGAGAGCGCCGGGATTTCGGCCCTGCGTCGCCCGACGGCCACTCACAGTAGTCGGCAACGCATCATGTGCGGTGGGCAGTTGACAAACTCGTACGGAGAGCGTCCCGCTCTGGTATGAGGCTTCGTACGACAGCCCGATAAGCCCGCTGACGGGCCGTGCAGTTCACTTCAGGGATCGATCAACGCTGGTCAGAGGCGGTCAGAAACGGAGCGCCCGGATCGGCGGCTCACAACGCCCGGCGGCGACCTCCGGCCACGGAAATGCCGCTCGGCAACACCTCCAGGCACGGACGAGCACCCCCATGCGCTTCACTCTCCGTAGCGACCTGAGGGTGCCTCAGCCCCGGGCCTCGGTTCAACGTCCGGTCAGCACTGCCGCTTTGCGGATTCCCGGGCTCGCCGTGGCGATCACCGCGACCAGGAGGGTGGGCCCGGACAGAGCGAGGACTGAGCCGCGAGGGCTGGTGGCGTCCAGCAGCGCACCGGCGAGGAGGGAGCCGAAGGGGATCGCGCCCCAACTCACCAGGAGGACAATGCTCTTGACGCGGGCAAGCATGTCGTCGGGGATGACTTTGTACTGGTAGCCGACGACCACCACGTTCCACACCGGACCCACGAACGCCATCGCAGCCACCAACGGCCCCAGTGTCAGCGGCGTCGGCATCGCGGCGATCGGGATCAGCAGGGCCACCCACAGCCATGTCGCCCCGATCGCCACCGTCCGGGGCGACAGCCGACGCTGGATCCAGGGTGCGGCGAAGGCCCCCGCCAGACCTCCGCAGCCGAAGAAGCCGAGCACGGCGCCCGTGATGCCGGAGGACGCGCCCAGATCACGAGCCAGCACGATGAGGATCAGTGTGAGCGCCTGGAACATGACGTTGGTCAGGGCCACGCAGACGACCGTGACACGGATGAAGGGTTCGCGCAGCAGCCATCGCACGCCGGCGCCCACCTCCCGCCACAGAGGTCTGGCCGGTTCCTTCCGCTCGACCCGCAGGTCGGCCCGAATGAAGGACAGCGTGACCAGAGAGATGACGTAGGACACGGCGTCCGCCAGGAAAGGGAGGGCGTGCGAGACGCCGTAGAGGAAGCCGCCCAGGGGTGGGCCCGCCAGTCCCGCGGCCCGGGACTTCGCCTCCTGCTGGGCCAGCGCCGGCGTGAGTTGTTCCGAGGTGACGAGTGAGGGCAGCACCGACTTCTCGGCCACGCTGAAGAAGACGAAACACGTACCGCCCACGAACCCGGCGACCAGCAAGAGGCCGAAGGTCAGCCGGTCCAGGTAGAGCGCGACGGGGATGCTGCCCAACGCCACGACACGGACGGCCTCGCACCACCACATGACCCGTCTGCGGTCCAGACGGTCCAGCAGCGCCCCGGCGGGCAGATAGAACAGCAGATACGGAAGGGTCGAGACGAAGCCCGCGACACCCGCCTTGCTCGCCGATCCGGTCATCGACAGGACGAGGAGCGGCACGGCGACCGAGGACATCCGGGTGCCCAGCGTCGAGAGCACCTGGCCGGTCCACAGCAGCAGGAAGTCCCTGTTGCGCCACAAGGACTCCGGTGCCGCCGCCTGATCCCGGCCGACTGCCTGGGCCTCCCCTCGCCCCACGCGACCTCCCCCTTCGTACGGACAGCGAGGCCTCTCCCGTCAGCCGGCCGGCCGGGCGGGACGCCTCGCCGGCCCGATGGACAGGTAGAACAGGCACCCCATGACCCACCGAACGGCGACGCACGCCGGGGCACGTCCCATCAGCCCGATCGAGCAGCGGAGCGCGCCTCGTCAGCCCGGCGCGACAGCGGCGAGCGCGCCTCGCCAACCTGGCCCGGCAGCGGAGAGCGTGCCTCCCCAGCCCCGCATCGGAGAGCGCGCCTCGTCAGCCCGCCGGCACCGTCTCCGGCTCCCCGCTCCCCTCACCCTCCGAGCCCGCCGCGTCCTCCTGGGCCCGCGCCGCCCCCTCGGACGTCGTCTTGATCGCGACCTCCGTGACCAGCTCAGCCGCAGGCCATCCACCGGAGGGCGCCGCCGCGGCCGTACGCCACCACGGCTCCACCGGCACACCCTCGCCCGTCGGCTCGAACGGCTCACCCGGACGCGGCAGGGCGATGCGCGTGCCCTGCGCGCGGGCCGCCGCGATCGTGCCCTCCCCCGGCTCCGCCCACGCGTGCGTGGCCAGATTGAAGGTGGCCCAGTGGATCGGCAGCATGAGGCCGGCCGACGGGCCGCCCTGGAGGTCGAGGTGGGCGCGCATGCCCTCCTCCGGCGTCATGTGGATGTCCGGCCAGAAGTCGCTGTACGCGCCGATCTGGATCATCGTCGCGTCGAACGGGCCGTGCTCGGCGCCGATCTCCTTGAAGCCGTCGAAGTAGCCGGTGTCGCCGCTGTGGTAGACCCGGTGGGCCTCCCCCTCGACGACCCAGGACGCCCAGAGCGTGTGCTGGGTGTTGCGCAGGCCGCGGCCGCAGAAGTGGCGGGCCGGAGTGGCGGTGAGGGTGAGGCCGCCGACCTTGGTCGCCTCGTGCCAGTCCAGCTCGCGCAGCCGGTCGGCGGAGACGCCCCAGTGTTCGAGGTGGGCGCCCACGCCGAGCGGCACGGCGAACAGGGTGTCCGTGTCGGCCAGCGCCTTGATGGTGGGCATGTCCAGGTGGTCGTAGTGGTCGTGGGAGATGACGACCACGTCGACCGGTCCGAGCGCGGCCAGCGGCAGCGGCACCGGGTGGAGCCGCTTGGGGCCTGCGAACGGGAACGGGGAGCAGCGCTCGCCCCAGACCGGGTCGAAGAGCACCCGGTGCCCGTCGATCTCGGCGAGCACGCTGGAGTGGCCCATCCAGGTCAGCCGCAGCCCGGTGACGGGCGGCTTGGCGATGTCGGCGAGGGTGGTGGGATGCACCGGAATCGTGCCCTTGGGAGAGCGGCGCGGGCGCTCGTCCTTGTCGAAGAAGACCTTCGCGAACTCCAGGGTCGATCCGGAGGGCCGGATGCGGGCCTCGCCGCCGGGGTTCTGGAAGACCCCGTCCTTGAAGTGGGGCGATCTGCGGATGCGGGCGAGGCGCTCACCGCTCGGGTCCACACCGAAGGCATCGGGCTGCAGGCTGTGGAGCCCGGAGCTCAGGGAACCGAAAACGGACACGGTACCTCCAGGTGGAGTCGGTGAGGTCTTCCATTATGGTCGGCCTCTCCGACAAACCAGGATCACCCTGGTCACGGCTGCGTGAACGGGGTCTCGGCCTCGCCCCACGCCGTGACGTCCACCTCGTCGCCGACCGCCACCTTCCCCTGCCGCAGCACGGAGAACTTCGCGCCGAACACCGTGCCGACGGCTCCGCGCCGGTAGGCGGCCAGGGTGCGGATGGGTTCGGGGCCGGCCTTGGCGCCGCGTTCCTGGTCCACCAGGGTGACGGCACAGCGGATGGCGAGCTTCGCGTAGGCCAGTTCGGTGTCGCCGATCCGCATGCGGTGGGCGCGGTCCTCGGTGTGGGGTACGTCCCAGCCGCCGATCACGATGTTGGGGCGGAAGCGGTTCATGGCCAGGGGTTCCGCGCCGCGTTCGGCGAGCTTCCCGTTGAGCAGGTCGAGGCTGGACCGGGACAGGACGTGCAGGGCGCCGCTGTCCGCCCAGCCGGCGGTTCCCGGTGTCCTGCCGTCGGTCACCCGGTCGTGCTCCGGCGGCACCCGCACGAGCCTGCTCGGGACGCCGAGCACCTCGGTGAGCCACCGCGCGACGGTGTCGCCCTGGTCGATGCCCCGGTACGGCTTCCCGAACAGCTCGACCGGTCGCCGTACGCCGGTGATGTCGACGTCGACGGCCACCTCCCCGTGGTCCGGCGCCCGGAGCGTGAGCCGCTCGCCGGCGCTGTCGACGCCGGGCTGGATCAGCGCGAGCGTGGGGTCACGCCGCTGCGTCCGGAACACCCCCTCCTCGCTGACGACCATGAAGGAGCGGTCGTGGGCGAGCCCGGCCGGCGTCACCACCGCCTCGCTCGCCGAGATCCCGGCGCATCCCTTCACCGGGTAGTACGTCAACTCGACGACCGTGGCCATGCCCGCCCCCTCCGGCGATCAGTACGTTCCCAAAAGGAACCCGAAGAGGAACCTATCGACGGCGCCCGGTGCGCTGTCAATCGCGTTTCCCCCGGATTGACAGCGCACGGGGCATGTCAAGAAGATACTGACTCGCTATTCAGTAATAGTCCCAGGAGCCCCCATGACCACCCCCCTGCTGTCGCTCACCTGGACCGACCACGTCACCGGCCGCCAGGGCTTCCTGGTCGTCGACCGGCTGGTGCGCGGTGTCTCCAGCGGTGGGCTGCGGATGCGCGAGGGCTGCACCCTGGAGGAGGTCACCGGACTCGCCCGCGGCATGACCATGAAGGAGGCGCTGCACTACAACCCCCAGGGCCGTTACGTCCCGTTGGGCGGCGCCAAGGGCGGCATCGACTGCGATCCCCGGGACCCGGCGGCGTACGCCCTGCTCGTGCGCTTCCTGCGCGCGATGCGACCGTACGTCGAGAGCTTCTGGACCACGGGTGAGGACCTCGGCCTGACTCAGGACATGGTGGACCGGGCGGCGGCCGAGGCGGGGCTCGTCTCGTCGATCCAGGCCGTCTATCCGCTGCTGGACGACGAGAAGGCGGCCCGGAAGCGGCTCGCGGACGCGTTCGCGGTCGAGGTGGACGGCATCGGGCTCGACGAGCTGGTCGGCGGCTGCGGGGTCGCCGAGTCGGTGCTCACGGCCCTGGACCGGGCCGGGGTGCCGTACGCCGGGACGCGGGTCGCCGTGCAGGGGCTCGGCACGATGGGCGGGGCCACGGCGAGGTTCCTCGCGCGCGCGGGCCTGACGATCGTCGCCGTCGCGGACGTCAAGGGCACGATCGCCAACCCCGAGGGGCTGGACGTCGAGGCGCTGCTCGCCGCGCGGGACGCCTTCGGCACCGTCGACCGTGCCGTGCTCCGGCCCGGCGACCGCGAACTGCCGGGCGATGCCTGGCTGTCCGCCGATGCGGAGGTGCTGGTGCCGGCCGCCGTGTCGTACGCGATCGACGCCGCCAACCAGGAGCGGATCACCGCCCGTTGGATCGTCGAGGCGGCCAACATGCCCGTCCTGCCCGCGGCGGAGGCGCTGCTGGCCGCGCGGGCCGTCACGGTACTGCCGGACGTGGTCGTGAACTCCGGTACGAACGCCTGGTGGTGGTGGACCCTGTTCGGCGACATCGGCGCCGACGCGGACGAGGCGTTCACCCACACCCGCCGTTCCATGCGCGCCCTGGTCGACCAGATGCTGGCCCGCGCGGAAACCGACGGGACGTCCCCGCGGGCCGCCGCACACGCGATCGCCGCGGACCGGCTTCCGGTGATCGCCGAGCGGTTCGGGTGGTACCGGTAGCGCCGGAGGTCGCGTCTCCCGGCCCACCGGCACGGAATAGGGTGAGCGCGTGGCGAGAGTGCGGTTGAGTGTGGCCGAGCGGCGCGAGGAGTTGCTGCGGGCCGCCATCGGGCAGATCGAGGAGCGGGGCGTGGCGGCGGTCAGGATCGCCGACGTGGCCTCGTCGCTCGGGGTGAGCAACGCGCTGGTGCTGTACCACTTCTCGACCAAGGAGAAGCTGGTCGCCGCCGCGTTCGCCTACGCCGCCGAGGACGACCTCGTCCAGCTGCGCAAGCTGCTCGGCCGCCGCACGACGGCGCTACGACGGCTGCGGTCGGCCGTGCGCTGGTACGCGCCCACGGGGCAGGCCAAGGGCTGGCGGCTGTGGATCGAGGGCTGGGCGGCCGCCTTGCGCGAGCCCGCCCTCCAGGAGGTCACCCGCGAGCTCGACAAGCAGTGGAAGGCGGCGATCGCCGAGGTCATCGCGGAGGGCGTGGCCGCGGGCGAGTTCCGGTGCCCGGACCCGGCCGCGTCGGCCCTGCGGCTGACCGCCCTGCTCGACGGACTCGCCGTCCAGCTGACGTCGTACCCGGGTGCCGTGTCCCGGGCGCGGGCCCAGGAGTGGGCGGACGAGGCACTGGCCCGGGAACTGGGGCTGGGGGCCGACACGTTGAGCGCCCAGGAGCGCTGAAGGCGGCGGCCCACCCCAGAGCACATGGCTCAGGTCAGTTCGTACACCGCCGTGACCGTCGCCGTCGACTTGATCTCCCCGGGCGCCAGCGGTACTCCGCTGAACCCGGCCGACGCGTCCGCGGAGACCGGCGGGGACGGGGCGAAGTAGCCGGTGCCGCCCTCGTTCAGGGAGACGAGGCGGCCTAGGTGGAGGCCGCTGAGGCGGGCGTACTGGGCGGCTTTGCCGCGGGCGTCGTCGTGCGCGGCCTTGCGGGCGCGGGCCTGGAGCGGGCGGCGGTCCTCGAGGTCGAAGACGACGGAGTTGATGCGGCCCGCGTCGCCGGTGGCGTCGGTGATGGCCTGGAGGAGCGCGCCGGTGGCGGCCGGCTCGCGGACCTTGATCGAGAAGGACTGGGCGGCCTGGTAGCCCTTCAGCGTGGACTCGCCGTCCGTGTAGTCGTAGACGGGGCTGAGGGAGACGTTCTCGGTACGGATGTCCCGGTCGGCGACGCCTTGGGCGCGTACCGCCTTCAACAGCGCGGCGGACGCCGTGTTCTGCGCCTTCAGAGCGGCCTGCGTCGTCTTGGCGACGGCCTCGACCCCGGCGCCGACCAGTGCGATGTCGGGCTCGCCGACCGCACTGCCCTCGCCGGTCACGGTGACGGTGGCGGGTGCCGCGGCGACGGCGATCGCGGGAGCGTGGCCGCCGGTGCCGGCCGCGAGGGCCGCCGGGGCCACGACGGTGGGCAGGCCCAGGGCGAGGAGGGTCACGGCGAACGCCGCGACCGGCGTACGGGGAACGGGCATGCGCGTCCGGTCCTTCCGAGGTGGGGATGACAGTGCGGTCATCCCAACACCGCGTCACGAACCGGACCGCACACCACTCCCGCGCGGTCACCTCACTGGTGGATCACGCGCCCGCTCAGGCCACCTTGCCGATCCGCATCTTGATGTCGTCCGGCGACAGCGCACCCTTGGCCGTCACATGGTCGCCCGAGGACTCGCCCCGCAGCCGCCGCCCGATCCACGGCACCAGGTACTCCCGCGCCCAATGGACGTCGTCGCGCCGCACGTCGAGCGTGCCGCGGGGCGGCAGCGGGGGCCACGGCTGGTCGGGGTCCGCGGGGACCTCCAGACCGAGCACCTGGCCCGCGCGGAGCGCCACGCGCGTGTGCCCCTCGGGAGAGAGGTGGAGCCGGTCGCCGTCCCAGGCCCGGCGGTCCTGCACGGTCTTCAGCGACCACAGGTCGAGCACGGGACAGCCGTACCGGTCGGCGATGGCTCGCACATGCCCGTTGTACGTCGCGATCTTGCCGCGCAGATGCTTGAGCACCGGCACGCCGCGGGTGTCGAAGCCGGTCGTCACCATGACGGTGCCGGCGACGGAGGTGAGCCGTTCGATCGCCCGCTCGAAGCGCTCGGCGACCTCGTCGGGGTCGGTGCCGGGTCGGATGATGTCGTTGCCGCCCGCGCAGAAGGAGACCAGGTCGGGGGCGAGTTCCAGGGCCTTCGGGAGCTGGTCCTCGACGATCTGGTCGAGGAGCTTCCCGCGCACGGCGAGGTTGGTGTACCGGAAGTCGCCCTCGGGCCGCCGGTCCGCGAGAAGCACCGCGAACCGGTCGGCCCAGCCGACGAAGGCCCCGTCGGGGCCGGGATCGCCCACGCCCTCGGTGAAGCTGTCCCCCACCGCAACGTACGACCCGATCACTGCTCTGCTGTCACTCTTCGAATCGTCTGCCACATCGGCCCATGATTCCCCTTCGAATGTGACCTACGCGACCGTAAGGAAGGGTTGACGTGCGGTGAGATAAGCCACTCCTAAAGTGTTGGCCAAGCCCGGAATACCTCTCCGATCAGGGATGTTGTGGGCTCAACCGCCACACCCGGAAGTCACCGAAGCGGAAGTGGCTCCAGGTGGTGCGGAAGGCGAAGTGGCCGCTCGTGTACGGCTCCGGGTCGCTGTAGTCGAAGACCAGCTGCCCGTTGACCCACCACCGCTGGGTGGAGCCGTCGGAGACGATCCGGACCCGGTGCGGGGCGTTGGCCGTGAGCAGCGGCTGTGTGTAGTCGTAGACCAGCGGCCGCACCCCGGCCTCGCCGACGTACCGGCGCAGGCGGGTGGTGGTGTTGTAGTTGGCGCCGTAGCCGGAGTAGTACGTCGTGAGGTAGTCGTACTCGGCCAGGGCGCCGCCGCGCTGCGTGGCGAAGAGGTCGTCGGGGGACCGGACGTCGGTGGCGTTCCAGAAGTTGTTGAGGTCGGAGACCCGGTCGTTGACGCCGCCCTCGGACACGGGGGTCGCCGTGTACTCGATGACGTAGGGGCCTTCGAGGCGCTTGCGGAACCAGATCGTCGCGCCGGCCGGGACGTCGGACTCCAGGACGCCTCGGGAAGCGGTGACGGTACCGCCCTTCTCCAGTTCCACGGCCCACTGGCCGAGGCCGTGCCGGAAGTCGTCGTGGGCGAGGAGGCGGCGGTGGCGCGGGATCGCACTCGCGCTGGTGGCGGGCGCGAGGGCCGCGAGTGCGGCACCTGCGGCGAGGGCTCCGAAGGCTCTACGCGTGGTGGTCATGGGAAACGGCTCCTTCCAGAAGGGTGATCAGTCGGTCGGCCACCTTGCGGTGGCCCTGGGCGCTGGGATGGACGGTCCCGTTGAAGTCCCCGTCCGTCAGGGAGAGCCAGTCGGTCGTGTCGACGAACTCGATGCGCCTGTCGGCCAGTTGAGCCACTACGGCCGCGATGTCCTCGGCGTGCGAGCCGTTGAACGGCCGCAGCGCGAGGATGCGCGCGTGCGGTGCCGCGGTCCGCAGCTGGTCGAGGTAGGTGCGGTAGGCAGCACGGAACTCCGTCGAGCCCCACGCGGTGTCGTTGGTGCCCTGGTTCACCACGATCACATCGGCGTGACGGTCCGAATCCGCCTTGGAGCCCGCGTAGTTCCAGCCGTACGCGTCGGACGCCGCCGGCACTCCCCCGTTGCCCGTCTGGATCACGCCCTGCCGCCCGAAGCCGACCTGGGTCAGGGAGGCGTGCAGCGCGTCGGCGACCAGCGTCGGATACGCGGCGGTGCCGTCGGCGCAGTCGGAGGTGTTCACCTCGCACAGGGCCATGACGCCCTGGGTGATGGAGTCGCCGTAGAAGACGAACCGCGGACTGTGCACAGGGTGTTGCGGCAACAGCCGCCCGCGCACACCGGTCAGCACGACGCCGGTCTCCAGGGGCGGGGTCCACCGGTTCGCACGGGAGAACACGTCCTTCACCGACAGCTCGACCCGGTGCGGGCCGCGCCCGGCCGCGGTGATCTCGATGTCCTCGCGGTCGACCGCGTACAGCTGTTTGGGGCCGCCGTCGACCGACACGTAGATCTGTGCGGGCACGGTGATCGACGAGACGTCGAACAGGGCGTGGACGCTGTGCCCGGCGAAGCGGAAGCCCAGCCGGGCACCGGAGTTGACGGTGACCGCCGCTTCCGCGGTGCGGCCCCAGTGGCCCTCGTAGCCGAGGCGCCGGTCGTTCGGCCGTACGAAGTCCTCGGCGGCCGCCACGGGTTGTACCGCTCCCATGACCAGGCCCGCGGTCACCGCCGCGATCAGTCCGGCGCGTCTCATGACGGGATCCGATCGCCGATCAGGGCGAGGTTCTGGATCGCCGCGAGCGCCCACTGGGCCGAGGAGTTGGTGGAGACCCAGGGGATCTCCTCGGTCGTCCGCAGCACGGCCGGCGTCTTGATCGTCACCGGGTTCCAGTCGTTGGACGGGAAGTAGGTGTCGCTGCCGGTGAAGAACTCGTTCCACGCGCGTGTGGCGAGCGTGGGGTCGTTCTTGCGCTGGGCCGCGTAGGCAGTGATCCGGGAGTGCGCGGCGGGCAGCGCCGACTTCCAGGTGGAGCCGGTGAGTTGCCTCTTCTGGGCGTCGGTGGCGTTGTAGTACTGCGCGTAGTTCAGCCAGGCGGTGCGGAACTCGGGCTCCTCGTCGCCGAACAGGGACACGAGTTCGCTGTTGGTCTCGACGAGGCCGAAGACGGCACTGAGGTGCGACACGCTCACCGCCGTGCTCGTCGTGACCGCGAACTTGCCGGTGTCCGCGTCCAGCAGCCCCGTGCCGGTGAAGAAGCCGTTGGGCTGCGCGGCGATCGTCCGCAGCGAGTTGACCAGCTTGGCCTTCGCCTTCTCGGCGTGCGGGCCGCGCCGCTCCCACTCGGTGAGCCAGGCCGCCGAGATGCCGCCCCAGTCGGTGCCGAAGCCGACCGACAGCGCGTGCCGGTCGCCGGGGGTGTAGCCGTCCGTGCGGACCTTGCGCTGCGGGTCGACCTCCAGGAACGTCCGCTCCACGTCGACGAGTTCGGACAGCAGGTCGCCGGTGCGTTCGTCGCCGGTGAGGAAGTAGTAGAAGCGGCGGTTGGCGGCCGTGGAGATGCGGACCTGCTTGGCGCTGTCCGCCCAGTGCTGCACGCCGTGCCGGGTGCCGAGGCCCGCCCACTTGCCGAGGTGGTAGACGTCGACCTCGCCGGTGTGCCGGGTCATCGCCTCCGCGAACCGGAACACCTCGGCGGAACCCGTGCGCAGGAAGTGGTACCAGAGCCAGAGGTCGGTCCCCAACTCCGAGTTGTCCCAGGCGTATCCGCCGACGTCGTAGCGCCAGACGTGCCGGTCGTTGTCGTAGGTGTGCTGGACGTCGCCGTAGTCGAGGAAGCCGTACCAGCGGTGCTGTTCACGCTGGTCGCGGTAGTAGGCGAACAGGCCGTCGAGACGGTCCTCGATCGCCGAACGCGCCTTGTCGGCACGGTCGACGGGCGCCCAGTCGCCGAACACCCCGGCAGCATGCAGCCGTTGGGGCGTGGCGGTGAGGAGCGGCGGGGTCGCGACGGCTGCGGCCTGCGCGGCGAGCACGGTCGCCGTCGGCGTCTTCTCCAGGGCCCAGAAGGTCAGTTCACTGGTGCGGGCGATGCCGTACGGGGTGCCGAAGCCGGGCTCGTAGTCCTCGTACGTGATCTCCAGACCGCCGTCGGACTGCTCCTCGTACGTGTCCTGGCCCAGGCCGTCGTGGTAGAAGCGCAGGTCGAGCGGCTGGGCCTCCGGCGAGTAGAGCCATACGGTGGCCTCGGCGGCGTCTCCCGCGGCCCCGCGTACGTCCAGCTGGGCCGGGTGGCGCTGCCAGAAGTCCCGCAGCCCGAAGGAGAGTCCGCCGCTCGCGCCGCCGACGTAGCCGAAGCCTCCGGCGCGGCGGCCGGCCGCGGCGTGGATCCAGCCGTAGCCCGCCTTGGTGCGCTTGCGGACGGTGTAGCCGTCGGCGTTGGGCTGGGTCAGGGTGTAGTCGCCCCAGGTCGGGATGTAGGCGAGGCGACCGGAGACCCGGGTGTCCCAGGTCGAGGTGTCAGGCAGCCGCTCACCGGCGATCTGGGCCGCGCGCACCGCCGCCCCGGGGTCGCGGCGCAGCCCGGTGATGCCCTGGACGGCCTCGCTGAACAGACCGCCGCCCGAGTCGGCGAACCGCACATGGCGGTCATAGGGCCGGTCGCTCAGCGGCACGGTGAAGCGGACGCCCAGACCGCGCAGGAAGTCCCCCTGGTCCGAGCCCGGCGTCTGCTCGCCGTCCCAGACGAAGGTGTGCACCAGCCGGAAGGAGTCGGCACCGGCGAAGAAGGAGAAGCGCAGGGTGTACGGCAGCCAGTCCCGCCCGCCGCTGCGGTGCCGGCCCTCGACGCGGACGACGGCCCGGACCGGACCGTCCTGCTCCACCTCGACCTTCTCGACCCGGCCGAGGAAGTGCGAGACGTCCGCGCCCTCCCGCACCGACTCCTGGCGCAGGGCGACCAGCTTGCCGTCCCGGGCGATCTCGGCCGACCCACGCCGCACACTCCGTACGACGGTGTCGGAGCCCTTGGCGCCGAACACGGCTGTGATGACGCCGGTCGACACCTCGACGCGGCCCGCGGACCGGGTGACCGTGACCCGCTGCTCCGGCACGGCCGGGGTGCCCGCCGCCAGCTTGTAGGCGGAGGCCTTCGGGGCGCCCGGCGCGAGGGCGTGGGCCGTCCACTTCACCGAGCCGTCGGGCCAGTAGCCGGTGACCCAGCTCTGGACGGGCACCTCGTCGCCCGCGGCGGTCGTCAGCCGGAAGGTCTGCTCCGGCCGGTACGCCCCGCGCGCCCACGGCACGCCCCAGGTGGCTCCGGCGTGGACGTCGGGCGCCACGCCCTCCAGCCAGTGCAGTTCGGTGTCGTCGGCGTCCGCCGCGGCGGCGGTGCGGGACAGGGCCCAGGAGAACTGGGCCGCGGCGGCCGCGGCTGCGGCGCCCTTGATGACGGTGCGTCGGTCGACGCCGGGCACGGGGACCTCCGGGTGCGAGTGCGGATGCGATGGCGAACAGAAAGCGCTTGCATCGCTTCGGAGATCACTGTGGTCCCACCCTCCCCTCCCTGTCGACGGTTTGGACGGCCGCGCCACAAGACCGCAATGAAGCGATCATGAAACGGCAGGACCAAACACCGAAGACCGGACCCGGGGATCGGGATCCGGCCTTCGATGGCATCGGGGGAGGGAGCGTCAGCCGACGCGGCACCCTCAGAAAGGAGCGTCAGCCGACGGCGACGCCCTTCGAGCGGAGGTACGCCACCGGGTCCACGTCCGAGCCGTAGTCCGGCGTCGTCCGGATCTCGAAGTGGAGGTGCGGACCGGTCACGTTGCCGGTGGCGCCGGAGAGGCCGACCTGCTGGCCCTCGGTGACGGTCTGGCCGGACGAGACCGAGAGCGAGGACAGGTGGGCGTACTGCGCGTAGTAGCCGTCGGCGAGCTTGATGACGACCTGGTTGCCGTACGCGCCGCCCCAGCCGGCGGAGACGACGGTGCCCGCGCCCACGGCCTTCAGCGAGGTGCCGGTCGGGACGACGAAGTCGACACCCGTGTGGTAACCGCTGGACCACATGCTGCCGGCCGTGTGGTACGCCGTGCCGACGGTGGCGCCGGAGACGGGAAGCGTGAAGCCGCTGGAACTGGCGGTGCTGGTCGTCTCGCTGCTCTGGGTGGCGGTCGTCTTGTCCGAAGACGACGAGGAAGAGGAAGAGGACTTCTGCGTGCTGCCCGACGTGTCGGCGGACTTCTCCGTGCTCGCCGCCGCCTTCTTGCCCAGCGTGAGCTTCAGGCCGGGGTGGATGAGCGACGGGTCGGACCCGACGGCCTCGCGGTTGTCCGAGTACAGCTTCTTCCAGCCGCCGGTGACGTTCTGCTCGTCGGCGATCTTCGAGAGGTAGTCGCCGGCCTTCACCGAATAGGTGCGCACTGTCGCGGTGTTCGCCGCGTCCTTCTTCTGTGTGGCCTTCTCGGTGACCGTCTTCGCGGCGACCGGAACGGACTGGACGGCCTTTTCCGAAACGGACTGGCCGGTGGCCGCGTGGGCGCCGGTGGCACCCATCAGAGGCAGGGCGAGTGCGGCGCCACCGGTTCCGGCGACGGCGATCGAGCGGGTGAGGCGCTGGGACTTCGGACGGCGGTGCTTACCCTTCGCGGGCATGGCGAATTCCTCTCCGGCGCCTGCGAGGTGAGCTGTCGGGTGCGGACTGGAGATGTCCGGACGCACCGAGGTGCGACTTAACCCCAAGCCTGTTCCGGAAGACCGGTCCAGGCGGTTGTACCTGTGGGTCCCCCGCTCCTGCCGTTCACGGGTGAGTTGTGCGGATTCCGGGCGGCGGCAGGATTGGGCGTCCGTCCGGATTGGTGGCGAACGTAAGCGAGGAAGACGCAAAGGGACAAGTAAGAGGTTCCAGGGTGATTGCGTTCCTCTTGATCCGCTGTGAAATTCACGGTCACCCTCCGTGTTTCGGCGGGCCTTCCCGGAACGCAAACACCCAGCTTTTGAAGGCGAATTACGTGAACATGACGGGCGACTCAGGGTCACCGATATGACGCTGCTCACGTGCCGTTTCCACAGCTTCCCTTATTCCAGAGCGAGTTGGAATGAAGCCTACGGAAGCCGCCAATTCGGACAGAAAGCTCAGATGCGACGCAGCCGTAGAACTGCCGCATCCAGATCGCCCCGCAATCCCACCCGCAGCCCGTGATGCAGCAATACGGCACCTCTGTGAATTTCGCCCGTTTCACGGCATTCATACGACGCTGTCGGGTCGAGTCCGCGCAGCCGCAGCGCCGGAACGGGTTCGCCGTACCGCTGCGACTGGAGCCAGGCGAGGACGACGGCCTCGTCCCCGAGGACGTACTGCACGGCGCTCAGGCCGTCGCCCTGCGGCGCCCGCAGCCGGTACTGGTCGCCGCGCTGCACGAGCGGCCGGATGTCCTTGTAGAGCTCCACCCACTCGCGGGCCTCGGCGAGCTCCTCCTCGGTCCACTGGGTGAGGTCGCCGCCGACGCCGAGCACGCCCGCCATGGCGCTGACGAAGCGGAAGCGCAAGGAGCTGACACGGCCGTTGAGCATGGCGTTCGGACTGTCGGTGACCCAGGCCGCCATCACGCGCGCGGGGTGGATCTGGCTGAAGCCGTGCTGGATGGCGAGCCGGTCGAGCGGGTCGGTGTTGTCGGAGGTCCACACCTGGTCCGTACGGCCGAGGACACCGAGGTCGATGCGGCCGCCGCCGCCCGAGCAGGACTCGAAGGCGACGCCGGGGTGGGCGGCCCGCAGCCGGTCCAACAGGGCGTAGAAGGCGTGCACATGGTCGACCCAGAGCCGCTGCGGATAGGCCTCGCCGGGCCAGCCCGCGTCGGTGAAGCAGCGGTTGAAGTCCCACTTCACGTAGTCGATCGGGGCGCTGGACAGCAGCGCGTCGAGCTGCCCCCACAGGTACTCCTGGACGTCCTCACGCGCGAGGTTGAGGACGAGCTGATTGCGCAGTTCCGTCCGCTTTCGTCCCGGCTGGAACTGCACCCAGTCGGGGTGTGCCCGGTACAGGTCGCTGTCCGGGTTGACCATCTCGGGCTCGACCCAGATGCCGAACTGCATCCCGAGCGCGTGCACATAGTCGGCGAGGGGCTTCAGGCCGCCCGGGAAGCGGTCTCGGTTGACCGTCCAGTCGCCGAGCCCGGCGCGGTCGCTGGTGCGGGCGCCGAACCAGCCGTCGTCGACGACGAACAGCTCGACGCCGATGGCCGCGGCCCGCCGCGCGAGGTTCCCCTGCTGCTCCTCGGAGATGTCGAACTCGGTGGCCTCCCAGGAGTTGAACAGCACCGGCCGGTCCTGGTCGGCCTCCGGGACGACGTACGTCCGCTGGTAGGCGTGCCAGGCCCGGCTGGCGCCGCCGAAACCGCCGTCGCTCCACAGTCCGGCGAAGACGGGCGTGGTGAACGGCTCGCCCGCCGCCAGGCTCAGCAGCCCCGACTCGTCGTATCCGGCGCCGCCGGTGATCTGCACGCGCGTGTCGGGGAGTTGGGCCACCGCGATCCGCCAGGAGCCCGACCAGCCGAGGGCGCAGGCGTAGACCTCGCCGCGCTCCTCCGTGGCGTCGGTGTCGAGGGCGACCCAGGGCAGGTGCTGGTGGCTGGTGTGGCCGCGGCGGCTGCCGATGACCTTCTCACCGTAGGTGAGGGGGGAGCGCACGAGCCGGGACTCGGCGGCCCAGCGGCCGTGCAGCTGGGAGAGCCGCCAGTCCTCGCGGTCGGGCAGGGTCCAGGTGGCGGAGTCGGCGCGAAGCAGCTCCAGGGTGTCCGGCCCCTGGTTCTCCAGGGTCGTCCAGCGCTCCACCACGTCGCCGCGCATGCGGTAGTGCAGCGTGACGACGAGCCCGCCGTCCCGGAAGCGGAGCCGAAGCTCATCGGCGTCGGCGTCGGTCTCGTACGCCTCGAAGCTCCACTCGGTGCCGCGGCGCTCGTCGGTGCGGACCGAAAGGGCGGGGCGGACGAAGCGGGGGCCGCCCTCGACCGGGTACTCCTCGCGTCCGTCGAGCGGGGACTCGAAGGGCCAGTAGTCGGGCAGTGGACGGACCGCGAGCGCCTCGGCGTCGGCCAGCGCGATGGTCGGGCCCCAGTGCAGATGCAGCAGCTCGTCGCCCTCGGTGAGGTGGACGGCGTAGCTGCTGGCGGGCCCGGTCAGGAGCCAGGTGCGGCCGTTGGGGGCGATCTCCAGCATGGAACCTCACAGATGCGAACAGGGTCGAACAGTGGTACTCAAGTACCAACATCATCAAGGGCCGAGGGGCCCGGATGCAACGCCTGTGGACAACTCATTGCCCCAGGAACCCATGTCGTATCGTCGGAAGCGTGCCCGTCGGCGAGCCGCGGCGACGGGGCCGGCTGGGAGGAGCCCCCGTGACGCAGCAGATCCCGTCGACCGAGCCCGAGCTGGCCGGAGTCCGCAACTTCCGTGACGTGGGCGGCCTGCCGACCGAGGACGGCCGGCGGGTGCGGTACGGGGTGCTGTTCCGCAGCGGCCATCTCGCGCACGCGACCGACGAGGACGCCGCGTTCCTGGACTCCCTCGGGCTGCACACGATCTTCGACTTCCGCAACGCCTCGGACCAGAAGCTGGAGGGTCCGGACGTCGAGCTGGCGGGTGTGCGCAATGTGAACCTGCCGCTGAGCGACCCGGCGGACGGCGCGGAGTTCTGGAAGATGGTCCGGGACGGCGAGATCGAGCAGCTGCGCGAGATCCTCGGCGACAACAAGGCGGCGAACCGGATGATCGCCTCGTACCGGAAGATCGTGAAGGAGCGCACCGCGGAGCACGCGCGCGTGCTGCACTCCCTCGCCGAGGACAGCGTCCCGGCGCTGATGCACTGCGCGGCGGGCAAGGACCGCGCGGGTCTGTCGATAGCGGTGACGCTGCTCGCGCTCGGCGTGGAGCGGGAGGCGATCGTCGCCGACTACCTGGAGTCCAACGCCAAGCACCGCCGCTACAAGGTGCACCGCAGCAGCAGCTCGGTCGCCGCCTACTCCCCCGAGGTCATGGAGCTGCTCGCGCCGCTCTTCGACGCCCGCGCGGAGTATCTGGAGGCCGCCTTCGAGACCATCGAGGAGACCTGGGGCGGCGTCGAGGCCTATCTGGAGCAGGGGCTCGGCATCACGCCGGAGATCCGGGAGCGGCTGCGCGAGCGCCTGCTCGACTGACGGTTCACTGCCCGGCGCCCACCTCGAACAGCAGGTAGATGAAGGCCGCGAAGACGTGCCCGACGGCGATGTAGATGATCAGCCGTACCCACAGGGCGCGCGGGAACTTCTCCTCCATGTCGGTCATGGCGTCTCTCCAGGGGTCGGGCCCAGGCACAGGGTGGCCGTGGGGCTCTGCAACAGGGTGTGGACGAAGAGCAGCTCGGTCCCGTCGGGGTCCTGGGCCGCGATGCGGTGCGGGGTGAGCGAGTCGAAGTGCGCGCTGTCGCCGGGTCCGAGCCGGTGCGTGGTGTCCCCGAGCCGCAGCCGGAGGCGGCCGCGCAGCACGTACAGCCACTCCTCGCCGGGATGGACGCGCACGATGTCGCCCTGTGAGCCGTACGGCACCTGCACCCGCAGCGCCTGCATGCCGCGCCCGGCGGCACCGGCCTGCCAGTAGGTCCAGCCGCCGGCGGCGGTCGGTTCCATGTCGGCGGCGCGCACCACGGCGTCCCGTTCGGTGACCGTCTCGCCGAGCAGTTCGGAGACGGTCGTACCGTAGATGCGGGCGAGCGCGAGCAGCATCGGCAGCGAGGGCTGGCGCTGCCCGGTCTCCAGCCGGGAGAGGTGCGCGGGCGAGAGCCCGGCGCTGCGGGCGGCGGCCTCCAGCGTCAGGGAGGCGCGGCGGCGCAGGGCGCGAAGCTGCGGTGCGACGGCGGGCAGGGCGTCGGCAGCCAGGGAGTCGGCAGCCAGGGAGTCGGCCGGGCCCGGCTCGGATTCCGGAGAGCTCATGCTCTCCATTCAGCCGGAGGCTTGCCTCTGCGGCAAATTTCTTGCCTCAGAGGCAAAATCCCCGAGGGGCGGCTACCGGTTGGCCACTGCCTGCTTCACCAGCGTCTTGCCGAAGTCCCACATCAGCCCGCCCCCGCCATGGGCGTCATCCATGATCTCCGTGAAGGCGTCGACGAACCGGTCCACCTCCCGCTCCCCCACGGTCAGCGGCGGAATCAGCTTGATCACCTCCAGGTGATCGCCGGACACCTGCGTCAGAATCCGGTGCCGCTGGAGCAGCGGTACGACGACCATCTGGGCGAACAGCCCCTTGCGCGCGGCCTGGAGCATGGTCCAACGGCTGCGCAGCCCCAGCGACTTGGGCCGCCCGAACTCGATGCCGACCATCAGGCCCCGGCCGCGCACGTCGGCGAGCAGCTCGTACTTGTCGACGAGCGCGGCGAGCCGGGACTTCAGCAGCTCGCCCGTCGCCCGGGCGTTGGCGACGATCTGCTCGTTCTCCATGACGGACAGCACCGCCAGGCCCGCCGCCATGGCCTGCGCGTTGGACCCGAAGCTCGCCGAGTGGACCAGGACGCGGTCGATCGATGAGTAGACCTTCTTGAAGATCCAGTCCTTGCCGAGCGTGGCGCCCACGGGCACATAGCCGCCGGACAGCGCCTTCGCCACGCACACCAGGTCGGGCTCGACGCCGTCCTCGTGCTGGTAGGCGTAGAAGTCACCGGTGCGCCCGAGGCCGGTCTGCACCTCGTCCGCGATGAGCAACGCCTTGTGCTTGTGCAGCAGTTCCTGGGCGGCCCGCAGATAGCCGGGCGGGGCCTCGTGGACGCCCTTGCCCTGGATCGGCTCGACGATCAGGGCGGCGACGTCGCCCTTCTTCAACTCCCTTGCCAGGGCGTCGAGATCACCGAGGGGTACGGCGGTGTCGGGCAGCAGCGGGGCGAAGCCGTCCCGGAAGCCGTCCTCGCCGTTGACCGACAGCGAGCCCGTGGTGAGCCCGTGGAAGGCGTGCTCGCAGTACAGGACGCGGGGCCTGCCGGTGGCGCGGCGGGCGAACTTCAGCGCGGTCTCGACCGCCTCGGTGCCGCTGTTGCCGAAGAACACCCGGTCCAGATGCGGGCTGTACGCGAGCAGCTTCTCCGCCAGCAGCCCGGGCAGCGGCTGGCAGTCGAAGCGGGTGAGGTCGGCGAGGCCGGCGTCGAGGACGTCGTGCAGCGCCTTGCGGACGACGGGGTGATGGCGGCCCAGGCCCATCACCCCGAACCCGGCGAGCATGTCCAGGTAGTCGTTGCCGTCCGCGTCCCAGAAGTAGGCGCCCTCGGCCCGCTCGTAGACCTTGTCGAAGCCGATGGTGTGCAGCATGCGCGGGAGCTGGTGGTTGAGGTACTTGGTGTGCAGCTCGTAGCGCTCGGCTCCGCGCTCGGCGAGGAGTCTGCCGAGGTCGAACTCGGTGGTCATTCGGGTTTCTCCTTGAGTGGGCCGTCGGGCTGCTCCATGTCGGCCAAAGCGCCTTCGGCCTCCTTGACGGTCAGGCTCGCGCTGATCCGTCCGGCGACCTCGACCGGCGTGAGCCCGATGTCGGCGAGCACCTCACCGCGCTTGGCGTGCGCGAGGAACTGCTCCGGGATGCCGAACCGCCGTACCGGTACGTCGACTTCGGCGTCCCCCAGGGCCAGCGCGACCGCCGCGCCGACACCGGCCGCACGGCTGTTGTCCTCGACGACCGCCACCAGACGGTGCTCGGCGGCGAGACCCGGTAGCGCGGGATCGACGGGCTTGACCCAACGGGGGTCCACGACCGTGCAGTTGATGCCCCGCGCCTCCAACAGCTCGGCGGCCTGGAGGCAGACGGGTGCCATGACACCGACGGCCACCATGAGCACCTCGGGCCGTTCCCCGCGGCGCAGCACGTCCATGCCGCCCACACGGTCCACCGCGGGGACCTCGGGGCCGACCGACTCCTTCGGGAACCGCACCAGCGTCGGCGCGTCGTCCACCGCGACGGCCTCCCGGAGCTGCGCCCGCAACTGCTCGGCGTCGCGCGGCGCGGCGATCCGCAGGCCGGGGACGACCTGGAGGATCGACATGTCCCACATGCCGTTGTGAGAGGCGCCGTCGACGCCCGTGACCCCGGCCCGGTCCAGGACGAAGGTGACTCCGCAGCGGTGCAGGGCGACATCCATCAGCAACTGGTCGAAAGCGCGGTTCAGGAAGGTGGCGTACACGGCGACGACGGGATGCAGCCCGCCGGTCGCGAGCCCAGCTGCCGAGACGGCCGCGTGCTGCTCGGCGATGCCGACGTCCCACACCCGGTCCGGGAAGCGTGCGGCGAACTTGCCGAGCCCCACCGGGTGCAGCATGGCCGCCGTGATCGCCACGACGTCCTCGCGCTCCTCCCCGATCCTGACGATCTCGTCGCCGAACACCGAGGTCCAGGAAGGTCCGTTGGACGGTGAGAGGGGCTCGCAGGTGAGCGGGTCCATCACGCCGACGGTGTGGAAGTGGTCCTCCTCGTGCGCCAGGGCGGGTTCGTAGCCGCGCCCCTTCTCGGTGAGGCAGTGGATGAGGACGGGCCCGTGGAAGCGTTTCGCGCGCCGCAGCGCCGACTCGACGGCCCCGATGTCGTGCCCGTCGATCGGGCCGACGTACTTCAGCCCCAGGTCCTCGAAGAGCCCCTGCGGCGCGAAGGCGTCCTTGAAGCCCTTCTTCGCCCCGTGCAGCGCCTCGTACACCGTCATGCCGACGACCGGGGTGCGCTGAAGCACGTCCTTGCCCCAGGCCAGCACCTTCTCGTAGCTGTCGGTCGTGCGCAGGGTGGCCAGGTGGTTGGCGAGGCCGCCGATGGTGGGCGCGTAGGACCGCTCGTTGTCGTTGACGACGATGATCAGCGGCCGGTCCTTGGCGGCCGCGATGTTGTTCAGCGCCTCCCAGGCCATGCCGCCGGTGAGCGCGCCGTCGCCGATGACCGCGACCACGTGCCCCTTCTCTCCCTGCACCTGGCGGGCCTTGGCGAGTCCGTCGGCCCAGCCGAGCGCGGTGGAGGCGTGGCTGTTCTCGACGATGTCGTGCTCGGACTCCTCGCGCGAGGGGTAGCCGGACAGGCCGCCCTTGCCACGCAGCTTGGAGAAGTCCTGACGCCCCGTCAGGATCTTGTGGACGTAGCTCTGATGGCCGGTGTCCCACACGATGCGGTCGACGGGCGACTCGAAGACCCGGTGGAGGGCGATGGAGAGTTCCACCACCCCCAGGTTGGGCCCGAGGTGGCCGCCGGTCCTGGCGACCGAGTGCACCAGGAACTCTCTGATCTCTTCGGACAGTTCACCGAGTTCCGCCTCGGACAGCGCCTTCAGGTCGCGTGGTCCCCGGATGTTCTCCAGAATCGTCACGCTCGGGCCCCCTTCGGTCCGTGCTGTTCAACTCACGGTGACGGCCGGCTCCCCCGACGCGACGCCGTCCTGCTCCATCTGTTCGGCGATCTTCATCGCTTCCTCGATGAGGGTCTCCACGATCTTCGACTCGGGGACGGTCTTGACGACCTCGCCCTTCACGAAGATCTGCCCCTTGCCGTTGCCGGAGGCGACCCCGAGGTCGGCCTCCCGCGCCTCACCGGGGCCGTTGACCACACAACCCATCACGGCTACCCGCAGGGGCACTTCCATGCCCTCCAGGCCCGCCGTGACCTCGTCGGCCAGCTTGTAGACGTCGACCTGGGCGCGCCCGCAGGACGGACACGACACGATCTCCAGCCGGCGTTGCCTGAGGCCCAGGGACTCCAGGATCTGGATGCCGACCTTGACCTCCTCGGCGGGCGGCGCGGACAGCGACACCCGGATGGTGTCGCCGATCCCCCTGCTGAGGAGCGCCCCGAAGGCGACCGCGGACTTGATCGTCCCCTGGAAGGCGGGACCGGCCTCGGTGACGCCCAGGTGCAGCGGGTAGTCGCACTGCTCGGCGAGCAGTTGGTACGCCCCCACCATCACCACGGGGTCGTTGTGCTTCACGGAGATCTTGATGTCCCGGAACCCGTGCTCCTCGAACAACGACGCCTCCCACAGCGCCGATTCGACCAGCGCCTCGGGCGTCGCCTTGCCGTACTTCTGGAGCAACCGCCGGTCCAGCGAACCGGCGTTGACCCCGATCCGGATCGGCGTGCCGTGATCCTTCGCGGCCCGCGCGATCTCCTTGACCTTGTCGTCGAACTGCTTGATGTTCCCGGGGTTGACGCGTACGGCCGCGCAGCCGGCCTCGATCGCCGCGAACACGTACTTGGGCTGGAAGTGGATGTCCGCGATCACCGGGATCTGGGACTTGCGGGCGATGGTGGCCAGTGCGTCCGCGTCGTCCTGCGTGGGGCAGGCGACGCGGACGATCTGGCAGCCGGACGCGGTGAGTTCGGCGATCTGCTGGAGCGTGGCGCCGATGTCGGAGGTGCGGGTCGTCGTCATCGACTGCACCGACACCGGGGCCCCGCCCCCGACCGCCACCGGCCCGACCTGGATCTGCCGCGACACGCGCCGCTCGGCGATCGGCCGGACCGGCATCTCGGGGACGCCGAGGGAGACGGCGGTCATGACCTCACTCCCGGTTTCCGGAGACCGTCTCGCGCATCGCGCGCAGCGACTCCTTGAGCGAGCCCATGGTGGCGAGGACGGCGGTGGGCTCGTAGCCGCAGTGGGCCATGCAGTTGGCGCAGCGCGGGTCCTTGCCGCGGCCGTACTTGTCCCAGTCGGTCTCCTCGATGAGTTCGCGGTACGTCGGGACGTAGCCGTCGCTCATCAGGTAGCAGGGGCGCTGCCAGCCGAACAGGGAGTAGTTCGGGATGGCCCAGGCGGTGCACGGGAAGTCGACCTTGCCCTCCAGGAAGTCCAGGAAGAGCGGGGAGTGGTTGAGCCGCCACTTGCGCCGGTTGCCGCCCGCGAAGGCCTTCTTGAACAGCTCGCGGGTCTGCTCCACGCCCAGGAAGTGCTCCTGGTCGGGGGCCTTCTCGTAGGCGTAGGCGGGCGAGATCATCATCTCGTCGACCTTGAGGTCGTCGTTGAGGAAGTTGAGCACCTCGATGATGGTCTGCGGGGTGTCGGTGTTGAAGAAGGTCGAGTTGGTGGTGACCCGGAAGCCGCGCCGCTTGGCCTCCTTGATCGCCTCCACCGCCTCGTCGAACACGCCTTCCTTGGCCACCGACTCGTCGTGCCGCTCGCGCAGCCCGTCGATGTGCACGGCGAAGGCGAAGTAGGGCGAGGGCTTGAACTTGTCCATCTTCTTGCGCAGCAGCATGGCGTTGGTGCAGAGGAAGACGTACTTCTTCTTCGCCACCAACTGCCGCACGATCTCGTCGATCTGAGGGTGCATCAGCGGCTCACCGCCGGCGATGGACACCATCGGCGCACCGGACTCCAGGACCGCCCCGACGGCCTGCGCCACCGGCATGCGCTGCTTGAGCACGCCCGCCGGATGCTGGATCTTGCCGCAGCCCTCGCACTTCAGGTTGCACGCGAAGAGGGGTTCCAGCTCCACGATCAGCGGGAACTTGTCCCGCTTGCGGAGCTTCTGTTCGGCCAAGTATGTAGCGACCTTGATGGACTGACGCAGCGGCATGGCCATCTGGCTCACCTCCTGGGGAGCAGCAAGGAACGGTGCCATTCGTAGAAAGCGGGAAGGACGGAACGAAGGACGCGGAAAGCCGATATTCCACCGCGCACCGTGCCGATCCGGACGAGTTCATGTTCTGGAGCGTCCACGACCACCCGGACGGCCGCAACGGGGCGTGGGCCCGTGCGTACGGCGCTGTGGAGCGTGGCCGCGGACTCCATGTCGACGGCGATCGCGCCGGTCGCGAGCAGGTCGGAGCGTTCATGGCCGCGTACGACGTGATCGGAGCCGGTGAGCGGTCCGGTGTGGACGGTGCGTCCGGGTACGGCCCGCACCAGCTCCTTGACGAGTAGGTCGGTCCCGACGCACGGAACGGTTCCCGCCGCATCCCGGGTCTCCTCGGCGACGACGAGGTCGCCCGGGTGCATGCCGGGCGCGAGCCCGGCGCAGAAGCCGGTGGCGAGCACGGCGGCGTCGGCGAGCGCCGGCTCCGCGAGGGCCCGGGTGACGGCCCGCTGGGCCGCCTTGGGGCCCATGCCCGTGCGGAGCACGGTGACCGGCCCGTCGGCGCCGCCCCGGTCGCCGCTGCGCAGGGCCAGGTGCTCGATGCCGAGCGCGCAGGCGATCAGCAGCGGGGCCGGGGCGGGCGGGGTGCTCATCTCATCCCTCCCCCGCCTGCGAGAACGGCTCTCCGTGGACGTACCGGCCGAGTGCCGTGAGCGGGAAGACCTGCCGGTAGAGGTGGTAGTTGATGGAGAAGTCCCACGGGAAGCCGGTGCCGGTGAAGTAGGGCTCGTCCCAGGAGCCGTCCTCGCGCTGGGTGGCGGCGAGCCACTCGACGCCCCGCTCGACGGCCTTGGAGTCCTTCTCGCCGGCGGCCAGCAGGGCCATCAGGGCCCAGGCCGTCTGCGAGGCGGTGGAGGCGCCTCGGCCGCTCCACTCCTTGGCGTGCTTGTAAGAGCGCAGGTCCTCGCCCCAGCCGCCGTCGTCGTTCTGGACGGACTCCAGCCAGGTCACGGCCCGGCGGATCGCCGGGTGCGCGGCGGGGATGCCCGCGGCGACCAGGGCGGGGACGACGGACCCGGTGCCGTAGATGTAGTTGACGCCCCAGCGTCCGAACCACGAGCCGTCCGGCTCCTGTTCGGCGAGCAGCCACTCGATGCCGCGCCGAGTGCGCGGGTCGTGGGCGAGGCCCTCGACGGCGAGCATCTCCACCACGTGGGCGGTGACGTCGGCGGACGGCGGGTCGATGACCTCGCCGAAGTCGCAGAACGGCAGCCGGTTGGGGAAGGGGCTGGTGTTGTCGACGTCGAAGGCGCCCCAGGCCCCGTTCTTGGACTGCATGCCGAGGTTCCAGCGCACCCCGCGCCCGATGGCCTTCTCCACCCGCTCCGGGTCGTGGTGCCGGACCCGGCGCAGTGCGAGGACGACCTCGGCGGTGTCGTCGATGTCGGGGTAGTTGTCGTTGTGGAACTCGAACGCCCAGCCGCCCGGCGGCAGTTGGGGACGCTTCACGGCCCAGTCGCCCGGCCGGACGATCTCCTCGCCCAGCATCCAGTCCGCCGCCTTGACGAGCTGCGGATGGTCGGGGGCCACCCCGGCGTCGACGAGGGCGATGGTCGCGAGGCAGGTGTCCCACACCGGCGACTGACAGGCCTCGATCATGCGGGCCCCGTCCTCGCGCCAGACGGCGAAGCGGTCCAGGGACGCCAACCCCTCGCGCATCACGGGGTGTTCGAGGTCGTAGCCGAGCAGGTGCAGGGCGATGACCGAGTACACGGCCGGCGGCTGGATGCCGCCCCAGCAGCCGTCGTTCTCCTGCCGCTCGATGATCCAGCGGGCGGCGGTGTTCATGGCCGCCTTCCGCAGTCTGCGCGGGGCGACCTTGCGCAGCTGGTGCAGCGCCTTGTCGAGCCGCTGGAAGGCGCCGTCCCAACTCGCCACCGGGGCGAGGGGCTTGGGCGGGTTCGGATTGGCCGGGTCGGTGTGCAGCTCGTCCAGCGGGAAGGGCGCGGGCCGCACCGGCCTCTTGGCGGAGACGATCGTCAGCGGGACGATGGTCTGCCGGGCCCAGCAGCCGAAGTCGTAGATGTTGAGCGGCACCCACTTCGGGAAGTAGATGAGCTCGGGCGGGAGTTCGGGCAGATCCTCCCACTTCCACCAGCCGAACAGGGCCAGCCAGATCCGGGTGAAGACCCGGGCCGAGGCGATGCCGCCCTGCGCGCGGATCCACGCCGACGCCTTCGCCATGTGCGGTGCGTCCGGCTCGTCGCCGGCCAGCCGCAGGGCGACGTACGCCTCGATGGTGGTGGAGAGTTCGCCGGGCCCGCCGTAGAAGGAGGCCCAGGTGCCGTCCTCGCGCTGCTCGCCGCGGATGAAGAGTCCGGCGGCGCGGGTGGTCGGCTCGTCGCGGATGCCCAGGAACTGACGGAGCAGCAGGTCCTCGGCGTCCATCGTGACGTTGGTCTCGAGGTCGCCCTTCCACCAGCCCTGGGCGTCCTGCCGCGCCAGCAGGAAGTCGGTGGCGCGCCGCACCGCGTACGCAGCGGCTTCTTGTACCCCGGCCGCCACGGGGGTGTTGATGTCGGTTTCGCTGGCCGCGGCAGCGCGGGGCGGGAGAGCCCCGGTGCTTCCGTCGGTCGTCGCTGTCATGGCTTCCCCTTCGTGCAGTGTGCAAGTGGTGCTCTGCTGTGGGTCCGCCGTCGGCCGGTGCCCCTTGGTGCCTTTGGCACCGGCCGGCGACTACGCGAGGGCTATTCGACCGATAGTGATCATCTCTTTCGAACGACGACGAAGTCGGCGAGGGCCGTGAACTGCGCCCGTACCCGGTCGGGCATGTCGATGGCGTCCAGGGCCTCGACGGCGATGGTGTGCTGACGGCGTGCTTCCTGGGCCGTCCAGTCCCGGCCGCCCGCCTCCTCGATGAGGGCGGCGCGGGCCGCGAACTCCTCCTCGGAGAAGTTCTCGAAGTCGCTGCTCTTGGCGTCGGCGGCGAGGATCTCGCCGAGCCGCTCGGCGGCCGGACCGTCCGCCGCGAGCGCGGCCACGACCGGCAGGGACTTCTTGCGCTGGCGCAGGTCGCTCCAGGTCTGCTTGCCGGTGGAGACCGGGTCGCCCCAGATGCCGAGGAGGTCGTCCACGGCCTGGAAGGCGAGGCCCAGGTGGTAGCCGTACTTCTCCAGGGTGTCGGCGGTGCGGTCGTCCGCGCCGCCGAGCACGGCGCCGATGGAGCTGGCGCAGGCCAGCAGGGCGCCGGTCTTGTTGCCCTCCATCTCCAGGCACTCCTCGACGCTGACGCGGTCGCGGTGCTCGTAGGAGATGTCCTGGGCCTGGCCGTCGATGAGGGCGCGGGTGGCGGCGGTCAGCCGGCGGGTGGCGCGGCCGGCCTCGACGGTGCCGAGTTCGAGGAGCACCTCGTTGGCGAGCGCGAAGAGGGCGTCGCCGACGAGGATCGCCTGGGCGGGGCCGTGCACCTTCCACACGGTGTCGCGGTGGCGGCGCTGTTCGTCGCCGTCCATCAGGTCGTCGTGCAGCAGCGAGAAGTTGTGGACCAGCTCCACGGCGACGGCGCCGGGGATGCCGGCCTCGGGCGCGGCGCCGGTGACCTCGGCGGAGAGCACGGCGAGGGCGGGACGTACGGCCTTGCCGCCGTCGCCGGCCGTGGGGTTGCCCTCGGCGTCGATCCAGCCGAAGTGGTAGGCGGAAACGGTGTCCATGGGAGCGGCCAGGCGGTCGATCGCCGCCCGCAGTACCGGTGTGGCCAGGGTCCGGCCGCGCTCCAGGAGCGCGGTCACGTCCACCGCGTCGGCAGCCTTCGAGGCCGGGGGCACAGTGGGCACAGTCTCTCCTCTTGTTGCGGTACCGGGGGTGCGGGGGCCTGCCGCGTGCTGATCGAGCATCACGCCGCCTCCTCAACGTCGAAGAGGTGACTCGGGCGGGGCCGGCCCAGGGCGCTCAGCGCGGCGTCCGCCGCACTCACGCCACTGCGGACCGCACTCTCCATGGTCGCGGGCCACCCAGTGGCGGTCCACGCTCCGGCCAGGTAGAGGCCGGGGGCTCTGGTACGGGCGCCGGGCCGCAGCCGCCCGACGCCGGGGGCGGGATCGAACGTCGCCGTCCGCTCCCTGGTCACGAAGAAGTCCTTCACCTCGGCACCCCGGGTGCCGGGCAGCAGTCGCTCCAGCTCCGGGAGGTAGCGCTCCCGCAGTACGGCGACGGGCTCGTCGATCTCGTCCTGCGCCGCCGACTGCGACAGCGCGAGGTACTGGCCCTCCCGCAGCCCGGAGGCGTCGGTGCGGTCGAAGACCCACTGCACCGGGGTGCCCAGGGCCGCGAAGAAAGGCTTTTCCAGCACCTTGCGGTCGTAGACGACATGCACGTTGAGGATCGGCGCGGTCCCGATCCGCAGAAGATTTTCCGGAGCGTCCAGCGCACCCTCCGGCAGCAGGTCATGGGCCTCGCGCTGGGGTACGGCGAGGACGACGGCGTCCGCCCGCAGCGTCTCGCCGGGAACCTGGACGGTCCACGTCCCGTTCTCGTCAGTGGAGATGGAGGTGACGCGTGTACGGACCTCGGTACGCACGCCCGCTGAGTCGAGCGCCTTGCGGGCGAGCCGGTCATGCAGTTCGCCCAGCGGGACGTGCGCCCATCCGATGTCGGCCGCGCCCGGGTCGGACAGCAGACCGGTCTTGAACACCATCGCGGCGAGCCCCAGCGAGGCGTCGCCCGCGACCGCGTTGAGGGTGGCGACCCCGACCAGGTCCCACAGGGCCTCGACGGCGCGCGCCGACTGACCGTGCGCGGTCAGCCAGCTGCCGAAGTCCTGGGTGTCCAGGTCCGGATCGGCGAGGTCGAGCCCCTTGAGCGCGAGCGCGGCCCGGCCCACCTTGGCGCGGTCGGCGAGCGAGAGATGCGGGTACGTGGCGAGGCTGCGCCCCAGATGCAGGGGCACCGGCAGCGCGTCCCGCCGCAGCCTGCCCAGCCGCCGTCCCTCGGGCTTGTCGACGTCGACTACGGGCACGTCGAGACGATCCTGCAGGGGTGCCAGGGCGGTTCCCTCGATGCGGTCGAGGAACCACCGGTAGGCGGTGCAGCAGCGCAGGTAGACGTGCTGTCCGTTGTCGACGGTCAGTTCGCCGCGCTGGAAGGAGAAGGCGAGGCCGCCCAGCCGGGGTCGGCCTTCGAGCAGGGTGACGCGGACACCCGCGTCGGCGAGGGCGAGCGCGGCGGTGATGCCGGCGAGCCCGCCGCCGATCACGACGGCGTCCCGCCCGGACTGATGGCCGTCGGTCATCGTGCACCCTCCCCTGCGCGGCCGCCGCGGTGCTTGAACGGTGCACGGCAGGCCGTTGCAGTCAGGGACGCCATGCCCTGCCGGAGGGTTGCCTGCCACTTTTCTCCGGTGGCATCACCTTGGACCGTTTTGTCCATCAGGCGCGCCTCCTGACGGCCCTGCGGGTCACATGCCGGGCGTCCAGTCCGGACAGCCCGCGTACGGCGACGTACGCCTTCTCCCGGCCGGGCAGCGAGACCCGGCCGCGCAGCACGGCCTCGGGGTCGCGCTCGATGCGGTCCAGGAGGCGGCGGTAGATGCCGGCCATGGCGGCGACACAGGCGCCGCTGCGCCGGTCGAGCATGGGGAGCAGCCGGTAGCCCTCGGCGAAAAGGGCGCGGGCCCGTCGCACTTCGAAGTGGACAAGGCCCGCGAAGTCGGAGCCCTGCGGTGGGGTCGGCCCGCTGAACCCGGCCGAGCAGCCGAACTTGGCGAGGTCATCGGCCGGGAGATAGGTGCGCCCGTCCCCGGCGTCCTCGCGGACGTCCCTGAGGATGTTGGTGAGCTGGAGCGCGAGCCCGAGCGTGTCGGCATACTCGGGCGCGCGCTCGACGCCGCGCGCCCCCGGTTCCGTGCCGAACACGCCGAGCGAGAGCCGCCCGATGGCGCCCGCGACACAGCGGCAGTAGACCTTCAGATCGTCCCAGGTCTCATAGGTCTCGCCGCGGACGTCCATCAGGACGCCGTCGATCAGCTCGTCCAGGCCGCCGAGCGGGATCGGGAACGCCGTCGCGGCATGCGTGAGGGCGACCGCGACCGGGTCGGTGTCGTCCTCGGCGACCACGCCCTCGCGCACCCGGGCCAGCATCGCCCGGGTGTCCTCGAGTCTCGCGGCCTTGACGTCGGGCGCCAGCGAGCCGTCGCCGATGTCGTCGACGCGGCGCGAGAAGGCGTACAACGCCGACATCGCGCGGCGCTTGGACATCGGCAACAGCCTGATGCCGTACGCGAAGTTCCGTGCCTGCTGTCCGGTGACGGCCTCGCAGTAGCTGTAGGCGGCGAGTACCGGTGCGGACACGTGTGGTTCGGCCTCCACGGTCCGGATCACCCCTCTCCTCGCAGAGTCACGCCCACCTCGCGCAGCAGCTGGAGCTTGCCGGGCTTGGGCGGGCCGGGAAGTACGTCGTATTCGGCGGCGGCGATCGCTCGGATCGCCGCCCTTCCCCCCGCCACGAACCCCGCGAGCAGCAGCTTCAACCTGCCGTGGACGCTACCCACCAGAGGGGCGCCTTCATTCAGGAGACAGCGGGCGTGTTCTGCTTCGTACGCAACCAGTGCGCGCACCGATGCGCCTGCGGTCCTCGTGGCGAGATCCGCCTCCTGGACATGGAATCGCTTCATGTCCGCGGCGGGCAGATAGATGCGGTCGCGGCCGAGGTCCTCGGTCACGTCCTGGAGGTGTTCGACGATCTGCAGCGCCGTGCAGATCGCATCGGAGAGGCGGACCCGCTCCGGGGTCGAGGTGCCGGTGACGGCGAGGACCAGGCGGCCGACGGGGTTGGCCGACAGTTCGCAGTACGCGAGCAGGTCGTCGTAGGTCTCGTACCGCGTGACCAGCTGGTCCTGGCGGTTCGCGGCGATCAGGCCCAGGAAGGGTTCGGGGGTGAGCGCGCGGCGGCGGACCGTGGGCTGGAGGCGGCGCAGCAGGGGGTGACGGGGCTCTCCGGTGAAGACCCGGCCCAGGTCGGCCTCGAAGGCGTCCAGCATCACCAGGCGGTCGTCGGCCTCCTCGGGGGAGACGCCGAGGAGCCGGGCGTCGGCGCCGCCGGGGGCGAGGTCGCCGTCGCCGATGTCGTCGACGAGGCGGGCGAAGCCGTAGACGGCCATGAGGTCGGCGCGCCAGGCCCGGGGCAGGAAGAAGGGGGCCACGGGGAAGTTCTCACCCGCGGCCTTGTCCAGTGTGCCGCGCTCCGGATCCGAGGCGCGGGCCCTGTCGGTTCCCGTCACCGCCGACTGCCCGTGGCGCGGACGGCACATGCGTTGAGCTGGGGAGTCTCCGTAGCCATAGCCGTCACATCTCCCGTTCTACACCGCCGACCCAATACACACTATTTCGGACACGCCGCCCGGCCTTCCGCGCGGCGGCCCTGACTGAGGGTGTCGGGCATTATCGCCCCACTTGCCGCGATTCGGGACCGGTACAGCTTACGTTGTACAGCGCGGTTCGGATCGCCGGGGTGTCCTGCACATCACAACAACACACCGATTGACTTCAAGATTCCTGCGGGGTACCGAAGTTGACGTTTCCTTTGCAGACGCGGGGCCCCGCCGGAGCAGTTCCGGCGGGGCCCCGCGAAGCGTCATGACCCGGTTCGTCCAGGCCCGCGTGGACTACTTGCCCGTGAACTTCTCGTACTCCTTGAGGACCTCGTCGGTCGGGCCGTCCATGCGCAGCTCGCCGCGCTCCAGCCACAGGACCCGGTTGCAGGTGTCACGGATCGACTTGTTGTTGTGACTGACGAGAAACACCGTGCCGGCCTCCTTGCGCAGTTCCCGGATGCGTGCCTCGGAGCGCTTCTGGAACTTGCGGTCGCCGGTGGCCAGGGCCTCGTCGATCATCAGGACGTCGTGGTCCTTGGCGGCGGCGATGGAGAAGCGCAGGCGGGCCGCCATGCCGGAGGAGTAGGTGCGCATCGGCAGGGTGATGAAGTCGCCCTTCTCGTTGATGCCCGAGAAGTCGACGATCTCCTGGTAGCGCTCCTTGATCTGCTCCCGGGACATGCCCATGGCGAGCCCGCCCAATATGACGTTCCGCTCGCCGGTGAGGTCGTTCATCAGGGCCGCGTTGACGCCGAGCAGCGAGGGCTGGCCGTCGGTGTAGACCTTGCCGCTCTCGGCGGGCAGCAGACCGGCGATGGCGCGCAGCAGCGTCGACTTGCCGGAGCCGTTGGAGCCGATGAGGCCGATGGCCTCGCCTCGGTAGGCGACGAAGGAGACACCCCGCACGGCGTGCACCTTGCGCACCCCGCGCTCCTCGCCGCGCTTGACGATGCGGCTGAGGGCGGCGGTGGCGCTGCCCTTGCCGGACTTGGCGCCGTTGACGCGGTAGACGATGTGCAGTTCGTCCGCGATGACGGTGGGGCGAGGGTCCTGAGGGACCGTCTTCTGCTCGGTCTCAGCCACGGCCGTACCTCTCTTCCGCCTTCCAGAAGTAGACGAACCCGAAGGCGCCGGCGAGCACCGCCCAGCCGAGGGCGAAGAGCCACACGTGCGGGGGCAGGTACTCGGAGCCGTAGCCGTCGATCAGGGCGAAGCGGATCAGGTCCATGTAGATCGCGGCGGGGTTCCACTGCAGGACCTCGGTGACCCAGCCCGGCAGGTCCTTGCCGGCGAGCATCGCGGGGATGCTGAACATGACGCCCGACGCGTACATCCACGTGCGCAGCACGAACGGCATCAGCTGGGCGAGGTCGGGGGTCTTGCTGCCCATGCGGGCGAAGATCAGCGCGAGGCCGGTGTTGAACACGAAGTGCAGGGTCAGCGCGGGCAGCACCAGCAGCCAGGACAGGCCCGGGTAGCTGCCGAACGCCACCATGATCACGACCAGCACAATCATCGAGTACAGCAGCTGCTGGAGCTGCTGGAGCGCGAACGAGATCGGCAGGGACGCCCGCGGGAAGTGCAGGGCCCGCACCAGGCCCAGGTTGCCGGAGATCGCGCGCACGCCCGCGAGGACCGAGCTCTGGGTGAAGGTGAAGACGAACACGCCGGTCACCAGGAACGGCACGTAGATGTCGTGCGGGATGCCCTTACGGGCGCCCAGCAGCAGACCGAAGATGAAGAAGTAGACCAGCGCGTTGAGCAGCGGGGTGGCCACCTGCCACAGCTGGCCGAGCTTGGCCTGGCTGTACTGGGCGGTCAGCTTCGCCCGCGAGAACGCGAGGATGAAGTGACGCCGGTCCCAGAGCTGGCGGACGTACTCGACGAGCGAGGGGCGGGCGCCGCTCACGGCCAGCCCGTACTTGGCGGCGAGCTCTGCCGCCGTGAGGCCGTCGTCGGGCGACGGAGGCGCGGTCACCGCGACTCCGCCGTCATGCGTTGTCTCACTCACTGGTGGAAACTTTCGTCTTCGAGATGCGCAGCCTGTGCGGGTCTGGGCATGAGCCGGGGCCGGGGGTCGGGCCCGGCCGCTCTCTGGTTCGAGCTTGTCAGATGACCGGGGGCCGGCCCAGTCGGGTCAGCCGCCACACGGTACGCCACTTCATGGGCTTGCGTGGGCCGCACGCGGTGGTCCAGCCTTCCCGGAATCCACCGAACCATGCCTTGAGCGCGGGCCGCGAGGGGCGGCGCAGCAGGGTGAGCAGCATCCAGACCCCGAGGTAGACCGGGACCAGGAGGGCGGGGAGGTTGCGGCGGGCGAGCCAGACGCGGTTGCGGGCGACCATGCGGTGGTAGACCGCGTGCCGCGAGGGCGCGGTCGTCGGGTGGTACAGCACCATGTCGGACCGGTAGTCGATCATCCAGCCCGCGTCGAGGGCCCGCCATGCCAGGTCGGTTTCCTCGTGCGCGTAGAAGAACTCGTCCGGGAGGCCGCCGACTTCGGCGAAGACCTGGGTGCGGACGGCGTTGGCGCCGCCGAGGAAGGTGGTCACGCGCGAGGAGCGCATCGGGTCCGCGGCACGCAGCCGCGGGACGTGGCGGCGCTGCGTGACGCCGGTGTCCGGGTCGGCGATACGGAAGCTGATGATGCCGAGCTTGGGGTCCTCGGCGAACGCCGTGCGGCACAGCTCGGCGGTGTCGTGGTTCGCGAGGAGCCCGTCGTCGTCGAGGAAGAGCAATATGTCGACATCGCGACCGCTGGGGCCGAAGGCCTCGATGCCGACGTTGCGGCCGCCGGGGATGCCGAGGTTCTCGGGCAGCTCGATCGTGCGGACGCCCGCGGGGACGTCCGACACGGGTGAGCCGTTGCCGACGACGACCACCTCGACGCGGTCGCCGTCCTGCTTGGCGACCGAGTCGAGCAGGGCGCGGAGTTCCTCGGGCCGGTTGCCCATCGTGATGATGACGGCGCCGACCTTCAAAGGCGCGCTGGCGGGGGCGCTCACTTCAGCCTGCTCGACGCGAGGATCGACACCAGGTGCAGCAGCGTCTGCAGCAGGGCGATACCGGCCAGGACCGCGACCCCGAGACGGGACCAGAACAGGTCGCCGCGCATCTCATCGGCGACCGCGAGGACCAGGATCAGCAGCGACGCCTCGATGCCGAGGATGAGGCGGTGGAACTTCAGCAGCGACGCGGCCTTGCGGGCCAGCGCCATGCCGGAGGAGCGCATCTCGGCCGCCGACTCCTGCACCGGCGGCTTGCCGGCCTGGTGACGGGCGACGCCGACGAGGTCGGTCTCCGCCTTGATCAGGATGGCGCCGAGCGCGGCGAGCGTACCGAGGAACGCCCACAGCCAGTCGATACGGCCGCTGCCGAACAGGTCGGCCGAGCGCAGCCCGAAGCCGACGAGGACGGCGGCGTCGGTCAGATAGGCGCCGACCCGGTCGAGGTAGACGCCGTTGAGCGAGTACTGCTTCTTCCAGCGGGCGATCTCGCCGTCGACGCAGTCCAGCAGCAGATACATCTGCACGCAGACCACACCGAGGACGGCCCCCGGGATCCCCGGCACGATCAGTGCCGGGGCCGCGAGGACGCCGAAGACGGTCATCAGGTACGTGAGCTGGTTGGGCGTGACCCTGGTGTTCACCAGGTAGCGGTCCACCCGCAGGGACACCTCGCGCATGTAGAGGCGCCCCATCCAGTGCTCACCGCTGCGCCGATCCTTCACCCCTGCGGGGTGCACGACCGGACGGAGTTCAGCTACCGATGGTCTTGACATAGTCGACGTAGAGATCCTTGATCTGGTCGGTCTTGAGGTCGAGGTGTTCGAGGATCGTGTACCGGCCGGGCCGGGTCTCCGGGGCGAACTCCACGGCGCGGACGAACTCGTCCACGCTGAAGCCGATCTCCTCCGGCAGTACCGGCAGGCCGTGCCGGCGCAGTACCGAGGCCATGTACGCCGACTCCTCGTGCGCGCCTCGCAGGAACATCGCGAAGGTGGCGCCCAGGCCGCACTGCTCCCCGTGGGCGGCGGCGCGCTTGGGGAAGAGCAGGTCGAAGGCGTGGTTGATCTCGTGGCAGGCGCCGGAGGACGGGCGGGAGTCGCCCGAGACCGACATCGCGATGCCGCTGAGCACGAGCGCCTCGGCGAGCACCTGGAGGAAGTCGGTGTCCCCTATGCCGCCGGGGTGCCTGAGCACGGCCTCGCCGGCCTGGCGGGCGATCGAGGCGGCGAGGCCGTCGATCTTCTCGCCCTTGACGCGGTTGGCCAGCTCCCAGTCCGCGATCGCGGAGATGTTGGAGACGGCGTCACCGATCCCGGCGCGCACGAAGCGGGCCGGGGCCTCATGGATGACGTCGAGGTCGATGACGACCGCGATCGGGTTCGGCACGCCGTAGGAGCCGCGGCCCGCGTCGTTGTCGAGGGTCGCGACCGGTGAGCAGAGGCCGTCGTGCGCCAGGTTCGTCGGCACGGCGACCAGCGGCAGGCCGACCCGCGCCGCGGCGAACTTGGCGCAGTCGATGATCTTGCCGCCGCCGAGGCCCACGACCGCGTCGTAGTGGCCGGCCTTTATGTCACTGGCCAGCCGGACGGCGTCGTCGAGGGTGCCGCCGCCGACCTCGTACCAGGTGGCGCCGGGCAACGAGGGCTCGAGCCGCTTGCGCAGCTTGGCGCCGGAACCGCCGCTGACGGCGACGGCGAGCCTGCCCGAGTGCGAGATGCGCTCGTCGGCGAGGACACCGACCAGGTCGTCGAGGGCACCCGGGCGGATGTCGACGACGACCGGCGCGGGGATGAGCCGGGTCAGTAGAGGCACGCGATCTCCCGTCCGCGGGCGAGATCGTCGTGGTTGTCGATCTCCACCCACTGAACGTCACCGATCGGCGCGACGTCGATCTTGAAGCCCCGGTTCACCAGTTCCTGGTACCCGTGCTCGTAGAACTGCTGCGGGTCGGTCTCCCAGACCGTCTTCAGCGCGTCGGCCAGTTCGGGGGCGGCGTCGCCCTCGATGAGCGTGACGCCGATGTACTCGCCGGTGGCCTCGGCGGGGTCCATCAGCTTGGTGATCTTCGTGACGCCCTTGGCGGGGTCGACGACGACCTTCATCTCCTCGTCCGCGAGGGACTTCACGGCGTCGAGGGCGAGGATGATCCGCTTGCCCTCACCGCGGGCGGCGAGCAGCGTCTTCTCGACGGAGACCGGGTGCACGGTGTCGCCGTTGGCGAGGATCACGCCGTCCTTGAGGGCGTCACGCCCGCACCACAGGGAGTAGGCGTTGTTCCACTCCTCGGCCTTGTCGTTGTCGATGAGGGTGAGCTTGAGGCCGTACTTGGCCTCCAGCGCCTCCTTGCGCGCGTACACGGCTTCCTTGCGGTAGCCGACGATGATCGCGACCTCGGTCAGCCCGATCTCCGCGAAGTTGCCGAGAGTGAGGTCGAGAACCGTGGGTTCGCCCTCTATGCCCGCGGGGCCCACCGGCACCAGAGCCTTGGGAAGGCTGTCGGTGTAGGGGCGCAGACGCCGTCCGGCGCCGGCCGCCAGCACGAGGCCGATCATGCGGGTTCTCCTTCATCGTGTACGGCGGGCGCCCCGGAGGACACCCAGAAGCGGATGCTCTCGACGAGCACCACCAGGGCGACGGCCACGGCCAGAGCCGTGAGCGCGACCTTGAACTGCGAGGCGGTGAGCAGCGCGGCGAGGACGGTGACGAGCAGCGTCCGTCCTTCGTGCCCCCCGATGGCGCGCACCAGCCAGGCCGGGGACGCGCCGGCGTTGCCGCGGATGCGGTACACCGTGTCGTAGTGATGGTAGGCGACCGCCGCCACCAGCCCGAAAGCCGCAGGAAGGGCTCCGTTCACGTCCGCTTCGGCCGCGAGGACCAGGACGGTGCCGTATTCGGCGGCGCGGAAGAAGGGCGGGACGAGCCAGTCGAGGGCGCCCTTGAGGGGGCGGGCGACGGCGAGCGCCGAGGTGAGGGCGTAGACGACGGCGCCGATGATCGGCAGCGGTCCGCCGAAGTCGGTGAACGCGGCGGAGGCGACGAGCAGGAGGCCGCCGAGGAGGGCCACGGCGGGAGCCGTGAAGCCGGGCAGCTTGCGGGCGGGGTTCTTGAGGACACCGGCGAGGCCCTGGGCGAGGGGGCCCGAGTCCGTGAGGTCGGCCAGCGCCTGGGCCGCCCGGTCCGTGCGCCGCGCCTTGCGGGTCAGCGACCGCAGCACGCGGCCCGCCGTGGTGTACGTCGCGGCGAAGGCGCAGCCGATGAGCAGCGCGTAGAAGGTGATGCGCGGGGTGGTCAGCGCCGTGAGGACCGCGATCATCGCCCAGCGCTCACCGATCGGCAGCACGATCATGCGCCGCACCCACACCGTCCAGCCGACGCTGTCGAGCTTGTCGGAGAGGGCGGCGGTGGGGCTGGTGTTGGCGGTGGCGTCGTGGTTGGCCTCGTTGAAGGAGAAGTCGACGACATGGCGGCAGGTCTGCAGGACCATCGCGCCCAGCGCCAGTGCCCAGACGTCGTCGCCGCCACGGGCGGCTCCGAGGGCGAGGCCGGCGTAGTAGGCGTACTCCTTGGCCCGGTCGAAGGTGGCGTCCAGCCAGGCGCCCAGCGTGGAGTACTGGAGGGAGTAGCGGGCGAGCTGGCCGTCGGTGCAGTCCAGGACGAAGGAGAAGATCAGCAGCAGACCGGCCGCGACGAACCCGGCCCGCGTGCCCGTCGCGGCGCAACCCGCGGCGATCAGCGCGGTGAGGAGCGAGGCGGTGGTGACCTGGTTCGGGGTCAGGCCCCGGCGGGCGCACCAGCGGGCGATGTAGCGGGAGTACGGGCTGATGCAGTACGTGGTGAAGAAGCCGTCGCGGGACTTCACGGCCGATTTCAGGCGTACGGCTTCGTCGTCGACGGCGGCGACGGCCTGCCGTGCCTCGTTGCGGGCCTGCGGGTCGGCCGGGACGACGGCGACCAGGCTGCCGAGCTCGGGGTGGTGGACGCCGGCGTCGTCCGCGTCCAGCGCGGCGACGACGCGGTCGGCGAGGTGGTCGACGGCGACCGCCGTACCGCCGCCCGCGCTGTTCTCCCGGGCCATCGCGCGGGTCAGGGCCTGGCGGCCGGCCGGCTGGGCCGTGACGGCGCCGGGGATCGCGGCGAGCGGGAAGCGCGGGTCGGTCAGGCCGAGGCGCAGGGCGTGCAGATGGCCGACGAAGCCGGCGTCGACGACGGCGACGCGTTGGTCACCGGGCACCTGGGCGAGGAGCGTCTCGGTCTCGGCGGCGTCGGCGGCGGTCCGGACGTCGAAGCCGAGGGACCGCAGATCGCCTTCGATCGACGATCCGGGGACCGGCTGACCGGTGAGGATGGCGGTCGACAACCGAACTCACTCCCTGGGTGCCGACGTCTGCACGCCGGCGAGTACACGGTGGGGGCGCCCCTTGCCGGTGACGGCCGGGCGGCATGTCGGCAGAGGCTATCGGATGCCGGGAAGCCCGCGTTCACCGCCCGTTCACGGGCCGATCGACGGCGACTCCCCCGGCCTTTGCCGCGATCATCATGAGTGATCACGGGCCCCGCCCACAAACCGCGTCCCGCAGGATCGGGCATCCGGGACATAGCGTCGGCCACCCTCGCCTCGACATAGGGTGAGCGACCATGACATGGCTGATCACAGGCGGAGCGGGATACATAGGGGCCCATGTGGCGCGGGCCATGACGGAGGCCGGCGAGCGTGTGCTCGCGCTGGACGACCTCTCGGCCGGGGTTCCCGCGCGGCTTCCGGCGGACGTACCGCTGGTGCGGGGTTCGTCGCTCGACGCCGGGCTGCTGAAGCGGGTCCTCGCCGAGCACGAGGTGACCGGCGTGGTGCACCTGGCGGCGCGCAAGCAGGTCGCCGAGTCGGTGGCGCAGCCGACGCGCTACTACCAGGAGAACGTGGGTGGCCTGGCGACGCTCCTTGAGGCGGTCGCCGAGGCCGGGATCGAGCGGTTCGTGTTCTCCTCGTCGGCGGCCGTGTACGGCAATCCGGACGTGGGGCTCATCACGGAGGACACTCCGTGCGCCCCTGTGAACCCGTACGGCGAGACGAAGCTCACCGGCGAGTGGCTGGTGCGGGCCACCGGGCAGGCGCACGGGATCTCCACCGTATGTCTGCGCTATTTCAACGTGGCGGGGGCCGCGGCGCCCGAGCTGGCCGACACGGGCGTCTTCAACATCGTGCCGATGGTCTTCGACCGGCTCACCCGCGACGACGCCCCGCGGATCTTCGGCGACGACTACCCGACGCCGGACGGCACCTGTATCCGCGACTACATCCATGTCGCCGACCTGGCCGAGGCGCATCTCGCGGCCGCACGACGGGTCGGTGACCGCACCGGCGACCTGACCGTCAACATCGGACGCGGCGAGGGTGTCTCCGTTCGGGAGATGGTCACGGTCATCGGCGAGGTCACCGGCAACCGGCGGGAAGCCGTCGTCGAGCCCCGGCGCCCCGGTGACGCACCGGTCTCGGTCGCCTCGGCCGAGCTGGCCGCCCGGGAGCTCGGCTGGACCGCCCGGCGCGGGGTGCGCGACATGATCGAGTCGGCGTGGGCCGGCTGGCAACTGCATCACGGCAAGTGACTGAGGGTGCCCTGACCTGCGATTCGTTTGCGCAGGTCAGGGCACATGACAACGGTGTTCAGTGCCGCGTTGCCCGATACCCCCCACCCGTAGTTCACTGTGAAGCCGGGCAGAGATCACAGGAGGCGGCTTCCATGGGGGCAGGGCACGATCACGGGCACGCGCACTCGCATGCGCCGGCCGGCGGTACGGCGACCGCGGCGTACCGCGGCAGGCTGCGGGTGGCCCTGTCGATCACGCTCGCCGTCATGGTGGTCGAGATCGTCGGCGGCATCCTGGCGGACTCCCTCGCGCTGGTCGCGGACGCGGCGCACATGGCGACGGACGCGCTGGGCCTCGGCATGGCGCTGATGGCGATCCACTTCGCGAGCCTCCCGCCGAGCGGGAAGCGCACCTTCGGGTACGCCCGCGCCGAGATCCTCGCGGCGCTCGCCAACTGTCTGCTGCTGCTCTGCGTCGGCGGGTACGTCCTGTACGAGGCGATCCAGCGGTTCATCACGCCCGCCGGCACCGAGGGCGGGCTGACCATCGTGTTCGGCGCGATCGGTCTGGTCGCGAACATGATCTCGCTGTCCCTGCTGATGCGCGGCCAGAAGGACAGCCTGAACGTCCGGGGCGCGTTCCTGGAGGTCGCGGCGGACGCGCTGGGCTCGCTCGCGGTGATCCTCTCCGCGGTGGTGATCCTGACCACGGGCTGGCAGGCCGCCGACCCGATCGCCTCCCTCGTCATCGGCCTGATGATCGTGCCCCGCACCTGGAAGCTGCTGCGGGAGACGCTCGACGTGCTCCTGGAGGCGGCCCCGAAGAACGTCGACATGGACGAGGTGCGGGCGCACGTCCTGGCCCTGGACGGTGTCGAGGACGTCCACGACCTGCACGCCTGGACCATCACCTCCGGGATGCCGGTGCTGTCCGCGCACGTGGTGGTGCGCTCGGACGTCCTGAACGCGATCGGGCACGAGAAGATGCTGCACGAGCTCCAGGGCTGCCTCGGCGACCACTTCGACGTGGAGCACTGCACCTTCCAGCTGGAGCCCGGCGGGCACGCGGAGCACGAGGCGCGGCTCTGCCACTGAGCGTCCGGTACGTCCGCCTACATCCCATGGTGGACGGAATGCAGCGATCCGGTGCACGGTTGCGTCCTTGACCTCACAGCGCCGCCCCGGACGGTTCCCCGTCCGCCGCGCCGGGCACGATCAACGGCCGGGAGTGTCGTATCCGTACGGCACACTTGGGGCGCGTAAGACCGATGCGAAGGATGGGTATGCCGATCACACCTGCCACCGCGACGCACAGCTCGTCGAACGGCACCGCTGACCCGATTCTGCTGGAACTGGTCGACGAGGACGGCGTCACGATCGGCACCGCGGAGAAGCTCGCCGCCCATCAGCCACCCGGGCAGCTGCACCGCGCCTTCTCCGTGTTCCTCTTCGACGAGCAGGGCCGGCTGCTGCTCCAGCAGCGCGCGCTGGGCAAGTACCACTCCCCCGGCGTGTGGTCCAACACCTGCTGCGGCCACCCCTACCCGGGCGAGGCCCCGTTCGCGGCGGCGGCCCGGCGGACGTACGAGGAGCTGGGCGCCTCCCCGTCGCTGCTCGCGGAGGCGGGCACGGTGCGCTACAACCACCCGGACCCGGAATCGGGCCTGGTGGAGCAGGAGTACAACCACCTCTTCGTCGGCATGGTGCAGGCACCGCTGCGCCCGGACCCGGAGGAGATCGGCGCGACGGCCTTCGTCACCCCGGCCGAGCTGGCCGAGCGGCACGCCAAGGACACCTTCTCGGCCTGGTTCATGACGGTGCTGGACGCGGCCCGGCCCGCGGTGCGGGAGCTGACGGGCCCGAACGTCGGCTGGTAGCGGCTCCTACGGCACCCGCACGGACACGAGCGGCAGGGCGGCCCAGATCACCTTGCCGCCGTTCGCCGTGTGCTCCACGTCGCACACGCCGCCCGCCTCGCGCGTGACCTCGCGCACCAGCAGCAGCCCCCGCCCGCCCTCACCGCTGTGGTCGGTCTCCAGGGCGGTCGGGCGGTAGGGGTGGTTGTCCTCGACGGACACCCGCACCCACTCGGCGCCGACGGCCACCTCCACGGCGAGCATCGGCGACAGCAGGGCCGCGTGCCGCACCGCGTTGGTGACCAGCTCGGAGACGATCAGCAGGAGCCCCTGCACGAGCTCGTCCGAGACCGGCACCCCCTGCCGCAGCAGCAGATCCCGTACCGCGTGCCGTGCCTGCGGGACCGAGGCGTCCACGGCGGGGGCGGTGAACCGCCAGACGCCCTCGTAAGGCAGCGGGTCCGGGTCCGCGCCGCCTGGTGGGCGCGGGCCTGACCCGCGCCCGTGGTTCTCCATCGTCCGGTCGCCACCCTCGCGCTCGATTGTCACCACACGTCGAGTGTTGGTAACGCACCGCTCCGCTCCGGATGACTGAACAGAAGTCAGCAGATATCGAGCGTTTGTGATCGCCAACGCAAGATCCAGGCTCGTACGGGATCACTCCTGTCCCGGTTGTGCCGCGTTCGCGAACTATTCGGGTTGTACGGGTTTGGCGTGCGGCTCGTCCGTTTCGCTCCGTGTGCCGTCCTCGGCGGCGAGCCGGTCCGAGACCATGCCGACGATGCGCCGGCCGCCGTAGCCGGTGGCGATCAGGCCGAGGCCGTCGAAGAGGAGCGCGAGGGAGAAGAAGCAGCCGATGACGTACTTGCTGCTGCTCGGCCAGGAGGCCAGCACGAGGATGCCGAGCAGCAGACCGAAGGCGCCCTGCACCAGCGTCCAGCCGAACTGCGGTCCCCTGACCACCAGGCTGCCGACCAGCCGGAACACCCCGCCGGTCAGGAAGAGCAGCGCGGCGAACATGGTCAGCGCCTCGGCCGCCGCCTCGGGCCTGCGGATGACGACCACACCGGCCGCGATGTTCAGGGCGGCGACGACCACACCGAGCCAGAAGAAGTTGGTGCCGCGGGCCTGGATCGCGTGCAGCAGCCCCACGGCGCCGCCGATGAGCAGCAGCCAGCCGAACAGGAGCATCGAGGTGAGGGTGGCCACGCCGGTGTAGATGAGGCCGACGAGTCCGGCGAGGACCAGGATCACCCCGAGTGCGGCGATCCAGCCGAAGCCCCGGCGTAGTTTCGCGGTCTCGCTCTTGCCCTTGCCGTCGCTCGCCATCGGCGCCTCCTCGCACGGGGCCCCTCCCCGATCGTACGGTCGGGGGGTGCGGTTAGCATCCGGCCATGGAGCCCCAGTTGCAGCACCGCGTGGCCGAGTCGGTCGCCACCGTCGTCATCCGTCACCCGGCCAAGCGCAACGCCATGACGGCCGCGATGTGGCGGTCGTTGCCGCCGCTGCTCGACACGCTGGCCGCCGATCCGGACGTACGGGCGCTGGTGCTGACCGGTGAGGGCGGGACGTTCTGCGCGGGGGCCGACATCTCCACGCTGCGGGGGTCGCCGGAGGAGGCGCAGGGGCTGGCGGTCGCGGCCGAGGAGGCGCTCGCGGCGTTCCCGAAGCCGACGTTGGCGGCGATCCGGGGGCACTGTGTGGGCGGCGGTGCGCAGCTCGCGGCGGCCTGTGATCTGCGGTTCGCGGAGGAGGGCGCGCTGTTCGGGGTGACGCCGGCGAAGCTGGGGATCGTGTATCCGGCTTCTTCCACGCGGCGGTTGGTGGCGCTGGTCGGGCCGTCCGCCGCCAAGTACCTGCTGTTCTCGGGCGAGTTGATCGACGCGGAGCGGGCGCTGCGCACCGGCCTCGTCGACGAGGTGCTGCCGGAGGGTGAACTGCACAAGCGGGTGGGCGAGTTCACCCGCATCCTGGTGTCCCGCTCGCAGTTGACGCAGGCGGCGGCGAAGGAATTCGCGGGCGGGCTGACGGACCGGGACGGTTACTGGGTCGAGCAGGCGCGCGGCAGCGGCGACACCGCGGAGGGCGTCGCCGCGTTCCTGGAGCGCAGGCAGCCGCGCTTCACCTGGACTACGTCAGGATGAACCGGCTCTTCGAGCGGAACTCCTCGACGAGATGGGCCGGGGCCTTCTCCGGCGAACCGGCGTCGTAGGGCGGCTGCGGGTCGTACTCGGTCAACAGCTGGACGGCCTGGGCGTGTTCGTCGCCGGCGATCCTGCCGAGCAGGGTGAGGCCCATGTCGATGCCGGAGGAGACGCCGGCCGCGGTGACGTACTTGCCGTCGAGGACGACCCGCTCCCCGGTGGGCTCGGCGCCGAACTGCTTCAGGAAGTCCAGGGCCAGCCAGTGGGAGGTCGCGCGGCGGCCCTCCAGCAGTCCGGCGGCGGCCAGCAGCAGGGAGCCGGTGCACACCGACGTCGTCCAGGTGCTGCCTGCGTCGGCGGCGCGCAGCCAGTCGAGCAGCACCGGGTTCTCCATCTGCGGGGTCTGCCCCGGCCCGCCGGGGACGACGACGATGTCGGGGTTCGGCACCTCGGCGAGGGACTTGTCGGCGGTGATGGCCAGGTTCCCGGTGTCGGTCCGGACCGGGCCGGTGCGCTCGGCGACGAAGACGGTCTCCGCGTCGGGGAGCCGGCCGAGGGTCTCGTAGGGGCCGACGGCGTCGAGGGCGGTGAAGCGGTCGAAGAGGACGATGGCGATCTGCACGGTCTCTGCGGTCCTTTCGGTGGGCGGGTGCGGGGTGAGCCGGCGGCGGGTCTCCGGGCCGCCTTCAGTGGGCGGATGTGGGGTCAGCCGGCGGCGGGTCTCCGGGCCGCCTTCAATCGGCGGGTGCGGGGTGAACCGGCGGCGGGTCGCCAGGCCGCCTTCAATCGGCGGGTGCGGGGTGAACCGGCGGCGTGTCTCCGGGCCGCCTTCAGTGGGCGGGTGCGGGACGGAATCGGCGGCGGTACTCCGCCGGTGCGGCGCCGAGGGTTCTGATGAAGGCGCGGCGCATGGCCTCGGGGGTGCCGTAGCCGCTGGCGCGGGAGATCTCCTCGACGCCGTCGGTGGTGTCCTCCAGCAGGCGCCGGGCGTGTTCGAGGCGGACCCGGTCGACGTAGCGGCCGGGGGTCGTGCCGGTCTCGGCCTGGAAGGCGCGGGCGAAGTGGCGCGGGGAGAGCCGGGCGCGGGCGGCGAGGGACTCGACGCTGAGGTCGCCGTCCGGATGCTCGGTGATCCACTGCTGAACCTCGCGCAGCGGCTCACGCCGCGCGGTCTGAGTGGCCAACTGGGCGCTGAACTGAGCCTGGTTGCCGGGACGGCGGAGAAAGACGACGAGATGGCGGGCGATCGTCAGGGCGACGTCCCGGTCCAGGTCCTCCTCGACGAGGGCGAGGGCCAGGTCGATGCCGGCGGTGACCCCGGCGGAGGTGGCGACCTTGCCGTCCCGGATGTAGATCGGGTCGGGTTCGACGGCGACGGCCGGGTGGTTGTGGGCCAGGGTGTCGCTGTACGCCCAGTGGGTCGTGACGCGGTGACCGTCCAGGAGACCCGCGGCGGCGAGCAGGATCGCGCCGGTGCACACCGAGACGAGGCGCTCGGCGCGCGGCCCGTTCTCGCGCAGCCAGTCGGTCAGGCGCGGGTCGGGCCGCCGGGTCCCCTGTCCGCCGGGGACGAGGAGGGTGTGCGGGGCGGGGGTGTCGGCAAGGGCGAGATCCGGTACGACGGTCAGGCCGCTGGAGGTGCGCACGGGGGCGCCGTCCAGGGAGGCGGTCCGGATGCGGTAGGTGCCCGGCGTGTGGTGCTCGGCCCCGGCGAACACCTCCAGGGGGCCGGTGACGTCGAGGCTCTGCACGTCGTCGAAGAGGACGACGAGGACGGTTCGCTGCGTCATGCCGTCGATTCTTGGCGGGGCCCGCGATGGCCGCAATGACGAGTACCCCACCTTTCCTGCCATGGTCCGCCAGGCCATGGGCGACGTACCAAGCGGTTGGTAACCTGCCGGGCATGACTTCTGCCGTCCTTGCGCCGCGCTCCGGCCGCCGCTGTCACAACGTGCTCAACTCCCTGCACGCCACCTCCTACTTCGCGCCCGAGACGGGCACCGAACTGGCGGGCATCGGGATCACGCACCCCCGCGCCGTCAACTTCGCGGTGCGGGCCGCCGCGATGGGCCCGGTGGCGGCAGGGGTGGTGACAGCGGCTTTCTACAACTACAAGCACGAGCTGGTCGCCCGGCATGTCCCCGCGGTGTGGTCGATCGCCTCGCCCGAGGCCGTGCTCGCGGCACGCACGCGTGCCGTGGACGCGTCCCTGAGGCGGCTGCTGGGCGAGGACGCGGTCACGTCACCGGAGATCGCGGAAGCCGCGAAGCTGGCCCTGCGGGCCGCCGAGGCCTGTTCCCGCAGCGCCCGCCCGCTGTACGCGGCGTACGCGGACCTGCCGGTGCCCGAGGAGCCGCACCTGGCGTACTTCCACGCCACGACCCTGCTGCGCGAGCACCGGGGCGACGGCCATCTCGCCGCGCTACTGGCGGCGGGGCTGGACGGCCTGGAGGCCCTGGTGACGCACACCGCGACCGGACGGGGCATGACCCCGAAGTGGATCTTCAGCACCCGCGGCTGGACCCAGGAGGAGTGGGACGCGGCGAGGGGCCGCCTCCGGGACCGAGAGCTGCTGGACGAGGCGGGCGAGCTGACCGAGCGGGGCGTGGCGCTCCGTGAGGAGATCGAGGACATGACGGACCGGCTGGACCGGGCACCGTACGAACACCTGGGCGCGGACGGCGTGGCACGGCTGACGGAACTCGGAACCGGTTTCGCGCGGGCGGCCATGGCGGCGGGGGCGTATCCGGCGGATCTGATCGGGAAGAGCTGACGCCGGACGCGGGCGGCCGCGCGCATGGCGTGACACGGGCGAGGTACCCGGGGGCTGTCCGGTCACCGTGGCCGGACGGGAAAGGAGACCCCCGTGTTCCGTGCCATCGCTGATGTACTGCGACAGATCGGCGGCGCCATCGCCACCGTCGTGACGCTGCCCTTCCGCGCCCTGGCCCGGCTCTTCGGCGGAGCCTCGGGTTCCACCCGGAGTCGCCGGGCCTGATGGCCGCGCCCTGATCCCCGACTGTCCGTGCCACCTGCCACAATTGCCGCGCAACCTCAGTGAGAAGGCGGTACGGGATCGTGACGACACGCACCCCCATCGACGTTGGGTCCATCGAAGGAAGGATCGCCGAGGAGCTCGGCGTACGGGAGCGGCAGGTCAAGGCCGCCGTCGAGCTGCTCGACGGCGGTTCGACGGTGCCCTTCATCGCCCGCTACCGCAAGGAAGCGACCGAGATGCTCGACGACGCACAGCTGCGCACGATCGAGGAGCGGCTGCGCTATCTGCGGGAGCTGGAGGAGCGGCGGACGGCGATCCTCGAGTCGGTGCGTGAGCAGGGCAAGCTCACCGAGGAGCTGAAGGCACAGATCCGCGGCGCCGAGACCAAGGCGCGCCTTGAGGACATCTACCTGCCCTACAAGCCCAAGCGGCGCACCAAGGCGCAGATCGCGCGCGAGGCCGGGCTCGAGCCCCTCGCGGAGGGGCTGCTCGGCGACCCGACGGTCGACCCGCTCGCCGCTGCCGCCGCGTTCGTCGACGCCGACAAGGGCGTCGCCGACCCGCAGGCCGCGCTGGACGGCGCCCGAGCCATCCTCACCGAGCGCTTCTCCGAGGACGCCGACCTGATCGGCGAGCTGCGCGAGCGCATGTGGGTGCGCGGGCGCCTGGCCGCGAAGGTGAAGGACGGCAAGGAGGAGGCGGGCGCCAAGTTCGCCGACTACTTCGACTTCGCCGAGCCGTTCAAGGAGCTCCCCTCGCACCGTGTCCTGGCGATGCTGCGCGGCGAGAAGGAGGACGTCCTCGACCTCGTCCTGGAGCCCGAGGAGCCCACGGACGGGCCTTCGTCGTACGAGGGGATCGTCGCCCACAAGTTCGGCATCACCGACCGTGGGCGTCCCGCCGACAAGTGGCTGAAGGACACCGTCCGTTGGGCCTGGCGCACCCGCATCCTCGTGCACCTCGGCATCGACCTGCGACTGCGGCTGCGGACGGCCGCCGAGGACGAGGCGGTCGACGTGTTCGCGAAGAACCTCCGCGACCTGCTGCTCGCCGCCCCCGCGGGCACGCGCGCGACGCTGGGCCTCGACCCGGGCTTCCGTACGGGTGTGAAGGTCGCCGTCGTCGACGCCACCGGCAAGGTCGTCGCCACGGACGTCATCTACCCGCACGTCCCGGCCAACAAGTGGGACGAGGCGCTCGCCAAGCTGGCCGTGCTCGCCGCCCGGCACTCGGTCGAGCTGATCGCCATCGGCAACGGCACCGCGTCCCGCGAGACCGACAAGCTCGCCGGTGAACTCATCACCAAGCACCCGGAGTTGAAGCTCACCAAGGTGATGGTGTCCGAGGCGGGCGCGTCCGTGTACTCGGCCTCCGCGTTCGCCTCGCAGGAGCTGCCCGACATGGACGTGTCGCTGCGCGGCGCGGTCTCCATCGCGCGCCGCCTCCAGGACCCGCTCGCCGAGCTGGTGAAGATCGACCCGAAGTCGATCGGCGTCGGCCAGTACCAGCACGACCTGTCCGAGGTGAAGCTGTCGCGCTCGCTGGACGCGGTGGTCGAGGACTGTGTGAACGGCGTCGGCGTGGACGTGAACACCGCGTCCGCCCCGCTGCTCGCCCGCGTCTCCGGCATCACCTCCGGGCTCGCCGAGAACATCGTGTCCCACCGCGACGCCAACGGGCCGTTCACGTCCCGTACGGAGCTGAAGAAGGTGGCCCGGCTCGGCCCCAAGGCCTACGAGCAGTGCGCGGGCTTCCTCCGCATCCGCGACGGTGTCGACCCGCTCGACGCGTCCAGCGTGCACCCGGAGGCGTACCCGGTCGTGCGGCGCATGGTGAAGACGGCCGGCCAGGAGGTCGCGTCGCTCATCGGCAACACCGGGGTGCTGCGCTCGCTGCGGCCGCAGGAGTTCGTGGACGAGACGTTCGGTCTGCCGACCGTGACGGACATCCTCAAGGAGCTGGAGAAGCCGGGGCGTGACCCTCGGCCCGCGTTCAAGACGGCCACCTTCAAGGAGGGCGTCGAGAAGATCTCCGACCTCGCTCCCGGGATGATTCTGGAGGGCGTCGTGACGAACGTGGCGGCGTTCGGGGCGTTCATCGACGTCGGTGTCCACCAGGACGGTCTTGCGCATGTGTCCGCGCTGTCCAAGACGTTCGTGAAGGACCCTCGCGATGTGGTCAAGCCCGGTGACATCGTCAAGGTGAAGGTGCTGGACGTCGACATTCCGCGGAAGCGGATCTCGTTGACGCTGCGGCTCGATGACGAGAAGGCTCCGCAGGGTGCGCAGGGGGGCGGGGGTGAGCGTCGGCAGCGTGGGGGGCGTCCGCCTCAGCAGCGCCAGCGGCAGGCTCCGCCGGCCAACGGGGCTATGGCTGACGCCCTCAGGCGTGCGGGGTTGTTGGACCCGAAGAACAAGGGGCGGTAACGGTTGTGGGGAACTGCGGGCCGGTTGTGGCTGGGCGCGCAGTTCCCCGCGCCCCTTACGGCGTTTCGGTCACCTTGCCCGCTGAGACCTCCAAGCGGCGTGTCACCCTCACCGCGTCCAGCATTCTGCGGTCGTGCGTGACCAGGAGCAGCGTGCCCTCGTAGGCGTCCAGGGCCTGTTCCAACTGTTCGATCGCCGGTAGGTCCAGGTGGTTCGTGGGCTCGTCCAGGACCAACAGGTTGACGCCCCTCCCCTGGAGCAGTGCCAGTGCCGCCCTCGTGCGCTCGCCCGGAGACAGGGTCGCCGCCGAGCGCAGTACGTGGTCCGCCTTGAGGCCGAACTTGGCCAGCAGGGTGCGGACTTCCGCCGGTTCCGTGTCCGGGACGGCCGACCCGAAGGCGTCCAGCAGCGACTCCTCGCCGTGGAACAGCTTGCGGGCCTGGTCGACCTCGCCGATCAGGACGCCGGAGCCGAGCGAGGCCTGGCCGGAGGTCAGCGGCACCCGGCCCAGCAGCGCGGCCAGCAGCGTCGACTTGCCGGCGCCGTTCGCGCCCGTCACCGCGACCCGGTCCGCCCAGTCGATCTGGAGGGAGACCGGACCCAGGGTGAAGTCGCCGCGCCGTACCTCCGCGTCGCGCAGGGTCGCCACGACCGACCCCGAGCGGGGGGCCGAGGCGATCTCCATGCGCAGTTCCCACTCCTTGCGGGGCTCCTCGACCACGTCGAGGCGTTCGATCATGCGCTGGGTCTGGCGGGCCTTCGCGGCCTGCTTCTCGCTGGCCTCGCTGCGGAACTTGCGGCCGATCTTGTCGTTGTCGTTGCTCGCCTTGCGGCGGGCGTTCTTGACGCCCTTGTCCATCCAGGAGCGCTGCATCTGGGCGCGGTCCTGGAGGGCCGCCTTCTTGTCGGCGTACTCCTCGTAGTCGTCGCGGGCGTGCCGGCGGGCCACCTCGCGCTCCTCCAGGTAGGCCTCGTAGCCACCGCCGTAGAGGTTGATCTGTCCCTGGGCGAGGTCGAGTTCGAGGACCTTGGTGACCGTGCGGGTGAGGAACTCGCGGTCGTGGCTGACGACGACGGTGCCGGCGCGCAGACCGCTCACGAAGCGTTCCAGCCGCTCCAGGCCGTCGAGATCGAGGTCGTTGGTGGGCTCGTCGAGGAGGAAGACGTCGTAGCGGGACAGGAGGAGGGAGGCGAGGCCGGCGCGGGCCGCCTGGCCGCCGGACAGGGAGGTCATCGGCTGGTCGAGGTCCACGGCCAGGCCGAGGGAGTCGGCGATCTCCTCGGCGCGTTCGTCGAGGTCGGCGCCGCCGAGGTCGAGCCAGCGCTCCAGGCTGGTGGCATAGGCGTCGTCCGCGCCGGGGGCGCCCTCGACGAGCGCCTGGGTCGCCTCGTCCATGAGCCGCTGGGCCTCGGCGACGCCGGTGCGGCGGGCCAGGAAGGCACGGATCGTCTCGCCGGGGCGGCGCTCCGGCTCCTGCGGGAGGTGGCCGACGGTCGCGGTCGGCGGGGAGAGCCTGAGCTCGCCCTCCTCCGGTGCGGTCAGCCCGGCGAGCAGCCTGAGCAGCGTGGACTTGCCCGCGCCGTTGGCGCCGACCAGCCCGATGACGTCACCGGGCGCGACGACGAGGTCGAGCCCGGTGAACAGGGAGCGGTCGCCGTGGCCGGCGGCGAGGTTCTTGGCGACGAGGGTGGCAGTCATCAGGGGACCGATTTTAGCGAGGGCGGTCCGTCGATCCGCCCCGGCACTTCAGCACTCCCCTGTCAATGGGCCATCGCTTCCACCAGCACGCTCCCCGACGTCCGCGCCACCACGAAGGCCTCCCCCTTCACCGCCCTGGCGTCCAGGGCGATCCGATGCCGGCCCGCCTCCAGGACGCCGTCGAAGACCTCCTGGGCGTGGGTGCGGAAGAGCCGGTCGAGGCGGTACGCGGTGAGCCGTACCCGGCAGGGCGAGGTGACCTCGACGCCCGCCTCGCCGTCGGCGGCGACCAGGCGGGTCAGGCGGCGCTGTTCCTCGGGGCTGCGGTCGAGGGCGTGTTCGATCTGGGCGACGAGGAGGGGGACGATCGGGGCGAGTCCGTTCACGTACGTCACGTCCACGCCCGCGCGGTCGAAGGCGCGGCGCACGGAGGCACGTTCCTCCTCGCCGATCGCCCGGCCGAAGGCGACGGCTCCGTAGCCGCGGAGTTCGTCGGCGGGGACGCCGTCGGCGTCGTGGGCGATGTCGGCGCCGATGCCGATGGTGCGCAGGGCGGCGGCGAGCTTGGCGAGGAGGGCGACGCGGGCGCCGATCAGCAGGACGCGGCGGCGCGGGCTCGCGGTGCCGGAGGTGAGCAGGGAGTCGAGGGCCGCGCGGTAGTCGGCGCCGTGGAACCGGAAGGGGCCGATGCCGTGGTAGCCGTTGAGCTCCAGGTCGGCCCGTTCGTCGGTCTGCCAGGCGAAGTCCCGCCAGATGTAGTCGGCGCCCTCCTTCTCGATGACGGCGGTGACGGCACCGCAGGCGAGGTCCTCGCACTCGGGGCAGCCGTAGATGACGTAGCGCCCGCCCGGAAGCGGGGCGTCCGTCTCCAGCAGGAGGCTGCGGACCTGGGCGGTGAAGATCGAGGGTGGGACGTCCGAGGCGAGTGGGGAGACGGCGTCGAGGTCGGAGAGCTGGAAGAGCAACGGTCGTCCGTCGACGATGAAGTCCACGAAGTCGCGGTGGACTTGGTAGTCACCGTTGACGAGGACTCCACCGGCACGCATCGCCGGTGCCAGGCCGAAGGTCGCGTACTCGGCAGACATGCTGCGAGTATTCCCGCAGCAAGCGCCCTCTGAGCACGGCATGACACATTCCGCTACGTTTCGGTCGTGGACGGTGAGCTGAGCAGCGAAGTCGTGGTGGTCGGCGGGGGCGTGATCGGGCTGACGACGGCCGTGGTGCTGGCCGAGCGCGGGCGCCGGGTGCGGGTGTGGACGCGGGACCCCGTCGAGCGGACCACCTCGGCGGTTGCCGGGGCGCTGTGGTGGCCGTACCGGATCAGGCCGGTCGCGGCGGCGCGGGCGTGGGCGCTGCGCTCGCTGGACGTGTACGAGGAGCTGGCGGCGGACCCGGACCGTACCGGCGTACGCATGGTCGAAGGGGTACTGGGTGAGGAGGAGCTGGACGACGGGTTCGGCTGGCTGACCGCCCGGCTGCCGGGGCTGCGGCCGGTCACCGCCGAGGAGTACGCCGGGACCGGGCTGTGGGCGCGGCTGCCGCTGGTCGACATGGCGGCCCATCTGCCGTGGCTGCGGCGGCGGTTCGTCGAGGCGGGCGGGGTGGTCGAGACGCGTACGGTGTCCGATCTGGCCGACGTCGATGCGGCCGTGGTGGTCAACTGCACGGGGCTGGGTGCGGCTGAGCTGGTGCCGGACCCGTCGATGGTGCCGGTGCGGGGGCAGTTGGTCGTGGTGGAGAACCCGGGCATCCGGACGTGGGTGGTGTCGACGGGTGCCGACGGGCAGATGGCGTACTTCTTCCCGCAGCCGGGGCGGCTGCTGCTGGGCGGTACGGCGGTCGAGGGTGAGTGGTCCACGGAGCCCGATCCGGCCGTGGCCGAGGCGATCGTACGGCGGTGTGCGGCGCTGCGGCCGGAGATCGCGGGGGCGCGGGTGCTGGGGCACCGGGTGGGGCTGCGGCCGGCCCGGGACGCGGTCCGGCTGGAGCGTGAACTCCTGCCCGGCGGGCGGGTGTTGGTGCACAACTACGGGCACGGCGGGGCGGGTGTGACGGTGGCGTGGGGGTGTGCGGAGGAGGCCGCGGGGCTGGCCACGACCTGAATCGGTCCTGGCGCGACCAGCCCCCGCCGGCCCGCGGATTCGTCACCGCTCTCGCGGCGGAGCCTAACCGTGGTCGTGGCCCAGCGGGTCGCCCTCCGTCTCCGTGCCGGGCCCCGGGCCGACCCGGATCTCGAAGTCGCCGTCGTACCTCTTGTGGCCCTCGATCACGGCGAGTTCGACGGCCTCGGAGCCCATCTCGCCGCGCACGATGACCGGGTCGCGGCGCAGGTCGCGCATGAGGGCGACGCACATGCCGATCATCACGAGGACGAAGGGCGCGGCGGCCAGGATCGTGAGGTTCTGCAGGCCGGTGAGGGCGTCGCCCTGGCCGCTGCCGACAAGGAGCATGATGGCGGCGACGGCGCCGGTGACGATGCCCCAGAACACCACGACGAACCGGCCGGGTTCGAGCGCGCCCTTCTGGGAGAGCGTGCCCATCACGATGGAGGCGGCGTCGGCTCCCGAGACGAAGAAGATGCCGACCAGGATCATGACGAGCAGGCTGGTGGCGGTGGCGATGGGGAACTCCTGGAGCACGCCGAAGAGTTGGCCCTCGGGGGTGTCCTCGCCGGCGAGCGCGCCGCCCTCCTTCAGCTTCATCGCCGTGCCGCCGAAGACGGCGAACCAGATCAGGCTGACCGTGCTGGGGACGAGGATGACGCCGCCGACGAACTGGCGGATGGTGCGGCCGCGGCTGATGCGGGCGATGAACATGCCGACGAACGGCGTCCAGGAGATCCACCAGGCCCAGTAGAAGACGGTCCAGCTGCCGAGCCAGTCGGCGACGCCCTTGCCGCCGCTCGCCTCGGTGCGGCCGGCGAGCTGGGGAAGGTCGCCCAGGTACGAGAAGATCGAGGTGGGCAGCAGGTCGAGGACGATGATCGTGGGCCCGGCGATGAACACGAACACGGCGAGGATCAGGGCGAGCACCATGTTGGTGTTGGACAGCCACTGGATGCCCCGCTCGACGCCCGAGACCGCCGAGGCGACGAACGCCAGCGTGAGGACGGCGATGATCGCGACGAGCAGTCCGGTGCTGACGTCGTCCATCCAGTCCAACTCCTGGAACCCGGAGCCGATCTGGAGAGCGCCGAGGCCGAGGGAGGCCGCGGAGCCGAAGATGGTGGCGATGATCGCGAGGATGTCGATGACCCGGCCGACGCCGCCCTCGGCGTGCCGCTCCCCGATGAGCGGGGTGAACACGGCGCTGATGGTCTGGCGCCGGCGCTTGCGGAAGGTGCTGTAGGCGATGCCGAGGCCGACCACCGCGTAGATCGCCCAGGGGTGCAGCGTCCAGTGGAACAGGGTGGTCGCCATCGCCGTCTCCATGCGGTCACCGGAGTCGGCGGGGTTCGTGCCCGGCGGCGGGGTCGTGTAGTGAGCGAGGGGTTCGCTCACGCCGTAGAACATCAGACCGATGCCCATGCCGGCGCTGAACATCATCGCGACCCACGACACGGTCCGGAACTCGGGCTCCTCGCCCTCGGCGCCGAGGTGGATGCGGCCGTAGCGGCTGACCGCGAGCCACAGCGCGAAGACCACGAAGCAGGAGGCGGCCAGCATGAAGGCCCAACCGCCGTTCTTGATCAGGCCGTTGAGCATCTTCGTGGAGGCGCTCTCCAGCGAGTCCGTCGCCGTGGAGCCCCAGATCACGAACGCCACGGTGATGACGGCGGTGACCCCGAACACCACGCGGTCGGTGGTGTGGTCGCGGGGAAGGTCCGCCGCACCTTCCCCGCCACCCCTTTTCTTCATGTCTTCCGTCATTTGCGGCACCTTCTCCCGAAACCCATGGATACGGCCTACCACAGGTACCGCACATGACTCGGTTTTCAACAGTCGATGTCGAATTCCTGGATTTCTACGGGACGCGCTGGACGGATCGCGGCGCCTGGACGCCGTCGAGCCGCGTGGACTCCGGTACGACGGTGGCGGCGCCGTCGGTGGCGTGGGCGAAGGCCGGGGCGCCGCCGACCAGCGGGACGCTCGCCTTCGTGCGGGACAGGTCCAGCGTGAGGGTGGGCGTGGTGGACGGCGGGTCGATCAGGTCCTTGTCCGTGCCCGCGACGATCAGGGCGAGCCGGTGGCCGGCCGGGACGACATGGTCGGTGGCCGCCAGGTCGAGGGTGATCGTGTACGCCTTGCCCGGCGTGAGCGGGACGCCCTTGCCGGGGTTCGCGTACGTGCCGAGGTCGGCCCAGCCGCGGCTGACGACCTCGTAGTCGACGTCGGCGGTCTTGGCCTGGGTGACCTTGAAGCAGGCGCTGTCACCGGCGGTGCTGACGCCCCAGCAGGTGCGGTCGGTGAGCGTGGTGATGCCCTCGCCGCTCGCCGCGTAGTCCCGGATGGTGTTCGGGCCGAGGTCCACGAGGACGGCGGAGAGGTGGGCCGTCGAGGTGGTGGGCGTGGCGGTGACGGTGACCTTGGAGGAGCCGGAGATGCGGACGTCCTTGGTGAGCGCGCCGGTGGTGAAGCCCGCCTTGTCGGGGGTGGAGCTGTCGATCCGGGCGGCCCAGTCCGTCTCGCTCAGCGCCGGGTTGTCGGTGAAGGTCTCGGTGCCGGTGCCCTTGGTAAGGCCGAGGGTGCCGACGCCGGGCTGGGTGCCCCGGTCGGGGCGCAGGGTGGCGGTGCTGGTGCCGCGCGGAGGCCAGAGCTTCGACGTCACCCACTGGTCGGGATGGCGTTCGATGTCGGCCATCGGCTCGCGGTCGATGCCGTTGTCGTAGCCGAGGAGTTCGTGGTCGAACCAGCGGTGCAGGGTGTCGACCCATTCCGCGCGGCGGAAGTCGAAGGGGTCGACGTGGCCGGTCTGGGAGAGCCAGATCTTGCGCTCGACGCCGTTCTTCGCGAGGGCGTCCCACCACTGGCCGAGGTGCTTCATGCGGACGTTGAGGTCCTGCTGGCCGTGGATGGCGAAGACGCTGGCCTTCACCTTGGCGGCGTCCTTGACGTAGTCGCGCTCGGTCCAGAAGCCCGTCCAGTCGCCGGTGCGCGGGGCGCCGTCGACGATCTTCTGCTGGACGGCGGCGCACTTGGCGCGGGCGTCGGGGCTGTCGACGTAGTCGGAGAGCCAGTCGGGGCCGGAGTCGTAGAGCGGGGCGCCCTGCTGGAAGTAGTAGTCGTACCAGGAGGAGATGGCGCTGATCGGGACGATGGTCTTCAGGCCCTTGACGCCGGTCGCGGCGACGCCGTTGGCTATGGTGCCGTCCCAGCTCTTGCCGATCATGCCGGTTCTGCCGTTGGTCCAGGAGGGCTTGGCCGCGCGGGCGGTGCCGGTCCGGGTCGTGTAGGCGGTGGCTCGGCCATTCAGCCAGTCGACCACTGCTTTCGCCGACCAGATGTCCGAGCGGCCGCCGACGTCCACGCAGCCGTCGGAGCGGTTGGTGCCGGCGAGGTCGACGCCGACGAAGGCGTAGCCGCGCGGCACGAAGTAGTTGTCGTAGAAGAGCGGCATCTGGACGACGTTGCCATTGGCGTCGTACGTCTTCTTCTGGCTCTCGTTGCCGCGCCCGCAGCAGGAGTAGTACGGGCTGGCGTCCATGATGACCGGAACCTTGCGGCCCTGTTGGGCGGGTTCGCGGGGGCGGACGATGTCGACGGCCACGCGGTCCTTCTTGCCGTCGCCGTCCCCGTCGAGGCCGGTGTCCACCCAGACCGCCTCGCGTACGGCGTTCTCGTAGGAGTAGACGGGTCGGCTCTCCCGGGGCGCTGCCTGTGCGGCGGCGGGGGTGAGGAACGTGGCCAGCAGGGCGGCGGTGGCCGCGGTCGCGAGCGGTCTCCAGATCGTGAAGCGCGTGCGTATCGGCATGGCGCGGACGGTACATCGGTCAACTCCTGCGCAAAAGAGGGCCGTTCGACGCGTGGAGTGGCGTGGGTCCGCTCATGACGGCCGAATGGCGATCGTGTGACAGGGGTGGGCGTGGACACGGTTGGGCCCACAGGTGATGAATAGGCTTCGAACAGACTTCGTGCCCCTACGACTTGGAGCTTTCGTGCACCGCAGAATCATCGCGCCGGGCGCACTCGCTGCCGCGTCCGTCCTGCTGGCGATCCCGGCATCGGCCGCGAGCTACTCCCCTGGCGCCCCGGGCATCGGCGACCCCTACTACCCGACCTACGGCAACGGCGGATACGACGTCTCCCACTACGACCTGCGGCTGAAGTACCAGCCCGCGACGGACGAGTTGGAGGGCACGGCGACCCTTCTCGCCCGCACCACGCAGGACTTGTCCCGCTTCAACCTGGACTTCCTGCTGAATGTCTCCGAGGTGCGGGTCAACGGCGCGAAGGCGTCGTTCGCCGCGTCCGGCGAGCACGAGCTGGAGATCACGCCGAAGTCGCCGTTGCCGAAGGGGACTTCGGTGACGGTCGTGGTGCGGTACAGCGGGGTGCCGTCGTCGAAGCAGGCGTACGGCTTCACCAGCTGGCACCGCACTCCGGACGGTGGCGTCGGCGCCAATGAGCCCGAGTCGGCCTGGTGGTGGTTCCCGAGCAACGACCACCCGCTCGACAAGGCCACCTACGACGTCTCGGTCCTGGTGCCGGACGGCAGCCAGGCTATCTCCAACGGCACGCTCCAGTCGACGAGTTCACGCCTCGGCTGGACCCGCTGGAACTGGCGCTCCGACAAGCCGCAGGCCACCTATCTCGCGACGCTGGCCGTCGGCAGGTTCGACATCACGACCGGGAAGACCGAGAGCGGTATTCCGGTCATCAACGCGTACAGCAAGGATCTCGGCGCCAACGACGGTGCCGCCCGGGCCAGCATCGAGCGGACCGGGGAGGTCGCCGACTGGCTGAGCGAGTACTTCGGGCCGTACCCCTACAACGCGCTCGGCGGGTACGTGCCGAACACCACCACCGGGTACGCGTTGGAGACGCAGACCCGGCCGTTCTACAGCCCGCGGCAGTTCGCGAACGGGTCCAACGTGTCGGTGGTCGTGCACGAGCTGGCCCACCAGTGGTACGGCGACCTGGTGTCCGTGTCCGGCTGGAAGGACATCTGGATCAACGAGGGCTTCGCGCGGTACGCGCAGTGGCTGTGGTCCGAGCACGAGGACGAGGGCACCGCGCAGGAGCTCGCGGACTACGTGTACGACTCGCACCCTGCCGACGACCCGTTCTGGACGGTGAAGCCCGGTGACCCGGGGCCGGAGAACCAGTTCGACATCGCGGTCTACGACCGGGGCGCGCTGGCGCTCCAGGCACTGCGGAACGAGATCGGCGACGACGCGTTCTTCACGGTCCTGAAGGGCTGGCCACAGAAGTACGCGTACGGCAACGCGTCCGTCGCCGACTTCCGGACGTACGCGGAGGAGGTGTCCGGGCAGTCGCTGTCGGCGCTGTTCGACACCTGGCTGTTCCAGCCGACGAAGCCGGCCGCACCGGCGGCGCGGGCCGCGTCGATCGCGGGGGCGTCGGCCGCTCCGGAGCAGCCGAAGTCGTGGAAGAAGATCGCGGCGACGAACGACGTACACGCGCACTGAGCGCTCCGCGGGCTGTGCGGTGATGGGTCGTCGAGCGTCTGCGGCGCCGTTGTGGCCGGTCGCGCCCACGCGGCGGAGCCGCAGATCGGCACGCCCCGCGCCCCTTCAGGGCGCTGCGGCCCGTTGAGAAGGGGTACTCGGCAGGTGGTGTGGGGCGCCTCGCCGGGCGTTGGCGCTGCCGCGCTCCGCGCCCTCCCGCGGTCTACGGTGGGCCCACGTCGCCGGACGCGTGGGCCGACCGGCGCCGCCTGACGAGGGAGTCGGAGTGCGGGACGTCGCGATCATCGAGGCACCGTCCGTGCTGGGGCTGCGGCCGACCGGCGTCGAGGAGCTGCCCCGGGCACTGCTCGACGCGGGTCTCGCCGACGGCCTCGGCACGGCGTCGGCGGGCAGGGTGGACCCCGGCCCGTACGACCCGGAGCGGGACCCGGAGAGCGGGGTGCTCAATCCGGCCGGGATCGCCGAGCACGCCGTACGGCTGGCGGACGCGGTGGGCGGGGTGCTGGACGACGGGCGGTTCCCGGTGGTGCTGGGCGGCGACTGCAGCATCCTCCTCGGCAATCTGCTCGCCCTGCGTCGCCGGGGGCGGCACGGCCTGCTGTTCCTCGACGGCCACACCGACTTCTACCAGCCGGAGGCGGAGCCGGTCGGCGAGGTCGCCTCGATGGAGCTGGCCCTGGCCACCGGGCGCGGGCCCGCGGTCCTCGCCGATCTGGAGGGGCTGGGGCCGCTGGTGCGGGACGGGGACGTCGTCGCGCTGGGCTTCCGGGACCAGGCGGAGGTGGCGGTGTTCGGGGTGCAGCCGCTGCCGGAGGAACTGCACGCGCTGGATCTCGACCGGGTGCGGGAGCTGGGGGCGGGTGAGGCGGCGCGGCACGCGGTGGAGGTGTTGACCGGTGAGCGCGGCGACGCCGGGTACTGGGTGCATCTCGACGTCGATGTGCTGGACGACGCGGTCATGCCCGCCGTGGACTATCGGCTGGACGGCGGGCTGAGCTGGGACGAGCTGGAGACCGTCCTGCGTACGGCCCTGTCCGGCACCGGCGCGGTCGGCCTCGACGTCACGATCTTCAACCCACGCCTCGATCCGGACGGCAGCATCACGGCACGGCTGACCGAGTGCCTGCTACGCGGCTTCGCCGCCCAGGGCTGACCCGGTCACACGGCGTCCGCCGCGCGCGTCGGGGCCTCCGGGCCCACCGGCTCCCCCAGCACCCGGCTCGCCAACTCCGCCGCCAACTCGGGGAGGTAGTCCTGGAGTTCGGCTCGGGCGGCCGTCAGGTCGGCGTCGATGCGGGTGGCGGCCCGGGCGAGGAGTTCGTCGCGTTCGCGTATGCCCTCCGCGCGGGCCTCGGCGATGAGCGCGGCGCCCTCCGCCTCGGCCCGCTGACGGGTGCGGGCCGCGTCATGGCGGGCGTCGGCGAGTTCGGCCTCGGCCTCGGCGCGCTTCTCCTCGGCCAGCGCGCGGAGCTGCTCGGCCTGCGCGGTGACCCCGTCCGTGGCCTGCTCGCGCGCCTCCAGGACCCGGTTCATCCGGCGCAGCAACGGGACCAGACAGAGGAAGCAGACGCCGAACAGCACCACCCCGACCGCCAGATCCTGGACCTGGGGGTTCAGCGGGCCGATCTCCACCGGAATGAGGTCCATACCGCCTCCTGCCGTGCCGTCAGTCGCCGTGGTCGTAGACCGTGACGGCGATCCCCCGTCGTACGAGCCGCTCGGCGATCAGCGGTTCGACGCGGGACCACTTGCCCCCGGCCAACCCGCACCCTATCCGGGGCATGTGGACCGAGGCCCCGAGCTCCACGGCCTTGTCGGCCAGCCTCTCCAGCGCCGCGTCGATCGCCTCGTACCGGACGGGGACGCCCTTGCTGCCCGTACGGATGCCGCGCTGCCCGACCAGGTTGGCCACCCAGACGTAGGGCTCGACCTGGATGAACTGGGCCGCGCCCAGCCCGAAGTCGTTGGCGGACCGGCCGCGGTGCCAGGCGCGGTACGCCGCCTCCGGCTCGGGCCAGCGGCGCGACAGCGCGAGCACGAAGCCTTTTCCCCATCCCCCGATGTCGTTGCAGACATGGGCGATCACCTTGACGCCCTTCACCGACGGAACGGTGGCGTCACCCCGGACGTAAGTGATCTCCGACATGACGCCACCGTAGAGGCCGCCACTGACAACGGCCCCTGGATTACTTCGTGAGCTCGGTCAGCTCCCGGTCCGTCGTCCGCTCCACCCGGCGCCGGACCGCGTACCAGCCGGCGACGAGCATCGCCGCGATCACCGGGATCAGCAGCAGGGTCTTGCGGCCGACCTCGGGGTCGTTCGCCATCATGCCGAGGCAGGCCAGCAGGAAGGCGATCGTGGCGATCTCCGTGACCGGGCTGAACGGCAGCCGGAAGGAGGGGCGGGTGACCAGGCCGGCCCGCGCGCGGCGGACGAAGACCAGATGGCAGACCATGATGATCACCCAGGTGCTGATGATGCCGAGGGAGGCGACGTTCAGCACGATCTCGAAGGCCTGGCTCGGCATGAGGTAGTTGAGGCCGACGCCGAGCACGCAGACCGCGCAGGTGAGCAGGATGCCGCCGTAGGGGACCTGGCTGCGGTTCATGCGGGCGGTGAACTTCGGGGCCGAGCCCGCCATCGCCATGGAGCGCAGGATGCGGCCCGTGGAGTAGAGGCCGGAGTTGAGGGACGACATCGCCGCGGTCAGGACGACCAGGTTCATCACGTCGCCCGCGCCCTCGACGCCGATCTTCGACAGGACCGTGACGAAGGGGCTCTCGTCGGCCGAGTAGACCGAGCCGGGGAGCAGGAGGGCGAGGAGGACGACCGAGCCGACGTAGAACAGGCCCACGCGCCACATGATCGAGTTCACCGCGCGCGGGACGACCTTCTCCGGCTCGGCGGTCTCGCCCGCGGCGACGCCGACCAGCTCCAGGGCGGCGTACGCGAAGATCACGCCCTGCATGACGAGGACGACCGGCATCAGGCCGTGCGGGAAGACGCCGCCGTTGTCGGTGATCACGCTCACGCCGGGGGTCGTACCGCCCACCTGGTGCTGCGTGGCCAGCAGGAAGATGCCGACGAGCATGAAGCCGACCAGGGTGGCGACCTTGATGATCGCGAACCAGAACTCCATCTCGCCGAAGATCTTCACCGAGATCAGGTTCACGGCGAGGACGACCGCGAGGGCGATCAGGGCCAGCGTCCACTGCGGGATGTCGGTGAACAGGCTCCAGTAGTGCGTGTAGAGCGCGATCGCGGTGATGTCGGCGATGCCGGTCGTCGACCAGTTCAGGAAGTACATCCAGCCGGCGACGTACGCGCCCTTCTCACCGAGGAACTCGCGCGCGTACGACACGAAGGAGCCGGAGGAGGGGCGGTAGAGGACGAGTTCGCCGAGGGCGCGGACCACGAAGAAGGCGAAGATCCCGCAGACCAGGTAGGCGATCGCGAGCGCCGGGCCGGCGTTGTGGAGACGTCCTCCGGCGCCGAGGAAGAGGCCGGTGCCGATCGCGCCGCCGATGGCGATCATGTTGACGTGGCGCGCCTTGAGGTCCTTGCTGTAGCCGGCGTCACCCGCGTCCGCGGGCGTCCGGGCCACCTCGGTGGCTGTTGCCGTGTCCACAGCGTCCTTGCTCACAGGTGGTACCACTCTCTGGTGCGGGGGCGCCCGAGCGGGTCGCGCTCGGGTGTCCTGACGTACGTATGGCCCGTGCGCTCGGGTGGAGGCACGGACCAAGGGGCCACCTTCCCCCGAACCACGCAGGTCACGCGGTGGCGGACCTCACACAGCGGGACATGTCACATGATCGGGGAGGGTGCTCGGGAGGTTTCACAGCACTGGTGAGACAGCGATACTGCTGCACATGACGACCGACACCGGGAAGCCGACCCTCACCGTCGATGAGCTGGCGGCGCGTGCGGGCGTCACGGTCCGCACCGTGCGCTTCTACAGCACCAGGGGGCTGCTGCCGCCGCCGGTGATCGGCCCGCGCCGTGTGGGGCACTACGGCAGGGAGCACCTGGCCCGGCTGGAGCTCATCGAGGAGCTCCAGCACCAGGGGATGACGCTGGCCGCGATCGAGCGGTATCTGCGGCAGCTGCCGCCCGACCTGAGCCCGCACGACCTCGCGATGCACCGCGCGGTCGTCGCCTCCTGGGCGCCGGACACCGTGGAGACGGCCGACCGGCGGGAGCTGGAGGAGCGGTCGGGCCGGCGGCTGACGGAGGAGGACATCGAGCGGCTCGCGGCGATGGGTGTCGTAGACCCCGACGGTGACGGCTACCGCTTCGACGCGGGGCTGCTGCGGCTCGGTGTGCGGCTGCTCGACGTACCGCTGTCCCAGGAGTCGATCCTCGCCGCGCGGAACGTGCTCGTGGAGCACGCGCGCGTGGCGGCGCACGAACTGGCGGAGCTGTTCCGCGGCGAGGTGTCGGAGCGGGGCACGGAGGACGTGCGGTCGCTGTCGGCCCATATGCACCCGATCGTGGTGCAGGCGCTGCTGACGACGTTCCAGCGGTCCCTCAAGGAGGAGCTGAGCGGGTGGGGCACCACGTCACAGGTAGGCGGACCCTCCTGACACGTTGAGGGTCTGCCCGGTCAGGAAGGCGCTGCCCTCGTCGACGACGTACAGCAGCGTCGACACCAGGTCGGACGGCTCCTGGGTGCGGTGGACGGCCTGCCCGCCGCGGACGGCCTCGAAGCCGCCGTCCGCGCCGACGGTCCGCTCCGCGGTGGCGGTGCGGACCATGGTGGGCGCGATGGCGTTGACGGTGATCTCGTACGGGGCGAGCGCGGCGGCGAGGGCGCGGGTGAAGCCGATCAGGCCCATCTTCGAGGCGACGTACGGGACCATCGTGGGCGGTGCCGTGAAGACCGCCGCGGAGGCGATGTTGACGACGCGGCCCCAGCCGGCCGCCTTCAGGTACGGCAGTGCCGCGCGGGTCACGAGATACGGGGCCTCCAGGTTGACGCGCATGACCCGGCGCCAGTCGTCAGGGGTCGTCTCCTCGAAGGGCTTGGACGGATACACCCCCGCGTTGTTGACGACGACGTGCAGGGTGCCGAACTGCTCGACGACGCGCTCCAGTCGGTCCTCGACCACCTCCTCGTCGGTGACGTCGCCGACCAGTTCCAGGTAGTCGAGGACCTTGCCCGCGGTCTGCGGCTGCGGCACGAGATCGAGTCCGGCGACCCGGTAGCCGCGCCCGGCGAGCGCCATCGCGAACTCCTGCCCGAGGCCCTGTGCCGCGCCGGTCACAAGGGCGGTACGCGTCTCCATGGGGCGAGTGTGGGGACCCCTCAGGCCATGGGCAAGGGCGCATTCCACTCGCTGGAACGCCCGCGTTGCCGCTCGTGCCGGTTGGGTCGACGCTGCGGGCGACCCCAGCGCCGGAAGGACCGGGAGCGGTGCCCGATGACCGAGACCGAGCGTGCCGTGGACGACGCCGAGCGCGCCCGCGATCCTCGACAGCCGCGTCTGCCGCGGCCGTTGACGTCCCTGCCCCGCCGGCTGGTGCGGGACGAGCTGGGTGTGCTGATCGTGCTGGGGCTGCTGGTGGCCGGGATCGGCATCCCCTACCCGGACTTCCTCGACACCGACAACCTGCTGTCCACCGCGCACAACTCCGTCTACATCTCGCTGATGGCGTGCGGGATGGTGTTCGCGCTCGCCATGCGCGAGGTGGACCTGTCGGTGGGCGGCACGTACGCGATGGTCCTGGTCGTCGGTGCGCTGCTCGTGCGGGACGGGTGGGCGCCCTGGTCGGCGGTGCCGGTCATGCTGCTCACCGGCGTCGCGTGCGGGGTGTTCAATGCGGCGGTGACGACGCTGCTGGCGCTGCCCTCGTTCATCGTGACGCTGGGCACGCTGATGCTGTTCCGCGGGGTCGGACTCGCGCTGGCCGACGGCAAGCAGATCACCGATCTGCCCCTGAACGACTCGTACTTCACCTTCGCGGGCGGTGATCCGGGCGGGGTGCCGTTCGCGCTGTGGGTGCTGCTCGCGGTGGTCGTCGTGCTGGCCGTGGTGCTCGCCCGTACCCGTTTCGGGGCGCGGGTGCGGGCGATCGGGTCCAACCCCGACGCCGCCGCGTTCAGCGGCATCCCGGTCGTCCGTACCCGCGTCCAGGCGCTGGCCCTGTCCGGGCTCACCACGGCGTGCGCCGCCGCGCTCGCCCTCGCCTTCTACGGGGCCGGGGACCCGACGCTCGGCCAGGGCTACGAGTTGCAGGCCATCGCCGCGTGCATCATCGGCGGCACCCCGCTGGCCGGCGGGCGCGGCTCGGTGATCGGCGCGGTGGCGGGCGCGATGATCCTCTCCGTCGTCGCCGCGGGGCTCGTGTTCTTCGAAGTACCGATCAACTGGACGTCGTTCGCGACCGGCGGGGTGATCCTCGTCGCGGTCGCGGCGGACAGCGCGCTGCGCCGGACCGGGCGCCGCCGCCGATGAGCGGTGTCGCGGCCGACGAGCCGTATCGCCTTGGACGAGCCGTGTGGCCTGGGAGGGTCTGATGCAACGTCAATTCCGCACGGTAGCCGCCGCGTTCGGTGCCCTCATCCTGCTCGGCGCCTCCGCCGGGTGCGGCGACGGTGACACTGGCAGCGGCGGCAAGCTGGACATGGGCATCGCGGTGGCCAACATCTCGCTCAATTTCGCCCACGAGATGGTGCTGGGCGCGGAGAGCGCCGCCGACCACGCGAAGGACGTCGACTTCAAGGCGGTCGGCCCGCCCAACACCGACGGGCCCGCCGAGGTGCAGCTCTTCCAGAACCTGACCGCCACCGCCAAGGACGGCATCGTCCTGGAGAACCTCGACCCGCCGATCTTCACCCGCCCCGCCGCGCAGGCCGTCGACAAGGGCATCCCGATCGTCGCCCTGGACACCTCCCCCACCGACGGCAGCAAGGTGGGGTTCTACGTCGGCAACGACAATTACGCGCTGGGCGAGTTGATGGCGAAGGAGGCGCTGAAGCGGCTCGGTGACGACCCGAAGGGCGAGGTCGCGATCGGCGTGCCCAATCCGGGGACGCCGGTGCTGGACAGCCGAGCCAAGGGCATCAAGGACACGTTCAACAAGGAGGCGCCGAACGTCAGGATCGTCGGCCCCTTCCAGACGTACAGCGATCCGGGGCAGAACTACAGCTCCTGGTCCGCGCAGGTCAACGCCCACCCGAACGCGCTGGCGTTCCTCGGGGTCGGCGACGCCGACAGCTACAACCTCGCCAAGATCAAGAAGCAGAAGAACGGCAAGTGGCTGACGGCCGGATTCGACGTCGACCCCAAGACCCTGGAGGCGGTCAAGGACGGTTCGAACTTCGTCGCCATCGACCCGCAGCACTTCCTCAAGGGCTACCTCTCCACCGCGATCCTGATCCGGTCGGTGCGCGACAACGACGGGAAGCTGCCCGACGGTTGGTTCCTCTCCCCCGGCGGCGTCGTCGACTCCGCCGACATCGACGAGATCATCGCCCGGCAGAAGTCCCCGGAGGCGGCGTACGACTGGTACAAGCCGACGATCGACAAGCTGCTCGGCGACCAGGACGCCCAGATGCATCCCCTGAAAGACGCGCGCTGAGATGACGTCGTACGGCGACATCCTCGTGGCCCAGGGCCTGTTCAAGTCCTACGGCGGGGTCCGCGCCCTGGACGGGGTGGGCATGCGTCTCCGGGGCGGCGAGGTGCACGCGCTGGTCGGGGAGAACGGTGCGGGCAAGTCCACGCTGGTGCGCATCCTTTCGGGCACGCTCGCCGCGGACGAAGGGGCGGCCCGGCTGGCGAAGGACACCCGGATCGCCACCGTCTCCCAGGAGTTGAGCCTCTTCCCCGACCTCACCGTCCGCGAGAACCTCTTCCCCTACCGCCCGCCGCGCCGCTTCGGCCTGCTGGACCGGGGCGCCATGGACCGCGCGGCCCGGCCGGTCCTCGCCGAACTCGGCCTGGATGTCGACCTCGGCACGGAGGTCGGCGAACTTCCGCTGGCCGACCAGCAGTTGACGGAGATCGCCCGGGCCCTGCTGCGCCACCCCCGGTTGCTGATCCTCGACGAGCCGACCTCGGCGCTGCCCGCGGCCGCCGTCGACCGGCTCGAAGGGGTGCTGTGCACGCTGACCGGGCGGGGCATCGCCGTCCTGTACGTCACCCACTTCCTGGAGGAGGTCATGCGTCTGGCGCAGCGCGTGACGGTCCTGCGGGACGGGCGGGTCGCGCTGGCCGGGGCGCACCGCGAGGACGTCGACGTGCCGGAGCTGGTCTCGGCGATGCTGGGCGGCCGGCCCGAGCAGCCGGTACGCCGGGCGCGGACCGTGGTCGACCTGCCGCCGCCCGTGGTGCTGTCCGGGGTGAGCGTGCCGGGGCGCCTGGCGGACGTGACGTTCACCGTGCGGGCGGGTGAGGTGGTCGGGGTCGCGGGACTTCAAGGGGCCGGGCATCTCACGGCGTTGGAGGTGGTGTGCGGGCGTACGGCGGTGTCGTCGGGGCGGGGTGACATCGGCGGGCGCGGTCTGCCGCACTCGCTGCGGGACGCGGTGCGGGCGGGCGTGGCGTTCGTGCCGAGCGACCGGAAGCGGTACGGGCTGATGGTGGACCGGGAGGTGTGGGAGAACACGACGTCGGTGAGCTGGCTGGGGCTCGACCGGGGTGGCATCGCGCCCTCACGGACCGAACTCGTGCGGCGGACGGCCGAGTTGACGGAGCGGCTGCGGCTGCGCGGCGGGCCGCACGACGTGGTGGCGCGGCTGTCCGGCGGCAACCAGCAGAAGGTCGTCTTCGCCAAGTGGCTGGCCACCGAGCCGAAGATCGTGGTGCTCGACGATCCGACGCGGGGTGTCGACGTCGGCGTACGGGCCGAAATGCACCGGATCGTGGGCGAGTTGGCGGCTGGGGGTGCGGCGGTGCTGATCGCGTCGACGGACCTGGCGGAGCTGACGGAGGTGTGCGACCGGGTGCTGGTGTTCGTGCGGGGGCGGATCACCGAGGAGGTGCACGGGGCGCGGTTGACGGAGCATGCGTTGGCGGTGGCCATGCAGCAGGGGGCTTCGGCGGCGGGGTGAGGTGTCGGCCGTCAGGCCGAGAGTGTGCGCGTCAGGGCACTTGCCGCCGCGCAGACTCTCGCCCCCACCCGGTCCACGTCCAGCCGTCTCGTCCAGCCGGTCACCGAGATCGCGGCGATCGGACGCGATCCCCGGCCCTGGGCGTAGATCGGGGCGGCGACCGCCGAGACGCCTATCTCGGCCTCCTCCAGGTTGACGCCGAAGCCGCGGGCCCGGGTCAGGGCGAGGTCGCGGGCGAGCTGTCCGGGCAGGACCAGGGTGCGGGGCGTCAGGCGGAGCAGGGTGCGGTGCGGTGGGCGGGGGTCCTGGGCGAGGAACACCTTGCCGGTGGCGGTGCAGTGGGCGGGCAGCCGGCCGCCGGTGCGGGAGACGATCGGGGTGGCGCGGCGGCCGGTGACCTTCTCCAGGAAGAGGGTGTCGGTGCCATCGGGGACGGCGAGGTGCACGTTCTCGTGGGTCGCCTCGTGGAGGTCACCGAGGTAGGGCAGGGCGGCGTCGCGCAACTCGCGTACGGACGGGGCTGATTGGCCGAGCACGAAGAGCCCGAGGTCGATGCGGTAGCTGCCGTCGAGGGTGCGTTCCACCAGGCCCAGCCGCACGAGTTCGCCGATCAGCCGGTGGGCGGTCGGTTTGGGCAGCCCGGTGCGCAGGGCCAGTTCGGCGAGGGTGAGCGCGGTCCCGGAGTCTCCGCAGGCACGCAGCAGCAGCACGCCCCGCGCGAGCACCGACTTGGGCAGTGGGCCGTCCGTCATGGACCGATGGTGGTGCCCGGCGTGGGCGGGTGACAAGGTGTGGGTGGCGGTGAGTGGCGGATCGTTCGCGCAGGGGTACGTGGTTCGTCCGGTCAGGCGCGCCCGGGTCGGTCACGCAGGGGCACGTCGACCAGGAGCGGGCCGCTCAACCTCCCCGCCCCCGCGACCAGTTCCCGCAGGTGCTCGGCGCTCTCGGCGCGGACCGCGTCCACCCCGAAGAAGGCCGCCGCCCGGGTGAAGTCGAGGGGGCCCAACTCCGTCCCGGGGCAGACGCCCTTGCCGCCCATCGCCTCGTAGGTGTCCTGGAGGGTGCGGTAGACGCCGTTGCTCATCACCACGAACAGGACGGGGACCTGCTGACGCGCGGCGCTCCACAGTCCCTGGAGCCCGAACAGGGTGCTGCCGTCGCCGAGTACGGCCACCACCGGCCGCCCGGGCTCGGCCAGCGCGCGGCCGACAGCGGCGCCGATGCCCCAGCCGAGCCCGCCGCCGACGGTGTGGGTGTAACTGCCGGGGCGGTCGAGTCGTACGAGACGCCGTAACAACAGCCCTACGGTGATGGCCTCTTCGACGACCGCGGTGCCGGGCGGCAGACCGCGGGCGACGGCGTGCGCGGCGGCCCAAGGGGCGAGGGGGGCCGGTGAGTAGGCGGCGCGGGCCGCGGAGTCGGCACGGTCGCGGTCGGCGGCGTGCTGCTCGCCGGCGCGCAGGACACGGGCCTTGGCGGTCTGGTCCGGGACGCGTTCGCGCAGCAGGTCGGCGAGGCGGTGCAGGGACGGGCCGAGGGAGCCGACAAGTCCGGCGTCGGCGGCGAAGTTGCGGCCTATCTCGTCCGGGTCGGAGTCGAGTTGGACGACGGTGAGGCCGGACGGCAGCGCGGGGCCGGGGGTGTAGTGGTGGGGGGTGAAGGCGTGGGCCCCGGCGATCAGCACCACGTCGTACGGTGCGAGCGCGGCGCGGATGGCGTCGTGGCGCGGTGGCAGCATCCCCGCGTACAAGGGGTGCGTGGTCGGGAAGTTCAGGGCGTCGGCCATGGGCTGGTGGTGCACGGTCGCCCCGCACGCCTCCGCCGCCCGGACCAGCGCCCCGACGGCGTCCTCCCGGCCGACGCCGTCCCCGGCGACGATCGCGGGGCGGGCACCGCCGCCGAGCAGCACGGCGGCGCGTTCGATGCCGGGGGCCGGGCCGAGCGGCGGGGTCGGGGTGCGGGCGGGGACCTCGACCTCCGTGTCCTCCGCGAACACGTCCATGGGGACGGACAGGAACACCGGCCCCGCGGGCGGGCGTACGGAGAGGGCGAAGGCGCGGCGGAGCGCCAGCGGGAGGTCGTGGGCGTGCTGGACGTCGTGGGCCGCCTTCACCGCCGGGGCCGCGAGGGCGACGAGGTCGCCGGAGAGCATCGGGTCCTGCTGGAGGTGGCGGCGGTCCTGCTGGCCCGCGATGACGACGAGCGGGGTGCGGGAGCGGCGGGCGTTGAGCAGGCCGATGAGGCCGTTGGCGAGGCCCGCGGCGACGTGCAGGCTGACGAAGGCGGGCCTGCCGGTGGCGCGGGCGTATCCGTCGGCCATGGCGACGACGGCGCCCTCGTGCACCCCGAGGACGTACTCGGGGGCGTCCTCGGCCTCCGACAGGGCGGCCAGGAAAGGGAGTTCGGTGGTGCCGGGGTTGCCGAAGACCCGGTCCACGCCCTCGCCACGGAGGATGTCCAGGAAGGCGAGGGCGGGGCGGGCTGCCATGGGGGCTCCTCGGTGGGGACGGGGACCGGGTCGCAGGTCAGCGTCGGGCACCGTCCCCCGAGGGGCAAGAGGGTCGTGTCGCTCAGCGGTACGTCACCGGGCGTCGGTGAACGTCTCCCCCTTCTCCGCCTTCTCCACCAGCAGCGCCGGCGGCGTGAACCGCTCGCCGTACCGCTCGGCCAGCTCGCGCGCGCGGGCCACGAAGCCGGGGAGGCCGACACCTGCCCCGGCGCCGCCGTCGTAGCCGTTGATGTACTGGAGGACACCGCCGGTCCAGCCCGGGAAGCCGATGCCGAAGATCGAGCCGATGTTGGCGTCGGCGACCGACGTCAGGACGCCCTCCTCCAGGAGCTTCACGGTGTCGAGGGCCTCCGAGAAGAGCATGCGCTCCTGCATGTCCCGGAAGGGGATCTCGGCGCCCTCGCGGGTGAAGTGCTCGCGCAGGCCCGGCCACAGTCCGGCGCGCTTGCCGCTGTCGTCGTAGTCGTAGAAGCCCGCGCCGCCGCTGCGTCCCGGGCGGCCGAACTCGTCGACCATGCGGTCGATGACGGCCTCCGCGGGGTGCGTCGGCCAGGTGCCGCCCGCTTCCTCGACGGCCCGCTTGGACTCGTTGCGGATCTTGCGCGGGAGTGTGAGCGTCAGCTCGTCCATCAGGGAGAGCACCTTGGCGGGGTAGCCCGCCTGTGCCGCGGCCTGTTCGACCGACGCGGGTTCGATGCCCTCGCCGACCATCGCGACGCCTTCGTTGATGAAGTGGCCGATCACGCGCGAGGTGAAGAAGCCGCGCGAGTCGTTGACGACGATCGGCGTCTTCTTGATCTGCCGGACCAGGTCGAAGGCGCGGGCCAGCGCCTCCTCCCCCGTCCGCTCGCCCTTGATGATCTCGACGAGCGGCATCTTGTCGACGGGCGAGAAGAAGTGCAGCCCGATGAAGTCGGCCTGGCGCTCGACGCCCTCGGCCAGGGCCGTGATCGGGAGGGTGGAGGTGTTGGAGCACAGCAGGGCGTCCGGCTCGACGATCCCCTGGATCTCCTGGAAGACCTTGTGCTTGAGCTCGGGGTTCTCGAAGACTGCCTCGATGACCGCGTCGCAGCCGGCGACGTCCTGCGGGTCGGCCGTGGGCGTGATGCGGGCCAGCAGCGCGTCGGCCTTCTCCTGGGTCGTACGGCCCCTGCTCACCGCCTTCGCGCACAGCTTCTCGGAGTAGGCCTTGCCCTTGGCGGCCGCCTCCGCCGACACGTCCTTCAGGACGACGTCGATGCCCGCGCGGGCGCACGAGTACGCGATGCCCGCGCCCATCATCCCGGCGCCGAGAACGGCGACCTTGCGGACCTGGCGCGGCTCGATGCCCTTGGGGCGGTTGGCGCCGGAGTTGACGGCCTGGAGGTCGAAGAAGAACGCCTGGATCATGTTCTTCGAGGTCTGCCCGGCGGCCAGTTCGACGAAGTAGCGGGCCTCGATGACCTGCGCGGTCTCGAAGTCGACCTGGGCACCCTCCACCGCCGCGGCGAGGATGTTGCGCGGCGCCGGATAGGGCGCGCCGCCTGTCTGCTTGCGCAGGTTGGCCGGGAAGGCGGGCAGGTTGGCCGCGAACTTGGGGTTGGCGGGGGTGCCGCCGGGGATGCGGTAGCCCGGCTTGTCCCAGGGCTGCTGCGACTCGGGGTTGGCCTCGATGAAGGCGCGCGCCTTGGCGAGCATCTCCTCCTGGGTGGCGGCCACTTCGTGGACCAGGCCGTTCTGCAGGGCGCGCTGCGGGCTGTACTGGGTGCCCTGGAGCAGCACCTTCAGCAGGGCGTCGGTGATGCCCAGGAGGCGGACCGTGCGGGCCACACCGCCGCCGCCCGGGAGGAGGCCCAGGGTGACCTCGGGGCAGCCGATCTTGGAGCCTGGTGCGTCGAGGGCGACGCGGTGGTGGCAGGCGAGGGCGATCTCGAAACCGCCGCCGAGAGCCGCGCCGTTCATCGCCGCGACGACCGGCTTGCCGAGGGTCTCGATGCGGCGCAGGTTGCGCTTGATGGCGAGGCCGCCGTCGAAGAGCTCCTGCGCGGTCTCCGGGGTGACCCGGATGAGGTCGCGCAGGTCGCCGCCCGCGAAGAAGGTCTTCTTGGCGGAGGTGAAGATGATGCCGCGGATGGAGTCCTTCTCGGCCTCCAGGCGTTCGGTGACGTGCGCGAGGGAGTCGCGGAACGCCTGGTTCATGGTGTTCGCGGACTGGTCGGGGTCGTCGAGGACGAGCGTGACGACGCCGTCGCGGTCCTGCTCCCAGCGGATGGTCGTGGACTGAGTGCTCATGTGGAGGTGCTCCGTGTGATCCGTCGTGTCCGTCGGGAGGGGGGTCAGATGCGCTCGACGATGGTGGCGATGCCCATGCCGCCGCCCACGCACAGGGTGGCGAGGCCGTACCGCTTGTCCTGGCGCTCCAGTTCGTCGATGAGCGAGCCGAGGATCATGGCGCCGGTCGCGCCGAGGGGGTGGCCGAGTGCGATGGCACCGCCGTTGACGTTGACCTTGTCCAGGGACAGGCCCATGTCCTTCACGAAGCGCAGGACGACGGCCGCGAAGGCCTCGTTGATCTCGACGAGGTCGATGTCGTCGATGGTCAGTCCGGCCTTGGCGAGGGCCTTGCGGGTCGCCGGGGCGGGGCCGGTGAGCATGATGGTCGGCTCGGAGCCGGAGACCGCCGCGGCCACGATCCGCGCGCGCGGGGTGAGGCCGTGACGCTCGCCGACCTCCTTGGAGCCGATGGCGACCAGGGAGGCGCCGTCGACGATGCCGGAGGAGTTGCCCGCGTGGTGGACGTGGTCGATCTTCTCGACCCAGTGGTACTTCTGCAGGGCCACCGCGTCGAAGCCGCCCAGCTCACCGATGTCCGCGAAGGACGGCTTGAGCTTGGCGAGGGAGTCGGCGGTGGTGCCGGGCCGCATGTGCTCGTCGTGGTCGAGGACGGTCAGCCCTGCGCGGTCCTTGACCGGGACGACGGACCGCTCGAAGCGGCCCTCTTTCCAGGCCGTGGCCGCACGCTCCTGCGACAGCGCCGCGTACTCGTCGACGTCCCGGCGCGAGAAGCCCTCGATGGTGGCGATGAGGTCGGCGCCGATGCCCTGCGGCACGAAGTTCACGGCGAGGTTGGTCATCGGGTCGTTGAACCAGGCGCCGCCGTCGGAGGCCATCGGCACCCGGGACATCGACTCGACGCCGCCCGCGAGGACGAGGTCCTCCCAGCCGGAACGCACCTTCATCGCCGCCAGGTTGACGGCCTCCAGGCCCGAGGCACAGAAGCGGTTCTCCTGTACGCCCGCGACCGTGTCCGGCAGTCCAGCCGCGATGGCGGCGATGCGGGCGATGTCGGAGCCCTGGTCGCCGACCGGGCCGACCACGCCGAGGACGATGTCGTCGATCGCGGCCGGGTCGAGGCCGGGGAAGCGGGCGCGGATCTCGTGGATGAGTCCGACGACCAGGTCGATGGGCTTGGTGCCGTGCAGGGCGCCGTTCGCCTTGCCGCGTCCGCGCGGGGTGCGGATCGCGTCGTACACGTACGCTTCGGTGCTCACAGGGAGGCCTTTCGAGGGTGGGTCGAGGGTGAGGGTCAGCCCAGCAGGGAACGTCCGATGATCTCCTTCATGATCTCGGTCGTGCCGCCGTAGATGGTCTGGATGCGGCCGTCGGTGAAGGCCCGGGCGACCGGATATTCGCTCATGTAGCCGTAGCCGCCGTGCAGTTGCAGACAGCGGTCGGCGACCCGCTTCTGCAGTTCGGTCGCCCACCACTTGGCCATGGAGGCGTGGACCGCGTCGAGCTCCCCGTTCGAGTGATCCTCGATGCAGCGGTCGAGGAACGTGCGGGTGACGGCGCACTCAGTGGCCATCTCGGCTATCTCGAACCGGATGTGCTGCTTGGTGGCGAGCGGCCGGCCGAAGGCCTCGCGTTCCTTGACGTACTCCGTGGTGATCTCCAGGAGGTGTTCGGCGGCGGCGATCGCGGAGACGGCGATGCTCAGGCGCTCCTGGGCGAGGTTGGTCATCAGGTGGAGGAACGCGCCGTTGAGCTCGCCGAGGAGGTTCTCCTTGGGCACGCGCACGTCGTGGAAGAACAACTCGGCCGTGTCCTGCGCCTTCTGGCCGATCTTGTCGAGGTTGCGGCCGCGCTCGAAGCCGTCCGTGCCGCGCTCGACGACCAGCAGCGACAGACCGTGGGCGCCGCCCTCCGGGGTGGTCCTCGCGACGACGATCACCAGGTCGGCGAGGATGCCGTTGGAGATGAAGGTCTTGGAGCCGTTGAGCACCCAGTGGTCGCCGCGGTCCTCCGCGTGTGTGCGGATGCCCTGGAGGTCGGAGCCCGCGCCGGGTTCGGTCATGGCGATGGCGGTGATCAGCGAGCCGTCGCAGAAGCCGGGCAGCCAGCGGCGGCGCTGTTCGGAGGTGGCCAGGCCGGTCAGGTACGGGCCGATGATGTCGTTGTGCAGGCCCAGGGCGAGTCCGGGGGCGCCCGCGCGCGTGAACTCCTCGGCGAGCACGGCGGCGTAGCGGAAGTCGGGCGTGCCGCCACCGCCGTACTCCTCGGGCACGGCCAGTCCGAGCAGGCCCTGCTTGCCGGCCGCGCGCCAGGCCTCGCGGGAGACGATGCCGTCCTTCTCCCACTGCGCGTAGTGCGGCAGCACCTCGCGGTCGAGGAAGGCGCGCACGGTGTCGCGGAACGCGTCGTGCTCGGGGGCGAAGATCTGCCGCTTCATGCTGTGTCGAGGCCTTTCGTGGATTTCCGGCCGTTCGTGACTTTCTTACGGTTCGTGGGTTTCTTACGGTTCGTGGGCTTCTGCCCCTTCATCGGATGCCGGCCCGTCATCGGTTCACGTCTTTCGAAAGTTCCGGCACGTCCCAGTCGCGGGCCACGTCCTCGGTGTCGGCGCCGGGCTGGGCCGGGCCGGTACGGACGGCTGTCGGGGTCGCGGAGAAGCGGGGTGCGGGGGCAGGCTGGGTGATGCCGCCGTGGTCGGTGAAGGTGCCGCGGGCGGCGAGGTGCGGGTGGTGGGGGGCCTCGGTCAGCGTCAGGACGGGCGCCACACAGGCGTCGGTGCCGTCGAAGGCGGCCGTCCACTCGTCCCGGGTGCGGGACTTGAAGCGGGCGGCGACGGCCTCGCGGAGCTCGCCCCAGCGGGTCCAGTCCTTGCGTGCGTCGGCGTGCTCGGGGATGCCGAGGACGCGGACGAACTCGTCGTAGAACTGCGGTTCCAGGGCGCCGACGGCCATGTACCGGCCGTCGGCGGTCTCGTAGGTGCCGTAGTACGGGCAGCCGCCGTCGAGGAGGTTGGCGCCGCGCCGGTCCTGCCAGCCGCCGGCGGCGACCATGCCGTGGATCATCGCGGCGAGGTGGGAGGTGCCGTCCACGATGGCGGCGTCCACGACCTGGCCGACGCCGGTCACGCGCGCGTGATGGAGCGCGGCGAGGACGCCGACGACGAGGTAGAGGGAGCCGCCCGCGTAGTCGCCGAGGAGGTTGGCGGGGACGGCCGGGGGTTCGCCGGGGGTGCCGATCATGCCGAGGGTGCCGGTGAGGGCGATGTACGCGATGTCGTGCCCGGCGCGCTCGGCGAGGGGGCCGTCCTGGCCCCAGCCGGTCATGCGGCCGTAGACGAGCTTGGGGTTGCGGGCGTGGCAGGCCTCCGGGCCGACGCCGAGTCGCTCGGCGACGCCGGGGCGGTAGCCCTCGACGAGGATGTCGGCGTGCGCCGCGAGGTCGAGGACGCGGGCGGCGCCGTCCGGGGCCTTGAGGTTGATGATCACCGAGCGCTTGTTGCGGTTGGTGACGTCGTACGCCGGGTTGATCGCGAGGCCGGGTCCGCCGGGCCGGTCGACGCGCACCACGTCGGCGCCCAGGTCGGCGAGGAGCATGGCGGCGAACGGGCCCGGACCGATGCCGGCGAGCTCGAGTACGCGCACGCCGGTCAGCGGGCCCTGCCCTGGCGTCGTTGCCGTGGTCATCCAGCCCCCATGCCGTCCAGCCCTCCTGGGCGTGACACAACTGATGTAACACCAGTGATGCTAAGAAGCCGCTCCGCAGGACACAAGACCCGAACGAGCAAGCGCTTAGCCAATTTACCGATGGGTCACCGTCCGTGCTCTTCTGCTGTCACGCTAGCCTCGGCCACCGACAACGGCGTGCCGGCGGACGAGAGGTGTCATGAGCAGGCTGAACAGGACGGACCGTCCGTACGACATCGTGCTCTTCGGAGCGACCGGTTTCGTGGGGACGCTCACCGCGGAGTACCTCGCCGCACACGCGCCGGAGGGGCTGCGCTGGGCGATCGCCGGCCGCAGCGAGGAGAAGCTCCGGGCGCTGCGGGAGCGGCTGCCGGGCGGTGAGGAGATCGGGGTGCTGCGGGCGGACGTGGCCGATCCGGCCTCGCTGCGGGCGCTCGCCGAGCACGCGCGCGTGGTGGCCACGACGGTGGGCCCCTATGTGACGTACGGCGAGGAACTGGTCGCCGCCTGCGCGGAGACGGGGGCGGACTATCTCGACCTCACCGGTGAGCCGGAGTTCGTGGACCTGATGTACGTCCGCCATGACGCACGCGCGCGGGAGACCGGGGCGCGGCTGGTGCACGCGTGCGGTTTCGACTCGGTACCGCACGACCTCGGCGCGTACTTCACGGTGCGGCAGCTGCCGGAGGGGGTGCCGCTGCGGGTGGACGGGTTCGTGCGGGCCGACGCGATGTTCTCGGGCGGCACGTTCGCCTCGGCGCTGAACCAGTTCGCGCGCGGTCGGCAGATGCTGGCCGCCGCGCGGGACCGGGGACGCCACGAGCCGCGCCTGGTGGGGCGCCGGGCCACGACGCCGAGCGGCGCGCCGCGGTTCGCCGGGGAGGTCGGCGCCTGGGCGCTGCCGTTGCCGACGATCGACGCGCAGATCGTGGGCCGGTCGGCGAGGGCGCTGGAGCGTTACGGTCCCGACTTCCGTTACCGCCACTACGCGGCCGTACGGCGGCTGCCGATCGCGGTGGGCGGGGTCGCCGCGGTCGGGGCGCTGTTCGCGGCGGCTCAACTGCCGCCCGCGCGGCGCTGGTTGTCGGGCCGGGTCAGGCCCGGGGAGGGGCCGAGCGCGGAGAAGCGGGCGAAGAGCTGGTTCTCGGTGCGTTTCGTGGGCGAGGGCGGCGGCCGTCAGGTGTTCACGGAGGTCTCCGGCGGCGACCCGGGGTACGACGAGACGGCGAAGATGTTCGCCGAGGCGGCGCTCTGCCTCGCCCTCGACGAGCTGCCGGCGACGTCCGGGCAGGTCACGACGGCCGTCGCGATGGGTGACGCGCTGATCGAGCGGCTGCGGGCGGCGGGGATCGTGTTCCGGGTGGCGCAGAGCCGGTAGCGGCGGCTCAGCCGAGAATCAGCGGCAGCTTCTTGTCCAGCTCGCCCAGCTCGGCCCGCTCCGCGTCCGTCGGTGGGCGGCGCCCGGTGCCGACGAGCAGGGCGTCGGTGTCGGTGAACGAGGCGGGGAACGCGGCACCGGCGATCTGCTCCAGCAGCGCGCGGGATCGTGCCGGCCCGGCGCTCGGCGGTGCCGGCGCGTCCGGGAGGTGGGCGATCAGGTCGAGGTGGTGCAGCGTCCATTCCAGGACGTAGGCGCCGAGGTAGTCGCCGACGGTCAGGACCATGTCCTGGGTGCTCACCCGGGCGGCGGGGTCGGCGAGTTCGGCGGCACGCCCGGCGGCGGAACCGACGTCGTCCAGGTGGAACCTGAGCAGGTGCGGCTCCTCGTAGGCGGCGGCGAGCCGGACGATCAGCGCGTCGAGCGGGTCGTCCCCGGTGGGCGCCTCGTCGGCGACGTGCCAGTAGGTGACGGCGTCGGCGGTGGGCTCGGTGTCGGCCGGGGTGACGAGGGTGATCAGGACGTCCTGGGCGTCGATGACCAGATGGCACACCAGGTCCCGCACCAGCCACCCGGCACAGCCGGACGGCTTCTCGAAGTCCTTGTCCGGCAGTTCCGCGACGGCCTTGCGCAACGCCGCCCACGTCTGCGAGAAGAGATCCACCCTCGGCAAGCTAGTGCGCCGCCGAAGCGCCCCACAACCGAATTGCCGGGCGCGCCCTACAGCGGCCAGGTGGCAACGGTGTAGATCATCCCGCAGATCCAGGCGAGCCCCGCGAGCACGGCCAGGATGAGCGCGGCCATCACCGCCCGCTCGACGGGCCGGTTGGGGTCGGCGAGGGGCTTCGGGGAGCGCGTACGGGGCATACGGTGCGTCGTCATGCGGCCCAGCCTGTCGATCATGACGCCGCGCCACATCCGTACAGATACTCAGTTCACGTACTCAGGAACCGAGTACGGCCTCCACGCGCGCGTGCGTCTCGGGATCGCCGACGGCGAGCTGCCGGGCGAGGGGAGCGATCCCCCATCCCGCGTGATGGTCGAAGTACGGCGGCGGACCGGCCGCGTTGTGGGCGACCTTGGCGACGAGTTCGGCGAGGCGGAACAGCGACGCCCGCTCTGTCGTGAGCCCGTCGAGCGGAGTGCCGGACCGGATCAGCTCGAACACCTCTCGGCCTCGGTGCCATTGCTCGCGGTCGGCCGCCAGCGTCAGGGCCGCCTGGATCTCGGGCGTCCGGGCCGGTCCTGGTGCCACCGCTTCCAGCACGCGACCCGCCCAGGTCACCGGGTCGGCCTGGCGCTCGTACACGGTGCGGCCCCAACTCCTCTCGGGGTCGGCTGCCGCCCGTTCGGCCTGCGGGTTCGCGACCCGCGTCGCCTCCTTCAGCGCCCTCCGGCACAGGGCGTCCGCGCGGCGGGTGGTCTCCGGGAGGCGGTAGTCGGGGGTCAGGGCCAGGGTGTGGGCGCAGGCGTTGGGGAGGGTGACGCGGTGGCCTACGGAGACGAAGACCGGCTTGACGGAGGCGCGGGTGCGGACGGCTCGGCCGACCTCCTCGGTGTGCGCGAGGAGCGGGCTGGTGCTGCCGCGCGGGGTGGCCGGGTCGTCGTACGTGAAGGTGAAGGGGTTCTTCGCGACGCCGATCGTGGGGAGGTCCGTGAGGACGCCCAGGTGGCTGGCGAGGCCGAAGCGGCGGGGGTGCGCGAGGCCGTAGCCGTCGCAGACGATCAGGCCGGGCGGGCAGGGCAGCGACGACAGGGCGGCCAGGACCGTGGGGATCTCACGGAAGGCGAGCAGGCCCGGGACGTAAGGGAAGGAGACGCGGCCGACCGCCGTGGCCTCCGCGACGACCTCCAGGGTCGCCGCGTCCAGGACGACCGCCGCGGCCGCGACGACGTCCCGCTCGTCGTCGTAGGCCACGTCTACGCCGGTCACCCGGCCGGTTCCGGGCGGTGGGCCCGGTTCGTCGAGCACCACCTTCGTCCGCAACTCGTCCTGCACGGCGCGGGCTTCGTCCTCGGTCGCGGGCCAGCCCGCGGGAATGCGTACGGTCGTCATGATGCCGACGAGCGTACGCACTCCCGTACGGGGTCCGGTCAGCCCTTTCCGCCGAGCGCCTGCTTCAGCTGGCTCTTGTTCATGTCCGAACGGCCGCTGATGTTGCGCCGCTTGGCCTCCTCGTAGAGCTGGTCGTAGGTCGGGCCCTGGGAGCCCTTGCCGGACCGCTGGCCGCCCCGCTTGCCGGACGACATGTCCTGCGTGGAGGTGCGGCTCGCGGACTTGGACTCGCCGGAGCGGGCGCGTTCCTTGTTGACGGTGCGCGCGGCGATCTCCTTCGCCCGCCCGGTGCTCTCGCCCCGGTCCTGAGCGCTCTTCTTGATGTGCTCGTACTGGCGTTCCCTCTTCGGGCTCGAACCGCTTGGCATGGGGGCTCAACTCCTTTCGCACTCGGCGACCGGGTACCCCCATCCGCGCTCAGCTCTCCAGCCGGGCCACCCGTCCCTTCTCGCCGGCCGCCCAGCAGCCCAGGTCGGGGGTGCAGTCCACGGTGTCGTACGAGCCCGTGTCGACCGTGCGCCAGGTGCGGCCGCCGTCGGTCGTGAGGTCGGTGCCGGTGGGGCCGACGGCGAGGGCCGCGGTGCGGCTGTGCGGGAGCCAGGCGACGCCGGAGCGGTAGGCGGGCGGCGGTGTGGCGGCGGGCTGCCAGCTGCGGCCGCCGTCGCCTGTCACCGCGCCCGCCTGCGGGGAGGCCTGGTCCGCGCGGTAGTCGCCGCCGACCGCGAGACCGTGCGTGCGGTCGCGGAAGGCGAGGGCGAAGACGCCCTTGGCGGGGTCGCCCGCGGGGATCGGGGTGTCCGTGGCCGTCCACGTCAGGCCGCGATCGGAGGAGTGGAGCACGCGCGCATGGGCGGCGCCGCCGGTGGCCAGCCAGACGTCCTTCGGGCCGGAGGAGACCAGGCACTGGCCGCTCGCGGCGAACCCGGCCTCGCCCTCCAGCGCGGCCGGCATCCCGTCGTTCGGGAGGACCTTCCAGGAGCGGCCGCCGTCGTTCGTCGACAGGATGCGGAACTTCCCGTCCACCGGGTCGCTCATCGCCAGGCCGTGCCTGCGGTCGAGGAAGGTGAGGCAGTCGTAGAAGGCGCGGGCGTCGGTGTTGCGGAAGGACTCGGTCCAGGTGGCCCCGCCGTCCTCGGTGCGGTACACCCGGGACGCCTCGCCCTCACCGATCGCCAGGACGACGGCCCGCCGCGCGTCGAACGCCTCGATGTCCCGGAACTGGAGGTCGGACGCGCCCGGCGGGGAGACGTTTCGCCAGCTGGCGCCGCCGTCCGTGGTGCGCAGGACGGTCCCCTGGGTGCCGGACACCCACGCGGTCGTCCGGCTGACGGCGGACAGGCCCCGGAACCGTACGTCGGGGGTGCCGCTGTCCTTGAGCTCCCAGTGCGGCGCCCGCTGCTCCGGTCCGTGCGCCTGCGCGGGTACGGCCGTCAGCGCGGCCAGCGCCGCCGCGCACGCCACCCCCGCGGCCACCCGGGTGCCGGCTCGCATCGTGCGTGTCGTAGGTCTCGTCCGTCGCGTTCCTCGCATGTTCCCCAAGCGCCTCATGGCGGGCGAAGCTAGCCCACGGGCGCGTGGGCGTCCAGATGGGGTCCTGGGCGTCACAAGTGCCCTTCGCGGCACGGCAAGTCGGCTGCGTCACTCCCGTGCATGAAAGGCGGTGACCGAGGTCACTCGATTCCGGTGTGCACGGATGGGCCCGTTCCGACGTCTCTTCCAGTGTCCGGTCCCATCCGCCCGGAGGTCGGTCCAGCCGTCGGAGCCGTCCGTCCAGCCGTCCGTCCAGCCGTCCGTTCAGTCGTCACAAGGGAGCAAGGCGTTGTCCACCGTCATCGAGCAGCCCGTAGAGGCCCGCCTCGTCGCCGCCGCGCCGCGGATGCCGAGCATTCCCGCCACACTCCACTACGACCGGCGCGATCCGTTCGCCGTCCGGATGACCTTCCCGGCCCCGGCCACCCTGGAGGGCGTGGACGTCTGCTGGACGTTCTCCCGCGAACTCCTCGCCGCGGGCATGACGGCCCCCGAGGGCCATGGCGACGTACGCGTGCGGCCGTACGGGTACGACCGCACCGTGCTGGAGTTCCACGCCCCCGAGGGCACCGCCGTCGTGCATGTCCGCTCGGGCGAGCTGCGACGTTTCCTGGAGGCGACGGCCGAGCTGGTGCCCGTCGGTCTGGAGCATCTCCAGCTCGACCTGGACCAGCAGCTGGCCGAGCTGATGCGGGACGCCTGCTGACCTACCGCTGACGGCCCCCGCCCAGCAGCGAGTTGAGCTCGCCGTAGTCGAATCCGCCGGCCAGCTCGTCGTACGTGCCCGCGTCCAGCAGCTCCCGCGCGGCGCGGTGCACCAGGGCGTGCACGGCCATGGGGATGCCCGCGCCCGCGCTCACGCGCGCGACGCCGAGCGCCGCCAGGTCCGCGACCGGTGGGGCGCCGGGGCCGACCATGATGTTCACGGGGCCGTCGACGCCGTCGACGAGCTCCTTCACGATCCCCGGTTCGACGGCCCCGGGGACGAAGATCCCGTCGGCGCCCGCTGCCCGGAAGGCGGCGGCCCGCTCCAGGGTGAGGTCTACTCCCCCGGCGTCGCGCAGGAACGTGTCGATCCGGGCGTTGACGAACAGCGGCACGTCCGCCGCGTCGGCAGCGGCGCGGGCGGCGGCGATCCGCTCGGCCTGCTCGGCGATGTCCCGCAGCGGTCCCGCGCCCTCCCCGTACAACGCGTCCTCGATGTTCACGCCGACCGCCCCCGCCGCGAGGACCGCGCGGATCGTGTCGGCGACTCCTTCCGGGTCCTCGGCGTAGCCGCTCTCGACGTCCGCGCTGACGGGGACGTCCACGGCGGCGGCGATGTCCGTGACGACCCCCAGGGCCCGGTCCCGGTCCACTTGGTCGCCGTCCGCCGCGCCGAGGCCCCAGGCGAGCCCGGCGCTCGTGGTCGCGACGGCCGCGGCACCGGCATGCGCGACGATCCGGGCGCTCGCGGTGTCCCAGGCGTTCGGCAGGACCAGCGGGCGGCCGGGGACGTGCAGGGCGTGGAAGGCGAGGGCGCGGTCGCGGAGGGAGGTCTGCTTCGTCATGCGTTCACTCAAGCAGCGCGGGCGGGCGGGGGCTGGCAGGAAATCGACATCAACGTGACGGGTGCCGGCCTCACCTCTCAGGCTCCCGCGGGCGCGGCCGCACGGGCGGTGAACGTGACGGGAACGGCCTTCTTGCCCTCAGGCTCCCGCCGGCGCCGCCGCGCTCGTCAGCGCCGCCCTCAGCTCCTCCTCCACCTTCCGCGTCCCCGGCCCGCTTTTTTCGGCCAGCTCCGCCAGCCGCTCCTTGTACCGACCGTGCTCGTCCCGGCTCACCAGGGTGCGCAGTTCGGCCGCGGCCGCCAGGGTGACGACGGCCGCGTCCCGGTCGGAGACCTCCGCGGTCGGCACCGGCCCTTCGAGGATGCGCCGGGCCTCCGCGCGCAGCGCGTCCACGACGGCGACGCGCTCCAGAACGTACTCGACGGTCGGGAACACCCCGAGGGCCCGCCGCTTCTCCGCGCGGAGGAAGCCCTCGGCGGCCAGCTGCTCCCGTACCGCGTCGAGCGTCACGCGCGCGTGCAACGGCACCCAGCTGTGCCAGTGGTGCGGCCGGGACTCCCGTACGAGTTCCAGGAGCCCGTCGAGGACGGCGTCCCCGGTGTCGGAGTCCAGGTCGGCCGGGGTGGCGATGCCGTCGTCGTCGAGGAGGAGCCCGCGCCGGGCCAGTTCGGTGAGGGCGCCGGCCCGCACCAGGTGATCGACGTGGACGGTGTCGGTGAGTTGGTTGCGCGTGGTGTCCCAGGCCAGCAGGTAGAGCCGGGCGGGCAGGGACAGCGAGCCGTCGGGCACGGGGCCTCCTCCAGATCGGGCTTCACATTAATTCGATTGACGGTCTCGACGCCTCTGCCTACCGTGGACAACGCTTCTGCTGCCGTCGATCGGAGAAGGACGTTGCTCCTCTGAGGTCATGAGACACCGCGTCACACACCTGAGGTGTGTGCGCCGCGTGCGACCTCGGCGTTCGAGCCGTCCTCCGGTGCAGGGCTTTTCTCACGCCCCTCTTCTGCCCGCGGAGCCTCCCTGTGGTCGCAGGTGTTCTCGATACGCGTTTGCCCCCGACCGCACCGAGCAACCGCGAGGCCTGTATGTCCGCATCCCTCACCTGTACCTCCCTTGCCTTCTCCTGGCCCGACGGCACCCCCGTCTTCGAGGACCTCGACATCGCCTTCGGCCCCGGCCGCACCGGCCTCGTCGGTGTCAACGGGTCCGGCAAATCCACCCTGTTGAAACTGATCGCCGGTGAACTCACCCCGGTCGACGGCACCGTGCGGGTCGCCGGCGAGGTCGGCCATCTGCCGCAGAACGTCACCCTCGACACCGCCCTGCGGGTCGACGAGGTGCTCGGCATCGCCGACCGGCGGGCCGCGCTGCACGCCATCGAGGCGGGCGACGTGTCCGAGGAGCACTTCGAGACCGTCGGCGACGACTGGGACGCGGAGGAGCGCGCCCTGGCCACCCTCGGCGAACTCGGCCTCGGCCACATCGGCTTGGACCGCACGGTCGGCGAGGTGTCCGGCGGCGAGTCGGTGCTGCTGCGGCTGGCCGCACTGCTGCTGCGCCGCCCCGAGGTGCTGCTCCTGGACGAACCGACCAACAACCTCGACCTGTACGCCCGCAGGCGCCTGTACGCGGCCGTCGCGTCCTGGTCCGGGGTCATGGTCATCGTCAGCCACGACCGTGAACTGCTCGAGCTCGTCGACCAGATCGCCGATCTGCGCGCCGGCGAGGTCACCTGGTACGGCGGCAACTTCTCCGCCTACGAGGAGTCCCTCGCCACCGAACAGGAGGCGGCGGAGCGGATGGTGCGGGTCGCGGAGGCCGATCTGAAACGGCAGAAGCGTGAACTCGTCGAGGCCCACACCAAGTTGGCGCAGCGCACGCGGTACGCCAACAAGATGTACGAGAACAAGCGCGAGCCCAGGGCGGTGATGAAGCTGAGGAAGCGCTCGGCGCAGGTCTCCGCGGGCAAGCACCGCATCATGCACGAGGGGAAGCTCGCCGAGGCCAAGGAGCGGCTCGACGAGGCGGTGGAGGCCGTACGGGACGACGACGTGATCCGTGTCGACCTGCCGTACACGGCCGTGCCGCCGGGCCGTGACGTGCTGACCCTCATGGATCTGGAACTGGCCTACGGCGCGCGCGTGAAGGGCGGTTTCGACCTGCGCGGTCCCGAGCGGGTGGCGTTGGTCGGCCGCAACGGCGCGGGCAAGACGACGCTGCTGCGGACGATCGCCGGAGAGCTGGCGCCGGTGTCGGGCGAGGCGCACGCGCATGTGCCGCTGCGGTTCCTGCCCCAGCGGCTCGACGTCCTCGACGACGAGCTGTCGGTCGCCGAGAACGTGGCCCGGTTCGCGCCGGCCGCCACCAACAACCGGGTCCGGGCACGGCTGGCCCGCTTCCTGTTCCGGGGCCCCCGCGCCGACCAGCAGGCGGCGACCCTGTCCGGCGGCGAGCGCTTCCGGGCGGCGCTGGCGGCGCTGATGCTGGCCGAGCCGGCCCCGCAGCTGCTGATGCTGGACGAGCCGACGAACAACCTCGACATGGCGAGCGTGCGGCAGCTGACGTCCGCGCTGGAGTCGTACGAGGGAGCGCTGATCGTGGCCAGTCACGACCTGCCGTTCCTGGAGTCGATCGGCATCACCCGGTGGCTGATGCTCGACGGCGAACTCCGGGAGACCACGGCGGAGGCCGTCACGGAGCCCGCCTAGGCGAGACGGCGCCGGCGGCCCCACGGAGGTGGAGGTCGCCGGCGCCGCGGTTACTGCCGCGTATCTCAGGAGGGCCACAGCCTGGCAACGGGGGTTTTGGGTTCGCGGGCCCGCCCTGCATGATGGCGGACCGGCGCCGCTTTTTTCGGGGCGCCGCCACCTGCCGCCGTTACGGAGTTCCTCGTGCCCAGCAAGAAGGCCCTCATCCGCCGCCCCAGCCCGCGCCTCGCCGAAGGCCTGGTGACGCACATCGAGCGCGAGAAGGTCGACGTCGACCTCGCGGTCGAGCAGTGGGAGGCGTACGCCGAGGCCCTGCGCGCACACGGCTGGGAGACGATCGAGGTGGATCCGGCCGACGACTGCCCGGACTCGGTGTTCGTCGAGGACACGGTCGTCATGTACAAGAACGTCGCCCTGATCACCCGGCCCGGCGCCGAGTCGCGGCGCGAGGAGACCGCCGGGGTCGAAGAAGCCGTGGCCTCGCTGGGCTGCTCGGTCAACTGGATCTGGGAGCCGGGCACCCTGGACGGCGGGGACGTCCTCAAGATCGGCCACACCATCTACGTCGGCCGTGGCGGTCGTACCAACGCGGCGGGCGTCCAGCAGCTGCGGGCCGCCTTCGAGCCGCTCGGCGCGCGGGTCGTCGCCGTGCCGGTGAGCAAGGTGCTGCATCTGAAGTCGGCGGTGACGGCGCTGCCCGACGGCACGGTCATCGGGAACATCCCGAAGGTGGACCGGCCGTCCCTGTTCCCGCGGTTCCTGTCGGTGCCGGAGGAGGCCGGCGGCCACGTCGTGCTGCTCGGCGGTCACAAGCTGCTGATCTCGGCGAGCGCGCCGAAGACCATCGACCTGCTGGCCGACCTCGGCCACGACCCGGTCGTGGTCGACATCAGCGAGTTCGAGAAGCTCGAGGGATGTGTGACTTGCCTCTCGGTCCGCGTGCGGGAGCTGTACGCCTGACGAGTGACCGGATCATCCGTTCAGCCCCGGGACCTGCGGGTCCTGGGGCTTGCGCACAGGCCCGGAAACACGTTGGGAACACAGGCTGATCAGGGATCTTTACGTCACGCTTAACCTACGGCTTCGTAACCTACGGATTCGTAGCCTACGCTCTCGTAGGTTCCGGCAACCGCTCGCTGGTTACCCGGCTTTTCTCCCCTGTGTTACGCGTCCCCCTGGAGTTCCCGTGACGATCACTTCCCCTCACCTCGGCAGCCCCGCCGTCTGGACCGACGCCAAGCTGCTGTACGCGCTGGAGGAAGTCGTCGAGACCGAGCTCAACCGGCACCTGAAGGTCGCCAAGGACTGGATGCCGCACGAGTACGTGCCGTGGAGCGCCGGCCGTAACTTCCCCGGCTTCTTCGAGGACGGCGAGGCCTGGGACAAGGAGCAGTCGAAGGTCACCGAGATCGGCCGCATCGCGCTCGTGGTGAACCTCCTCACCGAGGACAACCTCCCCAGCTACCACCACGAGATCGCCTCCCTGTTCGGCCGCGACGGCGCCTGGGGCACCTGGGTGCACCGCTGGACCGCCGAGGAGGGTCGGCACGGCATCGTGATGCGCGACTACCTGCTCGCCTCGCGCGCGGTGGACCCGGACAAGCTGGAAGCGTTCCGCATGCAGCACATGTCGGAGGGCTTCGAGTCCGACAACCGCCACTCGATGCTGCACTCGGTCGCCTACGTCGCCTTCCAGGAGCTCGCGACCCGCATCTCGCACCGCAACACCGGCCACCAGTCCGGCGACCCGGTCTGCGACCGCATGCTGGCGCGCATCGCGACCGACGAGAACCTCCACATGGTCTTCTACCGCAACCTTCTGAAGGCCGCGTTCGAGCTCGCGCCCGACCTGACCATGCAGGCGGTCCGGGACGTGGTCGTGAACTTCCGGATGCCCGGCCACGGCATGCCCGGCTTCGAGCGCTTCGCCGCGCAGATGGCCATCGGTGAGGTCTACAACATGCGCATCCACCACGACGACGTCCTCCAGCCCGTCCTGCGCCACCTGAAGGTCATGGAGATCGACGGCCTCGGCCCCGAGGGTCAGCAGGCCCAGGACGAGCTCGGCATGTTCATGGGCGGCCTGGACGCGGAGGCCCTGAAGTTCGACGAGAAGCTGGCGGCGCGCAAGGCCCGGATGGCGGCACGCGCGGCGGGCTGACCCGGCTGGGGCCGGTCGGCCGGCCGTGGGGCGGCACGTGGCTCAGCCACTCTGCCGCTCAGCCACCTGACCACTCGGCCACTCGGCCACTCGGCCACCGATTTTCCCGTGCGGTCAGGCCCCCACCAGCGGCATCATGCCGCCATGCGAGAGAACACCAGGGCGGAGCGGGCGGTCGGGTTCCTGCTCGGTCTCGTCGACGAGGAGATCGCCGTACGGGTCCGGGCCCGGACCGGCCTGCCGGAGCCCGAGAGCCCCGCGCAGGCCCGCGGGCGCGTCACGCGCGCGTGGACCTGGGCCCGCGATCTCGAGGCCTCCGTCGCGCTGTGGATCCTGGAGAACGACGACCGGCAGCTCAACGCCGTGGTGTGGCGGCACATCCCGACCGACTCCGGCCTGCGCCGCGCCATCGCGCGCGGGGTGCCGTTCGCACCCGGTCGCGTCGATCCGATACCGGTCGACGCGACCCTGCCGGGGCAGGAACCCGAGGTTCCCGAGGCCTACGTCCGCCATGGCCTCGTCGGCGCGTTGCGCGAGGTCGGCACATGGAGCGAGGGTCGCACCGCCGCGTCCATGGTGCTGACCCGCGCCGACTGGGAGACGGTCGGCGCGGCGGACCGTGAACACCCGCTGCCCGGCTACGCCCGCTGGGCGCTCTCCGTCCGGCCGGACTGCCCGCCGGCGGTGCGGGCGGGTTTCGGCACGCACGCGAAGTTCACCCACCGGCTGCGCCGGGCGGGCGTGTTCGAGAGCCCCGCCGACTACGTGGCCTCCGACGGCCCGGCGCTGCGCGTCCTCGAGGTGCTGTCGATGGGCCAACTGCTGTTCCCGGCACGGCTGAAGGAGGCCGAGGACGCCCTCCGGCCGCTCGTGCGGGAGCACTTGGGTGACCGCGAGGACGCGTGGGCGGTGCTGGCGCAGCTGGCGGAGACGTTCCACGGGAACACCCCGGAACTGATCGTCACGGCGGGCGCCATCGCGTAGCCGGCAGGGGGCGGGGCGGCTGGATTCGAACCAGCGTGCTCCGGTTTTGGAGACCGATGCGCCTGCCTCTGCGCTACGACCCCGCCCTTGGCGCCCGATCGTAATGCCTTGGCCCGATGTCAGTGGGCCCTGGTACCAATGAGCCACGGGGGAAACGCGTTTCGGGGGGCAGGACATGGCGTACGGGGAGCGGGGGCGGCGTCCCCCTGTGGTCGACCTGGCCGACCGGCGGGCGCTGGAAGCGTACCGCCCGGCCGATCCGGAGGTCGTGGCTCAGGCACGGCGGCTCAAGGAGGCCGCGCTGCTGGACTTCGGGCTGACGGAGTCGGCGGTGGCGTCCTGGCTGTACGCCAAGTGCCATCACCAGCTCCCGACGACCGCGATCGACACGGCGGCCGTGGTGGCGTCCGGCGACGGCAGCTGTCTGCTGCTCTACAACCCGGACTTCTTCACCGGACTCGGCCTGGACGGCGTCAAGTTCGTCCTGTTCCACGAGGCACGCCATCTGGTGCACCGCCATCTGTTCGCCGACCCGGAGCTCCGGGACGACCCGGTCTTCGAGCTGGCCGCCGAGGTGTCCATCAACCATGTGGCGCTGGTCCGGCTCGGCAGGACCGAACTCCCGCTGCTGAACGGCCGGCCGACGGGCATCGACCCGCGCAAGGTGTACGAGCACTACCGGGCGGACCTGACGGCGCACGGCCTGGAGCCCGTCCCGTACGAGACGTTCACCGAGACGGACATGCGGGTGTACGGCGAGCTGAAGCGGATGCACCGCCCGCCGGTCCCGGAGCACCGGCTGTGCGTGCGTCTGCAGGACGGCCTCGTCCCCGCCGACCAGGAGACCGTCGACGCGGTGACGTCGTCCGCGCTGCTCAACTCCCTGCTGGCGGCCCGGCGCGGGCACGCGGGCGCGGAGCGGGAGCTGCTCGACCTGATGGGCCGTACCGAGGAAGGCAACGCGCGGGCCGCCCGGATCTGGGGAAACCTCGGCGCGGGCATGCTGCGCGGCGAGATCACGCGCACGCGTACGGTCGACTGGTGGCAGCGCTGGCTGGTCGACGTGCTCGGCTCCAGGCTGCGCGACGGCGAGCGGCTGGTCTACCCCAAGAAGCGGGGCGCGCTGCTCGCCGCCCTCGGCCAGGACCCGATGCTGGCTCGCCGCGGCCCGGTGCGGGACAAGGTGCTGGTCATCGCGTACGACACCTCGGGTTCGATGCCGGAGCACGTGATCGCCTGGCTCACCGAACTGGTGGGCCGTATCGACGGCGTGGAGGCGCACTGGCTGTCCTTCGACGCGCTGGTGATGCCCTTCAGACCGGGCGAGCGGGTCTACGGCGGGGGCGGCACCAGCTTCCAGGCGGTCGCCGACTACGTGGAGGGGCGTACGGAGGTCGACGGCCGCCGTTTCGACGTCACCCCGGACGCGGTGGTGATGCTGACCGACGGATACGCGCCACCGATCACGCCCGCCGAGCCGGAGAAATGGATCTGGCTGATCACCGAGGGCGGCAGCGAGTGGCCCGAGACGCACACACCGGCGATGGACTGCCATCGCGTCACCACAGGATCGCGGTAGCACACGACGGATCGCGGCAGACCACCACAGGATCACGGCACATGACCACGGACACACAGCAGTTGACCGTCTCGCGGCTCGAGTCCTTCATCGACGCGATGATCGACATGGGGCAGACGGGCCAGATCTTCGGCGAGCACGGCATCGGCAAGACGGCGACGTTCTTCTCGCATCTCGCCCGCGCCCACCCGGGCACGAGCCTGGTGTACGTCCCGGCGGCGAACCTGACGCCGGACGACCTGCTCGTCAACGCGCCGGTGCGCGATCCGCACACCGGTGAACTGGTGCTGCGCCAGCTGGTGATGAGCCAGTTGAAGCCGGGCACGCCGTTCGTGCTGCTCATCGACGACTCGTTGCAGGCGGGCGACACCATCCAGTCGCAGCTGATGCAGATCGCCTGCAACTGGACGCTGGGGGAGCACGATCTGCGTGCGCTCGGCTGCGTCGGCGTCTTCCTCACCGACAACGAGTCGTTGTCGGAGACGTCGTCCCGGCGCGGTGACCTGGCGCTCCTGGACCGTATGGTCACGATGCGGATCACGGCCAACGACACGTCGTGGCGCCGGCATCTGGCGGCCAAGTACCGCCCGTGGGACCTGCGTCCGGTGTTCTCGCTGTGGGCGTCCCTCTCCCCCGCGCTGCGGGAGCTGCTGTCCCCGCGCACGCTCGACCATGTCCTCGCCAACGCGAAGGAGGGTTTCCCGCTGCGCTGGGGCCTGCCGCTGGTCGACGGCGACCGGCTGCGCCTCGCCGAGCCGGGCCCGGACGGGAAGCCGGGGCAGAACCGGACGCGGGAGATCCTGGACCGGATCGCCGAGGCGGTGGGCGTGGCCAACCCGTCGACGATTCCCGACCCGGTACGGCAGGTCGTGCGCGCGGCGCTGCGCAACCGCTGGACGGTGCTGCTCCAGGGCCCGCCCGGCTGCGGCAAGACGGAGCTGGTGCGCGAGACGGTGCGGGCGGGCCTGGGCCGGGAGCCGCTGTACTTCTCGCTGCCGGTGACGAACGTCGAGGACCTGTGCGCGCCGATCCCGTCGGCCGACGGCACCCTCGACAACCTCCTCGCCGCGCACTTCACCGGTCCCGAGCCGAAGGCGATCGTGTGGGACGAGTACAACCGGCCCAAGGACAAGGCCGCGTTCGCCAAGCTCATGGAGATCACCCAGGAGTGGTCGCTGGCCGGGCGGCGGATCGAGAACCTGCGCGCCCAGATCGCGGTGCAGAACCCTCCGTACCACCTGGGCCGCAAGCTGCTGGTGTCGCGGAACAACATCGCGCAGGCGACGCGTTTCACGGCCTCCTTGGAGGTGGCGCCGGAGGACATCCCGGCCAACGAGTGGCTGCTGGCCCGCTACGGCGCGGACGCCGAGACGGTCCTGGAGTGGTGGAAGCACGACATCGACGACGACGGCCGCGCCTGGATCACCAAGCGCACCCTGGAGCGGCTCATCAAGCTGCACCGGCGCGGGCTGCCGCTGGAGATGGGCACGGTCTACCTCGGCGACGGCGAGTACGCGCCGGTGCCGCTCACCGCGCTCCTCGACCGCCTCAAGGGCCGCGAGGTCACCGGTCTGCGCGAACTCGCCCGCGACGCCGACGCCTGGGAGGCGAGGCTGCGGCGGGCCGCCGAGCGGTCCGGGGAGGGCGGCAACGACAGTGACGTGGTCCACCAGATCCTGGCCAACGCGGAGCTGTCCCAGCTGAAGAAGCACCGCGCGGTGGTGGCCCGGCTGGTGGCGCTGCTGCCGGCCAAGCTGCGGGCGACGTATCTGGTGGGGGCGTCGGAGAAGCAGCAGCGGTTCTGGACGGAGGTGTTCATGGGGATGCGGAGACGGTAGGTGTCAGGCCTCGGGCGGGGCCGTGCGGTGCACGCTGCGTACGGCGGCCACGTCGGCCGGGACCGCCGGTCGCGGTATGTGCGCGCTGTGTGCCTCCAACCGGCGTTTGACGCTGGCCGCGATGCCCTGTCCCAGGACGAAGCGGGTGGATGTCACGGCTCGGGGCGCGGTGTCGAGGAGGCGGTGGGCCTCGCGGCTGCGCATGCCGGTGTGGGTCAGGACCAGGTGGGTGAGGCGGTGCTCGGCGGCCGCCAGGGTCTCGGCGATGGTGTCGGCGGCCGTCAGATCGACGTGGTTGTCCGCCGCGCCGAGCACCGCGGCCGCGCGCACCCGCCCGAGGTCCAGGAGGGTGACTCCCGCCGCGGTCGCCGCCGTGACCAAGCGCGCCGCGGCGCGCGGTCCGATGCCGTTGCTGGCGACGGCGAGCCGGGTGAGCCGCCCGTACGGCGTCCGCTCCAAAGCGTCGGCGAGACGGTCGGCGCCAGTGTCGCCCAACCGGGCGGCGGACACGTACAGTTCGGCGATCGCCCCGGCGGCGACCACCGCGCCGAGCGCTTCCGCGCCCGCCTCGCCGAGTGGGTTGCCGCCGACGAAGAGCCGCTCGACGCGCCGCCCGTTGTCCGCGGCGGCGAGCAGCGCGTCGGCGAGGACCAGGGCGCCGCTCGCGTCGAGGCCGGTCTGGACGAGGTCGAGGGTGCGCAACGACCGGGCCGACTCGACGAGTTCGGCCGCGGCGCGCCCCCCGCCGGAGCCGAGCGGGTTGCGTTTGAGCCACACCCCGGTGACCACCTGCGGCGAGGCGCGCAGCTGGTCGGCGATCCGGCAGGCGCCGCCCGCGGTGATCCCGTTGCAGCCGAGGTAGAGCGTCTCGACCTCGGCACTCGCCCCGGCCACCACCTCGGCCCCGGTGTCGCCCAGCCCGTCGGTCCCGAGCAGCAGATGCCGTACCGGAGTCGGGCCCTGCCCCAGCGCCTCCGCGACCAAAGAGGCCCCCTCGGCGCCCAGTTCCTGCTTGCACAGGTCGAGACGCCCGTCCGGCAGGGCCGTACCGGCCGGGAAGTCCAGCCGCTCCCCCGCGGGCCGACCGGCCCTCAACCAGTTCAGCAGCGGGCCGAGTTCGGCGACCGGGCGCGGCACGACGGACGGCACTCCGGCGAAACCGCTCACCTTGTCCGGCACGGCAGGCAACTCCGCGGAGCGGCCGTTCGTCTCCTCGGTCACCACTCCGCCTCCTGGTAGTCCTTGAGGAACACCCCGGACAGGGGCTCCCCCGCCTCCCCGCGCACGATCGGGTCGTACACCCGGGCCGCCCCGTCCACGATGTCCAGCGGCGTCCGGAACCCGGCCTCTGCCATGCGGGCCTTCTTCGGTGCCGGGTTCTCGTCGGTGATCCAGCCGGTGTCGACGGCGCACATGTGCACGCCCTGGTCGGCGAGTTCGGCGGCGCTGGTGCGGGTGAGCATGTTGAGGGCGGCCTTGGCCATGTTGGTGTGCGGATGGCCCGCCATCTTGTTGCGGACGGCGAAGCGGCCCTCGACGGCGGTCACGTTGACCACGTACCGGCGCGAGTGCGGTGAGGCCAGCAGCAGCGGCAGCAGCCGGTCGCACAGCAGGGCCGGGGCGAGGGCGTTGACGAGCTGGGTCTCCAGCACCTCGGCCGGGTCGAGCGCGCCGAGCCGGGCCGACCAGGAGTTCTCCGGAGACGGGTCGGGCAGCAGCCCGGCCTCGTCGGCCTCGCGCAGGGCGACGGGCAGGGACGCGGCACCGCTCTCCAGCATCCGCATCGGTGTGAACCCGGGTGCCTGCCGGGCGCCTTCGGGCAGGGCGTCGTACTCCCCGGCGGCGAGCAGCGCGTACGACTCCGGCGGTCTGCGCACCGTCTGGGCGGCGTTGTTGACGAGGATGTCCAGCGGCTGGCCCTCCTGCCGCAACTCCTCGCACAGACCGAGCACTTGGCGGGGGTCGCGGAGATCGACGGCGAGCACGGTCAGCCGGTCGAGCCACTTCCCACTGCCGGGCTCGGCCCGGAAGCGGCGCAGTGTGTCGTGCGGGAACCGGGAGGTGACCAGCAGCTCGGCGCCGTCCCGCAGCATCATCAGGGCCAGCTGGAAGCCGATCTTCACGCGGCCGCCGGTGAGCAGAGCGCGGCGCCCGGTGAGGTCGGTGCTCAGAGCGCGGCGGGCGGTGTTGTCGGCGGCGCACAACGGGCAGAGCCGGTGGTAGAAGGAGTCGACCTCTCGATAGGGCGACTTGCAGACATAACAGGTGCGGGGCTTGCGGAAGACGCCCCCGCTGCCCGGCCCGGCCAGCGGGGCATCCTCGCGCCGTTCCGGCGCGCCCGTAGCGGTCGCGGCCATCGCCGCCGCGTCGGCGGCCGACACCTCGGCACCCCGTGTCTTACGGCGGCGCAGGCGGCCGTCGCGGGCGAAGGAGGCCGCGACCTGCTCGGCGCGCAACCGCACCGGGTCGTCGACGGGCAGGGCACGCAGCTTCCCCACGACCTGGTGGAAGGCGGCCAGTTCCGCCTCGCTGATCGCCTCGCCCATGTGCCGTCCCCGCCCCGTGTTCGCCGTACCGCGGTCCCGACCGGATTCGAACCGGCGTATCCGCCTTGAGAGGGCGGCGAGTCTGCCTCTGCTCTACGGGACCCCACGCACGCATCCGGACGGCCGGATTCGAACCGGCGTGATCGCCTGAGCAAGGCGGTGCGCCTGCCTCTGCGCTACGTCCGGGTGCGCTCCGGGATCCTAGCCGCACTCCGATCGGCCGGTCGCACGGATTTACGGGAGGCCTCCGCGGTGCAACGGTGCCCGCAGGGGGTGACACACCATGGCCCAGACCCATGAGTGGATGTTCTACGAGGTCATGTGGCGCGGCTGGGCGGGTCGGGACCGGGTCCCGTACCCCGTGCCCTGGTGGGCGCAGCAGGCCTTCCGCCGCTGGAGCGACGACTTCGACTCCGGCACGTACGACTCGAAGGAGGCGGCCTTCGCCTCCAACGCCCTGTACCGGTACTGGCACATGGTCGGTGTGAAGGACCATCGCCAGGAGTCACTGATCGGCCAGGCGGGCGAGATCGAGCCCGTCTACGACAAGTACAGCCTCTGCTTCTTCCTGCACGACCCGGCGACGGGTGCCCTGCGACTGCCCCAACTCCCGGACGGGGGAAGGGTGGAACAGCGGTTGGAGGCTCCGTATCTGCCGGTGGTGCTGACGACGTTCCGCACACCGGAGGACGTGGAGTTCGTGCAGCGCACGTTCGCGACGACGGTCGGCGCGAGCCAACGGGACCTGGTGGTCACGCGGGTGACCGTCGGCAGTCCCACCGGGCAGCCGCGCGAGGGCCTGTTGTGTGCGGCCGTGCTGCCGGCCGGGCCCAGTGGCTTCCAGCGGCACGACCGCAACGGCCGTCAGATCACCGACCGGCGGCTGACGTATCTGCGTCATCTGCCGGACGAACAGCGGGTGGAGACCAACTCGGGCTGGGGCCCGGTCTTCGACACCGCGCCCGAGCAGTACGGGGTCTACGGCAACACGGACTTCAACTTCGACCCGGCCAGCTATCTCACCAGCAGCCCGTTCCACGACCTGGTCGTGGGCGGCAAGCTGAACGGCGCCCTGGAGGCGCAGGACCAGGTGGCGGGGCTGTGCAGCGCGGTGTTCGCCTGGCCGTTCCGGGTGGCGGAGAGCGAGGTCTTCGAGATCGACGTACGGCTGCCCGTCGACCTGTTCAGCGGCGCGGCCGACCTCGCGGAGCTACAGGGCACGCCGACCGCCGAACTGGAGGCCGCCAACCGGGACTTCTGGACGGCGAAGATCCTCGGGCAGGGCGTGCAGCCGGGCCTGCCACGCCCGGTGGCCCACCTCACGGACCTGTTCCGGCAGGCACGCACCCAGCTGCTCGTCCTCTCCGACCACGGTGAGATCCACCCGGGCCCCACGGTCTACGACTCCTTCTGGATCAGGGACTCCTCCGTCGAGGCGACGGCCTGCTCACTGGTCGGCGACTCCGCCCTGGCCGAACGGCAGTTGGGCACGCACTACCCGCTGAAGTTCAACCTCGGCACGGGCCGAATCGGACCATGTGCGGAGTACGGCTTCTACGGCGGCCCGCACGAGAAGGACGACCGCGAGTGGGACAGCAACGGCCAAGCCCTGTGGGCGATCGGCAGGTTCGACCGCACGAGCGGTCAACAGGCGGCGTTCGGCGCCAAGTTGTATGTCCCCTATGTGCGGGACGCGGCGCGCTGGCTGCGCGACAACCGCGACCAGTACGGTCTGCTGCACAGCGGTTGGAGCGCCGAACACCTCGGTGAGCGCGACAAGCCGCACTACTGGGACGACTTCTGGGCGCTGGCCGGGCTCTACGAGGCCGCGCGCCTCGCCGAGCGGATCGGGGCGCCGGAGGTGGGCGAACTCTGGTCCGTCTTCGACGACTTGAAGCGGGCCACGGGCGACTCGATCCGCTGGGTGCTGGGTGAGCAGCGCGGACGCGGCGCGTGGGAGACGTACATCCCGACGGGGCCGGGCGACGTTGGACGCCTCGACTCGACGATGATCGGGGCGGCCGCGTACTTCCACCCGCTGCGTCTGCACATGGGCAGCAAGCTGGGCGACGACATCGACCGGGCCGCCCGCTGCACGCTCGACACCATGTACGCCCACTTCGTCACCGGCGGCTACCGGCACGAGGCCGCCTGGCAGGCGTACGGACCCTATCTGACCCTGCAGTTGGCACACGCCTACCTGCTCGCCGGGGACCCGGCCCGGATGGACGCGCTGCTCGGCTGGACGGTCGCGGCGGGGTTCCCGAGCGTGGCGGAGCGCGCGGTGGCGCTGGGCGCGTGGAACGAGCAGCACGCGTTCCCGATCGCGTCCGACTTCCGCGAAGTCCCGTACCGCCGCTGGTACATGGGTGACATCCCGCACGGCTGGGCGGCCGCCGAGTATCTGCTGCTGATCCGCGACATCCTCTTCTTCGAGGCCGACGAGGACCACGACCCTCACCTGTACATCGCTCCAGGCATACGGCCGCACTGGGTGCCCGGGGGTGAACCGGTCACCGTGGACGCGGCACCGACGCTCTTCGGCGCACCCTTCGGCTACCGGCTCGCGCACGACCCGGCGGAGCGGAAGGTGACCGTGGACATCACTCAGGCGCCCGAGGGGGTGAGGTTCGTTTACCCCTGCCGCTTCGGCGAGGTGCGGTCGGCGGAGGCGGACGGGCACGAGCTCGGCCGGACGGGCCAGGACGTACGGGTACCGGCGGGGACGCGGCGGTTCAGCGTGACGTACGCGTGACGCGGTTCGGCATGACGTACGTGTGATCCGGGGCGTACGCCTCGCTCAGCGGGACGTACGCCTGATCTCCAGTCGTTCCTTCTCCGACAGGCCGCCCCACACGCCGAAGCGCTCGTCGTTGTCGAGGGCGAACTCCAGACAGGCGGAGCGGATCGGGCACAGACCGCAGATCCGCTTCGCCTCCCGTACGGAGCTGCCCGGCTCGGGGAAGAAGAAGTCCCCGCCGGTCTGTGCGCACAGCGCCTCGTCCTGCCAGTCCAGGTCGGGTGGCGTGATCGTCTCGATGAGCATGTGCAGGATCGTGCCGGGCGGCGAAAAACGTTCGATCAACGCGGGATCAACGCGGCGCTCCAAGGCCTCCGGCCGCCCCGATACTGCTCCGCCGCGCGCCATGACGCACGGCGGCGCGCGGCATTGCGGAGCGATTGTCAGTGGGCGGTGCGAGACTCGGCAGTGCAGTGGACGTGACCCCTCGGAGGAGGGCAAGGATGCTCACCACCCGCTATGTCACCGGCGCACCCAACTGGATCGATCTCGGCACCCCCGACATCGACGGCGCCGCTTCCTTCTACGGAGCGCTCTTCGGCTGGCGCTTCGAGCCCGGGCCGCCCGAGTCCGGCGGCTACGGCTTCTTCCGGCTGGACGGGAGGACGGCCGCAGGCGGCATGCAGACCACCGCGGAGGACGGTCCGCCGTCCTGGACGGTGTACTTCCAGACGCCTGACGCGGACGCCACGGCGAAGGCCGCCGAGCAGGCGCACGGCAAGGTGCTGATGCAGCCCCTGGACGTGATGGACCAGGGCCGGATGGCGATCCTCGCCGACAAGGCCGGCGTCCCGTTCGGCATCTGGCAGCCCGGCCGTCTCAAGGGCCTGGACGTGACCCAGGAGCCCGGCTCCCTGTGCTGGATCGAGCTGTACACGGCGGACCAGCCGATGGCCGCGTGGTTCTACAACGCGGTGCTCGGCCTGGAGACGTACGGCGTCGACTTCCCGGGCGGCACGTACACGACGATCAACCCGGCCGGCACGTCCGAGGACGCCATGTTCGGCGGCATCATCCCGCTCGCCGAGGCCCCGACGGAGGCGGAGGGCGATCCCTACTGGCTGCCGTACTTCGAGGTCACGGACGTGGACGCGGCGGTGACCAAGACGGAGGCGGGGGGCGGCCTGGTCCGGATGCCGGCGACCGACATCCCGGGCGTGGGCCGGGTCGCGCGACTGGCCGATCCGTACGGGGCACGCTTCGCGGTGATCAAGAGCGCACCGGCGCAGGGGTGAGCTGCCGGGGCCGCTGGGAGGCGAGCGGGCGGCTGCCCTAGCCTGTCGGGATGTTCGCCAAGCGGAGGGCTCGCCGAGAGCAGGAGCGGCAGGAGGACCTGGCCGCGCGCATCGTGTCGCCCGTGGCCGAGGTGAGGGTGGCCACGGCCCGGGAGATCGCGGGGGTGCGGGACACGGGCTGGGCGATACGGGAGCTGGCCCGTGCCCTGCACCGGGAATCGTCTCCCGCCGCGGCAGCGGACATCGCGGAGATCTTCTGCGATGCCGTCTGCCGTGACCGCTCGGCGCGTGAGCGGGTGGAGTCGATGTTCGTGGCGCACGCCGACGATCCTGCGGCGCTGGTGCGCGCGTGGACGGCGTTCCTGGCGGGGTTCGGGGCGGGCGCCGCTCTGGAGACGGTCGACGACGAAGTGGCCGCCGAGGTGACTCACCGGATGCGCCGGGTGGGCGAGCAGGGCTGCAAGCTCTCCGAGCTGTCCGGCACGGACCCGGACAGCTTTCCCTACCAGCTCACGTTCACGTTCGCCGTCGCCCTGCTCCACGACACCGTGCGCCGCCACACCCCCCTGACCTCGGCCGACGCCGACCGGGCCCGACGGCACATCCGCGCGGCCCTGAAGTCGGCCCTCGCGCACCCAGTGGACAGCGACGAGCGCCAGGAGGTACTCACCGCCCTGTGTGAGCGGCCCGAGGACGAGTCCTGGTCCGACCGGCAGACCGCCGCGCTGTGCATCGAGGAAGCGCTCGATCTGTGCCGCAGTGCCGAGGACGACCTGATCCCGCTGGGCCTGGAAGCGCTCGACATCACGCTCCACGGCAACGAGGTGTACCGCCACGACGCCGTCCGCGAGACGCTCGACGGGCTCCGCGCACCGGAGCAGGACCCGATCGTCTTCAGCAAGGTGCTGAGCTGCTACCCCGCGCTGCACGCCGACCGGCCGCTCGACGCCCCGCCGGTCGAGATGTTCCTCGCGGCGCTGGCGCACACCGACTCCACCGTGCGGGCGAGCGCCGCCGCCGGTCTGGACACCCTCGCACCCGGGCTGCCCCAGGAGACTCGGGCCGTCGCCGCGCTGATCCACGCCCTCGACCACGACCCGGACGTCGAGGTCGTGCGCTGCGCCTCCTACGCCCTCGCCACAATCGCCTGCACCGAGGAGGCCAACTCCCGCGCGGCCTCCACCGCGCTCGCGAAGCTGACGGATTCGGCCGACCCGGCCCTGCGGCTGGCGAGCATCGAGGGGGCGCTCAACAGGCGCGAGCCCGGAGCGTTCGACCGTCTGACGGCCGAGCTGCGACGCCCTGATGTGGAGGCCATGTTCGTCTCCCATGTGGGCTATCACTGCGAGCGCACCGGCGGTGTGGCCGAGGACGTGGGTGCCGAATGGGCCCGCCTGCTGGAGCAGTTGCGCCTGAACGGCTGGGCCGACCGTCCTGGCGAAGACGAGGACGGCGACGACACGGACCCGTCGTTCCGCGCGCTCCTCCTGAACTTCGCCCTCAAGTCCCTCCCCGCCCGCGCCTAGGCGGACGCCCGCCGCACCAACGTCGTGGGCAGCACCACCCCGGACGTCGCGTCCCCGGGGCCCTTCAGCAGCAGGCGGGCCATCAACCGGCCCATCTCCTCGATGTCCTGACGGATCGTCGTGAGGGGCGGGTCGGTCTGTTCCGCGATCGGCAGCATGTCGTCGAAGCCGATGACCGCGACGTCGTCGGGGACGCGGCGGCCGTGCTCGCGCAGGACGCGCAACGCGCCGGACGCGGTCAGGTCGTTCGCGGCGAACACGGCGTCGATGTCCGGGCAGCGGTCGAGGAGTGCACGCATCGCCCGCTCCCCGCCGGCCGGCGTGAAGTCACCCTCGACGACGAGCCGCGCGTCGACGTCTCCCATGACGTCCCGGAAGCCTTCCAGCCGGTCCACCGCCGACGTCTGGTCGAGGGCGCCGGTGATGTGGGCGACACGGCTGCGGCCGAGGCCGACGAGATGCCGTACGGCGTCCCGGGCGCCGCCCCGGTTGTCGCTGTCGACGTACACCACGTCGTCGCCCGTGCCGTCTCTCCAGCCGGGCCGGCCGCCGAACACGGTGGGAATTCCGGCCCGTTGGATGAGGCCGGGCAGCGGGTCGTCGAGGTGCAGGGAGAAGACGAGCGCCCCGTCGACATGGCCGCCGGCGAGATAGCGGCCGACGCGGGCGTGGTCGTCCCGGCCCTCGGTGAGCAGCAGCACGAGTTGGTTGTCGTGGGCCGTCAACTCCTTGCTGATGCCGCGTAGTTGCAGTGCGAAGAAGGGGTCGGCGAAGACCCGGGTCTCCGGTTCGGCGACGACGACGGCGATGGCGTCGTGCCGTCGCGTCACGAGGCTGCGGGCGGCCTGGTTGGGGACGTACCCCAGCTCCTCCACGGCCCGCCGGACCCGCTCGACGAGCGGCTCCCTGACCCCGTCGCCGCCGTTCACCACCCGCGACACGGTGGCCCGCGAGACCCCGGCCCGCGCGGCCACGGCCTCCAGCGTGGGACGCGGCACTGTCTCGCTCACTTCGGGGCCCTCCTCCTGGTTGCGGCCCAGGATAGCCCTGGTCGGGGGCGGGAGTGAGAGCGCTCTCGGGAGGGCGGAAACGTGGTTGCGGAGGCGGGCGTGACGGCAAGAGGATCACCGCATGACTTCGAGAAGAGCACATGACCGCTGAGCCCCGCCTCACGCCGTACGCGCGACTCCCCCTCGCGTATCACGGGCGGGACGTGCTGCACAGCACCGTCGACGCGTTCGGGCGGGCGCACTGGCTGCTGCGCGACTCGGCGCGGCGGGGCGATGTGTACGACGCCCTGGTCCTCACGGTCGAGGACGGGCGCAACCGCAGGACCCGTCTGCGGTCCGTTCACGCCCGCTTCCCTCGGGTGGACGCGCTGCCGGACGGCGGCTTCGTGGTGGCCGACGCCCGCCGACAGGACGGTGTCGACCAGGTGCAGGTGTTCGGCTCGTCGGGGCACCCGTCATGCGCCTTCGATGTCGGTGACGCCATCGAACACCTGCTGACCGACGAGACCGGCGACCTGTGGGTGGGCCACTTCGACGAGGGCGTCGGCAGCGACCCGCTCTGCGATCCGGGGCTGCGGTGCTGGAGCAGTGCCGGGGAACCGCTGTGGCAGTACCACCAGCCCCCGGAGGCCGGCTGGTTCCTGGACTGCTACGCCCTGAACGTGGACCGCCGCTGCACCTGGGCGTACCCGTACACGGACTTCCCGCTCCTGGAGGTCCGGAACAGACGGCGGGCGCGCATCCGCACCACGCCCGTCCGGGGCGCGAAGGGGGTGATGGTCCATGGGCCTCGTGTCGCGCTCTACGGCGGGTACGCCGACGACCACGACCGACTCCTCCTGGGCACCCTCACCGAGTCGGCGATCGAGCCCGTCGAGGAGACCCGGCTGCTCCGTGCAGACGGTGCGCGGTCGGGGCGTCGGCGGGTCGTCTGTCGCGGTCCCCGTCTCTACGTGCAGGAGGAGAACGCCGCTGAGTGGACCCTGTTCGACATCAGCTGACCCCGCTCACCAGAACTAGTGCTCATGCGGTTCGTACCCCGGAATCGTCCCGTCCGTCTTCTTCACCAGGAACAGCCCCACCATCCCCATGTCCGAGTGGCTCTGGACATGGCAGTGGTACATCCACGCGCCCGCTCCGACGCCCTCCCCCGCGATCACCTGGAAGCCGAAGGAGTCCGCCGGGCCCACGATCTTGTTGTCGATGACCTGGCTCGGGTCGTCGGGGCCGGTGAGGGTGCCGGTGCGGTTGTCCGCCCAGCGGTGACCGTGCATGTGGAACGTGTGGTAGTACTCGCCGTGCGTGATCATCACGAACTCGACCCGATCACCCACCGTCGCCTCGAAGTTCGGACCCGAGTGCGCGGGCTTGTTGTTGATGAGCATGTCGTTGAAGACGATCGTGTGGGTCGCGTCCGGGAGGATGTCGCCCTTGCGGCGGACGATCACCGGGCCGTACAGGCCTTTGCGGATGCCGCCCGTGCCGTGTTCCGTGCCGACCACGTGGTCGTGGTAGTGCCAGTAGCCCGCACTCCCCGCCCGCCACGTGCCGTCCTTGCGGCGGCCGGGGGCATGGGTGCGCCAGGTGTAGGTGCGGGTGCCGCCCGGTTCGACGTCGCTCTTGTTCAACTTCGTGCCGTCGCTGGAGATCTCGTAGTCCAGGCCGTGGACGTGGAGGCTCGCCGCCACGTCCATCGTGTTCTCGAACTCGATGTGCAGCGTGTCACCCTCGTTGAGCTCGATCAGCGGGCCCGGGACCGTCGCCTTGCCCTTCTCGAAGCCGTAGCCCATCTGCCCGTCGGCGAGTTTCTCGGCGTACAGCTTGATGTGCCGGACCTCCCCGCCCGCCGGGGCCGTCTTGGCCGGGGTGTCGGCACTCGCGGCCTCCGGTGCCGTGGACAACGATGTCGCGACGGTCCCGGCGCCCACCACCGCCGCGCCGCCCAGCAGCATCCTCCGATTGAACCCGCGTCTGTCCATGCGGAACTCCCCAGCCTGGTAAGGAATTTGCAGAGACGTACCTGTGACGAACCTGTGCGACGGTACCGGCCGTTCCGCTGTTTATCCACACTCAGGACAAAGTTGGCCCCAACTCGGTCATAGGTATTGGCGAGTTGCGCAAAGACGTCTAGCTTCCTTGGCGCTGTCGCTGTGACCGAGGAGGTGCCCATGCACTTACGAGGGTTGAGCACGAGAAGACGGATCGGTGTGGCGGGCGTGACCGCCGGGGTCGTCGTGGCCGGGCTGTTGTCCGGTCCCGCCGCCACCGCGCGCCCGGCGCCCGAACCACCGCTGACAACGATGTCCGTGAAGTCGCCGCCGGGCGGCGCGAATGTACGGGTGCTGCTCTTCTACGGGTCCGCCGCGTCCGGCGAGGAGTCGCCGGTGGTGAACGCCGGGATCGAGGCGATCGAGAAGATCGGGCTGTCCGGCCCGGCCGAGCAGCGGTTCAAGACCGTGGCCACGGACGACGCCTCGGTGTTCACCGATGAGACCAAGCTGGGGCGTTACAACGCGATCGTCTTCCTCACCGGGGGCGGTGACATCCTCGATCCCGAGCAGGAGGCGGGGCTCGAGGCCTATATGGAGGCCGGTGGCGGGTTCGTCGGCATCCATGACGCCGCGCGGGCCGAGCCGTACTCGGACTGGTTCACGGGGCTCGTCGGCGCCCGCCCTGCCGCCTCCAGCCCAACCGCCGTACAGCGCGCGGTCGTTGAAGTGGGCGACCGGCAGCATCCGGCGACCAAGGACCTGCCGGTGCAGTGGAAACGGCCGGATCAGTGGTTCAACTGGGCCAAGAACCCGTCGGGTTCCGTGCACACCGTGGCCCGGGTGCGCGAGTCGACGTATCAGCCCGGCGACGGGAAGAACGGCTGGGACCACCCGGTCAGTTGGTGCCGTGACTACGACGGCGGACGCTCCTTCTACACCGGCATGGGCGGCACCGTCTCCTCGTACGACGAGACCGACTTCCGTGCCCATCTGCGCGGCGCGCTGCTGTGGACGACGCGGCTGGTGCAGGCCGACTGCAAGGCCACCATCACCGGCAACTACAAGGCCGAGCGTCTCACCCAGCCCAACCAGCCGGGCCAGAACGACCAGATCGGCGAGCCGCACGGCCTGGTCACGGCACCGGACGGGCGGGTGCTCTACATCGGCCGGGGCGGCGCCGACTCCTCCCAGCCGGTGGTCACCGACTGGAACAACCCCGACATCGGCAAGGGCAAGGGCGAGATCCACGTCTACGACCCGAAGACCAAGAAGGTGACGCTCGCGGGTGCCCTGACCGTCTTCGGCAACAAGGGCGGCGGCGACGAGCTGGTGAAGGTCGAGGAGGGGCTCCTCGGCATCGAGCTCGATCCCCGGTTCGAGGAGAACGGGTGGGTGTATCTGCACTACACCCCGCACTCGCAGATCAACCGCGAGACCAGGACGGCCGAGCGGCGCGTCTCCCGCTTCACCCTCGACCTCGCCACCAACAAGCTGGACCTGGGCAGCGAGAAGGTACTGCTCAAGTGGCCGGTGCAGATCCACAGTTGCTGCCACGCGGGCGGCGGAATGACCTGGGACTCCAAGGGCAACCTGTACATCGCGACCGGTGACAACAACTCCAGCCGCTTCAGCGACGGTTACTCGGGCAACAACCCGGAGCCGAACTACAAGGGCGTCTCCTTCGCCGACGCGCGCCGCACCGCCGGCAACACCAACAACCTCAACGGCAAGATCCTGCGCATCCACCCGGAGGCCGACGGGACGTACACCCTGCCCGCCGGGAACCTCTTCACCGGGCAGGAGACCGACGAGGGCGGCGGCAAGACACGCGGCGAGATCTATGTGATGGGCGTCAGGAACCCGGCCCGCATCTTCGTCGACAAGAAGACCGACATCCTCTACGCGGGGTGGGTCGGCCCGGACGCCTCGGCGCCCTCGACGACCTGGGGCCCGGCGAAGTACGACACGTTCGCCGTCATCACCAAGGCGAGCAACCGGGGTTGGCCGTACTGCATGGGCAACAAGCAGCCCTACCGCGACCGCAACCTCCCCGATCCGACGAAACCGCTCGGCTGGTACGACTGCGACCACCCGAAGAACGAGTCCCCGAACAACGACGGCCTCGTCAACCTCCCGCCGGTCACCGGCAACAACATCTGGTACTCGCCCCAGGGCGGCGCCCCGGACTTCCCGCGCGACGCGAACGGCATCCCGTCGTACAAGCAGGAGGAGTCCACGTATCTGCTGCCGTGGCTCAAGGGCGGCGGGCAGGCCGCGATGAACGGGCCGGTCTACCGCTACGACGCCGCGAGCGCGAGTGACGTGAAGTGGCCCTCGTACTGGGACGGCAAGTGGTTCGTCGGCGACTTCTACGACGCCGACCAGCCGCGCAACGCGGTCATCACCGACCCGAAGAACCATGGTGACGGTGGACTCCCGGTCCACTCCGAGTCGTTGAAGAAGATCGTCCCGATCGGCAACGACGGCATCAAGAACCTCATGGACTGGAAGTTCGGTCCGGACGGCTCGCTCTACGTCCTCGACTACGGCCGGGGTTTCTTCACCTCGGACGGCAAGTCGGCGCTGTGGCGGGTCACTTACACGGGCGGTGGTCCGACACCTGCCGCTGATCAGCTGGCGAGGGGGGCAGCGCAGTGACACGGCAACGAAGAGTCCTCACCGCCCTGTTGGCGGCGGTGCTGATGCTGCTCGGTCTCCAGGCCGTGCCGAGCACGGCACAACCCGAACAGGCCGCCGCCGCCCAGACGCTCACCTGGACCGCCGGCGACGACATCACGAAGTACACGTCGGCGCCGACGACCGCCGTGGCCGGTCAGGCGACGATCGTCTTCGAGAACAGCGCGGCGACCGGCAACACCACCGGCATGCCGCACACGTTGACCTTCGTGACGAGCGATCCCGAGTTCAACAGCGATGTCCAACTCAACATCCTGGCCAACCCGAACGACGACATGGGCGGCCGGCACACCGCCGAGGTCACGCTCACCCCGGGCCGCTACTTCTACCACTGCACGATCTCGGGCCACGGCTCGATGCAGGGCATCCTCGTGGTGACGGAGGGCGGCGGCTCGGACACCACGCCGCCGCAGACGTCCGCGCAGGTCACCGGGACGCAGAACGCGCAGGGCGAGTACGTCGGTTCGGCGAGCGTCGCGATCAGCGCCACCGACGACGGCGGCTCCGGGGTCGACAGCGTCCAGTACGCGATCGGCGACACGGGCGAGTGGCTGCCGTACACCACCCCGGTCGTCGTCGACCAGGTGGGCAGTCACAAGATCCGTTACCGGGCGCTCGACAAGGCGGGGAACGTCTCCGCCGAGAAGAGCGTCGCGTTCACGGTGGTGCCGCCGGCCTCCGACGACACCACGCCGCCGGACACCTCGGCGACGGTGACCGGTGAACAGGACGCCGACGGGGCCTACTTCGACATGGCGACGGTGACCGTGTCGGCCTCCGACACCGGCTCCGGGGTCAACACCATCGAGTACGCCCTCGGCACCGGGGCCTGGCAGCCGTACACCGCCCCCGTGATGGTGCACCAGCTCGGCACCCACACCGTGCGCTACCGGGCCACCGACAAGGCGGGGAACGTGTCCGCCGAGAAGAGCGTCCAGTTCAAGGTCGTGGCGACGCCCACGCCGGACACCACCGCGCCGGTGACGGGGGTGACCGTCGAGGGCACCAAGAACTCGGACGGGGCCTACATCGGCAACGCCAAGGTGACCGTGAGCGCGACGGACGAGGGCGGTTCCGGGGTCGACCGGATCGAGTACTCGATCGACGGCGGTCCGTATCTCGCGTACACCGCCCCGGTGGTCGTCGACCGCGCGGGCACTCACACGCTCGCCTACCGGGCCACCGACAAGGCGGGCAACACCGCCGCGGCCCGCACCGTGACCTTCACGGTGGTGTCGAGCCAGGTGCCCGCGCCCAACTGCCCGGAGTTCGACGAGCGGTTGACGGTGATCGTCGGTGACGTCGACTCGGGGGTACCGAACCGGCTGACCGACAACCGGTGCCGGATCAACGAGTTGATCGAGGACGAGAAGGAGTGGACGTCCCACGCGCTGTTCCTCAAGCACGTGAAGACGGTCCTGGACAAGCTCCTCAAGGAAGGCGTCGTCGACCAGCGCGAGTACAACGCCATCCAGAAGGCCGCCCGCCAGTCCGGGATCGGCAAGCCCGGGCAGACCGAGGGCTACCGGAAGATCCTCGACGGCAGCCCCGAGTCGTTCGCCAAGTGGCAGCAGGTGGGCGGGGGTTCGTTCGGGCTGAACGCCGACGGGTCCATCACCTCCGGGACGACCAAGGGCGGGCTCGGCATGCTGTGGTTCCCCGAGCGCAAGTACGGTGACTTCTCGCTCCGCCTCCAGTGGCGCGACGACGCTCCCGGCACCGGCAACGCCAACGCGGGTGTGTTCGTGCGCTTCCCGTGGGTCCATGACCACCCCGAGGAGTCCCGTCCGGAATGGGTCGCCATCAAGTACGGGCACGAGGTGCAGGTCCTGGACCGGCCCGACGGCGACATGTACAAGACCGGCTCGATCTACGGCTTCGACCGCGTGGGCCTGGCCGGCGCGGGCGTGACGCAGAAGGGCACCTGGAACGACTACGAGATCCGGGTGGTCGACCAGCACTACTCGGTCTACCGCAACGGCGTGCTCATCAACGAGTTCGACAACACCGGCGGCCAGGACTTCGTCCCGCCCCGCTCGGACGACCCGGGCACGGACGGCAGACGGTTCGCCTCCGGCTACGTCGGACTCCAGGTGCACGGCACGACGGACGTCATCTCCTACCGGGACGTGCGGATCAAGGAGTTGTAGTCCCGTCTTGCGGATCAAGGAGTGGTAGTCCCGTCCTTGCGGATCAAGGAGTGGTAGTCCCGTCCTTGCGGGCCCTGCTCGGCTGTACCCGCTTGGGTTCCCCCGGCATCTTCGGATACTCGGGCGGGTACGGCAGATCACCGAGCCCGTGGTCGTGCTCGTCGCGGCGGGCCAGCTCCAGCAGGGCCTCCAGCGAGAACGCGTGATCGTCCATGTCCGCGTGCACATCGCCGAGTTCGGCGAAGCGCGCGGGCATGGTCGCGAGATCGAAGTCCTGCGGATGCGCCACGCCCACCTCGTCCCAGCGCAGGGGTGCGGAGACGGGGGCGTGCGGTCGGGGTCGTACCGAATAGGCGGACGCGATCGTGCGGTCCCTGGCGGTCTGGTTGTAGTCGATGAAGATGCGCTCGCCGCGCTCCTCCTTCCACCACTTGATCGTCACGTGGTCCGGCATCCGCCGTTCCATCTCCCGCCCGACCGCGATCGCGGCCCGCCGCACCTGGGTGAAGGTCCAGCGCGGCTCGATCGGCACGAACACATGCAGTCCGCGTCCGCCGGACGTCTTGGGCCAGCCGCGCAGCCCGCCGAACTCCTCCAGCACGGCCCGGAGTTCACCGGCCGCGCGGACGGCGTCGTCGTAGTCGGTGCCGGGCTGCGGGTCGAGGTCGATGCGGAGTTCGTCGGGGCGGTCGACGTCGTCACGCCGTACCGGCCACGGATGGAAGGTGAGCGTGCCGAACTGGGCAGCCCACAGGACCGCGGCCTCCTCCGTGGGGCACATCTCGTCCGCGCTGCGGCCGCTCGGGAAGGTGATGTGGGCGGTCGGGATCCAGTCGGGCATGTTCTTGGGCGCGCGCTTCTGGAAGAAGTTCTCGCCCGTCACGCCGTCGGGATAGCGCTCCAGGGTGGTGGGGCGGTTGCGCAGGGCGCGCAGGATGCCGGGGGCGACGGCGATGTAGTACCGGGCCAGGTCCAGCTTGGTGAAACCGCGCTCCGGGAAGAAGATCTTGTCCGGGCTGGACAGCCGTACGGTCCGCCCTCCCACCTCAAGCTCCACCGCGTCACCCATGCGAGCCACGGTAGGCCAGCACGACAACCCTCGCATACCGGGCGAAATCCATCGGGGGCCAGCAGAATCGGAGGCATGGATCTGCCGGTCATGCCTCCCGTGAAGCCCATGCTCGCCAAGTCGGTCGCGAAGATCCCGCCGGGCATGCAGTACGAGGCGAAGTGGGACGGGTTCCGGGCCATCGTGTTCCGGGACGGGACCGACATCGAGCTCGGCAGCCGCACCGGAAAGCCCCTGACCAGGTACTTCCCGGAGCTGGTGGAGGCGCTCAGGGAGCGGGTGCCCAAGCGCTGCGTGCTGGACGGGGAGATCGTCATCGCCCGCGACGGGCGGCTCGACTTCGACGCGCTCACCGAGCGCATCCACCCGGCCGACTCCCGGGTGCGGACCCTCGCCGAGCGCACCCCGGCGTCCTTCGTGGCCTTCGACCTGCTGGCGCTCGCCGACGAGTCTCTCCTCGACGTCCCGCTGACCGACCGCCGGGCGCTGCTCACCAGAGCCCTGACCGAGGTCACCCCGCCGGTGCACCTCGCTCCCGCGACGACCGACATCGACGTCGCCCAGAACTGGTTCGAGCAGTACGAGGGGGCCGGCCTCGACGGCGTCATCGCCAAGCCGCTCGGCCTGCGCTACCTCCAGGACGAGCGCGCGATGTTCAAGGTCAAGCACGAGCGGACCGCGGACGTGGTCGTCGCCGGCTACCGCCTCCACAAGAGCGGGCCCGTCGTCGGCTCCCTGCTCCTGGGGCTGTACGACGACCATGGCGCCCTCCAGCACGTGGGCGTGTCGGCCGCCTTCACCATGAAACGGCGCGCGGAGCTGGTCGAGGAGCTGGAGCCGCTGCGCATGGACGACGTCACGGGGCACCCCTGGGCGGCCTGGTCGGACGAGGCCGCCCACGAGACGGCACGGCTGCCGGGGGCGCCCAGCCGCTGGTCGGGCAAGAAGGACCTGTCCTGGGTGCCGCTGCGGCCCGAGCGGGTCGCCGAAGTGGCGTACGACCACATGGAGAACGGGGCCCGCTTCCGGCACACGGCCCGCTTCCGCCGCTGGCGCCCGGACCGCACGCCGGAGAGCTGCACGTACGGGCAGCTGGAGGAGCCGGTGCGCTACGACCTGGACGAGATCCTCGGCACGGCCGACTGACTCAGGGCTTCATCAGCACCTTCACCGCGCCGTCCTGCTTGCGCTGGAACATCTCGTACGCGTGCGGCGCCTCGTCCAGCGGCACCCGGTGGGTGGCGAAGTCCTCGACGCCGAGCACGTCCTCGTCGGTCAGATGCGGGAGGATCTCGTCGACCCAGCGGCGCACGTTGGCCTGGCCCATGCGGAGCTGGATCTGCTTGTCGAACAGGGTGAGCAGCGGCAGCGGGTCGGCCATGCCGCCGTAGACACCGGACAGCGAGATGGTGCCGCCGCGGCGCACCAGCTCGATGGCGGTGTGGAGGGCGGCGAGCCGGTCGACGCTGAAGCGTTCCGCGAAGGGGCCGCTCAGTTTGCGGGGCAGCAGCGCCGAGGCGCTCTGGGCGAGGCGGGCGGCGGCGCTGCCGTGGGCCTCGGTGCCGACCGCGTCGATCACGGCGTCGGGGCCGCGGCCATCGGTGCGGTCGCGGATCGCGGCGACGAGTTCCTTGTCGCTGTCGAAGTCCCGCAGGTCGAAGGTCTCCACGCCGCGCTGCCGGGCCCGGTGCAGCCGCTCGGTGACCAGGTCCACCCCGAACACGGTTCCGGCGCCGCGCAGTTGGGCGACCCGGCAGGCCATGTCGCCGATGGGCCCGAGGCCGAGCACGGCGACGCTGCCGCCCTCCGGGACGTCCGCGTAGGCGACCGCCTGCCAGGCGGTGGGCAGGACGTCGGAAAGGTAGACGAAGCGGTCGTCGGGCGGCCCCTCGGGCACCTTGATCGGGCCGAACTGGGCCTGCGGGACGCGCAGATACTCGGCCTGGGCGCCCGGTACGGCCCCGTACAGCCGGGTGTAGCCGAAGAGCGCGGCGCCCATGCCCTCGCCGGTGACCTGGGTGGTCTCGCACTGGGTCGGCAGGGAGTTCTCGCACATCCAGCAGCTGCCGCAGGCGATCTGGAAGGGGACGACGACCCGGTCGCCCGCCTTGAGGTCGGGCACCCCGGCGCCCACCTCCTCGACGATGCCCATGGGCTCGTGACCGAGGATGTCGCCCGGTGTCATGAACGGGGTGAGTACCTCGTACAGATGCAGATCGGAGCCGCACAGCCCGCTGGACGTGATGCGGATGACGGCGTCCGTCGGCTCCTGGATCTTCGGATCGGGCACGCTCTCCACGCGTACGTCCCGCTTGCCCTGCCAGGTCACTGCCTTCATCGCGGCGCACTCCCTTCCCCCCTGCTGCCCCCTTCGGAGGCGCCCCGGGTACCCGGCCGAACCGCGTGCAGTGGTCCGCTCGGCGTAGCAAGGCGCTCCCTCAGGGGTGTTCACCCCGGCCGATCAATTCCGAGCGGGTATGGCCACCAATGAACAAATAAGCGCACAATCAGTGAAACGAGATATGGGTGGCGACGGTGAGCATGGGACGACGGGCGCGCACGCGACGCGCCACGACTACGGCGGCACTCCTGGCCGCCGCGCTGACGGCTTCCCTGGCGGCGGGCTGCACGGGCACGAACGGGTCCGGCCCGGCGGACGACGGACGGGCGCCCGGCCGGACACACGACGAAGGCCGGACCCCGGACGAGAGCCAGGAACCGTCGGAGAGCGGGCTGGCCGGCGCCTCCGTGCTCGCCGTGAAGATCGACAACGTACGGGCGGCCCGGCCGCACACGGGCACCGACTCCGCGGACATCGTCTACACCGAGCAGGTCGAGGGCGGGCTGAGCCGGCTGATGGCGGTCTACGCGACCAAGCTCCCGAAGGTCGTCGGACCGGTGCGCAGCGCCCGGGAGTCCGACCTGGAGCTGCTGCGTCAGTTCGACCACCCGACGCTCGCCTTCTCCGGCGCCCAGGGGAAGCTGATGCCGCTGATCAACAAGGCGCCGCTGAACCCGCAGACGCCCGGCAAGACCTCCGGCGCCTACTTCCGCGGCACCGACAAGCCCGCCCCGCACAACCTGTACCTGCGCCCCTCCCGGCTGCTGCCCGAGGCTCCCGGCGCGGACGCCCTGACCACCGGCTTCACCTTCGGCTCCGCCCCCTCCGGCGGCAAGAACGACACCTCGGAGACCGTGCGCTACCCGGCGGCCACCTACTCCTTCACCTGGTCGTCGAGCCGCGACCGCTATCTGGTCTCGATGGACGGCACCGCCGCTGTGACGACCGGGGGCAAGCGGCTCGCCCCGGCGACGGTCGTCGTGCAGTACGTCAAGATCCGCAAGTCCGACTTCCACGACTTCCTCGGCAACAACACGCCGTACACGGAGACCGTGGGCTCGGGGAAGGCGAAGGTGCTGCGCGGCGGGAAGGCGTACGACGCCCGCTGGGAGCGCGACAAGGCGACGGACGGCACGACGTTCACGACGAGCGACGGCGACCCGGTGAACTTCGCCGAGGGTCAGGTGTGGGTGCTGTTCGTGAAGGCCTAGCGGCGCCCTTGCCTAACGCTGTGCCGCGAGGGGTTCCGTCGGGTTGCGGAGCCCCTCGGCCGCGTCCGCGACCCGCTGGATCAGCTCGAAGAAGACGGACTGCTCGTCGGCGGAGAGCGGGGCGAGGAAGACCTGGTTCATCCGGGCCGTACGGACGGTCAGCTTGCGGTGGGTGCGCAGGCCGTCGTCGGTGAGGCGCAGCAGGAAGCGGCGGCCGTCCTGCGGGTCGCGCACCTTGTCGAGCAGCCCGCGGCGGCCGAGCCGGCTGATCACCTCGGCGATGGTCGACCGGTCGAGCCCCACCCGCTCCCCCACCGTGCGCTGATCCAGGCCCGGCTCGGCGACGAGCGCGTTGAGGACCGCGAACTGAGGCGAGGTGATCTCCTCGGACACCATCGTGTTCCACAGCAGGTAGTGCGCCTGCTGGAGGCGGCGGGCCAGGTGCCCGGGGTGGGTGGTGAGGTCCACCGCGGCCATGTGCGCTCCCGAGAGTTTGGATTCGTACGTGTACTGAACAATACCGGGCGACACCCTGACTGTCTCCAGGCCCGCATGGCCGACCGACCTCGTATTTCCCCTGGGTCTTGACGCGATCCCCGTCCGGTGGCAGCGTGAAGGAAACTTCACCGAAATAGTCAGTGCCCTGAGTAATCGGCGGGATGGAGCTTCACGCATGGACAAGGTGGTCGCCACAGCCGCCGAGGCGGTGGCCGATGTGCCGGACGGCGCGACCCTCGCCGTCGGCGGCTTCGGGCTGAGCGGGGTGCCGAACGTGCTGATCCAGGCCCTGTACGAGCGCGGCACCGGCGGCCTCGGCGTCGTCTCCAACAACTGCGGTGCCATGGAGTCCGGCCTGGCCGTCCTGCTGGCGGCGGGCCGCATCGCGCGCGTGACCGGTTCCTACATCGGCGCCAACAAGGAGTTCGCCCGGCAGTACCTGTCCGGCGAGCTCGAGGTCGAGATGATCCCGCAGGGCACGCTGGCCGAGCGGCTGCGGGCCGGCGGCGCCGGCATCCCCGCCTTCTACACCCCCGCCGGTGTCGGCACCCAGGTCGCCGACGGCGGACTGCCGTGGCGGTACGACGGTGAGGGCGGCGTCGCGCTCGCCTCGCCGCCGAAGGAGGTGCGGGAGTTCGATGGCACGGAGTACGTGCTGGAGCGGGGCATCCGTACCGACTTCGCGCTGGTGCGCGCCGCGCAGGGCGACCGGCACGGCAACCTCGTCTTCAACAAGTCCTCCCGCAACTTCAACCCCCTCGCGGCGATGGCCGGGCGCGTGACGATCGCGGAGGTCGAGGAGCTCGTCGAGCCCGGCGAGATCGAGCCGGACGCCGTGCATCTGCCGGGGATCTTCGTGCAGCGGGTGGTGGCGCTGACGGCGGAGCAGGCCGCCGACAAGATGATCGAGCAGCGGACGGTGAGCAGGTAATGGCCTGGACACGCGAGCAGATGGCCGCGCGGGCGGCGCGCGAGCTTCGGGACGGGCAGTACGTCAACCTCGGCATCGGGCTGCCGACGCTGATCCCGAACTACCTCCCGGAGGGCGTGGAGGTGGTGCTGGAGAGCGAGAACGGCATCCTCGGCACCGGCCCCTACCCGACCGAGGACGCGGTCGACCCGGATCTGATCAACGCCGGCAAGGAGACCGTCACGGTGCTGCCGGGCGCCTCCTTCTTCGACTCGGCGCTGTCCTTCTCGATGATCCGGGGCGGGCACATCGACGTGGCGGTGCTCGGTGCCATGCAGGTGTCCGCCGGCGGCGACCTCGCCAACTGGGCGATCCCCGGGAAGATGATCACCGGGATCGGCGGGGCGATGGACCTGGTCCACGGCGCCCGTGCGGTCATCGTCGTCATGACCCACACCGCCAAGGACGGCTCGCCGAAGATCCTGGCCGAGTGCGCGCTGCCGCTCACGGGCAAGGCGTGTGTGAACCGTGTCATCACCGATCTCGGGGTGATCGACGTGACCACGGACGGGCTCGTGTTGACCGAGGTCGCGCCGGGAGTGACCGTCGATGAGGTCATCACCAAGACCGACGCCAAGCTGACCGTCGCGGAGGACCTGCTGTGAACACCGTTTACGTCGTCGACGCCGTCCGCACCCCGATCGGCCGCTACAACGGCGGCCTCGCCTCGGTCCGCCCGGACGACCTGGCCGCGCACGCGATCCGCGAGCTCCTCGCCCGCACCCCCGACCTGGACCCGGCCCGCATCGAGGACGTCTACTTCGGCAACGCCAACGGAGCCGGCGAGGAGAACCGCAACGTCGCCCGCATGGCCGCGCTGCTGGCGGGCCTGCCGACCTCGGTGCCGGGCGTCACCGTCAACCGGCTGTGCGCGTCCGGCCTGGAGGCGGTCATCCAGGCGGCCCGCGCCATCGCGGCGGGCGACGCCCACATCGCCCTCGCCGGCGGCGTGGAGTCGATGACCCGCGCGCCGTACGTCCTGCCCAAGAACGACAAGCCGTTCCCGGCCACCCACACCGAGCTCTACTCGACGACGCTCGGCTGGCGCATGACCAACCCGCGGATGGACCCGCAGTGGACCATCCCCCTGGGCGAGTCCGCCGAACTCATCGCCGACAAGCACAAGATCACGCGGGAGCAGCAGGACGAGTTCGCACTCGCCTCCCACCAGAAGGCCGCAGCCGCCCAACAGGCGGGCCTCTTCGACGCCGAACTCGCGCCCGTCGCCGTCCCGCAGCGCAAGCGCGACCCGATCGTCTTCGGCGCCGACGAATGTGTACGTCCCGACGCCTCCCTCGCGGCGATGGCCAAGCTGAAGCCGTCCTTCCGCAAGGACGGCGGCACCGTCACCGCGGGCAACGCCTCACCGCTCAACGACGGCGCCGCCGCGCTGCTCCTCGTCGACGAGGAGGGCCTGAAGGAGGTCGGCCGCGAGCCGCTCGCGCGGATCTCCGCCACCGGCGTCAACGCCCTCGACCCGGACTACTTCGGACTCGCCCCCGTCGAGGCGGTGACGCGTGCGCTGGCCAAGGCGGGCAAGGGGTTTGCCGACCTGTCCGTCCTGGAGCTGAACGAGGCGTTCGCCGCGCAGGTGCTCGGCTGCGTGGCCGAGTGGCCGGAGTTCGATCCGGCGATCCTCAATCCGCAGGGCGGCGCGATTGCTCTCGGGCATCCGCTCGGCGCTTCCGGTGCCCGCCTCGCGGGCACCGTCGCCCACCAACTCGCCCGCAAGGGCGCCGGCGTCGGAGTCGCCACCCTCTGCATCGGCGTCGGCCAGGGCCTCGCCCTCGTCCTCGAACGCTAAGACCTTCAAACCACCCGGGATTCCTCATGACCCTCACCCAGCACGACATCGACCAGGAGATCGCGGCCGAACACGCCGCCTACGAGAAGCGCCTCGCCGACGGCGCCCCCGTGGAGCACCAGCCGCGCCGCGACTACGCCCCGTACCGCTCCTCGGTCCTGCGCCACCCGAAGCAGCCGCCGATCACCATCGACGTGTCCCAGGACCCGGAGCTGGTGGAGCTGCACTCCCCCGCCTTCGGGGAGCGGGACATCACCGAGATCGACAACGACCTCACCCGGCAGCACAACGGCGAGCCGATCGGTGAGCGCATCACCGTCTCCGGGCGGCTCCTCGACCGTGACGGCCGGCCGATCCGCGGTCAGCTCATCGAGATCTGGCAGGCCAACTCGGCGGGCCGCTACGCCCATCAGCGCGAGCAGCACGACGCCCCGCTCGACCCGAACTTCACCGGCGTCGGCCGCACCCTGACCGACGCCGACGGCCAGTACCACTTCACGACCGTCCAGCCGGGCCCGTACCCCTGGCGCCAGCACCTCAACGCCTGGCGGCCTGCCCACATCCACTTCTCGCTGTTCGGCACGGCGTTCACCCAGCGGCTCGTGACGCAGATGTACTTCCCGGCCGACCCGCTGTTCCCGTACGACCCGATCATCCAGTCGGTGACGGACGACGCGGCCCGGCAGCGCCTCGTCGCGACGTACGACCACAACCTGTCGGTGCCGGAGTTCTCGATGGGCTACCACTGGGACATCGTGCTCGACGGACCGCACGCCACCTGGATCGAAGAGGGACGCTGACCTGCCATGACGAAGATCGACACCAGCCGCCCGGAGACGGTCCTCCCGACCCCGTCGCACACCGTCGGCCCCTTCTACGGCCACGCCCTGCCCTTCCCGGGCGGCGAGGACATCGCCCCCGTCGGCCACCCGGACACGATCGCCGTGCACGGCTACATCTACGACGGCGAGGGCACCCCGCTGCCGGACGCGTTCGTGGAGCTGTGGGGTCCGGACCCGGACGGCAACATCCCGCAGGTCGACGGCTCGATGCGGCGCGACGGGGCCAGCGGTGGGTTCATGGGGCGCACCGGTGTGGAGTTCACGGGCTGGGGCCGCAGCCAGACGGACGCGAGCGGACACTGGTCCGCGCGGACGCTGCGCCCGGGCGCGCGCGGACAGAGCGCGCCGTACCTCAGCGTCTGTGTCTTCGCGCGCGGCCTGCTGGTCCACCTGTACACCCGTATCTACCTGCCGGGCGACGACGCGGCGCTCGCCGCCGACCCGCTGCTGTCCCGGGTGGACGAGGCGCGCCGGGGCACGCTGATCGCGACGGACGGCGGCCACGGCACCTACCGTTTCGACATCCGCCTTCAGGGCGAAGGCGAGACGGTCTTCCTGGAGTTCCAGTGACATCTGCCCCGGAGCCGGACGCCGGCCTGCTCGCCCCCGGGTGGGCCGGTTCCCCCGCCGCGTCCGCGACGAGCGACGCCGCGTATCTGCGCGCGCTGCTCGACGCGGAGGCCGCGCTGACCCGCGCCCAGGCGGTGCTGGACCTCGCGCCCGAGGCGGCGGCCACGGCGGTCACCGCGGCCGCCGGGTCGGACGGCTTCGACGCCCGGGACCTCGCGGTACGGGCGCGGGCGGGCGGCAATCCGGTGATCCCGCTGGTCGCCGACCTGACGAAGGCGGTGGGCGCGGAGTACGGCCCGTACGTCCACCGGGGCGCGACCAGCCAGGACATCCTGGACACGGCCACGATGCTGGTCGCCGTGCGCACCCTCGACCTGGTCCGCGCCGACCTCGCGCGGACGGAGGCGGCGCTGGCCCGGCTGGCCGCCGACCACCGGGACACGGCCCTGCCGGGGCGCACGCTCACCCAGCACGCGGTGCCGACGACCTTCGGCCTGAAGGCCGCCGGCTGGCGGTCCCTGGTGCTGGACGCGCGGGACCGGGTGACGTCCGTACGGAACTCGCTCCCCGCCCAACTCGGCGGCGCCGCCGGGACGTTGGCGGCCTTCACCGCGTACGGCGCACAGGACCCGACCGCGCTCGTGGCGGCGTACGCGCGCGAACTCGGCCTGCGGGAGCCGGACCTGCCCTGGCACACCCTGCGCACCCCGATCGCCGATCTCGCGGGGTGTCTGGCCTTCGCGGCCGGGGCCCTGGGCAAGATCGCCACGGATGTGCTGACGCTGGCCCGCACCGAGATCGCCGAGGTGGCGGAGGGCAGCGGCGGCGGCTCGTCGGCCATGCCGCACAAGGCGAATCCCGTACGGTCCACCCTCGTCGCCGCTGCCGCGCGGCGGGCGCCGCAGCTCGCCGCGACGCTGTACGGCTCCCTGGCCGCCGAGGACGAGCGGCCGGCCGGGGCCTGGCATGCCGAGTGGGAGCCGTTGCGGGACCTGCTCCGGCTGGTCGGCGGCGCGGCCCGCGATGCCGCCGAACTGACCGAGGGGCTGCGGGTGAACGCGGACGTCATGCGCGAACACCTGGAGCTCACCCACGGGTTGATCGTCTCCGAGCGGCTGTCCGCCGACCTGGCCCCCGTGCTGGGCCGGGCCCGCGCCAAGGCGCTGCTGACCGAGCTCGCGCAGCGCACCTACACCGAGGGGCGCTCCTTGGCGGAACTCCTGGCGGAGCAGCCGGAGTTGGCGAAGGCCGTCGACCTCGACCCCGCCCACTACACCGGCGCCGCCGGAACCCTCACCGACCGTGCTCTGGAGCGACGTTGACCGGCAAACTCCTCAACCACCACACCGAAGGGCCCACTTCGGCGCCCCCGCTCCTGCTGGGCCCGTCGCTCGGCACGTCGTACGCCCTGTGGGACAAGATCGCACCGGAACTGTCGATCACCCACCGGGTCGTCCGCTGGGACCTGCCCGGGCACGGCGGGAGCGCGGCCGACCTGATCGGCCCCGGCGCCGGCGTCGCCGACCTCGCCGAGCTGGTGCTCGCGCTCGCCGACTCGCTCGGCATCGAGCGGTTCGCCTACGCGGGGGTGTCACTGGGCGGCGCGGTCGGCCTGCACCTGGCCGCCCACCACCCCGAGCGGCTGTCCTCACTGGCCGTGATCTGTTCCTCGGCCCACTTCAACGGGGCGAAGCCCTGGGAGGAGCGGGCCGCGCGGGTCCGCGCCGAGGGGCTGGACTTCCTCGTGGAGAATGCCGACGCCCGCTGGTTCACGCCCGGATTCACGGTGCCCCGACTCGTCCAGGACCAACGGGACGCCGACCCCGAGGCCTACGCCGCCTGCTGCGACGCGCTCGCCGCCTTCGACCTGCGGGAGCGGCTGCCGGAGATCACCGCGCCGACGCTGCTCGTCGCCGGCCGGGACGATCAGGCGACGCCGCCCGCGCATCTGCGGGAGATCGCCGACGCGGTGCCCGGTGCCGCGCTCGTCGAGATCCCGGGCGCCGCGCACATAGCGCCCGCGGAACGCCCGGAGGCCGTCCTGACGGCCCTGCGCGCACACTTCGACGGCGGGGCCAAGCGCGGCATGGAGGTACGGCGCGAGGTGCTGGGCGACGCCCACGTGGACCGGGCACAGGCCCGGCAGACCGCGTTCACCGCCCGCTACCAGGACTTCATCTCGCGCTACGCCTGGGGCGAGATCTGGACCGACCCGACGCTCAGCCGCCGCGAACGCAGCATGATCACCCTGACCGCGCTGGTCGCGCACGGCCACTACGACGAGCTGGCCATGCATGTGCGGGCGGCCCGGCGCAACGGGCTGACGCCGGACGAGATCGGGGCCGTGCTGCTGCAGACGGCCGTGTACTGCGGGGTCCCGGCGGCGAACTCGGCGTTCGCGGCGGCCCAGCGGGTGCTGGCGGAGGACGGCGAAGCCTGACCCTGCCGGTCGTACCCTCGGCAGCATCTGCCACCTGCCTCCGCCGTGCGCCTACGGTGGAGGCATGTCGACTGTTCTGATCACCGGCGCCACCTCCGGTCTCGGCCGCTACGTCGCCTTCGAGCTGGTCCGCTCCGGGCATGTGGTCCTCGCCCACGGCCGCGACCCGGGCCGTACCGAGCGACTGGTCGAGGAACTCCGCACGGAGGGCGACGCCGAGGCGTTCGTCGCCGACCTGTCCTCGCTGGCGCAGGTGCGCGAGCTGGGCGCGCATGTCGCCGGCGCGCATCCCGACCTGGACGTACTGATCAACAACGCCGGTGTGGGCGCCGGTTCGCCCGGCGCGGCCCGCGAACTGAGCGCCGACGGCCACGAACTGCGGCTCGCCGTCAACTACTTGGCGCCGGTGACCCTGACCCGCACCCTCCTGCCGACGCTGCGCGCCAACACCCCGGCCCGGATCGTCAACGTGGGCTCGGTGGGCCAGGACCCCGTCGACTTCGACGACATCGAGTTCCGCCGCGGCTACGACGGCTTCGCGGCCTACCGCCGCGCCAAGTTCGCCTTGGCGGCCCATACGTTCGCCCTGGCCGAGGAGCTGGCGGACACAGGCGTAGCAGTGAACGTCCTGCACCCGGCCACCTTCATGGACACGGCGATGGTCCGCGAGGGCGGCGTCAAGCCCTGGAACACGGTGGCGGACGGCGCCCCGGGCGTACTGGCCCTGGCGACCCAGGACTTGGGCACGGGCGGCTACTTCGACGGCACGAACAAGGCAAGGGCGCACGAGAGGACGTACGACGGCGGTATTCAGAAGCGACTGACAGCGATCACTGATCAACTCCTGGCACTGTAACGCCGCCAGGGGCGCGGGGCTGCGTCAATTTGCGGCTCCGCCGCGTGGGCGCGACAAGCCACAACGCACCCGCACCGGACCCACAACCAGTCACGACCGAGCTCTCAGCGAAGCCCCCGTCCCGTCTCCAGAACCTCCCGCGCCTGTGCCACCAACCCCTCCGCACCACACGACTTCGCCAGCCCCAACCCCCGCTGAATCTCCGCCACCGACCGCGCAGCGATCCCGTACTCCACCCGGGCAGCCGCGTGTTCGTACTGACAGGGCGAGGCTTCCAAGTACGTCACCGCCTGCGACAGCAGCCGCACCGCCCGCTGCCCCGTCTCCAGCGCGGCAGCGCACCGCAGCGCCTCACCGATGGCCGTGTCCGTGCCGAACCGCTCGGCCCGCCGCCGCGCGTCCGTGGCGAGTTGGGCGGCGCGGGCCGGGTCCTTCGTGGCCAGCGCGCGGGCGAGGTCGAGGGCCCAGGGGACCATCACCGGGTTGTGGTGGCCGCGGGTCGCCGCCGCCTTCTCCGCGGCCTCCAGTTCGTTGATGCCGTCCTGGGTGCGGCCCACGGCGAGCAGCAGCCGCCCGCGCACCGAGCGCGGGTCGGGCAGCACGATCGTCGACGGGTACGGCGGGGCGAAGGCGTACTGTTCGGCGATCTCCCAGGCCTCGGCGACATGCCCGCGCGCGAGCAGCGTGTCGACGAGGTTGCAGGTCGCCGACCAGTACAGGGGCAGCCCGCGGGCGACCCGGTCGGCGATGCGGAGGGACTCGCGCAGCGCGTCCTCGGCCTCCCGGAGGCGGCCGCGCCGACGGTGGTTGAAGCCCAGGAAGGCGTGTGCCAGGGCCAGATGGCCGCCGCTCCAGCCCGCGGACTCGTAGGTGCGCAGCGCCTCCGTGAACAGGCTCTCCGCGCGGTCGAGGCGGTCGGTGTACGTGTAGGAGCTGGCCAGCATCATCAGGATCTCGACACCCCACTCGGTGTCGGTCCAGCCGAGTCCGGGTGCCAGTCGGCCGTTGACGAGGGCGCGGTCGCTGAGTTCGACGACGACCTCGGCGTTCTCGCCGTGGGTCATGGCGTCGAAGCCGCGCAGGATGAGCAGGGCCCGCTCGGAGTTGTCCCGGCCGGTGCACCGTGAGGCGAGTTCAGCGAGCCGCTCGGAGCGGCCCGGTGAGCCGGCCTCGCCCGCGTGGATGCCCTCCCACATGTACTGCACGGCCTGGAGCCGGAGTTGGGAGGGTCCGGGTTCGTGCCGGGCGGCCTCCGCCTCGACCGTGCGGACGGCGTCGTCCAGTTGGTCGTTGTGGATCAGGGCCTGGGAGAGGCGGACGACGGCGTCGACGCGCTCGGCGCCGTCGAGGCCCGGCATGGCGAGCGCGGACTGGAGGTGGTCGACGGTGGTGGCGGGTGCGGTCAGGAGGGTGGCGCAGCCCAGTTCGTAGAGCACGCGCGCGTGGGTCTCCTGCCGGGGCGGTTCCAGCAGGGCCCGCTCCAGACAGCGGCGGGCGGCGTCGGGCGCGCCGACGGCGAGGTGTTCGCGGGCGGCCTCGCGGAGCTGCTCGACGAGTTCCTCGTCGTCGTCCGGGTGGACTTGGAGGAGGTGCCGGGAGGCCATCGCCGCGCCGAGCCCGGAGTCGGTGACGACGCGGGCGGCGATGCCGTGCATGGCGGTGCACAGGGCGGGCGGGATGGAGTTGTAGACGGCGCTGGCGATGAGCGGGTGGACGAACTCCAGGTCGCCGTCGGCGGCCGGGGCGGCGGCGGGGTCGGGTTCGGTCAGGATGCGGGCGCTGCGCAGGAGTTCGGCGCAGCGGACGGCGTCCTCGGTGCCCATGGTGGCGAGCTTGGCGACGAGGCCGACGGAGATGCCGGTGCCGAGGATGGCGGCCGCCCAGGCGAACCGGGTGGCCTCGATGCCGAGGCCTTCGAGGCGGGCGACGAGGCCGCTGCCGCGGGCGGAGCGGTTGAGGGCGCGCAGTTCGGGGGCCTGGGCCTCGACGGGTTCGAGTTCGCTGTCCTGGACCTTGGCGAGGAGTTCGACGGTCTCGTAGGGGTTGCCGCCGGTGACGGCCCACACCTCGCGGCAGAACGGGGCGTCGGCGTGCTCGCCCAGGGTGGCGCGGGTCAGGCGGGCGGTGGCGTCCGGGGTCAGCGCGCTGAGCGTGGCGACGGGCGCGTCCGCGGCGGTCGCGACGGCGTCGAGGTGGCGGGCGCTCTCGCCGCTGATGTCTCCGGGGCGCCGGGCCACCACTACGAGGACGGACAGGTCGTCGAGGCGCTCGACGAACGCGGCGAGCCAGCGCAGGGTCTCCTGGTCGGCCCAGTGGGCGTCGTCGATGACGAGGACGAGCGGCCAGTCCCGGCGGGCGAGGCGGCGTACGGCGGCCACGAGACCGTCGCACACGCCCTGCGGGTCGGCGTTCCGCTCGCCGGGCTCGGTCAGGCCGAGGGCAGGGCCGGCGATGTCGTACCAGTCGCCGAGGTACTCGCGCGCCTCCTCCGGCATCAGGGACACCAGGGCGGGCTGGAGCAGCTGCCGCAGCACGTTGAAGGGGACGGACCTGAGGGTCTCGCCGCCGCGGGCGGACCAGACGGCGCAGCCGCGCGCTTCCGCCATGCGGCGCGTCTCGGCCAGCAGTGCCGTCTTGCCCAGTCCGGCCTCGCCCCGGAACACCAGCACGCTGCCCGAGGACGAGCGGTCCGCGCGCAGAGTGTCGATCGCCCGCTCGACGGCGGCGACCTCCTCGTCGCGCTCCCACAGGAAGGCCGAGGCGGCCTGCGCGGGCCGTACCTCCGTCATCCCGTTACCTCCCCAAGTCGCCCGAACGACGTACAGACCTCGAGCGTAGCCGTCCGATTGCCCCAGTGGAGGGCGGTCCGGGCAGCTGTTGCCTCGACGGGTGACAGCGGGTACGGAAGGGCGACGCGCCGGGCCTGTGACCAGTGCCCGCTTATTTATTGACTGTCAGTCAAGAAACGGATTCCGTCCGCCGCCGCCCGCGCGCGAGCGTCCTGTACGGCTCGTCCCGAACTGACCGGAAATCCGTACCGGCCCTCTCATCCGACTTTCACCGACGCCTCATACGGTGGGGGCATGACGCAGGTGACTCCTCCCGGTTGGTATCCCGATCCCGGGCAGACAAGTGACGGTCCCGCCACCGAGCGCTGGTGGGACGGCAAGACATGGACTGACCAGACCCGCCCCGCGGGGTCGGCCGCCGCATGGGGTCCTCCGGCGCAGACCCCCGACGCGGGGGCGTATCCGGCGTACCCGATCTATCCGGCCCAGCCGCCGGCCGGCGGGCGGCGCGGCTTGCGGACGGGCATAGCCGTCGCGGTCGCCGTCGCGGTCCTCGCCAGCATAGGCGTGGGCGTTTGGGCGCTGACCAGCGACGACGGTGGGGGCGGCGGCACCGCCAACTCCCAGCAGCAGCCGGGCGGCAACGGCGGTCCCGGCGGCCAGGGCGGCCCCGGTGGCCAGGACGGCGGCCAGGGCGGACCGGGCGGCAACGGCGGGTCCGGAGGCTCCGGTGGTTCCGGAGGCGCCTCGCCCTCGCCGCAGGAGTCGGAGGCGCCGAAGATCGAGAGCGGTTCGGTGTCCGACTCGATCAGCGGGATCAGCATCCCGATCCCGGACGGCTGGTACGGCCAGGAGATCCAGGTCGGCGCGTCGGTCACGTCCAACGACTCCTATCAATGCCCCGGCGAGACGTCCAAGACGTGCACGAAGGGCGGCGCCTACTCCGCGCCGGCCACCGCGTTCGGCCACCAGGACAAGACGGCCGAGGCGGTCGCCAAGGCCGACATCAAGGCCAACGCCGACGAGTCCTACGGCGGCAAGACCTACGGCTCGATCACCTCCCACGACGTGCTCGCCTCCAAGGCGGTGACCGTCGCCGGGCAGAAGGGCTATCTGGTCCGCTGGAAGGCGGTCACCAGCAAGGGCGCCGACGGTTACGTCGAGTCCCTCGCCTTCCCCTCCCCCGCGAACTCGCAGCAGATCGTCGTCGTGCGCTTCGGCGTCGACGTCGGCGAGCAGCAGTCGGTCATCGACGAGATCACCAAGGGGATCAAGGTGTCGACGGGCGGCGGCAGCGGCCAGGACGTCTGAGACCCCCGGGACAGCAGTCGGCCGGGTGGGGCGCCTCTCCGCTCAAGAGGAACCCCACCCGGCCGGGGGGTGCGCGCCGCCCCCGTCCCCACGGTGCGGCGCGAACAGGTCACCGTCCAGTCATCCCGTGGACGGCGGCCTGGGTCTTCGGGTCCTACGTCCTCATGTCAGGCCCAGCGCGGGCAGCACGACCGCGTCGACGAAGCGGACCAGATAGTCGGGATCGGCGTACTCCCCGTCCACCACGGGCCGCGCCCGGATCACCCCGAACAACTGGCACGGGACGTACTCCAGCGCCGGCTGGTCCGCGCTGATCTCACCGCGTTCGACCCCGCGCTGGAGGATCTCGCTCAGCTCGGCGATCTCCGGGTGGACGAGCGCCTCGCGCAGCGCCATCGCCAGTTCCGCGTCCTGGGTGACGGCGTGCCCGAGCGCCTGGAGCAGCTTGGTGTCGCCCGTCGACCACCGGCCCGCGGCCCGCGCCACCTCGCGCAGATCGCCCGCGAGCGACCCGGTGTCGATGCCCGCGAACTTCGACACCCGCCGGGAGCGCAGCGCGGCCACCACGAACTGGGGCTTGGTCTTCCACTGCCGGTAGAGCGTGGACTTGCTGCAGCGCGTACTGGCGGCCACTCCGTCCATGGTCACGGCCTCGTAGCCGCACTCCCGGATCTGTTCGAGCACGGCGTCGAAGAACTCCTGCTCACGCTCGCGCGAGATTTTGGAGCGGCGCGAGGCGGCGACCGTCTCCGGTCCGTCCGCGGCCTGCGACGTCATGGGCTCTTCTCCTCGGGTTCGAGTGCGGCTCGAGCGGCCGCGGCCAAAGTGCTGAGGGCTGCATTCCCAGTGTGGCGTATGTCTATCGATACTCGAGTGTACCGGTACTCGACCGTATCGGTACACTGGCGTATCGGTACGCACCCGTATCGATGAGTGGGTTCCGAGGAGCGCGATGAGTTACCGGCGCTCCGGGAGTCACCAGCTCAGCCCGCACCACCGTCAGCGAAGGGGCCGGGGGATGAATGCCCGCACCGAGCCTTCAGAAGGAGAGACCGACGCGATAGCTCGGCCTCCGCTCGTCCGTGAGCTCCTGCTCGTCGCAGGGCTCTTCCTCGTCTACAAGTTCGGCCGCCAGCTGGCGACGGGGCACACCGGCGAGGCCTTCGACAACGCGCACCGCGTGTGGGACCTGGAACGGGCCGTCCGGCTGCCCGGCGAGGGCTCGGTGCAGAACCTGCTGCTGCACGGCGACACCCTCGTGCACATCGCGAACACCTACTACGCGACGATCCACTTCCCGGCCACCGCGGCCTTCCTGATCTGGCTCTATCTGCGCCGGCCCGCGCACTACGTGTGGGCGCGCCGCGTCCTCGCCGCCGTCACCGCCGCCGCCCTGGTGGTGCACCTCGCCTTCCCGCTGGCCCCGCCGCGCATGCTCGCCGCGGCGGGCCTGGTCGACACCGCGAAGGTGTACGGCCCCTCGGTGTACGGCCCGCCGCAGACCGACCACCTCTCGAACCAGTTCGCGGCGATGCCCTCGCTGCACTTCGGCTGGGCCCTGATGGTGGCGATCGGCCTGATCGTGGCGACCAGGTCGCGCTGGCGCTGGCTGTGGCTGCTGCACCCGCTGCTGACGCTGACGGTGATCGTCGGCACCGCCAACCACTACTGGCTCGACGCGATCGTCGCCGCCGCCATGCTCGGCATCGCGCTCGCGGTGATCCGCCTGCCGCGCCGCACGAAGACCGCGGCGGAGCCGAGCCTCCCGACGGCGGCCCCCGCCGACGCGGACGCCGAGAAGAACGTCCTGGTCGGAGCGGGCCGATGAGCGCCACCGTCCTCGCCGTCGTCCTGTCCCTGTTCTCCGCCGTCGCCTACGCGGCCGCGGCGGTCGCCCAGGAGCGGCTGGCCTCCCGCGACCCCGGCTCGGGGATGGCGCGGATGATCACCTCGGGTGCCTGGTGGTGGTCGGTCGTGCTGAACGCCTCCGCGGCGCTGCTGCACGTGGTGGCCCTCAAGTACGGCCCGCTCACCGTGGTCCAGCCGCTCGGCGCGCTCACCCTGGTGGCCGCCGTGCCGATGGGCGCGCGCGTCGCCGGGCGCCGGGTCAGCGCGACGGAGTGGCGGGGTACGGCGTTCACGCTGCTCGGTCTGGCGGCGATCCTGGTCACGGCCTCCGGGTCGGCCCCCGATGCCGTGCTGAGCACGCCCGAGGCGCTCGCCGTCGCCGGCGTGACGGCCGCGCTGATCGGTCTGCTGGCCCGCAGGGGCACCCGTCCCGGACTGCGGCACGCGACCGGCTCCGGCTTCGCCTCCGGGGTCGCCTCGGCGCTCACCCAGACGGTGACGGTGGCCGCGACCGACCGCTCGGAGTCACTGCTGAGCGTGCAGGTCATCGGTGTGGCCCTGCTGGTCGCGGCGTTCGCGGCGGGCGGTCTGCTGCTGTCGCAGGTCGCCTACCGGGGCGGCCTCGGCGCCCCGCTCGCGGTGGTGACCCTGGCGAACCCGGTGGCCGCCGCGGTGATCGGCCTCGCCCTGCTCGGCGAACGCCTCCAGGGCGGCGCCGCGGGCGTCCTCCTGGCGCTGGCCGGAGCGGGTGTGGCGGCGTGGGGCGTGGTGCTGCTGAGCCGGGTGACACCGGAGCGGCAGACCCCGTCGGCCAGTCCGATCGTGGCGTCCGGCGGCCCGGTGCCGTCCGTCGTGTCGGTGCCGTCCGTCATGTCGGTGCCGTCAGTCGTGTCGGCGCCCGACGACCACCCCGTGGCCGCCGTCCTCGCCCTGGAGTCCGCGAAGGCGGCGACCGAGCAGGGGCTGTTGCCCCGGCAGCCGAAGCAACCGGGGCATCTCACGTCCCTCTGACCTACTCGGCGATGATCGCCGGATCGCTCACCCCGGCCCTGCCGTTCTCGACGTGCCCGGCGAACCCGCGCAGGAACGCCGGGTCCGCGTCGGACGTGACGGTCAGGTCGTACCAACGCCGGCTCGCCGTGAGGTCGATGGTGCGCTTCACGGTGGCGCCGGGCCGCACGGTCACGGACGTGGCGGCACCGCCGTACCCGTTGACGATCTTCAGGCGGACACTCCCGGTCCCCTCGTTGGTGAAGGTCAGCTCGACGTCGTCACCGCAGTGCCGCGCGGTGACCTCCGGACCGGCCGTCTTGTTGGCGCCCTTGAAGGAGCGCACGAACCCGTTCGGGCCGTGCACGGTCAGGTCGTACGAGCCGTTCGAGTACGCCGAGTTCCAGGTGTCCGCGACGGACTTGCCGGCCTCGGTGGTGTAGGTCCAGGGCCCGTCGGTGCGGTTGCCGGACGTGACCAGGAAGCCCGCGCCCGCCTTGGCGCCGGAGGCGAAGGTCAGCGTGAACCTGCCGGCCGCCGCGTCGACGGAACCGTCCACGCGCGGGGCGTACTTCAGCGGGCGGGCCGGGCGCAGGCCGCGCTCCTGCTTCGGCAGCACCGGGTTGGCCGGCGGGGTCGGCACGTAGTCGGGGTGGCGCAGGCGGTCCGGCGGTTCGTAGCCGGCGGTGTCCGGGAGGGCGACCGGCTTGGCGTCCGTGCGGGAGAAGTCGAAGGCCGCGGTCAGGTCGCCGCAGACGGCCCGGCGCCAGGGCGAGATGTTCGGCTCGTGCACCCCGAAGCGGCGCTCCATGAACCGGATGATCGAGGTGTGGTCGAGGGTCTCGGAGCAGACGTAACCGCCCTTGCTCCAGGGCGAGACGACGAGCATCGGCACCCGCTGGCCGAGCCCGTAGGGACCGGCGACATGGCCGCTGTCGCCCTTGAAGAGGTCGAGCGCCGGGTCGACCGTCGACTTGCCCTGCGCGGCGGAGGCCGGCGGGAAGGCCGGGACGACATGGTCGAAGAAGCCGTCGTTCTCGTCGTACGTGATGAACAGCGCGGTCTTCGCCCACACCTCCGGCACGGAGGTCAGCGCGTCGAGGACCTGGGCGATGTACCAGGCGCCGTAGTTGGCGGGCCAGTTGGGGTGCTCGGTGAAGGCCTCGGGGGCGACGACCCAGGAGATCTTCGGGAGCTTGCCGCCCTTGACGTCGGCGCGCAGCTGGTCGAAGTAGCCCTCGCCCTTGGTGTAGTCGGTGCCGGTGCGGGCCTTGTCGTAGAGCGGGTCGCCGGGCTGGGCGTCGCGGTACTGGTTGAAGTACAGCAGGGAGTTGTCGCCGTAGTTGCCGCGGTAGGCGTCGTTGATCCAGCCCCAGGAACCGGCCGCGTCGAGGCCGTCGCCGACGTCCTGGTAGATCTTCCAGGAGACGCCCGCCTGCTCCAGGCGTTCGGGGTACGTCGTCCAGCCGTAGCCGACCTCGTCGTTGCCGAGGACGGGGCCGCCGCCCTTGCCGTCGTTGCCGGTGTAACCCGTCCACATGTAGTAGCGGTTGGGGTCGGTCGAGCCGATGAACGAGCAGTGGTAGGCGTCGCAGACGGTGAAGGAGTCGGCGAGCGCGTAGTGGAACGGGATGTCCTTGCGTTCCAGGTACGCCATCGTCGTGGAGCCCTTGGACGGCACCCACTTGTCGTACTTGCCGCCCGCGAAGGCCGCGTGGCCGTCGTTCCAGCCGTGCGGGAGGTCCTGGACGAACGCCAGGCCCAGGTCGTCGTGTTCGGGGCGGAACGGCAGGATCTCCTTGCCGGCGCTGTCCTTCTGGTGCCAGACCGACTGGCCGTTCGCCTGCTTGACCGGCCGCGGGTCCCCGAAGCCGCGGACGCCGCGGAGCTTGCCGAAGTAGTGGTCGAAGGAGCGGTTCTCCTGCATCAGGACGACGATGTGCTCGACGTCCTCGATCGATCCCGTGCGGTGGTTCGCCGGGAGCGCGGCGGCGCGCTGGATGCTGCTGGACAGCGCGGTGAACGCCGTGGTGGCGCCAGCGACTTGGAGGAATCTGCGCCGATTGACTTCGGGCATGGGTGGGTCTGCCTCTCATCCAGGGGTGCGGATGGCCGGAACGTGACGGAAGGTGCGCGCAGCGAGTGTTCCAAGAGCACCAAACGTCAGGGAAGGGTCTGGTGACGCCCGTGTGAAAGTCGCCGGTACGCGCGGGGTTCCGGCGGGCCCGAAGCCACGCAGGCCCGTATAACACTCGTCATAGACCTGGTGTAGGCTCCGGCCGCTGGTTATAACAGTCGTTATAGGAGGTAGTCGTGACCGTGATCACCGTGAACACCCCGAAGGGCCGGCTGAGCGTGGAGCAGCGCCGCACGCTGGCCGAAACGCTGACGGACGCGGTGCTCGTGCCCGAGATCGGTCAGTTCGCGCCGCCCGCGCGAGCCGGGTTCCAGGTGCACTTCGTGGAGCGCGAGCCGGACATGATGGCCATCGGCGGCCGGCTGCTGGCGGACGCCGGCCCGGCGCTGGACGTCATGGTGATCGACGTGACGGTGATGGACGGGGACTGGCGCCGGGAGGTGCGGGCCGAGGTCATCGAGCGGGTGCTGCACGCACTCGCCGAGGCATGCGGGCTTCCCGAGCCGTCGCCGGCCTGGTGGGTGACCTTCCGGGTGGTGGACGAGGGCAGTTGGGGGTCGAGCGGCGGGGTGCTGTCGATCCTGTCCCTGCTGGAGAGCGGCGTGTTCACCGAGGAGAAGGCGAAGGCGATCCGGGCGGCGATCGACGCCTGATCAGTCGGCCTCGTCCGCAGCCACGTCGATCGGTGTCTGATCATTCGACCTCGTCTGCGGCCGGGGCAATCGGCGCCTGACCACTCCACCCCGTCCAGAGCCGCAGCAATCGGCCTGACCACTCGACCTCGCCCACGGCCGAGGCGATCGGCCTGATCACTCGGCCCCCTCCACAGCCACGGCAATCGGCGCCTGACCACTCCGCCCCGCCCGCGGCCGCGGCAATCGATCCCTGATCACCCGCCCCCGCCCGCGGCCGCGGCAATCGATCCCTGATCACCCGCCCCCGTCCGCGGCCGTGGCAATCGAGGCCTGCTCACCCGCCCCCACCCACAGCCCCGGCGATCACCGCCTCCAACTGCCGCTCCACCAGGTCCAGCGGCGTCATGCTCCGCTTGGCGCGGCACATCGCGATCGCGCCCTCGACGCCCGCCACGACCAGGGCCGCGACGCCGGCGGCCTGGTCCCGGTCGGCCCCGTGTGCGCGCAACGACTCCGCGAGCAGCCGCTCCCAGCCCTCGAACGCCTCGGCGGCGGCCGCGAGGGCGGGCGGGATCTCGTCGGCCGGGGGCTCCTCGACGGAGACGGCCAGCACCGGGCAGCCGGCGCGGTAGTCGCTGTCGACGACGATGCCGCGCCACAGGGCAAGGAAGGCGCGGAGCCCGGCGGCCGGACCCGCGTCGAGTTCCTTGCGGAGGATGCGCTCGACCGCCGTACCGGCGTACCGCACCGCCTCGGTGGCCAACTGCTGCTTGCCCTCGGGGAAGTAGTGGTATGTCGAACCGAGCGGCGCCTTGGCGTGTTTGGCCAGCTCACGGATGCTCGTGGCGTTCAGGCCACGCCGGCTGATCATGTCGGCCGCTCCGGCCACGATGCGCTCGCGCGACGGCGCGCTGGATTTGGCCAAGGCCGCACCCCTCTCTGGCTATAACGCTCGTCATAGTCTAGCGTGACCTTCACTTATAACGACTGTTATAGATCACGTGACCCGCAAGGGAGACCCGTCATGCCGATGATCCGGCTCACCGTCCCGTCCGGTGCCCTGACCGAGGAGGGTCGCGCGTCCGTCCAGCGCGACCTGGCCGCCGTACTGCTGCGTTGGGAGGGGGCGCCCGACACGGCGTTCTTCCGGGCCCAGGCATGGAGCTACCTGGCCGAGCTGCCGGAGGGGGCGCAGACCACCGCCGAGGACGACGCGCCCCGCTTCCTGGTCGAGGTGACCGTGCCGCAGGGCGCGCTGTCCGAGCGTCGTAAGGCGGGGCTGGTGGAGGAGGCCACGAAGACGGTCCTCGGCGCGGCCGGGCTGTCCCCGGACGAGGCGCTGCGGGTGTGGGTGCTGGTGCACGAGCAGGCCGACGGCACCTGGGGCGCGGGCGGCTCGGTCGTCCGGTACGCCGACCTCGTGGCCCTCGCGAAGGGGCCGGCCGGTGCGTGAACTGACGTACGTCGCCCGCAACTCCGTCGAGTGGCGTGAGGCGCCCGACCCGAAGCTGCTCACCGACCGGGAGGCGATCGTCGCGCCGGTCGCGGCGACCTCCTGCGACGTGGACACCGCGATCCTCGCCGGGCATGGCTTCATAGCGCCGCCGTTCGCGCTCGGGCACGAGTGCGTGGCCCGGGTGGTGGAGGTCGGCGACGCGGTGACCGGCGTGGCCCCCGGGGACCTGGTCGTCGTCCCGTGGTCCATCAACTGCGGTACCTGTGCCCCCTGTTCGGCCGGCCTCACCGCGCACTGCTCGTCCGTACCGCACATGGCGATGTACGGCGCCCCGATCGGCGGCACCTGGGGCGGACTCTTCTCCGACCTCGTCCGGGTCCCGTGGGCGGACGCCATGCTGGTGCCGCTCCCCGGCGATCTGGACCCGGTCGCGATGGCGTCGGCGAGCGACAACTGGTCGTTGTCCTGGCGGCTGGTCGCCCCGCACCTCAAGGCACGGCCCGGCGCCCGGGTCCTGGTCGTGGCGCGCGGCAGCATCGGGCTGTACGTGTGCGACATCGCCCGCGCGCTCGGCGCGTCCGAGGTGTTGTACGTCGACCCGAACCCCGAACACCGGGAACTCGCCCGGGGTTTCGGCGCCGCCACCGCGGAGACGCTGGAGCCGGTCAGGCACGGTTTCGACATCGCGGTCGAGGCGACGGGCCGGGTCGACCAGCTGGCACTCGCCGTCAAGTCCCTTGCCCCGGAGGGCATCTGCGAGTCCGCGGGCAACCACTTCCGTCCCGGCGAGCTGCCGCTGCTCGACATGTACCTCACCGGCGTCACCTTGCGTGTCGCCCGTGACAACGTCCGCGGCCACATCCCCGACGCCCTGGAACTCGCCCGCTCGGGCAGGGTCGACCCGGCGAAAGTGGTCTCCCACGTCATCGACTGGGAGCAACTCCCCGACGCCCTGCCCGAGAAGCACCTCAAGCCCGTCTTCGTACGCGCGGACGGCTGACCGAGAAGCAGACTGAGCGAGCAGATCCATGAACGCACCCCACACCGCGGCCCCGTCGACGGACCTGGACCATCAGCGCGAGGCGATCGCCGGGCTCGGTCACGAGCTGCGGGCCCTGGTCGACGCGACCGTCCGCACCGTCACCCCCGCCGACGTCCTGCACCGCGTGACGGGCGAGGTCCGGCGGCTCACCGCCCAGCTGACCGGACGCCGAAGGACCCGGGCCGAGATCCCGCACGTGGACGAATTCCCGGGCGGGATACGGATGTTCAGCCCCGTCACCGGCCCCGGCAGCCCCCTCGCCCCACCGGTGCGGGTGACGCCGGACGGCGACGGTGTCACCGGCCACTGCACGCTCGGCATCGCCCACGAGTGCCCGCCCGGGTATGTGCACGGCGGCATGAGCGCCATGCTGCTGGACGAGTTGATGGGGTGGGCCTGCTCCGCGGCGGGGACACCCGCGATGACGGTGTCCCTCCAACTGCGGTACCACGGGCCCGTGCCGGTGGAGACGCCACTGCGGGTCCGCGCCCGGGTCACCGGCACCGAGGCCCGCAAGGTCTTCGTGACGGGTTCGATCACCACGGAGGCGGACGGCGACCGCCAACTGGTCACCGCCGAAGCCGTTTTCGTGACACCTGATCCGGAGCGCGCCCGAGCGCTGTTCCCGGCACGGTAGGCCCTGCGGGAGCGACCGCCGCCGGGCCGGTGGCGCACGCACTGCTCCCGAGACCGTGGACCGCCTCGCCGACGACGGTCCGCCGGTGCTGCTTCCGGGCCTGCTCGTGGCCACCGACAGCCACCCCGACGATCAGTGCCCTCGGTGTCCGGCGTCGCCCGAATGGCTTCTCACCGCGTGCCGCCGCGGCCGCGGTCGGCGGAAATGGAGCGAGCAGGCATCCCGAGCGTTGGAGACACCATGAGTGGCCCGCCCGAGCCCAGCGGCTCCGCGCCCGCCCCGAAGGACACCGGTCCCGCCGATGGCGTCGGCGGGCACGGCTCCCGGGCCGGGCGGATCGCGCGGAGCACGGCCTCGGCGGTCCTCATCGTGCTGACCTGCGTCCTCGTGCCCGTCGCCCTGCTGACGGTGTGGGTGCACGACATCGCGCTCGACACCGACCGCTACGTCGCCACGGTCAAGCCACTGGCCACCGACCCGGCCATCCAGGACGCGGCCGTCCGCCGCATCAGCGAGGCCGCCGACGTACGCGTGGACGGCGATCAGGCCGCCGCGGACATCGCGACCTGGCTGACGTCGCAGGGTCTGCCGCCGCGCGCCGCCGCGGCCGTACGGAACCTCGGCCCGCAGCTCGACTCGGCCGTCGACAACACGGTGACCAAGGTCGCCACCCGTTTCGTCGAGAGCGACCGCTTCGAGAAGGTGTGGACGAACGCCAACCGGGCCGCCCACAACACCGTCGTAGACGCGCTCACCGGGGAGGGCCGCGGTGCCGTCGGGGTCAGCGGCGGCACGGTGACGCTCGACGTCGGCACGGCCGTCGACCGGGTCAGACAGGAACTGGTCGACGCCGGTCTGTCCCCGGCCGCGAAGATCCCCGACGTCGACAAGGAGATGGTGCTCTTCCACTCCGACCAGCTCGGGAAGATCCGCAAGGGCGCGCATCTGCTGGACGTGATCGGCGACTGGTTCCCCCTGCTCGTCGTGGCCCTCGGCGCGGCCGGGGTGCTGCTGGCCCACCGCCGGCGCCGCGCCCTCGCGCGCACCGCCCTCGGCGCGGCCTTCGCCTGCCTGGTCGTGGCCATCGTCCTCGTCGTCGCCCGCCGCTACTACCTGGACCACCTCCCGCCCCAGATCCAGTCGCGGGCCGCCGCGGCGGCGGTCTTCGACACGCTGCTGCACTTCCTGCGGGTCAGCCTGCGCACCGCGATCGTGCTCGGCGTCGTCATCGCGCTCGGCACCTATCTCATCGGCCCGGGCCGGCTCCCGGTGGCGGTGCGCAGGACGTCGGAGCGCACCGCGGACTCCGCGGCGACCTGGGCGTACGGCCACCAGGTCCGCACCGGGCGGGCCGGGACGTGGACGCAGGACCACCGGCGATGGATCACGCTGGCCGCCCTCCTGATCGTGGCGCTGGTCTTCGCCCTCTGGAACCATCCGACCGCGCTGACGATCCTGCTCCTGGTGCTCGTCCTGCTGGCCGTCCTCGCCCTGGTCGCCCTCCTCGCCGCCACGGGCCGCGCCACGCTGGCCGCCGAACAAGGGGCGCCGGTCGGTCGGAACGACTCGTCCGGCGATCGCCCATGACGCGGCGGGGTCAGCTGTAGGCGTCCTCGACGGCGACTCGTCGCACCGTGCGCAGCGTCGTCCGCAGACGGTCCAGGTCGGTCGAGCCCAGGGCGAGGCGGAGCGCCTGCGGTGTGTGGGTCGTGGTCGTGAAGGGCTCCGCGGTGCTCACCGAGATCTGCTGCCGCGCGAGGGTGGCGGTCAGGCGGTCGGCGCGCGCGTCGTCGGGCAACGGCAGCCAGACGAAGTAAGACGAGGGGTGGCCGACGAGCGGCAGGCCCGCCAGCTCCTGCCGGGCGATCGCCTGGCGGGCCCTCGCGTCGTCCCGCTTCCGCGCCTCCAGCTGGTCCACCGTGCCGTCGTCGAGCCAGCCGCAGGCGATCGCGGTGGTGAGGGCCGGGGTGTTCCAGATGGTGGCCCGGATCGCGCGTTCGAGCGACGGCACCAGGTGCTGAGGGGCGACGACGAAGCCGACCCGGAGGCCGGTGGCGACGTTCTTGGACAGGCCGGTGACGTGGACGGTGATGTCCGGCGCGGTGGCGGCCAGCGGCGGTGGCGGGTCCTCGGCCAGGTAGGCGTAGGAGGCGTCCTCGATGAGGAGCGAGCCGTGCTGTCGGGCGATCTCGACCAGGCGGGTGCGCTCGTCGGCCGGCATGACCCGGCCGAGGGGGTTGTGCAGGGTCGGCATGGTGTAGATCGCGCGTACCGGGCGGCTCGCGCACACCTTGGCGAGGGCGTCGAGATCCGGCCCGTCGGGGGTGACGGGAATGGGCTCCAGGTCGAGCCGGAAGGCTTCCGCGAGCACCTTGAAACCCGGGTAGGTGAGCGCGTCGACCGCGACGACGTCACCGGCGCCGAGCGTGGCCATGACGGTGACGGCCAGGCCGTGCTGCGCGCCGTTGACGACGAGGATCTGATCCGGGTCCGGGCTGAGGCCGCGCCGCCGCAGGTGCCGTGCGATCGACGCCCGGTCCTGGGGGCGTCCGCGATGGGGCTGGTAGCTCAGCAGTGAGTCGAGGTCGCCGGAGCCGGCGAGTCCGCGCAGGGCCTGCCGCAGGAGGTCGGCCTGGCCGGGCAGCGAGGGGTAGTTGAAGTTGAGGTCGACCGCGTCGGTGGCGACCACCTGAAGGTCGATGCCGTGTCCGGCGGGCACCGCGATGTCCCGTACGAAGGTGCCGCGGCCCTGTTCGCGGCTGACCAGGCCCATCGCCTCCAGTTCGGCGTACACGCGGGTCGCCGTCACCACGGCGATGCCCTCCTGCGCGGCCAGCCCGCGGTGGGTCGGCAGCCGCGTACCCGCGGCGAGCCGTCCGGAGCGGATGTCGGACGCGAGCGTGTCGACCAGGGCCTTGTAGCGCGGGGCTGCCATGGGCCGAAGTGTATCCATGACAATTTTTTGACTGTCCTGTTCGCGGGTCCCTACGGTCGGGAGCGGTCGGGACCCACTCCTGTCGGAAGGACAGCCGCCGTGCACATCGCCATCCTCACCTTCGAGGGCTACAACGAGCTCGACTCCCTGATCGCCCTCGGCGTGCTCAACCGCGTGAAGACCGACGGCTGGCGCGTCACCATCGCCACGCCGAGCCCCAAGGTGACGTCGATGAACGGCGTGACCATCGAACAGATGTCAACGCTGGAGGAGGCGTGCGCCGCCGACGCCGTCATCGTCGGCAGCGGCATCGCCACCCGTGAAGTCGTCGAGGATGAGGCGATCATGGGCGTGCTGCGCGGTCTGGACCCCGCGCGCCAGCTCATCGCGGCCCAGTGCTCCGGCGCGCTCGTGCTGGCCCGGCTCGGTCTGCTCCACGACATCCCGGCCTGCACCGACCTCACCACCAAGCCCTGGGTCGTCGCCGCCGGCGTCGAGGTGCTCAACCAGCCGTTCTACGCCAAGGACAACATCGCCACGGCCGGCGGCTGCCTCGCCTCGCCCTACCTCGCCGCCTGGGTCATCGCCCGCCTCGAGGGCCACGACGCCGCGGAGAGCGCGCTGCACTACGTCGCCCCGGTCGGCGAGAAGGAGGAGTACGTCGAGCGCGCCCGCCGCAACATCACCCCGTACCTTCCGGCCCCCGCGACGTCGACGGCCTGAGACGTCCGGCCGCACACGTCCCTGTGCCACCCCTCTCAACTGGCCTTCTCCACTGCGCCTTCCGTGAGGCGGAAGCCGTATTGCGCCCCCGCGACGCCCTTCCCGACGATGACACCGTCGCCGACAGACGGGAGCCGCAACGATGCCGCACATGACCGCTTTCGCCCGCAACCAGTGGTACGTCGCCGCCTACAGCCATGAGGTGGGGCGCGAGGAGCTGCTGGGCCGCACGATCCTCGGTGAACCGCTCGTCTTCTACCGCACGGAGGAGGACGGGACACCCGTCGCCCTCGCCGACCGGTGTGTGCACCGCCGGTACCCGCTGCACGAGAAGCCCAGCCGCCTCGACGGCGACCGACTCGTGTGCGGGTACCACGGGTTCACGTACGACACGAGCGGCACGTGTGTGTACGTGCCGGGGCAGAAACGTGTGCCGCGCACGGCCCGCGTCGCCTCGTACCCGATCGTCGAGCAGGACTCGCTGATCTGGGTGTGGATCGGCGACCCGGCGCTCGCCGACGCCGGCACCATCCCGCGGGCCCGGCACCTCGACTCCCCCGGCTGGGTCACCGTGCGCGGCATGGAGCCCATCGACGCCGACTACGGCCTCCTCGTCGACAACCTCCTCGACCTCTCCCACGAGACCTACCTCCACGGCGGGTACATCGGCACCCCGGAGGTCGCCGAGACGCCGATCACGACGGAGGTCGACGAGGGCGCGGGCATCGTCAGGGTCAGCCGGCACATGGACGACGCCGAATGCCCGCCGTTCTACGCCAAGTCGACCGGGATATCGGGGCGGATCACGCGCTGGCAGGACATCGAGTACCACGCGCCCTGCCTCTACCTGCTGCACAGCCGGGTCGCGCCGGTCGGTGTGGTGCCCGAGGCGGACGGCAGCGACCCGGGCGGCTTCCACACCGAGGTCACCTACGCCATCACCCCGTCCGAGGACGGCAAGGTGTACGACTTCTGGGCCGTCTCACGGGACTGGGCGACGGACGACGCCGAGGTCACCGAGTTCCTGCGGAGCAACAACCACACCGTCGTCATGCAGGACGTCGACGCGCTCAACCTCCTCCAGAAGACGCTCGGTTCGGAGCGTACGGGGTACCAGGAACTCAGCATCAACATCGACACCGGCGGCCTCGCCGCCCGCCGTATCCTCGCCCGCCTTGTCGAGGAGGGCGACAAGCCCGTGGAGAAGGTCCTGTGAGCAACACCCCGACCGGCGAGATCTACCGCATCGACTGGCTGCCGGGCACGGACGTCCTGCACGGCACCTGTCACTGCGGCCGCGAGCACACCGCGCAGGACCCGATCGAGATGTGGGAGTGGATGTTGGCCCACCCACAGGGGCACGAGGTGGCAGCTGATGACTGACGTGTACGAGACCGAACTCGTCGTCGACCGACGGGAGTTCGCCGCCGACGGGGTGCTCGCCCTCACCCTGCGCCACCCGCTCGGCGAGCCGCTCCCGGCCTGGGAGCCCGGCGCCCACGTCGACGTCGTGCTCGGTCCCGGCCTGGAGCGCCAGTACTCCCTGTGCGGTGACCCGTCCGACCGCTCCGGCTGGCGGATAGCCGTGCTGCGCGAGCCGGACGGGCGCGGCGGATCGGCCCATGTGCACGAGCAGTTGGGGCAGGGCGACAAGGTCCGGGTGCGCGGACCGCGCAACCACTTCGCCCTCAAGCCCGCCCCCCGCTACCGCTTCATCGCCGGCGGCATCGGCATCACCCCGATCCTGCCGATGCTGGCGGCGGCGGAGGCATCGGGGGCGGAATGGTCCCTGCTCTACGGCGGCCGGACGCGGCAATCCATGGCGTTCACCGAGGAGTTGAGCCGTTACGGTGATCGTGTCACCGTAGCTCCCCAGGACGAGACCGGTCTCCTCGACCTCGCCTCGGTGCTCGACGGCGTCCCCGAGGGCACGCTCGTCTACTGCTGCGGACCCGGGCCGCTCCTGGACGCCGTGCAGGCGCGCTGTCCTTCCGGGCTGCTGCATCTGGAGCGGTTCACGCCGAAGGAGCAGGAGACCGGCGAGAACACGGAGTTCGAGGTCGAGCTGGCGCGGAGCGGTGGGACCGTGACCGTCCCGGCCGACGTCTCGGTGCTCGACGCCGTGCGCGCCGCCGGTGTCGAGGTGCTGTACTCCTGCACCGAGGGCACCTGCGGGACATGTGAGACCGACGTCCTGGACGGCACCCCGGACCACCGGGACTCGGTGCTCACGGACGAGGAGCAGGAGGCCGGGGAGACGATGATGATCTGTGTGTCCCGGTGTCGGGGGCGGCGGCTCGTCCTCGACCTGTGACTCCCGCGGCTCCGGCGGCCCCGGTGGCCCCTTTGGCCATGCGCAGGTCCGCCTCGATCCCGGCGACCGTGTCCAGCAGATGCGGCAGCAGATCGCGGCGGACCGAGGCCACGGTGTTGCGGCTGGCGTGCACCGGGATGTTCACGGCCGCCACCACCTCGCCGTCCCGGTCCCGCACCGGGGCGGCGACCGAGCGCAGCCCCTCCTCCAACTCCTGGTCGACGACGGCGTATCCCTGATCCCGTACCCGGTCGAGCTCGGCGCGCAGCAGCCCGGCGGAGACGATGGTGCGCGGGGTCAGCGGACGCAGGTCGGCGCGGGAGATCGCCGACTCCCGCTGCTCCTGAGGGAGATGGGCGAGGATCACCCGGCCCACCGAGGTCACGTGGGCGGGGAAGCGGGTGCCGACCGTGATCGCCGCCGTCATGATGCGGCGCGCGGGCACCCTCGCGACGTACACGATCTCGTCGCCGTCCAGCACGCACAGGGACGACGACTCCCTTGTGCGCTCGACCAGTTGCTCCAGATGCGGCTCGGCGATCTGCGCCAGGGAGAAGCCGGCGAGATAGGAGTAGCCGAGTTCCAGGACGCGGGGGGTGAGCCGGAAGGTGCGGCCGCCGGCGTGGACGTATCCGAGGTCGGCCAGGGTGAGCAGGAAGCGACGGGCGGCGGCGCGGGTCAGGTCGCAGGCCCGGGCGACCTCACTGAGCGTCAGTTCCGGGTGGTCCGCGTCGAAGGCACGGATGACGGCGAGGCCGCGTTCCAGCGAGCGGACGAAATGAGGTGCTCGGGCTGCGGTCATCGTCGCCTCCGTCACCAAGTGTCAACAATATTGTCAGCCGAAGGCATTGACCCCAGCGGCCAAAGACTCTACTTTCGCGCAGTGCACCACTGTGCGCCATGCGCACAACCTGTCGGAACACCGAAGTCTGCACAGGAGGAGCCATGCGTCGTCTGCTCGCCGCCCTCGCGGCCGGAGCATTCCTGGTCACCGTGACGGCCTGTGGCTCGTCCGACGGATCGGGATCGTCGGACAGTGCGTCGTCGTCCGGCGGCACCACCAAGGTCAAGGTCGGGGTGATCCCGATCGTCGATGTGGCACCGCTGTATCTGGGCCAGAAGAAGGGCTTCTTCAAGAAGCAGGGCCTGGAGCTGGAGATGACGCTCGCGCAGGGCGGCGCGGCGATCGTGCCCGGCGTGGCCAGCGGTCAGTTCCAGTTCGGTTTCTCCAACTCGACCTCGCTGATGGTCGCCCAGTCCAACAACGTGCCGGTGAAGGTCGTCACCAACGGCATCGCATCGACAGGCGTTCAGGGCAAGGACTTCGGCGCGCTCGTCGTCAAGGGCGACAGCCCGCTGAAGTCGGCCGACCAGCTGGAGGGCAAGAAGGTCGCGATCAACACCCTGAAGAACATCAACGAGACCGCGGTGCGCGAGTCGGTGCGCAAGGCGGGCGGCGACCCGGACAAGGTCAAGTTCGTCGAGCTCGCCTTCGACCAGATGCCGGCCGCGCTCGACGGCGGGCAGATCGACGCGGCGATGGTCGTCGAGCCGGCGCTCGCCACGGTGAAGAGCCAGGGCGGCCGCGAGATCGCCTCGCCACTGGTCGACGTCGCCCCGAACCTGACCGTGGCGATGTACTTCACCTCCACCTCGTACGAGACCCAACACCCGGACGTCGTCAAGAAGTTCAAGGCGGCCGCCGCCGAGTCGCTCGCCTACGCCGACGCCCACCCGGACGAGGCCCGCGAGATCGTGACGACGTACACGAAGATCCCGGCGGCCGTGCTGGCGAAGGTGACCCTGCCCGCCTGGCCCGCCGAACCGGACCGCGCCTCGCTGGACGCGCTGGAGAAGCTGGGTCAGGCCGACGGTCTCTTCAAGACGGCCCCCGACCTGGACAAGCTGCTGCCGTGAAGGGACTGAACCTCGCACTCGGCGCTGCCGGGCTCGCGGTCTTCCTCGCCCTGGGCGAGGTGGTGCCGCGGCTCGGCCTGGTCAAAGAGGCCTACTTCCCGCCCGCCAGCCGGATCGCCGACGCGCTGGCCGACGAACTCTCCGACGACACCTTCTGGACGGCCCTCGGCGACACCCTCACCGGCTGGGGCCTGGGCCTGCTGATCGCCTCGACCGCCGGGATCGTGGCGGGCGTCGTCATCTCGGTCGTCCCGTACCTGCGGGACGCCACCGCCTCGACCATCGAGTTCCTGCGCCCCATCCCGTCGGTCGCGCTGATCCCGCTCGCGGTCCTGCTGTACGGCACCGAACTGAGGTCGGTGCTCCTGCTCGTCGTGTACGCCTCCTTCTGGCAGGTGCTGATCCAGGTCCTTTACGGCGTCCAGGACGTCGACCCGGTCGCCGAGGAGACGGCACGGTCGTACGGTCTCGGCACCTGGGCCCGGGTCCGCCATGTGCTGTGGCCGACCGCGCTGCCGTACGTCATGACCGGCATACGGCTCGCGGCGGCCGTCGCGCTGATCCTCGCCGTGACCGCCGAACTGGTCATCGGGGCACCGGGGTTGGGGCAGCGGATCGCGGTCGCGCAGAACTCCCAGGCGGTACCCGAGATGTACGCTCTCGTCGTGGTCACCGGCCTGCTGGGCCTGCTCATCAACGTGGGTGCCCGCACGGTGGAGCGGCGGGCGCTGGCCTGGCACCAGTCGGTGCGCGGGGAGGTGGCGGTGTGAGACGCGTCCTGCTGCGGGTCTTCTTCGTGCTCGCGCTGCCCGTACTCCTGGTCGCCGCCTGGTGGCTGGCCTCGGACGGCAGCACCAACGTGTTCTGGCCGCCCCTGCGGACGATCCTGCAGACCTTCCCGGACGTCTGGACCGCCGACCGCCTCAAGGACGACGTCCTGCCCAGTCTGCTGCGTCTGACGGCCGGTTACGCCTGCGCCGCGGTCGTGGGCGTCGCGATCGGCACGATCATCGGCTCGTACCGGCGGGTGCGGGCGTTCTGCGAGCCGGTGCTGGAGTTCCTGCGTGCGGTGCCCCCGCCGGTGCTGGTGCCGGTCATCATGCTGTTCGCCGGTATCGGCGACACCATGAAGATCGCCGTGATCGCGAGCGGCTGCGTCTGGCCGATCCTCCTCAACACCGTGGAGGGCGTACGGGCGGTGGACCCGGTGATGGCGGAGACGGCGAAGTCGTACGGCATCTCGGGCGTCGCCCGTCTCAAGGACGTGGTGCTGCGCTCGGCGAGCCCGCAGATCTTCGCGGGGCTCCGGCAGGCGCTGTCGATCGGCATCATCCTCATGGTCATCAGCGAGATGTTCGCCGCCAGCAACGGCATCGGCTTCACCGTCGTGCAGTTCCAGCGGAGTTTCGCGATCCCCGACATGTGGACCGGCATCCTGGTCCTCGGTCTGCTCGGCTTCCTCCTCTCCATGGTCTTCCAGGTGGTCGAGCGGCGGGTGCTCGGCTGGTACCACGGTCTGCGGGCCTCGACCCGGCGGTCCCCGTGACCCTCACGAAAGGGCGGTCCATGCACGCACTGGTCGTATCCGGCCTGCAGAAGGTCTACGAGGGGTCAGGGCGCCGGGTGGAGGCGGTCCGCGACCTCACCTTCACCGTCGAGGCGGGCGAACTCGTCTGTCTCGTCGGCCCGTCGGGCTGCGGCAAGACGACCCTGCTGAAGTGCATGGGCGGCCTGCTCACCCCGACCGGCGGCGAGGTACGGCTGGCCGGGGAGAAGGTGAGCGGCCCGCCGCCCGGGATGGCGTTCGTCTTCCAGGAGTACGGCCGCAGCCTGTTCCCGTGGATGCGGGTCGGCGAGAACGTCGAACTCCCGCTGAAGCAGAAGGGCTTGAGCAAGGCGCGGCGCCGAGAGCTGGTCTCCGACGCGCTGGAGTCGGTCGGTCTCGCGGACGCCGCCGGGGCATACCCATGGCAGCTCTCGGGCGGTATGCAGCAGCGGGTCGCGATCGCCCGGGCGCTCGCGTACGAGCCCCAAGTGCTGCTGATGGACGAGCCGTTCGCGGCCGTGGACGCGCAGACCCGCGCCGATCTGGAGGATCTCGTACGGGGACTGTGGCGGGAGCGCGGGATCACGATCCTGTTCGTCACCCATGACATCGACGAGGCCGTGTATCTGGGCCAGCGGGTCATCGTGCTCTCCGCCTCCCCCACCGTCGTGCAGGAGCAGCTCAAGGTCGATCTGCCGGACGAGCGCGACCAGTTGCACACCCGGGTGGCCCCGCGCTTCGCCGAGCTGCGGACCCATGTGTACGAGCAGATCCAGTCGGCGAAGCGCGGGACGCCGTCCCTCGCTAAGACAGATACGCCTCCACCTCACTGAACTGGCCTGCGGACCAGCCGGTGTTGGCGCTCACCGACAGGCGCAGATAGCGCAGGTTCGTGCCGCTCGGCAGGGTGACGGTGGCGGTGTTGCCGGTGGCCGGGTCGAAACGGTAGCCGGTCGCACCGACGACCGTCGCGTAGGCGGAGCCGTCGGTGCTGCCCAGCACGGTGATGGTCTGCGTACGCGCGCCCCAGGCCGCGGACGGCGGCAGCTTCAGCACCAGCCGCCGGACCGCCTCCGCCGACCCGAGGTCGACGGTCCAGGACTGCGGGAAGGCGTTGTTGGTGGACTCCCAGTAGCTGCTCGCGTCGCCGTCGACCGCCTTGCCGGGTGTGTAGACGTCCTGGGAGCCGGTGGCCGTGGCCGGGCGCCCCTTGGCGAGGTTGCGGGCCGGGTCCGGGTCCGGGTTGCCCTGCCCGGGCTGCGGCCAGGTCGAGCAGTCGGACCAGGTGCTGCTCCAGCCGGAGTTGCCGCCGCCGTCGGTGAGCGTGAAGGTGCCGGAGCTCGCCGGGTAGGGGCAGTTGTAGACACCGGCCGAACCGACCGAGGTGGCCGTGACGTTGCGGAAGGTCGCGGCGCCCTGGGCCTCCGCCTGGACGACGACCGTACCCGTGTTGCGGACGGTCGCGCCGTCGACGGTGACGTTGCGGACCGGGTATCCCTGCCCGCCACCCGACACGAACTCGAAGGCGCTGTAGGGGCTGTCGGTGATCGTCGTGTTGGTGATGGTGACGGTGGCGTTGATGGCGCTGTCGTAGGAGTCGACGCGCAGGGCGCCCATCGGATGGTTCCAGTTGGGGTTCATCGCGCCGGTGCGGACGAGTGTGTTGCCGTCGACCGTGATCGTGCCGGCGAGGGGCGAGAACGGGTCGAGGAACTTCTGGTTGGAGATCGCGATGCCGCTGCCGAGGGCGTTGGTGTCGGAGACCAGGTTGTTCTTCACGGCGATGTCCGTACCGCCGTAGATCGCGATGCCGTTGGCCAGGTTCGGCTGGCTGATGGTGTTGTTCTCGAAGCTGCTGTCGGTGTCCGGGGCGTACAGGGACCACATGGCGAGCGCGTCGTCGCCCTGGTTGCGCAGGAAGTTGTTGCGGACGCGGACGCCGCGCGCGTTGCCGTTGAGGTTGAGGCCGTCGGCGGTGGTGTCGAGGAAGCGGTTGTTCTCGACGACGAGGTTGTCGTTGTTGCCCATCAGCCAGAGGCCGACCTTGAGGTGCTGGAGCCACATCCCGGACACCGAACTGCCGGGTCCCAGCGCCCCGTTGACGAAGTTGTCGGGGTTGGAGTCGACGCGTTCGGTGACCTCGCCGATGACCGCGAAGTCCTTGATGTGGACGCCGCCGGACGAGCTGGACTGGTCGATGAAGCGGGAGGTGTGCACGACGGTGTGCCAGCTTCCGGCCCCTTGCAGGGTCACGTTCTGCACACCACTGAGCGACGAGGTCAGCTTGTAGTCGCCGGGCGGAATCCACACCACTCCCCCTTGCGCCGCGGAGATGGCGTCCCGGAAGGCCTGCGTGGAGTCCCCGTTGCCGCTGGGGTCGGCGCCCTTGGAGGTCACGGACACGGACCCGGCGGGCTGGGCAGCGGCGGCGGCGACCTGCTCGAAGTCGGCGACGTCCACGGTGACCTGGGTGCCCGTCGCCTGGAAGGCGACCTTGTCGCCGGCCTGGACGTTCTGGCCGAGCATCAGGCGGGCGTTGTCGAAGAAGTGGTGCTGCTTGGCGCCGGGAATCCAACTCGTGTCGATGTACGAGTACTTGGAGGTGACGGCCAGCGTCCCGGCGAGCTTGGTGCCGTTGACGTACACGTCGAGCGTGCCGGCCTGGCCGTCGGGGACGCTGTAGGCGAGGTTCACGGCGTTGGCCGCGCGCGGCACGGTGAACTCGACGCGCTGGCCGGAGGTGAGTCGTACCGCCTGCCGCCCCGACGCCTCGGAGGCGAGGGTGCCCTGGGTGTAATCGGGGCCGATCTTGGCGCCCGTCGTGGTGGCGGACTCGGCCTCGACCGAGGTGAAGGGGAGCGTGGCGCCCGAGGCCGCGTGGGCGGTGGGGGTTATGGCGGTGAGGAGGCCGGCGGAGAGGGCGACCACCATGGCGGCCGAGGCCGCTGATGGCATGCTCCTGACAGATCTCTGCATGTGCTGATCCCTTCTCGGTGGGGGTGGGGGTTCAGGCTTGCTGGACGGGGCCGGGGTTCAGGCTCGGAGCCAGACGGCAACGTCCTTCGGGAGGCGTCCTGCGGAGTCCAAGGGACCGCTGCCGAGGAGGAGCGCGCTGTGCGGCGGCAGGTCGGCTGGGGTGTCGGCGAGGTTCACCACGCACAGCGCGCCCTCCGCGCGGGCGAAGGCGAGCACGCCGTCCGGCGCGGGCAGCCAGGTGAGCGGGCCGTCGCCGAACTCCGGCCGGAGCCGGATGGCCTCGCGGTACAGGGTGAGCATCGAGCCGGGGTCACCGGCCTGGCGGTCGGCGGCATAGTCCGACCAGTCGTCCGGCTGCGGCAGCCAGGGCTCGCCCCCGAACCCGGCATGCGGCGCCTCGGCCGCCCATGGCAACGGCACCCGGCACCCGTCCCGCCCCGGGTCGGAGCCGCCCGACCGGAAGTGCATCGGGTCCTCGATCCGGTCACGGGGGACGTCCGCCTCGGGCAGCCCCAGCTCCTCGCCCTGGTAGACGTACACGGCGCCGGGCAGGGCGAGCGACAGCAGGGCGGCCGCGCGGGCCCGCCGGGTGCCGAGAGGGAGGTCGGTCGGGGTGCCGAAGGCCTTGGTGGCGAAGTCGAAGCCGGTGTCCGTGCGGCCGTAGCGGGTGACCGTACGGGTGACGTCGTGGTTGCAGAGCACCCAGGTGGCGGGGGCGCCGACCGGGGCGTGCTCGGCGAGGGTCTCGTCGACGGCCGTGCGCAGCCGTCCCGCGTCCCAAGGGCACGTCATGAAGGCGAAGTTGAAGGCGGTGTGGAGTTCGTCGGGGCGCAGATAGCGGGTGAAGCGCTCGGTGTCGGGGAGCCACACTTCGCCGACGAAGATCCCGTCGTACTCGTCGGCGATCGCCCGCCAGGACCGGTAGACGGCGTGGAGTTCGTCGCGGTCTACGTACGGGTGCGGGTCGCGGCCCTGGACGAAGTCCGGCAGGCGGGGGTCCTTGACGAGGAGGGCGGCCGAATCGATGCGGACACCGGCGACGCCGCGCTCGAACCAGAAGCGCAGGATGTCCTCGTGCTCCTGACGGACGGCGGGGTGGGCCCAGTTGAGGTCGGGCTGTTCGGGGGCGAAGAGGTGCAGGTACCAGTCGCCGTCGTCGAGGCGGGTCCAGGCGGGCCCGCCGAACTCCGATCGCCAGTCGTTGGGCGGGAGTTGGCCGTCGGCGCCGCGTCCGGGGCGGAAGTGGAACAGCTCGCGCTCCGGGCCGCCCTCGCGTGCCGCGCGGAACCAGGGGTGCTGGTCGGAGACGTGGTTGGGGACGATGTCGACGATGGTCCGGATGCCGAGTTCCCGTGCCTCGGCGATGAGTTTCTCGGCCTCGGCGAGGGTGCCGAAGGCCGGGTCGATCGCGCGGTAGTCGGCGACGTCGTAGCCGCCGTCCTTCAGCGGTGAGAGGTACCAGGGGGTGAACCAGAGCGCGTCCACCCCGAGTTCGGCGAGGTACGGCAGCCGGGCGCGGACGCCGGCGAGGTCGCCGGTGCCGTCTCCGTCGCCGTCGGCGAAGCTGCGGACGTAGACCTGGTAGATGACGGCGGAGCGCCACCAGTCCGTGGGCTGTCCCACTGGGGGTTCCCTTCTGTAGGCGTACGGGCGGTGTCAGCCCTTCGTGCTGCCCGCGCTGATCCCGGCGATGATGTGCCGCTGGAAGACCAGGAACAGGGCGACCATCGGGATGCTGGCGATGACCATCGCCGCGATGAGCACGGTGAGTTGGATGTTCTGCGACAGCTGGACGAGGGCCACGCTGATGGGCTGCTTGTCGGTGTCGGAGAAGACCATCAGCGGCCAGAGGAAGTCCTGCCACACGGCGACCAGCGCGAAGATCGACACGACTCCGAGCACCGGGCGGGACATCGGCAGCACGACCGACCACAGGACGCGCAGTTTCCCGGCCCCGTCGATCTCGGCGGCCTCCAGGACGTCGCGCGGGATCTGGTCGAAGAACCGCTTGAGGAGGTAGAGGTTGAAGGCGTTGGCGACCGCCGGGAGCCAGATGGCGAGGGGGTCGTTGAGCAGGCCGAGGTCGGCGACGGTCAGGTACTTCGGTACGACGAGGGCCTGCGTGGGGACCATGAGGGTGGCGAGGATGCCGCCGAGGATCAGCTTGCCGAAGGCCGGCTTCAGCTTGGACAGGGCGTAGGCGGCGGCCGTGCAGAACACCAGCTGGAACGCCCAGGCGCCGGCGGCCTGGACGACGGTGTTCCAGAGGTGGGTCGGCAGCTGCATCAGGTCCCAGGCGTCGGTGTAGCCGTCGAGATGCCACTGCTGCGGGACCAGGGTGGGCGGGGTCTGCGCGACCTCGTCGGGGGACTTCGCCGCGCCCGTGACCATCCAGTACACGGGGAAGAGGAAGGCCAGCGCGAAGAGGAGCACGACCACGGTGAAGACCGTCCAGTACACGGCCCTGCCGCGCGGACGGGCGAGGGTGGCCGGGGAGACGAGGGTGCGGGTGGCGGCGCTCATGCGCCCTCCTCTCCGGAGCGGGTCAGGCGCAGATATACGGCCGAGAAGGCGCCCAGCAGGATCAGGAGCATGACGCTGAGCGCGCAGGCCCCGCCGAAGTCGTTGTAGAGGAAGGCGTACTTGTAGATCAGGTAGAGGACGGTGACCGTGGCGTTCTCGGGGCCGCCGCCGGTGATGACGAACGGCTCGGTGAAGACCTGCATCGTCGCGATGATCTGAAGGAGCATCAGCATCAGGATGACGAACCTGGTCTGAGGGATCGTCACATGCCGGACGCGTTGCAGCAGGCTCGCGCCGTCCAGTTCGGCGGCCTCGTACAGCTCGCCGGGGATGGACTGGAGGGCGGCCAGGTAGATCAGGACGGTGCCGCCGAGGTTGGCCCAAGTCGCCACGATCACCAGGGAGACCAGCGCGGTGTCGGCGCCGTTGGACCAGTTCGAGGTGGGCAGGTGCAGGAAGCGCAGCGCCTCGTTGGCGAGGCCGGCGCCGGGGTCGTAGAACCACTTCCACAGCAGGGCGCTGACCACCGGCGGGATCATCACCGGCAGATAGACGACGACCCGGAAGAACGCCTTCGCGTGCCGCAACTCGTTGAGCACCAGGGCCAGTACGAAGGGGACGACGAAGCCGAGCAGCAGGGCGAGCAGGGTGAAGGTGAGGGTGTTGCGCCAGGCGGCGGTGAACTCCGGGTCGTGCCAGACGCGGGTGAAGTTGGCGGTGCCGACCCACTCGGCGTCCGAACCCGGCGTGTATTTCTGGAAGGCGATCACGATCGCGCGGATCGCCGGGTACCAGGAGAACAGCGCGAAGCAGAGCAGGCCGCCGATCAGGAAGGCGTGGGCGCGGAGTTGGTCGGCGAGGCGGCGCCGCCTCCGGTCCCCTGCCGGGGACGGCGCCTTGACCGGTCGTACGGCGATGGCCTCGGCCGGTCGTCGATGAGCCGTCTTCGTCATGGTCAGCCCCGGGCGAGGATGCCGTCGATCTTGCTGCCGGCGTCTTTCAGGAGCTGGTCGATGTCGGCGTCCTTCTTGGTGAGGACGGCGGAGACGACGCCGTCGAGGACGGAGTAGATCTGCTGGGCGTGCGGCGGCTCGATCTTCATGTCGAGGTTCTGGTTGCCGTCGAGGAAGGCCTGGTAGTTCTCCACCGGGACATTGGCGTTGGCCTTCTTGACCTGCTGGTCCTTGGCGTCGGCGGCGCCGGTGAACAGCCGGGGTTCGGGGAGGCCGACGGGGGCGTCGTTCTGCTTGGCGCGGGCGTAGTCGCCGAGGAAGCCGTCTCCGGGCGTGAGGAACATGTGGTCCAGCCACTTCAGCCCGGCGCGGATCTGGGCGGGGCTGGCCTTCTTGCTGAACATGTAGCCGTCGCCGCCGATGAGCGTGCCCTCGCCGCCGGGCATGGGGGCGAGCGCGAGGTCCTTGTAGTCGCCGCCCTTCTCCTTGACCAGGATCGGGATGTTGTCGGGGGCAGAGAGGTACATGCCGAGCTTGCCGGAACCCATCATCTGCTGCACGTCGTTGATGACGAGGAGCTGCTTGCTGCCCATGGAGTCGTCGGTCCAGCGCATGTCGTGCAGGTTCTGGAGGACGGCCCGGCCCTGCGGGGTGTCGACCGTCGCCTTCTTGCCGTCGGCGCTGACCACGTCGCCGCCCTGGGAGTACAGCTCGGCGGTGAAGTGCCAACCCCCCTGGTTCTGGGCGCTGTAGTCGGCGTAGCCGACGGTGCCGTCACCGAGGGCGGCGATCTTCTTGGCGTCGGCGCGCAACTCCTCCCAGGTGGTGGGGGGTTGCTCGGGGTCGAGGCCGGCCTTCTCGAAGAGCTTCTTGTTGTAGATCAGGCCCATCGAGTAGCCGGTGCGCGGGATGCCGTAGATCTTGCCGTCGACGGTGTAGATGTCGCGCAGCTGCTGCTGGATGGTGTCGTAGCTCTTCAACTCCTTCACGTACGGCGTGAGATCGGCCGCCTGGCCGATGTCGACGACGTGCTTGGCGTCGGTGAAGTACGTGTAGAAGACGTCTTCCATCTGGCCGCCGGCGAGCTTGGCGTCGAAGGTCTTCGGGTCCTGGCAGGGGAAGGCGTCGTGGGCGACGACGTCGATGGTCGGGTTCTGCTTCTCGAAGGCGGCGGTGTCCGCCTCGAAGAACGAGCGGTCGACCTTGGCGCTCTTGGGCGGCATGCAGTTGACCGTGATGCGGGTCTTGCCGCTCGCGGAATCCTCGTCGCCGGACCCGCAGGAGGTCAGGGCGAGGGCGAGCGAGCTGACGCTGAGCGCGACGAACGTACGGCGGAACCCGGTGCTTCTCATCGGTGGACCCCTCTGGGCAGGAGCGGTGGGCGGGGCACACTCAAGCACCGGCGACATCCGTCCGCAAGATGTCGCGCACAATCTGAAATTATTTGACAGTCAGGTGGATCTCAGGAACGGGGCGGTGGTGCCGTCGAGCCCCGCACCACCAGCTCGGGTTCGAACAGGAGCTCCTCACGGGTCACGAAACCGCCGTTGATCTGCGTGTTCAGCAGTTCCACGGCCGCCCTGCCCATGGCCTCGATGGGCTGGCGGACGGTGGTGAGGGGTGGCTCGGTGCAGTTCATGAACGCCGAGTCGTCGTACCCGACGACCGACACCTGGGAGGGGACGTCCAGGCCCTTGCGGCGGGCGGCCCTGATGGCGCCGAGCGCCAGCGGGTCACTGGCGCAGATGATGCCGGTGACACCCCGGTCGATGAGCCGGGAGGCCGCCGCGTGCCCGCCCTCGATCGAGAACATCGCGCGGGCGACATGCTCCTCGGGCAGGTCCCCCAGGGCCTGCGCGGCGGCGAGCTTGCGCGCCGAGGGCACATGGTCGGCCGGTCCCAGCACCAGCCCGATCCGCTCGTGCCCCAGCGACGCGAGGTGCCGCCAGGCCTGCTCCACCGCCACCGCGTCGTCGCAGGAGACCCCCGGAAAGCCGAGGGCCTCGATGGACGCGTTGACCAGCACCACCGGGATCTTGCGGTCGGCGAGCAGCCGGTAGTGGTCGTGCGGGGCGTCGGCCTGCGCGTACAGCCCGCCGGCGAAGACGACACCGGACACCTGCTGTTGCAGCAGCAGCTCCACATAGTCCGCCTCGGAGACGCCGCCCTTGGTCTGTGTGCACAGCACCGGCGTCAGTCCGAGCTGCGCGAGCGCGCCCCCGATGACCTCGGCGAACGCCGGGAAGATCGGGTTCTGGAGCTCGGGCAGCACGAGACCCACGAGCCGCGCGCGCTCACCGCGCAGCTGCGTGGGCCGCTCGTAGCCGAGCACGTCCAGGGCGGACAGCACCGCCTGCCGGGTGGACTCGGAGACTCCCGGCTTGCCGTTGAGCACCCGGCTGACCGTGGCCTCGCTGACCCCGACCTTCTTCGCCACCTCGGCAAGTCGTCGCGTCATGTGCGCAAGAATAGCGCAAGAAATGCAAGCGGCTTGCGGGATGACGAAAACGAGTGCCGAGTCCTCAGACCCGGCTGCCGGTCGCCGTGTCCGCCGACAGCCGCTGGGCCACATAGATCGGGATCACGGACAGCAGCACCAGCACCGCCGCCACCACGTTGACCACCGGCGCCTGCTGCGGCCGGGTCATGTTGTTGAAGATCCAGATCGGCAGGGTCTCCACGCCCGGTCCCGCGGTGAACGTGGTCACCACGATCTCGTCGAAGGACAGCGCGAAGGCGAGCAGCCCGCCCGCGAACAGCGCCGAGCGCACCAGCGGGAAGGTGACGTCGGCGAAGGCACGGAAGGTGTTGGCGCCGAGGTCCATCGCCGCCTCCTCGTACGACCCGGAGGTACGCCGCAGCCGGGCGACGACGTTGTTGAAGACGACGACGATGCAGAACGTGGCGTGCCCGACGACCACCGTGAACAGCCCGAGCCCGACCCCGAGCGGCTCAAGTACCGTACTGAAGGCCGAGTTGAGGGCGATGCCCGTGACGATGCCGGGCAGCGCGATCGGCAGGACCACCACGAAGGAGATCGCGTCCCGGCCGAAGAACCGGTGCCGGGCGACGGCGAACGCGATCAGCGTGCCCAGCGCCAGGGCGATGGCCGTGGCTCCCAGCCCCGCCTTCACCGACGTCCAAAGCGCCGCCCGCGCCCCGGAGTTGTCCCAGGCCACCGACCACCAGTGCAGGGTCAGCCCGGACGGCGGCCAGCTCGCGCTCCGGTCCGGGTTCAGGGAGTTGACGAGGACGAGCAGCAGCGGCACGTAGATCACCACGAAGCCGAACCCGGCGGCGACGCGCAAGGCGATCCGCGCGGAGCGGGACAGTTGCACGGGGGCTCCTCTACAGGCTGCTCAGGGCGCCCGTGCGCCGCATCGCCAGCAGGTACAGCACGATGACGACGACGGGGACCGTGCCGAGGGCGGCGGCCATGGGCAGGTTGAGTTCGATGTTGGAGTAGACGAGGTTGCCGATGAGCTGGGTCTTGCCGCCGACGATCTGCACGGTGATGTAGTCGCCGAGGCTGAGCGAGAACGTGAACACCGACCCCGCCGCCACCGACGGCAGCACCATCGGCAGCACGACGGACCGGAAGGTCCGCCAGCCCCGGGCCCCCAAGTCGGCAGAGGCGTCAAGGAGGTTGGCGGGCAGCTGCTCCAGCGCGGTGTGGATCGGCAGGATCATGTACGGCAACCAGAGGTACGTCAGCGTCAGCACCGCCGCCGTCAGCCCGTACCCGGGTCCGCTCAGCCCGAACGGCTTCAGCATCCAGTCGGCGAGCCCGCCCTCGGAGAGGATGAGCCGCCAGGCGTACACCTTGACCAGGTAACTCGCCCACAGCGGGGTGAGGATGGCGACGACGAGCAGCGGCCGCCACTTCGGCTTCGCGACCCGCGCGGTGTAGAAGGCGAGCGGGAAAGCGATCACCGCGCACAGGGCGGTGACGGCCAGGGCGACTCCGACGCTGCGCAGGATCACCTGCCGGAAGACCGGCACGGTGAACAGCTCATGGAAGTTGTCGGTCGACCAGACCTTCACGACTTCCGAGGTGAAGGAGTTCGTCGTCCAGAACGCGGAGACGAACAGCACGCTGAGCGAGCCGAGATAGAGCACCGCGAGCCACAGCAGCGGGGCGGTCAGCAGGAGGGTGAGCCGGAGGCGGGGGCGCCGGTGCAGCGCCCCCGCGGTCCGTGTGATCAGGGCCATGCGTCAGCCCTTGATCTCGGTCCAGGCCTGGACCCACTTCGCGTACGGCACGCACTTGACGTCGGTGCGGCCGTCGAGGCACTGCTCGATGGGTGTGTTCCAGAAGGCGATGTTCTTCCAGTAGCCCTCGTCGGCCGCGTGGTACGTCGTGCAGAAGTTCTTGTCGCTGGTCAGGTCGCAGGCCTTGGAGTTGGCCGGTGCCTCGCCGAAGTACTCGGCGACCTGGGCGTTGACCTTCGGGGAGACGATCCAGTCCAGCCATTTGTAGGCGCAGTTGGGGTGCTTGGCCTTGGCGGACACCATCCAGGTGTCGGACCAGCCGGTCGAACCCTCCTTGGGCACGAAGGCCTTGACCTTGGCGCCCTCGTCGGCGGTGAGGTTGGCGATGACCTGCCAGGTGGTGCCGACGACGGAGTCCCCGCTCTTGAAGGCGGAGATCTCCTTCAGGTAGTCGCTCCAGTACTCGCCGATGTTCGCGTTCTGCTGCTTGAGCAGGTCCACGGCGGCGTCGAACTGCTTCTGGTCCAGGGCGTACGGGTCCTTGATGCCGAGGTCGGGCTTGGTGGCCTTCAGGTACAGGGCCGCGTCGGCGATGTAGATGGGCGAGTCGTACGCCGTGACGTGGCCCTTGTACTTCGAGGCGTCGTCGAAGACAGCGGCCCAGGAGGTGGGCGCGGGCGTGACCTTCTCGGTGTTGTACATCAGCAGGTTGGCGCCGCGGCCGTGCGGGATGCCGTACATCTGCCCATCGACGGAGTTCCAGTCGCCGTCCTTCAACCCACTGAAGATGTCCTGGTAGTTGGGGACGAGGGCGGTGTTGACGGGGGCCGCGTCGCCGGAGGCGATGAGGCGCAGCGAGGCGTCGCCGGAGGCGGAGACTGCGTCGTACTCCCCCGTCTTCATCAGTTTGACCATCTCGTCGGAGCTGGCGGCGGTCTTGGAGTTGACCTGGCAGCCGGTCTGCTTCTCGAAGTCGCTGACCCAGTCGACCTTGGGGTCGTTGGAGCCGTCCTCGACGTAGCCGGCCCAGGCGATGAGGTTGACCTGGCCCTCGGTCTTGCCGAGTTTCGAAGGGGCCTTCAGGTCAGGGGGGTTGAGGCCGGTGGCCGCGGAGCCGTTGCCGTCGTCGGAGGATCCGCAGGCGGTGGCGGCGAGGAGCAGTGCGGCGACGGCTGCCGCCGCCTTGAGGGTAGAGCGCACGACGTACTCCATACGTGAGGGGACGAGCGGGGTCGAAACTCTTGTAGGCGGGGTCGAAACTCCTGTAGAGCGTCAGTCGGGGACGGGCACGGCCACGGCGTGCTGTCGGTGCCACTGGAGGCGGACCCGGGTGCCGCGGTAGGCGGCGACGTCCTCGGAGGAGGTCTCCAGGTTCTGCTGGAGGGCGGTGAGGCGGCCGCCGGCGTCGAGGTCGACGAGGAAGCGGGTGGCGTCCCCGAGGTAGACGACCTCGGCGACGGTGCCGACGGCGGTGGAGTGCTCGGGCTGGTCGGCCTCGGCGGACTCCTTGAGGACGCGGATCTTCTCCGGCCGGATGCTGTAGGTGCCGGGGGCGCCGACGATCCGGTGGGCGGACTCGCCCACGAGGAGGTTGGAGGTGCCGACGAAGGACGCCACGAACGGGGTCGCGGGGCGTTCGTAGACCTCGGCGGGGGTGCCGACCTGTTCGATGCGGCCCTGGTGGAAGACGGCGATGCGGTCGCTCATCGTCAGGGCCTCCTCCTGGTCGTGGGTGACGAAGACGAAGGTGATGCCGACCTCGCGCTGGAGTGCCTTGAGCTCGACCTGCATCTGTTCGCGCAGCTTGAGGTCTAGGGCGCCGAGCGGTTCGTCGAGGAGCAGGACGCGGGGGCGGCCGACGAGGGCGCGGGCGAGGGCGACGCGCTGCCGCTGCCCGCCGGAGAGCTGGGAGGGCCGCCGCTTGCCGAAGCCTTCGAGCCGCACCTCCGCCAGGGCCTTCCGCGCCCGCACAAGCCGCTCCGCCTTGGGCACCTTGCGGACCTTGAGCGCGTAGGCGACGTTCTGCTCGACGGTCATGTGCGGGAACAGGGCGTAGTCCTGGAACACGGTGTGGACGTCCCGCTCGAAGGGTGCGAGCCCGGTGACCTCCTGCCCGGCGAGCTCGATCCGGCCGCCGCTCGGGGCCTCGAACCCGGCGATCATGCGCAGGACGGTGGTCTTGCCGGAGCCGGAGGGACCGAGCATCGAGAAGAACTCGCCGTCCCGGATCTCCAGATCGACCCCGGCCACGGCGGTCGTCTCCCCGAACGACTTCCGCAGACCCTGCAGCCGGATCGCCATTCCCTCCATGGGCGGGAACCTTCCTGGTGCTCTCATGCGTTGACCTATTGACGGGAAACATATGAAGTCATAGTTCAAAGCTCAAGGCCCCCTTAGGGTAAAGCTTGAGTCAATGAGCAAGGTGGTGGCCGTGAAGCAGACGCAGATGAACGGCGGCGCCCGGAAAGCCGTCTTCGCCCCGGTCGACAGCCGGGCGCGGGTCGACGCCGTGGTGCGCCGGATCGGCGACGCCATCGAGCTCGGCCTGCTCGCCGACGGCGAGCAACTCCCGGGCGAGACCGAGCTGGCGGGCCAGCTGGGCGTCTCCACGGTGACCCTGCGGGAGGCCCTCATGGCACTGCGCCAGCAGGGCCTGGTCACCACCCGCCGGGGCCGCGGCGGCGGCTCGTTCGTCTCGCTCCCCGAGGTCCCCGGCGAGGACCGCCTCAAGGTCCGGTTGCGCGGCTGGAGCACCGAGGAACTACGCGACCTCGGCGACCACTGGGCGGCCCTGTCCGGCACGGCGGCCCGGCTCGCCGCCGACCGCACCGAACCGGACGACCTGGTCCAACTCCGCCGTACGGCCGAGGAGTTGACGCAGGCCGCGGATGCGGCGGCGCGCAGCCGGGTGTACGGCCGCTTCCACGTCGAACTCGCGGCGGCATCGCAGTCGGCCCGCCTCACCCGGGAGCAGGTGGCCCTCCAGACCGAAGTGGGGGCCCTGCTCTGCCTTGTGCTCGGGGACGACGAATATCGTGAAGAGGTCTCCGAGCGACTCCGATTCGTAATCTCGGCCGTGCAGGATGGGGCCCACGAATTGGCCAGGGAACAGGCCGAGCGGTGCGTCCGGGAGTCGACGTCGCGGCTGATCGCCCTGCGTCTGACGCTGTAGCCGCACCGCTCGCGAGGTCCCGTCCGCTGGAGGGCAGCCATGAGCCTCGCGACGGCAACGCTCGACAAGGCACCGGAGGAATCGGTCGCGGCCCGCGTCCGCTCGACGCTGGAGGCCGTGTTCGACGCGGTCTCCGCGACCCGCGCCGACACCGCGGCCCTGCTGGCCCGGGTGGCCGCCACGGGCCGCCGCCCGGCCACCGTGGACCTCGCCGCCCTGCGCCCCGGTCTGCACGGCCGCCTGGCCCGGGACGAGTTGGTGTCCGGCGTCGGCTTCGTGGCCGCGCCGGGCCTGCTCAGCGACGTACCGGCGTGGCTGGAGTGGTGGCAGACGGGCTCCGACGGAGACGTACGGCCGCTGCTCCTCGACCTCGACCCCGAGCACTCGGCGTACGCCGACTACACGCACTGGGACTGGTTTGCGCTGCCCCGTGACACCGGGGAGCGGGCGGTGGCGGGGCCGTACGTCGACTACCTCTGCTCGGACGAGTACAGCCTCACTCTGTCCGCGCCGGTGCTGGTCGAGGGCCGGTTCGCCGGGGTGGCCGCCGCGGACGTGTATCTACGGCACTTCGAGGCGGCGGTCATGCCGATGCTGCGCCGGTTGCCGGGTCCCGCGCGGCTGGTGAACGCGCGGGGGCGGGTGGCGGCGTCCACCGACCCACGCCATCTGGTGGGCTCGCTCGGCAAGGGCCCGGATTTCGGGCGGGTGTTGGCGACGGGCCGGCCGACGCAGGCCGACGGGGTGCGGCTGATGCCGTGCGACGGGGTGCCGTTGGTGCTGGTGAGCCCCGCTCAGGCGTGAGGGCCCGCCCGCACTCACTCGGCGGCGGGCACGACCCTCAGGTGCGCGGTCGACCGGCGCGTCCCACGCGCGCGTGCCGGGGAGCGCCGGGTCTCGCGCAGGACCAGCGTCAGCCGGGTGTAACCGAGGTCCCGGAGCGTGCCGGGCGTCTCGTCGACGACCCGGCATTCGGTGGCGCCCCAGCGTGGGTCCGGGTGCAGCAGCGGGCGGACGGCGCCGTCGTGTGCGAAGGCGCGCTCGCCGACGACCCTGATCCAGTGCGGCAGGCCGTGCCGGTAGGCGGCGTCCATGATGGGGTCCTGGGCGATGTCCCGGCGGATCGCCTGCAGCCCGTGATCATGCCCGTCCCGCTCCACCGCGGCGGCGAAGTGGGCCAGCATCGGCAGACACCAGCTCGACTCGTGTTCCCCGAGCACGGTGCCGGCGTCCGGGTGGAAGAGCACGAATCTCAGGAAGTTGTCGTCCGGCATGGCGGTCGGATGCGGACCCACACCGCCGAAAAGTGACGCGAAAGCAGCGTTGGACAGAACGACGTCCCACCGCTCGTCGAGCACGAGCGAAGGAAAGGGAACGGCTTCCAGAAGGGTGGCGTAGTCCTGGAGATACGCCCGGGCCTCGGGACTGTCGGGGACGGCCCGCGGCTGCGGCCGCTGCCCTCCTGCCTGCTGTGCCATCGGGAGGTCACCCCTCTTGCCTATGCGGCCACGCGCGTGGCGCCCTGATCCTGCTGCCCGGACGCGAGCGGTGTCAACTATCGTGGCATTTCGTGTCGGTTGACGGCTGAAATTGGCCACAGTTGTGGCGAGACCTGGATGTGCGTTCGAACAACGGCTACTCTCCCCGGAGTTCACGGCAACCGCTTGTGTTGAGCTGCTTGTGAGAAGCCTGTGAGAGACGTAGGAGATCTGTCGGTGGCGGATGGCTTCGCGAGTCCGGGTGCCCCGGTGACGGCTGCGCTGCCGGCCGTCGTCGCTCGCGTCACCGCACTCGCCGACCGGCTCGGTGTGCCGCATGCGGAGGTCTTCCACACCGGCCGCCTGTCGGTGGCCAGCGGTGTCCCCGAGTCCGTGGTCAAGGCCCTGCTGAGCGGCCGCCCGGCCGGCGAGCCGGACATCCAGGCCCGCTTCCTCCAGCGCCTGGACCTCCTGCGCCGCACGCGTCTGAAGCCCAACGGCCGCAAGTACACCCAGCAGGAGATCGCCGACGGCGCCGGCATGTCACGCCAGCAGGCGGGCGCCCTCATCAACGGCGACCGGCGTCCCACGATGGAGCACTGCGACGCCATCCAGCGCTTCTTCCGGGTGCACGCCGGCTTCCTCACGGCGGAGGACCCCGAGGCCCTGGCCGGCGCCCTGCAGCGCACCGAACAGGATCTCCTGCAGAAGCTGGCCGACCGCGAGAAGGAGACGGTCGCCACCGCGGGCGACCCGCTGGAGCAGCTCCTCCAGGACCACGGCGTCCGCGGAATCGCCTGGCGGGCCGCACAGCTGCCGACCGACCAGCATCGCGACAAGGTCGCCGAATGGCTGGACATGCTTCTGGAGAGCGTCAAACGGCCCGAGTCGTGAGCCGGGGGTTAACTGTGGGCATCGGTAGGGACATGCGCCGCCTGTGCGGCGAACTGGTCGCGGAGCTGCCCTTCCCGGCCCCCGCGGCACATCCCACTGAGCTGTACACGGCCCTCTGCGAGGCGATGAGCCGCCGCCGCGGCCGCCCGGTCCACTTCCGTACGGCCGCCTTCCCGGTCGGCACCGCGAGCGGCCTGTGGCTCGACATGGCCGACCAGGACCTGGTCGTCGTGGAGGAACGCACCGCCCCCGACCACCAGTTGGTCATCCTCGGCCACGAGCTGTGGCACATGCAGGCCGGTCACAGCAGCCACCATGTCGAGGGCGCCGCCGTGGCGGCCCGGATGCTCAGCGACGACGGGGACCTCAGGGCGGCCGTCCTCAGGGTCGCCGCCCGCAGCCGCTTCGACCAGGAGGACGAGAAGGAGGCCGAGCGCTTCGGCCTGCTGCTGGCCAGCAAGTGCCGTACCTGGCTGGACGGTTCGTCGGTACGGGGTCCGGTGCAGCGGGACCGGCTGGCGGGCCGTATCGAGGCGTCGCTGGGCTATCTGGGCCCGCAGAACTGAGCAGGCTGAGCACGCCCGACCCGTACCGCGGCCCTCACGTGGCGCTGCGTTCGCTCGCCTCCAGCAGCTCCCGCCCCGCCGCCCGGTCACGCAGGCCGCCCGGCCGCCCCTCCCGCAGCAACTCCCGCCAGTGCTCCCGGCTCCAGTCCGCCGGCGCGGTGCCGCGCGTGAACTCCTCGACCAGCGCCACGAACCGCCCCGGGTCGGCGTGGAACGGGAAGTGCCCGGCGCCTTCGAAGATCTCCAGCCGGCTCCCGGGCATCGCCTCGTGCGCCCCGAAGGCGTGCCGCACCGGCACCACGCTGTCCCGGTCGCCCCACAGCAGCATGGTCGGCATGCCCTCGGTGAGATAGCACCGGTCCAGCATCGTCACGACCTGCCCCCGCCAGTCGACCACGGCACGCAGGGTCCGGATGAACGCGTTCCGGGAGGTCTCGTCGGGCAACGCGTCGACCAGGTTCAGCAGATCAGGAGCGTCCTGCCCGAGGTCCGTGTCCATGGCCTTCATCAGCCGCACCGCGAGCCCCACTTGAAGCCGGGCGCCCGGCAACCGCAGCGCGGACAGCATCAGATGGGCGCCGGGCAGCGAGACCAGCCGCAGCATCGGATTGACCTCGCGCCCCACGCCACCGGCGCTGACCAGGATCAGCCGCTCGGTCCGCTCGGGGAACTGGTAGGCGAACTGCATCGCCACGCCCCCGCCGAGCGAGTGCCCCACCAGGGTCGCCGACTCGATGCCGAGCGTGGTGAGCAGGTCCCGCACCCCGTTGGCGTACGCGGCCACCGAGTAGTCGGCGCGGGGTTTGTCGGAGGCGCCGTGGCCGAGCAGGTCGGGGGCGATGACGGTGTGCGTGCGGGCGAGGTCGGGGATGAGTTCGGCCCAGGTGGCCGAGGAGTCCCCGATGCCGTGGATGAGGACGAGCGCCGGGCCCTCGCCGGCCATGCGGAAGGCGCGCCGGTATCCGTGCACCACCCGGTACTGCAACTCGAGTTCGCCGTCGCCCACCGAGCGCAGCCTCACGGTGCGCGCGGGGCGCCGATGCGGGACGTCGACCACGTACGTGCCTCCCGTTTTCCGCAGCCGCCCGCCCGGCCGTGCCTGGCCGCCGGGTGCGGCTGAAAGCCCTTCCACTCCAGCGTAGAACCCTGTTCCCACCGGCGATTTCGATCAGGTTTCGCCTCGGCTAAGCGGGCGAACGGACGTGTAGCGGGACCGGATTGTCAGTGCCGGTTGGCAAGCTGGAGTCGGGCCCTCATTGGCGGGGCCGACCGACGAGCCGACTTGGGGAGAGCCGACCGATGCCCACCGCCGTACTCACCGACCGCGAGCGCACCGCCGTACAGGCCTACCTGCGGCTGCTGCACACCGTCCGGGCCGCGTTCGACGGTCCGCCGGACGGCAGGCGACCACCCGTCGTGCCGCCCGCCGTCCTCGCCGAGGCGGAGCAGGCGCTGGCGGAAGCGGGGCTCGCCGGCAACGAGGAGGCCTTCTTCCGGCTGCTCCAGAACTGGTGTCCGCCGACGCCCTAGGGAGCCGGGCGACAGGAAGCCGCCTGGCGCGGTGGAACACCGCTGGTGGTGCCGCGCGCTCAGGCGTGCGGCACGACCACCGACGTGGCCACCAGCCCGTCCCGGACGGTCCAGCGCCCTTCGAACACGCCGCGCCGTTGTCCGGCCAGGACCGGCCCGGGGACGAGCAGTTCGGCGCGCAGCCGTCCACGGGGGAACTCGCCTTGGTCGACGAGGATCTCGATGTCGGCCTCGGCGAAGTCGAGCCAGGTGCCGGTGAGCGGGAACCACGCCTTGTAGACGGACTCCTTGGCGCTGAACAGCAGCCGGTCCCAGTGGATGCCGGGATGGCTCTCGGCGAGGTGCCGCAGCCTGATCCGCTCGCCGGGCAGCGACACGCTGTCGAGGACGCCGTCCGGGAGCGGTCCGTGGGGTTCGGCGTCGATGCCCAGGGAGGTCAGGTCGGCCGCGCGGACGAGGGCGGCGGCGCAGTAGCCGTCGCAGTGGGTCATGCTGCCGGTCAGGCCGGCGGGCCACTGCGGGGCGCCGCGTTCGCCGGGCAGCACCGGCTGCGGGGGGACGCCGAGCTTCTCCATCGCCCGCCGGGCGCAGGACCGTACGAGGGCGAACTCGCGGCGGCGTTTGGCGACGGACTGCGCGACGAGCGCGGCCTCCTCGGGGTACAGCGTGATGTTCTCCGCCTCGGCCTGACCGTGGATCTCCACGGCCACCACGGAGTCCGGCAGCAGGTCCTCGATCACAGCGCGCCGACCTCCCTGGGCGCGATCCGGCGCAGCCGCCCCGGCGGCTCCGGCCGCTTGCTCCACTCGCGCGGGTAGCCCACCGACACCTCCTCGAAGCGGACCCCGTCGAGCCAGGTGGTGCGGGGGATGTGGAGATGGCCGTAGACCATGGTCTCGACGCGGAACCGGCGGTGCCAGTCGGCGGTCAGGGTGGTGCCGCACCACATGGCGAACTCGGGGTACCACAGGACGTCCGTGGGGTGCCGGTCCAACGGGTAGTGGTTGACGAGGACGGTGGGCAGGTCGTCCGGCAGCGCCTCGAGCCGGCGCTCGGTCTCGGCGACGCGGGCGCGGCACCAGGCCTCGCGGGTCGGGTAGGGGTCGGGGTGCAGCAGGTGTTCGTCGGTGCAGACGATGCCGGTGCCGTGCGCGTACTCCAGGCCCTGTTCCTTGGTCGTGCAGCCGGCGGGCAGGAAGGAGTAGTCGTAGAGGAGGAAGAGCGGCGCGACGGCGACCGGGCCGCCGGGGCCCTCCCAGACGGGGTACGGGTCCTCGGGGGTGAGGACGCCCAGGTCGCGGCAGACCTCGACGAGGTGCTCGTAGCGGGCGACGCCGCGCAGGGTGACGGGGTCGCTGGGGTGGGTCCACAGTTCGTGGTTGCCGGGGGCCCAGATCACCTTGCGGAAGCGGCCGGCGAGGGTTTCCAGCGCCCAGCGGATCTGACCGACGGTCTCCGCGACGTCACCGGCGACGAGCAGCCAGTCGTCGTCCGTCTCCGGGCGCATGGCCTCCACCAGGTCGCGGTTCTCGGGGTAGCCGATGTGCAGGTCACTGATGGCCAGCAGTTGTGCGGCGCCACCGGCCGTCGACGTCACGTCCCGCCCCCTCCGCGCACCCGGATACGACCACGACAGCATATTCGGGCGCCGCCGGGAGGGTAGTTCAAGATCGAAAAATCCGTAACACGCACGTTGCACGCGAGGGCCCCGGCAGGCCGTATGATCGCCCCAACACCACCGCCATGAACTTCCCTTCTTACAGGGCGGTTTGGTGTCCCTAAAAACCACCCTGGCCGGGCACGGCCTGCTTCGCCCTGCCCGAAAACCCCGAAAGGCGGCCTGCATGATCTCTCGCGTACGCGTCTGGCTCAACCGCACGTACGCGGAGAACGTGTTCTTCATGGATCAGCTGCGGAAAAATCCCAGCGATCGCGCCGTCGAGATCCATGCCACGCACGGCGACGCGGACTCCCCCGTACTGGCCGCCGCCGACACCGCGGACCTGGAGCCGGAGGGCCTGTCCCCCGCCGGGTACGTGGAGTACGCGCTCGACCAGTGCCAGCGGCGCGGCATCGACGTGTTCGTGCCCCGGCTGCACCAGTCGGCGATCGTGGCGCACCGGGCCGAGTTCGAGGCTGTGGGTACGGCGCTCCTTGCACCGCCGCCGGAGGCCGTGGCCGTCTTCGAGGACAAGGTGATCGCCTACGAGGCCGTGCAGGCGATCGGGGTACCGGTGCCGCCGTGGTTCCGGGTGCGGTCGGCCGACGAACTCGTCGCGGCCGTCGAGGAGTTGGAGGCCGGCGGCCACAAGGCGTGCTTCAAGCCGGCGTCCGGTGCGGGCGGGGTGGGCTTCCGCGTGATCACGCGCGCCCCCTTCTCGCTCGTTCACCTCAACGGCTTCCCCAGCCCGTACGTCCCGTTGGACGTGGTCGTCGAGGCGTTGCGGCAGGCCGACGAGGCGGTGGACTGGCTGGTGATGCCGCGTCTTGAGCAGCCGGAGGTGTCGGTGGACTGTCTCACGGGGCCCGACAACCGGATTCGGCTGGCGGTGGGCCGCACGAAGAACGGGCGCCGGCGCGGGTTCACGCTGCACGAGCAGTGGCTGGAGCCGGCGCGGTTGATCGCGGAGGGGTTCGGGCTGCACTACCTGTCCAACATCCAGTTCCGGATGTTCGGGGACCGGCCCGTTCTCATGGATGTCAACACGCGTCCAGCTGGGGGTTTGCATCAGCTGTCGCTGTGTGGGGTGAACGCACCTTGGGCTGCTGTGCAGTTGGCGCTCGGCGAGGATCCGGGGGAGATGGTGCCGCCGTTCCTGGGACAGGACTACACGGTGGTTTCGGGGCCGCGGCCGTTGCGGGCCGTTTCGCTGCCGCAGCAGAGGGCTTTGGAGCCGTTGCCTGCGGTGCCGTCACCTGTGATGGCCGAGCCAGTTACAACTGAGGCCGCGGCTTCTGTACTGCCGCTTTAGGTTCGTTGCCGGGTGCGGGTAGTTCGTGGCTTGTCGCGCAGTTCCCCGCGCCCCTGAAGGAACCTCAACCTCACCGGTATGGACCAATTCTGTCGTTCGTCTTGACAGGCGGATTGGTCCATACCAACTTTGTTGCGCACCCCCTGCACTCCCGAACACCCCCATTCCTTCAGGGAGATCGCGTGCGCAACCCAACCAGCAACCCCTTCAGACGTCCCAGACGTCGACTTCTCGCTCTCCTCGCCACCGCCGGGCTCGCGCTCGGTGGAGCCGTTGCCCTCCCCGGCACCGCTCAGGCGGCGAACATCCTGACCAATCCCGGCTTCGAGTCGGGCAGCGTCTCCCCCTGGTCCTGTACCGGGAACCTCGGCTCGGTCGTCTCCTCCCCCGTGCACGGCGGCTCCAAGGCCCTTGCGGGGGCGGTCAGTTCGAGTGACAACGCCAAGTGCAGCCAGACGGTCGCCGTCAAGCCGAACACGGCGTACACGCTCAGCGGCTGGGTGCGCGGCAGCTACGTCTATCTCGGCGTGGACGGCGGCGCCTCCACCTGGACGTCGTCGCCGTCGGCGTACGCCCAGCTCAGCGTCAACTTCACCACCGGGGCCTCGCAGACCAGCGCCACCATCTACACCCACGGCTGGTACGCGCAGGGCACCTACTACGCCGACGACATCAGCCTCGACGGGCCCGGTGGCGGCGGTTCGGACACGCAGGCGCCGACCGCGCCGACCAGTCTCCGGTCCACCGCGAAGACCTCCTCCACCGTGTCGCTGGCCTGGAACGCCTCGACCGACAACGTCGGCGTCACCGCGTACGACATCTACAGCGGCTCCAACCAGGTGCTGAGCGTCTCCGGTACGACGGCCACCGTCAGCGGGCTCTCCGCGAGCACCGCCTACACCTTCACCGTGAAGGCCCGGGACGCCGCCGGTAACTCCTCGGCGGCCTCCAACTCCGTGAGCGTCACGACCGACGCGGGCGGCGGGGGCGGTACCGGGTTCAAGCAGGCCGCGCCCTATCTGTACGAGGGCTGGGGCGATCCGCCGAGCGTGTCGACCGTGATGAGCTCGACCGGCATCAAGTGGTTCACGATGGCGTTCATGCTGGACGGCGGCGGCTGCAACCCCATGTGGGACAGCAACCGGCCGCTGACCGGCGGGGTCGACCAGAGCGTCATCAACCAGATCCGCTCGGCGGGCGGGGACATCGTGCCCTCGTTCGGCGGCTGGCAGGGCAGCAAGCTCGGCGCCAACTGCTCCTCCGCCAGTGCGCTCGCCGCCGCTCTCCAGAAGGTGATCGACGCCTACTCGCTCAAGGCGATCGACATGGACATCGAGAACACGGACGAGTTCGAGAACGAGGCCGTGCAGGCGAGGATCCTCACCGCGCTGAAGACGGTCAAGGCCAACAACCCCGGCCTGAAGACCATCGTCACCTTCGGCACCTCGACCACCGGACCGACCTACTACGGCAACCGGCTGATCGAGCAGGCCAAGTCGATCGGCGCCGACATCGACGTCTTCACCATCATGCCGTTCGACTTCGGCGGCGGCTCCGACATGTACGGCAACACCGTGAACGCGACGGAGGGCCTGAAGGCCAAGCTGAAGTCCACCTTCGGCTGGGACGACGCCACCGCCTACGCCCACATCGGCATCTCGGGCATGAACGGGCTCAGCGACCAGCAGGAGCTGACGAGCCCGGCCATCTGGACGCAGATCCGTGACTGGGCGAACTCCCACCACATCGCCCGGCTGGCGTTCTGGTCGGTCAACCGCGACCGGCCGTGCGCGGGTGGCGGCGTGGTGAGCAACTGCTCCGGCATCAGCCAGAACAACTGGCAGTTCACCTCGATCACGGCCGGTTTCACCGGCTGACGCTCAACCGGCTCGATACCCCCACGCCTGCGCCAACTCGACCAGGCGTGGGGGCAGTTCGGTCTCCGGGTCCGCCGGGCGCGCGGGCTGCACGCGGCCGGACTTGATGGTGCTGCTCCAGTCCCCGAGCTGGGGGCGGAAGCTGCCGTGGTCCTGATCGCCGTAGTCCAGCATGGTGTGCTCCCACGGCACGCCGAGGTAGTCGCACAGACCGCGGGTGGTCCGCTCCGGCTCGGCGGTGAGTTCCTCGTACGTGATGACGTGCGCGTCGAGGTTCCGGCGCGCCTCCTCCAACTTCTCGGCGTACTCCAGGACTTCCGCCCGGATGGCCTCATGGTCGGGATCGGTGCGGCGGTTGGTCAGCGAGGTGATGACGGCGCCCGGGTGGCGCAGCAGCACGATGTACTTCGCCTGCGGCCAACATCGGTGCAGCCGGGGCCAGATGAGCGTGTTGGCCGGGGTCTTGTCGACGATGACGTCCTTGCCGCTGCGGGCGAGTTCGAGGTGCAGGACCCGGTCCCACAGCATGTGCTCCAGTTCCTGCCGGTCCAGTTCGAGGGCCTTCATGGCCTCCGCGGTGAAGTCGCGGCTCAACTCGACGTGCAGGGTGCGCAGATGCATCTCGTGCGGGGCGCGGACGCGGCTGTGGCTGTTCAGGAGCACACGCAGCAGGGTCGAGCCCGAGCGCACGGACGACAGCACGAACACCGGTGACTCCACGAGGCGCGGGGCGCAAGGGGCCGTGTACCGGTCGTCGGTGGGCCTGGGCCGGGGCGTGGGTACGGCGTCCAGGTTGCGGCGCGGCGGGCTCACCGCCTCCTTCATCAGCCTCCCTCGACGCCTCAGTCCCTTGCCGATCGCTGACATGCGGGGGTCTCGCACGGGGCCACCTCTCTCTTGCGCTTCTGCATTTCGCATCCCAGGGGCGGCGGGCGAAGCGAAGGTGTCAGGCAGGGAAACGAGAGAGGTCACGGCGGGTCGAAAACCCGCCGTGACCTGGTCACTTACCGCTCTCTTAATTCTCGATGGGAATCAGAACCGTCCCGACCCCCGGTACAACCCCAGCTCCCCGTCCAGTTCGACCTTGAGCACCGTCGCGTGCGGGTCCAGGTCGGTGAGGGCCGGCGGGTCGATCCACAGCACTCCCACCGCGTCGTGCAGCCCGCCGACGACCCGATGGCCGAGCTCGGCCCCGGTACCGAGGACGGTGACCTTGCGGACCCCGGTGACGAGACCACGGACACCGATCTCCGCGCGCGGGATGTCGAAGAGCGTGAGATAGAGCGTGCGGCGGTCGGCGGACAGGGTGCTCGGCCCGTAGTGGTGCCCGGCCGGCAGCCCGCGCACCGTCCCGTACACGGCCTCGGCGTGCTTGCCGATCCACTCCCCCAGCCCTTCCAGGCGTTCCACCTGCGGCTGCGGGATGGTGCCGTCCTCCATGGGGCCGACGTCGAGCAGCAGGTTGCCGCCGCCCCCGATGGTCTCGGTGAAGTAGCGGATGAGCTGGGTGAGCGACTTGTGGTTGTGGTCGGCGTGCTGGTAGCCCCACGAGTCGTTGATGGTGAGGCACAACTCCCAGGGCCCGTCCGGCGGTTCGATGGGCGCACCCTGCTCGGGGGTGGCGTAGTCGCCCTCACTGAGCATGCGCGCGTTGAACACGACGTCCGGCACGTACGACCGTATGAGCGCGGCCAGTTCCGGAATGCGCCACTGCTCCTCACTGCGGTCCCACTCGCCGTCGAACCACATCAGGTCCGGCCGGTAGCGGGAGGCCAGTTCGCGGATCTGCCCGTCGCGGTAGGCGAGGAACCTCTCCCACCCCGCCAGGTCCTCGTCCTCCGCCGCGCACTCGGAGTACGGGTTGTCCTCCAGCTCCGGCGGGCGGCCGGGCTTGCGGGTGGTGGCGTAGTCGGGGTGGTTCCAGTCGGAGTGGGAGTAGTAGAAGCCGACCTTGAGGTCCTTCTCACGCAGGGCCTCGGCGTAGGGGCCGAGGTAGTCCCTGCCCAGGTTCAGGTGGCCGAACTCCGTGTCCCACAGCGCCACTCCGTCGTGGTGACGGGTCGTCAGCACCGCGTACTTGGCGCCCGCGCGGGCGAACAGGTCGGCCCACTCGCGCGGGTCGTACTTGGCGCCGGTGAAGCGCTCCAGCTGGGACATGTACCGGTCGTGGGGCACGATGTCGTCGTAGAACGACCAGGACTCCTGGACACCGTCGACGGCGTAGATGCCCCAGTGGATGAAGATCCCCAACTTGGCGTCGGTGAACCACGGTTGCATCGGCATGGTTCACCCCCTCCGGAGCCGGAGCGTCAGGATCTGGAAGGGGCGCAGCGCGACGGAGACGGCGCCGTCCGTGACGTTCGCGGCCTCCAGGGGGCGCTCCAGCAGGTCGGTGACGTCGGCTCCCGTGAGCGGGAAGCCGGTCCGCAGCAGCCCTTGCGCACGGCCGCCCCGCGACTCGTACAGGCGCACCACCACGTCGCCCGACCCGTCGTCGGCGAGCTTGACCGCCTCCACGGTGATGCCGTCGCCGTCGACCGAGACGACCGGCTCGGGCGCGCCCGCCGCATCCGCCACCCGGAGCGGAAGGTTGAGGGCGTAACCCTCGGCGACCGCGTCCTCGATGCTCGCGCCGGGCAGCAGCGCGTAGGTGAAGCGGTGCTTGCCCTGGTCGGCCTCCGGGTCCGGGATGCGCGGGGCGCGGACCAGGCTGAGGCTGACCTTCGTCGTCGTACCGCCGTCCTCGCGGACCGTGCGGGTGACGTCGTGACCGTACGTCGAGTCGTTGATGACAGCGACCCCGTAGCCGGGCTCGCCGACATGCACCCAGCGGTGGCCGGAGACCTCGAAGCGGGCCGCCTCCCAGCTGGTGTTGGTGTGGGTGGGGCGCTGGATGTGGCCGAACTGGATCTCGGCGGAGGAGTGCGCGGCGCGGACGTCCACCGGGAAGCCGGCCTTGAGGATCTTCTCGGCCTCGTGCCAGTCGATCTCGGTCTCGAAGTCGATGCGGGGGCTGCCGGCGCGCAGGGTGATGGTCTGGACGAGTTTCGAGCCCTTGCCGAAGTCGCGGGTGACGCGGACCGCACCGAGCAGCGGGTCTTCCGAGACGACCTCGACAGACGAGGCCTCCAGCAGGTCCGTGTACCGGTTGCGGTAGTGCTTGTCGATGTCCCAGGCGTCCCAGTAGTTCGGGAGGTCGGTGTGCAGGCGCAGCAAGTTGCCCTGGTCCGCGAGGACTTCGCGCTGAGCGCGCAGGTCGTAGACGGACGACAGCGTGCCGTCCTCCGCCACCTCGACGCGGACCAGGCCGTTGTCGAGGACGCGGCCCTCGACCGTCACGGGGTGCGAAGGCTCCGCGGCCACTGCCGGAGCGCTGCCGTTCGCGGGCACCGACACATACGCGAGGGAGCCCTCGGCCGTACGGATCACCTCGGCCCGGTCGTAGGGGCTGGTGTTGAAGACCCGCGCACCGCCGCCGCCCAGTGCCTCGACCGCCTCCGCCGTCAGCGCCTCCAACTCCTCGGCGACGCGGGCGTATTCGGCCTCCGCCTCGCGGTGCACCCAGGCGATCGAGGAGCCCGGCAGGATGTCGTGGAACTGGTGGAGCAGGACCGTCTTCCACAGCCGGTCGAGCTTGTCGTACGGGTAGGCGTAGTCCGGCGCGTGCAGTGCGGCCGTCGTCGCCCACAACTCGGCCTCGCGCAGCTTGTGTTCGCTGCGGCGGTTGCCCTGCTTGGTGCGGGCCTGGGAGGTGTAGGTGGCGCGGTGCAGCTCCAGGTAGAGCTCGCCGTGCCAGACCGGGGCGTCCTCGTACTCGGCGCGGGCCTTGGCGAAGAACTCGTCGGGGTGCTCGACGACGACCTTGGGCGAGCCCTCCAAGTCCGCGAGCCTGCGCGCGCGTTCCATGATCTCGCGGGTGGGGCCACCGCCGCCGTCCCCCCAGCCGAAGGGGGCCAGCGAGCGCGTACCGGCGCCCTTCTCGGCGTAGTTGCGGACCGCGCGGTCCATCTCCTCGCCGGAGAAGCGGGCGTTGTAGGTGTCGACGGGCGGGAAGTGGGTGAAGATGCGGGTGCCGTCGATGCCCTCCCACCAGAAGGTGTGGTGGGGGAACTTGTTGGTCTGGTTCCAGGAGATCTTCTGGGTGAGGAACCACTCGTTGCCGGCGAGCTTGGCGAGCTGCGGGTAGGCGGCGTTGTAGCCGAAGGAGTCCGGCAGCCAGACGCCCTTGGTCTCGATGCCGAAGTGCTCGATGAAGAACCGCTTGCCGTGGATGAGCTGGCGGGCGATGGCCTCGCCGCCGGGCAGGTTGCCGTCGGACTCGACCCACATGCCGCCGACCGGCGCCCACTGGCCCTTCTTCACGGACTCCTGGATGCGGGCCCAGACGTGCGGGTAGTTGTCGCGGACCCACTCGTACTGCTGGGCCTGGGAGCAGGCGAAGATGAAGTCGTCGTACTCGTCGGCGAGCGAGGTGACGTTGGAGAAGGTGCGGGACGTCTTGCGCTTGGTCTCGCGGATGGGCCAGAGCCAGGCGGAGTCGATGTGGGCGTGGCCGACGCCGGAGACGACATGGGCGCTGGCGTGGGCGGGCTTCGCCAGGACGGGGGCGAGCACCGAGCGGACGGCAGCCGCGCTGCCCGAGATGTCGTCGAGGTCCAGGGCGTCCATGGCCCGGTCCAGGGCGTGCATGATCTCGTGGCGCCGGGGCTCGTGGTCGCCGAGGTGGGTCATGACGCCGAGCAGCACCTGGATGTCCAGGTCGAGGTGCCAGACCTCCTCGTCGAGGACGGCGATGTCGGCGCGCTGGAAGGTGTAGAGCGGCTTGTCGCCCGCCGTCAGCACATCGCCCATCAGGGTGGGCCGGGAGAAGTTGTTCGCCAGGATGTCCGGGTTGGAGGCGGCCTCGACCAGGTAGTCGATCTGCTCGCCGCCGGTGGCCGGGTTGGCGATCGGGACGTACTGGTTGAGCGGGTTGACCGCCTTCAGGGGGCGCCCGTCGGGCAGGTGGACCAGGGCCTCGGCCTGGTTGCCGGGCCAGTCGCCGACGAAGCCGAGGTCGATGACCGCCTCGACGCGCCGCCCGGCGAACCCGGCGGGCACCTCGCCGCGCATCCGGAACCAGGTGGTGCCCCAGGGCGGGCCCCACGGGGTGTTCATGGCGAAGGGCTCGTAGCGGGCGGCCGCGGCCTCCTCGAAGGAGACCGGCTCCCCGGGCGCCTGCCACGCCTCGACCTCGAAGGGGACGGTGGCCGCGTAGATCGCGGGCTTGATGCGCTGGGTGTGGAGGCGCTCTACGCGCTCCTCGATCCGTCGGCGTTCGTCGTGCATGGAGAGCTCCAGAGAGGAGGAAGATTCAAGAGGTCGGGGAAAGCGCTTACCGGCAGGTGCTCACTTAAGGTACGCCAGGCCCGGATGGACCTCGCGGTACCCCTCGACCAGCCGCCGGGCGACGTTCACGGAGTCGACGAGCGGGTGCAGCGCGAAGGCCTTCACCGCGGTCGTGCGGGAGCCGGACTCGGCGGCCGCGAGCACCTCGCGCTCGACCGCCTTGACCGCGCAGACCAGGCCGGTGGCGTGGTCGGGCAGCGGGGCGACGGTGACCGGGTGGGCGCCGTTGGCGTCCACGAGGCACGGGACCTCGATCACGGCATCGTTGTCGAGCACCGAGAGGGTGCTCTGGTTCCGGACGTTCAGGATCAGGGTGGTGCGCTCGTCGCGGGCGATGGCCCGCATCAGGGCGAGGGCGACCTTCTCGTAGCCGCCGGAGAGGTCGTCGGCGTCGCGCTCGCCGGCGCCGGCGGTCTCCCGGTTCTCGGACATGTAGGTGGCCTCGCGCTCGGCGCGGGTGCGGTCCCAGACGTCCAGCGCCTTCGCACCGACGGCGCCGACCTCGTCGTAGAAGCGGGCCTGCTGGTCGTGGAGGAAGGCGCCGCGGGTCTTCTCGGCCTGCTGGTAGGCGCGGACGGCCTCGCGGTTGAAGTAGTAGTAGTGCAGGTATTCGTTGGGGATCGCGCCCAGGGACTGGAGCCAGTCGACGCCGAAGAGCTTGCCCTCCTCGAAGGAGCCGAGGAGCTCCGGGTCGGCGAGCAGGCGCGGGAGCTCGTCCCGGCCCGCGACACGCAGGCCGCGGACCCAGCCGAGGTGGTTGAGGCCGACGTAGTCGATCCAGGCCTCGCGCGGGTTGGCGCCGAGCACGCGCGCGATACGGCGGCCGAGGCCGACCGGCGAGTCGCAGATGCCGATGACGCGGTCGCCGAGGTGGCGGGACATGGCCTCGGTGACGAGACCGGCCGGGTTGGTGAAGTTGATGACCCAGGCGTCGGGGGCGAGGCGGGCCACCCGCTGGGCGATGTCGACGGCGACCGGGACGGTCCTGAGCCCGTAGGCGATGCCGCCCGCACCGACCGTCTCCTGCCCGAGGACGCCCTCGGCGAGGGCCACCCGCTCGTCGTTGGCGCGGCCTTCGAGGCCGCCCACGCGGATCGCCGAGAAGATGAAGTCGGCGCCGCGCAGGGCCTCGTCGAGGTCGGTCGTGGCGGTCACCACGGGCGCGTCCTCGGCCTGGGAGGCCTGCTCGGCGAGCACCCGGGTCACCGCGGTGAGCCGGCCGGCGTCGAGGTCGTGCAGGACGACCTCCGTCACCCGCCCCTCACCGCGGTCGCCCAGCAGCGCCCCGTACACGAGCGGCACGCGGAACCCGCCGCCGCCCAGAATCGTCAGCTTCACGCTTGAGCCTTTCCTGCCAGTGCCACCGCAACGCCCGCCTCCTCCAGGGAGGCCCGCGTCGCCGGGTCCACCGGCGCGTTCGTCACCACCACGTCCAGGTCCTCGGGACCGCAGACCTTCGCCATCCCCGTACCCGGGAACTTCGCCGCGTCGGCGAGCAGCACCACCTTGTCGCTCGCCTTGATCATGGCGCGCTTGACCGGCACCTCGACGACCGTCGTGTCCATCACCTGCCCACCCGGGCGCACTCCACTGGTGCCGAGGAAGAGCCAGTCGGCGTGCAGCTGGCGCAGGTTGTCCTCGGTGAGGAAGCCGACCAGGGAGCGGTACTCGCGGCGGACCATGCCGCCGAGCAGGACCAGCTCGATGCCCTCGTCGTCGGCGAGCTCCTCGTAGACCACCAGGTTGCTGGTGATCACCGTGAGGCGGCGGCCGTGCAGCTGGCGGGCGAGGCGGTAGGCGGTGGTGCCGATGTCGAGGAGGACCGACTGGCCGTCCTTGATCATGGCCGCCGCATGAGCGGCTATCGCGTCCTTCTCGGCCACCCTGACCTCGGCGACCTCCGCGAAGGGCTGGTCGCCCTCCTCGGCGCGGGCGCCGCCGTGGACGCGGGTGAGCAGCCCGTCCTCCTCCAGTTTGACGAGGTCACGCCGGATGGTGGCGGGGCTCACACCGAGCTGCTCGGAGAGGTCGGTCACAGCCGCGGGGCCGCCCGAGCGCAGGGCCCGCAGGATGAGTTGATGTCGTCGTTCCGCCAGCATGCCGTGAACAGTACTCGTCATCTTCAATCATTTCCATGCTCAGTTCTGCTCGGGTATTGACCAATCGTGCGGAGCGGCGCACGATTCCGGTCATCGAAATTGACGAGTTTTGACGAGAGGTGCCGAGTGTGGATGACGACAGGCCCGACGTACTCCTGACCGGGCTGCTCTTCTACGACCTCGTCCTCACGGGGCTCGGAAAGCCGCCGACGCCGGGCGAGGAGATCTGGACCGGCGGCATGGGCTGCGGCCCCGGCGGCATCGCGAACCTCGCGGTGGCCGCCTCCCGGTTCGGGCTGCGCACCTCGCTGGCCACGGTCTTCGGCGACGACTTCTACGGCGAGTACTGCCGGGACGTGCTGTGCGACCAGGAGGACATCGACCTCTCGCTCTCCCGCACCGCGGACGGCTGGCCCACCCCCGTCACCGTCTCGCTGGCCCAGGGCCACGACCGGGCCCTCGTCACCCACGGCTCCGAGCCGCCGTTCTCGCAGGACGCGCTGATGGGCGACCCGCCCGAGGCGCGCACCGCCCTCGTCCACCTCGAGGCCGAGCCCCGCGAGTGGATCTCCAAGGCCGCCGCGAACGGCACCCACGTCTACGCCGACGTCGGCTGGGACCCCACCCAGCAGTGGTCCACCGACCTCCTGGACCAGCTGAAGCTGTGCCACGCCTTCCTCCCCAACGAATCCGAGGCGATGGCCTACACCCGCACCGACAGCGCACGGGCGGCCCTCGGCACGCTCTCCGAGCTGGTGCCGGTGGCCGTGGTCACGCGCGGCAGTGACGGGGCCGTGGCGGTGGACCAGACGACGGGCGAGTACGCGGACGTCCCGGCCCTCGACATCGATGTCCTGGACGCGACCGGCGCCGGTGACGTGTTCGGCGCGAGCTTCGTCGCGGCCTCGCTCGGCGGCTGGCCGCTGGAGGAGCGGCTGCGGTTCGCGGTGCTGGCAGCGGGGCTCTCCGTCCAGCGGCCGGGCGGCGCGCTGGCGGCTCCCGGCTGGTACGGCGTCGACCGCTGGTGGCGCTCCCTGACCGACCCCGACCTGAAGTCGGCGTACGGCTACCTGGCGGACCGGCTCCCGGACGATCCCGGGCCGCCGGTCGCGTACGCCCCGATCACCCCGCCGGCCCGGCAGTCCTGATCCACCTCCCCCCCCACGCCCCTTCCCTGCGAAGTTTCGAAAAGATCCGAAAGGCGGTGGGAGCTGTGCGGCTCTCACGAAGAGGCCTGCTCCGCGCGGGCCTGGCCGGTACGGCCGCCACGGCGCTCGGCGGCCTGGCGTCCGGCTGTGCCGTTCCGACCGGCTCGACCGGCCGGAACATGGTCCTGTGGTACTGGAGCGGCGGTCTGAGCGACACCGTCGTGAAGAACGCCAAGGCCCGCTACGACAGTTCGGTGAGCCTGGACGCCATCCAGATCGGCGGCCAGTACCGCTCCAAGCTGATCACCACGATCACCGGCCGCGCCCACATCCCCGACATCGCGGGGCTCAAGGGCGAGGACATGGCCGCGTACCTCCCCAACGCCGACCAGTTCATCGATCTGCGGACGCTCGGCGCGGAGAAGTACAAGGACCAGTACCTGTCCTGGAAGTGGGACCAGGGCATCGCCGACGACGGCACGATGGTCGGCTTCCCGATCGACTGCGGGCCGGTCGCGCACTTCTACCAGTACGACGTCTTCCAGAAGGCCGGACTGCCGTACGAACCGGCGGACGTCTCCCGGGAGTTGAACACCTGGGAGAACTTCTTCGCCGCGGGTGAGCAGCTGAAGAAGCGGCTGCCGGGGACCATGCTCCTCACCGACGTCAACTCCGTCTTCGAGAACGTCGTGCAGCAGGGCTCCAAGCGGTACGTCGACAAGGACCGTCACTTCATCGGCGACCAGGAGCACGTGCGCCACGCCTGGGCGCTCGCCGTGGAAGCCAAGCGCCGCGGCATCGTCTCCGACCTCGTGAACGGCACCCCTGACCAGCTGTCGGCCAAGCAGGACGGCAAGCTGCCGAGCGAACTGGGGGCCTCCTGGGCGGCCTTCGACATCAAGAACGGTGTGCCGAAGACCAAGGGCCGGTACCGGGTCGCCGACATGCCGGTACGGCCCGCCAACAACGGCGGCTCGTTCCTGTCGATCACCAAGGCGTGCCGGGAGCCCGAGCAGGCCTTCCAGATCATCACGTGGATGCTCAACGCACGGAACCAGGCACAGGGTTACGTGGACGCGGGCCTCTTCCCCTCCACGCCCGCCTCCTACGACCTGAAGCAGATGCAGGAGCCGGACGCGTTCTTCGGCGGCCAGGTCACCACCGACATCTTCGGACCGGCCGCGCAGAAGATCGCGGTCGCCTACAACAGCCCGTTCGACGTCGCCCTCGGGCAGCCCATCAAGGACGAGATCAAGAACGTCGGCGTCCTCGGCAAGGACCCGGAGAAGGCCTGGAGTGACGCCATGAGCAAGTGCCGTCGCATCGCGAAGCACCTGGGGGTGAGCTACTGATGGCCGTCCTCGAACAGACCCCGCCGGCGGTGGCGCAACCGTCGACGACCAAGCCCAGAAGCGGCTTTCGCAAGTACTGGCATCTCTACGCCGCCATCTCCCCCTTCTACCTGATCTTCCTCGCCTTCGGTCTCTTCCCGGTCGGCTTCTCCCTCTATCTGTCCTTCCACCGCTGGGACGGCCTCGGCTCGATGGAGTGGGCCGGGCTCTCGCAGTGCCAGTACCTGCTGAGCGACAGCGACTTCTGGAACTCGATCGGCAACACGATCATCATCTGGGCGCTGGCCACCTTCCCCATGATCTTCCTGGCGATGGTCACCGCCGTGATGCTCAACTCGGCGGTCCGGTTCAAGGGCCTGTACCGCGTCGCGTACTTCCTGCCGAACGTCACCTCGGTCGTCGCCATCGCGATCGTCTTCGGATCGATCTTCTCCACCAACAACGGCGTCGTGAACGCCGTGCTGCACGGGGTCGGGCTCGACCAGGTGGCCTGGCTGAACACCCCGTGGGGCATCAAGGTCACCATCGCCGCGCTGATGACCTGGCAGTGGACCGGCTACAACGCGATCATCTTCCTCGCCGGTCTCCAGACCATCCCAAGTGACCTGTACGAGGCCGCCCGCATGGACGGCGCCGGTCCGATCCAGACCTTCTTCCGGATCACGCTGCCCCTGCTGCGGCCGACCCTGCTCTTCGTCCTGGTCGTCTCGACGGTCACCGGCCTCCAGAGCTTCTCCGAGCCACAGGTGCTGCTCCAGACCTCCTCCAACGACTCGACGTTCGCGGGCGGTCCGGGCCACTCCGGTCAGACGATGGTCCTCTACTTCTTCCAACAGACCTTCGACAACAACGACTTCGGGTACGGCGCCGCGGTGGCGTGGGGCATCTTCCTCGTCGTCGTCCTCTTCTCGATCATCAACTGGCGCCTCGTGCAGCGCCGCGGCGACTAGGAAGGGCCCACCATGTCTTCCATCAAGGGATCTCGCCGCAGAGGGATCGCGCTGCACCTCCCGCTGATCCTCGGCACGATCATCTCGGCCTTCCCGTTCTACTGGGCCGTGATCATGTCGACGCACAGTTCGACGGAGATCTTCTCCTACCCGCCCAAGCTGCTGCCGGGCACGCACTTCCTGGAGAACGTCCGCAATCTCTTCGACGCCATCGACTTCTTCGGGTCGATGTGGAACTCGCTGCTGGTCGCGGTGTCGGTGACGTTCCTGGTCCTGCTCTTCGACTCACTCGCGGCCTTCGTCTTCGCCAAGTTCGAGTTCCCGGGCAAGAACGTGCTGTTCGGGCTGCTCATGGTCATCTTCATGGTGCCGGCGCAGCTGTCCGTCATCCCGCAGTTCGTCATCATGGCGAAGATCGGCTGGATCGGCTCGATGACCGCGCTGATCGTGCCGGCCGCGGCCAACGCGTTCGGCATCTTCTGGATGCGCCAGTACATGAAGAGCGCCATCCACGACGAGCTCCTCGACGCCTCCAAGCTCGACGGCGCGAACTTCCTGCGCCAGTACTGGCACGTGGCGCTCCCGGTGGTCCGGCCGGGCCTCGCCTTCCTGGGCATCTTCACCTTCATGGGCCAGTGGAACGACTTCGCCTGGCCCCTGATCGCCCTCACCAACCCCGACAACGTCACGTTGCAGGTCGCCCTGTCCCAGCTCAACGGCACCCACGGCACCACGGACTACGGCATCGTGATGACGGGCGCGCTGCTCGCCCTCATCCCGCTGCTGATCGTGTTCGCGGTCGGCGCCAAGCAGATCATCGGCGACCTCGCGAAGGGAGCCGTCCGCGGATGAACCGCGATCCGCTCGATCCGCTCATCGCCCTGCGCCCCTGGGAGGCACCCGAGGTGACCTCCTGGGGGCGGCTCCCCATGAACGCCGTCGACCGGCGCTCCGGATCACTCCCCCTGGACGGCGACTGGCGTTTCCAGTTGCTGCCCGTTCCGGACGCGCCGGTCGGCGGTCCCTGGTCGTCGGCCCACGTCCCCGGCGTCTGGACGATGCAGGGCACGGACGACCTGCCGCAGTACCTGAACATCCGAATGCCGTTCGATGAGTTCCCGCCGTTGACGCCCGCCGCCAACCCGACAGGCGTCTACGAGCGCGAGATCGACGTCCCCGCCGACTGGGCCGGACGCCGGATCGTCCTTCTGGTCGGCGCCGCCGAGAGCGTGCTGCTCGTGCACGTGGACGGGCGGCCGGTCGGCATCTCCAAGGACTCCCACTTGGCGGCCGAGTTCGACCTGACGGGCCTCGTCGCCCCCGGATCGTCGAGCACACTCCGCCTCACGGTCGTCAAGTGGTCCGACGCCTCGCACATCGAGGACCAGGACCAGTGGTGGCACGGCGGCATCACCCGCTCGGTGCTCCTGTACGCCACGGACCCCCTGCACCTCGCCGACGTGACCGTACGGGCCGCGTACAGCGGCGAGCTGCGGGTCGACTGCCGGGTGCGGGACGCGGGCGGGGCGCTGCCCGAGGGGTGGTACGTCAGCGGGGACCTCGACGGCCTCCCGCTCGCACAGGACACGGAGTTCGACCGGCTGAACGCCGAGGACGAGCGCGTCTCCGACTTCCTCGGCGAGGCCCGGATGAGGGCCACCGTCCCCGACGTCCGCACCTGGAACGCCGAAACGCCCGAGCTGTACGGCCTGACCGTCCGACTGCACCGCTCGGACGGCACGGTCGCCGACACGTCGTACCACCGGATCGGCTTCCGCGACGTCGAGATCGTCGGCCGGGACCTCCTCATCAACGGCGAGCGGGTCTACATCCGGGGCGTCAACCGCCACGACTTCCATCCGCTGACCGGGCGAACAGTGTCGTACGACGACATGCGCGCGGACCTGGTCCTGCTGAAGCGCTTCGGCTTCAACGCGATCCGCACCGCCCACTACCCGAACGACCCGGGCCTCTACGACCTCGCCGACGAACTCGGCTTCTACGTCGTCGACGAGGCGGACATCGAGTCCCACGACCACGCCCACGAGATCGCCGACGACCCGCGCTATCTGAACGCCTTCGTGGACCGCGTCTCCCGGATGGTGCTGCGCGACAAGAACCACCCCTCGGTGATCATCTGGTCCCTCGGCAACGAGTCCGACTACGGCGCCAACCACGACGCCGCGGCGGGCTGGGTCCGCCGGCACGACCCGACGCGGCCGATCCAGTACGAGGGCGCGGCCAAGCAGGGCTGGGCGGACCCGGGGGTCGCCTCCGACATCGCCTGCCCCATGTACGCGCCGCTGGAGGACTGCGTGGCGCACGCGCTGTCCGGCGAGCAGACCAAGCCGCTCATCCAGTGCGAGTACTCGCACGCCATGGGCAACAGCAACGGCACGCTGGCCGACCATTGGGCCGCCATCGAGTCCACCCCGGGTCTTCAGGGCGGGTTCATCTGGGAGTTCTGGGACCACGGAATCCTTCAGCGCGTGAGCGACGGAAGACCGGTCGGGCGTGGGGGCGCCGGGCTCTATGACAACGGTGTCGCCGCGCCCGGGTACCGCTGGGCGTACGGCGGCGACTTCGGCGAACGCCTCCATGACGGGGCGTTCATCGCGGACGGCGTGGTGTTCCCGGACCGCACGCCCAAGCCGGTGATGTACGAGCACCGGGAGATCGCGGCGCCGGTACGGATCGAGGCCTACCGGCACGAGGGCATCGTGCTCGGCAACCACCAGCACTTCCGGGGCCTGGACTGGCTGTCCGGCGAGTGGGAGCTGTCCCTGGCGGACGGCCGTGTGCTGACGGCACCGGCCGAACTGCCCGACCTGCGGCCGGGGCAGACGGCGGCGGTACCGCTGCCGTTCGCGCTTCCGGCGGACGGTGGGGAGGCGTGGCTGACGCTGCGGATCACCACTGCGCGGGAGGAGGCGTGGGCGCCTGCGGGGACGCTCGTGTGTCTGCCGCAGGTGCGGTTGCGGGAGGCGACGGTGTCCGCTGTGGAGAACGGTTCCGGCACGGTCCAGGTGGATGACGACGGTCTGCTCGTCCACCCCCTCCTCACCGCCGCCCCCGCGCTCTCCCTGTGGCGGGCGCCCACCGACAACGACGAGCTGGGCGGCATGGCGCTGCGCTGGCGGGCCTGGGGGCTGGACGCCCTCGTCCGCAAGGTCGTCGATATGCGCCGGGACGGGGACCAGGTCACCGTGCTGGCCGAGTACGCCGCCGAGGTCGGTGTCGTACGGCATGTGCAGGTGTTCACGCCCGTCGAGGGCGGGGTGCGGATCGAGGAGTCGGCCGAACTGCCGGACACGCTCGCCGATGTGGCGCGGGTGGGTTCGGTGTTCGAGACGGTGCCTGGGCTCGACCTGATGGAGTGGTACGGGCCCGGGCCCTGGGAGTCGTACCCCGACCGCCGTACCGCGCCCGTCGGCCACCACTCGGTGCCGGTGGACGAGCTGTTCACCCCCTATCTGCGGCCTCAGGAGAGCGGCGGCCGCAACGGCGTACGGCACTTCAGGCTGTCGGCGCCGGACGCCACCGGGCTCGCGGTCGCGCTCGACGAGCCGCGGCAGGTGTCCGTGACCCGTTTCCGGGCCGAAGACCTCTCGTCCGTCGCCCATCACGACCAGCTGGTCCCGCGTCCCGGGTGCGTGGTGCACATCGACGCGGCCCACCGGGGGCTCGGCACGGCGTCGTGCGGCCCCGACACGTTCCCGTCCTATCTGGTCGCACCGGGTGTCCACCGCTGGAGCTGGACCCTGCGCGCGCTCTGAACTCCCCTGGTTTTCACCCCTTTTACGGAGCACACGTGTGCACTTTGCCCGAACACGGGTCCGAGCATGCCCAGGCGGGCGCCGGACGACGCGGTTTCCTGCGGGCGACAGCCCTGCTGGGCGCGGCCGCCACGGCCGGGGTCGCGCTGCCGACCGCCGCCGAGGCCGTCCCCGAGTCGCGCTGGCGGCCGGACACCGACAGCCGGCGCTTCACGCTCGCCGTCATGCCCGACACCCAGTACCTCTTCGACGGGCCGAGCATCGACAAGGCGCCCGTCGAGGCCTCGCTGCGCTATCTGCTGGAGCACGGGAAGGACGAGAACATCGTCTTCCTGTCCCATCTCGGCGACCTCACCCAGAACGGGGCCACGGCCGAAGTCGCCGCGATCAGCGAGGCGTTCAAGCTGCTCGACCGGCGCGGTGTCGGCTACAGCGTCCTCGCCGGCAACCACGACGTGAAGTCGTCGACGACCGACCAGCGCGGGGCGACGCCCTATCTGGACGCGTTCGGCCCCGACCGGTTCAAGGGGAAGTCCACGTTCGGCGGTGCCTCCGCCGACGGCTACAACACCTTCCACCTCTTCCGGGCCGCGGGCCGGGAGTGGATGGTGCTGGCGCTGGACTGGCGGCTGTCGGACCAGGGTTACGCCTGGGCGAAGGCCGTGCTGGCCGCCCATCCGAAGACGCCCGTCATCCTCACCACGCACGAGCTGGTCGTCGAGGACGACACCCTGTCGACGTACGGGCAGCAGCTGTGGGACCGGCTGGTCGAGGACCACGACCAGATCTTCCTCACCCTCAACGGCCACTACTGGCCCGCCGCCCGCGCAACGCGCAAGAACGCGGCGGGACATGACGTCCATCTCCATCTGACGAACTACCAGAACCGCTATTTCGGCGGGGCCGCGATGATCCGGCTCTACCGTTTCGACCTGGACCGGAACGTCATCGACGTCGAGACGGTGTCGCCGTGGATCATGGGCCGGGCCGGGAAGGGGCTCAACGAGCTGGAGCGGCAGGAGATCGAACTCAGCGGTGACGCCGACCGGTTCACGGTGGACATCGACTTCGCCGACCGCTTCTCCGGCTTCGCCCCGGTGCCCGCTCGTCCGGCCCGTCCCGTGGCGCGGATGCTCCTGCCGGGCACGGTGGCCTACTGGCGGTTCGACAGCGCGGTTACGGACAAGGTCCGTGACCTGAGCGGGCGCGGCAACGACCTGAGCCTCGTCACGGTCGGTGGCGGCACGCTCGGCTGGTCCGCCGACCATCATCCCGACCAACCCGGCCACGGCAGCCTGGAGTTCCAGGGCTACAAGTCCCCGCTGAAGGGCGCGTATCTGCGCACGGTCGACGGCGCCCCGCTCAACTCGGCGACGTTCAAGGCCGGTTACACCATCGAGGCCTTCTACCGCCTCCCCGCCGACTGGGACCCCGACCACCACGCCTGGTCCGGCATCGTCAGCCGTACCGGCACCGGCGGCGCCGCCGGCAAGACCGCCGACGACCCCGACGAGCCGCTGGCCACGCTGTCCCTCTCCAACGACCGCGAGCCGCAGTGGGCGATGCGCCCGCTGAACCAGCAGGGCATCGCCACCAACTGGGGCCAGGAGACGCCGCTGGAGACCTGGTGGCATCTCGCGATCGTCAACGACGGCCGGCACACCACCCTCTACGTCGAGGGCTGCCCGGTCGTCCGCAACCCGAAGGCGACCGCGATCGGCATCACCTCCGTGGGCCTGCCGTGGCTCCTTGGCGGCTACGAGTACGGCGGGAAGATCGACCAGATCCTGCACGGCCGCCTCGGCGACGTCCGCATCGTCGAACGGGCGCTGCCCGTCACCTCCTTCATGAACCACTGACCTGTCGAGGACCGTCATGACCGAGCAGCAGCTGCCCTCCTGGGCTGACCCGTCCGTCTCCCCCACCGAGCTCGACCCGCAGGGCCTGTCCCGGCGTGGACTCCTGCGCAGCGCCGGCCTGTTCGGCGCCGCCTTCGCCCTCGGCGGGGCCGCCCTGCCCGCCGCGGCCGCCGAACAGCGCCTCGGCGGCGACGACCCGCGCCTCGCCTACCTGGTCGGCGACCACCACGTCCACTCCGTGTACAGCCACGACGCCAAGTACACGTTCTCCCAGCAGGCGCGGGCCGCCGCCAAGTACGGCCTCGACTGGATGGTCTTCAACGAGCACTCCAACTTCGGACACGCCAACTACGGCGCCAAGCTGGAGCACGCCGAGATCGTCAAGGCCCGTGCGGAGAACCCGCGTCAGCTGATCTTCCAGGGCCTGGAGTGGTACATCCCGGCCGCCGAGCACTGCACGATCTTCGCCGCGCCCGGCCCGCACGAGACCGATCTGCTCACCCAGTTCGAGCTCGCCTACGACGGCAAGCTGCTCGGCTACACCGAGGGCGCGGCCGGCGCGACCGACACCGCCCGCAACGAGGCCCACGCGGTCAAGGCCATCAAGTGGCTGGCGGAGCAACGCCGTTCGGGATACGTCGACGACGTCCTCGTCATCGCCAACCACCCGCTGCGCCTCGGCATCGACTCCCCGCACGAGATGCGCAACTGGCGGGACGCGGCCCCCGAGATCATGATCGGCATGGAGGGCGCGCCAGGCGCCCAGGGCGCGGCCCTGCCCGGCTGGCGTGGGGCGACCTCGATCCGCGGCGAGTACGAGAACAAGCCGTCGGCGCAGTCCTGGGCGGGCTATCCGGCCGAGGCGTATGTGACGTACGGCGGCTTCGACTGGGCGACGGCGACCGTCGGCGGCCTGTGGGACTCGATGCTGGCCGAAGGCAGCCTGTATTCGATCACCACCAACTCCGACAACCACCGCACGGTCTTCGACACCTGGAAGAACGGCGACTGGCCGGCCGGCCAGAACTTCGACAACACCGGCAAGCTGCCCGACCCGGTGAACACCGACACCCCGCAGCCCGGCAGCGACTTCTGGCCCGGCGAGTTCAGCCGCACCCACGTCGGCGTCACCCGCTACGGCTACCGCGCGGTGATGGCGGGCCTGCGCGCGGGCCGCGTCTGGCTGGACCACGGTCATCTGCTCGACGGCCTGGACGTGCGCCTGAAGCGGGACTGCGACGCGGGCCGGGGCGTCACGCTCGGCGGCCGGCTGCGCGTCCGCAAGGGCGAGAAGATCAGCCTGTACGTGACGGTCACGACCGCGTCCCGCCCCAACCCCCAGGAAATCCTGCCGGAGTTGGCGCACGTGGACGTGATCCGGGGTGCGGTGCACGGCCCGGTGACCGACCGCGACTCCTGGCGGGCCCCGGACACCAAGGTCGTACAGACGAGGGACGTGAGCGGCCGGAAGGGGACGTACACCCTGCGCCTCCCGCTGACCGCCGGGGACGAGTCCTTCTACGTCCGCCTGCGCGGCAGCGACGGCAACCGCCATGGCGCGGGCTACCTCGGCGCCTCCATCGACCCCAACGGCCCGATCCCGCACACGCCCGGGGACGGTGACCCGTGGGCGGACACGTGGTTCTATTCGAACCCGATCTTCGTCGACGTGGCGGGAGCCTGATGTACCGTCCACAGCCTCCAGGTCCTCCCCATGCCGGTACTCACCCCCAGGTCACAGGCTGATCGGAGCGCGGTACCGGCGGCATCGGGAGCGCTCGGGAGAGGTACCGTGGGCCGCGTGACCACGGAAGAGTCGCTGCGGCCCCAGTCCCTCATGCTCACGTTCCTGGGCGACCAGGTGCTCGGGCGTGACGTCTGCGTGTACTCGGGCAGCGTGATCGACGTGTTCGCCCGCGTGGGCGTCGGCGAACAGGCGACGCGCTCGACGCTGACCCGCATGGTGAACCGGGGCCTGCTGCGCCGCCAGCGCGAGGGCCGCCGCATGTACTTCGGCCTCACCGACCACTCGGCTGCGGTCCTGCGGGACGGCGAGCGCCGCATCTGGCAGACGGGCGCGGTGAACCGCCACTGGGACGGCACCTGGACCCTCCTCGGCTTCTCCCTCCCCGAGTCCTGGCAACGCCAGCGCCACGACCTGCGCTCCAAACTCACCTGGTCCGGCTTCGGCCCCCTGTTCAGCGGCCTGTGGATCGCACCCGGCGAGGTCGACGTCGCGGACCTCGTGGGAGAACTGGGCCTGTCCGCCCACGTCAAGGTCTTCCGCGCGCACGCCGACGCCGGCATGGACATCGGCGCGATGATCGAGGAAACCTGGGAACTGTCCGAACTCGCGGACCGCTACGAGGCGTTCGTACGCCGCTGGCAGCCGTGGGAGACGCGGGCCCCGCAGGCCGACGAGGCGTTGGCGCAGCGGCTGCTCTTGCAGGCGGAGTGGCTGCGGGTGATCCGACGCGATCCCCGCCTGCCGGTGAAGCATCTGCCGGACGACTGGCCGGCGGAGCAGGCGGAGAAGACGTTCCGGGCGGTGCACGAACGGTTGACGCCGTTGGCGCGGGAGGCCGCGGGGCGGCTGCTGGACCTGGTACCCGTGCGCGACACTCCGCAGGACGAGGGCTGATCAAGCTTCGTCAGTCGGCCAGGCCGCGCTCCATCGCTGCCCGGGAAGAAGCCCCGGACCCACAGGTCCGGGTCCCTGTCGTCACGCCCACCGTTGTCGGTGCGGTGTGTTGCGTGGTCAGGCGTAGAACCGCGACAGACTCTGCAACACCGCCGCCGGCTTCGCGCCGCCCTCGATCTCGATCGCCCCGTCGACCGTGATCTGCACCCCGCCCGCGACGTCCTCGACATCCGTCAGCTTGCCGACCAGGCGGATGCGGGAGCCGACCTTCACCGGTGACGGGAAACGGACCTTGTTCAGGCCGTAGTTGACCTTCGTGGTGACGCCCTGGACGTCCAACAGCTCGGTGAACAGGGGGATGAACAGGGAGAGGGTCAGGTAGCCGTGGGCGATCGGGGCGCCGAAGGGGCCCTCGGCCGCGCGTTCCGGGTCGACGTGGATCCACTGGTGGTCGCCCGTGGCGTCGGCGAAGGTGTTGATGCGGTCCTGGGTGACCTCGATCCACTCGCTGGTGCCCAGGTCGCTGCCGGCCAGCTTCTTGAGTTCGTCGAGGCCGTTGACGGTGATGCTCATGAGGTTCCTTCGCTGTTGCCGTAGCGGGTACGGACGCGGGACTTGAGGAGTTTTCCGGAGGCCGTGCGCGGCAACTCGGCCGCGAGGACCACCGACTTGGGGATCTTGTACTTGGCCAGACGGCCGGCCAGGGACGCCAGCACCGCGTCCGGGTCGAGCGAAGCGCCCTCGCGGGGGACCACCACCGCGCGCGGCACCTCGCCCCACTTGTCGTCCGGTACGCCGATGACCGCGCACTCGACGATGTCGGGGTGGGTGAGGAGCAGGTCCTCGATCTCGGCGGGGTAGATGTTCTCGCCGCCCGAAATGATCATGTCCTTGATGCGGTCGACGATGAAGACATAGCCGTCCTCGTCGACCCGGGCGGCGTCCCCGCTGCGGAACCAGCCGTCCGTGAAGGACGCGGCCGTCTCCTCCGGCAGCCCCCAGTAGCCGGGCATGACGTGCGGACCGCGGATGACCACCTCGCCGGTCTCGCCGACGTCGACCGGCGCCATGTCCGGTCGTACGACCCGTACGTCGCTGAAGAAGTGCGGTACGCCCGCCGAACCGGCCTTGCCCACCGCGTGCTCGGCGTCCAGGAAGAGCGTGCCGGGGGCCGCTTCCGTCATGCCGTAGCCCTGGAGGAAGGTCAGGCCGCGTTCCTGGTAGACGCCGATCATCGAGGTGGGGACGGGTGAGCCGCCGCAGGTGAGGATGCGGAGGGAGGAGAGGTCCGCGTCCGGCCAGCGGGGGTGGCGGGCGATCTGTTCGAACATCGTCGGGACGCCGAACATGAAGGTGATCCGGTGGCGTTCGATCAGGTCGAAGGACGCGGACGGGTCGAAGGCCTCCACCAGGACGCAGGTGCCGCCCTTCAGCAGCACCGGCAGGGTCAGCATGTTCAGGCCCGCCGTGTGGAACAACGGGGCCGAGACCAGGGCGCGTTCGTCGGCGATCAGGTCGGTGTCGACGAGGACGTTGAGCGCGTTCCAGGTGAGGTTGCCGTGGGTGAGCATCGCGCCCTTGGGGCGCCCGGTCGTGCCCGAGGTGTACATGATGATGCAGGTGTCGTCGGGCGCCACCGGTTGGTCGATCGGCTCGCTGGAGGACCTCGCCAGCTCCTCCTCGTACTCGGCGCCCACCTCCACGTACGCCCGTACGTCCGTGTCGCCCGGCAGGCCCGCGACCAGGCCCGCGTACTGGGGGCCGTAGACGAGCGCCTTCGTGCCGGAGTCGGCGAGCTGGTAGGCGATCTCCGGACCCGCCAGGCGGATGTTGAGCGGGACGAAGACCGCGCCGAGGGTGCCCGCCGCGAACAACGTCTCCAGGTAGGAGGGGTGGTTGGGGCCGAGGTAGGCGATCCGGTCGCCGCGCCGGACGCCCCGGGCGCGCAGGGCGTGGGCGAGGCGGGTGGTGCGCTCGTACAGCTGGGCGTACGTCCATGTCGTGTCGCCGTGCACCAGTGCGGTGCGGTGCGGGGTCTTGCGGGCCCGGCGTGCGGGCCACGACCCCAGTCCCTCGTTGCGCATCTACGACCCCTTACGGCTTCGTCAGCCCGAGCAGGCGGGCGGCGTTCTCCTTGAGGATCTTCGGCTTCACCTCGTCCTTGATCGACAGCTTCTCGAAGTCGGCGAGCCAGCGGTCGGGGGTGAGGACGGGGAAGTCGGAGCCGAAGAGGACCTTGTCCTTCAGCAGGGTGTTCGCGTACTGGACCAGTTGCGGCGGGAAGTACTTCGGGGACCAGCCGGACAGGTCGATGTGGACGCCCGGCTTGTGGGTGGCGACCGCGAGGGCCTCGTCCTGCCAGGGGAAGGACGGGTGCGCCAGGATGATCTTCAGGTGCGGGAAGTCGGCGGCGACGTCGTCGACGTGGAGGGGGTTGGAGTACTTCAGGCGGATGCCGCCGCCTCCCGGGACCCCCGCGCCGATGCCCGTCTGGCCCGTGTGGAAGAGGGCGATCGTGCCCGTCTCCTCGATGACCTCGTAGAGGTCGTACGCCACCGAGCGGTCGTTGGGGAAGAAGCCCTGGATGCTGGGGTGGAACTTGAAGCCCTTCACCCCGTACTCCTCGACCAGGCGGCGGGCCTGCCGCACGCCCGCCTTGCCGCGGAAGGGGTCGATGGAGGCGAAGGGGATCAGGACGTCGGAGTTCGCGGCGGCCGCCTCCGCCACCTCCTCGTTCGGGACCGGCGCGGTGCCGGTCGCCGACTCCGCGTCGACCGTGAAGATCACGGCGGCCATCTTCCGCTCGCGGTAGTAGGCGGCCGTCTCCTCCAGCGTCGGCTTCCGCTTGCCCTCGACCTTGAAGTAGGCGGAGGAGGCGTCGTGCAGGTCGTCGTCGAGGGAGGAGTGGCCCTTCGACGACACCTCCGCGTGGGTGTGTACGTCGATGGCGACCAGGTCGTCGATGTCCATCACGCCTCCGGAAGCTTCGGCGCCGGGATGCCGACCGACTGGAGTTCGGCGCCGACCGAGGTGGGGAAGGCGTCGGCCAGGGTGTCCGGGGTCCAGCCGCCGTCGGCGTACGCCGTCCTGATCTCCTGCGGGTGCGACCAGAGTGCCACCTTGTCGCCGCCGATTCCTATGGCCTGGCCCGTGATGCCGCGGGCGGCCTCGGAGGCGAGGAAGGGGACGAGGGCCGCGCAGTCCTCGGGGGTGCCGAAGCCCTCGCCCTTGCGCAGGAAGTCCGGGAGCGGCTCGCCGTTCCGCATGGCCTCGATGTACGGGGCGAAGGCGGGGATCGTCTCGGTCATGGCGGTCGCGGCGACCGGCACGATCGCGTTGACGGTGATGTTCGCGCGGCCCAGCTCCATGGACCAGGTGCGGGCGAAGGCGGCGATGCCGGCCTTGGCGGCGGCGTAGTTGGTCTGGCCGAAGTTGCCGCGCTGGCCGGCCGGGGAGCCGACCAGGATCAGCGAGCCGCCCTCGCCCTGCTCGCGCATCCGGACGGCGGCGGCGCGGGCGCAGGTGAAGGTGCCCTTGAGGTGGGTGGTGATCACCGCGTCGAAGTCGTCGTCGGACATCTTCCACAGCACCTTGTCACGCAGGATGCCCGCGTTGGTGACCAGGATGTCGAGCCGTCCGAACTCCTCGACCGCGCGGTTCACGAGCCGCTCGGCGGCCTCGGTGGTGCCGACCGGGACGACCTCGGCGACGGCCGTGCCGCCGGCCTCGGTGATGGACTTCACGGCCTGCTCGGCCACGGCCTCGTCGACGTCGTTGACGACCACGGAGGCGCCGTGGGCGGCGAGGGCGTGCGCATAGGCGAGGCCGAGGCCCCGGCCGCTGCCGGTGACGACGGCGACCTTGCCGGAGAGATCGATGCTGGGCACGGGTGAGGTCCCTTCACGAGCGGATGCGAGGACGCGCCGTCGGGACGCGTCACTGCGACTTCGAGATCGAAGCTAAGAGCAATAATTGTTGACGTCAATAGTTGTTGGCGACCGACGGGTGCGTCATGCTGGAATCTGCATGCCGTACCGCGACCCAGGGAGCCCGCCATCACTCGCCAGCACGCCACCCCCAAGCCCATCGACGCGGACGAGCCGTGGATGCGCGGGCTGCACGCGGACACCGGCTATCTGCTCTACCGCCTGGGGCTCCGCTCGGGTCAGCTCTTCAACACGTTCCTCCAGGAGTCCGGGCTGCGGCTGCGCCACTACGCGGTGCTGCGCTATCTCGCCGGTGCCGAGGGCGCCCTCCAGCGGGAGCTGAGCACCCGGCTCGGTTACGACCCGAGCGCGATCGTCGGCCTGGTCGACGACCTGGAGAAGCTGGACCTCACCGAGCGCCGGCCCTCCCCCGACGACCGCCGCAGCAAGATCGTCGTCCTCACCGAGAAGGGCCGCGCCTTCCTGCGCGACACCGACGAGGCGGGGCGGCGGGTGACCAACGACCTGCTGGAGCCGCTCGACGCCGGGGAGCGCGACGCGCTGCACGCGCTGCTGCTGAGGATCGCCGACCAGCCATGACCGGCCAGCCCAGGGTTCGCTCACGCGGCGCCGCCACCGCGCCCGACCGGCTGCTGTCCGTGCTCGGCGCGTTCGACCACGGGCACCCGGCGCTGAGCCTGACGGACATCAGCCGCCGGGCGGGGCTGAGCCTGACCACCGCACACCGGCTCGTGGGTGCGCTCACCGAGTGGGGCGCCCTGGAGCGGGACGACTCCGGCGTCTACCACGTGGGGCTGCGCCTCTGGGAGGTCGCCGCCCTCGCCCCGCGCGGGCTCGCGCTGCGGCAGATCGCGCTGCCGTATCTGGAGGACCTGTACGAAGCGACGCACGAGAACGTGCAGTTGGCGGTCCGGGACGGCACGGACGTCGTCTACATCGAGTGGCTGTCGGGGCGTTCGTCGGTCGGCGTGCACATCAGGGTCGGCGCCCGCTGGCCGCTGCACGCCACCGGCGTCGGGCTCGCGCTGCTGGCCCATGACACCCCGGAGTCCCAGGAGCGGTACTGCGCGGGCCCCCTCGACTCCTTCACCCCGTACACGATCACGGACCCGGCACGACTGCGCCGGGTCCTGGCCGAGACCCGGCGTACGGGGGTGGCGGTGAGCGACCGTCAGGTCACCGACGACGCGCTGTCGGTGGCCGCCCCCGTGCGCGGGACCGGCGGGGCGGTGGTGGCCGCCGTGTCGATCGTGGTGCCCCAAGTCGACGCGCAGGTACCGGTGTTGGTGCCGGCGGTGCGGGTCGCCGCGCGGGGGATATCGCGGGCGTTGGGGTGGCGGCCGGAGAAGTGAGGCACAGGGGCCTACGGGCCTACAGGGCCGTGAGCCTCCGGGGCGGCAGGCCTCCAGGCCGACAGCCCTACAGCGCCTGGCAGTTGCTCGTCATCGCCCGCCCCGCGAACCGCTCCCCCAGCCACTCCACCACGTCGTTGATCGCCTGCGGATCACCGAGCAGATGGTCACCCGCGTACGACTTCCACCGCGTCTCGACCCCCGCGTCGCAGTACGCCCGCCGGGTGCCGTAACCGGTCTCCGCCGGGATGACCTCGTCGAGGAGGCCGCGGTACTGGAGGACCGGGAAGCCGATCTCGTAGCGCGCCCCGGAGCCGGACGGGCCGATGCCGACGCCGAGTTTGTTGCCGTCGACGAGTTCGCCCCAGGTGGTGCCGTCGGGGCCGCGGAGGGCGTAGATGTCGGCCAGGGAGAGGTGGTCGGTGGTGTAGTTCTCGATGCGGGCGCCGACGAACTGGGCCACCGTGCCGACCGCGCACAGGGACTTGGCCTTCGCGATCGCCTTGCGGCCCTGGTCGTTGAGGAGTTCGTCGAAGGGCATCTCCGGGTGGGTGACCGACAGGCCGATGACCGCGTCGACGAGGAACCCGGCGAATCCACCGCCGTTGAGCTGTGCGCCGACCTGCTTGAGGTCGCCGGGAACCCCGCCCGAGGCCACGCCCGCCATTTTCAGCTCGGGCGCGTAGGAGGCGGCGAGTTGGGCCGCCCAGAGGCTGGCGGAGCCACCCTCCGAGTAGCCCCAGAGGCCCACTTGAGCGGTCGGGCTCACCCCGCTGCCGGGCACCTTGGCGGCGACCCGCGCCATGTCCAGCACCGCGTGACCGGCGTCGAGGCCGGAGACGTACGGGTGGACCTGGCCGTCGAGGTAGCCGACGCCGTCGGTCGCGGCGACCGCGTACCCGGCATTGAGGAGGGCCGCGAGGTTCGGGCCCTCGTAGGCGTCGACGTACTCACCGGCGAGCTGCTTGGAGAAGGCGCACTGCGGGCCGATGCCGAGGGTGCCGGGGGCGAAGGAGACCAGGGGGCGTTCGCCGGGCCCGGCCCACGCCTCCTCCGGCACGACGACGGTCCCGGCGACGGCGATCGGCTTCCCGTGCGCGTCGGTGGAGCCGTACTGCACCTTCCACGCCTTCATGGGCGTGCCGCTGCCCACCATCGGCAGCGAGTCGACGGCACGGCAGGCGATGACGGTGCCGGGGGCGGACGGCCGGTCCGGGGGCCGGTAGATGTCCGCGTCGGCGGCGGTGCAGGCCTCCGGTGTCCCGGCCTCGGCGGTGACCGCGGGTACCGCCAGGGCTCCCCCGAGCAGTACGGCCGCGACCCCTAGGAACAACGGCTTCCGTTTCCTCTTCACCTCAGAGCGTCCCTTCTGTGCGGTGAATGGGAGCCGTGAGGTTACGGAACCGTAGGTAAGCACTGATAGTTAAAAGACGACGAAGCGGAACGGCCGCGACTGCGCCCCGCTGACTAGCGCGCGGATATCCCTCTCACCGGCGAGGCAGCGCCCCGGGCCGCTCGCGATACTGGAACGGCCCCTGCCCCGAGGAGCCGCCGATGTCCGCTCACCCCTGGTTCGCACCGCTGGTCAAGCGGGTGCGTACCGCGAATCCGTACGTCGTCGACACCGCGCTCGCCGCGCTCGTGCTGTTCGCCGTCTCGCTCCAGTGGATCTTCCCCGACGAGGGAGACGACCGGCTGACCTGGCAGGGCTGGCTGCTCGGCGCGGCCACCGCCGTACCCCTGGTCTGGCGGCACCGGGCGCCGTTCGCGATGGCCTGCGCGGTGTCGGTGGCCACCCCCGCGCAAGCGCTGTACCACGCCCCGCCGCCGGACGTGATGTACGCCGGTCTGGTCGTCCTCTACACGATGGCCGCCCGGGGCACGCCGTGGCAGCGGCGCTTCATGCTGGTGGGCTGGACGATCGGGGTCTCGCTCGTCATGACGCACAAGGAGAGCCCGGAGCCCTTCGAGTACGCCTTCCAGCTGATGAGCGTGGCCTGCGCCTACGCGTTCGGTGTGCTCGCCCGCGTCCAGCGTGCCTACACCGCCGAACTGGAGGACCGGGCACGGCGGTTGGAGCGGGAGCGGGCCGCGGACACCGCGCGGGCGACGGCCCAGGAGCGGGCCCGGATCGCCCGGGACATGCACGACATCCTGGCCCACGCGGTGAGCCTGATGGTGGTGCAGGCCGAGGCCGGGCCGGTGGTGGTGCGCAGTGATCCGGCGCGCGCGGAGGCCGCGTTCGACGCGATCGCGGGGGCGGGCCGGGACGCGATGGCGCAGTTGCGCCGCATCCTCGGCGTCCTCAAGGAGGAGCAGCGCAACGGGACTTCACCGCAGCCGGGCCTGAAGGCGCTGCCCGCCCTGGTCCGCCAGGTGGGTGAATCCACCGGCCTGCGGGTCAAGTTGAACACGACCGGCGATCCGCTCCCCCTCCCGCCGGACACCGACATCGCCGCCTACCGGGTCGTCCAGGAGGCGCTCACCAACACGGTCAAGCACGCGTACGCTTCCTCCGCGACCGTCGAACTCGATTGGACGGAGGAGGCGTTGACGCTGACGGTGACGGACGACGGCTGCGGCCCCACGGGGTCGGGAAGCGGACCCGCGAGGCCGGGCGGCGGGCACGGTCTGATCGGCATCCGGGAGCGGGCGGCCGCCTGCGGCGGCGAGGCTCGCGCCGGGCGCGGCCCGGACGGCGGCTTCCGGGTCGTCGTACGCCTCCCGGCCGGTGACCGGCAGGCGGCGCTCGGGTGAGCATCCGGGTGGTCGTCGCCGACGACCAGGAACTCGTGCGCAGCGGCTTCAGCATGATCCTGGAGGCGCAGGCGGACATCGAGGTCGTCGCCGAGGCCGGGGACGGCGCGGAGGCGGTCGCCGCGGTGCAGCGGCACACGCCGGACGTGCTGCTCCTCGACATCCGTATGCCGGTGATGGACGGCCTGGAGGCGGCCCGCCGGGTGTGCGGGCAGTCCGCCTGCAAGGTCGTCATGCTGACCACGTTCGACCTGGACGAGTACGTCTACGAGGCCCTGTACGCGGGCGCCAGCGGTTTCCTCCTCAAGGACGTGCGCCGGGACGACCTGGTGCACGCCGTGCGGGTCGTCGCCGCCGGGGACTCGCTGCTCGCGCCGGCCGTGACCCGGCGGCTGGTCGCGGACATCGTGCGCCGCCGCCGGGAGGAGGCCACGGCCGAGGTCACCCCGGACCGCCTGGAGGTGCTGACCGCCCGCGAGGTGGAGACGCTGCGGATGCTGGCGCGGGGGCTCTCCAACGCGGAGATCGCCACCACGCTGTTCGTCAGCGAGCACACCGTGAAGACCCATGTCAGCAATGTGCTGAGCAAGTTGGGGCTGCGGGACCGCGTCCAGGCGGTGATCTGCGCCTATGAGACGGGTCTGGTGGTGCCGGGGTCGTCCGACGACAATGGCGGACCATGATCACGATTGGTTCGCTGCGCCCCGAGGACCGGGCCGGCTGGGAAGAACTCGCGCGCGGCTACAAGGCGTTCTACCGCACCGAGGTGCCGGACGAGGGCTACGAGGAGATGTGGCACCGCCTCCTGGACGGCGAGGAGGTGTACGGGGTCGGCGCCTGGACGGCGGACGGAAAGCTGGTCGGCATCACCCACTATCTCTTCCACGTCGCGGGCTGGACGGCGGACGTCTGCTATCTCCAGGACCTGTTCGTCGACGAGGCGGTACGCGGCCAGGGCGTCGCCCGCGCGCTCATCGAGCACGTGGCGGGAGTGGCCCGTGAGCGGGGCGCCGCCCGGCTGTACTGGACGACCCAGGAGCACAACACCACCGCCCGTGCCCTGTACGACAAGGTGGCGGCGTTCAACGGGTTCCTGCGCTACGACTACCCGCTCGCGCGGTAGCGCCGAAGGCACGGTTCCTCCCCCACGGGAGTGAGATGGCCCGTCGCCTCCCCCGTACGACGGAGTCCCGGAAACCGCTCCCTCCGGCGATCCGGCGCCACCCCCTCCCCCGCGAGTCTGAGGGCATCAACCGACGCCTCGCCGGGAGGGACCGTGCTCTCCACACTCGCCCGGACGGCCACACGCCGTCCGCTCACCGTCATCGCCCTGTGGGTGCTCTTCCTGCTGCTCGGCTTCGGGCTCGGCACCGGCGTTTTCGGGCGCCTGTCGGACAACGTGCCCGAGGTGCCGGGCACCGAGTCGGAGGCGGCCGCGGAGTATCTCGACCGGGTCGACCCGTCCGGCGACTCGATCACCGCGGTCGTCGAGGGCACCGCCGTCACCGACCCCGCGCTGCGGACCCAGGTCGAGCAAGCCGTCGCCGACGTACGGAAGATCGCCGGGGTGGCCGCCGTACCGGACCCGTACGCGACGCCCGGTCTGACCGCCGAGGACGGGCGGGCGCTCCTCGTCCCGGTCGCGCTCAAGGGCGGGCTCGACGACGACGCCGAGGAACGGGCCGTGAACGACGCGGCCGACCGCATCAAGCAGATCGCCGCGCCCGAAGTCCACGTCAGCGGCGGTCCGTTGCTGGGGCTCCAGATCGGCGAGAAGGCCCAGGAGGACGTCCGGAACGCGGAGTTGATCTCCCTGCCCGTGGTCCTCGCGCTGCTTCTCGTCGTCTTCGGCGGGCTGCGCTCGGCCGCGCTGCCCCTCGTCATCGCGGTGAGCGGCATCGCGGGCGCGTTCCTCGCGCTGTTCCTGTTCAGCTCGGTCACCGACATCTCCGTGTACGCGATCCAGGTGACGACGATGCTGGGCCTCGGACTCGCCGTGGACTACGCCCTGTTGATGCTGGTCCGCTTCCGCGAGGAACGCCGGACGACGGAGGACGTCGTCGAGGCCGTGCACCGTACGGTCGCCGCGGCCGGGCGGACCGTGCTGTTCTCCGGGCTCACCGTGGCGGTCAGCCTCACCGGGCTGCTGGTCTTCCCGAGCGTCTTCCTGCGCAGCATGGGCCTCGCGGTGGCCGCCGTGGTCGTCGTCGACATGCTCGCCGCGGTCACGCTGCTGCCCGCGCTGCTCACCCGCTTCGGCCGGAAGATCCCGCCCGCGAAGGACCGGCCGGAGAGCGAGGAGGGCCGCGTCTTCGCCCGCCTGGCCCGCTTCTCCGCACGCAACCGGATCGCCGTCCTGGCCGTGATCGTCCCCGCCCTGCTGGTGCTCGCTCTCCCTGTCACAGGCATGCGGATCAACCTCGGCGACGCCCAGCAACTGCCGTCGAGCACCGAGGCACGGCAGTTGTACGACACCGTCGCCGCCCACTTCCCGCCGGGCACCGGTGTCTCCCCGATCACCGTCGTCCTCAAGCCCGGCACCGACGCGGGCACCGCCGACCGCATCCGCGCCCTGTCACCGCGCGCCGAGTCCCGGGACGTGCCGGGCGGCACCACGGTCGTGGAGCTGCCGCCGACCGGCAGCGTGGACGGGGACGCGGCGACCGGCCTGGTGAAGCAGGTACGCGACCTGCGGGGGGACGCGCCCGTCGAGGTCACGGGCCCCGCCGCCCGCCTCGTCGACTTCCGGGCCATGCTCGCCGACCGGGCGCCCTGGGCCGCGCTGACCGTGCTGGCCGGCATCTTCGTCCTGCTGTTCGCCTTCACCGGCTCGGTGCTGATCCCGCTGCGCACGATCGCGACGACGCTGCTGAGCCTGGGTGCCGCGCTGGGTGCGGTGGTGTGGGTGTTCCAGGACGGACACCTGGCCGGGCTGCTGGGCGCCGAGGGCCTCGGGTCGCTGAGCCTGACGGCACCGCCGCTGATCATCGCGATCGCCTTCGGCCTGGCGATGGACTACGAGCTGTTCATTCTGGCCCGGATGCGGGAGGCGCGCCGGGTCAGCGGGGACGACCAGGAGGCCGTGGTGACGGGCCTGCGCCGCTCGGGCCGGGTGGTGACCTGCGCCGCCCTCCTGCTGGCCGTGGTCTTCGGCGCCTTCATGACGGGCGGCTTCTCCCCCATCCTCCAGATCGGACTCGGACTCACCCTCGCGGTACTGATCGACGCCACCGTCGTACGCATGCTCCTCGTCCCGGCGACGATGGGCCTGCTCGGACGCCGGGCGTGGTGGGCACCGAAGCCGCTGCGGCGAGTGCATGACCGGTTCGGCCTGAGGGAGGAGGGGGCGACCGCACCACGGGTACCGACGAACGCCTGAGAGCTCCCGATACACAGGGGACCCGGCCGACGAGCCGGGTCCCCTTTCGCGTGCGGCGGCTAGAGTTTTTTCATGGGTGGGGACACGGGGGAACGGCCCACGCGGCCGTGCAAATGGTGCGGCAAGCCTGTCGAGCAGCCGCGCAGCCGGTGGCGTCGGCGGGGTTTTTGCAGCAAGTCGCATCGGCGCAGGAACCGGGTGATGGAGGCCGTGTTCGAGTTCCTGGACTTCTGGTAGTCCGCGCCGCCGCGCTGGTCCTCACCGGAATCTCAGGAAGCGGCACGGGGATTCAAAGGATCAGCACATCTGCGCGACGCAGGATGCCCACGCAAAGGCGGATATCTCAGGAAGGCCTGCCGTGGGCGTCTCGCACATATCGAACCGGTCCGACCAGCCGTCGGAGAGGTGGTCGCGGCGCGGAGTGCTCACCGTGCTCGGCGTCGTCCCCGCCGCTGTGCTCACCGGATGCAGCGGGTCGGCCGACGCCACGGAGGAGGCCACGGCGACGGCGTCGGTGAAGCCCGCCGCGACGAAGAAGCCGGTCATCACGGTCAGCCCCGCCGACGGCACGAAGAAGGCCGCGTTCACCAGCCCCGTCGAGGTCACCGTGACCGACGGCACCCTCGCCTCCGTCGAGGTCAGCGGCAACGACGGCTCGACGCTCGACGGCACCTTCGACGACGCGAAGACCACCTGGACGTCGACCGAGAACCCGTACTCGGGGACGAAGTACACGGTGACGGCGAAGGCACAGGGCGCCGACGCGGAGACCGCCACCTTCACCACCAAGTCGCCCGGCGAGACCTTCGTCGGCTACTTCACCCCCGAGGCCGGCTCCACGTCCGGCGTCGGCATGCCGGTCTCGATCAACTTCACGCACGCCGTGTCCGACAAGGCCGCCGTCGAGAAGGCGATCACGGTGACCGCGGAACCGGCCGTCGAGGTGGTCGGCCACTGGTTCAGCGACACCCGCCTCGACTTCCGGCCCGAGACGTACTGGGCGGCCGGCACGACCATCACGCTCGGGCTGCGGCTGAAGGACGTCGAGGGCACGGACGGGGTCTACGGCGTCCAGTCCAAGGACGTCACCTTCCACATCGGGCGCGAGCAGATCAGCACCGTCGACCTGTCCGCGAAGGAGATGGTGGTGAAGCGGGACGGGACGACGTACGCCACCTACCCCGTCTCCGGCGGCGACGCCGACCACACCACCTGGTCCGGGATCATGGTGATCAGCGAGCGGTTCAAGGAGACCCGGATGGAGTCCTCCACCGTCGGACTGGGCGACGAGTACGACATCTCCGACGTGCCGCACGCCCAGCGCCTCACCACCTCCGGCACCTTCATCCACGGCAACTACTGGGCGTCCACCTCGGTGTTCGGCAGCCAGAACACCAGCCACGGGTGTGTCGGTCTGCATGACGCCAAGGGCGCGAACGACAGCTCGGTGCCGGGCTACAAGTTCTACGACAGCTCGATGCTCGGCGATGTCGTCATCGTCAAGAACTCCGGTGAGAAGACGGTCGATCCGGCGAACGGGCTCAACGGCTGGAACCTGTCGTGGGCGGACTGGAAGGCGGGCAGCGCGCTTTAGGGCAGCACGCTTTAGGGCGTATGCGCCGTTCATGACCTGAACTTGCCTGGAGCGAAAGGACTTTCCTTGTTTTAAGTCTTGACGGCCTCCCCGTCGGAGAGCACATTGGGCCCACTTTGAGAGCGCTCTCAAAGGTTCTCAAGAGGTACCCGCGCACCCATCTCCGTACCCGAGAGGCACCCCCATGAGTGACACCTCCGGCATACCCAGACGGCGACGGGCCCTGGTCGCCGTCCTCGCCACGCTCGGTCTGGCGGCGGCCGCGGCCTCGGCCGCGACCCTCCCCGCGAACGCCTCCGCGCCCACGCCTCCCTCGGGCTGGACGCAGGTGTTCCTCGACGACTTCAACGGCTCCGCCGGGACCGGCGTGAACACCTCCAACTGGCAGTACGCGACCGGGACTTCGTATCCCGGCGGCCCCGCCAACTGGGGCACCGGCGAGGTCGAGACGATGACGAACAGCACCTCCAACGTCTCGCTCGACGGCAACGGCAATCTGCGCATCACCCCGATCCGCGACTCGGCCGGAAGGTGGACGTCGGGCCGCATCGAGACCAACCGCACCGACTTCCAGCCCCCGTCCGGCGGCAAGCTGCGCGTCGAGGCGCGCATCCAGATGCCGAACGTCACCGGCACGGCGGCCGAGGGCTACTGGCCCGCGTTCTGGATGCTGGGCGCGCCCTACCGCGGCAACTACCAGAACTGGCCGAGCGTCGGCGAGCTGGACATCATGGAGAACGTCCAGGGCATGAACCGCGTGTGGGCCACCATGCACTGCGGCACCAACCCGGGCGGCCCGTGCAACGAGACGACGGGCATCGGCAACAACGTCGCCTGTCCGGGTTCGACCTGCCAGTCGGCGTTCCACACCTACACCATGGAGTGGGACCGCTCGGTGAGCCCCGAGACGATCCGCTTCTACGTGGACGGCACGCAGTTCCACTCGGTCAACGCGGGCCAGATGGACGCGACGACCTGGGCCAACGCCACCAACCACGGCTTCTTCATCATCCTGAACGTGGCGATGGGCGGCGCCTTCCCCGACGCGTTCGGCGGCGGCCTCGACAGCGGCACCCAGTCCGGTGTGCCGATGACGGTGGACTACGTCCAGGTGCTGTCGGCCAGTGGGAGCGGTACCACGCCTCCCCCGTCGGGCAGCCGTGACGCCTACAGCGCCATCCAGGCCGAGTCGTACAACAGCCAGTCCGGCACGATCACCGAGACCACCACCGACACCGGCGGCGGCCAGAACATCGGCGCGCTGGCCAACGGCGACTGGGCCCTCTTCCAGAACGTCAACTTCGGCTCCACGGCGGCGACTCAGTTCGTGGCCCGGGTGGCGAGCGGCGCCGGCAGCGGGGTCAGCGGCCTGGTCGAGGTACGCCTGGACAGCCGCTCCAACGCCCCCATCGGCAGCTTCGCCCTGGCCAACACCGGGGGCTGGCAGTCCTGGCGGACGGTACCGGCGAACATCTCGTCGGTGACGGGGACGCACGACGTGTATCTGACGTTCACGAGCGGCCAGCCGGCGGACTTCGTGAACGTGAACTGGTTCAACTTCGGGCACTGACAGACCCGTTGGCGAGGGGCTCCGCGCGTGCGGGGCCCCTCAGCGCAGTTCCGCCCGGAACCCCACCGGCGTCTGCCCCGCGTGGAGTTGGAAGAACTTCGAGAAGTTCGCCGCGTCCGCGAACCCCACCGCCGCGCCCACCCGCCCGATGGGCAGGTCCGTGTGGGCGAGGAGGCGTTTGGCCTCCAGGACGACCCGCTTGTCGATGAAGCCCTTCGGGGTCTCTCCCGTCGCCGCGCGGACCGCGCGGACCAGGGTCCGGCGCGAGTAGCCGAGGGCGTCGGCGTAGGCGCTGACGCTGTGGTTCGTGGCGAAGTCCTTCTCCACCGCGTCGCGGAACAGGGTGAAGGTCGTGTCCGACCGGGCCAGCGCCGCCTCCTGCGAGCTCGCGGCGAGATGCGCGAGGCGGAGCAGGAACGCCGTGAGGGAGTGGCGGAGGACGGCCGTGTGCAGGCTGAGCGGGAGCGTCGCCGTGTCCTTGTACTCGCGTCGCAGCTGCGCCAGTGACGCCCCCAGCCCCGCCAGTTGCTCCGCGTCGGGGTGGAGCAGCGGCGGCAGGTCGTAGCGGTACAGGCCCGTCGCCTCCACCGTCGCCCTGGGCAGGAAGCCCGGTTGCATGGTCAGGACCGTTCCGCGGTACCCGCTGAACTTCGAGAAGCGGTGGACCTGGCCCGGGCGGATCCAGAGCAGGTCGCCCGCGTACGCCTCGTACTCGGCGAAGTCGATCATGTGGCGGACGGGGCCCTTGTCGAAGAGCATCACGACATGGAAGTCGATCCGGTGGACGCGGTGCAGCGGAGCGTCGGCGCGCCAGGTGCGGTGCGGGCCCATCGGGCCGACCTGCATGCCGACGCCGCCTTCGCTCAGCTCGACCGGGAAGGGGAACGTTCTGATCCCGTCACCGTCGCCGCCTTGGGATGTTCTGTCCGCCATGTCCTTCTCGCGTCGCCTCGAAGCCGCTGTCCGTGTCCCACTTTCACCACAGGCTGACACACCTCGACCTTCCCTCATAAAAGTCAGACTTTTAGAGTCGAACGCGTCTCACCAGGAACGATGCACGAATCCATGAACTCTTGAAGAGGACTGGTCACAGATGAGCACGCAGACACCGGGCGGCGCGGACAGCGCGGACAGCTTCGAGTGGACCGACCTCGACCGGCGTGCCGTCGACACCGCCCGTCTGCTGGCGGCCGACGCCGTGCAGAAGGTCGGGAACGGGCACCCGGGCACCGCCATGAGCCTCGCCCCGGCCGCCTACACGATCTTTCAGAAGCTGATGCGGCACGACCCGGCGGACCCGGAGTGGACCGGCCGGGACCGGTTCGTGCTGTCCCCCGGACACACCTCTCTCACCCTCTACACCCAGCTCTTCCTCTCCGGGTACGAGCTGGAGCTCGACGACCTCAAGGCGTTCCGCACCCAGGGCTCCAAGACCCCCGGCCACCCCGAGTACGGGCACACCGCGGGCGTGGAAACCACCACCGGTCCGCTCGGGCAGGGCGTCGCCAACGCCGTCGGCATGGCCATGGCCGCCCGCTACGAGCGCGGCCTCTTCGACCCCGAGGCGCCGCAGGGCGAGTCGCCCTTCGACCACACCGTCTGGGCCATCGTCTCCGACGGCGACCTGGAAGAGGGCGTCTCCGCCGAGGCCTCCTCCCTCGCCGGGCACCAGAAGCTCGGCAACCTGGTCTTCCTCTACGACGACAACCACATCTCCATCGAGGGCGACACCGCGACCGCCTTCTCCGAGGACGTGCTGAAGCGGTACGAGGCCTACGGCTGGCACACCCAGCGCATCGAGCCCACCGGCGACGGCGACATCGACGTACCGACCCTGTACGCGGCGCTGAAGGCCGCGCGGGACGAGACCGAGCGGCCCTCGATCATCGCGATGCGCACGATCATCGCCTGGCCCGCGCCCAACGCCCAGAACACCGAGGCCTCCCACGGCTCGGCGCTCGGCGCGGACGAGATCGCGGCCACCAAGCGGGTCCTGGGCTTCGACCCGGAGCGGTCCTTCGAGGTCGCCGACGAGGTGCTCGCGCACAGCCGCCGCGCCCTCGACCGCGGTGCCGAGGCGCACGCCGCCTGGGACAAGCGGATCGCCGAGTGGCGCGCGGACCAGCCCGAGCGCGCCGCCCTCTTCGACCGGGTCGTCGCAGGACAGCTCCCCGAGGGCTGGGAGGACGCGCTGCCCGTCTTCGAGGAGGGCAAGTCCGTCGCCACCCGCGCCGCCTCCGGCAAGGTCCTCCAGTCGCTGGGCGCTGTGCTCCCCGAGCTGTGGGGCGGCTCCGCCGACCTGGCCGGCTCCAACAACACCACCATCGACAAGACCTCCTCCTTCCTCCCGAAGGGCAACCCCCTCCCCGAGGCGGACCCCTACGGCCGTACGGTCCACTTCGGCATCCGCGAGTTCTCGATGGCGGCCGAGATGAACGGCATCGCCCTGCACGGCAACACCCGCATCTACGGCGGCACCTTCCTGGTGTTCTCCGACTACATGCGCAACGCCGTCCGCATGGCCGCGCTCATGCAGCTGCCCGTCACCTACGTCTGGACCCACGACTCCATCGGGCTCGGCGAGGACGGCCCCACCCACCAGCCGGTCGAGCACCTCGCCTCGCTGCGCGCCATCCCGGGCCTGAACGTCGTACGGCCCGCCGACGCCAACGAGACCGCGATCGCCTGGGCCGAGATCCTCCGGCGGCACAGCACCAAGCCCGCCCCGCACGGCCTCGCCCTCACCCGGCAGGGCGTGCCGACCTACGCGCCCAACCCGGACGCGGCCAAGGGCGGTTATGTGCTCCAGGACGCGTCCACCGAGACCCCGGACGTCGTCCTCATCGCCACCGGCTCCGAGGTGCAGCTCGCCGTCGCCGCGCGGGATCAGCTGGAGGCCGAGGGGATCGGCGCCCGCGTGGTGTCGATGCCGTCCGTGGAGTGGTTCGAGGAGCAGCCGCGCGAGTACCGCGACAGCGTCCTTCCGCCGTCCGTGCGAGCCCGTGTCGCAATCGAGGCCGGGATCGGCCTGACGTGGTACCGGTTCACAGGTGACGCAGGACGCATCGTCTCTCTCGAACACTTCGGCGCCTCCGCCGACGCCCAGACCCTTTTCGCCGAGTACGGCTTCACCGCCGAGAACGTCGCCGCAGCCGCCAGGGAATCCCTCGCCGCCGCGCGTGGTTGATCCGACCGCCAGAAAGAAGATGATCACTGTGACCGAAGCAACCGCGACCGCGGGAGCACTCAAGCGCCTGTCCGACGAGGGCGTCTCCATCTGGCTGGACGACCTGTCGCGCAAGCGGATCGAGTCGGGGAACCTCGCCGAACTCGTCGAGAACAAGAACGTCGTCGGCGTCACCACCAACCCCTCCATCTTCCAGGCCGCCATCGGCTCGGGTGAGGGGTACGAGGAGCAGCTCACCGACCTCGCCGTGCGCGGCGTGACGGTCGACGAGGCCGTCCGCATGATGACGACCGCCGACGTCCGCGCCGCCGCCGACATCCTGCGCGGCGTGTACGACGCCACCGACGGCCGGGACGGCCGGGTCTCCATCGAGGTCGACCCGCGGCTCGCCCACGAGACGGCCGCCACGATCGCCGAGGCCAAGCAGCTGGCCTGGCTGGTGAACCGCCCCAACGTCATGATCAAGATCCCGGCGACGAAGGCCGGCCTCCCGGCGATCACCGAGGTCATCGGCCTCGGGATCAGCGTCAACGTCACGCTGATCTTCTCGCTGGAGCGCTACCGCGAGGTCATGGACGCCTACCTCGCCGGTCTGGAGAAGGCCGCCGCGAAGGGCCTCGACCTCTCCACGATCCACTCCGTGGCCTCCTTCTTCGTCTCCCGCGTCGACTCCGAGATCGACAAGCGGCTGACCGTCCTCGGCACGGACCAGGCCCTCGCGCTCAAGGGCAAGGCGGCCCTCGCCAACGCCCGGCTCGCGTACGAGGCGTACGAGGAGGTGTTCGCCGGGGAGCGCTTCACCGCCCTCTCCGGCGCCCGCGCCAACAAGCAGCGTCCGCTCTGGGCCTCGACCGGCGTGAAGGACCCGGCGTACAAGGACACCCTGTACGTGGACGACCTGGTCGCGCCCGGCACCGTCAACACCATGCCGGAGGCGACCCTGAACGCCGCCGCCGACCACGGCGAGATCACCGGCGACACCGTCACCGGCGGCTACGCCCAGGCGCGCGCCGACCTGGCCGCCGTGGAGGCTCTGGGGATCTCGTACGACGAGGTCGTGCAGCAGCTGGAAGACGAGGGCGTCGCCAAGTTCGAGGTGGCCTGGAACGACCTGCTGGCCACCGTCTCGAAGTCGCTGGACAGCAAGGGGGTCGACGCGGAATGACCGGGATTCCTGCCAACGAGACGGTCACCGAGGCCTTCGACTGGGACAACCCGCTGCGTGACCCCCGCGACCGGCGTCTGCCCCGCATCGCCGGTCCGTCCGGGCTCGTCATCTTCGGTGTCACCGGTGACCTGTCCCGCAAGAAGCTGATGCCGGCCGTGTACGACCTGGCCAACCGCGGCATGCTGCCGCCGGGCTTCTCGCTCGTCGGGTTCGCCCGGCGGGACTGGGAGGACCAGGACTTCGCGCAGGTCGTGCACGACTCGGTGCGCGAGCACGCGCGGACGGAGTTCCGCGAGGAGGTCTGGCAGCAGCTCGCCGAGGGCATGCGGTTCATCCCGGGCGACTTCGACGACGACCAGGCGTTCAAGCAACTCGCCGAGGCGGTCCAGGAGTTGGACTCCTCGCGCGGTACCAGCGGCAACTACGCCTTCTATCTCTCCGTACCGCCGAAGTTCTTCCCCAAGGTCGTCCAGCAGCTGAAGAAGCACGGGCTGGCGGACGCCCCGGAGGGGTCCTGGCGGCGGGCGGTCATCGAGAAGCCGTTCGGCAGCGATCTCGCCAGCGCGCGGGAGCTGAACGCGCTCGTGCACGACGTGTTCGACCCGGAGCAGGTCTTCCGGATCGACCACTACCTCGGCAAGGAGACCGTCCAGAACATCCTGGCGCTCCGCTTCGCCAACCAGATGTACGAGCCGATCTGGAACCGGTCGTACGTCGACCACGTTCAGATCACCATGGCGGAGGACATCGGCATCGGCGGCCGGGCCGGGTACTACGACGGCATCGGCGCCGCCCGTGACGTCATCCAGAACCACCTCCTCCAGCTGATGGCGCTCACCGCCATGGAGGAGCCGATCGCCTTCGACGCGGACGCGCTGCTCACCGAGAAGCTGAAGGTGCTGAAGTCGGTGCGGCTGCCGAAGGACCTCGGCAAGCACACCGTGCGCGGCCAGTACGCGACCGGATGGCAGGGCGGCGCCAAGGTCGCCGGCTATCTCCAGGAGGACGGGATCGACGCGAAGTCGAAGACCGACACCTACGCGGCCATCAAGCTGGAGATCGACAACCGACGCTGGGCGGGCATCCCGTTCTATCTGCGCACCGGCAAGCGGCTCGGCCGCCGGGTCACGGAGATCGCGGTCGTCTTCAAGCGCGCCCCGCACTCCCCCTTCGACTCCACGGCCACCGAGGAGCTCGGGCAGAACGCGATCGTCATCCGCGTCCAGCCGGACGAGGGCATGACCGTGCGGTTCGGGTCGAAGGTGCCGGGCACCTCGATGGAGATCCGGGACGTGTCGATGGACTTCGCCTACGGCGAGTCGTTCACGGAGTCCTCGCCCGAGGCGTACGAGCGGCTCATCCTGGACGTCCTCCTCGGCGACGCCAACCTGTTCCCCCGCCACCAGGAAGTGGAAGAGTCCTGGAAGATCCTCGACCCGATCGAGGAGTACTGGGCACGGCACGGCAAGCCCGCGCAGTACGCGTCGGGCAGCTGGGGACCGAAGGAAGCCGACGAGATGCTCGCACGAGACGGACGGAGCTGGCGCAGGCCATGAAGATCGACCTGACCGACACCACGGCAAGCAAGATCAACAAGGCGCTGGTACAGGGGCGCCGCGCCATCGGCACCCCCGCCGTGGGCATGGTCCTGACGATGGTGATCGTCACGGACGAGGAGAACGCCTACGACGCGATCAAGGCGGCCGAGGAGGCCTCGCACGAGCACCCCTCGCGCACCCTGGTCGTCATCAAGCGGCACGCCCGCACCCCGCGCGACCGCCAGGCGTCCAGGCTGGACGCCGAGGTCCGGGTGGGCGCCGACGCCGGCACCGGCGAGACGGTCGTGCTGCGCACCTACGGCGAGGTGTCCGACCACGCCGACTCGGTCGTCCTGCCGCTGCTGCTGCCGGACGCGCCGGTCGTCGTGTGGTGGCCGGTGGACGCGCCGGAGAACCCGTCGAAGGACCCGCTGGGCGCGCTGGCCCAGCGCCGGATCACCGACCTGTACGCGGTGGAGAACCCGCTTGAGGTGCTGGACACCCGGGTGCGCTCCTACGCGCCCGGTGACACCGACCTCGCGTGGACCCGGCTGACCCCGTGGCGCTCCATGCTGGCGGCGGCCCTGGACCAGGCCCGCGCGAAGATCATCTCGGGGGCGGTGGAGGCCGAGGCCGACAACCCGGCCGCCGAGCTGCTCGCGCGCTGGCTGGAGGCGCGGCTGAAGGTGAAGATCGACCGCGTCGTCACCGCCGGTCCGGTCGTCACGGCCGTACGCCTTGGCACCGCGGACGGCGAGGTCGTCATCGACCGTCCCGAGGGCCCGCTGGCCACGCTGTCCCTGCCGGGCCAGCCCTCGCGGACGCTCGCGCTGAAGGTCCGCACCACCTCCGAACTCATCGCCGAGGAGCTCAGGCGCCTCGACGCGGACGAGATGTACGCCGTCGCCCTGCGGGGCGAGGGCCGCGCCAAGGAGACCCCCGCCCATGTCTGACTCACCCCTGTTGACCCGTCGCCCCGAGTGGACGGCTCTCGAGGACCACCGCGCCGAAGGGCTCACGCAGCTGCGGGAGTTGTTCGCGGACGACCCCGGGCGCGCCGAGCGGTACGTGGTGCGCGTGGGCGATCTGCGCATCGACTACTCCAAGCACCTCATCACCGACGAGACGCTGGCCCTGCTCCAGGAACTGGCCGCCGCCACCGACGTGTTCGGGCTGCGGGACGCCATGTTCCGCGGCGAGAAGATCAACCTCACTGAGGACCGGGCGGTCCTGCACACCGCGCTGCGGGCGTCGCGGGACGCGGTCGTCAAGGTCGACGGCGAGAACGTCGTGCCGCAGGTGCACGCCGTCCTCGACAAGATGAGCGACTTCGCCGGCCGCGTGCGCTCGGGCGAGTGGACCGGCCACACCGGCAAGCGGATCAGGAACGTCGTCAACATCGGCATCGGCGGCTCCGACCTCGGTCCGGCGATGGCGTACGAGGTGCTGCGGCCGTACACGGCACGGGACCTGACGTTCCGTTTCGTGTCGAACGTGGACGGCGCCGACCTGCACGAGGCGACCCGTGACCTGGACCCGGCGGAGACGCTGTTCATCGTCGCGTCCAAGACCTTCACGACGATCGAGACGATCACCAACGCGACGTCGGCGCGGTCCTGGCTCCTGGAGGGTCTGGGTGGCGACGACAAGGCGGTCGCCAAGCACTTCGTGGCGCTGTCGACGAACGCCGGGAAGGTCACCGAGTTCGGGATCGACCCGGACAACATGTTCGAGTTCTGGGACTGGGTCGGCGGCCGCTACTCCTACGACTCGGCGATCGGCCTCTCCCTGATGATCGCCATCGGCCCGGACCGCTTCCGGGAGATGCTCGACGGCTTCCGCATCGTCGACGAGCACTTCCGCACCGCACCCGCCGAGGCCAACGCCCCGCTGATCCTGGGCCTGTTGGGCATCTGGTACGGCAATTTCCTCGGCGCCCAGTCGCACGCGGTGCTGCCGTACAGCCACTACCTGTCCAAGTTCACCGCCTACCTCCAGCAGCTGGACATGGAGTCCAACGGCAAGTCGGTGCAGCGGGACGGCCGGCCCGTGGACTGGCAGACCGGTCCGGTGGTGTGGGGCACGCCCGGCACCAACGGGCAGCACGCCTACTACCAGTTGATCCACCAGGGCACGAAGGTGATCCCGGCGGACTTCATCGGGTTCGCCCGGCCCGTGGGTGAGCTGAGTGACGAACTCAAGGCGCAGCACGACCTGTTGATGGCGAACTTCTTCGCCCAGACACAGGCCCTCGCCTTCGGCAAGACGCCGGACGAGGTGCGCGCCGAGGGGGTGCCCGAGGAGCTGGTCGTCCACAAGACGTTCAAGGGCAACCACCCGACGACGACGATCCTCGCCCGTGAGCTGACGCCGTCCGTGCTCGGCCAGTTGATCGCGCTGTACGAGCACAAGGTGTTCGTGCAGGGCGCCGTCTGGAACATCGACTCCTTCGACCAGTGGGGTGTCGAGCTGGGCAAGGTGCTCGCCAAGCGGGTCGAACCCGCGCTGACCGAAGGGGCGGACGTCCCTGGTCTCGATGCCTCGACCGCCGCTCTGGTGGCCGCTTACCGTGAACTGAAGGAAGTGCACTGACATGCAGCTCGGACTCATCGGCCTCGGCAAGATGGGTGGCAACATGCGCGAGCGGATCCGCCGCGCAGGGCACACCGTGATCGGCTACGACCGCAACCCCGAGATCTCGGACGTGGCCAGCCTCGCCGAGCTGGTCGACAAGCTCGAAGGCCCGCGCGTGGTCTGGGTGATGGTCCCGGCCGGCGCCCCGACCCAGTCGGTCGTGGACGAGCTGGGTGACCTGCTCTCCGCCGGCGACACGGTCGTCGACGGCGGCAACTCCCGCTGGACGGACGACGAGAAGCACGCCGAGGAGCTCGCCGCCAAGGGCATCGGCTTCGTCGACGCGGGCGTCTCGGGCGGTGTCTGGGGGCTGGAGAACGGCTACGCGCTCATGGTCGGCGGCGACGCCGAGCACGTGGCGAAGGTCCAGCCGGTCTTCGACGCCCTGAAGCCCGAGGGCGACTTCGGGTTCGTCCACGCCGGCAAGGTCGGCGCGGGGCACTTCGCGAAGATGGTCCACAACGGCATCGAGTACGCCATGATGCAGGCCTACGCCGAGGGCTGGGAGCTGCTGGAGAAGGTCGACTCCGTCACCGACGTGCGCGAGGTCTTCCGCTCCTGGCAGGAGGGCACGGTCATCCGCTCCTGGCTGCTCGACCTCGCGGTCAACGCCCTGGACGACGACGAGCACCTCGACAAGCTGCGCGGCTACGCGGAGGACTCCGGCGAGGGCCGGTGGACCGTCGAGGCGGCCATCGACAACGCCGTACCGCTGCCCGCGATCACGGCCTCCCTGTTCGCGCGGTTCGCGTCCCGCCAGGACGACTCCCCGCAGATGAAGATGATCGCGGCGCTGCGCAACCAGTTCGGCGGCCACGCGGTCGAGTCGAAGTAGGCGCACCGTGGGGGATCTCCTGCTGGTCCGCCACGGGGAGACGGAGTGGAGCGTGTCGGGCCAGCACACCAGCTGGACCGACCTGCCCCTCACCACCCATGGTGAGGAACAGGCTAAGGCGCTCGCTCCGCTCCTGTCCGGACGGACCTTCTCACTGGCGCTGACCAGCCCGCTGGGCCGCGCGATACGCACCGCCGAACTCGCGGGCGTCACCGGGGCGTTGCCCTACGACGACCTGCACGAATGGGACTACGGCGGCTACGAGGGTGTCACCACCGTCGACATCCACCGCACCCGCCCCGACTGGTACCTCTGGACGGACGGTGTGCCGCCCGGCCCCGAGGGCCACCCGGGCGAATCGCCCGCCGAGGTCGGCGCCCGCGCCGACCGGGTGCTGGCCCGCGTGGACACGGCCCTCCCGCAGGGGGACGTGATCCTCGTGGCACACGCCCACTTCCTGCGGGTGCTCACGGCCCGCCGACTGGGCCTGGAACCGGCGGACGGCCGCCTGTTCCAGCTGGCGACCGGCACGGTGAGCCGGCTGTCGACGGAGCACGACCGGCCTGTGATCGCCGAGTGGAACACCCGCGTCTGAGAACGCACCGGCGGCACGGCACGCGGAGTTGTGGCATTAGAGTCCCGCTTGATGGACCTCAATGATCTGACTCCGGCCGAGCTGCGGGTGTGGGAGGCGTTTCCGACCGGCGCTGCCGTGGACTTCCAGGGCAGCGCCGAACGGACCGTGCGGGCCGTGGTGTTGCGGGCGCTGATGTTGAACGGGCCGCGGCAGGACGGGGAAGTGCCCGTACTGAGGGTGGCGGGAGCGCACATCACGGGCGTGCTCGATGTCCGGTATGGGGCGGTCGAAACGTATGTCCGGCTGAGTCGGTGCCGGTTCGACGAAGCACCGCTTCTGTACGGCTGTGAGTTCCGGCAACTCAACCTGAGTGGTTCGGAGTTGCCAGGGCTCGCCGCCGCGACCCTTCGCGTGGACGGCGTGCTCAGACTGACCGACTGCCGATTCACAGGGCCGGTCGCCCTGGGCGGCTCCCAGATCTCCGGCGCCCTCTTCATGGACCGCGCCGAGTTCCACACCCCCGACGACTCCGACGAACCCGCCCTCCGCCTCAACCACGCCTCCATAGGCGAGGACCTCGTGGCCCCCGGCATCCGCGTCCACGGCCGGATGGTGTGCAACGACGCCTCCGTCGACGCCTCGGTCAACCTCATGGACGCGATGCTGGAGAATCCCGACGGTACGGCCCTCGACGCCCAGACCCTCTCCGTCGCCTCCGACGTGCACGCCCGCCGCCTCACCGCCGTCGGACGGCTCGACCTGCGCGGCGCGCGCGTCACCGGCCGACTCGACCTCGCGCACTCCCGGTTGTCGAACCCCGGCCACACCGTGCTCCAGGCGAGCAGCTCGGTGATCGGGGAGTTGTGGCTCAACGAGGCCGAGCCCCTCGATGGCTCGGTGAACTTTCGGCAGACGCAGACCGATCTGCTGCGGGTGGCCCCGGAGACCCTGGCCGGCGAGGTGCGGCTCAACGGCCTCAGCTACACCATGCTGTCCCCGCACGTCCCGGCCGAGCGCTGGCTGCCCGTGCTGCGGCGGGACGTCGACGGCTATGTCCCGCACGCCTACGAGCAGTTGACCGCGTTGTACCAGCGGATCGGCGACGACCATGCCGCGCGGCTGGTCCAACTCGCCAAGCAGCGCCGCCTGCGCACCACCCGCGCCTGGTACGGCCGCCTGTGGGGCTACCTCCAGGACGTCACCGTCGGCTACGGCTTCCGTCCCCTGCGTGCCCTGGCCTGGCTGCTCTCGCTCCTCGCCGTGGGCACGATCGCGTACGGCCTGCACGAGCCGCCGGCGCTCAAGGCGTCCGAACACCCGGATTTCAGCCCGGTGTTCTTCACCCTCGACCTGCTCCTGCCGGTGATCAGCTTCGGGCAGGAGGGCGCCTTCGCCCCCAAGGGCGGCTATCAGGCGCTCTCCTACGCCCTGGTGATCACGGGCTGGTTGCTCGCCACCACGGTGATCACCGGCATCACCCGCGCCGTCAGCCGCCAGTGACCGTGTGCTGCGCGGCCAGCCGCACCGGCGCGTTCTGGGCGCCGTACCCGCGATAGCCGCCGTCGCGCTGGACGAGTTCGAAGAAGACGCGGCCGACCGTGCGGGTGTAGCAGTGCCGGAACTCGCCGTACGCGTCCCGGTCGTAGAGGATGCCGAGCTCGCGGTACGTCTCCAACTCGCCCTCGGCGAACTCGAATCGGGCGGCCAGGTCGTCGTAATAGTTGGCCGGGATCGGCAGGACGCGGCCGCCCGCCTCCCGGAACCGGCGCGCCGCCGTCACCACGTCGTCCGTCGCCAGGGCGATGTGCTGCGCGTGCACGGTGTCGTCGGTCGGGGCCGCGCCCACGGACAGCGCGATCCGCACGCTGCCGTCCGCGTTCGTCACCGCGCGGCTGCGCATCAGCCCGTACGGGTCGGCGACGTCCACGCTCTCCTGGGCGTGCAGCCCGAGCACGCTGCGGTGGAAGAGCGCCGCCTCGTCGAACTGGTGCCAAGGCTGGACGAGAGCGAGATGATCGATCCTGCGCACGCCACCAGAGCCACCCTCGTGCGGCACCTCCTCGAAGTCGGCGCGCCAGTTGGGCAGTTCGGTGCGGTCCGTCGCGCAGAAGAACAGCTCCGTGCCGTCCGGTGCCGCCACCGCGTCCAGCGGAGCGTCCGCCACCGCTCGTCGCCGCGGCAGCACCGGCGCGAGCAGTGCCTCCGCCCGCAGGGCCGCTCCCGCCGGGTCGGGTGACTCCAGGCCGATCGCGGCGAGGCTCGTGCCGTCGCGGCGGCCCGCCGGTCCCGTGTTCACGAGCACCCGTGCCTCGCCCTGCTGCCACAGGTCGACCGGCTTGCTTCGGTGCCGTGCCGTGCGGCTGAAGCCGAGCGCGCCGAGCATCGCGGCGACCGGTTCGGCGTCCGGCGTGAGCAGTTCGGCGAAGGCCACGCCGGTGGGGACGACGGGGGCGGGCGGGGTCGTGACGCCGACCGTCTCCTGGAGCAGGAGCAGCGAGCGGTGTGCGTCGACCGCCGTGGGGCCCGCCTCGGCCTGCCGGTAGACGTCGTTGAAGACCTCCAGGGACAGCGGTCCGTCGTACCCCGTGTGCAGGACCCGGCGGACCAGGTCCGCGACGTCGAAGCCGCCCTGGCCCGGGAAGCAGCGGTAGTGGCGGCTCCACTGGAGGACGTCCATCGCGAGCAGCGGGGCGTCGGCCAGCTGGAGGAAGAAGATCTTCTCGCCGGGGATGTCCTCGATGCCCTTGGGGTCGCTGCCGCGGGAGAGGATGTGGAAGCTGTCGAGGCAGGTGCCGAGCGCGGGGTGGTCCGCCGCCTCGACGATGCTCCAGGCGTGGTCGTACGTGCTCACGTGCCGGCCCCAGGCGAGTGCCTCGTACGCGACGCGGATGCCGAACTCCTGGGCCAGTCCTGCCAGTTCGCGCAGCTGCCCGGCGGCCAGCGCGTCGTCGTCCACCGCGAGCGGATGCACGCTGGAGCAGACGAGGACGGTGTCGGCGCCGAGCCGGCTCATCAGCTCGAACTTGTGCCGGGCCCGGCGCAGGTTCGCCGCGAACACGTCGGCCGGTACCGCCTCCATGTCCCGCATGGGTTGGTAGAGGTCGATGCTCAGGCCCAGGTCCGCGCACCTCGCCCGGATCTCCTCCGGTGCGAGGGGGCTGGCGAGCAGGTCGTTCTCGAAGATCTCCACGCCGTCGAAGCCGGCCCGGGAGGCGGCCGTGAGCTTCTCGGTGAGGGAGCCGCTGAGGGAGACGGTGGCGATGGACGTACGCACGGCGGTACCTCTCTCTACTTCGGTGCGCTGACGGCGCCCGCCAGTTCCCCGATGTCCGCGAGCATGCGCGCCGCGTCGGGTTCCCGGCCGGTGAAGAGACGGAACGCGTCCACGGCCTGGAAGGCGGCCATCCCGCCGCCGTCGAGGGTGGCGCAGCCCATCGCGCGGGCGGTGCGGAGCAGTTCCGTCTCCAGCGGGCGGTAGACCACCTCGGCGATCCACAGCCCGGGGTGCAGGAGTGCGGCGGGGAAGGGCAGGCCGGGGTGGGCGGCCATGCCGGTGGGGGTGGCGTGGACGATGCCGTCGGCGTCCGCGAGGAGCTTCGCGAGCCGGTCCGGCGTTGCGTGGGCCGCCCGGCCCTCGCCGAAGTGGCGGTTGAGGGAGGCGGCGAGGGCGGCCGCCCGGTCGGCCAGCGCGTCGACGAGGGTGACCCGCCCGGCGCCGAGGGTGAGCGTGGCGTGCGCGACGGCCGCGCCGGCGCCGCCCGCGCCGAGCTGTACGACCCGCTCCAGCGGTACGTCGGGCAGACCGCGGGCGAAGGAGGCGGCGAAGCCGGTGACGTCGGTGTTGTGGCCGACGGCCCGGCCGCCCTCGAAGACGACCGTGTTGACCGCGCCGAGCGCCTCTGCCTGCGCGGACAGCCCGTCGAGGTGCTCGATGACGAGCTGCTTGCACGGGTGGGTGATGTTGAGCCCGTCGAAGCCGAGGTCGCGGGCCGAGCGCACCAGGTCGCCGACCGCCTCCGGCGGGACGCCGAGGGTGTCGATGTCGATGAGCCGGTACAGGTAGCGCAGCCCTTGTCGGTCGGCCTCCCGCTCGTGCAGGGCGGGGCTGAGGGACGGGCCGATGCCCGCGCCGATCAGTCCGACGAGATACGAGTCCTTGGCCACGCGGACCTCCTGAGCGGCTCACAATGTACGAACTAGTAAGTTAGTCATAACACCGGGAGCCTCCGCTTGGGAAGCCCTCACCCGCCGCGCGGGCGTGGCCGCCTTCTAGAATCTGCGGCACGCGGCCGAAGAGCCCCGCCCTACGCCCGAAGGAACCCGATGACCAGCGTCGAAGAACCGGCACGACCCAACGGGCGCATCCGTGACGCCGCCCGCACCAAGGCCGAGATCCTCGACGTGGCCACGCACGAGTTCGCCCGGGCCGGCTTCGCGGGCGCCCGGGTCGACGACATCGCGGCCCTCACCAGCACCACCAAGCGGATGATCTACTACTACTTCGGCGGCAAGGAGCAGCTGTTCACGGCCGTCTTGGAGCGGGCGTACGGCGTGATCCGCGACGCCGAGCAGGAGCTCGACGTCGAGCATCTCGACCCGGTCGCGGCCATCCGGCGGCTGGCGGAGCTGACCTTCGACCACCACGAGGCGCACCCGGACTTCATCCGGCTGGTCAGCATCGAGAACATCCACGAGGCCGAGCACATCGCCGCCTCCGAGAAGCTCGGCAGGATCGGCTCGCCGGCCCTGGACGTGATCCGCCGCATCCTGAAGTCGGGACAGGAGTCCGGGCTGTTCACGGCCGACGTGGACGCCGTGGACCTGCACGCGATGATCAGCTCCTTCTGCTTCTTCCGGGTCGCCAACCGGCACACCTTCGGCGCCCTGTTCGGGCGCGACCTGGTGGACCCCGCGCAGCGGGAGCACTACCGGAACATGCTGGGCGACATGGTGATCGCGTACCTGACGGCGGACCGCGCCGCGGACTGAGTTCGGCGGGCCCGACCTCTTGACAGCGGGGAAACACGCGCGCAACATCCCTACCCACCGGGACTAACTATCCAGTGGGTTAATTAGCCGGGGTTCACGAGACCCGGCACCTCTCCCTCCCCACCGCTCACTCCGCGTACGTTGGAGTTCCGCAAAGGAGCCGCCGTGTCCGTCCCCTCCCCCTCCACCGCGCCACCCGGCCAGCCGAAGAAGGCGGCCACGGCCGCCTGGATCGGCAGCGCGCTGGAGTACTACGACTTCTTCATCTACGGGTCCGCCGCCGCACTGATCTTCCCCAAGGTCTTCTTCGACGAGTCCGACCCGGCCACCGCGACCCTGCTGTCCCTGGCCACGTTCGGTGTCGCGTACGCCGCCCGCCCGGTCGGCGCGCTCTTCCTCGGCCACTTCGGCGACAAGCTCGGCCGCAAGAAGATCATGGTCTTCACGCTGATCCTGATGGGTCTGTCGACGTTCCTCATCGGCTGTCTCCCCACCCGCGCCCAGGTCGGCACCCTCGCCCCGGTCCTGCTGGTCCTCTGCCGCGTCCTCCAGGGCATCTCCGCGGCCGGTGAGCAGGCCAGCGCCAACTCCATGACGCTGGAGCACGCGCCGCCGCACCGGCGCGGCTTCTTCACCAGCTTCACCCTCAGCGGCACCCAGGGCGGTCAGCTGCTGGCCACGCTCGCCTTCATCCCGATCGCCGCGCTGCCCGAGGACCAGCTGCTGTCCTGGGGCTGGCGGGTGCCGTTCTGGCTGAGCATCGCGGTCGCCGTCGTCGGCTACGTCATCCGCCGCAAGCTGGAGGAGACCCCCGCCTTCGAGCAGCAGACGGCCACCGAGGGTGTCGTGAAGATGCCGCTGGCGATCCTGCTGCGCCACCACTGGGCGGACGTCCTGCGGGTGATCGCGGGCGCGCTCATCGCCTCGGTCTCGACGATCTTCACGGTGTGGGCGCTGGCGTACGCGACGAGCGACTCGGTCGGCATGAGCCGTTCCTCGATGCTGTGGGTGGGCGCGCTGGCCAACGTGGCCGCGCTGGCGGCGATCCCGCTGTGGGCGACGCTGTCGGACCGCATCGGCCGCCGGCCCGTCTACCTGATCGGCGCGGTGGGCAGCGCGATCGCGATGTTCCTCTACCTCTGGGCGATCTCCACGGGCAACTACCCGCTCACGATGCTGCTCGGCATCATCGCCTTCGGTGTGGTCTACAGCGCGGCGAACGGCGTGTGGCCGTCCTTCTACGGCGAGATGTTCTCGACCCGGGTCCGGCTGTCCGGCATGGCCATCGGCACCCAGATCGGCTTCGCCGTGGCCGGGTTCGCGGTGACGTTCGCGGCGCAGATCGCGGGCCCGGACGGCGACGACTGGTCCTCGGTGGCGCTGTTCACCGCGGCCCTGTGCGTCCCGCCGGTCATCGCCGCGCTCTCGGCCCGCGAGACCCACAAGGTCCCGACGGAGCTGCTCGGCGAGCGCACGCCGGAGGCGGCGGCCGAGCGGGCGACCGTGACGGCCTGATCCACCTCAAGGTCCCCGGGTCCCCGGACGCCGCCACGGCTCCGGGGATTCGGCGTTCGCGGAGCCTCTCAGCCGTTGGACCACGCCCGCTCGCACAGCACCAGCCGGTATCCGTCCGGGTCCTCGATCGTGACGCCCCACTGGTTCCAGTACGGGTTCGGCGAGGCCACGCGCTTGCCGCCGTGCTCTTCGAGGCCGGCGACCAGGTCGTCGGGGACGGGGCCGTCGACGTAGATCACCAGGAGGTCCTCCTCGGTGGGCCGCGGCTCGACCGGGTTCGCCGGCTCGTGGACCAGTTCCAGGTGCCAGTCGGCATCGGGCCAGCCGAGCATGAGCAGGTCGTGCTCGCCGGGTTCGGTGCCGCCCTCGGCACGCCAGACGACGGAGAGCCCGAGCCCGCCCGCCCAGAAGCGCTCGGCCGCCGCGAGGTCACGGGACGGGCGGGCGACGCGAATGTGGCTGCGGCCGTTGACGGGCATCGTGACCTCTTTCTCCGCTGCGGTGAACCATCGAAAGCCTAGGCACACGGCGTACGCCGGGCCATCGGTCGTGCGTCCTGCGCCCCGGGTCGTAGGACCTCTTGGGGGTCGCCCCGTTGACAGGGGACGCCCGCGGCAAGACCATCGGCCGGTACGAGCCGTGCGGAACACCGCTGACCAGGCCCTCCGCGCACACCGGTGGCGGAGCGGACGGCCCCCGTGCGTACCGGCCGATTTCAGGGGCGGCCGGTGCGCACGGTGCGGCGGTTGTCTATCGTTGCCCGATCACAGGGGCGGGCGGCGAGAGGCGGGCGGGGGCGTGACGGGGGCCGGGTGGATACGGGTGCCGGTCGGCGACGACGCGGCCCGCTGGGCGACCCGGGGGCGCGTCGAACGGGTGCTCTTCGTCGTCCACAACGTCACCGCGGCGACCCGGCTCCTGGACGTACTGCCCCTGTTCCACGACGACTTCAGGGTGCAGCTGCTGGTGACGTGCCCGGGGTCGTCCGCGTTCGAGGCGGGCGTACGGGAGTTGCTGGCGGAGGTCGGGGTGCCCGTGGTGCCGTGGGAGCAGGCGATCGCGACTCCGGTCGCACTCGCGGTATCGGCGAGCTTCGGCGGTCAACTCCGGGCAGTTTCCGGTGTATTGGCCGTGTTGTCACACGGTGTCGGATACACTAAGAGGCTGGCGACACCCGACACCCGACACCCGACACCCGACGGCAGGCGGCTGGGGCGCGGGGACAGAACCGGTCTTCGGGATGTCACGGGAATGGCTGCTCGACGGAGCCGGGAAACCCCTCGCGGACGCCCTCGTGCTCTCCCACCCCGAGCAGTACGACCGACTGCGCCGCGTCTGCCCGGAAGCCGCGCCCACGGCCGTCGTCGCGGGCGACCCCTGCTGGGACCGCATCCTGGCGGCCCGCCCCTACCGTGACCGCTTCCGCCGGGCCCTCGGCGTGCGCGAGGGCCAACGGCTCGTCGTCCTGAGCTCCACCTGGAACCCCGAGTCGCTTTTCGGCGACGGCGCCGAGGACGTCCTGCCGTCCCTGCTCCCCCGCCTGACCTCGGAACTCCCGTCCGACGAATACCGTCTCGCGGCCGTCCTCCACCCCAACATCTGGCACGGTCACGGCCCCGGCCAGATCCGTGCCTGGCTCGACCGTGCCCGCCGCGCCGGTCTGACCCTGATCGACCCCCTGCACGGCTGGCGCCAGGCCCTCGTCGCCGCCGACACGGTGATCGGCGACCACGGCTCGGTGACCTACTACGCCGCCGCCCTCGGCACCCCCGTCCTACTGGGCGCGGCCCCGCTCGGAGGCCTCGACCCCGAGGCCCCCGTCCATGAGTTCGTCCGCACGGCACCGCGCCTGGACGTCACCGGCCCACTGAGGCCGCAGTTGGACACCCTGACCGCCGAACGCCCTTGCCGACACGCGGAGTTCATCAGCTCAGTACCCGGCGAGTCGGCACCTCGCCTGCGGCGCCTCTTCTACGACCTGATCGGCATCCCCGAACCCGACTGGCCGGCCCGCCTCGAACCGCTTCCCCTCCCCCCACACGAACCGGCGACCCCCACCGTGCCCCTCCTCACGCTGACCCGCCTCCTCGGCTCCGGCGAGGTCCGCGTCGCCCGGTACGCGGGCCCGCATCCCACACCGCGGACCGACGACGCGGAGGCGCATCTCGCCGTACCCGAGGGCACCCGGGAGACGGATCAACTGCCCCTGGCAGACGTGGTGTTCCGGTACGGCACCGCCGACGATCCGCGCTTCGGCTCCCCCGCCGATTGGGCGGCGGAGGTGCTCGACCGGTATCCGCAGTGCTCCCTCGCGGCGTATGTCACCGGCCCTGATTCCTGCGTGGTGCGGACGCGGGCAGGAGACGTCCTCCACCTGAGAACCGGGGCGGACCCGGCCGCGGCGGCCTCCGCGCTCCACGCGTGGCTGGCGGCGGGCAGGTCGCCCACGGAACTGGCCGCGATCCGCACCGGAGCGACCCTCCATCAGGCGACCGTCACTCCGGCGTGACGCACCGCTCCCGCAGCACCCGCAACCGGGCCACGTGGTACTCGGCGTTCTCCCGCGCGAGCGCCGCCAGCGCCTCGTCGATCAGCGGCAGCGCGGCGCCGGTGTCGCCGCCGTCGAGGCGGGTCTCGGCGAGGTCGGTGAGAGTGCGGGCGCTGTTGTAGGCCTCGCCGCTGTCGCGGAAGAAGCGCAGGGCGCGATCGAGACGCTCCACCGCCTCTTCCCGGCGTCCGAGGCCGCGCAGGGCACGCCCCCTGTGCCGTTCCAACAGGGCGCGGGCGCGCGGGAGATCGGTGGCGCCCTCGTCGTCGGGGCCGATGCCGTCGAGGATGCCGCCGGCCTCCTCGAAACAGTCGTAGGCCTCCTGGAACCGCCACTGCCGCAGCCTCAGCAGACCGAGGAACTCCACGGCCGAGGCGTGGCCGCGTACGTGTCCGGCGCCCCGCTCGGCGCGGGCGGCGGCCAGCGCCTCCGGCTCAGCCTCGTCCCAGAGTCGCAACTCGGTGAGGGTGTGCGCGAGTTGGGCGTGCAGGGCGCCCGCGACGCGGGTGTCGGGGAAGTGTTCGTCGGCGGTCCGGGCGCCGGTGCGCAGCGCGGGCAGCAGCATCTCGTGGTGGCCCGCCTTGAGTTGGAGGGGCCACAGGGCCTGGCAGAGCAGGACGACGGTGTCGTGGTCGCGGAACTCCTCGGCCGCCTCCACGGCTTGGACCAGGTTCGGGGCCTCGGCGACGAGGGCGGCGACGGCCGCGCCGCGGTCCGGGAAGGTGATGGGCGAGTCGGCGGAGGGGGCGCGCCAGCTCTCCGGCAGCGCGGCCTTGGCCGCCCCCACCGCCAGGTCGCGGTAGCCCTCGACCGTCCGGGCGACGGCGGCCGAGCAGCCCGCCACCCCGTCGACGACGGCGGCGGTGCGTTCGGCGTGCGCGCGGACGGCGGGGCGGTAGCGGTGCCGTCCGGTGTCGGTGCGTTCGAGGAGGAGGGCGTCGGTGAGGGCGTCCAGGAGCCGGGCCGCCTCGGTCACGTCGATGTCGGCGGCGCGTGCGGCCGCCGACGCGTCGAGGGCGGGCCAGTCGCGGAGACCGGCGAGGCGGTAGAGCCGGGCCGCGGCGGGCGTCAGCAGGCGGTACGAGTCCTCGGCGGCGGTCTGGACGGGGTCCCGCTCCGTCATGGCGGCAGTCTGGACGGGGCCCCTCTCCGTCCTCGCCTCGGCCAGTCGCGATGCCGCCGCCCGCAGCGCGTACGGCGAGCCCGCACAGCGCTCCAGCACCGTCGGCAGGGCCGCGCGGGCCTCGGCGAGGGCCGGTTTGCCGACCAGGTCGGTGAGCAGCCGCACGGCGTCCCGGCGGTCCAGCGGGCCGACCGGGATGCGCAGGGCGTCCAGGCCGACGAGGGGCTGCCGGGTCACGACGATGGTGAACACGTCCGGCGCCGAGGTCAGCAGGGGCTGCACCTGTGCGGCGGACCGGGCGTGATCGAGCACGACGAGCAGCCGCCGGTCGGCGAGGCAGCGCCGGAAGAGGTCGGCGCGGTCGGCGACGGCCGGGGGTATCTCCCCGTCCGGCACACCGAGTCCGCGCAGCAGCGAGCCGAGGACCGCCTCGGGGGCGAGGGCGCGCAGGTCGGCGTAGAGCTGGCCGTCGGGGAAGCGGGCGGTCTGCCGCCAGCCCCAGTGGACGGCGAGGGTGCTGGTGCCGATGCCCTCGGGGCCGTGCAGCAGGGCCCGGCGGGGGCGTCCGGCGAAGGCGCGGGACGCTTCCTTGTCGAGGAGCCTCAGGGCCTGGCGGCGGTCGGTGAAGAAGTGCGGTCCGGAGGGCAGGGTGGGGCGACGGTCGCGTGAGCCGGTGCCGGGTGCGCGTACGCCGCGCGCGAACTGGGCCCAGGCCTGGGCGAGTTGTGGGTCGCCGTGCACCCGCTCGTGCACCAGCCGTGCCACGTCGTCGAGTTGGCCGGGCGTCGTCGGCGCGGGCACCTCGCGTCCGGCGATGCGGCGGACCAGGCCGCCGGCCGACTCCCAGGCCCACTTGCCCGCTTCGTTCGCCATCCCCGACCCGACGGCCCCGAGCACCGCGCCGATGGCACCCAGCGAGATCGGATCCAGCATGCCGTGCACTCCCCCGTCGGTCGGCGTTCCGCAATGGATCAACCCTAGCGGCCGTAACGGAAGATGACTGGTCATCAGCCACCTCGATCCCTACGGGAGACGACCGGCCATCAGCCCCACGCCGGCCGGTCCACCGTCTCATCGGCCGATGCGCGAGGTGTCGTAGGCCTCCTGTCGCGCGTATCCGACGTATACGCTCGATTCCGGCGGCCGTACGCATCGCACGAGCGGACCGGGGGGTACGGGGTGCAGGCGCTGCGCGAGACGGATCCTCGGCACATCGGCCCGTACCGGGTGCTGGGCAGACTCGGCGCCGGTGGCATGGGCGAGGTGTATCTCGCCGAGGCGCCGGGCGGTCCGCGGCTGGCGGTGAAGGTGGTGCGGGCGGAGTACGCCGAGGACCGTACGTTCCGGGCCAGGTTCCGGCAGGAGGTGGGGGCCGCGCGGAGCGTCGGCGGCTCCGGGTCGTACGTCGCCCGGGTGGTGGACGCGGACACCGAGGGCGAACGCCCGTGGATGGCCACGGAGTTCATCGACGGGCCGAACCTGCGCGACGCCGTCCTCGAACACGGTGCGCTGCCCGTCGAACCGGTGTGGGTGCTGGCCGCGGCTCTCGGCGAGGCCCTCGGCGCGATCCACGCGCACGGCCTGGTGCACCGGGATCTCAAGCCGTCCAACATCCTGCTGGCGGCGGACGGGCCGCGGGTCATCGACTTCGGGGTCGTACGGGCCCTGGAGGCGACCGCGCTGACCCGGACCGGAACCGTCGTCGGTTCGGCGGGCTACCTCTCGCCCGAGCAGATCCGTACCCACGGCCGGGTGGGTCCGTCGAGCGACGTGTTCTCGCTGGGCGCGGTCCTCGCGTACGCCGCCGCAGGGCGGGACCCGTTCGGCGAGGGGCAGGACGCGGTGATCCTGATGCGTGTCGTCGCCCGCGACTTCGACCTGTCCGGCGTGCCGGAGGCCGTTCGTCCGCTCGTCGAGGCCTGTCTGCGCGAGGACCCGGCCGAACGGCCCACCCCTGCCGAGGTCGTCGAGGCGACGGGGTATGCGGCGCGGTCGCTGCCCGGGCGGTTGCGGCCGGGCTGGTTCACCGCTGCCGAGCCGGTCCGGGGCACCGAGCGGTGGCTGCCGGAGCGGGGCGCGGGAGAGGGCGACAGCAGGGTGGAGTACGTGGCCCCGCTGACGCTGCCGGACGGCCCGGCGCCACGGACACCGTCCCGGCGTCGCCTGTTACAGGGACTCGTGGCCGGGGCGTTGGTCGCGGGCGCCGGAACGGGCGGCTGGCTGTGGCTCCGGGACGGCGACTCCCGGGGCGGTGGTACGCAGAGCGGCCCGGGGGCCGCGACGTCGACCCGGTCCACGCCCCCGCCGCCGCAGCCCGCGGTGGTGGAGTGGGCCTACGGCACCTCGGAGATCGCCGAGGACGGCGGCCCCTGTGTCGGGCTGTCCCCCGACGGCCGTCTGGTCTGCTTCGGCGGGGTCGACGGCAGGCTGCACGCCGTCACCTGGGACGGCAGGGCGCGCTGGTACCCCGACCTGGGGGACCCGCCCCTGGGCGGCGGCGTGGTCGGGACACCCGTCGTCACGCGCGACGGCGCCTACTGCCTGCACGAGTTCGGCTCGCGGTTCTTCGCGCTCGACCTGAAGGGGCGGGTGCGCTGGAAACGGGTGTTCGACAAGGATCGGTACGGGGCGTTGCCGGTGGCGACGGACTTCCTGGTGATCCTGACCACCAGCCCGAGCGCGGACCAGGCGGCGATGCGGGCCTACCGGCCCGACGGAAGTCTCGCCTGGAGCACCCGGCTGCCCGATCAGGCGGCCGATCCTCCGGTGGTGGCGGACAGCGTGGTGTACATCAACACCAGCAGAAAGCTGACCGCACTGGCCGCCGGGGACGGGACCAGGCTGTGGACGCGCGAGTTCGACAACGACTTCCCCGGCCGGCCGGCGCTCGTCGGCGAGACCCTCGTCGTCCCGGCCGCTCAGGCCGCGTACGGGCTCAGCCGCACGGGCGAGATCCTGTGGCAGCGCGCCAACACCGACCTCGACGACCCGGAGACCTTCGTCGCCTTCGGGGACCTGGCCATCGCCACGTGCCCCGGCCGGCTCGTGGCCGTCGATCCCCGCGACGGCTCCACGGCGTGGACGGTACGGGGTCCGGGCGACCTCGACCGGTACAGCGACCCGACCGTCCACGACAGCCTCGCCTACGTGTTCCTCGGCCACAGCACGCTGTACGTCGTGGACGGCAGCGGCGCGCAGACCCGCAGGCTGACCTTCCCCGACGATTCCCTCATGGCCGAGTACCGCCCGGTGATCGGCCCCCACCCCCGGCAGGGCCTGCACATGTACGTGGCCACCTCGAACGGCATCGCGGCCGTGAGCCTGACGGACTAGTTGCCTCCCGCCGGGATCCCGTACGCCCGCTCGACCTTCAGCCGCAGCACCAGCCGCCGGTCGCGGACCATCGCGGCCCGGTAGTCGTCCCAGTCGGGGTGCTCACCCTGGACGTCGCGGTACAGCCGGATGAGCTCCTCCACGGTGTCGTCGTACGGGTCCTTCGCCACCGGGGACAGGTCGGCGGTGCCCTCGGCGACCGTGTACGCCCGCCGGTCGGGGCTGGTGACGTGGTACGAGGCCCGGGCGTCGCGGCGCAGGTTGCGGGTCTTGGCGCGGTCGTCGGTGATCGACACCCGGATGACGCCCTCGTCCGGGTAGTAGGCGTGGCTGACGTTCGACAGCTGGGGCCGGCCGTCCTTTTTGAGGGTGACCAGCACCCCGCCGTGTCCGGTGCCGAGCAACTGGAGCAGCGCGTTCTGAGTCATGCACGGATCAACTCCAGTACCGCCCACAACCATTCCTGGTAGACAGTGCCTACCTCTGCTTGGTAGACACTGTCTATGCATGAACCCGAGACCGGGCTGCGGGCCCGGCTGGTCGACGTCGGAGTGGAGTTGGTGGCCCGGGAGGGCGCCCAGGCGCTCACGCTGCGGGAGATCGCCCGTCGGGCGGGCGTCTCGCACGGGGCCCCGCGCCGCTATTTCCCGACCCACCTGGAGCTGCTGTCGGCCATCGCGCGGCGCGGCTTCGGTGAGCTGGCGGAGCGGGTGGCGACGGTGTCCGGTGACGGAACGGCGACTCCGCGCGCCCAGCTCACCCGGCTCGCCGGCGCCTACCTGGCGTTCGCGCTGGAGAACCCCGGCATGTACGAGCTGATGTTCCGTCACGATCTGCTGGAGAGCGGCCATCTGGGCCTGCGGGACACCAGCCTGCCGCTCTTCGGGCGCCTGGTGGAGCTGGTCGGTCTCGTCCGTCCCGACGTGGACGCCCGCCTGGTCGCGGGCTCGTTGTGGGCGAACCTGCACGGCATCGCCCAGCTCTGGGGCTGGGGCAGTCTCCAACTGGCCACGGGCGCCGACGACTTCGTACCCCTGTTGCGGTCGGCCCTCGACGCGCACCTCGGGCAGGAGGACGGATGAACCCGCGTCTCGCGCTCGCGAGCAGTGTCGTCGGCGCCGTGATCGTCGCCCTCGACGGCACCGTCCTCACCATCGCCCAGCCCACCCTGCAAAGCGACTTGGGGGCGTCGTACGCGCAGGTCCAGTGGACCAGCACCGGCTATCTCATCGCCGTGGCCGGGCTGTTGGTGTTCGCGGGGCGCCTCGGGGACCGGTACGGGCATCGACGGCTCTACGCGATCGGCATGCTCGGGTTCGGGGCCGCGTCGGCGGGCATCGGGCTGGCGCCCGGGATCGGCTGGGTGGTCGGACTCCGCGTCGTACAGGGGGTGTTCGGGGCGCTGCTGCAACCCGCCACGCTCGGCATGCTGCGGGCCGCGTATGCGCAGGACCGGCTGCGCACGCCGATCGCGGTACGGACCGCGGCCATCGGGGTGTCGGCCGCGGTGGGGCCGCTGGTGGGCGGGGTGCTGGTGGCCGGGCCCGGATGGCGGGCGGTGTTCTTCCTCAACGTCGTTCCGGCGCTGGTGTTCGGGCTGCTCGCGCTCGCCGGACGGGAGCCGGTGCGCGCGGCGCCGGTACGGCTGGACGTGCCGGGTGCCCTGCTGCTCGCGGTGACGCTGGGCTTCCTGGTCCACGCGCTGGTGTCCTTGCAGTGGCTCGGGTTGGCCGCTTCCCTGGTCACGGGTGCGGCCTTCCTGCGCCACGAACGCCGTACCGCGAGCCCGCTCCTCCCCCGAGCCGTCGCCGGACCGGCGCTCGGGGTGCTGGTCGCCGCCTCGGCCGCGCTGTCGGGCACCCTGTTCGTGAGCACGTACACCCTCCAGTACACGCTCGGTCTCGATCCGCTCGAAAGCGCCCTGCGCTGCCTGCCGTTGGCGGTGCTGATGGTGGCCGCCGCGCCGGTGTGCGCGATCCTGCTGCGCCGGGTGGGAGCCCGGCGTACGGCGGTGACCGCGATGGGCGTCCTCGCGGCGGGTGTTCTGATGCTGGACACGGCTACGGGCAAGTTCGCGCTCTGCGCCGGATTCGCCCTGCTGGGCGCCGGGTTCGGCACGGTGATGGTGGCGGCCACCCATGTCGTCGTACGGCACAGTCCCGTCGAGTCGGCCGGGGTGGCGGGCGGGCTCCAGCAGACCGCGATGAACGTCGGGCCCACGCTGGGCGTGGCCGTGGCGACCACCCTGATGGGGCACGGGGCGCTGGTGGTTCTCGCCGGGGTGGCGGTCGTCGGGGCGGTGGCGAGCGGGGTGCTGCCGGGGCGGTCGGCGCCCGCCACGCCGGCCGATCATGGCCGGACGCAGGGACGTTCACGGGTTGCTGAGCGACGATGAGGTCTGAGGTCGCGGCGGCTGGGTATGCCGGATCGCACCTCGACGAACGTTTCGGAGGAGAGCGATGGCACAGCTGCGGCAAGAGGTGGACCCGACCGAGGTCGGACTGGACGCGAAGGCGCTGGACCGCCTCGACCAGCACGTCGCCCACTACGTCGACGAAGGGCGCCTGCCGGGCTTCCTCGTGGCCGTCGCCCGCGGCGGCCGGGTCGCCCACCTCACCACGCACGGCCGACGCGACCTGGCGGCCGGGCTGCCCGTCACCCCCGACACCCTGTGGCGGATCTACTCCATGACCAAGCCGGTCACCTCGGTGGCCGCGCTCCTCCTGATGGAGGAGGGAAAGCTGTCGCTGGACGACCCGGTGGCCCGGCATGTGCCCGCCTTCGCCGGCATACAGGTCTACGAGAGCGGCTCGGGCGCCGACGTCCGGACCCGCCCCGCCGCACAGCCGGTGCTGATCCGGCATCTGATGACCCACACCGCGGGCCTGACCTTCGCCTCGTACCGTGCCCACCCGGTCGACGCCCTGTACCGGCAGGCCGACCTGGAGTCGTCCGTGGTGCCGGGTACGACGCTGGCCGAGACGGTCGACGTGTACGCGAGCCTGCCGCTCCAGTTCGAGCCGGGCACGCAGTGGAACTACTCGGTCGCCACCAATGTGCTGGGGCGCGTCATCGAGGTGGTGTCCGGACAGCCGCTCGACGAGTTCTTCGCCGAGCGGATCTTCCGGCCGCTGGGGATGCCCGACGCCGGGTTCTGTGTGAGCGACGAACAGGCGGGCAGGCTCGCCGAGTTGTACGGCGAGACCGACGGCGGTGGTATCGAGCCGATCGCCGGGCTGCCGCTGCGCGGACGTCCCCGCTTCCTGTCCGGCAGCGGCGGCATGGTGGCCTCGGCGTACGACGTCCACCGGTTCATGGAGCTGCTGCGGCGCCGCGGCGAACTCGACGGCGTACGGCTGCTGTCCGCCGCGACGGTGGACCTGATGACCTCCAACCACCTTCCCGGCGGCGTCGACCTGCGCACCTTCGGCAGCAGGCCCGCCCATGACGAACCCGGCAACGACGGCGTCGGTTTCGGCCTCGGCGTCTCCGTGGTGATCGACCCGGAGCGCACCAAGGCCCCCACGAGCCTGGGCATGTTCGGCTGGAGCGGGGTCGCCACGACGACGTTCTGGGTCGACCCGCGCCGCGATCTGACGGTGCAGTTCATGACGCAGGTCCGGCCCAAGGGCTCGCACACGCTCTATCCCGAGCTGAAGCGGCTGGTGCACGAGGCCGTGACGGACTGATCAGGAATCCACCCGCAGGGTGAAGCCGACTCCCTCCAGGGCGAGTTCACGCAGCCACTCCTCCGACCGTGCCGCCGTCTCGGCGGCACGGTTCAGGCCGGGCGGCAGGGAGCCGTCCAGGACGTGACGGACGCCGAGGGCGAGGGTGCGGGAGACGCAGCGGGCCATCGCGCTCTCCTCCTCGTCCCCGGTCAGGTCGAGCAGATAGCTGCCCGACCAGGCCTGCCCCGCCGGACCGGCCACGTCCAGCGACACGACCAAGACCACCCGGTCCCGGTCGGCGTCCGTGGTCGGGTAGGTGGCCGCCAATTCCTGGGCCAGGGCGGCGATCCGGGCGTCGTCCCCCGCCTTCAGCTCCTCGAAGACATCGCCCCAGGCCTCCAGCCAGCCCTCCAGGCGCAGGGTGCCCCGGACGAAGGTCTGCGGTTTCCAGGCGGCCGGCATGCCGTACTGCTCGACGAAGGGCACGCTGTCGCGGTTCGGGTAGACCTCGAAGGTCTCCCCGTCGACGACGTGCCGCCGGGTCGCCTCCCACGGCCGCGCTGCGGTGGTCTCGGCGCCGTCCGCGAGGTAACGGGCGGGCGAGCGCAGGGCGTTGAGGACACCGAGGGGCGCCCAGCTGAAGCGGTACCTGAAGTCGTTCGGCACCGCGGGGATGCCGCCGCAGTACGAGGTGAGGCGGTACGAGGCCGCCGTGCCGTCGCCGATCGCGTCCCGGGCGCGGGCCACGAGGCTGTGCGCGAAGAGGTGGTCGATGCCCGGGTCGAGCCCGGCCTCGGTGAGGACGACGAGCCCGGCCGCGGCGGCAGCGGGGACCTGCTCCAGGACCGCGTCCGACACATAGCTGGAGCAGGCGAAGTGGGCCCGCGAGGCGACGCACACCGCGAGGATCTCGGCGTGCTCGGGCGCGGGCAGCATCGACACGACGACGTCCCCGGGCGCGAGGGCGGCCGTCAGCTTGTCCAGCGTGTAGGCGCGGGGCTCGGCGCGTCCGGTGAGGCCCAGCCGGTCGAGGGCCTCGGCCGCGCGTTCCTCGGTGCGATGCCAGACCCGCACCCGCTGGGCGCTCTCGCACAGCTTCGCCAGTCCGCTGCCCGTGGACAGTCCGGTGCCGATCCAGTGGACGGTGCCACTCGCGGGAACCAGGTCAGTCATGCGGCAACTCTCCTTCTACGATGCCGTGTTCGCGGCTCGCCTGATGGAACCGGTCCCGAGCGCGCCCCCATGGCCCGCCGGTCCCGAAGTCGAGCAGCAGGGGCAGCAGCGAGGCGGAGAAGTCCTCGCTGGACTCCCTCGGCAGCAGCGAGGGCAGGTTGTCGATGGCGATCAGGTCGAGCGGGGGTTCCTTGCGCAGCCGCCGTACCGGCTCGGTCCACTCGGTGGTGCGGTCGTAGACCGGCAGGACGTTGAGGGGCGAGCCGACGTCGCAGGTGACGTCGGAGAGGGTGCGCAGCCGGCGGGCCGGGTCGTCGAGGTCGGCCTCGCGGACGAAGGGCGGGACGGGGGTCGTGGCGAGGACGCAGTTGACCAGCACGTCGTGGGCGAGGAGGGCCGGCCGGTCCAGGTTCCGGGTCTCGTCGAGGTCCCAGCAGGTGGGCTCGACACCGGCCGTCTGGAAGGCCCCGCGGGCGCCGCGGCCGCTGCGGCCGAGGGCGCCGATCACCAGCGCGGTGAAGTCCGTGTCCCCGGCGGCGGGGCGGAGGGTGTCGTCCAGCTCCTCCTTCGAGGTGGGCGTCAGCGGCGCGGCCAGTTGGCCTCGCTGTTGGAGCACCGCGAGGGCGGCGCCCAGGTATCCGGCCCAGTAGCCGAAGGCGGCGAGCCTGCGACCGGTGTCGTCCACCAGGTACTCCAGGTCGAGGATCGTCCCGCCCCCGGCGGCGAACCGGCGCAGCAGGTCGGCGGCGCCCGGCTGCCGCTTGTAGGCGTGGCCGAAGAAGATGTGCCGGTGCGCCAACCGGTCAGGACCGTCGGGGAGTTCCTTCAGGCCGAGGATCACGGTCTCCGACGGCGCCGACACCCACGACCCCGCGGCGGCGACGCGGGCGCCGACCGCCTCGTACTCCTCGATCGGGAAGATCCGCTGCGGGGACTCCTCGACGGTCAGGGTCACCCCGCTCTCGACGAGCCGCCGGGCGTCGGACGGCACGATCGGGGTGCGTCGCTCGGTGGGACGGACCTCGTGGCGCAGCCACAGATGGAGCTCGGTCATACGCAGTTGGCCTCCGGGCGCGGGGCGTCGGCCGCGAACCGGCCGGCGTTCAACGGGCTGACGTCCACGAAGGGTACGCGGCCCAGGACCAGGTCACGGACCACCTCGCCGACGGCCGGGCCCTGGAGGAAGCCGTGGCCGGAGAAGCCGGTGGCGTAGAGGAACCGGGAGACCGAAGTGGCCTCGCCGATCAGGGCGTTGTGGTCGGGGGTGACCTCGTACAGGCCCGCCCAGCCGCCGGTGCGGCGCAGGTCCAGGAGGGCGGGCGCGCGGTGTTCCATGGCGGCGGCCAGGCGGGGGATCCAGCGGTCGTGGGTGTCGGTGGCGAAGCCGGGGCGTTCGTCGGGGTCGGACATGCCGAGGAGGAGGCCGGGGCCCTCGCGGTGGAAGTAGAGGGTCGTGCTGAAGTCGATCGTCATGGGCAGGCCCGGCGGCAGGCCGGGGACCGGCTCGGTGACGGCGATCTGGCGGCGCAGCGGCTCCACCGGCAGGTCCACGCCGGCCATCCGGCCGACGGCCCGCGACCAGGGTCCGGCCGCGCAGATCACCGTGTCGGTGGCGATCCGGCCGAGGGTCGTCGACACGGCCGTGATGCGGTCGCCGTGGAGTTCGATGCCGGTGACCTCGGTGTGCCGCAGGACGCGGGCGCCGAGAGCGCGGGCCGCGGAGGCGTAGCCGTGGACGACCGCCTCGGGGGTGCAGTGGCCGTCGTCCGGTGAGTAGGCGGCGGCGAGGAGGCCCTCGGTGCGGATCAGCGGGGAGAGCTTGCGGGCCTCCTTCGGGGTGAGCAGGCGGCTGGGCACGCCGAGCGCGTTCTGGAGCCGTACGCCCGCCTCGAAGGAGGCCACGTCCTCAGGGGTCGACAGCAGGAAGAGGTAGCCGACGCGGTGCAGCCCGATGTCGTACCCGATCTCCTCCCGGAACCGGCCGAACGCGGCCAGGCTGCGCGCCCCGAGCTGCACGTTGAGCTCGTCGGAGAACTGGGCCCGCACCCCGCCCGCCGCCTTCGACGTGGAGCCGGAGGCCAGCTCGTCCCGTTCGACGAGGACGACGTCACGGACACCGGCGGCGGCGAGGTGGTAGGCGATGCTCGTGCCCATCACTCCGCCGCCGATCACGACGGCCTGTGCCTGCATTCTCACGGGCGAGCCTCCCAGGGGTGTCGGGGTCGGTCGGTCCCCTCTTCCTGTCCGGACTCCGCCACCCGTAATCAGGAGAGGTGGGCCACCGCGTCCAGATGGGGCAGGTGGTGGTCGAGGCGTTCCCGCTTGGTGCGCAGGTAGGTGATGTTGCTCTCGCACGGCTGGATCAGCAGCGGCACCGTCTCGGTGACCTCGATGCCGTGCCGTACCAACGCCTCCCGCTTGTCGGGGTTGTTGGACATCAGGCGGACGCTGTTCACGCCGAGGTCGTGCAGCATGCCGGCGGCGACGCCGTAGTCGCGGGCGTCCACCGGCAGGCCGAGGGCGAGGTTCGCCTCGACGGTGTCCAGGCCCTCCGCCTGGAGCGCCATCGCGCGCAGCTTGGCGAGCAGGCCGATGCCGCGGCCCTCGTGGCCCCTCAAGTAGACGACGATGCCGCTGCCTTGGGCGACCACGGCCCGCATCGCGGAGTCGAGCTGCTCGCCGCACTCGCAGTGCCGGGAGCCGAAGGCGTCACCGGTGAGGCACTCGGAGTGCAGTCGGACGAGGACGTCCTCGGCGCCGATCTCGCCGTGGACGAGGGCCACTTGTTCATCGCCGCGGTCGTGATCAAGGTAGCCGACCGCCCGGAATTGCCCGTACACGGTGGGCAGCGGGGCATTCACTATGCGTTCCACGCCGGTGCGCTGCGGGGACTTCTTGCCGAGGACGCCAATTTTGTCTGTCATGATTCTCGAGTTCCTAAGCAGAGACGAAAGGCCGTGAAAGAATGAGTGATTCGCAAGCGCGGTCGGCGGCATACGGTCCGTTGCCGGCGGACACCACGGAGGACGTACGGACGCGGGGCGCGAATGTCTCACGACAGGTCGCGGTTCTTCCCGTCGGAAGCTTCGAACAGCACGGCCCGTACCTGCCGTTGGCGACCGACACCCTGGTCGCCTGTGCCATCGCCCGGGAGATCGCCGCGGCGTACCCGGTGCACCTCCTCCCACCGGTGACGATCTCCTGCTCGCACGAGCACGCGGCCTGGGCGGGGACCGTCAGCATCTCCTCGGTGACCCTTCACTCGGTGATACGGGACATAGCGGCTTCACTCCGCCGTTCGGGCGTCGACGCCCTGGTCGTGGTCAACGGGCACGGCGGAAACTACGTACTGGGCAACGTCGTTCAGGAATCCTCCTCCCGGGGCGAGAAAATGGCACTGTTCCCGGCGGCGGAGGACTGGGAGTCGGCGCGCGAGCGGGCGGGGGTGGTCACGTCTCTGCTCACCGACATGCACGCGGGGGAAATCGAGACCTCCATCCTTCTGCACGCTCATCCCGAATTCGTCCGACCCGGTTACGAGACCTCCGATTTCGTCGCCGACGACCGTCGTCAGCTGCTCACTCTGGGCATGTCCGCCTATACCGATTCGGGGGTCATCGGCCGACCCTCGCTGGGTTCGGCGGAAAAGGGCAAGGCGCTGCTGGCGAGCCTGGCGGATGCGTTCGCGCCGTATTTGTCGTTGCTCACCTCCGACGACGGTTCCGGGGCCTCCGTACGCGGATAGCGGGCGAGCAGGACGAACACCCCCGGCAGGCTGGCCACGAGGCTGAGCACCCCGTAGACGACGGCGACGGCCAGCCCGCTGCTCGCCCCGAGGCCGGCCGCGCCGAACGCCCAGGCGGTGACGCCCTCGCGGGGTCCCCAGCCGCCGACGTTGAGCGGCAGTCCCATGGCGAGCAGCGCGAGTACGGCGATCGGCAGCAGTACGGCGACGGAGGCGTCGGACCCGGCGACGCGGGCGGCCAGCACGAACATCGCGAGGTGCCCGGCGAGGACGACGAGGGAGGACAGGGCGACGCCGGGGCCGTTGCGCCGGGACAGCAGCCCCTCACGCACCTCCTCCAGCGCCCGGCCGTACCGCGCGGGCGTCCGGTTCATCCGCAGGGCGAGTACGACGGCCAGCGCACCCACCAGCGCGAACAGGAGCACCGGCGCGAGATCACGGGCCTGGTTCAGCACCGGCGACGGCATGGTCAGCAGGACGCCGGCGCCGACGACCGCCAACGCGAGCTGCCCGGCGACCCGTTCGAGGACGACGGCCCGGACACAGCGCCCGAGGTCCCGGGTGCTCTGCCCGTGCCGCACCGCCCGGTGCACGTCGCCGAGGACGCCGCCGGGGAGCGCCGCGTTGAGGAACAGCGCGCGGTAGTAGGCGGCGACGGCGGGCCCGAGCGGCAGCCGGATCTTCAGGCCCCGGGCCACCAACTGCCAGCGCCAGGCGCTGAACACGGTCGTGACGACACCGATCCCGACCGCGGCGACCAGCGACCCGCCGTCGATCCGCCGCAGCCCGTCCAGGAAGACACCGGTACCGAGCCGCCACAGCAGGACGGCGAGGATGACGACACCGGCGGCACTGCCCAAGTGGGTGCGCACGGCCGGTGACGTGAGACGGGCGAGGGCACTGCGCCACCGCGGGGTGTGGGGGGTGGCGGCTTCGGGGCGGGGGGTGGAGACGATCACGCCGATGCGGGAGTCGGCGACGGCGACGTCCGGTGGGGGGACGGCCTTGACGGGGGGTACGAGGACGATGCCGGCGGTGTGGGGGGTGGGGTCGGTGAGGGGGGCGGCGTCGGCGAGGATGGTGGCGGTGGCCTCGCCCTCGGCGACAGAAACGTCCCTCTCCGTCACCTCGACCGGAGCGACCGGAAGGACCGGCGGGACCGGCAGGACCGACACACCGGCTCCCTGCCTCTTGCGCCCGCCCGTCGGCGGCCTGCGCACCACATACGCCCGTACCGTCTCCACGCTCATGCCGCCCCGCCCGTCGGCCGGGACAGCGCCAGCAGGTCGGTGTGGTGGACGAGGACGGTCAACTCGCCCGCCTCACACGCCTCCAGGCGCTCGCGGAGATAGCGCTCGGCCCGCTCCTTCAGCTCCGGACGCTGCTCCACCGCCGCGCCGACCCAGCCGCGCAGCCACTGCGCGGTGAGCGCGGCCTCGGCGGGGCCGAGCCGCCAGGGGCTGGGGTTCAGCCGTACCGTCGCCCCGCGCTCGGAGAAGGCCTCGCAGGCCGCGGTGACCGAGTCCGGACCGAGGAGGCCGGAGCGGCGCTGGTGGGCGTTGAACGCCTCCATGATCTCCGTGTCCATCGGGTGGGACGGGGTGAGATCGACGCGGCCGGCCACCGACAGGGTGAGCAGCGCCGGGCAGCCGGCTCCGGTGCAGGCCTCGGCGAGGGTGTCGATCTCCTCGCGGGTGAGGACGTCGAGGAGTGCGGAGGCGGTCACCAGGGAGGCGCCGGAGAGGGCGTCCGGGGTGAGCCGGGCGACGTCGCCGCGCCGGGTCTCGACGGTGACGCGGCTGCCGTCGGCGGCGACGCGCGGGGAGGCGACGGCGGCGAAGTGCAGGAGGTAGGGGTCGCGGTCGTGCAGGACCCAGTGCTGGGCGCCGTCGAGGCGGGGGGCGAGCCAGCGGCCCATCGAGCCGGTGCCGCAGCCGAGGTCGTGGATGACCAGGCCGGACTTGCCGGGCAGGTTCGCCAGCCGGATGCGCAGCGGGTCAAGCAGGTCGTGCGCCCGCGCGGCGGCGTCGGCCGGCTCGCGCAGCTCCAGCCACTCGGGCGCGTACCGGGGCTGCTCGTCGGGACCGTCCTCACGGAGCCGCATGGTGGGACGCTCGCCGGGGCGGGCGGCGGTCGGCCCGGCGCCGGGGATGACGGAGTGGGCGGACGGGTCCGGCGCCGCGGACGTCGTGGGCGTGGCTGGCGTGGCGGGCATAGGGGGCACCTCCGCGGTTCCGCTCGCGCTCGTGGGGCGCACGGGGGAGGCTTCCGCGCTCATGGCCGACAGGAGCGACGCCTCCACGCTGCCGCCCGCACTCGCGGAAGGCGGGAGGGACACCTCAGTGCTGCCGCCCGCGCTTGCGCCGGACAGGAGCGGCCCCTCCGTGCTGCCGCCCGAGCTCGCCGAGGGCAGAGGGAACACCTCCTCATTGCCGCCTGAGCTCTCCGAAGACAGAAGGGACGCCTCCGCGCTCCCGGCCGCACTCGCGGAAGGCAGAAGGGACCCGTCCGCGCCGCCACCCACACTCGCGGAAGGCAGAAGAGACGCCCCCGCGCCGCCGCCCCCACTCGCCGAAGGCAGAAGAGACGCCTCCCCGCTGCCGCCCTTCTCGTCCCGCGGCCCCGGCTGGGCCGGGATCCTGCCGCTGCGCTCCGTCGTAGCCGTCTTCCTCATGCCGCCCTCCTGGGTTCGTTCGGCAGTCGGCCCAGTACTCCGGCCAGGCTGCGGGCCGTGGTCGCCCAGCCGTCCAGGGCGGCCCGTCGGCCCCGGGCAGCCGCCTTCAGCCGGCGTCGTACGTCCGCCTCGTTGAACCAGCCGCGCAGTTCCGCGGCGAGGGCGGCGGGGTCCTCAGGCGGGACGAGGATGCCGGGCACTCCCCCGTCGGGGGCGCGGCCGACCGCCTCGGGGAGGCCGCCGACGTCGGTCGCGAGGACCGGGATGCCGCGGGCGAGGGCCTCGGTGACCGCCATGCCGTAGGTCTCGGCGTAGGAGGTGAGGACCATCAGGTCGGCGGCGGCGTAGCTGGCGTCGAGCTGGGCGCCGGCCTGCGGTCCGGCCAGCTCCAGCCGGTGCTCCAGGCCGTACTTCGCGATCAGGGACCGGAGTTGGCCGACGTACTCGGGGTCCTGGCCGAGGCCGCCGACGCACACGCAGCTCCACGGCAGGTCCCGTACCGCAGCGAGCGCCTCGATCAGCCGGTGCTGTCCCTTGCGGGGCGTGACCGCGGCGACGCACAACAGCCTTGAGACGCCGTCGGTTCCGGAGGCGAGCGGGGCGATGTCGGCGCCGGGGGCGGCGACATGGACGCGGTCGGGGGCCAGGCCGTGGTGGGAGACGAGGCGGCGGACCGCCCAGTCGCTGGTGGCGATGACCGCGGGGACCGCGCGCAGTACGGCGCGTTCCTTGGCGTCCAACTCGGCGGCGAGCAGGGGCTCCAGGCCGGTCTCGTCGCCGAGCGGAAGGTGGACGAGGACGGCGAGCCGGAGGCGTTCCGCCTCGGGGACGACGATCTCGGGGACCCCGCAGGCGACCAGACCGTCCAGCAGGACGACCGTACCGTCCGGGAACTCCCGCAGGGTGCGGGCGAGTTCGACGCGGGCCGTGGCACCGGGGCTGGGCCACTCGCCGTCCACGGCGTGCTTGTGGACCTGCCAGCCGAAGCCGGGCAGGTCCAGACTGACCCGCCGGTCATAGGCGTTGCCGCCGCTGGGGGCCGCCGGGTCGTCGACACCGCCCGGCATGACGAAGTGCACGGAGCGCAGGGACATGGGGATGATGTCGGCGTTCTTGAGAGCGGAGTGCTGCACGGGCACGTAACCGAGCGACGGTGCCGCGGTCTTCTCCAGAGTCGTGTCGGTCACAGCGCACGCTCGTAACTCGCCCACGCGACATGCGACTCGTGGAGCGTGACGCCGATCGCGGCGATGCCCCGGGCCCCTTCGCCGAGCGCACCCTTCTCGATGCGCTCGGCGAGCCGGTCGGCGATGACCTTGGCGAGGAACTCCGTCGAGGTGTTGATCCCGGCGAAGTCGGGCTCGTTGTCGAGGTTTCTGTAGTTCAGCTCGGCGACGACGGCGCCGAGCTCCTGGGTGGCCAGTCCGATGTCGACGACGATGTTGTCGTCGTCCAGCTGTTCCCGGCGGAAGGTGGCGTCCACGAGGAACGTCGCTCCGTGCAGGCGCTGCGCGGGTCCGAAGACCTCGCCGCGGAAGCTGTGGGCGATCATGATGTGATCGCGGACGGTGACACTGAACAACGGACGACCCTCCAGGTGCGGCGCGTCTGATCCCCGCGGCCTGATCGCCGCCGGGATGCCGTGTAGTACGGCTCTTCGCTTCCCCGTGTTCAGCCCACTCTCACTCTTTTCTCAGGTCAGGCGCTCTTGTCGTACCTGATGCGGTGACAAAGGGCCGGAATCTCCCCCGCCGCGAGTTTCGGCATCACAACCGGCAACTCCTCGAACACGCTTTCCCCCGTGATGAGCGCGTCGAGTGACGGGTCGGCGAGCAGTTCGAGGGCGAGGGCGAGCCGGTCGGCGTAGGTGCGGTTGGCGCGGCGGGCCGGGGAGACGGTGCCGACCTGGCTGGAGCGGATGACGAGGCGGCGGGAGTGGAAGGCCTCGCCGAGCGGGAGGCTGACCTGCCGGTCGCCGTACCAGCTCAGTTCGAGGACGGTCCCCTCGGCGGTGAGGAGTTCCAGCGCGCGGGTGAGCCCCTGTTCGGTCGCGCTGGCGTGCACGACGAGGTCGCACTCCCCGAGCGCGTCCGGCGGCAGCGCGAAGTCGACGCCGAGCGCCTCGGCGGTCTTGGCGCGGGCCGGATCGGCGTCGACGAGTTGGACCCGTACGCCGGGGAAACGGGCCAGCAGCGCGGCCACGGAACAGCCGACCATCCCGCCTCCCACCACCGCGATCCGGTCCCCGACCAGGGGCGCCGCGTCCCACAGGGCGTTGACGGCGGTCTCCACGGTGCCGGCGAGGATGGCGCGTTCGGCGGGCACGGAGTCCGGTACGACGGTGACGGCGGCGGCCGGGACGACGTACCGCGTCTGGTGCGGATAGAGGCAGAAGACCGTACGTCCCACCAGTTCCGCCGGCCCCTCCTCGACCTCTCCCACACTCAGGTAGCCGTATTTCACGGGGGCGGGGAACTCGCCCTCCTGGAAGGGTGCCCGCATGGCCGCGTGCTGGCTGGCGGGGACCCCGCCGCGGAAGACGAGGGTCTCGGTGCCGCGGCTGACGCCGGACCACAGGGCGCGGACCAGCACCTCGTCCGCGGCGGGGGCCGGAAGGGTGAACTCCCGTATCTCGCCTTCACCCGGACTGTTGAGCCAGAACGCCCTTGCGGTGCGGTTCATCGGCATCCTCCTGAACGATCGGGAAGCAGTTCACGTACCGAGGTGTGCACAGGTCGCGCACAGTACGCGGCGTTGATCGACTCTGTCACACGGCCGGAGGATGTTCGGTGGCCCTGAACAACACATACGAGGCAAGGCTGGTCCAGCAGGAGACCGCGGTCGGAGCGGGTGTCCAGATCCTGTTGCTGGCTCTGCTCGGCACCGCGATCGGCATGGGGCCGGCGGGCTGGCTGACCGGCCTCGCCTTCGCCGTGGCCACGTGGGCGGTGCTCTCCCGGGCCCTGCACCGCACCCAACCCCGCTCCTTCGGCCCCGCCAACCGGGTGACGCTCGGCCGCTCCATCCTGGTCGGCGGGGTGACCGCCCTGGTCGCCGACTCCTTCCAGAGCTCCCCGCCGGTCACGCTCTTCGTCGGTCTCACGGCGGTGGCCCTGATCCTCGACGGCGTGGACGGCAAGGTGGCCCGCCGCACCGGCACTTCCACCCCGCTCGGCGCGCGTTTCGACATGGAGGTCGACGCGTTCCTGATCCTGGTGCTCAGCGTCTACGTCTCGATGTCCTTGGGCCCGTGGGTCCTCCTGATCGGCGCCATGCGCTACGCGTTCGTGGCCGCCGCCCGCGTCTGGACCTGGCTCAACGCCCCGCTCCCGCCGAGCACGGCCCGCAAGACGGTCGCCGCGCTCCAGGGCGTGTTCCTGCTGCTCGCCGCCTCGGGTCTGCTGTCGTACGCCCTGGAGTTCGCGGTCGTCGCGACGGCGCTGGGCACGCTGGTGTGGTCGTTCGGCCGGGACGTGCTGTGGCTGTTCCGGACCTCGCGGGTCGAGACGGTCCTGGTGGAGGACGTGCGCGAGCTGGTCGCGGGATGAGTGGGGACCGACGCGAAAGCGGCCCGGGCGCTACGTCCGGCGCGGCAGCAGCGCGATCGCCGCGGCCGGTACGGCGGCCAGGACGAGCCACGGAACGGCCGCGGGCAGCCCGGTGTCGAGGAGTGTGCCCGTCGCCGAGCTGCCGATCAGGACGATGAGGCCGGACACGGAGGACAGCGCCCCGGTGTAGAGGCCGAGGCGGCCGTCCTCGGCGAGGTCGGGGACCCAGGCGCGGGCGACCGGGGCGACGAGCATCTGGCCGAGGGTGAGCAGGACGACGAAGCCGGCCGCGGGAAGCAGACCCGCCGTCCCCGTCCAGCCGACGGGGCGGACCAGGGCTACCAGAGCGAACCCCGCGGCGATCAAGAGCAGCCCGGCGGCCATCGAACGCCGCAGCTCCAGCCGTTCGCCCACCCACCGGGTGACCGGCAGCTGGGCGGTCACCACCAGCAGCGACGACAGCGCGAACAGCCAGGCCAGCGGCGCCTGCGAGCCGGTGGCCCGCTCCACCTCCGCCGGGAGGGCGAGGTAGAGCTGGTTGTAGGCGAGGAGATAGGCGCCGTACGCGCAGCACAGCGCGAGGAAGCGCCGGTTGCGGAGCAACAGCCGTACGCCGCCCTTGAGTTGGACGCGTTCCCGGCCGGGGATGTGCTGGGGCAGCAGCCAGGCGTGTCCGGCGAGCACCAGGACGAAGATGCCGGCGCCTGCCAGGCACACGGCCCGGAAGTCCACCGACAGCAGCAGCGCGCCGAGCAACGGCCCTACGAACGCGCCCGCTTGGCCCGCCACGGTGAAGAGGGCGAGGACGCGGGTGCGGGAGGTGCCGGTGGCCTGCTCGTGCACCACGGCCTGCCGGGCGACCTCGGACTCGACCGCGGGTGAGAACAGGGCGGCGGCGAAGCCGATCAGCAGGACGGCGCCGATGACCGCCCAGGTCCGCGTCGCGTATCCGAGCCACGCGAACCCGGCGATCCGCAGCGCACAGCCCGCGAGGACGACGGGCCGGATGCCGTAGCGGTCGGCCAGCGCCCCGCCCACCACGAACAGCCCCTGCTGGCTGAAGGTCCGCAGCCCCAGCACGAACCCGACGAGCCAGCCGGCCATGCCCACCGCCTGCCCGAGGTGCTCGGACAGGAAGGGCAGCACGGCGAAGAAGCCGATGTTGAAGGCGAGTTGGGTGAGGATCAGCAGGCGGAGGAGAGGGGTCAGGCGGGCGTGTTCGGGTGCCTTCCGCAAACCGGTCGACAGTGCGCTCATCCCGCTCCCACCAATTCCTTCGTACGAGGCTGCTGTTGGGGTGTCTCCATCGGCGCACGCCGGTTGCGCCGAGGCAGCCGCACCCCGCCCGCCGCCGTGACCGCCAGCGCGCCCAACAGGGCGAGGGCCGTCGCCGGGGCGAGGACGGCCCAGGGGGCGCGCTCGGCGTAGGGCTGGTTCTCGGCGAGCAGCAGGCCCCATTCCGGGGTCGGCGGCTGGGCACCCAGGCCGAGGAAGGTGAGCGAGGCGAGCGCGAGGGCGACGCCCGGGAGCCGCAGCAGGGCGTGCCGGATCACGGGTGGCAGCACGGCGGGCAGGAGTTCGTGCCGGAGCAGGTACCAGGAGTCCGCGCCCAGCCCGCGGGTGGCGGTGATGTGGAGGGCTGCCCGTTCCTGACGCAGCAGCGCGGAGGTGTGGGCCGCGAGGGGCGCCCAGGCCACGGTGCCGACGGCGAGTGCGGGGGTGGCCGGTCCGCCGCCGACGACCGCGGTGACGAGGAGGGCGACCAAGACCGGCGGCAGCGCGACGATCGTGTCCACGAGCGGGCCCGACACGCGGGGCAGCAGGCCCAGCAGTACGCCGGTCAGCAGCGCGGCGGCGCTGATCGCGAGGGCGAGCAGCAGGGTGTCGAGGGCGCCGTGGCCGACGCGGGCGAGGACGTCCCGGCCGAGTCCGTCGGTGCCGAACGGGTGCTGGAGGGACGGTGGTTGGAGGCGTTCGCCGGTGTCGAGGGCGAGCGGGTCGCGGGGCAGGCCAAGGGCGATGACCAGCGCGAGGAGGCCGCCGTACGCGAAGGGCTGGAGTGCGCGTGCCGGGGGTTTCGGGCCGTGCAGGGACGGCAGGGCGCCGTCGCGCAGGGCGGGGCCGATGAGGAGGCGGCCGGCGAGGGCGGCGAGGCCCGCGGCGGCGGCCGCGAGCAGGACGAGGGCGAGGGTGCCGGCCTGGAGGACGGGGAGGTCCTGGGCGAGGGCGGCCTGGAGGGTGGTGCGGCCGAGGCCGGGGATGTCGAAGATCTGTTCCACGGCGACCGCGCCGCCGGTCAGGCCGACCGCGAACAGGCCGGTGTTCGGGAGCAGTCCGGGCAGACAGCGGCGGATCGCCTGGCGGGCGATGCTGCGGCCGGGGAGTCCGCGTGCGGCGGCGGCCAGCGCCCAGGGTTCGGCGAAGGCGCCGGGCAGCAGGTCGTCGAGGAGCCGGCCGAGCACCGCCCCGGCGGGCAGGCCGAGGGCGAGGGCGGGCAGGATCGTCCAGCGCGGCCCGTACCAGCCGAGGGCGGGCAGCCAGCCGAGTTGGACGCCGACGACGGTGGCGAGCACGGACGCGGTGAGGAACTCGGGCAGTGCGGCGAGGACGGCGGAGCCGCTGCCGCCCGCACGTCGTCCGTCGAGCCGCCGACGGGCGCCCAGCCACAGGGTGCGCGCGCAGATCAGCGCGGCGGTGACGGCGCCGACCGCGAGGGCCACCGCCATCAACAGCAGGGAGGCGCCCAGGGCTTGAAGGACGGCGGGCATGACCTCGTCGCCGGAGATCCACGACCGCCCCGCGTCCCCGCGCAACCACTTCGCGAGAAAATAGAACGGGCCGTTGTCCAGGCCGAGTTGGGCACGGATGTCGGCCAACACCGCGGGATCGGGATCGCGTTCGGCCGAGCGTGCCTTGAGCACGGTGAACGCCGGGTCGGTACGGGTCAGCCACGGCAGCAGGCCGATCCCGCACACGAGGGCGGCCGCGATCCCGGCCCGCCACAGCAGCGTGGCCGCTCGGTTCCGCATGCGTCAGCGCCGGGTGCCGGTGCCGACGAGGGTGCGCTCGTAGGGGTCGAGGAGCGCGCCGCGGACGCCGGTGCCGACGCCGGTGATGATCTGCTGGTGGACCAGGGGGACGACGGCGTCGGTGCCGAGGATCTCCGCCTCGGCGGCCATGGCCGCGTCCTGCCGTTCGTCGGTGTCGGTGACCCGCTCGGCCTTCGCGACGGCCTTGTCCGCGTCCTTGTCGCAGAGTTGGGCGATGTTGTAGCCGCCGTCGCAGGTGTAGTCACTGGCGAGGACGGAGACGGGGTCGCCGGTGTCGACGAGGGTGTTGCGGGCAAGGACGAAGGCGTCGAACTTCCCGTCCAGCGCGTCGGTTTCGAGCCGCGAGTACTCGCGCACCTCCAGGTCGACGTCGAATCCCGCCTTCTCCAGCTGCTGCTTCAACACCTGGGCGACCTCGGGGAGTTCGGGCCGGTTGTCGTAGGTGGCGAGGGTGATGGTGGTCCCGTCGGCGTCGGCGGCCCGTGCGCGGCCGGTCGGGGCGGTGCGCTTGCCTTCGGCCCAGGTGACGGCGGGCCCGTAGATGCCGGTGCCGGCGTCGGCGTATCCCTCGTAGACGTCCTTGGCGAACACGGAGGTGTCGACGGCCTGACGGGCGGCGGCCCGCAGACCGGCGTTCCTCAACGCGCCGGATTCGGTGTTGAGCAGCAGGCTGGTGGTGCGGGTCGTGGCGGTCGCCCTGCGCTGCGCCTTGTCGAGGGTGGCGGCCTGGGCGACGGGTATCGCCTCGGCGAGGTCGACCTGACCGGTGCGCAGGGCGTTGGCGCGGGCGGTGCCGTCGGCGACGAACTTCACGTCGATACCCGAGGCGTGGGCCCGGCCGCCCCAGTAGTCGGCGAAGCGGTCGAGGGTGGCGGCGGTGGCGCCCATGACCTTGGTGAGCTCAAAGGGTCCGGTGGCGTGGCCGACCGGGTCGACGCCGTCGTCGGCGTAGGCCTTCGCGGAGAGGACGGCGAGGCTCGGACTGGACAGGCGCAGCGGCAGAACGGGGTCGGGGTCCTTCGTGGTGACCCGTACTCCCGCACTCCCCTCGGCCTTCGCGGTGAGGGTCACGCCGGCGAGGGCGGCCGGGGCGGGCTTGGCCTCGGTGGCGTGAGTGAGGGAGGCGACGACGGCGGCCGGGGTGACCTCGGTGCCGTCCTGGAAGCCGGCCTCGCGCAAGGTGAAGAGCCAGGTGCGGTCATTCTCGCGCCGCCAGGAGGAGGCGAGCGCGGGGGCGGCGGCGCCGTTGGCGTCGAGGGCGGTCAGGCCCTCGGTGACGCCGAGGCGGCTGAGGATGGTGGCGTCGGCGCCGTACGGCGAGAGGTGCTCGGCGGGCGGGAAGGCGAGGGCGACCCGCAACCGGGAGCCGTCGCCCGTGCCGTCCGACTTCCCGTCGGCACTCTCGGAGGCGAAGCAGCCGGTCAGGACGGGGGCGAGCAGGAGCGCGGAGAGCAGTCGGAGGCGGCGCATCGGCCGGTCACCGTCCCATCGGAAGTTCGAAGTGCAGGACGCCGTTGCCGCCGTCCGGATCGTCGCGCTCGTCGTGCACGAGCTTGCCGAGCGACCGCCAGAAGGCCTCGGCGCCGGGGACGGACGGATCGGTGTGCAGATATACGGCGCGGTAGGCGCCGTCCGCGGCGGCGAACGCCAGCAGCTCGGCGACCAACCGGCGGGCGAGGCCGCGTCGGCGATGCTCGGGGCGGACGTAGACCCGGCGCACTTGAGCCGTCTCCCCGGAGGGGTAGCGCTCGGCGACATGGCGGGGGTTCGGCGGGTGGGCGGGGCCGCGCGCGTCGAGGGCGGCGGTGGCGACGACCTCGCCGCCGTCCGGGTCGACCGCGACGAGGAGCGTGTGGCGGGACGGGGTCAGATAGGCGGCGGCCGGGTCGATGATGTCGCCGTGCCAGCGGGGCACGTACCCGGTGCCGAAGTCGCGGTAGACGGTGTCGAGCATCACGGCTCGCGCACCGTCCAGGTCGTCCGGGCCCGCGGCCCTGATGCTGTAGTCATGCACTTGCACATCATATGCATTAAGGGCAGGCGCTTGATCACCAGGCGATTTGACAGTGATCGAGGACACGCCTAAAACCTACCGACATGACATCCATTTTCAAAAACGCCTTAGCTGTCCCGCCGAGGTGGTGCTGATGCGCATCGCCTTCGTCGGCAAGGGCGGCAGCGGCAAGACGACCCTGTCGGCCCTCTTCTCCCGCCACCTGGCCCGGGCCGGCGCACCGGTCCTGGCCGTGGACGGGGACATCAACCAGCACCTGGCCGAGGCGCTCGGCCACGACGGCCCGCCGCTGGACGCCCCGCCCCTGGGCGCACACCTGTCGGCCATCAAGGACTACCTGCGCGGCACCAACCCGCGCATCGCCTCGGCCGAGGCGATGATCAAGACGACCCCGCCGGGCCGAGGCTCCCGCCTGCTGTCACTGCTCGGCGACGACGAACTGCACACCCGCCACGTCCGGCACGTGGGTGACGTACCGCTGATGGTGACGGGCGAGTTCGACGAGAGCGACCTCGGGGTGGCGTGCTACCACTCCAAGCTCGGCGCGGTGGAGCTCTATCTCAACCACCTGGTCGACAAACCCGGCGAGTACGTGGTCGTCGACATGACGGCGGGCGCGGACGCCTTCGCGTCGGGCCTGTTCACCCGCTTCGACATGACCTTCCTGGTGGCCGAACCCACCCGGAAGGGCGTCTCGGTCTACCGCCAGTACCGGGACCACGCCCGGGAGTTCGGCATCCGCATCGCCGTCGTCGGCAACAAGGTGACCGGCGAGGACGACCTGCTCTTCCTCAAGGAGGAGGTGGGCGACGACCTCCTGACCCACCTCATCCAGTCCCCGTACGTCCGGGCCGCCGAACAGGGCCGCGCCCAGGGCGAGTTGGAACCCCAGAACCAGCACGCCCTCAACATCCTCCGCGAGACGGTCGACGCCCACCCGCGCGACTGGCCCCGACTCCACCGCCACGCGGTCGAGTTCCACCTCCGCAACGCCCGCGCGTGGGCGGGCGAGGACCTGGCGACCCAGGTGGACCCGGAGTACACGCCGGGCCGCATCCCCCCATCCTGACCACCCCCTCTCTCTCACACCACACAGACAGGACCAGCACCCCCATGTCTCTCGACGTCTCCCCTCAGCTCCTCGCCGAAGCCGAACAGGGCCCCGTCCGCGAGGAGGACTTCGTGGACACCGTCCGCACGTCCCTCCCCTACGCCTACGACCTCATCGCGTCCCTCGCCACCGAACTCAAGTCCGGCACAGCCGACTTCACCGACAACCAGACCCCTCCCCCGTCCGAGAAGGAACGCGGCCAGCTCCTCCGCGCCCTCGCCAGCGACGCGATCCGCGGCAGCCTGGAACGCCACTTCGGCGTGACCCTGGCCTTCCAGAACTGCCACCGGGTGGCGGCGTTCCGCCCCGGCGCGGAAACGAGCGACACGTACACCCGCTTCACCTCACTCCGCTCCCAGATCCTGAACCAGTCACCGGAGTTCAGGGACTGCTGAGGGGACTCAGGCGGCTCGGTCGATCTGGGCGCGGATGGAGGCGTCGGTTATCTCGCCGTCCGCCGCCAGCAGCATCGTCTTGCTGAGGATCAGTGACAGGCGGTCGTCCTCGAACGGCAGGAAGACCTTTGCGGTGCCCCTGCTGCGTGACGGGACGATGCACAGGTAGGAGTCGTCGGGCTGCATGAGGATGTTGGCCGAGCCGAGGTGGATGCGGTAGGTGCGCAGGTCGCCTCGGACGGTCAGGAAGCGGTCGTCCAGTGTGCAGCGGTCCGCGATCTTCAGGCGGGGCAGGATGCGGGTGAGGGCGTCGCGGCGGGCCTCGGCGGTCTCCGTGAGGTCGGCGAAGCCGGCGCGTTCCCAGTAGGCGCGGGCCGGGCCCTGCTCGGTCCAGTCGGGGTCCGCGGCGATGGAGGTCACGCCGACGAACAGGTCGACGTCGCGCATCGCCTCGCTGAAGACGAGCGGGGGCACCTCGGGCAGTGGAGCCTCCCGCCAGTGGCCGTCCAGCCTGTGGTCGAAGCGGACCCAGTCCGTCGAGGCCACCGGATTGTCGTCCGCCCAGTCCACGAAGGCGTGGAAGAAGCGGGCCCGCCAACGGCCCGACACCAGCACGCGCGTCGCTTCGTCGCCGTCGCCTCCGTCCCACGGGCCGAGCAGCCGGCTCGTCCAGCCCCGGGCCCGGAACAGCCCGCGCATCCTGCGGTAGTGGACGAGGTGGGCGGCGAAGCGGTTGGAGTGCAGGCGGGTCTCCTCCTCGGCCGGGGTGAGCCGGTAGATCTCGCGGAACGCCTGCTTGAACGGCTGTCTCACCTGCCCGTCCACCAGCCGGTCACGCCACGCACGTACCGTCTCGGCGTCGGCGCGGATCGGGTGCCACAGGCGTACGGAGGCGTCGTCGGGGGCGTCGGGGAAGTCGTCCGTCGCGGGCAGGAACGCCTGCCACTCGCCGGGCGTCGTCTCGATCTCCCAGATCAGCCTGCCCACGACCGTCCGGGCGAGCGGGTGCCCGGCCAGCTCCGTGCGCCACCAGCCGTAGGCGTGGACGGTGTCGACCGGCAGTCCGCCCTCCAACGCCCTCGCCAGCGTGGCCAGTTGGACGTCCACCCGCTTGACCAGCTCCCGCAGCTCCTTGACCAGGTCGGCGTGGTCACGGCGGACCGGTGCGGGCACGCCGCGCAGCGGGCGGCCGTCCGTCTCCCACGTCAGCTGGGCGGTCTCGGCGACCCTGACGACGGCCGCGTAGCCGTCGCCCGCCGGCCTGCGCAGGACACCCTCCTCGTCGAAGTCCAGCCTCGGCAGGCGCAGGGCCACCTCCGTGCGCTGGGCCAGCGCCGCCTCCACCTTCTTCAGCAGCTTGTCGAGCTGCTTGGGCACGCCCGCGTGCCGGGTGACCGAGCGAGCGGTACGGATCGCGGTGACCGCCTCCGGGGTCGGGAACTCCTTCGCCGCGCGGACCAGTTCGTACAGCAGCGCCTGCGACGGCACCGTCCTCGCCGCCGTCGGCGCGACCGCGATGCTGGGCAGCAACCGCGCGCACACCTCCGGCAGCCACTCCTCGTCCCGCAGCAGCGCCACCCGCGCGGCCTGTCCGAGGACGGCGACCTCGCGTGCCGTGAATGCCTTGTCGGCCAGGTACGGGATCTCGCCGGACCGGATGCCGTCGGCCCGGTCGGCCGCCGCTTCCAGCGCGCGCCGGGCGAAGTCGACGTACACCGGCAGGTCGGCCAGCTGCTCCCACACGGCAGGCGTCGACTCCGGCTCGATGTACGTGTTGACCAGGTCGAGCTCGGTCATCACGACTCGCTCCGCCAGGGAGAGCCTGGTGAGGACGTCCATCTCGTCCCTCGCGATGGACCCCTCTCCGAGCCGCTCCGCGACCGCGCGCAGTGTCGTGTCGTCCGCGAGTCCTGCGACCAGGAACAGCGCGTACGGGTGCGCGATGCTCTTCCTCGCCAACAGGCTCTCGGTCAGGGCCCGCGCGGGCTCCGACAGCTCGGGCCACGGGCCGACGCACCCCACCAACGCCGCCACCCCCGGCATCAGGTCGACCGCCCACTCGCTGTGCCGACTCCGCACGACGAGCGCCGCGAACAGTCGACGACAGGCGTCGGGCGTGACACGCGGTCGCCGCTCGTCGGCCGCATGCCGCACCGCCATCGCTGTCCGCCAGGTCGCGGCTGTGACGTCGGTATGGTGCACCCGGTGGGCGTCCGGGAGCAGCTCACCGAGCTGTTCGTCGGTGAGTCCCGCCAGATCGGCGGACCGGACGTCCAGTTCGAAGGCAGGATCGATCAACGCCCGCGCCAAGTCGTCGTAGAGCATGCCAGGGATCATGACAGGCGGCACTGACAACGCGGCCTGCCATCCATCCCACGCTCAGCCTCCGCTCTCAGGCCCCCAGAAAGCCCTCCACCGCGCTCACAAAGCTGCCCGCGTCGTCCAGCCACGGAAAGTGCGCCGCCCCCGCCTGCACCACCAACTCACCCTCCGCGAACAGCCCCGCATACTCCCCCATCGCCCGCGGCGGCGCGGCCACGTCCACCTCCCCCGCCAGCACCAGCACCCGCCCCTCGAACCCCGCCAGCGCCGCCCGCGTCGCCTCCGGATCGAAGGCCCCCTCCGAGCCGTACACCGCCGCCGCCTCACCATTGCGCTGCTCCGCCTCGGCCGCCCGCACGGCCCGCGCCTCCTCGTCCCAGCGCGCGAACCAGAACGGGGCGATGGCCTCCCAGTCGTCACCCGCCGCGCGCCCCTCGGTCACCGCCTCCAGCGCCGCGTACGCCGCGCCGAACCACTCCTCGTCCCGGCGCAGCCGCGCGGCCCCCAACCGGTCCTCGGCGGCGATGTCGATGCCGGCCGCGTACACGCTCGGCGTGATCAGGGCGAGGCGTGCGACCCGGTCGGGGTGGTGGGTCGTGTAGAGGGCCGCGAGGTTCGCGCCGGCGCTGTGCGCCAGCAGGTCCACCCGCTCCAGGCCCAGTTCCTTCCGCAGTGCCTCGGCGTCGTGCACCAGTCGGTCGCAGCGGTACGACGCCGGGTCCGTCGGCGTCGCCGAGTCGCCCGTGCCCCTCAGGTCCAGGCGGATCAGGGTGCGGTGGGCGGTGAGGCCGCCCAGGTCGCCGAGGTAGGCGGAGGCCTGCATGGGGCCGCCGGGGAGGCAGATCAGGGGCGGGCCGTCGCCGGTGGCGTGGTAGGCGAGGACGGTGCCGTCGGGGGCGTTGAAGGTAGGCATGGGGTGAGCCTTTCAGCGGTCCTCACCTGCGGCAAAGCAATAAGCGCCTGGCCCGGCACGGCACCCTGGGGAATCCTCCGCCCCGGCAACCCCGAAGGGGCCGGGCGATCCATCCGCCCGGCCCCTCTCCGAGGTGTACGACCCCTCAGCTCGGCGACTCCGCCCCCTCACGCGCGTAGTACCACCAAGTCACCCCGATGCAGGTGACGTAGAAGGCCACGAAGCCCCACATCGCGCTGGTCACCGCGAAGTTGGCGAACAGGGCCGGGATGAAGAAGAAGCCGTAGGCGGCGACGGCGGCGGTGAAGCCGGTGACCGCGCCCGCTTCCATCTCGGTCTGGCGGAGGGCCTTGGTGTACTCCGGGGTGCCCTTGGTCAGGCCCTTGAGGTGCTTGGTGCGGAAGATGACGGGGATCTGGCGGAACGTCGAGCCGTTGCCGATGCCGGAGAAGAAGAACGCGGCGAGGAAGCAGGCGAAGAAGCCCACGAAGTTGCCGCCGTCGCCGCCGCTCGGCAGGAAGTTGATCACGCCGATGATCGAGGCGGCCATGCCGACGAAGGAGAGGATCGTGACGCGGGCGCCGCCCAGCTTGTCGGCGATCCAGCCGCCGGCCCAGCGGGCGAGGGCGCCGAGGGCCGGGCCCATCCAGGCGTAGGTGGCGACGGAGTAGGCCGGGAAGGTGGTCTTGATCAGCATCGGCAGGGCGGCGGCGAAGCCGATGAAGGAGCCGAAGGTGCCGACGTAGAGCCAGGTCATCACCCAGGTGTGCTTGCGGCGGAAGATGACCTTCTGCTGGGCGAAGGACGTGGACGCGGTCTTGAGGTTGTTCTGGCCGAACCAGGCGACGGCGGCGAGGACAAGAAGGACCGGGACCCAGACGAAGGCCGCGTTCTGGAGGTACACCGTCTCGCCGGTCCTGGTGTTGGCCTGGCCGGAGCCGATCGCGATGACCGAGCTGGTGATGACGATCGGGGTCAGCAGCTGGACGACGGAGACACCGAGGTTGCCGAGGCCGCCGTTGATGCCGGTGGCGTTGCCCTTCTCGCTCTTGGGGAAGAAGAAGCCGATGTTGGCGAGGGAGGAGGAGAAGTTGGCGCCGCCGATGCCGCACAGGGCGGCGATCGTGGCCATGGTGGTGAAGGACGTGGCGGTGTCCTGGATCGCGTACCCCAGCCAGATCAGCGGGACGATCAGGACGACGGTGGACAGCGCGGTGAAGGTGCGCTGGCCGGTCCTCGGGCCCAGGAAGGTGTAGATGATCCGGGCCGTGCCGCCGGTCAGGCCGGGTATCGCGGTCAGCCAGAACAGCTGCGAGGTGGTGAAGGAGAAGCCGACGTCGGCGAGGTTGGTGGCGGTGACGCTCCACACCTGCCACACCACGAAGGCGACGAGCAGGGCCGGGACGGCGATCCAGAGGTTCCGCCGGGCGACCCGCTTCCCCACGGAGTTCCAGAAGAGCTCGTTCTCGGGCTCCCAGTCGGTGATGTCCCGGCCGGGCCGGTACTGGGCGAGGTCGTACGACCGCCCGGCGACCGTGGTCGTCGCTTCATGTACGGCAGGCATGGCTGTTCCTGGTGGTGAGGAGGTTGTCCTTGCTTCTTCAGCCTCCTCTCGCGGCAAGGGGGACATCAGGGTCCTAGGGCGCGACCACGAACCGCCCTAGGACCCCGATGAGCAGGGACTTCCGGCCCCGTCCGCCGCTTATGCCGCGTGCCGCTCCCGTCCCCGGTGTGCCCGGATGATCTCCGCGTACCGGTGGCCTGAGCCCTTGATCGTGCGGGTCTGGGTGCGGTAGTCGACGTGGACGAGTCCGAACCGCTTGTCGTAGCCGTAGGCCCACTCGAAGTTGTCGAGCAGCGACCAGGCGAAATAGCCGGCCAGCGGGGCGCCCTTGCGGGCGGCGGAGGCGCAGGCGGCGAGGTGCCGGGTCAGGTAGTCCTGCCGCTCGGGGTCGTCGATCGTGCCGTCGGGGCGTACGACGTCCGGGTAGGCCGAGCCGTTCTCGGTGACGTACAGCTTGCGGGCGCCGTAGTCGTCGGTGAGGCGGAGCAGCAGGGTCTCGATGCCGCTCGCGTCGATCTCCCAGTCCATGCCGGTGCGGGGGACGCCGGTCCGGCGGACGGAACGGACGTACGGGGCAGGACCGTTGGGGTCGTCGGCGACGGTCTGCGGGAAGTAGTAGTTCAGGCCGAGCCAGTCGAGCGGGGTGGCGATGGTCTCCAAGTCGCCGGGTTTCTCGGGGAGTTCGACGCCGTACACCTCCCGCATGTCCGCCGGGAAGCCGCGGCCGTGGACCGGGTCCAGCCACCAGCGGTTGGTGTGGCCGTCCATGCGGCGGGCGGCTCGCAGGTCCTCCGGGCGGTCGGTGGCGGCGTGGACGGTAGAGAGGTTGTTGACGATGCCGACCTGGGCGCCGGGAGCGGCCGCGCGGATGGCCTGGGCGGCGAGGCCGTGGCCGAAGAGCAGGTGGTAGGAGGCCCGGACCGCCGCGGTGAGGTCGGTCCAGCCTGGGGCCATCGTCCCTTCCAGGTGGCCGATCCACGCCGAGCACAGGGGCTCGTTGAGGGTGGTCCAGTGGTGCACCCGGTCACCCAGTCGCTCGGCCACGACCGAGGCGTACGAGGCGAAGTGCTCGGCGGTCTCGCGCTCGGGCCAGCCGCCGCGGTCCTGGAGGGCCTGGGGCAGATCCCAGTGGTAGAGGGTGACGGACGGGGTGATGCCGGCCGCCAGGAGTCCGTCGATCAACTCGTCGTAGAACGCGAGGCCCTTGGGATTGACCGGACCGTCGCCGCCTGGCACGACCCTCGGCCAGGCGACGGACAACCGGTAGGCGTTGGCCCCCAGTTGACGCATCAGACCGATGTCCTCACGCCAGCGGTGGTAGTGGTCGCAGGCGATGTCGCCGGTGTCGCCGTTCGCCACCTTGCCGGGGGTGTGCGAGAAGGTGTCCCAGATCGACGGCGAACGGCCGTCCTCCGTCACGGCTCCCTCGATCTGGTAGGCGGCTGTGGCCGTGCCCCACAGGAAGTCGTGCGGGAGTGCGGCGAGATCGATGGTCACGAAAGTCCTTTCAGGAGTGGTCACTTGACGGCGCCCGCCGTGAGCCCGGCGACGAGATAGCGCTGGAGGAGCAGGAAGCCGGCCACCACCGGGACGCTCACGACCAGCGAGGCGGCCATGATCTGGTTCCAGTACACGTCGTAGAGGGTGGAGTAGCCCTGGAGGCCGACGGCGAGGGTGCGGGTGGTGTCGTTGGTCATCACCGACGCGAACAGCACCTCGCCCCAGGCCGTCATGAACGCGTAGACGGTGACCGCGACGATGCCGGGGATCGCGGCCGGCACGACGACCCGGAAGAGCGCGCCGAGCGGCCCGCAGCCGTCCACGAGCGCCGCCTCGTCCAGGTCGCGCGGCACCGAGTCGAAGTACCCGATGAGCATCCAGATCGAGAACGGCAGCGAGAAGGTGAGGTACGTCAGGATCAGCCCGCCGCGCGAGCCGAACAGGGCGATGCCGGTGGCGTTGCCGATATTGACGTAGATCAGGAACAGCGGGAGCAGGAAGAGGATGCCGGGGAACATCTGCGTCGACAGGACGGTGATCGTGAAGACGCGCTTGCCGCGGAAGTCGTAGCGGCTCACGGCGTAGGCCGAGAAGACCGCGATGACCACCGAGCAGACGGCGGCCGCGCTCGCCACGATCAGGGAGTTCACGAAGTACCGGGCGAGCGGCACCGTCGACCAGATGTCGATGTACGGCTGGAAGGTCAACTCACTCGGTATCCAGCGGAACTTGCCGGTGACATCCGCGAGCGGCTTCAGCGAGCTGGAGATCATCACGTACACCGGCAGCAGCACGAAGCCGGCCAGCAGGGTGAGGAAGACGAGCCGGGTCCACAGGAAGGACCGCGGGGGCGCCATGGGAGAACTAGGCACGCGACGCCCTCCGTCCGCGCGAGGTGACGGCGAGATACACGCCCGTCACGAGGAGCAGGAACAGCAGCAGGAGCACGGACATGGCGGAGCCGGTGCCGAAGTTCCAGGTGACGAAGGAGGCTTGGTAGATGTGGACCGAGATGAGGTCCGCGGCCTCCGGCGCCGACTTGCCGAACAGGACGTACGGCGTGTTGAAGTCGTTGAACGTCCACAGGAACAGCACCAGGATCAGCACCTGGTTGACGGCGCCCAGTGACGGCAGGGTGATGCGGCGGATCTGCTGCCACATCCCGGCGCCGTCGAGGGCGGCGGCTTCGTACAACTCCCGTGGGATGTTCTGGAGTCCGGCCATGACGATGAGGAAGGCGAACGGCCAGCCCTTCCACACGGACACGACCAGCAGGGCGATGAAGCTGTTGTCGCCGATGAGCCAGAAGGACGGCTTGTCGGTGAGGCCGAGCTGGTCGTGCAGGACGTGGTTCACCAGGCCGTTGTCGTGCTGGAACATGAACACCCAGGTGATGACGGCCGCGTAGACCGGCAGGGCGTACGGCACCAGGAACAGGGCGCGCAGCAGGCCCCGGCCGCGGAAGGTGTCCTGCATGCAGATCGCGGCGGCGGTGCCGATCAGCCAGCACAGGCCGACCGAGAGCAGGGTGAAGGCGACCGTGACGAAGAAGGAGTGCAGCAGGGCCTCGCCGACGGGAGCGTCGAAGTCCACCGACATACGGAAGTTGTCGAGGCCGGCCCAGGGGGCGGCGCCCCAGTCGCGGATGTAGAACTGTGTGAGTTCCTTGAAGCTCATCACGATGCCGATGACCATCGGCACGAGATGGACGAGGAGTTCGAGGATCAGGGCGGGCAGGAGGAGCAGGTAGGGCAGTCCGATGCGGCGGATGCGGCCGGGGACGCGGCGGCGCGGTCCGTGCGCCGCCTTGTCGCCCGACTCCCCTTTGCGCACCGGGAGTTCGACAGTGCTGGTCATCAGGGTCACGCCGCCGGCATCTGCGCCTGGGCCTTCTCCAGGGCCGCCTTCACCGACTCGGTCGTCACCGCGCGACCGGCGGCCGCGTCGGCGAACAGGCCCTTGATGGCCGTACCGACCGCCGTCTCGAACTGCGACTCGTCGGCGACCTGCGGGGCCGCGACCGCGCTGGTGGCGAGGGTGTTCTTCAGGACGCCGTTGGCGGGGGTGTTGAAGGCCGCGTCCGCCTGCGCGCCCTTGACCGGCGGGATGGAGCTGTAGGCGGTGTTGAGGATCTTCTGCTCGGCGTCGCTCGTCATGAACTTCACGAACTTCTTGGCGCCGTCGAGGTTGTCGGAGTTCTTGAAGACGGCCAGGTTGATGCCCATCACCATCGAGTTGACGCCGGTGCCGGTGCCGGGGGTGCCGGACTGCACGGGCACCGGGGCGATGCCGAAGGAGTCCTCGCTCATGCCCTGGGACTTGAGGTTCGCGGACGCCGACTGCCACAGCAGCATCGCGGTCTTGCCCTTGGCGAAGTCGCTGACCGACTGGTTCTGCGCGTACTCGGCGTTGCCCGGCGCGATGACCTTGTCCTTGGCCATCAGGTCGACGAACTCCTTGACGCCGGCGACCGCCCCGTCGTTGGTGAAGTCGGGCTTGCCGTCGGCGGTGAAGAAGTCGCCGCCGTGCTGCTTGGCGAAGACGACCGCGTGGTGGATGTTCTCCGAGGGGTTCGCGCCCTCCACGCCGAGCGCCCACTTGCCGCCCTTGGACAGCTTCTTGCCGTCCTCGACGAACTCGGCCCAAGTGGTGGGCGGTTGGGCTATGCCCGCGTCGGCGAACATCTTCTTGTTGTAGTAGAGCGCGTACGCCATCGAGTACAGCGGTACCGCGGCCGGGTCCTTGCCCTCCGCGCCGGTGGAGCCGAGGGCGGAGTCGACGAAGCGGTCCTTGCCGCCGATCGCCTCGAAGTTCTTCGCGTCCCACGGCAGCAGCGCGCCGGTGGCCTGGAGGGAGGCGCTCCAGGTGTTGCCGATGTTCAGGACGTCGGGGCCCTGGCCCGAAGTCGTCGCCGTGAGGATGCGGTTGAGGAGATCCGACCAGGGCACGACCTCCACCTTCACCTCGATGCCGGTCTGCTTCTTGAACTTGTCGAGTTCCGGCTGGAGGACCTTCTTGTCGATCTCGATGCTCGCCCCCTGGTTGGAGGCCCAGTAGGTGAGCGTCTTGGGTGAGTCGTTGGACCCGCCCTCGGTCGACGAACCGCCTCCGCAGGCCGACGCGGCCAGGGCGAGAGACATGGTGACGGCGCCTACGGCCGCGGCTCGGATGCTGCGCATGGCTCCTGGTGTCCCTTCAGGGAATGCACTCACGGCTTAATTTAGGACGTGAGTTAAACCGCAGGAGTTCGGCGCGTCAAGGGGTTGAACAGCACTTGTTGAACTCGGCGACACCTCTTGACGTCCGCGTTTGAACACTGAAGCATCCCTCGGCGAGAGAGCGCTCCCAACCCTTCCGTCGTTCACTTCCTGAACAAGGACTTCCTGATCAAGGAGCCGCCCATGAGTCCGTCCCCGCTCAGCCGGAGAACCGTCCTCGGCGCCGCGGTCCCCACCGCCCTCGCCCTGTCCGCGACCCCGTCCTGGGGCCGCCCGAACGCCCTCCCCGGAGGCGGTGACCTCGGCCCGAACGTCCTGGTCTTCGACCCGAACACCCCTGACATCCAGGCGAAGCTGGACGCGGTGTTCGCCCAGCAGGAGTCGGCCCAGTTCGGCACCGGCCGCTACGCGCTGCTCTTCAAGCCCGGCACCTACCACGGCCTCAACGCCCAACTCGGCTTCTACACCTCGATCGCGGGCCTCGGCCTGTCCCCCGACGACACGACCATCAACGGGGACGTGACGGTCGACGCGGGCTGGTTCGGCGGCAACGCCACGCAGAACTTCTGGCGTTCGGCGGAGAACCTGGCGCTGGTCCCGGCCAACGGCACCAACCGCTGGGCGGTGGCTCAGGCCGCCCCGTTCCGCCGGATGCACGTCCGCGGCGGCCTCAACCTCGCCCCCTCCGGCTACGGTTGGGCCAGCGGCGGCTACATCGCCGACAGCCGTATCGACGGTCAGATCGGCCCGTACTCCCAGCAGCAGTGGTACACCCGGGACAGCGCGATCGGCAGCTGGCTCAACGGCGTCTGGAACATGGTGTTCTCGGGCGTCGAGGGCGCCCCGGCGCAGAGCTTCCCGAACCCGCCGTACACCACCCTCGACACCACTCCCGTCTCCCGCGAGAAGCCCTTCCTGTACCTCAACGGCAGTGAGTACCGGGTCTTCCTGCCGTCCCTGCGCACCAACGCCCGCGGGGTGACCTGGGGCAACGGCACGCCTCGCGGTACCTCACTCCCCCTGTCGCGGTTCTACGTCGCCAAGCCGGGCGTCTCGGCGGCGACGCTGAACCAGGCCCTCGCCCAGGGGCTGCACCTGCTGCTGACGCCGGGGATCTACCACGTCGACCGGCCGATCCAGGTCAACCGCGCCAACACCGTGGTGCTGGGCCTGGGTTACGCGACGCTCGTGCCGGACAACGGCGTCACCGCGCTGAAGGTCGCCGACGTGGACGGCGTCCGGCTGGCCGGCTTCCTGATCGACGCCGGGCCGGTCAACTCGGCGTCCCTGCTGGAGGTCGGCCCGAGCGGCGCCTGGCGGGACCACTCCGCCAACCCCACCACCGTGCAGGACGTGTTCATCCGCATCGGCGGCGCGGGCCCCGGCAAGGCCACGACCTCGATAGTGATCAACAACCGGCACACCCTCGTCGACCACACCTGGGTCTGGCGCGCCGACCACGGCGAGGGCGTCGGCTGGGAGACCAACCGCGCGGACTACGGCGTGGTCGTCAACGGCTCGGACGTCCTCGCCACCGGCCTGTTCGTGGAGCACTTCAACAAGTACGATGTCCAGTGGTTCGGCGAACGCGGCCGCACGATCTTCTTCCAGAACGAGAAGGCGTACGACGCCCCGAACCAGGCCGCCATCCAGAACGGCTCGGTCAAGGGCTACGCGGCCTACCGGGTCGGCGACGCGGTGACCGCGCACGAGGGCTGGGGACTTGGCAGTTATTGCTACTACAACGTCGACCCCACGATCGTGCAGCACCACGGCTTCGCCGCCCCGAACCGGCCGGGAGTGCGTTTCCACGATCTGCTGGTCGTCTCGCTCGGGGGCAACGGCCAGTACGAGCACGTCATCAACGAGACGGGGGCGGCGACTTCGGGCACGTCGACCGTGCCGTCCACCGTGGTGTCGTACCCCTGACGGATCTTGACGGCCCGTCAGGTGCGGGCGGCCAGCACGGCCTCCCGCACCGCCGGGGCGATCTCCTGCGCCCAGCGGCCGAGCGTGACGTCGGCCGGGGTGCCGTCCTCGACGCGGAAGTGGACGAACCCGTGGGCGCCGAACTCCAGGACGGCACCGGTGAGTTCCTCGACCCACTGCGCCACCGAGCCGCCCCGCCACACGCCATCGGCGTCACGCGGGGCGGCGACGGGCGTTGCGGTGATGACGCCGGGGAGGTTGTAGACGGTGACGATGTCTGCGGGGTCACGGCCTGCCTTGAAGGCGGCCTCGTCGATGACGGGCCGGGAGTCGCGGTAACGCGGGCTCAGCCAGTCGGCGGCGTGGCCCGGGATCCAGCCGTCCGCCACCCTGCCGGTGGCGGCGAGCGACTTGGGCCCCACCGAGCCGGTCCACACCGGCGGCACCGCGACCGCGGCCGGTTCGAGGTCGTGCACCTGGTAGAACTCCCCCTCGAACGTGACCGGTTCACCGCCACCGCCGAGCAAGCGGATCAGGGTGACCGCCTCCTCGAAGGCCCGCACCGCCGCACCGGGCCCGAGCCGCTCGACTCCCAGCCGGGCGATCTCGTCCCACAGCCCGCCCGCGCCCATGCCCAGCACCAGCCGCCCGCCGGTCAGCGCGGACAGCGAGGTGACCGTGCGGGCCAGCATCGGCGCGGGGCGGCTGGGCAGGTTGCTGACGCTGACCAGGGCCGAGACCCGCTCGGTCCGGCCGAGGACGACCCCGACCTGGGCGTACGCATCGAGCCTGGCCGCGTAGTAGGGGTGGTCGGAGACGGTGACCAGGTCGAGGCCCTGCCGGTCTGCCTGCACGGCGAGCCGCAGCGACTCCTCGATGTCGCCGACGGCTGTGCTGATCCCCGTACCGAACAACGGCTTCTGCAATGACATGGCGGACCCCGCCCTCTCCCCGTCGACTGCGTACCCCGTCCCCCGGAGCACCCTTTCAGTTCGCACCACGAACGTTATTCATCCGTGGTGCGAACTGACAACGGGACCTGCGTCCTAGGACCGCAGCCCCAGGACTACACAGCCGTCACCCCGGACGGCGCCTGGGCATACCCCGTCGGGCGGGCCGTGAACGTGCCGCGGCCCTGGGTCCGGCTGCGCAACCGGGTTGCGTAGCCGAAGAGTTCGGCGAGCGGCACGGTGGCCGTGACGACCGCCGAGCCGGCGCGTGCCGCCGAGCCCGTGACCCGGCCGCGCCGGGCCGCGAGGTCGCCGAGGACTCCGCCGACCGCGGTGTCGGGCACGGTGACCGTGACCTCGGCGACGGGTTCGAGGAGCACCATGGCGCAGGCGCGCAGGGCGTCCCGGAGCCCGAACCGGCCCGCCGTGCGGAAGGCCGTGTCGGAGGAGTCCTTCACATGGGTCGCCCCGTCGGTGAGGGTGACGCGCAGCCCGGTCACGGGGTGACCGCCGAGCGGCCCCTCGGCCAGGGCGTCCCGGCAGCCGGCCTCGACCGCCCGGACGTACTCCTGCGGCACCCGCCCGCCGACGACGGCCGAGCGGAACTCGAACCCGGCGTCCACGGGCAGCGGCTCCACGTCGAGGACGACATGGGCGAACTGCCCTGCCCCGCCGTCCTGTTTGACGTGCCGGAACACGAACCCGGACACGCCGCGTCCGACGGTCTCCCGGTGGGCCACCCGCGGCCGCCCGGCGTTGACGTCCAGCCCCTGGTCACGCCGTACCTTCTCCAGCGCGACCTCCAGATGCAGTTCGCCCATGCCGGACAGCACGGTCTGCCCGGTCTCCGGGTCGGTCCGCACGACCAGCGACGGGTCCTCCTCGGCCAGCCGGGCAAGCGCCTGGGCCAGCCGGTCGGTGTCGGTGGACCGCACGGCCTCGACCGCCACGGACACCACGGGTTCGGCGACGCTCGGCGGTTCGAGGACGAGCGGCGCGTCCGGCGCGCACAGCGTCGACCCGGCGCGGGCCGCCTTCAGCCCGACGACAGCCACGATGTCCCCGGCGACCGCCCGCTCCAGCTGGGCGTGCCGGTCGGCCTGCACCCGCAGGATGCGCCCGATGCGCTCGGTGCGCCGTACGCCCGAGTCCCACACCGTGTCTCCCTTCTCGATCGTTCCGGAGTAGATCCGCAGGTAGGTGAGGCGCCCGGTCGGGGTGGCGTTCACCTTGAACACCAGGCCCGCGAACGGCGCCGCCGGGTCGGCGGCCCGCTCCTGCCCGTCGTCCTCGCCGGTGCCGCGCACGGCGGGCACGTCGAGCGGCGACGGCAGATACGAGACCAGCGCGTCGAGCAGCGGTTCGACACCACGGTTGCGGTAGGCCGATCCGCACAGGACCACGACCCCGTCGCCGGAGTGGGTGAGGTCCCGCAGCGCCTCGCCGAGCGTCCGCGCATCGAGCGCCGACCGGGCGCAGAACTCCTCCAGCGCCCCCGGATGCAGCTCGGCCACGGCCTCTTCGAGCACCCGACGCCGCCGCGCCGCTTCGTCGGCGAGCGTCTCCGGGATCTCCTGTACGACCATGTCACCGCCGTCGGCCCAGGTCAGCGCCCGCATCCGGACCAGGTCGACGACCCCGCGGAAGCCGTCCTCCGCACCGATGGGCAGCTGCACGACCAGGGGTGCCGGGTGCAGCCGCTCCCGGACGGAGGCGACGGCGGCGTCGAGGTCGGCGCCGGCGCGGTCCATCTTGTTGACGAAGGCGATCCTCGGTACGCCGTACCGGTCGGCCTGCCGCCAGACGGACTCGCTCTGCGGCTCCACGCCCGCGACGGCGTCGAACACCGCGACCGCGCCGTCGAGCACCCGCAGCGAGCGCTCCACCTCGTCGGCGAAGTCGACGTGCCCCGGGGTGTCGATCAGGTTGATGCGATGGCCGTCCCAGGCACAGCTGATCGCCGCCGCGAAGATCGTGATGCCCCGGTCGCGTTCCTGCGGGTCGAAGTCGGTGACGGTGGTGCCGTCGTGGACCTCACCGCGCCGGTGCGTGGTGCCGGTGGCGAACAGGATCCGCTCGGTGACGGTGGTCTTACCGGCGTCGACGTGGGCGAGGATGCCCAGGTTGCGGACGGTGGTGAGAGGGTTGATGCGAGTACGCACGGCCCATGGCCTTTCGAGGTGTTCCGTGAAAAGGGCAGCGCAATTCCCGTACGAAGCACTCGACTTGACGATGCGTCAGGAGGTCGTGACGGGCATCCGACACCGGCCGCGCAGCGGGCGCCGGGCGGCCGGAGACACGAGGATCACCTCGTAGCGCGTACGGGAAGCGGCGACAGTGGTGCGGTCACACACGGCCGGGCTCCCCTCGTTCGTCACGGATCTCGTCACACGGCACGCCGCCGGTCAGTGGCGGCGTGCGGTTCGTGGTGAGTGTAGGGAGGGGGCGGGAGGGGCGGCATCTGATTATTTCGACGGCCGTGGAGACGACGTAAAGCAACTGTGCGGGCCGAGGAGATCCTCGACCCGCACAGCTGCGGTTACTCTCTGTGTCCGAGGGGGGACTTGAACCCCCACGCCCGATAAAGGGCACTAGCACCTCAAGCTAGCGCGTCTGCCATTCCGCCACCCGGACTAGGTGTCTGCCGCCTGGCCGGGGGTGTTCCCCGCGGCGACATGGACAACAATACCAAGCTTTCGGAGTGCCTTTCACCTGCATATCCGTGCGCTGGGCGGCCATCCCCCGCCACCTGCGGAAGGCGCCCCGGGGCCGTACCCTGCGCGACCGGGCGGTTACCGTCAGCGCGGCTGATTCCCCCGCTCGTGGTACATCTTCCGCGTCTGCTCGGTGTGGGTCCGCATGGCCTCGATCGCCCGCTGTTCGTCGCGGTCCGCGATCGCCGCGATCAGTTCGCGGTGCTCGATCCAGGACTGGCGGCCGCGCTGCCGTGCGACCGGCGTGTAGTACCAGCGGACCCGCCGGTCGACCTGGGCGGCCAGCTCCGCCAGGACCTTGTTCCCCGCGAGCTCCATGATCTTCGCGTGCAGCCGGGCGTTCGTCGCGACCGCGCCGTCCACGTCGTCGGCCGCGACGGCCCGCTCACCCTCGGCGCACAGCTCCTCGAGGGCGGCGATGGCCGCGCTGCCGGCGTTGGCCGCGGCGAGCCGGGCCGCCTCGGCCTCCAGCAGGGTGCGGACGGTGAGGAGCTGGTCGGCTTCTTCCTCGGTGGGCTCGTGCACGAACGCGCCCTGGGCCGGCCGCAGGTCCACCCACCCCTCGGTACTGAGCCGCTGCAACGCCTCGCGCACCGGCTGCCGTGAGACCCCGAGATGCCCGGCGAGCTCGCTCTCGACCAGATGCTGGCCGGGCTGGAGAGCACGGGTGGTGATGAGTTCGAGGAGCGCCTCGTAGACACGGTCCCGCAGCGGGCCGGGACGTTCGAGCTTGGGCACCGCACCCTGCGGCAGGCCAGTCGTCGACAACATCACGGCCCCTCCTCGTCAGCGTCGTCGCTGCGTGCAGGAGGCAATTATGAATTGGCTTTCGCCTACAGTCTACGGCGCACAACCGCATGGACGGAGGGGAGTTGGGGCCGCCGGGCGGGACCGCGGGATGGCCGAAGTCTTGCTGCCACTCATTCCATCCTGTAGACAATATTTCGTCGACACAGCTCGACGGTTCCGCGGTACACCCTCGACCGAACGGAGCTCCCCCAGCATGAAAGTCGCAGTCCTCGGCGCCGGAGCCATCGGCGCCTACGTCGGCGCCGCCCTGCACCGCGCAGGCGCCGACGTGCATCTGATAGCCCGTGGACCGCACCTGGCGGCCATGAGGCAACACGGCGTCCAAATCCACTCCCCCCGCGGCGACTTCACCGCGAAGGCGCACGCCACCGACGACCCGGCCGAGGTCGGCCCCGTCGACTATGTGTTCCTGGGGCTGAAGGCCACCTCGTACGCGGCGTGCGGGCCGCTCATCGAACCCCTCCTCCACCCCGGCACCGCTGTGATCGCGGCGCAGAACGGCATCCCCTGGTGGTACTTCCACGCCCACGGCGGACCCCACGACGGCCGCCGCCTCGAAAGCGTCGACCCCGGCGGGACGGTCAGTAAGGTGCTCGCCCCCGAACGGGCCATCGGATGCGTCGTCTACGCCGCCACCGAACTCGAAGCCCCCGGTGTGGTCCGCCACCTGGAAGGCACCCGCTTCTCCCTCGGCGAACCCGACCGCACCCTCTCCCCCCGCTGCACAGACTTCAGCCACGCCATGCAGGCCGGCGGACTCAAATGCCCCGTCGAAACCGACCTCCGCAACGACATCTGGCTCAAACTCCTCGGCAACACCTCCTTCAACCCCATCAGCGCCCTCGCCCGCGCCACCATGCGCCAGATGTGCCACCACCACGGCACCCGCCACGTCATCCAACAAATGATGGAAGAAACCCTCGCCGTCGCCAACGCCCTCGACTGCCACCCCGACATCACCATCGAACGCCGCCTCGCCGGCGCCGAAAAAGTCGGCGACCACCGCACCAGCACCCTCCAAGACCTCGAAGCCGGCAAACCCCTCGAACTCGACGTCCTCCTCACCGCCGTCCTCGAACTCGCCACCCTCACCCACACCCCCACCCCCACCCTCACCACCATCCACGCCCTCAGCGACCTCCTCGCCCACCAGACCGCCGCATGAGGCGGCCGATCGTGCGTCGAGGTGGTCCCATGAACGTGTTCGCGGGAGCGGACCGCATAGCCCTACGGGCCGCGGCCACCCTGGGCTGACCGGCCCCCCGCGACACGGCGGCGGGACCCTGAGCGGCGGGGAGCGCCCCCTGCGCCGCAAGGGTCCCGCCTCAGCCATGTCCGGGGTTCATCGGCACAAGGTCTTGGAATCCTGTATACGATCGGCTGTATACTGCGTGCACCAACTGCCCCTGCTCGGAGGCGACATGGAAGATCTGCATCCCGAGGTGGTCCTGGGAATGGCCGCCCAGGCGCCCGACGGCATCGTGATCATCGACGGCGACGGACTCATCCGGTACTGGAACCAAGGCGCGGAGCGCATCTTCGGGTTCTCGGCGGCCGATGTGGACGGCCGAAGTCTCGACGTCATCATCCCGGAGAAGCACCGCAAGCGGCACTGGGACGGCTTCCAGGAGGCCATGGACCGCGGGACCAGCAAGTACGGGGAAGCCGACCTGCTGAACGTGCCCGCGCTGGCCGCGGACGGGCGCCGGATCTCCATCGAGTTCAGCGTGGTCATGCTCCCGGCCGCCGACGGCGACATGTACTGCGGGGCGGTCATCCGGGACGTGACCGCGCGGCGTGAGCGGGAGCGGGAGTTGATGCGGCGGCGCGCCGAGGCGACCGTCTGAACCGTCAACGCGCATATGAGTGGGGGCCGTCGCCCGAAGGCGACGGCCCCCACTCAGCTGTCCGTGGCTACACGATGACGCCGTTCTCCTTCAGCCGGCCGATGGTCTCCTCGTCGTAGCCGAGTTCGACCAGGACCTCGGAGCTGTGCTCGCCCAGCAGCGGGGCGCCGGTGATGTCGGGCTTGAAGGAGGAGAACTTCACCGGGCTGCCGACGGTGAGGTAGGTGCCGCGTTCCTTCTGCTCGACCTCGACGACCGTGCCGCTCTTGCGCAGGTCCTCGTCGTAGGCGATCTCCTTCATGCTCATCACGGGGGCGCAGGGCACCTCCCACTCGCGCAGGATGTTCACCGCCTCGTACTTGGTCTTGTCCGCGAGCCACTTCTCGATCTCGCCGAAGATCTCGAAGATGTGCGACTGCCGGGCGCGCGCCGTGGCGTACTCGGGGTCCTCGGCCCACTCGGGGTGGCCGATCACCTCGGCCGTCCGCTTCCAGTTCTGCTCCTGGACGGTGAAGTAGATGTACGCGTTCGGGTCGGTCTCCCAGCCCTTGCACTTGAGCACCCAGCCGGGCTGGCCGCCGCCGCCCGCGTTGCCGCCGCGCGGGACGACGTCGGTGAACTCGCCGTTGGGGTACTGCGGGTACTCCTCCAGGTAGCCGACCCGCTCCAGGCGCTGCTGGTCGCGCAGCTTGACGCGGCAGAGGTTGAGGACGGCGTCCTGCATGGAGACGGAGACCTTCTGGCCCTTGCCGGTCTTGGTGCGGTCGATGATCGCGGTGAGGATGCCGATCGCCAGGTGCATACCGGTGTTGGTGTCGCCGAGGGCGGCGCCGGAGATGGTCGGCGGGCCGTCCCAGAAGCCGGTGGTGGAGGCGGCGCCGCCGGCGCACTGGGCGACGTTCTCGTAGACCTTGAGGTCGTTCCAGGACGACTGGTCGTTGAAGCCCTTGACCGAGCCGAAGATCAGGCGCGGGTTGAGCTCCTGGATACGCTCCCAGGTGAAGCCCATGCGGTCCAGGGCGCCCGGCGCGAAGTTCTCCACCAGGACGTCGGCGTCCCTGATGAGCTTCTCCAGGACCTCCTTGCCCTCGGCGGTCTTGGTGTTGATGGCGAGGGAGCGCTTGTTGCTGTTGAGCATCGTGAAGTAGAGCGCGTCGAGGTCCTCGATGTCGCGGAGCTGACGGCGCGTCACGTCGCCGCCGTTGGGGCGCTCGACCTTGAGGACGTCGGCGCCGAACCAGGCGAGCATCTGTGTGCAGGCGGGACCGGCCTGGACCCCGGTGAAGTCGATCACCTTGATTCCGGCGAGCGGCTTTTCACTCATGTCTGCTTCCTTTTCGTGAAGTTGCGGGGGCTGGGCTGGGCGGTCACTTCTTGGCCGGCGTGATGTTGCCGACGGTGATGCCCTTGGGGTTGAGGTGCGAGATGTGGCCGCTCTCGGTACCGGCCGAGGGGTCGATGACGCAGTCGATGAGCGCCGGGCCGCCGGAGGCGAGGGCCTCGGTGAGGGCGGCGGTGACCTCGGCGGGGGTGGTGGCGCGGTAGCCCTTGCCGCCGAACGCCTCGATGAGGAGGTCGTGGCGGGCCGCCGACATGAGCGTGGTGGGCGAGGGGGCGTCGTCGTACGGGTTGGTGTCGTCGCCGCGGTAGACGCCGCCGTTGTTCATGATCACGGTGACGACCGGCAGTTGGTAGCGGCAGATCGTCTCGATCTCGATGCCGCTGAACCCGAAGGCGCTGTCGCCCTCGACGGCCACGACCGGCTGTCCGCTCTCGACGGCGGCGGCGATGGCGTACCCCATGCCGATGCCCATGACGCCCCAGGTGCCGCTGTCGAGGCGGTGGCGCGGTACGTGCATGTCGATGACGTTGCGCGCGATGTCCAGGGCGTTGGCGCCCTCGTTGACGAGGTACGTCTCCGGGCGGGCGTGGATGACGTCGCGTACGGCCTTCAGGGCGCCCATGAACTGCATGGGGTGCGGGTCGGCCGCCAGGCGCTGGGCCATCTTGGCGACGTTCTGCGCGGAGCGCGCCCCGAGTTCGTCGCGCCAGGCCGAAGGGGCCTGGATCTGGCCGGGCTTGGTGCGTTCGGCGAGGGCGTCGAGCACCGACTCGATGTCGCCGACGAGCGGCGCGGCGATGGGCTGGTTGCTGTCCATCTCCTTGGGGTCGATGTCGATCTGGACGAACTTGGCGTCCGGGTTCCAGCCCGCCTGGCCGTGTCCCAACAGCCAGTTGAGGCGGGCGCCGATCAGCATGACGACGTCGGCCTTCTTCAGGGCCAGGGAGCGGGCGGTGGCCGCGGACTGCGGGTGGTCGTCGGGCAGCAGGCCCTTGGCCATCGACATCGGTACGTACGGGATGCCCGTCGACTCGATGAACTCCCGTACCTTGTCGTCCGCCTGGGCGTACGCGGCGCCCTTGCCCAGCACGACCAGCGGGCGCTCGGCGGAGGCCAGCAGCTCGATCGCGCGGTCCACGGCGTCGGGGGCGGGGAGTTGGCGCGGCGCGGGGTCGACGAGACGGCTCAGCGTCTTCGCGCCCTCGTCCTTCGGCATGATGGCGCCGAGCACCGCGGCGGGGATGTCGAGATAGACACCGCCGGGGCGCCCGGAGATCGCGGTGCGCAGGGCACGGGCGATACCGCGGCCGATGTCCTCGACGCGGCTGACGCGGTAGGCGGCTTTGACGAACGGCTGGGCGGCGGCCAGCTGGTCCATCTCCTCGTAGTCGCCCTGCTTGAGGTCGACGAGGTGGCGCTCGCTGGAGCCGGAGATCTGCACCATGGGGAAGCAGTTGGTGGTCGCGTTCGCCAGCGCGACGAGGCCGTTGAGGAAGCCCGGTGCCGACACCGTGAGGGCCACGCCCGGCTTCTTGGTGAGGTAGCCGGCGGCGGCCGCCGCGTGTCCGGCGTTGCTCTCGTGCCGGAAGCCTATGTAGCGGATGCCCTGGGCCTGGGCGAGGCGGGCGAGGTCGGTGATCGGGATGCCGACGACCCCGTAGATGGTGTCGACGTCGTTCATCTTGAGCGCGTCGACGACCAGGTGGTACCCGTCGGTCAGCTGCTCGGTCGGCACGTCGGCTGCTGCCGCGGTCTCCTGTGTCGAGGGGGCGGTCATGGTCCGGGGTCCTCCTTGGGCAGGTCCTGCCGGTGCGGCTACTCCTCTCACCATCCGCAGCGCGTTCGCCCACGTCCAAGACCCATCGGCGACCAGCCGATAAGCAACTTCTATCGAGAGCCGGCACAGGCCCTCACAGCTCCCTTGATAGACGCCCGTTATCGACCGTTCGGCAGTGCGTATTGGACGGCCACCGAAGGCCGCCGCAGGCTCGCAGAGGACTGTTCCATCGGACCTGGCGCTAGGGGGTGGGGTCATGGCCGCTGTGGTCGCGGCGTCCGTGCGCGGCGCGGAGCTGTACCGGCCTCCGACGCTGACGGGTCTCGTCGATCTCCTGGACCGGCAGGCCCGGGAACGTCCGTACGCCCGTGCTCTCGTCGTCGGCGGTGAGCGGGTGCACCTGTCCTACCGTGCCCTCGCCGCCCTGGCCGACGACGTGGCCGCCCGGCTCGGCGGGGCCGGGCTGCGGCGCGGGGACGCGGTGGGGGTGCTGTCCGCCAACACGGCCGAGTTCGTGGTGGCGTTGTTCGGCGCGGCGCGGGCGGGGTTGGTGGTCGCGCCGCTGGACCCCGCGCTTCCGATGACGCAACTCTCGGCCCGTGTGGGCGCGTTGGGTGCGCGGGGTGTTCTGGTGGGGCCGCCCGTCGCCGATTCCCGACTGCCGGTACCGGCGTGGCCCTTGCGCGTCGGCGTCTCGCGGGCGGGCACGGCCTCCGTCACTCTCGATGTCGTCGATGCCTCCCAAGTGGCCGGGGTATCCGCCGAGTTGTGGAGCGATGACGCCCTCGTGATGTTCACCGCCGGGACCAGCGCCCGGGCGAAGATGGTCCCGCTCACCCACGCGAACGTCACGGCGTCCGTGCGGAACATCTGCGCCAGTTACGAGTTGGGGCCGGGGGATGCGACGGTGGCGGTGATGCCGTTCTTCCATGGGCACGGACTGTTCGCGGCGCTGCTGGCCTCGCTGGCGAGTGGCGGCTGTGTGCTGCTGCCCGAGCGGGGGCGGTTCTCCGCGACGACGTTCTGGGACGACATGCGGGCGGTGGCGGCCACGTGGTTCACGGCGGTCCCGGCCATGCACGAGATCCTGCTGGACCGGTCGGAGCAGGAGTACCCGGGGCCGCAGGCGCCGCCGCTGAAGTTCGTCCGCAGTTGCAGTGCGCCGCTCAACACCGCCACGCAGCGGGCGTTGGAGCGTACGTTCGGCGCGCCCCTGCTGTCCGCGTACGGGATGACCGAGTCCTCGCACCAGGCGACCAGTGAACCCCTGCCGGGACGTGGGGAGTTGAAGCAGGGGTCGGTCGGCCGGCCGACCGGTGTCGAGGTCCGGGTCGTCGGCCCCGGCGGGATTCCCTGCCCGGTGGGGGTCGAGGGCGAGGTGTGGGTGCAGGGGCCCACGGTCGCCCGCGGGTATCTCGGCGACGCGGACGAGACGTCGTACACCTTCGTCGACGGCTGGCTGCGCACCGGTGACCTGGGCATGCTGGACGCCGACGGGTATCTGTCGCTGACCGGGCGGATCAAGAACCTCATCAACCGCGGTGGGGAGAAGGTTGCGCCCGAGCATGTTGAGGACATCCTCGCCGGGTGCCCAGGGGTGGCGGAGGCGGCCGTGTTCGCCGTACCGGACGAGACGTACGGGCAACGGGTCGGGGCCGCCGTGGTGGTGCGGGAGGGTGAGAGCGTGGACGCGGCGGAGATCCTGCGGTACTGCCGGGACCGGCTCGCCGCGTTCGAGGTGCCCGACCCGCTCGAAGTGGTCGACGCGCTGCCGTACACCGCCAAGGGAGGGCTCGACCGGAAGGCCGTACAGGCACGGTACGCGCCGTGAGCGTCAGGGGACGGCGCGCACGAGGTGTTCGGTGGGCAGGGGGCGGGCGAAGACGTCGTCCAGGGCCAGGCCCGTCGCCGCGTTGACGAAGGCGCGGGCGGCGACCGAGCCGGGGGTGCCGGCGTGGATCGCCACCGAGACCTGGGCGCCGGCCGCCGGGTCGACCAGGGGCAGCGCGCGGGTGCGGCCGACGACCGGCATCGCGCGCAGCCAGGTGTGCGGGACGATGCTCGCCCAACCGCCGCCGCCCACATGGGCGTAGAGGGAGGCGATCGAGTCCGTCTCGATCTGCGGGGTCACCACGAACCCCTTCTCCGCGAAGACGGTGTCGACGATCTGCCGGATGCGCATGTCGGGTGTCAGCATGGCGAGCGGCAGCTGGGCCGCGTCCGCCCAGGTCACGGTGGCGGACTGGGTGACCGGCTGGTCGTCCGACACCAGCAGCATGTACCGCTCCTGGTACAGGGGGACGACCTGGAGGCCCTCCTGGTCGCCGGGGTCGAAGTGGGCGATCGCCACGTCGAGTTCGAAGTCGCGCAACTGGCGGTGGAGTTCCTTCGTCGACAGCCGGGAGCGGACCTGCACCTTGGCCAGCGGGTGGGCGGCGCAGAACGCGGCGACGGGCAGCGCCAGGGTCGTCGAGGCCGTGGGGTCGGTGCCGAGCCGCAGGGTGCCGGTGATGCCGGACTGGACGGCGGCCACCTCGGCCTTGAAGGCGTCCTGTTCGGCGAGGATGCGTTTGGCCCAGACGACCAGCCGCTCGCCTTCCGGGGTGAGGCCCTGGTAGGTGTGCCCGCGGTTGATGAGGGTGACGTTCAACTCCCGTTCCAGCTTGGCGATCGCCGCCGACAGCGCCGGCTGCGACACGAAGCAGGACTCGGCCGCCCGGGCGAAGTGCCGCTCTCTCGCCACCGCCACGAAGTACTCAAGCTGCCGGAACAGCATGAACGACTCCTCTCTCGCCGGGCCGCGCCGGGACCGGGGGCGGTCACCGACGGCCGCTCACGATCGCCGCAAATACTGTATGCAGTATTCGTTCTGTGTGTACAGTCCCGGTGCGGCCCGGAGGGAGGTTCAGCGCAGGAGCTTCACGGCAGCGACCACCAAGGGGTCGAGGCCGTCCGCTCCGGCGTCGGCGTACTCGTACAGCCGGGCGCGCATCCGCGGGTCCCAGAACCGGCCGATGTGTCCCGCGATCTCCTCCGCGGCCCGCTCCTGCGGCAGGTGCCGGAGGTTCCTGGCGATGTCGTTCGCCATCCGCTGTTCGGACGGCACGGTCGCGGTCATCTCAGCCCCCCACCGTCGCCAGACCCACCTGCACGGCGGTCACCTTGTACTCCGGGCAGTTGGTGGCCCAGTCGGAGTTCTCGGTGGTCACGACGTTCGCGCCGGTCACCGGGTGATGGAAGGTCGTGTAGACGACCCCGGTCGGCATCCGGTCCGAGATCTCCGCGCGCAGGGTGGTCTCACCGACCCGGCTGGCCAGGGTGACCATGTCACCGTTCTTGATGCCGCGGTCCTCCGCGTCATGCGGATGCAGTTCCAGGATGTCCTCGGGGTGCCAGGCGACATTGCCGGTACGACGGGTCTGCGCGCCGACGTTGTACTGGCTCAGGATGCGGCCGGTCGTCAGGACCAACGGGAAGCGCCTGGTGCTCCGTTCGTTGGTCGGGACGTACGACGTGACCACGAACCTGCCCTTGCCGCGCACGAACTCGTCCACGTGCATGATGGGCGTGCCCTCCGGGGCCTCCTCGTTGCAGGGCCACTGGACGCTGCCCAGCTTGTCGAGCAGCTCGAAGGAGACGCCGGTGAACGTCGGGGTGACGGCGGCGATCTCGTCCATGATCTGGCCCGGGTGGTCGTACGCCATCGGGTAGCCCATGGCGGTGGCGATCTCGCTCACGATCTGCCACTCGTGCTTGCCGGTCTTGGGCTTCATCACCGCGCGGACGCGGTTGATGCGGCGCTCCGCGTTGGTGAAGGTGCCGTCCTTCTCCAGGAAGGAGGCGCCGGGCAGGAAGACGTGCGCGAACTTGGCGGTCTCATTCAGGAACAGGTCCTGGACGACGACCAGTTCCATGGCTTCGAGCGCGGCGGTCACGTGCTTGAGGTTGGGGTCGGACTGGGCGATGTCCTCGCCGTGCACGAACAGGCCCCGGAAGGAGCCGTCGATGGCCGCGTCGAACATGTTGGGGATGCGAAGTCCCGGCTCGGCGAGGAGGGTTCCGCCCCAGAGGTTCTCGAAGACGGTGCGGACCGCGTCGTCCGAGACGTGGCGGTAGCCGGGGAGTTCGTGCGGGAAGGAGCCCATGTCGCAGGAGCCCTGGACGTTGTTCTGGCCGCGCAGCGGGTTCACGCCGACGCCGTCACGACCGATGTTGCCGCACGCCATCGCGAGGTTGGCCATTCCCATGACCATGGTCGAACCCTGGCTGTGCTCGGTGACGCCGAGGCCATAGTAGATGGCACCGTTGGGCGCGGACGCGTACAGCCGCGCGGCGGCGCGGAGTTCGGTAGCCGGTACGCCGGTGATCTCCTCGACCGCCTCGGGGCTGTTCTCGGGACGGGCGACGAACTCGGCCCAGTCGTCGAAGCCTTCGCAGCGCGCGGTCACGAAGTCCCGGTCTACCAGGCCCTCGGTGACGACGACGTGGGCCATGGCGTTGACCACGGCTACGTTGGTGCTGGGCCGCAGCTGGAGGTGGTGCTCGGCCTCGATGTGCGGCGAGCGGACCAGGTCGATGCGGCGCGGGTCGACCACGATGAGCTTGGCGCCCTCGCGCAGCCGGCGCTTCATGCGGGAGGCGAACACCGGGTGGCCATCGGTGGGGTTGGCGCCGATGACCATGATGACGTCGGCCTGCGCGACCGAGCGGAAGTCCTGGGTGCCCGCGGACTCGCCGAAGGTCTGCTTGAGGCCGTAGCCCGTCGGGGAGTGGCAGACGCGGGCGCAGGTGTCGACGTTGTTGTTGCCGAAGGCCGCGCGGACCATCTTCTGGACGACGTACACCTCCTCGTTGGTGCAGCGCGATGAGGTGATGGCGCCGACCGCCCCCGAGCCGTGCCGGTCCTGGATCTCGCGCATCCGGCGGGCGACCGTGCCGATCGCCTCGTCCCACTCGACCTCGCGCCACGGGTCGGTGATCCGGTCGCGGACCATCGGCTTGAGCTTGCGATCGGGGTGGGTGGCGTAGCCGAAGGCGAAGCGGCCCTTCACACAGGAGTGGCCCTCGTTGGCGCCGCCGTCCTTGTACGGGACCATGCGCACGAGTTCGTCGCCGCGCAGCTCGGCCTTGAAGGAGCAGCCGACGCCGCAGTAGGCGCAGGTGGTGACAACGGACCTGGTGGGCATGCCGAGTTCGACGACCGAGCGTTCCTGGAGCGTGGACGTCGGGCAGGCCTGGACGCAGGCGCCGCAGGAGACGCACTCGGAGTCCATGAAGGACTCCCCCGCGCCCGGCGACACCTTGGAGTCGAAGCCGCGGCCCTCGATGGTGAGCGCGAACGTGCCCTGGACCTCGCCGCAGGCACGCACGCAGCGGGAGCATGCGATGCACTTGGCCGGGTCGAAGTCGAAGTAGGGGTTGGAGGTGTCCTTCTCGGCGTCGAGGTGGTTGGCGCCCTCGTAGCCGTAGCGGACCTGCCTGAGGCCCACCACGCCTGCCATGTCCTGGAGTTCGCAGTCGCCGTTCGCGGGACAGGTGAGGCAGTCGAGGGGGTGGTCGGAGATGTAGAGCTCCATGACGCCCTGGCGGAGCTTCTCCACCTTCGGTGTCTGGGTGCTCACCTTCATGCCGTCCGAGCAGGGGGTGGTGCAGGAGGCCGGGGTGCCGCGGCGGCCGTCGATCTCGACCACGCACAGACGGCAGGAGCCGAAGGCGTCCAGGCTGTCGGTGGCGCACAACTTGGGTATGTCGACGCCGGCTTCCGCCGCGGCGCGCATCACCGAGGTGCCCTCGGGGACGGTCACCGGCAGGCCGTCGATCTCGACGGAGACCGTGGCCGGGCCCGGTCGCTCCGGTGTTCCGAAGTCGGGTTCCTTGAGGAGCGTCATACCATGCCCTCCGTCCTCGTGTTCACGGGGTGGATGTCCAGGAGTTTGCGCCCGCCGAGGAAGTCGTCGGGGAAGTGGGTGAGGGCGCTGCGCACGGGCATCGGGGTCAACCCGCCCATCGCGCACAGCGATCCGTCGGTCATCAGGTCGCAGAGGTCTTCGAGCAGGGCGAGGTTCTCGTCGCGGTGCGTACCGGCCACGATCTTGTCGATGACCTCGACACCGCGTACGGCCCCGACCCGGCAGGGGGTGCACTTGCCGCAGGACTCCTCCGCGCAGAACTCCATCGCGAAGCGGGCCTGCGCCGCCATGTCCACCGTGTCGTCGAAGACGACGACGCCGCCGTGCCCGAGCATGGCGCCGGCCTCGGCGAACGCCTCGTAGTCCATGGGCAGGTCGAACCGCGCCTCGGGCAGATACGCGCCGAGCGGCCCGCCGACCTGGACGGTCCTCACGGGCCGTCCGGTGCGGGTGCCGCCGCCGTACTCCTCGATCAGCTCGCGCAGCGTGATGCCGAACGCGGTCTCCACGATGCCGCCGCGGGCGATGTTGCCGCCGAGCTGGAAGACCTGGGTGCCGCGGGAGCGGCCGACGCCGAGGTCCTGGTAGGCCTTGGGGCCGTCGGCGAGGACGACCGGGACAGTAGTGAGGGTCAGGACGTTGTTCACCACGGTCGGCTTGCCGAACAGGCCCTCGATCGCCGGGATCGGCGGCTTCGCCCGGACCATGCCGCGCTTGCCCTCCAGACTCTCCAGCATGGAGGTCTCCTCGCCGCAGATGTACGCGCCGGCGCCGACGCGGACGTGCAGGTCGAAGTCGAGCGACGAGCCCAGGACGCGCTGCCCCAACCAGCCCTGCTCGCGGGCGAGTTCGATGGCCTCGCGCATTGTGGCGATGGCGTCCGGGTACTCGGAGCGGATGTAGACGTAGCCCTCGCTCGCGCCGACCGCGTGCGCGGCGATGGTCATGCCCTCGATGAGCAGGAACGGGTCGCCCTCCATGACCATCCGGTCGGCGAAGGTCCCGCTGTCCCCCTCGTCGGCGTTGCAGCACACGAACTTCAGCTCGTCGGCGCAGTCCAGCACCGTCTTCCACTTGATGCCGGCCGGGAATCCGGCACCGCCGCGGCCTCGCAGTCCGGACTCGGTGACGGCGGTGACGACGTCGGCGGGGGCCATGTCGAGGGCGGCGCGGAGTCCCTTGAGGCCGCCGTGCTCGACGTAGTCCTCCGGGGAGAGCGGGTCGGTGATGCCGACTCTGGCGAAGGTGACCCTCGTCTGCCGTGCCAGCCAGGGGAGTTCGTCGACGAGGCCGAGCCGCAGGGAGTGCTCCGCGCCGTCGAGCAGGCCGGCGGCGAGGAGGCCGTCGACGTCCTCGGGGGCCACGGGGCCGTAGCCGACGCGGCCCTGCGGGGTGACCACCTCGATCATCGGCTCCAGCCAGAGCATGCCGCGCGATCCGTTGCGTACGACGTCGATCGCGAAGTCCCCGCGCGTGGCGGCCCGTTGGAGGGTGGCGGCGACCTCGTCGGCGCCCACGGACCGGGCCGCCGAGTCGCGGGGGACGTAGACCGTCGCGGCGGAGTGGGAAGCGTTGTTCATCGTCACACCGTCCCGTTGAGGATCGAGCCCAGGCGGGCCGGGCCCACTCGTCCGTACAGCCGTCCGTTCGCCTCCACGGCCGGTCCCAGCGCGCAGTTGCCCAGACAGAAAACCTGCTCGACGGTGACCGAGCCGTCGGCCGCGGTCTCCCCCAGGGGCAGTCCGGCTTCGCGCGCGTAGCTCACCAGGCGGTCGGCGCCCAGCGCTTGGCAGGCCTCGGCGCGGCAGATGCGCACCGTGGTGCGGCCCGCCGGTTCGCGGCGGAAGTCGTGGTAGAAGGTCACCACTCCGTGGACGTCCGCCCGGGAGAGGTTCAGTTCGTCGGCCAGTACCGGGATCGCCTCCTGCGGCACATGTCCCAACTCGGCCTGTACGGCGTGCAGTACGGGGAGCAGCGCGCCGCGTTGTCCCCGGTGATCGGCCACCACCCTCCGGACCACGCTCTCGACCGTCACGTCACTCCCGCTGGTCGTCATGATCGCTTCGCCTTCCGTGACACGGGTCCCCGGCGAGGGTTGCAGGAGACTGAGACAATACCCCATACAGGCTTCTGTATACAGACGACAGTCATGGAAAGCCGTGGCGCGGTCGCCCAGGGTCTCCAGGCCACGCCATGTTGCATACCAAAACCTGTATTCTGACGCCGCCGTCGGCCGCACCCCTGGCGGCGGACCACCTCTCTCGGCAGCAGAACAGGACAACCATGCGCGAGGCACTCACGGCCGCTGCGACCCGGCGCGTCGCCCGCCCGGCCCCCCTGCGCCAGGCCGTGTACGACGCCCTGACCGAGCTGATCGTCAGCGGCTCCCTCAAGCCCGGCCAGCATCTGGTCGAGGCCGAGCTCGCCGAGCACCTCGGGGTCAGCCGGCAGCCGGTCCGCGAGGCCCTCCAGCGGCTTCAGACCGCCGGCTGGGTCGACCTGCGGCCCGCCCAGGGCGCCTTCGTGCACTCTCCCACCGAGGAGGAGGCGGCCCAACTCCTCGGCGTCCGCGCGGTCCTGGAGACCTACTCGGCGCAGCTCGCCGCGCAGAACGCCAAGCCCGAGGACGTCGCGCGCCTCTGGGAACTCCACCAGGACGGCGTCGACGCGCTCGCCGAGGGTGACGTCGAGCGGCTGGTCGCCGCCAACACGGCCCTGCACTCCTTCATCACCTCCGTGGCCGCCAACGACGTACTGGCGGAGATGCTCGGGCAGGTGGGCCAGAAGGTGCGCTGGTACTACACCCCCATCGCCAAGCCCCGCGGCAAGGAGGCCTGGAACGAGCACAGCCAGCTCATCAAGGCCATCGCCAAGGGGGACGCGGACCGGGCGGGTGAAGTGATGCGCAAGCACGCCGAGCGCACCGCCGACTTCTACCGCAGGCAGTTCGCCGCCAAGGCCGGGCGGGACTGACACAACTCGTCGCCGTCCCCGGGGAGTTCAGGACGGCGCCAACGAGGCGGCCGGGCGGGCGGCGGTGACGCCGACGACCTGCGGAGCCTGAACTCCGGTGCTCCCGGCGGCTCGTAGCTCGCGCAGCCACGGCAGGACCGTACGGCGCACGATGTCGAGCCCGGTGCCGTCCGCGCCGAGCATCGCGTCGGCGGGGACGAGGACCGGGTCGGCGAACACCGTCGACGTCCCGCTCCCGGACGGACCCGCGCCGCCGGGCCGGGCCGGCACGAACAGGTCCGGGGCGTGCGCCGGAACCCCCCACAGCGTGAGCCCGTCGAGCGCGGCGAGCGGGCGGGAGGACCACACATAGCTGTCGGCCTCCCCTGCCGCCACCACCCGGTACTTACGGGCCCGCAGCGCGACCACATCACCGGAGCGGACGGCGGTGGAGTGCGGCGCGAGAAGGCCTTCCTCCCCGAGCACCTCCGTCTCCGCGAGGGCGAGGCTGCTCAGATGGCGGCCCGCCGCGATCTCCGTGCGCACCCATGAGCCGCCGTACGCCTCGATGACGGCGACCGCCGCGTAGTGGGACCGGAGGACGGCCGCCGTGGCCGGGCAGACGCATGCCGTACGGGCCACCACGGCCGCGGCCTCCGGCAACCCCCGCCCCCCGCCGCCGTGCGCGGTGGAGACGGTGAGCCCCAGCAGCCCGGCGCGCCCGAGGGCCGTCACCGCAGCGCGGGGGAACCTGCCCCGCACGCCGGTCAGTTCGGCGGCGGGGGCGACGACGCTGGTCAGGATTTCTGAGAGAGCGGTGCGGTACGACACGGGGCGACCCCCTCGGGAGTGGCTGTTGGACCACTGTGGACTACTGTCGATCGATGATTGCATACAGTATTCTGCATCCGTGTCCCGGCACCAGAGGTCGGGACGGGGAATTTCCTTGTCACTTCCACGAGGGAAAGAGGGCCCATGCCCGACACACCCGCCGTGACAGCCCGCGGCCCGATCGCGCGACCCGCACCGCTCCGCCAGGCCGTCTACGACGCCCTCACCGAGCTGATCATCAACGGCTCCCTCAAGCCCGGCCAGCACCTGGTCGAGGCCGAGCTCGCCGAGGAACTCGGCGTCAGCCGCCAGCCGATCCGTGAGGCGCTGCAACGGCTCCACACCGCCGGCTGGGTCGACCTGCGCCCCTCCCAGGGCGCCTTCGTGCACTCCCCCACGACCGAGGAGTGCTCCCAACTCCTCAGCGTCCGCGCCCTGTTGGAGACGCGCTCGGCGCGTGACGCCGCCCGGCACGCCACTCCGCTCGACGTGGCCCGCCTGTGGGAGCTCCAGCGGGCGGGCGTCACCGCCCTCGCGGCCGGTGACGCCCGGGCGATCGTGGAGGCCAACGCCGACCTCCACGGCCACATCACGCTCCTGTCCCGCAACGCGGTCCTCGCCGAGCTCATCCCGCAGGTCGACCGCCGCGTCCGCTGGTACTACATGCCGATCGCCAGGCCCCGCGGCCAGGACGCCTGGAACGAACACGCCCTGATCATCGAGGCGATCGCCGACGGCGACCCCGACCTGGCCGAGGAACTCATGCGCCGGCACACCCGGAACACGACCGACTTCTACTGCCAGCAGATCGCGGCGGTCACGGGGTCAGCGGGCCTCCCGGTCGATCTCCCGTAGCAGGCCGGTCTTCACGTCGAAGACGAAGCCGCGCACGTCGTCGGTGTGCAGCAGGAACGGGTTGGTGCGCACGCGCTGCATGGACTGCCGGACGTCCTGGTCGGCGTCCCGGAAGGCCTCCACGGCCCAGGCGGGGCGCTGGCCGACCGCCATCTCCAACTCGGTGCGGAAGTCCTCGGTGATCGCCTCCAGGCCGCAGCCGGAGTGATGGATCAGCACGATGCTGCGGGTGCCCAGCTTGTGCTGACTGATGGTGAGCGACCGGATCACGTCGTCGGTGACCACGCCGCCCGCGTTGCGGATGGTGTGGCAGTCGCCGAGCTCCAGGCCGAGCGCGGCGTGCAGGTCGAGACGGGCGTCCATGCAGGCCACGACGGCCACACCCAGAACGGGACGGGCGTCCATGCCCGGGTCGCTGAACCCGTCGGCGTAGTCCCGGTTGGACTTCACGAGCTGGTCGGTGACCGACATCAGATCACTCCCTGCGACTTGAGCAGCGGCAACTCGTCCTGGGTCAGGCCAAGTTCACGGACGTACACGTCCTCGTTGTGTTGGCCGAGGAGGGGGGAGGGGGTGATGCGGGTGGGTGAGTCGGAGAGTTTGAGGGGGTTGCCTACGGTGGTGTAGGCGCCGCGTTCGGGATGC
>NZ_JADDXU010000011.1 GCF_015163075.1 Streptomyces justiciae
GCTAGGGCAGCGTGATGCCGCAACGGTGCGCGAGTTCGTCGGCGTCGATGCCGTACGTCTCCCGGATGCGTACGCCCTCGGGGCCGACGTCGAAGACGCCGTGGTCGGTGTAGACGCGGCTGACGCAGCCGAGGCCGGTGAGCGGATAGGTGCACCGCGGCACGAGTTTGGGCTCGCCGGTGCGGGTGAACAGGGTCATCATCACGTACACGTCCTTGGCGCCGATGGCGAGGTCCATGGCGCCGCCGACGGCGGGGATGTCATCGGGTTTCCCGGTGGTCCAGTTCGCCAGGTCACCGTTGAAGGCGACCTGGTAGGCGCCGAGGACGCAGACGTCGAGGTGTCCGCCGCGCATCATGGCGAAGGAGTCGGCGTGGTGGAAATACGCCGCTCCCGGCAGTTCGGTCACCGGGACCTTGCCGGCGTTGGTCAGGTCGGGGTCGATCGCGTCGCCCTCGGCTTTCGGGCCCATGTTGAGCATGCCGTTCTCGGTGTGCAGCACCACCCCGGAGCCGGCCGGCAGATGGTCGGCGATCTTGGTGGGCTGTCCGATGCCGAGGTTGACGAAGGAACCGGCCGGGATGTCGCGGGCGATGACGGCGGCCAGCTCGTCCATCGAGAGCCGGTGGTCGGCGTGCGTGGTGGTCATCGTGCCCCCTGGACGGTGTAGTGACGGGCCGTCACCTGGACGATGCGGTCGACGTAGATGGACGGGGTGACGACGGCCTCCGGGTCGAGCTTCCCGGCCTCGACGACCTGGTCGACCTGGACGATGGTCGTCGTCGCGGCGGTGGCCATGACCGGTCCGAAGTTGCGGGCGGTCCTGCGGTAGACGAGGTTGCCCAGCGTGTCCGCGACATGGGCGCCGATCAGCGCGTAGTCGCCCTTGATCGGGTACTCCAGCAGGTACGTGCGGCCGTCGATCTCCCGCACCTCCTTGCCCTCGGCCAGCGGTGTGCCGACCGCGGTCGGGCAGTAGAAGGCGCCGATCCCGGCCCCGGCGGCGCGCATCCGCTCGGCGAGGTTGCCCTGCGGCACCACCTCCAGCTCGATCTTCCCGGCGCGGTAGAGGTCGTCGAAGACCCAGGAGTCGGACTGGCGCGGGAACGAGCACAGCACCTTGCGCACCCGGCCGGCGGCCAGCAGTGCGGCCAGTCCGACGTCGCCGTTGCCGGCGTTGTTGGACACGATCGTCAGGTCTTTCGCGCCCTGCCGGATGAGCGCGTCGATCAGGTCGAACGGCATCCCGGCCAGGCCGAAGCCGCCGACGAGGACGGTGGAGCCGTCCTCGATCCCGGCGACCGCGGCGTCCGTGCTCTCGAGGATCTCCGCCCGGCTCATCGGCCCGCCTCCGTGACGTCGCAGTTCTCCAGTACGACGGCCAGGCCCTGGCCGACTCCGATGCAGATCGCGGCGACGCCGTAGCGCTGCTTCGTCTCCCGCAGCACCTTCGCCAGCGTGGCGAGGATGCGGCCGCCCGAGGCGCCGAGGGGGTGGCCGATGGCGATGGCGCCGCCCTTCTGGTTGACGATCGCGGGGTCGATCTTCCACGCGTCGAGGCAGGCGAGGGACTGCACGGCGAAGGCCTCGTTGAGCTCGACCGCGCCCACCTGGTCCCAGCCGATCCCGGCCCGGGCCAGCGCACGGTTGGCGGCCTCGACCGGGGCGTAGCCGAAGGCCTGTGGTTCCAGGGCCATGACGCCGCGGCCGGCGATCCGGGCGATCGGGTCGGTCCCGATCGTGGCCGCCGCCCGCTCACTGCCCAACAGGACCGCGGAGGCACCGTCGTTGAGGGGGCTGGCGTTGCCCGCGGTGATGGTGCCGCCCTGCTCCGGGGTGCGGAAGACCGGCTTGAGCCCGGCCAGCGTCCGCGGTGTGGAGTCGGCGCGGATGCCCTCGTCGCGGGTCAGGTCCACGCCCTCGACCGGCGCGACCAGGTCGTCGTAGAACCCGGATTCCCAGGCGGAGTGGGCGAGTTGGTGGGAGCGGGCGGCGAACTCGTCCTGCCGTTCACGGGAGATGCCGAAGCGCTCCTGGAGCTGCTCGTTGGCCTCGCCGAGGCTGACCGTCCACTCCTTCGGCATGCGCGGGTTGACCAGGCGCCAGCCGAGCGTGGTGGAGACCGCGGTGACATCGCCGACCGGGAACGGCTTCGCCGACTTGGGCAGCACCCAGGGCGCCCGCGTCATCGACTCCACGCCGCCGGTCAGGACCACCTCGGCGTCGCCGGACTCGATCGTGCGGCTGGCCGTCATCGCCGCGTCGAGGCTGGAGCCGCAGAGCCGGTTGACCGTGGTGCCGGGCACGCTGACCGGGAGCCCGGCGAGCAGCGCCGCCATGCGGCCGACGTTGCGGTTCTCCTCGCCGGCGCCGTTGGCGTTGCCCCACACCACGTCGTCGATCGCGGCGGGGTCGAGATGCGGCACCTTGGCGAGCGTCGAGGTGATCGCGGCGGCGGCGAGGTCGTCGGGGCGGACGCCGGCCAGGGCGCCGTTGAAGCGGCCGAACGGCGTCCGGGTGGCGGCGTAGAGGAATGCGCTCATGGGACGACGCTAGTCCGCGTGCCAGATATCCTGAAGTACGTATATCCGCGCCGATTGATATGGACGACATATGGATCTGCGGCACCTCAGGTACTTCGTCGCGGTGGCCGAGGAGCGTCACTTCGGCCGTGCCGCCGAGCGGCTCCACATGGCCCAGCCGCCGCTGTCGCAGCAGATCCGCCAGCTGGAGGCCGAGCTGGGCGTCGAACTCCTCCACCGCACGACCCGCCGTGTCGACCTCACCGAGGCGGGCCGGGCCTATCTGGAGCGGGCGCGTGCGATCCTCGCCGAGGTCGACGAGGCCGCCCAGCACGCACGCCGGGTCGCCGCCGGTTCGGTGGGCCACCTGGCGATCGGGTGCGTGGGATCGGCGACGTACAGCCTGCTGCCCGCGCTCTCCCGGCGGCTCACCGAGGAACTCCCCGGCGTCGACTTCTCCTTCCGCGGCGAGATGCTCGCCCCCGACCAGGTCGAGGCACTGCGCACCGGCGCGATCGACGTCGCGCTGCTGCGCCCGCCGGCCGCCGACCTGTCCCTGACGGTGCACACCCTGCGCCGGGACCGGCTCGTGGTCGCCGTACCGGTCGGGCACCGGCTCGCCGGGCGCAGGCGGCTGCGTGTCGCGGACCTCGCCGGTGCCGACCTGATCGTGCACTCGGCCGACCGCCGGTCGGTGATGTACGACGTGGTGCTGGGCCTGCTGCGGGACGCCGGCGTCGAGCCGCATATCCGTCACGAGGTCGGCGAGACCTCGACGCTCGTCACCCTGGTGGCCGGCGGCCTCGGTGTCGCCGTCGTACCCGAGCCCGTGACCGCGCTGACGCTCGACGGCGTGGCCTATCTGCCGCTGGCCGGGGCCGGCGCCCGCGTGGAACTGGCCGTCGCCCACCGCGCCGACCGCGCTGAACCGCATCTGGCGCGGACGGTGGGGATCATCCGGTCGGCGTTCTGAAGCGTCGTACGACACCGGGCGCGGACCTCAGCCGAGGGTGCGGCCGAGCAGCGGCAGCAGGCGGTCCCAGTGGAGCCGCAGTGCGGTGGCGTCGAAGGCGTCGGTGTCGGACATGGTGAAGCCGTGGACGGTGCCGGGGTAGATCTCGGAGGTGTGTACGACACCTGCCGCGTCCAGGGCCTTGTCGAGCTCGCCGAGGGCCTCGGGCGTCAAGTCGCTCTCGGCGTGGCCGAAGTGGACCTCGGCGGTGAGCTCGGCCAGGCTGTCCGGTCCGTCGGCTCCCACAGGGGCGTGGAACGCGGCGAGGGCGGCCACCCGGTCGGGGTGGGCCGCGGCGGTGCGCGTGGCCAGGAGGCCGCCGATGCTGTAGCCGGTCACGGCGACCGGTCCGGCGCTGACCTCGGGCTGAGCGATGAGAAACGTCAGATAGGCGTCCGCGTCGCTCAGGACGCGTTCCGGGGTGTGCGCCTCGATCAAGGGCATCAACTGGGCGAAGATCGCGGGCCGGACGTCTTCTCCGATGTGTTCGGGAAGGTCGATCACCGGTGCCGGGCCGTGCCGGTGGAAGAGGTTGGGCACCAGCACGTAGTAGCCGTGTGCGGCCAGTTGGCGGGCCATGTCCCGCAGCACGGGCCGGATGCCGAAGCCGTCCGGGTACATCAGTACCCCGGGGTGCCGCGCGCCGTCGTCGGGGAGGGCGGCGAAGGCATCGGCCTGGCCGTCAGGGGTGGGAATCCGCAGCGTCTTGACGGTCATGAACTCTCCTGTCGTGGTTGAGGTGTTGAGCCTGTGATCAACACGACAGAGGTGGAGCCCGCGCGGCGGCACGGGCTTCCCGATCGAACAGCGGGCCCACACCGGCCCGTTCGGCGCTCAGAGGAGCACCGGGTCACCAATCCGTGTGTGGCGCGATGCCGTCCCGGTAGTCATGCCAGCAACATAGCCCAGCCAACTCCGCATCTCTATGCGGTCAATCGCTTCGGGAACTCAGGCCGCGGGCCAGGGCAGGGATCATCACCGCCGCGGCGAGGAGGTGCAGCCCGAGGAGGGTGACGGTGGTGGCGGTGTCCGCCCCGGAGATCAGGGGCGGGATCAGCGAGATCACCGTCAGCGACGCCGCCGTCCACACGAATCGGTGGGCGGGGCGAGTGCTCCAACGAAGCAGCGCGAGGGCTATCGCGACGCCCGCGGCCGAGAAGATGCCGGTCACCACGGCGAAGCCGGGCAGCGGGATCGCCTCGCCGCCTTCGGGGAGCTCGAAGTCGACGCCGCCGGCCTGGGCCAGCGCCGCGGCGAGGGTGGTCGCCGCCATCGCCGCGAGCGTGGTCAGGAAGCCGGTCGCGGCCGGCCTGCGGAACGGGTGGGCACTGCCGGTCCGGGCGGAGGTCGGGGCTGTGACGACGCCGGCGTCGTTCATGCCGTTCATGACGTTGCTCCCTCGGCCGGCAACCGCTCCGGCAGCCCGAGCCGCGGGAACTGGTCGTCGTGGAAGGTGATGATCTCGGCGATCGCCCCGCCGATGACGCGCAGGACGTCGATCGTCAGCGGCAGGTAGGCGCTCTCCTTCTCGTTCCAGAGGTAGAAGGCGACGGCGGGCTGCCGGTTCACGGCCGTGGGGACGGTCCGCAGGCCCTTCATGCCTTCGAAGCCGCTGGTCAGCCAGTCGTTCACCACCGCGTCGCGGCCGACGTGCAGGCCGGGCGTGGGCGGCATCGAGCAGCGGACGTCGTCCCGCAGCAGTACGGCGAGCGCGGGGATGTCCGTGACGACGCTGGCCTCGGTGTAGCGGCGTACCAGCTCCCGGGTGACGGCGTCCTCCTGTCCGCCCGTCCAGTCCTGCCGCTCGGCGGGCAGGTGCTCGCGCAGGCCCGCGCGGGCGCGTTGCAGCGCGCTGTTCACGGAGTTGACGGAGTCCCCGAGGGCCTCCGCGACGTCCTTCGCCGACCAGCCGAGCACGTCCCGCAGCATCAGCACGGCCCGTGGACGCGGTGCGAGGTGCTGGACCGCGACGAGGTACGCGAGCTCGATCGTCTCCCGCGCGACGGCGACGGTCTCCGGCTCGTCCGCGTCCGCCGCGGGCAGCTCGTCGAGCAGCCGGTCCGGGTAGGGCTGAAGCCACAGCACCTCGCCGCCGGTCGCGGGTTCCGGGCGGCGTTTGGCGAGCAGGTCCAGGCAGGTGTTGGTGGCGATCCGGTACAGCCAGGCGCGGAGCGTCGACCGTCCCTCGAAGGTCTCCCGCCGTCGCCAGGCGCGCAGGAACGTCTCCTGTACGGCGTCCTCTGCGTCGTCGAACGATCCGAGCATCCGGTAGCAGTGCACATGCAGCTCCCGTCGATGCCGCTCCGCCAGGCTGGAGAACGCCGGCTCGTCGACCTCACCCGGCCCGCTCCCGCCCGGCTCCTCCAGCCGCGTGTCCGCACTCATCACGTCGTCCTTCCGCCTCGTCGAGTCCCGTCGTAGGTATGACGGGCGCGGGCGCGACTACTCATCACCGCGGTCGGCCGACGCCCCTGATCCACTCTTGCGGGAGCTCCTTCGCAGGCCGGGTTCTCCCCATGGAATCAGCCCCGCTTCAGCCCCGCTTCTCATGTCCGAGCCGTTACGAGAGCGTGACCGGCGACCCACTTGCCACTCCTCCAGCGCTTCCCACAGAGTTATGTATGCGCTTACAGACAGCGCATACATCGGCCAGGCTCGAGGAGGAGCACCCCATGCACCGCGCCGCCAGAACCCCTCTCTTCGCCCTCGTAGCGGCATCCGCCCTCACTCTGACCGCATGCGGAGGCTCGGGAGGTTCGGACGTCGGCGCCGGCGCGAAACAGACCCTGACCGTCTGGGCCATGGGGACCGAGGGGGAGAAGCTCGCCGAGGTCGCCGACACCTACGAGAAGGCCCACCCCAACATCACCGTGAAGGTGACCCCGATCGGCTGGGACGTCGCCCACCAGAAGCTGGTCGCCGCGGCCGCCGCGGGCAAGCTCCCGGACGTGATGCAGATGGGTTCGAGCTACCTGGGCGAGTTCGCCGACATGGGCTCCCTGGAACCGGTCGACACCAAGGCCTTCGACAAGAACGACTTCTTCCCGGCCGCCTGGGCCCAGGGCGACTACGACGGCACGACGTACGGCGTTCCCTGGTACGTCGACACCCGCGTCCTCTTCTACCGCACGGACCTGGCCGACAAGGCCGGCCTGACCGGCGCCCCGGCCACCATGGCGGAGCTGCAGAAGGCGGCCGAGGCCTACCAGGACAAGGCCGGAACCAAGTGGGGGCTGTCCATCCAGCCCAGCGGACTGGACGCCGTACAGAGCTTCTCCCCCTTCCTGTACTCGGCCGGCGGCGCGATCCTCGACAGCGACGGCAAGCCCGTCGTCGACAGCGCCGAGGCGGTCAAGGCCCTGGAGAACTACGGCAGTTACTTCGACAAGGGGCTCAGCGACAAGACGTTCCGGCCGGGCTACGACGTCACGAAGGACTTCAACACCGGCACCGTGCCGATGTTCTTCAGCGGCCCCTGGGTCGTCGGCCTGCTCAACGACAACTACCCCGACCTCAAGGGCAAGTGGGCCGTGGCCAACGTGCCGGCGGACAAGACGTCCGGCTCCTTCTCCGGCGGATCCAGTCTCGCGATCTCCGCGGACAGCACGCACAAGGCCGCCGCGAAGGAGTTCATCGCCTACCTCACCGACGCCAAGGGCCAGGCCGACTGGTACGGGCGGACCAGGGACCTGCCCGCCAACACCGCGGCGTGGAAGACGGGTGAGCTCGCCACTGACGCCACCATGAACGTGTTCCGCAAGCAGATGGAGACCGCCCAGGCGCTGCCCGCCCAGCCCAAGGGCACCGAGATCACCTCCAAGGTCGACGACGCGATCGGGGCGGTGAGCCAGGGCAAGTCCTCCGCGAAGGCCGCCCTGGACAAGGCGCAGTCCGAGATCGAGAACCTGGTGGGTTAGCCGCTATGTCGCTCTCCATCGGACCGGCCGCGGACGACACCGCCGTGTCGAAGAGCCGCCGCGCCACCCGGGCCCCGTCGCCGGGCGGCGGATCACGGCGGCACGGCAGGCGTTCGCTGGGCCGGCGCAATCTGCACGGCTGGCTGTTCTCCACGCCCTTCCTGGCACTGTTCGGCGTCTTCATGCTGTTCCCGATCGTGGCGACGCTCTGGATGAGCTTCACCGACTTCGGGGTCCGCGACGTCCGGCAGCCGCTGGAAGCGCAGTTCGTCGGCCTGGACAACTACACCAAGCTGTTCTCCGACGACACCTTCCTCACCGCCCTGTTCAACACCGCCTACTTCGTGGTGATCGGGGTGCCGCTGACCATCGTGCTCGGCCTGCTGGTGGCGCTGCTGCTGAACAACGGCATCGACCGGGCCCGCACCTTCTTCCGCGTCGGCTTCTACGCCCCGGTCGTCACCTCCATCGTCGCGGTCGCCGTCGTCTGGCGCTTCGTACTCGACCCGACCGACGGCCTGGTCGCCGGCGTGGCCGCCGAACTCGGCACGAAGGCACCGGACTTCCTCGGCTCCGGGACCTGGGCCATGCCCTCGCTGATCCTGCTGGCCGTCTGGCGCAACCTGGGCACCGTCATGGTGCTGTTCATCGCCGGGCTCCAGGCGATCCCCACCGAGGTGCGGGAGGCCGCGCGGCTCGACGGTGCCGGCGGCTGGCAGGAACTGCGCCGCATCACCGTGCCGTTGCTGCGGCCGACGCTGCTCTACGCCACCGTCATCACCACCATCGGCTACCTCAACGTCTTCGAGGAACCCTTCGTGATGACGCAAGGAGGCCCGGACAACGCCACCTTGACGGTCTCCCTGGACATGTACCGGGAGGGCTTCAACTTCTTCCACATGGGCTATGCGAGCGCCATGGCGTACGTCCTGTTCGTGGTGATCATGGGCATCACGGCACTCCAGCTCCGACTGCTGAAGGACAACACCCGATGAGCGCCCCCAGCCACCCGCGCCAGGTGAACCGCGTCCGTCGCCCGCTGATGTATCTCCTGGCCTCGCTGGGCCTGTTGGTGATGGCGACGCCGTTCCTGTGGATGGCGCTGTCCGCCTTCAAGACCCGGCAGGACCTGACGGCCAGCCCTCCGGTGTGGCTGCCGACGCAGTGGACCCTGGACAACTTCCATGCCCTGCTCGACCAGTTGGACATGCCGCGCTACTTCCTGAACTCGCTGATCGTGGCCGTCCTGGTGACCGTCTGCAATCTGCTGTTCTGCTCGATGCTCGGCTACGCGCTGGCGAAGCTGGACTTCGCGGGCCGCTCCAAGGTGTTCGGCGTCGTGCTCGCGGCCCTCATGGTGCCCGCGAACCTGCTGATCCTTCCGCTGTACGTCCTGATGAGCAGGCTGAACCTCATCGACTCCTACGCCGGGCTCGTCCTGCCGTTCGCCGCGAGCGCCTTCGGGGTCTTCCTGATGCGGCAGTTCATGCAGTCGGTGCCCGACGAGGTGCTGGAGGCGGCCCGGATCGACGGCGCGGGCGAGTGGTACATCTTCTGGCGCATCGTGCTGCCCCTGGTCAGGCCCGCGCTGGCCACGCTGACGATCTTCACGTTCCTCGGCTCGTGGAACAACTTCGTCTGGCCGCTGGTCGCCACCAACGACCCCGGCAAGTACACCCTTCCGGTGGCGCTGGCGACGTTCGCCAACGATCCCAACCGCACGGTCGCCGGCGGCAACGGGATGCTCATGGCCGGCTCGCTGCTGGTCGTGCTGCCCGTCCTGGTCGTCTTCGCCGTCCTGCAACGCCACTTCACCCAGGGCATCGCCACCGCGGGCCTCAAGTAGCCACCCCCGTAGGCGTACCGACCGACCGCGCCCCTCACACAGACAGAAACGGACGATGACGCACACCTCCCCCACCCTCCCCTTCCCCGACGGCTTCCTGTGGGGTGCCTCCACCGCCGCCCACCAGATCGAGGGGAACAACGTCAACAGCGACTGGTGGCGCAAGGAGCACGACCCGGCGGCCGGCATCGAGGAGCCGAGCCTGGACGCCTGCGACAGCTACCACCGCTGGGAGCAGGACATGGACGTGCTCGCCCGACTCGGCTTCACCGACTACCGCTTCAGCGTCGAATGGGCCCGTGTCGAACCGGCGCCGGGCGCCTTCTCCCGAGCAGAGATCGCGCACTACCGCCGCATGGTGGAGGGCGCCCTGGCCCGCGGGCTGCGCCCGATGGTGACCCTGCACCACTTCACCGTGCCGCGGTGGTTCGAGGACCTCGGCGGCTGGACCGCCGACGGCGCGGTCGAGCTGTTCGCCCGGTACGTCGAGCACTGCGCGCCGATCATCGCCGACGGGGTCCGCCATGTGTGCACCATCAACGAGCCCAACATGATCGCCGTGATGGCCGGCCTCGCCAAGCGCGGCGAACAGGGCTTCCCGCCGGCCGGGCTGCCGTACCCGGACGACGACACCACCCACGCGGTGATCGCCGCGCACCACGCCGCGGTCAAGGCGGTCCGCGCCGTCGACGCGGACATCCAGGTCGGCTGGACGATCGCCAACCAGGTCTACCAGGCACTGCCGGGCGCCGAGGAGGTCTGCGCCGCCTACCGGCGCCCGCGCGAGGACGTCTTCATCGAGGCCGCCCGCGGCGACGACTTCATCGGCGTCCAGTCCTACACCCGCACCAGGATCGGGCTCGACGGCCCCGTCCCGGCGCCCGAGGACGCCGAGCGCACGCTGACGCAGTGGGAGTACTACCCGGCCGCCGTCGGCCACGCCCTGCGCCACACCGCGGAGATCGCCGGCGCCGACATGCCTCTCATCGTCACCGAGAACGGCATCGCCACCGGCGACGACAGCCGCCGCGTCGACTACTACACCGGCGCCCTCGCCGCGGTCGCCGCGGCCATCGAGGACGGCGTCAACGTCCAGGGCTACCTGGCCTGGAGCGCCCTGGACAACTACGAGTGGGGCTCCTTCAAACCCACCTTCGGCCTCATCGCGGTCGACCCGGTCACCTTCGAGCGCACCCCGAGGCCGTCCGCCGCATGGCTCGGCGACCTCGGCCGCAGCCGCCAACTGCCGCGCGCCGCCGCCTGATCGCACCCCTCCCACCCTGAGCCCGGGAGCCGGCGGGCCCCTGACACCCGCCGGCTCCCGCCCACCACGCCCACCCCATCGAGGAGTTGAACCCCGCATGAACCGTCGTCGGTTCCTCACGGCCGCCACCGCCACCGCGGCGGCCGTCTGCGCCACCGGCCCCTCGGCCCTCGCCCGTACCTCCACCGCCTCGGACCGCGCCCCGCTGCGCACCTGGTTCGAGGCGACGTACCGCTCGATCACGGCCATGACCACGGAGTTCGGCCTCACCGCCGACAAGATCGACGTCAGCGGCCCCGACACACCCGTGCCCTCGGCCCAGACCTCGCCGACCAACATCGGCTGCGGACTGTGGTCCACCGTGGCCGCAGCCGGCCTCGGCGTCATCTCCCGCTCCCTCATGCACGACCGCCTCGCGCGCACGGTGGCGGCCGTGGAACGCCTGGAGCGCGCGCACGGCTTCTGGTTCAACTGGTACGACGCCCACGACGGTTCGGTCCTCACGACATGGCCGGAGAACGGCAGCACGGTCCGCCCGTTCCTGTCCACCGTCGACAACGCCTGGCTGGTCACCGGCCTGAGAATCGCCGCCGACGCCGACCCCTCGCTGCGCCCGCGCATCGCCCGCCTCCTCGAAGCGGCCGACTGGTCGTACTTCTACACCCCCTACGACCCCGCCGACCCCGTCGCCGGCCCCGGCCAGCTGCGCGGCGGCTACTGGCCCGACAAGCCCGGCAAGGGCGAGCCCACCGGCCACCACTACGGAGCCCTCAACACCGAACCGCGCATGGCCAGTTACCTCGGCATAGCCGACGGCTCGCTGCCCTCCGAGCACTACTGGCACCTCTTCCGCACCCTGCTACCCGGCATGGGGCAGGAGCAGGAGCCCGAGGGCGCCTACGTCACGATCGACGGCGTCCGCGTCTGGGAGGGCCACTACACCTACCGCGGCCGCAAGCTCGTCCCCACCTGGGGCGGCTCGATGTTCGAGGCCCTGATGGTGCCCCTGTTCGTGCCCGAGACCGAGTGGTCGCCGCACTCCTGGGGCACCACGCACCAGCGCTACGTCCGCAGTCAGATCGAGCACGGCCTGGACGAGGAGAGGTACGGCTACTGGGGCTTCTCCCCCGCCAACATCCCCGCGGGCGGATACCGCGAGTACGGCGTGGACGCCATCGGCATGCAGGAGGACGGCTACCACTCCCTCGGCGTGGTCACCCCGCACGCCTCCTTCCTCGCCCTGCCCCAGGCCGCCGACGAGGCTCTCGCCAACCTCCGTGCGCTCGACCGGGACTTCGGCGCCTACGACGACCGTTACGGCTTCCGTGACTCCGTCGATGTCGTGACGGGCCGGGTCAGCGACTTCGTCCTCGCCCTGGACCAGGGCATGGTCGCCGCCGCCCTGGCCCAGCAGTTGCGCCCCGGACTGCTCCAACAGCCCTTCCGCACCGGCGGGTTCCGCTCCCGCGTACGACCGCTGCTGGGCAAGGAGCGCTTCAGCATCTGACCTCTGCCCCGCTTGCGGAGTCCGCCCGGCCCGACGAGGGCGGGCGGGCCCGCGAGACGCGCCACACGCTCCGCATCCTCGCCGCCGTCCCTTGCCCGGCCACGGACACGGAACCTAGAATGAATGCGCTTACAAGCGCATGCGTCTGCATCCTCGCCATACCGGGAGACCCTTTACGTGAGCACTACCCCCACGGTGTACGACGTCGCCGAACGGTCCGGGGTCTCCATCGCCACGGTGTCCCGGGTGTACCGGAACCCGGATTCCGTCCGCGCGGAGACGCGCGAGCGCGTGCTGACGGCGGCCCGCGAACTCGGTTACGTGCCGAGCGGCAACGCCCGGGGGCTCGCCAGCCGGTCCACCGGCATCCTCGGCCTGTGCTTCCCGGACTACTCAGACCCGGACGCGGAGGCAGGCGAGGCGGACGACGAGGACGCGGCCATGCTGTACTCCGACCAGATCATCCGCGGCATGGAACGCGCCGCGCGCCGCCACGGCTACGCCCTGCTCATCGCCGCCTCCCTCAAGGGCGGCCCGGAGAGTCTGGTGGCCAAGGTCGCCGGACGTGTCGACGGGTTCGCGGTGCTCGCCCGCACCGTACCGACGGAGGAACTGGAGATCATCTCCCGCCGCCAGCCGGTGGTGATGCTGGCCGGCCCCCGAGAGGGCACCGACCACCTGGACCACATCGAAGTCGCCAACTTCGACGGGCAGTCGGAGCTGACCCGGCACCTCATCGAGGACCACGGCCTGCGTCGCCTCGCCTACATCGGCTCCGCGGAGGAGTCACCGGACGTCGAGGCCCGGTTCCGCGGCTATCTCGCCGCCTGCCGGGCCGGCGGACTGGAGGTGGCGGACGAACCCGATCTGCGCGTGCGGATGATGACGCAGGCCGAGGGGGCACACGCCCTGGACGCCCTGTTCGCCCGGCACGGCGCATGGCCGGAGGCTCTCGTCTTCGCCAACGACCAGATGGCCGTCGGCGCCCTCCACGCGCTGGCGGAGCGAGGGCTGCGGGTCCCCGACGACGTGGTGGTGACGGGCTTCGACGGCATTCCGCTCAGCCGCCTGGTGCGCCCGGCGCTGACCACGGTCCGGCAGCCGATGCTGCGGATGGGCGAGGAGGCGGTGGAGCTGCTGGTGAAGCGCCTGAGCGGGGCGCGTGACGCCGACCCCGTCTCGTTGGTGCTGCCCGTCAGCGTCGCGCGCAGGGGCAGCTGCGGGTGCCGTGACGGAGAGGGCGTCGAACCGGGCGTTCGGTGAAGCCTCCGCGGCGGCGATCAGCTTTCCGGCGTGCGGTCAGCAGTCGAAGACGGACCAGCAGATGTCGTTCCGCAACCGCTGGTCGTCAAGGACCAGTTCCCGAATCGCCTCCGGGAGCTGGTCCCGCTGCCACTGGCACTCGCGTCGGCCCGCCGCCTCGCTCTCGGGTTTCGGTGCGGCGGCCCGTACGGCTTTGATCGCGTAGGCGGCCGCGCCGAGTTCGTGCGCGGCGACGTGTGCGACGACCGCGGCCTGGCCGGCGGCGTAGGCCGCGTGGCGCGCTGCTCCCCGCAGGTCGCGAGCGGCGCCCATGGCATGGCCGCCCGCCGCCCGGGCCTCCATCATCTTGACCTCGCCGCGCGTCCAGGCCCGGGCGTGCTCGATGGCCTGGCGCGGACGCGGGTCGTCGGGGCGGGCCGTCTCGAAGAGGCCGAGGACGTGTTCCGCGCAGGCGGCCGCCCAGAGGGCGAGGAGCTGGTGATCGGCGTCGGTGAGGGTCCCGCCGCGGCGGATCGTCACGAAGCGGGGGTCCCTGACCTTCGGGAGGATCACGGTCGGTCTTCCTTCCTGCCGGTTTTCGTCACCAGCGACCATGCCCGTCCCGGCGTTGGTGGTGAAACCGGGACAGGGTTCAGGGCAGTGGGCGACACGGCTTGATCATGTATGACCCGATCGTCGCCGGGAGCCGTTCAGCCTGGTGAGCGGCCTGCGAGGCCCATCGCAGCCCGGCAAGAGTGGCGCAATGTCGCTCTTGGGTCGATAAACCGGATTCCAATGATTGTCACCGCTTCGAAGGAAGCAGTTGGGTTCTCCGGGCGAGGCGGCTCAACCGGCCGTTACGGTCCTGCGGGTGGATGGATCACCGACGCCGTCCCGCCCTGTTGCCGAATCCTCCCCGACTCCCGACCGGCGTACAGCTGTGCGCCGGCCGCCCGGCCATGCAAGGAGCAGCCCACCCCGATGACCGTGGACAGCAGCCCGGAGACCGAGGCCGCACCAGCCGCGCCGCAGCAGTCCCTGAGCACCGCCGCCGCACGCAACCTCACCACCACCACGAAGTCCGCCCCGCAAATGCAGGAGATCACCTCCCGCTGGCTGCTGCGGATGCTCCCCTGGGTCGAGACCAAGGGCGGCGCCTACCGGGTCAACCGGCGGTTGCGCCATACCGTCGGCGACGGTCGCATCGAGTTCGTGCAGGAGGGGGCCGCGGTCCGTGTGATCCCCCGCGAACTCGGCGAACTGGCCCTGCTGCGGGGCTTCGAGGACCTGGACGTCCTCACCGCGCTCGCCAATCGCTGCGCACAGCGCGACTTCGCCGCCGGCGAGGTCATCGTCGAGCGCGGCAGCCCGGCCGACCGCATCCATCTGATCGCCCACGGGCGGATCAGCCAGTCCGGTGAGGGCAAGTACGGCGGGGAGATCGCCATCGCGGTCCTCGCCGACGGCGCCCACTTCGGCGAGAACGCCCTCCTCGACGGGGAGGCCCGCCACGACTACACGGCCACCGCCGAGACCTCCGGCACCCTCCTCACCCTCTCCCGCGCCGACTTCGCCGCCGTACGGGACTCCGCACCCGGTCTTCAGGCCCACATCGCGGAGTTCGGCTCCAGCACACGGCGACGGCAGAACAAGCACGGCGAGGCCGAGATCGCCATGTCGGCCGGTCATGTCGGCGAGGTCGACGTGCCGAACGCCTTCGTCGACTACGAGTTGAAGCCCCGGGAGTACGAACTCTCCGTCGCCCAGACCATCTTGAGGATCCACACCCGGGTGGCCGACCTCTACAACGGGCCGATGAACCAGACCGAGGAGCAACTCCGGCTGACCATCGAGGCGTTGCGCGAGCGCCAGGAGCACGAGCTCATCAACAACCGTGAGTTCGGACTGCTCCACAACGCCGACTTCAAGCAGCGCATCCAGACCCACTCCGGTCCGCCGACCCCGGACGACATGGACGATCTGCTCTGTCGCCGCCGCGGCACCAAGTTCTTCCTCGCCCACCCCAGGACGATCGCCGCGATCGGCCGCGGATTCAACGCCTACGGGCTCTACCCGGATCACGTCGACGTCGGCGGACAGTCCGTCCCGGCCTGGCGCGGGGTTCCGATCCTCCCGTGCAACAAGATCCCGATCAGCAAGGAGCAGACCAGCTCCATCATCGCCATGCGCACGGGCGAGAAGAACCAAGGGGTCATCGGCCTGTGGCAGACAGGGCTGCCGGACGAGGTCGAACCGGGGCTCTCGGCGCGCTTCATGGGCATCAACGAGCAGGCGGTCATGTCCTATCTCGTCAGCACGTACTACTCCGCCGCGGTGCTCGTGCCCGACGCGCTCGGCGTCATGGAGAACGTGCAGATCGCCCGCGTCCGCGACTGACGTCCCCTGTGCGCCGTACGGACCCGTCCCCGACACCACAGCAAGGAGTAGTGGATGCCCGAATCCGGGCCCCCTGGACCATCCATCCCCGGACAGCGGTCGCGGCCGCCCGGCACCGCGCCGGACGTTCCCACGCCGGCCGTCCCCGACCTTCCGATCACCGCGGCGGCCTTCGGTCTTGAGGCCGTACTGCATCCGACGACCGCTCCCACGCCCCCGCCGGTCACCGCCACACCACCCGACCCCGCTTTTCAGCGGGTTCTGGGCGGGCCGACCGGGCTGGGCACCAACTCACTGTCGTTGGCGGGCAGTTCGATGGAAGCGACTCCTCCCCCACCACCGGTCGCTGCCGCGGAGACCGAGGCCCCAGCCGCGCCGGATGTCGAGCGGGTCCTGGGCGGACCCACCGGCCTGGGCACGGCCTCGCTGTCCCTCGCCCGCACCGCGCATCGGCCGCCGCCCGAATCCGTCCCGGCGCTTCCGGCAGCCGCGCCGCCTGCCGAAGGCCAGGCCGTACCCGGCCTGTACCACCACCCGATCCCGGAGCCCGATCCGGTGCGCGTCGAGGAGGTGAGCCAGCGGATCAAGCGCTGGGCCGAGGACGAGGTCCAGCTCTATCCCGAGGAGTGGGAGGGGCAGTTCGACGGGTTCTCGGTCGGCCGGTACATGGTCGGCTGTCATCCCGACGCCCCCACCGTCGATCACCTCATGATCGCCACCCGGCTGATGGTCGCGGAGAACGCCGTCGACGACTGCTACTGCGAGGACCACGGCGGCTCACCCGTCGGCCTCGGCGGCCGCCTCCTCCTGGCCCACACCGCGCTCGACCCGCTCCACACCACCCCGGAGTACGCGCCGGCCTGGCTGGAGTCGCTCGGTTCGGACCCGCCGCGGCGCGCCTATCGCAGCGCCATGGACTACTTCACCGCCATGGCCTCGCCCTCCCAGGTCGACCGCTACCGCCACGACATGGCCCGGCTGCACATGGGATACCTGGCCGAGGCCGCCTGGGCCGAGACCGATCACGTCCCGGAGGTGTGGGAGTACCTGGCCATGCGCCAGTTCAACAACTTCCGCCCCTGCCCCACCATCACCGACACCATCGGAGGCTACGAGCTACCAGCCGACCTGCACGCCCGGCCGGAGATGCAGCGCGTCATCGCCCTGGCCGGCAACGCGACCACCATCGTCAACGACCTCTACTCGTACACCAAGGAACTCGCCAGCCCCGGCCGGCACCTGAACCTGCCCGTCGTGATCGCCGAACGGGAGAAGCTCTCGGAGCGCGACGCCTATCTCAAGGCGGTCGAGGTCCACAACGAGCTCATGCACGCCTTCGAGGCGGCCGCGGCCGACCTCGCCGCGGCCTGTCCCCTGCCCCCCGTGGTGCGCTTCCTCAAGGGCGTGGCCACCTGGGTCGACGGCAACCACGACTGGCATCGCACCAACACCTTCCGCTACAGCCTGCCCGCTTTCTGGTAAGGAACGGACACCTCAGTGACCACAGAAATCACCCCCACCGTCTCTGCGACGATCCCGGCCCCCGCGACCCCCTACCAGGGGGACATCGCCCGGTACTGGAACAACGAGGCGAGGCCGGTGAACCTGCGCCTCGGTGACGTGGACGGCCTCTACCACCACCACTACGGCATCGGCGCCGTCAACCACGAAGCCCTCGGCGACCCGGAACACAGCGAGTACGAGAAGAAGCTCATCGCCGAGCTGCACCGACTGGAGTCGGCCCAGGCCGAGTTCCTCCTGGACCACCTCGGCCCCATCACCGCCGACGACACCCTCGTCGACGCCGGCTGCGGGCGCGGCGGCTCCATGGTCATGGCCCACCAGCGCTTCGGCTGCAAGGTCGAGGGCGTCACCCTGTCCGCCACCCAGGCCGAGTTCGGCAACGGGCGGGCACGGGACCTCCGTATCCAGGACCATGTGCGCTCCCGGGTGTGCAACATGCTCGACACGCCCTTCGAGAAGGGCAGCGTCGCCGCGTCGTGGAACAACGAGTCGACCATGTACGTCGACCTGCACGACCTGTTCGCCGAGCACTCCCGCTTCCTGAAGGTGGGCGGCCGGTACGTGACCATCACCGGCTGCTGGAACCCCCGGTACGGCCAGCCGTCGAAGTGGGTCTCCCAGATCAACGCCCACTTCGAGTGCAACATCCACTCGCGTCGTGAGTATCTGCGGGCCATGGCCGACAACCGGCTCGTGCCGCAGACCGTGGTCGACCTGACCCCGGACACGCTGCCGTACTGGGAGCTGCGGGCGACGTCGTCGCTGGTCACCGGAATCGAGGAGGCGTTCATCGAGTCGTACCGGGACGGCTCCTTCCAGTACGTGCTGATCGCGGCCGACCGCGTCTGACGGCTGGGAACGACCGGCGTGGCGGCTCGGTGCGGGCCGCCACGCCTTACTCCTGATCATCGGCCCGCTGGTGCCACTCGCGGCCTGCGCCGGGGCGTTGTCAGTGGTGGCGGGCAAGATGATCCGCATGACGACACCAGCTGCACAGATCGTGGATGCCGCCGCCTACGCGCAGGCGGTCGAGGACGCGGTGAAGGCCGCGGCCGCCTACTACGAGGGCGGCACCTCGCCTATGGACGACGACACCTACGACCGGCTGGTGCGCGGCATCGCGCAGTGGGAGGACGCCCACCCCGACCAGGTGCTCCCCGACTCCCCCACCGGCAAGGTCGCCGGCGGCGCGGTGGAGGGGGACGTCCCGCACACGGTGCCGATGCTCAGTCTCGACAACGTCTTCTCCGCCGAGGAGTTCACCGCCTGGGCCGCCTCGCTGGCGCGCCGTATCGGCCATGACGTCACGCGTTTCAGCAGCGAGCCGAAGCTGGACGGGCTGGCGATCGCCGCCCGCTACACCCGGGGCCGTCTGAGACAGCTGATCACGCGCGGGGACGGCACGGCCGGGGAGGACGTCAGCCATGCGATCGGCACCATCGAGGGCCTGCCCGACACCCTGTCCGAGCCGGTCACCGTGGAGGTCCGCGGCGAAGTCCTGATGACGACGGCCCAGTTCGAGCACGCCAACGAGGTCCGCACGCAGCACGGCGGGCAGCCGTTCGCCAATCCGCGCAACGCCGCGGCCGGCACCCTGCGGGCCAAGGACCGCGCCTACACCGTGCCGATGACGTTCTTCGGCTACGGCCTCCTGCCGCTGCCCGGCACCGACACGGCGCTAGCCGACCGGCTCGGCGAGAGCGCGCACAGCGATCTGATGGCGCAGGCCGCCGCGTTGGGGGTGAACACCACCGCGTCGACCGCCGTGCCCGGTACCACCGCCGACGGCGTCGAGGAGGTCCTGGCCCGGGTCAAGGAGATCGCCGCGCTGCGCGCCGAGCTGCCGTTCGGGATCGACGGCGTCGTCATCAAGGCCGACCTGGCCGCCGACCAGCAGACGGCAGGTTCCGGGTCGCGTGCACCGCGGTGGGCGATCGCCTACAAGCTGCCGGCCGTGGAGAAGATCACGCGGCTGCTGGAGGTGGAGTGGAACGTGGGCCGCACCGGCATCATCGCCCCGCGCGCGGTCCTGGAACCGGTCGAGATCGACGGCTCCACCATCACCTACGCCACCCTGCACAACCCGGCCGACATCACCCGGCGCGACCTGCGCCTGGGCGACCACGTCATGGTCTACCGGGCCGGCGATGTCATCCCCCGCGTCGAGGCCCCCGTCGCCCACCTGCGCACCGGAGAAGAACAACCCATCGTCTTCCCCGAGGTGTGCCCGCGCTGCGGGTCGGAGATCGACACCAGCGAGCAGCGCTGGCGCTGCACCAACGGCCGCAACTGCCACCTGGTCGCCTCCCTCTCCTACGCCGCGGGCCGCGACCAGCTCGACATCGAGGGCCTGGGCCACACCCGGGTCGTCCAGCTCGTCGACGCCGGTCTGGTCGCCGATCTCGCCGACCTGTTCACCCTCACCCGCGAGCAGCTCCTGGCCCTGGAGCGGATGGGCGAGACCAGCACCGACAACCTGCTGGCCGCACTGACCACGGCCAAGGGCCAGCCGCTGTCACGGGTGTTGTGCGCGCTCGGAGTGCGGGGCACCGGCCGGTCGATGTCCCGGCGGATCGCCCGCCACTTCGCCACCATGGACCACATCCGGGCCGCCGACGCCGAGGCGATGCAGCAGGTGGAGGGCATCGGCACGGAGAAGGCCCCGTCCATCGTCGCCGAACTCGCCGAACTGGCCCCGCTCATCGACAAGCTCGTCGCGGTCGGGGTCAACATGACCGAACCCGGCGCGACTCCACCGCCTGCGGCCGACGCCGATCCTGCCGAAGCGCCCGAGGAATCCGCGGCTGCGGACCTTCCGCTGGCGGGGATGACCGTTGTCGTCACCGGCTCGATGACCGGCGCTCTCGAGAAGCTCTCCCGCAACCAGATGAACGAGCTCATCGAACGCGCCGGCGGCCGCTCCTCCTCCAGCGTCTCCAAGAAGACGACCCTGGTCGTCGCCGGAGAGGGCGCCGGCTCCAAGCGTGCCAAGGCCGAGGACCTCGGCATCCGGCTGGCGGCACCGGACGAGTTCGCCACGCTCGTCGCCGACTTCCTGCCCTGACCCGCACGCCCCAGGCCCGCGACCACGGGGTGTCGGCGAAGTCGCTCAGGGCCGGGCGAGTTTGGCGGCCACGGCGTCGAGGACCCAGTCCAGGCCGACCTCGAAGGATTCCTCGGCGTCCACGTGCGTCGCGTCGTGCACGGCCTTTTCAAGCGCGGGGAAGCGTCCCGTGGCCAGCATCCTCGTCACGTGCGGGCCGTTGGCGCGCTGCCAGTCGCTCTTGGACAGGCCCGTGGCGCGCTCGGCCCGCAGGTTCGCGACCTCGCGTCTGATCGCCCCGGTGGTGTAGGCGCTGACCGTCTCCGCGGCGCGCATGACGGTGTCGACGTCGGCGAGGCCGTCCAGGGCGGCCAGTCGGGCCTCGGTCACGGCGAGGCCGTTCGGGCCCAGGGTCGGACGGCCGCCGAGCAGGTCGGCCAGCCATTCGTGCCGGAGCACGGCCTGCCGGGTGCGGTGGGCGAGGACGCGCAGGGTCTCCCGCCAGTCACCGGGCTGCGTCTCGGGGAGGATCTCGGCCTGGACCTCGTCCACCATCAGGTCGAACAGCTCCTCCTTGGTGGCGATGTAGCCGTACAGCCGCATCGGTCCGGCCTTCAGCCGGGCGGCGACCTTGCGCAGCGACACGTCCTCCAACCCGCCCTCGTCGGCCAGCGCGATGGCGGCGGCGACGATCCGCTCCCGGTCGAGCGGCACGGGGCGAGTCGGCGGCTCCGGCCGGTCCCACACAGTCATGGCCACATCGTACTGTTGCGATACGCCGTATCGGAGCAATACAGTGTATCGACATGAGGCATCGTATCGCCGTGGTCGGAGCCGGTCCCGCCGGTCTCACCTTCGCCCGTGTCCTGCACCGCGACGGCCACCCCGTCACCGTCTTCGAACGCGATCCCGCCCCCGATGCCCGCCCTCCGGGCGGCACGCTCGACCTGCACGCGGGGTTGGGCCAACTCGCGCTGGACAAGGCGGGGCTGCTGGCGGAGTTCCGGACCCTCTCCCGCCCCGAGGGGCAGGCCATGCGCATCCTGGACACGGACGGGACCGTCCTGCGCGACTGGCACCCCCGCCCGGACGACGAGGCCAATCCCGAGATCGACCGGGGGCAACTCCGCGACCTGCTGCTCGGCCCGCTCGACGTCCAGTGGGGGCGGGGCGTGGCAGAGGTGGTGCCAGGGGCCACTGACGGCGGCGTATTGGTCCACTTCGAGGACGGGCGACAAGAGGCGTACGACCTCGTGATCGGTGCGGACGGCGCCTGGTCCCGGGTCCATCCCACGCTCTCTCCGGTGACACCGCACTACACGGGGGTCACCGCTGTGGAGACCTCTCTCGACGACATCGACGCCCGCCATCCCGACCTCGCCCGGCTGATCGGTGACGGTTCCATGGCGGTGTACGGGGTGAACCGAGGTCTGGTCGCCCAGCGCAACAGCGGTGGCCACGTCAAGGTGTACGCCCAGTTCCGGGTGCAGCAGGACTGGCACACGAGCCTGGACCTGTCCGACGTCGAAGGCGTGCGGGCGAGCCTGCTGGCCCTGTTCGACGGCTGGGCCGCTCCCGTCCTCGAACTCCTGCGCCGTGGCACCGTTTTCGCCCCTCGCCCGCTGTACGTCCTGCCCGTGTCGCACACCTGGAGTCACGTCCCCGGGGTGACGCTCCTGGGCGACGCCGCCCACCTGATGCCGCCGTTGGGGGCGGGCGCGAACCTCGCGATGCTGGAGGGCGCCGAACTCGCCGAGGCCATCGCCACCGGCTCGGGAGACCTGGACAAGGTCGTCCGCGTCTTCGAGGAACAGATGTGGGCGCGAGCGGGCCGGTGGGCGAAGATGACGGCGGCCGGCCTGGAACGCCTCGTGAGCCCCGACCCCGCCCAGGCCCTCGCCCTCTTCGACGAGGTCCAGGCATCCTGACCTGTCGTGGAGCGTGATCTGGCGAATGTCGGCCCCTGGTCCGCAATAGGCGGGTCAGGGGCCGACGTAGGGCTGCTTCCGGTGCGGTCAGAGGACCACGCCGAGTCCGAGGATCAGGCTGAGGCCCAGGCCGTCGTGGTGATGGTGGTGGCCGTGGTCGCCGGGACCGTCGGGTGCCGGGAGCGCCTTGGCGGTGGCCGGGACATGGCCGGGGGGGCGGCCTGGGCGGCGCCCGCCAGGGGCAGGACCGCGACGCAGGCCAGGGCGGTGACGGCGGCGGACTTGGCGAAGAACGTGCGCACAGCAACTCCTTTGTCGACAGACAACGTTGTCTCCGACGCTAGGCAGAGGCGTGCGGTCCGCGCGCGTTGGATCATGACGGGCGGTGACGAAGGACCGGGGCGAGCAACCTGTACCGGTGCGGCACGCGGAAACGGGCCACGGTTTCGTACGCTGGCGGGCATGCGGATGCGTCCCACCCTCCACTGGACCCCTCCCTCCGACCTGCCCCCGGGCACCGTGGATCTGCGGCCGGTGGTCGAGGCGGTGCGCGCCGGTGGTGTCCTCGTGCTGAGCGGGGCGGGCATCTCCACGGAGTCGGGCATCCCCGCCTACCGGGGTGAGGGCGGGAGTCTCAGCCGGCACACCCCGATGACGTACCAGGACTTCACCTCCAGCCCGCGCGCCCGGCAGCGGTACTGGGCGCGCAGTCATCTCGGCTGGCGCACCTTCGGCCGGGCGCTGCCCAACGCCGGTCACCGGGCCGTGGCCGCGTTCGCGCGGCACGGGGCGCTCTCGGGTGTGATCACGCAGAACGTCGACGGTCTGCACCAGGCCGCCGGCAGCGAGGGGGTCGTGGATCTGCACGGGCGGCTGGACCGGGTCGTGTGTCTGTCGTGCGGAGCGGCCGGTCCGCGCCGCGACCTCGCCGTGCGGCTGGAGGCGGCCAACGCCGGATTCGCGCCGACCGTCGCGGAGATCAATCCCGACGGTGACGCCGATCTCACCGATGACCAGGTCGGTGACTTCCGGGTCGTGCCCTGCGCGGACTGCGGCGGCGTGCTGAAGCCGGACGTGGTGTTCTTCGGCGAGCCGGTGCCCGTCCACCGGATCGAGCGGTGCCGGCAGCTGGTGGGCGAGGCGTCCTCGCTGCTGGTCCTGGGCTCCTCGTTGACGGTGATGTCGGGGCTCAGGTTCGTCCGTCAGGCGGCCCAGGCCGACAAGCGGGTGTTCATCATCAACCGGGATCCGACCCGGGGCGATCAGTTCGCCGTCACCCGCGTCGCGCTCCCCCTCGGGAGCGCCCTCACGGCGATCGCCGAACAGCTGGACATCGCCGTCGACGGGCAGCCGGCGGCGTAGAGCGGCGCTACTGGGCCACGGGTGCTCAGGGACCGTGGCGACGCGGAGCGCGGGGCGCCCTGGTGAGGACGCCCCGCCGGTGTGTTGTCGTCAGTCGGTCAGTCCTCCGGGGTCAGGGCGACCTCGGCGCTGCCCGAGAGGGACGGCAGGCCCTCCGGGGGCGTGTCCGTGTAGGTGGCGTTGAAGACCGCCTTCAGGTTGTCCGAGCCGGAGTGGCCGCCGTCCACGAACGTCTTGAAGGAGCCGGAGCAGCCGTTGCTGGTGGACAGCGGGTGGCCGTGCGTGTCGTGGCCGAGGATGAAGGAGACGCTGACCTTGGCGCAGTTCACCGGCTGGTCGTCGGTGACGGTGACCTGCCAGGTGACCGTGTCGCCCCAGTGGAACGGGGTGCCGCCGTGCGGGGCCGGGTCGGTGGTGAGGGAGACGACCGGCGCCTTGTTGCCGACGACGACCGGAACCGAGGCGGAGGCCGAGCGGCCGGTGCTGTCCGTGACCTTCAGCGTGGCGTCGTAGACCCCGTTCTTGTCGAAGGTGTGCTTGGGGTTGGCCTCCCTGGAGTCGACGGTGCCGTCGGCGTCGAAGTCCCAGGCGTAGCGCAGGGCGTCACCGTCGGCGTCCTTGGTTCCGGCGCTGGAGAACTGGACCGTCAGCGGGCTGGTGCCGTTGACCACGTCGGCTGCGACCTTGGGCTCCGGGGTGCGGTTGCCCCGGACGAAGTCGATGCGGGAGAGCTGGGCCTCCGGCAGCTCCGCGAAGTAGCCGGTGCCGTACTCCAGCACGTACAGCGCGCCGTCGGGGCCGAATTCCGCGTCGATCGGGCCGTCCGTGACGATCCCGGGGATCGCGTCCTCGATCTTCTGGACCTCGTTGTTCTTGCCGAGGGTGAGTGCTTTCATCTGGTCGCGGGTCCACTCGTAGAAGAGCGGCTTGCCGTCGAAGTACTGGGGCCAGCGGTTGGCGGCCTTGTTGTGCTTGTCGTAGCGGTACGCCGGGCCGCCCATCGGGCCGATGCCGCCGGTGCCGAGTTCGGGGAACTGCGCGGAGGCGCCGTAGCCGTAGACGATCTCCGCGTTCTCGACCGGGGGCAGCTCGCTGCGGCCGGTGTTGTGGCGCGAGTCGTTGACGGGCTTGGCGCAGTTGAAGGCGCCGCTGGAGGCCTGGGTGGCGAAGTCGTAGTCCTGGTAGGGCTGGTCAGTGGTCACGCAGTACGGCCAGCCGTAGTTGGCGGGACGGTCGATGACCATCCAGCGGCCCTGTCCTGCGGGGCCGCGGTTGGGGTTGGCGGTGCGGGCGTCGGGTGAGTAGTCGGCGACGTAGACCTCACCGGTCTTGTCGTCCACGCCGAAGCGGAAGGGGTTGCGCAGGCCCATGGCGTAGATCTCGGGCCGGGTCTTCGCGGTGCCCGGGGCGAAGAGGTTGCCGTCGGGTATCGCGTAGCCGCCGTGGCGCTTGACCTTGATGCGCAGGACCTTGCCGCGCAGGTCGTTGGTGTTGCCCGCGGTGCGGCGCGCGTCGTAGGCGGGGTTGCGGTCGGCGCGGTCGTCGAGCGGGGCGTAGCCGTCCGAGGAGAACGGGTTGGAGTCGTCGCCGGTCGACAGGAACAGGTTGCCCTTGTGGTCGAAGTCGATCTTGCCGCCGACGTGGCAGCAGATGCCGCGGTCGGCCGGCACGTCGATGATCTTCTGCTCGGTGTTGTAGTCGAGCTTGTTGCCAACGAGCTTGAATCGCGAGAGCCGGGTGTACCCCTTGTACTTGGCGAAGTCCGCGGCGGTTCCGAACTGCGGCGCGTCACCCTCGTTGACGCCCGGGGTGGCCGGGTCGTCCATGGGGGTGTCGAGGCGGGGCGAGTAGTAGAGGTAGACCCAGTGGTTCTTGGCGAAGCCCGGGTCGACGGCGATGCCCTGCACGCCTTCCTCGTCGTGCTGGTAGAGCCCGGCGGGGCTCTTCTTCATGTCGGCGGCAAGGAAGTTGACGCCGCTCTTGGGGTCGTGGATGCGGACCTCGCCGGTGCGTGCCGTGTGCAGCACCCGCCGGTCGGGCAGGACGGCCAGGGCCATGGGCTCGCCCGGGCGGTCGTTGAGGGTGACCTTCTGGAAGTCCGACGAAGTCGGCGGTGTGGGGTCCGACGGGTGGGCCTGGGCCGCGGGAAGAGGCAGCAGCCCGACGGCTCCGGCCAACGCGGCCGCCCCGAGGAGGGTGACGATCCGTCTGTTACGCACTCAGAACTCCTTTGATCTGACCAGCGGGTGACAGGGCGTCAGTTGCAGGCGCGCAGGGCCGCGAGGTTGTCGTAGCCGATCTTGGCGAAGTCCAGGGACTGGCTGGGCACGGTCGTGCTCGGTGCGTTGTCCTGCTCGACCATCGGGTTGTGGTAGTTCTTCGCGCCCACCCGGGTGAAGAACTTCCGGTAGTCGATGTCGCCCGTGCCGAACGGCACCATGTCGTAGCCCAGGCCGCTCTGGAGGTTCACGACGCCGTCCTTGGCGTGGAAGAGCGGGAAGCGGTTGGTGTTGCGGACCACGAGCGCGGCCGGGTCGAAGACGTCCTCGCGCTGGGAGCCGTCGTGGGCGGTGTACGTGTGGAACTTGTACTGGGCCACGTGCGCCCAGAACACGTCCAGCTCCAGGTACACGTTCTTGCGGTCCGTCACCGTCAGGAAGTACTCCAGCTTGCGGATGCCGGAGCTGCGGGTCGGCTTGCCCTGGGCGTCGAGCGGGCCGCCGTCGAGCAGGAAGTCGTAGGCGGCGTCGTGGTTGTGGGTGTAGAGCTTGATGCCCTCGCCGCGGGCGATGGCGCCCAGGGTGTTCCACTTCTCCGCGGCCACGTCCCAGTCCGCGCGGTAGCGGGTGTTGGTGGGGTCGGCGCCGGTCCCCATGTGCTCCATGCCGAGGATGTTGGCGATCTCCAGGAAACGCTTGAAGGTGTCGAGGTCGGACGTGGTCAGCGGCCAGGACGGCGGGATGTAGCCGTGGCTGCCCTGCGCCCGCAGGCCGTACTCGTCGAGCCAGGAGCGCATGAGCTTCGCGCCCGCCACCGTGCCCAGATCGGCGCCGCCGGGCGCGTTGGCGTGCTGGCCGTAGCCGGCGAACTCCACCTGGCGGTAGCCGAATCGGGACAGCTGCCGGAACACCTCCCGGAAGCCGGAGGGCAGGTCGGAGGCCAGCGGGTCGCGGCCGATCGCGTCCCGGACGGTGTAGAGGATGATGCCGCGCTTGTGCGGGGGCACCAGAGCGGAACGTCCCCGGTCACCGGCGGCGGCTTCGGATCTGTCCTGCGCGAGGGCTGGTGAGGCGCCGAAGACCGGGGCGGCGATCGCCACGGCGGCGGTGGCGGTGCAGGTGCTGAGGAAACGGCGGCGGCTGACGCCGAGCGTGCGGCGCAGGGCGTCGCCGGTGACGGCTTCGTCGTTGAACGCGGTCACAGTGGTTCTCTCTTTCGTTGTCGCGATGCTGCGGGTGCCTGACGGACGCCGCCCCGAAAGGAGGCCGACGAACCGCAGGAGAACGGGACTTCACTGCGGTGGCCGCTGCGCGGCCGGACACTGCGCGGGGGGTGGGGTTCATGACGAGCCGACCGATGGCGTCGCTCGTTGGGCGGCGGGCGTGACTGCCCGCTGACAGATGAGAGATCAGGTGTTACGACGGCGAGGGGGATGCGTTCCGCAGCCGGTCGGCGAACGACAGCAGCGCGGTGAACTGCTCCGTCAGGCCCGACGGACCCGCGTCGGGGTCCTTGAAGTAGAAGCCCAGCTCCGGGAGCGGGCCGGACAGGCCCGCCTCGTGGGCGCGGGCGACCAGGCGGGCCAGGTCCAGCACGAGCGGTGCGGCCAGGGCCGAGTCGCAGCCCTGCCAGATGGTCTGCAGGATCATGCGCGAGCCGAGGAAGCCCTCGAAGGCGACGTGGTCCCAGGCGGTCTTCCAGTCGCCGAGCACGGGTACGTCGTCGATGTGCACCTCGCCCTGCGGGGTGTGCCCGAGGGTGTCGGCCAGGACGCGTTCCTTGCCGGCGTTCTTCGCGGCGGCCGCGCCCGGGTCGGCCAGCGCCGCCCCGTCGCCGCCGCCCAGCAGGTTGGTGCCGGACCAGGCCCTGACGTGCAGGGCGCGTTGGACGAACATCGGGGCGAGCGCGGCCCGCAGCAGCGTCTGGCCGGTCTTGCCGTCGCGGCCCGCGTGGGGAAGTCCGGCGGCCGCGGCGGCTTCGGTCAGGGCCGGGGTGCGCAGCCCGGTGGACGGCGTGAAGTTGACGTAGGGACAGCCGGCTCGCACGGCGGCGGCCGCGTAGAGGGAGCTGGCCGGCAGTCGTACGGCGTCCGGTGCGGGCAGGGGCTCCGTGGAGGAGACATTGACCACGACCACGCGGGCCAGTGCGTGGCGCTCGCGGAACGCGGTGAGGTCGGCGGCGAAGTCCGCGATGAGCTCCTCGTCGCCGCGCGGGTCGTCCGGGAGAGGGCCGCCGATGCGTATCTCCTCGTCGGCGGCCCGGAGTTCGGCGCGTACGGCGGGGGCGAGCCCGTGCGGCAGGACACCTGCCTCGGTGAGCTGTTCGGCCCGCTTGGGCAGCGGGCAGTGGGCGGTGTCGTGGCCGCCGAAGACGAGCGAGGACAGGGCCGGCAGGTCGGTGCCGTCGAACGGCTGGGTTTCGGTGACCATGCCGGTCGGCGCGTGCAGTTGGGCGGTGACCGCCGCGCATCCGGTGACGGCGGTGGTGGCGACCGATCCGCGGGCTCCGACGAACCAGACGCCGGTGCGCGCGGTGCGCTCGCCGGTCCGGGGCTGCGATGCGTTCCCGTCGTTGTTCACGAACTGCCTCCCTGCCATGTCGCTGTGCCGAGGTGGTGTGGAGGACGGTGGGTGGGGGCTCGGAGGCCTCCCGCCCACCGCCGGCATATGGGCGGCTTTGGCCGCGGTCCGGGAGGGCTCTTCCCGGGTGGACGCGGTTACGGCGTGCGGGTGAGCGGCGAAGGGCCGCGGGGGTGAAGTGCGGGATACCTGGGGGCTCTTGGCCCTGCGCGGTGCGGGACGTCCTCGGTAAGTCGGTCTCGGGGGGCGGGGGTTCGGCCGTACGACCTGTCGGCGCCGTCAGTGTCGAACCACTGTGTGGTTCCTGTGCACGAAAGGGACCGTAGCCCCGTTCGTCTGTGGCGGGAACCCCTTGTGCACGAAGAAAGCGAACTTCTTCCAGGATGAGGACAAAGCGGAGTTGGGGGAGGCAACCCCGCTTCAGCGTCCGTCAGTTGTCGCCACCTGCGAAAGCGGCGTCGAAGGAGGTGGTCGGGGGCTCGAAGTCGTACGCCTTGAGACTGCGCAGCGCCTCGGGAGCGCCCTGGAGGCGGTCCATGCTGGCGTCCTCCCACTCCACCGAGACCGGCCCCTCGTAGCCGATCGAGCGCAGCATCCTGAAGACGTCCTCCCAGGGCACGTCGCCGTGTCCGGCGGAGACGAAGTCCCAGCCGCGGCGCGGGTCGCCCCACGGCAGATGAGAGCCCAGGCGTCCGTTGCGGCCGTCCAGGCGCTTGCGGGCCTCCTTGCAGTCGACGTGGTAGATCCGGTCGCGGAAGTCGTACAGGAAGCCGACCGGGTCCAGGTCCTGCCACACGAAATGGGAGGGGTCGAAGTTCAGGCCGAACGCCGGCCGGCGATCGACGGCTTCCAGGGCGCGCTGGGTGGTCCAGTAGTCGTAGGCGATCTCGCTGGGATGCACCTCGTGCGCGAAGCGCACGCCCTCGGCGTCGAAGACGTCCAGGATCGGGTTCCAGCGGGCCGCGAAGTCCTCGTAGCCACGCTCGATCATCGCCTCCGGCGCCGGCGGGAACATCGCCACCAAGTGCCAGATCGCCGAGCCGGTGAAGCCGATCACCGTGTCGACGCCGAACGCGGCCGCCGCCCGCGCGGTGTCCGCGATCCGGGCCGCCGCCCGCTGCCGCACCCCCTCCGCATCACCGTCACCCCAGATCTCCCCGGGCAGGATCGCCTGATGGCGTTCGTCGATGATCGCGTCGCAGACCGCCTGCCCGACCAGGTGGTTGGAGATCGCCCAGCACTTCAAGCCGTACTTGTCGAGGAGTTGGTGACGCGACTTCACATAGCCGGGATCAGCGAGGGCCTTGTCGACCTCGAAATGATCGCCCCAGCAGGCGAGTTCGAGACCGTCGTAACCGAAGTCACGAGCCAGCCGACAGACCTCCTCCAGGGGAAGGTCCGCCCACTGACCGGTGAAGAGCGTGAACTGGCGCGGCATGGTGCCTCCGTGCGGGGTTCCTGGCGGGCTGCTATCGGACTTCGGCCTCGACGGCCTGGACGAGGGTGTAGACGGAGTTCTTCTCGGCGCTCTCCTCCACCGCGGCGAGCACCCGCTGCACCTGGAGCCCGTCCGCGAAGGACGGCATCGGATCGGTGCCGGACGCGATGGCCTCGACGAGGTCGCGGGCCTGGTGGACGAAGGAATGCTCGTAGCCGAGGCCGTGGCCCGGCGGCCACCAGCCCTCCAGGTAGGGGTGGTCGGGCTCGGTGACGACGATCCTGCGGAACCCCGCGGTCGCGGCGGGCTCCTGGTGGTCGTGGAAGGACAGTTCGTTGAGCCGCTCCAAGTCGAAGGCGAGCGAGCCGAGTTCGCCGTTCACCTCCAGCCTCAGGGCGTTCTTGCGGCCCGACGCCATCCGGGTGGCCTCGAACACGCCGAGCGTCCCCGAGGAGAACCGGCCGGTGAAAACGGCCGCGTCGTCCACCGTCACCGGCCCGCGCCGAGAGCCGCCGGCAGCGGTCAGGCCGGAGGAGGCGCCGTCAAGCCGCGGCCGTTCCTTGATGAAGGTCTCCACCTGGGCGGAGACCCCGACCAGCGCCTCACCCGTCAGATACTGCGCGAGGTCGACGATGTGCGCGCCCAGGTCGCCGAGCGCCCCCGACCCGGCATGCTCCCGCTGAAGCCGCCAGGTGAGCGGGAAGTCGGGGTCGACCAGCCAGTCCTGGAGGTAGCTGACCCGCAGGTGGCGCAGGGCGCCGAGCCTGCCCTCGGCGATGAGCCGGCGGGCGAAGGTGAGGGCGGGCACGCGCCGGTAGTTGAAGCCCACCATGGCCAACTGCCCACGGGCGCGGGCCGCTTCGGCGGCGGCGACCATGGCCTCCGCCTCGGCGACCGAGTTGGCCAGCGGCTTCTCGCACAGGACGTGCTTGCCCGCCTCCAGTGCCGCGATGGCGATCTCCGCGTGGCTGTCGCCCGGTGTGCAGACGTCGACGAGTTGCACGTCGTCCCGGGCGATGAGGGCGCGCCAGTCGGTCTCCGCGGCGGCCCAGCCGTGCTTGTCGGCCGCCGCCCGCACGGCGTGCGCGTCGCGGCCGGCGATCGCGGACAGGACCGGCCGCAGCGGCAGGTCGAACACGTGCCCAACGGTGCGCCATCCCTGTGAATGGGCGGCGCCCATGAACGCGTAGCCGACCATGCCCACGCCGAGCGTCGGCGGTGCGGTCCGGTTGTCCCTCTGTTCCATACGGATTCCTCCTCGTCGGAGTGTCACTGACTCATCGCTGTGCTCGCGCGGGGCTCGCGGCCCGGCCCGGTCAGATGAAGCCGGTCGGCAGGTACTGGTCGACGTTGTCCTTGGTGACCACGGCCGAGTAGAGCGTCAGCGAGGACGGGATCTCGAACTCGGCGAGCCCGCTGACGCCCTTGCTCTGGCCGAGGGCGCGGGCGAGGTCGATCGCGGAGGCGGCCATCGTGGGCGGGTACAGGACGGTCGCCTTGAGGACGCTGTTGCCGGCCTTGATGGCGTCCATCGCGGACTTGGCGCCCGCGCCGCCGACCATCAGGAAGTCGTCGCGGCCGGCCTGGTCGATGGCCCGCAGCGCGCCGACGCCCTGGTCGTCGTCGTGGTTCCACAGCGCGTCGAAGTTCGACTGGGCCTGGAGGAGTTGGGCCATCTTGGCCTGTCCGGACTCGACCGTGAAGTCGGCCGCCTGGCGGGCCACCTTCTTGATGTTCGGGTAGTTCTTCAGGGCGTCGTCGAAGCCCTTGGTGCGCTGCTGGGTCAGTTCGAGGTTGTCGAGGCCGGCGAGTTCGACGACCTTGGCGTTCTTCTTGCCCTTGAGCTGCTCGCCGATGTAGTGCCCGGCGTTGAGGCCCATGCCGTAGTTGTCGCCGCCGATCCAGCAGCGGTACGCCTGCGGGGAGTTGAAGATGCGGTCGAGGTTGATGACGGGTATCCCGGCACGCATGGCCTTCAGACCGACCTGGGTGAGGGCCTTGCCATCGGCCGGCAGGATCACCAGGACGTCGACCTTCTTGTTGATCAGCGTCTCGATCTGGCCGATCTGCTGGGCGGTGTCGTTGGAGCCCTCGGTGATCTCCAGGGTGACGTCGGAGTACTTCTTCGCCCGCGACTTGGCGTTGTCGTTGATGGCGTTCAGCCAGCCGTGGTCGGCCTGCGGGCCGGCGAAACCGATGGTGACCTGCTTGCCAGGCTTGTCGTCGGCGACGGGGGCGTTGTCCGCGGCCGGTTCCTGGTCCTTGGTCTCGTTGCTGGTGCAGGCCGTCAACAGCGCTCCGGCGGACACGGCTGCGGTGCCGAACAGCAGTGCTCTGCGGCTGGTGGCGGGGGTTCTTGCCATGGTGGATCGACCCTTCGACTGGGCAGTGTGCGGCAGGACGGGGTGGCGGGGGGCCGGACGGCGGTGTCAGGTGCCGCCGTCCGGCGGTGTACGGCACGGGCGGCGTCCGGGCGCCGGCGTGCGGCGAGCGGCACGGGCGGCGTCAGGCGGCTCCGTGCGGCGTACGGCGCGGGCGGCTTCAGGCCTCTCTCCGCGCGGCGTACGGCACGGCGGCGTCAGGCGTCTCCGTGCGGTGAGCGGCGCTGGACCAGGACGGCGGCCACGATGATGGCGCCCTTCGCGATCTGCTGGACAGCGGTCTCGAGGTTGTTCAGGGCGAAGATGTTGGTGATCGTGGTGAAGATCAGCACGCCGAGGACGGAGCCGACGATGGTGCCGCGGCCACCGCTGAGCAGCGTGCCGCCGATGATCGCCGCCGCGATGGCGTCCAGCTCGTAGAGGTTGCCATTGGTGTTCTGGCCCGAACCTGCGAGCACGATCAGCATGAACGCGGCGATGCCGCAGCACAGTCCGGACAGCAGGTACAGGTACAGCCGTTGGCGGCGGACGTCGATGCCGGCCAGACGTGCCGCCTCCGCGTTGCCGCCGACCGCGACGGTGCGCCGGCCGAAGGTGGTGCGGTTGAGCAGCAGCCAGCCGATGACGGTGACCGCGGCGAAGATCAGGACGAGCGGCGGGATGCCGAGGACGTAGGAGTCCCGGCCGCCGAGGTCGAGCACCGACTGGACGGTCACGACCTGGGTGCTGCCGTCCGTGATCTGCAGGGCCAGGCCCCGGGCGGAGGCGAGCATGGCCAGCGTCGCGATGAACGGGACCATCCTGCCGTAGGCGATCAGCAGGCCGTTCACCAGTCCGCAGCCCACACCGACGATGACGGCGGTGAACAGGATGCCGGCGAAGCCGAAGTCCTGGGTGGCCACGGTCGTCGCCCACACCGAGGCGAGCGCGACCATCGCGCCGACCGACAGGTCGATGCCGCCGCTGGTGATGACGAACGTCATGCCGACGGTGACGACACCGATCACGGACGCCTGGGTGAGGACGAGTTGGAGGTTGCTGGTCGCCAGGAACTCGTCCGGCGCGGTGATCCCGCCGACCGCGACGAGGACGGCGAGGACTCCGAGCAGGGACAGCGTGCGCACGTCCCACCGCAGTGCGGTCAGGCGTGAACTCCCCTTCTCCTCCGCGGATTCGGCGGCGGACGTCGGCGCGTCCTTCGGCGCCGCGGTGGCCGGCTGCGTCATGACGTCGGGCTCCCTTCCATCACAAGATCGAGTACGCGGTGCTCGTCGAGCTCCCGGGCGTCCGCCGTGCGGACGACGCTGCCTTCGCGGAGCACGAGCACCCGGTCGGCGAGGCCCAGGACCTCGGGCACCTCGCTGGACACGAGAAGTACGGCCAGGCCCTCGTCGGCCAGCCGGCGGATCACGGCGTAGAGCTCGGCCCGGGCGCCGATGTCGACGCCCCTGGTCGGCTCGTCCAGCAGCAGGACCTTGCAGCCCCGCAGCAGCCAGCGGGCGAGCACCGCCTTCTGCTGGTTGCCGCCGGACAGGGTCCTGATCGCGGTGTCGGGGTTGTCCGGCCGCAGGGACAGTTCGCGGACCGCCTGGTGGGTCGCGGCGCGTTCGCCGCGCCGGTCGATCCAGCCCGCGCGGGCGAACCGGGACAGGGTGGAGACCGACACGTTGCTGCTGACGGACTCCAGCATCAGCAGGGCCTGTGCCTTGCGTTCCTCGGGCGCGAGGCCGATGCCGGCGCGCACGGCGGCGCGTACGCTCCCGGGGCGCAGGGGGCTGCCGTCGACGAGCACCCGGCCGGCGTCGGGTTTGCGGGCCCCGTAGACGGTCTCCAGGATCTCGCTGCGCCCGGACCCGACGAGTCCGGCCAGACCGACGATCTCCCCGGGCCGCAGTTCCAGGTCGACGGGTGCGAACTCCCCTCGCCGGGTGAGCCCTTCGACCTTCAGCACCGGCTCCCGTTCCGCGGCGAACCTGGCCGTGGGGCGTTCGGGGAAGACGTACTCCACGTTCCGCCCGGTCATCAGGGCCACGACCTCTCGGGTCGGGGTCGACTCGGCGGGCAGGCCGCCCGCGACCGACCGGCCCTCCTTGAGGACGGTGACCCGGTCGCCGATGCGCCGGATCTCCTCCAGGCGGTGCGAGATGTAGATGACGGCGACGCCTTCGGCGGTCAGATCGGCCACGATCCTGAAGAGGTTGTCGACCTCTTCGGGGTCGAGCGCCGCCGACGGCTCGTCCATCACGATCAGCCGCACCTCGTGGGAGAGCGCGCGGGCCATGGAGACGATCTGCTGCTGGGCCGCGGACAACTCGCCGACGAGCCGGGCGGGTTCGATCTCCGAGTGGCCGAGGCGTTCCAGCAGCTGCGCGGTCGCGGTGCGGGCGGCAGCGCCGCGCACGACGAATCCGGCGGAGGTGGGTTCGTGGCCGAGGAAGACGTTCTCGGCCACGGACAGGCCCTCGATCAGGTCGAGTTCCTGGTAGATGGTGGCGATGCCGAGGCGCATGGCGGCGATCGGTGACCCCAGGGTGACGGGCTCGCCCCGCCAGGTGATCTCACCGTCGTCGGGCTGGTGGGCTCCGGCGAGCACTTTGATCAGGGTGGACTTGCCGGCGCCGTTCTGGCCGAGGAGGCAGTGGACTTCACCGGCCTCGACTTCGAGGTCCACACCGTCCAGGGCGCGGACGCCCGGGAAGGACTTGGTGATGCCGGACATGGTGAGCAGGGGTGGTTGTGGTGCCATGAGGAATCCCCTCGGCGGATGCGGGCCGTGAGTGGGCAGGGCTGGGCTGGGCGTGGAGGAGCCGAGCAGGGCGGGGCAGGCCTTGACGGGCGTGCGAGCAGAGCGGGGCAGGCCTGGCGGCCGTGCGAGCAGGACAGGGCAGGCCTGATGGCCGTGCGAGCAGGGCGGGACGGTCGACCGGCGCGACGCGCGATGGTCACAGCGGTGCCGTGGACGGTGCGGTGGTGGCCGTGAGGCCGTTGTCAGGGTGTCTCGGGATTGCCGAGGCACCCTGGGGTGTGCGGTGTCACCGGCAGGTTTGCGATGACACTTGATCGATGTGATGTCACACGTGTGGTGCTACGTGCGCCGGTCAGGCCGGCGAGAAGACGTGGTCACTGATGAGGCGGGCCGCACCGATGGCTCCGGCCACCGGCCCCAACTCCCCCAGTACGATGGGCAGGTTGCCCGTGGCCAGCGGCAGGGACTGCCGGTACACCTGGGTCCGGACACTGGCCAGCAACGTGTGACCGAGCCCGGTCACACCTCCGCCGATGACCACCAGGCCGGGGTTGAAGAAACTGACGAGTCCGGCGACGACCTGTCCCAGACGTTTGCCGCCCTCCCGGATGAGTTCCAGAGCCACCGTGTCCCCCGCCGCGGCGGCGGCCGACACATCTGCGGCGGTCAGGCTTCCCGCTGTCTCCAGCCGGGTGGCGAGGTACGCCGACCGGCCCTCGCGGGCGGCCTGTTCCGCGTCCTCGGCCAGTGCGGCGCCGCTGAAGTGGGCTTCCAGGCAGCCCCGGTTGCCGCAGGCACAGGGCCGCCCGTCGGGCACCGCCTGAATGTGTCCGATGTCCCCCGCGCTGCCGGTGACACCCCGGTGGACGTCCCCGCCCACGACGATCCCGCAACCGATACCGGTACCGATCTTGACGCAGAGGAAGTCGCCCACGGAACGGGCGACACCCGCGTGCTGCTCCCCCATCGCCATCAGGTTCACGTCGTTGTCGACCATCACCGGACAGCCGAGTTCCTGGCTGAGCGCCTCCCGCACCGGGAAACCGTCCCAGCCCGGCATGATCGGCGGCGCCACCGGCACACCCTCGGGAAACCGGACCGGCCCCGGAACACCGATACCGGCGCCGTCGAAACCCTCCGCGAGCCCCGCCGCCTTCAACTTCGCTGCCATGGACAGGACTTGCTCGAACACCGCGACCGGACCTTCACGGACGTCCATGGGCTGGTTCAGATGCCCCAGGACCTCCAGTTCCGCGTTGGTCACGGCGACATCGATCGATGTGGCGCCGATGTCGACACCGAGGAAGCGCAGTGTCGGCGCGAGCCGGATGTTGTGCGACCGCCGGCCGCCGCGGGACGGGGCCAGCCCGTCCGCGACCACCAGTCCGGTCTCCAGCAGCCGGTCCACCTCCACGGCCAGCTTCGAACGGGACAGATCCACCAGGTCGCCCAGCTGGGCGCGGGAGTTGGACCCGTTGTCACGCAGCAGACGAAGCAGCCGCGCCTGATGTGCGTTCTCAGGCCGAGCAGTCATCCGTCGCACGGTCCCTCCTCTCCTCACCCACGGCCGGGAACCCGGCGCCGTCTCCACTGACCGCGCCACCAGGCTGTCGGAGAGGAACGTAACAACCATTTTCCAGACTGGGAAGTACTTACGCACGAGTAGGGGCCATCTTTTTCCACACTCAGGACAAAGTCGGGGCGACGGGCCACATCGAGGGGACACAGAAAGCCGCCGCCCCCTGCGGAAGGGGACGACGGCCCTGGTCTCAGGTGTCGTAGCAGAGGCAGCGCGGGGCAGTCAGTCCCCCGCCGGCCGGGAGGTGGGCCTGCGCAGCAGCCACCGCCAGAACCCCCGACGCGGAGGCCGCACCACCACCCTGCCGTGGGCCTTCTGCCCGACCAGCTCCACACGCAGCCGGACCGGTGTGCCGTGCGGCGGCGTCTGCATGGGGCGGTGTTTGAGCTTGCAGTGGATCAGGGTCAGCCCGTCGGTGTCGATCTCGACGCCCGGCCCCGTGACCAGCGTCAGGGTCTTCCCCGTCATGGCGACGTCGACGTGCAGGGTGCCCTGTGTGATCACGGCCTCGGTGAAGTCGAGGGTGACGTCGCACCAGCTCACAGCGAGCTCCAGCCGCCGCGGCAGCACCCACCGTCCCGCCCGCTCGACCGCCCCGCTGAACACCTGCTCGATCCGGACGACGTCCTTGGGTACCACGACCCCGGCCGCGGCACCGCCCGCCGGGGCCGACGCGACGGGCAGATCCGCGGTGAGCCCCGCCAGTTCGCTCAACGTCCGCGCCGACAGGGCGACTTCCAGCCGCTCGTCCAACTCGTCGGCCGTCAGCAGGCCGTCCCCCGCGGCGATCCGCAGTACGTCCACCACCCGGTCCCGGTCGGCATGAGAGGCTCGCAGCTCGGGCGACGAACCGGGGCCGGAGCGCTGTCCGTTGGGGGCCATCTCTCCCGACATGCTTCCGTCCCTGCTCCTGTCCGACGTCTCCGCGTCTCCGCGCAGCGCGGGCAGCGGCGATGCACGGCATACGGCATCCATCATGCCGAGGCCCGCGTACGACGACAACGGCGGCGACCCGGGCGCCTGTTGACGGGGGTGCTGGCGGCCTGAGGGGCTACGGCGCCAGAGTGCGAAGGACGCAGAACTCGTTGCCCTCCGGGTCCGCCATGACCACCCAACTCCGGTCCGGGCCTTGGCCCACGTCCGTCCTGGTGGCGCCGAGGCCGAGCAGTCGGGCCACCTCGTCCTCGGTACTGCGGTCGATCGGACTGACGTCGAGGTGCAGCCGGTTCTTCACGGCCTTGTCCTCCGGCACCTGGACGAACAGCACAGTGGGCGGCATCTGGCGCGCCCGGACCTCCTCGACGGTCGGCACCCAGGAGCCGATCTCGACCTTGCCCTCGCCCCGTTCGATGACCTTGAAGTCCAGGACCTCGCACCAGAAGGCCGCCTGCCGCTCCGGGTCGTGGCAGTCAACGGCCAGTTCGGTGAACCTACTTGTCATGACGCTCCCCGGTAGTGCGGACGGAGGCTCAGAGTATGGCCAAGGGATCACTGAAGGTGGGTCCCTTTTCGGCGGCCGCGTGACGGCCCGTAGACTCCCGGTGTGGCATTCATGAGCATTCCGCACTGCTGCTTCCTGTGATCGGAAGGCGTTGAGGGCGAAGCCGGACGGCATCGCCCCCGCTCGGTGTGCCTGCCGCGTGAACCACGTTCCCGAAGCTGCCCGTTGGCAGTGACGCCGTTGAGGGCGCGTACAGGCACGGCCCCATCCCATTCAGCCCTGCCAGGAGTGCCTCGTGCCCGCGTTGCTTCCCCCTGCCCTCGAACGATCCCTCGACCTGCTGCGCTGCCCGACCTGCCGCGGGCGCCAACTCCACCCCAGCCACGGCGCGTTGCGCTGCCCGGTGGGCCACACCTTCGACATCGCCCGCCACGGCTATGCGGGCCTGCTGACCGGCACGCGTGCCACCAGCGGCGACGACGCGGCCATGGTCCAGGCCCGGGACCGCTTCCTGGCCACCGGCGCCTACGAGCCCATCCGCCAGGCCGTGGCTCGCCTGGCGGCCGGCGCCGCGCCGGAGCGGGGCACGGTCCTCGACGTCGGATGCGGCACGGGCTACTACCTCGCCGGCGTACTCGACCATCTGCCGACCGCCCGTGGACTCGGGCTGGACACATCGGTGCGCGCGCTGCGCTCGGCGGCCCGGGCCCATGACCGAGCCGCCGCGGCGGCCTGGGACGCCTTCCGTCCCTTCCCGTTGGCCGATGGAGTGGCCGACGTCGTCCTGAACGTGTTCGCCCCGCGCAATCCGGTCGAGTTCCACCGCGTACTGCGCCCGACCGGCCGCCTGGTCGTGGTGCGCCTCACCGGACGGCATCTGGCCGAACTACGCCGCCGGCTGCCGGGGATGGTGACGATCGACCCCGGCAAGGAACAGCGCCTGCACCGGGCGCTGGCCCCCCGCTTCGAGGCCGTCGACACCGAGCGGATGGAATACCCCCTCCCCCTGACCAGGACGGCGGCCCGGGACTTGGTGGCGATGACACCGAGCGCGTGGCACGTGAGCGACGCGGATCTCGACGACGTCGGCCTACTGCCCGACCGCCTCACCGTCTCGGTGCTGGCCACCGCCTATCAACGGCGGTAGCGATGCTCGTTCCCCGGATAGGCTGACGGCCGCGAACGACACAACAAGACTCGGTCCGGTCGGACGAGGCGAAAGGCAGGACGCTGATGACCTCCGGTCCCGGACTGGGCTACCACCCCGCGATGCTCGCGCTGCGGCTCGTGCTGGAGGTCACCGCGTTGGTGTGCTTCGGATACTGGGCCTGGCACGTCTCCCCGCAGGGGCTGCGGTACGTCACGGTGGTGGCCGTACCACTGCTGGTCGCCGCCGCCTGGGGCGTCTTCGCAACCCCCGGCGACGAGTCCCGCTCCGGAAACACCGTCGTGGCGACCGCCGGCCCCCTGCGCCTGCTGCTCGAACTCGCCGTCTTCTTCGGCGGCGCGGCAGCCCTATACACCGCGGGGGCCCACGCCCCCGCCCTGGTGCTCACGCTCGTGCTGGTGGCCTACCACGCCGCTTCCTTCGACCGGATCGCGTGGCTGTTCCGGCACTGACGCCGACGTCACGTCGTACCACCACAGCGGTGGCCCCCATCCAGGGACTGGTCGATCGCTACGAACTCCAGGGCGGCCGCTGCCCGTTGGGGGTGCTCGACACCGGGATCGAGCGTCTGCGGACGGCGTCGGACACTACGCTGCACACGTGATCGAGGATGCGAACATACGTCTCGCCGACCTGCTCGACCGTCGCTCGGACGGGCACGAGCCCGCGCCGGAGGCGGTGCTCGCCGCGCTGTTCGAGGGCGGGGTGTTCGTCCCCGTCACCGAGACCGGATCGGTGGTGTTCCTGCCCGCCGACGACCAGCCGCCCACCCTGCTCGGCTTCACCGACGCGGCGCTCGGCGCGCGACTGCTGCCCACGGCTGCCGGAATGGTCCACTGCGACGCGGCGCGGCTGAGGGACATCCTGGAGAAGACCGGCGTCGCGGTGCTCGGGGTGCGCTCCGGGAGCGGGCAGGCGGTCTTTCCCGAGCAGGTGCTGCGGGACTGGGCGACCCACGGGCCCGGTGCGGAGATGGAGCTCAGCTGGTCCACCGACCCGGTGGCGGTCGCCCTGCGTGACGCACTGGCCCGGCGGATCCGCGAGTTTCCCGCCGTCCGCTCGGTGTGGGTGGCGCAGGTCCGGTGGCGGGTCGGCGGCGACGAACACCTGCTGCTGCATGTCGCCGTGGACGAGGAACTGCCCTCGGCCTCCGCCGACCGGCTGATGCAGGTGCTGCTGCGCGAAGAGGTGCACCTCGGCCCAGAGCACCCGAAGGTCGGCATGCTCGCCCTCCACACCACCACGCACGCCGACACGATCGCCCAACTGGACCGCCAGGGCCTGGACACGGTCCGCCACGACGCCGAGTCGGGACAGGTCCAGGTGATCTCGCGCGAGTACGACGCCCCGTCGACGCCCCCGGCGAGCGGCTCGGCGCAGCAACCGCGAGCCAAGCGCCGCTGGTTCGGCCGCGCCTGACCGAGCGCTCCCCCGCTGCGCACTGATTCGACAAGATCCGAACGACTGCGCCGCCGCGCATACGAAACTGCGCGGCGGCGCATCTATTTACGCTCGCGGTCCCCGTTGCCCGACCGGGCCGAGGTCAGGCGGGGGTGATGTTCTCCGCCTGCGGGCCCTTCTGGCCCTGGGTGATGTCGAACGTGACCGCCTGGCCCTCCTGCAGCTCACGGAAGCCGGAGGCGTTGATGTTGGAGTAGTGCGCGAAGACGTCCGGACCGCCGCCGTCCTGGGCGATGAAGCCGAACCCCTTCTCCGAGTTGAACCACTTCACGGTTCCGCTGGCCATGTTGATGCCTTTCCGTAGACGTCAGGAACCGCGCCGCGCGGCCCTGGAGGTGATCGTCCTGGTCCAGCACTGCACAGCAAAACGCCCACGCCAAAGCGCGGGCAGGTACTGCGAACCACGACAGCCGAGAGTGACGCTACACGGCGAAACGGATCATCACCAGAGAGCAACAACTTTGAAATCCCGCCAATGGGCTACGGCGGCATCACGGCTGGCTCATACGGCAGTTGCCGCTTCGGCCTCAGCAAGGCGTGCGAAACGGGCGCGGGAACCCGGTCCAGCGCAGGTCCTCGGGGAGGTGGCTCATGTCGTTGAGGACCAGGACACTCGCGGGCCGGTCCGGGGCGTAACGGATGACGGTGAGCGCGGCGTTGCCGTGGTTCAGTCCCGTCCAGCGCCAGGCCGGGGCGTCCATCGCGGCGCGCACCAGCCAGGCGATGAGAAACGCGTGGGTGACGACAAGCTCGTGCCGAGGCGCGTCCCCCTCATCGACCGGCCCGGTGAAGTCCCTGAGCGCCTGGCGGGCGAGCTCCGCACCGCTCGCCCGTTCCTCGGCCGTCACCGACGCGAAGCGCGCCACGATCGCGTTCGCGAACTCCGAGGGAAGCTCATCCCGCTCGGGGACGTACGGCACATAGTCGCCGGCCGCCCGGGACTCCCGCAGCGGCACCGCACCCACCTGCTCCCCCACCAGCCGTGCCGTCTGCGCCGCACGGGGCAACGGACCGTGGTGTACGGCGGTCAGCGGTACGCCGTGCAGGCGCTTGCCCAGCAGCTCGGCCTGCCGTCGCCCCGCCGACGTCAGCTCGTTCTCGTCGGGTGTGGCCTCACCATGCCGCGCGAGATACAGGTATCGATCTTGCATGCCGAGGTGGACGCCACCCCGCAAGCCCTCGGTTCCCGCCCGCACGGAATCCGTTTCACACGCACGGCACATTTGCGCGAGCATGCCGGAGTGACCTTGGTGTGCTGCTTCGGGGAGGCCTGATGGATACGCGTCCCGAGCCCCGGCTGATCCTGCTGTGCGGGCTTCCCGGTTCCGGGAAGACGACGCTGGCCAGGCGGCTGGCCGAAGAGATTCCGTCGGTACGTCTGTGCCCGGACGAATGGCTGGCCGACCTCGGTGCCGACCTGTTCGACGAACCCATGCGCGACCGCCTTGAGAGGCGGTTCTGGCAGCACACCCAGGACCTGCTGAGGCTCGGACAGACGGTGATCCTGGAGTTCGGGTTCTGGGGACGTGCTGAGCGGGACGAGAAGCGGGTGGCGGCGCGCGCACTCGGCGTCCGCGTCGAGCTGCACTACCTCGCCGTGCCGGTCGACGAGCTGCACCGCCGTCTCGAAGCCCGCAACCGGAAGGAGGAGCTCGGGACCGTCCCGATCAGCCACGAGCTGCTGGAGCAGTACGTGAAGCTCTTCCAGGCGCCCGGCGATGATGAGCTCCGCCTCTTCGACGACCCCCCTCCGGGCCGCCGTGGATGACCCGATCCGGCAGCCGCGTTCTACTCCGCCGCGAAGGTGAGGGCACGGGTCAGTTCCGGACGGCTGAGGACGTCGGTGCTGTCGGCGAACTGGTCGATGGCGCCGATCGCGGGCAGGGCACGGATGCCCGCGTCGGTGATGCGAGCGGTCAGCGCCGTCGCGAAGCGTTCGGCATGGAGCACCTGGAACGGTCTGGTGTGGTACGGCCGAGTGGTGGGGTCGACGACGTCGGTCAGGCCGAGCCGGTTGTGTGCGTCCGCGACGGCCTCGTAAGCACGTACCAGGTGGCGCTCACGGGTACGCCAGTCGGTGGCGGCGAGGGCCGCGGTGAGCACCGGGGTGAGCGCGGGCGCCTGGGGCGTGCGCGCGAAGGCGCTGCCGAGCCACTTGCTGTACGGCGGGTACCGGCGGTCCATGAGCAGACAGAGCCGCATCAGATCACGCACCAGACGGGCGGTGACGACGGCGGAGCCGAGTTCGTCGCCGACCTCGCCGCAGCGCCCGACGAAGGCTTCCTCCTGGGAGACGCGCCGCCACTGGCAGGCGAGGAGGTGGAGCCAGAGGTCGTGGGGGTACCAGTCGAGGTGGGCGCGGGCCGGGGCGAGTTGACCGAGTCCGTCGTGGAAGACGGCACCGGCCGTGACCTCGGCGAGGCGCTGCGTGGGGGTGGCCAGCCAGTCGGCCAGGGCGACACCCTCGCGCGGGTCGAAGCCGAGCTGCCGGGTGAACCAGACGGCAGGGTCGGTGACTTCGATCCGGTGGTGAACCGGTCCGTCCGTCGCCCGCATGACCCGGATGCCTGCCTCACCGGTGGGCGCGAAGTGGGTCGGGTATCCGAGGAAGGTCTTCGGCAGGCGTTCGCCCAGCAGTGCCGTGATCCTCACGCCATGACGGTCGACGTCCTCCGGGCTCAGGAAGACCTGCAGGCGGGGTCCCCACTCGTGGTCGGCGGAGCGGTCGGTGTCGAATCCGAGCACTTCCGACCCGCTGCCGAGCCGGGCGGCGGAGTGCGCCACCCCGGGAACGGCCGTGTCCAGCAACGGCCGCACGGCCTCGAAGTAGAAACGACGGCAGAGCTCCAGCCCAGGAACGAAGGACGGCATGGTCATGAGGCAGAGCCTGCCGGATCAGCGCCCGGTGGGTCGAAGGCTTTTCCGTGGACCCGGCGGGCCCGCGGCGGTGAGCGTCAGTCCCGCCTGCCAGGATGCGCGAATGACCTCAACCGGCCGCCCACTCACCCACCATGACGAACCGTCACGCGCCCGCCTCCTGGAGTTGGTAGGCGCCATCGACCCCTGGGACGACCTGGAGCGCGCCCACCTCAAGACCGCCACCCAGTGGATCTCCGGCGGAGCCCCGCTCTACCGCGTGCGCAAGCCGGACGTTCCCGCGATGCACCTGGTGAGCTACTTCGTCGTCCTCGATGACGAACGCGGGCAGCAGTTGCTCGTCGCGCATCGCAAGGCGGGCCTGTGGCTGCCGGCCGGCGGGCACGTCGAGCCGGGTGAGGACCCATGGGTCACGGTGGTCCGAGAGTGCCGCGAGGAGCTGGGCATCGCGGCCAAGGCCTCGCCGATCACCGGCGAACACCCCCTCTTCCTCACCGTCACCCGGACCCGGGGCCAGGGCGCCCACACCGACGTCTCGCTCTGGTACGTCCTCAGCGCCGCCGCCGACACCATCACCTCTTACGACCAGGGCGAGTTCGAGGCGATCCGCTGGCTGACCGACGAGCAGGTGCTGGAGGTGCCGGTGGAGCAGCTTGACCCCCACATGCATCGCTTCACCCACAAGCTGCGACGCGCCCGGGCACCACTGCTCTGACCGTCACGCAGTGCCGGGCGCGGGCCTGTCGCCGTCGAAACCGAGGCCGTGGTGCATCTGATCGGCGATCCAGGCGGTGTACTCGTGCTCGCTCCAGCCACACCCTCGTACCAGCGCCCGGTAATGGGAAGGATCGTTGAACATCCATACGACGTCCACGGCGCGCTCGTGATCGATTCCGGGCGGCGCGGATGCGAGCGCCTCGATGTGGTCGATCACCATCGTGGCGCCGGCGCGCCGGTTGCGCTGCATCGTCTCCCACAGGTCGGCCGGCTCGGGACCTTCGTCGGCTGCCCGCCGGACCACCTCGAAGACCTCTGCGGCACGCCCGCCGATGACACGGCAGACCTCGGCATAGGCCTCGAGGACCGCATACGGCGTCCGCCCCTCCCACACCGGCCGGAACCAGGGACGCTCGGCCACCGGCACCGGTTCGTCGTCGCCCGCCAGTGCCTGGTCCACGACCTCGCGCAGCAACGCGGCCTTGGAGCCGAAGGCGGCGAAGACGGTCGGCCGCGCCACCGCCGCGTCCGTGGCGATGTCGGCGAAGGAGGTGGCCGCGTAACCACGGGCGACGAAGAGCCTGCTCGCCGCCGTGACGATCGCCTGCCGGGTCTGCCGGGCGCGCTGGTCGCGCAGCGGTGAGTCGTACCGGCGCCGCCCGCCGCCTTCCGCACTCCTCTTGACGCCCATAAACCGACATACTAGCGTCATATTCACTAGACGTTGGTCTATCCAACTGCTGTCCAGCTTGGAGGCAGCCATGCCTTCCATCAACCGCCCCTACGTCCTCGCGAACACCGAGGGCGAGGCCCTGTGGTTTCTCGGCAACCTCGTCACCGTCAAGGCCACGGGAGCGCAGACGCGCGGCCACCTCACCGTGGCGGAGTTCCTCAACCCGGCCGGCTTCGCTCCACCCCTGCACCGCCACCTGGAAGAGGACGAGATGTTCTACGTCCTGTCGGGCACCGCCCGCTTCCTGTGCGACGGTCAGGAACTCGTCGCTACCCCGGGGGACTTCGTCCTCCTGCCGATGGGGCTGCCCCACACCTTCGTCGTCGGCTCCGCGGAACCCCTGCGCTGCCTTCAGATCACCACACCGTCCGGCTTCGAGGACTTCGCCGCGGAAGTCGGCGCCCCGGCCCGCGAACGCCGGCTCCCCGACCCGACCCCACTCGACCCCGCGACCCTCGGCCACGCCGCGGCCCGCCACCACATCGAGCTCCTCGGCACGCCGCCGGGCAGCCACCCGGACGCATAGCCTCATCGAGCCCGCCTGAGCAGTTCGCGGTCCACAGGTGCGGCCACGAACTGGTTCGGTCAGAAGCAAGAACTTCGGAGGGCGGGCTACCGGGCGTAGGTGAGAGTTTCTCCGTTCTCGGAGACACGGCGCAGGGTGTCGCCGCTTCCAAGGGTGAGAGTCGAGGTGCTTCCCGCCACGCAAGAAGAGGGCGGAACACCGGAAGTCAGGGTGCTCGGACCGAGCTTCAGACGGTCACCGCCGTCTGACACGGCGGTCAAGGGCGCAGTGAACACGCAGTGATAATTGCCGCTGCCGCTGGGGCCGTCAGCGACAAGGATCAACACGTCGTCACCAATGTGCCCTTGCTGCACGACAAGTGAACGGGTGTGGTTTCCCTCGGTGTTGGAGATGACGGTGCTCCAGCTGCCGAGGAAGGCCTCGGGCACATCGCCTTTCACCACGGCGGAGGAGCTGGGTGAGGAAGAGGGAGTCGGGTCGTCGCCTCCCACGGAGTGTGCTGGTGGTTGCTGGTGGATCAAGGGGCGGAGCTGGTAACCGAACGCGGTGAAGGCGATGGCCAGGACGGCTGCCATCGCGGCCAGCGCGAGAGTATGGCGAGGCCCGCGCTTGCGCGGCGACGAAGGGGTGCCGCTCGGTCCGATCATCACGGGCGCTGCGGGGTCGAGGACGACGGTGAGCCAGGCCGACGGGTCGGGTCGGGGGACGTCGTGGACTGGAGGGCGAGGGTCCAAGGCTGTGGCGGCCTCGGGTGAGGGCGCCGCGAGGGCGGACCGGCGTGCGGTGGCGTCGACTGAACGCCGAACTTCCCACACCCGCGTCGCCGAGGAGGGGGCGTCGACCAGTCGGTAGGAGCGCACGCCCAGGGCAGCGGCTGCGGCCCGGCGTACAAGTCCGAGCTCTACGGGGGCCGTATAGGCGGCAGCCTGCGTGCGACGGCCGGTGGCGCCGAGAGTGGCAGCGGCGGCGCGCCGCAGCAGGCCGGGTCGACTCATCAGAGACCGTCCTGATCGATGGCCGGCCTGTGTAATCGCCCTGGCTGAGAGGAAGAGGAATCCGAAGAGGACGACCGACTCGTCGAAGGCGGTTCGGGCGAGCCGACGCCGCGGCGCTGCGTCGAAACGGTCTCCTGACGTCCGTCCACAACCGTCCCGAAACCGTTCTCGGCTGCGGCCGCCGACTGCGGGGCGTCGGCGGCTGTGGTGACAGCGCCTTCCCCGAGAATCGCCTCAGCCAGACGGGAGCTCTTGAGCTGCACCAGGATCAGGGGTGCCGACGCTCCGGCGGCGAACACCGCGAAGCCTCCGCTGACCTGCCCCGACGTTCCCAGCAGTCCGGCCACCAGAGCCCCCAGGACGATATGGGCCACGGCGGCGATGGTTTCGCCCCCGACGTCGTAGAACGACCCGAACGAAGGCGGACCCTCGGCGCCGGGATCGGCGGTATGCCGGTACTGCTGACGTCCACTCAGCCATTCGTTCATGCAGGTGTAGGCGTGCATGATCCCGCGTACCGCTCCGCCTGCGGCGCCGAGCAGCAGCAGTGTCGCAGTGTTCACGGTGCCCCAGCCCAAGCAGGAAGCCTTCACTGATATCACCACCAAGCCTACGGAGCCAGGGGCTGGAGCGCGGCCAGTTCAGCAAAGCTGAGGGCCCCGGAGCAGCCAAATCCCGGAGGAGAAGGTCCTGTTGGGCGTAGACGTGGCTGTGCAGGCGGGTGCCGTGGTTACTCGGCGTCGAGCTGGTGGTCGGACCAGACGTAGGTTTCCGGCAGCAGGTCGGCGACCGGGACGGCTCGGAGGTGGTCGCCCTTGCCGACGATGACCTTGAGCGCGGGGAAGTAGTCGAAGAGGACCTGGCGACAGCGGCCGCAGGGGGGAACGACTCCGCGGTCCCGGTCGCCCACGGCGACGATCGTGTCCAGGTCGTAGGCGCCCTGGGCGGCCGCCGTACCGATGACGACCAGTTCGGCGCAGGGTCCGCCGGTGAAGTGGTAGGCGTTGACCGCGGTGACGATCCGGCCGTCCGCGGCGCGGGCCGCGGCTGCCATGGTGTGGTTGTCGCCCCGGCAGCGCGTGCGCGCGATGTGCGCTGCGGCCTCGATGAGTTCGTGGTCGACGGGGTGGGTCTGCGTGGTCATCTTCTCTGCCTTCGTCCAGGTGTCACGCGACGTTCGCGCAGGTGACGGCGGTGCGCAAGCGAATATCAGCGGTGCGCCGTTCCGTCAGACGGGTTCACTCCTCTGCCTCGGCAGCGGCTTCGGCCGTCTCCTGGAAGGTGGTGATGGCCTCGCCGTGGTCCCTCGCCCAGTTCGTCAGGACCTCGATGGGCTCGACGAGGGTCTGGCCGAGGTCGGTGAGGCGGTACTCGACGCGCCGCGGTGCTTCGGCGTGGCGTTCGACCAGGCCGTATCGCTGGAGTCGGCGCAGTGTCTGGGTGAGGACCTTGCGGGAGATGCCGCCGATGAGGTCGACGAGTTCGCCGTGCCGGCGGGGCTGACGGCTGAGCCCGTAGATCACGAGCACGGCCCATTTGTCGGAGAGGATCTCGACCGCGAGGCGCGTGGGGCAGTCGGCGAGGAAGGCGGGACCGGCCACGTTCTGCATGGGGATCGAAGGTACCAGGAGGTAACCGACGGCTTCGTAACGTCTTCCGCGAGCAACGAAATCAGCGCCAGCTGCGGAGGATTCACCATGCAACGAGTCGTCGTGTTCGACGAGTTCGGCGGTCCGGAGGTCATGCACGTCGTCGAGGAGCCGGTCGTCGAGCCCGCCGCCGGTGAGGTGCGGGTCAGGATCGAGGCGTTCGCCGTCAACCCGCTCGACCAGATGGTGCGTTCCGGCACCTCGCCCGCCACCGTCCCCCTGCCCCACGCCCGTCTCGGCGTCGAAGGAACCGGCGTCGTCGACGCGTTGGGCCCCGACACCACCGGGCTGAAGATCGGCGATCCCGTCATCCTCGCGGCGGTCCCGGACGCGAGCGCGCGGGGCAGTTACGCCGAGTACACCACGCTTCCCGCGAGCCAGGTCCTCCCCCGTCCGGCCGGGCTCGGCGTCACGGAGGCGGCGGCCGTCTGGGTCGGGTACTCCACCGCCTACGGCGCGCTCGTCGAGAAGGCGGGCATACGACCCGGCGACCACGTCCTCATCACCGCCGCGTCCGGCGGCGTCGGCCGGGCGGCGATGCAGATCGCGCACCAGATCGGCGCCGTTCCCCTCGCCCTCACCCGGCACACCGCACGCAAGGGTGAACTCCTCGCCGCCGGTGCCGCCGCGGTCATCGCCACCGACCACGAGGACGTCGTCGACGCCGTCCGCCGCCACACCGGCGGGGCCGGCGCCGACATCGTCCTCGACGTGGTCATGGGCCCCGGCCAGCAGGAGCTCCTCAAGGCGGCCCGCCCCGGCGGAACGCTGGTCGCCGCGGGCTTCCTGGACCCTCGGCCCACCCCGTTCCCGGCCGGCACACCGCTGAGGATCTTCAGTTACCGGAGCTTCGAGCACACCCTCGACGCCGTCGTCGTGAAACGCATGGCGGCCTTCCTGAACGCCGGCGTGCGCCTCGGTGCGCTGCGGCCCGCCGTCGACGAAGTGTTCACCCTCGACGACGTCGTGGCCGCACACCGCCGTCTCGAGACGGGTCTCCACGGCGGGAAGAAGATCGTCGTCACGGTCTAGGGGCCCGGGGGAGGCCAGAAACGGGACGAGTCGGCCTCAGGAGCGGGCGCTCGTGCGGGCGTGCGGTGGGCCGGCCGGTCCCGGGAGCCCGTCGAGGCCCGCTTCCGGGATCGCCGGTTCCGGGTCCGATTCCTCGCTCTCGCCGAGGAAGCCGCCCGACTGGTGCTGCCACAGCTTGGCGTAGGCGCCGTTCGTCGCGAGCAGTTCCTCGTGGGAGCCCTGCTCGACGACGGTTCCGCGATCGAGGACGACGAGACGGTCCATGCCGGCGACGGTGCTCAGACGATGGGCGACGACCAGGGCCGTACGACCGTCCATCAACCGCCACAGCGCGTCCTGGACGAGGATCTCGCTCTCCGAGTCCAGTGCGCTGGTCGCCTCGTCGAGCAGCAGGATCGGGGCGTCGCGCAGGATGGCCCTGGCGAGGGCGACGCGCTGACGCTGGCCGCCCGAGAGCTTCACTCCCCGCTCCCCCACCAAGGTGCCGAAGCCGTCGGGGAGTTGCTCGGCGAACTCCGTGACGTGCGCGGCCGCGGCCGCCGCGTGGATCTCCTCGTCGGTGGCGCCGGGCCGGGCGAAGGCGATGTTGTCGCGCAGGCTGCGGTGGAACATGGCGGGTTCCTGCGGGACGTACGCGATCAGTGAGCGCAGGTCGGTCTGGCGGAGCCGGCTGATGTCCTGGCCGCCGATCACGATGCGTCCGTCGTCGATGTCGGACATGCGCAGCAGGAGCCGGGTGAGGGTGGTCTTGCCGCCGCCGGACCTGCCGACCAGACCGATCCGGGCGCCCGCGGGCACGTCCAGGTCGAGTCCCCGGAAGATCGGCTTGGCGCCCGCGTGGGCGAAGGTCACCGCCTCGAAGCGGATGCCGGTGTCCCACGGTGCGAGCGGCTCGGGTTCCGCCGGGTCGAGCACCGTGGGCGGGTCCAGCAGCAGTTCCGTGAACTGCGCGGCCTCGGTCATCGAGCTTTCCAGGCGCCGGTAGATCTGGTTGAACTCGAACATGATCTGGGTCGCGTTGGAGTAGTACGTGAAGGCGACGACGACCTCCTCCACGCCCTGGCCCGGGCCGCCGAAGGCGATCGCGACCAACAGGCCCAGCACGTTGGTCAGCACGGACATCGGGGCGATCAGGGTGTCGACGCGCAGATTGCCGTAGTCCCACGACCGCAACGTCAGGCGCCGCGAGTCGGCGACCCGGCTGCGGTGTTCGTCGGCCTCCCGCCGCTCGGCGGCGAACGCCCGAATGGTCTCCATGTTCATCAGGCTGTCGGCGACATGGCCGGAGACCCGCGCGATCGCCGCCTCACGGTCGTTGACGAGCCTCTGCCGACGCCGGATCAGCGGCGTCGCGGCCACCACGGTCAGCCCGATCATCACGAACAGGCCGACGACGAGCATCGGTTCGTAGCTCCACAGCACCACGGCACCGAACACCAGCGGGACGAGGCTGCCCACGATCCGGTACGTCACCGTGTCGACGAAGTCCTCGAAGCGCTTGCCGAAGCTCAGCACCCTCTTGGTCAGGGAGCCGGCGAAGTTGTCGTGGAAGAACGCCGCGTCCTTGGCGAGGAGTTCGTCCATGCCGCTGACGTACAGGTGCTCCATGCCGAGGGCGTCCACGCGGTTCAGGCAGTGCTGCCCGATCCGCCACACGACCTCGGCGAGCAGCAGCGCCCCGCCGAAGCCGATGACGTACGGCAACGCCGAGGCGAGGGTGAGACCGCCGTCGTCGGAGGCCTGCCCTGCCAGCTTGGCGATCAGCAGAGGGGCGACGTAGCGGGTGCCGATGTTGCCGAGCGCCGGCAGCAGCAGCGCGGGCAGGGCCAGTCGTCGTAGTCGCATCAACTCCCTGCCGTAGCGGCGCAGTGCCAGAACGACCGCGCTCCTGCCCGGCGTCGGTCCTTGTGTGTCTGTTGTCCCCATCACGCTCCCGGTGGTTTCGAAGTCGGAAGTGTCCCGTCAGGGGAGGGACTCAGTCCAGGCATTTACCGCGGACCGGCGAGAACCGGACACGCTGGTACATGGGTGACCGGCCGGTATTGAGAGCGTCGAGTTTCCGAAGGGGGCCCTGTCAGGCGGTGTTGACGAGAGAACTGCCCACTGCCGGCGTCGCGTAGTAGGGGGAGCGGCGGTAGTTCTCGCGCCCTACGGCCGAAAGCGCCGGTTTCCAGAGATGGACGCGGTGCCGCCGCTCCCACCAGATCGCGGTCCGCCGTGTGTGCACCAGGCCGAAGGCCAGCATGAGCTGGAATTGCAGTCCGAAGAGCGGGAAGTGCAGCAGATACGCGCCTGCCAGCGTGGTCACGGCGATGAACGCCGCCATGCGAAAGCGGCCGCGCAGCAGTTGGCGCGTCTGCTCCGCAGGCCGGTCCAGGACGGACACGTCTGCAACCGGGACCGCGGACTTGAACGCCCGCAGCTGACGCGGTCGCGTGACGAGGAAGTTGACGGCCCAGAGCACCGCCATACAGGTGACGCCGATGACCTGAATACGCCCGGTGGTACCGCTGAGCCCCAGGTCATCCAGGGTGCAGAGGATCACCACGTCCGCGGCCACCCCGACAAGGACCCCCGCCAGCCCCTCCCCGACCTCGGCAACGACGACACGCACCAACACCGGCTCATCCACCATGCCAGCTGCCCTCCCTCAGGCCGACCGCCCACATCGAACACACATGCACCCGCGCGTGTCCAGAGATCAGCACCGACCTGGTTTCCCCCTGCCCGCGTGGTCACCCAGGGTGCCCTGCCGCGCTGTGCGGACCGTGTCCGGGACGGGAGAGCTACGACGACGTCCGGAGCTTCCTGCGCCTGTGGTGACGCCGGTTCATGCCCATGCAGGTGCCATCCCCTCGCAGTGTCCCCCACCGCTCAGTCGACGTGGTGGGACGGCTGGTCAGGGGTCTCGGCGTTTTGCGTGGCGGACCATGTCGCCAGGAGGCGTAGGGCGTCGTCTTCGGGGGTGCCGGGTGCGGCGCTCAGGGCGGTGAGGGTGAGGCCGGGCAGGGCCGGGAGTTCCATGGCGTCGAAGTCGAGGTTGAGGACGCCGACCGCGGGGTGCCTGACGGCCTTGCGGCCGGTGTGGTGCAGGCGGACGTTGTGTTTGGCCCAGGCGGTGCGGAACTCCTCGCTGCGGGTGACGAGTTCACCGACGAGGCCGGTCAGCTCGCGGTCGTGCGGGGCGCGGCCCGCCTCCGTACGCAGCAGGGCGACCGTGGCGTTCACGGACTGGTCCCACTCGGGAAAGAAGTCACGCGCGCGCGGATCCAGGAACTGGAAGCGGGCGATGTTGACCGTCTTCACGCTGCTGTCGGCATACATCGGTGAGTACAGGGCGCGTCCGAGCTGATTGATGGCGAGGATGTCCGTACGGCCGTTGCGGATGAAGGCCGGGGAGTCGGTCATGGACTCCAGGACACGCAGGACGCTGTCGGGCAGAGCGCCCCGGGCCGGCCTGCGCCGGGCAGGGCGTTTGGCGGCGGCGCGGGCGAGGTCGTAGAGGTGGGCGCGTTCGGCTTCGTCGAGCTGGAGGGCGTTCGCGATGGAGTTGAGGACCTCTTCCGAGGCCCCGGCGAGGCGCCCGCGCTCCAGGCGGACGTAGTAGTCGATGCTGACGCCGGCAAGCAGGGCGACTTCCTCGCGGCGCAGCCCGGGCACCCGCCGGTTGCCGCCGTACGCGGGCAGGCCGGCTTGCTGAGGGGTGATCTTGGCGCGGCGCGAGGCCAGGAACTCTCGGATGTCGCTCTCGGTACTCACGCCTTCCAGGCTAAATCGGGTCGCCGACGGGTGAGGGGTCCTGTCGGTACCTGTCACGGCAGGCCCTTCCTCAGCACCCTGAGCAGAGGTCTCCTGGATCTGGCAGTACCTGGGCGGGCAGCGGCAGACCGGCTGCCGCCCGAGCTGTCCGACCATCCCGTACGTCCCCGAAAGGCATCATGGAACTCGTCGCTCAGCAGGCCACCAACAAGGCACCCGCGGACTGGTTCACCGGCGACGTCTGGTTCGACCAGCTCTACGCGGGCCGGGAGCCGTCCCGGATGAACGCGAACCTGGTCCGCTTCTCCCCCGGCGCCCGCACGCACTGGCACATCCACGCCCTGGGCCAGACCCTGCACATTGTCTCCGGCATCGCCCTGGTCGGCACCCGCGACGGCACGGTCCTCGAGGCCCACCCCGGCGAGACCGTCTCCTGCCCGCCGGGCGAGGAGCACTGGCACGGCGCCGCCCCCGACCGCTTCATGGAGCACATCGCGCTGTGGGAGGTGAAGCGCGACGGCGGTGAGGAGGTCGTCTGGAACGAACCGGTCACCGACGAGCAGTACAGCCGCCCCCGCAGCCGCTGACCGGACGGTCGAACTCACTGACGACGTCCTGTTCGAACTCATCGAGGCGGTCACCCACCTCGCCTTCTACACCGGCTGGCCCAAGGCCATGACCGCGGTCGCGGTGGCGAAGCAGGTCTTCGTAGCCTGAGCGGGCGCGGAGCACGCCCGCTGGGCCGGAACGGAAGGAGACACCTCCATGCGAGGAACAGTCACACGGCTTTCCCACGAGGCACACGTCGACCGGCAGGACGCGGGGGTGGTGGGCTCGTGAGCCGGGTCCTGGTGACCGGGTCCGGCGACGGCCTGGGACGCGCCGCGGCGGATGCGCTGTTGTCCGCGGGGCACGAGGTGGTGGTGCACGCCCGGAACGAGAAGCGCCTCGCGGGCCTCGCGCCGCTGATCGACCGCGGGGCGCACGCCGTCGTGGGCGACTTCACCGAACGTGACGCCGTACGGCGGATCGCGGCCGAGCTGAACGACGCGGAGCCGCTCGACGCGGTCATCCACAACGCGGGTGTGTGGAGCGGGCCCGCGGTCATGCCGGTCAACATCATCGCGCCGTACCTGCTGACGGCGCTGCTGCCCGGCCCGCGCCGCCTGGTGTACCTGAGCAGCAACTCGCACTTCGGCGGGCGGCCCTCGCTCGACGGGGTCGACTGGTCGGGCCGGAGGGCGGGGTCGTACTCCGACAGCAAACTGTTCGTCACGACACTCGCCGCCGCGGTGGCCCGGCTGCGCCCGGACGTGGTGAGCAACGCCGTCGACCCGGGCTGGGTACCGACCAGGATGGGCGGCCCCAGCGCACCGGACGACCTGGAACTCGGCCATCGAACCCAGGAGTGGCTCGCCACCGCCGATGACCCCGAGGCCCTGACCACGGGCGGCTACTGGTACCACCGCGAACGCGTGCAGCCGCACACTGCCGTCCACGACGAGGCGTTCCAGGACCGCCTCCTGGATGCACTCGCCAAGGAGACGGGCACCACGCTGTGAACTGCTCCGGGCCCGCGTGTCAGTAGCGGCCAGTAGCCTCGCGCAGCATGGGGATCGAGATCGATGTGGTGGTGGGGTACCCGGACGGCGATGAGATGGAGCGGGTGCTCGGGCTGGCCGAGGTGGTGGGTGAGCCGGTCACTGTGACGTTTCTGTGGGAGGGGCGGGAAGAGGCGGAACGGGCGGTGCTGGTGCCTGCCGCCACGCTGGCGCTCTGGGAGCAATGGGCACCCGAGGCGTACCCCGGGGGTGGTGACCGGGAAGAGCCGGAGCCGGCCCATCCTGCGGAGTTCGGCCCGTTCACGCTTTTTCGTCGTCGTGTCGGAGGACGTACGGCGGTCGCCCGCGACGGGGTGGTGGTCGCCGAGCTCCTCGACCCCGAGGAGGCGTATTGGCTCCAGGAGAAGGCCCGCACTGTCCGGCAAGGGTTCATGGACCCCCAACAGAAGGCGGCGTTCGAGGAGTTCCTGGCCCGGCAGGCGGACCCTGATGATCAGTGATGTGCGGTGTGGCCGCGGACCACGACACGGAAGGCGATCGGCGTCTGGCCGGTGCGGTGATGGAAGTACTTGCTGAAGTGGGTCGCGCTGGAGAAGCCGAGGCGGTCGGCGATGCGGGCCGCGCTGTGGTCGCTGTGGGCCAGGAGGCGCTTGGCCTCCAGGACGACGCGGCGGTCGATGAACTCCTTGGCGCCGAGGCCGGCCGCGGCGAGCGTGGCGCGGGAGAGGGTGCGGGGCGAGTAGCCCAGCGCCTCGGCGTAGTCCTCGACCCGGCGGGTGCGGGCGAAGTCCTGTTCCACGGCGTCGCGGAAGCGCAGGTAGGTGGTGTCGGGCGCGGGTGCCGGGCTTCCGGCGGGCGCGGTGAGGTGGGCCAGCCGCAGGACGAGGACCGCGAGCAGATGCCGTAGGGCCGCGGTGTGGATCTCCAGGGGCAGGTGTCCGAGGGCGTGGAACTCGGTGGTGAGGTGGTCGGCGGCCAGCCGTAGGGCCGCCGCGTCCTCGGGCAGGGGGCGGCGCAGGACCGGGGCGTGCGGGTCCTCCACGCGGGCCCCGGCGGTGGTCGCGGGGTCGAGGAAGTCCTGCCGGAACAGGATCAGGGTGCCCTCGGCGTGGGTGAGGTCGCCCCACTGCTGGACCTGGCCGGGGCGTACCCACAGCCAGGAGCCGGGGTCGAGGGCGTGGCCGGTGAAGTCGACCGTGTGCCGCAGGGACCCGGCGCTGAGGGTGGTCAGGTGGTGGAAGTCCGGTCGCTGGGGTACGGCGAGCCGCTCGGCGGGGACCCGGTGGCGCAGGTCGGCCAGGGACAGCACTTCGACGCCGGCCGGGGTTCCGGCGGGCGCGGAGAAGGAGACCTCCGGGATGCCGCGCTCGGCATCGTGTCGGTTTTTGACCATCACTAGTCGCCAGCGTATCCGATCCAGCCTGTTCACCGGCCCTAGCTTGGAGGGGTCAGCTCGATCGCCGTCGTGCTGATGTCGGAAAGCGGTAAGGGAGAGGGAGCCGCTGGGCAGGAACCTCCCCCCAAGACCGGACCTCGCAAGGAGAACCGTCATGAGCAACGCCACGAACACCGTCCTGACCGCCGCCGCCGAGCTGTTCGGACAGCGGGACCCGAGCGCCGTGGACCGCTGGGTCGCCGCCGACTACCGCCAGCACAGCGCCCTGGCCGCCGACGGGCCCGAGGCCCTGCGGCAGCTGGTCGCCGGCCTGCCTGAGGGCTTCCGCTACGAGGGCGCCCGGGTGATCACCGACGGCGACCTGGTCGCCCTGCACGGCACCTACCACGGCTTCGGTCCCGACCCGCTGGTCGCCTTCGACATCTTCCGCGTCGACGCCGAGGGCAAGCTCGCCGAGCACTGGGACGCGCTGACCCCGCTGGTCGAGGACACCGCCTCCGGCCGTTCCCAGACCGACGGCCCCACCGAGCCGGCCGACCCGGACAGGACCGAGGCCAACCGCGCCCTGGTCCTGGAGTTCGCCGAGAAGGTCCTCAAGGGTGCCGACTACTCCGTACTGACCGACTACATCTCGACCGAGACGTACCACCAGCACAACCCGGAAGCGGCCGACGGCCTCGACGGCTTCGGGGCCGCCGCCGCGAAGTGGGCCGAGCAGGGCAAGAACCTGGTCTACAAGACCGTCCACCGGGCCATCGCCGAGGGCGACTTCGTCCTGCTCCAGTCCGAGGGCGAGTTCGGCGTCCCTGTCGCCTACTACGACCTCTTCCGCGTCCAGGGCGGCAAGATCGTGGAGCACTGGGACGTCATCGCCCCCGTTCCCGCCGAACTCCCGCACTCCAACGGCCTGTTCTGACGTCAAAGGGTCGGTTCCGCTGCGGCCGGCCGTAATTCGCTTGATCCCGGCACGCGACGTCGCTGCACTGTGCACGGCACCACGCTTCGTGGTGCCGTGCACTTCAAGGAGGCGGCGGCAGCAATGGAGATACGTTCCACGACCGACGAGGACCTGGAGGTCTTCGTCGACACCGTCCATGCCGCCTTCGGGCGCTTCCCCGAGACCCCGGTCGACGGCGGCGGGCTGTGGTGGTCGGCGCTCGAGACGGACCGCTGTCTGCTCGCCCTGACGGCGGACGGGCGGCCCGTGGGCACCGCCGCCTCGCACGCCTTCGAACTCACCCTGCCCGGTGCGACCTTGGCCTCGGCCCCGGGTGTCACCGCCGTCGGCGTGCTGCCCTCGCACCGGCGCCAGGGCGTGCTCAGCGCGATGATGCGGCATCAGCTCGCCGAGTTCCGGGCCCGCGGGGAGTTCCTGTCGGTGCTGCTGGCCTCCGAGGCCACGATCTACGGCAGGTTCGGCTACGGGCCCGCCACCTACACGGGGCGGCTGACGGTGCCGCGCCGGCAGGCGGAGCTCACCGCTCCCCGCGCAGGCACGGCGACCGACACCGGCTCGGTCGAGGTGCTGCGGCGCGACGGGTGCGGCGAGCTCCTGGAAGAGGTCTACGACCGGTATCGCCGCGCCCAGCCCGGCGCGCTGTCCCGCCCGCACCGCTGGTGGGCCCTGCGCGCCGGACAGTCCCCGATCTCACCGGCGTCGCGCTATATCGCCGTCCACCGCGACGCCGACGGCGTCCCGGACGGGTACGCCAGCTACTCGATCGGCGAGCACCAGATCCTGACGGTCGACGAGACCATCACCACGGACAGCGCCGCCTTCACCGCCCTGGCCCGGTTCCTGCTCGGCCACGACCTGGTGGAGAAGGTGGTGTTCCGGCACGTCCCGCCCCAGCATCCGCTGCGCTGGCAGCTCACGGACTTCCGGGCCGGCGAGGTCGGCGGCGACATGGACTGGCTGTGGGTACGCCTGCTGGACGTCCCGCGTGCGCTGACGGCGCGCGGCTGGTTCACGGACGGCGAGCTCGTCCTCGACGTCGAGGACCCGTTCCTCGCGGAGCGGGGCCGCTGGCTGCTGACCGTCTCCGAGGGCAAGGCGGACTGCGTCCCGACGGACCGGGCACCCGACCTCTCCCTGGACATCCGCGATCTGGGCTCGGTCTACCTCGGCGGCACCGCCCCGAGCACCCTCGTGCGTGCCGGACACATCCGGGCCCACCACCCGGACGCGGCCCCGCTCGCCGACGCCCTGTTCCGCGGTGACCGACTCCCGCACTGCCTGCACTGGTTCTGACCGGCGCCGACGCCCTCGTTCAACCGAACGGTTGAACGAGGCTTCCACCCCCCAGACCTCTCCTCTCTCCGTACAGACGACGCGGAACCCGGGCCGGCGGCAGCAGACTGACCATGGCCCGCGGCGCCCGGGCTCCCGCCCCCCAACCAGAGAGGTCTCCTTCGCATGTCCACTCTTCCCAGCAGACGGCGCGTCCTGACCGTCGGCGCCGGCGCCGCCCTCGGCGCGGGCGTGTTCGGCACCTCGGCGGTCCCGGCGGCGGCCAGTCCCACCGCGTCCCGGAACCGGACCGGGCCCGAGGAGACCCGGACGCTGGACGAGTTGTACCGAGCCGCTCTGGCCGAGGGCGGGAAGCTCGTCGTCTACGCGGGCGGCGACACCCCGACCCAGCAGGACGGCACCAAGGCCGGGTTCAAGGCCCGCTTCCCCGACATCGACCTGACGCTCGTCGTCGACTACAGCAAGTACCACGACGTCCGGGTGGACAACCAGTTCGCCACCGACACCCTCGTCCCCGACGTCGTACAGCTGCAGACGCTGCAGGACTTCGTCCGCTGGAAGGAGCAGGGCCGGCTGCTGCACTACAAGCCGTCCGGCTTCTCGGAGGTGTACGACGCCTTCAAGGACCCCCAGGGCGCGTGGGTGGCGACCGGCGCGATCGCCTTCAGCTTCCTGTACGGCACCGCCGCGGTCGGCTCCGACGCACCGCGCAGCCCGCTCGACCTGGTGGACCCGAAGTGGAAGGGCAAGATCGCCTCGTCGTACCCGCACGACGACGACGCCGTCCTCTACCTCTACAGCCTCTACGCCCGCCAGTACGGCTGGGAGTGGGTCGCCAAGCTCGCCGCCCAGGACGTGCGGTTCGCCCGCGGCAGCAACTCCCCCGGTGACGCCGTCTTCTCCGGGCAGAAGGCGATCGGCATCGGCACCGCGGGCTCGGCGGTGCCCTCCACGTCGTCCCCCGCGCGCTTCGTGATCACGGACGGGCACCCGTTCATGGGCTGGGGCCAGCGCATGGCCATCCTCAAGGAGGCCAGGAACACGGCGGCCGCCAAGCTGTTCCTCAACTGGCAGCTGTCGACCGACTGGCAGAAGAACTCCTTCAACGGCTGGTCGGTGCGCACCGACGTCACGCCCCTGGCCGGGTTGAAGCCGATCTGGGAGTACCCCGAGGCCCATCTGGACGGCTTCCCCCGTTTCATGGCCGACCGCGCCGAAGTGGAGCGCTGGAAGCAGACCTTCGCCCTGTACTTCGGCGAGGTGAAGGGCGACCCCACGCCCGGCTGGCTCGGCCTTCACCCCGGGGCCTGACGCAAGGGCGGTGCCGCCCCCACCTCGTGGGCGGGCGGCACCGCTCTTCACATCAGCCCTACAAGCAACGGATAAACTCGGCCTCCCTGTCCCGATGGATCATTCGTCCAGGGGGTTAGCCGTTGTCCGACCTGGACGCCGTGCCCGCTCACATGTCGGGCCGCCTCAGTCATGTCGCCGCGCGGCAGCTGCCGCACCTGGTGTTCTTCCTCGTCGTCGGGGTCGCGCTGATCCGACTGATCCGTCTGAACATCCCGCTGTGCTGGGAGATCGTGACGATCAGCGGGCTGCTCGCGGCGACGTACGCCGTCGGCCTGGCGTCGTGGACCGTGCTCGGCGCGCGAGGGCGCGCGCTCTGGGCCGCCCTGCTCATCGGGTTGTGGGCGGCCCTCGTCCTGCTCGCCCCGCCGCCCTTCACGGGCTCGTACGTGTGGTGCGCCCTGCCGCTGGCCGTCGTGGCGCTGCGCACGCTCGGCCCCAGGTCGGTCGCGGTCGCCGTCCTGGCGATCACCGCCGTTCTGCTCGGCCGGCTCAGTCATGACGCGGGGGGATTCGACCCGGAGCTGGTCCTCATCCCGGTCGCCGCGGTCTGGGGCACCGTCGCTCTGTACCGGACGCTGCAACACACCCTCGCGGAGCGGCAGCGGCTGGTGGAGGAGTTGCGCAGCACCCGGGACTCGCTGGCCGAGGAGCGACACCGCACGGGTGTCCTGGAGGAACGCGCGCGTATCGCCCGGGACCTGCACGACACGCTCGCCCAGGAGCTGTCCGGCAGCCTGATGCTGCTGCGGGCGGCCGAGCGGGACTGGACCGAGCGACCCGACGTGGCGCACACCCGGGTGCGGGCGGTCGTCGAGGGCCTGGACGTCGGCCTCGGTGAAACCCGGCGGATCATCCGGGACCTCACCCCGGCCCCGGTCACCCAGGCCGGCCTCGAGGACTCGCTGCGGCTGCTGTGCGCCCGCGCCCAGTTGGAGGGAGCAGCGGCCGACGTGGAGTTCCGCACCGTGGGCAGCCAGCCTCCCGAGCTGGACGAGGAGACCGCGACCGCCATGTTCCGCGTGGCGCACAGCATGGTCGCGAACGCCCGCGAACACGCCCATGCCAGTCGGCTGCTGGTGACGCTGCGCCATCATCCGGACCACGTCGAGCTGGACGTGCGGGACGACGGTGTCGGCTTCGCCCCGGCCGACACCGGCACGCCGTCCCGCTCCGGCCGCGGTCTCGGTCTGCCCTCGGCCCGCGCCCGGCTGCGGGAGCGCGGCGGTGACCTCGCCGTAGAGAGCCGGCCTGGCTGCGGCACCCGGGTCCGCGCCACCGTGCCCACCCGTCGCCGCCCGGCCGCCGCCACGGCCCAGCCGCTCACCTCGGCGGTCCCCCGATGACACCCTCCCCGCTGCGGCTGCTGATCGCCGACGACCACGCGGTCGTCCGCGCGGGACTACGGGCCCTGCTGGAAGGCGCCCCCGATCTCGACGTCGTCGCGGAGGCGCACAGCGGTGAACAGGCCGTCCGGCTCGCGCTCGAACTGAGCCCGGACGTCGTCCTGATGGACCTTCGCTTCGCCCACGGTGACGGCGGCATCGACGGCGTGGAAGCGGTACGGCGACTCGCCTCGGCGGCGCCGGCGCTGCCGGTGGTGATGCTCACCAGCTATTCCGGACGCGCCGACGTCGTACGGGCGTTGGAGGCCGGGGCCCGCGGTTACGTCCTCAAGGCCGGTCCGCCCGACGAACTCTTCCGTGCCGTGCGCAGCGCCGGTGCGGGCGGGATCGGGCTGGCGGCCGAGTTGGTCGGCCATCTGGTCGGGCAGGTCGTCAACCCCGCCGCCGAACTGACACAGCGTGAGACGGAGGTCGTCCGGCTGATGGCCGACGGGCACAGCAACCGCTCCATCGCGCTGTCCCTGCATCTGAGCGAGGCGACGATCAAGACCCACCTGATCCGGATCTACCGCAAGTTCGGCGTGGACAACAGAGCGGCCGCGGTGTCCGAAGCGGTGCGTCGCGGGCTGCTGGAACTCACCTGACGGACGGGGCGCGGCCTTGTCTAACGGGCGCCCTGGATGTGGAAGTTGAAGTCGGCGTGGCCGAGCGTGCCCATCAGGCGCAGCCAGATCGGCAGCAGCATCTCGGTGCCGCGGGCGGTCTCGATGCCGCCGAGGTCGATGACGCTGCCCTCGGGCCAGCCGAAGGAGGCCAGCAGCTCGGTGACGTGCTTCTTGGCGCCGGTGTCCTCACCGGAGACGAACACGTTGTGTGCCCCGGCGACGCGCGTGGGCTCGACCATGACCAGGCAGTTCATGGTGTTGAGGGTCTTGACGACCTTCGCCTCGGGAAAGGCGCGCTGGATCTGCTCGCCGAGGCTGTCGGTGTTGACGGGGTCGAGCGTGGGCGGCACGCCGGCGGAGAAGTCCAGCGGGTTAGCAACGTCGATGACCACCTTGCCCGCCAGGTTCGCGCTGCCCGCGGCGTCCAGGGCCGTCAGGGCGGCGGTACCGGCGGTGGTGTTGACGACCGTCTCGCCGAGGGCGGCGGCCTCGGCGAACGGCTTGAGCTGTACGTCGGTGTGGTCGGCATGCCAGACGGCGAACGGCGGGTTGCCCATAGCGTCGCGGTCGGTGCGGGCGAGGGTGGCCTGCGGATCGCGGGTGCCGATGACCACCTCATGACCGAGGGACGCGAGCTTGGCGGCGATCGTACGGCCGACGATGCCGGTGCCGAGAACGGCGTAACGCATGAGGATCGGTCCTTCCGCGACGTGGCGGGACGACGATGGTGCGTCCAGCTCCCCGGCATGAACCTAGACCGGGGCGTCGGGTATTCCAATCCGCCGGGCGAGTCACTCCGCCGTCATGCCGCCAGTGTCTTGTCCTCGTGCGTGGCGCTCTTGGTGTGCGCGCAGTACCGCCGCAGCAGCGCGTCCGCCGCGGCCAGGGCCTCGTCGGGGGTGCGGGCGCCGGTCAGCACGCAGAGGGTGTACGTGGCGTCCTCCAGCGCACGGCCGCACCGCCTGCCGCCCGACGCGTCGTACTCGATGCGGGCCTCGGCGAACCGTGCCAGCGCGGTACGCAGTTCTCTCTCAGCCGGAAGAATCATCACGAGTCCCCTGTTCGCCGGATGCCCTCTGACACCGCCGCTCGGCACCCAGTGCCGCCCGACAGACCCCGAGTGCCCCGCCGTGAAGATTCCACGCCTGATCAGGCGGGCCGGACGCGCAGCGGCAGGGACGTCCATGAGCGCAGGGTGTTGTTGGGGTGACGCTGCGGCGGGCCGGCGAGTTCGAGGTGGTCGACGCGGCGGGCCAGGGCGGTCAGCAGTGCCTCGGCCTCCAGGCGGGCCACGTGCTGGCCGACGCACTGATGGATGCCCATGCCGAAGCCGACGTGGCCGGACGGGTCGCGGGTGAGGTCGAAGCGGTCGGGGTCGCGGTTGGCCGCGCCGAGGAACATGAGGATCTTCGTGCCTTCGGGGACGACGGTGCCGGCCATGGTGATGTCGGCGGTGGCGGTGCGGAAGAAGGTCTGCACCGGTGACTGCCAGCGCACCGCCTCGTCGAAGGCGACGCGCACCGACTCCGGGCGGTCGCGCAGCCGTTGCCACTCCACGGGGTGGGTGGCGAGGGCGTACAGGCAGGCTGCCAGGCCGTGCACGGTGGTGTCGACCCCGGCGGTGAGCAGGGAGCGCACCACCAACGGCGCCTGCTCATACGTCAGTTCGCCGCGGTCGGCGGCCGCCCAGATGCGTGCGCCGAAGCCGTCCTCGCCGAGCGCCTCCCGCGCGCACTGGGCGTTCACCCACGCCGACAGCCCGGCCACCCGGTCCGCGTCGGCGGCGACCAGGTCGTTGCGCGGGCCGAAGGAGTTGAAGGCCATGTTGCCGTACGGCAGCAGGTTCTCGCGCCCGCCGGGACCGAGGCCCACCGCGTCCGGGAAGGCCCGCAGCGGGAAGGCCTCCGCCAGCGCCGAGAAGCCGTCGAACTCCCGCCCGCCGTCGAGGACTTGGTCGACCAGCGCCTCGGCCAGCGCATACCAGCTCGCGCGCAGGCGGTGCAGCGCGGGCGGAGCGAGGATCTCGCGCAGCACCCGGCGCGGGGCGTCGTGCAGCGGCGGATCGGCCTCCAGCAGCAGGCTCGGCGGCCGCCATGTCTCCTCGTACCGGAAGTTGGCCAGGCCCACCCCCGAACCCGACTCGAAGTGCTGCCAGTTGACCAGGGCCGCGTGCACCTGCTCGTAGCGGGCCAGCGCACGGACGTCGTAGCGGGAGAGGTACACGACCGGACCGGCTTCGCGCAGGGCCTGGTGCAGCGGTTCGGGGTCGAGGAGTACGTCGTGGGCGAACGGGTCGGCGTCACTGACGGGCGGCACGAGGGCACGCTCCAGTGCCTCGGTCATGGCGGCTCCTGGGTGGGTGGGTCGGAGGGGGCTCAGAGGTCGAGGACGAGGCGGTCGTCGCGGGAGCGGGACACGCAGGGGAACATGCAGTCGTCCGCGGCCCGTTCGTGGTCGGTGAGGATCGAGTCCCGGTGATCGGGCCGGCCCGCCAGCACCGGGGTCAGGCAGGTGCCGCAGGTGCCCTGCTCGCAGGAGGACAGCACGTCCGCTCCGGCGCGGCGCGCCGCCTCCAGCACGGAGACCTCCGGGGTGACGGTGACGGTGCGTCCCGTGCGGCGCAGTTCGACCTCGAAGGGCGTGTTCCGTACGGGCGCGGTCCGCGGGGCGGCGGTGAAGCGCTCGGTGCGCAGGGCGTACGGCGGCCAGTGGGCGCAGGCCGCTTCCACGGCGGTGAGCAGCGGGGCGGGGCCGCAGCAGTAGACCTTGGTGTCGGGGCGCGGCTCACCCAGCCAGGCCGTCAGGTCCAGCAGCCCCCGTTCGTCCTGGGGTACGAGGTGGACCCGGTCGCCGTGGCCGCCGGTCAGTTCCTCGCGGAACGCCATCGACGAGCGCGTGCGTCCGCCGTACAGCAACTGCCAGTTGGCGCCCAGCAGTTCGGCCTGGTGGACCATGGGCAGCAGCGGGGTGATGCCGATGCCGCCCGCGATGAACAGGTACGTGTGCGACGGGACGAGGGGGAAGTGGTTGCGGGGGCCGCCGACGCCGACGCGGTCCCCCGGCCTCAACTCGTCGTGGACGTACGCCGATCCGCCGCGCCCCGCGGGCTCCCGCAGGACGGCGATGCGGTAGGTGTGGGCGTCCCAGCGGTCGCCGCACAGCGAGTACTGCCGGGTCGTCCCGTCCGGCAGGATCAGGTCGATGTGGGAGCCGGGGGTCCAGTCCGGCAGCCGGGCGCGGTCCGGGTGGGCGAGGGTGAGGGACACGACGCCCTCGGCGACGTCCTCCTTGCCGGCGACCGTCAGGGTCGCCGCGTTCGCCGCGCTTCTCGGCACCGGCCGTTCGACACTCTTCGCGACCACGTCGTCGCCTCCCGTCTCTGGCTTGCCAGGCAGGATGCGGGGCGTGGACCCGCCGTCGCGACGGCATTCTCAATCAGTGAGAGACGAACTTCCTTCCGAGACATACGGCTTCGGCATCGCCGGCGCGTTGCCGCGGCCGGCCGGCGTCAGGGGCGCCCAGCGCGCGGGAGAGGCCGCGGGCCGCCGTGCGCACCACCGGCACCACCGACGTAGCCCCGGGCTCGTTCGGGACGATCACCGCGAGCGCGGCCACCACCTCACCGCTCGCGTCCCGCACCGGCGCGGCGGCGGCCAGAGCGTCCGGGTGGACGTATCCGGGGCAGTACGCGAACCCCTGCCGGCGCACCTCGGCCAGCACCGCCCGCAGCCGTGCGGCCGTCGCGGGGGTGTCCGGGGTGTAGCGGCGCAGGGGTTCGTCGAGCACGCGCCGGCGCAGTTCGGCGGGGCCGTGGGCGAGGAGGACCAGTCCGCTGGAGGAGACGTGCAGCGGCAACCGGCCCGCGATGCGCGTGTAGTTGATCACCGCGCCCGGCGCCGACAACCGTTCCAGGAACAGCACCTCGTCGCCGTCCAGCACGCCGAGCTGCACATGGTGGCCGACGACGTCGTGCACGCCCTCCATGAACGGCATCGCGGCGTTGCGCAGCGACAGGGAGGGCGAGGCGCGGGTGGCCAGCTCCCACAGCCGCATCCCGACCCGGACCCGGCGGTCGGCGTCCCGGGTCAGGAAGCCGTACGAGACCAGCTCGGCCACCAGTCGCGACGCGGTCGCCACATGCAATCCCGTGCGCCGGGAGATGTCCGAGACGGTCAGGGCGGGCTCCTCCGGCGTGAACGCCTCGAAGATCCGCACGGCCCTCGCCAGCACCGACTCGCCGTTCCGTGTCCTCACCCGGCCATCATCGAAGCGTTCTCCGGTACGTCAAGTCCTCGGCCGGGGCGACGTGCCACCCGGCCTCGGGGCCTGGATATTCTCTGCTGATGTCGAACAAGTCAGTGGCGGCGGGTGTCACGCTCGCCGGTGTGATGGCGCACTGCGGCGGAAGCCCGGCCGGTGCCGTGCGGTTTCTGGTGGGCGCGATCGCCTCGGCGCCGGACGCCCCGGAGCCGTACGCGGCCCTCGCCGAGCTGTGGCGGGACCGGCGCTCGGAGCTGGAAGAGGACCTCCGGCGGGACGCCTCCCTGGGCGCTGTCGTGGCGCAGGCGTACTTCTTCTTCCTCGACGGGGAGATGGACGACGCGGTGATGGCCCTCGGCTCGGCCACCGGCGCGCGGCCCGACGTGGCGTGGGGCGCCGCCCCGTGGTTCGGCGATGCCCGGCTGCTCGGTGCGGTGCGTGCCGAGGCGATGGCGGAGGCGTGTCTGCGGACGTTGGACTACGGCCACGACCTGGACTCCGACGCCATGCGTGAGCGGTTCACCCCCTGGTTCCGGGCCATCGACGTCGTCTCCGAGCGCAGTCCCGTACCGGAGTCCCTGGCCTCCATGGCGCGACTGCCGCGGGCCTGCGGCCGCTACGACCTGGCCTTCGCCGTGTGCGACCGCGCCGTCGAACCCGCCATGTGGACCGAGGTCGCGCGAGCGGCCACCTGGCGGGTGATGGGCCGGCTGGACCAGGCCGCGACCGCCTTCGAACGGGCCCTGGCCCTGGAGCCCGACAACTGGTCGGTCCATCTCGACCTCGCCGACGTACGTGCCGAGCAAGGCGACTTCGCCGGGGCCGCCGCACAGGCCGAGCAGGGCCTGGCCCACGCGCCCGGCGAGGCCTCCCTCCGCGCCGCGGCCGCCGCTTATCGCACACGCTCGTCCGGCTCGTCCGACGATCTCCGGGCGCTGATCGCTGTGGCGCCGCAGGTCCCGAACCCCGGCTACCGCAACCTGCTGATCGACTACGCGTGCGCGACGGAGGGACTGCCTCGCGAGCTGGTGGCAGAGGCGCGGCGGACTACGCGCCAGGCCTGATCACCGGACCGCGCAACGGCCCGTCCGACGCCCTATGCCGGGATCATGACGGTGAGCCACTGTGCCTCGCGGGGGCGGTAGCCGTGACGTTCCATCAGGCCCGCCACGATCGCCGGGACATGGCCGGCGCCGTAGACGACGGCCACCCTGATCGGCTCGTCGGCGCGCTCGGCGTAGATCTCGCCGAGCGCGGCGAGCAGCCGTTCGTCACGCCGGTCGCACATGGCGTGCTCGACGGGATCGTCGGCCAGCCATTCCGCCCGCAGCGTGGCCGGCAGATCGTCGACCGCCAGGTCCTCGTCGAGGAAGGCACGCGGACCGCGCAGCGCGAACACCAGGCCCATCACGGGAGCCCCGATCAGCAGGAGCAGATACATCCACCGCGGCAGGGTCTTCAGGTCCGCGATCGCCTCCGCCGCGGTCACGTCCGGGTTGATCACCGGTACGGAGTCCGGGATCAGCACGTCATCGCGCTGCTCCTGCAGGCCGTTGCGCCGGCGTCGCGGGGCGAACCGGTAGGCGAGGGTGAGGGCGCTGACTCCGGCCGACTTCCCTCTGATGCCCTCCAGCACGATGAGGTCGCACTCCTTGAGCCTGCTGCGCACCTGGGAGTAGAAGGTCGGCGAGGCGACGTGCAGCATCGGGAAGATCACGAACTCGAGCGGTTTGTCCCGCCGCCGCATGGTGATCACCGCGGATCTGACGGCATACCCGGTCACTTCGATGATCTGCATCGTCGCCCCCCGTGCACCTTGGCCGTTCCCCTGGCACCCGTACCAGGACACGAGCCCGCCCCGGGCCACGGTTCCCTCCTGCGGGCCGGTCAGCGGCGGATGAGGCCGAGGTCGGCGGCGGCCGAGCGGGGCGTCGAAGTCCACGACGGGCGTGTCACTCCCCTCTGAGCGGAGACTCGGCGTCCTCCGTCAACAATGCGGCGCGCTCCAGGAATTCGCAGGCGGTGTCGTAGAGCCTGATCCAGCGGTGTCCCGAGCGCGGCGTCAAGCAGCAGGCCAGCAGCCGCAGTTGGACCATCCGCGTCCTCACCGGGTCCGGCAGAGATGACGGCAGGGCGGCGAACAGCGGCAGGTCGTCCCGCTGCCGCAGCCCGGCTGCCGCGGCGGCGCACCAAGGGCCGGGCGGGCCCGCCTCGTTGCGTGTGGCGAGCAGCGCCGCGAGCACGACGCCTTCGGTCTGCGCGAGGAACGCGTCACCGTCGACGTCCCACCCGTCCAGGCGCCCACCGATCCGTCGGGCCAGGGCCGGGTCGGTCTGCGGAAGCAGCATCAGCTCGGCCGCGAGTCGGACCGCTGCCGTGACCGGATCAGCCGTCATCTGAGGCCTCCCCCGTGGCCGGTTCGGGCAGGGCATCGTCCATTCTGCGCCCGCCCGGGGAATCGGTACGGCGCCCGACGGGAGGCGGACCGGTCAGCGGCTGCTGCCGCTCGCGGTGGCGACCACGGCGGGCAGGACGGCGAGGGCGAGGACGCCGCCGGTGAGGGCGAGGACCGGGTAGCCCGCGGCGGCCACGACGAGGCCGGAGCCCAGGCCTCCGGTGGCGCCGGCGATGGCGATGGAGACGTCGACCAGGCCCTGGGTCCTGGCGCGGGTGGCCAGTGGCACCGCGTCGGTGATCATCGCGGTGCCGGAGACGAGGCCGAGGTTCCATCCCAGTCCGAGCAGGGCGAGGGCCAGGGCGAGCAGGGCGACGGAGTCGCCGGGCGCGGCGGCGGCCGTGACACCGGCGGCGAGGAGGGTGAGTCCGGCGGCGACGGCGACGACGGTCGGGCCGTACCGGTCGACGAGCCAGCCGGTCAGGGGTGAGGGCAGATACATGGCGCCGACGTGGATGCCGATGACGAGGCCGGAGGCGGCGGTGCCGTGGCCGTGGTCGTGCAGGTGCACGGGGGTCATCGTCATGATCGCGACCATGACGAGCTGGGTGAGGATCATCGTCAGTGCGCCGGGTATCAGCCCCGGCCGTCGCGTCGTCGTCGCGGCCGGGTGCGTCGGCTGTCGCAGGTCGAGGCCGCGGGCGAGCAGGAGGGGGTCGGGGCGCAGCCAGACGGCGAGGACGAGGGCGGCCAGCGCGTAGGCGGTGCCGGAGAGCAGGAACGGTCCGGCCAGGGTGGGAAGGCCGAGGCTGTCGGCGAGGCGGCCGGTGGGGGCGGCGAGGTTGGGTCCGACGACGCCGCCGAGGGTGGTGGCGACCAGGACCGTGGAGACGGCCCGCGCGCGGTGCGCGGGGGCCGCGAGGTCGGCTCCGGCGTACCTCGCCTGGAGGTTGGTGGCCGTGCCGGCGCCGTAGACGAACAGGGCGATGAACAGCAGGACGGGGCTGTCGGCGACGGCGGCGGCGATGACGCCCGCGCTGCCGACGGCCCCCGTCAGGTATCCGATGGCCAGTCCCGGTCTGCGGTCCCTGGCCTGGGAGATACGGCCCACCGCGACCGCCGCGAGCGCGGAACCCGCCGTGAACAGGGCGCTGGGCACGCCGGCGAGGTCGGTGGAGCCGAGCATGTCCTGCGCGAGCAGGGCGCCGACGGTGATACCGGCCGCGAGCCCCGCCCCGCTGAGGATCTGGCTGCCGACCAGGACGGCGAGGACGCGGCGTTGTGCCTCGGGCCGCGGCGATATCGCGGCGGCGGTGTCCGGGGCGGTGTTGGTCACGGGTGGATGTCTCCTTGGCCTTCTGGACGTCTGACGACGAACTACAGGATGTCTATGCAGAGATAGCCGTCGATCCGGCGCAGGTGCTCGCTGTCGGGGTCGGGCGGCAGCGGGTGGCCGAGGTCGGCCGCGCGGACCTCACCGATCCACTGGTCGTGCTGGTACTCGTGGTTGATGAGCGTGGTGAGCAAGTGGGTGGCGACGACGGTGAGTTGGGCGGGTGCGCCGACACGGCCGGCGGCGATGTCGCCGATGCGGGCGTGCACGCGCTCCGCGACGGTGTCCCGGAACTCGGCGAGGCGTTTGACGGTGGGCAGCGTTCCCCGGAACTTCTCTGGGTTGGCCGAGTCCATGAGGGCGTCCAGTTCCGGGTCCGGGCTGGGCTCGGCCGCGGTCAGGTTGCGGATCATGAAGTGGGCGACATGGGCCTGGTGGCCGAGGTGCCAGCCGATGGCGCTGGAGTCCTGGTGCGGGCGCCAGGTCACCTCGTCCGGGGTGAGGTCCTTCCAGAGGTCGTCGGTGTAGGCGCGGGCACGGTCGTACTCGCGGAGCAACGCGTCTATCCGGAGCATGAGTTCGCCCCTTCCGTGGTCAGGGACGCCGCGACCGCCCGCTCTGCGGCGGCGAGGGCGCCCTCGATGTGTCCGGCGTGTTCGGCGGCCGTCTCGGTCGAGGCCCAGTGCAGCCTGCCGTCCAGGGCGGGCTGTTGGTAGAGGGGGTGGCCGAACAGGGAGTAGTCGGCCAGTTGGTGGACGGCGGGCGGCGCGGTCCACCGCTCACTGCTCCAGTCCTGGATGTGCAGCGCCTCGGGCTCGGCGGCGTCCGGGCCGAAGAGCTGGGCCAGTTGGGCGGTCACCGCCGGCGCGAAGTCGGGCCCGAGCGCTTGGGCCGCCGCGAAGCCGAAGAGTGCGGCGGGCCGTGCGTCCGGCCCGGACATGTCGTGCAGCTCTTGCAGCGGCCCGGTTCTGCTGAACGCGGCACCGGCGAGCCCGGCCTCCCGCCAGAAGGCGGAGGGGTAGCGGGCGACGACCTTGGCAACCGCACCCATCCACACGGGAGTTGCCCGAGCGAGGCGGACCAGTCCCGGTGACAGGTGGGTGCCGAAGTCGATGTTCGCGAGGGCGAGCGCGGGCGGTACGGCCACGATGACCTGGTCGGTGTGCAGCACCCGGGTCGGCGTACGGACTTCGAGGGCGCCGCCCTCGCCGGGGTGGATCGCGGTGACGGGGCTGTCCAGTCGTACGGCATCCGTGGGGAGTTGGGCCGCGAGGGCGTGGGCGAGGGTGTCGGCGCCGGGGGTGAAGCGGCGGGCGGGGGCATCGAGCAGGTTGCCGGGCAGCCGTCGTACGCCGGCGGTGTCCTGGACGAGTGTGTCTCCGGCGAGGTGCTGCTCGAAGGTGGCGATGCCGAGCCGTGCGGCGAGGTCCGCGACGCGCGGCTCGCCGTCCCAGTACCAGGTGGCCCCGAGGTCGAGGGCCCCGGGCGGGGCGGCCGCGCTGAGCAGGCGCCCGCCGACGCGCCCGCGGGCCTCCAGGCACACGGTGTCGCGCCCGGCGGCGACCAGGGCGGCGGTGGCGGCCAGTCCGGCGATGCCGGCACCGATCACGACGACATCGTGGCGGTCGTGTTCCGTCATGTTCTCTTCTCCTCGACGGCGGTCAGGCGCCGGTGGTGAGCACCATCCGGAAGCGGGCCCGGCCCTCTTGCTGGGTGTCGAGCGCCTGCTGGGCCTCCTCCAGTGGCACGGTCCGTACCTGGGGGCGGACGCCGGTGGCGACCGCGAAGCGCATGGCCTGTTCGGTGTCGGCGGGGCTGCCGGTCAGATGACCGGTGACGCTGCGAGCACCCATGACGAGCTTGGCCAGGGGGAGTTGGAGCGGTGCCGCGTCGAAGCCGACGACGGTGAGGCGCCCGTGCGGGGCGAGGCCGTCCACCAGGTCCGCGAGCGGCTTGCTGCTGGAGGCGGTGGAGAGGATGAGCCGCGCGCCGCCCAACTTCCGTAGTGCCACCGCGGGTTGCTGGGACTCGGTGTCGATGTAGTGCCGTGCGCCCAGTTCCCCGGCGAGCTTGCGCTTCTCCTCGCCGCGGCCGATCGCCACCGTCTCGAACCCCATGGCGGCGGCGAACTGCACCGCGAGATGCCCCAGTCCGCCGATCCCGAGGACGGCGACCAGATCGCCCGGCCCGGCGCCGGAGTGCCGCAGGGCGTTGCAGGTGGTGACGCCGGCGCATCCGAAGGGTGCCGCCTCCGCCGCGGTCAGGCCGTCGGGGATGCGGGAAAGGGTGGTGGCGGGGACCGTGACGGTGGTCGACCAGCCGCCCGCGTACGACAGGCCCGGCACCTTGCGCTCCGGGCAGTGCACGACGTCGCCGGTCCGGCAGGCGGTGCAGTGACCGCAGCTGCCGCCGAACCAGCCGACGGTCACCCGCTCCCCCACGTCCCATCCCTGTACCTGAGGGCCCAGCTCCGCGATCACACCGGCGACCTCGTGGCCCGGTGTGATCGGGAAGCCGGTCGCCGGGGTGGGATTGCGGACCGTACCGATGTCGGCGCCGCAGATGCCGGTCGCCTGCACGTCGATCCGTACCTCGCCGATCCCAGGTGCCTTCTCCCGCACCGGCACCACCTCCACGGTCGCTCCGGGCTCGGCCACCTGTGCGGCCCGGTGCATCCGGTCAGCGTCTCGGGACACGTGAATCCCTCCTTCGATGAGACTTCGAGGAAATGTCGAAGAGGAGGGGCGGACGTCCTCGGACATGTCTCGCACACGGCTCCGCCTGCACCGTAGATCGCCGGGCCGGGGCCCGGTAGAGGATCATGGTGAATGGGGGCATAACCAACGGCTATACCCGCCCGGGCAGCCGCGGGCCTGTGAGTCTCGCCGACGTCCGCCTGGCCGGCAAGCGCGCCGTGGCCGCCGACTGCCCGTGTGAGCACCTCGGGGTCCGATGTCAGCGCGGATCACTACAGTTGCTCCGCCGGTCGCGCTCCCGCGGCCGGGTCCGCGCTCGAAGGAGGTCCTCAGGTGCGTTTACGAAGACGTGCGGCCGGTGTCGTCCTGATCCTGGCGGCGGCGTCGTTCCCGCTGCTCGGCGCCCCCGGCACGGCGGCGGCACAGGCCCAGGGCGGCATCGTCCTGCCCGTGCGGTCGCACTGGCAGACACTCGCCGACAGCCGCCAGGTGTATCTCAGCGCGCCCGGTGACGACGCGGTGCTGGCCACCGACCACGACGGACAGGTCGTCAAGAAGGTCGAAGGGCTCGACGGGGCGCGGGGCATGACCGAGTCGGCCGACGAGTCCACCCTGTACGTGGCGCTCCCCGACGCCGACGCCATCTCCGTCATCGACACCGCGACCCTGACCGAGACACGGCGCATCCCCACCGGAGCCGGCACCGCGCCGGAGAGCCTCGCCCTCGTCGGCGGCCGGCTGTTCTTCGGCTACCAGGCCACCGACTTCGACGCCGGCATCGGTTCGGTCACCCTCACCGACGCGACCCCGACCGTCGCCTTGGACACGTCCCCCGTTTGGTACGGCAAGCCGAGGCTCGCCTCCTCACCGGGCGCGCCCGACCGGCTCGTCGCCGCGGAGAGCCAGGGCGCGCTGGGCATGCGCGTGTACGACGTCAGCTCCGGGACGCTGCGGGAGACCGCGTACAGCGATGCCATCGCCGATGTCGAGGACGTGGCGGTGACGCCGGACGGCAGCAGCGTGATCACGGCGAACGGGTCCAACTACTACCACCAGCGCTGGCGCCTGTCGGACCTGACGGAGGAGGCACGGTACGAGACCGGCCCCTACCCCAACTCCGTCGCCCTCGACTCCCACGGCACTCTCGCCGCGGGGATCGTGGCGGGAGGCGACTGGGACCTCTACGTCTATCGTCCGGGAGAGACCGACGCCTACCGCACGGTCGCGTTGTCGCCCGGGTACGCGGATCTGGTCGACCGGGGCGTGGCCTGGGCGCCCGACGGCAACAGGCTGTTCGCCACCCGGTTCCCCTACTCGGGCGAGGTCGTTCTCGACGTCATCACGGACATCGCGAAGGCATCCAGCACCATCACCTTGTCCGCCCCGCCGACGAACCCCGTCGGGACGCCGGTCACCGTGACGGGGAAACTGACCTCGCTGGTCGCCTTCCCCAAGCACAAGACGGTCACCGTGACCCGCAGCGGTGTGGCGCTGCCGGATGTGAAGGTCGCCCGGGACGGCACCTTCCGCTTCACTGACACCCCGCCCGACTGGAACACGTATCCCCAGTACACGGTCACGTACGCGGGCGACGCCCGGCATGTGTCCGGCAGCGGGACCGTCATGGTCGAGTTCGTCAGCTGACCAGGCCGGTGTGTGTGAGGGGGCGTCGTGTCGAGAAGACGCCCCCATCACGTCAGGCGCCCAGTCCGGCGCGGATGAGGGCGTCCAGCCGCCGCCATGCCGGGGACGAGGCGTTGACCGTGCCCTGGATGAGGGCGGGGATCTCGGACTCGGCGTCCAGCTGGGGCAGTTCGCCGGCTCCGTAGCGTTGCCGGGTCGCCTCGGTGATCCGGCGGGCGAGGGTGTCGATGCGGGGATCGTCGGCGTCGAGGTCGTGGGCGTGGTCGAGGAAGAGCTGCCGCAGCGCCGGATCGGCCAGCATCCCGGACTGGTCGCGGAACAGTGCCGTCGCGCGGTCCGGGTGGGTGGCGAACACCAGGACCCACAGGTCGCGTTGCAGGTCCACCCAGCGCGGTGTGAATCCCCAGCGGGCCAGATCCTCCAGGTAGGGGCCGACCTCGGCGGGCAGGGGTGCGAGATGCCCCGCGGCGAGCTGTCGCAGACGCCCCTGTGTGGCCCGTAGACCGCGGATGCGGGCGGTGAGGTCCTGGTCGATCTCACGCAGCGCCTGCTGGTACTCCTCGTCGGTCGCTGATCTCAGGTCCCGGATTCGGGCCAGGGGTACGCCCGCTTCGGCGAGCGTCCGGATCTTGATCAGGGCGATGGCGTCGTTCGCGCCGTAGCGGCGGTAGCCGGACGCGTCGCGGTCGGGCTCCGGAAGCAGGCCCTTGTCGTGGTAGACGCGGATCGTCTTGATCGACACGCCGACGTACCTGGCCAGCTGACCGATGGTGATCACCCGGCCATCGTCCCACTTGCCCTGCCCCAAGGGCAGGGTTGAACGATGAGGCCATGGCGAACATGAACATCGATCGGCAGACCCTGCGCGACCTGGCCGACGAGGGCAATGAGACCGCTCTGGACCGGCTGGCCGACCTCGCCGACGCCGCCGGTGATCTCGAGGAGCTGAGCGAGCTGCTGGACGAGGGTTCTCCGCGCGCCGGGTTCCTGCTCACCCGGCGCGCGGTCGCGGCGGGCGACCTGCGCGAACTGCAACGGATCTCCGACGCCGGGTACGACCAGGCCGGTGACGAGCTGGAACGGCTGCTGAAGGCGCCCGACGACGGGGACCGGGGCTGAGCCGCGGCCGCTGCGACACTCCGCATGAGCCTGGCCGACCCAGCCATATTACTGAACCGTAACCTACCTACCGCTACCCGCGGTAACCCTTGCGGCGCTACCGTCCTGACAATTCGTCTAAGAGTGGCATCGGAGCAGCGGTGGGACGACCGCCTCCGCATGCCCGCGTCCCGCCCGACCGGTCCGTCAGGTCACCGAGCCGCACCTGAAGCTCGGCCTCCCCCTTCTCCGGAGGTCCCGCATGCCCGCTCCCGTACGCCTCGCCGCCGTGGCCGTCACGGCCGCCGCCTGCCTCGGCGCCTCGACCGTCCCGGCGCTTGCCGCCGACGGCGACACCGTGGTCTCCCGCGGCGTCACCATCCCCGCGTTCTACAACCCGCCCGCGACGCTGCCGACCGCGAACGGCGCGCTGGTGCGCAGTGAACCGCTGCCGCTCGCGCTGAGCCTGCCCGGCATCGACGGCCCGCTGCCCGGCAGAGCCACCCGCCTGATGTACAAGTCGACGGACTCCAACGGCCGACCCGTGGCGGTGACCGGCGCGTACATCGAGCCGTCCGCCGCCTGGCAGGGCACCGGCCCCCGCCCGCTGGTCGCCCTGGCACCCGGGACCATGGGGCAGGGCGACCAGTGCGCCGCCTCCCTCGGTCTCGAACACCCCCTCCAGCTCAACGGGCAGACCGTTTCCGTGGGTTACGAGGACCTGGCCGTCTACCGCCTGCTCGCCAAGGGCATCGCCGTCGTGGTCACCGACTACGCCGGCCTCGGCGCGACGGACCGGCTGCACACGTACGTCAACCGCGTGGACGAGGCCCACGCCGTCCTGGACGCCGTCCGCGCCGCCCGCGCGCTTCCCGGGACCTCGCTCACCACCGCCTCACGCGTGGCCCTGTTCGGCTACAGCCAGGGCGGCGGCGCCACCGCGGCGGCCGCCGAACTCCAGTCCGCCTACGCCCCCGACGTCGTGATCGCCGGCACCTACGCGGGAGCGCCGCCCGCCGACCTGACCGAGGTCACCAAGGCCATCGACGGCAGCGACCTCGCCGGAGCACTGGGCTGGTCCGTCAACGGCTTCCTCCAGTCCGACCCCGCTCTGCGGCCGATCGCCGACGCCCACCTCAACGCGGCCGGACGCGCGGCGCTCGACGACCTGTCCACCATGTGCGTGGGGGACGCGCTGTTCGCGTACAACTCGGCGCGGAGCACCGCCTGGACGACCGACGGGAAGACCATCAGCGACGTCATCGCGGCCGAACCCGCCCTCCAGGCCTTCCTCGACGAGCAGCGCATCGGCACCACGCGCCCGAGCGGGCCCGTCCGGCTGGCGACCGGCACGAGCGACAACCTGGTGCCGCACGCGCAGGCGCGCACGCTCGCCGTGGACTGGTGCCGACTGGGCGGCAATGTCACCTACAAGCCGGTGATCCTGCCCGACGCGGGCCGCGCACTGATCAACCACTTCGCTCCGCTGCTCACCGATCAGGGCGACGCCATCTCCTGGCTGACGGACCGGCTGAACGGCAAGCCGGTCACGTCCGCCTGCGGCCTGCTGCCGTTCCAGCCCTGACCGCAAGCCTCACTTCATGCCTGGGCGGCCGCTACGGGTGCCGCTCACACCTTCATGACGGACCGGTCCGCGCGAACGCCGTGGATCGGGCCGTCGAGGCGTGTCAGGGGCAGGCCGGTGGCGCGGTTGGCCTCGGCGATGATCTCGGCGGTGATGGAGACGGCCGTCTCCTCCGGGGTGCGCGCGCCGAGGTCGAGGCCGATCGGGGATCGTAGTCGAGCCAACTGTCCCTCGGTCACCCCGAGTTCGCGCAGTCTGCGCAGGCGCTCGTCATGCGTGCGCCGGGAGCCCATGGCGCCGACATAGCCCACCGGGAGGTCGAGGGCGAGGCGGAGCAGCGGGATGTCGAACTTGGCGTCGTGGGTCAGCACGCACACGGCGGTGCGTCCGTCCACCGGCGTCTGTGCCAGAAAGCGGTGCGGCCAGTCCACCACCACCTCGTCCGCGTACGGGAAGCGGGCCTCGGTGGCGAAGACCGGGCGGGCGTCGCACACCGTGACCCGGTAGCCGAGGAAGCTGCCCGCCCGGCTGAGCGCGGCCGCGAAGTCGACGGCGCCGAAGATCAGCATGCGCGGCCGGGACGCGTGGACATGGACGAGGACGGACAGCTTCTCGGGACACGTGTCCGCGTCGCCGCCGACCTCGAAGCGTGCGGTCCGCCCCGAACGGAGGGCGGCCAGCGCATGTGCCGTCACCACCGCGTCGATCTCGGGGTCGTCCAGGGCGCCGCGGGTCTCGTCGCCGTCGCCGAGGACGGACAGCGTGCGACCGATGAGTGGTTCGGGGCCGTCCACGACCTGTGCCACGGCCGCGGGCCCGCCCCGCGCCACCTCCGCGAGGGCCGCGCCCAAGTCCGGCTGCGCCGCGGGGTCGACGCGCCGGACGACGACGTCGAGTTCGCCGCCGCAGGTCAGGCCGACGGCGAAGGCGTCGTCGTCGGAGTACCCGAACCAGACCCGCTGAGGCTCGCCCCCGTCCTTGAGAACCTGCCGGCACAGCTCGTAGACGGCGCCCTCGACGCAGCCGCCGGAGATGCTGCCGACCGCGTTGCCGTCCAGGTCCACCGCGACCGACGTGCCGATCGGCAGGGGTGCGCTGCCGGTGACGTCGACGACGGTGGCGAGCGCGAAGGGGCGTTGTTCGCGGCACCAGCGGTGCAGTGTGTCCGCGATGTTCAGCATGGGCCTGTCTCCGTGGGTGGGGGGAAGGGTCGCCGCCGCGCGCTACGGGGGCGGGCGCGCGGCGGCGACCCGGCTCAGATCAACGCCTCGGCGGTGATGGGGAGTTCACGGATGCGTCGACCGGTGGCGTTGTGGACGGCGTTGGCGACGGCGGCCGCCACCCCGACCTGGACGACCTCTCCGATCCCCTTGACGCCGAGCGGGTCGGCGTCGGGGTCCTCGCCCTCCAGGTAGATGGCCTTGAGGTCGCGGATGTCGGCGTTCACCGGGACGAGGTAGTCGGCGAGGCTCGCGTTGACGATCCGGCCGTCGCGGTGGTCGGTGACCGTGTGCTCAAGGAGGGCCTGTCCGATGCCGCCCACCATGCCGCCCAGCGCCTGGCTGTCCGCCAGCTTGGGGCTGACGATGCGGCCGACGTCGTACACCCCGAGCATCCGCCGCACCCGGACCAGGCCGAGGGTGGCGTCGACACCGACCTCGGTGAAGACCGCGCCGTAGGAGAAGTACGAGTGCCGCGCGGGTTCCGGTGCCCCGGCGTACGCGCCCACGGCCTCGAGGTGGGTGAGCTTGTTGCGGGTCAGCAGCCGCTGGTAGGTCTCGCCGCGGGCCGGGTCGTCCTGCACATGCAGTCGGCCGTTGCGGACGACGACGTCCTCGGCCTTGATGCCGTACAGCGGCGACTCCTCGTCCTCGACGGCGAGTTGGATCGCCCGGCCGCGGACCTTGTTGCACCCGTCGAGGACGGCGGAGCCGACGACCGTCATGGTCATCGAGCCGCCGTGCGGCGGGGTCGGCGGGTAGAGGGAGTCACCGAGCCGGAAGGTCACGTTGCGCATGGTCAGCCCGAGCGCGTCGGCGGCGACCTGGGTCTGGGAGGTGTAGGTGCCCGGCCCCATGTCGATCGTGGCCGCTTCCGCGACCGCGGTGCCGTCGGCGTCCAGGCGGACCCGGGCCTGCGCGGGGAAGCGCCCGGGGTCGTACACGGCCGCGGCCATGCCGAGCCCGACCAGCCAGTCGCCGTCCCGCGTCGAGCGGGGCTCGGGATTGCGCCGGTCCCAGCCGAACTCCCGGGCGCCGACGCTGTAGCACTCGCGCAGCCGACGCGTGGACCAGGGCAGCCCGTTCGACTCGTCCTCGGGCGGCTCGTTGCGCAGCCGCAGCTCGATCGGGTCGACGCCCAGCCGGTTCGCGAGTTCGTCCATGGCCGACTCGATGGCGAACGACGCGCTGGCGAAGCCCGGACCGCGCATCCAGATCGGGGTGTTCACGTCCAGCGGTACCTTCCGGTACTCCTGGCTGACGTTGGGCGTGCTGTAGAACATCTGCCCGGCCAGCATGATGGCCTCTTCGAACTTCTCGTACGACGAGGTCTCCGCGTCCATCTCGTGCACCATGGCGGCGAGTCGGCCCCGCCGGTCGCTGCCGAGCCGCACCCGGTAGTCGTAGGAGGGCCGGAAGCCGGTGCCGAAGTACATCTGACGGCGGCTCAGGACGAGCTTGACGGGGCGCTTCAGCTCGCGCGCGGCGAGCGCGGCGACCACCGTGTGCGGCCAGCAGCGCAGCCCGCTGCCGAAACCGCCGCCGACGAACGGCGAGATGACCCGCACCGACTTCATCGGCAGGTCGAACACCGTGGAGAGTTCGGTCTGGGTGCCCACCACCCACTGGGTCTTGTCCCACACGGTCAGCCTGTCGCCGTTCCAGCGGGCGATGGTGGCGTGCGGCTCCATGGGGTTCTGGTGGTTGCGCGCCATGCGGTAGTCCAGGTCGAGCCGTACGGCCGCTTTGCGCAGCCCCGCCTCGGCGTCGCCGCGCGCGTACTTGGTCGGCTCGTCCGGCTGCGCCTCCGCCAGGTCGGTCGAGGGCTTCTGCGCGTCGTAGCCGACCTTCACCAGGCTCGCGCCGTGCTGCGCGGCCTCCAAGGTGGTGGCGACGACCACGGCGACCGGCTGACCGTGGAAGAGAACCTTGTCGTCCTGGAAGACGCGCAGCCGGCGGCCCTCCGGGTTGTTCGACCCGGGGTTGTCGAGGTAGGGCAGCTTCGGCGCGTTGCGGTGATGGATCACCCGCAGCACGCCGGGGTGCTTCTCGGCGGCACCGGTGTCGAGGGAGGTGATACGACCCCGGCCGATGCTCGCGTCGACGAGGACCGCGTGCAGGACGCCGTCGACGTCGTGCTCGGCGGCGTACAGGGCCTTGCCGGTGACCTTCAGCCGTCCGTCCACACGGGACAGGGGGGCGCCGACGGCCGCCTGGGGCTGGGGACTCACTTCGTACCTCCCACGACGCGCAGCTGACGCTCGACGGTCCGCTTGAGCAACTCGGGCTTGAATCCGTTGTGTTGCAGGGTCCGCGCCCCGTCGGCCGCCTTCTCCGCGGCGGCTGCCCAGAGGGCTGCCGAGGGGCGTTCGCCGATCAAGTGCCGCTCGACGGCCGGGAGTTTCCAGGGCACGGTGCCGACGCCTCCGGCGGCGACCTTCGCCTCGCGGATGATCCCGCCGCGGAGGTGCAGGGCGACGGCGGCCGAGGTGAGGGCGAACTCGTAGGACTGCCGGTCCCGGACCTTCAGGTAGCCGGACCTCAGCGGGCGCGGCAGCGCGGGGATCGCCACCGCCGTGATCAACTCGCCTGGCCGGAGGGCCTGTTCACGATTGGGGGTGCGTCCGGGCAGCAGCAGGAAGTCGGCGAAGGGGACACGGCGCTCCCCGTCCGGGCCGAGCAGGTGCACGGTCGCCTCCAGGGCGGCGAACGCCACGGCGACGTCGGAGGGGTGCGTGGCCACGCATGAGTCGGAGGTGCCGAGGATCGCGTGGGTGCGGTTGTGGCCCTTCAGCGCGGCGCAACCCGAGCCGGGCTCGCGCTTGTTGCAGGCGGCGGTGACGTCGCGGAAGTAGGTGCAGCGGGTGCGCTGCATGATGTTGCCGCCGAGGGTGGCCATGTTGCGCAGCTGGGCCGACGCGCTCAGTTCGAGCGACGCGGAGATGACCGGATACAGGGCCCGCACTTTCGGGTGGGCGGCGGTCTCGGCCATCGTCACCAGCGCACCGATCCGCAGTCCGCCGCCCTCGGTCGCCCTGACCTCCCGCAGCGGGAGGCCGCTGATGTCGACGAGGGTCTCGGGGCGTTCGACGGTCTCGCGCATCAGGTCGACGAGCGTGGTGCCGCCTGCGATGTAACGCCCGCCGCGGCGACCGGCGTTGAGGGCCTCACGGGTGTCGGAGGCTCGGGTGTAGGAGAAAGGATGCATGGTTCACTTCCCCGCCGTCTGCTCGACCGCGCGCACGATCTTCACGTAGCAGCCGCAGCGGCAGATGTTGCCGCTCATCCACTCCCGGATCTCCTCCGGGGTGTCGGCGTGGCCTTCCTTGATGCAGCCGACGCCGGACATGATCTGCCCCGGCGTGCAGTAGCCGCACTGGAAGGCGTCCTCGTCGATGAACGCCTGCTGCAACGGATGCAGTCGGTCCCCGTCGGCGAGGCCCTCGATGGTCGTGACCTCGGCACCCTCCAACCGAACCGCCAGCGTCAGACAGGAGTTGACCCGCCGACCGTCGACGAGGACCGTGCACGCCCCGCAGGCACCCGCATTGCAGCCTTTCTTGGCGCCGCTCAGGTCGAGGTGCTCGCGCAGCAGGTCGAGGAGCGAGGTGCGGTTGTCCACCGTCACGGTCCGCCGGGTGCCGTTGACCGTCAGGGAGACCCGGCTGACGGGCGCCACGGCGGCCGCCGCGTCCTCCGAGCCGACCAGGACCGATCCCCCGATCACGCCGCCCGCGACGGCGACCCCGCCTACCGCGGTGGTGGCGGCGATGAAGGTGCGCCGGGTGGGTGCGGAGGGGAGCGCCTCAGGTTCGGCGGGAGGTGGGGCGGCGGACACGGGTTCAGTGGACATAGGTGCTCCTTCGCGTGACAGGGCAGCAGGGCGGGGAGGAGGTCTTCAGCCGTTGACCAGGACCTTGAGGGTCTTGCGGTCGGCCATGTCCTGGTAGCCGGCCGGGACGCCGTCGAGGCCGGTGGTGACGTCGAAGACCTTGCCGGGCTCGATGGCGCCGCTGAGGATGTCGGGCAGCAGTTCCTCGATGTAGGCGCGCACCGGCGCGGGGCCGCCGGCGAGGCGGATGTTGTGGCGGAAGAGGCTGCCGAAGCCGATCGGGGCCTCCTCGTACTGCGGGACGCCGACCCGGCTGATCACGCCGCCCGGGCGGACGACGCCGACGGACTGCTGGTAGGCGGGCAGGTTGCCGACACACTCCAGGACCACGTGCGTGCCCTCTCCGCCGGTGAGCTCCCGTACCTGGGCGATGCCTTCGTCGCCTCGTGCGGAGACCACGTCGGTGGCGCCGAACTCCCGGCCGAGGTCGGTGCGCGCCTGGTGCCGGCCCATGAGGATGATCTGCTCGGCGCCCAGCCGCCTGGCCGACAGCACGCCCAGCAGGCCGACCGCGCCGTCGCCGATCACGGTGACGCTGGTGCGCTCGCTGACGCCGCCCGCGACGGCGGCGTGGTAGCCGGTGCCGAGCACGTCCGAGAGCGTCAGCAGGGAGGGGATGAGGGCGGAGTCCGGGGCGACGGGGAGCTTGACGAGGGTGCCGTCTGCGAGCGGGACGCGGACCGCCTCGGCCTGGCCGCCCTCGTCCGGCAGGCCGTCCCAGAAGTTGGCCTGGGCGTGGGCGCAGGAGGTGTGCAGGCCCTCGCGGCAGAACGCGCAGGTGTTGTCCGAGATGGCGAACGGGGCGACGACCAGGTCCCCGCGCTTGACGGTGCTCACCTCGGAGCCGGTGTCCTCGATGACGCCGATGAACTCGTGCCCCATCCGCGCGGGACCGTCCTCGGGCTTCGCCGAGGCGTAGGGCCACAGGTCGCTGCCGCAGATACAGGACGCGGTGATCCGGACCAGGGCGTCGGTGGGGTGCTTGATGACGGAGTCCGGGACGTTCTCGACACGGACGTCGCCTGCGCCGTACAGGAGGGTTGCGCGCATGATCTGTTCTCCGGTGGTGGTACGTGATGCGGGTGTTGCCGGTGCACTCCACGAAACCGGGCTCGCCACGGAGGAGGAAGGTCGTGTTTATGGGGGGTATAACCTCAACCCCCAAGCGGCCGCCGATGATTGACGCGGCGCTCCCCCGTCGACTGTGTCGACGCTACGCAAGGCCCCTGATGGGCCGACGCCGGCGCCGCATTTATGGGGGGTACAAGCTCGACCTCCCTAAACGCCACGGGATCGCTACCGTGGACGAAATGGACCAACGACCCGACAACCGCACCGAGATCCGGGACTTCCTCGCCAGTCGCCGCGCCAAGATCACCCCGGAGGAGGTCGGGCTGCCCACCAGCGGCCGACGCCGGGTCCCGGGACTACGGCGTGAAGAGGTCGCGGTCCTGGCCGGGGTGAGCACCGAGTGGTACACGCGGCTGGAGAAGGGCCACATCAGCGGGGTGTCGGAAGACGTCGTAGAAGCAGTGGCGCAGGCATTGCAGCTCGACGATGACGAACGCACCTACCTGTTCGACCTGGCCCGGGCAGCCCGACCCGCGCGGCGCACCCCCACCCGCCGCAAGGACGTCCCGATCCCGCCCCGCATCCAGTGGATGCTCGACTCCATGACGATGGCCTCCGCACACGTGCACAACGGCCGCCAGGACATCGTCGCCAACAACCCGCTGGCACGAGCCCTGTTCGCGCCGATGTTCGACAGCAACACCACCGACAGACGCGGTCGTCCCAACTTCGCGCGCTACATCTTCCTGGACCCGGACTCCCAGCACTTCTTCGTCGACTGGGACAAGGCCGCTGGTGTGACCGCCGCGTTGCTGCGCGCCGAAGCCGGACGCGAGCCCCACGACCGGGCGCTGCGCGACCTCATCGGCGACCTGTCCACGCTCAGCCCGGAGTTCCGCGCACTGTGGGCGGCCCACGACGTCCGCATTCAACACGACGGCGTCAAGAAGTTCCGCCACCCCGAGGTCGGCTCCCTGGAACTCACCTACCAGGGCATGCAGTTGCCCCTCTCCGACCGGGCTGTGCATGGCCTGACCATCTACGCGGCGGAGCCTGGCACCCCTTCCGAAGACCGCTTCAAGCTCCTCACCAGCCTGGCGGTCACCCAGTCCCCGACCACGGACGACGAACCCCGGAGGATCTAGCCGTCAGGCGTGGATTCCGCCGCCCGGTTCCTGGAGCTCCGCCCTCACCATCTCGGCCTTCAACCTCGGCACTGCGGCCGGCTCCTGGGTCGCCGGCCTCGCGCTCGACTCCTCGGTGGGCGCCACCGGGCCCGCGATGGCGGGCACGGCGATCGCCGTGCTCACCCTCGTCCCCACCATCGCCATGCCCCGCGCGGCAGCCGTCACCGGCTGACGCCGCGGCGGACGGCGGCGCTACCCAGCCGACCGGCCGGTCACCGCACTGTGCACGACATACGCGGCCGCCACATCCAGCACCGCGTGCCCGGTGGACTTGTACACGGTGAGCTCGGCCGGAGTGCGTCGGCCGGGGGCCGAGCCGTCGAGGACCGCGCCCAAGAGGCTGACGGTCCGGTCCGGCGGGAGGCCCTGCAGTTCGTGGGCGCCGGAGGGCGGTGGGGTGGCGGCGGCTCCGGGCCACTCGGCGTAGAGCGTCGCGTCCTGGACGGTGGCGGCGTCGAGTTCGTGGCCTTGGGAGCCGCCGACCGAGCTCACGTGGGTGCCCGGCGCCAGCCATGCACGGCGTAGGACAGGGGTGGTGGCGCCGGTGCAGCAGTAGACTGTGGCCGCCTGTCGTACGGCCTTCTCGATGCCGTCGGCCGCGCGGCCCGCGGGGTGCAGGGCGGCCGTCGCGCGAGCCGCGTCGGGGTCGCGGCCCACCACGGTGACGGGCTCGTCGGGCCGCAGCACGGCCAGCAGGCCGACCTGCGCGCGGGCCTGCACGCCGGTGCCCACGACGACGACGGGACCGGGGCGGGCCAGGGCCAGGGCACTGTGGGTGGCGGACGCCGCGGTGCGCCAGGCGGTGATGGGCTCGGCGTCCATCACGGCCAGGGGGCGGCCGTCCTCGGGGTCGAAGAGGGCGACGATGCCACGGTGGGTGCTGCGGCCGGGGTGTGTGGGGTCGGCGAACACCGTCACCAGTTTCGCGGCGAGGCCCTGCCCGGGGACGTATCCCGGCATGGCCCCCAGCAACCCGTGCGGGGTGAAGGCGGCCGAGCGCGGCGGCGCCGAAGCCCGGTCCTGCGCCACGGCGACAAGCGCGTCGGCGACGGCGGCCATGAGACGACGCGGGTCGAGAGCGGCCAACGTGGCGGCCGCGTCGAGCACGAGCAGCTCGGTCATACGTCGGCCTCCCCGCCGGCCCGGGACAACAGGCCGGTCAGTGTGTCGACGGCCGCGGCGAGCGCGTCGCGCAGCGTCGGCAGGTGTTCCTCGTCGATCTCGGCAGCGGGCCCGACGAGGGTGATCGCGCAGACGGGCGCCCCGGGGACGGGTACGACCGCTCGGCTGACGGACGCCACGAACTGGTCGTTGCGCCCGTGTTCGACGGCGTGACCGGCGGCCTCGGCCCGGGCGATGTCCGCGAGCAGACCGGTGTCCCCGTCGAGGGGATGCCCCTGCGCGCGGGCCGCGTCGAGATAGGGGCCGCGCGCCTCGGGCGTGAGCGCGGCGACCAGGGCGAGCGGCCCGGCGAAGCGGTGGGCGGGCAGCCGGTCGCCGAGCAGGGTGCTGATCATGGCGAGACGGTCCGGCCGGACGACGTCCACCACACGCGAGCCGTCACTCTCCAGGACCTGGAGGTTGGCCATCAGACCGGTCTGCGCGGAGAGCTTCTCCAGCACCGGACGGGCCACCGAGGTCAGGGAGTTGTGGGCGGCCCGCGCCGAGAGCAGGAGTACGGCCGTCCCGGGCAGATAGCGGTCGTCGGCGCGCAGGACCCAGCCGCGCCGGACCAGGTCCACGAGGATCCGGTACGCGGTGGCCCGGTGCAGTCCGACCTCGTCGGCGAGCTCCGTGAGCCGGGGCGGCCGGGGCGCCCGGCCGACCGCCTCGATCAGGTCCAGCGCTTTGTCCACGGCCGTACGCGGCGCTTGTCGCACTTGCGGCGCTTGTGGCATCGACACCCTTCCGGCAGTTGCGTGTGGAGCCTGCCGGTGGGGCGTGTCGCCCGCCGGACTCCGGGGGTAGGGTACCGGTTGTTTCATCGACCGAGAGCATTGTTACCTACAGCGTAACAACGATGCACTACCGAGGGAGTGGTGAGCTTGACGAGCGACAGAGCCGGCGCGGCGACGCCGTTCGGGCCGCCCGAGTCGGGCGCGGTCGTCGTCTACCGGGGCGCCACCCTGTTCGACGGCACCGGCAGCCCGCCCCGGCCGGGCACGTCGATCGTCGTCGACGGCTCCGTGATCCGGGCCGTCGTGGACGACAACGACCCCGCGGCGTTCGTGGAGGGGGCCGAAGTCGTCGACTTGACGGGGCAGTTCGTCACTCCCGGGCTCGTCGACTCGCACCAGCACCTCGCCACGCCGCCCGACCGTCCGGCCGCCGAGGCCGTCCTGCGCCGTCTCGTGCACAGCGGAGTCACCGCCGTACGGGACATGGCCGACGACCTGCGTCAGCTCGGCGACCTCGCCCGGGCGGCACGGGTCGGGGAAATCCCCGCGCCCGACATCCACTACGCGGCGCTGATGGCAGGCCCCGGCTTCTTCGACGACCCCCGCACGCACCAGGTCACCCAGGGCGCGGTGGCGGGCGAGGTCCCCTGGATGCAGGCCGTCACCGACGCGAGCGACCTGCCGCTGGCCGTCGCCCTGGCCCGCGGCACCTCCGCGGCCGCCATCAAGGTGTACGCCGACCTCGACGCCTCCCTCGTCGCCGCCATCACCGCCGAGGCGCACCGGCAGGGCGTCCCGGTGTGGGCGCACGCCGCCGTGTTCCCGGCGTCGCCGGGCGATGTCGTCGCGGCGGGTGTGGACAGCGTCTCGCATGTCACGCTGGTCGCCCATGAGGCGGCGACCGGGCCGCTCACGTCGTACAAGGACAAGCCGCCCGTCGACCACGCGAGCCTGGTCACCGGGGAGGACGAGCGGCTGGAGAAGCTCTTCGCCCGGATGCGCGAGCAGGGCGTCGTGCTGGACGCGACCGCCGGGCTGTACGCCTCCCGTGAGTTCGTGACCGACGACCCGGAGGCGGCCGAACGCGCGGCCCGTAACACGGAGTTGGCGATCGCCCTGACCAAGCAGGCACACCGCGCGGGCGTGGAGTTGGCCACCGGGACCGACTACGAGACACCGCCTGAGGAGCCGTTCCCCGCCTTGTACGAGGAACTCGCCTTTCTGGTACGGCGATGCGGCCTCCCGGCGGCGGACGTGCTGCGCTCGGCGACCCTCGTGGGTGCCCGCAGCGCCGGCGTCGGACACCTCACCGGCAGTGTGGAACCGGGCAAGTTGGCCGACCTCGCGGTCTTCGCGCGGGACCCGCTGGCCGACATCGACCACCTGCGCACCATCACCCTGACCGTGAAGCGGGGCCACCGCTTCCCGCGCGCCGCCCACACCACCGACCTACCCGGGGAGAACCGTTGACCGGCACGCCGATGATCATCAACGCGCTCGGCCAGCTCGACAATCCCAACGCCCCGCAGTCGCTGGCCGCCGCGGGCGACCTCAACGCCAGCGGCGAACAACTCACGGTCGACGCCCGCACGTTGACCGAGGCACGCGCCTCCGGCCTGACCGCCGTCAACATCACCCTCGGCTATGTGATGGGCGACCTGCCGCCCTACGAGCACACCCTGCACGAGATCGACGTGTGGGACGGCGTCATCGCCCGGCACCCCGAGGACCTGCTGAAGGTCACGAGCGTCGCCGACCTCCACACCGCGCACCGTGACGGGCGGATCGGTGTCATCTACGGCTTCCAGAACGCGGAGGCCGTCGGGGACGACGTCGGCCGGGTTGCTACGTTCGCCGAACGCGGCGTCCGTGTGGTGCAGTTGACGTACAACCAGGCCAACCAGCTGGGCGGCGGATCGATGGCGCCCGCCGACACCCCGCTGACCGCCTTCGGACGCGAGGTGGTCGACGCGCTCAACCAACAGCATCTGATGGTCGACCTCTCGCACAGCGGTGAGCGCACGTGTCTCGACGCCGCCAAGCACTCCTCCGTGCCGGTGTCGATCAACCACACCGGATGCCGGGCGCTGACCGATCTGCCGCGCAACAAGACGGACGAGGAACTGCGCCTGGTGGCCTCGCGGGGCGGATTCGTCGGCATCTACTTCATGCCGTTCCTCAACCCCACCGGCCACGCGTGCGCGGCCGACGTGGTCGAGCATCTCGTGCACGCCGTGAACGTGTGCGGAGAGGACCACGTCGGGATCGGCACCGACGGGCCGGTCACCGCCATCGACGACCTCGACGCGTACCGGGCCAGCCTCGCCGAACATGTGGCACGGCGTCAGGAGGCCGGGGTGTCGGCGGCCGGAGAACGCGCGGACACCTTCCCGTTCGTCGTCGACCTGCGCGGTGTGGAGCAGTTCCGTGAGCTGATACGTCTGCTGGAGCGGCGCGGCTGGTCCGCGACACGTATCGAGAAGGTCATGGGCCGCAACTTCGTCGCGTACGCGGAACGGGTGTGGTGAACCCCCGATGCCGGCCCGGTGCCCCCTCACACCCCTAGTTGCTGCGTCAACTACCATGTGGGCGCATGGGGCGCCGACCGCGGCACACCCGACACACAGACCGGCCTGCCCGGGGAGGCGCACAGTGAGTGAGCACAGCAACGGGTCCGCCCCGCGCAGGATCTTCATCGACAAGCAGAGCCCGCAGGCCTTCCAGGCTCTGGTGAAGACCTCGGAGGCGGTGGGTGCGACGGCCGCGGAGGCGGGGCTCGACCGGACGACCGTCGAGCTGATCAACCTCCGCGTGTCCCAGGTGAACGGCTGTGCCTACTGCCTCGATCTGCACACCCGGAGGGCCCTGCGCGCGGGTGAGTCGGCGCAGCGCCTGGGTGTCCTGGCGGCCTGGCGGGACGCCGACGTGTTCACCCCCGTGGAGCGTGCGGCACTGGAGCTCGCGGAGTCGACCACCCTTGCGACCGACTCCGCCGCCCAGGAGGCCGCGTACGGTGTCGCCCGTCGCATCCTCACCGAGGACCAGATCTCGGCCGTGATCTGGGTAGCTGTCACGATCGGCGCCTTCAACCGCGTGTCCATCATGAGCAAGCACCCCGTGACGGCGCCGCGCCAGGCCGCCGCCACCGTCAGTTGACGAGCCGTCCACTAGGTCAGCGTGTGAGTGATGCGCCAACTGCTCCGCTGTGCTTCCTCACCACTTCCCGGTACCACAACGCGCTGTCCTTGAGCGTGCGGCGCTGGGTCTCGTAGTCGACATGGACGATGCCGAAGCGCTTCGAGTAGCCGTAACCCCACTCGAAGTTGTCCATCAGCGACCACACGAAGTACCCCCGCAGATCCACGCCGGCGGCAAGGGCCCGCTGGGCGGCGGCGAGGTGGCGGTGGATGTAGTCCACGCGCTCGGGGTCGTGCACGGCGTGACCGCCGTCGGGGCCGACGGTGACCTGGTCCTCGAAGGCCGCTCCGTTCTCCGTGATGACCAGCGGCTGGCCGGGGAAGCGGGCGTGCAGGTCAAGGAGGAGTTCCTCCAGACCGTCGGGGTCGATGTTCCAGCCCATGGCGGTGTGCGGGCCGTCCGTCGCGTGGAACTCGACCTGCGGTGAGCCGGGCCAGGGCGAGCCGCCCACGTCCTTGTGCCCGTCGTTGTTCTGGCGGGGCGCACCGCCGTCCCAGAGGCCGACCGTGGTGGTGGCGTAGTAGTTGACGCCGAGCAGGTCCACGGGCTGGTGGATCCGGGCCAGGTCGCCGTCCTCGACGAACGCCCAGTCGGTGATCCCCGCGGTGTCCTCGATGAGGTCCTGGGGGTAGTGGCCGCGCAGCAGGGGCCCGGTGAAGGCCCGGTTGGCGAGGGCGTCGATCCGTCGTACGGCCTCCTCCGCACCCTCTCCCTTGCCGCGCAGGACATGGAAGTTGAGGGTGATCGAGTACTGCGGGTCGTTCGTGGTGACCGCCCTCAGCTGCTCGACCGCGAGACCGTGGGCGAGGTTGAGGTGGTGGACGGCGGTCAGCGCCGCGGCGCCGTCGGTGCGGCCGGGGGCGTGCGCGCCGGAGCCGTAGCCGAGGTAGGCGGAGCACCAGGGTTCGTTCAGGGTCGTCCAGATCGCGACCCGGTCGCCGAGAGCTTCGCCGACGATACGGGCGTAGTCGGCGAAGGCGTGGGCGGTGGCGCGGTTGGTCCAGCCGCCCTCGTCCTCCAACGCCTGCGGCAGGTCCCAGTGATAGAGCGTCGCGACCGGCGTGATGTCCCGGGCGAGCAAGCCGTCGACCAGACGGCTGTAGAAGTCCAGACCCTTGGGGTTGGCCGGGCCGCGGCCCGTGGGCTGTATGCGCGGCCAGGCGATGGAGAAGCGGTAGGCCCGCAGGCCCAGCGACGCCATGAGGTCGAGGTCGGCTTCGAGGCGGTGGTAGTGATCGGCGGCGACGTCACCGGTGTCGCCGTTCCAGGTCTTGCCCGGGGTGTGGGAGAAGGTGTCCCAGATCGAGGGACCGCGCCCGTCCTCGTCGGCGGCGCCCTCGATCTGGTAGGCGGCGGTCGCGGAGCCGAGGAGGAAGTGCGCGGGGAAGGACAGGGGCGGTTGCTGGGCTGTCGTCATGCGGATTTCTCTCTGCTGGTATCGGCCGGGAACCAACGCGATGTTAACGTTAACAAGCCGTCCAGGTCTTCACCCCGACGAACCTCGCTTCCCGTCCCGCACCATCCCGCTCCCCGTCCCGCACCACCCCGCCGCCTCGGAGTGCGCCCGTGCCGACCTTCTCCAACCCCGTTCTCGCAGGCAGTCACCCGGACCCCTCGATCTGCCGGGTCGGGGAGGACTACTACCTCGTCACGTCGTCGTTCGCGTACTTCCCGGGGCTCCCCGTCCTGCACAGCCGCGACCTGGTGAACTGGCGACCGGTCGGCCATGTCGTGGACCGCCCCTCGCAGGTGTCACTGTCCGGGCTCGACGTCTCGGACGGCCTCTGGGCCGCCACGATCCGCCATCACGAGGGCACCTTCTACGTCGTCGTCGCCCTGGCGCGGGGCCGTCAGGGCAGCACCACGTATCTCTTCACCACCACCGACCCGGCCGGTCCCTGGTCGGAACCGGTCGTCCTGAACGCCGAGGGCATCGACCCGTCGCTCTTCTTCGACGACGACGGCCGCTGCTGGTTCACCGCCTGCCGCGACGCCGCCGAACCCGCGGTGACCGGCCCCGGTGAGCTGTGGATGCGCGAACTCGACCTGGAGACGCTGGCGTTGACCGGGCCGACGTACGCGCTGTGGTACGGCGCTATGCGCGGCGCGTGGGTGGAGGCGCCGCACCTGTACAAGCGGGACGGCGTGTACTGGCTCATCGCCGCTGAGGGCGGCACCGAACACCACCACGCCGTGACGGCGGCCCGCGCCGACACCGTCACCGGGCCCTACTCCACCGACCCCAGAAGCCCGCTCCTCACCCACCGCCACCGCGGCGCGGCGGAGCCGATCCACAACGTGGGCCATGTCGACCTCGTCGACACACCCGCCGGGGAGACCTGGGCCGTGGCGCTCGCGATACGACCGATCGACGGCACCCACACCCTCGGCCGCGAGGTCTTCCTCGTACCCGTCGAATGGACGCCCAGGGGGCCGGTGTTCGCGCCCGAGACCGGCCGCGTACGGCTGACGGAGCGGCTGCCCGCGGGAACCGAGGCGAGCCAGCGCCAGGACACACCGGTGCGGTACGACTTCAAGGACCCGTCACTCGGCCCCGACTGGACGAGCCTGCGCGGACCGGTCGATGACCTCGTCTCACCTCGCTCCGACGGAGCCGGCGTCACCATCCGCCTCTCCCCCGAGCCCCTGACCTCGACGGGCACACCCGTGTTCGTCGCGCGCCGCCAGCAACATGTGCGCCTGCACGCAGGCACCCGCATCCGCTTCGCGGCCTCATCGCCGACGCAGCAAGCGGGTCTGGTCGTCTTCCAGAACCACCACCAGCACGCCACTCTGTCCCTCACGGCCGACACGACCGGCGCCCCGCAGGTCGTCCTCACCGCGGTCGAGGCGGGCGTCGCCACCCGCCTCGGCGCGGTGCCCGTCGCGGACGGCGAAGTCGTCCTGAGCGTCGACAGCGACGAGGCCGGTTACACCTTCCATGTCGAGGACGGCACCCGGTCGACGCTGGGCAGCATCGAGCGGTCCTTCTTCAGTACGGAACGAGCGGGCGGGTTCGTCGGCGTGCATCTCGGCCTCTACGGCACGGGGGACTCGGGTGAGGCGCAGGTGCGCTGGTTCGAGTACACACCCGACTGACCTGGCGCACGGTCCGGGCTGGGTCAGCTAGTCGGCGAGTCCGCTGGGTGCCGTTTCAGGAAGCCGAGCGGGGAGCGGCAGTGCTACGCCGTACGACGAGACGCGGAGCGATCTTGTGGCGTTCCGCCGGCTCCCCGCCCAGCATCCGCACCAGCACCTCGATGGCACTGCTGCCGACATGGGCGAAGTCCTGCCGGACCGTGGTCAGGGCCGGGACCAGGTATCCGGCGCCCTTCATGTCGTCGAAGCCCACGACCGACACGTCCTGCGGCACCCGCACGCCCCGCTCGGCGAACGCGGCCAGTGCTCCCATCGCCATCTGGTCGTTCCCGGCGAAGACCGCGGTGGGCAGGACGGCGTCGGCCGCGCAGAGTTGGTGGGCGAGACGGAATCCGCTCTCCGCGCTGAAGTCGCCCTCCAGCAGGGCCCCTCCGGCTCCCGCGGCGGCGAGTTCCGCCCGCCAGCCCTCTACGCGGGCCCGGGCGTCGAAGGTGCGCAGCGCACCCGTGAGGTGGGCGATGTCGCGGTGTCCGAGGTCGAGGAGGTGGCGGACGGCGAGACGGGCGCCGAGTTCCTGGTCGACCTCGACGAAGCTCAGCTCGGGGTTGGGGACGTTGCCGGACATCACCACCGCGACCGGCACCCCGATGGAGAGGCGGGTGAGTGCCTCCACGGCGACGGGACGGTCGGCGACGACCGCGATCGCCTCCACCGACTGGTCGGTGAGCCGTTGCAGCGTCTCCACGAGGTCACCGGTGGTGCTCTCGCCCTGCCTGCTGGCCAGGCTCACCCAGTAGCCGGCCTCCTTGGCGGCCGTCTCCACGCCGAGGAGGATTCGGGGCAGCTCGAACAGGTCCGAGCCCACGATCACGACACCGATCGTCGAGGAACGGCGGCTCTTGAGGGCCCTGGCGACGCTGTTGCGGCGGTATCCCAATTTCTCGATCGCCGCCTCGACCCGGGTGCGGGTCTCCGGGCGGACCGACGGGTGGCCATTGATGACGCGGGAGACGGTGATGTGCGAGACGCCGGCCTCCCGGGCCACGTCCATCATGCCTGGCGGCCGGTCCATGTCACTCGTCCTCTGCCCTCAACCTCAGCAGGCGGCCCCGCGCCCACCGCCGATACTGTCACAGGCGCCGATCCGCCCCGGTGTGGACTCGTCCGTCACTCGGTCGCCCTGTCCTTGCGACGCTCCGCGCCGAGACCGGCGAAATAGTCGATGAGGTCGGGGTCGTCCACGGTGGCGGGGTTGACGACCTGCTCGACCGGGGCACCCTGGAGCAGGCGTTTGACCGGGACCTCCAGCTTCTTGCCGGTGCGGGTGTGCGGGATGCCCGGCACTTCGAGGATCTCGTCCGGGACGTGGCGCGGTGAGGCACCCGTGCGGACGGCGGCGCGGATCTTCTCGCGCAGGGCGTCGTCCAGCTCGACACCGGCCGCGGGGACGACGAACAGCGGCATCCAGTAGCCGCCGTCCGGCTCCTCCGCGCCGATGACCAGGGCTTCGGTGATCTCGGGGAGGCGTTCGACGACGTCGTGGATGTCGGCGCTGCCCAGGCGGACGCCGTTGCGGTTGAGCGTGCTGTCGGAGCGGCCGTGGACGATGACCGAGCCATGCCCCGTGACCGTGATCCAGTCGCCGTGCCGCCAGATGCCGGGGTAGGAGGAGAAGTAGGCGTCGCGGTAGCGGGTGCCGTCGGGGTAGGGGACACCCGGCACCGTCCCCCTTCCTTTCGCGTCAACAACCGCCCGGACCCGACCCGAGCCTCAACCAGGCAGTACCGCCAGCCGGTTGACCTCGGCGGGGCGCTCCTGCTGGATCCAGTGGCCGCAGCCGTCGAGGATGTGGGACGAGACCAGCCCGGGAAGCGTGACCGGGTAGGCGTCGATCGCGTCGGCCGGCCAGGTCGTGGACGCGTCCAGGCTGCCGCCGACGAACAGGGACGGCGAACGGTCAGCGTGCTTCCAGGAAGCCGTCGAGGGCGGTGGTGGGGCGCCGGGTGGTGGGGTCCCAGGCGCCGCTGCCGTAGCTGGTGAACGGCGAGTAGCCCTCGGGCTCCCAGTAGATGGTGCCGAGGCCTCCGATGCCCCGCAGCCCGGTGATGAAAGCCTTGAGCGAGTCGCGGACCTGGGTGGGTTTGTTCAGCGGGCCGCCGTACTCCACCTGCATGACCGGTTTGCCGTAGGTGGACTGGATGGTCTGCATGGCGCTCAGCACGCCGGGCACGTTGCCGTCCTGCGCGTACGAGGACAGGCCGGTGATGTCCCATCTCCCGCCGTTGTCCCGGTAGGCATTGAGGAAGTTCAGGACGCTGTCGAGCTTCTGCGGCTGGGCCGCGTGCACCAGCACCGGTGTGCTGGGGAAGACGTGCTTGGACATGTCGTACGCGGCGTTCAACAGGCCTGTCATCTGAGCCGGGTTGCTGATGCTGCCGACCGGCTTGCAGATGCCGGAGTTGGTCTCGTTGCCGATCTTCACCCAGGCCGGGGTGACGCCGTAGTACTTGATGACGTTGCACGAGTGGTACACGTAGTCGTACATGGCGTCGAGCATCTGGCTGTAGCCCATGCTCGCCCAGGCCGCGGGCGGGTTCTGCACGCCGACCGAGTTCCAGGTGTGGCCGAAGTGGAAGCCGATGAGCACCTGCATGCCGGCGTCCTTGGCCCGCTTCGCCAGCTGTGCGGTCTCGTCGATGCCGCAATGGCCGTTGTCGGGGCTGTCGGAGAGGTTGACCCAGGTGCGCAGGCTGACCGCGGTGATGCCGTAGCCCTTGAGGATGGTGAACAGGTCCTGGCGCACGCCGGCGCTGTTGTTCCAGTAGTAGCCGTTCGCCTCCATCTGGGGCATCCAGCTGATGTCCGCGCCCTTGATGTACGTCGCCGCTCGGGCCTCGCCGGCCAGCGGGCCGACGCCCAGGGCGAGCGCTCCGGCGCCGGCGGCGGCACCGCGCAGTACGCTGCGTCGCCGTAAGCCGGCGGGCTCGGTGTCTCTGCTGTCGGTCATGCGGGGTCCCTTCGTCGGAGCGGGAGCCGTTCGCCCTCAAGTCGTCGGCCACGCCCGCGAAGTTGCCCCGGTCCCCGAATCCGGCGCCTCTGCTGGTTCCCTCACGTGCTGCGCCCGCAAGAGTGCGTACCGAGCCCACAGGGGCCGTGATCGCGCCCCGCGACCACGGCCCCTTACAGGCTGGCTTCAGAAGTTGCCGCGCTTCGCCTGCTCGCGCTCGATCGCCTCGAACAGGGCCTGGAAGTTGCCCTTGCCGAAGCCCAGCGAGCCGTGACGCTCGATGAACTCGAAGAACACCGTGGGCCGGTCACCGATCGGCTTGGTGAAGATCTGCAGCAGGTAGCCGTCCTCGTCGCGGTCGACGAGGATGCCGCGCGAGGCGAGTTCCTCGATCGGGACGCGGACGTTGCCGATGCGGGCACGCAGCTCGGGGTCGGTGTAGTAGCTCTCGGGGGTGGCGAGGAACTCGATGCCCTTGGACCGCAGGACGTCGACGGTCCTGATGATGTCGTTGGTGGCGAGGGCGAGGTGCTGGGCGCCGGGGCTGCGGTAGAAGTCGAGGTACTCGTCGATCTGCGAACGCTTCTTGCCGACCGCCGGCTCGTTGAGAGGGAACTTCACGCGGTGGTTGCCGCTGGCGACGACCTTGCTCATGAGCGCCGAGTACTCGGTGGCGATGTCGTCGCCGATGAACTCGGCCATGTTGGTGAAGCCCATGACACGGTTGTAGAAGTCGACCCACTCGTCCATGTTGCCGAGCTCGACGTTGCCCACGACGTGGTCGAGCGCCTGGAAGACGCGCTTGGGCTCGCCCTCGGGCTTGACGTAGCCGGAGGTGCGGGCGACGTAACCGGGCAGGTAGGGACCGGTGTAGCGGGAGCGGTCCACCAGGGTGTGGCGGGTCTCGCCGTACGTGGCGATGGCGGCGATCCGGACCGTGCCGTGCTCGTCGGTGACGTCGTGCGGCTCCTCCAGGACGGTCGCGCCCTCCGCGCGGGCGTGCTCGATGCACTTGTCGACGTCCGGCACCTCGAGGGCGATGTCGATGACACCGTCACCGTGGCGGCGGTGGTGGTCGAGCAGCGGGCTGTCCGGGTCGACGCCGCCCTTGAGCACGAACCGGATCGCTCCGGAGCGGAGCACGAACGCGTGGTGGTCACGGTTGCCGGTCTCGGGGCCGGAGTAGGCGACGAGCTCCATGCCGAAGACCGTCTGGAAGTAGAGCGAGGCCTGCGTCGCGTTGCCCACCGACCAGACCACCGCGTCCCACCCGGTCACCGGGAACGGGTCACCCGCGGCGTCGTACTCCACGAGCCCGACCAGCTGCTTGAGCTGCTGCAGATCGAGTTCCGCCAGCCGCTCCTGGCTCGTCAGGGTCTGCTCGATGCTCATAGGTCATCCCTTTCGGTGTGCGTGTCACCAACGCGTGGCGGTAGAACACACCGGGACCCCTCGCCTGCACAAGAGTCGCCTCTCAGACTGTTCAAGCTGCTCAGTTTGTCTCGTTCAGCACGGCTTCTCATGTGCAATATGCCCAGTCGGGAGTGGCCGGCAGCCGTCAGGCCGTGCCGAGCGACGACAGCCGCGCGGCCGCGGCCTTCACCTCACCGGCGACCGACTCGACGTCGAACTCGTGCATGGCCACCACCCCCACCGAGGCGCCCACCGCGCCCGGCACCGCGAAGCCCGCGGCGATCCCGGTGGCACCCTGCTGAAGCTGCCCCGAGGTGACGCTGTAGCCCAGTTCCCGGGCCCGCACGATGTCCTCCGGCTCGTCCGGCAGCGGCGGCTGCGACGCGAGGATCGCGACGCCGTTCGCCCCGCGCTCCAGCGGATGCCGGACTCCGATGCGGTAGCCCACCTGGACCGGGCCGTGCTGAACCGTCGGCTGCGCACCCGCCACCGGGACGCACTCGCGCGCGCCGTGCGCCAGCGTCAGGAAGGCGGAGGCTCCGGTGGCGTCGGCGAGTTCCTGCAACACCGGTTGGGCCACCAGCACGAGCTGGTGCTGGAACCGTCCCGCCAGCATGGCGGCGCCGGCCCCGAGCCGCACCCGCTTGCCCTGCCGGGAGACCAGCATGTGCTCCTCCAGCGTCTGCACGATCCGGTACGCGACGGCGCGGTCGATCTCCAGCTGCGCCGCCAGGTCCGCCACGGTCAGGCCGTCGGCCGTCAAAGAGATCAGGTCCAGCGCCCGAAGCCCACGGTCCAGACCTTGCAGGGTGGCCATCAACACCTCCGAGAGACTAACGTCGACGTGTCGCTACCATCGCACAAAAATGTGCGCTGAGCGCACAGAGGAGACTCGTGCCGTACTACCACCAGGCGGGGGCGGTCCCGCCGAAACGCCACACCCAGCACCGGGACCCGGACGGAAACCTCTACTACGAGGAGCTGATGGGCGAGGAGGGCTTCTCCTCGGACTCCTCACTGCTCTACCACCGGCACATTCCGTCGGCGGTGCGGGAGTACCGGGTGTGGGAGCTCGGCGACCAGTCCTTGGTCCCCAACCATCCCCTCGTCCCCCGCCATCTCTCGACGCACAAGCTCTTCACGGACGGCGGGTCCGGCGTCGACGCGGTGACCGGCCGCAGGCTGCTGCTGGGCAACGACGACGTACGGCTGGCGTACGTCGTGGCCGACTCGGTCAGCCCGTACTACCGCAACGCGATCGGCGACGAGTGTCTCTACGTCGAGGACGGCCACGCGCGCGTGGAGACGGTCTTCGGTGACCTGGAGGTCGGCGACGGCGACTATGTGATCGTCCCGCGGGCGACCACGTACCGGATCGTCCCGGACGGCGTCGTACGGATCTATGCGATCGAGGCCAACTCGCACATCGGCCCCCCGCGGCGCTTCCTCTCCCAGCACGGCCAGCTCCTGGAGCACGCGCCGTACTGCGAGCGGGACTTCCGCCTCCCGGTCGGGCCGAAGCTCGCCGAGGGCGAGAACGTCGAGGTGTACATCAAGCACCGTGGTGCGGGCGGTGTCGTGGGCACCGTCCACACGCTGCCGCACCACCCCTTCGACGTCGTCGGCTGGGACGGCTGCCTCTACCCGTACGTGTTCAACATCCGTGACTTCGAGCCGATCACGGGCCGGGTCCACCAACCGCCGCCGGCCCACCAGGTCTTCGAGGGCCACAACTTCGTCATCTGCAACTTCGTGCCCCGCAAGGTGGACTACCACCCGCTGGCCGTGCCGGTGCCGTACTACCACTCCAACGTCGACTCCGACGAGGTCATGTTCTACTGCGGCGGCGACTACGAGGCGCGCAAGGGGTCCGGGATCGGACAGAGCTCGATCTCCCTGCACCCGGGCGGCCATCCGCACGGCCCCCAACCCGGCGCGATGGAGCGCTCGATCGGGGCGGATTTCTTCGACGAGCTCGCGGTCATGGTCGACACCTTCCGTCCCCTGCACCTCGGTGAGGCCGCGCGCGCGACCGACGACGGAACGTACGCCTACTCCTGGGAGCAGAACCGATGACATCGCAGATCCCGCCGGTGCTCGTCGGCCTGTTCGACGACGCTGCGGTCTTTCCGCCGGGCAGCCTGCCCATCGAGGAAGCCGTGCCGGCGCATGTGGCACACAGCCGAGGCGCCCACGCGGAGTTGGTCGGCCCGTTCGTGCTCGCTGCCAAGGACATCGACCGGCTCGGCGAGCTGACCGCGGACCTGCCAAAGGGCTCCTTCGACCTCTCCGTGACGGTCGCGCTCCCGGATGTCTCGGCCGCTCTCGCCGCCGCCCGCCGGATTCCGGCCGTGCGGCTGGTCGGTCTGGAGGTTGCCGTACCGGACGGGGTCGCCGCCGACACAGTCGTACCCACCCTGGCCGCGGCGATCGGCGACGACCTCACCGTGTACGTCGAGGTACCGCGCGACAACCGGCGCGAGGCGCTGCTCGCCGGGCTTGCCGGGACGCCGTATCTGGCCAAGTTCCGCACCGGAGGCATGCGCGCCGACCTCTACCCCGACGAGCACGAACTCGCGGCGGCCGTCCTGGCCGCGACGCGGGCCGGGGTGGCGTTCAAGGCGACCGCCGGGCTGCACCACGCACTGCGCAACACCGATCCGGAGACCGGCTTCGAGCAGCACGGCTTCCTCAACCTGCTCGTGGCCACCGACGCGGCCCTGAAGGGTGCCGAGGAGACGGAGCTGGTGGAGCTGCTGGCCGACCGCGACGGCGATCGGGTGGCCGAGCAGGTGCACGCCCTGTCGCCCCAAGTCCGTGATGTTTTCCGCTCGTTCGGCACCTGCTCCATCGCCGAACCCGCCACCGAATCGGCCGGTCTCGGCCTCCTCCCCGCCGCGACCGTCGCCGACCTGACCGAGGTGTCCGCATGACCCGCACCACCCAGCTGACCGTCCCGGCCGACTCCCTCTTCGGCCTGACCAACCTGCCCTACGGCGTCTACTCGACGACGCCCGGACAGGAGCCGCGCGTGGCGACCCGCTACGGCGACCATGTCATCGACCTGGCCCTGCTGTTGGACGACGACGTCTTCGCCCGGCCGAACCTGAACGCCTTCATGGCGCAGGGCCACGCCCGCTGGGTCGAGGTCCGGGCGGCGATCACCGAGCGTCTCCAGGGCGAGATCCCCACCGAGGCCGTCCACGATCTGGGCGCGGTGACCCTGCACCTGCCCTTCGAGGTCGCCGACTACGTCGACTTCTACGCCTCCGAGCACCACGCCTCGAACCTGGGCAGGCTGTTCCGGCCCGACAACCCGGACCCGCTGATGCCGAACTGGAAGCATCTGCCGGTGGGTTACCACGGCCGTGCCGCCTCCGTCGTCGTCTCGGGCACGGACGTCATCCGGCCTTCCGGGCAGCGCAAGGGCCCCCAGGACCCGGCCCCGTTCTTCGGTCCCTCGACCCGCCTCGACATCGAGGCCGAGCTCGGTTTCGTCCTCGGAACGGGCAACGCCATGGGCGAGTCGATCGGCGCCGAGGAGGCTGAGCGGCACATCTTCGGGGTGGTGCTCTTCAACGACTGGTCCGCGCGCGACATCCAGGCCTGGGAGTACGTCCCGCTCGGCCCCAACCTGGGCAAGTCGTTCGCGTCGACCATCTCCCCGTGGGTGGTGCCGCTGCTCGCCCTGGACGCGGCGCGGGTCCCGACTCCGGTCCAGGAACCCGCCGTACTGCCGTATCTGCGCATGGAACAGCCGTGGGGCCTCGACGTCGACCTCGCCGTGGAGTGGAACGGCCAGGTCGTCTCGCGGCCGCCGTACGCCGCCATGTACTGGTCCCCCGCCCAGATGCTGGCCCACCAGACCGTCAACGGCGCCCCCTCGCGCACCGGTGACCTGTTCGCGTCCGGCACGATCTCCGGCCCGGAGAAGGAGCAGCGCGGCGCCTTCATCGAGCTGACCTGGGGCGGCAAGGAGCCGATCACGGTCAACGGCCAGGAGCGCACGTTCCTGGAGGACGGGGACGAGATCGCCCTCACCGCCACGGCGCCGGGCGCCGACGGGACCCGGATCGGCTTCGGCGAGGCCCGCGGCCGGATCGTCAGCGGCAAGCGGCGGGAGGCGTGACGAGCAGGACAGGGGTTTCGGCCGCTGACACCAGCCCCTGGCATTGTTGATGCATCAACAACGCCGTTAGGCAGCGGGACAGGCGCACCCCGGCCCGGTCGTCGGATCAGGGCCTGTCCTCGTCCATTTTCGCGATCACCCGTGCGGAAATCTCGCCCAGGGTGCGCAGTTCTGACGGCGTGACATGGTCGAGGAACAGTGCCCGCACGGCCTCCACATGGAGCGGGGCAGCCGCCTCGATCGCCGCGCGCCCCTGCTCGGTGATCACCACGAACGCACCGCGTGCGTCCTCCAGGCACTCCTCGCGAACCACCAGCCCCCGCCCGGCCATCCGCGCGATGTGGTGGGACATCCGGCTCTTCTCCCACTCCAGAGCCAGAGCCAGCTCCTGATAGCGCCGCCGCCCTTCCGGCACGTCCGCCAGATCGGCCAGTACCGCGAAGTCGGCGGCGGACAGGCTCGACTCCGCCTGCAACGTGCGTGACAGCCGACCGCTGAGCTTCTCGTGCAGCCGGACGAAGTCACGCCAGACGCGCTGCTCCTCCGCCGCCAACGGACGCACGCTCTCCTCCATGCGAGGAGTGTAGGCGTAGTTGACAGTTCACCAAACGTCCCGAAGGCGGCCCGCCAACCGGCGCAGTCCAGCACTCTTCCTCGAAGCCTCCACCAGTCACCTAGTGATGCCGCGCACACACCGTCTGAGCTGCACCGCTGCCGTGTTAGCGTCCGGCCGTGATCCCTCCGGCACTGGATGTAACCGACACACGTGATCCCCTCGGTCTGCTCGACCTGTTCGGCGCCCCGTTCGTCCATGACCCGTACCCCTGGCTGGACCTCCTGCGGTCCGAGTCTCCCGTGCACCACGACCCCGGGACCGGGTTGTGGCTGGTCAGCCGATACGCGGACGTGCGCCATGTGTTGATGCATCCGGACGTCTTCCTGCCGGACAACGCGCAGAACGCCGTCACCCCTCTGCCCGTCCCCGTGCTGCGGATTCTCGTCCGGGCCGGCTTCACGCTTCCCCCGGCGCTCGCCAACAACGGTGCCCCGAGCCATCCCGGACTGCGCCGGCTGGTCACCCGGTTCTTCAACGCCCAGCGCGTCGCGGCCGCCGTACCGGTGATCGAGCGCATCGCCGACGAACTGCTCCAGCCGGTGCGCTCCACGCTCGACTCGACCGGCGACTGCGACCTGTTCCCCGCGTTCGCCCAGACCCTCCCCTGCCGCGTGCTGATGGAACTCCTCGGCGTCCGCGGCATCGACCCGGCCACGCTCATCCGCTGGAGCGACGCCTCGCTGGAGCTGTTCTGGGGCAGGCCCACGCCAGAACGCCAACTGGAGCTGGCCGGGCTCGTCGCGGCCTTCCATCAGTGGCTCACCGAGACCGTGCGCAGCGGTTCGGCGCCGGACGACTCGTTCATCGGCGCACTGGCCCGCCATCGGCTGCCCGACGGCAAGGTGCTGGACGTCGAGACCGCGGTCGGCATGTGCTTCTTCGTCTTCATCGCCGGTCAGTCCACCACCGGGCAACTCATCGCCACCGTGTTGCAGCGGGCGCTGGCCGAGCCCGGCATCTGGCCACGCGCGGCCGGGGAGGCGGGCCTGGCCGAGGGCTGGGTGGAAGAGGTCCTCAGGCGTGAGCCGCCGGTGACCACCTGGCGCAGGATCACCGCGCAGGCGACGGAACTCGCCGGGGTACGTCTGCCGGCGGGCGCCCAACTGCTGCTGATGCTGATGGGCAGCGGATCCGACCCGGAGGTCTTCCCGGCCCCGGAACAGATGTGCCCGCACCGGGAGAACATCCGCCACCATCTGGCCTTCGGCGTCGGACGCCATCGGTGCCCGGGGGCGTCCCTGGCGCGCACGGAGGCCGCCGTGGCCCTGCGTGCGGCGGCCCGCCACCTGCCGCGCATACAGCCGGCGGCAGGATCAGCGGACGCCCCCGTACTAGGCCTGCTGTCCTTCCGCGCCCCGATGCGGGTCGCCGTGGAGCAGCGCTAGCCAGGCGCCGGCCCCTGCTCCGTGCGGCGAGGGTGATTCACAGCCCGTCCGAGAGCCGACGCCGGTCCTCTTCGTCCCACGTCCTGGTGTCGCGCGGCTCGGTGTACGGCTCCGCGTCCGGTGGGAGCCCGCCCGCGACGGCCCGTTGCCGTGCCGTCTCCGCGTCGAACTCCAGGCCCAGCAGGACGGCCAGGTTGCTGATCCACAGCCAGATCAGGAAGACGATGACGCCCGCCATGGTGCCGTACGTCTTGTTGTACGAGGCGAAGCCGGCGACGTACAGCGCGAAGCCGGCGGACGCCGCCAGCCAGATCAGCAGGGCCAGGATGCTGCCCGGCGTGATCCAGCGGAACCCCTTCACCCGGGCATTGGGCGTCGCCCAGTACAGGATCGCGATCATGATCGTGACCAGGAGGACGAGAACGGGCCACTTGGCGATCGCCCACACCGTCAGTGCCGTGTCCCCCAGGCCCAGTGCGGTCCCGGCCTGGCGGGCCAGGCCGCCGGTGAAGACCACCATCAGCGCGCTGGCCACCGCCAGCACCATCAGGACGACGGTCACCCCGATCCGCAGCGGCAGGACCTTCCACACCGGGCGCCCCTCCGGCATGTCGTAGACGGCGTTGGCGGCACGGATGAAGGCGGCCACATAGCCGGACGCCGACCACACCGCCAGCACGAGGCCGATGATCGCCATGACGGAGCCGGTACCGGCCCGGTCCTGCAACTGCTGGACGGCCTGGGTGATGATGTCGCGGGCCGAACCCGGGGTGAGCTGCCTGAGGTTGTCCAGCACGCTGTCGGTGGCCGACTTGCCCGCCACGCCCAGCAGGGAGACGAGCACCAGCAGCGCCGGGAACAGCGACAGCACTCCGTAGTACGTCAAGGCCGCCGCGCGATCGGCGAGTTCATCGTCGCGGAACTCGCGCAGGCTGCCCTTCAGCGCCGCGCCCCACGCCCTGGCGGGCAGCTTCGCCGGTGTGTCCGGGGCCCGTTCCTCCACCTCCGGGGGCGGCCCGAACCGCTCCTCGTCCTCGCGCCCGCTCTTCCGCCGTCCGCTCATGGCCCCCGGGTAACCACGACGCCCGGCACCACACCGCACCGGCCGGGTTCACAGCAGGCCCAGGTCACGGGCGTGCAGTGCGGCCTGGGTGCGGTCGCGCAGGGCGAGGCGGGTGAGGATGCGGGAGATGTGGTTCTTGACGGTGCCCTCGCTGAGATACAGCTGGGCGGCGATCTCCCGGTTGGTCCGGCCGCGCGCCACGAGCCGCAGGATGTCGATCTCCCGTGGGCTGAGACCGGCGGCGACGGCGGCCGGACCGGCCGCGGGCGCGGGTGCGGGCAGGGCCGCGGCGAGCCGACCGGCCACCGAGGCGTCGAGCTGGGTGACTCCCGCGTGCGCGAGGCGGATCGCGTGCGCGAGTTCCTCGGCCGGCAGATCCTTGAGCAGATAGCCGCCGGCGCCGGCCCGCAGGGCCCGGACGACGTACTCCTCGTCGTCGAACGTCGTCAGCATCACGACCCGGCACTTCGGTGCCCGGTCGCGCAGCACGGCGACGGCCTCCACGCCGTCGAGCTCGGGCATCCGTACGTCCATCAGCACGACGTCGGGCCGCAGCTCGACCGCCTTCGCCACGGCCTCCCGCCCGTTCACCGCCGTACCCACGACCGTGATGCCCGGCCGGATCGAGAGCAGTGCCGCGATGCCGTCCCGGATCAGCTGCTGATCGTCCACCACCAGCACGCGGACCGTCGCCGGCTCCTGGCTCACCGCTCGTCCCCTCCCCGCGGCACGAGCACCGTGAGCCGTGTGCCCCGGCCGGGCGCGCTGTCGATGTCCACGCTGCCCGCCACCAGGTGCACCCGTTCCCGCATGCCGGTCAGGCCGAAGCCGGTCGTGGTCTCGGCCGGCGTGAAACCGCGGCCGTCGTCGGCCACCGTCAGCCGGGCCCCGTCCTCGGCGAGCCGCAGGTCCACCGACACCTGTGAGGCGCGCGCGTGGCGCAGCGCGTTGGTCAGCCCCTCCTGCGCGGCCCGGTGCAGCGCGGTGAGCGCGGCCGTGCCGTAGCCGTCCTCCTCGCCCGTCACCGCCACGTCGACGCGCGGCCCCGCGCCGCCCTCCCGCGCCCATCCCGCGAGTGCGGCCGCCAGCGCCGGGCGGGCCGCCTCCTCGCGCAGCGCGCGCACCGACTGCCGTACGTCGCCCAGCGCCAGCTTCACCGACTGCCGGGCCTCGGTCATGGCCCGCCCGGCCGCGTGCGGGTCCAGCGCGGCGAACTCCGAGGCGATCTCCAACTGCACGGAGATCGCCGTGAGATGGTGGCCGAGACTGTCGTGGATGTCGCGGGCCAGCCGGTTGCGTTCGGTCGCGGCGGACAGTTCCGCGACGCGTGCCGCGTACTCCTGCACCTCTCGCCGGGCCCGTTGTTCGCCGACGGCGACGGCGGCCATCGAGATCGCCAGCACCAGGCCGACGGCGAGCATCAGCAGGTCGGACACGTACTCCGTGTCGCGGTACCAGTCACGGGTCGTCAGGAGGCGGCCGGTGAGCGGTCCGGCCAGACACAGCGCGCCGAGCACCAGCGCCGCCGTGCGGCCGAGCGCGAAGTAGGCGGTGAACGGCAGGAGCACGAACAGCACCCGGGACAGCCCCGAGGCGTCCAGGACCACCACCGCGCCCGTCAGCACGCACTGTGCGAGCAGCAGCGGCAACGGTGGCAGGCTCCTGCGGCGTCCGGCGGCCTCCACGGCGGCCAAGGCCGCGAGCGCGGCGACGAAGCCGGCCGTGCGCCAGGACAGCAGGACCGGGCCGTCGCCCAGATCCGCCGCCAAGTAGTAGAGACCGCCGAGGAGGACCGCGCCGTACAGCAGCGGCGACACCCACGGCACCGGCACATACGCCGCCATGCACACCCCCTACCCCCGACACCACCGCCCAGGCTAGGCCGGACACGCGCGCACGGCGACCGCCCCGGCGGAACCGTCCGCCGCGGCGGACCGGACGGGGCCGAACGGCACATGCCGAACGGCACCACCCCGGCCGACCGGACACCGCCGAACGGCACCACCCCGGCCGACCGGACGGCGCCGAACGGCACCATGCCCGCCCGGTCAGCGGTGACCGTCGGCGCCGGGCCTCGCCGCCCGGCACCTGCCCCGAACCGCTCCCCGCTTCCTACGGTTTCGCCCTGACCCACCATCAATTCGACCCAGACGAACCGGAGTCGGCCCCCATGTCCTCACCGTCCAGCCCCACGCCCGCCCCCGCCCGGCCCATCCGTCCCGGCGCCCTGTGCGGGGCGCTCGCCGGCCTGCTCATCGCCCTGCCCGCGCTGGTCGAGGCGTTCACCGGCGAAACCACCGCCACCAGCCTCCTCCTCGCGCTCGCCCCCGCCTTCGCCCTGCCCTTCCTCAGCGCGCTCCACGAGCGGCAGCGCACCGCCTCCGGCCGCTTCGGGGAGACCGCCTACGTCGTGAACCTCATCGGCCTCGGCCTCTTCGGCGGGGCGGCGTTCGCCGCGAACGTCGTCCTGTTCCATCTCGACGACGACACCATCGACACGGAACTGACGGGCCCCACCCTTCCGGCGCTCGCGGGCTGCGCGGTCGTCTTCGCGATCGGCTGCGCGCTGTTCGGAGCGGCGACGATCCGAGCCCGCACCCTCCCGAGGGTCCCGGCCTGGGGGTACGCCGTCGTGCTGCCGTTGTTCGCCTTCGTGACCGCACTGCCCGATTCCCTCCTCACCAGCGCCTTGCACATCGCCGTCGGCACGGTCCTGGTGTGGCTGTCGGCGGCCTTGTGGCAGCCCGCCCCGACCGCCCCGCCGGCCGAGGCGGGGTTCGGTGGCCACGGGACGGATCAGCGGGCGACCCGATAGGTGCATGCGCACGGGCAACGGTGGCGCGTCGTACGGATCGTCCTCAGTCGGCGTCGCCCTCCGCGCGCACCCAGTCCAGTTGGCCCTCGCTCAGCAGAGGGTCGAACCCGTCCGGGAACATCAGCATGAGCGGCTGGGGCCACATGCTCTCGGGCCCGTGCTCCTCGCAGTGCAGGGCCACGAGATGCGGCCCCGCTCCGCAGGCCTCGTGGCGGTACACGCGGTCGTGTGCCTGGCAGAAGTACCAGAACCTCGTGCAGTCGTCGTCATCGCTCGGCTCGTGGAAGCCAGGGTCGCGGACGATCAGCGTCACCGGTTCCTGCCGGTTGTACGGAGGGATGGGGCGTGGGTCGCACCAATGCAGTCGAGGAGGGAGCACGGGATCATTCTGGTCCAAGGCCGAAGCGCCGGAACCGCCGGCCCGGTTCCGGCGCTCGGGGTCACCGGCTCAGTTCAGGCCGGTCGAGGCCTTGAGCAGGATGGCCTGGGCGTCGGCTCCTTCCAGGGAGTCGATCATCACGCCGGCCAGGCCCTTGTTCTTGATGTACTGACGCTTCGCCGTCTTGAGTTCCTTGTAGAAGGCGACGCCCGGTGCCTGCGAGTAGGGGTACGCGGCCGGTGAGCTGGTAGAGGCCGTTCGTGCCGCCGCCTGCCACCCCGCTCCACCCGCGGGCGTAGAACGGCACACCGAGGGTGATCTTGCCGGCCGGGAAGCCCTTGCCGAGGTACGTCGTGACCGCGTCGTCCGCAGTCATGCCGGTCTTCCCGATCTCGATCTTGCTCATCTTCTTCGGGCTGGCCGGCAGCGCGGCGGTGAGCAGCTTGTCGCAGCCGAGCTGGGCGCGGAACTCGGCGAGCCAGGCTAGGAAGTTGGCCGTGTCCTGGTCGCTGTAGTGGTTGCCGGTGTGGCCGTCGGCGCCGGGTCTTCGAAGTCGTAGGAGACGGATCGGTCGTCGGCAGCCTGCGCGGGAAGCGCGTGAGTGATGCCGAACAGTGGCAGCCGCGTTCACTGCCCCTCGATGCAGTTAGTGCATTGCCAAATCGCAGCCGCAGATGATCACTTGAGCACATGAATCCTCAACAGCCCATCACCTACGACGGGTTCGTCGAGCGAGCCACCGCCGACCCGGCCGTCGTCGGCCTCGTCCTCAAGGGCTCCCGAGCCCATGACGGCATGGTCACCCGGCACTCCGACCACGACCTCTACGTGGTTGTCGCCGACGACGCCACGACCGACCTCACCCGGCTCTCGGGCCACCGCACCCCCGAACTCGACCTCGTCGTCGTCACCCTCGCCGAGTTCCGCGCGGCCGGGATGCCCGGCTTCGAGCGCTACGCTCTCGCGCGCGCCCAGGTCGTGCTCGACCGGCTCGACGGAGGCATCGCTCAACTCATCGCCGAAAAGGGTCAGTTGAGTGCGGAGGAGGCGTTCCAGGAGGCGGGCGGCTGGCTCGACGCCTACGCCAACTCCCTCTACCGCTCCCTCAAGAACCACCGGGACGGCCAGGCACTCGCCGCTCGCCTCGACGCCGCTGACAGCATCCGGTTCCTGCTGGAACTGCTCTTCGCGCTCGACCGCCGGCCCCGCCCCTACAACAAGTACCTGGAATGGGAGCTCGCCCGGCATCCGCTGCCGGGGTGGGACACCGATGCCCTGCTCCGTGCCGCGGACCGCGTCTCGGCGACCGGTGACATCGCGCTGCAACGACAGCTGTTCGCGCTCGTCGAGGTGGCCGCGCGGGCGGCCGGGCACGGCGAGGTGCTGGACGACTGGGGTGCGGACCTTGAGCTGATGCGCGGCGGGGACTCGTCGCCGTCCGAGTAGCTGCGCCGTATCAGGTCAGGGGCCGCGCTCCCGGCCCCGGCTCGACCGTCACGTCCCTGGGGGTCAGCGCGCCGTGCTCCCCGGTGCATTCGACGACCGCGCGGACCGGGCAGCCGCAGGCGCTGTGCCGCATGTCGAGGATCGGTCCGGCGGGGTCCGGGGTGTGGGTCTCGCCCCACTGGCGCAGGGCGACGAGCACCGGCCACAGGTCCCAGCCCTTGCGGGTCAGCCGGTACTCGTTGCGGGAGCGGCTGCCGGGTTCGCGGTAGGGGACGGTCGTGAGGATGCCGGCCTCGGTCAGCTTGCGGAGCCGGTCGCTGAGGACCGCCTCCGACAGGCCGATGTGTCTGCGGAAGTCGTCGAAGCGGCGCACGCCGTTGGCCGCGTCCCGCACGATCAGCAGCGTCCACTTCTCCCCCACCACGTCGAGGGTGCGCTGCACGGAACAGTTCTCGGTGCTGAATGCGAGCCAGTCCACCGGGCCATGATAGCCAGCTGGCTTCGTCATTGACAGTCAGGTGCAGGCAGGGCTAGCTTCGCCGTACAAAGTCAGCCGGGAGGGCACAGGCGCATGGGACGCACACGTACATACACATGGGACGACCCCATGGTCACGGCCGGTGCCGTGGGCCGCTCGTCCGGACTGGACTTCCTGCGTGACGTACTGGACGCCCGGCTTCCGGCGCCACCGATCTCGGCCACCCTCGACTTCACGCTCGACGAGGTGTCCGAGGGCCGCGCGGTCGTCTCGCTCACCCCGGGCGAGGAGCACTACAACCCGATCGGCAGCGTGCACGGCGGCGTCTACGCCACCCTTCTCGACTCGGCGCTGGGCTGCGCCGTGCAGTCCACGCTGCCCGCGGGCATGGGCTACACCTCGCTCGACCTGAGCGTGAAGTTCCTCAAGCGGGTGTCGGTGGACACCGGCCCGGTGCGGGCCATCGGCACGATCGTCCACCGCGGCCGGCAGACCGCTCTCGCCGAGGCCACACTGGTCGACACCGAGGACCGGGTGCTGGCGCACGCGACCAGCTCCTGCATGCTCTTCCCGCTGCCGCCGACGGCAGCCGCCTGAGCCGACCGCGCACTGCTCTGTTCGAGTGGTGCGTACGGGCCCACGGTCGTAGCGTCGAAGGCGGGACATCCGTCGGCCAGCGGCAGCGGGGATCGGCCATGCAGCTACGCGCACTCACCACGACGGTCGCGCTCTTCGCGGTGGCCACCCTCGCCACCGCCGCGGGCACCTCGCCCGCGGCCCGGCCCGCACCGGCAGCCGCGACGCAGACCGTCGAGCAACGCACCGACCTTCCGGTCCTCGTCGACTGCCTGTGGCATCCGCACGTGCGTCCGGCCGACTTCATGCTCGCCTGCGGGGACGGCAACAGCCGCCTGGCCTCCCTGCACTGGATCCGATGGGACGCGGGTTCGGCGCGGGCCGAGGGCGTGAACTGGGTCAACGACTGCAAGCCGTACTGCGCGGCCGGGCACTTCCACGCCTACCCGGTGACCGTACGACTGGACCGTGCGCGCCCCTGGAAGAAGCAGCCCCAGGTGTCGCACTACTCCCGGATCACGCTGACGTACCCGGCCGCCCGCCCGGAGCAGTTCGGCCCGACCGTGTCCTACCCCCTCTGGGACTGAGCGGCGGCAACCTGCTCGGGCTGGGCGCCCGTGATCACCTCGGAGCGGCTGCCGCCGCGGTCCATGAAGCCGCCCATGAACGCCAGGCCCAGCCCGGCGACGCCCAGCGCCGCGCCGACCAGCGACGGCGACGCCCATCCCCAGCCCGCCGAGATCGCGAGGCCGCCGAGCCAGGCGCCGCCCGCGTTGGCGAGGTTGAAGGCGGAGTGGTTGGAGGCCGCCGCCATGGTCGGGGCGTCCTTGGCCTTGGCCATCAGCAGCATCTGGACCGGCGTGGTGATGAGGGCGCCCATCGCGCCGATGAACGTGATCGTCACCAGGGCGGGCACCGTGCTGTGGACGGTGAAGTAGAACGCCACCAGCGCCGAGGACAGCAGCGCGAGTCCCGCGTACAGGGTCGGGCGCAGGGCGCGGTCGGTGAGGGGGCCCGCGACGAGCGTGCCGAGGGTCATGCCGACGCCGTAGAGCGCGAGGACCAGCGTGGTCGAGGAGTCGGACAGGCCCGTCAGGTGGGTGAGCATGGGCACGAGGTAGCTGTAGACGGCGAAGAATCCGCCGAATCCCACGACGGCCGTGGCCAGGCCGATGGCGACCTGCTTGTTGCCCATGGCCCGCAGTTCGTGACGGACGCCGGTCTGCGGGCCGCGCGGCTGGTGGGGGACGAAGAGGGACAACGCCACCAGGGCGACGAGGCCGATGACGGCCACCGCGACGTAGGCGGCCCGCCAGCCCAGCTGCTGCCCGAGCGCCGTACCGGCCGGGACGCCCACGATGTTGGCGATGGTCAGTCCGAGGAACATCTTGGAGACCGCGCGTGCGGCCCGGTCGGGAGCGACCAGCCGGGAGGCGACGACCGCGCCGACGCCGAACAGCGCCCCGTGGGGCAGGCCGGCCAGGAAACGCGCGGCGAAGAGCAGGCCGAAGCCGGGGGCGAGCGCGGACGCGACGTTGCCGACGACGAACAGCCCGGACAGGAGCAGCAGCAGCTTCTTGTGCGGGATGCGTGCGCCGATGCCCGTCAGCACGGGGGCACCGACGACGACACCCAGCGCGTAGGCGGAGACGATGTTGCCCGCCTGCGGCACGGACACGCCGATTCCGTCAGCGATCTGGGGCAGCAGCCCCATCGTGGCGAATTCCGTCGTACCGATGCCGAAAGCGACAACAGCCAGGGCCAGGAGAGCCAGTGGCATGGCGCAGGAGAACCTTTCGAAGGTGGTGCAGAAGTACGAGGGGGCGGGCCTGGGCCGCATCGCAGCGGCTTCCCTCACCCGGCATCGTCGCCCGGCGCCCCCCAGGGCATGGTGAGCCCATAACGAGTGCAGCAGCGCGGCGGAGCAGGGCATTCCAAGATCCCGGCCCGCTTTCCATGACTCATGTCACACCCGTGTCGGCACTGCTCCGCTCACGCGCCCTCCCGTGCCTCCGTGCGCCCGCGCGCTCGGCCGGTTTTCGACCGCCGATCGAGCATCCGTTCGGCGCGCTGGGTAGTTGTCCCGCGTCGGCGCAAGCAGGTGCGGGAGGCAGGCGCAGGGGGCTGAGACTGTGGCACGCCCGTCATGGACGTCCGATCCGGTCGAGGAACAGCGTCGTCGAAAGCGGGATGTGGTGCGCCGGCTGCGCGCCCAGGGCCGTTACGGGCCCCGGTTCCGCGATGTCCTGCCGTCGTTCACCGTGCTCGCGGTCCTGGTGTGCGCGGCCGTGGCCGGACTCGTCGCCGGTTTCCGGGCCATCGGCGTCGTCGTCCCGGTCGTCGGCGTGCTGCTGTCGGCGGTCCTCCTCACGGTCGCGGTCAGGCGCCGCCGCCCCGGTGCTCGACGTCGGCGCGGCCACTACACCCCGCAGGAACTCCTCGAACTCGACATCCAGGGGCTGGCCCTGGCCGTGGCGCGGATGCTGCGCCGGGACCAGTGGAAGGTGCGCCTGTTACCCGCGCCCGACCGGCCGCGGCTGTGCGCCCGGCATCAGGACGGGCGGCGGCTCGACGTGGCCTTCCGGCCGGTGGCGGAGCCGTTGCCGGACGAGGCCGTGCCGCACCCCCGGGCGCACGGGGAGGACCCGGACTCGTTCATCCATGTCGTGGTGCACCGGGGCACGTTCCGGGCCCGTGACGTGCGGTGGGCCCGGCGCGAGGGCCGGACCGTCCTGCTGGACGGCCCGGCCCTGGCACGCTGGGCGGACGGAGCCTCCCTCGACAAACTGCTCGCCGGGGAACCCTGACCGGGAAGGTCAGCGGGTGACGTACACCGTCGCCGACGCCGTCGACGCCGCGTGCAGGTCGTCGCCCGGCCAGCTCACCTTGTACGTCGTCTCCCGGCGGGTGCGCGGGATGTCGTTGATGGTGAACGTGCCGTCCGCGGCGACCGTCACCGACGACAGTGTGCCGGTGCCGAGCCGGTCGGTGCGCTCGACCTTCAGCACCGCACGGTCCGGCAGCGCCTTGCCCTGGGCGGTGAAGGTGCCGGTGATCTCCAGGCCCGTGCTGATCGACGCCTCGGCCGGGGCGGTGAGCGCGATCGAGGTGGGTGCCTTGCCGACGCTCACCGTGTGGGTCACGTCGGTCGCCGGGCGGTGGGTGAGGTCGCCGAGGTAGGAGACGGTGTAGGTGGCGTCGCCCACCAGGTCGGGCTCGTCGAGGACGGTGTAGGAGCCGTCGTCCTTGACGGTGAAGGTGCCGAGGTCGTGGACGCCGGTGGCGTCTGTGCGGGTCGCCTTCACCTTCAGCGGCTCGGCCGGTGCCGGGCCGTCGTACTCCAGCCGGCCGCGCACCGACAGCGGTTCGCCCGCGACCGCCTGGGCGGGGCTGTGGCTCAGGGTGGCGTTCAGGCGTACGTCGTACTGGACCGCCGGGGGCTGGATGACGTGCAGCCAGAACTGGTTGCCGGCCGCGTTCGTGGTGACCGCGAACAGGCGGGAGCCGTCGGCGGACCACTCCATGCCGCGCGGCGCCACCCGGTCGCCGTCGAGGCTGCCCTCGAAGGCGAACTCCAGCGGGGCGGTGGAGTCAGCCGGGTCGGCGGGCTGCACCAGCAGGTCCGGGGTTGCGCCGCCGGCCGAGGCGCCGCGCGCGATGTACTTGCCGTCGCCGCTGAAGGCGACCGCGCTCGCGGTGGCACCGGCGGGCAGGGTGGCGTATCCGATGCCGGCGTCGGACAGGTCGCTGGTGTTCAGCAGCCGCGTACCGGCGGCCGCGTCGGCGACGGCGACCTTGCTGCCGTCCGCGGAGAACGCCATGTCCTTGAGATCCAGGGCGCCTTGACCGTCGGCGTCGGCGAAACGCCGGGCCGCGTTGCGGACGAGGGTGCCGCCGCTCGTGTCGTACACCGTCAGGAACGGGTTGGGCGCTTGGGAGTTGAGTGGCTGCCCCATCAACATGCGGTCGCCCGGGCCCGCTTCGAGCTGGAGCTTGCCGTAGTCCTGCCAGTTGGTGCGCGGTGCGGTGTTGGTGGCGGGGACGTAGGAGTCCAGGTACGTCAGCGCCGTGTCGCACTCCGCGGTGTAGTACGAGTACGGCGTCGTGAAGTACACCGTGCCGCCGGAGAAGGCGAGGCTGCGGCCGCAGGTGTCGGTGGAGACGTACAGGCCGTTGGACTGGTAGGTGCTGGTGTCGTAACGCCAGATCACCTGGCGGCCGCCGACGTAGAGCGTGGAGCCGTCGTCACTCAGGGCCAGCCCCGAGATGTGCTGCTGGGTGCTGATCGTGGTGATCCGCTCGCCCTGGAAGTCGTAGACGGCGATGAGGCCGGGGTAGTCGTAGCTGCCGAGATTGCTGTCGGCGACGTAGACCCGCTGGTGTGCGGAGTCCACGGCCAGCGCCGAGTACGAGGTGATCGGCAGCTTGGCCACCGCTTCGGAGGCGGCGGCGTGGGCCGCGGGCGCGGCGGCGACGGTCAGGCCGGTCCCGGCGAGAGTGGCGGCGAGAGCCGTGGCCGCGAGGCGTCTACGACGGTAAGCGCTGTCCAACTGTGCCCCCCACAGGCTTCGTTGGACCCCACCAGGAACGGCGAGACCCGTGTGTCCCCCATGTAACAGGGGTGAAGATCCTGTGATCAAGGGGGCGCGGGGAACGGCTCGTGGTGAGTGGGCGGTGCGGGGATGGGGCAGCTGATGGGTGATCCGGGGGCGGCCCTCGCGCCGCCCTTCGGGCATGGCGCACGCGCAGGATCGGGGCGGGCTGAGCATCACCGTCGCGTACTTCCGCGACGCCGACGGCCTCCGGCAGTGGCAGGCCCACCCCGAGCACCGCGCGGCACAGAAACGCGGGCGGGCCCAGTGGTACGAGCGCTACAAGCTGCATGTGGCGAAGGTGGAGCGGAGCCACGGTTTCGTGCGCGAGGAGTGAGCCGAGCCCTGCCGTTCACGGGGCGAGGACGCAGAACTCGTGGTTCTCCGGGTCGGTCAGGCAGGTCCACGCGACGTCGCCCTGGCCGATGTCGAGGTCGGATGCGCCCAGGGTCCGCAGTCGGTTCACCTCTGCCGCCTTGTCGTCATCGGGGTATGGCAGCAGGTCGAGGTGGAGGCGGTCCGGCACGGTCTTGGTGTCGGGTGTGCGGAGGAACTCGAGGTACGGACCGCCACCCTTGGCGGACCGCAGTGACGCGTGGTCGTCGGCCACCTCGTGCACGGTCCAGTCCGTCGCCTCGCCCCAGAACCGGGCCATGGCCCGCGGGTCCGTGCAGTCGACGACCACCGCGGCGACCGGCCCGGTGTCCCGGTAGATCTCGCGCGGCTCCAGCACACAGAACTCGTTGCCCTCGGGATCGGCGAGCACCGTCCACGGCACGTCGCCCTGACCCACGTCGGCGGGCGTCGCACCGAGCGACTTCAGGCGTGCGACCAACTCGGTCTGATGGGCGGCGGAGGTGGTGGCGAGGTCGAGGTGCACGCGGTTCTTCACCGCCGTCTTGGGCTCCGGTACGGGCACGACGTCGATACCGAGGACGACCGGGTCCGGCCAGACGAGGCCGCCGGGCGGTCCGACGTAGGTGGTCACGCCGGCGCTGTACGCGGTCCAGCCGAGCGCCTCCGCCCAGAACCGGCCGACCGCCGCGGCGTCGAGGGCCTTCACGTTCACCATCACCGGTCGCAGCGCCATGCCGGCGATCCTATGCGGGACCGTCCGTTCCAGAGAGTGGGACGCTGTTGGAGCCGGGCCACGGCTGCGGTAGAACTGTCTCCATGATCTCCGAGCTCTTGGTGCGACGCCTGGTCATCGACCTGTGCCTCCGCGCGGGCTCCTGTTGTCTCTGACACCTTTTCTTTGATCCGAACCCCTGACGCGCCCTCCCCCGCGGTGAACCACCCGGTGTGAGCGCGGTTGTTGCGCCCTTTGTGCAGGTGCGCTCCCTTTTCCTCGCCCACATTCCCGCTCGGCGCCGACCGTCCGTGTCGGTCGACGGCTACGTGCCGTACCCGGGCGCGCCCCTGGAGGACGCCTGTGTCCACAACGTCGGTTCAGAGAAAGGTTTCTGACCCTCCATCACCCTCACCCCGTCGCCAACGGCGTGCATGGGCGCGGGTGCGGCCGGTCGCTTTGCCGTTCGCCTCCCTTCTCGTCTTCCTCGGCCTGTGGCAACTGCTGGCGGCGAGCGGGACTTGGAGCGAGACCCTGGTGCCGCCGCCGGCGAAGGTGTGGGACGCGTTCGTCGACGTCTCCACCACCCACGACGGCGTACGGGGCTACAACGGCACCACACTCGTCGAGCACCTCGGCATCAGCCTGCGCCGCATCGCACTCGGCGCCGGGATCGGCATCGTCGCCGGCGTGGTCCTCGGACTGCTCATGGGCACCGTCGGCTGGCTGCGCTCGCTGTTCGAACCGTGGATCACCTTCCTGCGGACGCTGCCGCCGCTCGCGTACTTCTCGCTGCTCATCATCTGGCTGGGCATCGACGAGGAGCCGAAGGTCACGCTGCTGGCCGTGGCCGCGTTCCCGCCGGTGGCGGTGTCCACCACCGCGGCCGTGGCGGCCGTACCGAAGCAGCTGATCGAAGCCGCCCGGGCGCTCGGCGGATCACGGTGGGACGTGGTCCGGGACGTCGTCGTGCCCTCCGCGCTGCCGGAGACCCTCACCGGCGTCCGGCTCGCCGTAGGCGTGGCCTACTCGTCCCTGGTCGCCGCCGAGTTGGTCAACGGGCTGCCCGGCATCGGAGGCATGGTCAAGGACGCCGCCAACTACAACAACACCCCCGTCGTGCTCGTCGGCATCATCGCCATCGGCGTCTCCGGCCTGATCATCGACGGCCTGCTGCTGCGGCTGGAGCGCACGGTCGTGCCCTGGCGCGGACGCACGTAAGCCCCCCCCCGGCCACCCGCCCCAAGCCGCACAGTCCCCGCTGTCACCCCTCGCACAGAAACGGCACCACCATGTCCCCTCTCCCCCAAGGCCCCTCCCGTCGTCTCCTCCTCGCCGGCGCCCTGGCCGCCGTGTCCGCCGCCGTCACCGGCTGCTCCGCCGACAGTGAGGCCGCCACGTCCGGCGGTGCCAAGCAGCTGCGCATCGGCTACTTCGCCTTCCCCAGCGGCGACTTGCTGGTGAAGAACAGAAAGCTGCTGGAGAAGGCGCTGCCGGAGTACACGATCAAGTGGATCAAGTTCGACTCCGGTGCCAGCGTCAACCAGGCCTTCCTCGGCAAGTCCCTCGACATCGCCGCGCTCGGCTCCAGCCCCTTCGCCCGCGGCATCTCAGGCAGTTCGCCGATCCCGTACAAGGTGGCGTGGATTCTGGACGTCGCGGGCGAGAACGAGGCCCTCGTGGCACGCAAGGACACCGGCATCACCGACGTCGCCGGGCTCAAGGGCAAGAAGATCGCCACCCCGTTCGCCTCGACCTCCCACTACAGTCTGCTGGCGGCCCTGGAGGCGGCCGGACTCGCCGCGTCCGACGTGCAGTTGATCGACCTCCAGCCGCAGCCGATCCTCGCCGCCTGGGAACGCGGTGACATCGACGCCGCCTACGTCTGGCTCCCCACGCTCGACGAGCTGCGCAAGACCGGCACCCAGCTCACCAGCAGCAAGGAGATCGGCGCCGCGGGCAAGCCGACCCTCGATCTGGCCGTCGTGTCAGACGAGTTGATCGGCCGGGACCCGAAGGCCATCGCCGCGTGGCGCACGGCGCAGGCCGAGGCGCTGCGCCTGCTCAAGTCGGATCCGGACGGGGCGGTCAAGGCGGTCGCTGCCGAGATCAACATCAGCGAGGCCGACGCCAAGGCCCAGTTGGCGCAAGGCGTCTTCCTCACCCCGGAGCAGGTCGTCTCCGCCAACTGGCTGGGCACCGACAGCGGTCCGGGCAAGCTGCTCACCTACGTCAGCGACACCGCCGCCTTCCTCGCCGCCCAGAAGCAGATAGACGCCGCGCCGTCCGAGGACGCCGTCCGCAAGGCGTTCTATCTGGAGGGGCTGTCCGATGTCGTCAAGTGAGCTCACCGCCAAGCCGGTTGTCGATGCGGAGCGCGCCGGGTCGGTCCGCATCGAGCGGGTCACGCACCAGTACGGCCGTGGCGGCGAGGCCTTCACCGCCGTAGGGCCGGTCGATCTGGCCGTCCCGGCCGGGGAGTTCCTCGTTCTCGTCGGCGCGTCCGGGTGCGGCAAGAGCACGCTGTTGCGACTGATCGCCGGGTTCGAGCAGCCCACGCACGGCTCGGTGCGCGTGTCGGGCGCCGAGCCGCACCCCGGTGTCTCGGCCGGTGTGGTCTTCCAGACGCCGCGGCTCTTCCCGTGGCGGACCGTGCGCGGCAACGTCGATCTGGCGCTGCGCTACGCGGGCGTGGACCGCGCCCAATGGCCGGAGCGCCGCGCCGAGTTGCTGGCGCGGGTCGGGCTGGAGGGCACCGAGCGGCGACGGGTCTGGGAGATCTCCGGCGGGCAGCAGCAGCGCGTCGCCATCGCCCGGGCCCTGGCCGCCGAGAACCCGCTCCTGCTGCTGGACGAGCCGTTCGCCGCACTGGACGCGCTGACCCGAGAGCGCCTCCAGGAGGACGTGCGCCAGGTGACCGAACGCACCGGGCGGACCGCGGTGTTCGTGACCCACTCGGCCGAGGAGGCGGTGTTCCTCGGCTCCCGCATCGTGGTGCTGACCAAGAGCCCCGGCACCGTGGCCCTGGACCTGCCGATCGGCCTGCCGCGCGGCGACGTCGACGCCGAAGAGCTCCGCAACTCCCCCGAGTTCGCCGAGCTGCGCGCCCAGGTGTCCCACGCCGTCAAGGCAGCGGCGGCGGCCTGAACCTCGTACACCCCCCTCAGGAAAGGGATTTGACCCGTGAGCATCCTCAGCGAACGCCCGGCCGTGACCGGGCTCCCGATCACCCCGCTGGGCCCGAACTTCGGTGCCGAACTGCACGGCATCGACCTCGGCCGGCTCGACGACGACCAGGTCCTCGCGCTGCGCGAGGCGCTGGTGGCGTACAAGGTGCTGTTCGTGCGCGGCCAGCACGGGCTCGACGACGCGGCCCAGATCGAGTTCGGCCGGCGGCTGGGCGAGGTCACCGTGGGGCATCCGGTGCACGACTCCGGTGACGTGGCCCCCGAGGTGTACTCCCTGGACAGCCAGGACAACGGGTTCGCCGACGTGTGGCACACCGACGTGACGTTCGTACGGCGGCCCCCGGCCATCTCCGTGCTGCGGGCCGTGGTGCTGCCGCCCACCGGCGGCGACACCAACTGGGCGGACAGCCAGCTCGCCTACGAGTCCCTGTCGCCGGGACTGCGGGCCCACATCGACACGCTGACCGCCGTCCACGACGGCAGCCGCGAGTTCGGCTACTACCTCGCCCAACGCAGGCAGGGCCAGGGGAACTTGTGGGAGGGCGAGGTGTTCACCTCGCTGACGCCGGTGGAGCATCCGGTGGTGCGGGTGCACCCGGAGAGCGGCCGCAAGGGCCTGTTCGTGAACCCGGGTTTCACCTCGCACATCGTTGGTGTCTCGGAACACGAGAGCCGCGGCCTCCTCGACATCCTGTACGCCCACCTCACCAAGCCGGAGCACGTCGTACGGCACCGCTGGCAGGCCGGTGACGTGGCGCTGTGGGACAACCGCAGCACGGCCCACTACGCCAACCGCGACTACGGCGACCAGCACCGGGTGATGCACCGGATCACCCTGCGCGGCGACGTCCCGGTGGGCCCCGCCACCGCCTGACACGGACACCGGCGCCTCCAGGGGCGCCGGTAGTCTCCCGGCCATGGAGAACCTGGCCGAGACCGCGTGCCGGATCTGTGGACTGGACGACGGTGACGAGCTGTTCGACCGGCACGGCGTACCGCTCTACGTGATCTGCGCCTGCTGCTACAACGAGTCGGGCATCGGCGACGACACCCTGATGCAGGTCCGCGAACTCCGCGGCCTGTGGCTCGGCCACGGCGCCCGGTGGCACGAGCCTGCCCGAAAACCGGCGGACTGGGACCTGCTCGCCCAGATCGCGAACATTCCGCCCAGGTGGCGATGAAAAGGGCCGCACCACGGCGCTCTTGACACCCGCCGGGGCGACCGACGTACGTTGAACTCGCGAATTCCTGACGGGTGGAGGCCCTCGATGCACGTTCCTGGCGCGGTGCCGCACGGTGCCTGCACGGGTGCGTGGCTGATCATCCGGCGGCATGTCGACTACTGCCGCACCGCCTCCGCGGTCTGTCCTTCCGTACACGTCTGACCCCTGCCGGCCCGCCTCGCCGGCCGTCTCGTCGTGGCCCCGCCGTTTGCGCTGTACGGCCGCGAGTTCACGTGTTCTCGGAAGGAACTCCCCTTGTCCCGCCCTGCCCTGCACCTCGCCGTCGAGCTCGACGGTGACGGCGCTCATCCCGCGGCCTGGCGCCGTGCCGCCCACTCGCCCGACCAGCTGCTCACCCCGCGCCGCGTGGCCCAGGTCGCCGCCGTGGCGGAGAACGCCGGGTTCACCCTGATCACCCTCGATGACGGGGTGCTGCCGCCCGGGGCCGCGCCGAACCCGGTGGGCCGTATCGGCGCGGTGGAGCGGGCGGCTTTCGTCGCCGCGTCCACGAGCAGCATCGGCATCGCGCCGGTCGTGCCGCTCACGTACGCCGAACCCTTCCATGTCTCCAGCCAGTTGGCGTCGCTCGACCATGTCTCCGCGGGTCGTGCCGGGTGGGTGGTGACGGAGGAGGACCAGCCGGAGGCGGCTCGCGCCTGGGGGCGCCCGCTCGTCGAGGGTGCCGAGGCGCGGGCCCGGGAGTCCCGGGACGGGGTGGAGGTGGCCCGGGCGCTGTGGGACTCGTGGGAGGACGACGCGGTCATCCGGTCCGTCGCCACCAGCCGCTACCTCGACCGCGAGCGGCTGCACTACATCGACTTCACCGGGGAGACGTACGCCGTGAAGGGCCCGGCGATCGTGCCGCGTCCGCCGCAGGGCCAGGTCGTCGTCCTGGGCCGGCCCGACCGGGTGCCCGCCGCACAACTCGACGTCGGCCTCGTCGGGGGCCATGACCTGACGTCCATCACCGCGGCCGCCGCTGCCGCCGGTACGGCCCGTGTCTTCGCCGAGGTCGAGGTCGCGCTCGACACCCCGGACGCCACCGCCGCCGCCCGCGTCGCCGACCTGGAGCGGCACGCGCCGTGGCCGGACCAGGGACGGCTGCGGCACATCGGCTCCGCCGAGCAACTGGTCGCACTGCTCAGGGAGTTGAGCCGCCATGTGGACGGCGTACGGCTGCATCCGCTGGTGCTGGACGAGGATCTGGCCGTCCTCTCCCGTCTCGTGCTGCCCGCCCTGTCCGAGCGGCGCCTCGTCGCCCGCCCGCTGCCGGGCACCTCCCTGCGCACAACCTTGGGGCTGGCGCGCCCCGCCAACCGCTTCGCCGCCGCATCCCTCCCGGAGGACGCCCGATGACCCGCACCGACCCCCTCGACGTCCCCCGGCCGCACGCCCAGCTGCACTTCGGGGTCTTCTTCCAGGGCGTCAACCACTGGACCATCTGGTCGGCCCCCGAGAGCGGCTCGCAGATCGACCCCGCCTCCTTCCGCAAGGTCGCCCAGACCGCCGAACGCGGCCTGTTCGACGCGTTCTTCCTCGGCGAGGGGCTGCGGCTGCGCGAGGTCGACGGGAAGATCCACGACCTCGACGTGGCCGGACGGCCGGACGCCCTCACCCAACTCGCCGCGCTGGCCGCCGTGACCCGCCGGATCGGCCTGGTCTCCACCTCCAACTCCACGTTCAACGAGCCCGCCGACCTCGCCCGCCGCCTCTCCGGCCTCGACCTGCTCTCGGAAGGGCGGGCCGGCTGGAACGTGGTGACCACCGACAACGCCTGGACCGGCGCCAACTTCCGCCGCGGCGGCTACCTCGACCACGCCGACCGCTACCGGCGCGCCGAGGAGTTCCTCACCGTGGCCCGCGCGCTCTGGGACGGCTGGGCGGACGGTGCCGTCGCCGGAACGCAGACCGCTTCCAACTGGGCCGCGCCCGGTGCCGTACGCCAAGTGCGCCACCGTGGCCCGCAGTTCGACGTCGATCTCGCCCCGACCCTGCCGCGCAGCGCCCAGGGCCACCCGGTGATCTTCCAGGCCGGCGACTCCGGCGAGGGACGTGACTTCGCCGCCCGCAACGCCGACGTGATCTTCTCCGCGCACGGCAACGACTTCGACGACGCGCTGGCCTTCGCCGAGGACATCCGCACCCGGCTGCGCGCCGTGGGCCGGCCCGACGACGATCTGCGCATCCTGCCCGGCACCGAGATCATCATCGGCGCCACCGAGGAGGAGGCGCAGGAGAAGAAGCGCTGGGTCCGGCTCCAACAGGTCACTCCCGCCACGGCGTTGGGGATCGCCTCGCTGCTGTGGGGCATCGACCTGTCCGACCGCGACGCGGACGGGCCGCTGCCCGCCGAGGACCCGGTCGTCGCCGAGAACGACGGCTCCTTCGGCGCCCGGCGCATCGCCGACCCGAGGGCGGTCGTCGCCGAGTGGCGGGCGAAGGCGGAGGCACCTGGCTGGTCGCTGCGCGAGACCGTCATCGCGCTCGGCCCGCAGCGCGGCCACGTCGGCACCCCGGCCGGACTGGCCGACAAGTTCGCCCACTTCGTACGGCACGGCGCACTCGACGGCTTCAACGTCACGCCGTACCTCATCCCGGACGGCCTCGACGACATCGTCGACCTGCTCGTTCCGGAACTGCAGGAACGCGGCGTCTACCGCACCGAGTACACCGGCACGACCCTGCGCGACCACCTCGGCCTGCGCGAGCCCCTCACCCACCGCACCGCCGCCGACCGACGCCAGGCGAGCTGACCGAACGCCCCTGCCCCCTGAGGAGAAGTCATGACCATCGAAGCGACCGCGACCGACCTCCAGGCCTTCACCGAGAACTGGCTGGAGTGGTACCGCGCCCAGGAGACCCAACTCGCCGACCCGCACGGGTTCCTGGCGATCACCGGCCTGCACTGGCTCGACGACCGACCCCAGCGCTTCCCCGACGCCCCCGGCGCCTGGCACACCGGACCCGAGGGCGTCGTCGTCACCCTCGACGAGGGCGAGGAACTGCTCGTCGACGGCACCCCGGTGCGCGGTGAGCACCGCTTCGGCGTGCTGCCCGAGCGCGGCGGCGTCAACGCGGTCTGGGGCGAGGCGGTCATCGAGGTCGCCAAGCGCGGCGGCCACGACATCGTCCGCCCCCGGCACCCGGACGCCGAACTGCGCACGGCCTTCACCGGCACCCCCGCCTACGCCCCCGACCCGCGCTGGGTCGTGCGGGGCCGGTACCTCCCCTTCGACGAGCCGCGTCCGACCACCGTGGGAGCCGCGGTCGAGGGGCTTGAGCACGTGTACGACGCGCCGGGCCGGATCGAGTTCGAGCTGGAGGGGCGTGAGCTGTCCCTGACCGCGTTCCCCGGGTACGCCGAGGGCGCCTTGTCGGTGCTGTTCACCGACGCCACTTCCGGGGTCACCACCTACGCCGCCAACCGCTCCCTGACGGTCGGTCCGCCCGCGGCCGACGGCACGGTGACGCTGGACTTCAACCGCGCCGCCAACCTTCCCTGCGCCTACACCGACCTCGCCACCTGCCCGCTCCCGCCGGCCGAGAACCGGCTGCCGGTGGCGATCGAGGCGGGGCTGAAGATCCCCCGCGAGCGCGGCGGCGCCTGAGCGGACCGCCCCCTGTCCTTCCACCCACCACGATGCGAGGACCGCCGCCCATGACCACCCCCGCCCTCACCTCACTGGCCTTCCTCACCCCGGGCAACTTCGCCGACGACGACCCGCACACCGGCCTGGAGGAGACGCTCGGGCTCTTCGAGTACGGCGAGCGGCTCGGCTTCGACGGCGCCTGGATCCGCCAGCGCCACCTGGAACACGGCGTAGGCTCGGCCGCCGTGTTCCTCGCCGCGGCCGGCCAGCGCACCGACCGGATCGAACTGGGCACCGCGGTCATCCCGATCGGCTACGAGAACCCCTTCCGTCTCGCCGAGGACCTCGCGCTGGCCGACGTCCTGTCCCGGGGGCGGCTCCAGGTCGGGTTCAGCACCGGGATGCCGCATGCCGAACTGCTCGGAGACCTCGTGCACGACGGGGACTGGCGGGGCTTCGACCTGTCGTACGGCCGGATCGCCCGCGTGCTCACCCACCTGCGCGGCGACTACCTCGGCGGCCCGGACACGGTCATCCACTCGCCCGGCAACGTCCAGCGGCCACGCCTCCAGCCGCACAGCCCCGGGCTGGCCCGGCGCATCTGGTACGGCGCCGGGAGCCTGCGCTCGGTGCGCTGGGCCGCCGAGAGCGGGCTGAGCCTGCTGACCGGCAACATCGTCACCGGCGAGGGCACCGACGACTTCACCACGGCCCAGCTGAACCTGCTGGCCGAATACCGCCGCACGCTCCCCGCCGGCACCCCGGCCCGGGTCGCGCTGGGCCGGGTCATCGTCCCCTTCGACAGCGCCGACGCGGCCGGCCGGGCCCGCTACCGCGCCTACGCGGCGAGCCGCCACGAACGGACCCTGGCACCCCAGGGCCCGAAACGCACACTGTTCGCCCCCGACGTGGTCGGCACGGCCGAGCAGATCCTCGAACAGCTGACCGCCGATCCGGTCCTCGCGGAGGTGTCGGAGCTGCGGCTGGAGCTGCCGTACGAGTTCCATCGGGAGGAGTATGAGCAGATCCTGCACGACGTACGGCACCTGATCGCGCCGGAGCTGGGGTGGCGGGCCGGTTCCACGGCGGTCCCCGCGGCGGTCGGGCAGGCCTCCGACGTAGGCTGATCCGGCTGATTTTCGCCTATGCCGGGCAGGAGGCCGCAGTGGCCGAGACCACGGTCGAAGAGGTGCTGGCCGAACTGGCCGGGCTCGAGGACCCCAAGGCACGCGCCGTGAACGAGAGGCACGGCGACGACCACGGTGTGAACCTCGGCAAACTGCGCGCCCTCGCCAAGCGGCTCAAGACGCAGCACGATCTCGCCGGCCGGCTCTGGGCGACGGGCGACAGCCCGGCGAGACTGCTGGCGATCCTCGTCTGCCGCCCCAAGGCGTACGGGCGCGACGAGCTGGACGCCATGCTGCGCGAGGCACGCACACCCAAGGTGCACGACTGGCTCGTCTCCTACGTGGTGAAGAAGAGCCCGCACGCCGAGGAACTGCGCGTGGCCTGGACCGCCGATCCGGACCCGGTGGTGGCCAGTGCCGGCTGGGCACTGACGACGGAACGGGTGGCGAAGCGGCCCGAGGGCATCGACCTGGCGGGGCTGCTCGACGTCATCGAGGCGGAGATGAAGGGCGCGCCGGACCGGCTGCAGTGGGCGATGAACCACTGCCTGGCCCAGATCGGGATCGACCACGCCGAACACCGGGCCCGCGCGATCGCCATCGGGGAGCGCCTGGAGGTGCTGAAGGACTATCCGACTCCCCCGGGCTGCACGTCACCGTTCGCGCCGGTCTGGATCGACGAGATGGTGCGCCGGCAGGGCGGCTGACCGGCCGAGTCAGCGGCCCTCGCCGACGGCCCGTCAGTGGCCGTGGCCCTGTCGGCCGAGGGTCTCCACCGGGTGGGCGCCGGGCCGGGTCCACTGGGGTACGGGGCGGCTGGTCGGGCCCCAGGTGGGGTTGCCGTCCGCGTCCGAGCGCCAGGACCAGCAGGCCCTGTCCCCCTCCGGCCAGCCCTCGGGCTTGTCCTCCCAGGTCTCGCCGCGGCCGTAGGGCGTCATGTCGAGCAGGGCGAGGGAGCCGTTGACCCGCTCGTTGCCGCGGCCCGTCGTGGTGTACGTGAGGAACGTGCGGTCGCCGTCGCGCAGGAAGCAGGTGAGGTGGCCCATGTCGCCGCCGACCGGGGCGGGCGTGTCGCGCACCGAGTACCAGGGCTGGGTGTAGCCCATGAACGCGACGTAGGGGGCCACCTCCTCCCAGGGCCCGACGGTCAGGACGGCGAAGGAGACACCCCTGGCGTTGAGGTAGACGGCGTCCTTCAGGTGCCAGGCCGTGGTGGTGCACCCCTCGCACTGGCCCTGGTGCGGCGCGCCGTCGTACCACATGTGCTTGTAGACGACGAGCTCGTCGCGGCCCTGGAACAGGTCCAGGAACGGGACGGGGCCGTCGGCGCCGACGACCTCGACCGTCCCGTCGAACTCCACCATCGGCAGTCGGCGGCGGTCCGCGGCGAGGGCGTCGCCCGCACGGGTGTGGGCCTTCTCGCGGACCAGGAGCTCGTCGCGGGCCTTCTGCCAGGTGGCCAGGTCGACGACGGGCGGTCGGCCGGGCCGCGCGGTGGTCGGGTCGTCCGGTGTGGTCGTCATGGTGCGTCCTCCGTGGTGTCTCGTGCCGGGCAGCGTCGTACGCCGCCCTGGGACGGTCACAGGATGAGACTCCAGGCCCGCCCGAAACTCATCGCCGAGCGCACCGCGTGTGATGGATGATCGGTGGATGCGTCCGCTCCGGCACGGCTACACCAACCGCACCGCCACCGACGGCGCCGTCGTGGTGAAGGGCTACGAGGGTCCCGGCGCCGAACTCCGGCTGCGGGGCGAGCACTTGTTGCTGGAGCGGCTTCAGGGCCGGTTGCCGGTGCCGCCCGTGCGAGCGGTCGACGCGCGGACCCTGACGCTCGGCTTCGTGGCGGGTGTGCCCGGCCAGGAGCTCCTGGAGGACCGGCCCGCGGCCGTGCTCACGAGCTGCGGAGAGGTACTGCGCCGCATCCACGCCGCCCCACCGGAAATCCTGGCGGGCGGCGACGGCGTGCTCGTGCACGGTGACTTCGGGCCGCAGAACCTGCTGCTCGATCCCGGCACCTTCGCCGTGACCGCGGTCGTCGACTGGGAGTTCGCCCATCTCGGCGACCCGGTCGAGGATCTGGCGTGGTGCGAGTGGATCGTACGGATGCACCATCCGCGGTGCCGCCCTGAACTCCCCCGTTTCTTCCGGACGTACGGCGGAGAGGTGCCGCCCTGGCCGGTCCGGAAGTCCGCCATGCTGGCCAGGTGCGAGGAGCTCCGCCGGTTCTGCGACCGCTGGGAGCCGCATGGTCCGGGGGTACGGCAGTGGCAGGAGCGGATCGAGGTGACCGCCGGTTGGCGGGAGTGACGCGGGACGGCCGGTGTCTCAGGGTGTGACGATCCTGTCCTGTTCCACCGGCGGTGTGCCGTCGTGCCAGGGCAGGGCCCTGCCGAACCGGACGAGTTCGCCGTAGAGGGCGGGATCGACGTCTTCGGCGAGGATCAGGTCGAGTACGGCGACGGCAGCCTGTGACGGTGACTGGGCGTGGCTGTAGTCGCTGAACCAGGGGCGTGAGGTGGCGGTGTCGACCATGCCGGGGCAGACCGAGGCGACCAACGTGCCGGTGGCGAGGTCGTGTTCGCGGCGTTCGGCGGCGACCGCGCGGACCGCGGCGACCTGCGCGACCTTCGAGGGCACGTTCAGCCAGACCGGCCAACCCGCCTGCGTCGCCGTCCCGTTGTGGATCGCGCCGCGCCAGGACTCGACCGCGTCCTCGACCTGGTCGAGGCTCGCGTTCTCGAAGTGGTGATGCAGCCGCGGGTCGAGATGGCCGAGCGTGCCGAGGCTGCTGGCCACCACCAACAGACGGCCGCCGGGCCGCAGTACGGGCCCGAAGGAACGCAGGACGGCGTGCGTCGCGGTGTTGGAGACGTCGATGAACTCGTCGGCCCGCGCCGCCTGTGAGTCCTCGGGGAGCAGGCGGGTGATGGCGTTGGAGACGACGAAGTCCACCCCGCCGTACCGGCTTTCGAGCTCCTTGGCGAGGTCGGCGATGACTTCCGTGTCGGCGACGTCCAGGACGCGGCCCTCGACGCGGGCGCGGGTGCCCGGCAGTTGGGTGACTTCGCGGGCGGCGTCCTCGACGCGTTGGGGGTTGCGGCCGGTGAGCAGGACGAGGTCGTCGGGGTGCAGGCGGGCCGCCAGGCCTTCGACGAGAGCGCGGCCGAGTCCTTGGTTGGCGCCCGTGACGAGGGCGATGCGTGAGGCACTCATGACGGCCACGCTAGGAACGCCTTGCCCATGAGTCCAACGAAAGTTCGGCAAGCCTGGTATGCGTGATCGTCATGGACTTCACGGATGTGTCGTTGACCGCGCTGCGCGTGTTCCGCGCTGTCGCCGAGCAGGGGACCTTCACCGCGGCTGCCGACGCGCTGGGCTACACGCAGTCGGCGGTGTCCCGGCAGATCGCCTCCATCGAACGGGCGGCGGGCGCCGAGCTGTTGGAGCGGCGCCGCGACGGCGTACGGCTCACCGCTGCCGGACGCGTCGTCCTGCGCCGGGCGACGGTGGTGCTCGACGAGATCGACGCCACGGCACGAGAACTGTCCGGTCTGCCGGAGCAGGCCGGCACGGTCCGCCTGGGATGGTTCCCCAGCGCCGGCGCCGTCCTGCTGCCCAGAGCCCTGGCCGCCCTGCGGCGCACCGACCCCGGCCTCACCGTGGTGGGCCGGGAGGGCAGCACGCCGGCGCTGGTGCGCGCCCTGCGGGCGGGCAGCCTCGACCTGGCGCTGCTCGCGTCGGCACCGCCTTTCCGGCCGCCGGACGCCGAGTCTCCGCCTCTGGTGCTGCGAACGCTCACCGAACGTGCCCTGTGCCTCGCGGTGCCCGCCGGTCACCCGCTCGCCCGGGGTGAGTTCGTCGACGTGGCCGATCTGCGGGGGCAGCGGTGGATCACCGGGTCCGGCTCCGGGGAGGACCGCCTGCTGGGGGTGTGGCCGGGGCTGGACGAACGGCCGGAGATCGCCCACACCGCCCGCGACTGGCTCGCCAAGCTCCAGCTCGTCGCCGCCGGCTGCGGCCTGACGACCGTACCGGCGTCCCTCGCCCCCGCGGCACCCCCGGGCGTCCGCATCCTCCCGGTCCGCGGCGGCCCCCAGGAACAGCGCCGCCTGCTCCTGGCCCGTCTCCCCCACCCGCCGACCGAGCCGGTCACCCGCGTGGCGGCGGCGCTCCGGGCGGTGGCCGTGGCTCTGGAGGCCGACGCCGACGCCAACCGCTGAACGGGCCGGTCTTTCCGCTCCTTCACGGACGGCCGCTCCGCGCCCCGGCCTGAGGACGCTCGTCACCGGCTCCGCCGATGAGGTTCTCGCCCGGGGCTTCGGTGTGCCCGGCGCGGAGGGCGCACCCCGATCGGGCCAGCACCGGTCGACGCCCAGGTGAGTGACGCCTTGACTGGCCTGAACGGCGCAGCGGCACTGGTGGGAGGCGGGATGGCGTGGACGGCGCGGCTGGAGCGCCTGCGTACCCACGCCGAGCGACGGTTCCCGGTCATCGGCGAGCTGACGGGGCGGCTGCTGTCGGGGAACCTCCTGGACGCCGGGACGAGGCTCGCCGCGCAGGCGTTCCTGGCCGTGGTGCCGCTGCTGTTCGCGATCGCCGCGTTCACCCCGCACAGCGTCCGTGAGCAGTTGCAGGAGTCGCTGCGTGCCATGTTCGGGCTGACCGGCCGGTCCGACGTGGAGCTCGATCAGGTGCTGGGCAGCTCCGCCGACGACGGTCTGCGCGAGACGACCGGTGCCGTGGGCCTGGTGCTGGCGCTGGTCTCGGCCACCAGCTTCAGCCGGGCCATGGCCCGGGTCTGCGAGCGGGCCTGGCGGCTGCCGAAGTCGGCGACCAGGATCGCGGCCTGGCGCTGGCTGGTGTGGCTCCTCGTGCTGATGCTCGTCGTGCTGCTCCAGGGGCCCATCCGCAGCGGCTTCGGCGTCGGCGCGTGGCTGGGCGTCCCGCTGTTCTTCGTCCTGAGCACCGGCCTGTGGCTGTGGACGCAGCGCCTGCTGCTGGCCGGCCGGGTCCCCTGGCTGCCGCTGCTGCCCGGAGCGCTGCTCGCCTCGGCCGCCACCAGCGCCCTGGGCCTGACCGCCCGCCTCTACATGCCCGGCGCGCTGAACCGCACCCTGGAGGAGTACGGCTCCCTCGGCGTGGTCCTGACGATGCTGTCCTGGCTGATCGTGGTGTGCGCGACGGTCACCTTCGCGGTGACGATCGGTGCCGTGCTGGCGGAGGAGCCGCCGTTGAACCGCGTCCTGTGGCGAGGCGGCCCCCCACCTCGCCGGGCCTGAGGACGGATGCTCAGTCGAGGCAGAACTCGTTGCCCTCGACGTCCTGCATCACGATGCAGGACTCGTTGACGCCGTCGGCCTTCAGCAGCTGCACACGCACCGCGCCGAGCGCGAGCAGTCGCGTGCACTCGGCCTCGAGCACGGCGAGGCGCTCCTCGCCCACGAGTCCGGTGCCGACCCGCACGTCGAGGTGCACCCGGTTCTTGACGACCTTGCCCTCGGGCACGCGCTGGAAGTACAGGCGCGGGCCGACGCCCGTGGGATCACTGCAGGCGAACCAGGCGTCCCGGTCCTCCGGGGCCTGGGCCTCGTTGTAGGCGTCCCAGGTGGCGAACCCCTCCGGTGGTGGCGGCGCCTCGTACCCGAGCACCTCGCACCAGAAGCGGGCGACGCGCTCGGGCTGCGCACAGTCGAAGGTGACCTGGAATTTCTTGATCGCTGACATCGGCGCACCATAGCAAGGCGGCTCGTCCGCTCATCTCCCGGTGCGGCTCAGCGGGTTCGCGAGCGCTCGGTCCGTCGTCACACCCGTTCCGCACCCAGGTGGTCGGCCAGGCGGTGCGCCTGTGCAAGCAGCGTTCCGTACGTGACCAGCGCGTCGGGGTCGTCGGGCGCGGCGCCGGGGAGCTGCCGGCGCAGGGCGTCGAGGGTGCGTCGAAGCTCGGCGGCGGTGTCGTTCAGGGCCCGTCCGACGGTCTCGTCCCGGCCGTCCGCGGAGAACCGGTACTCGCCGTAGAGGTGCACGGCGCGTGCCGTCTCGCGCAGGAAGTCGGCGTAGGCGGTGGTGACGGTGTCGGCCGGCCGGGGCGTGGTGCCCTCCGCCGCCTCGCGCACGGTGCGGGTCACGCCCGCGGTGTGGACGGCGACGTAGTCCAGCACGGCCAGCGCGTCGGCGTAGGTCGTGCCGTGCGCGGCCGCGCTCTGCCGGCGGGGCCGCCTGAGGTTGCCCCGGAGGCTCTCCTCGCTCCAGCCGATCGCCGACCTGGCCTGGTCGACGAGGCGTCCCAGCCGCAGGGCGCGCTCGTGCCGTACGCCTGCCTCGTGGTCGTCCCATTCGGCGGCGGTCAGCCCGTCGGCCACGTCGTCCAGGATGTCTCGGGCCTCGCGGGTGGCGTCCGCCAGCGCGGCGCGCGTGTCCCGCAGGTAGGTCGGGGGCCGGATCAGTGCGTTGACCGCCACCCCGACCAGCGCGCCGAACACCGCCTCCGAGAGGCGTGCGGCCGCCCCGGCGAGCGTGACGTCGCCGCCGGTCAGGACGAACAGCGCCCCGGTCGCGCCGAAGATGCCCTGGCTCCCGAGGCGCCGCCACTGTCCCAGCAGCAGCACCAGCGGCAGGACGACGGCCATCGTGACCATGGCGTCCCCCAGCAGCATCGCCGCGGCGGTCGCCACCACGGTGCCCACCGCGATCGCCGCGAGCTGTTGCAGCCCGTGCGCGACCGACCGGTACACCGTCGACTCCACCAGCGCGACCGCCACCCACGGCGCCACGAACGCCATCGGGGCCGCCAGCCACCAGCCCGCGACGGCCCACGCCACCCAGGCTGCCAGCGCCGCCTTCCCGGCCTGCGCCACGACGTCCCGCTCACGCCCCGGCTCCGCCCAGGCCCGCCGTACGGCCGTCGCCGCGTTCTCGGCGCGCCACCTGACCGCCCGGGTCGTCCTGTCGATCCACTCCATGGGACACAGGTGCCACATCTGGCGCGAGCCGCACCTGAGTGCGCGGCTCAGGGTTCGTGAGCGGCGGGCGTGGCGGAGCGCGATCGTCCCCTTCCCGGGCCGTTGCGGGGATGGCTCCCCACCGACTTGCGCGCGAGGATGCTGCTTCGGGCCGATGAGGGCCGACGAACGCTGACGGATGCCGACGAGCGTCGACGAACGCCGATTTCGCGAGCCGGTGAGCATCGAGGGAGCCTCGGATGGGTTCACATGCGGCGCCACACCACCACCGGAAGGCACTTCTGGTCGCCTCCGCGGTCGTGCTGACCGCGGCCGGCCTGCTGGGACTCCCCCGCGCGGACGGGGCACCCGCCGCGGCCGACGCCTGCCGCACCACGAGCGTGAACCTGCCCCGCGGCGACTGCGGTCCCTTCTGGCAGGTGCTCGCGGAGGACTTCAACGGCGATGTGGTGCCGCTGGGCGCGTTCAGCGACTGCGAGCACGACGTCGACACGTCCGCCGCGTACTGCGGGGGCCTGAGCGGGTCGTACCGCGACAACTGGTGGGCCTATCCGACCGGTTGGCGCGACACCGCCAACAGCCGGGGCCGGGACGTGGTCGGTGTCTATCACCCCGAGGACACCGTCAGCGTCGGTCCCGCGGAAGACAGCGACGGACGGATGACCATCCGCATGTGGCGGCCCGCCGACGGCGGCCCCGTGCACGCCGCCGCGGTGGTTCCGCGGGCCGTGATGGAGATGGCGTACGGCAAGTACAGCGCGCGGATCAAGGTGACGAAGCCGGCGCCCGGCTACAAGTCCGCCTGGCTGCACTACGGGGGCGGCTGCGAGATGGACCATCCCGAGGGCGAGTGGACCGGCTCGCTGACGGCGTTCCACCATCCGTGCGGGGGCGGCGAGCAAGGCTACTTCCCTGGCGCTGACGACTGGACCGAGTGGCACACGGTCTCCACGGAGTGGACGCCGGGCCACGTCCGCTTCTTCGTCGACGGCCGGCAGATCGGACACGACACCCGCGAGGTGCCCGACCAGCCGCTGTCGTGGGTGCTGCAGAACGAGAGCGCGCTGGAGGGACCCGGGGCGGCGCCGGGCAGCAGCGCCCAGCTCGACATCACATGGGTCGCGGCGTACGCGTACGACTGGAAGTAGCGGCGCGGCTGTAGCGGGCGGCCAACTCATCGAACGCCGCGGCCAGTTCGGGTGGGCCGACCACTTCGACGTCGGCGTCGAAGTGGCCGATGGCGGTGGCGAGTCCGGTCCAGGACCAGGAGCCGAGGGTGAGCCGGCAGTGGTGGGGGCCGAGTTCCTCGACGGTTCCGTCCTGGGCGAAGGGCGCGACGTCGGCGGCCGGGAGGTGCAGGACGACTTCGCCTCGGCAGGGCCAGTCGGTGGTGGTGCCGTCGTTGCCGCGGAACCGGCCGGTGACGAAGGTGGCGACGTCGCCGCCGGGGAGTTCGCGTGGGGTGAACCGGGGGCCGGTCGGGGTGCGGGGGCGGATGCGGTCGACGCGGAAGGTGCGCCAGTCCTCGCGGTCGAGGTCCCAGGCGACGAGGTACCAGCGGTCCCGCCAGGTGACCAGGTGGTGGGGTTGCACACGGCGGCGCTCGGCGGCCGCGTCGCCGTGCCCGGGGGTGTGGTCGAGGCGCAGTTCCTCGCGGGCGTGGACGGCGCGGCTCAGTTCCGTCAGCACCTGGGCGTCGACCCGCGCGGCGTCGGGTGCTTCCGGCGCGGGGACGGCGGTGACGCGCACCAGGTCGATGCGGTGCCGCAGGCGGGGCGGCATGACCTGGCGGAGGGTGGCCAGGGCGCGGCCGGCGTCCTCGGCGACGCCGGTGCCGGTGGCCGCGGTCCGCAGCGCGACGGCCAGGGCGACGGCCTGGTCGTCGTCGAACAGCAGGGGCGGCAGCTGACTACCGGCCGCGAGGCGATAGCCGCCGCCCGGCCCTTTGACGGTCGTGATCAGGTAGCCGAGCTCGCGTAGGCGGTCGATGTCGCGGCGCACGGTGCGCGCGGTGATGTCGAGACGCCCGGCGAGCTCCTCGCCGGACCAGTCACGGTGTGTCTGCAGCAGGGAGAGCAGCGCGAGCAGCCGGGAGGACGTTTTCCGCATGAGTCCCATGGTCGCCGAAGTAGCGGACACACCCTGTCCGCTACCTCCGCCAGGGTGGCGTACGCGCCGGTCGACACGGCCGTGCACATCGAGGCGAGGAGCAGACCATGTCCGTCACGACCACCACCCACCTGAACTTCCGTGGCGCCGCGCGCGAGGCGCTGGACTTCTACCGGAGCGTGTTCGGTGGCCGCACCGTCGCGGTCACGTACAAGGACGCCGGCGCCGTAGGGGACGAGAGCGAGGCGGACTGGGTGATGTGGGGCGAGGTGACCGGGGACGACGGCTTCCACGTCATGGCCTACGACGTGCCCTCGCACCTGCCCTGGGACCGGGGCGAGAACCCGTTCTTCGTCTCCGTGCGCGGCACCGACGCCGAGGAGATCAGCACCTTGTGGGGCAGGCTCAGCGCGGGCTCGACGGTCGTACGTCCCCTGGAGGCCGCGCCGTGGGCGCCGCTGTACGGCATGCTCACCGACCGCTTCGGCGTCACCTGGGTGCTCGACGTGGCCGTCCCCTACCACGTCTGAGCCGCGGGAACGCCATGACCGTCCTCGACGACCGCGCCCTCAACCGCGCCGGCCTCGCCCGCCAGCACCTGCTCACCCGCGCCGACGCCTCCGTGCCCGAGGCGGTGGCCCACCTGTGCGGGATGCAGGCGCAGGAACCCCAGGAGCCCTTCATCGGGCTGTGGTCCCGTCTCTCAGGCTTCACGCCCGGGCAGCTGGACGAGGCGATGACCGGCCGCACGGTGGTGCGCACGCACCTGATGCGCCGTACCGTCCACCTCGTCACCGCGGGCGACGCGCTCGCCTGGCGGGCCCGCCACGATTCGATGCTGCGCGGGCGTGTACTGGGCACCTACCGGCGGGAGTTGGCCGGGATCGACCTGGACGAGGTCGCCGCCGCCGGCCGGGCGGTCATGGCCGACCAGCGGCCCCGCACCATGCGCGAGCTGGTGCAGGCCCTGGAGGATCGCTGGCCCGGGCCGCCGCGCCGGGTCCTGGGCGAGCTGGTCGTCGCAGCTCTCGTGCCCATGGTCCAGCTGCCGCCGCGCGGCCTGTGGCGGCAGTCCGCCGGCGTGCGCAACGTGCCGCTGGCCTCCTGGCTGGGGCGGGACATCGATCCGCTGCCCGCCGGGGACGACGACCCCGTCGGGCGGCAGCTGGTACGCCGTTACCTCGCCGCCCACGGTCCCGCCGCCGGCGCGGACCTGCGTGCCTGGTGCGGTCTGACCGGGCTTCCCGCCGCCGTGAGGGCCGTACGGGAAGAGCTCGTCGTCTGCCGGGACGCGCGCGGCCGGGAGCTGTTCGACCTGCCCGACGCGCCCCGCCCGCACCCCGACACCCCGGCGCCCGTCCGTTTCCTGCCGGCCTTCGACAACGTCCTCCTCGGCTACCACGACCGCAGCCGCATCGTCGACGCCGCCCATCTCGGGGTGTCCGTCGCGGGCCATCGCACGGTCCTGGTCGACGGACGCGTCGCGGCGACCTGGGCCGTGCGCGACGACCGCCTCCGCGTCAGCCCCCTGCGCCGCCTGACCACCCTGGAGGAGGACGAAGTCCGGGCGGAAGCACGGGAGTTGGCCGCTTTCCTGGACGAACGGATCGAGCACCTCCACATCGACTCGGTCGCCTGACGCCGGGTCACGGCAGCGGATCGAGCACCGGGTTCGTGAGGTGCTGGTAGATGATCGAGGTGCGGAAGCCGACGATCTCGCGCCGGTTGGTGAACTGGTCCAGCAGGAAGGCGTGCAGATGGTCGATGTCCTGGGCCGTCACGTGGACGAGGAAGTCGTCGCTGCCGGCCATCGTGTAGACGGAGACGACTTCCGGGAGCCGGGTCACCGACTCCTCGAAGGCCGCGACGACGTCCCGGCGCAACGGCCGGATCTGCGTGGCGACCATCGCCTGCACCGAGCGGTTGAGCGCGCGCAGGGAGACCTGGGCCCGGTATCCCTCGATGATGCCGCGCTGCCGCAGCAGCCGGGTGCGTTCGAGGCAGGTGGACGGCGCGATGCCGAGCTTCTCGGCGAGCGCCCGGTTGGAGAGCCGACCGTCCTTCTGCAGATGATGCACGATCGCCGAATCAACTTCGTCCATGGTCGCCTCCACGAGCCGGAATCCGAATTTCCTTCGGTCGAAGGCCAGTTGGGCCGTCAGCGACCCTAGCTTCGGCCGTATGAGCCAAACATACGAACACGAAGAGGTCGTCGTCCGCCGCGGTCGCCGGTCCAGGCTGCCGATCATCGTCGCCGTCCATTCACGCGCGCTCGGACCGGCGGTCGGCGGGTGCCGGATGCGCCGCTACGACACCTGGCGGGACGCACTCACCGACGCGCTGCGGCTGTCGGAGGCCATGACCTACAAGGCGGCCGTGGCCGGTCTGGACTTCGGCGGCGGCAAGAGCGTCATCGCCCTCGACCGGGACACCGACCTCACCGCGACACTGCGCGAGGCCGCCCTTGAGGACCTCGGTGAACTGATCGCCCCCTGGCAGGGGTCGTACCGCACCGGCCCCGACATCGGCACCGGCCCGCAGGACATGCTGGTGCTGAAGCGGTTCACGCCGTACGCGTACTGCGCGCCCGAGGAGCACGGCGGGACCGGCGATTCCGGCGGTCCCACCGCCTCCGGCGTCCTGGCCGCGCTGCGTGCCGGGGCCCGGCATGTCTTCGGTGACGCCTCCTGCGCCGGTCGCACGGTGGTCGTCAGTGGGTTCGGTTCGGTCGGTGGCCGGGTCGCGGCCGGACTGGCCGCCGAGGGCGCGCGGGTCCTGGTCTCGGACGTCGAGGAGTCGCGCAGGGAGGCAGCGCTGGCCGCCGGTTTCGGATGGGTCGAGCCGGACGAGGCACTGTCGGTCCCGGCCCACATCCTCGTCCCGGCGGCGGTCGGCGGCGTCCTCAGCGAGGAGAGCGCGCCCCGCCTGGCCGCGCCCCTGGTCGTCGGCCCGGCGAACAACCAGCTCACCGAGGACTCCGTCGCCGACACCCTCGCGCGACACGGAGTCGTCTGGGTCCCGGACTACGTCGCCGGCGCGGGCGGCATCGTCTACACGCTCAGCCGGGAATCGGACCACGACAGCCACGAGGCCGCCCGCAAGCGGGTGGACGGGATCGGAGACACCGTCAGCCATGTGCTGGAACTGGCCCGTTCGACCGACGTCACCCCGCTGCGGGCCGCACGGCAGCTCGCCGAGTCCCGGCTGACCGCCGCCGCGCCCTCCCCGAGCATCTGAGCGGCCGTCCCCCCTCACACGACGGTCACCGGATGCCGGACCACGGCGTCGAACAGATACCCCTGGGTGTTCGCCACGGTCGTGTCCGGCTGGGTGCGGCCGGCGCTGTCCGTGGCACGAGCGAGCAGGCTGTACGGTCCCGGCGCCGGCGGCCGCCAGTCGGTGGACCAGCGGACCCAGCCGTCGCGGTGGGCGGCGTCGTGCAGCCGGGCCCGCCGCCAGCGCGTCCCGCCGTCCGTGCTGACGTCCACGCGGACGATGCCGCCGCCCCCGGACCAGGACCGCCCCGTCAGCCGGTGCTCCCGGCCGGCGTCAAGGCTCGCACCCCAGGCGAGTTCCCAGGCGCTCTTCACGGTCTGACGGGTCAGCGGGGCGCTCCCGCCCGGCGGGTAGGCGTCGCCGAAGAGCCGGTAGAAGTCGGTGTTCCAGGGGGAGTACAGGGGCTGGGCCGACACCTCGATGTCGCCGACCCACTTGATCGACGCGATCCCGACCCAGGACGGGACCAGGACCCGTACGGGATGACCGTGGTCGTACGGCAGCGGCTCGCCGTTCATCTCGTACGCCAGCAGCACGTCGTCCAGCGCCTTGGACAGCGGCAGCGGGCGGCGGACCCGGCCGAGGTCGGTCCCGTCGGCGGTCACGTAGGCGGCGTCGAGGCCCCGGGGCATCACGTCCACGGCGCCGCGGCCGAGCCCCGCCCGGTGGAGGACGTCGGCGAGCCGCACCCCGCGCCAACGCGCGGTACCGATCGCTCCCAGCGTCCAGGCGGTGCCGCTGACCGTCTGGCCCTGCTGGGAGGTGAAGAACCTGCGCCCGTTGCCCGCGCACTCCACGAACGCCGTACGGGTGACGGCGGGCAACCGCTTCAGGTCGTCGAGGGAGAACTCCACGGAGCGGCCGTGGACCAGCCCGTCGCCGTGCACGGTCAGGGTCCAGTCGGCGGCGTCGAGGACCGGGGTGGAGGTGTGGTTGCGGACGAAGAAGCGGTCCACGGGCGTGTGATAGCCGGTGTCCGCGAGCGCGGCGAACCTGGTCTCCGCGTTGGTGCCGCGTACGGTGAACCACTCGTCGGGCAGCGGTTTGACGATCCCCGGTGAAGTGGCCGCCGCCGCAGGGGTGTTGAGCCCGGCGGGGGCGGCGAGGGCGCCGCCGGCCGCGGCGAGCAGCCGGAGCATGTCCCGCCGCGAGACCCCGTCCGCGCGGGCCTCACCGGCCAGCCACTGCCGGAGTCTGCGACGGTCGTAGGCGAATTCGGGTGTACGCATGGATGTCTGCCCTTTCAGGGGAACGGCCAGGAGGAGAGCGGGGGTTGGAACCTCGGGTGCGCGGAACCCGGGCGTGGCGCAGCGACGCGTGTCCGCGCGGGGAAGACGCGCCGAAGGCGCGCAGCAGCGCCAACCGGCCTGTGCGGCCTGGTCGTTACGCTGCTACCACTGGAAGATCAACAACAGCCGTGCGACGAGAGCACGCGGTACCGCTGAACGGCGGGGCGGCGTCGGCTGAGGATCATGCGGGCCATCGTACGAGGAAACCCCAGCCCTCGACAGGGGCAGCCGTCACTCGTCGACGCGGTCCTTCCGTACGACGTGCACCGCGGCCTCCTCGGCGCCCGCCGCGCCGCCGTCGATGCCCTGGTCCTCGGCGACCAGCTCCTTGGTGGTGTCCTCGTGCGCTCCCTCGTCCGGCGCCACCAACCGGCCTGCCCGATCGGCGCCGACCTCCTCGTCGCGCGGTTCGCCCGTCGCCCCCAGGGTGTCCCCGATCCCGTCCCCGGCCGGTTCCGTCACGTCGGCGACCTCCTGGCGCAGCCGTTCGTCCAGGGACTCCCCTTCCCGCTGCTCCGCCGCCGTGGTGCCCGTCTTGGTCACGCCCAGCGGCTTCTCCGGCGGCGAGTACCCCTCGTCCAGCATGTCGTCGTACGTACGTTCGTCCACCGCGTCCTGGAGATCCAGCGGAGCGGCGTCCTCCTGGTCCTCGTTGCTGCCCGTGGGCTGGTAGACCTCGTCCGCCATGTCCTCATCACTCATGATCGCCTCCCGGACGTGCGTGTTTCTGTCTGCGGGGAGTACCGAGTACCCAGGGCGTGACACCTGTCGTCAGGCATATGTTTCCGGGGGCGGATGAGGGGGCTGACCTCCTGCGGAGCCCTGTGGCGCATATGAGGGTGCTGTGAATTTCCGGGGCCGTTGAACACAGGTCGCCCCGTATCCGTATGGGGCCGGGGGATTTCCATGCCGGACGGACCACCGACGCAGGAGTACTTCCGTGGGACGCAGTAAGCGCAGACGCCCGACAGGTGCACGGCGGGCCACCTTTGCCGCCGTGGCTCTCATGCTGGGAGGCGGCGGCCTGGTGGCCGCGAACGTGTACGCCTCCGCGACCGAGGACACCTCTCCGACGACCCTGTCGGCGGACGGTGGTTGGGGAGCGGGCACCATCGACTGCCCTGACGTGGGTGACACGTTGACCAGCGTGCCCGACGACGCGCGGGCGGACGTCGACAAGGAGCTCGCCCAGCTGGACCAGCAGACGGCCCAGGCCTACCAGCAGTTGCAGGACCCTGCGGTGCAGGACCGTGAGGCCGCCGTGAGCCAGGTCGTGCAGCCGCTCTCGGAGAACCGGGCGGCGACGATCCAGCGCATCGCCGCCGCGCTCGAACGCACGGGTGAACGCCCCGAGGGCCTCGACCAGTTGGCCCCGTGCACGCTCCGTGAGTCGGACGACCAGGCCAACGGGGATGAGGGAACCCAGCAGGGGCAAGAGGAACAGGGCGACCAGAACGGCCAGGACCAGAGTGGTCAGGACGGTCAGGACCAGGGCGGTCAGGACGGTCAGGACGGTCAGGACCAGGGTGGTCAACAGCAGGGCAACGGCGGTCAGTCCGGCAACGGTCCCGTCGCCGCCGACTACGCCGACATCAAAACCGCGCCGCCCGCCGCACCGGCCCCCAACCCCGGCGCCGACGCCTCCAAGGGCAGCTTCGTCACCAGCTGCGGCGTCAACGCCAACGGGCTGTTCAACTCGGACAACGTGATCGTGGCCCCCGGCGTGTCCAACGGCGCCCACCACTTCCACGACTACGTCGGCAACCAGGCCAACAACGCCTTCGCCGACGACAACGAGCTCGCCGCCGGCGACACCAGCTGCGTCGACAAGGGCGACAAGTCCTCGTACTACTGGCCCGTCATTCGGCTGCAGAACGGCACCCAGGAGCAGGACGCCGGCGCTCCCGGCGGCGGCATCGAGGGCAACGCGGGTGAGATCGTCACGCCCAAGGAGGTCACGCTCACCTTCGTCGGCAGCCCGAACAGCAAGGTCACGGCCATGCCCCGGCTGCTGCGCATCATCACCGGCGACGCCAAGGCGTTCGTCAACGGCACCGCCAACGCCAACGCGTCCTGGAGCTGCACCGGCTTCGAGGACCGCCAGCTGAAGGACAAGTACCCGCTGTGCCCGCAGGGCAGTGACGTGGTCCGCACCTTCAAGTTCCAGAGCTGCTGGGACGGCCGCAACATCGACAGCGCCAACCACCGCACCCACGTGGCGTTCGCCCAGGCCGACGGCGCCTGCCCGGCCGGCTTCCAGGCGATCCCGCAGCTCGTCCAGCGCATCGTCTACGACATCGACGCGCCGAGCCTTCAGGACGGCGGTCGCACCACGCCGCTCTTCGCGGTGGACGCCTTCCCCGAGCAACTGCACAAGCCCGTCACCGACCACGGCGACTTCATCAACATCTTCGACGAGGGTCTGATGAACGAGATGGTCGGCTGCATCAACGACGGAAAGCAGTGCGGCGCGGGCGCCGGCGGGGGCGGCGGCGAGGAGCCCGGGAACGGCGGCAACGACGGAGGCAACGACAACGGGGGCAATAACAACGGCGGTAACGACAACGGGGGCGATGACAACGGCGGTGGCGGCAACGGGGGCAACGGCTCGGACGGCGGTGCCACCCAGGAGCCCGGTTCCGGCGGCGACAACACGACGGCCCCCGCGCCCGGTTCCGGCTCCGATTCCGGTTCCGGTTCCGGCGACAACGGCGGCTCCGACGACGAGCCCCAGGAGCAGCCGACGCCGACAGCAGAGGAGAGCACCGCACCGGCCGCCGACGAACCGAGGACGTACACCTCGCCCTCGGCTACGCAACGGCCTGCCACCCAGACCCCGGCAGCCGACGACGACACGGCAGGCACCTCCGAGAGCAGCAGCCCCTCGACCGGCGCCGTGGCGCAGCCTCCGCTCGGGGCACAGACCGAGCCTCAGGGCGGCGGCGACAGCCTCGCCGAGACCGGCACCCAGCTGTGGCCGGCCGCGGCGGGCGCGGTGCTCCTGATCTCCGGTCTCGTTCTCCTACGACGCACCAGGCGCCGTTACATGTGAGCCCACCCCGCGCCGATATCGGAGTGCGGGCGGACCTCGGGACATGTCAAGGTCACTGCCGTGACCCTGATGGACGTCCTCGTCGACTTCGCCCGCACCGGCCGGATCGGCCCCCTGGAGTGCGGCATGCCCCTGACCGAGGCCGAGGAACTCCTCGGTCCGGGGCGCCCGCACCCCGCCATCCGCCTCAAGGGACCGGACATCGACGGCTACCCGTACGCCTGGGGCGGGTTGAAGCTGACCGTCACCCGGCGGACGGTGAGCGGCCTCGCGATCGAGCTCTGGAGCTCGCCCGCGCAGCTGCCCGCTCTGGTGCTGCCCGACTCGGAGTCGTACGAGGCCACCGTGGACCGCGAGCAATTCGTGACGGCGCTGGACGCCGCGGGCTGCGCGCACTACGTCAACGACGTGCTCACCTTCGGTGAGCAGTCCAGCCTCCTCACCCGGCCCGCCGACGTGTGCGCGGTTTTCGGCCTCCCGGCCCGGGACCAGCAGGTGCCCTACCGCGACCGCCACTACCTCCATGTGATGCACAGGCACACGGACTGATCGCCGCGGTCGGGGCGCGCACCGCGCGCTTCTGTCCGGCTCCGCACACCACCGTCGAGGCCGCGTTCCCGGCCCGCGGGACCGATTGTCAGTGATCGCCGCTAACGTTCCTCGCATCGTCGCACTGGCGCCGGGATGTCCCCGGTTGAACTGTGCTTTTCTTCTTGCTGTCCTGATGCGGAAGGCGGGGACTCGTGGGTTGGCTCTCGGCGGGTGACGGGTATGAAGTCGCCCTGGTGGACGGGCGGGTGGCGGCGCGTGCCACCTCGGGCCGGGCGGCGGGGCGGCAGTTGAAGTCGCTGCCGCGCGCGCTGCGCGACCACCCGGAGGTGGACCGGCTGCGCCGGTTCGCCGAATGGCTGGATCGGCACGCCGCGTCCTGCGTCGCGCAGGTCGACTCGTGGATGGTGTCGTCACTGCCCGTGCCCACCGGTCTGCTGGCCCGGGTGTGGCCGGACGAGGCCTGGCAGTCGGCGCTGCGTGACATCGCGGTGGTGGGCGACGACCCGGACGAGGTCGGGTTCCTGCGGGGGGCCACCGAGGACGGCGAACTGCGGGTGGTGAACCTGGACGGCGAGACCGTACGGCTGTCGCCGCGCACGGTCACGCTGCCGCACCCGGTGCTGCTGCCGGACCTGGAGGACATCCGGGAGTTCGCGGCGGAGCTGGGCATCGTGCAGCGGGTCGAGCAGATCCACCGGGCGACCTGGCAGCGCCCCGACGACCTCGATCCGAAGGCCACCGAGATACGCGAGTTCACCGGCGGCTCCTTCCGCTCCCGCTTCGCCCTCGCCGCGCGCGCGAGTTCACTCGGCTACCGGGTCTCCGGGGGTTACTCCACGGCCCGGGTGCGGGACGGCGGGCGGACCGTGGAGGCCGCGGTGTGGATCGGGGAGCCGTACTGGGAGGACACGGTGGAGACCGGCGCCCTGACCTGGCAGGACCAGGGCGGGCGGGCCCTGCCGTTGCGGGAGGTCGGGCCGGTGGCCTGGTCCGAGGGGATGCGGATGGCCGCGGCACTGTACGCGGGGCGCGTGATCGAGGAGGGCAAGAGCGCATGAGCGGGGGGACGCAGGTGTCGTACGAGGAACTGCTGGCGGCGGGCGCGGTGTTGCCGCCCGACGTCGAGGGGGCGGGCGAGCGGGCGGTGCCGCTGACGGCGCGCAGCTACCGCCATCCCGGTCTGGACGACCGTGTGGTGGTGCGGCTGGTCGCCGGTGAGCTGGGCGCGGCCGAGGACCTGGCCGCCGGGTTCCTCGGCATGGAGCGGGACGCCGAGCCGGCCGTCGTGGGCCTGGGGCTGCGTCAGTCGCTGGGCTTTCCGGAGTGGGTGCTGGTGCACCACCCGGAGGACGGCCACCACGCGCTGGGGGTCGTACCGGACCTGGAGCGGGCGGCCCGCCAGGCGAAGTCCCGGCCGAAGGCCGCGATGGACGCCTATCTGGAACTCAGCGGGCGGCTGGCGGCGGCGGTGCCGCACTTCCTGCCGACGTTCTACGAGCAGGCCGGGCGGGTGTTCCTCGCCGAGGAGAACGCCACCTATGCCGCCCAGTTGTTCACCCGCGCCCGCAAGGCCGAGGCGGAACACGGGCTGACGGTGGAGGAGGAGCGCCTGGACGCGGTGTTCCTGGAGTTCGCGCTGGCCGGTGCGCTGCCGGTCAAGGTGCTGTCCGCGTACGGCAAGGAGCTGGCCGCGCGCGTGTCGGCGGAGGAGGCGCTGCGCCGCTTCACCCGGCTGTGTCTGCGCCGTACCGCGGGCGGTCTGCCGCCGTCCGCGCAGATGGCCAACGACCTGCGCAGGCTGGCGCGCGCCGCCGGGCAGGACACCGACCGTGCCGAGCAGGACTATCTGGCGGAGCTGCTGGAGCTTCCGGCGACGCTGCGGGCTGCGGCGGGCTGGTGGAAGGGGCACCGGGCCGCCCTGGTGGCGCTGGCCGAGCGTGAACGGCGGGTGCGGGGCGCCCTGTTGGACATGCTGCCCGCCGGTTCCGACAGCGACCTGCCCGCGATGTGGCTGGAGGTGCTGGAGGCCTCGGGCGCCACGGCCGGGCTGTGGGACGGCTCCCTGCCCGCCGAGGAACGGCCGAGTGACGGCACTGCGGGCTGGCTGGAGCGCTTCCTGGCGTTCCGGGAGCGGGCCAGGTCCTGGCGCGGCTCGACGCGGATGCCGGAACTGTATCCGCTGGTGGAGCGGGCGGCGGACCGGCTGCGTACGGAACTCGCCGCGTCCGGGCGGGCGTTGAGGGTGCAGCACGACATCGACCTGATCGACCTGCTGCTGTCGCTGGACGTGCCGGTGGCCGCGCCGGGCAAGGACGAGCATCTGCCCCTGCAGAGCTGGGCCATGGGCGAGGGGCAGCGGGGCCTGGTGCTCCTGGGTGCCGACTCCCGGTTCCGTGACGCCTTCCTGCGGGGCGCGGACCAGTTCCACAACCACGACCAGGCGCACCGCGCCATCCGGCTGCTGGCCGACTCCCCCGGCGGCCGGCCCTGGCTGGCGAAGTGGGTGAGTTCGGTCGTACGGCGCTTCAGCGCGGTCGGTCTGCCCGGGCTGCCGAACGCGCTGACCCGGCTGGGCTGGCTGCCCGCCGAGGCGCTGGCGCTCGCGGAGGACGACGTCCGTGCCGCGGTCGGCACCGACCTGGCACCGGTGCTGGCCCGCACCCTGCGCGCCGGGCTCTTCGACGAACTCGGCTGGCCCGCCTGGGAGGAGGCGACGGCCGCCCTCGTGCCCAAGGACCGGGTGGAGGACGTCGTCGTGGCCGACGCCTGGCCCCACCTCGTCGTGGCGGGCAAGGCCCAGGCCCGGGTCATCGGTGCCGACGGCACGCTGCTCACCCATGACCTGCGGCTGCCCGCGAACGACGTGTCGGGCGACCCGGGCTTCCACCACGTGGACGGCGAACTCCTCGTCTGCTGGAACTCCCGCAAGGACGGCCTGCGCGGCTACTGGCACTCCCGTGCCGACCGCGTCGAGTCCCTCAAGGGCCCGCACCGCACCCGGGGCACCGAGATGGACTGGTACCGGGGCGACTTCCCGATCACGCTGCCCCTGCCGGACGGCGGCCGGACCACCGGGCTCGGCGTCCTGCACGCCGGGGACACCACCCTGCCCGACGAACGGCGGCTGCTCTTCGACGGCTCCTCCTACTGGGTGTGGCACGCGGACTCCGAGGACCGCGAGACGCACGGCTGGTACGAGTACGACCCGGCCACCAACGAACGCGGGCGCATGAGCCTGCCCGCCTTCCTGGCCGACGCCCTGCGCGACGCGCCCGAGGGCAGCACGTACGAGGGCGGACGACTGCGTCCCGCCCCCACCGCCGAGGCCACCCCGGCCTGCGTGCCGGTCAACGGGCTGGCGGGGCTGCGCGTGGTGAAGCTGCCGGACGGCTCACTGCGCGCCGAGGACCTCGCCGGACGCACCGTCACCGTGCCCGCGCAGGCGGGACGTCCGACCGCGCTCGTGACGTTCCCCGGCGCCGAGCGGCCCAGTGCCGTGGTGCGCAACAACTGGCAGCTCGAAGTGATCGACGCCGACGGCGTCGTCACCGCCTGGGGCAAGACCGACCGCACCCCCGGGGTCTTCGGCGAGGGCACCCTGCTGCTGCCGCCCGTGCAGTGGTGGGAGTGCCTGACGCCGCGTGACCCGGAGGGCTCGAAGGCGCTGCGGGGCATCGACCGGGACACGGCCGCCGCGCTGCTGGCCGCCGCGACCAACGAGGCCGACGAGGCGCTGCCCGACGCGATCCGGGCCCTGCTGCCGGTCACCCACGAGGCGCTCGTGAAGGGCATCGCCGGTGTCGTCCGCTATGCCGCGGCGCAGCAGGCGGTGCTGGACGCGGCGGCGACCCGGCTCACCCGTGCCCTCGAGGGCGGTCTGGAGGACGAGGGGCCGGCCGGGCCGGCGGACCGTCTGCTGACGGACGCGATGAACGGCCTCGGTGTGTCCCGCCGGTACTGGTGGAACCGCGACGACGAGGCCGACACCGTCTTCCGCGCCCTGCGCGTCCTGGCCCGGGCCACCGGGCTCGCCGACACCGCCCTCCCCGACCGTCCCGACGTACAGCTGCACCTCGACGGCCACGCACTGCCGAGCGGCGACCCGGACCTGGAGACCGTTCTCGACCGCACCACCGCCCTCGCCTACCGGGCGGCCTCCGGCACCACCACAGAGGAGCACCGCGAGGTACTGCGCACGCTGCTCGCCGAGTTCGACCGGCTCGGGCTGGCACCGGCCGCGTCCGCTCACTGGCGCAAGGTGGGTCTGCGTCTGGAGGCGGCGCCGCTGCGCACCCCGGGCGGTGACTGGCGCGAGGGCGCGTGGAACGGCGTGCTCCCGCTGGCCGACGGTGCCTTCGTCGCCGTGACGGGACGCCGGGCGCTCGACGACGACGGCTGCACCTTCACGGGTTACTTCCACGACCCGGCGGGCCGGTTCGAGATCCCGCAGCCGTACAAGGCGGTGTCGTCGGAGCCGCTGGGCGAGGAAGCGGCCACGGGACGGCTCGGCGCGTTCCTCGCGGAGCTGGCCGAGCGCGGTCCGGCGCCCTGGTTCCCGGAGGCCGCCGAGGAGTTCGCGCGGCTGACCGGCGTGACCGACACCATGGCACGGCTGATCGTCGCCGGTCTGCCGGGGATCGACGTCTACGAGCGGACTTTCCTGAGCGCCGAGGCCCGCGCCGTCATCGGGGTGAAGGTGGCCCCGGCCGCGGTGGCCAAGGACGAGCTGAGCAACGTCGACGGTGCCGTACGGGCCGCCGTCGTGGGCGCGCTGCTGCCTGCCGACCCCACGCGGCTGTGGTCCGAGGGCCCGGACGTGGCGGCTGCCGCCGCGGTGTGGAACGCCGAGGTCGGCAAGCGGGTCGCCGTCCCCGAGGCGTTGCTCAGCGACGGGGTCCGCGCCTTCCGGTACTCGACCTGGCCGGTGCGGCAGGCGCTGCCCGCGCTGCTGGACCCGGCCGGCTCCCCGCAGCTGAGCCGGGACCTGGAGTGGGAGGTCAGCGGCGACCGGGTGCGCCCCGTAGGGAACGACAAGGACGGCTTCACGGCGGGGACCCTGACCGGCTCGGTCGGCCTCGTCGCCTGGCTCGCCCACCGGCTGCCCGCGGGCGACCCGGTCCGCGCCGCCCTGCCACCGGCCCTCACCGCGGTGCGGGAACGGCTGGCGCACCCCGGGCTCATGCTCGACCTGGGGCGGTACATCAGCCTGCCGGAGTTCCGGAGGACCGCCGGTGCCCCCACCGAGGTCGGCGAGGGTTTCGAGCGGTACGGCGCCGTCGTCCTGTCCACCCACGACGACCAGCCCGCCCCGGGCCTGCGGGTCGCCCTGCTCGACGAGGCCGGGCAGGACCCCTACCTGCCCGCGGTCCGCGTCGACGACCAGCGGCCCTACGCCGCCGAAGCGGCCCTGCGCCTCGTCCGCGACCAGCGGTTCGCGGCCCTTCTCGCCGACCCCGGCGAGCCGATCGCGGGCGACCGGGACAAGGACGGCACCTGGTGGCCGCAGGACCCGAGCCGCTCGGTTCCCGACCTGGTCACGGAGGCCGCAAAGGAGTACGGCCTGGGCGAGGACGCCGCCACGCTCTATCTGATGCTGCTCGCCATGCCCGACCCGACCGACCGCATGACGGCCCGGTGGACGGGCTGGAAGCCGGCCCGGCTCAAGGCCGCCCGCGCCGAACTCGCCGCCGGCGACCTCGTGGTCGAGGCCACCCGGACCCGGGCGGGACGGTCGCTGTTCCTGCCCGGCGGCTGGGTCGAGCAGTCGGCGCCGCGCGTTCCGCTGGAGCGCTGGAAGCTGCCGCTGTTCGGCGACGTCACCGCCGAGCACGTGCCGTTCGGCGTGATCGTGCCGCTCGAACCGGCCGCGGACCTCTACCGCCGGGCGTGGCAGCGCGTCCAGGACGGTGACGCTCCCCGGTTCGAGGAGCTCAAGAAGGCGCGGCGGGGACGCCGCCGCTGACGCGACAGAGCAGTCCGGGGCGCCGCTCACCTGCGGCGCCCCCGTTCCCCCCACGCATCCACTCAGACCGATCTCCCGAGCAAGGAACTCCATGCCCCTGACCGACACGGTGACGGCCCTCCCGCCCCGGCAGACCCTGCCCGCCGAAGAACGCTTCGCCACCGAACTCGCCTTCCTCGCCGCCCACGACAACGGCCCCCGGCCGCCCGGCTGGCTGCTGACGCCCCGCGCGGTGATCACCTTCGTCTGCGGCAGTGGCGGCGAGACCCTCAAGCTGCCCGAAGCCCCGGCCGGCCTGCCGGACGAGCTGGTCGTCGCCCCCAAGTTCGTCGGCGAACGCGCCCTGGTGGAGCGGTGCGTGGTGACCCTCGCCGGAGAGCGCGGCCTGCTGCTCGTCGGCGAGCCCGGCACCGCCAAGTCGATGCTGTCCGAGCTGCTGTCGGCCGCCGTCAGCGGCACCAGCGCGCTGACCGTGCAGGGCACCGCGGGCACCACCGAGGACGCCCTGCGCTACGGCTGGAACTACGCCCTGCTCCTCGCCCAGGGCCCCACCCCGCAGGCGCTCGTGGACTCGCCGGTGCTCGCCGCGATGCGCGCCGGGCAGGTGGCCCGGGTCGAGGAGATCACCCGCTGTCTGCCCGAGGTCCAGGACGCGCTGGTGTCGATCCTGTCCGACCGGCGGATGAGCGTGCCCGAGCTGTCCGGTACCGAGGACGCCCAGGTCGCCGCCGCTCCCGGGTTCACCGTCATCGCCACCGCCAACCTCCGCGACCGCGGGGTGTCGGAGATGTCCGCCGCCCTCAAGCGCCGCTTCAACTTCGAGACCGTGCACCCGATCGCCGACGTCGAGGCCGAGACCGCCCTGGTCAAGCGGCAGGCCACGGCGGCCGTCGAACGGGCGGGTGCCGCCTTCGGCGTCGACGACGCGGTGCTCGACGTCCTGGTCACCGTCTTCCGCGACCTGCGGGCCGGGCGCTCGGCCGAGGGCTGGGACGTGGAGCGGCCCGGCACGGTGATGTCCACCGCGGAAGCGGTGCAGGTCGCCGCCTCCCTGGGGGTGGCCGCCGCGTATCTGCCCGGCGGTGACTCCCTCGACCTGGTCCCCGGCCATCTGCTGGGCGTGGTCCGCAAGGACGACCCGGCCGATCACGCGCGGCTCCTCGGCTACTGGGACGGTCCGGTGCGCCGCCGCGCCGAGGACGGCTCGGCGACCTGGCGTCGCCTCTGGGACCTGCGGGAGAACCTTCGGTGACGCTCGTTCAGGAACCGAGGGCGGCGCTCACCGCCCTCGCCGACTCGACGGTGCCGTACCTGCTGGGCGTACGGCACCACAGCCCGGCGCTCGCCGCCGTCGTGCCCGCCCTGCTGGACGCGTCCGGCGCCGAGGTCGTGTGCGTGGAGCTGCCCGCCGACTTCCAGCCGTGGCTGCCCCATCTCGGCGCGCCGGGCACCGTCGCCCCGGTCGCGCTGGCCGGGGCCGGCGAGGGCGGCCGGCTCGGCTTCTACCCGTTCGCCGACTTCTCGCCCGAACTCGCCGCGATCCGCTGGGCCCGGGAGCGCGGGGTGGACGTCGTGTGCTGCGACCTGCCGATGTCGGACCCGCGATGGGCCGACGCCCCGGACGGGGACCCACGCGGCCCTGGCGACGAGCTGTCCGGTGACCTCCGCACCCCGGCCGACCGGACGCCCACGGCGTTCGCGGCGGCACTCACCGCGGCCGGGACCGGGCGTGACGGCGACGACATGTGGGACCGCAGCGTGGAGGTCCTCGCGCCGGGCTGTGCCCCCGAGGCCGTCCGCCGCGCCGCCCTGTCCGTCGGCTGGGCGCTGCGCCACGACGCCGCGTCCACGGGCGGAGTGCCCGCGGTGGACCTGGCGCGCGAGGCGTACATGCGCGAGACGATCACCCGCGCCGCGACCGGGGGCCGCCGGGTCGCGGCCGTGGTCGGCGCCTTCCACGCACCGGCGTTGGCGGAAGATGCCGAGCCGATGGCCGGGGAACGCCCCGGCGTGGTCACCGTTGAGGAGCACCAGCCGCCCGGTACGGCACAGGTCGCGCCGTCTCCTGAGGGGGCCCTCGTGCCGGCCGAAGGGCGCGGGACACACCGCGCGGCACCCGGCCGGCCCGGCTCCTCCGCGGAGCGTCCCGCCGTCGTCACCTCCCTCGTCCCGTACGCCTTCGACCTGCTGGACTCCCGTTCCGGGTATCCGGCCGGCATCCGCGACCCGCGCTGGCAGCAGGCGGTGTTCATGGCCGCGGGCGATCCCGGGCGGCTGTACGAGACCGCCGCCCGGGCGATCACCGACGTGTGCCGTGAGCTGCGCGCGGCCGGGCATGTCGCCGGCACCGGCGAGGCCCGGGAGACCCTGCGGGTGGCGGGCGACCTGGCCCGGCTGCGCGGGCTCGCCGCCCCCGGTCGCGGTGAGGTGCTGGAGGCGCTGACGACCGTGATGGGCCAGGGCGAGCCCCTGGGCCGCGGCCGGGCCCTCGCCAAGGCGCTGGAGACGGTGCTGGTCGGCACGGACCGGGGCCGGGTCGCCCCGGGTACGCCCCGCTCCGGGCTCGGCCCGTCCGTCGAGGCCGAACTCGCCGCGCTGCGCCTGCCCGGCCCCGACGACCCCACCGCGCGCGAGCTGCGGCTCGACCCGCTGCGCTCGGCCCTGGACGGCCGCCGGGAGATCCTCCTCCAGCGGCTCGCCGTCTGCGGCGCCGGATACGGCGAACCGGTCCAGGTGTCCGGTACGGGCGACGCGTCCGCACTCACCACCCGGTGGCGGTTGTCGTGGACCCCTGCCGTGCCCGTCCGGCTGGACCTGGCCGGCATCCGCGGCGTCACGGCGGCGGGCGCCGCCGAGGGCACCCTGCGCGAGAACTTCCGCAGGAAGTCTGCGGAGGGCGGCCCCACCAGCGCCCTCGTGCTCGCCGGACTGCGCGACGCCGCCCGCTGCGACCTGCCCGCCCTGGTCGCCGAGCGCCTCGCGGACGCCGCCGAGATCCTCCCCGCCAGTGCCACCCTCCCCGAACTCCTCGCCGCCCTCGACCTGTTGGAGGCACTGCGGCGCGGTCATCTGCCCGGCACCACACCCGAGGGCCGACAGACCGCGGCCGAACTCGCCGCCGAACTCCTGGAGTCGGCGGTACGGTCCCTGCCGGGCCTGGCGGGCAGCGACGACCCCGAGGAGACGGGCGCCCTCATCGCCCTCGCCTCCCGAGCGGGCGAACACCGCCTCGGGCTGCGCATGGACGACGCCCTGAACGACCTCGCGCGCACCGGCTCCCCGCTCGTCCAGGGAGCCGCGCTCGCCGCCCGCGTCCTGCTCGACCTCGACGACGCGGACACCCTCGGCTCCCGCGCCGCGGGCTGGATCGACACCGCCACCGGACCGGACCAGCGGCATGCGCTCAGCCGTCGCCTCACCGGCCTGCTCGGCGGAGCCGCGCCCCTGCTGCAGTCGGCGCCGACCGCGCTGGACCCCCTGCTCGACCGCATCGACGCACTCACCGACCAGGGCTTCCTCGCCCGACTGCCCGCCCTGCGCGGTGGGTTCGACACCCTCAGCCCGGCCGGCCGCGACCGGCTCCTCGACACGGTCACCGAGCGCCTGGGCGACCGCCTCGACCTCTCCCTCGGCGCCTCGCCGCAGCTGCTCGCCCTGTGGACGGCCGCCGACGCGGCGGGCCGCGCGGCGGTCGAGTCACTGCGCCCACCGCTCGGCACGAGCCTGCCCACAGCTCAGGACACATCACCCCCGCAGACTCCCAGCTCCCGACCTTCATCGCCCTCCCGCCCACACCCCGACGCTCCCCTCCACCTCACGCCCACCGACCGCTGGCGCCTCCTCCTCGGCCGCGAGAGCGAGAAACTCCCGCAGAACGCCCGCCGTTACGCGCACGCGCTCGACGAGCTGTACGGCACCGGTCGTGGCGAGGGCTCCGCCGACCTGGGCCGCGAGGGCGGACAGGGTGGCGGGCAGGACGCGTCCTTCCCGACCGCCCGCGAGTGGGCCGAGGAACTCGACGCGCTGTTCGGCGCCGACGTCCGCGAGGAGGTCCTCGCCCGGGCCGCCGACCAGGGCCGCGCGGACGTGCTCACCGAACTCGACCCCAAGGCCGTCCGCCCCTCGGTCGACCTGCTGACGTCCGTGCTGAACCTGGCCGGCGGGATGCCCGAGCAACAACTGGCCCGGCTGCGCCCACTGGTGCGCCGCCTCGTCGACGAACTCACCAAGGAGCTGGCCACCAAGCTGCGTCCGGCGCTGACAGGCCTGGCCACACCCCGTCCGACCCGCCGTCCGGGCGGTCGCATCGACCTGCCACGCACCCTGCGGGCGAACCTCGCCCACACCCGCAGGACCGAGGACGGCCGCACCCTGGTCGTCCCGGAGCGGCCGGTGTTCAGCACCCGGTCGCGCAGGGAGGCGGACTGGCGGCTGATCCTGGTGGTCGACGTGTCCGGGTCGATGGAGGCGTCGGTCATCTGGTCGGCGCTCACCGCGGCCGTCCTCGGCGGCGTGCCCACCCTCAGCACGCATTTCCTCGCCTTCTCCACGGAGGTGATCGACCTGACGGACCGCGTCGACGACCCGCTGTCACTGCTGCTGGAGGTGAAGGTCGGCGGCGGCACGCACATCGCGGCCGGTCTGGCGCACGCCCGCTCCCTGGTGACCGTCCCCAGCCGGACCCTCGTGGTGGTGGTGAGCGACTTCGAGGAGGGGTATCCGCTCGGCGGACTCCTCGGCGAGGTACGCGCCCTCGCGAGCTCCGGGGTGCATCTCATGGGCTGCGCCGCCCTGGACGACACCGGCACCCCGCGCTACTCGGTCCCCGTGGCCCAGCAGCTGGTCGCGGCCGGGATGCCGGTCGCCGCCCTCAGTCCCCTGGCCCTCGCCCGCTGGGTGGGGGACCGTCTCCGCGGAGAGGCCCGATGAACGCCGAACTTCCTCCCGTGGCGCCCGAGGTGGTCGCCGCCGCCGTGGAGCAACTGACGTCCCGGCTGCGCAAGAAGCTGGACGCCACGATCGAGACGTACGCGACGCTGCCCGTCACGGTCGACGGCGCCGTACGGCGCGTGCGGTGCGGTGAGGACGCCGAGGTCACGCTCACGCCCGGGCCGTCCGGCGCGGTCACGGACGCCGGGCAGGCGGAGTGCAGCTGTCTGCTCGCGCCCCGGTGCCTGCATCGCACGGCGGTGCTGGGCGCCGCTCCGGTGGCCGACGCGGACACGGCCGTCGAGACGCCGGTTCCCTCGTCCAAGAGCGCGCCCGATGATGCGCCGGAGCTCACGACTTCGCAGCAGGACACGGACTCCGGACAGCCGAGCGCCGGGCCGACCCCCGCGCAGGTGGCCGCCGCGGCCGGGCTGTGGGGAGCGGCAGCCGCGCTGCTGGCGGCCGGGGTGCCGGGCGCGGGTGCCGTACCGCAGGCCGAGCTGCTGCGGGCGGCGCACACCGCCCGGCTCGCCGGGCTGCACCGCCCGGAAGCCGCCGCTCTACGGGTGGTACGTGCCGTACGCGCCGCCCGCGCCCGGCACGACGGCCATCGGCTGGCCGACCTGGTGGCGGCGTTGCGTGAACTGCTCCTCACCAGCGGCCTGTTGGCAGCCTCCGACCCGGACACGGCCCTGGTCGGCACCGCACGGCGCGGCTACCGTCCGGGCGGCGGACTGCGGGTCCACGGGGTCTGCCGGGAGCCGGTGATCTCGGCCACCGGCTACGGCGGCGTCGTCACCCATGTCCTCTCCGACGACGGGCGTTGGTTCTCGGTGGCGGACGTCAAGCCCGGCGGGGCGTCCCGGGCCCGGGGCGCCGCCACGGCCACCGTCGCGCTCGGTTCCGGCAGCGTCGATCACGCCCAGCTGTCCCGGGGCGGGCTCCTGATCTCGGGCGCGACGCTCTCCCCGGACGGTCGCCTCGGCGCCGGCAAGGGGGTCCGGGCCACCCCGGTGCCGGGCCTGTCCTGGACGTCGGGTCCGCTCGCCGGCCTGTTCTCCCGCCCCTTGGCCGAGGCCGCGGTGGCACGGTTCGCGGTCGGCGCGGCGAGCGATCCGGAGCGGTCGGGGCAGGGCGCCGAGGAGCTGATCGGCTGTGACGTCATCGTCGTAGGAGCGAACGAGGACCACCTGTTCGTACGGGAGTTGGCGGCCGACGGGGAGGGCCTGCTGTTCCGGCTGGTGCCGGCCAGCAGCCACCCGGGGCTGGCGCATGCGGCCAACTTCCGCAGGCTGGCAGCGCGGCCGGGACTGCGGTTGCGTGTGGTGGGGCGCCTCGATCCGGACCGGGCCGCGACGCTGCGGCCGCTGGCGGTCGGACCGCTGCCGGACGGGGCGGCGACGCTGCGGCTGCCGGCCGAGTGGGCGGGGCATGCCGATCTGGGCTACGACCGCCTCGAAGGCGCGCATTTCCCGCCCGCCGAGGAGCTGCCGGCGGTGACCGGAGTGTCCGCGCTGCCGCCGGACCCGGTGGCCGAGGCGCCGCTGTGGCGGCTGCGTCGCCTGGTCGAGGTGGCGGTGTCCGGGGGCCGGCGTGCCGCCGCCGAGCCCGCTCGCAACGGCGACCGGGCCGCAGGAGCCGCAGCTCTGCGGCGCAGCGGCTTCCGGACGGCCGCGGACCTGGCGGAGGCGCTGGCCGCGGAGGCCGACCGCCGGAGCCGCGACGTGTTCGGGCGGACCCAGCAGGCCGATCCTGACGGGTACGCGCGGGCGTGGCTCGCCGCGGCCGTCTGCCTGTCCGGCACGGAACGGGCCCTCGTGGAGGCGACCTGGCGGCCGTCAGCGGTCGTGGGGTGATCACCCCGTCGCCGCTGTCCCCTGCGACACCGATGGTCGTGTCACCGGCCGTCGACAGGGGTACCCGGCGGGTCGATCGCCATCCCGTCAGGAGTGATCACGATGACCTATCCGACCCCGTCACAGGCGGAGGGGGAACGGGAAGAGCGTGACGCGCCGGACACGGCCGACGGGCCGGTGCCCGAGCGTACGACGCCTTCGCAGGCGGAGGGCGAACGCGACGACGCGGCCGACGACGGGGCCGGTCACGTCGTCGGCCCGACCGACAGCCCACAGGAGCGTGAGTCATGACCAGCCCCGACCCCGAGCCGAAGCGGACGACGGGACTCGAACCAGGGGGCGGGGTGCCGCCCGGTGAGACGCCTCCCGCCGAGTCCGGCACGTCCGGCATCTCCCACCCCGAGCCACCGGAGCTACGGCGGGCCTGGGGCCCCGTGCCGCTCGTCCTGATCATGCTGCTGGTGGCGCTGTTCGTGATCGGGCTGATCGGCATGGCCGTCGTACTGATCGCCTAGCGGTCGCGAGCGGCCCGAGGTGGACCCTTCAGTTCTGGCACCCGGGGCACCACACCGTGCGGCGCCCGGACACCCGGCTGGAACGCAGGGACTGTCCGCAGCGCGGGCACACCCCGTCGCTCTCGTCCCTGTGCCCGGTGAGCCAGGAGCGGCGGGGCGGCACACACCCGGCGCGGACGGACGTATCCAGGACGCGGCCCATCCGCGTGTGAAGACCGCGCAAGGCCCTCGCATCGAGATCCCGCGCCGGAGTACGCGGATGGACGCGGGCCCGCCAGAGAATCTCGTCGCAGAGCAGATTCCCCAGGCCCGCGATGACGGACTGATCCATCAGCGCACTTTTGACGGCTCCCCTTCGCGTCGACAGCAATTCCTCGAATTCCGCGCGCGGAACGGCACGGGCATCGGGACCCAGATCATTGACCCTGTGCTCGATCTCGGCGTCGTCACACAACCGGACGCCTTGGAGCTTGCGCTGATCGCGATAGCGCAATTCCTGACCGCCGTCGAATGTGATGGAAATACGGTCGTGGGTTTCCGGCGGCTCGTCCGAAGAACAGCACCGCAGCGAGCCTGTCATGCCGAAATGGAAGGCGAGCGTCAGACCGTCCTCCTCAACTGGCACGAACAGCCATTTCCCGTGCCGCCATGCCGTCCCGAGACGCTTGCCTTTGAGTTCCTGCCGCAGCTTTTTCCCGGTCACTCCCCGAAGCACCCCGGCGTCCCGCACCTCGACATCCTCGACGGTGCGGCCTTTGCCGCACTGCGTCAGCACCCTGCGGAATCCCTCGACGTCCGGAAGTTCAGGCATGGCGTTCCCGCTCTCGTGCCCCGGCTTTCGTGCTTCGCCGGGTACCCCGCCATTCGAGCCGGCAAAGCGACGCATCCGTGTCGCGGACCGTACGCCGGGTACTCGGGGCGCTCTGGCGCAGAAGGGGCAGCGAAGAAGGGGCAGCGATGACGCAGCACGGCGACGACACGGCCGGTCGGCGTAGCGACGTGGCCGAACTGCACCTCGCCTCGGAGGAACCGGACCTCCTCCTCCGCGGCGGCGCGCTCGCGCACGACTCCCTCACCGACGACGCCGGTCCGGAGGAGCTCCCGCTCGACCGCAACCAGGCCATCCTGCGGGCCGCGAAACGGACCGGGGCGCTGCTGAAACAGACGGGATACCCGTTCGCCCTCGCCGGCAGTGTCGCCGTGTACGCGCACGGCGGCGCCCAGAACCTCCAGCACGACGTCGACTTCTGCATCCGCCCCGAGGACGCCGAAGCCGTCGCGGAGGACCTGCGGGAAGCCGGTCTGCCGGTGCGCAGGCCGCCCGAGGACTGGCTGCTGAAGGCCACCTGTCTCGGACAGCAGGTCGACCTCATCTTCGAGCTGGCCCACCAGCCCGTCACCACGGAGCTGCTGGGGCGGGCCCAGAACCTGTCGGTGGACTCGGTGCACATGCCGGTCCTGTCGCCGACCGACCTCATGCGCAGCCTGATGGCGGCCTTCTCCGAGCACCACTGCGACTTCGGTGCGGTGCTGCCGATCGCCCGCACCCTGCGCGAGAAGATCGACTGGGACGGCGTACGCCGTACCTGCGCGGGCGCCCCGATGCCCGACGCGTTCCTCTACTTCCTGGAACGGCTGGACGTCATCCCGCCCCAGGAGCCGCACAAAGAGGTGTCCCGATGACCGACCCCGCCGGGAACGTCGAGTACCGCGTCGCCCACCTCCGCGACCGGCTCGCCGCCGAGGAGCTCGGGGAACTGGGCGTACGCGTGGAGGTGCACGGCCAGACGGTCGTGATCACCGGCACGGTCCCCTCGGCCCAGTGCCGGGACATCCTGCTGCGCACCGCCCGCGAGGAGCTGGCCGAACTCGCCGTGCACAGCGATGTCGTCGTCGCCGAGAACACCTCGCCCGACCATGCGGAGGAGCTGCCGTGATCCGCGTCGCCGCCGTCGGTGACATCCACATGGGTGCCGAGAGCCAAGGGCTGCTGCGGCCCGCGTTCGACACGCTGCCGGACTGCGCCGACCTGCTGCTGCTCGCCGGGGACCTCACCCGGCACGGCACCCCGGAGGAAGCCCGCGTCGTGGCCCGGGAGGTCCAGGGGCTGGCGGTGCCGGTGGTGGCCGTACTCGGCAACCACGACCACCATGACGACCAGCCCGAGAAGGTCACCGGCATCCTCCAGGACGCCGACGTGACCGTCCTGGAGCGCGAGGCGACCGTCCTGAACTGCGCGGGCACCCGCGTCGGCGTCGCCGGGACCAAGGGGTTCGGCGGCGGATTCGTGGGGCGCAGCGCGGGCGAGTTCGGGGAGCCGCTGATGAAGGAGTTCGTCCGCTACTCCCGGCACTGCGCCGACGGCCTGCGCGAAGCGCTTGAAGAGCTGCGGGACCGGGACTGCGAGGCGCGGATCGCGCTCACCCACTTCTCCCCGGTGGCCGACACCCTCGCCGGCGAACCCCTGGAGATCTACCCCTTCCTCGGCACCTACCTCCTCGCCGAGGCGATCGACACCGGCGGCGCCGACCTCGCCGTCCACGGCCACGCCCACATGGGCACCGAGCACGGGATGACGGCCGGTGGCGTACGGGTCCGTAACGTCGCCCAGCCGGTGATCCGCCGGGCGTTCAACGTGTACCAGCTGCATACGGCGGACGAGGGGGCGGCGCGGGTGTAGCCCCGGGCCCTCACCTCGCGACCGACCGCCACAGAACCTCAGGCCTCACGGCGTGATCAACCGCCGCAGGACCGCACGCCTCGCCGACACGGACAGCGCGACCAGGGCCGCCAACACCGCCTCCGCGAGGAGCGTCCCCTGCGTGCCCACCAGACGGACGCTGAGCGCCCCGAGTCCGGCCCCGGCCAGCAGGGTGAGGACACTCAAGGTGCGCCTAAGGTCGCCGGACGCCGTGCGCTCCGCGGCGCGGCTGCCGATGAGGCCGGTCAGGGTGCCGGTCATGACCGTGGTCGTCAGTTCCGGTATGCCGACCCGCCGGACGGCCGCGTTCTGCATGCCGAGCGCCACGGCGCAGAGGAGCACCTGGACGGAGCGAGCGCCGCCGGACACCGCGGCGAGGGCGAGGAGGACGGACTCCGTCGCCGCACACAAGGCAAGCAACGTACGGGAGTTGACCCGGCGCGGTGGCACCGCGCGGATCAGCAGCGCCCCGAGGACGAAACCGCCGAGGGCGATCAGCGGGCCGGTCGGCGCGTGCCCCGGCGCACCGCTCAGCGCCAGGCCGACGAGGACGACGTTGCCGGTCATGTTGGCCACGAACACATGGCCGAGGCCGAGCAGGCTGACGGCGTCGATCACTCCGCTGAGCAGGGTGAGCACGAGCAGCGGTATCGGGAGCCAGTCGTGCCGGGGGTCGGCGACGAGGGCGCTGCGCAGCAGGGGCGCGGGGCGGTCGGTCTCCGGCCGGGTACGGCAGTTCATGTCGTCGTCCGTTTCCGAGCCTCGGAACCGCCTCTCGGACCGCGGTCACCGGGCCGTGCACCGGCTATCACTGTCGTCGTCCGTTTCCGAGCCTCGCCGTCGCTTCTCAGACCGCGGTCACCGGCTGGTACACCGGCTCCCACATGGCCTCGCGAACCCGTTCCTCGATCGTCGCGTCGATCGTCGTACGCGCGACCCCGTCCTCAGCCGCCGCGCGGGCCACGGCGACGGCCACGGCGGTGGAGGTGCGGCGCAGTTCGTCGGTGAGGGGCAGGATGGCCGCCCCGGGTGCGGTGGGGTCGACCTGGGCCGCGACGGCGTGGGCCGCGGCGGCGAGCATTCCGTCGGTGACGCGGGTGGCGCGGGCGACGACGGCGCCCAGGCCGAGGCCGGGGAAGACCAGCGCGTTGTTGGCCTGGCCGATGAGGTGGGTGACCCCGTCCCGGGTGACGGGCTCGAAGGGGCTGCCGGTGGCGACCAGGGCGCGGCCGTCGGTCCAGTCGAGCAGCTCGGCGGGGACGGCTTCGGCGAGCCGGGTCGGGTTGGACATCGGCAGGATGATCGGGCGGTCGGTGTGCTCGGCCATGGCGCGGACGACGGTCTCGGTGAAGGCGCCGCCCTGACCCGAGGTGCCGATCAGGACGGTGGGGCGGACCTGGCGGACCACCTCCTCCAGCGGGATGCCGCCGAGCTTGTCATCCCGCTGCCAGTCGGCTACTTCGTCGGCGGGGCGGGCGTAGGGGAGCTGGAAGTCGCGCAGGCCGTCCTGGTCCTGGGTGAGGAGCCCGTACCGGTCGACGGCCCAGAAGCGGCGGGTGGCGTCCTCGTGGCCGAGTCCGTCCGCGGCCAGGGCGTCCCGGAGCTGGTCGGCGACGCCGATCCCGGCCGTGCCCGCGCCGAAGACGACGACGCGGTGCTCGCGCAGCGGCAGCCCGCTGGCGCGGACGCCGGACAGGACGGCGGCGAGGTTGACCGCGCCGGTGCCCTGGATGTCGTCGTTGAAGACGAACCGCTCGAAACGGTAACGGTCGAGGATGCGGCGGGCGTTGGCCGGTCCGAAGTCCTCGAAGTGCAGCAGCGCGTCGGGGAAGAGCCGGCTCACGGTGGTGACGTAGGCGTCGATGAAGGCGTCGTAGGTCTCGGTGTCCACGCGGGGGTGGCGGTTGCCCAGGTAGAGCGGGTCGTCGAGGAGCTGCTCGCGGTTGGTGCCGACGTCGAGGACGACGGCCAGGGTGCGGGCCGGGTCGATGCCGGCGGCGGCCGTGTAGACGGCGAGCTTGCCGACCGAGATGTCGATGCCGCCCACGCCCCAGTCGCCGATGCCGAGGATGGCCTCGCCGTCCGTCGCCACGACCAGGTCGACGTCCGCGGCCGTGAGGCCGGAGGCGCGCAGCGCGGGTTCGATGTCCTCGGGTGCGTCGACGGAGAGGTAGATGCCGCGCGGGCGCCGGTACTCGTTGCTGTAGCGCTCGATGGCGGTGCCGACGGTCGGGGTGTAGACGATGGGCAGCATCTCGGAGAGGTGGTCGCTCACCAGCCGGTAGAACAGGACCTCGTTCCGGTCGTGCAGGGCGGTCAGGTAGACGTTCTTGGCGAGGTCGCTGGGCTGCGCGGTGTACTGCCCGTAGGCGCGGTCGGCCTGCTGGTCCAGGGTCAGCACGCGGGGCGGGATGAGACCGTCGAGGCCGAGGGCGCGCCGTTCGGGTGCGGTGAAGGCCGTGCCGCGGTTCAGCCGGGGATCGGCGAGGACGGCCCGGCCGCGGGCCGATGTCTCGAAGCCTCGGGTCTGCGGGTTCCACCGGGTGTTCATCGTCGTTCTCCCTGAAGGGGTGAAGAGGTTCTGGGGCTCGGGTTCCATCGTCGTGTTGCCGTATTCGATGCGTCCAATGCCTGGATACGTCCAAATGCATGCGCCGATAGCATCGGTTCCATGGACGTGCAGGTACTCCGGTCGTTCCGCGCCGTGGCCGAGGGCGCGACCGTGACGCAGGCCGCGGCGGAGGCGCATCTCACCCAGCCGGCCCTGTCCCGCGCGCTGCGGCGGCTGGAGCGCGAGGTCGGAGCCGAGCTCTTCCAGCAGGTGGGCCGGGTGCTGCGGCTGACGCCCGCGGGGCAGGTCTTCAAGGAGCACGTGGACGCCGTACTGGACCGGCTGGACCACGGGCTGCGGGCGGTGCGGGAGACGGTGTCGCCGGAGTCGGGCCTGATCCCGCTCGCGTTCCTGCACTCCCTGGGCACCTGGCTGCTGCCGTCGCTGATCACCGGCTACCGGGAGCGGTTCCCCCTCGCCCGCTTCGAACTGCGCCAGGGCAGCGAGGCGGTGCTCCTCCAGACGCTGCTGGACGGCACGGCCGACCTGCTGCTCACCGCCGAGGACCCCGGCCATGCGCTGGTGACCTGGCGGCGCCTGCTGGTGGAGCCGCTGTGGCTGGCCGTGCCGCCGGGGCACCGGCTGGCCCAGCGCCGCCGGGCGCGGCTGGCCGAGGTCGCCGACGAGCCGTTCATCATGCTCCGGCACGAACAGGGGCTGCGGGCCGTCACCGAGGCGCTGTGCCGGAGGTCCGGCTTCACTCCGCGCGCCGGCTTCGAGGGGGACGAGGTGGCCACGCTGCGCGGCCTGGTCGCGGCGGGCCTCGGCGTCTCGCTCCTGCCCCGCCCGCACTCCGCCGCGCCCTCCGGCCGCCGTGCCCCTCGCTACCTCCAGGTCACCGACGTGGAGACCACCCGCGACATCGGCATCGCCTGGCTGACGTCCCGCACCCTGCCGGCCAACTCCCTGCGCTTCATCGACCACGCCCTGGACCACGCGGCGGCGGTCGCGGAGCAGGAGCACGTGTCCGCGCAGGAGCAGTGAGCAGACACCCGCTCCGACTCTTTTCCGACTGATCGCGGAATCGGCGATGAGTTTCGGTGGCGGGCAGAGTCTCCCCACCGTCGTCGACGCCTCAGGAGGAACACATGGCACAGCTACTGCGCGTACAGAACTTCATGGTCTCGAGTGACGGCGTCGCCGCCGGCGAGAACCAGAGCCTGGAGAACCCGTTCGGCCTCGACGGGGCGGAACGGCTGTTCTCCTGGGCGGGTGCGACGGCGAGCTGGCCCAACCACACCGACCCGGGTGGCAGCCGGGGCCTGGACGACTACTTCACCCGGGACTTCAGGCACAACATCGGCGCCGAGATCATGGGCCGCAACAAGTTCGGCCCGCAGCGCGGCCCTTGGCAGGACCACCAGTGGCGCGGCTGGTGGGGTGACGAACCGCCGTTCCGGACCCCGGTGTTCGTGCTCACCCACCACCCGCGCCCTTCGATCACCCTCTCCGACACCACGTTCCACTTCGTGGACGCCGACCCCGCCACCGCGCTGGAGCTGGCGCGGGAAGCGGCGCAGGGCAAGGACGTCCGGCTCGGCGGCGGGGTCACCACCGTCCGCGAGTTCCTCGACGCCGACCTCGTCGACAGCCTCCATGTGGCCGTCGCGCCGGTGAAGTTCGGGACGGGACTGCGGCTGTGGGACTCCCCGGACGACCTGCGGGACCGCTTCCATCTGGAGGTCGTGCCCAGCTCCAGCGGCGTCACCCACCACCTCCTCTGGCGCAAGTGACGGGACGGCCGATGCCCCCACACGTTCAGGACAGCGAAGTCAGCGTCCTCCTCCGGGTGTTGGACTCCCAGCGACGCCATGTGCTCGGCATCCTCGACGGCATCGACGGAGCCGAACAGGAGGAGGCGCTACGACGGCCCGTGCTGCCCTCGGGATGGCACTGCCTGGGGATGGTCCAGCACCTCGCGCTGGACGTCGAGCGCTTCTGGTTCCGGGCCGTCGTCGCCGGGGACGAGGAGGTGATCCGCGGTCTGCCGAGCGGCGACGAGGCCTGGCGGGTGGCCCCCGGCGTACCGGCGGCCGACGTGCTCGACGGCTACCGGCGGGAGGCGGAACTCGCCGACGAGGTCATCGCCGCCACCCCCGCCGGCGCCGCCCTGGCCTGGTGGCCGCACGACCTGTTCGGCGAGCCGCACCTCCATACCCTGCGGGACGTCCTGCTGCACGTCATCACCGAGACCGCGTGCCACGCCGGACATCTCGACGCGGCCCGCGAACTCATCGACGGCCGCCGCTGGTTGGTCCTGACCTGAAACGATCAGTCCCGGTAGGCGACCAGTGCCATCATGCCGACCTCCGCGTGGTAGGCGTTGTGGCAGTGCAGCATCCACCGGCCGGGGTTGTCGGCGTCGAAGACGACGGAGAGCTTCTTCTTCGGCAGCACGACGGCGGTGTCCTTGCGCGGGCCACCGCCGTCGAGCTGGTAGGTGTGCCCGTGCAGATGCATCGGGTGCCACATCTGCGTGCTGTTGACGAAGTCGAGCCGGACGCGCTGCCCTTCCTCGACCGTGAGCGGGTGCGCGGCCGGGTCGTCCATGTCGAACGCCTTGCCGTTGACGGTCCAGTTGTACTTGGCCATGCCGCCGCTCAGCTCGACGCGGTGCACCCGGTCCACCTTCCTGGACGCCAGTCGGACGTCGTCGGCCGCGCGCAGCTCGGACGCCGTCAGCATCCGTCCGTCCAGTTCCTTCGGGCGGACGGTCGCCTTCGGCGCGGCCCCCGATCCCGTACGGACCAGGGCCATGCCGGTGGCGTCCTTGCCCTCGGCCAGCGCGACGAGCGGGAAGGCCCCGTCGCCGAGGGTGACCAGGACGTCGTACCGCTCCCCCATCCCGATCAGGAGGGTGTCGACCTGCTGGTGCTCGACCGGAAAGCCGTCGGTGTGCGTGACGGTCATCCGGTGGCCGCCGAGCGCGACCCGGTACGCGGTGTCGCCGCCCGCGTTGATCAGGCGCAGCCGGACCCGCCGCCCGGGCCTGCCCCGATAGACCTCGGGGTCGGCGGGGACGCGCCCGTTGACCAGGTGGTACGGGTACTTGACGTCTCCGGCGTCGCCGCCGAGCAGCGCGCTCTCGGCGCCCATCAGCATGAACCTCATCGACATGCCGCCTGACGGAGGTGCAGAAGCCTCTCCCATGTCCATGCCGTCCATGTCCATCCCGCCCATGCCCTGCCGGAGTTCGGCGAGGACCTCGTCGGGGGTGCCGGTCACCCCGTCGACCCAGTCGTCGAGGACGACGACCCATTCGTCGTCGTACGACAGCGGTTCCCGGGGGTCGTCCACGATCAGCGGCGCGTACAGGCCGCGGTCGAGCTGGACGCCGACATGGGGGTGGACGAAGTACGTGCCCGGCGCGTCGGCGATGAAGCGGTAGGTGAAGTTGGCGCCCGCGCGGACCGTCCGCTGGGTCACCGGAGGGACGCCGTCCATGTCGTTGCGCAGGGCGATGCCGTGCCAGTGCAGGGAGGTCGCGGTCCGGTCGGGCAGCTGGTTGGAGAGTTCGGCGGCCAGGGTGTCGCCGGCGGTCAGGCGGATCTCCCGGCCCGGGGCGCGGCCGCTGAAGGCCCAGCTCTTGGCCGTGATCCCGGCGCCGAGGTCGAGCACGGCGGGGGCGGCGGTGAGGTTCACGTGGTGTGCCCTGCCGGTGCCCTTGCGCTGCTTCTCGGCCGCGGCGACCGCCGGGCCGGACGGGTCGACCAGGGCGGCGGGGGTCGTACCGGAGTCGCTCGTGCAGGCGGCGAGCGCGCCGACGCCCGCGGCGCCGAGTCCGGCGAGCAGGACGGAGCGGCGGTGGATGCTGTTCATGGGGTCCTCGATCTCAGGTGCGCAGAGGGAAGGTGGCGTGCCGGAGGGCTTCGCGGCCTGATGTGCAGGCGCGAGGAAGCCGCTGGGCACGGCCTAGATGCGCAGCTGGGAGAGGACGGACAGGTCCGGGGGTGCGCGCTCCACCGTGCTGGTGGCTTCAGGCACCCCGACGACGGCTTCGGCCTCGGCGGGACTCCACAGCACCGGTGTCTCCACGGGCGCTCGGAGCTTCACCACCTCGAGGCCGGCGGCCGAGCAGTGCTGCATGGCCGTCCCCGAGCAGGCGGCCCGATCCACTCCGCCGACCTGCGGTACACCGTTGAGGGCGGCCTGTCCGACCGTACGACCGTGCCGATGCCCGGCAACGGAGGCCATATCGCCGGCCGACATGGTCATGACGTGCCCGGCGGTCGGCGTGGCGGACAGCTCGTGATGGGCCAGCACGGCGAGTGCCGCGAGCACGGCGACGACAGCGGCGCACACCACACGGCCCACGCCCTGCCGGGCACGGTTCCGTTGGGTGGAGGTTCCCCGCACTGTCATCGTCATCGCCGCCAATATACCCGGAGGGGGTAATGGTGGGGCCGGGCCGTCGCACGCCGGGGCCCACCGGAGGAAGCCTGATCCGTCCCGAACCCTTGACGACTCCCGTATGACTGCGTAGACATGTCCGCGTAGACATGACTGCGCAGTCATTGAAAGGATGCCTGCGGCAGTCGGACTTCGATCAAGTGGTCGAAACAGCCGGAAACGGTCGACGGGAGACACACATGGCGCCAGGGACGAAGCGCGGCGGGAACTCCGCGGCGCCCAGCGGCGTGGACGTGGCCCGGCTGGCCGGGGTCTCGCAGAAGACGGTCTCCAGGGTCTTCAACGACGAGCCGTACGTCTCCGCCGACGTGCGCAGACGCGTCCTCGACGCCGCCGAGCAGCTCGGTTACCGGCGCAACAACGCCGCCCGGGCGCTGGCTTCGGGACGCACCCGTTCCATCGGAGTGGTCACGCTGGGCACCGCCCTGTACGGTCCCGCCTCACTGCTCATGGGCGTCGAGCGGGCCGTACGGGACATGGGGTACGCGCTCCGGGTGGTCAACACGATGGAAGGCGATCCGGCAGGCGTCGCCGGCGCGGTCGGCTCACTCCTCGACCAGGGCGTGGACGGCATCGTCATCTCCGAGCCGATCGAGGAGGAGGGCACCGCGGGAGAGACACCCCTGCGCGTCGACGTACCCGTCCTCGTGCTGGGCGCGCCCTCACCGGTGACCGCGCCCCTGGTGCTGACCGCGGGGGGCGGCGCCGGACCGATGGCCCGGGCCGCCACCGAACACCTCCTGGAACTCGGACATATGACGGTCCATCACCTCGCCGGTCCACAGCGGTGGTACGCCGCCCGCGACCGTCTGGAGGGGTGGCGGTCCGCGCTGATCGCGCACGGCCGGACCGTGCCCGAGGTCATCGAGGGCGACTGGTCGGCCGCGTCGGGATACGCGGCGGGCCGGGAACTGGCCCGGGACACCGAGGTCACCGCCGTGTTCGCCGCCAACGACGACATGGCGATCGGTCTGGTCCGGGCCCTGACCGAGGCCGGGCGGCGGGTGCCGCAGGACGTCGGTGTCGTCGGCTTCGACGACATTCCCGTCGCCGCCTATGTGACGCCTCCCCTGACCACGGTGCGCCAGCCCTTCGACACCGTGGCCCAGGAAGGGCTCAAGCGTCTGGTGCACGCCATCGAGAACCCGGACGCGACACAGCTGCCGGCCGCCGACCCACCGGTCGACCTCATCGTCCGGGCGTCCAGCGGGCCGCTCATGAAGGGAGGCCGCGCCACCGAGCAGTGACCGCCGACTGACCTCCGGCACCTCCGCCCGGGCATCCGCACCATCGGGACCCCGCCCCGGACGACGCCGAGCCGCACCTGCACACGACGGGCCGCACCCCCGGGTCTCCCCCGGCCTTCCGCGACCCGCCCCGCCCGGCCGCGACAGCGACTTCCACGGAACGCGACGCACGCGCCGGCCTCCCCCTGACTCCGTACGCACCGCCCGGCCGTGTTCCGGCCTCCGCGCCCCGGCCGACCCGTGCGCGCTCCTCGACGCGCCGCACCCCACCATGCCCCCGCACGCCCTCGCCAGGCGTGCCGCCATCTTCGCCTCCGGCGGGAGTTCACCATGCCCAACTTCGCCTCCGCGTCCACCCCTTCGCCGATGAGCCGTCGGCTGTTCCTCAGCACCACGGGCGCCCTGTCGCTCGGCGCCGCCCTGACCGCGTGCGGCGGCGGCGACTCCGGCGGCTCCACGGCCGCCGCCAAGCCGGTCGCCCAGGCCGACATCGACAAGGCGATGACGACGCCGACCGAGCTGACGTTCTGGACGTGGGTCCCGAACATCGCGAAGGAAGTCGCCCTGTTCGAGAAGAAGTACCCGGCCGTCAAGGTCAAGGTCGTCAACGCCGGTCAAGGCACGCCCCAGTACACGAAGTTGCGGACGGCCCTGAAGGCCGGCAGCGGCGCCCCGGACATGGTGCAGATCGAGTACCAGGCCATCCCCACCTTCACGATCACCGACAGCCTGCTGGATCTGCGCCCGTACGGCGCCGCGGCACTCAAGTCGACGTTCGTGGACTGGACTTGGGGCCAGGTCAGCGGAGCTGACGGCCAGATCTGGGCGATACCGCAGGACACCGGCCCGATGGGCATGCTGTACCGCAAGGACATCTTCGACGAGCACGGCATCGAAGTGCCCACCACCTGGGACGAGTTCGCGGCCGCCGCCCGCAAGCTGCACAAGGCGGACCCGGACGTCTACCTCACCAACCTCGCCGCCAACCAGGTCGCCGCCTGGCACGGTCTGCTCTGGCAGGCGGGCGCCAAGCCGTACGCCTCCTCCGGCAAGAGCGACCTCACCATCAGCGTCGACGACGCCGTCTCCCGCAAGCTGGGCTCCTATTGGGGCGGCCTGGCGAAGGAGGGCGTCATCGGCGTGGAACCCGACTTCACGGACTCCTGGTACGCCGCCCTGAACAAGGGCAAGTACGCCACTTGGATCACCGCCGCCTGGGGGCCGGTGTTCCTGTCCGGTTCCGCCAAGGCCACGGCCGGCAAGTGGCGGGCGGCGCCGCTGCCGCAGTGGGACGCGGCCAAGCCCAGTTCGGGCAACTGGGGCGGCTCCACGACCGCGGTCATCCGCTCCACCAAGAACCCCATCGCCGCCGCCGTGTTCGCGCAGTTCCTCAACAGCGACCCGGCCAGCGCGAAGATGTTCGCCACCGATCAGTTCTTCTTCCCCGCCACCAAGGCCCTGCTCACGGACGCCGAGTTCGTCGGGGACACACCCTCCTTCTACGGCGGCCAGAAGGTCAACCAGGTCTTCGCCGACATCAGCTCCACCGTCAACTCCTCTTTCCAGTGGCCTCCGTTCCTCGACCAGGCGGCGACCGACTGGACGGAGACCGTCGGCAAGTCCCTCGCCGACCACACCGACACCGTCCGCGCGCTCGGCAGCTGGCAGTCGCGCATGACGACGTACGCCAAGAACCAGGGCTTCACCGTCAAGGGGAGCTGAGATGACCGCCGTACGCCGCCGCCGGGCGGCCGGACCCCTGTTCGTCGCCCCGTTCCTGGCCCTGTTCCTGCTGCTCTTCCTCGCCCCGCTCGGCTACGCCGCCTACCTCAGCCTGTTCCAGAACCGGCTCATCGGCGGCAACGTCTTCGTCGGCCTCGACAACTACACCCAGGCCCTGCGCGATCCCCAACTCCTGCACGGCGTGGGCCGGGTGGCGCTGTTCTTCGTCATCCAGGTGCCGTTGATGCTGCTGCTGGCGCTGCTGTTCGCGCTCGCCCTGGACAGCGGCCTGCTGCGGCTCGCGCGGGTGATCCGGCTGGGCATCTTCGTCCCGTACGCCGTGCCGAGCGTGGTCGCCGCCCTCATGTGGGGCTATCTGTACGGGCCGGACTTCGGCCCGTTCGCCCAGCTGAGCCGCGATCTGGGGCTGCCCGCCCCGGACTTCCTCAGCGACGGCTGGATGCTCGGCAGCCTCGCGAACATCGTGACCTGGGAGTTCGTCGGCTACAACATGATCATCCTGTATGCGGCGCTGCGCACCATCCCCCAGGAGCTGTACGAGGCGGCCGCGATGGACGGAGCGGGCGCCTGGCGCATCGCCTGGTCGGTCAAACTCCCCGCGCTGCGGCCCGCGTTGCTGCTCACCCTGCTGTTCTCCGTCATCGGCAGCTTCCAGCTGTTCAACGAACCCAACCTGCTGATGAAGATCGCCCCGGACGTCATCAGCTCCTCCTACACCGCCAACCTCTACGCCTACTCCCTCGCCTTCACCGGTCAGCAGGTCAACTACGCGGCCACGGTCTCCTTCCTCCTCGGCCTCGTCATCGTGATCGCCTCCTACGCCGTCCTGCTCACCGCGAACCGCAGGAGGACCCCGTGACGACCACGACCCCGACGGCCACTGCCGCCCCCAAGGCCGCCGCACCCGAGCCCACCCCGCGCAGGGCACGGCGCCGCTCGCGCCGCAGCACCCCGCTGACCATCGCCATGCTGGCCGCGCTCGCCTACTTCCTGCTCCCTCTGTTCTGGCTGCTCATCGCCTCGACCAAGAGCACCCAGGACCTGTTCAACAGCTTCGGCCTGTGGTTCTCCCACGCCCCGCAGCTGCTGACCAACATCAAGGAGACGTTCACGCAGGACGACGGTGTCTTCGTGCACTGGCTGCTCAACACGGTGCTGTACGCCGTCGTCAGCGCGGTCGGCGCGGCCCTGCTCGCGGCGGCGGGCGGGTACGGGTTCGCCAAGTTCCGCTTCCGCGGCGACCGGTTCGCCTTCAACCTGGTCCTGGGCGCCGTCATGGTCCCGACCACGGCCCTGGCGATCCCGACCTACCTGCTGTTCGCCAAAGCCGGCCTGGTCAACACCCCGTGGGCGATCATCCTGCCGTCCCTGGTCAACCCGTTCGGCCTCTATCTGATGCGCATCTACGCCGCCGACGCCGTCCCGGACAGCCTCCTGGAGGCCGCCCGCATCGACGGCGCCGGCGAGGCCCGCATCTTCTTCCGCATCGCCCTGCGACTGCTCGGCCCCGGCCTGGTGACGGTGCTGCTGTTCACGCTCGTGGCGACCTGGAACAACTACTTCCTGCCGCTGATCATGCTCAACGACCCCGATCTGTACCCGATCACGGTCGGCCTGGCCTCCTGGGCCGCGCAGGCCCAGAACGGCGGCGCCGGAGCCAGCAGCGACATGCTCGCGCTCGTCGTGACCGGCTCGCTGCTCTCCATCGTGCCACTCGTCGTGGCCTTCCTGATGCTCCAGCGCTACTGGCAGAGCGGCCTGGCCGCCGGCGGCGTCAAGCAGTGACCCCCACACCCCATCCTCCGGAGGATTCCTTCATGGCGGCTCTGCCTGCCCGCGTCCTGTTCGGCGCCGCGTACTACCACGAGTACCAGCCCTACGACCGCCCCGCCGAACGCCTCAAGACCGACCTGGACCTGATGGCCGACGCCCATGTCACCGTGATCCGGGTCGGGGAGTCGGTGTGGTCGACCTGGGAGCCGTCGAGCGGCCGCTTCGACCTGGACTGGCTCCAGCCCGTCCTCGACGGCGCCCACGAGCGCGGCATCTCCGTCGTCCTCGGCACCCCCACGTACGCGGTGCCGCCGTGGCTGGCCCGCCAGTACCCGGAGATCACCGGCGAGGCCGGCACCGGCGACCGGATCGGCTGGGGCGGACGCCAGGAGGTCGACTTCACCCACCCGGCGTTCCGCTTCCACGCCGAGCGCGTCATCCGCAAGATCGTCGCCCGGTACGCCGGCCACCCCGCGGTCATCGGCTTCCAGGTCGACAACGAGCCCGGCCTGCACCTGTTCCACAACCACGGCGTCTTCCAGCGCTTCGTCGACCATCTGCGGGAAAAGTACGGCGACATCGAGACCCTCAACCGCGAATGGGGGCTGGTCTACTGGTCCCACCGTCTGTCCACGTGGGCCGACCTGTGGACGCCGGACGGCAACCAGCAGCCCCAGTACGACGTCGCCTGGCGGGAGTTCCAGGCGCGGCAGGTCACCGAGTTCATCGGCTGGCAGGCCGACATCGTCCGCGAGTACGCCGCCGAGGACCAGTTCGTCACCACCTGCATCTCCTACACCCGACCCGGGGTGGAGGACGACGAGCTCACCGACCGGCTCGACATCGCCTCCGGCAACCCCTACTACGACATGCAGGACGGCCTGCTGCTGCCCGATCCGACGCCCGACGGGCACGAGCAGATCTGGAAGACCACCGGCGTGTGGGCGCTGTACCAGACCGCCGACTGGATGTTCTCCTCCCGCCAGGAACCGTTCCTGGTCACCGAGACCAACGCCGGTTCCATCGGCTTCCCCTGGGACAACCGCCCCGCCTACGACGGCCAGTGGCGCCAGGCGGCCTGGGCGCTGGTCGCCCGCGGCGCCCGCATGATCGAGTACTGGCACTGGCACACGCTGCACTTCGGCGCCGAGACCTATTGGGGCGGCATCCTGCCCCACACCGGCCGGCCGGGGCGCACGTACGCCGAACTCGCCCGTCTGGGCGCCGAGTTCGAGACCGCCGGTCCGCTGGTCGCCGGTCTTGAACCGGACGCGGACATCACGATGGTGTACTCGACGCCGAGCAAGTGGCTGATGCAGAAGTACCCGCCGCTGTCCCAGCCGGACGGCAGCCCGGACCCGGCGGCCTACCACCGCTTCTTCGACCCGTTCTACCGCGGCGCGTTCGAGGCCGGCCGCCAGGTCCGCATCGTCCACGCCCGCCGGCTGCACGACCCGCGCGGCGAACGGGAGGAACTCGCCCCCGAGGAGGCCGTACGCCGCCATCCCGTCCTCGTCGTCGCGGCCCTGTACCTCGCCGCCGACTCGACCCTGGACTGGCTGGCCGCCTACGCGCACGCCGGCGGCCATCTGGTCCTGGGCCCGCGCACCGGCTACGCCGACCACGAGGCACGCGCCCGCGCCGAACGCGCCCCAGGGCGTCTCGCCGAGCACGCGGGCGTCTCCTACGACGAGTTCAGCAACCTCGCCCAGGACATCCCGGTGCGCCCGGCACCCGGCAGCCCGCTGCACCTGCCCGCCGACGCCACGGCGACCCGCTGGGCGGACGGCCTCACCGTCGCCGACGCCGACGTGCTGGCCGGCTACGACCATCCGCACTTCGGCCGCTGGCCCGCGGCCACCACCCGACGTCACGGCGCGGGCCGTATCACCTGCGTGGGCACCGTCCCCGGCCGCGCCTTCGCCCGCGAACTGGCCGCCTGGCTGGCCCCGGCCGCGCCCGGAGCCTGGCGGGACCTCCCGGCGTCCGTCACCGCGACCACCGGAACGGCCGCCGACGGCCGCCGCGTCCACGTCGTCCACAACTGGAACTGGCAACCGGCCGTCGTCCAGGCCCCCGTGGACCTCACCGACGTCCTGACCGGTTCCGCCGTCCCCGCCGGGACCGCACTGGACCTCGGCCCGTGGGACGTCCGCGTCCTGGTCGCCTGACCCCACCGACCCGACCTCGAGGAGAAGACATGCTCAGCAGAAGACCGGCCCAGGCACTCGGCACCGTCCTGGCCGCGTCGGCCATGCTGGCCCTGCCCATGGCCAGTGCCCAGGCGTACAACCCGACGGGCGGCATCCTCTACCAACTCGGCGACGAGCCCTGCCTCAAGGGGCGCGGCAACTGCGCCGTCTACCCCAAGTCGGCTCAGCTGCCCAGCGGACGGCTGGTCGCCTCGTTCGAGAAGTCGACGGTCGTGCCGGCCACGGGCTCCGCGGACCGGCAGACGCTGCCCGTCTACAAGAGCGACGACGACGGCACCTCGTGGCAGCAGCTGTCCGAGGTGAAGGCTCCGGCGTACCTCTCCAACGACCCCAAGTACGCGAAGTACACGAGCAATTGGACGAACCCCTACCTCTACGTCCTCCCGCAGGACGTCGGGACCCTGCGGCGCGGCACGCTGCTGCTCGCGAGTGTGGTCTCGGGCGACGACGCCTACTACCAGGAGCACAAGGCCGCCGACCCGAACTGGGTCCCGTCCAACGACGGCGACCGCAGCGACATGGCGATCGCCCTGTACTCCAGCACCGACGACGGCGTGACCTGGCGTGTCGTCAACGTCATCGCGACCGGTGGCTGGCAGGGCGGCAGCGCGGGCGCGATCGGGCGGAACGTCGCGACGGCCAACACGACCCGGCAGGTGGACCCGCTCTGGGAGCCGTATCTCATGGTCCACCAGGGCCGGTTGGTCTGCTACTACTCCGACGAGAACGACTACACCGGCTTCGACCCGGTCACCGGCGTCCCCACCCTGGACCCGGCCAACGACACCGCACCCGACTCGCACGGGCAGATCCTCGTCCACAAGACCTGGGACGGCCGCAGCACCCGCTGGAGCAGTCCCGTCGTCGATGTCCCCGGTCTGACGCAGGACATGGGCAGCGGCAAGACGGAGATCGGTGGTGGCCGGCCGGGGATGACGAACGTCGTGCGGACGACGGACGGCAAGTGGCTGCTGACGTACGAGTACTGGGGCGGCGGCGCCAACATCCGGTACCGGCTCGCCGACGACCCGCTGAAGTTCTACGCCGGCTCCACCACCGACGGTGCCATCACCTCGCTGCCGGTCGACCCCGGCAGCCGTCCGCTCGCCACCGGCGGCAGCCCCGTGATCATCCGGCTCCCCGGCGGGCGCCTGGTCTACAACGCGGCCGGCAGCGGCGACGTCTGGGTCAACGACAGCGGGCGCGCCGACGGGCTGTGGAAGGAGTACCAGACGACCTCGCCGGCCGGGTACAGCCGCAACCTCCAGTACGTCCGTGGCACCGGCCGCGTCGCGATCCTCAACAACCAGGGCACGTCGACGATCGCCTTCGCCGAGGTCGACCTGGGCCATTCGGCGGGCACCTACTACCGGTTGGTGAACCGCACGACCGGCCAGGTCATCGGCACCGGGAACAAGACCAACGACGCCAACCTCGGCAACGGCGACGTCCCCGACGTACGGCTGGAGAAGGCCGGTTCCGCCGCGAACCCGGACACCCAGTACTGGCATGTGGTGACCGAGCCGAACGGCGGCGTCAGTCTGCTGAACAAGTCGGGCGGCCGGGCGGCGGCGATCTGGACGGGCAACGCGACCGCCGGACAGCGCATCGGCCAGTGGGTCGACAACAGCCCGACCGGCAGCTGGAAGCTCATCAAGACGGCCGACGGTTTCTACCGGCTCCAGTCGGTCAAGAACCCGAGCCTGTACCTGACCGGCGCGTCCGCCGACGCCCCCCTCACCCTCCAGAACGCGGCGACGGACGGTTCGCAGGACTGGAAGCTCGCCAAGTAGCCCTCTTCGGGGCGGGGTCAGGCCTCCTCGACCGTTGCCGTGACCGGCGTGCCGATCTCCACTGTGCGGCTGACCGTGCAGAGCCGGTCGTGGGAGGTCTTGACCGCCCTCGGCAGGATCGCCCGGGCGCGATCGGCGCCCCCTCCTTCGGGGAAGGCGACCGAGAAGGTGACCGTGAGGTCGGTCAGCCGGTTGCCGAGGTCGTCGCTGACCTTGTTGCCGGCGACCGTCACCGAGAACTCGGAGGGTTCCGCGTGCCGGCTGGTCGCGATGTCGACGTCCACGGCCGTACAGCCGCCGATCGCGGCGAGCAGCAACTCGACCGGGGTGAACTCGGTGTCGCCGTCGGCACCCGAGCCGGTGCCGAAGCTGATGGTGCCGCCGCGGGTGTTGGTCGCGGTGAAGTGGCCGGTGCTGGTTCGCTCGACGGTGACGGTGCGCAGGGGGTTGTCGGTCATGCCGTCGACCTTACGGGTACGACGCACGTGCGCGGCGTTCGTCATTGCCGCATTTCCGCGAGTTCCGCGCCGTCGGCTCCGTAGACGCGGAAGAGGGGGCCGTTCGACGGCCGGACCAGCCTCTTTCGCTCGTCCTCGCTCACCGGCGCGCTGATGGCGTACGAGCTCACGAACGAGGGCCGTCCGGGCAGCCGGACGATGGGAAGGACGGTGGTCCGGCCTTGCTGGGTCATCGTGATGCGGGTGGCGGGAGTCTTCCCGGTGTAGACGAACACGGACACCACTCCTTTCGGGAACGAGTACCAGTCGAGGGTCATGGGCACGGCGCCGCCCGGATCCTCCACGTCCACCGGCCCCACACAGGTCGGCTCGGGGTCCAGCGGGTGCTTGGGGCAGTACTCCCGCTCCTTCAGCAGGTACCACATGCCCAGTCCGACATCGATCCGCTCCCCGGGGCGCACCACGCGGACCGGCGACGGGGCGTCGCCCGACTCGGACGAGAGGGACGGCAGGGGGGTCGGCGAGTCGGCGGTGCTGACGGTGCGGGAGGAGGTGGCGTCCTGGTCGAGGGCCAGCTTGCCGGCCACCGGAATCAGCAGCAGCGCGGCCACGGAGACGGCCGCCACCCTGCGGCGCCGTCTGATGGCCGCCGCCCGGCGCACGATCCCCTCCCTCGGGAACGCCGGAGGCGCGCAGCCCCTCACTGCCTCGTCCAGCATCCGCCGCAGCTCGGGCTTCGGCGGCCGCGGCGAGAGGTCGGTCTCCATGTCTGACACTCCCTACTCCCCGTGCGTCATGGTGGCGGCGTACTCGGACAGCGCCGCGCTGGAGCGCAGCTTCTTCAGCGCCCGGCTGGCCTGGCTCTTCACCGTGCCGACCGAGCAGCCGAGGATGTGTGCCGTCTGCTGTTCGCTCAGGCACTCCCAGTAGCGCAGCACGACGATGGCCCGCTGCCGGGGCGGCAGGGTGGCGAGGGCGGCGAAGAGCTCCGACCGGGTGTCGTAGCTGTCGGGCCGGCCGGCGTCACCGGTGGGGCTGCGCTGTTCGGGCAGGTGGGGCGTGAGGAGTTGCACGACCCGTCGTTTGCGCTGCCGGGTGGTGTTGTTGTTGATCAGGGCACGTCGGACGTACTGGTCGGGTGCGTCCAGGGTGCGTATGTGGGACCAGCGCAGATAGATCTTCGCCAGCGTGACCTGGACGAGGTCCTCCGCCTCGTGATGGTCGCCGTTGGTCAACAGGTAGGCGGTGCGCAGCAGCCGGGGCCATCGCACGGCCGCATAGGTCTCGAAGTCCCGCAGATCGTCCCGCGGCAGCTCCGCCTCGCCACCCCCTCCCGCGCCGTCCCCCGATTCCCCGTCCACGTCCCGCACCGCCTCTCTTCGATCGGCGGTGGGCGTACAAGTGCTGGTCGTCGCACGCACCCTGAGTTCCCCCGATTCCGTCCACTGCCGCGCGCTGGTCAGGCGCGCGTGAGCTCCTCCCTGTAACACCGCTCGCGAAGGCCTCAGGTTGCATGCGCGACGAATTCGGGCCGCGCACGCGACCGACCGCTGGGGAGCCGGCTAAGGCCGCCCTACGATGCCGACCGTCACGTACCCCTCCCCGGGGCCAGGCGCGCGGCGCCAGGAGCGGGTGCGGAGGGTGTGCAGCCGTCCCTGGGTGAGGGCGAACCTCGGGAGGTGGACACCGAATTCGGCGGCCACGGACTCCAACGCGCGCCGCTCGCCCAGGCGTTGGTCACGAGGTTCGTCCGCCGGGAAGAGCCGGTGCGGGTCCAGGGCGCCCGGCACGGCTCCGCGGCTGTCGGTGGTGTCGCGGCGGACGGTGAAGGCGTACGTCTCCTCGCCGTTCTCGGCGACCGACAGATGGAAGACGCCGCGGCGCTGTCCGTCGAACGGCTCGCTCCACACCGTCACCACCCGGGTGCCCCGCGAGGCGGCGACGCCCGGGGAGACGAACCACCGCTCGTCGAAGGAGGCGCCGGGGTGGGCCTGGAGGGCGAAGCTCCAGCCCCGGCCCGCCCGGCCGACCGAGGTCGTGGCCTCGTCCGCCCACGGCGCGCTGCCCTGGCCGCCGCGCGGCCGCATACGGGACTCCCACACCATCGCCGGCTCCTCCAGCACGGCGCTCTCGTCGGCGCCGATGCGGCCCGGAAGGTCGGCCGGTTCCACCCCCTCGACGAGGAGGAAGCGGTACGACCCGAGCGGGTTGCCGGGTTGAACCTCCGTCAGCCATGCCAGGCCCGGCGGATCAAGGTCGGGCGTGGGCTCCGGAGTGTCGCCGCTGTGCCCGGCGCGGGGCGTGGCCAGCAGTTCCCGGCCGCGCTCCGCCGTGATGACGGGGCCGAGGAGACGGTCGGCGTACAGGCCCACGGGGGCGAGGTGGTCCGGGCCGAGGGGCCGCCACCCGGGCAGTGCGGCCCGCAGCGTGTGCCAGGCCGCGTCCGTCTCGCCCCAACGGGCCTGTTCCCGCGCCTGATCGACCGCGTCACCGAAGGGCCCCTCGGGCGTGTACCGGTACGTGCCGGCCCCCACCTGCCGCACGGCCTCCTCCACCGCGACCCGATCCACATCGGGGAGCGTCCCCAGCCGTGCGGTCAGTGTCCGGTCCTCGCGGTTCATCCGCACGTTCTCGGCCGCCAGCACCGGCACCAGCTCCCGCGCGTACCGCGGGTCGGTCGCCAGCTCCTGGAAGGACACCAGATACGTCTCCCCCAGCAGCCGGCGGATCTGGTCGCGCAGCCCGCCCGCCCGGGGTCTGCCGTGCGAGCCCGCTTCCGCCAACGCCGTCGCGGCCTGCTCGTACCGGCCCGCCAGGGCGTCCAGGCGGGCCGTGTCGACCGAGTCGTCCAGCGCCCGCGTCGTCGCGTTGACGAACTCCGTCCCGGCCCGCCGGGAGCGGTCCACCTGGAGGCTGTGGAACTCCCGGTACATGTCCTCCATCCACGCCCGGAACGACGGGTACCGCTCGGGAGGACTCGCGCGCCACGACGCGTACGAGTACACGGCCCACTCGCCGTCCTCGTCCACGTCCCCCGGGTCCAGCAGGACATACACCATGTCCGACTCGACGTCGAGTTGCAGCGCCCGGCCCCACATCCCGGCCAGCAGCTCGTCCTCCGGCGTGAGGTTCTCTGATTCGAAGGGGAAGGACTCGGACAGGCCCGCCTCGTCCTGATGCCACCGCACCTGCCCGGTGCCGGCGAGGAGCCAGACGAAACCGCCCGCGTGCCGCCAGCCGTCCGTCACCGCCAGGAACGTCCGGTACGACGGCGGCAGTCGGTGTCCGAGTCGCTCCTCAAGGTCCGCTATCCGCTCCTCGGACGCGGCGGGGAACCCCAGCCATCGCGCTCGCGCGGGCTCCTCGTCCGCCACGTTCCGCTCGTCGGCAGGTGCGTCCAACTCCTGCGCGTCCGCCCACTCCTGGCTCCACCGCTCCAGGAACGGCCGCCAGTCCTCGATCATGTCCGCCATGAGAACGATGCTGCCAGCCACCACTGACAACAGGGCCGCTCGTCCGACGCCGGCGGCTCAGAACCTCCCGTGCCTCACGGCTCCGAGGTCTCGGATTCCAGGGCCGCCCGGGTCTTCGGACCGTACACGCCCGACTCGTCGTCGAGGACCACGCGGGTGACCTGGTAGCCGCGCACGGCGCTCTCCACCTGGCTGTCGTAGGTGCCGTCGGCCTCGCCGCTGTAGAAGCCGACCTGGTTCAGGCGGAGTTGGAGTTCCGTCACCTCCGGCCCTTTGTCGCCGGGGCGGAGGACGGGGGCCTGCCCTCCGGAGGAACTCGGCGTGGGGCCACCGCCGGTGGCGCTGGGGGCGGCGCCGGACGCGGTCTCTGTCGGGGTGGTGGAGCCGGTCGGGGTGGCCGGGCCCGCGCTGGAGGAGGCGCCCGCCGAGACGGTGGCGGAGGGGGACGGTTGCGTGGGGGACGCCGCCTGGGAGGTGGACGGGGACAAGGAGCCGGTGGCCGAGGGCCGTTCGTCCGGGAGGCCCGCGCGCACGCCGCCGGACAGGGAACCGTCGCGCTCGGGGCTGTCGTACCAGAAGAGCCCGCCGACGAGGCATCCCGTCAGTACGACGACTCCGGCGGCTCCCAGTCCGGCGGCGGTCAGAGTCCGTCGCCGCCGCCGTGCGGAATCGGCGGGATCACGGTCCGGGGCTCGATCCGGCTCGTCCGTGCTCGCCGGCACGGGCACTTGAGGCGCGGATAACTCCCCTACACTGCCGGTCGGTTCGTGCGCCGGATCACTCTCGGCATGCTCTGCGGCGGGCGGTCCGTCGTCGCCGACCTCCACGAACGGCCGTATGCGTACCGGATCGAAGTCCTCCGCGGCCGCGGCCTCCGCCGTACGCACCGCACGGTGAGCGTCCGAGGCACGGCGGGTGCAGTCGCACGCCGGGGTTCCGTCCGCGGCCCGGGCCGTTCCGCACTCCGGGCAGACGGGGCCCGCCTGTTCACTCACTCGTGCTCCCTCTCCGTACGAGAGCCAGAGTCTAGACAGAAATGACACACACAACCTGCACAACAGTTCGATGATCGGAATCCCGGCGTCCGTACGGCCGAGAATCAGCCATCGCCCCCGCGAAGCGGGCGAGAGCTCTCAGCGAAGCTCGTCGGCTGCGGTCACCCGCCGGACCAGGTCCCGCCAGGTGTTCTGGAGACGTTCGGTGGTGACGCCGGGTTCGTTGCGCAGGTAGTCCAGGGTTTCGAGGTTGACGAACGCCAGCATGGCGTGGGCGAGCAAGTCGTGATCGCCCTCGACACCGGCTTCCCGCAAGAGGGAGGCGACGTGGTGGGCGAAGGCCTGGCCGAAGTGCGAGGCATGGCGCTGTCCGCAGGGAATCTGGCGCCCGAGGGCGGGTCCCAGGTCGGTGTCGTCGGCGATGCGCTCGATGAGGGCACAGCCGAACGCCGTCAGCCGGTCGCGCGGCGGTGCGCCCGGCCCCAGCGGAGGAGGGCCGTAGGTGTACGCCTCGTGAAAGTCCGCCTCGACCTCGTCCACCAGGGCCAGCAGCAGCCCGGTGCGGTCGCCGAACCGGCGGAAGAGCGTGCCCTTGCCCACCCCCGCCTCCTCCGCGACGGCGTGCATCGTCACCTGCTCGGCTCCGCGCTCGGCCACCAGCCCGGCGGCGGCCTCCAGCAGCCGGGCACGGTTGCGGGCGGCGTCGGCCCGCTCACCTGCGGCCTCGTCGGACATCGCCCTCCTCGCGGCTTCCCTGCCCCGGTGCCAAAGCTAGCAACACGGTCAGGGAGAGGAACCGGTCCTCGGTCCGAGGCGGCCTGGGCACATGGGCCTAAGTCCCTGTCGTAGATCATCGTGGAGTCGCATCCGAACGCAGAGCCTCCAGGGGGAACACCAACGATGAATACGACGACGCCATCACCGTCGCCGTCCACGGCACGGCCGAACGACGGAACCGCCGTGCGGATCGGCGTTCTCGCCCCGCTCACCCCGCCCGGCTGGGTCGAGGCGGGCCAACACCTGCTCGCCGGGCTCGAGTTGGCCGCTCACGATGTCAACGCGGCGGGCGGGATCGCCGGCAGGCCGCTCGAACTCGTGGTGCGGGACACCGCGGCCGATCCGGAGAAGGCCGCGGCGGCGGTGGACGAGCTGGCGGGTCAGGGGGCGGCCGCTCTGGTCGGCGAGTATCACAGCGTCGTCGCCCGCGCCGCGGCCACCCGGGCTGACGCCCTCGGGCTGCCGTACCTCTGCTCGTCGGCCGTGCTCGACGCGCTCACCGAGCAGCCGACGGAGTGGGTGGCACGCCTGTCGCCGCCGCAGTCGCGCGGCTGGCGGGTCTACGCGGACCACCTCCTCGACGCGGGCCACCGCCGTATCGCCGTGGCGACCCAGCCGAGCGTCTACTGGGCGACCGGCGCCCGTGTCCTGCGGGACCACTTCTCCGCGCACGGCGGCGCGGTCGTCGAACTCGACATGACCGGGCTCACCCCCGACGCCGTGTGCGACGCCCTCCTCGACGAGCACGCGACAGCCCTTCTCCTGCTGGTCGGCCACCCGGAACCGGCCGTGCCGATCGTGAAGGCCGTACGCCGCGACCCGCGCCTCGCCGGGGTCCTGCTCGGCGCTCCGGCCGGACAGCCCGAGTTCGCCTCATGGGCGACGGCGCTGGGCGCCGACGGCACCGCGATCCCGTTCCTGCGCTACCTGCCCGAGCGACTCACCCCGCTCGGGACACGCGTCGAGGCCGACCTGCGCGCACGACTGGCCGCCGCGCCGTCCTTCGTCGCCTTCGAGGGCTACGACACGATCGTCGTCCTCGCCGACGCGCTGCGCGCCGGCGGCACGGACCGGGCGGCCATCGCCGCGTCCTGGCCACGCGTCTCGGTCGAGGGCACCCGCGGCCCCATCAGCTTCTCCCGCGCACCGGGCATCGGCGTCCGGCAGTGGACCTGGGCGCCGATCCAGGTCGTGGACCGCGATCCGGCGGAGCCTGATCGCTTCCGGGTGCTTCGCACCGGCTGAGACCGGGAAGGCTCGCGGTCATGGTTTCGGTGGTGCAGAACGTCGCGATCGACTGTGCGGACGCCTATGAGCTGGCCCGGTTCTGGAGCAGGGTGACCGGCCGGCCGCTGCATCCTGAGGACGGCCCGGGCAGCCGGGAGACTCAGGTGCAGCTGGCGGCGGAGGGCCCGGTGCTGTACTTCAACCAGGTGCCCGAGCCCAAGACGGTCAAGAACCGCGTCCACCTGTGCCTGCGCCCCAAGACCTCGCGCGATCAGGAGGTGGACCGGCTGCTGGACCTCGGCGCCACCTTCGTCGCCGATCACCGCGAACCCGACGGCTCCGGCTGGGCGGTCCTTGCCGATCCGGAGGGCAACGAGTTCTGCGTCCTGCGCAGCGACTCCGACCGGGCCGCCGTAAACCCCTGACGCACGCGCCGCAGTGACCGGCGGCAGCCGGCTCCTCGACGCGAAGGTGGTCGCCCGGGTCAGGAACAGACCCGGACGGCTTCGTCCCACGCACCCGGTTCGCGCCGGTGGTTCGCATGCCCCGCGGCGAGTACGAAGCGCAGTTCCTCGACATGCGCGGTGCCCGCCGGCAACCGCAGCCGCTCCAGGAGGGCCAGCGCGGCGGCCGGTTCCAGGTCGCCGTAGACGTCGTGGTACCCGGCCAGCAGGCCTCTGAAGAGTGCCGGGTGCAGCGCGGGATGCCGTACGGCGGTGTCGTACGCGGTCGCCTTCACCGGCCACGGCACCGGGGCCGAGCAGTCGAGCACCCGCCCGGCCCGGCGCAGCTGGGCTTCCGAGCCCTCGGCCACCACCCGGTCGACGTCGTGCCCGAGCACTTCACCGAACGCCGTCTCCACGGTGGCGCGGTCCTCGAACCAATCGACCCAGAGCGAGTACGTGACGGCCTCCGCGTCCCGGTCGGCCTCCAGTCGCCGCCGGTAGCCGTCCCACAACGCCTCGGCGGGCAGGGGCCCGTCCGTGCCCAGGTGGGCCATCCGGATCTCGCACGTCACCCAGTACTCGTCGAGCAGGTCCAGCAGACCGAAGGCCAGCCGCACTTGGCCGGCCAGGTCCAGGTAGTCGTCGGTGAACACGTCCCCAGCAAAGGAGTGCGCGACCTGACCGGCGGTGAGCAGCTGGTCGGGAGTAGCGGCGGAGATCCATCCGTCGGCAACCTGGGTCACCCCCTGCTGGGCGAGCCAGTTCCGCGCCTCTTCCATGGCTTGCGTCGTCACCCGTGGAGTATGACGCGGTGCCGGGGAGCTGTTGCGACCGACGCATCCGGTCCGGCGGACTCGCCGTCGGTCACAGGGGACGTCTCTTCGGCATCGCCTACCGCGTGCTCGGCAGCGTGACCGAGGCGGAGGCGTGGTCCAGGCGCAGCCGCCCGCACAGGCGACGTGGCCTCGCTGAAGGCCCTGCTCACGTCGGACGCCGTCAGCCTCTCCGACGGCAACAGCATCCGGGGCTGCGCCCGCGTCCGCGTGCTGAGCGCGCCCCGCGACGGCATCCACCAGGTGCTGTGGGTGTTCAACCCCGACAAGGTCGCCACGTTCCTCGGCTCCCGGTCCCGTGGCGCCGCAGCCCTCGGCTGGGGCTCGCCCGGTGGGCCCGGCTGCAACGCCGCCGGGCCCAGCGACGGCCTCAGGCGTTGAAGCGGTACGAACCTGCCCGTGCCCGGTACACCTCGTACGCGGCGCCGCCCGAGGTGTCGCGGCGGACATGGTGGGCGCCGCGGGGTGCGCTGACGGGCCCGCCCTGGGCGGGGACCCAGATCTCGGCCTCGGTGTTGTACGGGACGGTGACCGTGAGGGCGATCCTGCCGTCCTCGCGGCGCCGCCATTGCGACGACACCGTGCCGCGCACCGTGTCGATCGAGGCGCTGACGTGGTCGAGCGTCGCGGGGGCGAGGTCGGTGTCCTGAGTGTCCTTCGGGACCCGGCTGTTGACCGCGGCCGTGGGGATGTACGGGCGAACGCGCAGCGTTTCGTAGGCGGTTGACGTCGGCCTGATCCCGGCGAGGCTCTGGTAGAACCAGGTCGCCACGTTGGAACGGTAGTGGTGGTTGACCGACAGCCGGTCCGTCCACTGCTCCCACAGCGAGGTCGCGCCCTTGGCGATCTGGTACACGTACCCGGGCGCGCCGGTCTGCGTGACGGCCTTCAACGCGACGTCCGTGTAGCCGTGTTCACTCAGGATGTTGAACTCGTAGCGCGAGCCGTACATGTCGTTCTGGAGGTGCTGGTCGGCGGCCACGATCCGGTCGGCGAGCAGCTTGGCGAGGGCCTTCGTGTTCTCCTGGACCGTCTTCGTACCGGCGAGGTGGCGGGGGTCGTCGGGGTCCAGGTCGGAGCCGGGGACGAGGTCGAAGGCGATGGCCATGGCGTTCTCGCTGGAGATGCTGCCGCGGCTGAAGCACCCCTTGGCCTCGTCCCAGTAGTTCGCGATGAACGCCTTGCGCAGGGTGCGCGCCAACCGGGCGTAGTGGGTGGCGCGTTCGGTGCGTCCAAGGCGGCGGCCGACCTTGTCCATGTAGTCGCAGAAGTGGATGTAGAAGGCGAGGCTGATGACGGCGTTGCTGCCCGGCGCCTCCGCGCCGGAGTAGGCGCCGAGGGACGCCTCGAACTCGTAGTCGTTCTCGGCGGTGAACAGCGTCTCGTAGTACGTCAGGAGAGTGTCCTGGTGGGCGTACAGCTCGGCGAACAGGGCGCTGTTGCCGTAGTACGTGTAGAGCTCCCACGGGATGACGAAGTAGGCGGAGTCCCAGGCCGGTACCGCCTTCCACGCGGCGTTCCAGCCGGGGGTACGGTCGTAGCCGTAGCCGCCCTTGGCGACCGGGACGATCATGGGGAGTTGGCCGGTGGAGATCTGGTTGTCGGGGAAGTGGCGGAGGTAGTTGGTGAGGAGGGCGTTGACGTCCCAGGTCAGCGACTGCGACTCGGAGCTGGCCATGGCGTCGCCGGTCCAACCGTTCTTCTCGCGGGACGGGGTGTCGGTGGGCTTCTGCACGAGGTTGTTCTGCTCGGCCCACTCCAAGTTCCGCCGAAGGCGGTTGAGCAGCGCGTTGTCGGTGCCGAAGGTGCCGGTGCGGGCGAAGCCGGAGCGGGCGACGCCGACCGTCAGCACGTCCAGGTCCCGGTCGAGGTCGGGGGCGCGTCCGAGGGCCCTTTCGAGGTTCGTCACCTCCAGGTAGCGGAAACCGAAGTGGCTGAACTGCTGCTCCCAGGTCTGCGTCGGGCGTCTGCCGAGGGTGTAGTAGTGCGTCTGGAGGTTGGCGTCGTGCTGGAAGTTCTCCTCCTCGACGGCGAGCGGGGAGGAGACCGTGCCGTCACCGCCGGCGATCCGGTTGCCGCCGCGCATCCGCAGGGTGAGGCCCTCCCTTGCGGGGCGGACGCCGGTGAGGGACAGCCGGACGAGGCCGGTCAGGATCTGGCCGTAGTCGAGGACCCAGGTGCCGGAGCCGGGGGCCGTCTCGGTGATCGACACCGGGCGCAGGGTCCGGCTCACCAGCACCGGCTCCGCTTCATGGGCCCGAACGGCGGCCGGCTTGAAGCCGTCGGGGACGGTCGTGGCCGGTAGCGGGCCGTGGTGCTCGGGCGCAGAGCTCGCGCAACTGCCGGGCGGGATCAGGACAGTTGCTGCCCGCCAGTCACGCCCGGGACGGTAGCCGACCTCCCGCCACTCCCCCAGTTCGTCCGCGCGCCGGGCGTCGTACTTCTCGCCCGAGTAGACCGAGTCGAAGGTGGTGGGGCCGTCCGCGGTGAGCCAGTCCCGGTCCGTGACGAGGGTCGTCGACGAGCCGTCCGCGTACGTCACGACGAGCTTCGCCCGCAGCCGCGGCTGGCCGGCGTAGGGCGCGAGCTGCCAGTACCACTCCTGAGGGGTCGTCACCCCGTACCAGCCGCGCCCCAGTTCGGCGCCGACGACGTTCTCCCCGCCCGCCCTGAGCAGCGCGGTGACGTCGAAGGTGTCGTACAGGACCGTGCGGTCGTAGGTGCTCTGGTCGGTGAGGAGGCGGGGCACGTTGGTGCGGCCGCCGGTGGCGCGTCTGCCGTCGACGGTGAGGGGGTCGCCGTTGACGGTGAAGGTGACGTTTCCGGCGGCGCTGAGGTGGAGCCGGGCCCGGGTGACGCGCCGCCCGCGGGGCAGGGTGAACGCGCGACGCAGGACCGGGGCCGGGGCGGCGACGGGGAGGACGGCGTTCTTGGCGGGGATGTAGGGGTTCTTGGGCGGGAACGTCAGGCCGTCGAGGGTGGCGATGCCGCTCTCGAACGGGTTGGCGCCGGTGGTGAGGTCGATGGCGAAGTCGCGGGCACCGGTGCCGGTCACCGTGACCTTGCGGACGGTGGCCGAGGTGCCGCCGGCGAAGCCGAAGCTGCCGTGGCGGCGGATCTGGTCGCCGGTGAGGGTACGGGTGTCGACGTCGACGTCGTTGACCGTGGTGGTGACGGTGAGGCCGTAGACCTTGACGACCACGGCGTGGTCCCGGGTGGCCCAGGTGTCCTTCGTCAGGCCGGTCGAGGCGGGGAGGTCGACCGTGCCGACGGGGACACTGCGGGTGCCGGAGGTGGTGGGGTTGGTCTCGCTCTGGGGGTCGTACTGGTTCACGCCCCAGTCGGGTTCCGAAGTGCCGTCGTCGACCCAGGTGTTGCCGGCGTAGTGGCTGGTCCTCATGACCAGTTGCATGGCGTCGCCGGTCTGCCGGACGGTCCAGTTGAGGCCCTCGCCCCAGGTCTTGCCGATGGGCTCGGCCCGCAGGAGGAGTGAGAGGCCCCCGGTGGGGTCGGGTCCGCCGCGGAAGACGACGGTCGCGGTCTGGTCCTGCCAGTCGTGGTCCTGCGCGACCCGCCCGCCGATCCAGCGGGCGTCCGCCCAGTCCTCCTCCCCCTCCAACAGACCCGTCTCCCACCGGGCGGGCTCGCTCCAGGCGCCGGGCTCGCCCGTCTCGTCCCAGGTCCGCACCCGCCAGAAGTACGCCCGCTCCGACCGCAGACGCCCGCCGCCGTACGGCACCCCGGTGCTGACGGAGCCCGTCACCTTGCCGGTGCGCCACACATCCGACGCGCCGGGAGCGCTGCCGACCTGGATCTCGTACGCGCTCTGCCGACCCACCGGCGGTACCCAGCTGAACGCCGGTGCCGTCTCGGTACCCAGGGGCGCGACACGGGAGTTGACCTGAAGGTTCGCCGGCCCGGAGCCGCGACCGCCGCCCACCGCCGCTACGGCGTCCGATGCCGCGGCGAGCGGGAGGGCTGCCCCCACGCCGCCCGCTGCCGCCGCCGTCATGATGCCGAGCAGGTGCCGACGGCTCAGTGCAGCGGTTCTGTTGTCCTCGTCCACGGCTCACCTCGTCTGAAACGTTTCAATATCTACCAAGCGGAAAGCTTACGAACGGGGCGGGCCGAAAAACAATGGGTGTGCTCGATCGGAGTCAGCCTGGTTCGGTCGCCCACGCCGAGGCCGAGCCGGGGACCTTGCGGCCGACCGACCGCTGAGAGGTGGCGACGAGTACGATCAACGTTCACCGTCAGGGCGATATGTGCTGCCCAGCGTTACTGACTGCCCGCCACCGGCCGCGTCGGAGAAAGTGAGCACCCTGTGGGTGAGGCGAAAGCGCGAGGTCCGTACGCCAAGACGCCTGCCCGCCGGGCCGAGATCGTCCGGGCGGCGCGCGACAGCTTCGCCGAGAAGGGCTATGCCAAGGCCTCCCTGCGGGACATCGCCGAACGCGCCGGCATCACCCACGCGGGCCTGCTCCACCACTTCCGCAACAAGGACGAGCTCTTGGCCGAGGTGCTCGCCCAGCGCGACACCGAGGAGTGGGCGCAGGGGGTGACCCAGGTCGACACCCTGGACCGGCTGGCGCCCTACCTCGTGGCGCTCATCCGCCACCACCAGAAGGCGCCCGAGCTGATGCGGCTGTGGATCGAACTCGCGGCGGCTGCCTCACGCCCCGACCACCCGGCGCACACGTACTTCGTCGAACGCTACGAACGGGGCCGCGGCCAGTTCGCCGACGGCCTCTCCGACGAGGCGTCCCGAGCCCGCCTCCGCAAAGACGTCACCCCGGCGAGCGCAGCGCTCCTCTTCCACGCCGTCCTCAACGGCCTCCAACTCCAGTGGGTGCTCGACCAGGACCTCGACATCCTGGGGCCGGTCACGGACTTCGTACGGCTCCTTTTCGACGACGCGTCCTCAGACGACTGAACGAACCGGGTCTGCGCTCTTCGCGCACGTCATGCCTCTTCGACACGGTCGGCGAAATAACGGTCCCGGATCTCCCGGCTGTCCGGGGTGAAGGTCCGCTCCTGAAAGATCCGCGGCAGCTCGGATTCGCTGAGCCAGCCGTGCCAGGCGACCTCCCGTGAGTCCAGCGTGACAGCCCGCGGGATGACGGCGTCGCACACTCCGAGCCAGTGGGGGCTCAGCCCGCTTCGGTTGAGGAACTTGAACCGGAAGCGCACTGCGGCCGACACCCCCAGCTCCTCCTCCAACTCACGGGCGGCAGCCTGCTCGTAGGACTCCCCGACTCCCACGGCTCCACCGATGCCGACCTCGTGAAGCCCCGGGAATCGGGGCACTTGCTCAGCGCGCCGATGGACGAGGATCCGACCCTGCTCGTCGTGACACACGACCACGGCCACTCGGTGCAGCCAGCCCTCCCGTACGGCGTCCCTCCGGCTCACCGGCCCGAGCACACGGTCCTGCGCATCGACACGCTCCACGACTTCGTCCACGCCGCACACGATCGCAGAGCCCACTGACAACGGTCCGGCACGCTCACCTGTGGGCGGCTCGGTTCATCTCGACGACATCCTCCAGGGTGGGATCGGCACCGAGGGCGGCGAAGCGCTCCCCCATGCTGTCCCGGACCGCCGCGTCCTTGACGCGATCGGCCGCGGCCAGGGCGGCCGGCAGCTCATCCAGTGTCAGCTCGGTGCAGTAGGCGGGGCCCATCGGTTGCTGACGCCAGGAGTCGGCCAGTGCTCCCGCGTCGTACGGGTCGAATCCGGTGTCGTCCACCAGACGCATGGCCACCCGCTTGGCGTCCTCGGAATCACCCGCGACCGGTATGGCGATACGGCCCGGAGTGCCCGCCGGGACGCCCTTCGTCCGCTGGGTCCCGGCCAGGGCGGCGTTCCAGGCCTTGACCACGGGGCGACCGAGGAGCTCGGAGGTGTAGACACTCTCTATGGCGCCGTCCTCCACTGCCTCGATCCGGCCGCTGAGGTGCGGGTAGTAGTTGGAGGTGTCGATGACCACCGTCTCGGCGGGGACGGAGGCGAACAGGTCGGCCAGCTGTCCCGCCGCCCCGAAGGGGATGGCCAGGACGACCGCGTCCCTGTCCTTGACGGCGTCCTCAAGTGCCACCGCACGGGCGCCGGTCTCCAGCACGTCGGGCGCGACGGCCTCCGACCCGCGGGCGTCGGCCACCTGCACGTCATGACCGGCTTCGCCGAGCTTGCGGGCGAGGTTGCCGCCGATCACTCCGGCACCGATAACAGAAATTTTCATGATTTGTCCTTCTAGGAAGCTGAGAAATGTGGAGCAGAGGCGCGGGACAGCGCCCGGCAGGGGCTTACGCCTCGGTGTTCCGTTCGCGGTAGCCGGCGACGATGAGCGCGCGCACCCGCTCCAGCGACTCCTCCTCCGCGGCACCGGCACCCTTGAGCCAGGCGACGGAGATGGCGGCGAGGAACAGGTCGTGCCCCTGTACGGAAGCGCGCACGTACCCCGTCTGCTGGGCGGCCCGCACGTACTCCTCGGTGGCGGAGATGACGATGTCGCAGGGCAGCGTGAGCGGGTTGTCCGGGTCCTGCGCCCTGGCCGCGGCCATGAGAGGTTCCGGCAGTCCGCTGAACGCGCTGAAGTACTCCTCCAGCGCGCGCAGCCACTGCTCCAGCGCCTTGTCGGCGTCGCCGAGGCGCGCGATCTCCTCCTGCCGGGCCACCAGTTCTTCGGAGCGCGTCTGCAGTACGGCCGCCAGCAGCGCTTCCCGCGTGGGGAAGTGCCGGTACAGGGTGCCGGGCCCGACGCCCGCCTCCTTGGCCACCGCCTCCAGGGACGTACCGACGCCGTATTTGAGGAAGTGCCGCTGCGCCGCCTCCAGGAGGGCGGCACGGTTGCGCTGGACATCGGCACGGGGCTTGCGCCCCTGCTGTCCACCGGCGCTCATACACCCTCCTGTGTCCTGCGATCCAGCGACCCCGATAAAACGGAGGCTACCTCCGTACTGGTTCCACGGTAAAACGGAGGCAGCATCCGGTCAAGTCGGAGGTGCCACGGGCCGGAGGCCGGCCCCGGCCGTCAGGTCGCCGAGTTGAGCAGGTCGGCCAGTACGTCGGGGCGTTCCAGGGCGATGAAGTGGCCGGCCTTGGGGATGTGGGTGAAGTGGGCGGCCGGCAGCAGTCGCCTGTTGGCTTCCCGGTCCGAGGGGCGGGACCAGTCCTTCTCGCCGTAGACGAGGTGGACGGGCGCCTTGATCTCGGGGTAGCGGGAGCGGGCGGCGATGAGGCTGGGCAGGGCCTGGTAGACGGCCCGGGCGACGGTCGGATAGCCGGGGCGGGCGCCCACTCGGAGGAGTTCGTCGACGTAGTCCTCGCGCAGGGCGCTCTTGTCGCCGAGGCCGCCCTGAAGGATCGCGCGGAGGGCGGGCCTGGGCTCGACACCGGCGATCACGGGGCCAACGCCGGGCGCGAGGACCCCGCTGACCACCACGCGGGCGAGGAGGCTGGAGCGGGCGATGCCGCCGCGGAAGTCGTACGTGTTGACGGCGACGACACGTCGTACCCGGTCCGGCAGCTCTGCCGCGGTGGTCAGGGCGAGCGCCGCGCCCATGGACTCTCCCACCAACGTCACGTCGTTCAGGTCGAGTTCGGTCAGCAGCCGCTCGACGCCCGCATGCATCGCGGGCTCGTCGTACGACGCCCCGGGCACGATCTCGGAGTAGCCCATCCCCGGCAGGTCGAGGGCGTGGACGGTGTAGCGGTCCGCGATCAGCGGGATGAGGTGACGGAAGTGCTCGGCCTGGGTGCGCACGGTGTGCAGCAGGACCACGGGAGCGCCGGTGCCCGCCTTGAGGTAGCGCAGTTCTCCCTCCCGGCCGCCGCGAGGGGGGATCGTGTGGCTGGTGGTCCCCGGGATGTGCATCGTGGGGCGTGACTCTTGGCTGGGCATCTCCGCGACTCCTTGGGTGTGAGGGATCGACCAAAACGGCCATGCCTCTCACCGGAGCATGAGAAACCGATCGGTCTCCACCAAGGTAAACCGATCGGTTTCCGGACACAAGTCCGGCAGGCCTCCCCTCGTCACCGAGGCGTTCCGTTCCGGCGAGGCCGTCGTGCGGGTCGAGGCGCTCATCGCGAGCATGGGCCGGCGGATCTCCGACGCGCCCCCGCACCGCCGGCACTCGCCGAGAGCCTCGCGGCACTGAGTCGCCTCGGCACTGACCACTCGGCCGACGACCTCATCCCGTACGCATGACTCGCCATCTCCAGGCGCCACAGCAGCCTGACGACCGGCTCGAACAGCACGCTGAGCACCACCGCCCGCTCAGCGAGGGCGAACTGGCCCTCGACCCCTTCGAGTTGGGCGAAGTCCAGGTCCGCGGTAGAACCGGCCGGCGAAATGAGCCCCGGCGGGTGCCGATGGACCCCACCTTGAGCGTTCTTCACTTGCACCTGGGAAACCGATCTGTTTTCCTGAGTGGAAACAGATCGGTTTCCGACCGTTGGTCGGGCCCATGACCAGCGACTAAGGGGAAAAGTGAGTACCACCTTCGACCGCGGAGCACCCGCCTCCGGGAAAACAGACTCGGGCCGCCGCGGCTCACATGCCGTGCGCTGGTGGGTGCTCGTCGTGCTGGGCGTGGCGCAACTGATGGTCACCCTCGACGCGACGGTCGTGAACATCGCACTGCCCGAGGCGCAGCACGACCTCGGTTTCAGTGACGGCAGCCGGCAGTGGGTCATCACGGGGTACGCCCTGGCGTTCGGCAGCCTGCTGCTGCTCGGCGGCCGGCTCGGGGACCTGTTCGGACGCCGTACGACCTTCGTGACCGGCCTGATCGGCTTCGCGGCCGCCTCCGTCGTCGGCGGCGCGGCCGGCAGCTTCGAGATCCTCGTCGCGGCCCGCGTGGCGCAGGGCCTGTTCGCGGCGCTGCTCGCGCCCGCGGCGCTGTCGCTGCTGAGTGTGACCTTCACGGACCCGGCCGAGCGGCCGAAGGCCTTCGGCATCTTCAGCGCGTTGTCCGGTGCGGGCGCCGCGGTCGGGCTCCTGCTGGGCGGCATGCTCACCGAATGGGCGTCGTGGCGCTGGGTGATGTACGTGAACGTCGTGTTCGCGGGCGTCGCACTGGTCGGCGCGCTGCTGTTGCTGGCCAAGCCCGCGCACACCGAGCGGCCCAAGATCGACATCCCCGGCACCGTGGTGGTGAGCGCCGCACTGTTCGGCATCGTCTACGGGTTCGCGCACGTCGAATCCACCAGCTGGACCGACCCCGTCGCCCTCGGCTCCATGATCAGCGGCGTACTGCTGCTCGCCGTGTTCGTCCGGCTGGAGCTCCGGGTCGCGCATCCGCTGCTGCCGCTGCGCGTCGTGCTGCACCGAACCCGGGGCGGTTCGTTCCTGGCCGTGTTCGTGCTGGGCATGGGGATGTTCTCGATCTTCCTGTTCCTGACCTACTACCTGGAGGCCAGCATCGGTTACTCGCCGATCGAGGCGGGACTGTCCTTCCTGCCGATGGTCGGCGGCATCGTCGCCTCCTCGACCACGGTGCCTTCGCTGGTGCTGCCCCGGGTCGGCCCGAAGATCGTGGTCACCGTCGGCTTCCTGGTCTCCGCGTCCGGCATGGCCCTGCTGACCCGGCTCACACTGGACAGCACCTACGTCGCCCACATCATGCCGGGCATGATCCTGCTCGGCCTCGGCATCGGCGCGGTGATGACCACCGCGTTCCAGGGCGCGACCGCGGGTGTCCACCACGAGGACGCCGGCGTCGCCTCCGCCCTCATCAACACCAGCCAGCAGGTGGGTGGTTCGATCAGTACGGCGCTGCTGACGACGGTTGCCTCATCGGCCGCGACCGACTACCTCTCCTCGCACAAGCCGAGCGCGCTGACGGCGGCGCAGGCCGGCGTCGAGAGCTACACGGCCACCCTGGCCTGGGGCTCCGGGATCTTCGTGGTCGGCGCGGTGCTCATGGCGTTCCTGATGCCGAACACGCCTCTGGCGCCGTCGGAGGGCGAGCCCGTGATCGCCCACTGAGCCGGAGACCGCGATGGGGGGGTGCCGACATCCGGACGCACCCCCCATCGCGGCGCAGCCGGCCCGTTTTCTACCGCCCCTCCCACATTCACCCGTCGTAAACCGATCGGTTTCCAATATGTCGAAATCGAGTTAACCTCGCCCCATGACCACCGAAGCAATGCCAAGCTCCCGAGAGCGCCTGCTGGAGGCAGCGGCCACGCTCACCTACCGAGACGGCGTCAACATCGGCGTCGACGCGCTGTGCAAGGCGGCGGGGGTGTCCAAGCGCTCCATGTACAAGCTGTTCGAGAGCAAGGACGAACTCCTGGCGGCGAGCCTGGAGGAGCGCGCCTCCTCCTATGTGACGGCACTCCTTCCCGCCGCGGACGACAAGCGTCCGCCCCGCGAACGCATCCTGCACGTCTTCGAGCGGGCGGAGGCGCAGGCGGGCGCACCCGACTTCCAGGGCTGCCGGTATCTCGTCGTACAGATCGAGCTCAAGGACCCGGACCACCCCGCGAGCCAGGTGGCCCGCCGGGTCAAGGAGGACCTGACGGCCTTCTTCCGCACCGAGGCCGAGCAGGGCGGGGCGAACGACCCCGACCTGCTGGCCCGGCAGCTGATCCTGGTCTTCGACGGCGCGAGCGCCCGCGCGGGCGTCAAGGCCGACACCCAGGGCGGGCTCGTCATCCCCACCGTGACCGTCCTGCTGGACGCGGCGGGGATGGGCTGACGCATCGCGACCCCTCGGACATCCGGCGGCTCGCCGCCTGGGCTTGCGGTTGCGGCGCGTCGTGCAGGCTTGCGCGCCGGGGGCGAGCTCAGGCTCTGCCACATGGTCCCGGTGTGCGTCACCCTGACGGGGCCGACAGGCGCGCACACCCACATGGCTCGGCGACGGCCCATCCCCCAGGCCGTCGCCGAGCCCCTGATCCGAACGCCAGTGCACGTTTTTCCGAGCGGGTCGAATTGCAGGCAGGTGCCCCGGAGTTCCGGGGCTGTCGATAGCGGCAGGAGTGCGCTGACGCATCGCGCTTTTGCATCGCGCTTTTGCATCGCGCTTTTGCATCGCGCTTCGGGCGCCCGCTCGCTACCGGTAGTCATGGGGAGCCCGATGGCCGTGAGTGTGTTGCCGAGCATGCCGCAGGCGAAGAAGCTCGCGGTCGGCTCGGCGTCAGCGTCCAGCGCCAGGTGCACGGTTTCCCAGATGCTCAGCCAGACGGCCCGGACGGCCTCACTGATCAGGTCATCGCCTTGCGCCGCGGCGGCGTATCCCTCCAACTGCATCATGAGCGTTTCGGGGCGCGTAGAGATCAGCTGCGTATAGGCGTCCGCCATCACCTGCCGGGCACGCTCGACGTCCTCCACCCCGTCGGTCGCCGTCTCGAAAGCCACTCGGGTGTCTTCCGCGCTCCGCACCAGAGCGGCGACGAAGATCGCCTTCTCGTCCGGGAAAAGCCGGAAGAGATACGGCTGAGTGACGCCGACCCGCTCGGCGATCGCCGCACGAATGACGCCCTCACTCCACTCCTGCGTACTGCCCCTGCCCCTGCCCCTGCCCACGACGGCGGTTAGGGCTTGAGTACGGCCAGGACGTCATCGAGCGAGACATCGGTCGGGTCACTCATGTCGGCGCCATCGAACGTCTGCCAGACATAGGACGCCGTTCCGTTCTCCCGGAGCGGATGCAGGTCGGCGAGTTCCGGATCGTCCCGGAAGCTGTTGAAGGCTTCCTCGGAGTCCCATTCAACGAGGAACAGAACCTGCCGTGGTGCGAGGTCACCGGCCACGTTGTCCCGGAAACGGCCGAACGCCACCATGCGACCACCGTATTGCGGCGCCACTTCGGGGAGGCGGCTGAAATACGCGAGGTATTTCTCCAGGTCCACCACGTCGAACATGTTCAGGGCGTAGAACTTCTTGTTCCGTGAATTCTGGCTCATCGCTATACCCCTGTCCGGTTTCAGGACTACTGGGCGAGCTGGGGGTACAGCGCGGCCAGGTCACCGGCCAGGCCCGCCTTGACCTGACGGGAGATGTCGTCGGCGAGAACTTCGTGGGCACCGGTCTCGATGCCGTCGAGGGCGAGCGCGGCGACGGCACGCGGGTCGGACTTGGGTGCGTCGACGCCGGCCGCGAGGTCCGTGTCGACGTAGCCGACGTGGAGGCCGGTGACGGCGATGCCGCGCGGCTGAAGTTCGAGGCGCAGGGAGTTGGTCTGCGACCACAGGGCGGCCTTGGAGGCGCTGTAGGTGCCGCCGAGCGCGATCCAGGACAGCACGGAGTGCACGTTGAGGAGATGGCCGCCGCCATTGCGCTCGATGGCCGGCACGAAGGCGCGGGCGACGAGGAGCGGGCCGTAGAAGTTGGTCTCGAACTCCCGGCGTACGTCGTCGACCGGGGAGTCGAGGAACGAGGCGCCGACCGAGGCACCGGCGTTGTTGATCAGCACGGTCACGTCCTGCGCCTGCGCGGCGGCCGCCGTGACCGAGGCCGGGTCGGTGACCTCCAGGGCGACCGGGACGGCGTCCGGGTGCGTCACGCTGCGCGGGTCGCGGGCCGTGGCGTAGACCTTGGCGGCGCCGCGTGCGTACAGCGCTTCCACCAGGGCCTTGCCTATACCGCGGCTGCCGCCGGTGACGAAGACGTTCGCGCCCTTGAGTGCGGTCATGGCTGTGCCTCCACAAATGAGAAACCGATCGGTTTCCGTAACGGTAAACCGATCGGTTTCACGATGCAAGCCGATGGAGACGCAGGCGGCGGTTCGACAGACGCCCGTGGCGTGGGCCATCCGGCACCTGGGCCAGCGTCCGGGCTGGTGGAACGAGACCAAGAGATCGCCCCGTCGGACCTGCCCGTCATGCGCTCAACCCTCCACAACTACTTGGGGATCAACGACGCCAGCCCTGGCTGCGGCCAAGTGAAAGGACTCTACGAACGCCGCGCCAGTGGCCCGGCCGTGACCTGAGCCATCTGTGTCCTACTCGCTGTCCTCAAGGTGACGGTACGAAGCCTGCGGACAGGTCGAGATGGAAAGTGGCGCCTGGAGGCGTCGGGGTCCAGCCCTCGCGCAGCGCGTGTTCAATGGCTCGGGCGACGTCGGACGGCAGTATCGGCTGGCCTTCGCGGCCGATCCAGTTGCTCAGGTGCGGCTGGTCGGTGGTCACCACCAGCGTTCGACCCGGGCCTGAGCTGTCCGCATGTTCGACGGCGAAGGTGCACGGAGTCCAGGCCAGCCCCTGGAAGTAGGTTGGCCGGCGGCGCAGGCGCCAGCGGTACGCCGTGCCGTCGACCACGATGCGCCGTGCGCCCTTGCGTCCCAGTGCCATGACTCCCCCTCCCCCGACGGGGACGATGCTAGCGACTCCGGCTCCGCGCCCTGCAGGAATATGCGTGCCGGCTACCGGGAACGGTCAACGTCCCCGCACGGCACGGTCGTAGGCATCGAGACCTAGGTCAGTTGGTTCGCTGTGCCGATGCCGCCGGCGTTCGCCCCTCCTAGGGTCGGAACAGCCAGGGATGATCAAACCGAGGTCCAACCAGGAGGAAACCCGTGATCGTCGTCACCGGTGCCACCGGCAACGTCGGCCGTGCTCTTGTCGAGCGGCTCGTGGTCGAAGGACAGCCCGTGCGGGCCGTGAGCCGCGATCCGAAGCGGGCCGCGCTTCCTCCGGGCGCAGAAGTCAACCACCTTGAGTCGGACGGGCTGTTCGAGGGGGCGTCGAAGCTCTTCCTTCATGTGCAGGCCACTGGCGACCGTACGGACTCCGTCCTCGACCGGGCTCGCGTCGGCGGCGTACGGCACGTGGTCATGCTCTCCTCGGGCATCATCCAGGAGGGCGCCGACGAGACCCACCCGATCCACATCAGGCACGCGCGGGCCGAGCAACTCGTCCGGGACAGCGGCATGGAGTGGACCTTCCTGCGGCCCAACGCGTTCTCCGCCAACGCCTTCCAGTGGGCCCCGCAGATCCGACAGGGCGACGCCGTGCACGGCCCGTTCGCGGGTGCCGTCTCCGCGCCGATCCATGAGGACGACATCGCGGCCGTAGCCGAGCGTTCCCTGCTCGACGCGGGCCACGAGGGTGCCGTCCACCGGCTCACCGGGCCCGCGGCGACGACGAACGCGGAGCAGGTCGCCGCCATCGGACAGGCCCTCGGCCGCGAGCTGACCTACGTCGAGACTCCAGTGGGGGAGGCGGAAGCCACCCTCTTCCCGCACATGCCGCGGCAGATGGTGCGGGCGTTGCTGAAGTCCTTCGCGGCGATGGTCGGTACCGACCCCGAGATCACCTCGACGGTCGAGAAGCTCACCGGTCGCCCGGCCCGGACCTTCGCGGAATGGGCCGAGGACCACCGAGCGGACTTCGCGGCGTGAGCGTCCCTCGTCACTTGTCGGCGGGGTACACGTCGGTCACCTTGCCCTGAGGGGTCGCCTGCAGGTAGCCGGAGCCGTAGTCGTCGGACAGGTACACGGACATCGAGGCCGGCTCGTCGAAGACGGTGTTCGCCGACTCCGCGATCACATAACGCAGTTCCGGATCGGGGACGTTCAGCTTGTCGTCCGCCTCCTTCAGCAGCGCGGGGACCTTGTCCCATGCGTAGCCGTCAAGAGTGAACGGCTGCCTGCCGCTCATCAAGGTGCTCTTGATGATTCCCTCCACCACCCCCCTGTCCGGGTAGTAGGAGTAGGAGTCGTACTTGGTGTCGCTGCCCTTCACCATCACCTGGGCCGACACATAGTCGTCGTAGACCGTGAAGTCCCCGAACCTGTCCCGCCCCGTCTTCTCCTTCAATGCCTTGATGGCGGTCCGGATGTTGGCCGGTGTCAGCATCGAGCCGCTCGCAACGTCCGCCTCGCCGGAGTCATCGGACCCCTCGGACTCCTCGCTCGACGGGGCGGAAGTCGTCCGTGACCCCGTCGGCTTCGGGCTCGACGACGTGGATGTGGACGTCGAGGGGCCGGCACCCAAGTTGCCGTCGCCCGTGTTGTCGTCCAGGGGCAGCAGCCACCACGCCAGACCCACCGCGCCTACGAGGGTGACGCCCGAGACGGCCCTCAGGACCGTCGAGCCGGTGCCGCGTCTGCGTGTCGTAGTCACCGGTGCCGTGGGCGCCTGCGGCGATATCTGCACCGGTGGGCCGGGCAGGACCGGCGGGGGCCCGAAGCCCGTCGTCGTCGGCGGTGGTGCGTGTGGCGGGGTCAGCGGGTACGACGTCGGCTCGTCCCTGACCACCGCCGGACCCGCCGGACCCGCCGGCCGTGACTCGATCTCGGCCAGCCCGCGGTCCAGTTCGGCCGCGGACGGGCGCGCCGCCGGGTCCCGTACCAGCACGCTCATCAGGATCTCGCCCAGAACACCCGCCCGCACCGGGGGCGGTACGTCCTCGTGCAGGACCGCGGCGAGGGTGGCCAGGGTGGTGCCGCGGCGCAGGGGGTGACGGGCCTCCACCGCCGTGTACAGCATCATCGCCAGCGACCACAGGTCGGACGCGGCGCCGCCCTCCTGGCCGGTGATGCGTTCGGGGGCCATGAAGTCGGCCGTGCCGATGATGGAGCCGGTGGCGGTGAGGGTGGTCGATTCGCGGATCGCCGCGATGCCGAAGTCGGTCAGCACCGGGCGGCCGTCCGGTCGTAGCAGCACGTTGGCGGGTTTGACGTCCCGGTGCTGGATGCCGGCGTCGTGCGCGGCGGTGAGCGCGGCCAGCACGCCGCGGCCGATCCGGGCCGCCTCGGCCGGTGGCATCGGGCCCTGGGCGAGGCGGTCCGCCAGGGAGCCGCCGCTCACCAGCTCCATGACCAGCCAGGGGTACGTGCCTTCGCCGCCGTCGACGATGTGGTGGATGGTCACGACGTTCGGGTGGTCGATGCGGGCCAGCGCCCTGGCCTCGCGCAGCACCCGCTCGCGCAGCATCCGCGCGCCCTCGGGGTCGTACTCGGCGAGGTCGCGGTCCGGCGGGCGGACCTCCTTGACCGCCACCAGCCTGTGCAGCACCAGGTCCCTGGCGCGCCAGACCGTGCCCATCCCACCGCCACCGAGACGGGCCTCCAACTCGAAACGCCCGTCGACGACGCGTCGTTCGCCGCGTCTGTCTGCCTCACTCATGGCCGGAGCCTAAGGCCTGTCCGGCGGATCATGCCGCGGACGCCGGGTTTGGTGCGTCGATCTGCGGCGTTGTCGTCGGTTGACGACGCTCCGCGTCGCCTCCCGCCGCCCCTGGCTGCGGCGACGCTTGACTTCGGTCGGGGCGGCTGGCTCGGTGGTGCGTGGTGCACAGCAGCCTCGTCCATCCCACCCGAGGGAGCGCAGCATGACCGGACCCATGGATCAGGAGCCCGACGGCGCGGAGGCCCGGCGGACGGACCCTCTCGTACAACTCACCCTGGAGCAGCTGCGGCAGCGGAGCAGCATGAAGTGGCGCACGCACCCCCGGGACGTGCTTCCGCTGTGGGTCGCCGAGATGGACGTGCCGCTCGCTCCGGCCGTCGTCGAGGCCCTCCAGACGGCGATCGAGCTCGGGGACACCGGATATCCCCATGGGACCGCGTACGCCGAGGCCCTCGCCGCGTTCGCCGCCGAGCGGTGGCAGTGGGACGGGGTGCGGGTGGAACGGACCGCGATCGTGCCGGACGTGATGCTGGGCATCGTCGAGGTGCTGCGGCTGCTCACCGATCCCGGCGACTCGGTGGTGGTGTGTTCACCGGTGTATCCGCCGTTCTACGCGTTCGTCTCGCACGACGCCCGCCAGGTCGTCGAGGCGCGCCTCGGTACCGATCTGCGGATCGACCTGGACGCGCTGGAGGACGCCTTCGTGCGGGCCCGCGGCGACGGGCGGCGTGCGGTGTTCTTGCTGAGCAACCCGCACAACCCCACCGGTGTCGTCCACACCCGCGAGGAGTTGGAGGCCGTCGCCGCCCTCGCCCGCCGGCACGGGGTGCGGGTCGTCTCCGACGAGATCCACGCACCCCTGGTGCTGCCGGGCGCAGTCTTCACCCCCTTCCTCAGCGTGCCCGGCGCCGAGAACGCGTTCGCGCTGACCTCCGCGTCCAAGGCGTGGAACCTCGCCGGTCTGAAAGCGGCCCTGGCACTCGCGGGGCCCGAGGCCGGCGACGAACTCCGGCTGCTGCCCGAGGAGGTCGGCCACGGGCCCAGCCACCTCGGTGTCATCGCCCACACCGCGGCCTTCCGCAAGGGCGGCGACTGGCTGGACGACCTGCTGCTCGGTCTCGACGCCAACCGAGGCCTGCTCGGCCGTCTCGCCGCCGAACACCTCCCCGGCGTGCGATGTCACCGCCCCGAGGGCACCTACCTGGCGTGGCTGGACTGCACCCGGCTGGGACTGCACACGGAGGCGGGCGGTGACGGGCCCGGCGTGGTCAGCGACCTGGCCGGGCCCGCGAGGTTCTTCCTCGACCGGGCGCGGGTCGCGCTCAGTTCGGGGCATGTCTTCGGCTCCGGCGGCGAGGGCCACGTACGCCTCAACTTCGCGACACCGCCCGCCGTCCTGCGCGAGGCGGTGACCAGGATGGGGCGCGCGCTGCGGGACCTTTAGCCGTCGTCCGAAGGACGGTGGTGGGGCACGCCGTCAGGCGGTGGGTGCCCCGTTCAGGACCTCCACCCGGCCCGTGTCCAGCGAGTAGTACCCGCTGACCACGGCCAGATCGCCCTGCTTCGCCAGCGGGGCGAGGGAGGTGTTGGAGCGCAAGGCGGCGGCGGTCTGGCGGGCGTGGATGCGGATCATGGTGTCGACCGGGTCGTCGGTCTTCTGCCGCGCCGTCGCCGCGTAGGCGGTACGGAGGGAGTCGGCGATCGCCTGGAGGTTGCCGGGCAGGGTCGTACGGTCGTGCATGGCCTTGTACGCCGCCTTGATCGCACCGCAGCGCTGGTGGCCGAGGACCACGATCAGCGGGGTGCCGGCCGTGACGGGGCCGTACTCGACGGAGCCCGTGACGACCGGCGCCACCACCTGGCCGCCGGTGCGTATCACGAACAGGTCGCCGATCCCGGTGTCGAAGACCAGCTCCGGCGGCACCCGGGAGTCGATGCAGGACAGGACGACGGCGTACGGCTTCTGCTCCTCGGCGACCGCCTCGCGCCGCCGCGGATCCTGGTCGGGGTGGAGCAGGGCGCCCTTCACCCAGCGCCGGTTGCCCTCCATCAGCCGCGTGAAGGCTCCGCCGGGCGAGGACGGTCCCGTGCTCGCCGACGTGGCGGGGGTCGGAGTCGTGCCGGCCGCTCCGACCTGGGTGACCTTCGGGGTGCCCGAGGCCGACGAACAGCCGGTCAGCAGGGCGGCGGTGGCCGCCAGCCCTCCGGTGACGATAGTCCTGCGCTGCGGATGTGCGGTGGTGCCCATGAGTGCGGTTCCCCTCCGGCTCGCGGTGGTGTGCTGAGCGCCGTTTCTCCCTGGTGGAGCGGCTGTTGCCACTCTTGCGAGCGGCCGGGAAGCGCTGGTGCAGCAGTGATCCAGGGCAGGGGAAGCACTGATCCAAAACGCGGAGCGTGAGGAACGCGAACGAGCGGGGTGCGGCGGTGGGCACGGCCGGCGTCATCGCCCTCGCGGCGGATGGGATGATTTTCCTCATGGTGGAGGGATCGGATGCGCGGTCGCACGCGGTGGCGGACGACGCCGGCGCGTGGGCGGAGCGGTTGGGCTGGGCGTACGGCCTGATCGCGGACGATCCGGTGGAGCGGTCGGCCGCGCTGCTGCATCTGTCCGATGCACGCGGGCGGGCCGACGACGCTCGCGGTCGCGCCAACGAGATGTGGCGGCTGACGCGACCCCTGGGAGCGGAGGAGCAGTACCGGGAACCGGCGCTCCTCGGGGCTCTTGACGCCTATCACCGCACCCAGCGGCACGTGATCCCGGACGCCTTGTGGGATCGCCCCCGGCGCACCGCCATCGCCGACTGGCCGGGGCTGCCGTACGCGCTGCTCTTCCTGGAGTGGGAGGCGAGGTTCCCGCAGGAGTGGACAGAGCACGCCAAGGCATGGGGCACGAAGCAGGGGCTGATCCGGGACATCGCCACGATCGCAGGGGACGAGACGGTCAGGAGCCGGCTCGTCGACCTGACCGAGATCGTCGTCCGACGCCCGTATCGCTGCAAGGACCGGGAGTACATACGGGTCGCGCGCGCCGTCGACGGGGACGACCTGCGCGGCCGGCTCCACGCCGCGTGCCGCTCCGACGAGCCCTGGGCGCGCTGCCATGCCGGGTTCGTGCTCTGGCTCCTGGACCGGCCCGAGGTCCCCGCCACCCGGCACGTCTGGCGTTCCTGGCTGACGGAGAGTTCGGCAGTGGTGTGGTGACGGTGCGTTCCCTGGGCCCTACCCCGAGATCGACCACAGCGGTCCCGTCCTGCTGTTCCTCGTCATCACAGGTGAGTTCGTGCTGCTGCTCGTCCTGATCGCCGACGTCCTCCTCCCCCTGCACCGCGAACGCCCGCTCAGACCCTGGCTGTTGATCCTGCCCGCCGTCGTGCTGCCCTACCTCCTTCTGCTCGGTTCGTCGGACTGACAGGATCGGCCGTATGACGCCATCGGTCGCCGACTCCTGGGCCCGCATCGAGACTTGGCTCGCCCGGCACACTCCGAGGGCGTTCGCGGCCCTGGAGCCTCCCGCGGAGCCCTCCGCCATCGCGGCGGCGGAGGAGGCCTTGGGTCAGCCGTTCCCGGCGAGTCTCCGGGAGTCCCTGCTGCGACACAACGGCACCGGATACCAAGCCCTGTTGCCGCCGTTCTGGATGTTGCTGAACGTGCGGAAGATCGTCGACAGCCGTCAACTGCGTATGCGGATCTACGGTGATGATCTCGCCGGTCGCGAAGAGGGCGATCCGGAATCGGAGTACGGGCCCTGGTGGCACGCGGAGTGGATTCCCTTCGCCGCTGACGGCTGCGGTGACTATCTCATCGTGGATCAGCGGCGGCACAGCCGTCGGGGGCGCATCGGCGACGCCGACCACGAGACCGGCTGTTCCTTCTCTCCCTCCCCCATGTGGGCCTCGCTTCCGGCCCTGCTGGACGCGACGGCCACCGCCCTGGAGACGGGTGAACCGGTGGAGGGTTACTGCCGTGTCGCGGTCGATGAGACCGAGTTGGAGTGGGAGGACGCCTGAGGCGGACATGAATATGGGGCCCGCTCCGCGTATCACGCGGGACGGGCCCCATCATTGAGCGCTGGGCAGGCCTTGCACCTGCATTTCCCCGCAGGAAGCGGGGCGTCTTTCCTTGGACCACCAACGCAGTGCCGGTTGTTCGCGGTTGCGGTGACCGGCTCAAGATCAACCATACCGTATGTGCGGCGGTGCTTGCGACCGCGTCAGTTCCGGCGTGGATCGACCAGGATCTTGGGGCCGAGTCCCGCGCCCGGAGGACGCTTTCCGGTGAGTACCGCACCGACCTCCGCCAGACCGACCGTCGCGGCGACGAGGGGACGCGGGTCGACGCTGCCCTCCGCGTACGCCTGAACGGTCGCCTCCAGACCGGGAGATGCGGAAAGTACGCCGACCGCGGTGACGTCCTTCAGGGCCAGGGTCCGGGTGTCGACGCGGCTGGGTTCGCCGGCGATGCCGACGTACACGACACGTCCGGCCGGTTCGACCAACTCGACCGCCAGGCCAGGGAGATGGACGGCGTTGGTGGCGTCGACGACCGCGTCGTAGGGCACGTCGGGTATCGAGTCCGCGCGCCAGACGTGCCCGAAGCCGAGGTCGCGGGCGAACGCGAGGGATCTGTCCGTCGCTCCCATGAGGTGGACCTCCGCCCCGGCGGCCCGCACGAACATCGCGGTGAGCAGGCCGATCGTGCCGGGCCCGAGGATCAGCACCCGGTCACCGGCGCCGGACGCGGTGGCCCGGGCGGCGCGCAGGGCGTTGCCGCCGGGTTCGACCAGGGCGCCGAGTTCGGCGTCGACGGTGTCCGGCAGGGCGTGCAACGACGTGGCTGGGACGGCCAGTTGTTCGGCCAGGGCGCCGGGGCGGTCGCCGCGTATGCCGACCTCCTGCCGCTTGTCGCACACGTGCTGGTGGCCGCGTCGGCAGCGGCGGCACGCTCCGCAGCCGAGCATGGTGTCCCCCATGACGCGCCGGCCGAGCCACGCGGGGTCCACGCCGTCGCCGATCGCCGCCACGCGCCCGGCCCACTCGTGCCCGAGGCGCATCGGGTAGGCGGCGTGGCCCTGGTGGAGGTAGGTCATCGCGCCGGTGAAGAACTCGATGTCGGTGCCGCAGACGCCGACGCGTTCGACGTCGACGACGGCTTCGCCGGGTCCTGGCACCGGGGCCGGGACCTCCTGGACCGCGTGCTCCCCCGGCGCGGTGAGGACGAAGGCGCGCATGGGCGGGCGCGTCACCGCGGGGCGAGGACGTGCTGGCGCTGGGTGCCGAGGTGCTTGATGCCGAGTTCCATCACGTCTCCCGGCTGGAGGTAGACGGGCGGGGTGAGGCCCATGCCGACGCCGGGCGGGGTGCCGGTGTTGATGAGGTCGCCGGGTTCCAGGACCAGGAACTGGCTGAGGTAGTGCACGATGAAGTACGGGTCGAAGATCATCGTCTTGGTGCTGCCGGTCTGGCGGCGCACCCCGTTGACGTCCAGCCACATGTCGAGGGCGAGGACGTCGTCGATCTCGTCGGTGGTGGCGAGCCAGGGGCCCGCGGGGTTGAAGGTCTCGGCCGACTTGCCCTTGGCCCACTGGCCGCCGCGTTCCAGTTGGAAGCCGCGTTCGCTGACGTCGTTGACGACGACGTATCCGGCGATGGCGGCGCGGGCGTCGTCGACGGAGTGCAGGTAACTGGTGCGGCGGCCGATGACGATGCCGAGTTCGACCTCCCAGTCGGTCTTGGTGGACCCGCGCGGGATGCGTACGTCGTCGTTCGGGCCGACCAGGGTGTTGGGCGACTTGGTGAACAGGATCGGCTCGTCGGGGACCGCCATGCCGCTCTCGGCCGCGTGGTCGCGGTAGTTGAGGCCAATGCACAGGATCTGGTGCGGGCGGGCGATCGGTGCGCCGATCCGTTCCCCGGCGAAGCGGGACACCTGCCCGGCGGCCACGCGTTCGGCGACGACGGGCCGGACTCGGTCGATGCCGCCCGAGCCGAAGAACGCCTCGTCGAAGTCGGTGACGGTGTCGGACAGATCGACGTAGGTGTCGTCGTCGACGCGGGCGACGGGCTTCTCGGCGCCGGGCGCGCCTATGCGCATGAGGTACACGGGGTCGGTCTCCAGGGGTTCAGGGGGTGCGGCGGCGTACGGGGCGATGCGGTGCGCTCAGAGGGCCGAGCGCGGCGCGGATCTCGTCGACGGCATCGACCAGGCTCCGCAAGGGGGTCCGGTAGGTGAGGGCGCTGACACTCACGGCTCCGGAGGGAGAGGTCGGGGAGGTGGCGTAGACGGGCAGGGCGAGGCAGTTGACGCCGGTCTCGTTCTCCTGATCGTCGACGGCGTAGCCGCGCTGCCGGGTGGTCTCCAGCGCGCGGTGCAACTCCTCTGCCGTGCACGGGGTTCGCGGGGTGCGGCGCTCCAATGGCGTGCCGCCGATCCACTGTCGTACGGCGTCGAGGGTGTCCAACTCGTGGGCGAGCAGCACCTTTCCGACGCCGGTGGCGTGGGCGGGGTTGCGGCCGCCCACGCTGGAGGTGAGGCGGACGGCGCCGGTCGGCGGGTCGACCTTGGCGCGGTAGACGACCTCGCGGCCGTCGAGGACCGCGTAGTGCGCGGTCTCGCCGAAGCGCACGGCAAGGGTCTGGAGCAGCGGCCGGAGGCGGACGTGGTCCGGGCGGGCCTCGTGGTGGGCGAAGGCCATGCGCAGGAACTCGTCGCCGAGCAGATAGCGGCCGCGGACGTCCTGTTCGGCGAGGCCCGCCCGGCGCAGGGCGCCCAGCGCCCGGTGCACGGTCGGTTTCGGGCTGCCGATCACCCGGGTCAGCTCCTCCAGCCCCACCCCGTCGGGATAGCAAGCGAGTTGCTTGAGCACGGCCAGTACCCGGTCAGAGCCGACCAGGCGGCCCTCCCCGGAACTCGGGTCGGCCGCCCCGGAGTTGTCCTGGTCGGGGTCTGTCGAGCCGTCGTACGTCTGCGTATGCTCCATGGCGTTCCACAGATTAGACCTGTGTGTCGATGGTTGGAAGGAGCTTCGGGTGACGCTCCGCAGTGCCCAGTGGTACGCCGGACAGGACCGCAACGCCTACATCCACCGGGCCTGGATGCGCCGCGGTGTCCCGGACGACGCGTTCAGCGGCCGTCCGCAGATCGCCATCGCCAACACCGCCTCGGACCTCACCCCTTGCAACGCCCATCTCGGCGAGGTGGCGTCCTCCGTCCGCGACGGGGTGTACGAGGCGGGCGGCATCCCGCTGGACCTGCCGGTGGTGTCGCTCGGCGAGACGAACGTGCGCCCGACGGCCATGCTGTGGCGGAACATGGCGGCGATGGCCACCGAGGAGATGCTCCGCGCCAACCCCATTGACGGGGTGGTGCTGTTGGGCGGCTGTGACAAGACGATCCCGTCGTTGCTCATGGCCGCCGCTTCGGTGGACCTGCCCGCGGTCGTCGTGCCGGGCGGGCCGATGCTCACCGGGACCTTCCGCGGCACGCCGCTGGGCTGCGGTACCGATGTGTGGCGGCTGTCGGAGGAGGTGCGGGCCGGGACGCTCACCCAGGAGCAGTTCACCCGCTCCGAGTCGGCGATGATCCGCAGCCGAGGGCACTGCAACACCATGGGCACCGCCTCCACGATGGCGCTGGTGGCCGAGGCCCTGGGCACGGTGATACCCGGCGTCGCCGGGACGCCCGCGCCCGACAGCCGGCTCCTCCAGGCCGCGCACCGCACGGGCCGGCTGGCGGTGGACATGGTCGCCGCCGACCGCCGCCCGGCGACCTTCCTGACCCGGGCCAACTTCCACAACGCGATCGTGGCGCTGGCCGCGATCGGCGGCTCCACCAACGCGGTCGTCCATCTCCTCGCCATCGCCGGGCGGTTGGGCATCGAGCTGAGCCTCGACGACTTCGACCGCATCGGCTCGCACGTGCCGGTGCTCGTGGACCTCCAGCCGGCGGGCCGCTTCCTGATGGAGGACTTCCACCGCGCCGGAGGACTGCTCGCGGTGCTGCGCGAGGTCCGCGACCTGCTCGACCCCGCGGCGCTGACCGTCACCGGCGAGCCGCTGGTCGACCGTCTCGACGACGCCCCGATCTGGGACACGGAGGTCATCCGCCCCCGCGCCGAACCGCTGGTCGCCGAGGGCGGCATCGCCGTGCTGCGCGGCAACCTTGCTCCGCACGGCGCGCTGATCAAACCCGCGGCGGCCTCCCCGCACCTGCTGCGCCACCGGGGCCGGGCCGTCGTCTTCGACAGCATCGAGGACTTCCACGCCCGCATCGACGACCCCGACCTGGACGTGGACGCCGACTCCGTCCTCGTCCTGCGCGGCTGCGGCCCCAAGGGCTACCCGGGCATGCCCGAGGTGTCGAACATGCCGCTGCCGAAGAAGCTCCTGGAGCAGGGCGTACGGGACATGGTCCGGGTCTGCGACGGCCGGATGAGCGGCACAGCGTACGGCACGGTCGTCCTCCACGTGGCGCCGGAGGCGGCGGCCGGCGGACCGCTGGCCCTCGTACGCACCGGGGACGTCGTCGTCCTCGACGTCGAGGCCCGCCGCATCGACGTCGACGTGCCCGACGACGAACTCGCCCGCAGAACCCCGGACAAGGCCACCGTCGCCGGCTTCGCCAGTCCCCGGCGCGGCTGGGAGCGGCTCTACGTCGACCACGTCCTCCAAGCCGACACCGGGGCGGATCTGGACTTCCTGGTGGGGTCGAGCGGCTCGGAGGTGACCCGGGAGTCGCACTAGCCCGGGAGGTGCCTAGGCCGCCCGGGCGCGCAGTCGGCGCAGCATGCGAGCGTCCTCGAAGCCGACCGAGCGAGCGGCCGCCTCGAGGGTGGCGCCGTGGCTGATGAGGTGCTGGGCGCGTTCGAGGCGGAGGGTCTGCTGGTAGCGCAGCGGGGTCAGGCCGGTGGCGCGGGTGAACAGGCGGGTCAGGGTGCGTTCGCTCACGCCGACCGCGGAGGCGAGGGTGGGTAGCGGCAGCGGGTGGTCGAAGCGGGCGTCGATCAGGTCCTGGACGTGGTGGACGGTGTCGTCGAGGTGGGACCGGTGCCGGAACATCGCGCTGGACTGGGCGTCGTGGCCGTTGCGGCGGGCGTAGACGACCATGTCCCGGGCCACCTTGGCGGCGACGGCGGGCCCGTGCCGGCCGGCGACCAGATGCAGGGCCAGGTCGATGCCGCTGGCGATGCCGGCCGAGGTGATGACGCGGTCGTCGGCGGTGAACAGGACGTCGCGTACGACGGTCGCGCCCGGGTGGCGCCGGGCGAGTTCGTCCTGTACGTCGTGGTGCGTGGTGCAGCGGCGGCCCTTGAGCAGGCCGGCCCGGCCGAGCGCCTCGGCAGCCGCGCACACGCTGGCCACCGTGCCGCCGCGGGCGTGGTGGTCACGCAGCGCCCGCAGGGCAGCGGCGCCGATCTCGGGTGAGTCGGCGAGGGTGACCGCCCGCCAGCCGGGCACGACGACGAGGTCCTCGGGCCCGAGCTCGGGCCAGGCTAGTCCGGCCACCAGCGGCACCCCCTGCGCGGTGGGGACCTCGGTGCGCTCGGCGACGTAGGTGAGGGTGTAGGGGTGCCCGAAGTCGGCGGCGGTGGAGAAGACCTGCGCGGGTCCCGCCAGGTCCAGCAGATGGACCCCGGGCACCAGGAAGAAGACGACGTGGCTCACGATCCGGTCATCATGCCGGGTGCCCGGCCGCGGCCTCAAGGCCGCTGACGGTGGCGATGGTGGCGAAGCGTCCGGCGAGGGCGTACTCGGTACGCCGTACGACCTCCTCGGCGGGCAGGGTGCGGGGGTCGGCCAGCAGTTCGGCGTTGCTCAGGTCGGCCGGGGCGTCGCGGTGCGGAATGGGGTTGGTGGCTGTCGCGTCGACGACGAAGGTGACGCCGTAGCCGAGGTCGCTCGCGACGCGCGCCGTGGTCTCCACGCACTGCTCGGTGCGGATGCCGCAGACGGTGAGCTCGCGGATGCCGTGCTCGGTCAGCAGCTGCTGGAGGTTGGTGGTGGTGAACGCGTTGTGCGAGGTCTTGTGGATCAGCGGCTCGCCGTCCACCCGCTCCAGCTCCTCCATCAGGCGGACGTGGCCGAGGGCGGGGTCGAAGACGTCGCCGCTGCCGGGCTCCGCGTGCAGCACCCACACCACCAGCTCACCCGCCTCGCGGGCCAGCCGGACGAGACGGTTCACCTTGTCGGCGATCTTCGGGTCGGAGATGGTCTCCCACAGCGGGCGGGCGCGGAAGGACTCCTGGACATCGATGACGATGAGGGCTCGGGTCATGTCCCCAGCCTGGTCGGGCGGGTGAGGCCGGCGACAGGCCGGATCGGGTCCTGGGCCGGACCGATCCGGTCACCTGTCCCGGCCGGGGTGTGTCAGCGGACGCGGTCGTAGGTCAGAGCCATCTCGCCCGACTCGCCGATCTCCCGGTGGGTGAGCGTCCACTTCGAGGCCGGCAGCCCGTCGTCGAACAGTCGCTCCCCGCCGCCTGCGATCTCGGGGCAGACGATGAGATACAGCCGGTCGACCAGGTCCGCCGCGAGGGCCGCCTTGATGACGCTCGCGCTGGTGTTGATGAGGATGTCGCCCTCGCCGGTCGCCTTGAGGTCGGCGAGAACCTCCGCGGTCGGTGCGTTCACCACGCGGGCGCGGCTCCACGGTGCCTCGGCGAGGGTCGTGGACAGGACCACCTTCTCGGTGTCGACCAGCCACTTCGCGTAGCCGCGGTCGCGCGGGTCGGCGTTGTCGTCCTCGGCGACCGAGGGCCAGAACCCGAGGAACCCCTCGGCGTTGCCCCGGCCGAGCACCACCGTCGTGGCGTTCTCCCAGATGCGGGTGAGGTGGTTGCGGGCGACGTCCGTGACGGCGTACGGGACGATCGCGCCGAGGTCACCGGGGCCGCCCGGGCCGTTGTAGCGCCCGTCGAGGGTGAGGTTGATGTTCGCGGTGACCTTGCGTCCGGTCGAGTCGCTCATGATGGCGCTTCCTTATCCCTTGGTCCGTGTATTCGTGGTGCCCTTGGTGGTGCGCGCTGTGCCGACGGCGTCAGCGAGGTTGTCGAGCACCCGCTCCCAGCCGGTTCCGATCCCGGCGATGTAGGGGGCCGCCTCGACGGTCGTGTCGGTGATCCGCAGGTCGAGCCGTAGCCGCGTCCCGTCCGGGACCTCGGCGAGGCCCAGGTCGTAGTGGCCGGTGAACGAGACCGCGCCCGCGGCGTCCAGCACCGCGAGGTCGAACACGAGGTGCTCGGGTTCCGCCGCGATGTGCACCTGCCCCTCGGAGCGGTAGCGCCCTTCGGCGTCCCGGTATTCGAGGACGGCTCGTCCGCCGGGCCGTGCCTCCAGGACGCACTCGGTGACCGTCAGCGACGGCGGCGCCCACCAGGAGGCGAGCAGGTCCGCGTCGGTCCAGTGCCGCCAGACGAGGTCCCGGGGTGCGGGGAGCACACGTTCGAACGTGAAGGTACGTCCGTCCGCCCACCGGTCCCGGTCCGCGGCCGCGGTCTCCGCCTCGATGGCGGCACGGTAGCGGGCGATGACGTCCCGCTCGCCCGCCTGCGCTCCTGCCGTCTCGACCAGCTCCCGCAGGCGCCGCTCCAGGGCCGCCAGGGGTGCGGTCTCGACCGCGTAGACCCGGCGCTGCCCCAGCGGGAAGACCGTCACGAGGCCGGCCCGGGCGAGGGTCTGCAGGTGCTTGGTGGTCTGTGGCTGCCGCAGCCCGGTCAGCTCCGCCAGTTCACCGACGGACCGGGGCCGCTCGACGAGGAGTTCGACGATGCGCCACCGCGCTCCGTCCCCCAGTGCTGATGCGATCCGCTCCATGCCCTGAAGTATTCACCATGAAGAATATTCTCGTCAAGGAATTTCTTCGATCGCCCGGGCCGTTCGTGCCGCGACCGCCATGACGGCGACTGCGACTGCGACGATCCCGGCGCCGACGAACAGCGGCGCGCGGTAGCCGAGGCCCGCGGAGAGGGCCAGGCCGCCGAGCCAGGCGCCCAGGGCGTTGCCGACGTTGGAGGCGGACACGTTGGCACTGGCGGCGAGGGCAGCCCCGTGGGCGTGGTCGGTGACGCGGGTGATCATGCCGGGGACGGCGGCGAAGCCGGTCAGCCCCATCAGGAACACCAGGACGACCGAGGCGGGGGCGCTCGCGGCCAGCAGGCCGAACACGGTGAGGGTGACGGTCAGTCCGAGCAGGGCCAGGATCAGGGCGCGGTCACGGTCGCGGTCGGCGGCCCGTCCGCCGATCACGTTCCCGACGACCAGGCCGACGCCGTACACCATCAGCAGCCAGGCGACATCCGACGCGGAGAAGCCGCCGACCTCGGTGAACGTGTAGGCGATGTAGCTGAACGCGCCGAACATGCCGCCGTAGCCGAGTGCGGTGGCGGTGAGGGTGAGCCAGACCTGTGAGGAGCGGAAGGCGCGGAGTTGGGCGCGGAGGTCGGTGGGTGGGATTGAGGCGGGAACCACGGACGCGGGCACCAGGGCGGCGATCCCCGCCAGCGCCAGGACCCCGATCGCGGTGACCGCCCAGAACGCCGCGCGCCAGCCCCAGCGTTCACCGACCAGCGCGCCGAACGGCACACCCAGCACGTTCGCCAGGGTCAGCCCGGCGAACATGACCGCCACCGCACGAGACTTCCGCTCGGGTGCGACCAGGCCGCGGGCGACCAGCGAACCGATACCGAAGAACGAGCCGTGGCACAGGGCCGCGACGACCCGGCCGAGCATCATCACCGAGTAGTTCGGCGCGACGGCGGACAGCAGGTTGCCGACGACGAACAACGCCACCAGACCGACAAGGACCTGCTTGCGCGGCAGGCGGGCCGTCGCCGCCGTGAGGACGATCGCGCCGACCGCGACACTCAGCGCGTAGCCGGAGATCAGCCGGCCGGCCGCCGCCTCGGACACCGCGAAACTCGACGCGACCTGCGGCAGCAGCCCGGCGATCAGGAACTCGGTCAGCCCGATTCCGAAGCCGCCCAGAGCCAGCGCGATCAGCCCCGGCGGCAGCCGTCCCGGTCCGTCGGCACGCGGTGGGCGCTGGGTGGATGTGCCGTGGAACGTCCCTGTCCGATCCCTGAATTGGCTCATGATCCACCCTCACCCGCGGCGGCGGACCGGTCCATGGACAAAGGCCCACGTCCCTTGGACGAACGGCCGCGGTTCTCCGGGAGTTGTGACCTTCGGCTGGTCACAGGGGTCCGGCCAGGGCAGGCTGTGGTGCTGATCGGGCGACGCAGGTCGCATGCCGCGACAACATGAGGAGTACGGCGAGATGTCACCGAAGGTTCTGCACGATCCCGCCTCCGGTGAGGTGGACCTCAGCGCCTCGGCCGCCGAACTGCACCGCCTGGCGCGGGCCGTGGCCGAGGGCGAGGGGTTGCTGTGGACCGCGCAAGGGCCGGACGGCGATGCCCTGGCGGGGGTCGAGATCAGCGACGCGCCGGGGCCCGGGGTCTGTGTCTCCGTCGACCCTGTCCGGCGTGTGCTGCTCATCGGTGGCGACAGGTACTCCCGGGCCGTCCTCGCGGCCAACCTGCGGGACATGGCCGACGCGGAGGACGGCGGGCACCTCCACGTCGACCACTTCCCCGACCACCCCTACCTGGCGGAGGGTTCGCTCCCGCTGGTGGTCAACAGCCCCCACGGCGGCATGCCGAGAGACTGAGCCGGCCGTCAGCGGCCCGCGACCGCCTCCGCGCCCGCCTGCGCGAACTTCTCGTCCAGGGCGCCGGACGGGGCGCCCGCGACGCCGATGCCCGCGATCGGCGCGTTCTGGGCGGTGACGGGGACGCCGCCGGCCAGGAACAGGGTGCCGGGGATGTCCTTCAGGTTCGGGGCCTGCTTCAGGCGCTCGGCGAGCTCGGAGGTGGGGGCGTTCCAGGAGACCGCGGTGTACGCCTTGCGCTCGGCAGACTCGTACGACTGCGGGCCGGCGCCGTCGCCGCGCAGGGTGACGACGGTGTTGCCGTTGCGGTCGACGACGGCGACCGTGACCCGCTGGTTCTCCTTCTCGGCGGCGTCGAGCGCGGCCTGGGCGGCGCGGGTGGCGGCGTCGATCGTCAGGTGGGTGGACGTGGTGGTGGCCTTGGCCGGGGCGGAGACCGCGGCGGCAGCGGCGGGCGCCGCGGCCGGTGCGGAGGCGTTGGCGGAGACCGCGCCGAAGCCCGCCAGGGCGACGGCGCCGAGCACGGCACCGCCGATGGCGACACGGGCGCGGCGGGAGACCTTCTTGTGCTGCGGCTGCACGGCGTTCATGGGTCGTCGACTCCTTCGGTGGGCGGGCGGCTCGGTCGCCGCCCCGTTTCCTGCTCTCCACCCTCGGCCCGGAACCGGGCCCGGACGGTCGACGTTCCGGCTCGCTCGGGATCGCGGGACGGATGACATGGGGGTCATCCGATCGGTTGACCTGCGGAGCCCTCGGAGGCGGTGACAATGGAGGTGTTTGCCCAGTTCAGCGCCCACAGCCGGGAAAGGAGGCGGGCCCCTGATGCCGGACCGCCCGGACCCGTCGAACCGCCCGGCCCCTTCGGACCTGCCCGACCGCCCGGACGAACCGAGCGCCGTCGACACCCGGTGGCTCGGCGTCGTCCTGCACGCCGCGTTCTTCCTGCTGCTCGGCGGCGCCCTCGCCCGCTTCCTGCTGCGCCATCCCGGCGAGCCGCGCACGCCGTGGATCATCGCGCTGTGCGTCGTCCTCGTCGTCCTGCATCTGCTGGGGCCGAAGGCGGGCAGCCCGGGACCGCGGCACTCCGCGTGGCTGGCGCTGGTCGTCGTGGTGTGGATGGTGCTGGTCGTGCTCGCGCCCAGCTTCGCCTGGTGCGCGGTGCCCCTCTTCTACACCGGTCTGCGCACGCTGCCGCCGCGCGCGGCGCTCGTCCTGGTGGCGGTGCTGACGGTGTTCGTCGTGGCCGCGCAGGTGCAGCTCGGCGGGCGTTTCGACCCGAACCTGGTGCTCGCGCCGCCCGCGGTCGCCGCGCTCGCCACCGCCGTCTTCCTCCAGATGGAGCGGCAGACCGACCGGCAGCGCGCCCTCATCGACGACCTGATCCGCACCCGCCGCGAACTCGCCGCCTCGGAACGCCGCGCGGGCACGCTCGCCGAGCGGGAGCGACTCGCCATGGAGATCCACGACACGCTCGCCCAGGGCCTGTCCAGCCAGCGGATGCTGCTTCAGGCGGCGGACCGGGTGTGGGACGGCGAACCGGACAAGGCCCGCGCCCACGTCCGCACCGCCGCGTCCGTCGCCGAGCACAACCTCGCCGAGGCCCGCCGTTTCGTGCACGACCTCGCGCCCGCCGACCTCGCTCGCGGCGGCGGCCTCGACGAGGCGCTGCGCACGCTGGCCGGCCGGGAGTCCGGTGGGCAGTTGACCGTACGGCTCCACGTGGACGCCGACGAGGAGCGGCTCACCCGGCTGCCGGACCGCGTCCAGTCCGCCCTGCTGCGCATCGCCCAGGGCGCCCTGGCCAACGTCCGCGAGCACGCCGGCGCGAGCGGGGCCGCGCTGACCCTCACCCTGCTCGACGACGAGGTCGTCCTGGACGTCTCCGACGACGGCCACGGCTTCGACCCCGCCAAGCTGCCCGACTCCCCCGACGGCGGCCGCGGCCACGGTCTGCCCGCGATGCGGGCCCGCCTGCGGGCGCTGGGCGGCACCCTGACCGTGGAGTCCCGCCCCGGCGAGGGCACGGTCCTGTCCGCCGCGGTTCCCTTGGAGGCGCAACGATGACCCCTGATGTCCCCCGGGAGACGCCTTGACGACCCCTGCCCCCTCCCGCCACGTGCGCATCCTCGTCTGCGACGACCATGCCGTCGTACGGGCCGGACTGCTCGCGCTGCTCGACAGCGCCCCGGACATCGAGGTCGTCGGGGAGGCCGGCACCGGTGAGGAGGCGCTGGCGCTGGCCGCGAAGCTCACGCCGGACGTGGTGCTGATGGACCTCCAGCTGGGCGAGGGCATCGACGGCGTGGAGACCACCCGCCGCCTCACCTCCGCGCCAGGCGACCGCCCGCACGTCCTGGTGCTGACGACGTACGACACCGACGCCGACATCACCCGCGCCATCGAGGCGGGCGCCACCGGCTACCTCCTCAAGGCCGAGCGCCCCGACGAGTTGTTCGCGGCGATCCACGCCGCAGCCGAGGGCCGCACCACGCTGTCGGCACCGGTCGCCGGCCGGGTGATGGCCAACCTGCGCAAGCCCCGCCCCACCCTCACCGACCGCGAACGCGACATCCTCACCCAACTGGCCCGCGGCATCGGCAACCGGGACATCGCCCGCGCCCTGTTCATCAGCGAGGCCACAGTGAAGACCCACCTCCGCCGCATCTACGACAAACTCGGCGTCGACACACGCGCAGGCGCGGTAGCGGTCGCCAAGGAGAGACGACTCCTGCCGTAAGCACGCCCGCCCGCCTCAAGACCGTTCCAGGGCACCCACTGCGAGCCGCATCCGCACGTACCTCCCACCGCCCGGACCTGGCCGATCCCGACCGTCCGGCCGCCAACCGTGCCGGGCGTAGAAGCCCTGGGCCCGGCTGTTGCGGTCCCACGCCTCCAGGACACCCACCGACAACGCCTCCTCGCGCAGGAACCGCACGAACGCCGCGTGCAAGCGGCCGCCGATGCCGTGTCCCCAGAGGCCGGGGCGGACGTGGATCTGGTAGAGCTGCCCCGCCGTTGCGCGGTCGACGTCAGCGTCGTAGGGAGGTCCCATCGAGAGAATGCCGACGATCTCACCGTCGCGCTCCGCGCAGAGAACGGTCCTGTCGTCGGAGCCGACAGCACGCGCCCAACTCGCCCGCCGATCCGCGAGTGCCTCGGGGGAGGTGAGTTCGGCGTCCGTCACCCCGCCCGCCTGGTAGTACGCCGTGCGGGCCACCGTGTGCAGGTCGGTGATGCCGTCCACGTCGGCCAGGCGTGCGACGCGCAGCGACGTCCGGGAATCAGTCACCTCCCCAAGACGTGTCGACCGCGATCCTCGGTTCCGTCCTCAACTCCGGCCCGCCGACGCGAGGGTGCGTTCCGCTCGCTCGGCGATTTCTGTCACGAGGTCGGTTGCCGAGGATGCCTCGGTGATGAGGTCCAGGGCCTCGCCCGCCCAGATCGGGACGACGTCGAGGTCGCCTCTCTGGGCGGCTTCGCGGTAGGTCTGTCGGGCGGTGGCGTCGTGGCGGAGTTCCTCCTCGTGGCCGCGCCAGCGGTCGATGACGGCGTTGCGGAGGGTGCGGGCGGTGTAGTGGCCGGGCCAGGGGGCGCCGCGGGCGATGTCCAGGACACGGTTGCGCTCGGTGTCCTCGCTGCCGGCGGCGAGCAGCCTCGTCACCAACTCCGGTGCCACCAGCGCCTCCTGACTGACCTGGAACCGCGTGCCCATCACCGCACCCGCCGCGCCGAGCGCCAGCACGGCGGCCAGGCCGCGCCCGTCAGCGATCCCGCCGGCCGCCAGCACCGGTGTCGGCGCCGCGAGGTCGGCCACGGCGGGGACGAACGGCAGCGTCGCCCGCAGCCCGCCGTGTCCGCCCGCCTCGCCACCCTGGGCCACGACGAAGTCGGCACCGGCGTCGAGGGCTTGCCGCGCCTCGTCGAGCGTGGTGACCTGCACCATGAGCCGGGCGCCCGCGTCCCTGATCCGGTCGGCGAAGGGGGTGGGGTCGCCGAAGGAGAGCAGCACGGCGGCGGGCCGGTACTCCAGCGCCCACGCGACGGTGTCGAGGTCCACCTCCCAGCTCAGGAAGCCGATCCCCCACGGCCTGTCGGTCAGCCGGACAGCGAGCTTCAGCTCGCGCCGCAGCCACTCCCGTCCGCTGCGGCCGCCCGCCACCATCCCCAGTCCGCCTCCCTCGGAGACCGCCGCCGCGAGCGCTCCGCCGGCGGAACCGCCCATGGGGGCGAGGACGATGGGGTGCCGTACGCCGAGAGATTTCGTGAACGCCGTCGTCAAGGCCATGGGCCCCATCATCGAGGTCGCGCGCGAGGAGCCGCACGCTTCCGGCCACCCTCCCGCCGACGTGCCCGTGTCGCCCCGGCCACCGCCCCGCGCGGACGTAACGTGGTGGCTGCCGATGCCGTAAACCCCTGGATGGCGTGATGTGTTGGAGTGCGACGGCCGACCTGGTGGCCGGTACGGCGGTCGCGGGCGTCGGTGTCGCCTGTGTGGCGCGGGTGCGTGATCCGCGCGATCTCCCGCTGGCGGGGCTGCCGTTGCTGCTCGGGGCGCATCAGATCGTCGAGGCGCTGGTGTGGAACGCCGGTGGCGGCAGCGGGGCCGCGACGGTGGTGTGGGCCGTGATCGCGTTGCCGGTACTGGCCGCGGGGGTGCCCTTGGCCGTCTGGTGCGCGGCTCCGCCACGGGTCCGGCGCCGGCTGGCCCTTCCCCTGGTGATCGGCGGGGCGACCGCGGCGGCGCTCGCCCATGCCCTGGCCTCCGGCCCGGTGACAGCCGAGATCCGCGGCCACACGATGGGCTACTCGATCGGCCTGTCGCACACCCCCCTGCTCATCGCCGGGTATCTGCTGGCGACCGTGGGCTCCCTGCTGCTCTCCGGCGACCGGCGGCTGTTCGTGCTGGGCGGGCTCGTCGCCGTGGGTGCGGCGGTCTGCTCGGCGCTGTGGCGGCTGGAGTTCATCTCGACGTGGTGCGCGCTGGCCGCCCTGTGCTCGGTGGTGCTGCTCGGCTGGGTCCGCGCACGGCCGCGCGGCGCGGTGGTCGCGGCCTGACGCCAACCATCCCCACGGCCCGCCCGGCACGGTGTCCGCCGCCAGACGCCAACCATCCCCACGGCCCGCCCGGCACGGCGTCCACCGCCAGACACCAACCATCCCCACGACCCGCCCGGCACGGTGCCCGCCGCCTGACACCAACCATCCCCACGACCCGCGGCGCGGTGCCCGCCGCCTGACACCAACCATCCCCACGACCCGCCCGGCACGGCGTCCACCGCCAGACACCAACCATCCCCACGACCCGCCCGGCACGGCGTCCACCGCCTGACGCCAACCATCCACACGGCCCCGCGGCGCAGTGGCCGGCGCCTGACCCCACCGATCTTTCCGGAGCCGCCTGCGCACCGCGCCCCGCATGGGCCAGGATGAGCGGGTCATGCACCCGCACGTCAGCCACCGTCCAGCGCCTCTGCCCGTGTTGCGGGCCGCGGTGTTCGCCGTCGTCGGCGCCGTGCTGGGGGTGAGCGCCCATCATCTGTTCGGCGCGGAGTCCGTGCCGTGGGCGCAGGCGTCGACCGTGACCGGCGGGCTCTTCGCGCTGGGGCTGGTCGGTGTGCGGCGGCCACGGCATGTGGGCACGGTCGTCGTGTTCAGCGTGGCCGGGCAGTCGGGGCTGCATCTGTGGCTGACGCTCACCACGCACACCCCGCAGGCCCACGGCCACGTCCACCACGCCGGCCAGGCGATGGGGCACGAGCGGCTGCACGACTCCGTGGCCATGACGGTCACCCACGCACTGGTCGCCGTACTCGTCGCGGTGTTGCTGCATCGCGCGGACGCCGCCTGCTGGACGCTCGCCCGGGGCGTGGGCGCGGTACGGGCCCATGTCACCGCCGTCCGGGCGCTGTTCACCCGGCCGCGAGCGACCGGGCTGCTCGATGTGCCCGTTCCGATGAGGACCGAAGGGGCGCAACCCACCTTCGCAGGGACCGTCCTCGCGCACGCAGTGGTGCGGCGGGGGCCGCCACCCGGTCGGGCAGATCTCGTCAACTGACCCGATCGGGGCGCGCGTTCGGCTTCGCCGTACGGCGGCTCCGTCAACCCCCCATGCCTGGAGACACCCATGTCCCGCACCATCCGCCGACTGACCGTCGCGGCCGCCGCCGCGGCAACCGCCGTACTGTTCACCGCCGTTCCGGCCGCCGCCCATGTCGAGGTCGAGTCCGACGACGCGCAGGCCCTCGCCGAGAACGCCGAACTCGCCTTCACCGCCGAGTCGGAGTCCGCCACCGCCGGGATCACACAGATCCGGGTGGTCCTGCCCGAGAGCATCGCCCCGTCCGACGTGACGTACGGGAAGGGGCCCGAGGGCTGGAAGTTCACCGCGACGGACGACGGCTACACCGTGAAGGGCGCGGCGCTGAAGGTCGGCGCCGACGCCGAGTACTCCGTCGTCGTACGGCAGTTGCCCGACGCGAAGGAGCTGGCGTTCAAGACGCTCCAGACGTACGGCGACGGCAAGGTCGACCGCTGGATCGAGCTGGACGAGTCCGGCGACGACGACGGACACGGGCACGGCGAGGGCAACCCGGCCCCGGTGCTGAAGCTGAAGGCGGCCGCGCCGGGGGCGACGCCGGTCAGCCCCTCCCCCAGTGCGTCCGCGACACCGACCAGCGAGGAACCCAGCACCTCGCCGACCCCGCAAGCCGCCGACACCGAGGAGAAGGACGACGACGGCGGTCTGTCCACGGGGGTGTGGGTCGCGATCGCGGTGGTGCTCGTCGTGGCCGTGGCCCTGGTGGTCGTACGACGCCGGGGCGGCGTCCGGCAGTAGGGCCACCGCGGCACTCCCGACTCAAAAGCCCTCGCATCCCGGCGAGTTCGGGTTGCGGGGGCTGGTCATGGGCGCGGTTCGCCGGGACGATCCGGGGGACACCGTCGAACCGGCGCGGAGGAGTGCCCCCGATGAAGGCCATCGTCCAGTACGCGTACGGCTCCACCGAGACTCTGCAACTGCGGGACGTCGAGCGTCCCGTGCCCCGCGACGACGAAGTGCTGGTGGAGGTGCGTGCCGCGGGCGTCGACCCGAGCGTCTGGCATCTCATGACCGGGCGGCCCTACATCGCCCGGCTCAGCCCTGAACTCGGCCTGCGCCGTCCCGCTCACGTCGTGCGCGGCTGGGACGCGGCGGGGCTGGTGGCGGCGGTCGGGGAAAAGGTGACCGGGTTCAAGCCGGGGGACGAGGTGTTCGGGCAGTGCGACGGCTCCTTCGCCGAGTACGCCCGTGCCAAACCCGACCAGCTCGCCGCGATGCCCGACGGCCTGTCCTTCACGCAGGCCGCCGCCCTGCCCGTCTCCGGCGTGACCGCGCTCCAGGCCCTCGACATGGCCCTCCCACGGCCCGGCCAGAAGGTGCTCGTGATCGGCGCCTCGGGCGGCGTGGGGACGTACGCCGTGCAGCTGGCCGCCCATTACGGGGCCCAGGTCACCGGAGTGTGCGGGCCCGACGCGGCCGATCTGGTCCGGTCACTCGGGGCGGCCGACGTCATCGACTACACCCGGGAGGACGTCACCGACCGTCCCGTCCGCCACGACCTCGTCGTCGACACCGCCGGGAACCGTTCCCTGACCCGGTTGCGCCGGGTCCTCGCGCCGCGGGGCACGGTCGTCTTCGTGGGCGGCGAGGAGGGCGGGCCCGTGCTGGGCGGCCTGGACCGCTGGGTGCGCGGTCTGGTCCTGTCGCCCTTCGTGGGCCAGCGCCTGCGTCCGGTGTTCGCCCGCACCCGGCAGCCGGACCTCCTCCGCCTCAAGGCCCTCGCGGAGACGGGCGCGATCGCCCCGGTGATCGACCGCACCTATCCGCTGGACGAGGCCGTGGCCGCCGTACGCCATCTGGAGAACGGGCATCCGCGGGGCAAGCTCGTCGTCACCGTCTGAGCGCGTCAGCCCTCGCTCGGGGGTTCCAGGCGGGCGAGCCAGGTGGTGAGCAGCTCTTCGAGGGTCTCGGCCTCGGCGGGGGTCAGCAGGTCCAGCAGCCGGCGTTCGTTGTGCATGTGGTCGGTGAAGGCCCGGTCGATCAGTTCGCGGCCGGGCCGGGTGAGGGCGACGATCCGGCCGCGCTGGTCGTCGGCGGAGCGGCGGCGGGTGACGAGTCCGGCCCGCTCAAGACGGTCGATGCGCTTCGTCATCGCGCCGGTGGTCACCATGGTGTGCGCGGCGAGCTCGCCGGGTGCCCGCTCATAGGGCTCACCGGCGCGGCGCAGGGCGCACAGCACGTCGAACTCCCCCTCGCCGAGGCCGTGACGGCCGTAGACGAGCACGAGTTCCTCGGTGAGCCGGCCGGCGAGGCGGTGCAGCCTGCCGATCACTCCCTGCGGGCCGACGTCGAGGTCGGGTCGCTCGCGGCGCCAGTCGGCCTGGATACGGGCCACACGGTCCGGCGTTCGCCGGTCTTCCACGGACATGCACCCCATATTAGCTTCCCGGGAAGTTATATTGGCTTCCATGGAAGCAAATACCCGATGGGTGGCGCTGACGGCGGTGGCACCGGTGGCCTGGGGCACCAACTACTACGTCACCCACGAGTTCCTGCCGACGGACCGCCCCTTGTACGGGGCGGCGCTGCGGGCGCTGCCGGCCGGTCTGGTGCTGCTCGCCCTCGCCCGGCGGCGGCCGCACGGGGTGTGGTGGTGGCGGTCGGCGGTGCTCGGGCTGCTCAACGTGAGCGTCTTCTTCGTCCTCGTCTACGCCGCCTCGCAACTGCTTCCGACGAGCGTGGCCTCGACCGTCATGGCGGTCTCCCCGCTGACGATGATGCTCATCGCCTGGTCCCTGGTCGCCGAGCGGCCCGGCGCCGCGCATCTCACCGGCGCCGCGATCGGGCTCGCCGGGGTCTGTCTGATGCTGTTCACCGGGGCGGAGGGGGTGAGCGTGCCGGGGGTGCTGGCCTCGGGCGGGGCCATGCTGGTGTCGGCGTTCGGCCACATCCTGACCAAGCGGTGGAACGCCGGCGGCGCGGTGCTCGCCTCGACCGCCTGGCAGCTCACCGCCGGGGCGCTGTTCCTGCTGCCGGTCGCGGCGGCCGTGGAGGGCCCGCCGCCCGCCCTGTCCGCACCGGCGCTCCTCGCGTTCGCCTATGTCTCCGTCGTCGCCACGGCACTGGCCTTCACGGTGTGGTTCGCCGGACTGCGACACCTGCCGTCAGGGACGGTCGGCCTCGTTGGGCTGCTCAATCCCGTGACCGGCGTCCTGCTCGGCACGGTGGTGGCGGGCGAGGCGCTGACCGTACGGCAGCTGGGCGGGCTGGGGCTGGTGCTGCTCGGGGTCGCGCTCGGCCGCCCGGGACGCGCGAAACCGGTGCCCCGGGCCGTGCCCGCCGCCTGCAACGCCCCTTGAGACAGGGCAAGGTGGAGGGGTGAGCGAACGGCACTTCGACATTTGGGCCGCCGGCGACGCCTACGAGCGGTACATGGGCCGGTGGAGCCGACGCGTGGCCGACGAGTTCGTCCGGTGGCTGGGCTGTCCGCCCGAGGCCCGGTGGCTGGACATCGGCTGCGGTTCGGGGGCGCTGACCTCGACGGTGGCCGTACGGTGCCGACCCCGGGCGCTGCTGGGCGTGGAACGGTCCGCCGGGTTCGCCGCGACGGCACGCGCCGCCGCTCCCCCGCCCGCCCGTGTCGCCGTGGCGGACGCCCAGGCGCTGCCGGTGCGGGACGCGGTCTTCGACGCGGCGGTCAGCGGGCTGGTGCTCAACTTCCTTCCCGATCCCGGCGTCGCACTCGCGGAGGCGGTGCGGGTGGTGCGGCCGGGCGGTGTCGTGGCCGCCTATGTGTGGGACTACGGCGAGGACATGGGGTTCCTGCGCCACTTCTGGGCCGCCGCGACCACGGTCGACCCATCGGCCGCGGCCCACGACGAGGGCCGCCGCTTCCCGCTCTGCCGACCGTCCGCGCTGCAACTCCTTTGGGCCGGGGCAGGGCTGACCGAGGTGACGGTCGTACCGGTCGAGATCCCGACCGTGTTCGCGGACTTCGACGACCTGTGGACGCCGTTCCTGTCCGGCCAGGGCCCGGCACCCGGGTACGTGGCCGCCCTCGCCCCCGACCTCCGGGAGCGGCTGCGACGGACGCTGCGCGAGCGGGTGCCGACAGGGGCGGACGGGACGATCGAACTGACGGCTCGTGCCTGGGCCGTGCGCGGGCGCAAGCCAGGAGCTAGCGAAGCGTGACCGTGGCGCCGTACGTCTCGAGGAGGTGCACCATCTCCTCGAAGTAGGTCAGCTCCGACGCGGGATCGGGGAAGTCGTCCGCGAACGCCTCCCGCGCCACCTGGGAGTCGTGCCAGACCAGCGTGAAGGGCGGGGCGATGCCGAGGCCGCCGCCCAGGCAGTCCTTGAAGCCGTCCCACTCCCGCCCGAAGAAACTGCCGGGCCCGACCAGCGCCTCGGCCAGCGCGCAGTACAGGCCGGGCCGGTCGGTGACGAACCTGCCGTCGAGATGGTGGACGCCACCGGAGCGGTCCGGTCCCTGTGCGTTCCTGTCGGGGGTCGTCAGGTCGAGCCACGCCTGTCTGCCCTCGGTGCCGTACGGCGCCCAGAGGTTGCGGGTGGCCGGGAAGCCTCGGTACCAGGCATCCCAGACCGGACGAGCCGCCGTCGAGGGCCGGTCGGGGCCGCCGTCGGTGAGCTTGATGTCGAAGAGGTCGGCGCCGAGGACGGACGGGCGTGCCGTCTCGATGCGCAGATACACGGGGAGCCGGTACATCTCCTGGCCGTTCCGGTCGAGCGCCCGCAGCTCCACCCGGTCCTGGTCGTACTTGCGGCGGCGGCGCAGCACCGTGAGCAGCGGCTCGGCGGGCTCGCAGCCGATGAGGTGCAGCGGCACGGCGGGGTGGCCGTAGCGCGGCACGAACAGGCCGTCGATCTTCTGGCACCATCCCGCGGACGGCAGATCGTTGCTGGTGGCCGCCAACATCTTGAACCGCGGCTCGGCCGGCAGGGTGTGTCGCCAGTGCCGTTCCTCCTCGACCCCGGCGCCCACGACGACGTCGACCAGGCCCGGGTCGCCGGCGTTCGGCTGGTGGGCCAGCACGACGGTGTCGACGAGGGACCACCACTGCAGCGGCTGTTCCTCGTCCCAGACCTCGACGCACACCTCCCCCAGCAGCGCGGTCGCCTCGCCGTCCGGCGCCAGCGCGTCCCGCAACGGGCCTTCCGGGGTACAGCCGCGCAGGGTCAGGACCTCGCGCCGGGGCGGCAGCTTGTCGACGAAGAGCCCCTCGACACCGGCGCACCGCCCCCAGTACTCCTCGTCGCCGTCGTAGTCCACCTGCACCAGCAGGTACCGCACCGGGAAAGCCCGCTCCCAGACCGCGTGTTCCACGCCGCCGCCCACCCCTGTCCCGTCGTCCACAACGGCACACAGTAGGTCGGCGGCGACGCGCTGAGCACGGGGTTTTTACGCGTGCGGGCCGCGCACCAGGGCGCAGACGAAGTTCTCCTCGATCTTGCGCATGCGCTCCACCTGGTCGGCGTCCATGGCCTTGTTGATCTGTGTGGTGACGGAGAACGTCACCGAGCGGCGCCCGTCCGGGGTGGCCGCGACGAACTGCGTGTAGCCGAGGGTGTTGCCGGTGTGGCCGAACACGGCACCGCACCGGGTGTCGTACCGGAACAGCGCCAGCCCCGCCCGGTTGTGTCCAGGCCCCGCGGGCTCGGAGGAGCCCTCGACCCACCGACGCTGCGCGTGGATCTCACGCCCGCCGAAGAGCGCGCCGCCGACGTAGCCGCGGACGAAGCGGGTCATGTCCGCCGGCGTGGAGACGATGCCTCCGGAGGCCCACACCCCGGACATGCCCAGCACCTCGCTGACGTCCTCCGGCGCGGCCCCCGGCTCGACGGCGTAGCCGTGCATGTACGGCTTCGGCATGCGGTAACCCTGCGGAAGGCTGGTGCGGTGGAGGCCGAGGGGCGTGTAGACGAGTTCGCGCAGGAGGCGTTCGTACGGTGTTCCGGTCGCGGCCTCCGCCATCAGCGCGACGGCGATGTTGTCGGAGTTGGAGTACTGGTAGCGGCTGCCCGGCGTGAAGCGGAGCGGCTCGTCGGCGACGTAGTCGAGCAGGCGGCGGGAGTCGAAGTGGTGCCGTGGGTCGGCGCGGATCTCGTCCCGGAACGCGGTGCTCTCCGAGAAGTCCGGCAGCCCGCTGGTGTGCTGGAGCAGTTGGCGCAGTGTCACCGCGCCCCACGCCTTCGGCAGTTGGGGCAGCCGCTCGCGCAGGCTGTCGTCGAGGTCCAGGGCGCCGCGGTCCACCAGCGCCAGGGCGACGGCACCGCTGAAGGCCTTGGCCGTGCTGGCGATGCGCATGTGGTCGTCCGGGTGGGGCGGGCGGCCGGTGCGGACGTCGGCGGTGCCCGCGGTGAGGACGCGGGTCTTCCTGCCGTAGTCCAGGACGGCGATGACGGCGGGTGGGCCGCCCTCGCTGCGGACGAACCGGTCGATCTGCTCCTGGAGTCGGTGGTCGTCGCCGCGCTTCGGTGTCGCGGACGCGGGGCTGGAAGCGGTGACCGGGGTCAGTACGGCCACGCAGAGGGCGGCCACGGAGGCGGCACGCAGGCTGGAACGCAGAGGCATCGAGGGCTCCCGGGGGGGGTGGGCTGGACTGCGGTCCAGCCTCTCCACCCCCGGCCGTCACCTGCTTCTTCTGCTGCTGCATCCGGCCCAGTCGGGGTTCACTGCGCCCAGTGCGGCGTCCAGACCTGCCGGGTGCCGTGCCCCTGCCGGGCGGAGTCGAGGTGGGCGCGCAGCGCGGTGAGGGCCGGGTGGGGGTTGTCGGCGCGCCAGATCAGGGAGTGCGGGTAGACCGGCATCGGGTCGTGCAGGGCGATGCGTCGCAGGTCGTGGTCGGCGGGCCAGCCGAGGCGGGTCTGCGCGCCGACCAGGGTGGCCAGGGAGGGCGAGTCGGCGATGGTGTCCAGGAGCGGATCGGTGCCGAAGTCGGGTCCGGTGGCCTCGATGGTGAGGCCGAACGCGGCGGCGAAGTCGTCGTAGTAGGCCGCCCACTCGGTGCCGTCGACGAGGCCGGGCATCCAGATCCGGTGACCGACAAGCCGGTCCGGGGTGACCGCCCGGGCCGCGGCGAGGGCGTGCCGCGGGCCGGTCAGGAGTTGCACAGGCTCGTCGTGGACTCGGGCGGTGGCGATGCCGTCGGGGAGCCTGCGGGCGGGGACGGTGACGGCACGGAAGGACGCGTCGATCGTGCCGGAGCGGACCGCGGCGAACGCCTCCTTGGCGTCGAAGAGGGTCACCACGTCCAGCTCGATGTCCGGATGGGCGCGATGGAAGCCGCGCAGGACGTCCGCCGGGGCCAGCCGGCGGCCGATGACGTCCACGCGCAGCGCCCGGCGGCCGGGCCGCACGGAGGCCACGGCCCGCTCCTCGGCGTCGAGGAGGGCCCGGGCGTGCGGCAGGAACGCCTGGCCGTCGATGGTGAGCCGCACTCCCCTGGCCGTGCGGGTGAACAGCCGTACGGCCAGGTCCTTCTCGAGCGCGGCGACGCGTTTGGAGACCGCCTGCTGGGTGATCGACAGGGTCGCGGCGGCGTCCTGGAAGCGTCCCGTGTCCGCGGCCGTCACGAACGTGCGCACACCTTCGAGGTCCATGGCCGCCATCGTAGAGCCACAACTTTTGGTTGTGTCGGGGCCGCGTGGCGGTTGTTTGATCCGGGCGGGCCCGGCCGGGTTGGATGTGCGGGTCGGCGAGAGGCGGGTGCGGTTCATGGGGGCGAGACGTTCGCTCGGGCGGTCCTTCGGGTGGCTGTGGGCGGCGTACGGCGTCAGCGCGCTCGGCACCTGGCTCGCCTTCGACGCGTTCGCGCTGGTCGCCATCCTTGTCCTGCACACCGGGCCTGCCCAGGTGTCGGCGCTGTCGGCGGCCGGCCTCGCGGTCGGGGCGGTGGTGGCGGTGCCGCTGGGGCCGTGGGTGGAGTTCCGCCGGAAACGGCCGGTGATGATAGGGATGGACCTGGTCCGGTGCGCCGCGCTGATGACGATCCCGGTGGCGTTCGCCTTCGACCGGCTGACGTTCGGACAACTCCTGGTTGTGTCGGTGGTCGTCGCCGCGGCCGACATCACCTTCACCGCCGCGTCCGGCGCGTGCCTCAAGGCGCTGGTGCCGCGGGAGGATCTGCTCGTCGCCAACGGGCGGTTCGAGGCGACGACCTGGAGCACCACCATGGTGGGCCCGCCGCTCGGTGGCGCCGTCGTCGCCCTGTTCGGACCGGTGACGACCATCGCCGCCAACGCCGTCAGCTTCCTTCTCTCGGCCGGGGGAATCCGCGCCATGGGCGGCACCGAGCCCCGGCCCGAACACCCCTCGGCCCACGCGAAACTCCGGGCCGGTGACCTCCTCCACGGCTGGCGCTTCCTCCTCACCCACGCGACGCTGCGCCCCCTGTTCTTCAACAACGCCCTCGTCAACGGCCTGATCATGGCGGCCCAGCCGCCCCTCGCCGTCCTCATGCTCGGCCGTCTCCACTTCACGCCCTGGCAGTACGGGCTCGCCTTCGCCCTGCCCTGCCTGGGCGGGCTGATCGGCTCGCGGCTGTCGCGGCGCCTGGTCACACGGTTCGGGCAGCGCAAGGTCCTGCTCGTCGCCGGGACGCTGCGGGCGTGCTGGGGGCTCGGGCTGGCCTTCGTCGGACCCGGGGCGGCGGGGCTGGTGCTCGTCATGGCCGTGGAGTTCGGGCTGATCACCTGCGCGGCCGTCTTCACGCCCGTCCTGGCGACCTACCGGCTCGAACGCACCCCGACCGACCGCCTCGCCCGCACGCTGTCCGCCTGGTCCATCACGGTCAAGCTGACCATCGCCGCGCTCACCGCACTGTGGGGCCTGCTCGCCGCCGCCACGGGCCCGCGCGTCGCCATCGCTGCCGCCGGGCTGCTGTTGCTGGCGACGCCGTTTCTCTTGCCGCGGGGAGCGCTGCGCTTGGGCGAGGCGGACGGGGATGACGGGGACGACCGTAGGGACCCGTCGCTCACCGCCGCACACTGACGGGGCCGCCCGGTCGCCGGGTCGCCTCACAGACGTACGACAATCAGCGCGATGCCGTCCGCCGCGCACCCGTCGACCAGGCCACCTCACAGCCGTACGACGATCAACGCCGTGTCGTCCGTCGCTCCTTCCGGCGGCAGCAGCTCAAGCAGCACCGCGTCCGCCATCGCCGCCGGTTCGGCCGTGCGGTGGCGGGCGAGGGAGTCCGCCAGGCGTGCCAGGCCCGCGTCGATGTCCTCGCGGCGGCGTTCCACCAGCCCGTCGGTGTACAGGACCAGCGTGTCGCCGGAGCGGAAGCCGGCCGTCGCCTCGGGGCGGGCGACAGGATCGGGGCTGGCGTCCAGCGGCGGGTCCGTCGCCGCGTCGAGGAACTCCACCCGGCCGTCGGCGTGGACCAGCGCCGGCGGGAGATGCCCGGCGCTGCTGTAGGTGACGGTCCGGGCGTCGAAGTCGACGAACGTGGTGACCACCGTCGCGGACTCGGCACCGGGGACGACGTTCGCGTACCGGCCCACCACGTCGAGGGCCTGCGCCGGCCCCTCGGCCACCCGGGACGCGGCGCTCAGCGCGCTGCGCAGCTGGCCCATCACACAGGCCGCCGCCAGTCCGTGCCCGACGACGTCCCCAACCGCCACGCAGATGCGGTCGCCGCCGATCCGTTCCACGAGGTCGTACCAGTCGCCGCAGACGTTCAGCGCGCCGACGGCGGGCCGGTAACGTACGGCGGCCCGGTGGTCGCGCACCTGCCGCGGCGCCGGGAGCATCGCCTCCTGGAGGGCCAGGGCGACCTCACGCTCGCGGGCGTGGGCCTTTCTCAGCCGTTCGTTGACCTCCTGCAACTCCCGGGCACGGATGTACAGTTCGGCCTCCAGGGCACGGGCCCGGGTGCCGACTGGGCCACCGCGGTCGCGGATGAACTCGGTGACCTCCTCCACCCGGTGCACCAGCAGGACGACCTTCCCGTCCGGCCCGAACACGGGAGCGTTGACGGGGCTCCAGTAGCGCTCCTCCCAGCATCCCGGCTGCTCCAGCGACTGGACGTCGTAGCGCTGGACGGCCATGGTGTCGCGCTCGCCGGTGGTCAGGACGCGCTGCAGGGAGGCGGCGAGGTTGCGCATGCCGGAGGCGGCCGGGTCGCCGGGGTTGTCGGGGAAGACGTCGAAGAGATAGCGGCCGACGAGCTGCTGCCTGCTGCGTCCGGACATGCGGACGAACTCCTCGTTGGCGTCCACGTACACCAGCTCGGGCGTCAGGACCGCCACCATGCCGGGCAGGGCCTGGAACACCGCCGCGTAGTCGATCCCAGCGTCCGCCATGGCTCCGCCGCCTCACTGCCGATATCGCACCACTTCCCACGATATGGGCCCAAGGGCCTGCCCGGTGCATCGGATCTGCCGTAGACGAGGGGGCGGGTACGCCGGCCCTGACAGAGCGGGCAGCCGCTCTTCTCCGATCCGACCTGATCCGCCGGACAGCCCGGGCCGCGGATGCCCCGCCGCCCCCGTGCTCCACCCCGTCCGGGCCGGAAAACCGGTTGCCGCCAGGCCCTCGCCGGGGGCTAGATTCCGCGCATGGCAGACATCCAGGGCTCGTACGACGATCTGTTCATGGCGGTGCCCAACGCGCTGGCAGCCTTCCTGGACGAGGGGGACACCGGCGGCTCGGCGGCGGTGTTCGTCGACGGCAAGGCCGTGGTGGACGTGTGGGGCGGGTACGCGGACGCCGGGCGGAGCAGGCCGTGGGAGCGGGACACCGTCACGAACGTCTTCTCGGTGACCAAGACGATGACGGCCCTGTCCGCGCTCGTCCTGGTGGACCGGGGCGAGCTCGACCTGGACGCGCCGGTCGCCCGCTACTGGCCCGAGTTCGCCGCGGCGGGCAAGGACAAGGTGCTCGTACGGCATCTGCTGTCGCACACCGCGGGCCTGCCCGACTACGACGGGCCCGTCGCCGAGATCTACGACTGGCCCAGCGTCACGGCGCGGCTCGCGGCGCTGGCCCCGCAGTGGGAGCCGGGGACCGCGGCCGGCTACCACTCCCTCACGCAGGGCTTCCTGGTGGGCGAGGTGGTGCGCCGGGTGACGGGCCGCACCCTGGGCACGTTCTTCGCCGAGGAGGTGGCCGGGCCGCTCGGCGCCGACTTCCACATCGGCGTGGGCCCCGAGGACGACCACCGCGTGGCGCTCGCCGTCCCGCCGCCCGGGCACGACGAGGACTACACCGCGAGCGCCCCGAACGCGGACCCCGAACCGGCCACCGCGACCGCCCTTCGAGTCCGGGACGCCAACAGCATCCCCTGGCGCCGGGCCGAGATCCCCGCGGCCAACGGCTACGGCAACGCCCGCTCCGTCGCCCTCGTGCAGTCCGTGATGGCTTGCGCGGGCGGGATCGGCGCGGTCCGGCTGCTGTCCCCGGGCGGGTGCGAGCGGGCGTGGGAGGAGCAGTTCAACGGCGAGGACCGCACCCTGGGCATGCCGATGCGCTGGGGCCTGGGATACGGCCTCTTCGGCACGGCGTACGGCTGGGGCGGTTGGGGCGGCTCACTCGTCATGCTCGACCCCTCGGCCCGCCTGGCGGTCGCCTACGTGACCAACCAGATGCGCGAGCCCGCGAACGACCAACGGGGCCTGGAGATCGTCTCGGCAGCCTACGAGGGCCTCCAGGGCCTACCCACCTGACATCGGTCCGGGACCGCGTGCCGCTCGTTGCCCCGGTCCCTGTCCGGCGTTCCCGGCCAGGTACGTAGGGCGCGCCCCGATCCTCAGCTCATCCCTTCCGTCCGGGTGCGCCGCAGGTGTGTCGTGGCGCATTCTTGCTGTGTCGCCCGAGTGGCGGCGCAGCGACGAGGCAGGGCTGATGACTGGGAGCGGCGAGGACGCGCACCGGGCGCCGGGACGGCTGGCCGCACTGCTGATCGACGCCTCGACGGAGGCGATCGGCGCGGCCGGGGGTCACGCCGGCGGCATCTACCTGCGCTCGCACACCTCGGGGGTGCTGCGGCTGGCCGTCCTCGCCGGACTGCCGGGGCCGCTGTTCAAGCCCTGGTGGCGGCTGCACGCCGACCGTCCCTTCCCCGTCGCCGACGCCTACCGGCTCGGCGTGCACGTGGTGCTGCCGAACGCCACGGAGACGATGCGCCGGTATCCGCAGTTCGCGGCGGGCCTGCCGTTCCAGTTCGGGTCGCTGTACGTGCCCGTGGTGGGGGCGTCGGCGACGTACGGCGTGCTGACCGTGCTGCGACCCGCGACCGCCGACGCCGCCGAGGTGCTGCCCGCGTGCGAGCGGCTGACACGGGTGGCCGAGGAGCTGGCCGCGCGCCTGGAGGGCCACCGGGAGACGGTCGCCTGGGACGGCGAGCCCTTGTGCGTACGGCCGCCGACCGCGCACCCGTCCGAGGGACGGCTGGGGCGGTTCGCCTGGGACCCGGCGAGCGGCGTCGTCACCGCCGACGCACCGCTGCACGCCTTGCTCGGCGTGGCGCCCACCGAGTTCGAGGGGACGGTCCAGGCGCTCGCGAAGGCCGTGTCCGATGCCGACGCGGAACGCGTGCTGGCGGCGCTCCAGGAGACCGCCGCGAACCGGCCCCCGCCGTCGCTGCCGCTGTATGTGCGCGCCCCGGACGGCGGCCTGCGGCTCATGGAGTTCTGGACCCCGGACCCCGGTCCGTCCGGCTCGGACACCCGGCCCGTGCGCGGGTTCGTCCTCGATCCTGGGCCTTCGGTGGCGGGCGACGCGGCCGCGGACCTGCTGCCGGAGGGCGTGTTCTGTCTGGACCGGCTGGGGCTGGTCGCCTACGCCAACCCGCGCGCCGCCCAGCTGCTGCAACGGCCGCGTGACCTGCTCCTCGGGCGCTCGCTGTGGGACGGCGTGCCCTGGCTGAACCAGCCCGACTTCGAGGACCATCTGCGCAGCGCCCTGCTGTCGCCGGACCCGGTTCACCTGCATGTGCGACGGCCGCCCGACCCGGCGCAGGACTCGTACGAGGGTGACTGGCTGGCGCTGTCGGTGTATCCGGGCCCGGACGTGCTGACCTGTACGGTCCAGCCCGCGAGCCGCATGCCGGACCCAGCCGAGGCCGCAGGCGCGGGCGCGAGTGGCGGCGGTACGGCCGGCGCGTCCTCGTTGGCCCCGCTGTACCGGCCGATCGTCCTCGCCATCGCTCTGACGGAGGCCGTCACCGCCCGTCAGGTCTCGGCCGTGGTGATGCGGGAGCTGCTGCCGGCGTTCGGCGGGCGCCGGCTCGCCCTCTACCTCCTTCAGGACCGGCATCTGTTCCTGGCCTGGGAGTCCGGCTTCCCACCGGGGTTCCTCGCCCCGTTCGACGGCGTGGGCCTCGACGCGCAACTGCCCGGCGTCGAGACGCTCACCACCGGCCGGCCGCTCTTCTTCGACTCCATGGAGCAGCTCTCCGCGGCCTACCCGGGCATCCCGCTGGACGCGGCAGAGGGCGCCCGTGCCTTCCTGCCGCTGATCGCCTCGGGACGCCCGGTCGGCTCCTGCATCCTGGGCTTCGACCGGCGGCGCAGCTTCAGCGGCGAGGAGCGTTCGGTGCTGACCGCGCTCGCCGGGCTGATCGCCCACGCCATGGAGAAGGCCCAGCGGTACGAGAGCGAGGCCGCGCTCGCCCGGGGGCTCCAGCAGGCGTTGCTGCCCCGGCGGCTGACAGACCATCCGCTGGTGGAGACCGCCGGGCGCTATCTGCCGGGCACCCAGGGCATGGAGGTCGGCGGCGACTGGTACGACGTCGTCGAGTCGGGGGACGGCCTGGCCCTGGTGATCGGGGACGTCCAGGGACACGGTGTGCAGGCCGCCGCCACCATGGGCCAACTCCGCAGTGCGGTCAGGGCGTTCGCACTCAGCGACCGGCCGCCGGACGAGGTGATGAGCGGTACGAACCGTCTCCTCATCGACCTCGACCCCGGCCAGTTCGCCAGCTGCTGCTACATCCGGCTCGACCCGGCCACCGGACTCGCCCGCGCCGCCCGGGCCGGCCATCCCCCGCCGCTGCTGCGCAACCCGGACGGCAGTACCCGCGTCCTCGACCTGCCCGGCGGCGTCGTCCTCGGCGTCGACGCCGACGCCCGCTACCCGATCACCGAATTGCAGGTGGAGCCCGGCGCCGTGCTGGCCCTCTACACCGACGGTCTCGTCGAGCGGCCCGGCGTGGACATCGACGACGGCATCAGCGCCCTGCGGGTGGCCCTGACCCGGGCCGGCAACCCCTCGACACGCCTCGCGGACCTGTCCGACCGCCTCACCACGGCGGCCCGGCACACCGCCGAGCGGCCGGACGACATCGCCCTGCTGCTGGCGACGCGGCGCCCGGAGCGAAGGCGGCGCCAGCGATGAGCCGCCCCGGCCGACCCGACACCGCGCCCGCGGCCACCGGAACCACACCGGTACGGACCAGCCGCCGCCAACGCACCGCCACGCCGGCACAAGCCAGCCGCCGCAAACGCCCCACCACACCCACGGCACCGGGAACCACGCCGTCACAGGCCAGCCACCACAAACGCCCCGACACGCCGGCACAGGCCGATCGCCGCAAACGCCCCACCACACCTGCGCCGCCGGGAACTGCGAGGGCGGTGCCGAGGTGTCGTGCAGGTCGTGTCACAGGCTGTGACGCCTCTCGCCTCCTGGGGCCGTGCAGTGTAGACATGGCACATGGTCCGACTCTCCCAGCGTGACGCAGGCCGGTCGCGGCGCGGGCGAGCGGAGGTGCGGTCGGCGCTGGGCGGACGCAGCGTCGCCGGACAGGTGTTCGTTCTCCAGGTCGTGATCGTGCTGCTGCTGGTCGTGGCCGCCGTGGTGGCCCTGGTGCTCCAGGTGCGGCACGACAGCACGACCGAGGCCCGCAACCGCTCGGTCGCCGTAGCCGAGGCCTTCGCCAACGCGCCGGGCACCGTCGAGGCGCTCAGCGCGCCCGATCCCACCAAGGTGCTGCAACCCCGCGCCGAGGCCGCGCGCAAGGCGACCGGCGTCGACTTCATCGTCGTACTCAACACCGACGGCATCCGCTACACGCACCCCAAGCCGGACCGCATCGGGAAGAAGTTCGTCGGCAATCTCGCGCCCGCACTGGCCGGGCACGTGGTGACCGAGCAGATCAACGGGACGATCGGGCCCCTGGTGCAGGCGGTCGTGCCCATCAGGGCTCCGGACGGCAAGGTCGTCGGCGCGGTGTCGGCCGGCATCACCACCGAACATGTGGGCGGCACCGCGGACGAGCAGCTGCCGTTGCTGATCGCCATGGCGGCCGGCGGGCTCGCGGTGGCCACGGCGGGCACGGCCCTGGTCAGCAGACGGCTGCAACGGCAGACGCACGGCCTGGGTCCGCACGAGATGACCCGCATGTACGAACACCACGACGCGGTGCTGCACGCCGTGCGCGAGGGCGTGCTCATCGCGGACGGCGAGGGCCGGCTGCTGCTCGCCAACGACGAGGCGCAGCGGCTGCTGCACCTGCCCACGGACGCCGAGGGCCGGCAGGTCGCCGACCTGGGTCTGCCGCCGGACACCGCGGATCTGCTCGCATCGGGGCGGGTCGCGACGGACGAGGTGCATCTGGTCGGCGACCGGCTGCTGGCGATCAACCAGCGGGCCACCGAGCTGGAGGGCGGCCCGGCGGGCACCGTGGCGACCCTGCGCGACTCCACGGAGCTGCGGGCCCTGTCGGGCCGTGCGGAGGCCGCGCGGGAGCGGCTGAACATGCTGTACGACGCCGGTGTGGGCATCGGCACCAGCCTGGACGTGACCCGGACCGCCGAGGAGCTGGCGGAGCTGGCCGTGCCCCGGTTCGCGGACTTCGCCACCGTGGACCTCTTCGACGCGGTGCTCGGCGGCGGCCAGCCGGAGGCGGGGACCGAGCTGCGGCGTACGGCGTTCAGCGGCATCCGCAAGGACGCGCCGCTGTACCCGGTGGGTGAGCGGATGCGGCTGGTCGCGTCCGCCCCGCAGGCCCGTGCCCTGCGTTCCGGTCAGGCGGTCCTGGAGTCCCGGCTGGCGGAGTCGCCGGGCTGGCGGGCCCAGAACCTGGAACGCACCGCGCAGGTCCTGGAGTTCGGCATCCACTCGTTGATCACCGTGCCGCTGCGGGCGGGCGCGCTGGTGCTCGGGGTGGTCAACTTCTGGCGTTCGCAGAAGGCGGAGCCCTTCGACACCGACGAACTGGCCCTGGCGGAGGAGCTGGTGACCCGGGCCGCTGTCTCCATCGACAACGCACGCCGCTACACGCGCGAGCACACCATGGCGGTCACGCTCCAGCGCAGCCTGCTGCCCCGCAGCCTGCCCGAGCAGAACGCCCTGGACATCGCCTACCGCTACCTGCCCGCGCAGGCGGGGGTGGGCGGGGACTGGTTCGACGTCCTGCCTCTGTCCGGCGCCCGGGTGGCCCTGGTGGTCGGCGATGTCGTCGGCCACGGTCTGCACGCGGCGGCGACGATGGGCCGGCTGCGCACGGCGGTCCACAACTTCTCCGCGCTCGACCTGCCGCCCGACGAACTGCTGGCCCTGCTGGACGAACTCGTCGGCCGCATCGACCAGGACGAGGTCCAGGAGGGCGACAGCGCCCCGGTCACCGGCGCCACCTGCCTGTACGCCGTCTACGATCCCGTCTCCCGGCGCTGCACCGTCGCCCGCGCCGGGCATCCGCCGCCCGCGCTGATCCACCCCGACGGCAGCGTGGAGTTCCCCGACGTGCCCGCCGGTCCCCCGCTGGGCCTCGGCGGACTGCCGTTCGAGACCGCCGACCTCGAACTCGCCGAGGGCAGCAGGCTGGTGCTCTACACGGACGGGCTGGTCGAGGACCGGGAGCGGGACATCGACGTGGGTCTGGAGCTGCTGGCCGCCGCGCTGGAGCGGGCCGGGGAGACACCCGAGGAGACCTGCCAGGTCGTGCTGGACTCCAAGCTGACGGCCCGCCCCAGCGACGACATCGCCCTGATCGTGGCCCGCACTCGCGCCCTCGACCCCGGCCGGGTGGCCGAGTGGCAGGTGCCGTCCGACCCGGCGGCGGTCGGGCGGGTACGGGCCGACGTCACCCGGCAGCTGACCCAATGGGGCCTGGAGGACCTGGAGTTCGCCACAGAGCTGATCCTGAGCGAGCTGGTGACCAACGCGATCCGCTACGGCGGTGAGCCCATCCGGGTCCGGATGCTGTACGACCGCAGCCTGATCTGCGAGGTCTTCGACAGCAGCAGCACCTCGCCCCATCTGCGCTACGCGGCGATGACGGACGAGGGCGGCCGCGGCCTGTTCCTGGTCGCGCAGCTCGCCGAGCGCTGGGGCACGCGGTACACGCCCGAGGGCAAGGTCATCTGGGCGGAGCAGCCGGTGCCGTAGACCGGCCCCTCTCGTTCATTGGTACGAACCTTCGACGGAAAGGCTGTTCTTCACGCGCGGCGTCTGATAGGAAACCTTCCTATCAGTGTCACGTACGGCCAACTCCCCACCCCCCACCTCCCTTTGGAGCCGCCGTGAAGCACCCCGCGCGCACCTCGCGCCGCACCCTCCTCACCCTGATCGGCGCGTCCCTGGCGTCGGCCCCGCTCCTCAACTCCCCCCGCGCCACGGCCCTTTGTGCCGCGGTCGGTCTCGACGACCCGGCGAAGAAGGAGATCGCCATGCAGCTGGTGTCGAGCGCGGAGAACTCCTCGCTCGACTGGAAGGCGCAGTACAAGTACATCGAGGACATCGGCGACGGCCGCGGCTACACCGCGGGCATCATCGGCTTCTGCTCGGGCACCGGCGACATGCTCGACCTCGTCGAGCTGTACACCGACCGCAAGCCCGGCAACGTCCTCGCCCGCTATCTGCCGGCCCTGCGCCAGGTCGACGGCAGCGACTCGCACGCCGGCCTGGACCCGAACTTCCCCGGGGACTGGCGCCGGGCCGCGCAGGACGCGGAGTTCCGGCGGGCCCAGGACGACGAGCGCGACCGGGTGTACTTCAACCCGGCCGTCCGGCAGGGCAAGGCCGACGGGCTGCGGGTGCTCGGGCAGTTCGCGTACTACGACGCCATCGTCATGCACGGCGACGGCGGCGACCCCACCAGCTTCCGCAACATCCGCAGGCGGGCCCTGAACCGGGCCCGGCCCCCGGCCCAGGGCGGCGACGAGGTCACCTACCTCGACGCCTTCCTGGACGCCCGGGTGTGGGCCATGAAGCAGGAGGAGGCCCACAGCGACACCAGCCGCGTCGACACGGCCCAGCGGGTGTTCCTGCGCAAGGGCAACCTCGACCTGAACCCGCCGCTGGACTGGAAGGTGTACGGCGACAGTTACCACATCGGCTGACCGGGAGCCGGAGGTCGCCTACGGGCGTTGTCCGATGCGGTCGACAACGCCCGTCTCCTGCCGGGCCCGCAACTCGTGATACCGGTCGCGCAGCTTCATCCGGCCGTCCACCATCTCCCCGGTGCCCCCGTCCACGTTCAGCCCGAGGTAGGCGTAGGACTTCGTGTCGAAGAGGAACGCGAAGTCCGACTCCGGGTAGGAGACCGCGATCCCCTGACGGCCCAGCGCGTCGACCACCCCGCGGTCGATCCTGATGCCGGGAATCCGCGCGACCGCCTCGAAGGAGGCGGCCTCCAGTCCGGGTGGCATGACGCGCGGCACCACGAAGAACTGGACGGCGTTCATGAACGCCGTCCGGTCGTCCCCCCGCCCGCCCATGCGCAGGCGGTCGAGGAGCGCGTCCGGGTCCGTCGGCCACTTCGCCAGGGCCGTGTACTCGGTCGGCGGCCACATCACCTCGTGCTCGGCCAGCGGGGGATCGTGGTGCACCTTGCCGTACTCCTGACGCCTGGAGGGCTTGGAGCCGTCCACGGAGGTCCAGCTCTCGTCGGTCCAGGTCCGCCTCCGCCCGCCCTCCGCATAGGTCCGGCTGATGTACGTCTTGGTGTACAGGTACTGGTCGTTGCGCGGGATCGGCAGGCCCGCACTGTCGGCCCGCGTCCGGTCCGCGGCCCTGTGCAGCAGTTCCGCCGCGCTCAGTGTGGCCATCCGCGGACCGTCGGCGTCGCGCTCGTCACGGGTGGCGACGACCACCCCGCCCGCGACCGCCGCCGCGGCCGTCCCGGCGACGGCGACCCGGAACATCAGGCGCCGCGACAGCAGCGCGCCCGGGCGGCCCTCCTGGACGACGGCGCGGTGCAGGCGGGCGCGGGCGGCGGAGCGGGCCTCGTCGGTGGGCGGCGGCACGTCGGCCGCCAGTTCGCGTACGGCGGTGAGGTCATCCACGGTCGGTCTCCTCGGTGTCGTCGTGCGGGGCTGTGGGATCGGAACCGCCCAGCGCCACGCGCAGCTTGGCCCGCGCCCGGTGCAGTCGTGAGCGCACCGTGCCCACCGGTATGCCGAGCGCCTCGGCGGCCTCCGCATAGTCGAGGTCGCCCCAGGCGATCACCAGCAGCACGTCCCGGTACCGGGCGGGCAACTCGGCGAGGGCACCGGCCAGTTCGGCCCGGGTGCGTTCGGCGCCCACCCGGGCCGTCACCCGGTCCGCCAGCGCCTCGCCGCCGTCCCCGTCGCCGATCCCGGTCGCGGCGGCGCGCGCGAGCGCCCTGAGCCGGCGCGCCTCGGCACGCCGGTGCCGGCCGACGAGGTTGGTGACGATCCCGTACAGCCACGGGCGGGCGTGCAGTCGCGTCAGGTCGTAGCGGCGGCGCTCCTGGAACGCGACGACGAACGTCTCGGCCATGAGGTCGTCGGCGGCCTCGGTGCCGAGCCGCCGGGCCACGTACCGGTGGATGTCGTCGGCGTACCGGTGGAAGAGGAGCTCGAACGCGTCGGGTTCCTCCCAGGACCGTTCGACGACCGAGGCGTCGGAGAACACGTCGTCGGAGGCGACGGCGGGGTACTCCTCGACGTACGCATCGCCTGTCGGTTTCATTCGGTTCCCTCGCGGTCGCGGGCATGGTCGACCGCTGTTCGCCGATGCCCGTGATCGGGTTCCCGGACGGTGTGAGAAGGTGCTCGCGCAGGTCGTAGCGACTCATAAAGTAGCCTTATGAGCTCATAGATCGGACCCGCGTACCGACTTAGGCTTGCCTTAGTTTAGGCTTCCCGTCGAGATCGCTTGTCGCCTCTCGAAGGGAACCTGATCATGCCCCGCCCCCTGCGGGTAGCCATCGTCGGCGCCGGCCCGGCCGGCATCTACGCCGCCGACGCTCTGCTCAAGTCCGACGTGGCCGCCGAGCCCGGTGTGTCCATCGACATCTTCGAGCGGATGCCCGCCCCGTTCGGGCTGATCCGGTACGGCGTCGCCCCCGACCACCCCCGCATCAAGGGCATCGTCAAGGCCCTCCACCAGGTCCTCGACAAGCCGCAGGTCCGCCTCTTCGGCAACGTGGACTACGGCACGGACGTCCACCTGGACGACCTGCGCGCCTTCTACGACGCGGTGATCTTCTCGACCGGCGCCATGGCGGACCGCGAGCTGAAGATCCCGGGTGTCGAGCTCGACGGCTCCTACGGCGCCGCCGACTTCGCCTCCTGGTACGACGGCCACCCGGACGTCCCGCGCACCTGGCCGCTGGAGGCGGAGAAGGTCGCCGTCCTGGGCGTCGGCAACGTGGCCCTGGACATCTCCCGCATCCTCGCCAAGACGGCGGACGAGCTGCTGCCGACCGAGATCCCGCCGAACGTCTACGAGGGCCTGAAGGCGAACAAGGCCGTCGAGATCCACGTCTTCGGCCGCCGCGGCCCGGCGCAGGCGAAGTTCTCCCCGATGGAGCTGCGCGAGCTGGACCACTCGCCCAACATCGAGGTCATCGTCAACCCCGAGGACATCGACTACGACGAGGGCTCGATCGCCGAGCGGCGCGGCAACAAGCAGGTCGACATGGTCGCCAAGACCCTGGAGAACTGGGCGATCCGCGACATCGGCGACCGCCCGCACAAGCTGTTCCTGCACTTCTTCGAGTCCCCGACCGAGATCCTCGGCGAGGACGGCAAGGTCGTCGGCCTGCGCACCGAGCGCACCGAGCTGGACGGCACCGGCAACGTCAAGGGCACCGGTCAGTTCACCGACTGGGACGTCAACGCCGTCTACCGCGCGGTCGGTTACCTCTCCGACAAGCTCCCCAAGCTGCCCTGGGACATCGACTCGGGCACCGTCCCGGACGAGGGCGGCCGGGTCCTCCAGGAGAGCGGCGAGCACCTCCAGTCGACGTACGTCACCGGCTGGATCCGGCGCGGCCCGGTGGGTCTCATCGGCCACACCAAGGGCGACGCCAACGAGACGGTCGCGAACCTGCTGGACGACTTCGCCAACGAGCGCCTCCAGACGCCGGCTTCGCCCGCTCCGGAGGCCGTGGAGGAGTTCCTCGCCGAGCGCGAGATCCGCTTCACCACCTGGGAGGGCTGGTACCGGCTGGACGCCGCCGAGAAGGCGCTGGGCGAGCCGCAGGGCCGCGAGCGCGTGAAGATCGTCGAGCGTGAGGACATGCTCAAGGCGAGCGGCGCGTAAGCGAGTTGAAGTAAGCAAAGCGAAGGGGCCGGGGGCGTACCCCCGGCCCCTTCGCACGCGTTCAGCCGTGTTCGACGGTGACGACGATCTTCCCGAACTGCGCACCCGCCTCCATGTAGCGGTGCGCCTCGGCGATGTCCTCCAGGGCGAAGGTCCGATCGACGACCGGCGCGAAGACTCCCGTGCGCAGTCCGGACGCGACGAACGCCTCGGCGCGGCGCAGCCGTTCGGGGTCGCGGGTCGTCTCGTGGAGGGTGTACGTGCGCATGTTCAGCGCGGGCATGCCCAGGTCGAAGCCCGGGTACGGGGTCGGCTGCCCGCTGAGCGCCCCGTACAGCAGCAGCGTGCCGCCGGGGGCGACCGCCCGGGCCAGGTCGACCACCCCGGGGCCGGCCACGGCGTCGAAGACGAACTCGGCGCCCCTTCCGGCGGTGCGGCCGAGGATCCGCTCGGCGACGTCCTCCTCCTCGGTCACGATCACGTCGGCCGCGCCCGCCTTCCGCAGCGCCGCCTCCTTGGCGCGGGTGCGGGTGGTGGCGACGGGGACGGCGCCGACGCTGCGGGCGACCTGGATCGCGGCCAGGCCGACGCTGCTGGAGGCGGCCGTCAGGACGACCGTGTCCCCGGCCCGCATCCCGGCGACCTCCACCAGCGCCCCGTACGCCGTCACGTACGGCATCCACACGGCGGCGCCCGCCACCGCGTCGAGCCCTTCCGGACGGCGGAGGACCGCGCGGGCGGGGACGATCGCGCGCTCGGCGTAGACGCCGTACTCGTTCATCGAGAACGCGGGCACCACGCTGACCGGCTGGCCGACCGCGAAGCCCGTCACACCCGGGCCGACGGCCTCGACGACGCCGGCGGCCTCGGTGCCGAGCCGGGCCGGGAACTCCTTGACGGGCTCGATGTACCGGCCGCTGCGGAACAGCACCTCGGCCCGGTTGAGGCCGATCGCGTCCACCCGGATCAGCAGTTCGCCCGGGCCGGGCTCGCCGACCGGCGCCTCTTCGAGCCGCAGTACCTCGGGCCCGCCGACCTCGTGGAACCGCACCGTCCTGACCATGGCTCTTCCCCCTTCGACCGCGCATACAAGTTCGACAGGCGTCGAACTTCGACAGCCATCGTAGTATGGGGAGGTCTACAACCGGTCGAGATCTCCGGTCGTACGCCCCAGGCAGGCGACCGACTCCATGCCCGGTACCGGGATCTCCTGGAAGCCGAGCCGGTCATAGAAGGCACGGGCCGGGACGTTGGCCGTCGCCATCACCAGGTGGACCGCCGGGACCCCGCGATCCCGCAGGGCCGCCAGGAGCGTGCGCATCAGCTCCCTGCCGTATCCGCGGCCTTGCCACTCGGGGAGCAGGTCGATGTGCAAGTGGGCGGGGTACGCGGCGAGTTCGGGGACGATCATGCGCTCGGGGTCGTGCAGGAGCCGGATCATCAGCTCGTCCGGGGTGCCGGGGGCGGCGCTGCCCTCGGGGTACCGGTCGGCGACGAGCGGGAGCCACTTGGCGCGGAACTCCGCGGCGAAGCGAGGGGTGTCGGCGACGCCGAGGATGTAGCCGACGGCCCGCCCCTGACCGTCGTCGAGCACGAAGGCGAGGTCCGGCTCCAGCTCGACGTATGGCTGCGCGAAGATCGCCGGGAGGATGGCGGGGTCCGCGTAAACGGGCCTGGCGTCCAGGCCGTTGTGCGCGGTGCGGATGCAGATGTCGTCGAGGGCGGCCCGGTCGCCGGGGCGGTACCGGCGGATCACTGCTGGCGAAGTCATCGCAGCATCCTGACCTGTTGGGAGCGCTCCCACAAGCCTGGCGCCCCAACACGCCCGCAGGAGGCGGAAGATCGCCTGTTAGCGTCCTGCGGTGTTCTCACTCCAGGAGCCTGCCCTCTTCACCCGTCTGCGTGCCGCGCGGCGGGTGCTCGTCGCGGGCGCGGGCGGCGGTTTCGACGTCTACGCCGGCCTCCCGCTGGCGCTCGCCCTCCAGGCCGCCGGGAAGGAGGTGCACCTGGCCAACCTGTCGTTCGCGGACCTCTACGGCCTGGACCTGGACGCGTGGCTCGACCAGGACGTCGCGGCCGTGCGCCCCGACACCGCCGCCCGCGGCGACTACTTCCCCGAGCGCACCCTCGCCCGCTGGCTGGACCGCCAGGGCCTGCCCTCGACGGTCTACGCCTTCCCGCTCACCGGGGTGGGACCGCTGCGGGCCGCCTATCGCACCCTCCTCGACCACCTGGGTCCGGTGGACGCGATCGTGCTGGTGGACGGCGGCACCGACATCCTGCTGCGCGGCGACGAGCACGGGCTCGGCACCCCGGAGGAGGACATGGCGAGCCTGGCGGCGGTGGCCGGACTGGACGACGTACCCGAACGGCTGGTCGCCTGCCTGGGGTTCGGGGTGGACGCGCATCACGGGGTGAACCACTCCCTGGTCCTGGAGAACCTGGCCGCGCTGGACCGCGAGGGCGGTTACCTGGGCGCCTTCTCCCTGCCGCGCGAGAGCCGCGAGGGCGCGCTGTACCTGGACGCGGTGGCGCACGCGCAGGAGTGCACCCCGGACCATCCGAGCATCGTCAACGGCTCCGTCGCCGCGGCCGTGCGCGGCGCCTTCGGGGACGTGCGCTTCACCGAACGCACCCGGGGCAGCGAGCTGTTCATCAACCCGCTGATGTCCCTGTACTTCTGCGTGGACGCACTCGCCCTGGCCCGGCGCAACCTCTACCTCGACCGGCTGGAGAACACCGCGCTGATGCGTCAGATCCACTCCGTCATCGCGGAGTTCCGCGACGAACTGCCCCGACAGCGGCCGCCGCGCGCGTACCCGCACTGACGTGGTCACATTTCGGGGAATCGGCCGTGACCACACAAGAAGGTTGTATACGCTCCAGGTTCTTCTTCACCGAACCTTCACAAGGGGGGCTTTGTCATGCGTATACGCCTTGCCGCCACCGCGGCCGCCGCCGCCACCGCCGCCGGCACACTCATAGCGCTCGCCGCCGTGCCCGCGCAGGCCACCGAGTACACGTCCGCGCTGAAGATCCGCGGGGTCCAGTACGACGCGCCCGGCAGCGACTCCAACAACTGTTCCACCGGGAACACCGACGAGGAGTACGTGACGATCAAGAACTACTCGTCGACCAAGACCGTGAACCTCAAGGGGTACTGGGTCGAGGACGCGGCCGGGAACTACTTCGAGTTCACCGCCAACCACTACCTCCAGCCCGGCGACTACGTGAAGCTGCGCGGCGGCAACGGCAGCGACTCGGACGCGAAGAACGTCGTGTACCGCGACAACTGCAACTTCATGTGGAACAACGACAAGGACACGATCTACCTGTTCAAGCCGGCCGGCAGCCGGGCCGACGTCCACTCCTACACCAAGAGCGGGTCGGACCCGGACCGCAACGGCTACATCAAGTTCCACAGCTGAGCGTGCGGCGCGGCCCCGTCAGCGGGGGGCGAGGTCGCGCCTGGCCACCACTGCCAGCACCAGGACCAGCAGTGTGAGCGCGGTCGCCTGGGCGTACGCGCCGGCGAGGTAGACGGCGGGCAGCGGCAGGCCGATCCACAGGATCAACGACGCCGTCCGGACCGCGAGGATCAGCAGGCCGAGGACCGCCAGGGCCAGCGCCCCGCTGCCGACACCGGATTCCGCGCGGCGGGTGCGCAGCAGCAGCCAGCCGAGGGCGGCGAGCACGAAGCAGGTGGCGGGCGCCCAGGCGAGGTCGGCCATGGTGGGCAGCAGGGCGACGGAGCCGCCGGTGACGACACAGCAGGCCAGGAAGGCGAGCCCGGGAGTGCCGACGGGCAGCACGGCGGGCGGGGCGTCGCGGTGGTACGCGGCGCACACGGCGAGGGCCGGCAGCCAGGCGAACAACGCGTTGGCCGTGACGAAGTAGGGCGCGGACATCGGCCACTCGGTCACCAGCGGCTCGATCACCGGCCACAGCGAGGGCAGCGCGGCCAGCAGCACGGCGGCCCGGGCCAGACGCCGGCGGTCGTGGACGAGGGCGAAGAACCCGACCGTCCACAGCAGCGGCAGCACCCATCCGGCGACCGCGACGACGGTCGGCAGCGGGCCGCTGCCCGTGAAGCCGGTCAGGAACAGGTCCCATTCACGGGGGCCGCGGGTGGCGGACCAGGTGACCCGCAGGACCTCGTCGGAGACGACGGCCGCCGCCTGAAGCAGTACGGCGTACAGCGCGAAGTTCCGGACGGCCGAGCCGAACAGGGCATAGCGCCGGGGCGCCCCGGCCGCGGCCAGTCTGCTGCGTACGGCGAGGGCGGCGATGCTGGCGACCTCGCCGAGGGTGGGCCTGCTCTGGTCCTGGGTCTCCTGGTCGACGTCCCAGAGATAGACCTCGACCATCTCCTCCTCGCGGGCCTCGCGGTAGTAGGCGGGCAGCAGGCGCAGCACGGTGCGGTAGCGCGCTTCGAGCAGGGTCGTCATGCGAGGCCTCCCGCGAGTCCGGGTCCGGTGACGGGCGGGGTGCCGCCGGCCTTGCGGCCCTCGGCGATGCGCTGCTTGGCGGCGCTGGCGCCCGCGGCCATCCGCTCCGCCTCGGCGTCGAGGGCCCGCATCCCCTCGTCGGTGAGGCGGTAGTAGCGCCGGAGCCGGCCCTGCTGCACCTCCTCACGGTCCAGGACGATCAGTCCGTCCGCGGTGAGCCGGTCGAGTACGCCGTACAGCGTGCCGACGCGCAGTTGCACCGCGCCGTCGGACAGCTCCTCGACCTCGCGCAGGATGCCGTACCCGTGTCGCGGCTCGTCGGCCAGGGCGGTCAGGACGAAGAACGCCGCCTGTGTCATGTTCCTCGGTGCCATGAAACTGAATATATCGGCTGCCGATATATTCTGCGAGCCGAACACGCCCCGGATTCTCGGGCGGTCAGGAATGGAGAAGCGCGGGTCAGGTGTCCGGACCTAGCCTGAGAGCCACGCCGCCTCGGCTCCGCCGAGCGCCCCGGTCCGACGGAGGAGAGACGACAGCATGGCCAGGAAGACGGACCCGCAGGCCTCCGGGCCGCACGTTGCCGACAGCCACGATCTGATCCGCGTGCACGGGGCGCGCGAGAACAATCTGAAGGACGTCAGCATCGAGATCCCGAAGCGCCGGCTGACGGTGTTCACCGGGGTGTCCGGCTCCGGCAAGAGCTCGCTCGTCTTCGACACCATCGCCGCGGAGTCGCAGCGGCTGATCAACGAGACGTACAGCGCCTTCGTGCAGGGGTTCATGCCGACGCTGGCCCGTCCCGAGGTGGACGTCCTCGACGGGCTGACGACCGCGATCAGCGTGGACCAGAGCCGTATGGGCGCCGACCCGCGCTCGACCGTGGGCACCGCCACGGACGCCAACGCGATGCTGCGCATCCTGTTCAGCCGGCTCGGCAAGCCGCACATCGGCCCGCCGAGCGCGTACTCCTTCAACGTTGCGTCGGTCTCGGCGCAGGGCGGCCTCACCGTCGACCGGGGCAGTGAGAAGACGAAGACCGAGAAGGTCACCTTCAACCGCACCGGCGGCATGTGCACCCGCTGCGAGGGCCGCGGTACGGTCACCGACATCGATCTCGCCCAGCTCTTCGACGACTCCAAGTCGCTCAACGAGGACCCGTTCACGATCCCCACCTACACCGGGGACGGCTGGGTGGTGCGGATCATCAGGGAGTCCGGCTTCTTCGACCCGGACAAGCCGATCCGCAAGTACACGAAGAAGGAGCGGCACGACTTCCTGTACCGCGAGCCCGTCAAGGTCAAGATCAACGGCGTCAACCTCACCTACGAGGGCCTGATCCCGAAGCTCCAGAAGTCGATGCTGTCCAAGGACCCCGAGGCGATGCAGCCGCACATCCGGGCGTTCGTGGAGCGCGCGGTCACCTTCGCCGTCTGTCCCGAGTGCGACGGCACCCGGCTCACCGAGGGGGCCAGGTCGTCGAAGATCGAGGGGATCAGCATCGCCGACGCCTGCGCGATGGAGATCAGGGACCTCGCCGACTGGGCGCGCGGCCTCAACGAGCCCTCCGTGGCCCCTCTCCTCACCGCGCTCCAGCACACCCTGGACTCGTTCGTCGAGATCGGCCTCGGCTATCTCGCGCTTGACCGGCCGGCCGGCACGCTGTCGGGCGGTGAGGCGCAGCGCGTGAAGATGATCCGCCATCTCGGCTCCTCGCTCACCGACGTCACCTACGTCTTCGACGAGCCGACCGCGGGGCTGCACCCGCATGACATCCAGCGGATGAACGACCTGCTGCTGCGCCTGCGCGACAAGGGCAACACCGTGCTCGTCGTGGAGCACAAGCCGGAGATGATCGCGATCGCCGACCATGTCGTGGACCTCGGTCCCGGCGCCGGTGTCGCGGGCGGCGCCGTCTGTTACGAGGGCACCCTGGAGGGCCTGCGGGCCTCCGGCACCATCACCGGCCGGCATCTCGACGACCGGGCGACCGTCAAGGAGAGCGTGCGCAAGCCCTCGGGCGCGCTGGAGATCCGCGGCGCCACGGCCAACAACCTCCAGGGCGTCGACGTCGACATCCCGCTCGGCGTCCTCACCGTCATCACCGGCGTCGCCGGGTCCGGCAAGAGCTCGCTGGTGCACGGCTCGGTGCCGCTCGACGCGGGCGTGGTGTCTGTGGACCAGAGCCCGATCAAGGGCTCGCGGCGCAGCAACCCGGCCACCTACACAGGCTTGCTCGACCCGATCCGCAAGGCCTTCGCCAAGGTCAACGGCGTCAAGCCGGCCCTGTTCAGCGCCAACTCCGAGGGCGCCTGCCCCACCTGCAACGGCGCGGGCGTCGTCTACACCGACCTCGGGATGATGGCCGGTGTCTCCACCACCTGCGAGGACTGCGACGGCAAGCGGTTCGACGCGTCGGTCCTGGAGTACCGGCTCGGCGGCCGGGACATCAGCGAGGTGCTGGGGATGTCGGTGACCGACGCGGAGGAGTTCTTCGGCTCGGGCGAGGCGCACACCCCGGCGGCGCACAAGATCCTGGAGCGGCTCGTCGACGTCGGCCTCGGCTATCTGACCATCGGCCAGCCGCTGACCACGCTGTCCGGCGGTGAGCGGCAGCGCCTGAAGCTCGCCACGCACATGGGTGACAAGGGCGGCGTCTACGTCCTCGACGAGCCGACGACCGGTCTGCACCTGGCCGACGTCGAGCAACTGCTGGGCCTGCTCGACCGGTTGGTGGACTCCGGCAAGTCCGTCATCGTCGTCGAGCACCACCAGGCGGTCATGGCCCACGCCGACTGGATCATCGACCTCGGCCCGGGCGCGGGCCACGACGGCGGCCGGATCGTCTTCGAGGGCACCCCGGCCGACCTGGTCGCCGCCCGCTCCACCCTCACCGGCGAGCACCTCGCGGACTACGTGGGCGCCTGACCCCCAGCACCGCCGGCCCTCGGGCGCGACCGCCGTACCATGACCGGACCGCAGTCGCCCCGAGGGAGTCCGCATGGCCCGCCCCCGCACCGCCCCACGGACGGTGGAGCACCCCGCCGTGGCGGAGGTGTCGCTCCAGCAGGTGCTGGAGGCCCTGGTGGACCCGGTACGACGTGCAGTGGTGTCCCAACTCGCGGGCGCCGGTACGGAGATGAGCTGCGGCACCTTCGACGTGGCGGTGTCCCGGTCGACGCTCACGCACCACTTCAACGTGCTGCGCGAGGCCGGGCTGATCCGGCAGTACTACGTCGGCACCACCAAGATGAACGCCCTGCGCACGGACGAGATGCAGGAGCGCTTCCCCGGGCTGCTGACGGCCCTGGTGGACGCCTCGGCCCGGGAGGACCGCCACCCCGCCGGCCGGTGAGGCCGGGCTCAGGAGTCGAGGTCGTCGGCGAAGTGCCGGAACCCGTGCCGGTCCCGGTGGAGTTCCCACAGGGTGTCGGCCAGGGCGGCCGGGTCCTTGCGGTGGTGCCCGGGGATGATCGCGCCGGGGATGACCAGCTGGGCGACATGGATGCCCTCGGCCGCGAGGGTGTCGTGCAGCAGATGCCCGTACGCGCTCTCCGCGGCGAACGCGATCGACGTACCCGCGCGGTCGGGGTGCGGGACGACGGCGGTGCCGCCGTTGACGAACAGGATGGTGCCGCGGCCGAGTTCGCGCATGCCGGGCAGGACCTGCTGGACCGCGGCGACCGGGCCGTAGACCGAGAACTCCACCGGGCCGGCGAGGTCGGCGTGGGTGGTCTCCAGGACGTGGCGCATGAAGTCGGGCTGCGGGACCGGGCTGTACTGGAGGACCTCGATCGGGCCCAGCGCCGCCCGCGCCTCGTCGAGGGCGGCCACCAGGGCCTTGGGGTCACGGACGTCGGCGGTGAAGGCGCGGGCCGTGACGCCCTGCCCGGTCAGGCCGGCCGCGAGGGACGCTACGCGCTCGGGGGTGCGGGCGATGAGGGCGACGTCGAAGCCCTCGCTGCCGAACCGCCGGGCGACGGCCGCGCCGAGTCCGGGGCCGGCTCCGATGATGGCGATGGTGGTCATGCACCCATCCTTCCCCCGCTGGGGCCCACGCGCGCCACGGCGAACAGGACCCGCCCCAATGCGGATGGTGGGCGGGCCCTGTTCGTGCCGGTCATTGTGGTGGTCCCGTCGGCCGCGCGACACGGGTGAACGACGCCCACCCGAAGCGCGCCCCGCACACCCCGAGTGATCCGGACCGCCGTGGCCCGTCTCATCTGGCGACCCCGCCCGATCTCGTTCCACCTGCGGCGACGATACTGGGAGGCGCACGTGCCCCCGCCCTCAGATGGACTCATGCCGATCTCCGCCACCACCGCCTCGCCCACCACGACCCCCGCCACCGTGTGGCAGCTGCGCGGCCGCCACGCCGACTCCGCCGCGGCGGACGTGCTCCGTGCCTCGCATCTGCGGCAGCTGAAGGACGACGGGGTCGTCGACGACTTCCAGGAACTTGCCGAGGAACGGGTCTTCGAGGCCCGCTGGCGGGTCGAGGACGAGGTGACCGTGCGGGCCCGGCTGACCCTCACCGACGAGGAGTGGGTGCTGGTCGCGGAGGCGGAGCGGGCCTGGAACCTGTCCTGGCCCTCCCCCGTCGGCATGTTCTGGCCGCTCGGCCCGGAGGCGCAGTGGGACCACGACACGGTCCCCGGGGTGCGCTTCCGGGAGGTCAACCGGCTCACCGAGGACGACAAGGAGATGCGGCGCCTGCTGAAGAGCTGCGCGCGCGAGTCGTGGGCCGTCCATGTGGTCGTGCACGAGGCCATGACCCCCGACGAGCGCGGCCTGCGCCCGCTGGCCGCACTGCTGCCGCCGGGACTTGCGCACCGTGTGGTGGAACACCGCGCCGCCCCGCACCAACTGCGGGCCGTCAACTGGGCGTTGAAGGACCTCGACGTGCAGGTCCCGCGCGGTGGCGCCGTCGTCCTGCCGCCGCTGCCGTCCGGTCACGACGCCGACGAGTTCTCCGTACGCAGCGTCTTCCTCGACGGGACACCGCCCACGGAGCTGATCGACGTCCTGACCCGGTTCGCCACGCTTCCCAGGCAGCTGCCCGGCGACGCCGCGGAAGCGGTCACCGACCTGCGCGAGAAGTGGGGGCTGCTGACGCTGGAGGAGGAGCTCGCCCGGCAGCGCGAACTCGTCGCCATGTACGCGGAGGCGCTCGACGCCATGACCAAGTCCCGTGACCTGTACCGGGAGGCCGCCGAACGCGCGAATGAGGCGCTGGCCGCCTACCGCGAGGGCCGCGCCGCCGAACCGGCAACTCCGCCCGCCGAGCAGCAGCCCGCGTCTCCGTTGCACCAGCTCACCCGGACCTTCGAACGCCTCAAGCGCCGACCCCCGAAGGACGGCGACGGCGTCAGCTGAACAGCGGGAGGCGTTCGGCGTCGGCTCCCAGCGAGCGGCGCTCAGCGTCCGTGAGGGGCGCGCGTCCGGTGGCGGCGCGGGCGTAGTGCTCGTCGCTCCACGCCACCGGGACGGGACGGCCGAGCAGCCCGTCCAGGGTGGCGCGCACCGCGGCCAGGCCCACGGGTGCCGGTTCCGGCACGCCGGGCAGGTCCACGACGAGGTCGAGGTGGTGGATCGTGGCCTCGACGGCGAGGGTCGTCATGAGGTCCCCGGCGGTGAGCACATGGCCCTGCGTGGCGACGAGGCGGTCCTGGGCTGCCGCCTCGGCGGCATGGACCGTGGCCGCCGCGGTCTCCAGATACAGCTCCCGCAGCTGACGGAAGTCCAGGAACATGCTGGCGCCCACCCGGCTCCAGCGCCGCCCGTTGGCCGCGCCGACGGGATCGGGCCGCCAGTCCCGCCAGTAGGTGACGGCGTCACGGTCGGCGGGCCCGGCGGCCGGCGTGTGCAGGGCGACCAGGGCCCGCTGGCAGTCGGCGACGCAGTGCAGGATCAGATCACGCACCGCCCATCCCGTGCAGCCGGTCGGCCGCCAGGACTCCTCGTCCGCCAACGGCCGGGCCACGTCCGCGAAGGCGCTGTAGGCGGCGCGCAGAACCTCGGACGGTGGCGTGGGGTCCACGGGCACGTCGGACATGGTCATGACGCCAGCGTAGGCGGCACGCCGCTGCCGCAGGGACGCGGCCGGGCCGTCGTACGGACGGAGTCAGACCGTCGTACGCCTGACCCGGCCTCGGCACAAGCCGACCACGAACCCGAGGCGACGGGGTGTCAGTCCGCCGTGCGCTGGGCCTCGGCGAGCAGACGTTCCGTCGGGTTCGGGCGGGGCGCCGGGGATGCCAGCCGTACGACCAGGGCGGTCAGCGCGGCGAGGGCCGCGCACACGGCGGCCAGTCCGGCGGCCCAGGCCGGGGCGAGGGTGAGGTCGAGGGCGTGGAACAGCCGGCCGGCGTCGAAGCGGGCCGCGTACAGCTGGGTCGCGGCCAGGGCGGCCGGTACCAGGACCGCGAGGGTGAACAGCGGCACCGTCGGGCGCAGGGTCAGCAGCAGGCCGAGGAGCAGGCACAGGGCGGCCAGGCCGAGGACGAAGCCGTAGCGGCGCAGGGAGACACCGTCCTGGTGGACGGGGAAGTACGCGGCGGCGCAGACGAACAGCGCCAGCGCGGCGAGGCGGCCGGGCCAGGCGGGCGGGGTGGCGCTGCGGAAGCGCACGCGTGCCGTGGGCGGCACCGGCGTCCTTTCGGGAGGCGCTACGGGCGGCGTCGCGGCGGTCTCCGGCGGCTGCTGCGGCGGGTGGGTGCCGCCGCGTTCGTCGGCCAGGCGGCCGATCAGCTCCACGAGGTCCTCGACGGGCCGGCCGGTGGCGGCCGCCCGCACCGCCTCCTGTCCGCAGTGCGGTTCCAGCGGGGCCTGCTGGAGGAGGGCCATCAGCCGGGTCACCTCCTCGACGGGGCGGGACTCGGCCGCGGCGCGGATCGCCTCGTCGGCTCCGGACGCGTCCCGGGGCGGCCGGGTCAGCAGGACCACGAGCCGGGTGACGTCGTCCACGGAACGGTTCACCCCGACCGCGCGGAGCGCGTCGGCGGTGGCCCGCGCGTACAGGGGTGACTGTTCGAGCAGCGTGATGAGCTGGGCCACCTCGTCCAGGGGGCGATCGGCCACGGCGGCACGGACCAGCCCGTCGACCGGATCGCCGTACGCCGGGACGCTCCCGTCCCCTCGGTCGCCGGTCGGCGCGAAGGGGCTGGTCGGTTCCGTGACGGGTATGGCGGGTTCGTTCGACTGAGGTGTTGACGGGCGACTGGTCATGCGCGGCTCTCCAAGCGGATGAGATGCGGCCGCTGCTGCGCCCCCGACGCGCGACACGCAACGTTACGGTGACCATTACTAGGTGTCCGCGCCCGACCCTGCCACTCGGATGGGCCACGGGTATGACGGACCCCCGGCGGCCCACGCCCCTGCACTCCCACTGGTGTTCGATGGCACCGGTTCGAGCCTTGTCGGCCATACCCGTGGCGGGAACGGGAATCCGTGAAGAGATGCACACATCCTGATACGGCACGTCCCGATACGAGGAGGGCCCGTGGACACCAGCACCGTGATCGTCGTCGCCGCGGTGGTCGCGGCGGTCCTCCTGGCCGCGGCCCTGGGAGTGTTCGTACGACTCCTGCGCGCCCGGCGGGACTTGAAGCGGGCCGGGCTGCCGACCGGTCCGCGGTGGGTCTTCTGGGGTGCCCTCGCCTACTTCCTGCTGCCGGCCGACCTGTTGGTCGACCCGGTGTATCTGGACGACATCGGTGTTCTGCTGCTCGCTCTGCGCAGCATGCGCGCGTACGCGGAGCGTGACGAATTCAGTGATACGGCCTGATCACACGCCTCGACGTCCCCATCTGTCTCCCCCGTCCCCGCCTCCCCAACCGCCCCTGGTTACACACAGTAAGGAAACCAATCACTCGTTCGATTCGTATAAGTCTCAGGAAGCCGACGGGAGTCGGCGTCCCGGGCGGCGGTGCACGTGACCGTCGCCGGCTCGGCGCAGCATCCACGAGGGAGAGACGATGCAACCGTTCGCGCTCAACTACGCCCGCCCGGCAGCACAGTCGGAGGCCAGCACTCCGTATGTGTACGACTCCGGGCGGCAGTTGAACGTGCTCTCGGACGGGCGGATAGCCGCCCACGACCTGGCGTTGCTGAGAGAGCTCGGTACGACGACGTCAACTGCCGGTTCGAAGACCCACTTCGACGACTGAACACGGGCCGGCGCACATGACCGTGTTGATCCTGACCTGTGAGGACGACGTGACGGCCGACATGGTGGTCGTCCACCTCAACGCGTCCGGGGTGCCGGTGGTCCGGCTCGACCCGGCGGACCTGACGGCGAGCGTGGCGCTGTCCGGGGAGTACGTGCACGGCTCGTTCCGGGGCCATCTGTCGTCCGGGGGGCGACTGGTGAGCATCAACGGGCTGCGGTCCGTGTGGGTGCGCAGGCCGGGCACGGCCGCCGCCCGGGCCGCCGAGCCGTCCGAGTGGCTGACGGAGGAGTCGTCGCAGGCGCTCTACGGCATGCTCCGCAGTTCGCAGGCGCGGTGGATGAACCACCCGGACGCGGCCCGCCGGGCCCGGCACAAGCCCTGGCAGCTGCGGCTGGCCCAGCGCTCCGGGCTGCCCGTGCCGGCCACGCTGATCACGACTTTCCCGCAGGCCGCCCGGGAGTTCGCCGAGCGGTACCCGGACCTGGTGGTCAAGCCGGTGTCCGGGGCGCATCCGCAGGACCCGCCGCGGGCGGTGCCGACGAGCAGGGTGGCGCCGGACGCGGACTTCGGGGCGGTGGCGTTCGGTCCGACGCTGTTGCAGCGGCGGATAGCCAAGCGGGCGGACATCCGCCTCACGGTGGTGGGTGAGCGGATGCTGGCCGCGCGCAAGTCGACGGCGGCGGACGCGGACGAGGTGGACGTCCGCTTCGCCTCCCCCGCCCATCCGTGGCAGGCCACCGAGGTGCCGCCGCGGGTCGCCGACGCCGTGCGCGCCTATCTTCGGGGCGCCGAACTGGCCTACGGCGCCTTCGACTTCGCGGAGGACGCCGACGGGACGTGGTGGTTCCTGGAATGCAATCAGTCGGGGCAGTTCGGCTTCGTGGAGGTGGAGACGGGTCAGCCGATCGCGCGCACGATCGCCGAGTGGCTGGCCCGTCCCGTGCCGGGCGAGGGGGCACAGGTCAACGGCGCGAACACCGCGCTCACCTGAGGGTCACAGCTGTCCGGGGCCGGGCATGAGCGCGCCCCGCTGCCAGCCCGGGGGCGGGGGCGGCGAGGGCAGCTCGCCGAGCTGGGAACGGCCGATGGACTGGAGGGGCTGCATGACGAACTCCAGTTCCCTGCTGACTCGCTCGGCCTCCCTGCGAACCTGAGTGGGTACGTCGCCGCGCTCAGCGATGAGTCGGTCATAGATGGGGGAATCCTGGAACACCCGTCAACGTGCCTTTCGTGTCACGGCCCACAGGTATGGGCACGGCTGTCGAGTCTAGGCGCCCCTGCCCCCTGCGGGGTGAATTCCTCCGTTCGGCTTGACTCACGCTCCCGTCGTGGAGCCCGGCCGGACGATCATGAGAACGGTGACCGTCGCCCACAGCAGGTTGAAGACGCCAGTGAACATGGCGAGTTGGGCGGTGCCGGACCGCTCGACGGGCTGACCTGCGTCGAGCTGTTCGAGGAGTTCCGACTGCCGGGGCAGGACGAAGGCCACCAGCACGCCGGCCGCCGCGGCGGTCAGCGCCATGGACGTGACCAGCCAGCCGCTCCCCAGCACCCCCATCGCGGCGGCGGTGGCGAAGCCGAGGAGCGGGACGGCCAGTCCCAGGCCGGCGTAGACGCGGCAGATGCGGTGCAGCAGGGCGACGGTGCCCGTGCCCGCCGGGTCGTCGCCCGCCCGGCGGGCCGCGGGCGGGAACATGCTGGCCGCGACGGTGACGGGGCCGACGGCGACGATGGCCGCGAGGACATGGAGGGACAGCAGGAGCTTGGTCATCGGGTGAGGTCCAGGATCGGGTCGTGGGTGGTCGGCGGCCCACGTTAGGGATCTTCGCACCCGGCGCACAGCGGCTGGAACGACAGGAAGCAACGGATTCTCGCCAAGGCCGTCCACCACTGCTTTTCCTTCTGGCCCCCTTCACCTGGCCTGGCGGGAACCCGCCTATCGTGGCCCTCATGCACACCGTGGCGATCCTGGCTCTCGACCAGGTGGTGCCGTTCGACATGGCGGCGCCGATGCAGGTCTTCGACTGGACGCGGCTGCCCGACGGCCGCGGGCCCTACCGGGTCCGGCTGTGCGCCGAGTCGCCGGAGGTGCGGGCCGACGGCGGTTTCTCGCTCCGCGTCGAACGCGGCCTCGAGACCCTGGCGGACGCGGACACCATCGTCGTGCCCGGCTGCTCCCCCGAGGCCGGCCCCACCCCCGCACCGGTGCTGGACGCGCTGCGGCAGGCCGCGGCGGCGGGCACCCGGATCGCCTCGGTGTGCGTGGGCGCGTTCGTGCTGGCGGAGGCCGGGCTGCTGGACGGGCTGCGGGCCACCACGCACTGGGTGGCCGCGGGCGAACTGGCCCGCCGTTTCCCCCGGGTCCGGGTGGAGCCGGACGTCCTCTACGTCGACAACGGCCGGATCCTCACCTCGGCGGGCGCCGCCGCGGGCCTCGACATGTGTCTGCACATGATCCGGCGCGACTTCGGGTCGGCCGTCGCCGCCGATGCCGCGCGGATGTCGGTCATGCCCCTCGAACGGGAGGGCGGCCAGGCCCAGTTCATCGTGCTGGACCATCCGCCGGTGCCGCGCGGCTCGACCCTCGAACCGGTCCTGGAGTGGATCGAGGACAACCTGGCCCGTGAGATCACCCTGGCCGCGATGGCGGCACGGTCGGGGATGAGCGAGCGCACCTTCAGCCGCCGGTTCCGCGAACAGACCGGCACCACTCCGTTGCAGTGGCTGCTTCGGGCGCGGGTGCGGCGCGCCCAGTACCTGCTGGAGAACAGCGACCACCCGATCGAACGCATCGCGCGGCAGGCCGGGTTCGGTTCCCCGACCGCGTTCCGGGAGCGGTTCCGGCGCGTCGCCGGAACCACTCCGCAGGCCTACCGCGGCGCGTTCCACGGGAGTTCACGCTCTCCGGTGTCCCGCTAGAACCCGCTCAGAGCAGGGCGTCGGCCTTGGCGACGGCGTCGTGGACGGCGTTGGCGCCCATCAGGACGCACAGGGTGTAGCTCACGTCCTCCAACTCGCGCGCGACCGTGGCGTCGCTCCGCTCGGCGTGGGCGATCTGAAGCGACGCGTACTGCGTGAGCAGCTTCCTGACGACCTTCGGGTCCGGCACCAACACGGAAATGCCCCTCTCAAGACGGTTCGGTCCACGGGCCCGGCTTCGGATCGGTCACATCTTCCGCTCCGCGGCCCGCTTTTGACGGAATCCTGACTCTCCGTGCCCGAGTGCCGCTCGAATCCGGACTGCGGGAGACCCACAGGAGTGACGTTCCGGCAAGCGTGGAACCGACCCGCTTCCCCACGGGCCGTCGGCAGTTGAACAGGACGCAGACCCTCGCACGAACGGTGTACGCCATGAACTGCCTCCCCCGTCTGCTCTGCGCGATCTACGTCGCCACGAGCGCCGGACTCGCCTGGACCTCGGTCCTGCAGTACCGTCACGGCCCCACGTGGGCCGTGTATCTCCTCGCCGCCGCGAGCCTCGTCCCGGTCATCGCCGTCGTCCGCGAGGCCGAGTGGCACGAGGAGCGGACGGCGGCCGTGCCGGCCGGGTACGCGGTCGGCCTCGATGTCACCGAGGCCGCCGACGACGTCGTACAGGCCGAGCTCGACGCCGCGTGCTGCGAGCGCTGGTGGACGAGTTGCGGTACGGACCACGACAGCCGCTGTCCGCACCGCGTCCCGCGCAGCAGCGCCGCCTGACGGACCTGCCTCGCACGAGCGCCCTCCGGGCGTCGCCAGGGCCTGTCCGGCGGATCATGCCGCAGACCCGCTACCGCCCGGAGGGCACCGCTCAGGCCACCTGCCCGCTGTGCAGTGCCGTGTACGCGCCGCCCCGGCGCAGGAGTTCCTCGTGCGTGCCGATCTCCTGGATGCGGCCGTCGCCCATCACCACGATCCGGTCCGCGCCGCGCACGGTGGACAGCCGGTGGGCCACCACGAAGGTGGTGCGGCCGTGCAGGAGCCGGGCGAGGGCTTCCTGGACCAGGGCCTCCGAGCGGGTGTCCAGCGCCGAGGTGGCCTCGTCGAGGACGAGGACCCGGGGGTCCCGGATGAGGGCGCGGGCGATCGCGAGGCGCTGGCGCTGGCCGCCGGAGAGCCGGGCCCCGCGCTCGCCGACGACGGTGTCCAGGCCCTGCGGCAGCCGGTCGACGAACTCCAGCGCGTTGGCGTCCCGCAGGGCCGCCCGCACCGTCTCCTCGTCGGCCTCGTCCTCCATCCCGTAGGCGACGTTCTCCCGGATCGTGCCGTCGAACAGGATCGACTCCTGCGGCACCACCGACACGAACCGCCGGTACGTGCGCAGGTCGAGGTCGTTCATGTCGGTGCCGTCGAGCAGCAGCCGGCCCGAGGTCGGGCGGATGAAGCCGATGACCAGGTTGAGGACGGTGGACTTGCCCGCGCCGGACGCGCCGACGAGGGCGATGGTCTCCCCGGGCCGCACGGAGAGGGTGAAGTCGTGCACGGCGGGCCGCTCCCCGTCCCCGTACACATGGCCGACCTGCTCGAAGGCGACGGCCCCGCGGACCTCTCCGACCTCGGACTTGCCCGCGTTGTCCTCCAGTTCGGGCGCCTGGAGCACCTCGCCCACCGAACGCACCGACTCCAGGCCCTTGGTGATGACCGGGGCGAGCCCCGCCAGCGTCGTCGTGGAGTTGGTCAGGGTGGTCAGGAACGCGCTGAGCATCACCACGTCACCGGGGGTGACGCCCCAGACGTCGTAGTACGACACCAGCGCGGCGCCCGCGAGGACGAGCACGCCGACGACGTTGAGCACCACCCAGGCCAGCGAGCCGAAGCGGCCGTTGACGAGGTCGAGGCGGTTGCCGGAGGTGAGCAGGCGGTGCAGGGTGCCGTCCATGCGGCGCAGCGCCTTGCGCTCCAGACCGTGGGCGCGGGTGACGGGGATCAGGCGGGTCATCTCGGTGACGCGGGACGACAGGGTCTCGACCTCGTGCCGGAAGTGCTCGTTGTGGGTGCGCAGCCGGGCCCTGAGGCGGGCCACGACGAGCGCGGCGGCGGGGACGACGACCAGGAACACCGGCAGGAACTCCGGGGTGCGGATGCCGATGATGACGAGCCCGCCGATGAGCACGGTGCCCGCACCGAGACCGGTCTCGGCGGTCTGCTGCACCATCTGCTCGACGGTCTCGACGTCCCGGACGACCTTGGCCTGGAGGACGCCGGCGCTGACCCGGGAGTGGTAGCCGATGGACAGCTGCTGCATGCGGGTGCACAGCGCGGACCGCAGCGAGGTGCCCATGCGGCGCACGCTGCCGTACAGCAGGCGGACGTACAGCACGTGCAACGGGTAGTTGACCAGCAGGATCAGCATGATGATCCCGGTGCTCAGCCAGAGGTCGCCGATCGGTCCGTGCTGGACGACCGTGTCGATGATGGACGCGGTGATCAGCGGCAGCAGCCAGATGGGGCTGTGCTTGACCGTGAAGATGCCGACCGCCGAGGCGAGGCGGCGACGGTCGGCACGGAACAGGTAGGCGAGGGTGCGGATGGGGTGCTCGCCCCGGTAGCGGTGGTCGAGCGGTCTCTCCAACGGCGAGGCCATTGGTGGTGGTCCTTCCCAGGGTTCGGGTGGTCGGGCAGGCACTCCATCAGAGCCCGCCCGACTGGGCAAGCGCTTTCTGCCCCTGCTTCCTGGGGCTACACCTGGTCGAGAGCGGCAATCTCCGCGGCGCTCAGGGTGAGTTCGGCCGCGGCGAGCGAGTCGAGGATGGTCTCGGGCCGGCTGGACCCCGGGATCGGGACCACGACCGGCGACTTGGCGAGCATCCAGGCCAGGCACACCCGCTGCGGGCTCACCCCGTGCGCCTCGGCGATGCGGGCGAACGGCGCGTAGGCGGAGCCGAGTTCACGCGCCCGGGAGATACCGCCGAGCGGGCTCCAGGGCAGGAACGCGACGCCGAGTTCGTCGCACAGCTCCAGCTCCGGCTCGCTGGAGCGGAAGGCCGGGGAGAACTGGTTCTGCACGGAGACGAGCCGTCCCTCGAGGATGTCGTTCGCCTGCCGGATCTGCTCCGGGTTCGCGTTGGAGATCCCCGCCATCCGGATCTTGCCCTCGTCCAGCAACTCCCGCACGGCACCGACGGAGTCGGCGTACGGCACCCGCGGGTCGGGGCGGTGGAACTGGTAGAGCCCGATGGCCTCGACGCCGAGCCGGCGCAGCGACGCCTCGCAGGCCTCCTTCAGGTGCTCCGGGCGGCCGTCGAGGGTCCAACTGCCGTCGCCGGGGCGCAGATGGCCGCCCTTGGTGGCGACGAGGACGTCCCCGCCCCGGTCGTGGGAGGCGAGGGCCTTGGCGATCAGGCTCTCGTTGTGGCCGACCTCGTCGGCGTGCAGGTGGTAGGCGTCGGCGGTGTCGATGAGCGTCACGCCCGCGTCGAGGGCGGCGTGCAGGGTGGCGAGGGAACGCGCCTCGTCCGGGCGTCCCTCGATGGACATGGGCATTCCGCCCAGGCCGATGGCGCTGACCTCGACGTCACCGATGCGTCGCGTGTGCATGGGGTGTGACCTCTCTGCGGCTGCCGTACGGGTGCGGGTGTCCGGTGGGTCGACAGGCGGACGCCGGGCCGGACACGCGTCTCAGCCTGAACCGGTCCGGGCCCGCAGGTCCAATAGAAGAAAGAGAACGCATTCAGCACTGCGGGGACTGAATTGCGCGGCACGTCGACCGGTGTGCGACCCGTCTCCCCGATCCGCTTGCGCGGGCTTCGGGTGCGTGTGGCACGCTCGCCCTCGACCAGCGACGACGGTTGAGAGAGGCGGCGGCATGCGCATCGGACTGCTCGGCACCGGCCCATGGGCCGAGGGGGCGCACGCGCCCGCCCTGAGCGAGCACACGGAACTGGACTTCGCCGGGGTGTGGGGCCGCCGCCCGGACGCCGCGAAGGAGTTGGCGGGCCGGTTCGGCACCCGGGCCTACGACGACGTCGACGCGCTCTTCGCCGACGTGGACGCCGTCGCGGTGGCGCTGCCGCCGGGGGTGCAGGCCGAGCTGGCGGTACGGGCCGCGCGGGCCGGCTGCCATCTGCTGCTGGACAAGCCGCTCGCGCCGACGGTCGAGCAGGGCCGGGCCGTGGTGGACGCGGTGCGGGAGGCCGGGGTCGCCTCAGTCGTGTTCTTCACGACCCGCTTCCAGGCCGTGACCGAGGCGTGGATCACCGAACAGGCCGCCGTGGAGGGCTGGTTCACCGCGCGCGCCGAATGGCTGGGCGCGGTGTTCACCACCGACAGCCCCTTCGGGGCGTCGCCGTGGCGGCGCGAGATGGGCGCGCTGTGGGACGTGGGCCCGCACGCGCTGTCGGTGCTGCTGCCGGTCCTCGGCGACGTACGGCGGGTGGCGGCGGCCGCGCACGGTCCCGCGGACACCGTGCACCTCGTCCTCGAACACACCGGTGGCGCGTCGAGCACGCTCACCCTGAGCCTGACGGCGCCGCCCGCGGCGGCGGGCGCGGCCGTGGAACTGCGCGGCGAGGCGGGGGCGACCCTGCTGCCGCGCAGCCCGGAGGGCGCGGTGCCGGCCCTGATCCGCGCGGCGGACGCCCTGCTCGACGCGGCCCGCACCGGCAGACCACACCCGTGCGACGCCGCGTTCGGATTGCGGGTCACGGAGATCCTGGCCAGGGCCGAGAGCCTGCTGGGCGACGAACGCGACTGACACGCGCGGCGGTTGACGGCCGAGGGACGGCTGGGGCGCATGGCACGGCCTACGGCCGTCCCGGCACGACACTCACGCCGCGGCTGAGGCTTCGTGCCGCGTGGGGCGGCCATGCCGCAGACGCTGCTCGCATGGCGGCCGACGGTCCAGCCGCGGCTCAGCATCGAGTCGCGGCCCGCAGCCAGCCCGCGGATGGCACCCAAACCCCGGCCAACGCCCCGGCCGCAGCTGAGGCAGCTTGCCGCGTGAGGCGGCCGTGCCACGGGCGACGCTCGGGGGGCGGCCGACAGTCCAGCCGCGGCTCGGCATCAAGTCGCCGCTCGCAACCAGCCCGCGGGCGACGCCCAAACCGCGGCCAACGCCCCGTCATGCCGCGTGAGGCGGTCATGCCGCGGATGCTGCTCGCGTGGCAGCCGACGGTCCAGCCGCGGCTCAGCATCAAGTCACCGCTCAACAGGCAGACCGCGGACGACGCCCAAACCCCGGCCAACGCCCCGGCCGCGGCTGAGGCATCATGCCGCGTGAGGCGGTCATGCCACGGACGACACTCGGGGGCGGCCGACAGTCCAGCCGCGGCTCAGCATCAAGTCGCCGCTCAACAGGCAGACCACGGAGACGCTCAAACCGCGGCCGAGGCTCAGGTCGTGGTCGTCGCCGCGAGGCGTGCCACGGTGGGCGGGTCCGGCAGGGTTGCCAGGGTGTCGATGACCCTGCGGCTCGCGAACTCGCGTTGTTCAGGGGTCACTTTCGGGTCGATCGCGCACTCGGCCTGGACGTACACGAAGTTGAGGTCCGTGGCGAAGAGCATCGAGAAGGAGTTGAGGCCCGTGATCCTGGCGGGGCCTCCGGCGTCCGCGTAGGCGCGGGTGAGGCGCCGGGCGGCCTCGGCGGAGAAGTCGTTGCCGCCCGCCCACACGTAGAGCACGCGGGCGAGTTCGCGTTCCGCCGAGATGACGCCGGCGTTGTCCCAGTCGATGAGGGTGGGGCCGGCCGGGCCGACCAGGACGTTCGGGGGCTGCATGTCGAGGTGGGAGGTCACCAGGCCGTCAGGGCCGGACGGCGTGACGTGCCGCGCCAGTTCCGGCATCCGGGTGTCGAGGAACCGGCCCAGCTCCTCCGCCCACTCCACCCCGGCCTGGCGCGCCTCCTTCAACAGGCGGGCCCAGTCGGCGTCCTGAGGACACTCCTCGTACCAGGCGTTCGGCGTCTCCGTGGCCCCCTCGCCGGCCCGGTGCAGAAGGGCGAGCGTCCGCCCGCACCAGCTGAGCATCTCCGGGTCGGTGCGGTCGGCCTCGCCGCCGCCGACCCAGTCGTACAACTTGACGTAGGAACCGTCGAGTCGCGTGACGTGGGAGCCGTCGCGGTTGGGCATGAGACGGGGCGCGGAGATCCCCAGCTCCTCGGCGGCGTCCCGCAGCGCGGCCTCGCGCCGCACCTGCTCCTCGTCGCAGCCGAAGAGCAGTTCCTTCACCGCCCAGGTGGTGCCGCCACCCGACAGCTTCCAGATCTGCCCCAGCGCCCCACGGGCGACGGGGGTCATGGTCCACGGTCCGCCGCCGAGTCCGTAGTGGTCGGCGATGGCATCGGCTGCTCGCTGCACAGGGGGTCCTCTCCACGGTCGCGACCATCCAAGATCCCAGGTGCGGCGGCTAGTCGTCGAACGGTTTGTCGCTCCACCGGAACCAGGCCCGGTCGCCCTCGATGTGCAGCAGGAACTCGGGGACCGGGCCGTCCGGCGAGACCAGCGACACCCGCCGCCGGATCTCGTCGTAGACCCGCTCCCACTCCTCCCAGTGACCGTCGTCGTCCCGTTCGGCCAGGGCGAGTTCCCGCGCGAACAGTTCTCGTACGACGTCGTAGCCGGGCCCTGCCGTGAAGTGGCCCGACAGCCAGGGGAAGTCGGCGTCGTCGATGTGGATCTCCCCCACCGGCTCGTCGCCGCCGCGCACCTGCCAGACCTGACTGTCGAACCCCACTTGCGCCTCCGTCACCCGGTGCCGATGCTCCCGCTCACCTTGTCATCCGGCACTGACAGAGGCCGTCGCGGCTACCGCGCGTCCGCCGGGAGATGGAAGTTGACCCGCTCCCGGGTCACGGGATAGCCGGCCTTGGCGAAGTGCGCGGCCATGGGGAAGTTGCCCTGGTCGGTCGCCGCAACGACGTACTCGGCTCCCTGCTCGACGAGGTAGTGGGTGCACTCGGTCAGCAGGTCGTAGGCGTAGCCATGGCCGCGCTGTTCCGGGACGACGCCGATGAAGGCGACGATCGGGGCCTGGTGGTTGCGCGCGGGGATGTGGATGCCGGCCAGCTCGCCGTCCGGTGTGCGGGCGATCTGCCACCACTCGCGCGGGGAGGGGCACCAGCGGAAGAAGTCCAGTTCCTCCTGGGCCGCTCGGTCGAGGCCGCCTTCCTCGGCGGCCTTAGCGCTGTGCGCGTCGAGGGTGACGGAGTGGATGCGGCGCAGGGCGTCGAAGAAGACGGCGTCGTCGGGCTCGGGGCCGTACACGAGGCGGCCGGTCCGCTCGGGCAGGCCGCAGTCGGGGGTCCAGCGGTAGTGGAAGCGCTCGACGAGGAGTTCGTACCCGGCGGCTCGCGCGGCGTCGAAGCGGGCCTCGACTTCGGGGCGTACGGCCGGGTCCTCGCGCCAGCCGGGCGGCAGGCTGAAGTCGATGTCGACGCGCCAGGGCGCGGTGCGCAGGAGTTCCGCCGCCGCCTCGGTCTCCCCCTCGGCCATGTCGAGGCGGTCGACGCACAAGGGCTCGGTGTCGTCGGGGCCGCCCCACCAGGCGGCGCGGGCCACGATCCGGCCGTCGCGCAGGGCGATGCGCTGCCAGTCGGGGCGGTGCCGGGTCAGCGGATGCGCGGCGCGCACGCCGAGGGGGTCGGGAAGCGTGTCGAATTCGTGGGCGGTGCTCTCGTCGAGCGCGCGGATGACCAGATCGGTCATGGGTTCCTCCGGGAACAGGCTGCGTGAAGCGCTCCCGGGAACTCAGACGTGCACGCCCGGGGCAACGGGAAGGGAGCGCTGGATGTGGGTGAACTGCACGGCACTCGCCTCCTTCCGTCGGTCCTGGGGCGTGACGGGGACACGTTAGGAGATCCAACGGGGAAGGCGCCAGCGGTTTTTCGGGCCGCTCGGTGTCCGCCGCACGGTCGCTTCTCGTGTTCATGGCCGAGCGGGGCACTCGGTGACTGTCGGAGAAGTCCAGGCCCGGGAGGGACACCATGAACGTGCCGACACGGAAGTCTGTGGACGGTCCGGCGCGGCACAGGATGCTGGGCATCTACCTCAACGACCATCTGGCCGGTGCCACGAGCGGTTCGGCGCTCGCCCGCCGCATGGTCCAGGAGCATCACGCGTCGGCGTACGGCGGCGATCTGGACAAGCTGGCGACGGAGATCGCCCAGGACCGCCAGGCGCTCGCGGGGATGCTGGCGGACCTCGATGTGCCCGTGCGGCGATACAAGCCGGTCCTCGCCTGGCTGGCGGAGCGGATCGGGCGGGTGAAGCCCAACGGCCGGCTGCTGCGCCGTTCCGGTCTCGCCGTGCTGGTCGAACTGGAGACCCTGCGGCTGGGCGCCCAGGGCAAGGCGTCACTCTGGCGTGCGCTGCTGCCGGTGTCGGCACTGGAACCGCGCCTCGACGCCGATCGGCTCGAACAGCTGCTGCGGAGGGCGGAGCAGCAGGTCAGGACACTGGATTCCCTGCACGCCAGGGCGGTCGTCCAGGTGTTCCGGCTCCATCCCCGGCCTACGGCTCGCACGGCGTCCTGACGACCGCGAGGGCGGCCCAGCCTCGGCGTGCGTCCCACTCCCGTACGGAGGACCGTGGAGGCGTGGGTACGGAGCGGGAGGTGGAGCAGGGGGGTTGGTTGCGCGGGGCGCCGCCGCCGGGGTGGGTGCGGGTGTTGCCGGTCGCGTTGTTGGCGGGGGTGTGCGCGGCGACCCTCGCGAGCCCCGAGCCGTTGGACATCGGCTTTCTGCTGGGCGCGATCCCCCCGCTGGCCGTGCTGTCCTACGGCCCCGCCGCGACGGCGGTCCTCGGCGGCCTCGTCGTGGCCGTCCTGGTCGTCCCGGCGTTCCGGCTCGACGACCCCGGCAACGCCGACCTGCTCACCGTGGGCTTCGTCGCGGCACTGAGCGTGGGCGTGTCCTTCGTCCGCAGCCACCGTGACGCCCAGCTGGTGACCGAGCGGGCGGTGGCCGAGGCGGCGCAGCGGGCGGTCGTGCCGCCGTTGCCCGCGCGGGTGGGGCCCGTGGGGTGTGCGGGGCTGTACCGGGCGGCGCAGCGCGGCACGCTCGTCGGCGGCGACTTCTTCGACGTACGGCGGGGGCCGCACGGCGTGCGGGCCGTGATGGGGGACGTCCAGGGGCACGGGCTGGCGGCCGTCGCCACCGTCGCCTCGCTGCTGGGCGCGTTCCGGGAGGCGGTGCTGGACGAGCCGGACCCGGAGTCGGTGGCGGCGCGCCTCGACCGCCGCCTCGTGGTGGACTCGGCGGAGGTGCCGCACGCCGAGCTGTTCGCGACCGCCGTACTGCTCGACTTCGCCGCCGACGCCCGGTCCGTGCGGATCGTGGTGTGCGGGCATCCGGCACCCGTGCTGCTGCGCGAGGGGCGGGCCGTCGAGCTGGAGGTCACGGCGGGCGTGCCGCTGGGGCTGGGGCTGGGCGACGCCGGGTCCCCGGCCGGGCTCACCGTGCCGCTGCTGGGCGGTGACCGGCTGTTCCTGGCGTCCGACGGGGTCACCGAGGCCAGGGGTGCGGGCGGGGTGTTCTATCCGCTCACCGAGCGGCTCACCGGCTTCATGGACCTGGAACCGGCGGTCCTGGTGGAGCGCGTGTGGCGTGACCTGCTCGGTCACTGCGGAACGGCCGTCGACGACGTGACGATGCTCGTCCTCAGCCCTGCATGACCTTGGGCCGCTCCGCCGCCGACTCCGGCTCCCCCTCCGCGTCGATGTGCGGCAGCATCCGGTCCAGCCACCGGGGTGTCCACCAGGCGTGTCGGCCGAGCAGCGTCATCACGGCCGGCACCATCAGCAGCCGCACCACGGTCGCATCGATCAACACGCTCACCGCGAGGCCCAACCCGAGCATCTTGACCACGATGTTGTCGCTGACGATGAACGCGGCGAACACGCTCACCATGATCAGCGCCGCGCAGGTGATCACCCGCGCGGTGATCTCCAGCGCGTGCGCGACCGACGCCTTGGCGTCCCCCGTGCGCAGCCAGGCCTCGTGGACGCGGGACAGCAGGAAGATCTCGTAGTCCATGCTCAGCCCGAAGATGATCGCGAACATCATCATGGGCACATAGCTCTCGATGGGCACCTTGCCGGAGACGCCGAGCGCGGGCCCGCCCCAGCCCCACTGGAAGACGGCGACGACGACCCCGTACGAGGCAGCGATCGACAGGACGTTGAGGACGGCGGCCTTCAGGGCGACGAGCAGTCCGCGGAACACGGCGAGGATGATCAGGAAGGCCAGGGCGACCACCACGCCGATGATCAGCGGCAGCCGGCTGGCGACGATGTCCCGGAAGTCGACCTGCGCGGCCGTGGTCCCGGTGACATAGCCCTGGGCGTCGGTGCCGGAGACCGCGGCGGGCAGGGTGTCGTCGATCAGCCGGTTCGTCAGGTCCGTGGTGGCGGCGCTCTGCGGCGACTCCTTCGAGTAGACGGTGCCGATGAGGACGTCGCCGTCCGTGGTGGGCGTGAGCGGGGTGACGGCGGCCGCCCCGGACACCCCGTCGAGTGTCTTCCCGGCCTGTGTGGCGAGAGTGGAGCGCTGCGAGGACGGTACGGAGGTCTGGTCGATGACGACGGTGAGCGGGCCGTTGGAGCCGGGCCCGAACGCGTCCGTCATCAGGTCGTAGGCGCGCCGGTCGGTGAAGGAGGTCGGGTCGGCACCGTCACCGATGTGGCCGAGCTGGATGGAGAACACCGGGATGGCGAGGACGACCACCGTCACCACGCCCGCGGCCAGATAGCGCAGGGGATGGTGTTCGACGCGCTGGGCGTAGCGGTGCCAGGTGCCCTGCGGGGTCTCCCCCGCGGCGGCGTCGGTCTCGGCGACCGGGCGGCGCACGTGGTAGCGGTCGATGCGGGTGCCGATGAGCCCGAGCAGGGCGGGGACCAGCGTGAGCGCGCCGAGCACCGCGGAGACCACGGTCACGGCCGCGGCCAGGCCCAGTTTGCTGATGAAGGTCACGCCGGACGCGGACAGGCCGGCCAGGGCGACGATGACCGTGCAGCCGGAGACGAGCACCGCGCGGCCACTGGTGGCGTTCGCGCGGCCCGCGGAGGTCACCGGGTCGGCGCCGTCCATGAGGTTCTGCCGGTGCCGGGTGATCTGGAACAGGGCGTAGTCGATGCCCACCCCGAGACCGATCATCGTGGCCAGTGTCGGCGAGACGGTGGCGAAGGTGAACGCGGCGGCGAGCAGCCCCAGACAGGCCAGCCCGCCGATCGCGCTGAGCAGCGCCGTCACCAGGGGCAGACCGGCGGCGATCACACTGCCGAAGCCGATGAGCAGGACGACGATCGCGACCGCGAAACCGATCAGTTCGCTCACCCGGTCGTCGGCGGCGGGCCGCGCCAGCTCGCCGAGCGGTCCGCCGTACTCGACGTCGGCGCCGGCCGCCCGCAGCGGCTGCACCGCGCTGTCGACGCCGTGGAGGTAGTCGTCGCCGAGGGTGGAGGGCTGGACGTCGAAGCGGACGGTGACGTACGCCGTCTTCGCGTCCTTGGACAGCGGTCCGACCGGCGAGGTGGAGACGGTCAGGGGGTTCTGGACGGCCAGGACGTGCGGGAGCTTCTGGAGGTCGCCGACCGTCGTGGACATCTGGGAGTCCAGCGAGGTCAGCGGCTTCTGCGCGTCGTGCACGACGATCTGGCTGCTGTAGCCGCCGGCCGCCGGGTCGTGCTTCTTCAGGACGTCCAGGCCTTGCTGCGACTGCACGTTCGGCAGGGAGAAGTTGTCCTCGTACTCGCCGCCGACGGACCGGTTGAGGACCTGGAGGGCGACGATGGCGACGAGCCAGGCCACGAGGACGATCACGAAATGGCGGGCGCACCACTGTCCCAGCCGCCGTAGTCCCCCGGTGGCGGTGGGCCCCCCGTCCCCTGGCGTGCTGCGGGTGGGTGACATGGCGTTGGCCTTTGCTCGCTACCCCCATTACACGCCCGCCCACTCCCGTCGGCATCCGGGGCCGGGGCTCTCCGGATGCACACGGAGCTCCCCGGGTGAATGGTGATATCGGACCCGCTGACGACCCGAGGAGCACACATCATGCCGACGTCACAGCCCGAAGCGGCCGGGCCCTCCGAGGACCGCGCCACCCCCGACGACCTGCTGCACACCCGGACCGGCACCGAGGTGTCCGCCGAGGACGTGGTGCTCGCGGCCGGCCGGGACCTGACCCCGCGCAACCTGGAATGGGCCCGGCGCAAGCTGGAGGCCGAGGGGCCGGCCGCGCTGGAGAAGCTGCTGCCGTAGAGGTACGACCTTCCGGGCCCGGCCGGCGTCGGGCCCGTCAGCCTTGCGTGTCCTCGTCGACGCACAGGACCGGCACCCGCTGGACGAGGTTGACGGCGAAGCCGCCGCGGTTCCACGGCTGGTCCAGTGGCTGGGTGTGGCCGTCGGCGTCGGTGGCCCGCGCGGTCAGCGTGTGCTCGCCCGGTGTCGCCGTCCAGGTGGAGCGCCAGTGGCGCCAGGCCCAGCGATGGCCGCCGTCCGGCTCGAGTTCGGCGTCCTGCCAGGTCTGTCCGGCGTCCGCGCTCACCTCGACGCGGGTCACGGGCGCCCGCCCCGACCAAGCGCGTCCCTCCAGCGGCACCGGGCCGGGCCGGACCACCCGGGTGCGCGACATGAAGTCCGGGAACCCCGGCGGGACCAGGAGGGCGCGCGGCACGATCCGGGTGACAGGTTCGCCCTCGTCACCGGGGTGCTGCCGCAGCCGGTAGGCGACGGACTGCTGGAATCCCGTGAACTCGGTGTCGGTGACGGTGACTTCACGCAGCCATTTCACGTGCGCCATGCCGTACCAGCCGGGCACGACCAGCCGCAGTGGGCGGCCGTGCTGCGGTGGCAGCGGGGCGCCGTTCATCGCGTACGCCACGAGTACCTCGGGCTCAGTGGCGGTGGCCGTGCCGATCGGCAGGGCGCGCTGGTAGTCCTGCTCGACACCGCGCTCCACGCCGTGGTCGGTGCCGGTGAACACCACGTCCACGGCGCCTTGTTGGACCCCGGCCTGTTCCAGGAGCAGCCGCAGCGGCACTCCGGTCCAGTCGGCGGTGCCGACGGCCTCGACCAGCCAGGGTTGGCTGACCGGGCGGGGCGTCAGCAGAGCCCGGCCGTTGCCCGCGCACTCCAGCGTCACCCGGGTGGTGACCTGCGGGAACGCCCGCAGGTCGGCGGGGGTGAGGCGGAGCGAGTGATGGACCAGGCCGCCGACGGTGAGCTGCCACTCCGTGTCGTCGGGGACGTACGGGATGTCGTAGTGCGTCAGCACGTAGTGCAGACCCGGCGGGGTGACGTCGTAGCGCAGGGCTTCCAGCGGGAGTCCGTGGTTGCGGGTCGCGAGGGCGAGTTCGTCCCGGCCGATGCCCTCGTCGGGGGCGGCCAGCCGGGCGGGGGCGCTCGCGTCGTCGAGTCGATGGCCCATGACGGCATTGTCGCGCCGCGCGGCGGACTCGGCACCCCGCCGCTCAACTGATCATCGACGCCGGGCAGTTGCCCGCTCTTCCGGACCGGGCCGTTGAACTGTCACACTCCTAAGGGTGCCCGACTTCGACTTTGATCTGCTCGTCATCGGATCCGGCCCGGGTGGCCAGAAGGCCGCCATCGCCGCGGCCAAACTGGGCCGCCGGGTGGCCGTCGTCGACCGCCCCGACATGGTCGGCGGGGTCTCCATCCACACCGGCACCATTCCCTCCAAGACCCTGCGCGAGGCGGTGCTGTACCTCACCGGCCTCACCCAGCGCGATCTGTACGGGCAGAGCTACCGGCTGAAGGAGGACATCACCGTCGCCGATCTGACCGCCCGCACCCAGCACGTGGTCAGCCGTGAGGTGGACGTCATCCGCAGCCAGCTCTCCCGCAACCACGTCAGCCTCTACGCCGGAACCGGTCGCTTCGTCGACCCGCACACCGTCGCGCTGCGCGAGGTGACCGGTCACGAACGTCTGCTCAGCGCCGAGCACATCGTCATCGCCACCGGCACCCGGCCGGCCCGGCCGGACACGGTCGAGTTCGACGGGCGCACCATCATGGACTCCGACAACGTCCTCGCCCTGGAGCACGTGCCGCGCTCGATGGTCATCGTCGGCGCGGGCGTCATCGGCATGGAGTACGCGTCGATGTTCGCCGCGCTCGGCAGCAAGGTCACCGTGGTGGAGAAGCGGGCCGGGATGCTCGACATGTGCGACGTCGAGGTGATCGAGTCGCTCAAGTACCACCTGCGGGACCTCGCCGTGACCTTCCGGTTCGGGGAGACGGTGGCGGCGGTGGAGCGGCATCCGCGCGGCACGCTGACGATCCTGGAGAGCGGCAAGAAGATCCCCGCCGACGCCGTGATGTACTCGGCGGGCCGGCAGGGCCTCACCGACGACCTCGACCTGGACAAGGCCGGCTTGTCGGCGGACCGGCGCGGCCGGATCACGGTCGACGAGTTCTACCGCACCGAGGTGCCGCACATCTACGCCGTCGGGGACGTCATCGGCTTCCCGGCGCTGGCCGCGACGTCGATGGAGCAGGGCCGCTCGGCCGCGTACCACGCCTTCGGGGAGCCGGTCGGACGGATGCACCACCTCCAGCCCATCGGCATCTACACCATTCCCGAGATCAGCTTCGTGGGCCGGACGGAGGACCAACTCACGGAGGACAGCGTGCCGTTCGAGGTCGGTATCTCCCGGTATCGGGAGCTGGCCCGCGGGCAGATCATCGGCGACTCGCACGGCATGCTGAAGCTGCTGGTGTCCCCCGAGGACCGCACCCTGCTCGGCGTGCACTGCTTCGGGACGGGCGCCACCGAGCTCATCCACATCGGACAGTCCGTGATGGGCTGCGGCGGCACGGTCGACTATCTCGTCGACGCGGTGTTCAACTACCCGACGCTCGCGGAGTCCTACAAGGTCGCCGCCCTGGACGCCACCAACAAGCTCCGCCAGATCGACCACATCGGCGACTGATCCGCGGCCTCCGGCTCCGCCCCGGGCAACGCCCCTGACCTGCGGCGGAGTTGGAAGCGGGAGATTCCCCTCCGGCCAATCTTGAAAGGCCGACGGGTAGGGCTATCATCACTCGCACACACGGTGTGACCGTCTGCCGACGCAGTGCTGAACGGTGTCTGCCGCCCCCCTTTGTGCCGCCCCTTACCCGAGGCCACCCCTCGCCGTGGGAGGCGGGTTCCACCCCCCACCCCCCTACGCCGTCGGGGCCCTGGTCGTCCCCGCGTCGTGCACGACGGAAAGCAGCAAGTCATGAGCAACAACAGGGGCAGAGGGCTGCAAGCAGGCGCCCTCGGAACCTTCGACACGGTGGTGATGGCCGTCGCGGGCAGCGCCCCGGCGTACTCGATCGCCGCCACCACCGCCGTCCTGGTCGGCGCGGTGGGCCTCGCCAGCCCGGCCGCCCTGCTCTACTGCGCGATCCCGATGCTGGGCATCGCCCTGGCGTTCAGCTATCTCAGCCGTATCGACGTGAACGCGGGCGCCAGTTACTCGTGGGTGGGCCGAACTCTCCACCCGTTCCTCGGCTTTCTCAGCGGCTGGGCACTGGTGGTGTCGGCGACCATCTTCATGGTGGCCGGCTCGCTGCCCGCCGGGTCGATGACGCTGGCCCTGTTCGACGAGGAACTCGCCGACAACACCGCGCTGTCGACGCTGGTCGGCGCGGCCTGGTTCGTGGTGATGCTGCTGGTGGTGCTCGGCGGCGCCCGGCTCACCGTCCGCGCCCAGTTGCTCATGTCCGGCATCGAACTCGCGATACTCGCCCTGTTCGCGGTGCTGGCCCTCTTCCACTCGGACAACGCCCGCGCCTTCGACTGGTCCTGGCTCGGCTTCGGCCAGTTCGACGGGGTGTCCGGCTTCGCGTCCGGGGCGCTCATCGCCGCCTTCTACTACTGGGGTTGGGACGTCACCAGCAACCTCTCCGAGGAGACCCGCAACAGCCGTCGTACGACCGGACTCGCGGGCCTGATCGGGGTGGGCATCGTCTTCCTGCTGTTCGAGGCGTTCACCATCGCGGTGAACGTGGTGCTGTCCTCGCGGCAGATCGAGGAGAACGACGCCAACGTGCTGGCCGTGCTGGGCGAGGAGATCTGGCCGGGCTGGGGCGGCAAGCTGCTGGTCGTCGCGGTGATGCTGTCGACCATCGCCACGCTGGAGACGACCCTCATCCAGGTCACGCGTTCGCTGTTCGCGATGGGCCGGGACCGTACGATGCCGTCGGCGCTCGGCAAGGTGCACCGCCGGTGGAACACGCCGTGGGTGGCCATCAGCGTGGTCGGTGTGGTGGCGCTGGTGATGCTGATCGCCTCCAACCTGCTGGGCACGGTGGGCGACATCCTCTCCGACGCGATCTCGGCGATCGGCCTCCAGATCGCGGTGTACTACGGGCTCGCGGGTCTCGCCGTGGTCGTCGCCTACCGCAAGATGCTGCTGAGGTCGGCGGCCAACTTCCTGCTCGGTGGCCTGTGGCCGCTGCTGGGCGCCGTGTTCATGTTCTGGATCTTCGTGGAGTCGCTGAGCGAGCTGAGCGCCGCGGCGATCACGATCGGCATCGGCGGCCTCGCCGTCGGACTGCTGCCGATGCTCTGGTACTGGCGGCAGGGCAGCGACTACTACCGCCCCGCCAAACTGGACGCCACGCACACGGTCGAGACGGACTACGTCCCCGACGGCCTCGTGGTCGCGCAGTCCCGTGCCCACGAGGGTCTCCCCACCGACTTCTGAGGGAGCCGGTAATGGTGCGAGACCGCTTCACCCTCGACTTCGACCCCGACTGCGGTGACACCGCCCTCTCCGACGCCCGCCACGACATCGTCATCGGCCGCTGGCAGGGACTGCGCGAACTGCTGCGCGCGACCGGCCCCGACTGGCTCAGCCGCGGCCACCGCGTCCGGCTGCTCGCGCAGGCCTGCGCGAGCAGTTCGACGGCCGAGTCCTGGCTGGCCGCCGAGCCGCACAGCGGTGACGCGCTGGTGCTGCGGGCGGCGACCGAGACGGCCCGGGCGTTCAACCTGGCGATCGCCGCGGGCCGTGGCGTGGCGATCGACCAGCACCGCATCGACACCGCCGTGCTGGCCTGCCTCCAGGCCGCCGACGCCTACCCCGACGACCCGACGCCGTGGATCTCCCTGATCTCCGTCGCCCGGCTCTACCCGTCCGGGGTCCGCAGACAGGAACTGGCGCGCTGGTGGGACGAGTTGCACCGCCGCGACCCCTACAGCGTGGAGGGCCATCTGCAGATACTCCACTACTACTCGTCCCGCTGGCACGGCACGCACGGCCTGATGTACGACTTCGCCCGCGACGCAGCCGGGGTGGCGCCGCCGGGATGCGCGCTGCCGGTCCTGGTCCAGTACGCCCGGGTCGAGGAGTACCGCTACGCCCTGGACGCGGCCAAGGGACGCCAGTCCTCGGTCGGCCTCGCCGAGCACTGGAGCAACGACGGCGCCGCCAGCGACGTACGCCGCACCTGGCAGCGCTGGTTCGCCGACCGCCCGCGCGGCGCGGTCGCCCCGGGCGAACTGCGTGACCTCAACTACCTGACCCACGCGGCCTGTCACGCGGGCCTGACGGACATCGCGGGCCCGCTGCTGCGTATTCAGGGGCCACGCGCCACGCGCACACCCTGGTCGTACACAGGCGATCCGGACAAACAGATCCTCAAGTGGCGCAAGGAACTTCGGCTGTGAGCGGGGTCAGTCCGCCAGGTCCGCGGTCCACTTCTCCTCGATCCGGCCCGCCTTCCACACCACCAGCGCGACGATCCAGGTCAGCACGAACAGGCCTACGACGGCGAAGCCGAGGGTGTTGAGGTCGAGTCCGGCGATCCAGGTCCAGAACGGGCCGTGCAGGTCGAGCTTCTCGGCGAGCAGGCCGAGGAGTTCGACCGTCCCGATGAGCAGGGCGACGGCGACGGACAGGCCGGTGATGGTGAGGTTGTAGTAGACCTTGCGGACCGGCTTGGAGAACGCCCAGCCGTAGGCGAAGTTCATGAACGTGCCGTCGATCGTGTCCAGCAGGGACATGCCGGCCGCGAACAGGACGGGCAGGCACAGGATCGCGTACCAGGGCAGCCCGGACGCGGCGCCCGAGCCGGCCAGGACGAGCAGGGCGACCTCGGTGGCGGTGTCGAAGCCGAGGCCGAAGAGGAGGCCGAGCGGGTACATCTGCCACGGCTTGGTGACCGACCCCATGACCCGGCCCAGGAGCCGGTTCATGAAGCCCCGGTTGTTCAGGTGCTCCTCCAGCGCGGCCTCGTCGAAGTTCCCCGAGCGCATCCGGCGGAACACCTTCCAGATCCCGGCCAGGATCACGAGGTTGATGCCGGCGATGACGTACAGGAAGGTCCCGGAGACCGTCGTACCGATCAGGCCCGTGACGTCGTGCAGCGAGGAGCCGTCGTCGCGGACGGGGCCCGCGAGGGCCTTCACGCCCAGGGAGAGCAGGAACGTCAGGCCGAAGACGACGCTGGAGTGACCCAGCGAGAACCAGAAGCCGACCGAGAGCGGCCGCTTCCCCTCCCCCATCAGCTTGCGGGTGGTGTTGTCGATCGCGGCGATGTGGTCGGCGTCGAACGCGTGCCGCATGCCGAGTGTGTACGCGGTGACGCCGATGCCGATGCCGAAGGACTTCGTGCCGACGCTGTAGTGCTCGGGCGCCACGAGGACGACGAGGGTGAACCAGCCGATGACGTGCAGGGCGAGGATGAACGCGGCCATCCCCCCGACCCTGATCCACTCCTCACGCGTCATGGAGCCGCGGACGCGCTGCCGTACCCCGGCGTTTCCGGTGGCCGGGGCGGGGAGGGGCGGAGCGGAGTCAGGGGCGACCGGCATCGGGAGGATCTTTCGTTCGGCGAAGCGGCCGCGACAAGCAGCCTTGTGCCATCCTCCGGTAACTGCAACTCATGTGCAGTAAAGGCCGTGGCAGATCTTCCCCACGGGAGGGGAAAGAGCGTGGTGGCAGGGCTCAGGGCGTCGCGTTGGGGCCGTCCGGGCGGGTGCGGCGCTGTGCCACCATCTCCCGGCTGAGCTCCTCCGTCTCCGGTTCCGCCAGCCGCTCGAAGCCGTCCTCGGTGATGACCGAGACGATCGGGAAGATACGGCGGTTGATGTCGGGGCCGCCGGTCGCGGAGTCGTCGTCCGCCGCGTCGTACAGCGCCTGGAGCGCGGCGAGCGCCGCCTCGCGCCGGGACATGCCCCGCCGGAACAGCTTCTTCAGCGCGCCCCGGGCGTACGGCGAACCGGACCCCTCCGCGTGGAAGTCCTGCTTCTCGTACAGGCCCCCGGCGACGTCGAAGCTGAAGATGCGGCCCCGCTCGCCCTCGGGCGCGGAGTCGTCGTACCCGGTGAGCAGCGGCACGACCGCGAGTCCCTGCATGGCCTGGCCGAGGTTCTGCCGGATCATCCCCGCCAGCCGCCGCGCCTTGGCGTTGAGGGTCATGGGGATGCCCTCGATCTTTTCGAAGTGCGTCAGCTCGACCTGGTACAGCTTCACCATGTCGAGGGCGAGGCCGACGGTGCCCGCGAAGGCGACGGCCGTGTAGTCGTCGGCGGGGTGCACCTTCTCCAGGTCGCGTTGGGCGATGAGGTTGCCCATCGTGGCCCTGCGGTCGCCCGCGATGAGCACGCCGTCGCGGTAGGCGAGGGCCAGCACGGTGGTGCCGTGCGGGAAGCGGTCGGGGGCGGCGCGGACGTGGTCCGGGAAGGGCTTGCGGGTGGGCAGCAGGTCCGGGCGGTGGGCGGTCAGGAACTCCGCGAAGGACGAGGTCCCGGGAGTGAAGAACTCCTCCCCCAGCCGCCCGCCTTGCTCACTCGCCGTCATCGCGTTCCCCCCTGGTCGTCTCCGGGCCGACAAACGAGTCCTACCTGAAGTCCGCAGAGCGGAAACACGGGTCGGGTTCAGAGGGCTCAGGGGGCTCGGACCGGTCGGGCCAGAAGGTTTGCCGCCGGTTGGATCAGAGGGCTTGCCCAGTGGGGTTCAGAGGGCTCGCGTCGGTGGGGCTCAGAGGGCTTTACGGCGTACCAGTACGGCCAGGACCACCAGCCCCGGAATCAGTGGCAGCCACACCGTCAGCAGGCGGTAGCCGAGAACCGCGGAGGCGGCGGCCGTGCCCGTGGCGCCGCTCGCCGTGAGGGCGAAGGCGAGGGCGGCGTCGAGGGAGCCGAGGCCGCCGGGCGTGGGCAACAGCGCGGCGGCGCTGCTGGCGGCGACGTACAGGAGTGCCACCCGGGCCGGGGGCAGGGAGAGGGCGACGGCCTGGGTGACGGCGATCAGGACGAGGGCGTGCAGGGCGGCGAAGGCCAGCTGGCCGCCCCAAAGTGCCGCCGCCCGGGGCGGGTTGGCGTGCACGGCCCGGATGTCCGCGAGGACGGTGGCGAGAGCACGCCGGCACCGGGACCAGGCCAGCAGGACGGTCACGCAGACGGCGGCAGCGCACAGGACGGCGAGGACCACGAGGTGCGGCCGCGGCATCCGCAGCATGCCGGGGCAGGCCGCCACGAGGGTGACGATCAGGACCGCCCGGACGACCGCGGCGGCGGTGCCCTTGACGGCGAGGGCGCTCACGGCGCGCCCCGCGGTCAGACCGCAGCGCATGAGGAAACGGAGGTTCACCGCACCGGCGCCGAGCCCTGCGGGCAGCAGGTGGTTGGCGGCACCGGCGGCGAACTGCGCGGCCACCAGCCGCCCTTGGGGCAACCGCGGGACGACCGCGCCCTGTTGGGCGAGCGCGGCGCACACCCAGGTCGCGGCGGCGGCGACCCCGCCCACCAGCAGCCAGCCCTGGTCGGCGACGGCGAGCCGCACGGCCCCACGTTCCAGCATCGGCCAGTGCCGCCGGGCCAGACAGGCAGTGCCCACCAGGACGGCGACGGTGACGGCGGTCTGCCAGAAGACCCGTCTTCGAGGAGCGCTGACGACGACCGGTCCGGACGTCATCGGCCACCGCCCGCGAAGCCCGGGGTCGCGGCCGGCCCGACCACCGCACCAGCCTCGACCGATTCGAACGCCATGCGCCGCCACCCTCCGGGCCCGACCGATTCGAACGTCATGCGCCGCCACCCTCCGGGCCCGACCGGTTCGGGCGTCATTCGCCAACACCGTCCGGGCCTGACCCCTTCGGCCGTCGTTCGCCACCACCCTTCGACCCCGACCGGCGCGCACGTCATACGCCACCACCCTGCGAACCCGGCGACGCCGCACGCACGAGCACCGCGCCGACCCCGACCGGCTCGGACGCAATGCGCCGCCGCCCTCCGGGCCCGGCCGGTTCGGGCGTCATTCGGCGCCGTCCGGGCCCGGTGGCGCCAGGCGTACGAGGACCCCGTCCGTCTCGTAGGGCGTCCAGTCGCGGGCGTACCTGGCCGTGCCGCCGTCCGGACCGGTGAGGTAGGCGACCGGCATGCGGCGGGCCGTGTCGCGGATCTCGGTCGCGGTGGAGTTGGCGTTGTGGCCGCCGGTCGCCGCGGAGGAGCAGCCGGTGTAGTAGGCGACGGGGATGGCTTCGTGGCCGGTGAGCAGACAGGGTGGGCGGACGCCGAGGCGGTGCAGCTCGGCGGCGGTCCGCTCCCAGCCGATGCGGGCGTTGGTGGCGTTGGTGACCGTGCGGTTCAGGACGTTCAGCTGGACCGCCAGATGCAGCGTGAGGCCGATGGCGAGGACGGTCGCGGCCACGGGCCGCCAGCTGCCGTTCGGCCTGGTGGCCAGGTGGAGCAGCGCGTCGGCGACCGGCAGCGCGAGCAGCGCGTAGGCGGGCAGCAGGAAGCGCGGCGCGGCGTACCCGATCATGAACAGGTACGGGACGGCCGCGGTGACGGCGCAGGCGAGCGGTACCAGGGTGCGCTCGGTGCGGTCCGCGCGGACGGCGACGACCAGCCCGAGCACGGCGAGCACCGGAAGGACGTACCACCACGCGGTGATCACCGGATTCGGCATCGACCCGGTGCACGGCCGGCACAGCGCGCGCCCCACCAGGCTGCGCATCTGGTCGTCGACGGCCATGTTCCAGCCGAGGCCGCCCTGGATGCGGGAGGCCTCGTGCAGCCGCGCGCCCAGGCCGCCGAAGGAGACGTACGCCTCGACCACCCACTGCACCGCGCCGAGGGCGAGCCCCGTGACGAGCGCGGCGAGCGGCCGCCACCGCCGGGCCGCGACGGCGAACACGAGCAGGGGCACCGTCACCCACACCGCGTCCGTGGGCCGCATCCACGCCATGAGGGCGGCGCCCGCCAGGACGCCCCACACGCGGCCCTTGAGGAAGCAGCCCACGGCGATCAGCGCGCCGATGGCGACCCAGTAGTTGGGCATGGCCTGCGGGCCGTAGAAGAGCGTCACCCACAGGGACGCGAACAGCGCCCCCGCGCCCGCCAGGACGCGGAACCGGAACAGTCCGCGCCACACGCGCAGGCCGAGATAGAGGCCGAGCCCCGAGAGCACGGCGAGGTACACGCGGAGCAGCTCCGTGGACGTCGACCAGGAGGCGATCGGCGCCACCAGCAGGGAGACGCCACGGGCGCGCGGGGCGCTGAAGAAGGCGGGCGGTGCGCCGGAGCCGACCTGGCTGACGTACACCGTCTCGTCCCAGCCGAGGCCCATCCCCGGCCGTACGAGCAGCAGTTGCGCGAGGACGAAGACCCCGGCGACGGCGGCGAGCAGCGCGTCGCCCCGCCAGTGCCGGAATGTGACGGGCACGGTCACCCTGTCGCTCCGTCGTCCTTCGGCGAGCAGGGCATTCATGCCGTGCGCCATCGTCCACCCCTTACCCCGTCGATGCCACGGAGGTGCTCGGCTCTGGTCAGGAGCCGTAAAAAGAACAGAAACAGGGACAAATTAACCCGCAGCCGTGCCGTGCGCAGCGCGATGTTCGCCCACTTGTATGACGATCGGTCATATGGGTCGGGTTCCGGATGGGGCGGGTCAGTCGTGTGGGAACGAGTGGTGCTCGTGCGCGACGAGCCAGCGACCGTTCTCCTTGCGCAGACCGAAGGTCAGCCGCAGCCGCAGGGTGGGGTGTTCGGCGAGTTCCTCGGGGGTCGCGCAGCGCAGCAGCGCGTGGGCCCAGGCGACGTCGGAGCCCGCGGTGACGTCGAGGGTCTCGATGTCGAAGCAGGCGCCCTGGGCCTGCCAGGCGAAGAACGGCGGCCAGGCGGCGCGGTAGGCGGCGAGACCGTGGATGCCGTGGTGGGGCGGTGGTACGTCGTACATCACGAGGTCCTCGGCATGGTCGGCGACGACGCCGTCGAGGTCGCCCCGGTGGACGGCATCGGCCCACTTCGTGATCAGCGCGCGGATCTGCGCGGCGTCGTCGGTCTCGTCGGGCTCGCCGGTCTCCTCGGACACGGTGGTGGCTCCTTCCCTGCGTCCCCCTCTCCCTTTGTCTCCCTGTGTCCCGGGCCATGGTCACGGCATGACCGGGTGGCACACTCTCCAGTGTGCCGCTGACATTCGACGACCTGCTCGTTCGCGCCCGCTCCCTCGCACGGGGCGACCGGCGCGCGATCCTCGGCATCGCGGGCAGCCCCGGCGCGGGCAAGACGACGCTCGCGGAGACGCTGGTGCGCGAGCTGAACGCCGGCGGTGAGCCGTGGGTGGCGCATGTCCCGATGGACGGCTTCCATCTCGCCGACGTCGAACTGGACCGGCTGGGGCTGCGGGACCGCAAGGGCGCGCCGCCCACCTTCGACGCGGCGGGCTATGCGGCGCTGCTGCGGCGGTTGCGTGCCGAGGAGGACGGCGGCGACGTCGTGTACGCGCCCGGCTTCGAGCGGGTGCTGGAGCAGCCGATCGCCGGGGCGGTGCCGGTGCTGCCGTCGGCCCGGCTGGTGGTGACCGAGGGGAACTATCTGCTGCTCGGTTCGGGCGCGTGGCCGCGGGTGCGGGAACAGCTGGACGAGGTGTGGTTCTGCGAGTTGGAGGAGGGCGAGCGGATCAGGCGCCTGGTGGCCCGGCACGAGGAGTTCGGCAAGGGGCACGAGGAGGCCGTGGCCTGGGTGCAGCGCACGGACCAGCGCAACGCCGAGCTGGTCGCGACGACCCGGGTCCGGGCGGATCTGGTCGTGCCGGTCGCCACGCTCGATACGCCGGGGCGGCAGGCGGTGTCGTAGGCGCGCGGACCGGCGGTGCAGCGTCGGCCTGTGCCGTAGACGCGCGGAGTGTCAGGCCTCGTCGTAGGCCTGCCTGGCCTGCTCCACCTCGCCGAGGTGCTCGGTCGACCACTCGGCCAGGTGCGCGAACAGCGGGGCGAGACTGCGGCCCAGTTCGCTGATCTCGTACTCGACGCGCGGCGGGACTTCCGGGTGGTACGTCCGTACGACCAGCCCGTCCCGTTCCAGCTGGCGCAGCCGCTGCGTCAGCACCTTCGGCGTGATCCTGGTGATGCGCCGCTCCAGCTCGACGAACCGCTGCCGGCCGTGCGCGTGCAGGCTCCACAGGATCGGGGTGGTCCAGCGACTGAAGACGATGTCCACGACCGGGCCTATGGGGCAGGCGAGTTCAGGTTCCGTGGCGGTGTCGGCGACCCGCATCCGCATCCCTCCGAGGTAGTCACTTTCCTCTAGGTACCTACTATATCCACGGTGTTAGCGTCCCTTCATCGGCAACAAGGCCGGTTTCACAGGGGAGTTGCTCATGATCGTGGTGACGGGGGCGACGGGGAACGTCGGCCGGGAGCTGGTCCGGAATCTGGCCGCATCGGGTGCTCAGGTGACGGCGACATCCCGGCGGATCGCCGAGGGCGATGTGCCGGACGGGGTCCTGGCGCGGCGGGCGGAGTTGACGGACCCCGAGAGCCTCAGGCCCGTGTTCGACGGCGCGGAGGCGCTGTTCCTGCACGACGGCGGTCCCGTCGCGCATCTGCTCGACGTGCCGCATCTGCTGGACGTGGCCAAGGCCGGCGGGGTGCGGCGGATCGTGCTGCTGTCCTCGCTGGGCGTGCTGACCAGGCCGGAGTCGGCCTCGCACGGCGGCACGGGCCGTGCCATCGAGGAGGCCGTACGGCAGTCCGGCCTGGACTGGACGCTGCTGCGACCGGGCGGTTTCCACTCCAACGCGTTCCAGTGGGCGGAGTCGGTGCGTGAACAGCGCACTGTGGCCGCGCCGTTCGGCGACACCGGGCTCCCCACGGTCGACCCGGCCGACATCGCGGCCGTGGCGGCGGTGGCCCTGCGCGAGGACGGAAACGCGGGCCAAGCCTACGAGTTGACCGGCCCGGCTGTCGTGACACCCCGTCAGCAGGCGGCGGCCCTCGGGGAAGCGGTGGGTGAGCCGGTCCGGTTCGTCGAGCTGGGCCGGGACGAGGCCCGGGCGCGGCTGCTGCGGTTCATGCCCGAGCCGGTGGCCGACACCACCCTCGACGTCCTCGGCGCACCCACGGAGGTCGAGCAGCGGATCAGCCCCGACGTCGAGCGCGTCACGGGCCGGGCGCCGGGGTCGTTCGCGGACTGGGCGCGCCGGAACGCCGCCGCGTTCCGTCAGGGCTGTCCGGTGGACCAGGTCGCAGGAGAAGAGCGGTGATCCGCCGGTCAGCCCTGGGCCTCAGGCGTACAGCGTCAACTCCGGTTCCCCGTAAGCGTCTCCGGCCGGGTCGCCGATGACCGCCGTGAAGGCCTCCGTGCGGACGGTCAGGCCGGAGGCGCTCTGCTCGAACGTCGGCATGAACTGCCTGCCGGGTCCGTAGCGCACCGCGAAGATGTGCAGGCCCTCGGGCGCGTCCGGCACCGGCCCCGCCTCCAGGGCCGTCGACGAGACCAGATGCCGCCAGCCCTCGTCGGGGTTGCCGTAGCCCCGGGGGTCGGCGGCGAGTGCGAACGCCGCCTGTTCCTGGGTCTGCCCCGAGCGGGCGTCGAAGTGCTCGACACCTTCCGACTCGGGGTGTGTCAGCCGCAGTTCACCGGCGGCGACGACCTCGGCGTCGGAGGTACGGCGCACCCGGTCGCCGTCGTCCGCGGCGTACGGCAGCCCGGCGAGCAGGTAGGGCGTGCCGGGGAGGCGTTCCACCGCGACGGTCATCCAGAGGCTCGTGCCGTCGGTGACGTACAGGGACCGCACGTGCCGCAGGACGTGGTCGCGGCCGACGGCGGGCTTGGTGACGAGCTTCGCGGCGAGGCCTTCGGTGCGCAGGTCGCGGACGCGGACCTCGCCCATCGGCCGGCACAGCAGGAAACCGTCGACGACCGGTCCGAAGCCGTGCTGGCGGTTCACGGCGGCGGGCAGGTAGTAGGTGCCCGCCGCCTCGACCACCGCCGGGGTCATACGGTCGTCGAAGGCCACCGAGACCGTCCCGGCGCGCAGTTGGTGCCGGGCGGGGGCGGTCGACGGCTCCCGGTGCCAGCGTGTGGTGTCCTGGATCTGCCAGACCAGCATCCACGCGAAGTGGCCGTCGACGCCTCCGTCGTCCTTGACCGCGTGCCGGGCCCAGCGGCTGTCGCCCCGGTAGCGGCCGAGGTCGGAGCCGATGCGGGCGCCGAAGTAGCGCAGTCCCAGGACCGATTCGAAGGCGGAGTGCTGCTCGCTGTAGCGCGGGCCGCCGTTGTCGAAGCCGCCGTTCGTCAGGCGGGCGTCGATATAACGGGCCAATGCCTCGCCGTCCTCGGCGAAGATCTCCGCGCCGCTGACCCGGTGGGCCTGGGCGAGGAAGGACAGGGAGATCGGGCCGTAGTTGTTGTCGTACGCCCCGCCGTGCTCGGGCGGCAGCAGCGCACCCCGGTCGGCGACCCGGTGGTCGCGGATCTTCTCGACGTACAGCTCGATCGCGCGGGTACGGACCGACTCGCCTTCCTCCGGCGGGAGATGGCGGGCGAGCATCAGGCCGCCGACGACACACCCGATCGCCTGGTTGCCGGCCTCCTGCGGGTTGAAGAAGGTCGCCTCGGTGAGCCAGCGCCAGTATCCGTGGGCCACGTCGAGGAGTTCGGCGCGCTGGGCGTCGTCGACGAGACCGTCGGCCGCGTCGAGGAGATTCACCGCCTGGAGCAGCGCCCACACGGTGCTGGGCCAGTCGCCGATGGGGTGGGCGCCGGCCGCGAGGGTGTAACGGGCGTACGGCAGACCGGAGTTGCGGACCTTGAGGTTCGGGTAGCCGGGGTTGTCGTCGACGTAGACGCGCTCGCGCAGGTGGAAGGCGAGGCTGCGGCGGACCGCCTCCGGCAGTCGGTCGTCCTTGGTGCGCTGCCAGGCGAAGGCGAGCAGGGAGGTGATGCCGAGGGAGGTGTCGCCGATGTCGTCGACGCAGTCGGGGTGTTCGAGGTTGCCCTCGGGGGTGAGGCGGGCGAGGGCCTGCTCGGTGACGTCGGCGAGGACGGCGTCGTACGCCTCGGGGGTGTCCGGCAGGTCGTGCAGCGGGCCGAGCTGGCGAGGGAGGTACACGGAAATCAGTCCTTCGTGCCGGAGACGGCCTTGGCGCGCAGTGTGAGGGTCAGTGTCTGCGGTCCGTGCCCACCGAGGTAGACGCGGTTCCCGGTGGTCGCGTCGGTGCCGCCGACCACGGTGTAGTCCTGCCCCGGGTCGTAGCGCAGTACGTCGGTGCGGTCCGGCCCGGCGAGCGGTTCGCCCGTCTCGACGGCGGCCTCGACGCGGATCTCGTCGTCGCCGACGCGGTAGGTCAACGGTTCGGTCGTCATGCACCAGCGTCCGTCGCCGAGCGGTATCGCGCCCTGCGGCTCGCCGCCCGGCCGGAAGGTGAGTTCGAGGGCCCAGGGCACCGAGGGGCCGCTGATGTCGATCCTGAGGTCGGCGCCGTCGTCCCGCAGGTCCACCTCGACTCTGGTCGTGTGGGAGACCTCGTCCTGGGGGCGGTCCGGGAAGGACATCGCGGCGGAGAAGCGGCCCTCGTCCACCAGGCGGTAGGCGCCGTCGTCGCGCCTGCGGTCCTTCGGGAGCGGCTGGTAGTAGGCGGTGGTGAGGGTCTGGGTGAGCCGGTACCGGTGGTCGGCGAGCCGTTCCGTGGCGGCGGCGCGGAACGGGCCCAGGTCGAAGAACGCCCGCGAGAGGCGGACCGCGTCGAGGACGGCGGCACCGGCGAACAGGCGCAGGAAGGTGGGGTTGCAGGCGAGGCCCGAGCGGATGCGCCGCTGCTCGGGCACGTCTGAGCCGCCGTACACCACGGTGTGCGCGTCGGCCGAGGCGTGTACGGCGAGGCGTGCGGTGGGCAGGTACCGGTCGCGCGGGAGCTGCTCCGCGTCCGGGGCCGGCAGGGGGCGGCACAGCTCCGGGGTGAGGAGGGTCTGGGCGAGCAGGTCGGGGTCGTGGATGCCGTCGGCGGCCGCCAGGCGGGCCGCGCGGGCGAAGTCGCCCCGGCCGGTGCGGATCGCGAGCAGCCGGTAGTGCGGCAGGTAGGGCCACAGTGCGAACGACTGCCGCTGGTCCTGGCGGCGTGAGTGGACGGTCTCCACCGTGCCGTCCGGCCTGATCAGGTCTAGGGTCGCGGCGAGGTTGCGTTCGACGGCGGCCGGCAGGTCGGTGCGCCCGAGCACCTCGCCCAGCAACAGCAGGGCCGGGTTGGTCACGATGGACGCGTAGACGGCGCTGCGTTCCGAGTACAGGCCCGCCGCGTCGATGTCGACGCCCTCCGCGAGCCACTCCTCGACGCGGTCGAGCAGCCGGTCGTCGGGGAACGACCGGTGAAGCCGGGCCAGCGCTGCCGACAGCTCCCAGCGGTGGTTCGGGGTGTGCACGCCACCGGTCAGGAGGCTTTCGGTGGCGGCGCCGGCGATCTCGGCGAGCGCGGCCGTCACCTCGTCCAGGTCCGGTCCCGCGTCGGCGGCGAGGACGTACGCGTCGCACACGTCGTTGACGGTGAACGCGGAGTCGGGCGGTGACTGGACGTTGTCACCGCCCGCGAAGAGACCGGAGGGCGTCTGCACGGCCCGCAGGGCGCGCAGGTGGGTCAGCGCGGCGGCGACCGCCTGTCCGCTGCCGTGCAGTGCCGAGTCCGGGGAGCGGTATGCCGCGACCAGGGTCTTCACACGGCGGGCCAGGGTGCGGTGCGGCCCGGTGGGTTCCGCCGACGGGTCGGCCGCGAGCGGGGCGGCCGACCCGTCGGCGGCGACTGCCACCGCGCGGACGAACTCGTGGTCGAGCGGGGTGGGCAAGATCAGTCCTTCAGGCCTGCGTTGATGTCGGCGTTCATGACGTACCGCTGGAAGACCAGGAAGACGGCGATCAGCGGGATCATCGAGATGACCGAACCGCCCAGCAGCACGGACCAGTTGATGTTCTGCGCGCCGACGAGGCTCTGGATGCCGATCTGCACGGTGAACTTGTCCGGGTCGTTCAGCATCAGCAGCGGCCAGATGTAGTCGTTCCAGCGCCACTGGAAGGACAGGATGGCGAGCGTCAGCATGATGGGCCGGGAGATCGGCACCATGATCCGCAGGAAGATGGACAGTTCGCGGGCGCCGTCGATGCGGGCGGCCTCGATGAGCTCGTCGGGGACCGTCAGGAAGAACTGGCGGAACATGAAGCAGCCGGTGGCCGTGAGGACGGCCGGGAGGATGATGCCGCCGAAGGAGTTGTAGAGGCCGAGGTCGCGGACGACCAGGAACTCCGGGGCGAGCATGACCTCGGACGGCAGCATCGTGGTGGCCAGGATGCAGACGAAGAAGACCTTGAGCCACTTGTTGTCGTACTTGGCCAGCGCGTACCCGGTGCAGCAGCTCGCGCCCACCGTGAGGATCGTGGTGATCACGCACACGATGGCCGTGTTGATGAAGTACTGCGAGAAGTTGGCGCTGTCCCAGGCCGCCGTGTAGCCCGACAGCGTGGGGTTGTGCGGAAGGATCGTCAGCGGGAGGGAGAACAGGTCTCCGGCCGGCTTGAAGGAGCTGAGGACGAACCACAGCACCGGGAGCCCGTAGAGGGCGGCCAGGATCCACAGCAGTGTCGTCGCGGACACCGCGGCCCGCAGCCCACCGCGGCGCCCGTTGCGGGGCTGCCTCTTGGACAGGGCCCGGACGGAACCGGTGTCGACCTTGCGCGGGGTGTCGGTGGTGGTCATCGGTTCTCCATCCGCCGGTTGACGATCAGCTGGATGATCGCGACGGCCATCAGGATGAGCATGAGCACGAACGACGCGGCGCTCGCGTAGCCGATCTGGCCGGTTTTGAAGCCGGTTTGGTAGATGTACTGGACGAGCAGGTTGTTCGACGTGCCCGGTCCGCCGTTGTTGAGGGCGAGGAAGAGCGGGTACTCCTTCATCGCGTTGATCGTGTTGAGCAGGATGACGATGAACGAGGTGGGCGCGATGCTCGGCAGCGTGATGCTGAAGAACTGGCGCCAGGGGCCCGCCCCGTCGAGCGAGGCCGCCTCGTAGTACGAGGTGGGCACGTTCTTGATGGCCGCGATGAACAGCAGCATCGAGAAGGCCGTGCCCCACCAGGCGCCGGCCATCACGACGACGCCCAGCGACAGGTCGGCGTTGGACTGCCAGGCGATCGCGCTGCCGCCGAGCTTCTCGATGACGTAGTTGATCAGTCCGAAGTTCTCACCGAACAGCCACCGCCACAGGACACCCACGACGATCGGCGAGATGAGCCACGGGACGAAGAAGACGACCCGGGCGATCGAGGCGCCCTTGGCCTGCTTGCTCACCACGAGGTTGGCGATGAGCAGCGAGAGCACGAAGTTCAGGGGTACGACGAGCACGGTGTACAGCAGCGTCCGGGACAGCGCGTCGTAGAACGTGGAGTCCCCGAACAGGTTCTGGTAGTTGTCCAGTCCGACGAACTGGAACGCCCCCACGCCCGTGTAGTTCGTGAACGAGTAGACGAGCCCGATCACCGCCGGCCAGACGAAGAACAGACCGAAGAGCACGACGTTGGCCGCGATGAGGACGAGCGGCGCGAGCGTGTACTTGCTGCGTCTCCTGGGCGGGCTCACGGACACGTCCGAGGCGCGTTTTGTCATCTTCCTGACTCCGTGCTGGTGGAATGGATTGCGGTGGGCTCAGGCCAGGCGCCCGGCGTCATGTGGGGCTTCCGGGGCCGGGCGGCGGGGTGTCGACTCCGCCGCCCGGGCCTGCCGGTGGCCTACGGTCAGCCGCCGACCTGCTGGTTGTAGCCGTCCACGATGTTCTGCAGGGCCTTGTCGGCCGACTGCTGGCCGTTGATCGCCTTGCCGAGCTCCGTCTTGGTCGGGTCCTCGGTGAGGCTCTTGCCCTTCAGCACCCAGTTGGTCTGCGCGCTGTTGAAGTAGCCGGAGATCGGGTCGTACAGCGGGATCTCCTCGTTGTAGAGCTTGAACGCCGCCTGCGCCGCCTCGGACTTGAAGGGGTACTCCGGGTTCAGACCGCTCTCGACCGGCAGGAAGCCGGACGCCTCGCACAGCGCCTTGTAGTGGGCCGGCTCGTACAGCCAGGACAGGAACTTCGTCGCGGCCTTGGCGGCGTCGGCGTTGTTGTTGAAGCCGACCGTCATGCCGCCGCTGTTGACGTCACTGGCCTGCACCGGCTGGGCCGGGGTCGGGACGCTCGCCCACTCGAACTTCTTGATGCTGTCCGCGAAGGCGGGCACCTGCCACACGCCGGACCAGTAGGCGACGACGTCACCGCTCTGGAACATGGCGGACGGGTCGGCGCCGCTCGTCCACACCGACTTCGGCATGGTCTTGTCGTCGTTCCAGCCGACGAACGTGTTCACGGCCTTCTTGGTCGCGTCGTCCACCGAGAACTTGCCGGAGTCGTCGGCGTGGACGTACTTGCCGCCCATCTCGTACACCATGGCGCGCAGTCGCGACGGCGACTGGTCGAAGGTCAGGGAGTACTTGGCGTCGGTCTTCTCGCGGACCTTGTCGGCCGCCTTGATGAACTCGTCCCAGGTCCAGGTCTTGTCGGGCGAGGTCGGGTACTCGACGCCGGCCTTCTCGAACAGCGACTTGTTGATGAACATGCCGGACGCGGTGACGTCCGAGGGGATGGACAGCACCTTCCCGGACGAGTCCTTGGCGACGAAGTTGCCGTTGATCTTGTTGGTCTTGTTGTTGGCGATGGAGCTGAGGTCGATCAGCTTGTTCGACCAGATCGGGTCCAGCGCCGGGACGGCGGCCACGTCGGGCAGGGAGTTCGCCTGCGCGGCGTTGTGCAGCTTCGTGGTGTAGCCGTCGTAAGGAATGTTGACGAGCTTGACCGCGACGCCGGTCTCCTTCTTGTACTGCGCCACCATCTTCTTCCAGCCCGCGTCCTGCCCCGGAACCGTGGAGATCCAGAACGTCAGCGACTTGGAGGTGCCGCCCGAGTCGGAGCCGCCTCCGCAGGCGGTCAGCAGCAGGGCACCTGCCGAAGCCACGGCAGCGAGGGGAACCAGGCGGCGCACACCGCCGCGGCCGAGTCGGCGAGAGCGCCGCACACCCACAGTGGTCATCTTCGATCCCATTTCGTGGTAGGGGACGGAGCACGGCGCCGACACAGGCGGCACGGGTGCATTTTGCAAGAAGGTTTGCTTTCCCGAGGGCGCGGCCTCGCCCGGCCGCGTCGCCTTGATCGGGTGGGATCCCCGGCCATGAGGGCCGTCGTCGCACAAGCTCACCCTCGTGCGGCTGCCGTACGTCACGTACGGCCGGGACGCTCACCCTGAGCCGGTGTCCCGACCGGCTTAGAAAGCGCTTGTCCGGACATTGGCAGACCGATGCGAAACCGTCAATCCTTCGCCCGCACGGCGTGGGTCACGGTTTGGACTCCCCGGGCCACCGCGAGCCGTGCGGCACCCACGACGGTGCCCAGCTCACCGAGAGTGCTGCTGACGACCTCGGTGGGCCAGCTCAGCCGTTCCAGCTCGGCCCTCACCCCTGGCAGGAGCTGCGGATCCGAGCCGGTGCTGCCACCGAGGACGATCAGTCCGGGGTCCAGCACGGCGGTCACGGCGGCGGCCAGCCGGCCCACGTCCACGGCGTGCCGGTCGACGACCGCACGGGCCGCGGCCCGCCCCTCGCCGGCCAGCGCGAAGAGCTGCTCCGCGGTGTGCGGGCAGGGCCCCTCCCCGTCCTGCCAGGCCTCCGCGGCCCGGCGCAGCAGGGAACGGGCGCCGATGTACTCCTCCAGCGCCTCGTGGCGGGGCTGGCGGTCGTCGTCCCAGGGGTAGGGCAGCCGGGCGAGCTCTCCGGCGGCCCCGTTGGCGCCCGAGAGCACCCGGCCGCCGACGACGATGCCCAGACCGATACCGACGCCAATCCGCAGGTAGCCGAAGGTGTGGCGGCCCTGGGCGGCGCCCTCGTGCAGCTCTGCGAGGGCGGCGCAGTTCACGTTGTTCTCGAGGTGCACGGGCACGCCCCGGGGCAGCGTGACGGCCACGGCGTCGAAAACGGGCCCGGCCTTGGCGGTGGCGGGCCGCATGCCCGCGCCGTCCTGCTGCGCGGTGACGTCACCGACGGCGACGACGATGGAGCGCACGGGCGCGTCCGCGGGCAGCGTGAACAGCGCCTCGCGGACGACGTCGGCGGCGTCGGCCCGGGAGCCGGTGGCCTCGGCGAGCAGGGAGCCGTCCAGGGCGCAGCCACGGACGCGCGTGAGGGCCGGCCCCAGGTCGATGGCCAGTACGGCACCCGCGGCGGGTCCGAGCCGGTAGACGGCGGCATTGCGGCCCGTACCGCTGGACGCGGTGCCGGAGTGGGCGGCGAGCCCGACGCTCTCCAGCTCCGCGACGGCCGAGGACACCGTCGGCTTGGACAGCCGCGCCAGGCTCGCCAACTGCGGCCGCGTCGCACTGCCCGCCTGGGCCAGCACGGTGAAGACGGCGTTCGCGCTATCGGTCAGACGGGGGGCGATAGCCACGTCATATTCCACATGTCCCCCACAGGTCACGGGCCGCGCTCCCGGTTCGATCGCGTTCGATCGACTCGGCGGGAGGCGGCGATGGGATGGCTCGGGCAGCACGCGTTCCCGCCCCCGCGGCGGCCCGGACGGGCCTACCCAGGGGTCGAGTGTGTGATGCCTCTTGACGCACTGTACTTCGTTAGTTAACTTCCTAACGAACGTCACGGTACTCGCCTGCCGTGGTCCGACAGAGGCCCGTCCCGGGGCTTCCCTAGTTCCTGAACTGCCCTTCCTCCAGGCACGGTTCGCCCGCCGTCGCAGCATGACGCAACGACGAAAGAGGATCCGTGCAGGAAGCCTCGTTTTCCGGCCCTCTCGTGCTCGGCATCGACGTGGGCGGCACCAAGACGCACCTGCGTGCGCTCGCGGGAGACACCCCGGTGGCCGACCATGTCCGCTTCAGTGTGGGCTGGCGGCCGCACGACCCCGTGGCCGCCGCCGGCTGGCTGGCCGCGCTCGTCGCCGAAGCCCTGCCGCCGGGCGTCCGCCCCTCCGCTCTCGCCGTGGGCGGGCACGCCTGCGAGACCCCTCGCCAGTGCGCCCAGATCCGCACCGCCCTGCAACTCCACTTCGACGTGCCCGCGCTGGTCGTGGGCGACGCCGAACTCCTCGCCCCCGCTGCGGGCCTGGAGAAGGGGATCGGCCTGGTCGCCGGGACCGGTTCGGTCGCGGTGGGCAGGACCGCCGACGGCTCGCTCGTCCAGGTCGGCGGCTGGGGCGCGGTCCTCGGTGACGAGGGCGGTTCGGCCGGTCTCGTCCGCGAGGCCGCCCGCGCCGTATGGGCCGCCCACGACCGCGGGGAGGAGCCCGACACGCTCGCCGCCGGACTCGTCGCCGCCTTCGAGGTGCCCGAGGTACCGGCCCTCGGCGCGGCGCTCGAACGCGCCCAGGACGTCTCCGCCGAATGGGGCCGGCACGCCCCGGCCGTGTTCGCCGCCGCCGAGGCGGGCTCGCACCTCGCCCGCACGGTGATCGCCGACGGCGGCCGCGAACTGGCCGCCCTGGTCGGACGCCTCGCCGCACGCGGCGTCGCGGTCGACGACGTGGTGGTGGCGGGCGGCACGATCCTCGCCCAACCCCTCTTGTACGACGCCTTCACCACCGCCCTCGCCGACAGCGTCCCGACAGCCAGGCCACAGCCGCTGCGGGTGCCGCCGGTCGAGGGGGCGGTGACGCTGGCGCGTTCACTTCTGTGACACCCGCCGGACGCCGGGCCCACCCCCGTCCGACACAACTCGCCCGTAGATCTTCGCTCGTACGCCGCAGAAAGCGCATACGGCCCGTTCGTCCTCCCGCGCCCCACGGCAGTCCTTCGCACGACTCCCCCGGCCGCCACGGCCGAAGAACTCAAGAGAGGCAGCCGCATGCCGTCCACCGCCGGGCACCGCTCGCACACGCCGGTCACTGAACTCGCCCCGAGCAGAAGGGGATTCCTCCGGACGTCCCTGGGCGTCTCCGCCGGGGTACTGGCCGCGCCCACCTTCGCCTCCTGGCTGGGCGCCGCCGACGCCAAGGCCGCCGGCGCCGCCCTCGCGTTCGTCGACGACTACAAGACGAACGTCGTCGCCAACCAGACGCCCGAGACCAACGCGGTCATCCGCGCCCTCGGCGGCTTCGCCGAGATCTGGAAGACCGGCGGCGCCTGGAACACCGGCACCCCGCTGCTGCCCGAGATCCTGCGCGCCAACATGCGCTACTGCGCCCGCCTCACCCAGGGGCGCACCGAGGCGCAGGCGAAGGAGGCGTTCGTCTACGACCGCCAGCACCAGAGCTACGCGATGATCGGTGCGCTCGGTCCGCTCGCCGACCTGTACAAGTCGGGTGCCAAGGCGGTCACTTCGATCACCAGCGCGCCGGACACCACGCCCGCGACCACGATCAGCGACGCCGTCCCCGCCGACGCGCCCGCCGGCTCCGCGCTCGGCGCCGGCTCGTACACCTCCGACCTCGGCCAGGTGGCCAAGCTGGTGGACACCGTGCGCGGCCCGTTCGCCTCCGGCAACCCGGCCAAGTTCGCCTTCCAGTACCCGCGTCCGTGGCGCATGAACGAGGACAGCGAGGTCGTCGACACCGGGAAGACCGACGCGCTCGGCTACCCGGTGTACGACTCGGACGTGGTCGTGGTGACGCAGTTGCTGCGCCAGCGCGGCGCCACCGCCTCCGAGGACGGCGGTTTCCCGAGCGGCCACACCAACGCCTTCCACCTGGCGGCGCTGGCGTTCGCGTACGCGGTGCCGGAGCGCTTCCAGGAGCTGGTGACCCGCGCCTTCGAGCTCAGCCACACCCGGATCATGTCCGGCATGCACTCCACCGTCGACGTGCTCGGCGGCCGGGTCATGGCGACCGCCCTCGCCGCCGCCGCGCTGGCCGACCCCGCGAACGCCGACCTCAAGGCCGCCGCCCGCGCCCAGGCCCTCGCCTACTTCCAGGCGAAGACCGGCACCACGGCGGACACCCTCTTCGCCTACGCCCACCCGGAGTCCGGCGATGCCTACGCCGACCGCGACGCCAACGCCCGCCTGGTCGAGCCGAAGTTGACGTACGTCCTCACCCGGCACGGCCGCAGCGAGCCGCTGACCGTGCCCAAGGGCGCCGAGGTGCTGCTGGAGACGCGGCTGCCCTACCTGGACGCCGACCAGCGCCGCGAGGTGCTGCGCTCGACCGCGCTGCCCTCGGGGTACGTCCTGCTGGACGGGTGGGAGCAGTGGGGCCGCCTCAACCTGTTCGCCGCAGCGGACGGTTACGGCTCCTTCGACTCCGACGTCACCGTCACGCTCGACGCGTCGGCCGGCGGCTTCCAGGCCGCCGACAGCTGGCGCAACGACATCGACGGCTGCGGCGGCCTGACCAAGCGCGGCACCGGCACGCTCACCCTGACCGGCCACAACCGCTACACGGGCGGAACCGTCGTAAAGGAAGGCGTCCTGGCCGCGGCCTCCGCGCACGCCCTCGGCCACGGCGACGTCCGCGTCTCCGGCGGCACGCTGACGGTCGCGACGGCCAAGTCGGTGCAGATCCACGGCGGTTACGCCCAGGAGTCCGCGACGCTCGACGTCACCCTGCGCTCGGGCCGCGGCCCCGCGCTGGAGGTCACGCGGCGCGCGGTGCTCGGCATGGGCAGCGTGCTGTCGCTGCACCTCGACGCCGAGAGGCCGCCGGCCGTCGGCAGCGTGGTCCGCGTGCTGAGCGCGGCCGGACTGCGCGGCCGGTTCGACCGGGTGGAGCTGAACTCCGAGACGCTGCGGGCCGTACCCGTCTACACGGCGGAAGGTCTGTCGGTACGACTCCTGAAGCGGTGACGTCCCGCGAGGCGGGAGCTGATGCAGAGTAGGCGCATGAGGCGTCCTCGCATCGCTCCCGCTCCCGTGCGGCCCCGGTCATCGCGGGGCGGATGATGGCGCGCGAACTGCACACGGTCCTGGACCGGGAGCCCCTCCCCACCGCCCCCGCGCGCCCACCACGCCGACGGCCCTGGCTGGTGCCGCTCCTGGTGTGCGTGCTGCTCGCCCAGATGGCCGTCGCGATGGTGACGACGGCGGTGCAGCAGACGCCGACCATCGACGAGCCCGTGTACGTGGCCACGGCCACCGACTACCTCCACGAGCACCGCGTCCGCTACAACCCCGAACACCCGCCGCTGGGAAAGCTGGTCGTCGCGGCCGGCCTGGCGTTCGCCGACCCGCACTACGATCCGTCCTTCGCCGGCGACCAGGGACAGGTCGGACGGCATCTCCTCTACGAGTCCGGCAACGACCCCTGGCGGGTGATGCTGTGGGCCCGGCTGCCGGTGATCGCGCTGACGCTGGCGTTCGGGCTGGTCGCGTTCGCGTTCGCGCGCGACCTCATGGGCCCGGCGGGCGGGGTGGTGACGCTCGCCCTGTACGCCTTCTCCCCCGACCTCATCGCCCATGGCTCCCTCGCGACCCTGGACGTACCGGCGGCCGGGTTCCTGCTGACGTCGGTATGGCTGCTGTGGCGGGCCCGGCGCCGACCCCGGCTGTACGTGCCCCTCGCCGGGGTGGCGGCCGGGGCAGCGCTGGCCACGAAGATGAGCACGCTGGCGGCGGTTCCGGTGCTGCTGGCGCTCGCGGGGTGGTCGGTGTGGCGCGCAGACGCCGACGCCGACTCCGATACCGGGGAACGCAGCGCGGATGGCGTGGCATCGGCGGCGGAGGGCGCGACGGGGGTCGCGGGCGGCAGGGCGAGGGTCGCGAAGGGAGTGGCGGCGGCCGCGGGCGGCTCGCAGACGGTCGCGAAGGATGCGGCACCGGTCGCAGGCGGCGTCGCGAAAGGAGCGGCGACGGTCGCTGGCGGCTCGGAGACGGTCGCCGATGACATCACTCCGGTCGCGGGCGGCGCAGCGCCGGTCGCGGGCGGCGTAGCGCCGGTCGCGGGCGGCGTAGCGCCGGTCGCGGGTGGCGTCGCGGCGGTCTCATGTGGCGTCGCGCCGGACGCGAGGAGTCGGCGTCAGGCGCTGCTGCGTGCGCTCGGCGGCGCTGCCGTGCTCGCGCTGGGCGCCGTGGTCGTCGTATGGGCGTCGTATCTCGTGGTCGATCCGCGGTTGCGGTGGACGCCGGAGGAGCCGGTTCCGGTCGTGCACGGGCTGCGGGCGGTGCTCGTCGATCTGCTGCCGTTCCCGGAGGCCTACCGGGACGGGATGCGGGTGCAGTTCGGGTTCGAGGACTATCCATGGCAGGGCTTCCTGTTCGGGCGCCTCTACACCGGGTCCCTCTGGTACTACCTGCCGGCCGCGCTGCTGGTGAAGACGCCCCTCGGCATGCTCGCCCTGTGGGCCGCCGGTGTCGTCGCCGTCGTGGCGGTACGGCGGTTGCGGCCCGCGGCGCCCTATCTGCTGGTGCCCACCGCCGTGCTGCTCGGCGCCGCCATGACCGGCTCACGGGACTTCGGCACCCGGTACGCGATCTTCGTGCCGATGTTCCTGGCGGTGGCGGCGGCCGGGGTCCTCGCGGTGCGGTGGCGGTGGGCGGCGGCGCTGACCGGGGCGCTGGTGTTGTTCGTCGCGGGCAGTTCGCTGCGGACGTACCCCTTCTATCTGCCGTACTCCAACGAGGCGTTCGGCGGCCCGGACCAGACGCATCTGCGGCTGCACGACTCCAACGTGGACTGGGGCCAGGACCTGGGCCGACTGGCCGACCGGCTGCGGGAGCGGTATCCGGGCGAGCGGATCTGGCTCGTGTACAAGGGCGCCGGGGTGCCGTCCTACTACGGCATCGAGGCGGCCGATCCGCGCAAGGCGCCGGCGGCCGACGTGCGCGGACTGCTGGTCGTGTCGGACTCGGCGGCCGCGAAGGCCACGGGCCGACTGGCCGAACTGATCGACAGCGCCCGTTCGATCGACCATATTGGTCATTCGATCACGGTCTATCGACGGTGACACCCGTCCCTCGTGAGCCACTTGAGCATGCGTCCGCCGGGCTCCGGGGGCCGGTCCACAACCCCTGGTCACGGCGGTGCGTGAGCTATGTTGAGGCACTGTGGAAGACAAAGGAGACGCACCCGTGCCCTCGCTGCAGCAGGCACGTGCGCAGGCATCCGCGATCACTTCGGGGAAGTCGGTTCCGGAAGCGGAGGCCGCACCGACTTCCCAGCTCAGAACCCTCTTCGACCGGCCCCGGCTGTCCCCTGGGCAGCGTCGGATCGCGCAGTATCTGATCGAGCACATCACCGAGGCGGCGTTCCTTTCGATCACCGATCTCGCGGAGCGCGTCGGTGTCAGCCAGCCCTCGGTGACACGGTTCGCGGCGGCGGTGGGGTTCAGCGGCTATCCGGCGCTGCGCGAGAAGTTGCAGTCGATCGCGCTGGGCACCCTGGCCGGCGGGCCCGTCGCGGCCGAGGAGAACCGGGGCAACGAACTCCAGGCCGCGGTCGACGCCGAGATCGAGAACCTGGAGAACCTGCGCCGCGACTTCGCCGACCCCGACCAGGTCATCGACATCGGCCGCGAGTTGTCGGCGTCGACGCCGCTGACCGTCCTCGGGGTGCGGATCTCGGTGTCGCTGGCGGAGTACTTCGCGTACGCGGCGCGGCGCGTCCATCCCGACGTGCGGCTGGTGACGCTGGGCGGGAGCGTCGCCTACGACGCGCTGTTGCAGTCCCGTGAGGCGGGCGGCACCTGGGTGCTGGCGTTCTCGATGCCCCGGCACGCGCAGGAGACGCTCACGGCGCTGCGGGTCGCGCGCAGCGCGGGTCTGAAGGTCGCCCTCATCACCGACCTGGCGCTCGGGGCGGTCGCCGACGAGGCGGACGTCGTCTTCGCCACCGGTACCGGCTCCCGCCTGGTCTTCGACTCCTACGCCGCCCCCGGCGTGATGGCCGCCGCGCTGCTCCAGGCCATGACCGACGCGGACCCCGAGCGCACCCAGGCGCGGCTCGAGGAGTACGAGCAGATCTCCGAGCAGCACCAGTTCTTCCTGCGGGACTGACCCCGCCCCCTCCGGCCCCTTCGGCCACTCCCGACGAACATCCTCACAACGGGATCAACCGGCTCAAATCACGCATGAATGTTTTCATACGTCTTGCAAAGAGGACGGCATATATAAATACTGCTCACGGATCGCGACCGGGCCGCTCCCGGGAGGCGTTCCGCACGACGTTCCGCACCTCCGTCCCCCAGCACGGACATCCGAAGCCGCCGTCTCCTACCCGCGTCGGCGCCCCGGATGCCCGGACGGGCATCGCCTGCGCGAGCGCCCGTGGCGGCGGCCCCGGTCATCCCCTAGGCCGGGGCCGCCCAAAACCGTCGGACCACCCCACACGACGCCGCACACCCGGAAGCGATGACCATGACTGTGACGACGACGACGCGCATCAGCCCGGACTGGCCCTGCCAGGTCAAGCAGCCCGGCAGCTACGACTGGGAACGCTCGGCCGCCAAGTGGCTGCGCGAGCTGGTGCCGGCCCGCTACGCCAGCTATCCGGCGCTCATCCGCCACCCCGTCCTGCTCGCCCGGCACGCGCAGATCCAGGTCCAGCACGAGATCCGGGTCGCCCGCACCGCCCTGCAGACGGCCCGCGCCGACCTGCCCGGCCTCGGGCTGCCCGAGTCGGTCATCGAGCACACGATCAAGCTGTACGCGGCGGAGGTGCTGCAACTCCAGCACATCGCGCGCAGCGTCCGCGCGGTCACCGGCGCCCTGATCGACCACAGCGCCGGGCGATAACGCCGCACGTCGGCGAAAGTTCCCCGACCCCGCACTTTCGAGTGAAGCCGGTCCCGGCAAGACCACCGTCGTGGTCCGCTCCATGTGCGATGCTCATGGCGTGACGACCGAGCCCGCCATCCCAGCGGAGTCCGGTTCCGCACCCGACACGGTCGCGCTGGCCAAGATCGTCGCCAGGCAGCGTGCCGAGATGGACCGGTTGCGGGACCAGGCTGCGACCTCGACCGTCGTGGAACGGGCGAAGGGTGCCGTGATGGCCCTGACCGGCTGTTCTCCGGACGCCGCCGGCGAGGAACTGGTCAAGCGCGCCAAGGCCGCCCACCGCACGCTGCTCGAGGAGTGCTGGCTCACCCTCGGCGACCTGGTGCCGCCCCTGAGCGCCACGGCGCCCGAACCCGGTCCCCGCCCCACCGTGCCCGAGATCCCGTTCGCGCTGCGCAGCACCGCCGACCTCGGACGGCTGGGCAAGGCCCTGGTGCGCGTGGGCACGCCTCAGGACCTGGCCCGCTGTCTGCTGGAGCATCTGTCGCCGGGCGCCGAGGCCGACGCGATCATGATCTTCGCGCGACTGCCCGCCGGGGGCCTGGAACTGATCGGGCACGCCGGCATAGACGAGACGCTGGCGGCCCAGTGGCGCCAGGTGCCGCCGGTCGGCGGGATCGCGCCGCTCGAAGCGCTCCGCAGCCGGGAACCGCGCTGGCTGGAGGACATCGGCTCGGACAGCGAGCGGCATCTGCTGATCGGCGACCCGCCCGACCGCTGGCGGTCTCGCGCCTGGGTGCCCGTCGTCGCCGGGGACACCGCCGAGGTCTGCATCGGCTTTCTGCGCGCCCGGGGCGGACCGTTCGCCGCACACGAACGGGAGCATCTGCTGGCGGTCTCCCAGCTGTGCTCCGGCCGGCTGCGCGCCTTCGACTCCCGCACCGAACCGGCCGACGCCAGCCCCGTGCAGGAGGTGTTCGACGCGCTGCCCGGGGCCAGTCTGCTGCTCGCACCGCTGCGTACCGCGTCCGGCGAGGTCGAGGACTACCGCATCGCCGCCGCGACCGAGGAGGCCTTCGACGCACTCGGCCGCACCGGCCGCGAACTGATCGGGCTGCGGTTCCTGGAGTGCTTCCCGAACCTCGCGGGCGAACCGCTGTGGCGCGGGTGCCTGCACACGCTGGCCACCGGCGAACCGTACGACGGCGAGCCCTTCGTTCAGCAGGCGATGGTGGCCGGGGTCGCCGAACTGTCCACCTTCACGGTGCGGGTGGCGAAACTGGGCGGTGCGCTCGCCCTCACCTGGATCCGGCACGACACCTCCGACCTCCAGGAGCAACGGCTCGCCGACGTCCAACGGCTCGGCAACCTCGGCTGGGCGAACTGGAACCTGCTCACCCACGAGGTCGGCTGGTCCTCCCAGGTCTACACCGTCCTCGACCGCGATCCCGCCGACGGCCCCCTGCGGATCACCGCGCTGCCCGACCTCGCGCTGGCCGAGGACGCGCCCGCGCTGGACCGCGCCGTCGGGGACCTTGTGCGCCGCGGCCGCCCGCTCGCCATGCCCTTCCGGATCAGGGCCGCGGACGGCGTCCGGCACCTGCGGATCGTCGCCGAGGCGGTCACCGACGTGCAGGGCACCCCGGTCGAGGTGCACGGCTTCCTCCAGGACCTCACCGCGCAACGCAGCGCCGAACTGGCCCTCGTCGAGAGCGAACAGGCCATCCTCACGCAGCACGACGTCCTGCGCGCCGAACGCACCCTCGCCGCCAGCCTCCAGCAGGCGCTGCTCCCGCTGCCCACCCGCCCCGTGCGGTTGGCCGGACTGCGCGTCGAAGTCGCCTACCTGCCCGCCCAGTCGGGGGTCCATGTCGGCGGAGACTGGTTCAGCGCCATCGAACTGCCCGACGGCGACGCCCTGTTCGTCGTCGGCGACGTCGCCGGGCACGGCCTCGACGCCGTCGCCACCATGGCCCAGCTCCGGTTCACCGCCAAGGGCATGGTCATCACCGGCTCGTCGCTGACCGGCGCGCTGACCCGGCTCAACACCCTGCTGCTGCACTCCCGCGACTCGCACGGCACGGCCACCTTGGTCCTGGCCCGCTACTCCCCCGCCGAGCACCGGCTGGTGTGGGCCCAGGCCGGGCATCCGCCGCCATTGCTGCAACGCGGCGGCGAGGTCCGCTATCTGGGCCGGCCGGGCGGCATGCTGCTCGGGGCGAGCGCGTCACCGGCCTTCGAGGAGGCCGACATCCTGCTGGAACCGGGCGACCGGCTGCTGCTCTACACGGACGGGCTGGTGGAGCGGCCCTCCGAGGGCATCGACCGAGGCCTGAAGCGACTCTCCGAGGCGGTCGTGAGCCACCAGGCCGACGGGCCCGGCTCGCTGCGCCCGCTGCTGGCGGACCTGCTCGAAGGGGAGCGGCGCGACGACGTGTGCGTGCTGGACATCCGGGTGCCGGAGGACGAGATCTGACCTCCCGCGCTGACGGAGGCGCCGGTCAGGGCGTGTCGTCGTCGCGGTGACGCCAGTACCAGATCGCGCCGATGACGAGGGCCAGCAGGAGGACGGTCGGGAGGACGAGGCCCGGGACGCGGGAGAGGGTCATCGGCGTGGCCTTCGGTGGCAAGGTGCGCTGGACCACCCATGATGACGCCCCTCGACACGTCATCCGTGCTTCTTTTGCCGGGCGATGCCCGGCGTTCGACCGGGGCCGCGCCGAAGTCAGCCGCCGCCGGTGGTCGTCCTTGCTTCCAGGTCGCGGCGGGTGTCGTCGCCGTAGACGCCGGTCTCGTCGCCGCGGATGCCGTACCAGAGCTGGAAGCGGGCGACGGCCTCGGTGAGGCCGGGGTCGTAGGTGCCGTTGGTGGAGCCGTTCTCGTAGACGTTCGGGATGCGCAGCAGACGCTGTTGGAGGTCGGTCACCTCGGGGCCGCTGTCGCCCTCGCGCAGGGTGCCGGCGCCGTCCGGGTCGGTCGTGGCGGGTGCGGTCGGCGAGGCCGGCGGGGTGGAGGGCGCGGGGGTCGGTGCGGGTGCGGCCGTGCCGTCGGCCCGGCCCGGGAGGAGCAGGGCGCAGCCGAAGCCGACCAGGGCCGCGGCGCTGACGGCGACCACGATCGCGGCGCGGCGCAGCCCGGGACCGAAACCGAAGCCGTCGCCGCGGCCGACGGGGCGGCGGATTCCGCGTGACCTCACCTCGAAGCGGCCACGGACGGGCGGCAGTTCCTCAGTCGCACCCTCCGCGCTGAAGTCCTCGGCACCGAAGTCGGCCGCGCCCAAGTCCTCGTCGACGGACGGCCGTCGCGGCATCATCACGGACTCGAAGCCCGTGGTGCGTGCGGGCATGTCCTTCATGAGTTCGGCGAGGGCGTCGGTCCGGCGCGGGCGCAGCACACGGATCGGTTCGAGGACCGGGCGGTCGTCCGGCTCCCCGGGCTCGGGCGATGTCGACACGTGGTTCTCCTTCCGTCCCCGTGCTTCGGGTAGGGATACGGGTCAGACGACCGGGCGGTTCATCCCCACCCGCCGACAAGAAACGATCAATACGATCGATTCGGTGGGATCCATTGAGCGTTTGAGCGATACCGTGCTAGAAACCGCCGTCATGACGACTCGTTGGTCACGTCGCGGCTTGCTGGCCGCAGCCGCAAGCACCGGTACCGCCGTCGCGCTCGGCGTCCCCGCCCAGTCGCACGCCGCTCCCCAGTCCGCCGTGCGGGCCGCGGAGGCGGACGAGTTCACGACCCTGCGGGCGAAGTGGCGCACGCTGATCCTCGGCGAGGGCTTCAGCCCCACCGCCGAGCCCTTCAAGAGCCGGCTCGCCGAACTGGGCACCACCGCGACCCAGTTGCGGTCCGCCATGGCACCGGCGTCCGGTTCGCTGTGGCCGGACCTGGTGTACGCCGACCCGGAACCCGACACCGACCAGGAGTCGTACGGCTACTCCGGCAACCTCAACACCAGCTACAACCGCCTCAACACGCTGGCCCAGGCCTACTGCCAGCAAGGCACCGGCCTCACCGGCGACGCGACGCTCAAGGCCGCGATCCTCACCGGGCTCGACCACCTGCACGACGAGGTCTACAACGCCGGCCAGACCCGCTACGGCAACTGGTACAGCTGGCAGATCGGCGCCCCGCAGGCGCTGCTGGACGTGTGCGTGCTGATGTACGACTCCCTGTCGGCGACGCAGATCGCGAACTACGTCGCCGCGGTCGACCACTTCGTGCCCGATTCGGCGGTCGCGAGCTACAGCGGCACCAGCACCGGCGCCAACCGCGTCGACCTGTGCCGGGTGCTGGCGCTGCGCGGGATCGTCGGCGCGAGTTCCGCGAAGGTCGCGCTGGCCCGGGACGCCCTCTCCCCGGTCTTCCCGTACGTCACCAGCGGCGACGGCCTCTACAAGGACGGGTCGTTCGTCCAGCACACGACCGTGCCCTACACGGGCTCGTACGGCTCGGTCATGCTCGGCGGGCTCGGGATGCTGTTCGCGCTGCTCACCGGGTCGACCTGGCAGATCACCGACGCGAACCGGCAGATCGTGTTCGACGCCGTGGAGAACGCCTGGGCTCCCTTCCTCTACAACGGGCTGGTGATGGACGGCGTCTCGGGCCGGGCGATCAGCCGGGGCGTCTCCGCCACCGACGCCAAGCAGATCCAGCAGAACGACCATCTGCGCGGTCATCCGATCCTCGCGTCGATCGTCCTGCTCGGGCAGAGCGCGAGCGCCACCGAGAACGCGCGCTGGCGCGGTCTGGTGAAGGGCTGGATCCAGCGCGACTACTACAGCCCGCCGATGAGCGACCCGTCGCTCGGGCTGACGGGGCTCGCCCGCCTCAAGGGCGTCGTCGACGACACGACGGTCACCGCGATCGCCGAGCCGACCGGCCACCGCCTGTTCACCGGCATGGCGCGGGCCACCCACCGCAGACCCGGCTGGGCCGCGTCGATCAGCATGGCCGACCGCAGGATCACGTACTACGAGACCGGCAACGGCGAGAACCTGCGCAGCTGGCACACCGGCTCCGGAATGCTCTACTGGTGGGGCGACACCTACGCCAACGGCCAGTACAGCGACGCCTTCTGGCCCACCGTCGACCCGTACCGCCTGCCCGGCACCACGGCCTCCCGCACGGCGCTCGCGGACGCGGCCGGCGGCGACTGGGGCGCGTCGCTGCCGGACGTGAACTGGGTCGGCGGGGCCACGGACGGGCAGCGGGCCGCGATCGGCCAGTACCTGAAGGGACTTCAGTCCACGCTCATGGCGAAGAAGTCGTGGTTCTGCGTGGACGACTCGATCGTCTGCCTGGGCGCGGGCATCAAGTGCACCGACGGCACGACGGTCGAGTCGACGATCGAGAACCGCAACCTCGGCCCCACCGGCGGCCATTCCTTCACCGTGGACGGCACCGCCTACCCGGCCACCTACCCCTGGTCGCAGACGTTCACCGGGGCCGGCTGGGCGCACATCGGCGGCATGGGCGGCTACGTCTTCCCCGGCGGCGCGACCTTCGACGCCCTCCGTGACACACGTGACGGGAAGTGGAGCGACATCAACAAGGGCGGCTCCACGACGGTCCTCAACCGCAAGTACCTGACGCTGTACGTCGATCACGGCACGAACCCGACGAACGGCGGCTACGCGTATCTGCTCATGCCGGGCGCCACGGCCGCCCAGACCCAGGCGCGGGCCGCCGCCACCGGCTGGCTGACCGTCCTCGCCAACACCGACGACCAACAGGGCGTGGCCGTACCTTCGTCGGGGTTCACGGGCGTCAACTTCTGGTTCGGCGGCACGGTCGGCGACCTCGTCGCGAGCGACCCGTGCTCCGTGACGATCAGCGAGAAGAGCGACGGTACGGCGGTGATCTGCGTCAGCGACCCGATGCGGATGCGCACGAGCCTCACGCTCACCTGGAACCGGGCGGTGTCCGCCGTGCTGTCGAAGCCGGCCGGTGTGACGTCGGCGACGACGGGATCCGCGCTGCGGCTCACCTTCGGGGACATGACCGGCCTGGCCGGAGCCTCCCAGAAGATCACCGTCACACTCGGCTGAGGAACCGGTGCAGGGACGTCTTCATCGCCGTCACGAAGGCGTCCCGCGCCGCGTCGCCCAGCACATCCAGCGACAGATACGGGTTCAGGTCCTCCAACTCCACCAGCAGCAGCTCGCCGCCCGGCGCGCGGCAGGCGTCGACGCGCTGGATGCCGTGGTCGAGGGTGTTCCAGTCGACGAACCGGCGGGCGAACTCCAGGTCCTGCGCGGTGGGTTCGTACGGCTCCAGCTGCCAGCGCCGGTCGGGGTGCGGGGCGAAGAGGGCGTACTGGAAGTCGTGGTCGACGAAGTAGAAGGACACCTCGTAGGCGAGGTCGACGCAGGGCTGGACCAGGACGTCCCCGGTCGCGAGGGCGCGTGCCTCGTCGGCGGGGACGATCTTCAGGCCCATGGAGTCGGCGCCGAGCTTCGGCTTGACGACGTACCGGTCCGTGTCCGGCAGCCGGTGCAGGTCCTCGGCGCGGTCGACGGTGGGGATGACCGGGAAGCCCGCCGCGTGGAGGTCGAGCAGGTACTGCTTGCCCGCCATGTCGGCCTTGCCGGAGAGCGGGTTGTAGACGCGCGCCCCGGTCGCCAGCGCGTGCTCGCGGAAGGTGTCGTAGGCCTCCTGGTACGTGAGCACGGGGCCGCTGTTGCGTACGACGACCGCGTCGAAGGAGTCCATCAGGGCCACTGCGTCCCGGGGGCCGCACAGGGCGAGGTCGAAGTCCCCGCGCAGCCGTGAGGTCAGGAAGATGTCCTCGTCGCAGTACCGCCGCCCGCGTGCCTCGTAGGCGAGGTCGGTGACGTACAGGATGCGCGGCATGCGGGGTCTCTCCTCGGCTGGTCTCCTCGACGGCGGCGGGAGGCGATCGTATGCGGCGGGCGTCCGTCGAACAAAATGCCGGATGGCCAGGTCACAGACCTGCCGTCCACAGCTCGTGCGGGCCGATCCCCTTGAGGTCGGGGAGCACGGTGCGGCGCGGCGCGGGAGCGACGGGGGCGTACGACGGGACGGCGAGGACCCTGCATCCTGCCGCCTCGGCGGCGGTGACGCCGGTGGGCGAGTCCTCGACGGCGAGGCAGGCCGCCGGGTCGACGCCGAGGCTGCGGGCGGCGGCGAGGTAGGGGTCCGCGGCCGGCTTGGTGCGGGGCGTCTCGCCCTCGGCGATCGTCGTACGGAACCGGTCGGGGCCGAGGATGCCGAGGACGGCGTCCATGACGGGCCGCGAGGAGGCGGAGACCAGCGCGGCCGGGATGTTCAACTCCCGCAGGAGGTCGAGGAGTTCGAGCGCTCCCGGCAGTGGGGTCGCCTCCTGGCGGACGGCTGCCAGGAAGCGTGCCTCCAGATCGGCGGCCAGCTTCCGCGGGTCGTCGCCGGTGAGGGTGTGGAGGTGGGCGGCGGTGTCGGAGACCGAGCGGCCGAGGACGTGGGTCACGTCGGCCTCGGGCACGGTCTCACGGACGGTGCGCAGCCACAGCGCCTCGGTGTCGACGAGGGTGCCGTCCATGTCGAGGAGCACGGCGTGCGGGGCGGCGGCGAAGGGGCGGCCGTCCAGGGTCCAGTGCCGGTCGGGATGGCGGCCGAGGGCCGCGCACACCTGGGCGGCGACGTCCACATGGCGGACCTCGGGCGGTGCGGCGCCGATGCCCGGACCGGTCGCGGCCAGCCACGCCGTGCGCTCCTGCGGGGTACGGCCGCCATGGCCGCCCGCGTCGACATGGCCGTGGTCGGTGACGACGAGGACGGTCCAGCGTTCGTCGGCGTACGAAGGGCGGGACCGGATCGCGGCGAGCAGCCGGCCGAGGCGGCGGTCGGCCTGTCGTACGGCCGCCTCGTACGCCTCGCCGCAGCCGAGGAAGTGGGCCGTCTCGTCGGGCGCGCCGAGGTAGACGAACGAGGCGTCCATGTCGTCGACGGTCAGGACGGCCACGGCCGCGTCGGTGATCTGTTCGTCGCAGCGTTCCCAGGCCTCAGGGGTGTCGGCGGCGGGCTCGATGAAGACGCTCCTGGACGGGGCGCGGAACAGGGGGCCGCCGTCGCGGGCCTGCATCAGCGGGCGCCAGCCGGCGGCGACGAACGTGCGGCGGCCGTCCTGTCCGGCCAGCCGGGTGGCGAAGTCGGGGAAGACGTCGAGGCGGTGTCCGGTGAAGTCGTTGCTCCACACGCCGTGTTTGGCCGCGGTGACGCCGGTGACGATCGTCGCCCAGCACGGTCCGGACATGGTGGGGGTGTCCGCGTCCACCTCGACGGGGGTGAGGAAGCCGTCGGCGGCCAGGGCGTCGAGGTGCGGGGTGGGCAGGCGGCGCAGTACGTCGAGACGTACGCCGTCGATGCCGACGACGAGGACACGGCTCTGCATGGTACGTCCTTTCGGGAAAGGGGGGTTGGCGTGTCAGGCCGAGCGGGAGAGTTCCTCCGGGCCGACCTCGTACGCGAACGGCACGCCCTGCGCGTAGCGGACGACCTCGTCGATGGCCCAGTCGGTCGTGCGGTGCAGTTCGTTGCCGAGGGAGCCCGCGATGTGCGGGGTGAGCAGGACGTTGGGCAGCGTGTACAGGGGCGAGTCGGCGGGCGGCACGTCCGGTTCGGTGACGTCGAGGACGGCGTGCACGCGGCCGGTGACCAGGTGGGCGGTGAGGGCGGCGGTGTCGACGAGCGAGCCGCGCGCGGTGTTGATGAGCGTCGCGCCGTCCTTCAGCAAGGCGATGCGACGGGCGTCGAACATGTGGCGGGTCTCGGGGAGTTGGGGCGCGTGGACGGAGACCACGTCACTGCACCGGACGAGTTCGTCGAGCGTCACCGGCGTCACCCCGAGCCTGCGGGCCTCGGCGGCGTCGACGTACGGGTCGTGCAGGAGGACGTCGAAGTCGTGCGGGCGCAGCAGGTCGACGACCCGGCGGCCGATGCGGGAGGCGCCGACGATGCCCACGGTGCGCCGGTAGTTGCCGTGGCCGCTGTAGTACGGGAGCAGGTCGGGCTGGGTCCGTGTGGTGGCGTACACCTGGGCGATGTCGAGGACGCGCTTGCCTGCGAACAGGATGGCGGCCAGGGTGAATTCGGCGACGGGCAGGGCGTTGGCGGCGGCCGCGGAGGAGACCGTGATGCCGTGCCGCCAGACGGCTTCGGTCACATGGTGCTTGACGGAGCCGGCCGCGTGGACGATTGCCCGCAGCCGGGGCAGGCGGCGCAGCGCCTCCTCCGTCAGCTCCGGTGCGCCCCAATGGGTGAACAGGACTTCGGTGCGGGCGAGTTGGTCGGCGTGCGCTGTTCGGTCCGTGGCGGTCAGGGTGGTGACGGTGGTGGTCGTGTCGACGCGGGCCACGGAGTTCAGCCGGTCGAGTGCGCCTTCGGCCAGGAGGCGTTGGTGGATGTCGGTGCCCATGGCGAGCAGGGTGTGCGGTCGGGGCACGGCCGGCAGAGGGCGGGTGCTGTTCAGGGGGGTGCCTTCCGGTACGGGCGGGGCGGGGGGCGTCGGGCACGCGGGAACCGTCACTTGACCGCGCCGGCGGTCAGGCCGGAGCGCCAGAAGCGCTGGAGGCACACGAAGGCGACGATCAGCGGGACGACGGCGACGAGGGAGCCCGTGATGACGAGCGAGTAGTACTCGGGCTGCTGCTGAGTGACGCTGTTCCACATGAACAGGCCCAGGTTGACCGGGTAGAGCGAGTCGTCGTTGAGCATGACGAGGGCGCCGAAGAAATTGTTCCAGCTGGCGGTGAACGAGAACAGCAAGATCGTCATGAAGCCGGGCGCCAGCATGGGCAGCGAGATCCGGGCGAACAGGCGCAGTTCACCGGCTCCGTCGACGCGGGCCGCCTCCAGGACCTCGTTCGGCACATAGCCCTCGGAGAAGACGCGGGCGAGGTAGACGCCGAAGGGGTTGACCAGGGCCGGCAACAGCAGCGCCCAGTAGGTGTTGACGATGCCCGCCTTGCTGGCGAGCAGGTACATCGGCAGCTGGATCACGGTGGTGGGGACGAGGACGCCGCCGAGCACCACGCCGAACAGCTTCTCCTTGCCCCGGAACGCGTACTTGTCGAAGGCGTAGCCCGTGGCCACGCACAGGAGGGTGGAGGCGGCCGAGCCGACGACGGAGTACAGGATGCTGTTGCCGAACCAGCGCAGATAGATCCCGTCGTTGAAGGTCAGGACCCGCTCGAGGTTCGCGAAGAGGTTGAAGTCGCCGAAGCTGAACCCGGACGTGGCGAACAGGTCGCGGTGGTTCTTGGTGGCGGCGAACAGCAGCCAGCTGACCGGCATGAGCGTGTAGAAGGCGGCGACGAGGAGGATGCCGTTGACGATGCCCTTGGAGAGCAGGAGGTTCGCGGCGGGGCGGCGCCGGGTCTCGGCCGGGGCGGGGCGTGGGCCGGTGTCGCTCTGGGACGTGGGTGTGGTGTCGTGGGTGAGGGTGCTCATGACGTGGCCGCCTTCCACCGGTTGCCGAGCCGGGTGACGAAATAGGAGAGGGCGATGCCGAGCGCGGCGAGCAGCAGGGACGCGGCGGCGGCGAGCCCGTAGTCGTGCTGCACGAACCCGGCCTTCCAGATGAAGAGCGTGGGCGACCACTCCGTGTCGATGGAGGGCGCGCCCCGCTGGTTGAGGAGTTTCGGCTCGGTGAAGATCTGGATCGCGCCGACACAGGTGAACAGAACGGTCATGACGACCGCGGAAGCGATCATCGGGACCTTGATGCGCAGCGCGGTGCGCAGGGCTCCGGCGCCGTCCACGACGGCCGCTTCGATCACTTCGCGCGGAACGGCCTGCAACGCGGCGTAGAAGATGACCATGTTGTAGCCGGTCCACTGCCAGGCGCACAGGTTGACCATCGAGGCGAGCACATGGTCGTTGCTGTAGAAGTCCCACGTCCCGCCGAACGCGCCGATCCAGTCGAGCACGGGGCTCAGGCCGGGTGTGTAGAGATAGATCCAGATGATCGAGGCGATCAGTCCGGGGATCGCGTGCGGCAGGAACAGGGCGAGCTGGAAGAACCGCTTGGCTCTGGCCAGGGCCGAGTCGACGAGGAGCGCGAGGGCGAGGGAGCCGCCGATCATCACCGGGATGTAGAGGGCGCAGTAGAGCGCGATGTGGGCGAAGGACGACCGGAAGCCGTCGTCGGCGAGGGCGTCGGTGTAGTTGTCGAGACCGGAGAAGACGCGTTCGGCGCCGCCGAAGCCGAGTCCTGAGGAGCGCTCCTGGAAGAGGCCCATCCAGAGCGCGTAGCCGATGGGGGCCACCATGACCACGGCGAACAGGACGAAGAACGGGACGATGAAGAGCGCGGCGGTACGGCGCTGGCTGCGCCGGAGCGGGGAGGCGGCGGAGGGGAGTGCCACGGGGGCTCCTTGACGGGCGGGGGTGTTGGGGGTGGGCCGGGGGTGGGTTTCACTTGCCCGCGCGTGCGGGGTGCCGCTTCTTTGGGCCGGGCGCCGCCCTGCGGCACGACTGCCCGCGGCCAGGTGGGGACATGGGGCAGTCCTGGCGGGTGCGCGGCGTTGTTGTGTGGCGCCCGTTTCGCTACTTCGCGAGCTTCAGGCCCCGGTCCTCGATGCCCGACTCCGCCTTCTGCTGGCCCGCGTCCACGCCCGCCACGAAGCCGGACTTGGCGGCCGTGTCCTGGACCGCGGTGTAGACGTCCATCTGGTTCGGACCCCATGTCCAGCCGGGGACGATGGTGTCGACCTGCTGGGAGGCGAGGGCGTAGACGTCCTGCCCGTTCAGGTACGCGGTGTCGAACTTGGCCGCGGCCACCTCACGCATCTCGGGGTTCGCCGGGAGCGCGCTGCTGGGTGACTCCAGGTCGGCGAGGCGGGCCTCGACGCCGGCCTTGTTGGTGGTGAGCCAGGTGATGAACTCGGTCGCGGCCTCGGCGTGATCGCTGCCCTTGAGGACGCCGTAGGAGGTGCCGCCGTAGTTGCCGCTCGCCGCGGTGCCCCAGTTGGGCATGGGGGCCGCGGCCCACTTGCCGGCGAGGTCGGGCATGGAGGTCTTCATGCCGCCCGCGGACCAGGACGCGCCGAGGAAGGAGAGCGTCTTGCCAGACGTGCGCGCCTTGGTCTCCTCGGGGCTCCAGCCGGCGTAGGACTGCACGAGGTCGTCGTTGACGAGGCCGTCCCAGTAGGCGGCGACCTTCTTGGTGGCGGCGTCGTTCACGCCGGGCTTCCAGGCGTCGCCCTCGGTCGCGAACCACTTGCCGCCCGCCTGCCAGGACAGCGCGGCGAGCAGCGCCGGGTCGCTCTTCGGCATGGAGGCGAGGCGGACGTTCTTGTCCTGCTTCTTGACCTTCTCCGCGGCGGTCTTGAACTCGTCCCAGGTCTTGGGGACTTCGATGCCGTACTTCTTGAACAGGTCGGTGCGGTAGTAGTACAGCTGCGGGGCGACGTCGTAGGGCACGGTCCAGGTCTTGCCGCCGAAGGTCACGAGGCTCTGAACGGACTCCGGGAACTTCGACTTGACCGTTTCGCCCGCGTACTCGGTCAGATCGATCAGGTTTCCCTGGCTCGCGAACTCGGGGACCATCTGGTACTCGATCGTGGCCACGTCGGGCGCGTTGCCCGCCTTCACGGCGTTGGCGAGCTTGCTGTAGCCCTCCGTGCCGCTCGGTATCTCGGCGAACTTGACCTGGATGTCCTTGTGCGTTCTGTTGAACGCCTCGACGGTCGACTTGGCGCCGAGGGTCCAGGTCCAGTAGGTCAGGGTGACCGGCTTGCCGTCGGACGCGGCGCCCGACGAGTCGCCGCCGCCGCATGCGGTGACGGTGGCCAGCAGGCCCAGCGCCGTGACGGCGGCGAGGGATGCGGTACGGAACGAACGTGAAGTGCGCGTCATTGCACGTCTCCTACGAGACCTCGAACGGGAAGAGGCGGTCGCAGGACATCTTTTGTGCGCGGACGATCGGAGTCAAGAGCGTTCGCGCAAGACAATCAAAACGATCGAACATCGCTCAGCGATCGATCACTTTGCTTCAGCTCGACTCAGTTCGCGGGACGGCGGCCTCCGCAGGACGCGCGGATCTTCAACTCCGGGAGCAGGTCGAGGTGTTGACGCGGCGCCGGGTCCGCCGCCCCGTCCGCGCGCTCCGCGAGCCGCTGGAGCAGCAGCTTGGCGGCGAGTTCCCCGACCGCCCGCTTGGGGGGCGCGACGGCGGTGAGGGGCACGTCGGCGAGGCCGGCCACCTCGTCCTCGTAGACGATCAGCGCGAGGTCGTCGGGCACTCGGATGCCGCAGGCCTGCAGGCGGGGCACCAGCACGATCGCGTCGGCGTCGCTGTGCACGAGCGCCGCGGTGACACCGAGCTTCTTCACCGCCTCGACCAGGTAGTCGACGCTCGCCTCGTAGTCGCCGTGCTCCCGCACGGTCGGCGCCCCCGTCGCGACGTCGAGGCCCAGGGACTGCACGGCGGCCTGATAACCGGCGGTGATCTGCGCGGCGTGCGGGCCCTCCTGGAGCACGGCGGTGATCTTGCGGTGGCCGAGCGCGGCGAAGTGGCTCACCGCCACGGCCGCCCCGTGGGCGCGGTCGGTGCGGACCCGGTCGAGCGCCGCCGCCGGGTTGGTGGGCGGGGCCAGACGTTCCACCAGGACGGCGGGCACACCGTGCTCCAGCAGCCACTTCTCCTGTCCGTCCACGGGGACGCCGTCGAACCAGCTCGGGGCGACGATCAGCCCCTCCGCCCCGCCCGCGACCAGGTGTTCGGCCTGTACCGCGTCCTCGGCCTCCACATATCCGGTCACGCCCAGCACGAGCCGGGCGCCCTGCGCGGCGGCGGCCTCCCGGGCGCCGTGCACGATGTCCGCGAAGAGGTTCTGGGTGTTCGGCACGATCATTCCGATCACCGCGCCCTCGGCCCGCTCCGGCCGCACCTGGGTCTCGACCGCGCTCCCCCCCGGCCACACCACCGCTCCGTGCAGTCGTTGCACCCGCCCCTGTGCGGCGAGGGCCTCCACGTCACGGCGCAGGGTGACCGCGGACACCCCCAGCTCGGCAGCGAGTTCGGCGACCCGGAGGCTGCCGCGCTGCCGGACGAGTTCGAGCACCCGCTCATGACGCTGGTCGACATGCAGTCGCATGGAATCCCCCTGGTGCGAGGCCTGGACGAACGTGCTCGGGGCCGACGCGGAGCGTGATCCCGGGCCGCTCACTCTACGCCCACAAGCGTATCGATCACTTCCGATCAATACGCTCACAGGGGGCCGTAACCCGCTCGGAGTGCACTCAGTCCCCCGCCGGAAGAGCACTGAGTGCCATACGGGACGTACCGATGCTACGTTCCCGTCCATGAGCTCCAGCAGCGCGGCTCCCCGGCGCGGTGAGAAGACGGAAACGGCGGCCGCCAAGCCGCCCATGCGTGACGCCCTGGTCGCGGCGGCGTTCCAGCTGTTCCTGGAGCGGGGGTACGAGCAGACCACGGTCGACGACATCGTGGCGCTGGCCGGTGTGGGCCGGCGGTCGTTCTTCCGCTACTTCCCCTCCAAGGAGGACGTGGTCTTCCCCGACCACGAGCGCTCCCTGGCCGACGTCACCGAGTTCCTCGCGGCCGGCGACGACGCGGACGACCCCGTGCTGCGGGTCTGCGAGGCGGTCCGGCTGGTGCTGCGGATGTACACCGAGAACCCGACCTTCTCGGTGCAGCGCTACCGGCTCACCAAGAAGGTTCCCGGCCTGCGCGCGTACGAGCTGTCCGTGGTGTGGCGCTACGAGCGGGCGTTCGCCGAGTACCTGCGCCGCCGCCTCGCCGGGCGGCGCGACGGGTCCCTCCAGGCCGACGTGGTCGCGGCGGCCGTCGCCGCGGCGCACAACAACGCGCTGCGCTCCTGGCTGCGCTCGGACGGCAAGGGCGACGTGGGCACGGAGATGGACCACGCGCTCGGCTACGTCCACGCCGCCTTCAGCCCCTCCCCCGCGCCCGCCGACCCCGGGAACGCCGAGGAGCCCGAGGACGTCGTGGTCCTCGTCTCCCGCCGCGGGGCGCCGCTGTGGCGGGTCGTCCAGGAGATCGAGGCGACGCTGGGCCGCGATCCGGGACAGGTCTGACCCGGTCGTCGGCCCATCGCCGCAATTCTGGGGTACCGAGTACCTTTACGTATGACACTGAGTGCCATACGCTGCGGTTGTGCACGGTGGCACAGAGCGCCGCGCACGTCCGTGCCCGGGTGACCCGCGCACGTGGGATTCCGGTCGAGCGCAGGGAGTTGACCAGCGTGTACCACTACTCAGGAAGCGTTGCTCATCAGTCATCCGGTTCCGCGGCGGCCGTCCTCGAACCCGCGGCGGCTCCGGATCAGAACGCCATGGTCTTCCAGCGCTGCAACTGGTGCGGCACCGCCATGTACCACCGGCTGCTGTGTCCGGTCTGCCAGGGCAGCGACCTGCGGACGGAGCGCAGCGAGGGCGTCGGGACGGTCCGGCACTCGACCGTGGTGCACCGCAACACCCCCGCCGCGCGCAATGTGTCGATGATCGAGATGGCCGAGGGCTTCGTCGTCCGCGGCCGGGTGATGGGCCCGCCCATCGGTATCCACAGCGGCGACCGGGTGCGGCTGTCCACGGCCAAGGACCCCGTCCGCGGCGAGCCCGTCTTCCAGCTGCTCGACGAGCCCTACCGGGCCTGGACCTGACGGCCGGGGAGGAGAGCGCCGGGACCTGACGGGCCACCCGGCGCCCGACCGGCGCAGACCGTCCGCCGCCCACGGCTCAGTCCCACACCCCGTCGATCAGTTCCCGCACCGCCACCGGCCGCCCCGTCTCGAAGCACCGGTTGGCCGCGAGCCCGACGGCCAGCGCACGGGCACCGTCGCGCTCCGTCGCCGTCGCCCGGGAGGCCGCGCCCGCTGCCGGGGCGCCCCCGCCCACCGGCCCGAAGAGCACGTCCAGCATCCGCGGGTCTCCCCCGCCGTGCGCCTCGTGCGCCGTCACCAGCGGCACGTCCACCGGCGGCTCCCACAGTGGCCGCAGCGTCAGCCGGGCCCCACCCGCGTGCTCCGCGGCGGTGTCCCCGTGCAGCGCGCCGCTACGGGACGTGATCCTCGTCGTGGGCCGCTGCCAGCGGCTCTCCTCGACCTCCAGTTCCAGCCGCCCGGCGCTGCCGTTGAACATGACCCGGTAGCCCTCCCACGGGGAGTAGGCGGTGAGGTGGTACGTCATGGTCGCGCCCCGCGTGTAGCGGACGAGGACCGCCATGTCGTCCTCGATGGTGACGGGGTCCCCGAAGACATTGCGGTCGCGCAGATAGCCGTCGTCCTGCTCGGCGTCCAGGTAGAGGGCGCGCAGGGTGTCGTCGGCGGCGAGGTCGAGGGCGAAGGGGTCGTCGGCGGCGGGCCCGGCACCGTGGGCGCGCTCGTACTCGCGGCGCAGTCCGTGGCGTTCGCCGGCGGCACGGCCGTAGAAGGCGAGCCGGCCGTAGCCGAAGACGTCCTGCGGGGTGTCGGCGAGCCACCAGTTGACCAGGTCGAAGTGGTGGCCGGCCTTGTGCACCAGCAGGCCGCCGCTGCGCTGCCGGTCGCGGTGCCAGCGGCGGAAGTAGTCGGCGCCGTGGCGGGTGTCGAGGAGCCACTCGAAGTGGACGGAGACGACCTCGCCGATCGCGCCCTCGGCGAGCAGGGCGCGGACGTTCTCGTGCACCGGGTTGAAGCGGTAATTGAACGCCACCGTCAGGGAGTTGCCGGTGCGCCGGACCGTCTCCAGGACGCGGGCGCAGCGCTCCGCGTCCACGGTCATCGGCTTCTCGGTGACCACGCGGCAGCCCGCTTCCAGCGCGGGGACGATGTACCGGTCGTGCTCGGCGTCGATGGTGGTGACGACGACCTCGTGGATCTCTTCCTTGACCAGTAGGTCGGGGAAGCGCTCGGGCTCCCACTGGGCGGCGGCGGGCTCACCGGCCGCCGCCAGCAGCCCGTTGTGGAAGGCCATCCGGGTCGGGCTGGGATCGCACAGGGCGGCCACCTGGCGGCCCGGGCGGGCGGCGAGGGCCCGGGTGTACAGCCGGGCGCGGTGCCCGGTGCCGACGACTGCCGTGCGGACAAGGGGAGTTCGGCTCATGGTGAGGCCTTTTCCCGTCGTACGGCGGACCAGTCCGGCGGTCGCCCCGCTGGCTTGATCGCATCGCTCGGTCGTCCTCCGTCCGCGCGCACAGACAACCCACAGGCGTCCGCCGCCCTCCTCCGGGGCGCGAGAGGCTTCCGGGACCGACGGGACGCCTGCGCTCTGGGTTTTGAGGAGAGAACCTTGATCCGTGCCCGGCGAATATGTGTGACCGCCGTGGCGGTGCTGGCGGCCCTGGCGGGCTCGCCCGGACCGGTACAGGCGCAACAGCCGCCTGATGCGGGGGTGTTGAGTGCGAGTGGGGAGAACGGGCTGCCGCCGGGGTGGCGGATCGACGGGGAAGGGGCGGGGCGTGCGCTGGTCTGGCGCGCCTCGAAGCCCGTACCCATGGGAGACGCCCGCGTCGAGTTCCGGGCCGGGGACCGGCTGCTCGGGGTGCCCCGGCCGGCGAAGGACGGCCGCACCTTCCGGCTGGACCTGGCGGACGCCGCCACCGGAGGTCTGGCCGACCTTCAAGTGACGGCCGGGGGACGCCGGTTGGACTCGGCGGCGGGCCACCGGGGCAAGGTCTCCGGGGCCGCTCCGCAGCGCCCGGCCGCACTGCCCGCGAACTCCGTCGACCCCGGCAAGCCCGGTGCGTACCGCACGGTCAGCGGGGAGTACACGCTCGACTCGGTGCGGCTGCCCGGCTACAAGGAGCCGATCGAGATGCGGGCCGAGGTGGTGGCCCCGAAGGGCGCCACGGGTGCCCGGCCGCTCGCGCTGTTCCTGCACGGCCGCCACTCCACCTGCTACAAGCCGGGCACCGAGGACGACGTGACCGGCGACTGGCCCTGCGCGGACGGCTACCAGCCGATCCCCAGCCATCTCGGTTACCTGCGCGACCAGAAACTTCTGGCCTCCCAGGGCTATGTGACGGTGTCGATCTCGGCGAACGGCATCAACGCCCAGGACGCGGACGCCGACGACGCCGGCGCGCAGGCGCGTTCCTCGCTGGTGCGGCTGCACCTCGCCCACTGGGCCGACTGGGCCGCCCGGCCGGGCACCGCCCCGGCCGCCGCACGGCAGGGCGCGAAGGCCGATCTCTCCCGCGTCCTGCTCGTCGGGCACTCACGCGGCGGCGAGGGCGTCAACCGGGCCGCCATGGACAGCCTGTACCCGGCGCCCGCCGCCCAGGACGGCTATCGGGGTCCGGTGCGCTGGAAGGTGCGCGGGACCGTGCTCATCGGACCGACGATCTTCGGCCAGAATCCGGTGGCGGACGTGCCGTCGGTGACGCTGCTGCCGGGCTGCGACGGCGATGTGTCGGACCTCCAGGGCGAGGTGTTCACCGACGGGACGCGCGGGATCAGCCGGGGCCGCGCACTGCACAGCGCGGTCTACGTGGTCGGCGCCAACCACAACTACTTCAACAGCGAGTGGACCCCGGGCCAGGCCCAGGCGCCCGCCTGGGACGACTTCGGGACGGACGAGGAGCGGCCCGACCCGGTGTGCGATCCGGGCACCGCGACCAGGCTGACCGCCGATCAGCAGCACAAGGCGGGCGCCACCTACATCGCCGCCGCGGCACGGTTGTTCGTCGCCGGGGACGACAAGGTGCGTCCGCTGCTGGACGGTTCCGACAAGCGGGCCCCGTCCGCGGACCCGGCCCGGGTGCTGACCCACGCGGTCGGCGGCCGCCGTGCGGGCGGCTTCCTGCCGGACGGCCCGGTCGAGGTGAGCGGCGCCCGGCTGTGCTCGGCGGTCGACCCCGCCCCCGCCGTGGCCTGTCTGCCCGCGGACACGAAGGGTTCGTCGCCGCACTTCGCGGGGTGGGAGACCGAGCGGGAGGCCGGTCGCCGCGCGGTCGCCTTGAAGTGGTCGGCGCCGGGCACGGCGGCGCGGATCACCCCGGACAAGCCGCTGTCCCTGGCCGGTTCCCAGAAGCTCGCGCTGCGGGTCTTCGTACCGCCGAACACCACCGGCACCAAGCTCGACGTGTCCGTCACCGACACCGCGGGACGCACGGCCGACCTCGGCCGCGTCCAGGTGGACGGCCTGCCCGGCACCGACCGCACCGCCTCCTACTGGGCGCGCGAGGTACGCGTACCGCTCACCGCGGCGACCCGCGCGGGACTCGACCTCAGGCACATCAAGTCCCTTCGACTGACCCCACGTTCCGGCTCGGGGCAGGCCTGGCTGATGGACGCCTGGGGCTGGGCCCCCGGTACCCCGGCGGTCACGGCGGCGGCCCTGCCCCGCGTCGACGTCGGCCGCACGGTCGTCAAGGAGGGCGACTCGGGAACCATCACCTACCGGGTCCCGGTACGGATCTCCGGGCACGGCAGCGGGCAGGTCCGGGTGTACGTGCTCGACCCGGAATCCGGCTCCGGCACGGAGAAGCTGGTGACCGTGCGCCCCGGCAGCGACGTCATCGACGTACCGGTCGAGGTCAAGGGGGACACCGCCTTCGGCTACGACATCCAGCACGACATCGCGGTGAAGGCGGTGCGGGGCGCCGTCGTGGGCGCGCACCGCGGTGGGATCACCGTCCAGAACGACGATCCCGAGCCGGTGTTCACCCTGTCCCCGGTCGCCGACCGCGTGTCCGAGGGCGAGACGCTCAAGTGGCGGCTGTCGCTGGCCGAGCCCGCGGCCGTGGACATCTGGCAGCCGGTCCGGGTGCTGCCGGTCACGGACGGGGCCGAGCTGTCCACGAAGGACGTGGACCCGCAGTGGCTCATGGACTACGCCGGTGACGTGCCGGACCCGGAGCGGCCGCTGTCCCGGGCGAACCTGTGGGTGTGGATCAACATTCCGGCGGGAAGCACGAGCACCGACTTCGACGTCGTGACGAGCCGGGACCAGGTGGCCGAGCCGACCGAGTCGATGCGGCTCGCGCTCACCGACTACGACGCCGAGCCGCTGCCCGACCGCCCGGTGCTGACGGGGACGGTCCTGGACGCCTCGTAACGGCGCAGCACACACCTGGGGGGCACGGACGAGTCGGTCCGTGCCCCTTCGGTCGTCACAGGGTGACACGGATGCCCACGGTGCCGTTCACGCCCCGGCGCAACCGGCTGCCCAGAAGGCTGAGCCGACCCGTGATGCCGTACTTGCGGGCGATCAGTGTGCGGTACCGGGCGCTGGTCTCGGCGTCGCAGATCTCGGCGGTCGCCGGTACCGGATCGCCGGTCGGGTTGCCGCGCAGGTCGCACGGGCCGACGAGGACGTCGGCCCGGTTCCGGATCCGCTTGACCTTCCAGGAGTCGGCGACCGTCCACACCCCGAGGGCGTCCCCGTCGCGCACCACCCATACCGGGGTGGGAACCGGGGTGCCGTTCTTGCGATAGCTGGTGATCAACAGGTACTTGCCGGCACCGAGCCGATCCAGCGGCGTGTCACTCATGGCGGGAGTCTAGGCAGCGGGCGTCGGACCGCCGTCGCCAGGGCGCGCGAACAATTCGGTTCATCTCCGGTTTCGTCCGGGGGATGCTGGTGGTGACGGACCGGACAGGGGGCTTGTGCGTGACCTGGAATCCTGAGCACGACGTACGGGGCCCGCTGGAAGTCGTCTGCGACGAGTCGGGGTCGGACGGGGAGAACCTCACGGGCGGCAACACCGATGTGTTCGCGCACGGCAGTGTGTCCCTGCCGGTGGAGGTCGCCGCCGCGTACGTCCAGGAGGTCCGGGACCGGATCCGCTCGCCCGCCACCGAGTACAAGGCGGGCCATCTGCTGCGGGAGAAGCACCGGGCCGTCCTGGAGTGGCTGCTCTCGCCCTCGGGCCCGCTCGACGGTCACGCTCATGTCCATCTCACCGAGAAGGCGTACTTCGTCGTGAACCGGGCCGTCGACCTGCTGCTCGGCGACGGGACCGAGGCGCTCGCCCTGTACCGGGAGGACCGGCCGGCGGTCGGCGCGGAGCGGTGGCGGACCTTCCTCGGCGCCGCCAACCGACTGCTCCGGGTCCGGCTCGACGGGGCGGCGGACGGTGCCGTCGACGGCTTCTTCCGTGCCGTGGACGACCTGCGGTGCGCTCGTCCCCGTACGGAGATCCTGGAGCGGCTCGCGACGACCCGGCCCCGCGCCGACGCCTACCGGGCGCGGCTGCTCGAAGGGCCGCCCCTGGTCCCCGTGCTGAATCCGCTGCTGCCCGCCATCGTGCACACGGTCGCGCACTGGAGCGCGGGCGGGCGGACGGTGCGGGTGGTGCACGACCGACAGAACATGCTCACCGAGCAGCGCATCGCCTGGATCGAGGAGCAGGCGGTGCGGGCCGGGGTCGGGTTCGGCGGCATGGAACTGGTCCAGGCGCGCTGGGACCCACGCGTCCAACTGGCCGACTTCCTCGCGGGGATCGCCCGCAAGATCGCCTCCGACGTGCTCAACGGGCACGTCGATCCGGCGCTCGTGGCGCTGCTGCGGCCCTACGTCGGGCGGACGTCCGTGTGGGGCGACGAGCGCAGCTGGGCGATGCTCTCACCGGGGCCGGTCAAGGGAGTTGCCTCCGCACTCTCGGCAGACATCAACTTCGCGGTCTAGATTGCGCACTTGACGTCCTATCCGAGCAGGTACTCCAGGAGAACAGAGCCCCGTGACGGACCACTCGCCTGCCGCCGCCGCGTCCCTGCGCGGCCGGATCAACACGCTTCAGCCGCACACGGCGCGGATCTGGAACTACTGGCTGGGCGGCGGGGACTACTACGAGGTGGACCGGGTGGCGGGCGACCGCATCCGTGAACTCCACCCGGCCATCGACGAGTACGCCCGCGCCGACCGCCTGTTCCTGGGCCGCGCGGTGCGCCATCTCGTCGCCGAGGCGGGCGTGCGGCAGTTCCTCGACATAGGCACCGGCCTGCCCACCGCGGACAACACGCATGAGGTCGCCCAGCGTCTCGCGCCGGACGCGCGGGTCGTCTACGTCGACAACGACCCGCTCGTCCTGGCCCATGCCCGTGCCCTGCTCACCAGTACGCCCGAGGGCCGCACCGACCACCTCGACGAGGACCTTCGTCATGTCGACGCCATCCTCCAACGGGCCGCCGCCACCCTGGACTTCACCCGCCCGGTCGCGCTGATGCTGCTCGGCGTGGTGATCTTCCTCGGCGACGACGAGGACCCGTACGGCGTCGTGCGCCGCCTCATGGACGCGCTGCCCGCCGGGAGTCACCTCGTCCTGTCGCACACCGTCGCCCATCCGGCGATGCCCGACGTGGACGCGGCCGTACAGTTCTGGAACGCGCACGGCACGCCCCGGCTGACGCAGCGCACGCCCGAGGCGGTGGCCCGCTTCTTCGAGGGCCTGGAGGTGCTGGCGCCGGGAGTGGTGTCGTGCTCGCGATGGCGGGCGGAGGGCGCGCACGGGGCCGAGCCGGCCGAGGTGGCGCTCTACGGCGGGGTCGGCCGCAAGAAGTGATCCCTGTCGTGGTGAACACGGCAGCCGTGGGGCGCGTATGAAGGGAGGGCACTCGACTTCCCCGAGGCCCCGCGGTGTTGCCGCCGCACGTTCGGGGTTCGGGAGCCATGCATGAGGCACGCACGACGACGGATGGTCCGGCGAGTGACACGGCTGGCCGCGGTCGGCGGACTCCTGCTGGGCGGCACGATGGTCACCCGCGCCGTCGCGAGCGAACCAGACGCCCCCTCCGCCCTTCCCCGTACGACCGCTGCCTCAGCGGCACAGACCGGCACCGATCTGGTGGCACGGCTGGGCACCTCCCGTACGGCGGGCAGCTGGATCGGGGACGACGGCCGCGAGGTCGTCGCCGTCACCGACCAGGACGCCGCGGCGCAGGTGCGCAAGGCGGGTGCCACGGCGAAGGTCGTTCCGCACAGCATGAACGAGCTCAAGTCGGCGACCGGGACGCTGCGTTCGGCGCCCCGGGTGGCCGGGACGGCGTGGGCCGTCGACTACCGGACCAACGAGGTGGTGGTACGGGCCGACAGCACCGTCTCCGCCGGCGACTGGAAGCGGCTCACCGAAGTGGCCGAGGGCATCGGCGGTTTCGTGCGCATGGAGCGCACCGAGGGCACGTTCACGCCCCGCGTCAACGGCGCGCAGCCGATCCTGTCGACGGGCGGGCGCTGTTCGGCGGGCTTCAACGTGACCGACGGACAGCAGGACTTCATCCTCACCGCCGGGCACTGCGGGCCCACCGGATCGGTGTGGTTCGCGGACAACCGGGGCCGCACCCAGCTCGGCGAGACGACCGTGCAGAACTTCCCCGGCGCCGACTTCTCCCTGGTCAAGTACGACAGCGGCCGGGCGGGCGACGGCGCGGCGGTGGTGGCCGTCGGCGGCGGCAAGGGCGTGCTGATCACCGGCGCGGCCGATCCGGCCGTCGGGCAGCGGGTGTTCCGCAGCGGCAGCACCAGCGGGCTGCGCGACGGCCAGGTGACGGCGCTCAACGCGACGGTCAACTATCCCGAGGGCACGGTGACCGGGCTGATCGAGACGAACGTGTGCGCCGAACCCGGGGACAGCGGTGGCCCGTTGTTCTCCGAGGGGATCGCGCTCGGGGTGACCTCGGGCGGCAGCGGTGACTGCACGGCGGGCGGCACGACGTTCTTCCAGCCGGTGACGGCGGCGCTGAACCAGCTCGGGGTGCGGCTGCTGGTGTCCGCTCCCGCGGGCGGCGGGCAGCAGAGCGCCTCGCCGGCCCCGTCCGCGTCCGCCACCCAGGGCGCGGCCGCTCCGGGTGCGGCCACGCCGGGGTCGTCGACGCCCGCGACGGGCGGTGGCGCGGAGGGCGAGACGCTGCTGGCCCGGCTCACGGACACCCGTAACGTCGGCCCGGGGCTGCTGGTCGTCGGGGGCAGTCTGATCGCGTTGGTGGCGACCCGGTACATCCGGGCGGAGCAGGACCGCAAGGCGTACCAGCGGTACTACTCGGCGTCCTGGGGCTGAGGCCGGGCATGGAATGGAAAAGGCACCCGTGGGAACGGGTGCCTCAGGTGGCCTTGAGTGTCTTTCGAGGCTGATGTCAGGCCGGCTGCGGGGCCGCGGCGGCCCACTCCAGGACGAGCCGCCGGTATTCCTCGCGCTGCTCGCCGCTCAGTGTCCCGCCCGACCGGAACCACAGGGCCCGGATCTCCTCGTTGACCTCGTCAGCCGACCTGTCGGAGGCGGGTTCAACAGTGGTGGACATGATGTGAAGCATACGGGCCCCGACGTGAAGGCCACGTGAGTAAGTACGAGCAATACGGACATTTCGGACCGTGTTGCTGATCACGTCCATCTGTCCACCCCGGTCAGGGAGTTCACCCAGCTCAGACGTGGTGGAACTCACGCTTCCGCGGTGCCGAGCACCAGGACCTGGATGGCCAGGACCGCCGCGCCGCGCGCCCAGTCGTGAAAGTCGGACACCTTGGTCTCCAGGTCGATCGGCGCGGCCAGCGGATGCCGGTGGAAGCGGACGGTGTCGTCCACGACCTTGCCCGCCACGTCCATCAGGCCGACGCCCTCACCGGCGAGCAGGATCTTCTGCGGCATCGCGAAGTTGGCGATCTGGGCGACCAGGGTGCCCAGCGCCCGCGCGGCCTCGTCGATGACCCGCGCCGGCATGGGCTCGCCCGCGGCGGCGAGGGCGAGGATCTCCTCGTAGGTGTGGTCACGGCCGGTCGCGGCCCGCACCTGGTAGCGGATGTTGGGAATGGTCAACAGGGAGACGGCGCTGCCTCGTTCGCCTTCGGGGGTGAGCGGGCCGTTGGGGTTGACGATCCAGTGGCGCCCGAAGCCGCGGTCCTCCTCGGCGTAGGGCACCCGCCGTCCGTTCAGCACGAGTCCGTAGCCGATGCCGGCGCCGATGGTGAGCACGACGAACCTCTCGAGGCCGCGGCCGGCGCCGAACCAGGTCTCCGCCTCGACGAGCGCGGCGACGTCGTTCTCCACCACGACCGGCAACCCCGTGCGGTCCTCGACGAGTTCGGCGAGCGGGACGTCGCGCCAGTCCAGGAACGGCGACTCCCCCACGACGGCACGCTCCTGGACCAGCCCGCCCACGCCGATGCCGATACCGGCGACGCGTGAGGGGTGGGCGCGGGACAGCTCGTCGGTCATCTCCGCGAGCACGTCGGCGACTTCGGCGGGGTCATGGGTGGTGAGGGCGCGGTCGTGGCGGGCGACGATCTCGCTGCGCAGGGTGGTGACGACGCCGTAGACCATGTCACCGGTCACCTTGAAGCCGATGAAGGACCGGGAGTCGGCGACGACGTCGAGCGGCTGCGAGGGTCGGCCCTGGCGGACCTCGGCGGGGCCGCCCGCTTCGGGGACCTCGATCAGCAGCCCGGACTCGATGAGCGGTTTGGTCAGCCGGGTGAGGCTGCCCGCGGACAGGTCGAGTCGGCGCGCGAGCTCGGTGCGCGACAGCGGCCCGTGGACGAGCACCTCGATCGCCACCGAGCGCTCACCGGGACTCAGGGGGTGCCAGCTGGCGGCTGCTGCGGTCATGACGATCAGTATCCCCCGATCATTTCTTTTGCCATGGAAGCAACATGACCACTCTAGGACGCGAGGAGTGGCTTGGAAACAATGTTCGCACGCCTCTTGACGCCCTTATTCTTTCGCTACAAAAGTAAGTGGCCGAGGACGAGCCGCCGCAGACGAGGGAGTCTCCCGATGACCATCGCCTCCAGCAGCCCTCCGTCGCGCCTCCCCGTGGGTGGCGCCGAGGGCGCACGGACGACACCGAGGACGAGGAAGGTGAAAGCCCGGGAGGGCGGCGGGGACGGCCGGCTCGCCGCGGTGTTCCTCGCGCCGGCGCTGCTGGGCTTCCTGGTCTTCCTGCTCTGGCCGACCCTGCGGGGCATCTATCTGAGCTTCACCCGCTTCAACCTGCTGACGCCCGCGGAGTGGGTCGGCCTCGACAACTACGACCGGATGGTCCACGACCCGATCTTCTGGGACTCGCTACGGGTCACCGTCGTCTACGTGGTCATCAACATCGGGGTGCAGACGGTGTCGGCGCTCGCCATCGCCGTACTGCTCCAGCGGCTGACCCAGTCGGCCGTGCTGCGCGGCATCGTGCTCACGCCGTATCTGATGTCCAACGTCGTCGCGGGCATCGTCTGGCTCTGGGTCCTGGACACCCAGCTCGGCATAGGCAACGAGATCATCGCCGGGCTCGGTTTCGACCGCATCCCGTTCCTCAACGACGAGACCTGGGCGATCCCGACGATCGCGCTGATCAACGTGTGGCGGCACGTCGGCTACACCGCGCTGCTGCTGTTCGCGGGGCTCCAGGCCATCCCGAACGACATGTACGAGGCCGCGAAGGTGGACGGCGCGAGCGAGTGGCGCATGTTCTGGCGGATCACGCTGCCGCTGCTGCGTCCGGTCCTGGCGGTCGTGCTGATCATGACGGTGATCGGGTCGTTCCAGGTGTTCGACACGGTCGCCGTGACGACCAACGGCGGACCGGCGAACGCCACCAACGTCCTGCAGTTCTACATCTACGGCTCCGCCTTCGGCCGCTTCCAGTTCGGCTACGCCTCCGCGATGTCGGTCGCGCTGCTGGTGGTGCTCAGCGCGATCACGGTGCTCCAGTACCGGATCACGCGCGCCGGCCAGACGGACCTGGGCTGAGGAGAGGGGAGACATCGACATGGCCGCTGTGACCGCAACGACGAGTCCCGTGTCCGTACGACCGCTCAGGCGCCGGCCCTCCCTGGGCCGGGTCGCGGCCTGGGTGGTGATGGCCGCGATCGTGCTCGTGACGCTGCTGCCGTTCTACTGGATCCTGCGCACCGCGCTGTCCTCCAACACCGCGCTCGCCGCCCACCCCGGCGACCCGCTGCCCGTCGACTTCACCACCGGCGGCTTCGAGCGGGCGCTCGGACTCCAGTCCACCGAGGAGGCCATCGCCCAGGGCGGATCGGGCGGCGGGCTGAAGTTCTGGCGCTATCTGATCAACTCGGTCGCCGTCTCGACCCTGATCACCGTCTGCCAGATCTTCTTCTCCGCGATGGCCGCCTACGCCTTCGCCCGGCTGCGCTGGCGCGGCCGGGACAAGGTCTTCGGCCTGTTCCTGGCCGGGCTGATGGTGCCCACCATCTTCACGCTGCTGCCGAACTTCGTGCTCATCAAGCAACTCGGCCTGATCGACAACCTGTTGGGCATCGCCCTGCCGACGATGTTCATGACGCCGTTCGCGGTGTTCTTCCTGCGGCAGTTCTTCATGAACGTGCCCCGCGAGGTCGAGGAGGCGGCGCTGCTCGACGGCGCCGGGAAGGTCAGGATCTTCTTCCGGGTGATGCTGCCGATGGCGTCCACGCCGGTCCTCACGCTCGGTGTGCTGACGTACATCACCTCCTGGAACGACTACTTCTGGCCGCTGATGGTGTCGTACAGCGACAGCTCGCGGGTGCTGACCGTGGCGCTCGCCATCTTCCGGGCGCAGACCCCGCAGACCGGTTACGACTGGTCCGGCCTGATGGCCGCCACGCTCATCGCGGCCCTTCCCATGCTGCTGCTGTTCGGTGTCTTCGCGCGCCGCATCGTCAGCACCATCAGCTTCACCGGCGTCAAGTAAGGGGACCGGGATGCGAATTCGAACCGTCATGGCGCTCACGGGAGCGCTGACGCTGTCCCTGGTCTCCGGCTGCGCGCAGGGCGGCGCGGCCGGCTCGGGCGCCAACTCCGTGACGTATTGGCTGTGGGACGCCAACCAGCTGCCCGCCTACCAGGCCTGCGCGAAGGGCTTCGAGAAGGAGAACCCGGGCCTCAACGTCAAGATCACACAGATGGGCTGGGCGGACTACTGGACCAAGCTCACCGCGAGCTTCATCGCGGGCACCGAGCCGGACGTCTTCACCGACCACATCCAGAAGTTCGGCCAGTTCGCCGACCTCAACGTGCTCGAACCGCTGGACGACCTGGGCATCGACGACTCCGCCTACCAGGCCGGGCTCGGCGCCAACTGGGTGGGCCAGGACGGGCACCGCTACGGCGCCCCCAAGGACTGGGACACCGTCGCCCTCTTCTACAACAAGAAGCTGACCGAGGCGGCCGGTCTCACCGCCGACCAGCTCAACTCCCTGTCCTGGAACCCGAAGGACGGCGGCACCTTCGAGAAGGCCATCGCCCATCTGACCGTCGACCGCAACGGCAAGCGCGGCGACGAACCGGGCTTCGACAAGAACCACGTCAAGGTGTACGGCCTCGCCACGGGCGGCGCGGGCGACGGCGACGGGCAGACCACCTGGAGCCCGTTCACCGCCTCGACGGGCTGGAACTACACGGACAAGGCCCGCTGGGGCGACGCCTACGAGTACAACAGCAAGACCTTCCAGTCGGTGATCGACTGGTACTTCGGGCTGGCGAAGAAGGGCTATCTCGCGCCCTTCACCGACTACACCGACGGCGCCAACCCGGCCAACGCGCAGGTGGCGTCCGGCAGGGCCGCTGCGGCCTTCGACGGCGCCTGGATGATCTCGACGTACTACGGCACCAAGGGGCTGAGCGTCGGCACCGCCGTCACCCCCACCGGTCCGAGCGGCAAGCGGGCCACCATGATGAACGGCCTCGCCGACTCGGTCACCAAGAACGCCCGCAACAAGGAGGGCGCGAAGAAATGGGTGAAGTACCTGGCCTCGAACGAGTGCCAGAAGACCGTCGGCGGCTACGGCATCGTCTTCCCCGCCACCCCTGACGGCACCGCGGCGGCCGTGGCGGCGTACCGGAAGAAGGGCATCGACGTGTCCGCCTTCACCGAACCGGTCACCGACAAGCAGCACGCCCGGACGTTCTCCTTCCCGGTCACCGACTACGCGGCGGACGTGTACGCGCTGATGCGCCCGGCCATGCAGGACGTCTTCGCCAACGACGCCCCGGTGAGCGGCCTGACCAAGACCAACGACCAGATCAACTTCATCCTCGGCCAGTAGTGAGGCCGGTAGTGAGCTCGGTAGCGAGCCCAGTAGTGAAAGGCATCTCCTCCATGACGTTCTCCCTCGGCATCGTCGGCGCCGGGCAGTTCTCGGGCCAGTTCGCCAAGCTGTTCCTGGCCCATCCCGGTGTCCGCGACGTCTACGTCACCGACCTCCTGCCCGAGCGCGCCGAGCAACTCGCCGCCGCCGAAGGCCTGTCGGGCACCTTCCCGTCGTACCAGGCCATGCTGGAGTCGGAGGCGGTCGACGCGGTCGCGATCTTCACCCAGCGCTGGACGCACGGCCCGCTGGTCCTCCAGGGTCTCAACGCCGGCAAGCACGTCTACTCGGCGGTCCCCATGGCGATCACCACCGAGGAGATCGCGGCGATCATCGACGCGGTCAAGGCGACCGGGCTGACGTACATGATGGGCGAGACCAGCCAGTACAACCCGGCGACCGTGCACGCCCGCAACCAGATCGCCGAGGGCGCCTTCGGACGGCTCTTCTACGCCGAGGGCGACTACGTCCACGACATGGATCTCGGCTTCTACGAGGCGTACCAGTACAGCGGCGGCGACAACTGGAAGGCCACCGCCAGCTATCCCCCGCTGCTGTACCCGACCCACTCGGTGGGCGGGGTACTCGGCGCCTGGCAGACGCACGCGGTCAGCGTGTCGGCGATCGGGGTCGTGGACGACCGCGGGGACGGGGTGTTCGACAAGGAGGTCAGCCAGTTCGGTAATGACTTCTCCAACGCCACCGCGCTGTTCGAGGTGGCCGGCGGCGGTTCGTTCCGTACCAACGAGTTCCGGCGGGTGGGCTACCCCTCGCACATCCGCGAGTCCCGTTTCCGCTTCTTCGGCACGGAGGCGAGCATGGAGCAGCTCGCCACGTACGCGCTGTGGCAGGACAAGAAGGGTGTGAAGGACATCAGCGAACTCCTGGAGCCCAAGCCGACGTTGTCGCCTGACGACCCGTCACTCCAGCACATCGCGCCGGACCTTCGGGCCGCCTTCACCTCCGGCTCGGCGCCGGTGCACGACCGCTCGCGGCTGCCGCGGGAGTTCGACCACCTGCACAACGGCCATGAGGGCAGCCACCACTTCCTGGTGGACGACTTCGTCACCGCGGTCAACTCCCGCACGCTGCCGTCCGTCAACGCCTGGGTGGCGGCCCGCTACACCCTGCCGGGCATCATCGCGCACGAGTCCGCGCGGCAGGGCGGGGTACGACTGGAGATCCCGGACTTCGGGGACGCGCCGCAGTAACACGCGTACGCCGTGGGCCGGGTGGCGATCAGGTGCCCGGCTTGCGGCCGTACACGAAGACGTCGTCGCCCTTCTTCAGCAACGACCAGTACTTCTTCGCGGTCGTCTTCGTCATGTTGACGCAGCCGTGCGACCCCGGCGGGTTCCACATGCTGAGGTTCACCGAGTGGAAAGCCTGGCCGCCGTCGAAGAACTGGCTGTACGGCATGGGCACGTTGTAGATGTTCGAGACGTGGTCGATGTCCCGCCAGTAGATCTTCTTCAGGCCGGTGCGGGTCTCGTAGCCGTCGCGGCCGGTGCGCACCGGGACGGGGCCGTAGACGAGCCTGTCGCCGTCCTGGATCCAGCTCAGCTGGAGCGTGAGGTTGACGCAGGCGATGCGGCCCTTGTTGGTCGGGCACTTGCCTTCCTTGTTGGGGTTGTTGCCGACCGCCTTCTGCTTCTTCATCAGGTCCATCACACCCCAGGTGACAGGACCCGCGTAGCCGACGTTCGGCGTGATGCCGTGCTTGTTCTGGAAGGCCTGGATGGCCTTGCAGTCGGTCGTCGACTGCTTGCCGTCCACCGGGAGCCCGAGGAACTTCTCGACCTGCTTCTGGTACGGGCCGGTCTGGGTGGTGCAGCTCGTGGCCGCCTGCGCGGGCGCGGTGCCCAGCGCGAGGGTGAGCGGTGCGGCCAGTCCGGTGAGAGCGAGGGCGACGGCCCCTCGTCTGCGTATGTCCCCCATGGTGGGCCTTGCCTTTCCAGTACGTGTCCGGTGCGATCTCCCTGTTTGACCGGTGTACGGGGGCGGCGGTTGTATGCCGGTTCAGGCTGTGACGAAACGGTGAACTTCCTGCTCGTCACGGCGGCGCAGCAGCTCCACCGCCCGGCCGAGGACGTCCGGGGTCGCGGTGAACGGCAGGCGCAGATGGTGGGTGAGCGTGGCACGGTCGGCGGCGAAGTGCGGGCCCGGCGTCACCGCGAGCCCGTGCCGGGCCGCGCGGGCGGCCAGCTCCGTCGCGGGGGTCGCACCGAGGTGCAGCCACAGGGACAGCCCGCCGTCCGGGACCGTGTACGTCCATCCGGTCCCGTCGAGGAGTCCGGCCAGGTGATCGCGCTGGGCACGCAGCCGTGACCGGCGGTCGGCGAGAACCGCGGGCAGCCCCTCGCCCAGCAGCTCGGCCGCGATGAGCTGCTCCAGCGGCGGTGGCGACAGCTGCGCCTGGAGCGGGTTGCGCCGCAGCTGTCGTACGAGATCGGCGGTGGCCCTGATCCAGCCGATCCGCAGGCCGGTCCACAGGGTCTTGCTGGCCGAGCCGATCTGGATCACGCGCGGCCCGGCCAGGTGGGGCTCGGTGCCGGGCGGGGTCCGCAGATCGAGGTCGCGCAGGGTCTCGTCGGCGATGACCGTCAGCGGCAGCCGGGCGATCTCCGCGCGGGTCGCGGCGTCCATGTGGGCGCCGGTGGGGTTCTGGAAGTCGGGGACGAGATAGGCGAGTTGGGGACTTCGGGTGCGTGCGGCGGCGGCGAGGTGCCCGGTGTCCCAGCCGCCGTCCGACGTCACCGGCACGGGCAGCAGACGGGCGCGGCGGGCCCGCAGGACCGCCAGGGCGCCCGGGTACGACGGACTCTCCACGGCAACCGGACGGCGGCGGTCGGTGTGGAGGTGGTCGAGGAGCAGGGTCAGGGCGGCCTGCGCTCCGGAGGTGACGAGGATCTGTTCCGGGCGGGTCGCGAGGCCGTCCCGGGTGTACCGGTCGGCCAGCAGTTCCCGCAGCCGCGGCAGGCCCGCGGTGGCGGTGCCCGAGTCGACGAGCAGGGCGGCGCTGCGTTCGGCGGCCCGGGCGAGGGCGGCGAGGTAGGCCTCGTGCGGTGCGGCCGTCAGGGCGAGGGTGAGGTCGAGGTCGGCGTCGCCCGCGCCCCCGCGGTCCAGGGACCAGGGGGTGGTGCGCTCGGTGAGGCGGGCCGGGAGCCGGACGTGGCTGCCGCTGCCGTGCCGGGTGTGCAGCCAGCCGTCGTTGCGGAGCTGGGTGAGGGCGGCGACCACCGTGCCGCGGCTGACGCCGAGAACGCGGGAGAGCTCCCGCTCGGAGGGCAGCCGGGTGCCGGCGGGCAGGCGGCCGTCGACGACGGCCTCGCGGACGGCCGTGGAGAGGGCGCGGGCGAGGGGGCCGGGGCGGTCGCGCCAGGGGCCGAGGGCGGTCGCGAAGCCTGCGGTCATGGATGCGCTCCGATCATCGCCGGTCCGTTCGCCGGTCCGTTCACCGGTCCGTTCACCGGTCCGTTCACCGGTCCGTTCACCGGTCCAGTTTGACCCAAGTGGACCAGTCTCTCGTCACCTCCCCTCCCCTACGCTCCCCTCCATGCACCGCACTCTCGCCGACGATCTCTCCCGGCTCCCCGAACTCCTCTCCACCGCCCGCGACCTGGCCGTCCAGGAGCTGGCCGGGCTGGCCGAGCGGCCGGTCGTACGGCTCGACAAGGCGCCCCTTCCCGAGGCGCTGCCCGGCGCCGGTGCCGGGGGTGAGGCGGCGCTGGCGCGGTTCGCCGAGCGGTGGGCGCCCGGATTCTCCGGTTCGGCGGGCCCGCGCTATCTCGGTTTCGTCACCGGTGGCGCGACGCCCGCCTCGGTCGCCGGGGACTGGCTGACCGGGGCCTACGACCAGAACGGCTCGGGGGCGACCGGTTCCTGGGCGACGGCGCTGGAGCGCGAGACGGTCGGCTGGCTGCGGGAGCTGTTCGGGCTGGGCGAGGCGCACAGCGGCGCCTTCGTCACCGGGGCCACCACGTCCAACACCGTGGGTCTGGCCATCGCCCGCGAGTGGCTGGGCGAGCGGCTCGGCGTGTCCGTGTCCCGCGACGGCACCGCCGCGCTCGGCCAGGTCGACGTGCTGTCCGGCAGCCCGCACTCCAGCATCGGCAAGGCCCTGTCCGTGCTCGGCATCGGCCGCGACCGACTGCGGCCGGTGCCCGTGCTGGCCGGAAACCGGGAGGCCGTCGACGTCGCCGCCCTCGACCGGGCGCTGTCCGAGCTGGACGGCCGCCCGGCGATCGTGGTGGCCAACGCCGGCACGGTGAACACCGTCGACTTCGACGATCTGCGGGCCATCGCCGCTCTCAAGGAGCGGCACGACTTCTGGCTGCACGTGGACGCCGCGTTCGGCGGCTTCGCCGCGCTCTCCCCGTCGTACGCCGCTCTCGTGGACGGTCTCGACGCCGCCGACTCCGTCTGTGTCGACCTGCACAAGTGGCTGAACGTGCCGTACGACGCGGCCGTCCAGTTCACCCGGCGCCGGGATCTTCAGGTGGCGGTGTTCCACAACGCGTCGCCGTATCTCGGACTGCCGGTCGGCGAGCCCGACTTCGTGCATCTGACGCCGGAGAACTCCCGGCGGCTGCGCGCCCTGCCGGCGTGGTTCTCCCTGGTCGCGTACGGCCGTGAGGGGCATCGCGAGATCGTCGAGCGGAACGTGGCGCTGGCCCGTGACCTCGCGGAGCGGATCGCCGGGCTCGACGGGCTGCGGCTGCTGGCGCCGGTCCGGCTCAACGTGGTGTGCTTCACCCTGGCCGAGGAGCCGACGCAGGACCGGGTGGGTGCTTTGGCGCACGCGCTCGCCGAGACGGGCGAGGTCTTCGTGACCCCGACCGTCTACGACGGCACTCCCGGGCTGCGGGCGGCGTTCAGCAACTGGCGTACGTCGGCGGCGGACGTGGAGCGGATCGTCGGAGCGGTGAGGCGGGTCCTCGCGCCCCGTTAGTCGAGCGGTTGGCGTCGTGCCCGGCGGAACCCGGTGTCGCCCGCGGTGAGACCGCCGTCCACGACGAGAGTCGTACCGGTGATCCAGGCGGCGTCGCGGGAGGCGAGGAAGGTGATCGCGGCGGCGATGTCCTCGGGCTCGCCGACGCGGCCGAGGGGGTACAGCGCGCTGAGGAGGGCGAGTTGGTCGTCGCGGCCCTCCCAGGCGGTGGTGCGGACGGTGCCGGGCGCGACGAGGTTGACGCGGACGCCCCGCTCGGCGGCGTGCCCGGCGAGGGTGCGGGTGAGGGAGACCAGGCCCGCCTTGGCGGCGCTGTAGGCGTGGTTGCCGAAGTCCGCGAGGCCGTTGACGGAGCCGACGTTGACGATCGCACCGCGCCCGGAGGCGGCCAGGTGGGGCAGGGCGGCGCGGGCGCAGCGGTAGGCGCCGGTGAGGGTGATATCGAGGTCGGCGGTCCACACGTCGTCGGGTTCGTCCTCGAACAGCGGGGCGTCCGGTGTGCAGTGGAAGGCGTTGTTGACCAGGACGTCGAGGGTCCCGAAGGCGTCGGCCGCGTGGGCGACGGCCGCCTCGACCGCCGCCCGGTCGCCCACGTCACAGCCGTACGCCTCCGCCGCCAGGCCCTCCTCCCGCAGGCTCGCCGCGGTCTTCTCCGCCGCCTCGGTGTCCTTGTCGGTCACCAGTACGCGGGCGCCTTCCGCGGCGAACCGTCGGGCGGTGGCGGCGCCGATGCCGCGGGCGCCGCCGGTGACGAGAACTCCGTACCCCTCGAAACGTGTCATGCCGCCGAACCGTAGGCGGCCCCGCCCGTCAGCGGTAGCCGGTCACGTCGGCCGGCTTGTCCGCGTCCTGGACCTCGACGAGGTACCGCCAGGCGTCGGGCCGGCTGCCGTCGAGGTCGGTGAAGCCGTAGACCTGGGCGAGGCCGCCGCTGGAGAGGGACTGGCCGTTGAAGCGGGCCACGTCCGGGTCGGCGGCGAGGGCCGCCACCGCTCGGCCGACATAGCGCGGGGTCTCGGAGATGGCGAAGTGCGGGACCTGGGTGAGGGCGTCGCGCCAGTTGTCCTCGCGCACTCCGAAGCCGTCGAGCATCATCTCCGAGCGCAGCCAGCCCGGCGTCAGGGCGACGGCGGTGGCTCCGCGGGGGCCGAGTTCGTGGCCGAGCGCGAAGGCCATCCGCAGGACGGAGGACTTGGCGAGGTCGTAGAAGAAGGTGTTGCGGTAGTGCGTGCCGTTGTACTCGGCGGTGCCGTCGGTCATCTCGACGACCAGGCCGCCGGGATGCCTCAGAAGGAGGGGCAGGGCGTGGTGGCTGGTGATGGCGTGGGTCTCGACGGCGAGCCTGAGCAGCCGCAGTCCGTCGTCGAGGTCGTGCTCCCAGACCGGGCTGTCCCATGCGAAGAGCCGCTCGCCGCCCCAGACGTCGTTGACGAGGACGTCGAGGCGGCCCTGTTCGTCGGCGATGCGGTCGACCAGCGCGCGGACCTGTGCCGGTTCGAGGTGGTCGGTGGGGACGGCAATGCCGGTGCCGCCCGCTTCGGTCACCAGGTCGGCGGTGTCCTCGATGGTCTCGGGGCGGTCGTACTCCGAGCGGCGCTCGCGGGTGCTGCGTCCCGTGACGTACACGGTGGCGCCGGCCGCCCCGAGTTCCACGGCGATGCCCCGCCCGGCTCCCCGTGTCGCCCCGGCGACCAGCGCGACCTTGCCCTTCAGCGGCTGTGCTGCCATGTCCGAACCTCCCGTACGACCGTTGGTGTCGAGTCCACGGTCTCCGGTAAGCCGGACATCTTCTGTCGCCTTTTAGCGCTTTCCGTGCCGGGTCACCCGGCCGGGCGCAGTCTCTCGCCCAGTTCGTCGTGGTCCGCGACGATCCAGACGTGCCCGCCCTGGTTGGTCTCGCGCACGAAGTCGCGCAGCGCCGCGCTCTCGCCCAGGTGGCGGGAGACGTCCCCGACGACGGCGAGTCGCACCCGGTAGTTCACGAACTTCTGCATGACCGCCCCGGCCACGCCGGAGCGCAGTTGGAAGAACTCCTCCGCCACGCGCTCGGCGGGCACGGCGACCACGTCGGCCCCGCGCCCCATGGCGTCTCCGATCAGATCCAGCGCGGCACGCTCGCCGTCGAGCGCGGGTCCGTCGGGCGTGCAGCGCAGCACGGTGACGCCATGGAGGTTCACGAGTTCGTCAGTGGTCATGACAGGCGAGCCTAGCCTCGACGCGCCGTGGACCTGGGGCAATTTCAGTGGCCCCGGGCGATCCATTCCTCCAGGTGCGGGGCCTCCGCCCCGATGGTCGTGGAGTCGCCGTGACCGGTCAGGACCTTCGTCTCGGGCGGCAGCGCCAGCAGCCGGTCACGGATCGAGTCGATGATCGTCGGGAAGTGGCTGTACGACCGTCCCGTCGCCCCCGGTCCGCCGGCGAACAGGGTGTCGCCCGTGAAGACGGTGGCGAGCCCGGGGTCGTAGAGGCAGACCGCGCCGGGCGCGTGCCCGGGCGTGTGCAGGACCCGCAGGTCGGCGCCCGCGGCCTCGATGACCTGGCCGTCCTGGAGATGGGCGTCGGGGTCGCGGTCGGGGTGGGTCTGCTTCCACAGGGGCAGGTCGTCGGGGTGCAGCCAGATGGTGGCGCCGGTGAGGTCCGCCAGTTCGGGCGCGGCGTCGATGTGGTCGTTGTGGGCGTGGGTGCACACGATCGCCGTCAGGCGACGGTCGCCGACGGCCTCGGCGATCGCCCGGGCGTCGTGCGCGGCGTCGATGACGACGACCTCGTGGTCGTCGCCGACGATCCACACGTTGTTGTCGACGTCCCAGGTGCCGCCGTCCAGGCTGAACTGGCCGGAGGTGACGAGGCGTTCGATGCGGGCGGTCATCAGAGCACCACCACCGAGCGCAGGACGTCGCCGTGGTGCATGCGCTCGAACGCCTTCTCCACGTCGGTGAGTTCGATGGTCTCGGTCACGAACGCCTCCAGGTCCAGGCGGCCTTGCAGATGCAGGTCGATCAGCATCGGGAAGTCACGGCTGGGCAGACAGTCGCCGTACCAGGAGGACTTCAACGCGCCACCGCGGCCGAACACGTCCAGCAGCGGCAGTTCCAGCTTCATCTCCGGGGTGGGCACGCCGACGAGGACGACGGTGCCGGCGAGGTCGCGGGCGTAGAAGGCCTGCTGGTACGTCTCGGGGCGGCCGACCGCCTCGATGACGACGTCGGCGCCGAAGCCGCCGGTCAGTTCGCGGATCGCCGCCACGGCGTCCGTCTCGCGCGAGTTGACGGTGTGGGTGGCGCCCATGCTGCGGGCCTTCTCCAGCTTGCGGTCGTCGATGTCCACCGCGATGATCCGGGCCGCGCCCGCGAGGTTCGACCCGGCGATCGCCGCGTCCCCGACGCCGCCGCAGCCGATGACGGCGACGGTGTCGCCCCGGCCGACGTTGCCGGTGTTGATCGCGGCGCCGATGCCGGCCATCACCCCGCAGCCGAGCAGGCCCGCGACCTGCGGGGAGACCGAGGGGTCGACCTTGGTGCACTGGCCCGCCGCGACGAGCGTCTTCTCGGCGAACGCGCCGATCCCCAGGGCGGGCGACAGTTCGGTGCCGTCGGTCAGGGTCATCTTCTGCTTGGCGTTGTGCGTGTTGAAGCAGTACCAGGGGCGTCCGCGCAGACAGGCCCGGCACTGCCCGCACACCGCACGCCAGTTGAGGATCACGAAGTCACCGGGGGCCACGTCGGTGACGCCCTCCCCCACCGACTCCACGACACCCGCGGCCTCGTGGCCCAGCAGGAAGGGGAAGTCGTCGCTGATGCCGCCCTGCTTGTAGTGCAGGTCGGTGTGGCACACGCCGCACGCCTGGATCTGCACCACGGCCTCGCCCGGGCCCGGGTCGGGCACCACGATCGTCTCCACCCGGACCGGCTCGTCCTTGCCCGGTGCGATCACGCCGCGTACTTCCTGCGCCATGGTGGTGAACCCTTCCTTCGGCCCTGTCCGTTCTCACCCCGACCCTACGTGTAACCGATCAGTAACGGGACGGGAGCGGAGCCCTCCGGGCTCATCTCAGGAAGTCCCGCACGGACCGCCCGAGCGCCGGCTCGTCGTGCGTGTCGGCCGCACCCAGGACCAGCAGCCGGTGCGGCACATGGACCAGGGTCTCGGCGACGTGCCCCGCCGAGATCCCCGGCCGGCCCTGTTCGACGAGCACGACATCCGCGCGGTCGGCGGCGAGGGCGGCCGTCCGCAGGCCGATCTCGTCGAAGGGACGGATGGTCGTCGCGTAGAGCACGGTCACGTCCAGCCCGGCGGTGGCGCGCAGCACCGGGTCGAGCGTGGCGCCGACCGCGAGGACCACGCCGCCGAGCCCTTCCCGTACGCGCTCGAAGCCCTCCCCGCCGCCGCGCGGCTCGGCGTTGGACTCGGCGGAGACATGCACGTACGCCCGCTCCCCGGCCCGCACCGCGCCCAGCACGGCCCTGCGCACCTCGTCGGGGTGCCCGGGCACATGCACGGTCCACCCCGGGGTGGCCGCGAACCGGGTCAGTTCCTCCACGGCGCCGTAGCCCAGGAGGAGGGTGCCACCCCCGGGGACGTCCTGCTGGAGGGAATCGGCGGCGGCGAGGAGCATGTCGGACTGCATGAGATGGCCTCCAGGTGAGGTTTTCTTGCAAAGGCGTCAAGAATCCGTCAGGAAACAACTCGACGGTTTCTCATCGGGCTCTGGATTCCCCTCACTTGAGCCATTCACCCCGTGAAATTCAACCTTTAACAAGCTCACAGGAATGTGGCCGTCTTTTTGCCCGGTCCAGATGTCCGCCTGGTTCTTCGCCGTGTCCTTTCGCGCTTAGGTGGACGCCGTCTCGCCCGCAGACGGAGTGGAAGGGGACATCCCGTCATGGTCCACAGCGACCCGCGTTCCGCAGCACGTCCGTTCGTCCGCCTCATCGCCGGGCCGACCGGTGTCGGCAAGAGCGCGGCGGCCACCGCGCTGGCCCGCGAGACCGGCGCCCCGATCGTGGTCGCCGACCGGTTGCAGTGCTTCACCGACCTGGCCACCACCAGCGCCCGGGCGGGCGCCGACGTCCCGGGGGTGCGCCGCCACTGGCTCGGGGACCGCACCTTCGCCGACGGCGACCTGTGTGCCGTGACGGCCACGGACGCGCTGGTAGAGCTGGTGGAACGGCTCGGCCGCCGGCACCGGCTGGTGATCGTCGAGGGCGGTTCGATCTCGCTGCTGCGGGAGCTCGCCGCCCGCCGGAGCGCGCTGGACTGGCGGCTGACGGTCGAGTTGCTCGCGCCGCCCGACCCGGCCGAGTACGTCGCGACCCTCACCCGCCGCGCCCACGAGATGCTCGCCCCGGACCCGCCCGGCCGCAGCCTCCTCGACGAACTCGCCGCGCTCTGGCGCGAGCCCCGGCAGCGGTGGCTCGCGGCGTCCGTCAACGGCTTCGAGGCGGTCCTCGAATGCTGCGCCAAGTACGGAATCGAAGTGACGGCTCTCGGCGAACAGCCGCTATCCACGCATGTTCTGGACCGGATGGCCACACTGATCGCCGAACGGCACGCCGAGCACGGATTTCTCCAGCACCGCGTGTTCTCCGAAATTTTCGACGGTCGAACAACGGAGTCCGGATCAGGGTTCGGGACAGTGGAGCGGGCAGCATGAATACGGTCCATCAGGACAGGGCATTCGCCGCGCACGATTTCGGCCACATCGTCGAGTCCCGGCCGCTCGACGTCCTCGCGCCGCGTTCCGGAGCCGAGGTCCAGGGCCTGGTCGCCTTCGCGGACCGGCACCGGCTGCCGGTCACGGCCCGGGGCCGCGGACTCGCCCCGTACGGGCAGGGCCAGGCCCATGGCGGATACGTCGTCGACATGGGCGCCCTGAACGAGGTGCGCTGCGTGCCGGGCGACCGGACGCTCGTCGCCGGGGCGGGGGCAACCTGGGGCGAGGTCGTGCGCGCCGCGCTGGCAGCGGGCCTCGTACCGCCCGTCCTCCCCGACCACCTCGGCGCCAGCGTCGGCGGGGTGCTCAGCACCGGCAGCTTCGGTGCCTCCAGTCACCGGTGCGGGCTCGTCGCCGACTGGGTAAGGGAGTTGGAGGTGGTCACCGGCACCGGCGAGCGCCTCGTCTGCTCCCCCGAACGGCACCCGGACCTCTTCCGGGCGGTCCTGGCGGGTCTCGGCCAGTGCGCGCTGATCCTGCGGGCCGTCCTCCGCCTGGTCCCCGCGCCCGAACGAGTCCGCCGCTACCGCCTCTACCACGACGATCCCGGACCGTACTTCGCCGACCAGCGGCGCATCGCCCGCGACGGCCGGTTCACCCATGTCGGGGGCCAGGCCCGCCCGGCCCTCGGCGGCGGCTGGCGCTACATGATCGAGGCGGTGGCCCCGCACGGCGGTGAACTCCCCTGCGTCGACGACCTGTTGATCGGCGACCTCGGCCACGACCGGGACACCGAGGAGATCGAGGACCTGTCGTACGGGGAGTACCTCCGTCGCCTGGACCGCGACGAACGGCTGCTGCGCGCCACCGGCGAGTGGGACCGCCCGCACCCGTGGCTCGGCCTGCTGCTCCCCGAGGAGGTGGCCGAGGCCTTCGTCCCGGGTGTACTCACCGAGCCCGAGCAACAGGGCCTGCGCACCTGCGGAGTGGTCCAACTGCGCCCGCTGAACGGCCGTACGCTGCGCGCGCCCATGCTGCGCAGGCCGGCCGGTGAACTCCTGTGCCTGCTCTCCCTGATGCGCACCGCACCGCCCGCCGACCCGGACACGGTACGGCGCATGGTCGCCGCCAATCGCGCGCTGTACGAGCGGGCCCGCGCCGTCGGCGGGGTCCTGCACCCCATGAGCGCGCTGCCGATGACACCCGAGGACTGGCGGCACCACTTCGGCCCCGGCTGGACGGACCTCGCGCACGCCAAGGACCGCTACGACCCGCACGCCATCCTGACCAGGGGGTACGGGCTGTGGGCGTGAGCACGGTGACCGTCTTCTGCGGCGCCTCCCCCGGCCGCCGGCCCGGCCATCTGCGCACCGCGGCCCGCCTCGGCCGGACACTGGCCGCGGCGGGGACACGGCTGGTCTACGGCGGTGCCCGCACCGGACTCATGGGCGCCCTCGCCGACGCGGCCCTGGCGGCCGGGGGCGCGGTGACCGGTGTGGTGCCGCGGGCCATGCTGCCGTACGAGATCACGCACACCGGGCTCACCGAGCTCGAGGTCGTGGCCGATCTCCATGAACGCAAGGCGCGGATGGCCGAGTCGGGGGACGCCTTCGTGGCGCTGCCGGGCGGTCTGGGTACGGCGGAGGAGCTGCTGGAGGTGCTGTCGTGGGCCCAGTTGGGTCTGCACCGCAAGCCGTGTCTGCTGCTCGACCCGGACGGCTTCTACCGCCCGCTGCTGGCCTTCCTGGAGCAGGCGCGGGACGAGGGTTTCCTGCACGCCGGGGACCTGGAGCGGATCGTGGTGTGCAGGTCGGTCGAGGAGGTCATGGCGCGGCTGACCGAGGCACAGGCGCAGGAGGCCCCGGCGTGGGTGGCGCACGGCCGGACGGCGTTCCTGTTCTCGGCGGCCGGGTCCCAGCAACCGGGCATGGGACGCGAACTCCACGCCACGTCAACGGTGTTCGCCGACGCCCTCGACGCGGTCTGCGGACGGCTCGACCCGTATCTCGACCTGCCGCTGCGGGACGTGATGTTCGCGCCCGCCGGAACGCCCCGGGCCGCACTGCTGGACCGGGTGGCGTTCGGACTGCCCGCGATCTTCGCCCTCCAGGTCGCCCAGTTCCGGCTGCTGGAGAGCCAGGGGCTGCGGCCGCACGTGCTGTTCGGCTACTCGGCCGGGCATCTGGCGGCGGCCCACGCGGCGGGCGTGTTCTCACTGCCGGACGCCTGCCGTGCGGTGGGCACGCTGTCGCGGCTGGTGCGGGCGCTGCCGGAGGGCGGGTGCATGGCCGCGGTGGAGGCGTCGCCGCAGGAGCTGCGACCCGGGCCGGGCGCGGTGCTCGCCGCGGTCAACGGGCCCCGGGCCGTGGTGGTGTCCGGGGACAGGGCGGCGGTGACCGCGGAGTGCGAGAAGTGGACGGCCCGGGGCCGCCGCACCCACGTCCTGCGCGTCGACGCCGCTCCCCACTCGCCCCGCTTCGACCCGATCCTCGCCGACTACCACCGCGCCCTGCGCACGATGGAGCTCCACGTCCCGCGCATCCCCCTCCTGTCGGACACGACCGCCCGCCCGGTGACCCGCGAGGCCACCGAACCCGGTTACTGGGTACGGGCGTTGCGTCGGCCCGTGCGGTTCGCGGACGCGGCGGCCCGGCTCCGCGCCGACGGCACGACCACCTTCCTCGAACTGGGTCCCGGCGAGGTCCTCACCGGCATGCTCGACGCCTGTCTGCCGCGCGGCGCCGACCGGCCGCTGCTGCTCTCGATGACCCGGAACTGGCGCGCCCTGGGCCCGGCGGCCGACGTAGCCTGAATGCTCCGCCCGACTCCGAGGGAGCGCCGTGAGCATCGCAGAGCCCGAGCAGGCCACGCCCACCTGGCGACTGCTGCTGGGATACGTCCGGCCGCATCGGTGGGCGCTGCTGCTGGGCGCCCTGCTCTCGCTCGTGACGGGCGCCACGGGGCTGCTGCTGCCGCTCGTGGCGAGGGAGTTGATCGACGACCTGTCCCACGACCGCACCGTCACGGGCGCGTTGCTCCTCATGTCGGCCCTGGTGGTGGGCAACGCGGCGGTGGGGGCGCTGGGTTCGTACGTGCTGCGCCGCACCGCCGAGTCGGTGGTGCTCGGCGCGCGGCGCGCTCTGTCGTCGTATCTGCTGCGCCTGCGCATCACGGCCGTCGACCGCACCGAGCCAGGCGATCTGATGTCGCGCATCACCTCGGACACGACGCTGCTGCGCGAGGTCACCACCGACTCCCTCGTCGGCCTCGGCACGGGCGGGCTGACGCTCGTCGCGACGATCGTGATGATGGGCCTGGTCGATCCGGTCCTGCTGGGTGTCACCCTGGTCGTCATCGCCGCCGCGGGCACGGTCCTCGGCGTGATCGTGCCGCGCATCAACCGGGCCAGCCGGCAGGCGCAGGACGCGGTCGGGGTGATGGGCGCCTCGCTGGAGCGGATCCTCGGCGCGCTGCGCACAGTGAAGGCGTCCGGCGCGGAACACCGGGAGGAACGCACGCTGCACGAGGCCGCCGAGGAGTCCTGGCGACAGAGCGTGCGCGCCGCCAAGTGGTCGGCGGCGGCGGGCAATACGGCGGGTCTGGCGATGCAGATCGCCTTCATCACGGTCCTCGCGGTCGGCGGGGCACGGGTGGCGACCGACGCGATCGATGTGGGCACGCTGGTGGCGTTCCTGCTGTACGTCTTCTATCTGATGTCGCCGATCCAGCAGGTCGTCGGCGCGATCACGCAGTACCAGACCGGTGCCGCGGCCCTGGCCCGCATCCAGGAGGCGCTCCGGCTGCCCGCCGAACCGGCCGACCTGCCCGCCCCGTTGCCCACACCGGGCGCGGCTCCGGCCACCCTCACCTTCACGGACGTCCGCTTCCGCTACGCCGACGACCTGCCGTACGTCCATCACGGAGTGACGTTCTCGGTGCCGGCCCAGGGCATGACCGCGTTCGTCGGCCCGTCGGGCGCCGGCAAGACCACGGTGTTCTCGCTGATCGAGCGCTTCTACGACCCCGAGTCGGGCGGCATCGCGCTGGACGGCCGCGACCTCGCCGACTGGCCGCTGCCGCAGCTGCGTTCGGCGATCGGGTACGTCGAGCAGGACGCGCCCGTCCTGTCGGGCTCGCTGCGGGACAACCTGCTGCTGGGCAACCCGGAGGCGGCCGAGGACGCCCTGACCCGCGTGCTCAAGACGACCCGGCTGGACGGTCTGGTGGCCCGGTTGCCCCGCGGCCTGGACACGCTCGTGGGCCACCGCGGCACCAAGCTCTCCGGCGGCGAACGCCAACGCGTCGCCATCGCCCGCGCGTTGCTGCGCCGCCCGCGCCTGCTGCTCCTCGACGAGGCGACCTCGCAGCTGGACGCGGTCAACGAGGCGGCGCTGCGCGACACCGTCGCCGACGTGGCCCGTACGACCACCGTCCTCGTCGTCGCGCACCGGCTGTCCACCGTCACCATGGCCGACCGGATCGTGGTGATGGACGCGGGCCGGGTACGCGCGGTGGGCACGCACCGCGAACTCGTGGCGTCCGATCCGCTCTACGCGGAGCTGGCGGCGACGCAGTTCCTGGCCACGGCGGAATGAACTCCGGTCTCAGGGGCGGCGGTTACGCTTCCGCACCAGGGCACGCACCGACTTCGACCCGACAATGCCGACCAGCATGCCCGCGAGCGGGAGCGCGATGTCGACCCACGGGTCGCGGATGGGCTTGTAGACGGCCGTACCGTCCTTGATCTCGATGTATCCGAGCGGCCTGGCGTCGACACCGCCTCCCCCGCCACCGCCCTCCCCGCTCCGCGTGGTGCCGCTCTCATGCCCTGCGCCGCCGCCGAAACCGAAGCTGACCCGGGCGACAGGGACGACCGTGACGCCGTCCCGGGTGATCGGCTCGCCGTACACGGCACTGACGGTGGCCTTGCCGCCGAGCTTCTCGGCGAGGCGTTCCAGCAGGGTGGTGGATGCTTGGACGGCGCCGAGTTCGGTCGACGGCGTGGACGCGGAGGTCTCTTGGGCGGCGGTCATCGCCTCACCCTAGGCCGGAGGCCGCCGCTCCGGCAGGGGCCGTGAAGTTTGCCCTAGCCCTCCAGTCGGCGCAGCCGTTCGGCGTCACAGGTGCGCGGGCAGGTGGAGCAGGCCTCGGCCGGGCGGATCGCGTAGAACATGCAGCAGCCGGTACGGGTCCGGGTCGCGTGGCGGCGGCCGTCCGCGCCGGCCAGGTAACGGAAGTCGGCGCCACTGGGATACGGCGGTACGGCCACCGGCAGCACCTCGGTGGCGGCTCTGATCGCGGCGCCTTCCTGGCCGAGCATCCGGCCGAGGTACCACAGGGCGGAGACGAGGTCGTCGGAGACCATGCCCCACAGGGCGCGTGAGCGGCGGCGCGCGACGGGGGCGATCGCGGCGAGCAGGGGCCGCATGTGCTCGGCGAGACCCATCCTCAACTGGGCGCGCAGTTGCTCTTCCTGAGGGAGCGTCAGCACTCCGGGGTGGGCGGCCATCGGATCGTCGGTCAGGCAGGCGAGTTCCGTGCCGGGGGTGATGGTGTACGTCCCCGAGGCGAGGTCGAGGCGGAGATCTTCGGGGCGGATGCGGGGCACCCGGCGTTCGAGGTACCAGGGGCCGCCGATGAGCATGCCGACGGTCCAGGCGTAGTCGTGCAGGGCGCGGGAGGCGGCGACGTCCGGGCGCGGGCGCGTCCCGTAGCGATCGTGAACGCGGGCCGCCTCTGCCTCGACGAAGGCGTTCAGCGCGACGGGATCGGCCGCCAACTCGGCGGCCGTCACGCCCCCTTGTGCCGTTCGAACCACTCTCACGTCGAGCGCTTCGCAGACGCCGGCCAGGCGCCGGTAGACGTCACCGAGCGCTTGGGCGACAGCGCCGTCCGGCGAGGTCTTCAGGGCCACGGGCATCGGCGCGCTCCCCCACAGAGAGGTTTGATAGGTAAGCCTTACCTTAGCGTGATCAAGGGAGGTCCATGTCAAGCCACGTCAAAGCATCCTCACAGCCAGTTGAAAACTAAAGCAAGCCTCACCTAAGCTCACCGCTCGTGACTGCGACCCAACGGGGCGCACCCCCCACAGGTGTGCCCTTTCGTGCCTTCAGGCACATACCGCTCCTCCTGACCGGCCTCGCCGCCCTGACCCTGTGCACCGCACTGAGCCTCGCGCTCGGCGCCCGCTCCGTACCGCTCCCCACGGTGGTCGACGCCCTCTTCGGCGACGCCCACGGACGGGACGCTCTCGTGGTGACCGGGCTGCGGCTGCCGCGGACCGTCATCGGCCTCGTGGTCGGCGCCGCGTTGGGCGTCGCCGGTGCCGTTGCGCAGGCAATCACCCGCAACCCGCTCGCCTCGCCGACGACCCTCGGCATCAACGCGGGGGCGTCCTTCGCGGTCGTCGTCGCGATCTTCGCCCTGAAGCTCAACGACCCGGTCGAATACGTGTGGTTCGCGTTCGCCGGTGCCGCCGCGGCGGCCCTCTTCGCCCAGGCGCTGGCCCGCCGCGCCGGGGACATCGATCCCGTACGGCTCGCGCTGGGCGGCACCGTGCTCCAACTCGTGCTGCTGTCCTGGACGTCCGCGGTGATGCTGCTGAACCAGCGCACGCTCGACGAGGCCCGCTTCTGGCTCGCCGGTTCCCTGGCCGGGCGCCCGCTCGACACGCTGTGGCCGGTCCTGCCGACGCTGCTGCTCGGGATCGTCGTCGCGCTGGCGGTCGCCCCCGCCCTCAACGCCCTTGCCCTGGGCGACGATTCGGCCCAGTCCCTCGGTGTCCCGGTCGCCCGCATCCGGCTCGCGGGCGGCATCGCGGTCGTCCTGCTCGCCGGGTCGGCGGTCGCGGTGGCAGGACCGGTCGCCTTCATCGGCCTGGCCGCCCCCCATCTCGTACGACCGCTGCTCGGCGCCGACCACCGGCTGCTCCTGCCCGGCTGTCTGATCGCGGGCCCGCTGCTCCTGCTGTCGGCCGATGTGCTCGGCCGGATGGTGCTGCGCCCCTCGGAGCTGGAGGTCGGCATCGTGACCGCGTTCCTGGGCGCGCCCCTGCTGGCGCTCCTGGCCCGGAAGGTGGCCCGATGAGCGGCGTCCGCACCCGGGTCGCGGTCTTCGCCGCCCTCGGACTTCTGGCGCTTTTCGCGCTGCTCACCGTCTCCCTGACGACCGGCGAGATGCGCATCCCCGCCGGCACGGCGCTGCGCGCGCTCGTCGGGCTCGGCGACGGCGGTGACGTACTCGTGGTGCAGCAGTTCCGGGCACCCCGCGCGGTGGCGGCGATCGCCGGCGGAGCCGGGCTCGGGGTCGCGGGCTGTGTGCTGCAACGGCTGTTCCGCAACCCGCTGGCGTCCCCGGACGTCATGGGCGTGACCGGCGGGGCCTCGCTGGGCGCGGTCGCGCTCATCGCGGCCGGCGCCTCGCAGACCCTGATCCCCTTGGGCGCGTTGGCCGGCGGGCTCCTCTCGGCGCTGCTGCTCGGCGTGTTCGCCTGGGGCTCCGGGCTCTCCGTCACCCGGCTGGTGCTCACCGGCCTCGCGGTCCAGGCGGGCCTCGCCGCCGCCGTGAACCTGATGATCGTGCGCTTCCCCGCCGAACTCGCCGGATCGGCGCTGCAATGGACCACGGGTTCGGTGTACGGGCGGACGTGGACGGAGGTGTGGGGAGCGGGCGGCGCCCTGCTGGTTGCGCTCGCCGCCGCTCTCGTCCTGCACCGCAGGCTGGCCGTGCTCGATCTCGGCGACGACTCGGCGGGCGCCCTCGGCCTCAACACGGCCACGGCACGCCTCCAACTCCTCGTCCTCGCCGTCGTGTTGGCGTCCCTGGCCGCCTCGCTCGCGGGCCCGGTGACCTTCGTCGCGCTCGCCGTGCCGCACGTCGTGCGGTTCCTCACCGGGCCGCCGACCGCCGTGTCCCTCGCCCTCGCCGGGCTCACGGGGGCGGTGCTGCTGCTCGCCTCCGACCTGGTGGTGCAGCACCTGCTGCCGATCGAGGGGCTGCCGGTCGGCGCGGTGACGGCCACGCTCGGCGCGCCCTGGCTGCTGGTGCTGATGTTCCGGCAGAGCTCGCCCGTACAGAGGACCCACGCATGACCGCGGAGACGCCTGTGAACACGCCCAACCAGCTCGCCACCGAGGCCCTCGACCTCCGCTACGGCGACCGGCTCGTCGTCGGCGGCCTCGACCTCACCCTCCCGGGCGGCGCCGTCACCGCGATCGTCGGCCCCAACGCCTGCGGCAAGTCGACGCTGCTGCGCGGCCTGAGCCGCCTGCTGGCCCCGTCGGCCGGCACCGTCACCCTCGACGGCTCCGACATCCACCGCATGCCGGCGAAGGCCCTGGCCCTGCGCATGGGTCTGCTGCCGCAGCAGCCGGTCACCCCGGAGGCGATCACCGTCGAGGCCCTCGTACGGCTGGGCCGCTATCCGCACCAGCGGCTGCTCAGCCCCTGGTCGGCGGCCGACCAGCAGGCGGTCGACGAGGCCCTGGAGCGCACCGGCACCGCGTCCCTGCGCGACCAGGCCGTGGACCGGCTCTCCGGCGGTCAGCGCCAACGCGCCTGGATCGCCCTGGCGTTGGCGCAGGACACCGAACTGCTCCTGCTCGACGAGCCCACCACCTTCCTCGACCTCAGGCACCAGCTCGACGTGCTCGACCTGGTCGCCGAACTGCACGCCGAGGCGGGCCGCACCGTGGTGATGGTGCTGCACGACCTCGGACAGGCCGCCCGTTACGCGGACCACATGGTGGTCCTCAAGGACGGCCGGCTCGCCGCCGCCGGAGCCCCGGCGGACGTCCTCGACGCGGAGCTGGTCAAGTCCGTGTTCGACGTGGACTGCCGGGTCGTCCCCGACCCGGAGACCGGCACCCCGCTGGTCGTCCCCAGAAGCAGCGCGGCCCGGCGTTCCGCCGCGACCGCCTGACCCGCTCACCTACCCAGAAAGAACAGCCCCCCATGTTCCAGCGCTTCGCCCTGCCCGGAATCAGAAGGATTCTGGCCACCCTGCTCGCCGTCGTACTCGGTACGGCCGCCCTGGCCGCCTGCGGCGGTTCCGACTCCGGCTCCGACGACTCCGCCGCCGCCCAGCCCGCCGCCGACTCGGCCGGTTTCCCGCGCACCCTCAAGACCGCCATGGGCGACGTGAAGATCCCGTCCCAGCCGAAGCGGGTCGTCGTCCTCGACACCGGCGAGCTGGACGACGTCACGCTGCTCGGCATCGACCCGGTCGGCGCGGTCGCCCCGCACTTCAAGACCGAGGGCGGCTTCCCGACGTATCTCAAGGGCGAGTTGAAGGACACCGCCGACGTCGGTCCGCTCCTGGAGCCCAACCTGGAGAAGATCGCCTCCCTGAAGCCGGACCTGATCCTGTCCTCCAAGGTCCGCCACGAGAAGGTCTACGACAAGCTCAGCGCGATCGCCCCCACCGTCTTCACCGAGACCACCGGCGGTGTCTGGAAGGAGAACCTCAAGGTCCACGCCGAGGCGCTGGGCCTGGAGAAGGAGGCCGCGGCCAAGCTCAAGGAGTACGAGACACAGGCGAAGGCGCTCGGTGAGGCCATCAAGAAGAAGGACGGCGGCACCATGCCGACCGCGTCCGTGGTCCGCTTCATCGCCGGCCCGACCCGGCTGTACCAGTCCAACTCCTACAGCGGTGTCGTCCTGAACGACATCGGCTTCGAGCGGCCGTCCTCGCAGGTCTCTGACGACCCCGAGGTCACGATGAAGGACGTCAGCCCGGAGGAGATCGACCAGGCCGACGCCGACCTGATCTTCGTCACCTCCGCGGACGTCGACGACAAGACCCAGAAGAAGCAGGTCACTTCCAACCCGGTGTGGAAGGACCTCCCGGCCGTCAAGGACGGCAAGGTCTTCGAGGTGCCGGACGAGACCTGGATGTCCGGCATCGGTGTGCAGGCCGCGGAGCAGATGCTCGCGGACGTCGCGAAGGCCACCGGCGTCGAGCTCCCCGCCAAGTAACTCCCGCTGAACCGGGGCGGGCCGCGACCCCCGGCCGGGCCCGCCCCCGTCAACCCCCCACCCGCTAGCGGAAGTTCCCCCTCACCCATGCGCCTGTACCTGCTCGCCCTCAATCCGACCGACGCCGTCACCGAGGGCTTCCTGCCCGCCGCGGACCGGCTGGGCCTGGACGTCACCGTCCTCACCGACCAGGCCGCCGCCCACCGCGCCAGGTATCCGGACGTCGAGATCCTGGAGTGCGACGTCCGTGACTTCCGGGCCGTCGTCACCCGTATCTCCACCCACCACCGCCCCGACGCCGTCTTCACCAACAGCGACCACCTCCAGACCCAGGCCGCCCTGGCCGCCGCCTACTTCGACCTGCCCGGCAAGGACTGGCGGGCCACCCTGCGCTGCAAGGACAAGGCGGAGATGCGCCGCCGGCTCGCCGCCGCGGGCGTGGACACGGTCTGGTCGGCCGAGATCACCGAACCGGCCGCTCTCCCGGATGCCCCCTACCCCTGCGTGGTCAAGCCGCGTGAGGGCGTCGCCAGCGAGGACGTCGTCCTCATCGACGGCCCGGAGGAGCTGGCCACCCGCACCAAGGAGATCCTCGAGCGCCGCCCGGACACGGTCCTCGTCGTGGAGGAGTACCTCCCCGGCGAGCTCCACACCCTGGAGACCCTCGGCGACGGGCAGGTCCGCCACGTCCTGGGCGGCTTCCACACCGAGCTGTCGCCCCCGCCGTACTTCGTCGAGGAACGCCTCACCTTCGTCCCCGCCCACCCCGAGCCGGTGGTCGCCCAGATCCTCGCCCAACTGGACGCGCTGGGCGTCGGGTTCGGCGCCTGCCACACGGAGTTCGTGGTGCACGAGGGCCGGGCGCGGATCATCGAGGTCAACTACCGGGCCATCGGCGACCAGTGCGACCTGCTGCTGGCACGGCTCCTTCAGATCCCGCTCTTCGAGCACATCCTCCGCACCCACCTGGGCGAGCCGCTCCCCACGGACCTCGGCGCCCGCCGCGACGGCGCCGCCCGCCTGGAGTACCCGTGCGCCGACCGCGCCGGCCTCCTCACCGAAGCCCCGGCCGCCACCGAACTCACGGTGGACGGTGTCCACCTGACATACCGTCCGCTGCGGCCGACCGGCGAGCGGCACGAGCTGTACCGCACCAACCGCGACTACCTCGGCGTCCTGCGCGCCACCGGCACCGACCAGCCGACGGTGGACCGGGTGACGGCCGACTACCTGGCGGGCCTGCGCTGGGAGATCCAGCCGTGACGGCGACCTGTGACGCCGAGCTGCTGACCCGCGTGCTCAGCGCCCTCCTCCGCGAGGACGCCGTGGGCCTGCGCACCCGCAGCACCCTCGTCGACCGCCCGGACGGCCCCTGGCTGCGCCTGCCCACCGAGGACGACGCCCTGTTGCTGCCTGTCGTCGAGGACGGCTTCCAGTGCGAGTACGCCGCCCGACTGCCGCTGCTCGTCCGCGAGTCGGACGGCACGGAACTCGACTCGTACGACACCGTCCTCACCGCACTGCGCGCGCTCGCCGACCCCGTCGACCGCGGCGGCTACGACGCCTTCGCCGAGGAGTGCCGGCAGACGCTGGCCACCATGCGGCTGCACGCGACCTCGCCCATCGACCTCGGCGCGGACTCCACCCGGTGGCCATCGCTCGCGTACGACGCCCTCGCCGCCCGTCTCGACCATCCCGTGTATCCCACGGCTCGCGGACTCGCAGGGCTCTCCGATGATCAACTGTGCGCTTACGCACCGGAGTTCCACCCTCGGTTCGCCCTGCGCTGGCTGGCCGTGCCCCGCGAGTCCGTCGCCCTCACCGGCACCCTCCCGAAGTTCTGGCCCAGTTGCGCTGACCTCGGGCTGGCGGCGGCCGAGGGCACCCATCTGCCCCTGCCGGTCCACCCGTTGACCGTGGACGCCCTGCGCCAGGCCCGCCTTCCCAAGGGGGCGCTCTTCGCCGACCGTGCCCATCTCGACGTCGTACCGACCCTGTCGATGCGCACGGTGGCCGTGGACGAGACACACCACCTCAAACTCCCCCTCGCCACCTCCACGTTGGGCCTGCGCAACAAGCGGTCCATCAAGCCCGGCACCCTCGTGGACGGCGCGGCGGGACAGCGGCTCGTCGAGGCCGTGCTCGCCCGTGAACCCCGCTTCCGGGACACGATCCTGCACGCCGACGAGACCACGTACGCCCATGCCGGGCACGAGTTGCTGGCCGTGCTCTGCCGCCGCCTCCCGGCCGGGCTGGAGGACGCCGAGGTCGTACCCCTGGCCGCCCTGCTCGCCGAAGCGCCGGACGGGCGGCTGGTCCTCGACCACCTGGCCGACCGCTTCTACGGCGGTGACCCGCTCGCGCTGCTGGACGCCTTCCTGACGCTGCTCTTCGACTGGCAGACCACGCTGTTCGGGTACGGCATCGCGCTGGAGTCGCACCAGCAGAACGTCTCGCTGGTGCTGCTGCCCGGAAGCCTGCGGCTGCTGTTCAAGGACGACGACGGGCCGCGGATCAACCCGAAGCGGCTGGGTGCGGTCCTGCCCGGCCCGTGGGGTTTCGACGACGCACGGACCTATGTCACCGGCGACGGCCCGGTGGCCGACGTGTTCACCACCATCACCGTCCATCTGTGCGCGGGCGCCTACGCGTTCGGGCTGCCGCGGCAGCGCCGGGCCGTGCTGGATCTCGTACGGGACCGGCTGACGGAGGCGGTGAACCGGCTCGGCGGCGATGCCGCCGAGGTGCTGCGGGCCCGGGTGCTCCGGGCGCCCCGGCTGCCGGTGAAGGCGATGGTCACGGCCGGGACGCTGCTGTCCAAGGAGCGCTCGGGCGCCACCGACGTCAACAAGCACTACATCACCGGCCCCAACTACCTGCTCCCGAACGGGGGCCCGGCATGAGCGCCGCCCAGGCCGTCCGACTGCCGCGCACCGGCTTCGGGCGCGGCCAGGTGCACGCCGTGGCGGGCTGCTACTTCGTGGCCTCGTTCGCGGCCCTCGGCCTGCCGCCGTATCTCACCGAGATCCTCCCGGAGTTGGGCGACCACCAGGCCCGCTGGGCGGGGGTGCTGTATGTCGTGCCGACCGTGTTCGGCGCGCTCGCGGCCCCGCTGTGGGGGCGGCTCGCCGACCGCTACGGCCGCAAACGGCTGCTGCTGCGGGCCCAGTTGGGGCTGACGGTCGCGTTCCTGCTCGCTGGCTGGGCCGACTCGCTGGCGACCTTCACGCTGGCGCTCGTCCTCCAGGGCGTCCTGGGCGGCACGTTCGCCGCCTCCAACGGATATCTGGGCGCGGCACTGGAGGGCCCGGCCCTGTCCAAGGCGCTCACCCTGATGCAGGGCAGCGCCCGGGCTGCGCTGGTGGTGGCGCCGATCGTGGTCGGCACGCTGTCCGGCTGGCTGTCCCCGCACCGCCAGTACGCGCTGCTCGCCGTACTGCCGCTGACGGCCGCGCTGTTGCTCGCGGCGCTGCCGGAACCGGGGCCCGCCGAGCACCGGAAGACCGACGCCGTCGCCCCTCCGCCGACGGCTCCCGTGGTCTCCCTCCGGGCCCTGTACACAATGGAGTTCGCGTTCGTGTTCTCCACCGTCATCTCCTTCCCGTACCTCATCGCCCTGGTCGACGACCGGCTGCCAGGTACCTCGCCCACCTTGTCCGGAGTGCTCTTCGCCCTCCCCCACCTGTGCTATCTGGTGGCCGCGCTGGCCGTGCACTCCGCCTTCCGGGACCGTCCCCGGGCCGGGATCGTGCTCGGCTTCGTCCTCATCGCCCTCGGTCTCGCCGGACACGGCGTCGCCGCGAACCTGCCCGCCCTGATCGCCGTACGGCTGCTGCTCGGCGCCGGTCTCACCCTCGGCCTGGTGTGTCTGCAGGTGCTGGCCGCGGAGTGCGCCAAAGGGCGGGCGCCCGGCGGCATGTTCGGGTCCCTGGAGTTCTTCTCCAAGGCCGGCGCGGTCGTCGCGGGCCTCGCCGCCGCCGCGGGCAGCGCCCGCTTCGGCCCGGCCGCTCCCGTGCTGACCGGCGCCGCCGCAGCCGCCGTCACCGCCGTGGCGACCCTCCTCCCCTCCATGACCCCCCGCTGGAGCCGCTGATGCCCCCGCTCGCCCCCACTCCCGAGCGCACCGCCCTGCCCACGGCCGACGAGGTCGTGGCCCACACCCTCCTCAACTGCCTGCTGCGCGAGGTCTCCGGGCCCGAACGCCAGAGCGTCGTCGACGACGGCACGCTCCTGCTCCGGCTGCCCCGCCGCGGGGTCCTGCTGCGCGTCGCCCTGCGCCGCACCTCGCTCCTCGGCGCCCACCGCTTCACCGGGCCCGTCCACGAACAGCGCGGCACCGACTGGGCCGAGGTCGACTGGCGGCGCCTAGCCGCGTACACGCACGACGAGCTGTCGCTGCGCACCGGCGTGCGCAACGAGGAGTTCCTGGACCAGGTCGCCTCCAGCCACGAGTCCGTGACGACCGCGCTCACCACGCCGAGCGCCTCACCAGCCACCGACGCCTACCTCGCCTCCGAACAGTCCCTGCTGTTCGGCCACCGCTTCCACCCCACCCCCAAGGCCCGTACCGGCGACCCGCGCGCCTGGTCCGCGTACGCACCGGAGGCCGGGGCCGTCTTCCCGCTGCGGCACCTCGCCGTACGCGACCATCTGATCGCCGAGGAGGCCGCCGAGCCGTCGGCCGTCGCCCCCCTGGACCGCCCGCGCGCCGACATCCCGGAGGGCTACCGGCTGCTGCCCGCCCACCCCTGGCAGTACGAGACGCTCCGCGACCATCCGACCCTGCGCGCGGCCCTCGCGCGCGGCGACGTCCTCGATCTCGGCCCGGGCGGGCGGCCGTTCGCGGCCACGGCGTCCGTGCGCACGCTGTACGACGGGGAGACCTTCCTCAAGTTCAGCCTGAACGTGCGGATCACCAACTGCCTGCGCAAGAACAGCAGTTACGAGCTGTCCGGCGCCGTCGCCCTGACCCGCGCCCTCGCCCCGGCGCTGGCCGACCTCGCCCGCCGCTTCCCCGGCAGCGCCGTGCTCCGTGAGCCCGCCTACCGCACGCTCGCCCTGCCGGGCCCCGGCGGCACCCCGGACCGGGCGCTGTTCGAGGGCTTCGGCGTCATCGTCCGCGAGGGCCTGCCCGCACGCCTCGCGCCGGGCACCACCCCGCTGCTGGCCGCCGCGGTGGCCGACGAGTACCCGACCAGCGCGGCACAGATCTCCCGCCTCCTCGGCACACCGGACGCCCGCGCGGCCCTCGACTGGTGGTCGGCCTATCTCGACCTGCTGATCCCCCCGGTCCTGGCCGCCTACTTCGACCACGGCCTGGTCCTGGAACCCCATCTCCAGAACGTCGTGGTCTGCGTGGACCGCGCCGGCCTGCCCGCCCAGGTCCTCTTCCGCGACCTGGAGGGCACCAAGCTGATCCCCGAGCACCACGCCGACACGCTGGCCGCGCTGCCTCCCGAGGTCGCGACGCCGATGACGTACGACGCGCGGCGCGGCTGGGACCGGGTCGTCTACTGCCTGCTGGTCAACCATGTGGCCGAGCTGCTCGCCGCCCTCGCCGACCTGCACCCGCAGGCGGAGGCCGCGCTGTGGCACCGCGTGCGGGCGACGCTCCAGAGCTACGCGGACCGCCACGGCTGCCCGCCCCGTCTGGCCGCCCTCCTCGCCGGCGTCCCGCTGCCCGCGAAGGCCAACCTGCTCACCCGCTGGGAGCGCAAGGCCGACCGCGAGGCCGGATACGTCCGCCTGCCGTCCCCGCTCGCCGAGGACATCCTGACCGGGAGCACCCGATGACGACGCCCCGCACGGTCCACGGCCACGCCCTATCCCTGCCCGCCGACGAACTCCCCGCCTACCTCTACGACTTGGCGGCCCTCCGCACCCACGCCGCGACCGTCCGGGACGCCCTCCCCGAGCGCGTCGAGCTCTACTACGCGGCCAAGGCCAACCCCGAGCCGGAGATCCTCGCCGCGCTCGGTCCGTACGTCGACGGTTACGAGGTCTCCTCGGGCGGTGAACTCGCCCATGTCGCCAAGGCCGTGCCGGGCCGCCCCCTGGCCTTCGGCGGGCCCGGCAAAACACCGGACGAGGTGACGGCCGCGCTGGAACAGGGAGTCGACCGCTTCCACGTCGAGAGCGCCTACGAGCTGCGGATGCTGGCCGAACTGGCGCGGAGAAGCGGACGGCGCATCGCGGTGCTGCCGCGCGTCAACCTGCCCCTCCCGGACGACTCGTTGGCGGGCAGCTCGCTGGCGATGGGCGGACACCCGACCCCGTTCGGCATGGACCCCGCCCAGGCCGCCGAGGTCGTGCGCACGCTCGCCGACGGCACCTACCCGCATCTCGAACTCCGCGGCATCCACGCCCACTTAGCGAGCGGCCTGGAGGCGCCCGAGCTTCTCACGGCGGCCGCGGCCGTGGTCGCCTGGGCCACCGGCCTCGGTGTCCCGCTCGCCGAGATCAACGTCGGCGGCGGCATGCACGTCGACTACACCGACCCCGAGCGCCGCTTCGACTGGGCGGCATACGGCAGCGGGCTCGCCCGACTCGCCGAGGCACACCCGGAGTTGACGCTGCGGATCGAGCCGGGCCGGGCGCTGACGGCGTACTGCGGCTGGTACGCCACGGAGGTGCTGGACGTGAAGCCCAGCCACGGCGAGGAGTTCGCCGTGGTCCGAGGCGGCACCCACCACCTGCGCACCCCGGCGACGAAGGGACACGACCAGCCCTGCTCGGTCCTGCCGGTCGAGGCGTGGCCGCATCCCTGGACGCGCCCCGCCGCCGAGGGCGAACACGTCACGCTGGCAGGGCAGTTGTGCACCCCGAAGGACACCCTCGCGCGCCGGGTGCCCGCCGCCGGGCTGCGGGCCGGTGACCGGGTGCTGTTCTCACTGGCGGGTGCCTACGCCTGGAACATCTCCCACCACGACTTCCTGATGCACCCGCGGCCCGGCTTCCACTTCCTGGACGCCGGGCCGGAACAGGGTGTCTAGAACCCGAAGGGGGTTTCTAGAAGGGGTAGTGCGCCTGCTGGGTGGCGATGGTCACCCAGCGGGTGTTGGAGAAGGCCTCGATGCCCCAGCGGCCACCGAAGCGGCCGTACCCGGAGGCCTTGAAGCCGCCGAACGGGGCCTGCGGCTCGTCGGCCACCGACTGGTCGTTGATGTGCACGATGCCGGTGCGCACCCGGCGCGCGACAGCCAGGCCGTGGGTGGCGTTCTCGGTGATGATGCCGCAGGTCAGACCGTTGTCGGTGTCGTTGGCGACGGCCACCGCGGCGGCGTCGTCGGCGAACGTCTCCACCACGCACACCGGCCCGAAGGCCTCCGCGTGATAGAGCTCGGCGTCCTTCGGCACGTCGGTGAGCACGGTCGCCGGGTGGACCGCGCCGTCCGGCTCGCCGCCTCCGGTGAGGACCTTGGCGCCCTTGGCGACCGCGTCCTCGACCAGCCGGGCGACGCGCTGCGCGGCGGAGGCGGCGACCAGCGGGCCGACCACGGTGTGCGGGTCGGAGGGGTCGCCGGACGGGAGCGAGGCGGTCTTGGCGGCGAACTTGCGGGTGAACTCCTCGGCGAGGGACTCGTGGACGAGGATGCGGTCGCCGGACATGCAGATCTGCCCGGCGTTCATGAACACACTGAAGGTGACGGCGTCGACGGCGTAGTCCACGTCCGCGTCGGCCAGCACGATCACCGCGTTCTTGCCGCCCAACTCCAGGACGGCGGGCTTGAGATGACGCGCCGCGTGCTCGCCGATGATGCGGCCGACGTTGGTGGAGCCGGTGAAGTTCACGGCCCGTACCCGCTCGTCGGCGATCAGGACCTCGGCGATCTCGGCGGCGTCCGCCCGGTCGTTGGTGATGACGTTCAGCACGCCGTCCGGCAGCCCGGCCTCGCGCAGCACGTCGGCCACGAACAGGCCGCAGGCCAGCGGCGCGTCCTCGCTCGCCTTCACGACGACCGTGTTGCCCGCGGCCAGCGGCGCCGCGACCGCCCGTACGCCGAGGATGACCGGCGCGTTCCACGGCGCGAACGCGGCGACCACGCCCACCGGTTCACGCACCGCGAGGCCGAGCGCGCCCTGCTCCTGCGCGGTGAGCACCTCACCGCGCGGGGCCGTCACGGAGGCCGCCGCCTCGCGCAGCATGTTGGCGGCGAGCGCCACGTTGAAGTACGCCCACGGCCGGGTGCCGCCGGCCTCGCCCGCCATGAGCTCGGCGACCTGGTCGCCCTTGCCCTCCAGCAGGTCGGCCGCCTTCAAAAGGATCGCGCGCCGGGCGAAGGGGGCCAGCGCCGCCCACTCCTCGAACGCCGCGTCGGCCGCGTCCACGGCCCGCCGTACGTCCTCGGGGCCCGCCGCCGCGACGGTCGCGTACACCTCCCCGGTGTAGGGGTTGAGGTCCTCGGCCGTCCGGCCGGAGGCGGCGGGCACGTCCTTGCCGCCGATGAGCAGTTCGCGCGTGATGGGCATGATGCGGGCCTCTTCGTTCGCCACGAGAATGTGTGCACTGCGAGAAAACGTTCGTCACGTGAACCAAGATTCACTTGCTAAGCGCATGCTCCGCGTGGCCCCGGGCAATGTCAAGGGCCGCCCGGTGTGCCCGGACGGCCCTTGGTGTGGACGTGCGCGTACGACGCCGTACGCGGATCAGACGACTACTGGATACCCGGCAGCAGCCCGGTGACCGGGGCGACCAGGTCGGTCACCTGGCTCAGCTGGTTCAGGTCGTTCAGGCGGTTGAGCTGGGCCAGCTGCTCGGTCGGGCGCGGGATCTCGGCCTTGTGCTCCGCGGGGATGTCGCTCACGGTCAGCGAGTCGAGCGTGGCCATCGGGCTGAGCCTGGAGGTGTCGGCGTCCACGGGGGCCGCGCTCGCCATCGGTGCGGCGAGGCCGGTGACACCGGCGGCGAGACCGACGACGGCGACGATACGTCGAGTGGAGATCATGTTGTCAGCAACGCCGGCACGCCCGGCGCGGACACGGGTGCCGGGCCTGTCTCACCCGTCAGGCGGAGTGCCCCGGTTGCGCTTGCCGAGACCGGCGGGGCGGAGGAGTCTCGAAGGTGAGACCCGGGCGGCCCCTCCCCTCGGGCCGCGGGCCTCACAGGAGGTCATCATGGGCGCGTTCAGCACGGAGACATTGCGTCAGGGCATCGAGGGAGACAAGGCCGCGAATCTGCTGTCGCTCTACGCGGACGACGCGGAGATACGCATCGTGGACCGCAACACCCAGCCCAGCAATCCGAGGGTCCTGCACGGCCGGAGCGAGATCGGCGAGATGCTGGAGGACGTCTACAGCCGGGACATCAAGGCCCACAAGCTGGAGAAGTGCATCATGCAGGGCGACCAGGTCGCGTACACCGAGTCCTGCGAGTACTCGGACGGGGTCAGGGTTTTCGCCGAGTCCATGGTCACGCTGCGCGACGGCAAGATCGCCGAACAGATCATGCTCCAGGCATGGGACGAGTAGGGAGAAGTCTGCCGAAGGTCCAGATCACGTCCCGGTTGACCTGGACCTTCTCGGCGCGTGCGGGCCTCGGCCGGTCCTTCCCGGTACGGTCCCGGCGCGCCCTGCCGGCATCGACGGCAGCCCGGCTCGCGTCCGCCGCGCTGATGCGGTCGGTCCTGCGACGGACGCGGCCCCGCCCGCTCCCTCCGCCCCCGCACGGCCTGCGCAGGCGGCGCCGGGGTTAGGCTGGGGGCGGGCCGTGACTGGCGCTGAGGTGGAGCACCACCGGGGAGCGGCCCGTACGACATGAAGCCGTGCGCCTGGGCGAACCCGACCGTCAGCCCAGGAGTGGATCATGACCCAGGCACGTCTCATGGACGGCACCGCGCTCGCCCGACGCATCGTCGAGAACACCGCACAGCGCGCCGCCGACCTCACCGAACGCACCGGCACGACGCCCTGTCTCGCGACCGTTCTGGTCGGCGCGGACCCCGCCTCCGTGACGTACGTCCGCATGAAGCAGAACCGCTCCCGCAAGGCCGGGATCGCCTCCCGGCACGTGGAGTTGCCCGCGGCGACCACCACCGAGGAACTGGTGGACACACTCCGGCAGCTCTCCGCCGACCCCACCGTGCACGGCATCCTGCTCCAGCACCCCATGGGCGCTCACATCGACGAGCGGGCCGCGTTCGAGGCGATCGCGCCCGAGAAGGACGTCGACGGCGTCACGTTCGCCTCGTTCGCGACGATGAGCTTCGGCCTGCCGGGCTTCGTGTCCTGCACGCCCGGCGGCATCATGCGGCTGCTCGACGCGTACGACGTCGACCCGTCCGGCAAGCGGGCGGTGGTCGTCGGCCGCAGCGCGATCCTCGGCAAGCCCGCCGGCATGCTGCTGCTCGCCCGGGACGCGACGGTGACGTACTGCCACTCGCGTACGGCGGACCTGTCGGCGGCCGTGCGGGAGGCGGACATCGTGGTCGCCGCCGTGGGCCGGCCGAAGCTCATCAAGGGCCAGGACATCAAGCCGGGCGCGGTCGTGATCGACGCCGGGTACAACGAGGGGAACATCGGCGACGTCGACTTCGACTCCGCCGTCGAGCGGGCCTCGCTGATCACCCCGGTGCCGGGCGGCGTCGGTCCGATGACGATCGCCACCCTGCTGGAACAGACGGTGGACGCGGCCGCCCGGCAGCTCGGGGTGGGTCAGCGCGTCCAGGCGCTGTAGTCCATGACGTCGCCGGCCTTCACGCCGTACTCGGGCTCCGCCTTCGTGAAGGTGGTCTCCAGGCCGAGTACGGCGCCGGTGGCCGGGTCCATGATCAGCATCTTGCGGGTTGCCGACTGCTCGTACACGTACGCCTGGCCGCGCCGCCCCAGCCGGTCCGTCACCTGCCCGACGGGCTTCAACCCGTCGGCGTCCGCGAGGAGTTGAGCGAGCGCCGCCGACTCCCGGGCGCCGAGCTGCCAGGTGTCGAGGACGTAGTCGACGGCGTCGAGGAGCTCGCCCGTGTCCAGCGGGGTCTTGCTGTAGGCGGCCTCCTGGAGGTAGGCGCGCAGCCGGGGCACGTCGTGCGGGGGCGGGGACTGGGGCGGGGCGTCGCTCCAACTGGGCGGGTACGTCCGGGTGGTGCGGTCGTGGCCGTCGTCCACGGTCTCCGTGTGGCTGTCGTCGGCGTTCCAGCGGACGATGCGCTCCTCCGGGTAGGTGATCGGCGGCTTGTCGTCGCTCATGCCCAGGCTCCAGGTCCGCACATGGGTGCCCTTGCGGAGCTCGGCCGAACCGTCCGCCGCCCGCGCCCGCTCCGCCAGGGTTTCCAGGGGTACGGGGGTGGAGTCGGCCCGCACGACCAGCGGGCGGGGCGCGGCGACCGCCGGCGCGGTGGTCTGGCCGGTGAACAGCAGTGCCGAGACGAGCGCGGCGACGACGCCGGTGGCCGCGAGCCCCCAGTACAGCCGGGGGCGGCGGGAGGTCCGTTGCCCCAGCAGCCGGTCGAGCTGCCGCTCGGCGTGGTGGTCGAGGGGGCCGTCGCCGAAGTGGGGGCCGTCGACGGGCACCGGGTTGGCGCGGCGCAGGAGGTCGAGTTCGTCAGCCATGGCCGTTCTCCTTCAAAGCGGCGGTGGTCGTGGGGCGCATCCGGTCGATCTCGGCTCTCAGCCGGCGCCGGGCCCGGTGCAGCCGCATCGACGCGGCGCGGCGCCCACAGCCGAGGACGACGGCGACCTCCTCGATGCCGAGTTCCTCCCACGCGGTGAGCCGCAGCACCTCCTGGTCGGCCGGGGAGAGCCGGGCGAGGGCGTCGTGCACCCAGGCGCCGGGGGTCTCGGCGTCCGGGCCCGCCTCGATGTGCCGCCCGTGTGCCGTGTCGTCGTTGCCCAGCCGGTCCACCAGGCGCCGCCTGCGCCCGTGCCCGCGTACCGCGTTGGCCAGGCAGTTGCGTGCCACGCCGTACAGCCAGGGCAGCGGGGCCGGTGGCAGGTCGGCGCGGCGCCGCCAGGCGACGGTGAACACCTCCGCCACCACTTCCTCCACCTCGCTCGGCCGCCCGTCCAGTCGCCGCGCGACATAGCGGCTGACCGCCCAGTAGTGCTCGCGATAGGCAGCGGCGAAGTCGTCGTCGTTGCTCATGTTCCGTTCGTGTCCGGCACCTTCGGGATCGTCACAGCCGTCTTCCGTGATTCTCCTCGCGTCCCCGAAGTGTGGCGTCCGGGCGGGGCGCGGACACAGGCGGGGCATGAGACACCTGAAGTGGCTGACGACCACGGATCACAAGACGATCGGAACGCTGTACCTCGTCACGTCGTTCGCGTTCTTCTGCATCGGTGGCGTGATGGCGCTGCTC
>NZ_JADDXU010000012.1 GCF_015163075.1 Streptomyces justiciae
GAGAGACTCTCTCAGGCTTTCCTCCGGGCGCTTCCCTTCGGTGTTCCAAACTCTATCAGTGTTTTTCCGGCCCTCTGACCACCCTCCCGCAGGCATGCAGAAGGAGATCCAGAGATAGGATCTGACAAGTTGGTTGCTGCCTGGCAAGGACGCTTGGTGGCGTCGCTCAACCCCGGGCAGGAGTACGACTGTACACGGGGCTTCGGAGCACACGCAAATCGATTTGGGCTATGGTCTAGACCACCTGTGGCGACGGTGCAGCGGGGTGGCGGGCTCTCACGCGGAACCCGTACTTCATATGACATACCCTGCTGAACAGTGCGCCGTCCGGTACAGGCAGTGACGGCCCATTCAGATCTCCACCCCTGGGAGGCTTCCCATGACCACCGTGACGTCCCCTCTTGCAGGACGCGCCATCGGACTGGCCTCAGTGCCCGATCCGGTCTTCTCCGGGGCCATGGTCGGCCCGGGCACGGCGATCGACCCCGTACGTGAGCCTTCCGAGGCTGTCGCGCCCGTCGACGGAGTCATCGTCTCGCTTCACCCGCACGCCTTCGTCGTCGTCGACGACCAGGGCCACGGCGTGCTCACCCACCTCGGTATCGACACCGTGCAGCTCAACGGCGAGGGTTTCGAGCTGCTCGTGAACAAGGGCGACACCGTGACGCGCGGCCAGAGCGTCGTGCGTTGGAACCCAGCTGCCGTGGAGGCCGCCGGCAAGTCGCCGATCTGCCCGGTCGTGGCGCTCGAGGCCACGGCCGAGGCCCTCTCCGATCTGCGTGACAGCGGCGACGTTAAGGCCGGCGACAGCCTCTTCGCCTGGGCATGACGTCAACGCCGTCGTATGACGGCATGTAGTGGCAACCACCGCGGCGGCGGGACCCGCCGCACTATCGGAGACGGGTGAGATGGAAGCAACGCTGCGAGGCGTCGGCGTGAGCCACGGTGTGGCCATCGGCGAGGTTCGGCACATGGGAACGGCGGTTCTCGAACCGCCTGCCAAGCAGATTCCGGCGGAGGACGCGGAGCGCGAACAGGGGCGCGCCCGCAAGGCCGTGGAAGCTGTGGCCGCCGACCTGATTGCGCGCGGCAATCTGGCGGGTGGTGAGGCCCAGGCCGTGCTCGAGGCCCAGGCCATGATGGCTCAGGACCCGGAGCTGATGGCGGACGTCGATCGGCGTATCGCCGTCGGCAGCACGGCCGAGCGTGCCGTGTACGACGCGTTCGCGGCGTACCGCGAGCTGCTGGCGGGTGCCGGTGAGTACCTCGCCGGTCGGGTCGCCGACCTCGATGACGTGCGGAATCGTATCGTCGCTCGTCTGCTCGGGGTGCCCATGCCGGGTGTCCCGGACAGTGACGAGCCCTATGTCCTGGTGGCGCGTGATCTGGCCCCCGCCGACACGGCTCTGTTGGACCCGACACTGGTTCTCGGTTTTGTGACCGAGGAGGGCGGGCCGACCAGCCACAGCGCGATTCTGGCGCGGGCGCTCGGTGTCCCGGCTGTTGTCGCTCTGCCGGGCGCCGGTGAGCTGGCCGAAGGCACTGTGATCGCTGTCGACGGCAGCACCGGCGACATCTTCGTGGAGCCGAGCGAGGAGAAGAAGGCGCAGTTGGAGGCCGCCGCTGCCGAGCGCAAGGCGGCGCTCGCGGCGTCGACCGGGCCGGGTGCCACGGCCGACGGTCACAAGGTGCCGCTGCTGGCCAACGTCGGTGGTCCGGCGGACGTGCCGGCCGCGGTGGAGGCCGGTGCCGAGGGTGTCGGTCTGTTCCGTACGGAGTTCCTCTTCCTGGACGACAGCAAGAACGCCCCGTCGGAGGAGAAGCAGGTCGAGGCCTACCGGCAGGTTCTCGAGGCTTTCCCCGAGGGTCGTGTAGTCGTCCGTGTGCTGGACGCGGGCGCGGACAAGCCGCTGGACTTCCTGACGCCTGGCGACGAGCCGAACCCGGCGCTGGGTGTGCGGGGTCTGCGCACGCTGCTCGACCACCCCGAGGTGCTGCGCACGCAGCTGACGGCCTTGGCGAAGGCTGCTGAGGGGCTGCCGGTCTATCTCGAGGTCATGGCCCCGATGGTGGCGGACCGTACGGATGCCAAGGCGTTCGCCGACGCGTGTCGTGCGGCGGGGTTGCAGGCGAAGTTCGGCGCGATGGTGGAGATCCCGTCGGCCGCGCTGCGGGCGCGGTCGATTCTGCAGGAGGTCGAGTTCCTGTCGCTGGGGACGAACGACCTCGCGCAGTACACCTTCGCCGCGGACCGTCAGGTGGGTGCGGTGTCCCGGTTGCAGGATCCCTGGCAGCCCGCGCTGCTCGACCTGGTCGCGCTGTCCGCGGAGGCGGCGAAGGCCGAGGGCAAGAGCTGTGGTGTCTGTGGTGAGGCCGCGTCCGACCCGCTGCTCGCCTGTGTGCTGACCGGTCTGGGGGTCACCTCGCTCTCCATGGGTGCGGCGTCGATTCCTTATGTACGGGCGACTCTGGCGAAGTACACGCTGGCGCAGTGCGAGCGTGCTGCCGCTGCCGCGCGTGCTGCGGACAGTGCCGATGAGGCGCGCAATGCCGCTCAGGCGGTGCTTTCCGGCGAGTAGTCGGTCTCGCTGCCGGTTTTTTGATGGAGGGGCGCTCCACCTTTCGGTGGGGCGCCCTTCTTCTGTTCAGTGGCGGTGTCCTGGCGTCGGGCCCGCCGGTCCGAGGTCCGGCGGTACGCAGTAGTCGACGTCGGATTCCGGTGAGATGAGGTCGCCGGATTCGATGTCGGTGCAGTAGGCGTCGAACACCTCGCCCGCGGTGAGGGGCTCGAGGCCTTCGCCGCGCAGCCGCCAGCCGTAGATGCGGTCGGCGGCGCCGGGTGCGCTCGTGCGCATGACGAGCCCGCCGGGGCTCTGGGTGGCTAGGCCGAGGGCGAGGACCGTGGTGAATTCAAGGGCTTCGGCCTCGTCCAGTTGGACGGCTCCGTCGGCGTCCGTGTCCGCGTGGAGGACCGCGACGAGTGTTTCGGGTGCTCCCGAGACGCTGCAGACGAGGTGTCGGTTGCCCGGAGGCGCGGTGTCGAGGATGCGGACGAGAAGGCCGGAGGCCCAGGTGAAGGCTGCTCGGCCGATGTCCTCGCCGCAGGAGGCGCAGGCGCCGAGGCGGGCCAGGAGTGTGGAGGCGTACTCCCAGGTGGCCTGGCGGACGGCTTCGTCGATCAGAGCCGGGACGAGGTCGGCCAAGGGGCGGCCGTCGTACGGGATGGTCGGGCCCGTGGCGGCGAGTTCGGCGGTGAAGCGGGTGCGGCTGGACGGGATGTCCGGGTCGAGGCCGGTGTCCGCGCAGAAGTCGGCGTACTCCTCGGGGTCGAACAGGGCGACCGTGGTGTGGCTGCCTTGGGAGGCGCGGGTGCGTAGGAGTGCCTCGACCTGTTGGAGATAGCGGCTGTGGTCGTCGAAGGTGAAGCTGCGGTAGCGGCGCATGGCCCGGAAGTCGTGCTCGTCGGTGAGCACGCCGATGGTGCCGGCGATTTCGCGGCGCAGGACGCGTCGCATGGTCTGGTGGTCGGTGTGTGCCATTTTTCCCCCTGTGCACAGTCGATCAATGCTCACTCACAGTAACCGGCGGCACTGACAACGGGGGTCGGCTGGGGATGCCGCCGCCGGCGCGGGGCGTCGGCGGCGGCATCGGATCAGGCTCGTTTACGGGCCAGGTTCTCGTAGAAGTGGAGCAGGTCGAGGTTGTCGATGGAGCCCGGGTTGACGGCCTTCTCCAAGGGGGTGCCCTGGAGCAGCCGTTTGACGGGGACCTCGATGCGTTTCCCGGTGAGGGTGTGCGGGATGCCGGGCACTTCGATGATCTCGTCGGGGATGTGGCGTGGCGAGAGCTGTTCGCGGATCGTCTGCTTGATGCGGCCGAGGAGGTCGTCGTCCAGCGTGGTTCCGGGGGTCAGGTGCACGAAGAGGGGCATCCAGTAGCCGCCGTCGGGCTGTTCGATGCCGATGACGAGGGATTCCTTGATCTCGGGGAGGCGCTCGACGGCTTCGTAGATGTCGGCCGACCCCATACGAACGCCCTGGCGGTTGAGGGTCGAGTCGGAGCGGCCGTGGATGACGACGGAGCCACGGGAGGTGATGGTGATCCAGTCGCCGTGGCGCCACACGCCGGGGTAGGTGTCGAAGTAGCTGTCGTGGTAGCGGCTGCCGTCGGGGTCGTTCCAGAAGTGGATCGGCATCGACGGCATCGGGTTGGTGACGACGAGTTCGCCGACCTCGTCGACGAGGGGCTTTCCGCTGGGGTCCCAGGACTGGAGGTCGGTGCCGAGGCCGGCTGCCTGGAGTTCGCCGATGTGGACGGGGAGGGTCGGGACGGCGCCGGCGAAGCAGGAGCAGACGTCGGTGCCGCCGCTGACGCTGGCGATCCAGAGGTCGTCGCGGACCTCATCGTGCAGCCAGCGGAATCCGTCGGGTGGCAAGGGTGAGCCGGTGGTGGCCACGCACTGGACCTTGGACAGGTCGAAGTCGCGGCCGGGGTGTACGCCTGCTTTGCGGCAGGCCATGACGTACGCGGCCGAGGTGCCGTAGAGCGTGGCCCCTGTGCGTTCGGCGATCCGCCACTGGGCGCCGGTGTCGGGGTAGCCGGGACTGCCGTCGTAGAGGACGATCGTCGTGCCGGTGAGCAGGCCGGAGACGAGGAAGTTCCACATCATCCAGCCGGTCGAGGTGTACCAGAAGAAACGGTCCTCGGGGCCGAGGTCGCAGTGCAGGCCGAGTTGTTTGAGGTGTTCGACGAGGATGCCGCCCTGGGACTGGACGATGGCCTTGGGAAGGCCGGTCGTGCCGGAGGAGTAGAGCACCCACAAGGGGTGGTCGAAGGGCACCTGCTCGTAGGTGGGTTCCACCTCGGCGCTCGTCAGGGCGGACCATTCCAGGGCGCCCTCGGGGGCCTCGGTGCCGAGGAGCGGGATGTGGACGACGGCGCGCAGGGTGGGTAGTTCGCGGCGGAGTTCGGCGACGGTGTCGCGGCGGTCGTGTTCCTTGCCGCCGTAGCGGTAGCCGTCGACGGTGAACAGGACGACGGGTTCGACCTGCTGGAAGCGGTCGAGGACGCTGCGGGCGCCGAAGTCAGGGGCGCAGGAGGTCCAGACGCCGCCGACCGCGGCGGTGGCGAGGAGGGCGACGACGGCCTGCGGGATGTTGGGGAGGTAGCCGCTGACCCGGTCTCCGGGGCGTACGCCGAGGGCGCGGAGTTCGGCCGCGAGGGAGCCGACCTGGCGGCGCAGTTCGGACCAGGTGACGGGGCGTGGTTCGTGGGTCTCGTCGACATACAGGAGGGCCGGTTCGTCCGCGCGGGTGGTGGCCGCGCGCAGGGCGTGTTCTGCATAGTTCAGGGTCGCGCCGGGGAACCACTGGGCGCCGGGCATCGAGCGGTCGCCGAGTACGCGCGCGTAGGGGGTGGAGAACCGTACGTCGAACCATTCCGTGACGGCTTTCCAGAAGGTGTCGAGCTCGTCGACCGACCAGCGGTGCAGTGCGGGATAGCCGCCGTCGGAGGGGGCGCCATGGTGTTCGGCGGCCCAGGCCTGGAACCTGGTGACCTGTGCCCGTGCGATACGTTCCGGATCGGGCTGCCAGAGCGGCTGGGGGTTCACGGTCGACATGGGGCGGCTCCCGGACTGTGCGCGTCGTGTGCGTCGTCCGCGCACGGGCGGGGTTGTGCGCGTGACACGGATGACACGGACGATGCCATGTGATCGACTTCTGCACCAGGGTGCGCCCCACATAGTCCGTGTCGTGAAGATGTGGTCCCGGCACGGGTGAACGGCAGTTGAACGACACGCGCGCGTGGGGCGGTCAGTGGCAGGGTGAACAGCATGAACGGTCGTGACCTGGTGCGTTCGATGAAGGCGGTCGGTTCGGCGGGGGCGGCCCAGAGGTTGCGTACCGTACGGGCGGCTTGGCGTACGCGGCGTGCCGATGCCGCCGGGCTGCCGACGCGGGGAGCCGAGCGTGCGCGCGTGCCCGGGCCGGTGCAGGACGTGGAGCCGGGGCCCGGGGGTGGTGTGGTCCGGTTCAGCCGTTCCGAGCTGCGGATCACGGTGGCGGTGAACGGGGCGGTGTTCTGGGGCTGGGACGGGGCGGGTCCCGAGCCCTCGTACGCCTTGGCGGGCCGGTCTCCGGAGCCGGACCCGCGGGCGGTGCTGGAGCCGGACAAGGACGGCGGTTGGCGGGTGGTGGCCGAGCGGGCCACGGTCGTCGTCTCACGGCACGGTGCGGTCGAGGTGCAGACGCCCGGTGGGGTGACCCTGCGCCGGGATCTGCCGCCGCGCTGGTGGGAGCCGGTCGACGGGGGTGCGGCGCGCTGGATGCAGCGGTCGGAGGTCTCGGCGGACGCCCGCTTCTTCGGGCTGGGCGGGCGGGCCTCGGGGCCGCGGCTGCGGGACGGCACGTACCGGCTGTGGAACACCGACCCCGGCCATGCCTTCGGGCCGGGTGATGATCCGCTGTACCTCACGATGCCGGTGCAGCTGGTGGTGGCCGACGCGGCCACGCACCTGGTGTTCCACGACACCACGTGGGACGGCACGGTGACCTTGCGGGAGGGCGAGGAGGGTGCCGGTTCCGGGCATGACCGGCCCGGGACGAGCGAACTGCGGATGTCCGGCGGTCCGTTGCGCTGCTGGGTGATGGTCGGCACTCCCGCGCGCGTGCTGCTCGCCTGGGCCTCGCTCACGGGGGCGCCGGCGCTGCCGCCGGCCTGGGCCCTGGGGTACCAGCACGCGCGGTGGGGGTTCGGGAGCGAGCAGGAGGTGCGGCGGATCGTCGCGGGCTATCAGGAGCGCGATCTGCCGTTGGACGCCGTCCATCTGGACATCGACCACTTTGACGAGCACCAGGTGTTCACCGTCGACCACGACCGCTTCCCCAAGCTGCCCCAGCTCGCCGAGGATCTGCGGCGGGACGGGGTCCGGTTGGTGTCGATCGTGGACCCTGCGGTCCGGGCTGAGCCCGGCAATGCCGTGTACGACGCCGGGACGGTCGTGGACGCGTTCGTCCGGGACGGGGCGGGGCAGGTGGTGCGGGGCGAGGTGTGGCCCGGGGAGTCGGTCTTTCCCGACTTCACGCACGCGCGCGTGCGTGAGTGGTGGGGCGGTCTGTACGAGGAGCGGCTCGGACAGGGGTTCGCCGGCTTCTGGCACGACATGAACGAGCCCACGTCCTTCGCGGCCTTCGGGGAGACGACGCTGCCGCGTTCGGCCCGGCATGCCCTGGAGGGGCGGGGCGGCGACCATCGCGAGGCGCACAACGTTTACGGACTGTGCATGGCTCGGGCCGCCTACGAGGGCCTGCGGGACCTGGCCCCGCGGGAGCGGCCGTTCGTGTTCTCGCGGTCCGGGTGGGCCGGCCTGCAGCGGTACGGGGGCACGTGGTCCGGTGACGTGGCGACGGGCTGGCCCGGGCTGCGGGCGTCGCTGTCGTTGGTCATGGGGCTGGGGCTGTGCGGGGTGCCGTACTCGGGGCCGGACGTGGGCGGGTTCGACGGGAGTCCGTCGCCCGAGCTGTTTCTGCGGTGGTTCCAACTGGGCGCGTATCTGCCGCTGTTCCGCACGCATGCGAGTCTGCGGGCGGGGCGCAGGGAGCCGTGGGAGTTCGGGCCCGAGGTGTTGGAGCACGCGCGCGTGGCGCTCGCGGAGCGTCGGCGGCTGTTGCCGTACTTCATGACGCTGGCGCATCTGGCGCGGCGCACGGGGACGCCCTATGTGCGGCCGTTGTGGTGGGGCATACCGGAGGACCGGGCGCTGCGCGACTGTGAGGACGCCTTCTTGCTGGGTGACTGTCTGCTGGTGGCGCCGGTGCTCGACCCGGGTGCGGACCGGCGTGCCGTGCAGTTGCCGCGGGGGCGTTGGTACGACACGGCGACGGGGCGGGCGTACGACGGGCCGGGGCAGATCCTGGTGGACGCGCCTTTGTCGCGGATTCCGGTGCTCGCGCGCGCGGGTGCCGTCCTTCCCGTGCGTGGGGAGGACGGCGGCCTGGAGCTGGAGGTGTGGGCGCCGGCGCGGGGACGGACCGGTGGCGGGCTGGTCGTGCCGGATGCGGGTGACGGGTGGGAGGAGCCGGAGATCGAGCGGTACGTCGCCCGCTGGCAGGGGCGGAAGGTGGTCGTCGAGCGGGAGGGTGAGGACGGCGTGAGCGCGCCGCCTCACCCGGTGCGGGTACGAGGTGTCGAGGAGCGCTGAGGCTCAGACGTACCGGCCCTCGAACCAGGCGCGTACCGCGCGTGTGTGCAGGGGGAAGGCGAGCTCCTCGGGCCTGCGCAGGAGGTGCCAGCCTTCCGTCTCGTCCGTCGCGGCGGACGCGGGCAGGCTCTCCGCCGGGCGCTCGGGCAGGGACCCGAACAGCAGGAGGTGCCCGTCGGGCGAGCTCATGGCGTCGACGAGGCGGACGTCGCGGCTCGCCGCGTCGATGCCGGTCTCTTCCTTGAGCTCGCGGACGACGGCCTGGCGCCAGTCCTCACGGTCGTCGATGTAGCCGCCGGGCAGTGCGATGCCCCCGCGCGCGGGGGCGACGGTGCGGGTGATGACGACGAGGCTGGTGCCCTTGGTGTCGTACACGGGCTGGAGGGCCACCGCGACCGGGAGCGGGTTGCGGTAGGCCACGGTGGCGCAGGCGGGGCAGGTGCGGGGCCAACCGGTGACGCCCTCTCCGAAGGGCGTTCCGCAGCTCGAACAGTGGGAGTCGGGCGCGGAGTTGGGGTGGGGTGTTGAGTTTCGGACACGCGGCGGACTGTATCCGATCATCGGAGGGGCGTCTTCCGGGGGCGGCTCAGTGTTTGCCTGAAAGGGACTTCCAGGACACCGGGAAGTCGAAGTAGGTGTCCGGGTAGGGCTCGGGCTTGTAGGTGTAGTGCCACCATTCCTCGGCCAGGTTCACGAAGCCGAGGCCCTCCAGGGTGGACTTGAGCAGGAGCCGGTTGGCGCGCTGTGTGCCCTGGATGCGTGGGTCGAGGGTGTGGGCGAGCGTGTCGAAGCAGTCGAATCCGGTGCCCATGTCGACGGAGTTGTCGGGGAAGCGCTGGTCCTGGGGTGCGTAGCAGGGTACGAGGGTCTCGCCCGGGTGGTAGGGCCTGGTCGGCTTCGCGGGCAGCCGCACGATGGTCAGGTCCATGGTCGAGCCGCGGCTGTGGCCGGACTTCTCCGCGATGTAGCCGTCCGCGAAGAGGCGCGTCTTGTCGACGTTCGGGTAGAACTCGCTCTTCATGGCCTGGTCGTCGAGGTCCTCGGCCCAGCGCACGAAGTGGTCGACCGCGCGTTGCGGGCGATAGCAGTCGTAGACCTTGAGGCTGTAGCCCTGCTTCAGCAGCTTTGCCTGTGCCTTGTGGAGGGCCTCGGCGGCGGGGCGGGTGAGGATGCAGAGGGGCTGCTGGTAGCCGTCGATGCGCTCGCCGACGAAGTTGTGCGGGGTGAAGTAGCGCATCTCCTGGATGATCGTCGGGTCCACGGTTCTGAGCGCCACGAAATCCTCGGGCGCCTTGGGTTCCGGGGTCGCCCGGGCGGTCGTGGAGACGGCGGTCACGGTCAGCAGGGCGGCGAGTGCGGTGCCCAGCCCGCGGAGTGCGCGCGAGAGTCGTGTCATGCCTCTGCCTCTGCCCATCCCGGGTCTCCCGTGACACACTTCTGACGTTCCGTCAGATTTACTGCCGGGGAGGGATCTTGTCGTGTTCACGCACTCCTGTGGTCGAGGGATGGTTCGGCGGCGAGGGGGACGCGTTCCGCCTGTTGGGCACCCGCTGCTCCGCCTGTGCCGCCGTCTTCTTCCCCCGCGAGGACGTCCATTGCCGCAATCCGCGGTGCGCGGGCGGCGAACTGGTCGAGGTGCCGCTGTCACGACGCGGGCGCGTGTGGTCCTACACGGACGGCCGGTACCGGCCTCCGTCACCCTATGTGACCGATCCGGAACTTCCGTGGGAGCCGTACGCGTTGATCGCTGTGGAGCTGGCAGCAGAGCGGATCGTGGTGCTGGGGCAGGGGGTGCCAGGGCTGACTGTCGCCGATCTGGCGGTGGGCATGGAGGTGGAGGTCGTGCCCGGTGTGCTCCATGAGGACGCGGAGACGGTGTGGACGACCTGGCAGTGGCGGCCGACAACGGGGGTGAGGGCATGACAGATGAGGTGGCGGTGCTCGGCGCGGGGATGCATCCCTGGGGCAAGTGGGGGCGGAGTTTCGTCGAGTACGGGGCTACGGCGGCCCGCGCGGCGCTCGCCGACGCCGGGCTGGAGTGGCGGGAGGTCGGCTCGATCGTCGGCGCGGACACGGTGCGTGGCGGTTATCCCGGGTACGTAGCCGGGGCGACGTTCGCCAAGGCGCTGGGCTGGCAGGGGGCCCGGGTAACGAGCGTGTACGCGGCGTGCGCTTCAGGGGCGCAGGCGGTCAACGCCGCGCGGGCGCAGATCCTTTCGGGGCTGGCGGACGTGGCGCTCGTCGTGGGGGCCGACGCGGCGCCCAAGGGGTTCTTCCGGCCCGCCGGCGGGGATCGGCCCGACGACCCCGACTGGCTGCGTTTCCGTGTGCTCGGGGCGACCAACCCGACGTACTTCGGGCTGTACGCGCGGCGGCGGATGGCCGTCCATGGGGACACGGTGGAGGACTTCGCGCAGGTCAAAGTGAAGAACTCCGCCATGGGCGCGCTGAATCCGTACGCCCGCTATCGCAAGCGGGTCACCGGTGACGAGGTCGCCGCCTCCGCGGTGGTCGCCGAGCCGTTGCGGCTGCTCGACATCTGCGCGACCTCGGACGGCGGGGCCGCGCTGGTGCTGTCCAGCATGGAGTTCGCGCGTCGCCATGGCGCGGCGGAGCCGGTGCGCATCCGCGCGGTGTCGACGGTGACGCCGCACTACCCCAACACCGTGCTGGACCTTCCCGACATCGCGACGGACTCCGCGGTGGCGGTGGAGCCGGCCGCGCGGACGTTCCGGGAGTCGATCGCCGGGGCCGCCTACGAGGAAGCGGGCATCGGCCCTGAGGATCTCTCGCTTGCCGAGGTCTACGACCTGTCCACCGCCCTGGAGTTGCAGTGGTACGAGGACCTCGGGCTGTGCGGCGCGGGTGAGGGGGCCAAGCTGTTGCGGGAGGGGGCGACGGCCCTGGGCGGGCGCATACCCGTGAACCCGAGCGGAGGGCTGGCGTCCTTCGGGGAGGCCGTGCCGGCGCAGGCGATCGCCCAAGTGTGCGAGCTCACCTGGCAGTTGCGGGGAACTGCGGGCGACCGGCAGGTGGCCGGGGCCCGTGTGGGGATCACGGCGAACCAGGGACTGTTCGGGCACGGGTCGGCGGTGGTCGCGGTGCGGTGAAGCGGGGTTGTGCGGGCGGCACGGCAAGGGCTTTCGCGTACGCTGCGTGATCACCTCGGAATCCTGCGTGAACGTCTCATGAACTGCGCTCGGGCGTGCGCCCGCGGCGCCATCATGCTCCCGTGCACTCCTGGACGGATACTCTCCGCTTCGCCTTCCAACCGGTGGTCAACCTGGCGACCGGCGCGGTCGCGGGGCTGGAGATACTCGCCCGCCCGGAGACCGGCGACGTCCTCGCCGAGGCCCGGCGTGATCCGGAACTCGACGGCAGGCTGGCGGTGTCGGCGGTCCGCGCGGCCGCGCGCAAGGAGACGTTGCTTCCTCTGCACGTCAACGTGTTCGCGGCGACCCTCGCCGACCTGGGCGGCCTCACGCCGCTGCACACCGCGGTGCGGGAGGCGGGCAGGCTGCCGTGGGAGGTGACGGTCGACATCTCACCGCCGTACACGCACGTGCCGCAGCAGGCGCTCCTGGAGGCCGTGGGCGCGCTGCGCGGGCAGGGTTTCCGGATCAGTGCGGACGGGGTCGGGGACGGCGACGTACCGCTGCGGCTGCTCACGGACCTCGCGCCCGACCTGGTGAAGCTCGACGCGTCACTGCTCGCGCGGCCCGCGGCGGTGCGGGCGATGCGCACGCTGTGCGAGCAGCTCGGGGCGCTGTTGTCGGTGGAGGGGGTGGAGACGGAACTCCAGTGCGCGGCCGCGGTGGCGGCCGGTGCGCAGCTGGCGCAGGGCGAGTTGTTCGCGCCGCCGGCCCGGCTGCCCGCCGCGGACGTATACGTTCCGCCCCGCTCCCCCGGTGCCGCCTCGCTGCCGCGGTCGGGGCCTTCGGTGCGGCAGTTCGTGCGGCCCGCCGCGCTGTTGCCCGTCACCGCGTCGGCGGGCCATGTGCGGGCCCTGCTGACCGGGTCGCCGGAGGTGTCCGGGGTGCTGCTCGTGGACGCGCACGGGGTTCCGGTCCGGTCGGTGCACCGGTCCCGGTTCCTGCTGTCGATGTCCGGGCGGTACGGGCACGCCCTCTATGCCGACCGGCCCGCCGCCAAGCTGGGCGACGTGCCTCGCACGGTGGGTGTCGACGCCACCGCGTGGGAGGTCCTGGACGTGGTGGCGGTCGGCGGGCGGGACCGTACGTCGGACGATGTGGCCGTCGTGGACCGGTACGGCCGGTGCGTGGGCGTCGTACGCCTCGCGGACCTGGTGCGGGCGCTGGCCGAGTCCCGGGTGGAGGAGGCGGCCGGGCTCAATCCGCTGACGCGGCTGCCGGGCTCGGACGCGATCACGGGCGAGGTGGACCGGCGGATCGCGGACGGGCGGGCGTTCGCGCTGAGCTGGCTGGACGTGGACCACTTCAAGCAGGTCAACGACGGCGCCGGCTTCGCGGCGGGCGACGAGCTGATCCGGTCGGTGGGGCGGGCGTTGCAGCGCGCGGCGTCCGACAGCACGCGCGTGGGTCATATCGGGGGCGACGACTTCCTGGTCCTGGCCGATCCGGAGGGGTTGGATCCGGTGGCGGCGTCCGTGCTGGACGCGCCTTGGTCGGCGGGCGGCCGTCCCGTGTCGTTGTCCCTGGCCACGGTGGTGTGCACGCCGGGCGGCGTCACGGACCACCGGCAGGCGGCCGCGTGTCTCGCGCCCCTGAAGAAGGCCGCGAAGGCGCTGCGCGGGACGAGTTGGGTGCTGGGGCACGCCGGGCTGCCCGGGCACGAGATCCGGCGCGGTGCGGAGGCCGCCGCCGCCCCGGCGGGGTTCCCCGGCCCGCTCTGAGCGCGGCTCCCCGGCGTGTCGGGGGGCCGCCTTCAACCGTTGTCGTCCGCGTCCTTGACGCTCCCTGGACACCGGTGAACACTTCCGATGTCAGTCGACATCGCCGTACATTCTCGGCGTATCCACGCACTGCGCCATGCGGGCACAGCTGCTCCAAGGCCCGTTCCCCCACGGGCGATTCGACTGCGACGGCACGCTCGTCACGGATGCCGGGCGGGGCGCGGGACCTCCTCGTCCCCGGCTGAAGTAGCCGTGGGAAACGCACCCTGCACGGAGGACCGGGGTCGAACACCCCGGGCCGGGGCCAAGGAGCCGCCATGAGCAACGGAGACATTTTTGTCGGTGAGATCATCGGCACCGCGATCCTGATCCTGTTCGGCGCCGGAGTGGTCGCCGCCGTCGTACTGAACGACTCGAAGGCGAAGGACGCGGGCTGGGTGGTCATCGCGTTCGGCTGGGGCTTCGGTGTGCTGGCCGGGGCGTACACCGCCGCGCCGCTGTCCGGGGGCCATCTCAATCCGGCGGTGACGATCGGGATCGCCGTCGACACCGGGGACTGGGACAAGGTGCCCCTCTACATCGCGGGGCAGGTGGTCGGCGCCATTCTCGGCGCGGTGCTGTGCTGGCTGGTGTACTACGCGCAGTTCCAGGCCAACGCCGAGGAGGAGAAGGCGCAGCCGACGCTGGGGATCTTCTCCACGGCGCCCGCGATCCGCAATCCCGTGGCGAACCTCGTCACCGAGATCATCGCGACCATGGGGCTGGTGCTGCCCATCCTGGCGTTCGGCCTGACCAAGGGGCTCGGCGAGTCCGGCACCGCGATCCTCATCGTCGCGTTCCTCGTGACCGGCATCGGTCTGTCCCTCGGCGGCCCCACGGGTTACGCCATCAACCCGGCCCGTGACCTGGGCCCGCGCATCACCCACGCCTTGCTCCCGATCCCCAACAAGGGCACCTCGGACTGGGGTTACGCGTGGATCCCGGTGGTGGGACCGCTGATCGGCGGCGCGCTGTCCGGGCTCATCTTCAACGCAGCCTTCTGAAGGAACCGACGAAGGGGACGTCATGACGGACAAGTTCGTCGCCGCTATCGACCAGGGCACCACCTCCAGCCGCTGCATCGTCTTCAACCAGGACGGCGCCATCGTCGCCGTCGACCAGCGCGAGCACCGCCAGATCTTCCCCAAGCCCGGCTGGGTGGAGCACGACGCCACCGAGATCTGGTCCAAGGTGCAGGCGGTGGTGGCCGGGGCGCTCGCCAAGGCCGGGCTGCGCGCCGACCAGCTCAGCGCGCTCGGCATCACCAACCAGCGCGAGACGACGGTCCTGTGGGACCGCGCGACCGGCAAGCCCGTGCACAACGCGATCGTGTGGCAGGACACCCGTACCGCGGCGCTGACCAACCAACTCGGCGGGTCCGACGGGCAGGACCGGTTCCGTGAGCAGACCGGGCTGCCGCTCGCCACCTACTTCTCCGGCCCGAAGGCGGCCTGGCTGCTCGACAACGTGCCCGGGCTGCGCGCGCGGGCCGAGAACGGCGAGATCGCCTTCGGCACCATCGACTCCTGGCTCATCTGGAACCTCACCGGGGGCACGGACGGCGGCCGGCACGTCACCGACGTGACCAACGCCGGCCGCACCATGCTGATGAACCTCGAGACCCTCCAGTGGGACCAGTCCATCCTCTCCGCCATGAACATCCCCGACGCCGTCCTCCCCGAGATCAGGTCCTCTGCCGAGGTGTACGGCACCGCGGTCGGCCAACTCGCGGGCGTGCCCGTGGCGTCCGCGCTGGGCGACCAGCAGGCGGCCGTGTTCGGACAGGCCTGCTACGACGTGGGTACGGCGAAGAACACGTACGGCACGGGCTCCTTCCTGCTGCTCAACACGGGCAACCGGCCGGTGCCGTCGAAGAGCGGCCTGCTGACGACGATGGGCTACAAGATCGGGAGCGAGGCGCCGGTCTACTGCCTGGAGGGTTCCATCGCCATAACGGGTGCGCTCGTCCAGTGGTTCCGGGACCAGCTCGGCATCATCCGCACCGCCGACGAGATCGAACCGCTGGCGGCGAGCGTGGAGGACAACGGCGGCGCGTACATCGTGCCCGCCTTCTCCGGGCTGTTCGCGCCCTATTGGCGTTCCGACGCGCGCGGGGTCGTCACCGGGCTCACCCGGTACGTGACGAAGGCGCATCTCGCGCGCGCGGTCCTCGAGGCGACGAGCTGGCAGACGCGTGAGGTCGTGGACGCCATGTTCCAGGACTCCGGGGTGCACATCACGACCCTGAAGGTGGACGGGGGCATGACCAAGAACAACCTGCTCATGCAGCACCAGGCGGACGTCCTCGACGTGCCGGTGGTCCGGCCGAAGGTGTCCGAGACGACCTGTCTGGGCGCCGCGTACGCGGCCGGGCTGGCAACGGGGGTGTGGAACGACCTCGAGGAGCTCAAGTCGCACTGGCAGAAGGACGTCGAGTGGACGCCGTCGATGGAGGCGTCGGTGCGGGACCGTGAGTACCACAACTGGCGCAAGGCCGTGGAGAAGAGCTTCGGCTGGGAGGAGGACGGGGCGAACTAGCCGCACGCGCGCGTGCGGTCTAGAACGGCTCCCACGCGCGTGCGGTCATGAACGCGGCCCGTACCCCGGTCGGCGGGGGTACGGGCCGTTCCCGTGTCAGTTGTCGGGGTCAGCTCGTCACGGCGGCCCTGCGGCGCTCCGCCGCGTGTGCCATCGCGTGCCGGACCACTCCGATGAGGACCTCCTTGACCGACTCGCGGTCCCGTGCGTCGCACAGCACCAGCGGCACGTCCTGGTCGAGGTCGAGGGCCTGGCGGACGTCCTCGATGGGGTAACGGGCCGCTCCCTCGAAGCAGTTGACGCCGACGACGAAGGGTATGGAGCGCCGCTCGAAGTAGTCGATCGCGGCGAAGCAGTCCTCCAGGCGGCGCGTGTCGGCGAGGACGACGGCTCCGAGGGCGCCCTCGGAGAGCTCGTCCCACATGAACCAGAACCGCTCCTGGCCGGGTGTGCCGAAGAGGTACAGCACCAGGTCCTCGCGCAGGGTGATGCGCCCGAAGTCCATGGCCACGGTGGTCGTGCGCTTGCCCTCCACGCCGCTGGTGTCGTCGACCGGGCGTCCTGCCTCGGTGAGCAGTTCCTCGGTGCGCAGCGGCCTGATCTCGCTGACCGCGCCGACGAGCGTGGTCTTGCCCACGCCGAAGCCGCCGGCCACGAGGATCTTGAGCGTGACGGGCTCGACCGGGGGCTTTCCGCGCTCAGAACGCCCGAAGATCATTGATCTCTTCTCCTGCTGGGTGGGGGTGGGGCGACGGTGGGCCGTAGCCTCCACCGCCGGGGGTTTCGATGACAAGTACGTCGCCTGAATCGACGTCGGCCGCGTCGCTGCCGCCGAGCACGGTGACCGTCCCGTCGGCGCGTTCCACGCGGTTGGCGCCCAGTGCGCCGGGTTCGCCGCCTTCCATGCCGTACGGCGGGACCCTGCGGTGCTGGGACAGCGTGGAGACGGTCATGGGCTCCAGGAAACGGATGCGGCGCACCGCGCCGTCGCCGCCGCGCCAGCGTCCGGCGCCGCCGCTGCCCTCCCGGACGGCGAACTCCTCGAGCCGGACGGGCAGTCGCCACTCCAGGACCTCGGGGTCGGTGAGCCGCGAGTTGGTCATGTGGGTCTGCACGACGGGTGCGCCCGGGAAGCCGTCGCCCGCGCCGGAACCGGACGCGACCGTCTCGTAGTACTGGTGGCGGGCGTTGCCGAAGGTCACGTTGTTCATGGTCCCGGAGCCCTCGGCCTGGACGCCGAGCGCCGCGTAGAGGGCGCCGGTGATGGCCTGCGAGGTCTCCACGTTGCCGGCGACGACCGCGGCGGGTGGCTCGGGCGCGAGCATCGAGCCGGGCGGCACGATGATCCGCAGAGGGCGCAGGCAGCCGTCGTTGAGGGGGATGTCGTCGGCGACGAGGGTACGGAAGACGTACAGCACGGCGGCGTTGACCACCGCGAACGGGGCGTTGAAGTTGCTGTCCAGCTGCGCGGAGGTGCCGGTGAAGTCGACGGTCGCCGAGCGGTTCTCGCGGTCCACGCGCACGCGTACCCGGATCATCGCGCCGGAGTCGGTCTCGTAGGCGTACTCGCCGTCGTCGAGGGTGTCCACGACCCGGCGTACCGCTTCCTCGGCGTTGTCCTGGACGTGTCGCATGTAGGCCTGGACGACGTCGAGTCCGAACGTCTCGATCATGCGGGTGACTTCGTCGACGCCCTTACGGTTGGCGGCGATCTGGGCCCGCAGGTCGGCGAGGTTGGTCCTCGGGTTGCGGGAGGGGTAGCGCGTCTCGGTGAGCAGGCGGAGGGTCTCCTCCTCGCGGAAGCGGCCGTTCTCGGCGAGGAGCCAGTTGTCGAAGAGGATGCCCTCCTCCTCGATGCTGCGACTGTCGGCCGGCATGGAGCCCGGGGCGATGCCGCCGATCTCGGCGTGGTGGCCGCGGGAGGCGACGTAGAAAAGGATCTCTCGGTCACTCTCCGTGTCTTCGGGGTCCGGCGCGTCGAAGACGGGCGTGATCACGGTGACGTCCGGCAGATGCGTGCCGCCGTGGTACGGGTCGTTGACGGCGTAGGTGTCGCCCGGCCGCATCCCCGAGCCGCGGCGCCGGATGACCTCCTTGACGCTGGTGCCCATCGAGCCCAGGTGGACGGGGATGTGCGGGGCGTTGGCCACCAGGTTTCCGTCCGGGTCGAAGAGCGCGCAGGAGAAGTCGAGGCGCTCCTTGATGTTGACGGACTGGGCCGTGGACTCCAGCCGGGCGCCCATCTGTTCGGCGATGGACATGAAGAGGTTGTTGAAGACCTCGAGGAGAACCGGGTCGACTTTCGTGTCGAGATCGGAACTCTGCGTGACCGCCGCGCGTTCCATGACCAGATGCCCGTCGTCTCGCGCCACGGCCTGCCAGCCGTCGTCGACGACGGTCGTCGCACTGGCCTCGGTGATGATCGCCGGGCCGGTGACGATCTCGCCGGGAGGCAGTTCCTCGCGGCGGTGGAGGGGTACGTCGCGCCAGGCGCCGCCCGTGTGGAGGCGGACGGTCTCGGGGGCGGCGGGGCGGCCTTCGTACGGGGCGAGGGCCGACAGATCGGGGGGTTGAGTGATGCCGGTGGCTTCCACGGAGAGGGCTTCGACGACGATCGGGCGGTCGAGCGTGAAGGAGTACGTGGCGCGATGACGTGCTTCGAAGGCGTCGCGCATCGCGGCGGGTTCGGTCAGCTCGACGGTGAGGGCGGTGTCGGTGCCGTCGTAGCGGAGTTGGGCGCGGCGGGTGATCCGGACGCGGTCGTCGGGGACGTCCTCGGCGAGGAGTTCGGCGCGGGCGGCGCTCTCCAGGTCGTCTGCGGTCTTGAGGACGCCCGGCATCGAGGCGGCCTCCAAGGGTGCCTCGACGGACTGTTCGCGCATGGCGGTGGTGTCGGCGAGGCCGATGCCGAGCGCGGAGAGGACCCCGGCCATGGGGGGTACGAGGACGGTGCGCATGCCGAGCGAGTCGGCGACCATGCACGCGTGCTGGCCGCCGGCTCCACCGAAGGTGGTGAGCGCGTAGCGGGTGACGTCGTGGCCTTTCTGGACGGAGATCCGCTTGACGGCGTTGGCGATGTTGGCGACGGCGATCTGGAGGTAGCCCTCGGCGACCTGTTCGGGGGTGCGGTCGTCGCCGGTCCGTTCGCGGATCTCGCGCGTGAGGTCGGTGAAGCGGTCGCGGACGAGTTCCGCGTCCAGGGGCTGGTCGCCGTCGGGGCCGAACACCTTGGGGAAATGGGCGGGTTGGATGCGGCCGAGCATGACGTTGGCGTCGGTGACGGCGAGCGGGCCGCCCGCCCCGTAGCAGGCGGGGCCCGGGTCCGCGCCCGCCGAGTCCGGCCCTACGCGGTAGCGGGAGCCGTCGAAATGGAGGACCGAACCGCCGCCGGCTGCGACGGTGTGGATGTCGAGCATGGGCGCGCGCAGCCGGACTCCGGCGATCTGCGTGGTGAAGACCCGTTCGTACTCGCCCGCGTAGTGCGAGACGTCGGTCGACGTACCGCCCATGTCGAAGCCGATGACGCGGTCGAAGCCCGCGAGTTGCGACATCCGGGCCATGCCGACGATGCCACCGGCGGGCCCGGACAGGATGGCGTCCTTGCCGCGGAACTGGCCGGCCTCGGTGAGACCGCCGTTGGACTGCATGAACATCAGCCGCACGCCGTCGAGTTCACCGGCGACCCGCTCGACGTACCGGCGCAGCACGGGCGAGAGGTAGGCGTCGACGACGGCCGTGTCCCCGCGCGGGACGAGCTTCATCAGCGGACTGACCTCGCTGGAGAGCGAGATCTGCGGGAATCCGACGCGGGCGGCGAGTTCGCCGACGGCCTGTTCGTGGGCGGGGTGGAGGTGGCTGTGCATGCAGACGACGGCGACCGCGCGGATCCCGTCGTCGTAGGCCTGCTGAAGGGGCTCGGCGAGGGCGTCCAGGTCGGGGGCCCGCAGGACGGTGCCGTCGGCGGCGATGCGTTCGTCGACCTCGATCACACGCACGTGGAGCAGTTCGGGCAGTTCGATGCGGCGGGCGAAGATGCGGGGCCGGTTCTGGTAGGCGATGCGCAGGGCGTCGCGGAAGCCGCGGGTGACGATCAGGAGGGTGCGCTCGCCCTTGCGCTCCAGCAGGGCGTTGGTGGCGACGGTGGTGCCCATGCGGACGGCTTCCACCGGGTCCTGGGAACCGCCCAGGAGTTGGTTCACGCCGGTGACGGCCGCGTCGGCGACGGGGGTCTCGTCTGTCGGGTGGAGCCGGGAGCTGGGCGGGGTGGGGCTGTCGGAGAGCAATTTGTGGGTGAGCAGTCGGCCGTCCGGGCGGCGCGCGACGATGTCGGTGAAGGTGCCGCCCCGGTCGACCCAGAACTGCCAGCCTGTCGTCACGTCCGTCTCCCCGATCGTGCTGTTCGGCACCGTGTCCGCGGGCCGGCGGCCGGCCGCCCGCGGAGGTCGTCGACGATCAGTCGGATCATATCGGGAGGGCTGTGCCGGCGCCCGCCCGCTCCGCGCGGGCGGGACGCTGCCTCACAGCGCCCTGAGGCCGTTGATCACGTCCCGCAGGATGCTCTCGTCCGGCAGCTCCGCGGGCGGCACGGGCCGGTTCACGTGAACGAACTCCGCGTCCACGAGGTCACCGATGAGAACCCGCACCACGCCGATGGGCAGGTCGAGTTCGGAGGACAGCTCGGCGACCGACTGCGGGGTCTCGCGGCACAGGTCGACGATGTCCACGTGCTCCGGGGACAGCGAGTGGTCGCCTTCCGGGTCGTCCGCCTGGGGCTCCGTGACGACCACCGCGATGAGGTCCAGGCGATGCTGGGCCGCGCTGGTGGTGCGGCCGCGCGTCATGGCGTACGGACGGACGACCGGTCCGGCCTCGTCGTCGAACCAGTGACTTCTTCCCTGACCGTCAGTGCTCATGTCATCCCACTACCCGCCCTGAGGCAGATCGGTGCGTGGAGCGGACGCGAGATGTACACCGACTCGCTTGACCAGCAGGGTCATCTCGTAGGCGACCAGGCCGACGTCGGAGTCCGCGTCGGAGAGGACGGCGAGGCAGCTGCCGTCGCCGGCGGCGGTCACGAACAGGAATGCGTCGTCGAGTTCGACGACCGTCTGCCGGACGCTGCCCGCCTCGAAGTGCCGGCCCACGCCCTTGGCAAGGCTGTGGAAGCCGGAGGCGACGGCGGCCAGGTGTTCGCTGTCCTCCCGGGTCAAATCCTTGGAGACCCCTGTCGGCAGTCCGTCGCCGGAGAGCACGACGGCCTTGCGGATGCTGGCGACGCGGTCCACCAGTTCGTCCAGGAGCCAGTTGAGCTCGCCGGACTTGGGCGTCGCGGTGTGGCCGGTCGTCTTCGGTGCGGTCATCGACCGTCCCCCTTAGTTCCTCGTGGTGCTGTGCCGCTGTGGGCGTCCTCGCCCGCGGCGTTCTCCTCACGGCCGCGCTGCCAGCCGCGCTGGAGCGAAGCCATGCGGCTGCGTACTTGGTCGGCGTCCCGCTCCTCGAACCCGGCTTCCTGGTCGGTGCGACGCTCGGGGCTCTGCTTGAGCTGCGGAGCCAGGTTGGCCTGCCGGACACGCCGGGGCAGCGGGGCCGTGCCGAAGGCGTCCGGCCGTGGTTCGGGACCGCCGGGGTGCCCGGGCCCGGGGGCGGTGCCGCCGGCGAGCGGCGTTTCGGAGCCCGCGGTGGGGCGGGTCTCGGAGCTGCCGGTGGGGCGCGTGGCGTCGCCCGAACCGCCGCTGGACGCGATCTCGGCCCGCCGGGTGCGCCGAGGCAGAGCGGAGGTGCCGGGCACCGGGGTTTCCTGCTCGTCGCGGCGGTCGGCGACGTCGGTGCTGCGGCGCTGCGGTCCCGTGGCGCGCCTGCGGGCGGGCAGCGGGGGCGGTGTGGCGGACAGCGACCGGTTCGCGCCGCGTACGGGCTCCTCGTCCGGGTCCGGACGCCGTGCGGGCTGCTCCGTCACCGGGCGGCCGTGCGAGCTGACCAGCTTGGGCGTGCGCCGCTGGGGCAGCGGCACCGGGGTGTTCAGGTCGTCGTTGCCGTCGGCGTGCCGTCCGAAGGGGTCGGGGGTCTCGCGGGATTCGTCACCGGTGGTGTCCTCGGTACGGACGAGGCCGCGCCGGGGGCGGAACAGGCCGCCGCGTTCGCTGTCCTCGTCGTCGAGGGCGCCCGGGAAGTCGTCGATGGCGTCCAGGTCGACGGGGGCTTCCAGCTCGACGGGGCCGTCCAGGAGCGCCGCTGGCAGTCCCGGCAACTGCACGGGCACGTGGGCGAGTTCGGCCCGCCGGGCCTCCTCCAGCTCGGCCTCCTTGGAGGGCTGGGGGCGGTCGAGGCGGAAGCCGATGCCGTTGGTGTCCGGGACGTCGTCCGTCAGCAGGGTGTTGGGGATGAAGACGACGGCCGTCGTGCCGCCGTACGGCGAAGGCTGGAGGGAGACCCGGACGTTCTGTCGCTGGGCGAGCCGGCTGACCACGAACAGGCCGAGCCGGTCGGTGTCGGACAGTTCGAACTCCGGTGTCTCGGCGAGCCGGAGATTGGCGTCCAGCAGGGCGTCGGCCGCCATGCCGAGACCGCGGTCGTGGATCTCCAGGGTGAAGCCGTTGGCGACGCGCTCACCGAGAACCTGGACGGCCGTGTGCGGCGGGGAGAACACCGTGGCGTTCTCCAGGAGTTCGGCGACGAGATGGGTGAGGTCGGCGACGGCCGGGCCAGTGACCGCGACCCTGGGCAGCCGGCGGACCTCGATGCGCTCGTAGTCCTCGACCTCGGCGACGGCGGCCCGGACGACGTCCATGAGCTGGACGGGCTTGCGCCACTGCCGGGAGGGCGCGGCGCCGGAGAGGATCACCAGGCCCTCGGCGTGCCGGCGCATACGGGTGGTGAGGTGGTCGAGGCGGAACAGGTCGGCGAGTTCGTCGGTGTCCTCGGTCCGGCGCTCCATGGTGTCGAGCAGGGTGAGCTGCTTGTGCAGGAGCACCTGGCTGCGGCGGGCGAGGTTGACGAAGACCTCGGCGACTCCGGCGCGCAGTTCGGCCTGTTTGACGGCGGCCTCGACGGCCGCGCGCTGCAGGGTGTTGAGGGCCTGGCCGACGTCGCCGATCTCGTTCTTGTCGTACTCCAGGCGCGGGACCTCGGTCTCCACGTCGACCTGTTCACCGGCGGAGAGCCGGCGCATGACGCTGGGCAGTCGTACGCCGGACGCCTCGTGGGCCTCCAGGCGCAGCTGGCGCAGGTCGCGGATGAGGCCGCGGCCGACGCGTACCGAGAGGAAGATCGAGAAGAGCAGGGCGAGCAGGCCGAGCACGCCGGCGACGGCGGCCTTGACGATGACGCCCATCGCGACCGGCTCCACGCGGTCCTGGTAGCGGTCGCCCGCCTGGTCGTTGAGGGTGGCGAGCCCGTCGAGCACGCCGGCCGCTGCGGCGTCCCAGCTCTTGGCGGTGAGGGCGCTGGGCGGGCCGGGCTCGGATCCGATGACGGTCTGCTCGGCGGAGCGCAGGGACGCGGTGGAGGCGTTCTTCCAGAACCTGTCGTAGCGCTCGCGTTCGGTCGCGGGCAGCACCGGCAGGCTGATGTCGTACATCATGTCGCGCTGCGCGATGAGGTCGGAGACGTCCCGGATCTCCTCGCGGGTGAGTCTGCCGACCACGAGGGCGGAGCCGAGCAGGGCGTCCTCGCGGGAGAGGAGTTCGCGGGCGCGGGTGATGTTGACCAGGGCGCGGGCCTGCTTGTCCATCTCCACGTTGTCCACCCCGTCGAGGGAGGCCAGCAGGGTGTAGCAGGGGTCCACGAGGCGGTTGTAGCGACCGAGGGCCTGAGCCCGGGTCACCGTGCCCTCCTCGACGCTGCGGCGCAGGGAGTCGACGCTGTCGAAGGCGTCCAGGACGGTGGTCAGGCGCTCGTCGTCGTCCGCGTCGAGTCCGTCGCGGACGTCGGGGTCCTGCGCGTTCTTGCGGAGCTTGGCGATGGCGTCGTCGGAGGCGGTGCGGGCGGTGCGCAGCGCGGAGAGCGCGTCCGACGCCCGCGGGTCGGCCAGATAGACGAGGGTCTGGCGGCGTTCCTGCTGGAGGATGCGGACGGTGTCCTCGGTGGGGTAGCCGATGTCCTCCACGGCCGTCGACACCTGGAACAGCTGGGTGACCGCCCGTCCCGTGAGCACCGTGGCGAAGCCCCAGATCGCGGCCAGGGACACCAGCGGCACGAGAAGCAGCGCCACGATCTTCCGGCGGATCGACTTCCCGCGAAAGCGCATGGCCTCCCCCAGCTGGTCCCCCGCCGGCCGGGGGTACACATGTGCGTCAACAAACGCCGCGAGCCTACTACCGACGCACAGTTAACTCGAAGACCCTTCCGGAGGGCGAACTTCCGCACCGGCGGCGCGAGATGGGGAGTTGTCCGGGCATTGCGGGAGATTGCCTCCCGCATTCGCAGGACGGTGGCCCGCGCGGATCCGGCCGACAGAGGTGGGCAGTTGGCCAGAATTTTTCGTTTCCAGGGAATCTTCGGGGCGTGTCGTTCGTCGTTCTCTTCAGGAAATGGGGGCGGAATCGGCCACACGAGCCGCATCCCGCAACCGGGCGGCGTAAAACAGCGCAAGCCGGGCAGCCACTGGGGAGCCGTGTGTTCGAGCACGGGTAAGCGGTCTGCTGGCGGTGGGGAGTGACACCTTGATGGGCACGGCGGAGCGGCAAGAGGCGCCCACGGCGGGAGATGCGGCGCACCTGACGGCGTGGCGCGAGCCCGAGGCACGGGATCGCGACATTCCGACGGACGACCGCGGCGCCGGGCCCGGTGAACAGGCCGCAGCGCGGGAACCGGCACAGGAACAGTCCTACTACCGCCCATTGTGGGTCGAGGAGCCGGCGCGGCGGCGCCGGATGCCGGATCCGGTGCGTACGGCGGCGGTGCGGGCGGTGCTGATCATCGCCGTGACGCTGGTCCAGGCGATGGTGGCGTTCCTGTGCACGCTGGCCGGATCGTGGCTGGCGTTCCCGATGGTCCTCAGCAGCGTGGCGAGCACCGTGGTGGCGACATGGGGCGCCCTCGACGTCTGGGTGACGCGCCAGGTGTGGAACCAGCGCAACGGCGTGGTGTCGGCCCCGAGCAGCACCGCGCGTGCCCTGCGACGCGAGCGGCGCAAGGCACGGCGACAGGCAAGGACGGCCGAGCGGGCGCAGGAGCGGATACGTCGGCGCGGCGGGGCGGGCCAGCTGTCCCACCCCTGATCCCGGCCGAGCCGTCGCGGAGCCCCGGCTGACACCCCGGCTCCCCCGAGCCCCGACTGAGCCCCGCCGGCCCGGTCCAGGCCTCGCCTGACGTGCCGTTACGAAGCGCTCGGCGTCGGCCGCTTGAACATCCGGGTGGCCGTGATCTCGCTGTGCACCGTTTCCTCGGCCTGCGGCTGCTGCGGCAGCCCCGGACGAAGGTGTTCCTCCACGCTGATGTACTTCAGCCCGGCCCTGAGGTCGGCGTCGTTGCGCAGCCGGATGACCAGCGGGAACTCGGCGAGGGCCGTCGTGTCGAACAGGCCTGTGGTGTAGAGGAGTTGGACACCCAGGGCGTCCGAGACGGCGCGCTGGAGCTCCAGCAGATACGTGGCGTTGGCGCGCCCGATGGGGTTGTCGAGGAACAGCGTGCCCGCGTGCCGGTGCTTGTCGCGGCCCCGGTCGTTGGAGCGCAGCGCGGCCATCGTGCAGTACAGGGCGATGGCCGCGGTGAGCAGCTGACCGCCCGAGAACACGTCGCCCATCTGCCCGACCGGCACCCGCTCGGCGCGCAGCACCGCGTCCGGCTTGAGGATCTCCACCGCGACGCCCTTGGGCTGAAGGGCCGCGCCGACGCCCCTCAGCAGCAGGGACATACCGTCGCGTCGCAGGTCGGAGTTCTTCTTCACGGCCGCGCGGGTCGCCTCGTCGATGACCTCGCCGAGCCGCTCGGTGAGCGTCGCCTGGTCCGGCTCCTCGAAGCGGATGCGCAGGAACTCCTGCCCGGACCACTCGCCGAGCCCCTCGGGCAGCCGGGACAGCCGCTGGGCGGACCTCAGGGTCGCCAGCGCCGACTCCACGAGCCCGCGCAGCCGGTCCACGATCGAGTCCCGGTTCCGCTCCAGCTGCGCCAACTCGTCCGTGAGGACCCGGAGTCGGGGAGCGAAGGCGTCGGCCCACTTCTGCGCGTGCTCGGGCAGTGCGGAGGCGGGTAGTTCGCGGATCTGCTGGCGGGCGGGGGTGCGGACCTGTTCGTAGCGGGTGGAGTTGGCGTGCCGGACCAGGACGTCGCTCGCCTCGCGCACGGCGGCCTCGGCGGCGGACAGGTCGGCCGCGCAGCCGCGCAGCGACCGGCGGGCCTCGGCGGCGGACTGCCGGGCCTCCTCGGGGCTGCCGGGGTAGGCCTCGGTGTCCTCCTGCTCGTCCTCCGTGGCGTGCTCGCGCAGCAGGTCGCGGAGCATCGCGGCGATCTCGTCAAAGCCGCCGGCCGCGTCCTCGGCGGCCCGGTGGGACTCCAGCAGCTCGGCGTGCGCCTCCCTGGCCTGGGTCAACGCCTCGGTGCGGGAGGCCAGTTCGGCGGTCGCCGTGCGCAGCAGGGCCTGCGCGTGGTCGGCGTCGCGCGGCTGGAGCTCCTCCGCCAGCTCGGTGTGCGCCTCGCCGTCCTCCGGCGCGTGCCGCTCGGCCTCGCCGCGCAGCCGGCCGAGCTGCTCGCTCGCGGTGGACATCCGCGTCTCCAGGAGCTGCACCAGCTCCTCGGCGCGGGCCGCGGCGGCCTGCCGGGACGGCCCGTCGGAGCCGTCGGGCGACTGGAGCAGCGTCTCAGCGCGGGTGCGGACCTTGTTGCTCAGCCGGTCCAGCTCGGCCAGAGAGGCGCTCTCGTCGCTTTCCGCGCGGGCCTGCTCGGCGCGCAGATCGGCGCCGACGCCGACCTTCTCGTACACCTGGGAGGCGGCGCGATAGGCCTCGCGGAGCGCGGGCAGGGACGCCTTCGGCGTGTCCGTGTCGCTGTCCGGTACGTCGTCGGGGGCGCCGGCGATCTCGGAGCGCTCGGCGCGCAGCGCACGCGCGGTGCGGCGGGCGTCGTCGGCGGCCCGCTGGGCGGCACGTCGGTCCTCGTCGGCGGCGCGGGCCCGCTCCAGGCAGGTCTGGGCGCGGGCTTCCGACTCGGTGGCCTCGTCGGCCAGTTCACGGAGTTTGACCTGCCAGCCGGCCCGCTCGCGCAGCCGGAAGGCGAGCCCGGCGAGGGCGTCGGCGGCCCGCCGTGCCTTCTGCGCGGCCTCCTGGCGCTCGTCGCGCACCTGCGTGGCCTCGGCGGCGGCTTCATCGGCCTCGGCCCGCACGGTCCGCGCCTCGGCGAGCTCGGCCTCGGACTCCTCGGCGAACGCGCGTGCCTCGTGCGCGGCCTGGGCCAGCTCGACGAGCCGGCCGGCCGGGCAGCCGGTGCGCCAGGAGGCGAGCCGTGCCGCCAGCTCCCGGTCCTTGCCGAGTCGGGCCGCGAGGGAGCGGATCTCCTCGTCGCGCTCGGTGGCCCGGGCGCGCAGCGCCTGCCGTTCCTCGTCGGCGGCGTGCTCGTCGTGCATGGCGGGGTTCGGCGGTACGAGGAACACGCCCTCGCTGCCCGCGTCGGAGGTCGGGGTCGGGGCGAGGAGGGCGGCCGCGGTGCCGACGGCGACGGCGGAGCGCGGCAGGAGGGCCGCCTCGCTCAGCGCCTCGCGGGCCCGCGCGTGTGTGTCCGGGTCGGTGATGATCACACCGTCGACCAGCTCGGGCCGGGCGGCCAGCACGCGCGCGTGGTCGGTGGGGTCGACGGCCTGGGCGAGATAGCGCCAGCCGGGCAGCGCCGGGATGCCGTGCTCGCCGAGGAACTCCACGGTCGCGAGGACGTCCGGGCCGGGCGGCAGCAGCCCGCCGTCGCCGAGCGCGCCGAGGATGCGGGAGTCGTCGGCGGCGGCGGTGCGCAGTTCGAAGAGCTGGCGTTCGGCGGAGGAGACGGCGTCGTCGAGCAGCTCGCGCAGTTCGTCGGCGAAGCGGTCGAGGTCCTCGGGGGTGAAACCGGCCTGGTCACCGTCGTCACCGTCCTGCCGGGGCTGCGGGACGACGGAGCGGGCCGCACCGCCCGTCAGGCCCAGCAGTTCCGCCAGCCGCGGCTCGGCCGCCAGGGCCTCGGCGAGGCGTCGCTCGGCGTCGTAGGACCGCTCGGCCGCGGCGGCGGCGTCCGACGCGCGGGCCGCCGTCAGCTCGGCGCGCGACTCCGCGGCACCCGCCTCGCGCGCGTGCTCAGTGGCCCGGCGCGCCGCCTCCCGCGCGGTGTCCCAGGCGGCGACCGCGGTCTTCTCGGCGTCACTGGCGGCGAGGGCCGCGCGCGCGGGGTCCGCGTCGGGGGCGCTGTCGTCGAGCCAGCCGGCCCGGACGGCCTCGGCGGTCTCCTGCTCGACCTCGGTGAGGCGCTGCCGCAGATGCCCGATCTCGCTTCGGGCGCGCTGCGCCTCGGTGGCGGCGGCGGTGGAGTCCCGGTACGCGGACTCGCCGACCTCCTGAAGCGCGGCGGAGCGCTCCTCCTCCTCGTTGGCGAGGGTCTCGGCGCTCTCCGCGGCCGCGTGCAGGGCCCGTACGAGGTCCACGGCGGCCTTGGCGCGGGCGGCCAGCGCGGGGGCCGCGTCCCGCTCGGCCTCCTGGATCGCGGCGGACACGCGCGCGACCCGGTCGGCGGCGGCGCGGTGGCGCAGCACGGCCTCGGCGGCCTGCCAGGCCGAGTGCAGCGTGCGGGCGTCGGCGAGCTCGCGCTTCTGCGCGGCGGCGGACTTCTCGGCCCCGGCGAGCGCCAAGGAGGCGTGCCGGTAGGCGAGTTCGGCGGCGATGAGTGCGCTGCGCTCGCGCGCTCCCTCGGCGTGTGTGACGGCGTAGGCCGCCGCGGTGACCCGCTGGGCGAGGTCGGCGGCGCGCACCCGCTCCTGGGCGCCGCGCGCGGAGAGCCGACGGGCCAGCGTGCGCGTACGGCGCTCGGCCCCGGCGTGGATGTCACGCGCGCGTGCCCGGGCCTCGGCCGCCTCGACGATCCGCCCGAGCAGATCCACCGACCCGGCCGTGAAGTCCCGTTCCGCGATCAGTTCGGCGCGTCGGCCCAGCTTGTTGCCGAAGCCGCTAACCAGGTCGGCGAGGCCGTCGGTGTCCCGGGTGTCGGTCACGGCCCGCAGCAGCAGGTCGGTGAAGTCGGAGTCCTTCTTGACCGCGAAGAGTCCTGCGGCCTCACCCTCGTCGGCGTTCATCTCCCGCTGGTAGCGGAAGAGTTCGGGGTCGAGGCCGAGGTCGCCGAGGTGCTCGATCCAGCGGTCGTGGATCTCCTCCCAGTGCACCTCCAGGTGCGGATACGCCTTGCCCGCCTCGGTGATGGCGTCCCGGAAGCCCTTCATGGTGCGCCGGCGGCCCTGCGCACCGGACGCGCCCTCGACGGGCGGGCGTACGGCCGTGGACTCGGCGACGGGCAGGTTGTCCAGGGAGAGCCCCGGGCCGGGCCGGAAGGAGTACCAGGCCTCGGCGAACTTCCGCGGGTCGTTGGACACTTGCCGCCCGCGCCATTCGCTGACCTTGCCGACGACCACGCACTCGCCGGTGAGCGTGTGCTGCCACTCCAGCGCCACATGCCCGCAGTCGTCGGCGAGCAGGAACTTGCGCAGCACGCCGGAGCTGGCACCGCCGAGGGTGTTGCGATGGCCCGGCAGCATCACCGAGAAGATCAGCTTGAGCAGTACGGACTTGCCTCCGCCGTTCTCCAGGAAGAGCACACCGGCGGGTGCGGGGCGGCGCGGCGGGCCGGCCGGCTCCTCCTCGAAGAACTCCGCCTGGGTGGGCGCGGGGTCGGGTACTTCCGCGCCCACACCCCGCAGGTCAAGCACGGTGTCGGCGTAGCGCGCACCGGCGGGACCGATGGAGTAGAGGCGGACCCGGGACAGCTCGTACATGGCGGACTCTCGTAAGTCTTCGGCAGGTGGGGGGAGCTCAGGACGAGGAAGACGCGTGGAACGGCAGTCCGGCGTCGGCCGCCAGCTCCAGGTCCTCGGTGTTCTCGGCGGGCAGCAGCGTCGGCGTGCCGTCGGTCACGGGGACGACGCCCAGCTCCAGCAGCTCGGCCATGGCGGCGCTGCCGGCCATGTCCCGTACCTGGAGCTGGTAGCGGGCCGTCGTGCGGTACGTACCGCCGTTGTCGTCGCCGGTGCGCTGGAGGAAGCCGGAGTCGGTGAGGAAGGCGACGGCCTTGCCGATGATGCCGGTGGTGGATCCGGCGAGGCGGCGCGCGTCCTTGGTGGCGCCGGTGGCGCTGCGTCTCGCCCAGATCCGCCAGGCGGCCTCCAGGCCGGGCGCCTCGGTGGCGGGGTCGGTGTTCTCGCCGACCTCCTCGGCGCGCTCCTCCAGGCGTCGGCACGCCTGCCGGACGAAGGCATCGACGCCGTTGACGCTGACGCGTCCGATGTAACCGTCGTCGGCGAGGTCCTCGGGCCGCGGGAACGCCAGGGCGGCGACGGCGAGATGGGCCAGGCCGTGCAGGAACCGGTCGCTGCCGTCGGCGGAGGTCCGGCGCGCGTAGTCGCCCATGCGCACGGCGAACACGGAGTCCTCTGCGGCGGTGACCGCCATCCCCGCGCGTGGGGACACCTCCAGGACGACGAGCCCCAGTCCGGCGGCCACGGCGTCGGCGAGCCGCGCGAACGCCCCGTCCTCCCGGTAGCGCCGCAGCAGTTCGGTGTACTCCTGGTCGCGCGCGGGCTGCAGTTTGGGCTGGAGCCCGAAGGCGACGAGCCGCGCCGCGTCGGCGGCGTCGGCGGGGGTGACGGCGGCGGGGACCGGCGCGGGTCCGGCTTCCGGCTCACTCCACTCGACGTGCTCGGTCACGGTCGGTCTCCTCGATCCACTGTTCGTCGGCTCATGCTGCTTCTGTCCTGTCCGCCGCCATCCCCGCCGCGTCCAGCAGGGCCGTGCCGACGATGAGATCGGCCCCGCCGAACTCGGGATCGTCCAGCTCGGTCCCGTCGTCCACGGCGAACAGCAGCTTCTCCTCGCCCTGCCGGTAGGCGGTGCCCACCGCCGGACTGGCCGCGTGCACGGCCAACAGGGCCACGAGATACGGCAGATCAGGGTCCTGACGGCGCGCCTCGGCCAGCAGCCCGGACAGCCGCCGGGGCGCGTCGGCCGGCAGGTCCAGCAGCTCCATGGCCGCAGCCAGCTGCTCCTCGCTGAACCGGCTGTCGTCCGGCGTGGCGATGAGGTCCGGCTCCGGCATCTCCGCGCCGAGGTGCTCGCGCTCCACCGGCGGCGTCAGCAGTATGTCGACGAGGTCGCCCACCCGCACCGACACCGGTGTGCGCAGGCCGGTCCCGCGCGCGAAGAACGCGTCGGTGACCTTGACCGCCTGCTCCAGGGGCAGCGGCAGCAGCGGCGAGAACAGATGCCCGTACAGGTCTGTCCCCGACGTCGTCAGCGGCGTCGCGAAGGCCTGCCGGTCCTGCTCCGCGCGGAACAGCGGCCCCGCCTCCAGCAGGCGGGACTGGAGCTGGGTGTGGCGTCGGATGCAGTCCTTGACGATGTCGACCAGCTCGGCGGCCCGCCGCTTCTGCTCCGGGTCCTCGGACTCGTCGCGCGCCTTGCGGATGTTGGTGAGGATCGCGTTCTCGTGGCGGTAGCGGTCGGCGACATGGTCGAGCGCCTCGGTGATCATGTCCGGGACGGCGTTCAGCCAGTCCACCGCGCGGACGTTGCGTCGCGTGGCGTCCAGGGCCCGGCGCAGCGTCTCCGAGTACTGCACGGTCCGGTACCGGGCCTGCTCGGCGGCCAGCTGGGCGTCGGCGAGCCGACCCCGGCTGATCAGCACTTCCAGCTTGACCTCGGCGGCGATCTGGGCGCTGGTGACGTCGGTGTCGAGGGCGCCGACGAGGACGTTGACCGCCTCGTCCGTCGTACGGAGGTACACCGAGCCGCCGGGGCCGGGCACCTCCTCGATCAGCTTGAAGTCGTAGTCGCGGCGCACATAGGTGCCGTCCGGCGCGAACGTGCCGTACACGGCCCGGAAGCCGCGGTCGACGCTGCCGACGTTGATCAGGTTCTCCAGGACCCAGCGCGCCACCCGCTCGTGTTCGGCGACGGGCCGCTGGGGGGCCTGCGCGGCGATGCGCGGGATGAGGCGGGCGACGATCTGGTCGTGGTCGGCGCCCGTGTCGAAGTCCATGTTCAGGGTGACCAGGTCGATGGCGGCGAGGGCGACCTCCGCCATGCCGTACACCGAGTACTCACCGGCGAGGTTCGCCTTGCGTGCGTCCAGGTCGTGCAACGGAGCGGTGCACGCGAGCGCGCGCAGCCGCCGCGCCAGTCCCTCGTCGGCGGCCGGGCCCGGAGCGGGACGGGACGCTGCGCTGAGCTGGGGCGGAACGCTGTCCGTCGTTGCAGGCGAAGTCACGGTGCACAGACTAGGTCCTCGGTCTGACAACGACTAAAACGACGCAGAACAGACCCCGGGTCGGAGACAAGGCCAGGACGCCGGCCGTCGTCATCCACCGGCATGATCAGGACGCTAGCCGTCCTCGCCCACGCGCCGCCGGTACACCTCGACCACCCGCTCCAGCGAATCCTCCAGATACACCGCGAGGAGCTTCTCGGCCTCACCCCTGTCCCCGGCCTCCAGCGCCCGCAGAATCTGCTGGTTGCGGGCGAGGTACGGCTCGTGCAGCCGTCGCGGGTCGTCCACGACGTGGAACGCGAGCCGCAGCTCGGCGAAGACGCTGCGCATGAGTTCGTCGGTGCGCTCGCTGCCCGCCAGCGCGACCAGCTCCCGGTGGAAGTGGATGTTGGCCGTACCCAACCCTTTCCAGTCACCTTCGCGCACCGCCCGCAGGCCCTCCTCGACGGCCTCCGCGGGCCCGTCGAGTGCGTACGGCGGCTCACCCAGCCCCCGCACCACCGCGCACTCCACGAGTCGCCGGGTGCGGTAGATGTCCTCGACGTCCTCCACCGTCAGGACCCGCACGAACACCCCCCGGTTCAACTCATGGACGAGCAGGCGTTCATGGGTGAGCAGCCGGAACGACTCGCGCAGGGTGTTGCGGGAGACCCCGAGGGCGCCGCCGATGCTGTCCTCCGAGAGCCGGGTGCCGGGCGGGAAATAGCCCTCGGCGATGCGGCTCCTGAGGATGTCCGAGACGCGCTCCGCCGTACTGGTACGGCCCAGGAGGGCGCGGTCGTCGGCCAGTCCGCTCAGCTGCTCTGCCATGCCCGGAATTCAACCGCAGACACGAGAACGAAACAACAGGGGTATTGAAGGATCGTTCAACGATCCTCTACCTTGCTACGACGCCACACCGCACGACCGCACCCCACCCCACCGCACCGCATCGCACGGCTCAGATCCGCACCCTCCGTCCTCCCACTGCGAGGTGCACATGAGCACGACTCCCCCCTCCCAGGCCCTGACCGCTCACCCCACACAGACCGAACGCCCCGCCGACGACGGGGCGTTGGGATGGTTCCGCGCCCTCGGTCCGCGCGGCCGGCGCGCCTTCGCCGGCGCGTTCGGCGGCTATGCCCTCGACTCCTACGACTACTTCACGCTCCCTCTGAGCATGGTCGCGCTGGCCGCGTACTTCGGCCTGGACAGCGGCCAGACCGGCCTCTTCACCACTGTCACGCTGCTCGCCTCCGGGGTCGGCGGCGCCCTCGCGGGCGTGCTGGCCGACCGGGCCGGACGGGTCAGGGCCCTGATGATCACGGTGATCACGTACGCGGTCTTCACCGTGGCCTGCGGCTTCGCCCCCAACTTCGAGTCGCTGCTGGTCTTCCGCGCGCTCCAGGGGCTCGGCTTCGGCGGCGAGTGGGCGGTCGGCGCGATCCTGGTCGCCGAGTACGCGAGCGCCAAGCACCGGGGCCGCACCCTCGGCGCCATCCAGAGCTCGTGGGCGGTGGGCTGGGCGCTGGCCGCAGTCGTCTACACGCTGGTGTTCTCGTTCCTCGACGACGACCTGGCCTGGCGCGTGATGTTCTGGACGGGCGCGCTGCCCGCGCTGCTCGTCGTCTGGCTGCGGCGCCGCGTCCAGGACGCGCCCGAGGCGATCGCGGTACGCGAGAAGAGCGGCGGGAAGACCCCGTTCACGGCGATCTTCAAGCCGGGGCTGCTGCGTACGACGATCTTCGCGGGGCTGCTGTCGACCGGCGTCCAGGGCGGCTACTACACGCTCGCCACCTGGGTGCCGACGTATCTGAAGAGCGACCGCGGACTGTCGGTCGTCGGCACGGGCGGCTATCTGACCTTCCTGATCTCCGGTGCCTTCCTCGGCTATCTGACCGGCGGCTATCTCACCGACCGGCTGGGCCGGCGCCGCAACATCTGGCTCTTCGCCCTGCTGTCGGCGATCTGCATCCTGGCGTACGCCAACATCCCGGACGGCGCCAACACCCTGCTCCTCGTGCTCGGCTTCCCCCTCGGGTTCTGCATGTCGGCCATCTTCAGCGGCTTCGGCTCCTTCCTGGCCGAGCTGTACCCGACGGCGGTGCGCGGCACGGGACAGGGCTTCACGTACAACGCCGGGCGTGCCGTGGGCGCCGTCTTCCCCACCACGGTCGGCTTCCTGGCCGACAGCTGGGGTGTGGGCGGCGCGCTGGTCTTCGGCGCCCTCGGTTACGCGCTCGCCGCGCTGGCCCTGCTCGGGCTGCCGGAGACCCGTGGGAAGGAACTCGCGTGAACCGTACGGAAGACCGTCCCGTGGCCCTGTCGAACGACCGCCCCCTCACCCTCGTCGACGAGCACGCGCGCGCGTGGAGCCCGCAAGAGGCCCGCACCCGCTTCCGGGCCGGCCTGACGGGCCCCACCGCCGGGGTCGCCGCGGGCCACACCCAGGTCAACCTGATCTCGGTGCCCGCGGACTGGGCGTACGACATGCTGCTGTTCTGCCAGCGCAACCCCAAGCCGTGCCCGGTGCTCGACGTCACCGACGCCGGTTCCCCCACGACGGTGCTGGCGCCCGGCGCCGACCTGCGGACCGACCTGCCGCGCTACCGGGTGTGGCAGGACGGCGAGCTCGTGGACGAGCCGACCGACGTGCGCGCGTACTGGCGCGAGGACCTGGTGTCGTTCCTGATCGGGTGCAGCTTCACCTTCGAGTGGGCGCTGTCCGAGGCGGGCGTCCCGATCCGGCACCTGGAGCAGGGACGCAACGTTCCGATGTACGAGACCAGTTGGCAGTGCCGCCCGGCCGGGCGGATCCACGGCCCGATGGTGGTGTCGATGCGGCCGGTGCCGCCGCAGCACCTGTCGGCGGCGATCCGGGAGAGCAGTCTGCTGCCCGCGGTGCACGGCGGCCCGGTGCACTGCGGCGACCCGTCGACTCTCGGCATCGAGGATCTCGGCCGCCCCGACTTCGGCGACCCGGTGGACCTGCACCCGGACGACATCCCGGTGTTCTGGGGCTGCGGGGTGACCCCGCAGGCCGCGGTGATGGCCTCTCGTCCACCGTTCGCCCTCACCCACGCACCGGGCCAGATGTTCCTCACCGACGCCCGCGACCAGCAGTACCGCGTGACCTGAGCAGGGCCCACGCACTCGCCCGGAAGGAGATTCGGAAGTTCCATGACCTCGATCGATCTCAACGCCGACCTCGGCGAAGGCTTCGGCCGCTGGCGGCTGACCGACGACGAAGAGCTGCTGTCCGTCGTCACCAGCGCCAACGTGGCCTGCGGCTTCCACGCCGGGGACGCGGCCACCATGCGGCGGGTGTGCGAGCAGGCGGCCGAGCGCGGCGTACGGATCGGGGCGCAGGTCTCGTACCGCGACCTGGCCGGGTTCGGGCGGCGTGCGATGGACGTGCCGCCCGCCGAGCTGGCGGCCGAGGTGGCGTACCAGATCGGCGCCCTGGAGGTCTTCGCGCGTGCGGCCGGCACGCGCGTGTCGTACGTCAAACCGCACGGCGCGCTCTACAACCGCGTCGTGCACGACGAGGAGCAGGCCGGCGCGGTCGTCGACGGTGTCCTCCTCGCGGACGCCTCCCTGCCCGTGCTCGGCCTGCCCGGCTCGCGTCTGCTGGAACTGGCGGGCAAGTCGGGCCTGCCGACCGTCGCGGAGGCGTTCGCGGACCGCGCGTACACCGCGGAGGGCACACTGGTGCCGCGCGGCGAGGAGGGCGCGGTGGTGACCGACCCGGAGGCGGTGGTGGACCGCTCGGTGGGCCTGGCCCGCGACGGCGCGGTCACCTCGCGCTCCGGCGCCCGCATCGAGGTCCGGGCTCGCTCGCTGTGCCTCCACGGGGACACGCCGGGCGCCGTGGAACTGGCCCGCCGGGTGCGGGCGCGGCTGACGGAGTCGGGCGTGCGCGTGGAGGCCTTCGCATGAGCGTGAGGGCACTGCCCGTCGGCACGGAATCGGGCGTACGCGTGGAGGCCGTCGCATGAACATGAGGGCACTGCCCGCCGGCACGGAATCGGACGTACGCGTGGAGGCCGTCGCATGAGCGTGAGGGCGCTGCCCGTCGGCGACGCGGCGCTGCTCGTGGAGGTTTCGTCGGGCGAGGAGGCGCAGGCGCTGCACGCGGAGTTGCTGCGCCGCCGTGCGGAGGGCTCCCTGTCCGTCCGCGAGATCGTCCCCGCGGCCCGCACGGTCCTCCTCGACGGCCTCACCGACCCGGCCCGTCTGGCCGCCGAACTGACCGCCGCCGACGTGCCGCCCGCTCCCCCACGCGCGCGTGCCGTCGTCGAACTCCCTGTGCGCTACGACGGCCCGGACCTGGCCGACGTGGCCGCGCACTGGGGCGTCGCGCCGCACGAGGTGGCCCGCATCCACGCGGCCACCGAGTTCAGCGTCGCCTTCTGCGGCTTCGCACCCGGCTTCGGCTACCTCACCGGCCTGCCGGAGCGGTACGACGTCCCACGCCGAGCCACTCCGCGTACGGCCGTCCCCGCCGGTGCGGTGGCGCTGGCGGGGCCCTACACGGGCGTGTACCCCCGCTCCTCGCCCGGCGGTTGGCAACTGATCGGCACCACGGAGGCCGTCCTGTGGGACCACGCGCGCGTACCGGCCGCGCTGCTCTCGCCGGGCACGCGCGTGAAGTTCGTGCCGACAGAGGTGGTCGCATGACGGACCGCGCGCTCTCGGTCGTCCGCGCCGGCGCGCTGACCACCGTGCAGGACCTGGGCCGCCCCGGCCACGCCCACCTCGGCGTACCCCGCGCAGGAGCCCTGGACGGCCCCGCGGCAGCGCTCGTCAACCGGCTGGTCGGCAATCCACCGGAGGCAGCCGTCCTGGAGACCACGCTCAACGGCTGTTCCCTACGGCCGCGTTCAGCGGTCACCGTGGCCGTCGGCGGCGCTCCCTGCCCGGTCAGGGTGGACGGACGCCCGGTCGCGTGGGGTGGGCCGGTGCGCGTGCCCGCCGGGGCGCTCTTGAACGTCGGAACTGCCCGTCACGGCGTACGCAGCTACGTGGGCGTCTCCGGCGGCATCGCCGTCGAGCCGGTGCTCGGCAGCCGCTCCACGGACCTCCTCTCCGGCCTGGGCCCGGCCCCGCTCACGGACGGCGCGGTCCTGCCCCTGGGGAGCCCGACGCACCTCCACGCGCGCGTGGACGTCGCCCCGCAGCCGGCACCTCCGACCGAACTCGTCCTCCGGGTGATGCTCGGCCCGCGCGACGACTGGTTCACGCCGGAGGCGGTACGGGCTTTCACCTCCCGCACCTACCGGGTGTCCCTGGCCAGCAACCGCATCGGCCTGCGCACGGAAGGTCCCGCGCTGGACCGTGCCCGGCGGGGTGAACTCCCCAGCGAGGGCATGGTCCTGGGCGCGGTCCAGGTCCCGCCGGACGGCCGGCCGGTGGTGTTCCTGGCGGACCATCCGACGACGGGCGGTTACCCCGTGATCGCGGTGGTGCGTACAGAAGACCTCTCGGCGGCGGCCCAGGCGGTACCAGGAACGCCGGTTCGCTTCCTGGGCGTGCGCAGGCACTGACCAGCTCCGGAGGCGCGTGGGGAGCTGCCCGACCAGCCCCCACGCGCCTGCGGCCAGAACCGCTACGCCGCCTCCGGCAAGGACAGCGCAGACAAAGCAGCCGAAACCGCAGCTGTCGCCCCCAGATCCAGCCGCGCACTCGTCCCCCGAGCCCGATGCCGCATCTCATCCGCCGCGAGCCGGAGCAACTGCGGCAACAGATCCGTACACCGCCGGGCCACCCACCCCGTCCCCGCCGTGGCCAGCCACCACAGACTCGCCGACGTGGTGGGTTGCGGAGACTCGGGCTCGGGGGAAGGCGCCGCCCCCGTCGCAAGCCCGGCCTCCGCCAGCACCGCGTGGAACCGTACGGCCAGCTGCCGGTGCCCCCGCTCACCCGGGTGGAGCCGATCCGCGCTCCACATCGCGCGGTCGGTGATCCAGGCCCCCTCGGCGGCATGGAGGTGCACCGCCCCGTACCGCTCCGAGAGCGCGTGGACCACGGAGTTGACCGCCCGCTGCCGCCGGGCCAGCGGGCTCGCCAGCGCCCCCGGCAGCCCCAGCATCGCGCCGGGATCGGGCAGACAGGCCGTGAGCAGCAGCGCACCCTGCTCGGTGAACGCCGCGTACACCGCGTCGAGCCGGGCGGCCACGGCGTGGATGTCGAAGGTGCAGCGGAGGGTGTCGTTGACTCCGACGACGACGGACACGACGTCCGGGCGCAGGGCCAGCCCGGCGGGCAGCTGCCGTTCCAGCACGTCCCGGGTCTGTGCCCCGCTGACCGCGAGGTTGGTGAACTCCACGGCCGGGCCGAGCCCGTCGGCGAGCAGCGCGGCCCAGCCCCGCCAGCCGTCGCCGACGGGGTCGCCCACCCCCTCGGTCAGCGAGTCACCGAGGGCGACGAACCGGAGGGGTCTCATCGCAGGCCTCCGCCGCTCTGAACGCCACCCGGCACGCCACCCGGAACCCCGCCCTGAACCTCACGCACCCGCACCGTCGCATCGTGCGCGGCAAGAAACGCCTCCACAGCCGCCCCCCACCCGAAGCACTCCGCACGCGCGCGTGCGGCCCCTCGGCGCTCGTCGACGGGACGGTCGAGCAGCATCTCCACGGCGTCCGCGAAGGCGGCCCCGTGATCCGCCGCGACCGCTCCCGCCACCCCGATCACCTCGGGCAGCGCGGAGGAGGCGCTCACGACGACGGGCGTGCCGCAGGCCATCGCCTCCAGCGCGGCGAGCCCGAACGTCTCGGCGGGCCCGGGGGCCAGGCACACGTCGGCGGACGCCTGGAGGGCGCCGAGCAACCCGCGGTCGGTGACGTGCCCGAGGAAGACGGCCGGCAACCCGCGCTCCCGCGCCCGCTGTTCGAGCCGCGACCGCAAGGGCCCGTCCCCGGCCACCACCAGCACCGCCCGCCTCCCCCGCCGTACGAGCGCCTCCAGGGCGTCCAGCGCGGTGCCGGGTCGTTTCTCCACCGACAGCCGGGTGCACGTCACCAGCAGCGTCTCGTCCACGCGCGCGTAGACGCCACGCAGCCGCGCGTCACGCAGCGCCGGGTGCCGTTCGGACAGGTCGACGCCGAGGGGCGCCCGTACGACGTTGCGCGCGCCGATCCGGACGAACTCCCGCTCGGCGAACTCGGTGGTGCACACCACGCGCGCGTAGGTGTGTGCGGTACGGACGTTCAGCGCGTCCGCGGCACGCCTGGCCGCGCCCTCGGGGACGCCCCAGGTGCGCAGGACGCCGTCGGCGGTCTCGTGGGAGACCATCACGGCCGGCACCCGCGCGCGTCGCGCCCACCTGCCGGTCCACCTCAGGGTCGTACGGTCGGAGACCTCCAGGCGGTCGGGGGCCAGCGCCTCCAGGAGCCGGGCCACCCGCCGCCGGTCGGCGAGCACGCGGTAGCCGCCGGTGCCCGGCAGCAGCGGCCCCGGCAGGGTGATCACCCGCCCCTGCTCGGTCTCGACGTCACTGACCCGCTCACCCGGCACGACGAGCACGGGCTCGTGCCCGGCCACCTTGTAGCCCTTGCCGAGCTCACGCAGCGCGGTCCGCAGACCGCCTGAAGCAGGCGCGACGAAGTTCGCGAGCCGGACGATCCGCAACGGACGGACGCCGCCCCCGGCTTCGGTCCACGAACCGCTCATGCCGCCACCGCCATCCGCCGACCGGCCAGCACACCCGCGTAGTGCCCGAGCAGCTGATCGCCTACGGCCGCCCAGGTGCGGCCCTCGACGGTCGCCCGTCCCGCGGCTCCGTACGCGGCCCGCAGTCCGGGATCGGCGGCCAGGGCCCACACGGCGTCCCGTACGGCGGCCGCGTCGCGCGGCGGGACCAGCAGGCCGGTGCGGCCGTGGGCGACGAGGTCGAGCGGGCCGCCCGCGGCCGGTGCGACCACGGGGACCCCGCTGGCCATGGCCTCCTGGACGGTCTGGCAGAAGGTCTCGAAGGGCCCGGTGTGCGCGAAGACGTCCAGGGAGGCGAAGATCCGGGCCAGTTCGTCGCCGGTGCGGCGGCCCAGGAAGACCGCGCCCGGCAGGGCTTCCGTCAGGGTCGGCAGGCTCGGCCCGTCGCCCACGACGACCACGCGGACGCCGTCGAGGCCGCACACGCCCGCCAGCAGCTCGACCTGCTTCTCGGGGGCGAGCCGGCCGACGTAGCCGACGATCAGCTCGCCGTTCGGGGCGAGTTCGCGGCGCAGTGCCTCGTCGCGCAGCCCGGGGTGGAAGCGGGCGGTGTCCACGCCGCGCGGCCACAGCCGCACCCGGGGGACGCCGTGGGACTCCAGGTCGTGCAGGGCGGCGCTGGACGGGGCGAGGGTGAGGTCGGCGGCGGCGTGGACGGAGCGGATGCGGCGCCACGCGGCCGCCTCGCCGGCGTGGACGTAGGTGCGGGCGTATCCGGCGAGGTCGGTCTGGTAGACGGCGACGGCGGGGAGGCCGAGCCGGGTGGCGGCCGCCATGCCGCGGACGCCGAGGACGAAGGGGCTGGCCAGGTGGACGAGGTCCGCGCGGTGCTCGGCGATGGCCGCGGCGACGCGCCGACTGGGGAGGGCGACCCGGACCTGGGGGTAGCCCGGCAGGGGGAGGGAAGGGACACGGACGACGGGGCACGGCGCCAAGACGTCGGGCCCGGTACCGGCCGCGGTGGCCGGCGCGACGACGAGCGGGGAATGACCGCGATCCACGAGGTGCCGGGCGGTCTGGAGCGCGCAGTGGGCCACGCCGTTCACGTCGGGGGGAAAGGATTCGGTCACGATGACGACACGCATACCGGTGTTGTCGCCGCACCGGACGTGAACGCGTCAACGTGGATCTTTCCGGACGGGGAACGTCCCGTGAGCGTTCCGTCGCACACCCGCGCAGGTCAGGCTCTGTCCATACGCGCCTGACCCGCGGGTCGTCCCGAGTTCACCCTGAGGGCGTGCCTGTCACATGGCGGCGGTGTCCGGAGGGCCGATCCGGCTGCGTACGGCGGTCTGGACCTCGGCCTCCTCGGCCGGGTCGGCGGCGAGCCGGCGGAGTTGCTCGACGACGCGGGCGTCGGCGGTCTCGGCGTGCCGGGCGGCGATCTCGCGGGTGGTCTCCTCGCAGTCCCAGAGGCACTCGACGGCGAAGCCGGTGGCGAAGGAGGGGTCGGTGGCGGCGAGGGCCCGGGCGGCCCGGCCGCGCAGATGGGACGAGGCCGTCTCGCGGTAGACATGGCGCAGTACGGGGGCGGCGCAGGCGATACCGAGGCGTCCGGTGCCGTCGACGAGGGTCCACAGGGTCGGTGCGTCCGGCCCCTCGCCCCGTACGGCCTCGCGCAGGGCGGCGAGGACGAGGTCCTTGTCCTCGGCTCCGCCGCGGCAGGCGAGCATGCGTCCGGCGGCGGCACCCAGCGGATCGGGCCGGTGGGCCCAGCTGCGGGCACGGTCCACGGCGGCGATGCTGCGCATCCGTTCGAAGGCGTCGACGGCGGCCTCGACGACCGGTGCCGAGCCGGTGACCACGGCGGCCTCGATCAGATCGAGGGCGTCGGGATCATTGCCGTCGGCGAGGTAGCGCAGTGCGGTGCAGCGGGCTCCCTCGGTGCCGTCCTTGGCGGCGGCGACGATCTCGGGCCGGTCCTCGGGTCCGGCGACCGCCATGAGGCAGCGGGCGGCGGGGACATGGAGCGCGGCGCCGCGTTCGACGCCCTGCTCGGCCCATTCGAAGACCGCCTGCACGCTCCACCCCGGACGGGGCCCGGTAGGTCGCATCTGCCGCTGCCAGCGGTCGAAGCAGCCGGCCTCCTGAGCGGCACGCACGCGCGTGGCGATCGCTTCGCGCGGATCCTCGGCCCACAGCCGCCAGGGCCGGGGTTCGAAGGCGTCGCGCACGGTGGCGGCCAGCTCGGCCTCGCCCTCGGGGTCGGTGCCGAAACGGGCCAGTACGGGGGCGGCGAGGGCGCGCAGCCCGGCGTCGTCGTCCCTGAGGGCCAGCTCGTCCAGGGCCCAGGCCCAGTTGGAGCCCGTGGCGGCGTACCTGCGCAGCAGTTCGAGCGCGTCCCGCCTGCCGTAGGAGGCGAGGTGCCCGAGGACCGCCAGGGCGAGGCCGGTCCGTGACTCCTCGTCGTCGAAGTGGTCCTCGACGTCGAAGAGGTGGGCCTCGATGCGGTCCAGCTCGCCGCCCAGGTCGAGGTAGAGACGGGCGTAGTAAAGGGAGCGGTTCTCCACCTGCCAGTCGTGGCGGGGGTCCCGCAGCACACAGTGGTTCAGGGCCGCGAGCGCTTCGGCGCGCGGGGCGGTGAGCGCGTGCAGTGTGCCGTCGCCGCGACCCCTCTGGAGCAGGCCGAGCAGCGTACCGCTGGGCGCTATGACCGGTTCGAACATGGGAAACAGCCTCACATCAAGCGTCGACGCAACCGGGGTTCTTGCTTCACCTGGCCGCGTGACAACACGTCGGGGCGCCCGCCGTTTCCTGCTTGCTGTAGACCATTTTCCTCTGCCTCTCGTCGGTGGCCCATGCGGACCGCATCACGGCCCGCGCGGTGCGGCAACACCTGCCCAGCCATCGCGTCCGTGAATCACGACGTCATGATGACTCGGCACTTCCATCTGCCGCGACCGAAATTTCGGCGGCCCTGTACCGCCTCCCCCGTTTTCCGTGTTTTCGCTGGTCAGAGCGTTCGGATCAGTGTGCGCCGAACAATTCGAGGAGTTCGGCCTTGCCGAACATCCGGGCGGTGTCGACGGCCGACGGGGTTCCCGCGGCCGGATCGGCGCCACCTTCCAGAAGTGCCTTGATCACTTCCGTCTCGCCCTTGAAGACCGCCCCGGCGAGCGGGGTCTGGCCTCGGTCGTTGACCTCGTCGGCCGCGGCCCCGCGCGCGAGCAGCGCGCGCACCGCCTCGGCGTGGCCGTGATAGGCCGCGAGCATGACGAGGGAGTCACCGCGGTCGTTGGTGAGGTTGGCCGGAACGCCTGCGTCGACGTACGACACGAGCGCCTCGGTCTGCCCCCTGCGGGCCAGATCGAAGATCTTGGTCGCCAGCTCCACGACCTCGGGGTCGGGGGCTTCACTCATCGGCCGGACCGCCTCTCCATACAACCGTTCAGGTGAATCGCCAGGGTACTGGCTCGCGCGGCACATGACCCGATGTGCCGGAGGTAAAGATCACCACTGACCCGGTCGGACGCAAGTCCCCTGCTCATCCGGCCCAAGCCGCCCCCGTCAAGCGGGTGAAACATCCCGGAATTCACCCGGTTGCACCTTTTATCGTATGGATACATCCTGTGAGCCTGGAAGTACTCATGGTGACTGTCCCCCCGAACCAGGAGACCTCAAATGATCCTGTCCATCTCAGGCGTGGTCCTGCTCGGCATCATCGTCTTCCTCTTCTTCCGCAAGGACGGACTCAAGGCGTCGCACGCCTTTGTCGCCGCCCTCTTCGGCTTCTATCTCGCGAGCACCGCCATCGCTCCGAGCATCAGAGCCGGCGGGGAGAGCCTGGCGAGCCTGCTCGGCGGCATCAAGTTCTGACGCCGCTTCTTTCGACGCCCCTTCCCCAGGCGTCCCTCCCTTCCGTACGCACCTTCAGGAGACTGCAGTGGCCCGGCGCCCCCTCCCCCGCATCCTGAGCACAGGCAGCGCGCAGATCGCCCGGAGCCGGGAGCTGGCCCGGACGGCGGCCGACAGCGCCACCGACGTCCTCCATCCGTTGATCACGATCACCCGCGGACTGCGCCGGCTGGCCTCGGCCGGGCGGCGCAAGTGGGCCGACACCCCCAAGGACAAGCGCGGGCCGCTGCTTTTCCTGGTGGCGTCGGTGGTCCTGGTCGTGGCCCTCGTGCCGTACGGTCCGCTGCTCGCCGTCATCATCCTGATGGCGGCGGCAGCATGGCAGGGCCGGGACCGCACCCCGCCCGCGCCGGAAGGCCCGGACGAGTCGCAGACCCAGCGGCTGAAGTCCCTCTACGAAGCCCTGGTGCCGTACTTCTCCACGGCCGAGGACCCTGCCCCGCTCTACGCCCACGGCGGCGAGTGGGAGAAGGCCTTCCCCGAGTACGAGTTCGACGAGACGAGCCGCATCACCCAGCTCGTGATCCGCTACCCCGCCTACTTCACGGACGGCGAGGCCGACGCACGCGCGCGGATCGAGCAGTTGCTGCACGCCAAGTCGGGCCGCGGCCGCGAGTACCGCTTCGCGTGGGACGAGGAGGGCAACCAGCTCTCCGTCACCGTCCTGCCGCCGCTGCCCACCGACATCGCCGCCCAGCGATTCGTCACGGCTCCCGGCGAGACGGTCCTCGGCTTCACCGACCCCACCGAGGTCCAGCGCACGCTCCCCCTCACCCACGGCGAGGAGCAGCGCGACGTACCCCCCGTGGTCTGGCGCACCGGCGTCCGCTCCACGGAGCCCCATCTGCTGGTCATGGGCCAGCCGGGCAGCGGCACCTCGACCCTGCTGCGTTCCATCGCCCTCCAGGCGCTGCCCTACGGCGACGTCGTCATCGTCGAGGGCGGCGGCACCGGCGAGTACGCGTGCCTGACCGGCCGGGACGGCGTCCTGGCCGTCGAGTGCGGGCTCACCGGCGCCCTGGCCAGCCTCGAGTGGGCCGCCACCGAGACGGAGCGGCGCCTGATCGCCATGAACCGGGCCCGCCAGGCGGGCCACCCGCCGCCGGACGACACCCGGCGCCCCCTGTGGCTCCTCCTGGACCGCCCCACCGCGTTCACGCACCTGGCCACGGCCGACGGCCACCGGGACCCGCAGTCCCTCCTCCAGGTCCCGCTGCGGCACGGCCGGGCGGCGGGCGTCACGGTGGTCGTGGCCGACCAGTTCGACAACGCGGACGCGCTGAGTGACGCGGTACGACAGCACACACGCGCGCGTGTCGTCCTCGGCCCGGCGACGCCGGGGCAGTTGGAGGCGGTGCTGGGCGCTCCGCCGCACACCACGCCGGTCGCCGACGTCCCGCCGGGCCGGGGTTATGCCCGCCTGGGCACGGGGCCGGTCCATCGACTCCAGGTCCCGTCGACCCCGGACCCGTACGACGACGAGACGAGCGACGCGGACCGGCAGGCGGTGCTTGCGTTGTTGCCGCCCAGGACGACGCCGGTGGACGCGGAGCAGATCCCGACAGAAGCGGTACCGGCCGAGGCCCCGTAGCAGCCGCCGCTGCGGGCAGTCGTGCCGCTGGGGCGGCACGGGTGGGCGCAGCGGCACCCCGCCAACGCGGGCGAGTGACACCCCCCACGTCACGCCACAAACGTACGCGGCGCCTCTCCTCCCCCCGTCCCCCCGCTCTCCACGATCCGCGCCGCCGCCGCCAGCCGCGTCGCCGCCTCGTCCGCCACCGCGCCGCCCACCGTGAACGGCAGGCGCACGTACCCCTCGAAGGCCCCGTCGACCCCGAAGCGCGGCCCGGACGGTACTCGTACCCCGACCCGCTCCCCCGCCTCGGCCAGCCGCGACCCGGACAGGCCGCCCGCCCTCACCCACAGCGTCAGCCCGCCGCGCGGCACCTCGAACTCCCACGACGGCAGCTCCCGGCGCACCGCCGCCACCAAGGCGTCCCGGTTCTCCCGACCCTGCACCCGTCGGACGTCCACGGCCTGCTCCCAACCGCCTGTGCTGAACAGCCAGTTCACGGCCAGTTGCTCCAGCACCGGCGTGCCCAGGTCGGCGTAGGCCCGCGCGGCGACGAGGCTGCGGATGACGTCCGGCGCCGCCCGCACCCACCCGATCCGCATCCCGGCCCAGAACGCCTTGCTGGCCGAGCCGACGGTGATCACGGTGGACCCGGCGGGGTCGAAGCCGCACACGGGCCGCGGCATCTCGACGTCCTCGTCCAGCCACAGCTCCGTCATCGTCTCGTCGGCCACCAGCACGGTCCCGGCGGAGCGCGCCGCGTCCACGAGTTGCCGCCGCTGGTCGTCGTCGGCGAGCGCGCCGGTCGGGTTGTGGAAGTCGGCGACGATGTAGGCGATCCGGGGCGCCGCGTCCCGCAGCACCTGCCGCCAGCGGTCCATGTCCCAGCCGGTCAGCCCGTCGGCCATCGCGACCGGCACCAGCCGCGCGCCCGCCTCCCGCATCAGCTGGAGGATGTTGGCGTACGACGGCGACTCGACGGCGATGCGCTCGCCCCGACCCCCGAAGAGATGGCAGATGGCGTCGATGGCGCCCATCGCACCGGTCGTCACCATGATCTGCTCGGGCATGGTCGGGATGCCCCGCGCGGTGTACCTCTCGGCGATCATCGAGCGCAGTGCGGGCAGCCCGGCGGGATAGTCGCCGTGCGTGTGGGCGTACGGCGGCAGCTCCTCCAGGGCGCCCTGGACCGCGCGGGTCAGCCACGGCTCGGGGGCGGGCAGGGCCGCGCAGCCGAGGTCGATCATCGAGCCGAGCGCCTCGGGCGGCAGGGGTTCAAGACCCCGTGCGGGGAGCGGGTTCCCGGCCGGTACCGCCGTCCAACTCCCGGCTCCGCGCCGGGACTCCAGGAATCCCTCGGTGCGCAGTGCCTCGTAGGCTGCCGCCACCGTCGTACGGCTGACGGACAGGGCCAGGGCCAGTTCGCGTTCGGCGGGCAGCCGGGCGGCCACCGGGACGCGGCCTTCGAGGACCAGCAGCCGGATGCCGTCGGCGAGTGCGCGGTAGGCGGGCGGGCGGCGGGTGCCGGGGCCGGCCGGACGGTCCTGCTGGGAGTTGAGCAGCCGGGCGAGCTGCGCCGGCCCCACCGCCGAGGTCCACTGCGCCATGGAAATCAGTCCACCTTCCCCGAATTGGCCATGGATGATGCTTCCACCCAAGCCCCAGGGTGTCATGGACCAGGCCACCACGACCACAGGGGGCACCACTTGTCCACCCAGCGCCGACTCGGGCGTCGGCTGATCCAGCTGTACGTAGGCCTCGTCCTCTATGGAGCGAGCTCGGCGCTGCTCGTCGAGGCAGGTCTGGGGCTGGAGCCCTGGAACGTGCTGCACCAGGGCCTCGCCGAGCTGACCGGCCTGACGATCGGTGTCGTGTCGATCATCGTGGGCGCGGCGGTGCTGCTGCTGTGGATCCCGCTGCGCCAGCGGCCCGGCCTCGGCACCGTCTCCAATGTCTTCGTGATCGGCATCGCGATGGACGGCACGCTCGCGGCGGTGCCGGAGGTGCACGCCCTGGCCGTGCGGATCCCCCTGCTCGTCGCCGGCATCGTCCTCAACGGCGCGGCCACCGGCCTCTACATCGCGGCCCGCTTCGGCCCCGGCCCCCGGGACGGCCTGATGACCGGTCTGCACCGGCGCACGGGGCGCTCGATCCGGCTGATGCGGACGGCCGTGGAGATCGCGGTCGTCGCGACCGGCTTCCTGCTCGGCGGCACGATCGGCGTCGGGACCGTGCTGTACGCGGTCTCGATCGGCCCGCTGGCTCAGGTGTTCCTGCGGTTGTTCGATGTTCCTTCGGCATCGGACCGCAGCACGGTCGTTGCCGGCGGGCAACCCCGGAGGGCGATACTGCGTCGGTGAGCACCCGGATACGTCACCCCTATCTCGACCACCCTGGCCCGATCCCCTTCGCCCACCGGGGCGGCGCGGCGGACGGTCTGGAGAACACCCTGGCGCAGTTCCGGCGGGCGGTGGAGACGGGCTACCGCTATCTGGAGACCGACGTCCACGCCACGGCGGACGGGAAGCTCGTCGCCTTTCACGACTCGACCCTGGACCGGGTGACGGACGGGGCGGGCCGGATCGCGGACCTGCCCTGGGCGGAGGTGAGCCACGCGCGCGTGGCGGGCGAGGAGCCGGTGCCGCTGTTCGAGGAGCTCCTGGAGACGTTCCCCGAAGCGCGCTGGAACGTCGACCTCAAGGCCGAGTCGGCGCTGCACCCCTTCCTCGACCTGGTCGAGCGCACCAACACCTGGGACCGCATCTGCGTCGGCTCGTTCTCCGAGGCGCGGGTCGTGCGCGCCCAGCGGCTGGCGGGCCCGCGCCTGGCCACGTCGTACGGCACCCGAGGCGTCCTCAATCTGCGGCTGCGCTCGTGGGGCGTGCCCGCCGCGCTGCGCCGGTCCGCGGTCGCCGCCCAGGTGCCGGAGGCCCAGTCGGGCATCCAGGTCGTCGACCACCGCTTCGTCCACGCCGCCCACGCGCGCGGGCTGCACGTGCACGTGTGGACCATCAACGACGCCGATCGCATGCACCGTCTTCTGGACCTGGGAGTCGATGGCATCATGACCGATCACATCGACACGTTGCGCAAGGTCATGGAGGACCGCGGCGTCTGGGTCTGACCGACCTTCCTCGCCCCTGGACCGCCACCCGCGCGCGGGACCAGCGAGGGGCGGGATGGGCGCGGACACCCTGGTGGCGGAGGCCGCCGACCGGCGGCGTGAGCAGCGCGGCTGGTACTTCTACGACTGGGCGTGCTCCGTCTACTCGACGAGCGTGCTCACCGTGTTCCTAGGCCCTTATCTGCCGTCGGTCGCCGAGGACGCCGCCGACGCGGACGGTTATGTCCATCCCCTGGGCATCCCGGTACGCGCGGGGTCCTTCTTCGCCTATTCGGTGTCCCTGTCGGTGATCGTGGCCGTGCTGGTGATGCCTCTGGTGGGCGCGGCGGCCGACCGCACGGGCCGCAAGAAGCCGCTCCTGGCGGCCGCCGCCTACACGGGGGCCGCGGCCACGGCGGCGATGTTCTTCCTCGGCGGCGACCGCTATCTCCTCGGCGGCCTCCTGCTGATCGTCGCGAACGCGGCGTCGGCCGTCGGGACGATGCTCTACAACTCCTACCTCCCGCAGATCGCCCCGCCCGAGGAGCGCGACGCGGTCTCCTCCCGCGGCTGGGCCTTCGGCTACGCGGCGGGCTCCCTCGTGCTGGTCGTGAACCTGGTCCTCTACACCGCCCACGACTCCTTCGGCCTGTCCGAGGGCATGGCCGTCCGGATCTGTCTGGCCTCGGCGGGTCTGTGGTGGGGCGCTTTCACGCTCGTACCGCTACGACGGCTGCGCGACCGCCGGGCACCGGCGAAGGAGACGACGGCCCCGGGCTTCCGGCAGCTGGCGGCCACCGTCCGCGACATGCGCCGCCACCCGCTGACGCTCGCCTTCCTGCTGGCGTACCTCGTCTACAACGACGGCATCCAGACGGTGATCTCCCAGGCGTCGGTCTACGGCTCCGAGGAGCTGGACCTCGGCCAGTCGACGCTCATCGGGGCGGTGCTGCTGGTCCAGGTGCTCGCGGTCGCGGGCGCGCTCGGCATGGGCCGACTGGCCCGCACGTACGGCGCCAAGCGGACGGTCCTCGGCTCGCTGGTGGCGTGGACGGTGACCCTGGCGGCCGGGTACTTCCTGCCCGCCGGCGCGCCGGTGTGGTTCTTCGTGCTGGCCGCCGGGATCGGTCTCGTCCTCGGCGGCAGCCAGGCCCTGTCCCGCTCCCTGTTCTCGCATCTCGTACCGCCCGGCAAGGAGGCCGAATACTTCTCGGCGTACGAGATGAGCGACCGGGGCATGAGCTGGCTGGGCCCCCTGCTGTTCGGGATCACCTACCAGCTGACCGGAAGTTATCGGGACGCGATCATCTCCCTGGTCGCCTTCTTCGCGCTCGGGTTCGTGCTGCTCGCGCGGGTCCCGGTGCGGGAGGCGATCCGCGACGCGGGCAATCCCGTTCCGGAGAAGATTTAGCGTTCGACGCGAAAGGGCGGTAGTGTACGCGTTTGACCTGCCTGGCGTACCGTTACTGCGCGTCAAAGATGCCGAAACGCTGGGTGACATCTGCTAGCAGATGTGACAAACCGGGCGCCGGTGGGTACAACAAGGGGCGGCTACGACGGCGACGCATGACCCGGAACGGGAATCTTTACCGCCGACCGGACGTTGACCGGATGACGACGACAGCGACACCTGTCCTGTGGGCGACAAGCCCGGGAGGCACGATTCATGAGTGAGCGAGCTCTTCGCGGCACGCGCCTCGTGGTGACCAGCTACGAGACGGACCGCGGCATCGACCTGGCCCCGCGCCAGGCCGTGGAGTACGCATGCGAGAAGGGGCACCGGTTTGAGATGCCCTTCTCGGTCGAGGCGGAGATCCCGCCGGAGTGGGAGTGCAAGGTCTGCGGGGCCCAGGCACTCCTCGTTGACGGCGACGGCCCTGAGGAGAAGAAGGCCAAGCCCGCGCGTACGCATTGGGACATGCTGATGGAGCGGCGCACCCGCGAGGAACTCGAAGAGGTCCTCGAGGAGCGTCTGGCGGTTCTCCGCTCGGGGGCGATGAACATCGCCGTTCACCCCCGCGACAGCCGCAAGTCCGCATAGCCCCCAGGGCCTGAGCGGCTGAACACAGCGCACGACATGACTGCGGGCGCCGTACAAGAGCTTCTTGTACGGCGCCCGCAGTCATGTCCGCGTGCCGTCAGCCCGTCAGCGGCGGGCGCGGCTCCTCGGGGGCCCGGCGCGGTTCGTCCCGGATGACCTCGCCCTGGACCACCTTGCCGTCGGGGCGGTGCATCCGGGCCTGCTGGAAGGCGTCGCCCAGGGTGCCCGGGGCCGCCTCGCGCAGCCGGCGCTCGACCGTCCGCTCCGTGTAGCGGCTCAGGGCCTTCTGGACCGGCGGGATCAGCAGCACCAGGCCGACCACGTCCGAGATCAGACCCGGGATCATGAGGAGCAGGCCGCCCAGCATCATCAGGCCGTTGCCGCCGCCGCTGGACGGGGCCGTGCCGCGCTGGAGCGCCTGGTTGAGGTTCTGGAAGGCCCGGCGGCCCGCCCGCTTGATGACCACCGCGCCGAGCACGAACCCGGCGAGCAGCAGCAGGAACACCGTGACTCCGCTCGCGGCGCCGGCGACCACGGTCAGCAGCCAGATCTCCAGCACCAGCCACGCCGCGATCCCCAGCGGCAGGAAGGTGCGCAGCCGGGAGCGCGGGGGTCGGGCGGGGTACGTGGGGGTCGAAGCGCCACTTGTCATGCGTCCAGTGTGCCTGGGCACGGCTCAACACGGGATAAGGGGACGATCCACCGGGGGCACCGTGGGGCCGGAGGACGTCCGAGGTCAGGCCTTGTCGCCCGGGCTCTTGTCGCGGCCCAGTACCTTGCCGACCCGCTCCCCCACGCCCCAGGTGGTGACCCGCCACAGGGCCTCCACGAGGATGTCGCGGCTCATCTTGGAGTCGCCGAGTTCGCGCTCGACGAAGGTGATGGGCACCTCGACGACGTGGTAGCCGGCCTTGATCGCGCGGCGGGCCAGGTCGACCTGGAAGCAGTAGCCCTGGGAGGCGACCTCGTCGAGGCCGAGGCCCTCCAGGGTCTCGCGGCGGAAGGCGCGGTAGCCGCCGGTGACGTCGCGGATGGGGACGTCGAGCAGGACGCGCGAGTAGAGGCTGCCGCCGCGGGAGATGAACTCGCGGGACTTGGGCCAGTTCACGACCCGGCCGCCGGGCACCCAGCGGGAGCCGAGGACGAGGTCGGCGCCCTTGAGGGCGGTCAGCAGCCGGGGCAGTTCCTCGGGCTGGTGGGAGCCGTCGGCGTCCATCTCGACCAGGACGCCGTAGCCGTTGTCCAGACCCCAGCGGAAGCCCGCGAGGTAGGCGGCGCCGAGGCCTTCCTTTCCCTTGCGGTGCAGGACCTGGACGTGGTCGTCGGTGGCGGCGAGTTCGTCGGCGAGCTTGCCGGTGCCGTCGGGGCTGTTGTCGTCGGCGACGAGGACGTGCGCGTCGGGGACCGCCTTGCGGACCCGGTCGACGATCTTCTTGATGTTCTCCGCCTCGTTGTAGGTCGGGATGATCACCAAGGCCGTGCCGAGCGGGCCGAACTGCCTCCCCGCGAGGGTCCCGTCGCCGTCGTTCACTACTGCCCCTTCAGTCCGTACGCAGGCGTCCACCATAGTGGGCGGCACGTGCGACGACGTGACAGGACGTTCGTATGGTGGTGTCGTTTTAACAAGAGCTGGGTAAGGACGACGTTTTCGGCGCCTGTGCGTGCGGCGGATGGGGGCCCGGCGCCCTTCGGGCCGACCTGGGACCCGCTGGCTGCGGGTCGACCGAAAGCCGTTGTCTACTGAGCGCCCGGGCCCCACCCGGGTCACACCTCCCCGACCGGCCGGAACGTTCCCTCGCAGCGGCGCGGGCGCTGAGCCTGGCTCCCAGTGGCGGTGCCCCGGTGCGGCACACCGTCCCTGACCCAGCGGCGCGGCGACGAGTTCACGGACGTTCCCCGGTAGGGCGTCCGGTGGTGGACTGGGCCGAACCTACCGGCCCTCTGCCATCGGCTGTCAACAGCCGTTCGACCTGCGCATCTTTCCTCAATGCCCAGGTCAGCGCGGAGGATGCGCAGGTCGCGAGACGGGGCGGCGGCAGCCGTATGGAGCCGCGCCACCCCGGGAGATCACTCGCTCGGCCGCACGAACACCGTCCGTCCGCCCACCACCGTGCGCAGGCAGACCGGCAGGTCGGCGCCCGGGGAGAGGTCGGGCAGGCCGGGGGTGCCGGAGCGGGGGTCGGTGGACCAGCGGGCGACGCGGTCGTCCGGGGCCTGGACGATCAGCTCGTCGGTGCTCCAGACCGCGTAGTCGGCCGGCGCGCCCGGCACCAGGACGCCCGCGTCGTCCCGGCCGATCGCCCGCCAGCCGCCCCGCGTGTGGGCCGTGAACGCGGCGCGGACCGAGACCCGGTGCTCGGGTGTGCGGTGGAAGGCGGCGGCGCGGACGGTGCCCCAGGGGTCGAGCGGGGTGACCGGGCTGTCGGAGCCGAAGGCGAGGGGCACGCCGGCGCGCAGGAGGGCCGCGAAGGGGTTCAGGGTGCGGGCCCGCTCGGCGCCCAGGCGCTGGGCGTACATGCCCTCCTCGCCGCCCCACAGCGCGTCGAACGCGGGCTGCACGGAGGCGGTGAGGCCCAGCTCGGCGAAGGCCTCGATCGTCTCCGGCGTGAGCATCTCGGCGTGCTCGACGCGGTGCCGGGCGGCGCGGACGCGGGCCAGGCCGACCTTCTCGGCGGCGGCGCGCATGCCCTCGACGACGGCGGCCACGGCGGCGTCGCCGATCGCGTGGAAGCCCGCCTGGAGGCCCGCCTCGGTGCATTCGGCGACGTGGGCGGCGACGGCGGCCGCGTCCAGGTAGGCGGTGCCGGTGTGCTCGGCGTCCGTGTACGGCCGGTGCAGACAGGCGGTGTGGGAGCCGAGGGCGCCGTCGACGAACAGGTCCCCGGCGGCGCCGAGCGCGCCCAGCTCGCGCACCTTGTCGACGTTCCGCTCGGCCCAGTAGCCGACGACCCGCGGTCCGGCCTCCTCGGCGGCGAGCCGCAGCAGCCCGGTGAAGTCGTCCTCGGAGGAGATGTCAGGACCGGCGCACTCGTGCACCGATCCGATGCCGAGGGAGGCGGCGTGGGCGAGGGCGGTGCGCTGGGCCTCTGCGCGCTGGGCCGGGGTGATGGCGCCGAGGGCGGTGGCGCGTACGGCATGGTGGGCGTCGGCGGTGAGCGGGCCGTCCACGTGTCCGAGGGACGTCATGTCGAGCAGGGCCGTCGTCACGACCGCCGAGTGGACGTCGATGCGGGAGAGGTAGAGGGGGCGGCCGCCGGTGGCCGCGTCGAGCTCCGCGCGCGTGGGCGGGCGTCCGCCGGGCCAGCGGGCGGCGTCCCAGCCGTGGCCGAGCAGGACGCGGTCCTCGGGGCGGGCGGCGGCGAAGTCCCGTACGAGGGCGAGGGCCGCCTCCGGGGAGGGCGCGTCGGACAGGTCGAGGCCGGTGAGGGCGAGGCCGGTGGCGGTGGTGTGGACGTGGGCGTCGGTGAACGCGGGGGTGACCAGGGCGCCGTCGAGGTCGACGACCTCGTCGACGCCGTCGGCGAAGGCATCCGCGGCGCCTTCGGAGCCCACCCAGGCGACCTGGCCGCGTTCGACGACCATCGCGGTGGCGAAGGGGTCGGCGGGGCTGTGGACCTCTCCTCGGCGGAGCAGGACGGTCTTGGGCGCGGCGGTGGACTCACTCATGGGGAACAGTCTCGCGCCTGGCGGGGACGGCTCCGCACGCAGGTGGTCAGATGCGTGGCGGCCGTGCCTCGTACGGGGTCGACAGCACCACCGTGGTCCGGGTCGAGACCCCGGCCAGCGACCGCAGTCGCGCCAGCAGCTCCTCCAGTTCGTGCGGGGTGGCCACCCGCACCTTGAGGATGTAGTTCTCGTCGCCCGCGACGCTGTGGCAGGCCTCGATCTCGGGCACGCCGGCCAGGCGGTCCGCGATGTCGTCGGGGGCGCTGGGGTCGAACGGCTTCACCGAGATGAAGGCGGTCATGGGCAGCCCGACGGCCTCCGGGTCGACGACGGCGGCGTATCCACGGATGACGCCACGCTGCTCCAGCCGGCGCACCCGCTGGTGCACGGCCGACGTGGACAGGCCCGTGGCCTTGCCGAGGTCTGTGTAGCTCATCCGCCCGTCCTTGACGAGCAGCTGCACGATCTGACGGTCCAGCTCCTCCATGACGCAAGAACTTACAGCGCGCGTGATCTCCTCCGATACCTCAGCGGCCCAGGTCATGCCCGGTTCGTGATGTGGCCGAGTGCAGCCTGTGAGCCGACCGAGGGACAAAACGGCCGCGCCGGGCACCTGCGTGCGGCATGTGACGAACACCACAGCGCCCGAACGGTCTCCGTGATGTTCTCGTGATTACCGCCGAGACCGGGCGGGAAGTGCTTGCTGTGGTCGAGGCCGCAGCGCCTTCACGGCCCAGCCCGAGGGGGAGAATCCCATGCAGAGTCTTAAGCGCCCTGGTCGTACCGCACCCAAGCGACTCCAGGCAGTTGCCGAGCCCGAGCCGGAGGGCGTCGAACCCGACGCCCTCGACGACGAACTCGACGCGTACGACACCTTCGAGATGTTCCGAGTGGTCTGCCCTGACTGCGCGCAGCCCATCGCCCTCCTGGCGGACGAGGAGGTGCTTCCGGAGCACGCGCTGTGCGCCTCGCCCTGGAACCCCTTCGGTCTCACGGTCTGCGCCGGTACCGGCCGCCGTGCCGCCGAGGCGCGTCCGGCGGACGAGGACGTCAGGCCCCAGGAGCAGGACACCGCGCTGCTGTTGACGCTCCCTCAGGGGCTCGACTGGCGGACGCAGCCCTTCTCGCACGTCGGCGGACCGGGCTCGCGCCCCATGAGGGTCCCCGCGATGCGGCGCCAGGCCGCCTGAGCGCGCCCGCAGAGGCACCCGCTCAATCCCAGTAACTGCCCTGCACCATGGCTCGCAGGCTGCCGTGGTGCAGGATCAGTGTGTCCGGGTCGGCCGGGACGACGACCTCCCCGAAGTGCACCTGCCGGTAGGCGACGCGCAGCATGACGATCGCCTGCCGCAGGGCGGCGTAGAGGGTGTAGAAGTCCATGTCGCGCGGGGTGTGACCGGTGAGTTCGGCGTAGCGCGCCTCGATGCGGTCGCGGCGCAGGAAGTCCGGCAGTCCGCGCTGGCCGAAGGCTTCGGTCAGGTCCTGGAAGAAGCGGTGCAGGTAGACGGTCCAGCCGAGGTCGACCTCGCGTGGCGCGAGCGCCGCCATCTCCCAGTCGAGGACGGCGGCGGGAGCGAAGCCGTCGTAGACGACGTTCCCGATGCGCGCGTCACCCCAGTTGAGGACGGGTGGGCCCGGTTCGCGCGGCCAGGTCTCCTCCAGCCGATCGAAGGCCGCCTCGATGAGCGGTGAGCGGGCGACACCGTCGACGACCCAGTCGTAGTAGGCCCGTTGGGCGGTGACATGGCGGCGCAGCGCGTCGCCCTCGCCGGGCAGTGACAGGATCTGGGCTTCCTGCAGCGGGACTTGGTCGTGCAGACGGGCCAACAGCCCTATGGAGGCCTCCACCAGGCACTCCCGCTCCTCGTCGCTCGCCGCGTGCAGCCAGTTGCCCTCGTAGGTGTACGGCATGACGTCCGGCGGGACGCGGCCCTGCACGCGCTCCATGACGAAGAAGGGCGCACCGAGCGGGCCGGGGTCCTCCTCCAGCCACAGCACCTTCGGCACGGGCAGGTCGGAGTGCTCCCCCACCACACGCATCGTGCGGTACTGGCGGACCATGTCGTAGACCGGGAAGACGGTGTACGCCGCCGGGTCCGCCGCGAGCCTCAACGCGCAGGCCCGCAAGGGGGGTTCGGGGTGCTCGATGTCGAAGAGCAGGGTCTCGCTGGACATGCCGTTGGAGGCGGGGACGCTCACGCCGACGGCCTTCGCGCCGGGCAGCCGGGTGTCGAGCCAGGCGGTCAGGCGGCGGGTGAGATCCTCCGGGTCGCGGGTGGTCGTACGGGGCCGAGGTGCCGTGGCCATGAGGCAACCCCCTTGTCGGGCGGCGGACGTGGACGTGAGGCGGCAATCCCCGGGCAACTCCCCTATCCGGCAACCGAGTCGAAGCCGGTGAAGCCGCTCGGGTCGTGTCGGCCGAACGAGCCGTGTTCGAAGATGCCGTGGCCCGTCCGGCCGTCGAGGCGGAAGCGGGCGGCGTGGTCGGTGACGCCGTACGCGGCGAGCGGGTGCGGCTCGGTGAAGTCGTAGGTACGGCGGTCGGTCCAGCCGGGGCCACGCCAGGTGCCGTGCTGCCAGTCGTCGGCGGGCGGGTAGCCGGCGCCGAGCGCGAGCGGGGAGGAGGTGAGGATCTCGACCTCCAACTCCTGGGGCTTGCGCGGGTCTCCGAGGTGGACGAGCGCGCGTTCGGGGTGGCGGGTACCGGGACGGTAGGTGATCTCCGCCTGGGGCCAGCCGAGTTGGCGGTCGCGGTGGCCGGGGCGGATGAGGGTGGCGTCGTTCAGGGTGCGATAGCCGTCGGCGTCCTCCTGGACGATCACCATCAGGAAGCGGTCCCCGAGGTGGACCGGGCACCAGATCCAGTGGAAGCCCTCGGTCGGGTGGTCCTCCGCGAGCCGTCCGCCCTCCTCGCCGGGAATCGGGCGCACGCCCCAGCTGCGGTCCCGGGTGCCGGCCCAGTGGTCCGGCGTCAGCTGGATCTCCGTACCGCCGATCCGCAGCACCCCATGACACCGGCCCGCCTGCACGAAGCGCTTGCCCTCCAGGGTGAGCCGGTCCCCGCGCCGCTGCTGGTGGTGCGGTTCCCACAGCGCCGGGAAGCTCGCCGTCCAGCCGATGTCGAACGACAGCCCGTCCGGGTCGTCCGGGTCCGGATCGCAGGTCAGCCGGAAGTCCTGGAGCGGCCTCAGCACACCGATCCGCAGCGGGCCGACCGCGAGCCGCATCCGGTCGTCGCCGAGCGCGTCCGAGGCGCGTACCGCGTGCAGGGTGTCGCCGATCCGCAGTGTCGCGTACGCGTCGGTCACCCCGAGGTTGGGGTACACGCCGAGTCCGACGATCAGCAGCGCCCGCCCCTCACGGTCCAGGACGTGGAAGATGCAGCGGTCGTAGGCGTTCCGGTCGCCGGTCGCCACGTGCTTCATGGAGAGGGGCACCTGGTGCACCGGGTACTCGTCGAGCGGTACGGGACGGTCGTCGGCCACGGCAAACCTCCCTGGAGGCGGCTGGGCTGACGGTACGTCAGATGAGCGGAGGAGGCCAGACGCGGGGCGGCCACGACCTGGTGGAGGAGGCCGGACGTGGGGCAACCCCGACGAGGAAGGGGGCCGGACGCGGGGCGCGCCCGTGACGGGGCGGAGGAGATCGGACGCGGGGCGACCGCGAAGCCCGGAGGAGGCCAGACGCGGAGCAGCCACGACCGGGTAGAGGAGGCCGGACACGAGGCTGCCACGAGAGTGGTGTGGGGACCGGCGGAGGCCGGACGCGGGGACGCCCGCGAACTCACGCTCGATTCCGCCGACGGGTGACCTGTCCGACCGCCACCGCGTTGCCCTGGTATGACCCCCACATATTCAGCGACCGGGCGTCAGCGCCGGGTGTTCGTGCCCCCGCCCGCAGAATCGGTTCCGCCGCCGCAGCAGCAGGACCCGCCGATCTACCGCGACCTGATGCGGGTGTGGGCCGACCGGGGCCGGACCCTGCCCGGGCGCCACGACCCGGAGTGGGTCCGGCTCGCGGCGCCGCAGGTCAGACCGGGCCAGTTCAGCGCGTCTCCGGCCCCGCCAGGTGACGGGCGATGACCATCCGCTGGATCTGGTTGGTGCCCTCGACGATCTGCAGGACCTTGGCCTCGCGCATGTAGCGCTCGACCGGGAAGTCCGCGGTGTAGCCGTACCCGCCGAGCACCTGGACGGCGTCCGTGGTGACCTTCATCGCGGCGTCGGTGCACAGCAGCTTGGCCATGGCGGCCTGCTTGGCGAACGGCCGGCCCGCGTCCCGCAGCCGCGCCGCCGACAGGTACAGGGCACGGCCCGCCTCCACCTGAGTCGCCATGTCGGCGAGCATGAAGCGCAGCCCCTGGAAGTCGGCGATGGGCTTGCCGAACTGCCGCCGCTCAGTGGCATACGACACCGCCGCGTCCAGCGCCGCCTGGGCCACGCCGATCGCACAGGCCGCGATGCCGAGCCGCCCGGAGTCGAGTGCGGACAGCGCGATCGCGAAGCCCTGACCCTCGTCGCCGATGCGCCGGTCGTCGCCGACGCGCACGCCGTCGAGGTGGACCTGGGCGGTGGGCGAGCCCTTCATACCCATCTTCTTCTCCGGCAGGGCCCCGCTGAGGCCGGCCGCGTCACCGGGCACCAGGAAGGCCGTGATCCCGCGGGCGCCCTCCTCGCCGGTACGGGCCATGACGGTGTAGAAGTCGGCGATGCCGCCGTGCGTGATCCAGGCCTTGGTGCCGGTGATGACCCAGTCGTCGCCGTCCCGGACCGCCCTGGTCCGCAGGGACGCGGCGTCCGAGCCGGAGGCCGGCTCGGAGAGGCAGTACGCGCCGAGAAGGCCGCCGCCGAGTATCGCGGGCAGGTGTTCGACCTGCTGCTCCTTGGTGCCGTAGGCGGCGAGGGCGTAGGAGGCGAGGGTGTGCACGCTGACGCCGAGGCCGACGGTGAGCCGGGCCGCGGCGAGCTCTTCGAGGACCTGGAGGTAGACCTCGTACGGCTGGTCGCCGCCGCCGTACTCGGCGTCGTACGGCAGTCCGAGCAGTCCGGACTCCGAGAGCAGGGTGAAGACCTCGCGCGGGAAGCGTCCCGCGTCCTCCTCCTCGGCCGCCTTCGGGGCGATCTCTCGCTGCGCGATGTCGCGGACGAGCGAGATCAGGTCCCGAGCCTCGTCCGTGGGCAGTTGACGGTCCACCGGCTGCGGGGCGCGCTCAGGCATGGCGACGCTCTCCTCCCTGTCGGGCACATCGACGGACGTGCGCCTTGGGTGGGCGACTCCGCCGGGGTCTGGCTGAGGGCTGTGCCGATGCTCGCACCCCCGGGTCTCGGAAGCTGCTGACCAGCGGCTCTGCGCTGTGAGTATGCCCGATCGGCGGCACCGAGTCACCAGTTAACGACCGCTTACTTCAGGAAACCTGGAGCGGGGCTCGAGGAACGCGAAATTGGTCCGAACCATTGACGTACTGGTCTAGTCCTCCTACCGTGACGGACCAACGCCTTACCGCGTTCATGCCAATCGGCGCATGCTCCCCTCTCCCCCACGAGGAGACACCCGATGCACACCTCCCCACGTCCCCGCACCCGATTCCGGGCGCTCGTGTCGGCCGCCTGTTGCGCGGTCCTCGGCGCCGGGCTGCTGGCCGGAGCGGGCACCGCGACCGCCGAGCCCGCCGCCGCGCCCGCTCTCAAGGCATCCAAGGTCGTCGGCTACTTCACCGAATGGGGCACCTACGACCGCAAGTACTACGTCAAGAACATCGAGACGTCCGGCTCCGCGGCGAAGCTCACGCACATCAACTACGCCTTCGGCAACGTCACCGGCGGCAAGTGCGCGATGGGCGACTCCTACGCGGCGACCGACCGCACCTACACCGCCGCCGAGTCGGTGGACGGCGTCGCCGACACCTGGGACCAGCCGCTGCGCGGCAACTTCAACCAGCTGCGGGAGCTGAAGAAGAAGCACCCGGGCCTCAAGGTCCTCTGGTCCTTCGGCGGTTGGACCTGGTCGAGCGGCTTCGGCGAGGCCGCGAAGAACCCGGCCGCGTTCGCGCAGTCCTGCTACGACCTGGTCGAGAACTCCAAGTGGGCCGACGTCTTCGACGGCATCGACATCGACTGGGAGTACCCGAACGCCTGCGGCAACACCTGTGACACCAGCGGGCGTGAGGCGTTCAAGAACCTGATGGCGGCGCTGCGCGCGAAGTTCGGCAGCGGCAACCTGGTCACCGCGGCCATCACCGCCGACGCCACCTCGGGCGGCAAGATCGACGCGGCGAACTACGCGGGCGCGGCCCAGTACGTCAACTGGTACAATCCGATGACGTACGACTACTTCGGCGCCTGGGCCTCGACCGGCCCGACGGCTCCGCACTCGCCGCTGAACTCCTACGCGGGCATCCCGACCGCGAACTACTACACCTCGGCGACCATCGCCAAGCTCAAGGGCCTCGGCATCCCGGCCTCCAAGCTGCTGCTCGGGATCGGCTTCTACGGCCGTGGCTGGACCGGCGTCACCCAGTCGGCACCCGGCGGCACGGCGACCGGCCCGGCGGCGGGGACGTACGAGCAGGGCATCGAGGACTACAAGGTGCTGAAGTCGAAGTGCCCGGCGACGGGGACCGTGGCCGGCACCGCGTACGCCAAGTGCGGGACCAACTGGTGGAGTTACGACACCCCCGCCACCATCGCGGCGAAGATGACGTACAAGAACCAGCAGGGGCTCGGCGGCACCTTCTTCTGGGAGCTGAGCGGGGACACCACGGGCGGTGAGCTGATCAAGGCGATCAACTGACGTCAGCGGCAGGGAACTCGGGGCGGGGGCGCTGAAGCCTCCGCCCTTCGTTCAGGCCTCGTCGCGGCGGGCCGGCTCCGGGGCCGGATAGGACGGGTCGAGTTCCTCGATGGCGCGCATCGCGCCGCCCAGGGTCTTCACCAGGAGTTCGCGCATGATGTCGCGGGGCAGTTCGGGGCGGTCGATCCAGTCGAGGGTGGCGCCCTCGACGCTGCACACCCAGGCCAGCAGGCCCATGCGGGCCAGCGGGGCGATGTCGGTGCGACCGTAGGCGCCTTCGGCGATGGTCGCGACGATCGCCTCGCGCACCCCGTCCCGGATGGCGTGCACCTCGGTGTCGAAGCCGACGCCGCCGCTGACCACCGTGCGGTAGGCGGCCTGGTTGTGCTCGGCGTAGCGCAGATAGCTGTCGATCGTGCGCTGGACCCGGTCCAGTTGGGGCAGTTGGAGACCGCTCGCCGCGAAGGTGACCAGGTCGGCGACGGAGTCCTGGATGATCGCCAGGTAGTAGCCGCGCTTGGACTGGAAGTAGTAGTAGATCAGCCCCTTGGCGACATGCGCCTGACGGGCGATGTCGTCCATGGAGAGCGCGTCGTACGACGTGTCGGCGAACAACCGCCGCCCGATCGCGATGAGTTCGGCGCGACGTGCGACCGAGCGCTCGGTGCCGCGCGCCCGTGGCCGGGCGGCCGCACGCTGATCACTGATATTCAATTTCGACCCTGGTCTCGGGCTGGTGGCGGGACACCCGCAGTATGTCAGGTCAAGCAGGAGTCAGGTCACAGAAGGCCGAGCTGGGTCACGAGCATCGCGATCACCACGACGAGCGTCCAGCCCGCGAGGTGTTCGAGGACCTTCGGGCCGTCGTCCTTGGGGCCGCCGGTACGAGCGCGGGCGGCGGTGGCTGTTGATGCGGTCATTCGTCCACCTTGCCACTGACCACGGCTTTTGCGGCCGAGACCTTGGTCACAGGGCCCCGGCGCGCACCGGGGCCCCGCTCCGCCTCAGCGCACTCCCACCGCCGCGAGCGCCTTGCACTGCCGCGGGGTCGGCCGGGCCGGGAAGTACAGGTAGCAGACGCCGCCTGTGCCGGAGACCACCTTGCCGCTGGCGTTGTAGCGCTTGGTCCTCAGCCAGATCTTCTCCCACTCGGCGCGCTTGTAGACCCTGCGCACCGCCTCGTCGCTCGGCGAGGCCGGGTCGTTGGCGATCACATCGCCCTCGGCGGTGAAGCCGATGACGGTCATCAGGTGCCCGGAGGTGCCGTACCCCGCCCCGGTGAGCTCCTCCTTCAGGAAGGACTGGGACGTTATGGCCGGGATGCCGGCCGCGATCAGCGTCTCCAGGTCGGTGAGCGAGCCGAGCCGGGTGACCACGCCCTGGAGCCCGTCGAAGGTGGCCGCGTAGGCCGCGTTGAACGGCCAGTTACCGCAGCCCGCGTACTGGTAGTCGAACGTGTACCGGGCCGCGTGGCACACCTGCGGATCGGCGTACGTCGGGTCGACCCAGGCCAGCTGCTCCGGGGTGAGCCTGCCGCCCCAGTACTCGATGATCATCTGCGAGGAGGTGGGGCTGCACCAGGCCTCGCCGCCGTTGTCGTACTGGGGGTACTGGCCGGCGTGGATCTCCTGCGAGTACCGCGGGACGATCAGCTCCTGGGCGAGCCCCGGCGTGGAGGCCGGGACGGTGAAGCGGTCGGGGATGTCGGAGCCCATCGCGCCGAGCCGCCAGACCGTGGGGGTCTTCTTGGTGCCCGGCTTGCGGTAGAGGGTCAGCCGCAGGCGGTACGAGGTGAGGCGGAGGCCCGTCGCCGGGTCGTCGATCGCGAAGGTGTCCGTCCAGATGCTGCTCTTGTCGTCGGTCTGGTCGTCCACCGAGGTCCGCCGGATGTCCTGGTCCCCGGCCGCCCAGCGGCCCATGACGTACCAGGGGGTGTCCGTGCCGTCGGAGTACGTGCCCTTCAGCTCCACCTGGAGCCAGGTGCCGTCCGGGGTGTGCGCGTTCCAGGACGCGATGGCCTCGGTCGAGGGGACGGCGAGCTTGTGGACGGGGGACGTCCAGCTCGCGTACTCCCAGGCGGCCGTCGTGCCGGCGTGCGGGTCGGTGTAGTCGACGGTGCCCGCGGCGGTCCCGATGACCAGCCCCGGACGGGCGCCCGCGACGGCACGCGTGCCCTTCGCGAGACCGCCGCGCCAGTCGGCGTACGACGTCCAGAAACGGTTGTCGACCAGGCGGGCCGGGGCCTGGGCGGGCCTCCCGGCGCCGGGCGCGGCGTCGGCGGCGACGGCCGGGCCCGCGCTGCCCGCGACCGCGGCGACGACCGCGGCGGTCAGAACGGTTCTCCGGGACGGCTGTTCGGCTCTGCTCATGGGCGGAACGACCCCCAAGTGTGTCCGAGTTCGGGCAGGTCCACTGCACGTTTGTGCGCCAACTATGACCACAATCAACAGGCTCCTGCCAGCACTTCGAGCCATGCCACGCCCACGAATATTGGCCTCGACCACTGGCATGACCTGCGGCGGCTAAAGTGCACAGCGCTCACCGCCCCCCGACGCCCCAGGAAATCGGCCATGCGCGACCTCGTCTCCCGGCTCCGCCGGCTCCCCCCGTCCTGCGGGCCGGTCCGGCTGGTCGCCGTCGACGGACATGCCGGCTCCGGGAAGTCCACGTTCGCCGGGCAGTTGGCGGCGGAGCTCGGCGGGGCGCCGGCGTTGCACCTCGACGACATCGCGAGTCATGAGGAGCTGTTCGACTGGACCGGGCGCCTGCTGGAGCAGGTGATCGAGCCGCTGCGGCGGGGGGAAACCGCGCGCTACGCCCCCTACGACTGGCACGCGCGGCGCTTCGGACCGGTCCGGGATCTGCCCCCGGCCCCCGTGATCCTCGTCGAAGGCGTCGGTGCGGGACGTCGGGCACTGCGGCCGCACCTCGCCCAGTTGCTGTGGATGGAGTTGCCCCGTGAGGAGTCCTGGACCCGGGGGCGCTCCCGGGACGGGGCGGAGCAGCGGGAGTTCTGGGAGGGGTGGGTCCGGGCGGAACGCGCGCACTTCGCGGACGATCCTTCCCGGCCGTTCGCCGATCTTCTGGTGCGGCAGGTGGAGAAGGGGTACGAGGTGCTCACCGGGCCTGCCGGGACCGTTGGACCGGACCAGGAAATCACTCAGGGTGACGGACCATCCGCAGTGTGCTGAACTTGTGAAGACCCTTGCGGCCGAACTTCCCGGAGTGCTTCAACTCGGCTTGACCGAGGGGCCGTACAGGACTTACGTTCTCAATGTGCGGCCTTTCGCAGCCGCCCGCAGTCGCGAAGCCCCCGGTTGTTCCCCCGTGATCGGGGGCTTCGTTCTGCCCTCAACTCCCTTTCCGGGCGCTCCGAGGCGCGATCCGCTCACCCTCGGTCACCATGCGGAATGCGCCCCATCTGCTCCCACCTCGCCAAACGGCCTGTGCGGCACCCTTCGGCGGGCCGTACCCCCGCAGGTACGATGCCCTCGGTGCGACCTACGGACGGCAGCTCTGCGCACCGTTGCAACTCCGGTCCGCAGCAAGGCGGTTCGATCAAGGCGGTCGGCGGGCGACGGCTCGGTGACCAACCAACGGGGGCACGGTTTGTGGGGGACGTGATGGACTTCGGCACGCAGGGCCCGCAGGCCCCGGCCGACCTCGCCTGGCTGCGAGGTGTGGATGCCTACACGATGGGCGCCTATCCGCAGGCGGAGGAGGAGTTCCGGGCCGCGGTGCGGATGGATCCGGGGATGGCCGACGGCTGGCTCGGGCTGCACGCGCTGCGCATCGACACGACGACCGCGCTGCTGCGGATGTTCCGGCACCGCGAGCGCTTCGGGGAACAGCGCGCCCGGCACCGCAGGACGCTCAACTCCTGGTACTGGCTGGGCTGGTGGGTGCAGCCGGTGCTGGAGAGCCCGCGCGACCTGCTGCTCGCGCACGCCTCGCACTGGCTCGACGGACGCCATGTCCCGGAGCTGGACCGGGCGTTGGCGGGCCTGCCGCCCGTGGACGCCGATCCGCAGGTGCGCTTCCTGCACGCCTGCCGGTCCTATCTGGTCAAGGACTGGGACCAACTCGTCCGGCACACCGACCCGTTGATCGACGATCCGCTGCTCGGCATCGAGGCCGGCCTGTTCGGCGGCATGGCCCGGGTGCGGCTGGAGATGTACGGCCAGGCGGAGCCCCTGCTGTCGGCGGCGCTGATGCGCTGCCGCAGCGAGCAGCCGCAGCGCAAAGAGCTGCGCTACTGGCTCGCCCGGGCGCACGAGGGCACCGGCCGCTCCGCCGCCGCGCTCCCCCTCTACCGTGCCGTGCACCGCGTCGACCCGGCGTTCATGGACACCTCCGCCCGGCTCGCGGCGATCGCCGAGGGCGACGGCTACGACGACGCGGCCGACCTCGCGGCGATCACGCTGTCCGGCGCGCAGGACGTCCTGGACGGGCCGGACGGCCTCGATCCGCTCTTCGGCGCGGAGGGCCGGGACCTCCGGCTGTCCGAGCCCGACCTGCCGACGGGCCCGTTGCCGCAGGTGACCGACCCCACGGTGCGCGAGAAGCTCGCCACCTCCCCGGCCCTGCCCGCCGGCCCCACCGACCCGGTCTTACTCGAGGAAGCGCTCAACGAGCTGGAGCGCATGGTGGGCCTGGAGCCCGTGAAGCGGCAGGTCAAGGCGCTGTCGGCACAGTTGAACATGGCGCGGCTGCGCGCCGGGCAGGGGCTGCCGGTCCAGCCGCCCAAGCGGCACTTCGTCTTCTCCGGCCCCTCGGGCACCGGCAAGACCACCGTCGCCCGGATCCTGGGCCGCGTCTTCTACGCCCTCGGCCTGCTCGGCGGTGACCATCTGGTCGAGGCCCAACGGGCCGATCTCGTCGGCGAGTATCTCGGACAGACCGCCGTGAAGGCCAACGAGCTCATCGACTCCGCGATCGGCGGGGTGCTGTTCGTGGACGAGGCGTACTCGCTCTCCAACTCCGGTTACGGCAAGGGCGACGCGTACGGCGACGAGGCCCTGCAAGTACTGCTGAAGCGCGCCGAGGACAACCGGGACCACCTGGTGGTGATCCTGGCCGGCTATCCCGAGGGCATGGACCGCCTCCTCGCCGCCAACCCCGGACTGTCGTCGCGCTTCACGACGCGCGTGGACTTCCCGTCGTACCGCCCCTTGGAGCTGACCTCGATCGGTGAGGTGCTCGCCGCGGAGAACGGTGACGTGTGGGACGAGGAGGCGCTGGACGAACTGCGGTCGATCGCCGGGCACGTGGTGGACCAGGGGTGGATCGACGAGCTGGGGAACGGGCGGTTCCTGCGGACGCTGTACGAGAAGAGCTGCGCGTACCGGGATCTGCGGCTGTCGACGTACCCGGGGATGCTGACGCGGGACGACCTGTCGACGCTGCGGTTGCCGGATCTGATGCAGGCGTACGGAGAGGTGCTGTCGGGGCGGGGGCCGCAGGACCCGTCGGCGATGTAGATGCCGGGGCGGCGGCCGGGGGTTTCCGCTCACCCGCGCTAGCGGGGTGCCGCTGCGCCCACCCGTGCCGCCCCAGCGGCACGACTGCCCGCAGCGGCGGCCGACTATCCGGCGAGCGCCTGCTCCGGCTCCCCGCTCGCCCGAGGTTCCGTCACCTTCACCTCCGTCGCCTCCCGGTGGGCCGGGTCCGTCACCTCGCCCACCAGGAGTTCGAGCACGTCCTCCAGGGCGACGAGCCCCAGCACCTTGCCCGACGCGTCCGCCACCTGGGCCAGATGGGTCGCCGCGCGGCGCATCACCGTCAGGGCGTCGTCCAGCGGCAACTCCGACCTGAGCGTCGTCATGGAGCGCCAGACGTGCTGCGGCACCGCGCGCTCGGACTCCTCCAGGTCCAGTACGTCCTTCACGTGCAGGTAGCCCATGAAGGCGCCGTTGTCGGCGGCCACCGGGAAGCGGGAGTAACCGGTGCGCGCGGTCAGCTCGACCACCTGGCCCGGCGTGACCGACGGGCCGACGGTCACCAGGGAGTCGCGCTGGAGCAGGACGTCGGTGACCGGGCGGGAGCCCAGTTCCAGGGCGTCCTCCAGGCGTTCCTGCTCCTCGGGGTCGAGGAGACCGGCCTGCCCGGAGTCCTCCACGAGGCGGTTGAGCTGTTCGCTGGTGAAGACCGCCTCGACCTCGTCCTTGGGCTCGACGCGGAAGAGCCGCAGGATCGCCTGGGCGCAGGCGCCGAGGGCGATCGTGATGGGCTTGCACACCCGGGCGAAGGCGACGAGGCCCGGGCTCAGCCACAGTGCGGCCTTCTCCGGGGCGGCCATCGCCAGGTTCTTCGGGACCATCTCGCCGATGACGAGGTGGAAGAAGACGACCGCGGCGAGCGCGATCACATAGCCCAGCGGGTGGATCATGCCGTGCGGCAGGTGGATCCACTCGAAGACCGGCTCCAGCAGATGCGCGACGGTCGGTTCGGCGACCGCGCCCAGCGTCAACGAGCAGACGGTGATGCCGAACTGGGCCGCCGCCATCATCTGGGGCAGCCGCTCCAGGCCGTACAGCACCTGGCGGGCGCGGGCCGTGCCGAGCGGTTCGATCTGGCTGCGGCGGACGGAGACGAGCGCGAACTCGGCGCCGACGAAGAAACCGTTGGCGAGCACGAGCAGCCCGGCGAAGAGGAGTTGGAGCACGCTCATCGGGCGGCCTCCACGACGACGCCCGTACGGACCAGGCGGACCCGTTCGGCGCGGTAGTGGCCGACGCGGCGCACCGACAGCCGCCAGCCGGGCAGTTCGGCCCGGTCCCCGACGGCGGGAATCCGGCCGAGCAGGTCGGCGACCAGGCCTGCGACCGTCTCGTACGGTCCCTCGGGCACGTCGAGGCCTATCCGCTGGAGGATGTCGACCCGGCAGCTGCCGTCGGCGTCCCAGGCGGGGCGGCCGTCCTCGGGCGGGGCGGCGGCGAGTTCGGGCACGTCCTGACCGTCGTGCTCGTCACGGACCTCGCCGACGATCTCCTCGACGATGTCCTCCAGGGTGACCACTCCCGCCGTACCGCCGTACTCGTCGACGACGACGGCGATCGGCTGCTCGCTGCGCAGCTGGGCGAGGAGCGGCTGGACCGGGAGGGTCTCCGGGACCAGCAGCGCGGGGCGGGCGATCCTGCCCACCGGGGTGCGCAGCCGCTCGTGGGTCGGAACGGCCAGCGCGTCCTTGAGATGGACCATGCCGACGATCTCGTCGATCTTCTCCCGGTAGACCGGGAAGCGAGACAGACCGGTCGCGCGGGTCAGGTTCACGACGTCCTCTGCGGTCGCCGACGACTGGAGCGAGCTGACCTTCACGCGCGGGGTCATGACGTGCTGCGCGGTGAGTTCGGCGAGCGACAGGGTCCGCACGAACAGGTCGGCCGTGTCCTGCTCCAGCGCGCCGGCCTGCGCCGAGTGCCGGGCCAGGGAGACGAGTTCACCGGGGGTGCGGGCGGAGGCCAGCTCCTCGGTGGGCTCGACGCCGAGGGCGCGGACGAGCCGGTTGGCGACCGCGTTCAGTGCGGCGATGACCGGGCGGAACAGGCGCGCGAAGGCGTGCTGCGGGCCGGCGACGAAGCGGGCGACCTGCAACGGCTTGGAGACCGCCCAGTTCTTGGGCACGAGTTCGCCGATCACCATCTGCACGGCGGACGCGAGCAGCATGCCGATGACGACCGCGACACCGGAGACGGCGCCCTCGGGGATGCCGATCGCGGTGATCGGGCCGTTCAGCAGCTCCGCGAGCGCCGGTTCGGCGAGCATGCCGACGACGAGGGAGGTGATGGTGATGCCGAGTTGGGTGCCGGAGAGCTGGAAGGAGAGCTCCTTGAGCGACTCGACGACCGTACGGGCGCGTTTGTCGCCCTCGGCAGCGGCTTTCTCGGCGTCAGGGCGTTCGACCGTGACGAGGCCGAACTCGGCCGCGACGAAGAAGCCGTTGGCGAGAATCAGCAGGAAGGCGGCTGCGAGGAGCAGCAGGGGGATGGTCATGATGCCGCCGCCTCACCGGTATGTCGGGAGGGGGCGGCGCAGGTACTACAGGACGATCCGTCCATCGCTGGAGGGAATCACTCCTCGGGTAGCGGTCGGGCCGCTGAGGGCCGGTCGGGACATCAGCGGCGGAGGCGCGACGAAAACGCCTCCGCCAACAGATTAATCAAGACAGGGCCCTCTACGGCAGATCCCTTGTGCCGCGGGCCTCGACGAGCGCCCGCAGGGCACGGGCGTCGGTGATGGCCTGCTGCTTGGCGATGCCGGGCTGGATGCCCAGGGCGGGCAGGCTGGTGCCGTCGCTGAGGTTGAGGAACACCCACGGGTCGCCGGGGCGGAGGTTCACCTGGATGATCTCGGCCCAGTCCAGGCGGCGCCTGGAGGCGATGTTCACCACGGTGACACCGGAGTCGTCGGCGACCACCTTCACGCGGGCGAGCATGGCCAGCACGCCGAAGATGAGGGCCGCGGTGAAGATGAAGCTGAGCCGCTCACCGGGGCCGAGCTTCTCCAGGAGCAGCGCGATCGCGGTGATCGTGGCGAAGATGGCGACACCGGCGGTGAGCAGGACGGCCCGGGTGCGGCCGGGGCGGAAGGTGACGGGGAGGGCGGGAACGTCGGACATGGCGGTGGGGTCCCTCAGAGACGGCAGGCGTGGATGGCCGTCGTCAGGATGGCCCGCGCGCCGATGTCGTACAGGTCGTCCATGATCCGCTGCGCCTCCTTGGCGGGGACCATCGCGCGGACGGCGACCCAGCCCTCGTTGTGCAGCGGGGAGACGGTCGGGGACTCCAGGCCCGGCGTGAGGGCGACGGCCTTCTCCAGCTGCTCGACGCGGCAGTCGTAGTCCATCATCACGTAGGTCCGGGCGACGAGGACGCCCTGGAGGCGGCGCAGGAACTGCTGCACCTTGGGCTCGTTCTCCGAGGAGGTGTCCGCGTCCGTGCGGCGGATCACGACCGCCTCGGACTTCATGATCGGCTCGCCGAAGACCTCCAGGCCCGCGTTGCGCAGCGAGGTGCCGGTCTCGACGACGTCCGCGATGACCTCGGCGACGCCGAGTTCGATGGCGGTCTCGACGGCGCCGTCGAGGTGGACGACGGAGGCGTCGACGCCGTTGTCGGCGAGGTGGCCCTCGACGATGCCCTCGTAGGAGGTGGCGACCGTCTTGCCCTTGAGGTCCTGGACGCCGGTCGCGGTGCCGGGCTTGGCGGCGAAGCGGAAGGTGGAGCGGGCGAAGCCGAGCGGGAGGATCTCCTCGGCCTTGGCGCCGGAGTCGATGAGCAGGTCGCGGCCGGTGATGCCGATGTCGAGGCGGCCGGAGGAGACGTAGATCGCGATGTCGCGGGGGCGGAGGTAGAAGAACTCCACCTCGTTCTCCGGGTCGACGATCCGCAGTTCCTTGGACTCGCGGCGCTGCTGGTAGCCGGCCTCATGCAGCATCTCCGCCGCAGGGCCTGACAGGGAACCCTTGTTGGGGACGGCGATGCGCAGCATGAGGTCGGCTTCCTTTGCGTGATGGGGTGAATTTACGGAACTGGCTGATTTACAGGTGGGCGTACACGTCGTCCAGCGAGATGCCGCGGGCGACCATCATCACCTGGACGTGGTACAGCAGCTGCGAGATCTCCTCGGCAGCGGCCTCCTTGCCCTCGTACTCGGCGGCCATCCAGACTTCGGCGGCTTCCTCGACGACCTTCTTGCCGATGGCATGGACGCCCTTGCCGACCAGTTCCGCGGTGCGGGAGGTGGCGGGGTCGCCGTGTGCGGCCTTGTGCTGGAGCTCGGTGAAGAGCTCCTCGAACGTCTTATTGGACATGGTGACGCTCAGCCTATGCCACACCCGCCGTCCGTCAGCGCCACGGTTCAGATACTGAGCGGAGGGTGGCCGCGGTCGCCACCGCTGCCGTCACCGCCTCGTGCCCCTTGTCCTCGTTGGAGCCCTCCAGCCCGGCCCGGTCCAGGGCCTGCTCCTCGGTGTCGCAGGTCAGCACGCCCATGCCGACGGGGACGCCGGTCTCGACGGAGACCTGGGTGAGGCCCTGGGTGACGCCCTGGCACACGTACTCGAAGTGGGGGGTACCGCCGCGGATCACGACACCGAGGGCGACGATCGCGTCGTAGCCCCGCCCGGCCAGCACCTTGGCGACGACCGGGAGCTCCCAGCTGCCGGGGACCCGGAGCAGGGTCGGCTCGTCGATGCCCAGGTCGTGCAGGGCGCGCAGGGCGCCGTCGACCAGTCCGTCCATCACCTTCTCGTGCCACTGCGCCGCGATGACGGCGACCCGCAGGTCACCCACGTTGCGTACGGACAGCTCCGGTGCACCCTTGCCGCTCACGTTCTCAGGTCTCCTAGGAAGTGGTTCTACTGGTTGTTGCAGGCCGACACGGGGGCCGCGGGGGCGGTGTCCAGCCAGGGCAGGTCGTGGCCCATCCGGTCCCGCTTGGTGCGCAGGTAGCGGAGGTTGTGCTCGCCCGCCTGTACGGGCATCGGCTCCCGGCTGTTGACCTTGAGGCCGTGGCGCAGCAGGGCGTCGGACTTGTCGGGGTTGTTGGTCATCAGGCGGACGCTCGTGACCCCGAGATCCTTGAGGATCTGCGCGCCGGCACCGTAGTCCCGGGCGTCGGCGGGCAGGCCGAGTTCCAGGTTGGCGTCGAGGGTGTCGCGGCCGCGCTCCTGGAGCTCGTACGCCCGCAGTTTGGACAGCAGTCCGATGCCGCGCCCCTCGTGACCGCGCAGGTAGACCACCACTCCCCTGCCCTCGCTCTGGATGCGGTCCAGGGAGGCGTCGAGCTGGGGGCCGCAGTCGCAGCGGGCGGAGCCGAAGACATCGCCGGTCAGGCATTCGGAGTGGACGCGGACCAGGACGTCCTCGCCGTCGCCGATCTCACCGTGGACGAGGGCGACATGCTCGACGCCGTCGACCGTGGAGCGGTAGCCGTACGCCGTGAACTCGCCGTGGGCGGTGGGCAGCTGGACCTCGGCCTCGCGGCGGACCGTGGGCTCGGCGGAGCGGCGGTAGGCGATCAGGTCCTCGATGGAGATGATCGTCAGGCCGTGCTTGCGGGCGAACGGGATCAGCTCGGGCAGGCGCAGCATCCGGCCGTCCTCGCCGGCGATCTCGACGATCGCGCCGGCCGGGCGCAGGCCCGCGAGGCGGGCGAGGTCGACGGCCGCCTCGGTGTGGCCGTTGCGGACCAGCACGCCGCCGGGCTGGGCGCGCAGCGGGAAGACATGGCCGGGGCGGACGAAGTCCGAGGGTTCGGCGTCGCCGCTCGCGAGCAGCTGGAGCGTGGTGGCGCGGTCGGAGGCGGAGATGCCGGTGGTCACGCCGTGGGCGCCGGAGGCGTCGACGGAGACGGTGAACGCCGTCTTCATCTGCTCGGTGTTGTCGTCGACCATCTGCGGGAGCCTCAGCCGGTCCAGCTCCTCGCCCTCCATGGGCGCGCAGATCAGGCCGCGGCACTCGCTCATCATGAAGGCCACGATCTCGGGCGTGACCTTCTCGGCCGCGACGACGAGGTCGCCCTCGTTCTCCCGGTCCTCGTCGTCGACGACGACGATCGGGCGGCCGGCCGCGATGTCGGCGATGGCCTGCTCGATCGGGTCGAGCGCGAAGTCCTCGATGCCGTCCGTGCTGTACAGGATCGTTGCGGTGCTCATGCCGGCGCTCCTTCCAGAGCGGGCCGCGCGGCCGTGCGGGAGCGCAGCCACCAGTCGCGCATGCCCCACAGGACGAGCGCGCCGTAGATGACGTAGACGAAGCCGGAGAAGGCGTAACCGTTGGCGAAGTTGAGGGGGACGCCGACCAGGTCGACGAGGAGCCAGGCGATCCAGAACTCGACCATGCCGCGCGCCTGGGCGTACATCGCGACGATGGTGCCGACGAAGATGTAGGCGTCCGGCCAAGGGTCCCAGGACAGGCTCGGGTACGCCTTGAACAGCAGGGCGACGGCGACGGTACCGACGGCCGCGGCGGCGGTCATCGCGCCGCGCTCGCGCCAGGTGGCGAAGCGGGGGGCGATGTGGCCGTCGGCGCTCTGCCCCTTGTTGCGGTTCCACTGCCACCAGCCGTACAGCGCGACGGCCATGACGACGACCTGCTTGCCGGCGCTGCCGGTCAGATGGCCGTAGAAGGCGCCGAAGAGGACGAGGCCGGAGAGGAACTGCACCGGCCAGGTCCACAGGGAGCGGCGCCAGCCGAGGGCGAGGGTGATCAGGCCGAGTATGTTGCCGATCATGTCCGACCAGAGGATGTGCTGGCCGAAGAGGGTGAACGCCTCGGTGTTGAGCGAGTTCACCGGCCCGCTCCCTGCGTGCTCGCGAGCAGCCGCTCGACGTACTTGGCGACGATGTCGACCTCGAGGTTGACCGGGTCGCCGGGCTGCTTGTGGCCGAGCGTGGTCAGGTCGAGGGTGGTCGGGATGAGGCTGACCGTGAAGTAGTCGGGGCCGGCGTCGACGACGGTGAGGCTGATGCCGTCGACGGTGATGGAGCCCTTCTCCACGACGTAGCGCGAGAGCTCCGCGGGGAGCGAGACCTTGACGATCTCCCAGTTCTCGGAGGGCTTGCGCTCCAGCACCTCGCCGGTGCCGTCCACGTGGCCCTGCACGATGTGTCCGCCGAGGCGGGCGCCGACGGCCGTGGGGCGTTCGAGGTTGACGCGGGAGCCGGCGGTCAGGGTGCGCAGGCTGGAGCGGACGAGGGTCTCCGCCATGACGTCGGCGGTGAACTCGTCGCCCTCGTGCTCCACGACGGTGAGGCAGACGCCGTTGACGGCGATCGAGTCACCGTGCTTCGCGCCTTCGGTGACGACGGGGCCGCGCAGACGGAAGCGACAGGCATCGCCGAGGTCCTCGACGGCCGTGACCTCGCCCAGCTCTTCGACGATTCCGGTGAACACTTCCCGGGTCCTCCTGCCACATAGGGGCACGGACTCCGGGGCTGTCGATGACGACAGAATGAACGAGCAGGAACACCGGGGGCGACGCCGGACAGAGTCGTCCACCAGGACGAACACTTACGGCGGCGCGCACGAATGCCCGCCCGCCGCGCACTGCCTCCCATCCGGACTTTAACCGTCGGTCCAGGAATTTCACCTGGTCAACCGGCCGCTGGAAGCGGTCGGGTCGCGGACTGTAACCGCCGGTTCGGACTTTCACCGACCCCGGAGTGCGCTGCTTCTGGTACAGAGCCAGTGTGCCACGGCTGATCGTGGTCCATACGGGTGAGTTGTGTGGAGTGGCTCACAGGTGCTGTGACTGGACTTCTCAACCCGGTCCGACTGTAAGACTCTTTGGTCTAGTCCTTTTTGGATCACCACGGACCGGCCCGGCGGCGGTGACGACGGCCCTTGCCCGCCGCCGGGCCTTCAGGCATGTCACATTTCCCGGCGGGTATTCGGTCCTAGCTTTCGGAGGCGACTCCATCGGGGAGCGCCGACGTGGCACAAAGGGGCTGAACAGCATGACCACGATCCTGGTGACCGGCGGCACCGGCACGCTCGGCCGGCTCGTCGCCGAGCGGCTGCGGGCGGACGGACACGAGGTGCGGGTGCTCAGCCGGCACGCGCAGCCGTACGCCGTCGATCTGCGCGAGGGCGGCGCCGCGCTGGACGCGGCCGTCACCGGCGTGGACACGATCGTGCACTGTGCGACGACGCAGACGGGCGGGGACGAGAAGGCGGCGGCTCAGCTCATCGCGGCGGCGCGACGGGCGGACGTCGGGCACCTCGTCTACATCTCGATCGTCGGCGTCGATCAGGTGCCGTTCCCGTACTACCGGGCCAAGCTCGCGGTGGAGAAGCAGATCGAGGAGTCGGGGCTGGGGTGGACCGTGCTGCGGACCACGCAGTTCCACGATCTGCTGGTGATGTTCTTCAACGCGGTGTCCCGGGTGCCGGTGATGCTGTTGCCGGCCGGGGTGTCCGACCAGCCGATCGAAGTGGCGGAAGTCGCGGGGCGGCTGGCCGAGTTGGCGGTGGGGTCGCCTGCGGGGCGGGTGGAGGACATGGGCGGTCCTGAGGTGCGGTCGTTCGAGGAGTTGGCGCGGGCGTATCTGAAGGCGACGGGGCGTGGGCGGCGGATCGTCAATGTGCGGTTGGCCGGGAAGGCTTATCGGGAGTTCCGGGCGGGTGGGCATCTGGCGGTGGAGCGGGCCGTCGGGAAGGGGACGTTCGAGGAGTATCTGGCTCGGCGGTTCCCTGGTAGGGCCGTGTGAACAGTGCGGGCCGGTGGGGGCTTGTCGCGCAGTTCCCCGCGCCCCTTAAGAGCCTTGGCGCTCTGGTGGGCTGAAAAGTTCTTCTTGGGCTCGCTCCCTTGCCGTAAGCAGCGCGCCCCGCAGTACCGCCGCGCCGCCCAGGACACTCGACCGCACCTCCGTCGGCAGCGGTGACATGCGGCGGACGCGCTTCTCGACTCGCGCCGCCAGTTCCTCGCCGCCCGCCTGACCCACCTCGCCGCCCAGCACCACGCAGCCGGGGTCCAATACGGCGACCACGGCGGAAACGCCTACGGCGAGGCGGTCGGCGAGGGCGTCCAGGAAGGGCGGGACCGCCGCTCTCACCAGCGCGGCGGCGACCGGCTCGTCCCCGGCCGCCTCCGCCACCACCCCGTACTCAACCGCCAACTCCGCGATCGCCGCCGACCCCGCCAGTGAGTGGAACCCGCCCTCGCACCCCGTCGCCGACGGCAGCCCCGTCGTCCCCGGTACCGGCAGGAAGCCGATCTCCCCCGTGCCGCCGGACGCACCGCGTCGCAGGGAGCCGTCCAGGACCACCGCCGCGCCCGTGCCGTGGCCGAGCCACAGCAGGACGAAGGTGTCCCGGTCCTTCGCCACGCCGTCCCGTTGCTCCGCCAGGGCCGCCAGGTTCGTCTCGTTCTCGACGTGGACCCGAGCCTCCGGGAAGCGTTCCTGGAGGGCGGCGACCAGGCGGCGGTGCCACTCGGGCAGGCCCGTGGAGTTCCGGAGTTCACCGGTGGCGGGGTCGATGAGGCCGGGGGCGCCGATGCCGACGGTGTGGAGGCGGTCGGCGCCGGCCTCCTTGGCGACCCGTTCCACCAGGGCCACCGCCTGCTCGACCGCGGGGCCGGTGCCGATGTCCCCGGCGATCGGGACCGAGGACTCGGCCAGCACCCGGCCCAGCAGGTCGGACACGACGACCGAGACGCCCTCGGTGCGGACGTCGAGCGCGGCCAGATGGGCGCGGTCGGCGACGATGCCGTACAGCTTCGCGTTCGGCCCGCGGCGCTGCTCGCCCGACTCCCCGACCACCTCGATCAGCCCGGCCGCGGCGAGGCGCTCGACGAGGTCGGCGACCGTCGGCCGGGACAGGCCGGTGAGCTGCTTCAACTGCCCTGCCGTCAACGGCCCTTCCCGCTGGAGCAGGCTCAGGGCGAGCCGGTCGTTGATGGCCCGGGCGGTGCTGGGGGATGCGGGCATGCCGGGGATCCTTCCAGATCGGCGGCTGGTGACGCTCTATCTATCAGGCAGGGTCCCTGATAGTTTACGTCGCCGGTGGGGTCCACAGGCCGCGGAGGGGCGGGGCGAGTATGAGTGACGTGCTGTACGACGAGCGGCAGGTGAAGCGCGCCCGGTACGCCGTGGCCGCCGTCTTCGCCGTGCACGGCGGCGTCACCGGATCGTTCGCGACGCGCGTGCCGTGGATCCAGGACCACGCCTCGGTGAGTGCGGGTCAGCTCGGTCTGGCGCTCGCCTTCCCCGCGTTCGGCGCGTCCGTGGCCATGCCGTTGGCGGGCCGGATCAGCCATCGCTTCGGCGCCCGTAACGCGCTGCGCGGCCTCATCTCCCTGTGGACGCTGTCCCTGGTCCTGCCGTCCGTCGCCCCGAATCTGGTGGCCCTGTGTCTGGCGCTGTTCGTGTACGGCGCCACGGCGGGCATGGCGGACGTGGGCATGAACGCGCTCGGCGTCGAGATCGAGAACCGGCTCGGCCGGTCGATCATGTCCAGCCTGCACGGCATGTGGAGCGTGGGCACCCTGATCGGCTCGGCGGCCGGCACCCTCGCCGCCCACCTGGGTTCGGACGCGCGGCTGCACCACGCGCTCGCGGCGGCCGTCCTCACCTGTCTCGGCCTGCTGTCCTGCCGCTGGGTGCTGGACCTCCAGCCCGCCGAGGACGAGGAGCCGCCGCCCCGCTTCGCCCTGCCGCCGAAGTCGGCGCTGCTCATCGGTGCCGTGGGCTTCTGCGCGGTGTTCGCGGAGGGCGCGAGCCTGGACTGGTCGGCGGTCTATCTGCGGGACCAGTTGGAGACCTCGGCGGGGCTCGCGGCGGCGTGCACCACCGGCTTCACGCTGACGATGGCGGTCGCGCGGCTCGCCGGCGACCGGATCGTCGACCGGTACGGGTCGGTGCGCACGGTCCGGGCGAGCGGGGTCCTCGCCGCGCTCGGCGGACTGCTGATCGTCACCTCCCGCAACCCGGCGATGGCGATGACCGGGTTCGCGCTGATGGGGCTGGGGATCGCGGTGGTCGTGCCGCTGTGCTTCGCCGCCGCGGGCCGCAGCGGCTCGAACCCGAGCCTGGCCATCGCGGGCGTCGCGACGATCACCTACACCTCTGGCCTGGTCGCGCCGAGCGCGATCGGCACCATCGCCCAGGCGACCAGCCTGCTGGTGTCGTTCATCCTGGTGACGGTCCTGGCGAGCGGCCTGGTGGCCTTCGCGAACGTGCTGCGGGCGGGCGACCGGGACCGGCCGAAGATCAGTCCTCCGGCCGCAGCAGTTCCCGACCCACGGCCCTGAAGCGCTCGCTCCACGGGGCCGGGCGCAGCGTCTCGGAGTCCAGCCGTACGAGGACCCGGGCACCCCGCGCGTAGGTCACCGCGCCGTCCTGCGAGCAGAAGCGGCCGTCCTCACCTGTCTCGGCCTGCTGTCCTGCCGCTGGGTGCTGGACCTCCAGCCCGCCGAGGACGAGGAGCCGCCGCCCCGCTTCGCCCTGCCGCCGAAGTCGGCGCTGCTCATCGGTGCCGTGGGCTTCTGCGCGGTGTTCGCGGAGGGCGCGAGCCTGGACTGGTCGGCGGTCTATCTGCGGGACCAGTTGGAGACCTCGGCGGGGCTCGCGGCGGCGTGCACCACCGGCTTCACGCTGACGATGGCGGTCGCGCGGCTCGCCGGCGACCGGATCGTCGACCGGTACGGGTCGGTGCGCACGGTCCGGGCGAGCGGGGTCCTCGCCGCGCTCGGCGGACTGCTGATCGTCACCTCCCGCAACCCGGCGATGGCGATGACCGGGTTCGCGCTGATGGGGCTGGGGATCGCGGTGGTCGTGCCGCTGTGCTTCGCCGCCGCGGGCCGCAGCGGCTCGAACCCGAGCCTGGCCATCGCGGGCGTCGCGACGATCACCTACACCTCTGGCCTGGTCGCGCCGAGCGCGATCGGCACCATCGCCCAGGCGACCAGCCTGCTGGTGTCGTTCATCCTGGTGACGGTCCTGGCGAGCGGCCTGGTGGCCTTCGCGAACGTGCTGCGGGCGGGCGACCGGGACCGGCCGAAGATCAGTCCTCCGGCCGCAGCAGTTCCCGACCCACGGCCCTGAAGCGCTCGCTCCACGGGGCCGGGCGCAGCGTCTCGGAGTCCAGCCGTACGAGGACCCGGGCACCCCGCGCGTAGGTCACCGCGCCGTCCTGCGAGCAGAAGCGGAAGCCGTACGTCAGCCCGGTCGTGCCGAGCCTTTCCAGCCAGAGGTGGACGGCGTAGCCGCCGGTTTTCGTCACCGGCGCCTCGTACGAGATGCGTAGTTCCTTGACCGCGTTGCAGGCGTCGCCGGCCGCCGCCCAGTCGCCCTCGAAGTGGATGCCGTACTCCTGCCACAGCTCGGTCCAGGCCTGCTCGACCTTGAGCGGGTAGCGGGCGTTGTGCAGGAGGCCGAGCGCGTCCAGGTCGTCGAAGTGGACGGTGACGGGGATCAGCCGGCCGTGGGTCACAGCGGGGGCGGTCGGGGCTTCGGCGGTCACGGGTGCTGCTCCAGGGATGTACGAGAGGGACTCCCTCATGCTAAGCGGTCGCTCACCCCCTGGTGGCCCCCGGGGCGGTGACCTGGGCGGATCTCCCTGACAATGGTCCGGACATCCGCACGTACGAGGAAAGCGAAACCGCACCATGGATCTTGGCGTCGGCTGGAAGCTGCACGGAGACGGGCGGACGCCCGCGCCCGGAGCGGTGGTACGCCCCGACGAACGGCTGTCCTGGCCCCGCACGGTCGGGCTCGGCGCCCAGCATGTGGTGGCGATGTTCGGGGCGTCCTTCGTGGCCCCGGTCCTCATGGGCCTGGACCCCAACCTGGCGATCATGATGTCCGGCGTCGCGACCGTGATCTTCCTGCTCGCCACGCGCGGCAGGGTGCCCAGCTACCTCGGCTGCTCGCTGTCCTTCGTGGGCGTCGCGGCCGTGATCCGTGCCCAGGGCGGTACGAGTGCCACGGTGACCGGCGCGGTGTTCGTGGTGGGCGTCGCGCTGTTCTTCGTCGGGGTCGCCGTCCAGCGGTTCGGGGCGCGGATCATCCATGCCGCGATGCCGCCGATCGTCACCGGCGCGGTGGTCATGCTGATCGGCTTCAACCTGGCCCCGGTGACCGCGAGCACCTACTGGCCGCAGGACCAGTGGACGGCCCTGCTGGTCATGCTGTTCACCGGTCTGGCGGTCGTCTGTCTGCGCGGTTTCTGGTCCCGGATCGCGATCTTCCTGGGGCTGATCTTCGGGTACGGCATCTCCTGGGCCTTCGACCGGATCTTCGGCCGCATCCACTCGGTCGACGCGAGCGGCAAGCTCACCGACCACTGGCGGCTGGACCTCTCGGCCGTGGGCCGGGCCGACTGGATCGGGCTGCCGGACTTCCACGGCCCGTCCTTCGAGTGGTCGGCGATCCTCGTCGCCCTCCCGGTCGTCATCGCCCTGGTCGCGGAGAACGCCGGGCACGTCAAGGCGGTCGGCGAGATGACCGGCGACCCGCTGGACGACAAGCTCGGTACGGCGATCTCGGCGGACGGCGTCGGCTCGATGCTGTCCACCGCGCTGGGCGGCCCGCCCAACACCACGTACTCCGAGAACATCGGCGTGATGGCCGCGACCCGCGTCTACTCGACGGCCGCCTACTGGGCCGCCGCCGGTTTCGCGCTGCTCTTCGGTCTGTGCCCCAAGTTCGGCGCGGTCGTCGCCGCGATCCCGGGCGGAGTCCTCGGCGGCATCACCGTCATCCTCTACGGCATGATCGGCCTGCTCGGCGCGCAGATCTGGATCAACTCCAAGGTGGACCTGCGCAATCCGCTGAACCTGGTGCCGGCCGCGGCGGGCATCATCATCGGCGTCGGCAACGTGACCATGAAGTTCACGGACACCTTCTCGCTGAGCGGCATCGCGCTGGGCACGGTGGTCGTCATCACCGGCTACCACGCGCTGCGGGCGTTCGCGCCGGCCCATCTCAAGGAGCAGAAGCCCCTGTTGGACGAGGGCACGTCTTCTTATGAAGACTCCTACGGCGAGGCCAAGTCGTAGGCGTACGACGGGGTGAACGTCCCCGGCGCGCCCTTGCAGCCGTCCGACTCCCCCGGCAGCTTCACCCACAGATAGCCGTCGATGCGGGCCTCGCCGGTGTTCAGGGTCGGCGTCCGGCCCAGCTTGCGGCCGTCCGGGTCGCACCACTCGCCGTCGGCGGGGGCGCCGTTGCCGTTGCGGCTGGTGTCGATGACGGCGCCGAGGCCGGAGGGGCCGCCGAGAGCCGCGAGGACACTGCGGTCGTAGGCGATCTCGTCGGCGGTGCGGTGGAAGTTGGAGACGTTGCTGAAGATCCCGTCGGAGGACGCGGCCGAGCCGGCGCCCGCCTGGCGCAGCAGGTCCGCCTGCTTGGCCGCCGGGTGCCAGCCGGAGTGGCCGGCGTCGTAATAGACGCGCGCCTTGGGGTTCGCGGCCTTCATCACCCGGCCGGCGCGGGCCAACGAGGCGAAACGGTCGGCGCGTTGGCCGCCCGAGAGGCACTCGGACTGGGCGATCGAGTCGGGCTCCAGGATCACGACGACCTCGTCCGAGCCCAGCCCGGCGGCGAACCGGTCGATCCAGGCGTCGTACGCGTCGAGGTCCGGCGCCCCGCCCTGGGAGGCCCCGCCGCAGTCCCGGTCCGGGATGGTGTACGCCACGACGACCGGCACCCGGCCCTGAGCGTCGGCGCCCGCGGTGACGGCCCTGACCCGTGCGGTGACGGTGTCCGGCGCGTACTCGGCGAACCACACGGCCGCCGGCTGGTCGGCGATCCGGGACGCGATGACGTCGTGCCGGGGGTCGCCGGCGTTGTCGCGGACCCAGTCGAGCACCTGGGAGTCGGGGTGGCGGTAGAGGTGGGTGGAGACGACCTTCGAAGGGCTCTGCTTCTTCTCGGTCCTCGTGGGCGAAGGCGTCGGACTCACCTTGGGCTTCGAACTGGCCGACACGGAGGCTGACTTGACGGCTGACGGCGACGGGGCGGGCGGCCGGATGTCCAGGGTCGGCGACTCCGTCACCTCGGGGCGCGCCTCGTCCGAGCCGCGCCCGTCGTCCAGCGCGGACACCATCCCGGTCGCGGTGCCGACGGCGACCACGACGGAGGCAGCCGCGACCATGCCGTTGCGCCGCGCGGCACGCCGCCGCTCGGCCCTGCGCTCGGCCAGGCGACGCGCACGTAAGCCCGACACCCGCTGATCCCCTCCCCCACGACGGGCGCGTTCCCCCGTTCTGGGGAAGCGTCGGGCCCGCCGCCACTCGGGCCAGCCTAGGCCTGGGACCCTGCGTGCATGGCGCAGTTGGAGCACTTCACCACTCCCGTCGACACCGTCGTCGACCGGATGCGAGCCCTGGACGAGGCCCTTCCGGAACGGGACGGGATCGCGGTGTTCAACCGCGTCTACCTCGCCGTCACGGAGGCCGTCGACCGGGGCATCGACAGCGGCCGGTTCGCGGACGCGCGGGCCGCGATCACGCTGGACGTGCGGTTCGCCGAGCGGTATCTGCGGGCGGTCGAGGCGGTGGCCCGCGACCGGCGTCCGCCCGCTTGCTGGCGGCCGTTGTTCCAGTTCCGCCGCCATCCCGGCGTACGTCCGTTGCAGTTCGCGCTCGCGGGCATCAACGCGCACATCGGGCACGATCTGGCGCTGGCCGTCGTGGACACCTGTCGTACGCTCGACTGCGAACCCGTCGACGTGGAGGACGAGTTCGACCGCGTGGGCGATCTCCTCGTCTCGCTGGAGGAGCGCATCCGCGAAGATCTGATGCCGGGTCCCGACCTGCTCCAGATCGCCGACCCGCTCACCCATCTGCTCGGCGCGTGGAGCCTGGAGCGGGCCCGGGACGCGACCTGGACCGCGGCCCGCGCGCTGTGGGCCCTGCGCGGACTGCCAGATGTGGCGGCCGAGTTCACCGAACGCCTGGACACGGCGGTGGGGTTCGCGGGACGCATGCTGCTCACGCCACTACCGGACTGATCCGGCCACTCCCACACCCGATGCACCCGAACTGCTGTGTGAACGTTGTACGTTCGACAGACAGGCATCCCGTGCAAAGGAGCAGGAATGGCGACACGGCTCGGACTCGGACTCCCCCAGAACAAGCAGTACGACCTCGGCCGCGACGTCCCCGACGTGGCCCGCGCCGCCGAGGCGACCGGCTACGACAGCCTGTGGGTGTACGAGCGCGCCCTGTTCCCCGAGCCGGCCACCCAGGGCCTGTACGGCATCGAGGGACTGCCCTGGCCGGAGGCGTACCGCGGGGTCGCCGACCCGCTGGTCACGCTCACCCTGGCCGCCGCGGTGACCGAGCGGGCGCGGCTCGGCACCAGCGTGCTGGTCGCCCCGCTGCACGTGCCGTTCCAGCTCGCCAAGTCCCTCGCCTCGCTGGACGCGGCGAGCGGCGGCCGGGTCGTCGCGGGGCTCGGCACCGGCTGGTCCCTCGACGAGTACGCGGCCGCGTCGGTGCGCCCCTTCGAGGAGCGCGGGCAGGTCCTGGACGAGCTGATCGAGGTGTGCCGCGCGGTCTGGGGCCCGGACCCGGTGACGTACGACGGGCGGCTCACGAAGATCGCGTCCGCCGTGGTGGGCCCCAAGCCCGCCCGGCCGATCCCGATCCTGCTGCCGGCCATGTCGAACAAGGCCCGGCGCAGGCTCGTCGACCACGCCGACGGCTGGATGCCGGTCGGCATGGGCGCCGAGACGCTGGCCGCACAGTGGAAGGAGCTCCAGGAGCTGGCCGCCGAGCGCGGGCGCACGGAACCGATCCAGACGGTCGTACGCGTCAACACGCGGTACTCGGCGTCCGGTCACTCCGGTGCCGACCGCGCCCCCTTCCAGGGCAGCGTCGACCAGATCGTCGAGGACCTGGTCGCCCACGCCGAGGTCGGCCTGGACGAGATCCTGATCGAACTCCAGGGCTCCGTGCGGGACGCGCGGGAGTTGAAGGAGGTCGCCGCGGAGGTGTACGAGAAGGCGCGCGCGGCCGGGATCTAGTCCTCGGGCAGCTCGACCGGCGCGATCTCGTCGTACACGTCACCCGGTCCCGGGTTGGTCGCGTCGGTGGTGCCGCCGAAGTGGTGCATGACGCCCCAGACCGCGTTCAGCGCGGTCTGGACCGCGCCCTCGGCCCAGCCGGCCGTCCAGGAGACGTCGTCGCCCGCGAGGAAGATGCCGCGCTTGTCGGCGGGCAGCCGGTCCTGCATGAAGTGGGTGAACAGGCGCCGCTGGTAGCGGTAGTGGCCGGGCAGGTTGGCCTTGAACGCGCCCATGAAGTACGGCTCGTTCTCCCAGGAGACCGTCACCGGGTTGCCGATGATGTGCTTCCTGATGTCGACCTTCGGGTAGATCTCGCCGAGCGACTTCAGCATGACCTCCATCCGCTCGTTCGCGGACAGCGGCAGCCACTTCAGGCTGTCGTCGCACCAGGTGTACGACAGGCAGATGACGGCCGGCTTGCCGGGGCCGTCGTCGAGGAGGTAAGTCCCGCGCGTCATACGGTCGGTGAGGGTCATCGACATGACGTCCCGGCCCGTCTCCTCGTCCTTGTCCAGCCAGAACGGCCGGTCGACGGGCACGAAGAGCTTGCTGGACTCCATGTAGTGGGTGCGCTCGATCGCGGTCCAGTGGTCGATCGGGAAGAGCGAGTCGTCGCAGGCGATCTTCGAAAGGAGCATCCAGGACTGGGCGGTGAAGACGGCCGCCTGGTAGGTGCGGATGTCGCCGTTCGCGTCGGTGACCGTGATCTGGTTGCCGGCCGTGCGGTGCAGCCGGGTCACGGCGGGGCGGGGTTCGCCGTTCGCGTGCAGGCTCGCCAGCGAGGTGCCGTACGGCCAGTGGACGATCTTCTCCGGCGTACGCTCCCACAGCCGCAGCGGCAGCTGCTGGGAGCCACCGACGATGCCGCGGTGGTGGTCGTCGGCCTCGGAGTAGACGACGCGGAGGATCTCCAGGATGGAGTTGGGGAAGTCGGTGTCCCAGCCGCCGGTGCCGAAGCCGACCTGGCCGAAGATCTCGCGGTGGCGGAAGGACCTGAACGCCTCGGAATCGCAGAGGAAGCCGTAGAAGGTCTGGTTGTCGAGCTTCTCGACGAGCTTCGCCCAGATCTCCCGGATGCGCGGCACGTCCCGCTCGCGCATGGCCTGGTTCATGTCGGAGAAGTCGGCGCCCTCTTCGAGGCACTTGTTCCAGGCGGCGGCGACATCGCGGTAGACCTGCGGCAGGTCGTCGATGGTCTCGGCGTAGTGCGACTCGCCCTTGAGGTCGACGACGGTCGAAGGCGTGGCTTCCGCAAGGGGGTTGGGGAACGGGCGGGTCTCAAGGCCCACCAGGTCGATGTAGTGCTGGAGGGCGGTGGAGGACGGCGGGAACCGCATCGCGCCCATCTCGGCCGTCAGGGAGCTGTCACAGCCCTCGAAGCCGACCGTCCGCAGCCGTCCGCCGATCTGGTCGGCCTCGTAGACGACCGGCTTCAGGCCCATCTTCATCAGCTCGTAGGCGGCCACGATGCCGGACAGACCGCCGCCGATGACCGCGACCTCGGTGCCGTGCTCGGTCGCCGGTATCTGGCCGAGGCCCGCCGGGTGGGCGAGGAAGTCGTCGTACGCGTACGGGAAGTCCGGGCCGAACATGGTGATCGGCGGCTGCTGCACGTCGGCGTGCTGGACGGCGTTGGGCACCGTGGACGTCATGGGGTACGGACTCCTTGCGAATGCTGCGAAGACTGCGGGGTGTTCAGACGTAGAGCTCGGGACGCCGGTCCCGCAGATACGGGTTGGCCTCGCGGGAGGCGGCGAGGAAGGCCGGGTCGGCGTCCGCGAACACCAGCTGCTCACCGCGACCGGCGCGGGTGCGGGCGACCCCGTCGGGGCCGGCGAGGACGGAGAGCCCGACGAACTCGAACTCCCCTTCCTGGCCGACCCGGTTGACGTAGGCGACGTACATCTGGTTCTCGAAGGCCCGCACCGGGATCATCGACTCGGCGACGAACTGGAACGGGTGCATCTGGGCGGTCGGGACGACGAGGAGGTCCGTCCCGGCGAGGGCGTGCGCCCGGACGTTCTCCGGGAACTCGACGTCGTAGCAGATCAGCAGCCCGACGGTCAGACCGTTCAGCTCGGCCTGGACGACATGCCGCTCACCCGGCGTGAAGTGGTCGCGCTCGAAGCAGCCGAAGAGGTGGGTCTTGCGGTAGTTGGCGAGGCGTTCACCGGTGGCCGAGATCAACTGGGCGGAGTTGAAGACGGAACCGGAAGAGGCTTCCGGGTATCCGTACGCGATGGCCACCCCGTGCCGCGCGGCGATCTCCGCGACCGCGTCCGCGCCCTCCCCGTCGGCCGGCTCGGCGAGGCGGGCGATGTCGTCGCCGATGGCGTACCCGGTGAGGAACATCTCCGGCGCGGCCAGCAGCCCGGCGCCCGCGGCGGCGGCACGGCCCGCGGCCTCGTCGAGGACCTTGAGGTTCCCGTCGACCGAGCCGGGGCGGCCGGAGCTCTGGAGCAGGGCGGTGCGCATGCGTGATCCTCACCGGGGCGGAAGGGGTGGTTGCGGGGGCCATCCAAAGGGGCCATGTAGACGGTACGGGCGCCTGACCAGGCCCGACAAGAAGGAGCCGTTGCGCGCCGCCGAGCGGTTCATTGCGCGCGAGGCGGCCCCGGCGGCGATTCGTTGCGTCGGCCGCCGAGGACCAGGGCGGTGACCAGGTAGGGCACCGCGAGGATCACGAAGACGGTGCGGTGCTCGGCGCGCGCGCCGAGCAGGACGTACGCCGCGAACGTGACGACCGTCAGGAGTTCGGTGCCCAGGCTCGCCACCGAGGTGAGGGTGGCCCGGCGGGCGTCGTCGATGCGGTGCTGGAGGCGTACGTCGGCGAGCACCTCCGCCAGCTGGAAGCCACCGAAGGCGAGGCCCACGAGCGCGATGCCGGCCGGGGTGCGGAGCGCGGCGCCGACAGCCATCGCCAGCGCGGAGGCTGCCAGCAGCCAGGCCATGCCGGTGGTGCCGAGGCGTTCGGCGGGCCCGCTCAGCAGGCTCGCGGCGGTGACGAGGGTCCAGACGAGCAGGATCAGATAGGGCACGGTCGCCTCGGCGACTCCGGTGTCCCGGGTCAGCAGGGGCGTGTACTCGTCGAGCGCGCCCCACACCGCGGCGACGGCCGGGATCAACAGCAGGGCACGGCGGACGGAACGGTTCCCGCGCGCTTCGCCGAGCCCGGTCCGCAGGGTCAGCCACCAGCCGTCACCGCCGGTCTCCCGCCCGGCGCGGTGCTCAGGGAGCCGGGTCGCCGCCACGGCGGCCAGCACACAGGCGAGGACACTGGCCGCGCCCACGCCCATGTAGCCGCCCAGCGCGAACACCGGCCCCGCGAGTCCGATCGACGCCATGGTGGCGGCCAGCCGCGCCGCCCGGACCCGCCCCATCACGCGCGCGTACCGGTCGGCGGCCCCGAGCCGCTCCAGCTCGTCGTAGGCCAGCGCCTCCAGCGAACCGGAGCAGAGCGCGCCACCGACGCCCCACAGGACGAAGCCGAGCGCGAAGGCCCCGTACGACGGGACGATCACCCACAGCGCGAAGCCGACCGCGTTGAACAGCGGGCCGACCCACAGCAGCAGCCGCCGGGAGACGGCGTCGGCCAGGGCGCCGGAGGGCACCTCCAGCACGACGGCGGTGATCGACCACAGGGCGAAGAGTGAGGAGATCTGCCAGAGGGACATCCCCGTGTCCGCGAACAGCAGCGCGTACACGGGGTAGAGCAGCACGAAGTCGTCGAGGAACGCGTAGCCGTACAGCGTGCTCGTCAGCCGACGGACCGCGGTCGCGGGCACACGTGCAGGTGAGAGTGTCATGAGGCCTTCCCGGAAGGGCGGTTCGGACGTCGTCGGTACGGCGTCCGAGGCGGCCCTCGGGAGGCACGGCTGGTGGATCAATGTCGCCAGGTCATGACACCGATGCTAGACAGGTCCGGTCCCGCTGCCCAGCGAAAATCAGTGCCTCTACATGAGGAGCGCCCGCAGTGCCGAGGGGGTCAACCCGGCCAGGCTGGCCTCCACCGTCCGGCCGGGTGCCGCCTCGATGGGGGCGAGGGACGGCACCGCGAGCACCGTGCAGCCGGCCGCCTCGGCGGAGGCGACGCCGGTCTCGGTGTCCTCGACGGCGACGCATCCCGAGGGGTCCACGCCCAGCGCGTGGCACGCGGCGAGATAGGGGTCCGGGTCGGGCTTGGTGCGGTCGGTGTCGTCGGCGGTGACGGAGACGGCGAAGCGGTCCGTGCCCAGCACGTCGAGCACGGTGTCGGCGACCGATCTCGGGGACGCGGTCACCAGGGCCGTGGGCACCCCCTCGCGGGCCAGCGCGTCGAGCAGGTCGAGGGCGCCGGGGCGGGGTACGACCCCGGTGCGGACGCGGTCGGCGAACTCCTGGTGGAGGGTGCCGGCGAGGTCGACGGCCGGGGTGCCGGTGGCCGCGGACAGCCAGCCGGCGGTGTGTTCGACGGGGCGGCCGAGCACATCCGCCCGGTCCGCCTCGGTCAGGTCCCGTCCGGCGACCCGCTCCACCGCCTCCCACCACAGCCGCTCGGTGTCGACGAGCGTGCCGTCCATGTCGAACAGGACGGCCTGGAGCGGGAGTCGGGTCATGTCGGTCTCTTTCATACGGTACGTTCCGCGGCCAGCACCGGCCGCTCGGGCAGGGACACGCTCACCGGGGCCCCGGCGACGAGATCAGCGGCCTCATGCGCGGGCAGATCGGCCTTGACCTCGCTGCCGTCGGCGAGCCGGACGGTGATCCGGACGGCCGCACCCAGGAACGACGTGGCGAGCACACGCGCCTTCCCGTCGGCGTCGGCGGCCACCCGGACCGCCTCGGGCCGCACCAGCACGTCCACCTCACCGGCCTGCGGCGCCGCGCCGTCGACCGGCAGCCGCTGCCCGAGCACATCCACCACCCCGTCGGAGACCCGGCCCGGAATCCGGCTCATCGTCCCGACGAACTCGGCGACGAAGGCCGTGGCGGGCCGGCCGTACAACTCGGCGGGCGCCGCGCACTGTTCGAGCTTCCCGGCGTGCATCACGGCGACCCGGTCGGCCATGGACAGGGCCTCCTCCTGGTCGTGGGTGACGAACAAGGTGGTGATGCCGAGCTCCTGCTGGAGCCGCCGGATCTCCTCGCGGAGCGTGAGCCGCACCTTGGCGTCCAGCGCGGACAGCGGCTCGTCGAGGAGCAGCACCCGGGGCCGCAGGGCGAGGGCGCGGGCCAGCGCGACGCGCTGCTGCTGGCCGCCGGAGAGCTGGTGCGGATAGCGCCCGCCCTTGTCGGCGAGCCCGACCAGTTCCAGCAACTCGGCGGCACGGGCCCGCCGTTCACCCGTGCGCACGCCTCGCATCCGCAGCCCGAAGGCCACGTTGTCGACCGTGTCGAGGTGCGGGAAGAGGCTGTACGACTGGAAGACCATCCCGGCGTCACGCCGGTGGGCCGGGACCCGGGTGACGTCCTCGCCGTCCACCAACACCTCGCCGGAGTCGGGGCGTTCGAAGCCGGCGAGCATCCGCAGGGCGGTGGTCTTGCCGCAGCCGGACGGGCCGAGCAGGGCGACCAGCTCACCGGGGCGGACGGTCAGATCGAGGCCGTCGAGCGCGACCGTGGGCCCGAACTCCCTTCTGAGTCCCCGGAATTCAACGGTGGCGGCCTTGTCTGTGGTGTTCGACGTGGCGACGTTCTCTTTGGTTTTCATGGTTCAACCCCGGGAGGTGGTACGGGAACGCCCGCCGAAGCCGGCCAGGACGAGGAGCAGCAGCCAGGTGACGAGCAGGCTCATCACGGACACGGCGACGGACAACTGGGCCTGTGAGCCACTGACGTTGACGATCCAGACGGCGAAGGGCCGGAAGCCCAGCAGCTGGGCCACGGTGAACTCGCCGAGCACCAGCGCCAGGGTGAGGAAGGAGGCGTTGAGCAGGGCGCCGCGCAGGTTGGGCAGCACGGCCTGGACAAGGGCCTGCGGCCAGCTCGCGCCACAGCTCCGGGCAGCCTCGACGAGAGTGGGGACGTCGATCGCGCGCAGTCCGGCGTCCAGCGCCCGGTACACGAAGGGCAGCGCCATCACGACGTACGCCAGAACCAGCACCACGGGGAAGTCGGGGTTCTGGATCGCCACGAAGGTCTGGAACAGCGGTGTGCGCGAGAGGTGTTCCGGCCCCCACTTCAGGACCGTGACGATGCCGGCGACGAACGCGATCGGCGGCACGACCAGCGGCAGCGAGCACACCACCTCCACCACCGGACGCAGCTTCGGCGCCCCGAGCCGCAGCGCGACCATGGCGGGCACCATCAGCAGCAGGACGACGGCGATGGTGGCGAGGGCCAGCTCCAGCGAGAGCAGCAGGCTGGAGCCGAAGCCGCCGGTGCCGACGATCTGCGTGTAGGCGTCGACGGTGAGGCCCTGGCCGGGCACGTCGACCGTGAAGACGACGGAGGCGGCCAGCGGCACCAGGAAGTACAGCCCGGCGAGGCCGAACACGCCCCACCGCCACAGGTTCAGGCGAGCCATCGCGCACTCCTCCGCTGCAGGGGCAGGTACACCGCCATGACGAGGCCCGCGACGAGGACCATGTCGAGGCTGAGGGCGAGCGCCACGTTCTCCTGGCCGACGAGCACGTTGCCGGAGAGCGCGTCGGCGATCTGCAGGGTGATCAGCGGGACGGAACTGCCCACGATCGCGGCGGCGGTGGCGTAGGCCGCGAAGGCGCTGCCGAAGAGCAGCACGAACCCGCCGAGGAGCGTGGGCAGCAGGACGGGCAGGGCGACGTGCAGCCAGTACTGCGCGGTGGTCGCCCCGTTGTTCTGCGCGGCCTCGCGCCACTGGACGCGCAGCCCCTCCAGGGCGGGGGTGATGGTGAGGACCATCAGCGGGATGAGGAAGTACAGGTAGACGACGACCAGTCCCCAGAAGCTGTAGAGGTCCCAGCCCTTGTCGGTGAGGCCCAGGTGCCGGGTCAGCACGCCGGCGTTGCCGAGGGTGGCGACGAAGGCGAAGGCGAGCGGGACGCCGCCGAAGTTGGCGAGGACGCCGGAGGCGGTGAGCACGGCCTCGCGCAGCGCGCGGTGCCGGGAGGTGACGACGGCCTGGGCGAGCGGCAGTCCGAGGAGCGTCGCGAGGGCGGCGGAGACGGCGGACAGCTTGACGCTGCCGAGGAGGGCGGTGAGGTAGGCGCCCTGCCACGAGGCGGTGAGGTTGGCCGTGCTGTAGGCGCCGGTGCTCTTGACCGTGAAGGCACCGTCGAGGACCGCCCACGCGGGCAGCCCGAAGGCCACCGCGGTGAAGGCGAGCAGCGGGACGACGGCGACCCAGCCGAGCGACCGGCGCCGCCGCTTCACCGCGGCGGCGGGCGCCGTGTCGACCCTCGGGAGCGTGGCCGTCATCCGGAGACGGCCTTCGCCCAGCCCTGCCCGAGGACCGTCTTGGCCTTGTCCTGCTGGGCCTCGGTCGGGAAGGAGGGCGTGCCGGAGACCTCGGGGAGCTTGGCCGCGGCGGTCTTGTCGAGGGTGCCGGCCTTCTCCATGGCGGTCATCAGGGCCGGGCGGGCGTAGCCCTTGAGCCACAGGTTCTGGCCCTCGGCGCTGTAGAGGTACTCCTGCCACAGCCGGGCGGCCGCCGGGTGCGGGGCGTCCTTGTTGATGGCCTGGGAGTAGTACTGGGAGAACTGCCCGTCGCTCGGCACGGCGACCTTCCAGTCCACGCCCTTGGACTTGAACTCCTCGGCGTACCCGGCGTTGAGGTAGTCCCAGTCGATGCTGATCGGCGTCTCGCCCTTCTCGACGGTGGCCGGGGTGGACTCGACGGGCGTGTAATTGCCGTTGTCCTTCAGCTTCTTGAAGAAGTCGAGGCCCGGCTGGATGTCGTCGAAGGAGCCGCCGTTCGCGAGCGCGGCCGCCCAGACGCCGCCGAACGCCGAACCGGACTTGGTGGGGTTGCCGTTGAGGGCGACCTGGCCCTTGTACTGCGGCTTGAGCAGGTCGGCGAAGGTGGTGGGACAGGACTTGACGCGCTTGGCGTCGCAGCCGATGGAGATGTAGCCGCCGTAGTCGTTGTACCAGCGGGCCTGCGCGTCCTTCTGCCCGCTCGGGATGTCGGCGAACGAGGCGACCTTGTACGGCGCGAGGAGCCCCTGCTGGGCGGCGCTGATCGCGAAGGAGCTGCCGAGGTCGAGGACGTCGGGGGCGCGGTCCTGGCCCTTGCGCGACGTCACGGCGTTGATCTCGTCCTGGCTGGCGCCGTCGGGGTTCTCGACGGAGATCTTGATGCCGTACTTCTTCTCGAACCCGTCGATGAGCGCACCGTAGTTGGCCCAGTCGCGGGGCAGCGCGATGGCGTTGAGCGCGCCCTCCTTCTTGGCCGCCTTCTCGAGGGCGGCGAGCCCGCCGAGGTCGGCGGCGGAGGTGGCGGTGGCGGCGTTCTTGCCGTCGGCGGTGGTGGACGCGGTGTCGGGGGCGGCGCCGCAGGCGCTCAGGGTGAGCGCTGCTATGGCGCCGAGGGCGGCGGTTCTCGGCAGGGACAAGGTCACGGCTTCTCCAGGGCGTTGAGAACTTGTCTGAACAAGTTGGCCCCAGTAAGGCTGCCGCTGGTGTCGTGTTCGTAAACACTGAAGAAACCCTGACCCCCGGATTCCGGGCCAATCAGGGTCCCCTCCACCCGTCGCCAGATGTCGACTAGGCTGGTCACGCTGTGCACAGCATTCGACTCAGAGGGGAAGCATGGCGGCGCGACACGAGGAGATCGCCGACGAACTGCGCCGGGCGATAGACCGCGAGGAGTACACGGTCGGCAGTCGACTGCCCGCCGAGACGGACCTCGCCGCCCACTACGGAGTCTCCCGGGGCACGGTCCGCCAGGCCGTCGCGGCCCTGACCGCCGAGGGCCTGATCGGCTCCCGCCAGGGCGCCCGCCGCGTGGTGCTGGCCAGCCGCCGCAGCCAGAGCTTCGCGGAGCTGCGCAGCTTCGCCCAGTGGGCACGGGCGATGGGCCGCGAGGCAACAGGCCAGGTGATCGCGCAGGAGTACCGCCCGGCTACCGCCGAGGACGCCGTACGCCTCCAACTGCGCGCGGGCACACCGGTGTTGCACGTCCTACGGGTCCGCGGCCTGGACGGCGAACCGGTGCTCCTGGAACGGACGGTGTACGCCGACTGGATCTCCCCGGCGGTCGAACCGATCGAGCCGGACTGCCCGTCCGTCACCCAACGCCTGTACGACGACACGGGGTTGGTCTTCGCGTACGGCGAGCACGTCATCGACGCGGTCGCGGCGGGCGCACAGGACGCGGACCTCCTGTCCGTCCGCCGCACCAGCCCCCTCCTCCGCGTCCGCCGCGTGACGACGACCCGAGAGGGCCGCCCGGTGGAGTGGTCGGACGACCGCTACCGCTCGGACGCGGTGAGCTTCAGCGTGCACAACTCGATGGACAACAACGCGCTGGCGAGGAAGACGGCGGAGTAGAACTCGGGGAGTGAGGTGCGGGGCTTTTGGGAGCAGGGGGCGCGGCGAGGTGCTTTTAGGGGCGCGGGGAACTGCGCGACCGGCCACAACGCACCCGCACCCGGCAACGAACCGCAACCAGCCGAGCTCTACCCCGGCGCCCCCGACGAGAACCGCCTCAACAACGGCGACAACACCAACACCGACTTGGTCCGCTCAACGAACGGCTCCCCGGCGATCCGCTCCAGCACCCTCTCGAAGTGCCGCATGTCAGACGCGAAAACCTGCACGATCGCATCCGCATCCCCGGTGACGGTGGACGCGGCCACGACCTCCTGATACCGCTCCAGCCCCCGCCGAATCGTCTCCGGCGACGTGTTGTGCCGGCAGTAGATCTCGACGAACCCCTCGGTCTCCCACCCCAGCGCCGACGGATCGACCCGCACCGTGAACCCGGTGATGGCGCCGGTGGCCCGCAACCGGTCGACGCGTCGTTTCACGGCGGGCGCGGACAGACCGACGATCTGCCCGATGTCCGCGTAGGAGCGGCGGGCGTCCTCGGCGAGGGCGTGGACGATACGTTCGTCGAGATCGTTGAGCACGGTGGGTGGATCAGCTCTCAGGTGATGCGGGTGATGCGGACGTTGCGGTTGTCGCGAGACGGGAACGGCGATGGCCGTACACGAAGTAGAACACGAGCCCGGCCGCCATCCAGACTCCGAAGACCACCCAGGTGACGGCGGACAGGCTGCCCATCATCCAGACGCAGAACCCGAGCCCCAGCACAGGCAGCACCGGCGACAGCGGCACCCGGAAGGTGCGCGGCATGTCCGGACGCGTCCGGCGCAGCACCACGACGGCGATGTTGACCAGCCCGAAGGCGAAGAGCGTGCCGATACTGGTGGCGTCGGCGAGCTGCCCCAGCGGGATCGCGGCGGCGAGGACACCGCAGAACAGGGACACGATCACCGTGTTGGCACGCGGCGTACCGGTCTTCGGGTGCACGCGCCCGAACACCTTCGGCACCAGCCCGTCCCGGGACATGGCGAAGAGGATGCGGGTCTGGCCGTAGAGCACGGTCAGGACGACGCTGGCGATGGCGATGACCGCGCACGCGGCCAGCAAAGTCCCCCAGAAGCTCTGTCCGGTCACCTCGCGCATGATCTGGGCGAGCGCGGCCTCGGAGTCCCCGAACCGCTCCCAGGGCTTCGCACCGACGGCGACGGCCGCGACGAGGACGTACAGCGCGGTGACGATGACCAGCGACAGCATGATCGCGCGCGGCAGGTCGCGCTGGGCGTTCTTCGCCTCCTCACCGGCGGTGGAGGCGGCGTCGAAGCCGATGTACGAGAAGAAGAGCGTCGCCCCGGCCGCGCTGACGCCCGCCATGCCGAGCGGCATGAAGTGCTCGTAGTTGCCGGAGCGGAAGCCCTGGATGCCGATGGCGCAGAACAGCACCAGCGCGCCGATCTTCACGACCACCATGATCGTGTTGGCGCGCGCGGACTCCCGCGCCCCGCCCAGCAGGAACGCCATGGCGAGGAGGACGACGATCAGCGCCGGGAGGTTGAAGATGCCGCCGTCGCCGGGCGGCGCGGACAGCGCGTCCGGGATGGTGACGCCGATGGTCCCGTCGAGCAGCTCGTTGAGGTACTCGCCCCAGCCGACCGCGACGGCGGCGACCGAGACGCCGTACTCCAGCAGCAGACACCAGCCGCAGACCCAGGCGACCAGTTCGCCCAGCGTTGCGTACGCGTACGAGTACGAGGAGCCCGCGACCGGGATGGTGCCCGCGAGCTCGGCGTAGGACAGGGCCGAGAAGAGGGCCGTCAGTCCGGCGATGACGAAGGACAGGGTGACGGCGGGACCGGCCTTGGGCACGGCCTCGCCGAGGACGACGAAGATGCCGGTGCCGAGGGTGGCACCGATGCTGATCATGGTCAGCTGCCACAGCCCGAGGGTGCGGCGCAGACTGCCGCCCTCGCCCTGGCCACCCTCGGCGACCAGGCGTTCCACGGGCTTGCGCCGCATGAGGCGGGCGCCGAGCCCAGGGGACGGCGTGGTGCGGTGTTGCGGGGGTGCGCCTTGGTCGAGCACGCGCTGACTCCTTCGTCGCTGCGGTCGGCGCGGCAGGGACCGGCGGGCAAGGACCACCGAGCGGGGTCCCTGCCACGCCACGTACAGCGCATGACCCTATGAGCCAGGGCATCACGGTCGTAATGCAGCAACTTTGCGCATACACGCAAGATCGTTGCGTTCATCGCAGGCCTGCGCGCGTTTGTTGCGCAGCCCCGCAATCACGGCTCCCCCGGCTGAGCGCCTAGCTCCAGCTGGCGTGCAGCGGCTTGCCTTCCGCGTAGCCGGCCGCGCTCTGGATGCCGACGACCGCCTTCTCGGCGAACTCCTCCAGGGAGCCCGCACCGGCGTAGGTGCAGGAGGAGCGGACGCCCGCGATGATCGAGTCGACCAGGTCCTCGACGCCCGGACGCGCCGGGTCGAGGAACATGCGGGAGGTGGAGATGCCCTCCTCGAACAGGGCCTTGCGGGCCCGGTCGTACGCCGACTCCTCGGACGTACGGTTGCGCACCGCGCGCGCGGAGGCCATGCCGAACGACTCCTTGTAGAGCCGCCCGTTGGCGTCCTGCTGGAGGTCGCCCGGCGACTCGTACGTCCCCGCGAACCAGGACCCGATCATCACGTTGGACGCCCCGGCGGCCAGCGCCATCGCGACGTCACGCGGGTGCCGGACACCGCCGTCGGCCCAGACGTGCTTGCCGTACTTCTTGGCCTCGGCCGCGCACTCCAACACCGCCGAGAACTGCGGCCGGCCCACGCCGGTCATCATGCGGGTCGTGCACATGGCGCCGGGGCCCACACCGACCTTGATGATGTCCGCGCCGGCCTCGATCAGGTCCCGCACACCCTCGGCGGCCACGATGTTGCCGGCCACGATCGGCACCTGCGGGTCGAGCGCCCGTACGGTCCTGATCGCGCTGATCATCGACTCCTGGTGGCCGTGCGCCGTGTCGATGACGAGCGTGTCCACGCCCGCGTCGAGCAGTTGCTTGGCCTTGCCCGCGACATCGCCGTTGATACCGACGGCGGCGGCGATGCGCAGCTTGCCGTTCGCGTCCACGGCGGGCGTGTAGAGCGTGGCGCGCAGGGCGCCCTTGCGGGTCAGGATGCCGGCCAGCTTGCCCTCGGCGTCGACGGCCGGGGCGTAGCGCCGGTTGGCCGCGTCGAGGCGGTTGAAGGCTTCGGTGGGGTCGATGTCGGCGTCGAGGAGCAGCAGGTCGCGGGACATGACGACCTCGAGCTGCGTGAACCGGTCGACGCCGGTCAGGTCCTGGTCGGTGACGACACCGACGGGACGGCCCTCCTCGTCGACGACGACACCGGCGTTGTGCGCCCGCTTGGGCAGCAGCGCGAGGGCGTCGGCGACGGTCTGGTGGGGGGCCAGCACGATCGGGGTGTCCAGGACGTGGTGGCGGCTCTTGACCCAGGAGACGACGTCGGTGACGACCTCGATCGGGATGTCCTGCGGGATGACCACGAGGCCACCGCGCCGGGCCATCGTCTCGGCCATACGGCGCCCGGCGATGGCGGTCATGTTGGCGACGACCAGCGGGATCGTGGTGCCCGTGCCGTCCGGGGAGCTGAGGTCCACGCCCTGCCGCGAACCGACGGCGCTCCGGCTCGGGACCATGAAGACGTCGTCGTACGTCAGGTCGTACGGGGGCTGGATGTCGTTGAGGAAACGCACGTGCTGCACATCCCAGTCGATCAGAGGTGGCCCCCGGACAGGTCAGCCAGGGGGAAGAGCACGTACTTCATTGTCCCATGTCAACCGGAATGCGATGCCCGGACAGATCGTCCAAGCAGGTCAGAGGGGCCTTAGGAGGATCCTCCAAGGGCGAGCGCCACAGAGGGCACGGACGCCTCGGAGAACACCTCGCGCGCGACCGCCCACTCCTCCGGCCGCACCTCGGCGTACCGCTCCCAGTGCCGTACGACGACGACGATCCCGGCCTCGACGGCATCCGCGGGCCAGACGCCCGGGTCGGAGAGAACGTCGGCCAGCGCGTCCCAGTTGCGGCCGAAGTGGTCCGGCAGCCGCAGGTCACGGGCGCAGCGGTCCATCAGTCCGGCCTTGTCCGTGACCCCGTCGAGGTCCAGCGTGACCACGACTTCCGTCATCTCAGCACCGCCGTCATCTCAGCACCGCCCGGAACGAGTTGTAGTGATCATCGGTGTAGTAGATCTCGTCGTTCCGCCCCGTGACAAGGCGCCGGGCTCCGCGGTCGCGTGAGCCCGGCGTGGGGACGGTGTATTCGTGGTAGTAACCGCGCTGGTGCGCGGGCAACAGCCCTTCGAAGTTCCCGAAGACACTGCCGTCCTTCTGATACGGGAACGGCCCGCCCTTGTCGATGAGTTGGAGCGTCTCCCGCGCCTGGACGGGCAGCTCCGACTCCTGGACCGTGGCCAAGTCGCCGGCCCACGCGGGAGCGTCGGCATCGGTCGAGGTGCAGCCGGCCAGCACCAGCACACACAGCAGCACCCGGGAGACGAACCGCAGCAGCATGCGCACCACGCTGCCACGGCCACCCTCCCCCGACCTCCCGTCAGAGGCCGTCCGGGTCAGCCCTGTTCAACGCGGGCTTCGGCGTCGACCCCGCCGCCATCAGCACATCGGCCGCGGACGTGTCCGTGACGAGGCTGGTGACCAGCCCGGACCGCAGCACCGCGTCGATCGCCATGGCCTTGCGGGCCCCGCCCGCGATCGCCACGACCTCGGGGATACGACGGAGCTGATCGGCCTTGACGGTGATGCACCGCTCGCCCAGGTCCCGGCCCACCCGGCGCCCCTGGGCGTCGAAGAGATGCGCGGACATCTCGGCGGCGACGCCGAGGGAGGCGTAGTGCGCCCGCTCCTCGTCGCTCAGCATGTCGTGCACCGTGGAGATGCCCGGCTCCCAGGAGCCGATCGACACACAGGCGACGGTCACCTTGTCGAAGTACTCGAACGCCCGCGCGATCCCGGTCTGGTTGCGCAGCGCCGCCGCGGTGGCCGCGTCCGGCAGCAGCATCGGCGCGTAGATGGGGTGGGCGTCCCCGCCCGACACCTGGGCCGCCCGCCGCACCGCCTCCACCGAACCGCGCTCGGCGGTCCCGGCGTCGTACACGCCCGTCAGCTGCACCACCGTGCACGGCGGCAGCCGGTCGAGGGCGGCCGCCATGTGGATGGTGGACCGGCCCCAGGCGAGCCCCAGGACATCGCCCTCGTTGACGAGTTCGCCGAGCAGGTCGGCGGCCGTCTCACCGAGGTTCTCGGGGTCGGGCGACTCCTCGGCGTCGGCCGGGGACTCCACCACCACGGCGTGCCTGAGGCCGTACCGGGCCCGCAGCGCGTCCGAGCGCTCGGCGTCCAGCTCGGCCGGGACGCGGATCTCGATGCGTACGAGATCCCGCTCGAGGGCGGTCTCCAGGACCCGGGCCACCTTGAAGCGGCTCACGCCGAACTCCTCGGCGATCTGGATCTTCGATTTGCCCTCGAGGTAGAAGCGGCGGGCCATGGCCGCCGCCTGCACCAGCTCAGCGGGTCCCATCCGCATGGCTGACCGGCCCGCCGACATACCCGACACGGCCATCTCCTCACTGCTGTTCACACTCTGGATTCGCCGTTCATCCTTGCAGATCCGGCGGACTTGATCAGCCCTGATGGGAGCCGTTCACGTTCCCGTGGCTCAGTGGCCGCATGCCCAGCTCGCCTTGGCGGTGGCCCCTTCCGCTTGGTTGCGCAGTGCACGTACCGCCTCGGCCGGGTCGGACGCGTTGTAGACGGCCGAACCGGCGACGAAGACGTCCGCCCCCGCGTCGGCACACCGCTCGATGGTGGAGGCCGCGACCCCACCGTCCACCTGGAGCCACAGTTCGAGGCCGTGCTTGCTGATCAACTCGCGGGTGCGGCGGATCTTCGGGAGCATGATGTCGAGGAACGCCTGTCCCCCGAAGCCCGGCTCCACGGTCATGATCAGCAGCATGTCGAGCTCGGGGAGCAGATCCTCGTACGGCTCGATGGGCGTCGCGGGCTTCAGCGCCATGGAGGCGCGGGCGCCCTTGGCGCGGATCTCCCGGGCGAGCCGGACCGGCGCGGCGGCCGCCTCGACGTGGAAGGTGACGGAACCGGCCCCCGCCTCGACGTACTGGGGCGCCCACCGATCGGGGGCCTCGATCATCAGATGGCAGTCCAGCGGAGTGTCCGTCGCACGGGCCAGCGACTCTACGACCGGCACGCCGAGCGTGAGGTTCGGGACGAAATGGTTGTCCATGACGTCGACGTGGAGCCAGTCGGCTCCCTCCACCGCCTTCGCCTCGTCCGCGAGGCGGGCGAAGTCTGCGGACAGGATGCTGGGGTTGATCTGCACGGCCATGACCCAAGCCTGCCATGCCCTCCGGGGGTTGGCCGCATGGGTCCTGGATGGGTACGGTCATTTGTCCGGTGCGGGCCGAATGTGGCTGGTCGCGCCCGCGTGGCGGAGCCGCATGTGTCACGGTCCCGCGCCCCTTACGCGGCGTGGTTGCGGGGGTTGGCATGAGTGACGAGCGAGGCATCGCGCATCTGGTGTGCGGACGGCGGGCCAAGTGGGTCGTGCTGGTGCTGTGGCTAGTGGTGCTCTTCCTGACGGCACCGCTGGCCTCTAAGCTCACCGACGCCCAGGACAACGACGCCGCCTCCTGGCTGCCCGGCTCCGCCGAGTCCACCCAAGTCCTCCAGATCTCCGAGGACTTCAGGCCCGAACAGATCCCCGCGGTCGTCATCTACGCGCGCGAGAGCGGCCTCACGGCCGAGGACAAGGCGCAGATCCAGGAGGACGCCCGGCAGCTCAAGGAGCTCCGCGACCACGGCGTCCGCGGCGCCGAGACCCGCGGCCCGACCTACGACCGTGAGACGAACCCGCGCGCGGCGCAGATCTACGTCCCCATCACGATGGACGAGAAGGGCTGGGAGGAGATCGCCCCCGCGGTCGACTCCATCCGCGACATCACCGGCAAGGGCGGCGCCGGCCTCGCCGTGCACATCACGGGCCCGGGCGGCACGTCCGCCGACTTCTCCAAGGCCTTCGAGGGCATCGACTCCACGCTGCTGCTGTCGGCGATGGGCGTGGTGATCGTGATGCTGCTGATCACCTATCGCAGCCCGACCCTCCTGCTCGTCCCCCTGCTGTCGGTGATCGCGGCCCTGTTCACCGCCCAGGCCTTCATCTACCTGCTGGCGGAGCACGCGGGCCTGACCGTGAACGGCCAGAGCGCGGGCATCCTCACGGTCCTGGTCTTCGGCGCGGGGACGGACTACGCCCTGCTCCTGGTCGCCCGCTACCGGGAAGAACTACGTCGTCACGAGGACCGCCACGAGGCCATGGCCCTGGCGCTGCACCGGGCGGGCCCGGCGGTGATCGCGTCCGGCGCCACGGTGGTCCTGAGCATGCTGGTGCTCCTGGCCGCCGAGATGAACTCGACGCGAGGCCTCGGCCCGGTCGCCGCGATCGGCGTCGCGGTCGCGCTGCTGGCGATGATGACCCTGTTCCCCGCCCTGCTGGTGATCTGCGGCCGCTGGCTGTTCTGGCCCGCGATCCCGCACTTCGGCACGGCCGACCCCACGGACAGCGGCGTCTGGGCCCGCACGGGCCGCCGTATCGCCCGCCGCCCCCGCATGATCTGGGGCGTCACGGCGCTGGCCCTGGCGATCTGCTCCCTGGGCCTGATCCAGCTGCGCGCGGAGGGCATCAGCAACGCGGACGCCTTCACCGGCAAACCGGACTCGATCGTCGGCCAGGAGGTCTCCGCGAAGTACTTCCCGGCGGGCAGCGGCGATCCCTTGGTCATCGTCAGCAACCAGGCGCAGGCACGTCAGGTGGGCGAGGCGGTGGCCGGCACGCGCGGCGTGGTCCCCGACTCGCTGGGCCTGCCCCCGGGCACGAAACCCTCGTACGACGGCAAGGTGCTCTTCGAGGCGACGATGACCGCCCCGTCCGACAGCGAGGCCGCGAAACAGACGGTCGAACGCGTCCGGGACGCCGTCCACGCGGTGCCGGACGCCGACGCCCAGGTGGGCGGCGGTACGGCGGCCCTGCTCGACATGGACGAGGCCACCGCCCATGACAACGAGCTGATCATCCCGCTCGTCTTGGTCGTGGTCATGCTGATCCTGTGCGCCCTGCTGCGGGCTCTGATCGCCCCGCTGCTGCTGATCGGCACGGTGATCCTGTCGTTCGCGGCGGCCCTGGGGCTCAGTGCGCTCGCCTTCAGGTACGTGTTCGACTACGCGGGCGAGTCGACGGACTTCCCGCTGTTCGTCTTCGTCTTCCTGGTGGCCCTGGGCATCGACTACAACATCTTCCTGACGACCCGCATCCGCGAGGAGGCCGCCCGCCAGGGCACCCGCCCAGGCGTGGTGACCGGCCTCGCGGCAACAGGCGCGGTGATCACATCGGCGGGCCTGGTCCTGGCCGGCACCTTCGCCGCCCTGGGCACGCTCCCGATGGTCGCCTTCGCGGAAATCGGCTTCGCGGTGGCCCTGGGCATCATCCTGGACACGTTCGTGGTGAGGTCGGTGCTGGTGACGTCGCTGTTCCTGGATGTAGGGCCCAAGGTGTGGTGGCCACACCGGTTGTCAAAGGAGGACGTTGCGGAATTGCCGGTCGCGGAGGAAACGACGGTGGGACAACGCCGTTAGGGGCGCGGGGCAGTATCAATTTGCGGCTCCGCCGCGTGGGCGCGACAAGCCACATCGAACCCGCACTGACACGACGGCCCGAACCCCTACGGCGCGGTCCTCCGAATCAGCGCCAAATACATCGCATCGGTCCCATGCAGATGCGGCCACAACTGCACATCAGGCCCCTCACCAAGATCCGAGACCCCCGGCAACAAGGGCCGCGCGTCGATCAACTCCGCATCCGGCACCTGCTTCAGCACGTCCTGCACCACAGCCCGAGTCTCAGCAAGATGAGGCGAACAGGTCGCGTACCCGACCACACCCCCGACCCGCACGGAGTCGAGCGCGGTCCGCAACAACCCCCGCTGCAACGGCCCGAACCCCTCGAGATCCTCAGGCCGCCGACGCCACCGAGCCTCGGGCCGCCGCCGCAACGCCCCCAGCCCGGTGCACGGCACATCCACCAGCGCCCGGTCGAAACTCCCGGCCCGCCAAGGCGGCTGCGTCCCGTCCGCGGCGATCACCTGATACGGCCCGGGATTCCCGGCCAACGCCTTGGCGACGAGCCCCGCCCGATGCGGCTGCTTCTCGGAGGCGAGCAGCATGGCCCCCCGCTCGGCGGCCAGCGCACCGAGCAGCGCCGCCTTCCCACCGGGTCCCGCACACCCGTCGAGCCACTTCTCGTCGGGCCCGTCGAGAGGCGCGTTGGCAAGGGCGATGGCCACCAACTGGCTGCCCTCGTCCTGCACGCCGGCCCGCCCGTCCCGTACGGCCTCGATGGCCCCGGGCTCGCCGCCCTCGCTCAGCCGTACGGCATACGGCGACCAGCGCCCGGCGACGGCGGCCTCCTCCCGCAACAGCTCATCGGTGGCAGCACGCCCCGGCCGGGCGACGAGCGTCACCTCGGGCCGCTCGTTGTCGGCGGCGAGCAGCGCCTCGATGCCCGCGCGCCCGCCCCCGAGGGAGTCCCACAGCGCGGACACGACCCACCGCGGATGCGAGTGCACGACGGCGAGGTGATCCTCGGGATCGTCGTCGTAAGGCGGCGCGACCTTGGCGAGCCACCCCTCCAGATCGTCCTGCGCGACCTTCCGCAGCACGGCGTTGACGAACTTGGCCCGCCCGTCACCGAGCACGACGCGGGCCAGCTCGACGGAGGCGGACACGGCGGCGTGGGTCGGGATGCGCGTCCCGAGCAGCTGATGCGCCCCGAGGCTCAACACGTCCAGCACCGGCGGGTCGACCTCACGCAACGGCCGGTCGATGCACGCCGAGATGACGGCGTCGTACGTCCCCTGCCGCCGCAGCGTCCCGTACACCAGCTCGGTCGCGAGCGCGGCGTCCCGCCCGTCGAAGTCGCCCTTCTCCCGCGCCTTGCGCAGCAGCGGCGGCAGAACGAGGTTGGCGTACGCGTCCCGCTCGTCCACGGCCCGCAGGGCCTCGAAGGCGAGGATGCGGACGGGGTCCTTCTTGGGCCGACGGTAGGGCTTGCCGGACGGGCGGGGCCGACGGGGCTGGTCGCTCACGAAAAAGGTGCTCCGGATGTCTTGAGGGAATACGCACCAAGCGTACGTCCCCCACGTCGCCGCTAGCGGCCGACGACCTCTCCTTCACCGATGCGCACCCCGCGCGCCCAGTCGGCGGCCCGCATCGGCTTCTTGCCCTGGGCCTGCACCCACAGCAGCTCGACGGCGTAGGAGCCGGTGCCGACATGGACGCTGTTCTTGCCGACGGCCAGTTGCCCCGGCGCGAGGTCGGTCCGCTCGGGCACGGGCGTGACCTGGATGAGCTTGAGCCGCTCGCCCCGGAAGACGGTCCAGGCACCGGGAGCGGGCGTGCACCCGCGCACGACGCGGTCGACGCGCAGCGCCGGGGTGGCCCAGTCCACCAGCGCGTCCTCGACGGTGATCTTCGGTGCGAGGGTGATGCCGTCGTTGGGCTGCGGTACGGCCTTCAGGGTGCCGTCCTCGATGCCGTCCATGGTCGCGGCGAGCAGCCCGGCACCGGCGAAGGCGAGCCGGGTGAGCAGGTCACCGCTGGTGTCGGTGGCGCGGATCTCCTCGGTGACCGTCCCGTACACGGGCCCGGAGTCGAGCCCCTCCTCGATGAGGAAGGTGGAGGCACCGGTGATCTCGTCGCCCGCCATGATGGAGTGCTGCACGGGCGCGGCCCCACGCCAGGCGGGCAGCAGCGAGAAGTGCAGGTTGACCCAGCCGTGGGCGGGAACGTCGAGGGCGACGCGGGGCAGCAGGGCACCGTAGGCGACGACGGGACAGCAGTCGGGCGCGATCTGCCTCAACCGCTCCAGAAACTCCGGGTCCCGCGGCTTAAGGGGCTTCAGCACCTCGATGCCCGCCTCCTCCGCCCGCTCCGCGACCGGGCTCGCGACCAGCCTGCGCCCACGCCCGGCCGGCGCGTCGGGCCGCGTGACGACAGCGGCCACCTCGTGCCGCCCGGAGGCGATGAGGGCGTCCAGAGCGGGAACGGCGACTTCGGGGGTACCGGCGAAGACGAGCTTCATGGGTGGGTTGGGGCCTCTCGGGCGAGCGGATGACTGGGCAGCGCCCAAGTCTATGACCGCATCCGGAAACCCGCCGACGGTGCGGGCCCCGCGGGAGAGCCCAACCCATCTCCCAAGGCGCGAACCGGCCTCCCCCGGCGCACGCATATGCCACCACGCCCCCACTGCGTGACCAGCGGAGCGCAAACGCGTTGGTCAAGAAAGAGTTGACCACAACGGGCCGCACTTGCGGCCCGATCCTTTTCAACGCCGGTTCGAGAGGCTTGTTCATGGCCGACCACGCAACCCACGACGCCCAGGCTCGGGCCAGCCTGCACTTGCTGGTGCGGGACATCGAGCGGGTCCGCCGGCAGGTGGACGCGTTGCGCACGCTCACCGCCCAGTTGGGCAACGTCTACCGCCCGCGCCGCTCCGGCCCCTCCACGGGCTTCGTCGTCTACGGACGCGCCCCCGCTCCGACCGTGCGCCTCGCACAGGAACTGCGGGACAGTGTCGAGACCCTGGTCACGGCCGCGGTCGACTTCGACCGCTCGCTGGGCTTCTCCTGGGACGCGGTGGGCTCGGCACTCGGCGTCACCAAGCAGGCGGTGCACCGCCGTTACGGCGCACGCCGCGCCGCGGCCCAGGCGACGGCCGAGGCCGAGCGGGCGACGGACACGTCGACGACCCGCACGGTAGGCGTCAACACCGGCATGCCCACGATGCCGACGGTCCCCGCGGCCCGCTCCATGCCGACCCAGCCGACGGCCGGCAGCCCGGCCCTACGCGAAGAGGTAAGACCCACAGCCTTCCCGGGCCCCCGCAACGGCTGACCCCACCCACCCCCTGCCCTCCTGGCTCTCCGGGAGGGCAGCCGCATGTCCACCAGGCCAGCCGAAGACCACGCACCGCCACCGACCAACCGCAGACCGCAGACGGCAGACCGCACACGCCACCCGCCAGCCGCCGATGGCGCCCAGCCCCCACAAGGGCCACCGGCACCCGACAACGAAACCCGCACGGGCGGTGCGGGTGGGAACCCCAAACCCGGCCGAAGGCCGGGTGCCCCACGAACAACCCGCACCCCACAAACAACCGTCACCCAATATCCGGCGGATCAACCCGCACCCGCACAGCAACCTCCCCCCCAGCCCCCCCACGAGCCATCCGAGCAGCCTGCGCAGCCTTAAGCGCCGCAGCCAACGCCGCCCCCCTCCCCGGCGGCACCCGAATCAACGCCCGCTCCCACCGCTCCCCCACCGGCGGCGCCCCCACCCGCCGAGCCCCCCGCACCGTGGTGACAGGCAACGGCACCGGCCCCAACACCTCAGCCTCCCCCGGCAGTTCCACCGCCCCCAGAAACGCCGCCACCCCCTCCGGCGGCCCGGAAACCGCCGCCATCCGCGACACCGGCGGAAACCCCAACTCGGCCCGCTCGGCCAGCTCCCGCACCGCATGCCCAACGGGATCCCACCGCACCAACGCCTGCACAGGCCGCAACGTCGGCTCGGCAACCACGACGACAGTCCCCCCAGCCCCCTGCGGCCGCACCAGCGCCGCCGCCGCGATCCACCGCCGCAACGCATCCTCCCCGGCCCGCAGATCAGGCCGCCCGAGCATGGCCCACCCATCGAGCAGCAGGGCCGCCGCGTACCCGCCCTCGGCGACCGGCTCGGCCCCCGGCGTACTCACCACCAGCGCAGGCGCCCCCGGCACGGTGTCCAGCACATGCTCCCGCCCGGACGTCCGCACGGGCACCGCCGGAAACGCCCGCCCCAACTCCTCCGCGGTCCGCCGAGCCCCGACGACCTGGGCCCGCAGCCGAAAACCACCACACTCGGCACAGTGCCAGGCCCCTTCCTCCTGCCCGCACCACCCACACCGCAGCGCGCCCTCGAACCCACCCCCGGCGCCGGCCTCCTGCCCCTCCAACGGCCCCGAACAGTGCCGACACCGAGCAGGCGCCCGGCAATTGGCACAGGCCATCCGCGGCACGTACCCCCGACGAGGTACCTGCACGAGCACCGGTCCCTGCCGCAACCCGTCCCGTACGGCCTGCCAGGCGAGCGTCGGCAACCGAGCGGCCCGAGCCGCCTCGTCCCGCGCGAGATCCCCGTCCCCCACGGTCCGTACGAGCGGCGCGGCCCCCCGCACCTGCTCGCGCGAGGCGACGAGCGGCCGCGCCCACCCGCTCTCGACGAGCTGCGCCGCCTCCACGGTGCAACTCCAGCTCCCCAGCAGAAACCCGCACTTGTCCTGGGCGGCCCGCAGCAACAGCACTTCCCGCGCATGGGGTTGCGGCGCATGCGGCTCACTGTGGCTGTCGTCCCCGTCGTCCCACAGCACGACGAGCCCGAGATCCCGCACGGGTGCGAACATGGCGGCCCGGGTCCCCACCACAGCCCGCACGGCCCCCCGCCGTACGGCGAGCCACTCCCGATACCGCTTCTCGGGCCCGGCATCGGCGGTGAGCACGGCATGCCGCCCCTCCCCCAACAAGGCGGTCAGCGCGGCATCGACCCGCGCGACGGCCCGCCCGTCGGGCACGACGACAAGCGCCCCACGCCCCGAGGCCAACGTCGCACCGACAGCCCGAGCGATCTCCTCGGTCCACTCACTCCCGGGAAGCGCGTTCCAGACGGCCCGAGGCACACCCCCGCCCGCCAGCGCCTCCAGAAACGCGCCCCCATGCTCGTACCGCCCCCAGGACCCCGCATCGGGCGCCGCAGGCGGCGGCAACGGCGCAGGCGAGGGTCGCTGCTCGGCCCGCGCACTGCGCGGCGGCACGGCGAGCTGCAGCACATCGGCAAGGCTCCCGGCATACCGATCGGCGACAGCGCGAGCCAGCCCGAGCAACTCCTCACTCAACACAGGCTCAGGCGACACGACCTGCGCCAAGGCAGCCAGCGGCCCCGAGTAATCGGTCTCGGCGACGCGCTCGACAAGAAACCCGTCGATCAGCCCCCCACCCTCACGCCGCCCGTCCCGCACCCGCCCCCGCCCGGCCCCGAACCGCACCCGGACCCGGACCCCGGGCTGAGCCTCGGCGTCGAGCTCCTCCGGCACGGCGTAGTCGAAGTACCGATCCAGATGCAGCACACCTTTGTCGACCAGCACCCGAGCGACAGGCAGCTCCTTCGCGAGCGCGGCCCCCCGCCAGGTCCGCGGCTTCGCCCGCGGCACCCCAGCCTTCCGCACACTCTCCCGAATCAACGCAAGCTGCTCAGGCGGCGCCCCCTCACCCCGCCCACCATCCCGCTCATCTCCGCTGCTCACGCAAGCATTCTTACCAAACCCCACTGACATCCGACCGCGCCCGGACATGCCGAGGCCCGGCACCCCTCAGGGATGCCGGGCCTCGAAAAACCCTGGAAAGCCGAGCCCTACAGCCCCGCAGCCTTCCGCAGCGCGTCCACCCGGTCCGTCTTCTCCCACGTGAAGTCGGGGAGCTCGCGGCCGAAGTGGCCGTACGCCGCCGTCTGGGCGTAGATCGGGCGGAGCAGGTCCAGGTCGCGGATGATCGCGGCCGGGCGGAGGTCGAAGACCTCGTCGATGGCCTTCTCGATCTTCTCGGCCTCGACCTTGGCGGTGCCGAAGGTCTCGACGAAGAGACCGACCGGCTCGGCCTTGCCGATCGCGTACGCGACCTGCACCTCGCAGCGGGAGGCGAGGCCCGCGGCGACGACGTTCTTGGCGACCCAGCGCATCGCGTACGCCGCGGAGCGGTCGACCTTGGACGGGTCCTTGCCCGAGAAGGCACCGCCACCGTGGCGGGCCATGCCGCCGTAAGTGTCGATGATGATCTTGCGGCCGGTGAGTCCGGCGTCGCCCATCGGGCCGCCGATCTCGAAACGGCCGGTCGGGTTGACCAGCAGGCGGTAGCCCTCGGTGTCGAGCTTGATGCCCTCGTCGAGCAGCGCCTTCAGCTCCGGCTCCACCACGAACTCGCGGATGTCGGGGGCCAGCAGGGACTCCAGGTCGATGTCCGACGCGTGCTGCGAGGAGACGACGACCGTGTCGAGGCGGACGGCCTTGTCGCCGTCGTACTCGATGGTGACCTGCGTCTTGCCGTCGGGGCGCAGGTAGGGGATCGTGCCGTTCTTGCGGACCTCGGACAGACGGCTCGACAGACGGTGCGCCAGGAAGATCGGCAGCGGCATCAGCGTCGGCGTCTCGTCCGTCGCGTAGCCGAACATCAGGCCCTGGTCGCCGGCGCCCTGCTTGTCCAGCTCGTCCTCGTCGCCCTCGACGCGGGACTCGTACGCCGTGTCCACGCCCTGGGCGATGTCCGGGGACTGCGAGCCGATCGACACGGACACGCCGCAGGAGGCGCCGTCGAAGCCCTTCTTGGAGGAGTCGTAGCCGATCGCGAGGATCTTGTCCCGCACCAGCTGCGGGATCGGGGCGTACGCCTTGGTGGTGACCTCACCGGCCACGTGCACCAGGCCGGTCGTGATCAGGGTCTCGACCGCGACCCGGGAGGTCGGGTCCTCGCGCAGGAGCGCGTCGAGAATGGTGTCACTGATCTGGTCAGCGATCTTGTCAGGGTGACCCTCGGTCACGGACTCCGAGGTGAACAAACGACGGGACACAACGCTCCCTGGGGTTGCAGCGGCTGCTGGCTGATCATGGGCGGACGGGCTCGGGGGCTGCGCCCGGCATCGTCCGAGAACAGTTTATCGGTCGCGCTCAGCCACGGGCTCACCTGTCTCGCTTCTCGGGAGCGCTGTGACCTGCGGCACGGGCATTCTGCCCAATCCCGGACCGGCTTGGCCAGGGGCGCCACGCCTCAATTACAGAGGTGTACGAGCGCGGTGAAGCGAATGAAACATTCAGCTCAGGCGTCCGGCCACCAGATCCCACACGATTTCGGCCAGTGCCTCCTTGGGGCCGTGCGGCACCGGTGTCTCACTGCCGTCGGCGCCCAGCACCACCGCTTCGTTCTCCTCCGCCCCGAAGGTCTTGCGCTCCCCCACTTCGTTGACGACGAGGAGGTCACAGCCCTTGCGGGCGAGCTTCGTACGGCCGTTGGCCAGGACGTCGTCCGTCTCGGCGGCGAACCCGACGATCACCTGTCCGTCGCGGGCACGGTCGGCCGAGATCTCGGCCAGGATGTCCGGATTTCGCACCAGCACGATGGGGTCCGGCTCCTTGCCGTCCTTCTTCTTGATCTTCCCGGTCGCGTAGTTCTCGGGGCGGAAGTCCGCGACCGCCGCCGCCATCACGACCGCGTCGGCGTCCGCGGCCGCCTTCAGCACCGCCTCGCGCATCTGCACGGCGGTGCCGACGGGGACAACGTCCACCCCCGCCGGGTCCGGCAGGCCGGTGTTCGCGGCGACGAGGGTGACCCGGGCACCGCGCGCGGCGGCGGTGCGGGCGAGGGCGTATCCCTGCTTGCCGGAGGAGCGGTTGCCGAGGAAGCGGACGGGATCGAGCGGCTCGCGGGTGCCGCCGGCGCTGACGACGACATGGCGGCCGGCGAGATCGGGCTCCCGCACTCCCCGCGCGAGGACCCGGCGGCACACCTCGAAGATCTCCCCCGGGTCGGGCAGCCGGCCCTTGCCGGTGTCGACGCCGGTGAGGCGTCCGACGGCGGGCTCGATGACGACCGCGCCACGGCGGCGCAGCGTCGCCACGTTCTCCTGCGTGGCCGGGTGCTCCCACATCTCCGTGTGCATGGCCGGGGCGAAGACGACCGGACAGCGGGCGGTCAGGAGCGTGTTGGTGAGCAGGTCGTCCGCCAGGCCGTGGGCCGCCTTGGCGAGCATGTCGGCGGTCGCCGGGGCCACGACGACCAGGTCGGCGTGCTGGCCGATGCGGACGTGCGGCACCTCGTGGACGTCGTCCCACACCTCGGTGGAGACGGGGTTGCCGGACAGGGCGGACCAGGTCGCCGCGCCCACGAAGTGCAGCGCGGAGGCGGTGGGGACCACGCGCACGTCGTGGCCCGACTCCGTCAGCCTCCGCAGCAGCTCACAGGCCTTGTAGGCGGCGATGCCACCGCTGACCCCCAGCACGACCCTCGGCTTGTCCACCAGGTCTCCCATCCCTCGAACCCAGGACTCCATCACACACCACAGGCCCGACAGTCGCGCTGTCGGGCCTGTGGAAAAGCAAACTGCGATCTGAAAGTACTACTGCGCGGGGCCCTCGACGGCCTCGGACGTCAGCAGACCCGCGTTGATCTCGCGGAGCGCGATCGAGAGCGGCTTCTCGTGGACGTGGGTGTCGACGAGCGGACCGACGTACTCGAGGAGGCCCTCGCCGAGCTGCGAGTAGTACGCGTTGATCTGACGGGCGCGCTTGGCCGCGTAGATCACGAGGCTGTACTTCGAGTCGGTGGCCTCGAGGAGCTCGTCGATCGGAGGGTTGATGATGCCCTCGGGCGCGGTGATGGAAGAGGACACGCTCTGCCTTCCGAAAGTTGGGATGAGATCTAGAAAACGATCACACAACGTCCATCAAGGCTAGCAGCTCGCGCGCCACGTCCTCGACGGAGGTGTTGACCAGGGTCTCGTCGAACTCGGGCTCGGCCGCCAGCTCCACCTTCGCGGCGTCGAGACGGCGCTCGATCACCTCGGGCGGCTCGGTGCCCCGTCCGGTGAGTCTGCGCACGAGCTCCTCCCAGGAGGGAGGAGCCAGGAACACCAGCTGGGCCTCGGGCATGGACTCCCGGACCTGGCGGGCGCCCTGGAGGTCGATCTCCAGCAGGACGCCCTCTCCCGCCTCCAGCCGCTCCAGGACGGCCGTGCGCGGGGTGCCGTAGCGGTTCCCGGCGAACTCGGCCCACTCCAGCAGCTCGCCGTTGGCGATCAGCTTGTCCATCTCCTCGTCGCTGACGAAGAAGTAGTGGACGCCGTGCTGTTCGCCGGGGCGGGGCTTGCGGGTCGTCGCCGACACCGAGAGCCAGACCTCGGGGTGTTCCTTGCGCATATGGGCGACGACCGTGCTCTTGCCGACCCCTGAGGGGCCGGAGAGCACGGTCAGCCGCGGACGTACGTCCGGGGGCTCGGGGGTCGTCCCCCGGAATGTTGCAGCCATGCAGCGATTATTCCAGCAATCCCGGAGTGCCCGGGACTCCCGGTCCGGCGGAGGCCGGACTCAGGAGCCGGTGCTGCCGAACTCACGCTCCAGGGAGGCGATCTGGTTCGAGCCGAGACCACGCACGCGGCGGCTCTCGGAGATACCGAGTCGCTCCATGATCTGCTTGGCGCGGACCTTGCCCACGCCCGGCAGGGACTCGAGCAGCGCGGAGACCTTCATCTTGCCGATGACGTCGTTCTCCTGGCCCTGCTTGATGACCTCGTGAAGAGAGGCGCCGGAGTGCTTGAGTCGATTCTTGACCTCGGCCCGCTCCCGGCGAGCCGCGGCGGCCTTTTCGAGCGCGGCTGCGCGCTGTTCAGGGGTAAGGGGCGGAAGAGCCACGCCTACGTCACCTCGGATGTTGAACTGTCGGATACGGACCGGTGAGGAACCTAGTCGCCCCACACCTGGTGAGCCACGAGCAACACGCTCGCCCGTTGACTCTGCTCGGAGACTAGCGGCCAAGTCCGCCAGAGTCAGCGAGAACAGCGGAAAAGTCCTGGTCAGCCTCCGTCAGGCCGGACATTTCAGACATACTGCCCCGGATTTGAGGATGTATTCAGACTCAAGTCGGCCTGGAAACACTCATCGGAGGACTCGCGGACGCGTCTCGAACGCCGCGAACGACCGTCATACGAGCGCCACAGCCGCCTTGATCTCCTCCGCGAACCGCTCCGCGGACTCCCGCAGCGCGCCGATGTCGGGACCGTGCCGCAGCACGCCCCTGCTGACGTTGGGCAGGACGTTGCGCAGCACCCCGCCGAACACCGCCGGCAGATCCGCCGGAGTGGCCCCCTGGGCACCGATGCCGGGCGCGAGGAGCGGGCCGTTGATGTCCAGGTCGTAGGAGGACAGATCGCCGAGCGTGGCGCCGACGACCGCCCCGAAGGAGCCGAGGGGCTCCTCCCCCGTGTTCTCGGCCGCGAGGTGCGCCAGCATCGTCGCGCCGACGTTCCGGCCGTCCGCGCGGACCGCGTGCTGTACCTCGCGGCCCTCGGGGTTGGAGGTCAGCGCCAGCACGAACAGGCCCGCGCCGCTCTCGCGCGCCAGCGCGATCGCCGGCGAGAGCGAGCCGTAGCCGAGGTACGGCGAGACGGTCAGCGCGTCGGAGAACAGCGGCGAGTCCTTGCGCAGGAAGGCCTCGGCGTACGCCGCCATGGTCGAGCCGATGTCGCCGCGCTTGGCGTCCATGACGACCAGCGCGCCGCCCGCCCGCGCCTCCTCGACGGTCTTCTCCAGCACGGCCACACCGCGCGAGCCGAAGCGCTCGAAGAACGCGGCCTGCGGCTTGCAGACGGCGACCCGGTCGGCCAGCGCCTCCACGACCGTGCGGCTGAACCGCTCCAGGCCGGCCACGTCGTCGTTCAGGCCCCACTCGGTGAGCAGGGAGGAGTGCGGGTCGATGCCGACGCACAGCGGGCCGCGCTCGTCCATGGCACGGCGCAGACGGGTGCCGAAAGAGTCGGTCATGCGGTCTCCCTCACATCGGCGCCGACGGCGTCGGCGAGCGTGGCGTACGGGCTGGTGCGCAGACGCGCGGCGAGCCCCTTGTGGATGGCGCGACCCCAGAAGGGCCCTTCGTAGATGAACGCGCTGTAGCCCTGTACGAGCGTGGCACCGGCGAGGATGCGCTGCCAGGCGTCCTCGGCGTTCTCGATGCCGCCGACGCCGACAAGCGTGATCCGGTCGCCCACGCGCGCGTAGAGGCGCCTCAGCACCTCCAGCGAGCGCGCCTTCAGGGGCGCCCCGGACAGGCCGCCGGTCTCCTTCACCAGCGAGGGTTCGGATTTCAGACCGAGACCCTCGCGCGCGATGGTGGTGTTCGTGGCGATGATCCCGTCCAGACCGAGTTCGACGGCCAGGTCGGCGACGGCGTCGACGTCCTCGTCGGCGAGGTCGGGCGCGATCTTCACCAGGAGCGGGACGCGGCGCGAGGTGACCGTACGGTCGGCGGCCTCGCGTACGGCGCTCAGCAGCGGCCGCAGCGACTCCGTGGCCTGCAGATTGCGCAGCCCGGGGGTGTTCGGCGACGACACGTTCACGACCAGGTAGTCGGCGTACGGCGCGAGCCGCTCGGTCGACTTCACGTAGTCGGCGGCGGCCTCGGCCTCCGGTACGACCTTGGTCTTGCCGATGTTGACGCCCACGACGGTCTTGAAGACGGGCGTACGGGACGCCAGGCGGGCGGCCACGGCCAGCGAGCCCTCGTTGTTGAAGCCCATGCGGTTGATCAGCGCGCGGTCCTTCACGAGCCGGAACAGCCGCTTCTTGGGGTTGCCGGGCTGGGCCTCCCCGGTCACGGTGCCGATCTCGACGTGGTCGAAGCCGAGCATCGACATCCCGTCGATGGCGACGGCGTTCTTGTCGAAGCCGGCGGCGAGCCCGAAGGGGCCGTGCATGCGCAGGCCGAAGGCCTCGGTGCGGAGTTCCTTGTGGCGGGGCGCGAGCGCGGCGGCGACGAAGGTGCGCAGCACAGGAACGCGAACCGCGAGGCGGATCCAGCGGAAGGCCAGGTAGTGGGCCTGCTCCGGGTCCATCCGTTGGAAAACCAGACGGAAGAAAATCTTGTACATGTCGGTGTCCTCTTGAAGCCTCAAAAGAGCCTCATGAAGAGGGGGACACCGTTTCCGGTGTCCCCCTCAGGGCTGCTAGTCGCGGGCCGCGGTCAGGTGTTCCGCGTGTTCCTGGAGCGAACGGACGCCCACGTCACCGTGGTTGAGGGCGTCGATGCCCTGGACGGCCGCGGCGAGCGCCTGGACCGTCGTCAGGCACGGCACCGACCGCGCCACGGCCGCCGTACGGATCTCGTAGCCGTCGAGGCGGCCGCCCGTGCCGTACGGGGTGTTGACGATGAGGTCGACCTCGCCGTCGTGGATGAGCTGGACGATGGTCTTCTCGCCGTTGGGGCCGGTGCCCTCGGACTGCTTGCGCACGATCGTGGCGTTGATGCCGTTGCGCTTGAGGACCTCGGCGGTGCCGGAGGTGGCGAGCAGCTCGAAGCCGTGGGCGACGAGCTCACGCGCGGGGAAGATCATCGACCGCTTGTCGCGGTTGGCGACCGAGATGAACGCGCGGCCCTTGGTGGGCAGCGGGCCGTAGGCGCCCGCCTGCGACTTGGCGTACGCCGTGCCGAAGACGGCGTCGATGCCCATGACCTCGCCGGTGGAGCGCATCTCCGGGCCGAGGACCGTGTCGACACCGCGGCCGTGGACGTCGCGGAAGCGCGACCACGGCATGACGGCCTCCTTGACGGAGATCGGCGCGTCGAACGGCAGCTCGCCACCGTCACCGTTGGCCGGGAGCAGGCCCTCGGCGCGCAGCTCGGCGATGGTCGCGCCGAGCGAGATGCGGGCGGCGGCCTTGGCCAGCGGCACCGCGGTCGCCTTCGAGGTGAAGGGGACGGTGCGGGACGCGCGCGGGTTGGCTTCGAGGACGTACAGGATGTCGCCGGCCATCGCGAACTGGATGTTGATCAGGCCGCGTACGCCGACACCGCGCGCGATGGCCTCCGTGGAGGCCCGCAGCCGCTTGATGTCGAAGCCGCCGAGCGTGATCGGGGGCAGCGCGCACGCCGAGTCGCCGGAGTGGATGCCGGCCTCCTCGATGTGCTCCATGACGCCACCGAGGTAGAGCTCGGTGCCGTCGTAGAGGGCGTCGACGTCGATCTCGATGGCGTCGTCGAGGAAGCGGTCGACGAGGACCGGCCGGGAGGGGCTGATCTCGGTCGATTCGGCGATGTAGGAGGCGAGGCGGGTCTCGTCGTAGACGATCTCCATGCCGCGTCCGCCGAGGACGTACGACGGCCGCACCAGGACCGGGTAGCCGATCTCGTCGGCGATGGCCTTGGCCTCGGCGAAGGTGGTCGCGGTGCCGTGCTTGGGGGCCGGGAGGCCCGCCTCGGCGAGCACACGCCCGAAGGCGCCCCGGTCCTCGGCCGCGTGGATGGCCTCCGGGGACGTGCCGACGATCGGCACGCCGTTGTCCTTGAGTGCCTGCGACAGGCCCAGCGGGGTCTGGCCGCCCAGCTGGACGACGACACCGGCGATCGGGCCCGCGAGGGACTCCGCGTGGACGATCTCCAGCACGTCTTCCAGCGTCAGCGGCTCGAAGTACAGGCGGTCGGAGGTGTCGTAGTCCGTGGAGACGGTCTCGGGGTTGCAGTTGACCATCACGGTCTCGTAGCCCGCCTCGCTCAGCGCGAAGGAGGCGTGGACGCAGGAGTAGTCGAACTCGATGCCCTGGCCGATGCGGTTGGGACCGGAGCCCAGGATGATGACCGCCGGCTTCTCGCGCGGCGCGACCTCGGTCTCCTCGTCGTAGGACGAGTAGAAGTACGGCGTCCTGGCGGCGAACTCGGCGGCGCAGGTGTCGACCGTCTTGTAGACCGGGCGGATGCCGAGCGCGTGCCGGACCTCGCGGACGACGTCCTCGCGCAGGCCACGGATCTCGCCGATCTGCTGGTCGGAGAAGCCGTGCCGCTTGGCCTCGCCCAGCAGCTCGGGGGTGAGCTCCGGGGCCTCGGCGAGCTCGTCGGCGATCTCCTTGATGAGGAAGAGCTGGTCGACGAACCAGGGGTCGATCTTCGTGTACTCGAAGATCTCCTCCTGCGTGGCGCCCGCGCGGATGGCCTGCATGACGGTGTTGATCCGGCCGTCGGTGGGCCGGACGGACTCCGCGAGCAGGGCCTCCTTGTCGCCGGGCTCGCCGACGAAGGTGAACTGGCTGCCCTTCTTCTCCAGCGAGCGCAGCGCCTTCTGGAAGGCCTCGGTGAAGTTGCGGCCGATGGCCATGGCCTCGCCGACCGACTTCATGGTGGTCGTCAGCGTGGAGTCGGCCTGCGGGAACTTCTCGAAGGCGAAACGAGGCGCCTTGACGACCACGTAGTCGAGCGTGGGCTCGAAGGAGGCCGGGGTCTCCTGGGTGATGTCGTTCGGGATCTCGTCGAGGGTGTAGCCGACGGCGAGCTTGGCGGCGATCTTGGCGATCGGGAAGCCGGTCGCCTTGGAGGCGAGCGCCGAGGACCGCGACACGCGCGGGTTCATCTCGATGACGATCACGCGACCGTCCTCGGGGTTGATCGCGAACTGGATGTTGCAGCCGCCGGTGTCGACGCCGACCTCGCGGATGATCGCGATACCGATGTCGCGAAGGCGCTGGTACTCGCGGTCGGTCAGCGTCATCGCGGGCGCGACGGTGATCGAGTCGCCGGTGTGCACGCCCATGGGGTCGAAGTTCTCGATGGAGCAGACGACCACGACGTTGTCGTTCGTGTCGCGCATCAGCTCCAGCTCGTACTCCTTCCAGCCGAGGATGGACTCCTCCAGGAGCACCTCGGTGGTCGGCGAGAGCGTGAGGCCCTGCCCTGCGATGCGGCGCAGCTCCTCCTCGTCGTGGGCGAAGCCGGAGCCGGCGCCGCCCATGGTGAAGGACGGGCGGACGACGACCGGGTAGCCGCCGAGGGTCTCGACGCCCTTGAGGACGTCGTCCATGGAGTGGCAGATGACCGAGCGGGCGGACTCGCCGTGCCCGATCTTCTTGCGGACCTCCTCGACGACCTCCTTGAAGAGGTCGCGGTCCTCGCCCTTGTTGATGGCCTCGACGTTGGCGCCGATCAGTTCGACGCCGTACTTCTCCAGCGTGCCCGCCTCGTGCAGCGAGATGGCCGTGTTGAGGGCCGTCTGGCCGCCCAGGGTGGGCAGCAGGGCGTCGGGGCGCTCCTTGGCGATGATCTTCTCGACGAACTCGGGGGTGATCGGCTCGACGTACGTGGCGTCGGCGATCTCCGGGTCGGTCATGATCGTCGCCGGGTTGGAGTTGACCAGGATGACGCGCAGACCCTCGGCGCGCAGGATGCGGCACGCCTGGGTGCCGGAGTAGTCGAACTCGGCGGCCTGGCCGATGACGATCGGGCCGGAGCCGATGACCAGGACGGACTGGATATCGGTGCGCTTAGGCACGCTGGCCCTCCATCAGGGAAACGAAGCGGTCGAACAGGTAGGCGGCGTCGTGCGGGCCCGCTGCCGCTTCGGGGTGGTACTGGACGCTGAAGGCCGGCTGGTCGAGCAGCTGGAGGCCCTCCACCACGTTGTCGTTGAGGCAGACGTGGGAGACCTCGGCGCGGCCGTAGGGGGTGTCGGAGACCTTGTCGAGCGGGGCGTCGACGGCGAAGCCGTGGTTGTGCGCGGTGACCTCGACCTTGCCGGTCGTACGGTCCTGCACCGGCTGGTTGATGCCGCGGTGGCCGTACTTCAGCTTGTAGGTGCCGAAGCCCAGGGCGCGGCCCAGGATCTGGTTGCCGAAGCAGATGCCGAAGAGCGGTGTCTTGCGCTCCAGCACGCCCTGCATGACCGAGACGGGGCCGTCGGCCGTGGCCGGGTCGCCGGGACCGTTGGAGAAGAACACCCCGTCGGGGTTGACGGCGTAGACGTCCTCGACGGTCGCCGTCGCGGGGAGCACGTGCACCTCGATGCCGCGCTCGGCCATCCGGTGCGGGGTCATGCCCTTGATGCCGAGGTCGACCGCGGCGACGGTGAACTTCTTCTCGCCGATCGCGGGGACGACGTACGCCTCCTTGGTGGCGACCTCCGCGGAAAGGTTCGCGCCCTTCATCTCGGGGGCCTGGCGCACCTCGGTGAGCATGGTGCCCTGGTCGGGCAGCGCGTTGCCGGAGAAGATGCCGACGCGCATGGCGCCGCGCTCCCGCAGATGGCGCGTCAACGCGCGCGTGTCGATGCCGGAGATACCGACGACGCCCTGCTGGGACAGCTCCTCGTCGAGGGAGCGGCGCGAGCGCCAGTTGGACGGCACGCGCGCGGGGTCGCGCACGACGTATCCGGCGACCCAGATCTGCTTGCTCTCCGGGTCCTCGTCGTTGACGCCGGTGTTGCCGACGTGCGGGGCGGTCATCACGACGACCTGGCGGTGGTACGACGGGTCGGTGAGGGTCTCCTGGTAGCCGGTCATGCCGGTGGAGAACACCGCCTCGCCGAAGGTCACCCCCACGGCCCCGTAGGCGCGGCCGCGGAAGATCCGGCCGTCCTCCAGGACGAGTACCGCGGGAACCTTCGAGGCTCCCCTTGTGGAGGTCGTCATCGTGCGCCTTCCGTTTCCGTCTTGTCCGTCTTGTTGATCATGGAGTTAATGGCGTCGACCCACTCGTTGTGCTCGGCCGCGTGGTCGGAGCGGAAGCCGGAGTCGATCAGCCTGTCCCCGTGTTCCCAGGTCACGAGCAGCAGCCCGCCCTCGGTGAGCACCTTGCCGGCGATGCCCTTGCCGAGCACGGCCTCCCGCAGCGCGCCGGCCGGGATGAAGAAGTCGGTCGCGCCGGGGCGTACGACGTCCAGTCCCGCGTCCGTCAGCGTGAGCTCGACCCGGCTGCGGGTGCCGAGGCCGTGCGCCACGATGCGGTCGAGCCACTGCCCGGCGGTGGTGGAGCCGTGGTAGCGGCCGCTCATCGTCAGTTTCGCCGCACCGAGGTCGTCCGGCGCGTCGGGCAGCTCGGGCAGGTCGCTCTGGAGCGTGCCGCGCCACTTCCAGCCCTCGCGCATCAGCCAGTAGATGAGGGCGACGAACAGCGCCAGCCCGACGAGCCAGCCGATGCGCGCGGCCCAGTCGGTGACCTCGGCCGATTCCTTCTCGGCTGCGAGGCCGCCTGCGAGCAGGATTACAGGTGTCACGTGAGCTTCCCGTCGACGAGCGTGGCCTTGCCCCGGAGCCACGTGTGCGTCACACGGCCCGGCAGCTCACGCCCCTCGTACGGGGTGTTCCGGCTGCGCGAGGCGAAGCCCGCGGGGTCCACGTCCCCACGGTATTCCGTGTCGACGAGCGTGAGGTTGGCGGGCTCACCAGCCGAGACGGGACGGCCGTGGCCCTTCGCCTGCCCGATCTCGGCGGGCTTGGAGGACATGCGCTCGGCGACCCCGGCCCAGGTGAGGAGTCCGGTGTCCACCATGGTCTCCTGCACCACTGACAACGCGGTCTCCAGGCCCACCATCCCCATGGCGGCCGCGGCCCACTCGCAGTCCTTGTCCTCGTGCGGGTGCGGGGCGTGGTCGGTGGCGACGATGTCGATGGTGCCGTCGGCGAGCGCCTCGCGCAGGGCCAGCACGTCGCGCTCGGTGCGCAGCGGCGGGTTGACCTTGTAGACCGGGTTGTACGTGCGCACCAGCTCGTCGGTGAGGAGCAGGTGGTGCGGGGTGACCTCGGCGGTGACGTCGATGCCGCGGGACTTGGCCCAGCGGATGATCTCGACGGACCCGGCGGTCGACAGGTGGCAGATGTGGACGCGGGAGCCGACGTGCTCGGCGAGCAGGACATCCCGGGCGATGATCGATTCTTCGGCCACCGCGGGCCAGCCCCCGAGCCCCAGCTCGGCGGAGACGATCCCCTCGTTCATCTGGGCGCCCTCGGTCAGCCGCGGCTCCTGCGCGTGCTGGGCGACGACCCCGCCGAAGGCCTTCACGTACTCCAGCGCCCGGCGCATGATCACCGCGTCGTCGACGCACTTGCCGTCGTCGGAGAAGACGGTGACCCCGGCGGCCGACTCGTGCATGGCACCGAGCTCGGCGAGCTTCTTGCCCTCCAGGCCGACCGTGACGGCGCCGATGGGCTGCACGTCGCAGTAGCCGTGCTCCTGGCCGAGCCGGTAGACCTGCTCGACCACGCCGGCGGTGTCGGCGACCGGGAAGGTGTTGGCCATGGCGAACACGGCGGTGTAGCCACCGGAGGCGGCGGCACGCGTGCCGGTCAGGACGGTCTCGGAGTCCTCACGGCCCGGCTCGCGCAGATGGGTGTGCAGGTCGACGAGCCCGGGCAGGAGGACCTTGCCGCCGGCCTCGACGACCTCGGCGCCCTCGGCGGACAGCCCCGTGCCGACGGCCTCGATGACCGCACCGTCGATCAGGACGTCCTGCGGCTCGCCGCCGAGCACCTTCGCACCACGGATCAGGATCTTGCTCATGTCTCTTACTTCTCCTCGATACGGGTGTGGCTGACGGCGGGCTCATTTCCACCCAGCAGCAGATACAGAACGGCCATCCGGATGGAGACTCCGTTTGCGACCTGCTCCACGACGGTGCAGCGGTCGGAGTCGGCGACCTCGGCGGTGATCTCCATGCCCCGGACCATCGGGCCGGGGTGCATCACGATGGCGTGCTCGGGCATCTTCGCCATGCGCTCGCCGTCGAGGCCGTAGCGCCGCGAGTACTCGCGCTCGGTCGGGAAGAACGCGGCGTTCATGCGCTCGCGCTGGACGCGCAGCATCATCACCGCGTCGGACTTGGCGAGCGTGCTGTCCAGGTCGTACGACACCTCGCAGGGCCAGGTCTCGACGCCGACCGGCACCAGGGTCGGCGGGGCGACGAGGGTGACCTCGGCGCCGAGGGTGTGCAGCAGGTCGACGTTGGAGCGGGCGACGCGGCTGTGCAGGACGTCGCCGACGATCGTGATGCGCTTGCCGGACAGGTCCTGGCCGAGCCCGGCGTCCCGCCCAATGAGCCGGCGCCGCATCGTGAAGGCGTCCAACAGGGCCTGCGTGGGGTGCTGGTGGGTGCCGTCACCGGCGTTGATGACGGCCGCGTCGATCCAGCCGGAGGTGGCGAGGCGGAACGGCGCTCCGGAGGCGCCGTGCCGGATGACCACGGCGTCGACGCCCATGGCCTCCAGGGTCTGGGCGGTGTCCTTCAGGGACTCGCCCTTGGAGACGCTCGACCCCTTGGCGGTGAAGTTGATGACATCGGCGGAGAGGCGCTTCTCCGCGGCCTCGAAGGAGATCCGCGTGCGCGTGGAGTCCTCGAAGAAGAGGTTGACGATCGTGCGGCCGCGCAGGGTCGGCAACTTCTTGATCGGCCGGTCGGCGACCCGGGCCATCTCCTCGGCGGTGTCGAGGATCAGGACGGCGTCGTCGCGGGTGAGGTCGGCGGCCGAGATGAGATGACGCTGCATCTGTCAGGCTCCGTAAGGAAGTTCAGGTCGGGAGATTCCGGGGCAAGGCAGGGCACGCCGAAGACGGACGTGCCGGGCGGCTTGCTACTGGGTCTGCTTCGCGCCGAGCAGCACGGTGTCGCGACCGTCCTCCTCGGCGAGCTGGACCTTGACCGTCTCCCGCAACGACGTGGGGAGGTTCTTGCCGACGTAGTCGGCGCGGATGGGCAGTTCACGGTGGCCGCGGTCGACGAGGACCGCGAGCTGCACCGCGCGCGGACGCCCGATGTCGTTCAGGGCGTCGAGGGCGGCGCGGATGGTGCGGCCGGAGAAGAGCACGTCGTCGACGAGGACGACGAGGCGGCCGTCGATGCCGTCACCGGGGATCTCGGTGCGGGCCAGCGCACGCGGCGGATGCATGCGCAGGTCGTCGCGGTACATGGTGATGTCGAGCGAACCGACCGGAATCTTGCGGTCGGTGATCTCCTCGAGCTTGACGGCGAGCCGCTGGGCGAGGAAGACGCCTCGGGTCGGGATGCCGAGGAGCACCACGTCGTCGGCGCCCTTGGCGCGTTCGACGATCTCGTGGGCGATGCGGGTCAGTACGCGGGCGATGTCGGGGCTTTCGAGAACGGGCCGGGCATCGGACTGCGTGTCCTGCTGGTCGTGCTTGTCCATAAGAAACGGACCTCCTTCTCCGCCTCACGGGACGGACCTTAAAGGACGTCGGAATTGCGCCATCCACGGTAGCAGGCCCTCAGGACACCCCTGATCACCCCCATGGCCTAATCGGCCACCGCTACCACGGAAGAGTCGGTGCGGCTCATTCGGCTTGACGCAGAAGAGTAACGCTGCGTAACCTCACAGTGAGTTACCAGCCGCGCGGTACGGCGCCCCTGCCGGCCGCGTCGACACAGTGCCGGGGAGCTATATGTCCAGCGAATACGCCAAACAGCTCGGGGCGAAGCTCCGGGCCATCCGCACCCAGCAGGGCCTTTCCCTCCACGGTGTCGAGGAGAAGTCCCAGGGACGCTGGAAGGCGGTCGTGGTCGGTTCGTACGAGCGCGGCGACCGTGCCGTGACCGTGCAGCGCCTCGCCGAGTTGGCGGATTTCTACGGTGTGCCCGTTCAGGAGCTGCTGCCGGGTACGACCCCGGGCGGCGCCGCCGAGCCGCCGCCGAAGCTGGTCCTCGACCTGGAGCGGCTGGCCCACGTGCCGGCCGAGAAGGCGGGCCCCCTCCAGCGCTACGCCGCGACGATCCAGTCGCAGCGCGGTGACTACAACGGCAAGGTGCTCTCGATCCGCCAGGACGACCTGCGCACACTCGCCGTCATCTACGACCAGTCGCCCTCGGTCCTCACCGAGCAGCTGATCAGCTGGGGCGTGCTGGACGCCGACGCGCGTCGCGCGGTGTCCCACGAGGAGAGCTGAGCCGCTTCCCGCCTCAGCAGAAACGTGCCGCCGGGGTGGCCGGAACTTCATGGTTCCGGCCACCCCGGCGGCTTTCTGCGCTTCTCCGGTGCCTCCCGGGCACGGAGACGCCAGGGGGCCCGCAGCAATCACGCTGCGGGCCCCCTGGCGATGTCGTACCTCTGCTTACGCCTCTTCGCGGCGCAGCGTGGGCTTGAGGTCCTTGAGACGGCCGAGCAGGCCGTTCACGAAGGCCGGCGACTCGTCCGTGGAGAACTCCTTGGCGATCTCGACCATCTCGTCGAGCACGACCGCGTCCGGGGTCCCGTCGACCCAGATCAGCTCGTAGGCGCCGAGCCGCAGGATGTTGCGGTCGACGACCGGCATCCGGTCGAGCGTCCAGCCGACGGAGTACTGCGCGATCAGCTCGTCGATGCGCTTCGCGTGCTGCGCGTAGCCCTCGACCAGCTGCATGGTGTACTCGCTCACCGGCGGCTGCCGGGTGTCGGTCCGGGAGAGCCGGATCCAGTCCGCAAGGACCGTCAGGACGTCGGCCCCGCGCTGGTCGCCCTCGAAGAGGATCTGGAAGGCGCGCTTGCGGGCCGTGTTGCGGGCAGCCACGGTTAGCTGTTCACCCGGCCGAGGTAGTCGCTGGTGCGGGTGTCGACCTTGATCTTCTCACCGGTGGTGATGAAGAGCGGGACCTGGATCTGGTGGCCGGTCTCCAGGGTGGCGGGCTTGGTGCCACCGGTGGAGCGGTCGCCCTGCACGCCCGGCTCGGTCTCCTGGATGACGAGCTCGACGGCGGCCGGCAGCTCGACGAAGAGCACCTCGCCCTCGTGCTGCGCGACGGTGGCGGTGAAGCCCTCGATCAGGAAGTTGGCGGCGTCGCCGACGGCCTTGCGGTCGACCATGAGCTGGTCGTAGGTCTCCATGTCCATGAAGACGAAGTACTCGCCGTCCATGTACGAGAACTGCATGTCGCGCTTGTCGATCGTGGCCGTCTCGACCTTGACGCCGGCGTTGAACGTCTTGTCGACGACCTTGCCGGAGAGCACGTTCTTCAGCTTGGTGCGCACGAAGGCCGGGCCCTTGCCGGGCTTGACGTGCTGGAACTCGACGACGGACCACAGCTGGCCGCCATCGAGCTTGAGCACGAGGCCGTTCTTGAGGTCGTTCGTGGAAGCCACGGTTGCGGAATCTCCTGGACTGACGTGGACGACCCCGGCGCACGCGCGTAGCGGGAAAGCTACAGCGCGAGCAGCTCCTTGGTCGTGATGGTGAGTAGCTCGGGTCCGCCGTCCGCCTCGGGGCGTACGACGAGCGTGTCATCGATCCGGACACCGCCCCGGCCCGGGAGGTGGACCCCCGGTTCGACGGTGACCGGCACGCAAGCGTCCAGTTTACCCATGGCCGCGGGGGCCAGCTGCGGGTCCTCGTCGATTTCGAGTCCGACACCGTGTCCGGTCAGGGCCGGCAGGCCCTCGCCGTACCCCGCGGAGTCCAGCACCTGGCGTGCGGCGCGGTCCACGTCACGGTACGCGGCGCCGGGTGCGAGGCTCTCCCGGCCGGCGCGCTGAGCGGCGAAGACCAGGTCGTACAGCTCGATCTGCCAGTCCGCGGGGGACGTCCCGATCACGAACGTACGGCCGATCTCGCAGCGGTAGCCGCGGTACGTCGCGCCGAGGCAGACGGAGAGGAAGTCGCCCTCCTCCACGCGCCGGTCGGTGGGACGGTGGGCGCGACGGCCGGAGTGCGGGCCGGTGGCGACGGAGGTCGCGAAGGCGGGGCCGTCGGCGCCGTGGTCGACGAGGCGGCGCTCCAGTTCGAGGGCGAGGTGCCGTTCGGTACGGCCGACGAGGATGGATTCGAGGAGTTCACCGAGCGCCTGGTCGGCGATCTCGGCGCCGATGCGGAGGCAGGAGATCTCCTCCTCGTCCTTGACGACCCGGAGCTGCTCCACGGCTGCGCCGAGGTCGGTGAGGTGGAGGCGGGGGGCGACGGAGCGGATGGCTCTGTGGCGCGCGACGGTGAGGTGGTGTTCTTCCACGGCGAGAGCGTCGATGCCCTGGATCGAGGCCAGGTCGACCGCCGCGACGGCGGGGTCGCCACCTGACCCAGGCAGGGTCTGCAGGCGGAGGGTCTCGTCGGGTCGGCCCTCTCCGGCACGGTCGTCCGGCGGATCGAGGCACACCAGCACGTCTTCTGTCCTGCCGAGCAGCAGGACGGAGCCCTTGGGTGCGGCGCCCGCCAGGTAGCGCACGTTGGCGGGGCGCGAGATCAGTGCCGATGCGCTGCCGACCGCGTGGCAGCGTTCCCTGAGCTTTGTGCGGCGGGCCGCGTACACCTCTGACATGACACGAGCGTAGGAGCGGTGTCTGTTTTGTGCCGGTTGGGGGGTGCCAATGGGGGTTGTACGCGGTCTGCGGCGGGGTGGGGGCTGGTCGCGCAGTTCCCCGCGCCCCTGAAAAGCCTTTACCAGCTAGGTGGGCTGGCAATGGACCGTGCGAGTACGTCGTCCAGGACCTGGGCCGTCTGGGGAACGTCCAGCTGTGAATTGTCGATGATCGGCAAGCCCGAGCCGTACCACCCCGCCATACGGCCGTGAATCCGCGCCACCTCCTCATCGGTGAGCCGGCGATTCCCCGATCGCTCGGCGTTGCGCTCCAGGACGATCTCCAGGCCCGGGAGCAGCACCACGGGCAGCAGTCCAGGTCCCACGTGCCGCTTCCAGCCGCCCAGGCCCACCACCGGGCGGTCCGGGAAGACCGCGTCGTCGAGGATGCAGGAGATGCCGTTGGCCAGGAAGTTGCGGGCGGCGAAGCCGCAGGTGCGGCGGGCCAGGCGGTACTGGGCCTCGGAGTGGTCGTTCCAGCCGGACTGGGGGTCGGCGAAGCCGGAGCGGACCCATTCGCGGACGTCGTCGAGGCTGATGTGGGCCGTGGGCACCCGGCGGTGATCGGCCCAGTACTTCGCGACGCTGGTCTTGCCCGCGCCGGCCGGACCGATGAGCAGCACCGCGAGGGTCGTGCTCGTCGGGTCGGGGGTGACCGCGGCCGGTGGGGTGCTGGGAACACCGACGGGGCCGCCGGGCGGCAGCGGAACGTGGCCGGTGGTGTCCGGTGCCGGGGGCGCCGAGGGGTGCGGCGGGGCCGGCGGCGCCGAGGGGTGCTGATGCGACGGCGGGACGAAACCCGGTGCCGGGGGCGGTGGGGGCACCGGGGCGGAGCCCTGGTGCGCGCCCGGGTGCTGGGGACCCGGGTGGTGTGCGGCCGGCGACCAGCCGACGGCCGGTCCGTGCCCCGGCTGGTGGGGCGGCGGCAGCGGAGAACCCACTGCGTGCTGCATCCGGTGCCACTCCGTCTCGTACAAGGCAATTGGCGCTGGCGGAGCGGGTGCGGACCCGCTCCTTACCGAACGGTACCGTCCCCGGCCGCCGTTTGGTGAACGGCCGGGGACGGCCCTAAGTGCCCGTGCCCGCAAGGCAAATGGGACGGATGACTCCTCGGCGGACTACTCGCCCACTTCTCCGTACGCGGCCAGCAGTACGGCCGGGTCGGGACCCTCCAGGACGGTGGGCTTGCCCAGGCCGTCCAGGACGATGAAGCGCAGCAGGTCACCGCGGGACTTCTTGTCGACCTTCATGGTCTCAAGGAGCTTGGGCCACTGGTCGTAGCGGTAGTGCAGCGGCAGGCCGACCGATTCGAGGACCGTGCGGTGGCGGTCCGCCGTCGCGTCGTCCAACCGGCCTGCCAGGCGGCCGAGTTCGGCGGCGAAGTGCATGCCGACGGAGACCGCGGCGCCGTGCCGCCACTTGTAGCGCTCGTTCTTCTCGATGGCGTGGGCGAGCGTGTGACCGTAGTTGAGGATCTCGCGCAGGCCCGACTCCTTGAGGTCGGACGAGACGACCTCGGCCTTGACCCGGATGGACCGCTCGATCAGCTCGGCCGTGTGCGGGCCCGCCGGGGTGCGGGCGGCCTGCGGGTCGGACTCGATGAGCTCCAGGATCACCGGGTCGGCGATGAAACCGGCCTTGATGATCTCGGCGAGGCCGGAGACGTAGTCGTTGACCGGGAGGGAGTCCAGCGCTGCCAGATCGCACAGGACGCCGGCCGGCGGGTGGAAGGCGCCGACGAGGTTCTTGCCCTCGGCGGTGTTGATGCCGGTCTTGCCGCCGACGGCCGCGTCCACCATCGCCAGGACGGTGGTGGGGATCGCGATCCAGCGCACCCCGCGCAGCCAGGTCGCGGCCACGAAACCGGCGAGGTCCGTGGTCGCGCCGCCGCCCACGCCGACGACGACGTCGGTGCGGGTGAACCCGGACTGGCCGAGCGCCTTCCAGCAGTAGGCGGCGACCTCGGCGGTCTTGGCCTCCTCCGCGTTCGGCACCTGGATGGCGACCGCCTCGTAGCCCTGCCCGGCGAGGTCGGCCCGCAGCGCCTCGCCGGTCTCGGCGAGCGCCTCGGGGTGGACGATGGCGACCCGCTTGGCCTTGTCGCCGATCAACCCGCCGAGCTCGCCCAGGAGTTGACGGCCCACCAGGACCTCGTACGGCTCGCTGCCCGCGGTGCCGCCGACCTGGATCCGCGTCACTGCTTCACTCATGCCTGCTTCAACTCCAGTGCGTCCAGGGCGGCTTCGGTGACTTCTTCGGGCGTACGGCCGTCGGTCGCGACGACCGCCGTGGCGATCTGCTCGTACAGGTGCCGTCGCGCCTCCATCAGCTCGCGCCACTGTTTGCGCGGGTTGACCGCGAGCAGCGGGCGGGCCGTGTTGAGGCCGGTGCGCTTGACGGCCTCCTCAACGTCCATCGAGAGGTAGACGACCGGCAGGCCGGCGAGGGACGCGCGCGTGTCGTCGTCGAGGATCGCGCCGCCGCCGAGGGCGAGGACGCCGTCGTGCTCGGTCAGCGCCCGCAGCACCGCGGCCTTCTCGATCGCACGGAAGGCCGACTCGCCCTCGTCGACGAAGATCTCGGCGATGGTCCGGTCCTGCGCGGCGACGATGTCGTCGTCGGTGTCCCGGTAGCCCACGCCGAGCCGCTCGGCGAGCAGCTGCCCGACGGTCGACTTGCCGACGCCCATCGGGCCGACGAGCACCACCCGAGGGCTCATCGGATGGCCAGGTTGTCGAGGAACGACCGCACGTTGCGCCGCGTCTCGGCCACGTTGTCGCCGCCGAACTTCTCCGCGACCGCGTCCGCGAGGACGAGGGCCACCATGGCCTCGGCGACGATGCCGGCGGCCGGGACCGCGGAGACGTCGGAGCGCTGGTGGTTGGCGGGCGCCGCCTCGCCGGTGGTGACGTCGACGGTCTGCAGGGCCCGCGGCACGGTGGCGATGGGCTTCATCGCGGCCCGCACGCGCAGCAGCTCGCCGGTGGTCAGACCGCCCTCGGTACCGCCGGAGCGGCCGGAGACGCGGCGGATGCCCTCGGGCGTGTTCACGATCTCGTCGTGCGCCTTGGAGCCGGGCACGCGCGCGAGCTCGAAGCCGTCGCCGATCTCGACGCCCTTGATGGCCTGGATGCCCATGAGCGCGCCTGCGAGGCGGGCGTCGAGCTTGCGGTCCCAGTGGACGTGCGAGCCGAGGCCGACCGGGACGCCGTAGGCCAGGACCTCGACCACGCCACCCAGGGTGTCGCCGTCCTTGTGGGCCTGGTCGACCTCGGCCACCATCGCCTTCGAGGTGTCGGCGTCCAGGCAGCGCAGCGGGTCGGCGTCCAGCTTCTCGACATCGGCAGGGGTCGGGTAGACGCCCTGCGGGGCCTTCACAGAGCACAGCTCGATGACATGGCTGACGATCTCGATGCCGGCCGTCTCCTTGAGGTACGACCGGGCGACCGCGCCCAGCGCCACCCGGGCCGCCGTCTCACGCGCGGAGGCGCGCTCCAGGATCGGCCGGGCCTCGTCGAAGCCGTACTTCTGCATGCCGGCCAGGTCGGCGTGGCCGGGACGGGGCCGGGTCAGCGGGGCGTTGCGGGCGAGCCCGGCGAGGATCTCCTCGTCCACCGGGTCGGCCGCCATGACCTGCTCCCACTTCGGCCACTCGGTGTTGCCCACCATGATCGCGACCGGGGAGCCGAGGGTGAGGCCGTGCCGGACGCCGCCGAGGAAGGTGACCTGGTCCTGCTCGAACTTCATCCGGGCACCGCGTCCATAGCCGAGCCGGCGCCGGGCCAGGTGGTCCGCCACCATCTCCGTGGTGATCGGCACGCCGGCGGGAAGACCCTCCAGCGTCGCCACGAGTGCGGGACCGTGGGACTCCCCCGCGGTCAGCCAGCGCAACCTGCTCAACGGTGCTCCTCAGTGCTCGCGCCCTCGTACTGCCCTGCGTACGCGCGTCCTCGCGTACGGCAATGGCGCGACCAGGTGCGCGGCCCGGGCCCGCCACCTTCGATCCTCCCACGTCCCACCGACATGTCCGGCCGCCGGTCCACCAGACGGACGCCCTTCCACCGGCACGGCTCAGGCGGAGCCGTCGCCCTGCTGGTTCCGCGGGGCGTAGGCCCCCAGGAAGTCGGCATCGCTCACGACGAACCCGCGGGACCCTAGCGGGCCGCCAGCGCCTGCTCGCCGGCCTTCCGCATGGCGTCCACGGGGGCGGGCCTGCGGCCCGTCATCTGCTCGACCTGGAGCACCGCCTGGTGCACCAGCAGGTCGAGGCCGCTGACGACGGCACCGCCGAACATCGACCAGCGGGCCGCGAGCTGGGTGGGCCAGGGCTCATAGAGCACGTCGAAGAGGGTGGTGGGCCGCTCGGGCACGGCCATGGCGAGGCCGTCCGTGGCGCCCGCCGGGGTGGTGGCGATGACCAGGGGCCGGTGCAGCGCGTCCGCCGCCTCGGACCAGTCCTCCGTACGGACCTCGACGTCCAGCCGCTCGCCCCACTCCCGCATCTCGGTGGCGCGGGCCTCGCTGCGCACGTAGACGACCACCTCACCGGCGCAGACCCGGGCCAGCGCCGCCAGCGCGGACGACGCCGTGGCGCCGGCGCCGAGGATGGCGGCGGAGTCCACCGTCTCGATGCCGTGCTCGCGCAGCGCGGCGACCATGCCGGGGATGTCGGTGTTGTCGCCGGCCTTGCGGCCGTCCTCGGTGAACACGACCGTGTTGACCGCCTCGACCGAGGCGGCCGTCTCGCTGATCTCGTCGAGCAGCGGGATGACCGCCCGCTTGAGCGGCATGGTCAGCGACAGCCCGGCCCACTCCGGCCCGAGTTCCGCGAAGAACCCGGGCAGCGCGGTCTCGTCGATCTCGAACCGGTCGTAGGACCAGCCCTTCAGTCCCAGTTCCTCGTACGCGGCGCGGTGCAGCACCGGGGAGAGGGAGTGGGCGATGGGCGAACCGAGCACGGCGGCCCGGCGGGCGTCAGTTGCCCCTGCTGGCATCGAACTTGTCCTTGAGTTTCTGGAATTCTTCGTGCGTCCTGGCGAATTCGGTCTTGCTCACGCCGTCGGTCGCCACAAAGTAGTACCAGCCATCGTCGGTGGGATTCAGCGTCGACTTGAGCGCGTCCTCGCCCGGATTCCCGATCGGGCCGGGCGGCAGACCCTTGTGGGTGTAGGTGTTGTACGGGTCCTGATCCTTGTTGATCTCGGACTCGCTGATGTCGATGTTGCTTTCGTTCTTCGCGTAGTTGTACGTCGAGTCGAACTGGAGGAATCCGTAGGTCTGCGGGTTTCCGTAGTCGAGGCGGTTGTAGACCACCTCGGCGATCTTGCGGTAGTCGTCGGGGGTCTTGCCCTCGGCCTCGACAAGGCTCGCGATGGTGATGATGTCCATGGGGCTGTCCAGCTTGAGCGTCTTGGCCTTGGCTTCCAGGTTGAGCGCGTCGTACTTCTTCGCGGCCTCGCCCACCATGTCCTTCAGGACCGCCTCGGGCTTCATGCCCTTCGCGGCGGGATAGGTGCCCGGGTACAGGAAGCCTTCCAGCGGATCCTTCATCTCGCTGTTCGTTTCCGCCCAGTCCGGAAGTCCGAGGCTCTTGTAATCCGCCTTGGCGACCTTGAGCGTGGCGCCGGACTTCAGGCCGAGTTTTTCGTCGATGAGCTTGTAGACCGCGATATTGCGCTGACCCGGGGTGACCATCACGGCGTTCTGGCTCTTCGGGTCGAGCATCATTTCGACGGCACTCTTGGCGGACATCTCCGTGTTCAGCAAATAAGCGCCGGCCTGAATCTTGTCGCCGTCGTTCTGCGTGAACGCCGACACGAACGCATCGACGCTCTTGACGACGTCCTTCGCCTTCAGCAGGCGTCCGATCTCGGCGCCGCCCGCCCCCTTCGGGACCACGATCGACACCGTCTTGTCGGTTCCGTCGCCCGTGTAGTCCGGCGCCGAGGCGAAACGATCCTTGTAGAACTGGTAGCCGAAATAGCCGATGCCACCGATACCGCCGCCGAAGACCAGCACGACCACCAGGCAGGCGCAGCCACTGCGCCGCTTCTTCGGCTTCTTGCCGCCGCGGCCCCTGCGGTCGCCGCGGCCGCCCTCGTCGTCCAGGTCGTCGTCGGCGTCGTCGTCCCCGCCGCCCGCGAAGAAGGCGTGTTCGCCCTGGTCGGGGCCCGGGTCCCAGTCCGCCCGCTGCGGTTCCGGCTCGGTGCGGCGGCGGCTCGGCGGCTCCGGCGGCGGGTACGCGTCGGGGGTGCCGTAGTAGTCGGGCTGGTCACCGGCGCCGTACGCGGCGGCCTGCTGGCCGTACGGGTCCGAGGGGTCCGGGTACTGGACGTGCGTGTGCGTCCCGGTTCCCCAGGTGCCGCTGTCGTGCTGCTGCTGGGACTGCTGAGGCTGCTGGGGCGCGTACTGCTGCTGGCCGTACTGCTGGTTCGGGTCGTACTGCTGCTGGTGCTGCTGGTCGTAGTGCTGCTGCTGGTACTGCTGCTGCGCCTGACCGTAGTCGGCCTGTTGGCCGGTGCCCCAGTCGCCGTATCCCGGCTGCTGCGGCGCTTGCGGATAGTGCTGCGGCTGGCCGCCGTAGGCAGCTTGATGGCCGGCGTGGCCCTGCTGCCCTTCCCATCCGCCGTCCCCGTAGTACGGGTCCTGCGGATGCCACGGTTCGGAGCCTTCCTGGCCCCGGCCATACTCAGTCATCGATCCCCTAGAGCCGCGAGGCGGCGGTCGCGCGGCTTGTGGCTCGGCATCCGTTCCGCCTCTCTCTGTGCGGCACCTGTTCGAACAGCGCCGCGATCGCGCGGAACGTTACCGTATCGCGATCAGATGACCACTTCGACGCTCTCTCCGGGTGCTTTACCTGACACCCGTTCGGATTCGAGCGCCTGCTGGAGGATGATCACAGCGGCTGCTTGATCGATGACGGAGCGGCCCTTCTTGGATTTCACGCCCGAGGCGCGCAGTCCCTGGCTTGCCGTGACCGTGGTCATCCGCTCGTCCACCAGGCGGACCGGGATCGGGGCGATGCCCTTGGCCAGCTCCTGGGCGAAGGCTCTGACCTTCACCGCGGCCGGGCCCTCGCCCCCCTTGAGGGAGCGAGGGAGTCCGACGACGACCTCGATCGGTTCGTACTCCTCCACCAGCTGCCTCAGCCGGCGGTGGGCGGCCGGGACGTCCCGGCCCGGGACCGTCTCCACCGGAGTGGCGAGGATCCCGTCGGGGTCGCACGAGGCGACCCCGATCCGGGCGTCCCCGACGTCGATCGCGAGTCGACGGCCTCTGCGCATCGTCACTTCGCGGTGTCCGTGACCAGACGCTCGACGGCCTCGACGGCCTCGCCGATCGCGGCCGGGTTCTGGCCGCCGCCCTGCGCGACGTCCGGCTTGCCGCCACCGCCGCCGCCGAGGGTCTTGGCCGCCGTACGCACCAGGTCACCGGCCTTGAGACCGCGCTCGCGGGCGGCCTCGTTGGTGGCGATGACCGTCAGCGGCTTGCCGTTGACCGTGGTGAACAGGGCCACGACCGCGGCCCGTCCGCCCTGGATGCGGCCGCGCACGTCGAGGACCAGCTTGCGCAGGTCGTCGGCGGTGGTGCCGTCCGGGACCTGGCCGGTCACCAGAGCGACACCGCGTACGTCCTTCGCGGACTCGGCGAGACCGGCCGCGGCCTGGAGGACCTTCTCCGCGCGGAACTTCTCGATCTCCTTCTCGGCGTCCTTCAGCTTGCCGAGCATCGCGGAGACCTTCTCCGGCAGTTCCTCCGGGCGGCCCTTGATCAGCTCCTGGAGCTGGGCGACGACCGTGTGCTCCCGGGCGAGGAAGTTGTACGCGTCGACACCGACGAGGGCCTCGATACGACGGACACCCGAGCCGATCGACGACTCGCCCAGCAGCTTGACCAGGCCGAGCTGCGAGGTGTTGTGGACGTGCGTGCCGCCGCACAGCTCCTTGGAGAAGTCGCCGATGGTGACGACACGGACCCGCTCGCCGTACTTCTCACCGAACTCGGCGATGGCGCCCTGCTTCTTCGCCTCGTCGATGCCCATGACATCGGCGCGGACGTCGAGGTCGCGCGCGAGCACCTCGTTGATCTTCTGCTCGACGTCGGTCATCACGGCCGTGGGAACGGCGGACGGGGAGCCGAAGTCGAAGCGGAAGCGGCCGGGCTGGTTCTCGGAACCGGCCTGCGCGGCCGTCGGGCCGAGCGCGTCCCGCAGCGCCTGGTGGGTCAGGTGGGTGGCCGAGTGGGCGCGGGCGATGGCGGTACGGCGCCGGGCGTCGATCGACGCGTGCGCCTTGGCACCCACGGTGACCTCGCCGAACTGCACGACGCCCTTGTGGACGTACACGCCCGGAACCGGCTTCTGGCAGTCGCGGATCTCGATGACGGCACCGGAGTCGACCTTGATCTTGCCGGTGTCGCCGATCTGGCCGCCGCCCTCGGCGTAGAACGGGGTGCGGTCGAGGACGATCTCGACCTCGTCGCCCTCGGTGGCCGCCGGGGAGGAGGCGCCGTCGACGAGGATGCCGACGATCGTGGACTCACCCTCGGTGTCCGAGTAGCCGATGAACTCGGTCTCACCGGTCTTGTCCGCGATCTCGCGGTAGGCACCGGCACCGGCGTGGCCGGTCTTCTTGGCCTGGGCGTCGGCCTTGGCGCGCTCCCGCTGCTCCTTCATCAGGCGGCGGAAGCCGTCCTCGTCCACGGAGAGGCCCTGCTCGGCGGCCATCTCCAGGGTGAGGTCGATCGGGAAGCCCCAGGTGTCGTGGAGCAGGAACGCCTTGTCGCCGGCGAGGACCGTGCCACCGGAGGCCTTGGTCTCGGTGACGGCGGTGTCGAGGATGTTGGTGCCGGCCTTGAGCGTCTTGAGGAAGGCGTTCTCCTCGGCGAGGGCGACCTTCTCGATGCGCTCGCGGTCGGTGACGAGCTCGGGGTACTGCTGGCCCATCATGCCGATGACGGTGTCGATGAGGTCCAGGACGACCGGGCCGGTGGCGCCGAGCAGGCGCATGTTGCGGATGGCGCGGCGCATGATGCGGCGGAGCACATAGCCGCGGCCCTCGTTGCCGGGGGTCACGCCGTCGCCGATGAGCATCACCGACGTACGCATGTGGTCGGTGACCACGCGCAGGGAGACGTCCGACTCGTGGGCGTCGCCGTAGGCCACGCCGGTCAGCTCGGTGGCCTTCTTGATGACGGCCATGGAGGTGTCGATCTCGTACATGTTCTGCACGCCCTGCAGAATCATCGCGAGGCGCTCGAGGCCGAGGCCGGTGTCGATGTTCTTGCTGGGGAGCTCGCCGAGGATCTCGAAGTTGTCCTTGCCGATGCCCTCGCCGCGCTCGTACTGCATGAAGACGAGGTTCCAGATCTCCACGTACCGCTCGTCGTTGACGGCGGGGCCGCCCTCGACGCCGAACTCGGGGCCGCGGTCGTAGTTGATCTCGGAACAGGGGCCGCAGGGACCGGGGACGCCCATGGACCAGTAGTTGTCCTTCATGCCGAGGCGCTGGATGCGCTCCTTCGGCACGCCGACGACCTCGTGCCAGATGCGCTCGGCCTCGTCGTCCTCCAGGTAGACGGTGATCCAGAGCTTCTCGGGCTCCAGGCCGTAACCACCCTTGTCCTGGGGCGTGGTGAGCAGCTCCCAGGCGTACTTGATGGCGCCTTCCTTGAAGTAGTCGCCGAAGGAGAAGTTGCCGCACATCTGGAAGAACGTGCCGTGCCGGGTGGTCTTGCCGACCTCTTCGATGTCGGGCGTGCGCACGCACTTCTGCACGCTGGTCGCGCGCGCCCACGGCGGCTTGACCTCACCGAGGAAGTACGGCTTGAAGGGCACCATTCCGGCGGGGACCAGGAGCAGAGTCGGGTCGTCCGCGATGAGCGACGCCGAAGGGACGACGGTGTGACCGCGCTCCTCGTAGAAGCTCAGCCAGCGGCGGCGAATCTCGGCCGACTCCATCAGTGGTCCTCATTCCGGTTGTACGAGTACGTCTGGTACGTCGATCCCTCGACGTACTTGTGGTTGTTGCGGTTCTCGATGGCGGCGAACCGCCGGGGCGCGGGGAGTTCGGGGTCCGCGTTGATGCCCAGCGCCTCCCCCAGCTCTTCCTCCCGCTGGGCCATGTTGTCGCGGACGTCGAGCGCGAAGCCGACCGCACGGTCCTTGAGCCTGTGCCCGGCCTCGATCGCCTTGTTCGTCGCAGCGACGGCGAGGTGCTCCGGGGTCAGCTGCTTCAGCTTGCGGTTGACCTTGGTGGTGGCCCACACACCGGCGGCGACGCCCGTGCTGAACCAGAAGGTACGGCGGAACATCTGAGTGGCTCCTACTTTCCCCGGTTCTTCCGCCGCGCGGCCGGCACGGTGCGCCCCACGATCACGGTACGCCGGGGCGCCTTGGCGGGCACGTCCTCGTCCTTGCGGCCCGCGAGTGCCCGGCGCACGCCGTAGCCGAAGGCCGCGACCTTGACCAGCGGGCCGCCGAAGGTGGAGGCGACCGTCGTGGAGAGCGCGGAGGCGTTGGAGGTGACCTCCTGGACGTCGGAGGCGATCGCGTCGACCCGGTCGATCTGGGTCTGCGCGGAGCGCACCGCCGAGGAGGCGTCCGCGAGGAGCGGGACGGCCTGGTCGGTCACGTCCGCCACCAGCTTGGTGGTCGCCCTGAGCGTCTGGGCCAGCCTCGCCAGCGCGACGGCGAGGAAGGAGACCAGGATCGCCCAGAAGACGGCCACCAGGATGCCGGCCACCTCTCCACCGGACACTGCGCACCCGCTCCCGTATACGTGCTCTGAACATCGGAACCCAAAAAACAAGTGGCCCGAGCCTATCGCGCCGCGGGTGGCACTCCGCACCGGTATTACCGTCCGCGCGCAGCGGACTTGGGCGAAGCGATTGTACGGAGTGATTACGGTTGAGTACGCTCCGTGTTCCATGCGGGATGATCGGCTCAGCGACGGCAATCTGCCTCTCGAACTGGACGCGTTCGTGGGCCGCACGGCCGAACTCGCCGCGCTGTCCCGACTGCTGGAGACCTCGCGTCTGGTGACCGTCACCGGCGCCGGCGGGGTCGGCAAGTCCCGGCTGGCGGCGCGGGCCGCGCTCGGTGCGAGGGCGGCGTGGCGGGTTGAGCTGGCGGCGGTGCGTGATCCGGAGTTCGTGGACTACGCGGTCGTGGACGCGCTGGGGCTGACGGACCACACCACGCGGCTGCCGCGCGAGACGCTGCTCGCGTATCTGGGCGAGCCGGGGCGTCAACTCCTGCTGGTCCTCGACGGGTTCGAGCATCTCGTCGAGGCCTGCGCGGAGCTGGTGACCGACCTGTTGAGCCGGGTGCCGGGGCTCACCGTGCTCGCCGTGGGCCGCAGGCCGCTGTCGGTGCCGGGCGAGCGGGTGTTCGCGCTGGCGCCGCTCGGCGAGGACGAGGCCGTGGAGCTCTTCGTCGACCGGGCGGGGCAGCAGGGCGTGGACGTCGGTGACGATCCCGACGTGCGCGAGCTGTGCCGGCGGCTGGACGGCATCCCGCTCGCCGTCGAGCTGGCGGCGGGTCGGCTGCGGGCCCTGTCCCCCGCCCAGCTGCTGGCCCGGTTCGAGGACCGGTTCCGGCTGCTGACGGGGGCGGCCCACGGCTCCCCGGCGCGGCACCGGACCCTGCGCACCGCGATCGGCTGGAGCCACGAGCTGTGCACGCCCGAGGAGCGGCTGCTGTGGTCGCGGCTGTCGGTGTTCGCCGGGCCGTTCGATCTGGAGGCCGTGGAGTACGTGTGCAGCGGCAACGGTCTGGCCGAGCAGGACGTCCTCGAGGTGCTGACGGAGCTGCTCGCGCAGTCCGTGGTCGGGCGCGAGGAGACCGCGACCGGGGTGCGCTACCGGATGCTGGACACGGTCCGGGCCTACGGCGAGGACTGGCTGGAGGCGACTGGGGACGCGGACCGGCTGCGCCGGCGGCACCGCGACTGGTATCTGGGCCTGGCCACCTGGTGCGAGCTGGACTGGTTCTCGCCGCGCCAGGGCGAGGTGGCCGCGCGGATCGAGGCGGAGCTGCCGAATCTGCGCTGTGCGCTGGAGCGCTGCCTGGCCGACCCGGAGGAGGCGTACCTGGGGCAGTACCTCGCGGGCTCCCTCTGGTTCTACTGGGCCGGCTGCGGGCGGCTGTCGGAGGGCCGGCACTGGCTGGAGCAGTCCGTGCAGCTGGAGTCCGACCACGAGCTGTCCCGGCTGAAGGCGCTGTGGGTGCTGGGCTATGTCGCGATCCTCCAGGGCGACAAGGTGCCCGCGCTGGCCGCGCTCCAGGAGTGCCGGGAGGAGGCGGAGCGCTCGGCCAACGCGACGGCGATCGCGTACGCCGAGCATCGCACCGGCTGCCTGGCCCTGGTCACGGACGACATGCCCCGCGCAGAAACGCTGCTGCGCTCGGCGCTGGAGCGCTACCAGGAGATCGGCGAGCTCAACAGCAACGTCCTGATGGGCCAGGTCGAGCTGGCGATGACCCGGGCCTTCCAAGGGGATCTGCCGGAGGCCGTGAAGCTGTGCGAGGACGTCCGCCGGGTCTGCGAGGACCACGGCGAGCGCTGGACCAGGTCGTACGCCTTGTACGTGCTGGCGTACGCGGCCTGGACCGAGGGGGACCTGGCCGGCGCCCGTGAGCTGCTGACCGACTGCCTGGGTGCCGCGCACGCCTTCAGCGATCTGCTGGGCTCGGTGCTGTCGATCGAGCTGCTGGCCCTGGTCACGGCCGCCCGGGGCGAGGCCGGGGATGCCGCCGAGGCGGCGGTGCTGCAGGGGGCGGCGGGCGCGCTGTGGCCCTCGGTGGGGCTGCCGCTGTTCGGGTCCGCGTACTACAACGGCCCGCACGAGCTGTGCGAGGCGACGGCCCGGGAGCGGCTGGGCGACGAGCGGTACGAGGAGTGCGTACGGCAGGGGGCCGGGCTCGACCGGGAGGCCGCGGTGGCCAGGGCGCTGGGGCGGCCGCCGGCGCCGCTGCCCGGCCCGCACGGACAGGCCCGGCATGCGCGCGGGCCCGTCACCATGCACGAACCCGCCGCCTCCCGCGCCCGGAAGGGCGGGGAGACGGCGGGCTGAGGTGGTGCGTGTCCTACGGCCTGCTGGTGATCAGCGGGCGTAGTACTCGACGACGAGCTGCTCGTCGCAGATCACCGGGATCTCCTTGCGGTTCGGCTCACGGTCCAGGCGGAACGCCAGGGCCTTGAGGTTCACCTGGAGGTAGCGCGGGGTCTCACCCTCGGGGGCGAAGCCGCCCTCGCGGGCGATGGAGAAGAGGGTCTTCTCGCGGCTGCGCTCACGGACCATCACGACGTCGTCGGGACGGACGCGGAAGGACGGCTTGTCGACCTTCTGGCCGTTGACCTCGATGTGGCCGTGCACGACCATCTGACGGGCCTGGTAGATGGTGCGGGCGATGCCCGAACGCAGGACCAGGGCGTCGAGACGGCGCTCGAGCTCGACGATCAGGGCCTCACCGGTCTTGCCCTGCACCTTGGAGGCACGCTCGTAGGCGCGGACCAGCTGGCGCTCGGAGATGTCGTACTGCGCGCGCAGACGCTGCTTCTCCAGCAGACGGACCTTGTAGTCCGAGTTCTGCTTGCGGCCACGGCCGTGCTCACCCGGCGGGTAGGGACGGGCCTCGAAGTACTTGACGGCCTTCGGGGTCAGCGCGATGCCGAGGGCACGCGACTTCTTGACCTTGGGGCGGGACTGGTTCGCCACAATCTCTCATTTCTCAGTGTTCGGCTCGTCAGGGTTGAGGGAGGTCGCATCCGCAGCCGGGGAAACCCTCCGGGTCCGTTGCCGGGCCTGGTGGGCAGCCGCTCCCTGGTCTGGGCACATACGTGCAGCACGCGAGTGGCCCACCGACCGGTCTCACCCTGCGGTGAGTGGTGGTGGGCGGCCCGCGACACCATTCGAACGGTGCGCGACGCTCCTGGAACCCACTGGGGGTTCCGGCTGACCGTCCCGTTCTGACTGCACGGGACACAGCACTTCGAGGGATTCTACAGGCTGCTCAGGACCGCTTGCGACCGAGGTGCTTGCGGGTCCACTCGACGGCGTCCGCGTACCGCGCCTCCGCGCCGTGCCGGGTCGGGGCGTAGTACTCGCGGTCCTTGAGGGCGTCCGGGGCGTACTGCTGCTCGGCGATGCCCTCGGGCAGGTCGTGCGGGTACACGTACCCCTGGGCGTGGCCGAGCTTGGCGGCGCCCTTGTAGTGCCCGTCGCGCAGATGGGGCGGCACGGAGCCGGCCAGTCCCTTGCGTACGTCCTCCATGGCGGCGCCGATCGCCATGGTCGCGGAGTTGGACTTGGGGGCCAGCGCGAGGGCGATGGTGGCGTGGCTGAGGGTGAGGGCGGCCTCGGGGAAGCCGATCATGGCGACGGCCTGGGCGGCGGCGACGGCTATGGGGAGGGCGTTGGGGTCGGCCAGGCCGATGTCCTCGCTCGCGGAGATCATCAGCCGCCGGGCGATGAAGCGGGGGTCCTCGCCGGCCTCGATCATGCGGGCGAGGTAGTGCAGCGCCGCGTCGACGTCGGAGCCGCGGATGGACTTGATGAGGGCGCTGGCGACGTCGTAGTGCTGGTCGCCGTCGCGGTCGTACTTCACCGCGGCGCGGTCGACGGTCTCCTCCAGGGTCTGGAGGGAGATCTCGGCCTCGCCCTTGTCGAGCGCGGCCCCGGCAGCCGCCTCCAGGGCGGTGAGCGCGCGGCGGGCGTCGCCGCCGGCGATCCGCAGCAGGTGGTCCTCGGTGTCCTCGGGGAGTCCGACGGCGTCCTTCAGGCCGCGTTCGTCGCTCAGCGCGCGCTTCAGGAGCCCGCGCACGTCGTCGTCGGTGAGCGGTTCGAGGGTGAGCAGGAGGGAGCGGGAGAGCAGCGGGGAGATCACCGAGAAGTACGGGTTCTCGGTGGTCGCCGCGATCAGCGTGACCCAGCGGTTCTCGACGGCGGGGAGCAGGGAGTCCTGCTGGGCCTTGCTGAAGCGGTGGATCTCGTCGAGGAAGAGGACGGTCTCCTTGCCGTATCCCCCGGTGGCGCGGCGGGCGCCGTCGATGACCGCGCGGACCTCCTTGACGCCCGCGGTGATCGCCGACAGTTCGACGAAGCGCTTGTTGGTGGCCTTGGAGACGACGTAGGCGAGGGTCGTCTTGCCGGTGCCGGGCGGGCCCCACAGGATCACCGAGGACGGCCCGGCCGGTCCGCCCGCGCCCTCGCCGACCAGGCGGCGCAGGGGTGAGCCGGGCTTCAGCAGGTGCTGCTGGCCCACCACCTCGTCGAGGGTGCGCGGGCGCATCCGCACCGCCAGGGGGCTCCCGGCGGGGTCCTTCTCCTGGCGGTCTTCGGCGGCGGCGGTGAACAGATCGGGCTCCACGTCCAAAACCCTAAATCACCGCACTGACAGTCGGTCCGGGCCCCGAGGGAGCCAGGCCGGTCAGCTGGTCCAGAAGTCCCACCAGCGCGTCAGGATCAGCATGCCGATGATGCCGATGTGCAGGACCGGCAGGACCCAGGTGAACTCGCCGAAGAAGCTCTTCAGCCAGCTCGGGGCGGGCAGGAAGCCGTTGCGCACGTTGAACGAGGTGACGTACCAGAACATGATGATCGTCGCGACCCAGGCCAGGCAGCACCACAGGCACAGGGCGTTGATGCGGTACAGCGACTGGAACATCAGCCAGGCGCAGAACGAGACACCGAAGAGCGTGCCGGCGTTGAAGGTCAGCCAGTACCAGCGCGGGAAGCGGGCCCGGGCGAGCAGGCTCATGCCGACGCAGATGACGATGCCGTAGGCGACGAGACCGAGCATCGGGTTGGGGAAGCCGAAGACGGCGGCCTGCTTGGACTCCATGACGCTGCCGCAGGAGACCACGGGGTTCAGGCTGCACCCGGGGGTGAAGGTCTTGCCCTCGACCTTGGCCTCGAGCAGCTTGAACTTGTCGATCGTGATGACCCACGCGGCGAGCAGGCCGGCCGCGCCGGTGAGGACCAGCAGCACCGCGAAGGCGCGGCTGCCTCCCGCCGACCGTGGCTCGCCGGCCGCGCGATCGGGCTCTGGCACGGTGGAGACGCTCTTGACTGTGGTCTTGCTCATCACGCCGATTCCGTCTGCTTGAGAGTTGGACCTTCTTCGGGCGAGGGCCATTGTGCCGTACACGAGCCCTTGTCCACCGTTCGGTGGACATAAGGAAGTACGCACGGTCGTCCCTGAACGTTCGGTTCCGGCCGAGCCTCGAAAACATGACAGCACACGCGAACGAACTCGCGGTGGACGTACGGGGGCTGCGCAAGCAGTACGGCGACGTGACCGCGGTCGACGGGATCGATCTCGGCATCGGCAGGGGCGAGGTGTTCGGCCTGCTGGGGCCCAATGGCGCGGGCAAGAGCACGACGGTGGAGATCCTCCAGGGCCACCGCGGCCGGGACGCGGGGGAAGTGTCCGTGCTCGGCGCGGACCCCGCGAACGGCACGCGCGCGTGGAGGTCCCGTGTGGGAATCGTCTGGCAGGACGAATCGGCGCCCGCCGAGTTGACGGTCCGCGAGACCGTCCGTCATTTCGCCCGCTATTACCCGAGGCCGCGCGACCCGGAGGAGGTCATCGGCCTGGTGGGTCTTGAGGGGAAGGCAGGCAGCCGGATCAAGGCCCTGTCGGGCGGCCAGCGCCGCCGTCTCGACGTGGCACTGGGTGTGATCGGCGGCCCCGAGCTGCTGCTCCTGGACGAGCCCACGACCGGTTTCGACCCGGCGGCGCGCCGCCAGTTCTGGGAGCTGATCCGCGCCCTCGCCGAGGAGGGCACGACGATCCTCCTCACCACGCACTATCTGGAGGAGGCCGAGGCCCTGGCCGACCGGCTGGCCGTGGTGACCGCGGGCCGGATCGTCGCCGAGGGCCGTCCGGCCGCCCTGCGGGAGCGGTACGGCACCGAGGCGACCGTCGAGTGGACCGAGCCGGACGGCGCCCCGCGCAGCGAGCGCACGGACACCCCGACCCGCACGGTCGCCGCGCTGATGCGCCGCTTCGACGGCGAGATCCCGGGGCTGCGGGTGAGCCGCCCCACGCTGGAGGACGTCTACCTCCGGCTGACCGGACAGGAGGACGCGCGATGACCACGACCGTCGTACGGACCCGCGCGGACGCGGTCGCCGAGCGGCTGCCCAGTGCCTTCGGCATCGGCCTCCAGCGGGGCGCACTGGAACTCAGGCAGTTCTTCCGCCAGCGCGACCAGGTGGTGTTCACCTTCGCCTTCCCGGTTGTCTTCCTCTTCCTGTTCGCGTCGATCTTCAGTGACGACGTGGAGGGCGCCGGCATCACCGCCTCGCAGCTCTACGTCCCGGCGATGATGGCCGCGGGCATCATGTCGACGAGCTTCCAGTCCCTCGGCATCTCGATCGCCATCGAACGGGACGAGAAGGTCCTGCGCAGGCTGCGCGGCACCCCGATGCCACCGGCCGCGTACTTCCTCGGCAAGATCTGGCTGGTTCTGGTCACGGGCCTGATGGAGACGGCGGTCCTGCTCCTCGTCGGCACGACGCTCTACGACGTCGACCTGCCCTCGGACGCGACCCGCTGGTTCCACTTCGCCTGGATCTTCGTCCTCGGTCTGACGGCGTGCGCGCTGCTCGGCATCGCCATCAGCTCGGTCCCGAAGTCGGGCAAGAGCGCCACCTCGGTCGTCGTCCTCCCCTTCCTGGTCCTGCAGTTCATCTCCGGGGTGTACATCGCGATCGACACCATCCCGGGCTGGATGCTGAACATCGGCGCCCTGTTCCCGCTGAAGTGGATGTGCCAGGGGCTGCGCGGGGTGTTCCTGCCGGACTCGGCGCGGGTCCTGGAGCAGGCGGGCGACTGGGAGTTCGGGCGGATCGCCCTGGTCCTGGGCGCCTGGTGCGTCGGAGGATTGGCGCTGTGTCTGCTGACCTTCCGGTGGAAGAACCGGCGCGACGGATGAGGATCCCCTCGGGGCTCGCCGGCGCGTACACCTGGGACCGCTCGTTCCGGCTCTGGGACACGTACTTCGCGCTGATCTGGCCGGCCACCCTGGTGTTCGCGCTCGGCGCGAACTTCCCGGGGTGGCCGGTCCGGCTCGCCGCGGCGGCGCTGCTCGTGCCGTTGATCCCGCTGTACGTCCTGGTCGGCCGCCCCATCCTGTGCGGTGACCCGCCGGACGAGCGGCGGGCGCTCGGCTATCTGGCGGCGGCGCTGGCGTTGTTCCTGCCGTCGGCGGTGCTGGTCGGTGAGACGCGGCTGTTGACGTTCGCGCTGGTGCCGCAGTGCTTCATGACGCTGCGGCTGCGGTGGGCGTTCGTGGCGGTGGCGGTGATCAACCTGGTGCCGGTGGCGGGCTGGGCGCTGCTGTGGCGGCCCGGGGACGAGGCGGTGTTCTTCAACTCGGTGTTCGCGGTGGTCACGTTCGTCTTCTCCGTCGCCATCGGCAGCTGGATCATCCGGATCATCGAGCAGAGCCAGGAGCGGGCCGAGCTGATCGCGGAACTGGACGCGAGCCGGCACGAGGTGTCGCGGCTGTCGGCGGCGCACGGGGCGCTGGCGGAGCGGGAGCGGATGGCGAGGGAGATCCATGACACCCTCGCCCAGGGCTTCACGAGCCTGCTGATGCTGATCCAGGCGGTGGAGGCCGAGTTGGAGACCGATGTCGCGCAGGCCCGCCGGCATCTGTGCCTGATGGACGAGACGGCCCGGCAGAACCTCGCCGAGGCGCGGGCGCTGGTCGCCGGCGGCGCCCCCGCGGACCTGGACGGTGCCTCACTGCCCGACGCGCTGCGCAGGCTGGCCGCCCGCCATGACGCCGCCCTTGAGGTGACCGGCCCCGTGCGTGCGCTGCCCGCGGGACCCGAGGTCGTGGCCCTGCGCGCCTGCCAGGAGGCGCTGTCCAACGCCCGCAAACACGCCGGGAGTTCGGCGGCGATCGGCATCGTGGTGACGTACGCCGACGAGTCGCTCACCGTGTCCGTACGGGACGACGGCGACGGCTTCGCCCCCTCGTCCGTGACCGGCGGATACGGTCTGGCGGGGCTGCGCGCGCGGGCCGCCGAGGTGGGAGGCACCACCGAGATACACAGCGCGCCGGGCGACGGCACGACGGTGACCGTCCGGCTACCGGTACCTGGGAGCACTTCATGATCCGGATCATCCTGGCCGACGACCATCCCGTCGTACGGGAGGGCCTGCGGGCGATGCTGAGCGCCGAACCCGACCTGGACGTGGTCGCCGACGCGGCCAACGGGCCGCAGGCCGAGGCGCTGGCGGCGGAACTCCGCCCGGACATCGTGCTGATGGACCTGCGGATGCCGGGCGGCGGTGGCGTGGACTCGATCGAGCGGATGGCGGCAGCCGGGCTGCCGTGCCGGGTGCTCGTCCTGACGACGTACGAGACGGACCGGGACATCCTGCGGGCCGTGGAGGCGGGCGCGGCGGGCTACCTGCTCAAGGACCTGCCGCGCGGGGAGCTCGCGGAGGCGGTACGAGCCGCGGCGCGGGGCGAGACGGTCCTGGCCCCGTCGGTCGCGGCCCGCCTGATCGACCAACTCCGCACCAAGCCGGAACGCCCCCGCCTGTCGGAACGCGAGACGGCGGTACTGCGCCTGGTGGCGGAGGGCTGCACGAACGCGGAGATCGGGCGGCGGTTGTTCATCGGCGAGTCGACGGTGAAGACCCATCTGCTGCGGGTCTTCGGCAAGTTGGGGGTCGACGACCGGACGGCGGCGGTGACGAGCGCGATGCGGTACGGGCTGCTGGACCCATGAGAAAGGGCGCCGGGTTTCCCCGGCGCCCTCGCGTCTCACTCAGCCCAGCCGGGCCTCCAGCTCCGCCACGATCTCGTTGACGCCGATGGCCGTCTGTTCGCCGGACTCCATGTCCTTGAGCTGGACGACGCCCTCGGCGAGGTCGCGTTCGCCGGCGACGACCGTGTAGCGGGCACCGCTGCGGTTGGCGTTCTTCATCGCGCCCTTGAGGCCCTTGGCGCCGTAGGAGAAGTCGGCCGCGATGCCGACCTTGCGGAGCTCCGTCACCTTGGCGAACAGGACCCTGCGGGCCTCCTCGCCCAGCGGCACCGCGAAGACGCTGGTCGTGGAGGGGAGTTCGAGCTCGACGCCCTCCGCCTCCAGGGCGAGGACCGTGCGGTCGACGCCGAGGGCCCAGCCGACGGACGGGAGCGCGGGGCCGCCGATCATCTCCGACAGGCCGTCGTAGCGCCCGCCGCCGCCCACCGCGGACTGCGAGCCCAGACCGTCGTGGACGAACTCGAAGGTCGTGCGCGTGTAGTAGTCCAGGCCGCGGACCAGCTTCGGGTCGTCCTCGAAGGCGACACCGGCGGCCGTGATCAGCTCGCGGACCTCCTCGTGGTACGCCTTGCAGGCGTCGCAGAGGTAGTCGCGCAGCAGCGGGGCGTCGCCGAGCTGCTTCTGCACGTCCGGACGCTTGTCGTCGAGGACGCGCAGCGGGTTGATGTCGGCCCGGCGCAGCGTCTCCTCGTCCAGGTCGAGGCCGCGCAGGAAGGCCTGTAGCGCCTCCCGGTACACCGGACGGCACTCCTTGTCGCCCAGGCTGTTGAGGAGGATGCGGAAGTTGCGCAGCCCCAGCGACCGGTACGCCTGGTCGGCAAGGATGATCAGCTCGGCGTCCAGCGCCGCGTCCTCGGCGCCGATCGCCTCGGCGCCCACCTGGGAGAAGTGCCGGTAGCGGCCCTTCTGCGGGCGCTCGTAGCGGTAGTACGAGCCGGAGTACCAGAGCTTGACGGGGAGGTTGCCCGCCTTGTGCAGGTTGGCCTCCAGCGCGGCGCGCAGCACGGACGCGGTGCCCTCGGGGCGCAGGGCGAGCCGGTCGCCGCCCTTGGTCTCGAAGGCGTACATCTCCTTCGTCACGATGTCGGTGGACTCACCGACCCCGCGCGCGAAGAGCTCCACGTTCTCGAAGCCGGGCGTCTCGATGTAGCCGTAGCCGGAGTTGCGCAGCGGCGCGGCGATCGCCTCGCGGACCGCCAGGAACTTGGCGCTGTCCGGCGGGATCAGGTCGTACGTGCCCTTGGGGGCCTTGAAGGTGCTCACGGAAAGTCTCGTCACATTCCTCGTCGGGGAGCGTCGACGTGCGCTCCCGGGCCGGCTGCCACCTGCCGCAGATACGGGTTGGTGGCACGCTCACGGCCGATGGTCGTCTGCTCGTTGTGGCCGGGCAGCACCACGGTCGAGTCGTCGAGCGGCAGGACCACGCGGGCCAGGGACTCGAGCATGTCGTCCATGGAGCCACCGGGGAAATCGGTGCGTCCGATGGAGCCGGCGAACAGCAGGTCGCCCGAGAAGAGAATCGGCGGGATGTCCGCCGTCTCGGGCAGGCCGAAGGTCACCGACCCCTTGGTATGGCCCGGCGCGTGCGCGACGGTGAGCTCGAGGCCCGCCAGCTCCAGCTTCGCCCCGTCCGCCAGCTCCTTGACGTCGTCCGGCTCCCCCACGGTCAGCTCGCCCATGAGCTGCATTCCGATGGTGCGGCCGAGCGCCTTCTCGGGGTCGCTCATCATGAACCGGTCCTCGGGGTGGATCCACGCCGGCACGTCATGCGCGCCGCAGACCGGGACGACCGAGGCCACATGGTCGATGTGGCCATGGGTGAGGACGACCGCGACGGGCTTGAGCCGATGCTTCTTCAGCGTCTCCTCGACTCCCAGGGCGGCCTGATGGCCCGGGTCGATGATCACGCACTCCTCACCGGCGGCGGGGGCGACGAGAAAACAGTTCGTCCCCCAGGCCCCGGCGGGGAACCCGGCAATGAGCACGATCGTCCTTCGTTGTGTCGATAAGTGCGGACTCTACGGACTGAGGGCGGGCTGAAAAAACAGCTGCGCCTGTGGTCAGAGCCTACCGGCGCTGCCGTTTCCTCAGCGAACCCATATACGGTACGGGGCACACGCAGGCGGTCGGCTCACAAGACGCACGCGTCCCAGTCGACGTACGAGACGCATGAGGAGAGAACCCGGTGGTCACCCAGGAACAGCGGAAGCGGCAGCTCGCCCGGGAGAAGTTTCTGCGGCAGCAGCAGCGGCGCACCGCCGCGCGGCGCAAGGCCCGCATGCGCAACTCCGTGATCGCGTCGGTGCTCGGCGTGATCATCGTGGGCAGCCTGGCGCTCTACACGACCGGGGTCCTCAAGGACGACGGCGACGACAAGGCCAACGCGAGCGCGTCGGCGGACCCGAGCCCCAGCGCGGTCTCCGACCCGTGCAAGAAGCCCGCCGAGGGCAAGGTCAAGACGGCGACGTGGAAGAAGGAGCCGGCGATGACGATCGACAAGTCGGCCAAGTACACGATGAAGCTGGCGACGACCTGCGGCGACATCGACATAGCGCTCAAGGCGTCCGCGGCCCCGCACACCGTCAACTCGTTCAATTTCCTGGCGTCGAAGGGCTACTTCGACCACACGAAGTGCCACCGGCTCACCACCAACGGCATCTACGTGCTCCAGTGCGGCGACCCGACGGCCGCCGGCACCGGCGGTCCGGGCTACACGATCCCGGACGAGAACCTGAAGGACAAGTCGCTCAAGGGCCAGACCTACCCGGCCGGCACGGTCGCCATGGCGAACCAGTACAACGCCCAGACGGGCGAGGGCAAGAACAGCGGCGGCAGCCAGTTCTTCCTCGTCTACCAGGACAGTCCACTGCCGGCCAACTACACACCGTTCGGTACCGTGTCCGAATCCGGCATGACCGTGCTGAAGAAGATCGCCGCCGCAGGTGAGAACACCGGCCAGGGCGACGGCGCTCCCAACGCGACGGTCGTGATCAACAAGGCGACTGTCACCAAATCCTGACCGCCAACTGCGAAATTTCGGTCGCGCGGGATGCGGACAGGCAACCCGCCGGTCGCCTATGTTGGCCGTGACGAAACTGTGGACGATGCCCGGGGGAGCACAAGCCCCTCGCAGGCATCATGTGGAGGAGGCGCTGTGAGCAGCGACCCGTGGGGCCGCGTCGACGAGACGGGGACCGTGTACGTGCGTACGGCCGACGGCGAGCAGGTCGTCGGTTCCTGGCAGGCCGGCTCCCCTGAGGAGGCGCTGGCCTACTTCGAGCGCAAGTACGAGGGCCTGGTTGTCGAGATCGGCCTCCTCGAGAAGCGAGTGAAGACCACCGATCTGTCGGCGAAGGACGCGCAGGTCGCCATCGACCACATCCGCGAGCAGGTCGACGCCCACCACGCGGTCGGCGACCTGGACGCGCTGCGGACTCGGCTGGACAAGCTCGTGGAGACCGTCGACAAGCGCCGCGAGGAGCGCAAGCAGCAGCGCGCGAAGCAGTCCGACGAGGCGCGGCACGCCAAGGAGGCGCTGGTCGTCGAGGCCGAGGAGCTGGCGCAGTCCGACCAGTGGCGGGCGGCCGGCGAGCGGCTGCGGGCCCTGGTGGACACCTGGAAGGGTCTGCCGCGGCTGGACCGCAAGTCCGACGACGAGCTGTGGCACCGCTTCTCGCACGCCCGGTCGGCGTTCTCCAAGCGTCGCAAGGCGCACTTCGCGTCGCTGGACGCGCAGCGCGAGGAGGCCCGCAAGACCAAGGAGCGGCTGGTCTCCGAGGCCGAGGCGCTGTCCAACTCCACCGACTGGGGTCCGACGGCGGCCCGCTACCGCGAGCTGATGGCGGAGTGGAAGGCCGCGGGCCGCGCCCAGCGCGAGCACGAGGACGACCTGTGGAACCGCTTCCGCGGCGCCCAGGACGTCTTCTTCGCCGCTCGCAGCTCGGTCTTCGCCGAGCGGGACGCCGAGCAGTCGGAGAACCTCAAGCTCAAGGAGGAGCTGGCCGAGGAGGCCGAGAAGATCCTCCCGGTCACCGACCTCAAGGCGGCGCGTGCCGCGTTCCGCCAGATCAACGAGCGCTGGGAGGCCATCGGCCACGTCCCGCGCGACGCCCGCCCCAAGGTCGAGGGCCGGATGCACGCCGTCGAGCGGGCCATCCAGGAGGCCGAGGAGACCGAGTGGCGCCGCACCAACCCGGAGGCACGCGCGCGTGCCGAGGGTCTGACGGGCCAGCTCCAGGCCGCCGTGGACAAGCTCCGCGGCCAGATCGAGCAGGCGCGCGCCCAGGGCAACAACGCCCGCGCCGACAAGCTCGAGCGCGAGCTGGAGGGCCGCCAGGCGCTCCTTGACCAGGCGCTGAAGGGTCTGCAGGAGTTCGGCGGCTGACAGCCGGGTGAGCTGATACGACGAGAAGGGCCCGTACGCGAGGTACGGGGCCCTTCTCGTCGTATGCGCTACGAGCGGCTGCGCGCCGACGTCACGCGGTACACGTCGTACACGCCCTCCACTCCCCTGACCGCCTTCAGGACGTGCCCGAGGTGCTTGGGGTCGCCCATCTCGAACGTGAAGCGGGACGTGGCGACGCGGTCGCGGGAGGTCTGGACGGCCGCGGAGAGGATGTTGACGTGCTGGTCGGACAGGACGCGGGTGACGTCCGAGAGGAGCCGGGAGCGGTCCAGGGCCTCGACCTGGATGGCGACCAGGAACACCGAGGACTGGGTGGGCGCCCACTCGACGTCGAGGATGCGCTCGGGCTCGCGGGACAGTGACTCCACGTTGACGCAGTCGCTGCGGTGAACCGATACTCCGCTACCGCGCGTGACGAAACCGATGATGGGGTCGCCGGGTACGGGGGTGCAGCAGCGGGCGAGCTTGACCCACACGTCGTCGACGCCCTTGACCACGACGCCGGGGTCGGCGCTGGAGCGGCGCTTGCGGCCGCGGGTGCGGGTCGGCGGGACGGCCTCGTCGATCTCCTCGGTGGCCGCCTCCTCGCCGCCGAGCGCGGAGACGAGTTTCTGGACGACGTTCTGCGCGGAGACATGGCCCTCGCCGATCGCCGCGTACAGCGCGGAGATGTCGGGGTAGCGCATCTCGTGCGCCAGCGTGACCAGGGAGTCGCCGGTGAGGATGCGCTGGATCGGCAGGTTCTGCTTGCGCATCGCGCGGACGATGGCGTCCTTGCCCTGCTCGATCGCCTCGTCGCGGCGCTCCTTGGAGAACCACGCCCTGATCTTGTTGCGGGCGCGCGGCGACTTGACGAAGCCGAGCCAGTCGCGGGAGGGACCCGCGCCGGCCGCCTTGGAGGTGAAGACCTCCACCAAGTCACCGTTGTCCAGGGTGGATTCGAGCGGTACGAGGCGACCGTTGACCCGCGCTCCTATGGTGCGGTGGCCGACCTCGGTGTGGACCGCGTAGGAGAAGTCCACGGGCGTGGCGCCGGCGGGCAGCGCTATCACGTCGCCCTTGGGCGTGAAGACGAAGACCTCGTTGCGCGACAGGTCGAAGCGCAGGGACTCGAGGAACTCGCCGGGGTCCTCGGTCTCCTTCTGCCAGTCGAGCAACTGGCGCAGCCACGCCATGTCGTTGAGGTGGTCGTCCTTGCCGGTGGTCCGCGGCTGGTCCGAGCGGACCTTGGAGGTGCCGGCGACGGCCTCCTGCTTGTACTTCCAGTGCGCGGCGATGCCGTACTCGGCGCGGCGGTGCATGTCGAAGGTGCGGATCTGGAGTTCGACGGGCTTGCCGTTGGGGCCGATCACCGTGGTGTGCAGCGACTGGTACATGTTGAACTTGGGCATCGCGATGTAGTCCTTGAACCGCCCCGGAACCGGGTTCCAGCGGGCGTGGACGGTGCCCAGGGCCGCGTAGCAGTCCCGGACCGTGTCCACGAGGACTCGGATGCCGACCAGGTCGTAGATCTCCGCGAAGTCACGGCCGCGGACGATCATCTTCTGGTAGACGCTGTAGTAGTGCTTCGGGCGGCCGGTGACGGTCGCCTTGATACGGGCCGCGCGCAGGTCCTGCTGCACCTCGTCGGTCACTATGGCGAGGTACTCGTCGCGCTTCGGCGCCCGCTCGGCCACCAGACGCACGATCTCGTCGTACATCTTGGGGTAGAGGATCGCGAAGGCGAGGTCCTCCAGCTCCCACTTGATGGTGTTCATGCCCAGGCGGTGGGCGAGCGGCGCGTAGATCTCGAGGGTCTCGCGCGCCTTCTTCTCCTGCTTCTCGCGCTTGAGGTAGCGCATGGTGCGCATGTTGTGCAGGCGGTCGGCGAGCTTGATGACCAGGACGCGGGGGTCCTTGGCCATGGCGACGACCATCTTGCGCACGGTCTCGGCCTGCGCGGCCTCGCCGAACTTGACCTTGTCCAGCTTCGTGACGCCGTCGACGAGGAGGGCAACGGAGTCGCCGAAGTCGCGGCGGAGCTGGTCGAGTCCGTACTCGGTGTCCTCGACCGTGTCGTGGAGGAGGCCCGCCATGAGGGTGGCCGGGTCCATGCCGAGCTCGGCGAGGATGGTGGTCACCGCGAGGGGATGCGTGATGTACGGATCGCCGCTCTTGCGCTTCTGGCCGCGGTGCCAGCGCTCGGCGACCTGGTAGGCCTTCTCGACCTGGCGGAGCGTCGCGGTCTCGATCTTCGGGTCGTTGCTGCGCACTATCCGCAGCAGGGGCTCCAGGACCGGGTTGTACGGATTGGAGCGCTGGACGCCGAGACGGGCGAGGCGGGCGCGGACGCGGTTGGAGGAGCCGGAGCGGGCGGGCTGCCCTGCGGGCGGGCGGACCGCAGGGGGCGTGGACGCGGGCGCGGGGCGCTCGGGCGGGGCCGGCTTGGGACGCGGCTGCTCGGCCGACTTGTCCACGGGCGCGGACTGGGCGTGCTCGACCGAGCCCTGCGTGGTGTTCTTCGCGGGCGTGGCCGCGGGTCCCGAGGCGGACTCGGGCTTGGCGGCGGTCAGTGGCTGGGCCTCGTCTGGCAAGAGGACTCCTCGTGCGCGAACCGGGTCCCCCGATCAGGCTCCGGAGACCCCATGGTAGCGATCCTGCGCCCGAGGATCGCCTTCAGGCCGATGTGAGGGCCGTCTACCTGTGGAACGTGAGGGGTGGACGGCGGCATTCCGGGGGGCGAGGCTCGTTGCCGGGTGCGGCGCCGTCGTGGCTGGTCGCGCCCACGCGGCGGTAGCCGCAAATCGATACAGCCCCGCGCCCCTGAAGGGCGCGAAAAGGCCGCCCCGGATTTGCCGGGACGGCCCTTCTGCGACGCCTGAGCCTCAGACCACCAGCAGCGCTTCCAGCGGAGCGCCCTCCAGAGCCGACTCCAGGCGCGGGCGGCCCGCGAGGAAGCCCAGCTCCATCAGGACCGCCAGGCCCGACACCTCGGCGCCGGCCCGGCGGATCAGCTGGATCGCGGCCTCGGCGGTGCCGCCGGTGGCCAGGACGTCGTCGACGATCAGGACGCGGTCGTCGGCGGTCAGGTCCTCGGCGTGGACCTCGATCTCCGCCGAGCCGTACTCCAGGTCGTACGCCTGACCGAGCGTCGCTCCGGGGAGCTTGCCCGCCTTGCGCACCGGGATGAAGCCGAGGCCCGCACGGACGGCGACCGGGGCGCCCAGGATGAAGCCGCGGGCCTCCAGGCCGACGACCTTGGTGGCACCTGTGCGCTCCGCGATCTCCGCCAGCGCGTCCGTCAGGGCCGTGAACGCCGCCGGGTCCGCCAGGAGCGGGGTGATGTCCTTGAACATCACGCCCGGCTCCGGGTAGTCGGCCACGTCACGGATGCGGCTGAGCAGGAGCTCCTTGATGTCGGTCATCGGCGCTTCCCCGAGGGACGGCGTCGGGTGGCGCGCGGTCCGACGACGGCCGGAGTGGCGTCCTCGGGGTCGCGCGCGGACTCGCCCCGGGCCTCCGCCTGCTCCTCCTCGGCGGCGGCCTGGGCGCGCTTGGCCAGCACCCGCTTGCGCAGGGCCTTCATCTGCGGCTCGCGCTCCTTGAGGTCGGCGACGAGCGGCGTGGCGATGAAGATCGAGGAGTACGCGCCAGCCGCGAGGCCGACGAACAGCGACAGCGAGATGTCGTTGAGCGTGCCCGCGCCGAGGAAGCCGCCACCGATGAACAGCAGGCCGGCCACCGGCAGCAGCGCCACCACCGTGGTGTTGATGGAACGGACCAGGGTGCCGTTGATCGAGCGGTTGGCGACGTCGCTGTAGGTGAAGCGGGTCTGCTTGGTGATGTCCTTCGTCTGCTCCTTGAGGGAGTCGAAGACGACCACCGTGTCGTAGAGCGAGTAACCGAGGATCGTCAGCAGACCGATCACCGTGCCGGGCGTGACCTCGAAGCCGACGAGGGCGTAGATACCGACCGTGATGGTGATGTCGTGGATCAGGGCGACGAGGGCCGCGATGGCCATGCGCCACTCGAAGGCGATCGCCAGATAGATCACGACGAGGACCATGAAGATCGCCAGACCCTGCCAGGCCTTGTTGGCGATCTGGTCACCCCAGCTGGGGCCGACGAGGTCGGCGGCGATCTTCTCCGGGTCGACCTTGAAGTCCTCGGCGAGCTTGTTCTTGATCTCGTCGGACTGCTGGGTGTCCATGCCGGCGATCTGGATGCGCAGCGTGCCGTTGCCGAGCTTCTGCACGACCGCGTCGTGGCCGGAGGCGTCCTTCGCGTACTCCTCGGCCTGGGAGACGGAGACGCTGGTCTTCTCCGTGGTGAAGACGGCGCCGCCCTGGAAGTCGATGCCCATGTTCAGGCCGCGTACCGCGAGGCCCACGATCGCCGTGATGGTGATCAGGATCGAGATGCCGTACCAGAGCTTGCGGTGGCCGATGAAGTCGTAGCTGATCTCGCCACGGTGCAGCCGGGCGCCGAGGTTGCCGAGTTTCGACATGCTCACGCCTCCTTCGTCTGGGCGGGGGCGGCGGGACGGCGGGTGCGGCGCAGCGGCGGCTGGGCACCCAGGCTCTTCGGGTCGAGGCCGGACCACTTGCTGCCGCTCGCGAAGAACTTCCGGCGGGCCAGCAGCGTCATCAGCGGCTTGGTGAAGAAGAACACCACGACGACGTCGAGGACGGTGGTCAGACCCAGCGTGAACGCGAAGCCCTGGACCTTGCCGACGGTGACGATGAACAGCACCGCGGCGGCGAGGAACGACACGAAGTCGGAGACCAGGATGGTGCGCCGGGCACGCGGCCAGGCCCGCTCGACGGCGGGGCGCAGGGAGCGGCCCTCGCGGATCTCGTCCCGGATGCGTTCGAAGTAGACGATGAACGAGTCCGCGGTGATACCGATGGCGACGATCGCACCGCAGACGGCCGGCAGGTTCAGCGCGAAGCCGATGGCCGGGCCGAGCAGCGCCATGATCACGTAGGTGAGGACGCCGGAGACCAGCAGCGAGGCCATGGCGACGACGGACAGACCGCGGTAGTAGAACACCAGGTAGAGCACGACCAGGCCGAGGCCGATCGCGCCGGCGAGCAGACCGGCGTGCAGCTGCTCACCGCCGAGCGCGGCGGTCACCGTGGTGACGCTCTGCTCCTGGAAGGAGAGCGGGAGCGCGCCGTACGACAGCATGTTGGCGAGGCTCTGGGCCTCCTCCTGCGTGAAGCTGCCGGAGATCTGGGCCTGGCCGCCGGTGATGGACTGGCTGACGGTCGGGCTGGAGACGACCTCGCCGTCCAGGACGATGCCGAACTCGTTCTGCGGCAGGGTGTTCTGGGCGAGCTGGCCGGTGATGTCGGCGAACTTCTTCGCGCCGCTCTTGTTGAAGTCCATCGTGACCTGCCAGCCGGCGGCGGTCTGCGTGTCGAAGACGGCCTTGGCCTCGTCGACCTCGGTGCCGGCGACGGCGGCGGGGCCGAGCAGGTACTTGTACCAGACGCCGTCGATCTCGCCGCAGCCCACGGTCGAGTCCTCCGGCTTGGCGCCCTCGCCGGCCTTGGTGCGGGCCGACTTCTTGGAGCAGTCGAGGGCCGTGTACTGGGCCTGGAGCTTGGCGTCGGCGGTGCTGCCGGTGTCGCTGCTCGACGAGGCGGAGGGGCTCGGGGAGGACGAGGCGCTCGCGGAGGCGGACGGGCTCGCGTCGGCCTTCAGCGCGTCGGTGACGGCCCGGCCCTGCGTGGTGGCCGAGGCGGACGGGGAGGAGGAAGAGGTGGCCTTCTCACCCGAGGCGCCCGACTTGCTCGCGGAGGGGCTCGGCGAGGCGCTGGACGAACCGCTGGCGGACGGGCTCGGCGAGGCGCTGGGAGCGGCGGCGCCGGTGGCCTCCTGGGCCAGGACCGGACGGAAGTAGAGCTTGGCGGTGGTGCCGACCTGGTCCCGGGCTTCCTTGGAGTTGGTGCCCTTGGGGATGTTGACGATGATGTTCTTGTCGCCCTGGGTCTGCACCTCCGCCTCGGAGACGCCCAGGCCATTGACACGGCGGTTCATGATCTCGACCGCGGTGTCCATGTTGGCCTTGTTGATCGCGGAGCCTTGGTCGGCCTTCGCCTCGAGCGTGATGCTCGTGCCACCGGCCAGGTCGATGCCGAGGCGCGGGGTCGTGTGCCCGGAGAGGAACATTCCCCCGGTGAGCGCCACGATGGCGATCAGGATCAGGGCCAGCGAGCGCCCAGGCTTGCTCTGGGCGCTCGCGCTCCGGCCCTTCTTAGGTGCTGCCACCTTCTCGTACTCCCTCTCGGGCCGCTGCGCGCCGGGTCTGCGGGCGGGCGGCCATGACATGGTGTCGATCCCGTGCGAGCTGCGTACATCCGAGGGCGCGCGGGCGTGGCCCGCGCGCCCCGGGTACGACTACTTCGCGTCGGAGTCGCCGTCGGTCTTCTTCGGCGCGTCGTCCGTCTTCGCCTCGGCGGCCTCGTCGGCCTGCTCGGCCTCGTCGGCGGGCTCGTCCTTCTTGCCGAGGTCGACCTTGTCGTCGGAGGCGGCGGCAGCGTCGTCGGCGGACTCGTCGGTCTCGGTGAGGGAGGAGGCGTCGTCGGGGACGACGTCGGTCTTCAGGTCGTGCTCGATGCCGTGGACGATGCGGTTGTACTCGTCGTCGGAGAGGACGGCACCGATCGCGTTCTTCGCGAAGAGAAGTTCGACGCCGGGGCCGGCGTCGACGAGGACGGTGTCCTCGCCCACCTCCTTGACCGTGGCGTACATCCCCCCGATCGTGCGGATGCCGCTGCCGGGCTGCATCTGGTTCCGCATGTCGGCTGCCTGCTGCTGCTTCTTCTTCGCCGACCGGGTCATCAGGAACATGGCCCCGATGAGCACGATGAACGGGAGGAGGGTCACGAGACTCACGGGTCGGTACTTCCTTCACGCGACCGCGATGCTGAGCGGCCTGATGGTTGGGGGTTTGTGCGCCGCCGACAAAGGCGGCATCGGCGGAGTCTAAGCGAGTCCGCGCGCATGGAACAACGCTCAGCATGGCACCCGGGTTCCTGGCCCGGCCAATGCCCCGCCGTCACAAAGACATCACGCCCGGCGCCATGTCAGCCGTCACGTCCCGAACAGGTCCTGTTGTCCGTTTCCTGTGGCCGCCGAGCGCGGCGGGGTGAGGCCGAGATGCGCCCATGCGGCGGGGGTGGCGACCCGGCCGCGCGGGGTCCGGGCGAGCAGTCCCTCGCGGACGAGGAAGGGTTCGGCGACCTCCTCGACGGTCTCGCGCTCCTCCCCCACGGCGACGGCGAGCGTGGACAGGCCGACCGGGCCGCCGCCGAACAGCTTGAGCAGGGCTTCGAGGACACCCCGGTCGAGCCGGTCGAGCCCGCGGGCGTCGACCTCGTAGACCTGGAGGGCGGCCGCGGCGATCTCGCGGGTGATCACGCCGTCGGCCTTGACCTGCGCGTAGTCCCGTACCCGGCGCAGCAGGCGGTTGGCGATGCGGGGCGTGCCGCGGGAGCGGCCGGCGATCTCGGCGGCGCCGTCGGTGTCGATCTCCACGTCGAGGAGGTCGGCCGAGCGGTGGATGACGCGCTGGAGCTCTGCGGGCTCGTAGAACTCCATGTGCGCGGTGAAGCCGAAGCGGTCGCGCAGCGGGGGCGGCAGCAGGCCCGCGCGCGTGGTGGCGCCGACCAGCGTGAAGGGGGGCAGTTCGAGGGGGATCGCGGTGGCGCCGGGGCCCTTGCCGACGATGACGTCGACGCGGAAGTCCTCCATCGCCATGTACAGCATCTCCTCGGCGGGCCGGGACATGCGGTGGATCTCGTCGAGGAAGAGGACCTCGCCCTCCTGGAGGGAGGAGAGGATCGCGGCGAGGTCGCCTGCGTGCTGGATGGCGGGCCCGGACGTGATGCGGATCGGGGCGCCCATCTCGGCCGCGATGATCATCGACAGAGTGGTCTTGCCGAGGCCGGGGGCGCCGGAGAGCAGGACATGGTCGGCGGTGGCGCCCCGCGCGCGTGCGGCGCGCAGGACGAGGTCGAGCTGTTCGCGGACCTTCTCCTGGCCGATGAACTCGCCCAGGTCCTTGGGGCGCAGGGCGGCCTCGACGGCCTGGTCCTCACGGTCGGCGACGGAGGCCACCAGGCGTTCGTCGGCGGCGTCGGTGCCGGTCGTGTCGTCCCAGTTCACTGACGTTCTCCTAGCGGGCGCGGTTCAGGGTCTGCAGAGCGGCCTTCAGCAGCTGGCCCACCTGGGGCGTGCCGCCGGCGGCCTCGGCCTGCGGGGCCACGGCGGACACCGCCTCGTCGGCCTCGCGGGTCGCGTAGCCCAGACCGATCAGCGCCGCGTGCAGTTGGTCGCGCCAGCCCTGGGTGACCGGGGCGCCGATGGCGGGGGCCCCGACCGGTTCGCCGAGCCGGTCCTTCAGCTCCAGCAGCAGCTTCTGGGCGCCCTTCTTGCCGATGCCGGGGACGGCGGTGAGGGCCTTCTCGTCGCCGGTGGAGATCGCGCGGCGCAGGGCGTCCGGGGTGTGGACCGCGAGCATGGCCTGGGCGAGCCGCGGGCCGACGCCGCTCGCGGTCTGGAGCAGCTCGAAGACCTGGCGCTCGTCGTCGTCCACGAAGCCGTAGAGGGTGAGCGAGTCCTCTCGTACGACGAGGGAGGTGGCGAGCTTGGCGGGCTTGCCGAGGCGGAGCGTGGACAGCGTGTTCGGCGTGCACTGCACGGCCATGCCGACGCCGCCGACCTCGACGACGGCGGTGTCGGGGGCGAGCGCGGCGACCGTGCCGCTGACGAAGGCGATCATGCCGTACGGCCTTTCGAGGTGACCCGTGCCGTGGGGGCGGCCGGTGCTTTCTTGGCGTGCAGGGCCACGGCCTGCTGGAGTCGGTTCTGCGCGGGGGCGCGCCAGATGTGGCAGATGGCGAGCGCGAGGGCGTCGGCGGCGTCGGCCGGCTTGGGAGGCGCGTCGAGGCGCAGCAGCCGGGTCACCATGGCGCCGACCTGGGCCTTGTCGGCGCGGCCGCTGCCGGTGACGGCGGCCTTGACCTCGCTCGGGGTGTGCAGGGCGACGGGGATGCCGCGGCGGGCGGCGCACAGCATGGCGACGGCGCTGGCCTGGGCGGTGCCCATGACCGTACGGACGTTGTGCTGGCTGAACACCCGTTCCACGGCGACGAATTCGGGCCGGTGCTCGTCCAGCCACTGCTCGATGCCCTGCTCGATCGCGACGAGGCGATGGCCCAACTCGGCGTCCGCGGGCGTCCGTACGACACCGACGCCGAGCATCGTCAACGGCCGCCCGGCAACCCCCTCGACGACCCCGACACCACATCGCGTCAGTCCGGGGTCCACCCCGAGTACCCGCACCACGCCCCCTCCCGCTCGATCGCCTGTTTGTGCAGGCTATCGGGTGCCACCGACAATGCGACGGGCCGACGGGGTGTGTCCCGTCGGCCCGTTCGAATCCGGAGCGTGGGCTCAGGCGTCGACCTTCTCCATGACCTCGTCGCTCACGTCGAAGTTGGCGAAGACGTTCTGCACGTCGTCGCTGTCCTCGAGCGCGTCGATCAGCTTGAAGATCTTCTTGGCGCCCTCCTCGTCCAGCTCGACCTGCATGGTCGGGACGAAGTTGGCCTCGGCGGAGTCGTAGTCGATGCCCGCCTCCTGGAGGGCGGTGCGGACCGCGACCAGGTCGGTGGCCTCGCTGAGCACCTCGAAGGACTCACCGAGGTCGCTGACCTCCTCGGCGCCCGCGTCCAGGACGACCTCGAGGACGTCGTCCTCGCTCAGCTCGCCCTTGGGGACGATCACGACGCCCTTGCGGTTGAAGAGGTACGACACCGAGCCCGGGTCGGCCATGGAGCCGCCGTTGCGGGTCATGGCGACGCGGACGTCGGAGGCGGCGCGGTTGCGGTTGTCGGTGAGGCACTCGATGAGCACCGCGACGCCGTTCGGGCCGTAGCCCTCGTACATGATCGTCTCGTAGTCGGCGCCGCCGGCCTCGAGGCCACCGCCGCGCTTGACCGCGGAGTCGATGTTCTTGTTCGGGACCGACTGCTTCTTCGCCTTCTGGATGGCGTCGTAGAGGGTCGGGTTGCCCTCGATGTCGACGCCGCCCATCCGGGCCGCGACCTCGATGTTCTTGATCAGCTTCGCGAAGAGCTTGCCGCGCTTGGCGTCGATCACGGCCTTCTTGTGCTTCGTCGTAGCCCATTTAGAGTGGCCGGACATCTGCCTGTCTCCTTCGCGTAACCCTCTACATAACGAACGCCAGAGATCCTACAAGGACTCCGCCGTGCGGTTCGCGCGCACCATGTCGACGAACAGGGAGTGCACGCGGTGGTCGCCGGTCAGTTCGGGGTGGAACGACGTGGCGAGCGCGGTGCCCTGGCGGACCGCGACGATGTGGCCGTCGTGCTCGGCGAGCACCTCTACCTCGGCGCCCACGGACTCCACCCAGGGGGCGCGGATGAAGACGCCCTCCACAGGATGGCCCGGAACGCCCTGCACGTCGACCTCGGCCTCGAAGGACTCGTTCTGACGTCCGAAGGCGTTGCGGCGCACGATCATGTCGATGCCGCCGATCGTCTCCTGGCCCGAGCGCGGGTCGAGGATCTTGTCGGCGAGCATGATCATGCCCGCGCAGGTGCCGTAGACGGGCATACCGGCCCGCACGCGCGCGCGGAGGGGCTCCATCACGCCGAACAGAACGGCCAGCTTGGAGATGGTGGTGGACTCACCGCCGGGGACGACCAGGCCGTCCACCTCGGCGAGTTCCTCGGGGCGCCGGACCGGCCTGGCCACGGCGTCCGCCGCGGCCAGGGCGATCAGGTGCTCCCGTACGTCGCCCTGGAGTGCGAGCACTCCGATGACGGGATCGGTCATTACCAGCCTCGGTTCGCGTAACGCTCGGCCTCGGGGAGGGTGTCGCAGTTGATGCCGACCATGGCCTCGCCCAGGTTGCGGGACGCGTCGGCGATGATCTTCGGGTCGTCGTAGAAGGTGGTGGCCTTCACGATGGCGGCGGCGCGCTTGGCCGGGTCGCCGGACTTGAAGATGCCGGAGCCGACGAAGACGCCCTCGGCGCCGAGCTGGCGCATGAGCGCGGCGTCGGCCGGGGTGGCGACGCCACCGGCGGAGAACAGCACCACGGGGAGCTTGCCGAGCTCGGAGACTTCCTTGACGAGCTCGTACGGGGCGCGCAGCTCCTTGGCGGCGGCGTACAGCTCGTTGTTGTCGAAGCCCCGCAGCTTGGCGATCTCGTTCTTGATCTGGCGCAGGTGGCGGACGGCCTCGACGACGTTGCCGGTGCCGGCCTCGCCCTTGGAGCGGATCATGGCCGCGCCCTCGGCGATGCGGCGCAGGGCCTCACCGAGGTTGGTGGCGCCGCAGACGAAGGGGGTCGTGAAGGCCCACTTGTCGGAGTGGTTGACCTCGTCGGCCGGGGTGAGGACCTCGGACTCGTCGATGTAGTCGACGCCGAGGGACTGCAGGACCTGGGCCTCGACGAAGTGACCGATGCGGGACTTGGCCATCACGGGGATGGAGACCGCGTCGATGATGCCCTCGATCATGTCCGGGTCGGACATCCGGGCCACGCCGCCGTCCTTGCGGATGTCGGCCGGGACCCGCTCCAGGGCCATGACGGCGACGGCGCCCGCGTCCTCGGCGATCTTCGCCTGCTCCGGGGTCACGACGTCCATGATCACGCCGCCCTTGAGCTGCTCGGCCATGCCACGCTTCACGCGCGCGGTGCCGGTCTCGGGGGTCTGGTTCTCGGTGCTGGACACGGGTTGACCTCACTGATGTGAAAAGAGGATTTCTACGGCACCGAGGAAACGTGAAGGGACCAGGCCACAGCAAGGGCCAATAGGGAGGCGGTGGATCGTTTTCCCGTCACCGCGGGGCCGGAACGGCTACGCGGCCCGGTCCACCAGGGCCGCCGGAGGCTCGTCGTCCATCTCGAACGCCATCGGGAACGGGGCGTGACCGGCCAGCCGGAACCAGCGGACCTTGCGGTGCTCGCGGAGCCGGCGAGCCGCGCCGACGGCGTCGTTGTGGAAGCGCCGGGCCATCGGAACCCGGCGTACCGCCTCGGTCAGCTCGTGGATCGCGGCCTCTCCCCCGGGCGCCTCCTTCACGGTCTCCACCTGCGGAGTCTCCGCGAACACGGCGCGCAGCGCCTGACTCAGCTCGCTCTCGGCGACCTCCCGCTGCTCCTCCTCGGCCTGCCGGGCGGCGTGGGCGGCCTCGTAGAGGACGATCGACGCGGCGGGGTCCAGGACGCCGGACGTCGCGAGCTCCTGAGCCACCGAGGCACGGCGCAGCAACTGCGCGTCGAGGGCGGCGCGGGCGGCGTCGATCCGGGCGTGCAGACGGTCCAGCCGGCCTGCGGTCCAGCTCAAGTACAGGCCGATCGCCACGAGAGCGACGAGGATCCAGATGAGGGTTGCGGTCACGGGCGGCAACACTACCGACGTACACCCACGGCCCTACGCGCCCCCGGGCCCCGCGCCACCGCCCACAGCCCTACGCGCCCCACGGACCGGCGCCGCTGCCCCGGCCAACTCGCCCCCGGACCACTGCCCACGCCTCCACACGCCCCCCAGCCCCCGCGCCCCTGCCCACAGCCCTACGCGCCCCACGGACCGGCGCCGCTGCCCCGGCCAACACGTCCCCGGACCACTGCCCACGCCTCCACACGCCCCCCGGCCCCGCGCCCCTGCCCCGGCCTACGCGTCCCCGGGCCCCGGGCCCCGCGCGCTGTCCACGGCTCTACACGCCCCCGCCCCCGCACCGCTCAGTCCCGCGCCAGCCCCAACCGTGCCCGCAGCCCCGGCGCCCTGTCGTCGTCCGCCGCGGCCACCGCCGCCGCGCCCGCCGTGACCGTCTCGTAGACCGACAGGATGTCCGCGCCGACCGTCGACCAGTCGAAGCGCCGTACGTGCGCGCTGCCGCGCTCCCGCAGCTCGGCGAGCCGCTCCGGGGCCGCCAGCAACCGCAGGGCCGCCTCCGCCAGCGCGTCCGCGTCCTCGTTGGTGAAGAGCTCGCCCGCCGCTCCCTGGTCGAGGACCTGGGCGAAGGCGTCGAGGTCGGAGGCGAGCACCGGGGCGCCCGCCGACATGGCCTCGACCAGGATGATGCCGAAGCTCTCACCACCGGTGTTGGGCGCGATGTACAGGTCGACGCTGCGCAGGAAGCGCGCCTTGTCCTCGTCGCTGATCATGCCGAGGAACTCGACGCGCGAGCGGAGTTCCGCCGGCAGCGACTCCACCGCCTCCTCCTCGTCACCGCGGCCCGCCACCAGCAGCCTGGTCTGCGGCCGCTCGGCGAGGATCTTCGGCAGGGCCCTCATCAGCACCGGCAGGCCCTTGCGCGGCTCGTCGATGCGGCCGATGAAGCCGATGGTGTCGCCCTGCCACTCGGGCTTGGGCTCGGCCTTGGCGAAGAAGTCGACGTCGACGCCGTTGGGGATCACGACCGCGTCGCCGCCGAGGTGCTCCACCAGCGTGCGCCGGGCGTACTCGCTCACCGCGATGCGCGCGCTGATCTTCTCCAGGGCGGCCTGGAGGATCGAGTACGCGGCGATCATCGCCTTGGAGCGCGGGTTGGAGGTGTGGAAGGTGGCGACCAGCGGGCCCTGGGCCGCCCAGCAGGTCAGCAGGCCGAGGGACGGCGAGGACGGCTCGTGGATGTGGACGACGTCGAACTCGCCGTCGTGCAGCCATCTGCGCACGCGTGCCGCGCTCAGGAACCCGAAGTTCAGCCGGGCCACCGAGCCGTTGTACGGCACCGGCACCGCGCGGCCGGCCGAGACGACGTACGGCGGCAGCGGGGTGTCGTCGTCGGCCGGTGCGAGGACGGAGACGTCGTGGCCGAGCCGGATGAAGTACTCGGCGAGATCACGGATGTGGAACTGGACGCCGCCCGGCACGTCCCAGGAGTACGGGCAGACGATGCCGATCCTCACGAGGGCGCCTTACCGGGGTCGAGATCCTTGAGCCACAACCGCTGCAGCATGTGCCAGTCCTCCGGATGGTCGGCGATGCCCGAGGCGAAGGCATCGGCCAGCGCCTGTGCCATGACAGACGTCTTTTCCGCCCGCGTACCTGACTCGGGCACCTCGATCGGGGGATGCACCCTGCCCTGCATCACCGGCGAGTCGTCGTACCAGAGCGTCACGGGGAGCAGCAGCGCCCCGGTCTGCTGGGCGAGCAGCGCGGGCCCGGCGGGGATGCGGGTCGCCTCGCCGAAGAACTGGACCTCGACGCCGGACGACGACAGGTCTCGCTCGGCCACCAGGCAGACCAGGCCGCCGTCGCGCAGTCGCCGGGCCAGGGTGCCGAAGGCGGTGCCGCCGCTGTGCGGCAGGACCTCCATGCCGAGGCCCTCGCGGTAGGCGACGAAACGGTCGTACAGGGTCTCGGGCTTGAGGCGTTCTGCGACGGTCGTGAAGGGCGTCTCCAGCTTGGTGGTGACCCAGGCGCCGGCGAGGTCCCAGTTGCCCATGTGGGGCAGCGCCAGGATGACGCCCCGGTCGGAGGCGATGCCGTCGGTGAGGTAGTGCACATCCTTGGGGTCGAAGCCGGTCTTCACGCGCTCCGCGCTCCACGCGGGCAGCCGGAAGGACTCCATCCAGTAGCGCAGGTACGAGCGCATGCCCGCGCGGGACAACTCGGCGAGCCGCTCGGGGCTCGCGTCGGGCACCACGCGCGCGTAGTTGCTCTCCAGCCGCTGGACGCCCTTGCCGCGCTTCTTCCAGGCGAGGTCCGCGATGGTCTGCCCGAGGCGCACGGCGACCGGCTCGGGGAGCTTCTTGACCGCTCCCCAGCCCAGGCCGTACATGCCGTCGGTCAGCCGGTCGCGAGCGCTCACTTCGCCGCCTCCTGCGCGCCCGCGGCTTCGTCGGCCTCGGCCGACTCACGGCGGACCGTGACCACACGCTGGATCAGGGTCACCAGGCTGCCGACCGCGACGATCCACAGGGCGACGGGCAGCAGGTACTGGATGCCCGGCACACCGAACTTGTGCAGGCCCGCGAAACCGGCCGCGACCAGGGAGATCACCAGTCGCTCGGCCCGCTCCACGAGCCCGTTGACGGCGACCGGCAGACCGATCGACTCACCCCGGGCCTTGGTGTACGAGACCACCTGGCCGCTCGCCAGGCAGAAGATCGAGACGGCGCACAGGGCGATGTCGTCGCCGCCACCGGCGTACCAGAGGGCGAAGCCGCCGAAGATCGCGCCGTCCGCCACCCGGTCGAGCGTGGAGTCCAGGAAGGCACCCCAGCGGCTGGAGCGGCCGAGCTGGCGGGCCATGTTGCCGTCGACGAGGTCGGAGAACACGAAGAGCGTGATCACGACCGTGCCCCAGAAGAACTCGCCCATGGGGTAGAAGACCAGCGCGCCCGCGACCACCCCTGCGGTACCGAGGAGTGTCACCGTGTCGGGGCTGACGCCCCTGCGGATCAGAAACGCGGCGAACGGTGTGAGGACACGCGTGAAGAATGCACGCGCGTACTTGTTCAGCATGGCCTTCCCGAGGGTCGGTGTCGCCGCGCGGCCCCTGCTGGCCACCGGCTGGCCCATCGTAGCCACGCGCGCGCGTGTGCGACCGCCGGGCACCCGAGCCCCGTGTCACGTCCTCATGGCGTACGGGTAACGGCGCGATCGCGTCCGCTGTATGGACGCACCGTGACGAGAGTGGAAAGCTCGAAGAACCGCGGGCGTCACCGGAGCCGCCATCGCACGCGGATCCGCATGTCCGCGCCCACAGTGACCTCACCGTGCACGGGAGGCAAGGCCATGGGCGACAAGGCGAACGCACACCCCGGAGCCGCCGGAAGGGCAACAGCGGCCGACCACCCCGCGTCCGTACGGAATGTGGTGCTGGTCGGCCACTCCGGATCGGGCAAGACGACATTGGTGGAAGCTCTCGCACTGACAGCGGGGGCGGTGAACCGGGCGGGCCGCGTGGAGGACGGCGGCACCGTCTCCGACTACGACGAGATCGAGCACCGGCAGAATCGTTCGGTGCAGCTCTCCCTGGTGCCGGTCGAATGGGACGGCATCAAGGTCAATCTTCTGGACACCCCCGGATACGCCGACTTCGTCGGGGAACTCAGGGCCGGTCTGCGAGCGGCGGACGCGGCCCTTTTCGTCGTCTCCGCCTCGGACGGCGTGGACGGCTCCACCCGCATGGTGTGGGAGGAGTGCGCGGCCGTCGGCATGCCGCGCGCGATCGTGATCACACACCTGGAGGCCGCCCGCGCGGACTTCGAGGAGATGACCCGGACCTGCGCGGAGGCCTTCGGCGGCGACGACCCCGACGCCGTGCTCCCGCTCTATCTGCCGCTGCACGGCCCGCAGGGGCCCGACGGGCACGCGCCCGTGACCGGTCTGACCGGGCTGCTGTCGCAGAAGCTGTTCGACTACTCCACCGGCGAGCGCAAGGAGTCCGAGCCGGGCGAGGACGAGCTCCCGGAACTGGAGGACGCCCGCAACCGGCTGATCGAGGGGATCATCTCCGAGAGCGAGGACGAGACCCTCATGGACCGCTATCTCGGCGGTGAGCAGGTCGACGTCAAGACCCTGATCGAGGACCTCGAACGGGCCGTCGCGCGCGGGGTGTTCCATCCGGTCCTCGCCGCGGCTCCCGCGACCGACGGCGGCAGGCAGGGGCTCGGCACGGTCGAGGTGCTGGAGCTGATCACACGGGGCTTCCCGACGCCGTTCGAGCACCCCACGCCCGGCGTCACGACCATCGACGGCAAGCCGCGCGAGATCAAGGCCTGCGACACCGAGGGCCCGCTGGTCGCGGAGGTCGTCAAGACGTCCTCCGACCCCTACGTGGGCCGCGTCTCCCTGGTCCGTGTCTTCTCCGGCACCCTGCGCCCCGACGAGACCGTCCACGTCTCCGGGCACGGCCTGGCCGACCGCGGGCACGAGGACCACGACGTCGACGAACGCGTCGGCGCCCTGTCCACGCCCTTCGGCAAGCAGCAGCGCCCGGTGACGCACGCCATCGCCGGTGACCTGGTCTGTGTGGCCAAGCTCAGCCGCGCGGAGACCGGCGACACCCTGTCGGCCAAGGACGACCCGCTCCTGATGGAGCCCTGGCAGATGCCCGACCCGCTGCTGCCGCTCGCCATCCAGGCGCACAGCAAGGCAGACGAGGACAAGCTCTCGCAGGGCCTGTCCCGGCTGGTCGCCGAGGACCCGACGATGCGGCTGGAGCAGAACCAGGACACCCACCAGGTGGTGCTGTGGTGCCTCGGCGAGGCCCACGCCGACGTCGCGCTGGAGAGGCTGCGCAGCCGCTACGGCGTCCAGGTCGACGTCGTACCCCACAAGGTCTCCCTTCGGGAGACGTTCGCCGGCAAGTCGGGCGGGCGCGGGCGGCATGTGAAGCAGTCCGGCGGGCACGGGCAGTACGCGATCTGCGAGATCGAGGTCGAGCCGCTGCCGGGCGGCTCGGGCATCGAGTTCGTGGACAAGGTCGTCGGCGGCGCGGTGCCGCGGCAGTTCATCCCGTCGGTCGAGAAGGGCGTAAAGGCCCAGGCCGCCAAGGGAGTTGCGGCCGGCTACCCGCTCATCGACGTGCGGATCACGCTCCTCGACGGCAAGGCGCACTCGGTGGACTCCTCCGACGCCGCCTTCCAGACGGCCGGGGCGCTGGCGCTGCGGGAGGCGGCGGCCGACGCGAAGATCCATCTGCTGGAACCGGTGGCCGAGGTGAGCATCCTGGTCGGCGACGACTACGTGGGCGCCGTGATGAGCGACCTGTCCGGGCGGCGCGGCCGGGTGCTGGGCACCGAGCAGACCAGCGGCAACCGCACCCTCGTCAAGGCCGAGGTGCCGGAGATCGAGATCGGCCGGTACGCGGTCGACCTGCGCTCGCTGTCCCACGGCACGGCCCGCTTCAACCGCTCCTACGCCCGGCACGAACCGATGCCGGCGCAGGTCGCCGAGAGAATCCGTGAAGAGGCGCGCGATTCCTAGCAGTTGGGGCCGGGCACGCTCCAAGTGACCTTTGTGGAACGCTCCCCTCCGAGTCGGCGGGCGGCTTGGGCCGTCCGCCGACGAATGTCGGTGGCTGCGGATACGCTGATCACCTGATCAACAGGTGTGCGAAGCAAGCAAGTCGGGAAGGCCGCAGGAGCGACCATGGCGGCGATCGGGGGCGGGAATGACCGTTGATGCCGGTTACGAAAGCGTCTTCGGACCACAGGTGCCCCGCACGGGGGACGAGAGCCAGACGGCGACCTTCGCCCTGGCCTCGGCGGCGTACCGGGACAATCTGGTCGACGACATCAAGAAGGCCAACAACGAATGGCACGAGACGACGGTCAAGGAGGGCCAGGGCTGGACCGGCGGCCTGTTCAAGCCCAATCTCGGTGAGGCGTTCTCCCGGGCCGTGATCGACCGCATGATCGGCGAGGACCGCAAGCCGCTCATCCAGTCCTTCGGCACCGAGCCCCAGGTCGTCGTCGACCACTGCCTGGCCGCCTACCGCCTGCGCCGCGCGCGGGACTTGCGGCTCTCGACCGTCATGCTGCTGACCGGCGTGCTGTTCCTGCCCGGCCTCCTGGTGTGGCTCCTGGTGTTCGCGATCCGCACCACCATCGACAAGAACCCCAACAAGCGCGCCTCCGCCCTCGCCACCACGCTCCTCGTCGGCGTCGGCGCCCTCGCCGTCATCTTCCTGATCAAGATGCCGTTCACCGGCTTCTGGGGCTGGTACGCACGCGCGTGCGTGGTCGCGCCGGTCATCGGCTGGTTCTGGGCCAAGCAGATCTGCGACAGCGCCGCGAAGGACCTGCGCGCCCGCTGGGACGGACTGATCGCGGGCAGCAGCGTCGGCGCCCAGGTCCCCGAGGCGGTGCCGAGCAGCCCCGGCGAGACCCAGGCCGAGCAGAAGCGCCAGTCCCTCGCCCGTCTCAGCGCCGAGCAGCAGTCCAACCACGTCTTCTACGCCGGCCCCAAGGGCATCCTCGGCATGGGCACCCGCTGGGGCAGCTGGCAGCTCGCCGAGGACCTCACCCCCGCCGACCCGTCCCGGGAGATCCATCCGTTCCGCAGCTGGGACGTCATCCGCAACATCGAGGCCCGGCTGCGGATGCTGGAACGGAACACCATCAACACCGGCGGCTTCCCGAAGGCGTCCATACGGCACTGGATCGTCTCGCCGATCGGTGAGAACGCCAAGGCTGTGGCCCGCACCGAGCAGTCGGCGGACATCGAGGCCTTCCAGCACCGCCAGCACTCGATACAGGACATCTGCAACAAGCAGCAGTTCGGCAGCGGCGACCGGCACTACCTCGGCGTGCAGTGGACGCTGTGGGACGGCCAGCTGATCCTCACGATGATGATCACCGTCACGGTGCTGCACGAGACGCTGCGCATCGAGGTGACCGGCCACGCGCTCGGCCCGGTGAACTCGCTGTTCACGGGCAAGTCCGAGGCCCCCACGAAGGAGGTCGCGAAGTCCTTCAAGCCGTGGGAGACCCGCAAGGTCAACCTGCCGCTGGTCCCCACCGACGAGGTCGTACGACTCACTGTGCGCGCCCCGCTGACCTGGTACCCGCCCCTGCTGAACTGGCTCGGCGGCACCATCACCCTCCCCGAGCCGTTCGGCCTGCGGCACGTCTGGGCCGACCAGCCCTGGCGCCACCGCTTCATGGCCGACGACGCCATGCGCGCCGCGACACCGGTGCTGCGTGTGGTGCACGCGGCGGCGATCAAGGTCCTGGAGGACAACGGCGTCGACACGGAGAAGTTCGGCACGAGGTCGGCGTTCCTCAGCACCGCGGTCCAGGACCCGTCCCCGAAGAAGGCCGACCTCTACGACGCGTAGCCGGCTACGCGGGCCAGGCGTCCGCGAGCATCTTGCGGGTGTCGGCGAGCAGCTGCGGCAGCACCTTGGTGTGGCCGACGACCGGCATGAAGTTCGTGTCGCCGCCCCAGCGGGGCACGATGTGCTGGTGCAGGTGGGCGGCGATACCGGCGCCGGCCACCGTGCCCTGGTTCATGCCGATGTTGAAGCCGTGCGCGCCGGACGCGGTGCGCAGGGCCGTCATCGCCTGCTTGGTCAGCGCGGCCAGCTCGACGGTCTCCGCGTCCGTGAGATCGGTGTAGTCGGCCACATGCCGGTAGGGCACGACCATCAGGTGACCGCCGTTGTACGGGTACAGGTTCAGCACCGCGTACACCTGCTCGCCGCGGCGGACGATCAGACCGTCCTCGTCGGACTTGGCCGGGATGGAGCAGAAGGGGCAGCCGTCGTCGGCACCCGGGCCGGTCGGCTTGTTCTCGCCCTGGATGTAGGCCATCCGGTGGGGCGTCCACAGACGCTGGAACGCGTCCTGGGTCCCCACTCCCCACTGCTGCTCCGGCTCACTCGTCATGCAGGGAAGCATATGGCTTCGCCCGTTCGCGGCGTGTCGCCGGGGTTGCGCCCGCAGCGGCGCGGGCGAAGCTGTCGGGGTGGAGACCGACAGCCGCAAGGACCGCTGGGAGCGGCGCACCGAGGCCCCACTTGCCGTGGCGTCACTGCTGTTCCTCACCGCATACGCGGTCCGTGTCCTGGCACCGGATCTGGCGGAGGGCTGGCGCGACCTCTGCCTCGCGGTGCTGCTGGCCGCCTGGGCGCTGTTCGCGGCGGACTACGCCGTCCTCTGGTGGGTCAGCGGACAGCGGCTGCGGTTCGTCCGCACCCACTTGCTGGACACGCTGGTGCTGGTGCTGCCGCTGCTGCGGCCCCTGCGGGTCGTCCGGGTCTACGAGGCGGTGCAGCGGCGGCACGGCAGGCCCCGGCTCGCGCTGCACGCGCGCGTGATGGTGTACGCCGGACTGTCGACGCTCCTGCTCGGCTTCTCGGGCTCGCTCGCCGTGTACCAGCAGGAGCGGGGCGCGGCCGACGCCTCCATCCGGACCTTCGGCGACTCCGTGTGGTGGACCTGCGCCACCCTCGCGACCGTCGGCTACGGCGACGTCACCCCCGTCACCCCGATCGGCCGTCTCATCGCCATCGGCATGATGGCCATCGGCCTGGCGCTGCTCGGCGCGGTCACCGGCACCTTCGCCTCGTGGCTGCTCCAGGTCTTCTCGCGCGAGGACGACGAGAGGCCCCCGGGAAGCTGAGCCTCCCGAGGGCCTCCGCGTACTGCTGGCGAGCGATCAGACCTGCGCCCGCTCCTCGACGACCTTCGCGATCTTCGCGATGGCCTCGTCGAACGGGATGCCGTTCTCCTGCGAGCCGTCGCGGTACCGGAAGGACACCGAGCCCGCCGACATGTCCTCGTCGCCCGCGATGACCATGAAGGGCACCTTCTGCTTCTGGGCGTTGCGGATCTTCTTCTGCATCCGGTCCGAGGAGGCGTCCACCTCGACCCGCAGCCCCTGCTTCTTCGCCGCGGCGGCGAACTTCTCCAGGTACTCGACGTGCGCGTCGCCGATCGGGATGCCGATCGCCTGGACCGGGGCCAGCCACGCCGGGAAGGCGCCCGCATAGTGCTCCAGGAGCACCGCGAAGAACCGCTCGATGGAGCCGAACAGCGCGCGGTGGATCATGACCGGGCGCTGCTTGGAGCCGTCCGGACCCGTGTACTCCAGGTCGAAGCGCTCGGGCAGGTTGAAGTCGAGCTGGATGGTCGACATCTGCCAGGTACGGCCGATGGCGTCCTTGGTCTGCACGGAGATCTTCGGGCCGTAGAACGCGGCGCCGCCCGGGTCCGGGACCAGCGGCAGCCCCTGCTTCTCAGCGACCTGGCGGAGCGTCTCGGTCGCCTCCTCCCAGACCTCGTCCGAGCCGACGAACTTCTCCGGGTCCTTGGTGGACAGCTCCAGGTAGAAGTCGGTCAGACCGTAGTCCCGCAGCAGGCCGAGGACGAAGGTGAGCGTCTTGTCGAGCTCCTCCGACATCTGCTCGCGGGTGCAGTAGATGTGCGCGTCGTCCTGCGTGAAGCCACGCGCGCGGGTCAGGCCGTGCACGACGCCCGACTTCTCGTACCGGTACACGGTCCCGAACTCGAAGAGGCGCAGCGGCAGTTCACGGTAGGAGCGGCCGCGCGCGTCGAAGATCAGGTTGTGCATCGGGCAGTTCATGGGCTTGAGGTAGTAGTCCACGCCCTCGTCGAGCTGCATGGGCGGGTACATGCCGTCGGCGTACCAGTCCAGGTGCCCGGACGTCTCGAAGAGCTTCCCCTTCGTCGCGTGCGGGGTGTAGACGAACTCGTAGCCCTCCTCCTCGTGGCGGCGGCGCGAGTAGTCCTCCATGACCCGGCGGATGATGCCGCCCTTGGGGTGGAAGACGGCGAGGCCGGAGCCGATCTGCTCCGGGATGGAGAACAGGTCGAGTTCGTTGCCCAGCTTGCGGTGGTCGCGCTTCTCGGCCTCGGCGAGGAAGTCGAGGTAGCCCTTGAGCTCGTCCTTGGTCGGCCATGCGGTGCCGTAGATGCGCTGGAGCATGGGGTTCTTCTCGCTGCCGCGCCAGTAGGCGGCCGCGTTGCGCATCAGCTTGAACGCCGGGATGTTCCGGGTGGAGGGCAGGTGGGGACCGCGGCAGAGGTCCTTCCAGCACAGGTCGCCGGTCTTGGCATCCAGGTTGTCGTAGATCGTCAGCTCACCGGCGCCGACCTCGACGTCCGCGCCGTCGTCGCTCGAAGCCGAGCCCTTGAGGCCGATCAGCTCCAGCTTGTACGGCTCCGACGCCAGCTCCTCACGGGCCGCCTCGTCGGTCACCACACGGCGGGAGAACTTCTGCCCCCGCTTCTGGATCTCCTGCATCTTCTTCTCGATGGCCTTGAGATCCTCGGGCGTGAACGGCTTCTCGACGTCGAAGTCGTAGTAGAAGCCGTCCTTGACCGGCGGGCCGATGCCCAGCTTGGCCTCGGGGAAGAGCTCCTGCACGGCCTGCGCCATGACGTGGGCGGTGGAGTGGCGCAGGATGTTGAGACCGTCCTCGGAGGAGATCTCGACGCCCTCGACGGTCTCGCCGTCCTTGACCTCGTACGCCAGGTCCTTCAGCTCACCGGCCACCCGCGCGGCGATGATCGAGCGCTCGCCGGCGAAGAGCTCGGCGGCCGTAGTGCCCGTCGTCACCGTGCGCTCTTCCCGCTCGGAATCGCGTTGGATGATCACACGGACGTCTGACACCGGTCTCTCCTGACTGAAGGGGATGCGAGCGCCATACCGTGAGCGCGCGCAATAGGGGATCGTACCGACCCGCACCCACCGACCGCGAAATCAGTCCCCTGCCGAGGCCTCCCCGCAGGCCTCCTCGAAGAAGTCCAGGTTCTCCTGCAACGACTTCATCAGCCGGTCCCGCTCCGCCTCGTCCACCTGCACCGGTACGACGCCCGAGGCGCCCGTCAGCCTCCGGAACCCGCCCCGGCTCTCCAGCCGCCCGTGCACCCGCACCGGCAGCCCGACGAGGTGCGCGTGGCCCGCGATTCGGTACGCCTCCTCGTCCAGGGTCAGCCGCACGTGCGGCACCTCCACCCCGGCGATCACCCGGAGCCGTACGCTGCCCTCCCCGCGCGGCCCCGACCTGCGCATCCTGACCACCGTCCCGGTGACCCGCACCGGCACGGACGGCTCCTCGCGCAGATAGCGGGCCCCGGCCTCACGCAGCACGGGCAGGTCGCCCGGCGAGAACTCGACGGGCTCCCCGGAAGCGGCGCACCCCTCGGGCACCCCGGCCGCCGGCGCCCAGTCCACGGCGATGCGGGCCCCCTCCGTACCGCGCACGAGCGCGATGAGGGCCTCGGTGAGCTCACGGCTGACGCCCGCCTCGACGGCCCCGTCGAAGGCGTCCATGCCACCGGTGGCCCGCTGGTAGTCGATGGCCTCGCGGGCCGCGCACAGGGCCTGGTGGAGGCGTACGGCGAGCGGGCGTCCGGTGCCGACGGGCACGAAGGCGGTGAGCCGGCCGTCGGTGGCGGCGCCGACGAGGACGCTCTCCAGCAGCGAAAGAGCGGCACGGCGATGCCGGGCACCGTAGTAACCGGCACGCGCGCGTGTGGCGAGCGCGCCCGCGAGCAGGGTCTGCCGGGCAGCGGCGCGCAACTGCTCCTCCACCGCCCAGGACGCGGCCCCCGCCGGCCCGGTCGGCACGTCCCGCCACCAGCGGATCTCGTCGCTGGGCACGGCGAGGCCGACGAGGACCTCACGCGCGGAGGGCATGCCGCTGCGGGCGAGCGCGACGAGCGCCTCGCCGAGCAGGTCGTCGCTGTCGGGGAAGGCCCGGCTCTCGGGGACGAGCAGGCTCGTGCCGCCGGTGCCCGGTCCGGGTGGGGTCCAGCGGCCGTAGCGTCCGGGGGCGCCGCCGCGGCGCTGCCAGCCGTGCCGGTGCAGCAGGGCGCTGAGGACGGCGGGGTCGACGTCGTCCGGCTCGGGGGCGCGGTTCCAGGCGGCGGCGTCGACGGGATGCGGCCGGACCGGCCGCAGGGGCTCCTCCACGGGGCGGTGGGTCATGGTCTGCCTCCCGTCCCGACCCGCGTCATGATCTCGCACAGCGCCCGGTCGTCGAAGATGCGTGCGGTCGGTATCCGCACGGTGGTCCGGGTCCGGCCCGTGACCGGGTGCCCGGCGAGGTTGACCCAGTAGCAGCAGTGCCTGAGGTCGAGGCGGTCGTGGCTGGCGCGCAGCCAGTCGTCCTGGGATCTCGGCACGAGCATGACCACGAGGATCTTGTGCACCGAGACGGGGGTGCGCGCGAGCTTGCGCAGATGGTCGTTGTCGAGCGTGAAGGAGAAGAACCGCCCGGGCGGGTTGGGCGCGACCTGGTAGGTGCACTTGAGCTGCACCTTGATGGTGACCTCGTCGTCGACGGTGTGCCCCGGCGAGCCGTGACTGACGTGCCAGTCGATGCCGTTGTCGGGAAACGGCTGCGACAAGGAACAACCGGCCGCCGCGGCGACGGCGTGCAGATAGCCCACCTGCAAGGTCTCCATGCAGGCGGTGGTGGCGAGTGTGCCGCGAAGGGGGCCCGTACGTTCGGGCAGCAGCCCGCCCCGCTCGGGCTGCGCTATCGCCATGACCAACAGCCTTCCACGCTCGGTGAATCCGAACCGCGGGTCTCTGAACTGCAAAGACCCGTATTCCTGTTGTGTCCGTCCGGCGTACGGCGCAAACAGCCCGGGTATCACCAAAGCGGCAGAAGACGGTGCGTCAGCTGCCGTGGGTGAACGAGGGGTTGTGTAGGTATGACGTGCTGGTACGAGGGGCCCCTGGCCGCCTTCGACACGGAGACGACGGGTGTCGACGTGGAGACCGACCGGATCGTGTCGGCCGCCATAGTCGTCCAGGACGCCCCGGGCACCCGGCCGCGGGTGAGCCGGTGGCTGGTGAACCCGGGTGTGCCGGTGCCCGAGGGCGCGACGGCGGTGCACGGGCTGACGGAGGACCATCTGCAGCGCAACGGCCGCTGGCCGGCGCCGGTGATGTACGAGATAGCGGAACAGCTGGGTGAACAGGCGTCCGCGGGGCGGCCGTTGGTGGTGATGAACGCGCCGTTCGATCTGACGCTGCTGGACCGGGAGTTGCGCCGCCATCGGGCGTCGTCCCTGGACCGCTGGTTCGAGTCGTCACCGCTGCTGGTCCTCGATCCGCGGGTCCTGGACAAACACCTGGACCGCTACCGCAAGGGCCGCCGCACGCTGACCGACCTGTGCGCGCACTACGAGGTCACGCTGGACGGCGCGCACGACGCGGGCGCGGACGCGCTGGCCGCGCTGGAGGTCGTACGAGCGGTGGGGCGGCGTTTCGCGGCGCGGCTGGAGCGGCTGTCCCCGAACGAGCTGCACAACCTCCAGGCGGGTTGGCACGCGGCGCAGGCGCGGGGCCTCCAGGCGTGGTTCGCGCGCAGCGGCGCCCCGGAGGCGGTGGACCCGGCGTGGCCGCTGCGTCCGGAGCTGCCGGCGGCGGCCGCCTGAAGGACCGGGCGACATAAAAGAAGCCGGTCCGCGTGCTGCGGACCGGCTTTCTCCCGGTGGGCGATACTGGGTTCGAACCAGTGACCTCTTCGGTGTGAACGAAGCGCTCTCCCACTGAGCTAATCGCCCGGGAACGCACTGAACAATACAGGTCCCGGCGGCTTTCCTTCAAACCGCTTCCAAGTACGCGGCCAGGCCCCGCCGTCCGGCCCGCATCATCAGCCGGTGATTGGCCCGGAACACCGGCCGCCCCGGTACGGCGAGGCACCGCAGCAGCGGTTTGTTCACGTCGACGACCTGGTCGTACACCGCGAGGGTCCCCGCGCCGTCCGCGCTGATCGTCCAGCGCGCCCAGCCCTCCAGGTCCCCGGTCATGGCGATCTCCAGCACCCCGGCCGCCGGGTCGCGCCGCACCTCGCGCGCGGTGAAGGACAGGGAGTACGGCAGGGTGGCCCGGATCACGATCACCCCGGTGGTGTCGTCGAGCCGGTTCACCTCACGGACCTGCGGCCACCAACGCGGGTAGTCCTCGGCCTCGGCGAGCACGTCGTAGACGGCGGAGGGCGGGGCGGGCAGCGCCCAGCGGGTGTGGAAGCGGTAGTGCGTCCAGTCCATGGCAGGAGTCTGCCGGTCCGGACGCCCCTGGTCGTGCATCTGAGTACGTTCTGAGTACGCGCACTCATGTCGTACGACGTGACCCGGACCACACTCCAAGGCATGACGCACTTTCCGCCCCCGGCCGAGGAGTTGCGGCTCCTGGACGCGGAGCTGTTCCACCTCGACGCCCGCCGGGCCCAGTTGCTCCGGCGCCGCGCCTGGCTGGTCACCGCCCTCCAGACCCCGGCCCCTCCCCCGCCCCGGCCCACCGTGGCCGCCCGCCCCGAGGCCACCGCGCCCCGGGTGCAGAACGTGCTGCTGATGCTCGGCGGTGTCCTGCTGCTCATCGCGGCGACGGCGTTCACCCTGGTCAGCTGGGGTGACCTGGGGATCTCCGGGCGGGCCACGGTGCTCGGCGCGGTCACCGCGGCGACGCTCGCGGCGCCGGTGGCGCTGCTGAGGCGCGGCCTGCGCTCGACGGCCGAGTCGGTGGCGGGCCTGGGCCTGGCGCTGACGGTCCTCGACGCGTACGCGCTGCACGGGGCGGTTTTCACCGGGGCGGAGGGCGCGCCGTACACGGCGATCGTGTCGGCGCTGCTCGCGGGCCTGTGGCTGGCTTACGGCCTGCTGCCGCCCCTGAAGGACCTGGCCCTGCCGCTCCCCGCGGCCGTCCTCGCGGCCCAACTGCCGCTGTTCTACAGCGCACTCGCGCTGGACGCCGACGCGTACGGGGTCACCGCGGCTCTGCTGGTGACGGCCGCGTTCGACACAGTTGTGGCGCTCCGAGCGACCGCCGGCCTCGTACGCTTCCTCGCCGTCGTCGGCGCGTACGGCCTGGGCGGCTCGGGCGTTTGGGCGGCCGGTTCGCTGTCCTGGACGGCAACCGGCCCGAGCGCCGCCGCCCGTGCGGCGGCGCTCCTCCTCCTCGCCGCGACGATCGCCCTGGCGGCGGCGTGGCGAGGCACGAGCGCACAGGACACCGCGCCCGGCACCGGCCTCCCGGCAACGCAGGGCACCGGTCACGCCTTCGGCCTCTCGATCGCCTCCGCCCTCCTGCTGGTCGCCGCACTCGGCGGCATGGCACGCTCCGCGCTTCCCGGCACCTGGACGGTTCCGGTCCATCTCGCCTGCGGCATCGCCCTGTTGGCGGCGGTACGAGCGGATCGGCTGCCGGAGACGGTACGGCGCGGGTTCGGCGCGGCCTCCGGTGCCGTGCAGGCCCTGGCCGTGGTGTGGACGCTGCCCGTCGTGGCGGTGACGCTGCTGGGGCCGGTCGCGTGGGTGACCCACGCCTGGTCGGGGGCGCCGGCGGACCTTCGCGAGGCGGTTACGGTGGACGCCCCCTGGCCGCCGGACGCGGCGACGGCTCCGCTCGTGCTGGTGGCCGTGGCGGCCGTACTGGCCCTGGCGGTACGGCACACCGACTGGCGTCCGCGAGCCCTCACCGGCGCGCTGGTGCTGACGTGGGCGGCGGTGCTGACGCTTCCCGCGGTCCTCGAACTGCCGTACACACTCGGCCTGTTGATGCTGGGCTCGGTAACGGGCGTGATCCTGGCGTCGCCCTACGGGCAGCCGACCGCGACCGTTCTCGCCCTCGCCACCTCCGCGAACCTGGGCTTCGCCGCCCTCGCCTCCCAGTCGGCGACCCTCACCGCGCTCGGCGCCCTGACGGCGTTCTTCACGGTGGTCTCCTGGCGGTTCACGGCCGTCACGGCCCCGGCGGCCCTCGCCTACGCCACGACGCTGGCCTGCGCGATCGGTGCGGCGGCGGACTGGCAGCCGCAGTACACGGCCCTGCTCGTGCTGGCGGTCCCGGTGTCCGCGGCCCTGCTGGCGGCGCGGCTCAAGGAGCCCCGCGCGACGGTGACGGTGGAGGTCACCGGAGCCGTCGCCGCCCTCCTGGCCCTCACCCTCGCCGCGACCGACCTGCCGATGCTGGCCCTGGTCCTGTCCCTGTGCGGAGTGATCGCCGCGGGCACCGCCCTCCGCCCCGACCGCCACACCGTGGGCTACGCGTCCGCCGCCCTCTTCCTCCTGGCCACCTGGGTGCGCCTGGCGGCCTGGGAGGTCGACACCCCCGAGGCGTACACGCTCCCGGTCACGGTCCCGGCCCTGTTCGTAGGCTTCCTCCGCAGGCGGCGCGCCCCGGAGACCTCGTCCTGGACGGCGTACGGACCGGGCCTGGCCGCCACGCTCCTGCCGAGCCTGGTCATGGCCTGGGGCGACCCGCACTGGACCCGCCCGCTGCTCCTGGGCCTGGCGGCCCTGTCCCTCACCCTGCTGGGCGGCGGCTACAGCCTCCAGGCCCCCCTGGTCCTGGGCGGCTCGGTCCTGACCCTGGACGCCCTCCACGAACTGGCCCCGTACATAGTCCAGGTGACGGACGCCCTCCCCCGCTGGGTGCCCCCGGCGCTGGCAGGCCTCCTGCTCCTCGCCCTGGGAGCGACATACGAGCGCCGCATCAGGGACGTCCGAAGAATGCGGAACATCCTGGGAAGGATGAGCTAGCCCACCCAGGGGCGCGGGGCTGTGTCGATTTGCGGCTCCGCCGCGCGGGCGCGACCATCCACAACAGCCCCGCAGTTCCCCACGACCTGAATCGCTACGAAGGCATCTTGTCCCCCAACAGCGCCAGGTTCTCAATCGCCGCAAGCCCATACAGAGCCGTGTCGTTGGTAGAGATCCAGGCCGCCTCACTACCCGCGACCAACGTCACCGGACCGCTCAACTCCTCCGTCTTCCAGGGCGCCGACTCCTTGTACCCGTCGGAGTTGTAGAACTTCTCCCACGCCCGCTTGGCCAGCTTCTCGTCCCCGGTCTTCACGGCGGCGTACGCGTCGAGCCGCGAGTGGCCCTGGAACAGCAGCAGCGTCCCGAAGTTGGACCCGTACCGCGCCGCCTGCTCAGCCTTGGTGGCGTTGAAGTAGCGGCAGTAGTCGAAGTACGCCTCGTTGAACTTGGGCATGTCGACGAGGTCGATGAGCTCGGCGCACAGCTCGTTGAGCCCGAACACGGCGGAGAGGTGCGAGACCCCGACGACCGGCGTCGAGGCGACCGCGAACTTGCCCGTGTCGAGGTCGTACAAGCCACTGCCCTGCACGAACCCGTTGGGCTGCGCGGCGATGCCCTCCATGGTCGACAGGACCCGCGCCTTGGCCTTCTCCCACTTGGGACCCTTGCGCTCCCACTCGGTCAGCCACGCCGACACCAGACCCGACCAGTCGGTGCCGAAGCCGACCGACAGGGCGTGCCGGTCGGGCGTGTAGACGTCGGTGCGGACCTTGCGCAGCGGGTCGAGGACGAGGAACGTCTCGTCGGAGTCGACGTTGGCGTGCATGAGGTCGCCGACCCGCTCGTCCGCGGTGAGGAAGTAGTAGTAGCGCCGGTACGTGGTGTTGGCGATGCGCTGCTGCTTGGCGCTGTCGGCGTAGTGCTGCACACCGTGCCGGGTGCCGAGGCCGGCCCACTTGCCGAGGTGGTAGACGTCCACCTCACCGGTGTGCCGGGTCATCGACTCGGCGAACCGGAAGATGTCCGCGCGGCCGGAGCGGATGTACGCGAACCACAGCCAAAGGTCCGGCGAGAGCTCGGAGTTGTCCCAGGCATAGCCGCCGATGTCGTACCGCCACTGGTGCCTGACGGTGTCGTAGGTGTGCATGATGTCGCCGTAGTCCCAGAAGCCGTACCAACGGCGCTGCTCCACCTGGTCCTTGTAGTAGGTGAAGAGGAAGTCGAGGTGGTCCTCGATCTTCGCCTTGGCGGCGGTGGAGCGGTCGGGCTCGGAGTACAGGCCGGGCCCGAAGACCTTCGCCTTGATGAGCTGCTTGGGCGGCGCGGCCAGCTGCGGCAACACCCGTACGGCTTCGACCTGTTCGGCGAGCTCGGCCGGGGTGGGCGTCGACTCGTTGGCCCAGAACAGCAGTTCCGAGGTACGGGCGATGCCGTACGGCGTGCCGAACTCCGGCTCGTAGTCCTCGTAGGTGATGTTGAGGCCTTCGAGCTGCTCGGCGAAGGTGTCCTGGCCCATGCCGTCGTGGTAGAAGCGCAGGTCCATGGGCTGCGCCTCGGGCGACCAGAGCCAAAGGGTGACCTCGGCCTCGTCGGTCTGGGCGTCGCGGATGTCGAGCTGGGCGGGGAACTTCTCCCAGAAGTCCCGCAGGCCGAAGGAGAGTCCACCGCTGACGCCACCGACGTACCCGAACCCGGAGGCCCGCTTGCCGCCGCCGGCGCCGATCCAGCCGTGTCCCTTCTTCGTCCGCTTGCGCAGGGTGAAGCCGTCGGCGGAGAGCTGGGAGAGGGTGTAGTCGCCCCACTCGGGGATGTACTGGAGGCGGGTCGTGACGCGCTGGTCCCAGGTGGACGGGTCCGGCAGCTTCTCGCCCGCGTACTGGGCGGCCTGGACGGCGGCCCCCGGGTCGCGGCGCAGACCCGTGATGCCCTTGACGGCCTCGCGCAGCAGACCGGTGCCCTCGCCGCCGATGCGGATGTGGCGGTCGTACGACTGGTCGCGCATCGGCACGGTGAAGCGGACGCCGATGCCGCGGATGAAGTCACCGCTGGCCTTGCCCGGCTCCTGGGTGCCGTCGAAGGTGATGGTGTGCACCATGCGGAAGGAGTCGGCGCCGGCGTAGAAGTACAGGCGGATGGAGAACGGCAGCCAACTCCGGTCGCCCCGGCGGTGCTTGCCGTCGATGCGGACGACCGCGCGGACCGGGCCGTCCTGCTCGACGGTCACGTCGGAGATGGCTCCGTCGAAGCGCTCGGTCTTGACCGTGCCCTGGTCCTCGTCCTCGATCTCGGGCTGGCGGATCAGGACGAGCTTGCCGTTCTTGGCGATCTCGGTGGAGCCACGGGTGACCGACTTGATCAGCGTGGCACCGGACTTGCCGATCTTCGCGGTGATGACGCCCGTGGAGACGGTGATCGTGCCGCCGCCCTGGTCGACGGTGACCTTCTTGTCGGGTACGGCGGCCTCGCCCGCGGTGAGCGTGAGCTTGCCGTTGCCCGAACTGACCGCGTGGGCGGTCCACTTGAGGGAGCCGTCCGGCCAGTAGGCGATCGGCCAGGACTGCACGGGCACGGACTTGCCGTCCGCATCGGTGAGCGCGAAGGTCTGGTCCTCCTGGTGGACGCCCTTCGGCCAGGGCACGCCCAGGGTGGAGCCGGGGGCGGCGCCGAGTCCGCCGTCCTCCAGCCAGTCCAGGGTCACCGGACCGTCGTCGGCCTCGGCGGCTCTGGGTGCGGCCTGCGCGTCCTTCGCTCCTAGCGCCCAGCTGAACTGCGCGGCGGCGCCGGCGACGGCGGCTGCCTTGAGGATGGACCTGCGGGGGATGGGAGACATGGTCATTCCTTTCCATGTGCGGCTGTGCGGCTGGTCAGGGGCATGACAGAGAGAGGTACGGCGCCCGGGGCACCGACCTTGATTGCGCAGGGGCCCGCCCGTCAGCGGTGCGTCTGCGAAGGAACACACCGCCCGTCAGCGGTGCCGGCTGCGGATAAGCGCACCGCCCGTCAGCGGTGCCGGTAGCGCTCTTCCACGGCGACGGCCGCCGCCGCGACGGCTCCCAGGACGGGAACCGCCAGCGGCGCGACGAACGCGGCGGACAGGGCCACGACACCCAGCCCGCCCACGATCAGGAAGGACCCGGCGGGGTCGAGCAGGGTGCGGCGCCCGGCGTCCGAGAACAGCGCCCGCCAGGAGGCCTCCGGTGTCCAGACGGCCGCCGCCCGCAGCAGGGCCACGACCACGGCGATCAGGGCGAACAGGCCGACGGCCCCGACGAACGGCCCGCCGGGAATCCCGGCCCGCGCGGCCAGGACGTCCACCCAGACCGCCCCGGCCACGGCCCAGCCGGCGAGCCCGACGGCCCACCCACGGCGCAGGGCTGCCCGGAAGTCCGCGCCGAACTCCCGCCAGCCACCCACCTCGTGACCGATACGCCGTCGCAGATGCCGGGCGCCGGCGGCGAACGCCGCGGGGTAGGTGACGACCCCGAGACAGGCCACGGCGATCCACACGCCGGTGAGCAGGCTCTCGGCGAAGAGGCTGAAGCGGTCGCCGAACATGGACTCCTTGCGCGAGGCCCGCGAGGTGCGGGCCTTCACCCGTGCTTGCGCCATGCTGACCGCCTCACTTCAGTCCGGACGTCGCCATGCCGTCGATGAGGTACCGCTGGAAGGCCATGAAGAAGGCGATGACCGGCACGAGTGCCACGAGCGACATCGCGATCATGCTTCCGTAATTGGAGATGCCCTCCTGGTCGCGGAACATCATCAGACCGAGCGAGACGGTGTACTTCTCGGGGGTGTTGAGGTAGATCAACGGCCCCATGAAGTCGTTCCACGCGTTGATGAAGGTGAAGATCGCGCTGGTGATGATGGCCGGCCGGCTCAGCGGCAGCACGATGGACCAGTAGGTCCGGAAGTGCCCGCAGCCGTCGAGCTTGGCGGCCTCGTCCAGCTCGCGCGGCAGCCCGCGCATGAACTGCACCATGAGGAAGACGAAGAACGCCTCGGTCGCCAGGAACTTGCCCGCCACGAGCGGCACCATGGTGTCGACGAGTTCCAGCTTGCGGAACATCACGTACTGCGGGATGAGCAGCACGTGGTACGGCAGCAGCAGCGTGCCGATCATCAGTGTGAACAGCAGGTTCCGCCCGGCGAACCCGATCTTGGCGAAGGCGTACGCGGTCAGCGAGCTGGAGATCACGACACCGACGACGGCGAGCCCGGCGTAGGTCAGCGAGTTCAGGAAGAACGTGCTGATGGAGATGCCGGAGATGCCGTCGGCGAGCCCCGAGAAGTTCGCCCAGACCGGCTTGGTCGGCAGCAGGTCGATGCTGGCGATGATGTCCTTGCTCGGCTTGAACGAGGCGCCGAGCACCCAGATCACGGGGTACAGGACGACCGCGAGGACGGCGAGCGCGCCGACGTGCCAGGCGATCGACCCGGTGCGCCGCCGCTCGCTCGCGGACCGGACGACAGGAGTACTGGTGGCGCTGGTCACTTGGCGGCCTCCTCGTAGTGCACCCACTTCTTCTGCGACCAGAACAGGACCGCCGTGACTAGCGCCACCGCGACCACCAGCGTCCAGGCCATCGCGGAGGCGAAGCCCATCTGGGCCTCCTTGAAGCCCTTCTGATACAGGTAACAGGTGTAGACGAGGGTGGCGTCGGCGGGCCCGCACTGGGTGTTGGAGACGACGTACGCGGACCCGAAGACCTGGAACGCGTGGATCGACTCCAGCAGCACGTTGAAGAACAGCACGGGGGAAATCATCGGCAGGGTGATGTTCCAGAACCGGCGCAGTGGTCCGGCGCCGTCCATCTCGGCGGCCTCGTACAGCTCCTGCGGGACCTGCTTGAGACCGGCCAGGAAGATGACCATCGGCGCGCCGAACTGCCAGATGCTCAGGGCCACCAGCGCGTAGATGACGTAGTCCGGGTTGCCGATCCAGCCGCCGACGTCGAGTCCGAAGACCTTCTGGGTACGGTCCACGATCGCGTCGTCCGAGAACAGCGCCCGCCACACGAAGCCGACGGAGACGCTGGCGCCGATGAGCGAGGGCATGTAGAACGCGGCCCGGTACAGCCCCTGTCCGCGCCGCTTCTGCGCGAGCAGCAACGCCACGCCGAGGGCCAGCAGCAGCTTCAGCGGTGTGGCCACGACGACGTACTTCAGCGTGACCTCGACCGACTTCTGCCAGCGCGGGTCCTGGAACATGGTCGTGAAGTTGTCGAGGCCCACCCACTCCGGTGGAGTGAAGAGGTTGTAGCGGGTGAACGCGTAGTACAGCGACGCGATCATCGGCCCCGCCGTGAGCACCAGGAACCCGGCGATCCACGGCGACATGAAGAGATAGCCGGCGATGTTCTCGCGGCGCCGCCCGCGCCGCCCGGCGGCAGGAGCGGCGGACCGCTTCTTCGCCGGGCGCGCGGGCGCTTCCTTGACGAGCGTCATGGTGGTACGTCCCCTCAGCCCGCGAACGCGGCCTTGGCCTCGCTGAACAGCGCCTTGGCGGCGTCGGCCGGCTTCTTCTTGCCCTGGGCGACCTCACCGCCGATGCGCAGGAAGGCGGCCTCGATGACATCGGCGCCGGACGGGTGCGGGGTGATCTTCCCCAGGACCCCGGCCTTGGCGACCTCCTCCTCGTACGCCTTGACGCCCTTGTTCTGGTCGTCGGCGGGTACGAAGGCGTCGTACTGCTCGGTCGTGGCGAGGATGCCGCGGTCGTAGCCCATGATCTTGCCGACCTCGGGGTCGTGGACCATGAAGGAGATGAACTGGGCGACCTCCTTGGGGTGCTTGGTCCCGGAGAAGGCGCTGAGCATCAGCGAACCGAGGTACTGGCCGGTGTCCTTGCCGTCCGTGGTGGGGATCGGCGCGAGCCCGTAGTCCGACTCGCCCTCGCCCTCGTAGCGGATGGAGAAGTTGTCCCAGGTGAACTCGGACGCGGCGAGCCCGGCGGACAGACCCGACTTGGGGTAGACCTGCTCGATCTTCTTGGGGTCGGCGACAAGGCCGGACTTCACGCGCTTGTAGCCGTCCGTCCACCACTGCGTCAGGTCGTCCTCGGTGAAGCCGAGATCGGTGTCGGTGAAGAACGCCTTGCCGTTCTGACGGAGGTACAGGTCGTACAGGTACATGATGCTGAAGTAGCCCGTGTCACCGGCGATCTTCAGCTTGTCCTGGATGGTCTGGAGCGCGTCGAAGTACTCGTCCCAGGTCCAGCCCATCTTCGCCTCGACGCCGGCCTTCTTGAAGGCCTTGAGGTCGATGACGAGCGCCATGGTGTTGGCGCCGACGGGGATGCCGAGCTGCTTGCCGTCGACCTGACCGTTCGCCAGAACTCCGTTGCGGAAGTTCTTCAGGTCCAGGTTCCCGGAGTCCGCCTGGGACTTGAGGTCCATCAGAACTCCGCGCTTGTCGTACTTGCGCAGGAATCCGACGGCATTCTGGAAAACGTCCGGCGGATTTCCACCGGAGGCCTGCGTCTGGAACTTCTCCCAGAACGCCGCGTAATCGGTGAATTCGGGCTTGATCTTGATCTTCGGGTACTTCTTCTCGAAGACCGCGATCGCCTTCTTCATGGCAATGGTCCGCGGCTCGCCGCCCCACCAGGCATAACGGAGCGTCACATTCCCGTCGCCGGAGCCGCTGTCGCCTCCGCACGCCGTCGTCGTGGCCAGCCCGAGCGTGGCCGCCGCTCCACCGGCCACCTTCAGGATCGTACGCCTCTCAACATTCCTGCTGGTTCCCACAGTCGGGCCCTCCCCGCGCAGCGTCGTTGCCGCCTGCATGAATCGTTTCAAGTAAGCGCTTGCTGGCACAAGGTACGAAGCCCCTCGGAGGGCGTCAATGATTCGGACAGGAATTTCTTGCGGGACTGATCGGCGAGTTGACGGCGCATCGCCGGACTGTGCCGGAGCACAGACGGCGAAGTCGCAGGTGAGGAGGCGGGGTTCGGTCGGCCGAACATGAACAGACCTGCCGGGCCCGGAGGTTGTCCGGCTGAAACTCGCCGGAGGTTCCGCCACCGGAAACGACGACGGCCCGTCTGCTCTCGCAGACGGGCCGTCGGTCCGGGTGGGCGATACTGGGTTCGAACCAGTGACCTCTTCGGTGTGAACGAAGCGCTCTCCCACTGAGCTAATCGCCCGGACGCAGGAAGAACATTACCCCATGTCAGGGGGTGCCTGAGCACCCCCCGCACGGCCACCGGTCACTGGTCCTTGATGTTCCAGGGCATCTCGAAGCCGAACTTGTAGAGGTAGACCCCGACGATCGCGGCCACGATCACCAGGCCGATCGACGTCAGGATGATGTTGCGCCGGCGGACCTTGGGGTCGAGCGCCCGCTGCGCCGCCTCGGTCACCTTGCGTTTCGTCCAGCGCAGCACCAGCTGGGCCCAGACGAACTCGGTCGCCCAGATCGCCATGCCGCCGAAGATCACGACCCAGCCGGGGCCCGGCAGCGGAAGCATGATGATGCCGAGGACCACGACCGCGAGGCCGATGATGAAGATCCCGACCTGCCAGCTCAGGTGCAGCACGCGGCGGGCCTTGATGAATTCCGGCGCTTTCGAGCCGAGCCCCTGCCCGCCCTGCGCCCCACTGGTCTGCGTCTCGTCCGATGCCACGGCCACCTCGGCCCGCTCGTCACTCCCCGTGTTCATACAGCCAAACCCTACCGGAGAGAAACCAGTCACCGGAATGGTCGTACCTCGCGAACAGGACGTCGGCCGGAAGAGTTACGTAAAGACACGCAAAACACTCAGAGGGGTTTACAACGGCACCGTAGGTGGCATGTCGATTTCGCCGACGTGCGAATCCCCGAGCGCACACTGAGCGAAAGGCCCTGGCGCTTATGAACACCACGGTCAGCTGCGAGCTGCACCTGCGCCTCGTTGTGTCGAGCGAGTCCTCCCTGCCTGTCCCCGCAGGCCTGCGGTACGACACGGCCGACCCCTACGCCGTGCACGCCACCTTCCACACCGGAGCCGAGGAGACCGTCGAGTGGGTGTTCGCCCGCGACCTCCTCGCGGAGGGCCTCCACCGGCCCACCGGCACCGGCGACGTCCGAGTCTGGCCGTCGCGCAGTCACGGTCAGGGCGTCGTGTGCATCGCCCTCAGCTCCCCGGAGGGCGAAGCCCTGCTCGAGGCCCCGGCACGGGCCCTGGAGTCCTTCCTGAAGCGCACGGACGCTGCGGTGCCGCCCGGCACCGAGCACCGGCACTTCGACCTCGATCAGGAGCTCTCGCACATCCTGGCGGAAAGCTAGGGCGAGGCCTCACCAAGCCGCCCGGCGCCGTCGACTCGGGGTGACGGCTCGGGCCAAGACAACCGCATAGGTAAGCACACCGGCGCTGTCACCGCGGATCCTCGCGGGGCGGCGCCGGTGCGCTTGTGCTGTCCGCCCGCCGCACGTCGGCGCGGGATCCGGGCGGCCGCGACCGGTACAGCCGCTCGGGAAGCCACTACCATCGGCCAGCATCGGCGGGCGCCCGCCCGACCCCCCAGGCCAGGGAGCGAAACGTGCTGATCACCCATGACACCCGGTGTGCCCTAGATGCCGTGGTGGATCTGGTGAACACCGCACCGGAGGACACCACGACCCCGGACGCGCTGCCGGACGTCGTTGCTCTCGAGGATTTCGTACGAAAGCACGAGATCAGTGATGTCGGGGTTCTTTCCGAGTTCGACCTCTCCGCGGTGCGCAAGATCCGCGGACGGTTCGCCGCGATCTTCTCGGCCTCGGACGCCCGGGTCGCCGCCGGGATGATCAACGAGTTGGTGGCCGCGGCGGGCACCACGCCCCGGCTCACCGATCACGACGGCTACGACTGGCACGTGCACTACTTCGCCCCGGGCGCCTCCGTCGCCGATCACCTGGCGGCGGACTGCGGGATGGCGCTGGCCTTCTTCGTGGTCGCCGGGGAGCAGGAGCGGCTGCGGCGCTGTGAGGCGCCCGACTGCCGGCGCGCCTTCGTCGACCTCTCCCGCAACCGGTCGCGGCGCTACTGCGACAGCCGCACCTGCGGTAACCGGCTGCACGTGGCGGCGTACCGGGCGCGTCGGAAGGAGGCGGCGGGCTGAGGAGCCGGCCGCTCAGCGGGACCTCGATCTCAGGGTGTCGACGCGGTACCCGGCGGGTGACGCCGGGTACCGCGGGAACGGCTCACAGCAACAGCAGATCGTGCAGCGCAGCCATGAGCAGCAGACACCCGATCACCGCAAGGAAGATCATCAGCGGTGGCTGGGAAAGGGCGAAAAGGCACCCGCGCGGCTCATCCTGAGGCGGCGCGGCGTCGCTCTGTGTCGTGTCCAGCATCTCGCGGGCGATGATGACGCAGACAGGACCCCTCGTGTCACCAACACGCCCGGAATCGCAGGGTAGTTCGCCGGATTCCGTGATGTCCGGTCCAGAACGTTCACGTTCGCGTCCGGGATCGGCACCGACTGTGTCGTTTCAGTCAGCCTGCGTCCGTCATATGCCGTGCTTCTTCAGGATGGCCTCGATGTCGCTGAAGTCGTCCGCGGACTCGGAGCGCGGCGCGGCGGCGGGGCGGGACGCGGGGCGGGTGCTCGGGCCGAGGGAGGGGGCCGAGGCCGCCGGGGCGACCGCCTCACGCTGAGCCGACCTGGCCGCCTTGCGCTCCTTTCGGGTGCCGCCGCGGCGGCGCTCCACCGCGCGCGTGGCGGAGAAGAGCAGCCAGGAGGCGCCGAGCACGCCGACGCCGGCCCACGCCGTGACACTGAACGCCGTGTCGGCCACCCACTCGACGACGCCGGTCATCACCAGGCCGATCGGCACGAGGGAGTACGCGGCGATCCGGGCGGCCGCGAGGAAGCGCTTGCGGTACGCCGTGACCGCCGCGATGCCCAGGCCGGCCGCGGAGACGGCGGAACAGACGGTCTCGGCAATCATCCGGTCCTCCAGGCAGGGGTCGATCGGCCAGTTCGTCCCTTCCATCCTGCACCGCCCGAACCCCATGGGGCCATGCTCCGGCGGGACATCAGGGACATCTCCGGGTCGGGTCGTCCGCAGGTGCCGGTCGGGGGCGGCGGCGCCCTGGCCCCACCGGGGTCGATTCGGTCGTTCGCAGGTCGGCTGGGAGACTGAGGGCATGAGCGACTCCTCCCCCGTGTCTCCCGCCGTTGCCGTGCTCGATGTCTGGTGCGAGCTCCAGTGCGCCGACTGTCGTGACGCCCTGGACGACGTCCGGGCTGTGCGGGCCCGCTACGGCGACCGGCTCGAGGTGCGGCTGCGGCACTTCCCGCTGGAGAAGCACAAGCACGCCTTCGCCGCCGCGCAGGCCGCCGAGGAGGCTGCGGAGCAGGGCAAGGCGTGGGAGTACGTCGAGGCCGTGCTGGGGCGGGTCGAGGAGCTGGACCGTAGGGGGGAGCCCTTCCTGGTCGAGGTGGCCGGTGAACTGGGTCTCGACGCCGAGGAGTTCGACACCGCGCTGATCGACGGCCGGCACATCCTGATCGTGGACGCCGACCAGGCCGAGGGCAAGGCGATCGGCGTGACCGGCACTCCGACGTACGTCGTCGACGGTGAGCGTCTCGACGGCGGCAAGAGCCAGGAGGGCCTGCGCGAGCGCATCGAGGGGATCGTGGACCGGCTGCTGGCCGAGAACGCCTGAACCCCGCGGCTCCGGAGGCCCCTCGACGGCTACAGCAGCGGCTTGTAGAAGGCGTACCGCGTCGTCTCGTAGCCCAGTGACTCGTACAGGCGCTCGGCCGGGGTGTTGCCCGCGAACACGTTGAGGCCCAGGGTGCTGCTGCCGAGGGCGTGTGCCTGGGTCTCCGCCAGCAGCATCAGGGCGCGGCCGTGGCCGTGGCCTCGGTGGTCCGCGTCCACTTCGACGTCGTAGACGAAGGGCTTTCCGTCCCGCAGGGCGAGCCACAGCACGCCCACGCGCGTGCCCTCGTGTTCGAGGATGTGCAGCCACGTGTCCTCGGTGGCGAAGCCCTGGGGCAGAAGTGTGTCGTGGTCGCGCCGGGACTTGGCGCGGGCCTCGGCCTCGGGCACGCCCCGGGCGATCCAGGTGCGGGCGTAGTCCTCGGACTCGTGCACCAGCCAGGCGTCGAAGTCGGCCTGGGTCATGGGGCGCGCCCGGTAGCCGGCCGGCAGTGTGGGCGGGGTGTCGGCGAGCTGCTTCTGCATTCCGCGGTTGCGCAGGACGTAGCCGAGCGCCCGGACGAGCCGCAGCGCCGCCTCCTCGGTCGCTTCGACGCCGATCTCGATCTCCCGGCAGCCCCAGCCGCGCGCGACCTCCTCGGCGGCCAGCGCGGCCACCGTGCCCCGGCCCCGGCGCCGGTCGGGTTCCTCGATGCGCAGCTCGCGGATGCGCGCGACCGAGGGGCCGAAGGCGGGAGACGTGCCGAGGTGGACGGTGCCGACGGGACGGCTGTTCACGCACACCTGGTAGCGGCGTGAACGCGTGCCGTCGGCGTTCTGCTGGAGCGGCTCGGTCGGCCGCAGGGTGGTGGTCATCAGGGGTGTTCTACCCGCTGCCGTGCTCCGGGGCAGCCCAATATTCGGGAGGGCCCGGGGGCTGTCACGGATCGAGGTCGTTCCCCGCCCGCTCGTCGAAGATCCGCATGGCCTTCGCGGTCACCGGGCCCGGCGCGCCGGGCAGTTCGCGGTCGTCGACGCGGTGCACGGCCTGTACGTCGCGCAGGGTGGAGGTGAGGAAGACCTCCTCGGCCCGCTCCAGGACGTCCAGCGGCAGGTCAGTCTCCTTGGCGCCGGTCCATTCGACCGTCAACGCGCGCGTGATGCCCGCGAGGCAGCCGGAGGCGAGCGGCGGGGTGCGGAGCTCGCCGTCCAGGACGACGAACACGTTCGACCCGGTGCCCTCGCAGAGCCGGCCCACGGTGTTGGCGAACAGCGCCTCCGAGGCGCCCTGGCCGTGCGCGCGGGAGAGCGCGACGACGTTCTCGGCGTACGAAGTGGTCTTCAGGCCGGTCAGGGCGCCGCGCTCGTTGCGGGTCCAGGGGACGGTGATCGCGGCCGTGGAGTCGGGGCGGCGCTTGGTCTCGCCGAGGGCGACGACGAGGGTCGGGCCGTGTTCGCCGCGGTCGGAACCGAGGGGGCCGTGGCCGCCGGTGTAGGTGATGCGCAGCCGGCCGAGCGGCATGGGGTTGGCGTCGAGGACGGCGGCGCAGGCGCGGCGCACCTCGTCGAGGTCCGGGTCGGGCAGACCGAGACCGCGCGCCGAGAGGGTCAGCCGGTCCAGGTGCCGGGTCAGGGCGAACGGGCGGCCGTCCACCGCCTTCACGGTCTCGAAGATGCCGTCGCCCACGGTCAGCCCGTGGTCGAAGACGGAGACGCGGGCGGACTCGATGTCCTGGAGCCCGCCGTCGAGCCAAATCCTCACTGGTCCCTACCTCGCAGAATCCGTGCCGGATGAGTCGCGGCGGCCGGGGGTCCGGGGGTGTCCCCCGGGGTCGGCTCAGGACGTCTGTAGTCCCTCTCCACTCACCTCGTACGTTCCCGACGCTACCGCGAGCAGCCGGGCGGCCTTCAGCTCGGTCTCCCGCCACTCCCCCTCGGGGTCGGAACCCCAGGTGATCCCGGCGCCGGTGCCGAAGCGCAGCTCGCCCTGGGCGCGGTCGATCCAGAAGGTGCGGATGCCGACGGCCAGCTCCCCGGTGCCCCGGTCGGCGTCGACCCAGCCGATGCCGCCGCAGTAGGGGCCGCGCGGCGCCGTCTCCAGGGCGTCGATGATCCGCAGGGCGCTGGACTTGGGCGCCCCGGTGACCGAGCCCGGCGGGAAGGCGGCGGCCAGCAGCTCCGGCCAGCCGGCGCCCTCGCGGAGCTCGCCGCGGACCGTGGAGACGAGGTGCACGAGACCGGGGTGCTTCTCCACCGCGCACAGGTCGGGAACGCTGACGCTGCCGGTGGCGCAGACCTGCCCGATGTCGTTGCGGACCAGGTCGACGATCATGACGTTCTCGGCGTAGTCCTTCTCCAGGAGGTCCGCCTCGGTGCGTCCGGTGCCCTTGATCGGCCCGGACTCGACGACATCGCCGTCACGACGCAGGAAGAGCTCCGGGGAGGCGGTGGCTATCTCCACGCCGTGCTCCGGCAGCCGGATCGTTCCTGCGTACGGTGCCGGGTTGCCGCGGGCCAGCAGGGCGGTCAGCGCGTCCACGTCGGCGTCGGGGGCCACGGGTGCGCTCAGGACGCGGCAGAGGTTCGCCTGATAGACCTCGCCGGCCGCGATGTGCTCCCGTATGCGCCGCACGCCCGCCGTGTACCCGGCACGGTCGAGGGACGACGTCCAGTCGCCGACCGCCGGGCCGTGCCATGCCCCCGGCATCGGGGCGGGCACCGGCTCCTGTCGTACGTCCCGGAAGCGGGCGCAGGTCAGACGGCCCTCGAAGTCGGCGCAGACGGCCCAGAAGCCACTGGAGTCCAGGGCGGCCGGGTCGCTGGTGACGTCGAGGAGACCGGTGGCGACACGGTCACCGAAGCGGGCGAGAGGAGCGAGGTCGAGCACGCGTCGAGTCTATGGCGGGTGTCCCGCGGGTGACCTGGTCATGTCCCTTCGGAGCCCCTGAGCAAGTGCGCGGGCGGACGCACCGCAGCACGCTGCACAAACGCGTTTTTGTACTGGCCCAGGAATCCGCTAGAGTTCAACACGTCGCCGGGACGCGCAAGCGGAACGGAAAGACAGGCGAACGTAGCTCAGTTGGTAGAGCGCAACCTTGCCAAGGTTGAGGTCGCGAGTTCGAACCTCGTCGTTCGCTCGGAAGAGCAAGGGGGATCATCCCGAACCCCCGACACTCCTGGTGGAGTGGCCGAGAGGCGAGGCAACGGCCTGCAAAGCCGTCTACACGGGTTCAAATCCCGTCTCCACCTCCAAGGACGATTAGCTCAGCGGGAGAGCGCTTCCCTGACACGGAAGAGGTCACTGGTTCAATCCCAGTATCGTCCACTGGATCTTCGAGTTCACCGAAGGTCTGACCCGCGCGATTAGCTCAGCGGGAGAGCGCTTCCCTGACACGGAAGAGGTCACTGGTTCAATCCCAGTATCGCGCACGCAGCCCCTCTCACGGGGTGGCTGACCTGGACGATTAGCTCAGCGGGAGAGCGCTTCCCTGACACGGAAGAGGTCACTGGTTCAATCCCAGTATCGTCCACACACCGAAGCCCCCGGCCTTGTGCCGGGGGCTTCGTCGTCTCAGCTGGAGAACAGCATGTGGCCGAAGCTCTTGTGCCGCTGGTGGTGGCCGTAGTGGCCGCCGTGGTGACCGCCGTGCTGCGGGGCGCCCCAGGCGGGAGCGGCAGGGGCCGCCGGGTACGCCTGCGGGGCGGCCGGGGGCGGCGGGGCGGGCTGGCTCCACTGGGACTCCAGGCGGGTCAGCGCCTCCAGCTCGCCGTAGTCCAGGAAGATCCCGCGACAGCCACTGCACTGCTCGATCTGAACACCGTTGCGGTTGTACGTGTGCATGGGCGCATGGCACTTGGGGCACTGCATGGTCGGCTCAACTCCTCGCCGGTCGGTCCTGCTTCGTGTTCCGCCAGGACAGACACTGTCCGGCTGCGGTCGGTTGCACCCTACTTCGCGAATGTGCCGGTCAACTCCGGTGGGGCGGAACCCATTCGGGCACAGGCGTCGACCAGGGACTGCTCGACCTCGTCCAGCGGGCGGCCCGCCGCGAGGGCCTTGGTGAGGGAGCGGGCCGCGGTCTGCACGGTCAGGGCGCGGGCCGGGACGTCCAGGGCGGGCCAGGGGTCGCCCTCAGGCGGTACGGCGGGGCCGCCCGCGGCGCGGTAGGCGTCGAGGAAACGGGTCCACTCGTCGGGCGGGAGCAGTCCGCAGGCGTACCAGGCGGCCGGGCGGGCGAGGTCCCAGGCGGGGACGCCGGTGCCGAGATCGTCGACGTCGATGAGGAGCCACGGGCCGTCAGGGGCGGGGTGGCGGACGAGCTGGCCGAGGTGGAGGTCGCCGTGGCAGAGGGTGCGGGTGTCCGGCATGGGGGCCTCGGCGCGGGCCCAGGCGGGGAGGGTGGCCCAGGCGTCGAGGACGGGGCGGGTGGCGGGGTGCGGGGGTGCCGCGCGGAGGCGGTCGACCGCTTGGGCCGCCTTGGCCGGGCCGCGCATCGGAGGGAGGTCCGGGCCGGCCGGGGTGCGGTGGAGGCGGGCGAGGAGGGTCGCCGCCTCCTCCCAGGGGGCCGCGTCCGGGTTCTGCGGGTCCACGGGGGTGCCGTACGGCCAGAACGTGACGAGGCGGCCGTGGAGGGCGGCCGGGGTGGGGGCGAGCGGCGGGAGGAGGATGCCCGGGAGACGGCCGGCCGCGGCGAGGCGTGGGGTCAGCTCCGCGAGGGGGGTGCTCGGGGCGTGGGCCTTCGCGACCGTGTCGGCGTGGCGGACGACGGTGGCGTCGGGGCGGTCGGCGAGGGTGCTGGTGCCGCAGACGCAGGACGTGGTGCGGGCATGGGCCGTGACCTTGGCCCGGGTGGTGAGCTCGGCGAGCAGGGCGGTGGCGGTCACGGGGCTCCCTCGGGCGGTGCGGGGTCAGGCTGTGAGGGTACGGGGGCCCGCGTCGACGGGGCTCAGCTGTTCGCGACGACCGCATCGGAGAAAAGCAATGCCGGCGCAGCTCCCCAGCTGCGCCGGCATTTGTGCCGTCCGCCGCACCCCCGTCCCCACGGGGTTTCATGGGTGGATGTCCCCGCCCGGACCGCTCTTCCGGGCCTGGGGTCGCCGCTCAGCGCCCCAGCATCACGCCCACGGACGACGCCTGTGTGGCCACCGTCTCCCAGCCTCCGAAGAGGAGGAAGAGCAGGACCGCAGGAGGAAGGGCCATCAGCGTCGCCACCAAGGGGTGGCGACGGCCCGTGCGGCGGGGGCGGAACGCGGTGCGCTCCTGTGTGCGGATCATCGTCCGCGGTGCCGTGTGGGCCATGGTCCCTCTCCTGACCGTTTCCGTTGTCGTTGGCAGCGGCGGGTGTCTGACCTCGGGGGACGAGTGCTGCACCCGCCGCTTGACCTCAAATCTAGGCGGACGGCGAGCGCCGCACGTCATGCCCTCGTACCGATTGCCGGGCCTCCCGGAGGATGAGCCATGACCTGCGGAGTACTCCCCTGGGTGGAGACGGGGACCTAGGTCTCCGGGTCTTCCCGGAGGGGGCGCCCGGTCTGCCCCGGTTTCTCCGAGCCGTCCTCGCGCGGCACCGGCTGCTCGACCAGCGCCAGGACACGGGTCGCCATGAAGCGGGCGGTCCGCACGACGGTTCCGCTGCGGGTGACTTCGCTCACTTCCACCACACCTCGGCGGACCGCCGTCTCCACTCGGCGGCCCGCCCTGCTCGCCACCACCTCGTATGTGCGCGTCGTGTCCCCTGCGTCCACGACTATCTCCACGCGATCACCCTTCACGGGTTCAATCCCCCTTCTGTGATGGATGGTTGGGAGAGCGCGCGCGTCAAAGCCCCGCAGTTCGCGCGCTCCCTGACCACCCCTCAATTCTCCCACCGGGCACTGACAATCCGTCGGGACGAGAGGGCGCGGCCTCTGCGCGCGGGCGGCCGCATAAACGTAAGCTGTGGCTCGTCACACGGACCGGGCAGCGGGGATGAACATGGCGATGATGCGCCTGAGGCGCGAGGACCCGCGCGTCGTCGGCTCGTTCAGGCTTCACAGACGGCTCGGCGCGGGCGGTATGGGCGTCGTCTACCTGGGCTCCGACAAGAAGGGGCAGCGGGTCGCGCTGAAAGTGATCCGGCCCGATCTGGCGGAGGACCAGGAGTTCCGTTCGCGGTTCGCGCGTGAGGTCTCGGCGGCCCGGCGGATCAGGGGTGGTTGTACGGCACGGCTCGTGGCGGCCGATCTGGACGCCGAGCGGCCGTGGTTCGCCACCCAGTACGTGCCCGGGCCCTCCCTGCACGACAAGGTCGCTGACGAGGGTTCCCTGGTCGCGGCCGAGGTCGCCGCGATCGGCGCGGCGCTGTCGGAGGGGCTGGTCGCGGTGCACGAGGCCGGTGTGGTGCACCGGGACCTCAAGCCGTCCAACATCCTGCTCTCCCCCAAGGGTCCGCGGATCATCGACTTCGGCATCGCCTGGGCGACGGGGGCCTCGACGCTCACGCATGTCGGCACCGCCGTCGGTTCGCCCGGCTTTCTCGCGCCGGAGCAGGTGCGGGGCGCGGCCGTCACTCCGGCCACCGACGTGTTCTCGCTCGGTGCGACGCTGGCGTACGCCTCGATGGGCGACTCGCCCTTCGGGCACGGCAGTTCCGAGGTGATGCTGTACCGGGTGGTGCACGAGGAGGCGCAGCTGCACGGCGTACCGGACGCTCTTGCTCCGCTCGTGCGTGCCTGTCTCGCCAAGGACCCCGAGGAGCGGCCCAGCACGCTTCAACTGTCGTTGCGGCTCAAGGAGATCGCCGCGCGGGAGGCGCAGGGGCTTGCCGACGTACGGCCGCCCGCGCCGCGTGGCGCCGACGCGGACCGGCCCGCCGGGCGGGTCACCGAAAGCTATTCCGACCCGCAGCGGGTGCAGCAGCGGCGGCCTCAGGGGGCGCAGCCGGGGCCCACGCAGCGCACTCCGGCGCCGCGGGGTGGTACGCCGTCGTCCTCGCGCGGGCCCGCTCCGTCGCGGAACGGGACGCCGTCGCGGGGTGGTGGCCCCACGTCCCGGTCGGGTGCCCGGCCGACGCCCGCCTCGCGGAACACGACGCGGTCCGGCGGCGGGAGCCGTCCGGCGCCGCGCAGTGGGACGGGGCGTCCGGCGCCCAGGACCACGGGGACGGGCCGGCGGCCCGCCAATCCGCGGCTGCTGCGGCAGCGGCTGTTCGTGTTCGTGGTCGTGACCCTGCTGGTGGCGCTCGGCATCGCCGCGGCGCAGGGGTGTCAGGGGCCGGCGCGGGGCATCGGCGACGACCGTGATGTCGTACGGCAGGAGTGGGTGCACCACCCGCCGCTGGACGAGGGGAAGTTGATGTCCGAGCGGTTCGAGTCGACGTTGGAGACGTCCGACTGAGGCGTGGGCCTACAGTTCGGGGCGGCCCGTGGCCACCGCGTAGAAGGCGACCGCTGCTGCCGCGCCGACGTTGAGGGAGTCGACGCCGTGGGCCATCGGGATGCGGACCCATTCGTCGGCGGCGACCAGGGCCTGGGTGGAGAGGCCGTCGCCCTCCGCGCCGAGCATCAGGGCGACCCGGTCCATCTTGTGCGGGGCGGCCTCGTCGAGGGTCTTGGCCTTCTCGTCCGGGGTGAGGGCGAGGAGCGTGAAGCCGGCCTCGCGGACCGACTCCAGGCTCTTGGGCCAGGTGTCGAGACGGGCGTAGGGGACGGAGAAGACCGCGCCCATCGAGACCTTCACACTGCGGCGGTAGAGCGGGTCCGCGCAGTCGGGCGACAGCAGGACGGCGTCCATGCCGAGCGCTGCCGCCGAGCGGAAGATCGCGCCGATGTTGGTGTGGTCGTTGACCGACTCCATGACCACGACCCGGCGGGCCGTCTGGAGCAGGTCGGTCGCCGTCGGGAGCGGCTTGCGCTGCATGGAGGCGAGCGCGCCGCGGTGCACGTGGTAGCCGGTGACCTGCTCGGCGAGCTCCGGGCTGACGGCGTAGACCGGCGCCGGGAGCTCGTCGATGACGTCGCGCATGACGTCGACCCACTTGGCGGACAGCAGCATCGAACGCATCTCGTACCCGGCGTCCTTGGCCCGTCTGATGACCTTCTCGCCCTCGGCGATGAACAGGCCCTCGGCCGGTTCGCGCTTGCGGCGCAGCTCCACGTCGGTCAGGCCTGTGTAGTCGCGCAGGCGCGGGTCGTCGGGATCGTCGACGGTGATGAGATCGGCCACAGGGTGATACTGCCTTGCTCTGGGTGCGGTGCCAACGGCTCGGTACGAGTTGGGTTACCCCGGGTTACGCGGATGTCTGCGGGCCTACGCCGACGACCGCGCCGATGACGATCACCGCCGGGGGCTTCACATCCTCCCGTACGACCGTCTCGCCGACCGTCGCGAGGGTGGCGTCCACGCGGCGCTGGGCGGCGGTGGTGCCCTCCTGGACGAGGGCGACCGGGGTGTCCGCCGGCTTGCCGTGGGCCACGAGCGTCTCGGCGATCTTTCCGATCTTGTCGACGCCCATGAGGATGACGAGGGTGCCGGTGAGCTTGGCCAACGACGGCCAGTCCACCAGGGAGCGCTCGTCGTCAGGGGCGACATGGCCGCTGACCACCGTGAACTCGTGTGCGACACCGCGGTGGGTGACCGGGATGCCGGCCGCGCCCGGGACGGAGATCGAGCTGGAGATGCCGGGGACGACGGTGCACGGGATGCCGGCCTCGGCGAGGGCGTGCAGCTCCTCCATGCCACGGCCGAAGACGTAGGGGTCGCCGCCCTTCAGGCGTACGACCGACTTGCCCTGCTTGGCGTGCTCGATCAGCGCGTTGTTGATGGCCTCCTGGGCCATGAAACGGCCGTACGGGATCTTCGCCGCGTCGATCACCTCGACGTGCGGCGGGAGTTCGGCGAGGAGGTCGCGGGGGCCGAGGCGGTCGGCGATGACGACGTCGGCCTCGGCGAGGAGGCGGCGGCCGCGGACCGTGATGAGGTCCGGGTCGCCGGGGCCGCCGCCGACGAGGGCGACGCCCGCGGTGCGGGTGCGGTGGTGGGGGGCGACGAGGGTGCCGTCGCGCAGGCCCTCGACGACCGCGTCGCGGATGGCGGCGGTGTGGCGGGGGTCGCGGCCGCGCGCGTCGGTGGTGAGGACCGCGACGGTGACGCCTTCGCTGTGGCCGGTGGCGGGGGTCCAGGCGGTGGCCTGGTCGGCGTCGTCGGAGCGGACGCACCAGACGCGGTGCGTCTCAGCTTCGGCGGAGGCCGCGGTGTTCGCCTCGGTGTCGCTGGTGGCGATGAGGGCGTACCAGGCGTCGGCGAGGTCGCCGGTCGCGTAAGGGCGTCGCTCCCAGGTGATCTCGCCCGCGTCCGCCATGGCTTCGACGGAGGGGGTCGCCTCGGGGGACACGAGGAGGATGTCCGCGCCCGCTGCGATCAGGGCCGGGAGGCGGCGCTGGGCGACCTGGCCGCCGCCGAGGACGACGACCTTGCGGCCGGTGAGGCGGAGGCCTACGGGGTAGGCGGGGTTTTCGGCCATGAGGGTGCGGCTCCTCTGGGGGCTTGGCGGGGGCCCTGACGTGCGGATTTTACGCGGCGGGCGGGGGAAGCGGCTCAGGTGTCCGGTGGCTGAGCGTCGTTGGCGGGTGCACGGCGGGGACTTTCTCGCCCCCGCCGCCCCTACCCGTCCCATCCTCCAGGGGCTGCCGCCCCTTCGACCCCGCCTCCTGGGGGCTGCGCCCCCAGACCCCCATCGGCCCTGAACGGGCCTCGTCCTCAAACGCCGGACGGGCTGAAAGAAACGGGTGGGTGGGGATCAGGGCGGCAAACCCACGTCCTCTAACGCCGGACGGGCTGAAAGCGGTGACCGCTACTTCTCAGTCACCCCCGCCGAGTCGAACGTCGCCACCTCGTGCATCGCCCGGGCCGTGCTCTGGACCAGAGGGAGGGCCAGGAGGGCGCCGGTGCCTTCGCCGAGGCGGAGGTCGAGGTCGACCAGGGGGCGCAGGCCCAGCTTGTTCAGGGCGGCCACGTGGCCGGGCTCGGCGCTGCGGTGGCCCGCGATGCAGGCCGCGAGGACCTCGGGGGCGATCGCGCGGGCGACCAACGCGGCGGCGCCGGCGCTGACGCCGTCCAGGATCACCGGGGTGCGCAGAGAGGCGCCGCCCAGGAGGAGGCCGACCATCGCCGCGTGTTCGAAGCCGCCGATCGCCGCGAGGACGCCGATCGGGTCGGCCGGGTCCGGCTGGTGGACCTCGATGGCACGGCGGACGACCTCGGTCTTGCGGGCGAGGGTCTCGTCGTTGATGCCGGTGCCACGGCCCGTCACCTCGGCCGGGTCGGTGTCCGTGAAGACCGAGATCAGGGCCGCGGACGCCGTCGTGTTCGCGATACCCATCTCGCCCGTCAGCAGTGCCTTGTTGCCGGCCGCCACCAGGTCACGGGCCGTCTCGATACCGACCTCGATGGCCTGCTTGGCCTCCTCGCGGGTCATCGCGGGGCCGGCGGTCATGTCGGACGTGCCCGCGCGCACCTTGCGGGGCAGCAGACCGGGGGTGGCGGGGAGGTCGGCCGCGACGCCTACGTCCACCACACAGACCTCGGCGCCCACCTGGCTCGCGAACGCGTTGCAGACCGCGCCGCCGCCGAGGAAGTTGGCCACCATCTGGGCCGTCACCTCCTGCGGCCAGGGGGTGACGCCCTGGGCGTGCACGCCGTGGTCGCCGGCGAAGATCGCGACGGCCGCGGGCTCCGGGATCGGCGGCGGGCACTGGCGGGAGAGCCCGGACAGCTGCGCGGAGATGATCTCCAGCATCCCGAGCGCGCCGGCCGGCTTGGTCATCCGCTTCTGCCGCTCCCACGCCTCGCCGAGCGCCTTCGCGTCCAGCGGGCGGATCTGCGCGACGGTCTCGGCGAGCAGGTCGTGCGGCTCCTCGCCGGGCAGGGCGCGACGGCCGTACGTCTCCTCGTGCACGACCCACGACAGCGGGCGGCGCTTGGACCAGCCGGCCTGCATCAGCTCGGGCTCGTCCGGGAACTCGTCGACGTACCCGACGCACAGGTAGGCGATGACTTCGAGGTGCTCAGGCAGGCCGAGCGCGCGGACCATCTCGCGCTCGTCGAAGAAGCTGACCCAGCCGACGCCGAGGCCCTCGGCGCGGGCGGCGAGCCAGAGGTTCTCGACGGCGAGGGCGGCGGAGTACGGCGCCATCTGGGGCTGGGTGTGGCGGCCCAGGGTGTGGCGGCCGCCGCGGGTCGGGTCGGCGGTGACGACGATGTTCACCGGGGTGTCGAGGATGGCCTCGATCTTCAGTTCCTTGAACTGCTTCGCGCGGCCCTTGGGGAGGGACTTGGCGTACGCGTCGCGCTGGCGCATCGCCAACTCGTGCATGCTGCGCCGGGTGTCGGCGGAGCGGATGACGACGAAGTCCCACGGCTGCGAGTGGCCCACGGACGGGGCCGTGTGGGCCGCCTCCAGGACGCGGAGCAGCACCTCGTGCGGGATGGGGTCGCTGCGGAAGCCGTTGCGGATGTCGCGGCGCTCGCGCATGACCTTGAGGACGGCCTCGCGCTCGGCATCGTCGTAGGCGGGCGCGGCCGGGCCGGTGGACTGACGTACTTCTTCCACGGTGGCCGTGCTTTCTTCCTGATCGGCGGCCCGGGTGTCCAGGTCGTCGGCGTTCTGTACGAGTTCTGCTTCTGCTTCGGCTTCGGCGAGTTCGGGGGTGTCGCCGTCTCGGGGGGCGGGGACGGCGGGTTGGCCCTGAGCCGGGGGGGCCTCGGTCGCGCCGGTCCCGGGCGTCTGCGCGGCCTGTGTGGGCTCCACGGCTTCCGTCGCTTCCGTGGGGAGGACGAGCGGCTGCGGCGGGGTGGGGGCCAGATGCGGTGTGGTCGGCACCGAACCCTCCACCGGGACGAACTGTCCCATGGGCTGGTCGGGGTGAGCGGCCAGCGGGGCGCCGGGCGCGAGGTCCGGGGCGGCCGAAGTCTGTGCGGGCGTGGCCTGGTCCATGAACAGGACCTGGGGGCCTGCGGGTTGGGCGATGAGTGCGTGCGGGGGCGAGGGCTGGGGCGGCTGCGGGGCGGCCGGGGCCTGTGCGGAGGCCGCCTGGAGATCGGCGGGGTGGGCCGCGTCCGCCAGGGGGGCGGGAGCCGGTGCGTCCAGGGGGGTTGCTGCCGGGGTGTCCGGCGTGTGGGACGGGGTGACCGCGTTGTGAGATGCGGTGGCGTCGTCCGGCTGAGCTGCGGATTCCGCCGACTGCTCGGTCTGCGCCTGTGTGATGTCCGCGGGGGCGGGCAACGGCTCGGTGGCGGGGGCGACTTCGGCCGGTGGTTCTACGACGGTGGCCTCGGCGGTGGCAACAGGTTCGGCGGGCGCGGCTGGGGCGCCCTCCGGCTGCGCGAGCTGGTCGGTGGCCGCTGCGGCAGCCTCGGGGCCGGTGGCTAGCGCGGTCTCCGCCGCGGGCTGCTCCACGTCTGCCTCCGGCGGGGCCGATACGGCTTCGGGGGTGACTGCTTCGGGGGCGGGAGCCGTGGGCACGGTGGCCTCGGGCCCGGCGATAGCAGGTGCGGTCCCTTCGGGCGTTACGGCGTCCGGGTCGGAGACGTCAGGCGCGACGGTCTGTCCTGCGGCAGCGGCGACCTCGGCCACCTCGATGGCCTCAGCAACCGGGGTCTGCTCGGTCTCAGACGCCGGCGCCTCCTGAGGCTGCGGCGCGAGTGCCTCCCCGGCCTCGGCCGCCTCCGACGCGACCGGCGGCTCGACGCCCTGAGCGGCGTCTACGACGGGCTGCTCCGCGACGCCACCCACGGCACCGGAAACGTCCGCACCGCCGGTCTCGGACACCGCAGCCGGAGCCTCCCCGGCCACGGGCGCCTCGCCACCGTCCGGCAGGGCGACCCCGGCATCCGGAGCCACACCGGGCTCGGGCACGCTCGCGCCCCCCGGAACCTCTTCGTCCGTGGCCGCCACGATCGCTGCGTCCGGCACTCCCCCGGCATCCGGCGCCGGAGCCGCCGTAGAAGCCTCAGAAACTGCCGAGTTCACAGGAGCCGCAAAAGCACCAGCAGCGGCAGGAGTGTCAGAGGCCGCCGGGACCGTCCCACCGACCGCGTCGCCCCCCGCACCGGCGACGGGCACACCCTCGCCCCTTACCGGAACGCCTTCACTCCCGAGCGGCGCCAACCCCGGCTGCACACCCTCGGGATACGCGCCTTCCGACTGCGCCCCCTCCGGGTACGCCCCTTGCGGCTGCACACCTTCCGGCTGAGCACCCTCCGGCTGCGCACCTTCCAGCACGCCTCCCGGCTGCACACCCTCCGAAGGTGCACCCTCCCCCTGCGCCCCGTCCACCTGCGCCTCCCCCGGCTCCCCCACCCCACCGGCGGCACCCGCCTGCGTGGTCAGGCGGGCGACCGCGGCCTGGGCCGCGCCCACCGGCTCGGGGGCGTGCTGGGCCGTGGGGTCGGCGGCCGGGACAACCGTTTCGGCAGCCTGGGCCACCGTGCCCGCCGGAGCGGGGGCGCCCCAGGCCGTGGCGCCCTGTGGGGCCATCTCGCGGAGGGGCTGGGGGATGTCGAGGTACTCGGGGCCCGTGGTCGGCGGGCCCGCGTGACGGGTCGGCGCGCCCGCGGGGCCGCGGTCGGCGAGGGAGCGGACCGGGCTCGCGGAGGCGTCGGGGATGGGCGGGCCGAGGTGCAGGGGCCGGCGGGGCGTGATCGGCGGGATCGGCATCGACGGAGCCGACGGGGCCGAGGCGACGGGCTGCGGGTCGGGCATACGGACGCCACCGAGGTCGACCGAGCCGCTGTCGCGACCGGCCATCTCGTGCGGACCGGGTTCGTGCACGCCGTCCTCGTAAGACACCGGCACCGACTTCCCGAGGGACGCCTGCGCGGGCTCGGCGAAGGGCTGGTGCGCCGCGTCCGCGAAGGCCTGGTGCGCCGCGTCCGCGAAGGCCTGGTGCGCCGGGTCCGCGAAGAGCTGCTGCTCCGGCTCCGCAAAGGCCTGCTGCGTCGGCTCCGTGAAGGCTTGGTGCGCCGCGTCCGCGGGCGGCTCCTGCGCGGCTTCCGCCGGCGGCGCCTGCACGGTCTCGACGACGGGCTCCGGTGCGGGCGGGGCGACCTCGTTGCCCCATGCGCCCTGGGCGCCCGGCAGCAGCAACAGGTCTTCGTCCTCGGCGGTGGTCTCGGAGAGGTAGGTGTACGCACCGTGCGCGGGGACGCCCGGCTGCTCCACCATGCCTGCGTTCTCCGGCAGCCCCTCGCCCGGGACCTGGCCGGTGTCGGTCATGCGTACCCCTCGCCCATCGGTTAGTGCTTCTACGACCAGCTCACCGGGAACGGCGCACCGACCGCCCCCGCAGTGAAGAACGAGCGTGCGTGCCCAGCGGCACGAACGGCCCGCCGAGAAAGACGACAAAGCCATTAACTGGCATTGTCCCGGCCGTTCCCCCGTCGCGACAGGTTGATCCGCGACAGCCCGCTGTGGACTGCGCCACGTTGCGCGTCCTCCGGTTCTGCCGTACCACACCCACCCCAAAACGGGCGCGTTTTCCGGACATTGACGAACGAAAGACCGGGCCACCGGGTGCGGTACAACAGTCGGCCAGCCTACCGCGCGCGGTACGACAACAGGATCACCGGGACGGCGTACAGGGTCATACCGTGCGATCGGCGAGCGCCCCGCTGAGCAGGAACGCGACGCTCCGTTCCTTCTCCGTCCAGGCCCTGGTGTCGAGTTCGACGGACTGCAGGAGGGCGCACTCGACGCGGTAGCCGTGCTCCGTCAGGTCGCGGCCGAGGAGTTCGGCCTCGTCGCGGGTCGAGGCGTGGGCGACGATGCGCTGCGGGCGGCGGTCGGCGACCGCGGAGACGACGGCGGCTCCCCCGCCGCCGACGCGGACGACGTCCGGTTCGGGCAGGTTCTCCAGGACGTGCGGGGCGGTGCCGCGGACGATCTGGAGCTGGACGCCGAAGCGGCGGGCGGCGGCGTCGGTGCGGCCGCAGGCGGTGAGGTCCCGGTCGACGGCGATGACGGCGGCACCGGCCCGGGCGGCCTCGACGGCGAAGGCGCCGCTGCCGCAGCCGATGTCCCAGACGAGGTCGCCCACGCGCGGGCCGAGGCGGGCGAGTTGGGCCGCGCGCAGCAGATCCGTCTCGCCCTCGCCGAGCGGGCCGTCGTACGCCTCGGCGGGCTGGGTCCAGCCGCGCGGTCCGGTGCCCGGGTCGCGCCCGGAGATCCAGCCGCCGCCCTCCCCGGCGCTGACCGGGCCGCCGATGACGATGACCACGTTGGGGTCACGCCAGGTGTGGTCGGCGGCCTTGTCGGAGGTGAGGATCGTGACCTGTTCGCGGTCGGTGCCGAGTTCCTCGCAGATGACGAAGGTGCGGTGGACGCCCTCCATGAGGAGACCGAGTTCGGCGGGGCCCGCGCCGGGTGAGGTGAGGACGGCGACCTTGGTGTGGGCGCGGCACACGTTCACCGCGCGGCGCAGGGTGCGGCGGTGTGCGACGACCACCTGGGCGTCGTCCCAGGGCATGCCGGCGCGGGCGAAGGCGGCGGCGACCGACGAGACGGCGGGGACGACCTCGACCTCCAGGCCGAACTCGGGTGCGCGCAGGGTCCGTACGACTCCGAAGAAGCCGGGGTCGCCGTCCGCGAGGACGACCGCGGTGCCGCGGTGGCCGGCGATCCGGCGGGCGGCCAGGGAGACGCTGCCGAGGCGGATGCGCTCGGCGGCGGGCGGCACCTCGGGCAGTGCCAGGTGGTGGGCGGCGCCTGCCACCAGGGTCGCGGCGCCGAGTGCGGCGCGTGCCGCGGCCGTCAGCGGCGAGCCGTCCCAGCCGATCACCGTGACCCGGTCGGCCATCGTCGTCAGTCTCCAGGGTTTGCGCAGGTCGTCAGGGGCGGGCTTCGTGAGGGTACCTGGTCGACCCGGCGAACGCGGCAGCGGTACCGCACGCCCCCTGGTTCAGTTCCAGTCGCCGTACGACGTGAAACCGCTCGTGTCGGCCAGCTGCTCCCCGGCGCCCTCGATGTCCTCCGGCAGCAGGCTCCAGACGATGAAGTCGGTGCGGACGTCGGCCCAGGTGTCGTCCTCGGTGCGGACGCGCGCTATGCAGGCGTTGCGCAGGACGCCCTCGCTGATGCAGCCGATCTTCTGGGCGACCTGCTGGGAGGCGGTGTTGTCGGCGGCCGTGCGGAGCTCTATGCGCTCGAACTTCTGGTCGGTGAACAGCCATTGGGCGGTGGCGAGCGCGGCCTCGGAGGCGTAGCCCTCGCCGCGGGCCCAGGGGGCGATGATGTACGACAGTTCGGTCGACCTGACGTGCCAGTTGGTCTTGGTGAGTTGGACGATGCCGACGAGGCGCTGGGTGAGGAACTCGGTGACGGCGAGGTCGAGTCCGCGGCCCGCGGCGCGTTCGGTGGGCGCGTACTCGGTGATCCAGCCGCGCGCGCTCTCCTCGGTGAAGGGCTGGGGGACGTCGGTCCAGGCGACGATCTGCTCGTCGTTCATCATCTCGGTCAGCGCGGGCACGTCGTCCTCGTCGAGGGGACGCAGCACCAACCGCTCCGTGCTGATGGAGATGTTGGGGAAGGTGCTAGTCATGCGCCGCTCCGTAACCTTCGGAAAACCTTCAAGTCCTGCCGGGGTCCTGCTGAACTGCCCAGCATGCAGCATGAAAGCACCGGACCGCACTACAGGGTCCACCCGGGGTGAGCGAGTGGACCCTGTGCGTGGCGATACGCGGTATACGCGCGGTCAGCCGGTGGTGACCGGCAGGACGCTGCCCTGGTACTTGTCCTCGATGAACTTCCTGACCTCCGCGGAGGTCAGGAGCTTCGCGAGCTTCTCGACCCTGGGGTCGTCCTCGTCGCCGCGCTTGACGGCGAGGAGGTTGGCGTAGGGGTTGTCCTTCGCCGACTCCAGGAGGATCGCGTCCTCGGTGGGGCTGAGGCCCGCGTCCTGGGCATAGTTGTTGTTGATGACCGCGGCGGCCACGTCGTCGAGCGAGCGCGGCAGTTGGGCCGGTTCCAGCTCCTTGAACCTCAGGTGCCGGGGGTTGGCCGCGATGTCCGCGGGCGACGCGTCGGTGGCCGCGCCGTCCTTGAGCGTGATGACGCCCTGGGAGGCGAGGAGTTTCAGCGCGCGGCCCTCGTTGGTGGTGTCGTTGGGCACGGCGACGGTGGCTCCGTCGGCGAGCTTCGTGACGTCCGCGGTCTTCTTCGAGTAGACGCCCATGGGCGGGAGATAGGCGTCCACGACCGGAACGAGGTCCGTTCCCTTGGACTTGTTGAAGTCGTCCAGGTAGGGCTTGTTCTGGTAGAGGTTCGCGTCGAGCGAGCCTTCCTGGAGCGCGGTGTTCGGCAGGACGTAGTCCGTGAACTCCTTGATCTCCAGCTTCAGGCCCGCCTTGTCGGCGAGGTTGTCCTTGATGTACGTCAGGACCTCGCCGGCCGGGACGGCGGTGGCGCCGACGACCAGGGTGCCGTCGTCACCACCGCCGCTGTCCTGAGAACCGCAGGCGGCGAGCCCGAGGGCGAGAGCGAGGACCGAGGCGGCGGTGAGTGTCTTGCGCATGCCGGGCGCCTCAGAAGGACGGAATGACGGAGCCGTCGTACTTGTCCTCGATGAACTTCTTGACCTCGTCGGAGGTGAGGAGCTTGGCGAGCTTCTTCACGCGCGGGTCGTCCTCGTTGCCGTCCTTCACCGCGAGGAAGTTGCCGTACGGGTTGTCCTTGGCGGACTCCAGGACGAGGGCGTCCTTCGCGGGGGACAGGTCGGCCTCGATGGCGTAGTTGCCGTTGATGACGGCCGCGTCGACGTCGTCCAGGGAGCGCGGGGTCTGGGCCGCCTCCAGTTCCTTGAACTTGAGGTTCTTGGGGTTCTTGGTGATGTCGGCGGGGGTCGCCTCGTTGCCCACGCCGTCCTTGAGCGTGATGATCCCGTTGGCGGCGAGCAGCTTGAGGGCACGGGCCTCGTTGACGCTGTCGTTCGGGACCGCGATCGTCGCGCCGCTCTTCAGCGCGTCGGCGCTCTTCACCTTGTGGGAGTAGAGGCCGAGCGGCTCCAGGTGGACCGTGACGACGGGCACGATGTGGGTGCCGTTCTTCTTGTTGAAGTCGTCGAGGTACGGCTGGTTCTGGAAGTAGTTGGCGTCGACCGAGCCGTCCTCCGTCGCCGTGTTCGGCGTGACGTAGTCGGTGAACTCCTTGACCTCCAGGTCGAGGCCCGCCTTCTTCGCCAGGTTGTCCTTCACGTAGTTGAGGATCTCGGCGTGCGGGACGGGGCTCGCGGCGACGACGAGCGGGCCGCTCGTGTCGGAGGAGCCGGCGGAGTCGGAGTCCGAGGAGCCGCAGGCGGTGAGTCCGAAGGTGAGGGCGCCGGCGGCGAGGACTGCGGTCGTGAGCTTTGCGGTGTTACGCACGAAAAGTGCCTTTCCTTTTGGGCAGAGCGACCCCGCGGTTTGTGGTGCGGGGAAGTTTTTTGGGGTGGAGTCAGACGGTCTTGGTGTCCGCCGTCGCGGCCTTCAGCAGCCGTAGCTTCGGGGCCGGGCCGGTCTTGCCGCCGCGGCTGTGCAGCGAGCGGGCCGCGAAGTCGCCGGCGAACTGGATCAGCGAGATGACGACCGCGAGGATCGCGACGGTGATCCACATGAGCTGGGTCTCGAAGCGCTGGTAGCCGTAGCGGATGGCGATGTCGCCGAGGCCGCCGGCGCCGACGGTGCCGGCCATGGCGGAGTAGCCGATCAGCGCCACGATCGTGGTCGTGGTGCTGGCGATCAGAGAGGGCAGCGACTCCGGTACGAGGACCTTGCGGACGATCGTCCAGGTGTTGCCGCCCATCGACTGCACGGCCTCGACCAGTCCGCCGTCCACTTCGCGGACAGCCGTCTCGACCAGCCGCGCGAAGAACGGGATCGCCCCGATGGCGAGCGGCACGATCGCGGCCTCGCGGCCGATGGTGGTGCCGGTGATGGAGCGGGTGAAGCCCATCAGCGCGACCATCAGGATGATGAACGGCATCGACCGGGCGACGTTCACGACCTGCCCGATGACCTTGTTGGCGACGACGTTCTGGAGGAGTCCGCCCCGGTCGGTGAGGACGAGGAGGACGCCGAGCGGGAGGCCGCCGACGACGGCGATGACGGTGGACCAGCCGACCATGTAGAGGGTGTCCCAACACGCCTGGGACAGCAGCGGCTGCATCTCGGACCAGGTCACTTGGCACCTTCCTTCACGAGCACCGGCTCGTCGATGACGTCGATCTGGAGGCCCTGTTCGCGCAGGAACCCGATCGGCACGACGTTGTCCTCGTAGCGGCCGGGCAGTTCGATGCGCATCCGGCCGACCTGGAGGCCGCCGACGGTGTCGATGGCGGCGCCGAGGATGGAGATGTCGATGTTGTAGGTGCGCGACAGCTGGGAGATGACCGGCTGGGTCGCGGCCTCGCCGTGGAAGGTGACGTCGACGACGGTGCGGTCGTCCCCGGTGGCCTCGCCGCCGACCGGGAAGAGCGCGGTGGCGAGCTCGGAGCCGGGGGTGGCGAGCAGCTCGCTCACCGTCCCGGACTCGACGATGCGGCCGTTCTCCATGAGGGCGGCGGAGTCGCAGATCGACTTCACGACGTCCATCTCGTGGGTGATGAGCAGGACGGTCAGGCCCAGCTGGCGGTTGAGGTCGCGCAGCAGCTGGAGGATCGAGCGCGTGGTCTCCGGGTCGAGGGCGCTGGTGGCCTCGTCGGAGAGCAGCACCTTGGGGTCGCCGGCCAGGGCGCGGGCGATGCCGACGCGCTGCTTCTGGCCGCCGGAGAGCTGGGCGGGGTAGGCCTTGGCCTTGTCGGCGAGTCCGACGAGGTCGAGCAGCTCGAGGGCCTTCCGCGACCGCTCCTTCCCCGACTTGCCGAGGATTTCGAGGGGCAGCTCCACGTTGTCCTGCACGGTCCGGGAGGACAGCAGGTTGAAGTGCTGGAAGACCATGCCGATACGGCTGCGCGCCTCGCGCAGTTCCTTGCCGGCCCGCGGTCCGCGCCCGGCGAGGGCGGTGAGGTCCTGGCCGGCGACGGTGACCGTGCCGGCGGTGGGGCGCTCCAGCAGGTTGACGCAGCGGATGAGGGAGGACTTGCCGGCGCCGGACTGGCCGATGACGCCGTACACCTCGCCTTCGCGGACGTGGAGATCGACGCCGTCGAGGGCGGTGACCTCGCGGCCGCGTGAGCGGTAGACCTTGGTCAGGCCCGTTGTGGTGATCACTGGGATTCCATCACTGTCGGGTACGTACGCGGGCGTGGGTGTGCCTTGGTACGGGAGGAACGGTGTGCGCGGGGCAGCACGGTCACGTACGGCGAGGCCTGTACGGACATGCCACGGCTGCTCGCTTCGGGGCGCGAGGCTCAGGGGGTGGTGCGGGGGCCCTCTAGAAGGCGCACATTCGACACATACAGCGAGCACCGGGCGTCATGGTCGCCTCGGTCGCAAAGGTGCGGTCGCTCGTCGTGGTCATGGAATCAGTAAAGCAGACGTATGGTCCTTACCAGCCGCCGCTGTCCGCATGGTGGACAGCGGCGGACAGGGTTCAGGAGCGGACGGAGATCTCCACTCCCCCGTCGGTGACCAGCGCGGACAAGGCCGACAGGTTCTCGACCACCAGGTCCGCTTCGAGCTCGTGGGCCTGGTGGGTTGTGGTCAACGCCACGGTGGTCATCCCGGCGGCGCGGCCGGCCGCGAGGCCCGCGGGCGCGTCCTCGAAGACGATGCAGTCGGCGGGGTCGACGCCGAGTTCGCGGGCGGCGAGGAGGTAGGGCTCGGGGTCGGGCTTGCCGCGGGTGATGTCGTCGGCGGAGACGAGGGTCTTGGGCAGGATGCCGACGGCGTCGAGGCGGGCCTCGGCGAGCCGCCGGGTGGCGGAGGTGACGACGGCCCAGCGGTCGGCGGGCAGCGAGGCGAGGAAGTCCCGGGTGCCGGGCAGCAGCTGGACGCCGTCGTTGGGTACGTCCTCCACCTCCAGCTTCTCGATCCGTGCGACGGCCTCGGGCACGATCTCGGCGGGCAGCAGATCGGCCGCTATCTCGACGGCCGGCCGCCCGTGCAGCTCCACGCGCGCGAAGTCCTCGGCCGTGATGCCGTACTCCTCGGCCCACTGCCCCCAGCAGCGGTCCACGGAGGCGAGGGAGGAGACGAGGGTGCCGTCGTTGTCGAAAAGCATGGCCTGTGCACGGATCTTCATGCCCTCGACCCTACGGGGTCGCACCGATTGCTCGAATCTCTCTACAGAGGGCCTCGGGGCGAGGTCGGGGGCGACCCCGGTCGGCCTTCCGCGTCGTAATAAGGTCGCTGCATGCTTGATGCCCTGACGCTCGTGACCGGCGTCGCCGCGCTGCTGCTCGCCGCCTGGTGTGGCTGGGCCGCCTACCGTGACCAGCCGACGAAGGACTGGCACTTCATCGGGATGGCCGTGGTGTCCCTGCTGGCGCTGGTCCAGCTGGTCGTGGGGATCGTGCAGCTGGCCCGGGGCGAGAAGCCGGAGCAGGGGACGACGATCTTCGTGGCGTATCTGCTGGGCGCGTTCGCGTGTGTCCCGGCGGCGGGGCTGATGTCGCTGACCGAGCGCTCGAAGTGGGGCTCGGTGACGGCGGCCGCCGGCGGTGTGGTGCTGGCGGTGCTGGAGGTGCGGCTCTATGACATCTGGGGAGGCTGAGGTGGCGGCGACCGAGGAGAAGCCGGCGCGGCTGATCAGCGGGCCGGGGATGCTGCTGGTCTGGCTGTACGGGGTGATGGTCGTCGGCGCGGTGTCGCGTTCGGCGTACCAGATCGCCACGGAGTTCGACCGCGCGCCGCTCGCCTACTCGCTGTCCGCCGTGGCGGGGCTGGTGTACGGGTTCATCACGTACTCGCTGGTCCGCGGCGGCGAGACGGCCCGCAAGGCGGCGCAGGTGTGCTGCGCCGCCGAGCTCGCGGGGGTGCTGATCGTCGGTACGTGGACGCTGATCGAGCCCTCGGCCTTCCCGGACGCGACGGTGTGGTCGGACTACGGCATGGGTTACATCTTCATCCCGGTGCTGCTGCCGCTGTCCGCGCTGTACTGGCTGCGGAAGGCCGGTAACGCCACCGCTACGCGGTAGCCGCGTACGTCCCCGCCGGCTTCTCCAGGACGATCATCGGTACGCCGTCGTTGCCCTGGGACGTGCCCACCGCCTCGTAGCCGACCTTCCGGTACAGGCGGAGGTTGCCCTCGCTGCGGTGGCCGGTGAAGAGGCGGAAGCGCGTGGCGCCACGCTCCTCGGCCAGGGCCGACTCCGCCGCCCGCAACAGCCGGGCGCCGATGCCGTGGCCCTGGAGGCGAGGGTGGACGCAGAGCTTGCCGATGGCGGCCGAGCCGTCCTCGGTGACATGGCCGCGGACCGAGCCGACGACCTCCTCGCCGAGCCGGGCCACGAAGACGCAGTCCGAGGCGACCTCCTCACGGACCGAGTCCAGGCTCTGGACGAGCGGGTCGATGCGGTAGTTGCCGTACAGCGCCGCCTCGCTCTGGAAGCACAGGTACTGCAACCTGAAGATCTGCTCCGCGTCCTGCACGGTCGCCGCAGAGATGGTCACGCTCATGCCCATGTGCGCACGCCTCCCGCTCACCTGATCGCCTGTCGTCCCTCACTCCTATCCCCGCGCTCCGCGGGCCGCAACCTCCGGTGTGAGCAAACGACGCAGACATCCCAGGCATCTGGAACGTTCCGGACCGAGACTGCCCTGTGAGATACCCAACTCCCCCGCGATTTCCCGGTATGTGAGGTCCTTCGGGGAGAGCAGCGCCTCCATCAGACGCGGGCAGCGGCCGGGCAGTCGGCGTACCGCGTCCCGCAACGCCCGGCGCCGCGCGGCGGCCAGCGCATGGTCCTCGGGGCTGCCGCCGGCCTCGTCCGCGGGTTCCGTCTCATACGGCCGTTCGAGTCGGGTCGTACGACGGGAGCGGCGCGCCTCGGCGCGGACGGCCCGGCGGAGCCAGCCCGGCGGGTCCACGGGCGGGCCGTCGGTGTCGAGGCGCTCCAGGAGGCGGAGCCAGACCGCCTGTTCCAGGTCGCCGGGTTCGGCACCGGAGGCGCGCGCCTCCGCGGAGGCCTCGGCGGTGAGCAGCGGGCGCAGGGTGGTGAGCAGGTCGTGCCGCGGGGCGGTGGCCAGGTCGTACGACGGGGTGGTGAGCAGGTCGCGCGTCATATGGCTCACGACGCGGCCGTCCGGGCGGCGGGTTGCCCGGACGGCCGGTTGTCACCCCGATCGGGGGCGGGCGCTCAGCTGTTGACGAAGTCCTCGCGGGCCAGCAGGCCGGTGTCCGGGTTGTCGGTGAAGACACCGTCGATGCCGGTGGCGAAGTACGTCTTGTAGGCGCCGAAGACATCGCCGTACGCGTCGGCGTCGGTGCCCTTGCGGAAGCTCGTCGGCAGGAAGGGGTTCTCGTTGCGCATGGTGTAGGGGTGCAGGATCAGCCCCACCTTGTGCGCGTCGGCGACAAGGGTGGTCGGCGTGGTCAGGTTGCCGTTGGCGTCCTTCGGGATGACGAGGTCGAGGGTGGGGCCGATGCCCTGGGCGTAACCGGCGATCTCGCGGAGCCCGGCGGGCGTGATCAGGTCGGCGACGGTGCGCGGGTCGCCCGCCTCGACGAAGTCCCAGGGGCGGCTGGTCGCCGAGGAGAGCAGGACCACCAGCGGGTTGTCGACCAGGCGGTTCAGGCGCTGGATGCTGCTGGGCTCGAAGGACTGGAGGATGACAGGCGAGTTGCGGCCGTCCTTGCCGTACTTGCGCAACAGCTTCGCGACCCGCTCCTCCAGGCCGAGGCCGAGCTTGCGGAAGTAAGTGGGGTGCTTGGTCTCCGGGTAGATCCACACCTGCCGGCCGCGCTTGCGGGTCTGCTCGTCCTGCCACTTCAGGACCTCTTCGAACGTGGGGATCTCCCAGCGCCCGTTGTAGAGGGTGTTGTGCGGACGGTTGGCGGGGATGCGCTCGATCGCGCGCAGGGTCTTCAGCTCGGCGAGCGTGAAGTCCTCGGTGAACCAGCCGGTGACGGAGACGCCGTCCAACACCTTCGTGGTCTTGCGGTCGGCGAACTCCTTGTGGTCCGCGACGTCCGTCGTCCCGCCGATCTCCGGCTCATGACGGCAGACCAGGTGACCGTCCTTGGTGGGCACCAGGTCGCCGGCCTCGACGACGTGCGCGCCCAGGTCGAGGGCGAGCTGGTACGAGCCGAACGTGTGCTCGGGCCGGTAGCCGCTGGCACCCCGGTGGCCGATGATCGTCGGCACGGGCAGGCTCTTCACCCCGCCACCGTGCCGCGCCTCGGCGGCCCCGGCGACCTCGGCGGCTCTCGCCGTGCCGGACAGGCCGAGGACGGCTCCCCCGGCGCCGAGCACGGCCGCGCCCAGGAGCGCCCGCCGTCCGGTTACACCCGTCTGCCCGTTCACGGCCTGCGAATCCTGCGATCCCATGAGCGCCCTCCTTGCGTCGGCTCGTCACTGCGGGCCGATCGTAGGTGCGTGTTCATGACTGCGGGGAGACCTGCGGCAGAACACGCGGGTGACTCGGGATGTCGTACATGAGGCGCAAGTTGACAGCCCGTCAGGCCGTGGGCGCGATGTCCGTCACATCATGGCCGTCGGGTTACGGGCCGTCTTCCGCGCGCCACCGCAGGTAAACCCGCGTCAACACTGCGTAAGACCTCGGTGAACCCGATGTGCAAGACCCCCCGGGCCGCGAGTATCGTCCTCACCTGCACAGACTTAGACCGATTCCCTTGACACCGGAGGGCCCGTTGTCCCGCTTCGCGCTCATCAAGGCAGTGCTCGGACCGATCATGCGCCTGATGTTCCGCCCACAGGTGGAGGGCGCCGAGCACATCCCGGGGGACGGCCCGGTCATCCTGGCCGGCAACCACCTCACCTTCATCGACTCGATGATCCTTCCGCTCGTCTGCGACCGGCAGGTCTTCTTCATCGGCAAGGACGAGTACGTCACCGGGAAGAGCCTGAAGGGCCGGCTCATGGCGTGGTTCTTCACCGGCGTCGGCATGATTCCGGTGGACCGGGACGGTGGACGGGGCGGCGTCGCCGCTCTGATGACCGGGCGGCGGGTGCTGGAGGAGGGGAAGGTCTTCGGTATCTACCCCGAGGGGACACGGTCGCCTGACGGGCGGTTGTACCGGGGGCGTACCGGTATCGCGCGGCTGACGATGATGACGGGGGCGCCTGTGGTGCCGTTCGCCGTGATCGGCACGGACAAGTTGCAGCCGGGGGGTGCGGGGATGCCCCGGCCGGGCCGGGTCACTGTTCGGTTCGGTGAGGCGATGGAGTTCTCGCGGTACGACGGGATGGACCGGGATCGGTATGTGCTGCGGGCTGTGACGGATTCCGTGATGGCTGAGGTCATGCGGTTGTCCGGGCAGGAGTATGTGGACATGTATGCGACGAAGGCCAAGGAAGCGGCGTAGTTTTTCGGCTTGCGGCCGGTGGGGGTTGCTCGCGCAGTTCCCCGCGCCCCTTACTCGGCGTTGTCCAGACGTTGGTTTCGTAGCAGGAACCAAGCTGCAATAGCCGTAGCGAGCAGTACCGCTGCTCCTGCTCCCGCCGCTATCGCCAAGCCGTCCACGAAGGAATCCCTTGCCGACGTCAGCAGTGCCTCTGCCTGCTGCGTCGGCATTCCTGTCGCTGCCTCCACCGCCGCGCCCAGTGACTCGTGGGCGCCCTCCGGAGTACCCGCCGGAGATGCGAAGCCCCTGTACACGCCCGTCACGATCGAGCCCAGTATCGCGATGCCCAGGGCCGCGCCCAGTTCGTAGGCCGTTTCCGAGACCGCCGATGCCGAGCCCGCCTGTTCCTTCGGGACGCTCGACAGGATGACGTCCGCCGTCACCGTGAAGGAGAAGCCGGCGCCGATTCCGACGACCAGCAGGGCGGTGCCGAGCAGCGGGTAGCCGGTGTTCTGGTCGATGACCGTCAGCGAGGCCAGTGCCACGCCCACCGCCGCCAGGCCGCCGGAGACCACCGCGCGGACCGACCAGCGGCGGGCCGCCCAGCCCGCGACCAGACCGGCCGCCACCGCGCCCACCGCGGCGGGGAGTTCGGCGAGGCCCGCCTCCAACGGGCGTCGGCCCTGGACGAGTTGCAGGTACTGGGAGAGGAAGAAGACCAGGCCGGACAGTCCGAGGATGGTCAGCAGGTCGGCCAGCACCGCCGCACTGAAGCCGCGGTTGCGGAACAGCCGCATGTCCAACAGAGGCGTCGGCAGGGTCAGTTGGCGGTGGACGAACCAGTAGAGCGCTGCCGCGCCGAGTGCGCCGACGCCGAGGATCTCCCAGCCGAAGCCGTGCGTGGCCGTCTCCTTGACCGCGTACACCACCGCGATCATGCCGACCAGGGACAGGGCGACGCTGATCAGGTCCCACGGGCCGGGGTTCGGGTTCTTCGACTCGGGCAGCAGCTTGATGCCGACGAGGACGAGGACCGCCATCACGGGCAGGTTGATCAGGAAGACCGAGCCCCACCAGAAGTGTTCGAGCAGGAAACCACCGGCGATCGGGCCGATCGCGGTGCCCGCGGAGGCCGTGGCGCCCCAGATGCCGACGGCGAGGCTGCGTTCGCGCGGGTCGTGGAAGAGGTTGCGGATCAGGGCGAGGGTCGCCGGCATGAGGGTCGCGCCCGCGACGCCCAGGAGGGCGCGGGCGAGGATCATCAACTCCGGTGTCGTGGCATAGGCGTTGAGGACCGAGATCGCGCCGAACGCCGTCGCGCCGATCAGCAGGATGCGCTTGCGGCCGATGCGGTCGCCGAGGCTGCCCATCGAGACGAGCAGACCGGCGATGACGAAGGAGTAGACGTCGCCGATCCAGAGGAGCTGGGAACCGGTGGGGTTCAGGTCCTCGCTGATGTAGGGGGTCGCGAGACCGAGGACGGTCGCGTCGACGGCCACCAGCAGCACGGCGAGCACGAGGACGGACAGCGCGAGCCAACGGCCCGGGCGCTTGGTCACCGCCTCGGTCGTGGTCGTCGGCTGCAGGGTGCTGGTCATGATTCCTCTCTCCGTAGTGCGCCGCCGAGGAACAGCTCGGCGATCATGTGGGTGAAGTCCTTGCGGGCCACGCGTCCTTCCGACACCGCCCAGGCACCGGAGGCCAGCAGGCCGTACACCGCCTCGGTGAACCAGGCCGGGCTGAGGTCGATGCGGAACTCGCCGCTCCCCTGTCCGCGCCGGAACAGCGCGGAGACGCGGTCGTCGATGCGGGTCCAGCCCGCGTTCTGCTCCTCGCCCTCGAACAGCTGGTTCTCGGTGTAGAGGAAGGCCAGCAGCGCGGCCGCCGGTTCCATCTCGCGCACCATGCGGCGTACGGCGTCGCTCGCGGGGCCCTCGTCGAGGCGGGCCGCGTCCAGCGCGGCCTCGCACTCCTCGATGCCGAGCGCCTCGAGAGCCCGTACGAGTGCGTCGCGCCCCGCGAAGTGGCGGTGCAGCGTGGCCCGGCTGATCCCCGCGGCCTTGGCGACCTCGTCCATGGTCGCGGTGGATTTGCGGGTCAGCAGGGCCGCGGCACTGCGCAGCACGTGAGCACGATCGACAGCCATGAGACAACCATAGCCCATGTGAGACATCACTGTCTCAGTGTGGGCAGAGGCGTCTCATGACTGTGGGTGGATCAGGAGTCTCTCAGTGCCAGGGGAGGCTGCTGCGCTTCTGCCAGTACGCCTGCGGCTCCTCCGCCAGCTCGGCCAGGCGGGCCAACTGGTCCTCGTCCAGGTCCACGACCGCCGCGTGCAGGTTGGAGGCCAGCTGGTTCGTCGTCGCGGCTCCGGACAGGACGACACCGGCCCACGGCTGGCGCAGGACGAGGGCGAGGGCGACCGCGTCACAGCCGAGGGATGTCTCCGCCGCCACGGCCTTCAGGGCGTCCGGCGCGTACGGGTCCGCGAGCCTGCCGTTGGCCATGCCCTCCTTGACGATCACCGTCAGTCCGGCGTCGTGGGCCTCGGCGAGGGCGGGGGCGGCGGAGGTCTCCAGGGCGTTGTACGTCGACTGGACGGTACGGAAGAGGGGCTCGCCGTCGACCGTGACCTCCAGGGCGGCGCGGATGGCGTCCGCCTGGGCGGGGCCGCTGGTGGAGAAGCCGATGCTGATGCCGCCGGCGGCGGCCTCCGCGAGCCTGGCGTGGAGTTCCTTGTCGGTGAGGGCCGGGCTGTCCGGGGTCACCGAGTGGATCTGGTAGAGGTCGAGGTGGTCGCCGAGGAGTTCGGCGGTCTCGCTGCGCTGGCGGTCGTACGTCTGGACGCTGTGGTCCTTGATCTCGTGGTGCTCGGCGTCGGTCGTCCAGGCGGCGGTGTAGGTGTAGCCCCACTTGCTGCCGATGACCACGTCGTCGATGTCGGGGCGGGCGTTCAGCCAGTCGGCGAGGAACTCCTCCGAGCGGCCGTAGGAGCGGGCCGCGTCGAAGTAGCGGACGCCTTGGAAGTAGGCGGCGTCGAGGAGTTCGTGCGTGCGGGTGCGCAGCGATTCGACGCTGCGGTTGTCTCCGAGGTCTTCGTCGCGGCCGAGGTTGATGTAGCCGGGGCGGCCGACTGCGGCGAGGCCGAGGCCGATGTGGCAGGTGGGGGTGGTGGCTGTGGCGAGTCGGGCGATGGGCATGCCCACAACGTAACGCGGGATGCCGTTCGCCGGAGAGCTCGGGTTGTGCGGTGATTTGGCGAATGCAGGCGCTTCGTGGTTGCTCGCGCAGTTCCCCGCGCCCCCACAGGGCCTACGGCCCGTGGGGGCGTTGAAACTAGGCTTACTTCTTCGCTGTCGCCCATTCGTGCTGGGCTGCCACGTCCTGCTTCACCTCTGCCAGCTGGATCGCCACCGCGCTCGGGGCCGTGCCGCCCCTGCCGTTGCGGGAGGCCAGGGCGCCCTTGACGTTGAGGACCGTGCGGACCTCGGGGGTGAGGTGGGCGCTGATCTTGGCGAACTGGTCGTCCGTCAGTTCGTCCAGTTCCTTGCCCTCGGCCTCCGCCGCCTTGACGCACTCGCCGGCGACCTCGTGGGCGACGCGGAACGGGACGCCCTGCTTGACCAGCCACTCGGCGATGTCGGTGGCGAGGGAGAAGCCGGCCGGGGCCAGTTCCTCCATGCGCTCGCGGTTGACCGTGAGGGTGGCCATCATGCCGGTGAAGGCGGGGAGGAGGACCTCGAGCTGGTCGCAGGAGTCGAAGACCGGCTCCTTGTCCTCCTGGAGGTCACGGTTGTAGGCGAGGGGCAGCGCCTTGAGGGTCGCGAGAAGGCCCGTCAGGTTGCCGATCAGGCGCCCGGACTTGCCCCGCGCCAGCTCCGCGATGTCGGGGTTCTTCTTCTGCGGCATGATCGACGAGCCCGTCGAGAACGCGTCGTGCAGGGTCACGAAGGAGAACTCCTTCGTGTTCCAGATGATGATCTCCTCGGCGATGCGGCTGAGGTTCACGCCGATCATCGCCGTGATGAAGGCGAACTCCGCGACGAAGTCACGGGACGCCGTGCCGTCGATGGAGTTGCCGACGCTGCCGTGCTCGAAGCCGAGGTCCTTGGCCACCGCCTCCGGGTCCAGGCCGAGGGAGGAGCCGGCCAGGGCGCCCGCGCCGTACGGCGAGACGGCCGTGCGCTCGTCCCACTGGCGCAGCCGCTCGGCGTCCCGGGACAGGGACTGGACGTGGGCCAGGACGTGGTGGGCGAAGAGGACCGGCTGGGCGTGCTGGAGGTGGGTGCGGCCGGGCATCGCGACGTCCGGGTGGGCCTCCGCCAGGCCGATCAGGGCGTCCTGGAGGTCGGCGATGAGGCCGCCGATGATCCGGGCGTGGTCCCGCAGGTACATCCGGAACAGGGTCGCCACCTGGTCGTTGCGGGAGCGGCCGGCGCGGAGCTTGCCGCCGAGGTCCGGGCCGAGGCGCTCCAGCAGACCGCGCTCCAGGGCGGTGTGGACGTCCTCGTCGGCGATCGTGCCGACGAAGGAGCCGGAGGCCACGTCGGCTTCCAGCTGGTCGAGCCCGGCGATCATGCGCTCCAGCTCGTCCGCGGTGAGCAGGCCCGCCTTGTGGAGCACGCGCGCGTGGGCACGCGAACCGGCGATGTCGTACGGGGCCAGCCGCCAGTCGAAGTGCACGGACGCGGACAGCTTGGCCAGGGCCTCGGCGGGACCGTCGGCGAAACGGCCGCCCCAGAGCCGGACGTCACCGCTGTTGCTGCTCACTTGCGTTGCTCCTCATCGCCGCATTCAAGGGTATGCATGAGTATGCAGACCTCTGCATGATTCGTCAATCTGACACGGTTTTTGGTCTCCCTTTGAACATGGGAAACCGCTTGCTCGTACCTCCCCCCGAACGCAGGCGCCGCGTTTGTGCACACCAAGAACTCGACGACACTCCCGACCCTTGTGAGGCATCCGCATGTCCAGGGCTCTTCCGAAGTACAACAAGCGCCGCGTCGCGCTCATCGGCAGCGCTACCGCACTGGTGCTGACCGGTGCGGTGATCGCCGGTTCCGCCCTCGCCGGGGAGAGCTCCAAGAGCAGCGGCGACACCAACGCCCGCACCCTGGCGAGCCCGGGCACCATCACCTGCCCGGACGTCGCCTCCCAGCTCCCGGACATCCCGGCGAGCGCGCAGGCCGAGGTGGACCGCAACCTCACCCTCCTCCAGACCCAGATCGACGAGGCCAACAAGCGTCTCGTAGACACCGTCGGCCAGGGCGGACCCAACTTCGTCCAGAACGCCATCCTCGGCCCCCTGGAGGACAAGCGGATCGCGACCGTCAACCGTATCGCCACGGCCATCGGGCGGACCGCCGAAAAGCCCCAGGGTCTTGACGCGCTCGCGCCCTGCACCCTGAACGCCGACGGCGCCGCCGGGGCCGGCGAAGAAGCGGGCGCCGGCGAAGAGGCGGGCGCGGGCGACGAGGCCGAGGCCACGCCGAGCGCGACGGCGACGGACGCCGCCGGAGACGCGGGGCAGGACACCGGCAACGCGGGCGCGGGCGAGGACGCGGGCAACGCCGGCGTCGGCACCATCAGCTGCCCGGACGTCGCCTCCCAGCTCCCGGCCATCCCGGCCTCCGCGCAGGCCGAGGTCGACCGCAACCTGGCCCTCCTCCAGACCCAGATCGACGAGGCCAACACGCGACTGGTCAACACGGTCGGCCAGGGCGGACCCAACTTCGTCCAGAACGCCATCCTCGGCCCGCTGGCGGACAAGCGGACGTCGACCATCGACCGCATCGCCATCTCCATCGGCCGGACCGCCGAGAAGCCCCAGGGCCTGAACTCCCTGGCCGCCTGCACGCTCACCCAGTGACGTGACAGGTGCTGTGGCCGCCCCGAGTTCTGCGCCGGCCGGGGCGGCCACGGCGGGGAGCGGGGAAACGGACGCCTCGATTCATTAGACAGGCGAAAGACTTGCGACCATAATCGTTAGACATGGGAAAGACTTACGAGCGCATAGACGGCAGGCTGCGTACCTTCATCGAGGAGCAGCCCCTCTTCTTCACCGCGACCGCCCCGCTGTCCGGCGACGGCACGGTCAACCTCTCCCCGAAGGGCCTCAAGGGCTCCTTCGCGGTCATCGATGAACTGACCGTCGCCTACCTGGACTTCGCCGGCTCCACCGCCGAGACGGTCGCGCACCTGCGGGAGAACGGCCGGATCACGCTCATGTGGTGCGCCTTCCAGGGCCCGCCCAACATCGTCCGGGTGCACGGCGAGGGCGAGGCGGTGCTGCGCGACGACCCCCGCTTCAAGGAACTGCTCACGCACTTCCCGGACATCGACCCGAGCCTGCACGGCCTGCGGGCGATCATCGTGGTGACGGCCCGGCAGATCCGGGACTCCTGCGGCTACGCGGTGCCCTTCATGACGTACGACGAGGACCGCGACCTGCACGCCAGGCGCTTCGCTCGTGAGGACGACGCATCGCTGAGCGCCTACTTCGAAAAGAAGGAACACATCGCGACGAGCCTGGATGGCCTACCCGGGCTGCCGTTGCCGTTGCCGCCCTCTACCGTCTGAGCCATGGGCTCCCCCGCCGTCGCCACGGCTCTCGTGTCCGCGTCCCTCCTCGTGCTCGGCGCCGCGCCCGGCGGTGGGCAGCCGCCGCTTCCCGCGCGGATGGCCGACACGGGCGGCGGGACGCAGCTGATCACCGCGGTGGCCGCGAAAGCCTCCGCCACCTCCGGCACGGTCACCTGGTGGGAGCTCAGCAACGGGCGGTGGGTGAAGGCCGGTTCGGCCGCGGCGCGGTTCGGGGCGAACGGCCTCGTGGAGGGCACCTCGCGCAGGCAGGGGACGAACACGACTCCGGCGGGGCTGTACGACCTGCCGTACGCCTTCGGCATCAAGGCAGCGCCGAGCGGGACGTCGTACAAGTACCGCCCTGTGCGCGGGAGTTCGTGGTGGTGCCAGGACAACGACTCGCGTGTCTACAACCGTTGGAGCGAGCCCCGTGCCGAGGACTGCCGGGCCGCCGAGTCCGAGCATCTGATCGCGTACGAGAAGCAGTACGCGTACGCCATGGTGATCGGATTCAACTACGCGAAGCCGGTGCGCGGTCGGGGTGCCGGGATCTTCCTGCACGTCAACGGCAATGGGGCGACGGCGGGTTGTGTGTCCGTGTCGGCGGACGCGATGCGCCGGATTCTGAAGTGGGCCGATCCCGGGCGGGAGCCGCACATCGCGATCGGTACGACGGGCGGGCAGACGGCGATCACCCGGTACTGAGCCGGACGGTGAAGGTGGTCGAGCCCGGTGCGCTGCGCAGGCTCACCTGTCCGCCGTGTGCCTCGGCGACCGCGGCCACGATCGACAGGCCCAGGCCCGCACCGCCACCGGGGGCGTCGGTGCGGCGGCGGTCGGCTCGGGTGAAGCGTTCGAAGACGCCGGGCTGGATGTCCTCTGGGACGCCGGGGCCGTCGTCGTGGACCGTGAGGACGGCCGCCGTGGCCCCGGCCCCGGCCCCAGCCCCAGCCCCGGACTCGGTCTCGGTCTCGATCTCGGTCTCGGTCTCGGTCTCGATCTCCAGGGAGACCGTCACCTTGGTGCCCACAGGTGTGTGCCCACGCGCGTTGGCCAACAGGTTGGCCAACAGTTGTTGGAGCCGGTGGGCGTCGCCCGTGACCGTGACCGGTTCCTCGGGGAGCTCCAGCGTCCAGCGGTGATCGGGGCCCGCGGCCCGGGCGTCCGTCACCGCGTCCAGGACCAGCATGGTCAGGTCGACCGGGTGGCGCTCCAGAGGGCGGCCCGCGTCCAGCCGGGCCAGCAGCAGCATCTCGTCGACCATCTCGCCCATGCGGGACGACTCGGCGGCGATGCGCTCCAGGGCCCGTTTGATCTCCGGCGGGACCGGCCCGGGGTGCAGGAGCGCCAGCTCCGCATGGCCGCGCACCGACGCGACCGGGGTGCGCAGCTCATGGCTGGCGTCGGCGGCGAAGCTGCGCAGCCGCTCCTCACTCGCGTGCCGTTTGGTGAGCGCGTCCTCGACATGGCCCAGCATGCGGTTGAAGGCGCCGGCGACCTGGCCGACCTCGCTTCGGGGGTCGGACTCCGGGGCCCGGGGCGGCAGCGCCACCTCGCCGCTGGCCAGCGGGAGTTCGCTGACCCGGGTGGCGGTCGCCGCGACGCGGCTGAGCGGGCGGAGCGACCAGCGCACCCAGAGCGCCCCGGCCACGCCGGTGACGGTGAGGGCGAGGCCGAAGACGATCCCGGCGAGCAGTTCGAGGCGGTGGACCGTGGCCTCGACGGGCTCCAGGGGCAGGCCGGTGATCAGGACGTCGCCGTCGATGCCGCTCGTCACCAGCACGCGGTAGTCGTCGAGCGCGGAGAGGTCGACGGTGTGGGCCTTGCCGTCGGCCGGGATCGCGGTGAGCCTCTTCTCGTCGCCGGCGGTCAGTGCGACGTTCTCGGTGCCGCTCGGGCGGACGACCGCCGCGTGGGTGGCCGTGCCGTCGACCAGACGGGCGCCGAAGGTGCCGATGGCCTGGTGGCGGGTGTCGCCGTGTTCGTCGCCGTCGTGGTCGTCGGTGCCGCTGGGCAGCTCTCCCTTGTGCTCCAGGCTCACCGCGAAGCGGTTCCCGGCCTCCGTCAGCTGCTCGTCGAGGCGGCCGGTGAGGAAGCCGCGCAGTCCGACGACGGCGGCCAGACCGACCGCGGCGCAGCTGACCGCCAGCAGCACCACCAGGCCGCAGGTGAGCCGGGCGCGCAGGGTGTGCGGGCGGGGCAGGCGTCGTAGAAGAGCGAGGGTCACGGGGTCACCGGCTTGAGCACGTATCCGGCGCCGCGCACGGTGTGGATCATCGGTTCCCGGCCCGCGTCCACCTTCTTGCGCAGGTAGGAGATGTACAGCTCGACGACATGGGCGCGGCCGCCGAAGTCGTAGGACCACACCCGGTCGAGGATCTGGGCCTTGCTGAGCACCCGGCGCGGGTTGCGCATGAGGAAGCGGAGCAGTTCGAACTCGGTCGGGGAGAGTTCGATCAGTTCGCCCCCGCGGGTCACCTCGCGGGCGTCCTCGTCCATGACCAGGTCGCCGATGGTCAGCCGCGGGCCCTCCTCCAGCTGCCGGGCCATGCCGGCGCGGCGCAGCAGTCCGCGCAGCCGGGCGACGACCTCCTCCAGGCTGAACGGCTTGGTGACGTAGTCGTCGCCGCCCGCCGTGATCCCGGCGATGCGGTCCTCGACGGCGTCGCGGGCGGTGAGGAAGAGCACGCACACGTCGGGCTTCACGGCGTGCAGGGCGCGCAGCACGGCGAAGCCGTCGGTGTCGGGCAGCATCACGTCCAGGACGACGGCGTCGGGCAGCAGCTCACGAGCCGCGACGACCGCCGAGGCCCCGTCGCCGGCGGTGCGCACCTGCCAGCCCTCGTAGCGCAGGGCGCCGGACAGGACCTCGGCGAGGTCCTCGTCGTCGTCCACGACGAGGACGCGCAGCGGGGTGCCGTTGGGGCGGGCGAGGGCGGGGCGGCCGGAGCGGGTGGTGTTCATGGCCCTTCACAGGAATCGTGTGCGTGCTGCTTCCAGGATCGCCTCTGGTGCGGCCGCCCGGCGCCCGCGCTTGCTCTGAGTTTCCTCTGAGTGCGCTCTGAGGCCGCCGTTTCAGAGGGTTCTGAGAAGTTCGGCCCGCACAGTTGCGTCCTGCCAGCGCCGTTGCGTCCTGGCAGGACGAAAGGACGTACCCATGACCACCCTGTACGAGCGGACGGCGCCGCCCGTGCCGCTCGCCGCCCGGCGCTCCCCCGCGGGCCCGCTGCTCGCCCTGTTGTGGGCCGGGGCGGCGGGCGCGGTGGCGCTGTGGTGGGCGAACACCGGTTCCGTGGTGGGGGCGGCCGGGTGGCTGACGAACGCCGGGCGGATCGCCGGGCTGCTGTGCGGGTACGCCTGTGCCGTGCTGGTCGGGCTGATGGCGCGGGTGCCGCTGCTGGAGCGCCGGATCGGCTCGGACCGGGTGGCGCGCTGGCACGCCATGGCGGGGCGCTACACGATCAGTCTGCTGGTGGCGCACGTGGTGCTGATCCTGGCCGGGTACGCGGCGCAGGACGGCCGGTCGGTCGTCGACGAGACGGTGACGGTGGTCCTGGACTATCCGGAGATGCTGAAGGCGACCGCCGGCACGCTGGTCCTCCTCGCGGTCGGTGTCACCTCGGTGCGGGCCGTGCGGCGCCGGGTCGGGCACGAGTTCTGGTACTACGTCCATCTGCTGACGTACGCGGCCGTGTTCCTGGTCTTCTTCCACCAGGTCCAGCTGGGTTCCGACCTCACGGCCGGTCCGGCGCGGGCCGCCTGGTACGCGCTGTACCTGGGGGTGGCGGCGCTGGTGCTGTGGTTCCGGGTGCTCGTGCCGGTGCGGCTGAACCTGCGGCACCGGCTGCGGGTGGAGTCCGTGCACCGGGAGGCGCCGGGCGTGTGGTCCGTCGTCGTGCGCGGGCAGGGGCTGGAGCGACTGGGCGCGCAGGCGGGGCAGTTCTTCCGCTGGCGGTTCCTCACCGGGGGCATGTGGGGGACGTCGTCGCCGTACTCTCTGTCGGCGCCGCCTCGCGGGGACCGGTTGCGGATCACGGTGAAGGCGCTCGGCGACCACAGCACGGCGGTGGCGCTGCTGCGGCCCGGCACCCGGGTGTGGGCGGAGGGGCCGTACGGCGCGCTGACCGCCGAACGGCGCACCTCGCACCGGGCGTTGCTCATTGCGGGCGGTGTCGGCGTCACCCCGCTGCGGGCGCTGTTCGAGACGCTGCCGGGCGAGGTGACCCTGCTGTACCGGGCGCGGACGGTCGAAGACCTCGCGCTGGGCGGCGAGTTGGAGGCCCTGGCGCGGTGGCGCGGGGCGCGGGTGCACTACCTGCTCAACGGGCCGGACGGTGAACGCCCGCGCCTGACCCCGGAGTTGCTGCGCGCGGCCGTACCCGAGGGGCTGGCCGGGCACGACGTGTACCTGTGCGGTCCTGACGGCTTCGCCCGCGAGGTGTACGGGGCGCTGCGTGCCGCCGGGGTGCCCGACCGCTGTATCCACCACGAGTCGTTCGAGTTGTGAGGCCACGCACGTGCACGCACTGAGGAAGAACCACCCGCTGCGCCGGATCGTGCTGGCGAGCGCCGCCACCGTCTCCGGCATGGTCCTGCTGCTGTCGCTGAAACCGCACGACACCCCGACCGCGATATCTGCCACGTCACCTTCCACGGCCCCGTCGGCGGCCGGGGCGGGCACGTTCACCGGCGACTCGGTGCAGACCCGCTGGGGTCCCGTCCAGGTCCGGATCACGGTCAAGGGCGGCAAGCTCACCGACGTCACGGCGGTCGTCTATCCCTCGGACAATCCGCGGGACCAGGAGATCAACAGCTACGCCCTCCCCCGGCTGCGGACCGAGGCCCTCCAGGCCCAGAGCGCGGACATCGACACGGTCTCGGGGGCCACCTACACGAGCGACGGTTACCGCCAGTCGCTCCAGTCCGCCCTCGACTCGGCGACCGGCTGAACACCCAGGCGTCACGGCACGTATCTCTGGGCCAAGGGACCACGCCACCCCCCTTGCCCCGCTCCCGGAGGAATCGTGACCACCACGCTCGCAGGCGGCCGCGCCGCCCGCCGCCAGACGATGCGCCGCATCCGCCCGCGCCGCTCCCCGGCCGTCCCGCTGGTGATCGCCCTATGGGCGGGCGCGGCGGCGGTGCTGTGGCTGTGGTGGGACAACACCCCCTCCCTCGCGGACAACACCGCGAAGATCCTCGCCGCGGGCCGGATCACCGGTCTCCTCGCGGGCTATCTGATGGCGCTGGTCGTCCTCCAGATGGCCCGGGTGCCGGCGCTGGAACGGCGGGTGGGCTCGGACCGGGTCGCCCGCTGGCACGCGATGAGCGGCCGCTACACGGTGAGCCTGGTCATCGCGCACGTCTTCCTGATCACCTGGGCGTACGCGCTCCAGGCCGGCAAGACGCTCGGCGACATCGTCCAGCAGTTCATGGACATGGTCACGACCCTGCCGGACATGGGCAAGGCGGCGATCGGCACCGGGCTGCTGGTGGTCATCGCGCTGCTGTCGGTCGGCGGGGTCCGGCGCAGGCTGCCGTACGACACCTGGTACCACGTGCACCTGCTCACCTACGCCGTGGTGTTCCTGACGTTCTGGCACCAGATCACCACCGGCAACGAGTTCGCCGTCCAGCCCACCGCGAAGACCTTCTGGTACGGGCTCTACGGCGCCGTCACCGCGCTGGTGGTCTGGTACCGGATCCTCACCCCGCTCCGCCTCAACCTCAAGCACCGGATGTACGTCGAGGCGGTCATCGAGGAGACGCCGGGCATCGTGTCCGTGCTGATCGGCGGGAAGAAGCTGCACCGGATGGGCGCGGAGGCCGGACAGTTCTTCCGCTGGCGGTTCATGGCGCCCGGCATGCGGTTCAGCTCCCACCCGTACTCGCTGTCGGCGGCGCCCCGCCCGGACATGCTGCGGATCACGGTCAAGGCGATCGGCGACCACACCGCCCGGCTGCGCGAACTGCGGCCCGGCACGCGTGTGTGGGCCGAAGGCCCCTACGGCGCCCTGACCGCCCAGCGCCGCAGCCGCGGCAAGGTGCTGCTGGTCGCGGGCGGCGTCGGCATCACGCCGATGCGGGCGCTGTTCGAGACGCTGCCCGGCGCGTCCGGTGACATCACCCTGCTCTACCGGGCCAACAGCACCCAGGACCTGGCGCTGTGGGACGAGCTGGCCGCCATCGCCGACGAGCGGGGCGCCCGGCTGATGTACGCGGTCAACAGTCCGGACGGCGAGCGGCCCGACATCTCGGCGGACCGGCTGCGGCAGAAGCTGCCGGACATCGACGACCACGACGTGTTCCTGTGCGGGCCGCCCGGCTTCGCGCAGTCCGTGTACGACTCCCTGCGCGACGCGGGCGTGCCGGCCCGCCGTATCCACCACGAGTCGTTCGAGATGTGAGCGACGCTCCCGCACGGACGTAACGGGCCCTCAACTCTGCTCGGCAGCCCCAGACTTCAGGAGTTCATTCAGCCATGAGGAAGAGTCATCCGATCCGGCGTGTCGTCCTGGCCGGCGCCGCCACCGTCTCCGGGATCGTGCTGCTGCTGTCGCTGAAACCGGCGTCCGACCCGGCCTCCGCGTCCGCGGCGGGCGGCGCGGCCCCGCCGGCCGCCGCCCAGGAGTCGGCGCAGGGCGGGGCGCAGGCGGCGGGGACGAGCACGTCCACCGGGGACGCCGCGCAGACCCAGTACGGTGCCGTCCAGGTCCGTATCACCGTCGTCGGCAACAAGATCACCAAGTCGGAGGCGGTGCAGGCGCCGCAGGGCGGGACCAGCACCGAGAAGACCAACCTGGCCGTGCCCAAGCTCAACGCGGACGTGGTCGCCAAGCAGAGTCCCGACATCGACACCGTGTCGGGGGCGACCTACACGAGCGAGGGCTACAAGAAGTCCCTGCAGTCGGCCATCGACAAGGCGAACGCCGCCGCCTCGGCCGCCCAGCCCTCGCAGAGCGCGTCGGCCCCGGCCCAGGAAGCCGCCTCCAAGACCCTCACGGGCACGGTCGCGCAGACCCAGTACGGCCCGGTCCAGGTCCGGATCACCGTCGCCAACGGCAAGATCACCAAGGCCGAGGCGGTCCAGGCGCCGAGCGGCGGCCAGAGCACGCAGAAGACCGAGCTGGCCGTACCGAAGCTCAACGCGGCAGCGGTGGCGGCCGGCAGCGCGGACATCGACTCGGTGTCGGGGGCCACCTACACCAGCGCGGGCTACAAGAAGTCCCTCCAGTCGGCGCTGGACCAGGCCGGTGGCTGACACCGTGGCCGAGTCGGCAGATGCTCCCGCCGCGGTACGTCATGCGGAGGAGGTCATGGGGACCGTCTTCTCCTTCGACGTCCGCGGCGGGGACCCCGGTGCCGTCAAGGCGGCACTGGAGGAGGCGGTGGCCGGGCTGCACCGGGTCGACGCCGTGTTCAGCACGTACCGCGACGACAGCCAGATCTCGCGCCTGGCGCACGGCGAGCTGACCGTCGAGGAGTGCGATCCCGAGGTCGCCGAAGTCCTCGAACTGGGCGCGGAGGCCGAGCGGTTGAGCGACGGCTGGTTCAGCATGCGCTACCAGGGCCGACTGGACCCGACGGGCATCGTCAAGGGCTGGGCGGTGGAACGGGCGGCGAAGTCCTTGATGGCGGCGGGCGCGACCGGGGTGAGCCTCAACGGCGGCGGGGACGTACAGCTGCTGGGGACGCCGGGGCCGCAGCGGCCGTGGCGGGTGGGGGTCGCTGACCCGTTGCGGCCGGGGGGTCTGGCGGCGGTGGTGTCGGCGGCGGGAACCGACGAACTGGCGGTCGCCACGTCCGGCACGGCGGAACGCGGCACGCACATAGTCGACCCCCGCACGGGCCGCTCCGCGGTGACGGACCTGGTCGCCGTGACAGTGGTGGCCCCCAGCGTCACCTGGGCGGACTGCTGGGCGACGGCGGCGTTCGCGATGGGCTCGCGGGAGGGTTTGCGCTGGCTGGAGTCACTGCCGGATGTGGAGGCGCTGTTGATCACGGCGGGCGATGAGGTGAGGTGTACGGGCGGCTTGGCAGCAAGGCTCGGATGAAAGGCTTTTAGGGGCGCGGGGCTGTATCGATTTACGGCTCCGCCGCGTGGGCGCGACCAGCCACGAAGCACCCGCACCCGACGACGATCAATGCCCGTTCTGAGCCAACCGCAACAAATGCTCGGCGAGCGCCTGCCCACCCACCGGATCCCGACTGATCAACAACAACGTGTCGTCACCCGCGATGGTCCCCAAAATGTCATGCAGCTCAGCCTGATCAATGGCCGAAGCCAGGAACTGCGCAGCACCCGGCGGCGTCCGAAGCACCACCAGATTCGCCGACGCCTCCGCGGAGATCAGCAGCTCCTGCGAGAGCCGCCGCATCCGCTCTTCCTTCGCGGACTCCCCCAGCGGCGCCCGAGGAGTACGGAACCCGCCCTCACTCGGAACCGCGTAGATGAGATCCCCGTCGGTGTTACGGATCTTCACCGCGTTCAGCTCGTCGAGGTCCCGGGAGAGCGTCGCCTGCGTGACGCTCAGCCCGTCGTCGGACAAGAGCTTGGCCAACTGGCTCTGCGACCGCACCGGTTGCCGGTTGAGGATGTCCACGATCCGGCGGTGCCGCGCCGTGCGCGTCTGCGGCACCGCAGGCCCGCCGGCCCCGTTCTGCTCATGCTCCTGCGCCTGGCTCATCGACGTCTCATTTCTCCGGATCATCCGTCCCCGTTGGCTGCCTTCGCCGCCTTCGCCGCGTCAAGAACGCCGGGCAGCGCCTGGAGCAGCGCAGCCACCTCGTCGTCGCCGAGGTTCAGCGGCGGCATGAGCCGTACGACATCGGGGGCGGGCGCGTTCACCAGGAAACCGGCGTCCTGAGCCGCCTGCTGCACCTGGGGCGCGAGCGGCTCGGTGAGCACGATACCCAGGAGGAGCCCGGAGCCCCGGACGTGGTCGACCAGCGGGTGCCCCAGGGACTCGATTCCGTCGCTCAGCGCGGCGCTCTGCCGCTTGACGTTGTCGAGCAGCCCGTCGCCGGCGATGGTGTCGAGGACGGCGAGTCCGGCGGCGCAGGCGACCGGGTTGCCGCCGAAGGTCGTGCCGTGGTGGCCGGGCTGGAGCAGCTCCGCGGCCCGGCCGAAGGCTACGGTCGCGCCGAGCGGCAGTCCGCCGCCGAGCTGCTTGGCGAGGGTCACGACATCCGGCAGGACGCCCTCGTGGGCCTGGTACTCGAACCAGTGCCCGGTCCGGCCGATGCCGGTCTGCACCTCGTCGAGGACCAGCAGCGCGCCCTTGGCCGCGGTGATGGCCCGGGCCGCCTTGAGGTAGCCGGCGGGCGGGACGACGACGCCGTTCTCGCCCTGGATGGGCTCGATGATGACGAGCGCGGTGTCCTCGGTGACCGCGGCGGCCAGCGCCTGCGCGTCGCCGTACGGCACGTGCGTGACGTCACCCGGCAGCGGCAGGAACGGGGTCTGCTTGGCGGGCTGGCCGGTGAGGGCGAGGGCGCCCATGGTCCGGCCGTGGAAGCCGCCGGACGTGGCGACCATGTGGCTGCGCCCGGTCAGCCGGCCGATCTTGAAGGCGGCCTCGTTGGCCTCGGCGCCGGAGTTGCAGAAGAAGACCCTGCCGTCCCGGCCGAAGTGCTGGAGCAGCCGTTCGGCGAGGGCGATCGTCGGCTCGGCCATGAAGAAGTTGGAGATGTGGCCGAGGGACGCGATCTGCTTGCTGACGGCGTCGATGACCGCCGGGTGGGCGTGGCCGAGCGCGTTGGTGGCGATGCCGCCGACCCAGTCGTAGTACTGCCTGCCCTCGGAGTCCCAGACCTTCAGGCCCTCACCGCGGACGAGGGGGAGGCGCGGGGTGCCGTAGTTGTTCATGAGCGAGCCCTGCCACCGCTGGGTGAGCTCCTGATTGCCGGTCATTCCCCATCCCCCTCTTGCGCGTCCGGCACGACCATCGTGCCGATTCCTTCGTCCGTGAAGATCTCCAGCAGGATCGAGTGCTGGACCCGTCCGTCGATGACCCGGGCGGTGGTGACGCCGTTGCGCACGGCGTGCAGGCAGCCCTCCATCTTGGGGACCATGCCGGAGCTCAACTCCGGCAGCAGCTTCTCCAGTTGGGAGGCGGTGAGGCGGCTGATCACCTCGTCGGAGTGGGGCCAGTCCTCGTAGAGGCCCTCGACGTCCGTGAGGACCATGAGGGTTTCGGCGCCCAGCGCAGCAGCGAGTGCCGCAGCCGCCGTATCAGCATTGACGTTGTAGACATGGTGGTCGTCCTGGCTGCGGGCGATCGACGAGACGACCGGGATGCGGCCGTCGGCGAGCAGGGCCTCGATCGCGCCCGTGTCGATCGCGGTGATCTCGCCGACCCGCCCGATGTCGACCAACTCGCCGTCGATCTCGGGCTGGTGCTTGGTGGCGGTGATGGTGTGCGCGTCCTCGCCGGTCAACCCGACGGCCAGCGGCCCGTGTTGGTTGAGGAGTCCGACCAGCTCGCGCTGGACCTGACCGGCCAGCACCATCCGTACGACGTCCATGGCGTCCTCGGTGGTGACGCGGAGGCCGGCCTTGAACTCGCTGACGATGCCCGCCTGGTCGAGGGCGGCGCTGATCTGCGGGCCGCCGCCGTGCACGACGACCGGCTTGAGGCCGGCGTGGTGCAGGAAGACGACGTCCTGGGCGAACGCGCGCTTGAGGTCCTCGTCGATCATGGCGTTGCCGCCGAACTTGATGACGACGGTCTTGCCGTTGTGCCGGACCAGCCAGGGCAGCGCCTCGATGAGGATCTGGGCCTTGGGCAGCGCGGTGTGTTTGCGGGTCACATTGCTCATGAGGAGTACGCGCTGTTCTCGTGGACGTAGTCGGCGGTGAGGTCGTTGGTCCAGATGGTGGCGGTCTCGGCGCCGGCGGCGAGGTCGGCGACGATGTGCACCTCGCGGTAGCGCATGTCGACCTTGTCGCGGTCCTCGCCGACGCCGCCGTTCTTGCAGACCCAGACGCCGTTGATGGCGACGTTGAGCTGGTCCGGCTCGAAGGCGGCCTTGGTGGTGCCGATCGCGGAGAGCACGCGGCCCCAGTTGGGGTCCTCGCCGTGGATGGCGCACTTGAGGAGGTTGTTGCGGGCGATGGAGCGGCCCACCTCGACGGCGTCCTCCTCGGTCGCGGCGTTGATCACCTCGACCTTGATGTCCTTGCTGGCGCCCTCGGCGTCCCGGATGAGCTGCTGCCCGAGGTCGTCGCAGACCTGCCGTACGGCCTCGGCGAACTCCTCGTAGGCCGGGGCGACTTCGGCGGCGCCCGAGGCGAGTAGCAGGACCGTGTCGTTGGTGGACATGCAGCCGTCGGAGTCGACGCGGTCGAAGGTGGTGCGGGTCGCGGCCCGAAGTGCCTTGTCCAGTACGTCACTCGGGAGGTCGGCGTCGGTGGTGAGGACGACGAGCATGGTGGCGAGGCCGGGGGCGAGCATGCCCGCGCCCTTGGCCATGCCGCCGACCGTCCAGCCGTCCTTGGTGACGACGGACGTCTTGTGGACGGTGTCGGTGGTCTTGATGGCGATGGCGGCCTTCTCGCCGCCGTGCTCGCTCAACGCCTCGGCGGCGCTCTCGACTCCCGGCAGCAGCTTGTCCATCGGCAGCAGGACGCCGATGAGGCCGGTGGAGGCGACGGCTACCTCGATGGCGCCGACGCCGAGGACGTCGGCGACCTTCTCGGCGGTGGCGTGGGTGTCCTGGAAGCCCTTGGGGCCCGTACAGGCGTTGGCACCACCGGAGTTGAGGACGACGGCCGTCAACCGGCCGTCCTTGAGGACCTGTTCGGACCACTGGACCGGGGCGGCCTTCACACGGTTGGAGGTGAAGACACCGGCGGCGGCGCGGCGGGGCCCGTCGTTGACCACGAGGGCCAGGTCGGGGTTGCCGTTCTCCTTGATTCCGGCGGCGATGCCCGCTGCCCGGAATCCCTTGGCTGCCGTGACACTCACGGTGCGACTCCGATCGTGGAAAGCCCCGTGGTCTCGTCGAGTCCGAGGGCGATGTTCATGCTCTGCACGGCACCGCCCGCGGTGCCCTTGGTGAGGTTGTCGATGGCGCTGATCGCGATGATGCGGCCCGCGGTCTCGTCGTACGCGACCTGCACCTGAACGGCGTTGGAACCGTAGACGGACGCGGTCGCGGGCCACTGTCCCTCGGGGAGGAGGTGGACGAAGGGCTCGTCGGCGTAGGCCTTCTCGTAGGCGGCGCGGACGGACTCGGCGGTGACGCCGGCACGGGCCTTGGCGCTGCACGTGGCGAGGATGCCGCGGGGCATCGGCGCGAGGGTCGGGGTGAAGGAGACGGTGATCCGCTCACCCGCGACCCCGCTGAAGTTCTGGATCATCTCGGGCGTGTGCCGGTGGCCGCCGCCGACGCCGTACGGCGTCATGGACCCCATGACCTCGCTGCCCAGCAAATGGGCCTTGGGCGCCTTGCCCGCGCCGGAGGTGCCGGAGGCGGCGACGATCACGGCCTCCGCCTCGGCGATCCCGGCGGCGTACGCCGGGAACAGGGCCAGCGTGGCGGCGGTCGGGTAGCAACCGGGTACCGCGATGCGCTTGGACCCCTCCAGCGCGGCGCGGGCACCCGGAAGTTCGGGGAGGCCGTACGGCCAGGTGCCGGCGTGGGCGGAGCCGTAGAACTTCTCCCAGTCGGCGGCGTCCTTGAGCCGGAAGTCGGCGCCCATGTCGACGACGAGGACGTCCGGGCCGAGCTGCTCGGCGACCGCGGCGGACTGGCCATGGGGCAGCGCGAGGAACACGACGTCGTGCCCGGCGAGCACCTCGGGGGTGGTCTCCTGGAGCACTCGGCCGGCCAGCGGCAGCAGGTGCGGCTGCAGGGCGCCCAGCTGCTGGCCGGCGTTGGAGTTGCCGGTCAGGGCACCGATCTCGACCTCGGGGTGGGCCAGGAGCAGCCGCAGGACCTCGCCGCCCGCATAACCGCTCGCCCCGGCCACTGCCGCACGTACCGCCATGTCACCCTCCTCTTGGATGGCATGACTATACGCAGCGATGCACGTTTATGCAATCTTGGCGAGGTCCTCACGCGAGGCGGGGCGCGCCGACGGGCGGGGGCTGCGCCGCCGTCGCACCACGCCCACCACTCCGAGCAGAAGGACGGTCACGAAGGCCACTCCCCCGACCGTCATACCCAGCCGCAAACCGGGTGGCCGGAAAGTACAGGTGACGGTGTTCGAGGTGCCGTCGAGAGGCACGGATATCAGCCCGTGGTAATTCCCGGCCGGTGCGGCGGCCGAATTGCCGGCGGCGCAGCGCCAGCCGGCGATTCGAGGGGCCGCGACAACTGCGATTCCCTTGCTGCCGGCCGGGAGCTCCGCCCGGATCGCGCTGTCCGAGACCGTGACCTTCGTGGCACCGGTGTTCTTGAGCCGCTGGACGGCGGTGCGCAGCTTGCCGGTGTCCAGGCAGCCGACCGCACCCGCCGGGATTCTGCCCGGGCGGTGGGCGGACAGCTCGATGGTCAGCCGCCCGGACGGCGGGACCGTACCGAGCGGCTGCATGGCGGCGCGCTTGCTCGCGTCGGACCTGAAGCGGGCGGCCGGGCCGGAAGCACCGGTGAGCTGGGCCGTGCCGGCGAAGTGCGGAGCCCAGAGATACGCCTCGCTGCCCGCCGGGCACCGGGCGCTGACGGTCTCGGCGCTCACGACGAGCCGGGGCACGGTGTAGACGCGGGCGCCGAGCAGCAGCTCCTGGTTGCGGTACGGCGACGGCCCGAAGGCGGGTGCGGTGGCGGCCGTGGGCCGTACGGTCACCAGGGGCGGCACGTCCTGGCGGGACACAGTCACCCGGCCGTCGGGCTCAGGAGACTGGCTCTGGTGCGGGTCCGGCGGTGAGTGCACCCGGGCGCCGACGGAGAAGATCACGTCCGTGACGGCGTTGTCCAGGCTCTGGAGGCTGCGGCCGCCCGAGGTCCAGCCGCCGCCGAGGGCGGTGAGCGTGCGCAGGAGCACGTCGGAGGTGTGGCTGCTGTAGTACTGCGCGCCCTGGCCGCCGACGAGCATGGGGTCGTTGGCGACGGTCTGCTCCCGGCCCGGGTCGGTGCGGTAGCGGGGCCAGCCGTCGGCCCTTGCGATCACCTCCGCCTGCCGCTGCTGCCGGTCGCCCCAGGGCGCGTAGTCGTCCAGGTGCGCGAGCCGCAATCGGGAGGCCACGGCGGAGGTGGCGACGGTCTCGCCGAACTGGGCACCGAGGAGGAGTACGACGGCGAGGGCGACGGGCGCGGTACGGCGGGCGCCGGCGGGGAGACGCCGGTCGCCCCCACGGAGGAGACGCCTGGCTCGGTCGCCGAGCGGACGCCAGTCGCCCGCCCCGCTAACCACGCCCAGCAGCATCAGCCCGCCCAACGCGCCCGCCGTGGCCAGGAGCAGCACCGGCCAGGCGACCTGCCGCACCAGATCGCTCCGCGCGGCGACCGCCACGATCAGGGCGAGGACACCCGTGGCCGCGCCCAGCGCCCGCGGTGCCGGCACACCGTACGAGAGCGCGTGCCAGGCCGCCATCACCAGCAGCGCGCACACCACGAAGGCCTGCCGGTACGGGCTGCCCTGCGGAGCGGCGAAGGCGTGCCAGAGGAGATGGGTCGGGCCCCACTGCATCGACAGCGTCACCCCGGCCACCAGCAGCGTCCATCCGACGCGCACCGGCCGGGGGGCCGCCCGGTGGAAGGGCAGGGCGAGGGCGAGCAGCAGCGCCGTGGTGCCGACGAAGAGCGCCGGGGAGCCGAAGCTGTACGTCGTCGGCAGCAGCCGGGCCAGCAGGTCCTCGGCGCCGACCGGCTTGAACTCGGTGAACCTGCCCGGGGAGGCGTGGGTGGTGCCGAAGTACACCACCGTCACGACGGGCGCGGCCAAGCCGACCCCGAGGGCCACGGTCAGCCCGGCACGCCCCGCCACCGCCGCCTTCCGGCGCGGCGGGAGACCGGACAGGGCCAGCCTCAGGAGGAGGACGAGAGCGGCGGCGAGGGTGGCCATGTAGGCGGTGTAGAAGTTGGCGATCCAGGCCGCCGTCACGACCAGCACGCCGAGGAGCGGTCGCCTCCGGTGCAGAATCCATTCGCCGGCCAGGCACAGCAGGGGCAGGGCGATGAGGCCGTCGAGCCACATGAGGTTGTACACGGCCGCCGCCACGGTCCACCCGCACAGGGCGTACGACACTCCCAGCAGCCCCGCCGCCCACCAGCGCCCGGGGCGCAGCGCGAGCAGCAGCCAGGCCATGGCAGCGGCGGCGCACGCGACCTTCAGGACGGTGATCACATACACCGCGAGGTCGATCTCGTCCCGCGGGAACACCGCCACGAGCAGCGCGAAGGGGCTGGTGAGGTAGGTGCCGAGGTCGGGCAGGAAGCTGCTGCCGTACCCGGACTGCCAGTTGACGAGGAGACCGCCGTCGGCGCGGCCGTGCAGCAGGTCCCACAGGTGGGCGTGGAAGGGCACGTACTGGTTGCCGAGGTCGTTGACGGTGCGGGTGCGCGGGCCGAAGGGGTAGCTGCGGGCGACGGCGTCGGCGGCACAGAACACGACGACGGTGATCAGCGCCGCGAGTCCGGCCGCGGCTCGCCGAGGTCTTGGCATACCGCTGTGCAATTCGGGCCCCCCGTCCGGGGGTTCATCCCCGTGCGTCCATTCGCAGCAATTCACTGCACCCTTTTAGACAGAGGGGGAATACGACCGGTTGTGCGGTCGCCGAAAGTGGTGGAATGAATTCCAGCTTATTGGAAGGTTAATGGAGGGCACGACATGACGGACGGCACCACCCGTGAAGAGCGTTTCGCCCAGGGTATGGAGGTGCTGCGGAGCGTCGACGGCGAGGTCGGGCAGCGGGTCATCGACTCGCTCGCCGACATCAGCCCCGAGATGGGCCACCAGATCGTCGCCTGGGGCTTCGGCGAGATCTACTCCCGGCCCGAACTCCAGCCCAGGGACCGCCAGTTGGTGACGCTGGGCATGCTCACCGCGCTCGGTGGCTGCGAGCCGCAGCTGGAGGTGCACATCAACGCGGCGCTGAACGTGGGCCTGACGCCCCAGCAGATCGTCGAGGCGCTGCTGCACTCCGCCGGTTACTGCGGCTTCCCGCGGGCCCTGAACGCCACGTTCGTCGCGAAGAAGGTCTTCGACGAGCGTGGGCTGCTGCCGGTCGACCAGCAGCAGCCCACGCCCCCTGAGAACCCGCCTACTTCTGCTTGATCCGCAGGAAGGTGACGGAGTTCGCCGGGAAGGTGTACGTGAACTTGTCGGCGACCCCGTCGAACGTGGACTTCACCGGTGCCACCGGGGTTTCCGTCTCGGTGTTCACCGCGTTGGCGTCGGCTGTCAGCGTGGTGACCCGCGCCTTGGACGCGACCTTCGCGCCGCCGAGGTCGATCGCCGTACGGGCCGCGGTGGCCTGGGCGTTGACGACCTTGACGATCAGGTCACCGGTCTTCTTGTCCTTGGTGACGACCTGGCGGAACGGCTCGGCCGGCTTGTCGTCGGTGAAGCTGCCCCACTCCTGGCCGTCGAGGTACAGGGTGACCTGGCGGCCGCGCACCTTGACGTCGATGTCGTAGGTGCGGCCCGTCTCGATCGTGCCGGGCTTGGAGATGAGCGTGGACTTGCCGCCGTCCACGGCCTGTTCGACGGCGGACTGGGTGTTGTTCCAGCCGCCGAGGTTCCACCAGTAGTAGTTGCCGGTGTCCTTGACGCCGAAGGCGACGAGGAAGCCCTCCTTGCCGGACTTCTTGGTGGCCTTCACCTTCAGGTCGTAGTCGTGCCAGTTCGTGTCACCGGCCGACACCATGGTGTTCTCGGCGGCGACGTCGGTCTGCACGTACTGCCCGTCCTGGATCGCCCAGCTGCCGCCCCCGGTGTGCGTCCACTTGGACGCGTCACCCGAGAAGTCGTCGCTCAGCAGGGAGTTGCCCTCGGCGTCCGTGACCTTGACGTCGTCGTAGGCCGCGGTGGTCGCCCAGGTGGACAGGCCGACGGCACCGGTGATGGGGCCCGTGAGCGAGGGGGTGCCGGTGGCGGTCGACGGGACGACGCGGTCGCCGATGTTGTTCATGAACAGCTTCTGGACCTCGTAGTTGGCCGAGTTCCAGGCCGCGTGGTTGTTGAACCAGATGAGGTCCGGCTGCCACTGGACGTAGTCCTCGTTGGCGAACAGCGGGGCGTACGAGGCGAGTTTGACGACGTCCGCGTTGCGCTCCAGGCCGGTCATGTACGCCGCCTCGGCGAGACCGTTCTTGAAGGCGTTGCCCCACGAGGCGTATTCACCGAGGAAGACCTTCGGGCCGTTCCGGTCGTAGGAGTCGTAGCGGTCGTTGTTCTGCAGGAACCACTGGGTGCTGTTGTAGTAGTGCTCGTCGACCATGTCGACCTTGGCGTCCTTGTTGAGCTGCCACGCCGTGTCGAAGGTCGTACCGGCGTCGTCCGGGCCGGAGTTGGAGATGACCGTGATGTCGGGGTACTTCGCCTCGATGGCGGTGCGGAACTGCTTGAACCGGGCGAAGAACGCCTCGGGGAGGTTCTCCTCGTTGCCGACCTCGATGTGGGTGAGGTGGAAGGGCTTGGGGTGGCCCATCTGCGCGCGCTTCTTGCCCCACTCGCTGGTCACCGGGCCGTTGGCGAACTCGATGAGGTCCAGGGTGTCCTGGATGTGCCGCTTGAGCAGCGCCTCGTCGTCGACGGCCTTGTTCTGGCCGCAGCCGGTCACCAGGGCGGGGACCACGGGCAGCGGCATGGCGCCGATGTCCTCGGAGAGGCGGAAGTACTCGTAGTAGCCGAGGCCGTAACTCTGGTTGTAGCCCCAGAAGTTGGAGTTGGTGGCGCGCTCCTCTACCGGGCCGATGGTGTCCTTCCACTGGTAGGACCGCTTGCGCTGGTAGCCGGAGGCCTCGCTGTAGTCCTCCATGGAGCCGGTGTTGACCAGGCAGCCGCCGGGGAAGCGCACGAAGCCGGGGTGCAGGGCCTCGATCTTCTCGGCGAGGTCCTTGCGCAGACCGTTGGGCTCGTTCCGGTAGGTGTCGCGCGGGAACAGGGACACCATGTCGAGCGCGGTCGCGCCGGGGGAGCCGACGGTGAGGCGGCCGTCGCTACTGGTGCGGGTCGCGGTGAAACCGGCCTTGTACTTGGCCCAGCCGCTCTTGGTCACGGCCACCTGGCGGGCGGTCGCGAGGCTGCCGTCGGCGTCCTGGAGGGTGACCGTGAGGGTCGTGCCGGCCGCGGCGCGGGCCCACACCGAGAAGTCGTACCGCTTGCCCTCCTCGACGCTGATGCCGGTGTTGTAGCCCACGTTCGTGACGGACGAACCGGCGCCCAGGGTGAGGTAGTTGCGATTGCGGGCGTTCAGGCGTCCGTCGTCGTTGACGACCTGGCCGGTGCCGTCGACCGTCCAGGAGGTGAGGGGCGTGTACGACTTGTTGTCGTCGGTGGAGTACTCGAAGGACCGGTTCTGCACGAGCTCGGCGTACAGACCGCCGTCGGCGGCCCGGTTGATGTCCTCGAAGAAGACGCCGTACATCGTGTCGTCGATCTTCGCGCCCTTGGCGGTGGGGTCGACGGTGATGGCGTAGTCGGTGGCGTCCTCGGCATGGGCGGGGGCGGGGATGAGGCCGGCCGCCGCGAGGAGGGCGGTGGCGGCTATGCCGTATCTCCAGCGGGTGCGTGACATGAATACTCCGCGGCTCGATAAGGGGGAGTCGTTCAAGGCTTGTTCGAGATATCAGACGCTGATCAGCACTTCGAACGGCAAGATAGGGAGAGAGATCGAAGAGCGTCAACGGGTCGCGCGGTACCGAAAGTGTCGGAAGCGAGGAAGCAATGGGCGAGTTCTGGCCGGTACCGGACGTACTGACGTATCTGGCCGGGAGCTGGCGGGTGGAGCGGAGCGTGCGGGACCTGGCGAGCGGGCAGACGGGGGCCTTCACCGGTACGACGGTTTTCGGCCCGTCGGAGGAGGACGGCCTCCTGCACCACGAGTCGGGCACGTTCACCTGGCTCGGCGTCCCGCGGCCCGCCGAGCGGACGCTGCGCTTCCTGCCGGGCGGGCGGCCGGGCACGGCGGACGTCCGCTTCGCCGACGGCCGGCCCTTCCACGACCTGGACCTGACGACCGGCCGGCATGTCGCCGACCATCCGTGCTCGGCGGACCTCTACCGCGGCGAGTTCAGCGTCCTCGACGCGGACCACTGGCGGACGGTGTGGCGGGTGGGCGGCCCCGCCAAGGACCTGGTCCTGACCACCGACTACGCCCGCGAGGCCTGAACCGACTACGCCCGTGAGGACTGAGCCGACGCCCCGTCGAAGCGCAGGTTCCAGCGGCCCGCGTGGCCGGTGAGGGTGGTGGTCGACAGGGGGCGCACGTCGATGTTCCAGTACGTCGACGGGGGCGCCTTCAGGGCGTACACCAACGCCGCCCGGACGACCGAGGGTTCGGCGACGGCGACGATCCTTCCGCCGTCGCCCACGGGCCGCGTGTCGAGCCAGCCGCCGACGCGCGTGATGAACGACAGCAGCGACTCGCCGCCGTGCGGGACGCCGCGCGGGTCGGCGAGCCAGGCGTCCACCGCCTCCGGCTCGCGCGCCATCGCCTCGCCCAGCGTCAGTCCGCGCCAGCGGCCCATGTCGCAGTCCCGCAGCGCCAGTTGCACGAGCGGGGCGTAACCGAGGGCGTCGCCGGTGGCGCGGCTGCGCGGGGTCGGCGAGCAGTAGCGCAGCTCGGCGGCGGACAGGGGCAGCAGCTCCTGCGCGGAGCGCTGCACCTCGTCCCAGCCGGCCTGATCGAGGGGCCGGTCGTCCTCGAACCGCTCCGCGAGCAGCGGGGAGCTGCGGGCGGCGGCGACGAATGTGACCCGGAGTGCCATGCGGTGATGGTGAGTGGAGAAAGTGCGCAGGTCAAGGGGCGTTACCCGGGAGTTACGCAGGGTCGGTAAACCCTCACACCGAGGTCGGGACGGGCCGGACAAGTCACCTGAAACGATGGGGCCTAGTACAGGTACGCCATCCACTGATCCGGCTGGGCGAGGGGCGTGAAGCCGGCCTTCTCGTAGACGCCGTGCGCGTCGTGCGTGGCGAGGAGAATGCGCCGCAGCCCGTACTCCCGCAGGTGCTCGCGCACCGCCTCGACCAGCGAGGTCCCGAGCCCCTTCCCGCGCACGGACGGATCGACGTACACATCGCACAGCCACCCGAAGGTGGCCCGGTCGGTGATCACCCGCGCATACGCCACCTGCTCCCCCGAAGCGGTGTCGTACACCCCGAAGTTCAGCGACCCGGCGATGGCCCGGTCCTGCTTCTCCCGGGACCGGCCGAGTGCCCAGTAGGCGTCCTCGGACAGCCAGCGATGCACCCGCTCGGCGTCGATGCGGTCGGGGTCGGTGGAGATCTGGTAGCCGGTGGCGAGGTCGCTCATGGCGGGATCTTCGCAGGGGGCGGCGGTCGGGAGCCAACGGTTTCCCGCGCTCCCCTACAGCACCTCGTCACAAGCCGTACGAAGCCGTCGTACCCCTTCCGCGATCTCCCCCGCCCCCGCGACCGCCGCGAAGCTCAACCGGATGTGGCCTGCCGGGGGTTCGGCGCTGAAGTAGGGGCGGCCCGGGGTGATGGCGACGCCGGCGCGCAGGGCCGCGGCCGTCAGGGCGGGCTCGGGGAGGGTCTCGGGCAGGCGGAGCCAGAGGTGGTAGCCGCCGGACGGGACGTGGGGCAGGGCGAGTTCGGGGAGGTTCAGGCGCAGGGCCGCGGTCATGGTGTCGCGGCGGGCTCTCAAGTCCGCGGAGATCGACCGGAGATGGCGGGGCCAGGCCGGGGAGCCGACGAGTTCCAGGGCCGCCTCCTGGAGGGGTCTCGGCACGAAGAAGGTGTCGACGATCTGGATGGCGCGCAGGCGCTCCAGGACCGGGCCCCGGGCGGCGAGCGCGCAGACGCGGAAGCTCGGTGAGGTCGCCTTCGTCAGCGAGCAGACGTGGACGACCACCCCGTCCGCGTCCTCGGCGGCCAGCGGTCGCGGGAGTTCGCCGGCGTCCTCGTGCACGAGCCGTCGTACGAAGTCGTCCTCGATGACGAACGCGCCCGCCTCGCGCGCGATCCGCAGCACCTCGCCCCGGCGTTCGGCGGCCAGCACCGCGCCGGTCGGGTTCTGGAAGAGGGGCTGGCAGATGAACACCCGGGCGCCGGTGGCGCGGAAGGCGTCCGCGAGGAGTTCGGGGCGTACTCCGTCCGCGTCCACCGGGACCGGCACCGGTCGCAGGCCCGCCGCCCTCGCGATCGCCAACATGCCGGGGTACGTGGGCGATTCGACCAGGACCGGTGCCCCCGGCGGCGCCAGCGCGCGCAGCGCGATCGTCAGCGCCGACTGGCCGCCCGCGGCGATCAGCACTTCGGCCGCGCTCACCGCCCCGCCGATGCTCCGCGCGAACCACTCCCGCAGCTCGACCAGCCCCTCCAGCGGCGGCCGCCCCCACGCCCCCGGACGCCGTGAAGCCCGGGACAGTGCGGCGGCGAGGGCCTGCTCGGGCTGGAGGGAGGGGTGGAGATAACCGCCGGTGAACTCGATGACGCCGGGCGGCGGTGTGGCGAGCGAGACGACGACCCCGGACGCGTCCACCGAGCGCGGCACGAGGTCGGGCGACGCGTCCGCGCTCAGGGCCACCTCCTGCCAGGAGGTGTCACCGGCGGGGGCGGCAGTCGTCCGGGGCCGGCTGCGGAACGCCCCGGCGCCGGGGCGGGTCACCACCAGCCCCTCCGCGGCCAGCTGGGCCAGGGCCCGGGAGACGGTCACCGGACTCACCCGGTACTGCTCGACCAGGGCCCGGCTGGACGGGAGCTTTCCACCCGGCGAGTAGCGGTCGAGCTCCCGCCGCAGGCGTTCCGCCAGTTCACCGACGCTGCTACGCTCTTGCATGAGAGTACAGAGTAGCGCTACCACCCCGGTCGCGATAGCGGTCGACAGCCGGCCCTACCGGGCGACCGGCACCCTCCTCGCCGCGCTCGGTGTCGTCGCCTTCTCCCTCACCTTTCCCGCGACGGCGTGGGGCCTGGAGGGCTTCGGGCCGTGGTCACTGGTCGCCGTGCGGTCGGTCCTCGCGGCGCTGATCGCCGGGGCCTGTCTGCTGGCCCTGCGCGTCCCCCTGCCGGACCGGCGGCACCGGGCCGGGCTCGCGGTCGTCGCCGCCGGGGTCGTGGTCGGCTTCCCGCTGCTCACCACCCTCGCGCTCCAGACCTCCACCACCGCGCACGCCGCCGTCGTGGTCGGTCTGCTCCCGCTCACCACCGCGCTGCTGTCCGCCCTGCGCATGGGCACCCGCCCGTCCCGCACCTTCTGGACGGCCGCCCTCGCCGGCGCCGCCGCGGTGATCGCCTTCACCGTCCAGCAGAGCGGCGGCGCCCTCACCACCGCCGACCTCTACCTCTTCGCCGCGCTGCTGGTGTGCGCGGCCGGGTACACCGAGGGCGGCCGGCTGGCCGGGGTCATGCCGGGCTGGCAGGTCATCGGCTGGGCGCTGGTGCTGTGTCTGCCGTTCACCCTGCCCGCCGCCGTGGTGGCGTTGTCGTACGAGCCCGTCGCGCTGACGTTCCACAGCGTAAGCGGGCTGCTCTGGGTCGCGGCGGGCTCGCAGTTCCTCGGTCTGGTCGTCTGGTACCGGGGCATGGCGACGATCGGCATCCCCAAGGCCAGCCAGTTGCAGTTGGCCCAGCCGCTGCTCACACTGGTGTGGTCGGTGCTGCTGCTCGGCGAGCACCTGACGGTGGCCGCCCCACTGACGGCCGCGGCGGTGCTGGTGTGCATCGCCGTCACGCAGCGGGCGCGCGGTTGAGGGGCGGGTACGCACCGGTTCCCACCGGGTCCTCGCGCCGTAAACTCAAGGCCACGGACCGCTGCTCCCGGACATGGTGAGGAGGCCCCGAAGATGCGTGCAACCGTGGGCGACCAGCTCGTCCAGCACGGCAGGGTGGTCGGACAGCACGACAAGGTCGGCGAGATCGTCGAGGTCATGGGACAGGGCGGCAACCCCCCGTACCGCGTCCGTTTCGAGGACGGGCACGAGGGCGTGTGCTCACCCGGCCCCGACACCGAGATCCGGCACCGGCAGCAGACCAGCCAGTAGCCCGGCGCGAGCCGGCGGCCAGTGGCTCAGCGCGGTGGCTGCGCCGGTTCCTGGTAGTGGTCGGCCACCACCCGCGCCATGGCCCCGGTCGGGTCCGCCGCGACCTCGCGGGCGGCGAAGAAGACATGCCCGCGCACCTGCACCTGGTCGGACGCGAGCGCGAGGTGCCTCGACAGTTCGGCGGGGTCCTGCCAGGCGGCGGGCTGCGCCGGATCGCCGGCCTTGTAGAGGGCCTCGCCCACGTACAGCTTCGTCCTGCTGCCCCGCGCCTGCTGCGCCCACCAGGGCACGAGCTTGGCGTAGTCGGCGACCGAGAAGCCGATGTTCCAGTAGATCTGCGGGACGATGTAGTCGATCCAGCCCTCCCGGACCCATTTACGGGTGTCGGCGAAGACGTCGTCGTACGCCTGCATCGCCTTCGTCTCCGAGCCCAGCGGGTCGGTGGAGGCGTTGCGCCACACGCCGAAGGGGCTGATCCCGAACTGGGTGGTGGGCCGGATCTGCTTGATCTTCGCGGCCGTTTCCAGGACCAGCTTGTCGATGTTGCTGCGCCGCCAGTCCGCCCGGGTGTCGAAGCCGCCGCCGTAGGCGTCGAAGGCCGCGTCGTCGTCGAAGGTCTGGCCCGCGACCGGATACGGGTAGAAGTAGTCGTCGAAGTGGACCGCGTCCACCGGGTACTTGCGCACCGCGTCCAGGATCGCCTTCTCCACGAAGGCGCGGACCTTCGGCAGCCCGGGGTTGTAGTACATCTTGCCGCCGTACGTCACCACCCACTCCGGGTGCACCCGGGCGGGGTGGGAGGCGACGAGCTTCGTCGGGTCGGCGTGGTTGGCGATCCGGTACGGGTTGAACCAGGCGTGCAGTTCCAGGCCGCGGGCGTGGGCCTCCTCGACCGCCGTGCCGAGCGGGTCCCAGCCCGGGGCCTTGCCCTGCGTGCCGGTGAGGACCTGCGACCAGGGCTCGTACGGCGAGGGCCACAGCGCGTCGGCCGCGGGCCGCACCTGGAGGATCACCGTGTTCAGGCGCCGCTCCACGGCCTGGTCGAGCAGCTTGATCAGCTCGGCCCGCTGCTGTGCGGCGGTCAGCCCCGCCTTCGAGGGCCAGTCGCGGTTGGCGACGCTCGCCACCCACACGCCCCGCATCTCACCGGGCCCCCGGCGCCGCGGGGAGTCCGATCCGCCGGCCATCGCCGCGCCCGCCGCCACCGCGCCGCCGCCCGCCACGAGAGCCGACAGGGCGGTCACCGCGAACGCCCGCCTCGACAGCCGTGACTTCCGATGCATCCTCACTCGTACCTCCGTGGTTCCGTCCAGCCGCAGCCTGCCATGCGGACCCCGGGCATTCGATCAACGATCGCCGAAGGGAACGTGCAGATTTGCGGCAGGCACCGAGTCGTCCCGCACGCTCCCCGGACCAGCCGGTCCGCTCGACCTCCGGCGGAGCCGCCGTCGAGCATGTCCGACCCGATCGATCGATCATCGATACTTTCCAGTAACGTGCACGGATGGAGCAGGCTGCGAACCACGCGGGTCCTGCCGGATTCGTAGATCTGCGAAGGGGACGATGTGACCGACATCGAGCGCGTCGGAGTGGTGGGCTGTGGACAGATGGGCGCGGGCATCGCCGAGGTGTGCGCCCGCTCCGGACTGGACGTGAAGGTCGCCGAGACCACCGGTGAGGCCCTGGAGATCGGTCGGACCCGGCTGCTGAACTCCCTGGCCAAGGCCGCCGAGCGCGGCAAGATCACCGAGGAGGAGCGGGACTCCGCGCTGGCCCGGCTCTCCTTCACCACCGACCTCGGCGAGTTCGCCGACCGCGACCTGGTCATCGAGGCCGTCGTGGAGAACGAGCAGGTGAAGACGGAGATCTTCCAGGTGCTCGACCAGGTCGTGACCCGGCCGGACGCGATCCTCGCCTCCAACACCTCCTCCATCCCCCTGGTGAAGCTGGCGGTCGCCACCTCGCGGCCCGACCAGGTCATCGGCATCCACTTCTTCAACCCCGCCCCGGTGCAGAAGCTCGTCGAGCTGATCCCGGCGCTCACCACTTCCGAGGGCACGATCAGCCGCGCCCAGGGCTTCGCCGAGAAGCTGCTCGGCAAGCACGCGATCCGGGCCCAGGACCGCTCCGGCTTCGTGGTGAACGCCCTCCTCGTCCCGTACCTCCTGTCCGCGATCCGGATGTTCGAGTCGGGCATCGCGGGCCGCGAGGACATCGACAACGGCATGGAGATGGGCTGCGCCCACCCGATGGGCCCGCTGAAGCTGTCGGACCTGATCGGTCTGGACACGATCGTCTCCATCGCCAACTCGATGTACGAGGAGTACAAGGAGCCGCTGTACGCCGCTCCCCCGCTGCTCCAGCGCATGGTCGACGCCGGCCGTCTCGGCCGCAAGACCGGTTCCGGCTTCTACACCTACGGCTGACACGTCCCGGCCAGGTGCACAGTGCCCGTTACAGGGTGCTGATTACACACTGCGACGAACACGGGCCCGGCACTCTTCGGAGCGCCGGGCCCGCCGTATTCACACACCGTGTGCGCGCCGGGCCCGCATATGCCCGTCGCACACGCTCCCCACGCGCCCACCAGGGGAGTTGACTCCTCATGCGCATGCAAGGGATGTGATGACTACGGAAAGGAGCGGACAAGTGACCGCCGACCCGGAGCATCCCGTGGTCCATGGAGAACTCGCAGAGTTACGCCGCCGCCTCGATGTCGCGTACGCGCGTGTCGAGGGAGGGCTCGCACTGCTCAGCCATCGCACGGAGGAGACGGACAAGGAAGTGGACGACCTGAGTTCACGGATCGTCGCGCTGGAGCACGCCCGTTGGCCGCTGCCCGCGGTCGCGGCCGTCACGGCCGTGGGCGCGCTCATCGTCGCGGTCTGGCAGGCCCTCGGGCACTAGGGACCGGGACGTGGTGGGGGATCAGGGCAAGACGTCCTGACCGAGCCTGAGATGGTGCAGCAGGAGTAAGGCGGCCGCCATGTTGGCGGCCGGGACCTCGCCGCGGGCGACCATGTCGGGGACGAGCTTGAGGGGGACCCATTCCCGGCGGTCCGACTCGAAGTCGTCCACGGGGTGTCCGACGTACTCGCCCTCGTCGGCCCAGTAGATGTGGTGCCGGGCGTCGGTGAGCCCGTTGGACGGTTCCACGCTCATGAGATGGTGCAGCGGGCCCGGCCGCCAGCCGGTCTCTTCCTCGAGTTCCCTGGCGGCCGCGCTCGCGATGTCCTCGCCGTCCTCGACGACGCCCGCGGCCAGTTCCCACCCCCAGCTGTCGGTGATGAAGCGGTGGCGCCACAGGAGCAGGACCTCGTTGGCCTCGTTCACCACCGTGGCCACGGCGACGGGCCGCAGCCGTATCAGAAAGTGATCCAGGTGCCGCCCGTCCGGCAGTTCCACATCTGCCAGGTTGACGGTGAACCAGCGGTTCGCATACACAGTTTGTTCGTTCTGTTTCGTCCACTGCACGGTTCTGCCACCTTCCGTCGAGTAAGTGGCAATATCGCAGCAGGGACTGTGGGTGTCCGCGCTCAGGAACCTGCCTACAGCGGTACGCGCAGTGCTCCGTCGATGAGTTCGGCTGCCTCGGCCGTGCCCGCGCAGCCGCTGCGGACCAGATGTTCGCGCACCGCCCGGAGTCTGTCGCGCAGTCTCTGGGACTCCATCCCGCGGGCCTGTTCGGCCATCTGCACCGCGGTGGCCACCGCCTTGTCGGCGTTGCCCCGGCGCAGCTCGATCGTGCTGAGCATCGCCAGCCGGTGCACCCGGCCGCGGTCATGGGCCGGGTTGTCCACGGCCGCCGCGGCATGCTCGCCCGCGGCCACCAGCTCGCCGAGGCTGAGCAGCGCCTCCGCCACCTGGACGTTGACCAACCCCGGTTGGACATAGCCCGTTTCGTCGGGTTCGTATCCACGCCGGATGCGTTCGGCGGCCTGCTCGGCACGCCGGATGCAGGACAGCGCGCTCGTACCGTCACCGAGGTGTGCGTACGCCTTCGCCTGCATCGCGTACAGGTCGGAGGCGAGGGCGGGGGTGATGTGCTTGCCGGCGGCGCGCAACGCGGCCTCCGCGAAGGCGACGGCCTGCCGGTGCTCGCGCATGAACAGCGCCTGGTTGACGAGCAGCGCGATCACATAGGCGCCGAGTCCCCGGTCGCCGCTGGCCTTCGCCAGCCGCAGCGCCTGGTGGAAGTACCGCTGCGCGAGACCGTGCGCGTCGGAGTCGTACGCGCAGATCCCCGCGATCGCCACCAACCCGCCCGTGGCCCGGTGCAGTTGGCGGCCGGTGGCGTCGGTGTAGCTGCCGCGCAGTAACGGCGCCGCCTCGGCGTTGAGGAAACCGACGATCCGGGTACGGGTCGCTATGCCGCCCGCCTTGCGGTACATCTGCTCGTAGTGCGTCCGGGCCGCCCGCAGCATCTCCAGGTCGCCGACGGTCACCCGATGCCGCCCGCCCCGCGACACGTCGACGTCCTCGGGCGGGTTCTCCCACTCCCACACCGGCATGACGGCGGGCGTGCCGGTGACCGCGGGCGCGCCCAGGATGTGCGGGCGCTGCTGCTCGTCGGAGCGCCACAGGGCGGTGGCCCGCTCCACGAACCCGGACAGCGAGGTGCCGTGCGGGGCGGAGGGTTCGCCGGGTACGCCGAGCCCGATGTCGTCGAGGGTGACGGTCCGGTGCAGCCGTCCCGCGAGCACCTCGCAGATCAGGTCGGGCACCTGGCCGCGGGGGCGCTGCCCCTTCAACCAGCGTGCCACGGCGGTGTGTTCGTAGCGGAGCGCGAGCCCGCGCGCCCGTCCCGCCTGGTTCACGTGTGCGGCCAACCCCGCGTGCGAGATCCCCGCCTCGTCCAGGATCGCGTCGAGCAGAGTATTGGGCTGCATATATGCCCCCCGGGTGGCTCGGTGCGGACAGAGTAGTGGGTCGGGGTTCACACGGGGTGTGAACGGAGTGCTCGAATCCGCAGCGTGCGCGCACTGTCGCGGAGAGTTTCCAGCCGGTTGACTGAAATGCCTCGCAAGAGGCCGGCCGGGCCGCCGGCTCCCCCTCGTACAGTGCGGCGGCCCGATTCCGCGCCGTCCGCCCAGCTGCCTGCCCGACACTCCGTGGCGGGGCGGACGGCGTCGCCGCGCTGGCTTGGCGGTGCGACTCAACGCCGTTGGGGTTAAAGGTGCGTTGTCGGCTGCGGGTGCGATGTGGCTGGTCGCGCAATTCCCCGCGCCCCTGAGGGGTGTCTGTGTGGGCGGTCGTTTCGTAGCACCAGTAAGGCGATGTCGTCCTTCGGGGTTCCGGTGGTGTGTCGTAGAAGCGCCGTGAAAACAGAGCCCAATAGAGCCTGGGGGACCTGGTCCGCAGCCTTCTCAAGGGCCGCCCTCAGGGAGAAGAACCGGCCATTCGTGTCCCTTGCGTCCTCGGCTCCGTCTGTGTGGAGGACGAGGGTCTCGCCCGGGAGGAGGTGGCCGCAGGGCATCGCCGGCAGGTGGGACGGCAAGGGAAACGGCCCGAGCGGAGGGAGGGGATCCGCTCGGGTGAGGGGGTCCACCCGGGGGCCGCTGAGGAGATACGGCCAGGGGTGGCCGCAGTTCAGTGCGTACAGCGCGCCGTCCTGACGGATCTCCAGGAGCAGTACGGTGACGAACTCCTCGGCGACCGGATTCTCCGGCTCCGCCCCACTGGACGGATGCTCGGCGCGGGCCCGCTCGCGCAGATGCCGGGCGTGGGCCCGCTCCAGCCGCCGTAGGACACAGCCGAGTTCGGGCTCGTCGTGCACGGCCTCGCGGAAGCTGCCCAGGACGGCGGCGGCCGTGCTGATGGCCGCGAGGCCATGGCCCCGTACATCGCCCATGACCGCGCGCACCCCGTGCTCGGTGGCGATGACCTCGTAGAGATCGCCGCCGACGGATGCCCCGCGGTCCGCCGACAGCTGGGCGGCGGCGACGTTCAGCCCGTCGATCCGCGGGGGCAGCGGCCGCAGCAGCGCGCTCTGCGCGACGCCGGCGACCTGCCGGATCTGCCGCAGCTCACGCAGCAGCGCCTTGCGGACGTGGAGTATCAGCCCGGTGCCGACGGCGAAGAAGACGGCGCTGGTGGCGAGCCGCGCCTCGAACCCGGTCTGCTGGGCGAGCGGGCACGTCATCTTGTACGAGATCGCCACGGCACCCCAGGCCGTGGGCAGCCCCAGCGCGAGCACCTTGCGGGGAACCCGACCCCTGATACGGATCATGCCGATGGCCCCCCATATAGGCCCAGACAGCAGAATCGGACCGACCCCGAAAGGCCGGTCCGATTCTGTCGAGCCATGGCCCGGATGGACCAGATCACTGGGAGTTCTCACTCAAACGAGTGAGGTAACGGATTCCTCAACCGCGCAGGACGGCTCCGGTCCGCTCCCCCGCCAGCGCAACAGCCGCATCCCGCGCAGCCGACGCCTCATCAACCGTCAGCGTCCGGTCCGCGGAGCGGAACCGCAGCGCATACGCCAGTGACTTCTTCCCGTCACCCAGCTGCTCCGCGTTCTCGTAGACGTCGAACAGCCGGATGCCCTCCAGCAGTTCACCGGCGCCCTCCCGCAGCGCCGCCTCGACGTCCGCGTGCGGTACGAACTTGTCCACGACCAGCGCCACATCCTGCGTAGCGACAGGGAACGTGGAGATGCCCGGCGCCTGCGGCGTGTCGTCGCCGACGGCCTCCAGCGCGTCCAGGTCCAGCTCCATCGCACAGGTACGGACGGGCAGGCCGAAGGCCTTCACCACGCGCGGGTGCAGCTCACCGGCGTGACCGACGACCTTCTCGGCCCCGTCCGCCACGACCACGAGCTCGGCGCACCGACCCGGATGCCACGGCCCGTACTGACCGCCGCGGACGAGCAGTTCGACCCCGGCCTCACGGGCGACCGCCCGCGCCGCCTCGATGGCGTCGGCATAGTCGGCCGGACGGCCCTTGCCCCACCAGCCGGCCTGCTCGCGCGCCCCGGCGAGGACCGCGGCGACATGGCGCGGCTGCTCGGGCAGCGCGGCGTTGAGGTCGGCGATCTCCTCGTCGGTGGGACGCCGGTCCACCGGCAGCGCGGCGGCGACCTTCTGCTCCTCGCGCGGCAGGAACACCAGCCCCGTCTCGAAGAGGGCGAGGTCGTGCGAGCCCCGGCCGTCGTTGCGCCGCAGCGCGCCCAGCAGGCCCGGCAGCAGCGTCGTACGGAGCGCGGGCTCCTCGTCGTTGAGCGGGTTGGTGAGCTTGACGACGCGGCGGGCCGGGTCGTCGGCCTCCAGGAGGAGCTGGTCGAAGACCTGCTCGCCGATGAAGGGGTAGTTCGGCGCCTCGACGTACCCGGCACCGGCCAGTGCCCGGCCGACGCGGCGGTGCAGCCGCTGCCGGTGGGTGAGGCCGCGGCCCGACGGGGGCTTGGGCAGCGTGGAGGGCAGGTTCTCGTAGCCCTCCAGGCGGATGACCTCTTCGGCGAGGTCGTTGACCTCGGTGAGGTCGGGACGCCAGGACGGGACGGTGACGATGAGCTCGTCCTGCCCGTACACGTCACAGCCGACCTGCTGGAGACGGCGTACGACAATCTCACGGCCGTAGTCCACGCCCGCCACCTTGTCCGGGTGGTCGGCCGGGACGGCGATGGTGTGCGGCGCGGACGGCGCGGCGATCTCGGTGACGCCGGCGTCGGCGGTGCCGCCCGCGAGGAGGACGAGGAGGTCGACCGTGCGCTGGGCCGCCGCGGCGGCGGCCGCCGGGTCGACACCGCGCTCGAAGCGGCGGGACGCCTCCGAGGACAGCTTGTGGCGACGGGCGGTGCGCGCGATCGACACCGCGTCGAAGTGCGCGGCCTCGACGACGACGTCGGTGGTGCCCTCGCCCTCCTCGTGGTCGGCGATCTCCGTGTTGGCGCCGCCCATCACGCCGGCGAGGCCGATCGGGCCGCGGTCGTCGGTGATGACCAGGTCCTCGGCGTGCAGCTTCCGCGTGACGCCGTCGAGGGTGACGATCTGCTCGCCCTCGGCGGCCCGGCGGACGCCGATGGTGCCCTGGACCAGCTTGCGGTCGTAGGCGTGCAGCGGCTGGCCGAGCTCCATCATCACGTAGTTGGTGATGTCGACGGCGAGCGAGATCGGGCGCATGCCGACCTTCTGGAGCCGGCGCTTCAGCCAGATCGGGGAGCGGGCCTCGGGGCTGAGGCCGCCGACCGTACGGGCCGTGAAGCGGTCGCAGCCGTAGGGCTCGGAGACCTGGACCGGGTAGCCGTAGGCGTTGGGGCCCGGGACGTCGAGGAGGGCCGGGTCGCGCAGCGGCAGGCCGTAGGCGATGGCGGTCTCACGGGCGACGCCGCGGATGGACAGGCAGTCGCCGCGGTTGGCGGTGACGGCGATGTCCAGGACCTCGTCGACCAGCTCAAGCAGTTCGATGGCGTCCTTGCCGACCTCGGTCTCCGGCGGCAGCACGATGATGCCCTTGGTGCCGTCGTCGCCCATGCCCAGCTCGTCGCTGGAGCAGATCATGCCGTGGGACGTCTTGCCGTAGGTCTTGCGGGCGGAGATGGCGAAACCGCCGGGCAGCTCCGCGCCGGGGAGCACGACGACGACCTTGTCGCCGACGGCGAAGTTGCGGGCGCCGCAGACGATCTCCTGGGGCTCACCGGTGCCGTTGGCGGTGCCGACGTCGACCGTGCAGAACCGGATCGGCTTCTTGAAGCCCTCCAGCTCCTCGATGGTCAGCACCTGGCCGACGACCAGGGGGCCCTTGAGGCCGTCGCCGAGCTGCTCGACGGTCTCCACCTCGAGGCCTGCCGAAATGAGCTTGGCCTGGACGTCACGCCCGGTCTCCGTCGCCGGCAGGTCGACGTACTCCCGCAGCCAAGAAAGCGGGACCCGCATCAGATCTCCATCCCGAACGGCCGGGTGAACCGGACGTCACCCTCGACCATGTCTCGCATGTCTTCGACGTTGTGGCGGAACATCAGCATCCGTTCGATGCCGAACCCGAAGGCGAATCCGCTGTACTTCTCGGGGTCCACACCGCAGGCCGTCAGGACCTTCGGGTTGACCATGCCGCAGCCGCCGAGCTCGATCCAGCCCTCGGAGGAGCAGGTGCGGCAGGGGCGGTCGGGGTTACCGACGGACTCGCCGCGGCAGACGTAGCACACCATGTCCATCTCGGCGGACGGCTCGGTGAAGGGGAAGAAGTTCGGGCGCAGCCGGGTCTTCATGCCCTCGCCGAACAGGGCCTGGACCATGTGGTCCATGGTGCCCTTGAGGTCGGCCATGGTGAGGCCCTCGTCGACGGCCAGCAGCTCGACCTGGCGGAAGACCGGGGTGTGGGTCGCGTCCAGCTCGTCGGTGCGGTACACGACGCCGGGGCAGATCACGTACACCGGCAGCTCACGGCTCAGCAGCGAGCGGATCTGCACGGGCGAGGTGTGGGTGCGCAGGACGACGCCGGACTCGGTGCCGCCCTCGGGGCCCTGCACGAAGAACGTGTCGGCCTCGCCGCGGGCCGGGTGGTCCGGGCCGATGTTCAGGGCGTCGAAGTTGAACCACTCGGCCTCGACCTGCGGGCCCTCGGCGACCTCGTAGCCCATGGCCACGAAGACGTCCTCGATGCGCTCCGACAGGGTGGTGAGCGGGTGGCGGGCGCCGGCCGGTACGCGGTCGTACGGCAGCGTGACGTCCACCGACTCCTCGACCAGTACGCGCGCGTCGCGCTCGGCCTCGAGTTCGGCCTGGCGGCCGGCGAGCGCCTTGTTCACCGCGCCGCGGGCCTGGCCGACGAGCTTTCCGGCGGCGGCCTTCGCGTGCGGGGGCAGGGCGCCGATCTCGCGGTTGGCGAGGGCCAGCGGCGAGGTGCCGCCGGTGTGGGCGACCTTGGCCTCCTGGAGCGCGTCGAGGGAGTCCGCGGCGGCGAAGGCGGCGAGCGCCTCGTCCCGCATGCGCTCGATCTCTTCTGGCTTCAATGCCTCGACCTCGACAGGGTCGTACGACTTATTCGGTGCCGACATCTCTTCCCGTGCTTCCGATTGGCTGGCGGATGGTCCCCGTGACCGGCGCTCTCAGCCGTGTGCAGGACACAAAGGTGCCAAAGGCCGAGTCTAACGGGGTGGAGGTGTACGAATGCGCCCGTGGGGCGCTCTCCGGCTCTCAGGTGAGATAGGCCGGGGCCGCCACGGGCAACGTAAATCGGAACTCGGCACCGCCGCCGGGGGCGCGGCCGACCGTGATGGCGCCGCCGTGGGCCTCGACGATGCCCTTGACGATGTAGAGCCCGAGGCCCGTGCCACCGCGCTTGCTGCCCCGCCAGAAGCGGGTGAAGACGCGGTTCATGGACTCCTCCGGGATGCCGGGCCCCTCGTCGCTGACGGTGACCGATGTGCCGGTGTCCTCCCCTTCCCGGGGGGACGCGGCGGGCGTGACGTCAATGGTGACGGTTCCCTCGCCGTGGCGCACGGCATTTTCCAGCAGGTTGCTGAGCACCTGGTCGATCTTGTCGGGGTCGGCCCAGAGCTGAGGCAGCGGCTGCTCGATGCGGAGCAGGAACCGGTCGGCGGTCTGCCCGGCGGCGACGTACGCCTGGATGTGCCGCCCGACGGCGGCCCCGATGTCGACGGGCTGGCGCCGTACCTCAAGGCGTCCGGAGTCGATCCGGGAGATGTCCAGCAGCTCGGCGATGAGGCGGGTGACCCGGTCGGCGTCGGCGTCGACGGTCTCCAGCATCAGCCGCTTCTGGTCGTCCGTGAACCGCTCCCACTTGGCGAGGAGCGTGGCCGTGAAGCCCTTGACGGAGGTGAGCGGGGAGCGCAGCTCGTGCGCGACGGTGGCGATCAGCTCGGCGTGACTGCGCTCGGTGCGGCGCCGGGCCTCGGTGTCGCGGAGGCAGACGACGACGCGCTGGACGGGCCCGGTGGGTCCGCCACGGACGTAGCGCGCGGAGACGAGGACCTCGCGGCCGCCGGGAAGCAGCAGGTTGCGCTCGGGCTGCCGGGTCCGGATGGCGAGTCCGCCGTAGGGGTCGGTCAGCTGCCACCAGCGCCGCCCCTCCAGGTCCTCTAACGGCAGGGCCTTCTCCAGCCGCTGGCCGAGGGCCTCGGCGGCGGGGACCCGGGTGATGCGTTCGGCGGCGGTGTTGAAGCAGATCACGCGTCCCTGCTCGTCGGCGACGACGAGACCGTCGGGCAGATCGTTGGGGTCACAGGCGTGCGCGGCGTCCTCACCGGCCTGTGCTCCCGGCGCCCCGCTCGTCCCGACACTCATCCCCGTACCCCACCTCTCACGACGGCTGAGGGGCCCCCGAGCTGGTCACCCTACTAGTTGGCGGTGACGGAGCGGCACCCTCCGGAGGCGCGCTGTGCACGGGCCGACGCGTAGAGACATACGGCGGCGGCGGTCGCGAGGTTCAGGCTCTCGGCCTTTCCGTGGATCGGTACGCGCACCACGGCGTCCGCGAGTGCGCGGGTCTCCTCCGGGAGCCCCCACGCCTCGTTGCCGAACACCCACGCGGTCGGCCCGCCCATGGTGCCCTTGTCGAGCTCGTCGTCGAGGTCATCGGTCCCGGCCCCGTCGGCGGCGAGAATCCGCACGCCGGCGTCCTTGAGCCCCTGGATCGCGTCCTCGACGGGCACCCCGACGGCGACGGGCAGATGGAAGAGCGATCCCACGGAGGCCCGTACAGCCTTGGGGTTGTAGAGATCGACGGAGGCGTCGGTCAGTACGACGGCCTCGGCTCCGGCGGCGTCCGCGCACCGCAGGACGGTGCCGGCGTTGCCGGGGTCGCGGACGTGGGCGAGGACGGCGACGAGCTTGGGCTTCGCCGCGAGGATCTCCTCGAAGGGGGTGTCCAGGAACCGGCAGACCCCGACGAGCCCCTGCGGGGTGACGGTGGTGGAGATGTCGGCGATGACGTCCTCGGAGGCGAGGTGCACGCGCGCGCCGACCGAGCGGGCCTCGCCGATGATGTCGGCGTACCGCTCCGCGGCCTCGACGGTGGCGAACAGCTCGACCAGTCCGTGCCCGGCGGCCTCCCGCACGGCCTGCGGCCCCTCGGCCAGGAACAGCCGCTCCTTGCCCCGGAAGTTCCGCTTGCCGAGCCGCCGGGCGGCGGAGACGCGGGGGGAACGGGGGGAGATCAGCTCGGGGCTGGCGGAGGGCATGGGGCTCACTTTCGGAAAGGACAACAAGCAGGACCCGCAAGCCCGAAAGCCTGCGGGTCCCTCATGTCACGTCGGCTCGAAGCCAGCGCTTGCGTCAGGCCGCCTTGGGGGCGTTGACGTCGGCCGGGAGGGCCTTCTGCGCGACCTCGACCAGCGCGGCGAACGCGGTGGCGTCGTTGACGGCCAGCTCGGCCAGGATCTTGCGGTCGACCTCGATGTTCGCGGCCTTCAGACCCTGGATGAAGCGGTTGTACGTGATGCCGTTGGCGCGGGCAGCGGCGTTGATGCGCTGGATCCACAGCTGGCGGAAGTCACCCTTGCGCTTCTTGCGGTCGTTGTAGTTGTAGACCAGCGAGTGGGTGACCTGCTCCTTGGCCTTGCGGTACAGGCGCGAACGCTGACCGCGGTAGCCGGAGGCCTGCTCGAGGATCGCCCGGCGCTTCTTGTGGGCGTTGACTGCCCGCTTGACGCGTGCCACTTGTTAACTCCTTGTAGCGGGGCCGTGGTTGGACTCACACGGCCCGGAAATCGATTGGGTCCCGGTCTGGAGGTGGATCAGGCGCTGCGCGCCCGACCTCACTTGCCGAGAAGCTTCTTGATCTTCGCGGCGTCGCCCGGGGCCATCTCGGCGTTGCCGGTGAGGCGACGCGTCACGCGGGACGACTTGTGCTCGAGCAGGTGGCGCTTGCCGGCGCGCTCACGGAGCACCTTGCCGGAGCCGGTGACCTTGAAGCGCTTGCTGGCACCGCTGTGCGACTTGTTCTTCGGCATAGCGCCGTTCTCTCCTCTGGGTGGCGCTCCGGTGCCCGGTCGTGAAACCGGGCACGGGTGGAGCGTCGCTCTTGTATCGGTTACGTCCTGGGGACTCGCGTCCCTGGGATCACGCCTCGGCCGGAGCCTCGGTCTGTACCTCGGCGGCCTCAGGAGCCTCGTCGACCTGGGTCTCCGCGGCGTTCTGCGACTTGCCGGGGTTGGCCTTCGCGTCGGCCTTGCGGGCTTCCTGCGCCTGGCGAGCCTCGGCCATGGCCTCGGTCTTCTTCTTGTGCGGACCGAGAACCATGATCATGTTTCGGCCGTCCTGCTTCGGGTTCGACTCCACGAAGCCGAGGTCCTGGACGTCCTCCGCGAGCCGCTGCAGCAGTCGGTAGCCGAGCTCCGGCCGGGACTGCTCGCGACCACGGAACATGATCGTGATCTTGACCTTGTCGCCCTGCTTGAGGAACCGGACGACGTGACCCTTCTTGGTGTCATAGTCGTGCGGGTCGATCTTCGGCCGGAGCTTCATCTCCTTGATGACCGTGTGCGCCTGGTTCTTGCGCGCCTCACGGGCCTTCATGGCCGACTCGTACTTGAACTTCCCGTAGTCCATGAGCTTGCAGACCGGCGGGCGGGCGTTCGCCGCCACCTCGACCAGGTCGAGGTCGTACTCCTGCGCAAGCTCCAGGGCCTTGGCAAGCGGGACAATCCCGACCTGCTCGCCACTGGGACCGACAAGTCGCACCTCGGGAACGCGAATCCGGTCGTTGATGCGGGGCTCGGTGCTGATGGATCCTCCTCGGTAGCACCATACGGCGGTCTGGCGGACAGCCGCGTACGTCTCTTTTCGTAGGACCTAACCGCACCGAAGCACAAAAAATGCCCCGGACGATCACATGAGGGGGCTCCAAAGCACTACCGGAGCACCGCCACGATGATCGCGGGGCGCGATTTCGGGCGACTCCATCGTCCGTACGGAACGATGGCGGCCGCCTGACCGGGGTGACCCGCCGCCCTGGGGGCGATCAGGTGGGAGATCGGAGCCTCCACTTGTGGGCCGGACACGCGAGTATCCAGCCGGTCGTCACACAAGGTTAGCAGCAACCCGACGGTGGTGCGAACCGATGTGCAGCAGGGCCGGTGCGGAGCGGTACGCACCGGGCCCTATCGTGTGGGACATGAGTGACACCCCTCCTGAGTCCACCGGCTCCCCCGCGTCCGCCGACTTCGACGAGATGACCCGCGACATCGCCGAGGTCCCCGCCGTCGAGGTGATCGTGACGGTCGCCGTGAACCTGATGAGCGCCGCCGCGGTGAAGCTCGGTCTGACCGAGGAGGGCGACAAGTACAAGGACCTGGACGAGGCCCGCAAGCTCATCCACGCCCTCGCCGGACTCCTCGACGGCAGCGCGACCGAGATCAGCTCCTTCCACGCCGCCCCGCTCCGCGACGGCCTGAAGTCCCTCCAGCTGGCGTTCCGCGAGGCGTCGATCGTCCCGGACGAGCCGGGCCAGGGCCCGGGCGAGAAGTACACCGGCCCGATCTACGGCTAGTTCACCCGCGTACGTAAAGGGGCTCGCCCGGAGGCGTGGCCGTGGCCGGCAGCAGTGCCAGGTCGAGGCCGCGCACCAGGCGGGCCCTCAGTGTTTCGTCGGCGGCGATCCGCTCGGCGACCGCCCGAGCGGCCTCGGCGGGGGGCGCCGCCGGGTCGAGCACGAGGGCCAGGGTGCCGTCGGCCTGCCCGGGCCCGAGATGGGCACGCAGTACGGCGGGCTCGGCGGCCACCGCTTCCCGTACCGCCGTGAGGACCGCCGGATCGGCGAGCGGGTCGGCCGTCGTACGGCCCTCGGCGAGGGCGAGCAGCGCCGGGCCCGTCAGTTCGAACGGCACAGGACCGGCCATGTCCAGCAGGACGGTGTCCGCCTTCTCGTGCGCGGCGGCCTGGAGCGCCTGGTGCAGGGGTACGGCGACGGGGCGGGCCGCCGGGTCCCAGCGGGCGAGCGAATCGGTGGAGGTGAAGGCCGGCAGGGCGGTCCGGGGGCCGGCCTTGAGGGTCGGCACGGCCATGTCGCTGGTCTTCTCGCGGCGCAGTCCGTTCTCGTCCTCCTCGACCTCGCCGAGGACGGCCACGACCGGGACGAGCAGCCGGGCGCCCTTGAGCGCCTCCAGGACGGGTCCCACGGCGGTGCGGTCCTCGGCCCAGCCGGCGAGCGCCGCGCTCAGCCGGGGGTCGGCGGAGCCGTCGTCGTCGGAGAAGCCGGGGTCGGGAATGTTCTTGTTCGCCACGGTCCCCGACCCTATAGGGGGGATGCTGCTGGCCTTGTGCGGGCCCGGAAACCCGGGCGTGACCGCCCTCACCGGAATCTCAGATTTCCCTGACACACATCTAACGTCCGTCTAACGGTCCGCACAGACGGCGGCCGGAGCATCACGGGCATGGAGTCCTCCAGAGCCCGCCGGAGCCGCCGCGCCCGCCCGTCCCGGCGCCGCCCCCTCATGTACACCGCCCTCGCCTCCGTGGCGGTGGTCGGCGCCACGGCGGCCGGCACCGTGTACGTGAAGGCGCAGGCGCACTCCGGCGCCCGGGCCGTATCGTCGGCGGCGTCGCCGAGTGTGTCGAGCGAGGAGGCTTCGGTGGAGCCGGTGGCGGTGCCCGCGGTGGACTACGACGCCCTGCTCGCCGACGCGATGGGCGCGGTGACCGTGCCGGAAGACGCGGACGTGTCGGTGGCCGTGCTCGACCTGGACTCCGGCGACAGCGCCACGTACGGGGACGCCGCCTTCGACACGGCGAGCATCGTCAAGGTCGACATCCTGGCGACGCTGCTGCTCCAGGCGCAGGACGAGGACCGTCATCTCACGGCGGCGGAGAAGTCGTACGCCACCGCGATGATCGAGAACAGCGACAACGCCTCCGCGTCGGCGCTGTGGCGGATCATCGGCAAGGCGGCGGGGCTCGACGCGGCGAACGAGCGCTTCGGGCTCACGGACACGGAGGGTGGTGACGGCATGCTGTGGGGGCTGACGCAGACCACGGCCGCCGATCAACTCGCCCTGCTTCAGCAGGTGTTCGGGGACGACTCGAAGTTGAGCTCGGCCTCGCAGGAGTATCTCCAGGGGCTGATGGGGGAGATAGCCACCGACCAGCACTGGGGGGTGTCGGCTGCGGCTGACGGGTCCTCTTGGGCGCTGAAGAACGGGTGGTTGCCGCGTAGTGCGACGGGGTTGTGGGACATCAACAGCATCGGGCGGGTGACGGCTTCGGACGGGGGCGACTATCTCGTCGTCGCGCTGTCTAACGGCAACGCGACGAAGGAGAAGGGGATCTCGTTGGTGGAGTCTGCGGCGCGGGCTGCGGTGTCGGTTTTTGCGGGTTGAGAGTGCCTCGTCGGGTCGTCGGCGGGGTGCGGCTGCGTTGTGGCTGGTCGCGCAGTTCCCCGCGCCCCTAGGGGGTTGCCCGCGCCGTCAGAATTGTTCGTACCGTTCCCTGCGGCCCCGCCATAGCACCACCGCGGCGACCAGTAGGACGCCTCCTACGCTGCCCGCGAGGGGGGCTGCCCAGTCGGCCGTGTCGTCTTCCGTCTTGGGGGCGTCGGGGCCCGAGCCGAAGTAATGCTCGCCGTACGCCGCGGACTTCAGGCCCTGTGGGTCCAGGCGGTCGGCGGCCTTGAGGGCGGCGGCGGGGTCGACGAAGCCGTAGCCGCGGGAGTCGTCGCGGCCGCCGACCGGGGCGTCCCGGGCCGTGTCCTCCAGGAGCTTCTTGATCTGCGCCGGGGTCAGGTCCGGGTGGGCCGCCTTGACCAGGGCGACGGCGCCGGAGACGAAGGCCGCCGCGGCGCTCGTACCCCAGCCCTCGTAGTACTTGTGGTCCGGGTCCGCGATGACGACGTCGTCGCCGGGGGCGGCAACCGTGGCGTACCAGCGGCGGGTGGAGAAGGAGGCGCGGGTGCCGTAGCGGTCGACGGCGGTCGCGGCGATGACGCCCGGGTAGGCGGCCGGGTAGGAGATGTGGTCGCCCTTCTCGCCGCCGTTACCGGCGGAGGCGACGACGGTGACGCCCTTCTTCAGGGCGTACTGGACGGCCTCGTCCTCGGCGGGTTCGGGGTGGGCGGACTTGGAGTCGTCGCCCAGGGAGAGGTTGATGACGTCGGCGCCGTGGTCGGCGGCCCAGCGGATGCCTTCGGCGAGGGCGTTGCCGCGGGTGTTGCGGGCCTTGCCGCGGGAGGAGTCGCCGTCCTCCAGGATGACGCGGACGGGGAGGATCTTGGCCTCGGGGGCGATGCCCATGACGCCGTCGCCGTTGGCGTACCCGTGTCCGTGGCCGGCGATGATGCCGGCCATCGCGGTGCCGTGGCGGGCCCAGGCGCGGTCGCCGCGGCCGGCGCCGAAGCCGACCATGTCCTTGCCGTCGAGGACGTTGCCGACGAGGTCGGGGTGGTCCTCCTCGACGCCGGTGTCGAGGACGGCGACGGTGACGCCCTTGCCCTTGGTGGTCTGCCAGGCCTCCTGGGTGTGCATCGCTTCGAGGGCCCACTGCTTGGCGCGTATGCCGTCGGCGTGCGCGGCGGTGGACGGGACGAGGGCGAGGGAAGCGGCGAGGAGGGCGCTGACGATGCCGGCCCGGCGGGTGTGGGTGGCGGCGCTCATGAGGTCTTTCCCGTCCCCGCCGTGGCCGGGGTGTCGACGGTTCTGCGCAGGCCGCGTTCGATGCGGTCGGCGAGGCCCTGTGCCTCGTGGCCGAGGCCGGCCTGGGCGACGGGGGTGGTGGCGCCGGACTGCATGGCGGCCGCGGCGGACTGGGGCTCGTCGACGGTACGGCCGTCGGCCCAGCCGGAGACGGCGTAGACGACGACCGGGGCGTCGGTGAGGACGGAGATCGCCCAGGAGGCGCGCTGTTTGGCACCGAAGTCGGCGGCGGCCGTCTCCTCGGCGGGGTACGGCCGGGGCATCAGGTCGGCCCGGTCGCCGAGGTGCTCCTTGGTGAAGCGGGCGTCGAGGGCCGTCATGCCGGCCGCGTCGGCCTTGGTGAAGAGGAGGCCGACGGTGGTGACGTAGCTCTGGGTGGCGTCGGTGTAGGTGGCGCGCAGGAGGCGGCGGCAGCCGACGGGGGCGAGGGCCTTCTCCAGCAGTGGGTCGAAGGCGTCCTTGCAGCCGCTGTCCGGGGCGACGGCGATCCGCGTCCAGGTGCGGTCGGCTCCGCCGGGGCCGGCGCCCTGGCCCTGCACGGTGGGCGGGAAGAGCTGGTCGACGGGGACGCTGTGCCACAGGCTCTCGGCGGCGGTGAAGGAGTCCTTCTCCCCCGCCGCGGCCGAGTCCCCGACCAGCCAACTCCCGGTCACCGCACCGCCGATGAGCCCGAGCCCGAGCACGAGACAGACGGCCACGGCAGCGGTACGAGCCCCGGCCCGCCCCGCCAACGGCCGCGGCCGAGCACCCTCGTCATACCCCTCAGGCTCCCCGAACGACACGACGGGCCGCCCGGTTCCGAGAGTGCCGCCGGGGGTGGGGGCGCTCCAGGAGAGGGCGGGGTCTGGGTGGAGGGGGGCCGTCGTGGAGGCAGAGGCGGACGGCTCAGGTACGGCTGGACGTGCCGCTGCGGCGCCGGGGGCGGGGGCGGGGGGCATGGGTGCGGACGGACGTGCCGCCGTGGCGCCGGAGGGCAAAGGTGTGGCCCGGCCGGCTTCCGCAGCACCGGAGGCAGAGGGCATGGGCGTGGGCGTGGCCGGATCTGCCGCCGCGGCACCGGGGGCAGATGGCGTGGGTACGGTCGGGCCGCGCTGGGCGTCCTGCCGTTCGGGCCCGCGGTCCGCGGGGACCGGACGCAGCCGGAACGTCGTCTCCGAGGCGGACTCGGGGGGTGCGCCGTCGCGTCGCGGTGACGTCGGGGGCCGGTGCGCCGGCCGCGGCGGTACGGCGGTTCCGGCACCGCCGGAGCCCGCGCCCTGGGTCGGCGGGGCATCGGGGAAACGGGCCGAGGCGCGAGGCGGGGGCGGGGTCGTACGGGAGACCGAGGCACCGTCGGCGGAACGCGCACGCAGGCTCGGGAACCGGGGCGAGGTATCCGGGCCGGCATCGCCCGAGGACCCACGCGAACCCGCCCGACCGTCTCCGGCAACACCACCGCCGTCCGCGGACCGCTCCGCACGGGCTCCTTGCCCCTGGGGCCGCTCAGACCACTCCGCCCCCTCGGCCTCAGACCGCTCCGGGTGGTCCGCCTGTCGTGGTGGCTTCGGTGGGGTGGTCGGGCGGGGTGGGGTGGTGTCGTCGGGGCGGGAAGCGGGTGGCGTCGGGGGCTCCGTGGGGCGGGGTGGGGCTGTGGGGCGTGGGGGGATGGAGGCGTGTTGCGCTTCCGTGCTCATGCGCCCCCCGTTTCCCTCGTGCCCGGGCCTGTCGTCGTACGCGGGCGTGGGTGTCCGGACCCGTGTGGAGTTCCGTGCCGTTCTCCGTCCCCGGGCACGCATACCCGCGCGGACGGCCCGGCATCCCGGCGCACCCTTCGTACGTGCGCGTCACTCTACGGCTTGTCCCTGGGCGAACGGGAACCAGTCCACGAGCCAGGGGCATCTGCCCGGAACGTCCCCCTACCCTGCGGTAATCCTGTCTGGCAGGCTTCGTTCATGACTGCGCGCGCCGCCGACCGGGCCCGTTACGACCGGGCCACCGCCCACCTCGACGCCCCTCTCGCGATCGTGGATCTCGATGCCTTCGACGCCAACGCGGACGATCTCGTCCGCCGGGCGGGCGGGAAGCCGATCCGGGTCGCCAGCAAGTCCGTGCGGTGCCGGGCGCTGCTCGAACGCGTGCTCGCCAAGGACGGCTTCGCGGGGATCATGTCCTTCACCCTCGCCGAGTCGCTGTGGCTGGCCCGCTCCGGGTTCGACGACGTGCTGCTCGCCTACCCGTCCGTGGACAGCGCCGGTTACGCCGAGCTGACCTCCGATCCCAAGCTCGCCTCCGCCGTCGCCGTGATGGTCGACGACGTCGCCCAGCTGGATCTCATCGACCGCTCCCGGGACGGCGGACGTGAAGTCGTCCGGGTCTGCCTGGAGTTGGACACCTCGCTGAAGCTCCTCGGCGGCCGGGTGCGCGTCGGCGCGCTCCGCTCCCCGCTGCACTCCCCCGCCCAAGTCGCCGAGCTGGCACGAGCGGTGGCCCGGCGGCCGGGGTTCAAGGTCGTCGGGATCATGGCGTACGAGGGTCATATCGCCGGGGTGGGCGACTCCGTCGCCGGGCGGCCGTTCCGCTCGCGTGCCGTGCGGCTGATGCAGGCCACCGCGCGCCGTGAACTCGCCGAGCGGCGGGCCGCGGTGGTGCGTGCGCTGCGGGCGGTCGTGCCGGACCTGGAGTTCGTCAACGGCGGTGGTACGGGCAGTGTGCAGACCACCGCCGCGGAGGACGCGGTCACCGAGATCGGCGCCGGGTCCGGGCTGTACGTCCCGCGGCTGTTCGACAACTACACGTCGTTCAGCGGGCGTCCGGCCGCGCTCTTCGCCCAGCCCGTCGTACGGCGGCCGGGGGTCGGGGTCGTCACGGTCCTCGGCGGTGGCTACCCCGCCTCCGGTGCGCCCGGACGCGACCGGCTGCCCGTGCCCTATCTCCCCGAGGGGCTGAAGTACGACCCTCAGGAGGGTCCCGGCGAGGTGCAGACGCCGCTGCTGGGCTCTCCCGCCGACGATCTCCTCATCGGCGACAAGGTGTGGTTCCGGCACGCCAAGGCCGGTGAGCTGTGCGAGCGGTTCGACACGCTGCATCTCGTGGAGGGGGACGCGGTGACGGCGACCGTCCCGACGTATCGCGGGGAAGGCCACACGTTCCTGTAGGCCGCACAGGGTCCTCAGTCGGTGGGGCCGATGCTGCTGCCCACCCCGCCGCCCCCGTCGTCGGCCATGGACCGGATGCCCTTGGTGATCCGGTCCATGTCGGCCAGCGGCGGCCCGTCCTCGCCCGCGTCGAAGACATAGCGCACGATGACCGGCGACTCGGTGCCGACGCTGGACTGGAAGGCGAGGGACTGCACGTAACCGCCGGGCCCCTCGGCGGTTTTGACGCGCCAGCGCACGAAATACCCGGCGCGGCCCGCCACCGCGACCGGCCCCGACTTCACCACCTCGTGGGACTCGATGCCGCCGAAGGGCCGTTTGCCGACGAGGTCGCGGTCGTAGGCGGCGTCGGCGGCCTCGGAGATGTCGGCCTTGGCGAGGGCCTCGGGGGAGGTCTCGTCGTTGTCGGTGACCGTGCGGGAGATGACGAGGCCGTGCCGGCAGGTGCCGGGGTCGCCGGGGCAGTCGTAGGTGCCGTCGGTGGTCATGAGGATGTCGTCGTCGACCACGTACTGGGGGCGCACCCAGCCGTCGAGGAGCGGCACGGTGATGCCGTTGAGCTGGTCCTCGACGACGGCCGGGTCGTCGGCGGAGGGCTCGCTCGCCGACTCCGAGGGTGTCTCGGTGGTGGGCGCGTAGGTGGGGGTGACGGACTCGGTGACGGCCACGTCGGCGCCGGTGTCCCCGCCGTCGTCCTCGCGCAGGACGAACGCGCCCGTGACGATCGCGGCGACCAGCACGACCCCGGCGGTCGTGAGGGCGATCGCCTTGGCCCGCCCCGAGGCGCCCTCGGCGGGAACGGGCGCCGGCGGGCCCGGGAGTGCGGGCTCGCGCCGGTGCTCGGTCCAGGCGGTGCCGTCCCACCAGCGCTCCAGGTGCGGGGCGTGGGGGTCGCGGTACCAGCCGGGCGGGGGCGTCATGCTCATCCCGGCACTGTAAGGCGAGGCCTACAGCGGTGTGACGTATGCCCCCGAGATTCCGCCGTCGACGAGGAAGTCGCTGGCGTTGACGAAGGAGGAGTCGTCGCTGGCCAGGAAGGCGACGGCGGCGGCGATCTCCTCGGCCTCGGCGAACCGGCCCAGGGGGATGTGGACGAGGCGGCGGGCGGCCCGCTCGGGGTCCTTGGCGAACAGCTCCTGGAGCAGCGGGGTGTTGACCGGGCCCGGGCAGAGCGCGTTCACGCGGATGCCCTCGCGCGCGAACTGCACGCCCAGTTCACGGGACATGGCGAGGACGCCGCCCTTGGAGGCGGTGTACGAGATCTGCGAGGTGGCCGCGCCCATCCGTGCCACGAACGACGCCGTGTTGATGATGGAGCCCTTGCCCTGCTGCCGCATGTAGGGGATGGCCGCCTTGCAGCACAGGTAGACGGAGGTGAGGTTGACCTCCTGGACGCGCTTCCAGGCCTCGAGGCCGGTCTCCAGGATGGAGTCGTCGTCGGGCGGGGAGATGCCCGCGTTGTTGAAGGCGATGTCGACGCTGCCGTAGGTGTCGTACGCCGTCTTGAACAGCGCCTCGACCTGCTCGGCGTCGGTGACGTCGACCTTCACGAAGAGGCCGCCGACCTCGTCCGCGGCGGCCTTGCCGCGGGCCTCGTCGACGTCGGCGCAGACGACGTGGGCGCCCTCGGAGGCGAGCCGGCGTGCGGTGGCGAGGCCGATGCCGCTGCCGGCGCCGGTGATGACGGCGGTGCGGCCGACGAGACGACGGCAGACGATTTCCTCGGTGGATGAGGTCACTGTGCGGGGCCCTCCGTGCTGATGAAGACGTTCTTGGTTTCGGTGAAGGCGGTGAGGGCGTCCGGGCCGAGTTCACGGCCGAGTCCGGACTGCTTGTAGCCGCCGAAGGGGGTCCAGTAGCGGACGCTGGAGTGGGAGTTGACGGACAGGTTGCCGGCCCGGACGGCGCTCGACATCCGCAGGGCGCGGCCCACGTCGCGGGTCCAGATGGAGCCGGAGAGGCCGTACGGGGTGTCGTTGGCGAGGCGGATGGCGTCCGCCTCGTCGGTGAAGGGCAGCAGGACGGCGACCGGGCCGAAGATCTCCTCGCGGGCGGCCTCGGAGTCGTGCGCCGCGCCGGTGAGCACGGTCGGCGCGAACCAGAAGCCGGGCCCGTCGGGGGCGCTGCCGCGCAGGCCGGGGATGCCCTCCGGCGCCAACGCCCTGACCCGCTCCAGTTGCTGACGGGAGATCAGCGGCCCCATCTGGGTCTTCTCCTCGGCCGGGTCGCCGACGACGACGGCCTTCAGCGCGTCGGCGAGCAGTTCGCGCGCCTCGTCGTAGACGGACTCCTGGACGAGGATGCGGGTGCGGGCGCAGCAGTCCTGGCCGGAGTTGTCGAGGAAGGAGAAGGGGTCGAGGGCGGTGGCGAGGTCCGCGTCGGCGAAGACGATGTTGGGGCTCTTGCCGCCGAGTTCGAGGGTGACCTGCTTGACCTGGCGGGCGCACTGCTCCATGACGGCGCGGCCGGTGCGGGTGGACCCGGTGAACACGATCTTGGCGACGCCGGGGTGTTCGACCAGGGCGTTGCCGGTGACCGGGCCATGGCCGGGCAGCACCTGGAACAGCCCCTCGGGCAGGCCTGCCTCCAGGGCGAGTCCGGCGAGCCGCAGGGCGGTCAGCGGGGTGGTCTCGGCGGGCTTGAGGATCACCGCGTTGCCGGCGGCGAGCGCGGGGGCGGTGCCCCAGGCCGCGATGGGCATGGGGAAGTTCCAGGGCGCGATGACCCCGACGACGCCGAGCGGTTCGAGGATGGTGACGTCCAGGCCGCCGGGGACCGGGATCTGACGGCCGTTCAGCCGCTCCACTCCCCCGGCCGCGTAGGCCAGCAGGTCACGGACGTTGCCGGCCTCCCAGCGGGCGTTGCCGAGCAGGTGACCGGCCTCCCGCACCTCCAACCGGGCGAGCTCCTCGACGTGTTGGTCCACCGCGTCGGCGAACCGGCGCAGCAGCCTGGCCCGGTCCGCGGGCGCGAGTCCGGCCCACCTGGCCTGTGCCGTTGCGGCACGGGCGACCGCCGCGTCCACGTCGGCCGCGGTGGCGGCCGGCACGGTCGCCACGACCTCCTCCGTCGCCGGATTGAGGATCGTGAGCTCTTGCTCGTACTCGTGCGACAAGGAAGGACCTTTCACAGACGTTCGAAGGAGCGGCGGAGCTCCCAGTCGGTCACCGCGGCGTCGAAGGCGTCCAGCTCGACGCGCGCCATGTTGCGGTAGTGCGCGACGACCTCGTCGCCGAAGGCGGCCTTGGCGATGGGGCTGTTCTCCCAGAGCTCGGCGGCCTCGCGGAGGGTGGTGGGGACGTGCTCGTACTCGGCGGTGTAGGCGTTGCCCGGGCAGGCCTCGGGCAGCTCCAGCTTCTGCTCGATGCCGTACAGCCCGGCCGCGACGAGGCCCGCGACGGCCAGGTGTGGGTTGACGTCACCGCCCGGCAGCCGGTTCTCGAAGCGCATCGAGCGGCCGTGGCCGACGACCCGCAGCGCGCAGGTGCGGTTGTCGTGGCCCCAGGCGACGGCTGTCGGGGCGAAGGAGCCGGGCTGGAAGCGTTTGTACGAGTTGATGTTGGGCGCGTAGAGGAGCGAGAAGTCCCTGAGCGCGGCCAGCTGCCCGGCGAGGAAGTGCCGCATGACCTCCGACATGCCGCCGTTCGCGGCCATGGCGTTGTTGCCGGCGGCGTCCGCGAGGGAGAGGTGGATGTGGCAGGAGTTGCCCTCGCGCTCGTTGTACTTGGCCATGAAGGTGATCGAGACGCCCTCCTGGGCGGCGATCTCCTTGGTGCCGGTCTTGTAGATGGCGTGCTGGTCGCAGGTGACCAGGGCGTCGTCGTAGCGGAAGGCGATCTCGTGCTGCCCGGGGTTGCACTCGCCCTTGGCGGACTCGACGGTCAGCCCGGCGCCCGCCATCTCGTTGCGGATGCGGCGGAGCAGCGGCTCGATCCGGCCGGTCCCCAGCACCGAGTAGTCGATGTTGTACTGGTTGGCCGGCGTGAGCCCCCGGTAGCCCGCGTCCCAGGCCTGTTCGTAGGTGTCCTTGAAGACGATGAACTCCAGCTCGGTGCCGACCTGGGCGGTGTACCCGTGCTCGGCGAGCCGCTCCAGCTGGCGGCGGAGGATCTGCCGGGGCGCGGCGACGACCGGGGAGCCGTCCTCCCAGGCGAGGTCGGCGATGAGCATGGCGGTGCCGGCGTTCCAGGGAACGCGGCGGAGGGTGCCGAGATCCGGGTGCATGGCGAAGTCGCCGTACCCCCGGTCCCACGACGACATCGCGTAGCCGTCGACGGTGTTCATCTCGGTGTCGACGGCCAGGAGGTAGTTGCAGCCCTCTGTGCCGTGGTGGAGTACCTCGTCGAGGAAGAAGCGGGCGGCGAACCGCTTGCCCTGGAGTCGTCCCTGCATGTCGGGGAAGGCCAGGACGACGGTGTCGATCTCACCGCTCGCGACGAGGGCGTGCAGCTCCTCGACGCTCAGCGGGGCTGTGCGGTCTGCCACGGGAACGCTCCTTCGGCTTCTTCGCGCTTTTTCGGCCGGGCCGGAAGCCATAAGGTATTGCGGAGAACCATTGCTTGGGAAGGGGGTGCGGCGGGATGTCGCTGGATCCGGAGGGCGGTCTGGAGGGCCGGCTGGAGGACCGTCTGACGCCGGTGCTGCGGCCGGTGCGGGCGGGCAACGGGTTCGAGGAGGCGCTGGAGCAGATCCTCCAGGTCGTACGGCTCGGTCTGGTGCCGGGGGGCGAGCGGCTGCCGGCCGAGCGGGAGCTGGCGGAGCGGCTCGGGATCAGCCGGGTGACGCTGCGCGAGGTGCTGAAGGTCCTCCAGGACCAGGGGCTGGTCGAGTCGCGGCGCGGGCGGTACGGCGGCACCTTCGTGCTGCCGCGCGCGGACGCCGGCGGTGAGGACGAGCTGCGGCGGCGGATCGCCGAGGTCGACATCGAGGACGTCCTGCGCTTCCGGGAGGTGCTGGAGGTCGGGGCGGCGGGCCTGTGCGCGGCGCACGGGCTGACGGACGAGCAGGCGGACCGGCTGCGCGAGGCGCTCGCCCGCACGCAGGACGCGCCGCTGACCGACTACCGGCGCCTGGACACCCTGCTGCATCTGACGCTGGCCGAGCTGTGCGGCTCCCCGACGCTGACCGCGCAGTACGCGGCGGTACGGGCCACGGTGAACGACCTGCTGGACTGCATCCCGCTCCTGGTGCGGAACCTGGAGCATTCGCAGCGTCAGCACAGCGCGCTGGTGGAGGCGGTCCTCGACGGGGACGCGGACGGGGCGCGGGAGATGATGCGGGAGCACTGCGGGGGGACGGCGGCGCTGCTCAGGGGGTTCCTGGCGTAGCTGCGCGACCGGCGGGCTCTTGCCGTACCGGGCTCCGCTCAGCAAAGGTATGCGGGTAATCCATTGCGGAGCTGGAGGACGTATGGCTGGCAGGCCGCTGATCGGCATCAGTACGTATCTGGAGGCCGGGGCGCGCTGGGGCGTGTGGGAGCTGGAGGCGGCACTGCTGCCCGTCGGGTACCCGCGCCTGGTGCAGCGGGCGGGCGGGCTGGCGGCGATGCTGCCGCCGGACGCGCCCGAGTACGCTGCCGCGACCGTGGCCCGCCTCGACGGGCTGGTGATCGCGGGCGGTCCGGACGTGGAGCCGGTCCACTACGGCGCCGAGCGCGAGCCCCGCACCGGCCCGCCCGCGCGGGAACGGGACGCGTGGGAGCTGGCGTTGATCGACGCGGCCCTGGCGGCGGGCGTTCCGCTGCTGGGGATCTGCCGGGGCATGCAGCTGCTGAACGTCGCCCTCGGCGGCACGCTCGTCCAGCACATCGAGGGCCACGCGGAGGTGGTCGGTGTCTTCGGCCGGCACACGGTGAAGCCGGTGCCGGGGACGTTGTACGCCGGTGTCGTCCCGGAGGAGACGTCCGTACCGACGTACCACCATCAGGCCGTGGACCGTCTGGGCACCGGTCTGGTGGTGTCGGCGCATGCGGCGGACGGGACGGTGGAGGCCGTGGAACTGCCCACCGCCGACTGGGTGTTGGGGGTGCAGTGGCATCCGGAGATGGGCGAGGATCTGCGGGTGGTGCGGGGGTTGGTCACAGCCGCTTCCTGAGCCAGTCCAACGCCGCCTCGCCCTGGGCGCGTTGGAAGGCGCGGACCGTGGGGATGCCCGGCGGCGGGGGCTGGAGCGAGCGGTGGACGAAGTAGCCGGCCAGGCCCGCGAGGGCGGCGGTGACGGCGTCGGGGTCGGCTGCGCGGCCGAGGGGGTGCGTGGCGAACAGCTCCTCCGGGTCCGGGCCGCCCTGGGCCGTGACGCACGGGAGCATCAGCAGCAGGTCCAGCCAGGGGGCGCCCCGGACGACATGCGGCCAGTCGACGAAGACGACGCGGTCGTCGTCGGTGAGCAGCATGTTGTCGGCGCGGAGGTCGCCGTGGGCGAGGGTGTCGCCGGTGACGGCCTCGGGCCAGGGGGCGGTGAGTTCGGCCAGCTGCGGGAGACGGTCCGCGACCCACGGGTCGAGCCCCTCGGGCGTGGGCTCGTCCATGAGCCGCTGCCAGCCGTCGAACTGGTCGGCGAGGGAGTCGGCGGCGAGGGGTGCGTCGGGGATGGGGGCCGGGGTGAGGGCGTGGGAGAGGTCGGCCACCGCGTCGAGGACGCGGTTCAACTCCGGTCGCCGCCATGGGACATGGGGCTGGCGGCCCTCGATGTCCTCGAGGACCAGGACCGTCCAGGTGCCGTCGTCGTAGGTGCCGAGGAGGCGGGGTGCGGGGACGGTGGACGGGAGCGCGGCGGTGTGGCGGGCCTCGCGACGGTGGAAGACCGGGCTCGTCTCGTTCACCTGTGCGCTGACCGCCTTCACGAAGGCGCGGTGGCCATGGCCGGTGCGGAGCCGGGCGGCGGTGCCCGGGGAGAAGCCGCCGGGTTGGGTGGCGGCGTGGACGACGGGGGCGCCGAGGATGTCGGCGACGGCGGTGTGGACGTGGGGTGGGAGGGCTTCCCAGGGGGTACGGACGCCTGCGGCGGGCGGGGCGGTGGGTGGCATGGAAGGAATGGTGCAGGTCGGGGGTGGCACCGCACCAAGGGTTTTCGCCCCCGCCGCCCTTACCCGTTCCCATCCCCAGGGGCTGCCGCCCCTTCGACCCCGCCCAGGGGGCGCCGCCCCCTGGACCCCCGCTCCTCAAACGCCGGAGGGGCTGACCAACCAGCCCGTCCGGCGTTTGAGGACGAGGCCCCTTCAGGGCCGAAGCGGGGGTCTGGGGGCGGCAGCCCCCAGTGATGGGACGGGTAAGGGCGGCGGGGGCGAGAGAAATCCCTACCCCCGCGTCAGCGACAACAGCTCCCGCGCCGGCCCCACCGGCCGATGCCCCGTCGGCCACACCGCGCGCAGGTCACGGGCCAGCGACACGCCCTCCACCGGCACCGGGACCAGCCTCCGCATCGCCATCTCCTCCCCCACCGCCAACTCGCTCAGCACCGCCGGCCCCGCCCCGCTCACCGCCGCCGCCTTCACCGCCGTGGTGGACGACAACTCGATCAGCGGACGCGCCAGACCCCCCAGCGCCGCGTCCAGCACCTGCCGCGTCCCCGACCCCTTCTCCCGCAGGATCAGCGGCGTCGCCGCCAACTCCTCCGCCGCCAGCGGGCGTCGGCGGCGGGCCCACGGGTGGGCCGGGGCCGTGACGACGATGAGGCGGTCGTGGGCGATGACGACCGAGTCCAGGCCGGTCGGGACCGTGAGCCCCTCCACGAAGCCGAGGTCCGCCTCGTCCGCCAACAGGCGCGACGCCACCGCCGCCGAGTTGCCCGCCAGCAACGACACGGCCGTGTCGGGGCGTTGGGCCCGCAGGGCCAGCAGCCAGCCCGGCAGCAGATACTCCGCGATCGTCATGCTCGCCGCCACCCGCAGCCGCGAGTCCCGCCGGTCCCGCAGCGCCTGCGCCCCCGCGTCGAACGCCTCCGCCGCCTCCACGATCCGCCGCGCCCAGTCCGTGACCAGCGCCCCGGCGTCCGTCAGCCGCGAACCGCGGGGCGAGCGGTCCACCAGCGCCACGCCCAGCTGACGTTCCATGGACCGGATACGGCTGCTCGCCGCGGGCTGGGTGATGCCGACCTCACGGGCCGCCGCGCCGAGACTGCCGAGCCGCGCCACCGCCAGCAGCAGCTCCAGCGCCCCCAGGTCGGGGACTCTGTGCGCCAGCGTGCCGCTGACCGTACCCTCACTGCTCATAAGCCCAGTTTATGCCCTCATAGAGAGATCGTCCCTGGTGGGGAGCACCGAACCGCGCGACGCTCGAAGCATGGTCACCGCAGCCCAGCCGCTCCACCCCGTCCGTGCCACCGCACGTCCCCCGCGCGCCGCAGCCGTCCGTCACCTCGGGCCTAACTGGTACGCCACCGTCATGGGCACCGCCATCGTCGCCACCGCCGGAGCCGGGCTGCCGGTCTCCGTCCCCGGTCTGCGCCCCGTCCTCACCGGCGTCTGGGCGCTCTCGTTCGTCGTCCTCCTCACCCTGCTCTGCGCCCGCGCCCTGCACTGGACGCACCATCGCGACCAGGCCCGCGCCCATCTCCTCGACCCCGCCATGGCGCCCTTCTACGGCTGCCTGGCCATGGCCCTGCTCGCCGTCGGCGGCGGTGCCCTCACGGTCGGCGCGGACTGGATCGGCACCGAGGCGGCGGTGGCGCTCGACGCCGTGTTGTTCACCGCCGGGACGGTCGTCGGACTCGCGGCCGCCGTCGCCGTGCCGTACCTGATGGCCGTACGCCATCGCATCGAGCCGGGCCAGGCGACCCCCGTGTGGCTGCTGCCGCTCGTCGCGCCGATGGTGTCCGCGGCGCTCGGCCCGCTCCTCGTGCCCCATCTGCCCGCCGGTCAGGCCCAGGAGACCCTGCTGCTCGCCTGCGTCGCGCTGTTCGGCCTCTCGCTGCTCGCGACGCTGCTCATGCTGCCCCTGGTCTTCGGCCGGCTGATCACCGGCGGGCCGCTGCCGCTCGCCCTCACCCCGACCCTGTTCCTGGTCCTCGGCCCGCTGGGGCAGTCCACCACCGCCGTCAACAAGTTCGCGGACGTCGCCCCCGGTGTCGTACCCGCCCCGTACAGCGGTGGTTTCTCGGTCCTCGCCGTGCTCTACGGCGTCCCCGTCATGGGCTTCGCGCTGCTCTGGTTCGCGCTGGCCGTCGCCCATGTGCTGCGGGCCCGGCGGGCGGGCATGGGGTTCGCGATGACCTGGTGGGCGTTCACGTTCCCCGTGGGGACCTGCGTCACCGGGGCGGAGGGGCTGGCCCGGCACACCGGGCTGGTCGTCTTCGACGGGCTCGCGATCGGGCTGTACGCCGTGCTCGTCGCCGCCTGGGGCGTCGCCGCCCTGCACACCGTACGGGGGCTCGTCAGCGGTGAGCTGCTCGCAGGGCCTCGGCCAGTACCCGTGGCGCTTCCCTGAGGGAAGGGCCGTACCAGGTGAGGTGCCGGCCGCTGACCAGGGCGCAGGGGATGCCGGGGAACGCCTCCGGGCCGTCCTCCGCCGTGAAGGCGTACGGCTCGTCCGGGAGGACCACCAGATCCGGCCGCGCCCCGAGCAACTCCTCGACGGGGACGCGGGGGTAGCGGCTCTCGTGGGTCGCGTACACGTGGTCGACGCCCAGCCGCGCCAGTACGTCTCCCGCGAAGGTGTCCCGGCCCAGCACCATCCACGGGCGGCGCCAGATCGGTACGACGGCCCGCGCGCGGGACTCCGGGGGCGGCAGCGTCGCCCAGATCTCCTCCGCCTCGTCCAGCCAGCGCGGCCGGGCCGGCGCCCCGCAGGCCGCCAGCACCCGCGCCAGCTCCGAGAAGGCCTGCGGGACGGTCCGCACCTCGGTCACCAGGACGTCCATGCCCACCTCGCGCAGGGCCGTGAGGTCGCGGGCGAGGTTCTCCTCCTCGTTGGCGATCACCAGATCGGGGGCGAGGTCGAGGATCCGGTCGAGCCTGGGGTTCTTGGTGCCGCCGATCCTGGTCACGTCCAGGTCGGCCGGATGCGTGCACCAGTCGGTGACGCCGACGAGCGCGCCGGGGACGGTCTCGGCCACCGCCTCCGTCAGGGACGGGACGAGGGAGACGACCCTCACGGGCGCGGTCGGTCCTGGACCGCCTCGATGTGTTCCGCGACGGCGACGACGACCAGCCGGGTGTCCGACACGGTCGCGCGCCAGCGGTGCCGGACGCCGCCGGTGAGGTAGAGCGTGTCGCCCCGGCCGAGCCGGTAGGCCCGGCCCTCCGCCTCGATCTCGACCGCGCCGTCGGCGACGTACATCAACTGGTCGTTGCGGTACTGGAATTCACGGCCCGCGTCATGGTCGCCGGTGAACTCCTGGGCGTGCATCTGGTGATGACCGCGTACCAGGGAACGGGCCCGGGGGCCGGGCGTCGCCGGCTCGGGGTCGTCGGCGCGCACGACGTCGACGCTGCACGCCGGGTCGGCGGCGGCGAGGAGTTCGACGGCGGTGGTGCGCAGGGCGTCCGCGACCTTCTCCAGGGAGCTGGTGCTGGGGCGCGCCCGCTCGTTCTCGATCTGGCTCAGGAAGGGGACCGACAGGCCGCTGCGCTCGGCCACGACGGCGAGGGTGAGCTCCAGCGCGCGACGCCGCCGCCGTACGGCCGCGCCCACCCGCAGGGGCTGTTCTTTGTGGTCGCCCATCGCTCCGGCTCCCTCCTTCGCTCGTCGGTCGGCACCGGTCGCTGAACATGTCTCTGTTGAGTTGTCTGCACCCTACGCATGTTCGGCAAACCGTTTCATGCACCCGTCACATTGCCGTAAACCCGGTGCGGACAATCTCGCCAACTCCGGCCAGTAGATCAGCTCTCCGGCCGCCGTGTGAGGGGATTCCTCCGTCAGGACGAACGGCCTGACCACGACGGCCGGATGAGGCTCAGGTGACGACGTAGCTGTATGTGGTTGTCCGATTTCTTTTCGTCGCGGCTACTGCGGAGTCATCCGATCCACGACGTCGGGGTGCTTCTTCAGCCAGGCGTCGACGGCCTCGTCCTCGTGGCCCTGGCCGTGCGCGTTGATCTCGGCCTCCAGGGTACCGAGCTCGTCCTCGCTCATATGGAAGCCCTTGATCCACTTGGTGAGCTGCGGGTACTGCCCGGGGAACTTCTCGTTGGCGATCGTGCGGATCGTGTTCCCCTCGCCGAAGAGCTTCTTGCCGTCCTTCAACTTGGTGAGGTCGTACTGGCTGTACGCCCAGTGCGGCGACCAGAGCACGACGGCGACGGGCTTCTTCTCGGCGTACGCGCGCTTGAGCTCGGTGAGCATCGCGGGCGTGGAGCCGTCGACGACGTCGTACTCCTTGTCCAGGCCGTAGCCGGGCAGGACCTTGTTCTTCAGGAGGTTCATCTCGCCGGTGCCCGGTTCGATGCCGATGATCTTCCCGTCGAAGAGGTCGGCCTTGCCCTTGAGGTCTTCGTAGGACTTGATCCCCTTGACGTACGAGGGGACCGCGACCTCCAGCGAGGTCGGTTGGTACCAGGTGCCGAGGTCGGCGAGGCTGTCCTTGCTCTTCTCCCAGTAGTTCGCCTGCGCGTACGGCAGCCAGGCGTCGAAGTTGAGGTCCAGGTCCCCCGAGGCGAGGCCGGTGTAGACGGGGCCGACGTCCATCTGCTTCAGGTTCAGCTTGTAGCCGCGCCGCTCCAGGACGTTCTTCCACAGGTGGGTGACGGCGATGTCCTCGTCCCAGGGGAACCAGGCGACGTCGATCGGGTTCTTGGCCTCGGCGGGCGCGGCCGCGCTCTTGGCGACCGGGGCGAGCTTGTCGACCACGCCGGGGTTGCTCTTGAGCCAGGTGCGCACCGCGTCCTGCTGCTTGCCCTTGCCCGCCTTGTTGATCTCGGCTTCCAGGCTGGTGAGCTGCTTCTCGTCGAGCTTGAAGTCCTTCAGCCACTTGCCGACGGCCGGGTTCTTCGCGGCGAAGCCCTTGCGGGCGACGGTGTGGATGCCGTCACCGGAACCCCACGCGCCCTTGGGGTCCTTGAGCTTCTTCAGGTCGTAGTCGTTGTACGCCCAGTGCGGCGACCAGAGCGTGACGACGATCGGCTCCTTCTTGCTGTACTCGCGCTTGAGCTCGGCGAGCATCGCGGGCGTGGAACTGTCGACGACCTTGTACTCCTCGTCGAGGCCGTACGCCTTGAGGACCTTGCTCTTGAGCAGGGCCATCTCGCCGGCGCTGGACTCGATGCCGGTGATCTTCCCGCCGAACTCGGAGGCCTTGCCCTTGAGGTCGTCGAGGGAGTCGACGCCCTTCATGTACGACGGGACGCTCAGCTCCAGCGACGTCTTGCCGTACCAGGCGCCGAGGTCGTCGAGCTGGTCGCCGTACTTCTTCCAGTACTGCTCGTGGGTCGTCGGCAGCCAGGCGCCCGTCATGAAGTCGACGTTGCCGGAGGCGACGGAGGTGTAGAGAGGGCCCGCGTCGAGCTGCTTGGCCTCGACCTGGAAGCCGCGTTCCTCCAGGATCTCCTTCCAGAGGAAGGTGGAGGCGACGCCGTCGTCCCAGGGGACGTAGCCGATGCGGACCTTCTCGCCCTGGCCGACGTTCTTGCCGTCGGCGACCGGGGCCGTGCTGTCGCCCTTGCCGCCGAACATGCCCATGCCGCCCGCCACGAGGGCCAGGATCACGATGCCGACCACGGCGACCTGGGGGCGGGGGCGGTACGACCAGATCCGCAGCCCCTGTGCCGCGCGGGCCCGGGCGGCGGCGCGGCGGCCCAGCGGGGAGACCTGGGTGCCGAGGGCGCCGGTCATGCGGTCGAGGTAGATCGCGAGGATCACGATCGCGACGCCCGCCTCGGAGCCGAGGCCGACGTCGAGCTGGCCGATGGCCTCGTTGACCCGGCCGCCGAGGCCGCCGGTGCCGACCATGCCGGCGATCGCGGCCATGGACAGGCCGAGCATGATGACTTGGTTGACGCCCGCCATGACGGTGGGCAGGGCGAGCGGGAGCTGGACGCGCAGCAGGGTGTCCCGGGGAGTCGTGCCGAACGCCTCGGCCGCCTCGACCAGTTCCTTGTCGACCTGGCGGATGCCCAGCTCGGTCATGCGCACGCCGGGGGCGAGCGCGAAGATCAGGGTGGCGACGATGCCCGCGGAGGCGCCGGTGCCGAAGAACAGGATCGCCGGGATGAGGTAGATCATCGCGGGCAGCGTCTGCATGAAGTCCAGCACCGGCCGGACCAGCGCGCCGACCCGCTCGGAGCGGGCCGCCCAGATGCCCACCGGCACCGAGATCACCAGCGCGATGAGCGTGGCGACGAGGACGAGCGAGAGGGTCACCATCGCGTCGTCCCACAGTTCGAGGGAGTCGATGAAGGCGAAGCCCGCGAAGGTGAGGAGGCCGGCGGTGGTGCCGCGCAGCCAGAAGGCGATCACGGCGAAGATGCCCGCGAGGAGCAGGGGTTCGGGCGCCTGGAGGACGGCGTCGATGCCGTCGTAGGTGCCGGTGAAGACGGTCTTGAGGAAGTCGAAGAGCCAGCCCATGTGGGCGAGCAGCCAGTCGACGGCGTCGTTGACCCAGTCGCCGAGCGGAATCCTAGGCATGGGCGGCCTCCCGGTCCTGCTCGCGGTCCTGCTCGCCGAGGAAGCCGATCAGCCGCTGCGCCGGGATCACCCCGACGAGTTTCCGCTCGTCGTCGAGCACGGCCACCGGATGGGTCGAGCGGGCGCTGACGGCGCAGAGCTCCGCGAACGGGGTGTCGGGCGTGACGGTCTCGCAGTCGCCCGCGCAGCCGCAGTCGGCCTCGTCGCCGCGTACGTCGGTGTCCATCACGGCGGACGCCGTGAGCACCCGGGAGCGGTCGACGTCCTTGGTGAAGGAGGCGACGTAGTCGTTCGCGGGCCGGACCAGGATGTCCTCGGCGGTGCCGTTCTGGACGATGCGGCCGTCGCGCATGACGGCGATGCGGTCGCCGAGACGCATGGCCTCGTTGAGGTCGTGGGTGATGAAGACGATGGTCTTCTTCAGGGTCTGCTGGAGCGTGAGCAGCTGGTCCTGCATGTCACGGCGGATCAGCGGGTCCAGGGCGCTGAAGGACTCGTCCATCAGCAGCAGGTCGGCGTCGGTGGCCAGGGCGCGGGCGAGGCCGACGCGCTGCTGCATGCCACCGGACAGCTCGTCCGGCCAGGACTTCTCCCAGCCGGCCAGGCCGCACAGCTCCAGGGCCTCGGTGGCGCGCTTGACGCGTTCGGCCTTGGCCACGCCCTGGACGGCGAGACCGTAGGCGGCGTTCTCCAGGACACTGCGGTGCGGGAACAGCGCGAAGTGCTGGAACACCATGCTGATCTTGCGGGCGCGGACCTCGCGCAGGTCGCGGGCGCCGAGCGCGGTCAGGTCCTGGCCGTCGAAGCGGACGTGTCCCGCGGTCGGTTCCAGCAGCCCGTTGAGCATGCGCAGCAGCGTCGACTTGCCGGAACCGGACAGGCCCATGACGACGAAGATCTGGCCGGGGTCCACGGTGAAGGAGGCGTCGATGACGGCGGCGGTCGTTCCGTCGGCGCGCAGCTCCTCCCGGTCGGCTCCACTGCGCAGTCTCTCGACTGCCTCACTCGGTCGTCTGCCGAACACCTTGTAGAGATGTTCGGCCTCAAGCCTGGATGACACGCGTACCTCTTGCATCGGGGGCGGGGGTCAGTGGCGGCGCCTGCCCCCGGCCGACCAGGACAAACCGGGAAGTGGTTCAGTTCACAACCAGTCCGTACGATCGCCCCCTCCAGTCCGTAGGATCACCGTCGACGCTTCACATCGGTGCTGGGGGGACGGCTGTGGAACGACCGGACGACAGACGCGCGTCGGTGCTGCGCTTCGCGACGGAGCTGGTGGCGTGGGTCGCCGCGCCCTGGGCGCTGGCCTCGTACTCCTGGGCGCTGGCGGTTCTCGCGGTGGTGGTCCTCATCGGTCTGCCGACCGTGTTCGCCACGCCGGGCGACAAGGCGCAGGTGATCGTCCCGGTGCCCGGCGCGGTCACGATCCTGCTGGTGCTGCTCCAGCTCGTCGCGGCGGTGGTGGCGGCGTGGTGGGCCTGGCCGGTGTGGGCGGCGGTTGTCGTGTCCGTGCTGGCCGCCGCGACCCTCGTCACCGAACAACCGCGCTGGCGCTGGCTGCTGACCCGCGTCGGCGGGTGACTGTCGGTGCCGTACGGCATGATGCGAGGCGTGACCGGACGACTGATGCTTCTCGACACCGCCTCGCTCTACTTCCGCGCCTACTTCGGCGTCCCGGAGTCCGTGAAGGCCCCGGACGGCACACCGGTGAACGCCGTGCGCGGGCTGCTGGAGTTCATCGACCGCCTGGTCAAGGACCACCGCCCGGATGAGCTGGTGGCCTGCATGGACGCCGACTGGCGCCCCCAGTGGCGGGTCGACCTGATCCCCTCCTACAAGGCCCACCGCGTCGCCGAGGAGCACGAGGTGGGACCGGACGAGGAGGAGGTGCCGGACACGCTGTCGCCGCAGGTGCCGGTCATCGAGGCCGTCCTGGACGCGCTCGGCATCGCGCGCGTGGGCGTCGAGGGGTACGAGGCGGACGACGTGATCGGCACGTTCACCGGGCGGGCGAAGGGCCCGGTCGACATCGTCACCGGCGACCGCGACCTGTACCAGCTGGTGGACGACGCCCGTGGCGTCCGCGTGCTGTACCCGCTCAAGGGCGTGGGCACGCTCCAGCTCACGGACGAGGCGTGGCTGCGCGAGAAGTATGGGGTCGACGGGCGTGGGTACGCGGATCTGGCGCTGCTGCGCGGCGATCCGAGCGACGGCCTGCCGGGCGTGCCCGGCATCGGGGAGAAAACGGCGGCCAAGCTGCTGGCCGAGTTCGGCGACCTGGCCGGGATCATGGCCGCGGTGGACGACCCGAAGGCGAAGCTCACGCCGTCGCAGCGCAAGCGCCTGGACGAGTCGCGGCCGTATGTCGCGGTGGCACCGAAGGTCGTCCGGGTCGCGGACGACGTCCCGCTGCCGGACGTCGACACGACCCTGCCGAGCGGTCCGCGCGACCCGGCGGCGGTGGAGGAGCTGGGCGCCCGCTGGGGCCTCGGCGGCTCGCTGAAGCGGCTGCTGACCACCCTGGCACCGTAAATCAGCTTCTCCGCTGGGCGGATCACCTTCTCAGCAGGCCGGAACGGCGCTCTCGCCCTTGGCTTAATCTTGCCTTCAGACGAGGGGTGTTAAGTAGGGGGAAGATGCTAACTTAGGTAAGCCTAAGCATGGGAGCAGGGAGGCCGCCATGGCAGAACGACCGGGACGCAAGCCGCGGAAGCCGCATTCCGCGCAGGTCGTCCGCACCGAGCGGCTGACCCCGCACATGCAGCGGGTCGTGCTCGGTGGCGAGGGACTCGCCGAGTTCGCGGCGGACACCTGCACCGACCATTACGTGAAGCTGCTGTTCCCGGCCGGGGGTGCCGTCTATCCCGAGCCCTTCGACATGGAGCGGATCCGCGAGGAGTTCCCGCGCGAGCAGTGGCCGGTCACCCGGACCTACACGGTCCGGCACTGGGATGCCGAACACCGCGAGATGACCCTGGACTTCGTGATCCACGGCGACGAGGGCCTCGCCGGTCCGTGGGCGATGCGGGTCCAGCCGGGCGAGACCGTCCGCTTCATGGGCCCGGGCGGCGCCTACGCCCCCGACGAGGCCGCCGACTGGCATCTGCTCGTCGGTGACGAGAGCGCGCTGCCCGCGATCGCCCGTTCCCTGGAGGCGCTGCCCGACGGTGTCACCGCGTACGCCTTCGTCGAGGTGGCCGGTCCCGAGGAGGAGCAGAAGATCGACTCCGATGTGGACGTCGTCTGGCTGCACCGCGGGGACCGCCCGATCGGCGACGCGCTGACCGAGGCCGTGCGGGCGCTGGAGTTCCCCGAGGGGCGGGTGCACGCCTTCGTGCACGGCGAGGCGCACTTCGTGAAGGAGCTGCGGCACCTGCTGCGGGTCGAGCGGGAGATCCCGCGCGAGGACCTGTCGATCTCCGGCTACTGGCGGCTCGGCCACAACGAGGACGGCTGGCAGGCCTCGAAGCGGGAGTGGAACGCCCGCATCGAGACCGAGCAGGAGGGCACGCCGGCGGCGTAGCTCAGCGGTCAGCTGTTTCGGGAGGGCGCCGAGGCGCCCTCCTTCACCTTTCCCGCTACACCGACCGCTGGTACGACCTGAACGTCCGTATCGACAGCCACACCGCCGCCACCGCGAGCGCCAGCAGCGCCCCGCCACGCCCCAGCACCGCGCCCCAGTCCGGGTTCTCGGACAGGGCCGAACGACCGGCCACCATCGCCCAGTTGAGCGGATTGAAGTCGGCGACGTGCCGCATCCAGGACGGCATCTGGCTCGGCGCCATGAAGGCGGAGGACAGGAACGTCAGCGGCAGCAGCAGGAAGGTGTTGATGCCGATGATCGACTCCCGCTCCCGCACCAGCATCCCCAGCGCGTTGGAGAACGCGCCGAAGACGGTGCCGAGCAGGACCGAGGCGAGCACCAGCACCGCGACGCCCGCGATCCCGCCGGGGCAGTCCGCCCCGCCCAGCAGCCCGAGCAGCACGATGACGACCGACTGCAGGGCGGTGACCAGGCCGTTGTTGACGACGTTGCCGTTCATCAGCGCGGCCCGGCTGACCGGCGTGGTCAGGAAGCGGTCGAGGGTGCCGCGCTGGATCTCGTCGAGGGTGGTCATCCCGGCCCACATGTTGGAGCTGAGCGCGCTCATCACGACCACGCCCGGGACGAGGTAGTCGAGGTAGGAGGTGGTGCCGAAGCCGCCGAGCTCGACGACCTCGCGGAACAGGCTGCCGAACAGGAACAGCCAGATGACCGGCTGGATCAGGGTGATGATCGCGTAGGCGGGCTGCCGTACGAACACCATGAGTTGACGCTGCGTCATGTACCAGGTCTGGGAGACGGCGGTGCTCATCGCTCACCTCCGGCGAGGACGAGCGCGTCGGCCTGCTCGTAGGACGCGTCGGTCTGCGCGTACCGGCGGCCGGTGTAGCGCAGATACACGTCGTCGAGCGAGGGGCGGGCGACGGTCGCGGCGGCGACGCCGACGCCGGCCCGCTCCAGGGCGCCGAGCAGGGCGGGCATCGCGGCCGCCCCGTCGTCGGCGCGGACGCTGGCCCGGTGGCCGTCGACCACCACCTCGTGCACGCCCGGCAGTCCGCCGAGGGCGCCCTTGAGCAGCGTACGACCCGCTTCGCCGACCGTGGCGCGCAGTTCCAGGTGGACGGCGTCGCCGCGGAGTTCGCCCTTGAGGGCGTCAGGGGTGCCTTCGACGACGACCCGGCCGCGGTCGACGATCGCGACGCGTTCGGCGAGCCGGTCGGCCTCTTCGAGGTAGTGCGTGGTGAGCAGGATGGTCAGCCCCTCCTCGCCGGCGAGCCGGCCGATCTCGTCCCACATCGCGCTGCGGGCCTGCGGGTCGAGGCCGGTGGTGGGCTCGTCGAGGAAGAGGACCTGGGGGCGGTGCACCAGCCCGAGGGCGACGTCCAGTCGGCGTCGCATGCCGCCGGAGTAGCCCTTGACCTGGCGGTTCGCGGCGTCGGCCAGGGTGAAGCGGTCGAGCAGCTCGGCCACCCGGCGGTCGAGGTCGGCACCCTTCACGCCGTAGAGCCGCCCTTGGAGCCGGAGGTTCTCGCGGCCGGTAGCGACGGGGTCGGCGCCGGAGTTCTGGGCGACCACGCCGATCGCGCGGCGGACCCGGTCCGGGTGGCTCAGGACGTCATGGCCGGCGACGGTGGCGGAGCCGGAGTCGGGGCGGGCCAGGGTGGTGAGGATCTTGACGGTGGTGGACTTGCCGGCGCCGTTGGGGCCGAGGAGCCCGAAGACCGTGCCGGGTTCGACGGTGAGGTCCATGCCGTTGAGGGCGGTGACCTCAACGGGGTAGGTCTTGATCAGCTGACGCGCCTCTACCGCGGGCGCACGGGTGTTCATGGCAGGTGCTCTCCTGGGTGAGCGGATGACAGCTGATCCGCCGGAGGGGCACCGGGCTATCCTGGGTGTGCCGCACCTCGATCGCCTGGATGTGCCTCACGGCGGATTCAGCTCGGGGTTCGAGGCCCTGGCACCGCTGCTGCAACAGCCGTGCCGGGGCCTGTTCTCGTTCTGCTTCAGGTCACGTTTTCTCGTGCAGGGCCTTCCACTCCTCGATCCCGGGCAGTGCGCCCGACTTGAGCTCGTCGAGGAAGCCTCGGACCCATTCCGCCTCGGCCTCCACCATGTGGAGCTGGAACTCGTTCTCCACGAGGAAGAGCCGGGGCAGCGTCTCGTACAGCTTCTCCAGCGCGCCGCGGCTGCTCGCCGCCTGGACCAGCAGGGCTTCGAGCCGCTCCTCCAGCAGGGTCACCACGTCGTCCGGGTGCAGCACGCCGAGCAGCGAGAGCGCGGTCTCGAAGATCGGGTACTCCTTGGCCGGGTAGGCGACCAGGTCCGACATCCACTCGGTGGTCTCCTGGCGGCCGGCCGCTGTGATGCCGTACACCGTGCGCTCAGGGCGGTTGCCCTGCCGCTCCACGTCCGTGACCTCGACGAAGCCGTGCTTCTCGAGGCTCTGCACGACCGTGTAGAGCGAGCCATAGTTGATCTTCGTGCTGGAGTCCTTGCCCTGGCGGCGCAGGGTCTGGGCGATCTCGTAGGGATGCATCGGCTTCTGCCACAGCGTCGCCAGCACGGCGAGTGCCAGGGGGTTGCGGAGCTTGCGTCGCCGCATGGTCCGGTTCACCTCGCATCCCCACCCGCATCCGAATATCCGTAGCCGAACATATCGCGATCTACGACCAACCGTCAATAGACACGATGTATCGCGTTCGGGCGGACCATGCAAGGGCGTGAGGAGTTGGGACCGCCTTCGACATGACCGCGTCATCGAGGCGAAACAGCGCCTCCTTAATTTCTGTCGCCTGACAGGAATCCCACGTCGAAGGCAGGTGCCTCCGTGACGACCACCACCCCGTCCGACGTCCGCCCCGATCCACCGCACTCCCCCGACGACCGCTCCCTCGCCGAGTTCGGCTACCGCCAGGAGCTGCACCGCAGCCTCGGCAAATACGCCTCCTTCGCGGCCGGGTTCTCCTTCATCTCCGTCCTGACGACCGTCTTCCAGTTCTTCGCCTTCGGGTACGCGTTCGGCGGCCCCGTCTTCTTCTGGGCCTGGCCCGCGGTGCTGCTCGGGCAGCTGATGGTGGCCGCCTGCTTCGCCGAGCTGGCGGCGCGCTATCCGATCTCGGGCGCGATCTACCAGTGGTCGTCCCGGCTGTCGAACCTCACCTTCGGCTGGTTCGCCGGCTGGATCATGGTGATCGGGCAGATCGTGGTGGTCGCGGCGGCGGCCCTGGCCCTCCAGATGGTGCTGCCTGCCATCTGGTCCGGCTTCCAGCTGGTCGGCACCGACCCGGCGCCGACCTCGGCGGACGGCGCGGCCAACGCGGCGCTGCTCGGGGTGGTCCTGCTCGCGCTGACGACGCTGGTGAACGTCCTGGACAACCGCGTGATGTCGGTCATCAACCGGGTCGGCGTGACGGCCGAGATCATCGGCGCGGTCCTCATCGTCGTGCTGCTGCTCACGCACTCCGAGCGCACGCCGGGCATCACCTTCCACACCGAGGGCGCGGCGCAGAGCGGCCTGTTCGGGGCGCTGCTGGTCGGTTCGTTCACGGCGGCGTACGTGATGATCGGCTTCGACAGCGCGGGCGAGATGAGCGAGGAGACGCACCATCCGCGTCGTACCGCTCCCCGTACGATCCTCACCGCGCTGGGCGCGGCGGGGCTGCTCGGCGGGCTGATCGTGCTGGGCGGCCTGCTGGCGGCGCCGAGCCTCACGGACGGGCACCTCGCGGTGGACGGGCTGAGCTACGTCCTCACCAGCAGCCTGGGTGACGGGGTGGGGAAGGTGCTGCTGGCCGACGTGGTGGTGGCGATCGCGGTGGCGACCCTGGCGATCCAGACGGCGGCCTGCCGGATGCTGTTCTCCATGGCCCGCGACGGCCAACTGCCCTTCTCGGCACGGCTCGCCCGGGTCAACCCGCGCACCGGCATGCCGACCGCGCCCGCCCTGGTCGTCGGCACCCTCGCCGCCGCCCTGCTCCTGCTGAACTTCGCCTCACCGGAGGCGTTCCTGGCCATCGGCACGACCTGCATCGTGATGCTGTACCTGGCGTACGCGATGGTCACCGGCCCGCTCCTCGTCACCCGCCTGCGCGGCGGCTTCACCACCACCACCGGCACCGACGAGACCGGCGCCTGCCTCTTCTCCCTGGGCCGCTGGGGCGTCCCGGTCAACGCGCTCGCCCTGCTCTACGGCCTCCTCATGGCCGTCAACCTGGCCTGGCCACGGGCGGCGGTGTACGACCCGGCGGGGGGCCACTGGTGGTTCCAGTGGTTCACGGTGCTCTTCCTCGGCGTCACCGTCGCGGCGGGCGTGGCCTACCGCGCGTACAAGGCCCGCGCGACGGTGGCCGCGGAGGCCGTCGCCCCGGCGTGACGATCTACCCTGGCCGGTGATGAGACGCAAGAACCGGATCCCGCCCTCTCCCCTCCCCCAGCGCGAGGGGGTGGACCCGGTGCGAGTGCGGCTGCCCCCCGAGGGGCCGTGGACCACGGTCCGGGAGCACCTCGTGGAGCGGCTCAGCGGGGCGGGGACCGGGGTCGTCGACGGCATGTTCACGGCGGGGCAGGTCGTCGACGCGGACGGCCGGGCGGTGGCGCCCGACGCGGAGTACGTGCCCGGCATGTACGTGTGGTTCCACCGCGAGCTGCCGTACGAGCCGGTCGTGCCGTTCCCGCTCACGGTCGTCCACCGGGACGAACACATCGTCGTCGCCGACAAGCCGCACTTCCTGGCCACCACCCCGCGCGGCAGCCATGTCACCGAGACCGCGCTCGCCCGGCTCCGCCGGGAGCTGGACATCCCAACCCTCGGTGCCGCGCACCGGCTCGACCGGCTCACGGCCGGACTCGTGCTGTTCACGGTGCGCCCCGCGGAACGCGGCGCGTACCAGACCCTGTTCGCCGAGCGACGGGTCCGCAAGGAGTACGAGGCGATCGCATCGTACGACCCCTCCATCGCCCTTCCTCGGACCGTGCGCAGCCGGATCGTGAAGGAGCGCGGGGTGCTGGCCGCCTATGAGGTGGCGGGCGAGCCCAACGCCGTCAGCCGGATCGAACTCATCGACCGCCGCGACGAGTTGGGCCGGTACCGGCTGCTGCCGGCCACCGGGCAGACCCATCAGCTGCGCGTCCACATGAACGCCCTGGGCCTGCCCATCCTCGGTGATCCGCTGTACCCGGTGGTGGCCGACGCCGTGCCGGCCGGTGACTTCCGGCGACCGCTGCAACTGCTGGCACGCTCACTGGAGTTCACCGATCCGGTCACGGGAGTGGAGCACCGGTTCCGCAGTGCCGCGACGCTGGAAGCCTGGTCCTCGTACGCCACCTGGGCCGGTCAGTAACCCCGCCACCAGCGCAGGAAGCGCCGCCAGGCACCCATCGGCCGTGCGGGTTCGGGCGTCGGCAGGGGCGGCTGCGGTGCCGTGGGCGCGGCCGGCCGGGGCTCCGCCGCCACGGGCGTCACCGGGGCCGTCGGCTCCGCCGGTTCCGTGCTGACCTGCCACGCGGGTCGCTGCTGCGGCACCGGCGCGTGGCCCGGCTTCTGCATGACGTCCTGCTGCGGCTTGGGCTCGAACCGAACGGGCAGCTCCACCAGATGCCGCGAGGAGATCGACTGCCGCCACTCCAACTCGTCCTCGTGACAGTCGAGTTGGACGTCCGGAAGCCGCATCAGCAGCGCGTCGACACCGGTGTCGGCGATGCCACGGGCGATGTCCTGACCGGGGCACTCGTGCGGACCGCCGCCGAAGGCGAGGTGGGAGCGGTTGCCCTGCATGTTGGCGTTGAGGTCGGGACGGACCCGGGGGTCGACGTTGCCCGGCGCGATCCCGAACAGCAGGCCGTCGCCCTTGCGGATGCGCTGGCCGCCCAACTCGGTGTCCTGCTTGGCGTAGTAGGCGAAGACGGTGCTGAACGGCGGCTCGTCCCACAGGGACTGCTCGACCGCCTGCGGGACCGTCATCTGGCCGCCGTTGAGCCGGGCGCGGAAGCCGGGGTCGGTGAGGACCATGCGGATGACGTTGCCGATGAGGTTGACCGTGGCCTCGTAGGCGGCCATGAGGACGAGCCAGAGGTGGGTGGTGACCTCGTCGTCGGTGAGCTTCGCCGGGTGCAGGACCAGGTGGCTCGCGAAGTCGTCCTGCGGGTCCTTGCGGCGGCGTTCGGCGAGCCGCTGGAGGACGCCCATGACGTACCCCTGGCTGGCGTTGGCGGTCTCGGTGCCCTTGAGGAGGTCGCGGGTGGCCTGGACGAGCCGGTCGTTGTACTCGTCCGGCATGCCGAGGATCTCGCACAGGATGGCCATCGGCAGATGCTCGGCGAACTGGCTCATCAGGTCCGCCTCGCCGGTCTCGCAGAACTCGTTGACCAGGCGCTGGGTGTAGCGGTTGATGTGGCGGCGGATGGCGCGGTAGTCGATGGTCGACATGGCGCCGGTGACCGCGCCGCGCAGCCGCAGGTGCTCGTCGCCCTCGGCGTAGGAGCAGATGGGCGCCCAGGCGATGTGCGGCATCATCGGGTGGTCGGGCTTGACCATGCCCTCGATCTGCGGGGTCCAGATGCGGCTGTCCCGGCAGAAGTGCGAGGGCGTGCCCACCAGATGGAGGTTCTCGGCGTGGCCGAGGACGATCCACATGGGGACGTCGTCGTGGAGCAGCACGGGCGCCACCGGGCCGTGTTCGTCACGGAGTTTCTCGTAGAGCCCTTCGAGGTCCTCCGCCTCGGGGCCGTACAGCCTGTGCAGCCCCCCGGGGCCGAGGTTGTGGGCGGGGCAGCCGGGGGGCGGGCCGGCCATGGGGCCGGCGCCGGTCAGGGAGTGGGGTTCAGGCGTCACAGTGGTCGCTCCGAAGTGGATCCGGTTGCAGGGGAGTTGAGGTCGGGTGGCGGCGCCCGTCAGAGATGCGGGGCGTCAGGTGAGGGCGCCCGTCATGGCGAGCGAGTGCAGGAAGCGCATCAGGGTCATCAGCACGTCGCGGCTGGACGCCCGGCGGCGCGCGTCGCACTCCACGATGGGGATGTCCGGGGCCAGGTCGAGCGCGCTGCGCAGGTCCGCGATGGGGTAACGCGGCCCGTCCGGGAAGGTGTTGACGGCGACGACGAAGGGCACGCCGCGCTCCTCCAGTCGTCCTATGACGTCGAAGCTGACCTCCAGGCGGCGGGTGTCGACGAGCACCACCGCGCCGAGCGCGCCTTCGAACAGGCCGTTCCACAGGAACCAGAAGCGTTCCTGGCCGGGGGTGCCGAACAGGTACAGCACGAGCTGGTCGGTGATGCTGATCCGGCCGAAGTCCATGGCGACGGTGGTGGCCGTCTTGGTGTCGGAGCCGAAGTTGTCGTCGACGCCGATACCGGCCTGCGTCATGGTCTCCTCGGTGGTCAGCGGCCTGATCTCGCTGACCGAGCCGACCATCGTCGTCTTGCCGACTCCGAAGCCGCCCACGATCACGATCTTCACCGCGGCCTGGGCCGTGTGCGGCAGATGATCCTCTGTCCGTGGTCCGGGGATGGTGTCAGAGCCTTTGAAGTCCATGCATCACCGCTTCGAGAAGGGAACGGTCGGGGAGCGCCTGCCGGACGATCGGGGCGCGCGCCTGCACCAGTTCGGCCGTCAGCATCTCGGTGAGCAGTACGGTCACCACGCTGAACGGCAGGTTGAGATAGGCCGAGAGCTCGGCCACCGACAGGGGGGCCGTGGTGAGCCGGAGCATCGCCGTCTGCTCGGGCGTCGCGGAGGGCGGTGGGTCGGCGCGCGCCACGATTAACGTGACGAGGTCGAGGTCGGCGCGTTCGCCGTCCGGTCCCGCGACCACGTAGAGGCGTTCCGGGGGCCGCTTTCCGTCGCCGCCCTCGCCCTCGGGCGTGGGCTTGGGGACCGGTTCGACCGCTTCTTGACTGGGGTATCGCCGCCGGCGTTGCGGAGGAGTCATACGGTCTGGCCGTTGCGCCGGGGCGGACTGGTGAGGTGGGCCCCGATCCGGACCACCAGGTCGCGCATTCTGTTGCTCATCAGGCCCGGTTCGGCGACCACGTCGGACAGGACCGCGAGGTAGGCGTTGGGGCCGGCGGCCATCAGATAGAAGTAGCCGCCGTTGATCTCGATGAGGACCATCTTCATCCGGCCGTCGCTGCCCGGGATCTCGTGGGCCACGGCACCGGCCAGGCTCTGCAGCCCGGCGCAGGCCGCGGCGACGCGGTCGGCGGCGTCCGGGTCGCCGCCGTGGCGGGCGATGCGCAGGCCGTCGGCGGAGAGCACCACGATCATCTCGATGCCCGGTACGCCATCGGCGAGATCCTTGAGCATCCAGTCGAAGTTGGCGCGCTGCTGGATCACTTGTGGTCCCTCTCGTCGTCGGCCTCGATGCGGGCCGGCTCGGTGGTCTGCTGGGTGAGTGCGGCCGGGTCCGGGTCGCCCTTGAGTCCGTTCCAGAACGCCTCGACCCACAGGCCGGGTTCGGGTTCCTTCTGCTCCGGCTCGGGGGCGGGTGCGGGCGTCGACCAGATGGACGGCTTGCCCTCCCGCTCGGCCTTCTCGGCGGCGGCCTGTTCGGCAAGCCGCTGGCTGAGCGGGATCTTGACCCGACTGCGGCGCTGCGGCAGCCCGCCCGCCGTCCACTCGGTCACCTCGGGGACCTCGTCCGTCATGGACACGGTGGCCGGGATACGGGGGCTGGTGGGACGCCGCCTCTTGGGTGCGCGCTTGGGACCTTCGAGCGCACCCTCGGTCTTGGGCACGGCGCCTGCGCCGATGCCGTGGGCGAGTCCGGGAGCGGGCTCCTCGGTCATCATCTCGCGCGGCACGATGAGCACGGCGCGGACGCCGCCGTACGCCGAACTGCGCAGCGAGACCTGCATGTTGAACTGCGAGCACAGGCGTCCAACGACGGCCAGGCCGAGGCGCGGGGCATCGCCGAGGTCCTGGAGGTCGACGCCGGCCTTGGCCCGCTCCAGCATGCCCTCGGCCTTGTTGCGGGCCTCCTCGCTGAAGCTGACGCCGGCGTCCTCGATCTCGACGGCGACGCCGGTCTGCACCTCGGTCGCGGTGACGTGGACCTTGGTCTGCGGCGGCGAGTAGCGGGTGGCGTTGTCCATGAGCTCCGCGACGGCGTGGATGACCGGTTCGACGGAGATGCCGCGGATGTTGACCTGGGCGATGGAGTCCAGCTTGATGCGGCGGTACTCGAGGATGCGGGACATGCCGCCGCGCAGCACGCTGTAGAGCGGGACGGGGTCGGGCCACTGGCGGCCGGGGCGGCCGCCGCCGAGCACGGAGATGGAGTCGGCGAGGCGGCCGATCAGCGCGGTGCCGTGGTCGATGCGCAGGAGGTCGTCGAAGACCTCGGGGTTGCGGCCGTGGTCCTCCTCCATCTCCCGGAGTTCGTTGTTCTGCTGGTGGACGATGGCCTGGACGCGGCGGGCGATGCTGACGAAGGAGCGCTGGGCGGAGTCGCGCAGGGCTTCCTCGCGGTCGATGATCTCGAGGACCGTCTGGAGCACCTTCAGCTGCGACTCGGGGAGTTCGCGGTAGGAGGGGTCGATGTCGCCGATGCGGCGAATCACCTCACCGGGGGAATTTCCGGATCGCAACCGGTAGATCGCGTTGGGCACGATCTCCTTGGCGAAGCGGAGCATCTCGGCCTCGTGGGAGGCGACCCGGCGTTCCAGATACGCAGTGTGACGAGCGTGCTCGGCCCGCAGGTCACGCAGGGCCCGGCCGCGACGTACCGCTTCGGCCGCCGTCGCGAGCACCAGGAGCATGGCGACGCCGCCGCACCAGCCGACGGCCGTACGGGCGGGCTCCGAGACGGCGGCGGCTGCGGCTCCGGTCGCCGCGGCCATCAGTATCGCGGGCAGCAACAGCACGCGCGCGTAGGGAAGTTCACGGCGTCCGGGTGGGGATTGAACACTCACCATGTAGGCCCTCTGAAACATATCGGCTGGGAGGCGCATATTTGGGGAACAAGCGACCGAATACATCTCAACTCGGTGCGCTGCGGGCGAGCTTAGTCCGACCGGATCATCGCCGTGTCATATTCAGCAAGCACCTGAAATCGTCCCCGCGACAGGAGTACCCTCGGCTCCATTTACACGCTGAGCCGCCACTCGCACACGGTGCGTCACGGCGTACGGGCATGCGAGAGCCACTCACCGTGACGGGTGAAGGTCCGCTTCCGATACGGCGGTTCAGACCCCGGCGATGCGCAGCGCCGCGTCGGCCGTCGCCTCCGCGAACACCGACACCGGACGCTCGGGGTCGGAGCGATGGACGAGGATGACGCCCTCGATCAGCCCGAAGACCAGATCGGTACGCAGGTCGAGCTCGCTCTTGGCGAGCGCGCTGCCGGCCTCGGTCGCGGCGAGCAACTGCCGGTAGGCGTCCTTGAGTTCGGCGCGCACGGCACGGAACCCGGCGAACCGCTCGGCGCGCACCTCGGGCAGCAGGTACAGGCCGCCGAGGTTGTGCGGGCCGCCGCACAGCAGCTCGACGTCGGCGCGGCACAGCTCCCAGAGCCGGTCCGCGGCCGGGGTCGCGTCGTCGGCGAGGAGTTCACGGGCGTAGCCCAGGGACGGGGTGACCGTGGACTCCAGGAGCTGGGCGAGCAGCTCCTCCTTGCCGGAGACGTAGTGGTACATGGAGGCCTGGCGCATGCCCGCGCGCTCGGCGACCGCCCGCGTGGTGGTGGCCGCATAGCCGCGGACGGTGAACAACTCGGCGGCGGCGGCGAGGAGTTCGTCGCGCGGCTCGAGCCCGCTGTCCGCCCGCTGCGCGGCCCGCGGCCTGCCGACCCGTCGCCCACCTGTCGTTCCCATGCGTTCGATCCTCGCACAGCGGGTCCGGTGACGATCTCCATCAGCCCTGGTGAGGGCTCGGTAACCGCCTCGCAACGCCCGGGCAATCCGCGTGACCCACCTCGCTCCTAATTTCTGTCGCACGACAGAAATTACGTGAGGAGCCGGAGGTCCGCCATGGCGACAGAGACCACCTACGGAGCCCGTGACCACGCCCGCGCCCAGGAAGGCACCCGCGCCGAGGCCATGCCCGTCGTCCCGGCGTCGGACTGGCCCGAGCCGCCCTGCGAGGCGGGCCACCTGGTGTGGGCCGAGACGGTCGCGGGCGGCAACTACACCCACCGCGTGCTCGCCCGCGGCACCGAGCTGCGCCTGACCGACCTGCGCGGCGACGCCTGCGCCCACCTCCTGCTGTACGCGGCGGACCGCCCCTGGGAGCGGCTGAACGTCGCCGACACGGTGAAGGTGCAGTGGAACGCCTACCTCGGCGAGGGCCAGCTGCTCCTGTCCGACCAGGGCCGCGTCCTCGCGACCGTCGTCGCCGACACATCGGGCCGGCACGACGCGCTGTGCGGCACCTCCACCCTCGTACGCAACACGAAACGCTACGGCGACGGCACCCCGCAGTCCCCCTCCCCCGCCGGGCGCGAGCTGTTCAAGCTGGCGGCGGCCAAGAACGGCCTCGGACCCCGCGACCTACCCCCGTCGCTCTCCTTCTTCCAGGGCGTGGAGGTCCGCGAGGACGGCGCCCTGGACTTCACCGGCTCGGCCGGTCCCGGCGGCAGCGTCACCCTGCGGACCGAGCAGGACGTCACCGTGCTGATCGCCAACGTCCCGCACCCGGCCGACCCGCGCCCCGACTACGTCAGCACCCCGCTGGAGGTCCTCGCCTGGCGGGCCGCGCCGACCGCGCCCGGCGACCCCTTGTGGGACGCGACGCCCGAGGGCCGCCGCGCCTTCCTCAACACCGCTGAATTCCTCACCGCCAGGGGGCTCGCATGACGTCCGTGGTTCCCGCGAAGGCCCTCGTTCCGGTGAAGGCCGTCGTTCCCGCCCGCGCCGCCTGGTCGTCCGTCGTACGGGCCGGTGAGACGCTCACCATCACCGACCTGCACGGCAACCAGGCCGTCGACTTCCTCGTCTACGACGCCCACGACACGTCCGTCCGCTACAGCGCGCCCGACACCCTCCATGCCCAGGGCAACATCTTCCTCACCACCGGCACCGCGCTGATGTCGAACGAGCACACGCCGCTGATGACGGTCGTCGCCGACGACGTCGGCCGCCACGACACGGTCGGCGGCGCCTGCTCCAAGGAGTCCAACACCCTCCGGTACGGCCACCACACCTGGTCGCAGCACGCGTGCGTGGACAACTTCCTCGCCGAGGGTGCCCGTTACGGCCTCGGCAAGCGCGACCTGGTCTCCAACATCAACTGGTACATGAACGTGCCGGTCGAGAAGGACGGCACGCTCGGGATCGTGGACGGCATCTCGGCACCGGGGCTCTCCCTCACCCTGCGCGCCGAGTGCGACGTCCTCGTCCTCGTCTCCAACTGCCCGCAGATCAACAACCCTTGCAACGGCTTCGAGCCGACCGCGGTGGAGATGACGATCGGGGCCGCCGGATGAGCTTCGACACGCTGCTCGTCGCGAACCGGGGCGAGATCGCGGTACGGATCATCCGCACGGCACGGGAGCTGGGCCTGCGCACGGTCGCCGTGTACTCCGACCCGGACCGCTCGGCGGCCCACGTCCGGCTCGCCGACACGGCCGTACGCCTGGGGCCCGCGCCCGCGAAGGAGTCGTATCTCGACGCCGACCTGGTCCTGAAGGCGGCGAAGGACACCGGCGCGGGCGCCGTGCACCCCGGGTACGGCTTCCTGTCGGAGGACGCCGACTTCGCGCGGCGCTGCGAGGAGGCCGGGATCGTCTTCGTCGGCCCGACGCCGGAGCAGCTGGAGCTGTTCGGCGCCAAGCACACGGCGCGGGCGGCGGCCGAGGCGGCGGGGGTGCCGTTGGCGCCCGGAACGGGCCTGCTGGCCTCGCTGGACGAGGCCCTCGCGCGGGCGGCGGCGATCGGCTACCCGGTCATGCTCAAGGCGACCGGCGGTGGCGGCGGTATCGGTATGTCGGCATGTCGGTCCCGTGCGGACCTGGAGGATGCCTGGGACCGCGTCCAGCGCGTCGCCGCCGCTTCCTTCTCCTCCGCGGGCGTCTTCCTGGAACGCCTCGTCGAGCACGCCCGTCACGTCGAGGTCCAGGTCTTCGGCGACGGCGAGGGCCGGGTCGTCACCTTCGGCGACCGCGACTGCTCCCTGCAACGCCGCAACCAGAAGGTCCTGGAGGAGGCACCGGCCCCGGGACTCCCCGACCACGTACGGGCACAACTCGCCTCCAGTGCCCGCGACTTGTGCGCGTCCGTCGGCTACCGCTCCGCCGGGACCGTTGAGTTCGTCTACGACGCCGCCCGCGAGGAGGCGTATTTCCTGGAGGTCAACACCCGCCTCCAGGTGGAGCATCCGGTCACCGAGGAGGTCTACGGCGTCGATCTCGTCGCCTGGATGCTGCGGCTGGCCCGCGGTGAGACGGACGTCGTCCGCGATCCCGGCCCACCGCGGGGTCACGCCGTCGAGGCCCGCGTCTACGCCGAGGACCCGTCACGCGAACACCGGCCCAGCGCGGGTCTGTTGACGCGGGTCGAGTTCCCGCCGGGCGTCCGCGTCGACGGCTGGGTGGAGACGGGCACAGAGGTGACGACGTCGTACGACCCGATGCTCGCGAAGGTCATCGCGTACGGCTCCGACCGCGCCCACGCGCTGCGCCGCCTCGACGAGGCGCTGGCCCGCACCCGCGTCGACGGCATCGAGACGAACCTGGGCCTGGTCCGCGCCGCCCTCGCCGATCCGCTCTTCACCCGGGCGGCGCACTCGACGGCGACCCTGGCGAGCATCGCCGACCCCACCCCGCGCATCGAGGTCGTCTCCGGCGGCACCCTCACCACCGTGCAGGACTGGCCCGGCCGCACCGGCTACTGGCAGGTCGGCGTGCCCCCGTGCGGCCCGATGGACGACCGCGCCTTCCGGCTCGGCAACCAGGCACTCGGCAACCACGAAGGCGCGCCCGGCCTCGAATGCACCCTCCAGGGACCGTCGTTGAGGTTCACGCACCCGACGACGGTGTGCGTCACGGGCGCCCCGGCCGAGGTCACGGTGGACGGCGTGCCGGTCCCGCAGTGGGAGCCGGTGACGATACCCGCCGGCTCGCTGCTGACCGTGGGCGCACCCGCCGAGCACGGCCTGCGGACCTACGTCCTCTTCGCCGGCGGCCTCGACGTCCCCGCCTTCCTCGGCAGCGCGAGCACCTTCACGCTGGGCCGCTTCGGCGGGCACGGCGGCAGGGCGCTGCGCACCGGCGACGTCCTGCACGGCGGCGGCGAGACCACCGGAACGCCGGTCACCGACCGGCCGTCGTACAGCTCGACCTGGCACATCGCCGCCGTCGAAGGCCCGCACGCGGCACCGGAGTTCTTCACCGAGGACGACATCCGCGACTTCTACGCCGCCGACTGGAAGGTCCACTTCAACTCGGCGCGCACCGGCGTCCGTCTCGTCGGCCCCAAGCCCCGCTGGGCCCGCACGGACGGCGGCGAGGCGGGCCTGCACCCGTCCAACATCCACGACACCCCGTACTCGGTCGGCGCCGTCGACTACACCGGCGACATGCCGGTGCTGCTCGGCCCGGACGGACCCTCGCTGGGCGGCTTCGTGTGCCCGGCGACGGTACTGAGCGGCGAGCGCTGGAAGCTGGGCCAGTTGCGCCCGGGCGACACGGTCCGCTTCGTACCGGTGGACGTCGACGGCTCACCCCGCCCGGAGATCGTGGACGGCGGCATCCTCGCCCGCGACGGCGACGTGACGTACCGCCGCAGCGGCGACGACAACCTGCTCGTCGAGTTCGGCCCGATGCAGTTGGACCTGGCGCTGCGCATGCGCGTCCACGCCCTGATGGAAGCGGTCGCCGAGGCGGAGCTGGACGGGGTCACCGACCTCACCCCGGGCATCCGCTCCCTGCAGATCCAGACGGACCCACGGCGCCTGCCCCAACACGAACTCCTCACCTCCGTACGGGAGATCGTCGACGCGCTCCCCCCTACGGACGAACTGGTCGTCCCCTCCCGCACGGTCCACCTCCCCCTGTCCTGGGACGACCCGGCGACCCGGGAGGCGATCGCCCGCTACATGGCGGGTGTGCGCGACGACGCGCCCTGGTGCCCGTGGAACATCGAGTTCATCCGCCGCGTCAACGGCCTGGACTCGGTGAACGACGTCTACCGCACGGTCTTCGACGCGGAGTACCTCGTACTGGGCCTGGGAGACGTCTACTTGGGCGCCCCGGTCGCCACCCCCCTCGACCCGCGCCACCGTCTGGTGACGACCAAGTACAACCCGGCCCGCACCTGGACCGCGGAGAACTCGGTCGGCATCGGCGGCGCCTACCTCTGCATCTACGGCATGGAGGGCCCCGGCGGCTACCAGTTCGTGGGCCGTACGACCCAGGTGTGGTCGGGATGGCAGCAGCGCGGCGCGTTCGAGCCGGGGTCTCCTTGGCTGCTGCGCTTCTTCGACCGGATCAAGTGGTACCCGGTCGACGCGGACGAACTCCTCGACCTGCGGGCGGACATCACCTCCGGCCGCTTCGTGCCCCGCATCGAGGAGGGCACGTTCTCCCTCGCCGAGTACCAGGCGTTCCTGTCCGACAACGCCGAGTCCATACGGGAGTTCAGGACCCGGCAGCAGGCGGCGTTCGCCGCGGAACGGGACGCGTGGGAGGCGGCGGGCGAGTTCACCAGGGCGGAGGCCGCGGCAGCACCGCCGGCTCCCCCGGCGGAGGTGACGGTCCCCGAGGGCGGACGCATGGTCGAGGCCGAATTCGCCGCCTCCGTATGGCAGTTGAACGTCTCACCCGGCGACGAGGTGACGGCCGGACAGCCGCTCCTCGCGCTGGAGGCGATGAAGATGGAGTCCAGGGTGCACGCACCGGTCGACGGCGTGGTGACGGAGATCCTGGCCAGACCGGGCGACCAGGTGGAGGCGGGGACGGCGTTGCTGGTCCTCGGTCCCGCCAACTGAAAGCGGCTGGCCCTCGGTCCCGCGAACTGAAAGCGGCGGGTCCTCGGGACCACGAACCGAAAGCGGCGGGTCCTCGGGACCACGAACCGAAAGCTGCCGGTCCCAAGGCCCGCGAAATGAAACGAGGAACCGCATGACCGACGCCCTCACCCGCGTCCGCGCCGCCTACGCCCGCATCAAGGCCGTGGACCGACCGGAGATCTGGATCGACCTGCGCCCGCAGGAGGAGGTCGAGGCCGAGGCCCGTGCCGTCGACGCCGGTGAAGGCCTCCCGCTGGCCGGCCGCGTGTTCGCCGTGAAGGGCAACATCGACGTGACGGGCCTGCCGACGACCGCGGGCTGCCCGGCGTACGCCTACCACCCCGACGAGGACGCCCCCGTCGTGGCCGGCCTCCGCGCGGCCGGCGCGATCGTGCTGGGCACCACCAACCTGGACCAGTTCGCGACCGGCCTGGTCGGCACCCGCTCCCCGCACGGCGCCGTCCGCAACGCCCACGACCCGTCCCGTATCAGCGGCGGCTCCAGTTCGGGCTCGGCCGTCGCGGTGGCCCTCGGCCTGGTCGACTTCGCCCTGGGCACCGACACGGCCGGCTCGGGCCGGGTGCCGGCGGCCTTCAACGGCATCGTCGGCCTCAAGCCCACCCGAGGCCTGGTCCCGACGACCGGCGTGGTCCCGGCCTGCGCCTCCCTGGACTGCGTGACGGTCTTCGCCCGCACCCTTCCGGAGGCGGAACAGGCGCTCTCCCACATGGCGACGGGCACGCCCCCCGCGCTCCCCGGCCGGGCACCGGGCCCCTGGCGGATAGCCGTCCCGCCCCTGGACCAGCTCGGCGAACTGGACGAGGGCTGGGCGGAGGCCTACGAGGCGGCAGTCGCGCAACTGTCGGCTTCAGGCGCCGAGATCCGCACCCTCGACCTGACCCCGTTCACCGAGGCGGCCGCGATGCTCTACGAGGGCGCGTTCGTGGCGGAGCGCTACACGGCGGTGGGAAGCTTTGTCGACAAGTTGCTCACGGAGGGAGGCGAGGGCCTGGACCCGACGGTCGCCGGCATCATCACCCGCGCCCGCGACATCCCGGCCCACCAGCTCTACGCCGACATGGACCGCCTGTCGTCTCTCCGCACCCGAGCCCTGACAGAACTCTCGGACGCGGACGCCCTGTTGCTCCCCACAACCCCGGGCCACCCCACCCTCGCGGAGGTGGCCGCGGCCCCCCTGTCCACCAACGCCCGCCTGGGCCGCTTCACCAACTCCACCAACCTCTTCGACCTGGCGGCGGTGGCGGTCCCGGCGGGCGAGGTGAACGGCCTCCCGTTCGGCGTGATGCTGATAGGCCCGGCGTTCACGGACGAACGCCTGGCGAGGATGGCGGGGCTGCTCCAGCCGGAGACGAGGCTGGCGGTGGTGGGGGCACATCTGTCGGGCCAGCCGTTGAACCCCCAACTCCTTGGATTGGGGGCCCGCTTGGAACGTACGACGACGACGGCCGCGGCGTATCGCCTCTATGCCCTGCGTACGACCCCGCCGAAGCCGGGCTTGGTGCACGTGGGCAAGGAAGGAGCCGCGATCGAGACGGAGATCTGGCGCCTCGCGGCAGAGGGCCTGGGCCGCCTACTGTCCACGCTTCCGCGGCCCATGACGCTGGGCAGCGTGGAATTGGCAGACGGTAGCCGGATCCCGGGCTTCCTTTGCGAACCAGCCGCCTTGACGGACGCCGAGGACATCACGCGACACGGCAGTTGGCGGAACTATCTGAAACGCAGGGGACACTGACCGACCTAGGGGCGCGGGGAACTGCGCGACCAGCCACAGACAACCCGCACCCGCCCCCGAAACGGTCACCCCACCGACGAGTAGGCCACAACCCCCCGCAACAACTGATCAACCGCCTTACGCGCAGCCTTGGCCACAGAAGACCCCTCCCTCGCCGGCGCCGCAGCCGAGATCTGCCCCAGCACATCGATCACCTGCTTGCACCACCGCACAAAGTCCCCGGCCGGCATCTCAGCCTCCCGAAGCACCTCATCGAGCCCCTTCCCACTGGCCCACATGTACGCGGCCCAGGCGAACCCGAGATCCGGCTCACGCTGCCCGACACCCTCGGTCTGCGTGATCCGGAAGTCCTCCTCAAGGGCGTCCAGCCGCCCCCAGATCCGCACCATCTCACCCAGCGCGGCCTTCGCCTTGCCGGACGGCAGCTTCGGCGCCATCGCGTCGTCACCGACCCGCGCCTCGTACACCAGAGCCGAGACGCACGCGGCAAGCTCGGCAGGGGCGAGCCCCTCCCAGACTCCGGCCCGCAGACACTCGCTGGCCAGCAGATCGAGCTCGCCGTAGAGCCGCGCCAGCCGCTTGCCGTGCTCGGTGACCTCGTCGGCCCGCAGATAGTCCAGCTCGGTCAGCAGCGCGACGATGCGGTCAAAGGTCCTCGCGATGGTGTTCGTACGCCCCTCGATGCGCCGCTCCAGCTGCGAGGTGTCCCGCAGCAGCCGGTGATACCGCTCGGCCCACCGCGCATGGTCCTCCCGGTCGTCGCACCCGTGGCACGGATGCGCCCGGATCTCGGTCCGCAGGCGCGCGATCTCACGGTCGTCGGCGGCCTGCGCCCGCTTCTTGCGGGCCCGCTCCGGCGGAATGTGCCCGGCCTTGGTCCGCAGGGCGGAGGCCAGATCCCGACGCGACTGAGGCGAGCGCGGGTTGAAGGACTTGGGAATCCGCATCCGGTCCAACGCCTCGACCGGCACCGGGAAGTCCATCGACGCCAGCCGCTTGACCTGCCGCTCGGCGGTCAGCACCAACGGCCGGGGCCCGTCATGCTGCTCGAAGCCCCGGTGTCCGTTGGACCGCCCGGCGGGCAGCCCCGGGTCCAACACCAGGGCCAGTCCTGCGTACTTGCCCGTCGGGACATGGATGACATCCCCCGGCTTGAGCTTCTCCAGCGCCGTCGCGGCCTCGGCGCGCCGCTGGTTGGCGCCCTGCCGGGCCAACTCGGTCTCGCGGTCCTTCAGTTCGCGCCGCAGTCGCGCGTACTCCTCGAAGTCACCGAGGTGGCAGGTCATGGACTCCTTGTAGCCCTCAAGACCCTCCTCGTTGCGCTGCACCTGCCGCGAGATGCCCACGACCGACTTGTCGGCCTGGAACTGCGCGAACGACGTCTCCAGCAGCTCCCTGGACCGGTGCCGCCCGAACTGCTCGACCAGGTTGACCGCCATGTTGTACGACGGCTTGAAGCTGGACCGCAGCGGATACGTGCGCGTGCCGGCGAGCCCGGCGAGATGGTCGGGGCTCATCCCGCGCTGCCACAGCACCACGGCATGGCCCTCGACGTCGATGCCGCGCCGCCCGGCCCGGCCCGTCAGCTGGGTGTACTCGCCGGGGGTGATGTCGGCGTGCTGCTCGCCGTTCCACTTGACGAGTTTCTCCAACACCACCGACCGGGCGGGCATGTTGATGCCCAGGGCGAGGGTCTCGGTCGCGAACACGGCCTTCACCAGGCCGCGTACGAAGAGTTCCTCGACGACCTCCTTGAACGTCGGCAGCATGCCCGCGTGGTGGGCCGCGATGCCGCGCTCGAGGCCTTCCAGCCACTCGTAGTACCCGAGGACGTGCAGGTCCTCCGTCGGGATGGAGGCGGTGCGCTCCTCGACGAGGTCACGGACCTTGGCCCGCGCCTCGTCGTCGTTGAGCCGCAGTCCGGCGTACAGGCACTGCTGTACGGCCGCTTCGCAGGCGGCCCGGCTGAAGATGAACGTGATGGCGGGCAGCAGGCCTTCGGCGTCGAGCCGCTCGATGACCTCGGGGCGGCCCGGGGTCCACACGCGCGAGCGCTGTCTGCGCTCCCGCTCCCGGTCGGCCTCGCGCATCGCCCGGCCGCGTCTGCGGTCCTGGTAGGAGGGCCGCTGAGCCTCCATGCGGGCCAGCCGCGTGAGGTCGGGGTTGACGGCCTTCTTCTGGCCCTCGCCCTCCTCGAACAGGTCGTACATCCGCCGTCCGGCGAGCACGTGCTGGAACAGCGGCACGGGCCGGTGCTCGGAGACGATCACCTCGGTGTCGCCGCGGACGGTGTCGAGCCAGTCCCCGAACTCCTCGGCGTTGGACACGGTCGCCGACAGCGAGACCAGCGTGACGGACTCGGGGAGGTGGATGATCACCTCTTCCCATACGGCGCCACGGAAGCGGTCGGAGAGGTAGTGCACCTCGTCCATGACCACGTAGCCGAGGCCGAGGAGGGTCTGGGAGCCCGCGTACAGCATGTTCCGCAGCACCTCGGTGGTCATCACGACCACCGGGGCCTCGGAGTTGACGCTGTTGTCGCCGGTGAGCAGACCGACCTTGTCGGCGCCGTAGCGGCGGCACAGGTCGGCGTACTTCTGGTTCGACAGCGCCTTGATGGGTGTCGTGTAGAAGCACTTCTTGCCCTGTTGCAGGGCGAGGTGGACGGCGAACTCGCCGACGATCGTCTTGCCGGAGCCGGTGGGGGCTGCCACCAGTACGCCCTTCCCCGCCTCGAGCGCCTGGCAGGCCTCGATCTGGAAGGGGTCGAGGCCGAAGTCGTACATCTCGCGGAAGCCCGCGAGCGCGGTGGCCTGCTCGGCGGCCCGCAGACGGGCAGCCGCATACCGCTCGGCCGGTGAGAGGTCCTCTGTCATCGTGCTTTCGAGCGTACCGGGCCCCACTGACAACAGGACGATCATTATCCGGATCCCGTCTTGTCAAACCCCGGGTCCGTGCACTTCAGAGCCCCGCGACCCGCACCGCGCCGGGCACACAGCGCGCGGTCAGCGGCAACGGCCCGAGCGGCTCCCCGTCCGCGTACCCGGTGATCCCCGCCGCGCTGATCTCGACCTTCGCCGCCCGGTGCACGGTGACCTTGGGGTGGTCGACGTGGGTGCCCCGGTAGACGCTCGGGAACACCCTGAGCAGCGTGGCCCGGCCGCAGTCGCCGACCACGGTGATGTCGAACAGCCCGTCGGTGAGATCCGCGCCGGGGCAGATCCGCATGCCGCCGCCGTACGACGATCCGTTGCCGACCGCCACCAGGGTCGCCTCGATCTCCTGGACCTCGCCGTCGTCGAGCCTGATCCGGTACGGGAAGGGTCTGAACGCCGCCAGCTCGGCGATCATCGCCAGGTCGTACCGGAAGCGGCCCGTGGGCCATCTCATCCTGTTGCCGCGGTCGTTGACGCGGGAGTCGAACCCGGAGGCCAGGACGGTGCCGAACCAGCGGTCGCCCACCTGCCCGAGGTCGACGTCATGCAGCTCGCCGCCCTTGAGGGCGTCGGCGATCCGGCGTCCCGCGGCGGCCGGGTCCCGCACCGGCAGGCCCAGGGCGCGGGCGAGGTCGTTGCCGGTGCCCACGGCGACCAGGCCGAGCGGGGTGCGGGTGCCGGCGACGGCCTGGAGCGCGAGGTGCGCCATGCCGTCGCCGCCGACGGCGATCAGCGCGCCGGTGCCGTCCGCGACGGCGGCACGCGCGCGGGTGAGGGCGTCCCCGGCGTTCTCCCCGAGGACCGTACGCACGGAGAAACCGGCCGCCCGCAACGCGGAAGCGGCCGGCTGCGCCGCGTGGGCGCCCCGGCCGCGACCCGCGGTGGGGTTGACGAAGAGGGTGATCTCGCTGGTCACGTCACCGACCCTACGAGCGGCCACCCGATCTTCAGGTCACGTCGTCATAACCGTTGACCCGGTCCGTGGTCGACTGCTCGGGCAGCGCCCGGCTGGCGGAGACCGTCTCGACCTCGCCGATGTCCTCGGGGGTGAGGTCCAGGTCGGAGGCCTCGTCGTCGGCGGGGCCCTCCGCCTCACGGCGGCGCCGGCGCCTGTCGTTGACCAGGGAGAACAGCGTCGCGAGGAAGTACAGCACCCAGATGGGACCGGCCAGCGCGAGCATGCTCAGCGGGTCCGTGCTCGGCGTCGCGACCGCGGCGAACACGGTGATGCCCATGATCATCCCGCGCCACCAGCCGAGCATCCGCTTGCCGGTGATCATGCCGGTGAGATTGAGCATCACCAGCAGGAGCGGCAGCTCGAAGGAGAGGCCGAAGACGATGACCATGCGCGTGACGAGCTGGAGCAGGTCGTCGAGCGGCAGCAGGTTGTCGATGCTGCCGTTGGGCGTGAAGTCGATCAGCACCTTCGCGGTGGTGGGGAGCACCGAGTACGCGAAGTAGGCACCGCCGATGAACAGCGGGGCACCGGTGAAGACGAACGCGTACGCGTACTTCTTCTCGTGCCGGTGCAGGCCCGGGGCGACGAACGCCCAGAGCTGGTACAGCCAGATCGGCGAGGCCAGCACGATGCCCGCGGTCAGCGAGACCTGCAGGGCGAGCGTGAAGGGCGCGAGCAGACCGTTGATCGTGATCCGGGCGCACTTCTCACTGGCGTCGGACGACTTGGCCAGTTCCGCGAAGCTCGAGTCGCAACCGATGGAGTCCAGGATCGGCTTCGTCAGGAAGTTGATGATGTCGTTGTAGAAGAAGGCGGCGACGATCGTGACGATGACGATGGCCAGCAGCGCCTTCGCGAGCCGGTTGCGAAGCTCACGAAGGTGATCCGCAAGGGGCATCCGCCCCTCGGGATCCTTCTCCTCTTTGCGGGCAGACTTCAGCAACCCACGTTCCCATCTCGTGCGGCGGGCCGGAGGTCACCGGCCCTGCGTCAGCGCTTGGTCGTGTCCGTCGGCTCGGTGACCGGGCGGGAGCTGGTCACGTCGCCGGGAGCGGCCTGGATGATGCGCTGCGCCGGGGCCTGGTCGTCCGCCTGCTGCGGCGGGTCGGCCGGGGCGGGGGTCTTGCCCTCGTCCTTCATCGCCTTCGCCTCGCTCTTGAGGATGCGGGCGGACTTGCCGAGCGAGCGCGCCATGTCGGGAAGCTTCTTCGCGCCGAACAGCAGGATGATGACGACGAGGATGAGAATGATCTCGGGGGCGCCGAGCCTTCCGAACATAAGTCTTTACCTTCTCACCGAGGCGGCTGGGGTGGGGTGCTGTCCGACCGGTCGGACACGTGTCCGAACGATCGTGTTGTCAGCGATCGTAACGCTCAGGGGTAAACGTGAGGCAATCCCCGTGCGTACTCCCGGTCCGCGATCCGGGCCTCGTTCTCCGGTCCGCGACCAGCAGCGTACCTGCCCATGCCATCAAGGTGACAGGGCGAAGTGACCCAAACCGCTTGCGGCGCAGGACTCACATGCAGAGCACAGCAGGACTCACAGCGCGTCCACAGAGCGCACGGTGCTCTCGGCGGCCCGCTCCAGATCCGCCGCGGCCCTGCTGATGCGCTGCGCGGAGTCCGAGACCTGCCGTCCCAGCCGCTGCGCCTCCAGGAACACGCGCACGGCGAGCACGCCGAGAACGGCGATCCCCAGGAAGCCCACAGCGACGGCGAACATCGACCAGAACATAGGCAGACCCTAGAGGGTCGAGTGCAGGCGCAGTGTCCTGACCCCACCGCCGGTGAGCAGCTCCACGATCCGCTCCCCGGCCGGCTTGCGCACGGAGACCCCGCAGTCCGGGCAGGTGAACGAGTAGAACGTGGTCTTGCTGGTGGCGCCGATGGCCAGCCGCAGGGCGCTCGCGGCGAGCTCGAAGCGGCCCCGGCAGTCCGGGCAGCCGGCCCGGAACACCATCGGGGAGACACTTCTCATCCCCGCGAAGGCGGCCGCCACGGACATCCCCGCCGCACCCGAAGCGGCGGCACCGGAGACACCCCCACCAGAAGTCGCCGCACCCGAGGTGACCGCACCGGAGGTAGCCGACTCGCTCAAAGCCCCTGCTCCTGCCTGTCGTACCGCTCGTCGTCCCGCACCTCGACCCCGTCGTACGCCGCCAGCGCCTCGCGAGCCGCCTGCCGGGCGCTGTCGGCCAGCCCGCTCGGCGAGACGATGCGGCCGTCCCGGCCGAGCCGCAGCGCCAGCCGGCGCAGGGAGGCCGGGTCGGGGGTGCGCAGGGTAATACGCAGCCCGCCGTCCGGAAGCTCATCCGCACTGTCGTGCGGGTAGTACTCGGCGACCCAGCGCCCGCCCGGGCCCACTTCGACGACGACCTCCGGGTCCTCGGCGGCCGGCTGCACCAGTGCCTCGGACAGGTCCCGCAGCTCGATCTCGGGCGGCACCGACGGCTCGTCCAGGATCTTGATCTCGGCGACCCGGTCGAGCCGGAAGGTGCGGCGCGCCTCGGAGCGGCGGCACCAGGCCTCGACATAGGTGTGCCCGACGCTGACCAGGCGGATCGGGTCGATCTCGCGCTCGCTGAGCTCGTCACGGGCGGGCGAGTAGTAGCGGATCCACAGCCGGCGCCGCTCGGAGATCGCCCGGTCGACGTCGGCGAAGACACCGCCCTCCGACTCGAAGGTCACCGACAGCCGGGAACTCGCGCCCGCCTGCTCACCGGCGGCGGCCTCCACCTTGGCGGTCGCCCGCAGCAGCGCCTGCCGGTCGCCCTCGCGCAGCCCGGGCAGCGTGGACACCGCACGGGCGGCGACGAGCAGCGCGGTGGCCTCGTCGGCGGCGAGCCGCAGCGGCTCGGCGGTCTCCTCACCGAGGGCGGCCGGGTTGTGCCACCAGATGCGCTCACCGTCGGTGTCGATGTCGAGGAGGTCACCGCCGCGGAAGCTGGTGCCGCACATCGGCAGCACGTCGAGGTCCGAGACCAGCTCGTCCTCGGTGATGCCGAAAGCCCGGGCGACGTCCTCGACGCGGGCGCCGGGCCGCTCCTTCAGATACGTCACCAAGGACAGCATCCGCCGGGTCTGGTCGATGGCGTTGACGGGCCTGACCGGTTTGCCTGCCACAGTTGTTCCCCGCTCCCCCTCAGCCCTTGGCCACGGCACGCAGCCGGTCCACCACATCGGCCCGCAGCTCGGCGGGCTCCAGGACGACCACGTCAGGACCGAACTCCACCAGCCAGGCGTCCAGCCCGTGGCCGTACGGGATCTCCAACTCGTCCCAGCCGTCCCCTAGTTCCCGCACCGCGGTGGCCTTCGCCCGCAAGGGGTAACCGGCGTCCGTGCGCAGCCTGATCAGCGCGCTGCGGTCAGCGGTCTCCCCGGCCCAGCTCGCGACGGTCTCACGGACGGTGACGACATCGGGCACCGGCGCGGTGAAGCTGCTGCCGCGCGAGCGCACCTTGCCCGTGATCCGCGACAGCCGGAAGACCCGCTCGGCACCCCGGTCGCGGTCCCAGCCCGCCAGATACCAGTGGCCGCGCCAGCACTCCAGGGCCCACGGCTCCACATGCCGGGTCTCGGGGTGGGCGGCGGTGGCCTTGCGGTAGTCGAAGACGACCGGGCGACGGTCCCGGCAGGCCAGCATCAGCGGCTCGAACGCCGCCTCGTGCACGGGGATACGGGGCTCCAGGGCGCCGTGCGCCTCGTACGGGTCGACGTCCTCCGGCAGCCCGGCCGCACGCAGCTTCTGCAGGGCGCCGCTGGCCGCGCCCGCGAGGCGGGCCTGCTGCCACACCTTGGCGGCCAGGCCCAGGGCCGCGGCCTCCTCGGCGTCGAGCGTGATGGGCGGCAGCCGGTTGCTGTCCCGGCGGGCGAGATAGCCGACCTCGCCGTCGAGGTTCTCCACGGTCTCGATGACGAGCCCGAGTTCGCGCAGATCGTCCTTGTCGCGCTCGAACATCCGGTTGAAGGAGTCGTCGCTGTTGGCTTCGAGGTAGGCCTCGATGGACTCGCGGAGCTCACGCTTGCTGAGCGGCCTGCGCGTCCCCAGCAGACACAGCGCCAGGTTCATCAGCCGCTCGGCCTTGGCAATGGCCATCGACGCCCTTCGCCTCCCTATGGTGCGTAATGACGTTGACCGTACCGCCCCGCGGTGGCGTGGCAAAAGCCGAGGGCCCATGCCCGGACAGGCATGGGCCCCAGCTGATCGAGACCGATCGTGTGACGATCACACGTCAGACGGGACGATCAGACGGCGATCAGGTCGACCACGAAGATCAGCGTCTCGCCCGGCTTGATCGCCGGGGTCGGGCTCTGGTTGCCGTAGGCGAGGTGCGCCGGGATGGTCAGCTGGCGACGGCCACCGACCTTCATGCCCTGCACGCCCTGGTCCCAGCCCTTGATGACGCGGCCGCCACCGAGCGGGAACTTGAACGGCGTACCGCGGTTCCAGCTGGCGTCGAACTCCTCGCCGGTGCTGAAGGCGACACCCACGTAGTGCACGGTCACGTTCTGACCGGCCTGCGCGACCTCGCCGTCACCCTCCCAGATGTCCTTGATCTCGAGGTCCGCCGGGGGCTCGCCGCCCGGGAAGTCGATCTCGGGCTTGTCGATGCTCACGTCACTAGCTCCTGCTTGTTCACGGAAAGGCAACAGGGACAGTCTTACACCCTGGCAGGGCTCACATCTTCGCGAGGATGTCCACGGTGAAGACCAGCGTCGAGTCCTTCGAGATGCCGCTGCCGCTCGGCGGGTTGTCGCCGTAGCCCAGCTTCGGCGGGATCACGATCAGGACGCGGCTGCCGACCTTCTTGCCGGTCAGACCCTGCGCCCAGCCCTTGACGACCTGCTGCAACGAGAACGACGTCAGCGCCTTGCGGCTGTACGTCGAGTCGAACTCCTTGCCGGTGTCCCACAGCACGCCCTTGTACTGGACGAGCACGGTGTTCTCCGCCTTGACCTCGTCACCGTCGCCCTCGATCACGTACTCCGCGACCAGCTTGGTCGGCGCGTCCGCCTTGGGCACGTCGATGGTCGGCGCCTTGCCGTCGGTGTTGGTGCTCACCTTCGGCAGGGCCGAGTCGTCTTGCGCGACGTCCTTGCCCTTGGCCGAGCTCTTGGCGTTGAACGTGCCCTCGATGTCGACCACGAAGACCAGCGTGTCGGTGCCCTTGATGCCCGCCGACGAGTTGCCCTCCTTGCCGTACCCCCACGTGGGCGCCGTCGACATCAGCACCCGGCTGCCGACCTTCTTGCCCGCCAGCGCATAGCGCCAGCTGTCGATGATCGCGCCCTGGGCGAGCTGGATCACCAGCGGAGTCTTGCGGTCGTAGGAGTTGTCGAAGACCTTCGCCGTGTCCCAGATCTGACCCAGGTAGTTCGCCTGGATGAAGTCGTTCTCCGCGACCGACTGACCGCCACCCGCGATCACCGTCTTCACCGCGACCTGGTCGGACGGGTCACCACTGCCCTTGGCGACCGTCGGCTTCTCGCCGAACTTCGTCCCCGCCGTGATCGCCGGCAGCGGACCGTCGACGATCTTCGGCGCCGGCGCGGCGGACGTCTCCGACGCCGAGGGAGACGCGCTCTCGCTCGCCTTGCTCGAGTCGGAATCCTCGTCACCACACGCGGCGAGCGTGGCCATTCCAGCGGGTACGGCAATGAGAAGTGAGCGTCGGCGCACGGTGAGGGCCTCGTAATCGATCGATCTTGTTGATGGCGTGCGCGCAACTCTACGGCGTGAGAAGGGCGCCGTACGGAAAACGTACGGCGCCCGTGTTGCGTTCCGGCAATCCGACCGGAACACCCGACTCACATACCGGCGATCAGCTTCTCCACCCGGTCGTCCACCGAACGGAACGGGTCCTTGCACAACACCGTGCGCTGCGCCTGGTCGTTCAGCTTGAGGTGGACCCAGTCGACCGTGAAGTCCCGGCGCTGCTCCTGCGCCCGCCGGATGAAGTCACCGCGAAGACGCGCCCGAGTGGTCTGCGGGGGCACGGACTTGCCCTCGAAGATCTTCAAGTCGTTGCAGATACGGGCTGCTTGGCCCTTCCGCTCCAGAAGGTAGTACAGCCCGCGACGACGGTGGATGTCGTGATACGCGAGGTCTATCTGCGCGACCCGCGGATGCGACATGGTCATGTTGTGCTTGGCCCGGTACCGCTCGATGAGCTTGTACTTCATCACCCAGTCGATCTCGGTACCGATCCGGTCGAGATCCTCCGCCTCGATCGCGTCCAGCGTCCGGCCCCACAGCTCCAGGACCTGCTCGACGGTGCCCGTACGAATACCGCGGCGCTCACAGAAGTCCACGGCCTTCTCGTAGTACTCGCGCTGCACCTCCAGCGCGGAGGCCTCCCGGCCACTGGCCAGACGCACCTTGCGCCGGCCCGTGATGTCATGACTGACCTCACGGATCGCCCGGATCGGGTTCTCCAGCGTCAGATCACGCATCACGGTGCCCGCCTCGATCATGCGCAGCACCAGGTCGGTCGCCCCGACCTTCAGCAGCATGGTCGTCTCGGACATGTTCGAGTCACCCACGATGACGTGGAGACGGCGGTAACGCTCGGCGTCCGCGTGCGGTTCGTCACGCGTGTTGATGATCGGGCGCGAGCGGGTCGTCGCCGAGGAGACGCCCTCCCAGATGTGCTCCGCCCGCTGACTCACGCAGTAGACCGCGCCCCGCGGCGTCTGCAGCACCTTGCCGGCACCACACAACAGCTGCCGCGTGACGAGGAACGGAATGAGGATGTCCGCGAGCCGGGAGAACTCCCCGTGACGTGCGACGAGATAGTTCTCGTGACAGCCGTAGGAGTTGCCGGCCGAGTCGGTGTTGTTCTTGAAGAGGTAGACGTCGCCCGCGATTCCTTCCTCGTGCAGGCGTCGTTCGGCGTCCACCAGGAGTCCTTCGAGAATGCGCTCGCCTGCTTTGTCGTGCGTGACCAGTTCCGTCACGTTGTCACATTCGGGAGTCGCGTATTCCGGATGTGACCCGACATCGAGATAGAGGCGGGCGCCGTTTCGCAGAAAGACGTTGCTGCTGCGGCCCCATGACACGACACGGCGGAAGAGGTACCGCGCCACCTCGTCGGGAGACAGGCGGCGCTGTCCCCTGAACGTACATGTGACGCCGTACTCGTTCTCCAGCCCGAAAATGCGGCGGTCCATGAGTGAACATTACGCCCGATCCCCTGCGCTGAAACGGGGTTCGGCAGCACGGTTTGGATCATTTTCCGATGAAGCCGCAACCACCGCCCCCCTGCCGGGAGCTGCGAGGACCCGCCCGGTGGCCAGCAGAACCAGCAACGACACACCCCCCGTGACCGCCGGCACGGCGAACCCCCACAGCGCCCCACCGTGCTCCACGACCGGCCCCGCAAGGCCCGTTCCGACCGACGAACCCACCGTGAACGTCGTCACAAGCCACGAGAAAGCCTCCGTGACCGTGCCCCGCGGCGCGTGCCGGTCCACGAGCACGAACGCACACGCGATGGCGGGCGCCAGGAACAGCCCCGCGAGCACGGTCAGCAGCACCATCGGCACCGGACCGGGCCGCAGCAACAACGGCACCTGACACGCCGCCAGAAGAGCGACCAGCACCCGCAGTCGACGCGCCGGCTCACCCGTCCACTGCCGAGCCCCGTACACAGTGCCGCCGATGAGAGCACCTAGCCCCAGCCCCGCCATCATCCAGCCGTACACCGCATCCCCGCCATGATCGTCCGCGTACGACACCGAAGTGACCGCGATCGACCCCAGAGCACTGCCGACGAACAGGAAGGCCGCCAGCAACGCCAGCAGCCCCGGCGAGCGCAACGCACCCAGCCAGTGCGCCTCCCGCGGCGCCGACTTCCACGCGCGCGAGGGCTGCGACACCACCACGGAGAGCGCGCCCAGCACCCCGAGGACGTTCAGCACCAGCAACGCCGCCTGCGCCGACCACACCGACGCGCACACCGTCAGCAGCAACGGTCCCACGGTGAACATGACTTCCTGCGCCACCGCATCCATGGCGTACGCGGTGTGCACCTGGTCCTCCCGGTGGAGGACCGACGACCACAGCGCCCGCAGACCACCCTCCAGGGGCGGCGTGAACAGACCGGCGGCGGCCACGGCGGCGTAGGACAGCACGAGCGGATCGGTGCCGGCGAAGGCGAAGGCGGTCATCGCCAGCGCCGAGAGGACCGCGGCCGGCAACTGCACCCGCGGCTGCCCGTACAGGTCCACCAGCCGCCCCAGCACCGGCTGACCCACGGCATTGGCGACGCCGTACACCGCGGCCAGCGCACCCGCGAGGCTGTACGTACCGCCCTCCGAGCGGATGAACAGCACGATCGCGATCGCCGCGATGGCGTTGGGCAGCCGCCCCACGAGCGTGCCGACGAGCAGCCGCGTCGCATGCCTAGCCCTGAGGATCTCCAGGTATCCCGCGGCCATGATCCGCCCTCTCCCTCGCCGACAGCGCTCAAGTGTTACGTATAACGTCGCTCGTCATACGTACCATGTGCGCTGTTCACGAGTCCAGACGAAAGAGCAGGCACACGGTGGCACGAGGCAGCACCCGCCCCACCAGCCGCGACGTCGCCCAGGCCGCCGGCGTCTCCCAGGCCGCCGTCTCCCTCGTACTCGGCGACAAATGGCGCGGCCGCGTCTCGGAGACCACCGCGGAACGCGTACGGGAAGCCGCACGCGAACTGGGCTACCGCCCCAACCTCGCCGCCCGCAACCTCCGCCTCGGCCGCACCCGCACCGTCCTCCTGGTCGTCCCCGCCCTCACCACCGAGTTCTTCGCCGGCGTCTACACCGGCGCCGCCCGCGTCGCCGCCGAACGCGGCTTCGGCGTCGTCCTCTACCCCTCCCCCGAAGGCGTCGGCCCCGCCCGAGACCCCTTCGCCTCCGCCCAAGCAGCCCTCGACGGCGTCATCGCCTCCTCCATGGCCGCCGACGCCCTCACCGCCATCCGCGGCGACCAACTCCCCCTCGTCATGCTCGACAGCGACCCCGAAGGCAGCCTCGGCGCCGCCACCGTCAACCTCGACATCACCGACGGCACCCACCAGATCGCCGACCACCTCCTCGGCCTCGGCCACCGCCACTTCCTGCACCTCGCCGCCGACATCCCCTCCTGGACCTTCGAGGTACGCGCGCGTGCCCTCGCCGCACGACTGGCAGCGGTACCCGGAACCTCCCTGCGCACCGCCCACACCCCGATGTCCATCGAAGGCGCCCTGGCGGCAACAGAGGCAGCTTTGTCGGCCGCCGACCGGGATCACCCCACCGCCGTCGTCTGCGACGACGACAAACTCGCCGCCGGTGTCTACAAAGCCCTCCGCCGCCGCGGCCTGCGCATCCCCGACGACGTCTCCGTCACCGGCGTCGACGACATCGCACTCGCCGCCGCCCTCGACCCCGAACTCACGACCGTACGACTCGACGCCGAACTCTTCGGCGAACGCGGCATGCAAGCCCTCCTGGACGTCCTGGACGGCCGCACACCCGACGCCGGGGACATCCCGGTCGAACTGGTCGTCCGCGCCTCCACAGCCCCGCCCAGCACCCCCTGAACGCCCTGTGCCCCGGCCGGGAGACCCGGGCCGGGGCACAGAAGGGGTGAGCGCTGGGCGCGACTGGAGAGGACTACTCCTCCTCGGAGCTCTCCGCCTCGGTCTCCGCACCATCGGTCTCCAGCAGCCGCGACAGCTGACGACCCACGATCCGCTTGAACTTCCGCTGCTGCGGACGCGTACGGTCCAGCACCGCGACCTCCAGCCGCTCGGCCGGAATCTCCCGCTGCGTACCGTTCGTGTCCCGCGACAACGCCTGCACCGCCAGCTTCAGCGCCTCGGCGAGACTCATCCCGTCCTGGTGACGCTGATCGAGATAGCTGCTGATCTGCTCGGCATTACCGCCGACCGCGACCGAACCGTGCTCGTCCACGATCGAACCGTCATGCGGCAGCCGATAGATCTGATCACCCTCGGGCGTGTCACCGACCTCCGCCACGACCAGCTCCACCTCGTACGGCTTCTCGGCCGCGGAGGAGAAGATCGTGCCCAGCGTCTGGGCGTAGACATTGGCGAGACCACGCGCGGTCACGTCATCACGGTCATACGTGTACCCACGAAGATCGGCATAGCGCACGCCACCGATCCGCAGGTTCTCGTACTCGTTGTACTTACCGGCGGCCGCGAAACCGATCCGGTCATAGATCTCACTGAACTTGTGCAGCGCACGGGACGGGTTCTCACCGACGAACACAATGCCGTCGGCATACTGCAGCACAACCAAGCTGCGGCCACGCGCAATGCCCTTACGGGCGTACTCCGCCCGGTCGGCCATCGCCTGCTGGGGGGAGACATAGAACGGCGTCGACACCGGTTATCCGTCCCTTTCTGTAGAAGTCACTGCGATCACCTGAACAAGAACCGGAGCGCCGACCGCCTACAGCAGCGCGGCCCGCGGACCGTCCGGCTGCTCCAGACGCCGCTCCAGAATCGAACGGGCGATGTCGGACGACTCCTCGTCCGTCAGCCGACGGAAACCGTCCTCGGTGATCACGGTGACGATCGGATAGATCCGGCGGGCGACATCGGGACCACCGGTCGCCGAGTCGTCGTCAGCCGCGTCGTACAGAGCCTGCACCACCAGCGTGGTCGCCTGCTCCTCGCTCAGATCGTCACGGAACAGCTTCTTCATCGCACCGCGCGCGAAGATCGAACCGGAACCGGTAGCAGCGTAGTTCTGCTCCTCGGAACGACCACCCGTGACGTCGTAGGAGAAGATCCGCCCCTTCTCCCGGTCGACGTCGTACCCCGCGAACAGCGGCACGACAGCCAGCCCCTGCATCGCCATGCCGAGGTTCGACCGGATCATGGTCGACAACCGGTTGGCCTTACCCTCCAGCGACAGCTGAGCGCCTTCCACCTTCTCGAAGTGCTCCAGCTCCAGCTGGAAGAGCTTCACCATCTCGACAGCGAGGCCGGCGGTGCCGGCGATACCCACCGCCGAGTACTCGTCCGCCGGGAACACCTTCTCGATGTCCCGCTGCGCGATGACGTTGCCCATGGTCGCCCGACGGTCACCGGCGAGCACGACGCCCCCCGGGAACGTCACGGCCACGATGGTCGTCCCGTGCGGCGCCTCGATCACACCCTGCACGGGCGGGAGTTGACGCTTGCCGGGCAGCAGCTCGGGCTGGTGCTCGGAGAGAAAGTCCATGAACGACGAGGACCCTGGCGTCAGGAAGGCAGCTGGTAGACGCCCGGTGCTACGAGTGTTGGCTTCCACGCGATTCCTTCCACGTATGCGGCAGCCCGCCTTATGGCATCGGGCCGATCTTTGAACTGCCCCAGTGCGGCGTTGCAGCTGAAGCACAGTACGCCTCGGACCCTACCCGTCTTGTGGCAGTGATCCACATGCTCAGGCACAGCCGCCAAACATATGCAGCAGACGCCCCCTTGAGAGGCGATCAACTGGTCACGTTCAGCCTCGGTGATGCCGTACTGGCGCTTGAGATGCCCCTGCCTGCCTCTTACGGCTTTGCACGCCTTACAGCAGGTGGCGAGTCCGTCCGAGGCCGTCGCGTTGCGATGCCATTCGCTGTGGGGCTTGATCTCCCCACAGCTACGACAAAACTTGTGCCCTTCAGGCGTCTCCACCCTCGGCCGGACGTTCTTCCCCTTGGCCAGTTGTCGAGCCTGGTGATAGGCGGACCAGCACTCCTTGCAGTAGGCCTGCAATCCGTCACGGGCCGACTTGTTACGGGCGAAGGCTGCTCGCGGCTTGTTTTCCTTGCACCGCGAGCAGCGCTTCACTCGCTCTCCACTTTCCAATTCCAGGGACCCCCGCAACCTTCGATTCGAAGGCTACTCGCCACCCTTCTGAACGAAGCTTCGAACGAAATCCTCTGCGTTCTCCTCGAGGACATCGTCGATCTCGTCCAGAACCGAGTCCACGTCATCGCTCAGCTTCTCGTGGCGCTCCTTGAGGTCTTCCGAGCCCTGCGCCTCCGCAGTCTGCTCCTCGACCTCTTCCGTGGAGCGCGTCGCCTTCTGCTGGCCGCCGCCGGTGTCCTTGGTTGCCATAACCCTCACCCCGCTCGTTTCGCCCGACATGGTCGCCAGGTCGGCTTATCCGCCGATCGGTGATGATCAGACCCTACAAGCCGGGTCTGACATCGGCCCCGCAGTTTCCTCAACGTGCGGGGGCCACCTCGATGATTCCCGGACGGAGGGATTTCCACCCTGTCCGGCCGACACTGCCCGTGTAACCGCTCAGCCGCCCGAGAGGACCCTGACCAGGTCTTCCGCCGTGCGACAGCGGTCCAGGAGCTCCTTGACGTGATTTCGCGTTCCGCGTAGTGGTTCCAGGGTTGGGACCCGCTGGAGGGAGTCGCGGCCCGGGAGGTCGAAGATGACGGAGTCCCAGGAGGCCGCGGCGACGTCGTCGGCGTACTGCTCCAGGCAGCGGCCGCGGAAGTAGGCGCGGGTGTCCTCCGGGGGCTTGGTACGGGCGCGCTCGACGTCCGCCTCGTCCAGGAGTCGCTTCATGCGGCCGCGGGCCGCGAGGCGGTTGTAGAGGCCCTTCTCGGCGCGTACGTCGGCGTACTGGAGGTCGAGGAGGTGGAGTTTCGCGGCGTCCCAGTCGAGGCCGTCGCGGCGGCGGTAGCCCTCCATGAGCTCGCGCTTGGCGACCCAGTCGAGTTCGCCTGCGAGGCTCATGGGGTCGTTCTCGAGCCGGTTGAGGGTGTCTTCCCAGCGGGCGAGGACGTCCTTGGTCTGTTCGTCGGCGTCGGCGCCGAAGCGTTCCTCGACGTACTTGCGGGAGAGCTCGAAGTACTCCATCTGAAGTTGGACCGCGGTGAGTGTGCGGCCGCTGCGGAGCGTGACCAGGCGTTGCAGGGTGGGGTCGTGGGAGACCTGGTGGAGGGTGCGGACGGGCTGGTCGACGGCGAGGTCGACGGCGATGAAGCCGTCCTCGATCATCGAGAGGACGAGGGCTGTCGTGCCGAGCTTCAGGTAGGTCGAGATCTCGGAGAGGTTCGCGTCGCCGATGATCACGTGCAGGCGGCGGTATTTCTCCGCGTCCGCGTGCGGCTCGTCCCGCGTGTTGATGATCGGGCGCTTCAGGGTCGTCTCCAGGCCTACCTCGACCTCGAAGTAGTCCGCGCGCTGGCTGATCTGGAAGCCGTGTTCGTGGCCGTCCTGGCCGATGCCGACGCGGCCGGCGCCGGTGACGACCTGGCGGGAGACGAAGAAGGGGGTGAGGTGGCGCACGATGTCCGAGAAGGGGGTTTCCCGCTTCATCAGGTAGTTCTCGTGCGTGCCGTAGCTGGCGCCCTTGTTGTCGGTGTTGTTCTTGTAGAGGTGGATGGGCTGGGCGCCGGGGAGTGCGGCGGCGCGTTCGGCGGCCTCGGCCATGATGCGTTCGCCGGCCTTGTCCCAGAGGACGGCGTCGCGGGGGTTGGTGACTTCGGGGGCGCTGTATTCGGGGTGTGCGTGGTCGACGTAGAGCCTGGCGCCGTTGGTGAGGATGACGTTGGCGAGGCCGATGTCCTCGTCGGTGAGCTGGCTGGAGTCGGCGGCCTCGCGGGCGAGGTCGAAGCCTCGCGCGTCCCGTAGCGGGTTCTCCTCCTCGAAGTCCCAGCGGGCCCGGCGGGCCCGGTGCATCGCCGCCGCGTAGGCGTTGACGATCTGGGACGAGGTGAGCATGGCATTGGCGTTGGGGTGGCCGGGGACGGAGATCCCGTACTCCGTCTCGATGCCCATTACTCGCCGTACGGTCATGCGGCCCTCCTTGCCCGGCGGCGCCCTCGGTCGGGGGCGGCGCTCAAGTACCGCTGGCGCTCCGGTGCGTGTGCGGTGCCCGTCCCCGCACTGCGCGACTCGGCGGTACCGAAGAGCCTAGAACGGCTTTGCGCTGGTGGGGAGATCATTTGCGTCATTGCCTTGCACGCCTGTGGTTGTGGCTGTGTCCTGGAAAACAGTCGGCTGCGGGTACCCGGTGAGGGCACCCGCAGCCGCCCTGTTTTTTACAGGTACTGACCGGTGTTCGCCACCGTGTCGATGGAGCGTCCGGTGTCGGCGCCCTGCTTTCCGGTGATGAGGGTACGGATGTAGACGATCCGTTCGCCCTTCTTTCCGGAGATGCGGGCCCAGTCGTCCGGGTTGGTGGTGTTGGGGAGGTCCTCGTTCTCCTTGAACTCGTCCACGCAGGCCTGGAGGAGGTGGGAGACGCGGAGTCCCTTCTGGTTGTGGTCGAGGAAGTCCTTGATGGCCATCTTCTTGGCGCGGCCGACGATGTTCTCGATCATGGCGCCGGAGTTGAAGTCCTTGAAGTAGAGGACTTCCTTGTCTCCGTTGGCGTAGGTGACTTCCAGGAAGCGGTTTTCCTCGGATTCGGCGTACATGTGCTCGACGGCCGTCTGGATCATGCTCTGGACGGTCGTTTCCTTGCTGCCGCCGTGCTCGCCGAGGTCGTCGGAGTGCAGGGGGAGGCGCTCGGTGAGGTACTTGCCGAAGATGTCCTTGGCGGCCTCGGCGTCGGGACGTTCGATCTTGATCTTCACGTCCAGGCGGCCGGGGCGCAGGATGGCGGGGTCGATCATGTCCTCGCGGTTGGAGGCGCCGATGACGACCACGTTCTGCAGGCCTTCGACTCCGTCGATCTCGGCGAGGAGCTGGGGGACGATGGTGTTCTCCACGTCCGAGCTGACGCCGGATCCGCGGGTGCGGAAGAGGGATTCCATCTCGTCGAAGAAGACGATGACGGGGGTGCCTTCGCTGGCCTTCTCCCTCGCACGCTGGAAGACGAGGCGGATCTGCCGCTCGGTCTCGCCGACGTACTTGTTGAGGAGTTCGGGGCCCTTGATGTTGAGGAAGAAGCTCTTGCCCTGGGCCTGGCCGGTGACCTCGGCGACCTTCTTGGCCAGCGAGTTGGCGACGGCCTTGGCGATGAGTGTCTTGCCGCATCCGGGGGGTCCGTAGAGCAGGACGCCCTTGGGCGGGCGGAGTTCGTGCTCCTTGAACAGGTCCGGGTAGAGGTAGGGCAGTTCAACCGCGTCGCGGATGGCTTCGATCTGGCCGCCGAGGCCGCCGATCTGTTCGTAGCCGATGTCGGGGACTTCTTCGAGGACGAGTTCTTCGACCTCGCTCTTGGGCACGACTTCGTAGACGTAGCCGGAGCGGGGTTCGAGCAGGAGGGCGTCGCCGGGGCGGATGGTGATGTCCAGCAGTGGCTCGGCGAGCCGTACCACCCGTTCCTCGTCGGTGTGCCCCTGCACGAGGGCGCGTTCGCCGTCCTCGAGGATCTCCTTGAGGGTGACGATGTCGCCGACGCTCTCGAACTCCATGGCCTCGACCACGTTGAGTGCTTCGTTGAGCATCAGTTCCTGGCCGCGCCGGAGTTCTTCGAGGTCGACGCTGGGGCTGACGTTCACCCGGAGTTTGCGTCCTCCGGTGAAGATGTCGGCGGTGCCGTCCTCGTTGGCTTGCAGGAAGACGCCGAAGCCGGCCGGGGGCTGTGCGAGCCGGTCGACTTCTTCCTTGAGGGCCACGATCTGGTCGCGGGCCTCGCGGAGCGTGTTCGCGAGTCGCTCGTTCTGGGCGGACACGCCGGCCAGATTGGTCTGCAGCTCGACGATCCGCTCTTCGAGAATCCTCGTGTGCCGCGGAGAGTCGGCGAGCTTGCGTCGCAGGACGGCGATCTCCTGCTCAAGGTAGGCAATCTGCCCGGCCGGGTCGTCGGACCCTCGTCCCGGGCGGATGCCGCGGTTCATGTCGTCGTCGTGGGCTGCCACGGTCCTCACCTCCTCCAAGGGGAGCTGGACGCTTCCAGACCCTACCTGGGTGGGTGTCGATTGAAACCCCTAGATCACAAAGAGTGTCAAGGTGTGTCGTCGGTCACCCTGCGCTCTCCCTCACGCCGTCTGAATACCCAGTCAACGTGATTCAGAAGCCGACTGTTCCTGGGCAGGAGTGCTCGAAATCTTCCACGGCGGGGGTGAGTTGCGCGCAGCGCCGCCGGTCGGGGGCTCGTGGGGCCCGGTGATCGGGCCTTCGGTGCTTGTTCGCTGGGGCGTGGGGTCGGTCGGTCGGTGGCGGGGTGGTGTTGACGGAGCGTGTGCGGGCGGGTGGGGTGCGTCATGGTGGTGGCGGCCGGGGTGCGGGCCGGGTCGGCGGCTGCCGGGTGGTGGCACGGGGGGCGCACGGGTGTGGGGCGGGGGTGTCTCGACCGGTGCGCGAGGTGTGATCGAGGTGCATTCGAGGGGTACTCCACCGGCGCGCGATGGGCTGGGCTGGTCCGGGGGCTTGTCTGGGATGTTCGTACGGTGGCGGGGGTAGGGTCGGGGGTGTTGAGCACCGGAGGTGGCAGGAGACGTGAGCGTGCAGCAGGAGGCCGGGGTCGTCGGTGAGGCTCTGGAGGTCTGGATCGATCAGGATCTCTGTACCGGCGACGGCATCTGTGTCCAGTACGCGCCTGAGGTGTTCGAGCTGGACATCGACGGTCTGGCGTATGTGAAGGGCGCGGACGACGAGCTGCTGCAGTCCGCGGGCGCGTCGACGCCGGTGCCGCTGCCGTTGCTGACGGATGTGGTGGACTCGGCCAAGGAGTGCCCGGGCGAGTGCATTCATGTGCGCCGGGTGTCGGACGGGGTCGAGGTGTACGGGCCCGACGTGGCGTGACCGCGCGCGGGTGCGGGTCGGCGGCGTCGTACCGGGCGGAACGCTTGTTGTCGCTCTGTCAGTTGGCCGCCGCCGTGGCGTGCTGAGCGGGGCTCAGACGCTCTGTGCGCCCGCCGGGGTGGTGCGCAGGAAGGTGCCGTTCTTCCACTGCCACTTCGCGCTCGTCTTCACGTCCGGGCAGCAACTGGGTACGGAGTCCGAGGAGTAGCCGAGTGTGTCGGCGAGGACGGTTCCGTCGGTGAGGGCGAGGTTCTTGACGGTGATGCGGTCCTTGGGGTCGATCAGGGTCGCCACGACGCGGGGCTTCTTGGCGTCGGCGGCCTGGGTGAGGACGTAGACGCCGTCGGGCGGGGTGCCCATGGGGGCGTCGCAGTGGACGACCGCGACGGTCTCGGGGCGGTCGTCGCCGTCGAGGTCGCCGGTTGCCTTCTTCACCACCAGGGCTTTGACGGGGCCGCAGTCGATCGGGAAGTCGACGTGGGCCGGGTTCGGGGCGGTGGTGGTCGCGGGGGCTTTCTGCGACTGGGGGCCTGCGGCCTGGGCGGCGGTGGCCGGATTCGGCTGGAGGACCGAGGAGAGGGCCACGACGCCTGCCACGGCGGTGGCGGTGGCCACCCAGTGGATGGGGCGGGTGTGGGTGTGAGCGAGTTCCGGAACCGCGGATTGCTGCACTAGGGGTGACTCCCGAGAGGGCTGTGGCGGTGGGGGTGTCCCGCATGGTGCCACACGTCACAAGGGAGCGGAACGGCGGGGTCGGTGGTTGTCGCACGGACCTCGGGGTCCGCGGCGCCGGCAACGAAAAGGCGCCGGGGCCGAGTTCCGGAGCTGGTGTCGGGAACTCGGCCGCGGCGCGGTTGCGTTGTACGCGGCACGGGGCCGCCTCAGCGGCCGGAGCCTCCGTCGGCGTTGGGGCCGGCGTAGTCCTCGCCGTAGGCGCCCTTGGCGGGGCGGCGGCGGCGCATGGGCGGCTCGACGCCGTCGGCGAGGCGGCGGGCGGTGAGGAGGAAGCCGGTGTGGCCGATCATCCGGTGGTCCGGGCGGACGGCGAGGCCCTCGATGTGCCAGTTGCGGATCATCGTCTCCCAGGCGGTCGGCTCGTTGAAGGAGCCGATCTCGCGGATGGACTCGACGGTCCGGGCGAGCTGGGTGGTGGTGGCGACGTAGCAGCAGAGGATGCCGCCGGGGACGAGCGCCTTGGAGACGGCCTCGAGGCATTCCCAGGGGGCGAGCATGTCGAGGATGACGCGGTCGACGTCGGTGTCGGACAGGTTGTCCTGGAGGTCGCCGACGGTGAGCTGCCAGGCGGGGTGGGGGCCGCCGAAGTAGCGCTCGACGTTCGCCTGCGCGATCTCGGCGAAGTCCTCGCGGCGCTCGTAGCTGTGGAGCATGCCCTGGTCGCCGATGGCGCGCAGCAGGAAGCTGCTGAGCGAGCCGGAGCCTACGCCGGCTTCGACGACGCGTGCGCCGGGGAAGATGTCGGCGAAGGCGAGGATCTGTCCCGCGTCCTTCGGGTAGACGACGGCTGCCCCGCGGGGCATGGACAGGACGTAGTCGGGGAGCAGGGGGCGCAGCGCGAGGTAGGCGACGTTACCGGTGGTGCGGACAACGCTGCCCTCGGGAGCGCCGATCAGCTCGTCGTGCGGGAAGGAACCCTTGTGGGTGTGGAAGTTCTTTCCCTCTTCGAGCGTGAACGTGTAGTGGCGGCCCTTGGGGTCGGTCAGCTGAACCTGGTCCCCGACCTTGAAGGGCCCGCGCCTGCGGGCGGCACCGGTCGGTTCGGACATGTGAACAGACTACCGGCGTTTCGGAGGGCCGCCGACCACGAGGAAGCCCGAGCACCGCTTCAGGAGAGCGGTGCTCTCAGCTGGGGCGGGCCATGGCCTTGACGAAGGCGCGCTCGACGTCGGCGGCGGACAGGACGCCGTAGATCTCGCCGGTGTCCTCGACGACGAGGTACTCGGTGGCGGGGGTGGCGCGCAGGGCGTCGAGGAGGTCCTCGCCCGCCAGTTCTGCGGAGACGCGCATGCCGTCGGTGAGGTCCTGGGCGAGACCGCTGACGGCGACCCAGGGGCGGCGGTGTTCGGGGACGCCGACGATGGCGGCCTCGCGGACGAGGGAGAGGGGTTCGCCGTCGGTGTCGACGACGACGAGGGCGCGGGCGCCGGCTTCGTTGGCGCGGCGCAGGGCCTCGGAGAGGGGGGTGTCGGTCTCGACGGGGACGGCGCGGCGGGTGAGGTTGCGGGCGCGGAGTTCCGGGAGGTGTTCGCGCAGGCGGGCCATGCGGAGGCTGTTGCCGGCGCCGGTCCAGATGATCGCGGCAAGGATGGCGGCGAGCAGGGCATCCATGACGGTGTCCATGCCGACGTTGTCCTCGGCGTTGGAGCCGAGGGCTCCGGACTGGGTGAGCAGCGGGAGGCCGATGAGGACGGAGACGGCGAGGGCGCGGCCGACCCAGGCGGCGGCGATGGTGCCGCTCATGGGCTTGCCGGTGATCTTCCAGACGACGGCGCGGAGCATGCGGCCGCCGTCGAGGGGGAGGCCGGGCAGGAGGTTGAAGGCGGCCACGATGAGGTTGGAGATCATCAGGCCGGCGAGGAGGACGCCGGGGACGGTGCCGGGTTCGACGGGCTGGAGGGCGACGTAGAAGAGGCCGGCGAGGACGAGGGAGAGCAGGGGGCCGACGAAGGCCAGCACGAACTCGCGGCCGGGGGTCTCGGCCTCCTTCTCGATCTCGGAGACGCCGCCGAAGAACTGGAGCTGGATGCGGCGCACGGGGAGCTTGAAGCGGAGGGCGGCGACCGTGTGGGCGAGTTCGTGGACGAGGACGGAGGCGTAGAAGGCGACGGCGAAGAAGAGGGAGACGAGGTAGCGGGCGGCGCCGAGTTCGGGCAGGACGCGGTCGAGCTGTCCGCCGAAGACCCAGGTGATGAGGGCGGCCACGAGGAACCAGCTGGGCGCGACGTACACGGGCACGCCGAAGGGGCGTCCCATGAGCAGCCCACCACCGGGTTCGCGCTGCCGCTGGGGCGGGCGGCCCTTGGTGGTGCCGGAGTGGGCGAGGGTGCGGTGGTCGTGGGCGGGGTCTTGGTCGCTGGTGCGGTGGTCGTGGGCGGGGGCCGGGTCTTCGTCGTGGGGGGTGGGGGCGTTCGGCGTCGGGTGGTCCTCGACGTCACGGGTGCGCTCGCTGGTGTCGCCGACGGCGTTGTCTTCCGGCGCCGCGCCCTGCCGCTCGGCCTCGGCGTCCTTGGTGGTGCTTGAGCCACTCGAAGTGCTCGGAGCGGTCGGGGTGTCCTCGCCCGGCGTCGCAGCGTCAGTGGGGCCGGTCGTGGGCTCGTCCCGCTCCCCCGTGGCGGGGTCGGTGTCCGTCGCCTTCGCGGGGTGTTCGTCGGGTGTAGGGGGTGCGGGGTCGGCGGCCGGGGCCGTAGGGCCTGCGTGCTGGGTCGGCTCGTCGTTGCCGGACCGCGGCTGCCCGCTCCCGCCGCTCTCGTCCACGGTGTCCCCTCGTTCGAAGCGTCTTCCGCGCCTGCCGGCGGAAGGGTCTCGGGGTCGATGGTATGCGGCGGTCGCGACGCGTTCCGCCCCGGCACCCCCTGTGTTTCCCGGGCTGTCGTGCGGGTCGCGGCGGCGAGTGGGTCACTGTCAGTGGTGGGCCGTAAGGTCTGTGGGCATGGAGACGAGCACCGAGGGCGCGGCGGAGGCCGCCGGCGGCGGGGTCGCGGACGTGGATCCGCCGGTCGTGGGCGAGCAGGCGGCGAGGGCACAGGACGTGACGGTCACGGCCGGGGCGCCCGTCGCGATAGCTCCGGCGTCGTTGTCGCCGTCGCGTGCGAGTGACTTCATGCAGTGTCCGTTGCTGTATCGGTTCCGGGTGATCGACCGGTTGCCGGAGAAGCCGAGTGAGGCGGCGACGCGGGGCACCTTGGTGCATGCGGTGCTGGAGCGGTTGTTCGACGCCCCGGCGGGCGAGCGGACGCCGCCGCGGGCGAAGTCGCTCATCCCCGGCCAGTGGGACCGCTTGCGGGAGTCGCGGCCCGAGGTGGTGGAGCTGTTCGCGGACGATCCGGAGGGTGAGCGGCTGGCGCGGTGGCTCGGGGAGGCCGAGCAGCTGGTGGAGCGGTGGTTCAGTCTGGAGGATCCGACGCGGCTGGAGCCTGCCGAGCGGGAGTTGTTCGTCGAGGCGGAGCTGGAGTCGGGGCTGAGGCTGCGCGGGATCATCGACCGGGTGGACGTGGCGCCGACGGGTGAGGTGCGGATCGTCGACTACAAGACGGGCAAGGCGCCGCGGCCGGAGTACGCCGAGGGTGCGCTGTTCCAGATGAAGTTCTACGCGCTGGTGGTGTGGCGGCTGAAGCAGGTCGTGCCGCGGCGGTTGCAGCTGGTGTATCTCGGCAGTGGTGACGTGCTGACGTACGACCCCGTGGTGGCGGATCTGGAGCGGGTGGAGCGGAAGTTGCTGGCGCTGTGGGAGGCGATCCGGCTGGCGACGGAGACGGGCGACTGGCGTCCGCGGCCGACGAAGCTGTGCGGCTGGTGCGATCACCAGGCGCACTGTCCGGAGTTCGGCGGCACTCCCCCGCCGTATCCGTTGCCGGTGACAGTGGCGGGCGCGGACACAGCCGGGGGTCCGGGGGCATCGCAGCCGCTGCGGTGAGGGCGGCCGAGTCCGGCGGGGCGTCGCAGGGCAGAATGGGGCCGGACTAGCGAAGGAGTGTCACGTGGCCATCCGCGTCCTACTGGTCGACGACCAGCCGCTGCTGCGTACCGGCTTCCGGATGATTCTGGAGGCGGAGCAGGACATCGCTGTGGTCGGTGAGGCCGGGGACGGCCTCCAGGCGCTCGACCAGGTGCGGGCGTTGCAGCCCGACGTGGTTCTCATGGACATCCGTATGCCGCGGATGGACGGCGTCGAGGCGACCCGGCAGATCACCGGGCCCGGGCGGGACGGTCCGGCGAAGGTGCTGGTGCTGACGACGTTCGATCTCGACGAGTACGTGGTGGAGGCGTTGCGGGCGGGGGCCAGCGGGTTCCTGCTGAAGGACGCACCGGCGAACGAGCTGGTGCAGGCGATCCGGGTGGTGGCCGCGGGTGAGGCGATGCTCGCGCCGAGCATCACGCGCCGGCTGCTCGACAAGTACGCCACGCATCTGCCGTCGGGTGACGAGCCGGTGCCGGACACGCTGCACACGCTCACCGACCGTGAGGTGGAGGTGCTGAAGCTGGTGGCGCGGGGGTTGTCGAACGCGGAGATCGCGGCCGATCTGTTCGTCAGTGAGACCACGGTGAAGACGCATGTGGGGCATGTGCTGACGAAGCTGGGGCTGCGGGACCGGGTGCAGGCGGCGGTGTACGCGTACGAGAGCGGGCTGGTGCGCCCCGGCGCGCAGTAGCAGCACCAGGAATTGCAACACCAAGGGCGCCCCCTCCGAGGAAGGGGCGCCCTTGGTGTTGCCGGGGCCGGTCGGCCGGTCAGCCCTTGCTGATCTCCCAGAAGCGGAAGACGGTCGAGGCGTCGAGGCAGTACTCGAGGCCGTAGACGTTGTCGCGGACGACGGCGTACTGCTTGGCCTGCCACAGGGGCAGGACGGGGAGTTCGGCGGCGACGACGTCCTGGAGGTGGCCGTAGTCGTTGTCGGTGGCGGCGCGGTCGCTCTGGGCGGCGGTGCGCGGGATGAGCGTGTCGGTGATCGTGCTGTTGGTGTAGTTGTTGCTCAGCACGTTGCCCTCGCCGAAGAAGGGGGCGGTGAAGTTGTCGGCGTCCGGGTAGTCGGGGACCCAGCCCTTCACGTAGACGCCGTACTTGCCCTTGGCTATGTCCTTCTCGTACTGGTCGTAGGCGACGGACTTGACGTCGGCGTCGAAGAGGCCGCTGTCGTTGAGCTGGTCGGCGATGGCCTTGAGTTCCTGGTCGGTGGAGGGGCCGTAGCGGGTGGGGGTGGACCAGAGGGTGAGCTTGACCTTGCCGGTGATGCCCTCGGTGTTGAGGGCGGCGGCGGCCTTGGCCTTGGAGGGGCGGGCGCCGTAGGTGTCGAAGAAGGCGGTGTTGTGGCCCGCGATGCCGGCCGGGATGATCGAGTAGAGCGAGGTAGCGGTGCCCTGGTAGACGTCGGCCATGAGGGCGTCGCGGTCCAGCAGGTAGGCGATGGCCTTGCGGACGCCGAGCTTTCCGGCGACGGGGTCGTCCATGTTGAAGACGAGGTGCTGGACCTCGGCGCTGGTGCCCTCGACGAGTTCGACGTCGGCGTCGGTGCCTGCGGCCTCGATGTCGGAGATGTCGTTCGCGCTGAGGCCCCGGTAGGCGATGTCGATCTTGTTGTCGGTGAGGTCCTGCTTGAGCTGGGCCTGGTCGACGCCGAACTTCAGGGTGACGCCGGAGTTCTTGATCTTGGCGGTGCCCTCGTAGTTCTCGTTGACGGAGAACACGGCCTCGCCGTCGTCGAACGAGTCCAGCTTGTAGGGGCCGGAGCCGACGGCCTCGCCGTCCTCGCGAAGCTTGCCGGCGTCGTACTGCCGGTGGTCGACGATGGAACCGGCGCCGGAGGCGATCTTGCTGGGGAAGGTGGCGTCGGGGGTGTTCAGCTGGAACACGACCGTCTTCTCGTCCGGCGTCTCGACCTTGTCGAGCATGGGGAACATGATCGCGGGGCCGGCGTCGTCGTTGATCTTCAGCATGCGGTCGAAGGAGAACTTGACGTCCTCCGAGGTGAGGTCGTCACCGTTGCTGAACTTCAGGCCGTCCTTCAGCGTGCACTTGTAGACCTTGGTCTCGGTGTCGCTGAACCCGCAGCTCTCGGCGGCTTCCGGTACCGGCTCGGTGCCGCCCTTGGGGAAGCTGAGCAGCGACTGGAAGACGTTGTTGAACAGCAGCCACGAGCCGGGGTCGTAGCCGGAGGCCGGGTCGGTGGCCAGGACGTCGTCGGACATCCCCATCACCACGGTGGAGCCACCGCTGCCGGATTCCCCGTTCTCCGAGCCGCAGCCGGTCAACAGGCCGGAGGCCAGCCCCGCCATGATCGGCAGGACCGGCCACTGGTTGCGCATGTTCACGTGCGAGTGCCTTGTCGTCGGGTGTCGAATCCCGGGGCCGGCCGTCCCGGGCCCCGGGCAGGGGACGATCAGCCGCTCACGCCACGGCCGAGCTCCCACAGCTGAAGGGTGGAGGAGGAGTTGAGGGCGTAGGCGGTGCCGGTGATGTCGTCACGGGCGGCGACGTACTGCTTGCCCTGCCACAGCGGCAGCACCGGGACGTCGTCGGCGACGATGTCCTGGATGTCGGTGAGGCTGGTGGAGGCGGACAGCCGGTCGGCCTGGCGGCGGGACTCCGGGATCAGGGTGTTGCGGATCTCGCTGTTGGCGTAGGGCGAGCCGAGGAAGTTGCCCTTGTCGAGGAACGGCGCGAGGTAGTTGTCGGCGTCGGGGAAGTCCGGGAACCAGCCCATGCCGTAGACGTCGTACGCGCCCTTCTGCTCGGCGGGGCGGAAGGTCTTCCAGAGTTCGCCCTTGATGCTGACGTCGAACAGGCCGGAGTCGTTGAGCTGCTGCTGGAGCTGCTCGAACTCCTTCTTGGTGGCCGAGCCGTAGTGGTCGGTGGTGTAGTGCAGGGTCAGCTTGACCGGCGTGGTGATGTTGGCCCTGTTCAGGAGGGCCGCGGCCTTGGTCTTGCTGGGGTCGCCGTACTTGTTGAAGAACGAGTTGGAGTGGCCGATGATGCTCGCCGGCACCAGCGAGAACAGCGGTTCGGCCTCGGAGCCGTAGACCTTGGAGACGAGTTCGCTGCGGTTGATGACCTGGGCCATCGCCTGGCGCACGGCCTTGGTCTTGACCGTGGGGGCGTCGGTGTTGAAGGCCAGGTAGCGGATCTCCAGGCCGGGCATCTCGACGAGGTCGACATCGCTGTCGGGGGACGCGGAGAGTTTCTCGATCTGCTCGGGCGACATGGTGCGGGACATGACGTCGATGTCACCGTCGTCGATGGCGGTGCCCATGGCGTCGGCGTCCGCGAAGGTGCGCAGTTCGACCTTGTCGTTGTTCACCTTCAGCGTCCCCTTGTAGTTGGGGTTCTTGGTGAACACGGCGCTGACGAGCTCGTCGTCCTTGACCTCGGCGGACATGGTGTACGGGCCGGAGCCGTCGACGTCGAAGCCCTCGCGCAGGGTCTTGGGCTGGTAGTCGTCGGGGTTGAGGATGCCGGCGACGGGTGTCGAGAGCTTGTACGGGAAGGTGGCGTCGGCCGTCTTGAGGTGGAAGATCACCTCGCGGTCGCCCTGGGTCTCGACGGTGTCGATGGTGGAGAGCAGGCCGACCGGGCCGCCCTCGGCGTTGATGTTCCGCGCGCGGTCGATGGAGTACTTGACGTCCTGCGCGGTGACGGCGTCGCCGTTGGCGAACTTCAGGCCCGGGCGCAGCTTGCAGGCGTAGCGCTCGTTGCCGGTGTCGGTGAAGCCGCAGCTCTCGGCGGCCTCGGGCACGGGCTCGCCCTCGCCGCGCGGCTGGATCATCAGGGTCTGCACGGTCTGGCGCAGGATGTTCCAGATGCCGGCGTCGTAGGCGTAGGCCGGGTCGAGGGGCGCGGGGGCGTCCTTCGAGGCAGTGACCGCGTCCGTGGTGCCGACGACTATCGCGTCTCCGCCGCCGCTGCCGCCGTCGGACCCGCCGCAGGCGGCGAGGACCGGCGCGAGCAGACCGATCACGGCCGGCAGCACCAAAGTCTTGCGGTTCATGCTCGAGTTTCTCCAGAGCTGTCGAGTCCGTGTATCCGGCATGCATGGGTGGTGCGGCGGATCCACGGGGGGTGCGGTGATGTTCTCGCGACGAGATTAGTCCGCGCCCGCAGAGGGGTTCGCAGGCACCGGAGTTGAGGTGCCATCACGGAGCGAAACCGGGTGCGGACACACCGAAAACCCGACAGGGGAAGGATTAGTGCAGGTTTCCATCAATCGGGACACAAGGGCACGGCAGAACCCCCTCATTGCGGGCCACAGGCACAGGCCGCGCTACCTGTCGACCTCCTGTGAAGTGGGGAACGTCACATGCTCAACAAGGTGTACGGACACCGGAATTCGGCCATCCATCAAGATTCGAATTCCTTTGCGCGCGGTCCGGAAATGCTTCCGTTATCCGCGATGCACGCTGGGTGAACGCTCAGCGCATTTCCGTCATCAGGCCGCGCAGAAATGCCAGGTCGACCTCCTCGAGCGAGGTGACGACGGTGCGCCGGGCGGCGGGGGCGATGGGCGCGACGGACGGCACGGCCACGACGTGACAGCCCGCGGCCTCGGCGGCGGCGACGCCGGTGGCGGTGTCCTCGACGACGGCGCATCTGGCCGGATCGACGCCGAGTCCCGCGGCGGCGAAGAGGTAGGGGTCGGGGTGCGGCTTGGTGCGTGCCACCTCGTCGCCGGCGACGGTGAGGGCGAAGTGCTGGGGTCCGAGGGAGGTGAGCACTCGGTCGATGATGCGCCGGTGGGAGGCGGAGACCAGGGCGGTGGGGATCTCGTACTCGGAGAGTTCGGCCAGCAGCCGCAGGGCGCCCGGCATCAGCGGCAGGGCGCGGCCGATGCGGTCCTCGAAGCCCTCGTTGAGCAGCACGGTGAGTTCGGGGAGGGTGATGTCGGCGCCTGTGGCCTCGATCAGGAACCCCGCGCTGCGGGTCATGGGACCGCCGACCACGACATGGCGCCAGGAGTCGTCGAGGGTGTGGCCGAGTCCGGCGAAGATCTCCACCTCGACGTCCCACCAGAAGCCCTCGGTGTCCACCAAGGTGCCGTCCATGTCGAGAAGCACGGCCTGCAGGGCTGAGCCTTCGGCCGTACGGGTTCCGAGCGCGGGGACCGTACTGGTCATCTAGGCGCACCTCCTTGAGGGACGATCAGGCCGGTTCCCATGGAGGGAACCGGCCTGCGATGGACCGTCCAGTGTACGGCTGTCCCGGAGGATGCGCCTCGTTTAATCGACGTGGTCCGGGGCACACCTCAAGTACCGCCGGGGGCCGTCTTGAGCTGCGCTTATGTGCCTGTGCGGCACCTTTCTAGCGGGCGTTGAAGTACTTCGCCTCCGGGTGGTGGATCACGATCGCGTCGGTGGACTGCTCGGGGTGCAGCTGGAACTCCTCGGACAGGTGGACGCCGATGCGCTCCGGCTGGAGCAGGTCGGCGATCTTGGCGCGGTCCTCCAGGTTGGGGCAGGCGCCGTAGCCGAGGGAGAAGCGCGCGCCGCGGTACTTCAGGGCGAACATGTCCTCGATGTCGCTGGGGTCCTCACCGGCGAAGCCGAGTTCCGAACGCACGCGCGCGTGCCAGTACTCGGCGAGCGCCTCGGCCAACTGGACGGACAGGCCGTGCAGTTCGAGGTAGTCGCGGTAGGCGTTGGCCTCGAAGAGCTTGGCGGTCTGCTCGCCGATGCGGGAGCCGACGGTGACGACCTGAAGGCCGACGACGTCGGTCTCCCCCGACTCCTCCGGGCGGAAGAAGTCGGCGAGGCACAGGCGGCGGCCGCGGCGCTGGCGCGGGAAGGTGAAGCGGGTGCGCTCGTTGCCCTGGTCGTCGAGGATGATCAGGTCGTCGTCCTTGGAGACGCACGGGAAGTAGCCGTAGACCACGGCCGCTTCGAGGAGGTTCTCCGTCTGGAGCCGGTCGAGCAGCCCGCGCAGCCGGGGCCGGCCCTCGGTCTCGACGAGTTCCTCGTACGTCGGACCGTCGCCGGTGCGCGCCTGCTTCAGGCCCCACTGGCCCTTGAAGAGGGCGCCCTCGTCGAGCCAGGAGGCGTACTCCTTGAGCTGGATGCCCTTGATGACGCGGGTGTCCCAGAACGGCGGCGTGGGGACAGGGTTGTCGGTGGCGACATCGGAGCGTCCCCCTTCCTCGGGGCGCTCCTCGACGGCCACGGCGGCGCCGGCGCGCACCCGGCGCTGCTTGAGCTCGGGCAGGGCCGCACCGGGGACGCCACGCTTGACGCCGATGAGGGCGTCCATGAGGCGCAGGCCCTCGAACGCGTCGCGGGCGTAGCGGACTTCGCCCTGGTAGATCTCGTGCAGATCCTGCTCGACATAGGCCCGGGTCAGAGCGGCGCCGCCGAGGATGACCGGGTAATCGGCGGCCATGCCACGGGAGTTGAGCTCCTCCAGGTTCTCCTTCATGATCACCGTGGACTTCACCAGCAGCCCGGACATCCCGATCACATCGGCCTTGTGCTCCTCGGCCGCCTCCAGGATCGCCGAGACCGGCTGCTTGATACCGAGGTTGACCACGTTGTAGCCGTTGTTGGACAAGATGATGTCCACCAGGTTCTTGCCGATGTCGTGGACGTCGCCTCGGACGGTGGCCAGCACGATGGTGCCCTTGCCTTCGGCGTCGGACTTCTCCATGTGCGGTTCGAGGTAGGCGACGGCCGACTTCATCACCTCGGCGGACTGGAGCACGAACGGCAGCTGCATCTGGCCGGAGCCGAACAGCTCACCGACGACCTTCATGCCGTCCAGCAGCGTGTTGTTGACGATGTCCAGGGCGGAAGTGGTCTCCAGCGCCTGATCGAGGTCGGCCTCCAGGCCGTTCTTCTCGCCGTCGATGATGCGCCGCTTGAGACGCTCCTCCAGCGGCAGCGCGGCCAGTTCCTCGGCCTTGCCCGCCTTCAACGACTTCGCGGTGGCGCCCTCGAACAGGGCCATCAGCTTCTGGAGGGGGTCGTAGCCCTCGGCGCGACGGTCGTAGATGAGGTCGAGGGCCGTCTGCACCTCTTCCTCGCTGAACCGGGCGATCGGCAGGATCTTCGAGGCGTGCACGATCGCCGAGTCCAGGCCCGCCTTGACGCACTCGTCGAGGAAGACGGAGTTGAGCAGGATGCGGGCGGCCGGGTTCAGGCCGAAGGAGATGTTCGACAACCCCAGCGTGGTCTGCACGTCCGGGTGGCGGCGCTTGAGCTCGCGGATCGCCTCGATCGTGGCGATGCCGTCGCCCCGGGACTCCTCCTGACCGGTGCAGATGGTGAAGGTCAGGGTGTCGATGAGGATGTCCGACTCATGGATGCCCCAGTTGCCGGTCAGGTCTTCGATCAGCCGCTCGGCGATCTCGACCTTCTTCTCCGGCGTGCGGGCCTGGCCCTCCTCGTCGATGGTCAGCGCGATCAGCGCCGCCCCGTGCTCCTGCGCGAGCTTGGTGACCTTCGCGAAGCGGGACTCGGGGCCGTCGCCGTCCTCGTAGTTGACGGAGTTGATGACCGCACGCCCGCCGAGCTTCTCCAGGCCGGCCTGGATGACGTCGACCTCGGTGGAGTCCAGCACGATCGGCAGCGTGGACGCGGTCGCGAACCGTCCCGCCAGTTCCTCCATGTCCGCCACGCCGTCGCGGCCGACGTAGTCCACGCACAGGTCCAGCATGTGCGCGCCCTCGCGGATCTGGTCCCGGGCCATCTCCACACAGTCGTCCCAGCGGCCCTCCAGCATGGCCTCACGGAACTTCTTCGACCCGTTGGCGTTGGTGCGCTCACCGATCGCCAGGTAGGAGGTGTCCTGGCGGAACGGGACGGTCTGGTAGAGGGAGGCGGCGCCCGGCTCGGGGCGCGGGTGGCGCTCGGCGGGGGTGAGGTCGCGGACGCGTTCGACGACCTGGCGCAGGTGCTCGGGCGTCGTACCGCAGCAGCCGCCGATCAGCGACAGGCCGTAGTCGCGTACGAAGTTCTCCTGGGCGTCGGCCAGGCCCTCGGGGTCGAGGGGGAAGTGCGCGCCGTCCTTGGTGAGGATGGGCAGGCCCGCGTTCGGCATGCACAGCAGCGGGATGCGGGAGTGCCGGGTGAGATAGCGCAGGTGCTCGCTCATCTCCGCCGGGCCGGTGGAACAGTTCAGGCCGATCATGTCGATGCCGAGCGGTTCCAGCGCGGTCAGCGCGGCGCCGATCTCGGAGCCCAGGAGCATGGTGCCGGTCGTTTCGAAGGCCATGGAGACCACGAGGGGGACGTCGGCGCCGGTGACGTCCATGGCGCGGCGGGCGCCGAGGACGGAGGCCTTGGTCTGGAGGAGGTCCTGGGTGGTCTCGACGATCAGGGCGTCGGCGCCGCCGGCGAGCAGGCCCTCCACGTTGGCCTGGTAGCCGTCGCGGATGGTGGCGTAGTCGATGTGGCCGAGGGTGGGCAGCTTGGTGCCGGGGCCGACGGAGCCGAGGACCCAGCGCTGGCGGCCGTCGCGGGCGGTGTACTCGTCGGCCGTCTCGCGGGCGATGCGGGCGCCGGCCTCGGACAGCTCGTGGACCCGGTCGGCGATGTCGTACTCGGAGGCGGCCGTGTGGTTGGACCCGAAGGTGTTGGTCTCGACGCAGTCGACGCCCACCGCGAAGTACGCGTCGTGGACGGAGCGGACGATGTCCGGGCGGGTCACGTTGAGGATCTCGTTACAGCCTTCGAGGTTCTCGAAGTCCTCAAGCGTGGGGTCCTGCGCCTGGAGCATGGTGCCCATCGCTCCGTCGGCGACCACCACACGGGTGGCGAGCGCCTCGCGGAGCGCGGACACACGGGTCCGGCTGTCGGCGGAAGGGGACGGTGGCAACGAGGCCATGAAAGGGCTCCCTTTGGGTGCGACGGCTGTCGGCTTTGCGTCCTGCCGTGGGGCTTCCCACAGCGGGCGCACGCGGCCAGGGTAGCCGGGACCGGCGCCGGATGGTCAGGGCGTCCACGGGGCGGACGAGGATGACGGGCAGGTCATCGGCGGGATACGAGTGACGCAAGACTGCGTGTCGGTGGCGCAAACGTGTCGTCCGACTATTGGCGGTCGGTCGGCATGGACTAGTAGTGTTCGACATTGCCGAACGGCGGCAGCGACGTCGCGGGTCGACGGCGAAGGGGACGGAGGCAGGGACGGCGATGGCACGGAACATCCAGTCGCTCGAACGGGCGGCCGCGATGCTGCGGCTGCTCGCGGGCGGCGAGCGGCGGCTCGGCCTGTCGGACATCGCCTCGGCCCTGGGCCTCGCCAAGGGCACCGCGCACGGGATTCTGCGCACGCTCCAGGCGGAGGGCTTCGTCGAGCAGGACGACGCCTCCGGGCGCTACCAGCTGGGCGCCGAGCTGCTGCGCCTCGGCACCACCTATCTCGACGTGCACGAGCTGCGGGCGCGGGCGCTGGTGTGGACCGACGATCTGGCCCGTTCCAGCGGCGAGAGCGTGTATCTCGGGGTTCTGCACCAGCAGGGCGTGCTGATCGTGCATCACGTCTTCCGGCCGGACGACAGCCGTCAAGTGCTGGAGATCGGGGCCATGCAGCCCCTGCACTCCACGGCCCTGGGCAAGGTGCTGTCGGCCTACGACCCGGTGGCGCACAGCGAGGCCATCGAGGCGGACCGCAAGCCGTTCACGGACCGCACGGTGTGCGAGCTGGACAGCTTCGAGAACATCCTCGACATCACCCGCGCGCGGGGCTACGCGGCGGACGTGGAGGAAACCTGGGAGGGCGTCGCGGGTGTCGCCGCCCCCATCCACGACCGGCGGCGGATGCCGGTCGGCGCGGTCGGCATCACCGGTGCCGTGGAGCGGCTGTGCCGGGACGGCGAGCTGCGTCCCGAGCTGATCGCGGCGGTACGCGACTGCGCCCGCGCGGTGTCGCGGGACCTGGGCGCCGGGCGCTTCTAGAGCCCGTACGCAGAGCCCGTAACGGACTGAGAACTCGGTAAGAGCGACCGGGACGCCGCGACGCGTCCCGGCCTTCGCCATACCCTGAAGTGGACATATCGGGCGAGGCGCCTCCCGGCGTCCCGCCTGAAGATCGACAGCTCACAGCAATCAATAACGATCGTGCTTTCGATAACAGAACCCTTGACGCGCACGTAACGCCGGAGCAAGACTCCCGTCCATCGGTCGGCATTGTCGAACACCTACCGGCAATACGCGCTAGAGTGTGACAACGCCAAGGGCCGGCAACGCTCTCACCCCCGAGGGCACGCGAACCACCGGAGGGACCCGGGGTTCTGCTTCCCCTGGACGAAGGACAAAGGAGTCGCGGGTGTCCAGCTCCGACATCTTCATCGGCGAGACCATCGGTACCGCCATACTCATCCTGCTCGGCGGTGGCGTGTGCGCCGCCGTCACGCTGAAGGCCTCCAAGGCCCGTAACGCCGGTTGGCTCGCCATCACCTTCGGGTGGGGTTTCGCCGTTCTCACGGCCGTCTACACCTCCGCGCCCCTGTCCGGCGCACATCTGAACCCGGCCGTCACGCTCGCGCTCGCGCTCAAGAAGGACGGCATCTCCTGGAGCGACGTCCCGATCTACTGGGGCGGTCAGGTGCTCGGCGCCATGATCGGCGCGGCTCTGGTCTGGATCGCTTACTACGGCCAGTTCCACGCGCACCTCACCGACAAGGAGATCGTCGGCGGTCCGGGCGCGCAGGCCACCAAGACCAAGGCCGTCGAGGCGCAGGAGCAGGGCGCCGGCCCGGTCCTGGGCATCTTCTCCACCGGTCCGGAGATCCGGGTCGCCTGGCAGAACGTCGCCACCGAGGTCATCGGCACCATCGTGCTGGTCCTTGCCGTCCTCACGCAGGGCCTCAACGACGGCGGCAACGGCCTGGGCACGCTGGGCGCCCTGATCACCGCCCTGGTCGTCGTCTCCATCGGTCTGTCCCTCGGTGGCCCGACCGGCTACGCGATCAACCCGGCCCGTGACCTCGGTCCGCGTATCGTGCACGCCCTCCTGCCGCTGCCCAACAAGGGCGGTTCCGACTGGGGCTACGCCTGGGTCCCGGTCGTCGGTCCGCTGATCGGCGGCGCGATCGCTGCAGGCATCTACAACGTCGCCTTCGCTTAGAAGCAGCACTTCTGGCAAGCACGCGTAGCACGCACTCGTAGCAAGCAGCCGTAGACAGACCGCTTATCCACGGAACCTCAGGAGCACACAGTGACCGACGCGCACACCGCCGGCCCC
>NZ_JADDXU010000013.1 GCF_015163075.1 Streptomyces justiciae
TCCGTGTCCTGCTCGCCGACGACGAGGAACTGATGCGGGCGGGGCTGCGCATGATGCTCCACACGCAGCCCGATCTGACGGTCCTCGGCGAGGCGTCCGACGGGCAGGAGGCCGTGCTGGCCGCGGCCGCCACGGCGCCGGACGTGGTGCTGATGGACGTCCGGATGCCGGTCCTGGACGGGGTCGCGGCCACCCGGAAGCTGTGCACCGGACCAGCCGCGCCGAAGGTGCTGATCCTGACCACCTTCGAGCTGGACGAGTACGTGTTCGCCGCCGTCCGGGCCGGTGCGAGCGGCTTCCTGCTCAAGCGCAGCCCGCCCGAGGTGCTGATCGACGGCATCCGCACCCTCGCGGCGGGCGAAGCCCTGCTCGGGCCCTCCGTCACGCGCCGCCTGCTGGCCGAGTTCGCCCGTGCCACACCGGGCGACCCCGCCCCGGAGACCGCCCGGCGGCTGGCCCGGCTGACCGGCCGGGAGCGCGAGGTGCTGCTCCTGCTGGGACGCGGCCTCGCCAACGCGGAGATTGCGGAACGGCTCCAGGTGGGCGAGGCGACCGTGAAGACGCACGTCGGCCGGGTCCTGGACAAACTCGGGCTGCGCGACCGCGTCCACGCGGTGGTGTTCGCCTTCGACCACGGCCTGGTGCGCCCGGGCGGGCGGTGAACGGCTTCAGCCGCCGACGCGGATCAGCCCGCTCTCGTACGCGAAGATGACGGCGTGCACCCGGTCCCGCAGCTCCAACTTGCCGAGAATCCGGCCCAGATGGGTCTTGACGGTCGTCTCGCCGAGGAACAGCCGGGCGGCGATCTCCTGGTTGCTCAGTCCCCGGGCGACCAGCGTCAGCACCTCGCGCTCGCGGCCGGTGAGCAGGTCGAGGCGCTCGTCGGGCGCGGTGGACGCAGCGGGCAGCACGAAACGCTCCACCAGACGGCGGATCACCGACGGCCCCATCATCACGTCCCCGCGCAGCACCGCGCGTACGGTCACCAGGATCTCCTCGCCGAGCGCGTCCTTGACCAGAAAACCGCTCGCCCCGGCACGCAGGGCCCCGTACGCGTACTCGTCGAGGTCGAAGGTGGTCACGACGAGCACCTTCGGCGCGTCCGGTCCGGCGCACAGCTTCCGGGTGGCGGTCAGGCCGTCCACGCCGGGCATGCGGACGTCCATCAGGACGAGGTCGGGCCGCAGTTCGCTGCCGAGTTCCAGGGCCGTGTGCCCGTCGGCCGCCTCGCCGACGACGGTGAGGTCGGGCTGGCTGTCGATGACCATGCGCAGCCCCATGCGGATCAGTTCCTGGTCGTCGCAGAGGAGGATCCGGTACGCGCCGCTCACGAGACCACCGCAGGGCTCGGCAGGGGGCGCAGGACGGCCGTCACGCGGTAGCCCCCGTCGGGCGTGGGGCCGGCGTCGACGGTGCCGGCGTGGCGGGCGGCGCGTTCCCGCATCCCGGCCAGGCCGCGCCCGCTCGACGGCGGCAGAGTCCGTCGTACGCCCCCACTCCCTGCCGTGTTGGTGACGTGGACGTGGACCCGGCGGTCCGGGCCGGGCTCGCCGAGGTCGACACGGACCTGTGCCTGTGCGCCGGGCGCGGCATGCTTGGCGACGTTGGTCAGGGCCTCCTGCACGATCCGGTACGCGTCCTCGGCCACCTCCTCGGGCAACCCGGCGCGCTCACCGAGGAGTTCGAGTGTGGCGTCGGCGGGACAGCAAGCCACCAGGCCGGGGAGGTCGTCCAGGCCGTGCGCGGCCGGCTCGTCGCCGCGCAGGACGTCCAGCAGGCGGCGCAGTTCGCCGAGGGCGTCGCGGCCGGTGGCGCCGATCACCGCCAGGGCCCGGTCGGCGGCGGTGGGGTCGGTGTGCCGGGCCAGCCGGGCGCCCTCGGCGTTGAGGACCATCAGGGTGACTCCATGGGCGAGCACGTCGTGGATCTCGCGCGCGATCCGTGCCCGTTCCTCGGCGGCGGCGGCGCGCGCGAGAGCCACCCGCCGCGACTCCGTCAGTTCGGCGCGGCGGGCGAACTCGGCGAGTAGGGCGCGGCGGGCCCGGACGTACGCGCCCAGCGCCCAGGACGCGGTGAGCCAGAAGACCACGGACGCCGGCGTGAACCACACGTTCCGGTCGCTCCCGGCGGTGGCGGTCAGCCAGTCCGGCACCCACAGCAGGACACAGGACGCGGCGCACACCGCCGTGACGGCGGCCTGGCGACGCAGCCCCCGCACCACCAGCGTGTAGAAGACCGCGGCCAGCGCGATCACCCCGCGCCCCGGTTCCTGCCCCCACACATGACCCAGGTACTGCGCCCAGAACGCGGCCGTGACGACCACGGCGGCGAGCACGGGCCGGCGGCGCCGCCACAGCAGGGGCAGCACGAAGGCGCCGTAGACCGTGATCTGCACCCACACCGGTCGCCAGCCGGACTGCTCGCGGATCACCGGGGGCACGGCCACGAGGACCACCAGCAGGACATCGGTCAGCCAGGGGTGGCGCAGCCGCCACCGCGGCAGGGTCTCCATCAGGTGTCGCACCGGTTCACGCTACGGCGGTCCGCACCCGCCGCACGTCGTTCCGGAGTCGGCATAGGCGTCCTCCCGCAGGACTACCCGGCCGGTCCCGGGATACGACGCGGGGCTACCCGGCGCCTTCCGAGCATGGCTGCCGTGTCGATCACTACTGAGTTCCTCAAGCGGCCCCTCATGACCGGGGCCGTGACCGCCAGCTCGCGCCGGCTGGCCCGGGCCATGACCCAGCACATCGGACTCGGCCAGGCACGGCTCGTCGTCGAACTGGGCCCGGGCACGGGCGTGTTCACCGATGCCGTGCTGCGGCGGCTCGCTCCGGACGCCCGGCTGGTCGCCATCGAGCTCAACCCCGACCTGGCCGAGCGCCTGGCCGCCTCCCGCGACGACAAGCGGCTCACCGTGGTGCACGGTGCGGCGGCCGAGCTGGCGGACGTGGCGGGCGGGCCGGTGGACGCGGTGGTGTCCGGGCTGCCGTGGACGGTGATGTCGACGGCAGCCCGGAACCGGACGCTGGACGCCGTCGCGGCGGCGCTCGCACCGAGCGGGCGTTTCACCACCTTCGCTTATCTGCACGCCGCATGGACCCCGCCCGGCCGACACCTCGCGGCCGGGCTCCGCGAGCGTTTCGGCACGGTGGATCGCAGCCCGGTGGTGTGGCCAAACTTGCCACCGGCCTTCGTACACCGGGCACGTGCACCGAAGAACCTTCGGATGCACAGGCACGACGGATCGGGTCCTCCGGCGTGAGCTCAACGTCGGTCAGCCTCTGACCAGGCAGAAGGGATGCCCGGCCGGATCAATGAGAACCCGCCACCTGTCCTCGTGCGGCTGGTGATCCGGTTTACCCGCCGGTGGCCTGTTGATAGAACGCCGCCAGGGCCAGCGGATCAGAGCAGTCGAGGGTGATCGCGCACAGCTTCATTCGCAGGGGCATGACACCTCAAGGTCGGTCGGTGATCGTTCGTGATGCACACCCTAGGGGCGACCGCCGATTCACCGGATGCGGTGCTCCTTCCAGAAGGGGGCCAGGTCCTTGTCCGTCACGGACTGCGCGGCCTTCTTGAAGTCGGCGGTGGTGGAGACGCCGTACCAGTGGTCGTGGGCGTACCGCTTGAGGAGTCGGGCCATCGTGTCCGTTCCGATGGTGCGCTCCAGGTCTGCCAGGGCGCAGGGGCCGGCCGTGTAGATGAGGTGGTACTCGCCTGGGTGTGTGCTCCAGTAGGCCATCGAGTTGGTGATCGCGCCGGATTCGCTCGGCCAGTAGACGTCCGACCAGCAGTCGCGGGTGTCCCAGCCGTAGAAACGTGCGTTGGCGTACTGGGCGAAGCTCTCGTCGAGCCAGGGTGCGCCGTACTCGTCGTTGCCCACGATGCCGTACCACCACTGGTGGGCCACCTCGTGGACGACGGCGCTGCCTTCGTCGGTGGTGCCGAGGATGACCAGGCCGGGGTACTCCATGCCGCCGCCGAAGTCCTTGGTCATCACCAAGTCGATCTCGCCGTAAGGGTATCGGCCGAATTCCTTGCTGAACCGGTCGACGGCGGCGACGCCGTCCTTGCGGTTGAGGCGCACACCTGCCGCGGGTGTGTTCGGCGCCCAGTACGACTTCACGCGCACACCACCGGGCGAGGTGTCCGTCGCTGTACGGAACGGGCCCGCTGCCCACGCGAAGTCCCGCACCTGGTGCGCGACGCTGTGCGTGACCGTACGTCCCGGCTCGCCATGGGTGGTCCAAGTGCGGCCCGTGGCCGGGACCTTGAGGGCTGACGGATGGTCGATCCGTACACGGAAGTCGCTCGCCAGGGCGTAGAAGCTCTCGCCGGTCGACACGTAGGGATCGAGGTGCCATCCCTTCGCGTCGTGCACGGCGAGCACCGGCAGCGCGTTGCCCAGGAAACGGAACGCTCCCTCACGGCCGAAGCGGGCGTTGCGCTGGGGCACGGTGATGGACACGTCGAAGGAGAGCGCCGTCCGCTCGCCGTGTGCGAGTGGCTTCGGCAAGGTGATGCGCAGTGCGGTGCAGTTCACGCTCAGGCGGTCCGCGGTGCCGCCGTGGATGTGGGACATCTTGACGGGGCTGGGCTTGCCCGGCCTACCGCACTTGTCGTCGCCGTTGCCCCACAGACGTACGTACACCTCACGCAGGGGCCGGTCGGAGGCATTCCTGAACGACACACGTTGGCGGCCCGCCCAGTGGGAGCCGTCGGCGTCGCTAGTCAGGGACACGTCGTAGCGAGCCCGGTCGGGCGTCGCGGTGGCGGCTTCGGTTGCCGGCCCGGCCGCGGCACCGGTGACGCCCGCCGCCACCAGCAGGGTGGCGGGGACAACGAGCAGACGTCGAACGGCTGTTGACCACCAGGCGGGTGCACGAAGAGACGACATGCCAGCGGATCCTGCCACACCGGCCCGTCGCGGACCTCCCTGACGGATACCCCAGCTGTGCCAGCGGCTTTGCGGCGCGGGCATGTCGGTAACGCGACTTCGATAGATTTTCCGGAGTCCGTGGCGCTGAACCGCGGGTCTGTCGAAAGGATTGAGTGTGTCTGGTGAGCGGCTCGACGCGGAGTGGGTGCGCGACTGGTGCGAGCAGACCTCGTCAGCGCTCAGCGTTCTGATGCCGACGTTTCTGGAGACACACGGATTCGCTCCCGACGGCAACGTCGTGACTCTGGCAACGGACGAGAGCCATGCGGCGACGGGCGCGCTGGTGGAGCTGACGCCGATCCCCTCGGACCTGACCACCCTCTACTGGGTGATCTGCGAGGTCTCTTTGCCGGACGTGGGCAACGGATACTTCGTCCACTCGGCCACGATGGTCGCCGATCACTTCCGGGAGTATGGATCCGTCCCGATCGCTGACGAGTGGCCGGCTCTGGTGTTCGCAAGCGATGGCGGGGGCCACCTGTTCGCGGTGACGGGGAGCGGACGGGTGTGGCGATCGACGACGGCCTCCTGGTTCGACGACTTCGAGGTCGTCGCACCAAACATCCAGGAGTTCCTTGAACAGATCGGTCGAGAGGTCGCCGTCCTGGGCGAGTTGGGCGCCGCGGGCGGTCCGGAACCAGCATCCGCCGACGCATCTGGCTCAGCCCGACCGGATCACGGTGGACATCGACGGCTGGACGGCGTGAGCGGCGGTGAGGAGCGCGCCGTGGACCGTTGAGGATGCCGCCCTGTCGGCGTAGCGGGCGGTGTCCGGCGGCCATACGTCACGTTCCTGGTGGATGAGGAGGCAGACCGCGCCGTGTACGCCGGAACACAGCAGTCTGGCGGTCTCAGTGGGGCTCTCCACGGGTACTCCGGCGTCGACACACGCGGCGACCTTGTCCCGGAAGTAGCGGAAACACGCGTCCTCGTTCTGGCGACTGGCCTCGGTTGCCTCGCCATCCATCACCAGTCGGTACTGGGCGGGATGGCGAAGCCCGAAGGCGATGTAGGCGACGCAGGTTTCGTAGAGGGCCGTCACCGGGTCCCGGACTCCCTGGGACACGGCTTCCATTTCGGTGAACAGCGAACTCCACACCCGCAGGCACGTGGCGTGGACGAGTTCCCTCTTCGAGGCGAAGTGGAGATAGACGGCCGGCGGGGTGACTCCCGCGCTGGTCGCCACCGCGCGAATCGTCAGAGCCTCGGCACCACCGTCTTCGAGCAGTTGACCGGCGATGTCGAGCAACTGCTCACGGAGCAGACCGCCCTGGCCCTTGGCGGCGCGAACGCGGGAGCCGGTCACAGGAAGGGGCCTTCGGGAGAGGGCGGCATCAGGAGGTCTTCGGTTTGACGGCGGTGACCACCTGGGTCACCCGGGCGCACAGTTCGCCGTCGGCGTCGTGCACGTCGACCTCGATGACGGTGTTACGCCCCACACGCAGGGGGCGAGCGGTCGCGACGACGCTGGTGTGTGCCGGCCGAAGGAAGTGCGTGGTCGATTCCACGGTGGCCGGCGCGGCGCCGACCGGACCGTTGAGGGCGGCGCACACGGCAGCGCTCACGTCGGCGAGGCCCATCAACGCTCCTCCATGGAGGCCACCGCCCACCGTGGAGAGCGAATGATCGTGTGCCAGCGTGGCTCGAACGCCGGCTGCCGTTATTTCGTCGAATGCGACCCCGAGGGTCTTGGCGTACGGCGCGAGCGCGTAGACGTCTTCGGCTGCGAGTGCGGGCACGGGCTGCTCCCATCTGAGTTAAGGCCGATAAGTTATCGGCGTTAACTCAGGCCGTCAATACGGGACTTCCGGCCGGGCGGACGTCTCAGGTGTGGCTCGACTGACGGACGTCGGCTACGGGGCTGCCCTCTTGGGGGAAGCGGCGGCCGTGTCGTCAGGTGTTGTGCCGACGCGGGCCAGCGACCGGTCGGCCGCGCACAGGACCAGGAAGACAGCGGCCACCCCGATGAGCGACCAGGCCATCGCATGCAGTCCGGAACTGGTGGCACCGTCGCGGAAGAACACCGCGCTCGCCGCGGCCGCGAACAAGGCGCCGACGTACATGAACGTGCGCAGTAACCCCGCCGACGAGCCCATGCGGGCCGGGTCGGCCTGTGCGTACAGGGCGTTCTGGTTGGCCAGCCCGATCAGCCCGTGCGGGATGCCGACGACCGCGCTGAGCACGACCAGCAGCCAGATCGGACTGTCGTCGCGCAGCGCCAACAACGCCGCGCAGCCGAGGCATTGGAAGAGCGCTCCGGTGACGAGTTTGCCCCGCACCTCGCTACGGCGTCCCGTGAGCGCGGTGACACCGATGGCCGTCACCGACAGCGGCAGCAGGAGCAGCCCGGCCTGCGACGCGCTGAGTCCGCGGCCCTCTTGGAGCCACTGACTGAAGCCGTAGAAGAAGGCGTACGACGTGGTGTAGGCGAGGCACTGCCGGACGAACGTGGCGAGCAGCGGTACGTTCCCGCCGAGGACGCGAAGGTCTATGAACGGCTCGGCGATGCCGAGTTCGCGGCGGACGAACACCGCGCCCGCGGCCAGCGCGAGCACCGGCAGATACCAGTGTGCGAGCGCGGGGTTCATCAGGAAGAGCATCAGCGCGGTCAGCGATCCGGCGAACCACAGCATGCCGAGTACGTCGATACGTGTCGTCCCGCCCGGGGGTGTGGCCCGTGGTAGCCACAGTGCGCCCAGGACGAGGCACATGAGAGACAGCGGCACGTTGATACCGAAGATCAGATGCCAGCCGCCCGTGCCGATCAGCAGACCGCCGAGGGTTGGGCCGACGACCGCGATGACCTGGTTGGATATCGACAGCGCGGCGAGGACGCCGCTCGGGTTCTTCCGGCCGGTGCGCTCGGACTCCGAGCGCAGCAGCGACATGGACGCCGGGAAGGCCGCCGAGGTGCCGAATCCGAGAAGGACGCGGGAGGCGACCAGCACCCACAGGTTCGGCGCGAGTGTGCCGAGCAGTCCGGCCAGGCCGGCCAGGGCGGTGCCCAGCAGATAGAGCCGACGCGGGCCGAAGATGTCGACGAGGCGGCCGATCACCGGCTGGCCGACGGCCGTCGCGAGGTAGAGGCCGGAGACCAGCCATGCCGTCTGGGAAGGCGGCACACTGAAGGCGCGGCCGATGGGAACCAACGCGACCGCGAGCATCGAGGAGTTGATGGGGTTGAGGATCGAGCCCAGGATCATCGGTGCGATCAGGCGACGGTCGAAGCCGCCGGTCTCTGTCCGACGTTGTTTGCGCGCGGCTGTGCGGGTCACGCCTCCGCCACCTTGTCGAGCAGCGCCATGGCGGTGATCACCGCCCGCACCTCCTCCCCGGCCGGGGCGCCGGACGCCGCGCGAAGAGCCTGGAGGTCGGTCGGCGCGGCCCGGTGGCCCGTTCGACGGTCGGCCATCAGCCGGGCGAGCTGCGGATCAAGTCGGTGGCGGGTCACGGCTGTGGGACCTCCGGTGCCCGGCAGCGCGGGGGTGCGGCTATGTGCGTCGCGAGGAATTGCTGGACCGCCGGGAGGACCGCGAAGTGGTTGTGGCCGGTGCCGGGCACGATGTCGAGGCGTGTGTCGATGCCGTGTTCGCGCCAGTTGGCGCGCAGCGCGTTGATGCGTTCGAGGCGGTTGGTTCCCGGGGCCACGGGCCCGCGGTCGTCGTCCGGGGCGAGTTCGGCCGTGACGGTGTCGTTCTCGCCTATGACCAGTTGAATGGGAAGGCCGCGCAGAGCTGCCGGGTCGGCGTCGGTACCGAACTGTTCCTTCATGTCGGCCGTGCCGTGCCACCACGTCGTCGTGGGGTCGAGGAGGGTGACGCGTCCGGGGGCGCCCACCGACAGCGACGCCAGCCGGTGGGGGTGGAGGTAGGCGAAGCGGTGGGCGAACTGGCCTCCGCCGGAGAAGCCGTGGAGGTGGAAGCGGTCGGTGCGCACATGCCAGCGGGCGGCGGCCTCGTCGACCATGGCGAGGAGGGCCTCGTCGGGACGGAATCCGGCAAGGGAGAGGAGCTTGTAGCTGTCCACGTCGTTCGGGCCGGTGATCCCGGCGGGGAAGAGCGGGGCGAGGACGACGCAGTTGTGACGCTCGGCGAAGTCGGCGAAGGCGTCGCGGAGTGCCTCGGCGCGGCGCCGCGTCCCGTGGACGGTGACCACCAGGGGCAGCGGCGGGCCGTCGGGGGCGTGGTCGGTGGGGACGTAGAGGCAGTAGGAGAAGCGGGGATCGTCGGCGACGGCGAAAAAGGTGGTGGGGCCGGTGAGGAAGGTGATCCCGGGGTGCCCGGCGGGCAGGTCCCAGGGAGCCAAGGGGCGTTCGGCGGTCACGCGTGGGGCTCCTTGTCCGCGTCGGTCACGGCGAGGTCCATGAGGGGGGCGTACTGCTGGCCCGCGTAGCAGTCGCTGTCGTTCAGGTCGCCCTGGACCGTCGGGCGGGGGAGCGAGACCTTCACGGCGAGGGCCAGTGGGTGGTTGACGAGCAGGATGTCGGCGGGGTCGGCGCCGTAGAGGGCGGCGAAGAGGTCTCTGTTGAGGAAGCCGCTGGCGACGAGGGCGTCATAGGCGGCCTGGTCGTGGCACATGAAGTCGAAGGTGAGGGTGAAGGGGCCGGCGTTCTTGGAGCGCACCAGTGAGCAGTAGTCGAGCAGGGTGGCCATGGGTTAGAGCTCCTCGGTGGTGGTGCGGAACAGTTCCGTGGGAGTGACGCCGGTGACGACGTGGTTGAGGGTGAACCGGTAGAGGGGGCCGCGGTTCATCTCGGGCGGGGAGTACGGGTAGGCGAGGGTGGAGACCAGCCCGTCGTACTCCGGTATGGGCAGGTGGCTGCTGGCGTGTGCGACGAAGGTGGCGACCGCGTGGGCGGTTGCCTGGTCGGGCGCGGTCACCGTGATGAGGACGCCGAGTTCGCGGGGGCGCAGCGATTCCGGTTCCCCGCCGGCCAGTACGGCTCCGTCGCCGTAGAGGCGGAAGTCGATGTCGACGTCGTCGGGGTCCACGGCGCCGCCGAACACGTCGAGGATCTTGTCCGCGAAGTACTTCTGGGCGAAGGGGAGTAGGTCGGGCAGGCGGCGGATGACCACCTGGTCGCGCACTCCTCCGACGATGACGGTCTGGTGGCCGACGAGTTCGGCGCCTTCGAGTTTGTTGGTGTAACCGTCGGCGGGAATGAAGCGCGCTCCACGCGCCCGGACGGTGCGTTCGTCGACCGCCTCGTAGGTGGCGTCGCTGGTGTCGAGGGTGCCCGACGGCTCCGCGACCCGATACGGGTCGGCGTTCTCGTACAGCGTGTGGGCGGCTACGGACCGGGGGGTGAGGCGGCTGCCCTCGGCGAGCGTGGTGACGTCGAAGTGGTCGTCCCGCAGGTGCACGAGCAGGCCGTTGGCGGAGGGCGGTATCGCGCAGGCGGCGCCACATTCGATGGTCTTGGCCATGTGCCACGTCAGGCCCGGATCGGCGCCGAGCATGCGGGGGAGTGCGGCGAAGAGCGCGGTGTCGCTGGCACGTCCGGCCAGGACGACGTCGCAGCCGGCTGCCAGGGCCTCCTGGATGGGCTCGACCCCCATCATGGCGACGGTGTGACTGCGGGCGAACAGCTCCCGGTCGATCTCGGGGGCGTGCGGCAACGGCTGGACTCGGCCGGCGTCGTAGAGGCGCTGGAGCCGTTCGGTCGGCTGGTCGGAGTAGATCAGCGCCAGTTTGAAGTGCAGGTTCTCCGCCGCGGCGATCTCGCGTACGAGGGCGGCCACATGGTCGACTCCCGTGTCGCGACCGCTGGTGCCGCAGGACCCGATGATCAGCGGCACGCCCAACTCGGCGCGGGCGGTGAGCAGCAGGCGCAGGTCGCGGGCGACGGCCTGGTCGGAAAGCTTGGGGCTCCCCGAGCCGAGCGCGGCCGGCCCCGAGTCCGTCGAGCCGGCGTCACACGCGATGACATGCGGGCGGGCATCGACACCGCGTCGGAAGGCGGCGGCGTCGAAGCCGGCGCCGAGTGCTCCGGTGGGAGCGAGGATGCGCAACTCCATGAGGGTCTGTGTCCTTCGTGAGGGGGATGTTCAGTGGTCGGCAGGAGCGATACGGCGGGCCAGGCGGGTGAAGACGGTGAAGGTGACGGCGGCGAACGCCGCGCCGTTGAGGAGCATGAAGCGCCATCCGGTCGCGTCGACGGTGAGCCCGAGCAGGGCGGGGCCGAGTGCGGCGCCGGTGGACGAGGCGACGGTGTACAGGCCGGTGTAGGTGCCCAGGACGTGTCTGCTGGGAGCGAGGTTCCACAACGCGACGAGGGCGTTGACCGCGAAGGCGGCGTAGCCCACGGAGGCGATCGCCATGGCGATGACCGTGCCGGGAACCGTGGGGACACAGAAGCCGATGAGAAGGCCGACGACGAACACACCGACGCCGTAGCGCATGGCGCGCACCTGACCCAGCCGGGACGAGACGTAGGCGAGCGGGACGACACAGACCAGGAAGGCGACGGCGCCGGGCAGCGCGAGTCCACCCGCCGAGCCGCGGGACAGGCCCAGCACCTCGGTGCCGTACGGCGTCAGCAGCGCGCGCAGCGCGGACCACATGCCCGCGAAGCAGAAGATGCCGAGCATGAGCAGGGTCCGGGCGCGGGACGGGTCGCGGACCATGTCCTTGATGACGGCCCAGGGGGAGGCGAAGTCGGCGGACGGTGGTTCGGCGAGGGCACTGGGCTCGGTGGGGGAAGGCCGGCTGGGGTGCGGCAGCGCGGCGGTGTCGTGCCGGCGGCCCAGGAAGAACCAGGACGTGGTGAGCAGCACCAGCATGAGGGCGGGCGGGATGGCGAACGCCAGGGTGATGCTGCGGTCGACGACCAGCAGGCTGATCAGGGACGAGACGACGATCGTGAGACTGACGCCGGCCTTCACGAAGCCCTGGGCCTTGCCTCGGTGGGAGGGGGCGACGTAGTCGGGGACCAGGGTCTCCGTGATGCCCTTGAACGCGTTGGCCATGGCCGCGAAGCCGACGACGCACAGCACGAGCAGGGGCAGACTGTGCGTCCAGGGGATCAGGGCGAAGGGCACCGCGGCCAGGGCGGCCCCGGTCAGGATGATCGCCCATCGGCCCTTGCCGTGGCGTGCGCGACGGTCGGACAGGAATCCCATCCAGGGTTGGATCAGGACTCCGAGGACGTTGTCCAGACCCATGATCAGGCCGACGAGGCCGGCGGAGGCGATGTACTGCCGCAGCTCGGAGGGGACCTGGGCGTCGTAGAAGTTCCACACCGATTCCTGGGCGAAGACGGCGAGCGTCACCCACAGGACCGTTGTGGCGCTCATCCGCCGTGATGTGGCGGGCTTTGCCACGGGGGTGTCCTCGAGCGACTCGGGCTGAGGTGCGATGTTGGGCACGGCGGCTCCTTTGCCATATGCCATAGCACGTACGTTGTGTGCCGGCCGATCCGCCTGCTGGTGGACCTCCGGCGTGCCCTCTTCGCGCCTCCGCTATTTGCTATAGCTTGACGGAGAAGGGGCGACCCCTAGCGACCTCTACGGCGAACTCTCAGTGCGAGAAACGCGCCGTGAGCAGGGAGGAACTCGACGCCCGACTGTGCGCGGTCATCAGCTCCTCCGCCCGCCTGCCGTCTCCGGCGGCGATGGCGTCGTAGATGGCGCGATGCTGGTGATAGCGCGCATCCACGGCGCTGCGCCGTTCGTCGCTGACCTCGGACAGGACGCTGTTGCGTCGTTCGTCCGCGCCGAAGGCGTCGACCATGTGCAGCATCTGCTGCAACGTCGCGTTCCCGCTGGCCTGGTCGACCAGGCCGTGGAACCGCCGCATGCAGTGCAGGATCTCCTCGATCAGCTCCCGCTCTTCCTCGCTGCCCGCGGTGAGCCCGCCGGCCTGGTTGCGCAGCTGGTCCGCCTCGTCCAAGGCGGCACGCATCTGCTCCCTCTGCTCCGCGGTCGACTTCTCCGCGGCCAGACGTGCGGCCAGAGCCCGCAGCGAGTCCCCGATCATGGAGAACTCCCGCAGCTCGTCCTCCGCGTACTTCGCGATGCGGACAGAACGCGGGCCGGTCCTCTCCACCAGCCGGTCCTGCTCCAGACGGCGCAACGCCTCACGTACCGGTGTCGCGCTGATGTCGAGGGACTCGGCCAGCCCTCGCTCGGTCACCTTCTGGCCCCGTTCGAGGACGCCCGAGACGATCGCCTCACGGATCGCCTTGTACGCCTGGTCGCCCAGGGTCGCGGAGATCGTGAGCTGCGGAAGCTGTGCCATGGGCAGTACGGTATTTGCTACAGCAGAATTGTCAACCGGTTACGGGTCTTCAGGGCGACGCCCAGTCCGGTCAGCTCGCTGGGCCCGACGACAGGGCTGTCTGGGGCGGCGACCCCGGGGGAGCTGCTGCCGGCGAAGGAGACCCCCAGACCGACCAGGCAGGCCTCAGCCCTCGGCCGTGGTCGTGGGCTGGTCCCCGGCGTGATCCAGGCGTTGCGGGAGCCGCTCGGCGAGGTGGTCGATGAGTGCGCTGACCCGTCGCGGGACGTGCCCGTCCTCCTCCAGGAGGGCGTAGATGTCGGCGGCCGGTGTCGCCAGGTGCGGCAGGACCCGGACGAGTTCGCCGCGCTCCAGATGCGGCCTGACGTGCCACTCGGAGCGCATGATCACACCACGCCCCTCCAGCGCCCAGCCGGTCACCACGTCACCGTCGTTGCTGGACAGGCTGCCGTGCACCCGCACATGCCGGGGCCGGTCGGCGTCCCCGAAGCGCCACAGCGCGAAGTCGCTCTCGTTCTCCCGCAGCACGATGCAGTTGTGGTGGGCCAGGTCCTCGATGCCGGCCGGCGTGCCGTGCTCGGCGAGGTAGGACGGCGCCGCGCAGGGCACGCGCCGGTTCCTGGCCAGCCGGCGCATGCGCAGCGAGGAGTCGGGCGGGATGCCCACGTGGACGGCCACGTCGAACTCGCGCTGGTGGGGCCGCAGCGGCAGCGCGGACGTCTGAAGCCGGACGTGCAGGTCCGGGTGGGCCGCGGCGAACTCGCCGACCAGCGGCGCGATGTGCGCGCGACCGAGCCCGAGCGTGGCCTCGACGACCAGGGACCCGCGCAAGCCCCCGGCGGCGTCGGTGATCGTGTCCTCCAGCTCGCGTACCTGGTCGAGGATCGCCTCGACGCGCGCCGCGTACAGCTCGCCCTCCGACGTCAGCACCAGTCGGCGGGCGCCGCGCTGAACGAGCCGGACATCCAGACGCCGCTCCAGCGCGCTGAGGCGTTTGCTGACGACGGGCAGGGAGCAGCCGAGTTCGCGCGACGCGGCTGTCAGCGTCTGGCTGGACGCGACCACGTGGAAGAACTGCAGGTCGTCCACGGCTGTACGGCTCTTGGACAGGGGGCGACCAGAACGCCGAAGGCTTTCCATGGGGGAAAACGTACCTTGCCCGTTACGGCCTTGTAGCGGGTGTCTGCGCTGGCCAAGGTAGGAGCCAGTCGCGCCGTGAGCGGAATGCCTCTGGACGGAGTGCTCGCCACCGAAGTCGCGCATCTATCCGTGGACTGGGAGTGAATTCGTGCCGCACAGCTATCGCATCGCAGCGATTCCGGGCGACGGGATCGGTCGCGAGGTCGTCCCCGAGGGGCTGAGGTGCCTACGGGCCGCCGCCGAGGTGCACGGGTTCGCCCTCGACGTCACCGAGTTCGACTTCGCCAGCGCCGACTACTGGCTGAAGCACGGCACGATGCTGCCCGAGAACTGGCGGGACGTGCTCGGCGACTTCGACGCGATCTTCTTCGGCGCGGTCGGATGGCCCGAGGTCGTCCCCGACCATGTCTCGCTGTGGGGCAGCCTGCTCCAACTGCGGCGGGGCTTCGACCAGTACGTCAACCTGCGCCCCGTCCGGCTGCTGCGCGGCGTACGCAGCCCGCTGCGTGACCACCGGCCGGGCGACATCGACTTCCTCGTCGTGCGGGAGAACACCGAGGGCGAGTACTCCAGCATCGGCGGCCGCATCTTCGAGGGCACCGACCGCGAGACGGTGGTCCAGGAGACGGTCATGACACGCACCGGCGTCGACCGCGTCCTGCGCTACGCCTTCGAACTCGCCTCGTCCCGCCCCGGCAAGCACCTCACCTGGGCGACGAAGAGCAACGGGATCTCGATCTCCATGCCCTACTGGGACGAGCGCGCGACCGAGATGGCCGCCCGGTATCCCGACGTGAGGGCCGACAAGGACCACATCGACATCCTGACCGCGAAGTTCGTCCTCCAGCCCGACCGCTACGACGTGGTCGTCGCCAGCAACCTGTTCGGCGACATCCTCTCCGACCTCGGCCCGGCCTGTACCGGGACGATCGGCATCGCCCCCAGCGCCAACATCAACCCCGACCGCTCCTTCCCCAGTCTCTTCGAGCCGGTGCACGGCTCGGCGCCGGACATCGCCGGCCTCGGCGTCGCCAACCCCGTCGGCCAGATCTGGAGCGGCGCGATGATGCTCACCCACCTCGGCGAGCACGAGGCGGCCGCACACGTGGTGGCCGCGATCGAGAGCGTTCTGGACGAGCAGCCCGAGGCGGTCACCCCCGACCTCGGTGGCACGGGGACCACGGTCGGGCTGGGCCGGGCCGTCGCGGCCCGGATCGCCGCAGGCTCACCCGTCCGCCACGGCGGGGGAGCAGCGGCCGGCAGCGCGGTCGAAGAGGAGGTCGCGGCGTCATGATCAGACCCGTCCACGATCCGGTCGGCCTCGAAGTGCGCTGGGACCGGCTCGCCGCCGCCACCGACGAGGCCGCCTCCACGATGCTGCGCACGGCCTTCTCCACGATCATCCGGGAGTCGAACGACTACACCGTCGTCCTGATGGACCGCGCGGGCCGCACGATGGCCGAGTCACGCGCCGGCATCCCCGCCTTCGCCGCCCTGATGAGCTCGCTGACCGCACTGGTCCTCGAACGGTTCCCGGCGGACGACTGGCAGGACGGCGACAGCGTCATCACCAACGACCCCTGGATCGCCACCGGGCACCTGCCCGACATCGCCATGATCTCCCCGGTCTTCCACCGAGGACGGCTCGTCGCGTTCGCCGGCACCGTGGCGCACTCCCCGGACATCGGCGGCACACCTTCGATGAGCGCGACCGAGCTGCTCTCCGAGGGCATCCTGATTCCCCCGCTGCGCCTGTTCCGCGCCGGACGGGTCGAGCAGGGGGTCAAGGACCTGCTGCTGGCGAACGTACGCCTGGCCGACCAGGTGTGGGGTGACCTGGAGGCGCAGGCCGCGGCACACGCCGTGTGCCGCCGACGTGCCCAGGAGTTCCTCGACGACTTCCGTGAGCCGGACTTCGAGGCGTTCGCGGCCCAGGTGCACGCGGTGACCGACGCCGCGATGCGAGCCGGCGTGCGCGATCTGCCTGACGGCGTCTATCGCGCCGCCCTGGACGCGGACGGCGTCGAAGGCCACCCCACGCACATCGAGTGTGCGGTGACCGTGCGCGGCGAGGAGGTGGAGATCGACTACATCGGCAGCTCCCCCCAGGTGCCCTTCGCGACGAACTCGACGCTGAACTACACCCGCGCCTACTCCATGTATCCGCTGAAGATCCTGCTGGACCCGGCCACGCGGACCAACTGGGGTTCCTACCGGTCCGTCCAGGTCACCGCGCCCGAGGGCACGATCGTCAACCCGACGTTTCCCGCGCCCGTCGTGGCACGGCACCTCACCGGCCACCTCCTGTCCTGCGCGGTCTACCAGGCGCTGGCCCCGGTGCTGCCCGACCGTGTCATCGCCGACAGCGGCGGCGCCCCCGCCCTCCGGGTCCGCTTCGCCGGGGCCGACGACTCCGGACGGCCCTTCAGTCTCATGCTCTTCGCCAACGCGGGCATGGGCGCGTCCAAGGATTCGGACGGGCTGTCCACCACCGCCTTCCCGACCAACTCGGGCGGCGGCGGCATCGAGGCACTGGAGGCCGCCTCCCCCCTGCACTTCCTGCGCAAGGAGCTGCGGCCCGGATCGGGCGGACGGGGCCGACGCCGCGGCGGCCTGGGCCAGAGCATCGAGGTCCGCAACCCGACGAGCCGACCGGTGCAGATGGTGCTGCTCGGAGACCGCGAGCAGCACCCGGCGCTCGGACTGGCCGGCGGTGAACCCGGCGCCACCGCACAGGTCGTCCTGGACTCCGGCGAGCGCGTCCCCCTGAAGTCGATCTCGCAGCTGGCCCCCGGCGCATCAGTGGTCATCTCCTTCGCCGGCGGCGGCGGGTTCGGCCACCCCGAGGAGCGCGAGCCCGAACTCCTCGTCGCCGACGAGATCGCCGGCTACACCGTCCCCGCCGACCGGCATCACCCACGCACCGCCCGGACGGCGGCCGAAAGCGCACATGAGGAGGTGGCCCGATGAACCGCACGGCCAGGATCGGCGTCGACGTCGGCGGCACGTTCACCGACCTGCTCCTGCACGACCCGCGCCGACACCTGATCCGGCCCGGAAAGCTGCCCACCACGCCCCACGCCCCCAACGAGGCCATCACCGCAGGGATCGCACGCCTGCTGGAGGAGACCTCCACGGCCCCCGCTGACGTCGCGGGCATCGTGCACGGCACCACGCTGGTGACCAACACCCTGCTGGAACGCACCGGAGCCGTCGTCGGCCTGCTGACCACCAGCGGGTTCAGCGACTCCCTCGAAATGGGACGGGAGACGAGGTTCGACACCACCGACCTGCTCGCCCGCCCCGCCCAGCCGCTGGTGCCACGCCATCTGCGCCGCGGGGTGGCCGGGAGGATCGCCGCGGACGGCAGCGAACTCCAACCCCTCGACGAGCGAGCCGTCCGCACGGCTGTACGCGATCTGGTGGACCAGGGCATTGAGGCCCTGTCCGTCGCCCTCATGCACTCCTACCGCAACCCCGGGCACGAACACCGCGTGCGCGACCTGGTCGCGCACACCCACCCCGGCCTGCCCGTCACGCTCTCCAGCGCCGTCGCCCCCGTCATCGGCGAGTACGAGCGGGCCGGCACCGCCTGTCTGAACGCGTATGTGCAGCCCCTGATGGCGCGTTACCTCGACGACCTGCGCGAGGACCTCACCGGCATGGGCATCGACGCACCGCTTCGCATCATGCTCTCCGGCGGCGGTGTCACGACCCTGGAGGACGCCAAGCGGTTCCCCGTACGACTGCTCGAATCCGGTCCCGCGGCCGGTGCCATCGCCGCTGCCGCCGTCGCCCGGACACTGGGGGAGCAGGACGTCGTCTCCTTCGACATGGGCGGTACGACCGCGAAGATCGCCGTCGTCCAGCACGGCAGGCCCAGGCTCAAGCACGACTTCGAGGCCGGACGGGTCGACAAGTTCAAACCCGGCTCGGGGCTGCCGGTGCGCCTGACCGTCGTCGACATGATCGAGATCGGGTCGGGAGGCGGCTCGATCGCCGCACCCGACGCGCTCGGACTGCTCAAGGTGGGGCCGCGCAGCGCCGGTTCGGTACCCGGCCCGGTCGCCTACGGGCGTGGCGGCGAGCGGCCCACCGTGACGGACGCCGACCTCCTGCTCGGCTTTCTCGACGCGGAGAACTTCCTCGGCGGCGAGATGAGACTGCGCACGCGCGAGGCCCACAAGGCGCTGACCCGCGAGGTGGCCGGCCCCCTGGGACTCGACACCGCTGACGCCGCCGCCGGGATCGTCGAGGTGGTCACCGAAAGCATGGCCGCCGCCGCCCGTATGCACCTGTCCGAACAGGGCAAGGACCCCGCCGACTTCGCGCTCCTGGCCTTCGGCGGCGCCGGCCCCGCCCACGCCTACGGGTTGGCGAAGTCGCTGAGGATTCCCAAGGTGATCGTGCCGATGCGGGCCGGCGTGATGTCCGCCTGCGGGCTGCTGGCCGCCGCTCCCACGGTCGACGAGGTCCGCAGTCTGCCGTCGCCGCTCACCGACGTCGACTGGGACCAAGTCGCCGCGCTCTACGACGAGATGACGACCAGCGCCACCGAAACACTCCAGCCGGGCGACCCGGAGCTGGTGCGGGTCCGCCGCTCGGCCGACATGCGCTACCTCGGCCAGGGCTTCGAGATCGAGGTCGGTGTGCCCGAGCAGGACTTCGGCCCAGCCGGCCTCGCACGTATCCGCGCCGCCTTCGAGTCCACGTACCGCGCCGTGTTCGGCCGTTCCCTCGACGGGGCCGTCGAAGTCGTCAACTGGCGGCTGTCGATGCGACTGCCCGGTCATGAGCTGTCGACGGAGGGCGGCCATGCGCGCGGCGGCGAGGCGAGCCGCGGTGTCCGGCCGGTCTGGTTTCCGGGACACGGGTCGCTCGAAACCACCGTATGGAACCGCTACGAGCTCATGCCTGGCGCCGAGTTGACAGGTCCGGCGCTCTTCGAGGAACGCGAATCGTCCTGCTCCTTCGGGCCGGACTGCCGTATCCGGGTCACCGACGACCTGACCCTCGTGGTCGAGATCGACCGCGTCTGAACCCTCCGGCGACCAGCCCGAGGAACGGCTCCCCCCATGCCCACACCGACAAACCATCCAGTAGCTGCCCGACTTGGTGGCGGCGCGAAGGGACGACCCCTATGACGACGGTGTCAGTAGGGCAGCGCACACGAACCCGGCGCATCACCTTCCTGGTCGCTCTCGCGGTCTTCGCGCAGGAGTCGACCTGGAACTTCTACGAATCCCAGGTGCCGCCGCTCCTGCGGGAGCACCTCACCAGCACGGCCGTCGTGGGCCTGCTGATGGGCATGGACAACCTGCTCGGCATCTTCATCCAGCCGTGGATCGGCAACCGCTCCGACCGCACGAGGACCTCCTGGGGCCGGCGGATGCCCTACCTGGTGGTGGGGATGCCGATCGCCGCCACGCTCTTCGTCCTCATCCCGCACAGCGCGGGGTCCCTGCCGCTGCTCGTCGTGGTGCTGTTCTCGTACGCGCTCGTCGCCAACACGTTCAAGCCGATCGCCGAGGCCCTCGTACCGGACTTCATCGCACCCGAGCGACGCAGCCGGGCCAACGCCGCGGTCAAGATCGCGTCGAGCATCACGGCCATCGTCGCCGCGCTCATCAGCATCTTCCTGGTCGACGACCATCTGAGTCTCGCGTTCGCGATCCCGGCGATCATCATGCTGATCTCGATCGGGGTGCTCGCGGCCACCGTGCGCGACAACCGCTCCCCGGCCTACCGGGCCGCCGTGGCCGAGAGCGAGGAGGAGCACAGCGGCGAGCGCACCGAGCCACGCGTCCGGGACACCTTCGTCGAGATCCTCAAGGACACCGATCGCAGCCGGCTCCTGCTGCTCCTCGCGATCCTCCTCTTCGGCAGCGCGTGGGCCGCGTCCCGGTCGCTGATCACGCCGTACGGGATGGAAGCCCTGGACATGTCACGGGGAGCCGCCGGCGGTCTCACCCTGCCCAGCGGTATCGCCTTCATCCTGGCGGCCTACCCGGCAGCCGTGCTCGCCGAGCGGTACGGACGGCTCCGGGTCATGGCCGTCGGCATGTCGGTCTTCGCCGGCGCCATGGTGCTGGGGACCATCGTCCAGACCCCCATGGGGGCCACCGTGGCCCTGTGCCTCGCGGCGGCCGGCGCCACCTGCTTCCTGGTCAACGCGGTGGTCGTCCTGTGGAACCTCGCACCCTCGGCACGGGTCTTCGGGACCTACGCCGGCATGTACACCGTCGGCTGGGCCGGCGGCGGCTTCCTGGGCCCGGCGGTGGTCGGCGGGACGGTCGACATCACCGGCTGGCCCCTGATGCTCATCGACATCGCCCTGGTCGCCACGCTGTCGATCGTCGTCGTGGCCAGGATCAGTGTGCTCCAGCGGCGCACCGGCCTGACCCTCGCCAAATAACCAGCCCATCCCGCGCCCGACGCAGCAAGAGACGAGGAACCGTGCCCCGCGTTCTGATCACCACGGACTACCTACGACCCGGCGACGAGGTCGATGACCACCTTCGGGCACACGGCCACACGACGGTGCACGCCCCGCTCGTCGGCCGGCACGGTCCCGAGCAACTCGTCGCCGCCCTCGACGGAATCGACGCGGCGCTCGTCGGCCACGACCCCCTGACCGCCGCGGTCCTCTCCGAAGCGCCCCGGCTGCGCGCCGTCGTGCGCACCGGCGTCGGCTACGACTCGATCGACGTCGTCGCCGCGGGCAGGCTCGGCATCACGGTGAGCAACCTGCCGGGCATCAACGCCAACGCCGTCGCCGAGTACACCCTCGGCCTGCTGCTGGCGGCCGCGCGGCGACTCGTGCAGAGCGCGGCGGGCGTCGCCGCCGGCCGGTGGCCCAGGGCGGACGGTCACGAGCTGCGCGGGTCGACGCTCGGCCTCATCGGATACGGGGCGGCAGCACGTGCCGTGGTGCCGCTGGCGCGAGCCTTCGGCATGGACGTGCTCTGCACGACCGCTGTGCCCGAGAACCAACGGCCGGACCAGGCGGTGCGGTTCGTCGCGCTCCCCGAGCTGCTGGCCGCGTCCGACTACGTGTCGGTGCACACCGCGCTGACGGACCGCACCCGAGGCCTCCTGGACGCCGCCGCCTTCCGGCGGATGAAGCCCACGGCGGTGCTCGTCAACACCGCGCGGGGGGCCGTCGTCGACGAACAGGCCCTCGCCGACGCCGTGCGCACCGGCGAGATCGCCGCGGCGGCGCTCGACGTGGTGAGCGAGGAGCCACTCCCGGCCGACAGCCCGCTGCGGGACGTCGAGGGCATCGTCGTCTTCTCCCACCTCGCGGGCCAGACCGCCGAAGCCCGCGCCGCCGCCGGTCTCGAAGGTGCGGCCGAGGTGGTGGCCGCCCTCGCGGGCCGCCCCCGCTTCGCGGTCAACGCCCACCTGCTGCCCCACGCCCCCACTGCCCGCGGGTGACACCCGCCCGCCACCGCATCGACAAGAAAGAGGAACATGGACAACGAACGGGTCGACCAGGTCAAGGTCCTGGCACCGACCGGCATGCTCGGAGCCGGCTTCCCCGAGGCCACGATCGAGCGAGGTCTGGCGCTCGGCGCCGATGTCATCTCCGTCGACGGCGGCAGCACCGACTCCGGTCCTTACTACCTCGGCGCGTCGCAGCCCAAGACCACCCGTGCGGCGGTCGCCCGGGACCTGCGCGTCCTGCTGAAGGCGGCGGCAGGCGCCGGAATCCCCCTGATCGTCGGCTCGTGCGGCACCAGCGGAACCGACTCCGGCGTCGACTGGGTCGCCGGCATCGTCGCCGACATCCTGGCGGCCGAAGGACTGCGGCTGAAGGTGGCGCGCATCTACAGCGAGCAGTCGACCGACGTACTCCTCGAGCGCCTGGCCGAGGGCCGGATCCATCCCCTGCCCCCACTGGGCGAGTTGGATCCGCAGACATTGCAGAGCTGCGCCCACATCGTGGGCGCGATGGGGCACGAGCCGATCGTCGCCGCGCTGGAGGCCGGTGCGCAGGTCGTGCTCGCCGGCCGCGCCACGGACACCGCCATCGCCGCCGCCTATCCCCTGATGAAGGGGATGCCGGCCGGGCCGTCCTGGCACGCCGCCAAGATCATCGAATGCGGCGGGCAGTGCACCAGCAATCCGCGCGCGGGCGGAGTCCTGGCCACCGTCGACGCCGGTGGCTTCACCATCGAGCCGCTCGACCCGACGGCCGCCTGCACACCGATCCTGGTGGCCGCCCACATGCTCTACGAGACGGTGGACCCGTTCCGGATGCGTGAGCCGGACGGCACGCTGGACGTCCGCGAGGCCGTCTACACCGCACTCGACGACCGCATCGTGCGGGTCGAGGGCTCGCAGTTCCACGTCGCCGAGCAGCACACCATCAAGCTCGAAGGCGCGCGGATCACCGGCTACGAGACGATGTCGTTCAGCGCGATCCGCGATCCGCACATCCTGGCGCACATCGACGACTGGGCCGACCTCATGCGCACGATGATCCGGCAGCGGGTGGAGCAGACGATCGGCCTCGGTGACGACAAGTACGCCTTCGACCTGCGCCTCTACGGGCACAACGCCATCCTCGGGGACCTCGATCCGGCAGCCGGTCCGCCCCGCGAGGTGGGCGTCATGCTCCTCGTCAACGCACCGGACCAGAGCACCGCGACCGCCGTCGCGAAGATAGCCAACCCCCTGATGCTGCACCTGCCGACGGCCGACATGGACTACCTGCCGAGCCTGGCGTTCGCCACCTCACCGGCCGAGGTCGAACGCGGTCCGGCGTACGAGTTCGTGCTCCACCACGTCGTCGACACCCTCACCCCCACCGACATGTTCCGCACCGAGTTCGAGGAGGCCTCCCACCATGCCTGAGACCGCCCCCACCACCCTGGGCGACCTGGCGTACGAGGTCCGCTCCAAGAACGCCGGCCCGTTCTGGGTGACCATGGAACTTTTCATGCGGGACGCGGACGGCTATCGCATCGCCGCCGACGAGACGTTCCTCAACGAGGGCACGATCGCCCGGCTCTACGGACTCGACGAGGCCGACGTCCAGATGTTCCGCATCCCGTCGCTGAACGTCGTCAAGATCTCCTTCCCACGTCCCGTCAGCCAGGCGTCGCTGCGCGACCGGGACGTCCACTCCGGCCAGCACCACGTGCCGTTGGCGGTTCTCCCCGTACCCGCCACCTGACCCATGTCGGCCCCCCAAGCACCTGAAGGAGCAGTTCCTTGAGCACACCTGCCCTGCCCGAACCCGGTACGTATCGCCGGGCCCGCGGCCGCCGTTCGACGATGCTGACGGCGCTGCTCGCGGCCGCGGTCGTGGGCACTCTCGGCAGCGCGCCCGCCACCGCGGCCGACACCACGCGCCCGACTCCCGCCGCCTGCCCGGGACATCTGGCGGAGAAGGCCACCTGCTACACCGGCCGGGACACCAACGGCGCCTACTACACGATGGCCGTCCCGAAGCACTGGAACGGCTCCCTCGTCGTCCACGCCCACGGCGGCCCCGACTTCTCCTACGACGAGTCCACCAGCACCGAGGACCTGGAACGCTGGGCGGTGATGGTCGACGAGGGCTACGCCTGGACGGGCTCCTCCTACCGCCGTGGCGGTTACGGGGTCAGGATGGCCGCCGCGGACACGGAGAACGTACGCCGCCTGTTCGTCGGCCACTTCGGCCGCCCCGACCGCACCTATCTGCACGGCCAGTCCTGGGGCGGCAATGTCGCCGCAAAGGTCGCCGAGACCTACGGCGGGAAGCGCGGCGCCTACGACGGAGTCCTGCTGACCAACGGCTTCCTGGCCGGCGGCTCGCGCGGCTACGACACACGTGTGGACCTGCGCACGGTCTACCAGTACTACTGCCGCAACCTGCCCCGTCCCACCGAGCCGCAGTACCCGCTGTGGCAAGGACTGCCCGCGGACTCCGAAATGACCCCCGAGGAGGTCCACGGCCGACTCCAGGAGTGCACCGGCATCGACTCCGACCCGGCCGACCGGACCGCACGGCAACAGCGCAACCTCGACGACATCCTCGCCGTCACCCGCGTCCCGGAACGCTCCCTGGCCACGAACATGCAGTACGCGGCCTTCCTCGTCCGCGACATCGTGTCCAACCGCCTCGACGGCCGTAACCCGTTCGGCAACCGCGGTGTCCACTACGACGGTTCACACGACGACAAGGCGCTCAACGCCGGCGTGGAGCGCTTCTCGGCCGACCCCAGCGCGCGCCGTGATCTCTCCTACGACAGCGACCTCACCGGCCGGATCGCCCTCCCGGTCCTCACGCTGCACGCGATCGACGACCCCCAGGTCTTCGTCGAGCACGAGGCGGCCTATCGCGCCACGGTCCAGGCCGCCGGCCGAAGCGAGAACCTCGTCCAGACCTTCACGAGGGAGAGCGATCACAGCGCCCTCAGCAACGCCGAGTACGCCAACTCCCTTGCGGCCCTGGACACATGGGCCCGCACCGGCCGGAAACCCACCGCCACCTCGATAGCGCGTACGTGCAGCGCCTTCGACACCACCTACGGCGGTGGCTGCTTCTACGATCCGACGTTCCGCCCCGCCCCGTTCGCCACCCAGGTCCGACCCCGGCCAGGCGGCCTCCACTGGCCCGCCATGTCGGCGGCGCAGGAAGAGACGTGGAGCCGTATCGAGGGCGTGGGCATAGCCCCCTGAAGCCGCTCGACGGTTCCCGATCCTGCTCTCACGGGCCTGCGGCCCGGAAGCCAGGGTGTCCGGTGTCGGGGGCGAGGCGGTGGACGGACTCGAAGAGGTCCGGTACCCGGTCGGCGGGGACGTGTGGGCCGGTGCCGGCCACGGTCACGGTGCGCCCTTCGACGCCGACCGGGACGCGCCGGCCTCGGCATGCATTCGCAGCTTCGGAGCCCGCGTCCGTGGCGGGCGCGCCCCGGATTCAGGGGTGGGTCACCAGGCCATCTCACCGTGACGGTCGCGGAAGGTTCCGGTCGGGCCGTCCGGTCCGATGGTGGCGAGGTCGACGATCGCGTCGGTGCCCTCGGTCACGGTCTGCGGGCCGCTGTGCCCGTTGAAGTCGGTCGCTGTGTAGCCCGGGTCGGCCGCGTTCACCTTCACATCCGGCCAGGACTTCGCGTACTGCGTGGTCAGCATGGTCACCGCGGCCTTCGACGCCGTGTAGAGCGGCGCGAGGATCTTCGACTCGACGCGTTCGGCGTCGTGGGTGGCCGCGAACGACCCCATGCCGCTCGACACATTGACGATGACCGGGTGCGCGGACTTGCGCAGCAGCGGCAGGAACGCGTGCGTGACCCGGACGATCCCCACGACATTGACGTCGAACACCTCTTCGGCGTCAGCGGCGGTGATCTGGTCGGCGGGATGGTGCGTCCCGAAAACACCCGCGTTGTTGATCAGGACGTCGATACCACCCTCGCGAGCCTCGACATGGGCGGCGGCAGCGGCCACCGATGCGTCGTCGGTCACGTCGATCCGTACGAAGCGGGCCCCGAGCGCGTCGGCGGCCGCCTGTCCGCGCTCCGGATCACGAGCGCCGATGAGGACGGTGTGTCCGGCCTCGATCAAGCGGCGGGCGGTCTCGTAGCCGAGGGACTTGTTGGCTCCTGTGATGAATGTGGTCGTCATGCCGTCCACTCTCGGCCCGTGGCGAGAGGCCAGCCAGTGCCCTCCATGACGGTAGGACAGCCAGTACCAGGCACGACGACGGCCCGGCGGACACAATTGCCGGGTGGACGAGACCCTGGGCACGGCACTGCACCGCTGGCGCGACCGCCTTTCTCCCGCCGACGTCGGACTGACCTCACGGCCCGGACGACGTGCGGTGGGGCTGCGCCGCGAGGAACTGGCCGAACTCGCCGGGCTGTCGGTCGACTACGTGGTCCGCCTGGAACAGGGACGCGCCAAAACCCCTTCGGCGCAGGTCGTCGCGAGCCTGACCAGGGCGCTGCAACTGCAGCCCATGGAGCGCGATCACGCCTACAGGCTGGCCGGTCTCCTGCCGCCCCAGGAAGGGACGATCTCCACACATGTGCCGGCCGGTGTCCAACGGATGCTGGCCCGCCTCGGGGAGTTCCCCGCCGGCGTGTTCAGCGCCGACTGGACCTTGCTGTCCTGGACCCCCGCTTGGTCGGTCCTGATGGGCGACCCGAGCGCGCGGACACACGACGAGCGCAACCTGGCACGGGCGGTCTTCGCCACAGGGCCCAGCCGGCTCGCGTCCTGGCCCGTGCTCCACGACGACAACGCCCTGAAACCCGCCCTCGTCGCCGACCTGCGCACGGCGCTCGTCGACTACCCCCGCGACCGCGGCCTGAGCCGTCTCGTAGAGGAACTGCGGTCGGTCAGCGCGGAGTTCGCCCGCCTGTGGGACGAGGGCACGGTCGGCCCGCACGTCTCGGCCCGCAAGACCGTCGTACACCCCCGGGTGGGTGAGGTGATCTGCGACTGCGACGTGCTCACCGTGCCGGGCTGCGACATCCGCCTCGTCGTCTACACGGTGGCCGCGGGTTCCCCGGACGCGGAGAAGCTGGAGTTCCTACGCGTCACCAACGGCGTCGGTGCCGAAGGCCCCACGCCTTCAGGGCCCGGCCTGTTCTCCACGCCGTAAGGGCGGGGCCTCACGGCAGGCGGTTCCCGACCTTCAGCGGACAACGTTTGTTGATTTCCCGGGCGATTCAGAAGCGGCGGAGTACGGCCTTCTGACGCCCACGACACCGAGGATTGACGGCGAATCCGGCCTCGTCATCCGAGGGTGTCGATGGCGGTGCGCAGGGCGGTGATGAAGGCGGTCGTGGCGGGTGGGTCGGGTGGTTCGCCGAACGTGGCGAGGTAGATGCGGCGCCGGAACTCAGTCAGTTCGCTGGCGACGACCCCGTCCGTGTGGTGCGAGCGCAGTGCGAGGCCGGGCATGGTGGTGACCCCGAGTCCGGCGGCGACGAGCGCCTGCTCGACGACGATGTCGTCGCTGCTGTAGGTGATGCGCGGACTGAACCCGGCGGCTTCGCAGAACTGGAGCAGCTCACCACGGCAGTTCTCGCACCCGGCGATCCACGCCGTGTCCCGATGGTCGGCGAGCGCCTGGTCAGGGCGCCGGCTGAGCAGATACATCGGGTCGTCGAGGAGATAGGAGTAGCGGACGCCGTCCTGCGGCACGGCGTCGTCGTAGCGGTGCACGATCGCAAGGTCGGCCGAGCCGTCGCGCAGCCGCCGCAGGGCCACCGTGGGATGGGCGTCGGCCAGCTGAAGCTCGATGTTCGGGTACGAGCGGGCCAGCGCCGCGGCCGCGGGCGGGACCAGGACGCTCAAGGCTGAGCTGAAGGCCGCGACGCGGACCCGGCCGGTCTGCAGCCCTATCTGGGCGGCCAGTTCGGCGCCGGCGGCGTCGACCCGGGCGACGATCTCCGCCGCGCGGCGGGCGAGCAGCTCGCCTTCGGGCGTGAGCCGGATGCCACGGCCGGCGCGCTGGATCAGCTTGGCTCCCGTCGCCGCCTCGAGCCGGGCCAGATGGTGACTGATCGAGGGCTGGGAATAGTGCAACGCCCTGGCCGCCTCGGTGACCGAGCCGTGGGCGGCGACCGCCGCCAGGACGCGAAGCCGGACGATATCGAGCATTCATCAAGGCTATCGATGGATTCGCGCCGGAGTTGGCATTAGACGCATAAGACCTCTTGGCTGCAGGCTCGTCGGTGAGCTGAAGGCCCGACAGCGGACGAGAGCTGAGGAGTCCACGGCATGCGTACGTACCGAGAACTGTTTCGAACGCCCGAGTTCACCCCGCTGTTCGCGGCTTCGTGCGCGCAGGTCGCCTCGACGACGCTGAACGGGCTGGCGCTCGCCACGCTGGTGTACGCCCGCACGGACTCGCCGTTGATGGCGGCGTTGAGCATGTTCGGGCCGTCCTTCGCCGAACTGGTCGGGGCGGCCACGCTGCTGTCGGTGGCCGACCGGGTGCCACCGCGTGCGGCGCTGACGCTGACCGCGGTGGCCGGGGGTCTGGGCGGATCGGCGCTGACCGTGCCGGGCCTGCCGCTGTGGGCCATGTTCGCGGTGATCCTGGCTCTTGGCCTGGTCGGCTCGATCGGCGGAGGTGTCCGGTACGGCTTGCTCAACGAGATCGTGCCGACGAACGGGTACGTGCTGGGCCGCTCGGTGCTCAACATCTCGGTCGGCGCGATGCAGATCGCCGGCTTCGCGCTCGGCGGCATCCTGCTGGCGGTGGTGTCGCCGCGTGCGACGCTGGCCATCAGCGCCGCGTTGGCCTTCCTCGCGGCTCTGGTGCTGCGGTGCGGACTCAGCGCCCGGCCGGCGCGGGTGCCCGGCCGCCCGTCCGTCGCGGCCACCTGGCAGGTCAACCGGCACCTGCTGGCCACGCCGGCCCGCCGGGCGGTCTACCTGGCGATGTGGGTGCCCAACGGCCTGGTGGTGGGCTGCGAGGCGCTGTTCGTACCCTACGCACCGCGGTCTGCCGCCGCGCTGTTCGTCGCGGCGGCGTTGGGGATGCTGCTCGGCGATCTGGTCGCCGGGCGGTTCATGTCGCCACAGGTACGGCTACGGTGCGTCACCCCGCTGCGATTCGCGCTCGCGCTGCCGTACCTGCTCTTCGTGATGCCGCTGAGCACGCCGATCGCGGCAGGCGTCGTCGCGGTTGCCGCGACCGGTTTCGCGTCCACGCTGCTGCTGCAGGAACGGCTGATGACGCTGATCGGTGAAGAGGTCCGCGGCCAGGCGCTGGGCCTGCACGTCACCGGCATGAAGGCGATGCAGGCGGTCGGCGCCACGGCGGCCGGACTGCTCGCGCAGTACCTGCCCGCGGGTACGGCGATGGCCGTGATGGCGGTGGCATCGCTCGCCGTCACCTCGATGCTCAGCCCCGCCCTGCGCCTGCCGTCGAACGGGACCCCGCCGCCCGGACCACAGCCGGCCCCTGCGCAGGCACTGGCCGAACGCCCCTGAAACACTCTTGGCCCGCCGCTCGTTCGAGCTCAGGGAATGCGCGCCACCATCGCGGCGATGCCGTCGAGTTGGTGGCGCAGGCCGAATTCGAAGAGTTCGTCGAGGTCGGCGGTGGTGGTGGCGTCGGTGGGGATGCAGGCCGCGAGGGCCTGGAAGCGCCCGGACCCGAATATTTCCGCGTGCAGGGCGCGCTCGGCGGCGATTCGCTGCTGCCCGGTCACACCGGTGTCGTGCTCGGCTTGCACCTCCAGTGCGTTGCTCGCGGCGATGCCGCCGACGTAGCCGTCGAGCGCGAGCACAGTGTGCAGCATGTCGTGTCGGCTGAGCCCGAGTCCGTCCAGAGCTCTGAGTTCCCAGTCGACCATCCGGATCCCGCTGAACACCGCCGGCGGGCGGACGAGGGAATTGTGCATGATCGTAGGTAGCCAAGGGTGCCTGCGGTAGACGCGCCACTGCAGCCGTGCCGCCAGTTCGAGTTTGGCGCGCCAGCCGGGCGGGCCGGGCTCGGGCAGTTCCTCCTCGCCGAACGCCACGTCCGCCATCAGGCGCAGCAGTTCCTCCTTGTCCGGGATGTAGCGGTAGAGCGACATGGGACCGACCTCCAGGTCCGCCGCCAGGCGACGCATCGTCAGCGCGTTGAGCCCGTCGCGGTCCGCGAGCCGGATCGCCGCCCGGATCACCACCTCTCGCGTCGAGCCCGGCTCGACCGTGCCCCGCGCTCTCGGCCGGGCGGTGCCCGGGGTGGCCGCATCGGCCTCGTCCGGGCGGCTCGGGCCGGGGGCGTCTCCGCCGGGATGCCGCTCCTCGGCGGGCGGGCGCTCGAGGACGATCGTCCCGCCGCCGGGCACGGACCGGACCCAGCCCTGGTCGCGCAGCGCGCCGAGCGCCTTGGCGGCCGTGGCCATGGCCACCCCGTGCTCTCGGACGATCTGCCGCGTGGACGGCACCCGCTGCCCCGCCACGAGCTCGCCCGACAGAATCCGATCGCGGATCTCCGCCGCGATGCGGAGGTAAGGGGGAGGAGGTGATGCGGTCATGCGGTGAGCTCCAACCGTTCTAGTGCACTGCGGCTCGTGGCGCGGCGATCAGCCCGAGATAGCTCTACCGTACTAGGACGGTACGGATACCGGCCATTAATAACCTGCCTATGGCTTGGCCATTCTCTGGTCGGCGCGCATGGACACGGATACGTTGTACGCGCGACAACCCGACGCAGCGGAGACGCCCGTACGGCCGAAGAGGCCTTGCGGCGCAGGGAGTGGGGAACATGCCCGACAGCAAGGAAACGGTCGGCCGCCACGGTGGAGGCGGCGGGGCGAGGTCGCGACGTGAGGTGCTCGGCAGGGCGGTCACGCTCGCCGGCACTGCGCTGACGGCCACCGCCGTGGCGCCGACGCCTGCGAGGGCAACGACGGACGTCGGCGGACCGGCCGGTGCCGATGCTGACGAGTCCTACGCGTTGACGCATGTCACGGTGATCGACGCGACAGGCGCGCCGGCCAGGGGTGACATGACCGTGGTGGTGAACGGCGCGCGTATCGCCGCCGTGGGCAGGACCGGTACGGTCGCGGTCCCGCCCGGTGCACGGGTGGTGGACCTCGCCGGCAAGTACGTCATACCGGGCCTGATCGAATCACACGTCCACAGCGTCGGGCCGGAGGCGGTGGTACCGCCGCTGTACGCGCTGACCGGCGTGACGACGGTACGGGAGATGCGCGGGGAAGCACTGCACCACGAGTGGCGGCACAAGATCGAGAGCGGTCGGCTGCTGGGCCCCCGATGGCTCATCGGCAGCGCGATCGTCGACGGACGCCCCTCCCTGCACACACACGACACGGGTTCGCTCATCGAGGTCGCGAACGCGGAGGAGGCGAGGCAGGCGGTGCGGCAGGCGCAGCGGGAGAACGCCGATTTCGTGAAGGTCTACTCGCGGCTCAACCGCGCGTCGTACCTGGCGATCGCCGACGAGGCGCGGCGCCGGCGGATCCCGTTCGCCGGGCACTGCCCGGACACGGTCAGCGTTCCCGAGGCCATCAGGACCAGGCATCAGACCTTCGAGCACATGGACTCTCTGATGCTGGCGACATCGGCACACGAGAAGGAGATCCGCGAAGGCCTGGCGGCGATCACCGTCGACGCGTCCCAGGACGGCTTCCACCGCTACCGTGACTGGTACGCGGCGGTGCATCCGCTGGAGTACGAGGCCGTGCTCGGATACGACCGGGCCAAGGCGCGCGCGTTGTTCGCCGATCTGGCCGGCGACCGCAGCGGTGTCGTGCCCACGCTCGTCATACACCGAGTTCTGGAAGTGCCGGAAGAAAACCACGAGACCGACGAGTGGAAGTACCTGCCCGCCTCGATGACCGGCTGGTGGCGTGAGGTCGCCGACGTCGTGACCGGCGGCCGTACACCCGAGCAGGCAAGGCGAATCCGCGAGATCTTCGACCACAAGCGGAAGCTCGTGGGACAGATGCGGCGAAGCGGGGTGCGGATCCTCGCGGGCACCGACACCGGCAACCCCTTCGTCGTGCCGGGCTTCGCGCTGCACGACGAATTGGAGCTCCTCGTCGGCGCGGGCCTGACGGCCATGCAGGCCCTGCAGGCCGCTACCGAGCAGCCGGCCCGGGTGTTCGGCCTGGGCCACGCATTGGGCACGGTGGAAAGCGGCAAGCTGGCCGACCTGGTGGTCCTGGACGCGGACCCGCTCTCCGACATCCGCAACACGAGAGGCATTCACGCGCTCGTCGTCAACGGACGTCTGATCACCCACCAGGAGCGGGCGGGCCTACTGAAGGACATCGAGAAGACGGCCGGTTCCGAGCAGCCCTCCACGACAGGCACGGCGACGGCCCAAGGCTGCGGCTGCATGGACAAACTCCGGTAACAGGCGGGGCGTTGATCGAGCCGACTGTCTCAACAACCGCACCGAGCTCGTCGCCTCCTGGGCAGGGGAAGACGCCTTGCTGAGAAACGATGTGCCCTCGGATACTTCGACACGCTGTCGAACTGGGGGCGGTGGGGCGACGACCACGAGCTCGGCACCCTGAACCACATCACCCACGACGTCCGGCTGGCGGCGGCGCGGGCCGTGCGCCACGGCCGGAGCGTGTCGTGCGCATGGGAGATCACCGTGCCGGAGGAGATGGAGAGATCGACGACGACGTGCCCGTGCGCCGCCGACATGCCGGGTATGGCCACCATGCCGCTGCCCGGGTTCCGTAACGACCGGCACTGGGGCTTCTCGAACGAGCGGCTCGGCATCCTGTTCCACGGCAACACCATCACCCACGTCGACTCGCCGTGCCACATCTTCTGGGACGGCACGATGTACAACGGACGGCCGCACTCGCTGGTCGGCGCCGCAACGGGGTCGGCGTGGGCGGCCGTCACGGCGGCGGCGAACGGAATCATGACGCGCGGCGTCCTGCTGGACATCGCGAAGGTCCGCGGTGTGCCGTGGCTGGAACCGGGACAAGGTGTCTTTCCCGAGGATCTCGAGGAGGCCGAGCGCCGCCATGGTGTGCACGTGCGACCCGGCGACGCGGTTCTCCTGCGGACCGGCTATGGCCGCGCCCGGCACGAGGCCGGCGCGACCACCGGCGTCACGCAGGCCGGATGGCACGCGTCCTGCCTGCCATGGCTTCATGAAAGGCAGGTTGCGCTGATCGCCGCCGACACCCCTCAGGACGTTCAGCCGTCCGGGTACGAAGACCTGGCGATGCCGGTTCACACCGTGGGCCTCGTCGCGATGGGGCTGTGGCTGGTGGACAACTGCGACCTGGAGGCATGCGCGGTGACGGCCGCCGAACTCGGCCAGTGGGACTTCCAGTTCGCGGTCGCTCCGGTCCGCTTCGCGGGTACCTCCGGCAGCCCGGTCAACCCGATCGCCATGTTCTGACCGCGGTTCACGAGGGGGTGTGCGGGCTGTGAAGAATCCGGCCGGCACGCGGAACGCGGTCATGGTAGGCGGTTCATGTCGGTCCGCGGCAGGTCTTCGGCGAGTCGGGCCAGAGGGTCCGGCGCGCCTGACGACCGTCCTTCACAAGGTCGGCCGAGCCTGAAAGCGTCACCTCCTTCCGTTGGTGGCCGATCGCCCGGCCCCGGCCCGGCGCCGTGCTTGTCGAGTTCCATAGGGCCGAGTTCGCAGGGATCTGGCTTTCCCGGGCCATAGCCGCCAACCCCCTTTCGGATATAGCTGAAACCTTTGGTGACGATGGGACCCCCGTTCCAGTCTTGGCGTGCGAGTGCGACCACTCAGCTACCCGGGGGATGACATGAAGTCACTCAAGACCGCCGCGGCGGCCCTGCTCTGCGCGGGCGCACTGGTCACCGCGACCGGCAGTGCCGAGGCCGCGCAGGAGTCCCAGGACGGCGGCAGCGCCGTCCTGGTCGTGAACACCTTCCAGAGCCTCGGCACGCAGCGCTGCATGGACGACAGTTGGGAGTACGGGTTCCGTACGTTCCCCTGCAACAGCGGCGCCTACCAGCAGTGGGACGTCCACGTCTTCAACGACGGCACGCGCCGCTTCCAGAACAAGGTCACGGGACGCTGCCTCTACGACGGCCCGGCCGGGTTCAGCGCACAGTACTGCGACAGCTCCGAGTACGTGAGCTGGTACGTCTCCCACCACCACTCGGTGCGCCTCACCTTCCGCAACCAGTACACCGACCACTGCATCGACGACAGCGACGACAGCGGATTCCGCACCACCCGCTGCAACGGCGGCATCTACCAGGACTGGGTCTGACGCCCCACCACAGGGAGAAGAGGCGCACATGGCCGACGAGATGGTGGAACTCGCGCAGCGGTTCATCAACTCCTACAACGTGTCCGGCATCCCGAAGGTGGAGGTGAACGGGCGCACCAGCTGGACGGTGATGTACGCCCTGACCCGGGCGCTCCAGTACGAGCTGGGCATCACCTCACTGTCGGACTCCTTCGGTCCGACGACGCTGAGCACGCTCCAGTCCCGGTTCGGGCCGCAGATCGACGACCTGACCCGGCACGGCAACGTCTACCGGATCATCCAGTCGGGCCTGTACTGCAAGGGCTACGACGGCGGCGGCATGGACGGCACCTACAACGGCAGGACCGCCGACTCGGTCGCCGAGCTCAAGTCCAACATGGGCGTGGGCGGGGCCTATCCGGGCAGCGGGCTGCAACCGAAGGTGTTCAAGGCGCTCCTCACGATGGACCCGTACGTGCGGGTGGGCAACGGCACCGAGCAGGTGCGCCGGATCCAGCAGTGGCTCAACGGGCGGTACGTCCAGCGGCGGGAGTTCTTCATCTGCCCGGCCGACGGAAACTTCTCCCGGGACGTGCAGAAGGCGCTGGTCTTCGCCCTCCAGTACGAGATCGGCATGAGCGACGACGTCGCCAACGGGCGTTTCGGCCCCGGCACGCAGGACGGCATCAGGGCGCAGGCGATGCTCGGCCAGGGTTCGGCCGACGGCGCCAAGCAGTTCGTGCACCTGTTCCAGGCGGCGATGCGGTTCAACGGCTGGGACGTCGCGTTCGACGGCTTCTACTCGGGGTCGCTGCTCAGTACGGTCGTGGACTTCCAGCGCTTCGCCCAGCTGCTGCCCACCACCGGCACCGCGGACTTCCGCACCTGGGCCTCGCTGCTGGTCAGCACCGGCGACCCCAGTCGGCCCGGCACCGCGGCGGACTGCATCACCGAGATCACCCCGGCCCGCGCCCAGGCGCTGCGCGCCGCCGGATACACCACGGTGGGGCGGTACTTGACCAACGCCAACGTCACCAACCCGAAGAACAAGAAGATCCAGCCCGGTGAACTCGCCAACATCGTCGCGGGCGGCCTGTCGGTGTTCCCGATCTACCAGACCAACGGCGGCGATCCGGAGTACTTCAACGTGCAGCAGGGCGCCACGGACGCCCTGGCGGCCCTGGAGGCGGCCCGCGGGCACGGCTTCCGTGCCGGGACGACCATCTACTTCTCCGTCGACTACGACGCCGTCGACGAGGAGATCACCAGCCGGGTCATCCCGCACTTCCGCGGGCTGACGGGCCGTATGGCCGCCTACGGCAGCGAGTACTGCGTCGGTGTCTACGCGCCCCGCAACATCTGCAGCCGGCTCGCCAAGGCCGGTCTGACGACGGCCAGTTTCGTGTCGGACATGTCGACCGGCTACAGCGGCAACCTGGGTTTCCCGCTGCCGAAGGACTGGGCCTTCGACCAGATCGCGACGATCACGGTCGGCTCGGGCACCGGGTTCATCGAGATCGACAAGGACGTCGCGTCCGGACGCGACACCGGGCAGACCCAGTTCACGCCCCGGGGACCGGACACCGCGCTGGACGTGCCCTTCGACATGAGCCTGCGGAACTCCCTGACCTCGGGTCTCGTGAAGTACATCGTGGCCAACGGCCACGACGACTGGTACCGGGACCGCACCCCCGAGGAGTGCGTCGCCAAGGTCCTCGACATGGACCCGCTGATCACAGGTCTCGCCCGGTCCTTCCGGATGCGCAAGTCGCTCATCCAGGCCGTGGCCTTCTGGGAGTACCAGGCCGACTTCACCGACGAGGCCGTGGACGTGCTGGTCGCCACCTACTTCAACTGGGAGGAGGCGCAGGCCGCCTGGGAGCAGAACCCCGTGGGCGAACCGCCGACTCCGCCGGCCGTGATCAAGGACGACTCCAGCACCGGCGTCGCCCAGATCTTCGGCAGGACCGGGATCAAGGCCCGTAACCACTGCATCCGCGCGGGCGTGATCTCGGGCCCGCTCCAGGACACGGAGGACTGGCGGGCGCGCCGGGCGGTCTGGGACCAACTGCGCAACGACGACGACTACAACGTGAGCACCGTCCCGCTGATCCACATCTGGTCCGCTGCCATCACCGGCGTCACCGCCGACCGGCTGAACTACTCGGACGCCGACATCGTCACGGTGCTCGCCCAGTACAACGGCGCCGACGAGTACGGTCGCCGAGCTCGCGACCTCTACAACATCTTCGAGGCCTACAACGCGGTCGTGCGCGGCTGAAGGGAACCGGCATGCAGACCAGAGACACGGACACACCAGGTGGCAGAGGCCTGCCCCGGCGGACCCTGCTGCTCACCGGACTCGCGGGGGCGGTGGCGGCCGGCATCTCCTTGCCGACGGCCGCCCCCGCCTCGGCCGCGGCCGGCACCGCCAGTACCAACGGATGGCCGGTCACCACCACCGGCATCAGCACCCTGCCAGTGCCGGGCACTCCGGCCTCCGTCGCACTGCTGGAGGGAGACGTCTCCACGGTGCTCGTCCACGTCATCCGTCGCTTCCACTACGAGGTCGAGGAGGTCGCCCGCCACGAACTCGCCGGGCACCGCCCCGCCGCGGGGCTGACGGGACACACCACCAACTACGCCTCCGGCACGGCCGTCGAGATACGCCCGGCCGCCTACCCGCAAGCGGCGACCGGCGTGCTGTTCCCCCAACAGCTGGCCGTGGTGCGCGACATCCTCAAGGAGTGCGGGGGAGTGGTGGCCTGGGGCGGCCACCTGCGCCGGCCGCACGCGGCACACTTCCAGATCGCCGTACGCCCCGGTGATCCCCGCCTCCGAGGCCTCGCCCAGCGGATCACGGGCTGGACCCAGGCCCCGGGCCAGGGCGCGGGAGTGTTCACCCTGGGCGCCTGATCAGGGCCCGCGTCACGGGATGGCACGGCGGCCGTCCACCAGCGCCTCCCCCAACGGGGTCGCGCTGTGGTGGACGGCCGGTCCGCGGCGCCGGGTGACGATCAGCCCGGAGTCACGCAGAGCGGCGGTGTGCTGCGACACCGAGGCGGGGGAGACGACAAGCCGCTGGGCGAGCTCCCCGGTCGACCCACCGCCCGCGGTGAGGGCGGCGAGCAGATCGGCGCGGGTCCGGCCCAGGAGGGTGCGCAGGGCCTCCCGCGGATCGCGGAGCAGCTCGGCATCCGGCTGCGCCCAGCCCAGGTCGTGCGCTATCGGGTGGACGATCACCGGCGGCAGACCGGGATCGCGCAGGGTGATCGGAGCGCGCCAGCAGAAGAACGACGGCAGCAGGAGCAGACCCCGCCCGTCGAGGTGGATGTCGCGGTCGCAGGCGCTGGTCATGGTGAGCTGACCGGACCGCCAGCGCAGGTCCGGATGCAGGGTGGCCAGCATGCCCTCGACGCCCCCGTCCGTCACGGCCCGCATCCGTAGCCCACGGTCTCGGTCGAAGGCCGTGCGCACCCGGGCCCAGTGCGGCCGCAGGGCGACGGCGAAGTAGTGGCGCAGGGTCCGGTCGAGGCGGCGCACGGTGCCCAGATCCCCCTCGGCCAGGGAGCGGATCCAGGTGCCGGGACGCTGGGCGGCAGCCAGCCCTCCGACGTCCCGGCGCAGCACTCGGCGCGGGGTGGACAGCACGGCGTCGAGTCCGTCCTCCAGCCCGGCCCCGCCGGGGGCCGGGGTGAGGAAGTCGGCCGAGTAGCCCCGGGGCGGGGCGAGGTCGAAGAGCATCTGGACGGCAGCGGAGAGCCGCGACCGCACCTGTCTCTTCCACGGGCCGAAGACGACCGCGCCGTCGTCCCCCTTGACCAGATGCAGGCTGAGCAGCAGCTCCCACATCGGATCCGGCCTGCTTGCCACCCGTACGCGGGCGATGTCCGCGCTCGTGAAATGGAACGTCAACATGTCATCCCCCGAAATGCGAGGCAGGCCTTGGTCAGGGGCCTGGAAATGGTTCCGCAAGAGTAGGAGCGCCATGCTGGGACGAGGGTTGCGGGAGTGGCCGATACCGGCTGGAGAATGGCGAGTTTCCCCTCGTCCGGCAGGCTCTGAAGGAGGTCGACAACAACGTGAACTCAGGGCAGGTTCGTCCACCGATGCGAGGAAATGTTGTCGTTGAGCCATTCCCCTGACCCGGGGCCCGTGTTCGCGTCGAAGGTCCACTGGCGGAGATCGCTGAGTCCGACGCCGTTGTAGACGCCCCGGCGTGCGCCTGTGTAGTTCAGGCCCCAGTACACCCAGATGTCGTCCAGGTTGCCGGGGTAGCCGTTGTTCCAGAGCGAGCTCACTTGGTTCCGGCAGCTGCCCCAGTCCGGGGCTTCTCCCGACCAGTCGTCGCACCACCCCGAGTAGCCGGTGTTGTAGTAGACGTGGAGAAAACCGCCGGCGGCCTGGCTCGCTGAGGGCAGGGGAACGGGTTCGGATGCCTGAGCGGCGGACGGTGTGGCTGCCACCGTCACAGCGGCGAGAGCTGCGCCGACCAGAGTGTTGCGTAATGTTCCCACGTTCTTTCCTCTCGTTGCGGAATTCGGGTTCATGGGGAGGTGCCCGCCTTCTGTGTGAGATCGCGGGCACGGGAGAGCGCGTTGAGTTGCAGTTCCCGGTAGGTACGCACGGCCGGCTGGTATTGCCGGTCAAGGCTGCGGCCGTACTGCAGGTCCAAGTCCCGTGCAGCGTCGGCCAGGCCTGAAGTGCGGGCGCATCGCGCCTCGGTGACGGCAAGGGCGATTTCCTCGTCCCTGGGAAGCGGGGACCTGCGCGAACCGGTCGCCGCTCGCAGGTCGGCCGGGCTCGTGGCGGGGCGACCGGCTGCCCGCATACACGCGGACCAGGGTTTGACGGCTTCGGCGAACCGAGGATCCGCGGTGACCTTGGCATAGCGGAGTTCCGTGAGCGCGTCCGCGGTGACTTTCGCCTGGAACCACTTCTCCAGGTCTCCGTAGAGCGTCGCGTCGGCCTCCGACTGGCAGCCCTCAGGGCTGCGTTGGTACAACATGCCGTCGGGGGTCCTGGCCGTCACGGTCAGGGGGCGAGAACCGTTGGCTGCTGCCAGAGCCGCTGCCCGCCGCTTGGCCGGAAGTGCGCGAAAATACCGCTGATTGGCATCTGTTTTCCTCAACTCGGACAGTTCGCGCTGTATATCCGTGCCGTAGCCGTGTTCGCGGGCCCACGCCACGTCGTTGAGCACGTAGGGAAACGCCCGGGCCTCCGGAACGGGGTTCTCCTTGACCGGCTGGTATGCGAAGCCCTTGCGCCGCATGCAGTCACGCAGCAAGATCTGACCGGCTTCGTGCAGAAGACCCAACTCCTGCCGTGACGGCTCACGGGGTTCTCTTCCGGCCGTAGCAGCCGTGGAGGACGGCGGGGCATCGGTGAACGTGTGAATGCCCCCTGCCACGGCGGCCAAGGCCACGCACACGACACCGACCACCACAAAGGGGCGACCTGCACCGGGAGTTCGCCGGAATGCCGTCACTGACTGCCCCTTCTGTCGTGGCCCGGCCGGTCACCCGTCCCGGCACGAAATCGTCACTCTGGAATCGCCAGCAGATACTCGCGTAGCTGGTAGATGACCGGCCATGATTTCGATGACGATCGAAAGGTTCACGGGCTCGTGCGGTTCGAGGTGCTGGGCGGGGCGCTCTGCCTCGGCCTCCGGAAGCCGATGGTCTTGGGGATCACGTCGTCGGTGAAGATGTTGCAGGTGAAGATGCCGACAGCTACGGCCTGCACACGACCACATTCCAACGGTGGGCCGAACAGCAGGACTGGCCCGTCCCGGCCTCCTGAACACGAGCATGTGCCAGCCCAACACCGGCACCCGGCAGACATCACCGCACGACGGCCACCTACTGCGCGGTGGGGCAGCCGGTCTCGGTGAACTGGTCGTGGAGGTAGGTCGATCGTTCGCGTGGGGTGAGGGGGGTGCTGTCGGCCTGGCAGATGGTGCGGATCGCGTGGTCGGGGTCGGGTAGGTCGACGCTCCACAGTTCGGCGGAGCTGTCGTCGGCGACGGCGAGGGTGTCTCCGTCGGGGCTGAATTCCAGGGTGGTCGGCGTGCGGGCGGGCAGGGTGGTGCGGGGTTGGAGAGTGGTGAGGTCCCACAGCTGGACTCCGCGCGGGCTGCCGGTGGCCAGGGTGTGTCCGTCAGGGCTGAAGGCGAGTGAGGACACCTGGGCGCTGACACGGAAGGTGTCGTGGAGTTGTCCGGTACGGACGTCCCAGGTCTTGACGGTTCCGTTGCCGCTGCTCGCGGTGGCCAGGGTGTGTCCGTCAGGGCTGAACGTCAGGGTCAGTGGGCCTGTGGTGCCGGGGTCGATGGTGCGTCGGGGGTGCCCGGTCGCGGCGTCGTACAGGGTGATCTGTTCACCGGTCGGTGTGATGCGTACGACGGCGAGGGTGCGGCCGTCGGGAGTGAAGGCGGCCGCTCTGACGGGCTGGTCGTGCCCGGTGCCGGCGGTACGGAGGGCGTTCGTCGAAAGGTGCCAGATCCGCACCGACCCGTCCCTGCCGACGAGTGCGAGGCGTGTGCTGTCAGGGCTGAAGACGGCCGCGTCGAGGGCGCCTTGGGCGCGGCTGTGGCGCAGGCGGCCGGTCGTGACGTCCCGGACTTCGATCCGTTGGCCGCGGAGAGTCCGGACGGTCCGGGCGGTCAGGCCCTGGCCGGTCGGGCCGAGAGTCACGGCGGCGGGGCGGGACACCACGAACGGCTCGCCCGATGCACGCGGTGCCGGGTCGACGTCGAGTCCCGGCTCGGCTCGGGGGCGGCCGGTCCGGGCGTCGTGGAGCTTGATGCCCCAGCGGCCGGGCGCACCTTGGCGCACGGTGGCGAGGGTGTGCCCGTCCGGGCTGAAGGCCAGGTCGGTGACGACGGTGCCGGTCCGGCCGTGCAGTGTGGTCCGCGGACGGTCGGTGGGAAGGCGGTGCACGCGGACGGTGGGGTCCGAGGCACTGCCGGTGATCAGGGTGCGGCCGTCCGCGCCGAGGGCCACCGTCACGGTCCCGCGTGCGCGATGGCCGGCCGTGACCGTGGCCCGCGCGGAGCCGGTGGCGGTGTCCCACAGGCACACGGTGTCATCGGTGCCCGGGACGGCGAGGGTACGTCCGTCGAGGGAGAAGGCGACCTGAGGGAACCGGCCGAAGCTGCCGTCGATGGTGTGCCGGAGGGTGCCGGTGGCCACGTCCCGCACTTGCAGGGTCCCGTCGGTGCGGACATATGCGTAGGTCCGCCCGTCGGGCCCGAACACGGCCGTGTCACCGTTCGCGTGGTGGTCACGGGCGGCGCGGGTACGGCCGGTGGCCGTGTCCCACACGCGCTCGTGCCCGTCGAGACCGACCCCGGCGACCGTGCCTCCGTCGGCCCCGAAGGCGACCGCCCGCGGGTCGGGCAGTCCGGTCAAACGGTGGCGGACGCGGCCGGTGGTCACGTCCCAGACCCGTACGGTCGTACGGCCGGCGGCTGCCATGTTGCGGCCGTCGGGACTGAACGCGACGGCGCGTACCGGATTGTCGGGTACGGCGAAGGTGGCGAGCCTGCGACCCGCTTGCGCATCCCACAGCGTGATCCGGGCTGTCGTGCCCTCGGTGGTCGTGGCGAGGGTGTGGCCATCGGGGCTGAACGCCGCGACGGCGGCGATGTGGCGGTCGGCGAGCGTGCGGTGCAGTGTGCCCTCGGGCAGGTTCCATATCCGTACGGTGCCGTCCGCGCTCTGCGTGGCGAGGGTGCGTCCGTCCGGGCTGAGGGCGAGGGACTGCACGGGTGCGGTACCGGCGGTCAACCGCTGGGGCGGCGGTGGCGCGGCGGCGGCATACAGGGCGGCGGTGGCTTCGCGGCTCGGGCTGGTGCGGTAGGCGTGGACGGCGAGCAGTGCGGCGAGGTCGGGTTCGGTGTCCAGCAGGGCACGGGACTGGGCGGCCAACTGCCGGGACTGGGCCAGCTGTTGGGCGCTGACCGCGTTGTGCCACTGCCTGACCGCGAGGCCGGCGGCGACCAGGGCGAGGCACAGGGCGGTGGTGACGGCGCCGAGCACCAGCCGATGGCGGCGGCGGCCCTTGTCCGCATGCGCGCGGCTGGCGTCGAGGAAGGCACGCTCCACGTCGGTCAACTCCTCCTGCGGCGCGGCGCCGAGGGCTTCGCGGGCGAGGGCGAGGCGACTGCCTCGGTACAAGGCGCCCTCGTCGCGGCCCAGTTCCCGCCAGGCGTGGGCCGCTTCGGTGAGGCCCCGGTGCACGCGCAGGCGTTCGCGGTCCTCCTCGATCCATCCGCCCAGCCGGGGCCAGGCCGTGATCAGGGCCTCGTGGGCCAGCTCGACCCGGTCGCCGTCCAGGGTGAGCAGCCGGGCCGCGGCCAGCGCCTCCAGCACCGCGGCGCCGTCGCCCGCTTCGGCGCTGCGCAGTTCGGCGCGCTCGACGGGACGGCGGGTGTCGGGCGTGCCGTCCCCCGGGGCGATCAGGCGCAGCACGATCCGGCGGCAGGCCGCTGCCTGGTCGGCGGTGAAACGGCCGTACAACTGCTCGGCGCTCTGTGCGATCGCGCCGTCCAGGCAGCCGGCCGCCTCGTAGCCGGCAAGCGTGAGGGTCTTGCCGCGCCGCCGGCGCCAGGTCTCCAGGAGTGCGTGGGACAGCAGCGGCAGCCCGCCCGGCGCGTCGGCGACGTCCTTGACCAGCCGGGCGGTCAGGGCGCGTTCCACCTTCAGCCCGGCGTGCGTGGCCGGCTTGACGACGGCGTGACGCAGTTCCGCCGGGGTCATCGCGCCGACCAGCAGGTTGGCGTCGCGCAGGGCGTCGGCCAGGTCGCGGTGCTCGGCGCAGCGGCCGTAGAAGTCGCCGCGTACCGCCAGCAGCACCCGCATGCGGCGCTCGGGCTGCCGGGCGCTGAGCAGCAGGTCGATGAAGCGGGCGCGCTCCGCCGGATCGTGGCAGAGGGTGAAGACCTCCTCGAACTGGTCGACGATGACGAACGTGTCCGCGTCGGCGCCGTCCGGGCCTTCGGCCGGGGTGAGCAGGGGCGCGTGGGTGTGGGCGGGGCGCTCGCCCGGCGTCAGTATCCGGATCGCCGCCGCGGGCGGGTCCGACAGGCCGGGGCGCCGTAGGGCGGGTATCAGGCCGGCCCGCAGCAGGGATGACTTGCCGCTGCCGGACGGCCCGAACACCGCGGCGAAACGCTGACGGTGCATCAAGTCGACCAGGTCGGCCGTGAGTTGCTCCCGGCCGAAGAAGAGATGGCTGTCACCGGGCTCGAACCGTGCCAGGCCGCGGTACGGCACGAGGGCCGCGTCCTCCTCAGGGGCGCCCTCGGCGCACTCCTCCACGGCCTGCTGCCACCGGGCCTCCCATCGGACGGCATCACCTCCGCAGGCCCGCACATAGGCCAGCACCACCGGCAGCGTCGGCAACTGCTCGCCCGCTGCCGCCTGCGACAGCGTCGTCACGGAGTAGCCCGCGCGCGAGGCCAGGGCCCGGTAGGTGATCCCGCCCGCCTCCGCCCGCAGCCGACGTAACGCGTACGCGAACCGCTGCACTGGACCCGCCGCCGGGTCCACCGGCACCTCACGACGCCCCGCCACCTCGTCCACCTCCTCGCACCGCACTGCACCACAGCAGGCGGCCAATCCGCACACCTCTACGAAGGACATATACGGCCCGCAATTGTTCGATCGCCAAAACGGTGCTGCCGAACAACACCCCGGCCGACTGAACTCGTTGACGCGTGCGGCGCCCCTCCGAATGGAACCCGCCCGCACCCCGACACTCACGTCACCGAAGAGGACTCTGCCCAGGCATGGAATCACCGCCCAACGCCCCCGCCTCACCTTCCGTCCCTGAAACATCACCGAGATCCGTCGCGGCCGTGGGGCTGTCGCGGTTGGGCTGGCTGGACGCGTTGCGCGGCCTCGCCGCACTCGTCGTGGTCTTCGACCACGCGTCGTACACCTTCATGGCGGACTTCCGACGGGAGCTGATGCCGCAGTTCAACACCAGCCGCTACGGCATCATGGTGTTCTTCCTGGTCAGCGGCTACATCATCCCCGCGTCGCTGGAACGCCGGGGCAGCATCCGTACGTTCTGGACCGGACGGTTCTTCCGCATGTACCCCCTGTGGGCGGCAGCCGTCACGGCGCTTATTGCCATGCACCTCATGGGACTGGCCCGGCTGCCTGACCTCGGCGGGTACAGCGCCGCCACGGTCGCCGTCGCCCACGCCACCATGCTCCAGGAACTGCTGGGCACACCGAACCTCCTGCTCACCCTGTGGACCCTCTCGTACGAGATGGCGTTCTATTTCCTGGTCGTAGCCCTCTTCACGATTCGTCAGCATCGGCAATCTGCCGCCCTCGCCGTCACGTTGGCCGTGCTCGCCGCCGTGAGCGTGGTGGCGCATACGGTGCTGCGGCCCTCCGCCGTGTCCGGCACGGTCGGCACCGGCCTGTCGGTTGCCGTCGCCGCGATCGCGATGGCGGTCGCCGTCTGCTGTGCGAGCGCCGGCTCACCCGTCCTGCGGAGGTTCGGGGGAGTGCTGGGCGGCGGGCTGTCGCTCGTCCTGGTCGTGTTCAACGGCACGGTCCCGACATGGGAGGGCCTGGTGATCCTCGCTGTGATGTTCCTCGGTACGGCCGTCTACCGCGCCGACAAACAACAGACGAGCCGACGACTCGCGACCGGCACCGCAGTCGTCGTCATCACCTGTGCCGTGGGCAGCGCGTACCGGTTCGGCGACGGTGACCACTTCACCCGACGCGGCTGGATCACGGCCTTCGTGCTCGCCGTCCTCACCTTCGGCGCCGCACTCGCGCTGCGCCACCGGCGGTTCCCCCGCCCGCTCACCGCGCTGGGAACCATCAGCTACTCCGTCTATCTGGTGCATCCGGTGCTGCTGGCGGTGATCGACCACACGCTCGGACGTCAACAGCGGGACAGTCCTGTGCTGTTGGCGGCGTTCTTCCTCGTACTGCTGCCGTTGTGCGCCCTGACCCACCGCTATATCGAAGCGCCGAGCCAGGATTGGGGACGCGGATGTGCGCGCTGACAAATCAGTGGTGCTGGCAGTCGTCCAAGGCCCGTACTGCCTCGGCCGCCGCCTCGCGTACGGCATTGGAGGGGTCCGATTCCAGGGCCGTGAGCCGGTCACGCAGCCGCTCCTTGACGGGAGGGATCAGGCCGGTCTCCTTCACCCAGTGGGCGATCCCTTGGGCGGCGGCCCGGCGCACCCACCCATCCACGTCGTCCAAGTGCCGCGCGAAGAGCGGAAGATCATGCGGGGTGCCGGCGTCCGTCGCAAGGTGCGGGTCCAGGAGCGACAGCGCGGCGGCTCGGACCAGGGGGGAGGCGGTACGGTCCACCAGCTGCCGCAGGCCGGGCAGGGCTTCCGGCAGGCCCGTGAGGACCCTCTCCGCCACCCCGACCAGGGTGGAACGGGCGTCGAGTCGGGGCACCAGCGCCCGGGCGACCGCCGCGCGTTCCCACGGTCGGAATCCGGTGTCCGCCAGGGCGTCGAGGCCGCGCAGCGCACCTTCGTACACCTCGGGCGCGGCACGGCCCAGCAGGGGGAGCAGCAGCCACACGGCGTCCCATCTGCCCAGATCGCCGTACGCCCTTGCCGCCGCCGCGAGTGTGGGGGCGGGCGTTGCCGGGTCGGTGAGAAGAGCCCGTAAGAGCCTCGTGGCGGCCTTGCCGCCGACGGATGCCAGAGCAGCGGCGGCCGCCGGCCCCGCCCGCTCGTCGCCCAGCCAGCGCGAGGCCGGCGCCAGCAGCCGTTCGTCACCCGATCGCTCGAGCAGAGAGAGCAGTTGTGACGCCACCTGTGGGTCCCGTTCCGCTGCCAGGGCGGTGAAAAGCGCGTCCTGCGCCGGTGGGCGGTCCACGCGCGCCAGTCGGAAAGCCACGGCGCACCGCACCTCGGAAGACGGGCCGCCGGCCAGATCCCGCAACAGCTCAGGCAGCAACCGGTCGATGTGCTGGTTCGGCAGCATCCACAGGGCGCGCACACGGGCGGCGTCCGCTCCCCACCGGGCCGTACGCACCAACTCCGCTTCGACGTCCGGGTCCTTCTCGAACAAGAAGACCATGGCCCGGGCCCGGCCCCAGACGCCATAGTCAGGATCACCCAGCAGCCGCAGCAGCGCGGGAACATCACCGGGTACGCCCAACTCCCGCAAACCGTCCAAGGCGTTGATCCGCAGGTGATAGTCCGGATCACCGAGCAGCCGCGCATAGGCGTCCACGACCTCACGATCGCGCAGCCCGAGCCGACGAGAGGCCAGAGAGGCCTGCCTGCGCACCCACGGATCGTCGTCGCCCATGAGCGCCGGCAAGGTCTTGAGCCCGGCTGCGTACACCCCCAGCCTGCCCAGGCCTACCGCCGCGCCTTCCCGTACCTCGGGTGCCGGGTCGGCGGCCGCCCGCATCAGCACCGCGGCGTGCTCGCTGTCACCGATCTTCCCGAGCCCCTTCGCCGCTGCGGCCCGTCGCCAGGTGTCGCCCGTCTCCAGTTCCTTCAGGAAGAAGGCAACCTGATGGTCCGTCGTCATGTGCACCCCGGGAAGTAAGACCGGTGAACTGGCGGGAGGTTGTGCCGGACAGATTGCCCTCCCTTTCGCCGTCATCCCCGCGACCTTCGTGTGTCACCGCTGACTGTTGCGTGCATGTGTGTTCAGTCCCACCAGAACGTCCAGCGGGTCCTGGTGAGCAGGCTTTCGGCGTACTGACGGTAGGACCACCAGCCACCGTCAGCGATGACGCCCGGACAGAAGGCGAGGTGTTCGGCGGCGACATGTTCGGCTGCGGCACAGGTGCCGGGTGGTGCGGTGACGGACAGGTGCAGCGCGGCGCCGTCGACGGCCACCAGCCGAACACCGAAGCGTTCTTCCCAGGAGCGCAGCACCGTGCTGAGGTGGAGCGCGTCGCGCTGGGCATTGGATGCACCGGTCCAGCCGATCGACGCGAGGATGTCGGCGCTGTGCGGGGCGGGGACCAGGGCAATGTGCGCATGCTCGCCGTTGTGGGTCAACTGGTCCGGGCCGGGTTCGATCAGTGTGCGGGCGAGTTGGTCGGCGGCGATCTCGGGGTCGGATTCCGAAGCGGGCGTGCCAGGGGGTGCCAGGCCTGGCCAGCGCGGGCCGAAGGGGCCGGTCTTGCTCTCCGACAGATCCTCGTCCGCTTGTGGCTCCTGCCAGTTGTACGAGTGCCAGAAGCCGGCCAGGACAGCGTTGGCGTCAAGGTCCCCGGGGCGAGAGGACACCTGTGGACTGAGGTCGCTGCCGTCGTGGATGCCCAGGTCGGGGCCGATCAGGACTGGTTGCAGGCCCGCCTGACGCGCAGGCAACAACATGCTCCAACTCCCGGGCAGGGCAGGGCCGTCGGAGAGCCACAGCAGTGGTTCATGCCAGGCTCCACCGTGAACCGTCTGGTCCATCAGCGATCCAGGGGGCAGGTTGAGTCCCAGCACCCGGCCGCTCGGATCGAGCGCGATGCGACGCAGAGGATTTTCCGGCGAAGCCATGACGAGGACTGTAGGCGCCCGCTGACAACAGTGAACGAAGCTGGACGCTATCCATCGATCAGTTCGGGGATCCCGCGTCGGCGTTGTGTTCGTGGTCGGCGGCGTTGGCGGAGCAACTGGCGAGTAGTTTGAGGCCGTCCGCGGCGGCGGTTCCGGCCGGCGCGCTGTAGACGACCAGGGTCAGTCCGCTGTCACCGGCAGGCGCATGGTTTCGTGCTCGAGTTCCAGGTCGCCGACGACCCGATGGTGGAGGCGTTTGGTGCCCTCGTGGAAGACGTGCACGTCGTGGGAGCCCCACATCATGCGGAAGGCGTCGCTGCGGGTGGACAGTTCGCCGATCAGGTTGGACAGGTCCCGGTCGTAGGGGTTCTTGCCCGCTTCGATGCGCAGCGCGCCCACGGTGGCGTGGGTGACGCGTTCCCAGTCGCGGTAGAACTGCCTGCCTGCGGGGTTGAGGAAGGCGAAGCGGGCGGTGTTGGCTCCGCAGGTCGGGTCGGCGTACATCTGCGTGTACAGGGCTCGAGGGCATGCCGGCCCTGCCGGCGTTCGTGCAGAACAACCGCCTCGACGTCCTGGCCGCCAACCCGCTGGGGCGCGCGGGCGAGGTCGTACAGGTGCATGCGTTCGGTGTCGTCGAGTCTCAGGGCTTGGGCGAGGGCGTCGAGCACGCTGTCGGAGACGCCTTTGAGACTGCCGCGTTCCAGCCGTGTGTAGTACTCCACGCTCACCCCGGCGAGCATCGCGACTTCGCCCCGGCGCAGTCCTGGCACCCGCCGCTGACCGTAGACCGGCAGACCTGCCCGCGTACGAGGTGCCGGTTCAGCGCTTGCCGGTGAGCCGCCGAGAGTTGTTCCGGGCCTGTGCCCGTGATGCGCCGCCGCCTCTGATACCTGCGGTCGGCGAGCTGAGCCGGCTCAGGGGCTCAGTCCTCGGCGACGCGGATGATCGTCTTGCCGTGAGTCCGCTTCTCGGGTGTGAACGCGGCGATGGCTTCGGTGAGCGGACGTACGTCGCCGATGATCGGCTTGAGGTGTCCGTCCCGCACGCGTTGGGCGAGGTCGCTCAGGCGGGCGCGGTCGGGTTCGACGACGAAGAAGACGGCGCGTGCGTCGCGGGGGTGGACGGTGACGGGCTCGGCGATGGTGACCAGGGTGCCGCCAGGGCGGACCAGAGCGGCGGAACGTTCGAGGATGTCGCCGCCGATCACGTCGAACACCACGTCGACGTCGCCGATGTCCTCCAGCTTCTCGGCCTGGAGGTCGAGGAAGGCGTGGGCGCCCAGGCTCAGTGCGGTGTCGCGGTCGGCGGTCCGTCCGGTGCCGATGACGTGGGCGCCTGCCGCACGGGCGAGCTGCACGGCGATGGAGCCGACGCCGCCGGCGGCGCCGTGGATGACGATGCTCTGACCGGTGTGGAGGTGGGCGTGGTCGAACAGGGCCTGCCAGGCGGTGAGTCCGGAGATGGGCAGCGCGGCGGCCGTGGCGTGGTCGACGTCGGCAGGCAGTGGGGCGAGGTTGCGGGCTTCGACCGCGGTGTACTGGGCCAGGGTGCCGTTGCGGGCCCAGTCGGTCAGGCCGTACACGCGTTGTCCGATGGTCAGGCCGGTGGTGCCGTAGCCGAGTTCGGTGACGATGCCGGACAGTTCGTGGCCGGGCACGCTCGGGGTACGGTCGCGTCCGGCCCGGTCGGTCCAGGTGCTGGGCCAGTCCAGCTCGCCGGGTGTGAAGCCGGCGGCGTGCACCTTGACGATCACGTCGTTCTCCGCGGCGTGCGGGTGGGGCAGCTCGGTGAGGACGAGGCCGCTGGCACCGGCCTCACGGTCCTGGACGGTGATGGCTTGCATGAGTGGTTCCTCCGGGGTGCGGGAGGTGGGCGCGCGGCGTGCGCCGCGACGGTCACCTTCGACCTTAGGATCCAGGCGGCCCAAGCATGTGGGCCATTGCTGCCCGCTTCAGTTGGGCCATTTGCTGGTACGGGTGAACCGGATACTCGTCGCGGCGCGTGATGCGGGGACTGAGTGCCGGCCCCGCCTACGGCTTGGCGGCATGCCGTGCGGCCTCCCACACGAAGCCGTCCGGGTCGGTGAAGTCCTCGGTGGCGCCGCCGAGGACGACGCGGTGCGAGCCGGTGCCGTCGGCCGGGACACCGAGGTCCTTGGCCAGGGCCGCGCGCTTGTACAGCGCCAGCTTCACGGGGCTGTTTGAGGTGGGGGCGAACTCGACGTACTTGCCGCCGAAGCTCTTGGCCACGCTCAGTCCCTGGCCGACGTAGTGCTGCTTGGTGGCCTTCACGTCCTCGACGCCGAGGAGGAGGACCACCTCGTCGACCGTGCGGGTGGCTGGGCCGGTGTTCTTCTTCGCCGAGGTCGCGATCTTCCAGATCGTGCCGTCAGGTGCCTGGACGACCCCGCCATAACCCCAGAACGACTTCGAGGCGGCCTTCAGCACGGTGGCGCCGGCCTCCACGGCGTCGGCGACGAAGCCGTCGACGGTGGCCGGTTGGGAGACCGTGAGCGCGACCGTGAAGCCGCGGAACCCGGTGGACGGCGCCTGGGACGTCTGGAGGCGTACGTACGCGTCCACGCCGAACGCGCGGTAGAAGGCGCGGGCGGCGGCGAGGTCGTTCACCTCCAGGGTGACGGACGTGAGGGAGATGCCGGCTGCGGTGGAAGTCTTGGTTGCCATGCCCCTCACGCTAGGACCGGCATGGGGCCCGACGCTTCTCCGATCCTGACCGGTCCTGCCGTCGGTCAGTCGCAGAAGGCCTGCTCCAGAAGGGCGTCGACCGCGTCGTCGGGGTCGCCGCGGAAGTCGGGTGTGAGGGCGACCGTGACCTGACGTCGCCCGTCCTCCGTGGCGAACGACCAGGCCTGGTATGCCAGGGCGTCACCGTCGTTGCCGTACAACCGCACCCCGCACGAAGTGTCCTTCCAGGCCAGCCCCAGCCCGTAGTTCCTGCCCGCGATGCCCGGTGTCTTCATCTCGGTGAGGAGGTGATCCGGCAGCAGCCGGCCGTCGAGCAGGGCGGCGACGAACCGGTTGAGATCCTTCGTGGTGGAGATGATCTCGCCGCCCGCGCCCATCACCGAAGGGTTCATCTCCGTGTACTCGACGAGGCGCGTCCCGTCGCCTCCCTCGATCGGCACATAGCCGCGGGGGTGCGGTCCGTCGATGCGCGGGGACGTGCCCGGCAGCGAGGTGCCGCGCAACCGCAACGGCCGGATGATCCGGCGTTCGATCTCCTCACCGTACGCCCGGCCGGTCGCCTCCTCGATGATCTGGCCCAGCAGCGCATAACCGGTGTTCGAGTAGCTGTAGTCCGAACCCGGAGGTTCGAACATCGGTGCCTCGGCCACTGCACGCTGCACCAGCTCGGCCGCCGTCCAGGTCCGCCAGCGGTTGGCCAGGAACTCCTGCCCGGGCGGCATCGGCAACGTACGCCTGTAGTCGTACAGCCCGCTCGTGTGGTTGAGCAGCTGCCGCAGGGTGATGCGGTGGCCGTCCGGCACGACACCCGGCAGCCACTTCTCCACCGTGTCGTCCAGCCGCAACCGGCCCTCGTCGACGAGTTGCAGGACGACGGTGGCGACGAACGTCTTGGTGATGCTGCCTGCCCGGAACCTCCCGCCGTCCGGAACCGGCCGCGTCGTGCCCAACTCGGCGACCCCACTGACTCCCCGCCACACCCCGTCCGCGCCACTCACCTCCGCCAACGCACCCACGGCCCCCGTGGCCACGACCCCGTCCAGTGATTCCTGAAGCCCCGCGCGATCCGCTCCTTGAGGCGTCGCCGCGACGGCAGTCGGTGCCGCCAGTACCGCCACCGCCGCCAAGGCTGTCGTAGCGGTCAACAGCGTCCGTCGCACGTGTCTCATTTCTTCCTCGCTTCTCGATCAGCCCTTCAGGTCTGTCCTGTACGCACTGAGCCTGCTGGAGGGAGCGGGCAACGGCGATGGGGCTGATCGCCGTATCCGGCCGGGGGTTGCCCCCACCCTGCCGGGACATCCCGTAGGGCCCGGCCTAGGCCTGCCCCGGCCTGCCGACTCCGCGCACGCCGCCATGGCCCCGTCGATGCGGGGCAACCGTTGGGGCATGAAGCTGATGCCCCAACGGCACCTGATGCCTACGACGTTGTTGCTGCTGCTGGCGCTGCCGTTCGCGAGTTCCTGCGACGATGGTGGCAGCGACGCCTCCCGAGCGGACAACGCGCTGCGCGCGGCGGAGTCCGGGGACGAAGTGCTGATCAGCACCGACAACGGGCTGCGGCTGCGCCCGGCCGACGGCGACCACATCAGCGTGGACGACCGGATCGACGGGCACTGGTCCCATCACGGCGACCGCTGGACCCTGGATCTGGACTGCGCCGACCACGATGACCGCGGATGTCCACGGATGCCGTACGTCGAGATCCCCGACGGAACGAAGGTCACCGTCACCGCCCGCAACGCCGGCGTCGACGTGGTGGACGTCGCCGCCGCGTTGGACGTCACGACCGTCAACGGGGACGTGACACTGACCCACTCCGGCCAGGAGGACGCCCCGTTGCGGCTGTCCACCCGCAACGGATCGGTGCGCGCGACGTCCCTCGAGGCGAGCCGACTGCACGCGAGCACCGTCAACGGCGATGTGGTGATGCAGTGCGCTGCCGCGCCGGCGGGCGTGACCGCGAGGACCGTCAACGGCTCGGTCGAAGTCACCGTCCCTCGCGATGCCCCGGCCTACCGCGTCACCATGACCACCGACAACGGGCGCACCACAACCGATGTCCACGCCCAGGATGCCGACCGAAACCGTGTGATGACGGTGACCACGGTCAACGGAGACGTCACGGCCCGCCGGGACTAAGAGGTGACGAGCTATCAGTTTCACGTGAAACACCCTGACGTGGTGTTTTAAAGTACTGTCGCTCGTTTTCCGCGACTCAGGGACCTGTGAGGGACACGCGAACCATGTCCACCGAAACGTTTGAGTTTCAGGTAGAGGCCCGTCAGCTGCTTCAGCTGATGATCCATTCGGTCTACTCGAACAAGGACGTCTTCTTGCGGGAGCTCGTCTCCAACGCCTCGGACGCGCTCGACAAGCTACGCCTGGCCGCCCTGCGCGACGACAGCCTCGACGTGGACCTGTCCGACCTGCACATCCAGATCGACGTCGACCCCGAGGCCCGTACGCTCACCGTGCGGGACAACGGCATCGGGATGTCGTACGACGAGGTCGGCACGTTGATCGGCACCATCGCCAACTCCGGTACGGCCGCCCTCCTCAAGGAACTGGAGGAGGCCCAGGACGAGGCCGGTGCGGAGGGGCTGATCGGCCGGTTCGGCATCGGGTTCTACGCCGGGTTCATGGTGGCCGACGAGATGACCCTGGTGACCCGGCGCCTCGGCGAGAGCAGCGGTACGCGCTGGTCGTCCCGTGGCGAGGGCACGTACTCGCTGGAGAAGGTCGAGGAGGCGCCGCAGGGCACGTCCGTGACGCTCCATCTCAAGCCCGCCGACCCCGAGAACCAGCTCCACGACTACACCTCCACCTGGAAGATCAGGGAGATCGTCAAGCGGTACTCGGACTTCATCACCTGGCCGATCCGTCTCGTCCCCCAGGCCGGCGATGGCGAGGAGACGGCCGAGCCGGAGACGCTGAACTCGCGCAAGGCCCTGTGGGCACGCTCGCGCGAGGAGGTCTCGGCGGACGAGTACCACGAGCTGTACAAGCATGTCAGCCACGACTGGCGCGACCCGCTGGAGACGATCCGGCTCCAGGCCGAGGGCACCTTCGAGTACCAGGCGCTGCTGTTCCTGCCGGCCCACGCCCCGCACGACCTGTTCACCCGGGACTTCCGGCGCGGTCTGCAGCTCTACGTCCGACGCGTGCTGATCATGGACGACTGCGAGGCGCTGCTGCCGCCGTACCTTCGCTTCGTCAAGGGTGTCGTCGACGCGCAGGACCTCTCGCTCAACGTCTCCCGGGAGATCCTCCAGCAGGACCGCCACATCAGGATGATCCAGCGGCGGCTGACCAAGAAGGTCCTGTCGTCGGTCAAGGAGATGAAGGCCAACGACGCCGAGAAGTACGCCACGTTCTGGCGTGAGTTCGGCGCGGTGCTGAAGGAGGGATTGCTCGGCGACCCGGACAACCGCGACGCCATCCTCGCGGTCGCGTCCTTCGCCAGCACCCATGAGGGGGATGAGCCGACGACGCTCCAGCAGTATGTGGAGCGGATGAAGGACGGTCAGGAGCACATCTACTACCTGACCGGCGAGTCCCGGCAGAGCATCGAGAACTCCCCGCACATGGAGGTGTTCAAGGCCCGGGGCGTCGAGGTCCTGCTGCTGACCGACCCCGTCGACGAGGTGTGGGTCGACGCCGTGGGCGAGTTCGAGGGCAAGCAGCTGCGGTCCGTCGCCAAGGGCGAGATCGACCTCGACGTCCAGGGCGGCGAACAGCAGGACAGCGCACGGGAGGAGCAGGACGAGAGCTATGCCGGCCTGCTGGAGTGGATGAAGGAGCAGCTGGGGGAGGAGGTCAAGGACGTCCGGCTGTCGACCCGGCTGACGGTCTCACCGGCGTGTGTCGTCTCCGACGCCCATGACCTCACCCCGGCGCTGGAGAACATGTACCGGGCGATGGGCCAGGAGGTGCCGGTCACCAAGCGGATTCTCGAACTCAATCCCGGTCACGCGCTCGTCCGTGGCCTGCGGCAGGCCTACGTGGAACAGGAGGACCGGGCGGAGCTCGCCGAGACCGCCCAACTGCTGCACGGACTCGCCGTCCTCGCGGAAGGCGGACAGCCCAAGGAGCCTGCCCGGTTCGTGAAGCTGGTGGCGGAACGGCTGGAGCGGACGCTGCGCTGAGCCGCGAAGCTGTCGATGAGGCACGGCGGTTGTGCCCCCGGCAGCCCGGGGCGGAGGAGTCATGGGGCTCCTCCGCATGCCGGGCCGGTGTCATTCGGCGCTGCGCATTCAGGCTTGGTCGCTCTGGATCTCCCGCTCGATCAGCCGTGGCTCCAGTCGTCGCCTCAGTGTCCGCCGCGGACCACCGCCAACCCGCCGACCCGGGTCGTGATGCCGGCCGGCCCGCGTCGGGCCGAAGCGAGCACGCTGGACGGTCGACCGAGGGTGTCGCCCTGCTCGACCTCGATCTCGACCGTCTGCGCCCCTGTGGTGTCGAGCAGGTGGGCGGCCAGGCAGCCGGTGCTGTTGGCGTTGGCTACGTCCTCGTCGACGCCGATCGCCGGCGCGAACATCCGCGCCGCGCCCGGTCGGTCGCCCACCGGCGGTACGTACACGAAACAGCCGAGGAGTCCGTAGCGCCGGCACGCCGCTGTCAGGCTGCCGAGGTGTGGGCGGACCCTGAGCAGCGCCGAACGGTCGTGGACCGGTATCAGCATGCGTGGTGCGCCGGGCGCGGCGATTCGTGGCGCGTCGGTCGGATGCGGGTCGTCCGGGGTGAGCCCGAGCGCGGCGACGATCGCGGCGCGCTCGTCCGGTGCCGGGTCACGCAGCGCGACGAGGCCCTGGTCGAACCACACCTCGATGCCGGCGGAGCGGCGGATCGCGACGGTGTCGAACGTGCGCCCGCCGGTGTGTTGACGGCCCTTCAGCTCGTCCAGCGCGGTGCGGGCCAAGCGGACCGCCTGCGCGGCAACGGTGCCGTGGCCGCAGCCAAACAGTTCGGCGGTGGCGGTGAAGAACCGGACCGGCCGGCTACCGTCCGGCGCCCGCCCCGGGCCGAGGAACGCCGCGTGCGAGGTGCCGGCCGCCGCAGCGACCGCACGCCGGTCCGCGTCCGCCGCCGCCGGGTCGTCGTAGGTGACGGCCGTGGGGCTACCGCCCCGGCCGTCACGCCGTACGCACGCATCAACCACCGTCACATCCGGCCAGGACATCGGCCCACCTTTGTCGCTCGACGAACCGGCACCTACGGGCCTGCCTCAGCCGGTGCCGTCCTGCACCGGATAGTGGATGACGACCGCACCGCCGGTGGCGTAGTTGGCGAAATCGGCGGCCACGCGCTGGCCGTGCGACGACGCCCGCGCCGCGGCCATGGCGTCGGCGTCGGCGAAGTCGCCTTCGAAGACCGCAAAATGCAACTGCGTGCGGGCCCGCTCGGCGCCCGCGCACTGCTGGCACGGTGCGAAGGGCTGTCGTCCAGCGTCCTCTACCAGCGGCTCCGCGAACTCGTGTCGAGCGGGATCATCGCGCCCTCGGCCGACGGCTACGAGCTGACCCGGCTGGGGACAGCTCTCCGTGATGCCCTCCGTCCGCTCGACGAATGGGCGAGCGCCTGGGCGCAGGAGCAAGAACGCGACGATCAGGAGCCCACGGAGGCGTGAAGGCGAGGCCCGGCGCCCCCGGGCGGATGCGTCAGGCGGTGCCGGCGGGGCGAGGGGCGCCGTGGAAGACCTGGCTGGTGTGCCAGTCGCGGTGGGCGGCCGCGACCGGGCGGGCGCCCGGCTGCGGGCCGAGGAGCGGACGGCCCGCGAGCGCTATGACGTGGTCCCGGGCCGCGGGACTGTGGCCGACGAAGCGCTGCGAGACCAGGATGCGGTGTCCGTCGCCGACCCCGAGCACACCCTTGTCGAAGAGTTTGTGGTGCAACGAGCACAGGCACAGCCCGTTGTCGACCTCGTCCGGACCGTCGAACGCCCACCAGCGCACGTGCGCGGCCTCCAGCCCGACCGGTACCGCGCCGATCCGGCCGTCGTAGCCGCAGAACGCGCACCGGAACTCGTACGCGGTCAGCACCAGGTCGCGCATCCGCCGACTGCGCTGCCGACGTACGTCCGAAGGACGTCCGGTCTCCGCCGGTTCCAGTTCGAGCCCGACGGCCTCGCACAAGTCACCGTGGAGGGAAGGCGGGAAATGCAGATCGAGCAGGACCCGCGCGATACGGGCGAGCAACGACGGTTCGCGCCGCAGTGCGGCCCGCAGCTCGGGCGCGAGCCTGCCCGCCGCGCCGGTCTCCCGCAGATCCCGCACACCGCTGCCCGGACTGCCCGGCCCCCGGTCGGTCCGCACCTCCCACACCCCGTCGCTGACGAGGTGGTGGAACGGGTAGGCGGGGGTCGTTCTGTGGGGCGGCCCGTACTCGGCCAGCAGCCGCGCCAGGTCCTCCTCCACCGCGCTGTAGCGCAGCTCGCCGTCGGCGTCCTCCTGGAACCGGCCCAACGCGTAGAGAAGGAGCAGCGGCTTGTGCGGTGCCCGCGCACCACCCCTGCTCCACTGCCGTAGCTGCGCGGTCCGTTCGAGCCAGTCCATGACCGATGATCGTAGTGACGTTCCCACCGCGCCCCATGGCCTGCCCGGCAACGGCCGGCGCGTACGACCGTACACGCCGGGCTGTGCGATCGTACGCAGGGTGACGGACTACTTCGCGGACGACCCCCGCACGAACCTGGAGCGCATGCTCGCGGGCGACCTCTACATCGCCGACGATCCCGAGATCGTCCGCCGCCAGCAGCGAGCCGTCCGCCTGGCCGCCCGCTACCAGGCGGCTTTCGCCGAGGACTTCGAGGCTGCCCGGCCGCTGCTCGCCGAACTGCTCGGCTCGCTGGGGGAGGAGGCGCAGGTGCGGCCTCCGCTGTACGTCGACTTCGGCAGCAACGTCACCATCGGCGCGCGCACCTTCGTGAACTACAACTTCACGGCGCTGGACGTCGCGGCCATCACCATCGGCGAGGACTGCCAGATCGGCCCCAACGTCCAACTGCTCACCCCCACCCACCCGTTGGAGCCGCAGCCGCGCCGGGACAAGCTGGAGGCCGCGCGGCCGATCACCATCGGGGACAACGTGTGGCTGGGCGGCGGCGTGATCGTCCTGCCCGGCGTGAGCATCGGCGACAACTCCGTCATCGGCGCGGGCGCCGTCGTCACCAAGGACATCCCCGCGGGCGTCGTCGCGGTCGGCAATCCGGCGCGGCCGACGCGGAGCCTGTGAACCGCTGCCGCGGCCGACGAACACACTGACCCACATCGCCGCGCGTGCCGCACAGGCTCGCGCCGAGCGGCGCATCAGAAGTCCGGCTGCCGCCGGGGAGGTTGGTCAGAGGTCGTCCGGCGGGAGCAGGAGTCGGCCCTGTTGGGAGAGGCTTCGCTATTGGCTCGGGGTGGTGCCGTAGGTCTGGCGGAAGCGGCGGGAGAAGAAGGCGGGGTTGGTGAAGCCCCAGCTGCGGGCGATGGTGTCGATCGTCCGGTGCGAGTGTCGGGCGGCTGCGAGGTCGGCGCGTGCGCCCTCCAGCCGGCGGCGGATGATCCACTTCTCGAGACTGACTCCGCCGTCGTCGCACAGCCGGTACAGCGTCCGCACGGAGGTGTTGTGTGCCCAGGCGATCCGCTGGGGGGTGAGGTCGGGTTCCCTGAGATGGGCGCGGGCGTAGGCCAGGACGCGGGTGAGGAGGGTTTCCCTCGCGACGGTTCGGCGGGTGAGGTCGTCGCCGGCGACGGAGACCACCCAGGCTCGGACGAGTTCCACGGTGGCGGAGGCGAGGGCGTCGGCTTCGGCGCCCCTGTTGATCCGGTCGGCGATGCGGCGCATGCCGAGAACGTGGTTGATCAGCAGCCGTCCGATGGGGCTGTGCTCAAGCGTCGGTATGGATGCGCGGATCGTCTCTGCGGGCAGGCTGAGGCGTTCGGTGTCGAACATCAGGGCCAGCGTGCTGCCGAGACCGGACCACCAGTACTCGTAGCCGGCCGGCATGTGCTGCATGGTCGCGCTGTTCGGGCCGATGCGCTGGCGATGGTCGGCCCAGGCGAAACCGCCGACTCCCTGGCGGTGAATATTGATCGCGACGGTGTCCATCACATCGCGCCGGGCCTGTCGGAGCGAGCGCGTGATGCGCATCCCTGTGCCCTGGGTGTGGAAGAGCGTGAGCGGGCCGAGGTGCCAGAGTTCGAGCCGTTTCCAGGTCGTGGCCTCGGCCTGCTCCTCCTGGACGGAGGAGACGCCGCCTTCACCGGCGGCCACCGCCTCGAAGGTCGCGATCCGGTCACCGACTGGAAGATCGTTTGTGTCGAGGACGAGCACGGCGCCTCCCGTTCCGGGCGGCGTCAGGTCGCCGCCTAGGGTGTGAGTGTCCGCCGTGTGAAGCTTTCCGGGCAAAGATGCATGTACGGCGCACAGGTATGCGTACACGTCTGCTGGGGCACGCGATGCCGCAGGTGCGCGGGTGGCCTGCGGCCGGAGCCGTGGCACGCAGGGGACAGGCTCTGGCAGGCAGGGTCAAGCCGACTGATGGCGCCCGTGCCACGCTCGCACACAAGTCCTTCACAACTACGGGGTGCGGCAGGGAGGACGGGTTCATGCGGCGCCCCGGCCACCGGTTGGGAGAAGCCATGCCCTTCGTCACCGCATCCGACGACGCCCGGATCTACTACAAGGACTGGGGAACGGGCCGCCCCGTCGTCCTCAGCCACGGCTGGCCGCTGAACTCCGACAGCTGGGAGGCCCAGCAGCTGTTCCTGGCCACCCATGGCTACCGCGTCATCGCGCACGACCGGCGCGGCCACGGCCGCTCCACCCAGACGTGGAACGGCAACGAGATGAACACCTACGCCGACGACCTGGCCACGCTCATCGACACCCTGGACCTGCGGGACGCCACCCTGGTCGGTTTCTCCACCGGTGGCGGCGAGGTCGCCCGCTACGTCGGCCGCCACGGCACCGCCCGGCTCGCCCAGGTCGTGCTCGTCTCCGCGGTCCCGCCGTTCATGCTCAAGACCGACGACAACCCCGGCGGCGTCCCGATCGAGACCTTCGACGCGATCCGGGCCGGATCGCTCGCCGACCGCTCGCAGCTCTACCACGACCTGGCCGACGGGCCGTTCTTCGGCAACAACCGGCCCGGTGCCGACGTCTCCCCGGGCATCCGCGAGGCGTTCTGGCTCCAGAGCATGCAGGCCGGGCACCGGGGCGCCTACGAGTGCATCGCGGCCTTCTCCGCGACCGACTTCCGCACCGACCTGGACGCCATCGACGTGCCCACGCTGGTCATCCACGGCGACGACGACCAGGTCGTGCCCTTCGAGGTCGGGGGCAAGGCGTCGGCCGCCCGCATCAAGAACGCGACGCTGAAGGTCTACCCGGGCGCCCCGCACGGCATCACCGACACCCACAAGGACCAACTCAGCGCCGACCTGCTGGAGTTCCTCAATTCCTGACGCGGTGACGCCCGCGTCCCCGGCCGCCCTCCGGGGACGCCCGAGCACAGGAGCCAACACATGATCTCCAGCGGTCAGCGGCCTCGCCGCCGTACCGTCAGCGCGTGCCTGCTCGCCGCCGCGCTCGTGGCCGGTGTGGGCGGCGCGGTTGCCCCCGTCTCCGCCACCACGGCGCACACGGGCGGCCCCAAGCCGACCGTCGTGCTCGTCCACGGCGTGTTCGCCGACGCCTCCGGCTGGTACCGGACCATCGCCGCCCTGCAGAAGGCCGGCTACCCGGTCATCGCCCCGGCCAACCCGCTGCGCGACCTCGGCGGCGACTCGGCCTACGTCTCCAGCATCCTCGACAGCATCGACGGCCCGGTCATCCTGGTCGGCCACTCCTACGGCGGCGAGGTCATCACCAACGCCGCCCGCGGCCACACAGGCGTCAAGGCCCTCGTCTACGTCGCCGCGTTCGCCCCCGACCAGGGCGAGAGCGCGCTGCAACTGGCCGGCAAGTTCCCCGGCAGCAAGCTGCCGGACGCTCTGATCACCCGCGACTATCCGCTGCCGGACGGCAGCACCGGCACGGACGGCTACATCGATCCGGCCCAGTTCCGCGACGTGTTCGCCGCCGACCTGCCGTCCTCCCAGACCCGGCTGATGGCGGCCGCACAACGTCCCGGCAGCGTGGGCGGGCTGGCCGGCCCCAGCGGCGCACCGGCGTGGAAGGACCTGCCGTCCTGGTACGTCATCCCCACCGCGGACAACGTCATCCCGGCCGCCGTGCAGCGCTACATGGCCGACCGCGCCCACAGCCGCACCGTCGAGGTCAAAGGCGCCTCCCACGTTGTGATGATGTCCCACCCCGACGTCGTGGTCCGCCAGATCAACGCCGCCCACCAGGCCACCCGCTGAGGAGCACACCGATGCAACCCGACACCATCGTTCTCGTCCACGGCTTCTGGGTGACACCGCGCGCCTGGGAGAACTGGATCGCCCACTACCAGGACAAGGGCTTCCGGGTCATCGCCCCGCCCTACCCCGGCTTCGAGGTGGAGGTCGAGGCCCTCAACGCCGATCCGACCCCGATCGAGGCCGTGACCGTTCCCGCCATCATCTCCAGTCTGGAGAAGGTCATCACCGAGCTGGACCGATCGCCCGTCATCATGGGGCACTCCGCCGGTGGCGCGTTCACCCAGCTCCTGCTCGACCGCGGCTTCGGCGCGGCCGGAGTGGCGATCAACTCCGCACCCACGGAAGGTGTGTCCGTCGTACCGCTGTCCCAGGTCCGCTCGACCTTCCCGGTGCTGAAGAACCCGGCCAACCGCCACCGCGCCGTCGGCTTCGACTACGACCACTGGCGCTACGCCTTCACCAACACCTTCCCCGAGGACCAGGCCCACGCCACCTACGAGCGCTACCACATCCCCGCTCCCGGCAGCATCGTCTGGGGCAGCGCCCTGGCCAACATCCACCCCGGCCACACCGACACCTACGTCGACTACCACAACGCGGGCCGGGCGCCGCTGCTGTTCTGTTCGGGGGAGAACGACCACCTCATGCCGCCCAAGGTGCAGCAGTCCAACGCCAAGCACTACAAGGCCGGGGGCACCGTCACCGAGGTCACGGTGTTCCCCGGCCGCTCCCATCTGATGCCCGCCCAGGACGGCTGGGAAGAGGTCGCCGACCACGCCCTGGACTGGGCCCTCGCCCACGCCTGACGGGACGGGCCGGGTCGGAGAGGGCGCCCTCCGGCCCGGCCCTGGGAAGGGAGCCTCCCCATGAGCGACCTGCGGATCACCCACATCGGCGGCCCGACCACCCTCATCGAGACGGGCGGCTGGCGGCTGTTGACTGACCCCACCTTCGACCCGCCCGGACAGCGCTACAGCTTCGGCTGGGGCACCGCCTCCCACAAGTCGACCGGCCCCGCCCTCGCCGCTTCCGACCTGCCGCCGATCGACGCCGTCCTGCTCAGCCATGACCAGCACGGCGACAACCTCGACCGCACCGGACGCGACGTCCTGCGCACCGCCCGGACCGTCCTGACCACCCCGGCCGGCGCCCGCCGCATCGGCCAGCGGGCTCACGGCCTGGCCCCGTGGACGGTGACCCGCCTGCACACCCCGGGCCGCCCCACCATCACCGTCACCGCCACGCCGGCCCGCCACGGCCCGCCCCTGTCCCGGCCGCTGACCGGACACGTCACCGGCTTCGCCCTCACCTGGGAAGGCCAGCAGCACGGCGCGCTGTGGATCTCCGGCGACACCGTCCTGTACGGCGGCGTGCGCGAGGTGGCCCAACGCCTGACCGTGGGCACCGCACTGCTGCATGTCGGCGGCGTGCGCTTCCCGATCACCGGACCTGTCCGCTACACCATGACAGCCGCCCAGGTCGTGCGCCTGTGCCACCTGCTGCGACCCCGCACCGCCATCCCCGTCCACTACGAGGGCTGGCACCACTTCCACGAAGGCCGCGACGCCATCGAGCACGAACTCGCCCGCGCGCCCGCCGATATCCGCAACCGCTTCCGCTGGCTACCCACCGGAGCCGCCACGGACATCAGCGCCTGATCCGAGGCGTGCCCAACGTTGGCCCGCGACCGGCGGACCATTTCGCCCAGCAATGTCCCCGGGCGCGGGGCACCACCCCAAGGCGCACAGCCGTGACCACGGCACCCTCAGAAGCCTCCCCTCCACTCGCCAGAAGCGGACGGTCGTGTCCCATCGACCTGGCTGTGTATCGGTTTCCGCGGCAACATCGGCACCTGGGGCCCGGCCTTCCTGGACACGCTGGCCGAACAGGGTTTCCGCGTCATCACCTTCGACTACAGCGGTCTGGGCTTGTCCACCGGCACCCCCTCGTACGACCCGGCCTCCCTGGCCCGGGACGCAGGTGAACCGTCCGCGCCGGCTGGTCCATCGGCGGCGTCGCCGCGCAAGTCGCCCTCGCCCAGTACCCCCAGCTCATCAGTCACCTGATCCTCATCGGCACAGGCCCTCCCGGCCCCTTGATCAGGCAGGCCAAACAGCTCTTCTACGACATCTCCCGCAAGCCGGAGAACGACCTCATCGACGAGGGCGTGCTGTTCTTCGAACTGGCCTCCAAGCAAAGCCTCCAGGCCGCACAGAGCTCACATGACCGCATCGCCGCACGCACAACTGACACCAGCGTGCGGTCCCCTGGCGCTGGGCCGCCGAACAGATCGCCGGCAAACCCCACTCCCAGATACTCGGGCGATCACGACATCTGCTCCCCGGTCGAAAACTGGAACGCCCTCAGTCAGCAACTCCCCACGACCCAGTTGCTCACCTATCCGCGCGCGGGGCACGGCCCACACCACCAACATCCACAAGCCTTGGCCCACCACATCGCCACCTTCGTCGCCTCCACAAGCGAATAAAGGCGTCGGGGCACGTCGCGCCCGGGCGAGGGCTCTTCGCCGGCTTCGATACGTGCCGTCCTGCCCCCCGTCCCGGCACTGTGGCGGCGCGTCAGCGCACCAGGAGCTGCACGACCGCGATGACACCGACGGCGACGATCACCGCGCGCAGAGCGGCGGGCGGGAGGCGTCGGCCGACCTTGGCGCCGATCTGGCCTCCGATCGCGGAACCTACGGCGATCAGCAGCACTGCCGACCAGTCGAACTCGGCGACGAAGAGGAAGAAGCAGGCCGCGATGCCGTTGACGACGGCGCCAAGGACGTTCTTGACGGCGTTGACGCGTTGCAGGTCCTCGTCGAGGAGCAGACCCATCAGAGACAGGTACAGGACCCCTTGAGCGGCGCCGAAGTACCCGCCGTACCCGCTCGCGAGGAGCAGTCCGACCAGGAGGACGGGGCCGCCGTGCGGGTGGCCGGTGCTGCCGTTGTTCTCACGACGGCGCTGCACTGCTTTGGCAAGGCGCGGCTGGAGGAGTACGAGGACCAGTGCGACGGCGATCAGTACGGGGACGATCGTGTCGAAGGACTCGGAGGGCAGCGCGAGCAGCAGGACGGCACCACCGAGTCCGCCGACGGCGGCGGTGAGGCCGAGGACGAGTGTGCGGCGGCGCTGTCCGCGCAGTTCGGCGCGGTAACCGATGGCTCCGCTGATGGAACCGGGCACGAGTCCCAGGGCGTTGGAGACGTTGGCGGTGATGGGCGGCAGCCCGGTGGCGAGCAGTACCGGGAAGGTGATCAGAGTGCCGGAGCCGACGATGGTGTTGATCGTGCCGGCCCCTATACCGGCCACGAGGACGGCCAATGCTTCCCAGATGGACACGGCCATCTCCTTACCTGATCAGCGTGTCGCCTCCCCGCCGCGCGGCAGGCGGTCGAGGGGCTCGTATCGATCTTGCACGATCAGGGGCAGGGGCCAGCATGTGTGTTCAGCATGTGAGTACGTGATCGGGCGCGGGTCGCGTCGCTCGGGGCGGGGGGACCTGGCGATCCGCGGACGGCAACACCTCCAAGCCGCCGCGATCGCTGCCCTCGGCGATACCCAGGACGGCGTCCTGGGTGAGTTCCCCGCCGCTCCAGACGGAGCTCCACGGCCGAGAGCTACTCGCTGAGTTGGGTGATCTGCGCTCGCAGACGGACTGCCTCCTCACCGTCGCTTCTGCGGAACGCTCATTACTACTGATGAGACAGTCAACGGGCTGACCGGGTCAGGAGACACGGCTGCCGCAGGCGACCCTACTCCTCGGCATGCGAGTACGGCGTTAACCTCTCGATCAGTTGCAACCGGGGGAGGCTGCTGTGTTGTTCACTCATCTGGGCAGGGGATCAACGAGCCTCGTTGTCACAGCGCACCCCGACGACGAGGTCTTCGCTCATGGTGCGGCGATCGCCATGTTGAGCCGACAGGGAAGCCGAGTCGTCCTGCTCACCGCTTCGGGCGGCGAAGCAGCTGAAGGTGACGTCACTTCCAGCGTGGAGGCGCGTCGACGCCGTTCCGCTCGGCTGGATGCGGCATGTACCAGGCTCGGCGTGAGCGAGTGGCAATGGATTGCCGAAGGGCGATGGACGGATACCGCCGGGCGGCACGTGCCTGGCTCGCTGACCAGCGCGTCAGTCACGGACCTGGTCGAGGTCATTGCTGATCAGATCGACAAGATCATCCCTGACGTAGTGCTCACAGTGGGGCCGGACGGCCTGACCGGCCACCCGGACCACATGCTGATTCACCAAGCCGTGGTCAGCGCGGCAGCACCGCGCGAAGTCCCGATCTTCGGTTCGTAACTTCTCCCGGCCGATATCGCGCAGGGTCGTGATCTCCTGGCCGAGATCCTGCCTGGGGAATGCGTGGGATCAGGACGCATGACGGGCCATGAAGAACCATCCCCGACCCCACTGGCGGCGCCTGCGCGCGTTGCGGAGGTCAGACGCGCGGCCCTCGACGAGTATGCGAGCGGACTGGGTACCTTGGCGCTCACGGAACTGGTCCGCGTCTTTCCAGGTCGCGGCGACTCACTTCTTCTCCGTGCGGTTCTGGACGCCATTGGATGGCAGACCGAGCGCTATACAGACCTCACGGCTGCACCTGGTGCCTGATCCAGTTTGCGGCCAGCTCCGAGAAGTGGGCAGGCCGAAAGAGACGGCGCCACTCCAGGCGGTTCGGGGCATGGGCACCTCCCTGCAGTCCCGAGCACGCTCAAATTACGGGCCCGCAGGGGCGGCCCGGATGCGCGCGACGGAACCCGGCCTCACGCTGAGATCATGGCTACCGACCAGCCCGTCGTCATCTACCCGCCTGCGGAAGACGGTGGGCGGCGCGTTCGCATCGATGGGCACTTCGTCGGGATCGCTTATGGCCTGCTCGACGTCGTGGCTTTCGTGCAGGAGGCCGGCCTTCAGGGGTGGGATGAAATGGACGTGGTCCGGTCGTCGCTGATCGAATGGCGGGGCGCCGGCCCGGACGCGTGGGCGCACTGACGCGTGGGCTGCGATGACCACGTGCCATCGGCAGGCACCTCCTCGATCTTGCCGTAACGCATCGAATGGCCACGAGTCCGCCGCGGTGGTCGCCGACGTGGAGTACGTACGGCTCCCGACCGAGACCGCCGGGACTGTTGTGCCCGCCGGCCGGTTCCGTCGAGAACGCGTGCCGGGCGGCCGCCCTGATCACGCCGTCATCCAGCTGTGCCTCCCGGCCCGCAACGTGCTCTACGGCGCCACGATCGTCGGGGTGGGGTTGGACACCGTGGGCGAACGCGTCGCCCCGCCGTACGGCGCGCTGATCGAGCTCGCCCGCGACAGAGACGCCGGCCGCTCCGGCGGGTACGACACTGCCGATCGCATCCGCTCCTGGCGGATCTGATCTCCTCCTCATCCGCCTCGGACTGGTTGGCCGGGTGGGCCGGATCCCGGTCAGACGCCGGGCGGCGGCGTGAGGTCGAAGCGTGCGATGACGTCGGGCAGCCAGTCGGGCCTCCCGAACTCGAGCCCGTACTTGGCTGCGAGCACCGCCACCGCATCCTCGGTCGGCGGGCCCCCGTCGGCGAGCATGTCGGCTATCTCGCGGAAGCAGTGCTCGAATCCGGCCGGACTGATGATTTCGATCATGCGGGCCGGAACGGAGCCCGCGTTCCACATCGCGTGCAGCTCGCCACGCGGCTTCGTGATGTAGCCGCCAGGCCCCAGGACGGTTTCACGGTCGCCGGAACGGAAGCCGATCTCGCCCTCGGTGACGATCGAGTACTCGTCCTCCCGGGTGTGCAGGTGCGGGGGCACCAGCGCCCCGACCGGGAACGGGTGCTCGACGACCGAGACCGCGCCACCGGTGTCGGCACCCCACAGCTTGAAGGCGACCCCGATGGAACCGAGGAAGCCCTCGGCCCCCTCGCCTGGACGGACGATGGTGAGCAGCGGGGCCGGCGACTCTGTCATGGTGATCACTCCTCGGCGTATTTTGGGGATACGCTGGTGTTCTCCTAAAAAGAGTCTCCGCCGCGACTCCCGAGGCGTCAAGAATTGAGTGAACAGAAGCGTTCGTCGAAATCGCGCGGCTACGAGATGCGCAAACGCGCCGCGGATGTGGAGCGGACACGGCAGCGCATCGTCGAGGCCGCCGTGCATCTTCACGGCACCGCGGGCCCGGCATTGACGAGCATCTCGGCGATCGCCGAGCACGCCGGGGTCACCCGGTTGACCGTCTACCGGCATTTTCCGGATGAGACGGCGTTGTTCGAGGCGTGCTCGGGACACTGGCTGTCCCAGCAGAGGCCGCCTCGGCCCGAGGAGTGGGGCGCGATCGAGAACCCCCTGGAGAGGCTGACGGCCGGGCTCGCTGACATCTACCGCTTTTACCGGGCGGGCGAGCAGATGCTGACGCTGGGCATCCGCGACCAGCACGCCGTGCCCGAGCCGATCCGCGCGGCCTGGGAGGAGATGACCAGGCAGTACGTCGAGGTGCTGGCCAACGCCTGGCCGGAGGCCGACGACCCGGTCCGGCGGGCGGTCATCGGCCATGCCGCGGCATTCTCGACGTGGCGTTCCCTGTGCCGGGAACAAGGGCTCACAGACCGCGACGCAGTCGGGGTCATGGTCACGTTGGCGGAAGCGGTCGGCACGTCGTCCTGAAACCAGGGGACGCTCTGCGTGCGTTGCCTGATGTTTGAACAACCTTGGCACGGCTGCCAAGTGGTGTGTGAGGGTGCATCAGGGTCGTGGAGTGGTCGTGGGATTGCCGGTTCGATCGCGTGATGCGTGTAGCCGGAGGACGGCGGCGGGGTCGGGGTGGGCGCGTCGGGCGCGGGCCGTGTTGGCTCACCGGCGGCGCGCGTCCAGGGAGTCCTGAGTGACCACCGCGTCCCGCAGTTCCTCGTGGGCGACCGTCGCGATCAGCGGCTGGAACTCGGGGAATTCATCTGGCTGCGCCCCGACTTCGCGGGCGGTCGGGGTCAGCGCGTCGTGGTGGCGGAGGGCGGAGAAGAGGTGGGCCTGAGGTGCCGCCGGCGCGTTTCGCGGCGGGCCGGCGCCCGGCGCTGTTCTCGTGCTCAGTGCCGCGCGGGGGGCGCGCGCTCGCCATGGTGCCGGCTCCCGGCGAGCCGCATCGCAGGGCAAGAACCGGGCGAGTATTGATTGCCAACCTTTGGTCGATGGATTGCTTTACGTGTACAGCTGGCGGCGAAGAATAATCATTGGTCAGCTGATCATGCTGACAGCACCATTCGCTCGCGTACACGGAGGTGGTGAATTGACCAGCATTGTCATCGAAGAATCTCTGATGGTGGGGAGCCTTGAGGCTCCGGCGGTCACCCTGCTCGGATCTCTGGACGACGGGCAAGGGGCGAACGGGATCGTGCTCGACGGCGCGTCCCCGAAGCCGGTTCTGGCCATTATCTACAACGGCAACATGTAACGGTACTTGGCTTCGGCCAAGCCGTTTGTGCGGTTGGTGTCGGCGAATTTCGGCGATTGTCGGCACCAACCGCACGAGTCCCATGCTTCGTGTGGTCGAGAATTGAGGGCGAAAATGTCGAGACGAATATGGGTTGCCGAGGGCGTGGCGAGCGACGGGGACATATACGGTCGAGCCCTCCAACTGCCGGACATGGGTGCGCGGCATGGCGCTGCCTCGGACGGCGACGGAGCCGGTGTGCAGCGCAAGGCCGCGTCGGTTCTCAAGAGCAACCTGGGGGACATTCCTTCCTGCCCCTGCCTTGCCGCGCTGGTGTCCCAGGACCAGGACGCCGAGCCCCGCATGGCGGGAGTGGCCGATGCGTGACGGCCTGAAGGACAACATGCGGGCGATCTTCGGCGCCGACGACGTGGTTCTCCTCACGGACGATGCCCGCTTGTCGCACTGGCTGACAGAGAGCGGAGTGCGAGCCGCGACGTTCGGCGGCATGCTGTCCGGCCGCGACGCGCCGCCGCCGCAGGCCATCGTGGTGCCTCTGGACTACGGACGGCTCCCGTCCCGCCGCGCGCTGCGCGACATGCTCGCCGAGACCAGCGTGCTTTGGATGTCGCTGGCGTCCTTCTCGTCCGATTTCGAAGCGGCCAAGTACGCGATCGAAAAGTTTTCGGAAATCGATATTCCCCGCTCGGTGGCGATGAACCGCCGTGTCCTCACCAAACTCCTCCTCGCCCGGGAGGAGGTGACTCTCTCCGGGCCGGGTACGGAATTGAGACTCCGCCTCCCGGATGCTCTCCAGCTCGTCAGCCGCACTCGCCTGGAGCTGCTGCCCGATGAGCATTCCACGGTGGGGAACTACTTCGAAGTCGCCATGTCACCGACGGACCTGGCCGGCAACATCGACACCGACCTCTCGATATCGGGGACGCTTCGGATCGACTCGGTGCTCGTCGCGAAACACCGTGAACTCAAAGGCGTGCGTGCGGACCGGTTCGCCGCGGCGGCCGAAATCGCCGAGGAAATGAGGAAAGCCTGCCCGCTGTACGTGACGATTGTCGACAACAGGTTTGTCGGCGGCTTCGGCCCATGGGCGGAGGGAATCGATGCCACAAGCGGGCCGGAATACCAGGGAGCGGTGACCGAAGTCGCCCTCGGGACAGGCATGCTGCCCCCGGAAAGTCTGGACTGGAACCTGAACTGCCTGCTCAACGAGGGCGCCGCCGGCATCCATCTCGGAGTGGGAAACGGCCTGACCGGCATGCACCTCGACTTCATCTCCACGGAGGCACGTCTTGACATCGCATGACGGCGAGGGGGCGTCGTCCCCGTCCGAGGGGACGATCCGGCGCACCGACTCCCTCCACCTGCAAGAGGAATCCGACGGCAGCGCACGCGTCATCGACGATCGGACGTTCACCGCCGCCCACGTCAACAAAGCGGCCCGCATCATCCTGGAAGCCCTCAACGAGCCGCGCACACAGCGGGAACTGGCGACCATTCTGGCCGATGCGGCCGACTGCGGCGTCGACGAGGCGGTCGAGCCGGTCGCCCGACTCGTGGACGAGCTCACGGTTCTCGGCTGGATCGAGTCAAGCGGTGACAGGGCAAGGGAGTTGTCCTGATACAGGCTGGGCCCTGACCACCACGGAGACCGAGAAACATGCAGGACTCCTCCCTGCCGAAACCTCTGCCCACGGCGCGAACCCGCCCCTTCGACCCGCCCGCGGAACTTGCCCGGCTGAGGCAAGAGCAGCCGATCAGTCCGCTTCTCTATCCTGACGGCGCGCAAGGCTGGCTGGTGACAGGGCACGCGTTCGCCAGGACCGTGCTCAGCGATCCCCGGTTCAGCTCCCGGTGGGACATACGTCATTCCGCCACGCGCAGGATGCTCTCCGAGGAACCCGAGCCGGCCGAGCCCGGCCTGTTCATCGGCATGGACCCACCCCAGCACAGCCCTTACCGCAAGCTGGTGGGCAGCCAGTTCGGCGCGCGCAGGCTGAACCGGTTGCGGCCCCGCATCGAGGAGATCGTCGCGGACCGCCTGGACAAGATGGAACGGGTCGGGCCTCCCGTCGACCTGGTGTCGGAATTCGCCCTGCCGATCCCGTTGTCAGTGGTCTCGGAGCTGCTGGGCGTACCTGACAGCGAGCGAGCTGGTCGCCGCCAAACGGGCGGCGCCGACCGACGACATCCTCGGCGGCCTGGTCGCGCACTCGGACCTCGATGACGACGAGCTGACCGGTATCGGGTTCTTGCTGCTGCTCGCCGGATACGAGAGCACCGCGCACATGCTGGGCCTCGGCACGTTCGCTCTACTGCGGCACCCGGAACAACTGGCTGCCCTGCGGCAGAATCCGCACCTGATCGACACCGCGGTCGAGGAACTGCTGCGCTATCTGACCGTCGTTCAGTTCGGGCTGCACCGCACCGCACTGGAGGACGTCCAGCTGAACGGCCAGTTGATCAAGGCGGGACAGGCCGTCACGGTCTCGCTGACCGTTGCCAACCGAGACTCCCACCGATTCGACGACCCGGACCAGCTGGACCTCAGTCGAACGCCCGGCGGCCAAGTGGCGTTCGGCTACGGGTACACCAGTGCCTCGGTCAGCAACTGGCCAGGACGGAAATGCGCGTTGCGTTCCTCGCCTTGCTGCGCAGATTCCCCACCCTGCGCCTCGCGGTTCTCCCGCAGGACGTGCCCATGTGCGACGACCAGCAGCTTTACGGTGTGCGCCGTCTTCCAGTCACCTGGGATACGTCTGCCTGACCAAGGCCCCTGAGTGTTCGCCGGATATCCGGTTGCGCCCGACAGTTGCCGCGCTCAGCTGGTGTGGGAACGGGTCGAGGTGATCACGACAGAGGTGTAGGGCATGGTGGCGTGGCCGCCGAGTTTGTCGATCGCGGTTCCGGCGTTGTCCAGGACGTCGGCGATTTTGTCTGCGGGGAGTTGGGTGAGGCCGCCGAAGGTGGGGAGCTGGTCGAGCCACTCCTCTCGGGAGTAGGTGCGCTCCCAGGTGAAGTGCCACTGTTCCGGCTCGCTGAACTGGCCGGTCTGACGGATGCCGTCGGCGATTTTCGCGAACAGCGGCTGGTAGGCGTCCAGGGCTGACCCTTTCAGCAGGCCGGGGTTGAACGGGGAGTCGGGGGCGACTCGTTGGAGGGCTTCGGCGAGGGCGGCGATCAGCTCGGCCGGGAGCTGTGGGACGTGATGGAAGGGGGCGAGACGGCCGCCCGGCCGGAGCGCCTGGGCCGCCTTGGCCGCGCCGGCGACGGGGTCCACCCAGTGCCAGGCGGTGCCGGCGATGACCGCATCGAACTGCCGCCCAGCAGGCTGCCAGTCCTCGAACCTGGAGACCTCGACCTCGATACGGCTGCGACGTGCGAAGGCGGCCATCCGCTCGTCGGGCTCGACACCGAGCACGGTGCAGCCGGCCGCCTGGAACTGCCGGGCCTCGATGCCGGTCCCGGCTCCGACGTCGAGGACGTGCCGACCGGGGCTTGCCGCGACGATCCTGTCCACCAGGGCTTGGGGATAGGGCGGTCGGGCGCGGTCGTAGCGTTCGGGGTCCACGCCGAACGACTCGGCTGTCTGCCGGTGGCGGTGGGGCTCCGGTCCGGGCTTGTCAGGCTGTCCCTGCGCTAAAGTGGGCATGCGCCCACACTAATGGGCGGTTGCCCACTTGTTAAGGCGGGCGGCGCGGAAAGGGAGGCAATGCCGTCAGGGGTGCACATCCACAACGTGCGCGGCCAGTTGTTCGAAGCCGCGGAACGCGTCCTGCTCCGGGATGGGCCCGACGCGCTGACCAGCCGGGCGGTCACGGAGGAGGCGAACTGTGCCAAGGGCGTGCTGCACCGGCACTTCACCGACTTCGACGCCTTCCTGGCGGAACTGGTCCTCGACCGCGTCCACGGCATCGAGGAGCGGACCACGACTCTGTGCGCGGCCGCCGGGACCGGGAGCGTGGAGGACAACGTCGCCGAAGCGCTGCAGGACCTGTTCGGGCCCGTAACCGTGGCCATCGTCGCCCTCATCACCTTTCGCGACGGCCTCCGCGCCAGGCTGCGCGAGGCCGAGCTGCCCGGAATTCCACTGGCTGCGCAGGGCGCCGCCATGATCGCCGCATACCTCACCGCCGAGCGGGAGTTGGGGCGCCTGGCCCCTGACGCCGACATCGACACACTCGCCCCCGCCCTGGTCGGGGCCGGGCACCTGCTGTTCGCCGACCGGGCCAGTGCCCCGCCGCAGATGGCCGCTGTCCGGAAAATGGTGACCACCGTCGTCGCCGGCGTCCTGCGACCACCTCTGTCGCAGGTCGAGCCGCAGACCAGGTGACGGAGAAGAGGGCAGAGTTGATGGATATCCCGAGGCAGTTCGCCGGTTGGGACGAGTCAGCGTTCGACGTGTTGCTGCGTCTTGATGGCGAGCCGTCCCAGGAGGTGATGCGCGAGACCCGTAAGGATCGCGAACGCCTCGTGCGGCAACCGATGGTCGCGCTCCTGCATGACTTGGCATGGGAAGATCCCGCGTTCGAGGACCACTCTGTATGGCGGTACGGGAAGACCCCGTGGTGGTGGCAGAACCAGTCCGCCGTGGCACGCATCGCCCGGAACGTGGAGATCGGGCTGCGCTTCAATCTGGACGGCCTGCGAGTGCAGGGTGCGTGGTGGTACGCCGACTCCGACCAGATCAGCAGGTTCAGGGCGGCGGTTGCCGCCGAGGCAAGCGGCTCCGCATTGGACGATGTGGTGGCGGAACTACGTGACAAAGGTTTCGAGATCACCGGCGACCGGCTGAAGCGTGCGCCCCGCGAATACCCCACCGACCACCCTCGGGCGGCGCTGTTGCGCCACCGCTCGCTGCTCGCCGTGCGACACCTCGGCAGTGACGAATGGCTGCAGACGCCGGCGGTTGTCGACCGCGTGCTGGCTACGCACGAGGAACTCAGACCCCTGCTCACCTGGCTGACCGTCCACGTAGCTGCTTGCGTCCCACCAGCGACCTCGGATTAGCAGGAGGCGTTTTTTGGCCGACTGGAGGGCTCAACTCGGGGGTGCGCTGGCGGTGTTGTTGGGCAGAATGACCGCCATGACGTACCAAGGCTCCTCCATCGACCCGGCCAAGCCCAGCATCGCCCGTGTCTACGACTATCTGCTCGGCGGCAAGGACAACTACGCCGTGGACCGTGAGATCGGGGACGTGTTCAAGCGTGACCTGCCCGGATCGGTGGCCATCGCCTTTGCCAACCGCGCGGCTCTGACCCGGGCGGTCAGGGAGATCGCGAGGACCACCGGCATTCGGCAGTTCGTGGACCTGGGAAGCGGCCTGCCGACCGCGGACAACGTCCACCAGGTCGCGCAACGGCACGCTCCTGAGTCCCGAGTGGTCTACGTCGACATCGATCCCCAGGTGCTGGTGCATGGACGCGCGCTGCTGGAGGACAACGACCAGACCCGCGTCGTCGCGGTCGATGTGCGCAACCCCGAGGACATCCGTACGCACCCCGACACCGTCGAGATGATCGACTTCGATCGCCCGGTCGCTGTGATCTTCAGCGCCATCCTCCATCACGTCAACGACGACGAGGACCCGGCCGGCATCGTCCGCTACTGGCGCGACCAGGTTGTGCCGGGCAGCTACTTCTTCATCAGCCACTTCCGCTCCGGCAACAACCCGGAGACCGAGGAGGCCGAGGCGGTGCTGCAGCAGACGTTCGGCCGCGGCCGGTGGCGGACCGACGAGGAGATCGCCTCCCTGCTGGACGGTCTGGAGATCCTCGAACCAGGGATCGTCCCCGCGTCCCTGTGGCGTCCCGACGAGGACGACGACACCATGGACATCGGGCAGAGGCGAGAACTCACGGTCTGGGAACACCTCATTGCCGCCGGGCTGGCCCGGAAGGCGTGATCACCGAGTGACCTCTCATGGCCCCGGCCGGTGCCGGGTGGCTGCACCCCGAAGCCCAGGTTTGCTCACACTGGCTGCTGACCTGCCCGACGGTCACAGCGCTTCAGCTCGCGGGCGTTGGCCGGGCAGCCAACGCCCGCAGCGCGATCCCTTTCACCTCACCCCGGAACCTCCGCAGCTGCGGCATTCCACCCATTCGCACTCCGTCTTGTCCCGCAAGTGATTGCGACTCCAACTGGGAGTACGCCCCCTGCCTCTGCACGTACGGCATGCATCGTCAGCAATGGGACGAGTGCGGTCCCAAATCATCCACAAAACACCAATGGCGATGATGGCGACGCCGAATCCCTCCATATCTCATGGGTAGCCAGGAGCGCGCCCGTCGCCAAGCCGTCGAGCAACGGCGCTGGAGGCATTGGACAGGCGCGGCGGAGCGAACGTGGTTACGCATGTCACTACGGGGCGGCCGGCTCACTACGGGGCGGCCGGCGGCGGGCCGGCGACCGCGAAACTCTGGCAGCGATCGTCTTCGTGGCCACCTGGGTCTGCACGTGTGGTGCGAGGCATCCCGACCGTCGGTCCTGGCGGGGACCGCGTCGCCGACGCCCGCACGTACTAGGAGGACAGTCCAAGCACCCCACGCGGTTCGTCAGGCCGGTGGCAGAGCGCCTGAAGCGCACACTGCGCCCGCCTCAGAGCCCGGTCACCTTCCCGCTCGCCGAGATGTCGTAGACGAGGGTCAGTGTGCGGCGGCTGTTCGGTGGCAGGGTGATGTCCCAGCGGGCGATGCCCTCGGCGTCGATCGTGTCCGGAGCCGGGGAGCAGGCGTCCTTGTGTAGTCGTACCTCCACCGCCGACACCTCGGAGACCGGGATGCGTTCCCGTACGGTCACCACCTGCTCGCCCGCTTCACCCGGGGCGGAGAAGCGGGAGAGGTGGACGCGAACCGTGCGGGTGACGGTGGTGCGCTGGGACAGTGTGGAGGAGTCACGGGATTCCTCCACCTCGCGCAGCACCCGGTAGTCGTCGTGGCTGCCGAAGGCCAGCTCCAGGGGCGCGCCGGGAGCGGTGAAGCGCAGTGACCCACGGCCGCCGAAGCCGCCCGCCCCGACCAGGTCCACCGGGCCTGCCAACAGCGTGTGTCCCGCCGGGTTTTCGCAGCGCACGACGTGCGTCACGAGCGGGGACAGCTCGGGGGAGCAGGCGTACTCGCTGCGCGCCACCGCGCCGGCCGTGGACAGCGGGACGCGGTGGGCGCGGCCGTCGGCGGGGACGGAGACGGGGGTGGGGGAGCGCAGGACCTGGGTGCGGCCGCCGTCGTCCACGCCCGGCAGGCCGAGCACCGGGGTCGGGCCCAGCTCGGCGATCTCCTCCTCGCGCAGTTCGACGGCGACCGTGCGCCGCTCCGCGGGGGAGCGGTCGGTGAGCGTCAGCCGGTCCGGCGTGAGGCGCGGCGGTTCGGTGGCCAGCGCCGAGCGGGCCGTGGACAACGTCAGGCGTACGTCGGTCCAGTCCTCGCCGGTGCACTGCCAGACCATGGCGTCGGTCTCCAGGGTGAGGTGCTCTCCGTCGAGCACGGCCCGATAGGCGGGGCGCCACAGGGCACACGCGGTGAGGTGACTCAGCCGCAGCTGGGCCGGTCCCGCGGCGGTGGCCTCCAGGGTCAGCTCGACGTGGCCGACCAGTTCGGCCTGGCGCTGTTCCGACAGCTCGACGGCGTGCTCCGCCTGATGCAGCTCGGTGGCCAGGGCCTTCAGACGGGCCTCGACGGTACGCAAGTGCTCGCCGTGCGCGTCCCGTTCGTCGTCCACCCGGTCCAGTTCAGCCGTCCACCGTGCGGTGTCGGTCTCTCCGTGACCGGCCCCTTCGCCGATCTCCCGCAGCAGGTCGGCGGCGAGACGGGAGAGCAGGTCGAGGCGGGCGCGCAGCCGGTCGCGCTGCCGTTCGAGCGCCGAGCTTTCCTCCTTGACGGCGTGGACGCGCAGCCGCAGAGCGGAGTCGTCGGCGCCGGGCAGCGGCCCGCGCGGTGTCCAGGCGCGGACGATCCGGGCGTCGAGGACGGTTGCCTCACCCTCGGCGGCGGTCACTTCGGCGTGGAGGGTCGGGTCGACCGCCAAGGCGCTGAGCGGCCCGAGGCGCAGCCGCTGCACGCCGGCCTGGAGGTCGAGGGTGATGGATCGTTCGATCTGGGCCCGGTCCTCCAGGCAGGTGACGGCGGTGACGGGCAGCGGGATCGGGGCGAGGTCGGTGGACATGGTGTGTCAGCTCCTGCGGTTGCCGCCGACCAGGGCCTTCGCGGCCGGGATGCGGATCTCGTAGCCGCCGCTCCGGGTGGCGGTGCCTCCGGCGGGCAGGTCCACGCGCCACACGCGCGTGCCGGGGTCGGGATCGTCGGCGGAAGCGGTGTCCTCGGGGACGGTCCAGTCGGCCTGTTCCTCGATGCGGATGTCCGCCTCGGCAGCGGTCGGCACTTGCTCGCGCACTTCGACGGTGACGGGCTCGCCCAGGGTGTTGACCAGCTCCACATGGACGCCGTGGGCGAGGACGGTGACGTTGTTGCGCAACCCGGCCGTCGACTCCTTGAGGCTGGTGCGGCGGGTGACCCGGATGCTCTCGGCCGGCCCGAGGCCCATCCGCCGGGCTCCGCCCGGAGCGAGGGTGGGCAGCGCGGCGCTCACCACGAAGTCGTCGTCCACCCGGACCTCGACGGGACCGGCCAGGAGCGCTTGATCGGTGGCGTTCGACAGCACCAGAGCCGCGTACACCCGCTGCTCCACCGACGGCACACAGACGTACTCGGTCCGCAGACCGACCGGGATCCGGCCCACGGTGACGGTGTGCCAGGTGCCGTCCGAGGGAACGTCGGCGCGGGCGACGGCGTCGTAGCGGTGGTCGAAGGAACCCGCCGACGCACGGGGCCGCACGGCGTGTGCGGGCAGCGGCAGCGCGGCCACCGCCTCGGCCCGTCGACGGTGCTCCACGGCCACCGCGTCGAAGGACGGGGCGGGAAACAGCCTTCCCCTGCGGGCCGCCGGCTCCTCGGGGCCGCTGAGGACGAGCGCGGCGTAGTCGAGTTCGGCGCTGCTGGGTTGCGGCGGGCCGACCGGTGGGGCGGGTGGCGCCGGGGACGGGGCCATCACCCCCGAGGGCGCCGCAGACGCGGCTGCGGGGGCCGCCTGGGGTGCGGCGTGGAGTGCCGCCGCCCTCCTCGGCTGCGCCGCTTGCGCGGACGCGACCGGTGCCGGGAGGCCGCCAGGCGCTGCGGGCGCCGGGGGCATGCCGCCGTACGCCGGACGCGCGGGCGGGACGGGAACACCGGCCGGGGGTACGGGCGGCAGGGCGGCGCCGTACGTGTCTGGGGACCGGGTAACGGCGCCGACGTGGACCGGTGCGGAGGCCGGAGCCGGGCGGGGCCCCGCGGCGTCGTACGCCGTGAAGAGGTCGGCGAGCCCGGCGGGCGGTTCTCGCCAGCCGGACGGCTCGGGGGCGGGCTGGCGGCGGCCGATCCGCAGCGAGCGCAGTCGCGGCAGCTCCGCACCGCGCCCCAGGTCGGCGGTGGCCAGCGCGATCCGTACGCCGGTCCAGTCCTCACCGGTGCGCTGGGCCACGCCGGCCCGCAGCACGAGGGTGCCGCTGTCGTCGCCCTGACGGCAGGTCAGACGGTAGGCGGGCACCCACACGGCGCCCGGGACGCCGTACTCGATCTCCAGGCCCACCTCACCGGTACCGCTGTCGAGCGTCACGGCCGCGCAGACCGTGGTGACAACCCGCCCGGACGGTGCGGAGGTTGAAGCGCGCTCGCAGCGGTCCACGGCGACGGACAGGTCGTGCTCGAGGCGGCGCAGTTCCTCCGCGGACTCGGCGAGGCGCTCGTGCAGCCGCGTCAGCCGTTCGTCGACGAAGTCGCCTAGCGTCAACCACGCCTCGGCAGGGGTACGGCGGTGATGATCGGGATCATCACGCTTGCGCGGCGGCGGAACCGGACGCAGCTCGGTGATCTCCTTGATCCGGACCAGGAGCCGCTCGTGCCGCGCGCGGGCCGCGGCGCAGGCGTCCTCCAGCCGTTCCCTCTCCTGCCGCAGCCCGTCAGCGGAGTCGTCGTCGGCGGGCTCGGCCTCCACCTCGACGCGCACCGAGGTGACCCGTGCACCGGAGTCGCCCGTGACGCGGGCCCGCACGGAACCCGGGTCCACCGTGCGCGGCAGCCCCGTCACCAGCACTCGGCCGTCGGGCGGAACCGTTCCCCGCGCCAGTCGGCTGCACAGCGCGCCCTGCGCGTAGACCACCACCGCGTCCAGAGTCGACGCCCACCGCGGCACCCCTTCGGACTTCATGCACTCAGCCCCCGTCATGTCCGTGCGGGCGAAGCCTAACGTCCGTGCCGGTCCGGGATCTGCGCGATCCCGGGTTCGGGCGCGACGGTGTGGGTCCGGACCGGGATTCGCGACACCGACTCGGCGTTGACCGCAGGGTGTTACTCGGTGTCGCGCAGGGCGACCCAGGTGTCGTGTGCCACCACTCCGTCGGCATCCAGGCCCCGGTCACCCTGGAACGCCTCCACCGCGGCCTCTGTGCCGGTCCCGAACTCCCCGTCGACGCCCGTGCTCCCGACGCCGTACCCACGCTTGGTCAGCATGCACTGCACCTGCTGTACGCGTTTGCCGGAGTCACCGAGGCGGGTGCGTCCGCTGCCGGCGTAGTAGGTGCACTCGGAGAGCCACGGGGCGGTGCCGGTGGACGCGGTGGCGGAGGGGGAGTGGTTAGGGGAGGCCGTGGGAGCGGGGACGCCGTCGCTCGGGTCGGCTTCGGCGTCGTCTTCGGCGGAGCGCTGGGCCTCGGGCTGCGAAGTGGCCGTCTCCGCCCCGCCGTCGACGTCCTCGTCCACGGCGCCGTCGACGTCCGGGCGGGTCAGCCCGCTGGTGCCCGAGGGCACGGGGGCGGACGTACGGCCACCGGGCACCGTTGAGATGTCGCTGCCGGAGCGGGTGCCCGCTTCCGGAGCGTCGGCGGTCGCGGGCCGCTCGCCGGGGAGGCTCCAGTAGGCCGCGGCAGCCAGGACGCAGGCCGAGAGGGAGGCGGTGGCGACCCATAACGCCCTGCGGCCGCGCGGGGACGACGTCCTGGCCCGGTCCGACGGTGCTGTCTCCGGGCCGGGTTCGACCGGCACCGGTGGCGGAACAGGGCTGGCTGCTCGCGCGGGGAGGGACGCGGCGGGGGTGGCCGGCGAGCACAGGCGGGTCAGGTCCGCCACGGGCAGGCGGCGCAGTGTCTCGTACGCCTGTTGCCGGGCAAGCAGGTTGGCGCCCAGCGGTTCGGGCCAGGCGGCCGGTACCGTACGCGCTGCGGCGGCGTCGATCAGTTCCTGCGGGGTGGGCCGCTGTTCGGGCTCCTTGGCCAGGCAGGAGGTAAGCAAGCGGCCGAGGTCCGGGTCCGCCGCCGAGATCTCGCCGATCACCTCGGGATTGGCGTTCTCGTACGCCACCCGGTGCATGACGTCGACGCCGGTGCCGTCGCCGAACGGGGCGCGTCCGGTGGCCGCGTAGACCAGGGTCCCGGCCAGCGAGAACACATCGGACCGGATGTCGGAGCGGCCCTCTTTGAGGTGCTCGGGCGACATGTACGCGGGAGTGCCGACGCGATTGCCCGTACCGGTGATCGCACTGGCGTCGGCGGCCTTGGAGACCCCGAAGTCGATCACATGGGCGCCGTGGACGGACAGCAGCACGTTGGACGGCTTGAGGTCCCGGTGGACGATGCCTTCGGCGCTGAGCCCTGCCAGGGCCTGCCCGAGGTCGGCCACCAGCCGCCAGACGGAATCCGTCGTCAGGGGCGCGTCCTCGCGTACGGTCTCGGCCAGGTCGAAGCCGGGGATGTAGTCGGTCGCCATCCACAGCAGGTCGTCGTCGAAGCCGGTGCCGCACAACCGGGGCGCGTACGGCATGCGAAGGCGGGCGTGAACCGCGGCTTCCCGTTCGAAGCGGCGCCGGAACCTGGGGTCCTCCGCGTACTCCGGCCTGATCACTTTGACCGCGACCAGTCCGGGGTCGTCGTGCGCGGGGCGCGCCAGATAGACCCGTCCCATACCGCCGCTGCCGAGCAGCGCCACGGGCACCCAGGGGCCGACCCGTCGCGGGTCGCCGGGCCGCAGGGGCGAGGCACCGGTCCGCCGCAGCGCGGCACCCGCGTCGTCCGTCGGCTCCGGCCGCTGTCCCGACAAGAAATCCCCCGAAGTTGCTTTCGGCGTACGCCAGTTCGTATGTGGTGGAAGAGGAGGCTAACCCAGCCCGCCCGGGTGTTCAGCGAATCGACGACTTCGGTCCCACGGAGGCATCCGGTGCCCCGCAACGAGCGTGCAGGGGACGGTCCGTCGGGGGCTACGGGCAAGGAGGCCGGTAGGTGAGGTTCCCGAAGTACTGCTTCCATTCGGAACGGGTCATCGTGGGGTGACTGTCGCGGCACACCCGGGCGGCGACGCGTTCCGGGTCGGTCTCCCAGATCTGGGCGGTGCGGTCCGCGCCCGCGGTGACCAGGGTGTGGCCGTCGGGGGCGAAGGCCGCCGTGTAGACGTGCTTGCCGCCGCTGGTGAGGGTGGCCCGTGCGCGGGGGTGGGCCGGATCGGTGAGGTCCCACACGCGGGCGGTGCCGTCCGCGCCCGTCGTGGCCAGAGTGCGGCCGTCGGGGGTGAAGGCGGGGGAGTGGACGGCCCCGACATGGCCGACAAGGGTGGCCGCCCCGTGCAAGCGACCACCGGTGACGCGCCACAGGCGCACCGTGTCGCCGAAGTCCGTGGTGACCAAGGTCTTTCCGTCCGGGCTGAACGCCGCGGCATTGACCCCTTCCTCCAGAACCGGAGAGGTGTCCAGCAGATTCGGGCGGCGGGGGTCGGTGACGTCCCACAGCCGTACGGTGCCGTCCCAGCCCCCGGTGGCCAACGTGCGTCCGTCAGGGCTGAAGACGGCGGTGTTGGCACCGCCCGCGTGTCCGGTGAGGACCGTCAGTTCGCGGGGCGCGCGCGGATCAGCGACCTGCCACAGGCGTACGGTGCCGTCGCCGCCGGACGTGGCCAGGACCTGCCCGTCGGGGCGGAACGTCACCGTGTTCACGTGCGCGTCGTGCCCGGTCATGGTGGCCAGTTGCCGGGGGTGGCGGGGGTGGGTGACGTCCCACAGAATCCCGGTCCGGTCCCAGCTTCCGGTGGCCAGTGTGTGCCCGTCAGAGCTGAATGCGAGCCCGCACACGGTGTCCCGGTGCCCGGTGAGGGTGGCGAGTTTCCGCGGGCGTAGGGGATCGGTGACGTTCCACAGTCGTACGGTGCGGTCGTCGCCGGTCGTTGCCAGGGTGCGCCCGCCCGGGGTGAACGCCACGGCACACACGGTGTCGGTGTGGCTGACGGTGGAGACCAGGGGGAGGTCCCACAGCCGTACGGTCTGGTCGTCTCCCGCGCTGGCAAGGGTCCGGCCGTCGGGGCTGAACGCCACGGAGACGGCGGCGTCGGTGTGCCCGGTCAGCACCGCTTGCCGGACGGGGTGGCGCGGATCGCCGATGTCCCACACCCTCACCGTCTGGTCCATGCCCGCGCTGGCGACAGTGCGCCCGTCCGGGCTGATCGCGACGGAGCGCACGCCGTCCGCGTGCCCGGTCAACGTCGCCACCCGGGCCGGGTGTTCGGGCGCTGAGACGTCCCAGAGCCGTACGGTGCGATCCCAGCTCGCACTGGCGAGGGTCCGGCCGTCGGGGCTGAACGCCACCCAGTTCAGGGCGGCGGTATGGCCTTTGAGGGTGGCCACGGCGCGAGCGGGCGCCGATGAGCGGGCCAGGCTCCACAACCGCACGGTGTTGTCGAACACGGCCGTGGCGAGCGTGCGGCCGTCGGGGCTGAACGCGACGGAGACGACCGCGCGCTTGGCGTCCTTGCGGCCCGGGAGCGTGTCCCTCGTCCGGGGCCGACGGGGGTCGGTGAGGTCCCACAGCCGCACCGTCCCGTCGGTGCTCGCGGTGGCGAGCTTGTCGCCGTCGGGGCTGAACGCCACCGCGTTGACGTCGCGGTTGTGGCCGCGCAGGACGGCTGCCGGGCGGGGCCTGGCGGGGTTGGTGGTGTCCCACAGCCGGGCGGTGTCGTCCCAGCTCGCGGTGGCCAGGATGCGGCCGTCCGGGCTGAACGCGGCGTGGCTGACCTTCTCGGTGTGCCCGCTGAGGACGGCCAGTGTGCGTGGGCGGTGGGGGTCGGTGACGCTCCACAGGCGGGCGGTGTTGTCGTTGCTGCCGGTGACCAGGACGCGGCCGTCGGAGCGGTAGGCGACCGCGTTGACGTTGTCGGTGTGGCCGGTGAGCCGGGTCGCGTAGGGCGTGGCGAAGGTGCTGAGCAGGCTGCCACGGGCCTCGGTGGTGGGTGCCAGGTGGTAGGCGGCGAGGCTCAACTGGGCGGCCAGCGCGGGGTTGGTGGAGCGCACCGCGTCGGCCTGCTGTGCGACCTTCTGGGAGAGCGCGATGTTGCGCTGCCGGGTGGCGGAGTCCTGGGCGCGCAGCGCGTAGACGGTGGTGGCGCACGCGGTGAGGAAGAGCACGGCCAACAGTGCGGTGAGCCTGCGCAGGCGGCGGGTACCGCGCCGGGCGGCGGCTTGTTCATGTTCCGCGGCGGCCTGGCTCGCGTCGAGGAACGCCCGCTCCGTGACGGACAAGGACGTACGGTCGAGCGCGACGGCCATGGCCAGACGTGTGCCTCGGTACAGTGCGCCGGGATCGTGTCCCAGCGCTTCCCACGTGTGTGCCGCGTCGGTGAGTTGGCGCAGCGCCCGCATGGCCTCGCGGTCCTCGGTCAGCCATCCGTGCAGTCGGGGCCAGCAGCGGATCAGAGCCTCATGGGCGAGCTCGACCCGTTCGTGATCCAGCGTCAGCAGCCGCGCGACGGCCGCGCGTTCCAGTACGGCGGTGATGTCCTCGGTGTCGGCCGGTTCGGTGAGTTCCGCCAGTTCCTGGAGGCGCGCCGGCCGACGTGTGTCCTCGGTTCCGTCCCCCAGCGCGGTCAGTCGCACGAACGCCCGCTTGGCCAACTCCTGTTGTTGGATGTCGAGGTGTTGGTAGAACTCCTCCGCGGTGCGGGCCAGACTGCCTTCGAGGCCGCCCGCTGCCTCGAAGGCCTCGAGTGTCAGGGCGTTGCCTCGGCGTCGTCGCCACGTCTGCAGCAGTGCGTGCGACAGCAGGGGCAGCGTGCCGGCCTGGCCGTGGGCCTGCGCGGTGAGGGACGCCAACAGGGCGCTCTGGACGCTGAGTCCGGCCCGCTGCGCGGGACTGACCACGGCCCGGCGCAACTCGTCCAGGGTCATCGGCCCGACCGGCACCTGTGTGTCGCGCATCGCCGCCACCAACGGCGGATGATGGGTGCAGTGGGCGTAGAAGTCGGCGCGCACCCCGAGCACCACCCGGCACTGGCCGGAGGCCGCAGAGGCGGCCGTGACCAATGCCTCGATGAAACAGCGCCGTTCGCCGTCCTCCTGGCACAGGGTGAAGGTCTCCTCGAACTGGTCGACGACCAGCACGATGCCCTCGCCGCCTTCGCCGCGGGCGACGATCTGCCGTACCACCCGGTCCAGGTTGTCCGGATCCTGCCTGAACTCCGCGTACAGGCTCCCTGGTGTCAGGCCGGCCAGCGCACCGAGCCGCACCGCGCACTCCTCCAACGGCCGCGTCCCCGGCGTCAGCACCACGACCGTTGCCGCGGCCTGGAGACGTGGCACCAGACCCGCCCGCAGCAGTGACGACTTGCCCGAGCCCGACGCCCCGATCACCACCACGAACCGCTGCCGTTCCAGCCGCCCGGCCACCTCCTCCACCAACTGCTCGCGGCCGAAGAACCACTCCGCGTCCTCTTCCGTGAACGACCGCAGCCCCGCGTATGGGGAGGACGCCGCGGACCCTTCCGCCGGGCCGAGAGCTGCCTCCTGAGAACCGAGCCGGTCCGCCGCCGTCCGCCAACGCTGCTCCCATTCCTGGGCGTCCCCGTCACAGGCGCGCACGTACGCCAGCGTCACCGCAAGGGTCGGCAGCCGCTGCCCGGCCGCGGCGGAGGACAGCGTCGAGATCGAATAGTGGGCCCGTTCTGCCAGAATCCGGTACGGCGGACTGCCCGCCTTCCGCCGTAACTCCCGTAAGCCCGCGGCGAACTCGGGTAACGGACCGCCGTCCGCGTCGATCGGTCGCTCCTTGCGCGGCATCGCCGCACCTCCCCGTTGCTTCCCGGTCCCTCAGGACCCGGTCTGAAGCCGCGTCACATTTTTCACGAGTTGTTTGTCCGGCACCAGTGCCTCGAAAGCGAACAACGTGAAAGCGGCTACAACGGGAGCGGCCAATTCCCGGTCAGGCGCAATGGATTGCGGAGGTGCGCAGATGTCTGTCCTACGGAGAATGACGGCTCAGCTCGGAGCGATCACCATCGTTGTGGGTGCGGCCTTGGTCGCTGCCCCGTCCGCGCAGGCGGACACCGCGGCCACGACCGAAACCGAGCAACACGCGATACTCGGCGACGAGGCCCAACCGGCCGGCTGGGACCGCACGATCAGCGTCGGGCAAGGACGGGGCGCTTGTCCGGTGCACTACGTGTGCATCTGGACCGGGACGAACTTCACCGGCAGCGGCATCGGTTTCACCGGCAGCATCGCGCGTGGTGACGCCGTGTCGTGGTTCAACACCGTGTGGCAGGACCACGTGTACTCGGCGTTCAACAACACCCTCACCGTCCCGATCACTTTCTTCAACATCTACGGCAGTACGTGGACCCCCATCGGCAGTCTCAACCCTGGCACCTGGGTCGCCAGCGGCTGGGTGAACAGCGACAAGGCGGACGGGATGGGCTACGTGTAGGTCGGCGCACCTGGTCGTCCAAGCCGACGACCTGACGGTGGTCGGCTTGGACGACACCCTGCACAGCGATAGGCAGCCGGCGGGCTGGGGGAGGCCACGCCCTCAAGTCCGGCACTTACTCAAGGACCTGGTGAACATGGTCGGCGAACGACGGCGCGGCGAGATCGGCTTCTGCTCGCTGGACGAACGCCTGGACACCGCCACCCCCGGAGTGGTGTTCCACGGCTCCGCCGAGAGCGAGACGATGCCGCCCTACGGCACTACTTCGACCGGTGCCACCTACTGTCAACCAGGGCGCGCACCTGCAAGGTTCGTTGGCCCGGTCCGCGCGGTATCGGTGGCTAGCACTTCCCGAGCAGGACGGAGTGGTCGATGAACCAGGTCGGCCCCAGGTCGTGATCGCTGTGCGCTGCGGTGCACTGGTAGCTCTCACCACCGATGAAGTTGGTGGTGCGGATGTAGTCGCCGTCGTTGCTGCAGTTCCGCCAGAGGGCGCGGCCGTTGATGTTGTCGTTGTATCCGCACACCGCCGGCGCGCTCGCCGGACGGTCCGGGCCGGCAGGCGCGGCCGCCGCGACGCCGGCCGAGGCGGTGCCGCTCAGGGTCAGGGCGATGCCAGCCGCGAGGCCCACTATCCTCTTCTTGATCATCGAATCTCATTTCTCCCGCATGAGCGGGACGTCGGGTCGCATCGAGGACGCATGCGCCTGGCCGTGCGGGCCCGTGCGATGCGGTCGGATGCGGCGATCAGTCGGGACGGGCCGGCAGGACGGCGCCGTCCGTCCCAGGTGTAGTGGCTTGGGCGTTGTTCGTGTTCGGGCACCGGTGGCGAACAAACAACCCCTGAAAAAGGTTGCAGCCTGAGGGGGAGTCTCGATCCGTTGTTGATCCAGGCGCCGGCGGAGAAACCCAGGCAACGGACCGCTCTACGACCCGGCGTCTGGGCAGTGATGGGAAGCCTCGGACGTTCTCGGCGGTCAGGTTTTCCGGGGACGTCACTTGCCGCCGGCGGGTGGTGTCGCCGCGGGCTCGGCGAAGAACTGCCAGATCGTGATCACGGCGATGATCTGACCGATCACGTAGGCGACCTGCAACGAGTAGTAGCGCATCTGGTAGATGGACAGCAGCAGCCCCAGGCGGCTCTGCCAGTACCGGCGTTCACCTCGGAACGTGTCGAGGTCCAGCGCGATGCCGGTGACGGTGAGGACGAGCAGCATCGTCGCGGCGTGCAGCGCGAGGTTGGCGGCGCCTTCCCGGGTGAACCAGCCGAACAGCGCGTCCAGCGCAACCGGAACAGCGAAGGCGAGCGCGACCGGAATCGCCTTGACCGCGCCGCGCCGCCCGGGCAGGACACGCCACAGCGCCCCCAGAAAGAACCCGCCGCCGACCCAGGTGGCCATCCAGTAGAGGATGGCGAGCACCATGCTGGGCAGGCCGAACAGGTCCAGCAGGGTGTCTCGCCAGGCCCCTCCGCGGACGAAGCCTGCCCAGATGCTGAGGAGTGTCGCGAGCAGGCTGGGGATCAGCGCGCAGCGGGCCCCGCGTACGCCGTTGTCCCACCAGCTGTCCCGCGGCCCCAGTGCCAGTGCCGCGTCGACCACGGACACATGGGCGGGAAGGCGGTCGCGAAACGGCAGGGGGCCGCCGGCCGGCCAGTCGTGCAGGTTGTCCAACTCGTCTTCCAGCGACTGTCGTTGAGGTGGTTCGTCGCCGAACAATCCCTGGTCGAGGCGGCGCAGCGCCGCGTGCGTCTCCCGGTAGATCCGTGAGTCCTTCATCAGTTTGCGGCGGGTGGCGGTGCCGGCGGCCGCCGCGAGGGGCCACTGGGAGCGCTCGAAGCGCTGCTCCAGGACGGCGAATTCCCGGCAGGGGGCCACCGCCGCGTACAGGGCGAGCATGTAGACGGGAGTCCACAGGAATTCGGCGAGTGAGTTCGCGAGATGGTCGCCGCTGACGGACACCGCGATGGGAAAGAACGCGAGGAACAACAGGCGGTCCGCCGGATCGTCCAGGGGTGAGTGCTTCGAGGCGTGCTTGGTGCGCAGGACGGCGAGCATGGCGATGCCGGTGAGAATCCAGGCGTAGCCGAGGAGCCATTCCTGTCCGTCGGAGGCGGACCGCATCGCCTCCCAGAGGAAGTCCTCGCGATGCCGGTATCCGTACAGGGGGTCGCCGCGGTCGCTGAGCCAGGACGCACGCTGCCAGTTGCGTTCCTCGATGAAGGCGTAGCAGAGGGCCACAGCCACGGTCCATGCGACTACGGCGGGTACCACTATCCGCAGTCTCAGCTCGCGGTCCGCCGGTGGTGCGCCGCGCGCAACAGGTCGGCGGCTCTTCGGTATGAGTTTGCCGTCGGCGGCGAGCCGCCAGGCCACGGCGAGGAATCCGAGGACCGTCACCGCCAGCAGACAGCACGAGGCCGTCGTCTCGGCGGCGAGCGCGAGATCCGAGGTCATCGGCCGACCGTCGTGGCGGAGGTGGAAGGTCTGCGGCCGGGCCATGATCACCGCGGGCGGAAGCATCAACAGGCCACCAGCGATCCAGACGCGCCGGGGCGGCTTCGCGAAGGCGAGCAGCAGGGCGGAGGCGGCCAGCGCAAAGACGTGCCCCCGCAACAGCGCATCCTCGAACCACCATTCGCTGCGGCGGCTCTCGTCGTACCAGCGGATCAGATCGTCGGTGTACGTCAGTACGAAGAGTGCGACGGCGACGACGGCCCAGTGGGCGAGGTTGTCCAGGACCAGGTCAGGCCTTCGGTGGCGCCGGCCGTAGCGAGCCACCGCCCACAGGAGCAGGGCGGACGTCGCCGCCGTCCACAGCAGCCCGCCGACCCAGCCAAGGCCCTGCGCAGTCAGACGCTCGTTCTGCGCGGCCCATGAGCGCTGCCAGGACGGCCTGACGACCACGACCATGGCTGGAGCCGAACGCGCCCCCGACACACGGTTTTCCGGACGCCACACCAGTCGGGAACCGTCCTCCTCGGCCGCCGGCCACGGCTGCGCGCTCTCGATCCCGGGCGCACCTGGATCGACCGTGATCTTGTCCCACTGGGCGCCGCCCAGCGCGGGCGGCGGCCGGAGCGTGAGGGACCAGGTGTTGGTTCCGGCCCGCAGCCGCCAGATCCCGACGTCGAGGTCCTTGTCGAACTGGCTGACCCAGGAGTGCGCCTCGTAGACCACATGGACCCGGCCGTCCTTCTCCGCCGTGACCTCGGGCAGCCCGGGACGCCACTCCCACCAGCGCGGCGGCTCCTGCCAGCCCGTCGCCTGGCGAGTGAGGCAAGCCATCGCGGTGGTGTATCCGGGACTGTGCCCACTGAGCAGCAGCGCCTCCGCGAAGACCCAGTCGCCGGGCACGTCGACGGTGAGCTTGGTGACGACTTTGGTGAACGTACGGTCGTCATGGAGGAGTTCGACACTGGTGGAGACCCGGGCATCGGTGAGGCCTGCACTGACGCACGCGGGATCCGGAACGTCCGAGGCCCGCGCGGAGGCGGAGAAGAGCAGAACCCCCACGACCGCTGCCACAATCCCTGCCAACGCCCGGCTCTTCGACAAGCCTGCCCCCCGACCGACTCATGAAGCTGTGATGCCGGTCATGTTGCCCACGAGCTCACACCACGACTCCCCCCGCACGAAACGCGCCATGCCGATGGCACCGTGCGCCCCCGCCACCTCGCCCTGCGCGACACCGGGCGATCTGGTCACCGCTCGCGGTCGAACCAGGCCGTTGACTCGGGCAGGAACAACAGCACGACCACGGGCACCCCGAGCAGGATCCGCACCGCCGCTTCGAGGAACGGCCCGGCCGACTCCGCCTCGCCCAGGCGAGTGACGGTCGGCAGCACCATGAGCGCCATCAGCACGACGGTCGTCATCCGCACCCCGCCACGTGCGCTTCCGTCGTACGTGAGGCAGAGCGCTGTACGGCTCGCAGTGGTGCGGGCATCACGGGTTCACGCACGTCGGACATCGGCACCATCCCCCCAGCTGATTACGTATCGCCATCTTCTCTGTAGTGGATCTGTCCGGTGCCGTAGTCCAGGCGTCGTGCCGTCTCCACCAGTGATTCGAGAGGGTCCTTCGTGAAAGGCCGCCACGGTGCGGAGGGTCTGTTGCGACGCGCCTGTCGGCGGCGCCGGATCCACGACACGACGTTCTTCATGGGTGTGCACGATCGACTGGCACGTAGGGAACATCTGTTGCGTCTGCGAACACTCGGGAGGTATTCGCCATGGTGCGCCACCCCTTCCGGTCCATAGAAATATCTACCAGCATGTAAAGAGCCTGGTCGGCCGCCCTGGCAGTGGGAGGAATGAGCGGTCCCGCTTCGCGCGGGCCAACGGATCCCGGAGGACACCTTGCGCTCAGGGACGAAGCAGGCTGTGGAATGGCTAGCCGCCGCCGCGAGCGACCCGCGGATATGCAAGCGGCAGTGGCACGACGAGGGCGGGGTCGCCGTACTGGCTTGCGGGCGGTTCTGGGACGTTTTGAGTGTGCCGGAGGACCTGGGTGTGCCGGCCTTGGACGCGCTGCTGTGTATCCCGCAACCGCCCGGGCCCGCGCTGGCGGACGCCGCCGCCCGTCGGGTGGCCTTCTTCCTGCCGCCGGATCCGCAGGGCCGCTGGATCGGCTCGGGCATCCGCTACGCAGGCCGAGGCGCGTGGATCGCCGTGCCCGCACCACACCGGGTGGCCGGACGGCTGCGCTGGCTGGTCCCACCTGACGGCACCGGTTCGCTGTTCGTTCCGGCAGCCGTGGAACTGGCCCTGCAGCTGGCGCTCGGCCGGCGCGCCACCCACGGTGATCCGAAGCGGCGCTGCCCGATGTGCGGGGCACCCAGGGCACGGCCCCTCCAGCGCGGCACCGACGGCACGGGCTGACCCCTCGCGTGCGAGAGGAGAGAAAGGGGAGCGGGGGTGGGGTCAACGCACCGGCACCAGCGCGGCCTTGCTCACCGAGGGCGGGTCGATACGAGGTTCTCGCCGGCCCTGTCCCTGGGGGGTGACGTACCGGGACCCTCGTGTCACCGAGGGGGCATCGGAGGCGAGGTCGGTCCACTGCGCGTCCGGCGCGCCGGGCACGGTCCGGCCGCGGGCCTGCCACTCCGCGACCAGGCGGGCGTAGATGGGCGGGTCCGGTCGCCGTAGCGGGCTCGGCGCGCCGAAGGACGTCGGCCGGTCGTCCCGCTCCAGGAAGAGCGGCCCGGTGGTGACGGTGCAATCCATGGCGAGGCCAACGCGCCGGGGCACGCCGGTGGCACGCCCGGAGAGGGGCATGGCCTCTATCGGGGGAGCTGCCGTCCCTCTTTCGGGGCCATGGGGTTATCTGACGTACTACGCGACCTGGAACCTCGGTGCGAACACGCTCGGCCAGTTCGGCACCTTCCTGTGGACCGCGCTCGCCGACGGAGAGGTCGCCCGGTTCTCCCAGCTGCCCCTCCTCGGACTACCGGCCGGCTTCCTCTCCGGCCTGGTGTTCATGCGGGTCGTCGACCGGCCCGCCCGGCATGCCTGGTTCGGCGTCGGCAGCGCTCTCATCGTCCTCGCCTGGGCGCTTCCCGTGCTGCTCGGCCCCAGCCGGTTCACCCTGGTCGCCGTCATGCTCCTCTCCGGCCTGGGCAACTCCTTCGCCGGAGGGTCCATCTACAAGGTCTGGTCCCAGGAACTGTTTCCCACCCTGCTGCGGGCCCCGGCCCAGGGCGTGACGATGGCCTTCACCAGTTGCGGGTGGCACTGCCGGCCCGCTGCCGCCTTGGACCGGTCAAGAGGGCTTGACCGCCGATACGGCGGTGACGGTCACCGTGTCGTCGCACTCGGCGAACTGCCCGTCGTCCAGGGCCACCTGATGCGCTCCAGATCCCGGCAGCCCGACGACCATCGTGGGATACAGCACGGGCGCTGAACCGGACACGCAGTATCCGTCGCCCTCTCCCTGCACCTGCACGAACGTCAGCTTCACCCACGCCTTGCCGCCAGGGGCCACCGTCACTGACGCCGTGGCTCCGCTCTGCTTGACGGTGAGAGGCACGTTCATCTCGGGAGAGCCGTTTCCGGCGCCGGCCACGGTGGGGTGCCCCGTGAGGACGCACGTGCCTCCGGACGTGTTGGTGAACTCGACGACGGCCGCCCCGGTCCCCGTACCGGCCGGCCGCACGTCGGCCTGACGTGCGGTCGCCTTGAGACTGCCCGCGGAACAGGTTGTCGCCGAACCGCCCGGAGCGGGCGCGGACGACGGCGGCGCGGAGACGGAGTCGGCGGGTTCCGGGGCGTCGGGTGTGGACGGGGCCGCCGAGCTGACGGCCGCGGACGGGGTGACGCTGCTGTCTCCGTTGTCCGCACCGCCCCCATCGGGCTGGCATCCCGACACTGCCAGCGCCGCTGAAGCCACGATGACCGCCAACGCCGAACCGCGCACTGCGTTCATGTACCGCATGCTGTCCCCCGTATCCCAGTTGTCCGGAGCGTGGCTCTTCGCCGCTCCGTCGAACCAGACAGAACGGTGAAGGTGGTCAGTTCTGCCGCACTGTGGCCTGTGACCCACTGGTGACGAAATCCGGCCATAGCCACCGTGGAACGGGCCGGACTGACCCTGGGGGCTGTCCGAGAAGGGCGGGTAGCCGTCATGGCGCCGCTCTTGCCTGGTCGCTCGCAGTGCGGCGCGAAGGTAGCAGTGTGCAACCAATAGACTCCACTGCGTGAAGATCGTGCAGCGGTGGCTGCTGTGGCTGATGCTGGCCTGCTACGTGTTGGCCGGCGTGTTCCCGGCTCCCGGCGAGAAGCTGCGGGGACTGACGCTGCCGATCTCTGCGGGTGGCAGAGCTGTGACGGTGTCGATGGTGCTGTTGGCGGTGATGCTGTTCAGCGCCGGTCTGGGGGTACGGGTCGCGGACCTGCGCGCTGTGGTGTCCCGGCCGGTGCGGCTGGTGCTCGGCCTCGCAGCCAACGCCGTGCTTCCGCTGCTCGTGCTGCCCGTCGTCGCTCTGGGTCTGCGTGCGTGGCCCGATACGGCCGAGGCGGAGGGGCTGGCGGTCGGGCTGATGCTGGTGCTGGCGATGCCGATCGCGGGCGGTGCCGCCTCCTGGGGGCAGAACGCGGGCGCCAACGTCCCCCTGATCGTGGCCATGGTGATGGGCTCCGCGCTGCTCAGCCCGCTCACCATCCCGCTGGGGATGCAGCTGGCCGGCGTCCTGGTCGGCCCTGACGGCGCAAGTGTCCTGGACGACACGAGCGCGGTCGACCTCATCGCCCGGACCGGGGCCGGAGCGTTCGCGCTGGTGTCGGTGGTGGTGCCGTGCCTCGCCGGAATCGCCGTGCGGGCCGCGCTCGGCGAGGCCCGCACGCGCCGGCTCCTGCCCACGGCCAAAGCGGTCAACCTGCTGAACATTCTGCTGCTCTGTTACCTGAACGCCGCCGGCGCCCTCGGGCAGGCCCTCGCCCACCCGGACCCGGACCTGCTGGTGCTCGCGCTCGGTCTGTCCGGTGCGGTGTGCTGTCTGGCCTTCGCCTGCGGCCGATGGATGGCCCGTTGGACGGGCGACGACCAGCCGGAGCGGCTCTCTCTCACCTTCGCCACCGGTATGAACAACAGCAGCGCCGCGGCCGTGCTGGCCGCCGGCTGGTTCTCCCACCGCCCCGAGGTGCTGCTGCCGACCCTCTCCTACAGCCTGCTGCGGAAACTGGTCGCAGGAACAGCAGGCAAGCCACCCCGTCCGAAGCAGAAGCCCCCATCTGTGGGCCCCCGTACAGGGGCACGCCGTGTAGTGCCCCGCGCAGCAGGGCGCCATGCGAGACGCGGACAAGCCGGACTCCGATCGGTCCGGCGCGGGTTCCCGGTCAGCCGTCGCAGGCGCAGCCCGCTGCCGTCTTGGCCTCGGCCGGTGTCTGGACGGGATCGATGGCCTGCTCGTCGGGGGTGCAGCAGGCGGTGGTGCCGCAGCATGCGTCCGGTGCGGTTGCCGTGGTCTTGCCGAGTGTGTCGGCGTCGGCCTTGACGACGTAGACCTCCCAGGGTTCCTGGCCCGGGCCGGTCACCCAGGTCTTGTCCTGGACGGCGTAGCAGCAGGAGGTGTTGTTCTCCTCGAAGGTGGCAAGGCCCGCCTGCTTGAGCCGGGCGGTGGCGGCGGTGACCTGTTCGGTGCTGTCGACCTCGACGCCGAGGTGGTCCAGGCGGGTGTCCTCGCCGGCCTCGCCCTCGATCAGGACGAGCTTGAGCGGGGGCTCGGTGAGGGCGAAGTTCGCGTAGCCGGGGCGGAGCTTGGCCGGCTCGGCGCCGAACAGCTTGGCGTAGAAGGCGATGGAGCCTTCGAGGTCGGCGACGCGCAGGGCGAGCTGAACACGGGACATGGCGGTCTCCCTGATTCGGTCCTTGTTTCGACGTCTGTCGATACAGCGAGCTTGCCTCTCCGGTTAGACGGATGTCAACATAGACGTATGTCGAATCTGGAGCTGAAGGTGCTCGACCAGGACGCGGAGGCGGTCGCGTGCTGCTCGCCGATGGTCCGCGAGCCGCTGGACGAGGAAGCCGCCGCCGACCTCGCGAAGATGTTCAAGGCGCTGGCGGACCCGGTCCGGCTGCGGCTGCTGTCGCTGATCGCCTCCCACGAAGGCGGCGAGGCGTGCGTGTGCGACCTGACCGGCCCGTTCGACGTCTCCCAGCCGACCATCTCCCACCACCTCAAGGTGCTGCGCGAGGCCGGACTGGTCGGCTCAGAGCGGCGCGGCACCTGGGTCTACTACTGGGTCCTGCCCGCCGCCCTGGCCAAGCTCTCCTCCCTGCTGCAAGCCCCGGCCGGCGCGAGTGCGGGAGCGGCGAGATGACCGCGACAGGGGTACTCGGCCGCCGGACGGCCGCGGAGTTCGTCGGGACGGCCGCGCTGGTCACCGTCGTGGTCGGCTCGGGCATCCAGGCCACCAAGCTCACCGGTGACGTCGGGCTACAGCTGCTGGCCAACTCCCTGGCCACCGTGTTCGGCCTCGGCGTGCTCATCGCGCTGCTCGGCCCGGTCTCGGGCGCACACTTCAACCCGGTGGTCACGCTGGCCACCTGGTGGACCGCCCGCCGTGACGGTGAGGGCAGGGGCCTGCGCGAGGTCGCCGCGTACGTACCGGCCCAGATCGCCGGTGCGATCGGCGGCGCCGTTCTCGCCAACGCGATGTTCGCCGAGCCGCTGGTGCGCTGGTCCGCCCACGCCCGCTGGTCCGGACACCTGTGGCTGGGAGAGGTCGTCGCCACCGCCGGCCTGGTCCTGCTGATCCTCGGCCTGGCCCGGACCGGCCGCGCGCACCTGGCCCCGGTCGCGGTCGCCTCCTACATCGGCGCGGCCTACTGGTTCACCTCAAGCACGGCCTTCGCCAATCCTGGTGTGACGGTCGGCCGGGCCTTCACCGACACCTTCGCCGGGATCGCGCCCGCCTCCGTGCTGCCGTTCATCGCCGCCCAGCTCGTCGGTCTCATGGCCGGACTGGGCCTGGTCACCGCGCTGTTCGGCCGCACCCCTCCAGCCGTCGAAGCCGAGGCTGAAGCCGAAGCCGTGGTCGTCCCGCACGGCGAACGCCAACCCGCCGAAATCGGCCACTGACCCTGCTGCACCACCCCGCCCGCCCCAGAAGGAAACCCTCCCCGTGACCGCTCCCGCGATCCCCTCCGTGCTGTTCGTCTGCGTGCACAACGCCGGCCGCTCCCAGATGGCCGCCGCCTTCCTCACCCACCTCGCCGGCGACCGCGTCCAGGTGCGCTCCGCAGGCTCCGCCCCGGCCGACACCGTGAACCCGGCCGTCGTCGAGGCCATGTCCGAGGTCGGCATCGACATCTCCGCCGAGGTTCCCAAGGTCCTCACCACCGAGGCGGTCCAGTCCTCCGACGTCGTCATCACCATGGGCTGCGGCGACGCCTGCCCCTACTTCCCCGGCAAGCGGTACCTGGACTGGCAGTTGGACGACCCGGCCGGCCAGGGCACGGGCGCCGTCCGCCCGATCCGCGACCAGATCGAGCAGCGGATCCGCGGCCTGCTCGCCGAGCTCGACATCGAGGCCACACCGTGACGGCCGCCGCGGTGACCGTCGCCGCGATGCTCCCCGAGCACGCCGACCAGGTCCTGGCGATCTACCAGGCCGGGATCGACGACGGCGACGCCACCTTCGAGGAAGCCGCCCCCACCTGGCAGGCCTTCGACGCCACCCGGCTCACCGAGCACCGCATGGCCGCCCTCGACGGCGACGGCCGGGTGCTCGGCTGGGCCGCCGTGGTCCCGGTCTCCGACCGGTGTGCGTACGCCGGGGTGGTCGAGCACTCCGTCTACGTCGATCCCGGTGCCCGAGGGCGCGGCGTCGGCCTCGCCCTGCTCCAGGCGCTGCTGGCCTCCACGGACGCGGCCGGGATCTGGACCGTCCAGTCCGGCATCTTCCCGGAGAACACCGCCAGCCTCGCCCTGCACATCAAGGCCGGCTTCCGCATCGTCGGCACCCGCGAACGCCTCGGCCGCCACCGCGGTCGCTGGCGCGACGTCGTCCTCGTCGAGCGCCGCAGCCCCGCCGTGGCCTGACCCGGGCTTCGGGTAAGGCCGGGCGGCCCCTCCGCCCGGCGAACGCCGCGGTGTGCCGCGTCCAGGGACATGCGTGTAGGCCAGGGAGGCGGGGGCGTTGTGCCATTCGGTGAGGGCCGGCAGCAGGATGACCTCGTCGCGGTCCTGCGCGTCGTCGCAGGGTGTGCCGACGGACCTGCGGTGGACGGCGCGCCAAGAGGTGTGCGCTTGGGCAGTTGCTGCAGGCCTTGTTGGTACAGCGCGTTCGCCTCGCTCTGCGCGGAGGCCGCCCGGTCTGGCTGGGTTCTCGTGAAGAGGGGCAGGGGAGCGAGGCGGTGGGGTAACAGGGCCGTGGTGCGGGTCCTCGTTCTGCCGGCCAGTGTCTGCTGGGCTGTGCGCGCGATGCGCAGGTGTTCGGGAATGTCCTGGCCGCGGGTTACCGTCGGCTCCACTGACACCACCCCTGAACTGACCCTGAACCCACCGGGCTTGATTCCGCGCCGCGGGGCGATCGGTCCAAGCCAGAGCGGGCGATAGGTCTGATATCTGCCTTCCAGTGACGTGGCCGCCGCATCAGCCACGTCCGTTCGCGGACCTGCCGTACACCTCGGTCTCCGGATCCGGAACCGCGCGCAGCATGGCGACGGCGCGGAGGGCGCCGTCGGCAAGCATGGGCGTTCCACTGTCCAGGCACCATCGCACAGGGCCTGAGATTCCCTCTTCCGCGCCGCACAGTCGTACAATTGTTCGCTCGGGAACGGGACCGCTGGACGGTACGGACCTCTCCATCGGGTCTTGCGGTGGGGGCGTGAGTGCTCCCTGTCGCCGGGGCCGCCGACGCTCAACTCGATGGCCGAGCCGTACGCCGTGGTCGTCCACCGGTTCACCCAACGACGCGATCTTGAGGCGGTGCCGGCTCCTGCCTCTTGAGACGCCGCGTCAGGTTGCCAGGGGTGATCCCACGCGGTGGGCTGTTCCGTCGAGGTCGACGTACGTGAATTCTCGGAGTTCGTAGGGTGTGTCCGCGGGCTGTGTGAAGCGCCCTTCAACACCGGAGTTCTTCCACTCTGCGTAGATCGCGTCGGCGTCGCTCACATAGAGGTAGATCACAGCGCCGGTGCGGGAAGGATCGTGTTCGGCCCACTCGCTGACGTGAACGGACATTGCGCCCCGCTCGGCGAAGCCGTAGCGGTGCGGGCCTTCGTAGGCGTGCACGGCGAAGCCCAGGCGACGGTATCGATCGAGCGCGGCGTCAAGGTCTCGGACGGGGACCACGGGCGCGACGCTGGTGAAGACCACTTCTGACATCTGGTCAGTCTCGCATGCGGTGCCCGGAGCGTCGCCGGGTCGGCCGACAGTGCGGCGCAATGAGTGAAGTACTGCGGCAACGCGAGGAGTTGCTGCTGTCCTCGCTGGAGAAATTGTGCCTGGAGGTGACCGAGGTGGTCGTCCGCTGTTGAGGCCCTGCTGCGCTCGGCCCGCTGACCTGCCCGCGTCAGAGCTCAGTGACACCCTCGGCATCAGCGTCAGCGAAACCACCGACTCGGGGCCGCCCTGAGTCGGATGCCGAGCCGATCAGCTGTAGATATCGCGCCCGGGTGCGCACAGGGGGTTCGTCAATGCGGCGTCGCGACGGATGAAGATTGCGGACTCGCCTCCATTGACCGGTATCACCCAGCAGAGCTGGTAGTGCTGGCGCAGGACTGCTCTCTTGGTGATCTCGGCGGGAGTGTCGTCCAGGGGCTGACCGGGACGGTCGCGCAAGACATTGATCTCGCGATGCTGGAGCATACGCTGCCGGATGACGTCGGGGGAGGCCTCGACGCCGTACAACGTTCCGGACGCAGCCGGCGTCTGCTGCAGCGCGATGTCGTCGAGCGGCCCGAAAACAGCAGGCCGGGCAAGTACCCATGCGCGGCGGCGTGCAGGCTGGAAGAGAACGGGTTCGGGGTCTCCCGGGACGGTGACGGTGAGCCCCCAATAGCTCTCCACCGTGTCGGTGCGACTGGCAGCGGAGCGCATCTGCCAGTACCAGGGGCCGAGCGCTGAGAAGAGAGCGAACGCCACGGCCGCTGTGGCGTACAGCTTGCGCCGCTCGCGCCCTGAAGCTGCCTCCGCTCGCAGAATCCGCTGCCACTGCCGTAGGGCCTGGCCGAGAAGGAGCGCCAGGCCGGACATGCAGTACAGGACGTAGCGGTCGACGTACCACGGCTTTGCGAGGGACACCGTGAGCAGGAATCCGGCGGGGACGATCAGGAGGGGCACGCCGAGCGTCGAAAACGTGACGGTCCTGGCCGCGCCCGCGTCGTGCCCACGAAGCGCGACCCCCAAAGCGGCTGCCACGGCGGCGGGAACGACGAACCCCAGCCAGTCCTGAAGGCTCGGGCGGCCCAGCCAGTCCAACTGCGCTGACGCCTGGCCGGCACTTACAACGGCCAGCGGCGCCACGGCGCAACCGACGATGGCGATCATCACCATCCAGCTGCGTCCGAGGCGGCGCAGGTATCCACCGCGCCAGAGCGTCACGGCGTGCGCGAGGATGACCAACAGCGCGAACACATGCAGCCATCCACCCAGCATCAGCAGCCCTGCATACCCGGCCCACCAGCATCGTCGGCCGTCGTGCAGCGCGCGCACGAAGAACCACGTCGCCCATATCACCGCGGCGCTCACCAACGCATAGGAGCGGGCCTCCTGCGCGTAGAACTGCACCTGGGGAATGCACAGGAAGGCAACTCCGGCGAGGAATCCGGTTGCTGGGTCACCGAGTCGGTTCCCGATGGCGTAGACCCCCAACGCAGCGGTCATCGTGCCGAGCACCGACAGGATCCGCAGTGTCAGGATGCCGTCGTCCCGTACCTCAAGTGCAAGATGGGCAAGGAAGTAGTAGAGGCCGTGGACAGCGTCGATGTTCTGCACCAGGAGCCACAGTTCTCCTGGGGTGCGCTTGGCCACGGCGTAGCTCACCGTCTCGTCCCGCCAAGACGTCGCGTCACGGTCGAGCTTCCACAGACTCACCAGCGAAGTCAGCAGGACGAGGCCGGCGGCGAGCAGCTGCCGATACCTGCGCTCCAGCCGATCCTGATCAAGCACCGGATGCCGCAGGGCAGGTGCCGTCCAAGTCTCCAGATAGCCGAGCACCGTTGTCGCGCGCGCCCGGAACAGAGCCGGCGAGACGCGTAAGCGCTCCAGCAGAACCCGGCGGCTGCCCAGCGCAACGGCCCGCACACGGCTTTCCCCCACTACCAACCCCCGCCATCCCGGACCCAGTTGTGCAGTTCGAGCTGCAACAGACGGAACATACCGGTTGCCCGAGCGGTTCGAACACGAGCGGACCCCGATGCCCAGCACTGGCAGGGGAACCAGATGGGCCAGGTCGTACCGGACGCGGACACCAGACAGGCCTTGTTGGGCATGGGTGCCCCTGTTGGTTCATCCGGTCCAACCCCGAGCTGGCCGAGCCCTTCGAACTCCACCACGACAGTGGTGAGATCGGCGGCAATCCCGCCCCGACTATCGAGGCCAGGGCCTCGGCACTGAACTGTTTCTGGCCGGCGCGGAGTTCGCCCACAGCCACACCGGTCTGCCGACGCTACGGGCGGGAACAGCGACGGAGAACCTCGCCTGCTGCGGCGCCCTGGAGCGCGCGGGCTTCGTGGCGGCCCCCGGTCCCCGCACCCGCCACACCCTGCCCGACGGCCGCGAGATGGACAGCGTCTGGCACCGGCACGAGGGCGCCTCGTCGACGTGTGCGAGACCTTGAGTCAAAACCGCAGGGCACCGGCCGGTCATGGTTCATGGCCTTCGTGAAGAACCTCAAGGGCGCCCGGAAAAGCGGCTCCCGGTCCGACCGGCGCTGCCAATACCCGCTCGGCGGTATCGAGGTGGAAGTGCCGCGCTGACCCCGCCGAGGCCAAGAGATCGGCGGAGTCTACGGCGGCCCCCCGTACGCCTGCTCGGCCTCCTGGTAACGCTGCACCAAGTGCGGGTCCATCACGGTGGACCCTGGTCCGAAGAACTTGCCGAACCGCTCCCGGTACTGCTGGAACCAGTGCGGTCGCTCGGACAGGAAGAAGACGTCGTGCAGGGCGATGGCGCGGATGGCGAACAGGGGCAAGGGTGCCTTGCTCACAGTGAAGCGGGGGTTGCGTGCGGCCGTCACCTCGCAGTTCTCGTGGAACTGGCCGATCATGAGCCCCTGTGCCACGAAGGTGTCCTTCACCCGGGCGTGGGCCTGGTCGAGCAGTCCGGTGTCCTCGCTGCGCAGGTCGGGAAGTGCGACCACCATGGCCCGCAGCATGGGATTGCGGCCCTGCCAGGTCGTCAGCTCGTACTCGCGCAGACTGCTGCGGGCGATCTCCTCGATGAGGTCGAGCGTGGGCGCGTGGCCGGCCAACCGCAGGCGGATCTCCATCGTCCGGTTCTTGCGCGAGGGTGCCACGAAGGGGCAGATGGGTCCGGTGCGGCCGATCTCCGGATGGCTCGCTGAGATGTACTCGGTCAGCCATTCCTCGACGGTCTCCAGCGCGGACGCGAAGTCGACCAGGGACGCCGTGGACGTCATGATGCACCGGTCAGTTCGGCGACGCGGTCGACGGCGACCCGTGCGAGCCGCTGGATCTCCGACTCGTCCGGGACACGGGCGTTGACGAAGGTGAGAATGTCGTCCTTGGCGACGATCACCCAGGCGGTCTCGATGCGGAAGTGGTCGACGGTGGACAGCCACCGCACGAGGAAGCCGCCGTCTCCCAGCTCGACCGGCCCCAGTTCCACCCTCGAGATGTCCAGCTGCACGCCGTCGTTGAGTTCCATCCGGTACTGCGCGCAGGCGTGCACCGCGTCGAGGAGCTCCTGGTAGATCTGCCGGCAGGTCCCGTGGCCGAACTCGGCGACATGGTGGAACACCACCGACCCCACGACGTTCGTGAACAGCGCGGAGGCGTGGTGCACCGTCTCGGGATGCGTGCCGTGCGTGAGCATGTTGGTCAGGTCGACGATGGCCCGCCCCGACTCGTCGCCGGAGACGTAGACGGGATCGTAGGCGGCGCTCGGCTCCTCGCCGTAGAACGACTCCTCGAGGTCCTCCTCCCGTAACAGCAGTTGCTGGAATGCGGCGTCGTCCATCGAGGTCTCCTATCGGCGCACGAGGCTCAGTGGGCGCATGTCGGTCCAGTGCTCCTCGACGTAGGCGAGGCAGGTCTGGCGGTCGCTCGGGCCGAGCGCGACCGTCCAGCCTGCGGGCACCTCGGCGAACGAGGGCCACAGCGAGTGCTGGCCCTCGTCGTTGACGAGCACCAGGAAGGTGCCGTCGGGGTTCTCGAAGGGGTTGCTCATCATCGCTCCCTGCGCAATGCCGTCGGATAAGGGCCGGGTGTGCCGGTCAGTGCTGCTGCGCGACTCTGGTCACGTAGGTGTGGATGCCGTCGATCGAGGTGAACTGGGCCATGTCGTCGAACTGCGGCTCGATGACCACGCCGTGCCGCTGCTCCAGGACGTGCTGAAGGACCACCAGCGTGAAGGAGTCGATCACCAGCTCGGCGTCGTCGGTCAGCTCCTCGCGCGGCCCGAGTCCCGCGTTCTCGGTCAATATCGCCCTGAGGTCGTCTTTCGAGATCACCGGTCCTCCTGCGCCCGCGAGGGCGATTCCGACAGGACGCGTCCGTGCATCAGCGCACGGTCGCGGATCAGCTTCCCCATCGAGTTCCGCGGCAGCAGCCGCGTGATGTGGAACCGCTTGGGGATCTTGACAGGGCTCAGCCGCTCCCGGCACCAGACCGTCAGCTCGTCCGCGGTGACGGCGGGGTCGGCGCCCACGAACGCCTCGATGACCTCGTGGTGTGTCACGACGGCCTCCGTCACCCGGTCGTGGGTCAGGAGCACGTTCTCGACTTCCGTGAGGTCGACCTTCAGTCCGCCGATCACGGCCAGCGAGTCGGCCCGGCCGAGCATGCTGAGCACCCCGGTCGCGGGGTCCTGACGGACCCGGTCGAAGCTCCGCAGCCAGCCGTCGGTGTAGCGGTCGGTGTGCTCGCCGTACAGATACGGTGAGCGGTCCATCCGCACATACAGCTCCTCGTCGACGACCTTGACCTCGGCCCCCGGCACGGGGAGCCCCAGCTGCGGAGGGACGGACGTGCCGGACAGGTCACCCGCGATCAGTCCGATCTCGGTGAGTCCGTAGACCGGGCTGATCGGCAGGCCGAAGCGTGCGCGGAAGTTCTCGTACGTCTCCTGCGGTACCCGCTCGCCGCCGGACACCGCGAGGCGGAGTGCGGGCAGTTGGGGCGGGTCGGCGACGCGGGACAGCAGGTCGTAGTGCACGGGCGTTCCGTAGACGGCGCTCGTCCCGGTGGCGGCCATGAACCGTACGACCTCGGCCGGGCGCAGCGTCGGCGGAATGATCAGTGTCGCCCCGGACGCGAGGGCGTGCAGCACGCCGCTGACCAGGCCCATGTTGTGCATGACCGAGTTCAGCAGCATCATCCGGTCGTCCGCGCCGGGGATTCCGGGGAGGGCGGCGTGCCGGTCGATCTCAGCCAGTACGGAGTCGGCGGATCGGCCGATGACCTTGGGCCGGCCGGACGAGCCCGAGCTGAACTGCACCAGCCGTATGCCGTCGACGGCGGGCCGGCCGTCCGGCAGCTGTTGGACCGTGAAGTCCGACTCCTGACGGAATCCGGCCACCGGCCCTCCGGCGTCGGCCGCGGCGACGAGGTACTGCGGACGCACCTGCTGGACCAGCGGTGCGTACTCGGCCGGCTTCAGCCGGAAGTCGACCAGGACCACCTGCGCCCCACGGCTCCACAGGGCCAAGAGCGCCTGAACGTACGTGAAACTCGGCGTCATCCTCAGGAGAACCGAGCTGCCTTCGCCGATTCCCTGGTTCCGGAAACGCTCCTCGAACTCGGCCACCGCACTGCGTAACTGTCCCCGGGTGACCGGAGCGCTCGACACGGCCCACCGGTCGTCGTCCGCACCGCGGTTCAGCAGATGACTCACCCACTGTGTTTTTGCCATACGGGTTTCCTTTTGTGAAACAGCCTCGGGAAACGTGCGATCGGCATTTGTGGAAATTGAAGCTAACACCGTCGATAAACGACGGGCAAGAGCCGTCGATCAAGACGGGCCGGCCCGCGGGCGACGCCCGGGCCCCGACGCCGGTCGCCGCACGCGGCAGGCCTCCACCAGCCGGTCCAGGGGCAGTTGGCCGCCCGACCGCGTCGGCGGACGGCACAGTCGATGGGAGGCGTGCGCGCGGGGTCCCGCCGGGTCGTGCCGTGTGTCCCGCCGGCGGGACAAGGTGCCGGACATGCGCGTGGCATAGCCGATTGATCTCCTTGACCCTCCGGATCTCCCAGGGTTAGGTTTCCCTCAGTCGTGTTTCCGGGCGGTTACGTCCGACTCCTGTACGCACACGGCGATCCGCGAGATCCGACAGTGCGGAGTTCGCCGTCTCACTTCTGCGCGATCGAATGACGACGCGTATTCCAGGACATTGTGAGTTTTCTATTCCTGCCTCTCCGGCCGTCCGTGCGGGGGAATTCTCGGAGGTGGAGACTTGTCCGTCAGTGCCGGCAGCACGCTGCCCCTCACGGCTGCGCAACGCGAAATATGGATCGCCGAGCAGCGGTTGGGGAGAGGGAATCGAGTTTTCCGGGTGGGGGAGTACCTGGAGATCCACGGAGGCGTGGACCCGGAGCTGTTCGTGCAAGCCCTGCGTCTCGTCGTCGGCGAGGCGGAGGCGCTGCACGTCCGCTTCGTCCAGGAAGGTGACGAGGTCCGGCAAGTCCTTCAGGAGCCCGCCGATTGGCCGCTCGCGGTCACCGACCTGAGCGCGGAGCCGGACCCGGAACAGGCCGCCCGCGACTGGATGGACGCCGCGGTCGCCCGGCCCATGAACCTGACCGAGGACCGACTGTTCGAGTACGCGCTGCTGAAGTTGAGCGCAGACCGCTTCTGGTGGTACCAGGGCTACCACCACGCCGTGATGGACGCCTTCGGGTCCCTGCTGATCACACGCCGGGTCGCCGACGTCTACACCGCACTCGCCCGAGGCGGCCCGGTGGGAGCGAGCCCGTTCGGCACGCTGTCCGACCTGATCACAGCCGAACACACCTACCAGGCATCGGAGCAGTTCACCCAGGACAGGGCCTACTGGGCAGAACGCTTCGCCGACCGTCCACAACCGGCGGAAATCGTCGGCACGCCGTCGACCACACCGGAGCGCTATCTCCGGCACACCACCACGTGGGAGCCGGCGGACCACACGGCTCTGCGCGACGCGGCCCGCCGGGCCCGCGCCCCCTGGTCGCACCTGGTCATCGCCGCCGCAGCCCTCCACGTCCACCGGACGACCGGCGCGGCCACCGTCGTCCTCGGCCTGCCGGTGACAGCACGCCTCACCCAGGTGGAGCGTCGCACTCCCGGCACGGCTGCCAACGTCCTACCGCTCCGGCTCACGCTACGACCGGAGCTGACCCTCGGCGAACTCCTCACCCAGATCGGCGAGCGCGTGCGCGAACTGGGCCGCCACCAGCGGTACCGGGCCGAGGACATCCAGCGCGACCTCGCCCTGCCCGGTCGCACGGGCACGTGGTACGCACCGGTCGTCAACGTCATGTCCTTCGACTACGCGATCACGTTCGCCGGACTGCCGACCACCGCGCACAACCTCACCTCCGGCCTGGTGGGCGACCTCACCCTCGCCGTGTGGGACCGCCGTGACGGCACCGGACCGGTCGTCGACGTGAACGCCCACCCCGAACTGTGCACGCACGACGAACTGGCCGTTCACCACCGACGCCTGCTCACGGCTCTGCGCGCCGTCACGACAACCCATCCCTCCCGGCCGATCGGGCGGGTGGATCTGCTGTCCGCGCAGGAGCGGGCGGCTGTGCTGGGGGTGCCGGCGGCTGTGGTGTCGTCGCGGGGGACGTTGCCGGAGTTGTTCGAGGCGCGGGTGGCAGCGGCGCCGAGTGCGGCGGCGGTGGTGTGGGAGGGTTCCACGCTGTCGTACGGGGAGTTGAACGAGCGCGCGAACCGGCTGGCTCATGTGCTGGTGGGGCGTGGTGTGGGTCCGGAGGACGTGGTGGCGGTGGCGCTGCCCCGCAGTGCGGACCTGGTCGTCGCGGTGCTGGCGGTGTTGAAGGCGGGCGCGGCGTATCTTCCTCTTGATCCGGCCTATCCGGCGGTTCGGGTGGCTCACATGGTCGGTGATGCCCGGCCGGTGCTTGCGCTGACGACGGCCGGGCACTGTCCCCCGGCGGACACCGTCGCCGCGACGCCGGTACTGCTGCTGGACACGCTCGACGTGACGGATCAGCCATCCGGCAATCCCGTCACCGCACTGGCGCCCGATCATCCCGCGTATGTCATCTACACCTCCGGCTCCACTGGCCGACCCAAAGGCGTCGTCGTCGCCCACCGCAACGTGGTGCGGCTCTTCGACGCCACCCGGAAGTGGTTCGGCTTCGGCCCCGACGACGTGTGGACGCTGTTCCACTCGTACGCCTTCGACTTCTCCGTCTGGGAGCTGTGGGGAGCGCTGCTGCACGGCGGCCGACTCATCGTGGTCCCTTACGAGGTCAGCAGGACGCCCCGCGCCTTCCTCGACCTGCTGGCCGATCACGGCGTCACCGTCCTCAACCAGACGCCGTCGGCCTTCTACCAGTTGGCCCAGGCTGACGCCGACGCCTCCCCGCCGGGCCGCGAACTCGCCCTGCGCACCGTGGTGTTCGGCGGTGAGGCACTCCAACCGTCCCGCCTCGCGGACTGGTTCCGGCGCCACCCCGACGACACGCCGGCCCTGATCAACATGTACGGCATCACCGAGACCACGGTCCACGTGACGTACCAGCCGCTGACCCGGGAGCGAGCGACCGCGGCGGCAGCCAGCGTCATCGGCGTCGGCATCCCCGACCTGCGGACGTATGTGCTCGGTCCCGGGCTGGAGCTGGTGGCGCCCGGCGTGGTGGGGGAACTGTACGTCGCGGGGGCTGGTGTCGCCCGCGGCTACTTGGGCAGGCCCGGCCTGACGGCCGAGCGGTTCGTGGCGGACCCGTACGCTACCGAGCCGGGCACGCGGATGTACCGCACTGGCGACCTGGTGCGCTGGAGCCAGGACGGCGAGCTGGAGTTCGTCGGCCGCGCCGATCACCAGATCAAGATCCGCGGCTTCCGCATCGAACCCGGCGAGATCGAGAACGTGCTGACCGACCACCCCGACATCGCCGAGGCCGCGGTGGTGGTCCGGGACGAACCGTCCGGTGATGCCCGCCTCATCGCCTACGTGGTGGCACGGGGAGCCCTCCGCGACGGAGACGTACGGGAGTTCGCGCGGGACCGGCTGCCCGACTACATGGTTCCGGCGGCCGTCGTCGTACTGGACCGCATGCCCCTCACCGCCAACGGCAAGCTGGACAAGGCGGCGCTCCCGGAGCCGGACTTCAGCGTGACCAGGTCGGGGCGGGAGGCGCGCACGCCGCAGGAGCAGATCGTGTGCGATCTGTTCGCGCAGGTCTTGGGTCTGCCGCGGGTCGGCGTCGACGACGACTTCTTCGACCTGGGCGGGCACTCCCTGCTGGCCACCCGCCTCATCGCCCAGATCCGTGCCGCGTTCGGAGCCGAGCTGGAGCTGCGCGCACTGTTCGACGGACCGACGCCGGCCGCGGTGGCGGCACTCCTCGACACCGCTGGACCTGCTCGGCCGCCCCTGGCGGCGCGGGAACGGCCCCCGGCCCTTCCCCTCTCGTCCGCCCAGCGGCGGCTGTGGTTCCTGCACAAGATGGAGGGGCCGAGTGCCACCTACAACATCCCCCTCGTCGTACGACTGACCGGCACCTTGGACCGTGACGCGCTGCGGACCGCCCTCGGTGACGTGGTGGCCCGGCACGAGAGTCTGCGGACGGTGTTCCCCGAGGCCGACGGCACTCCGTACCAGCACGTCCTCGACAGCGCGAGCGTCGAGTTGCCCACCACCGACATCGCCGAGACGGAACTGCCGGACGCCCTGGAGTTAGCGGCCCGGCACGCCTTCGACCTGGCGGCCGAAATCCCCCTTCGCGCCGAGCTGTTCACGGTGTCCGAACACCGACACGCGCTGCTGCTCGTCCTGCATCACATCGCGGGTGACGGTTGGTCGTTGGGCCCGCTTGCCGCCGACCTGACCCGTGCCTACAGCGCGCGGGTGGAGGGGCGGGTGCCGGAGTGGCGTGCGTTGCCGGTGCAGTACGGGGACTACACGCTGTGGCAGAACGAGCTCCTGGGTGACCAGAACGACCCGGACAGTCTGTTCGCCACGCAGATCGGCTACTGGACGGACGCGTTGGCGGGTCTGCCGGATCAGCTGACGCTGCCCACGGACCGTCCTCGTCCGGCGGTGATGACTTACCGGGGCGATTACCTCACGGTCGATATCGACGCGGATCTGCACCGGCGGTTGTCGGATGTCGCGCGGGCGTCGGGTGCGAGTCTGTTCATGGTGCTGCAAGCCGGACTCGCTGCCCTGTTGACGCGGTTGGGGGCGGGTGAGGATGTTCCGGTGGGCAGTCCGGTGGCCGGCCGGACTGATCAGGCGCTGGATGAGTTGATCGGGTTCTTCGTCAATACGCTGGTGCTGCGCACGGACACCTCCGGTGATCCGACGTTCGCTGAGTTGATCGCTCGGGTGCGGGAGCGGAGTCTGGCCGCCTATGCGCACCAGGATGTCCCGTTCGAGTACCTGGTCGAGCTGATCAATCCGACCCGCACGCTGTCGCACCATCCGCTGTTCCAGGTCATGCTGGCGCTGCAGAACGCCCCCGAGACCGAGCTGGAGCTTCCCGGGCTGCGAGCCGGGGTCGAGCTGGGCAGGACGGGTACGGCGAAGTTCGACCTGTTCTTCAGCCTTGCGGAGCGGCGTGGGGAACGCGGCGAGCCCCAGGGCATCACCGGTGCCGTCGAGTACTCCAGCGACATCTACGACGCGCCCACCGTGCAGGCCCTGTTCGACCGTTGGCTGAGGCTGTTGGACGCGGCCGTGTCTGAGCCCGACCGTCCCCTGGCCGATATCGACATCCTCACCCCCGAGGAACACCGGCGTGCAGTGGTCGAGTTCAACGACACGGCGCATGTGGTGCCGGATGTCTCCCTGGGCGAGCTGTTCGTACGGCAGGTGGCTGAGACGCCCGATGCCCTGGCGGTCACCGATGGCGCCGCCACGCTGACGTACGCACAACTCGACGCGCGTGCCGATCAGTTCGCGCATGAGGTGATCGCCCGGGGAGTGCGGCGGGGTGACGCGGTCGGTGTGCTTCTGGAGCGCTCGATCGCGACGGTCACCACGGTCTTGGGGCTGATGAAGGCCGGCGCTGTCTATGTGCCCCTCGATGCCCGTTATCCGGCCGACCGCATCCGCCATGTCCTGGCCGACACCGGCGCGCGCCTGCTGATCACCGACGAACGGTCGGTTCCGGAATCAGGTGCCGAGGCCGTGGAGTTGCTCCACATCGAGTCTCCTCGGTCCCATGCGACCGACCCCGGTGATCCCAGGGTGGATGTGGGGTCGGGGGATGCGGCGTACGTGATGTACACGTCGGGTTCGACGGGTGCGCCCAAGGGGATCGTGGTGACGCATCGCAATGTCGCCGCTCTGGCTTTGGACCCACGGTTTGACCGCTCGGCGCATGAGCGGGTGCTGCTGCATTCGCCGGCCGCGTTCGACGCCTCCACCTACGAGTTGTGGGTGCCGCTGCTGAGCGGCGGGACTGTCGTCGTGGCCCCGGCCGGTGAGCTGGACGTCCCCGCTCTCCAGCAGGCCATCACCAGCCAGCGTGTGACCGCGTTGTGGCTGACCAATTCCCTGTTGAACGTGGTCGCCGAGCACGCCGTAGACGCGCTGTCGGCAGTGCGGGAGGTGTGGAGCGGCGGTGAGGCCGTTTCCGGGGCCACGGTGCAGCGCCTGCACGAGGCTTGCCCCGGGCTGACGGTCGTGGATGGCTACGGGCCGACGGAGACGACCACCTTCGCCACCCACCACCGTGTGCCGCGCCCCTATGTCGGCGGTGCGACGGTGCCGATCGGCCGTCCGATGGCCAACACCCGTGTCTACGTGCTGGACGCACACTTGCGGCCGGTGCCGCCGCAGGTGACGGGCGAGCTGTACGTCGCCGGGGCCGGTCTGGCGCGTGGCTATCTGAACAAGCCCGGTATGACGGCCGAGCGTTTCGTCGCCGATCCCTACGGTCTTGAGCCGGGCGGGCGCATGTACCGCACCGGTGACCTGGTGTGTGTCAATGCCGGGGGGGATCTGGAGTACATGGGCCGCGCCGACCAGCAGGTCAAGGTACGCGGCTTCCGGATCGAACCCGGCGAGATCGAGAACGTCCTCACCGGTCATCCGGCGATCGGCCAGGCCGCCGTGGTCGCCGATCACGACCAGCACGGCAGCATCCGTCTGATCGCCTACGTCGTCCCCGACACCGGCGAAACACCGGCAGACCTGGTTGAGTTCGTGCGCCAGCGGCTGCCCGAGTACATGGTGCCGTTCACCTACGTCACCCTGGACCGGCTGCCGTTGACGGCCAATGGCAAGCTCGACCGGGCCGCGTTGCCCGCACCCGAGCAGAGGGCGCGGGCGGATGCGCCACGTCGGGAGCCGCGGACCGAGCGCGAGCGACTGCTGGCAGCGCTGGTCGCGCAGGCCTTGGGCGTGGAGAGGGTAGGACCCGAGGACGACTTCTTCGCGCTCGGCGGGGACAGCATCGTCTCGATCCGGCTCGTCAGCCTCGCTCGCTCGGCGGGTGTCGGACTGGCGGTCCGGGACGTCTTCGAGCAGCGGACCGCGGCCGGACTGGCCGAGGTCGCCGAGGAACTGAGCGTGTCGGCACCCGATTCCGACCACGCCGGCGTGGGAGGGATGGAACCGACGCCGATCATGCGCTGGTTCGACGCGCGCGGTGGCGGCATCGACGCGTTCCACCAGGCGATGCTGCTGGAGGTGCCGGCCGGGTTGCGTGAGGACCACCTCGTGACGGCCGTGCAGGCACTCGTGGACCACCACGACGCGCTGCGGCTGACCCGGAAACCGAGCGGTCAGGACAACGGGGCGTGGTCGCTCGAGGTGGGTCCGGTGGGGTCCGTGTCGGCCGCGGACGTGGTGCATCGTGTCGACACCGCCGGCACGGCCGTCGACGCGACGCTGGTCCGGGCAGAGGCGGAGGCGGCGTCCCACCGGCTGTCGGCCGAGCGCGGCGTGCTGGTTCAGGTGATCTGGTTCGACGCCGGACCTGCCGAACGGGGCAGGCTGCTGGTCGTCGTCAACCATCTCGTCGTCGACGGGGTCTCCTGGCGGATCCTGCTTCCCGATCTCATCGACGCCTGCGAGGCCGTCGGGGGCGGCCGACCTCCACGGCTGGACCCGCCAGGCACCTCCCTGCGCCGCTGGGCCAGTCTCCTCACGGTCGAGGCCCGGCAGCCGGCCCGCACCGCCGAGGCGGCGCTGTGGACCGGGCTGCTCACCGCGGCTGACCCACCGCTGACCACTGGCCGGCTCGATGCCGCGCGGGACACCGTGGGCCGGGCCCGTGAGCTCACGCTCTCCCTGCCACCCGAGGTCACCACCCCGCTGCTGACGACGGTGCCCACGGCCTTCCACGCGAAGGTCGACGACGTCCTGCTCACCGCGCTCGCCCTGGCGGTCGCCCAGTGGCGCCGGACCCACGCACGCGGGCGGCACACGGCTCTCCTCGTGGACGTGGAGGGACACGGGCGCGAGGAGATCGTCGAGGGCGTGGACCTCTCGCGCACCGTGGGCTGGTTCACCTCGCTGTACCCGGTCCGCGTCGACCCCGGCCCCCTGGCGTGGGAAGAGGTCGTCGACGGCGGGCCGTCGCTCGGACAGGCCCTGAAACGGGTCAAGGAACAGGTCCGCTCCCTGCCCGACCGGGGCATCGGCTACGGCCTGCTGCGGCAACTCAATCCCGACACCGGGCCGGTGCTGGCCGGGCTCGCCGTACCGCAACTCGGATTCAACTACCTCGGCCGGTTCCCCTCGGCGGGCTCACCGGTGGTCCCCGGCCACCCGGAATGGACCGTGGCCGCGGAGACGGGCCTGCTGAGCGGCGCCGACCCGGCGACGGCCCTGGCGCACGGGCTCGAGGTGAACAGCATGGTCCGCGACGCCCCGGACGGGCCGGAACTGGAGGCCGTCTGGACCTGGGCGCCGGATCTGTGGACCGAACGGCACGTCCGAGCCCTGGCCGACCACTGGTTCCGAGCGATCCGCGGACTGGTCCGGCACGGCGAGCGCTTCGACACCGGCGGCCACAGCCCTTCGGACTTCCCCCTGACCGAACTCAGCCAGCACGACATCGAGCAGCTCGAAGCAGCGTGGAGGGTGCAGAAATGACGTCGTCGGGCCTGGAAGACATCCTCCCCCTCTCCCCGATGCAGGAGGGGCTGCTGTTCCACTCCCGCTACGAGCAGGACGGCGCGGACGTCTACGCGGTGCAGCACGTCTTCGCCATCGAGGGCGCCCTCGACGCGGCGCGGCTGCGGGCCGCCGTGCTCGCGCTCGTCCAACGGCACCCGAACCTGCGCGCCGGATTCCGGCAGGTGGACTCCGGCCGGACCGTACAGCTGATACCACGTCAGGTCGACGTTCCCTGGGACGAGTTCGACCTGTCGCCGCTTCCCGATGCCGACGCGGAGGCGGAGCTGGCCCGGCTCGCGGCCAAGGAGCACGCACGCCGGTTCGACCTGGCTGAGCCGCCACTGCTGCGCTTCTCCCTGGTGCGCCTGGCCGCCGAACGGCACCGCCTCATCATGACCACCCACCACATCCTGCTCGACGGCTGGTCGACGCCACTGCTCGTGCGTGAGCTGACCGCGCTGTACGACAGCCGGGGCGACACCACCGTGCTGCCCCGAGTGGCTCCCTACCGGCAGTACCTGGGCTGGCTCGCGCAGCAGGATCAGCCGGCGGCGGAGGCCGCCTGGCGGGAGGCGCTCGGCGGACTCGAACAGCCGACGCTGCTCACCCCGGTGGCCCCGGGCCGTCCCGGACTGATGCCGGAGCGGATCACGGTGGAGCTGGACGAGGCCCGCACGGCAGCGCTGGCCGACTGGGCGCGCCGGCACGGGGTGACCCTGAACGCCGTGCTTCAGGCGGCGTGGGGGCTTGTGCTGAGCCGGCGCACCGGCCAGGACGACGTCGTGTTCGGGGCCGTCGTGGCCGGGCGCGATCCTCGACTCCCCGGCGTCGAGAGCATGGTGGGGCTGCTCATCAACATGGTGCCCGTGCGCGTGTCCCTCGACCCGGCGCAGTCCTTGCTGGCCATCGTCGAAAACGTGCAGAGCGCGCAGTCGCGGCTCACCGGGCACCACCACCTCGGACTCGCCCGCATCCAGCAACTGGCCGGTCTGGGCGACCTCTTCGACACCTCCCTGGTCTTCGAGAACTACCCGTGGGACGAACCCGGCGAGCGGCCGGAGACGGGGCTGCGGATCACCCCTGACCTGGGGCGCGGGCGGGACGCGACGCACTATCCCCTGACCCTGATCGCAGCCCCGGGGCGGCGTCTGTACCTTCGCCTGGACTACCGCGACGACCTGTTCGACCAGGCGACGGCCGCCGCGTTCGTCGACCGGCTGATCCGGGTGCTCGACCTCGTCGTCACCGATCCTTCCCGGCCGATCGGGCGGGTGGATCTGCTGTCCGCGCAGGAGCGGGCGGCTGTGCTGGGGGTGCCGGCGGCTGTGGTGTCGTCGGGGGTGACGTTGCCGGAGTTGTTCGAGGCGCGGGTGGCGGCGGCGCCGGGTGCGGCGGCGGTGGTGTGGGAGGGGTCCACGCTGTCGTACGGGGAGTTGAACGAGCGGGCGAACCGGCTGGCTCATGTGCTGGTGGGGCGTGGTGTGGGTCCGGAGGACGTGGTGGCGGTGGCGCTGCCGCGCAGTGCGGACCTGGTCGTCGCGGTGCTGGCGGTGCTGAAGGCGGGCGCGGCGTATCTTCCTCTTGATCCGGCCTATCCGGCGGCTCGGGTGGCTCACATGGTCGGTGATGCCCGGCCGGTGCTGGTGCTGACGGCGACCGGGCACCGTCCTTCGGCGGACGCCGTCGCCGCGACGCCGGTACTGCTGCTGGACACGCTCGACGTGACGGATCAGCCCTCCGGCAATCCCGTCACCGCACTGGCGCCCGAGCATCCCGCCTACGTCATCTACACCTCCGGCTCCACCGGCCGACCCAAAGGCGTCATCATGCCCGCGGGCGCGCTGGTGAACCTGCTGGAGTGGCACCACGAGGCGATCGGCGGCGAACCCGGCACGAGGACCGCGCAGTTCACGGCCATCAGCTTCGACGTCTCCGCGCAGGAGATGCTGTCGGCCCTGATGTTCGGCAAGACCCTGGTGATCCCGGACGAGGACGTCCGGCGGGACGCGGCCCGGTTCGTCGAGTGGCTGGACGAGTACGAAGTGGAGGAACTCTTCGCGCCCAACCTCGTACTGGAGGCCGTCGCCGAGGCAGCCGTCGAGCAGGGCCGCGCGCTGCCCCGGCTGCGGACCATCGCGCAGGCCGGCGAGGCCCTTACGCTGAGCCGCGTCGTCCGCGAGTTCCACACCTCGGCACCAGAACGCGTGCTGCACAACCACTACGGCCCCACCGAGACCCACGTCGTCACGGCCCACACCCTGAGCGACGACCCCGACAACTGGCCGCTCACCGCGCCGATCGGCCGACCGATCGCCAACACCCGGGCCTACGTGCTGGGTTCGGGGCTGGAGCTGGTGGCGCCCGGCGTGGTGGGGGAGCTGTACATCGCGGGGGCCGGTGTCGCCCGCGGTTATCTGGGCAAGCCCGGTATGACGGCCGAGCGGTTCGTGGCGGACCCGTACGCGTCCGAACCCGGCGGGCGGATGTACCGCACCGGTGACCTGGTGCGCTGGAGCCAGGACGGCGAGCTGGAGTTCGTCGGCCGCGCAGACCACCAGATCAAGATCCGAGGCTTCCGCATCGAACCCGGCGAGATCGAGAACGTCCTCACCGAGCACCCCCACATCACCCAGGCCGCCGTGGGCGTCCGCGAGGACCAGCCCGGCAGGACCCGGCTCGTGGCCTATGTCGTGGCCCGGGAGGCACTGCGGTCCGAGGAGGCAAGGGAGTTCGTCCGTGAGCGGCTGCCCGAACACATGGTGCCCTCGGCCGTCGCACTCCTGGACGGTCTGCCGCTGACCGCCAACGGCAAGCTCGACCGCGCCGCCCTGCCCGCGCCCGACTTCGCGCCGACCGGATCCGGACGGGAGGCACGCACGCCGCAGGAGCAGATCATCTGCGATCTGTTCGCACAGGTCTTGGGTCTGCCCCGCGTCGGCGTGGACGACGACTTCTTCGAGCTCGGCGGCCACTCACTGCTGGCCACCCGGCTCATCGCCCGCATCCGTGCCGCGTTCAGCGTCGAGATCGGCCTGCGCACGCTCTTCGAGGCACGGACCGCGGGCGCGGTCGCGGCCCGGCTCGACACCGCCGGGCCCGCTCGGCTCGCCCTGACCAAACATCAACTGCCCGACGTCGTGCCCCTGTCGTTCGCCCAGCGCAGGCTGTGGTTCCTGCACAAGATGGAGGGGCCGAGCGCCACCTACAACATCCCACTGACTCTGACGCTGAACGGCGACCTGGACCGGGACGCGCTGCAAGCCGCCCTCGGTGACGTGGTGGCCCGGCACGAGAGTCTGCGGACGGTGTTCCCCGAGGCCGACGGCACCTCGTACCAGCACGTGCTCGACAGCGTGAACGTGGAGCTGCCCGCCACCGACATCACCGAGACGGAGCTGCCGGACGCCCTGAAGTCAGCGGCCCGCTACCCCTTCGACCTGGTGACCGAAATACCGCTGCGCGCCCAGCTGTTCCGCCTCGCCCCCGACCGCCACGTCCTCGTCCTGATCCTGCACCACATCGCGGGTGACGGTTGGTCGCTGGGCCCACTCGCCACCGACCTGACCCGTGCCTACACGGCGCGGGTGGAGGGGCGGGTGCCGGAGTGGTCTGCGTTGCCGGTGCAGTACGGGGACTACACGTTGTGGCAGAACGAGCTGCTGGGGGACCAGAACGACCCGGACAGCCTGTTCGCCACGCAGATCGCTTACTGGACGGAGGCGTTGGCGGGCCTGCCGGATCAGCTGACGCTGCCCACGGACCGTCCTCGTCCGGCGGTGATGACTTACCGGGGCGATTACCTCACGGTCGATATCGATGCGGATCTGCACCGGCGGTTGTCGGATGTCGCGCGGGCGTCGGGTGCGAGTTTGTTCATGGTGCTGCAAGCCGGACTCGCTGCCCTGTTGACGCGGTTGGGGGCGGGTGAGGATGTTCCGGTGGGCAGTCCGGTGGCCGGCCGGACCGACCAGGCGCTGGATGAGCTGATCGGGTTCTTCGTCAACACGCTGGTCCTGCGCACGGACACCTCCGGGGACCCGACCTTCACCGAGTTGATCGCTCGGGTGCGGGAGCGGAGCCTGGCCGCGTACGCGCATCAGGACGTCCCCTTCGAGTACCTGGTCGAGCTGCTCAACCCGACCCGCACGCTGTCGCACCACCCGCTGTTCCAGGTCATGCTCGCGCTGCAGAACGCCCCTGAGGCGAGTTTTCAGCTCCCCGGTCTGACGATCGAGGTTGCTCCTGGGCGGACCGGGACGGCGAAGTTCGACCTGTTCTTCAGCCTCGCCGAGCAGCGCGGTGCCCATGGTGAGCCGCAGGGCATCAGCGGTGCGATCGAGTACTCCAGCGACATCTACGACGCGCCCACCGTCCAGGCCCTGTTCGACCGTTGGCTGCACTTCCTCGACATCGCCACCACCCATCCCGACCAGCCCCTCAACCACATCGACATCCTCACCCCCGACGAACACCGGCAGTTGCTGGGCACCTGGCTGGAGACCGAGACCGAGGTCGGCGAGAAGCTGCTGCCGGTCCGCTTCGCCGAGCAGGCCGCCGCCACTCCTGACGCCGTGGCCGTGATCGCTGGGGACACCTCCCTGACGTATGCGGAGCTGGACCGCCGCGCCAACCGCCTCGCCCACGTCCTGCTGCGCCGGGGGGCGGGTCCGGACCGGGTGGTCGCGCTGGCTCTGCCGCGTTCGGCCGAGTTGGTGGTCGCCCTGTTGGCCGTACTCAAAAGCGGTGCCGCGTACCTGCCGCTGGACCCCGACCACCCGGCCGGCCGCCTCGCCTACGTACTCGAGGACGCACGGCCCGCCCTGTTGCTCACCACGCCGGCGACCGACTCCCGGACGCCGGACGATGGTTCGGCCGAACGACTGGTGCTGGGCTCCCCGGACGTAGACGCGCTTCTGGCCGCCTGCCCCGACACCGACCCGGTCGAGACCAGTCACGCAGCGCCGCCGGCCCCCGCGGCCGCCGCGTACGTGATCTACACGTCCGGCTCGACCGGTCGTCCCAAGGGCGTGGTCGTCCCGCACGCGTCGCTGCTCAACTTCCTGGAAGCCATGCGGCGCAAGGTCCCGCTCCGGACAGGGGAACGGCTCCTCGCGGTCACCACGGTGGCGTTCGACATCGCCGCGCTGGAGCTGTACCACCCGCTCCTGTCGGGCGCCACGGTCGTCCTCGCACCCAAGGAGGCCGTGCCTCAACCGTCCGCCGTGCTCGACCTGATCGCCCGGCACCGCGTCACGGTCGTACAGGGCACCCCCTCGCTGTGGCAGCTCCTGGTGGCGCACGAGCCGGAGGCGCTGCGGGGCCTGCGCGTCCTGGTCGGCGGTGAGGCGCTGCCCACACCGCTCGCGGAGTCGATGCGCGCGCTCACCGACGACCTGACCAACCTGTACGGCCCCACCGAGACCACCATCTGGTCGACCGCCGCGGACCTGGCCGGCGGCACGGGCGCACCGCCGATCGGCCGACCGATCGCCAACACACGTACCTACGTGCTGGGTTCGGGGCTGGAGCTGGTGGCGCCCGGTGTGGTGGGGGAGCTGTACATCGCGGGATCCGGTGTGGCCCGCGGCTATCTGAACAAGCCCGGCTTGACGGCGGAGCGGTTCGTGGCGGACCCGTACGCTCCCGAGCCCGGCGGGCGTATGTATCGCACCGGTGACCTGGTGCGGTGGAACCGGGACGGCGAGCTGGAGTTCGTCGGGCGCGTCGACCACCAGATCAAGATCCGAGGCTTCCGCATCGAACTCGGCGAGATCGAGGAGGTCCTCACCGACCACACGGACATCGCGCAGGCAGCCGTCGTCGTCCGCGAGGACCAGCCCGGTGACCCCCGACTCGTCGCCTACGTCGTCGCCGACACCTCGGCGCGCGACCACGACGAGGCTGTGGAGCAGGACCAGCTCAGCGAGTGGCAGAACCTGTACGACGCCGTGTACACCGCTGCGGAGCAGACGGTCTTCGGTGAGAACTTCGCCAGCTGGAACAGCAGTTACGACGGCCGGCCCATCCCGCTGCCCGAGATGCGGGAGTGGCGGGACACGACCGTCGACCGCATCCGGTCCCTACGGCCGCGCCGCGTCCTCGAAATCGGTGTCGGCACCGGCCTGCTGCTGGCCCGGCTGGCGCCCGAGTGTGAGGAGTACTGGGGCACCGACTTCTCCCGCACCGTCATCGACGAGCTCCGGCGCAACGTCGACGCCGATCCCGTCCTGGCCACCCGGGTCCACCTCCGCACCCAGCCCGCCCACGACTTCGGCGACCTTCCGCAGGGCCACTTCGACACGATCGTGCTCAACTCCGTCGCCCAGTACTTCCCGAACGCCGGCTACCTGGAACAGGTCGTCCACCACGCGCTCCGCGCCCTCACCCCAGGTGGCGCGCTGTTCCTGGGCGATCTGCGTAATCCGCGGTTGCTGCGGACCTTCGCCTCCGGCGTGCAGACGGCGCGTGCCGAGGACCCGAGCGACATGGCCGCGATCCGGCGTGCGGTCGAGCAGAGCCTGGTCCTGGAGAAGGAACTCCTCGTCGACCCCGAGTACTTCAGCGCCCTCGCCCACCACGTGCCCGACCTGGCGGGTACCGACATCCAGCTCAAGCGCGGCACCGCCCACAACGAGCTCACCCGCTACCGCTACGACGCCACCCTCTACAAGACCGGCATCACCCCCCCCCCCCTCACCGACGCCCCCACCCGCCCCTGGCTCGCTCACGCCGACGCCCAGGCCAACCTCGCCGATCTGAGGCAGCAGATGGCGGCCGAACGGCCCGCGGAACTCCGCCTGACCGGCGTCCCGAACCCCCGCCTCGTCCACGAACTCGCCGTGCGACAAGCCCTCGAAGACGGCACACCCCTGCCCGACCGCCCCACCGCTTCATCAACCGGCCTAGAGGCATTCGACGCCTTGGGCGACGAGCACGGCTACTGGACCGGCATCACCTGGAACACCCAGGACCCCGACGCCGTGGACGTCGTCTTCGTCGACCGGAGCCGGCTGTCCGGCCGCGCCCCCGTCGGCACCTACGCCGCACTCCCCACCAGCGCCTCCACCACACCCCTGTCCACGTGGGCGACTAACCCTGCCGCCCGCCGCGGCACCGGTGCCCTGGTCACCAAGCTTCGTGAGCACACCCGCGACCAGCTGCCCGACTACATGGTCCCGTCGGCCGTCGTCCCCCTCGACCGGCTCCCCTTGACGGCAAACGGCAAGCTGGACCGGGCGGCCCTGCCCGCGCCCGAGTTCGCGTCGACCGGGTCGGGACGCGGGGCGCGCACGCCGCAGGAGCAGATCGTGTGCGATCTGTTCGCGCAGGTGCTGGGGCTGCCGCGGGTCGGCGTGGACGACGACTTCTTCGACCTGGGCGGGCACTCGCTGCTGGCCACCCGGCTGATCGCTCAGATCCGTGCCGCGTTCGGCGTGGAGCTGGAGCTGCGTGCGCTGTTCGAGGGGCCCACGCCGGCCGCGGTGGCGGCACTTCTTGACACCGCCGCCCCCGGACGCCTGGCCCTCACCGTCCGCCGGCGACCCGAGGTCATGCCGCTGTCCTTCGCGCAGCGCAGGCTGTGGTTCATCCACAAGATGGAAGGGCCGAGCGCCACCTACAACATCCCACTGGCCCTGAGGCTGAGGGGTGAGTTGGACCGGGACGCGCTGCGGGCCGCTCTCGGTGACGTGGTGGCCCGGCACGAGAGTCTGCGGACGGTGTTCCCCGAGGCCGAGGGCGTCCCCTGCCAGCAGGTGCTCTCACCCGAGGCGGCCCTCCCGCACCTCGCCGTCCACCCCACGACCGAGGCCGAGCTGCCGGAGGCCCTGACGTCAGCCGCCCGCCACGCCTTCGACCTGGCGACCGAAACCCCGCTGCGCGCCGACCTCTTCGAACTCTCGGCACAGGAGTACGTACTGCTGCTGGTCGTGCACCACATCGCGGGGGACGGTTGGTCGTTGGGCCCGCTCGCCACCGACCTGACCCGTGCCTATACGGCGCGGGTGGAGGGGCGGGTGCCGGAGTGGCGTGGGTTGCCGGTGCAGTATGCGGATTACACGTTGTGGCAGAACGAGCTGCTGGGGGACCAGAACGACCCGGACAGCCTGTTCGCCACGCAGATCGCTTACTGGACGGAGGCGTTGGCGGGCCTGCCGGATCAGCTGACCCTTCCTACGGACCGTCCTCGTCCGGCGGTGATGACTTACCGGGGCGATTACGTCACGGTCGATATCGATGCGGATCTGCACCGGCGGTTGTCGGATGTCGCGCGGGCGTCGGGTGCGAGTTTGTTCATGGTGCTGCAAGCCGGACTCGCTGCCCTGTTGACGCGGTTGGGGGCGGGTGAGGATGTTCCGGTGGGCAGTCCGGTGGCCGGCCGGACCGACCAGGCGCTGGATGAGCTGATCGGGTTCTTCGTCAACACGCTGGTCCTGCGCACGGACACCTCCGGGGACCCGACCTTCACCGAGTTGATCGCTCGGGTGCGGGAGCGGAGCCTGGCCGCGTACGCGCATCAGGACGTCCCCTTCGAGTACCTGGTCGAGCTGCTCAACCCGACCCGCACGCTGTCGCACCACCCGCTGTTCCAGGTCATGCTCGCGCTGCAGAACGCCCCTGAGGCGAGTTTTCAGCTCCCCGGTCTGACGATCGAGGTTGCTCCTGGGCGGACCGGGACGGCGAAGTTCGACCTGTTCTTCAGCCTCGCCGAGCAGCGCGGCGCTCATGGTGAGCCGCAGGGCATCAGCGGTGCGATCGAGTACTCCAGCGACATCTACGACGCGCCCACCGTCCAGGCCCTGTTCGACCGGTGGCTGCACTTCCTCGACATCGCCACCACCCACCCCGACCAGCCCCTGAACCACATCGACGTCCTCACCCCAGACGAACACCAGCGTGCCGTAGTCGAGTTCAACGACACGGCGCATGCGGTGCCGGATGTCTCCTTGGGTGAGCTGTTCGTACGGCAGGTGGCTGAGACGCCCGATGCCAAGGCGGTCACCGACGGCGCCGCCACGCTGACGTACGCACAACTCGACGCGCTCGCGAACCAGTTTGCGCATGAGGTGATCGGCAGGGGAGTGCAGTCCGGTGACGCGGTAGGTGTGCTTCTGGAGCGTTCGATCGAGATGGTCACAACGGTCTTGGGCCTGATGAAAGTCGGCGCTGTCTACGTGCCCCTCGATGCCCGTTATCCGGCCGACCGCATCCGCCATGTCCTGGCCGACACCGGCGCCACGCTGGTGGTGACGGACGACGCGTCTCAGCCGCGACTCCCGGCGGATGCGGCAGACGTGTTCGTCATCCACGCCACACCTGAGGGAGAGCAGCAGCATGAAGCGCCTGGGGTGGGCGTGCGGTCGGAAGACGCTGCGTATGTGATGTACACGTCGGGTTCGACGGGTGCGCCCAAGGGGATCGTGGTGACGCATCGCAATGTCGCCGCTCTGGCGCTGGACCCGCGTTTTGACCGCTCGGCGCATGAGCGGGTGCTGCTGCATTCGCCGGCCGCGTTCGACGCCTCCACCTACGAGTTGTGGGTGCCGTTGTTGAGCGGCGGGACCGTTGTCGTGGCCCCGGCCGGTGAGCTGGACGTCCCTGCCCTGCACCACACCATCACCACCCAGCGTGTGACCGCGTTGTGGCTGACCAGTTCCCTGCTGAACGTGATCACCGACCACGCTGTGGACGCGCTGTCCGCAGTGCGGGAGGTGTGGAGCGGCGGCGAGGCCGTCTCCGGGGCAACGGTGCAGCGCCTGCAACAGGCCTGCCCCGCGCTGACGGTCGTGGACGGCTACGGGCCGACGGAGACGACCACCTTCGCCACCCATCACCCCGTGCCGCGTCCCTACACCGGGAGCGCGACGGTGCCGATCGGCCGTCCGATGGGCAACACCCGTGTCTACGTCCTGGACGCACACCTGCGGCCGGTCCCGCCGCAGGTGACGGGCGAGCTGTACATCGCGGGGGCAGGCCTGGCGCGTGGCTATCTGAACAAACCCGGGATGACGGCCGAGCGGTTCGTCGCCGACCCCTACGGTCCCGAGCCCGGCGGGCGCATGTACCGCACCGGTGACCTCGTGCGCTGCAACGCCGAGGGGAATCTGGAGTACATGGGCCGCGCCGACCAGCAGGTCAAGGTCCGCGGCTTCCGGATCGAACCCGGCGAGATCGAGAACGTCCTCACCGATCACCCGGCGATCGGTCAGGCCGCCGTAGTTGCCGATCACGACCAGCACGGCAGCACCCGCCTGATCGCCTACGTCGTCCCCGACACCGGCGGAGCCACAGGGGACGAGGAGGAGCGGGACCAAATCGGCGAGTGGCGGGATCTCTACGACTCGCTGTACTCAGCGCCCGGTTCGACGCTGGGCGAGGACTTCTCCGGCTGGAACAGCAGTTATGACGGCCGGCCGATCCCGCTGCCCGAGATGCGGGAGTGGCGTGCGGCCACACTCGAGCGGATCAGGGCGCTCCAGCCCGGGCGTGTCCTGGAGATCGGTGTCGGCACCGGTCTGCTGCTGTCCGGGCTGGCGCCCGAGTGCGAGGAGTACTGGGGCACGGACTTCTCCCCGGTCGTCGTGGAGGAGCTGCGGCGCCATGTCGACGCCGACCCCGAGCTGGCCCGGCGGGTCAGGCTCCGAGTGCAGGCCGCCCACGAGCACGGCGACCTTCCGCAGGGGCACTTCGACACGATCGTGCTCAACTCCGTGGCCCAGTACTTCCCGAACGGCGGATATCTGACGCAGGTCGTTGAGCAGGCCTTCCGTCTGCTCGCGCCCGGTGGTGCGCTGTTCCTGGGCGATCTGCGTAATCCGCGGTTGCTGCGGACCTTCGCTTCCGGGGTGCAGACGGCGCGTGCCGAGGACCCGAGCGACATGGCCGCGATCCGGCGTGCCGTGGAGCAGAGCCTGGTCCTGGAGAAGGAACTTCTCGTCGACCCCGAGTACTTCAGCGCGCTGGCCCACCACGTGCCCGACCTGGCGGGTACCGACATCCAGCTCAAGCGCGGTACCGCCCACAACGAGCTCACCCGCTACCGCTACGACGCCGTCCTCTACAAGACCGGCATCACCCCCCACCCCCTCACCGACGCCCCCACCCGCCCCTGGACCCGTGACCTCGGTGCCCTCGCCGATCACTTGGCCGGCGCGCGGCCCGACCGGCTGCGCGTCACCGGGGTACCGCACGCGCGCATCGCGGCCGACCTCGCCGCACAGCGCGCGCTCGAGTCCGGGACGGCACCGGACCTCCGGGACACGGCCGGGGTCGATCCGGAGGACTTGCACCGCCTGGGCGAGAAGTATGGCTACTGGACGGGGATCAGCTGGAACGGGCACGACCCGGCCGCCCTCGACCTCACGTACGTCAAGCGCGAACTGCTCGGCGACGGGGTGCCCGTCGGTGCCTACGCGCCCACGGGTGCGGTCGGCCCCGGCACGCCGCTCTCGTCCTGGACCACCAGTCCGGCCACCGGTCGCAGCACCGGCGCCCTGCTCATGGCCGTACGGGAGCACCTGCGCCGTCGGCTGCCCGAGTACATGCGCCCCGCCGTCGTCGTTCCGCTCGATCGGCTGCCGCTCACCTCCAACGGCAAGCTCGACCGTGCGGCGCTGCCGGCGCTCGAACCGGAGCGGGCCGACATCGGGCGGGCGCCGGCCACCCCGCAGGAGCAGGTGGTGTGCGAACTGTTCGCGGAGGTCCTCGGCCGACCGGTGGTCGGTGCGAGCGAGGACTTCTTCGACCTGGGCGGCCACTCGCTGCTGGCCACCCGCCTGATGGCCCGGCTGCGCGCGGCCTTCGGCGTCGAGCTGGGCGTGCGGAGCCTGTTCGAGGCGCCGACGCCGGCGGGCATCGCGGCCCGGCTCGACGTCGACGACGCGGACGGCTCGTACGAGGTGATGCTGCCGCTGCGCACCAAGGGCAGCAGGCCGCCGCTCTTCTGTGTCCATCCGGGCGGGGGCATCAGCTGGTCGTACAGCGCGCTCCTCAAGCACCTGGGGCCGCAGTATCCGCTGTACGGCATCCAGGCGCGCAGTCTGGCCCGGCCGGAACCCCGGCCCGCCAGCATCGAGGAGATGGCGGTGGATTACGCCGACCAGATCCAGCGGGTGCAGCCGCACGGGCCGTACCACCTGGCCGGCTGGTCGTTCGGCGGACTGTGCGCGCACGCGCTGGCCGCGGAGTTCCAGCGGCGCGGTGAGCCGGTGGCGCTGGTCGCGGTGCTCGACGTGATCCCCGACTGGCAGGGCCTCACCCACGCCGACGTGCCTGCACCGGACGACCGGGTGATGCTGCTGTTCCACGTCGGTCTCGTCGACGACGGCAGTCACGACGACGGCGAGATGACCTTCGCCAAGGCACGGGAGATCCTGCGGCGCCAGGGCAGTGTGCTGGCCAACCTGGAGGAGGACCGGCTCACGACGATCACCGAGATCTCGGCGAACAACACCCATCTGACCGTCGACTACCGGCCCGGCCCGATCGACGGGGACCTGCTGCTGATCGCCTGCTCGCAGGAGCAGGACCCGCCGGTGACCGCCGAGGCCTGGCAGCCGTATGTGCGCGGCTCGGTCGAGGCCCATGTGGTGCCCGGCGACCACGGGGCGATGCTGACCCGCCCGGACACGCTGGCCGAGATCGGCCGCATCCTCTCGGCCAAACTCCACGACCTCACCGGCGACGAGTGACCTTCGCGGGCCGCCCACCAGGAACCCGCCGTCCGCTGTCCGCGAGGACCGACACCCGAGGACTGACACTGATGCTGACCGACGTGCTCTCCGTCGACGTGGCCAAGGCCCTGGCCGCCGTGGACGAATGGCTGAGCCAGTACATCCGCCGACCGCACGGCGAACTCGGGCGCACCGGCCCGGTGTGCCCGTTCGTCGAACCCGCCCAGCGTGCCGGCGCGCTGGAGATCCGCGTCAGGCTCGTCGGCCCCACCCCGAGCCAGACCTTGATCGACGAGATCGTCCGCTGCGGCCTCGACGAGTTCAGCGAGGTCGAATGGAAGTCCGGCAACCCGAATCTGCGCTCGCTGCTGCTCGTCCTGCCGGACCTTCCCGCCGAGCAACTGCACCTGCTGGACGCGGCGCACACCGCGCTGAAGCCGGAGAGCGTGCGGCGGGGGCTGATGATCGCCCAGTTCCACGAGAAGTGCGAGGAGAAGGCCGCACGCAACCCGGCGTTCGAGGTGAGTCACGCCCCGGTGCCGATGATGGCGGTGCGGTCGATGGCGATCCACGACGTGCTGTTCCTGGCCGACCGGCGAGAGTGGTTCGAGGAGTACGCGAGCCGTTTCGGTGCCCGCTACCGCACCGGGTCGCACGGCATCGACCCGCTGCTGACCGAGATGTACGAGCGGGCCCGTGCCGCCCACGCGCCGGGGAGCTGAGCGCATGCGCGACGCACCGCCGGCCACCGGTGCCGTGTACCGGGGCATGGACCAGGCCACGCTGGACCGGCAGTACTCGCCGAGTTCGCGCGTGCCGAGCCTGGACGCCTACCTGCGCGAGTACGAGCGGCTGAGCCAGGCCGCCCGCCGGGACCACCCGGTACGGACCTCCCTCGCCTACGGCCCGCACCCCGCGGAGCGGCTCGACTACTTCCCCGGACCCGCGGCCGGGCGGGCTCCGCTGCTGGTGTTCGTGCACGGCGGGAACTGGCAGGCACTCGGCCGCGCCGAATCGGCGTTCCCGGTGCCACCGCTGCTGGCCGCCGGCGCGGCGGTCGCGGTGATCGAGTACGGGCTGGCGCCGGACGTCGGCCTGGACGCCATGGCGGGCATGGTGCGCCGGGCCGTGGACTGGCTGCTGCGGCACGCGGACGGGCTCGGGTTCGCCCCGGACCGCCTCCATCTCTGCGGCACCTCGGCCGGCGCGCACCTGGCCGCCATGGCCCTGCTGCCGGACGCGTCGGCCGGCCCGGACGTGTCCGGCCGGATCGCCGGGGCGGTGCTGCTCAGCGGCATGTACGACCTGGAGCCGGTCCGCCTGTCCTACGTCAACGACGCCCTGCTGCTGGACGAGGCCGCGGTCCTGCGCAACAGCCCGATTCTCCGGCTGCCGGCGCGGCTGCCCCGCACGGTGGTCGCCCGCGGCGGGAACGAGACCGAGGAGTACGTCCGCCAGCACGAGGGGATGGTGGCGGCGCTGCGCTCCCGGGCGGCGGTGACGGAGGTCGTCGCCGAGCGGCGCGACCACTTCGACCTCCCCTACGACCTGGGCGTGCCGGGCACCGGGCTGGGCGACGCGGTCCTGGCGCAGCTGGGACTGGAAGGAAGGACCGCATGACCACCGAACAGACGACCCGGAGCCCCGCGTGCCCGTTGTCCGCCGGATCCTCGCCGGACACGACCCCGTATGCCCACTACGCGCGGATGGACGAGTTGCTGGGCTTGCAGCATCCGCTCAGTTCGGCCCGCACCGAGCCGGGGTTCATCATCATGAGCCAGGTCAAGGAACTGCTGTTCAAGCTGCTGCACACCGAATTCAGCACGGCGCGCGACCAGTTGGCCGACGACCTGCTCGACGACGCGCTGTGGACGCTGCGCCGTGCCGCGCGGGTGCAGCAGGTGCTGCTGGTGTCGTGGGAGACGTTCTCCGTGCTGTCCCCGGTGGAGTTCGCCGAGTTCCGGGACGTCCTGGGGTCGGCCTCCGGCTTCCAGTCGGCCGGCTACCGGCGCCTTGAGTTCCTGCTCGGCAACAAGAACCCCGCGATGGCCGCGCCGCACCGGAACACGGCGGGCTACGACGCGGTGGTCGGTCAGCTGCACGAGCCGAGCCTGTACGACGCCGCGCTCGCGCTGCTGGCCCGGCGCGGCCTGCTCACGCCGGGCGACGCCACGAACCGGGACGTCACCCGGCCGTACTGCGTCGGCTCGGAGGTCGAGGAGGCCTGGCGGACGGTCTACGGGGACCCGGTCCGCCATCGTGACCTGCATCTGCTCGCCGAGGCGCTGATGGACAGCGCCGACCAGTTCGCCCGCTGGCGCTACACCCATCTGGTGACCGTGCAGCGGATGTTGGGCGCCAAGCCCGGGACCGGCGGCACGGAGGGGGTGGCCTGGCTCGCCCGGATCAGTGAGCACCGCTTCTTCCCGGAACTGTGGTCGGTGCGCTCCACGCTCTGACCGGGCCGCCGCCCTGGGCCCGCCCGCGGACGGCGGGACATGTGGACACGGACGACACGAGACTCAAGGAGGGCCGATGGTGAGCGGGATCCCGCGCACGGTGGCCGAGGAACTGGACGCGGCCGATCCGCTCGCCGCGTTCCGCGAGCGGTTCGTCATCGCCGATCCGGAGCTGATCTACCTGGACGGCAACTCGCTGGGCCCGCTGCCCGCCGCCACGCCGGAGGTGCTGCGGGAGGTGGTCGAAGAGGGCTGGGGCGGCGGGCTGGTGCGGTCGTGGCAGGGCTGGATCGACTGGGGCGCCCGGCTCGGCGACCGTCTCGCCCAGCACGTGCTCGGCGCCGCGCCCGGCGAGGTGGTGATCTCCGACTCCACGTCGGTCAACCTCTACAAGCTGGCCGCCGCCGCCCTGGACGCGGCACCGGGGCGCGGCACCGTCGTGATGGACGCCGAGGACTTCCCGACCAACCGCTACATCGTCCAGGGCCTCGCCGAACAGCGCGGGCTGCGGCTGGTGCGGCTGCCGTCCGACCTCGACGGCGGCCTCGACCTCGATGTCCTGCGCTCGGCGCTGAACGGCGACGTCGCGCTGGTGGTGCTGTCCCTGGTGTCCTACCGAAGCGGCGCGCTGCTGGACATGGCGCAGGTGAACGAGCTGGCCCGGGCGGTCGGTGCGCGGGTGCTGTGGGACGTGTCGCACGCCGCCGGAGCCGTCCCCGTGGACCTGGCCGACACCGGCGCGGAACTCGCCGTCGGCTGCACCTACAAGTACCTCAACGGCGGCCCGGGTTCACCCGCCTTCCTCTATGTGCGGCGCGAGCTGCAGTCCCGGCTGCGGCAGCCGGTGTGGGGCTGGTACGGGCAGCGCGGGCAGTTCGAGATGGGCCCCGACTACGACCCGGTGCCGGGCATCGAGCGGTTCCTGGTGAGCACCCCGCCGCTGGTGTCGCTGGCGGCGATCGATCCCGCCCTCGCCCTGGTCGAGGAGGCCGGGACGGCGCGGATCCGAGCCAAGGGGCTGCGGCTGGGCCGCCTGGCCGACGATCTGGCCGACGCCTGGCTCACCCCGCTGGGCTTCCGGCCCGCCTCGCCCCGCCCGCCGCAGCGGCGCGGTTCGCATCTGTCCCTGTACCACCCCGACGCCTGGCGGATCTGCCAGGCGCTGGCCGCGGACGCCAAGGTGGTCTGCGACTACCGGGTCCCGGACCGGCTGCGTATCGGTCTGTCCCCCCTGGTCACCCGGTTCACCGACGTCTGGGACGCGTTGGCCCGCATCCGCGACCTCGTGGCCGAGGGGTCCTACTCCTCCCGGCCCGCCGGCCTCGCCCGGGTGACCTGACCTCCGTCCTTCCCGCCCGCCACCCCCTCCACCTCAGCCGATTCGGAGTGCCCATGGCTCACGCATCCCCGCTCACCACCGACGGACTGGTACAGATCCTGTTCGGCTCCTCCGCCTTCCAGATGCTCCGCGCGGGCAGCGAACTGGGCCTGTTCACCCTGCTGCACCGGCGACCGGGCCTGACCCCGCCGGAGATCGGCCGGGAACTCGACCTGGAGGAGCGGCCGGTACAGATCCTGCTGCTCGGTACCACCGCCCTGCGACTGACAGTGCGTCAGGGAGCCGGTTACGAGAACGCCGACGTGCTCAACGGCCTCTTCGCGCAGGGCACATGGGAGATCATCGAGGATCTCGTCGAGTACGAGGAACGGATCGTCCGGCCCGCCGAGGTGGACTTCATCGCGTCGCTGCGCGAGAACACCAACGTCGGTCTGCGACGGATCAAGGGCACGGGGGAGGACCTCTACCACCGGCTGTCCGCGGACCCGGAGCTGGAGCAGCTGTTCTACCGCTGCATGCGGTCCTGGTCCCGGCTGTCCAACCCCGTACTGGTCGAGAAGGCCGACCTCACCGGAGTGCGCCGGGTGCTCGACGTGGGCGGCGGCGACGGCGTCAACGCCATCGCCCTCGCCCAGGCCAACCCGGGCGTCGAGTTCACCGTCCTGGACCTGCCAGGCACGGTGGAGATCGCCCGCAAGAAGATCGCCGAGCACGGCCTGTCCGACCGGATCTCCGTGCGGGCCGCGGACATCTTCGCCGACACCTACCCGACCGGGCACGACTGCGTGCTCTTCGCCAACCAACTCGTGATCTGGTCACCGCAGGAGAACATACGGCTGCTGCGCAAGGCCCACGCGGCGCTGCCGGACGGCGGGCGGGTCCTGGTGTTCAACGCCATGTCCGACGACAGCGGGGACGGCCCGCTGTACGCGGCCCTGGACAACGTGTACTTCGCGACGCTGCCGGCTGCCAGCAGCACGATCTACCGGTGGGGCCAGTACGAGGAGTGGTTCGCCGCGGCCGGGTTCGTCAAGCCCGAGCGGCTGCCCGGCGGCCGGTGGACACCGCACGGCGTGATCAGCGCGGTCAAGTGACGCCGGCCTGCTCGTCTTCGGGCCATGAGGTGAGTGCAGCACTGAGGGCTCCATGATCTGCACCATGGAGCCCTCAGCCCTGGGGGGTGGCGGGAGTTGCGTCGTCAGGCGTCGGGTGGTTCCCTCCCCACGGCGATCGCCTGGACCGGGCAGGACAGCGCGGCCCGGGTGACCTGCCGCGGGGTGGCCGTCCGCGCCCCCTCGCGCTCGAGTGTGGCGTGGGGCGGTCTTTGGTGGCCGCGCGCGGGCGTCATTGGCCCAGCTCGTGCGCGGTGGCACGGTCGAGCGTCAGCAGGACCCACTCCTCGAAGTCCCGGTCTCCTCTCGACGCGGCCTCCCGCCAGCGCTGGACGCGGTCGGAGGGGGCGCTGATCCGGAGCTGGCTGGCCCGCGCGGGGAGGGCGGCCCGGTTTCCTCTGCGGCTCTCCCGCAGCCGCAGTCGGAGCTGGTTCCGTGACCAGCCGTGCTGCTCGGCCTGGTCGAGCCAGGTGTCGGCCTCCGCCGGCGGCAGGGAGGCGACCTCGGCGTGGTGGCCGAAGCTGAGTGTCTCGCGTCGGCGCCAGAGCTCGAAGTGCCGGGCCACCCAGGCGTAGTTGCGCAGTGTCTGGTAGTCGAGGCCCGCGGCCTGGACTCCGGTCTGGTAGCGGTCCGCGTAGCGGTCCTGGCCGTAGACGAGCCAGTCGCCCAGGCACCAGGCGGAGGAGTCGGCGATCTGGAAGATGTGCTGCCCGGCCTTCTCCCATCGGTCGTACGTGAGGCTGGTGGGTATCTTGAGGCCGACCCGGGTGGTGAAGATTCGTTCCTGCTCGCCGGGTGTGCGTGGGCGGGCTGCCTCGGTCGCTCGGCGGCCGACTGGTAATTGACGGTTAGTCCGGTCGTACTTTGCGATGTGCTGCACCGGCTTTCTCCTGAAATCGGGGCATGATGCATCTCGCACCACTCGTCGCGCCCTCGAGTCATTAAGGGCGCAAGCTCGAAAAACGGTAGTCACCGTCCGAGATACCGTCAATGAATATTTCCGGCCGGAGATGGCCGATTGGGGTCCAATCGGCTTCGGGACCGACCGCTTCGGGCGTGCGGCAGGTGCCGGATCGTGCGGGCCCGGCCGGGCCCGCAGGGCTCCTTCAGGGGGTGCCGGCCGAGGCGTGGAGCGTGCCGTCGGAGTCCGTCCGCGCGGCCGCCTCGACGCCGTCGAGGATCAGACTCAGGCCCACCCGGAAGGCCTCCCGGGCCTCCTGCTCCATGTGTGACGTGGCGCCACCGGCCTCCGCCTCGGTCATGGCGGCGAGGCTCGCGGTGGACTCCAGGGCCGCGAGGGCGGGGAAGCGTTCGGTGAAGTCGGGCGCGAACTCCGCGAGCAGCGCGGAGCGCTGCGCCCACCACTCCTCGTCGGGCACCCCCGTCTCCGGCGCCGCCTGCCGGTGTTCCGTCGCGACCAGGGCCATACCCCGCACGAACTGGAACAACACCGCGATGACCCGTCTGACGTGCAGGGGCTCCAGGCCGATTCCGCCCAGGATCCGCACCACCGTCTCCAGCCGCGCGTACTCGTTCGGCCCGAGTACGGGCCGGGCCTGCGAGACCTGGAGCACCCAGGGATGGCGCAGATGGAACGCCCAGGTGTCGTCGGCCCAGTCGGTGATCGCCGGCCGCCACCCCGCGCTCGTGTCGTACTCCGTGGGCAGTTCGGCCAGCACCCGGTCGTGCATGAGGTCGACCAGTTCGCTCTTGCTCGGCACGTAGGTGTAGAGCGCCATGGCGGTCCGCCCGAGCCGGGTCCCGACCGCCCGCATGGACAGGGCCGCCATGCCCTGTTCGTCCGCCACCGCCACGCCCGCGGCCACGATCGTGTCCACGTCGAGCCCGGGTTTGGGGCCGGGTTTGAGAGCGGCCCCTGCGGATACGGCCGATCGCCAGAGCAGGGACATGGATCGGCGGGCATCGCCCTGTCCGGCGAAAACAACCACCTTGCGACTCCTTACTGCATAAAGTAACCTCACCGGCGTAACTCTTTATGCTGTAAGGATACCAGCTGGGCGGGCACCCGCCCCGGTATGCCCGTACGTTCGTGGAAGGTTTCTGATGGCAGAGCTCCCCGTCACGTTCATCCAGGTCACCGACATCACACGCATCACACCGCGGATGGCCCGCGTGACGTTCGAGGCCGACCACCTCGAAGACTCCGTCGGCCTGACCCCGGACCAGCAGCTCAAGCTCTGCTTCCCCCGCCCCGGCCAGGAGCGGCCCGTCCTGCCGGAGCAGAGTGACGACGCGACGGGCTGGTACCAGGCATTTCTGGCCATTCCGGAGGACGAGCGGCCCTGGATGCGCAGCTTCACCCTGCGCCGGCGGGCGCCCGGGACCAACACCGTCGAGGTCGACTTCGTCCTGCACGGCGACAGCGGCCCCGCCAGCGCCTGGGCCGAGTCCGCCCGCCCCGGCGACCGGCTCGGCATGGTCGGCCCCTCCGCGCTCTATGCCGGACCGGTCTCCCTGACGGACTCGATCACCTCCGCCGACTGGCTGTTGATCGCCGGCGACGAGACGGCACTGCCCGCCATCGGCACCCTGCTGGAAGCCCTGCCCGAGCGGGCCCGCGCCGAGGTCTACATCGAGGTCGCCGACCACGCCGAGCAGCAGACCTTCCAGACGGCGGGCGAGGTCACCCTGCACTGGCTGCACCGCGACGGAACCCCGGCCGGACGCAGCGAAGCCCTGATCGACGCCGTCCGCGCCGCCGAGTTCCCGCCCGGGCGCCCCTTCGCCTGGCTGGCCGGCGAGGCCGGCGTCGTCCGGACCCTGCGCCGCCACCTGGTCAACGACCGGGGTCTCGACAAGCGCGCGATCGACTTCAGCGGCTACTGGCGCGTCAAGCTCACCCAGGACGACGCCCCGACCGCCGAGGACATGGCCGAGGCGCAGGAGCGCCTCGCCGAGTACCAGGCGGCGGCCGATGGCCAGTCCTGACGAGCCGCGCGCCGAAGCCGGCATCCCGGCCGGGCGCCGCGAGCCGGCCGGACGACTGCCGGGCCGAGAGAAGGACTTGATGATCACAGTACGAGGGCTCGCCCGCCGCTTCACCGTGCGTGGCCAGGATGTCGACGCGGTCAAAGGCATCGACTTCGACGTGGCGCCCGGGGAGGTGGTCGGCTTCCTCGGCCCCAACGGCGCGGGCAAGACCACGACCTTACGGATGCTCACGACCCTGCTGCGCCCCACCGGCGGAACCGGCACTGTGGCCGGCTGCGACCTGCTGACAGACCCGCAGGGCGTGCGGCGCAGGATCGGCTGCGTCCACCAGGGCGGCGCCACCTGGCCCGAGTCCAGGGTCGCCGAGGAGATCGAACTCCAGGCCCGGCTCTACGGTCTGTCCCGCACCGAGGCCAAACGGCGCGGGGCCCTGCTCGCCGAGCGGCTCGACCTCGCCGGCTTGGACCAGCGGCCCGTCAAGACGCTCTCCGGCGGTCAGCGCCGCCGGCTCGACATCGCGCTCGGACTGGTCCACGAACCGACACTCGTCTTCCTCGACGAACCCACCACCGGGCTCGACCCGCAGAGCCGGGCCAACCTCTGGGACCACGTCCGCCGCCTGCGCTCCGAGCAGGGCACGACCGTCTTCCTCACCACCCACTACCTCGACGAGGCCGACGCCCTGTGCGACCGCATCCTCGTCACCGACCACGGCACGATCGTCGCCGAGGGAAGCCCCGACGCACTCAAGGCCCGGGTCGCCGGCGACGCGATCACCATCGAGGTGACCGACCAGGCCACGGCGGCGGCCGACATCGCCGGACGGCTGACCGGCGCGAGCGAGGTGAGCGTCGACGGCGACACGGTCCGCTTCCGGGTACCCCGCGGCGACGCCGCCCTGCCGGAGCTGCTGCGCGCGCTCGACGGCCGGGGCATCACCATGGCCTCCGCCAAGGTCAGCCGGCCCACCCTCGACGACGTGTTCCTCAGCCTGACCGGACGCTCCCTGCGGGACGGCGAAGCCGCGCCCGAGGCAACCGAGGTCGCCCATGCTGCGTGACACCCAACTGATCTTCATCCGCGACATGAAGCTCGCGCTGCGCAGCCCGACCTGGCTACTCATCGGGATCATGCAGCCGCTGCTGTACCTGTTCCTCTTCGGACCCCTGATGGTGTCCGTGGTCGACCACACCCCCGGCTTCCCGCCCGGCGGCGCCTGGCAGGTCCTCACCCCGGCCCTCATCGTCCAGACGGCGCTGTTCAGCGGCTCCTTCGCCGGGGTGGGGCTGCTCACCGAGTACCGGGTCGGCGTCGTCGACCGCTTCCGCGGCACGCCCGCGAGCAGGGCCGCCCTGCTGTTCGGCAAGGTCCTGGCCCAGGCCGTGCAGGCCACCGCGCAGTCCGTACTGATCGTGCTGGTGACGCTGCTCGTCTTCGACCTCGACGTCTCGGCGACCGGGCTGCTGCTCAGCCTGGCGATCGCCGCGGTCCTGGCCATCACGCTGTCTTCGGGATCGTACGCACTGGCGATGGTCCTCAAGAGCGAGGCCGCGTTCCCCGCGCTGATGAACGCCGTGCTCCTGCCGCTGCTGCTGCTGTCCGGGGTGCTGCTGCCGGTCTCCGAGCAACTGGCCCCCGGCTGGCTGTACAACCTGGCCCGGATCAACCCCCTGACCCACGTGGTCGACGCCGAACGCGCCGCGTTCCGGGGGGACATGAGCGCCACGGGCCTGCTGACCGGCTCCCTCGTGCTGCTGGTCATGGCCGTCCTCGCCCTGCTGTGGGGCACGCGGACCTTCCGCAGGGAGAACGCCTGACGGCATCGCCCGCCGGCCCACCTCAGACCGGGCTCCCCCCTCCATCCCCCGCAGGGGGGAGCCCACCCGCATCACCGAGGAGCACACGTGAGGACCGACGCCATCAAGGTGACCGGTGCCAGGGAGAACAACCTCAAGAACGTCTCCCTTCAGATCCCGAGACAGCAACTGACCGTCTTCACCGGCGTCTCCGGCTCCGGCAAGTCGTCCCTGGTGTTCGACACCCTCGCGGCCGAGGCCCAGCGGCAGCTCAACGAGACCTTCAGCGCGTTCGTCCGGACCTTCCTGCCCGACCACGGGCGGCCGGACATGGACGCCGTCGAGAACCTCTCCGCGGTCGTCGTCATCGACCAGAAACGCCTGGGCGGCAACCCGCGCTCCACCGTCGGCACGGTCACCGACATCAACCCGCTGCTGCGTCTGCTGTTCGCCCGGGCCGACGATCCCGCCGGCCTGCCACCGAGCGCGTTCTCCTTCAACGACCCCCAGGGCATGTGCCCCACCTGCGAGGGCCTCGGCACGACCGTCCGCCTCGACCTCGACGCGTTCCTCGACCGCACCAGGTCCCTCAACCAGGGCGCGCTGCTGCACCCGGACTTCTCCACCGACAGCTGGTACTGGCTGAGCTATGTGGAGTCCGGCCTGTTCGACAACGACAAGCCGCTGGCCGACTTCACCGAGCGGGAACGGCAGCTCCTGCTGCACGGCGAACTGCCGGACAAGCTCCGCCTCCGCTGGCAGGGCAACACCCTCAACGTCCGCTACGAGGGCCTCGTCGACAAGTTCACCCGGCTCTACGTCAAGAAGGAGGACATGTCCGAGCGCGGCCGCCGCGTGTTCGAGCGGTTCACCCGCACCGCATCCTGCCCCGACTGCGACGGCACCCGCCTCGCCCCCGACGCGCTGGCCACCCGGATCGGCGGCCACCACATCGCCGACCTCACCGCGATGGAGGCCCAGCACCTCGCACACGTCCTGGCGGAGCTGGACCTGCCCCAGGTGAAACCGGTCCTGGACGACCTGACCACCCGTCTGCACCACCTGGTCGACATCGGACTCGGCTACCTCAGCCTGGACCGGCAGACCCGGACGCTCTCGGGCGGCGAGTCCCAGCGGATCAAGATGGTCCGGCACCTGTCCAACAGTCTCACCGAGATGCTGTACGTGTTCGACGAGCCGAGCATCGGCCTGCACCCCCGGGACGTGCACCGGCTCAAGCAACTCCTCGTCGCGTTACGGGACAAGGGCAACACCGTGCTCGTGGTCGAACACGACCCCGACATCATGGCCATCGCGGACCACGTGGTCGACATGGGCCCGAAAGCCGGGACGCTCGGCGGCGAAGTGGTCTTCGAGGGTGGCTTCGAGGCACTCACCCGTGCCGACACCCTCACCGGACGCCACCTCACGCACCGCCTGCCCCTCAGGACGGCACCCCGGCGCGCCACCGGGACGCTCACCGTCACCGACGCGACAAGTCACAACCTCAAGAACGTGACGGTCGGCTTCCCCACCGGCGTCCTGACGGTCGTCACCGGAGTGGCCGGATCGGGCAAGAGCACGCTGGTCAACGACGAGTTCCTGAGCCGGCACCCCGACGCGATCGTCATCGACCAGTCGGCGGTGACCACCAGCCGACGCTCCAACACCGCCACCTACACCGGCCTGATGGACCCGATCCGCAAACTGTTCGCCACCGCCAACAAGGTCAGCGCCTCCCTGTTCAGCGCCAACTCCAAAGGCGCCTGCCCCAACTGCCAGGGGCTCGGCGTCCTCTACACCGACCTGGCGTTCCTGGACACGCTGAAATCAGTGTGCGAGGTCTGTCAGGGCCGCCGCTTCTCCGAGGACGTCCTCGGCCACCGCCTGCGCGGCAGGTCCATCAGCGACGTCCTGGAAATGACGATGGCCGAGGCGGCCGACTTCTTCACCGAACCCAAGCTCCGCCCGGTCCTGCACGCCCTGAACGAGGTGGGGCTGGACTACCTGCGGCTCGGCCAGCCGCTCAGCACCCTGTCCGGCGGCGAGTGCCAGCGCCTCAAACTCGCGGCCGACCTGCACCGTGTCGGAAGCGTCTACGTCATGGACGAACCCACCACGGGTCTGCACATGTCGGATGTCCACCGCCTCCTCGGCATCATCGAGCGCCTCGTGGACCAGGGCAACACCGTCATCGTCATCGAGCACAACCTCGACGTCGTCAAGAGCGCCGACTGGATCATCGATCTCGGCCCCGAAGGGGGCAGCGGCGGCGGACGCGTCCTGTTCGAAGGAACGCCGGCCGAACTCCTGAAGACCACCGACTCCCACACCGCCGCGCACCTGCGACAGGACCTCTCGTATGCAGGAGGCGTCTGATCATCGGGGGCCGTGGCGGCGACGTGGTGAGCTGCCGTGAACACCTGTCGCTCGGCGACGCGGGCGGCGCGGCCCTTCACCCATGCCGATCCCGCTGGTGTCGCTGAGCAGCTGTTCGACCGTCACCAACGGCGTCAGGCCGCAGCTGGTTCGTCGGCGAGGAAGTCGTCCACGAACTGCACCGTGCGGCGATCGAAGTCGGCGTACTGGGCTTCCCGTTCGGCGCCGACGGCCGCGTCGCCGACGTGCAGGTTGCCTTGGGCGTCGACGCGCTGCGGGCGCTCTTCGGCGTCGAGCAGCAGACCCACGGTGGACTGGGAGAAGCCGCAGTAGCCGGCGATGCCCTCACTGAGGCCGGCCTCGAGGACGGACCGCATCCCGTGCGCGATGGGATCGTCGGCGGTGGCACCGGCCAGGCCGAGCCAGAGCATGCGCTTGCCGGCCAGGCGTGGCTTGCTGCGACCGTAGGCGAACCCGTAGTTCCAGACGCGGTCGATCCAGCCCTTGAGGAGGGCGGGCACGCTCTGCCAGTACACGGGGAAGACGGCGACGACGACGTCTGCGTCGAGGATGCGCTGCATGTGAGCGTGCACTTCTTTGCTGTAGGCCTTCTCCCGGTTGCCCCAGTCGGGCTGGTCCTCGGCGTTCATGCGGGGGTCGAACCCTTCCGCGTGCAGGTCCAGGAGGTCGATGTGGAATCCGGCTGCCTGGAGGCGGGCGGCCGCGCGGCGGGCGGTGTGCGCGGTGAGCGAATCGCTGCGGTGGTGCGCGACGACCACGAGGGCTGTGGGGCTGGAGTTCTGCGACACGGTGTCTCCCGACAGGGCTGAATGTCTTCGGTGACTCCAGTACAACCGGGGCTGCGTGGATGATCCATGGGAGAAAGTCTGCAACTCATAGGAGATCGTCTACGGTTGGCGGATGGATCCCTTGAGTTCGCTGCTGAACGGCATCCGGGCCGAAGGCTCGATCGTCAGCCAGGCCGTGCTCAACGCGCCGTGGACCATCCGCTTCGCCGACGGCGCACCGCTGACCATGGTCACCGTGCTGCGCGGGGGCGGCACCCTGCTGCTGGCCGACGGCACCGAGCGGGTGATCGCCGCGGGCGACACGGCCGTCGTCCGCGGCCCGGCGCCGTTCCGGCTCGTGGACGAGGCCGCCACGGTCCAGGGCCCGTGCGTCGAGTACGAGATCAACTGCTTTGCCCCAGGGGCCGCGTGCGCGGAGGAGGAACTCTCCGGCATCCACTGGGGCGGCGACCCGGGCGGGGCCACGGCGCTCATCGTGGGCGCCTACCGCGCCACCGGCCACCGTCACGAACGGCTCCTGCGCGCGCTGCCGCCGATCCTGACCGTCACCGACGACCCCGACGTCTGCGCCTGGATGGAGAGCTCCGCCGCCGACGCCGCCCGGCTCTCCGCCGGCTCCCAAGCCCTGATGGACAGGCTCCTGGACTGGGCACTGGTGTGCACACTCCGCGACTGGTTCGAACGCGCCGGCGCCGACGCCCCCAGCTGGTACCGCGGCCTCGCCGACCCCGTTCTCTCGCCCGCCCTGCGCGCCTTCCACGACCGGCCAGCCGACACCTGGACCGTCGCTTCACTGGCGGCCCAAGCAGGCGTCTCACGGGCGCTGTTCGCCAAACGCTTCACCCAGCTCATGGGGCGCCCGCCCCTCGCCTACATCACCGAGTGCCGCATGGACGAAGCCGCGTCACTCCTGGCCGACACCGACCTCAGCATCGCCCGGATCGCCGAGACCGTCGGCTACGCCGACGCCTTCGGATTCAGCGCCGCCTTCAAACGCCACAGAGGCCGCAGCCCCAGCGAGTACCGCGCTACGGCGGCATGATCCCCTGCGCGCGGCACCAAGGGCCGGGAGTGCCCGGATGTACGTCGTCCTTCGCGCCGACGCTTTCCTTCAGGGCCAGGGGTGGTGTCGGCGGTGCTCGGCCCGGCGCTGGAGCAGCGGTCCCGCGGGCGGCTCGTATCGGGCTGCTGCTGTGGATCGGCTCATCCGATCCTGGGGGTGGTGAGGGGGTACAGCGTGCGCAGGCCCTCGTTCAACGCGTACGGCAACGCCGACCCGTGGGTCTGCCTGGGGTACAGGCGGCAAGTGAGCTCCAGGGACGGGTAGTTGCGCAGCCGCAGCAGCTGCGCCATGCGGGTCATCGACCCGAGGATGTCGGCGGCGGCCAGATAGGGATCGCTGAGCTCCGCCTCGCCCGCGCCGAGGAACACCTTGGCCGCCAGGTCGTCATGGGTCGTGGCGTACTCGGCTTCCAGCGTGAAGAGCAGATCCTCACATCCGCTGAGGGCAGGGCTGCTGGCCAGATAGCGGTCGAAGGCCGCCGGGCGGGAGAGCAGGGCAAAGCCGACGAAGTGTCCGCCGCCGGAGAATCCCACGAGACCGTGGTGGTCATCGAACCGGAACTCGCTTGCCAGCCGTGGGCGCAACTCGTCGACCAGGAACGACAGGAATGCATCGGCGCCGCCACCCGTCGGCGTTTCGTCGGACAGTGCTTCCATGCGTGCGCCGCCGGGCCCTGCATTGACCCATTTCGGCCTCGGATAGAAGTCGTGTGTTCGACGCGCGCCGAACTCGGCGGGGTCGCTCTCGTCGGGAGCACCGATGCCGATCACGATGAGCTCGGCGATCTCCTGCACGGTGTGGAGCCAGTTCATCAGGCCGACGGTCAGCGCGAAGCTGAGGGAGGCGTCTGTCACCCACAGGACGGGGTAGCTGCGGTCACCGTGCTCGTACGACGGGGGGAGCGCGATGTGCACATCATGCGGCCAGGGCACATCGGTCCCTTGCATCCGTCTGGTGGGCAGGACCTGATATGTGTGCCGGGGCAGGGACACAACTTCCTCCTGCTGAAGCCGATGTTCGGACACTCGCTCAGGCGTTCTTCACATGTCGCAGAGCGCCATTGTCAGCCGACGGCCGAGGACAACCGGTGCGACGCCGGTGAAGACCACTTCTGACATGTGGTCAGTAGAGATCAGTGCCGAGCAAGGCACCTCCGAGCCACCGGGAAAGCCCAGCGCGGCGACATCCTCGTCGAACACGGCCTCAACGCACCCGTCTGCCGATCCGGCTCGGCAAGCTCAATCACGCACTCGATGACGCGTTCACCCTTGCTGGTCGGCGGCACGTCAGGGGTGTCATGCGGGGGTGCTGAGGGGTGGGTGTTCGAGTACGCGGGGTTTGTATTCGACGAGTTGGATGCGTCCGTCGAAGGTGCGGTGGTCGGTCATTTCGAGGGCGACGTCGGGGTAGCCGTCGTAGATGCGTTCCTCGCCCGTGGCCCCGGTGATCACGGGGAACATCACGACGCGGAAGCGGTCCACGAGTCCGGCTCGGAGCAGGGAGCGGGAGAGGCTGAGGCTGCCGATGGTGCTGAGGAGCCCCGTGCCGGTCGACTTCATGGTGCGGACCGTCTCGACGGCGTCGTCGCGGACGAGGGTGGAGTTGGCCCACGTCAGTGGCTCTTCGAGGGTGGAGGAGAACACCACCTTGGATGCTTGCGTGAGCTCGTCCACGGAGGCTTCTTCCTCGGGGCGGAACTCGTCTTGGCCGGCGGGGATCTCGCCTGCGGCGAAGCCCGACATCAGGCGGTAGGTGTTCGCTCCCATCAGGTACGTGACCTTCGGCTGCTCACCGAGCCACGCGAGGTACTCCGGGCCTTCCAGGCCCCAGAACCCTGGCCAGCCCTCTCCCGAGGCGTAGCCGTCGAGGGAGGTGATGAAGTCGACGAGAAGCTCCGACATGACTGCGTCCTTTCCTGGGTGTCACGAGCTTGGACTGGCCGGGAGCCGCAGACTCATCGGTCGTGCCGTGGAGCAACGGGAAAGACCTTGACGGTGCGGTCGGCTGAACGGCGTGCGGCTCAGGAGGGGAGGCAGGGCAGGCGGCCGTCGTGGACGGCCTGGGTGAAGGTGGTGTAGTCGTCCTGGGTCTGCTGGGCGTAGCGGAGAGCGAAGGCGGTGACGGCCCGGTCGAAGGAGTCGTCGTCGCCCAGGTAGGCGGCGATGGCGGCGCGGTTGCCGGAGCGGGCGTGGCCGCGGGCCAGCGTGCGGCCGCAGAGGCCGGCGTACTGGTGCATCAGGCTGTCGGACAGGCTCTGGACGGCCGCGGAGCCCTTCATGTCGAGCAACTGCCGCCAGTAGAAGTGGCGTCCGGTGGGCCCGGTCGACCAGCCGAGGAAGATGTCACCGAAAGCCTGGAGCAGTCGCTGTCCTTCGACGACGCGTTGTCCCTCGTGGGTGACGGACACCTTCACGTACGGGGCGAGGACGGAGGGTTCCGCCTCCTTGGCCTGCAGCAGCAGGAGTTCGCCCGCTAGGCGCCCCTCCAGCAGCATGACCCAGCAGCGGGTTCCGACGCTGCCGATGCCGACGACCTTGCGCGCCGCGTCCAGGACGCGGAAGCGGTCCAGCAGCCTGGCCTGGGCCGATGGCAGGGTGGCGCGATAGTCCTCGAAGGCGTGCTCCACCGTGGCCCGGTCCTCCTCCGCGACCGGCTCGACCAGGGGTGGCGCGTGGACGAACCGGGGCCGCCCGTCGGGGCCGGGCGCGGTGAGCTTGGCGACGGCCTTGCTGCTGTCCGTCTGCCGTGCCTGGTCCAGGCTGCGCCGCAGCCGGGCCTGTTGCAGGGAGTTGCCGACCTCTTGGAGCAGGTCGTCGGCCGCGATGTGCTCGTACCAGACGGCGAGTTCGGTGGAGCAGGCGAGCTCGCCCAGATGCGTGCGGTAGCCACGAGCGGCCTCGGTCGCCGCGGCCGCGGCGGTCTCCTGGTCCGCGCCGTTGTCGAGTGCGGCCACCACGATGCTGGCGGTCAAGCGCTTGACGTCCCATTCGAAGGGGCCCGGCAGGGTCTCGTCGAAGTCGTCCAGGTCGAAGACCAGTCGGCGCTCCGGGGAGGCGAACAGGCCGAAGTTGGAAAGGTGCGCGTCTCCTGAGAGCTGAACGGTGAGCCCGGAGTGCGGGAGGCCGGCGAGGTCGGCGGCCATGACGGCGGGAGTGCCCCGGTAGAAGGCGGGCAGGGAGTCCCTCATGCGGCTGTAGCGGAACGGCAGCAGTTCGGGGATCCGCGGCGCGGCCTCCTCTTCGAGGATCTCTACGAGGTCACGTCGCTGGGTGGAGGGGGCCCACTCCCTGTGCATGGCCAGGGGGAGACGTTCGCGCGCCGCCCGCCCAGTGGCGAAGGGATCCTCGGGTGCGGGATCCCCTGCAGTCGGCTGGCCGGGGGAACGAGGGGGCGTGGACACGGGAGGGCTCCTATCGGCGGGGCCTGGGGCGAGGGGCGGCGCCGTCGACGGCATGTTCCTCACCGCGCTGGGCCCGGCTGCTGTGCGGGACCTTGCACCGACCGGGATGTTCGGGGCCCGCTGCGGCGGCGCTCGCGCCGGGGCGGGTGAACGTGCTGCGGGATGCCATCACGGGCCGGTCCTCGGCCATGTGCCTGTTCACGAGTCTTGTTCCAGCGTCCCACGCCTGCCGACGGCCGCCACTTCGGGTGACCGCTGCCTCGCCGGGCCGATGCGGCGACACGGCGTGACAATGAGAGACGGCCGCTGTTCAGGGACCTGGGAGGCACTGTGAGCGATCTCGAATTCGAACAGAAGCGGACACTGTCACGTGTCGAGGCGGCCGACCAGCTCGAGGCCCTGGCCGCCGCGCTCAGACGCGGTGGGCAGGCGGAGCTGGAGCTCGGCCCGGGTCGGCTGACGGTGCGGATTCCGGACGAGCTCCGCAGCGAGATCGAGGTCGAGCTGGAGGACGGTGAGATAGATCTGGAGATCGAACTGTCCTGGCGGACGCCGCAGGCGGACCGCGCGGCGGACGACGATTGACGGGAGAGAGCCGGAGGCACTCCGTGAAGATCTAGCCGGTCTCCTTCCAGAGGAGACGGTGAGGCCGGCCGGGGTTCTTGCCCAGCGGGCGCGATCCCGCGATACGGCCACAGGTCCGAGCCGCAGATTGAGCTTCACGATCGCGTCGGCCGACTCGATGCTCCTCTGATCCTCGCGCTCTTCCACCCGCACGTCTCCGGGGTTGTGCGCTGCCCCACGCCGCTGGCGACGACGTCCGACAACGACGACACCGGGCCGGGGACCGTGCCGCCCTCAAAGGCCGCGCCCGGATTCGGATGTCCTCCCGCCTGCCCAGGGTGGGCCGCATCCCCTACCGGAGGGATCAACTTTCCTACGTGTACGGCGTGTTGATCGGAACCTCACTATGCTTTTCGCGCATGGACGAGGAGCTGCGGCAGATGGCGTTGGAGGTTCTCGAGGACATTGCCCACTGGTCGCTGAGATCGTCTGGCTGGGAGCGGGTCGGCCGAGGGCTCGCGGACATGGAGCGGACGCTGCGGGCCGCGGACGTGACGGGATTCCGGCGGGCCGTCGCGGATGTCGAGATGGCGGGCCCGCATCGGATCTCGGGAGTGGAGGAGGCGTCTTCCCTGCCGGTCCCCGAGGTGTACCGGGAGCGAGTCAACGAGCTGATCCACGATTTGCAGGCGACCCGGGAGGAGCGGCCGTCGGCCGGCGCCGCGAACGGGGGCGGACCGGGTCCGCATGATTGAGGGCGAGGCCCTCGGGGTGCACGTGTTCGTCGTCACGGGCGGCGAGCATCGGGCGGCAGCGCTCGACTTCGTCCGGGCTCTGTGGGTCCAGTGCGGCGCGAGACTCGGCATGACGGAACCGGTGCCGGGGGTGGGTGTCGGTTTGGAGCCGCGAGGCGGTTGGGCCGCGCACACGAGAGGGCTGCTTGCGGTCAGGGGCGATTCCGGTCCTGGAGTGCGGCAGGCCGTGCTGCGGCGGGACCACGACGTCCTGTGCCTCTCGGTCATGTTGGCTCCGGATGCCGCCGAGAACTTGGGGTGGGCGGAGCTGGACGCGCAGTGGTCGGATGTCGTTCGTGCCGCTGGACCGGGGGCAGCGGCGTCCCACTCCGGAACGATGGGGGAAGCCAGGCTGTATCTGGCCAGGCTGGTCGACCCTTGTGCCCAGCCCGCTGCTGAGTCGACCGGCGCACTGGTGGCGACGCTACGGTCACGCGCTCCTGGCGCACCGGATCGGGTACCGGAGGGAGCGGTGACCCCTCAGGGGTTCGCCGTCTGGGAACTGTTGCCCACCGCCGATACGCGGATCGAACGTCGTCTGGTCGCCGTGGCCGGGCACGAGCGGGATCCCGAGCTGACGGCCTGGGCATGGACCGACCGGAATCTGAATCTGCCGCCGCTGGCGAAGTACCTGCTGCATGCCGCCAAGCTTCGTTACGAGCTGCGCGTGTGGCGAGCAGCCGAGGACATCGCCACGCTCCGTGCCGCCACGGACGCCGCGATCAAGGCCTTGCTGGAAGGGACCGCCGCACCGGCAGGGCCGAGCCGACAATCGGAGATCATCAGAGCCAGTCATGCTCTGGTGGCGCTGCAGGCCCGTGAGCGTGGCCTCGTCGACCGCTCGACACTCAGCCGCGAGATGGCCCGAACCGTCGAGATCGCCGCTGCCAACCTCATCCTCTTCGCCGGTGACGAGTCACTGGGCGGGCCGTTCGCCGACGATCGGGCGCTGGGGGAGTGGCTGGTCCAGCGCCTCGACGACGAAGCCACGTATCTGGAGGCCGCAGTGCGCCGCTGCGAGCAAGTCGGCTCGCTTGCCGACCAGTTGGTGCAGCGGAGCCAACAGCGTCGCCAGGAGACGGTCAACCTAGGCCTGACCGGCGCGATCGGGGCCATCGTGATGAGTCTCGGCGCCGTCCAGGCACTGCAGTACACGGTGCCGCTGCCAGGCCCCGTGAAGCCGGCCGTGGTCACGGCTCTCGGCGCACTCGCCCTGCTCGCCTCGCTCGTCGTGCTGCGGGTCGTGGCGCCGGAGCGGAGCTGGTCACTGGTCCTCGTTCGGCTGGGCGCGGGAGCGGTCGGTGCGGCCCTGGCATGGATCGGTGTGGCGGCGTTCGGGGACCGGGGCGCCGCGGCGGGGGCGACCTGGGCCGGGGCCGCGGTTGGCGCGGTGTTGGGAGTGCTCGTCTCCTTCGGATTCTGCGGGCGCGACAGGGGGCACTGACCGGACCGGGGGACGTCGGCGGCACGGCCCGCCCGGTCGAGAACATCCTCGGGAGAGGCGGTGTTGCTGCGATGGCTTACAGCAGTTCGTGGCGTGGTTCTGGAGGGGGGAACGAACGGCCCCAGCAGTCGCGCAAGGTGGAAGCCCGCAAGGTCGTCGCCGGGCTGTCACAAGTCGCGGAGGCGTTCAAACTGGGCCTCGCGGCGCAGGCCGACGCGCGGGGCGGCCGGGATCGGGGTCGGCTCGACATGGCGATCACCCACTTCCGGCGCGCGGTCGTCGCGGCGGCCGGTGACGACCCACACCGCGGCAGGTACGCCAACTGTCTCGGTGTCGCCCTGCTCGACCGCCATCGGCTCACCGGGGACGTCGGCGATCTCGACGAGGCCCTCGACCACCTGGTCGCCGCCTTCGATGCCGCCGCCAAGCAGACGATGGGCCGCGCCCGGGTGCTGCGCAACCTGTTCGACGCAATGGAGCTACGGCTGTCGCTGGCCGACGTCCCGCTGACCGACGACCAACGCGCTCGGCTTCCCTCGCTGGAGTCGCTGCGCCGAGAGAAGAGCCGTACGCCAGGGCTCCCCGCGATCGAGCGGCTGGCCGCTGCTCGCGAGAGCGGCTACAGAGCCGTGGCCGAGCAGGGCCTGGCGCAGGGCTGCCCGGATCTGACCCATGCCGTGGAGCTCCTCCCGCTGGTCGGCTGGGGCGGGCGCGATGAGGTACTCGAATTCCTCGCGGACTACCGGGGGTTGGCGTCCGAGGCGGCCTCGAGTGCCGTGGCGGCGGGTGATGTCGCCTTGGCGGTGCGCCTGCTGGAGCAGGGGCGTGCCGTGGTGTGGCAGCAGGATCTCGCGAACCGCACGCCTCGCGAGGAGCTGCTGAGGCAACTCGTCGCACAGGGGCCCCGGCCGCACGAGGGGAGCGGCAAGGACTCCCGCGCAAAGACGCACCCGAAGGCGGGAAGGAAGCGTTCGGGCCGGGCAGTCGATCGCCAGGCGCCGTCGCTGCCGTCGGATCTCGTGGAACGGATGGACCGTGCCCACGCCGCACTCACCCGCCTCGCGCCCGGGCCGGACGTGTCACCGGACAAGGGGGATCCGCGGTTGGACTTCGACCGATGGGGATTTCCGTGGCGGACCGGGACACCGGGCCTGGCCGAACTGTCAGACGCCGTACGGGAATGGGAGTCGCTGAGGCGTACGGCGCGGCGTGGGCTGCCGTACGTCAGCTTCCAACTACCGGACTACCAGCGTGACATCCGGCCGGCGGCGTCCGACGGTCCTGTCGTCTACCTGAACGTGAGTCGGTGGCGCTGCGACGCCATGATCGTCACTCGGAGCGGCGAGCACCCCACCCACGTCCCCCTGCCGGTTCTGACCGCTGCCGACGCCGAGCAGCAGGCGCAGCGGTATCTGGCCGCGATGATGAGCGACGGTGACGGGCGGGAAGACGTCGTCCGGGATGTGCTGCACTGGCTGTGGCACACGGTCGCCTCGCCCGTGCTGGCCGCTGTGGCAGGGCTTCCTGAGCTCGCGGAGACCCCGGCACAGCCGCATGTGTGGTGGATCCCCACCGGGCCGCTGACGACCCTGCCCCTGCACGCGGCTCTGTCCGACGACGGTCGCTCAGTCCTTGACCAGGTGACGTCCTCCTACACTCCCACGGTGAGCGCGCTGACACGGGCCCGAACGGTGCGGCGCGCGTCGGACCTCGGCCCACCCCCCACTCGCCGTCATCTGCTCGTCGCGCCCGCCACCGGTGAACTCCCGGCGACCAAACGGACATTGGCCAGGCTGTCCACGCTGCTGCCCCGCAGGCAACGCACCAGCCTGGTGGGCTCCGAGGCGACCTGGGACAAGGTTCACGAGGAGCTGCCCCGGCACGCCTGGGTGCACTTCGACTGTCACGCCGTACAGAACTTCGACGAGCCCCTCACGAGCCGTCTCTCACTGCATGACCGCGATCTGACCGTCGCGGATCTCATCGAACTGCCGGGCAATTCCACGGAGTTCGCACTGCTCGCGGCCTGCACCACGGCGGCGGGGGGCAGCCTCGTGCGCGACGAGTGGGTCAGCCTGGCCGCCGCCCTGATGTACGCCGAATACCAGGCCGTCATCGGAACGCTGTGGCCGGTACCCGACGGACCCACCGCTCGTATCGCACGAGACGTCTACGCCACGCTGATCCCGCCCGCCGAAGAGCCACCGGGCAGCGAGCACGCCGACGCCACGTCGTCGAAGTGGCGCCGGTTCCTGCGCCGCATCCTTTCGTTCGCCGGACGCCGGTCGGCGCCGAAACCGCCTTGGTCGTCCAGAACCGTCGATCTGAACGCCATCAACAGCGCGGACGCCCTGCACCGGGCTCTGCTCCGCGAACGGGACCGCCGCCCCGACCACCCGAGCGCCTGGGTGTCGTTCGTGCACTACGGCGTCTGAGGGAGCATTTGCTCTCCATGCTTCGTCCCGGGATGCCGCGTTGATGGGATATCAGAGTTGGGGTGCATTCTCTGGTGAGCCGGCGAGCCATCAGGGCGATCATCGCAAGGTAGATCATGGCGGCAGAGCGGGCCGGGAGGGCTTCGTAGTCGGCTGGGCCAGGCGGCGGGGGTCCGGTTGAGCGGGGTGCCGCCGGTGCCTCGCCCCTCAGGTCGCCGGGCGAACCGGTCCCCGCGCCCCAGCCGTCGACGACCGCGGCGTGCGTCGCTTTTCAGCCATGCCTCGACAACGTCCCTGTACGGAAAGGTACTTCCCTGCAAGGGCATGCACCTGACATCTTGCACCCACCACTCGTTTCGTACGGCCCGGCCGGTGCCATAAGCGCGGCCGGGCCGTCTTCGGAGGACGCATTGATACCCCACAGATCCAGCCGACCGAGACGCACGCTGGTGCTGGCGGCCACGCTCGGCGCCGCCCTCGCGTTCGGCGCCCCGGGCGCCCTCGCGGGTACGCTCCCGGTCCCCTCCGCGGCGCCGGCCGCCAAGGCCCACGCGCCGGCCGCCGCGTCGGCTTCCCAGAGTGCGGCCTGGGTGGCCGGCACGCGCGCCTACCTCGTGATCACCACCCCCGGTGACACTTCGGCGGTCCGCTCCGCGATCGCGGCCAACGGCGGCACCGTCTTCTCGAGCTTCGACGCCATCGGTGTGATCGTCGCCCACTCGGCGTCCAGCACCTTCGCCGCCACCATGCGCAGCGTCGCCGGCGTGCAGCAGGTCGGCGCCACGCGCACCTCGGACGTCCCGGCCGCCGCCTACGACCCGGCGCTCCCGCCCAACCCGGCCCAGGCCTCGACCCCGGCCGGAGAACCTGTCCGCGCCGACATGAGCCAGATCAAGGCCGACCAGGCCTGGGCCGTGAACCCCGGCTCCGCCTCCGTCACGGTCGGCATCCTGGACACCGGTGTGGACGACCAGCACCAGGACCTGGCGCCCAACTTCGACGCGGCCGACTCGGTCTCCTGCGCCTACGGCAAGCCCGACACCCGTGCCGGCGCCTGGCGGGACGTCGACACGCACGGCACCCACGTGGCGGGCACCGTTGCCGCGGCCAAGAACGGCAAGGGCGTCGTCGGCGTGGCACCCGGGGTGAAGATCGCCGCGGTCCGGGTCGCCGAGCCGGGCAACTCCTTCTTCTTCGCCGAGAACACCATCTGCGGCTTCGTCTGGGCAGGTGACCACGGCTTCAAGGTCACCAACAACAGCTATTACACGGACCCGTGGCAGTTCAACTGCCCGGACAACATCGACCAGGCCGCCATCATCGAAGGCGTCAAGCGCGCCCAGGAGTACGCCGAGAGCAAGGGCTCCCTCCAGATCGCCGCCGCGGGCAACGAGAACTACGACCTCGCCCACAAGACGACCGACTCCGCGAGCCCGAACGACTCGACGCCGGTGACCCGTACCATCACCAACGCCTGCCTCGACATCCCGACCGAGCTGCCGGGCGTGGTCACCGTCGCGGCCAACGGCACCGGCGTCACGAAGGCCTCGTTCTCCAACTACGGACAGGGCGTCATCGACGTCGCGGCACCGGGCAGCAACGTGTACTCCACCGTCCCCGGCGGCGGCTACGGCAGCAAGAGCGGCACCTCGATGGCCACCCCGCACGTGGTCGGCGTGGCGGCGCTCATCGCCAGTGCTAACCCGGGCATCACCCCGGCGCAGCTGCGCGCCAAACTGGCCGAGCAGGCCAACGACATCGCCTGCCCCTCGGACAGCCGCTGCACGGGTACGACGGCCAACAACTCGTTCTTCGGCGAGGGGCAGGTCGACGCCCTCAAGGCCGTCGGGGCGACCCCGCCGCCCGGCACGTACTTCGAGAACCTCGCGGACTTCGCCATCAACGACAACGCGACGGTGGAGAGCCCAATCACCGTAACGGGTGTGACCGGCAACGCCCCGGCCACCCTCAAGGTGGGTGTGGACATCAAGCACACCTACATCGGCGACCTGAAGGTCGACCTGGTGGCGCCGGACGGCACCCTGTACACACTGCACAACCACACCGGCGGCAGCGCCGACAACCTCGCCCAGACCTACACCGTGAACGCCTCCGCGGAGGTCGCCAACGGCACCTGGAAACTCCGCGTCAACGACAACGCCGCCTCCGACACAGGCAAGATCGACGCCTGGAACCTGACCTTCTAGCGCAGGGCCCGGCAACGCCCGCGTAGAGCATGCACAAGGCCGGCTGGGCGGTAGAGGGAACATGGGCCTCGGCGGCGGTGTACGCCGCAGCCGGGGCAACCATGCTGGAGGCGTCCAGGAAGGCTGCGGACGGCCCGGAGAGATACGCAGCTGACGGACGCCTACGACAGTGGTCTTGGGCCTTCTGCCGTAGGCGTTCGTAGGTGGCCGAACTCGTCCGGTGAACGTGGCCCCGATCGACACCGCTCAGCTCAGCAAGCGTTCGCCCAGGTCAGTGGCCAAACCGCCCCCGTATGCCCGCAGCTTCCCAAGCTCAGGACTCGTCTACGCGACCGTTCAGATGGAAGAGAAGCCATTCAAGCCAGTCGGCCGTGACACCTAGAGCCGAGGCCCAGCTGTGCATGGAGCTGACGTAGGTGGCGTATCGGGTGGGCCAGTGGCGAGTGCCGGCCGCCCTCCAACTGGACCATCCGAGTGCGTTCAGTGAACGAAAGACCCGGTCATCCAGGATCAAGGCCCGGTTACAGGTGCTGTCGCGGTCGTCAACGGCCGCGAACCACTTGGTAAAGAAGGATCGCCCCACACCGTTGAGCACGAACTGCCGGTAGGCCCCACTCAGATCGCCTTCTCGAACCGCTTCGGATGTGGTGCGGAGGACAGTGGCCATGCGTGTGTCTGACAGGGCCGCTTCGGTGTAGCGCGGGCCGCGTCCGTTTGTGGTGCCCGAGCCCCAGATCATGACGGCCACGAACAGGTCACGGAGGCTGTTGGGATCGTCGCCAACACGGTCACGGAGATGGGACAGGTCGACCCGGCTGATGAGACGGTCACCGCTCGGTCCGTTCACACATCCGACGCCGATATCGAGTACGTGCGCCGCTTCGTGCGGCTCCAGCCGTGAACGCCACGTTCTTGGACGGAAGCGCACGGGCTTCTGTCCGCAATCGCCGTAGCGCACAACGAGCTTATGAAGCTGTTCCATGATGCTCCCCCTGACCACGACGGCGGCGTGCCGTGGGGCACAGCGTATGAGAGGACATACCAACTGCCCACGCCAGGGAGCTCGCCTCTCTGGCCAATGCTCAGCGTCGTCGGCTTGATCAGCTGATGATCAAGTCGGTGACGCCGAAGACCAGGGCGAGCACGAAGCAGATCAGACTGACAGCCATCGCAAGGCGCGGCACCTCGTGCGTTCGACGGAAGTTGGACATGACTTCGTTGGACCAGAAGGAGCAAATCGCGACGATGACTGACGGGATGAAAAGCGGTGTGTCGCGACACACGTATGCGGCACCCACAGCCGAACCGATGAGAATGATCAGCATCATGCCCCACCCCTGCGCCCGCGGCGGCTCCCATCTTCGGATCGGCGTCCCCAGATCGGGGATCCAGCCGGGCTGTGGGCCACACCCTCGATCCGTCTCAGTTTCCGTCTCACTCAGCCCCGTTCGCCGTCGTTCAGGCGGGACCCGGAGTCGTCTGCACCGCAGCGGCCAATCGCCCGTGAACCCAGGTGAACGATCCCGTAGGACGCGGAGCGTCTCCGTGCCGATCTGTACGGGGGAGCAGACGAGCCGAGAACGCCAGGCCAGGACACGGCGGACGCACCACAAAGCGCACCAGATCGAGCGGGGAACAGCGGGAACCACGGTGAAAGCGACCGAGGGCGATGAGACCTGGTGCCAGGTGAAAGACCAGTTCAGCAGCCCTACCAGCGGCACATGATCGCAGCTTCCTACGCTAGGGGTGCCCAGCGCATGCCCAGGCTCTCCCAAGTCAGAGAAGGTCCCGGCAGAAGAACCGGAGCAAGAGATGGCCATGCTAAGAGCGCAGCGCTATCGGGATCTCGCGCGGGACGCCTCCGCTGACCCTGACTAGCCCTCACGCAAAGGCTGCCGGGTCAGCGTCAATACCTCGAAGCGCGGGGCGCCATCCCGGCAGCTATCGAGACCTTGGAACGTGCCTGGAAGCAGTATGAGGAGTATCGGGTGGCTCAAGGCGATGCCTGAGCGGCCGGCGGGTCTCCCCGAACCTCAGCCTGCGGGCTCCTGTTGACGCCGCAGAGCTCGCCCGAGTGCCTTCCGGGCCCAGTCTCGGCTGCTGGGCATGAGGTGTGCGCAGACCTTCAGGGTCAGGCTCGGGTCGGAGTGTCCGAGGTACGCAGCGAGGGTGTTGATGCTCTCGCCGGCGTCCAGGAAGTCGGACGCGTAGAAGTGCCTCAGGCGGTGCATGCCGTGTTCGCGGGCGGCGGTGTGCTCGCAGCTTCGTCAGCGACCCATAGGGTGACGGCGTGCGAAACGACCGACACGACGAACGGCTCTCCGATGAAGAGCTGGAACTCTTCTTGCAGTATCTGCATCGCTTCGCCCAGTACGAAGTCGATCAGTTCGCCCTCATGGAGGTAGGTGATCCTGAGTACCCGGTCTACGTGACCCTGTCCCGGGCGCTGGAACCCGGTACCGATCGTGCCGCCTATCGCCGTCCGTGAACGAAGCCGGTCGGGTCGTGTGACATACGCCGGACGCGATCCGAGAGGCCCGATGCTCAGCTGCTGCGGTCGCTGCCATCATCGTCGGATGACGGCCATGCAGCTGCCGGCAGGATGGACGCTGGAGGAGATCCACAGGGTCTCAGGCGATCGGGAAGCCATTCCCCTCGACACCAACCGTGTCGTCTCCACGAGGCGTTGCGCGGTCTGTAGTCGCAGGCACCCACTTCAGGTCAGCGCTTCAAGACCCGTGTCAGTTTCCGTCTCATGCAGCGTCGTTCACAGTTGTACGGACGAAACCAGGGATGGTGGACGCTGAGACGACGGGCCGTCCAAAAACGCAGGTGTACGGGCCCGTCCGAGTTGAGTGACCACCACCACGCGGGAAAGCGTGCATCTGAGCCTCGTCACGAGATGCTGTGCACGTCGCATCTCAAGCTTGGGACGCTTCTTCGGATGAATCACGACAATGTTGCACTTCTAACTAGTTCGCCTCGCGTGTGACGCAGGCGGCCTACGGTGACGGTCACGCGTAACAAGCAGGGGGGACCGTGAGCACACCACCGCCGCCGCAGAGGCCACCGCGCCCTGACGAAGTGCTTGCCTTCCACAACGGGGACACGCTGGAGAAAATCCCTGTCGTCCGCGACGCCGCACTCCCTCGACCGCCACGGTTTCCTTGGAAGGCGACAATGTCCGGGGGAGCCGCGGCAGTCGTTGTAGGCGTTTCCGTGGCTCTGGTGCTTCATCAGCAGACCAACTCGGGCAACAGAGACGGGAGAGCGCTGCCTCCAACAACACGCAGCATCGCGGGGGTCGCCAGCGGAGACAGTGAGACGTCGCTGGCGCCGACAGCGCAAGCTTCGCCGTCGAGTGCTGCACCGTCCCGCTCAGTCGCAGCAGAGTCGTCATGCGTCCCGGTGACCTACAAGACGCCTGCCGGTACGACCAGCTGTGAGCCGAAGGCCGATGTCTGTGTCGCCGGCGCACCCTGGTACGTCGAAGACATCGAGGTACTGTGTGGTGGCCCTGCGCCCCTCCAGGCCATTCACGTCATCTCGCAACCTGCCACCGGTGGGGACCCGGGATCCACCTACTGTCTCGCGTGGACGGGTAGCAGCGACGGGGCGGGGAGGGACGCCACCCTTCTGATGAACGCGGCCGGTTATCAGTGTGGTGCGTATCTGGTCGGCTCAGACGGACAGGCGATCCAAGCAGACGGCACTTCGGTCTTCTCGGACAGTCCTCAATCTTGTGAGGGGTCCTACCCGGGCACCAGGATGACCTATCCGGGCGTCCTGGACTTTCCGATCGAGGGCGGTGCGCAGCCTCCCACGTACGTCTGTGTTGCTGAGAACTCGGGCGCATGAGACGGAACAGCAATGAACAGAGCTATGGGTCGTAAGGCGACGGACCACACGGCCGCACCACAAGCGCACCGGGTTCGTGGGTGATTGGCCGTTGAGCTGTGAGGGTCCAACTGTGTGACAACACCCACGCACCACGGGGAACAATCGCGGACGCCGACGGCCCGGCGCAGGAGGTGAGAGGCACGCAACCTTCCTGGACGCGATCTGGTGACGTCGCCCGCCCGTTGCCCCGCCACTATCGGCGAGCACCTGTTCAGGGTGTTGTCCGCGCAGGCCCTCGCGAGGCTCACCCGGGCTGAGTGTTCCTCCGCCCGCCGACGAACCCTTGAGGTGAGGCCGAAAACCGACGCCGTCTGTGCCGATATGCCCGCTCGGAATGGTCAATTCCAGCCGTTGCTTTGGCATTTCCATGACAAAGCTGTGGGCGCGGTGCCACTCTTCTGCGGAAGTTCACGATTCCTTGACGGAATCCCCACGCGGAGCAACCGCTCAGCCCCCACCCCTCAACCCCCCACCTCCTTCCACCCGCATGCCGTGCAGCGCTCCGGACCGGCGTACCCCGCCGCTCCGTCCCGTTCACGACCCCCATCACGGGTCGCCCGTTGCATCGAAGGAGAATCCGTTGCCCCTGCGACGCCGCGCTCTTACCGCGCGCAGACGCACCAGCGCCCTGGCCCTCACGGCCATAGGCTCCCTGCTAGCCCTCGCCGCCCCGGGTCTCGCCACCGCGGTCCCGGCGGACCCGGGCCCCACGAAGATCACCGCTACCCCCAGGGCCGGCGCCGCCCAGCCGTCCCTGACGCCCGCCCGCCGCGCCGCCCTGATCGAGAGCGCCCGGTCCGCGGCGCCCCGCACGGCGCAGCGGATCGGCCTCGGCGCCCAGGAGAAGCTCGTCGTGAAGGACGTCATCAAGGACGCCGACGGCACCACGCACACCCGTTACGAACGCTCCTACGCGGGGTTGCCCGTCCTCGGGGGTGACCTGGTCGTCCACGACAAGAGCGGTCGTACGACCGTCACCAAGGCGAGCCCCGCCCGACTTCAGGTCCCTTCGCTCCGGCCGGCAATCAGCGCAGCCGGTGCCGCCACCAAGGCCCTCGGCGTCTCGAAGAAGGCCGAGGTCAAGGGGGCCGAGACGGAGCGGGCGCCCCGCCTGGTGGTCCGGGCCGGGACCGGCAAGGCCGTGCTGGCCTGGGAGACCCTCGTCGAGGGCGTCCAGGAGGACGGCACCCCCAGCGAACTCCAGGTCGTCACCGACGCCACCACCGGCAAGGAGCTCCTTGCCGCGGAGCACGTCCACACCGGTTCCGGCACCGGTCAGTACGCCGGCGAGGTCGCAGTCGGCACCACGCTGTCCGGATCGACGTACCAGCTCGTCGACCCCGACCGTGCCGGGCAGCGGACGTACGACCTCAACCAGGGCACCTCAGGCACCGGCACCCTGTTCACGGACGACAACGATGTCTGGGGCGACGGCCTGCCGTCCAACCGTCAGACCGCCGGTGTCGACGTGGCGTTCGGCGCGGCGGCCACCTGGGACTACTACAAGGAGACGTACGGCCGCAACGGCATCCGCAACGACGGTGTCGCCGCCTACAGCCGCGCCCACTACGGCAACAACTACGTCAACGCCTTCTGGCAGGACTCCTGCTTCTGCATGACGTACGGCGACGGCTCGGGCAACACCCATCCGCTGACCGCGCTCGACGTGGCCGCCCACGAGATGAGCCACGGCGTCACCGCCGCCACCGCGGGACTGATCTACTCGGGGGAGTCCGGCGGACTCAACGAGGCGACCTCCGACATCTTCGCCGCGGCCGTCGAGTTCTACGAGAACCTTCCGGCCGACCCCGGCGACTACCTCGTCGGCGAGAAGATCGACATCAACGGTGACGGCACACCGCTGCGTTACATGGACAAACCCTCCAAGGACGGCGCCTCCCGCGACAGTTGGAGCTCCACCCTCGGCGGCATCGACGTCCACTACTCCTCGGGCCCCGCGAACCACTTCTTCTACCTGCTCTCCGAGGGCAGCGGCGCCAAGACCGTCAACGGCGTGGACTACGACAGCCCGACGTACGACGGGCAGCCCGTCACCGGCATCGGTATCCAGAACGCCGCCGCGATCTGGTACCGCGCGCTGACGACGTACATGACCTCCACGACCAACTACGCCGGCGCCCGCACCGCCACCCTGTCGGCCGCCGGCGACCTGTTCGGCACCTACAGCCCGACCTACCTCGCCGTCGCCGACGCCTGGGCCGCGATCAACGTCGGCAACCGCATCGCCCTCGGCGTCAACCTCGCCCCGACCGCCGACCAGGTCAGCGGCATCAACCAGAACGTCAGCCTCCAACTGGACGCCTACACCACCAACACCGGCGCCGCCCTGACCTACGAGGCCACCGGACTGCCCGACGGTCTCGGCATCAGCCCGAGCGGTCTGATCAGCGGCACCCCGACGACCCTCGGCACCAGCGACGTCACGATCACCGTGACCGACAGCACCGGTGTGACCGCCTCGGACACCTTCACCTGGAAGATCGGCTATATCTACGCCAACGCCACCCGCGTCGACATCCCCGACAACGGGGCCGCCGTGGAGTCACCGCTGACCATCACCGGCCGCGACGGCAATGCCTCCGCGACCACCTCGGTCTACGTCAACATCGTCCACACCTACCGCGGCGACCTCACCGTCGACCTCGTCGGCCCCGACGGCACCGTCTACTCCCTCCTCAACCGCAGCGGCGGCTCCGCCGACAACGTCGACCAGACCTTCACCGTCGACGCCTCCGCGCAACCGCTCAACGGCACCTGGACCCTACGTGTGCAGGACCGGGAAGCGATCGACGTCGGGTACATCGCCCGCTGGCAGCTGACTCCCTGACACCCACGCCAAGTGCACGACGCCGCCCGGGTCCTGGGGATCCGGGCGGCGCCGGCCCTGGCGCGTGCGGAGCACGTGCTCGCGTCGAACGTCCGTCGCTGGAGTCAACGAGGCGATGAGTTCGCTGAGCTGTCGGCGGGGCGCCGATGCAGGACTCAAGTGCTGCCTCGGCGAGTCGGCCATGACCACCATCAAGGGCTGGCGCCTCTTGCGACAGCTCCGCTGCGGCACCACGTGGAGCCTTGTCTGGCTGCGCCAAGCGTGCGGCTATTTCGGCATGACCATTCCCTGGTCCGTCACGTAGTAGCTGGCCATACACGTCGGAAATGCTGAGCTGTCTCCCGGACCCCCGCGCATCTGAGACGAGTTGCAGAACTTGGACAGGATCTGCTGTCTCTCCTGATAGCTCAGCCCAGCAGGCTGATCGTTCTGCGACCCGTCGTCCCTCTGACCCTGCACTGAGGGGGTCGGGGAAGTGGTGTCCGAGCCGTCACTGGAACGCCCCACCCACACACCGAGGGAAAAGACTGCGGCCACGGCGATGGCACCCGCAATCATCAGCGTCACAGGCCGCCTCCACCACGGAGTCTCAAGCCTTGCCAGGATGGCCTGATATTCCGGGTGCCTCTCGTACTCGTCTTGCCACCCGCTCGGCACCTCGTTCATGGCCACCCCTTCAGCCCAGCCGGCACTGAGATCGTGCGCGTAGAGCCGGGCGGCACACAGTATGCGCAAGATCCACATCATCTCTACGTGCACGCCTCAACTGTGATCAAGGCGTGAGGGATTCAAGCCTTTCAGGATGCTCCTGCGGGCGGAGGCGGTCCTGCGCCGGCGCGGGTCAGTTCCGCGATGTCGTAGACGGAACTGGGATTTCCAGTGTGGGGAGCCCGGCGTCCTGGTCCCGGGTTGGTCCATGCGGATTGGGCAGCGGTCAGGACCCCCGGTCAGGCCGAGGGACTCGGTCAGTACGTCGAGGCACGGCACAGCAGCCCGTAGAGCCTGGTCCAGCTGATCACGTACACGTACACCGCCTCGGGGTGGCAGGCGCCTGTCGATCAGGTTGGAGTACGCGCGCAGGTGGTCGCGACCGGGGCCCGCCGCGTCATCCTCGTGCACTGGGACGACTTCATCACCGGGCTGCACCAGCCCCTGCGGCCCATGCTCTACTGCCTGGACGACCTCGATGCCACGATGAGCGGGCTCCTGTCCCTGGCCCGCCGCGACGGTGTGGACGTCGTCCTGCCCGTCGCCTGGCACCCGAGCGCCCCTCTCGAGTGAACCCCTCACCAAGGTCCGTCTGGTCCCGCGCAGTAGCGGTTCGGCCGACTGCGCACGGCGTTCACCACGATGCCAGGCCTCGTTGCGCATCCGGGGTCTGCGCGATGGCGCGCCACCGGGTCGCGGTGTGGTGGTGGGCGTGATCGGCCTGACACGAGCCTGACGACCCGTCACCGCCCCTGGCCACGGGGCAACTTGCGGCAAGGAGCCGGGCGGCGGGTGCGGCTACCGCTCGGCCTCAGCAGGTAGCGCGGATGGGGCAGATGGTGTTCTGTCGTCATGGGGTTCCAGGTCGTACGGCGAGGAGGCCGTGCGGTCGGGCAGGCGGTCCTGGGCGGCGCGGAGCACGTGGGCGAGCAGGTGTGCGCGTCCGGCGGCGATGGGGCCGAGGATCGCGAGGACGAGGACGTACCCGGCGATGAACGGGGCGAGGCGGGCGTCGAGCCCGGCACTGGCAGCCATGGCGGCCAGGATGAGTGCGAACTCCCCCCGGGCGACGAGGGTGGTGGCGATCTCGGCGGCGCTCTCGGTGCCGTAGCGGTACAGGCGGGCGACGAGGAGCCCAGCGACGATGTTCATGACGAGGGTCAGCGCTGCCGCGGCGGTGACCGGTCCGACGACGGACAGGAGGTCGCCGGGGTCGATGGAGAGTCCGAAGGCGAAGAAGAAGATCGCGGCGAAGGCGTCGCGCAACGGATGCACGAGTTCCCGGATGCGCGGGCCGGAGGGCGTGCCTGCCAGGATGAGACCCACCATGAACGCGCCGATGGCATCGGCGACTCCGAGTGTCTCGGAGACTCCGGCCACGAGGACGGCCGCCCCGAGGAAGCTGATGACGAGCAGTTCGTTGTCGCGGGTCGCGATCAGGCGGCCGACCAGTTTGGTGCCGTAGCGGGCCGCTGCGGCCAGCACGAGCAGGAAACCGAAAGCCTTGGCGCCCTGCAGGGCCATGTCCCCGGCACCCTGGGCACCGCTGATGACCGGCTGGAGCGCGGCGAGGTACAGCGCGAGGAAGATGTCCTCCACCACGATGACGCCCAGGATGAGACGAGTCTCCGGGCGGCCGATGCGGCCCAGGTCGATGAGGATCTTGGTGACGATGGCGGAGGAGGAGATCCCCAGGACACCGGCGAGCACGAGCGCCTCCCGGGCACCCCATCCCAGGGCGAACCCAAAGGCCAGGCCCGCGCCTACGTTGAGCAGCAGATAGGTTCCGCCCGCCGTCAGCAGGCGTCGGCCGCCGCGCTTGATGTCGTCGAGGTGGAACTCCAGGCCCAGGTAGAACAGCAGCAGCACCAGTCCGAGCGCGGAGAGCATCTCGAAGTCGTGCGCGTCCTCGACGATGACCAGGCCCGGGGTGTGTGGGCCGAGGATGATGCCCGCGAGCATGAACAGCGGGATCGTCGGGAGTCCGATCCTGCCGCCGAGGCGGGCGAGGAGAGCGGCGGCCAGGAAAGCGCCGCCCATCGCGAGAAGGCTGTCAGCGTGTCCCACGGGTCACCGCCTTCCCGGGTGCACAAGTGGCAGATCGTTTCACCGTGCGGGGATGGATAAGAGATCCTCCTTCGTGGGGCTGTGACGAGCAGCGTCGTGCGCTGTTCGGCGCGGCTATGACAAGCAACGCGAACCGAGGTGGCGCTGCCAGCCTCACACGGGCACCGATGGCCTCACCATCGGTGCTCGCACCCATTTTCGGGTGGGGGAGACGCCCAACTCCCTTCTCACACGCGCCGGTGGTCGATCGAAGCCGGCTCACCGCCGCCCCGAGGCCGGCCGTGCGGTGGCCGAAGCCGACGGACCGGCTTCGACGAGGTCACGGGCGGCGACAGATTTGAGGACGTGGCCGGAGGCCTGCGATGCCGGCGTGGATGCGCAGGCGGGGCGGTGTTCATCAGGTCTGGCACCTATGGCCGCGACGATCGGCGCGGTAAAGCCCCGTCTACACGGTGTTCCCCTCCCAAGATGGGTGCTGGTTCCGATAGGCGGCCCTGGCTCAGCAGATGACCATGGGGTTGGTGGGATGCGCGAGTCGCCCGGCGGTCGGGCCCGGCCGGTCGGCGGCGTACTGGCGGACTGCCCTTGGTATCCATGATCGCGTCGGCTGACGGCCGTATGACGAGGTACCGGGCGGCCTGCGCAGCGGTTCCCATCGACCGATTCGGTGTGGGCATCGGACACCCCTCGAGGAGGAGACATGGCCCCGTTCGAGGAGCAGTCGCTGCGGGACATCGCTGAGCGGCTGCGGCGCGAGGATCCCGGCCTGGCACGCGCCTTGCAGGAGCACCACCCCGTCCATCCACGTCGCCGACACCGGCGCTGGCCGGCGTGGGCCCTGCTGGTGCTCGCCGTCGTGGCACTGGCCCTTGGCATGGTGCTGCCGCATGGCCTGCTCGTCGCCACCGGCCTGGTGCTGGTTGGGATCGCCGCGAACCTGTTCGACCCGCTACCGCCCAGGCCCCGGCCTCGGTGATGCATGAGCGGCGCCATTTCGCGACGTCCAATGCCGGCTGCGGTCCTGGCCACCGCTGGTGTGGACATCTCCGTCGTGGTCCCCGCGGCCGACGCCCTCTGCAGTTCGGGCATGGAGTGGCAGCACCTGGCGCCCAGTAGCTGTTGCTGTTCCGGCCTTGAGGGGTGTGGGTCGAACGGGAGTCTCGGTCGGGTGACCGCTGCTGGCCGCAGGCATGAAGGCAGGGCCTCTCGGTAGCTCGGGTTGCGAAGCCAACTGAGATCCAGGAGACCCAATTGCCACGTTTCTAGGTGCTCGCGCCGGTGGAGTTCAACTCGGCTGCACCGTCGTGTGGTTGTGTCGCTCACCGGTTCGGAAACGCGGCCAACCACCCGGAACGTGCTCGGCGATATCCCTCGGGGATGACGGACGCGGAGTGGGCCGTGGTCCGGCGGCTATTGCCGGTGCCGCCCTCGTCCACTGCGGTGGATAGTCGAGCGCTTCTTAGCTCATCTGATGCGTACCCGCCGCCTGACACGCGACTACGAACGGCGCACCACCAGCGCCGAAGCGATGGCCTACTGGTCGCTGATCCTGCGCATGACCCGCTGCCTGCCCGGCTCCACTCGCAGCCAGCGTAAACCGGCCTGGCTGCGAGTGGAGCCGGGCAGGCAGCGGCGTGCGACCAGGCGTTTCGCCTTCGACTGCAATGCCTTAAACCCGTTCCGGCACCGCGTCTATGCCGAACGCCGCGACCATCTCCTGGCACGTCAACGGCCCTTGATGAAGCTGGCGGCGGTCCGTGAGCGCCTGCAGAATGCGCTGGTAATCACCGACAGCGCCGACCAGGCCAGCCCCTCACGTCACACCGGCACCTGCGACTTCGACTTCGCCGCGGTCGGCACCTGCGACGTCCTTCCTGCCCGCTTTCGTCCACGGGGGCCAGCACCTCGCCGACCCGCGAGCGGCGATGGCCCGCTCCTTCCATTCCCGCTCGGCCACGGCAACTCGGCCTGCCCTTTGCTTGACCAACAGAATCGCCGTCCTCAACCCACAACATCTGATGCCTGCCCTATAACGTTCCAGGTTCCGGTGGGAGCGCATCCTTGCGAGCGTGACGTGGTCGGCCTGCCTGGAGCGGTACCGACAGGGCTGCACCAGAGAGTGCTCGGCAAGGCAGAGGGCGGACATGTGCGACTGAATGCCCTGGAGCGGGCTGTCGCCACAGTTCCGCGCGACAGGGATGGGAGAGGTGGCTGATGAGGAAATTTTCGGTCCGCAGCCGGGGCGCGGTGAGCTTGGCCGCCGTCGGCCTGCTAGCACTCGGCGGGTCACCAGCGTCCGCTGCGGTGAGCGATGGTTACGTCCGCGGCTACGACACCTATGTCGGGGACTGGGGTGACGAGGGCGTGCTGAAGCTTGGAGGCTCGAACTCCAACGCCGTCTGCTTGTGGCAGACGGTCCTCTGGGCGGAGGGCGCTCAGGAGATCGACGGCACCTCGTTCGACCAGGCGGACATTGACGGCATCTTCGGCCGGAATACCGAGCTTGCCACGTCCTCTATGCAAGGCCGATGGGACCTGGAGTACGTGGACGGGATCGTGGGGTCCACGACGTTCGGGCGCGCCGACGATCAGCTGGAATACTCCAGCGGCAGTGAAGACCGGGGGCGGACCCTGTTCCTGACTTACGACGGCAGGGCCTACGACTTCACCGTGGCTCGTAACAGCGAGGGCAAGTACCGCTTCAAGGACCGCAGCGGTGTCTGGCAGTACGCCGGGTACAACACCTGGACCTGTAACTGACACGCAGCGACCGGGCAGAGGCAGGTTGGGTCTGGCATCCTCCTGGTGCCGGGCCCGTATCCGCCTCAGCGCTGCAATCTCCATCGGAGATCGAACGTTCGTATACCAGGACGTCCACTGTCGGTCAGACCGGACCGCCAGTCGAACTCAAAATTACTGGCGAACCGATACGTGCGCTCCAATGCCAGCTGGGTCTTGCCCACCCCGCCCCGGCCGCGCAAAGGCCTCACCGCCATCCCGCCGAGGACCCAGCGCTGGTCCGCCACCGGTTCGCCGCACCTGCCACCCCAATCAATGCAGCGATTGCCGGCATACCGCTTGCCACGGTTGAACTGCTATAGGCAGGGCTGGGGAACGCTCGCGCTCGCTGCTGGTGTTCGACAACGGCGAAGAACCTGACGGCCTGGCCTCGTTCTTGCCAGGCCGCCCGGAACATGCCGGTGAAGCAGCTTCGTCCGGCTCCGGGCCCTTACGGTCCGGGCGCATCTCAGCGTGTCCCTCCGGCTATGGCCTCTGTGCCCTCGAGTGGCCCGGCTGATTCTGCGGCCGCCGACTGACGGTGCCGTTGGCCTGGCAGGTAATCTCCGGGCCGGAGGCCAGGGTTGGGGGTGCATGTGCGGGGCCGTGTTGTGGGGCTGGTGTCGCTTGCCGGGGTGACGGCGGTGCTGGCGGTCTTGCTGGCACTGGCGGGAAATGCAGCCACCTCCCAACAGCGCTGGCCCGGTTTAGTGGATGGGCTGCGGCGGCACCCGTGGCCGTGGGTCGCTGTGCTGGGGGCGCTGTCTTTCGTGGCAGCCGGTGTCGCGATGTGGATGCAGGAGCGACCACTAACGGTTCAGGATGATCCGCCACCTCCGCAACCCGCGGCCGTACCGGGCTGGTTCGTGGACCGGGACCAGACGCGCGACACGGTGGCGGCGGTGTGCCGCGGCGGCCGCGCGGTAGGCATCACCACCTCGCTGTGGGGAGCGGGCGGGTTCGGTAAGACCACTCTGGCCATGGCTGTGTGCGCCCACCGGCGGGTGCGGCGCCGGTTCCGTTCGCGGATCTACATAGTCACCATCGGTCGAGACGTCCGCGGACGGGCAGCCGTGGCCGCCAAGGTCGCCGAAGTCACCCGATTCATCACCGGTGACACCAGCGAGTTCGACGATCCCGACCTGGCAGGCGCTCACCTGGGCCGGCTCCTGGACCAGCGTCCCCGCACCCTCCTCGTCCTCGACGACGTGTGGGAAGACGAGCAGCTCGGCCCCTTCCTCCACGGCGGCCGTCGTTGCGTCCGACTGGTCACCACTCGCAACCCGACGCTCATACCCCCCTGCGCACACCGCATCCAGGTCGACCAGATGTCACCCGTCCAGGCGAAAGCCGCGCTGACTTGGGGCCTGCCGCCCTTGCCCGACGCTGTAGTTGACGGTCTGCTCTGTATCACCGGCCGCTGGGCCCTGCTACTGCGCCTGACCAACCGTCTGATCGCCGAACAGACGGCCACCGGCGCCGACCCTGCTGCCACCGCCGAGCGGATTCGTCACCGGCTGCACGCGCACGGGCCCACCGCGGTGGACGACCCCGCTGCCACCTGGAGCCTCGACGACCCCCGCCTGCGCAGTCAGACCGTGAAAGCCTCCGTCGAGGCCGCCACCACCCTGCTGCCGCCCGGCGGCGCCGACCGCTTCACCGAACTCGGCATCTTCGCCGAGGACGAGCCCATTCCGGTATCCACTGTCGCCCTGCTGTGGCAGGCCACCGGCCGGCTGACCGAGCCCCAGACACGCAGACTCTGCAGGGACCTGGCACGCCTGTCCCTACTCACCCTCGACCCGCGGCACGGCGGCCAGATCGGCATCCACGACGTCATCCGCGACTACGTCCGCGACGGCCTCGGCACGGCCGGCCTGGCCCGCCTCAACGGCCTGCTCGTCGACGCCGTCGCCGCCACCCTGCCGGCGACCCGGCCTCTAACCCCCACCGCTCCCGATCCCGAACGCGCCTGGTGGCAGCTTGAGGACGGCTACCTCCTCGACCACCTCCTCGACCACCTGATCACCGCCGGCCGCGTCGTGTCCGCCGAGGCCACAGCGGGCGATGTGCGCTGGGTTGAAGCACGCCTGGCACAACGCGGCCCCAGCGCCCCCTGGAACGACCTGGCCCGTATCAACACGCCGCACAGTCGCTCTTTGGCCCTCAGCATCTCCCAAGTCGCCCACCTCCTCACCCCCACCGACCCGCCTCACGCCCTCACCGGCGTCCTGCACAACCGTCTTGAGGCGCACCCGCACTGGCGCCCCCAGATCACCGCCCGCCGGCAGGACCCCGCCCACCGCCCCTGCCTCGTCAACCGCTGGCCCCTGCCCGACGGCCCCAACGCCGCGCTGCAGCGCCTGCTCACCCGTCACCCACCCGACGTCTCCGGCGGCATGAGGTCGGTGGCGATCGCCCCGGACAGCACCTGGCTCGTCACGACAGGCAGCGCCGACGGGGGGCGGGTCTGGGACCGGGCCTCGGGGACGTGCACCGCCACCGTCACCGGTCACACCGGCGGGGGGCCGGTGGCGATCGCCCCGGACGGCATGTGGCTCGCCATCGGCAGCCATGACGGAAAGGTGCGGATCTGGGACCGGGCCTCAGGCACCTGCACCGCCAGCCTCACCAACGACACCGACGCCGTGTGGGCGGTGGCGATCTCCCCGGACGGCACCTGGCTCGCCACTGGCGGCCGTGACGGGAGGCAAAGCATGCTGATCACCACAGAGGGCCGTAACGGGACGGCGCGGATCTGGGACCGGGCCTCGGGAACCTGCACCGCCACCCTCACTACCCACACCGACATCGTGGAGTCGGTGGCGATCTCCCCGGATGCCACTTGGCTCGCCACCGGCAGTTTTGACGGAACAGTGCGGATCTGGGATCGGGCCTCCGGGGCCTGCACCGCCGCCCTCACCGGCCACACCGACATCGTGGAGTCGGTGGCGATCTCCCCGGATGCCACTTGGCTCGCCACCGGCAGTTTTGATGGAACAGTGCGGATCTGGGACCGGGCCTCGGGGACCTGTACCACCACCCTCACCGGCCACACCGGCGCAGTAGTGTCGGTGGCCATCGACCGAGACGGTACGTGGATCGCCACCACCAGCAACGACCGGACGGTGCGGATCTGGGAGCTCGCGGGAGCCCGTACCGTGGCTGTCGCACGCTCCGAGGGGTCGCTGTACGCGTGTGTTTGGGCGGAGGATTCACAAGAGCTCGCAGTGGGAGGCGAGCGCGGCGTGTACCTCTTCGCCCTCCTGCCCTGACCTCCAAGGGCTGTTGCCAAGACCTCACACTGACAGAACTCGCGGCGGTCGGCCACCATATGACATGCAGCTCCTCGACGATGCCGCTGCTGGCGGTCCCGCAGCGCGCAGATCTTCTCCCGTGCGGCGACATCCAACCGATCGAGGTCCCGGCAGCTCAGCGGGTCAGTGAGACGTGGTCCACCTGAGAGCGACATCGGCCCAGCCCGCGTCCCACCGGGCGAGGTTGTGCCGTTCCAGCCTGCGGTTGGCGTAGGCGTATGCGGCGGCACCGAGGAGTGGGACGGCCATGGCTGCAACGAGGGCGGAGCCCATGGCGCGGTTACGGACCTGCGTCATGGTCATGGGCGGGTCGGTGATCTTTCCCTCGTTGTCGACCCAGACGCGGACGGTGCTGCCCGCGGGCAGGGCGGCCTCGACGTCGGCCTTCGCGGTGCGGGTATGTCCATGAGGGTCGGTAAAACGAACGGAGACCGAGTACAGGGCCTGCTTCGCCTCGTCTGATCCTGGTTCTGGATGGCGAGGGGCGTCGCGGACCAGTACGGCGGGAGTGTGATGGCGGGTGGCGGCCTGGTGCCGGGCGGTCTCCAGGTGATGGCGGTAGGCGGTGTCGCCGACCAGGAACATGGCGACGGGTGTGGTGGCGAGCACGGCCAGAAGGAGTGCTGCCGCGATCCACGCCTGCGCGAGATCGGTGCGACGGCGCAGGGGGTTGCGCCGCCACCGCCACAGCAGAACGCGGGGGAGTTCTTCAGCAGGGGGCGCTGGGGGTGTTGCGCGGGGCACGATGTCTCTCCTTCCGCGTGATCGTGACAGCATCGCCGCGTGTGGGGCGAGGTCGGGACGGGGCCGTGACCTAGTCGCGGTGCACCGGGTCGGCGAGCGCGGAGGGGTGGGCGTGAGCAGCCTGGAGAAGTCGTGCGGCGCCCCGCACCGCGCTGGTGTGTGGGGCCGGGACGGGCTGGACGGGCGCGTGGAGCCGGTCGACGAGTGGGGAGGTGATGTCAGCTCGTAGCGCGCCTCCGCCGGCGAGGAGTGGACCCCGTCGGAGGGCGTCCATCGTCAGAGACGTGTGATCTTGGTCCAGCATGGTGGTCACCATGGCGACGACCGCTTCGGTGATCCGCGTCGGTGGGGTGCGGATGTCCAGGTCGCTGGTGCCCAGGGTGGTGCGGAGGGCGTTGGTCACCGCGCCGTCGGCGAGCAGTGTGACCTCGGTGAGGTGGGCGCCGACGTCCACGACGAGCAGGGGGCGGGTCAGGTCGGCGTCTGCGGCCACGGCCACGGCGCGTGCGGTGGGGACGGTCAGGACCGTGCGCGGGCGCAGGACTTCGACCGCGGTGCGGGCTTCGGCCCGGTAGGCCATGCCGCCCAGTGCGGGCGTGGTCAGGATGAGCAGGGGGCGGCCGAAACGGGGCAGGCGGTGGCCGAGCAGCCGGTCGAGCATCCTGGCGGTTCCAGGGGTGTCGACAATGGTGCCGCGCTGAATGGGGTACGTGGCGCCGGCGCCGGGGGAGGTGACCGTGGGCACGTCGAGGATCATGCATCGCCCGGACGTCCAGGCTCGGGTGCGGGCGCTCCCCAGATCGAGGGCTATGCCGGTGCACCGTCGGCACCAGGGCCACAAGCGGTGCCGGGCAGCCACGGGACGCGTGGTCACCGGCCGGCCTCCCTGACCTGCTGGCAGCGGGCGCAGTAGCGGGCCTGCGGCACGATCATCAGTCGCTCGCGGGCGATGGGTCCGCGGCACAGATGGCAGGTGCCGTAGCGGCCCTCGTCCATCCGCTCGAGGGCGGCCTCGACGTCGGCCAGAACCATGCGCGCGGAGGCGGCGAGCTTGACGCGGACCTCGGTCTGCGCCGCGGCCTGCCGGTCGAGAGCCGCGTCGAGGCGGGTCGTGGCGGCGTCCGACAGCTGCTGAAGCTGTTCCTGGCGGAACAGACGTTGTTCGTGCAGGTTCTCGCGCAGTGCGGCGAAGTCCTCGACCGAGAGCGTGGTGTGGGGGTCCTCGACCATTTGTTGGTTCACCAAGTCACCTCCTGGGCAAGGCGGGAGAGGGAGTGCCGGGCGGCGTCCGTCAGGCGGTGTCACGCTGGCAGGGCACGCAGAACGGGGTGTAGGGCAGGATCTCCAGGCGTTCGACCGGGATGGTCGTGGAGCAGTTCTGGCAGATGCCGTAGCTACCGTCTCGAACGCGGGCGAAGGCGGCCTCGACCTGGGCGAGGACCCGCTTGATGGTGGCTTTCTGCGCGGACATCACCTGTTCCTCCGCGTCAGGTCCGGCCTCGCCGATGGCCCGCAGTTGGGTGAGGCGGGAGGCACGTTCGTGTTCGAGGCGCTGGAGGGCCTCATGCGCCGTCAGCCGCTCGCGACGGATCTCGGTCTGGGGCGTGTCGAGCGACATGGCCGTTCCTTCTTTCTGGATGGAGGCGGAGCGCGCCGCGCAGGCGGCAGCCGGGGGTGAGGGCCGGGGAGTCACGGGGTCGGTTGATGCGTCCAGCGTTGCCGTGCTGCCGCGGAGAACCAATCGGGCGCGATACCCATCTGTGGCAAGGCCCGGGACCCATTGCGGCGTGGGCAGGCGAGGTTCCGGGAAATGGGTGGTGGAGCCCATCGATTGCGGCGCCGGAAGCGGGCAGCCTGGACGGCAGGCCGGTTGAGACCCGTGGCCGCGGCTCATTCATGAGGCGCGCGGTGACAGACGGTGGAAACGAAGCCGTGTCACCTAGAGAGAGGCGTCATCGCGGTGTCCCTGTTCTGGCGGATCTTCGCGCTCAACGCGGTCGTGCTGGGAAGCGCCACCGCGCTGCTGCTGTGGGCTCCGGTCACCGTCTCCGTGCCGGTGCTCCTGACCGAGGCGGTCATCCTCGTGGCCGGCCTGGTCGTCATGCTGGTCGCCAACGCGGCCCTGCTACGGATCGGCCTGACCCCGCTCGACCGGCTCACCCGGCTGATGACCACCGTGGACCTGCTGCGCCCCGGTCAGCGGCTGCCGGAAAGCGGCCTCGGCGAGACCGCCGAGCTGATCCGCACCTTCAACGCCATGCTGGAGCGCCTCGAGCACGAACGGGCCACCAGCAGCGCCCGTGCCCTGTCCGCACAGGAGGCGGAGCGCCGCCGTATCGCCCAGGAGCTGCACGACGAGGTCGGCCAGAGCATGACCGCGATCCTGCTGGCGCTGGAGCGGGCCGCCGGTGAGGCGGATGAGCCCCTGCGCAGCGAGCTCCGACAGGCGCAGGAGATCACCCGGGGAAGCCTGGACGAGGTGCGCCGCCTGGTCCGCCGACTACGGCCGGGCGCTCTGGAGGACCTCGGTCTGGTCAGCGCACTGACCTCGCTGACCAGCGAGTTCGCCACCCACGTCGGGTTGCGCGTGGTGCGCCGCTTCGACACCGGGCTGCCCGCGCTGGACCAGCAGACGGAACTGGTGCTGTACCGCGTCGCCCAGGAAGCCCTGACCAACGCCGCCCGCCACGCCGAGGCCGACGAGGTCGAGGTGAGCCTGCGCCACACCGGCGGAGCGTTGGTGCTTGCCGTCAGCGACGACGGCCGCGGCACCGGCGCCGCCCGCGAAGAAGCGGGAATCCGCGGAATGCGCGAGCGAGCCCTGTTGATCGGGGCCGCGCTGGATGTCACCTCACAGCCGCAGGCCGGTACGACGGTCCGGCTGACCGTGCCCCTTCTCAGGAAGCAGCGATGACCAAGCCCCACACATCAGTGATCCGTATCCTCGTCGCCGACGACCACGCTCTGGTCCGTCGTGGGGTACGGCTGATCCTCGACCGGGAGCCGGACCTCGAGGTCGTCGCCGAGGCGGGGGACGGCGCGGAGGCCATCGAGCTGGCCCGTACCCATGACGTCGACCTGGCGGTCATGGACATCGCGATGCTCAGGAAGACCGGCCTGCAGGCCACCCGGGAACTCCTCGCGCTGAAGCCCGGCGTACGGGTGCTGATGCTGACGATGCACGACAACGAGCAGTACTTCTTCCAGGCGTTGAAGGCCGGCGCCAGTGGCTATGTGCTGAAGTCCGTGGCGGACCGCGACCTGGTGGCGGCCTGCCGGGCCGCGATGCGTGACGAACCCTTCCTGTATCCGGGCGCGGTCACCGCGCTCATCCGCCACTACCTCGACCGGGTCCGCCAGGGGGAGGAGCCGTCCGAGCGGGTGCTGACGGCACGGGAGGAGGAGGTCCTCAAACTCGTCGCCGAGGGCCACTCCTCCAAGGAGATCGCGGAGATGCTCTTCATCAGCATCAAGACCGTCCACCGGCACCGGGAGAACCTGCTGCACAAGCTGGGCCTGCGCGACCGGCTGGAACTCACCCGTTACGCGATCCGCGCCGGCCTCATCGAAGCCTGAGACCGCTGACTCCTCAGGGCACCGGCTGCCCACTCCCCAGCCGGGGTCCTGAGGTACCGGCTGCCACCTACGGGCTGCCGCCGATGAGAAGGGAGAAGGGGGGATGGCTCGCTTCGCACGCCCTGTGACGCGCACGCGTGGACCTCGCTCGGCAACGGTGTGGGTCGTCCTGCTCGCTGTCCTCGCCGTCTTGCCCGGCTCGTACGCCCCGGGCAGTGAGCACCCCCGTGCGCTGAGTGGCACAGCGGCCGCCGGCGAGGCCGCGTCGGCGCAGAGCGCGTCGTACGCGGACAGGTCGTCGTACGCGGACAGTGCGTCGTACGCGGACAGTGCGTCGTACGCGGACAGTGCAGACCCTGCGATCCCCACTCTTTCCGTACGAAGCGATCGCAACGGCACCGGCGAACGCCATGCTCCGCCGGTCGCCACCCCAGGGGCGGCGCGGGGGGCATCGGCCGCCCCGCTCCAGTGCACCCCGCCGCCCCCAGCGATCCCGCCCGCACCGCAGCAACCGGCACACCGTCACGGGGTCCGGGCTCCACCCGCGCTCTCCGGCATCTGAACCCTCACCTCTTCTCTCTTCTCCAGCGCGGCCACCGCGCTGGCCGCGCTGCGCCTGCCGGAGGCCCGCTGTGAAACGATCCCCGCACATCAGAGGACTGATCGCCCTCGCCACCGTCGCCCTGTCCCTGTACGTCGCGCTCACCGTTCCCGTCCACCTCGGACTCGACCTGCGCGGCGGCACCCGGATCATGCTGGAGACCCGTCCCACTTCCGCAGGGGACGCCGACGGCGAGGCCACAGACCGCACGGTGGAGGTGCTGCGCGGCCGCATCGACGCTCTCGGCGTCGCCGAACCCACCATCGCCCGCTCCGGCAGCGACCGGATCGTCGTCGAACTGCCCGGCCTGGAGGATCCGCGGAAGGCCGCCGAGGTGCTCGGCCGCACCGCCCAGCTCAGCTTCCACCAGGTGCTCGGTACGGTCGCCGGCGCCGACGATCTGCCCGAGCCGCTGCCCAAGCGGCCTCGCGAGCAGGTGTTGGCCGATGAGTCCGGCCAGCACCTGCGTCTGCGGGCGGCTTCACTGACCGGCAAGGACGTCGAGAGGGCAGCCGCGCGCTTCGACCAGCAGGGCGGTGCCGGATGGCACGTCACCGTCGACTTCAGGGGATCAGGCGAGGAGGGGTGGGCCCGCCTGACCGGCGAGGCCGCCTGCCACGCGGCTGGAGACCCGGGCCGCCGGGTCGCCATCGTCCTGGACGACAAGATCATCTCTTCGCCGCAGGTCGACCCGTCCGTCGCATGCCGCTCCGGCATCAGTGGCGGCTCCACCCAGATCACCGGCGCCTTCGACGACGGCGAGGCCAAGGAGCTGGCCCTGCTCATCAACGGAGGCGCGCTGCCGGTGCCGGTCGAGATCATCGAGCAGCGCACCGTCGGCCCCACCCTGGGTGCCGAAGCCATCACGGCCAGCGCGTGGGCCGCCGTCATCGGCACCGTACTGACCTCGCTGTTCATCATCGGCGTCTACCGCATCATGGGGTTCCTGGCGACCGTGGCGCTGGTCTGTTACGGCCTTCTCTCCTACGCCGCCCTCGCCGCCCTCGGGGCCACCCTCACCCTGCCGGGGCTCGCCGGGTTCGTGCTGGCCATCGGGATGGCGGTCGACGCCAACGTGCTCGTGTTCGAACGCGCCCGAGAGGAGTACGCCTCGGGCCACCGCCGTACCCCGCGGTCGGCCCTGACGTCCGGATTCCGCAGAGCCTTCAGCGCGATCGCCGACTCCGACATCACCACCCTCATCGCCGCCGGTCTGCTCTTCTTCCTCGCCTCCGGTCCCGTGCGCGGGTTCGGCGTTACGTTGGGCATCGGTGTCCTCGCCTCCATGATCAGCGCCCTGGTCATCACCCGCGCCCTCGCCGACTACGCGGTCGCCCGCCCCCACTTGCGCCGCCGCCCTCATCTCACCGGCATCGCCCACACCGGCACCGTCCGCGACCGCCTCAGCCGCAGCAAGCCGAACCTCCTGCGCCACCCGCGCCGATGGCTGGCAGCCTCCGCGGCCGCTCTCGTCCTGGCCGCCGCAGGGATCGCGGTGCGCGGCCTCGACTTCGGCGTCGAGTTCACCGGCGGCCGCCTCATCGAATACACCACGGCCGCCCCCGTCGACGCCGACCGGGCCCGCAGCGCGCTGGCCGACGCCGGGTTCCCCCGGGCCGTCGTCCAGACCTCCGGTGACAACCAGCTCACCATCCACACCCACCACCTGAGCAACACCCAGGCGGCAGCCATCACCGACACCTTCACCGACCTGGCGGGCAAAGCCGACAAGATCCGCGACGAAGCCATCGGGCCCAGCCTGGGCAAGGAGCTGCGCCGGGGCGCCCTCATCGCCCTCGTGGTCGCCCTCGGCGCCCAGCTGATGTATCTCGCGGCACGCTTCCGCTGGCTGCTGGGAACCTCCGCGGTCACCGCCCTCGCCCATGACGTCGTGATCCTCATCGGCGTCTTCGCATGGCTCGGCAAGCCCATTGACGGCGTCTTCCTGGCCGCGCTGTTGACCGTCATCGGCTACTCCGTCAACGACTCCGTCGTCGTCTTCGACCGGATCAGGGAACTGGGCCGGCGTGACCACAAGGAGTCCTTCGCCCGCGTCGCCAATCAGGCGCTCCTGCAGACCCTGCCCCGCACCGTCAACACCGGCATGGGCGCCGCCTTCATCCTCACCGCACTGGCCGTCCTTGGCGGCGACACCCTGACCGACTTCGCTCTCGCACTCCTCATCGGCCTGGTGGTGGGCACGTACTCCTCGATGTTCATCGCGACACCGCTGGCCATCGAACTGCAGAAACACGGCAGGTCCGGTCGCATTCCCGCGGCCAGGGGCAGCACGCGCGCATGAGGTCGCGGAGGCCCGGTCCTGGACGTCCGTGATGATCAGGCGACGGGCTCCAGCCGGACACGGCACCGGCCCGGGCTGGGCGACAGACAGGCTGCATACCTGCTCTCGTCCAGCCCGTGCGGGACTCCGCGCACCAGGTGCAGGTTCATGCCACACACCGTCTGCGTGTGCTCACCCGCGAGAGGGGAGTTGTCCAGCACAACGGGAGGAGGCAGTGATTCTGGGGGAGCAGTCGGACGGCACTGACCTGCCCATAGTCTCCCGGCTCCCGCGTTCTCAGCTGCGCGGAGCGGGCGCTTCACTCGATGAAGACCTTCACGGAGTCGGGGCTCCCGCCGTTTCGGTTGACGCCGATCAAGAAGTCGCTCCCAATGTGGGTGACATCTTCGATCTCGTCGGTCAGGTTGTTCCCCGGAATCCCGATGTCGCTCTCCACGTCACCTCCGGACCAGTTGTACTGGTACACCCAGTTCCACCCGGTTTCGGGAGTTGACGTGTTGATGGACTTGGTGTTCCAGATGTAGTTCTCGGAGCAGTCGGTGCCTTGGTCGGAACGATTGTCGTGGCTCGTCAGGTTGCTCTTCACCAGCGTCCATCCGCTCGTCAGCGAACCGGCACCGGGATGGGTCCACAGGTATCCCGAGCGGCGGGCAGCATATTTGCCGGCTCCGTCGGCCGCCGTCGCGCTGTAGCAGAGGCCGCTGATATTGCCGACGGGTAGATGGACCACCTCGCTTGCGCCGACAGATCCCGACGAGCTCAGGTGAATGATCGTCACATCGGCGCTCGGGTACGCCGATTCACTTCCCTGGGTGGCAATCAACGCAGGACCCTGGCCCTGATAGTTCGGATGGTAGGCGAGGTCGTTGCCGTGGCCGAGTGCGGGTATGGAGGTCGGCGCCCCGGCGCAGGTCCAGCTGGCGCCGTCCCAGGTCGAGCCGTCACGCAACCACCTGGACAGGACCGGCTCGGCCCCGCCCGCCTTGGTGAAGATGATGTAGAGCTGGCCGCCCGGCCCCGCGACCATGCCTTGCATGACGGTGCGTCCTGCCTTGCATGCACTGCTGTTCGGGATGTTCAGCCGTTCCGCCCCGCTCCTGTCTGTGGCGGCGTAGGCGGACGTTGTCGAGACAATGGCGATTCCGGTCAGGAGTGCCAGTACGGACGCGAAACTCAGTAGCCTTTTCACGCGGTGCCTCTCCTTTGTGGATGACGGGAGAGGCTAGCATTTGACATGCGCTCTGCATCTGATGTGACGTCAACCTGCCTTGAAATGCACGACCGTGACGGCACGTCAGCTCCCTGCGCCGAGTCGGCCCGCCGCTTGCGGCCCTTCCCGGTCGGGCCCATGTTCATCAGTGCCATGTAGATGCGGTTGAGGGTGGCCGTGACCGCGGCGGCGTAGGCGTCCCTGCGGTCGATGAAGGCGGCGTCGACCAGCTCGGTCTTGGTGGGGGAGTGTCGGAACGTGGTGGTGATCCCCACCCCTGACTCGAGGCGTTCAGGCCGTCCCTCGCGACGACCTGGCGCGCGGCGACGACGATCCGCTCCCGGTTGCGCTCGGCGTCGGTGCGCGGGGGCTGCCCGGCGGGGGCGTCGAGATGCTGGTCGCCACGGGGTATCCGTAGGAGTCCCAGCAATCGGATTGCCCTATCCATTTTTGATGGTACGGTTGATCGCGTGGAACCGGAATGGCCTATCCGCATCCTTGAATCGGATAGGCCTCTCCGGATATCCGCCGCTTCGTTCGTCCACCTTTCGGAAAGGATCGCTGTGACCAGCATCGCCATCGTCGGGGCCGGCCCTCAGCTCGGCCTGGCCATCGCCCGCACCTTCGGCTCCCAGGGCTTCGACGTCGCGCTGATCTCCCGCAACCGGGAGAAGCTCGACACCCTCGTCGGCAAGCTCACCGCAGAGGGCATCGCCGCCGCGGCGTTCCCCGCCGACGTCCTCGACCGCGACGCGCTCGGACAGGCACTCCAGGAGGCCGCCGCGAAGTTCGGCGGCGTCGATGTCCTGGAGTACTCCCCGGTCGCAGGCTTCACCACTGTCATGACCACCCCCGCCGAGACCGAACCGGCTCACGTCCAGCACGAGATGGAGTTCCAGCTCTACGGCGCGATCGCCGCGACCCGTGCCGTGCTCCCGGCGATGCGACAGGCCGGCGCGGGCACCCTGCTCTACACCACCGGCGCGGGCTCCATCGACCCCGTGCCGCAGGTCGGAAACATCAACGCCGCCGCCGCGGCGCTGCGCAACTGGGTGATCAACCTGCACAAGGAACTGGAAGGCACCGGCATCCAGGCGGCCCACGTCGGCATCGACGTCTCGATCGGCACCCCGGCCGTCCCAGGATTCCCCACGGCCCAGCCCGAGGAGATCTCGCCCGTCTACTGGGACCTGCACACCGCCAAGCGCGACCAGGCCGAACTCGTCTTCAGCCGCTGAGCCCACGCCGTCCTTGTTCTGCTTCGTCGAAACCGGATCGCGCCGCCGCGGTCGGCCACCCCAGCGGCGCGATCCTCAACCGGCACCAACACCCTTCTCAACCCTCCAGTCGAGATGAACTCATGACATACGCCTACGATCCCCAGATCACGCCCTGGCTCGAGATGCTCCCCAACGGGCCGTTCGCAGACTTCCGTGAGCTGCGCACCGTAGCCGAGGCAGCGGTCCGAGCCGGACTGCCTTCCTACGAGCCGGACATCCCGATCAGCACCCGCGACCTCACCGTCCCCGGACCCGACGACGCACCCGACGTCATGGTCCGCGTCTACACGCCGGCCGAACGCGACGAACTCCTGCCCGGCCTGCTGTACATCCACGGCGGCGGCTTCATCATGGGCAGCGTCGAGCAGTTCGACGCCCAGGCCACCCGCATCGCCGCCGAGGTCGGCACGGTCGTGGTCTCCGTCGAGTACCGCCTCGCCCCCGAGAACCCTACCCCGCCGGGCTGGGGTCCCCGAACTCGACGACCGCCTCCAGACGCCGTCGATGCGTGACTACGACGACGTCCCGCTGTGGAACAGCCACGCCAGCAGAATCAGTTGGGACTGCTATCTCGGCGAGGGCCGCCGGGGCACCGCCGACGTGTCCCCGTACGCCGCACCCGCGTGCGCCCAGGAGCTGACCGGACTGCCGCCCGCATTCGTCACGGCCAGTCAGTACGACCCGTTCCGCGACGAGGATGTCGACTACGCCCAGCGTCTCGCCCAGGCCGACGTCCCCCCGAACTCACCCTCTACCCCGGCGTCCTGCACGGAGGCGTCATCCCTGAGTCCGCGACGGGTGAACGCGTGGTCACCGACACGCTCGCGGCACTGCGCCGCGGCCTCGGCGTACAAAGCGGCTGACGCGTTCCCCTGTACGTATCCACATCGCCCGCCCGGAGAGAACCGCCGCCCTGCGCGAACCCCGTCAATCGGCGCGCCGCACCAGGCCATCTCAGGAAGACACGCGATGACTCTGACGGCCAGTCCACCCGGTCACGGCCCCAAGGCCGTCGGCCACCTTGCTCGCCGAGCGGATGACACACGGCGAGCAGGAGCGCCCCACGACGTCGCGAACATCCCGTCCCCGGCGTTCGCCCCGGGACACACGCTCCCGCCGAGTCCCGCCCGGTTACGGCGGCCGCGACCGCATGCTCACGGGGCCGCGGCCCGGCTGACGACCGCCGTGACAGCAGCCGGCGTACCGCACGATGTGAAGGAGCACCCGGCAGCCGGGGAACCTCCTCCCTCAACGCGGCGACAACGCCCCGCGCCGCTCCGCCCCCTGCGCGGCGCGGGGACCGGGCCCGAGCCGGCATCCACCACCCACGCCTGGCGCCAGATCGATCCGTTCCTCGGCGAGCACCCGGCGGATCCGTGACGTCCGACGCGGTCACTTCTGCCCGGGGCACGAACGCCCGGATCCGAAAGTCCACCCCGCGGTGCCGACCCCCGCCGGTCGCCCCGCCGCCCCGGCTGACCGAGCCCCTCCCTCAGCAATCCCCCCACCTATTCGAGGAGCAGACCGGAAATGACCACAACGACCACCGATCCGTCCTACGTCGATCCCGCGCTGGTCACCCCGCGTGCGATACGCCTGGTCGAGGCGTTCAAGGACGCCCTGGCCCAGCTGCGTGACGAGGAGGGCCTGACCTTCGACGACCTCAACGCGGCCGCCGACGTCCTGCAGCGGATCCAGACGGCCACCGGCGCATGCATCAGCCCCGGCGGCAGGAGCCCAGCCGGCGGCGAAGCCGCCCGGAGCCGCCCGCCGCCGACGCCTGACACCCCTCGGCGCAGCCATGACGCGGCGTGGCCGACTGTCTGTCGGAACGTCGGACGCCCGTACCGGCGCGAGCACCGCGCATCACCTCTGGCACCCGAAGGCACCGACTCATCAACGGCCCTGCCCGAAGTCGGCCGCGGGGAGGAGCAGGCGGAAAGTGCAGCCCTCGCCCGGGACGGTATCGAGTTCGAGACGGCCGCCATGGCCCTGGGCGATGGCCGCGGCGATGGCGAGACCGAGGCCGCTCCCGCCGTGGCTGCGGGAACGGGCGGGGTCGGCCCGGTAGAAGCGCTCGAAGACGTGCTCGGCGTCGACGGGGGCGAGGCCCGGTCCTTCGTCCGCCACCTCGATCACGCTGACCGGGAGGCGCTCCGGGAGCGGCGGCGAGGCCGAGGTGCGTCCCGGCCGGTCGGTGCCGCCGGTTCCGGGTCCGGTCTCTGTCGTGCCCACCCGTACGTGGACACGGGTGCCCGGCGGCGTGTGGACGCGGGCATTGGACAGCAGATTCTCCAGGATCTGGCCCAGTCGGCGCGGGTCGCCGACGGTCTCGGCCACATCGAGTTCCTCGGTGCCGCCCGGATCTGCCGGAGTGTGCAGCGGGCCGAGGTCGACGGGATGAGACTGGCTGTGGACGGCGGCCGCGCTCACCGCGTCCGCCGCGAGGGAGAGCAGGTCGACCCGTTCTCTGCGGTAGGAGGGTTCGCGGTCCAGGGTGGCGAGCAGTTGGAGGTCGTCGACGAGCAGGCTCATGCGCTCCGCGTTCTGCGCGATGAACCGGTTGGCCTCCCGCAGCTCATGCTCCGGGCGCCGCTCCGGACGCAGCGCGAGCTGGGCGTAGCCCTGGATGGCGGTGAGCGGAGTGCGCAGTTCGTGCCCGGCGTCCGCGACGAACCGGCGCAGCCGTGCCTCGGAGGCCTCTCGGGCCAGCAGGGCGGTCTGCAGTTTGTCGAGCATGGAATTCAACACCCGGCCGAGCCGTCCGATCTCGGTGCGCGGGTCGGTGTCCGGCAGCCGCAGATCGAGCCGGCCCGCGGTGATGTCCTGGGCGGTTCGCTCCGTCCTGGTCAGTGGCAGCAGTCCCAGCCTGACCACCCACCGGCCCAGGGCGAGCAGGCCGGCGATCGTGACAGCGAGCAGCACGGCGTTCAGCCACAACAGCTTCGAGGTGGCGCCGTCGACGGTGTCGAGCGGCAGGGCGACCACCGCGCTCATGCCGTCCGGGCCGGGATTGAGCAACACCCGCCAGCGGCCGTCACCGCTGATGGCGGACACAGTTTCCGGATGCCCGTCCCGCACGCCGAGGTCCTGCGCCTGATCGGCCAGCCGTGGCCCCGGCTTTGCCTCCGTGCCGAGGGAGTTGTTCAGGCGATGCCCGGAGGAGTCGTAGAAGTAGACGTGGAAATCCGACGGCAGCACGTCCGGGCGTTCGGTCGGCGCGGGGAAAGCGCCACGGAGGGCGTCGTAGAAGGCCGGGGTCGGGGGGTGGAACTCCACCAGCTGCTGGTCGACGCGATCGAGCAGCCAGGAGCGGAGCACCACGTAGCCGATGGCCTGGGAGATCAGGACCGCCGCCGTGGCAAGGACAGTCACGCCGAGGATCAGTCGTTGTCGCAGTGAGCCGGGCGGCCGGGGCAGGCGGGGGATCACTGCTCCGGCGTCCCCTCGTGGTCGCGGGGCAGCCGCAGGCAGTAGCCGACGCCGCGCACGGTCTGGATGAGCGGCGGCTCGAAGCAGTCGATCTTCCTGCGCAGGTAGCGGACGTACGTCTCGATGATCCTGGCGTCACCGGCGAAGTCGTAGCTCCAGACGTGGTCAAGGATCTGGACCTTGCTCACCACCTGGCCGGCGTTGGACAGGAGGTAGGCCAGGAGCTTGAACTCGGTCGGGGACAGGGCGATGTACTGTCCCGCGCGGTGCACCTCGTGAGCGCCCTCGTCGAGTTCGAGGTCGGCGTAGCGCAGGACGCTCGGGAGTGGGAGTGCCGCGTCCACTGGTGCCGTGCGGCGCAGGATGGCCTCGATGCGCAGCAGCACCTCCTCGATGCTGAACGGTTTGGAGACGTAGTCGTCGCCGCCGGCGCTCAGGCCCTGGATGCGGTCGTCGGTGCCGGTGCGGGCGGTCAGGAACAGGATCGGACAGTCGTCACCCGCCGCCCGCAGCCTGCGGGTCACCTCGAAGCCGTCCAGGTCGGGCAGCATCACGTCGAGCAGCACCAGGTGCGGTCGCAGGCGTTCGACCTCGACGAGGGCGGACTGTCCGGTGTCGGTGCTGCTCACCTCATATCCGGTCAGGCGGAGCGTCGCCTCCAGCAGGGTGCGGATGCTGGGCTCGTCCTCGACCACGAGAAGCCGATGTCGCGGACGAGTCGTTGCGGACTGCTCGGTCATGACGTGATGCTGGTCCGTTCTCCCGTGTGGTCCCCGTTGCTCCGGCGTCGCCTACTTGGCGGCGCAGTCGTAGAGCACGTCGGCTCCTGCTCCGAAGTCCATCGCGCTACCGCTGCTCTTCTCCGACGACGTGCCGCCGTACGCCGATGCCGGAACCTTGGTGCAGTTGTCAGCGATCCAGTCGGAACGCTGCTTGGTGTGGTTGCCGGACCCGGGCATGCCCGGCCTGCCGCCGCCGTTCGTGTCGGAGCCCAGGACGTAGCGTAGTTCCCCGCTCTTCGTCCACTCCTTCAACTGGTCCACCGACGGCGCGTTGTCGCTGCCCGTGAAACCACCCATGCCGATGACGGTCTCGTCGGAGCCCAGGATGAAGGAGCCGGCGGCCATGGCACCGCCTTCGACGGCGAGCTTGATGCGGGCGCGGGGTGCGTGCTCCACCGCGTAGTCGAGGATCTTGCGCTGCTCGTTGGTGAGTTCCGCGCCACCGCCGAAGCCGCCGCGTCCGCTCGGGGCCTTCCCGGAACCGCCGCCGGGGAACGACGGCATGTCGCTGTCTCCCGAGGACGAGCCTCCGGACATGCCGGGCATGCCGTTCGCTCCCCCTGTGGGCATATCGGACGGCATACCTGACGGCATGCCCGAAGGAACATCGCCGGAGGAGGGCTGACCGGACTGTCCCGAAGGCGCGTCACCACCCGGGAAGCCCGACGGCATCCCCGACGACGGAAGGTCACCGTCGTTCCCGCTCTGCCGGGGCATCCGGCCGCCCCCGCCGAAGCCGAACGTCGTCGGACCGGCCGTCGGGTTGGAGCCGCCCATCGCGGATGTCGAGCCCGGTACGCTGACCGCCCACGCTCCTGGGGCCACCAGGACCGACGCGACGGCGGCACCCACGGCGACCGTCAGCAGCCTGCCACGCCGCCGCGCGAGGAGCAGCAGGACGACCGCGGCGCAGCCGAGCAGCAGGACCGGCCACACCAGCCAGCCGTTCCAGTCGGAGTCGCGGCGGACCAGTGCCACCGCCCAGACCGCGCTCACCGCGACCGCGGCCACGCCCACCAGGGGCGCCCAGCGCACGCCGGCACGGTGGGCACGGACCAGGGTGGCGGTCAGGCCGCCGCACAGGGCGGCGATCGCCGGAGCGAGCTGAGTGGTGTAGTAGGGGTGGAAGATGCCCTTCTGTGTCGAGTACACGGCCGCGCAGACCACCAGCCAGGTCCCCCACAGCAGCCAGCCGGCGGCCGGCAGCAGGGCGTCGGCGGACAGCATGCCGCGTCGGCGCATCACCACGCCGACCAGGGCGACGGCCAAGGCCAGTGCGCTGACTGGCAGCAGCCAGCTGATCTGGCCGCCCACCTGCGCGTTGAACAACCGGCCCAGGCCGGACGCGCCACCGAACCCGCCGCCGAGCCCGCCCATGCTCTGGGACATTCCGTCGCTCGAGCCGAAGACCCGGCCCAGCCCGTTGTAGCCGACCACGAGATCCCAGGCCGAACCGTCCTTGCTGCCGCCGATGTAGGGGCGGTCGCCCGGCCACAGGGCGACCATGGCGACCCACCACAAGGAGGACGCCGCCAGGATGGCCCCCGCGCCCAGCAGACGCCGCACTCGCGGTATCCAGGGGCCGCTTCCTCCCACGAGCCAGGCGAGGGTGAACGCGGGAATGACCATCCAGGCGGCGAGCATTTTGGTGAGGAATCCGCACCCGATCAGGAAGCCGCTCGCACACAGCCACCAGGTCGCGGTCCTGCCCTCGGCCTGCAACGCGCGGGTGAGCGCGTACGCCGCGGACACCAGCAGCAGGACGAGCAGCGTGTCGGGGTTGTTGTCCCGGTTGATGGCCACGGTGATGGGCGTGAGAGTGAGCACGAGCGCGGCGACCAGCGCCGCCCCCTCCCCAGCCCAGCGCCGCACGGTGCGGTGCAGGACGAGGACCGCGGCCACGCCCTCGATCATCTGCGGCAGGACCAGCGCCCAGCCGTGCAGCCCGAAGATCTTGCTGCTGATCACCTGCGGCCACAGCGCCGCCGGCGGCTTGTCGACCGTGATCACCCCGGCCGGGTCGAAGGAGCCGAAGAGGAAGTTGGTCCAGCTCTTCCCCATCGACTTCACGGCCGCGGAGTAGTAGCTGTTGGCCCATTCCAGGGAACCCAGTGACCAGCCGTACAGGACGGCCGCGAGCACGAGGATCGCTCCGAGTGCGGCCGGTGCCGCCCAGGCGGGCAGCGGGCGGACGAACGCAGGCGAATCGCCGGGTGTTGAGGCGGCCGGTACGGGCTTGAGGTGCGTGGGATTGCTCATGTCGGAAGTCGCTCTCGTCAGCGGGTACGGCGGGGGGCGCTGGTGAAGACGGCCAGCCGCAGCACGGCGAAGCGCACGCAGGTGACCGCGACGGATGCCGTGGCGAGGATCGCGGTCTCCGCGGCTGTCGAGGCCCCGGGGTCGATCGACTTGAACCCCAGCACCGCGGCGGAGGTGACCAGGTACCCCAGGACGAACAGGCCTCCGGCGCCCAGGTGCGCCCGCGCTGGCGGAGCAGTGGAGTACCGGAAGGTGAGGCGTCGGTTCGCCTCCGTGTTGAGGACGGTGAGGACGAACAGCGAGACCAGGTTGGCGACGGCCGGGCTCCACCAACCTCGCAGCAGCCAGTACAGCAGCGCCTGCCCGACCGTGGAGAGGACACCGATCGCCAGGAAGCAGCCGACCTCCCACGACAACGGGCCACGTCGGGTAGCGGGTGCGAGGACCGCGTCGGGGTGCTCGGCGGCCGGTGCGGGGCGAGACGGTACGTCGACCCGGGCGTCGCCGGATGCCTTGAGCCGCGCCATCCGCCACAGGCCCCGCAGGTCGTCGGTGGCGGTGTTCACCACGTCCACCCGGGTGTCGACGTCCTCGACCCAGTCGACGGGGACCTCGTGGACCCGCAGGCCGTTGTGCTCGGCGAGCAGCAGCAGCTCGGTGTCGAAGAACCACGCGTCGTCGCGGGTCACTTGCAGCAACGGCCGCAGCACCTCGGTGCGGGCCGCCTTGAATCCGCACTGGGCGTCGGTGAACCGGACGCCGTGCGTGAGCCGGATGATGCCGTTGTAGCAGCGGGAGATGAACTCGCGGCGCGGGCCGCGCACCGTGCGCGACCCAGGTGCCAGCCGGGAACCGATGGCGAGGTCCGAGTGACCGCTGGCCAGGGGTGCGACCAGCGGAAGCAGCCCGTCGAGGCCGGTGGACAGGTCCACGTCCATGTACGCGACGATGTCCGCGTCGCTGGCGCCCCAGACGGTGCGCAGGGCGAGCCCGCGGCCCTTGCGGTCGAGGTGGACGACGCCGACGCCCGGCAGTTCGTCGGCGAGGCGACGGGCGGTGGCGAGGGTCTCGTCGGTGCTGGCGTTGTCGGCGACCGTGATCCGCCATGGAAAGGGGAAGTCCGCCGCCAGTCGGGCGTGGAGTGTGCGCAGGCAGCCGGGCAGGGCGCGTTTCTCGTTGTAGACCGGCACGACGATGTCGACCGTCGCGGTACCGGCCTGTGCGTGAAGGGGCCGCTCGACCTGCTGGAACGGGGCCAAGCGCTCCGGGCGGGCGGTGGTCTCGGTGAGGTGGGGGGTGGGAGTCATGGCTTCCTCAGGCGTGAGGGGACGGCAGACTGCGGCTCTGAGGCCCTGGTCCGGGCCGCGGCCTCACTGTTGCCGCCCTGCCTGTGGAGGCGGGGAAAGAACGCTGGGAACTGACGGGGAGTCAGATCTATGGCCGAAAGTGCTCCCACGGTTCACTGCGAACCCGACCGCACCACGGAGTTCCTGAGTTCCCCGACACCCTTGATCTCGGTGACCATGTCCACACCGGGGTACAGAAGGACCTCGGGTTCGCCAACGGTGCCGGGTCCGGCCGGTCTGCCCATCGTGATCAGGTCTCCGGGCAGCAGCGTGATCACGGTGCTGACATGGGCGATGACGGTGGCGACGTCGAAGATCAGCTGCGAGGTGTTCGCCCTCTGGCGGACCCGCCCGTCGATGACACAGCTCATCGTCAGACCGCGGCCGCCCATCGGCACGTCGTCGGTGGTGACCATGGCGGGGCCCACCAGGGTGACGTCGGTGGACAGTCCCGACGCGGGGGCGCTTCCCGAGTCGCTCCGCGCGGCCACGCCGTTGACGACGGTGTAGCCCGCGACATGGCGCAGCGCCGTCTGGGCCGTGACCCCACGGGTCCGGCACCCGATCACCAGGCCCAACTCCACGCCCCAGTCCACGTTCCGTCCCTCGGCCGGCAGGCAGATGGCGTCGCGGGCACCGACAACGCCTTGGCCGCCTTGCCGCACGGAGAACACCGGAACGGTGGGGAAGGAGGTGCCTGTCTCTTGTACCCGTGCGGCGTAGTTGGGCCCAACACGAACGATCTTGCTCGGCCGGGTGATGAGGGGCGCGTAGGAGATGTCGTCCAGCCTGTGGCGTTCATCGCTTTCATCAGCGGCTCGTTCCCGCCAGTCCTCGCCGGAGGCGATCAGCGTCCCGACGTCCGGGTAGGGCAGCACCACGCAGTGCTTCTTCTGCAGACGTGCGGCGGCTGTACGGCCTTGTCCCAGTCGTACGGTGCTGAGCTTCACCGGTGGCACTCCTTTGGGTAGCGATGCGGCCCTATACGCAGGTGTGGGGAGCGGGAGCTGGGGCAGCCGTCGCTGCAGCGGCGGGCTGATACGGCAGGAGCAGGCGGAATGTGCAGCCTTCACCCGGCCTGGCCTCGAGTTCCAGACGGCCGCCGTTGGCCTCTGCGCCGCCGGCGGCGATCGCTAGCCCCAGGCCGGACCCCGCTGCCGCGGCCCGCTCGGCGGCATCGGCGCGGTAGAACCGCTCGAACACCCGCCGGGCGTGCGACTCGGCGAGGCCGGGCCCGTCATCGGCGACCTCGACGGCACAGACCCGAGTGCCGGGTATGAACGGAGCGTTGGCGCTGGTACGGCCCGGTCCCGTCGTGCCCGGCCCGTGTGGGCGGACTCGGAAGGTGCCGACGCGCACCTGGATGTGTGTCCCGGTCGGAGTGTGGACGCACGCGTTGGTGAGCAGATTCGACAGGATCTGCGCCAGCTGATGCGGGTCGCCGACGGCGTCGACGACGTCCAGCTCGTTCACGCGGGCGTCGTCCTCGGGGTCGGCGAGAGTACCGAGGCCGATGCTGCGCCCAGGGTGTCGCACGGCGACGGCAGCGATACCGTCGGCCGCGAGAGAGAGGAGGTCGACCGGTTGCCACCGCGTCGCGGGTACCTCACCGAGCCTGGCCAGTTGGGACAGGCTCTCGATGAGACGGCTCATCCGGTCGGCGTTCCGCACGATCAGCTGCTGTGCCTCCTGGCGTCGTTCCAGGCTCATCTCCGGCTCCTGCACCAGGAGTTCCGCGAAGCCCTGCAGAGACGTGAGGGGAGTTCGCAGTTCATGGCCGGCGTCCGCCAGGAAGTGGCGCAGCCGTTGCTCCGACGCCTCGGTGCGACGCAGTGCGGTGCGCAGCCGGTCGAGCATCGTGTTCAGGGCACGGCTGAGGTGGCCGACCTCGGTGACCGCATGCCGGTCCGGGACGCTCAGTTCCAACTCACCTTCGGCGATGCGCCTGGCAGTGCGCTCGACTCCGACCAGCGGCCGCAGTCCCAGCCGCACAGCGAGGGTGCCGAAGAGGACGACCCCCGCTGCGACGGCCACCCCGACAGCGAGGCTGAACCACAGCATCCGGGAGGTCGCCTCGTCCACCTCCTTCAGAGGCAGCGCCACCACGACCCGGGTGCCGTCGGTGCCGGACCGGGCGATCACCCGCCAGGTGCTGCCTCCGTCGGTCGCGGCGACCGTGGCGGGTCGGCCGTTCTTGAGGCCGAGTTCCGCCTCCGACTTCGGGAGTCGCGGCCCGGCACTGCCCCCGTCGCCGCTCAGCGACATGGCAAGCCGGTGGCCGCCTCTGTCGTAGAAGTACACCCGGTAGTCCGAAGGCAGGCTGCCCGCCTTGCCGGGCGCTCCTGACGCCGTCCGGCCGTCGGCCACGTCCTGATACAGCTGGGGCACCGGCTGGAAACGGGTCAGCCGCCCGTCGACCTGGTCCGTCAGCCAGGAGTGGAGCAGGGCGAGCCCTGCCGCCTGACAGAGCAGAACCGCCGAGGTGGCCAGCAGCGTGACGCCGAGCACCAGGCGGGCACGCAGCGAGCGCGGTTTCAGCCGGCGCAGCCACCGCCTCACAGCGCCGCCGCCCCCGGTCCGGGGCGTGCGGCCCGCAGGCAGTAGCCGACACCGCGGACCGTCTGGATGAGCTGGGGCTCGAACCGGTCTATCTTGCGCCGCAGGTTGCGTACATAGGTGTCGACGATGCGGGCGTCACCGGCGAAGTCGTAGTGCCAGACCTCGGACAGGATCTCCCTCTTGCCCACCACGCGTTCCGGCTGCGCAAGCAGGCAGACCAGGAGCCGGAACTCGGTGGGCGACAGCTGGATGGGCAGACCGGCCCGGCGCACCTCGTGGGTCTGCTGGTCCAGCACCAGATCGGCGTACCGCAGCGGCGGCCTCCTGGTCCCTCCGCCCGGTGGCATGTCGCTGCGCCGCAGGATGGCACGGATGCGCAGCAGCACCTCCTGCACGTGGAACGGCTTGGTGACGTAGTCGTCGCCGCCGGAGCTGAGGCCGATGATGCGGTCCTCGACGTCCGTACGCGCCGTCAGGAACAGCACCGGCGTATAGACGCCCTCAGCCCGCAGATGACGGGTCACCGCGAAGCCGTCGATGTCCGGAAGGCCAACGTCCAGGACGATCAGGTCGGGTTGGCCGCGACCGGCCTCGAACATGGCGGTCTGGCCTGTGTCGGCGGTGCTCACGGAGTAGCCGGCGGCGTGCAGGGCGGAAGTGAGCAAGGTGCGGATGCTGGGGTCGTCCTCGACGACAAGCACATTGTGTGGGGGCGGCGCGGGCGCCGACGACGCGACGGGCATGGACCTTCCTTCGATGGTGAGGCGTTCGCGGTGCGCCGAACGCCCGGACGGCGCCCCACGGGGGACTGCCGTCCGGGCGCCGGTGATCAGCCGGTCACCTCCTTGTTCTTGGCCAGTGCCGCGGTACGCTCGGTGACCGTCTTGCGCAGCTTCTCGACGGCGGAGTCCAGCTCCTTGCCGTCGGCACCGGCCTTCCCCGCCTGTTCGGCGATGGAGTTCAGCGCCTTCAGGGCGGTCCCGGAGCCGTAGAACTTCTCGTACAGCTCCTTGTACGCCTTCTTGTAGACGGGATCGAAGGCGTCCGAGTCCAGGAAGCGCTCCTTCAACGGGTGGCCCATCATTCCGGCGAACCCACCGCCTTCGCCCTCACCGCCCTGACCGCCTTGGCCGTTCTGACCGCCCGGCAGACCGGAAGGCATTCCGGACGGCATGCCTTCCGGCAGATTCTCGGGCATCCCCGAAGGCATTCCTTCGGGCATTCCTGACGGCATCCCGGAGGGCATGGTCTGCCCGGCTTGGCCACCTGTGCCCTGGCTGCCCTGGCTGCTCTGCCCAGTGGCACCTCCAGCGCCACCACCGAAGGCACCACCCATGCCCGTGTCGTCGTCCGGGCCCGAGGTCGCGTCACCGCTGAAGGTGAGGTTGTAGTCCCATCCCAGGACCGAGAACTTCTTGGTGTCCAGGTCGTACCACAGCAGGTAGTTCTTGCCGGGCCCGGCCATGTCGTCGAAGTTCAAGAGCAGGTTCTGCGCGGCGAGGTACGTCGCCAGGGACTCGACGTCCACGTACTGGTCGAGTTCCTTCTCGAACTCCTCGTCCGACGCCTCGTTGGCCCACTTGATGAGCTTCATGACCGGCTCCAGGTCCTGACTGCCCACCTTGTTGAGCTGCTTGAACGACTCCTCGTAGTCGGTCGGGTCGTCGCCCTTGTACTCGAAGCTGCCGCCCGCCCGCGCCTTGTAGAGCACACCGTTGCCGTCAGCGATGGACTCCGCGTACTCCGTGTCCGGGCTCTCGACCATCAACCGGGCGGCGACCGGACGGTTGTTGACCTTCACCGACGTGAAGGCGTACCGCTCGTTCTTCTGACCGGTGGTGTCCGTCAGGCTCAGCGCGAGGGCCTCGTTCGCCGGAACCTGGCCGTTGCTTCCGGGGCGCAGCGAGATCTCCCGCTCGCCCTGATAGGCGCGGCCCTCGACGAACTCGTCGATCTTGATGAGCCAGGGCAGTTCCTCGGGCTTCTTCTCGGACAGGTTGTAGTTAGTCATCAGGCCCCCCATCCCGCCGGCCCCGCCGGGACCGCCGCCATTGGCCTGGCCGCGGTCCCGGCCCCCGGTCGCGCCGTCCTGCTGCGCCTCCGGGGCGCCCTGCTCGGCGCCTTCGGGCATGGTCCGGCCGCCACCGGGCATGCCCTGGCCGCTTCCGCGCAGGGACGACAGTGTGGAGTTGCCCTTGAGGCGGATTCCGACGTCGTTGAGGTACACCCCGTCGATGGTGAGGTCGGCCTCGATGTAGTCCTTGGTCCCGTCCTCGCGGAACTCCTTCATCATCTTGGTGAAGTCGGTCTGGTCGTACTCCAGTTGGATGGAGTGGGAGACCGCGGTGTCGTACAGGTCGACCGTGCCCTCGACGTTCTGCGTGATGGCGTCCGCCTCCACGCGGGAGGAGGAGGTGACGTACGGCGAGACTCGGGCGTCGCCGAAGAAAGAGACCATCACCACCAGTCCCGCGCAGACGGCGCCGACCGGCTTCCAGTGGTGCCGCAGCCGTACGGGGAGCCGGTCCCGCATCCGCCGCGGCCTGCGCACAGCGGCCGTGGGGACCGCCTCGCTGCCGCCGGCCATCACAGGTCGGTCGAGTCGTAACCGGTCAGCACCGTCACCCGCTGGCCCGCTGTCCGCTCCTGCAGCGCGGCCACCAGGTCGCCGGGCTCGGTGCCCTTCTTCATGCGCACCGTGTAGAACACCTCGGTCAGCGCGCCGCCGCGGATCGTCTCGGTGCTCACCAGCTCGAACTCGCTGGTGTACTTGATCAGTACGTCACCGATGGCGGGGCCGTAATCCTCACCGGCGGGCACCTGGACCTTGACGACCTGCCGCTGCACGTTGAGGGCGAACCAGTTGAACTTGAACATGACGAGCATGACGGCGCAGATCACCACGGCGCCGACCGCGGCCAGCGTGTAGAAGCGGGCGCCGCAGGCCATGCCGATCGCCATGGCCAGGAAGATGAAGCCGACGTCGCGTGTCTCCTTGACCGCGTTACGGAAGCGGACCACGGACAACGCACCGACCAGGGAGAACGCCCGGGCCAGGTTGGACCCGACGACGAGCATGATCAGCGCGACGATCATGCCGACGATGACGAGGGTCTGGACGTAGGACTGGCTGTAGGAGACGTTGCGGTGCGTGTACCGGTACACGTAACCGATCAACGTGCTCAGGACGAACGACAGCGCCATGGCCACGACGACATCGGCGACGCTGAACGTGCCGCTGAGTTCCTGCAGATCGAAGTTCACTGTGCTCCTGCTTTCAAGGGCGCCTGACGCGCCGAGGGCTGCTCGGACAGCCCGTTCGTGGTGGGGGTGTGAGGCGATGGATGGTCGGCCTCGTGGACGTGGAAGACGGACCGGGGCGCGAGCCCGAACGCCTCGATGGACTGCACGTACTTGGAGACCCGGATGAGGCTGAGGTTGCGGCGGGCCGCCAGGTCCGTGATCCAGTACGGGGTGCGCTCGTTGACCTTGATCTCCATCACCGACAGGTGCGGCGGGATGGTGAAGCGGTTCTCCGGGTTCTCCGTACCGAAGTGGAAGTCCCGGTCCCGGCCGCGGATACGCCGGTCGAAGGTCACCCGCAGCCCGGTGTCCGCGGCCCGGCCGACCAGCGCCTCGCGCTGATAGCCGGTGATCGCTGTCGGCTGCAGATTCAGTCGTACGACGAGTTCGAGCACCTCCTGGATGAAGGCGCTTTCCCTGGCGGAGTGCTCCACCATCTCTCGGCCGTCGCACAACTGGCGGGCGACGCCGTACGGGAGGGTGATACGGCGCTTCTGTGTGACCCGGTTGACCCGCTGCTTGATCTCCACGCACACCGGGGACTCGTCGGTCACCCCGTCCAGGTTCCCGTAGTGGCGGATGCGCAGCTTGCGCCGGAACTTCAGGCCCTCGATCTTCTCCCAGTAGAACCGCAGCTGCGGTGTGTCGTAGTACAGGCTCCACACCCCGTACCCGCCGACCGGGCTGTTCAGATCGCGGTCCATCCGCTCGGCCAGCTCGTCCCGGATCTCGGCCGCCTCCTCGACCGGTACGAGGTACTTGAGCTCGAACCGGTTGAACGAGTGCAGCCTGCTGGCCACGTGCAACGGCTGTTCCTCTGCCGGGGGCTGCTCCTCCTCCCGGCTCTCGGGTTTCCGCCACGTGGTCACCGGTAGTGCCACCATGCGCCTCCTTCGTCGTACGGCCCGATCGGGCGACGCAGGACACAAAACCGGTGGGATGTGAGAAGCAGCTGAGAATTGCGAGGTAATTCCAGGGGTACTCAAGATGGCCAATAGGTGAACTGCGCGCGTTGACGCGGCGTCCTCACGGTCCGGGACAGCTCTGGTCGGATTTGGTGGATGGTCCGTAGGGCGGCGGCTCTGACCGCCTGCAGTGCGGTGGGGCGGCCCAGGTGCGCTACGGCTGGGATCGCCGGACTAGTGGCATCGTGGGGGCCTCCGCCTTCTTCACCGCGGTGCTGCTGCTTCCGGACGTGCCGTTGCTCGGCCGGATACTGGGCTTGCCGCTTTTCGGTGTGGGCGGGCTGTTCATGGCGTATACGTCGATGAGTCGTAAGGTCGCGTTGAGGGTGGGCGAGAGACGGGTGTGCTCCTCGGCGGGAACCCCGCGAGATACAAGTCCACCACTATCCATGTGCCCAAGGGTGCGCCCCCTCTGCCTGGGGATGGCCCCAGGGCTCGTGCAGCCCTGAGCCGTCTCGTTCCCGTGCCCGCCGACGTTGCACCGTCGTCCAGGGCAGTGAACGGGTGGCGCCTCGACAGGGACCGGCTGGTCGCCGCCGCCACATACTTCGCGCCCGGCATCCCGGTAAGAGACCACCCGTGATCGAATCCCGCTCGACGACTACGTACCTACGCACCAGGGCGACTGGTTTGAGCGCCAGTTCGGTTCGCTGCTCAGTAGCCGGGCGGGATCCGGTCCTGCGGTCCATCAGCCACCTGTGCCGCGCCGTCGTCCATTTGCGCCTGCTTGGCCACGGCCGGGTCGGTCGAGTCCGAGACCAGCTCCGCGATGCGCAGGGTGCACTCCCACTGTGTCAGCTTGCCTTTGATCACCACCAGGTATGTCTCCTGGTCGGTGAAGCGGTACACCTGACGCCGCTTCTCGACGATGTTTTTGCTCGGTAGATACGTGTGGACGGCTGCATGGAGTGCCGTAAGTGCCTGGTCCTTCGTTTCCAGCCCGCGGCAGATGAACTCGGTCCTGGACACGTCGCTGTAGTACTCCGCGATCACGACCCAGTTGCCCATTCATTCCCCCTCGGCGTCGCTGCCAGTCAGGCACAGGTCAGCTTTCGGAGCAAGAGCTATGCACGAGGGTCCGTCCCGGTACGGAGCAGCGCGTCGCGTATTGTGCAGCGATCTACCGGGTCGAGGACCAGGATTAGCGGCGGCACCTCATCGACCGTCAACTCCGGGATCCCAGCCGCTGTGAGAGCTGCTTGCGGCCCTTGTCCCGCCCGTCGGCACCCCTCACCGTCGTAGGCACTCGCGTGCGCATCGGCTCCCTCGTCCGCGCACGGACGCTCCATCATGTGACACGCCGCGCCTGGCAGTTGAGGGAGCACTGGCAAGGAGCAGCCTCCTTCCGAGCCTTCATGTGCTCCCCGCGCGTGCGGGCGCCGCTTGGCTGTCCTCGCTGACCTGCGCAGGGGCTGGCCGGCCCAGGGCTCAGCCGGCGGCGGTCTCATGGGGCCGGGCGGTGGTGTCCTGGACGAGGACCAGAGCGGTCACGAGCGCGGCCAGGGCGGCCAGGGCGACGAGAGAGGGGACGAAGGTGACGGCGGGTCCTGCGACGAGGCACACGGCTCCGCCGGCGAGGAGGAGCGGGGAGCGGTGGCTCGTGGTGCGGAAGAGCAGGGCGGCCGAGGCGAGGAGGAAGACTCCGACGCCGCCGGGCAGGGCCCAGGCAACGACCCCGTGAAGGGGGTCGGTCAGGTCGTAGTGGCCGGTGTCGGCGATCTGCGTGAGGGCCTTCTTCATGCCGAGGGCGGTCAGGACGATTCCGGCCACGAGTGGAAGGTGGAGGAAGGTGTACGCGTCGCGGGCCAGCCGGGTGCGGTCGTCGCCGGTCACGGTGGTCAGCCGATGCTCGACCGTCTCGGCGAGTTGACGGAAGTACACGCGCCACAGTCCTGCGGAGACGAGCAGCCCCAGGGCGGCACCGGCCACGACCGGGGTGCTCAGCGCGAAGCCGGAGACCCCGACGCCGATGGCGACGATCGACTCGCCGACGGCGATGATGACGATCAGGCCGTGGCGTTCGGCGAAATGGCCGGGTGAGGCGACCCGCCAGCCCGATTTTCCGGTGAGGAAGATGCCCAGGTAGTCGATGACCACGGCGGCGAGCCAGATCAGGATCTGGGTGGCGCCGGTGAACGCCGCACCGATGAGGAGCAGGGCGAAGGGCGGGGCCACCGAGAGCAGGGCGGTGCGGCGCAAGACGCGGTGCAGTGCCTGGTCGGTGGGGTCGGACAGCCAGTACGTGACCAGGTGAAGGACGCGGACGGCGCCGTAGCACAGGACGAAGACCAGAGGGGCGTGCAGTCCGCCGGGCGCGTCGTCGTAGATCTCGGGCACGGCCAGCGACACGATGAGGACGACGGCCATGACGGACACCAGCACGGTGAACATCGCGCCGGAGTCGGCCCGTACGACGTTCCCCAGCCAGGCGAAACAGCACCAGCACCACCACAGCAGCGCCAGCGCGACCATCCCACCGAGCAGCCGCAACCCGCTCGGGTCGGCCGCCATCAGTGCGGTGACCTGAGTGATCGCATACACGAACACCAAGTCGAAGAAGAGCTCGGCCGGTGTCACACGGTGGCCGCCCTCGGTCGCGACCAGCCGCGACCCCTCGCCATTCGCTACCACAATTCCCCCTTTGGGGCGCCCCACCGCCCACCGGCGGAACGATAACCCACTGGCTATGGCCAAAGACGGTGGTTGGTGGGTACGGGAGTTCGCTTCCCGCGTACACAACGGAAGAGGGTGGATCCAAGCGGTTTGTTCGAGGTGTGGTCCGGGGCCGTTGTGTCGGCTCACCCGGATGCTGCTGACCGGGCCGCCAATCTCAAAGCCGAGCAACACGAGTTGCTGCGCCGCCTGCCCCGAGATGATCCAACTGGCAGCCAACATCGAGGACTTCGCCCCGCTCGTTGCACCTCACGCCGACAATGCCGACGCGCTCTCCTACCAGATCCGACGAACAGCTCTGTTGTGGCAGCTCCGCCGCCCAGCCTCCTACGCGTCGGATGGAGGTGTGGGTTCGGCGGAGCTGCCGGACGTCCTACGGTGTGACGCCTTGCCCTGCGGCTGTGGTCACGAGCGGCGCGTGCGGCGGGTCGTGTAGATCGCGCCGGCACCGAGGGCGATCACTACGGCGGCGCCGCCGGCTATCAGGCCGACCGGTGCGCTGGAGCCGGTCTCGGCCAGTGGCGGGGTGCTGTCGCTGGGCGAGGGCGTCGGGGTGGCAGGTGGCGTCGACTCCATCGGCGGGACGTCCGGTGTGGTGGGCGGGGTGGTTTCGGTGGACGGGGTCGACGGGGTGGCGGGGGGAGTCGTCTCCTCGGCGGGCGGCTGGCTGGGGGGAGGCGTGCTCGGGGTGATCGGCGTCGATTCCGAGGGCGTCGGGGTGGGGGAGTCGGGCTGGTCGGGGGTGCAGGGCTTGTCCCCGCCGTTCCACGCGGCGATGAGGTGGTACGGGGTGACGACGTTGTCGGGCTGGTACGGGGCGGGGCCGTGGCCGTCTTCTGTCTTGCCGTCGTAGATGATGTCGTCGCCGTACAGGTCGATCTGCCCGTAGCAGTCGGGCGTCTTCACCGTCAGCTTCTGCCAGGTGTGCTTGCCGCTGTCTGTGTCCGCGATGTCGGCGGTGGTGAGGTACACGGTGGCGTGGTCGACGAGGGTCTGGTGGCCGGAGGTGTACCAGTTGGAGCCTTCGGTGGTGTATTCGGCCAGCGACACCGGGTACTTGCAGCCGTCGCCGACCGTCTGTCCCGGGGCGAGGCGCACTTCAACCGTGCCGGGGGCGGAGTTCCACTGGTGGAAGCCGCCTTGCGAGGTCCAGTCGGCGCCGACCGGGCGTCCGTCTGCGTCGACGATGCGGTACTGCACGGTGGCGGACTGGCAGCCGCCTCCTGTAGTGGCGTTCGCGGCAGCGGCCCCGAGCAGGGGTGTGGCGCAGGCGAGGAGAGCGGTCGCGGCGAGGGCGGCCGAGGTTCTGGAGCGGGGGGAGCGCGTCAAGATTTGCCTCTGTGGAATCAGGAGTGTGGGAGGTAGCGGGCGCGAACGGCCTCATGCGCAGAGACCAAGAGGTCTGGGGATAAGCCACTCGCGTCACTTGGCTCGCTTCAGACGCAGCGAGCGACGCGAATTCTTGTCCTCCTTCACAACTCCCGTCAAATTTTTGCGAGTTCGCCACAATCTCAAGCTCGTGGCGCTCGATTTTGGGAGTCGGGAAGGTAGCCGAACCCACGCATTCCGCTCTCACGGTCGGGGCAAGCCGCTGAGCGTGGTGAAGAAGGCTCGCTTGCCCTGGACCGCCGTGGCGGCCCCGATTCAGTCGCCTTGTCCGGGCCCGTCGGCGATGCTCGGCACGGATGATCAGACCACTCACCATGACCGCGAGAACACCCGAGGCCTCGATGAGTTCGGCCAGGAGGTACGCCGAGATCGGCGCCAGCACCATGATGGGATTGCGGAGCAGAGGATCGGCCAGGCGCTGCCGCAGGTTCATGGTGGCCGACGCCGCCGCCTCATCGACCACTGCTCCGCCGCCGTAGACCAGGAGGAACGCCCGGGCGTTGGTGGCGCGGGCGCAGGAGGAGAGAGAAGAGGCGACGGATCAGTCGGAGTATGTCGGCGTGTGCAGTCCTCGGGTGTGTCCGACCCGGCGGGCCAGGCCGGTGAGCCGGATGCTGCCCCTCAGCCAAGTGTCGGTGCTGGACTCGAGTGAAGCCGGTCAACTGAGTTACCGAGCGTGGTAGTTGGGCGACCGGATCCGTGGTGTAAAGCTGATCGAACGTCGTGTACCACAGTCCGTGCCCGAAGGGGTAGGTCGGGGTGGGGTCGAGGTTGCTCACGCCCTGGGTGTTGCCGCCGGGCGGGGCGTGCATATGCGTGCCGGGCTCGCTTTCTAATGCTGTTGTCAAGCTGTCGGAGTGCGACTCATGTGCTCACCTGGCGTCCTCGGCTCCGGCCATGTCGTACTCGTCGATGTCGAGCTCGGCTCCGGTGGCGCTGAGGAAGTCCAGGGCCTTGCGGTCCAGATGCCAACCGAAGGGGTCGGGGGCATCCACTGCGCCGGGCTGGGGGTCGGTGTAGTTGAAGTAGCGCACGATTTGAAGCACTGCTCCGCCGCCGGTGCCGGCCAAATACGTGGTGAGGTCGCGGATGCGGTCTGTGTGGGGCTGGAGCCTGTCGAGAATGCGGGCGATCTGCTCGTCGACGCGCAGACCCGGCTCCCGGCAGACAACCATCCACGAGTGGTCGACCGGAACCACCGCCGGCTCGGTGAACCGGCTGCCGCGAACGGTCACCTCGTCAGGTGTGATGCCCAGCTGCGAGGTCATGTCGTCTGCCGAGGTTCGCCGGCTGAACAGCGCGAAGTAGGCGTACTGGTGAAGTGGCATCCCGTGGAGGATAGCCGCGCGAGAAATGGGCCGACCGTGATTATTCGTGCCAGCAGTCAGGCAGCCTGGGTGACCGGAGCTGTGATCTCTCGGCCGTGCCGAGTTCTTCGGTGACGTCGAGGTCGGGGAAGCAGCCGGGGTCGTCACGGACGGAGATGGTGACCTGATTGGGGTTCTTGGAGCCGAGATACCTCGAGAGGCTGGGCGGCGTACAGCAACGTATCCGGGGCGAGCGAGGGCGGTGTGTGACCGGCCAGCCGTGCCGGCGCACGGTGGGTGAACCATTCGGTGACGTCCGCGCGGTCCCAGAGGCGGGCGCAGCCGCGCATGCCGATGGGTCCGGGGAAGGCCTGGCCGGTCGTGTTGGTGGTGTGGCTGCTTGGCACCGCGCTTGCGAGCCAGCCCGCATCGACGTGACCGGCGATTGCGCCCCGCATGCTGGCTGCGGATCAAAGAAGCTGGTTGCCGCGCTGGCGGGCGCGGGCCATCGCAGCGCTCCGCGGGAGCGTACGGCGTCGCGGTCGTCCGGTGCAGCACCGCTCCTGGTTCCGGCGTCCCGCGTCAGCCGGTGGACGGCCGTCCGAGTGCGCTCGCGTGTTCCCGGTGTGAGACTGCTGAATGACGGGCCCCAGACGGCAAGGGGCCTGAGGGAGGCGAAACAGGGAGGCGAAACGGGGCGACGATGCCCGATGCCGGTGACGACCAGCTGCACCAGTTCCTGGCCGACCCGACCAACCGGACCGTCGACCTCACCACCGCCCTGGCCCGCTGCACCAAGGCCCTCGGGCTGCATCACTCAGTGGCCTACTTCGCGGACATCCAGCAGCGTCACCTGGTCCCGCTCACCGACGTGACCGCGACACTGCCCATCGACGACTCCCTGGCCGGCTGGACGTACCGCACCCAGTCCCTGCGGGTCGAGCCCACGGAGTCCGGCGCGATGACGGCCTGGTTCCCCTTGCTGGACGGCGCCGAACGCCTGGGCGTCCTGGCCGTCTACGGCCCCTCACTCACCGCCGCGTCCCTGAACTGCGGCAAGGCCCTGGCCACGCTCGTGGCGATGATGGTCACCTCCCGGCGCACCTTCAAGGACTCCTACGTCCAGCGCACCCGCACCGAACGCATGCAGCTGCCCTCCGAGATGCTGCGCGCATTCCTGCCGCCGCGGACGATCGGCAACGACCGCGTGGTCTCCACGGCTGTCCTCGAACCCGCCTATGAGATCGGTGGCGACGCCTTCGACCACGCCCTCACCGAGATGGCCCTGCACGCCACCGTCCTCGACGCCATGGGACATAACCTCGCCTCCGGCCTGACCAGCGCCCTTGCCTTGGCGGCATGCCGCAACGCGCGCCGGATCGGAGCCGAACTGCCGGAACTGGTGCAGACGGTGGACGAGGCCCTCGCCCAATGGCTGCCCGACCAGTTCTGCACCGGCATCCTCGCCCAACTGGATCTGGCCTCGGGCGTTCTGCGGTGGTGCAACTGCGGACACCCCGCGCCCCTGCTCATCCGGGACCACCGGATGATGGAGCACGCCCTGGAAAGGGACGCCGACCCTCCGCTGGGACTGCCGTTCCTGCTGAGCGACCGTGGCCGCACTATCCACGAGGTGACCCTGCGCCCGGGCGACCGGGTACTGCTCTACACCGACGGTGTCACCGAGGCCCGTACCCATGACGGGGAATTGTTCGGGCTCCAGCGGTTCGCTGACTACGTCATCCGCGCAACCGCCGCCGGAGAGCTGGCCCCGGAGAGCCTGCGGCGGCTGATCCACTCCGTCCTGGACGCGGAGACCAGCCGACTCCGCGACGACGCGACCATCATGATGCTCGAGTGGCAGCCGCGTACGCAGTGACGCCCGCACGGGAGGCGACCGCTGCGGCTTTGACAGCCGGGGGGGCAGGCTGGCGTTCAAATGGACGGCGGCATGCGCGGATCTGTCCGCCTGGTTTCCGTATGAGGGTGGGGGAGGGGGTGTCCTGGGCCTGGGGCGAGGCGGTGCGGGCCCTGGCGCGGAAGGTGCCGGTTACCGACCGGTGCTTCTGAGCGCAGCTGCCGTGGGCATGTCCGCTTTCATATCGGATACGGTGTTGCTGTTATGGTGCCCGTCCGAGGAGGTGAAACGTCCCGTGGCAGCAGCTGATCCAAGGCGAGCCGGTGCTGCGTCCGCGCGGCGTTCCCCTGGTCGCCCTCCCATGCCGTTGGAACGCATTGTCTCCACGGCCTTGCAGATCGTGGACGAGGAGGGCGCCGACGCTCTGTCGATGCGGACGTTGGCCCAGCGTCTGGGATCGGGCACGGCCACGCTGTACCGGCACTTCGACAACCGGGCAGCGCTGATCGCCCACGTCGTGGACCGCATGTTCGGCGCCGTGGAACTGAACGGCGACGAGCTCCGGGCGATGGGCTGGCAGCAGGCGGTGCGGACGGCAGCGCACACCATGTTCGACGCCTTGTCCCGGCACCAGAACGCGGCACGCCTGATGGTCGAGCAGGTTCCCCTGGGGCCGAAGGCGATGGCAATGCGGGAGCGGTGTGTCGCGGTGCTGCTCGACAACGGTTTCCGGCCGCGGCAGGCCGCGCACGCGTATGCGACCCTGGCTCGCTATGTCCTCGGATTTGCCGTACAGGTCAACCGGCAGGAGGGAGCGGGCCAGTCCGACGATGCACAGGCGGCGGCCGTCTTCCAGAGCGTGGATCCGGACCTGTTCCCGGCAACCCTCACCGTTGCCTCCGAGATGCCCATTCCGCTGGAGGAAGAGTTCTCCTTTGGCCTCGAACTTCTTGTCAGCGGACTCGAGCGCCTGCGTGACGAGTGAACACCACCAGCTCCCGGAACGAGCCCAGCCCGATCCGGCGCGCATGACACGACCAGCGCAGAGGCACAGCCTTCTTCGGTGTCTCCGTCACGCCGATTCCCTCGACCGCGAACAGGAGTGCCGCCGACACCTGGCCGGTGCGCGCCGCGGCACGCGGAGCGGAGCCGAACACCACCATCTCCTCGTACCTGAGGGAGTGGATCGGTCCGCCCCACGGGTGGGGTCGTGGAGCGACCGACCTTGGCCGTTAGCACGTATGTCGATTCGCCGTGTGGTCAGGCGTGGCTGCGCACACTCCCGATGCTGCGCAGCAGCCGTTGCCCGGACTCGCGGAGCTGTTCCCTGAGTTCGTCGAGGCCGGGTGCGAGCAGGGCGTGATCGCGTTTGCGCCAGGTGCCGGCGACCAGCACTGCTTCGATGTTGGCGATGTCCGCGTGCAGGACCGTGGCGATGGGGTCGTACGCCGGCCACAGGTTGATGGCCCGGGCGTCGACGGCGACCAGATCGGCCTGCATGCCGGCCTCGATCCGGCCCACCCGGTCGGCCAGGCCCAGCGCCTTCGCCCCTTCGACCGTGGCCCAGGCCAGTGCCTGTTTCGCCGTGACCGAGGCCGCGTTGGCGTGCATGCCGGTCATCTCTCGGTACTGGGCGTGGTCGAGGCTGCGCTGATGGGCCAGGGCGATCCGAGCCGCGGTGAGGACCTTGCCCGGTACGGCGGTGTCGATGTCCGTGCCCAGGGAGGGCGCCGCGCCCAGGCGCAGCAAAGCTCCGGTGACGGGGGTGCCGTGCCCCTGACCCAGTTCGTTCTCCGGGGTGGTGGTGAAGGTGACGCCCGCCTCGACGAGCATCTCGATCCAGGCGCTGGGCAGATCGGCTCCGTGCACGATGTTGGTGAGGGGGCTGAACAGTCCGGAGGCCCGCACGGCCTCCCAGCCGGGGGAGAGTTCTCCGCCGCTTTGGTGCATCGAGACGACGAGACCGCGGTCCGCGCCGGCTCGGAAATCAGCCACCGCCGTCTCCGGCGAGGAATACTGCGGCCCTTGCAGAGCCATGCCCAGGGTCAGGAGGGTGTGCTCGCGGACGGGGCCGTCGAGCAGCCGGTCGATCTCGGCGAGCGGGTGAGAAGTCTCCGGTGACCGGTAGGGCGTGCCGTGCAGGAAGACGGCGCGGATTCCCGCCTGGAGCAGTCCCTCCACGGCCGCGTCGGCGTGCTCGGGCGAGAGGGCGTTGTGACACCAGTCGCCCACCGTGGTCGTACCGCAGTTGATCTGGTTCAGTGCGCCGGCCAGGTTGCTGATGTGCATGTCGGCCGGGGTGTAATGGCCGACGCACTCGCCGTGGAGGTGGGTGAGGTACTCCATCAGCGTCCAGTCGGCGCCTGCCGAGCGCAGCGCGGTCTGCCAGGTGTGCAAGTGGGCGTTGATCAGGCCGGGGAGGACGATGCGGCCGGAGAGGTCGATGACTTCGGCGTCGGATGCCTCGATGTTCTCGCCGACGGCGGCGACGTGGTCGCCGTCGATGAGGATGTCGAGGTGCTCGGCGTCGGGCCGGTCCGGCGCCATGGTGATGACCTGCGCTCCGCGCAGCAGCGTGCGGCTCACGCTGCTACTCCCGAGCCGGGGCTGGTGTGGGGCTGTTGGAACATGGTGTGGCTCCTTGCCTACGGCGTCATGGCTCGTACGGCTGTCTGTGTGGTGGTGAGGAAGTCCGAAGTGGCGATGTGTCCGATGTAGCCGTCAGGGCGGATCAGCAGCAGCGTGTCGCCGGTCAGGCCGTAGGCACGCCGCAGCGTGTGTTTGGTGTCGGAGAAGGCGAAGCCGTCTGTGGCCACCGGTCCGACGACGAGCCGCTTCAGCTGGGCGCCCGTGGTCGGCCAGGCGAGTTGCTTGAGGTCGCGGGCGGCGCCGGGGCCGTAGGCGAGGGCGGTGAAGTGTGGCCCGCGCAAGACGTCGAACAGCCGGGTGGGGAGGCCTTCGGTGCCCAGCAGTTCGGCGTCCGGTGCGCGGTCGCCCACGCGCAGGGTCGTGGTGCGCATGCCGTCGGCGGGGGCGAGCGGGCCGCCGTAATAGGTCAGGGCGAGTTGCTGCTCGTCCTTGCCGCGTTTCATGCTCGACGGGTCGAGTTTGGCGATGCCTCCCCACTTCGCCGTGGACAGGCCCAGGACTCCGGCGGCGATCGGCTGCCGCTCGGCCTCGTAGGTGTCCAGCAGTGCCGGTTCCGCCCCGGCGAGGACCTGGCCGAGTTTCCAGCCGAGGTTGTATCCGTCCTGGACACCGGTGTTCAGGCCCTGGGCGCCGGCCGGGGTGTGGACGTGCGCGGCGTCACCGGCGAGGAAGACACGTCCTCGGCCGTAGTTCTCCGCCAGGCGGATGTTGGGCCGGAACACCGACGTCCAGTGGATGTCGTGCAGTTGGATGCGCCTGTTCCGGGTGTGGTCGTGGATCCGCCGGAGGATGTCGTCCTTCCGCGAGGGCGGTTTCTCGTCCGGCGCGAGGCGGATCATCCACTGGAACATGTCGCTGTGGGGGAGTGGGCAGGCGCCGATGAGTTTGCCGCCCAGGCCGGGCCACATGTGCCAGCGGTCACGGGCCAGGCCGGTCACCGAGGCGTCGACGATGAGCATGCGGTCGCTGTCGTGTGTCGTCCCGACGAAGCCGATGCCGAGCTGCTTGCGCACCGCACTGGAACCACCGTCTGCGCCCACCACGTAGCGGGCGACGATCTCCTCCGTACCGTCCGCGCCTGCCACCGTGGCGACCACGGTGTCCTCGCCCTGCGTCAGCTCGGTCAGCTCACGGCCGAACTCGACCTTGAGGCCGAGCTCGCTCAGCCGGGCGTGCAGTGCGCGGTCCGTGCGGAACTGGGGGATCAGCCAGGTGTTCGGGTAGGGGACGTCGGCGCTCGCCTCCTTGTGGGGGAACATCTTCCACGGCACGGCGAGCGGCCCCGCGTGCAGCCCGAGCTTGGGGTAGACGCTGCCGCCGGCCAGTACTTCGTGGAGGGCGCCGAGGTCTTCGAGGACTTCGAGGCTGCGGGGCTGGATGCCCTTGGCGCGGGAGCCGTCGAAGGCATGGGGGGACCTGTCGACGAGGCGTACATCCAGTCCCCGGCGTACGAGGTCGATGGCCGCGGCGGAACCCGAGGGGCCTGCGCCGACGACGAGGACGTCGATGACGTGCGGGCGGTTCACGAGTCGAGCCTTTCGGTGCGCGCGGCCACGAACGGGGCTATCTGGTCGGCGACTTCGCGGGGCCGTTCGAAGGGGGCCATGTGGCCGCATTCGGCAATGACCTGATGCTGCTGAGGCCTCAGCAGCGTGCGGGCCGTGTCGAAGTGGGCCATGGGCGTGACCTGGTCCTGGTCGCCCCACAGCAGCAGTGTCGGAATGCCCAGAGCCCCCGTCTGCCGGAAGAGGTCTTCACGGCCGGAGACCGGCAGATGCTGGAGCGTGTCGAAGACCGCGTACAGCGAGCCTTCGAAGCGGAACGCGTCGAGGACCATCTCGGTCAGTTCCGCGGCGAGTTGGGGGTCGCGGACGTTGTGTCCCAGGTGTCCTTGGAGTATCTGCCGGCCGCGCCGCCGGGCGATGAGGCCGGCCAGCCAGTCGTTGCGCAGCAGTCGGTGGGGGGAGGTCAGCCGGGGTTGGGCGAGACCGGCAGGGCCGACGATGGTGAGGGTGGCGACGGATGCGGGGTGCTGGGCGGCGTAGGTCATGCTGACCAGTGCGCCCATGGAGGTGCCGACGAGGTGCAGGGGCCGTGTCGTCAGACCGAGGCGGTCCGTCAGTTCGGCGAGCTGGCGCGCGAACAGCTTCTCGTCGTATCGCGCCCGTACTCGGTCCGAGTAGCCGCGGCCGTAGGCGCTGCAGGTCAGGGTGCGCAGTCCGCGGGTGTTGAGTTCGGTGGCGAGGCTGTCCCAGTAGAACAACGGGATGGTCAGTCCGCCCGCCATGACGACGACGTCCGCGTCCTCGGGGCCTGTCAGTTCGTAGTGGGTGATGCCGTCGGACAGCTCGATGAAGCTGCCCGGCATGGCGTGCCGTGCTTCGGCGGTGAGCCGGCGGTCCTCGCCCGATGCGACGAAGTACTTCATGGAACGGGACTCCTTGGCATCAGTGCGCGGTGCTGCCGGCGGAAGAAGCGAGGAACCGGGCGATCGCGTCCGCGACCCACTGCGGTTCCTCCTCCGGCAGTAGGTGACCGCCGCGGGGATGCACCAGTTCCTCGGCGCCGGGGATGTCGCGGGCGAAGTGCTGGCCGTCGATGCTCGCGCTGCGCAGCACGAGGGTGGGCACCGCGATGCGTGAGATCTGTGCGGAGCGGTCGGGCTGGTCGGTGTTGCAGAAGTCGACGAAGGCCGAGCGGTTGCCCGGACGGCTCATGAGCGCGTGGGCGCGGTCGATCATGGCCTTGTCCACGACGGTGGACCGTGGGCCGACGGCCGAGCGCAGGTTGCGTTCGATGGCGCCGCGCGGCATCACGCGCCGCAGGACAGGTCGCAGCAGCGGATTGCGGGTCAGGCGCATGCCGGCCGGTATTGCCTTCTCCGGGTATCCGGTGGCGTTGACCAGCACCAGTCCGGTCAGCCGCTCCGGGTGGTCCAGGGCGAGATTCCAGGCGATGTTGCCGCCCAGCGAGTTGCCGGCCACCGCGTAGCGGGGGACCTCAAGTGCCTCCAGCAGACCCGCCACCGTCGCCGTGTAGGTGGGGATGCGGTAGTCGCGGTCGTGGCGAGGGCCGGTCAGGCCGAACCCGGGCAGGTCGGGGCGGATGACGTCGAACGACTCCGACAGTGTTCCCGCCGCACGGTCGAAGTGCTGGAGCGACGAAGCGCTGCCGTGCAGCAGCACCAGTGCGGGACCTCGCCCGGTGCGTTTGTAGTGGATCTGCTGGCCGTCCACGACGACGAAGCGGGAATCGGGCTGCGGCTCAGACCAGGTGCTCATAATGGTTACAGTGTTGCCGATAATAAGGTTCTGTCAAGCGGAAGCCAGTGCGCGACCTCGCCAAGGGGGAGGGGCAACGACGCATGCCTGAGCCGGGACCGGTCGCTCAACGACCGGCCCCGGCGGCCACTCACCGGGTCACAGGGTTACGGCAGGGGCGGGTAGGCGTTCTGCATGAGCTGCTGGAACTGGGCGGAGAACCAGTGCCCGGCGAGCGGTGCGTTCGGCAGGGCGCCGGTGGGGTTGTTGCCGTTGCGGGCGTTGCCGCCGTAGGTCGGGTCGCACATGCGGTCGAAGCCCTTGCCCTCGTCGTTCGGGATGGCCGAGCTGTTGCCGTCGGACTCACCCGGAGGCTTGACCCACACGTAGGCGTCGATCCCGGCGGCGGGCGCCGCGGTGGGGCGTTCACCGATTCCGGCACCGCTCTGGTTGCACCAGTTGCCGGCATGGATGCGTCGGTCGATGCGGCTGCCGTCGACGTAGGCGTCCACGGAGGTCAGCGGACCGGGGCCGGTGGGCCGGGCGGATCCGCCCCAGCCGTTGCGCGAGGTGTCGATCAGCATGCCGAGACCGGAGTCGAACCCGGCCGCGACCAGCTTGTCGCGCAGCCCGAGCGCGAAGGACTGCTCGTCCACGTACTGGTTCCAGTCCACCCACTTCGACTGGCGCACGGTCTGCCCGTTCACCGAGTCGGTGACCTTGAAGTGGGGCTCCTTGGCCGGGCTGTAGTTCGCGGTGTTGACGATGAAGCCGGCCACGTCGCTCATGCTCGCGCCGTTGGACGTGGCGACCTTGGCGAACTCCTGCACCGACGGGCCCAGGTTGCTGTCCCAGCCGAGCCATCCGTGGTGGCCGGCGTCGATGTAGTTGTAGACGTTCGCCAGGGCGCCGAGCTTGTCCAGGGCGTAGGAGACGCCCTTCTCGTAGTTGCCGTTGCTCTTCATGGTCACGCACGCGTCGGTGGTGGTGTTGGTCCCGCCCGCGTTGGTGACCAGGTTGGGCAGCGAGTCGGGCTCGATGACGGTGGCGATCCGCAGGCCCGCGTACTTCGACTCGGAGAGGATCGAGGTGATCGGGTCGATGTACTGGGACTTGTACTTGTCGAGGTCGTTCGGTCCCAGTTCGCCGTTGGAGGCCAGGGCCGCGCAGTCACGACCTGGCAGGTCGTAGATGACCAGCTGGACGACGAGTTCACCGCTCCCCTTCTGCTTCAGCGCCTCGTCCAGGTGAGCGCGCAGGCCCATGCCGCCGTTGACGCCGTTGATGGCGGCGATCCGGTCCAGCCACACCGCGGTGGGCTGGTTGGAGATACGGCTGCCGCCCGGTTCGGCGGCCGCCTTCGCGGACCACTCGGGGTTGACGTACACCTTCGCGCCGACATAGGGGTTGGCGGCCTTCGGCCCGCCCGGTCCGGGGTCGGTCGGCCCCGGGTCCGTCGGTCCCGGGTCGGTCGGTCCGGGGTCGGTGGGCCCGCCGTCCACGTTGCAGGTCACGCCGTCGAGCGTGAACGTCGCCGGGATCGCGTTGGTCCCGCTGTAGGACGCCTGGAAACCGAAGCTGGCCGAACCGCCGGTGGCGAGCGTGCCGTTGTAGCTCTCGTTGGCGGCCGCGACGGCGGCGCCGCTCTGGCTGACCTTCGCGTTCCAGCCGTTGCTGATCTTCTGGTTTCCGGCGTACGACCACTTCAGCGCCCAACTCGACTTGGCCGCACCGTTGTTGGTGATCGTGACGGCGGCGGTGAAGCCGGTGTCCCACTGGTTCTGCACCTTGTAGTCCACGGTGCAGGGCGTGGCCGCGGTGCTGGCGCCGGCCGGGGCGGCGATGAGGGCGGCGCCGGAGGTCCCGGTGAGCAGGGCCAGTGCGGCGAGCAGTGACGTTCTTGTGCGACTCATGAGGGGAGTTCCTTCTCCTTCTGGGTGCGAGCGGCTCCAACGCGAGCAGGCGATCGCTTGCCCGGAGCGGCAGGGGGCAAGGCAACTGCCGTCATCAGGGCAGGGCCAGGCGTCCGGGCGAGATGCCCACGGGGTGAAGCGGTCCCGTCGGATCACCGCACGGCGGCCAAGTGCCCGGTGGCGGACAGGCGTTGGGGTGATGGCGTGCTGGGCGGCCCGCGGTCAGGCGCTGAGCAGCGCTCGGGCGGGAGCCGTGTGCGCGTTCGGCGACCGGCGGCACGCGCCGCAGGCGTCGACGAGGCCGAAGTGCGCGCGGCCCGCAGGGGCGGCGAGGAAGGGTGCTGTGTGCGGGGGGTGTCGCATGAGCGACTCCTTTCAGCCGAGCGCATCGTGATGGCTGCGCCTAGTGATGGAATCGCTCCCACTGGTGCGACGGGACGCTAGCGCCAACCGCCGTGATTTCACAGGTGGTTGCTTAACTTTTTTGTAAGGGCAACCGGTTCGAACGATTCAACTTCTCAATGTATTGACGCGAACGGTGTCCATCCCCAAGATGGGAGCGCTCCCACTGGTTCAGGCCTTGACCCCCCACCGAGCCGTGTACGGCGAGGAGGAACCAGCACATGGATCCCGGACGTAATCGCAGAGCCGCGTTCGCCCTGCCCCTGTCGATGCTCGCCGTCGGCCCAACACCTGCTCAGGCGGCGGGTGTTGAGTGCAGCGTCGACTACAGGACCAACGACTGGGGCTCCGGCTTCACCGTCGATCTCACCCTCGCCAACCGCGGAACGGACGCCATCAACGGCTGGACCGTGACGTTCGGCTATACGGGCAACCAGAAGCTCGTGAACGGCCCGAACGGCACGTGGTCGCAGTCCGGCCAGACGGTCACCGTGCAGAACGCCTCGTACAACGCCACCATCGCCGCAGGTGCCGCGGTGACCGCGGGCGCGCAGTTCGGCTGCAGCGGAACCAACGCGGCACCCACCCCCTTCGCGGTGAACGGCACGCCCTGCAACGGTGCGCACCAGCCCCCGATGACCGTGCTGCCCAGCCCCAAGCCGGGCGCCGTCTACACCAAGGGAGACCCGGTCCCGCTCGCCGCGACCGCGGCAGCCGCCGACAACGCCACGATCAGCAAGGTGGAGTTCTACGACGACACCACCCTGCTCGGCACCGACACAACTGCCCCGTACCCGCTCTCCGCTTCAGACTTGACCGTGGGCAGTCATTCCCTGGTGGCGAAGGCGTACGACAGCCTGGGCGCCTCCGGAGAGTCCACGCCTGTCGGCGTCACGGTCGCGGCGGGACCGGCACTCGTGCTCTCGCCCAGTCAACTCGCCGTGCAGCAGGGCAAGTCGGGAGCTCCCTCCGTGAAGCCCTCCACGCAGCCGGCCTCGAACGTGACCTTGAGCGTGGAGCGTACAAGCGGCAACACCGGGCTGTCGGTGACCAGCGGCTCGTCGTTGACCTTCACGCCGTCCAACTGGAACACCGCGCAGCAGGTGACAGTGACCGCGGACTCCTCGGGGACCGGCGCGGCCCCGTGCACGGCATCGGCCACCGGCTACGCGAAGGCGGCCGTCACCGTCACGGAGCTGGCCGCGTCCAAGACGTACGACGCCCGTTTCCTGGACCTCTACGGCAAGATCACCAACCCTGCGAACGGTTACTTCTCCCCGCAGGGCATTCCGTACCACTCGGTGGAGACGCTGATCGTCGAGGCGCCGGACCACGGCCACGAGACGACGTCGGAGGCCTACGGCTATCTGCTGTGGCTCCAGGCGATGTACGGCAGGGTCACGGGGGACTGGTCCAAGTTCAACGGTGCGTGGGGCCTGATGGAGAAGTACATGATCCCCACCCATGCCGACCAGCCCACCAGCGGCTTCTACAACGCCTCCAAGCCGGCCACCTATGCGCTGGAGGCGGACACGCCGAACGTGTACCCCGTGAAGCTCGACGCGTCGGTCTCGGTTGGAACGGCCCCGATCGCCGACGAGCTGAAGTCGGCGTACGGCACGGACGACGTCTACGGCATGCACTGCCCCACGGCGAGCGGACCGTCGTACCTGAACACCTGCCAGCGCGGTCCTCAGGAATCGGTCCGGGAGATGGTGCCGCAACCGACCTGCGACGCCTTCAAGTACGGCGGCAAGAACGGCTACTTGGACCTGTTCACCGGTGACAGCTCCTACGCCAAGCAGTGGAAGTACACGGACGCCCCGGACGCCGACGCGCGTGCCGTGCAGGCCGCGTACTGGGCGGACGTCTGGGCGAAGGAACAGGGCAAGGGCGGCGACATGTCGGCCACCGTCGCCAAGGCGGCCAAGATGGGCGACTACCTGCGGTACGCCATGTTCGACAAGTACTTCAAGAAGATCGGCAACTGCGTAGGCCCGAGCACCTGCCCGGCCGGCACCGGCAAGGATGCCTCGCACTACCTGCTGTCCTGGTACTACGCGGACCTGATGCCCAAGTCGGCGACGGGCGCCGGCGACTGGAGCAAGTCACTGCAACGCCAGATCGAGTTCTACCGGTGGTTGCAGTCGGACGAGGGGGCTATCGCGGGCGGTGCGACCAACAGCTGGCAGGGCCGTTACGCCACGCCGCCGTCGGGCACGCCGGCCTTCTACGGCATGTACTACGACGAGAAGCCCGTCTACCACGACCCGTCCTCCAACCAGTGGTTCGGGTTCCAGGCATGGTCGATGGAGCGGGTGGCCGAGCTCTACCAGCAGACGGGTAACGCCCAGGCGAAGCAGGTCCTGGACAAGTGGGTCAAGTGGGCGCTGTCCAAGACCACGATCAACCCGGACGGCGCCTACCAGATCCCCTCCACGCTGCAGTGGTCGGGCAAGCCGGACACGTGGAACGCGTCAAGTCCCGGCGCCAACAGCGGACTTCACGTCACCGTCGCCGACTACACCAACGACGTCGGCGTGGCAGCCGCGTACGCCAAGACGCTCGCCTCCTACGGGGCCAAGTCCGGGTACGCGACGGCCAAGTCGACGGCGAAGGCCCTGCTGGACGGCGTGCCGAGCGGTTGGACCGGCACGATGCCGAACGGTGACGCGATCAACGCCTCGTCGACCTTCCTCTCCCTCCGGTCCTTCTACAAGAACCATCCGGCATGGTCGAAGATCGAGGCCTACCTGAAGGGCGGCGCCGCCCCCGTCTTCACCTACCACCGGTTCTGGGTCCAGGCCGACATCGCACTGGCCATGGGCTCGTACGCGGAGCTCCTCGAATAGCCCCGCCACGGCTCCCCCTCGCACAAGGGAGGCCCCCCACCTTCTTGTCAGGGGCATGCCCGCAATCGTGACTGTCCGAATTTTGGGAGCGCTCCCAAACCTTTGGCCAACAATCTGCCACTTCTTGAAAGCACCCGCGGAGGAACTGCATGCAACCCGTACAGCACAAGCCAGGAACACGAGCCCTGTGGGGCGCAGTGCTGACCACGCTCGTCGCACTCGCGGCGCTGCTCGGCTCGGCCCCCGCGTCGCAAGCCGACACGACGATCTGCGAGGAGTTCGGCTCCACCACCATCCAGGGCCGCTACGTCGTGCAGAACAACCGCTGGGGGACCAGCGCCACCCAGTGCATCTCCGTCACGGACTCGGGCTTCAGGGTCACCCAGGCCGACGGCTCGGTCCCGACCAACGGCGCCCCGAAGTCGTACCCCTCCGTGTACAACGGCTGCCACTACACCAACTGCTCGCCCGGCACGAACCTCCCGGCCCGGCTCAGCTCCATCGCGAGCGCCCCCACGGGCATCTCCTACACCTATGTGAGCGGCGCGGTCTACGACGCCGCCTACGACATCTGGCTGGACCCGACACCCCGCACCGACGGTGTGAACCGCACGGAGATCATGATCTGGTTCAACCGGGTGGGCTCCGTGCAGCCCGTGGGCTCGCCTGTCGGTTCCGCCACCGTGGCCGGGCGTCAGTGGCAGGTGTGGTCCGGCAACAACGGCGGCAACGACGTCCTGTCCTTCGTCGCACCGTCGGCGATCGACAGCTGGAACTTCGACGTGATGGACTTCGTCCGCCAGGCCGTCTCCCGCGGACTCGCCCAGGACAACTGGTACCTGACGAGCATTCAGGCAGGCTTCGAGCCCTGGCAGAACGGCGCCGGGCTGGCGGTCAACTCGTTCTCCTCCAGTGTGAACCTCGGCGGCGGCACCGGCGGAGGTACGGGTGGCTCGTCGGCCTGCAAGGTGGCCTACGGCACCAACGTGTGGCAGGGCGGGTTCACGGCGGACGTCACCGTGACCAATACGGGCTCCTCGCCCGTCGACGCCTGGAAACTCGCGTTCACCTTGCCGTCCGGGCAGAAGATCACGAGTGCGTGGAGCGCCCAGATCTCACCCTCCTCAGGAGCTGTGACGGCCGGCGGAATGGCCTACAACGCGTCCATCGCGCCGGGCGGTCAGGTCTCCTTCGGGTTCCAGGGCACGTACGACGGAGCCTTCGCCAAGCCGTCCGCGTTCGGCCTGAACGGCACGTCCTGCACCACCGCGTGAGGCCACCGGGACGCGCAGTCCGGTCCCGGCCGTCCTGAGAACCTGCCCGCTGCCCCACCGCGCGCACCCGGGACCGCGGAACCGCCCGGCCGGCATGTCTGCCGCTGGGCGGGTCCGCGGTGCCGTCCGGCGGGCTCCTCCGCGGCGGACACCGCGATCGAGACCCCTTTCCGGCCGACCCGGTCGATCATGTGCGGAAGGCATGTGCCCGGTTGCTCCGCCCCGTAAGATCGGTGATCTCGCGGGTGGGGGAGGTGGTCATGGCCGGGCGACGACCTGGAGCGCCGACTCTGGAAGAGGTGGCTGCCCACGCCGGGGTGGGACGGGGCACGGTCTCCCGGGTGATCAACAACGCGGCCGGTGTGAAGGAGTCGACGCGCCGAGCTGTGCAGCGAGCCATCGAAGAACTCGGGTACGTGCCCAATCTCGCGGCCCGTTCCCTGGCCGGCCGGCGAGCGGACGCCGTGGCCCTCGTGCTGACGGAGCCGGACTGGAGGCAGTTCGCAGAGCCGTTCTTCTCGGAGATCGTCCGCTCACTCGGCGATGCGCTGGCGGACACCGGGATGCAGCTGATGCTGACCCTGGTCCGCTCGAAGGCCGAACGGCAGCGCTTCCTGGAGTACACGCGAGGAGGCCGGGTCGACGGCGTGCTGCTGATGTCGGTGCACGCGGACGACAGGCTGCCGGACATGCTCGCCGAGGCACGGGTGCCGACGGTGCTGCTGGGACGTCGCTCGGGCGACGAGTACGTGAGCTACGTCGACGCGGACAACGTGGGAGGCGCCCGAGACGCCGTGTCCCACCTTCTGAAACAGGGCCGCAGGGCGATTGCCACCATCACCGGGCCACTGGACATGTACGCCGCCCAGTGTCGACTGCGCGGCTACCAGGACGCGTTGGCGCTGGCCGGCCAGAAGACGTCACGGTCTTGGGTGGCGGAGAGCGACTTCTCGGAGGAGAGCGGTCGCCGCGCCATGACGGAACTCCTCGAACGCCACCCCGAGCTCGACGCCGTCCTCGCCGCCTCCGACACCACGGCGGCCGGGGCGCTGCACGCACTGCGCGCGGCCGGACGCCGGGTCCCCGAGGATGTCGCCGTCATCGGTTTCGACGACTTCCCCCTGGCACAGCGCACTGAGCCGCCCCTGACCACGGTGCGACAGCCGCTGGAGCAGATGGGGCGGGCCATGATCAAGCTGCTGCTGGAGGAGATGGAGGAGCAGTCCGTGGCCTGGCGCCACGTCATCCTCCGCACAGAGCTGGTGGTCCGGAAGTCATCCTGACGGCCAGATCTGCATGCGGTTCACCGCGAAGGTCGCCGATCTGCTGAGTGGCGATCCCGGCCTGCCCGAGCGCGTGGAGCTGCACCACAGCGAGGCCTTAGTTGTGGCGTCCTCACCGAGAACGGCACCCCCCCGGCCTGAAGGCGGCATGCCGGATCCGCACCGACATCGCGCACGTGAACGAGTAGTGGGTGGGGGACGAACCGTGGGCCCCTTTCGGCGGGTTGCCCAGTTCGCAGGGCAGGACGCTCTGGGCCGAGAACGGCGGGGCGGCCGGAGGGCGAGCCCGGTTGGACATCGGCTCTGCGACTCCGACGCGACTCTTGACGGAGCATTCTGTCAGGCTTGATGATTTCCTCATAATTACAAGTTGCTCATAGGCATCGTGTGGCGGGCTGGCCTGTGAGTAGCCAAGCCGTTCCACTGGCTCCTTCAGGAGGACTGTTCATGCCCACGCGTACAGAGACTCCCGTCTACCACCCCGACTTGTACTCGGCAGCCGCCATCCGCGACACGTATCCGCACTACGCCGCGTTGCGTCACCTGGGCCCCGTGGTGTGGCTGAGCAAGCACAAGGTCTACGCCCTGCCGCGGTACGCCGAATGCAAGCAGGTACTGCTGGACGACGACACCTTCGTCTCCTCGGGCGGCGTCGCCCTGAACCCCGTCGCCAACCGCGTGGGCCAGGGCACCACCCTGTTCAGTGACGGCGACGACCACGCCCGCCGTCGCTCCCTGCTCGCGCACCGCCTCACCCCCAGGGCGCTGCGCACCATGAAGGACATGGTCGACCAGCAGGCGGTCGCCGTGGTCGAGGCCGCTGTCGCCCGGCGCACCATCGATGCGGTGGAGGTCGCCATGGCCCTGCCGATGTCCGTCGTCCCCGACCTGGTCGGCTGGCCCCGACAGGGCCGCGAGCACCTGCTGCGCTGGGCCGGCGCTACCTTCGACGCCCTGGGCCCGCTCAACTGCCAGGCGGTGCGCACACTTCCCGCGTCCGTCGGCATGCTGCGCTACGCGCGCGGTGTCGTCCGGGACCGGTCTGTGCTGGACAGCAGCCTGGGCCACGACCTGCTGCGCGCTGCCGACGAGGGCCGGATCATGCCGGCCGAGTGTGCCACCATGATGATCGACTACCTGGCGCCCTCCCTGGACACGACCATCAGCGCCATCTCCAGCGCGCTGCACCTGTTCGCCACTCACCCCGAACAGTGGCGTCTGCTGAAGGCGGATCCCGACCTCGTGGCGAGTGCGGTCAACGAGGTCGTCCGGTACGAGTCCCCGATCCGGGGGTTCTCGCGAACCGCGGCCCATGACACGGAACTCGCGGGCACCCTTCTGCCCAAGGGCTCCCGGGTGCTGGTCCTGTACGGCTCCGCCAACCGCGACCCGCTGGAGTGGGACGACCCGGACACCTTCGACATCCGCCGCGACGCCGCCCGCCAACTCGGCTTCGGGCAGGGCACCCACGGCTGCGCCGGCCAGGGCCTGGCCCGCATGGAGACCTCCGCGATACTCCGCGCCTTGGTCGAGAAGGTCGACCGCATCGAGCCGGCCGGCACACCCGAGTGGGCGCTGAACAACGTCATCCACCGCCTCGAGCGCCTGCCGCTCGAACTCATCCCGGCCTGAACCCCACCGCACGCCCTGTGAGGACCGCACGATGAAGATCTCCGTCGACTACGCCCGCTGCGAAGGCCACGGCCTGTGTGCCGACCAGGCCTCCGGCGTTTTCAGCCTGGACGACGACGCCGAACTGACCTACCACTTCGAGGGTGCCGAGGTTCCCGAGGAGCATCAGCCGGCCTCCCGCGCGGCGGTCAACGCGTGCCCGGTCGCCGCGCTGCGAGTGCTGTCGTGACCGCACCGCGCTCGGTGCTCATCGTCGGCGAGTCACTCGCCGGCACCACCGCCGCCCGTCACCTGCGCACCCTGGGCCACACTGGACCGGTCACGATCATCGGCGCGGAAGAGGAGGGCGCCTACTCCCGCCCGCCCCTGTCCAAGGCAGTCCTGAAGGACCGGCCGCCGACCACACCCTGGGGCTGTCCCTCGACGGCCTCGACATCGGCGTCATCCGCTCGGCAGCCGTCGCGGCCGAGCCTCGGCGCCGCACTGTCACGACCGCCGACGGCCGGCAGGTCGGCTACGACGCACTGATCGTCGCCACCGGCGCGAACGCCCGCCGGCTCGCCGTCCCCGGGCAGCGGGGCGAACTTGTCCTGCGCACCCTGGACGACGCCCGCCGGCTCCGCACCCGCCTGGACGACGCTGCTACGGCGATCGTGATCGGCGCCGGCTTCCTGGGCATGGAGGTGGCCAGCGCCTGCGCCGCCCGCGGCATCCCGGTCACCGTCGTGGACACCGACCGGCCGTTGCACCGCATCCTCGGCGGCCACCTGTCCGCCGCCATCACCGCACGGGCTGCGGCGCACGGCATCCGCTTCGTGCAGGCCACCGGCTTCGCCGCCCTCGCCGGCAACCCCGTGCACGGCGTGGCGCTCCCCGACGGCACCGAACTCACGGCAGACCTCGTGGTGACCTGCGCCGGAGAGGTGCCCTGCGTCGACTGGCTGGCCGGGACGGGCCTCGCCGACCGCCTCGGCGTCGGCGTGGACGACGCGTGTGCCACCACCGCTCCCGGCGTGTTCGCAGCCGGCGACGTCACATACCTTCGCGGCAACGCCACCCGGCCTCACCGACGCGCACCGTTCTGGTCCAACGCCGTCGCCCAGGGCAAGACTGCGGCCGCCTCCGCCCTCGGTCTCCCTCCTTCCGGACCGTCGCAGGACGACTACTTCTGGACCGAGGTCGCCGGACTGTCCGTCAAAATCGTCGGCCACCTGCCGCTCCTGGGCGAACCGACCACGGTTGACGGCAGTGTGACCGAGGGCCGTGCACTGCTGACCTGGACCCACACCGACGGAACAGCGACGGCAGTCGCGTACGGACGACGCAAACCCATCACCGCGCTCAGGCACTTGGCTGCCACAGCCGGATCGAGCACACCGGGCGGGCGATCGGAGACGAACCATCCCGCGTCGGCGGGGAGTTCCCTGTAAAGGGTGCGGATCACGAGCAGCCACTGCGGCGTTCGACCAGGACCAAGTCCCGCCACCGGCCGCTGTGCTGACCGATGCGCTCGAGGGTCCCGATCACCCGGAAAGACTGCTCTCCACGCGCCGTGTCCGCCACCACGACTGCTCGGGTGGCGTTGGCGACGAGCCAAGTGGCCACGATCAAGATGACTCGTCAGCGGGCGCTTCCTCGACTTGGTGACCCATGTCAAGAAACTCGGCGTACGCCTGGGAGCGAGGCTCACGCCGTACCCGCAGACCCAGCCCACCACCGACGGCCGCAACTCCCGCATACACGGCGAACTTTCTCTCAGATGCGGCGAAGGTTGACCTCTCTCGATGAACTACCCACGGTCACTTCCAGCTTGGCGGTACGCTGACGGCTCTTTCACGCCTGTATGACCTGGAGGTCTGTATGGCTGATCAGCCCCTCAAGGCTCACTTCGTCGCCGATCCGATCGAGCTTCCCGACGGCCGGAAGGTCCGCGTCAGCGCGTACCCCGACGGCAGTATCCGCTTCCGCGTGGACGGACTGCCGTACGTCCTGACCGAGGCGTACCTCAGCGGCAACCCTGAGAAGGACAAGGCGATCGTGAAGCTTTCGCCTGGCAAGCAGGGCAGCAACGCGGCGTACAACTACGTCGAAGAGCTGGAGAAGAAGAACTGCAGCTAGATACATGAAAACGCCCCGACCTACACGAGCGAGAGGTCGGGGGATCTTTGGGGCATCCCAGGTCTTCTCCTTGCCCGGAGGCCACTCCTGGGCGGAGCCACTCCCAGCCTTCTTGTGGCCTTCGAGTGCTTGGCCTGCCACTTCTCGTACGAGTCGAGGGCTTGGACCGGAACGGCAAGACGCGACTCCTCGGCATGCTCGCGGAGGCCGGAATCCTGAGAGACGACGGACCTTTGGGGCGAGCGCGAGCTCTTCCCGAGAGGTGCTCTGCCACTCAGGTCTACGGTCCGCCGGGTCCGCGTGTGTGCCGGTCGCGGGTGGTGCTCGTCGGGTCGGGGGACGAGCCGTGTTTGACGAGGCCGTGGAGGTGCGCGTAGGCCACGGCCTGGACTCGGTCGCGGAGGCCAAGTTTGGTCAGGATCCGGGAGACATGTGTCTTCACGGTCTCGTCGCCGATGCCGAGGCGGTAGGCGATCTCGGCGTTGGTGCAGGCCTCGGCGACCAGCAGCAACACGTCGCGCTCCCGCGATGTGAGGTGACTCGGGGACGGTACCGGCCTCGCGCGGTTCCGGGCGGAGCGGCGCCCGGTGACGGGCGGTGAGCCGATCGCCGCCGACGACGGGTGGGACCGCGCCTGGTTCAGCAACCTCGGCAGGGGGAGCGACGACAACGAATCCGGCGGTGGTGACGGCTGGGGCTCGGACGGCGGTGACGGCGGGGGTGACGGCGGCGGCGATGGTGGCGGTGACGGCGGCGGTGACGGCGGAGGCGATTAGGCGTGATCGGTTGCAGCGTTCTGCCAGTGTCTTCCTGGCGGCCGCGCTGCGTCCCCACGCGGTACCTGCTCGCCGCGTTCGGCGGCTGGTCGACCCCAATCTCCTCGCCTTGCCCGGCGTCCCGGTACGAGGCGTCCAGCACGCCGGACTCGCCGGGGTCTTCCTCGGCATGGGCTACATGGCCTTCTTCGTACGGGACATGACGGCCGGCCGCGGCTTCATCGCCCACGGTCTTCCTCGGCAACCTGCGCCCCCGGGGGCGTCCTCCTCGCCGCGCTCGGCTTCGGCGGGGCGGAGGCCCTAGCCGTGCTGTTCGGGCACGTTGGACGTGCGGCCCCAGCTGGTATTGACGATCCCGTACCGCCACGACGCTCGTCGCACTCGCACTGTAGGCAGGGCGCCGCAAACGCCGGGGCGTGGGACAGGCGGCTCCGGCCTCGCTCTGACGCGCTTCCCGGCACACCTCGTAGGAAACCGGAGATCTCGTGACTCGGGTGTGCGGTTCGGAGGAGCCGCTGTGCCAGGCCGGATGTCAGACCTGCCGTCCTCGCAGACCGTGAACTGGTTGTGCCCGGGGCCGTACTGGCTGGTGGCGGCGTTGCTGGCGAAGACCGGACCGGCGCTCTTGGCCCACGACGAGGCACTGAGCAGGTCGGCCGAGGCGGACGCGGTCAGCATGCCCATGCAGTAGTTGGCGTCGGTGGCACTGGCCGAGAAGGTCAGGAAGACCTTGCCGCCGCCCCGCTGGATCACGGCCGGGCGCTCGTTGACCGTCTCGCCTCCGGCGGCATCTCACGCGGCGGTCGGCCTGCTGATCATGACCGGGGTGCCGGTGATGGTCCACAGGCTCGACATCTGCACGATGGAGATGTTGGTGCCGCGGCCGACGGTCGTCGTTCTGCGCCCAGGCGAGGTAGCGGGTGCCGTTCACGGCGAAGGTCGTCGCGTCCAGCGAGAAGGTGTCCAGCGGCAGCGCGATACGCCCCTTCTCTGCCCAGCTCCCGGTGATCGGGTTCGCGGCGGTGCACTCCAGGACGTAGGGCCGGATGTGCCAGATGTCGTTGGCATCACCGGCGGCGAAGTAGAGACGTACCACTTGCCGTCGATGAAGTGGATCTCCGGGGCCCAGATGTGTGCGCCCATCGCACCGCTGGCGTGCTTGGTCTAGATGGTCGTCTCGGTGGCCGAGGACAGCCCCTGGATCGTGGTGGCCCGGCGGAGCACGATGCGGTCGTACGCCGGCACCGTGGCGGTGAAGTAGTAGTAGCCGTCGGTGTGCTTGAAGATGTGCAGGTCGGCACGCTGCTCGGCGATGGTGTTCGTGTACGTCACGCCTGGTGACGCGGGCACGGCGGCGTGGGCGGTACCGGCCGAGACACCGGTGACGGTGACGGCGGCCGAGCCGCCGATCAAGCCGAGGACCGAGGGCGGCGCAGAGAAACCGTCCTTTCAACTTCCGGTATTTCGAACGCTGTTCGTGAAGTCGGGCAGAACGTAAGCCCTGCGCTCGCCCTCGTCAACGCTTTGGCCAAAGAAGCATCCGACGAGTTGGTCGACGCCTGCCACGAAATGTCCATGGCTTGTCGGATGTATTGACGCCTCCCGATCCCCCCACCTAATGTCTGCCCGATTTTACGAACACCGTTCGATATGTCGCACTACATGGCCGCCCGGATCCGCTCCCTTCCGGATCCTGCGGTGACCGTCCTGTCCACCCCCACCGAGACGAGCTCCCCCGCCACCCAGCTCTTCCCGACCGTGTCACCCGCACGAAGACAGGAGATTCACATGTCCGCGCTCCGCGCCCGGCTGACGGTGATATTGCTCGCCGCATGCCTCCTCTTCGCCGGCCAGGCCCTGACCGCACCCCAACAGGCCGACGCAGCCGATCCGGGTTACCTGATGGTGCACTTCACCGGTGAGGGGGCGACCAACCAGCAGATGTACCTCTCGCACAGCACGGACGGCCTGCACTGGAACGACCTCAACGGCGGAGGGATGGTCCTGCGCTCCACGGTCGGCACGAAGGGAGTGCGCGACCCCGCGTTCGTGAGATCCCCCGACGGCAGCAAGTACTGGATCATCGCTACCGACCTGTGCATCGGTTGCGGGCAGGACTGGAACGCCGCCATCAACAACGGCAGCCGCAACCTGGTGGTGTGGGAGTCCACGGACCTGGTCACCTGGTCGCAGCCTCGGCTGCTCAACGTCGCCGGCGCCATCCCCGACGGACGCAACGCCTGGGCACCCGAGGCGATCTGGAACCCCGAAACCAACGACTACGTCCTGTACTGGGCGACCAACGTGCCCCTCGACGGCAAGACGAAGCACCGCATCTACTACGCCCACACCAGCGACTTCCGCACCGTCACCACCCCGCAGACCTACATCGAGCGCCCCGGCACGCAGGAGATCATCGACACCCAGATCATCGAGATGCCGGCCGGAGTGGGCAACTACCGCTACGTGCGGGCCTCCGGCGACGGCCAGATCACCCTCGAGGGCAGCAACTCCATCCTCGGAACCTGGACCCGGCTCGGCGACCTCTCCGGCATCGGCCTGACCGGGTCGATGGTCGAGGGCCCGATGTGGATGAAGTTCAACGGCACCAACAAGTGGGCCCTCTACCTCGACCAGTACGCCTCCGGCGGCGGCTACATGCCGGTCCTGACGACCGACCCGTCCAACCCCGCCTCCTACCAGAAGCAGGCCTCGGGAACCTACAACATGGGCGGCACGAAGAAGCGCCACGGCTGGATCATGAACCTGACCGCCGCCGAGGAGAGCCGTGTCCTCGCCCGCTGGCCCAACACCCCCGCCCAGCGGCTCCAGTCGTACAACTTCCAGGACAGGTACGTGCGCCACACCAACTTCGACGTGCGCATCGATCCCGACGTGAGCCCCGCCGAGGACGCCCAGTTCCGGCTGCGCCCCGGCCTGGCGGGCACCGGCACCGTCTCCTTCGAGTCGGTCAACCACCCCGGCTACTTCCTGCGCCACTTCAACTTCGACTTCCAGCTCGCCCACAACGACGGCACCACCCAGTTCGCCGCGGACGCCACCTTCCGCAAGGTCGCCGGCCTCGCCGACGCAGGCTGGTCGTCGTTCCAGTCGTACAACTACCCCGACCGCTACATCCGCCACTACGCCTACGAGCTGCGCCTCGACCCGATCACCACCGCGACGGGACGCGGCGACGCCACCTTCCGTGTGACGAGCTGACGCCACGTCGACAGGGACGTGGGACGCGCTGCCGACACCGGGATGGTCGGCCAGGCGGCGAGCGGCAGCCTTCCCCGGAGTACGCCGGCGGCGCCCGGGTCTGTGAGTGAGCCCGGCTGATGTCCGCGCACCGGCAGATCCGCTGCCGGACATGATCCTGGGACCACCCGATGTCGTGGGCCGAGGACACCGACTGACTCGCCGCCTCCCCTGGAGCGGACGAGCAACCAGCACCGGGCCCGGTGCCGATGAGAGCCGACTCCGGCACCGGGCCCGGCAGCGTCGAGGCAACTCCCGCCGTCCGCACCACCGGACACCGAGGGGGCGTCGACGCATCACACCCCACCCTCCTGAAGGGGCTCTGCATGATCAAGTCACCGTGGATACGCGGCATCAGACGCGCGCTGCTGGCGGCCGGTGCCACCGCCGCGCTCGCCGCAGGTCTGCTCACCGCCACAGCCGTCCCCTCGCAGGCCGCCACCCAGGGGCCGTGCGACATCTACGCCGCGGGCAACACCCCCTGCGTCGCGGCACACAGCACCACCCGCGCCCTGTACGGCGGTTACAACGGCCCGCTGTACCAGGTCAAACGCGCCTCCGACAACGCGACCAAGGACATCGGCCTGCTGAGCGCCGGCGGTTATGCCGACGCCGCGCAGCAGGACTCCTTCTGCGCGAACACCAGCTGCGTCATCACCGTTATCTATGACCAGTCGCCCAAGCACAACAACCTCACCCAGGCACCAGGGGGAGGAGCCGCCGGCGGGCCGGACAACCTGGCCAACGCCGTCGAGGCCCCGGTCACCGTCGGCGGGCACAAGGCGTACGGCGTCTACGTGGCCCCCGGCACCGGCTACCGCAACAACAACACCAACGGCATCGCCACCGGCGACCAGCCCGAGGGCATGTACGCGATCTTCAACGGCAAGCACTTCAACGGCGGCTGCTGCTTCGACTATGGCAACGCCGAGACCAACAACCTGGACACCGGCAACGGCCACATGGAGGCCCTGTACTTCGGCAACAGCAAGGCATGGGGCTGGGGCAGCGGCAACGGCCCCTGGGTCATGGCCGACCTGGAGAACGGCCTGTTCTCGGGGGTCAACCGCGGCTTCAACGCCAATGACCCCAGCGTCGACAACCGATTCCTGACCGCCATGCTCAAGGGCGGCCCCAACCAGTGGGCGCTGCGCGGCGGCGACGCCCAGTCGGGCGGCCTGTCCACCTTCTACAACGGCATCCGCCCCACGGTCTCCGGCTACAACCCGATGCACAAGGAAGGCGCGATCATCCTCGGCATCGGCGGTGACAACAGCAAGTGGGCCCAAGGCACCTTCTACGAAGGCGTCATGATCCAGGGCTACCCCTCCGACGCCACCGAGAACGCCGTCCAGGCCAACATCACCGCCGCCGGCTACAACAGCGGATCGACCAGCTCCGGCTCGCTGACCCCCGGCTCCCGGATCTCCCTGCAGGCCACCACCTCGCCCTGCTGCACCTCGCACTACCTGCGCCACAACGACGCCGACACCAAGGCCGTCATCTCCAACATCACCTCCGCCAGCTCGGCCACCGACAAGGCCGACGCCACCTGGATCGTCCGCAACGGCCTCGCCAACACGTCCTGCCTGTCCTTCGAGTCCGCCGACAAGCCGGGCCAGTTCCTGCGCCACTTCAACTACCAGCTCAACCTGAACTTCGACGACGGCGGCGCCGCGTTCGCGAAGGACGCCACCTTCTGCCCCACCACGGGCAACAGCGGGGTCGGCACGTCGTTCCAGTCGTTGAACTTCCCGACGAAGTACATCCGCCACTACAACTACACGGCCTACATCGCCGGCAACGGCGGCACCAACGCCTGGGACTCCACGACGTCATGGGCCCAGGACACCAGCTGGCTCACCGCGTCTCCCTGGAGCTGACGAGCAACCGGCCTCTCTGAGCGCCTGCATGGAGCGAGCACGGCAGCCTTGCGCAATCGCAGGCGGGCCGTGCTCGCTTCCTTCGACCCGCGCCGCCTTTGCGACATCGCACCCGCATCCCCCGGCCGCTTGAAGGCCCAGGGGACCGGACCGGCGGAGATCTGCACCTCGCCCATCGTCAGTGCGCCGAGTGGCTTCCGCCCTCCGCCGAGGATCACCGGAACGCTGTCGTACTGGTGGATCAGTACCCGGGAGCCCGGCGTCCCAGCCGGTCTGTTCGCGGTAGTCGACGTAGTAGTTTCCGGCGGGTGTGACCATCGACGTCATCCGGGGTTCGGGGGCGGTGCCCGGCTGGTACAGCGGGGTCAGGGTGAGGTTGTCGCCGGAGGTGATCGAGCCGTCGGGGGTGGTGACGTCCCCTTCGTACAGCCGGCTCTGGTCGAACAGCCGAGGCGGTCGCCGTAGCCCCCACTGCCTGCGACCTGGAGTGGTCGAGTCCGAGGACGTGGCCGGTCGCGTGGAACATGAAGGTGGGTTCGAAGGGGCGGCCTGCACGGTGGGCCAGGACTGCCATGCCGCCGCCGACGGAACCGGAGAACAGGCGTGTCACGGGAGGTTGTTGCGCACGTTTCTGTGAGATCCCGGGATGCGATGGCTTCGGGCGACTGGACAGTCGTCGGCTCGCTGAGACAAGCAGCCCCGGCTGAACTCGGCCTGTAGGCGGGCGAACGCACCTCGGTGAGGGGAGTGGCCAGACGTCGGCGACCTGAAGGGCGGGAGTTCAAGCCAATGGCCTGACTGTGCCCTGGCGGGTCCGCCCAGCACGCCCACACTGCGCAAAGGGGGAATTCGTCTCGGCCGGTGCAACAGGGGCTGAAATGGCGGCCAAACGTAAGGGCTGGGCAGTGCGCAGACGACGCGCCGCTCAGCGCAAAGCAGCAGTGGGCGTACTCGCCGCGGTGGTCCTGCTGGGTCTGCTGCGGCCGATGTTGTTGCTGTACCTCGGCGTCCTGCTTGTTTGTGCGGTAAGCGGCTGGATGGTGTGGCGCCTCAGGCGTACCGACCGTCTGCTGCGAAGTGAGGACGCCGCCTGGCGGCGACAGGAGGAGATCGCGGCGGGCCGGCGGACGCTGGCCGCGATCGACGTGATGTCAGGCACCGAGTTCGAGGAAGTGGTCGCCGAGTTGTGCCGTCGTGACGGCTGCACACAGGTACGCCGAGTGGGCGGCGCCGGGGACAATGGGGCTGACGTTCTCGGCCGGCTGCCAGATGGCCGAACCATGGTGATCCAGTGCAAGCGGTACGCGCCCCACCGGACGATCGCCAGCCGTGAAGTGCGCGATCTGCTGGGAGCCAAGGTGCATTTCACTGCGGACGTGGCCGTCTTCGTCGCCACCACCCGCTTCAGCCCCCAGGCCGAGGCATTCGCGGTCAAGCACCACATCATCACTCTGCACCGTGACTTCTTCGGGCTATGGAACAACGGGACACTGTTGCTGTCCCTGGCCGAGCTCAACGGACACGGACAGGGAGAAGCCCGCCACCGAGCACGCTGGAAGCGGACCTACTCCAAGTGACCAGTCGCGAATCCCAGTTGACCTTCTTGGCCCAGGTGCTCGACAGAGACGAATGCAGGGAGTAGCTGATATGACGCAGTGGTCGAAGATCACGGTCATTGTTCTGGCGGCGGTGGGGGTTGCTTCGACGCCGCTGATCTGGTTGCTGAACAGTCCTGGTGCGGGAGAACTCACGGGGGCTTCCATCCAGGCTGCCGTTGGCGTTGTGGCCCTGGTCTGGGCCCTTTGTCAGCAGCCGTCCCCGGCCGGTCCGAGGGACAAAGCCATCCGGACCGGGGAGGCCATGCGCGGAGGCAACTCCGGTATCAGGCGGCCAGGTGGCCGGGGCCGTGGCTCGGCGAGTGCCGACCGGACGGGCAAGGCCAGTGGCGGGAACGCCAATTCGGGTATCGACTACACGACCTAGGGTTACGCGTCCATGGCGAAGGCGACATCACGACCAGCGCGGGATCGGGGCCCCGAACCGTCCGTGACGGTGACAGACACCGGCCAGGCCGTGGCCTCTGGTGAGGAGACGGCCGTGACTGGCTTCCAGGGCCCGGCCCCAGGCAGCGGCAGCCACGCCCCCCAGGGCCCCGTCCACGTGTCAGGGACGGGACACGCGACTGCCACCCACGGCGGAACGGCCATTTCCGGGTACGTGCACGAACTGACGGTGCACCAGCGGCTGCCCCAGAACCCGGCCCCCTGGCCGCATCAAGTGGGCGTCATCCCCTCTGCCGCGCGGTCCTTCCAGTACCGCGCCGAGTCACACCGTCTGCGCACCCAGGTCGAGGACGGCGGTACCACGGTGCTGACCCAGTTGCTGACCGGGATGGGCGGGGTGGGAAAGACCCAGCTCGCCGCGGATTACGCCCGCGCCGCATGGGAAGACACCAGCGCAACCGGTGGCCTCGACGTCCTGGTGTGGATCACCGCCAGCACCCGCTCACCGATCATTACGGGCTATGCCCAGGCCGGCGTCGAGTTGTGCCGGGCCGATCCGGGCGACGCCGAACAAGCGGCGCGCTCCTTCTTGGCCTGGCTCACCCCCAAGGCCGGAGCGAAGCCGTGCCGCTGGCTGATAGTCCTGGACGACGTCACTGATCCCAACGACCTCAAAGGGCTTTGGCCGCCTCACAGTCCCCACGGCCGCACTCTGGTCACCACCCGCCGCCGCGACGCCGCCCTCACCGCCGACGGCCGCCACACCGTCGAGGTCGGCCTGTTCACCCCGGCCGAGGCCCTCAGTTATCTCACGGCGGCCCTGACCGGCCACAACCGTGACGACTCTGCCGACCAACTCAGCGCGCTGGCCGACGACCTCGGGTATCTGCCCCTGGCGCTCGCCCAGGCCGCCGCCTACCTCCTCGACACCAACGACACCGTGGCTGCCTACCGAGAACGGCTCGCCGACCGCACCACCTCCCTCGCCGACACCGCCCCGGAAGCCCTGCCCGACGAGCAGGCCCTGCCCCTGGCAGCCGCTTGGTCTCTGTCCGTCGAGCACGCCGACATCCTGCGCCCGGCGGGCGTAGCCCGCTCCATTCTTCAACTGGCCTCGCTCCTTGACGCCAACGGCATCCCTCAGGACGTCATGACCAGCCGACCCGCCCTGGCCCACTTCGCAGCACGCCGTGTGCACGCAGGTGAGAAGCAGCCGGGACAACCGGCCCCGCTCACACCACAGGACGCCGTTCACGCCCTGCGGGCGCTGCACAAGCTCAGCCTCATCGACCACACTCCCGCCTCCCCGCACCAGGAGATCCGCGTCCACCAGCTCATCCAACGTGCCACTCGCGACACCCTGATCTCCCACCAGCGAGACCAGGCCGCACGTACCGCAGCCGACGCACTCCTCGCTGTATGGCCCGAGGTCGAACGCGACACCGACCTCGCCCAGGCCCTACGCGCCAACACGACAGCGCTGACAAGTTGCGCCGAGGATGCCCTGTACCACCCGGACGCGCACGTGGTGCTCTTCCGCATGGGCAACAGCCTCGGCGGCACCGGTCAGGTGGCCGCCGCCATCGAGCACTACCAGTGCATCCTCCGCGCCCTCGGTCAGCGTTTCGGTGAAGACCACCTCGACACCCTCGACGCTCGTGCCCGGTTGGCGTCGTGGCGAGGGAAGGCCGGGGACGCAGCAGGCGCGATGGCTGTGTTTGCGGAGGTTCTCGAGCGCCTGACACGGTTGATGCCGTCGGATCATCCTTACGTCCTCACGGCCCGGCACGACCTGGCCACGTGGCAGGGCAGAGCGGGCGATGTAGCTGCGGCTGCCGACGCGTTCGCGAATCTGCTGCCTGATCGGATACGGGTATTTGGCTCGAACCACCCTGACACGCTTGCCAATCGGCACAACCTGGCCTGGTGGCGGGGTGAGGCCGGGGATCCGGCGGGGGCACGGCTCGCTTTCGAAGAACTGCTGCCTGACCAAACGCGGGTGCTAGGACATGATCATCCCTACACCCTCACCACCCGACACGATCTCGCCCGCTGTCGTGGTGAAGCGGGGGACGCTGCTGGTGCGGCAGACGCTCTCGCCGACTTGCTCCTCGACCAGATACGAGTCCTGGGCCAGGACCACCCGGACACTCTCACCACCCGACACAACCTCGCCAGGTGGCGAGGCCGGGCCGGAGATCCGGCTGGAGCCGCGGGCACTCTCGCCGACCTGCTCCCCGACCAGTTACGGATTCTGGGCGAGGAGCACCCGGACACTCTCACCACCCGGGGCTACATGGCTTACTGGCGCGGCGCGGCGGGGGACCCGGCTGGCGCCGCAGATGCACTCGCCGACCTGCTCCGTGACCAGACACGGATCCTGGGGCAGGACCACCCCGACACCCTCGTCACCAGAGGCAACCTCGCCCAGTGGCAGGGACGGGCGGGGGATCCGGCTACCGCCGCAGACGCTCTTGCCGATCTGCTCGCACACAAGACGCGAGTTCTGGGAGACAAGCACCCCCACACCCTCGCAACGCGACAACTCCTCGCCCACTGGCGGGAACAGTCCGAACAAACGGCGGCGCACCCCATGCCGGGGGGACAGCAGCCCTGCTGACGCCTACTGTGGTCGCATTAACGGTGTCCGCGTACAAGCTCATGCGGCCCCAGCAAGATGCCCGTGAAGCAGGGACATGCCACCGTGTGCCGGTGGCACTCCGTCACGGATGCGGCGTCGTAGTAGGGCCACGAGGATGGCCCGATGGCGGAGCAGCGGGACTCCCGTACATCCGTACAGGGCGACGACCCCGACGTCGTATCGTTCATACGGCAGCGGGCCGCGATAGAGCCCGAACAGCCGGGCCGGCGCGCCCCTCGCGAGTGCCGTGGCGGGAGCTTCTTCCCGCAACAGGCCTTCGATAGTACGGTCGCGCGGATCACCCGAGCCGGTCCGGAGGACTTCGGCATGCCGGCGTCCTGCCCCAGCACCGCCTCGAACTCGGCACCGCCGACTTCACCCTCAACCTCACGCCCGTCCATCGCCCGTGACACCGCCAACCGGTCCACCCGCGTGGGCGGACCGGTCCAACGCTGCCCGGACATCCCCTCCGGGCACCGCAGCACAGGGCACGCAACGGGGACGGCCGACAGGCTCACCTGGACATGCGAGCACTGCGGCGTGGTGCATGACCATGATGTGAATGCGGCGCGTAACATCCTGGCCGCCGGGCTGGCGGCGTCTGCCTGTGGAGACGGTGTAAGACGTCAACGGGAGTCCTCCCGGACGGGGCGGTCGTCGGTGAAGCAGGAAGCCCAGCGGGCGACCGCTGGAACCCCCCCGTGTTGAGGCGGGGGAGGAAGTCAACGTGGGAGATCACCATCCACCGTCGGTGTCGAGGCAGGCAGCACATGAGGGAACCGCAGATCGACTACGCGGAGGTCTTCCATTCCCTGCCCGGCATGGTGGCGTTGCTGACGCCCGACCTCGTGTACGCCGATGTCAACGAGGACTTCCAGCGGCTGGCCGGGCGCACCCGCGAGCAATTGCTGGGCCGGTACATCTTCGACGTCTTCCCCGAGAACCCGAACGATCCGGCCGCCGCCGGCATGCGGGAGACCCGGACCTCGATGCTGCGCGCGGTGGCCACCGGCGAACGCGACACCATGGCGGTCATCCGGTACGACATCGAGGATCCGCAGCGCCCCGGCCACTGGGAGGAGCATTTCTGGAGTCCCGTCAACGCGCCCGTCCTCGGCCCCGACGGGCGCGTGGTACTCATCGTGCACAGGGTGGAGGAGGTCACCGAACTGATCCGGGCCCGCGGCGGCGCAGGAAGCGGTGACCGCCAGGCCCGCGTACTGGAAGCCGAGCTCTACACCCGTTCCCGTGAACTGCAGGAAGTCAATGAACGGCTCCGCAGGGCCCACTCCCGTGAACGCGAAGTCGCCCTGGCTCTGCAGGAAGCGATGATGCCCGCCCCCGTCCCCCTCGGGCAGTATCGGACGGCGGCGGTGCGCTACCGGCCCGCCATCGGTGCTCTGAACGTGTGCGGCGACTGGTACGACTTGGTCGACCTTCCGGGCCACCGCCTGGCCATCGCGGTCGGCGACGTCGTGGGCCACGGCCTCAAGGCCGCCTGCGTCATGGGCCAGCTGCGCAGCGCACTGAGCGCGGCAGCCCGCGCAGCCGACGGTCCGGCGCGGGCATTGGAAGTCCTTGGGTTGTACGCGCGCTCCGTCGACGGCGCTGAGTCCACCACAGCGGTGAAGGTATTCCTCGACTGGGACAACAGCACCATCACCTACAGCAGTGCGGGCCACCCGCCACCCGCCCTGCTCCATCCCGACGGCACCGTGACCTTCCTCGACCAGGCCACCGACCCGCCGCTCGGAGCCCGTCCCGAACACGTCCCGCGCCCCCAGGCCACCACACTCCTCACCGGCGGCGCCACCCTCGTCCTGTACACCGACGGTCTGGTCGAACGCCGCGCCGAGGACATCGATACCGGCCTGACTCGCCTCGCGGACTCCCTCACCCGCCACCGCCTCACTGATCCCGAGGCACTGGCCGACGCCCTCCTCGCCGACCTTCTGCCGGCCGAGGGCAACACCGACGACATCGCCCTGGTCGTCATCCGCTTGTGAATCGCCTCTTCCGCCGCCACAGCCACATCCCTCCCACCGCCAGCGAGGACGCTGTCAGCACGATTCCCAGGACTGGCCAGTTGCTGCCGGCCAGGCGCAGGTCGCCGGCGAGCACGCCCAAGAACAGCACGACGGGGACCAGCAGCGAGAGCACGGCGCGTACGGCGCCGGCCAGGGCCCCTGGAGAAAGGTGACGCCGCCGGCGACCGGTGGGGGAGGGTTCGGCGAAGTAGAAACGGACGGCGCGGTCCATGAGACCAGCGGTGGCCCGCTCATACGACATCGCCATGTACGGCAGCCAGACCAGCGGTGCGACCAGCCCGACCACGAAGACCACGCCGAGCAGCAGCCAACGCGCGGCCTGGACCAGCCGAGGGCGACGCCCGGTGGTCTGGGCAGGGGTGATCAGGCCGAGCAGTCGTGCCATGCGGAGGATCAGGTTCCACAGGGCGACAGGCCTACGCAGGCGACCTCCAGCGACGGGGTCCGCATCCGCCGGGTCCTCGGCCGACTTGCTCAGGCCTGCCCGCTCCCCGCAACGGGCGTCCAGAGCCGCATCTGCCCGCTCGACATCGTCGTAGACCCCCTGGAGGACCAGGAGTTCGGCCGCACGCCCGCGCGTCGTCGGGTCCCGTCCGTCCAGGGCGGCGAGTTCCAGGATCGTGCGGGCCTGGCGGAGGAGGGCGGCGCAGAACGCGACGGGAACGAGGAGGAGGAAGGGTCCGCCGACGAAGGAGCCCTCGGCCACGGTGGCGCGAGTGCCCCGGGCCACGACCCGGGCCTGCAGGGCAGCGGGTTCGGCGTCGGGCAGGCCGGCCATGGTCCGGCGGGCCACGGGGCCGAGTCGGCGGACCGCGAACAGGGCCAGGATCTCGGGGAGATGCTGGGGATCGGCGCGTACCTCCCGCAGGAGGGACCGGGCGAGAACGGGCTGCACAGCGGGGTCGTCACTCAAAACCTCAGCACCCTTCCGAACTCGCCCGTCTTACCGGCCGACACATGCCTCCTGCGTCCCGTCGACGTGATCGCCTCCGTCGTCTGAGAGGAGACGGCGGCTGTGGCCTCCGATCCCACCGGCTGGGTGGCGGAGGTTGCCTCACCGATCGCATAGGACGGGCTACCGCTGCCCGAACAGGCGAACGACGCAGGGGCCGTAATCACGGTGAGAACAACACCTGGGGTCCAGCTCGTGAGGCGAGGGACCATGTCTCCTCCAGCGATGGGTACGTCTCGATCTTCCTCCACTGAAAGGTCGTCGCTAGACATCCGCATGCGGGGTCATCCGCACGGCGCAACCCAGGCTTCGTCCCGTCCCAGCAGGATGCCCGGCACGACAGTGAGGAGGGGGCTGACGGATCGACCCGATCCGGGGCTTGCCCCGGCATCGAGGTGGAGACCGCATGGCTGAACAGTCGGCACATACGCGCGTGGGGCTTCACGAGGTGTCCTTCGACGCGGACGGATGCTGATGTCGAACATCGACATGCTCGCCCACGGCGTGCTCTCCTGTTGGCCGGCGCCGACGCGCACTCCCGCTGCTACTCCGAGGACGCCCAGGAGACGGCCCCGGACAGCGTCGAACTCGTCACCGTCTCGGACACGGACCACGTCGACCTGTCGTTCGGAGGCGTGCGGGAGAGGCTGCGAAGCACACGGATGAGCCAGCTTCAAGTGTCCGGAGGGCCATGCCACTTGAAATATGCGCTGTTGAGCTGTTCACGAACTGTCGTCCAGTGCCGTGTCGATCACGGGGTGGCGGGTGCCGCGGCACCCGCCGGGAGTGTGCGTGCCACGTGACGAGGCCCGAGGAGGCCCGGCCGAGCAGCGCGTATGCAACTCGTCCGGCAGTACGGGGACGCCGAGCGATGGTGAACCCGTCGCGCACTGGCAGCATCACCGAGTTCACCCGCTCACCGGCCGTGATTCAGGTCGTTCAGCCGCCGGAGCCCGGGCCGTAGAGCGCGGCGATGTCCTGAGACGTCGCCCACCGGCTGTACGTGGGTGACTGAGGCCAGCCCTCGGGCGAGTCCTGCCACTCCTCCTGCCGTCCGTAGGGCAGGAGGTCGATCAGCGGGAAGGTGTGACTGAGCTGTTCGGTGCCCCGGCCGTTGGTGTGCCAGGTGCGATAGACGGTGTCGCCGTCGCGCAGGAACACGTTGACCGCGAATCCTGCGTCGGGCGGTGCACCGACGTCGGCCCCGAAGGAGCTGTTGGCAGTCGAGTACCACGTCATCTGGTTGCCGACCCGCTGCCGGTAGGCGAGTGCTTCCTTGATCGGGCCCTGGGTGACGATGACGAATCGCGCATCGTAGTTGTCCAGGAACTCCAGGCGGGTGTACTGCGAAGTGAACCCCGTGCAGCCCGAGCACTGCCATTCCTTGCCGGAGAACCACATGTGGTTGTAGACGATCAGTTGCCTCTTGCCGTCGAAGACGTCCGCCAGCCGAACGGGGCCGTCCTCGCCCTCCAGGGTGTAGTCGGGCATCTCGACCATCGGCAGGCGACGACGCTCGGCGGCGATGGCGTCAAGCTCCCGCGTCGCGGCCTTCTCCCGGGCACGCAGCGCCTCGAGTTGGCGCTCCCAAGACGCGGCGTCGACGACGGGTGGTAGGGCGTGGTTGGTCATGGTCCCTCACAGAACTCGTGTGCAGCTTTCGCTCGTGCAGAGGTAGACCGCAGCGGGCCCCGGAACTCATCGGCCCGAGCCGCCCCCTCGGCGCCCGCACGACTGCGCACCGCAGGTGACGCCGACTGCGCGCCCGTTGACCACCGCCGTCGCGGCCGGATACGTCGGCGAAGCGCCGGACGACGGGCAGAAGTTCCTCGACGATGACCAGGGCGAGGCCGAGACTGAGTTCGTCAGCAGCAGTCGGGGGCGGCGGGCCCGGGTGCGTCCGAGTGCGAGCATCTGCTGTTCTGGGCCGGACAGGAGTCCGGCCTCGCGGTCCCCGCGGGCGGGTCAGGACACCCGGCGAGTACCGGGGACCGGGCGAGGGCGTGGCACCGGCCCGCTCGATGCCGGCCCTGCCACCATGGCCGCATGGAACGTGTACTTGGAATCGGCGGATACTTCAGGCGCGCCGCCGACCCGGCGGCCCTGAGCGCGTGGTATCGCGACTGTCTGGGCCTGGACACCGACGAGCACGGGCTGTGGCATCCGGAAGCCGGGCCGACGGTGTTCGCGGCGTTCGACTCCGAGACCGACTACTTCGGATCCCGTGCCCAGCAGTCCATGCTCAACTTCCGGGTCCGCGACCTGGATGCGATGCTTGCGCAACTGCGCGCCAAGGGAGCGGATGTGGCTGCCGAGACTCAGGACATGGACGGTGTCGGACGGTTCGGCTGGGTCACCGATCCCGAGGGCCATCGGATCGAACTGTGGCAGCCCGCCGCCGAGCCGGGGGCGTAGCGCAGTCTGGATCGGGATGTGTGTTGTCCGTTGTGGTCGGAGGACACCCCCTGGACATATGGACGTCGGAGCCGGCGGGGAGAGACAGTCGCATGACTGTGGCACGCAAGGCGGATGCGCTCAGCGGGTCAGCGACTTCCGCAGTCTGATAGTTGGGGGAAGCTGGTGCTGCGCTTTCGCTTCGTACCGCAGCGTGTGCCGGGAGTTGGATGCTGGCCCTGAAATCGGGCACAATGCCCCGGCGTTCACACCCGTCGGCTACAGGGCGGTGGCTGCGCGGACGAGTTCCGCGACCGCCGTGGAACGGCTGTGTGGGGGCCAGGCGATGACCGTGGTGACGCGGGGGGCGTCGGTGACCGGTACGGCGGTGAGGCCGCTGCGCAGGCCCGTGCGGCCTGATTCCGGGACGATCGCGCATGCGCGGCCGAGGGCGATGAGCTGGGTGAGCTGCGTGTGGTCGCGCACCTGCGGTCCGGGTCCGTCCGGGAAGGTGCCGTCGGGGCGGGGCCAGCGGGGCAGGGGCAGGTCGGGGATGGCGGTGACCTCGGCGAGCCGCAGGTGGGACCGGGTACTGAGGGGATGGCCCGCAGGGAGGAGTGCGACTTGGCCCTCGGAGTGCAGGTCCTCGGTGTCGAAGCCGGCCGTGTCGTCGAAGGGCCGGTGCAGCAGGGCTACGTCAGCCCGGCCGGTGCACAGCAACGTCACCTGTTCGCCCGGACCGCACAGCACGACGTCGACGGCGACGGCGCCGGGCTCGGCGGCGTAGACGCCGAGCAGTTTGGCCAGCAATTCATCGGACGCACCCGCCTTCGCGGCCAGGAGCACGGCGGGGCGGCCTGTTGCCGCGAGCGCGGCTCGGCGGGTGCGGCGTTCTGCGGCCTCGATGGCGTCCAGCGCCGCCCGCGCCTCCCGCAGCAGCACCGTCCCGGACTCGGTCAGGGCGACGCCCCGGCTGCCTCGCTCCAACAGGGGGGCGCCCAGGCGTCGTTCGAGCCCGGCTATCGCCCGTGACAGCGGGGGCTGGGCGATGCCGAGCCGCTGTGCGGCCCGGCCGAAGTGCAGCTCCTCGGCGACCGCGACGAAGTACCGCAACTCACGTGTCTCCACGCCGCCAGCCTAACCGGGCTGCTCAGGAGTGATACCCAGGCGGTATCGCCGCCCACCCAGTTGGTCTTGGACGCCCTGCCCGACGGGGGAGAAACATCGGTGTCATGACTGAGACGAACACCGTGAACCACCCCAAGGTCGCGTTGGTGACCGGGGCCAACAAGGGCATTGGGTACGAGATTGCGGCCGGGCTCGGCGCCCTCGGCTGGACGGTCGGGGTCGGTGCGCGGAACGAGGAACGGCGCGAGGCCGCCGTGGACAAGCTCCGCGCGGCCGGCGCCGACGTGTTCGGCGTGCCGCTGGACGTGACCGACGACGCGAGCGTGATCACGGCGGCCCGGCTGATCGAGGAGCGGACCGGGCGGCTGGATGCGCTCGTCAACAACGCCGGCATCACCGGCGGAATGCCGCAGCAGCCCACCACGGTCGACGTCGACCGTGTACGGGCGGCGGTGGAGACCAACGTGATCGGCGTCATCCGCGTCACCAACGCCCTGCTGCCGCTGTTGCGCCGCTCGCCGGCGCCGCGGATCGTGAACGTCTCCAGCAGCGTCGGCTCCCTCACACGCCAGACCACACCAGGCGCCGAAACGGGCCCCATCTCCGTCGCATACTCTCCGTCGAAGACATTCCTGAACGCCGTCACCGTGCAGTACGCCAAGGAACTGGCCGACACGCACATCCTGATCAACGCCGTCTGCCCCGGCTACACCGCGACCGACCTGAACGGCTTTCAGGGAGTGCGCACCCCGCAGCAAGGCGCAGCCGCCGCGATCCGGCTGGCCACCGTGGAGGGCCACGAGCCGACCGGACGCTTCTTCGATGACGAGGGAGAGGTGCCCTGGTGACGAACGGGCTGCGCGCGCCGTTCCAGGCAGATGGCGCACGCGCATCCTCGTGACCGGCACTGTCACGCCATGTCGATAGGGCCGTTGCGCCCGAGCCGGAGAGAAGTCATGCCCGACCCAAAGGCCGGAGGCTGTACGGTGATTCCCATGTGATGAATCCGGTTAGCACCGCTTCGCTCGTGTGGGCGTGGTTCCGCCGACGCCGTGAGCGCCGGCAGTCCGTGCGCGTGCCTGAGAGTTGTCGCGCAACACTGAGCTCGCCCCCAGCGTCTGCCGTGCTGACCTCTTGCGCTCCTGCGTGCTGCGGCCTACGGCACGTGCGTTGCACGGCGCCGGGGGAGGTGGTCAGTCCAGAGCAGCGGTCACCGCCTCAGACACCATCAGCCCCGCCTCCTGGATCCGCTGACGCATGTGCCCTTCGTACAGCCAGGCGTAAGCCTCGACGGCTGGAAAAGGCTCGGCGAGGATCAATGCCGCACGCTTCGGTACGTGGGTTGCTTCGCTGAAGGAGCGTCTACTCATCGAACCCCTCGCTCATCCGGGGCGTTCCCTCGTGGATTCCCCGGACTTCAGGTCGGGGAGGGAACGTAGCTCCGGCGGGGCAAGCTGGGACGCCTGCGAAGGGGGCGGCCGAGTGGATGGTCCGGGTGCGGGTGGTCATGGTGCCGGTGGCGGTGCTCGTGATGGTCCCCGGCCCTGGCTGTGGTTGAGTTGTGACTGCATGTCAGGCAGTACGGGGCTGGGCTGACCAGAATCAGCCACTCGGCACCGTGCAGGGCCAAATGGACGTGTGGCTGGGAGAGTAGAAGTGGCGGCCGCCGCCCTGGTTGTCTATGACGGCGGCCGCAGGTGCGAGGATCCGCGTTTCTCCCCTCGGACGCAGGTGTCCTCGCGCGGGATCGTCCTCGCGGCCTTGGGGCGTGAGGGAGTTCACCCTCAACTCGAAACTGTCGCAAGGACGAGGGCCGGGGCCCGCAGGCGGCTCCCCTGCGGGAGAGCGGGCTCCGACCGCCCTGGTGCGCGGTGCGGCTGGTCGCCACGATTGAAGTTCCTTCCAGGTCGCCTCGCCTGCCCGGTCCCAGAAGGGGTAGTCATGATTTCCGTGCCCCTCCCAGGCGGCCCCTGCGCGGGTGAGGTGCGTTAGCGACCGCGCTGACTGCCCTGAGAAGGCAACCCAGGAAAACGCAGCGAGCCCTCGCGTCAAGGTGGGGGCGCGCTGCGTGTGAGAAGACGCCGTCGACCGGCGGGCTTCCGAGATCGACGCAACGATCCCCGTCCTGCTGGACCGGGTTCACAACCGGAGGAATCTCGGCTCTCGCGGCGGTCGTCCGCCGAGGTTCGACTGCCGCGAACGCCGTGCGGTCGAATGCGGGACCATTCGCCTCAAGCGCCACTGTGCGATGGCCGCCCGTTAGGACAAGTTGGGCGTCCGTTACGAGGTCACGGTGTCGGTCGCGGTCCTGAATGAATGACTATGACCAGCAGCGGAGTCATCCTCATCGGTCACCTTGTAGCCGGGGACGGAGGGCCAGCGAACCGTCAGCACCACGGACTCCTCCTCCGCGAACCAGGAGTGATCGACGCCTTGGCCCCACACGACGTAGTCCCCTTGCCGGGCCAGGAGAACGCTGCGTCCGGGCAGTTCCACCCGGAAGCGCCCGCTGATCAGGACCAGCAGGGCGGTGCGTTCCTCGCCAGTGACCCACTGAGGCCGCTCATCGCCCTGCGGATGGATGCCCCATTTGATCTCTACGTCCTCGCTGTGCCGAGGATCGGAGGGGGCCTTGAAGTGCCCCAGCAGCCATCCCCGGTCCAAAGCCGCATCGCTGCCCGCATTGCCCACATACACGCTGTCGGTCATGGCTCCGGAACGTAGCAGTCGGCCGCATCAGCACTCACACAAGCAGCCGCCGCCGCTTTCGCAACAGGCCCTGGTGTGGTGTCCCAGACCGAAGCATGTGCCGTCGGAAGGCTCCTGTCCCAGGAGGCACTGCGGCCGAAGCCATGGGCGCCTGTCGGCCGGCCCTTCGAGAGAGCGGCGCCGCAGGCGTACGCTACTCCGTCAGTGTCTCCTCACCCAGAACCGTAGCCTCCTCCCCCCCCGGCCCATCGCGGGCGAGTCTCAGCCATGTGAGGTCTAGAGTCGGCCAACTCCCCACCACTCATGCAGACATGAAAGTGTTTCGTACTCGGCCTGTCACTGTTCGCGCTGCGCGGCCTGTCCCTGCGTCCCGTGCTCACCGTTCAGGTCCCCCGCTGGGGCCACCGGTCCTGAGGGGGCCATCGTCACCCGGCTCAGTCGGGTGGTGATGGGGCGCCGAGCAGCCCGACAAGATCCGACGGCACCTGTGTGCGGGTGTCAGTTCTTGCCCCCTCCAACTGAGCCCGGGTAAGCCCCATCGCTCCTCTTAAGTCTGCGCCGCGCAATTCTGCACCTGACAGGTCAGCCCCCGTCAGGCGGCATCGCTCAAAAGTCACTCCTCTCAGATCAGCTCCACCGAGGTCGGTGTCCCGGAAATCGCAATCCACGAAATGGAAATTTATCATTATTGCGCCGGTCAGATTGGCGTGACGGAAACTTGTTCCTTCGGCTGACCAGAAGGTCTTATCGTCGGAGAATGCCGCATGTTTCAACAGGGCGCCCGCAAAGGAAGTGTGGCTTATTTGGCTTTGCTGGAGTTGCGCTCCGCGTAGTGTTGCATTGATGAATAGTGCGTGGCGAAGTTCGCATCTTCGGAGATCTGCCTGAAGCAAGTTGGCGCCCCACAGGTTTGCCCCCTGTAGATCTGCCCTTCTGAAATCAGATCCCGAAAGATCGGCGCTCACAAGTTGGATCTCCTGCAGAGTCAGCCCGGTTAGAGTCCGATTAGGCAGGCGGAGCCGAAAGTCGGCACGCCTTGTGGCTGTGCCCAGGGCATCGACCGCTGTCTGCACTTCGGGAGGTAGAGATGTCGTAGACGCTTCGACGTCGGGCCACTCGGCAGGAGCCTCGGGCGTATGATTCACCAAATAGTTTTGAAGCACCGTTTGGGCATCCTCGCTCTGGTCCGGTGCGTCATGCAGAATCTGAACCAATGCGAGAATTCCACCGACTCGCACATACTCCTTTTCTGAACTAAGGCGTTCCAGTGCTTTGGTGAACCGATCGGTCACTTGCCCGCGCCGTGTCAGACGATAGGTGCGAGCGGTGTAAATGAGGGCCAACAGGGCGCCCACTGCCACCGCTGACTGGATGACCGCAAGTCGCAGCTGCCCTTGGGCGGCAGCTTTAGCATCCGGCTTTAGGCCGCTCAGGTCGACCCCGATGTGCTCGTTAAACCAGTTAGCGGTCGCACTCCACGTGCCCAGCGTGACCGAGAGGGTTACTCCGATTGTCGCCGCAATCGCAATAAAAATATGCCGGGCACGGCTTTTAACCCTAGGGGGCGCGATAAAGAGGCCTCGTGTCCGGCCCGTCAACCTAAAGAGAATGTACAGGCGAACCGTTACCAAGGTGTGACTGGGTCTGATTGATGAGAATCTTCGCATCAGGCAATCTAAGCGCAGAATCGTGAGCTCTGAGTAGGAAATCAGTGTTTTCCCTCCGCCCGAGGACGCCCTGCGCCACGGGAACTCCAGCTCGATGCCCCTGCTTGACAACTCCCGCTCACTACCCGTGACGGCCGAGGAGCCTGCTGGGACCCCGTTCCTTGCACGCCATTGTCCAGCGGCACGGCCTGCTCACTCTGGGCAACACCAATGGCGGCCTGGACCAGGCCCTCAATTACCTGCTGCATGGCTAGGGTCCGCGCTGCGGAATCCGTGAGATTCGAAGCCAGGCGCTCAGCGGAGAGCAAGTAGCCTCCCGCCAGCGGCTCTCGGAAGTAGACCTGCGCCCATTCCAACTGGTGGCCGCGCCTCGCGGCACTTTGATGGGGTGTCAGGCCGCAGGGACCAGGACGCGCTTGGCCCTTGGCCCGCGTCGCCATCTCGACCCGGGCGAGGTCCAGGTGGCGGAAGAGCTTCTGCCCCCGGTGATCGTGCCAAGTGATTTCGAGGTGCCAGGGCCCGGAACCGCCACGGATCCGGGCCCTGGGCAGGCGCGGCTACTTCGTCGGAGGCAGGGAGCGCACGATCAGCATCGCGGCGAACACGGACACCCCCACGGCCTGCCTGGTGTCGCTGGATGTGTTGAGGGTGGCGACACCGCCTGTGCATCGACCAACGACCCGTTGTACATCTACGAACTCGGATGATCGGCTATCTTGCGGCTCGCCGCAGCTTCGGGAGTCCCGGGCCTTCGAACCCATCCCTGACACCGCCAAGGTCGACCGCTCCGGCTCTGCCACCTCGACCACGTTTGCCCTGGTAAGTCACGTCCGTTGATTTTCCGTCAGGACCATACTCAGGTCACCAGCACCTCCACCGAGGCCTCGTCGAGGTAGGCGTTGTCGGGTCCGAGCGGGTCTGTGGTGTCGAACCAGCGCCGGGTCAGTGACAGATCGAGCCGATAGACCCCGTCGGCGAGTGACGTCGCCGGCAGGACCAGGGTGTGCAGGCCCGGCGCGTCCTGCAGCACGGTGGCCGTTTCCGGGATCCACTGCGTGCTCGTCGGCACCTGCCAGGCGATGATGCGGAGTGCGCCGTTCAGGACGACGAACACGTCCTGCAGCAGCGCACGGTCGGCCGGAGTGAGCGCGGGCGCCTTGAACTTGGCCGTGGCCCCGGTGGCGAGCTCGACAACTGTGAGGAACTTGCCGTCCAGCGAAGCGCGGTAGACGGACTCGCGCGCGCTGGGACCGTCCAGGATGCCGAACGAGCGGGTCGGGATCACGAGCCGACGCGCACCGGTAGCCCAGCCCGCGGGGCGTTGCGGGCCGGTCGGCGGGATCTGCAGCGGGGCCTCGATCAGCGGGCCCAGCCGCGCCTTGTCGGCGGCGGTGAGCGCCTCGTGCACCTCCCGGCGCAGCAGCCGCAGCGTGATCTCCTCGGTGAAGTCCATGGGCTCGGGTGACTCGAGCAGCAGCCAGCGGTCGGTGCCGCCGGACATCAGGGTGATGTGCAGCCGGTCGCTGTCCTCGCGCAGTGGCACGGCGAGGGCGGCGGCCGCATCGGCGAAGCATCGTTCGCGATCGGCCGCGGCGGCGGTTGGTGTCATTGCGGAGGCGGCCGCGCCGGTGATCCGGGCGAGCAGCGTTGCGAGCGGTTCGGCGGCGCTGCCCGTGTGGTGCCGTTCGACGCCGGTGCAGCTGGCCACATGCTCGGCGAAGCCTTCGTACCGGCTGGTGCGGAACGGCCGGCGGTACATGTCGACGCCGTGCACGCGGAGCGAGGTGACCCGGGAGTGGGACGAGGTGAGTACGCACGAACCGGTGCCGCGGTTGCCGCGGGGGAAGTCGAGCACGGCGTCCCCGCACCGCGCCCGGATGACATCGGCGAACACATCGACGGTCAGCGTGCTGCTCTGGCCGGTCGCGGGCAGTGGGACGGTGCCGAGCAGGGTCCCGGCGCCGTTGCGGGCCACCAGGGAGACGGAGTTGTCCCTCGCGCGGACGACGGCCGCGTGCACGGCGTCCGTGACGGGTCCGCCGGCCAGCACCACGACGCCGATCGCGCCGCCCTGGTCGATCGATCCTTGCAGCTCCACTCGGTAGAGATCCCAGGTCGTCTCGCCGAACGCGCCGGTGCTGGCCTCTGCCGCCGTGAGCGCGCCGGCGGTGACCTGCCACGAGCCGGACACCGCGGTGAACGCGGTCAGATCGGCGTCCTCGAACACCGTCCGCTCTACCACTGGGCTGTCGGCGAGCCGCATCACCGCGACGTAGGACGCGCCAGGTTCCCACAGCGACCGGCCGGTTGGGTCGAACGGTTCGATGCCGACCCGCGGCAGCTGCTCGACGTCCTGCACAGGGCAGGTGCCCGCCGATGCCTCGGCGAGCCGCAGGTAGCGCAGCACTGCGGCGTCCTTCGACACGGCCGGCACGTAGTCGTGCCGGGAGGGCCGCACGAACGGATCGGCCTCGCCCCGGTGGGTGAGGAACCAGTCCGCCGACGTACGGGACGTCTTGCCCACGTGCGCCTGCGGGTTGGCGTCGAAGGCGGACTCGACCGCGATCGCCACCGGGAGCCGGAGCGCCGCCTCGGTCATGCCGGACCCGGGACCGAAGATGCTCAGCGCCTCGGACAGCACCAGATGCACCGACTCCTCGCAGTAGGTCAGGCCGCGACCGCCCGGGGCCCGGCTGACCACGTACGGCTCGAGCTCGAGGCCCGGCTCGGGTGCGGCGTTCAGCCCGGGCGGGCCGGCCGTGGTGAAGGCGACCTTCTCGGTGACGGTGCTGGATTCCCACTCGGTCACCGAGTGCTTGATCGCGACGTCGGTGGTGAGGGTGATCTCGTACGCGTGGCGGGCCAGGAAGGTGACCGTCGGTGGGGTGCCGCCGCCGCTCTCGCGCGAGCAGATGTCGCTCTCCCGCTCGAACCGGTCGCGGTCGGCCACGGTGATGCACTCGACGGCGTCGAGCAGGACGGTAGCGGGCGTGACCGGCGCCTGTGGGCCCTCCTCCTTGATCGTCTCGACTGCCAGGAACACGGTCGCGAACGGCGCGCCCGGGTCGATCGCGAACTCCTGGAACGCGACCGCACCGGTGGTGACCTGCTGCCGGTCCACCTCACGCCCGTTGCGGTCCAGCGTGACCAGCGCCAGCCGTACCTTGTCCTTGCTGGTCACCGCGACCCGGACGATCGCCGCCGCAAGGTCCTCGGACGCCGACGCGGTGAAGATCGTGCCGGTGGCGGCGAATGAGCCGACCCGGCCCGCGGTCGACCCGGCCGCGGTGGGCAGAACCACCGCGCAGGGGGCGCCGTGCATCCGGACCGGTGCCGTCGTGCCGCGATCCTCGTAACGGAAATCCCGACTGAATCCGGCCGGGAGCGGACCGCGTGGCTCCGGGTCGAAGTCGAACCGCGCGACGTCGGGCCGACGCACCTGACAGCACGGGTAATTCGGGTTGTCGTCGAGGATCTCGGCATCGGCGATCGGGACGTTCACCCCCACCGTGAACGGCGTACGCCCGTTGAGCAGCAGCCGCTTCGGCGCGACCTGGCCGCCCACCCGGGTGTCCTGAGCCCACGTCCAGCGGAAGTTGCGGGTCGACGCCGACGAGGTCAGATCTTCGACAGTCTGCCATGCGCCGCCCGATAACGGTCGCCGCCGCATGATCAGCCGGGTCAGGGTGTAGCGGGTGGTCAGCGCCAGTGAGCCGTCCCCTGACACTTGTAGGCCGAGATCGGGATTCGTCGCCCCGATCCCGAGCGCGTCGACAAGCATCACGGAGAAATCGACCTCGATCGTCGCGTCCAGCGGGACCGGTGCGGCGCTGCCCTGCCAGGCGCCGGTTGCCCCGGCGAGATCGTCGACCGACGTGAGCGCGGTCGGTTCGCCGCCGGCCCGGCCGTCGGCGCGCTGTACGCGGGCCGGGCTCGAACCGGTGAGGGCCTGCGAGCCGGCCTGGGTCAGCGGGCTCGTGGTCACGGCGCGCGCCGACGGGGCCAGGCTGCCGCGAGTGACCTCGATCGAGTACGAGACGTCCGGCAGGAACCACGGCGTCTCGAAGCGGAAGGTCACCCGGAGCACGAAGTAGTTCGGCACGTGTGCGAGCCACTCGGCGAGCAGCGCGATGCTGATGCCGAACCGGATGAACCCGAAGAGCACGATGGCCATGCCGGCGTCGAATCGGATCCTCGCGACGAAGTCGTTCGTCCCGGTCAGCATGTACGTGAGGATGGCCTCCAGCGCACCCCAGCCCTGGAACTCCATCACCCCGATCGACCCGACGACCTTGAGCGAGATGGTCAGGCCGCCGCTGATGTGTTCGTTCTCCTGCCATTCCACGCAGAAGCCGGCTCGCATTGTCAGCGCGAACACCTTGGACAGCTTGACCAGCAGCTTGCCGCCGATCCACGTGTCCGGGTTGGCGAGCCGGCCGAACGCGACGAGGCCGGGCTTGTTGCCGAAGGTGATCGTCCCGCCGAGCCGCAGGTTGAGGTGCTTCGGGAAGTTCTTGACGATCTTGTCGATCGTGATGTCCAGCTGGATCATCAGCACGAAGGCGTCGCGGCGGAAGTCGTACTCGAACACACCGACCGCGATCGGCGTCTCGGCGCCGAACATCTGGAGTTCTATCACGATGATCAGCCCGGACACGGACGGCGAGTCGAACCCCGCGCCGAACGCCCTGATCTTGATCACCGAGCCGGCGCCGCTGATCGACACACCGGCGCCGAGCCCGAACGCCCAGCCGTCCTTGGTCGGCGTCCACGCACTGTCCAGGTCCCGGGTCTCCGGCAGCGCCGTCGGCCGGGCGCGTTTGAGCCAGGAGTAGTACTTCAACTCGCCGGCCTGACGGTCGCTCGCGTCGATCTTGGGCATCAGCCCGTGTGCGAAAAGGACCTCGACCCCGGTCAGCTCGACCGGGCCCATCGGGATTGCGCCGAAGAACGCCAGCAGGAACAGGAAGAACTTGTCGCCCGGTCCGCCCGGCGGGGTCCGGGTTCCCCAGTACAGGTCGAGGGTCAGGCCCCACTTGTTGTCGCCGCAGTAGACGACGATCCCACCGCCGAGTCCCTGCTCCTGCAGCCGCGTGCCGTTCGGCGCGGTGTCGTCGCGGTACATGCCGTGCGCGCTGATCTCGACGACGTTCTTGACCTTGATCTCCAGGCCGATGCCGCCGAGCTGGAACACCGGCGCGTCCGGATTGCCGGCGAAGCGGCCGCGCAGCCGGGTGAACCACGCGCCGCCCTCGAACGCGCCAATGCCGAGGCGGATCCCGCCGGAGATCGACATGTAGATGGCGCCGTGTTCGGAGGCCAGTCCCATCTCGTGCACCTCGAGCACGAACGTCGACAGGTGCAGCTGCGCGCCGTGCGGCATGACCATGTTGCCGGTCGGCTTGCCGCGGTCCCATCCGACGTCGACCAGGGCCGCCTCGAACGGTTGCCCGTCCTCGGCGGTCGCTTTCACCGCGCCGGCCGCCCCGGCGCCGGGACCGGGCTTCTCCTTGATCACGATCGTGACGAGGAACTGGATCGCGGCGCCCGGGCTCGGCGAGCGGCGCATCAGCTCCTGCAACGAGACGCCGGTCTTGACCCCGGTGATGTCGACCGTGATCTTCCACAAGTCGAGGTGCAGGATCGGGATGTGCGACCCCGCCGGCGTGTGCTCGAAGCCGATTCGCAGCACGTCGCCGTCGACGAGACCCACGGTCAGCTCGAAGTCGCCCGGGGTCGCCTGGCCGCTGTCGGGCCAGGCCAGACCGCCCTCCAGGGTCAGGCCGGTCCACCAGTCCGCCTCCTGCTCGGGCGTGATGAAGAACAGCCGACTGAGGAAGAGGTGGCGGCCCGTCGTGCCCAGTGGCACCACGATCGGCGCGTCGGCGAAGCTGAGATAGTGGTCGAGCGTCTCGCCGGGTTGCAGCGACCGGCGTACGCCGAGCGTGCCGTGCTGCGGCAGCGGCGGCCACAGCACGCTCGGAACGACCAGGTCCTCCAGGACCACCGCGGCCTGCTCGTTGAGATGGATCCGCTGCCGCAGGTCGCGCAGCACGGTTCCGGGCTCGTCGAAGTCGAGCTCGATCCCGCCGAAGCCGAGCGAGCCGCCGCGGAACGCGAACATGCCTTGGTCGAGGTCGCGGCGGAGCCAGTCGACCTGATCCCGCGCCTGCGCGATCGAGGAGATCAGCGTGATCTCGTGGACCGCGATCGCCGGCGCACCGAAGATCGAGCACGGTCCGACCGAGATCGGCAGGTGCGGTTCGAGGTGGATCATCTGGCCGGCGTCGATCAGGAACGAGAAGTCCCGGCTGATCACCGAGTCGCCGGCGCCGGTCGAGAGCTGCACGCCCGCGTCGGCGCCCTGTTTGGCCGGGTCGGGGTGCGCGCCGAGCAGGTCGGGCGGCACCGCGACCTCGAGCGGCAACACGTCGATCTGCACGGTCGAGCCCCCGGCCGGGCCGATCGAGACGCGGAAGGCGGAGGTCCAGTCGGCCTTCGGCACGAACATGAAGCCGAGCGACGGGAACAGGTGACTGACCAAGCGGGTACGCGCCGGCGGCGTTCCGGCCACCAGCGACAGGGTGCCGGTGAGGGTGACCGTGCCGTCCGGCCCGATCTCGGTGACCACGTCGTCGACCTCGATCGCCTCGGTGGCCTGGGCGGCCAGCCCGGCGCCGGTCGTGCTCGGCGGGAACGAGGTGTCGATCTCCGAGACCGGCCACGCGATGGCGGCGAACAGCTCATTGAGTCTCACGGCGCCTCCAGCCGGCTGCTCGGGTCGATGAACGTGGCGAACAGGTCGTCCGACTGCGCCCCGGCGATCTCGACGCCGATCGCTGCGATGAAGGTGGCGTCCCAGAGCAGGCTGGTCAGGGCCGAGGTCTTGTCGGTGAACTCGGCCGAGAGGGCCAACTCCGTGGCGTACGGCTGGGCTTCGAAGGGGGTGAACCGGCTGCCGACGGTGAACTTGCGGTCGAAAAGCGCCAGCCCCGCAGCCGGGTCCCGGAGCGCGACCGCGGCGTACTCCGGGGCCAGCCCCAGATGTTCGGCCCAGAGCGCGATGCGCAGCTCCCGGATCCAGTTGTCGCCGTCGACGACCTGCTCGCGCATCGCGAAGACGTTGCACTCGCCGTCGGAGTAGTAACCGCGCCGGTTGGAGTTGGCCGAGCCGATGGCGGCGAAGGCGTCGTCGATGAGAAGCATCTTCGCGTGGACGTAGATCGACGGGAACGAGCCGCTGGACACGGCGGCGCGCACCTTGTGCCCGGCCCGCGGGGTGCCCGAGGCAGCATCGAACAGCCGGGTGTCCTCCCAGCGCTCGACGTCGAGCCGGACACTTGTCGGGCTGGTGAATCCGGCGACCTGGTGGGTCGCACGCATCACCTCGCCGTCGACGGTGAGCCAGAACGGCGTCGCCGGAACCCGCTCGGGCGGCGCGACCTCGATCACGTTGGCGCCGGCGGTCACCGGCGCGGCCAGCCAGAGCCGGCCGGACGACGACTCCCGCGAGGTCGACGTGTGCGAGAACTTGCGGCGCAGGATGCCGACTTTGACCCGGTCTCCCCAGGCCGCGCGCAGGTCGTCGATGAGCGCCTGCCGCCGGGGCATCCCGAACGGCTGGTCGGGGCTGGCCGGGATCGCGATGATCAGCGGACCGGACACGTGCGCGGCGGCCGCCACGAGCGCGTCGGCGAATGCGGGCGGCGGGGTCAGGTACTGGTCCTCGAGGTAGAGGTACCGCCGGGCTCGGCCGATCGCCGCCAGCATCGTTTCCAGGATCGTGCTCTCCCCGGCCGGGGCATAAGGCAGTCCCCGGCCGGATCCAGCCAGCGGACGGTAGTAGGTGCGCGCCACCTGCACTACATCGGACCCGCCGGTGGGCAGGCGGTCGAGCGCGCCCGGCGCGTCCAGCCGCAGCGCCGTGCCGGCGACATGCTGCCAGCGCTCGGCGAACGTCTTCACCAGCTCGGCGGTGGCCGGGCCGTCGACCCGGGCGTGCACGTCGTGGAACGGCGATCGGGAGCCGTGTCCCGGGGTCTGCAGCCGGTCGGCGTTGAGGTCGATCCCGCCGCAGTAGGCGTGCACGCCCTCGTCGGTGCGGACCACCTGGATCTTCTGGTGGAACACACTGAACTTCCGGGTGGCGCCGAGCACGACCGAGGCGAGTGCGCCCGTGGTCACCGCCCGCGGGTTGTCGTCCACCTCGGCGTCCACCGGGTCGAGATGGGCCTCGACCCCGGCGATCGCGCCGAGTGCCTGGATCGCGCCCTTGTTGAGCTCGAACAGCTTCTCGAGCAGCCCCTCCGGGTCGGTCGAGCCGTAGAACACCAGCCCGGCCAGGAACTCGGCGTGCAGCAGGAAACTGATCTTGTTGAGTGTGTCGTCCGGCTGCAAGGCGGTCGCGACCAGCCCCGCCTGGGCCAGCAGGATCGCCGTGACCTGGGCGGCCGTCTGCACGTCACGCACCCAGCCAGGATTGAGCTGGAGCATCTCCAAGGCGAGGAACCGGGCCTCGCCACCGGCCGCGGCCATGTCGGTGGCCACGTCGACCACCCGTCGCCGCGTTCCGGCGGCGGCCGGGCCGAGCACCACGTCGTGCTGCAGCGAGTAACCGGTCACGTAGAAGGAGCCCTCCGCCCCGGCGGTCACGGCCCGGTTGACCTGAGCGAACAGGTCGGCGTAGGTCGCCACCCCGTCGACGAACGGCAGCACGGTGTTCCCTCGCGTGAACCGGCTCAGTGCGGCCGACTGCTGCGGCGACAACCAGTCCTCCACCGATGCGACGCTGATCGTGGAGGTTGCTTCGGTGACTGGAACACGACCGTCGGGGTGAGCCGCGCCGTCGGCGCTCGCGATCGGCGAAGCCCCGGCCGACACGTCGAGCGTGGCGCCGGTGAGCCCGGCCCTGGTAGTGCCGAGCGCTGCCACCGCGTCGCCGAGGTGGGCCGCGCTCAGGGTCACTGGCGCGCCGCCGGCTACGGATATCGAGCGGCCGGTGGCCGGGCTCCCGCCCGGTTCGAGCACCCGCAGCGGTGCCGCCAGCCCCGCCATCGTCGCTACGAACGCCTGCCACGTCGGTGTGCCGAAGCTCAGGCCTTCGGCGTCGAACGCAGCTGCCAGATAGCGCAGCACCGAGAGGGTGTCCATGCCGGGAGCGGCGGGCAGGAGTGCGAACAGGCGCAGCTGTATCACCGTGACCGGGTTGCCGGCCAGCATGACCGGGTCCTGTCCCATCACCCCCCGCGGGTCCCCCTGCTCGGCGGAGGCATCGGTGGCATCGGTGAAGCGCAGCGCGACGACCGGGTTGCCCAGCGGCAGCCGCGTGCGCAGGGTGCCGAACTGTAGGACGTCCGCCGCGCTGCCCCACAGCCAGTGCACTGTGCTGCCGCTGGTCTGCGCGTGCCACCAGCGGCCGGAACCCGGGAACCGCAGCGTGGTCGCGAACCCGCTGCCCAGAAGCGCAGGGTGTTCGCAGGCAGGCCGGGCCGGGGTTCCGACGGCGCCCGGTCCGGACGGCGGGGCGAGTCGGCTCAGCCCCGGCGGCAGGTCGGACACCGTGGTGTGCGACCAGGTCAGGGCCGAGACGTCGGCGATCGGTGAGACGAGCATCAGATCTCCCTGGACGCCGCGTGCAGCGGACCGGCCAGACGGGACGGGACGCCGTCAGCGCTCACCGCCAGCGCCCAGACGTGCAGGACCATCCCGTCCGGCGGCACCGTGACAGTGGCCGACGCCTGGTTGTCCGCGCCGCGTACAGCGGCCACCGCGGTCGCGACGGTGCCGGACGCGTCCCGCACCACCAGGCGGTCGATCGGCGCGAGGTCGGGCCGGTTGCGGATCGTCGCCAGTGACGCGGTCGCCGTGCCGAACGAGTTGTCGGCCGTGACGAACACGTACGGGTCGCCGTCGACGTCCGTGCAGTCCAGCCGGATGGTGGCGGTCCCGGCGGCCACGTCGAGTCCGAGCAGCAGCGGTGCCAACGCTCGTGACGGGGATGGCACGTGCATCACCACGCCGAGCATCTGGGCCGCCGCCGAGGGCCGTCCGGCAGCGTCCACGGTGCGCAGCCTGTAGAGCCAGCGGGACGGCCGGTTGGGCAGAGTGTCTTCGAACGACGACGACGGATCCAGTACGCCGAGCCGCTCGGCCGCCTCGTCCAGCCCGTCCAGCCGGGTGGCGGCGTAGGCCAGGAACCGGTCGGGCACCTGACGGGCCGCGTACCCCGCTCGCAACGCTGCCTGATCGGCCGGCGAGAGCGCCCAGGCGACGATCGATCCGTCCGCGCGGACGAGCGAGATCGACCCGGGCTCGACCCGCAGCCGGGGGAGGACCGCCGACGCAGGGATCCGTTCGAGCAGCATCCGGGACACCCGAGCAGCCCCGGCCGGCACGTAGTCGGCCGGGCGGAGCACCCCGTGCACGGTGTCGCCGGCTTGCCGGCGCAGCGTCAGCGCGGGCACGTCGGCGAGGTCCACCGGCACCAGCGTGGGCCGGCCGTAGTAGCGGGCGGTGACCTCGTGAGCGGCCACCGTCGACTCGTTGCCGGGCCGGGGCGCCGGCTCCACTGCCGCCCGGCGGTCGGGCACATAGGACTCGGCGTCGGCGGCGGTCACCCCGAACGCGAGCCGCTGCCGCGGCACGGTGTCGCTCGTGGCCACGCCGGCCGGTCGGACCAGCTCGTAGGCTTCGACGTCCGACCCGCTCAGTGCCGCTCGGGGCACCACGTCGACCCGGTCATCCCAGTACTCCGGATCGAGCTCGGCCGACGTGGTCCGGTTGATCGTCAGTGGACCGGGTGCCGGCGACTGCGCCGGTGACACCGGGCTGGCCGTGAGCCGGAGGGCCACCGCGGTGCCGGCCGGGTGTCCGAGAACGCGGTACGCCAGGCCCAGCACCACGCTCACCCCGGCGAACTCGTCGGCGGCGATCGGCCGGCTCGCGACGACCGGCAGGCTCCAGCCGTCCGGGACGGCGGTCGGGACGCCAGCGGGGGTGAGGGTGATCGCAGTCAGCGCCGAGGCGTGCCGGTAGACCCGGAACTCGGCCACATCGGGCGCGAGCTCGCGCTGCTCCGGTCCCCAGCCCCAGCGCAGGAGGACCACGTCGCCGCCGGCCGCGGTGGCCGCCTGCGCCGCCGTCAGGTCGGGGTCGCCGTGCTGCAGAAGCGTGACCTGCACGCCGGCGGGCGGAACGACCTGCGGGTCGATCGGCGCGGCAAGCGGTGGCGTGGTCGGCACGGGCGGGCGAACGTAGGTGCGCAGCGGAACGGGCGCGGCGACGGCGGGCCCGGACGGGCGGCCGATCGCATCGACCGAGCGCACCCGGTAGGTGACGTTCTCGCCGTAGGACAGCACGTCCGCCTCGAACAACTCGGTCACCTGCACGAGCCCGGTGTTGGAGGACGGCGCCGCACCGGCTGGCGGGAATGCGGCCAGCAGGTTCATCCCCCACGCCGGCGTGTCGGAACCGGTCGGCGCGTTGCGGCCGGAAACCTGCATGCCGTCCCCGTCGGCGGGCGTGAACGCCTGGCCCGCCCAGCTGCGATCGAGCAGGTAAAAGGCGACCTCGGTCGGCGGGGCGCTCACCGACGGTGGCAGGAACGCCAGAGCGGCCGGGTCGATCGAGGGCGGCGCGGCCCAGACCACCTCGAACCCGCGGCCGGTGTCCAGCACGCCGCGAGCCGCTGCACGCGCCGGGTCGGACAGGTTTGTCGCCCGAATCATCGAGGGCGGGTCGGGCGATGCCGTCGGGCCGTACTCGATGTCGTAGATATTCTGTTCGACCGTGACCGGTTCGTCGGGCTTGAGCCCGGCGTGGAGTGGCCGCAGGACAATGCCGGACACCGCCAGGTCGCCCTCGACCACCACCATGTCGACCGCGGTGCCGAAGTCGAGCACGGTGCGCCGGTCGCTCGTGGCCGACACCGAGGCGACCACCGTGCCGTTGCGCGATCCCCGGGCAGACACCTGCCCGCGGGCCTGTAGTTCGAACAGCACCCGCCGGCTCGGGTTGTCCAGCGCCAGCTGAAGGCGCTTGAGTTCAAACCCCTTGCGGAATGTCGACGGCGAACCACCGAAGGTCTCCACGGCGACGACCGTGCACGGCCGGTCGGTCCACACCGACGCGTCACCCCAGCGGAAGGAGCGTGGCAGCCGGTAGCCGCGGGGTACCGTGTGCAGGTCGAACATCTGCTCGTCCCGGTCACTACGGGGCACCGAGCCGACGATCCGGTAGTCGTAACGACGCCCGGGAGTCAGCGAGTCGCGGTCCAGATGCGCCAGGCCCCAGCCCCGCCGCCACGGCGCGAGCAGGGTCGGTGCAACCGCCAGCCCGTAGGGCGAGACGTCCCAGTCGTCGCCGCCGGCCCCCGGTTTCTCGGACATCACGCGCATCGCCGGCACACCACCGGGCCGGCGCAGCGCCGCATCTGCGTACCGGGTGACGTCGCCGAAGTTACCCGCGATGACCTCGGGCGCGGCCCGGCCGTCGGCCAGCGCCCGGCCGTCGGCGGCGCTCGGCACCGTGGCATTGACCGAGCCGAACGGCACCTGCAGGTTCTTCACGATCGGGGTGAGGCCGGTCCACTGTTTCTCGTCCGGGACGTCGCCGCAGACCTGCGCGGTCGCCTTGCCGAATCCGGTGACCAGCCAGACGATGCCGAGGTCGGTGCCGCGCAGGATGACGGTGGGCCCGGGGAACGCGGCACCGGCCACCACCGTCCCGTCGTCGGTGCCGACGAACGCCGCCCGCGCCTGCGGCGAGGTGATCCAGACGACGCTGTGCCGCCGGACCAACTCGATGCGGTAGGTCCACAGCGCCTTCGGGTCGTCCGGATCCCGGGACTGCGCCCAGATCACGGCGTCGGGCAGCCAGACCCGCCCGAGCTGGCGGGCTTCGGCCAGCTGAGCGGCGGTCAGGTTGAGGCAGAACTGGTCCTTCTCACCGCGGGCGTTGCGCCGGTAGATCGTGAACCCGTCCAGCGAATGACCGGTCGGCCACGGTGGCGACCACAGTAGATGGATGCCGTCGAGTTTGCCGCCGTCCAGGCGGGAGATCGCGTGCAGCCTCATCGCGGCGCCCGTGTCGGACTGGTGGAGAAAGTCATGGCACGCTCCGCCCAGCGTTGATGTGCCAGTCGGTGTGGAGCCAGTCGGTTCGGCTCAACTACTGTATCCGTCACGGAATGCGCAACGCCAGAAGTCCTACCCATGTGGACGGTGACACGGGCCCGGACCGCCGATAGGGCGGCTATTACAGGTTGCAGAAGGCCGTGAACAGGGCATCTCCGTTGTATGGCTGGGGTATTGAGGGCCGAGCTGATGTGAGTGGAAACTGGGTCAGGTGGGGCTGGGTGATGCAGCCCCACCCAACGCAGATTTCGGCGGCTGTACGCCAGAGGCATTCTGGGCGCACTCGTCTGTACACCTCTGGGCGGGCGCCCCGTGTATCAGTACGCTCGGTGGTGGGCCTATCGCACTCGGTGTGCTTCGAGGGGGCAGCATGCTGGATCAGCCGCTGGTCGCGCTGGCGTCGGCGGCCGGGGCCGCTGTGGCCTCGGCAGCGGGCACGGACGCCTGGCAGGGCTTGCGTCAACGCGTGGCTCGGATCTTGGGCCATGGAGACGGGGCAGAGGGCGTTCTGCTGGAACGACTCGACGGGTCCGTCGTCGAGTTGGAGCGTGCTGGATCTGAGGGGCGGGAACTAGCCCGTGCGAGGTTGGTGGCCGTCTGGCAGACTCGCTTTCACGATCTCCTGGAGGACGCCGACAACGAGGACCGTGCGCAGTTGGTCCGGCATCTCAACGAGCTGGTCAGGTACGGGCAACAGTCGTTTGGCGGGGTAGCTGCCGGTGATGGCGGACTCGCCGTCGAGGGAACGGTCGACATCCGCGCCGATCGGGGGTCGGCTGCTGCTGGCGTGATGGGCGGCGTGGCGATCGGAAACCCTCAGAGGCCGGGCCCGGGGCACACCTGACGACCCCCGGAGCCACCCCGGCGATCTTTGAGTTCACAGGCCCTGCGATCAACGCGCACCACCACAGCGTCGCCGCCCACAGCATCAACCGCTTCGACTACTACGCAGCGCCGTCGGCGCCGCTGGTGTGGCCGCATGCCGTCGGCGTCGTTCCGCGGCAAGCGGAGTGCTTCCAACACCGTGACGCGGTGGAGGTGCTGGAGCGTGCGGTAGCCGGAGGTGGCACCGCAGTTCTGTGCCAAGTCCTTTCCGGGACAGGTGGTGTTGGCAAGACCCAGCTGGCCGCGCACTACGCGCGCTGTTCTTGGCGAGACGGGGCCGTGGACCTCGTGGCCTGGGTCACCGCATCGAGCCGCGAGTCAATCGTCAGCTCTTACGGGCGTCTTGGGGCAGACGTGGCGGCAGGGGACCTGCGCGATCCCGAGCAGGCAGCCGCATGTTTCCTGGCGTGGGCCGAGACGACCGATCGCCGATGGTTGATCGTGCTTGATGACCTGGCCGACCCCGCTGACCTTCGTGGCCTTTGGCCACCCGCCAGCCCCGGTGGCCAAGTGCTGATCACCACCCGCCGCCGAGATGCGGCCCTCCGCGGACGAAGCCGCGTCCATATCGACATAGGTCTGTTCACTCCTGCCGAGGCGGCGAGCTATTGCTGGCCGACCGGCTGCGCGTGATGGGGCCCGAGCATCCTCACACCTTCTCCGCACGCCGCCATCTCGCCCATTGGATTGGCAGGGTCGGCGACCCCGTCGGCGCAGCCACAGCCCTTGTCGAGTTGCTTGCTGATCAGTTGCGTGTGCTTGGGCCGCAGCACCCCGAGACTTGGGCCACAGAAGACAGTCTTGCCTTCTGGCGTGCGGAAGTGGACCGTGGGCGTCCGACGTAGCCGGCCTTCGCCGCCCTCACCCGCTGGTGGGGAGAGGAGCGCGTCCGTGTACTCACGATCGTCACGTTTTCCGGGGCCTCGCCTCGACCGCCTTCGCACCCCTGACGGCCACCGTCGGCGAACACCTCAGCTGGCGCACCACGTACGTCGTCCTGGCAGGCAGCGATGCGGCAGCGCACCACTCTTATCTGGCTCTTCGGGAAGTCCGTCACACCGTTCCCCGGCTCATTCGCGACCATCTACGTCTGCCGGCGCATCATCACCACTCTTGGCAGGCCACGACTTCGACTTCACTGGCGTCAGCTTCGACAGTGGGGATCCCTCAGAAGCCGTGCTCTCTGGTGGCTCGGTGAGCTTCAGCGAGGCTGTGTTCTGTGGCGGCTCTGTCAACTTCTCTGATGCAGAGTTCTCTGGCGCCGCGGTCAGTTTTGAGCAGGCGGGGTTTACCTGCGGTCTCGCACTGGGATGCGTCGGGCAGGGCTGCAACTGAATGCCGCTCACCCTGCATGCACGGAGGCATGAGAACACTGCACCCGGAGCGCATCCTGCGCCAGAACCGGGGAGCGCTGGCAGGCTCTGACCCCGTTGGAGCGTCGGCGGATTCGAGTTTGGTTGAAGCAGGCTGCCCGGCGTTGGGGCCTGTACGCGCTGATCATGGCAGGGGCACTGCTGCTGTTCGTGGTGCTGCCCTGGCTGATCTGGGAGGGGCCCGTACAAGCTCGATGCCGACCATCTGGACGAGACCAAGCTGAAGGAGCAGTCGGGAGCGCTCGTCACTGGATTGCGTACACCAGGTGCAGCCGCAGTCGTCGAGGTGCAGGCCCTCGTCGTCGATCCAGGTACCGGTCCGGTAGCCCGCACTCTCCTCCGCCTCGGTGGTCGCCGTCACGACGGCCACGAGCGCCCATCGTGCCCCCAGCACCTCGAGATCCGGAAGGTCCCCCGGCAGTCCCGGCCACTGGATGGTCATCTGCTTTCCCCTTCGTCGATCCGAGCGACCGTATCGTGCGCAGGGGCGGGCCGCCGCGGGCAGGGCGCGCACATGGCGCCCGAACCCAGCACACGCCATTGAGGCGATCTCGAAACGACGGAGGCGGCCTGTCAGATGCCGGCCCGCCCCCACCGGCTTCACCTCCTCGTCGCCTGATGCCGTAACCGCGGTGACGCGGCGTTCGGCGCGGTGGGGGCGGGTCAGGCCGTTGTCGGGTCCTTCGGCGGCGGGGGGCCCTCGACGGCGAGCCCGTTCTGGCGAAGTCGCTCCCTTCCCCAATCGCCGAGCGGGCGCAGTGCTTCGTTGAGCGCGGCGCCTGCCTGCGTGAGGGAGTACTCGACCTTCGGCGGCACTTCTGCGTAGACCTTGCGGTGGATGAGCCCGTCCTCTTCCATCTGGCGGAGGTGCTGGGTGAGCATCTTCTCGCTCACTCCGGGGAGCGCTCGACGCAGCTCGGCGAAGCGGCGGGTGCCGTGGGCATGCAACTCCCAAAGGACGAGGCCTTTCCACTTTCCGCTCACGACATCCAGTGCGGCATCGATCCCGCAGATGTAGGGACCTCGACGGCCAGGCATACGCACCTCGTTCGGTTCAGGTGGGTGGGGGCACTTACCAACTGGTGTGTACCCCACTATTTAGTCGGTACTTCCGATGGACGGTGGCGACGGCGAGGCTGGTCAGCAAGCGATCAAGTGATCAAACCTCAGCGTCTCCAAGGAGTTTCACGCATGCCCACTCGCTCACCTGTCACCGTGCTCGGTCTCGGGCCGATGGGTCAGGCAATGGCCCGCTCCCTCCTGCGCGCCGGACATCCGGTCACGGTGTGGAACCGCACGCCACGTCGCGCCGACGACGTGGTCGCGGCAGGGGCACAACTCGCCACCACCCCCGCGGAAGCCGTCGCGGCCAGCGACCTCAGCATCCTCAGCCTGACCGACTACCAGGCGATGTGGGACATCCTGGGCGACGCGACGGCGTCTCTACGGGGGCGGACCTTGGCCAACCTCAGCTCCGACACCCCGGACCGCACCCGTCAGGCCGCGGCATGGGCGGCCGGCCGCGGAGCGGCGTTCCTGACCGGCGGTGTGATGGTGCCGGCTCCGATGGTCGGCACCGAGGCGGCGTACGCGTACTACAGCGGACCGCGTGAGGCGATGGACCGGCATCAGGAAACGCTCGCCCGGATCGGGACGCCGCGCTATCTCGGCGAGGACCCCGGCCTGGCCCAGCTGATGTACCTGGCGCATCTCGACGTGTTCCTCACCACGCTGTCGTCACTCACGCACGCCGTCGCACTGCTGCAGTCGGAGGGCCTCAAAGCCGGCGACGTCTTCCCGGAGCTGATGCGGACCTTGGTCGGCATACCGGCCATGCTGGGGGCGGGCGAGAACCCGGCCGCCCAGATCGATGCCGGCGAGCACCCGGGCACCCTGAGCACCGTGACGATGATGGGGGCCACCGCCGACCACATCGTCGCGGCGAGTGAGCAGGCGGGCATTGACCTCGCCCTGCCTCGCGCGGTTCAACGCCATTACGTCCGCGCGATCAAGGACGGGCACGGCGGCGACAACTGGACTCGCATCATCGACGGCATCCGCACGCCACAACCGGAGGCCTGAGCACTGGCCATCACCACACCCTCGGTGGCCGAGCCGCCCGCCGGACTTGACGGGCGTCGCTTCAGGGATCTGGTGCGGTAGCCCAGCCAGAATCGCTCTGTGTAGTCGAGGCGCCGGTGTGGTCCCAGGAATGGGGGAGTGGTCGGGCTGATCGCACGAGGGACTTCCGAGCGTCCGATGGTGGAGGTTGTCGAGGTCAAGTCGGGCAGCGCCGCGCTGAGTGGAACTCGGTGAAATCCTCAGGCTGGCCGGCCTTGAGTCAACCGGAAGAACGCCCGACGGCGGGAACCCTCTCGGCGTGACTTCGCCGCGGGGGTGCTGTCATTTCCGCGGTTTCCGAGCGGCTGAACGGAGAGCGAGGAGAGCAAAGGGGAGGACTGCAGAGAGATTGATCAGCATCATGGTCTCTGCCAGGGCTTGGTGGTTCCAGACCGCCCCGGAAGGGTCAGTGACCGTGTAGTCGTCAGCGACCAGGAAGTAGGCCACCGCGTTCAGGGCGAGGGCTGCGTACACGATCGCCGCCGCCGCTGGTGAGGCCTCCTGGACTGGCGCCCGGCGGCGGGACAGATGTATCGCGAAGACTTGGAAGAACAGATAGGTGACCAGCCACCAACCCAGATAGTTGGTGTACGGCACACCGAAGACGCCACCGCCACGCTCCCATTCCCACGTGTGGTTCACGGTCGAGGCGACGGAGTCGCTGCCCAGGTCGAACACCGTCATCAGCGCGGCGGCCAAGGCCGGCACCGCGACCATGTCCACGGCTCGGCGTCGGCCGTCGGCGAGCAGCAGTTCGGCCACACGCCAGCAGAGATAGCCGAGGCCGAAATACACCGGACCGATGTAGATCGGCACATGGATCAGTTGCGGGCCGCCGGTGTAGTGGTAGTCGCCGAACGGGAACCCGGTCTCGACGCTCAGGTTCTCGAAGAAGTTGCTGATCAAGAGCGTTTCCACGACGAAGAACAGCAGCGTCACCCAGCCGTACCGGCGAACCCCGTCGATGAGCGCTACGGGCACCGCCAGCAAGAGCACTGGAAGGATGGCAGCCTTCCCCGTGGTGACGAACGGCAGCGTGCCCCCCAACACCAGCGCGGCACCGGCCAGGAACCACGTGACATTTGTCCAGAAGGTCCTCATTTCTGCCCCCGAACGGTAGACCTGCGAGGGGTCAGGGCATCGACGCTCGCGATGCAGGGCTTCCAAGCCCTGCCGGAGTGGCAGACGTACTGCCACCGCCAACACCAGGTGTTCCAGGTGGGTTCAGACTCCATACCGTGAAAGACAATGGGCTCGGCGTCTTTGTGACACGGCGCATAAGCGAAGTCGGCGTGGCTCTCGTCGCGGAACGTGTGGCCAATGTGCGGCCTCGCCAGGCCACTTCCAAGTCGTGTCATGCCGACCGTACTAATCTATGACCCGGTTGGGCTGCTGCACATGGTGCATACGGTTCCCTTCGATGACCGAGCCGGCATGGAAGCGGACGATACCGGGGGCGGCAGACAGGGTTGAGATGAGAGGAACACATGGTCTCCGTAGCTCACACGGCACAGAGGATTGAGGACGCTGCGGAGAGTCTTCAGGAAGAACTGAGCCGACTTGAAGTGCAGAGGCAAGCCTTGGAGCGTGAGCTCGCGGCGGTGGTTGCGCATCACGGCTCCGTGCTGAGAGCGCTGCGCGCCCTTCAGGACCTGATGCCTTTGAGCACGGCCAAGACCTCGACGGCACCGGTGGGGCAACGTGTGGCCGGGCCCACGGACAGCGCACGCGACAGCAGGGACCAGCCTCTCGTCGAGGAGCCCGTGGCGTCCGCCGACCGGTCCCGGCCTGCGGAGCGGACGCAGGCCCCCGCCAGGCGTCCCGCTGCCCGCACTGCCGACACGGACACGGGCCAGGGCAAGTACGGGCAGTTGACCGAGCAGATCCTGGAGTACTTCGCCGGAACCGGCGGTGAGAGCGTGCGCGCTCGTGACGTCGCCGCCGCGCTCGGCCGCGATCAGGGCGCCGGAAGCATCAATGCCGTTCGCAGCACACTCGACCGCTTGGTGGGGGCTTCGCGTATTCAACGTGCGGGTCGCGGCTTGTACCGCGCCAATTCCGCCCGCTAGCGTTCCGTGGCACCGTGCCCTCGGCGGTCGAGGCGGAGGGGACCGGTCTATGGACGGCGGGCGCCGGATTTCTATAGCTTCCGGCGCCCGGTGGTTCTCGGGTATTCCGGTCGGGACGTCCCACGTGTCAGACATGATCATTGGCGCGCCGCCCCCCGGCCTAACGCGCCGCCCCCGGCGTGCCCCCTGCGCCCGGCCTGGTGCCCCAGCTCGAAGTCAGTCCCAGGCAACCGACCTCTACTGCTGCGCATCGCGCGGGAGCACGCGATGCGCCGAGCGGGCGTATGCCTGAAGCTTGTCCGCTGCCATCACCCAGTAGAGCCCGTCGATACCGTCGTCTCCCACGGTGATGGTCACGAGAGCGCGGGCGACCCCGTCCTTGACGATCAGAACGGCAGGACCGCCGTTGGCCTCGACGACGTGGAACTCGGCGTCAGGCAGGAACTTCCTGGAGAAGGCGGCGAGTTGGGCAGTACGACGACGGCCCGTCACCTTGATCCGTGCCACGCCGCGCATGCCATTGCCGTCGGCGTACGAGGCGACGTCCTCCGTCAGCAGCCTTTCCAAGGCGCCCAGGTCCCCCTGCCGGGCGGCTGCGACGAACGCGTCCAGCAGGCGTCGGTGTTCCGCATCGTCCACTGGCTTGCGGTGTTCGTTCGTCAGCCGCTTGCGGGACCGGCTGACGATCTGCCGGGCATTGTCCTGGCTGATCTGGAGGATGTCCGCGATCTGATGGTGGGGATAGTCGAACGCCTCGCGCAGTACGTAAGCGGCTCGCTCCAGGGGTTTGAGCTTTTCCAGCAGTACCAGTATCGCGAGTTCGAGAGCCTCGCCCCGTTCGGCGCCGACTTGGGGATCTACGCTGGTGTCGACAGGCTCGGGCAGCCAGGGGCCCACATACGTCTCGCGGCGCATGCGTGCCGACTGCGCCACATTGATGGCCAGTCGGACAGTGGTCGTCACCAGGAACGCTTTTGGATCGACCACTGTGCCACGGTCTGTGTTCTGCCAGCGCAGCCACGCATCCTGGACGACATCCTCGGCCTCGGCCACGCTGCCCAGAATGCGGTAGGCGATGCCGAAGAGGCGCGGGCGCTGCCGCAGGAACTCGTCCGCCGCCCGGTCGAGCGAGTCGTCAGTCGGCCGGTGGGGCGTGTTCATGGTGCCGGTGCCTCCGCGGGTAGCAGTCACAGGGTGGGCAGGAGTACTCCAACGTGCTCGGAAACACGCTGCTTTCCCGTGATCGTAGACGCGGTTGATGCTGTGGCGGCGGAGCTTGCTGTGCGGCCGGGTGGAGGATGCCGTCCAGGGGTGGGTCGCCTGCCGGCGCTCGTTGAACGTTCGTCACCGGCACGTCCGGGGCGGGCCGTCGGGTCGGCCCGCTTCCAGGACGTTACTGAGCTTGGAACACCTGGCCCTCATCGTCTGCTGTGGCCTTTGCGCGTGGGGCAGGCGCCAGCAGTACAGCGGAGGCGAGTGTCAGCAGTGACAGCACCGACACCATGGTGATCTTCTCGCCCGTGCTGTACATGTCCAAGTGCTGCACATGGTAGATGAGGTGGAACACGTTGAAGGTGAGCCAGGAAAGCCCAGCGGTCTGCACGAATCGATCACTGTCGACATAACGCCAAGCGGCCACGGTCAGCACGGTCATGGCCATGAACATCGACACGTAGTCTTTCATGAGGTGTTCGTTGTAGGGGCCGAGCCTTTCGAGCCAACCACGCCCGATGCCCGGGAACGTTCTGTACCAGGTCTCGGGTGCGAAGTAGCCCCAAGCGTGGAACAGGCCCACCGCGATGAAAAGACCGAGGACGATCCGGCGCACTGTTATTGATCCCATGCCGATAAGACCGGATGGCAGGGCCGTGTGTGACAGCTGGGTGGAGACTGCTGCGCCTGAGTATCCGCCGGTCAGGTTGCAACTTCGCGCAGAAGGGTCAACTGGGAGACCACGGCACTGGCGATGCCGAACACTTCTCGGGGCATGGGGCCGCGCCCGGCGAGACTGTCCAGGACCGCCACTGCGTCCCCGGCCAACTCGGCATCGGACTCCGGAGAGGTGATCACCTTGATGTTGTCCCCGGCGTGCGTGATCTCGTAACTGGGGTCCCGGCTCCCTTCGAGCTGCACTGTCGTGCGAATGTACTCTCCCGCCCAGCCTGCCGGGGCCGCCGCTGCGAGAAGGCCGTACATGGTGGCGAGACGCAGTTCTGCGATCGGATAAGGCAGCTTCAGGCCCAGGGGCAGAGCGATGTCCCGCTCGTGCACCCAGGCGTCCCAGAAGGAGTGCGTCGAGGAGACAGACCAATGCAGGGTCCTCCGCAAGGGCCCGAGCCTGGTCTCGGACGGATCCAGGCGTGCCTTGCGTTGCAGCAGGCGGTCTTCTTCGTCGACCAGGAGGATCAACTCCCGCAGCGTTTCGTCGGGTGTCTGCCCGGCCGAATGGGCGGGTCGGCCGACAGGCGTTGTCGGCTGGTGGATCGCCGCGGGCACGCCGAACTGATCCGGGCGGCCGCCGAGGCGTGCCACGTGGAGCAAGGCCCTGTCGCGCACGTGGCGCACGACATCGTGCACCGACCACCTCGCACAGCGTGTGGGGGTGTGCCAGGCGGACGCGTCGAACGCCCTGAGGGAGGTTATGAACCGCCGACGTTGCGACCGAAACGCATCGAGGACGGCCGACGGCCCCTCGGAGAAGCCCCGCTGTTCGCCAAGGACATGGCGGGGCGCGGCCTGTCGGGAGATGGTGCCCACTTGTTGGTACCTCGCCTCAGCGGCTGATCTGTTCGCTTGTTGTGCAGCGGCTGCCACACCGGTCTCCGTGGCGCGGGGTCGGAACGCGCCCTCAACTAAGGACCAGGCCGTCATCCTGTCTGTGACACTGCCGGTCCCCGGCCCTCTCCTACGGCCCGTCGGCGATCCGGCGCTCTCCTGAGCGTCTGAGGGGTCCACAGCCTCAGCATCGGCGAGTGAGGCGTGAATCACACGATGTTAATACGCATCTGAGATGCGAGATTGATAGTGTCTGATCGTGCGGCTGACCAGGTATACGGATCTCGCTCTTCGTGCGGTGATGCGCCTGGCCGTCATGGACGGTCAGGAACTGCTGACCACGAAGCGCATCGCGGACGGGATGAACGTCCCTTACACACACATGACGAAGGCGATCACCCATCTGCAACACCTGGGCGTGATCGAGGCGCGGCGTGGGCGCAACGGGGGACTGGCTCTTACGTCGGCCGGCCGGAACACGCGGGTCGGGGAGCTGGTGCGGAACCTGGAGGGTGGCGGTGAAGTCGTCACCTGTGAAGGGGAGGAGCCGTGCCCCTTGGCCGGCGCGTGCCGACTGCGGCACGCCCTGCGCAAGGCGCAGGAGGCCTTCTACTCCTCGCTCGACCACCTCACCATCGATGACCTCGTGGCCAGCCCCACCGGACCCGTGCTTCTCTCCCTCGGCCCGCCCGGCTGAAACGCCCGCCCGTTCCGGGGTTCGGCCGGAGCCGGAGCCGTGTCCCGGCCTGGCCAAAAATTAGAGTTCTATAAGCGAATTAAAGGAGTCCTTGATGCTCTCCGCGCAGTCGACCCCGGTCGTGCGAGCCACTCTTCCCGCCGTGGGCGCTTCTCTGGGGCAGATCACGGAGCTTTTCTACCGACGGCTCTTCGAGGAGCACCCCGACCTGCTGAAGAACCTCTTCAACCGGGCCAACCAGGCCAACGGCACCCAGCGGGAGGCCCTCGCCGGAGCTGTCGCCGCCTTCGCCACCGTGCTGGTGGAGCGCCCCGACGAACGGCCCGACGCCATCCTGTCGCGCATCGCCCACAAGCACGCCTCACTGGGCGTCACTCCCGACCAGTACACGATCGTCGGCCGACACCTGCTGGGGGCCGTCGCCGAGGTACTCGGTGACGCCGTCACCCCGCAGGTCGCGGCGGCATGGGACGAGGTGTACTGGCTGATGGCCAACGCCCTCGTCGCTCAGGAGGCGCGGCTGTACGCGCAGGCGTCCGTCGCCAACGGAGACGTCTGGCGCAAGATGGAGATAGCCGAGCGCCAGGAGGAGTCCTCCAGCACCGTCTCCCTGGTACTGCGCCGGCCCGACGGCCTGCCCACAGCGTCCTTCCGCCCCGGACAGTACGTCAGCGTGCGGGTCCAACTGCCCGATGGCGCGCACCAGATCCGCCAGTACAGCTTGTCGTCTGCGCCTGGACAGAAGACCTGGCGGATCACCGTCAAGCGGGAAGGGGCCGTTGACGGTTCCGTGCCGGAAGGCGAGGTCTCCTCCTGGCTCCACGCGCACGCACAGGTCGGCGACCTCATCGACGTCTCGCTTCCCTTCGGTGATCTCGTTCTCCCCGATGGGGACACACCCCTGCTGCTGGCCTCTGCCGGCATCGGCGTCACCCCCATGCTGTCGATGCTCGACCACCTTGCTCTTGCCTCTTCCTCTCGCAGGATCCTCGTGGTGCACGCCGACCGCTCGCCCGCCGACCATGCCCACCGCGAGGAGCAGGTTGAACTGGTCAGTCGCCTGCACAACGCGTCGCTGCACCTTTGGTACGAGGCGGACGCCGACGAACTCGCCGCGCTCGGCGCCTCCGACGGCCGGGTCTCGCTCGACGCCATCACCCCGCCCCAAGGGACGACCGCCTACCTGTGCGGGCCCCTGCCGTTCATGCGCTCGGTCCGCAGCGAACTCCTCACCAAGGGCCTCAACGCCTCGGCCATTCACTACGAGGTCTTCGGACCGGACCTCTGGCTCAGCAAGTAGCGCGCCCCGCGCTTCCGGCCCTTCGAGCCGCATGAGCCGGAGGGCCGGGAGACGTACTGGGTTGTCGAGGTCTGCCCCCAGCCGCTCGCGTCGGCGAAGGCACCCCGTGGTGGCAGCGCGGCGCCCACGCGCACCCGCCACGCGTCCTCGGAGGACACATGACCCACTCCGCCTCCCGCGCGGCGTGCCCCGAATCCGGGGGACTTCGCGACATTCGTGACCGACAGGACGTGGAGCGCCTGGTGAACGCGTTTTACGGCAAGGTCTTCGAAGACCCCCTCATAGGTCCGTTCTTCACCGAGGCCGCCCGCGTCGACATGGCGGCCCACCTGCCCGTCATGGCCGACTTCTGGCAGAGCCAGCTGCTTGCTCCCGGCGCCTACCGCCGCAATGCCCTTCATGCACACCGGGAACTGCACAGCAGGAGACCGCTACGAGCGGAGCATTTCGAGCGCTGGCTGAACCTGTGGACCTCCACCGTCCGGGAGAACCATGCGGGACCTGTCGCCGACAAAGCGGTCCACAAAGCCCACGCCATCGGCCGGGCACTGCTGAACAACACCATCGGGGACGGCCGGCAACAGCCCGGGCCGCAGCCGGTTGTCATCGAGATCGGGCTGAAGAGCACGGAAGGTGGAACAGACCCGGACCGGCGGCAGGGCAAGAGGCCGGAACCGTTGCATGAGTGAGCGGACGCGACAGTGTCGTGGTCATGGAAGAAGCCGCGCCTCTTCACCACGTAGCGGACGGCCGTCACGCCACATGCTGTTACTATACGGAAAGAACGAAGGTTGTTTAGTTGGTATAGATCTTTCCGTTGGAGATGAGGTCTCGTGTCCAAGACCGTCCTGATCACCGGAGCTTCCACCGGCATGGGAGAAGCGGCCGCCTTCGAGTACGCAGGGCGCGGCTGGAACGTCGTTGCCACCATGCGGGACACGGCCAAAGCCAACCCGGCGTTCGCCGACCTGGACAACGTGCTTGTCACACGACTCGATGTGACCGACGGCGACAGCATCGAGCGCGCCGTCAAGGAGACGATTCAGCGCTTCAAGACCCTCGACGCCGTCCTGAACAACGCCGGCTACGCCCAGCTCGGCGCGGTCGAGGAGATCAGTCCGGACCAGGTGCGCGACCAGTTCGAGACCAACGTGGTGGGCATCGTCCAGGTGGTCCAGGCCGTACTCCCGCACATGCGGGAACAGGGCTCCGGCCACATCATCAACATCGGCTCGATGGGCGGCCACGTCAGCCTCCCGACGATGGCTGTGTACTGCGCCTCGAAGAGTGCGGTCCAGAACCTCACGGAAGGGCTCGCCAAGGAGATCCGGCCGCTGGGCGTCCACGTCACTCTCGTCGAGCCGGCCGGGTACAGCACCAACTTCACCGCCAACTCCAAGATGCCTGCTGCCCCTCTCGACGCATACACGCCGGCCTACGCCGCCATGGCCGAATTCTCCGCGCATGCGGTCAGGGGAGACCTCGCACGGTCCATGGCGGCCGTGGCGGACATCACCGGGTCCGAAGAACCGCCGCTCCATTTCGCGGTCAACTCCTACGGCCTCCACTTGGTCCGGGATCGATTCGCCGAGCTGATGGACGAGTACGCCCGTTGGGAACAGGCCACCGCTGGCACCGACTGACGCGCGCGAGGGCGTCGGGGCTGTCCGGCCGCGCACACGCCCTCGTTCGGTTCATCCACGCAGGGCGCCGTGTGTGGAGGGGAGAACGCTCAGTGTGTGTCGCCAAGGAGGCGCGACACATCGTCATCGATATCGAGAAACTGGTGTTCGGAGCCGGCGGGCACCTTGCGATAGGTCGCCTCGACGAAACCGCGCAGGTCGTGGGCGGACAGCAGGATGAGGGCACGGCCTGCCCTGCTGCAGAGCTCCAAGCCCGTGTAGTCCGGGCCACAGGGGACGACCTTGACGTCGCCCTCTCCGGACGTGACGCGCTGGCCCTCCTCCAGGAGGCTCCTGGCGAAGGTCCAGGTCGTGGGGGCGCGTCGGTCGTCGACGGTGGGGAAGCGGACGGTCGCCGCGTAGGGATCGGAGCATGTGTAGCTGAGACGGACGGTGAAGGGGACCGTGCTTTCCTCCGAGCAGACGAGGAACGCCTGGACGAGGGTCTCCACATGGGCGGCGCACATGTGTGCGGAACGAGGTTCGGGTGCGCTGGGGTGTGGACTCATGGGATGTCTCCGGAATGGTCAGGGCCCAAGAACTCCAGAATGGTCAGGGCCCAAGAACGCGATCTGCTTGACGATCACCGGGCGGTTCGGACCGGAAGAGGACCTTCGGCCTGCCACAGGGACGAGGCCGTGTCAGCGCGCTAAGTCGGGACCGAGGCCGGGCCTCCCGGCACGTTGCCCGTGGGTGTCACCGGCCCCGTCCCAGCTCGGCACACACCGTTTCGCCTGCCGCCATGACGCTCATTTGTGCCCTACTTGCTGATGTCGTCCGAACTTGCTGATGTCGTCCGATTCTGTCTGTGCCAAGAGGGACAGCGCGGAGCCGCCACTTGTGACACCGCGGGCAGACAGGGGAGCCCATGTTTTCGCGCCCGCAGGCATCCCTGTTCCCGTCCTCGGCGCCGTCATCCGACCCAGCGCATCGCGCCCCGAAGCCGCTGATGCACGGGCGGCGCAGACACCGATCTCCACAGCCGGCCGCGGGAACGGTGCCGCCCTACGAGCGCATCGCCACACGAACGGCCGTGGTGAGCCTGTCGACGAACTCCGCGCGGTCGGTGACACGGTGTTTCCACCCCGTGCCGGCGGCGTGCAGGACCTCCGCGATCTCACGCGGTGTGACGGCTCCCGTCAGGGGCCCCGACGCCGCGACGGCCTGGGCGAGCGCACTCAGAAAAGCGGCCCTGTAGTCGTCGTACATGTCATTGAGGCCCGCCGTGCCGTGCTGTACCAGAGTGTCGACACCCTCGTTGATGTGCGTGCCCACGTAGCGGCCAAGGAAGGCGTCGAGCGCGGAGACGAGCCGGGCCTGGATGTCGTCGTCGGTGGCGAGAGCCGCACGGACATCGCCCATGGCCTGGTCCAGAGCTTGGCGCATGGTCTCGCGGAAGAGCTCCTCCTTGCCGGCGAAGAAGAAGTACAGGCCGGGGCGAGAGATGTCCGCCGCCTGGGCCACGGCGTCCATTGACGTCTTCCGGTATCCGAAGGTGGCGAAAACCGGCAGTGCTGCCGCGAGCACATGCTCCCGACGCCGGGCGTCTCCTCGGTTCATCGCCATCCCCGCAACGCTGGAATATACGTAATGGATCCAACAAGTCTAGTGCGTGCGGTAACCCTCCCTCCGCGCCGCCGCAGAGCGCCCCGCACCGGTCAGACGATGTCCCGCTTCCGCTGAGGCAAAGGACTGTCACAGCGGAGACGGCTGTCCGGTCCATGAGAGGGGAGCCCCCGAGCAGGTTCCCGACCGGACAGCGAAGAGAAGAGGTCGTCAGACATGGAGAACACGCGAAGGCACTTGCACGCCGTCGGCCGACGCACCAGGGCCCGCTTCTGAGCTGTCCGGGCTCCGCACACACCAGTTGTCACCCCCCACTCGCACCACGGGCCGTGCTGTTCCCCCGGCCCGTGACAGAGAGAAGACGCCACATGCTTCAAGAGAACACCGAGAACCGCGATGACCTCCTGGCCACCGTCCTGTCCCTGACAGCGGAGGCTGCGGCCCTGGAGGGACGTATCCAGATGCTGCGCGAGGAGCTGGCCGCCGTCAACGCGCGCACCGGTGCCGTAGCCGAGTCGCTGCGACGCCTGGCCCGGTTCGACTCCGACACCGCCGCCGACTCCGCCCAGGCCGAGGAGGGACGGCTCCGCTTTGCACGCGGCCGACGGCGTATCGACGTCGCCTCCCGCGGATGCGGCCGGCCCGCGACAGGCCGTCGCTGAGCGACCGGCTTCCTGAACTGCCGCTGACACTCCTCTCGTCCGGCGATCCCGGACAGCACACAGCAACTCTCATGAAGGGGCATATATGGCCGGACGTGTGACAGTTCTCGGAGCGACCGGAGGGCAGGGGAGTGCGGTGGTGCACGCACTGCTGAAGAACGGTCACCTGGTCCGTGCCGTCGTACGTCGCACCGACTCGGCGCGGGCTCGGGCGCTGGCGGACTCGGGGGTGGAGCTCATTCGAGGCGACCTCACCGACGGCCCTTCGCTGCGGCGTTCCTTCGCCGGAGCGGACGCCGCGTTCGCCGTCACCACCCCGTTCGAACAGGGCACGGACGCGGAGGTGGAGCAGGGCCGGGAGATCGTGAAGGCGGCGATCGCGGCGGGTCTGCCGCACCTTGTCCTGTCCTCGGTGGCCTCCGCGAACCGGTCCACGGGCGTGCCCCACTTCGAGAGCAAGCACAGGATCGAGCGGTTTCTCGCCGAACAGGGAGCACCCGCCACCGTCGTGGCGCCCACTTACTTCTACGACAACCTCCTCGGGGATCTCCAGAGTCTGCGATCCGGCCGCCTCCGGCTGCCCCTGCCCCCCGACCGGCCCCTGCAACAGACGGCCCGGCAGGATCTCGGGTTTCTCGTCGCGGCCATCGTGGCCGACCCCGAAGGCCATCTCGGAAAGCGGATCGAGGTGGCGTCCGACGCCCCCACGCCCGCGCAGATGGCCGATGCGCTCAGCCGTGCTCTGGGCATCGACGTGCGGGCAGAGCAGACTCCGCTCTCGCTGGTACGGGGCGGAAGTGCCGAGATGGGGGCGATGTGGGAGTTCCTGAACGGGGAGGGATACCGCGTCGACGTGGGCGCGCTGCACCACGCCTGTCCGGGGATCGCGTGGACCTCCTTCGCCGACTGGGCCGCGAGTCTGCGCATCGCCCATGACGGACCCTCATGATCCGGACCCTCGACGCTGGCGCATCGCACTGCTCTGACAACGTTCCCTGCTTCTCCCGACAGAAGGACCACACCATGCGTCACGTGATACGTGCGGGCGCCGTCGGCGCCGCTCTCACCACACTCTCGCTCACCGTCGGCCCGGCTCACGCGACCCCCGCAGGCCCCGGGGTGACCGGCAAGGTGATCGCGGAGACGACAGTGGGAGGCACGGACTACATCTTGCGGGAGGTGACGATCCCGCCTGGTCAGGCAACCGGGTGGCACTACCACGACGGCACGCTGTACGCGTACGTATCCGAGGGCACCCTCAGTCATTTCGATGCCACCTGCGCGTCCGACGGAACGTACCCGACGGGCAGCCCGATCGTGGAAGCCGCTGGGGCTTCCCACGTCCACATCGGCCGGAACCTGGGCAGTACGGACGTCGTGCTGAAGGTGCTGTACGTGCTGCCGCACGGTGCTCCCTTCGCGGAAGACGCTCCCAACCCCGGCTGCGGCTTCGAGTGACGTGACCGTCGCCGCTGGGTTCACGGCGCCCGGGCAGTTGTATCGGCAGTCATGTTCTCGGCCCGGGGGTGGTGCGTTGCAGCTGACGTCGTGACGTGACCCGGAGCTTGGCGAAGATGTTGCGCAGATGCCATTCGACAGTGCGGGGACTGATGAAAATGCGGGCGCCGATCTCGGCGTTGGTCAGCCCTTCTCGCACGAGCCGTACGATCTGCGCTTCCTGGGGAGTGAGTTCGCCGCCAGTATCGGCGGTGTGCCGACGGGCCTTTTCCCCGGTGGAGAGCAGTTCACGGGCTGTTCGCCGGGCGAAGGCGTCCATGCCCATCGCCGAGAACGACTCGTGCGCGGCGCGCAGTTGTTCCCGGGCGTCAGCCTGGCGATGGGCACGCCGCAGCCACTCGCCGTAGACGAGGTGCGCCCGGGCCAGCTCGCTGCGGACGGCCGTACGGGAGAGCCGGTCGATCGCCTCCCGGTAGAGGGTCTCTGCGGCGGGACCCGCAGTCACGAGGGCCCGTGAGCGTGCTTCGACGCCCAGCGCCCAGTCGGTGCCGCTCGGACCAGTCCGTTCGGCGAGCTGCCGCAGGGCGTCCGCGGCCTGCCGGGAGGCGCCGGTGCGGGCGGCGGCCTCGATGTACTCGGCGAGGGCCCATCCCACCGCGGCGCTCGTCTCGCGTTCAGGGCGCTCGGTGGTTTCTCCGGCCGCGCGCAGCGCGTCCTTGTATCGGCCCAGGCTATTGTACAGCATGGACTTGGTCCAGCCGTTGACGATCAGCGCGCTGCCTTCTCCCCGCTGGGTCGCCGACGCGACGACGGTTCGCAGCAGTTTGGCGTAGTCCGTCTCACGTCCCTGCCAGGCGGCGGTCAGCAGTGGGCCGTGGGGTGGGGGGAGGATGCCGACCGCCTCGGAGACCGTCTCCACCTCCTCGGACAGTGCAGCGGCCTCGCCCGACTCGCCGGCGAACAGTTTCACTGCGATGCCGGTGGTCAGGGCCAGCGGCAGCGCGGTGGGCCGGTCGCTCTCCCGGGCGAGCCCGATGTGCCGGGCGGCGAGTACGTTCCAGGTCTCGTCGTCCCACAGCGTCGCTGCCGAGGTACCGGCGAGCCAGAGCCAGTGCATGCCCTCCTCCTTGGACAGCTCCGGGCTCTGGAAAGCGCGCAGTGCAGGCTGCAGGCGTGCGGCTCCGGCCGCGTGCCCCTCGGTGATCAGCACGGTCAGGCCGTACAGGAGGAGGTCGACCGCGCGCGGATCCTGCGGCGTCGGTGCGGTGCGCGCCGCCAGGGCCGCTTCGAGCTGGCCGCCGCCGGTCGCCAGGGGGCCGGCGAACAGCCCCGCGCTGATCGCCTCGAGGTAGGTTTCGCGGGCGAGCGGGAGGTCGTAGGGCTGTAGCTGCCGGGCTGCCTTGATGAGTAGGCCGGGGGCGTCGCCTCCACGGTCCACGGTGAAGGAGATCTGCGCGCGCAGCTGGTCCAATTGGCCCCGGATGAGGGCATCGAGGGGGCCGGCCTGCGCGATGGCCACCGTTCTGAGCGCCGCGGTGGGCGCTCCGGCCTCATGGTTCGCGCGGGCGGCGACCAGGGCCCGCTCCTGGCGTCGGACCGGATCGGGCGTTAGTTCCACCGCCCGGGTCAGGAAGGCCGCTGCGGCCGCCAGCCCCCCGCGTGCCCGGGCGCGCCCGGCCGAGTGCTCCAGCTCCGCCGCGACGCTCTCGTCCGTGCCCACGGTGCCCTGGGCCGCGTGCCAGGCGCGGCGATCAGGATCGGCCTGCGGGTCGGTGACGTCGGCCAGCACGCGATGGGCCAGACAGCGCTCCTCCAACTCGGCGGCCCAGTAGACGGCCGAACGTACCAGTGGATGGTGGAACCGGACCCGGTCGCTGATCGCGAGAAGTCCGGCGGACACCGCGGGTGTCGCCGCCTCGATGCCGATGCCCCGCCGATCCGCGGCACGCCACAGCAAGGCCGGCTCACCTGCTGGCTCCGCGGCCGCGATCAGCAGCAGTTGTCGCGTCTCCGGGGGGAGCCGCACGACCCGCTGCTCGTAGAGCTTCTGGATACGGCTCGTGAGGGCGCGCGTGCCGGGCAGTCCGAATCCTCCGGCCAGCTCCGACGAGAACGGCTCTTTCGCCAGTTCCAACAGCGCCAGAGGGTTGCCGCGGGCTTCGGCGACGATGCGGTCGACGACTTGCTGGTCCCACAGGCCGGGCAGCACCGAGCGCAGCAGAGCCCGCGCGTCCTTGTCGGGCAGGCCGTTCACCATCAGTTCCGGCAGATCGGTCAACGGGGCCGCCTCGTCCGGGACGCGGGCCGCGAAGACGATCCCGACGGATTCGGCCAGCAGACGGCGGGCCGCGAAGGCCAGCACCTGCAAGGATGCCTGATCGAGCCACTGCGCGTCGTCCACCAGGCAGACGATGGGCTGGTGGCGGGCGGTCTCGGCCAGCAGACCGAGGGTGGCGAGACCGACGAGGAAACGATCGGGCACCTGTCCGGGCCCCGTTCCGAGCGCGGCGCGCAGCGCGTCGCGCTGGGCGGAGGGGAGGTTCTCGATCTCGTCCGTCATCGGTGCGCACAACTGGTGGAGAGCGGCGAAGGCCAGCTCCATCTCGGACTGCACACCCGAGATGCGGAAGATGCGGAACTGCTCTCGTCCGGCCAACTGGTCCAGCAGCGCCGTCTTGCCGACCCCGGCCTCGCCCCGTATCACCAAGGCCCGGCTCGCGCCGTCCCGGACGGCGTCGAGGAGCTGGTCGAGTTGCGCGCACTCGGCTTGGCGCCCTTGCAACATGTTGCACCCCCGGCTGACATTCAGCGCACTGGGCCACAGTGTAATGACAGGACATGGGAGGTCTCGTGATCTTGGATGGTTCCGACAGCCTGGAGCCATCACGGACCGGGTGCGGGCGGGCGGACTGGCGGCGTTCGCTGCTGTGGCGGGCCGACGACGCACCCTGGTTGGCGGAGCCATCTATGTGAGGATTTCGTAAAGTGTGCCGATTGTTGCGGTGGGCACATTGTTGCGGTGGCGGTTTGGGGCGGTGCGGTCGGATGCTGCGGGGTAGACGTGAGGCATGTGCGGAGCTTGACGGGTTGATGGAGGCGGTGCGGGCGGGCGCGAGCCGGGCCCTGGTGGTGCGCGGTGAACCGGGGGTCGGCAAGACCGCACTGCTGGACTACGCGGCCGCACAGGAGCACGGGTTCCGAGTCTGGCGCGTCTCAGGGGTGCAGTCGGAGATGGAGCTGGCATTCTCCGGTCTGCACCAGCTGTGCGCCCCGTTGGCGGACCGGTTCGGGAACCTCCCCGAGGCCCAGCGTGACGCGCTGCGCGCCGCGCTCGGAACGGGGTCCGGACAGGTGCCGGATCGTTTCCTCGTCGGCCTGGCCACTCTCGGCCTGCTGGCGGACGTCGCGCAGGAGCGTCCGCTGGTGTGCTTGGTGGACGATGCGCAGTGGCTCGACAAAGCCTCCCTGCAGGTAATGGCCTTCGTGGCGCGCCGGTTGGTGGCGGAGTCGGTGGGGGTGGTGTTCGCGGCCCGCGTCCCGGACGAGGCGGCCCCGTTGGCCGGTCTGCCGGAACTGATGGTGAACGGCCTGCCCGACAAGGACGCGCAGGCTCTGCTGCGCTCGGTGCTGCCCGCGGGCTGGGACGGACGGGTCGTCGACAGGATCGTCGCGGAGACACGCGGCAACCCGCTGGCCTTGCTGGAGCTGGCCAGGGACGCGGCGTCGGCCGAGTACGCGGGCGGTTTCGGGACGCCCGGGGGGCGGGGCCTGCCGGACCGCCTCCAGGAACTGTATGCGCAGCGTGTGCTGAGACTTCCGGCGGACACCCGGCGCCTGTTGCTGATCGCGGCCGCCGAACCGGGCGGGGACGCGGCGCTGTTGTGGCGTGCGGCCGATCGGCTGGGCATCGGCATCGGTGCTGCGACGCCGGCGTCGGCGGCCGGCCTGGTGCAGATCGACCGGCAGGTACGGTTCCACCATTCGTTGGTGAGATCGGCGGTGTACTGGGCGGCGTCGCCGGACGAACGGCGCCGCGCGCACCAGGCCCTGGCCGACGTCACCGAGCCAGTGGCGGACCCCGACCGAAGGGCCTGGCACGCGGCGCAGGCAGCGGCGGGGCCGGCGGAGGACGTGGCGCAGGAGCTGATGCGTTCTGCGGATCGGGCCCGGGAACGGGGCGGTTACGCCGCGGCCGCGGCGTTCCTGTCCCGCGCGGTGGAGCTGACACCGCATCCGGCGCGTCGGCAGCAGCGGGCGCTGGCGGCGGCGAAGGCGACTCTCGAGGCGGGGACCCCCGACGTGGCGCTGCGGTGGTTGTCGGTGGTGGAGACGGGGCCCCTCGATCACCGCCTGCAGGGGATGGTGGACCTGCTGCGTGCCCAGATCGAGTTCGCGGTCGAACGTGGCAGCGACGCCTTCCCGCTCATGTTCAAGGCAGCCCGGCACCTCGAGACCCATGACGTGCGGCTCGCCCGCGACACCTACCTGGACGCCGTCAACGCGGCCATCTTCGCCACTCCGAACAGCGCCGGCGACAGCCAGCTCGAGGCGGCCGAGGTGGCACGCTCCGCTCCCCCCGCGCCTGGTCGGCCCACCCCGGGCGATCTTCTCCTGGACGGGATCGCCACACTGATCCTCGAAGGGCACGGCTCCGGGGTCCCCAAGCTGCGGCCGGCCCTCGACGCCTTCCAGAGCCCCGAACTCAGCGAGGACGACGCGCTGCGCTGGCTCTGGCCCGCCACCATCATGGCCGCGAGCCTGTGGGACTACGACAGCTGCCTCGTGCTCTCCGAACGTCACGTGCGGGTCGCCAGGCGCACCGGTCGGCCGACCACACTTCCGCTCGGTCTGACGGCGCGTATCGCGGTCCATGTGGTCGCGGGCGAGCTGACGGCCGCTGCCGCTCTGCTCGAGGAGGTGGAATCCGTCTCCGAAGCGATCGGCGTCTCCTTCCCGCCCTACGGCGCCCTGCTGGTCGCTGCCTGGCAGGGGCGCGAGGAGGTCTGTGCCACGCTGATGAACACCGCCGTCGCGGAGACGACGCGCCGCGGTGAGGGCGGTCCGCGGATTGTCGGCGGGTGGGCGATGGCGATGCTCCACAACAGCCTCGGGCGCCATGCCGAGGCACTGGCGGCCCTGTCCGGCGTGGTCGACCACGGCCAGCGGGACGTGGGCACCGTGGGTGTCTGGGCGCTCGTGGAGTTCATCGAGGCCGCGGCCCGCAGCGGAGACGCCGCGCGAGCGACGGACATCTTCCGACGTTTGAGCGAGCGGACCGGGCCGAGCGGCACGGACTGGGCGCTCGGCGTCGAGGCCCGGTCACGGGCGCTCATGACCGGCGGGCGGGCCGCCGAGGAGCACTACCGGGAGGCCATCGACCGGCTCGGCCGTACCGCGATCCGGGGCGAGCTGGCCCGTGCCCGTCTCCTCTACGGCGAATGGCTCCGCCGCGAACGCCGGCAACGCCAGGCCCGCGAGCAACTGCGCGCCGCGCACGAGTCGTTCGCCGAGATGGGGATGCGGGCCTTCGCCCAGCGGGCGGAGCGCGAACTGCTCGCCACCGGGGAGAAGGCCCGCCGACGCAGTGTCGAGGTGCCCACCGGTCTCACCTCGCAGGAGACGCAGATCGTGCGGCTGGTCCGCGAGGGCCTGACGAACCCCGAGATCGGCGCCCGCATATTCATCAGCCCGCGCACCGTGGAGTGGCATCTGCGCAACATCTTCGGCAAGCTCGGCGTCACCTCGCGAAAGCAGCTCCAGCGCGCCGACTTCGGTCTTTCCCGCGGTGTGTGACACCCGCGCCGCACGGGGGAGCGACGGCAGCGGGCGCACACCGCACGGGTTCCGCGGGGCGGCCGGTCCGGCGGTAGTCGCCTGACGCCGCGAGCGGACACCGTGGGCCGGATCCCTCCCGCGATGGTGCCGAGGGTCAGTCCGTCGGTCGGGGAGCGCGCAGGTGGGCTCGCGCGGCCAGCTCCTCCTGTTCGACCAGTTCGAGCATGGGCTTGCCCGGAGCGCACATCATGGTCACGACGAAGCGGGTCGACGCGTCCGTCAGGGCGTTGCCGTCCTGGTAGTGGATGGCGTCGCCGCCGGGTTCCCAGAACGTCTCACCGGCCTTGATCACGCGCTCGGGTTCCCCCTCCAGCTCGAACCGTACGGCGCCTTCGACGACATACCCGAAGGCCGGACCCGAGTGGCGGTGCGGAGGGGTACCGGGGTCCCCCGGACCCCAGTCGACCTGGACGGTCATCGCCGACGCGCCCTCGGGGACGGTGATCGGCGACGCGTCCTGAAGGATCTTCGCGGCCGACATCCAGCCCTGCGCCTCACCCACGCCCGTGCCCGCTGCTGTGCTCTCCGTCATGGTCCTCCGCCTTCCGAACTGCCCGATGATCCGTCTCTGTCAATGACCGGACGGACAGTGTTTTCGTGACAGGTGCACCCGCGGAACCGACGTGGAGGGAGATTCGGCCTGCCTCATCTCGTTGATTCCGTGTCACACGGTGCGCGTGCGCCTTGTCTGTTGGGTGCCCGCCGCATCTCACCCGCGGCCGTTCGAGACGAGGTACACCATGTCGGCTGATCCCGCTTTCATCATCGTCGGAGGGGGCCTGGCCGCGGCCAAGGCGGCGGAGTCCCTGCGGGAACTCGGGCACCATGGCCGCCTGATCGTCCTGGGGGACGAGCCGGAACGTCCCTACCTGCGCCCGCCCCTGTCCAAGGGCTACCTGCTGGGCAAGGAGGACCGGGCCTCGATCTACGTGCATCCCGAGAGCTGGTACGCGGATCACGATGTCGAGCTGATGCTGGGCACCCGTGTCGCGGCTGTCGACCCGTGGGCCAGGGAGGTCGAACTGGACGGTGGGCGCAGGATCCCCTACGCCAAGCTCCTGCTCGCCACCGGCTCGTCCCCGCGCCGACTGCCGGTACCGGGGGCGAACCAGCCCAACGTGCTGTACCTGCGCCGGGTGGGCGACAGCGAGCGGCTCAGGGAGGTCTTCACCGAGGGGGCGCGGATCGTGGTGATCGGCGGCGGATGGATCGGTCTGGAGTCCGCGGCGGCCGCGCGGGCGGCCGGAGCCGAGGTGACGGTGCTCGAACACGCCGCGCTGCCGTTGCTGAAGCCGCTCGGGAGGGAGGCGGCCGAGGTCTTCGCCGGTCTCCACCGCGAGCACGGCGTACGGCTCGTGCCCCACGCGCGCGTGGAACGCGTCACCGGCTCCCGGGTCCGGGCGGACGGCGTCCTCCTCGCCGACGGCACCCGGCTGCCCGCCGACGCCGTCGTGGTGGGCGTGGGCGCGGCTCCCAACGACCGGCTCGCGCGCGAGGCCGGCCTGGAGGTCGACGACGGCGTGGTGACCGACGCCCGGCTGCGCACCTCGGCGCCCGACGTCTACGCGGCGGGGGACGTCGCCGACGCGTACCACCCGCGCTACGGTCGACGGCTGCGCGTGGAGCACTGGGCCAACGCCCTGCACCAGCCCCGCACGGCCGCACGGGGGATGATGGGCGAGGAGGCCGTCTACGACCGCCTGCCGTACTTCTACACCGACCAGTACGACCTCGGCATGGAGTACACGGGGTACGTCGGGCCGGGGGGCTACGACCATGTGGTGTTCCGCGGGTCGACCGCCGAGCGGCGTTTCATCGCGTTCTACCTGTCCGGCGGACGCGTCCTGGCAGGGATGAGCGTCAACGTGTGGGACGTGATCGAGCCGATTAGGAACCTGATCCTGTCCGGCACGGTGGTCGACGAGGCGCGTCTCGCCGATCCCGCCGTCCCCCTGGACCGTCTCCTTGCCTGACCACAGCTTTCCGGCCGGGCGGGGGAGCGCGACGAAGGCCGGGGTGTCACAAACGGCAGCAGCTCCTGGTCGTACTCAGTGACCTTTCCAACGATCGGAGCAGTCATGGGTGTCCCCGAACAACGTCTGTCCACCATGGTGCTGGTGATCGGTACCGGCGGGTCCGGACTACGCGCCGCGATCGAGCTGGCCGAAGCCGGCATCGACATCCTCGCGGTCGGCAAGCGGCCCAAGGAGGACGCCCACACGTCCCTCGCCGCCGGCGGCATCAACGCCGCCCTGGCCACGATGGACCCGCAGGACACCTGGCAGCAGCACGCCGCCGACACCCTCAGGGAGAGCTACCTCCTCGGCGACCCGCGCACGACGGAAATCGTCACCCGGGGCGCCGCCCGCGGCATCGACGACCTGGAGCGCTACGGCATGACGTTCGCCCGGGAGGAGGACGGCCGCATCTCCCAGCGCTTCTTCGGCGCCCACACGTTCCGCCGCACCGCCTTCGCCGGTGACTACACGGGCCTGGAGATCCAGCGCACCCTCATCCGGCGGGCTTCCCAGCTGAACGTCCCGATCCTGGACGGCGTGTACATCACCCGGCTCCTGGTGCACGACGGCACCGTGTTCGGGGCCTACGGCTTCGACCTCGACAGCGGGCGGCGCCACCTGATCCACGCCGACGCCGTCATCCTCGCCGCCGGTGGCCACACCCGCATCTGGCGGCGTACGTCCTCGCGGCGGGACGAGAACACCGGCGACTCCTTCCGGCTGGCCGTGGACGCTGGGGCCCGGCTGCGCGATCCGGAGCTCGTCCAGTTCCATCCCTCGGGGATCATCGAGCCGGAGAACGCGGCCGGCACGCTGGTCAGTGAGGCCGCGCGCGGTGAGGGCGGCATCCTCCGCAACGCGCGCGGCGAGCGCTTCATGGGTCGCTACGACCCCGAGCGCATGGAACTGTCCACCCGCGACCGCGTCGCGCTGGCCTCCTACACGGAGATCAAGGGGGGACGCGGGACGCCCAAGGGCGGTGTCTGGCTCGACGTCTCCCACCTTCCCCGCCAAACGATCATGAACCGGCTGCCGCGGGTCTACCAGACACTGCTGGACCTCCAGATGCTGGACATCACCCGCGATCCGATCGAGGTCGCGCCCACGGCCCACTACTCGATGGGCGGGGTGTGGGTCCGTCCGGAGGACCACAGCACCGACGTACAAGGGCTGTACGCCATCGGTGAGGCCGCCAGCGGGCTACACGGCGCCAACCGGCTCGGCGGCAACAGCCTCATCGAACTGCTCGTGTACGGCCGTATCACCGGCCGGGCGGCCGCGGCCTACTCGGAGTCGCTCACCGCGCAGCCGCGCTCGGCGGTGGCGGTGGCCGAGGCCCGCGCCGAGGTCGATGAGCTGCTGTCGGCCGACGGTCCGGAGAACGTACGCGCACTGCAACGTGCCGTCCGCAACACCATGACCGAGCACGCCGGTGTCGTACGGGACGAGGAAGGGCTGAGGGCGGGGCTGGCGGACTTGGAAGTCATCGAGAAACGCATGGAGAACGTGGGAGTCCACCCCGACATCGCCGGATACCAGGACCTGGCCCATGCGTTCGACCTCAAGGCGGCCGTCCTGGCGGCCCGGGCCACGCTCGAAGCCGCCCTGGAACGCCGCGAGACCCGCGGCTGCCACAACCGCAGTGACTACCCGGACCTGGACCCGGAGTTGCGGGTCAATCTGGTCTGGTCACCTGCCACCGGCGTGACGCGCGAGAGCATCGCCCCGGTCCCGGAGGAGATCGCGCAGCTGATGGCCGAAGTGTCCGCCGACGGCAAGCTGGTCGAGTGAAGCCGTCCGGTGAAGGGCCGGCGGTACGGGTCTCAGACGTTCGCCGTGTTCGTGAGCGACTCCTTGACCAGTCGCCTCCTCGTGGCCCGCCGCTCCGACTCCGTCGTCCCGCCCCAGATGCCCTCCACGGGAGACTCCATCGCCCAGTCGAGGCACTGGCGCACCACGGGGCAGCGCCCGCACACGGCCTTCGCCGCCTCTGCCTGTTTCAGCCCCGGACCGCGGGTGGTGCTGCCGATGGGGAAGAACATTTCCGGGTCACCGCCCCGGCAGAGTGCTCTCACACGCCAGTTCACGGATCGCTCCCAAGTGAGGATGGACACCAAGTGAAACCGTGTGATTTCGCACAGTCTCTGTCAGAGAAGACCGGATGACTTGTCCCAGTGTGACACGCCGACTCTGTATAGGTTATGAGTAGGTCTGAACACGAGTGTCATCCATGCACGCATCCGTCGAAGGAGCACAAGGTGAAGATTGTTGTCATCGGAGGCACCGGCCTCATCGGGAGCAAGGTGGTCGAGCGGCTGACCGCCCTCGGCCACACGGCGGTGGCTGCCGCGCCCGACACGAACGTGAACACCCTGACGGGAGAAGGAGTCGCCGATGCCCTCGCCGGGGCGCAGGTGGTCGTTGACGTGACCAACTCGCCCTCCTTCGAGGAACAGGCGGTGCTGGACTTCTTCAGCACCTCCACGCGCAACCTGCTGGCGGCCGAGGAGGCGGCCGGAGTGTCACACCATGTGGCTCTGTCGATCGTCGGTATCGAGGGCCTGCCCGACAACGGATACTTCCGTGCGAAGGTCGCGCAGGAGGAACTGATCGGAAAGGGGTCGGTGCCCCACACCATCGTGCGGGCCACGCAGTTCTTCGAGTTCGTCCGAGGGATCGCCGACCTCGCCGCCGACGGGGACGTCGTGCGCGTGCCGCCCGTGCTGTTCCAGCCCATGGCGGCCGCCGACGTGGCGCAGGCCGTGGTCGACGCTGCGCTCGCCGAACCGGTCGGGGGCGTCATCGAGGTGGCCGGACCCGACCAGTTCCGTTTCGACGAGCTGGTACGCGAGGCGTTGCACACGTGGCAGGACCAGCGGACCGTCGTCGCCGACGCGCAGGCCCGCTACTTCGGTTCGGTACTGGCCGAGCGCAGCCTCGTCCCGGACGACGGCAAGGCCAAGCTCAGCGGGACGCATTTCCGTGACTGGCTTGCCCGGAACGTCTGAGGAAGACCGTCCTCGCCTTGCGCAGGGCGCGTCCTCCGGGTGGAGCCGGCCGGCTGCGGCACCGGCGTCGACGATCGGTCGCTCCACCTGGCCGTCAGCCGCTCCGGGCTGACCATGAGGTGTGGGTGAGGGGCAACTCGATCGGGAGGCTTGGTGCATGGCACGGACGGAGCACGGCGCAATCGCCGCCGAGCATGTGTCGATCCAGGACATGGCGAAGATCAGCGGACTGTCCGAGTCGACACTGCGCTACTACGAGAAGATCGGTCTGATCGCCCCCGTACCCCGGGACCAGAGCAGCGGACACCGCCGCTACGGCGCAGCCGCCGTAGCGATGATCGAGGCGTTGGGCTGTCTGCGGTCCACCGGGATGAGCGTGCAGGACATGCGCTCCTACCTGCGCCTCATGGCGGAGGACGACGACCGGGCAGCCCGCCTGCGCGAACTGTTCGAGCGGAACACCGAACGCGTGGACTCGGAGATGGAGCGGATGCGCGTCCGGCGGCGCTACCTGGCGCTGAAAGCCGAGCTCTGGGCCGCGCGGGAGCGCGGCGACGTGCGGACGGAGGACCGCGTCACCGAGGAACTCCTCAGTGTGCGTGACGCGCTGCTGCGCTGAGTGTGGCGTACGAAGGCCGTTGCCCCTCCTGCCCGCCGCGGGCAGGAGGGGCAACGGCCTTCGTACGCGGCAGAACTACGGACGGATGCCGAACGGACCGAGACTCCCCGCGTCGATGCGCAGCGACTCCAGCATGGTGAAGGCGTTGTCGACCGTGAAAACGTCGGCCGCGGCGAGCACCCCCCGGTACTTGGCGACGACGGGCTCCGCCGCCTGCTGGGCGACGGCGTCGAGGTACGTCTTGAAGATGGCCCAGGAGTTCCCGGACGGTCCGTACTTCTCGAAGTAGGGTGTCGGGTCCAGCGCCGCGCTCGCCGCGCGTGTGCTGGCTTCCAGGTCGGCGATGTACTGCTGCTGGACCCGGCCGTCGGCGCGGACGCCGAGGCGTCCGAGATGGCCGCCGACGAGCGTCTGCCACGGGTAGTCCATCGCCACGTCGTGGGCCGCGATCCACGCCGGGATGTCCTGGGACACGGCCAGGTGCTTGAACGGCACCCACCCCGGATACAGCACGTCCACGACCATCAGCGTCGCGTACTGTGGGGCGTAGACGAAGATGTTGTCGGGCGAGTGGTTGGGGCCGTGGTACGACAGCTCCAGCCGTTCGCCGCCCGCCTTCAGGACGTAGCGGTCCTCGAACGTCTTGTGGGGCAGCGGGCGGTTCGGATCACCGGCGGCCCGCAACAGCTCACGGGTCCGGCGGTGGGCGATGCGTGTCACCTTCTCCCCGAAGATGACCGACGCGCCGATGTGGTCGGCGTGCGAGTGCGTGTAGACGAGGTGTGTCACCTTCTCGGGCCTGCCGTTGGCCCGGGTGACTTCCCGGATGGCCCGGTGCAGGTTGTGGCCGATGGTGGGCGGTGCGTCCACCAGGACGACGCCCTCACGCGTGGACAGGAACATGGCCTGGTAGTACGAGTCGGTGACCCAGTACAGGTTCCCCTTGATCCTTCCCACGTGGTAGCCGTCCGCGTTGAGGGCGGGGCCCACGGACGCCGACGGAATGCTGTCGTAGTCGGGCAGCCCGGTCCGCGGGGTCGCGACGGCATGGTCGGTGAACAGTGAGCCGAGCATCGCGGCGGCGGGTACGGCGACCGCGGCGCTCCTGAGAAGGCCGCGGCGGCTCGATCCGGGGGACAGGGTGGAATCCGTGGTCATTGCTCTCCTTGTGAACGAGTGCGCTCATGGCGTGAGTTGAGAAAGGGAGGCCGCGCGCAGGCACACACTGTTGTCACACCATGTAGTGTTGTTGCCTCTTCAGTACGAGCCGCGGAGACGGGTGCGCGCGGCGGGGTGGATGTATTGCTGGAAGGCTGGAGGAACGTCAGGGCGCGCTTCCACGATCGACCAGCTCTCCTGTGGTGTCCGATCTGTCTGCACAGAGGGACAGGGCAGCGGCGCCGCTTGTGACAGCCGCCGCACCCACGTGCAGGGCGAGCGCCGTCACCCCCGTCACCTGGGGCAGACTCGACGGGCCCGGGACCGACCCCGTGGTTCTCCCGGGTACAGGTCGCAGCCGTTTCGGGGACAGTGGCGATGATCAGTTGAGCCACGGGCCCGTGGGACGTCTGACCGGCGACCTCCTTTCCCTTGGCGTGGCGACCCGGCCTGCACCCCGGCGACAACCGGCGGGTCCTGCCGGGTCAGGCGATGAGCCGATGCCTCACGCCGGGCGCCGACCGCGGCGCCCGGCGTCCCGCCGCCGGCTCTCCGACCGACCGAGCGACATGGCGTCGCAGGCAGACGGCATAGCGCGACCGCGGCTCACAAGGAGGCTGTGCCGATGACTTCCGACCACGGCGATCAGGCGACGGCTCTTGCCCTCGACGAGGCGGCCCGTTCCTTCCACGCCCTGCGGCCTCGTCTGTGCGCGATCGCCTTCCGGGTACTGGGCAGCAGGGTGGAGGCGGAGGACGTGGTACAGGAGGCCTGGGTGCGCTGGCAGTGCACCGACCAGTCCCAGGTGCAGGCCCCGTATGCCTTCCTTGCCACCGTGACCGCCCGGCTGGCGATCAATGTGGCCCAGTCCGCCCGCATGCGGCAGGAGACGCACGCCGGCCTCAACGAGCCGTCGGACTCCCACATCCTTCCGGAAGCGGGTGCGGAGCAGCGCGAGGCGCTGCGCACGGCGGTCGTCGTCCTGCTGGAGCGGCTCGGTCCCACGGAGCGGGCCGTCTACGTGCTGAGAGCCGCTTTCGACTACCCGTACGAGCAGATCGCCGACCTGTTGCAGACCACTCCGACCAACGCTCGGCAACTCTTCAGCCGAGCGCGCAGACACCTCAGCAGCGACCGGTGCGCCACCGCTGACCCCGCCGCCCATGGGCGCCTGTTCGCGGCGTTCGTCGTCGCGGCCCAGTCGGGTCACATGACGGCGCTGCTCCGGATCCTGGCCGCCGACGCCCGAAGCGTACGGGTACGGAGGGTGGCCGGCGCGGAGGAACCCTGGCCGACCCCTCCACGGCGGCGAGTCGGGCGGTCCTGCACGAGGCGCTCCCGTCCGGCCGGCCGCACCGGGGGCGGCGGGAACGCCGTGGAAGTCCTGACCGGCGGCAGCGGGCCGGCGCCCCTGCCGTAGCGGAACGGGACAGAACAAGGGGCGGCCACGCCGTCGGGAATACCCCGGCCTCGACTGCCGGCCGCACTTGACTTCGAGCGCTTCAAGTATCGGAGGCTCGGGAACGTGCCCGTGATCCGCACCGGACGTACGGACCCTGGGCCGACGCAATCACTGCTGACAAGCGCGAGGAACACACATGTTCGTGGAAGATCTCAAGGGTTTCGCTGCGGCCGGACGGCCGGTGCTGGTGACCGGCGCGACCGGCTATCTCGGTGGCCACACGGTGTCGCGACTGCTCAGCGAGGGCCTGCCTACCCGGGTGACGATCCGAGAGGAGAAGCAGGAGCAGGCCGTCCGGGAGGCACTCGGCCGTGCCGGCGTCGAACCGGGTGACAAGCTCGAGTTCGCCGTGGCGTCGCTGGACGACGACGCCGGCTGGGCCGAGGCCATGGCCGGTGTCGGCCGGGTGCTGCACCTGGCCTCGCCGTTCCCCTTCACCCCGCCGGAGACCGAGGAAGAACTGATCCGGCCCGCGCGGGACGGCGCCCTGCGCGTCATCGCCGCAGCCCGCGCCGCGCGCGTGCCCCGGGTGGTCATGACGTCCTCCTTCGCGGCGGTTGGCTACACCGTGAAGGAGGACAACCAGTACACGGAGTCCGACTGGACGGACCCGGACACGGAAGGGCTGCCCGCCTACCACAAGTCGAAGGTCCTGGCCGAGCGCGCGGCCTGGGACTATGTGCGCACCGAGGGCGGCATCGAACTCGCGGTGATCAACCCGACGGGCATCTTCGGTCCGGTCCTGGGCAACCGTCCGTCGGCGTCGGCCGATCTGGTGCGCGCCATGCTGAGCGGTCAGATGCCCGTGGTGCCTGTCATGTACTTCGGCGTCGTCGACGTCCGTGACGTCGCGGACCTGCATCTGCGGGCCATGCTGCACCCCGACGCCGCCGGGGAGCGCTTCCTCGGCGTCAGCGGTCCGGCGCTCAGCCTCTTCGGCATGGCGAACATCCTGCGGGAACACTTCCCCGCCGCCGCGGAGGTACTGCCCTCCCGCGAGCTGACGATCGAGGAGGTGGTGGAGGCCGCGAAGACGGAGCCGGCGTTCCGTGAGGCTGCCACGCTGAAGGGCCGCATCCCCGTCATCAGTAACCACAAGGCGCGCTCGGTCCTGGGCTGGCAGCCGCGGGACGTCTCCCGGACCATCGTCGACACGGCCGAGAGCCTCATCGGCCTGGGCCTCGAACTGCCCGGCGCCGAAGTCTCCGGATGAGCGACAGGGGCCGCCCCGCGGGATTACCGGCTGGTCACCGGACGCACATTTTTCTGGCGAAACCCCACATTCGGACGTTTCATAGACTTCTCCTTTTTCTGTTGGTGTGGCGGCTTGGAAGCGGTGTGGTCGGGGTGCTGCGGGGTCGGCGTGAGGTGTGTGCGGAACTGGACGGGCTGCTGGAAGCCGTCCGGGACGGTGAGAGCCGGGTCCTGGTGCTGCGGGGTGAGGCGGGGGCGGGCAAGTCGGCCCTTTTCGACTACGTGGCGGAGCGGGGCCGGCAGTTCCGCGTCTGCCGGGTGACGGGCGTGCAGTCGGAGATGGAGCTGGCCTTCGCCGGCCTGCACCGGTTGTGCGCTCCGCTGGCGGACCGCTTCGACCGCCTCCCCGGCCCGCAGGCCAAGGCGTTGCGGGCGGCCCTCGGAATCGGTGCGGGGCCTGCCCCCGACCGGTTCCTGGTAGGTCTCGCCGTGCTGGGGCTGCTGTCCGAGACGGCGCGGGAGCGGCCGTTGGTGTGTCTGGTCGACGACGCACAGTGGCTGGACCGGGCGTCGGTGGAGGCGCTGGCGTTCGTGGCCCGGCGGCTGGGAACCGAGTCGGTGGGGCTGCTGTTCGCCCTGCGCGACGGCGCGGCGGGGGCCGACGTCAAGGGCCTGCCGGAGATCGTGATCGAAGGGCTGCCCGAGGACGACGCCCGGAACCTGCTGCGGTCGGTGCTGCCGGGCGTGTGGGACGACCGTGTGGTGGAGCGCATCGTGGCGGAGACGCGGGGGAACCCGCTGGCGTTGCTGGAACTGCCTCGGGAACTGACCCCGGCGGAGCTGTCGAGCGGCTTGTGGCTGCCCGGCGGGCAGGGTGTCGCGGGCCGCGTCCAGCAGGCGTTTCGGACCCGGGCGGCGAAACTGCCGCCCGACACCCGGCGGTTGCTGCTGGTCGCGGCCGCGGAACCCGGGGGCGATCCGGAGTTGTTGTGGCGTGCCGCGGACGTGCTGGGTGTCGGCTCGGACGCGGCAGGCCCCGCGCTGGCCGCGGGCCTGGTGCGGATCGACGACAGGGTGTGGTTCCCGCATCCGCTGGTGCGGTCGGCGGTGTACTGGGCGGCCTCACCGGACGAACGGCGCCGGGCGCACCGGGTCCTGGCCGACGTGACGGACGCGGCGGCCGATCCGGACCGGCGCGCCTGGCACGCGGCACAAGGGACGCGGGGCACCTCGGAGGAGGTGGCGGCGGAGCTGGTGACGTCGGCCGACCGGGCGCGGTCGCGCGGGGGACTCGCCGCCGCGGCGGCGTTCCTGGCGCGGGCGGTGGAACTGACGCCCGACCGGGCCCGTCGGCAGCGGCGTGCGCTGGACGCCGCCTGGGCGTTGCACTACGCGGGGACGCCGGACGAGGCGCTGCGGATGCTGTCGGTGGTGGGGGCGGGCCCGCTCGACGAGCACCTACGGGGACAGGCGGACCTGCTGCGGGCCCAGATCACCTACGCCGTCGGACGGGGAAACGATGCCTTCCCCCTTCTGCTGGCGGCGGCCCGGCACCTCCAGAAGCTGGACGCACCACTGGCTCGCGAGACCTACCTCGACGCGCTCGGCGCAGCCATGTTCGCCGGTCCTCTGGCCGCCGGCGGTGGCCAACTGGAAGCCGCCGAGGCGGCCCACGCGGCCCCCGCTCTCAGCGGCCCACCCCGAGCTGTGGATCGCCTCCTGGACGGGCTCGCGGCGCTGGTCGCCGAAGGCCAGGAGCCGGGTGTGCGGAAGCTGCGGAGCGCACTGAACGCCTTCTCCGACCCGGAGCTGTCCGTCGCGGACGGCCTGCGCTGGCTGTGGCAGGCAGCGCTGTCGGCGGCCATGATCTGGGACTACGACGCCTGGGACCGGCTCGCCGGCCGGCTCCTGAGGTTCGTGGAGGAGAGTGGCCAGTCCGCGGCGCGCCCCTTCGCGCTGGCCACCCGTGCCTCGGTGGACATCTTCGCGGGCGACCTCGCCTCGGCTGCGTTCCGCACCGAGGAGCTGCGCACGGTCTCGGAGGCCGTGGGGATCAGCCACCCGGCGCACACCTCTCTCATGATTGCCGCCTGGCAGGGCGACGAGGTGCGCCACGCCGAGTTGCTGGCGAGGGTGGACGCTGATGCGGTGAGCCGGGGCGAGGGCGTGGTGCTGCTCGTCAGCGGCTGGAGCCTCGCCCTGCTCCACAACAGCCTGGGGCGCTACGAGGAGGCCCTGGTGGCAGCAGCCGCGGCCGCGGACCACCCCCAGCGGGAGGCGAGCGTCGCGGTCGGCTGGGCCTTGGCCGAGTATGTCGAGGCCGCGGTCCGCTGCGACGAGGAGGAACGTGCCCTCGATGCCTTCCGCCGACTGTCCGAGCGGACCGGGCCGAGCGGGACCGACTGGGGTCTGGGCGTCGAGGCCCGCTCCCGGGCGCTGGTGACCGGGGGAGCGGCGGCCGAGAAGCACTACCGTGAGGCCGTCGAACGGCTCGACGGCACCGCGCTGCGGGGTGAGCTGGCCCGCAGCCGCCTGCTGTACGGCGAGTGGCTGCGCCGCGAGCGTCGCCAACGGGAGTCGCGTGAGCAACTGCGCCTCGCGCACGCGTCGTTCACCGAGATGGGCATGGCCGCCTTCAGCCGGCGGGCCTCACGTGAACTGCTGGCCACCGGCGAGAAGGTGCACCGGGACAAGACGCAGACCGCGCACCGCCTCACTGCGCAGGAGGCACAGATCGTGCGGCTCGTCCGCGAGGGCCTGACCAACGCGGAGATCGGTGTCCGTATCTTCATCAGCCCCCGCACCGTCGAATGGCACCTGGGCAACATCTTCGCCAAGTTGGGCGTCACCTCCCGCAAGCAGGTGCAGCTACAACCCCGAACTCCCGGCCTCGGGGCCGCCTTCTGACGACTTGACACCCCGGGGTCGGTGCACGGGCCCCAGGGACCGACCCCGGGGGGAACCCGGGTATCGATCGGGCGCCGGGCGACGACAGTGGTCGCCGGGGGGGTCGCCCCTTGGACATGCGGAACATCATGCGACCGGCCGAAGAGCGGGACACCTCGGCGGACAGCACCCGGTGTCGCGAACGAGACGCGCCCGGCCCACTTCTGACGGGCCGTCGCTGAGCGTATGAGGGCGAAAGGACCGAGGCCACCACGGTTGCCCACCCATGAACGAACGCCCCGGGAGATGTACGGGGCGCTGTGAACGACGCTGCGGATGGACGGGGAGGGATTCGGCGTGCCGGATAACGGGGATTTCGGACAATTGCTGCGGCGGCTGCGACAGGACGCGGGACTGACGATCGAGAGCCTGGCGGAAAAATCGGGAGTGAGCGCCCGGGGCATCGGCAACCTGGAACGGGGCGAGCGGACGGTACCCCAGCGGCGGACGGTCGCGGCACTGGCGGACGGCCTGGGACTGGACGCGGCCGAGCGTGACCGACTGCTGTCGGCCGCTCGGGCCGGTCGGGCGAGACGCTCGAACGGCGACAATGCCGTCGGCCCCGGCGCGCTGCCGCGGGAGGTCGACGACTTCACCGGCCGGGAGGCGGAGCTGGCCCGGTTGTCGGACATGGCGTGGCAACTGGAATCGGAGCGAGGCAGCGGCCAGCAGCCGGTGATAGTCCTCTCGGGAGCACCAGGCGTGGGCAAGACGACCCTGGCCCTGCGCGCAGTCCGCGAACTGGCCCCCCGCTTCCCGGACGGGCAACTGTTGGTGAACCTCCAGGGCATGGACGACGACCCGCCGCACTGGTCCGAGCTGATGCTCAGGATCCTCAAGACCCTGGGCCTGTCCGACTCCGAACTGGCCAAGGCCGGACCACAGGGACACCCCGAGCTGTACCGCCGAGCGCTGGCCGAGCGCCGACTGCTCCTCGTCCTCGACAACGGGCGTGACGAGGCTCAGGTCCGCCCCCTGCTGCCGGGCACCGGCGACGGGATGGCGCTGGTGACCAGTCGCCGGATGCTCGCCGGACTGGGAGGCGTACAGCGGATGCAGGTCGGAGCGCTGCGCCCGCGGGACTCCAGGGACCTTCTCGCCGGTCTGGTGGGCGTCGAGCGGGCGGCGGCCGAAGCAGAAGCGCTGGCCGAGGTGGCCGAGCTGTGCGGGCACCTGCCCCTGGCGCTCCGGGTGGCGGGCAACTGGCTCGCCACCCGCACCGGTTGGGAGGTGCGACGGCTCGCGGACCGACTCGCCGCGGAGGAGCAGCGCCTGGATGCGCTGGCCGTCGACGATCCGAGGCTGACCGCCGCCTTCGACGTCTCCTACCGGCAGTTGACACCGGAGGCCGCTCGTATGTTTCGCCGCCTGGCGCTGGTGGAGGGGCCCGACATGGGCACCGCGTGCGCCGCCACACTGATCGGCCGGCCCGTCTTCGACGCAGAGGACATCCTGGAGGAACTGGTCGAAGCGGGACTGCTCGTCGGCTCCGGCACGGACCGGTACGCCTTCCACGACCTGTTGCGCGTGTACGCCCGCACCCGGCTGGACGTCGACGAGAGTGGTTCCGAGGCCACGGACGCCAAGGCCGCGATGCACCGCTGGTTGCTGGAGACGACCGTGGTCGCGGGCCGTTGGTACGAACCCGCGCACGGCGCCCCATCCCCGGCATGGCGGGGCAACGTCGACCTGTCGGACTCCGACAAGGCGCGCGACTGGCTCAAGGCCGAGGGCGTCAACTGGCTGGGCGCGCTGCGCGCGGCGGCCGCCGCCGGGGATCACACCACGGTGGTGGAAGTGGCCGAGGCCCTGCACTGGTTCTCCGACCAGTGGGTCTTCTGGGGCCACTGGCCCACGGTCTTCTCCCTGGCCGCCGAGTCCGCGCAGGCGCTTTCCGATCCCCTGTGGGAGGCCACGCACCTCAATTATCACGCCTGGGCGCTGCTGCTCTGCGAGAGCCGTCACCAAGACAGTCTCGTCCGCTCGGCCCAGGCCCTTGCCGCGGCCGAACGATGCGGCTCCCTGGAGCAACAGGCGTGGTCCCACTTCTACCGCGGTTGGGCGCTGCGGCTGATCGACGACTTCGAGGCGGCCGTCCACCACAACAAGGTGGCCGCTCAGCTCTTCGAGGCTGTCGGCGACATCCACGGCTCCATACAGGCCGTCAGTGCCAGTGCGAACATCTTCGTACGAGCCCAGCGACCCGCCGAAGCGACGGTCGAGGTCCAACGCGCGCTGGACGCCCTCCACGCTGCCGGGGACGCCGTCGAACCCCATATCCGCCACTTCACCTTGGCCAACCTGCACGCCGCCGCCGGCGTTGCCCACATTCAGCTGAGGCGCTGGGACGAGGCCATCGAGCACAGCGGAGCGGCCTGCGAGCTGAGCCGTGCGAGCGGCAACACCGCCACGGAAAGCATCAACGTGGTCAACCTGGGCATCGCGTTGCTGGAGGCGGGACGCGTGTCGGAAGCCCGGGACGCCTTCACCCGCTGCCTGGAACTGGGAGCCGACGCCAATCCTGACTACGCCGTCAAGGCCCGGGAGCACCTCGCGAAGTTGCAACAGTGAGCGCACGACCAGGCGAGGACCTCACCCCTCGATCCAGCCGTGCGACCGCGCGTGCTCGATCAGTCCTCGCCGCGCCTCGACGAGGGACTGCGCCGTCAGTGAGGGCGCCGTACGAAGCAGTACCTCGGTGACCTCCTGCCGGTACCGCTCCGGAGTGAGGACCTGGGACGAGGCGGGTGCGCTCGGGGTGGGCGCTTGGTCGGGGACCGTCGCGACCAGGCTCACCTCGGTCGCCTTGAGGCCCCGCTCTCCCTCGGCGACCTCGAACTCCACGACGGCTCCCGGGTGCACCTGCGTCCCCGGAAAACGCAGATCGTTCACATGGAGAAAAACATCGTCGCCACCGTCACTCGGGGCGATGAAGCCGTACCCTCGAACGCTGTCATACCGGATAACGCTTCCTCTGGCCACGGAATCAACCCTTCAGCCTTTCCGCACAGACCCCTGCCCCATACGAAAGCGGCCTGCCCCCGCCCGACGGGGGACAGGCAGGAGCAGGCCGCGTATGCGCCGTCAGTCATGCGATCGGTGTCGGACAACTGTGAGCGGCAGTCACGGTGCGAAACACTGTGACCTGGACAGTGTGCCACACTTTCCCTTGTTTGGTTGCCGCAGTCACCGGTGTCGTTCAGGACGTTCCCTGGACCGCTTCGACGATCAGACCGGCCACGGCGTCCGGCTGCGACACACTGACCGCGTGCGACGCCTCCACGGTCACCGTCTGGGCGCCTGCGCGCTCGGCCATGAAGGACTGGGCCCGAGGGGGAATGTTCTGGTCGCCCTGGCTGACCAGAACCCAGGAGGGAAGCGTCTTCCACGCCGCGTCGGTCGCCTTCTCCGCGAGCGCCTCGGCCGTGATCGGCCGCTGGGTGACCGCCATGACCCGGGTCACCTCCTCCGGGACGTCCGCGGCGAACTGTCCGTGGAACCTGTCCGCGTCGATGTAGCAGTCCGTGGCCTTGGAGCCGTCGGTCAGCGTCACCGGCACCTCTCGGAGGGTCTCGCCCAGCGTGCTGCCGGGGAAGCGCCCGGACAGGTCGGCCGCGCTCTCACCGGGCTCCGGGAGGAAGGCGGCGACGTAGACGAGCGCCTTGACGTTGTCGGCTCCGACGGCCGCAGCGCTGATGACGGCACCGCCGTAGGAGTGCCCGACGAGCACCACGGGACCGTCGACGGAGGCGAGGAGTTCCCGGACGTAGCCGGCGTCGTGCGCCAGGCCGCGCAGTGGGTTGGCCGCGGCGACGGTGCGGATGTTCTGCTCGCTCAGCCGGGTGACCACACCGTTCCAACTGGAGGAGTCGGCGAAGGCTCCGTGCACGAGGACGACGGTCGGCGGTGTCGAGGAGGACTGCGGCATGGGATTGCCTTTCTGCGTAACGGACGGCGGTGCGGCATGCGGGCGCCGGCCGGGAAGGGGAGAGCCGGGTGCGGCCCCGGAGCCGGCCGGCCGGGCGAGATGGTCGGGGTCATCGCCCGGCCGGGGCTGCTCAGGCGGTGCCCAGGGCCTTGCGCAGGGTACGGATCGCCTGCTCGATGGCGGCGGTGCTCGCGTGAGTGCCGCGCACGGTGTTGAGCATCATGAAGTCGTGCAGGATGGCGTTGTACCGAATGCTGGTGGTCGGGACACCGGCCTGGGTGAGCTTGCGGGCGTAGGCCTCGCCCTCGTCGCGCAGGACGTCGTTCTCGTCGACGAGGACGAGAGCGGGCGGCAGCCCGGCCAGCTCCTCCAGGGAGGCCCGCAGCGGGGAAGCGGTGATCTCGGCGCGCTGCGCGGGGTCGGTGGTGTAGCAGTCCCAGAACCAGGCCATGGCCTTGGCGGTCAGGAACGGACCGTCGGCGAAGGTCCGGTAGCTGTCCGTGTCCTGCGCGGCGTCGGTCACGGGGTAGTACAGGGACTGGTGGACGAAGGTCACGTCGCCCCGCTGCTTGGCCATGATGGCCAGCGCCGCGGTCATGTTGCCGCCGACCGAGTCGCCCGCGACGGCCAGCCGGGAGCTGTCCAGGCCCTTCTCGGAGCCCTTCGCGGTGATCCACCGGGCGGTGGCGTAGGCCTGCTCGATGGCCACGGGGTAGCGGGCCTCGGGGGAGCGGTCGTACTCCACGAACACGACCGCGGCCTCGGCGCCGGTGGCCAGTTCGCGCACGAGCCGGTCGTGGGTCGCGGCGTTGCCCAGCACCCAGCCGCCGCCGTGCACGTAGAGGACCACGGGCAGCACCCCGGTGGTCCCGGCGGGCTTGACGATGCGGACGCGCACGTCACCGACCTCGGCGGGAACGGTGATCCATTCCTCGTCGACGTCGGGCATCTCGACCGGGCCGGCCTGGGCGTCGTCGAGCACCTTCCGGGCGCCCTCGGGGCCGAGTTCGTAAAGGAAGGGGGGCTGGGAGGTGGCGTCGGCGAAGTCCTGGGCCGCCTGCTCGAGAACTGGCTTGCTCATGATGTGCAACTCCTCTGTTCGGGACGACGCGAGGCCGCGTCCGCGGTCCCGGCCGGAACCGGCTGCGGCGCGGCGGGACGCGCCGTGAGTCCGGAAGGGCCCTTTTCCCGTAAAGACAAGGTGGTGTCGTGATGTGTGACACGGTGGGCTCGCGGACAGGAGCGGATGTCGGCAGGACGACCGACGGGGCCATGTCCGAAAATCACACCCGATATGGCTGAAAGTCTTTTATGGTTTGATCGCAGATTCACACGCTGGTGCGGGGGAGTGCGGGTTGGCTGATGTGAGTTTCTCGATGCTGTTGCGGCGTCTGAGAACGGAGGCGGGTCTGACGATCGCGGAGCTGGCCAGGACGTCCGGCGTCAGTGTGCGCGGCATCAGCGATCTGGAGCGGGGGCGGCGGGCCGTTCCGCAACGGCGCACGGTCGAGGCGCTGGCGGACGGACTCGGTCTGGGCGAGGGGCAGCGGGCGCTGCTGCTGGCGGGCCGCAACGGCGGGCGTGAGCCGGGCGCGCCCGGCTCCGAGCCCGGTTTACGGGACTTCCCGCGCGCGACCGAGGCCTTCATGGGGCGTGAGACGGAGCTGGCCAGGCTGGTCGAAGCGGCGGCGTCGGCCGCTGGACAGCCGGTCGTGGTGGCCGTGTCCGGTGCGCCGGGCGCGGGCAAGACGGCGTTCGTGCTGCACGCCGTGAGGCAGATCGCCGACCGCTTCCCCGCGGGGCAGGTGCTCGTCGACGGACGCGGGCTGGACGAGGACGCGCCCGAGTCGGCCGAGTTGATGGTCCGGGTGCTGAAGGCGTTCGGCGTCGGTGACCGGGAACTCGCCAACACCGGAGCGGACGGCCACCCCGCCCTCTATCAGCGGGTGCTGTCCGGCCAGCGGTGCGTGCTGGTGCTGGACAACGTGCGTGACGAGGAGCAGGTCCGTCCCCTGCTGCCCCGGGCCGGAACCTCGATGGTGATCCTGACCAGCCGCAGGAACCTGGCGGGCCTGGGCAGCGGACACCGTCTCGTGCTGGGGGAGCTGTCCCCGGACGATGCCGCCGGCCTGCTGACGACGCTGATCGGGCGGGAGCGGGCGGAGGCCGAGCCGGCGGCGATCGCCGAGATAGCCGAGCGGTGCGGCCGGCTGCCGCTCGCCCTCTGGGTCGCCGGGAACTGGCTCGCCACCCGCACCGCCTGGTCGATACGCCGCCTCGCGGACCGGCTCGCGGTGGAGGAACGACGCCTCGACGCCCTGGCGGCCGGGGACGTCCGGGTGTCGGCCGCCTTCGACGTGTCGTACCGGCAGCTCGGCCCGGCCGCGGCCCATATGTTCCGCCGGCTGGCGCTGATCGACGGTGGGGCCACCACGGCGTCCTGTGCCGCCCGGCTCAGTGGGCAGGCCCTGCCCGCGGCGCAGCGCAGCCTCGACGAGCTGGTCGAGGCCGGACTCCTCACCGTGCAACGGGGGCGCTACCGCCTGCACGACCTCTTGCGGCTGTTCGCCGGCGACCGGCTGCGGGCCGAGGAAACCGTCCGCGACATCGACAGCGTGCGGGCCGACCTGCACCACTGGTTGCTGGACAACGCGATGGCGGCCGGCCGGTGGCACGAGCCCGGCCACCGAGCACCGGCTTCGCACGCGCGCCCCGGCATGGTGCAGCTGTCCGGTGCGGACGAGGCACGGGAGTGGCTCCAGGCGGAGGGGACGACATGGCTGGCCGCCTACCGGGCGGTCGCCGCGGCCGGTGAGCACCCCAGGGTGGTGGAGGTGGCGCAGTCACTGCACTGGTTCTCCTACCGCTGGATGTTCTGGAGCCACTGGCCCGAGGTCTTCCACACGGCCGCCGGGGCGGCCGAGGCGCTGGAGGATCCGTGGCTGGCGGCCCAATTCGCGTACCACGCGTGGGCGCTCGCGGCCTACGAGGGGCGTCTGCCGAAGACGTCCGCATTCCGCGGCGGCCTTGCGCGGGCCCGTCATCACTACGCCTGACGGCGTCATCACTACGCCTGACGGCGCCCTGCGGCCAGGTCATGGCCCGGCGACGCGTCCCGCCCGGACCCCCGCCCCGGTACGGGCCGGTGCGCTGCACAGGGCGGGGCACCGGCCCGGTGTTCATGCGGCCGACGACGTCCCGGCCTCGGCGGCCGCGCGCTCCGCGACCCACGCGTCGAACGTGATCGCCCCTCGCGGGCCGTCCTCCGTGGGCAGCAGCGCACCCTCCGCCATGGCCTTCCCGGCCGCGCCCGGCAGCCGCAGCGGAACCACCAGCGCTCGCTGCCCGGTCGCCTCCCGCAGTTGCTTCACCATGTCCGTCATCTCCCGCACCTCCGGACCCGCCAGCTCGGGCGTACTGCCCCGGGCGTCACCGAGCGCCAGGGCCACCAGCGCCGCGGCGACCTCGGCGGCGGCGATCGGCTGGGTCCGCATCCGCGGCACCATCTTGACCGGACCGGCATCGGTGCGCGCCAGCATCTGGGCGGCGAACTCGTGGAACTGGGTGGCCCTGAGCACCGTGGTCGGCGCGGGGGAGTCGTGGACGAGCTGTTCCTGCCGGTGCTTGGCGATGTAGTAGCCGGTCGGGACGCGGTCGCAGCCGACGATCGACAGCGTCACGTGGTGCTCCACTCCGGCTCGCTGCCCCGCCTCGAGCAGATTCGGCGTGGCCGTCTCGAAGAATGCCGCCGCCCGCTTCAGGCTCAGCGTGGCGATGTTGGACACGTCGATCACCCGGGACACTCCGCGCAGGGCGTCCCCGAGCCCCTTGCCCGTCAGCAGATCGACACCCTGGGACCGGGCGAGGACGACCGGCGCGTGTCCCCGCTCGCGGACCTCCCGCACCACCAGCGAGCCGATCCAACCCGTTCCCCCGGCCACAGCGATGCGCATGATCTCCTCCAGAACTCAAGCAGACGGTCGGCAGACAGTCCTTCACAGGTGAGACCGGATGCCCCTGCCCGCTGTGACAGCGTGCGCCGCGACTGTGACCCGTGCCACCCGCCGCACCACTGCGGCACCCGCACGTGCGGGTGTCACAACACCGGCGTCCCCCCGGTCTTGAAGGGCGCATGGCCGACAACCCACATGGTCTGCCGATGCCATGTCCCGACCGCCCCGACCGGAAGGCCGACATGACTCTTCCCGAACTGCCCGCGGAGACGTTCCGGACCAGTGAACTGGACCAGCTGCCCGACCGGGACACCGAGGAGACGGCGGAGTGGCGGGCGTCCCTGGACGCCGTCATCGAGCGGGCGGGCCCGGAGCGCGCGGTGTACCTGCTGCGGCGCGTCCACGAACACGCGGCACGCGTCGGCCTCGCACTGCCCCGGCTCGTCTCCACCGACTACCTGAACACCATCCCGACGGCGGCCCAGCCGGCGTTCCCGGGGGACCTGTCGATGGAAACCCGGATCACGGCCCTGAACCGGTGGAACGCGGCCGTCATGGTGAGCCGCGGCTCGCGCCTGGGGCTCGGCGGCCACATCTCGACGTACGCCTCCGCCGCCTGGCTCTACGAGGTCGGGTTCCAGCACTTCTTCCGGGGCAAGGACCAGGACGGCTCCGGTGACCAGCTGTACATCCAGGGACACGCCTCGCCGGGCATCTACGCGCGCGTCTTCCTCGAAGGACGTCTGAGCGAGCAGCAGCTCAACGGCTTCCGGCGGGAGGCGGACGGACACGGTCTGCCCTCCTACCCGCATCCCAGGCGCCTGCCCTGGCTGTGGGAGTTCCCGACGGTCTCCATGGGACTGGGCCCGCTCGCCGCGATCTACCAGGCCAGATTCAACCGGTACCTCCACAACCGGGGGACAAGGACACCTCGGGCTCACGTGTCTGGGCGTTCCTGGGCGACGGGGAGATGGACGAACCCGAGTCCACGGCCGCCCTGACCCTCGCCGCCCGCGAGGGGCTCGACAACCTCGTCTTCGTCGTCAACTGCAACCTCCAGCGGCTGGACGGGCCCGTCCGCCCCAACTCCAAGATCGTGCAGGAGCTGGAGGCACGGTTCCGGGGCGCGGACTGGAACGTGGTCAAAGCCCTGTGGGGACAGGCGTGGGACACCGTGTGGCAGCGGGACACCGACGGTGCCGTCGTGCATCGCCTGGACGAACTGCCCGACGCCCAGCTCCAGACGTACGCGGCCCGGGACGCCGCGTACATACGGGCCCACTTCTTCACCGGCGAGAAACTGTCCGCCGTCGCCGCCGGGCTGACGGACGCACAGCTCATCGACCTGTTCGCCGACTCCCGGGGCGGCCACGAGCCGCTCAAGGTGCACGCCGCCTACCGGGCCGCGGTGGAGCATCGCGGACAGCCCACCGTGGTGCTCGCCCAGACGATCAAGGGACACACGCTGGGTCCGGAGTTCCAGTCACGCAACGCCAACCACCAGATGAAGAAGCTGACCATGGAGCAGTTCCGGCATCTGCGGGACACTCTGCGACTGCCCATCCCCGACAGCGCCCTGCGCGGGGACGAGGCGCCCTTCTGGCACCCCGGCGAGGATTCGGACGAGGCACGCTACCTCCGGGAACGCCGCGCCGCGCTGGGCGGCCCGGTACCGGTACGGAGGGTGGTGCCCCGAGCGCTGACACGGTTCTCCCCCAGCCCGTTCCGGGCCCTGGAGAAGGGGTCCGGCAAACAGGAGATCGCCACGACCATGGCGCTCATCCGGCTGGTCAAGGACCTGATGCGGGACAAGGACACAGGGCACCGCTGGGTGCCGATCGTGCCCGACGAGGCCCGCACCTTCGGGATGGAGTCACTGTTCCCGACGGCCGGCATCTACTCGCCGGACGGCCAGACCTACGAGCCCGTCGACATCGACCAACTGCTCCACTACCGCGAGGCCAGGAACGGCCAGCTCATCGACGAGGGCATCACGGAGGCCGGGTCCATGGCCGAGTTCACCGCGGCGGCCACCTCGTACGCCACCCACGGTGAGCCCATGATCCCCTTCTACATCTTCTACGCGATGTTCGGCTTCCAGCGCACCGGCGACCAACTGTGGGCCCTCGCCGACCAGATGGGCCGCGGCTTCGTCGTCGGCGCCACCGCCGGGCGCACCACGATGACCGGCGAAGGACTCCAGCACGCCGACGGCCACTCCCACCTGCTGGCCTCCACCAACCCCGCCGCGGTGAGCTACGACCCGGCCTTCGCCTACGAGATCGCCGTCATCGTCGAGGAGGGGCTGCGCCGGATGTACGGCCCACAGGCCGAGGACGTCTTCTACTACCTGACCGTCTACAACGAGCCGAAGCAGCAGCCCCCCATGCCGCAGGGGCCGGCCGTCCGCGAGGGCATCGTGCGGGGGATCTACCGGTTCCGGCCGGCCGAGTCCCCGGACGCCGCCGCCCGCCTGCAACTGCTCGCCTCGGGAACAGCCATCCACTGGGCCCTGGAAGCACAGGAGTTGCTGCGGTCCCACTGGGACGTGCACGCCGACGTCTGGTCGGTCACCTCGTGGACGGAACTGCGCCGCGACGCCATGCGCGCCGACGAGGCGCGGTTGCGCGGCGAGGACCTCACCCCGTACGTGACCCGCGCACTGGCGGGCGCGCCCGGGCCCGTGCTGGCGGTCAGCGACTGGATGCGACAGGTACCGGACCAGATCAGCCAGTGGGTCGAACAGGACTACGCGTCCCTGGGCACCGACGGCTTCGGTCTCTCCGACACACGCGACGCGGTACGGCGCTACTTCCATGTGAGCGCCGAGTCGATCGTCCTGGCGGCACTGGACCGGCTGGCCCGCGAGGGGGCCGTTCCGGCCGGCACCGTGGCCCTCGCCCGGGAGCGATACGGCCGACAGGCGGGCCCGGTCCGGTAACCACCTTGCGGCCTGGCGACTCACACCTTTCCGGCACAGGCAGATCTGCCGCTGTTTGTTCCTGGTCGACGCTCCGGTGAACTGATGAGCTTTGACCAGGCGAAACGCCGACCCCCTGGGTCCGGCGGACGCCCTCACTCGGGTACTGCCGTCTTGGGGGGTTTCAGATGCCGCATTGCCACGTCGATCCGACACACGCAGGTGTGTTTGAGAAAGCTGTCACAGCAACCACGCCGGACGGGCTGCACGGCGCCTGCCGGGACTTCATGCGCCTGCGGCCCCGGCTGGTCAGCGTGGCCTACCGCGTCGTCGGTGACACGGCCGAGGCCGAGGACATCGTCCAGGAGGTATGGGTCCGCTGGCAGAACACGGACCGCTCCCGGGTCCATGCGGCCACGGCCTTCCTGCTCCGGACCACCGTTCACCTGGCCATCAACGTCAACCAGTCCGCGCGGTCCCGCCGCGAAGTGGTGGGTATCTCCCCGCAGCCGCAGGCGGCGGACGCGCAGGCGGCGGACCCGGGCAACGCGTTCGAACAGGCCGAGACGGTCGGTGCGGCCCTCCTGGCACTGCTGCAGAAACTCAGCCCCACGGAACGGGCGGTCTTCGTCCTGCGCGAGGCCTTCGACTACACGTACGGCGAAATAGCGGTCCTGTGCGGGCTCAGCCAGCCCAACGCCCGCCAGGTCGTCAGCCGGGCCCGCAAGCGCCTGCACGTCGAGAGCAACGCTCCGGTCGACAGCGCCGACCATCACCGACTGGTGTGCGCGTTCGTGGTCGCCGCGCGATCCGGGGAGATGGGCGCTCTCGAACGGCTCCTGACCGCCGACTCCGGACAGCGTCCGCAGCCGGTCGGCGCCACGGAACTGCCGCGGCGGCACGCGGCCCTCGGGGCGGGGACCCACCGTCACCTCCCCGTGCCCGCGGCCGGCTGAGCCCCTGCCCGTCCGCTGGCGGGATCGGGACATGGCGCAGTTGTGACACCTGCGACGGATGACACCTTGTCTTCACACGGTGTTGAATCCGGCCATCACTCGATTTCCCAGAAGGGCGCACGTGTGCGACTAACGGCTTGGGCCCGCCTCACGGCGGCCATCACGATCGGTGCGACAGCGGCCGGCGGGAGCGCTCCCGCCGCCGCCGGGCCGCAGCCGACGGCGGTCAGCGCCGCCGGCCCCCCGCACAGCCCTCGGCGAAGGCCCGGTGACCGTACGGCTGGTGACGGGGACCAGGTCACCGTGACGCAGGTGTCCGCACACCGCCGCACCGCGTCGGTCCTGCCCGGCCCCGGACGCGGACACATCCCCTTCCGGACCCTTGAGCAGGGCGACGGTTCACTCACCGTCCTCCCGGCCGACGCCGAGGCCCTGGTGGCGGCAGGCACCCTCGACAGACGCCTGTTCGACGTGGCGGGCCGCGTCGATCTGACCGCCGCCGCGGGCCCTGTCACCGCGACCGGCACGGTCGTCCTCGATCCGCTCGTGCCCGGCAGGGGCACCACCCGGCAGAAGGACACCGTCCGGTACACCAACACCGGTGACCGCCCCGTCGACCTGCGGCTCGACGTCCGGCTCGCGACCGACACGGGGCGCCGGCTGCCCGACGGTGTGGTCACCCCGGGCACCGACACGGTACGGGTCGGTGCCGGCGCCACCGCCGAGGTACCGCTGGACGTCACGCCGGGCACCGCCGCACGCGGCAAGTACTTCGGCTACGTCACCGCGACGGCCGCGGACGGAACGACGGTCGCCCACACCACCCTCTCCCTCCTGGTACGCGCCCCCGAACACCGTCTGACCGTGGTCGTCCGTGACCGCGACGGGCACGTCATGCCGGGTGTGCTGCCCAACATCTGGGGCGCGGAAGGCTTCGTCGACTACACCGACCGTGACGCCGCCGTCGCCACCGTCGAGGAAGGCACGTACTTCCTGAACGCCTCCTTCGCCTACTCGGCCGAGGACGGCGAGGAGGTGCGCGAGCTGTTCGCGCCCGAGGTGAAGGTCACCCAGGACACCACGGTCACACTGAACGCCGCGGACGCCACCGAGGTCGAGATCCGCACGCCCCGCCCCGCCGAGCAGCGCAGCATCCTCAACGTCAACTGGCGGCGCGAACTGGACGGCTATCGCTGGTCGTGGGGCAGCATGTACTTCGACGCCGTCAAACACGTCTACGCCAGCCCCAGTCCGCAGGTCACCGACGGCAGCTTCGAGTTCTCCACCCGCTGGCAGCTGACGGCCCCGCAACTACGTGCCGAAGTAGCCGGTGGCGCAGTGCGGTTCACGCCGTACTACGAGCCGACCTCGCCCGCGTTCGGCGACGGCGGCGCCCGGCTGCGGGCCGTCGACGCGGGGAGCACGGCCGCCCCCGACTTCCGCGCGGCCCGCGGGAAGCTCGCTGTGCTGGAGTACGAGAGCGACCCCGGCGACGCGATGCTGGCGCGCGCCAAGGCCGCGGGCGTCAAGGCCGTACTGCTGGTCTGGCCCCGCGGACAGACGGTCTGGAGCTGGTGGCAGCCCGACGGAGACCGTGAGCCCCTCCCCGTGCTGCGGGCCCCCCACACCCAGGGCACCGCACTCCTCGCCCGGGTCAGGAAGGGCCGCTCCGCAGTGGTGCACTTCTCCGGAACCGTGCGCAGCCCGTACCTCTACGACGTGATGCAGGTCGCGACCGGCTCCGTCCCCGAGAGGATCGTGCACACCGTCACAGAGCGGGAGAGCGCCGTGATCCGCGCCACCTACACCCGCACCGGGGACTCCGCGTGGACCAGCGAACAGCGATTCGGCTGGCGCCCCTACCAGGAGACCGCCTGGAACAACGAAACCAGCCGCTACGTGCCCGTCGGACGCGAACGCCTCGAGTACGTCAGGGCAGGCGACACCCTGTGGAGCCACACCGTCCACCACAACGTGGTACCCGACCCCCACCGGCGCCTCCAGGTCGGCATGCGGGACCTGCCGCACACCTACCGCCCCGGTCAGCGCGGCACGGAGCGCTGGTTCTCCGGCCCGGTCCGCCCGTCGATCCCGGTCGGCGCGCCCTGGCCGTCCGTCCGCCACGGCGACACCTTGTCCGTGCACATTCCCGAGTTCACCGACTCCGCGCCCGGCCACTGGTCGTTCGCTGAGGTCGCCGACTTCGGCGGCGGCATCGGCGCCCGGGACGGGCAGGAACCCGTCAGCGACACGGCCGAGGCGGCGCTCTACCACGACGGGGAGCAAGTATTCAGCTCCCAGCACGGCATGTGGGGTGACGTCGAGGTGCCCGGCGGGGCAGCCGACTACCGGCTGGACCTGAGGACTTCCCGTACCTCCGACGACTGGCGCTTCGGTACCGGCACCCGCACGTCCTGGACCTTCACCTCCGGTACTGAGACGGAAGAGGCCGAACTGCCGCTGCTCCAGGTCGACTACGCGGTGCCGGTCGACGCCGGCAACGCCGTGGGCCCGCAGCGTCGGCACACCGTCGGCATCGGCGTCCGCATGCAGGACGGCATGGCCGCCCCGCGTGGGGTAACCGTACGCCTGGAGACCTCCTATGACGACGGCCACACCTGGACCAGGGCGCGCACCGAGCGTGTGAGCACCGGCAGGTTCACCGCCACGGTCGAGCGGCCGTCCCGCGTCCACGGCGACGCCGCGGTGACCCTTCGGGTGACCGCCACCGACGCGGCCGGAAACAGCGTGCGGCAGACGATCGACCGCGCGTACCTGCACCCGGGCTCCGCTTCCTAGCGAGGAACAGGGAGCGGGTGGCGGGGCGGCAACGCCCTGCCGCCCACCTCGCTGTCGGCTTATGGACGCGGCACACGGTGGGGCCGAGCCACAGCGAGAAAAACACCGTTGATTGCCTCGGACCCATGGCACGGGCGTGCCCTGTCGTGAATACTGCTCGTTATGCGCAAATTCTCACTTGATGCCCTGGCTCGCGAGTTGCTCGAGCGGGCCGCGTCCTCCAGCGCACGGCGGAGCGCCGAGACGGTGTACGGCGGCCATGAGCACGCCCTGAGGCAGACACTGTTGACACTGGTGTCGGGAGCGGCACTCTCCGAGCACGGCAACCCGGGCGAAGCGACCATGATGGTTCTCCGTGGCCGGGTCCGGCTGACCAGTGGCGAGGAGGACTGGGAGGGCAGAACCGGTGACCTGCTCGTCGTTCCGCAGGCCAGGCATGCGCTGGAGGCCCTGGAGGACTCCGCTGTGCTGCTCACGGTGGTGACATCCGGCCGGTAGTGCCGAACAGGCCGGGAGCCGGCCTGCCTTCAGGAGGTCTTGGCGCGGTACAGACCTCGGCCCGCACGCTCGACACGCGAGGTGCCCACGAGACGGTCGAGGGTGCTGCGCACGGCGTTGATGCTGCCGGCGTCGGTGTCCCGGCCGAGCGCGGCAGCGACCTCACGGGCCCGTACGTCGGCGCCCCCCGACGAGGCGAGGAACTGGAGGATCTGCTCGGTGAGCCGGCCGTACCCGCCCAAGGAGGAGTCACTCGTGTCGACGGCCTTCACCCTCCGCCTGCCGGACGGCCGGTCCGGCGCGCGCTGCGGCTCCGGGCCGGCAGGTTCGGTGCGGGCGCTCAGCGGGGGCGTCCGCATGAGGTCCTGCAAGGCGTGCAGCGCTGTTTGCACGGAACCGAGGTGGGCCACCACCGCGGCGAGTTCGCGTTCCAGGGACTGGCGCTGGACCTCAAGCCTGAGCAACTCTTCCCGGAGGTTCTCAGCGGTGCTCTCGATGCTCTGTGTCGTGTGTGCTGCGGAGACCATGTGTTCCTCTCAATCATCTCCTTCATTGTTGTCACCACACGTAGGGTTGGCAACGGCGTCACTGGAAGTCGCCGCCCCTGTGAAGCCTTCTCTCCCATCCCACACGGTGTTCACTCACGTCGGACGCACGGAGGCGCGGTCCGTGTCGACGGACCGCGCCTCCGTCCTGCCGTCAGGAAGGGTCCTCCAACCGGAAGCCCACCTTGAGGCAGACCTGCCAGTGGCTGATCCGGCCGTCCTCGATGCTGCCGCGCACCTGGTCCACCTCGAACCAGTCGAGATGGCGCAGTGTCTCCGCGCTGCGCGCGATGCCGTTGCGGACGGCGTCGTCGACGCTGTCGGGTGAGGTGCCGACGATCTCCGTGATCCGGTACACATGGTTCGTCATGCGGGGGCTCCTTGTCGTTGTCCGGTCATTGCGGGGCGGACGCGGCTCACCGGGAGCGGGCAGCGGCCAGCTCCAGGATGTCGGCGACCTCGTGCGGGCGGGACACGCTGACAGCGTGTGACGCCTTGACCTTCACCGTGAAGGCCCGGGCCCGCTCCGCCATGAAGACCTGGGCCTTCGGCGGAATGTTGAGGTCCTGGGTGGCGACGAGGGCGTACGCCGGGATGGTGCGCCAGGCGGGCTCGCCGGCCTTCTCCGCCAGCGCGGCGCTGGTCACCGGGCGCTGGGCCACGGCCATCAGGTCGGTGACGTTCCTGGGCACGTCGGCGGCGAACTGGTGATGGAACTTCGCCTGCTCTATGTACAGGTCCTCGGTCGCTCCGCCACCGGGCAGGGTGACGGGAACGGAGCGCAGAGCGTCGGAGAGCGTGCTGCCGGGGTACTTGCCGGTCAGTTCGGCCGCGCTCTCGCCCTTCTCCGGGATGTACGCGGCGATGAAGACCAGTGCGCGCACGTTGGCGGCGCCCCGCGCCGCGTCACTGATCACCGCTCCACCGTAGGAGTGTCCGGCGAGCACGACCGGACCGTCGATGCTGTCCACCAGTTGCCGGACGTAGGCGGCGTCGCTCTTCAGGCCGCGCAGCGGGTTCGCGGCGGAGACCACGGGATAGCCGTCCCGCCGCAACTCCTTCACCACGTCGTTCCAGCTGGTGGAGTCGGCGAAGGCGCCGTGGACGAGGACGACGGTCGGCTTCGTCGGGGAGGGGCCGTGGCCGCGGCCCGCGCTGGCCGGACCGGCCGTGGTCGCCAGGAGCGCCGCGGCGACGGTCGCGGCGGAGACGAGGACGAGCGGGGTCCGGGCACGCCGGGTGAGAACGGGACGATGCATCACGGTGCCTTTCCAGTGGACGGAGTACGACGGTGTCGCGGCTCCGCCTCGCCACAGACCGGCGCGAGGCGGAGCCGCGGGCGGTCGGTCCGGGGGAGCCGGACGTCATCCGCCTGTCCCCATATGACAGGGTTGCCCAGAATGTTGTGACAACCTCTGCCGCGGACAGCCCGGATGACTCAAGGACGCGCTGCCGCCAGGAACCCGTCGACGTCCAGGACCGCGTGGGCGAACAGGGCGTAGCGATCCAGCATCTTCGCGTGGGACACCGCGTCCCCGTCCGAGGCGGTGGCGTCCGAGAGCATGGTGACGTGGTAGCCGCGTTCCATGGCGCTGCGCGCCGTCGACTCGACGCACATCGTCCCGATCATCCCGCCCAGGGCAAGGTGCTCGACCCCACGGCGTCTGAGCTGGGTGTCCAGGTCGGTCGTCGCGAACACGTCGATGTTCTTGTGCGGGGCCAGTGTCACCTCGCCCTCGGCCGGTGACAGCTCCGGGTGGAACTCCGCGCCCCAACTCCCGGCCTCGAACAGCCTGTTCTCGAACATCGCCCGGTGCAGGCCGGTCGGGTGGCGCCAGGACGCGTACTCCTCGTCGGTGTAGGACATGGGGGAGAAGAACACCGCCACGTCCTTCTCGCGGAGCCCCGCCAGCAGGCGTGTGAGGTTGCCGAGCAGCCCGATGCGGGCGAACTCGGCCGCGTACAGCGGATAGCCCTTGCCGTCCTCGGCGAAGACATCGTTCACCGTGTCGATGAGCAGGAGGCCTGTTCGGCCGGGAGGATACGTGTAGGTCACAGCGGTTCCCCTTCTCGCACTGGTGTGACACGAGGCTGAGTCCAACATAACCGGAAAAGGTGCACATAAGTGGCGGCAAAGACACCGTGTGCCGTAGACGGTGTCACATGGCATGATGTGGCCTCGGCTTGCACTCCGGCGTGAGCCCCACCCCCACGACGACGGATCCGGGGGCTGCCGCGCCCCTCGTGAAACGAGTCCTCATGACCCGTGTTTCCCCCGTTGACCTGCCCGCCGTCCTCGAACCCTTCATCCGGGAGGCCCTCGCGGAGGCGGAGTCCCGCGCTGATCTGCCCGAGGTACTCGTCGAGGCGCTGCGGGACCACGGGGCCTTCCGCATGCTCACCCCGCGTGAGTACGGGGGCACCGAGTCGTCGCTGACCGAAGTGCTCGACGTCTACGAGCGACTGGCCCGCATCGACGCCTCGGTGGCGTGGACGGTGTGGAACGGCAACTGGGGCTTCCTCGGCGCCCTGCTGGGCGAGAGAGGAGCCGAGCGGCTGTGGGGCGGCGGGGCGGATCCAGTCTTCGCCAACTCCGGCTCGCCCGGCACGGCGGTGGCCGAGGGCGACGCCTACCGGGTGTCCGGGCACTGGAAGATCGTCAGCGGCATCGGCCATGCCGACCGGCTCGTGGTGGTGGCGGTGGTCCTGGAGGGAGGGGCGCCGCGCGAGGTCGCCGCCGGTGTGCCCGACGTGCGGCTGTTCGTCCTGGGCCGGGACCAGGTCGAGGTGCGGCACACCTGGGACGTGACGGGGATGCGGGGCACCGGCAGCGACGACGTCCTGGCGATCGGTGCCGTCGTCCCGGCCGAGCTGGCCGCCCGCTTCGACGTGCCCGCCCGCCTGCACAGGCCTCCGTACCGGACCTTCATCCCCGCACTGGTACTGCCCGGCTGCACGGCCGTGGCGCTCGGCGTCGCCCGGGCCATGGTCGACGACGTGATCGCCCTGGCACCGGGCAAGACGACCATGACCGGGACGCCTCTGGCCGACACCGCACGCGCGCAGTCCGCCATCGCCCGCGCGCAGACGGACCTGCGCGCCGCACACCTGCTGCTGATGACCGCGGCGGGCGCGCTGACCGAGGCCGGCGAAAACGGCGAGGAGGCCACGCTCGATCTGCGCGCCGATCTGCGCGGGGCCATGAGCCACGCGGCACAGGTGTGCAGGCGGGCCCTGGTGTCGATGTACGAACTGGCGGGATCCGCCTCGCTCTACCGTCACAACACCGTCGAACGGCGGTTCAGGGACGGTATGGCGGCCCTCCAGCACGCCAACCACTCGGCCGACTGCTTCGAGGCGGTGGGCCGGGTACGGTTCGGCGCGGAGCCGGGACTTCCGCTCTTCTGAAGGTCAGCCCGCCACGACGTCCGTGATGCCGTCGGGGCAGCTGTCCACCGCCAGGCTCCAGCCCGCCGCCCCGGCCCCGGCGAGGAAGGCGCTCTCGTAGAAGGCGAGCACCTCGCCCCGCAGCGACGCCGCCGCGCGGACCCGCTCGTAGGGCAGTACCGCGAGATGGGAACCGCTCTTTCTCGCCTGCCAGAAGGCCGCCTCGGGGCGGAGCGGCCATGTGGCCAGGCCCGCGGGCTCCGGGGCGGTGTACGAGTAGAAGGCGGGCTCGGGGTAGTCGGGATCACCGAACCAGAAGCCCGCGCTGATCACCTCGCGTGAGTAGGCCTCTCGCGTCACCGCGTCGACCTCCGGCGGGTGTGCCACGACGGTGTCGGAGAACCTGGTCACCGCGATGTCGAAGGTGTGCCAGAAGTGGTGCACGGGGCTCGTCTTGCCGGCCCAGCGCGCGGCGTACTCCTCCAGGACGAGGTTGACCTGCGACAGGACGACCCAGTACCGGTGGGCCGCCGCCGGGTCGTACGTGCAATGCTCCTCGTCCTCGGCGAAGGGACGCCGCGCGTCCGGGAGGTCGAAGGGGTAGGGACGCTCGACCCGCACGTCCACGCCGACCTGGGCGAGCGCGTCCGTCAGTCGTCCGAAGAACGCGGCGACCGACAGTCCGTGCAGCGGGAACGACGCCTCGCTCCCCGCGCCGCCGGTGACGACGAGGCGGTGGTCGGTGAAGTCGAAGTCGACACAGAAGAAGTCGCCTTGGTCGGTCAGTCCCATGGGCCGGGTCGTGATGCCCCGCCCGGTGAGGTGGAAGGGGACGTTCCACCAGTGGTTGCGGCGCGGTGACGCGGCCAGCCTGATCTTGCCGACCACCTGGGCGAACCGGTGCAGTGTCTCGCGGGTGCCGGTCCAGTCGGCGTAGGGCATCGAGGGGAAGAGTTCCACAGTGCCTCCGACGTAGGGCGGGATCGTCATGAACAACGTATCAAAAACATTGTTTCCATGACTGATGCAGTGAAAGTGGTCCATGCTGTGACAGCAATACCAATCTCGGAACAGATCCGGTACCTGTCTGCGGAGGTTAGACATGCGCGACGAGACGTTCGACTTCGGAGTTCCCTGGGAGGGGTTGTACGGCTACAGCCAGGCCCGACGCGTCGGCGACACCGTGTATGTCTCCGGTCAGCTCTCCCATGACGAGAAGGGTGTCTTCGTCGGTGAAGGCGACTTCGCGCTCCAGACCGCCACCACCTTGGCCAACCTGGACCGGGTCCTGGCGCACTTCGGTGCGACCCGGGCGCAGATAGTGGAGACCACGGTTCTGGTCAGGAACCTGCGCGAGCACTTCGACACGGTCGCCCGGCTCCACCGTGAGTACGTCGGGGAGCGCCGTCCGACCAGCACCGTCATGGGGGTCTCCGACCTCGCCCTGCCTGAACAGCTCGTTGAGATCGGTGCGGTGGTCCGTCTGGACCTGCCCGGGGCCTGAGAGGACGGTCCGTCGGCGACGGGTGTCGCCGGCGGCCTGCTCGGCTTCGGTGGACACACGTCGGCGCGTCAGGCGTCGTGCGGCTTGTCCTGGAGCACGTTCTGCACCTTGGCCCGGACGTCGTCCGTGGCCAGGCCGCGGATCGTCAGCGTGGTCCGGCGGCGCAGCACGTCGTCGACCGTCTCGGCCCACTCGTGGTCGCGTGCGTAGACGACCTGCGCCCAGATCTCGGGGGCGTGGGGGTGGACGCGCTCGCCCAGCTCCGGGTACTGCCGCGCGAGCCGCGCGACGTCATAGGCGAGGGAGCCGTAGTGGGTGGCCAGGTGCCGTGCGGTGTCGACCGCCACGTCCGGGCCCGGCAGGTCGTTGTCGAGCAGCAGGCGGTGCGCGACGGCGTGGGGGTTGGCGACGCCGGGCAACGGCAGCTTCCTGGGCAGCCGGGAAACGGGCTCGATGTCGTCGCCGAGCGGGTGGCCCGGCAGCGACTCCAGCTTCCGCAGCACGGTGCGGCCGATGTGGCGGAAGGTCGTCCACTTGCCGCCCGCGACGGACAGCATGCCGCCCTTGCCCTCGGTCACGACGGTCTCGCGCTTGGCCTTGGCGGTGTCGCCGGGGCCGCCCGGCAGCACGCGCAGACCCGTGTACGCGTAGGTGATGAGGTCACGGTCGAGCTGCTGGTCCCGGATGGAGAACGCGGCCTCGCCGAGGATCTGCGTGATGTCGTTGTCGTTGACGGCCACATCGGCCGGGTCGCCCTCGTACGCCTCGTCGGTGGTGCCGAGGAGCAGCATGTCCTCCCAGGGGAGGGCGAAGGTGATCCGGTACTTGTCGATGGGGGTGGCCAGCGCGGCCTTCCAGGGGGAGGTGCGCTTCAGGATCAGGTGGGCGCCCTTGGAGAGGCGGATGGAGGGGGCCGCGTTGGGGTCCTCCATCTTGCGCAGGTGGTCCACCCAGGGGCCGGTCGCGTTGAGCACCAGGCGGGCGTCGACACCGAACTCCTCACCCGACAGCGTGTCCTTGAGGTCCGCGCCGGTGACCCGGCCCCGGGTGAAGCGGAGTCCTTGCAGCGCGGCGTGGTTGAGGACGACGGCGCCGGCGTCGACGGCCGCGCGGACGGTCATGAGTGCCATGCGGGCGTCGTTCATCTGGTCGTCGCCGTAGACGGCGACGGCCTTGAGGTTGTCGGTGCGCAGTTCGGGCACGTCCTGGGCGGCCTTGGCGGGGGACAGGAGGTGGCCGACGCCGTCTCCGAACGCGGAGAGGGCGGAGTAGGCGAAGACGCCGGCCCCGAGCTTCGCGGCGCCGTGCGGGCCGCCCTTGTACACGGGCAGGTAGAACGTGAGCGGGTTCGCCAGGTGGGGAGCCACCTGGCGAGACACCGCACGGCGCTCGAAGTGGTTCTCCGCCACCAGCTTCACCGCGCCGGTCTGCAGGTAGCGCAGACCGCCGTGGAGGAGCTTGGAGGAGGCGGAGGAGGTGGCGCCGGCGAAGTCG
>NZ_JADDXU010000014.1 GCF_015163075.1 Streptomyces justiciae
GGCAGCCGAGGGAAACGCGGGCTCGGACGAGAAGACTGAGGTCTCGTCCGGGGTGTGACACCCCTCGGGCTGAGGGAACGCTCTGAGCGGGGCGGCATCGAGGCGAGTCCTCGGCGCCGCCCCGTCGGTCTTTGACAGTGAGGTGGGGGCGGTAATGGGCTTCTTGGACGGACTCTGGCCCGGACGCGCGGTCGAGTTCGACTCGGGCAGCGCGGCGAGCAACGCGATCGAGCTGACCAAACGGCACGACCGGGTGTCCCTGACCAAGCAGGGCGCGGAGACCGGGCATCTGCGCATCAACCTCGCCTGGCGGATGCGGACCTCCGACATCGGCGGCTCCCAACGGGAGTCGCTGCTGCGGCACCCCTTCAAGGCGCTCAAGCCGCCGGAGGTCATAGGACACAGCCAGAGCATGGTCAACGTCGACCTCGACCTGGGGTGCCTGTACGAGCTGACGGACGGCTCCAAGGGCGTCGTACAACCCCTCGGCGGGCTCTTCGGGGACGTCAACTCGGCGCCGTACGTCAAGCTCAGCGGCGACGACCGGTTCGGGTCGGCGTCCGGCGAGACGATCTACGTCAACCTCGATCACCGGGAGTCCATCAAACGGATCCTGGTGTTCGTCTACATCTACGACCAGACGCCGGCGTTCGACCGGACCCACGCGAGCGTGACGCTGTATCCGAGCAACGGGCCGCGGATCGAGATAGGCCTCGATGAGCGGCATCCTCAGGCTCGGTCGTGTGCGGTGGTGATGATCGAGAACGTGAAGGGGGAGATCATCGTGCGGCGTGAGGTGAAGTTCGTGTACGGGTTCCAGGCGGAGCTGGATCGGTTGTACGGGTGGGGGCTTCAGTGGGGGCGGGGTTATAAGACCAAGGCGGAGCGTTGAGGGGCGCCTAGGAGCTCGGGGGGTTGTGTTGTCGGGCGGGTGCGGGCCGTGTGTCGCTGGTCGCGCAGTTCCCCGCGCCCCTAGGTAAGTCCCCTTAGCGTCCGATGAATTGTGGACCTTGGGGAGGTAGCCGGAAGTCGGGGTCCAGCGCTGCTGCCGCGGGCACCGGCGGCTGCGGGTAGCCGTAGGATGGCTGGCTTGTCGGCTGGGGGTAGCCGTACGCCGGTTGGGTCGTCGGAGGGGTCTGGGGGTAGCCGTAGGCCGGCTGCTGGGGGACCGCTGTCGTCGGTTGTTCCGGGGGGAGGGGCTGGGAGGTGGTCTCCGGCGTCGGCGCCGGCTCCTCCGTGGGCTCCGAGTCGTCCACCGAGATGCCGAAATCGCTGGCCAGGCCCTTCAGACCGTCCGAGTAGCCCTCGCCCAGGGCGCGGAACTTCCAGCCCTCGCCGCGGCGGTACAGCTCCCCGCAGATCAGGGCCGTCTCGCGGCCGGTCTCCGGCTTGATGTCGAAGTAGGCCAGCGGCTCACCGTCGGCGACCGCGGCGTCGTACAGCAGGATGCGCAGCGCGCGTACGTTGTCGAACGTGACGCCGTCCGCCGATGCGACCAGCAGAATCTGCCCGACGCCGGGCTCGACACCGGAGAGATCTGTCTGGATCGTGTCGGTGAGGCCCTCGGCGACCCGCTTCTTGCCGAGTCGCCACACCTTCCCGGAGGGGTGCCGGGGCTGGTTGTAGAAGACGAAGTCCTCGTCGGAACGTACGCGGCCGTCGGGGCCGAGGAGCAGCGCCGAGGCGTCGACATCCGGGACCCCCTGCCCGGGCGTCCAGCGCACCACGGCGCGCACCGTGGTGACGTCCAGCGGGACGTTCGACCCCTTCAGCATGGCGTGCGTCATGCGGTCATCCTGCCTTCTCGGTCCTGCTCACGACAACGCGGGGTGGGTGCTCGACTCGGCTGCTCGGCGTGCGTGCTCGACAATGGTGTCCACACGGTTGTCCCCGCGGGCGTTACCTGAAATTCATGCCCGACGGGAACCTCTGACATGGCTCGGTACGTACTATTACCGGCCACCTGTTCTCAAAATCCACAGGCTTACCTTGCGCCACGGGGGAGTTTTATGCGTCATTTCGGGCACATCGCCCCTGAGGTGCGGCAGCGCCTCTTCCATCGCGAGCCCTGCGCGTTCGACGCGGACTCGCCGGCCCGGCTGCTCTCCGCGGCCCTGGGCGCCACGCTGTACAGCCCGGCCACCCGGCCCCGGCTGGCCGACGACATCGTCAAACAGACCGGTCGCGGCGTGGTCTCGATGGTGCTGTGCCTGGAGGACTCCATCGGTGACGAGGACGTCGCCGCGGGTGAGGAGAACCTGGTCCGGCAGTTCGCCGACCTCGCCGCCCGCGAGGACGTCGAGCCGCCCCTGCTCTTCATCCGTGTGCGTACGCCCGAGCAGATCCCCGACCTCGTCCAGCGCCTCGGCGGGACGGTCCGGCTGCTGTCCGGGTTCGTGTTCCCCAAGTTCACCGAGGAGCGCGGCATCCCCTTCCTGGAGGCCCTCGCCGTCGCCGAGCACACGAGCGGCCGCCGGCTCTTCGGCATGCCCGTCCTGGAGACGCCCGAGCTGATGTACCGCGAGTCGCGTGTCGACGCCCTGGAGGGCATCGCCCGCGCCGTCGACAAGTACCGCGACCGCGTCCTCGCGCTGCGCCTCGGCGTCACCGACTTCTGCTCCTCGTACGGCCTGCGCAGAGCCCCCGACATGACGGCCTACGACGTCCAGATCGTCGCCTCCGTGATCGCCGACGTGGTCAACATGCTGGGCCGTGCCGACGGCACCGGGTTCACCGTGACCGGCCCGGTGTGGGAGTACTTCCGCGTTCCCGAGCGCATGTTCAAGCCGCTGCTGCGGAACAGCCCCTTCCTGGAGGGGCAGGCGGTGGAGCTCCGCGAGAAACTGATAGAGCACGCCATGGACGGGCTGCTGCGGGAGATCTCCCTCGACCACGCCAACGGCCTGCTGGGCAAGACCTGCATCCACCCCTCCCACGTGCCGGCGGTGCACGCACTGTCCGTCGTCAGTCACGAGGAGTACAGCGACGCGGCCGACATCCTGCGGCCCGAGCGAGGCGGCGGAGGCGTCCTGCGCTCGCAGTACACGAACAAGATGAACGAGGTGAAGCCGCACCGCGCCTGGGCCGAGCGGACCATGCTGCGCGCGGAGGTCTTCGGCGTCGCGAACGAGGACGTCAGCTTCGTCGACCTGCTCGCCGCCGGAATACCCGGCTGAAGCTCCGATTCAAGGGACGCATGAACAACGCAGTGAACAGCAGGGTGCCGGGCGCGATCTGGTCCGGTACCTGGGTCGCCGAGCGCCTCGGGGTCGAACTCGTCGGCGACGAGGGCCTGACCGACCTCCTCGGTCTGGCCCTGCGCCGCAACCCCAAGCGGGCCCACCTCCTCGTCTCCAACGTGCTCGGCAAGCACGTGCCGCAGTCACCGACGGTGGTGTACGGCCACGGCTTCGCCCTCGGCCGCCGAGTCCGCGACCTGCTCGGCGAGGAGGCGTCCACCGCGGTCGTCCTCGGCTACGCGGAGACGGCGACCGGCCTCGGCCACTCGGTCGCCGACGGCATCGGCACGGCCCCCTACCTCCACTCCACCCGCCGCCCGGTTCCCGGGGTCACCCCGGCGGGCGGCTTCGAGGAGTCCCACTCCCACGCGACGTCCCACCTGCTCCTCCCGGAGAACGCGGGCCTGCTGGCGGGCGACGGCCCCCTGGTCCTCGTGGACGACGAGTTCTCGACCGGCAACACGGTCCTGAACACGATCAGGGACCTGCACGAGCGGTACCCGCGGCGCCGGTATGTGGTCGTGGCCCTGGTCGACATGAGGTCGGAGGCGGACGCGGGGCGCTTGGAGGAGTTCGCGCGCGAGATAGACGCGAGGGTGGACCTGGTGGCGGCGGCTTCGGGGAACGTACGCCTGCCGGAAGGGGTACTGGAGAAGGGCCAAGCTCTTGTCGCCGAGTACTCAGGTGCCCTAGGGGCGCGGGGAACTGCGCGACAAGCCCCCACCGGCCCGCGGCCGAAAGCGCACCGTATAGACCTCCACTGGCCCCACGGCCTCCCGGACGGCGGACGTCACGGCTTCACCCCCTCCCACCGCACCCGCCTCGAAGCCGCCCTCCCCGAGATGACCGCCCGCCTCGCAGAGGCGATCCCGGCGGGCGCCCACCGCATACACATACTCGGCTTCGAAGAGCTGATGTACGCCCCCCTGCGCCTCGCACGCGAGCTTGAGCAGGTCGCGGGAGGCGCCGAGGTCACCTACTCCACCACCACCCGCTCACCCGTCCTCGCCGTCGACGACCCCGGCTACGCGATACGCAGCCGCATCGTCTTCCCGGCCCATGACACCCCGGCCGACGGCCCCGGCGACCGCTACGCGTACAACATCGCCGGCGCCGGATTCGACGTGGTGGTCGCCGTGGTCGACTCCGCCGCCGACACCCCCGAACTGCACGCCCCCGACGGCCTGTTGGCGCAGCTGGCCGAAACCGCCCCGCACATACTGCTCGCGGTCGTCCCGTCGTACGTCCCCGAAAGGCCCTCCATGCTCCCCGAGCCCCTCCGCGGCCCCGTCTTCTCCTCGTACGCCCCCGACGAGGTCGGCTGGCTGCTCCAGGACCTGTCGGACGTGACGCTGGAGGCGCCGACCGAGGAGCGCGAGGAGGCCATCCAGAGCGGCGGTGCGCACTACGCGGAGTCGCTGCCGGTGGAGTACCAGCCCAGCGAGCAGTACCAGCAGCTCTTCCACACGGCCCTGGACGCGTCCGCGGCCCGGCTCGCGCAGGCGGTCGGTGCCGTGACCGAGATCGTGCTCGAAGAGCGTTCGCCCCGGCCCGTCCTCGTCTCGCTCGCCCGCGCCGGCACCCCCGTCGGCGTCCTGATGCGCCGCTGGGCCCAGTTCCGGCACGGCCTCGACCTGCCCCACTACGCCGTCTCGATCGTCCGCGGCCGCGGCATCGACGCCAACGCGCTGCGCTGGCTGGCCGCCCACCACGACCCGGCCGACGTCGTCTTCGTCGACGGCTGGACCGGCAAGGGCGCCATCACCCGTGAACTCGCGGACGCGGTCAAGGAGTTCGAGGCGGCGGGCGGCGCCACCGGCTTCGACCCGGAGATCGCGGTCCTCGCCGACCCGGGCTCGTGCGTGAAGACGTACGGCACCCGCGAGGACTTCCTCATCCCCTCCGCCTGCCTCAACTCCACGGTCTCCGGCCTGATTTCCCGCACGGTCCTGCGCGCGGACCTGGTCGGCCCGAACGACTTCCACGGCGCGAAGTTCTACCGCGAACTCGCCGGAGCCGACGTCTCCGTGGACTTCCTGGACGCCGTCTCCGCCACCTTCCCGGAGGTCGTGGACTCGGTGGAGCAGCAGGTCAAGGAGCTGATGTCCGGTGACCGCGAGCCCACTTGGGAGGGCTGGGCGGCCGTCGAACGCATCAGTGAGGAGTACGGCATCCACGACGTGAACCTCGTCAAGCCCGGCGTCGGCGAGACCACCCGGGTGCTGCTGCGCCGCGTGCCCTGGAAGATCCTCGCGAAGGCCGGTGCGGGCGCCGACCTGGCCCACGTACGGCTGTTGGCCGAGCAGAGAGGCGTACCGGTGGAAGAGGTGGCCGAACTGCCGTACACCTGCGTGGGGTTGATCCACCCCAAGTACACGCGGGGCGCGACCGGCGCCGACGGCAAGGCGGTGGCGGTCTGATGCCGGTGCTGGTGGCGAGCGACCTCGACCGTACGCTCATCTACTCTTCGGCGGCCCTCGCGCTGACCATGCCGGACGCGCGGGCGCCGCGGCTGCTCTGCGTCGAGGTGCACGAGAGCAAGCCGCTGTCGTACATGACGGAGACGGCGGCCGGATTGCTGGGCGATCTCGGTGACGCGGCGGTGTTCGTACCGACGACGACCCGGACCCGTAAGCAGTATCAGCGCATCAACCTGCCCGGCCCGGCGCCCACTTACGCCATCTGCGCCAACGGCGGCCATCTGCTGGTGGACGGCGTCACGGACGCCGACTGGCACGCGCGTGTCCAGGCCCGCCTGGCCGACGAGTGCGCGCCGCTGGACGAGGTGCGCGAGCATCTGCTGCGCACCGCCGACCCCGTGTGGGTCCGCAAGCACCGCGTCGCCGAGGACCTCTTCGCCTACCTCGTCGTCGAGCGTGAGCTGTTGCCCGAGGACTGGGTGAAGGAGCTCGCGGTCTGGGCGGAGAACCGCGGCTGGACGGTCTCCCTCCAGGGCCGCAAGATCTACGCCGTCCCGAAGCCGCTCACGAAGAGCGCGGCGATGAGGGAGGTGGCCCGGCGCACGGGCGCGGAACTGACACTGGCGGCCGGTGACTCGCTGCTGGACGCGGATCTGCTGCTGGCCGCGGACAGGGGCTGGCGGCCGGGACACGGGGAGCTGGCGGAGGCGGGTTGGGCAGCGCCGACGATCACGGCACTGCCGGAGCGGGGCGTGCTGGCGGGCGAGCGCATCCTCAGGGAGTTCTTGAAGGCGACGCGGCAATAACGCCCTGTCTTTAGGGGCGCGGGGAACTGCGCGACCAGCCACAGCGGACCCGCGCCCGACAACGCGCCCCTCTGCCTAGCTGCAACACCCTCCACCACAACAACCGCCGCCGGCCTTGGGCGCCGGCGCCGCACTTGCCGTACCCCCCACCGCAACCGCCGACAACAACTTCACCGTGTCCTCATGCCCCACAGGGCACGTAGCCGGCGCCGAAGACTCAGCCATGGGCCGGCTCAACTCAAACGTGTCGCCGCAACTACGGCAGCGGTACTCATAACGAGGCATGCGCACAGGCTAACCGTCAGTGCGGCGCAGCCCCCCGCTCGTCCCGGATCTGCGCGACCACCCGAGCCACCGCCTGCCGCACCCCCTCCGTCTCCGTGAGGAAGTGCCAGTAGTCCGGGTGCCGCCCCTCCAGCGTGCCGATCGCCCGCTCAAGCCGGGCCACCGACTCGTCCAGCGGGCGCGCGTGCCGGGGATCGGGCGTGTTCCGGCCGGTCATCGCCAGCCGCTGCGCGTCCCGGATCGCGAACCGCGTCCGGTCGATCTCCTGCTGGGGGTCCTTCTGCACGGCGTTCAGCCGCCGCAGCCGATCCCCGGCGGCGGACACGGACTCGTCCGTCGCGTTCAGCAGCGCCCGCACCGTGGACAGCAGCGCCGTCGCGTCCGGCCACCGCTGCGCGTCCCGGGCGGCCCGCGCCTCGGTGAGTTTCAGTTCGGCCTGTCGTACGTTCTCCGTGGCCTGATCGGGCACCTGCTGGAGGTCCTGCCAGCAGGCCGCGGAGAAGCGTCGCCGCAGCTCGCTGAGGACCGGCTCGACCTGACCGGCACGGGTGGTGAGGGCCTGCGCGCGGGTGCGGAGCGAGACGAGCCGGTGGTCGATCTCGGCGGCCTTCTCGGGCAGCCGCTCGGCCTCCACGCGGACCGCCTCGGCCTCCCGGGCGACGCGCTCGGCACGCTCCAGGGTCTGCGGGACGCCATGCGCCCCGGCGCCCTGGTTGAGCTTGGTCAGCTCGGGACCGAGGGCGGCGAGCCGGGCGGCGAGGTCGTCGGCCTTCAGGCCCGACTGCCGTACCGCGTCGAGGGCGTTGGACGCCGCCAGCAGTCCCTGCCGGGCCCGCTCCACCGCCGGGGCGAGCCGGGCCAGCTGGGTCTCGGCCTTGCCGAGCAGCGGCCCGAGGCCGTCCGCGAACCGGTCGAGATCCTGCTTGACCCGGCCGAGCTCGTCCTTGGCGGCGGTCAGCTCGGTGCGGGCGCGGGCGGCGACGGACGCCTCGAGGTCGTCGCGGTCGAGGTCATGGGCGTCGACGGCGTTGATGTACTGGTGGCTGGCCTCGTCGATGCGGCGGCCCAGGGCCTCGAAGTCGGAGACGGCCCGGCGGGCGGCGGGGGAGTCGTCGACGGCCGTGATGGTCTCTATCGAGATCCGCAGGTCGCGCTGGGCGGTGTCCAGCTCGTAGAACGCGGCCGCGGCGGCGTCCTTCGCGGCCTGGGCCTCGGCCCGCTGGTTCTCGGCCCGGCCGCCGAACCAGCGGCGGGTGCCGCCGCCGGCGAACGCCGCGGGCAGCGCGAGGGCGGCGACCAGGGGCAGGGCGAGAAGGGTGAGGGTGTCGCGCAGCGCATGATGTGCGCGCGGCTCCGACGGCGAGTACGGCTGCGTTGGTGTCGCCGTCACATCCCTCTCCCGTGCTGTGTCCGTCCTGGCCCGGTTGTCATTCTCCCACCGGTTAAGGACGAACACACGGGCCCGTTAGTTCGCGGTCCTGACTGTGACTTTGCCGTCGCCGGTGTGCGCGGATATGACGTGCGAGCTGGACTCGTCGCGCGGGACGGAGACGTCCACCCCGCCGTCGCCGGTCTGTGTCGAGACGCGGTACGTGGACTTGGGCAGTTCGACGGTGACGGAGCCGTCCCCGCTCCTGGACTCCACCAGGTCCGGTACGGCGCCCAGTTCGAGGTGCACGGACCCGTCACCGGTCCGGGTGTGCACCTTGCGGGAGGTGACCTCCGCGCGCACGGAGCCGTCGCCGGTCTTCAGGTCGAGGGGGCCGCTGGAGTCGGTGACATGAACGGACCCGTCCCCGGTGCTGATGCTCAGCGGGGTCTCGAAGCCCTGCGCCCGCACGCCCCCGTCCCCGTCCTCGACCGTCACGGCGACCCCGCGCGGCACCTCGATACGGTGCTTGGCCGCGCAGTCGGCGACCACGCCGGTGCAGTGCATCCGCAGCTTGAGCCGGTCGTCCTTCATGGACCAGGTCACCTCGGGGTCCTTGCCGAGCGCGACGGAGCCCTGGAACCAGCGCGTGACCTCGACCGTTCCCGCCTTGGCGTCGTCGACGGCGACGATCTCCAGCGCGGAGTCGTCGGAGTCGACGGTGAGGGTGTTCCCGCGCAGGGTGAAGGCCCGCTCGTCGGGATGCTTGTCGTCCCCCGCGGAGGCTCCGCACGCGCTGACGGCCCCCAGGAGAGCGACGGCCCCGACGGCGAGGACGACGCGGGCGGTGACGGAACGGTCCATGAGAATCTCCCCCTGCAGGCACTGACAAGCCTCTTCGACCGTACGGACCGCGGGGCGGCCGCGGGATCCGGGACGCTCCCGGATACAGGGTGGGGAAAACCCCCGGAAGAACCCTGACCGCATCCGGTTTGCAGGACAGTGCCCCGGGCAATGTAGGCTGTCGACTCGTCCTGAGCGCAGCTCGGGGTGCGGGTGCGTAGCTCAGGGGTAGAGCGCCTGCCTTACAAGCAGGATGTCGGCGGTTCGAAACCGTCCGCGCCCACCACCGTGAAGGGGACCCCGGCCGACATCGGCCGGGGTCCCCTTCGTCTCGTCACTCCGTTTCGTCGCGTGCGTGCTTCAGCCCCATCCGCGCGTCCACCCGTTCCCCCACCGCGACCTCCGCCCAGAAGCGGTGGCCGCTGACGAAGACGGCGAGTTCGTGTTCGCGTTGGCGGAGCTTCTCCACCTCTGCCTGTTCGTCGGCCGTCCAGCCGGGTGAGGCGGGGCGTTCCACCTTGCGCCAGCCGGCGGTGTCGCTGAATCCGTCCAGCGGCTCGACCGACCAGGGCAGCCTTTTGAGCAGGGCCGACAGCTCGGCCCTGACCTGATGCAGCTCCTCCTGACCGGCGAGGAGGTCACTCGGAAAGTCATAGGTCGTAGCCACGGCGCAATGCTACGCCTGTTCGATTTAGGGGTGCGAGTTTCTTCAGTGGGTTCATGCGAACGGGTGTGGCAGCCGCGGGTGGGCCCGACGGCGGCGGGGGCGGGTGCCGATGTCAGGATCGGGCCTGTGAAAAGTCCCCTGACCTACCAGGACACCCTCTTCGTCAACTTCCGGCACTTCGCGTTCCCGGAGGGATCGGGGGCCGGCTACCGCTGGGTGGACGTCAAGCGGTTCCGGCTGGCGGCCGACCCCCCGGCCGACCATGACCTGCTCGCCGCGCTGATCGCGCGGCCAGAGTTCCGGGACCTCTACGACGGCTCGGGGATCTGGCAGGACCTACGGCACGGACGGTGGTGGGCGGACCGGATCGGCCCGGAGGCGTATGTGCCGGTCGACGCGGAGGGCGCGAACGGCATCGTCCGGAACTGGGCCGGCGGACTCGGCCCGGTGCCCGCCGAGCTGGACGCGCGGCTGGGGGAGACCGTCTACGAGCCCGCTCGCCGGGCGAGCAGCCGGTACGTCCTCGGGGAGCTTCCCGAGGACGCCCGGCACGACTACGCGCAGGTCCACATCGAGTTCCACGAACTCGTCCTCGTCGACCGCGCCCTCGGCGTCCTGTCGCTCGTGGTTGCGGCCGACGACTGAGGCGCCGGGTCTCAGTGACCGGCGGCCCGCAGTTCCGCCACCAGGCGGGTCGCCACCGGGGCCGGTACCCCGGAGCGTTCCGCCGCGCGCAGCAATGCCCCGCCGATCGCGTCGAGTTCGAGCGGGTGACCCGCTTCGGCGTCGCGCTGCATGGAGGACTTGGTCTGCGGCCGGAACGCGTCGTAGCGGGCGAGGGCCTGGGCCGGGTCCACCGAGGCGCCCGAGGCGCGGCTGACCGCGGCCGTCTCCTCGACCAGTGCGATCAGCTCCTCGCGGTGGCGCGTGCGGACGTCGCCCAGCGGGAGCGCGTAGCGCGTGGTGAGCAGGGCGAGCGGGGCTAGGAACGCCATCTTGGACCACAGCGCCGAGGCCTCGTCCGGGAGGACCCGGGTGGTCGGCCCGGCCGCGTCCAGGGCCGCCGCCAGCGTGTCCAGGCGGTCCTTGGCCACCTTGTCGCCGCTCAGGTCGATCTCCGCGAGCGGGCTGCCGTGCACGATCTCTCCCGGCGCCACCCGTGTCGACTCCGTCCGGATCACCGCCGGGGCCACCACCTCCTCGCCGTAGCGGGCCCGCAGCGCCGCCGGGTGCTCCACGCCGTTCAGGAACGGGACGAGGAGCGCGTCACCCAGCGCCGCGGGCGGTACCCGGTCCAGCGCCGCGTCGAGCGCGGTGTGCTTGACCGCCACCAGGCAGGCGTCGACGGGCGTCCGCAGCTCGGTGTCCGCCTCCACTGCGGCCGTGAAGTCACCGTACGGGCCGCTGCGGACGTGGATTCCGGTCGTACGCAGCGCCGCGGCGGTCTCGTCCCCGGCCAGGCAGATGACCCGGTGGCCGTCCCGGGCCAGCAGCCCGGCGAGCAGGCCGCCGATGCCCCCCGGGCCCAGTACGGCCACGGTCAGTTTCCGGTCGTGCGTCGTCACACGAACTCCCTTCGTCGGTCGGCCCCTTGAGTGGTGGCCGCCTCGCGACGGATCATCGCAGACGTCACAGTCGTACGGTCTCCCCGGGCTCCGGCAGGTGCAGCCGGTCGGTCAGGCCCGCCTCCGCGAACGCCTTCGTCAGCGTCGGGCCGTCCTGCGTGAAGTGGCCCCAGTGCTCGAAGTGCAGCGGTACGACATGACGGGCGCCCAGGATCACGGCCGCCTCCGCCGCCCGCTCGCTGGTCAGGGTGAGCGGGGCGTCCGGCACGAGGGGAGTGCGGGCCGCTCCCGCGAACAGCACGGCCACGTCGAAGGGGCCCTCGCGGTCGGCGATCTCGCGGACCAGGTCCAGGTCGGCGTTGTCGCCGCTGACGTACACCTTCGGCAGTCCCGCCCCGGACAGGACGAAGCCGGTGACCTCGCCGACGAGGGGTTCGGAGCCCTTGGGGCCGTGCAGGGCGGGCACGGCGGTGACGCGGACGCCGCCGACCTCCGTGTGCTCCCAGGTGGGCAGGGCGCGGACGGGGGCGCCGATCCGGTCGTACGCCGAGGCCGTGGACAGGACGAGCGGCGCGGACCCGACGAGTGTCCGGCCCGCCGTGTCCAGGTTGTCCGGGTGGTGGTCGTGGGAGAGCAAGACGGCGTCCACCGGGCCCACCTCGGCCGCGGTCACCGCCGGGCCGGTCTTCTTCACCAGCGTGCGGGAGCCGACGGCGTACTCACCGGGCGCGTCGAAGGTCGGGTCGGTCAGCAGGCGCACCCCGCCGAGCGTGATCACAGAGGTCGGGCCGCCGATGTAAAGGATCTCCACAGAGGTCATGTACTGCACAATCCGGCCGATGCCCCGCGCTATTCCGGCGGCCGGGCCACACTTGAGGCATGTGCCGCAGCATCAAGACCCTTCGCCCGCCCGTGTTGCCCGAGGAGGCGACCGAGGAGGAGATCCGGGCCGCCGCCCTCCAGTACGTGCGGAAGGTGTCCGGCTTCCGGGCGCCCGCCGCGCACAACCAGGAGGTCTTCGACCACGCCGTCGACGCGATCGCCGAGGCCACGGCCGAGCTGCTCGCCGGCCTGGAGGTGCGTGGGGCGGCGGCGCGGAAGGCCGGGTAGTTACGCGGCGGGCTGGCGGCGCATCACGTACGCCGCCCCGGCGCCCGCGCCGAACAGCGCCAGCACCGACACGCCCGTCGCCAGCCAGGTCGTCCCCAGCCACTGGGCGCCGTAGTAGCCGAGGGCGACGCTGTACGCCGCCCAGGCCAGGCCCGCCAGCGCGGACCAGGGCAAGAACTCGCGGATGCGGCGGTGGGCGGCGCCCGCGACGAAGGAGACGACCGATCGGCCGGCCGGGGCGAAGCGGGCGAGGACGACCAGCGGGCCGCCGCCGCGGGCGAGGGCCGAGCCGAGACGTTCCTGCGCGGTGGTCAGCCGACGGGAGCGGGCGATGGCGCGGTCGAGGCGGTCGCCGCCCCGCCAGGCCAGCCGGTACGCCACCAGGTCGCCGAGGACGGACGCGGTGGCGGCACAGAGCGTGAGCAGGAGGATGTCCGGGACGTCCGCCGGGACCTTGCCGGCGGCGGTGCCCGCGGCCGCCGCGGTGGCGGCCGTGATGACGAGGACACCACTGGGCAGGACCGGCAGGAACACGTCGAGCAGGACCGACGCGGCCACCAGCGCGTAGATCCATGGGCTGCCGGTCAGCGCGCCCACACTCCCGAGACTCTCGAACACCGTCACTCCCCGTTTTCCCCCGTAACAGCCATACAGCGTACGCCGGGGGTGTGACAGGAGGTTCATGGGGGGCTCGTGTGTCCTGCACGGGTTGTTCACTCCGGTGACACGTTCCGGGGAGTGAACAACCCGTGCGGGGGTGCCCGTCGTGGAGCGGGTGGATCAGGCGGCCACGGGTGCCTTGTCCGTGGCCGGTCGCTCGGCGGCGGCCGGGGAGCGCTTGGCGAACAGCCGGTCGACGCCGAAGGCGCCGGAGCCGGTGAACACCAGCAGCAGGAAGGCCCAGCAGAACATCGCCGAGGCCTCGCCGCCGTTCTCCATCGGCCACAGGGCGCCGGGCTGATGGACCTTGAAGTACGCGTACGCCATCGAGCCCGAGGCGATGAACGCGGCGGCCCGGGTGCCGAGGCCGAGCAGGACGAGCGAGCCGCCGACGAGCTGGATCACGGCCGCGTACCAGCCCGGCCAGGTGCCGGCGGAGACGCTGTCGCTGCCGAGGACGCCGAAGAGCGAGGCGGCGCCGTGGCAGGTGAAGAGCAGTCCGACGACGATACGAAACAGGCCGAGGACGTACGGCTGGGCGCTGTTGAGGCGTCCGGTCATGTGGGGAGTACTCCTACGGTCGGACCGGTCCGTGGGGAGGACCGGTGTGGGGGACAGAACCGTGCGAGCACTCCACGTTAGGCGGGCCTAATCAATGCTTGCAAGTTCAACATTTGGCCACGGATTTGCCTCCGCTTGACTTCCGTTTCGCCGGTAGCCGCACGTAGAGCGGTGCGAATGGCTTCTCTGGCCACCGCGTCCGCGTCCGAAAGCGTGACCGAATCCACACCCGGCCGGGCGCCCGCCGCGGTCACCCAGTGCACTCCTTCCGTCGGCACCCCGAACGCGAACCTCTTTGCATGCACGGCTCCTTGACGGTTCATCAGACGGTAAGGCCGTGCCGTGACGTCCAGTCCGCCGGTCTCGTACCCGTCGACCGTGTGCGGTCGGCACGCCCCGGTCGCCAGCAGCCGGGCGAGCAACGGGTCGGCGGTGCGCCGCAGATCCGGTTCCGGCAGCCGTGCCTCGATGAGGGTGGTCACGCGTACGGCGGACCCGGGGACGTCGGGGGAGTGCGCCACCCAGTCCCCGTCCCCTTCGGTGACCGTCGCGCGCGGTCCGAGCACCTCGACCACTCCCGCCTCCATCAGCGCCACCAGCTCCTCGATACGGCGGCGGGGCGGGCCGATGGAGAGGAACGCGTTGAGCGGGGTGTACCAGCGGTCCAGGTGCTCGCGGCGCGAGACGCCGGTCAGTCCGCCGTGGTCGACGATCAGCCGGAGTTCGTTGCGCAGGTCGCGCAGCACGTCGAGGGCCGCCTTGAGGGGGCCGTCGACATTGCCGAGGGCGGCCTGCGCGGCGTCCTCGCGCAGGTGCGCCAGCAGCCAGGAGCGCCACTGGCCGGGGTCGGTGAAGTCGCGGTCCGCGTACGGCCGGGAGATCCGGTCCCAGCTCCAGCGGTCGGCGTCCGGGACGCCGAACTCGTCGAGGACCAGGGCCTCTTGGGCGTCGCCGTGCGGGACGGTGAGGAAGCGGTCGGGGAAGTCGGGGCGCCGGGTCAGGGCCGTGTAGTAGACGGTCTCGACCTCCTTCGCGGCCAACGGCCATATCTCGGCGAGGAAGTCGGGTGCCTCGCCCGAGTCGGCGCGCTTGCGGAAGCCCGCTATGACCTCCGGGGTGAGCACGAGCGGGGTGTGCCGGCCGTACGGGCCCTTCGCGTTGTCGCCGCGCGCCTGGTACGGGACGCCCCGCCGGGACCCGGCGTAGAGGCGGGGTTCGCGGCCGGAGGGGAGATAGCGCAGACCGTCCGGGCCGGGGACGAAACGGCCACCGCGGCCGGTCGTCAACAAGGCGGTGTGGTCGAAGAAGTTGAGACCCAGGCCGCGCAACAGCACCGGTTCGCCGGGGGAGATGGCGTCGAGGTCGACGTCGGCGGGGTTGACGGGCGGGATGTGGCGCAGACCGTGGCGAGCGGCGTACGCCGCCATGTGCCGTTCTTCCGGCGTGGGGAGCGTGGGCAGATGGCCCTGGGTGAGGACGACGGCGGCGAGGCCGGTCAGGGTGCTGCCGTTGTCGAGGGTGAGGATCTGGCGGCCGTCGGGGGCGTCGTCGAGGCGGGTCGCGCGGGCCGCGTGGGTCTCGACGCGCACGGCGGGCGGGGCCTCCCGGACCGTACGGGCGAACACCCACTCCAGGTACCGCCCGTAGTGGGCGCGGGTCGGGTACGCGTCCGGGCCGAGCTCGCCGGCCGCCCACTCGTACAGGCTGGGGCCCGGCCGGATCGGCCCCGAGCAGTCCACGCTGTCGTCGGTGAACAGGGTGACCTGGCAGGCGACGGTGTTCATCAGCAGCTCGGGCGACTGAGCCACCCGCCACACGCTGCCCGCGCCGGGCGGTGCGGGGTCCACCACGTGCACGGTCAACTCGACGCCGGGTGGCAGGAGTTCGGGCACCGACGCACACAGCCGCTCCAGGACGCTGGTGCCTCGTGGTCCGGCACCGACCACGGCGAGGGAGAGGGGGGACGGTTCCGCAGCCGGTGCAGACAAAAGGGTGACTCCCGGGCGTGTGGGGCGCTTGGCGGGTGGTCGCCCGCCGGAAGCGGACGGTCCGCCTCATCATGCCGTGCCCTCACTCGGACGTGAGTACCGAGTCCGTCACCGTCTTCAGTACGCCCTTCGGCCGCGCCTGCTCCAGCCGCAGCCGGGCCGAACGCCCGCGCATCGTCAGTGTCATGAGCTGGTTGCCGAACCACGGGCCGCCCGTCCGCCGCCAGTCCACCGGCGGGCGCGGGCAACCGCCGTGACCGGCGAAACGGCGGCCCAGCACCCGGGCCGCCGCACTCCAGCCGAACCGGAAGCCGAGGCGTATGGACAGCGGGATGGAGTTGTGGACCGGTGAGCAGGTCAACTGGAGCACCCGGGCCTGCGGGCCGCCGCCGGAGGGCCACTCGGGCTCGGCCACGTACGCGTGATGCACGTCCCCCGAGAGCACCAGCACCGTCGCGGGGGCGTCGGGCCCGGACCCCGCCTCCGCGATCAGCGCGGCCAGCGCGTCGAAGGACGTCGGGAACGCCGCCCAGTGCTCCAGGTCGGCCCGGCGCCTCAGATCCTCCCCGAACCGCGCCCAGCGCGCCCCGCGATCCCCCCGGCACAGGGCCGCGTTCCAGGCCTCGGCGTCGTGCACCAGGTGGGGCAGCAGCCAGGGCAGGGAGGTGCCGACGAGAAGATGGTCGTACGACTCCCGGTCGGCCAGGGCTTGTTCGCGCAGCCACCGGGCCTCCCCGGGGTCGAGCATCGACCGCTGCTCCTCATCGAGGACGCGGGCCGCCCGGGTGTCCACCATCAGCAGCCGCACCCGCCCGAAGTCGCGCCGGTAACTCCAGCGCACCGAGGCCGGATCGGCGTCCGCCTTGCAGGCGAAGGAGCGCAACTCGTCGGTGCCGTCCGGGTGTTGGCGTACGGCGGCGTAGAGCGGGTCGGCCGCCAGCTCGTCCGGGGTGAGGTTGCCGAGGTGCTGGTGCACCCAGTACGACATCAGGCCGCTCAGCAGCCGCTCCCGCCACCACGGGGTGGCCCGCATGTCGTCCAGCCAGGCCGCCGAGGTGTTCCAGTCGTCTATGACGTCGTGGTCGTCGAAGATCATGCAGCTGGGCACGGTGGACAGCAGCCAGCGCACCTCGGGGTCGAGCCAGGACTCGTAGTAGAGGCGGGTGTACTCCTCGTAGTCCGCGACCTCGCTGCCCGGCGGGTCGCTCAGATCGCGGCGGGCGGCCAGCCAGCGGCGGGTGGCCGGGGAGGTCTCGTCGGCGTACACCTGGTCGCCCAACAGCACGAGCACGTCCGGGCGTTCACCGTCCGGGTCGGCGGCGATCCGGGCCGCGAGGGTGTCCAGGGCGTCGGGGCCGACCGGGTCCTTCCCACCGTCCGGCGGGGCGGCCCAGCGGCAGGAGCCGAAGGTGACGCGGACGGTGTCGCCGATGGGGGCACCTCCCGCTCGAGCGGAGTCGGGAGTGGGGGACGGGGTGCGGATCACCGACTCCGGGAACGGGGAGTCGGGGAGCGGCCACACCCGAACGCCGTCCAGGAGCACCTCGTACGACTGCGAGGTCCCGGGGGTGAGGCCGGTCACCGGGATCAGGGCGTAGTGGTGGCCGGCGATCTGGAAGGTGCGGATCTCGCCGCGCGCGCCCTGGGCGCCGCGCACCTCGGCCGTGCACGGACGGCTCGCCTCGATCCAGATGGTCGCGGACGAGCCGTCGGCATACCTGAGCAGCGGTCCCAACCGAAGTTCGGCCACGTGATCCTCCTCCGTCGCCCCGTACGGTACGGAACGACGGGGGAGGTTGGGGAGGTTCCGGATCAGCAGGCGCTCAGGTAGTTGGTGAGCGCGCTCTTCTCGGCGGAGTCCACGGACAGGTCGTAGTAGTACTTCACCTGGACCCAGGCGCGGACGTAGGTGCAGCGGTACGCGGTCCGCGAGGGCATCCAGGTGGCCGGGTCCTGGTCGCCCTTGGCCTGGTTGACGTTGTCGGTGACCGCGATGAGCTGCGGGCGGGTCAGGTCGTTGGCGAAGGCCTGGCGCTGCGAGGTGGTCCAGGCGCTGGCGCCGGAGTCCCAGGCCTCGGCGAGCGGGACCAGGTGGTCGATGTCCAGGTCGGAGGCGGCGGTCCAGGTGGCGCCGTCGTACTGCGAGTACCAGCTGCCGCTGGTGGAGGCGCAGGCGGAGTCGGTGACGACGTTGGAGCCGTCGCGCTTGAGGACCGTCTCACGGGTGTTGCAGGTGCCGGAGATGGTGATCCAGTGCGGGAAGAGGTCGCGGTTGTAGCCGGTGCGGTCCTCGGTCGCCACGGTGAGCGAGGCGAGGTAGGTGCGGGCCGTGGCGGCGCTGACCGGCGTCGGGAGGGCGGCGGAGGCGGTCGGACCGTTGAAGAGTCCGACCGAGGCTATGAGACCGGTGAATGCGGCGAGTATGCTCAGCCGTCGACGCGCGTAGAACTTCGGCATGCGAACTCCCTTGGGGCGTGGGGGTGTTGAGGCGTGCGGGCGAGGAAATGCTCGCCGCGCCGTGTTGCGGGGAGATGTGCGTTGGGTGAGAAGTTAATGACGCGTACATGACATGACAAGCTTTACGGCGAAACGATCTCGTATGATTGACGGAGTTGAAGGGGAGTAGCTCTTCGCCGGACCGTCGACATACTGCTCAGCTCGTCTGAGCCGGCGCCCGGAGGCGGGTCCCTTGCGGACCTCGCCAGCGAGACCTTCGGCACAGCAGTGCACTGACCGTGTGCTGCCATGCCGAGGTGTCGTTTTTCGCGGTAACACTCTCGGTGGGGCAGCCCCGACCGATTGAGGAACCTTGATCAGCTTCACCGTGACGGCCGTGGTCTTCGGCGTCGTCTTCCTTGCCGAGCTCCCGGACAAGACGGCCCTCGCCGGACTGGTCCTCGGCACCCGCTACCGCGCGTCCTACGTCTTCGCCGGCGTCGCCGCCGCCTTCGCGCTCCATGTCGCGCTCGCCGTCGCTGCGGGCAGCGTCCTCACCCTGCTGCCGCAGCAGATCGTGCACGCGATCACCGGTGTGCTGTTCCTGGGTGGAGCGGCCGTCCTGCTGAGGAACAAGGACGAGGACGACGAGGAGATCCGCAAGCCCGAGAACCAGTCCTTCTGGAAGGTCGCCGGGGCCGGGTTCATGCTCATCCTGGTCGCCGAGTTCGGTGACCTGACGCAGATCATGACGGCGAACCTCGCGGCCCGCTACGACGACCCGCTGTCCGTCGGCCTGGGCGCCGTGCTCGCGCTCTGGGCCGTCGCCGGGCTCGGCATCGTCGGCGGAAAGGCCCTGATGAAGCGGGTGCCGCTGGCGCTCATCACGAAGATCGCGGCCGTGCTGATGCTGGGCCTCGGCGTGTGGAGCCTGTGGGAGGCCGTGAGCGCCTGAGCTGAACGGTGAGTGAACTGTTCCGGGAGACGGTGGCGGGATCATGGTCGCGTTTTGTACCGTGGAGAAACAAAGTGGCTCCCGCCCGTTTTCCCTGACCGGCGGGCGGGGCCGCCTTGTCCCGCCGGGCGACCCCCGGCGTTCCCCGCGCCTTGGAGCTGCCGATGACGGCCACCGCCGTGCCCACCGTGCTGACCGCCCGCGCCCTCCTGCTGGACATGGACGGCACCCTCGTGAACTCCGACGTCGTCGTCGAGCGCTGCTGGCGGCGCTGGGCCGAGCGGCACGGACTGGACGGCGACGAGGTCATGAAGGTCGTCCACGGACGGCAGGGGTACGCCTCCATGGCCCTGCTGCTGCCCGACCGGCCCATGGCGCAGAACCACGCGGACAACGCGCGCATGCTCGCCGAGGAGACCGCTGACATGGACGGCGTGGTCGCGATCCCCGGCGCGCAGGCCTTCCTCGCCTCGCTGGCCAAGGTGCCGCACGCGCTCGTGACCTCCGCCGACGTCGCCCTGTCCACCGCGCGCATGGCCGCGGCGGGGCTCGCGCTGCCGGAGGTGCGGATCACCGCCGAGAGCGTCGGCGCGAGCAAGCCCGACCCCGAGGGGTTCCTGAAGGGCGCCGCGGAACTGGGGGTCGAGCCCTCGGAGTGCATCGTCTTCGAGGACTCCGGGGCCGGCATCACGGCCGGGCGCGCCGCGGGGATGCAGGTGGTGGGGGTCGGGTCGCGGGCCGACTTCCATGAGCCCGATGTGGTGGTGCGGGATCTGACGCAGGTGCGGGTGGAGGTCGGGGCGGACGGGGAGGTTCGGGTTTACGTCGGGTGACGTGGCTCTGTGACGGGGCTTCGGCGGTGTGTCGGGCGGCGGGGGCTTCGGCAGTGTGTCGGGCGGCGGGGGCTTCGGCTTTGTGTCGGGGGCTGACGCCGGGCGCTACGGCTCCGTTGTCTCCGACTCCAGCTTCTCCCTCGTCGCCAGGTCGTAGACGCCGTACTGCTTCACCTGGATGCCCCGCGCCCACTGGTAGCGGGTGACCGCGTCCTCGACGCCCTCGTTGTAGTGGCCGCTCGCCTTCCGCGTGTACAGGCCGAGCTGGGTCAGGCGGAGTTCGAGTTCCACGACCTCCTCGCCCTGGGAGCCGCGGGTCAGCACCGGCGGGGCGCTCTCCTCGGAGCTGCCGATGCTGTTCTCCGTGCTCGCCGGGCCCGTTGACGTCGGGGTCGACGACGGGGTGCCGGACGTCGACGGGGTCGGTGACGCGCTCGTCCGTGACGGCGACGGGGACGCGGACGTCGACGGGCTCGCGCTCGGGGTCGGGGACGCCGAGGTCGGCCGGGCCGACGCCCCGCTCGTCTCCGGGGACGCCTGCGCTGAGCTGGTCGACGCGTCCGGCACGCTCGCCCGGACCTCCTCGGGGAGCGCGGTGTCGCGCTCCGGGCTGTCGTACGAGAACAGACCGCTCGCCAGCCCCGCCGCCGCGACCACCGTCACCAGCGCGCCGCCGACCGCGCCCAGGATCAGGGCGCGGCGGCTGCGGGGGCGGGGTTCGTCGGGCGTGCTCTCGTGGTCCGGGGCGTTCTCGAAGAGGCTCAGGTCCGTGGTGCTCGGCTGGGGCGGCGCCGATATCGGGCGCAACTGCATCGTCGCGTCCGGCACCGGGGCGGGGGCGGGGGCCTCGGGCTCCCTGGTCTCCGACTCCAGGTCCACGTACGGACGTATGCGCAGCGGATCGAAGTCCTCCGCCGCCGCCTGTTCCGCCTCGCGCGCGTCGCGCAGGGCGTCGGACGCCCGCTGTGTGCACCCGCAGGACGGGGTGTTGTCGACCCCTCTGGGCGCCCCGCACTCCGGGCACAGGTGGCCGCTCGTCTCCGCCATGTGTTCGTCCCTCCCCTCGCGAACTCCAGAGATTATGCAGACCCTCTTCACACTCGTCTCACGTCAACCCCCGGAACAACGGCTTCCAACAGGACTTGACAGGCCAAAACTGGTCACACCGACCACGATGGAGTCGTAACGAGTCTCACGGGAGGTCTTCATGGCCGCGGATGCGCACGCTATGACGGGAGATGTGCGGGACACGCGGGACGAACACGTGCCCGGGAACGTCCTCGTGTCGATCGGGGCGCTGCTTCTCGGGATGCTGCTCGCCGCGCTGGACCAGACGATCGTGTCGACCGCGCTGCCGACCATCGTCAGCGATCTGGGTGGGCTGGAGCATCTGTCGTGGGTCGTCACCGCGTATCTGCTCGCGTCTACGGCGGCCACGCCGCTGTGGGGCAAACTCGGGGACCAGTACGGGCGGAAGAGGCTGTTCCAGATCGCGATCGTCATTTTTCTGGTGGGGTCCGCGCTGTGCGGGGCCGCGCAGAACATGCCTCAACTCATCGCGTTCCGGGCGTTGCAGGGGCTTGGCGGCGGTGGGCTCATGGTGCTGTCCATGGCGATCGTCGGTGACCTCGTGCCGCCGCGTGAACGAGGGCGGTACCAAGGGCTGTTCGGGGCGGTGTTCGGGGCGACGAGTGTGCTCGGGCCGCTGCTGGGCGGGGTGTTCACCGAGCATCTGAGCTGGCGTTGGGTCTTCTACGTCAACCTGCCCGTCGGGGTCGTGGCGCTCGCCGTCATCGCCGCTGTGCTGCGGATTCCGCGCAAGGCGACGCGGCATGTCATCGACTATCTGGGGACGTTCCTCATCGCGTCCGTCGCGACGTGTCTGGTGCTGGTCGCCTCGCTCGGGGGCACCACGTGGGGGTGGGGGTCGCCGCAGATCGTGGGGCTGGCCGTGCTCGGGGTCGTGCTGGGTGTTTGCTTTGTGGGGGTGGAGCGGCGGGCCGTGGAGCCTGTGCTGCCGTTGAAGCTTTTTCGGGTTCGGACCTTCGCGTTGTCCGCCGTGATCAGCTTTGTCGTCGGGTTCGCCATGTTCGGTGCGATGACCTATCTGCCGACGTTCCTTCAGGTCGTGCAAGGCGTCTCGCCGACCATGTCCGGGGTGCACATGCTGCCGATGGTGTTCGGGCTGCTGCTGTCGTCGACGGCGTCCGGGCAGGTCGTGAGCCGTACCGGGCGGTGGAAGGTGTTTCCGATCGCGGGTACGGCGGTCACGACGATCGGGCTGCTGTTGCTGCACCAGCTCGACGAAGGCAGTTCCACGTGGGTGATGAGCAGTTGCTTCTTCGTGTTCGGGCTGGGGCTCGGGCTCGTCATGCAGGTGCTGGTGCTCATCGTGCAGAACGCCGTGGCGTACGAGGATCTCGGCGTCGCCACGTCCGGGGCGACGTTCTTCCGGTCGATCGGGGCGTCGTTCGGGGTCGCCATCTTCGGGACGGTGTTCACCAACCGGCTCGGGGACAAGCTGGCGGACGCGTTCGCAGGGGCGCCGTTGCCGGGTGGGGTGACCGTTGATGGGCTGGAGGCCGATCCTCGTGACATCGCGAATCTGCCGGCTGCGTTGCGGCCGGCCGCGCTGCACGCGTACGCCTCGTCCATCACGGATGTCTTTCTGTACGCGGCCCCTGTGGCGTTGTTGGGGTTCGTGCTCGCCTGGTTCCTCAAGGAGGACCGGCTGCGGGCGTCTGTGACCGCGCCGGACGTGACGGAGACGCTGGCCAGCAATCCGGTGGAGCGGTCGTCGTACGACGAGGTGTGCCGGGCGTTGTCGGTGCTCGGGACGCGCGAGGGGCGGCGGGAGATCTACCGGACGATCACCGAGCGGGCGGGGTACGACCTGTTGCCCGGGGCGAGTTGGCTGCTGCTGCGGATCAACAAGTACGGGTCGGTGGAGCCGGGGTCGCTGGCCGCGGGGAGTTCTGTGCCGCTGGACGTCGTCATCGCGGCGGCTCGGCAGGTGGAGGAGCGGCGGCTGGCGGTGCGGTCGGGGGTGGATCTGGTGCTGACCGCGGAGGGGGTTGTGGTCGCGGAGCGGCTCGCTGCTGCTCGGGAGGCTTCGTTGGCTGAGCTGTTGGGGGACTGGTGGGGGGTCGATCGGCCTACCGATCTGGTGCAGCTGGTGGGCGAGTTGAACGCGGAGCTGTGTGGGTCTGATCGGGAGCAGCCGCAGAACGCCGGTGGGGGTGCGCGTTTGCGCTGACGGTTGGGTGGGGGTCGGGGCCGCGCCGGGGGGTGTCCGTCCTCGGAACGGCGCGGAATCGGGCGTTCAGATAAGGCGCCCGTGTTGACGCGCCAACCGCTGCGGGCGGACACCCCCCGACACGTCCCCTTCCCGCCGTACGCGGCTGCCTCGCCGTGGGGCTACAGGGTCTTGGAGAACCAGTGGTCCGCGTACTTGTCGTTGTTGTGCGGGGGTGTCTCCTCGTAGCCCAGGCGCGTGTAGAGGGCTCGGGCCTCGGTCAGGTCGTGGCGGGTGTCCAGGATCATGCGGGTGGCGCCCAGGGCTCGCGCCTCGTTCTCCGCTGCTTCTACTAGGAGTTGGGCGCCGCCTTTGCCTCGCATCCGTGGTTGTACGAAGACTCGCTTGAGCTCTGCTGTTGTCGGGGTCGTCAGGTGTACGCCTGCCGTGCCTGCGGGCTCGCCCTCGAGCCGGGCCACCAGCAAACGGCCCCTCGGTGGGGTGAGGTCGGACCAGTCCGCTCGGGCGATCTCGCGCTCCAGTTCCTCCGGTGCCGTGCGGCGGTTCTCGTGGAGGAGGTAGTAGCGGTCGCTGACCTCCGTGTAGTACGCGCGCCAGAGGGCTGTTGCGGCGGGGGAGTCGTGTGGTTCCGGTGTGACGGTCCAGGTCATGGGCGTCATTCTCGGGTGGGGTCGGGGGCGGGCCACAAGCGGATATCGGGCGTGGGGTCGTTTGAGGGGGGTGGGCGGGGCTACTCGTAGCGCATGACAACTGGCGTGATCATCGCTCTGATCGTGATCGTGGCGGCCGTCGTCGTGGTGGCGGTCGTCCTGGCCCGGCGTGGGCCCGGCGGGCGGGACCTGAAGCGGCGCTTCGGGCCCGAGTACGACCGGGCCGTCGCCCGGCACGACGGGGACTCCCAGGCAGCCGAGCGCGAGCTGGCCGAGCGGGTGGACAAGCACGGGTCGCTGCGTGAGCGGGACCTGGAGCCCGCCCAGCGGCAGCAGTACGAGGCCCGGTGGGCGGCCGCCCAGGAGCGGTTCGTCGAGTCGCCCCGCGAGGCGGTGAGCGAGGCGGACCGGCTGCTCGGTGAGGTGGCCGGCGCCCGTGGGTTCCCCGACGGGGCGCAGTACGAGGAGCAGCTCGCCGCCCTCTCCGTGCACCACGCGAACCATGTGCACGGCTACCGGCACGTGCACCGCGTGGCTCATACGCGCGGCGGCACGGAGGACGGTGTGCGGGGCGGCACCGAGGAGATGCGTGAGGCCATGGTCGAGGCCCGGGCCCTGTTCGAGGAGCTCGTCGGCGCCGGTGGGCGCAGGCGCGAGCTCGCCGAATCGTCGTCCGGTGACCGGTCCGCGCGCCATGACGGCCACGGCCATCTGCCGTGGACGTTCACCCGGCGTCAGGCGAAGGGGAGTTGAGAGGCATGACGGATGCCATGAGCGGCCCGCAGAAGGGGCAGGGGGACGGTTCGCCCCTCGTGGCGGGGCATGAAGGGGAGGGGCGCGGCTTCGCGCAGGAGCGCGAGAAGGCGCCCTTGGTGGCCAGTCATGAGGCCGCCGGGCGTGACGCCCACGGCGGGCGGCTGCTGGCCGACGAGCAGTGCGACAAGCTCTCCGGTGAGTTGCAGCACGCCATGGCCGGGTTCGTCGACGGGCCCCGGGCCGCCGTCGAGGAGGCCGACCATGTGCTGGAGGAGGTCACCTCCCGGTTCACGGACGCCATGGCGCAACGGCGGCGCACCCTGCGGCAGTCCTGGCAGGGGGCCCAGCACGGGGACGGAAAGCCCATGGCCGAAGGCGGCGCTTCCGGTGACACCGAGCAGCTGCGGCTCGCCCTGCGTGACTACCGCGAGCTCACGGAGCGGCTACTGAAGCTCTGAGTCCGGCTTCTTCTCCGCCCGGCGCTCCCGCCACTGGCGTACGACCTCTTCCACGTCGTACGGCTTCATGCCCAGCGGGGGGCCGGGCGGAGGCCTGAACATCATGTCGCGGATCTTGACGTTGACGTCGGTGATCAGTTTGCGGACCGCGCGTTCGGAGGGGGCCGCGTAGGCGGCGGTCAGGGTGTCCTCGGCCTCTTTGCGGAGGGCCAGGGACGGAGGGAGCGCGGAGAGGCCCTCGCGGGCCATCTTGCGTTTGATCCACCAGAGTTCGTCGTACGGAGTGCTCAGCTCGGGGGGCAACGGTTCGCCCCTGCCCGGGAGTCGGTCGAAGTCGCCGCGGCCCTGCGCGTCTCGGATCTGCTTGTCGACCCAGGACTCGAACGGGACGCCGGATGGCTTTCGCTCGGTCATGAGTCCATTGTGCCGGACGCGATGTGGCCGGGCGATTTATCATGCGGCCGCTGTGCAAGGACACTTGCTCAGGAACGGTTCAGGAACTGCAAAGGGAGCGCACGTGCTCGAACTCACCATGGCCGCCGTCTCCGCGGCGGAGGAGGGTGCCACGGCCGGCATGCTCATGGCCGACGCACCGAGCGAGCCCGGCGCGCTGCTGCGGGTGGGCCGCGACAAGTCCGTGTGCCGGCTCGCCACCCCCGACGACTGGCTGTTCGTCTCCCGGGTCCACCTGGAGTTCCTGTGCGGGCCCGAGGGGACCTGGCAGGTGACCTGGCTGCGCGGGTCGCAGGCCGAGCCGTCCAGCGAGGTGCGGCTGACCGTCGGGGAGTACGCCCAGCCGCTCACCTACGGCGGGACCGTCGCGCTGCCCCGGGGCGGCAGCGGTGAGATCGTCGTCGTGGACCGCACCGCCCCGCGCAGCGTCAACGTCGGCTTCTATCACGAGGTGTGAAACCCGGGCGGGGCTACGACGTCACTCGCGCCAGCGCGAAGCCGTCGTAGCCCTTCGCGCCCACCGTCTGGATCGCCGTCGCCGTCAAGCGCGGGTGGGAGCCCAGGAGTTCGATCGCCGCGCGGGTGCCGATGACGTCGGGGTCGGTGTCTGCCGTGTCGGCGACGCGGCCGCCCCGTACGACGTTGTCCACGATGATCAGGCTGCCCGCGCGCGTCAGCTTCAGCGCCCACTCCACGTAGTGCGGGTTGTTCTCCTTGTCCGCGTCGATGAAGACCAGGTCGAAGGGGGCCGGGTTCTCGTCGGCCAGGCGGGGGAGGGAGTCGAGGGCCGCGCCGACGCGGATCTCGACGACCTTGTCCAGGCCCGCCCGCGCGATGTTGCGGGCCGCCACCTCGGCGTGCCGCGGGCTGTACTCCAGGGAGATCAGCCGGCCGTCGGCGGGCAGGGCGCGGGCCATCCGGATGGTGCTGTAGCCGCCGAGGGTGCCGACCTCCAGGATGCGCCGGGCGCCCTGGATCTGGGCCAGGAGCTCAAGCAGCTTGCCCTGTGCGGCCGTGACGGCGATCGGGGGGAGCCCGGCCGCCTCGCTGTCCCGCAGGGCGGCTTCCAGTGCTTCGTCGTCGGGGGCGAGATGGGTGGCGAAGTAGGCGTCCACGGCGTCCCAGCGCTGCGACTCGCTCATGCGTCCTCATTCGTCGGGGTAGGTAGTTAGTAGTGCTAACTAGCTCACCTAACGGCCCTGAGGGGTCATCGGTTCCGCGGTGGGCGGCTGCGCCGGGCGCCGGGTCCGTCGTACGACGAACAGGGCCACCGCCGCCGTGAGCGCGGCCAGGGTGCCCGCGACCGTCAGCAGCCAGGCCGGGACTCCGGCCACCGTGCGGAGCCGGTCCTCGTAGATGACCTGCTGGAAGGCGGTGTCCTTGGCGGTGCGGCGCAGGGTGTGGTCGCCGTCGATCAGGGACGGGGCCGGGAACTCCTGGCCGATCGCCGTCAGGAACGGGGTGCCCGCGGTCAGCTCGGCCAGGGGGCTGTGCCGCGGGGGTGTGACCCGGCCGGCGAAGGTGACGCGGGGGCGGGAGCCGCCGATCGCGGAGGCCGGTTCCATGCGGTGCGCGGCCAGGACGTACAGGCCCAGCGACTGGGGTGTGCGGGCGAGGCGGGACAGCCGCATCGGGTAGACCGGCTCGTCGGCCGTGAAGGACAGGCTCAGCGGGTCCAGGGTGCCCTGGAGGGGGGTGCCGGTGGTCTCCGGGGCCAGGCGGATCGCCACGTACTCCCAGCGGCGCGCCACGTACGGCTGGAGGGCGTCGCCGAGGCGGGGCGGGAGGCTGAAGCCGTTGTCGGCCAGCCAGCCGCCGAGGGCGTCCGGGTCGGTGGCGGTCAGGCGGGCCACGTCGAAGGGGCCCAGCTTCTGGCGGCCCACCACACCCACGCCGGGCGCCCTGCCCGCGCCGGGCGGGGGCGCGCCCGCGTCCCGGCCGCCGCCCGAGACCAGCGGCCAGTCGCCGTCCTGCGGCCAGAAGTGGGAGCGGGTGCGGTGCACCGGCGCGGTGGCCGCGTCCAGCTCGTCGAAGAGCGCCGGGTCGCCCAGCGTCACGTCCGCGCGGTGCGGGACCGGCATGATCCAGGCCGCCCGGTCGCTGTCCCCGTCGACCGTCAGCCGCATCACGATCCGCTCCCGGCGGCCGTCCCAGCGCACCACCGACACCTCGCGCGCCACGCCCACCCGCCGGGCGGTGTCCGGGATCATGGCGCCGCAGCCGCAGGCGTAGGCCGGGGCGACCAGGGAACCCACCTGGGTGGCCAGTAACGCCAGGACGACCGCCAGCAGGCGACGGCGCGCCCGGCCTCTCAGGAAATCGACCATTCCCCCAAAACCCTCCGCTGCGCGGTCGCCAGGCCTTCAGACGGTTACGCGGAGCATACGGGTCCGCGTCTTGTAGCTACGTAAGTGATCCACAGCCCGCTCAGCGAGGCGGTGCGAGCCGGTGCGGACTATCGTCTTTCGGGCAAATGCAGGACGGGCGTCAGGTGAACCGGAACCGCCTGCGTCTCTTCTCCGGGGGACTGTGCGCGCCTCATAGGCTGCGCACGACAGACTTCGCGTATCGGACGTGAAGGACGAACGGGGCGGGAGGCCTAGGCGCGTGGCGAATGCGAACCCCAGCGGACGACCGGCGGAAGCGTTCGGAGCGACGGCCGTCGACACGGTCAGAGCGCGCCTGCGCGTGGCCAGATTCCTGCTGTGGGTGGTCGCCGCGATACTCGCCGTCAGACAGGTCGCCGTCGTCCTCAGCACCCCCAGCGGGGAGCGGCTGACGGATCTGGAGACCTGGGTCGGCCCTGACGGCGTCCTCCATGTGAAGGGCTCGCTGTACGACTCGACGGAGTTCACCGGCACGCCCTTCGGCGGCCTCGTCCTGAAGCCGCTCACCAAGGCGGCCGAACAGGCGCTCGGCTGGGGCTGGACCTTCGGGACGCTGCTTCTGGTCGTCGCGCTCGGGCTTGTCGTCGCGCGGGCGCTGCCTCAGCCGGTGAACAGACGTACGTCCTTCTTCGCCGCGCCGGTCGCGATCAGCCTGCTGATGCTGTCGCTGCCGGTCCGCAACACGCTGTATCTCGGGCAGACCAGCATCATGCCGGTGCTGCTGGTGCTGGTCGGCTGCTTCGTCGTGCGCGGACAGCGGACGAGCGGCCTGCTGATCGGCCTGGCCGCGGCGCTCCAGCCGACCGTGCTGCTGTTCGCCGGGCTGCTGTGGTTCACCGGGCGGCGCCGGGCCGCGCTCACCACCGGGGCCACGTTCGCGGCGAGCACGGCACTGGCGTGGGCGGCGCTGCCGCACGACTCGTACACCTACTGGGTCCACCACATGGCCGGGACCGGCCTCGGCGGTGACGCGGACGACCTCGCCAACCAGTCGCTGCACGGGGCGCTGCTGCGGGCCGGGTTCGAGGGGCCGGTCGAGGTCGGGCTGTTCCTCGCGCTCGGCGCGGCCGTGGCGGCGCTCGCCCTGCGGCGGGCCGTGCGGTACGCCCGCGACGGGCAGCTGCTGCTCGCGGTGGCGATCACCGGCTGCGCGGCGATCCTGGTCGCGCCGATGGCCTGGCAGCACCAGCTGCTGTGGGTGCTGCTCGCGGTCGTCGGCCGGGTCGGCAAGCGGGCCTCGGACCGGTATGTGTGGCCGGTCGCGGTGGTGCTGGTGATGACGCTGCCCGCGAAGATGATCCTGCCGAACATGGCCTCGCTCTATCCGCTGCGGGACAACGTCGTCCTGCTGGCGGCGCTGGCCGCGGCGACGGTGGTGCCGTTCCTGTCCCGGACCTCGGCGTACTACCAGACGCCGATCCCGACCGAGTACGCCGAGCCGGTGCCGGCCCGCTTCCGGCGGGTGCCGCTGCTGCCGTTCCTGAAGCGGGTGCTGACGCGGCCCAACCTGCTGCTGGAGTTGCTGCTTATTCGTGTCACCTACGCCGCGTACCAGAAGGTGCGGCTCGCGGCGACGGGCGGCAGCAACTCCGAGGGCCGGGCGCGGGCCGAGGAGCACGGGCAGCAAGTCCTGGACCTGGAGCGGTGGCTGCACATCGACATCGAACACTGGGCGAACCACGCGGTCGTCAAGGTCGACTGGCTGCGGAACTTCTTCGACTTCTACTACGAGTCCTTCCACTTCGTCGTCCCGCTGACGGTCCTCGGCGTCCTCTACTGGCGCCGCCCCGTCGACTACCGCTGGGCCCGTGCGTCGCTGGGCTTCGCCACGCTGCTCGCCCTGGTCGGCTTCTGGCTCTACCCGCTCGCCCCGCCGCGCCTGATGCCGGACCTGGGCGTCATCGACACGGTCCACGGCGTCCAGGACTTCTCCAAGCCCGACTACGGCACCCTGACCGCCCTGACGAACCAGTACGCGGCGATGCCCTCGCTGCACTTCGGCTGGTCGCTGTGGTGCGGGGTGGTCATCGCGATCGTCGCGCCGAAGTGGTGGATGAAGGCGCTGGGACTGCTCCATCCGTTCTTCACGGTCACGGCGATCGTGGCCACCGGCAACCACTGGGTGCTGGATGCCGTGGGTGGTGCGGTGGTGGTGAGTGCGGGCTTCGGGCTGTCGTACGTCTTCCAGGGGCCGCGGGCGCGGATGGTGAAGGACGCGGCGGCGGAGGAGAAGCCGGTGTTGGCGGGCGCCCCCGTCCGCACTCCCGGGAGCGGGTGACAGTTGCGCCTCCGTGGGGGTGCAATGGGGGCGGAGGCGCCATGGACGCGGACGCGGAGCTCGACCGGGGACGCCAGGCCTGCCGGCGGCAGGCCTGGGCGGAGGCGTACGCGCTGCTCGGCAAGGCCGACACGGTACGGCCGCTCGACGCCGCCGACGTCGAGGCGCTCGCCGAGGCCGCCGACATGCTCGGGCGGTGCGACGACGCGGTGGCGCTGCTGCGTCGGGCCTTCACGGCGTATGCCGGGACAGGGGAGGTCGGGGCCGCGCTGCGGTGCGCGTACTGGCTGTGCAAGGGGCTCGCCTGGGGCGGGGAACTCGCCCAGTCCGGCGCCTGGCTGGCCCGCGCGCAGCGGCTCGCGGCCACCGAGCCCGACTGCCCGAGCCGCGGCTATCTGACGATGCTGGAAGCCGAACTGCACTTCCGCGCGGGCGAACCCGCCGAGATGCTCACGCTCGCCCGGCAGCTCGCCACGACCGTGGGAGGCGATGCGGACCCCGACCTCCTCGCCGGTACGGCGATGACGCTCGGCCTCGCGCTGGTGAGCAACGGCGAGGTCGCGGCCGGGCTCGCCCAGCTCGACGAGGCGATGGTCGTCGTCGCCGACGGGGCACCCTCGGCGCGCTGCATCGGCATGACGTACTGCGTCGTCATCGGCACCTGCCAGGACCTCCAGGAACTGCGCCGCGCCCAGGAGTGGGCCAAGGCGCTCGCCCGCTGGTGCGCGGCGCAGCCCGACTTCAGCGGCGCCTACCGGGGGCTGTGCCGGGTGCACCGGGCCGCGCTGCTCCAGCTCGGCGGGGCCTGGCCGGAGGCGGACCGTGAGGCGCGGCTGGCCTGCGCGCAGCTCACCGCGGGCTACGGCGAGAGCGTCGCGGGCAGCGCCTTCTACCAACTGGCCGAACTCCACCGCCTGCGCGGCGAGTACGCCGAAGCGGAACAGGCCTACCGCGACACCCTCCGCCACGGCTGGGACACCCAGCCCGGCCTCGCCCTCCTCCGCCTCTCCCAGGACCGCCCGACCCCGGCCGCCGCAGCGATCCGCCGAGCACTGGCGGAGACGACGGACCCGATGAGGAGGGCGCGATTGCTGCCGGCGGCGGTGGAGATCCTGCTGGCGGAGGGGGCAGAGGAGGGGCACGAGCAGAGGGCCGATGGTGCGGGCGCGGGGGAGCGGCGGGGTGCTGGAGCCGGCGCGGCGGAGGGGCGAGATCGGCTGGGCGGTGTGGGCGCGGGGGCGGGCCCGGCGCGGCGGGGCGACGGTGTGGGCGCGGAGGCGGGGCAGGAGCAGCGGGGCGGGGGCGGCGCGGGGGTGGCCGACGGTGGTCCTTCCGGCGGGGCGGGTCTCTCGGGCGGGTCCGGTCTGCCCGACGGGTCCGGCCGTCGTGGTGTTTCTGCCGAAGCCCTCCGTGCCGCCGATGAGCTTGCCGCCCTTGCCGAGGCTCAGAGCATCGTCGCGTTGCGGCTCGTGGCTTGTCAGGCTCGGGGGGCCGTGTTGCTTGCGCAGGGAGTGGCGGGGGAGGCGCTTGGGGTGTTGCGGGAGGCTGGGCGGGGGTGGCGGGAGTTGGACGTGCCCTATGAGGCCGCCCGGGTCGGGGTGCTCGTCGCGCTGGCCTGTCGGGCGCTCGGGGACGAGGACTGTGCCGCGCTGGAGTTGGACGCGGCCGGGCAGGCCTTCGCGCGGCTCGGGGCGCTGCCTGACCTGCGGCGGGTCGAGGGGCTTCGGGGGCGGTCCGTGCTCTCGCCTCGGGAGCTTGATGTCGTACGGCTCATCGCCCAGGGCCGCACCAATCACGCCATCGCCGCCGAACTCGTCCTCAGCGAGAAGACCGTCGCCCGGCACATCAGCAACATCTTCGCCAAGCTCGACCTCGGGTCACGCACTGCTGTCGCCGCGTACGCATTCGAGAACGGGCTGGTCCGGCCCCCGGGTGTCTAGGAATACCCATACCCCCGTCCTGGCGAATGGGCATTGCTGTCGATGCGCGCGCCCATGTCCCGCGCGCAGCATCTAAGCGTGTCCGACGACGCGCTCACCCCCCGCGAACAGCTGCGAACGGCCCGGTTGAGGTACGCCGACAGCGCCGCCGAGCTGGGCACCCTGCTGCGGCTGCGCGGTGAACTCACCGAGGCCGAGCGGCTGTTGCGGCAGGCCGTGGAGATCTACGAGGCCGAGCGCACCACGACCGAGGAGCTGGCATGAACACCGAACTCACCGAACACATCGAGACCGTGGTCGTCGGCGGCGGTCAGGCCGGGCTCGCCACGGGGTACCACCTCGCCCGCGCCGGACGGCCCTTCGTGATCCTGGAGGCGGGGGAGCGCATCGGCGACAGCTGGCGTCAACGCTGGGACTCACTACGGCTGTTCAGCCCGGCGAAGTTCGACGGTCTGCCCGGACTGCCCTACCCGGGGCCCGCCTGGGCGTTCCCCACCCGCGAGGAGTTCGCCGACTATCTCCAGGCCTACGCGGCATGGGCGGAACTTCCGGTGCGGACGGGCATCCGCGTGCGGCGGCTGTCGTACGACGGCACGCGGTACGTCGTCGAGACGGACGGCGGTGTGCGGTACGTGGCCGAGAACGTCGTCGTCGCCGCCGGGTACGACCGGCTGCCGAAGATGCCCGCGTACGCCGGTGAACTCGGCCCGGATGTCACGCAGTTGCACGCCGTCGACTATCGCAACCCCGGGCAGTTGCAGGACGGTCCCGTCCTGATCGTCGGGGCCGGGAACTCGGGCGCGGACATCGCCGTCGAGCTGGCCGCGAGCCACCGCGTCCTGCTGTCCGGGCCGCACCCCGGCCAGATCCCGTGGCGGATCGAGCGGCGGGCCGCGCGGCTGCTGACGCCGGTGCTGTTCTTCCTCTTCCGGCACGTCCTGACCGTCCGCACCCCGATGGGCCGCAAGCTGCGGCCGAAGGTGCTCGCGCACAGCGCCCCGCTGATCCGGGTGAAGGCCGCCGATCTGAAGGCGGCGGGCGTCGAGCGCGTGGACCGGGTCGTCGGGGTGTGCGACGGGCTGCCGGAACTCGCGGACGGGCGGCGGGCGGAGGTGGCGAACGTGGTGTGGTGCACGGGCTTCCGGCCGGACGTCTCCTGGATCGACCTGCCGGTCTTCGACGGCGAGGACGGTGAACCGTTTCAGCGGCGCGGGGTGGTCCCCTCGCAACCCGGGCTGTACTTCGTGGGGCGGCTGTTCCAGTACGCGATGGCCTCGTCGATGATCCAGGGCGTGGGCCGGGACGCCGAGCATGTCGCCCGGCACATCAGCGCTCAGCCGGTGGCCGCGCCCACGGCCGTCGCGGCGGACGCTGTCCGCCTCGGGGGAGGCAGGAACGGGGCGTGAGGGACGGGGATGCTCCTGCCTCCCTCGGGGTCCGGACGGGCCGGCGGCGCCGGGAAGCCGCCGGCCCGGGAACGGGGGGAGTCAGGCCATGCTGACCTGGAGTTCCTTGACGCCGTTGATCCATGCCGAGCGGAGGCGGCGGGGGTCTCCGGTCAGGACCAGGTTCGGCATCGCGTCGGCGATCGCGTTGAAGATCAGGTCGATCTCCAGCACGGCCAGGGACTTGCCCAGGCAGTAGTGCGGGCCGCCGCCTCCGAAACCGAGGTGGGGGTTGGGGTCGCGGGTGATGTCGAAGGTGTCGGGGTCGGTGAAGACGTCGGGGTCGTGGTTGGCGGCGGCGTAGAAGATGCCGACCCGGTCGCCCTTCCTGATCAGCTTGCCGCCGAGTTCGGTGTCCTGGGTGGCGGTGCGCTGGAAGGCGTTGACCGGGGTGGCCCAGCGGACGATCTCCTCCGCCGCGGTCGCCGGCCGCTCGGCCTTGTACAGCTCCCACTGGTCGGGGTGGGTGAGGAAGGCGTGCATGCCGTGGGTGATGGCGTTGCGGGTGGTCTCGTTGCCGGCGACGGCCAGCATCAGCACGAAGAAGCCGAACTCGTCGGAGTTCAGGTTGCCTTCGTCCTCCGCCGCGACCAGGGTCGTCACGATGTCCTTCGCCGGGCACTGCTTGCGGTCGGCCGCCATGTTCATCGCGAAGGCGATGAGCTCCATCGCCGACTGCTGGCCGACCTCCTCGGTGATCGCGTACTCGGGATCGTCGTACGAGATCATCTTGTTGGACCAGTCGAAGATCTTGGCCCGGTCGTCCTGCGGGATGCCGATGAGCTCCGCGATGGCCTGGAGGGGCAGTTCGCAGGCGACCTCGGTGACGAAGTCGAAGGAGCCGGGGTGTTGGCGGGCGTTCGCCGCGATGGCGCCGGCGCGGGCGCGGAGGTTGTCCTCCAGGGCGCGGATGGCGCGCGGGGTGAACACGCGTTGCACGATGCTGCGGACGCGGGTGTGCTCCGGCGGGTCCATGTTGAGCAGGATCAGGCGCTGGGCGTCGATCGCGTCGCGTTCGATGTGCTCGTTGAAGCGGATGATCGCGGTGTTGAGGGTGGAGGAGAAGAGTTCGGGGTGCGTGGACACGTACTTGACGTCCGCGTGCCGTGTCACCGCCCAGTAGCCCTCGTCCTGGAAACCGGCGATGTTGCCCGACTGGGGAATCCAGCGGACCGGTTCCGCGCGGCGCAGTGCGGCGAACTCCGGCAGCGGAACGCGCTGTTGCAGCAGATCGGGGTCGGTGAGGTCGAACCCGTCGGGGAGCTCTGGACAGGTCATGGGGCAGCTCCAGCCGTGTTCCAGCCTTGCTCGGCGGTCTTCTGACGGTCCATCAGGTCGTGCGGTGAACGTAGTAACGGGTTCTAGAAGTAGCAAGAGGCGTGCACGACTCTTGCGGCGATGGACTCCCTGTCAGCAGACTGCACGTGGAACTAGAACACGTACTAGTTCCGCGTGGCGGGCCGGGCCGGGACGCCCCCGCGCCGCGCGGGTACGCAAGGAGAGGAACTCCTTTCATGGCCGCGGAACCCGTGATCGTCGAAGCCGTACGCACCCCCATCGGCAGGCGCGGTGGCGCGCTCGCCAACCTCCACCCCGCCTATCTGCTGGGCGAGACCTACCGTGAACTCCTCGGCCGCACCGGCATCCCCGCCGACTGCGTCGAGCAGATCGTCGGCGGCACGGTGACCCACGCCGGCGAGCAGTCCATGAACCCCGCGCGCACGGCCTGGCTGACGATGGGCCTGCCGTACGAGACGGCCGCGACGACGGTCGACTGCCAGTGCGGCTCCTCGCAGCAGGCCTCGCACATGACGGCCAACCTCATCGCGGCGGGCGTCATCGACATCGGGATCTCCTGCGGTGTCGAGGCGATGTCTCGGGTGCCGCTGGGGTCGGGTTCGAAGCACGGTCCGGGGAAGCCGTTCCCGGACGAGTGGAACGTGGATCTGCCCAATCAGTTCGAGGCGGCCGAGCGGATCGCCCGGCATCGCGGGCTGACCCGCGAGAACGTCGACTCGCTCGGGCTGATCTCGCAGGAGCGGGCGGCTGTCGCCTGGAGCGAGGAGCGGTTCAAGCGGGAGACGTTCGCCGTGCAGGTCCCGACGACGGAGGACGAGCAGCACGCCGGACAGGGCATGTGGCGGCTCGTCGACCGGGACGAGGGGCTGCGCGACACGTCGATGGAGGCGCTGGCCGGCCTGAAGCCGGTCATGCCGACCGCCATCCATACGGCGGGCAACTCGTCCCAGATCAGCGACGGCGCGTCGGCGATCATGTGGGCCTCGAAGCGGATGGCGCGGGCGCTGAAGCTGCGGCCGAGGGCGCGGATCGTGGCGCAGGCGCTGGTCGGCGCCGACCCGCACTTCCACCTCGACGGGCCGATCGACGCGACCAAGGCCGTGCTCGGCAAGGCCGGGATGTCCCTGAAGGACATCGACGTCGTCGAGATCAACGAGGCGTTCGCGTCCGTGGTGCTGAGCTGGGCGCAGGTCTTCGAGCAGGACCTGGAGAAGGTGAATGTGAACGGCGGCGCGATCGCCCTCGGGCATCCCGTCGGAGCCACGGGCGCCCGGCTGATCACCACCGCGTTGCATGAACTGGAGCGCGTGGACAAGGAGTTCGCCCTCATCACGATGTGCGCGGGCGGCGGACTGGCCACCGGCACGATCATCCAGCGGATCTAGCCAGCGGATTCAGGCGGCGGAATTGGGCTCGACAGAAGTTGACGCGGACTGATCAACTTGCCCGATGTTTCTCAATCTCATCCTCCGCGTCCTGCCCTTCTACCTCCGCGAACCGATCGTCATCGGCATCTGCCTGACCATGGCCGGTGCGTGCTTCTACTGGTTCGTCCAGGTAGGGGGCTTGGGCAGGGGCGGCTTCGGGCTGCTGTTCCTCGCGATCGCCGTGCTGCGCGCGTTCCTGTTCCGCAAGGAGTGGAGAGCGCATCAGGCGGCGAAGGTGTTGGGTCTCAGACCCGAGGTGTAGTACCGCTCCAGGAGACGAAGTGGCGGAACGCGGCGGGTCCGAGGGTGACGATCGGGCCCGCCGGGTTCTTGGAGTCGCGGATGGCGATGAGGGCGGGGGCTTCGGCGACCTCGACACATTCGCCGCCCTGGTCGCTGCTGTAGCTCGACTTACGCCATTTGCTCTCCATAGCGGTCCTCCATCACACGCCGGATCAACTCCGCCGAGTCCTGGATGGACAGAGCGGCGGCCCGCAGATGATCGTAACGGAGTGAGCAGTCCTTGACGGTGAGCGGGTTTGCGGAGGGATGCGCACTGCCGTACCCCTCGGTGTAGACGATGGTCGGGTCACTGTCGAATCGGAAGAGGGTGAACGAGCCGGTAAGTCCCGTGTGCGCTCCGGCTGAGAACGGCAGCACCTGGAGGTTGATCCGAGGGTTGTCCTCGAAGCCCAACAGGTGGGCGAGTTGGCCGCGCATGATTTCCCGGCCGCCAATCTCCTGGTAGAGCGCGGCCTCGCTGATCACCGTCCAGAAGACGGGCGATTCCGGCTTGTCGAAGATGCGTTGGCGGGCCAGCCGCACGGCGGTGCGGTCGTCGAGGTCGGTCTGATCCAGTGTGCCGAGTGTGGCGCGTGCGTAGGCGTGGGTCTGGAGGAGGCCGTGGATCATCGTGGCCTGGAACGTACAGATCTCCGTCGCCCGCGCTTCCAGCTCGGCCACCTGCCTGAACCACGCCGGGAGTTGACTCCGTAGCACCAGCTCCACGAGCCGCGACAGCAGCCCGTCCGACCCCAGCGCCGCGTCCGCCCGCTCGCTGAACTCCGGGGTCGGGACCTTCCTCGCCGTCTCGATCTGGCCGATGAGGGAGCCGGTGTAGTTGAGGATCTCCCCGAGCTGCTTCTGGCTCAGTCCCGCCGCTTCCCGTAGCCGCCGGAGCTCGTAGCCGTAGTAGTCGAGCGGCGAGGCTCCCGGGTCAAGGACGTTGATGTGCGTCACGAACAGCCCCCACTCCAGAACGGGTTGTATCCAGCCTGTAGCCCAGCGTAGTCAAGCCAGTTCAGGCTCGTCCTGTGAACACATACTTTCCCCCCACCACGCACTACCGCATGCGTGTCACGGTCGGCGAGCACTCCGTCCGCCACATCCGCCGTATCGTCCGCTCGCTGCTCACCGAGTGGGAGATGCCCCACCTGGTCGACGCCGTGGAACTGGGCGTGACGGAGCTGGTCACCAACGTCGTACGGCATGTTCCGGACCGGCGGTGCGAGCTGGTGGTGCTGCGCACGGCGGGAGTTCGGGTCGAGGTGACGGACGGGTGTGCCCAACGGCCGGTGATGAGACGTGAGTCGGAGCCGGACGCCGAGGGCGGTCGGGGGCTGGTGCTGCTGGACGCCCTCGTGGACAAGTGGGGTGTGGCGCGTGCGGCCGGGGGAGGGAAGACGGTCTGGTTCGAGTGCCGCCGATGAGTTTCCGCCGGGCTCGCGGTCACCACTGTCGTCAGACACACGGAGGAGGTGCCCGCGGTGGGTGGAGCGGCGTGGCAGGAGGCGTTGGAGCGACTCGGCGTCCTGGTCGGGGAGTGGGTGGTGGAGGCGGACTTCGCGGACCCGGACGTCCCCGCCGGACGCAGTGTCTTCGCTTGGGACCTGGACGGGCGGTTCCTGGTGCAGCGCACCGAGATCCCCGTCGCCGGAGCGCCCGACAGCATGGCGGTGATCGCCGTCGACCCGGAGTCGGGGGCGTACACGTACCACTACTTCGACTCGCGCGGTGTCGTGCGGACGTACGCGATGCGCTTCGACGGTGTGGAGTGGCTGCTGCTGCGGGAGACGGCGGACTTCTCTCCGCTGTCCTTCCGGCAGCGGTTCGTCGGGCGGGTCGGGGACGGGGTCATCCAGGGGGCCTGGGAGCTGGCGAAGGACGAATCGGCGCCGTGGGAGCGGGACTTCGGGCTGACGTATCGCAGGAGCGGGCGATGAGTGAGCGCGGGGAGATCGCCCGGGGCATCGTCGACGGGAGCCGGTATCTGGTGCTCGCCACGGCAGACGCGGACGGGCGGCCGTGGAGTTCGCCCGTCTACTTCGCGCACGCCGGGTATCGGGAGTTCTACTGGGTGTCCTCGCCGGAGGTCACCCATTCACGGAACATCGCGGTGCGGGCCGAGGTGGGGATCTCGGTCTTCGACTCGTCGGCCGAGATCGGGACCGGGCAGGGCGTGTACATGTCCGCCGTCGCCGGGGTGGTGGGGGAGGCGGACGCGGTGGCGGCGCTCGACGTGTTCTCGCGGCGTTCGGTGGGGCACGGCGGGCGGGTGTGGACCGTCGAGGACGTGCGCGGCGACTCCGGTATGCGGCTGTACCGGGCGGTGGCGGACGCGCACTGGATGCTGGCCAAGGACGGCAGGCCGGATCACCGGGTGCCGGTGCGGCTCGCCTGAGCGGCGGCCGTGCGTACGGCTCTACTCGCGACCCGATGCCACGACCGCCAGTACGCCCACCACCACGGTCGACACCAGCAGCGGAACGCCCAGGTCGTGGTGGACGACCAGCCACGCGCCCAGTGCCGCGCCCGCGATCATCGCGGCGACCGCGGCGGTACGGCGGGCCCGGCGCGTTCCCGGACCGTCGGCGGCCAGGCCCGTCAGGGTCATCGTCAGGACCGTGGTCGTGAGGTCGGCGACGCCCAGTTTGCGGACCGTGGCGTTGCGCAGGCCCATCGCGAAGGCCGTGACGGCGATGAGGGTGTAGACGGTGGCGGTGTCGTCGGGCGCGGCGAAGGCGACCACGGTGGACGCGGCCAGCAGCAGGGCCTCGGCGGCGAGGGTCCGGCGGACCCAGGTGCGGCGGGCGCCCCGGCCGAGGGAGAGGGCGATACGGCCGCCGACCGCCGCGCCGATCATGAAGGCGACCAGCGAGGTCAGGGTGTGGGGGACGGAGAAGCCGGGGGCGCCCGCCGCCGCGAAGCCGAGGACCACCACGTTGCCGGTCATGTTCGCGGTGAAGACATGGCCGAGGCCGAGATAGCTGACGGCGTCGATGAGCCCGCTGACCGTGGTCAGCGCGAGCAGCACCGGCACCAGGCGCAGGCCGCGGTCCGGCCGGGTTTCCGTGGTGTGCGTGGTCACCGGGTCAGTGGACCACGGAGGGCGCCGGGATCGTCGTACGACGAAGGCGGCGACCCCCGTGGAACGGGAGCCGCCGCCTTCGTACGTCAGTCGTCGGTCGTCAGGCTGCTCAGTACCAGCCGTTGGCCTGCCAGAACGCCCAGGCGCCGGACGGGCTGCCGTAGCGGGAGTTCATGTAGTCGAGGCCCCACTCGATCTGGGTCTCGGCGCTGGTCTTCCAGTCCGAGCCGGCGGAGGCCATCTTGGAGCCCGGCAGGGCCTGGACCAGGCCGTAGGCGCCGGAGGAGGCGTTGGTGGCGTTGACGTCCCAGCCGCTCTCGTGCTCGACGATGTTGCTGAACGCGTTGTACTGGGCGGCGTTCGGGATCATCTTGTGCGCGATGGCCTTGGCCTGGGCCGCGGAGTCGGTGGTGGCCGCCTGAGCGGGCGCCGCGGTCAGCACGAAACCGGCGGTGGCGGCGGCCATCGCGACGGTGGTGATGGCCTTCTTCGGGGAAGCGATGCGGCGAACGATGCGGGAGACGGACACGGAGAACCTTTTCTTCGGGGACGTGGTCTGTCGCGGGCGGTGCCGGTCGCGGTGAGCGTCCGGTACATGCGTCGGCGCCGAGGCCCGTGGGCTTGTCGGCGCCGTGCGACGTTGTCCAGAGAAACAGGCTTGGAGCGCGTCCGCAATGACCCCTTTTGCTAGTGGTGGTCGTATCTGGGGCGGAAGGGGTTCGTGTGAGCTGGCTCTCAATGCGCAGGTCAGAGGCTGTTATGGCATGGGCATGGCGTCCGATATGTACTACTAGGGCGGTTAGTTCGTGATGTGGGTCATGTGGGGTGGTTCACCGATCAACGGGGTTCGAATGTGACCGCGCTCTCGAAGGCGGCGCGGCGGGTGGCTCTGCGTAGTGCCCTGAGCACGGCCGGGCCGAGCGTGAAGGTGAGGACGACCGTGCACAGCGCCCGGCCCAGGTCCCAGCCCAGTGAGGTGGCCACGCAGTAGAGGAAGAAGCGGGCCAGATTGCCGGGGACGGAGTCGTCCGGCTGGAAGGCGATGTTCGAGGCGGTGCCGCTCAGGAACGGCCAGCCGGCGAGGTTGGTGATCGTGCCGTAGGCGAAGGCGGCGAGGAAGCCGTAGACCGCGAGGAGGGTGAGTTCGGTACGGCCGCGGAGGCGCCGCGCGCCCGGCAGCAGGCCCGCGCCCATCGCGAACCAGCCCATGGCCAGCATCTGGAACGGCATCCACGGCCCGACACCGCCCGTGAGCAGGGCCGACGCGAACATCGAGACGCCGCCGAGGGTGAATCCGAAGCCGGGGCCGAGGACGCGGCCGCTGAGCACCATGAGGAAGAACATGGGCTCGATACCGGCGGTTCCGGCGCCGAGAGGGCGCAGGGCCGCGCCCGTCGCGGCCAGTACGCCGAGCATCGCGACCGCCTTCGGGCCGAGGCCCGACTCCGAGATCGTCGCTGCGACCACGACCACGAGCAGGATGAGCAGGCCCGCGAAGAGCCAGGGGGCGTCGGTCGCGTGGGCGTTGAGCTGGGAGCGGGGCGGGGCGAGGAAGGGCCAGCCGAGGGCGGCGACGCCTACGGCGCTCACGAGGACGAGGGCGGCGATGGAGCGGGGGCCGAGGTGGATGACGTTCATGAGCGTCCGCTGCTTCCGAGGGCGTCCTTCACCTGGGCCACGGTGAGCCACTTCTGCGGGGCGAGGATCTTGCTCACCTGCGGGGCGAAGGAGGGCGACGCCACGACCACGTCGGCCGCCGGGCCGTCCGCGATGATCTCGCCGTCCGCGAGCAGGACGACACGGTCGGCGATCTCGGCGGCGAGTTCCACGTCGTGGGTGGCGAGGACGATGGCGTGGCCTTCGGCGGCGAGGTTCTTGAGGGCGGTGGCCAGGCGGGCCTTCGCCGCGTAGTCGAGGCCTCGGGTGGGTTCGTCGAGGAGGAGGAGTGGGGGGCGGGCGGTGAGGACGACGGCCAGGGCGAGGGCGAGGCGCTGGCCCTCGGAGAGGTCGCGGGGGTGGGTGTCGTCGGGGACATCCGTCATGCCTGGGAGGAGGTCGGTGAGGAGGGTGCGGCAGGTGCCGGGCGCTGCGCTCGCGTCGGCGTCGGCTGCGGCGCATTCCGCGGCGACGGTGTCTGCGTAGAGGAGGTCGCGGGGTTCCTGGGGGACCAGGCCGACGTGGCGGATGAGGTCGCGGGGTGGGGTGCGGTGGGGGACGGCTCCGCCGGTGCGGACGGTGCCGGAGGTGGGTGGGATGAGGCCTACGAGGGTGTTGAGGAGGGTGGATTTGCCGGCGCCGTTTCTGCCCATGAGGGCGAGGGTTTCGCCGGGGGTGAGGGTGAGGGTGATGCTGGTGAGGGCGCGGGTGGGGGTGCGGTGGATTGTGAGGGCTTGGACTTCGGCGGCGTGGGGGGAGGGGGGTGGAGTGGCTGAGGTGGGCTTGCGGAACCAGCGGCGTGGGGGCTGGGCGGGGGCGGGTGTCGCTTGCCCGCGCTTGCGGGGTGCCGCTGCGCCCACCCGTGCCGCCCCAGCGGCACGACTGCCCGCAGCTTGCGCGAGGCGCTGCCTCAGACCCGACGCCCTTCTCCTTGCGTCCCTCACTGTGAGTGGTAGCGGCGACCAACCCGCCATCCGGCCCAGGTCCACCACCGGTGGGTACACCGGCGACTCGGCCATGATCTCGGCCGGGGTGCCCAGGCGCAGGGGCTCGCGCTGGGCCGGCAGGAGGGCTATCTGGTCGGCGTACTGGATGACGCGCTCCAGGCGGTGCTCGGCCATCAGGATCGTCGTGCCCAGGTCGTGGACCAGGCGTTGGAGGACCGCCAGGACTTCTTCCGCTGCGGCCGGGTCCAGGGCGGACGTCGGTTCGTCGAGGATCAGGGCCTGGGGGTGGGGGGTGAGGACCGAGCCGATCGCCACGCGTTGCTGCTGGCCGCCGGAGAGGGTGGAGATGGGGCGGGCGCGGAGGTCGGTGAGGCCGAGGAGGTCGAGGGTTTCCTCGACGCGGCGGCGCATCACGTCCGGGGGCAGGCCCAACGACTCCATGCCGTAGGCCAGTTCGTCCTCGACCGTGTCCGTGACGAAGTGGGAGATCGGGTCCTGGCCCACCGTGCCGACGACGTCGGCCAGTTCGCGGGGCTTGTGCGTGCGGGTGTCGCGGCCGGCGACCGTGACCCGGCCGCGCAGGGTGCCGCCGGTGAAGTGCGGAACGAGACCGCTGACGGAGTTGAGGATCGTGGACTTGCCGGTGCCGGACGGGCCGACGAGGAGGACGAGTTCACCCTCGGGCACCTCGAAGTCGATGCCCTGCACGGTGGGTTCGGTCGCGCCGTCGTAGGTGACGGAGACGTCCTCGAAACGGATCACGACGGCTCCTCGGGGGGCGGGGTGACGAAGGCGGGCAGCAGGCCTAGGAGGATCGCGGCCGCGGGGTAGAGGGGGAAGGTGGGGGCGGTCAGGGGGATGACGGTGGGGTGCAGGGCGGCCGGGTCTCGTACGGCCGCTATGGCGAGGGCTGCGGCCACCGCCGCGCCGGAGGCCGTCACCAGCCAGGCGCGGGCGCCCCAGAGGTCGGGGCGGTAACGGGTGCGGGGGGTGCGGCGGCCGCCCAGGCGGAGGCCGGCGAGGGCCGCGGTCACGCCGGCGAGGAGGACGGGGATGCCGTACGTGCCGCCTTCGGCGGTGAGCAGGCCGTACGTTCCCGCGCAGACGCCGAGCAGGCCGCCGAGGGTGAGCGTGGTCGTCGTACGGCGGACGTGGGGCGGGACGTCGGCGGTACGGCCGTAGCCGCGGGCGTCCATCGCGGCGGCGAGGGCGACGGAGCGTTCCAGGGCGCCTTCGAGGACGGGCAGGCCCACCTGGAGGAGGCCACGCAGGCCGGAGTCGGGGCGGCCGCGGAGGCGGCGGGCGGCGCGGAGGCGCTGGACGTCGGCGATGAGGTTCGGGGCGAAGGTGAGGGCGACGACCACGGCCACGCCCATCTCGTACAGCGCGCCGGGGAGGGACTTGAGGAGGCGGGTGGGGCTGGCGAGGGCGTTCGCGGCGCCTACGCAGATGAGGAGGGTGGCCAGTTTCAGGCCGTCGTAGAAGGCGAAGGTCAGGGTTTCCGCGGTGACCTTGCCGCCGAGGCGGATGCCTTGGGCCCAGTCCGGGAGGGGGACCTCGGGGAGGGTGACGAGGGTGTGGGTGCCGGGGAGGGGGGAGCCGAGGGTGACGGCGAAGGTGAGGCGGATGAGGAGGACGGCGAGGGCGAGCTTGACGAAGGCGGAGTAGGAGCGGGCCCAGGGGGTGTGGGGGCGGCGGGCGGCTACTACGTAGGCGGACGTGACTATGAGGAGGGTGAGGAGGAGGGGGTTGGTGGTGCGGGTGGCTGCGATGCCGAGGGAGAGGGACCAGAGCCACCAGGCGCCGGGGTGGAGAGTGGTGGGGCGGGGTTGGTGCTGGGCGGGGGTGGGTTTTGCTTGCCCGCGCCGGCGGGGTGCCGTTGCGCCCACCCGTGCCGCCCTGCGGCACGACTGCCCGCAACTACGCGCGGACGCGTCAACCATGCCTGCGACGCCTTGCCTGCCACATCGCCGCTGCTCCCAACGCCGCCACCGCTGCCGCGCCTGCGAACAGGCCCACCGACGGACCCTCGCTCGACGTCTTCTTCTTCGCCGACGTCTCCTTCTTTCCCGTCGCCACCGGCTCGCCGCAGCCGGTCTCCGGATACCCGGCGATCGCGCACAGCAAGGCGTTCGTGTCGTAGCGGAGGGGCTTGGCCACCGATGCCAGGGCTTCTGCCGTGGTGGCGTTCTTCGGGACCAGTGCGCAGCGCGTGCGGAGTGCCGGTGGGGTTTCGCCTGACGGGGCGTCCGTCCGGGTGCCGAAGTCGATGATCAGGGCCACGCGCTTCTTGCCGCTCGCGGAAGGGGTGTTGGCGCAGATCTTCGCGAACGACGCCGTGCCGCGTGGCTTCGTCGCGTCTGCCGAGTCCTCGCTCACCGCGAAGCGGAAGCCCTGGACGTCGCCGTCCGAGGGGACCGCGGTGGCGGGGCCCTGGGTGGCGTAGGTCCAGGCCGTGCCGGTGCGGTCCCAGAAGGACCAGTAGCGGTAGCCGGTGGCGTGGGCGGCCTGGGTGGAGAGGGGGAGGAGGCAGAGCGCCGCCAGGAGGAGGGGGGTGAGGCGGCGCATCACTGGTGGCGCTTCCTGTTGCGGCCGCTGAGCAGCATGCCGACGCCGGCACCGGCGGCGAGACCGGCGAGGACCGTCCACCACACGGCGTTGCCGGAGCCGTCGTCGGCCTTGTCGGCCTTGTCGGCCTTGTCCGCCTTGGCCGCGGTGGCCGGCTTCCGCGGCGCCGGCCCCAGGGCGTTGAGCTGCTTCACCAGGTCCGTGCCGCCGAAGTCACGGGGGTCGGCGCCGGCCGTCTCGGCGGCGATGATCAGCTGCGCGTAAGCCGCGGGGCCGCTCTGCTTCGCCCAGTCCGCGGAGTTCTTCTCCAGCCACGCGAGCGGCTCGCGCGCGGCCGACGCGCCGTCGCGCACGGCGAGGGCGACGACCGCGTCCGCGGTGTTGCCGTAGTCGGGCTGGTCCTCGGAGCCCGGGAGCGCGGACTTGAGGTAGCCGTCCTTCCGGACCGCCTTCGCGAGGTAGGCGGCGCCGTTGGTCGCGGCCTGCTCGGGGTCGGCGGGACCGTCGGCGCAGTCGCCCTTGCCCCGGTCGTCGGCCTGGGCCGTCACCATGTTGAGGCCCGCGGCGCCGACGACGGCCGCCGCGGTCGCGTCGGCGTTGACGGCCAGCTTGCCCTTCTTGTCCGGCTGGTAGGCGAAGCCGCCGCCGTCGGCACAGGGCAGGGCCAGGTCCAGGAGCGCGTCGTAGGGCGAGTGGCCGTTGCGCAGGACGTCCTTCGCGGGGTCGAGGCCGGTCGCGCTGAGCGCGCCGATGACCACGGCGGTCGAGTTGGCGTCGCTGGGTCCGCCCGGTGTGTAGCCCCAGCCGCCGTCCTTGTTCTGCCAGGACCGCAGCCAGGTCTCCGCCTTGTCGACCACGGCCTGGTGCTCGCCGAGCGCCGAAAGGGCCTGGACGGCGGCTGCCGTGCTGTTGGTGTCGACCAGGGTCTTGCTGTCGCAGGCCTTGGCGGGGTCGGCGCGGAACGGAGCGAACGACCCGTTGGCGCACTGCTGGCCGGCCAGCCAGTCGACGGCCTTCGCCGCGGGCCGCACATCCGCCCGGTGCTGCGCGATCAGCGCCAGCGACTGCCGCCACACCCCGTCATACGTCGGGTCTCCGGCCCCGTACAGCCCCTCCGGTATCGCCACCGACGGCGAAGGCGAGGCGGACGGATCGGCGGCCACGGCCGGTGTGGCCGTGCCGATCACGGCGGTGGCGGCCAGGACCGCGGCGCTGCGGCGGACGTTCATGATCGGCGGTTGCCTCTCCCTGCAAGGGAGCCGGGCGCACGGGAAACCCCCCGGCGGCTCGGCCCCGTAGACCTCGACGGTGCCGTGCACCGGCCGGATGCCGGTGCGCGTGAGCCGGTCAACTGCTCCGTGCGGGGCGATCCGGCTTGCCCGAAAGGGCTTACGGTTGCGGGTCAGCGCCGGAATTGCACCGGCTTCCCCCCGTACGGGTGTGATGACGACGCGGCCACTCTACCCGGCCGTAAACAAGCGGCTGAGGGGCTCCTGTGAGCAGCGATAGGTTCGGGCGCATGGAGATCACGGGGAGACTCATCGGCTCGGGGCGGGCTTCCGACGTGTACGAGATCGACGACGACTGGGTGCTGCGGCGTGACCGGGAGGGCTACGCGGACGCCCTGGCGGAAGCGGCCGTCATGGAACATGTGCGCGGGCACGGCTACCCCGTACCCCAGGTCCGGCTCGACGCCTCCTCGCGCGGCGACCTCGTCATGCGGCGGCTGCACGGGCCGACCATGCTGGCCGCCTTCGCCGCCGGGCGGATCGACGCCCGCGAGGCGGGGACGGTGCTGGCACGGCTGCTACGGCAACTCCACGCCGTTCCCGGACGGATCGTCCACCTGGATCTCCACCCCGACAACGTCATGCTCACCGACGACGGGCCCTACGTCATCGACTGGGCCAACGCCGAGGAAGGCGACCCCGGGCTCGACTGGGGCATGTCCGCCGTGATCCTCGCCCAGGTCGCCGTCGACGGCGAACCGATCGCCGGGCCGGCCCGCGAGATGCTGCCCGCGCTGCTCGCCGACCCGTCCGACCTCACGGAGGAGGGGCTGGCGGAGGCGCGGGAACGGCGGGCGCACAACCCGACGATGAGCCGGCGCGAGACCGAACTGCTCGGTGCCGCCGAGGACTTGATCAGGACCTACCTGTCATGACCTTCCTGTCCTGACCGGCGTCGGGCCCCCGAACGGCAGCCTGAGCCGCCGCGCCGCCAGCAGCCACGTGCCCTCCGCCGACCTCCGGAACTCGTCCTCGTACTGACCGACCTGCACCGGCGGACCCGGCGGGATCGGGCCGTGGGCGTCGCCCTCGTGGCCGTCGACGCGGTACGTCGTGAAGTACGAGGTCGCCGTCGCCGTGTCCGGGGACGTCACCGTGACGAGGATGTTCGACATCACCCGGCGCGAGAGGCGATCCGCCGGCCGGGAGCCGAAGTACGTCCGCAGCGCCTCGCGGCCCTCGGAGCGCCGCCCGTCCCCGGCCGGGAGCGGCCACTCCCATACGCCGTCCTCGGTGAACAGCTCGGCGACGGAGCCCGGTTCGCCGAGGTCGAGGCGGTGGACGAAGTCGATGATCAGGCGTTCGCAGGCGCGCTCGGCCAGGAGCTGTTCCAAGGGGTCCATGCCGCCATGGGATCACACGGCCATGTACATCACCGGCTCGCTTCCCGGTACCGCCTCCGCCCGGCCCAGCTTCACCAGGCGCCGCAGATGCGCCTCCGCCTCCGAGACGGCGATGTTCCTTGAGCCGTACGGGATTTCGGCCCAGGGGCGGTTCCACTCCATGCGCTCGGCGACCTGCCAGGGCGTGAGCGGCTCGACGAGCAACGTGCGCAGCCCGTCGAGGCGTTCCTCGTGGTGGGTCAGCAACTCCCTTACGCGGGCGGGGGCGTCGGTGAAGACGTACTGGTGGGCCGGGAGGATCTCCGCGGGGGCGAGGCGGCCGACGCGTTCCAGGGAGTCGAGGTAGTCGCCGAGGGGGTCGGTGACGGTGGCGTCGTCGGGGTCCTCGTACAGGCCGATGTGCGGGGTGATCTCGGGGAGCAGGTGGTCGCCGGAGAACAGACGGCCGTGGCCCGGGAGTTGGGCCGGGTGCTGTTCCTCCAGGTGGAGGCAGACATGGCCCGGGGTGTGGCCCGGCGTCCAGATCGCGCGCAATCGGCGGCCGGGGAGGGGCAGGAGGTCGCCGGGGACGATCTCGCGGTCCGGAACGGCGGGGGAGAAGCCGGGGAGGCGGCGCGGGCGGGCGGCGCGCAAGGGGGACACATGGTCCTCGGGGGCGCCCGCGGCCTCCAACTTGGCTGTCATATAGGCGAACCAGCGCTCGGGGCGGGTCTCGCCGGTGCGGCGGACGATGGCCGCGTCCGCCGCGTGCATCGCGATCCAGGCGCCGGACGCCTCGCGCACCTTGCCCGACAGGCCGTGGTGGTCGGGGTGGTGATGCGTGATCACCACCCCGTGGATGTCGTCCGGTGAGGTGCCGCAGGCGGTGAGGCCCTCGGCGAGGGTGTCCCAGGAGGCCGGGTCGTCCCAGCCCGTGTCGACCAGCACCGGGCCGCCGTCGGTGTCGACGACGTACACGAGCGTGTAGCCCAGGGGGTTGTCCGGGATGGGGACACGGATGGAACGGACGCCGCCGCCGTGATAACTGACCTGTGTCATGGGCTCCCCTGTCGCCGCGTTCCGGCCACTATAACTAGAACGGGTTTCGATAGGAGCCCAAGTCACCTGTCTGTGCGTGGCGTTACGCGCTCGCGTTGACCTCGTCGATCACCGCGGCCGCCTTCGCGGAGTGCTGTGCGGAGAACTGGTCGTCGCTGACCCGCTCACCCGTCGTGGCGTCGGCCTCGTGATGGCTGACGGCACCGATGATCTGCGGGTTGCCGCCCAGCGCGCCGATGAACACCGGGCCGCCGCTGGAGCCCTCGCCCATGTCGCAGTCCCACTTCAGCCGGTTGTCCAGCGGCCAGAAGGGCGCGGCGTCCTCCGTGTTGCCGTAGCAGTACATCATCTGCTCGCCGTCCATGTCGGTGCGGTGGTACCCGTTGGCGGGGTACCCGACGACGAAGGCGTCCGAGTAGTCGGTGGTGTCCCCGAACACGTACCCCAGGGCGCCGATGTTGTCCTGGAGGTTGCCGTACGTGGCGTGCGGCTTGAGCACCACGGCGGCCATGTCGGAGTCGGTCATGTCACCGCTGTCCAGCCAGGACGTGGGGGCGTACTTGCGGTCGGCCTCCCAGTAACCCCACGGCATCTGGCCGTCCTTGTAGCCCGGCATGAAGAGCAGGTTGGTGAACCAGCCCGCGTCACCGCTGCCGTCGCCGAGGTGGACGCAATGGCCCGCCGTCCAGATGGTGTTGGCGGTGTCGGAGACGATCACCGAGGCGGAGCAGGAGCCCTGGTCGCCGCCGGGCGTGGTGAAGGTGAGCTTGCCGACGACCACGTTGGGGATGGACGTGGACGCCGGGACGTCCTGTGCGACGGCGATGTCGGCCGCGGCGGCGGCCTGCGTCGACAGCAGGGAGGTGGTGGTGCGGGTGGTGGAGGGGGCCACCGCGTCGGCGGAGACGGTGACGCCGGTGGGGGCGGGGGCCGCGGTGCTCTTCTTGGCAGGGGCCTTGCGGACCGGGGCGTCCACCGGGTTGGCGAGGGCTCTCTTGAGCCGCTCCTTCGTCCAGTACTCCCGGATCTTCCCGGCGGGCTTGGTCTCCTCGTCCATGGAGACGGCCGCGCGGGTGGAGCCGGCGGGCGTCTCGGGTGTCTGTGCCGAGGCCGGGGTGACCAGGCCGGCGAGGAGCGCGGCGGTACAGGCCGCGGTGACACGTATGCGCTGGAGGTTCATCTCCCTCTTTCCTGTGGGGGCTACCAACAGTCAGGGGTGAACACGGCCTTGATCCCGTCGCACGCGTACACCACCGGCATCTCGGCCGGTTCGGAGTACTTCACGCGGGCCCGCACCCAGCGTTCCTCGATCTCCTGGGTGCTCATGTCCGAGGTGTCGGGCACCTGTTGGCCATGCTCGGTGAGGAGGTCGCGCAGACCGCGGATCATCTCGTCGCGCGTGGCGGGGGTCTCCGTGGCCACCGAGACCCCGGTGCCGGAAGTGCCCTGTCGCGCCGAGATCATCCAGCCGGTCCCGCAGGCGACGACTGTCACGACGGCCGCCGCGACGAGTACGGGACGGCGACGCCGGACCTTGCGATTGCTTGCCATTCCCTTTGCCTCCCCCTGACTTGATCATCGTAGGAGCGGGGCGGGCGCGGAGGTGTGGCGAACCGGTGTGAGGTCTGTGGACTCATCCGAGTAGAACTGGTATCAGTTCCGTTATCTGATGAACCGTCAGAGTCAGCTCCCGGGGAGGCAGTCGGCCATGACCGAGCTCGTGGAACACGGACAGCTGTTCATCGGCGGGGAGTTGACCGACCCCCTCGGCAAGGACGTCATCGAGGTGATCTCCCCGCACACCGAGGAGGTCATCGGACGCGTCCCGCACGCCGCGCAGGCGGACGTGGACGCCGCCGTCGCCGCCGCCCGGCGCGCCTTCGACGAGGGACCCTGGCCGCGGATGAGCCTCGACGAGCGCATTGAGGTCGTCACCCGCATCAAGGACGGCATCCTCACCCGGCACGAGGAGATCGCCCGCGTGATCTCCTCCGAGAACGGGTCGCCGTACTCCTGGAGCGTCCTCGCGCAGGCGCTCGGCGCGATGATGGTGTGGGACGCGGCGATCACCGTCGCGCGGAACTTCACGTACGAGGAGCAGCGCGACGGAGTCCTCGGCAAGATCCTCGTCCGCCGTGAGCCGGTCGGCGTCGTCGCGGCCGTAGTGCCGTGGAACGTCCCGCAGTTCGTCGCCGCCGCCAAGCTCGCGCCCGCGCTGCTCACCGGCTGCACGGTGATCCTCAAGCCGTCGCCGGAGTCGCCGCTGGACGCGTATCTGCTGGCCGAGATCACGAGGGAGGCCGGGCTGCCGGAGGGCGTGCTGTCGATCCTCCCGGCCGACCGTGAGGTCAGTGAGTACCTGGTCGGACACCCCGGCGTGGACAAGGTCTCCTTCACCGGCTCGGTGGCGGCGGGCAAGCGCGTGATGGAGGTCGCGTCACGGAATCTGACCCGCGTCACCCTCGAACTGGGCGGGAAATCGGCGGCGGTTGTGCTGCCGGACGCGGACGTGGAGTCGACGGTCGCCGGTGTCGTGCCGGCCGCCTGGATGAACAACGGCCAGGCGTGCGTCGCCCAGACCCGCATCCTCCTCCCGCGCTCGCGCTACGACGAGTTCGCGGACGCCTTCGCGGCGGCGGCGAGCGCGCTCGTGGTCGGCGACCCGCTGGACCCGGCCACGCAGGTCGGGCCTCTTGTGGCCCAACGCCAGCAGCGACGCAATCTCGACTACATACGGATCGGCCAGGAGGAGGGCGCGAAGATCCTCACCGGCGGCGGCCGTCCGCCGGGCCTGGACAGGGGCTGGTACGTGGAGCCCACCCTCTTCGGCGACGTCGACAACTCCATGCGGATCGCCCGCGAGGAGATCTTCGGCCCGGTCATCTGCCTTCTCCCGTACGGCGACGAGGCCGAGGCCGCGAAGATCGCGAACGACTCCGACTACGGGCTCAGCGGCAGCGTGTGGACGGCGGACGTGGCCCACGGCATCGAGTTCGCGCGCGGGGTGCGGACGGGCACGTACAACGTCAACACCTTCAGCCTGGACATGCTCGGCCCGTTCGGCGGCTACAAGAACTCGGGGTTGGGCCGGGAGTTCGGCCCGGAAGGCTACGGCGAATACCTCGAACACAAGATGATCCACCTCCCGGCCGGCTGGGAGGCGTGAGCGCGATGGGGGTACCTCCCGCGCGAGCGTATTCGAGCGTGGGGGCGGGGGACCGCTGGCAGGTAGAGGTCGACCGTTCGATCTGCATCGGCTCGGCCCAGTGCGTCCACCGCGCCCAGGGCGCCTTCCGACTCGACTCCGGCATGCAGTCCCACCCCGTCGAACCGGAGACCGACGCCAACGAGAAGGTCCTGGAGGCCGCCGAGAACTGCCCGGTCGAGGCCATCATGATCACACTCCTGGGCAGCGGGGAGCCGGTGTTCCCGCCCGAGGAGTGAACCCTTAGGCTCCTGCGGTCGTCATCAGGGATCGCGGGAGTGAGCGTGCGGAAGTCCGAGGCCAAGCGGCTGATCAAGCAGGCGTACGAGGCGTGGGACGCGGAGGACTGGCTGGGCGCGGCCGGGGGCTTCGAGGAGGTGCTCGCACACTTCCCGGACGAGAAGGACAGCGCGGTGTGGTGGTACGACGCCGCGCTCGCCCACAAGTTCCTGCGCAACTGGCAGAAGGCGTACGAGCTGGGGCGCGAGGCCGCGGCGCGTTCGCCCCGAGGGCAGGGCGACCCGGCGTACTGGAACCTCGGTATCGCGGCGACCATCCAGCGCGACTGGGCGACGGCGCGGGACGCCTGGGCCGGCTTCGGCATCGAACTCCCGGACGGGGAGGGCGAGATCGAAACCCCGGGCGGGCACGCGTGCGTGCGGCTCGACACGGGCGGCGAGCGGGAGGTCGTATGGGTCGAACGGCTGTGTCCGACGCGCGGCCGCGTGCTCAACGTGCCGCTCACCGGCGGACGGCGCTACGGCGAGATCGTCGTCCACGACGGCGCACCGAACGGCGAGCGGATCGTCGACGGCGCGACCTTCCCCGTCTTCGACGAGCTGCTGCTCTTCGAGGCCTCCGAGCTGCCCACCCTGGAGGTGACCGTCGCCGCGGGCGAGCGCGCCGACCTGGAGGCGCTGGTCGGGCTGTTCACCGAGCACGGCTACGGCGCCGAGCCCGCGAGCAGCATCCGGATGCTGTGCGCCTGCTGCAGCGAGGGCACCCACGAGCAGGAGCGCAGCGTCGAGGCGGGCGCCCAGCAGCTCTCGCTCGCGGCCCCGCCGGAGGAGGCGCGCCGGCTGCTGGAGCGGTGGGCGGGACAGACGGCGATCGGGCGGAGCTGGAGCGGGCTGGAGCCGGTCGGATAGGTGGGGCGTGGCCGCGAAAAAATATCCAAATTAGGGGGTTCCGTCCCCGCTCTGGCGTTCTATTCTGGAAGTGGCCTACGGGACGAGTGAGGGAGTCCGACCGGAGTAGCCGACTCTGGCGCGACGCGGAGGTTCAGCATCCGCCGGTGCCGACGTCGACGGTCGGGCTGAGAGGCCGGAAGGCAGCGGTAAGGCCGGAAGGCGACCCCCAGAACCTGATCCGGACCATGCCGGCGAAGGGAACCCGTCTCGTAGGTTTTCTACGGCCCTTCGCCTTCAGGTGCTGTGAGATCGATCAGCCGGCACACCGTCTCGATGTCGATCTTGACCTGGGCGATGGAGGCGCGCCCCGAGAGCCAGGTGATCAGCGCCGAGTGCCAGGTGTGCTCGATGACCCGGACCGCGGAGAGCTGCGCCGGCGTCGGGTCGGCCAGCCCCATCGCGTCCAGGATGATCACTGTGGTCTGCCGCGACACCTGGTCGACCTCGGGGGAGACGCTCCGGTCGGCGAAGGTGAGCGCGCGGACCATCGCGTCGGCCAGATGCGGCTCACGCTGGAGCGCGCGGAAGGCGCGCATCAGCGTCTCCGCCACCCGCTCCGCCGCCGTCTCGCCCTGCGGAGGCTTCTTCCGCAGCGTGCCGTGCATGTGCTCCAGCTGGTCCTGCATGGTCGCGACCAGCAGATGCACCTTCGACGGGAAGTACCGGTACAGCGTCCCGAGCGCCACCTGGGAGGACTCCGCGACCTCCCGCATCTGCACGGCGTCGAAGCCGCCCCGGCTCGCCAACTGGGCGCTCGCGTGCAGGATGCGGCGCCGACGGGCCTCCTGCCGCTCGGTGAGCGGCGGCGAGTCGGTCCGCGCCGTACCGGCTTCGACCTTGACCGGCTTGACCGGTTTGGCCGGTGGCTTGGCTTGCGCAGGCATGGGTCGGGTCCCGTTCCGTGACAATCGGTGAGGGCGAATGATCGCACAGCATGACAGGGGCCTCGGCCGTGGCGCGAATCACCTGATCCACTGCTCACACCGCCCCTACCTGCCGGTAGATTCAGAGCCTCTTGGACGATCAAGTCTGAAACTTGTTCTAGATTAGCGTCCCGGCGTAATCTCGCGGGAAATAGCAGGGAGAAGGGGGCCCGGAGTGACCGCTGAGGCCAGTCAGGCGGGGTCCCAGGCGGACCCGGCCGCGGACGGCGAGCGACCGCTCAACATCGCACTCCTCACCTATAAGGGAAACCCGTTCTGCGGCGGCCAGGGCGTCTACGTCCGCCATCTCTCCCGCGAACTGGCCCGCCTCGGCCACCGCGTCGAGGTCATCGGCTCCCAGCCGTACCCGGTCCTCGACCCGGGCCTGGAGGACCGGCTGTCCCTCACGGAGCTGCCGAGCCTCGACCTCTACCGCTCCCCGGACCCCTTCCGCACCCCGAAGCGCGACGAGTACCGCGACTGGATCGACGCCCTCGAGGTCGGCACCATGTGGACCGGCGGCTTCCCCGAGCCCCTCACCTTCTCGCTCCGCGCCCGCCGCCATCTGCGCGCGCGGCGCGGCGAGTTCGACGTCGTCCACGACAACCAGACGCTCGGATACGGCCTGTTGGGCGACGTCGGTGCCCCGTTGGTCACCACCATCCACCACCCCATCACCGTGGACCGGCAGTTGGAGCTGGACGCGGCGGAGGGCTGGCAGCGCCGCTACTCGGTCCGCCGCTGGTACGCCTTCACCCGCATGCAGAAACGGGTCGCCCGCCGACTGCCCTCGGTCCTGACCGTCTCCGGCACCTCCCGCCAGGAGATCGTCGACCACCTCGGCGTCCGCGACGACCGCATCCACGTGGTCCACATCGGCGCCGACACCGACCTGTTCAAGCCGGATGCCTCGGTACGACGGCTGCCCGGCCGGATCGTCACCACCTCCAGCGCCGACGTCCCGCTCAAGGGCCTCATCTACCTCATCGAGGCCCTCGCGAAGGTCCGCGTCGAGCACCCCGACGCCCACCTCGTCGTCGTCGGCAAGCGCGCCGAGGACGGGCCCGTCGCCCAGGCCATCGAGCGGTACGGCCTCGAAGGCGCCGTCGACTTCGTCAAGGGCATCTCCGACGCCGAACTCGTCGACCTGGTCCGCTCGGCCGAGATCGCCTGCGTCCCGTCCCTGTACGAGGGCTTCTCCCTCCCGGCGGCGGAGGCGATGGCCACGGGGACGCCGCTGCTGGCCACGACCGGCGGAGCGATCCCCGAGGTCGCCGGTCCCGACGGGGAGACGTGCCTTGCGGTACCGCCCGGCGACGCGGGGGCGCTGGCCGCCGGTCTGGGCCGACTCCTCGGTGACCCGGAGTTGAGAGCCCGCCTCGGCCGGGCGGGCCGTGAGCGAGTACTGGCCCGCTTCACCTGGGCCCGAGCCGCAGAGGGAACGGTCGCCAGGTACCGAGACGCGATGGCCCGCTCCGCGGGCACGATTCCCGGCCGCTCCGCGGCCTCAGTGACTATGACAGGCATCTCATCCGAAAGCAGGGCCACGTGCTGACCGTCGACTTCTCCCGGTTCCCGCTCGCCCCGGGCGACCGCGTCCTGGACCTCGGCTGCGGAGCCGGCCGGCACGCGTTCGAGTGCTACCGACGGGGTGCCCAGGTCGTGGCCTTGGATCAGAACGCCGACGAAATCCGCGAGGTCGCGAAGTGGTTCGCGGCGATGAAGGAGGCGGGCGAGGCCCCCGAGGGCGCCACCGCCACCGCCATGGAGGGCGACGCCCTCGCGCTGCCCTTCCCCGACGAGTCCTTCGACGTCGTGATCATCTCCGAGGTCATGGAGCACATCCCCGACGACAAGGGCGTGCTCGCCGAGATGGTCCGGGTGCTCAAGCCCGGCGGCCGGATCGCCATCACCGTCCCGCGCTACGGCCCCGAGAAGGTCTGCTGGGCGCTGTCCGACGCCTACCACGAGGTCGAGGGCGGCCACATCCGCATCTACAAGGCGGACGAACTGCTGGCGAAGATCCGCGAGGCCGGCCTGAAGCCGTACGGCACCCACCACGCGCACGCGCTGCACTCGCCGTACTGGTGGCTGAAGTGCGCGTTCGGCGTCGACAACGACAAGGCGCTGCCGGTGAAGGCGTACCACAAGCTCCTGGTCTGGGACATCATGAAGAAGCCGCTCGCGACCCGGGTCGCCGAGCAGGCCCTCAACCCGCTGATCGGCAAGAGCTTCGTGGCGTACGCGACCAAGCCGCACCTGCCGCGGGTGGACGCCAAGTGACCACTCCCCGGACAGAACACCTCGTCCTGCCCGGGGTGCTGACCGCCGAACAGGCCGCCGCGACCGTCGCTGGCATCCGCGCCGTACAGCGCGAGGACGGCGCGATCCCGTGGTTCCGCGGCCACCACCTCGACCCCTGGGACCACACCGAGGCCGCGATGGCCCTCGACGCGGCCGGCGAGCACGAGGCGGCGGAGCGGGCCTACGACTGGCTGGCCCGGCACCAGAACACGGACGGCTCCTGGTACGCGGCGTACCAGGACGGGGACTTCGCGGAGGTCACCGACCGGGGCCGCGAGACCAACTTCGTCGCCTACATAGCCGTAGGGGTGTGGCACCACTACCTCTCGACGGGCGACGACACCTTCCTGGACCGCATGTGGCCGTCGGTCTACGCGGCGATGGAGTACGTCCTGCGGCTGCAACAGCCGGGCGGCCAGATCGGCTGGAAGGGCGAGGAGGACGGCAGCTTCACGACCGACGCGCTGCTGACCGGCTCCTCGTCGATCCACCACGCGCTGCGGTGCGCCCTGGCCATCGCCGAACAGCGTGAAGAGCCGCAGCCGGACTGGGAGTTGGCGGTAGGGGCCCTGCGTCACGCGATCCGCCGCCACCCGGAGCGGTTCCTGGACAAGGACCGCTACTCGATGGACTGGTACTACCCCGTCCTGGGCGGCGCGTTGACCGGCGCGGAGGCCAAGTCCCGTATGGAGAAGGACTGGGAGCGCTTCGTCGTCCCCGGCCTCGGTGTGCGCTGCGTCGTCCCCAACCCGTGGGTGACGGGCGGCGAGTCGGCCGAACTCGCCCTGGCCCTCTGGGCGATGGGCGAGTCCGACCGCGCGCTGGAGATCCTCCAGTCCATCCAGCACCTGCGGGACGAGGAGTCCGGCCTGTACTGGACGGGCTACGTCTTCGACGACGACGCGATCTGGCCGCGGGAACTCACGACATGGACGGCCGGATCGCTGCTGCTCGCGGTCGCCGCGCTGGGCGGCGACGAGGCCACGTGCCAGGTGTTCGGCGGCGAGCAGTTGCCGAGGGGCCTCGATCCGGACTGCTGCGACTGAGAACGCGCCTCAGTGGCGGTGCACCCGGTTGGCGATGGCGTGCCCGACGAACAGGTAGACCACGGCCGCCAGCCCGTACCCGGCGACGACCCGCGCCCACGCCTCGTCGAAGGTGAACAGGTCATGGCTCCAGCCCGCCAGCCACAGGGCCGCGTCGTGGATGAACTGCACGAAGTCGTTGGCCCGGTTGGCGTCCAGCAGGTACATCAGGATCCAGAGACCCAGGATGAGGGCCATGATGTCGGCGACGATCGCTATGACCGTGCCGGCCGAATTGGCACTGCTGCGATATCGAGGGGACATACCTGTCGGGTTGCCGCTCAACCCGGTATGAAACCCGAACGGGTTCGCCCAGGTGGCGGCGGACGCGAGGCGGGGTGAAGCTGCCGGGAGACGTGTACGAACCCTCCCGGAGGCCGCTGTGCCCGCACCGATTCGCCGCCTGCTGCCGGCACTGACCCTCTGCTGCGCCCTGCTCGCCGGGGCCACGGCCTGCGGTGGCGACGACGACAGCGAGGCGGCGGCGTCCCCCACGACCTCCGCCGAACGGCAGAAGTTCGCCAAGACCCGGTTCGTGGCGAACGCGGGGCTCGCGGCCGGGGCGACGTACCAGTGGATCGTGAAGCCCTGGCGGGCGGGGAAGTTCAAGAGCGGCGCGGACGGCCGCAGGGTGGCGCTGGTGAAGGCGGGCCTGGCAGGCACGTTCGCCTACAACCGCCTCAAGGCCGCCTCCCGCAACGCAGAGGGCGACCCGACCCTGGCCAAGGCGGTGGCCCCGCTGACGGCAGGCATCGACGCGTTGAAGGACCTGCCGTCGAAGCTCCGCAAGGGCGACACGAGTGTCGCCGGCACCTTCGACGACGTCATCAACCAGGTGAAGGACGCCGGGAAGAGCGCGGGCGCGGAGGTGACGGAGAAGGTGCCGTCGACCGCGCAGCTCACCTCTTCCTAGGAGTTGAGCTCCGCCAGCAACCGCAGCGTGTCCCGGTCCGGCGCCAGCGCGAGCAGATCGGTGACCGGCCCCTTCCGCCACAACTCCAGCCGCTCGGCGATGCGTTCACGCGGCCCGACGAGAGAGATCTCGTCGGCGAAGGCGTCGGGGACCGCCAACACCGCCTCCTCCCTGCGGCCTTCGAGGAACAGCCGCTGAATCCGGCGTGCCTCCTCCTCGTACCCCATGCGGGCCATGAGGTCGGCGTGGAAGTTGCGACGGGCGTGCCCCATGCCGCCGATGTAGAAGCCGAGCATGGTCTTCACGGGGAGCAGCCCCTCGCGTACGTCGTCACAGACGCGGACTTGAGCCATGGGCGCGACGAGGAAGCCCTCGGGGGCGTCGGCGAGGGAGGCTTCGTACACCTCGGGCCGGGTGGGGGACCAGTACAGGGGGAGCCAGCCGTCGGCGATACGGGTGGTCTGGGCGATGTTCTTGGGGCCCTCGGCACCGAGGAGGATCGGGAGGTCGGGGCGGAGGGGGTGGGTGATGGGCTTGAGGGGTTTGCCGAGGCCGGTGGCGTCGGGGCCGGTGTAGGGGTGGGAGTGGAAACGACCGGCCAGTTCAACGGGGGCCTCACGCCTGAGGACTTGGCGAACGACATCGACGTACTCCCGTGTCGCGGTCAGTGGCGACTTCGGGAACGGGCGGCCGTACCAGCCCTCCACCACCTGTGGACCGGAGAGGCCCAGGCCGAGCATCATGCGGCCGCCCGAGAGGTGGTCCAGGGTGAGCGCGTGCATCGCCGTCGTGGTGGGGGAGCGAGCCGCCATCTGGGCAACCGCCGTGCCCAGCTTGATCTTTGAGGTCTGGGCGGCGATCCAGGTCAGTGGCGTGAAGACGTCCGACCCCCAGGACTCGGCGGTCCACACGGAGTCGTAACCGAGCCACTCGGCTTCCTGCGCGAGCCGCACATGAGCGGGGTTGGGGCCACGCCCCCAGTAGCCGAGCGCGAGACCGAGCCGCATGCCTGCCTCCTGACGGTACGTCAGACTCCGGTCGGGGAGGCGACTGTACGACAACGGCCCCTCACCCGGAAGGGAGAGGGGCCGTGCGTTGGTTGTCGCTCCGGGCTCAGCCGCGCTGGATGCCCGAGGTGTCCTGAAGGACGCCGCGACGGCCGTCCTGCGTCTGCGCGACGAGGGCCGGGCCACGCTGCTCGACGGCCAGGTACCAGGTGCCCGGCGCCAGTTCGGCGATCGGCGTCTGCGAGCCGTCCTCGGCGAAGAGGGGGCGCGCGACGGGCACGGCGAACCAGAACGGCGAGAAGTCCGACGCGGCCGGCGCGGGCTGCCCCGGCTGCGGCTGGCCCGGCTGGGGCTGACCGGCGTTGAACGGGGCGGTCGGCTGCGGCTGACCACCGTAGGGCTGACCGGGCTGCGGAGCGCCGGCACCGGGGTAGCCGTAACCGCCGGGGGGCTGGGCGCCGTAGGGCTGGGGGGCGGCGGGGCCGGGGGCGGGGAGGAGGGCGCCCTTCAGGGCCGGGAGCAGCGGGGTGGCGATCGCACCGGCGGCGAGGACCAGCGATGCGATGAAACCGAGGATGAGACCGGCACCCGCCTCGACGCCGTCCGGGACGTCCACCAGCGCCCAGAACATGATCCAAACGACGAGCACCGTGAACGCCGCGCCGACCACACCGAGATCCAGACCGGCGACCTTGCGCGGCTGCGGCAGGATGCGGTTGACGACGATCAGGGCAGCACCGATGACTCCACCCATGTAGATACCCATGCCGGTGTCGAGGGTGTCCCACGCGCTCGGAGCGCCGCTGTAGCCATCGAGGGAGTAGATGTCGAGGAACGACGCGATGAACAGCAACACCGCTGCTCCGATCACCACGCCGTCGCCTCGAGTGAGGGAGCGGATATTCACTTCAAGGTCCTTCGGTTCAGTCGTCTCATCATCGGCATCGCTGGAGGCGTCGCTGTCACCATGTCGCCGTCAGGCCCCGGTGTGAAGCGCGGGGGTGGCCCCTCATCGTAAAGACGACCTTATCGTCCGTCCGACGAGGCTGTCCGCAGGGATCAACCCGCGAACCACTAGCCGCGCAGGAAACTCACGATTCCTTCAGAGATCCCCTGCGCGGCCTTCTGCCGCCACGTACCGCTGGTCAGCAACGCCGCGTCCTTGGTATCGCGCATGTTGCCGCACTCGATGAACACCTTGGGAACCGTTGACAGATTGAGACCGCCCAGGTCCTTACGCGTGACGAGGCCGGTGCCGTCGCCGACGTAGTTGGAGGGGGCGCTGCCCGTGACGCGGACGAACTTGCCCGCGATGCGCTCGCCGAGGTCGGCGGAGGAGGCGACGATCGGGCGGGTGTCGGCGGCGCCCGCGTGGACGCTGCCGGGGAGGATGACGTGGAAGCCGCGTTGACCGGCGCCCGCCCCGTCGGCGTGGATGGAGACGACGGCGTCGGCGTGGGCCTTGTTGCCGATGCGGGCCCGCTCGTCGACGCACGGGCCGTACGTACGGTCGCCGTCCTGCGTCAACTTCACCGTGGCGCCCTGCTTTTCGAGGAGCGTGCGCAGCCGGTGGGCGACGTCGAGGGTGAACTTGGCCTCGGTGTAACCGGAGTTGGTGGACGTGCCCGTCGTATCGCATTCCTTCCAGTTCGTGCCGATGTTCACCTTCTTGTTGATCTCGGCCGTGTGCTGGAAGTTGCTCGGGTTGTGCCCGGGGTCGATGACGACGACCTTGCCCTTGAGGGGGCCGGAGGCCGCGGGGGCGGACGTCGAGGGCGTCGGGCTCGGCTTCTCGTCGTCCGTCGACTTGGGGGCGGACGTGGAGGCCGCCGGTGCGCTCGACGAGGAACTCGGCGTGCCCACGGCCTCGCTCGCGTCCCCGCCCGATCCGCCCACCGCCTCGTACACCAGCCATCCGAGCAACGCGCCCGGCACGAGGGCGGCCACCGCGACCGTGAGGGGGCGGCGCCTGGGGCGGCGGGGCTGGGGAGGATCGAAGTCCGGGCCTACGTACGACACGACAGCCACCCTAGCGAGAGGTCAGCGGCGACGCGGGGTGGCTGCGGCCGAGCGGGTCGTTTCATCCGAACGGCACACCGGCGTCGCTCACGGTCGAGGGATATGCCGAGAATCGCCCATGAGATCACCTATGCGCGCCATAGTCGGCGCCCTCGCCACCGTCAGCGTCACCGTCGCCGCGGCGGTCGTACTGGGCGCGCCCGCGGCCCAGGCCTCCCCGTTCCCCTGCACCCCACCGGAAGACGCCTGTGCCGTCGACTACGTCTACAACGAGCCGGGCGTAGGCACGGGCAACGTCATCCAGACCCCGGTCGACTTCGACCTCAACGTGAAGCCCTGAGGCGTCGCAGCACCCGCAGCGTCCCCGTGACGGAGATCTCCTCGAACGCTCCCGACTCCAGCGCCCGCAGATAGATCCGGTACGGCGCCTGCCCCGTGAACTCGTCCTTCGGGTCCGGGTGCACGTCGTGGATGAGGAGCAGCCCACCCTCCGCGACATGGGGCGCCCAGCCCTCGTAGTCGGCGCTCGCGTGCTCGTCCGTGTGCCCGCCGTCGATGAAGACGAGGCCGAGCGGGGAGTTCCAGATGTTCGCGACCTGCGGGGACCGGCCGACGAGCGCCACGATGTGGTCTTCGAGACCGGCCCGGTGCAAGGTGCGGCGGAACGTCGGCAGCGTGTCCATCAGCCCGAGTTCCGGGTCGACCGTCTCCGGGTCGTGGTACTCCCATCCCGGCTGCTGCTCCTCGCTGCCCCGGTGATGGTCGACGGTGAGCGCCGTCACCCCGGCCGCGCGGGCAGCGTCCGCGAGGAGAATCGCGGAACGCCCGCAGTACGTACCGACTTCGAGGAGGGGCAGCCCGAGCGCCCCAGCTTCAACGGCCGCCGCGTACAGGGCAAGCCCTTCGTGCGTGGGCATGAATCCCTTGGCACCCTCGAACGCGGCGAGGATCTCGGGCTTGGGGACCGCGGCGGTCATCGGGTTCCCTTTCGGTCGTACGGGGCTATGGGCGCCCATGGTGCACCACACCCCCATCACGCCCGGTGACGGGGGTGTTTTTGCTTTTAGGGGCGCGGGGAACTGCGCGACCAGCCACAACGCACCCGCACCCGACAACGAACCCCTACGCGGTCACCGTCTCACCGGGCAACGAAAGATCCAGGTCCACAGCACGGTCGTCACCGGCATGGCTCGCGGACGAGGCAAGCGGCCCATGCCCAGAGGCCCGTGCGGCAAGCACATACGCCCCCTCCGCCGGAACGGCCAGCGCATAGCTCCCGTCCTCCTCGGACAGCGTCGCCCCCGCCTGCCGCCCACGGCGGTCGATCAGCGTGACCTTCGCGCGGGCGACAGGGGAACCGTCGGCGCCGAGGACCCGCCCCCGAAAGCCCCGCAGAACAGCCTCCGCACGCTCCAGATTCGCGTCCTCCTCGCTGCTCGCGTGCAGCTGCGGCGCCCGGTCGGGCTTCGGCAGGAACAGGGCCATCAGCAGGCCGATCGCCACCGCGCCGGTCGCGATGAGGAAGGAGACACGGAAGCCGTGCATGGTCGGGATCTCGACGCCGTTCACGGTGTTCGCGGTGTTGGCGAGGACCATGCCGATGACGGCGCTGGACACCGACGTACCGATGGACCGCATCAGCGTGTTGAGGCCGTTCGCCGCGCCCGTCTCGGACGCCGGCACCGCGCCGACGATGAGCGCGGGCAGCGAGGAGTACGCGAGGCCGATGCCCGCGCCGAGGACGACCGCGATGACCAGGCTCTGCCAGGCCGCGCTCATCAGGCCGAGGCCGGCGCCGTAGCCGATCGCGATGATCAGCATGCCGAGGATGAGGGTGGTCTTGGGGCCGTACTTGGCGGACAGACGGGCGTAGACGGGCGCCGTGAACATCATCGTCAGGCCCAGCGGGGCGACCAGCAGACCGGCGACGACCATGGACTGGCCGAGGCCGTAGCCGGTGGCCTTCGGGAGCTGGAGCAGCTGGGGAAGGACGAGCGAGACGACGTAGAACGAGACACCGACCATGATCGAGGCCAGGTTGGTGAAGAGGACCGCGGGGCGGGCCGTGGTGCGCAGGTCGACGAGGGGGGCCGCGGCGCGGAGCTCGTAGACGCCCCACAGGACGAGGACGACGGCGGACGCGGCGAACAGGCCGAGCGTGGTGCCGGAGGTCCAGCCCCAGTCGCTGCCCTTGGTGATGGGCAGGAGGAAGAGGACCAGGCCGGTGGAGAGACCGAGGGCGCCGAGGAGGTCGAAGGTGCCTTCCGCGCGCATCTTCGATTCCGGTACGACGAGCAGGGTGAGCGCGATGGAGAGCGCGCCGAGGCCCGCGGCGCCGTAGAAGAGGGCGTGCCAGTCGGCGTGCTGGGCGATCAGGGCCGCGAGGGGGAGGGCGAGGCCGCCGCCGACGCCGATGGAGGAGCTCATCAGGGCCATCGCCGAGCCGAGCTTCTCGCGGGGCAGCATGTCGCGCATCAGGCCGATGCCGAGGGGGATCGCGCCCATGGCGAAGCCCTGGAGGGTGCGGCCGACGATCATCAGGAGCAGGTCGCTGGTGAGCGCGCTGACGAGGGCGCCGACCACCATGACCGAGAGGCTGGCGATCAGCATGCGGCGCTTGCCGTACAGGTCGCCGAGGCGGCCCATGATCGGGGTGGCGACGGCGCCGGAGAGAAGGGTCGAGGTCAGGACCCAGGTGGCGTTGCTGGGGGCGGTGTCCAGCAGCTGCGGCAGGTCCTTGATGACGGGGACGAGCAGGGTCTGCATCACCGCGACGACGATGCCCGCGAAGGCGAGCACCGGGACGACGGCGCCGCTTGCGGTGCGGGCGGGCTGGTCGGTCGGCGTAGGTCTCATGTGTGCAAGCAACTCGGTGTGCCCGGGCAACTATTCCGATGCTTTGGCCAGCTAACGATTTCTTTATCTTCTCTTGACGCTAGGCGCCTGAGGCGGGGCTGGGCGGGTCTGTGGACCTAGACCGAAATCCCGATGCCAGGGGCGCACGGCGGTTGAGAGTATTACGCCCATGTCCCGAGCCGCCGAAGTCCCGACCGCCGCCGCGCCCCCTCGCCGTACCGCCCCGCCCGCCTGGGTCGTGGTGGCGCTCGCGTGTGCCGGACAGTTCCTCGTCGTGCTGGACGTGTCCGTGGTGAACGTGGCGCTGCCCTCGATGCGGGCCGATCTGGGCATGAGCGCGTCCGGGCTGCAATGGGTGGTGAACGCGTACGCGATCGCCTTCGCCGGGTTCATGCTGCTCGGCGGGCGGGCCGGGGACCTGTACGGGCGCAAGCGGATGTTCCTGGTCGGGCTCGGCCTGTTCACGCTGGCCTCGCTCGCCGGCGGACTGGCCCAGGACGGCTGGCAGCTGCTGCTCGCGCGGGCCGTGCAGGGGCTCGGCGCCGCGGTGCTCGCGCCCTCGACGCTGACGATCGTCACGTCCGCCGTCCCGGAGGGGCCCGCACGCGCGCGTGCCATAGCCACCTGGACCGCGGTGGGCGGAGGCGGCGGCGCGGCGGGCGGGCTGGTCGGCGGCGCGCTGGTCGACGTGTGGTCGTGGCGCTGGACCCTGCTGATCAACGTGCCGGTCGGGGCCGTCGTGCTCCTCGGCGCCCTGTGGTGGCTGAACGAGAGCCGGGCCGGGGACGGGCGGCGGCTCGACCTGCCCGGCGCGGTGCTGGTGACCGCAGGCCTGGCGACACTGGCGTACGGCATCTCCCGGACGGAGGCCGCGGGGTGGACGTCGGCGGACGCGGTGGTTCCGCTGGTCGTCGGGCTCGCGCTGATCGGGCTCTTCCTCGCCGTCGAGGCGCGTACGGCCGCCCCGCTGATGCCGCTCGGACTGCTCCGGGTCCGGTCGGTGGCCTCGGCGAACGTGGCGATGTTCCTGTCCGGCTCGGCCATGTTCTGCATGTGGTTCTTCATGACGCTGTACGCCCAGAACGTGCTCGGCTACTCGCCGCTGGAGGCCGGGCTCGCCCTCGTGCCCAGCTCGCTGGCCGTGATCCTCGGCTCGAAGGCGGCACCGCGGCTGATGCGGGCCGTGGGGGCGCGCAGGGCGGCGGTCGTGGGGACGTGCGTGGCGGTGGCCGGGTTCGCCTGGCAGTCGACGATGACGGTCGACGCCGGGTACGTGGTGACGATCATGTGCCCCGGCATCCTGATGATGCTGGGCGCGGGCCTGGCGACGACACCACTGGCCGCGCTGGCCACGTCGGGGGCGGCGCCGGGGGAGGCCGGGCTGGTGTCGGGGCTGGTCAACACCTCGCGCACGATGGGCGGCTCGCTGGGGCTCGCGGTGATGTCGACGGTCGCGGCGCAGCGGACGGGGGACCGGGGGACGGCGGAGGCGCTGACGGAGGGGTACGCGCTGGTGTTCCGTACGGGGACCGGGGTGCTGATCGGCGGTGTGCTGCTGATGCTGGTGTGGCTGCCGCGGGGGGTTCCCGCGGGCTCTGCGGGTTCCGCGGGCTCCGAGGGCTCCGCGGGCTCCGTGGGCTCCTTGGGCGGTGTTCCCCGGGGCGCGGTGGAAAAGTCCTCGGAGTGAGGCAACGGTCCGGGCGGCTCATGGACTCCTTTGAACATCTAGGAGGTGCCCATGGGGGATCGCAAGGAGGCTCGGGACGCTGAGTTCCAGAGCTTTGTCATCGGCCGCTGGCCGCGGCTGCTGCGGACGGCATTTCTCCTCACGGGGGAGCAGCACGCCGCGGAGGACCTGGTCCAGTCGACCCTGGAACAGGTCTACGTGGCCTGGCGCAGAGTCGGCTCGGCCGACGACCCGGAGGCGTACGTACGGCGCGTGATGATCAACGCGCACGCGAGGAAACACCGCAGAAAACTCAGGGAGTTCCTGGCTCCCAAGGACGACTCGGGGTTGGTCCGCGAGATCGCCGACACCGGTGACCGCATCGCGCAGGCCGAGGACCGCAGCGCCCTGCTCAAGGCGCTGGCCCAGCTGCCACCACGGCAGCGCGAGGCGGTGGTCCTGCGCTACTGGGAGGACCTGACCGAGACCCAGACCGCCGAGGCGATGGGCTGTTCCGTCGGCTCGGTGAAGAGCAACGCGGCCAAGGGGATCGCGAAACTCCGCGCCATACCGGGGCTGGCCGACATGGTGACGCAGGGAGGGCGGAAGTGATGAGCGCGGACCGGGAGACGAACCACGACATGACGAACAGCGACATCACCCTCCTGCTGGCCGACGCCACGGACGAGGTCGAGATCGGCATAGCCCCCTACGACGCGGTGATCCGCGGCGGCCGCCGCCGCAAGGCCCGCCGCTGGGCGGTGGCCGCGGCCACGGCACTCGTGATCGCCGGGTCCTCGGCGACGCTCGCGGTGGCGGGGCTGCCGGGCGGGAGCGGCACGGTGGCACCACCGGCGACCCAGGCCCCGACGGCGACTGGGGCGGACCTCTACACCCCTCAGCGCACGACGCTCGCGACCGGCGTCGAGGACGGCAAGGAGTGGCGGGTCCTCATCGACGTCTGGGCGGCACCGCGGACCGAGTCCCAGGCCGCGGGCCAGCTGGAGGCGATGGGCGAGTACGGCGACGTCCCGACGGGGGTGACCAAGGCCACCGAGCTGATCGGCAAGAGCTCGTACGTGACGTTCCTCAGCGACGGCGACAGCGCCGACCGCGACCACCGCAGGGGCGTCTACGAGGACGCGTTCGAGGAGACCGACATCCCCATGAGGGGCACGGACGTCGAATCCGCCGCGATTCCCTTCAGGACGAGCAACGAGCATGTGGAACGCCTGGTGATCGGCATGGTCGGCAAGAACGCCGACCAGGTCACCTGCACCTGGAAGGACGGCACGGCGACAAAGGTCGATCGCCCGCGGAACAACGCGGAGACCAGCACCGACCAGCCGGCGATCCGCACGGCCGAGGGCTCCCCGGTGGACTGGTTCGTGTGCCTGGCACCGAAGGGGACGGAGTACGGGTCGGCGGACGTGACGGCGGTGAGGCAGTAGGGGAGGCCGGTCGGGGGTGGGGTGCGAGGGTGGGGCATGCAAGGCGTCCGCCCCGGCCCGCGCCGAATCCCCGCAGGGCATGCGCGGACGGCGTTCAGTGGATGTCGTGGTCCGGGTGGTCCCGGTCGTAGGCGTCGCGGGCCTCGGCGATGACGGGGCGGTGGGTCAGGGACCAGTCGGTGAGGGCCCTGACCAGGTGGGTGAGGCTGCTGCCGGTTTCGGTGAGGCGCTAGTCGACCTGGGCCGGGACGGTCGCGCTGCGCCGGCGCTACAACCACCCCTGCTGGCGGGCCTCCCGCAGTGCCTCCGTCCGGTTGCGGGTGCCTGTCTTGCCGATGGCGGAGGAGAGGTAGTTGCGGACCGTGGACTCCGACAGGTGCAGGGCGTCGGCGATGTCGGCGACCGTCGCGCCGTCCGCCGATGTGCTCAGGACCTCGCACTCACGGGCCGTCAGGGGGTTGGGACCGGCGCTGAGGGCGGCCGCGGCGAGGGCGGGGTCGATGACCGTCTCGCCGGTCAGCACCCGGCGGATCGACGAGGCCAGTTCCTCCACGGGACCGTCCTTCACCAGGAAACCGGCGGCCCCGGCTTCCATGGCCCGGCGCAGATAGCCGGGGCGGCCGAAGGTGGTCAGGATCAGCACCCGGCAGTCGGGGGCCTGGTCGCGGAGCTCGGCGGCGGCGTCGAGGCCGCTCTTGCCCGGCAGTTCGATGTCGAGGAGCGCGACGTCCGGACGGTGCGTCAGCGCGGCGTCCACGATGAGGTCACCGGCCGCCACCTGCGCGACCACCTCGATGTCCGCCTCCATCCCGAGCAACAACGCGAGCGCGCCCCGCATCATGCCCTGATCCTCGGCGAGGAGAACCCGGATGGACTTGGCAGGCCGATAGTCCCGCGGCATCTCGTTCACGGCCCAAGGGTAGGCGTCGGGGGCCTGCGGCGCTTGAAGTGAGGGCGGTGCGAAGGCGCGCGGTGCGGGGCAGAGGCACGGGCGAGTGGGGGCGACTGCGTGTCCGTCATGCTCGTCTCCGAGGGCAACCTCCGGACCGAGCCTCCGGGCATCTGGTGATCCAGCGGCCGTGCCACGGCTGGAGGGCGACGCCGTCAGCCCTGCGTCTCCGGGCACGTCGTGATCCAGTGGCCGTGCCACGCCCGGAGGGCGACGCCATCAGCCCTGCGTCTCCGGGCACCTCGTGACCCGTCGGCCGTGCCACGCTCGGAGGGAGACGCCATCAGCCCTGCGTCTCCGAGCACCTCGTGACCCAGTGGCCGTGCCACGTCTGGCGGTCGACGCCATCAGCCCGCGGTCTCCGGGGCACCCGTGGCCCAGCGGCCGTGCCACGTCTGACGGTCGACGCCATCAACCCTGCGTCTCCGGGCACCCCGTGACCCAGCGGCCATGCCACCCCCGGAGGGCGACGCCACCGGCCCGCGCCGCCCTCCGGCCATGCCACGCCCGGAGGGCGACGCGACCAGCCCGCGCCGCCCTCCTTGTCACACGTCCGTCCGCCCCTCAACCGGTACGCGCCCCCGCGCCGACCCCACTCCCCGCCCCACCAGAGCTCACCGTTTCCACGAACGCTGACGCCGACACCGGCGCAACCGACCGTTCCCCGTCCCCCACCCCCACCGGCAGCTCCGCCGTGACCACGAACCCGCCCCGAGCCCCCGGCCCAGCCTCCAACCGACCCCCCGCCACCGCGAGCCGCTCCCGAAGCCCCCGCAAACCGGTGCCGGTTCCGGTGTTGCCGCCCCCGCCCGTCTCCCCGGCGCCGGCTCCAGTGCCGCTGCCCGCGGTGGCTGTACCGCCGCCCCCGCCCATCTCTCCGGCGCCGGCTCCAGTGCCGCTGCCCGCGGTGGCTGTACCGCCGCCCCCGCCCATCTCTCCGGCGCCGGCTCCAGTGCCGCTGCCCGCGGTGGCTGTACCGCCGCCTCCGCCCGTCTCCCCGGCGCCGGCTCCAGCACCGCTCCCCGCGGTGGCCGTACCGCCACACCCACCCCCGTCATCCGCCACCCGCACCCGAACCCTCCCGACCTCCCCCTCCACCGAGATCTCGCACCGAGCCACCCCCCGCCCGTGCCGCACCACATTGGTGACCGCCTCCCGGACCACCCACCCCAGCAGCGCCTCGGTCTGGGCCGCGAGCGGTGGACCGGAGTGGTGGACGACCGGGGCGACGCCCGCCGCCTCCAGGACCGACCTCGCGCGGTCGAGTTCCGTGCTCAGGCTGCCCTCGCGGTATCCCGTCACCGCCTCGCGGATCTCCGTGAGGGCCTGGCGGCCGACGGACTCGATGTCGGTGATCTGGGCGAGGGCGGCGTCGAGGTCGCGCGGGGCCAGGCGGCGGGCCGCCTCCGACTTGACCACGATCACGGACATGGTGTGGCCGAGCAGGTCGTGCAGGTCGCGGGAGAACCGCAGGCGTTCCTCCTCGACCGCGCGCCGGGCCAACTCCTCACGCGCGGCGCGCAGTTCCCGTACCGCCTCGGACAGCGACAGGATCGCCGCCGTCACCATCGTCGACAGGAACGTGGCGTAGGCGATGTTCACCGCGTCCCAGCCGTCCCGGTACGAGGAGACGGCCGCCGCCAGCGCGGTCAGGGCCAGGCCGGTCCTGCCGAGCCACGGCCCGCGGGTGACCGCCCCGGTGGCCAGGCCGAGGAGGGGGAAGAAGTAGAGCCAGCTGCCGCCGTAGCCGAGGGCCAGGGCGCAGGTGACCGCGCCCATGAGGACCAGGGCCACCCGGGTGGAGCGGGCCTGCCGGGTCTCCTTCGTGAAGGCGCGGAAGACGACGTAGATGTAGAGGGAGTTGAAGACGAACAGGCCGATGCCGCCGAGCACCGGCTGCCGCGTGCCCGCCTGGAAGAGGTTGGAGAACGCGCCCATCCCCAGCAGCAGCCAGGGGAGGAGCGAGAAGCCGGTCGGCGGCGGGCCCGGCAGCTCCGACGACTTGCGGGCCCGGTGCGTCTCGAGACGGCAGGACGCCGACCCCCACCAGTGCCGCCTGTTCCCTGTCCGTTGCTTCCCCTGCGTCCCCTGTGTCATGGCTCCCACGCTACGAACCCCGCCCACCCCCACGGCAGAGCCAGTCGTACGGAATCCCGCAGGACAAATGTCATACGGTCGTGAACCCCGCCCCCATCCGAGCTTCCGAACTGACACCCCGTCAGGAGTCTTCACAACTCCCGTGCGCTGGGCTATACAGGGGGCGCCGGACTGGAACGCGTTCTAGATCGGCCCGTGACGACCTCGGTGCGGCCGACGGTGCGGACGGCCGCACCGAGGTCTCTGAGCCCGACTCCGAACCCGAGGGAGCCGCATTGCCCATCGACGCCGCCAAGGCCCTTGCCGCCGAACCCCGTTCCGGCGAGATCTCCTGGAACTCCAAGGACGTGCAGCTCTACCACCTCGGCATCGGCGCGGGCGCGAACCCCGACAAGGCCAGTCCCGCCACCGACCCCGACGAGCTGCGCTACACCCTGGAGTCCCGGCTCCACGTCCTGCCGAGCTTCGCCACCGTCGCCGGCGCCGGCGCGCCCGGCGTGATCAGCGGCCTGTCCCTGCCCGGCATCGAGGTCGACCTGGCCCGCGTGCTGCACGGCGGTCAGTCGCTGACCGTCCACCGCCCCCTCCCCGTCGACGGCACCGCGACCGCCACCGGCCGGATCGCCGCGATCTACGACAAGGGCAAGGCCGCCGTCCTCGTCATGCGCACCGAAGTCACCGACGCCGAGGGCCCGTTGTGGACCAACGACGCCCAGATCTTCGTTCGGGGGGAGGGCGGGTGGGGTGGCGACCGCGGGCCCTCCGGACGGCTCGAACCGCCCGCCGGTGAGCCCGATCGTGTCGTCGAGCGGGCCGTCCGCCCGGACCAGGCGCTGCTCTACCGCCTCTCCGGCGACTGGAACCCGCTCCACGCCGACCCCGAGTTCGCCAAGGTCGCCGGGTTCGAGCGGCCGATCCTGCACGGCCTGTGCACCTACGGGATCACGCTCAAGGCCGTCGTCGACACGCTGCTCGGCGGTGACGTGACGCGCGTGCGGTCGTACGACACCCGGTTCGCCGGTGTCGTCTACCCGGGCGAGACCCTGCGCATCCGCATGTGGCACACGCCCGCCCGGACCCGCGTGGCCGTCAGCGCCGTCGAACGGGACGACGCGCCCGTCCTCGCCGACACCGTCGTCGCACACTCCTGAACTCCGCATGATCTGAGGGGAGCCGCACCATGCGCGCAGCCGTACTGCACGAGATCGGCCAGGACAAGCTGGAGGTCCTCGACGACGTCGAGGCGGTGGGCTTCGGCCCGGGCAAGGTGAGGATCAGGGTGCGGGCCACCGGGCTGTGCCACTCGGACCTGTCCGCGATGAGCGGCGTCCTGCCGCAGCCCGCGCCCTTCGTGCCGGGGCACGAGGGCGCCGGGGAGATCCTCGAAGTCGGCGAAGGCGTCGGCAACTTGAAGGCCGGGGACCGGGTCGTCGTCTGCTGGCTGCCCGCCTGCGGTGTCTGTCCCGCCTGCAAGCGCGGCCAGACCGAGCTGTGCCTGGCCGGGTTCATGAACGCCGGCACCCCCAACTTCAAGCGCCCCGGCGGTGACCTGTTCGGCTTCGCCGGCACCGGCACCTTCACCGAGGAGGTCGTCGTCGACGCCGGATGCGCCGTCCCGATCCCCGACGACGTGCCCTTCGACATCGCCGCGCTCATCGGCTGCGGAGTGACCACGGGACTCGGCGCCGCCCTCAACACCGCTGATGTGGCGGCCGGTTCGTCCGTCGCCGTCATCGGGTGCGGCGGCGTCGGGATATCCGCGATCCAGGGCGCCCGGCTCAAGGGCGCCGCCGAGATCGTCGCCGTCGACCCGGTCGCCTCCCGGCGCGAGTCCGCCCTCAAGTTCGGTGCCACGAAGGCCGTTTCACCCGACGAGCTGCCCGACGCCAAGCAACAGGTAACCGGCGGCGAGGGGTTCGACTACGTCTTCGAGGTCGTCGGCAAGTCCGCCACCGCCCGCACGGCCTACGAGAACACCCGGCGCGGCGGCACCCTCGTCGTCGTCGGCGCGGGCGCCATGGACGACTTCCTCCAACTCAACATGTTCGAGCTGTTCTTCGACGAGAAGCGCATCCTGCCGTCCATGTACGGCGGCGGTGACGTCCTCACCTCCTACGAGAAGACCATCGCTCTCTGGCGGGCCGGCCGCATCGACCTGGAAGGGCTCATCACCCACCGGGTGCCGCTCGCCGAGATCAACGAGGCCCTCGACCAGATGCGCACGGGCACCGCGCTCCGTACGTGCATCGAGATCTGAGGAACCCGGGCCATGTCACTGCCACTTGAGGGGCTCTCCGCGATCGTCACCGGCGCGGGCCGGGGGCTCGGCCGGGCCGAGGCGCTCGAACTCGCCCGGCTCGGCGCCACCGTCGTCGTCAACGACTTCGGGCAGCCCGGACGCGACGGCTCCGGCGCGGCCTCCGCAGGCCCCGCCGAGGAGGTCGCCGCCGAGATCCGCGCGGCGGGCGGCAAGGCGGTCGCCCACACCGGAGACGTCGCCGACTTCCAACAGGCCGGAGAACTCGTCGAGTTGGCGATCTCCGAGTTCGGCAAGGTCGACATCCTCGTCAACAACGCCGGCATCCTGCGAGACCGCATGGTCTTCTCGATGACCGAGGGGGAGTGGGACGCGGTCATCCGCGTGCATCTCAAGGGGCACTTCAACACGACCCACTTCGCGGCCGCCCACTGGCGCGCCCGGGCCAAGGAGGCCGGCGGGCGGGTGTACGGGCGGATCGTGAACACCTCCTCGGAGGCGTTCCTCGCCGGTTCGGCCGGACAGCCCAACTACGCGGCCGCGAAAGGCGGGATCGTCGGGCTCACCACCTCCACGGCCCTCGCCCTCGCCAAGTACGGCGTCACCGCCAACGCCATCTGCCCGCGCGCCCGCACCCGGATGACCGAGGACGTCTTCGCGGGCTTCGAACTCCCCGAGGACCGCCTCGACCCGCTCGCCCCCGAGCATGTCGCCCCGCTCGTCGGCTACTTGGCCGCACCGGCCGCCGCCCGCGTCAACGGACAGCTGCTCGTCGTCCACGGCGGGATGGTCGCCGTGGTCGAACGGCCGCGGGTGCAGGCCAAGTTCGACAGCAAGCAGGAGACGTTCACGTACGACGAACTCGACGCGGCCCTCACTCCGCACTTCGCGGAACGGCCGGAGGGGGAGACGTTCGGAGCAGCCGAAGTGCTCGGACTGAAACGGGACTGAAAAAACGGGACTGAAAAGGCGAAGGCCCCGCTCACCACCACGGTGAACGGGGCCGTACGTCCTGCGACCTCAGGCCGCCGACTCGGTCTCCTCGGCCGGCTTGCGGTGCCGGCCACGAGGGGCCGACTCGCCGTCCTGTGCCGAGACCTGACCGCGGTGCCTGCCGTGGCCGGAGGCCTCCTGGGAATCGGTGTGCGGCGGCTGGATCGTGCGTGCGTCGCTCATCGGAAGAACTCACCCCGTCAACATGATCTTTCTAACAGCCGGGCGAGTTTAACCGGCACCCCACGGGCCGAATCCAGGCGGCCACGCCAACCGGCACTACTTCGTTACAAGACGTCCCAGAGGCGCTTTCCCGAGCGGCACCGGACGCGGCGCCACCGGTTCCTCCGGCTCCGGTTCGGCGGCCGCCACGGGCTCCGGGGAATCCGGCTCCGACGGCCCGCCGGTACCCGAGTCCGACGCCGCATCCGGCGTCTCCCCGGCGGCCGTCCCGCCCCTGTCCGGATCCCCCGGGCCCGTGTCCCCCGCGGTTCCCCCGTTCGCAGTGGCTCTTCGTGCCTCCCGCTCCGGTGCCGTCAACTCCGCCACCCCGCACGGCACTTCGTCCGTGGCGTACGGCAGTCGCAGCACGCCGTCCCGGGTCCACAGCCCGCTGCCCGCCAACCACCCCACGGGCGCCGCGAGATGGTGCACCTGCCGTCCGTCCGGCCGCCACATCCCGACCCAGCTGCCCAGCGGCCCGTCGATGCGCAGCGCCACCGCGCAGCTCTCCGGCATCAGCACCTGCCCCGGCTGGATGGCGAACGGCGTCACCGTGCACTCCGGCAGCCGGAGGCTCTCCGGGAAGCGCACCGGCAGCGTGCTGCCCATGACCCCCCAGCCCAACCGTTCCTGCCCCGGCGACGGCGCGTCGGAGGCGATCAGCAGCAGCCCGCTGTCCGGGTCGGCCAGCAGCAGCCGGTCGTCGCTGCCGGCCGCGATCTGGAGCAGCGGCGACACCTCCCCGCCCCGCGCCAGGTCCACCACGATCGCCTTGGTGCAGCCGCCGACCTCCCGGTCGAGGGCCAGCATCCGCCCGGCCCGGTCCAGCCACACCCCGCCCGAGCAGCGCCCCGGGATCTCCGCGAGGTGCTCCGGGCCGAAGGCGCCGCCCGCCACGAGCCACACCGCCGTCGTCCGCCGGCCCACGGCGAGGGCGTACGCCTTCTCCCCGCCCGGCGCCGGCGGCAGCAGCCACAGCCGGGTCCCCTCGTCCGGGCACTCGACCGCGCCGAGCAGCAGCTCACCGGTGCCGGGGCCGGTCGGGTAGAGCAGCGAGAAGTTGTGCCGTCCGTCCGCGAACCGCCGGATCAGGACCCGTCCGTCGGCCATCGGCTGCACCTCGGTGCCGGGCTCCTCCGGCTGGTTGCCGGGCAGCGGCACCGCGTACGGCTCCGGGCCGTCCATCGTCCAGCGCTCCGGGAACCAGGAGTCGCCGTCGCGGGTGAGGCGGGCGGCGTAGGCGCCGTCCGCGGTGATCACGCAGCCAGCCTGCGGCGTACCGTCCTCGTCCGCCGCCGTGGGCTCGATCGCACAGGCCGTCATCGTTCGGTCACCTCCGGCCACGAAGCTAGTTTTCGTACGCACGGACGTGGGACCAGGCGATGACCGCTTCACACAAAGGGGTGGCCCAGGAACGATTCGCCTGAGGAAACGGAGGTGGATGTGCTGGGCGGGGTCAAGGGGAGCGACACCGGTACAAGGGCGCAGAACAGCCAGGTAGCCTTTTGTGCGTGCCCCGTCTGTCTGAAGTCATCGCCGCGCTGGAGACCCTGTGGCCCGCCGAGCGGGCCGAGTCCTGGGACGCGGTCGGCACCGTCGTGGGCGACCCCGACCAGGAGGTCCGGCGGGTCCTGTTCGCCGTCGACCCGGTCCAGGAGATCGTCGACGAGGCCGTGAAGCTGGGCGCCGACCTGCTGGTCACCCACCACCCGCTCTACCTGCGCGGTACGACGACGGTCGCGGCGACCCACTTCAAGGGCCGGGTCGTCCACACCCTCATCAAGAACGACATCGCGCTGCACGTGGCCCACACCAACGCGGACACCGCGGACCCCGGTGTCTCCGACGCCCTCGCCGGCGCGCTGGACCTTCGCGTTGTACGACCCCTCGTGCCGGACCCGGCCGACGCGTCGGGCCGTCGAGGCCTGGGCCGGATCTGCGAACTCGACCACCCGCTGACCGTCCGCGAGCTGGCCGCGAAGGCCGCCGAACGGCTCCCCGCCACCGCGCAGGGCATCCGTGTCGCCGGCGACCCCGAGGCCGTCGTCCGCATGGTCGCCGTCAGCGGCGGCTCCGGCGACAGCCTCTTCGACGTCGTACGCGCCGCCGGGGTGGACGCCTTCCTCACCGCCGACCTGCGCCACCACCCCGCCTCCGAGGCGCGGGCCCACAGTCCTCTCGCGCTGCTCGACGCGGCGCACTGGGCCACCGAGTGGCCCTGGTGCGAGCTGGGCGCCGCCCAGCTCGACGAGATCTCCGACCGGGAGGGATGGGACCTCAGGGTCCACGTCTCCCGCACGGTCACCGACCCCTGGACCGCCCACGCGGCGTCCACCACGACGCACACCACTGGAGCCCCCAACTGAACGCCGCGCCCGCCGACCAGATCCGTCTTCTCGACGTCCAGGCCCTCGACGTCCGCCTCCAGCAGCTCGCCCACAAGCGGAGGTCGCTGCCCGAGCACGCCGAGATCGAGTCGCTGACCAAGGACGCGACCCAGCTGCGCGACCTTCTCGTCGCCGCGCAGACCGAGGAGAGCGACACCGCCCGCGAGCAGACCAAGGCCGAGCAGGACGTCGACCAGGTCCGCCAGCGCGCCACCCGCGACCAGCAGCGCCTGGACTCCGGCGCGGTGACGTCCCCGAAGGACCTGGAGAACCTCCAGCGCGAGATCGCCTCCCTCGCCAAGCGCCAGGGCGACCTGGAGGACATCGTCCTGGAGGTCATGGAGCGCCGTGAGTCCGCGCAGGAGCGGGTCGCCGAGCTGACCGAGCGGGTCGGCGCGGTGCAGGGCAAGATCGACGACGCTACGGCCCGCCGGGAGGCGGCGTACGAGGGCATCGACGGCGAGGTCGCCACGGTCACCAAGGAGCGCGAGGTCATCGCGGGCACGATCCCCGCGGACCTGCTCAAGCTCTACGACAAGCTGCGCGAACAGCAGGGCGGCATCGGTGCGGCGAAGCTGTACCAGCGCACCTGCCAGGGCTGCCGCCAGGAACTGGCGATCACGGACATCAACGAGATCCGCGCGGCGGCGCCGGACACGGTCGTCCGCTGCGAGAACTGCCGCCGCATCCTGGTGCGCACGGCCGAGTCGGGTCTGTAGGGGCCCGAGGGCCCTGTAAGGAGCTTTGCGCGTGCGGGAGTTCATCGTCGAGGCGGACGGGGGGTCGCGGGGCAACCCCGGCCCGGCCGGGTACGGCTCGGTCGTCATCGACCCGGCGACGGGCGAGACGCTGGCGGAACGGGCCGAGTACATCGGCGTGGCCACGAACAACGTGGCGGAGTACCGGGGCCTGGTGGCGGGCCTGCGCGCGGCCCACGACCTGGACCCGTCCGCCTCCGTCCACGTCCGCATGGACTCCAAGCTCGTCGTCGAGCAGATGTCAGGCCGCTGGAAGATCAAGCACCCGGGCATGAAGCCGCTGGCGATGGAGGCGGCCCGGGTGTTCCCGCCGGACCGGGTCACCTACGAGTGGATCCCCCGCGAACGCAACAAGCACGCGGACCGCTTGGCGAACGAGGCGATGGACGCGGGGGCGCGGGGAGAGCAGTGGTCGGCTTCGGAGTCGGTGGCGGAGCTGGAGGCCAAGGCTGTCGGGTCCGCCGTGCCTGAGCCCTCCGGCCCGCCCGGAGACGCGGCCGCGGGCGCGGCGCGAGCGCGGGCGGCGCTGGCGGCGGCTTCTGCGACGGCGGCCTCTGCGGCGGCCTCTGCGACGGCTCCTGTGGCGGCGGCTCCTGCTTCTTCCGCTTCCGCGGTTCCGGCTTCCTCCGCGGCTCCGGCTTCTTCCGCTCCTTCCGTTTCCGCGGCTCCGACTTCCTCCGCGGCTCCGACTTCCTCCGCGGCTCCGACTTCCTCCGCGGCTCCGACTTCCTCCGCGGCTCCGACTTCCTCCGCGGCTCCGACTTCCTCCGCGGCTCCGGCTTCTTCCGCTCCTTTCGATTCCGCCGCTTCCGCTTCTTCCGCCGTCTCCTCTTCCTCCGGTCGGTATGCCCGCCGCGGAGCGGCGGAGTCTCTGGGCGGCGGAGCCGCTAAAGCTGACGCTGATGTGCGGGCGGCGCAGAGTGTCGCTCGTTCTGGTTGGGCGCCGGCTGACATGGGAGCGCCGGCGACCTTCGTGCTGTTGCGGCACGGGGAGACGCCGTTGACTCCGCAGAAGCGGTTCTCGGGGAGTGGGGGGACCGACCCGTCGCTGTCCGAGGTGGGGCTGGAGCAGGCTCGGCTGGTCGGGGAGGCGCTGGCCAGGCGTGGCACCGTACAGGAGATCCTGGCGTCGCCTCTCACCCGTACCCGGCAGACCGCGGCCGCCGTGGCCGAGCGCCTCGGGCTGGACGTGACCGTAGAGGAAGGCCTGCGGGAGACCGACTTCGGGGCGTGGGAGGGGCTGACCTTCGGTGAGGTGCGGGAGCGTTACCCCGACGACCTGAACCGCTGGCTCTCCGACCCCGACGCCGAACCCACCGGCGGCGGCGAGAGCTTCGCGGCGACGGCCACCCGTATCGCCGCCACCCGCGACAAGCTGATCGCGACGTACGCGGGCCGAACCGTCCTGCTCGTCACGCACGTCACGCCGATCAAGACGTTCGTCCGTCTCGCCCTCGGCGCCCCGCCGGAGTCCCTGTTCCGCATGGAACTGAGCGCCGCCTCGCTGTCCGCGGTGGCGTACTACGCCGACGGCAACGCCAGCGTCCGCCTGTTCAACGACACGTCCCACCTGCGTCCCTGATCCCTGCTGCGGCGCGGGCGAGTTCTTCGACCCGCGCCCAGTCCCGGGCGGCCAGCGCGTCCGCGGGGAGCATCCAAGTCCCGCCCACGCAGCCGACGTTGGGGAGGGAGAGGTAGTCGGGAGCGTTCGCCGGCCCGATCCCTCCCGTCGGACAGAACCGCGCCTGCGGCAACGGCCCGGCGAGCGACCTCAGATACGCCGTCCCGCCCGCCGCCTGCGCCGGGAAGAACTTCATCTCCCGCACCCCGCGCTCAAGCAGCGCGACGACTTCGGACGCTGTGGACACTCCCGGCAGGAACGGCACCCCGGACGCCCGCATGGCTTCGAGGAGTACGTCCGTCCACCCCGGGCTCACCAGAAACCGCGCCCCGGCCGCCACCGACGCCGTCACCTGCTCCGGCGTCACGACGGTCCCCGTCCCGACCACGGCCTCCGGCACCTCCGCCGCGATGGCCCGTACGGCATCCAGCGCGGCCGGAGTCCGCAACGTCACCTCGATCGCCGGCAGCCCCCCGGCGACGAGCGCCCGTGCGAGCGGTACGGCGTCGGCGGCGTCCTCGATGACGACGACGGGCACGACGGGGGCGAGGTCCAGCACGGACACGGTCGGGTTCGGGGAGGTCATGAGGGCAGCATGCCGTCGAGGTGCAGCATGCGCAAAGGGCATTGCATATGCTGCAATGCCCTCGCGTTCAAGGTGTACGTGTCAGTGGATCTCGTCCACCAGCACGTCCAGCGTCCACGCCTTCCCGGCCCCCTTGGGCGGCTCCACCTCGACGACGTACCCGAGGTCCCGCAGCGCCTCCACCAGCTCGGCGGGCCCCGCCGGCGCGATGCCCGCCGACAGCAGACTCCGTACGATCCGCCCCTTGGTCGCCTTGTTGAAGTGGCTGACCACCTTCCGGGTGGGCGCGTGCAGCACCCGCACGCTCGCGGTCCGTCCGGCCACTTCCCCCTTGGGCTTCCACGCGGCGGCGTAAGCGGAGGACCGCAGATCAAGCACGAGCCCGGTCCCCGCGGCCTCCGGCATGACGTCCGCCATGGGGCCCCGCCAGTGCGCCCCGAGCGCCCCGAGCCCCGGCAGCTTCACGCCCATGGAACACCGGTACGAGGGGATCTTGTCGCCGACCCCGACGGCCCCCCACAACCCGGAGAACACGAGCAGCTGCCGCCCGGCCCGCCTCTTCGCGGCGGCGTCGAGGGAGGCGAGGCCGAGCGAGTCGTACAGCACACCGGTGTAGATCTCCCCGGCAGGCCGCGCCCCGGCCCCCAGCAGCTCCGCGTTCTTCCCGATCTCACCCCGCAGCCCCTCGCTGAGCCCGAGCACCTCCCGCGCCTTCTCCTCGTCCCCGGCGCACAGCTCGACGAGCTCACCGAGCACGGCGGACCGCGCCTCGGTCAGCCCCGGCAGCGACAACGACTCCAGCTTCAGCGGGGCGCCACGACCGGAGGAGGCCTTGCCTTCGGACGGCGGCAGCAGGACAAGCACGGGTTGGATCTCCTTCACGTCTGGCTTCGCCATAGCGTACGGCGTGCCACCCCGCGCCCCCCGCTCTACGCTCGCTGGTATGCCCCGCCGCCACATCAGCGTGACCGGCGCCCCCGAAGCCCCTCTCCGGGCCGCCCTCACCGCACTGCGCACCGAACTCGGCGTCCCGGACGCCTACCCGCCGAAGGCGCTGGCGGAGGCGGAACGCCCGCCGACGCTCCCGACGTACGACGCCACCGACATCCCCTTCTTCACGGTTGACCCGCCGACGTCCGTCGACCTCGACCAGGCGATGCACCTCTCCCGCCAGGGCACCGGCTACCGCGTCCGGTACGCCATCGCCGACGTCGCCGCCTTCGTCGTACCCGGATCTGCCCTGGACGAGGAGACCCACCGCCGGGTGATGACCCTCTACTTCCCGGATGAGAAGGTCCCGCTGCACCCGCCCGTGCTGAGCGAGGGCGCGGCCAGCCTGCTGCCGGACCAGACCCGCCCGGCGGCCCTGTGGACGATCGACCTGGACGCGGAGGGCCGGACGCTGGCGGTCGACGTCCGCCGCGCACTCGTCCGCAGCCGGGCGAAGCTCGACTACGAGGGCGTGCAGAAGGAGATCGACGGGGGCACCGCCGAGGAGCCACTGGCCCTGCTGAAGGTGATCGGCAGGCTGCGGGAGGAGCTGGAGGTGGCCAGGGGCGGCATCTCCCTGAACGTCCCCGAGCAGGAGATCGTGGAGCGGGACGGGGGCTACGAGCTGACGTACCGCGCCCCGCTCCCCGCGGACGGCTGGAACGCCCAGATCTCCCTCCTGACGGGCATGGCGGCCGCCGACCTGATGCTCGCGTACGGCACGGGCGTACTCCGCACGCTCCCCGCCGCCCCCGACGGCGCGGTCGGCCGCCTGCGCCGCACGGCCCACGCCCTGCACATCGACTGGCCGCACCATGTGTCGTACGCGGCGCTCGTACGGTCGTTGGACCCGCACGACCCGCACCACGCGGCGTTCTTGCAGGAGTGCACGACGCTGCTGCGGGGCGCGGGTTACACGGTGTTCCGGGACGGGAACCTGCCGACTCTTGCCACCCACTCGGCGGTGGCGGCCCCGTACGCCCACTGCACCGCACCCCTGCGCCGCCTCGCCGACCGGTACGCGTCGGAACTCTGCCTGGCGGCGGTGGCGGGGGAGGCGCCGCCGGACTGGGTGCTGTCAGCGCTGGAGTCGCTCCCGCAGGAGATGGCCGAGGGCGGCCGGCGGGCGGGCACGGTCGAACGGGAGTGCGTCGACATCGTGGAGGCGGCGCTGCTGAAGGACCGGGTGGGGGAGGTCTTTGACGGGTGCGTGGTGGAGGTGGAGGAACGCCGACCGTCGGTGGGGGTGGTGCAGTTGGAGTCCCCGGCGGTGATCGGGCGCATCGACGGAGACGATCTCCCCCTGGGTGAGCGTCTGCGCGTCAGGCTGCTGCAGGCCGATCCGGGAGCGGCGAAGGTGCGGTTCGCGCCCGCGTGATCGCGTCGGCGAGGGAGGCGGGGTCGTCGGCGTGGAACCGGACGGTGTGGATGTGCCGTTGGCGGCTGAGCAGAGTGAAGTGGGTTATGGGGTGGGCGAGTTCGAGGGTGAGGGTGGTGCGGGCGCCGAGGGGAAGGTCGAGTTCACCGGGGGCACGTAGGTGCGTGGTCCGCAACTCACGTCGTACGGCGGCGATTTGCTGAAGAGGTACGTGCAGATCGACGTGCGCGCCCCGGCGAATCCGAAGGGTGCCGGTGACTGTGTCTGTGTCTGTGTCTGTGTCGAGGATGTGCGGTCGTACGACGTTGGCGGCGTGCATTCCGATGACGAGGACGACGGTGTAGAGATCCAGACCGAGGACGATCCGGTGCACGGCCGGCCAGTCCCGCAGCAGCACGGACATGGTCAGCGACTCGATGACGCAGACGAAGGCGAGCCCGAACATCAGGGGCCCTTCGCCGCGGGTGTAGGGGAAGGGGACGCGTCCGGAGCCGGTCCCGTGCGTGCGTCGGGCGGCCCAGAGGAGGAGGCTGACGAGGAGCCGTGTCTCGTGTCGGGCGAGGGCGCGGACGATTCTCATGGCCGCCGCTCCCGGACGATCCCGATGGCCTGCCGGATGGCCTCCGCCTGGGCCGGGGCGAAGTCGGCGTAGAAGGCGCGGAGGAAGCTGTGCTCGGGGTCGATGTCGGTCGCGGGGAGCAGGGTGGGAGGGATGAGGGCGGCGAGGGTACGGGCGGCTTCGGGGACGTGCGGGTCGTCGGGTGCGGCGTCGACGAGGGAGTCGAGGAGGGCGTAGGCGTGCTGGGCGCCGGCGAGGGCGTCCGCGGAGACGAAGGCGGACGTGATGGCAGCGAGGAGCTCCTTTCGCCGCTCGGGATCGGCGGCGGTCTCGATGAGCGCGAGCACCTCACGGTCCTTGACGGCCATGGGGGAGTCGGCGAGGGGCGCCATGTCGCGGAAGAGGGCGGCGAGTTGAGGAGAGACGGGCCCTTCGGGCGGGAGGGCGTGTTCGTCGTCGTCGAGCAGGGCACGCAACCGCACACGCCGCTCGCGAAGGGCGGCCTCCTGCCGGGCGAGATCCTGATCGAGCTCGGTGAGCACCTCGACGAGATCCTTCCCGGCGTCCTCGGCAAGCACGTCCCGCACCTCGGCGAGCCCGAGCCCCAACTCGGTCAACCGCCGGATGCGGGAGAGGACGACGGCATGGCGCAGGCTGTAGTCCCGGTAGCCGTTGCTGAGCCGCTCGGGCTCGGGCAACAGCCCGAGATGGTGGTAGTGCCGCACGGTCCGCGTGGTGACGCCGACGGCGGCGGCGAGTTCTCCGATCCGCATGGGATCAGTAGAGACGTTGACGTCGCGTGAGGGTCAAGCGGAGATGGAATTGCGCGCGGCGGGCGTTGCACCCTGAGAACGACGGACAGGGGGCGTGGCGTGGAACAGGCACTGTGGACTCGGGCGAGGCTGGGCCGCTGCGGCCCCCGCCTGGACCTCCTCACGGCCCGCTTCGACAAGCACGTCTACGCCCCCCACGCCCATGACGAGTTCACGGTCGGCGTCTGCGTGGGCGGCTCGGAGATCATCGACTACCGGGGCGGGCACATCCGTACAGGCCCGGGCAGCATCGTCGTACTGGCACCGGGGGAGGTGCACACCGGAGGCCCGGGAAACGCGACGGACGGTTACGCGTACCGGGCCCTGTACGCGGGGACGCCCCTGCTGGCCGACGGCACCCTCGGCTTCCCGCACTTCCGCGAGCCCCTGATAGACGACCCGGAACTGGCCACAGCCCTACGCCTGACCCACACGGAGCTGAGCGCCTGCCCCGACCCGCTGGAGGCGGAGTCGCGGCTGCCGTGGCTCCTGACGGCACTGGCCAGGCGCCACTCGACGGCACGGGCGACGTGCGACGTGGTGCCGGGCGGCGACGGTATCGCGCTGCTCGTACGGGACCGCTTGGCGGACGAGTTGGTGGCCCCTCCGTCCCTGGCGGCACTGGCCGAGGACCTGGGCCTGTCCCGCTACCAGCTCCTACGCGCCTTCCGCACGACGATGGGCCTGCCCCCGTACGCCTGGCTGGCCCAGTACCGAGTCCACCGGGCGCGCAGTCTTCTGGAATCGGGCCTGCGCCCGGCGGAGGCGGCGGCCGCGGTGGGCTTCGCGGACCAGGCGCATCTGACGCGGTGGTTCCGGCGGGTGCTGGGGGTGACGCCGGCGGCGTACCGCAACAGCGTTCAAGACGGGCGCTGACGCCGCCACGAGCATGGCGGTATGACTGCACGCGGCTGGTTCCTGTTCTCCCTGATGGGAGTGGTGTGGGGCATCCCCTACCTGATGATCAAGGTGGCGGTGGAGGCTCCGCTGTCCCCGTCGTTCGTGGTGTTCACGCGGTGTGCGGTGGGGGCGGCGTTGTTGCTGCCGTTCGCGGTGCGGGGACTGCTGACGACGGTCAGGTCCCATTGGAAACCGCTGCTGGCCTTCGCGTGCATAGAGATCATCGGCCCGTGGTTCACGCTGACGGACGCGGAGAGGCATCTGTCGAGTTCGACGGCGGGGCTGCTGATAGCCGGGGTGCCGATCGTGGGCGTGGCGCTGGCCCGCTTCTTCGGGGACACGGAGCGGTTGGGGGCGCGCAGGGTGACGGGGCTGGGGCTGGGCCTGGCGGGGGTTGGGGTCCTGACGGTGCCGCATCTGACGGGCGGGGACGCGCGGTCGATGGCGGAGGTGCTGGTGACGGTGGTGGGGTACGCGACGGCGCCGTTGATAGCGGCGCGGCATTTGAAGGACGTCCCGTCACTCCAGCTCACGGCGTCGTGCCTGGCCCTGGCGGCGGTGGTGTACGCACCGGCGGCGGGGGTGACGTGGCCGTCGTCCATGCCCTCCACCTCGGTTCTGCTGGCGCTGGCGGGCCTGGGGGTGATCTGCACGGCGGTCGCGTTCGTGGCCTTCCTGGAGCTGATCAAGGAGGTGGGCCCGACGCGGTCGACGGTGATCACGTACGTGAACCCGGCGGTGGCGGTGGCGGCGGGCGCGCTGTTCCTGGGGGAGGAGCTGACGGCGGGGGTGGGGGTGGCCTTCGTCCTGATCCTGGCGGGCTCGGTGCTGGCGACGGCGTCTGGAGTCCGGCGCCCTGGCCGCCCGGTAACATGGTCGACACGGCAGACGAGCCGGGCGGACGGCCGCGTGGAGTCCCCTTGACGGGGGGCTTCCCGAGGAACGTCCGGGCTCCACAGGGCAGGGTGGTGGCTAACGGCCACCCGGGGTGACCCGCGGGACAGTGCCACAGAAAACAGACCGCCGGGGATCTCGGTCCTCGGTAAGGGTGAAACGGTGGTGTAAGAGACCACCAGTGCTCAGGGTGACCTGGGCAGCTAGGTAAACCCCACCTGGAGCAAGGTCAAAAGGGAGCGCCTTGGTGCTCCTGCGGGAACGTCCGAGGGCTGCCCGCCCGAGTTCCCGGGTAGACCGCACGAGGCCGGCGGCAACGCCGGTCCTAGATGGATGGCCGTCGCCGAGACGTCCGCGAGGACCCTCGGCACAGAACCCGGCGTACAGCCCGACTCGTCTGCCGCTCTCTATTTTCGCAGGTCAGAGGCCATGTTTCCTCACTCAATAAATTGTCCGGGGCGAATCTGGGCCGAAACCGAGTCCGCGTATTGTCGCCCCTGTCCCACCGCTCATGCGGAAGAGTTGGGCATTCCGGGCGTTGAAGGCGGTCTAACTCCGATCTGGAGCGGACAATCAGGCGGCGGGTGAATCGGAAGTTCATGTACGAGGTGTCTGCCCTGCGGGTTCGCAGCCGAGGGTCTGCTCGTTGGTTTCCGGATCGTGCGGCGGCACCACACGGCCGACGCTGCTCTGCGCGCGGACGACGTCTGTGCCCGTCACGCGGAGGTGGCACGCCGACCTGTCCCTGAGGCGCGCCCTAGGCCCATGCCGAGGCCAGTTTCGGGCTGCGGGCGGGTTTCTGAGCCTGGCCACGTCGCTAGCGTGAGCGGTCTGCAAAGTCACGCGCGTGACGCTGCTGACTTGCCCGACGCACCCCAGTGGAGCGGATGACCGCTGCCTGGAGTGCCCGAGGAGTTCGATGTCGATCGACGGTTACACGTACCTCTGCCGGTTCGACGCGCTGGAGGAGGGCGTTCCGCGGCGGTTCGAGGCTGAAGGCGTGCCCGTCTCGCTGGTCCTGACTCGGGAGGAGCTCTTTGCGATTTACGACGTGTGCTCGCACAGTGCCGTCTCGCTCTCCGAGGGCGAGGTGGAGGGGTGCACGGTCGAGTGCTGGCTGCACGGCTCCCGCTTCGACCTGCGCACCGGCAAGCCGCTCGACCCACCGGCCTCGCGGCCCGTGCTGGTGTATCCGGTGCGGATCGAGGGTGGTCGCGTGTACGTCGATGTCGTGTCGCGGAGTGATGGATGACCGAACCTTCGGGCGATCTCGCGGGAGAGCGGGCTGACGCCGTCCGCAATCGGGCCCGGTTGTTGGAGGCGGCCGCCTGGCTGGTGGCCGAGCGGGGTGCGGAGCATGTGACGATGCACGAGGTCGCGCAGGTCGCGGGGGTGTTCTCGACCATGCGGGCCAGCGGCAGGTAGTTCTGTTGGGCCCGGTGGAAGGGTCCCAGGACCAGGGACATCGTTCGCCGTAGTGCTGTCCAACCGCGCTTTTCCGTACACGGCCAGCGGGAAGGTGGCGAAGTCTGCGCTCCGTGCGGAGACCGAGCCGTTCACGGACACTGTGTTCGACCTGCGTGCTCTGGTGCGCGACAGGAGCTGACCTCACCGCGCAGGTCGGCGCGACTCCCGGATGTTGCGGATCTCGGTCATGGCGGTGAACACCTTGGACCACCCGGTGGAGCAGGCTGCACGGTTCAGCAACGCGCCGATCTCGTCATTGGTGAGTCCGCGTGGCCGACAGGTCTCCCTTGAACGTTGTTGTCTGCTGCGAGCAGCCTCGGGATTTAGGCGACAAGGTCCAGGGAGCCATACGCGACGTCGATAAAGGCGTCTCGTACTGCCTGAAAACGCTCCAGGAGTGGGTCTCGAACAAGGCCGCCAATCATCTCGTCCCAGAACACAACACTGTTAGCCACCTCAAGTACGTGCTTAATCTGTTCCGTGTCCATCGCGTGGCTGTCCCGCAAGAGGAACTCCAAGAAGTCAAGCTTTTCCCACCGTTCCTCATCCTCCAGACGGCCCCACTCGCATAACAGGTTCCAAGCGGCGTGCGCGGAGTTGTGGTGTGGGTCCTGGCACCACTCTGCGTTGCGAGGGCACCAGGCGTCCTCCAGAGCATTGAGCGCCGACCTCAGCACAGCTCTGCGAAGTGCCAGTTTCTCCAATTCGGTGCACTGCTTGGCCACCTTCTCCAGCTGGCGGAGAATCGGCAGGGGCCCCAGAACTGCAACGTTAGCCCGTGCCTGGACCACAGCAGTCGCTTTCTGATCCAACAGCTCCCGCCGGGAAGCGATAGGAATATCTGGGAGCGCTGTGACGGTCCGAACGAAGACGTCTACTGCGCTGAGAAATGCGCTGTAGGCCGAGCGACGCGCACTCTCCAGTGACTCCTCGCGTGCCGCACGCTCCTGGAGTTGGGCGGCCGCCACAGTGGCTTGAGACTGATCAGCGCCTGCCGCCACCGTGGCGCTAGCGGCCTTGTCTGCACTGCGTCTCGCCCAGTGCGCAGCGAGGAGAGTGGCCGGCACCGTGATGAGGGTGGTTAGTGCGCTCGTCGCCGCTACAGCTTGTTCTAGTTGCACGACACGCATCGTGACGCCTGAGCCTGCCTGCCAGGGCAAAAGGGAGGATCACCTGCGGGTGGCTGGCGCGCCATGCTAGAAGGCTGCGGCGCCTTGGAGATCCCCGCCGACCCCGGCCTGACGATCGTCACCTGCACCCTCGCCCCCGACTCTCCGCAGGCTGCCGCGTTCCTCCGGCTCCAGCAGCACATGCCGGCTCTGGCGAAGGCGCCGGGCGCGGAGGCTGGAAGCAGCTCACTCTGAGATAACCGTTCCGAACTACGGCTCGACCCCACGGCATAGCGTCATTCGCGGAGGGAGCCGGTGACGCGCCCTCTGGTGAGTTCGTCGAGAACTGCGCGACTATCCCGGCAGTATGCCGCTGCCCGCACGCGGGTGTAATCGGCGGGAGAATCAGCTCCGTTTTGTCGACACGCGTGGGCAGTCGACGGAAGACTGCCCCGGTGTCCTTCCTCGTCACCCTTGTGACCGTCCCGGTGGTGCTGATCATTTTCGCAGCGACAGCCGCCGTCCTAGATCCGTTACGCCGCCGTATCCGGATGCGCCGTCACCAGTACGCTCAGAGCCTCGCCGAGCGTCTGTTCAACGAAGCACGCCGAGTGCTGCCACGCGTCCTGCCGGAGCGTCCCGAACCGACAGCGAACATACCGCTGTGCCTCGTGCGATGGTGGGACGCCTTCCTCGCCCTCACACCAGTCCGACTCTTGCTGCTCCTTCTCGTCGTGCTGCTTGTCCGTGGCGCCGCTGGTTTGCCGAGCGGAACCGAGTCCAAGAACGACGGTGATCCGCTCGATCCGTTCACGCACCTCGCCAAGGGAGTGTGGGACGCAGCCAGTTGGACAGGGCAGAAGCTGACCGACCTCCCTTCAGTCTGGACAGATATCTACGAACATCCGGGCTCCGTGATCACAGGCCTCGCCCCGGTTGTCACCGTTCTGGCAATCATCACGGCCGTCTGGTTGGTCTCGCCTGGTTTGACGGCATTCAGCGGATGGGGCGGGCCGGACGCGACACGTCCTGCTGCCTCAGTTCCGAAGCAGACGATCGAGACACGATACGGGCCGGTTGCTGTCCTGTTGAGCACCGCTACGCGCTGTGGACGTGCGTACCTGCGTACCGCCGAGACCTCGCCGCTGGACATGCCGCAGGTGTCCGTCCGTGCCTGCGAGCGGGTCATCCGAAGGGCCTGGCGTACTCGCCACGGCAAGCCGCGCAGACACCGCCGACGTGAGCTCAAGCTCCACGCGGCCAAGGTGATTGGCGCTCTTCGAGCTGCTGAGGCCCAACAGGACATCGATCCCGGCCCGGCGCTTCAGAAGCTCGCCAGCATGCTGGTCACGATCACTGAACGCTACGTCGAGGGCCGGGTCGGCGAACTTCTCGACGCGGACGAGCTGACCGGTATCGACCCGGTGACCGAGCACGGTACGCCGCGCATTGTGGGAGCGGGCGGCGTCGTCGTTCTGGCGATGTGGGGAGCCCACATGCTCGGCTTCCCCGAAGGCGTCTCAGGGCCCTTTCTAGGTCTGGTTGTCACTGGCGCTGTCGCCTTGTTCTTCCGCCATAGCATCCCCGGCCCTTCGGACCTCCTCGACATCCTGCGTAGCGCCGACCGAAGGTGACATCGCTATTCACCCGAATGAGCGCGGTACACCATCCCACCCGACCCGCACTACAGCGCGCGACGCATGATCGCCATGCAGAACCTGCTCTTCAGCTGGCCCCCTGCACCGCCCTCGCCGCAGCCCAACGACGCCGCCCGCCTGCGCGTCGAGCTATCGACCCGCATGAGGGTCGAAGACCCCGCCGCACCCCCTGACCCTCTTGCGCCGGGTGAGAGGCAAGGTCGCCGAACGGAACGAGTACGTAAGGGAGTTGAGGGCTATACGCGGCAGCTGTCGATGTGGGTGACGTCGCGGTAGTCCACGATGGTGGGGCTGGCCATGGACTCTCGGTAGACAAGGACGGCGCGGCCGTAGGGCCAGGCGGTGTCGTTGCCGAAGTTCTGCTGGGCTTCGGAGCAGCTGCCGAACATCAGGCCGCGGACGGTGTCAGTGAATCCGGTGTCGTCACGGTAGTCCTGTCCTTCCGGGTAGATGCCGGGGCCGAAGGTGACGAACATGGTCTGGGCTGCGGGGTTGAAGGTCACGGTCACGGTGTCATCTATGTACTGCGGTCCCTGAAGGACTGGCGTCGCGTCCGTGATCAGGTGCTGCGCGGCAGTCTTCTCGGCCGCAGTGGCCGGCAGCCGGGCTGCGGCCCATTCGTCCACGTTGGGCTGGGCGTTGTCGCTGCGTGTGTAGGCAGGGGAGGGGATGCCAGCAGGTTGCTGGAACGTTTGCGACGGCGCTGACGCAGAGGGAGAGGCCGCAGCTGCGCTGGTTGTCCGAGGGGTGGACTGCTGCGCCGCGGCGGTGGCAGCGGCGGCGCTCGTGTGGTTGCTCGGTGCGGAAGCTTGGCCGCGGGCGCTGTTCGATGATTGGGAGGCGGCCGCGAGGACACCACCGAGACTGCCGAGAACAGCAGCGGCTACGGCGACCGCCAGATACAAACGTGTACGGCTGTTGCGTCTGGGTGGGGTGGGCCAGGCGGGTTCGGTTTCAGGTGTCAGTTCCCAGTGCGCGCTGACGAGGTCGGATATGAGGGTGGGCTGCTGGTCGCCGAACGTGAGGACGGCGGTTGCCTGAGCTGCGAGCAACTCGGTGCACTCATCCGCAAGTTCAGCGGCGCTCGGCCGCTCGGACGGCTCCTTCGACAACGCCTGCTCCACGAGGCGCCGCAGGCTGGCCGGCACGCCGTCCAGGTCTGGTTCGGCCTGCATGACGCGGAAGGCCACTGCATCGGCGGCGCCGCCGCCGAAAGGGAGTCGGCCGGTGGCCGCGTAGGCGAGGAGGGGGCTCCCCAGGCGAACACATCGCCCGGAGCGCCGACGGCGCCGGTGCGGTAGTGCTCGGGACTGATCCAGCCGGGCGTGCCGGTCATTACCCCGGTACGGGTGACCGAAGTGCCATCCAGGGCATGGGCAATGCCGAAGTCCAGGACCTGCGGGCCGGACGGAGCCAGGATGACGTTCTGCGGCTTCACGTCCCGGTGGACGACGCCCTGGGCGTGCACGGCAGCGAGTGCGGCTGCGGTGCCAGCAGCCAGCGCATACAGACGCCCACCGGCCAAGGGGCCGTTAGCCGTCACGTGCCCGTCGAGGGTGAGGCCGGGTATGTAGGGCGTGACGAGCCACGGCGTCGCGGTTTGGGTGTCGGCGTCGCGGACCGGAACCAGGCATGGCCCGGTGACGCGCTGGGAGAGTTGCACTTCCCGCCGGAAGCGAGCACGGAACTCATCGTCTGCGGCCTGTGCCGGATGCACGACCTTGACGGCGACGCGCTCGCCTGCGGCCGTGACAGCGGCGTACACCGTGCCCATGCCGCCGGATCCAAGCCGCCCCACGACACGGTAGGGACCCACCCGACGTGGATCGCTGGGCTGCACCGGCTGAACACGGTTGGACACGACAGCTCCCCCAGGCGGCTCACGGCGCACATCGGCCGCAAGGATGGGCAGATCCGTATCGACGTGATGTTCACCGAGCGGCTCAAGTGCCATATCCCCTCCCCAGCCGTGTGCCCGCTCGGCCGTGACCAAGAGCGCAGTGTTCGGTCACTGGCGCGCGTCGAACGAGATGATCGCGCCGCACTCAACATTCGTTGGGCCGCTGCAAGATCGGGTGGAATGCCTGGCCGAAGGCGGTCACCGTCAGACCTTCCGCAATCTTCGGCGGGCGGGCATAGGTGTCCCAGGTTTCGGTGAACCGGGCGTGACGCGAGAGGGATTGGACTGTCTTCGGATCATGCTGACCCGGGCCGCCGAGTGTGGAGGTGTAGAAGCTCTTGAGATCGTGGAAGCGGGAGCCTTCAGGGAGACCGGCCCGGGCGACGACCTGTCGCCACTTCCCGTTGAAGTCACTGCTCTGAACAGGCCTCCCGTATCGGTTTGTCACGATGAGCCCTTCGGCGGGTGGCTCGACGTGCTTCCGAGCTCGACGCTTGCGCGCAGCGTCCTGGGTGATCGGTTCCGGGTCGCTGAAGTTAGCCACATGAGTCGCCAGCCGCTCGACCAGAAAATGGTCCACAGGCAGGGTCGCGTAGCTGGCCTTCGTTTTGAGCGGTGCCGCCTTGCCGCGCTGACGCTGCTCTTGGACGTAGAGGAGGTCCTCCTGCCAGCCCACGCACGCCCGTGTCAGGCCCAGGGCTTCCCCGGCGCGTAGTCCTGCGCATGCGCCGAGCCAGACCAGGACTTCGTAGCGCGGCTCGATCACCCGCATCGCAACGGCCGCTGCGGCCACCTGCTCCGGAGTCAAAGAGACTCTGTTGTCGTTGATTTCGGGAAGCTCGATGCGGGACACGATGTTTGCGGGCAGTGGAATATCTTCGTCCATCATGTAATGGATGAGGATGCGCCACGTCTTGAAGATCTGGACAATTGTGCGGGCCGATCTGAGGCTGGGCTTTTCCAGCAAGTGATCGACGAAGGCCATCGAGTCACGGCGCCGCAGCGATGCGGGCAGGCGATTTCCCGCGAACGGGAGAATGTGGTTGCGGAGGTGACTCTCGTAGGTGTTGATCGTGTTGAGTCTCTTTTGCTTCTTCCTTTTGCGCTCGATCATCTGCGCGCCGAAGAATGCGACCCGTGCACCGCGTAGCGGCTGGCTCTCACTCGTTACGGTCGCGTCTTGGGCCGTCAGTTCACCGAGCCGGTCGAGGGTTTCCTGCCAGGTGTCGAACGACTCTCTGTGCTCTTTCCTGAGGTGATCGACGTAGCGGGCCTGCCAGCGGAGCCCCCGCCCGTGGTCCGCTGACGGGTAAAGGGGACGGTTCCTGGTCCCGCATCTACAGGGTTCATCGCCTCGGTGGGGTTTTGGATACGACTTGTGCCATCGGTCGAATGGCAGCACGGGTCTGGCCATATGTTCTCGTTCATTGCTAGTGAGCCAGCGGTCTTGCTGTCACACATGGTCTGGCCGTTCGCGCCGGAGCGAGGTGTATGAGTGAGTGGTGCCGTAACTGTGCGGCCGCGCGTATGTGCTTACGTGCAGGATTTCCAGCCCGAAGCTTGATTATGCACAGCTGTTCATGGTCCGGGAGAAGTCGCACGGGTGGTGTCGCTGTGTGCCACCACGCGAACCGTCACCAGATCCCCGACTCCTGTCCCTCGGTATGCAGATTCGACGCCTCAGAGAAGGCCGGGGATACAGTTTGGAACAGCTCGCGGAGCGTAGCGGGTTGAGTTTCCGCGGACTCATCTATATCGAGCATGGGCAGCGCAGCCCCAGCGTGCTGACGCTTCTGGACATTGCCGCTGGGCTCGATGTGGAGCCGGGAGAGCGTGTTAACCACATCGCCGGGGAGGGTGTCGGAGAGCCCGGACCTCAGTAGTCCGGACCGGCTGGCGAGCGCTCGTGATCGTCCACGGGATGTCGTGAGGACGTAGGCGCGGTTGATCGTCGTGTTGCCTTCGCGGGTCCGCGCAGACGGTGTGCGCAGCAGGTGCCCGCTGGCAGGTATGACGGCCATGAGGGTCCACCCTCTCCTGCTGTCGCGCGGCGATGACGGTTCTGCCTCGTCGTTGGGTTTTGCGGGATCTGACGTGTCCATTTCTGGCTTTGGGGGCTGATTCTCCTAACAAGACACGCGTGTCATGTTTAGTCGTATGATGCGTCAGAACCGCGCACGGGTGGGGCACTTGAGGCGGTTGTAGCCGCCTGGGCCAGTCAGGGCACGGGCCTCATTGCTCGGGGGACGTCGTTGTACCTTGCGTGCCTGTACGCAGAGAACTTCCGGGTCTTCGGTTCGACGCCGCAGAAGAACGGCGACACGGACGCCAGTCTGAGCCTGGAGTTCGGTCCCGCCACGAACGTCCTCGTCGGCGAGAATGACAGCGGCAAGACGGCCATCATTGACGCGATCCGTTTGTGCCTGCTGACTACAGCGGCTGACTACTACCGGATCACGCGCGACGATTTCCATGTCGGAGTGGAGGGCCGCGCGGACGCCTTCAAGATCACCTGTGGTTTCAAGGATCTGACGACGGAAGAACAAGGGGTCTTCCTGGAACTTCTCACCACAGACGATGACGGGAATGTCGCGCTCTATGTCACCGTCAAGGCGGAGCTCATGGATCCGCTGCGACCCCACCGTGTTGCGGTGACCACGCGTACCGGCCGCGAGGGGCAGGGGCCGGCTCTGGACGGTGCAGCGCGCGAGCTGCTGAAGGCTACCTACCTGCGCCCCTTGCGAGACGCTGAGGCCGAGCTGCGCTCCGGCCGGGGATCCCGGCTCTCACAGATCCTCGCCGGCTATCCGGCCATGCGAGAACAGGGTGAGGACGATTTCGACGAAGTGAAGGGCACCGCCAGTACCCTGGTCGGCATCCTGCGGCGGGCAGAACGGCACATCAGCGACAACGAGGCGGTGAAGGCCGCCCGCAACGACATCAACACCGGCTACCTGGAGAAATTCTCCATCGGCTCCGACGTCCTGCGCGGCGAGATCGGCGTCGCCGGCGATGCCACCCTCGCCCGCGCGCTGGAACGCCTGGAGTTGACCCTGTTCGCCGGTGCGGGGGAGTGGACCCGACATGGCCTGGGCTACAACAACGCCCTGTTCATGGCAGCCGAGCTGCTGCTGCTCGGCAAGAGTGCCTTCGCCCCGCTGCTGCTGATCGAGGAACCCGAAGCCCACCTCCATCCGCAGCTCCAGACCCGCATCATGGACCTTCTGCGGGACCGCGCCGAGACTGCCAAGACGGCGGGGGCGCCCCCGGTCCAGGTCATCCTCACCACCCACAGTCCCAACCTGGCCTCGGCCATCCCGGTCGAGCACCTAACCCTCGTCGCCCGCGGGTCCACGTACCGTCTGGCGCCGGGCCTGACCCGCCTCGACGAGGGCGACTACGCCTTTCTCACGCGCTTCCTCGACGTGACCAAGGCCAACCTGTTCTTCGCCCGCAGCGTGGCCATCGTCGAGGGCGATGCCGAAGCCATCCTGCTGCCCGCTCTCGCTCAGGCGGTCGGCCGGTCGTTCAGCGAATGCGGCGTGAGCGTCGTCGACGTCGGCGGTGTCGGTCTCTTCCGATACAGCCGCATCTTCCAGCGCGACGGCGCGCAGATCCCGGTCGCGGTGGCCTGTATCCGGGACCGGGACCTGGTTCCCGCCGGCACCTCCGATGAGATGCGCAAGAAGCTGAAGTGCTCGGCGGAGATGACCCAGCAAGAGATCGACAAGCACGTCGCAGGGTTGAAAGAGGAGGACAGCGGCCACGTACGCACCTTCGTCTCCGACCACTGGACGCTGGAGTACGACCTGGCCGCCGCCTCCTGGACCATGGCGACCCTGATGCACCAGGCCGTCCGCGCTGCCGTCGCCTCCAAGACCACCTGGCCCACCGCGGACAAGCTCGCCGACCTGGACCGTGCCGCGCGGGACGAGGTCACGAAGTGGCGAGAGAGCAACGTTTCCCTGGAAAAGGCGGCCTTGGACATTTATGAGCCGCTGCGCAAGGGCCGGGGCAGCAAGCCGATCGCCGCCCATCACGCGGCCCGGCTCCTGCAGACCACCTCCGTGACCGAAGCTGATCTGCCGCCCTACCTCGTGGCCGCCTTCACCTACCTGTGCAGCGAGGTCTGAGCGATGACGCCCCTCTACGCACCCGACGTCTTCATCAAGGACAAAGTCGAAGCCCTCGCCCAGCAGCTCGGCCTCGAACTGCCGCACCAGGAACAGTGGGACTTCATCCAAAGCGCTGAGCGCCTGGACCTGCAAGCAGCCCCCGGATCTGGCAAGACCAGCCTGGTCGGACTCAAACTCGCCCTGCTGGGCCAGGGCTGGAACTCACCAACCCGCGGCATCTGCGTCCTGTCCCACACCAACACGGCCAAAGACGAGATCAGCAGCCGCCTCGCCATCACACCGGCCGGACGCCGACTGCTGCAGTACCCGCACTTCATCGGCACGATCCAGGCCTTCACCAACACCTTCTTCGCCCTGCCCGCCCTCCGAGCCCGCGGCATCGAAGTCCAGGCCGTCGACGACGACACCTATGCGGCCGCGGCCCTGCGCCTGCTGGAACGCCACCCCGCCTTCCGCACGCTGAACACCTTCCTCGGAAAGCGCCGCAACGGTCCCGCACTCGTGTCGGAAGCCCGCTACGTGTGCGACGCCGGAAAACTCACCACGACCGGACCGGACGGCACCCAGCCGTTCAAGCCCGACACCCCCAGCGGCCGGCAGTTCGTGGCACTGAAGGAGAAGCTCACCGAGCAGGGCATCTTCCGCTACCACGACATGTTCGCCCTCGCGGAGCACCACCTCACCCACCACCCGCAGCTCGCCGAAGCAGCCGCCCACCGCTTCCCCTTCGTCCTCCTGGACGAAATGCAGGACACCAGTGACCTTCAGCAGCGCCTGCTCGACAAGGTCTTCGGCTTCCAGAGCACAGTCGTCCAGCGAGTAGGCGACGTCAACCAGCGCATCTTCACCGACGGACCCAGCGTGGCCCAGCCGTCGTCGTTCCCACTGCCCCACGCCGCCCAACTCCCCGTCAGCCGCCGGTTCGGCAGCAAGGTCGCCGCACTCGCCAGCGACCTCACCATCCACCGCCGCCAGCGCATCGACGGCGCCGGCCACGACGGGACCATCGCCCTCCTGCTCTTCGACGACAACACCGTCAGCGAGGTCGTGCCGGCCTTCGAACGCATGGCAGCAGCCACCATCCCCCGCCCGCTCCTGCTCGACAGCCCGCCCCGCGTCCTGGGATCCCGCCTCACCCCCGGCGGCGCGAAGGCCTTTCCCCAGTCCGTCTCCTGCTACGTGCCCGACTTCACCACCGTGCCCAGCCAGGTAATCGGCAGTCTCATCACATCGGCACGCACCGCCCAGGCACACCGGCAGGCCGGCAACAACCACACAGCCGTCACACTCCTGTGGAACGCAATCCGTGCCGTGGCCCGACTCGCCACCTCAGGCAGCCTGCCCCCGTTGAGACGCCTGGACCGAGACCCGGCCACCGCCGGAGGCAGGACACGCCTGCTCCTGCACGACATGCTGACGAGCCCCCTCGACAGCCACGCCGAGTGGGCAGTGATCACCGCCCGGCTGCAGCGACTGCTGCCCGACCTGACCCAGAGCCCCCTCAAAGGGGTCGCGCACCTGACAGACCCCCTCGCCCACGTCCCCTGCGCTGACCAGCCAGCCCCCGTGCCCGAGGCGCCGGCGGACGCGGACCACGGAGTAGTGACGTCACTTGCGGGATCGATCCAAAGCGCCAAGGGCGAGACCCACACGGCGACGCTCATCCTCGAATGCCTGGAACGCAGCGGAAAGAAGTACGACGTACACGAGGTCCTCGCACTCCTGAGCCAGCAACAGGATGCCTCGCAGGCCCTGGTCACGGTGCAGCGTGCGGCGCAGCTCGTCTTTGTGGGCGCCACCCGCCCCACCCATCTGCTTGCCTTCGCCGCGCACCGCACGAGAGCCGAACCGTACGTCGAGGCGATGACGGCTCGCGGCTGGACTGTCCACGATGTCGACGTCGTCGCCCACTGAGCGACTCCTGGCTGTTCTCCGACGAGCGGCGCAGACGGCCGGACATCGCATGACTGCCCTGCGACCTACCGACAACTGACCCGTGCCCTGGGCGGGGTACCGCAGCACAGGCCGGAAGCCGCCCTTGCGTCCGATCGGAATACCCGTTCAGGTATTCGCTCTCCGTGCGATGGGAGGAGGAATACAACTCTGACCGTAAGGAGCGGAGGGTGTAGCCCCTGACAGGGAAGAACATTGCTCGCCAATATGGTGTTGTCCTGTTTCTGATACGGGCGCGTCATGGAGTCCAAGAGTGCGGAAAAAGCGTCGGTCGGCCGGAATTCGAGCAGCCACGCTGAACGGTATGCGTCTGACTCTCGTGCGATTACTGCTGTCTCCTGTCACCAGCAGCCGCGCCGCCTGGGCCGTGGCCCGGAGCCGTGGCCAGCTCTCCTTCGATGCGGCGTGGCGCCGAGAACGCCTGGCCAGACACCCTGATGAGCTGGTCTACCGGCTACACGGGCACATGGCACCGCGTGACCAGGCAGCCGAACGGGAGGCGGGCTCTGTATCCGAGAATCCGGGCGCAGAGCCAGGCCGCGAATACGAGACATGAAACCATAGGTGCGTGAGGAAAGTGACTCCTGATGTGCAGGAAACACGTGTGACGGAAGGGGTGGGGCGCCTTTCGGTCATGTTTCCAAAGGGGTGATTTCGTGGTCGGTGAACGAGTGAGAATTTCTGACACGAATCGACGCGAGCCAGGGGGAGTTCATGTCTGACTTCAGCGCTCTGTCCGCACTGCTCGGTGCAGGGCTGCCTGCCACGTTCACATTCCTCTACCAGCGGCTTGAGAACCTGCTGGACCGGAGGGGCGCACCTGAGTCCGAGTTGGCATCACCCGTGCCGCTGCGGGGCGAGTTAGCCCTGCCGCTGACCGTCGATGAGGAGCAACTTGCGGTGCACCAGGGAGAGCTGGAGCTGCTGCGCGACGCTCTTGGCGTGTACCGCCGAGGTGCGACACCCGTCGAGGTGGGCAATGCCGAGTTGCTGCGGCTGCTCGGGCGGCTGCGCGGCAGGCTGGAGGACCTCTACGGACAACGGCTGACGTTCCAGGGAGAGGAAGACCGGCAACCCTCCGGCCCCTTCTCGCGGCAGAAGATCCACACCGTGCAGGGCCATGTCACTGGCATGCATGCCGATGACGCCATCAGCGGCTACGCGGAGACAGACCAGGACATCACCACTGTTGCCGAAGGCGCCACGGTCACCGGCATGCGCGCCCGGAGCATCGGCAGCCCACCCCGCCGGCCCGAGCGCTGAACCTCACTGTCCCGACAGTCTCGAAAAGGATTGCCCGTGACCTCCAGCGCCCCAATGCCGCAGACACCGGAAGCGCCCCCGACCGCTGCCCCACCCCCCGCACAGCACCCTCTCGCGGGCCTCGCGGGGCCGGCTCCTGACACACTGACGGAGTTGTCCAACCCGCACGACCCTGGCGGGCATGAAGCCCCGCTTGGGCCCGATCTCCCCGTTGAGCCCGCGGTGCCAGATGCCTCGGACAAGTCCGACGCTCCTGTAGAGCAAGGAACTCCAGACGACGACGGCAGCTCCGGGGACAGTCATCTCCATGATGAGCTCACCGAGTCCAACTGGAGCGGGCAGGTCAGCCAGCGCATCGGCACGAACCGCGGCACTGTCATCGGCACCCTCATCGAGCAGGGATTCCGCCGACTGCGGGGCATCGCACTGCCCCCGACCGAAGTCGCCACGCAGTTGACGACCTACGTCCGCGACGAAGACGACGACCAGGCCATCAGCAAGATCCTGGACCAATGGCCGGTCGTCGTCCTGACAGGAGCAGATGGCAGCGGCCGCTTCAGCACTGCCCTGGACGGGCTGCGCCGTCGCACTGGCGACACCATCCGCCAGGTACGCAGGGAACCAAATGCGCCGTTCGACATGGCAGGACTGCAAGAGTCTCATACCGGATGGATCCTGGACCTGCGTGCGGAACAGCCTCCAGCCGGCTTCGGCCGCGAACTGGTCGAGGACACGGACCGGCTACCAGAGGGATCCTGTCTCGTCGTCCTCATGAGCACCACGGCCTGGGCCCGATGCGGTCAGGGAGCAACCGAAATCGCCAGGCCCCTGGAAGGGCCGCCGCGCGAGCACATCCTGCGCAAGCAACTGCTACAGGCGCCGTTCACGATCAACATCGACAACTGGCTGTCGTCCGATCCCATCAGCAGGAGCATCACCCCCCTTCTGCCGGCGAAGATGGCGGCTTGGGCGAACGCCATCATCACCACCGAGGACATCGAACGCCGCAAAGGCGGCCTCGGATCCGACGCGGCACCTGACACCGATTACTTCAAGGGCTTGGTCCAGGAAGTAGTCAAGGCCGCCGAAGACTGGCGCACCGAACTTCTCAACTGGCACAACACCCACAGCGACAGCGCCTACCGCAACTACCTCCTGGCTGCAGCCGTACTGGAGGGCGCGAGCTCCGACAAGATCTACCGGGCATCCGCCAGCCTGGCCACGGCGCTCAACGAGAAGCCCGAGCCCCGCAACGGACAGCAGGGACTGGGGGTCGTGGCGCTGACCCACACGGCCAACGCCGAACTGCAGCCCGACGGCACCATCCGCTTCCGGTACCACAACTACGCCGAAGCGGTCGTCGACTACTTTCTCGACGACCGGCCCCACCTTCTGGAGGAGTTCACCCGCTGGACCGCCGCTCAAGTCACCACGCTCGGTGAAGCGGACCTGACCGCACCACTGGCCCAGCGTGTCAGCCACTGGACCGTGCACTACACCGCACGCCACCGCAGGACGAACCTCCTGCGCTTTCTGGCCGAGCAATGGTCCTCGTCCCACGCCGACGCCGCATGCGACCTGCTGGTGCTTGCCGCAATCGACGACCACGCCGGTGTTCTGGCCCGCAGCGCCTACCGCAGATGGGTCAGGGACACGGACACCCTCAGCGCGGACTTCAAAGTCGTCCTCATCCGGGCCTTCCAGCGGCTGGCCACCATCTATCCGACCAGCATGCTGAGCAGAATCGCTGAGCTGGCCGCCCCCGTCGGCCAGAACGCCGTGCACAGCGACGAGGTCACCGCCGCTATCAGCAAAGCCCTCAACAGCCTGTGGGACCAGGACGACCAGCGCCCCGCCATCCACAAGCAGCTCACCCTGTGGGCCGGGGACCACCGGGAACCCCAGCAGGCAGCGGCACAAAGCACGTTCGCCTATCTCGCCGCCCGTCGTACACCTGACGGACCCGCTCTCCTGAGGGACCAGCAGATCACGACCGTGTGGCTCAGCGACATGTGGCGCAACGCTTTGCCTATAGCCGACTGGTCTCCGATCGTGGCCCAAGCGTTCGGCTACTGGATGCAGACGGCTCTCGATACCCCCGACCTCAGTTCGACCATTCAGCACATCTTCCTGAGCGCGGTACACCGTCCCACCGACCCGCACTACAGCGCGCGACGCATGATCGCCATGCAGAACCTGCTCTTCAGCTGGACCCCTGCACCGCCCTCACCGCAGCCCAGTGACGCCGCCCGCCTGCGCGACGAGCTATCGACCCGCATGAGGGCCGAAGACCCTGCCGCACCCCCTGACCCTCATGCGCCGCAACCGTGACCGAACCGGCTGGCCCGCCCCGCGGGCCGGCCAGCTCACCGACAACGACAACCCGTACCGGCTCCCCAGCAACGCCCCCGGCTACCACTTCCATGCACACCTGACCGGACGATGGGAGGAAACACCAGCCGCCCGGCACCACCACGACCCCCGTGCAGCTGCCACCCACCACGCTCTCGAAACGGCCCGCGCCGTGTCGGGCCTGTACCCCCTGACGGAACACCAAGCGGCTCAAGCCCACATCAACAGCCGACTGGGCGCCTCACACGACCTCGCCGATGCCCCCGTCCGCCTCCTGTGGGCCCGGGTGCAGCTGACAGCTGAGAGTTCAGACATCGAGGCGGTCGTCTGCCTCCAGCGCAGGACGCACGACAACGCCCTCACCGAGCAGACCAACCGACAACGCCAGTACCAGGCAGAGGAATTACACCGGGCCCTGTCCACGACGCCCACACTGGCACTCGCCTACTGGCTCATCCAACAGCCACAAGCCGCCGACCAGGACACCATCGAAGCACTGGGCCAGATGACGCGAGAAATCACCACGTACGCCCCGCACACCGCTTGGGTCCAAGTCGCCCACCTGCTCCAGACCTTCGTGCAGGACCTCGACATGCCCGCCCGCGTGAACCTCGTCGACAGCCTTGCCCAGATCTTCACCCGCTATGACCAGCCAGAACTTGCCGACCGTCTGCATGCCCTCGGGCTGCAGATCCAGTCCGCCAACGGACACCTCCCAGACAGTGCGCCGGGCGGACCGGGCCTTGGTGCGTGAGGTGCTCCAATGGTCACTGATGGGTGCCGGGATGAGCACGAAGCACGGATGCCACGACCACTGTGGTGTGCTCAGTCACCGCGCGTAGCCAGCCTCGGATGGTGTTGTGTAGTGTCTGCCGGTTCCAGAGCTGTCCCAGCCGGACATGCCCTGAGAGTGCAGAGGAGACGTCTGGGAAGAAAAAGAAGAAAGGGGCAGTGGCCGCAGAACGGCGAGTGCCCCTTTAAGTCTGCTGCCAATGTAGCACGGACTTTGCTAGATGAGCAGGGCGCAGTGTGGTGATCGGCTAGGGTGCTGCGATGGCATCGCCCCCTGCTTCGGAGCCCTACGCCCGGCACGTGTTAGCCCGGATGGCGGACTACTTCACTGACGAAGGCACACCATGGGCTCGTCGGCTGTGGGACATAGGATCCGTGCTGGCTCTGGAAGAGCTGTGGGAGGCGGGCTACTGGCAGGCCCACGGGGTGCTGTCACAGACCGCCTGTGACTGGCAACGTAATGAGCTCAACGCTTTGATCGGTCCCGATCGAGGCCTTGGCGACAAGGAGCTGCGCAAGGAGCTCACCGAGCTGCTGAAAAAGCCGCTGCCTGATCCGAGCCCCACCCGCCGCCGACTCAAGGAGATCATCGGCCACGTGCGGGCCGGCTACCTGGAACGCTGGGCAGCCGCCGTAAATGTTCCTGTCGAGGAGCGCGTCAAGCCGGAGCGCTACTCCCGCACTGTCGCCTCCCACCTCCTGGACCTGGGATACAGCGCCAGCCACCTGAAGGCATGGGCGAACGATCTTTATCAGGCTCGCGCGACCACGGCAGACATCGCAGACAGCGCCGCAGAACTCGCCAGGACCCCGGCCAGCATGTTCGAGGTGCTGGTGGTGCTGGAGAAGGTGCCCCGGCGGGAGCTGGCCGAGCCGCTTGAGAACTGGCTGGACAAAGGCAAGGTCGTGAGCTGGTTGCGCGAGCAGGGCCACGACACATCTGGTGTCCGCCCCGGAGGCGGGTTTATCTACCAGGTCCAGGCCCGCGACCCCTTCAGCGCCGCCGAGCAGGCACGGCAGCTCGTGGAGCGCATGACCGCACGTGCTCAGTTCCTGCGCAGGGACCGGGGCGGTGTAGAGCCTCTCCCGTACATCTGGGTCGCAGGCCACGCAAAGCCTGTCCCGCTCGACCCCCCGGCTCGGGGCGCGGATGTCCTGACCTTGGTCAACGAGGGACACCTCTACCGAATCGCAAGCCAGCGCAGCCGGATCGATGATGCGCTGGAGCTCGCGGCCGCGGTCAACCGTGGTCCGATGGCTCCGGCTGTCGCCGGGGCCTGGGCCGCTGTGGAATCGCTGCTTTCGCATCCGGACGATCCCAAAGAGAACGAGCGCTCGGGCAAAGCGGTGGCAGCCGACCGGATGGCGGCTATCATCGCCTGCTCTTGGCCCCGCGCCGAGCTCACTGCCCTCGCACACCGACACAAGCCCCGGGAAGTAGATGACCTTACCCGTTCAATCGCGGCCTGCACGACGAATCAGGAACGCGCCAGGCTGGTAGCCGAGGCATTGCGCACCAAAGGGGCCGGGGCACTGGACTTCACCCGGACGTCCACCAAATACTCCGACAATCCCGCCGCCCAGCGCATGGCCGACCTGGTCCAAGACCCCCGACCAGTTCTGAACGACGTCGCGGGAGCCTTTCGGATCGCGCTGCGGCGCTTGTACCGCACCCGAAACATCATCCTGCACGGCGGTGCCACCCAGGGCGTGGCGCTAGAGGCGTCGCTTCGCACAGCCGCGCCGCTCGTAGGCGCGGGCCTGGACCGCATCGTGCACGCCGCGTACGCCGAGGACCTCCCCCCTCTAGACCTTGCGGCCCGGGCCGAGGTCGCACTCCAGCTTGTCAACGGCGAAACCAGACTCTCTGTAGTCGATCTGCTGGAACCTGTCTGAACATACTGGCCGTCGGCGGTCACGCTCATGACCTGAGTAGGCCAGACAGTGAGAGAACTGACCGCCGATGCTGAGGTATTCGTCAGCTGCTTAAGCCGACTTCCTCGCGAGCCGATCCCGGCACAGGTGCGACGGCCGCTCTGCGGAGAGCGGCCGTCGCGTATGGCTATCGCCTCTGCTCGAAAAGGACGAGGAAGGGGGAGACGTACCCCGAGGCCTCCAGCGGGGTGGTGTGCCCCATGATGATCAGTAGGACTCCGGCCAGCAGCGCGCTGCTGTACATGTAGAGGATCGCCGGATCGGTTCCGTGGTTGCCTTCGGTAGCGGTGCCGCTATCGGACATACTGGAGAAGCTCCTGTTCAATGCTGGACATGGGTGCGGTTACTCACAGCGCCTAGGAACCCTGTGAGACCGGGAGGGCGGTCGGGATGGCGTCGCATGCCTGTGCGGTGCCATCCCGACCGTCAGTCATGGGTCGATACGAAACCTCCGTCTCCGCGTGGCCATACGACCTCGATGCACAGGGACGCGCAGAGATCGAGCAGGTCCTCTCGCGGCTGCGAGGGCAGGAGTACCGCGAGGGTAGGCGTGGGGTTGAAGAACCGCCGGAAGTCCAGCAGCTTCCCGATCGCCTCACGGACAGCAGTCCGGGTTGCGCTCCCCTTCGCCTCGATCAACCGGTTCTCCGTGGAGTCGAGCAGATCCACCCGGTAGGGCGTGGTCTCGCCGGCCAGTGTCAGCTGAGCTTGGGTCAGGCTGCGCCCCGATGCCCGCAGATGCGCGGCGTAGCTTTCCACCAGCTGTGCTTCGGTGTGCGCACGCGACGGACGTATCTCCGAGGTGTGCCTGGATTGGTAAGTCGGCTGCAATTCGACGATGCGCACCGTTGTCGCTGGCGTCCTGGGGAGCTGTGGGCCTCCACCGGCGATCGCGCCGATGGGCCGAAGCCGAAAGATGATCACGTTGCGGTTGGTGCCGTCCTCGTCCGGGGCATCTGCGGAGTAGTACGGCGTCTCGTCGTCCAGACGGAAGCGTCCCAAGTGGCGATACAGCGGAACCCCACCAGTAGACCGATTCGGGAGCCGGTGGAACACGTGCAGCGTGCGGTTGTCTTCTTGGTGGCGTAGGAGGGAGCGGTTCCCCTGGGTCATCGTCTGGTTGCCGCGGGCGCCCTGCCCCATGAAGTGGAAGGTCCCGTCGTCGCCCCACCCCGTGTAGTCCGAGGCGGGGGAGCTGTCCATGGTGAAAAGCATGACCATCCGCGACGCAGAGGAGGGAGCGATGCCTCCCTGCGGGGTCCCGCCGAAACGCCGGTGCAGTTCGCGCCGCGTCAGTTCCTCGCCAACTACCAGCTCTGTATCGGGCATGCCCTCACCTCCCAGTGCAGAGGGTAACTAAACCAGGTTGGTATTCGACCCTGGTTAACGCAGCAGGAAGCTCACGGGAGGACCATTTCGGTCGACAATTTATGGACTAATTTGGATGAAAGGTGCATTTGTGTTCTCTCTCTAGTTATCGATTTGTTATTGATTGCGGCTAGCCGGCTGGCTTCGCGTCACCGTGTGGACCCGGTGGGGGCGTGTGGTTGCGCTCGGGTGGACGGAGTTGATGGGGCACCCGATGGGGCACGCGCCGCTGTTGGTCGGTGCCCTGCCGTATCGAGCCGGGGGGAGGCCTGGCGACAGGGCTGCTGGCGAAGGTTGCGGCCGGGGGGAGGGGTCTGTGGGGGTCGCCGCGCGCACCGGGGGCGGACTGCTCTTCGGGGAATCGTTCGGACGGGTGCCCGTCGTACTTGAGGGAGTACCGGAAGAACTGCGTGCCGTCACAGTCCCGACTCGGCGAGACGGACAGATGGGTTTCTGTCATGCCCGGGGCCGTCGCACCGGCAGCTTCGGGCCTCAGCGTCACTTGGCCCAGGAGTCGATGAATTACCGGCTGGATGGATAGGTCGGTGCGCTTCGCGACCCTCGACACGCCGGAGTGGTTCACTCTGGCACGCAAAATACTGGCTATGGTGTAACTTCCTCATCGTGAGCGAACACCAGGATGTCATCGCGGAGTTCGGCGACGCCGGTCTCCTGGCTGGCTTGCGCTGGGCGTATCTGGCGGCTACCGCTCGGGCTCTGGAGACGTACTCCGAGGCCGACGGTCACGACGCGGCCTTGCTCGGCAGCCTCAGGTACACGTTGTTCCGTGATCGCCTCGACCGTGTGTTCGCTTGTGAGCGTTACGCGGTGCGTTCCGGCAACGACGACGCCGACCTCGACCTGCTGTACGACCAGCTGTCCGAACGGGACATCGACACCATGCCGCAGCTGGATGCGGGGCTGGTGCGACGAGCCGACCTCAACGGCAGCCCCGGTTGGGCGCACGGTGAGCGTCGATTCCTGCTCGCCTCATGTGACTTCGGAGAACTTGACCGGCTGCCGTGGCCCCGCAAGAGCCCGACCAAGCAGCAGGTAGCCAGGCAGCGCACCTCCGAGCCAGCGCAGCCCTCACTGTTCGAAGGCTTGGAGGCAGAGGAGTTCGGCGGTCTGGAGATGCTGGCGGCAGAGGCGGAACTGGACCTCGAAACGTACGTCGTGGCCCACACTCTCGACCCCCTCAGCGGACGGACTGAACTGGTTCTGGGGCGCCCCCGCCTCAATACCGGCGGGGGACAGGCATGGCACTGGCGGCACGACATCCTCAGCACACCGCCGTCCGACGGCGGACGCCGCACGGATGACACGCCGCTGCCGACCGGGCCGAGCACCGTGCCGGACGCACCCGTTCGCCTGCGCCGGCCCATGGAAGAACGCCCAGGCAACCGTGCTAGTGATGAAGGGTGAGTTCTCGTACGTCTACGCTCGACCGAGCGGCGGAAGTCGCCGCGCTCTTCGACAGTGCCCGCCTCAAAATGGCGAGGCACCTGGCGGGCCTGCGCAAAAGCGACCTGGCCGCTCTGGTCGACAAGAGCCCAACCGCGGTGGCGGCCTGGGAGTCCGGAGCCAAGCGGCCGACAGCCGCCACAGTGGCGCAGCTGGCACTGAGTCTGTCAGTCGACCCGGGGTTCTTCGCGATCCGTGCAGAGGACGTCGCTGCCCTCTGCACGACACCGCACTTCCGCTCGCTCCGTTCCACCAGCCAGCTGGCCCGAGACCAGGCCTACGCCTACGGCCAGCTCGCCGTGGACATCACGAACAGCCTTGAACGGCACGTCGAGTTCCCGGATCCTGCCGTTCCCAGCCATCCCGTGCCAGTGGACGACCCAGACGGCGACGGCCCGGAACGTGCCGCTCAACTCCTCCGCCAGGACTGGGCGATGGGGGACGGCCCTGCCGGACACATTGTCAGGATGCTGGAGAACCACGGCGTGCTCGTGGTCTTCAGCCCCCCGCAGACAGCGTCGGTCGACGCCTACTCGTTCGACAGCAAACTGCGTCCTGTGATCGTCCTCAACCCAATCAAGCGGGACTACTACCGGCAGCGCTTCGACGTCGCGCATGAACTGGGACACCTGATGATGCACAGCGACGCAGAGCCCGGCGGCCGCATCGTTGAGGCCCAAGCCCATCGCTTCGCCGCCGAGTTGCTCATGCCGGCCGACCAGATCCGAGACCTGCTTCCCGCCACCATGGGCGGCGCCGCCTGGCAGACACTGGCCCGGCTCAAAGAGCAGTGGGGCGTCAGCATCCAGGCACTTCTGTACCGTGCGCGATGGCTCGGCAGACTCAGCGACACGTCCTACCGCAACGCCATGACGACCATTTCAGCCCGTGGTTGGCGCCGGAACGAACCGGGCCTGATCAGCGCTATCGAGCAGCCGTCCCTCTTGCCAAGAGCTGTGGAGTTGCTGACGCAAGAAGGCATCGACGAATCTCAACTGGTGACGCAGTGCCGCATGCCGACGGAACTGTTCCGCACCGTGACGGCCCGGACGCCGGACAGCGAATCGCCTACCCCGGCGCCGTCGCCAGACAGCCGTCAGCAGGTGAGCGGGCGAGTGGTCTCCCTGCTGGAACGCAGACGACGGCCCTAGATTCCCCAAACCGCGCAAAAGTCACAACGGTCCTCATGGGGAACGCAGTTGGAGCAACGGATCGTCAGGTTCCGCTGACGTCCAGCCCCTTTCGTCGCCCGTCCTTCGAATCGGGCGGATAGCCCTTGGCACGCAGCCAGCTGTCGAGGGCGAGCGCGACGATGTCGCCGTGAGGGATGTCGGTGTCGGCGTTGCAGCGGCGGATGCGGCGCTGGAACTGGAGGACCTCGGGGACGGCGTAGTTGAGCTGCCCGCGTTTTGTCTGCCGGTTACTGATCACGGCCATGGTGTCGGCGTGCGGCGTGAGGACGTCGTCGGACGGCTGGAACTCGGCGTCCAGGGCGTCGGCGATCTCACGTAGTCGGGCGGCATAGGGGGAGCGATCAGGCACGAGAGCTCTTCGGGTCGGTCTGGCTAGGCGGATAGGTATCCGCCTATTGGGCTATTGGAATAGTCGGCAGGGGCGGCCGCACCCCGACATGAGGGCGGCCGCCTCGCGAACTGCGGTCGGCTCAAAATCCGCGGGCGGTGAGCCACTCGTCCAGCGCGACGGAGACGATGTCGCCGATGGGCAGGTGGTCGAGTTCGTTGTCCAGCGCGAACCGTTTGATCCGCTTCTTCAGCTTCAACGCGGCGGGGACCGACGAGTCGAGACTCTCGCGCATGATGATGCGCTGATTGAGGACAGCGGCGGCCTCGGGAATGTTCTCGGGACGACCGGGACCGTAGGCGTTTGGTGCTCCCTCACTGGGCGACTCCTGCGCCCGAGTGTCCTGGGCCTGGTGGGGTGCAGGACTGTCGGGTCTGAACGGGAACGCCGTACCGGCTGCCGCCGGAGTGACCGCCGGGCGGATGGCCACCTCGGCAGTCGGTGCCGTGCCAGAAGCTGCGGGTGCGGCGTGGGACGGGCTGCCCTGACCGTCGGTTTCGGCTGTCTGGTTGGGCTGGCTCCCAAGCGCTCCAGACTGGGGAGCCGCGGCCACTGGTGGCGGCTGCCGCTGGGCCAGCCGGTCGGCGCGTTCCGTCCCCGGCTCGGCGGTCTCGACGTTTTCTGTCAGATCCTGAGCCGGTGCCTCGAAGGCAGCGGCCACAAGAGCGTGCTGAACCCGCGGTGTACCAGCACCAACCACGTCGTCCTGCGCGGTGGCCTGTTCGGCGGCGAACTGCTCGGGCGTGAGCTCGGCGGCCGGGGGAGGGGGCGGCGGGGTCGTCTTCTTGGCCCCGCCCAGGGCACGCCCGCCGGTGCGGCGAGTCGGCGGCTTTGGCCTGTCGTTCTTCTCGCTCATGCCTCGGTCAGCTCCTTCATCAGGTTGGCGTACTCGCTCAGTTCGGTCGGGACCTCGCCGAAGGCCTCCATGTAGTGCACCCATGAGTGGATGGCGGTCTCGGCGAGCGGGAACGGCTCGTCGCGGTCCGGGCCGATGCCCTCGCCCTCGGCGGGCTCCAGCAGCTGCTGCTTCGCCCGGCTGGGCAGGCTGGTGCGGTCATCTGCCTTGACCATCACGACGTGGGCGGTGACGCCGTGGTCGTTACGGGCGGCGGCGCGCTCGGCCTCGTCGAAGGTGGCCACGAGCTTGCGGCGCTCGATCTTGGTAGGAGCGACCGGCACGAGCAGCAGGTTCGCCTCGGTAACAGCCTCGTGGAAGATGCGGGCGCTGCCGCCGCCGGCGTCGACCACGATCGCGCCGAACTCGGCACGCTTGGTGCGGATGTACTCGGCGATGTCGTCGAAGGGGTATCGCTCGACGACCAGGTTGGCCGGGATCTCGAAGCCGGCGGCCTGGGCGACCTTGAACCAGTCGTAGGCGGACTGGCTGGTGGCGTCCGCGTCTAGCAAAAGGGTGGGCATGTTGAGGACGACGGCGTAGTAGAGGGCGATGAACCAGGCGGAGGTGGTCTTGCCGGTGCCGCCCTTGAGCATGCCGACCACGATGACGAAGGCGTCCCAGGCGCTGGCCGCGGCAGCGGCCAGGGTCTTGGTACGGGTGTTCTCACTCACGAGTGCTTGATCTCCTGAATCGGGAAAGGCGCGTTGACGTGCGTGCGTCGGCGAGAAGGCCGACGTTCGGTGGCTGCTGAGCGCGGGCGAAGGAGGACCCCGAGCAGCGCTGTATTCGGGATGGCCCGTCATCGGTCCCGTGATCTTCCAGACCGGGCCGGGAACCCGTGCGGGGGTGTTCATGACCGCTTCCTCGGGGTGCGGGCCGGGCCGTGGTGGTGCTTGGGGCGCATGCGGGTGCCCGCTTGGTGCAGGAGCCGGTAGACGGTGCCGACGGAGTAGCTGTACTCCGCAGCCAGGTCCGGCACCGTGGCTCCGGCCTCGTACCGCGCCCGCAGGGACGACGCGAGCTTCATGCGCCGTGCTCTACTGGCTGCGGAGCGGATACGCAGCGTCTGCTGTGTGGTCCGCGGCGTGCCCCCGGCCTCGATCAGCAGGCGCCGAGCCACACGTCGTGTCACGGACCCGGCTACGGCCAACTCCGCGAGCGTGGCGCCCTGTTCGTCGTAGAGGCGACGCAGACGGGCCGCGAGATTGCGGCGGGCTTGCTCCTCGCGCATCCCGCGCGTCTGCCACGACGTGCGCATCACGGTCCCCGCTTTGCGCAGCCGGTTGAGGACCGTGCCGTACGACAGGCCACTGCTCGCCGCAAGTTGGTCCACGGTGGAACCGGACTCGTACTGCTCCCGCAGTGCTTGCGCGGTGACCTCATCGTCGTGATCGGCCGTGGGTGGAGGGGGTGGGTTCACGCTGCGGACTCCCATTCGCTGCGGGCTTCGGCATGGGCGGCGGCCAGCTCGTCGTAACTGCGCTGGTCGGCGGGGGTGATGAGGATCAGTCGTCCATCGGTGGCGATCCGCCAGTCGGGAGCGGCGCGGCCGGTGACCGGATCGAGGACGCAGCCGTCCGGGGCGTGCCACGCGGTGGGAGCCTCGTCGGGGCGTGGCGTGGGAACCACGACCTGGCGCCCGTCGCGGACGATCACCACGGCCTTGCTGCGGTGTTCCGACAGCCGCTCCAGCGCCCGTTGGTACGCCGCGCGCTCGGCGGCGTGTACCGCCTTGCGCCGGGATGCGACGCCCGCGGTCCCGTGCCGCGTCGCGACTGCATCCCAGCCGCGGGCCAGCTCGGCGATCTCTTCGGCCGCAGCCTCCGGAGGGCGGTCGCCGAAGCCCTCCAGAGCATGAGGTGCCAGGGTCCAGGTCTCACCGCTGTGGTGGACGAGGCCGTGGTCGGCCAGGCGCCGCAAGGTGCGGTAGAGGGTGGCGCGGGAGACGGAGGACGAGCCGACAAGCTCGGCGGCCGTCTGCGCCGCACGGGCATGCAGTGCACCGATGATCACCAGTGCGGCGCTGCCGAGACTGCGGTAGGCGAAGGCGTCGTGGCCCATCAGCCGGCCGATGACGGTGGAGTCGAGGTCGGCTGTCGTGCCCGTCTCAGGAGTGGACCACTCCTCAAGTGCCAGGTCGGGGGGGGGTACTGAGTGGTTCGGAAACGAGATTGCGCTACGGGGATGCTGTGGCGGTCGGGGCCGCCCTCGGCGAGATACCAGGTCGAGCCCTCGCGACCGTTGCCGACGCGCAGACGCCGCAGCCAGCCCCGTGGCTTGAGGACGGTCTCGTAGACGACCCGGAGGGTCGTGCGGGATATCCCCGCTTCCTCCGCAGTCTGCCGCTCGCTGGCGTGGTGCAGGGGCCCGCCCGCGATCTCGGCGAAGTTCAGATGCGCCCGCAGGACCCGCAGCGCGGTCCGCCCACGTTCCCCACGCCAGGGCGTCGTCTCGATGCGGTCGCGCAGCGCGGCAAGCACCTCATACGCGTGGTGCCGCGATTCCAGCACCGTCGTGTTGCTGACCGCGGCCGAGGCGCTGGCCCACACCCGGTCGACGTACGCCAGGGCACGTGACTGGCCGGAGCGCAGCGCGATGTTCCGGGCGTGCTGCCCGCCCTCGTGCTCGGGGTGCAGCAAGAGCTGCGTCAGCTGGTCGACGGTGCCGCCGGTGCGAGCGACATGGCAGGCGATGGCCGCCGTGATCCGGTGCCCATGCTCGGACGCGCCTTGACGATCCGCGCGCGGGAGCACGTTCTGGCCGTCGGTGGCGAGCTTGCTGTAACTGCCCGCCGCGTAGCGGCCGGTGAGATCCCCGAGCAGGATGAGATCGGCTGCAGCCGTAGGCAGCTGGTGAAGACCCAGTCGCTCGCCTGGGTGAAATGGCCGTCGGAGAGAAGGTGTCTGGTAGGTGCTGTATGGCACTGTGGAGCCGTCCCGCAAGGACAGAGACGCCACCCAGGCCCGCTAAAACCACGGGTGGTGTCCGGTACCGACCTCCAATCGGTGCCAGCGATGCCTCCAGGATGGCCATCCTGGAGGCATTCGTATGCCTGGCTCCGGTGCTGGAGGCAGGCGTCCCCATCGCGGCTCGACCGAGATCGAATCCGAGTGCCGTCAGCGGGTCCACAGCCTGACCAACGCCGTCTGACCTGGGCTGACTCGGACCAAAACAGAGGGCGAACGCCTCTGATCGGCTCCGAGCAGCTCGGTTCGAATCGGGGTCGAATCAGAGCGGTTTCCCCTGACTGCCTCCGGTCGTCTCTGCGACCCGACCTAGCAGGTCACAGCCGATCCGGCCCACAAAGGTGCAGGTCAGAAAGGTGGGTCAGGAATACCCGGCGTACAGCCCGACTCGTCTGCCTCCCAGGCTTTGTCCGCCCAGCGGAGTCGGTCCCTGGCTTTCCTTGAAGGCTGGCGGCAGCTGACGTCTGCGCTGGAGCCGTCCACCCCGCTGGGTCCCGTGGGTAAGCTTGATCGCACCGTAGTCGCGGCCCGACGGGCTTCCGCTCCACTCCGGTGGAGTCTCGAAGGACACGCCCCCACCCGCACGAGTCATTTCGTGCTGCCTGGGGGAAGTCCTTGCTGTTCCGCGCGTCCGCCGAAACGGTCGCCGTCATGGCGTTCGACGGCTCGCTCTTCCTGCATCTCACTGAGCAGTTTGCGCACATGCACGGCTATCGCCCCGGCCTGTCCGAGGTTCGCTCCTGGGAGCGAAGTCTCCCGGTTCTGGCCTCCGCTCTGAACGAGGCTGGTCTCGGCGCTGTCGAGGTCATGATCGAGTACGCGTTGCCGCTGAACAGCAAGCGTGCCGATGCCGTGCTCGCCGGTGTGCACCCGGTCACGGGGGAGCCGTCGTACGTCGTGGTGGAGCTGAAGCAGTGGAGCCAGGCAACGCCCGATGAGGACGATCCGGTCCTCTGTTATGTGGACGCCTACGCACACCCCGTCCTCAATCCCATTGAACAGGTGCGGAGATACAGCGAATACCTCGTCAATTTCAATGGCGCGGTCGCTGAGCACCGTCAGCGTGTCAGTGGAGTGGCTTTCCTCCACAACGCCACCGAGTTCGGGGTGAGTGGGCTACGTGAGCTCGAAGTCGACGGCCAGGGGCAGTTGTTCACCGCCGAGCGCCGAGGAGAGTTCCTCGACCACCTCCGCGCCAGACTGAGCGACAAGCATCCGGGCGCCCGGGTAGCGGACGAACTCCTCGCGGGCAGGGCGGTCCCCTCGAAGCAGTTGATGTCCGTCGCCGCCCAAGAGGTGCGCGACCGTGAACAGTTCATCTTGCTGGACGAGCAGCAGGTCGCCTACCGCATGGTCCTCAACGCCGTTCGCAAGGCGAAACGGTCCGACCACAAAGAAGTCCTGATCGTCACCGGAGGTCCCGGAACGGGAAAGAGCGTCATCGCCCTCTCCGTGCTCGGTGAGCTGTACCGGCAAGGTGTCCCGGCCCTGCACGCCACCGGCTCCCAGTCGTTCACGAAGACCATGCGCAAGGTGGCCGGGGCCCGCAAGCGCGAAGTACAGGACCTCTTCAAGTACTTCAACAGCTTCATGACGGCCGAGAAGAACACCCTCGACGTACTGATCTGCGACGAGGCTCATCGCATTCGTGAGACCTCCGCCAACCGCTACACCCGGGCCGCCCAGCGCACGGGGAAGCCGCAGATAGACGAACTCATCGACGTCGCGCGCGTTCCCGTGTTCCTCCTCGACGAACACCAGGTGGTGCGCCCGGGCGAAATGGGCACGGTGGCCGAGATCAAGGCAGCGGCCGCCCGCAAGGGCGTCGCCTGCCATGTCATCCCGCTGGAGAGCCAGTTCCGCTGCGGCGGCAGCGACGCCTACCTGCGATGGGTGGTACGGCTGCTCGGCTTGGAGCCGGGTGGTCCTGTGACCTGGGACCCTGACGACCGCATGCGGCTGCTGGTCGCCGAGAGCCCTCAGGAGATGGAGGCCTTCCTGGAAGCCCGCCGCACCGAGGGCTACGGAGCCCGTATGTCCGCCGGCTACTGCTGGCCCTGGTCTCCGGAGCCCAAGCCCGGCCATCCGCTCCCCCTGGATGTCGTCATCGGCGAATGGGCCCGGCCCTGGAACCTGCGCGGCGAACGTGCGGTGTCAGGGGCGCCGCCGTCTGCCTTGTGGGCCACCGACCCGGCGGGTTTCGGACAGATCGGCTGCGTCTACACGGCCCAGGGCTTCGAGTACGACTGGTCCGGGGTCATCATCGGCCCGGACTTGGTCTGGCGGGGTGACCGCTGGGTCACGGATCGTACGGCGTCCAAGGACCCCGTGTTCAAGAAGTCCACGTCGGACGCCGATGTGGACCGGTTGATCCGCAACACCTACAAAGTGCTCCTGACAAGGGGCATGGTCGGCACCGTCGTGTATTCGACGGACCCGGAGACCCAGGAGAAGCTGCGCGAGCTGGTCGGAGCGGAGAAGGTGACCGCTGCGGTGTGACAGTGGGCTCCCGCGTGGCATTCAATACACCGCCGCGTTTCCGCCAACTGCCGTGGCCTGCCGCAGCGGCCTCGGGCAGAAGCCGTCCACGCGAACCATCGGCCTGCCTAAGATCACCCGTACCGGATGCGGCCCGACGGGCTTCCCTCAGCAGGACACGCCCCCACCCGCACGAGTCACTCGTGCCCTGGGGGAACCTCCTCGTGTCGATGCTCCTGCTGAAACTCTCGGCAAGAGACCTGCTCACGCTCAATTCAAGGCGCAGGATGGTGCCTCATCTCGCCGAGAGGTGGAAGCACTTCCGGCGTTCCGAGGCGTCACTGACCGAACGCTGCGCCTGGGCCGAGAGCCTGGTCAACCTCGCCAACGACTTGGTGGCGGCGGACCGCGGCAACGTACAGATGGTCGTCGAGTGCGCGGCGACGGTGGATCAGCCCGAGGACCCGAACGACCTTCGTCTCGTCGACGTGGTGCTCATCGGCAGACATCCGGACAGCCATGAGCTGTCAGTGCAACTCGTCGAACTGAAACGATGGTCCACGGTGACCCGGGTCGAAGCAGCCACCGCCGACCTGGTCCACGTACCCGGGATGATGGAGCCCAAGAGGCACCCAGCCCTCCAGCTACAGGAGTACTACCAGCTCTTCACCGGAGACCGAGGACCGCTGAGCGGACTGGCCTTCGAGTGCGGTGGCTTCGCCTACCTGCACAACGCCACCGACGAATCCGTCAAGCCACTGATGGACATCACCGCGCCCACGGGCGTGTACGCGCGCATGTACACCAACGACGGCCGCGACCGGCTCCTGACGGATCTCCGCAAGCACTTCGCGGAAGACGGCGGCGACGCCGCGGCCGAAATACTCCTCAGCCGGATGAACCTGCGGAACACACCCTTGCTCGATGCGATGATCCGGTCACGGGGTGAGGACACGGTGTTCACTCTGCGCGGGCGGCAACGGCAGGTCGCGGAGGACATCCTGGACACTGCTTCCGTGGTTCTGGGGGACCCGGACCAACCCGCTCTCGTCCCGGACGACAGACGTGTCGTGTTCCTCGTGACCGGTGGCGCCGGGACCGGGAAGAGCGCCATCGGTCTGCAGGTGAAGGCGGAACTCGAAGCCCAGGGGCGAACTGTCAAGTACGCCAGCGGCAGCCGGGCCTTCAACGGCGCGATGCAGGAGCACGTCGGTTACGGTGACCGGGAGTTCAAGGAGAGCTTCACCTACTTCAGCAGCTTCGTCACACCGCCAGAGCCTCCTCTGGACGTACTGATCTGCGACGAAGCACATCGCCTCCGGGACCGTTCGACGAGCCGCTTCTGGAAACCCGAACAACAGGGCACACAGCCTCAGGTGGACGAGTTGCTCGACGCATCCCGTCTGACCGTGTTCTTCCTGGACCGGAGTCAGACCGTACGGCCGAACGAGGTCGGCACGGTCGAGCTGATCGAGGACGCCGCGAAGCGGCGCGGTGCCACATTGGTCCCCTATCAGCTCCGCGAACAGTTCCGCTGCGGAGGGAGCGACGCATACGTCCGCTGGGTACGAGCAGTCCTGGGGCTGTCGGAGGACCAGCCGGAGGAATGGACGCCGGACGGGCTGATGCACATCGAAGTCGCCGATACTCCCGAGGAGTTGGAGCGGATCATCCGCTCGGAAGCCCTTGCCGGTGCTACGGCCCGTATGGTCGCGGGCTATTGCTGGCCCTGGACCAAACCGCAGGGCAAGGAGAAGCGTCTCGAGGCCGATGTCCGCATCGGCGGTTGGCATCGCCCGTGGAACGCGGACAGCGAGACCTTCTGCGAGAACGGCGCGCCCCCGTCGAGAATCTGGTCCGTGAACGAGGCAGGGCTCGACCAGATCGGCTGTGTGTACACGGCGCAAGGGCTCGAATGGGACTGGTGCGGCGTCATCATGGGCGACGACATGGTGCGCCGCGACGGGCATTGGGTGTTCCGGCGTGGCAAGGACCGCAAGGAGCCGGGAACCAGCATCAGACGAGTGGCGGAACCAGGGTCGTTCGACCCTAAAGTTCGGGCGAGCAGTCTCACTGACGACGACTTCGCCCGGTGCGTTCGCCACGCTTACCACGTGCTGATGACGCGTGCGAGCCGTGCGACTGTCCTCTACTCCACGGATGAGGAGACGAGGACTTACTTGAAGGCGCTCGTGGGCGAGGTGCACGTTCACGGGCTGCGTCCCACGTGGGAGAACCTCCCGCCCGAGGCCCGGGAGCCGCATCTTCCGCGCCCGTCCCGCAGTGGCAGGCGCCGCTCACGCAGGCGGAGGAGGACCGCGCCGTCCGGACAGAATCCCTTGTTCTGAAGGGGATCTGAGCGCTGCCCTGACCAGCATGGAACCGGGCGGTGAAAGAGTGGCGGGCTCACCGGGCCCGCCACTTGCCCGCGTCAGAAGAGCAGGCGCGCTGCCGCCGTGAGCGCCGCCAACACGAGGTTGGACACGACTCCCGCGGCGGCGCCCACCAGGACCTCACGGGGCCAGGTGCGACGCGCAGGCTTGTACTCGTCAGTGTTCACTGGGGCCACTCCTCGGTGATGGATTCGGAATGGCAGGGATCGCCCTACCGGGCAGCCGCCCTCACCGTGAAGCGAGGTCCACTTGGTGGCACCGCCGTTCGTCATCCACGACCGCTGAGGCGGCTCGCGAACGCTGCTCGCGTACCCTCCGGGAAGGTGCGCAGCGTGAACGCACCTTATCGCACCGTGCAGTTGAGAGCTCCTTGCTGCGACGCGGTCATGTGGCAGCAGTTCCACAGGCCTTCGGCCGGGACTCGTACGGACAAGGCAAAGTGCAGCCCGACCATTTCGGAGCGTCACCAATGGTGACATCGCTCGGCCGGCGAGCGCTGATTACTGGCCGTACGACAGTCCTTTGGGCAGCGTGATTCTGGAGGCCGAGCGGCCTTACCTGCGCGCCTGACGGGAAAGCAGCGAACTCATGCGCCCCAAGGTGCACATCGCTGAGCTGGCCGAAGAGTGAGGCGCGGTTGGAAGTAGTACGTGGGGCTGGATCACGCGTGGCGACGCACCCTGCGCCGCCCGGTGAGCAAGTCGTCGCTCAATCCGCCCTCAGACAGGGAGTTATACCCGCGCACTGGCCACAGCCGGCTCGACGGCAGCTGCTCTCAGCGTGCGGTGGGGTGACAGTGTGCTGCCGGGCGTTGGGGAGGAGACCGAGCGGATGCGCCGAGGGAGTCTGCCTCTTCAGGTGTCTTCCGCCTGGTCGTAGGTTTGGTTCATGCGGGTGTGATTCCGGAGGCTGTCGCTGAGTTGCGCCCTGTTGATGGCATCCTCGCGGACATGTCGCACTCCTCCAGGGCTGAATGAGATGCATCGGCCGTGATGGAGTCCGTGGCGTGGGCGGAGTTGCGGGAGTTGGCCGGCGTCGCTGGCCCGCCGCCGTCTAGCCGCAGACACGCATCCGCCCCGACCCGGTCACGCCGTAAGGGAAGGCAACACCACCGCATCCAGGTACCCAAGCAGGAACTCCCGGTCCGGCGGCTGGTTCGCCACCAAGGGGCGGGCCATCAGGGCGCCCACCAGGACGTGAGGGACATACGCCAACGCCGGGCAGTCCGGGCTGACTTCGCCTCGGGACACCGCTCGCAGCAGGATCGCTTCCAGGCCCGTCGGGTCCGGGTCGACGATCAGGTCCCGTAGGGCTCGTAGCAGGTCGGGGTCGGTGTGGACCGCGTGGATCAGGCCCCGCATCAGGGCGGTCTCCTTGCGGAGTTCCTCGTCGTCCATGCGGCTCACCACCTCGTGGAAGTCGCCCTGCAGGGAGCCGGTGTCGATGTCGCCCACCGCCTTGCCCTTGGTGTGGCGTAGTGCTTGTGCGACCAGTTCCGGCTTGCCTTCCCACTGGCGGTACAGCGTGGCTTTGCTGCAGCGGGTGCGGGTGGCCACCGCCTCCATGGTCAGGGACTCGTAGCCGACCTCGCGCAGGAGGTCCAGCACCGCTGCGTACAGCTCCTTCTCGCGCTCGGGGGAGAGGCGGCTGCGGCGTGTGCGTGGCGTGATGGCCTGGTCCGTCGCTGTCATCCGCGGCACCTCGTTCGAGCTTCGAGCGAAACGGTTTCGTTCACCTTGAGGGTAGCCTAGAGTGAGGTGAATACGAAACCGTTTCGGTCGCGAAAAGAGGCCAGGGGTATGACAGCCATAGCGCCAGGGGCAGCGACAGTCAGCCCGCCCGCCCCGGCCAAGCCCGGTCGTCCCCGCGACTCCGGCGCTGACGAGCGCATCCTGCGCGCCGTCGTCGACGAGCTCTCCGACCACGGCGTCGCCGGCTTCCGGATCAACAACGTCGCCGCGCGTGCCAAGGTCGCCAAGCGGACCCTCTACAGCCGTTGGGCCGAGCGGGACGATCTGATCCTCGCCGGGCTCAACACCCTGGCCCTCGACCTGGTCCCGCCCCGCACCGGCAGCCTCGTCGGCGACCTCAACGTGCTCTACGACGACATCGCCGCCGCCCTCGACAGCCCGCGCTGGCTCATCGCCGCCCGCTGTTCCTTCGAGCTGCCCAACTACCCTGAGCTGTACGCCCTGTTCCAGCGCGACTGCATCGACAAGCCCCTCGCCGTCGTCGAGGACGTCCTCCGGGACGCGCAGCTGCGCGGCGAACTGCGGACCACCATCGACCGCTCCGTGGCCGCCGAGACCTTCACCGGCTCCATCGCCGGGTTCAGCTCGCACATCGCCCGGCTGCGGGGGGTCAGTGCGCGCGGGGTGCGGGAGCAGTTCCTTGATCTGTTCTTTCGGGGGCTCGACGACGGGGCGGCGTAGTCACTCGCGCCGAGGAAGGTCCGGAGGGTGTCCGGCGGGACGGGCCGGAGGAGGTTCCGGAGAGCGTCCGGCGGGACTGGGCGGAGTAGGTCTCACTCGCCCTCCCCCCGCCCCGGTCCTGCCAGCGTCGCCCCCACCACCATCCCCACCGCGATCGCCGTCACGATCGTCACCAGCTTCAGCAGGTCCCGGAAGCCCTCGATGACGTAGCCGCCCGCCAGCGTCGTCAGGCCCCGCATGCCCAGTGAGCCGACGGTGAGGGTGAAGAAGCCGGGCAGGAGGAGGACGAGGCGGGGTGGGCGGTGCGGGGCGCGGGCCAGGATCGTGGATACGGCCGTCAGGACCACCGCCGCCACGAACGTCCCGCCCGTCTCCCCGATCAGCTTCGTCACCAGCGACTGGACCGCGACCGTCACGTACACCAGCGCCAGCAAGGGCCAGAACAGGCGGTACGGGATCGCGAACGCCAGGACCGTGCCCGCCGTGAACACGATCCACGACAGGAACAGTGCCCAGCGCGGGAGGTCGGCCTCCGCCGCTATGTCGAAGAGGGCGCGGGTCGAGGTGCCTGTCGCGTAGACGCCGAGCAGCACGCCCAGATACAGCTGGACCAGCAGGAACACCGAGCTGACCAGGCGGATCGCGCCCGTCGTCATCCGTCCCGCCGCCAACTCCGCCGTCGCCGCGCTCAAATAGTCGCCGGGGACGAAGTAGAACAGCGCCGGGAGCATCAGCAGGACCGGGCCGCCATGGGCGGGGGTGCGGGCGAACGCCTCGATCGTGACGACCGAGATCACCGTCGAGACGAGCAGGGGGAGTACGGCCGCGAGGCGCGGTACGCGGTCCGCCGTGACCGCCAGGGTCGCCGCGATCGTGGCCAGGACCGCCGTGGTCGCGATCTCGTACCACGTCGGCTGCATCAGCGGCGCGAATCCCAGCGCGAACAGCACGATGCCGATCAGCTTCGCCCACCAGGGATACGGCGGGCTCGACCCCTCGATGCGGGCGAGCGCGATCCCCGCCCGCGTCACGTCCGTACGGCCCGACCGTACGTCCGCCAGCAGCGGCTTCAGCGCCGTGACCTGGTCGAGCCGGAACACCTCCGGGACGCCGCGCACGGTGACGGTCCGCGCGGTCCCGTCCGCTGCGGTGACCGTCAGCGTCGCCGCGTCCGGGACGAGGAGCAGCGACGCGTCACCGCCCAGCGCCCTGGCCGTCGTCGTCACCGTCTCCTCGATGCCCTCCGCACCCTCGCCGCTGGTGTTCAGCAGCAGCCGGGTCAGCCGGGTGAGGAGGTCGGCGAGCTCGTCGAGCCCCGGGGCGACCGCACGGGACGACTCCACCACCCACGGCCTCCTACGAACTCCGATGCGATCGACGGCCCCCACGGCGGCCCCGCAGAAAGCCCCCAGGCGGCCCTCGCAGGCGACCCCGCCGAAAGCCCCCAAGGCGGCCCTCGCAGGCGGCCCCCACAAACGGCCTCCTCCACCCTGCTGCTTCGCCGACCGGCCCGGCCACGCGGGTGAGCCGTACGGGCGACGTGAGCGCAGGAGAGGGGGGAGCGCGAGCGCAGGGGAGGGAGGAGCGTGAGCGCAGGAGAGGGGGAGGACCGCCTCCACCGCCTCCACCCCCTCCACCGACCGCCCCCTCACGTCACCCCAACGGCCCAAGCCACCATGCGAGCCCCCCGAAACCCCCCGAGGCTGGCAGCACCCCAACTGCCCAGCCCCGGGAGGGCTTCATGGCATCGATGGACGTGCCCGCCGACGTGCCCAAGCGGACGCAGACAGCGCCGCCGACGCAGGCCGCGGCAGTGCGGGCCACCCCCGCCCCCGTTCTCACCTGGGTGACCCTGGCGCTGATGACCACCTCCTCGGTGGCCAGTCTGCGGGCCGCGCCGACGATGGCCGTGTACGGACTCGCCTGCGTGTTTCTCTACCTTGTCCCGGCGGTCGTCTTCCTGCTGCCCACCGCGCTGGTGTCGGCGGAGCTCGCGTCCGGGTGGAGCGGTGGTGTCTACCGGTGGGTGAGTGAGGGGCTGAGCAAGCCGCTCGGATTCCTCGCCGTGTGGTGCCAGTTCGCGATGACGATCTTCTACTACCCGAGCCTGCTCGCGTTCGTCGCCAGCACCATCTCGTACGTCATCGACCCCTCCCTCGCCTCCAACGGCCTCTACACCGCCATCGTCATCATGGTCCTGTACTGGACGGGCGTGTGGGTGTCGTCCCGGGGGACCAAGGCCCTTGCCGGGCTGTCCAGTTGGGGGCTCATCATCGGGACGCTCGTGCCCGGCACGATCCTCGTCGTGCTCGGCATCGTCTTCCTCGGGCAGGGCAACCCGTCCGCCGCGCCGATGACCGCCAGCCATCTGCTGCCCGAGTGGACCGGCCTCGCCAGCCTGGTCCTCATCGTCAACAACTTCCTCTCCTACTCCGGCATGGAGATGAACGCCGTTCACGTGTCGTCGCTGAAGGACCCGGCCAAGGAGTACCCCAAGTCCATGTTCCTGGCGATGGGGTTGGTGCTGCTCATCTTCATCCTCCCCGCGCTGGCGATCAGTTGGGTCGTGCCCGCCGACCAGACCAGTCTCACCGCCGGTGTGATGCAGGCCTTCAACGCCTTCTTCTCGTACTTCCACATCGGCTGGATGACCCCGATCGCCGCCGTGATGCTGGTGGCCGCCTCCCTCGGCGGCATGCTCACCTGGCTCGCCGGGCCGTCCAAGGGCCTGCTGGAGATCTCCCGCAGCGAGGGCTATCTGCCGCCCTTCCTGCAGAAGCTCAACAAGTACGGCATCCAGCAGAACATCCTGGTCACCCAGGGCGTCGTCACCACCGCCATCGCCCTGATGTACGCGCTGATCCCGAACGTCTCCAGCGTCTACTGGATCTTCTCCACGATCACCACGCAGGTGTATCTCATCGTCTACCTGCTGATGTTCGCCGCGGCCATGCGGCTGCGGAAGACCCAGCCCGACCATCCCCGCGGCTACCGCGTGCCCGCCCTGCACCTGATGTGCACCGTCGGGCTGCTCGCCTCCGTCGCGGCCCTCGCGATCGGCTTCGTGCCGCCCTCGCAGTTCGGCGGCGGCAGCGTCTGGTCGTACGTCCTCCTCATCGGCGGCGGCCTGGTCATCCTCGGCCTGCTCATCCCGTACGCCTTCCTCAAGTTCCGCAAGCCCACGTGGCGCACGGAGAGGAGCGCCTCATGAGCCCCACCCGGTTCGCCTCCGAGCACAAGTGGATCTACCTCGGCGCGATCCTCGTCCTCGTCGTCCTCGCGATCATCGGCATCGTCCAGTACGAGAGCGTGAAGTCGACCAACGAGGCCGCGGAGAAGGCCAACAAGCTGGCCGACGCCGCCGAGGACGCCGGCTATCCGCGCCCCGACACCGAGGTGATCGAGCGGGCGCTGGGCACCGACGGCGGGATCGTCTGCGAGGACCCCGCGACCGCCCTGCGGTCCGCCCTGTGGAAGATCAACGTCTCCAACGGGGCCGCGTTCGTGGGCCAGCGACCCGTCATCGGCGACACCAAGGCGCTGCGGGCGGAGGCCAAGATCCTGGAGATCTACTGCCCGGAGAAGCTCGACCGGTTCAAGGACCGGTTCGACGACCTGAAGACCGACGACACGGTGAGGCGGGACGCATGACTACGACCGAACTCGCGGAACGCATCGCCGTGTTGATGCCCCGCGCCAAGCAGGACCTCGCCGACCTCGTCGCCATCCCCTCCGTCGCCGACCCCCGCCAGTACCCGCCCGAGGAGTGCCGGCGGGCCGCCCAGTGGGTCGCCGACGCGTTCGCCGAGGCCGGGCTGCGGGACGTCCATCTCGCCGAGACCCCCGACGGCAGCCACGCCGTCATCGGTCACCGGCCCCCACCGCCCGGTGCCCCGACCGTCCTGCTCTACTGCCACTACGACGTCCAGCCCCCGCTCGACGACGACGCCTGGACCACCCCGCCCTTCACCCTCACCGAGGCCCAGGGGCGTTGGTACGGGCGCGGCACCGCCGACTGCAAGGGCAACATCGTCATGCACCTCACCGCGCTCCGGGCGCTCGGCGAGGACATCCCGGTGGGCCTGAAGTTCGTCGCGGAGGGCTCGGAGGAGCAGGGCACGGGCGGCCTGGAGGCGTACGTCGCCCAGCACCCGGAGCAGTTCCTCGCCGACGCCCTGCTGGTGTGCGACACCGGCAACGCCGAGGTCGGCACCGGTACGGCGACCATCACCCTGCGCGGCCTCGCCAACCTCGTCGTCACCGTCGAGACCCTCAACGGGGAAGTCCACTCAGGCATGTTCGGCGGCCCGGCCCCCGACGCCCTCGCGGCCCTCATCCAGATGCTGGCCACCCTCCGCGACCCCAAGACCGGCGCCACCCGCATCAACGGCCTCGACTGCGACGGCACTTGGGACGGCGTCGGCTACGACGAGGCACAGTTCCGCGCCGACGCCGGCGTCCTGGACGGCGTACAGCTCACCGGCACCGGCACGGTCGCCGACCGCCTCTGGGCCCGCCCCGCCGTCACCGTGCTCGGCGTCGACTGCCCGCCGGTCGTCGGCTCCGCCGCCGCCGTGCCGCCCACCGCCCGCGCCCGCGTCAGCCTGCGCGTGCCGCCCGGCACCGACGCCCAGGCCGCGCTCAAGGCCCTCACCCAGCACCTCACGGACGCGGCGCCCTGGGGCGCGCGGGTGACGGTCGAGACCGAGGGCACCGGCTCCCCGTTCCAGGCCGCCACCGACGGCCCCGCCTACACGGCCCTGAGCAAGGCCATGCAGCAGGTCTACAGCAAACCCCTCGCCTTCCTCGGCCAGGGCGGCTCGATCCCGCTGTGCAACGTCCTCGCCACCACCTACCCGCGCGCCGAGATCGTCCTGATGGGCGTCGAGGAGCCGCGCTGCCTCATCCACGCGCCCAACGAGAGCGTCGACCCGTCCGAGATCGAGCACATGGCGCACGTGGAGGCCCTGTTCCTGCACGAGTACGCGGCCGCGCACCGCCGTTGACAGGCCCTAGCGCGGGCCCAGCGACCGCTCCCGCACCCGCTCCAGATGCCCGACGAATACCTCGCGGGCGTCCGGCGTCAGCGTGCGCAGGGCGATCAAGGCGGTGATCACGACGTCGCACAGCTCGCTCTGGACGTCCTCCCAGGTATGGGAGTTGCCCTTGCGCGGGTTGCGGTTCATCGCCCCGATCACCGCCTCGGCCACCTCGCCGACCTCCTCCGACAGCTTCAACATCCGCAGGAGGAGGCTCTGTTGCCCGTCAGACGGGTGTCCGTCGGACGGGCGGTGCGAGTCGAGCCACGCCCACAAGTCGTCGATGCCCGACCAGATGTCGGGGTCCAGATCACTCATGGACGCAGCTTGGCACGCTCGGCTCAGCTCTTGCCGAGGAGCTTGTTCATCTCCTCGATCTCCGCGGTCTGTCCGGTGACGATGTCGTCGGCCATGGCGGTGGCGGGCTCATAGGCGCCCTTCGCCTTCTCCGTCTTCGCCATCTCGACCGCGCCCTCGTGGTGTTCGACCATCATGGTCAGGAACATCGTGTCGAAGTCCTCACCGGACGCCTTCTCCAGCTTCTCCATGTCCGCGTCGCCCATCATCCCGGGCATGTCGGACATCCCGGAGTCCGAGCCGTGGTCCATGCCCGGCATCGACTCCATCGACTCGCTCGCGGCCGGGACGTCCTCGCCCCACGCCTTCAGCCAGCCGGACATGGTCTCGATCTCCGGGTCCTGCGCCTTCTCGATGCGCGCGGCGAGATCCTTGACGTCCGCGGACGAGGCCCGGTCGGCGGCGAGTTCGGCCATCTCCAGCGCCTGACGGTGGTGCGGGATCATGCCCTGCGCGAAGGAGACGTCCTGGGCGTTGTGGGCGGCGGCGGACGCCGACGCGGAGGGGGATGCGGAGGCCGACGTGCCGTGGCCTGCCTCGTGACCGCTGTCGTCGCCCCCGCACGCGGTGAGGACGAGGGCGGCGCTGACGGTCGCCACGGCCAGAACGGCAGCGCGACGCGTACGGGCGGCGCGGGGCATACGGGTGGTGCTCATGCTGGAACTCCTGCTGGATGAAAGGGATCTGGACTCCGGGCATGCCGAGGCGCACGACGTGCGCACGGCAGTCCTCTCTAGATCCGCAGGAGTTGGAGTTCCGCCAGGGACGGGGGAGCACGGGCCCCGTCCGGGTCCGCGACCGCACACGCCCGCAGTACGTCGTCCCGTACGACGCCGGCGACCGGGTCGGCCACGAGTGCGGGGAGCGCCGGGCCCCCGCTCACCGCGGCCGCCGAACAGGCCGCGTCGGCATGTGTCACATGCCCGGAGCCGCAGTGGCCCTCGCCACCACAGTCGTCGTGGGCCGCCGACACGGAGACGACGCCGGCCATCGGGGCGGAGTGCGGATGATCGCCCGGGAGGGCCACACCGGGGGCCAGGGCATGCATCCCCATGACCCCGGCCAGCACCATCAGCACGAGCAGCCCTCGCCACCGCCGCAGGGGCGGTCGTAGGCGCAGGGGCTCGGGACGGTTCACGGGGCACAGCCTAGGGGCAGGGGTGGCGGTCCCTGTGCGCAGGCCTCGAATACGCAGGTGAGAGGGCGTCGCCACCGAATGCGGGCGGCCAGACGAGCGCCGCCTCCGCGTCGCCGGCGCACCACACGGACCGAGCCGGTGGGGCGATCCGCGCGCGGTGCGAGCCGGGGCGGCAGGGGCACTGGCGTGCGGCGCGAGCCGAGCCGGTGAGGCAGCCATCTGTACGTCGGGCGACTCGAGCTGGTGAGGCTGCCGTCTGTGCGTAGTGCGGCTCCAGCCGGCAGAGCCACCGGCGCGCGGCCCGGACCAAGGCGACGAAGCCATCTGCGCGCGGCCCGAACTGAGCCGATGCCGCCACCGGCCAGCGGCGCAATGCGAGCCGGCGGAGTCACTCCTCCCCGAACAGCGCCTCCTGCTCCTCGAACATCTCCGCCGCCTCCTCCTTCTTCCCGTTCCGCACCCGCCGGTTCCGCGCCCCCACGACGACCGCCGTCATCGCGGCGGTCGCCGCCAGCGCCGTGGGGACCATCCAACCGCGGTCGAACACGTGCCCGACCGCATGGTCGAGGGAGAGGCGCCCGGGACCCGCGACGGCGAGGCCCGTGGCCGCCAGGCCCAGGGTCGCCGCGTACTCGAATCCGCCCTCTGCGTTGAAGAAGCCGTTGGGGGCGTGCACGGCGGAGGCCCCCGCCATCGCCCCGGCCGCCGCCGCACCCGCCGCCGGCGTCGCCAGGCCCAGCGCCAGCAGCGTCCCGCCACCGGCCTCCGCGAGGCCCGCCGCGGTCGCGCTGGCCTTGCCCGGCGCGTAGCCGACGGACTCCATGAACTGGCCGGTTCCCTCCAGACCATGGCCGCCGAACCAGCCGAACAGCTTCTGCGCGCCGTGCGCGGCCAGCACACCCCCGGTTCCCAGTCGGAGCAGCAGCAGGCCCAGATCACGTCGGTCGTACGTCGTCACGATGACTCCTGGAGAAGACGGCAAGAACAACCCCTCCCGCGTTTCCACCGTCGCACCCCTGACACCTCCCGGGGTCGCCCAGGGCCGCCGTTCGGGTGGCGGGCCCGGAACGGTGGTGTGAGTCTGACTGGCATGACGATTCAGACGTCCAAACTCAGCGACCCGGCCGTCCGCGCCTTCGTCGGTGCCGTCAACGCGCACGACCGGGACGGCTTCATGGCCCTCCTCGCCCCCGGCGCGACCATGTCGGACGACGGTTCCGACCGCGACCTCACCGACTGGATCGACCGCGAGATCTTCACCTCCCACGGTCACATGGAGGTCGACAACGAGTCCCGCGGCGGCCGCGACCTCATCGCCCGCTACAGCAACGACACGTGGGGCGAGATGCGCACCAAGTGGCACTTCGAGGTCGAGGACGACGGCAAGATCTCCCGCTTCGAGACCGGCCAGGCGTGACAGCCATCCCCGGGTTCGAGACCGGCCAGGCGTGACAGTCATCTCCCGCTTCGAGACCGGCCAGGCGTAACAGCCTGCGCGAAAGCCCTTGTCCTGGAGTGCGCTCCAACTCCTAGCGTCTTCCGCCATGGAGACCAACAGGACTTTGGGCCGCAGCGGTATCGACGTCAGCCCCCTCGGCTTCGGCTGCTGGGCCATCGGCGGTGAGTGGCAGGACCTCTCGGGCCGGCCGCTGGGCTGGGGCAAGGTCGACGACGAGGAGTCCGTACGGGCAGTCCACCGCGCCCTCGACCTCGGCGTCACCTTCTTCGACACCGCCGACACCTACGGCGCCGGACACAGCGAACGCGTCCTCGGCCGTGCGCTCGGCAAGCGCCGCGCCGACGTGGTCGTCGCCACCAAGTGGGGCAACCTTTTCGACGAGCAAACCCGCACCCTCAACGGCCAGGACGCGTCCGACACGTACGTCCGCGAAGCCCTCACGGCCTCCCTCGCCCGCCTCGGCACCGACTACGTCGACCTGTACCAGTTCCACCTCTCCGACGCGCACCCCGCGCACGGCGCCCGACTGCGGGACGCCTGCGAGGAGTTGGTGCGCGAGGGCCTGATCCGCGCCTACGCGTGGAGCACCGACGACCCGGCCCGCGCGGCGGTGTTCGCGGAGGGGGAGCACTGCGCGGCCGTGCAGCATGCGCTGAACGTCATGCAGGACGCGCCCGAAATGCTGGCCCTGTGCGAGGAGTTGGGGCTCGCGAGCGTCAACCGCAGCCCGCTGGCGATGGGGTTGCTCGCGGGCAAGCGCCAAGGCCCGCAGGACACCGGCGACATCCGCAGCCGGCCCCCGGCCTGGCTCCAGGGCTTCGGCGACGGCACCACGGCCGACCCGGAGTGGCTGACGAGGATCGACGCGCTCAAGGAGATCCTCACCAGCGACGGCCGTACGCTCGCGCAGGGCGCGTTGGCCTGGATCTGGGCCCGCAGCCCGCGGACGGTCCCGATCCCGGGCTTCCGTTCCGTCGCCCAGGCCGAACAGAACGCGGGAGCGATGGAGAAAGGGCCGCTCACCGCGGACCAGTTGACCGAGATCGACCGGATCCTGGAGCGGTGAGCGGCCCCGACCTCACTTCTAGTACTGCGCGTACGACTGCTGTTGCTGCTGCCGCTGCTCGGTCAGGGTGATCTGCCCCGCCTTGATCGTCGCCAGCCGAGGCGCCCGCCGGGCGATCGACGAGTCGTGCGTGACCATGATGAAGGTCAGCCCGTACTCGTGCCACAGGCCCTCCAGCAGGCCCATGATGTCGTCCCGGGTGCCCTCGTCGAGGTTGCCGGTCGGCTCGTCGGCGAGCAGGACCTTCGGCTTCTTCACCAGCGCGCGGGCGATGGCGACCCGCTGCTGCTGGCCACCGGACAGCTCGGCGGGGGCGTGGCCGAGCCGCTCACCCAGCCCCACGGACCGCAGCGCCTCCGCGGCCCGCTCCCGCCGCTCGGCCGGCTTCACGCCGAGCGGCACCAGGGCCGTCTCGACGTTCTCCTGAGCGGTCAGAGTCGGGATGAGGTTGAAGGACTGGAAGATGATGCCGATCTTCTCGGCCCGCAGCCGCGTCAGCTTCGCCTCGCTGATGCGCGCGAGGTCGACGCCGTCCAGCTCCACGCTGCCCTCGGTCGGCCGGTCCAGGCCGCCGATCATCTGCAACAGGGTCGACTTGCCGCCACCCGTGGGGCCCTGGATGACGAGCTGGTCGCCGTCCTCGATGGTGAGGTCGATGCCGCGCAGCGCCTCCACCGTCTCCTTGCCGCGCGAGTAGCGCTTGGTGACGCCGGTCAGTCTGTACATGGGGTGCTCTCCGTAAGTAAGGGGGACGGGGTGCCGCGGCCCGGGGGGAACGGTCGCGGCACCCCAGCTCGTGAAGGGATCAGGACACGCTGCGCAGCGCGTCCGCCGGCCGCATCCGGGAGGCCCGCCAGCCGCCCATCGCGCCGGCGATCAGACCGCCGGTCACGGCGAGGCCGACCGCGAGGGCGATGGTGGTCAGCGAGACGGGCGCGGAGAGCGCGATCTCCATGGTGTTCTGCGTGGACTGCTGGCCCGGACCGCCACCGCCGGGGCCGCCGCCCATGCCGCCACCGCCGCCGGTGTTGCCGAGCTGCGCGGTCAGCTTCGGGCTGATCGCGGTCACCGCGTAGGCCGCCGCGAGCCCCAGGCCGATGCCGAGGGCGCCACCGAGCAGACCGTTGACCATGGACTCGCCGACGACCTGCCGTGTCACCCGGCGGCTCGGCCAGCCGAGCGCCTTGAGCGTGCCGAACTCACGCACGCGACGGGACACGGCGGAGGAGGTCAGCAGCGCGGCGACCAGGAAGGCCGCGGCGAGCACCGCGATCGACAGCCACTTGCCCACGCTGGTCGCGAGGTTGGAGGCGGTGGAGAGGGAGCCGGAGACGGTGTCGGCGAGGTCGGCGGAGGTCGTCACCGTCGTACCGGAGATGTTCTTCTGGATCGTCGACTTGACGGTGTCGATCTGCTTGGAGTCGGTCGCCTTGACGTAGATCGTGGTGACCTTGTTCTTCGAGTCGCCGAGCGTCTGAGCCTGCTTCAGCGGCAGGTAGACGTCGGTGGTGGACTCGCTGCTGGAGGCCGTGGCGATGCCGATGATCGTGTACTTGGTGCCGGAGATCTTCAGGGTCTTGCCGACCTTGTACTTGTTCTCCTTGGCGTACGACTTGCTGAGCACCGCGACCTTCGCGTTGGTCTGCGCGGCCGTGAACGTCTTGCCGGAGGTGATCTCCATGCCGGCCAGCGGGCCGAGGGTCTGGTCCGTGACGTCGACGCCGGCGACGGAGTAGGAGTTCACGTCGAACGAGGCGCCGCCGCCCTGGACCTGGGGCGCGGCCGTGCTGTTGCCGCCGCTGCCGCCACCGGGGCCGCCCTGCCCCTGCGACTGGCTGTTCCCGGTCGTGGACTGCGCCTTGCCCTGGGTGAAGGAGCCGTCGACCTTGGTGACGTTGAGAGTGATCGCGCCGACCGCGTTCGCGACGCCGTCCTGCTTGGCCACCTTCGCCACCAGCGCGGCCTTGAGGGCCTGGCCGCCCTGGGTCATGACCCGGTCCGAACTCTGCGTCTCGTCACTGTCGTTGGACTTGGCGTCGAACTCGAAGTTCGGTCTGCCGGAGCTGTTGTCGGTGGGCGCCGACCGGGCCTTGGTGACGGTCATGTCGGTGCCGAGGCCGTACAGCGACTTCAGGACCTTGTCCTGAGCCTGAGTCATACCGGCCGACACCGAGTTGACGGTGATGACCAGCGCGATACCGAGCGCCAGACCCAGTGCGATGACCAGAGCCGCCTTCTTGCGCCGGCCCAGCTCGCGCTTGAGATAGATGCCAAACATCCCGTTCCTCGAGGTTCGTGGCGCCCGCGTGGTGGGCGCGGCCTCAAGTTAGGGACGAAATGTTGAGCAGCCGTGAGTAAGGGATGTGTGGGACCTGAGAGGCGATGTGCGTGAGCTGAGAATCCGCGAGCCGTCCCGAACTGCACGGCAGCCGTTCCACCCGCCGGTGTGCACCCCGCGGTCCCACGCGGAGCCCACCCCCAACCGGCGTGGTGGAACGGCTGCCGTCTCCCCCCTCGGTTTGGCCGGAAGCTCTCCACTCCAACTGTGAAGCTCTTGTGGAGGCGAGTTGAGCATAAGTCCGCTACCGGCCGCAATGGTGCGGAGTGAACGATTCCGGTTGTGCAAGTTGTAAAGCCACGAGGGCGCCGCGCAGGGCTCAGCCGCGGCCCACGTACGGCATCGCCGTCGCCAGCACCGTCGCGAACTGCACGTTCGCCGCGAGCGGCAGCTCCGCCATGTGCCGCACCGTGCGCGCCACGTCGGCGACGTCCATCACGGGCTCCGGCACGATCTCCCCGTTGGCCTGCAACGCACCCGTCTGCATCCGTGCCGTCATGTCGGTGGCCGCGTTGCCGATGTCGATCTGCCCGACCGCGATGCCGTACGGCCGCCCGTCCAGGGACAGCGACTTGGTGAGCCCGGTCAGGGCGTGCTTGGTCGCCGTGTAGGCGACGGAGTGCGGGCGGGGCGTATGGGCGGAGATGGACCCGTTGTTGATGATCCGGCCGCCCTGCGGGTCCTGCTCCTTCATCTGCCGGTACGCCGCCTGCGCGCACAGGAACGCCCCGTTGAGGTTGGTGTCCACCACGTGCCGCCAGGCGTCGTACGGCAGCTCCTCGACCGGCACCCCGCCGGGCCCGAACGTCCCCGCGTTGTTGAACAGCAGGTCCACCCGCCCGAACCGGTCCACGGCCGCCGCGAACAGCGCGGCCACGTCGTCCGGCCGAGCCACATCGGCGCGTACGACGAGAGCGGCGCCCTCGGGTGCCAGTGCCGCCGTCTCCTCCAGCGTCGCGGGGCGGCGCCCGGCCAGTGCCACGGACCAGCCGGCCCGCAGCAGCTCCACGGCGACGGCCCGTCCGATGCCGGAACCGGCGCCGGTCACCACGGCGATCTTCGATCCACTGTCAGTCATGGCATCGCAGCGTACGGGAGGACCGTCCGCTGGTCGGAACTCATGCGTCCGCCATCTGGATGTCATGAACGCGATAGACGCGGGTCGTCCCCGGCCACTCCAATGCCTCCTGCATGCATCCGTCAGGGGAGGACCGGAATGACACCCGCAGCACACCCGACCCAGCACGCGCCCGAACTCCGCGCCGTCGCACGCCACTTGAACCGGCGCCGCTTCCTCACCGTCGGCGGCGCGGCCGCCGCTCTCGCCTTCGCGGTGAACCTGCCCACCGCCGGCACCGCGGCCGCCGCCGAACTCGACCCCGCGCAGCTCACCGCCGACCCCTTCACCCTCGGCGTCGCCTCCGGCGACCCGCGGCCCGACTCGGTCCTGCTGTGGACCCGCCTCGCGCCGACCCCGTACCAGGCCGACGGCGGACTGCCCGCCGAGCGCGTCACCGTGGAGTGGGAGCTGGCCCTCGACGAGAGGTTCCGCAGCGTCGTCAGACGCGGCGCGGCCACCGCCCACCCCGAGTTCCACCACACCGTGCACGTCGAGGTCGGCCACCTCGCCCCCGGTCACGCGTACTACTACCGCTTCCGCGCCGGGAGTTGGATCAGCCCGGTCGGCCGCACCCGCACCGCCCCCGCCGAGCGCTCCCGGACCTCCGCCCTCACCTTCGCGCTGACCTCCTGCCAGCGCTACGACCAGGGCTACTGGACCGCCTACAAGCACCTCGCCGACGACGACGTGGACGTCGTCCTCCACCTCGGCGACTACCTCTACGAGTACGCGGTCAACGCGGTCGGCGGCGCCCGCGCCTACCCGGCCGGCACCCTCCCCGACCTCTTCAACCACGAGACGCTGACCCTGGAGGACTACCGCCTGCGGTACGCCCTCTACAAGACCGACCCCGACCTGCGCGCCGCGCACGCCGCGCACCCCTTCGTCGTCACCTGGGACGACCACGAGACCGAGAACAACTACGCGGGCGACACCCCCGAGAACAACGTCCCGCCGGAGGAGTTCCTGCTCCGCCGGGCCGCCGCCTACCGGGCCTACTGGGAGAACATGCCGCTGCGCCGCCCCCAGCTCCCCGACGGCCCCGACCTGCGGCTCTACCGGCGGCTGCACTGGGGGAGGCTCGCCCAGTTCGACGTCCTCGACACCCGCCAGTACCGCTCCAACCAGGCGTACGGCGACGGCTGGCAGTTCCCCGGCCCCGAATCGGAGGACCCGGGCCGCACGTTGACCGGGGACGCCCAGGAGAAGTGGCTGATCGACGGCTGGCACCGCTCGGACGCCGTCTGGAACGTCGTACCGCAGCAGGTCACCTTCTCCCGCCGCTACAACTCCACCACCCTGCCGTCCAAGGTCTCCATGGACTCCTGGGACGGCTACCCGGCCTCCCGCGAACGGGTGCTGGCCGGCGCGGAGGCAGCCGGGATCAGGAACCTGATGGTCCTCACCGGCGACGTCCACGTGCACTACGGCTTCGACATCAAGCGGGACTTCGAGGACCCCGACTCGAAGACCCTGGGCACGGAGATCGTCACGACGTCGATCAGCAGCGGCGGCAACGGCTCCGAGAAGCCGTCGAACTGGGCCACCTACCTGGCCGCCAACCCGCACCTGAAGTTCTACAACGGGCAGCGCGGCTACGCGACGGTGGCCCTCGACCGGGAGCGGGCGCGCGTCGACTACAAGACGGTGCCGTACATCACGACCCAGGGCGCGCCGCTCACCACCTACGCCTCCTTCGTGACCGAGGCCGACGACCAGGGGCTCAAGCCGGCGTGAGGCCGGAGTTCTCCTCGGTCTCGGACGGGTAGCGGACGCCGACGCGGTCCCTGATCGCGTCGAGCGTCCGCATCACGGCGAGCGTCCCGTCGAGCGGGACGAGCGGCGACTCGGTCTCGCCGGCCCGCAGCGCCCGCATCACCTCGGCGGCCTCGTGCTTGAGGCTGTTGCGGGGGCCTGCCGCCGGGTCGGCCTTGAACTCCTCGGGGTCACGGCCGTCCCGGTGCAGCACGAACCGGTCCGGGAAGAAGAAGCCGTACGGCACGTCGATGCGGCCCTCGGAGCCGGTGATCGAGGCCGAGGTCGCCGTACCGCCGATGATGGAGCAGTGCACCGAAGCGAGAGCGCCGCTCTCGAAGGAGAGCAGTGCACCCGTCTGGAGATCGACGCCCTCGTCGGAGAGCACTGCTCTCGCCGCCACGTCGGACGGCTCGCCGAGCAGCAGCTGAGCGAAGGACACCGGGTACACGCCGAGGTCGAGGAGCGCGCCGCCGCCCTGCGCGGGGTCGCGGAGCCGGTGCGAGGGCGGGAAGGGCCCGGCCAGCCCGAAGTCGGCCTGCACACTGCGCACTTCACCGATCGCCCCGTCGTCCACCAGCGCCTTCAGCTGCCGGACCAGCGGGTTGCAGTACATCCACATCGCTTCCATCAGGAAGCTCCCGCGCTCCCGCGCCAGCGCGACGAGCTCCTCGGCCTCGCGGGCGTTCAGTGTGAACGCCTTCTCGCACAGCACGTTCCGCCCGGCCTCCAGACACAGCCCGGCGGCGGCCCGGTGCGCCGAGTGCGGAGTGGCGACGTACACGACATCGATGTCCGCGTCCTCGGCCAGCGCACCCCACTCGCCGTACGCCCGCTCGATCCCGAACCGGTCCGCGAACGCCTTCGCCGACTCCTCGCTGCGCGAGGCCACCGCCACGACCTCCGCGTCCGGCAGGTCCACCAGATCCGCCGTGAACGCCGCCGCGATCCCGCCCGTCGCCAGAATGCCCCAGCGCACGTTTCTCTCCGCCATCCCGCTGCCCGCCCCTGCTCGCGTTGGTTCGCGTGACCCTCGCCACTGTGTACGAACTGAGAGCATAGGTGGCGGACCACGCGGGACACCGGGAGAGGGAGGGGCGCATGCCCGAGTGCGGGGCATCGACACCGGAGCTGAAGAACGAGGCGGCCGTACCGGAGACGGAGACGGCCGCCCCTGCTGTGCGCCGCACCGGCCTGCTCGTCACCTTCATCCTCGGCGGCCTGACCGCCACGCCCCCGCTGGCGATGGACATGTACCTCCCCTCGCTGCCGGAGGTCACGAAGTCGCTGCACGCCCCCGCGGCGACCGTCCAGCTCACCCTCACCGCCTGCCTCGCCGGCATGGCCCTCGGACAGCTGGTGGTCGGCCCGATGAGCGACCGCTGGGGCCGCCGCCGCCCGCTCCTCGTCGGCCTGGTCGTCTACGTCCTCGCCACCGCCCTGTGCGCCCTCGCCCCGACCGTCGAGACGCTGGTCGCGTTCCGGCTGACGCAGGGCCTCGCGGGCGCGGCCGGGATAGTCATCGCCCGGGCCGTCGTACGCGACCTCTACGACGGGGTCGCCATGGCCCGCTTCTTCTCCACCCTCATGCTGATCGGCGGCGTCGCCCCGATCGTGGCGCCGCTCGTCGGCGGCCAGATCCTGCGGGTGACGGACTGGCGGGGCGTGTTCGTCGTCCTCACGGTCATCGGGGCGCTGCTCGCCGGGCTGGTGTGGGCGCGGCTCCCGGAGACGCTCCCGGTGGAGGTGCGGCACGTCGGCGGCGTCGGCGAGGCCCTGCGCTCGATGCGCGCTCTGCTCGCCGACCTGCCCTTCGCCGGTTACATGCTCACCGGCGGCTTCGCCTTCGCCGCGCTGTTCGCCTACATCTCGGCCTCGCCGTTCGTGATCCAGGAGATCTACGGCGCCTCGCCGCAGACGTTCAGCCTGCTGTTCGGCGTCAACTCGGTCGGCCTGGTGGCCGTGGGCCAGATCAACGGCAAGCTGCTGGTCGGGCGGGTCAGCCTGGAGACGGTGCTCGGTGCGGGCCTCGCGATCGTGACCGGCGCCGCGGCGGCGCTGCTGCTGATGTCGCTGGGCGTCTTCGGCGAGGTGGGCCTGGCCCCGGTGGCGGCGGCGCTCTTCGTCCTGATGTCGGCGATGGGGCTGGCCCTCCCCAACGCCCAGTCCCTCGCCCTGCTGCGCACCAAGCACGCGGCGGGCTCCGCGTCCGCCCTGCTCGGCACGTCCTCCTTCCTCATCGGCGCGATCGCCTCCCCGCTGGTCGGGATCGCCGGGGAGGGAACCGCTGTCCCGATGGCCGTCGTCCAGTTGTCGGCAGCACTGGTAGCGCTTACCTGTTTCATGGGAATGTGCCGTCCTTGGAACAGACGTGCGAGTGTGGAGGGAGCGGAGAGCTGAGCGCGCCGAGACTGCGCAGCGACACACCGGAACGGGCCGGACTGGACCCGGAGGAACTGCGGCTCCTCGTCCAGGACGTCCACGACCTCACCACCGGCGAACGCCCCTGGGCCGCGGGCGCGGTCGTCGTGGCCGGCCGGGGGCCGGTCGTCGCCGTGGAGGAGGCGGCGGGCTGGGCGGTCCGGTACGCGTCGTACGACCCGGAGGCGGACGCGGGGGTGGAGCTGCCGCGCAGGAGCCGCGTCCCGATGACGACGGACACGCCCTTCGACCTGGCCTCCCTCACCAAGCTGTTCACGGCGGTCGCCGCGATCCAGCAGATCGAGCGGGGCACGCTCGGCATAGACGCGAGGGTGGGCGCGTACCTGCCCGACTTCCGGGCGGCGGCCGAACACAACATCACCGTCCGCGAACTCCTCACCCACACCTCGGGCCTGCGCCCCGAACTCCCGCTGTACGACTACCCGGACGACACGACCCGCCTCGCGGCCCTCCAGTCGGAGCCCCCCATCGGCGTGCCGGGCACGTACTGCTACTCAGACCTCAATCTCCTGCTCCTCCAACACGTCCTGGAACGCATCACGGGCCGCACCCTCGACGTCCTGATCCACGACGGCATCACGCGCCCCCTGGGCATGACGTCCACGACGTTCGGTCCCTGCCCCGGAGCGGCGGCGACGGAGGACCAGCGCCGCCCCTGGGCGAAGGCGGACCGAGGCATGCTGCGAGGCGTGGTCCATGACGAGAACGCGTGGGCCCTCGGCGGGGTGGCCGGTCACGCGGGCCTCTTCTCCACGGCCCACGACCTCGCGGTGTTCTGCCGCACGATCCTGGCAGGCGGCTCGTACGGCCCGGCCCGCATCCTGGGCCCCGACTTCGTGGAACTGCTCCTGACCCCACCGGGCCTGGGCTTCGCCCTGGACCAGCCATGGTTCATGGGCGAACTGGCGGGCAGAGGCGCCGCCGGCCACACGGGCTTCACGGGAACGTCCCTGGTCCTGGACCGCGCAACGGACACGTTCCTGGTCCTCCTGGCCAACACGGTCCACCCGAGACGCCGCCCGGCGGCGAACGGGCCTAGGGCGGGGGCGGCGACGAGGGTGGCACGGGCGGTACGGGAGAAGTGAACGCGGCGTTTGAGGACGAGCCGACACCTTTCAACGCCGGTCCGCATCTCTCAGCCCGTCCGGCGTTTGAGGACGAGGCCCCTTCAGGCCGAAGCGGGGGTCTGGGGGCGGCGGCCCCCAGGGACAGCGGGGTCGAAGGGGCGGCAGCCCCTGGGATGGGACGGGTAGGGGCGGCGGGGGCGAGGAAACCGCAAGGCCCGCCCCAGCGCGCCGCGCCCATAGAATCGCCGGGTGAACGTCCCCGTACCCCCGGCCGAGTCCCTCCGTGCCGCGCTTGCCGGACTGCTCGACGGTCTTCCGCCCCGGCAGGCCGCCCAGGCCGTGGAGCGGCTGATCGCCAACTACCGCGGGGCCACCCCGACCGACGCCCCGATCCTCCGCGACCGCGCGGACGTCGCCGCTTACGCCGCCTATCGGATGCCCGCCACCTTCGAGGCCGTGCGGTCGGCGCTGGAGGAGTTCGCGGCGGCCGCCCCCGACTGGGCGCCGGACAGCCATGTGGACGTCGGCGGTGGCACCGGTGCCGCGACCTGGGCCGTCACCGCCACCTGGGACGGCACCCGCCCGGTCACCGTCCTCGACTGGGCCGAACCCGCACTCGCCCTGGGCCGCGAGATCGCCGGCGCCAACCCGGCGCTCAGCGCGGCGAAGTGGCACCGCTCTCGCATCGGAGCAGCGCTCACCATCGAGAGCACCGATCTCGTCACCGTCTCCTACGTCCTCAACGAACTCACCCCCGCCGACCGCACCGCCCTCGTCGACGCCGCCGCCAGCGCCGCGCAGGCCGTGGTGATCGTCGAGGCCGGCACCCCGGCCGGCTACGCCCGCGTCATCGAGGCCAGGGACCGACTCGTCGCCGCCGGCTTCCACGTCGCCGCCCCCTGCCCGCACAGCGCCCGCTGCCCGATCGTCCCCGGCGAGGACTGGTGCCACTTCTCGGCCCGGGTCAGCCGCTCCTCCCTGCACCGCAAGGTCAAGGGCGGCTCCCTCGCCTACGAGGACGAGAAGTTCAGCTACGTCGCCGCCACCCGCTTCCCCGTCACCCCGGCCGCCGCCCGCATCGTCCGCCGCCCCCAGATCCGCAAGGGCCAGGTCCTCCTCGACCTGTGCGAGCCGGACGAGCGCCTGACCCGCACGACGGTCACCAAACGCCACGGCGACCTGTACAAGGCGGCACGGGACGCGGACTGGGGCGACGCGTGGCCGCCGTACACCGAGGAGCCGTGACACCGGCAGCGGTACGGTCGCTCCATGGTCAAGAAGCCCGCCTCCGACTCCACCCGCCGCAGCGAGAGGTCCCGCCGCGCGATCTACGACGCCGCCCTCGCACTCGTCGTCGAGGTCGGCTACCCGAAGACCACGATCGAGGGCATCGCGGCCCGCGCAGGTGTCGGCAAGCAGACGATCTACCGGTGGTGGTCCTCGAAGGCGGACGTACTCCTCGAGGCGTTCCTCGACCTCTTCGCCCAGGCCTCGCGGGAGGCGGGCGCGGAACCGTACGTCATCCCGGACACCGGTGACCTCGCCGCCGACATCAAGGCCGTGCTGCGGGCCACCGTCGACCAGCTGAAGGACCCCCGGTACGCGGCGCCTTCACGGGCCCTGGCCGCCGAAGGGCTGGTCGACGAGGAACTCGGCCGCAGGTGCGCGGCCATGCTCATGGAGCCGTCCCTCCAGCTCTACGTCGACCGGCTGCGCGCCGCGCAGCGGGCCGGCGAGGTGCGCCCGGACATCGACCCGCGCATCGCCTTGGAATTCTTCATCTCTCCGCTGGCCCAGCGCTGGCTCCAGCACACCGGCCCGATCTCGTACGAGTACACCGACACCCTCGTCGACTACGCCCTCCACGGCCTCGCACCCCGCTGAGCCGGCCGCACGGGCACCCGCGCCAGCCGTCCGGGCGCATCCGTGATGACGCCGTTGCAGCCGAGGGCCAGCACCCGGTCCCGCTGCCTCGGCGTGACCACCGTGTGCGCCCACACCCACCGGACGCCGGACCGCACCGCCCGCCGCAGATCCTCGTCGCGCGCCCTGAAGTCGACGTCGAGGACATCGACGTACGACCGCCACCGCTCGGGCCGGTCCGCGCGCAGCTGCTCCGCCGAGCGCCACAGCTGCGTCAGCAGCCCCAGGGCGTGCGCCCGCCTGGCCAGCGCCGGGTCGTTGGAGTTCACGAAGACCGAGCGGGTCAGCCCGCGCGAGCGGAGCAGCGCCGCCAGCGGACGCAGGCTGGGCGGGTCCTTCGCCTCCAGCATCAGCAGGACCCGCCCGCCGAGCCTGTCCAGCACCTCCGCCACCGTCGGCGGCCGCTCCGAGCGCCAGCTGCCCGGCAGGGACGCCTTCGGCCGCAGCCGTACGCCCCGCCACTCCCGGCCGTCCAGGCCGCGCACCTCGCCGCCCAGATAGGTCGTGCGGTTGAGGAGCGGGTCGTGCATCACCACCAGCGTGCCGTCGCGCAGCATCCGGGTGTCGAAGTCCAGCACCTGCGCGGTCCCGCGGCCGTAGGCCGCCATCAGGCCCGACATGCTGTTCTCGGGGACCTCGCGGGCACCGCCGCGATGGGCGACGTACGTCACACGCGGCAGCGAGTCCACCGTCAGCGGACCGGTGCCCCACTCCAGCGGGGCCGCCGGCCCGGTGAGCGGGACCAGGGAGGCCGCCGACGCCAGGACCGTCAGCGTGATCCTTGTGACCATGGCGACAACGGTAGGCACGGCAGGGGGTTATATCTCGGCAAAGCGGGTCATGGCGCGCGATCCGTCGCCCCGGTGCGCCCTGTCCCACCTACCCCGGTTGTCGGCTCCGGCCCCCCGGAGCGCAGGATGGTGGGACGATAAGGCATGCTGTCCGCACACAGCGAGGCGAGGGGATAGATGAGCCAGGAGTTCGGCGGCCGGACCGGCCTTCAGGGCAAACTCACCCAGTGGCTGCGCGGACGCCGCCCCAAGGAGGCCGCCGACGACAGCGGCCGTGAGGCCCTGCTGCTGGCCGCCGCCGGAGCGGGACTGCCGCTCGCGCCCGCCGCGCACCCGGCTCCCGGCTACCGCTGCTCCTGCGACCGGGTCGGCTGTCCGACCCCCGCCCGGCACCCCGTCTCCTTCGCGTGGCAGACGCAGTCCACCACCGACCGCGGCCAGATCGAGCGCTGGGCCCGGCATCAGCCGCAGGCCAACTTCATCACCGCCACCGGCATGGTCCACGACGTCCTGGACGTCCCCCTGGAGGCGGGCCTGGAGGCCATGGAGCGGCTGCTCGCCTCCGGCATCGAGGTCGGCCCGATCGCCGAGAGCAGCGACGGCCGCCTCCTCTTCTTCACCCTCACCCGCGGCACCCCCGAGGACGAGGACGAGTGGTGGCCCTGCGAGCTGGACTGCCACCCAGAGACGATGGACGAGCACCCCGGACTGCGCTGGCACTGCCGGGGGTCGTACGTCCTCGTCCCGCCCGCGCAACTGCCCGGTGAGGGCCAGTCCGTGCACTGGGTTCGCGGCCTCGAACACCCGCTGCCCGACCCGCTGAGCCTCCTCGAGGTCCTCACCGACGCCTGCGCCCGCCACGCCGGCGCGGAGCCCGACCACGCCTCCGCGGCCTGGCCCCTGCGCGGCTGAAACGCCGTAGCGGCTATTCGCCCTTGGCGGCCGTCAGGCCCTGGATGCGGCCCAGCAGCTTCACCTGGCCGCCGGCCGCGCCCTTCGGCGGGTCCAGGGCGATCTCGTTGGAGATCGACTCCAGCGTCAGCGACTGCTTGACCTCACCGGTCGTCAGCGCCTGCACGGCCGCCGTCTGGGTGGGCACCGAGGTGCCGGGGGCTGCGGTCTGCTTCTCGTAGTGGCGCGTGGTGAAGAACACCGCCGCGCCGCCGTCCTTGGTCCGCAACGCCAGCGGGGCGTAGGCGCCGTTGATGAGCGGTTCGTCGATGTACTGCCGGACCAGACCGGGCTTCTTGGCCTGCTTCTCCCGCGCGGTGCGCCAGCCGCTGGTGTGCGCGCCGTCCGCGAAGACCTTGCCCTTGCCGTCCTGGAGGTACGTCGCGTAGTCCTGGCTCAATTCCTTGGGCGCGACGGCCAGTTCGGGGGAGTTCGGGGCGATCGCCTCGGCCCAGCCGTCCTCGTCGGTCTTGAACTCCGGTACGTCGTCCGGGGCGACCAGCGTCAAGTACGCCGCCTGGAACGGCTCGTTGAGGCCGTTGCGGGTGAAGACGAACAGCCAGCGCGCGGTGCCGCCCTTGTTGGCGGCCGCGTCCGCGACGAACCAGCGCGGCCAGCCCGCCTTCTCGGTGATCGTGTACTTCACGTCGGACAGCTTCAGCGGCGTGTGTGACGGGTTGCCGTCCGGGCTGGTCACCGAACCGGCCTTCAGGCGCGCCGCGTCGATGTCACCGAGGGGCCCGGTGACATGGTCCGCGTCCAGTGAACTGTCGTACGCCTTGTCAGCGGCGTTGTACGCGGTCGTGAACTCCTGAAGTGCCTTCGCGGCCTCGGCCTTGGTCGTCGCGGGGAGTACTTCGCGCTCCCCGTGCACCACCACGCACCCGCTCGCCGTCAGCGACAAAGCGGTCACCGAGGCCGCTATCAGCGCCCTTCGGTCAAGATTGCGAAGCCTTCGAGGGCTGCGATCCCTGCTCATCGGGTACCTTCACCTTCCCCTTCCCGGAGGCGAACCCTACCGGGGCGAGGAACAGGGCGAGCGTCGGGATCAAGTACAGCAGCCACACCGTGACCTGGAGGACCGTCGGGTCCGGCTGGAAGTTGAAGACGCCCTTGAGCAGGGTGCCGTACCAGCTGTCCGGCGGGATGGCGCCGGAGATGTCGAAGGCCCGGTTCGTCAGCCCCGGCAGCCAGCCGGCCTCCTGGAGGTCGTGGAAGCCGTACGCCAGCACACCCGCGGCGACGACGACCAGCATGCCGCCGGTCCAGGTGAAGAACTTGGCGAGGTTGATCTTCAGCGCGCCCCGGTAGAACAGCCAGCCCAGCGCGACCGCCGTGGCGATGCCGAGCCCGGCGCCGATCACCGGACGCGGGGTGCCGTCACTGGCCGCGTGCACCGACGTCCACACGAACAGGGACGTCTCCAGGCCCTCCCGGCCGACGGCGAGGAACGCGGTGGCGACGAGTGCGCCGGTGCCCATCTGCAGGGCCGCGTCGAGCTTGCCGTGCAGCTCGGACTTCAGATGCCGGGCGGTGCGCCGCATCCAGAAGACCATCCACGTCACCAGGCAGACCGCGATGATCGACAGGGAGCCGCCGAGCGCCTCCTGCGCCTCGAACGTCAGCTCCTGGGAGCCGAATTCGAGCGCGCAGCCGAAGCCGAGCGCGAGCGCGACGGCGACGCCGATGCCGATCCAGATGGGCTTCAGCGCGTCCGTGCGGCCCGTCTTCACCAGGTAGGCGATGAGGATGCAGACGACGAGAGAGGCCTCCAGGCCCTCGCGCAGACCGATCAGGTAGTTGGAGAACACGGTCGCTCACGCCTCCTTGGAGAACAGCGTCCGGCCCCACCAGTCGTCCTTGTCCCGGACGCCGGGCGGGACGGCGAAGACAGCCGAACCCACGTGCTGGATGTACTCGTTGAGGGCGTCCGTGGCCAGATTGCGCTGGATGCGGATGAAGCCCTCGCGGACGTCCTTCTGGTACGCCAGGAAGAACAGCCCCGCCTCCAGGCGGCCGAGGCCGTCCGTGCCGTCGGTGAAGGAGTAGCCGCGGCGCAGGATCGTCGACCCGTGGTTGGCCGTCGGGTGCGCGAGCCGGACGTGCGCGTCGGGCTTCATCGCCTTCAGGAACGGCTCGTCGCGCTCCTTGGCCTTGCCGACCGGGGCGCCCTCGCCCTTGTCACGGCCGAAGATGTCCTCCTGCTCCTGCAAGGAGGTGCGGTCCCAGGTCTCGATGTGCATCCGGATGCGCCGGGCGACGAGATAGGACCCGCCGACCATCCAGTCGGGCCCGGCCTTCTCGTCGACCCACACGAACTTCTTCAGACGGTCCGTCTCCGTCCCGGCGATGTTGCGGGTGCCGTCCTTGAAGCCCATGAGGTTGCGCGGGGTCTGCTCCTCCGGCGTCGTCGACGAGGTCTTCCCGAAGCCGAGCTGCGACCACTTGATGACGACCTTGCCGAAGCCGATGCGGGCGAGGTTGCGGATCGCGTGCACGGCGACCTGCGGATCGTCCGCGCAGGCCTGCACGCACAGGTCGCCGCCGCTGCGGTTCTTGTCCAGGGCGTCCCCGGCGAAGTGCGGCAACTCGACGAGCGCGTCGGGCTGTTGGTCGGCCAGCCCGAACTTCTGGAACAGGGAGGGTCCGAAGCCGATGGTGAGGGTGAGCCGCGACGGCTTGAGCCCCACGGCCTCGCCGGTGTCGTCCGGCGGCGCCTCCGCCAGCCCGCCGAACGCCCCGTCCCCGACGGCCTGTCCACCGGTCATCCGGCGGGCCGCGGCCGTCCAGTCCTTCAGCATCTGCACGAACTCGGCGCGGTCCTCGGTCTTCACGTCGAACGCGGCGAAGTGCAGCCGGTCCTGCACCGGCGTGGAGATACCGGCCTGATGGGCACCGTGGAACGCGACGGCGGCGCCCGCCTCGGCGGCGACGGTGTCGACGTCGTCACCGTCACGCGTCATCGCGACGGCGCCACCGGCCGCGACGGCACCGAGCGCGAGCCCGGCACCGCCCCAGCCGATGAGCGAACGCCGGGACGGGGCCGGTGAGGTGTCGGTCGTCGGATTCTCGCTCATCGGGGTGCCCCCACTCACTTCACGACGACGGCGGCGGCGAGCTTGGACAGCGGCTCCGCGAGCGCGTTCACCGCGTCCGACAGCTCCTTGCGGTCGGCGTCGCCGACCTCGTCGTACGAGGTGAAGTCGTACGACGACTTGTCCGCCCGGTACTTGTCCAGCAGCGTGTTCAGCGCGGCGAACTGCTTGTCCAGCTCGGTCACCAGGGCGGGGTCGTTCTCCTTGGCGACGGCCTTCAGCAGCTCGTACGACTTCTCGGCGCCCTCGACATTGGCCTTGAAGTCGACGAGGTCGGTGTGCGAGTAGCGCTCCTCCTCGCCGGTGACCTTGCCGGTGGCGACCTCGTCGAGGAGCTCCTTGGCGCCGTTGGCCATGGAGGTCGGGGTGATGTCCGCCTTGCCGACCCGCTTCTGCCAGTCGGTGAGGTCGGTGATCAGCTGGTCGGCGAGCTCGGAGTCCCGCGCGGTGAGCTTCTTGTCCTTCCAGAGGGACTTCTCCAGCCGGTGCCAGCCGGTCCAGTCCTTCGCCGGGTCCTGCCCCTCCTCCAGGCCGTCCTCACGGACGTCGACCTTGGGGTCGATGTCCCCGAACGACTCGGCGACCGGCTCGGTCCGCTCCCAGCCGATCCGGGAAGGGGCGTAAGCCTTCTGCGCGGCCTCCAGATCCCCGTCCTTGACCGCCTTGGCGAAGGTCTCGGCGAGCGGCAGGGTCGCGTCGGCCTGCTCCTGCACATAGGTGCGGTACGAGGCGACGGCCTTGTCGAGACGCGGGTCGCGCTTGGCGACGGTGCCGCCGGTGGCCTTGACGTCCTGCCGGATGCCGTCGCCCTTCATGCCGGGCTTGCAGGCGATGGTGTAGTCACCGGCCTTCACCTCGGCGGTGACCCGCTGCTTGGTGCCGGCGCCGATGTTCTCGCGCTCGGTGACGATGCGGTCGTCGGGGAAGAGGAGGTAGACCTCGGTGACCTTGGAGCCCTTGTTCTCGATGGCGAGCTCGACGTGCCCGGCCGGGAACTCCTTCGTCGACACCTCGCACTTGCTGTCGGTGGCGGTCACGTTGATCACCCGGTCGCCGCTCGCGTCGCCGCCCTTCTCGGTGCATCCGGTGAGGGCGGTCAGAGCCGCCACGGTGGCGGTGGCGGTGACGGCGGACAGACGGACGGCTCGCATGCAGGCTCCCGTGGGTGGCGTGGGTGGCCGAAAAATCACGTGACAGCGCTCACACGGATTGGTGAGGCTGCCCTAACTTAACCGAGGCTTACCTGCGTGATACCCGGTCGTGCCGTGATTCACCTCTCATAGACGCTGTAAGGGCACGAGCCGATCACGGTGACTTAAAACGGACCCCAAGGGAATGCCAAGAGCGGCCCAAAGGTGACTCACAGATTCCGGGCCGGGGTGACGAGGAGCGCCCCGGTCCGCGGGTGCGGCAGCACCTCCACGGCGTGGCCGTAGACCTCCGACAACACCCCTTCCTCGAACACCTCCTGCGGGGGCCCATCGGCCACGACCCGCCCGGCGCACAGGATCGCGACGCGATGCGCGTACGCCGCCGCGAGCCCCAGATCGTGCAGTACGACGACGACGGCGTCCCCGGTTCGGGCCCGCTCCCGGCAGACCCGCAACACCAGCTCCTGATGCCGGAGATCGAGCGCGGCGGTCGGCTCGTCGAGCAACAGCAGCGGCGCCCGCTGGGCAAGCACCCGAGCGAGCGCGACCCGGGCCCGCTCACCACCACTGAGCGCGGAGAAGGGACGGGACGCGAAGCCGGTGACGTCCGTCTGCCGCATCGCTTCGGCCACGACGGCGTCGTCCCCCTCGGAATCGACGCCGGCCCAGGGGGCCCGCCCCATCCGCACGACGTCCTCGACGGAGAAGGGAAAGGAGAGGGCGGTGGACTGAGGAAGGACGGCCCGACGGAGAGCGAGATCGGGGGCCGACCAGTCGGCTGCGGGGCGACCGTGAACACGTACGACTCCGTCGCCGGCCGGGATATCGGCGGCGAGAGCGGAGAGAAGCGTGGACTTCCCGGCCCCGTTGGGCCCGACGAGGGCGAGAACTTCGCCGGCACGAACGCTGAGATCGATGTTGTGGAGGACGGGACGGGGGCCGAGGCGTATGTGGAGGGCTGCGGCTTCGGCGAGTACGTCGCCGGGGGCGGAGGGGGGAGGGGGAGTGGGGCGAGGGCGGAGGAGCTTCATCGGCAGGGGTCCTTGAGGGGAGGGGCTGAGAAGGGTTCGGCACCGCCGGGATGCGATGTGGGGGCTTAGCGCCGTTGCGGCGGAGGAATGGGGGTGGGGGTTGGGGGTGGCGGAGGAATGGGGGCTGGGGGTTGGGGGGGGGGAGGAATGGGGCTGGGGGGTGTGGGAGGAGAAACGGGGGCCGGGGTCGGGGGCGGAGAAAAGGAGGCGGGGGGGGGAGAAGGGGGAGCCGGGGGGTGGAGAAGGGGGAGCCGGGGGGCGGAGAAGGGGGAGCCGGGGGTTGGGGCTGGAGGAATGGGGCCGGGGGTGGGAGGGGGAGGGATGGGGCTCGGGGTTGGGGGGAGAAACGGGGCCCAGGGTTGGGAGGCGTAGGGATGGAGCTGGAGGTTGGGGGACGGAGGAGTGGGGCTGGGGGTGGGGGTGGAGGAGTGGGGCTGGGGGTTGGGGGGTGGAGGAGTGGGGCTGGGGGTGGGGGGTGGAGGAATGGGGCTCGGGGTTGGGGGGTGGAGAAAACGGGCCGGGGTTGGGGGGCGGAGAAGGGGGGGCGGGGGGTTGGGGCTGGAGGAATGGAGCTGGAGGTTGGGGGGACGGAGAAGTGGGGCCGGGGGTTGGGGGGTGGAGGAATGGGCTCGGGGTTGGCGGGCGGAGAAAAGGGGCCGGGGGTTGGGAGGCGTAGGAAAGGGGTCGGGGTTGGGGGGAGAAATGGGGCCCGGGGGTTGGGGGCGGAGGGATGGAGCGGGGAGTTGGGGGCGCTGGGGGAGTAGAACGGGGTGTTGGGGGTGGTGGCGGTGAGGCTTCATGGTCGGGCGAACTGGAAGGTGCGGGCCAGCCCTGACGCCCTAAGGGGCGCGGGGAACTGCGCGACCAGCCCCCGCTCACCCGCACGCGACACACGACACACGACCACCCCCTACGCCCATCCCCCCTGCCTGCGCCGAGTCCTCCGCAGTAGCCAGAAGAAGAACGGGCTCCCCAGCAACGCCGTCAGCACCCCCAACGGCAACTCCGCCGGAACGGCAACCGTGCGGGCCGCCAGATCCGCCCCCAGCAACACCCCCGCCCCCAACAACGCACTCCCCGGCACCAGAAACCGATGCCCCGGCCCGGCAGCCATGCGCAGCAGATGCGGCACCACAAGCCCCACGAAGCTGATGATCCCGGCCACACTCACCGCCGCCGCCGTCAGCAACGCGATCACCAGCACCAGCACCACCCGCAACCGCTCCACATCCACCCCCAGATGCCGAGCCGGACGTTCCCCGAGCGACAGCAGATCCAGTCGCCGGGCGTACAAGGGAGCCACCGCCAACCCCAGCACCGCACACGGCAACACCGCGAGCACTTTCGGCCACGTCGCCTGTGCCAGCGACCCCAGCTGCCAGAAGGTGATCTGGTTGACGGCCGCCGTATCCGCGAAGAACAGGAACAGCCCTATCAACGCCCCCGCGAACGCGTTCACCGCGATCCCCGTGAGGATCAGCGTCACGACCTCGGTCCGGCCCCCGGACCGCGACATCGCGTACACCAGCAGCACCGTGCCGAGCCCCGCGACGAACGCGAACGCCGAAACCGTCCACGTTCCAAGGAAGTTGACCCCGAACGCGATCGCCGCGACCGCCCCCACCGCCGCCCCCGAGGAGACGCCGATGACCCCCGGCTCGGCGAGCGGATTGCCGAACACGCCCTGCATCAGCGCCCCCGCACACCCCAGCGAGGCCCCGACGAGCAGCGCGAGCACGATCCGAGGGAAGCGGACGTTCCACAGCACCGACTCCGCCACCCGGCCCAACTCCCGGCCACCGAGCCCGACTTGATGCAGCACCGACGACAGGACGTCCCCCACCGGAATCGGATACGCGCCAACCCCCGCCGCGACCGGCACCAGCACGAGCAGCCCGACCACCAGACCGACCGTAAGCAGCCAGGAGACCGAGTGCCGTCTTCGAGCCGCTTCCTCCGGCGCGGCCCGGGACGCGGCCTTCTCCAGTACGGTCACGACGCCCCACCCTCCTTCGCGTACAGCTGCGTCACGACCGACTCCAGCACCTGGTCGGTACGCGGCCCGTAGTTGAGGAGGACCCCGTCCTCGACCGCGACGACCCTGCGGTCCAGCCCGGCCGGCGTCTGGGCGACCCCGGGGATCTTCACCAGTCCGTCGACCCCGCCTACCGACTCAAGTCCCTTGGTCATGACGAGAATCGCGTCCGGCGCCGCCTTCACCAACGCCTCGCTCGTGAGGGCGGTGAAGTCCTTCTCCAGCCCCGACTCGGCCCCCGCGTCGACCGCCCCGGCCGCCTCGATGAGCGACGTCGCGCCCGAGCCCTTGCCGCCGATGAGATACACGGAGGCGGAACCGCGGAGGTAGAGGAAGGCGACGCGGGGTGGGTCGGTGTGCCGGGGAACTTCCTTGCGTACGGCGGCGATCCGCTCCTCGGAGCGTCGCGTGAGTGCCTCGCCGGCCGACGGTACGCCGAGCGCGTCGGCGACAGCCTGGATGCGGGTGCCGACGTCGGCGAGCCCGTCCGCCGGGTCGATCACGAGCACCGGGACGCCGGCCGCGCGGATCTGGTCCATCGCCTCCTCGGGGCCGGTCGTCGTCTCGGCGAGCACCAGGTCGGGCTTCAGCGACAGCACGCTCTCGGCGGAGACGTCGTGGCCGCGGGTGACAACCGGGAGCTTCGCCGCCTGAGTGAAGGTCGCGGTGATGTCCCGGGCGACGACCCGGCCCCCCAGCCCGAGGGTGAAGACGATCTCGCTGAGGCTGCCGGAGAGCGGCACGATCCGCCCGGCCTTCTCGACGGTCACCTTCTCGCCGCCGCCGGAGTCGACGGTGACGGGCAGTCGAGGGGTGGGGGTGTCGGCGAGGGGCTCCACCGCGTTGCCGCTCGCCGAGGGGGTGGCGCCGGCCGCCGCCGAGGCCCCGCCCCCGCCTCCGCAGCCCGTCGCGGTCGTGAGGGCGAGCACCGTCAGCAGTGCACCCGCCAGTCGTGTGCGCAAGCGTCGCACTGGTCCGTCCATTCCGTCGGTGCCGTGGGTCCGGTCGGCGGGAACCTGTCATTCCCGCCCATCGGAGCTTAGGTTAGCCTTACCTTTGTTCGCTACCGGCAGTCGTCTCCGGAGGACCTCCCATGCCCGCACGTCTCCGTGCCCTGGTCACCGCGGTCTGCGTGGCCGTCATGGCCGTCGCGCTCCCGGCGGCCACCGCGCACGCGACGGGCCGTACGGTGCAGGGCGGGCGCCTCGACTGGGGCGTCAAGTCCTCCTTCCAGAGTTATGTCACCGGCCCCGTCGCCAAGGGGAGTTACTCACTGACCGGCGGCGCGGCCACGGTCGGCAGCGGGGCCTTCCGCTTCCACTCCGCGACCGGCTCCTACGACGGCGACACCGGCGCCTTCACCGCCGCCTTCTCCGGCGGCGTCCACTTCGTCGGCCACCGGACCGACGCCGGCACCTACCAGCTCGACCTCACCCTCAGCCGCCCCACCGTCCGCGTCGCGGGCTCCTCCGGGACCCTCTACGTGGACGTCACCAGCAAGGCGAAGGGCACCGGGACGGTCACGACGTCCCGCCAGGTGCCCTTCGCCGCCCTCTCCCTGGGCGGCATCGACATGAAGGGCGGCGGCAACGCCGTCGTCCTCAACAACCTCCCGGCCACCCTCACTTCGCAGGGCGCCAAGTCCTTCGCCGGCTACTACACGGCCGGCACCGCCCTGGACCCGGTGAGCCTCTCGGCGGACGTCCGGGCGGCGGCGAAGGCCTCCCCGACACCGGCCGCCACCCAGTCCAAGTCCCCGTCTCCGAAAAGGACTTCGGGCGACGGCATCGAGGACGGTGCCGTCGACTGGGGCGTCCGCCGCACCTTCCGCGAGTACGTCACCGGCGACATCGCCCAGGGCAAGTGGACCCTGTCGGCGGGCGCCCAGGACGGCGGAGCGCTCTTCCGCTTCCCGGCGGGGGAGGGCACGTTCGAGAGCGGTGACCTCCAGGCCGCATTCAAGGGTGCGGTGCGCTTCACGGGGGCGCACGGGCTCGACCTGAAACTGAGCGCCGTGAAAGTCACCGTCGAGAACGACAAGGGCACGCTCTACGCCGACGTCACGACCGCCGACTTCACCGGCAAGAAGGTCCCGTTGGTCACCTTCGCCGCGAAGAACCTCAAGGCGAGGAACGGCCTGGTCGCGGTCACCGAGGCCCCCGCGAAGCTCACGGAACGGGGAGCCAAGGCCTTCGCCGGCATGTATCAGGCGGGCACCGACATGGACCCGGTGTCCCTGGCCGTCGCCCTCACCGACGACGCCGAACTCCCCGCCCTCCCCGACCTGGGCAGTACGCCCACGGCGAGCGGAACCCCCGCCGAGAAGTCATCCGAGCCCGAGCCCGACACCTCCGCCGAGCCCGTCGCGAGCACGTCGTCCGACGGCGGCACGGGCCCGGCCCTGCCGATCGGCCTCGCCGCCGGTTCGCTGCTGCTGGCGGCCGCGGCCTTCGCGGTGATCCGCACGCGCCGTACGCACGCCACGGCATCCGCCTCGCAAGAGGACTGAACCCCCTTACCTCGTATCGCAAGGAGAACCGCACCATGCCCGTCAGACGACCTCGCCGCCGTCCCCTCGCCCTCGCCGCGGCCGTCGCCACCGCCGCGGCCGTCGGTGCCACCGCGCTCACCATGGCCGGCGCGACCAGCGCCTCGGCGGCCGAAGTCCCGCTCAGTGGCTACGAGTTGACCTGGGGCATCAAGCAGTCGTACCGCACGTACGTCACCGGCTTCGCGGCCGGCACCTTCACCGCGACGGACGGGGCGAAGCAGGCCGCCGACAACGGCGCCTTCACCTTCACCGAAGGCACCGGCACCTACGACTCCACCGCGCACACCCTCGCGCTCGGCTTCCAGGGCAGCCTGAAGATCGAGTCCAAGCTGCACGGCTTCGAGATCGCCCTGTCCGACGTGCGGTTCGACAGCGCGGCGGCGGAGATCACCGCGGACGTGACCAAGTCCGGTACGACCACACAGGACGTACCGCTCGCCGACGTCACGGTCACCCGTGCCATGACGGACATGACGACCAAGCTGACGAAGGAGGCCGCGGACGTCTTCGGCAGCGCGAGCTACGAGGGGGCGGCGGGCGACCCGCTGACGGTCGTACAGAAGACGCAGTCCCCGACACCGACGCCGACGCCCACGCCGACCCCGACGGCCACGGCGACCCCCACCCCGACCCCCGCCCCCACGGCGACCGAGAGCGCGACACCCACACCGACCCCGTCCACCACCCCCGCCACCACCACCGAACCGGCGGCGACCGCGGGCGACATAGCCGACGGCACGCTCGGCTGGGGTGTGAAGCAGTCCTTCCGTACCTACGTCGTGGACGGCGTGGCCAAGGGCGAGATCACGACCTCGGGCGGGGCGAGCCAGGCGGCCGGCAACGGGGTCTTCACCTTCGTCGACGCGACGGGGGAGTACGACACCGACGCGGACACCCTCGCCGCCGCGTTCGAGGGCGCGGTGAACTTCAAGGGCCATGAGGAGAACGGCGAGTACGGCCTCGACCTGACCCTGAGCGACGTCCACGCGACGCTCGACGCGGGCAAGGGTGAACTCACCGCCGACGTCACCAGCCTCGGTGAGAAGACCGAGGACGTGGTCCTGGCCGACCTGAAGGCCGCGAAGGCGGACCTGACGGCGACGGACGACGTCATCACCGTCAACGACGTCGAGGCCACCCTCACCGAGGCCGGCGCGAAGGCCTTCGGCGGCTTCTACACGGCCGGTACCGCGCTTGACCCGGTGGACCTCGCGCTCGCCGTGACGGACGACGCGACCCTGCCGACGGACGACGACGACTCGGCGTCCGCGAGCCCCTCGGGCGACACGTCCGGCACGACGGGCGGCACGGCGTCCGGCACGACCGGTTCCACGACCGGCGGCGTCACGGGCGGCGCCCTGGCCACCACCGGTTCCAGCACCCCGACGGGCGTGCTGGGCGCGGCGGCCGCGGTGACGGTCGCGGCGGGCGCGGGCGTGGTATTTGCGGTGCGGAGACGGCGTACGCAGGCGTAGAACTGGTCCCCATGAACAGGGGGCACAGAGAACTGCTGGGGCCGGGGCAGCTGGTACTGAACGTGCACAGCCGCCCCGGCCCGGCCGCGTTGCGTTTCGAACGGGCCGACGGGCGCCGGTTGTTGCTGCGGCAGGGCGAACAACCGCTGCTGCTGGGAAGGTCGGTGGGCGCGGGCTGCTGTCCGGACTTCCACCTCCACCGGCTCGACGGCTACCGCTCCCCGCTGCCGCCTCTGCGCTCGGCGGATCAGCGTTCATCCCTCAACTGGACTCACCAGTACACGCGTTGGCTGGAGGAGGCGGACGGAACGCCGTTGCGGGACGGCCGCTGGGAGCTGGCGCTGCGCACCGGGTTCCCGCCCGGGATCTGGACCGAGGACTTCGTACAGGAGTGGCCGGCCGGGCAGCTGGGCCTGTACTGCGGCGGAGGCTGGCACGGAGTCCTGCCGCTGCGGCGGCTCTCGGCGCCGGACGCGGGACGGGTGAAGGCGTATCGCAAGCACGCCCGCGAGGGCACCCTCGCGCCCGTCCTGCTGTGGTGGGTGACCTTCCTCGACGGCTTCGTCATCCTCGACGGGCACGACCGGGCCGTGGCGGCGCTCGCGGAGGGCCGGACCCCGGAGTCCGTCGTGCTGAGCCAGGTCCCCGACGACCAGGTCTGGCGCGAGGCGGCCGAGCGGTTCACGCACGACCACGAGCACCGCATGCGTCACCTCGCGACCCGCCCGGCACCGCAACGGGCCGCGATGGAACGCGGATACGCGGAGATGATCGCCTCGCTCCCGTACGCCGCGGAGCCCACGACCGTACAGCCCCTCCCCGGCGGAGCCGCCACCTGGGACGCCCTCGCCGCCCGCGCAATGTTTCAATGCCCCCGTGACTGACTACGACGTCCTCCGCGTCTTCTGCGCGCCCAACGGCGGATACGGCAACGAACTCGGCGTCGTCCGTGAGGGCTCCGTGCTGCCCGACAGGGACGAACGCCAGGCGTTCGCGGGCAAACTCGGCTTCAGCGAGACCGTGTTCGTCGACGACCCCGAGCGCGGCGTCATCGACATCTACACCCCCACCCTGCGGCTGCCCTTCGCCGGTCACCCCTGCGTCGGGACGGCCTGGCTGCTGGACGTGCCCGAGCTCGTGACGCCCGCGGGGCCCGTGGGGGCCCGGCTGGACGGGGAGTTCAGCTGGATCGAGGCGCGGGCGGAGTGGGCCCCGCCGAGGACACTGCGTCAGTACGCCTCCGCCGCCGAGGTCGACGATCTCCCCGTACCGCCCAAGGGGGAGTGGATCTACGCGTGGGCCTGGGAGGACGAGCCCGCAGGGCGGGTCAGGGCCCGCGCCTTCCCCGGCCGGGACGACGGCATCGACGAGGACGAGGCGACGGGCGCCGCGGCGATCCTGCTCACCGACCTGCTCGGCCGCGCCCTGAACATCACCCAGGGCGCGGGCTCCCAGATCCTCACCGCCCCGCAGCCCTACGGCTGGGTGGAGATCGGCGGCCGGGTGGTGCTGGAACGCGAGCCGGAGCGGCAGCCGCACTTCACGCGCTGAGCGGGAACTCCTCGCCCAGGGCGTGGAAGACGGCGGTGTTCAGGGCGAACGCCCGCTTGCACTCCGCCACGATCCGCTGCTTCTCCAGGTCGTCCGCCCGGACCGCGTCCAGCAGTTCCCGGTAACCCCGCTTGAACGCCGCCGGGTTGGCGATCCCCTCGAACACGTAGAAGCGCACCCCGTCGCCCTTGCGCGCGAAGCCCCAGGTCCGCTCCGCCTTGTCGCGGATGATCTGGCCGCCGGACAGGTCGCCGAGGTAGCGCGTGTAGTGGTGGGCGATGTATCCGGCGGGCCAGCGCTCGGCGCACTCGCGCACCCGGTCCGCGTACGCCCGGGTGGCGGGCAGCGCCGACAGTCCCGTACGCCATCCGGGTCCCCGCAGATGCTCCAGGTCCCGCTCCAGCGCGCCCAGCCGGTACAGCTCGGGCTGGATGAAGGGCCCGGCCACCGGGTCCGACGCCAGCCGGTCCGCGCCGGCCTCGAGCGCCTCGTACACGAACCACAGCTGCTCGGTGTAGCGCGCGTACGCGTCGACGCCCAGCCGGCCGCCGAGCAGGTCGCTCATGAACGACGAGGTCTCCGCCTCGACGTGCTGTTCGTGGGACGCGGTGCGGATGACTGTCGAGAAGGAGTCCATGCGCCATATCCTCTAAGGTAAGGCTTACCTAAGTCAATAGGCTTGCCGACAGCCTGTCGGTAAAACCGTACAAGAAAAAACCCGCCCCCAGCAGGGGGGACGGGTCCCGGCGGGCTACGGCAGCGTCAGGATCTCGGCGCCGGTCTCCGTCACCACCAGCGTGTGCTCGAACTGCGCCGTCCGCTTGCGGTCCTTCGTGACGACCGTCCAGCCGTCGTCCCACATGTCGTAGTCGTGGGTGCCCAGCGTCAGCATCGGCTCGATCGTGAACGTCATGCCGGGCTGGATGACCGTCGTCGCGTGCGGGCTGTCGTAGTGCGGGATGATCAGGCCGCTGTGGAAGGACGAGTTGATGCCGTGCCCGGTGAAGTCACGGACGACGCCGTAGCCGAAGCGCTTGGCGTACGACTCGATGACCCGGCCGATGATGTTGATCTGGCGGCCCGGCTTGACCGCCTTGATCGCGCGGTCGAGGGATTCGCGGGTGCGCTCCACCAGCAGGCGGCTCTCCTCGTCGACCTCCCCGACCAGGTACGTGGCGTTGTTGTCGCCGTGCACCCCGCCGATGTACGCCGTCACGTCGAGGTTGACGATGTCGCCGTCGTTGAGGACCGTCGAGTCCGGAATGCCATGGCAGATCACCTCGTTGACGCTCGTGCACAGCGACTTGGGGAAGCCGCGATAGCCGAGCGTGGAGGGGTAGGCGCCGTGGTCGCACATGTACTCGTGCGCCACCTTGTCCAGTTCGTCGGTCGTGACGCCGGGCGCGATCTTCTTGGCCGCCTCGGCCATCGCCCGGGCCGCGATACGGCCGGCGATGCGCATCGCCTCGATCGTCTCGGGCGTCTGCACCTCCGGACCGGTGTACGGCGTCGGCGCGGGCTTGCCGACGTACTCGGGGCGACGGATGTTTCCGGGCACGGAACGGGTGGGGGACAGCTCCCCTGGGACGAGCAGCGACTGGCCAGACATGCCAGCGAGTCTAACGAGCCCCGGTGGGGGAACATGTCCCTGGCGAGAGGAGCAGGTCATGGCCTTGTTCAAGAAGCGCACGGTCGGCAAGCCGGGCGAGTGGTACTACTGCCTGGAGCACAAGAAGGTCGAGGAGGGGCCCGAATGCCCCGCCAAGGACCGGTTCGGCCCGTACGCTTCCCGGCAGGAGGCCGAACACGCGATGGAGACCGCCCGCGAGCGCAACCTCCAGTGGGAGAACGACCCCAAGTGGCACGACGCCACGAAGGGCGCCGAGGAGGACTGATCAGGCCTCGGCCGGGCTCACCCGTGCCGCCGCCTCGCGTTGGGCCCGTACCCGTGCCGCGTGTTCGTCGGTGCGGGCGTCGTACGTCATCAGCTTCGGCAGGCAGAGGGCCAGCAGTCCCACCGCGCCCGCGCACAGCAGCCCGCCCGACCACACCGACGCCCGCACCCCCCACCAGGCGGCGAAACCGCCCGACCTGACCTGGCCGAGGGTCGGGCCGACCGAGTACGACAGCAGTTCGATCCCGGCGAGCCGGCCCCGCAGCTCGTCCGGGATCGTCTGGTTCCACATCACCCCGCGGAAGATCCCGCTGACCATGTCGCAGCCCCCGGCCACGGTCAGGAACAGCAGCACCAGCCATACGTTGCCGACGACACCCGCCGCCGCGATCGCCACGCCCCACAGCGCCGCCGACAGCACGACCATCCGGCCGTGGCGGTGGACACGGGCCGTCCAGCCGCTCGTCACGCTCACCAGCATCGCCCCCAGCGGCACCGTCGCGTACATCAGGCCCAGCGACCACTCGGCGTCCAGCTCGTCCGCGAGGAACGGCAGCACGGCCAGCGGCATCGCCAGCAGCATCGCGACCACGTCGACGGCATAGGTGCCGAGCAGCTCCTTGCGGCCCCACGCGTACCTGGCCCCCTCGGCGACCGCCTTCAGCGACGGCTTCGCCGCCTCGTGCGCGGCCGGGGAGGCGGCGATCGGGATCATCAGGGCCACGGAGACCACGAAGGTCGCCAGGTCGGCGGCGTAGGCCCAGCCGAGGCCCGCGTACGCGACGACCACGCCCGCCAGCGCCGGGCCCGCGACCCCGCCGACCGTCCAGCGGAAGGTGTTGAGGGAGGCCGCGGCCGGCAGATGCTCATGCGCCACGATCCGCGGCCACAGCGAGTCGAGCGCCGGCCGCTGCACCGACGTCAGCGCCGAGGAGACGGCCGCCACGACATACAGCGGCCACACGGCCGGCTCCGGCAGCAGCGCGTTGAGCAGCAGCACCCCGCTCAGCACACCCTGCCCGGCCTCCGTCCAGATGATCAGGCCGCGCTTGTCGAGCGCGTCGGCGAGGGCGCCGCCGTACAGCCCGAAGACGATCAGCGGGACGAGTTCCACCGCGCCGATGGCCCCGACGGCCGCCGCCGACCCCGTCAGCTCCTTGATCTGCACCGGCAGCGCGACGAACGTCAGGAAGCTGCCGAAGTACGAGACCAGCCCCGACACCCACAGCCGCCGGAAGTCGGCGGAGGCCCGCCAGGGGGCGAGGTCGGGGAGGACGGAGCGGAGGCGGGAGGGCGCCGGATCGGCGTCGGTGTCTGTGTCGGTCACGAGCGGTCATGCTCGGGTGGAGCGGCCCACCCGGCAACCGAATTTCCCGCTACCAGCGCGCCGGCGGCGGTGCCGTGAGCTGTTCCGTCAGCCGGGCCAGCCGGTCCCGGAAGCGGCGCGGGCCGCGCGGCGCGGGCAGGGCGTTCTCCCCGGCCGCCGCGCTCACCAGATGCTGCACGGTGTCCAGATCGAGGTCCGTGCCCTCCGGCACCGCCAGCGACTCGTGCGCCATCGCCGCCAGGCCGCCCTCGCCGGGGCCGAGGGCGAGGACGGTCGCACCGGCCCGCCGGGCGTCGTGCACCCGTTCCAGGAGCGGGGCGTCCGGCTCCTCCGGCGACACCACCAGCAGCGTCTCACCGCGCCGCGCCGCCGCCAACCGGCCCGGACCGACGGCCAGATGGACCGGATCGGAAGGCCGCGCGTCATGTCGTACGAGGGTGGGGGCCAGCTCCGGCGTGCCGGACCAGGCCGCCTCGTCCACCAGATGGGCCGCGAGATGCCAGGGCTCGTACTCCGGGGTGCCGACCAGCAGCAGCCCGCCCCCGTTCGACACCACCGACCCGCGCAGCACCCCCGCGAACCGCCGGGTCGTCCCCAGCCACTCGGTCCCGGCGAGCACTTCGCGCAGCAACGCGACACGTACGGCGTCCATGCGACCGCATCCTGCCGCAACCACTCGGCCCCGACCCGGAGTTCGGCCCCGATTCGCCCGAACCGGTCAGGCGGAGCCCGCCCGTCAGAGGGCGCAGTGATGCGGCTCACCCGACCCCTGGGGGCGGGCCCGGCGCACGTAAAGTCAGCCCATGACCTCTACCGACAGTGCTGCACAGACCCCCGCGAAGGCGCCCGCCAAGGACCCCTGGGACCTCCCCGACGTCTCCGGACTCGTCGTCGGCGTGCTCGGCGGGACCGGCCCCCAGGGCAAGGGCCTCGCCTACCGGCTCGCCAAGGCCGGCCAGAAGGTGATCATCGGCTCGCGGGCCGCCGACCGCGCCCAGGCCGCCGCCGACGAGCTCGGGCACGGGGTCGAGGGCGCCGACAACGCCGAGACCGCGCGGCGCAGCGACATCGTGATCGTCGCCGTGCCGTGGGACGGGCACGGCAAGACGCTGGAGTCGCTGCGCGAGGAACTCGCCGGGAAGCTGGTCGTCGACTGCGTCAACCCGCTCGGCTTCGACAAGAAGGGCGCCTACGCGCTGAAGCCGGAGGAGGGCAGCGCCGCCGAGCAGGCCGCCGCCCTGCTGCCCGACTCCCGGGTCGCCGCCGCCTTCCACCACCTGTCGGCCGTCCTGCTCCAGGACCCGGAGATCGACGAGATCGACACCGACGTGATGGTGCTGGGCGAGGAGCGCGCCGACGTCGAGATCGTCCAGGCCCTCGCCGGCCGCATCCCCGGTATGCGCGGTGTCTTCGCGGGCCGGCTGCGCAACGCCCACCAGGTCGAGTCGCTGGTCGCCAACCTGATCTCCGTGAACCGCCGCTACAAGGCGCACGCGGGACTGCGCGTCACGGACGTATGAGGGGATGGGGGACACTGGATGCCGTAGCGCAGCAGTGTCCCCCCGACAGGAGAACCGCCCTCATGCCCCGCCTCGCCCTCTACGCCCTCATCGTCTGCCTGCTCGCCATCGCCGCGGCGGTGGTGTCCTTCGCGCAGGGCAGCTGGCTGGGGATCGTGTGGGTGCTGATCGCGGGCCTGTCCAGCAACATGTGCTGGTACTACGTGAAGCGGGGCAAGGTCACTAACTGACACTGCAGTCGCTGCTCGTCTGCCAGAAGCGATAGAGGTCCTGACCGCAGTAGGTCTCGAAGTCGCTGATCCCGAGGCCCGCCAGGATCGAGTCGATCAGGTCGAAGAAGGCGTGGTTGACCGACGGCACCCACAGCAGCGCGAAGACGAACAGCAGGCCGAACGGCGCGAACGGCTCCACCTGGCGCTTGATCTTGTACGACAGCCAGGGCTCGATGACGCCGTAGCCGTCCAGGCCCGGGACCGGCAGGAAGTTCAGGATCGCCGCCGTCACCTGGAGCAGGGCGAGGAAGGCGAGCGCGAACCGGAAGTCGGTCGGCACGCCGTCCAGGGCCTCCAGCCAGAACGGGGCGGTGCACACGGCCGCGAACAGCACGTTGGTCAGCGGGCCGGCCGCCGAGATCAGACTGTGCTTCCAACGCCCCCGGATGCGCCCGCGCTCGATGAAGACCGCGCCACCCGGCAGACCGATCCCGCCCATGATCACGAAGAGGACGGGCAGGACGATGCTGAGCAGGGCGTGGGTGTACTTGAGCGGGTTGAGGGTCAGATAGCCCTTCGAGCCGACCGAGATGTCACCGCTGTGCAGGGCGGTACGCGCGTGTGCGTACTCGTGCAGACACAGGGAGACGATCCACGCGGCCGTCACGAACAGGAACACCGCCACCCCGGGCTGCTCCGCGAACCCGGTCCAGGTCGCCCACCCGGTCACCGCCGTCACGGCGAGGATCCCGACGAAGACGGGGCTGATCCGCCGGTCGCTGCGGCGGGCGGCAGTGGCTGTCATGGGGCTCCCCCGACTCTCGTACACGCTCTGGGACTGCCCGACCGTACCGGGCGTACGACGAAAACGTCTCGCGGTCGGTCATCGGTTCCGTAGAAGGTGGGGGACATGGAGTGGTGGCATGTGCGTGACGAGACGCCGGCCGCCCCCGACACGGCCCCCGCCCGCCCTCGTATCCCCGTGACCGGCCCCCGAACGACCAGAGACAATGGACCCCGTGCGCTATCGCATCCTCGGCACCACCCAGGCACTCCGTTCCGACGGCATCCCCCTTCCGGTCGGCGGGGCGCGGCTGCGTGCCCTGCTGACCGTGCTCGCGCTGCGGCCCGGCCGGACCGTGACCGTCGGGCTGCTGGTCGCCGAGGTGTGGGGCGGCGACCCGCCCGCCGACGCGCCCGCCGCGCTCCAGGCGCTGGTGGGGCGGTTGCGCAGGGCCCTCGGCGCGGACGCCGTCGCCTCCGTGGACGGCGGCTACCGACTCGTCGCCGCGCCCGACGACATCGACCTGCACCGCTTCGACCGGCTCACCGGCGAGGGCACCCGCGCGCTGGCCGACGGCGACGCGACCAAGGCGACCGGCGTCCTCGACGACGCCCTCGCCCTGTGGCGCGGCTCCGCCCTCGCCGACCTGCCCGACCGCACCGCCGAGTCGGCCCGCTGGGAGGCCCGGCGCCTGGACGCCCTGCGCGCCCGCCACACCGCCGCCCTGGCCCTCGGCCAAGCCGAACATTCCCTCCCCGAACTGACGGCCCTCTGCGACACCCACCCCCTCGACGAGCCCCTCCAGTCCCTCCGCCTACGCGCCCTACGCGACGCGGGCCGCACAGCAGAGGCGCTGGCCGCCTACGAGGAGGTACGCCACCTTTTGGCGGACCGCCTGGGAGCGGACCCGGGCCCGGAACTGCGGGCGTTGCACGGGGAGTTGCTGGCCAACGGGTCGGCGAGGACCGGGCCGGCCCTGGGGCGCGGCTCGGCCGCGGGGCGGGGGCCGTCGGCGGGGCGCGGCATGGCGGCGGGTGCCGGACCGACGGCGGGCTGGGGGCCGGTCGCAGACCGGGACTCGACGGCTGACCAGGTTCCGGCGGCGGGCGAGTGGCCCGCGGCAGCGCAGGGTCCGGCGGCGGTGCAGGGTGCGTCAGCAGGCCAGTGGCCCGGTGCGCCTCAGGACCCGGGCGTCTCGCCGGCGTCCGGCAGCTCGGCCGGCGGGCCCGCGCGCACCGCCGGAGGCCTGCCCACTCCCGGCAACCTCCGCGCCCGGCTCACCTCCTTCGTCGGGCGGGAAGGTGATATCGAGGCCATTCGGGGGGATCTCGCGGTGGCTCGGCTTGTCACGTTGCTCGGGCCCGGTGGGGCCGGGAAGACGCGGTTGTCGCAGGAGGCGGCCGAGACCGTGGGGGACGCCGCGCGGGACGGGGTGTGGCTGGTCGAGCTCGCTCCCGTCGACGACCCCGACGACGTGCCGGAGGCCGTGCTCACCGCCGTCGGCGCCCGCGAGACCGTGCTGTACGGGGCCGGCGCCGAGGCGATGCGGGCCGGGAACGAGCGGCACGACGACCCGGTCGAGCGGCTCGTCGAGCACTGCGGCAGGCGGCGGATGCTGCTGATCCTCGACAACTGCGAGCACGTCGTCGAGGCCGCCGCCCGGCTGACGGAGGCGCTCCTGGAGCGGTGCCCGCAGCTGACGGTGCTGGCCACCAGTCGTGAATCCCTCGGTGTACCGGGGGAGTTGCTGCGGCCGGTCGACCCGCTGCCCGAGCCCGTCGCGCTGCGGCTGCTCGCCGACCGCGGGGCCGCCGCCCGGCCGGGCTTCCGGGTCGAGGCCGACGAGGAGACCGCCGCGGCCTGCGCCGAGATCTGCCGGCGCCTCGACGGACTCCCGCTCGGCATCGAGCTCGCGGCTGCCCGGCTACGGATGCTGACGCCACGTCAGATCGCGGACCGGCTCGACGACCGGTTCCGGCTGCTCACCTCCGGCAGTCGCACCCTGCTGCCCCGCCAGCAGACGTTGCGGGCCGTCGTCGACTGGTCCTGGGATCTGCTGGACGAGGGCGAACGGGAAGTCCTGCGGCGGCTGTCGGTGTTCGCCGGCGGCTGCGACCTCGCCGCCGCCGAGGCCGTGTGCGGTCCGGCCGCGCTGGACGCGCTCGGCTCGCTCGTGGACAAGTCCCTTGTCGTGGCCGCCCCTTCGGACTGCGGGGAGATGCGCTACCGGCTCCTGGAGACCGTCGCCGAGTACGCGGGCGAGCGGCTCGACGAGAGCGGCCGGCGGGCCGAGGCCGGGCGCGCGCACCTCACGTACTACCGCGAACTCGCCCGCACCGTCGACCCGTTGCTGCGCGGTCCGGGCCAACTCGCCGCCATCGGAATGCTGGAGCGGGAGTACGAGAACCTGCGCACCGCCCTGCGGCTCGCCGTCGCCGAACGCGACGAGCAGGAGGGCCTCTGTCTGATCCTGTCGCTGGCCTGGTACTGGCAGATGCGCGATCTGAAGATCGAGGCCCGCAACTGGTCCCGGGAGGTCATGGACCTGGGCCCGGACCCGTTCCCGGAAACCGCCCGCCCCGCGCAACCGGTGTGGCAGCGCTGCACGGACACCCCGCCGCCCTGGACCGGAGAGGTCCTCGAAGAGGCCCGGCGCGGTCTGCATCTGGTCCATCTCGCCTGCATGGACACCGAGTTGGACGCCTGGCAGACCCCGGCGGCACAGACCAAACTGCGGTCCATCGCCCTGACCTACGAGCCGGGCATGCCGCAGACCTGCCGCATCCCCGGCTCCCTGTGGTTCTTCGCCGTCATGCTCACCGGGGACATGGAGCGGCTGCGGCTGGTCATCGACGAGACCGTCCGCACCTCCCGCGAGACACCCGGATACGACTGGGAGCTCGCCGCCAGCCTGCAGTGGCGGGCCAACGTGTTCGCCAACCGCGTCGACTGGGAGGGCGACGCCATCCGGGACGCCGACGAGTCGCTGGCGATCTACGAGCGCCTCGGTGACCTGTGGGGCACCGCCGAGGCGCTCTCCGCACGGGCCGAGTCCCATGAACGCAAGGGCCGTTGGGACAGGGCGGCGGCCGACTACGAGGCCGGCATCGACATCGCCGCCCGCCTCGGCGCCCGCGCCCAGCAGGCCGTGCTCAAGGCCCGGCTGGGCAGCACGCTGCTGGAGTCGGACCCCGAGCGGGGCGAGCGGCTGCTGCGCGAGGTGATCGCCACCGACGGCGGCGGCCACAACGACGCCATGCCCGCCGCCCGGCTCTTCCTCGCCGTCCGCCTCGCCCAGACCGGCCGGGTCACCGAGGCGCGCGAGCAAGTGCGGCTGCTGCGCGAGGACTTCGGCATCGCCCACTTCATCATCTTCGACGCCTACATCCTCGGCGTGGAGGCCCGCGTGGAGGCGGCGGACGGCTGCTTCGAAGCCTGCCTCGACAAGTCCCGCCAGGCGCTGCGCAAGGCCGAGGACCCGCTGTCCCAGGCCATCGCCCCGCACATGCGCGCCCAGTACCTGCACATCGCCGCGCTGGGCCTGGCCGGTGTCGACGGCCGCGCCGCGGACGGGGCCCGCTGCCTCGCGGCCGGCGACGCGCTGCTGCCGGACAGCCACGCGGCGACGACGTACGAACGCGAGACCCGCGGCCAGGCCGAGCGGGAGCTGCGTGCCCTGCTCGGCGAAGCGGCCTACGCCACGGCGTACGACGAGGGCGCCGGTCTCTCCCCCGGGGAGGCCGCCGCCCTCGTCTGAACCCTGATGCCGATCGATGTCAGCTCTTCGTACGGAACTTGTGGATCGCCACCGGCGCCATCACCGCGGTGATCGCCACCGACCAGCCGATCGTCACCCACAGGTCGTGGGCGACGGGACCGCCCACCATCAGTCCGCGCGCGGCGTCCGCCAGCGTGGACAGCGGGTTGTAGTCGGTGAAGGTCTGGAGCCAGCCCGGCATCGAGGTCGTCGGCGCGAAGATCGACGAGCCGAACTGGAGCGGGAACAGCACCAGGAAGCCCATCGCCTGCACGGACTGCGCGCTCTTCATGACCACGCCGAGCGTGAGGAACACCCACATGATCGACGAGGCGAACGCGGTGGCCAGCGCGACGGTCGCGAACAGCCCCGGCCAGTTGGTGATGTCGAAGCCGACGGCGACGGAGACGAGCATCAGCACGGTCGTCGCGAACAGCATCCGCATCAGCTCGACGGAGATCTTCGCGAACAGCACCGAGCCGCGCCCGATCGGCAGGGACCGGAACCGGTCCATGACACCGGAGTTGAAGTCCTGGCTGAACCCGGTGCCGACGCCCTGGGAGAGCGTCATGCTCATCATCGCGATCATGCCCGGGATGACGTACTGCACGTACTGGTCCTGACCGCCGCCCAGCGCCTGCCCGATCGAGCCGCCGAAGACGAACACGAACAGCAGGGTGAAGATGACCGGCATCAGCAGCGCGTCGGCCATCGACTCGGGGTCCTGACGGATCCACAGCAGGTTGCGGCGGATCAGGGCACCGGTGTGCCGCAGATGCCCGCGCAGCGGGATACGGACGTCGTCGACGGACTTGGCGGCGCTGTCGGCGGTAAGGGTGGCGGCGCTCATACGGCGACCTCCTCGCGGGTCTCGGTGGGCACGGTGTCCTGCGGGGCACTGGCGCGATGGCCGGTGAGGGACAGGAACACCTCGTCCAGGCTGGGCAGTTCGGTGGTGATGCTGGAGACCGTGATGCCGCGCGCGGTGACCGCGCCGACCACGGCGGTGAGCTGCTCGTCGCTGAGGATCGGCACCAGCAGGGAGCCGGACTCCGGGTCGACGACGGTGGTGGCCAGGCCGGTGATGCCGAGGCCGTCGAGGTGACCGGCGAGCGGGCGCAGGTGCAGCGGATCGGCGGGGCGCACCCGCAGGGTCCGGCCGCCGACCTTCGCCTTCAGCTCCTCGATGCCGCCTCCCGCGATGACCTTGCCCCGGTCCACGACGGTCAGCTCGGAGGCGAGCTGCTCGGCCTCCTCCATGTACTGGGTGGTGAGCAGGACGGTGACCCCGTCGCCGACCATCCGCTTGACCTCGTCCCACACCTCGTTGCGGGTGCGCGGGTCGAGGCCGGTGGTCGGCTCGTCCAGGAAGAGCACCGCCGGGTGCCCGATCATGGAGGCGGCCAGGTCGAGGCGGCGGCGCATACCGCCGGAGTAGGTGCTCGCCGGGCGCTTGGCGGCCTCGGTGAGCGAGAACCGCTCCAGCAGCTCGTCGGCGCGGCGGCGGGCCTCTTTGCGGGGCAGATCCAGCAGCCGGCCGATCATGTAGAGGTTCTCCCAGCCGGGGAGCTTCTCGTCGACGGAGGCGTACTGCCCGGTGAGGCCGATCACCCGGCGCAGCTGCCGAGGCTGCCGGACGACGTCGTACCCGGCGACCGTCGCGAGGCCGGAGTCGGGGGCGAGAAGGGTGGAGAGGATGCGTACGAGGGTGGTCTTGCCGGCGCCGTTCGGCCCGAGCACACCCATCACGGTGCCCTCGCGCACATCCAGGTCGACGCCGTCCAGCGCCTTGGTCTCGCCGTAGTGCTTGACCAGTCCCCGCACGGACACGGCGATGTCGGCGCCGCTGCGGTTGTTGTCGATTCGCGTCATGCCGAGAACGGTGCCAGGGCCCACCGACAAACGACCTACAGGCCACCGACAGCCACCTACAGGCTGCCTACAAAGCCAGCAGCCCGCCGATGGGGGAAGTCGGCGGGCTGCTTCTGTACCACTGTGGCTTCTAGTGCACGGAGTGCTCTTCCTGCGGGAACGTCCCGCCGACCACGTCCTCCGCGAACGCCTTCACCGCGTCGCCCATGACCGTGCGCAGGTCGGCGTACTGCTTGACGAACTTCGGGACCCGCCCGCCGGTCAGACCGAGCATGTCGGTCCACACCAGCACCTGCGCGTCCGTCTCCGCGCCCGCGCCGATGCCGACCGTCGGGATGTGCAGCGTGCGCGTGACCTCGGCCGCGAGCTCCGCCGGGACCAGCTCCAGGACGACCGCGAAGGCGCCGGCGTCCTGCACGGCCTTCGCGTCGCGCAGCAGCTGCGCCGCCGCCTCCTCGCCGCGGCCCTGGACGCGGTAGCCCATGGCGTTGACGGACTGCGGGGTGAGGCCGATGTGGGCCATCACCGGGATGCCGGACTCGACGAGGAGCCGGATCTGGTCGTACGACCGCTCACCGCCCTCCAGCTTGACCGCCCCGACCCCGGCCTCCTTGACCAGCCGGGTCGCCGAGCGCAGCGCCTGCACCGGACCCTCCTGGTAGGAGCCGAAGGGCAGGTCGCCGACGATGAGCGCGCGGGACGTACCGCGGACGACGGCGGCCGAGAGCATGGTCATCTCGTCGAGGGTGACCGGCACGGTCGACTCGTACCCGAGCGCGACGTTGCCCGCGGAGTCCCCGACGAGCAGGACCGGGATGCCGGCCTCGTCGAAGACCGCCGCGGTCCCCGAGTCGTAGGCGGTGAGCATGGGCCACTTCTCGCCGCGTTCCTTGGCGAGGGCGATGTCGCGGACGGTGATGCGGCGGGTGCCCTTCCCCCCGTACAGCGCTTTGCTGCCGTCGGTGGGCCTGGTCTGGGCAGCCGAAAGCTGCGTCATGGCAACGGCTCCTTCAGTCATCTCGAGGCGCCCTGACGGCGTCCCCGGATCACCTCCATGGTGGCACCTCGTGTCACGCGCGGCCAGACCGGGTGACGGGACATGGGTCACGCGTCGAGCGGGGTACGTCCGTCTCCCTAGGTTCGTTCTTAAGGTCTCCGTAAAGAATTCCGATACGAGACGGTGCCGTATCGAAATAGGTCTAGGCTCGGCCGTATGACTTCTCCTGCCGACCCCGCCGTCGCCGGCCCCCGCATACCCGAGGCCGTGCACCGGCGCCGCTGGGCGATCCTCGGCGTGCTGATGCTGAGCCTGCTGATCGTGGTGCTCGACAACTCGATCCTGAACGTCGCGATCAAGACGATCTCGACCCCCGCCCCGACCGGCCTGGGCGCCACCCAGAGCGAGCTGGAATGGGCGATCAACGCCTACACCCTCGTCTTCGCGGGCCTGCTGTTCAGCGCCGGGCTCCTCGGTGACCGGCTGGGCCGCAAGCGGGTGCTGCTCGGCGGGCTCGCCGTGTTCGGCATCGGCTCCGCCCTCGCCGCCTCCTCCGGGTCGCCGGAGCAGCTCATCGCGTTCCGCGCGCTGATGGGGCTCGGCGCCGCGTTCGTGATGCCCGCCACCCTCGCCGTCCTCATGAACGTCTTCGAGCGCGACGAGCAGCCCAAGGCCATCGGCATCTGGGCCGGCGGCGTCGGTCTCGCGATCGCCATCGGGCCGATCACCGGCGGTGTGCTCCTCGACCACTTCTGGTGGGGCTCGGTCTTCCTCATCAACGTGCCGATCGTGGTGCTGGCCCTCGCGCTGATGCTGTGGCTGGTGCCGGACTCCCGCGACCCGAACCCCGGCCGCATCGACCCCGTGGGCGTCGTCCTGTCGGTCGTCGGCCTGGTCCTGCTCGTCTACGGCATCATCAAGGGCGGCCAGCTCGCCGACTTCACGGACCCGAAGGTGCTGTCGACCATCGGCGCCGGTCTCGTCGTGCTCGCCGCGTTCGTGGTGTTCGAGAAGCGCAGCGACCACCCGTCCATCGACGTCACGTACTTCAAGAACAAGGTCTTCTCGGCCGCGATCGCCGCTCTCGCGCTGGTCTTCTTCGCGCTGATGGGCGTGACCTTCTTCTCGGTCTTCTACACCCAGAGCGTGCGCGGGTACTCGCCGCTCCAGACCGGTCTGCTGATGCTGCCGCTGGCCGCCGCCCAGCTGATCTTCGCGCCGCGCGCCCGGCTGGTCGTCAACCGCTTCGGCAACAAGGCCACCACCACCGGCGGCCTGCTGATCCTCGCCGCGACGCTGGCCGCCTTCGCCGCGCTGGAGTCGGACACGCCGGTCTGGGCCCTGGAGGTGATGTTCTTCCTCATGGGCGCCGGGATGGCGCACGTCATGACCCCGGTCAGCGTCGTCATCATGCAGGCCCTGCCGCGCGAGAAGGCCGGTTCCGCGTCCGCGCTGAGCAACACCTTCCGGCAGGTCGGCGGCGCCCTCGGCATCGCCGTCCTCGGCTCGGTCCTCTCCACGGCCTACCGCAACGGCATCGAGGACAAGCTCGGCGTGCTCCCGGCAGGCGCCCGCCACACCGCGGGCGAGTCCATCGAGGCCACCCTCGGCGTCGCCGAGAAGCTCGGCCCCCAGGGCAAGGCGCTCATCGCCCCGGCCCACGACGCCTTCCTGCACGCCATGCACATCACCGCACTGTGGGGCGCGGGCGTCGCGGTGGTCGGCGCGGTCGTGGTCGCCGTGTTCCTGCCGGGCAAGCCGCCGGCCGACGAGAAGGACGAGCAGGGGCGGGAGTTGGTGACGGCGGCGGAGTAGCCGGGGGGCGACGCCAGGGGGGAGAGAATCACCTCGGACCACAGAAGGGACGCAGCGACGTGACCAGCCTCGCCGAAGCCGGAGGCACCCCCCGCCCCACCACCCCCGCCCGCGGGCGCCCCCGCAGCGAAGCCGTCGAGCGGGCCATCGTCGAAGGGGTGATGAAGCTGCTGGAGGACGGGGTCCCGCTCGCGGAGCTGTCCATCGAGCGGATCGCCCGTACCGCCGGTGTCGGCAAGGCCGCCATCTACCGGCGGTGGAGCGGCAAGGAGGAGCTGTTCGTCGACGTCGTGCGGACCGCCGAGCCGCCGGACCCGCCGCTGCCCGGCACCTCCATGCGCGACGACCTCGTCGTCCTGCTGGAGTCGCTGCGGCAGCGCGGGCTGCTCAACCGGTCCTCGGCGATCCTGCACAACGTCTACGCGCAGATGAAGCAGAGCCCGAAGATCTGGGCCTCCTACCACGAGGCCGTCATCGCCCCCCGGCGCCGCGTCGGCCTCGACGTCCTGCGCCGCGGCCGGGAGAACGGCGAACTCCGCGCCGACCTCGACCTGGAATTCGTCAACGACCTGTTCGTCGGCCCGATGCTGGTGCGCGCCATCATGCGCCCGGACGCCGACCTGCCCGAGGGGCTCTCCGAGCAGATGGTCGACGCTCTCCTGGAAGGCCTACGGCCCGTCAGCTCATCGACCGTCAGTTCGCCGACCTCGTAACCCCGATGTGCGCGTTTCGTCACAGACGGCGCTTTCCCCGGCCGTGTCCGGAACTCCGAACGGCGACTTGTACGTCCTCGTGCGGGTACGGCCGTCATGGGACGGCAGGATCGGAACCGATCATCCCCTAGGGTCTTGAGTTACGTCGGGGGACGGACGGATGCACGGCAGGCAGTGAGGCGACGCGGTATGGCGCAGCAGGCGTACATGGAGGAGACGGACAACGGCGGCTCGGGGCCCGAGCGCCGGGACTCCAGGTTCCGACGCCTGCTGGACAGACTGACCGGCCCCTGGCGCGGTGACCCGCGGATCTGGCGGCGCGGCCTCGTCCTCGCCGCCCTGGCCCTGGTCCTCGCGCTGATCATGCTGATGCACTCCCGCATCCCGAACCGCATCGGCAACTTCGGCAGCCTCACCGAGACCTTCCTGCCCTGGCTGGGCCTCGCCATCCCGGTGCTGCTGGTCCTCGGCTTCGTACGGAAGTCGGCGACCGCCCTGATCGCGGTGATCCTCCCGGCCGTCGTCTGGCTCAACCTCTTCGGCGGGCTGCTCACCGACAAGGCCGGCGCCGGCGGCGACCTCACGGTGGCCACGCACAACGTCAACGCCGACAACCCCGACCCGTCCGACACCGCCCGTGACGTGGCGGCCTCCGGCGCGGACGTCGTCGCCCTGGAGGAGCTGACCTCCGCGGCGGTGCCGACGTACGAGAAGGCGCTGGCGGGGACGTACAAGTACCACTCGGTGCAGGGCACCGTCGGGCTGTGGAGCAAGTACCCGCTGAGCGGGGTCAAGCCCGTCGACATCAAGCTGGGCTGGACCCGCGCCATGCGGGCCACCGTGACCACGCCCGAGGGGCAGGTCGCGTTCTACGTCGCCCACCTGCCCTCGGTCCGCGTGAAGATGGAGGCCGGTTTCACCGCCCGGCAGCGCGACAAGAGCGCCGACGCGCTGGGCGAGGCGATCGCCGATGAGCCGCTGGAGCGGGTCGTGCTGCTGGGCGACCTCAACGGCACCATGAACGACCGCGCCCTCAACGCCGTCACCTCCCAGCTGCGCTCCACGCAGGGCGCGGCCGGCAGCGGGTTCGGGTTCAGCTGGCCGGCCTCGTTCCCGATGGCGCGGATCGACCAGATCCTGGTCAAGGGCGTCGAGCCGGAGAGCTCGTGGACCCTGCCGGAGACGGGCAGCGACCACCTCCCCGTGGCCGCCAGCCTGATGGTGGACACCTCGTCGTAACCGTCTGGAATACTGGGCCTGCAAGGCTTTGTTCCGTTGGTGAACATAAGCACCCCGGAACAACCCCGAAAGGCCCTTCATGCCCCTCGCCCTGCTCGCCCTCGCCGTGGGCGCATTCGGCATCGGCACCACCGAGTTCGTCATGATGGGCCTGCTGCCCGAGGTCGCGGACGACCTGAACATCTCCATCCCGACCGCCGGCCACCTCGTCTCGGCGTACGCGCTCGGCGTCGTCATCGGCGCCCCACTGCTCGCCGCCGCCACCGCGCGCATGTCCCGCCGTACGGTCCTCATCGCGCTGATGGCGCTGTTCGTGGCCGGCAACGCGGCCTCCGCCTTCGCGCCCGACCACCACTGGCTGCTGGCCGCCCGCTTCCTCAGCGGCCTGCCGCACGGCGCCTTCTTCGGCGTCGGCGCGGTCGTCGCCACCACCATGGTCGCGCCCGAGCGCAAGGCCCGGTCGGTGTCGCTGATGTTCCTCGGGCTCACCGTCGCCAACATCGCGGGCGTGCCGGTCGCCACGCTCATGGGCCAGCACCTCGGCTGGCGGGCCACCTTCCTCGGCGTGAGCGCCATCGGCCTCGCCGCGATCGCGGCCCTGGCCGCGCTGATCCCGCACGACCGGGTGGCACCGGCGCACGGCGGCCTGCGCGGCGAGCTCGCGGCCCTGAAGTCCCTCCCCGTCTGGCTGGCCCTCGGCACGACCGTCGCCGGCTTCGGCGCGCTCTTCGCCGCGTACAGCTACATCACGCCGATGCTCACCGACTCCGCCGGGTACGCCGACGCCAGCGTCACGCTGCTGCTCGCGCTGTTCGGCGTGGGCGCGACGGTCGGCAACCTCGTCGGCGGCCGGCTGGCCGACCACGCGATGCGGGCGACGCTGTTCGGCGGCCTGGTCTCGCTGGTCGTGGTCCTCGGCGCGTTCCCGCTGCTGATGAGCACGCCGGTGAGCGCGGCCGTGGCGGTCGTCCTGCTCGGCGTCGCCGCCTTCGTCACCGGCTCGCCGCTCCAGCTGATGGTCATGGAGAAGGCCTCCTCGGCCCCCTCGCTGGCCTCCTCCGCCAACCAGGCCGCCTTCAACCTGGCGAACGCCGGGGGAGCGTGGATCGGCGGCCTGGCGCTGGCCGCGGGCTTCGGCGCCACCTCCCCGGCCCTGGCGGGTGCGGCGCTCGCCGTCCTGGGCCTCGGCGTGGCGGGCACGGCGGCGGTGGTGGACCGGCGGCGCGCGACCGTACCGGTGTCCGCACGAGAACGCGTCATCGCCTCGCACGTACCCGAGGCCCTGGACGTGAGCCTCACCCGCTGAGGCTTGGCGTTGCCAACGGCGGCTCAGCAGTCGTAGCGGTACGCGTACGGCGTGTCCGGGCAGTGGCGGCAGACGAAGAAGTAGATGCCGCCCAGGTCGCCCATGTCCATCCCGTGCCCGATCCCGTCCTCGACGGCAGGGTCGGCCTCGGTCAGCCACACCGGCCGGTCGCCGCCGGCGGCATGGTCGTCGTACGGCAGCCATCGGCCGTGGGCCGGTTCCGTCGCCGTGATGCTCAGCAGATGCTCCATCCGCCGCCCGCACGCGCAGTCCGGCCAGTCGGGCGGCTGGGTCCAGCCCGGGTAGCCGCCGACCTTGCTCTGGATGGTGGTGGCCACGTCGTAGTACGAGTGGCCGGTCGCGGCCTCGATCTCCTCGAACCGCTCGCCCAGGGTGCCGGAGAGGCCCTCGGGCATGTCCCAGTTCGGGTACTCCAGCGCCGGCGTGGGGGAGACCGTGCAGGGGCGGGGGAGGAAGTCCTCGTCGTACGCGGACGGGCGGGGCGGGTCGGCGAGCAGGCCGGTCGCGCTCACGTCGGCCGCGTCCCGCCAGTACAGCCGAGGCAGCGCGACCCATTCGTCACGGTCGTCGTGGAGGCAAGGGCACCAGACGATCTGGAGCAGGTCGGTGCCCGCGGGGAAGAGCAGCTCGGGGACGTCCCGGGCGAACAGCTGCACGACCGGCACCATGGCGTCGTGCCCCGCGCCGGGGCACACCGGCCAGGGCTCGTCGGCGGGCCACAGCAGCGGACCGCCGACGGAGCTGTCCCGTACGCCGGGACTGCCCGCGCGCGGGTAGAGCAGCGTCGTGGTCCGGGCGTGCCCCGCCAGCTCGGGTATCAGCTCCTCCACGGCGAACGGGCACGGCGGAATGCTGCGGACCATGGCGTACTCCTGGCGGGACGGCGGTGGTTGCGGCCGAGGCGTACTGGCCGGACGGCAGTGGCTACGACCAAGGCGTACTTCTGGCCGGACGGCGGTGGTCGTGGGCCAACGGCTGGCCAACGGGTGGACGTCGACCACGACGAGGCTGCCGCGATTACGACGAGGCCGCCGCCCGCAGCTCCTCGAACCGTTCCAGATCCCGCAGCCACGCCCGCGCCGAACTGTCCGACGGCGCACGCCAGTCGCCGCGGGGTGACAGCGAGCCGCCCGCCGAGACCTTCGGGCCGTTCGGCATGGCCGAGCGCTTGAACTGGGCGAAGCCGAAGTAGCGGCGGCAGAAGACCTCCAGCCACTTGGCGATCTCCGGCAGGTCGTACGCCACCCGCTTGGCGTCCGGGAAGCCCGGCGGCCACTCACCGGCGTCCGCGTCCCGCCAGGCGTGCCAGGCGAGGAAGGCGATCTTCGACGGCCGGAACCCGTGGCGCAGGACGTGGAAAAGCGTGAAGTCGTGCAGCGCGTACGGGCCGATCTTCGACTCCGTCGACTGCATCTCCTCGCCCGGCACCAGCTCCGGGCTGATCTCGGTGTCGAGGATCGCGGCGAGCGTCTTGCCGGTCTCGTCGCCGAACTGGCCGCTGCTGATGACCCATCGGATGAGGTGCTGGATCAGGGTCTTCGGGACGCCGCCGTTGACGTTGTAGTGGCTCATCTGGTCGCCCACGCCGTACGTCGACCAGCCGAGCGCCAGCTCGGAGAGGTCACCGGTGCCGAGCACGATGCCGCCGCGCTGGTTGGCCAGCCGGAAGAGGTAGTCGGTGCGCAGGCCCGCCTGGACGTTCTCGAACGTGACGTCGTACACCGGCTCACCGGACGCGAACGGATGCCCCATCTCGGCCAGCATCAGCCGCGCGGTCGGCGTGATGTCCAGCTCGGCCGCGGTGACCCCGAGGGACCGCATGAGGGCGTGCGCGTTGTCCTTGGTGTGGTCGCTGGTGGCGAAACCGGGCAGCGTCCAGGCGAGGATGTCACTGCGCGGGCGCCCGGCGCGGTCCATCGCGCGGGCGGCGACGATCAGCGCGTGCGTGGAGTCCAGACCGCCGGAGACACCGATGACGACCTTCGAGCCGCCGATCGAGGCGAGCCGCTGCTGGAGGCCCTGGACCTGGATGTTGTAAGCCTCGAAACAGTCCTGGGCGAGCCGGTCCGCGTCGGCCGGCACGAACGGGAAGCGCTCCAGACGCCGACGCAGTCCCAGGTCGGTGAGCGGAGGGTCGAGTTCGAAGGACACCGTGCGGAAGTCGCGCGTCCGTGCCGCGTGCGTACGGCGGTTGTCGTCGAACGTGCCCATCCGCAGCCGCTCCTGCCGCAGCAGGTCGAGGTCGACGTCGGCGACGGCGTACTCGTCCCCGAGCGGGAACCGCTCGGTCTCGGCGAGCAGCACGCCGTTCTCGTAGATCATCGTCTGGCCGTCCCAGGACAGGTCGGTGGTCGACTCGCCCAGACCGGCCGCCGCGTAGACGTACGCCGCGAGACAGCGCGAGGACGCCGAACGGCACAGCAGCTTGCGGTCCTCGGCCCGCCCGACCGTGATCGGACTGCCGGACAGGTTGACCAGCACGGTCGCCCCGGCGAGGGCCGCCTCCGCGCTGGGCGGCACCGGCACCCACATGTCCTCGCAGATCTCGGCGTGCAGCACGAGGCCGGGAACGTCGGCCGCCTCGAAGAGCAGATCCACGCCGAACGGCACGCTCTCGCCGCCGACCCGGATCGACCCGCCGCGCTCGTCGGCGCCGTCACCGATCTGCCGGCGCTCGTAGAACTCGCGGTAGTTCGGCGGGTACGACTTCGGTACGACCCCGAGGATGCGGCCGCGGTGCACGATCACCGCGCAGTTGTAGACCCGGTTGCGATGCCGCAGCGGCGCGCCGACGACCAGGATCGGCAGCAGCTCCGCGGACCCCTCGACCACGGTCGCGAGCGCCGCCTCGACCTCGTCGAGCAGCGCGTCCTGGAGCAGCAGGTCCTCGATCGAGTACCCGCACAGCACCATCTCGGGAAAGACCGCGACGGCGACCCCTTCGTCCGCACACCGCCGCGCATGACGCAGCACCGCTTCGGCGTTGGCGGGCGGATCGGCGATGACGGTGTGGCCCGTACAGGCGGCGACACGCGCGAACCCGTGCTGATAGATCGACGAGAAGTTCAGTGAAGGCACGGGCTCAGTGTAATCGTCAGAGAGACGCGATGGGGCGCGGGACGTGATCGTCCCGCGCCCCATCGGCTGCCTTGCTAGCGCCGCTTGTACGACTCCACGTAACCGCTCGCGGGCGTACCCACGCCGGTCACCGGGTCGTACCCCTTCACCGCGATCAGCGAGCTGTCCTTGCCCAGCGACCGCACAGACGTAGTCAGACCGTCTGCCGCGTCATACCCGTTGACGAAGTCGACCCGCGCCACTGCAAGCCCCGACCCCGTCGGGTTGTCGGTGACGTCGTGGTAGACCTTCGACCCGTACTTCGCGTAGATCGACGGGTTGGCGAAACCGATCGCCTTGCCGCCGCGCGCCTCCGTGGCGAGCGCCTGTACCGCCGCGATCACCGGCGCCGCCAGCGACGTGCCGCCGATCCGGTACTCGCTGTACTTCTCCGAGCCGTCCGGGAAGGTCTGCGTCTGGCCGACCTTGAAGCCGGTGTTCGGGTCGGCGATCGCGGAGATGTCCGGGACCACACGGTTGCCGGCCGCGTTGTTGGCCTTGGCCAGCGCGTCCGGGACGACACCCTTCTGGTAGAAGGGCTCGGCGACCGTCTTGCTGGTGCCGCCGCCCGCACCGGAGGTGAACGCGCCGGGGAAGTTCGTCCAGCTCGTGCCGTCCGCGGACAGCGTGGCCTTCTCGGTGCCCCAGCCGGTCTCCCACAGGTACTTGTCGCCCTTGCCGACCGCCAGCGAGGTACCGCCGACCGCCGTCACCCACGCCGAGTTGGCCGGGGTGTCGACCTGCTTCGTGCCGGTGTTGGCGACCTCGTCGCCGTTGTCGCCGGAGGAGAAGTAGAAGCCGATGCCCTCGACCGCGCCGAACTGGAAGACCTGGTCGTAGGCGGCCGCGAGGTCCGGCGTCTGGTTGGCCTCGATGTCGCCCCAGGAGTTGGAGACGATGTCGGCGAGGTGGTTGTCGACGATCTTGCTGAGCGAGTCCAGCAGATCGTCGTCGTAGCAGGACGAGGCGCCCACGTACGTGATCTGCGCGTCCGGCGCGACCGCGTGCACGGCCTCGACGTCGAGGGTCTCCTCGCCGTACCAGCCGGACGCGTCGCACTGGTCGGCGCCGGTCTTCGTGTAGTTCTTGGGCAGGACCTGCTTCAACTGGCCGCTGGTGTAGGCCGCGTCGCCGTGCTTCTTCGCGTAGGTGGCCGCGTCGAAGGCGATGGTCGGGGAGGCGTAGGCGTCGGTGATGGCGACACGCACCCCCTTGCCCGTGTAGGAGCCCGCGCCGTAGGCGGCGCGCAGCTGCTTGCCGGTGTAGCCCTGCACGGCGTACGGGATCTTCGTGCCGTACGCGTCCGGCAGCGTGCTCGCGATGTTGGAGCCGTAGTACGAGGAGAACGGCCCGGAGTTCTTGAACACGGCGCCGGGACCCGGCAGTTGGTCGGCGTGGTCGGCCTTGTGCGGGGCGGTGTCCAGGCCGGTGACGGTCAGGACGGCACCGTTCAGGCTCTCCGGCGCGGACGCCGTCTTCGACGGCGCGCGGTAAGTCTTCGTGCCCTTGGCGTAGTTGTGCAGCTGGGTGCCGAACGCCTTCTCGGCGGCGGCCACGTCACCGGTGACGGAGACGTAGTGCTGCGAGACGCCGGTGACCTTCAGACCGGCCGACGTCAGCCAGGACTTCACGGCGGCGACCTGGGCCTTCGTCGCGCCGAAGCGGGACTGCGCCTGGCCGGCGCTCAGGTACTTGCCGTACGACGCCGAGGACGGGTCGGACACCGACTTCGCGTACGCGGCGAGGCCGGCCGCGTCCCTGCCCGCCAGATAGACGCGGGCCGAGACCCGCGAACTGTCGGCGGTGGCGCCCTTGTCGGCCTTCGCGGTGGCCCACGCGGGCTTGGTCCCGGCCAGCGTGTCACGGGCCGGGGTGTCGGAGGCGTGCGCCGCGGGTATGCCGAGCGCCAGCGCGCCGGCGATCATGGGCAGTGTCGCTGCCATGCTCACTCCGGCGCGCGTTCTGGCGCGGTTGGATCTCATGGAACCCCCTGTATGCGGTTCGTCGCGAGTGGATCACTCGCCGGGGCAACTCTTTCGACGAACCGTTCATGCCAGGGGAATACGAATCCCAAGAAGAGCCCAATTAACCTAATGACAAGGCCATTTGAGCGTTAACACGCTATGAGGACCGAGGGGAAACCCTCTATGGACCGCCGAGGCCCGACTATGAACGCGGTTTCGCGCCCCGCTCCTTGAGCATGTCCGTCATCAGGTCGATCTCGGACTCCTGCGCGTTCACCATGCCCTGCGCGATGTCCTTCTCCACCTTCACCGTGCAGCGCGCGACACAGCCCTCGGCCATGTGGATGCCGCCCTTGTGATGGTCGGTCATCAGCTGGAGATAGAAGATCTCGGCCTGCTTGCCGCTGAGCGTCCCGAGTTTCTTCAGCTCGGTGTTGGTCGCCATGCCCGGCATCAGCGCGCCGTCCTTGCCGTCCGCCATGCCGCCCATGTCCATCCAGGTCATCGGCGGGTCCGACGACACCTTCGGCAGCTGCCACAGATCGAGCCAGCCCAGCAGCATGCCGCGCTGGTTGGCCTGCGTCTGCGCGATGTCGAAGGCGAGCCGGCGCACGTCCTCGTCCTTGGTGCGGTCGCGCACGATGAACGACATCTCCACCGCCTGCTGGTGGTGCACCGCCATGTCCCGCGCGAAGCCCGCGTCCGCGGAGTCGGCGGCGGGCGTGGCCGTGGAGTCGTCGCCGTCCGCGACCGCGTAGGTGACCGCCCCGGCCGCGACGAGCACGGCCGCCGCGGTCCCCGCGATCCAGCCGACCTGCCTCACTGCGCCTTACCGCCCGTGCACACCGCGCCCTTCTCCGGCGTCTGCTCGCCCTGGACGTACTTCTCGAAGAACTTCGCCACGTTCGGGTCGTCCGCGCTCGTCACCGTCCGCTGGTGGCCCCACGCCGTCAGCATGATCGGGTCCGCCTGGCTCTCGTACGGGCTCATCAGCGTGTACGGCGTCGCCTTCACCTTCGCCGCGAGCGCCTCCACGTCGGACTTCTTGGCCTTGCTGGTGTACGTCACCCAGACCGCGCCGTGCTCCAGCGAGTGCACCGCGTTCATGTCGTCGAGCGCCTTGGTGTAGACGTCGCCGTTGCAGTTCTGCCAGACCGCGTTGTGGTCACCGCCGGCCGGGGGCGTCATCGGGTACTTCACCGTCTTGGTGACGTGGGTCTGGCTGAGCTTGGCCGACCACGTCTTCACGCCGTCCTTGCCCGTGGTCCAGTGGCCCGGGTTCTTGGAGTCGGAGGCGGTGCTGCTGTCGTCGTCCTGCGACTGCACGAGCACGACGGCGCCCACGACGAGAGCGGCCACGACCGCGACGCTCGCCCCGATCGTGAGGATCCGGTTGCGGCGCTCGCGAGCCTGCTCGGCACGCCGCATCTCGGCTATGCGCGCCTTCCGCTCAGCGGATTCCTTCTTCTTGGCGGAGCCCATGGGGTTGTGTCCTTCTGGGGAAAGGGGGCCGGTCGGGTCCGCTGATCGTAATGGGGAGGGCGGGGTCTCTCGTAGGGCGGGCACAGGAATGGCCGAAGATCGGGTTCCGCAGGTGATCGGGGGCGTGGCAGCTCGCGGCACGCCCGGCATTACTTATGCGGGTCCGAGCAGGCAAGATGGGCGCAGAACAGTACACCTGTCGGACGTGAGGCGTTCAACCGGGCGTCGGCCTGCCGATCATGGTCCGCAACACGGATGAAATGGTGTTGTGGTGGGATGCTCAGGTGCCCGACCGTCTCTCGCGGGACCGGAGGCAGGCGGCCTGACCAGCAAGGATGGGGAAGCTAGATGGACAAGCAGCAGGAGTTCGTGCTCCGGACGTTGGAGGAGCGCGACATCCGGTTCGTACGCCTGTGGTTCACGGACGTGCTGGGCTTCCTCAAGTCCGTCGCCGTGGCCCCGGCCGAGCTGGAACAGGCCTTCGACGAGGGCATCGGCTTCGACGGCTCCGCGATCGAGGGCTTCGCCCGGGTCTACGAGTCCGACATGATCGCCAAGCCGGACCCGTCGACGTTCCAGATCCTGCCGTGGCGCGCCGAGGCCCCCGGCACGGCCCGGATGTTCTGCGACATCCTGATGCCGGACGGCTCCCCGTCCTTCGCGGACCCGCGCTACGTCCTCAAGCGCGCCCTGGCCCGCACCTCCGACCTGGGCTTCACGTTCTACACGCACCCCGAGATCGAGTTCTTCCTCCTGAAGGACAAGCCGCTCGACGGCTCGCGCCCCACCCCGGCCGACAACTCCGGCTACTTCGACCACACCCCGCAGAACATCGGCATGGACTTCCGCCGCCAGGCGATCACCATGCTGGAGTCGATGGGCATCTCGGTGGAGTTCTCCCACCACGAGGGCGCGCCGGGCCAGCAGGAGATCGACCTGCGCTACGCCGACGCCCTGTCCACGGCGGACAACATCATGACGTTCCGCCTGGTCATGAAGCAGGTGGCGCTGGAGCAGGGCGTCCAGGCGACGTTCATGCCGAAGCCGTTCTCGGAGCACCCGGGCAGCGGCATGCACACCCACCTCTCCCTCTTCGAGGGCGACCGCAACGCGTTCTACGAGTCGGGCGCCGAGTACCAGCTCTCCAAGGTCGGCCGCAGCTTCATCGCGGGCCTGCTCAAGCACTCCGCCGAGATCTCCGCGGTGACGAACCAGTGGGTGAACTCGTACAAGCGCATCTGGGGCGGCTCAGAGCGCACGGCCGGCGCCGGCGGCGAGGCCCCCTCGTACATCTGCTGGGGCCACAACAATCGCAGCGCCCTGGTCCGCGTCCCGATGTACAAGCCCGGCAAGACCGGCTCGGCCCGTATCGAGGTCCGCTCGATCGACTCCGGCGCCAACCCCTACCTGGCCTACGCCGTCCTGCTGGCGGCCGGTCTCAAGGGCATCGAGGAGGGCTACGAGCTCCCGCCGGGCGCCGAGGACGACGTCTGGGCCCTCTCGGACGCCGAGCGCCGCGCGATGGGCATCGAGCCCCTCCCGCAGAACCTCGGCGAGGCCCTGACCCTGATGGAACGCAGCGACCTGGTCGCCGAGACCCTGGGCGAGCACGTCTTCGACTTCTTCCTCCGCAACAAGCGCCAGGAGTGGGAGGAGTACCGCTCCGAGGTGACGGCTTTCGAGCTGCGGAAGAACCTGCCGGTGCTGTAGGCGCCGTCGGCTACCCCTTCGCCAGTTGCGCCAGCACCTGGTGGAGGGGTTCCGTGGCCCGGCGCCGGTACTCCTGGATCGCCCAGCCGTTTCCGTCCGGGTCCTTGAAGTACATGAACGTGGCGCCGTCCTGGGGGCCGAAGGACTGGGGTTCGGTGACGTCCAGGCCGCGGGCGGTCAGCTCCTCGTACGCCGCCTTCGCGTCCGTCACGCACAGCTGCATGCCGTGGTACGTGCCCGGCTGCGGGGTGCCCGTGGGGATCTGGAGGCCGTCGACCAGCGCGATCGAACAGCCCGAGCCGGGCGGGGTCAGCTGGACGATCCGTACGCCCGGCATCACCTCCCCGTCGAGGTCCACGTGGAAGCCGACCTTGTCCCGGTAGAACTCCTTGGCCCGGTCCACGTCGGAGACCGGCATCAGGATCACTTCGAGGCTCATGTCCATGGCGTGACTCCCTTGTCTACGTCATCAGAACCGCCATCGGGTCTGGCTGAACGGCTCCCCCTTACCGAAGCCGAAAACGGTGCGCGGCGCCACCGAAAAGACCAGAGCGCTTCCCCCGCCGTGGTGGAAGCTCCCCTCGCGCACCTCGAAGTGCCAGAACTCGCCGTACTTCGCCTCCCACGCGGCCGCCAGCGCGCGCAGCCGGCCGTCGTCGGTGACGCGCACCACCTCGCCCTCCACGACCAGGTCGTACCCCTTGTCCCAGGTGTTCGTCCCGGTCGTCAGCACCACGTGCGGGTTCGCCGCGAGGTTCAGCGCCTTGCGCTCCTCCGGACCGGTGCAGAAGTGCAGGGCGTCCTCCGACCAGACCGCGGGCAGCGGTGTGACATGCGGCCGCCCGTCCGGCCGTACCGTCGAGATCCAGAACAGTTCGGCCGACTTCAGCAGGGCGGAGGCGTGTGACCAGGGGACCGCCGTGGCGGTCGGGTCGCTGTAGCGCTTGTCCAGCCGGGTCCGTGGTTCGTCGTGAGTCATACAGGGCAGACCCCGTTCCGGCCGGAAACTCATCGGCGCTTCCCGTGGCGGCTCCGGTTAGGCTCAAGCAGGTATGACCTTGATCGGAGGAGGCCGGGGATGACGGCGCCGGGGCGCAGGAGCAGTACGTTCAGCAGGCTGCTGCGGCACGGGTTCACCGATCCCTCCGCCGCCGAGCGGCTCCTGGACGGGCCGGAGCTGAGCGCCGTACGCAACGATCCGGTGCTGCTGGAGGCCCTCGGGGCGACCGCCGACCCCGATCTCGCGCTGCACGGTCTCGTCCGGCTCCTGGAGGCCCAGACCGACCGCGAGCTGCTCGACACGGTCATAGCCGCCAAGCCGCTGCGCGACCGTCTACTGGGCGTCCTCGGCGCCTCCGCCGCGCTCGCCGAGCACCTCGCCCGGCACGCCGGCGACTGGCAGGCGCTCGTCATGTACGAGCCGCGCGACCTGCACCCCGGGGTGGAGGAGTTCGAACGCGGGCTCGCCGAGGCCACCGACCCCGTCTCCCTGCGCGTCGCCTACCGCCGCTGCCTGCTGTCCATCGCCGCCCGTGACGTGTGCGGCACCACCGACGTCGCCGAGACCGCCGCCGAGCTCGCCGACCTCGCCACCGCGACCCTGCGCGCCGCCCTCGCGATCGCCCGCGCCGCCGCCCCCGAGGACGCCGCCCTGTGCCGGCTCGCGGTCATCGCGATGGGCAAGTGCGGGGGCCACGAGCTGAATTACGTCTCCGACGTCGATGTCATCTTCGTCGGGGAGGCGGTGGACGGGGCCGACGAGGGCAAGGCCCTGCGCGCCGCCACCAAGCTCGCCTCGCACATGATGCGGGTCTGCTCCGAGACGACGGTGGAAGGGTCCATCTGGCCGGTCGACGCCAACCTCCGGCCCGAGGGCCGCAACGGCCCGCTGGTGCGCACCCTCGCCTCCCACCTCGCCTACTACCAACGCTGGGCCAAGACCTGGGAGTTCCAGGCCCTCCTCAAGGCCCGGCCGGTCGCCGGGGACATCGAGCTCGGCGAGGAGTACGTCGCCGCCCTCGAACCCCTCGTCTGGAAGGCCGCCGAGCGCGAGAACTTCGTCGCCGACGTGCAGAAGATGCGCCGGAGGGTCGTCGAGAACATCCCCGTCGCCGAGATCGAGCGGGAGCTGAAGCTCGGGCCCGGCGGCCTCCGCGACGTCGAATTCGCCGTCCAGCTCCTCCAGTTGGTGCACGGCCGCGCCGACGCCTCCCTGCGCAGCGGCACCACCCTCGACGCCCTCCAGGCCCTCGCCGGCGGCGGCTACGTCGGACGCGACGACGCCGTCCAGCTCGACGACGCCTACCGCTTCCTGCGCTCCATGGAACACCGCATCCAGCTGTTCCGGCTGCGCCGCACCCACCTCGTCCCCGAGGACGACGCCGACCTGCGCCGCATCGGCCGCTCGCTGGGCCTGCGCACCGATCCGGTCGCCGAGCTGAACCGCGAATGGAAACGGCACACCAGTGTCGTACGACGCCTGCACGAGAAGCTCTTCTACCGGCCGCTGCTCGACGCCGTCGCTCAACTGGCGCCGGGAGAAGCCAGGTTGAGCCCGGAGGCGGCCCGCGAGCGGCTCGTCGCCCTCGGCTACGCCGACCCCGCCTCCGCCCTGCGTCACCTGGAGGCCCTCGCCTCCGGCGTCACCCGCAAGGCCGCCATCCAGCGAACACTCCTTCCCGTGCTGCTGGGTTGGTTCGCCGACTCCGCCGACCCGGACGCCGGACTGCTCAACTTCCGCAAGGTGTCGGACGCGTTGGGCAAGACCCCCTGGTATCTACGGCTGTTGCGCGACGAGGGTGCCGCCGCCGAGAACCTCGCCCGCGTCCTGTCCGCCGGCCGTCTCGCCCCCGACCTGCTGATGCGCGCCCCCGAGGCGGTCGCGCTCCTCGGCGACGAGGAAGGGCTCGCGCCCCGCGACCGGGCCTCCCTGGAACCGGAGGTCCTCGCCGCTGTCAGCCGCGCGGACAGCGCCGAGAAGGCCGTCACCGCGGCCCGTGGCGTCCGCCGCCGCGAGCTGTTCCGCACCGCCGCCGCCGACATCATCGGCTCCTACGGCACCGAGACCCAGCCCGTCGAGGCCGACCAGGGCGCCCTCGTCGACCGCGTCGGCGGCGCCGTCTCCGACCTCAACGCGGCCACCCTCGCGGGCACGCTCCGCGCGGTCGTCCGCGACACCTGGGGCGACACCCTGCCCACCCGGTTCGCCGTCATCGGCATGGGCCGCTTCGGCGGCCACGAACTCGGCTACGGCTCCGACGCGGACGTCCTCTTCGTCCACGAGCCGCGCAACGGCGTCCCCGAGCAGTCCGCCGCCGAGGCCGCCAACAAGGTCGTCTCCGAGATGCGCCGGCTGCTCCAGATCCCGAGCGCCGACCCGCCGCTGCTCATCGACGCCGACCTGCGCCCGGAGGGCAAGTCCGGGCCGCTGGTACGGACGTTGAAGTCCTACGAGGCGTACTACCGCCGGTGGTCCCTGGTCTGGGAGTCGCAGGCGCTGCTGCGGGCCGAACCCGTCGCCGGGGACGAGGAGTTGGGGCGGCGCTTCATCGAGCTCATTGATCCGCTGCGGTACCCGGCGGAGGGGCTCGGGGAGGACGCCGTACGGGAGATCCGGCGGCTCAAGGCGCGGATGGAGGCGGAGCGGTTGCCTCGCGGCGCGGACCCGAAGCTCCACACGAAGCTCGGGCCCGGGGGGTTGTCCGACGTCGAGTGGACCGTACAGCTGCTTCAGTTGCAGCACGGGTGGGCTGAGCCGGGGTTGCGCACTACGCGGACGCGGGAGGCTCTTGGGGCTGCTTGTTCTGCCGGGCTCATTTCGGGGGAGGATGCCGAGATTCTTGATGAGGCTTGGGTGTTGGCTACTCGGGTGCGTAACGCTGTGATGCTGGTGCGGGGGCGGGCGGGGGATACCTTCCCGACCGAGGCTCGTGAACTGGCTGCTGTGGGGCGGTACTTGGGGTATGGGCCTGGGCATGTGGGGGACATGCTGGATGCGTATCGCCGTACGGCGCGTAGGGCGCGGAGTGTGGTGGAGACGTTGTTCTACGGGGCGTAGAGGTTGTGTTGAGGGTGCGGCGCCGTTGGGGCTGGTCGCGCAGTTCCCCGCGCCCCTTTAGGCGCGTCATGGCCACCCCCGTAAGCACTACCGCCATACCTGTCACGACCCGGATTCCCACCTGCTCGTCCAGCAGCGCCGCACCCAACGCCACCGACACCACCGGCAGCAAGTAACCCACCGTCGCCGCCGTCGTCGGGCCTTCGTCCGCGATCAAGCGGTAGTTGAGGTAGAAGGTGACCCCCGTTCCCAGGACACCCAATGCCGTGACCGCGCCCAGCGCCACCAGGTCCGCGTGCACCGGGCCCGCCACCGGGAGTGACAGCGTCGTCCACCCCGTCGCCATCAGCATCTGCGCCGCCGACATCGCCATCGGCGCGCTCTTGTCCGTCAGCTTGCGGGCCATGTACGCGAACGCCACCGCGTAGCTCGCCGCCGCGCCAAGGAGGGCCAGGGCGCTCCAGCTCAGCAGGCCCGAGCGGTGCCAGGGGGCGAAGATCAGGACCGTGCCGGCGAAGCCCAGGAGCAGGCCCGTCAGGCGCAGGGGGTGCAGGCCGCGGTCGGTGCCCAGCAGCACGCCGATCAGGAGGGACCACAGCGGGGTCGTGGCGTTCAGGACGCCCGCGATGCCCGAGTCGAGGTGCTGCTCGCCCACCGCGAAGAGGGCGAACGGGATCGCGTTGCAGAACAGGGCGGCGATCGCCAGGTGTCCCCAGGTGGCGCGGGAGCGGGGGAGGCGCTGGCCTGCCGCGCGGGCCAGCGCCCACAGGGTCAGCGTGCCGAGTGCGCAGCGGGCGATGGTGATCTGGGCGGGGGAGAGGCCGTGGTTGAGGGCGAGTTTGATCCAGAGGAAGCCCGAGCCCCACAGGAGGGCGAGGGTGGCCATGCGAAGAGGCATGCGTCAACGGTCGGGGAAGCGACGCGTGAGGACAAGTGAAGGATTCTTGATGGGTTGTTAAGCTGTGCTACATGCTGGATGTGCGTCGGATGCAGGTGCTGCGGGCCGTGGTGAGCAGCGGGTCGGTGACGGGGGCGGCGGCGCTGCTCGGGTACACGCCGTCCGCCGTGAGCCAGCAGATCGCCGCGCTGGAGAAGGAGGCGCGGACCGAGTTGCTGGAAAGGGTCGGGCGAGGAGTGCGACCGACGGCCGCCGGGCTGCTGCTGACCGAGTACGCGGACACCATCAGCCGCCAGGTCGCCGAGGCGGAGACCGCGCTGGCCGACCTGCTCGCGGGCCGTACCGGACGGCTGGCGGTGCGGTACTTCGCGACGGCCGGCGCCTCCCTGGTCGCCCCGGCGGTGGCGCGGCTGCGGGCCGAACATCCCGGTGTGCAGATCGAGCTGAAGCTGATCGACCCCGAGGACCCGCTGCCGGACGTGCGGGAGGGGCGGGCGGACATGGCGCTCGTCGTGGGGCCCGCGGCACACGAAGGGGTGCGGCTTCTGCGTCTCCTCGACGATCCGTACCTGGCGGTGCTGCCGGAGGGGCACCGGCTGGCGGACGCCCCGGAACTGGGACTGTCCGACCTCGCGGAGGAGCCCTGGGTCGGCAGTGAGTGGCCCGGGCCCTGCCTCGACGCCCAGCTCGCCGCGTGCGAGGCCGCCGGTTTCCGGCCGCGGTTCGTCGTCGAGAGCGAGGACTACGTGACCGCGCAGGGGTTCGTGGCGGCGGGGCTGGGGGTGAGTCTGATCCCGCGGCTGGGGCTGCGGAACGGGGTGCGCGAAGGTGTGGTCGTACGAGAGCTGCGGGTGCCGGAGCCGACCCGGTCGATCCACGCGGCCGTACGCGAGACCGCGCCGCCGCAGCCCGCGCTGCGGGCGTTCATCGCGGCGATGCGGGCTGCGGCCGAGGCTGCTTGACGACAGGGGGCACCAGCTGCGGCAGGCGGTACGGCAGGGCCCCGTACCAGAGCCGCGCCACCGTGAAACCGAAGGCCAGGCACAGGATGCCGCCCACCGCGTCCAGCCAGAAGTGGTTGGCGGTGGCGACGATGACGACCAGCGTGGCCGCCGGGTACAGCAGGCCCAGGACCCGCACCCACGGCACCGACGCCAGCGCGAAGATCGTCAGACCGCACCACAGCGACCAGCCGATGTGCATCGACGGCATCGCGGCGTACTGGTTCGACATGTTCTTCAGGTCGCCGGACGCCATCGAACCCCAGGTCTGGTGCACCACGACGGTGTCGACGAAGTCGCCGCCGTTCATCAGCCGGGGCGGGGCCAGCGGATACAGGTAGTAACCGACGAGGGCCACGCCGGTCGTCGCGAAGAGAACCATGCGGGTCGCCGCGTAACGGCCGGGGTGGTAGCGGAACAGCCACACCAGAACACCCAGCGTCACCACGAAGTGCAGCGTCGCGTAGTAGTAGTTCATGCCCACGATCAGCCAAGTCACCGAGTTCACGGCGTGGTTGACCGACTCCTCGACCGCGATCCCCAGATCGTGCTCGACCCGCCAGATCCAGTCGGCGTTGCGCAGCGCCTCGGACCGCTGCTCCGGGACCGCGTTGCGGATCAGTGAGTACGTCCAGTAACTCACCGCGATCAGCAGGATCTCGAACCACAGCCGGGGGCGGCGCGGGGTGCGCAGGCGGCGAAGAACGCCCCTGCCCGAGTCGTCCGAGACAGGGTGCGGAACGGCCTCTTCGCGGCCTTCCAGTGTCGTCACGGTCGAATCACCCATGGACACAGAGTCTGCCAGAAAAGCCCTTGCCCCCAGATCATCCCCCGGTCGGGTTCAGGACGCATGTTCTACGACGAGACGAGCGCCCCGTCTCCTCCCCGCGCAGGTCCCGAGAACCCCGGTTCTCCGCCTCAGGAACGAGCCCGCTCCGTACGGGACGAAACAGGCGCCGAAGCCGTCGAACCGCGCACCACCAGCTCCGGCATGAACACGAACTCACTGTGCGGCGCGGGCGTCCCGCCGATCTCCTCCAGCAACGTCCGCACCGCGGCCTGGCCCATCGCCGGAACCGGCTTGCGGACCGTCGTCAGCGGCGGGTCGGTGAACGCGATCAGGGGGGAGTCGTCGAAGCCCACCACCGAGACGTCCCGCGGCACTTCGAGACCGAGCTGCCGGGCGGCCCGTATCGCACCCAGCGCCATCATGTCGCTCGCGCACACCACCGCCGTACAGCCCCGGCCGATCAACGCGTTGGCCGCGGCCTGACCGCCCTCCAGGGTGTAGAGCGAGTGCTGGACCAGCTCCGACTCGACGGCCTCCGCCGACAGCCCCAACTGGTCCTGCATCGCCCGCACGAACCCCTCGATCTTGCGCTGCACCGGCACGAACCGCTTCGGGCCGAGCGCGAGACCGATCCGGGTGTGACCGAGCGAGGCGAGATGCGTGACCGCCAATGTCATCGCCGCCCGGTCGTCGGGGGAGATGAACGGCGCCTGCACCTTCGGCGAGAAACCGTCCACCAGCACGAACGGCACGCCCTGACCGCGCAGCTGCTCGTAGCGCTGCATGTCGGCGGAGGTGTCCGCGTGCAGTCCGGAGACGAAGATGATGCCCGCCACGCCCCGGTCGACGAGCATCTCCGTGAGCTCGTCCTCCGTGGAACCGCCCGGGGTCTGGGTGGCCAGCACCGGGGTGTAGCCCTGCCGCGTCAGCGCCTGCCCGATCACCTGGGCCAGCGCCGGGAATATCGGGTTCTCCAGCTCCGGGGTTATCAGGCCCACCAGGCCCTCACTGCGCTGGCGCAGCCGCACGGGGCGCTCGTAGCCGAGCACGTCCAGTGCGGCCAGCACGGACTGGCGGGTGGTCGCGGCGACGCCCGGCTTCCCGTTGAGGACGCGGCTGACGGTCGCTTCGCTGACCCCCGCTTGAGCAGCGATGTCGGCAAGCCGTGTGGTCACAGGATTGGACTGTACCGGCCGTCCCTCCCCTTGCACACCAATCGGACGCCGTGGGCGACCTGTTGACCGTCCCGGTCCGAGTTGCTGGGTCATCGCGCTCCCTAGTGAAAGTGATGGCAAGAGCTTGCAGAGTCTTGCACAGGGCGCTCTTCGCCGCTCCACCCCTGGAAACAAGCGTCTCACGGCGGTAGCCGCGAGGTCACGCCCGGATAACTTCCATGACGTCTTGCACTTTTTTGCTGCAAGGTCTTTCGCAACGCTTACATCGCTGTTACGTTCGGCGACGCCCGGCGGCGGCAACGGCGCGGTCGGCAAGACGGTGAGGACGGCTGACGGGGCCGGCCCTCGCATCACGCGGGAAGGCGGGCGGGACCGCCTCTCGCACCACACGGGCTTTCACCCTCAAGGAGAACTCATGCGGCGTGGCATAGCGGCCACCGCGCTGGTGGCGTCCCTCGCCCTCGCGGCGACGGCCTGCGGCGGAGACGACGACAGCAGCGACTCGAGCGGTCCGGTCACCATCACCTGGTGGGACACCTCCAACGCCACCAACGAGGCGCCGACGTACAAGGCCCTCATCAAGGAGTTCGAGGCCGCGAACAAGGACGTCAAGGTCAAGTACGTCAACGTCCAGTTCGACCAGGCGCAGAACAAGTTCGACACCGCCGCCGGCTCCAAGGGCGCCCCGGACGTGCTGCGCTCCGAGGTCGGCTGGACCCCGGCCTTCGCCAAGAAGAGCTACCTGCTGCCCCTCGACGGCACCGAGGCCCTCGCCGACCAGAGCAAGTTCAAGTCGAACCTGATCGAGCAGGCCAAGTACGAGGGCAAGACCTACGGCGTCCCGCTGGTCACCGACACCCTCGCCCTCGTCTACAACAAGGCCCTCTTCGAGAAGGCCGGCGTCGAGGCCCCCAAGACCTGGGACGACCTGAAGAAGGCCGCCGCCACCATCAAGGACAAGACCGGCGTCGACGGCTACTGGGGCTCCACCCAGGCCTACTACGCCCAGTCCTTCCTCTACGGCGAGGGCACCGACACCGTCGACGCCACCGCCAAGAAGATCACGGTCAACTCGGACGCCGCGAAGAAGGCGTACGGCACCTGGCTGAGCCTCTTCTCCGGCAAGGGCCTGCACAAGGCCGACACCACCGCCGACGCCTACGCCCACATCCAGGACGCGTTCGTCAACGGCAAGGTCGCCGCGATCATCCAGGGCCCGTGGGAGATCACCAACTTCTACAAGGGCTCCGCGTTCAAGGACAAGAACAACCTCGGCATCGCCACCGTCCCGGCCGGCTCCACCGGCAAGGCGGGCGCCCCGACCGGCGGCCACAACCTCTCGGTCTACGCCGGCTCCGACGCCGCCCACCAGAAGGCCGCGCTGAAGTTCGTCAATTTCATGACCTCCGCGAAGTCCCAGGCGACCATCGCGCTGAAGAACTCCACGCTGCCCACCCGTGACGACGCCTACACCGCCGAGGTCAAGGCCGACCCGGGCATCGCCGGCTACCAGGGCGTCCTCGCCGCCGCCCAGCCGCGCCCGGCCCTGCCCGAGTACAGCTCCCTGTGGGGCCCGCTGGACACCGAGCTGCCGAAGATCGCCGGCGGCAAGGAGTCCCTCGACAAGGGGCTGAGCAACGCCGAGACCGCCATCGCCAAGCTGGTCCCGGACTTCAGCAAGTAAGCCCCGAGCGGCCGCCGGGTCCCCCGAATCATGGGGGGAGGGACCCGGCGGCCATCGGCCTGTGAGCCGTACGCCCCCTTGAACCTCCCAGAAGGTGTCGAACCATGACAGTCGCCATCGACCGCGCGACCGGCAAGCGCCGCGGTGACCGCGGGCCCCGGCCAGGGCTGGGCCAGCGCCTGAAGCGCGGATACCAGAAGCACTGGTACGCCTACGCGATGATCGCCCCGGTGGCGATCGTCCTCGGCGTCCTCGTGCTGTACCCGCTGGTGTACGGCCTCTACCTCACGCTCACCGACGCCAACAGCCTCAACACGGCGCGGACGATCGGCGTCAATCACATCGACGCCACCTACAAGTTCATCGGCCTGGACAACTACGCCGACATCCTCTGGGGCGACACCGCCTACGACCGCTTCTGGTCGCACTTCATCTGGACGATCGTGTGGACGGCCGCCTGTGTGGCCCTGCACTACGGCATCGGACTCGGCCTCGCCCTGCTGCTCAACCAGAAGCTGCGCGGCCGCACCTTCTACCGGCTGGTCCTCATCCTGCCGTGGGCCGTGCCGACCTTCGTCACCGTCTTCGGCTGGCGGTTCATGCTCGCCGACAGCGGCATCATCAACAGCTTCCTGGGCTCCCTCCACCTGCCGACACCGTCCTGGCTGGAGGACACCTTCTGGCAGCGGTTCGCCGCGATCATGGTCAACACCTGGTGCGGTGTGCCGTTCATGATGGTCTCGCTGCTCGGCGGACTCCAGTCCATCGACTCCTCGCTCTACGAGGCCGCCGAGATGGACGGCGCCAACGCCTGGCAGCGCTTCCGGTACGTCACCCTGCCGGGCCTCAGGTCCGTCAGCTCCACCGTCGTACTCCTCGGCGTCATCTGGACCTTCAACCAGTTCGCCATCATCTTCCTGCTGTTCGGCAACACCGCCCCCGACGCGCAGATCCTCGTCACCTGGGCGTACTACCTCGGCTTCGGACAGCAGCCGCGTGACTTCGCCCAGTCGGCGGCCTACGGCATCCTGCTGCTGGCCATCCTGATCGTCTTCACCTCCTTCTACCGCCGCTGGCTGAACCGCAATGACCAGCAGCTCGCGATCTGAGGCAGGAGTCACCATGAGCACCTCAACCCCCTCCGAGATCAAGGCGGACCGCCCGGTGACCCCCCAGGTCCTCGAAGCCTCCCGGCCGCGCAAGGTCCGCGGCCGTGAGCAGCGCGGCCGCGCCGCCTCCCTCGCCTCCCACGGCATCCTGATCGTCGCGAGCCTGATCGCGCTGTTCCCGATCGCCTGGCTGGTCTATCTGTCCCTCGGCCCGGACAAGGACGACTACCTCCACCCCGGCGGCATCTGGGACAAGATGACGCTGGACAACTACTCGTTCGTCCTCCAGCACACCAACTTCTTCGACTGGCTGAAGAGTTCGCTGATCGTCTCCCTCGGCACCACCGTCATCGGCGTGTTCGCGGCGGCCACCACCGGCTACGCGGTCTCCCGGATGCGGTTCCCCGGCTACAAGAAGCTCATGTGGGTGCTCCTGGTCACCCAGATGTTCCCGATCGCCGTCCTCATCGTGCCGATGTACCAGATCCTCGTGGATCTCCAGCTCGTCGACAGCTACCTCGGCCTCGTCCTGGTCTACTGCGCGACCGCGGTCCCCTACAGCGCCTGGCTGCTCAAGGGCTACTTCGACACGATCCCCTTCGAGATCGACGAGGCCGGCCGCGTCGACGGACTGACCCCCTTCGGCACGTTCTTCCGGCTGATCCTGCCGCTCGCCAAGCCGGGCCTCGCGGTCGCCGCCTTCTACAACTTCATCACCGCGTTCGGCGAGGTCGCCTTCGCCTCGACGTTCATGCTCAGCGACGACAAGTACACCTTCGCCGTCGGTCTGCAGAGCTTCGTCAGCGAACACGACGCCCAGCGCAACCTGATGGCCGCGACCGCGGTGCTCATCGCCATACCGGTGTCCGCGTTCTTCTACCTCGTACAGAAGAACCTGGTGACCGGCCTCACGGCGGGCGGCACGAAGGGCTAGAACGCCGGTTCGGTAGCGCCCCGTCAGGGGCGCGGGGCTGTATCGATTTGCGGCTCCGCCGCGTGGGCGCGACCAGCCACGACGGTGCCGCACCCGAACTCGAGGCGGCTGCGGTGTCCATCCGACCCCGCTGTCACCGCGGCCGCCTCGTCATCACCGTTGTATGCACACCTGACCCCATGACCCCGTTACGTACAAGGACGCCATGAGCCAGCAGCACTCCGCCCTCGCCTCGGCCCCGACTCCTGCCCAAGCCAAGCGCAGCGACTGGTGGAGAGACGCGGTGATCTACCAGGTCTATCCGCGCAGCTTCGCCGACAGCAACGGCGACGGCATGGGCGACCTGGAGGGCATCCGCTCCCGACTGCCGTACCTGCGCGACCTGGGCGTGGACGCCGTGTGGCTCAGCCCCTTCTACGCCTCCCCGCAGGCCGACGCCGGCTACGACGTCGCCGACTACCGGGCCGTGGACCCGATGTTCGGCAACCTGCTGGACGCGGACGCGCTGATCCGCGACGCGCACGAACTGAGCCTGCGGATCATCGTCGACCTGGTCCCCAACCACTCCTCCGACCAGCACGAGTGGTTCAAGCGCGCCCTGCGCGAAGGCCCGGGGTCCGCCCTCCGCGACCGCTACCACTTCCGCCCCGGCAAGGGCGAGCACGGCGAACTCCCCCCGAACAACTGGGAGTCGATCTTCGGCGGCCCGGCGTGGACCCGGGTCACCGAGCCCGACGGCACCCCCGGCGAGTGGTACCTTCACCTCTTCGCCCCCGAGCAGCCCGACTTCAACTGGGAACACCCCGCCGTCGGCGACGAGTTCCGCTCCATCCTGCGCTTCTGGCTGGACATGGGCGTGGACGGCTTCCGCATCGACGTGGCCCACGGCATGGTCAAGGCGGAGGGCCTGCCGGACATCGGCGGCGACGGCGACCAGCTCAAGTTGCTGGGCAACGATGTCATGCCGTTCTTCGACCAGGACGGCGTCCATGACATCTACCGCCAGTGGCGGCTGATCCTCGACGAGTACGCGGGCGAGCGCATCTTCGTCGCCGAGGCGTGGACCCCGACGGTCGCCCGCACCGCGAACTACGTCCGCCCGGACGAGCTCCACCAGGCCTTCAACTTCCAGTACCTGGGCACCCATTGGGACGCGGAGGAGCTCCGCAAGGTGGTGGACCTGACCCTGGAGGCGATGCGCCCGGTCGGCGCCCCGGCCACCTGGGTCCTGTCGAACCATGACGTGACCCGCCACGCAACGCGCTTCGCGAACCCGGCGGGCCTCGGCACGCAGATCCGCGAGGCGGGCGACCGCGAGCTGGGCCTGCGCCGCGCAAGGGCAGCCACCCTTCTCATGCTCGCCCTCCCCGGCTCGGCGTACATCTACCAGGGCGAGGAGCTCGGCCTCCCGGACGTCGTCGACCTCCCGGACGAGGTCCGCCAGGACCCGGCCTACTTCCGCGGCGCCGGCCAGGACGGCTTCCGCGACGGCTGCCGCGTCCCGATCCCGTGGACGCGCGAGGGCTCGTCGTACGGCTTCGGCACGGGCGGCAGCTGGCTCCCGCAGCCGGCGGAGTGGGCGGACCTGAGCGTGGAGGCCCAGACCGGCGTGGCCGGCTCCACCCTGGAGCTCTACCGCACGGCCCTGAGCGTCCGCCGCGCCGAACCCGACCTCGGCGCCGGCGACTCGGTGGAATGGCTCCGCGCCCCGGAGGGCGTACTGGCCTTCCGCCGGGGCGAGTTCGTCTGCGTCGCGAACACCACCGGCGAATCGGTGACGACTCCGGCGTACGGCCGCGTGCTCCTCGCGAGCGGCGAGATCGCCGAGGTCGACGGCGACGCGAAGATCCCGTCCGACACCACGGTGTGGTGGACGACCGCCTGAGCAAGGGCACACCCGCGACCGGGCCCCCGCCGCCTTCGGGCAGCGGGGGTCCGGCGTTTTTCCGGGTGACCGGAGATTTCCTCGACGGCGTGTCGATCCGCCCGCTCCGCGATCGACGCTTGGGTGGAAGGGCGACCGGCGCCCCCGTCCCGAGGAGAGACCATGAAGATCCGCGCCCGCCTGAGCACCAGTGCCGACGGCTATGTCACCACGCCGAACGGCTGGCCCGCCCTGACCGCCGACCCCGCGTTCGTCTCCGGTGAGAGCCACGGCATCCGGGAGTTCCTCGCGGACTGCGAGGCCGCGCTCATGGGCCGCACCACCTTCGAACCGGCGCTGAACAACACTCGCTGGCCCTGGCCGGACCTCGACGTGTTCGTCCTCGGCTCGCACCGCCCGGAGGGCACCCCGGACCATGTCACCACCGACAGCGATCCGGTACGGCTGCTGGAGAAGATCCGCGCGGCCAACAAGGGCGGCGACGTCCACCTCGTCGGCGGTCCGCGCACGATCGGCACCTTCCACGCCCTCGGCGCCCTCGACCGCCTCGAACTGGTCGTCCTGCCCCTGCTGTTCGGCGGCGGGACCCGGCTGACGCCCGCGCTCAGCGCCGACACCGGGCTGACCTTCCGGAGCCAACGCGCCCTGCCCGGCGGCTCGGTGGAGATCGTGTACGACTGTGAGGGCAGCCGCGCCGACCTGCCGGGCAAGCCGGCCAGCCAGCGGTGAGCACGGAAGGGCCGCCGCCGGGGTGTCGTCCCGGCGGCGGCCCCGTCACGGAGCTGCTCCGCTACTTCCAGGTGTCACTGGCGGTGTAGCCCGACGAACTGCCCGTCGTGTACGAGCGGTTGGTGCCGGACTCCCAGGTCACGTTCCCGGAGCTGTCCTTCTTGATGTACTTGTACGTGAAGGCCGTGCTCTTCGGCACGATCACCAGCTTGCTCCACGTCGGGTACGACGCCGAGGACAGCGGGATCGCCGCGCTTGTGTCCCAGGAACCCAGGGAGGCGATGGAGCCGACGACGTAGACGTTGGTGCCCCAGTCGGTCGTGGCGGTGACGTTGAAGGTGACGTCGGTGGAGTTGGCGGTGGCCACGTTCCAGGAGCTGTTGACGGAGAGGGCGGAAGTGGTCGTGGCTGCCGTCCGGTTGGCGTTGGACTCCCAGGTCACATTGCCCGAGCTGTCCTTCTTGATGTATTTGAACTCGAAGGACGTGTTGATGGGCACGCTCACCGCACCCGACCAGATCGGGTACCCGGTCGACGACAGCTGGACCGCCTTCGAGGTGTCCCAGGAGCCGAGGGCCGAGATCGAGCCGATCACGTAGACGTTGGTGCCCGAGGTCGTCGACGCGTACTCGTTGAAGGTCGCCGTCACCGTCGACGTCGAGTCGTCGTCGCCGTCGTCCTCGCAGGACGTCGTGCACGGCGTGAACTCGCCGTCGTAGAAGGCGATCGCGCTCTTCGCCGGGATCGTGAGGGTCGCGCTGCCGCCCGACACCGTCACCGTCGTCGCCCCGTTGTCGATGACGTTCGTGTACGTGCCGTCGGCCATCCCCGTCGCGAAGGTGTAGGTCGCCGCCGACGAACCGTTGTTGATCGCGATGTAGCCGGCCGTGCCGCGGGAGAAGCCGATCACGCTCGACGACTTGGTCGACCAGTTGGACACCGACTCCGAGCCCACCGCGTTGTGCCACTTCACCATGCCGGTGACGGCGGTGTCCCGGTCGAGGCAGTACCAGCCGTTCGAGCAGTCCGTGTCGGTGACGAAGCCGGCGGAGTTCGGCGGGGCCTGGTCGCTCTGGGTGAACTCCCAGCCGGCGTAGATGGTCGGCGTCGACCACTTGTAGGCCAGCTGGAAGATGTTGGCCAGCTTGTAGGTGTCGCCGTCCTTGTAGGACATGTGCAGACCGTTGCGCTCGGTGTCGTGGTTCGTCACGAAGGACACCGAGTTGGCGGGGGTGAGGATGCCCGAGGAGGACAGCGACTCCAGGTCGCTGACATTGCCCTGGAACGCCGACTTCAGCTTGCTCGCGTAGGTGAAGTCGAGGACGTCACCGGAGGAGTAGTAGTCGGAGGCCGCCGGGGTCGAACCCGGGTAGACCTCCTGGAAGACGTACGGGTCCGCGCCCGACGTCGTGTCGGTCAGCTTGGCCTCGATCGCCTGGAGGTCGGCGGTCGGGATGTGCTTGGCCGCGTCGACGCGGAAGCCGTCGACGCCGAGGGCGAGCTGCTTGTTGAGGAAGGCCGCGATACCGCTGCGGACGCTGTCGTTCTCGGTCTCCAGGTCGGGCAGGCCGAGGAGTTCGCAGTTCTGGATCTCGGTGAGGTTCGACCAGTCGTCGATGATGAGGTCGGAGTCGGAGCAGTCGTCCGACTGGTGGTAGTCACCCGCGTCCCAGTCGGGGGTGTCGTACTTGTTGGTGATCGTGGTGCCGTTGTAGCCGGTGCCGGTCTGCGCGGCGGTGTGGTTGATCACCGCGTCCGTATACACCTTGACGCCGGCGGTGTGGCAGGCGGAGACCATCGCCGCGAACTCGGAGGCCGTACCGAAGCGGCTGTTGAGGTTGTAGGAGTACGGCTGGTAGACGTCCCACCAGTAGTACGAGGACTGCTTCAGGGACTCGGCGGGCGGGGCCACCTGGACGGCCCCGTAGCCGTTCGGGCCGAGGACGTCGGTGCACTCGGCGGCGACCGAGTCCCAGTTCCACTCCCACAGGTTGGCGATGACATCGCCGGAGGTCGTGGCGTCGGCGTGGGCGGTCGCGGCGGGCAGGGCGGTGACACCGGCGAGCGCCAGGGCGCCGACCGCCAGGGCTCTTGTGGTGCGGCTCAGCGCACCCGGTCGGAAGGTCATGTGCGGCTCCGGGAGGGGGAATCGGGGAGAGGGGAGCTGAAGTCGATCAGAGGTCGGGGATTCAACAAGTCGTGAGCGTGCGGCAGTTGAGAAGGGCACGTCAAGAGAAGTCGTGAAAGTTCTTGCTGTGAGTTTCAAGCCTCTTGCTGTAAACCTTTCGTCAGGGGTACGTTCACGCCGGCGCCGGGCAAGGACGCCCGGCCGTCACGCAAGGAGCCCCCACGTGATATCGAGATGGTCAGCCAGCGCATCCCTCACCGCGCTCGCCGCAGCCGCGGCCCTCGTCGCCCCCGCCACTCCCGCCGCCGCCTCCCCGCCCGGCACCAAGGACGTGACCGCCGTCCTGTTCGAGTGGAACTTCGCCTCGGTCGCCAAGGAGTGCACCAACACCCTCGGCCCCGCCGGATACGGCTACGTCCAGGTCTCCCCGCCCGCCGAGCACATCCAGGGCTCGCAGTGGTGGACGTCGTACCAGCCCGTCAGCTACAAGATCGCCGGTCGCCTCGGTGACGCCACCGCCTTCAAGAGCATGGTGGACACGTGTCACGCGGCCGGGGTGAAGGTCGTCGTCGACACCGTCATCAACCACATGTCCGCGGGCAGCGGCACCGGCACGGGTGGGTCGTCGTACACCAAGTACAACTACCCCGGCCTGTACTCCTCCTACGACATGGACGACTGCACGTCCACCATCAGCGACTACACCAACCGCACCAACGTCCAGAACTGCGAACTCGTCGGCCTCGCCGACCTGGACACGGGCGAGGAGTACGTCCGCGCCACCATCGCCGGGTATATGAACACCTTGCTCGGCTACGGCGTCGACGGCTTCCGCATCGACGCGGCCAAGCACATCCCGGCGACCGACCTCGCCAACATCAAGTCGCGGCTGTCGAACACCTCCGTGTACTGGAAGCAGGAGGTCATCTACGGCAGCGGCGAGGCCGTCCAGCCCACCGAGTACACGGGCAACGGGGACGTCCAGGAATTCCGTTACGCCTACGACCTCAAGCGCGTCTTCAACAACGAGAACCTCGCCTATCTGAAGAACTACGGCGAGGGATGGGGGTACATGAGCAGCTCGGTCGCCGGTGTCTTCGTCGACAACCACGACACCGAGCGCAACGGCTCGACACTGAACTACAAGGACGGCGCGAACTACACGCTGGCCAACGTCTTCATGCTCGCCTACCCGTACGGCGCCCCGGACATCAACTCCGGGTACGAATGGTCGGATTCGGACGCCGGACCGCCCAACAGTGGTTCGGTGACGGCCTGCTGGCAGGACGGCTGGAAGTGCCAGCACAAGTGGCCGGAGATCATCCGCATGGTCGCCTTCCGGAACGCCACCCGCGGTCAGTCGGTCACCAACTGGTGGGACAACGGGGCCGACGCCATCGCCTTCGGGCGGGGCAGCAAGGGCTATGTCGCCATCAACCACGAGTCCAGCAGTCTGACCCGGACCTACCAGACGTCCATGGCCGCCGGGACCTACTGTGACGTCCAGAGCAACACGACCGTGACGGTGAACTCCAGCGGACAGCTCACCGCCACCCTGGGCGCCAACACCGCGCTCGCCATCTACAGCGGCAAGTCCAGCTGCTGAGGCGGAGTTCCGCGACCCCTCAACCCCTCGTGTGCAGCCCGGTGCACGAGGGGTTCACGCTTTCACGGTTCACCCCGCGTGGCAGATCACCGGCTTCACGCAGGCCAACTTCCCTGCTGAAATTCTTTTCCGTTACTTTCAAGACTCTTGCTGTAAGCATTACGGCGGCGATACGGTCGCGCGGGGTCGGACCCACGTAGAGCCGTAATCGCAAGGAGCCCATCTGTGATACCGAGATGGCCGACGCCGTCGAGGCGCCGTACCGCCCATGCCGGACGGGTCGCCGCGGTCACCGTGACCGCGCTGGCCGCAGCGCTCGTCCAACCCCTCGCGGCGCGGGCGGACACGCCGCCTCCGCCACCGTCCGACGCCAAGCTCGCCGCCGAGCCCGCCCGGCACGACTCCACGCGCGAGCAGTTCTACTTCGTCCTGCCGGACCGTTTCGCCAACGGCGACACCGGCAACGACGAGGGCGGCCTCACCGGCAGCCGTCTGAGCACCGGCTACGACCCCACCGACAAGGGCTTCTATCAGGGCGGCGACCTCAAGGGTCTGACCAAGAAGCTCGACTACATCAAGGGGCTCGGCACCACCGCCATCTGGATGGCGCCGATCTTCAAGAACCAGCCCGTGCAGGGCACCGGGGCCAACGCCTCGGCCGGCTACCACGGTTACTGGATCACTGACTTCACCCAGGTCGACCCGCACTTCGGCACCAACCAGGACCTGGAGAACCTCATCTCCAAGGCGCACGCCAAGGGCATGAAGGTCTTCTTCGACGTCATCACCAACCACACGGCCGACGTCGTCGACTATGAGGAGAAGTCGTACGACTACCTCTCCAAGGGCGCGTTCCCGTATCTGACGAAGGACGGCGAGCCGTTCGACGACGCGGACTACGCGGGCAGCACCGGAGACTTCCCCGAGGTTGACGCCGACTCCTTCCCGCGTACGCCGCAGGTCACGAAGAACAGCAAGGTCCCGTCGTGGCTGAACGACCCGACGATGTACCACAACCGGGGTGACTCGACCTACGCGGGCGAATCGACCACTTACGGCGACTTCTCCGGCCTCGACGACCTGTGGACCGAGCGTCCCGAGGTCGTCAGCGGTATGGAGAAGATCTACGAGAGGTGGGTTCGGGACTTCGACATCGACGGCTTCCGGATCGACACCGTGAAGCACGTCAACATGGAGTTCTGGACCCAGTGGGCCACCGCCCTCGACTCCTATGCCGCCAAGCGCGGCCGCGACGACTTCTTCATGTTCGGCGAGGTGTACTCCGCCGACACGTCGATCACTTCGCCGTACGTCACCCAGGGCCGCCTCGACGCCACGCTCGACTTCCCCTTCCAGGAGGCGGCACGGCAGTACGCCTCTCAGGGCGGCAGCGCGCAGAAGCTGGCCTCCGTCTTCGGCGACGACTACAAGTACACGACCGACAAGGCCAACGCGTACGAGCAGGTCACCTTCCTCGGCAACCACGACATGGGCCGCATCGGGTACTTCCTGAACCAGGACAACCCGAAGGCCACCGACGCCGAACTCCTCGCGAAGGACGAGCTGGCCAACGAGCTGATGTTCCTCAGCCGCGGCAACCCGGTGGTCTACTACGGCGACGAGCAGGGCTTCATCGGCTCCGGCGGCGACAAGGACGCCCGCCAGACGATGTTCGCGTCGAAGACCGCCGACTACCTCGACGACGACGAGATCGGCACCGACCGCACCCACGCGAGCAGCGCCTACGACACGAGCGCACCGCTCTACCAGCAGATCAGCGCTCTCTCCAAGCTCCGCAAGGCCAACCCGGCCCTCACCGACGGCATCCAGACCGAGCGCTACGCGGCCGACGGCACGGGGATCTACGCCTTCTCCCGCACCGACGCCAGGACCGGCCAGGAGTACGTCGTCGCGTTCAACAACGCCGGTGAGGCCAAGACGGCGACGTTCGGGGTCGGGTCGGCCGCCATGTCGTACAACGGCATCTACGGCGGCGACGCCTCCGTGAAGTCCGACGCCGACAAGAAGCTCACCGTCACCGTCCCGGCCGGCTCCGCGATCGTCCTCAAGGCGGCCGCCAAGCCCGTCAAGTCGGCCACCGCGCCGACGGTCACCCTCAAGGCCCCGGCCGCCGGCGCGACCGGCACGGTCGAGCTCTCCGCCGACGTGGACGGCGGTCAGCTCAACCGCGTCGTCTTCGCCGCCCAGGTCGGCAACGGCAAGTGGCGGACGCTCGGCTCCGCCGACCACGCCCCGTACAAGGTCACGCAGGTGATCGGCAAGGCCGTACCGGCCGGAACCGCCCTGCGCTACAAGGCGGTTGTGGTCGACTCCCAGGGACGCATCGCGAGTGCCCTCGCCGCCTCCACCACCGGCACCCCGCCCGCCGAAGAGGTCCCCACCGCCTCCTCCCGCGACTACGCGATCGTCCACTACAAGCGCGCGGACGGCGACTACGACGACTGGGGCCTGTACGCCTGGGGCGACCTCGCCGACGGTGAGGCCACCAACTGGCCCGCCAGCCACCCCTTCACGGGCCGGGACGCCTACGGCGCCTTCGCCTACGTCAAGTTGAAGACCGGCGCCTCCAACGTCGGCTTCCTCGTCATCGACAAGGACGGCAACAAGGACGTCTCCGCCGACCGCACGATCGACGTCACCAAGACCGGCGAGGTCTGGATCGAGCAGGGCAAGACGGACGTCCTGACCGAGAAGCCGGACTACCCGGCGCAGGACAAGACCAAGGCCGTCATCCACTACCACCGCGCCGACGGCGACTACGACGGCTGGGGCCTGCACGTCTGGACGGGCGCCGCGAACCCCACCGACTGGTCGAACCCGTTGAAGCCGGTGAAGACTGACGCCTATGGCGCGGTTTTCGAGGTACCGCTCACCGACGGTGCCACCAGCCTCAGTTACATCATCCACAAGGGCGACGACAAGGATCTCCCGTCCGACCAGTCGCTCGACCTCACGGCCAACGGGCACGAGGTGTGGCTGTTGAACGGCCAGGAGAAGTACCTGCTCCCGCAGCCCGCGGGTTCCGCGGCCGCCCTCGACCTGACCACCTCCAAGGCGGTCTGGATCGACCGGAACACGGTCGCCTGGAACGGCTCCGACGCCGCCGCCTCCACCCAGCTCCTCTACAGCCACGACGGCTCGATCGCCGTCAAGGACGGGACGCTGACCAGCGACGACGAGCGCTGGCTGCGGCTGTCCAAGACCAGCCTCACCGACGCGCAGAAGGAGAAGTTCCCGCACCTGAAGGCGTACACCGCCTGGACCGTCGATCCCCGTGACCGCGACCGCGTCCGCGAGGCCCTGAGCGGTCAGGTCGTCGCCTCCCAGCGCGCGGCGAACGGTGCCGTCCTCGCGGCGACCGGCGTCCAGATCGCCGGCGTCCTCGACGACCTGTACGCGAGCGCGACCGACGCCGACCTGGGGCCGACGTTCAGCAAGGGCCGACCGACGCTCTCCGTCTGGGCGCCGACCGCGCAGTCCGTGAAGCTGGAACTCGACGGCTCCATCGTCGCCATGAAGCGCGATGCGAAGACCGGCGTCTGGTCCGTCACCGGCCCGAAGTCCTGGAAGGGCAAGGAGTACCGGTACGTCGTCAAGGTCTGGGCGCCCAGCGTCCAGAAGCTCGTCACCAACAAGGTCACCGACCCCTACTCGGTCGCCCTGACCACCGACTCCGAGCGCAGCCTCGTCGTCGACCTCGACGACAAGTCGCTGGCCCCGTCGGGCTGGACGTCGTACACCAAGCCGAAGGCGACCCCGCTCAAGGACGCGCAGATCCAGGAGCTGCACATCCGGGACTTCTCGATCGCCGACAAGACGGTGGCCGCGAAGGACCAGGGCACGTACCTCGCCTTCACCGACAAGGACAGCGACGGCTCCAAGCACCTCAAGTCGCTGGCCAAGTCGGGGACTTCATACGTCCATCTCCTGCCGGCCTTCGACATCGCCACCATCCCCGAGAAGAAGTCCGACCAGGCGACCACCGACTGCGATCTCGCCTCCTACGCTGCCGACTCCACCAAGCAGCAGGAGTGCGTCTCCGCCATAGCCGCCAAGGACGCCTTCAACTGGGGTTACGACCCGTACCACTACACGGTCCCCGAGGGTTCGTACGCCACCGACCCCGACGGCACCGAGCGCACCGTCGAGTTCCGCGAGATGGTCAAGGCGCTCAACGACGACGGTCTGCGGGTCGTCATGGACGTCGTCTACAACCACACCGCGGCCAGCGGTCAGGCCGACACCAGCGTCCTCGACCAGGTCGTCCCGGGTTACTACCAGCGGCTTCTGGCCGACGGTTCGGTCGCCAACAGCACCTGCTGCGCCAACACCGCGACCGAGAACGCGATGATGGGCAAGCTGGTCGTCGACTCGATCGTCACCTGGGCCAAGGAGTACAAGGTCGACGGCTTCCGCTTCGACCTCATGGGCCACCACCCGAAGGCCAACATCCTGGCGGTCAGGAAGGCCCTGGACGAGCTGACGCTCGCCAAGGACGGCGTCGACGGCAAGAAGATCATCCTGTACGGCGAGGGCTGGAACTTCGGCGAGGTCGCCGACGACGCCCGCTTCGTGCAGGCCACCCAGAAGAACATGGCCGGCACCGGCATCGCCACCTTCTCCGACCGGGCCCGTGACGCGGTGCGCGGCGGCGGGCCCTTCGACGAGGACCCGGGCGTCCAGGGCTTCGCGTCCGGTCTCTACACCGACCCCAACTCCTCGAAGAGCAACGGCACTTCGGCCGAGCAGAAGGCCCGGCTGCTGCACTACCAGGACCTCATCAAGGTCGGGCTGAGCGGCAACCTCGCGAAGTACGCCTTCACCGACACCGACGGCAAGGAGGTCACCGGCGCCCAGGTCGACTACAACGGCCAGCCCGCCGGTTACGCGGACGCGCCCGGCGACGCCCTCGCCTACGCCGACGCGCACGACAACGAGTCGCTGTTCGACGCGCTGACGTACAAGCTGCCCGCCACGACCGGCGCCGACGACCGCGCCCGGATGCAGGTCCTCGCCATGGCGACGGCCACCCTCTCGCAGGGCCCGGCCCTCTCCCAGGCGGGCACCGACCTGCTGCGCTCCAAGTCCCTGGACCGCAACTCCTACGACAGCGGCGACTGGTTCAACGCCATCCACTGGAACTGCGCGGACGGCAACGGCTTCGGCCGGGGCCTGCCGATGGCGGCCGACAACGAGTCCAAGTGGTCGTACGCCAAGCCCCTGTTGGCCCAGGTGAAGGTCGGCTGCACGCAGATCCAGGGAGCCTCGGCGGCCTACCAGGACCTGTTGAAGATCCGTTCGACGGAGGGCGTGTTCTCCCTCGACACGGCCGCACAGGTGCAGTCGAAGCTGTCCTTCCCGCTGTCCGGCAAGGACGAGACGCCCGGCGTGATCACCATGGAACTCGGTGACTTGGTCGTGGTGTTCAACGCGACGCCGGAGAAGCAGGAACAGCGGATCGTTTCGCTGGCGGGCAAGGGGTATGCGCTGCACCCGGTGCAGGCCACGGGCGCGGACTCTACCGTCAAGTCCTCGTCGTACGCGGAGGAATCGGGCACGTTCGCCGTTCCGGGGCGCACTGTCGCCGTCTTCTCCCGAACCGCCTGATCGAGCACTATTTTGGGTGGGGCGGACCCGGACTCGGGGCCGTCCCACCCCATCGTGTTCCAAGGGGCTGCCGGACATGGACGGCTACACCGAACTCACGGACACGACCGTGATGGTCGTCGACGACGTGGCGGCCAGCCGCTATGCCATGGGCGCCGTGCTGCGGCGGGCCGGGCATCGCGTGGTGCCCGTCGCGAGCGCCGGCGAGGCCCTCTTCGAACTCGACGTACGGCTGCACGCGGGCCGGCTGCCCGATCTGGCCCTGGTGGATGTCGGGCTGCCGGACATGAACGGCTTCGAGCTGTGCCGCCGGGTCAAGGCCCAGCCGCTGATGGCCACCCTGCCCGTCGTGCACTTCTCCGCTGCGGCCGTGGCCCCGCGCGACCGCTGCCTGGGGCTGGACGCGGGCGGGGAGGCCTACCTCACGGTGCCCGCGGAACCGCAGGAGATCCAGGCCGTCGTCCGGGCCGCGGTACGCGGGGCTCGTCGGCGCACCGGGACCGAGACCCTGGTGCAGCGGCTCACCCTGCTGTCGGAGGCCATCGTCACCGTGCAGTCGGCGCGCTGTGTCGCCGAGCTGGCCGACGCGGCGGCGGACGGCGCGTCCCAGCTCACCGGGGCGCCCGCCGTGGTGTTCGTGATCGGCCCGGAGGGGGAGCTGCACCGCGGCACCTCCCGGGCCCGCGCCACCCTCGCCCTGCCGGACGGCAGCGCGCACGACGCGGTCGTCCGGCTCGTCGAGCGGATCGCCGAGGGGCAGACCGGCGTGCACAGCCTGGTCGTGCCCGCGCCGATGTGGCCCGCAGGCTTCTTCCGGCCCGGCGTCGAGGAGGACGCCCGCCTCGCCGTCGCGGCGACCCGGCAGGGCCGTACTCCCGTGTGCGTGGCGACCCCCGTCCGCCGGGCCGCCCCGGCCGTCCCCGCGGACGACGGACTGGTCGCCCGCCTCGCCGAGGCGACCGCGCTCGCCGCGGAGCCGCTGCTCATGTACCAGGCCGAGCGCCATGTCGCCCTCACCCTCCAGCACAGCTTCCTGCCCCAGCCGCACCGGCTCGCCCATCTGCCCGGCGTCGAACTCGCGGCACGCTATGTGCCGGCCTCCCGGCAGGCCGAGATCGGCGGGGACTTCTACGCCGCCCTGAGCACCGACGGGGGCGCGCTCACCGCGGTCGGGGACGTCGTCGGGCACTCGCTGGAGGCGGCCACCGTCATGGTCGAGATGCGGCACGCGCTGCGCGCCTACTCCGTCGAGACCAGCGACCCCGGGGTGCTGGCCGAGCGGCTCGACCGGATGCTCCAGCACTTCCACCCCGACGTCACGGCCACGGTCTGCCTGGCCCTGGTCGACCCGGCGACCGGACGCACCCGCATCTCCAACGCCGGACATCCGCCGCCGCTGATCGTGCCCGCCCTCGGCGGCGCCGACTACGTCAGGGTGGCCGGCCCGCTGCTCGGCCTCGGCCTGGACCGTCCCGCGCCCACCGAGCTGTACCTCGCGCCCGGCGACCGGCTGCTGATGGTCACCGACGGGCTCGTCGAGAGCCGGGGCACCGACCTCGCCGTCTCCCTGGAGCAGCTCCGCAAGGCCGCCGCCGAGGCCCCGCCCGGCCTGGACGCCCTGTGCGACACCCTGCTCGGCTGCTTCGGCCGGGACCGCGAGGACGACATCGCGATGCTGGCGCTGCGCTTGGAATGAGACGGTTCCGCGAGGCTTCGGGCGCGACGGTTAGGGTGACCTCGTCGCCTTAGAACAGGAGTGCCCATGCCGCAGATCACCGTCGACTACTCCCAGACGATCACTCCCGCCTTCGACCGGGCCGGGTTCGCCCGGGCGCTGCACGAGGCGACGGTGGAGATCGCGGCCGCGAAGCCGGAGGCGTGCAAGACGCAGTTCCGGGCGAGCGAGCTCACGGCCTTCGGATACGAGGAGGGCGGCCACGCCGTGGTCCATGTCACCCTCGGTCTGCTCGCCGGGCGCACCGACGAGACCAAGGCGAAGCTGACGGAAGCGGTCCTCGAACTGCTGCGCAAGCACATCCAGGACGACCAGGGCATCGTGCTGCACGCCTCCGCCGAGGTCCGCGAACTCGACGCCTCCTACCGCAAGTTCTAGGACGCCAGCGCGATCAGCCGGCCCACCAGGTCGGCGAACGGCCCGTCGGCCGGCTCGTCGCGGAGCATGACGCGCATCAGCGCGCCCATCTCCTCGTCGTACGCGGCGCTGACCGCGGCGAGCGCCGCGAAGTCGTGCACGAGCTGGGCCTCCAGCTCGCCGCGCGGGATGCGCCGGCCGTCCAGCCAGATCAGTGCCGTCGACTCGGCGAGCGAGATCCAGGAGCGGACGACCAGTTCGAGTCGCGCGGGCGGGTTGGTGATGCCCAGATGCGACAGGATCTGGTCGTACGCGGCCTGCCGTACGGAGTCGATGAGCGCGTTGGTCGCCGAGGAGCCGACCGCCGGGCCGCCCCGCATCAGGGCCGCGAAACCGGGCCCGTGCTCGTCCACGAAGTCGAAGAAGCGCCGCATGACCCGCAGCAGCCGCACCCCCAGCGGCCCTTCCTGCGGCTCGACGAACCGGCCCGCCAGATCGTCCGCCGCCCGCTTCAACGCGGCCTCGTACAGGCTGAGTTTGCCGGGGAAGTAGTGGTAGACCAACGGGCGCGAGATGCCCGCCGCGGCCGCTATCTCGTCGATGGACACGTCATCGGGCGAGCGCTGGCTGAACAGTTCGAGGGCGACGCCGATCAACTGCTGCCGCCGCTCCTCGACTCCCATTCTTCGCCGTACCCCGGTAGTCATGCGAACACCTTACCGATCGGAACCGGCCCGGAACGGACCGGTCCGGCCATGGGTGTTCACATATCCAGCACAAGCCGCTCACTTCGTGCCCGCGAAACGCAGATGAGCATCGAGTCATCGCGCTCGGCGTCGGTCAGCAACTCGTCCCGATGGTCGACCTCGCCCTCCAGTACCCGCTGTTGGCAGGTCCCGCAGAAACCCTGCTCGCAGGAGTAGAGCGTGTCGGGCAACTCGGCGCGCACGGCGGCCAGTACAGAGGATTCGGTCGGTACGGTCAACGTCCGTCCAGTGCGCCGGAGTTCGAGCTCGAAGGCACCGCCCGGCGCGGCGGCCCGCGGCATGAACCGCTCCAAGTACACCTGTGGATACCGCTCTTCGACCGCCGCCATCAGTCCTTCAGGCCCGCAGCAGTACACGGCGGCGCCCTCGGGCACCTCCAGCGCGTCGAGATCGGGCACCCCGGTCACGACCGTCACCCGGTCCAGCTTCTCCAGCTCCGCCACGAACGGCATCGACTCCCGCGACCGCCCGCAGTACAGCAGCCGCCAGTCGGTGCCCTCGGGCAGGGCCCGCAGCATCGGCAGGACGGGAGTGATCCCGATGCCGCCCGCGACGAAGACGTACGACTCCGCCTCGACCAGCGGGAAACGGTTGCGCGGCCCGCGCACCTCGATCTCCATGCCCTCGGCGAGCTGCTCGTGCACCTCGCGCGAGCCGCCCCGCCCGTCCTCGACGAGCCGGGTCGCGACGGTGTACGAGGAGGTGTCCGCAGGGTCCCCGCACAGCGAGTACTGCCGCACGAGCCCCGACGGCAGCACCAGGTCGAGATGCGCACCGGGCTCCCAGCGCGGCAAGTCCCGCCCTTCCAGGCGCAGTTGTACGACCCCGTCGGCGACCTCCTCGCGCACGGCCACCAGCAGCCGGATCGCCCGCGACCGGGGCCGCCCAGAGGTCGGCTCCTCCAGGGCGGGCATCGGCCACAGCGGCGAGACCTGGATACGGCGACGCATGGCCCGCCGGGCGAGCAGCGCGGCCCCGGCGACGACCGCGACGGTCAGCGGCTTCGGCATCAGGCGGCACCCTTCTCGGCGGCCAGCGCCGCGGGGGACTGGGCGAGGTAGGCGACCGCCTGCTCGGTGCAGCCCTCCTGGGAGGGGTGGTAGGCGCGGCTCAGATAGCGCGGTATCGACCGGAGCATGTCGCCGGTCGCGGGCAGCACGCCCCGCCGCCCCCGGACGTAGAAGTCCTTGAAGCTCGCCCTGCCGTCGACGAGCGTCGGATCGTTCGCCATGAAGAACCGCGCCCCGCGCTGCCACAGGAACACCAGCGTCGCGAAGGCCAGCGCCCAGGTGCGCACCCGGCGCCGGTAGCCGCCGTCCAGGTGCATGAAGAGCTCGAAGGCGACCGACCGGTGCTCGACCTCCTCGGCGCCGTGCCAGCGCAGCAGGTCCAGCATGGTCGGATCGGCGCCCCGCCGGTCCAACTCCTCGGCGTTCAGCACCCAGTTGCCGAGGAACGCGGTGTAGTGCTCGATGGCCGCGATGATCGCCACCCGCTCCATCAGCCACCACCGGCGCGGCCTGCCCGGCGGCAGCGTCCGGTCGCCGAGCAGCTTCTCGAAGAACCAGTCGATCTGCGCGGTGTACGGGGTCGGGTCGAGGCCCAGCTCCTTCAGATGCGGCAGGACCTCGTCGTGCGCCTGGGAGTGCATGGCCTCCTGGCCGATGAACCCGATGACGTCCTCGCGCAGCCGCTCGTCCCGGATGAGCGGCAGCACCTGCTGATAGACGTGCACGAACCAGCGCTCGCCGGCCGGCAGCAGCAGGTGGAGCACGTTGATGGTGTGGGCGGCGAAGGGATCGCCGGGCACCCAGTGCAGCGGGGTGTCGTCCCAGGAGAAGGACACCTTGCGGGCTTTGAGGTGCACCCGGTCCTGCGTGTTAGACATGGCGTCAATGTACTGACGGGTAGGTCGGGCGGGAACCCCTGTGCTGCTTGTTATTTACACTGGTGTCAGCAAGCGGTCCTCAGTGCAGCCCGTTGATCGCCCGCCCGTCGGCCAGCGTCCCCTTCAGCCCGGCCTGCGCGCCTTCCTTCGCCTTCACGGCCAGCAGGTTCCCCTGGCCCGAGCCGCGCACGGCACCGCTCGTGCTGATCGACGCGGTGTTCTTGCCGCCCGCCGCCAGCAGGTACCAGGACCCCGACCCCGACTTCCACAGCACACCCGCCAGTACGTTCGGGTCGCGCGGGCCGCACGCCGGGACGTTCTCGGCCTGCGCCGCGACCGCCCCGTACGCCGAACCCGGCGTGCGGAACTGCGCCAGCACGCGGGTTCCGCCGCCGCGCCAGGTCTCCGCGCGCGTGCACACCCAGTCCGCCGCCCCGCCCGCCTCGGGCAGCTGCTGCTCGGCGTACGCCCACGCGTTCACCGTCCGTACGCCGGCCGAGCGCATCGCGCCCAGCGAGCAGGCGTACGGCGCCCAGGTGCGCAGCGCCTCCGCGCCGGACGCCTCGTGCACCGCGCCGGGGCGGCCGGTGGTGAGGCGGGCCGGGACCAGTTCGCCGAGGTCGCTCATCAGGCGGGTGCCGGAGCGGTCCGTCAGTTGCAGGACGTTCCAGGACGTGCAGCCGCCGTTCTGCTGGGCGGGGCCGGCCAGCGGCGAGGTGACGCCCTTGGTCAGGGTCAGGTCCATCGCACCGGAGTTGGGCTTGAGCAGGTCGCGCTCGGCGGCCTTCTTCACCCAGGGCGCCAGCAGATAGCGGACGTTGCCGTCGGCCCGGCCCAGCACGACCGCGCTCGCCTCGCCCGGGGTCGCCCCGTCGACCCGCGCGAAGTCGAGGGCGGCGCCCTTGGTGCCGTCCTTGGGCTCGGCGTAGCGGGCGATGCGCAGACCGTCGTAGAGGATCACCACGCGCGCGTTGTCGACGAGCCCCGCGTACAGCAGTTGCGGCGGGCCGGAGGGGCCGCCGGACGGGGTGCCGGGGGTCGCGGAGACCTGGACGGTCTCGCCGGGGCGGGCCCAGACGGCGAGGGCGCGGCGCAGCAGCGCGGTGTCGTGGGCGAGTTCGCCGCGGGCGGGCCAGACGGAGAAGTCGTTGCGGGAGGCGGCCTGCCAGGCGGTGGCCGGGACCCGGGTCAGGTTGGCGGGGTCGAGGGCGGCCTGCGCGGACGGGTTCTGCGCGTACGCGGGCGCGGCGGCGCCGTCGGGGCCCCAGCCGTCGCCCGGCAGGCCGAGCAGCGCCCCGCACACGGCGACCGCCGCGGCGGCGGCGAGCGCGGCCTTCGTGTGCTGCCTGCGGCGCATCAGGTCGGTGGGGCGGGCCTGGAGCGAGCAGGGGTCGAACTCGGGGGAGTCGAGGAGGGCGTACTGCGCGGGCACCTCGGCGGCCTCCTCCAGCGCCTCGTCCGGGTCCGCCACCCCGGCCTCGGTCAGCACCCGGCGGACGTCGCCGTCCGGGAGCCGCTCCAGACCGCGCAGGACGTAGGCGGCGCGGGCCTCACTCGACAGCGCGGACAGCCGCTGGTCCAGGGCGAGTTCGTCGGCGCCGCCCGAGCGCGGGAAGAGCCGGAGTCCCCACACCTGGGGGAGCAGCGGCGGGAGTTGGGAGCGCTTGGGCCAGGCCCGGTAGGTCAGCGGCAGGCCCGCCTCCAGCGCGGTGCGCAGCACCTGGAGGCGGACGAAGGCGTACCCGGGGTCGCCGTCGCGGCCGGTCGACTGGGCCGGGATGGCCGGCGTCGAGGCCCGGCCGCGCGGCAGGGCGCGCTGGGTGAGGGCGTGCGCGGTCAGGACCCGCCGGTTGCGGCCGAGGCCCGGCGGCAGCACCAGGTAGGCCAGCCGGACCAGCCGTGGGTAGTGCTCGACGAGCGCGGCCTCGGCCTGTTCGACGTCGACGAACGGCTCGGCGGAGGCGGACGGTGCGGGGCGCGGGGCGACATCCTGTGACTGCACGTTCAGCAGAACGAGCGAATCGTGCGTTGGTCACCGCCGACCGGGTGACTCAGTCGTCGGGGTCGACCAGTGCGCGCGCGTAGTTCGCCATCGACCGCTGGTAGCGCGGCAGATGGGGAGCGAGGGCGCCGAGGACCAGCGAGAGGCCCTCGCGGTCGCGGCCGAGGCTGGACAGGCACAGGGCGAGACACGCTCGTACGGCGTCGTCCAACTCGTCGGAGGGGGCGTCCAGTTCGGGGGTCAGGAGCTTGACGCCCTCCTCGGCCTGGCCGATGTTCCGGAGTGAACTCGACAACTGGATCTTCGCGCGGCGCCCCTTGTAGCCGGACAGCCCGCGCGCCAGCGCCTCCCGGTACAGCGGGGCCGCCTTGTCCGAGTGGCCGGTCGAGTCCCAGGCGCAGGCCTGCTCGAAGGGGCCGAGCGGGCTGTCCTCGGGGAGTTCGGCGACGAGGGCGTCGATCACCGCGCGGAAGTCGGCGGCCCGCTCCTCGGGATAGTCGTCGAAGCCGGCCCAGGTGGCCGTCACTCGCTGTTCCCAGTTCTCGTTCACCGGCACACTTTCGCACGTACGTACCCCTGGGGCAGCCGATTTGAGCGCACCGGGCTCCCCGGCCGTATGGAAGGGGACGGGCACCCAGGCCCACGGGAAGGTTCCGGAGGAACAGATGAGGTTGACCCGACCGATGCTCGCGGCGACGGCCGCCGCGGCGGTCCTCGTGCTGGCGGGCTGCGGCTCCGGCGGCGACGGTGACGACAAGGCCGCCGTGCCGGAGACGGCGAGCGGCAGCCTCGAACACCTGGCCGCCGAGGTGGGCTGCAAGCCGACCATCCAGATCGACGCCGACGAACTCCGCCAGGGCTCGTGCCGCAAGAGCGACGCCGACGGCAAGTTCATCCTGGCCACCTTCGCCACTGATCGCGGCCAGCGCGAGTGGATCAACGGGGCCAAGGACTACGGCGGTCACTACCTGGTCGGCCGCAAGTGGGTGGCCGTCGGCGAGACGAAGACGGTGACCGCGGCGCTGCGCAAGACGCTCGGCGGGGACATCGAGGAAGGCCAGGACCACACCGCGCATTCCGGCCACTGAACACAACACGAAAGAGCCGGCGGTGGGAAATCCCACCGCCGGCTCTCTCATGCGCTAGCTCACTGGCACTTCTGGCCGGTGTTGATGCAGTTGACCATCTTGTTCATCGTCCTCGTGGAGAAGAAGTTGATGAAGTCGTTGTGGTCGGTCACCGGCTTGTGCAGGTTCTCCGGGAAGGAGTCCACCGCGTACGGGTTCACGACCTGACCGTTCTCGATGGTCGGGGCGGGAACGTTGTAGACCAGCCGGACCTGGAGCTGCGGGATCGCCTTGAAACCGTTGGCGCAGGAGCCGTCGGCCTGGACGAACGCCACGTGCGTACGGTGGTTGGCGCTGTCGATGTTCTGACCGTCCCAGCAGCTCTGGAAGTTGGTCGTGCGCACCACCTGGCTGCCCTGCGGGCAGATCGGGTACTTGTCGTGCAGCTGCACCTTGTTCTCGAAGCCGGTGCAGCTCCAGTTGACGTTGGCGTTCGCGTTGCCGTTGACGAAGGCCTTCGCGTCACCGGTGATGATGCGCAGGGCCGTCGGCATCGCCACGACCTTGCCCTTCTTGTTGCCGACGAACTTCAGCTGGGCCTGGGCGGGCTGCAGGATCTTGCCGACGTTGCCCTCGGTGCCACCACCGGCGGCGTTCTGGTCGAAGTCCTGCGTGCCGTCCTGGAGGCGCAGCACCGGCCAGAAGTACGAGGACTTGTCGCCCTGGTTCTGGCAGCTGGTCTGGGCCGCCGCCAGCTCCTGGTCGCTCGCGAAGGCGTCGTTGCTCTGGTTGCCGACGTAGTCGTGCAGGTGGTGGGCGCCGTTGCTGACACCGGGGGCGACGATCACGTTGTCCGTGTTGTGGTTGTCGTTGCCGTTGGTGCCGCACTTCGTGGTGAACGTGCCCCGGGAGCCGGAACGCCCGTTCGCGGGCAGGCCGTTCTGACCCACGCCCAGCTGGGCGTTGGCCTGCACCTGGGTGATGTCCACGAAGTCGTCGGCCGTCGGGCCGTTGCCGCCCTGGCCGTTCTGCTGCTGGCCGTTGCCCTGGTCCTGACCGTTGTCCTGACCCTGGTCCTGGCCGTCGCCCTGCTGCTGACCGTCGCCGTTCTGGTTCTGGTCACCCTGCTGCTGGCCGTCGCCGTTCTGGTTCTGGTCACCCTCACCGGCGTTGGTCTCCGGCTGCTCGGCCGGGACCCCGGTGCATCCCGCGAGCTGCGACAGGTTCGAGACCTGCCCGCCGGCCCGCTGGATGTTGATCCGGATGCGGTCCAGAGCCGCGGTCCGCTTGTCCTTCAGCGGGCCGAGGATCGCGTTCTGCACGAACCCGGAGTCGCCCGCCTGCGCCTGGCGCGTGGACGCCAGCCGGGCGTACGCCTCGGTGATCTGCTTGTCGAGGTTCGCCAGCTCCGTACTCACGCCGTTCCGGGCGCCGTTCGGGACGTTCGTCAGCTTCTGGCCGACGTCCGGGCACTGGATCGTGGCGATCTGTGCCCCGGCGGCCTTCACCTGGTTCTGCCCCGAGTTCGACTCGTGAGCCGATGCGTAGAAGTTCGCCCAGACAAGCCCGCCCCCACCGAGCGCTAGGGCTGCCGATCCGGCCACGACCTTGGTGGTCATCGACGTACGGCGTTTGCGATTGTTGCGTCCCATGGAACTCCTCTGACTTCCTTGCGGGGCATCGAGGCGCCCGACAGGAGTGAAGCGGCGTCGTTCCATACGGACGCGGTCCCACGGGTGTTCACGCGTCTCTCATAAAAATCAGAGGATTACTCGGCAGTCGCGCCCCAACAGCCGCTTGAGCAGCGGAAGTTACGGAAAATCAGCGGCCGCTCACCGGCCCTGGTCCAGATAGGCGAGGACCGCCAGAACGCGACGATTGTCGTCGTCCGACACCTCGAGGTCCAGTTTGGCGAAGATGTTGGAGGTGTGCTTGGCAATGGCCCGTTCTGTGACGACGAGCTGTCCCGCGATCGCCGCGTTGGACCGGCCCTGCGCCATCAGGTCCAGCACCTCCAGCTCCCGCGGGGTCAGCCGGCCCAGCGGCTGGTCGGCGGCCGCCCGCCGGGTCAGCAGCTGCTGGATCACCTGCGGGTCCATCGCGGTGCCGCCCGCCGCCACCCGGTGCACGGCGTCCACGAACTGCGCCGCGTCGAACACCCGGTCCTTCAGCAGATAGCCGACCCCGCCCGTGCCGTCGGCGAGCAGCTCCCGCGCGTACAGCTGCTCCACGTGCTGCGAGAGCACCAGCACGGGCAGCCCGGGTCTGGCCCGCCGGGCCGCCAGCGCGCACTGCAACCCCTCGTCGGTGTGCGTGGGCGGCAGCCGTACGTCGACCACGGCGACGTCCGGCTCCAGCTCGGCCAGCGCGCGGGCGAGCTCGGGGCCGGACTCCACGGCGGCGGCGATCTCGAAGTCATGGGCTTCCAGCAGCCGGACAAGACCGTCCCGCAGAAGGAACAGGTCTTCGGCTAGGACAACGCGCAAGGGATCTCCATGGTGACCATGGTGGGACCGCCCGCGGGGCTGCTGACGGCCAGGACGCCGTCGAATGTACCGAGCCGCCGCTCGACCCCGGCAAGGCCCGACCCGGCCCCGATCACCGCGCCGCCCTTGCCGTCGTCGGTGACGCTGATCCGCAGCGTGCCGTCCTTGTGGTGCAGGTCGATCCAGAGCCGCTCGGCGTCCGCGTGCTTCACGGCGTTGGTGAGCACCTCGCTCACCGCGAAGTACGCCGCCGACTCCACCGGCGCGTCCGCCCGCCCGGGCAGCTCCACCGTCACCTCGGCCGGCAGCGGCAGCCGCAGCGCCAACGCCCTCACGGCGTCGCCCAGTCCGCGCTCGGCGAGCACCGGCGGATGGATGCCGCGCACCAGGTCGCGCAGCTCGGCGAGGGCGTCCACGGAGGACTTGCGGGCCTGCGCGAGCAGCTCCTTCGCTTTCTGCGGGTCCTTGTCGAGGAGCAGCTCGATGGTGCCGAGGTCCATGCCCATGGCGACCAGCCTGGCCTGTGCCCCGTCGTGCAGGTCCCGCTCGATGCGCCGCAGTTCGGCGGCGGAGGTGTCCACGGCGTCCTGCCGGGTCTCCGTCAACACCCGCACCCGCTCGGCGAGTTCACCCTGACTGGGAGCGAGGAGAGCGCGCGTCAGGCGGAAGTGGGCGCGCAGCACGGGCGCGGGGAGCAGCCGGAACAGCAGCAGGAAGACCAGCCCCAGCGCACCGGCGCCGAACGCGGAGGCCTGCCCGGTGACCGGCACGAAGGCGTACCAGTACCCGTCCGGGAAGGCCCGCCACAGCCCGGCGGCCAGCGCGAGCCCCTCCACCGGGTAGATCAGCAGCACGGCCGGCAGCAGCGCGGTCAGGAACCCCGCCGTCATGTCGACCGGCAGCCAGCGCAGGTCCCGCCAGGTCGCCGGGTCGGCCAGCATGCCGAAGGTGCGCCCCCAGGGGTTGGCGTTCGCCGGGAGCGGCCGGTACGCCGACGGGATGCGCACCTCGCCCCACTCGGCGGCGACCACTCGGCGCCAGTCCGCGAACGCCCGTACCCCGGTCAGCACCCACGGGGTGGTGACGATCCCGACGCCGATCGGGATGAGCGCGATCGACACCAGCGACAGCACGAAGCACAGAATGGCACCCGGCAGCGCGACCAGCGCCAGCCCGAGCCCCCGTACCGCCGCCAGACCCGAGGTCCGTGCCCAAGTAAGCCCATCGCCGCGGGCGCCGCTGTGCTGTGTCTCGATGCTCATGGCAGCAGTCTCGCCGAGGGCCTGGGCCGGGTCACGGGGCTTGGCCACCCGGTCAGGGGGTGGTGTCAGGTACACCCCCCGCGAGGCCCAGGACTTTCGCCTCCAGCGCCGGGTCGAGTCCCACCGCGGGCCGGTCCGGCCGCTGCGGCGCGGTGCCGCCGATCTCCCGCAGCCAGCTCCAGGTGTCGACGACGGTCTCGGTGACGGGACGGCAACTCAGCCCCGTGTCCAGCGCCTTGGTGACGTCACCGGAGTGCAGGGCCGCGTGCAGGTCGCTGCCCGGCGGCACCCACACCGGCAGCTGCGTCCAGGGCTCGATGCCGGCGCCGAGGACGATTTCCGGGTCGGTCCAGCGCAGCTCGGCGTCGGCGCCGGTCACTTTCGCGCAGGCCTCCAGGAGACCGCCCATGGTGGCGTGGCCGCTCGGCGAGACCAGGTTGTACGGCCCGCTCAACTCCCGCTCCACAGCGCCCACCACCCAGTCGGCGAGGTCGCGGACGTCGATGTACTGGAGGGGAAGATCCCGCGGCCCTGGAGCGAGCACGGGCCCGCCCCGCGCGATCCGGTTCAGCCACCAGGGCAGCCGCCCGATGTTCTCGTACGGCCCGAGGATCAGTCCCGCCCGGACGAGCAGCGAGCGGTCCGCGCCGAAGGCCTCGGTCGCGGCCAGCTCGCCGCCCCGCTTGTCACGGGCGTAGTCGCTCTGTTCGGCGTCGGCCGAGGCGCCCTCCACCAGGGGAGCGTCCTCGGTGAGCCCGGTGGCCGGTGCCCAGGCGTACACCGAGCGGCTCGACACGTACACATACCGCTGGGCGCGGCCCCGCAGCAGCCGCGCCGCGTCCCGTACCGCCCGGGGCGCCGCCGACCAGGTGTCGACGACGGCGTCCCAGGTGTCCGTGCCGTCGAGGGCGGCGAGCCCGTCGGGCGCGGTGCGGTCGCCGTGCAGCGACCGCACCCCGGCCACGGGTGCGTGCCGTCCCCGGTGGAAGACGGTCACGTCCCAGCCGCGCCCGAGCGCCGCCTCGACGACGGCCCGCCCCACGAACTCCGTACCGCCCAGCACCAGAAGTCTCATGGGGGAGACTCTGCCTGGTGGGGCGGCCGTCCGGAACGGGCCTCTGCCGTCAGCAGACAGCTTTCCGTGAGGTCAGCGGCCGGTCGGCGGCGCGTACTTGTAGCCCACCCGGCGGATCGTCTGGATCGCCTGCCGGTGCTGGGCGCCCAGCTTGCGGCGGAGCCGGGCGATGTGGACGTCGACGGTGCGGCCGTCGCCCACGTGGCCGTAGCCCCACACCGTCGTGACCAGCTGGTCGCGGGTGTGCACCCGGTGCGGGTTGGCGACGAGGTGGGCGAGGAGCTCGAACTCCAGGTACGTGAGGTCGAGTTCGACGCCGTTCACCTCGGCGGTGCGCTGCACGGTGTCGATGCGGACGAGCGGGTCGCCGGCACCGCCGACGCCTGCGGCGTCCGGCTCGGTCGGCAGCAGCGGCGGCTGCTGGTCGGCCGGGACCAGCACCAGGTAGCCGATCATCGGCGGCTGGCCCGGCAGCGTGGGCAGCGCGTGCTGCGGGGCGGGCAGCCAGGTGGCACCCGGCGGCAGGAAGTCGGCCACGTCCAGTACGTCGTCGGGGCCGACGGCCCGGAGCCGGTGCCGGGGGCCGTGCTCGGCCGGGGCGGTGCCGAAGGGGGCGGGGGACAGGGAACGAGTGGTCGCCATGAGGGTCAGCTCTTTCGCGCGAGAAGGTCGTCCCGGGGACGGGTCGTCCCAAGACGTGGATCGACTGCGCGCTGGCCGAAGGCCGGACGGGGTGTGTACGGCTTTAGAGGGCCCGCGCGTTCATCGCGCGGCAACACACCCGGTCGAAGTCGTGGTGCTGACGGGAAGGCCAGAACGGCTCGAGGTCATGGCGACCTGTCGCGGTGGGGTTCTGGAAGCTGGCCATGCCCACATTGAAGCAGACACAGCCCCGCAACAGGACCCTCCTCTCACAGCTTGGACGCTTCCTTGACGGGAAACCGACGTTGCGTACGTCACCCCACCAGGCGTTTGCGCCAGTTCAGGGGCGTGACGGTGATGGCCTTGGACGGATCGCCGTCCCACTGGGTGGACAGTCCCACGGAGTCGAGGGCGGCGACGATCTCACGGCCGACCGCGGCCTTGCCCTGCGGGGTGTTGTCGAAGTCGCCGTAGTAGACGGACAGTCCGTGTCCTTCGGCCGCGCTGCGGGTGCACTGGTGGTGGAAGAAGACGAAGCCCCGCGCGCCCCCTTCCCGGTCGGCCATCTCGGCGCCGATCTCGCCCATTCCGCAGGTGCGGCAGCAGGTGAAGTTCTCGCGGGCCACGATGCCGGCCCGCTCCAGGGCCGCGAACGCCCGCTCCAGCCGGTCCGGGTCGGTCGGCTCGGTCCAGGACTCCTGCTCCTCGACCCTCCCCCAGTTCTCGGCTTCGCTCGAACCGGGGGGACCCCCATCAGCCACAGCCGCTCCACGATCGGCCGGGCCTGCGCGGCGGACAACCGGTCCTCCAGGAGATAGGCGGTCTCGCGGATGATCTCCTCGATGCCGAGGTAGCCGTCGGCGAGCATCTCGCGCACCTGCTCCTCGGCCTCGGCGGCGACCTCCGGGTCCGGCGTGGGCACCTCCTGGGGCGCCCCGAGTTCGTCGCGCTGCCAGACGATCCCCGTGTCCCAGCCGTCCTCCTGCCGGGCCCAGCGCGCCATGACGTCCGCTACCAGGTCCGGGTCCGTGACCTCGGTGACCCACATGTACGGGACGGGGCCGGTGCGGTGCTGGAACTCGTAGACGCCACCCGGCTCGTGGGCGACCTGGATGAAGACCGCCGGCCGGTCCGGTATCCGCTGCACGATCAGGAAGTGGTCGCCGGTACCCCCGATGCGGTGCACCAGCTCCCGCAGGCGCGCCGCCGAAATCCGGGTGTGCGTCTGGCAGTTCTCGGTCTCCACCTTGATGGCGAGCAGGCCCTCGTCGATCTCCATGCCCCCACCATGGCAGACCCCACTGACAACGCGCCGAGGGGCGCCCACCGCGAAGGTGGACGCCCCTCAGGAAGCTACAAGCGTGCTGCTCAGACCTGGCCGGCCTTCTCCAGCGCGGAGCAGCAGGTGTCGACGATCAGGCGCGTCACGACGTACGGGTCGACGTTGGCGTTCGGACGGCGGTCCTCGATGTAGCCCTTGCCGTCCTTCTCGACCTGCCACGGGATGCGGACCGAGGCGCCACGGTTGGAGACACCGTAGGAGTACTCGTTCCACGGGGCGGTCTCGTGCAGACCGGTCAGGCGGTCGTCGATGCCGGCGCCGTAGTTCTTGACGTGGTCCAGCGGCTTGGAGCCCTCACCGAGCGACTCGCACGCGGTGATGATCGCGTCGTAGCCCTCGCGCATCGCCTTGGTGGAGAAGTTGGTGTGCGCGCCGGCGCCGTTCCAGTCGCCCTTGACCGGCTTGGGGTCGAGGGTCGCGGAGATGCCGAAGTCCTCGGCGGTGCGGTAGAGCAGCCAGCGGGCCACCCACATGTGGTCCGAGACCTCGAGCGGGGACAGCGGGCCGACCTGGAACTCCCACTGGCCGGGCATGACCTCGGCGTTGATGCCGGAGATGCCGAGACCGGCCTTCAGGCAGTTCTCCAGGTGCGCCTCGACGACGTCACGGCCGAAGATCTCGTCGGCGCCGACACCGCAGTAGTAGCCGCCCTGGGGGGCCGGGAAGCCGCCCTTGGGGAAGCCGAGCGGGTAGCCGTCCTTGAAGAAGGTGTACTCCTGCTCGATGCCGAAGATCGGCTCCTGGGCGGCGAACTTCTCGGCGACCTCGGCCAGCGCGGCACGGGTGTTGGAGGAGTGCGGCGTGAAGTCGATGTCGAGGACCTCACACAGGACCAGGATGTCGTCGCCGCCGCGGATCGGGTCCGGGCAGGAGAAGACCGGCTTGAGCACGCGGTCCGAGGAGTGCCCCTCGGCCTGGTTGGTGGAGGACCCGTCGAAGCCCCAGATCGGCAGCTCCGCGCCCTTGGCGTCGTCCGCCAGGATCTTCGTCTTGGAACGGAGCTTGGCCGTCGGCTCGGTGCCGTCGATCCAGATGTACTCAGCCTTGAAGGTCACGGGCCACATCCTTCGGGGGTGGGTCTCTAGGCGCACTTGCGGGTGCTGCGGGGTGCTGCGGCGCTGCGGCACTGAAACGCCGCGCTTGATGTGCGCGAGCCTGTCAACAGGCGATTTCCCGGTCATTGCTCGAATGTGAACCCCGTGTTACCTGGTCGTTCTGTGGCGCGTCTCACGCTGTGAGGGCGGGGCGGTGAGAGGAGAGCGGCACGGAAAGCCGACAGGCGGACCGCCCGGGCCGGCTCGTATGCGATGGGGTTGGCGGCTCAGTCCTGCCCCGCCGCCGCGTCCCGCACCCCGTGCAGAAACCCCCGGATCGCCGCCTTCTCCCGCTCGTCGTACCCCTCCAGCAGTCCCACGGTCCGGTCGATCAGCGGCCCGAAGAAGGCCTGTCCGAGCTCGACGGCCTCCTCGCTCACCTCGATCACGACCTTGCGCCGGTCCCGCTCCCCGCGCACCCGTCGGACGTGCCCGGCCCGCTCCAGCCGGTCGACCAGCGCGGTCGTGCCCGCCGAGTTCAGGCCGAGCGCGGCCCCGAGCCGTCCGGCCGTCATCTCCTCACGCGCGCGTGCGGCGTCCATGAGGGCGATCAGGGCCCGCACGTCCGTCGGGTGCATGGCGTGGCGCTGCGCGAACCGGGCGCTGTGCAGACCGAGCTCGACGGTGACCGCGCGCAGCAGATGGACGATCTCCATCTCGGAACCCTGGGGTGTCGTGCCGCTCATGCCGCTCCTCGGCTATTGTCTCGCTCGTCGAACATCTCGCTCAACGAGATAATAGGGGAGGGCTCGATGAGCACGTACGACGACGACGCTTTCCAGGCGGCCTACGACAAGGTCATGGCCAAGTGGCCCGCGGAGCGCGAGGCGGTCCGGGTCCCCACGCCCTTCGGTACGACCCACGTCACCGTGTGCGGACCGGCCGGCGCGCCCCCGCTCGTCCTGCTGCCCGGCGGGGGCGCGACCTCCGCGTCCTGGTACGCCCAGGCCGCCGACCTGGCCCGCACCCACCGCGTCCACGCCGTCGACCTGATCGGCGACGCGGGCCGCAGCGTCCCGGCCGCCGACCGTCACCCCCGTACGGTCGCCGACCTGGCGGCATGGCTGGACGCGGTCCTCGACGGCCTCGACATCGAGGAGACGGACCTGGGCGGGCACTCGTACGGTGCCTTCGTCGCCCTGCACCACGCCCTGAACGCGCGCGTGCGGGGACGCGTACGCAGCCTGTTCCTGCTGGACCCCACCCAGTGCTTCGCCGGATACCGCCCGGCGTATCTGCTGCACGCCCTGCCGATGCTGCTGCGGCCCGCGCCCCACCGCGTCCGGGCCTTCCTGAAGTGGGAGACCGGGGGAGTGCCGCTCGACCCCGACTGGCTCCGCCTCCAGGAGACGGCCGCCGGCTTCCCCTCCGTGACGAAGCCGGTGACCGGCCCGCGCCCGTCGGCCGACGCCCTGCGCGGGCTTGACGTGCCGGTCCTGCTGCTCGTGGCCGCGAACAGCAGGACACATGACACGTACAAGGTGACGGCGAGGGCGGGTGAACTGATGCCGCGCGTCGAGACGGTGGTGGTCCCCGGTGTCTCCCATCACGCGCTGCCGCAGTCGGCACCCGCCGAACTGGGCCGCCGCCTCACGGAGTTCCTACGTCGTTGAACCTCACCCCACCTTCTCGATCACGGCTCGCCGGATCAGGAACTTGCCCGGTTCCCGGACCTGCTCGAAGGCGGCGTTGTTCAACAGGACACAGCTGCCCGAGACCGAAGTGACCTCCACCGTCGTGGACTTGTTGTTGTCCAGGTTGGTGACCTTCAGCTTCGTCCCCGCCGGGAACTGGTTGCTGGACGCGGCGGGCGCCCCGCCCTCACCGGAGAGGGTGACGGTGGAGCCGTTGCAGACCTGCTGCCCCGAGGCGGCGGCCGGCGCGCTCGCGGCGGCACTGGGCGCTGCGCTCGGTGCGGCCGGAGTCGCCGGTTGCGCCGCCTGGGAGCCCTGAGCCGACTCCCCAACGGCGCACCCGGACGCCTTCTGCTGCACCTTGATCTGCTCGATGACCGCTTCACGGTTGGCGATCCGGGCCGCCGACTGCGCGTCCGGAGCGGCGCGTTGGCCGTCGATGAACTTCTGGTTGTTGCCGAGGGCGGTGGCGAGCCCCTGGCAGACGCCCGAGTCGGCCGCCTTCGTCTGCGGTTGCTGTGCCTGGGAGGCGTTCGACGTGCTCGCCATGACGAAGGCCCCACCGCCCGCCACCGACGCCGCGCCCACGAACAGCGCGATCTTCTTGCCCGTACTGAGGGTTCTCCTGCGCGACATGCGCGCCTCCTGAAGAGGTAGGGGAGCGTACGCCGCTATGTACGAGATACCGAACGAGGTTACTCAGCGGTTACAGGAGTCACTGAAGTAACGTACGTCACAGCGGACTTCGCTTGCGCCTCACACCGAGTCCGGGTCCTCGTAGGCGACGACGTTGTCGTCGACGTACTGGAGAAGGTCCTCCGTCTGCTCGGTGATCGCGGCCTCGTCCTGTTCCGAGCCGTCCCCCCACTGCCCGTTGGCGAACACCACGGACCGCACGGTCATCAGCCGCCGGAACACCCCCGCCGACCCGGGCGGCACCGTCGGCAGCCCGGCCTCGGGCGGCGGATCGAGCGACACGACCTGATAGGTCACCGGGTCCATCGACGCCATCGCGAACACCGACGAGGCGTCCTCGACGCGCCGGAAGCTCAGCACGGTCACCGTCACCTGCGAGCGCCGGTCGGCGTCCGTGAACAGCGCGGCGGTCAGCCGCTCGCACCCCTGGCCCTGGGCGATCAGCGCGGCCAGCTCCGGCGCCATGCCCTCGGCGCAGTCGGAGGTGGTGGCCAGGTCGACACGCTCGTAGCGGGAACCGTCGGCCAGCCGCACGCTCTTCGCCGGGAAGGCCTGCTCCGGGCGGATGACCGGCCGGGAGAGCAACGAGGGCAGGGAGGAGGGCGCGTCGGAGGGGAGCGTGACGGAGACGGAGGGGACCGCCGGGGAAGAGGCCGCGGCGGCTACGCCCCGGTCGTCCCCGTCCGTGTACAGCACGGCCCCCGCGGTGATCGCCGCGACGAGCAGGACACCCGTCCCCGCGGCCACCACCCGCCGGGTGCGCCGACGTCTGCGTATCCGCTCCTGCTCCGCCACCCACTGGGCGTACGGGTCCACGGCTCCGTACGGCATTCCTTGATCACCGAAGGTCATGGCGGCGGAGGGTAACAGCGTGCGGCCCCTGAACTCCCGCCGCCCGACATCCAGTTGCTTAACGGGACAGAGCGTCCCGGACGGCCTCCTCGCTGCGGCCGACCACCGCCGTGCCGTCGTCCGCCGTGATGATCGGCCGCTGGATCAGCTTGGGGTGCTCGGCGAGCGCCTTGACCCACTGCTCCCGCGAAGTCTCGTCCCGCGCCCAGTCCTTGAGCCCGAGCTCCTTGGCGTCGGCCTCCTGGGTGCGGGTGATGTCCCACGGTTCGAGGCCGAGCCGGTCGAGCACGGCCCTGATCTCGTCCTCGCTCGGCACGTCCTCCAGATAGCGGCGGACGGTGTAGTCGGCCCCCTCGGCATCAAGCAGGCTGATGGCGCTGCGGCACTTGGAACAGGCCGGGTTGATCCAGATCTCCATGGGGTCAAAGGTACCCCTGAGGTCCTCTCAAAGCGCCTGTGGCCAGGGCATTTTGTCAGTGCCTGGCGGTACACTAGAAGACATGTTCGAGGGTGTTGGGGGGCTGCCGAACCCCCGTTCCGACACCCTCACCGCGACAGGAGGATGCCTGTGCCCGCTGCCGCTCTGAAGCCGTTGCCCACCCAGTCGACCGTCCAGCACCCGGTGTTGCTCGACCTGCCGTACGCCCCCGTGGAGAAGCGCCCGCTGCCGCCGGGCCGGCCCCGCGAGTGGTACATCACGCACAACCGCCGCCTGAAGGCGATGCGGCTCGCCATCGCCCTGCTCGACTCGGGCGTGTACCTGCCGAACCAGGCGCGCAACGAGAAGATACGGAGCACAGCGGAGACGATCGGCGTGCACCCGCCGTCGGACACGACGTGCCACATGGTGCGGGCGCTGATGCGATACGCGCGGTGAGCCGTGGGGTGCCGGGTGCCGTGTTCTGCGCGGTCCCCGGCACCCGTCGCTCATGTCCCGCCCTCGCCCCCGTCACCCGATCGCCGTACTCCACATGCGCCCGCCCCCGTCCCACGCTTCCCTGCGATCAGGAGGTGTCCGACACCAGGGGTCAGCCGGCACGGCGAAATCGGGAGGCGCGATGCAGAGGCACGGCGGATGAGCGCCCCCGGAAACCCCGGTGCCCCCGGCCTCGCCGGAAACTCCGGCAGCCCGAGCGACCGCGCCGCCCAAGGACGAGCCGCCCGCAAACGCGTCCCCCGCTCAGCCCACGCCGGCTGGGTCCCCTCCCTCGACCGCCCCGACCCCGTCGCCGTCCTGGAACGCCAGGGCCGTGACCGCCTGCCGGAGCTGCTGCCGATCAGATACGGCAGGATGTCGGCCTCCCCGTTCGCCTTCCTGCGCGGCGCCGCCGCCGTGATGGCCACCGACCTCGCCGCCCGGCCCCACACCGGCCTCACCGTGCAGCTCTGCGGCGACGCCCACCTCCTCAACTTCGGCCTCTACGCCTCCCCGGAACGCGCACTCCTCTTCGACCTCAACGACTTCGACGAGACGTTCCCCGGCCCCTTCGAGTGGGACGTCAAACGCCTCGCCGCGAGCGTCGTCGTGGCCGCCCGCGAGAACGGCCACAGCGAGACGAAGGCGCACCGCGCGGCCGTGGAGGCGACCGCCGCGTACCGCACGTCGATGCGCCGGCTCTCCCGGCTCGGCGAACTGGCCGTCTGGTACGAGCGTCTGGACGCCGACACCCTGCTCCCCCTGGTCCGCTCCACCCGCCATCGCCGCCGCGCCCAGTCGACCCTCACCCGGGCCCGCCGCCGCACCAGCCTCCAGGCGCTCGGCAAGCTGACCGAGGTCGTCGACGGGCGCCGCCGGATCATCCAGGACCCGCCGCTCCTCGAACCCGCCGGCGTCCCCGACATGGCCGCCCTGCGCAAGATCTTCAGCGACTACCGCTCCACCCTCTCCGAGGAACGCCGCCTCCTCCTGGACCGCTACCGCTTCGTCGACGCCGCCCGCAAGGTCGTCGGCGTCGGCAGCGTCGGCACCCGCTGCTTCATCGTGCTGCTGGCCGGCCGGGACGCGGACGACCCGCTGTTCCTGCAGATCAAGGAGGCGCGGAAGTCCGTACTGGAGGAGCACCTGCCGAGCGGGCCGTACGTCCACCCCGGGCACCGGGTCGTCGCCGGCCAGCGACTGCTCCAGGCCGCCAGTGACATCTTCCTGGGCTGGATGAGCGGACCGCAGGGACGCGCCTACTACTGGCGGCAGCTGCGCGACATGAAGGGCTCGGCGGAGGTCGCCGGGATGAGCCCCGCGGAACTCACCACGTACGCCCGCTTGTGCGGCACCGCCCTGGCCCGCGCCCACGCCCGTTCCGGCGACCGCATCGCCATCGCCGCCTACCTGGGCGGCGGCGACACCTTCGACCACGCGATCGCCGAGTTCGCCCGCTCCTACGCCGGCCAGACCACCACCGACCACACCACCCTGGGCGCCGCGATCGCCGCGGGCGTGGTGACGGCGGCACCGGAGGTGTGACCCGCTCGGACGTGGCGGGGCAGAGGCCGAACGGCCGCCTCCGCCTGCGGCGTCCAGGCGTACGATTCCGCTATGCCCACCGGAGGAGGGGCCGGGGAGCTGCTGGCTTCCGCGGAGCGCAGAGCGGCTGTGGCGCGCGCCCGCTCGGCGCACGAGACCAGCTGTGCCGAACGGCACACGGCCCTCGCCGACAAGGCGCCCACCGAGACCCTCCGAGACGTCCACGCGCGGGTCGCGGCACTCCACCGGGCAACCGCGGCCTGCCATCTCACCGCGGCCCGGCTGCAAGACGACTACGTGGCCCGGCTGACCACCTGGACACACCAACGGGACACCCCGCAGCCGCTGTTCATGGCCGGCGTCGCGGCGGCCTGCGGCACCGGCAGCGTGGCCCTCACCCTGGTCGGCGCCACCCCGGACCAGCTGGCCCTGGCCGCCTCCGACGAACCGGCGCGCGCCGCCCTGGAGTTGGAGTTCCTGATCGGCGAGGGACCGGCCCGGGACGCCATCCGGCGGGCCCGCCCGGTCTCGGCGTCCGGCGCGGTGATGACGGCCCGGTGGCCCCGCTACGGGCCCGCTCTCGCCGAGCTCGGCATGGCCGAGGTCGCCGCGGTGCCGTTGAGCCTGTCAGGCGCCTGCGTGGGCGCCCTCGCCGTCTTCGACCCCGCACCGGGCGTCATCGGCTCCGCCTTCCTCGCCGAGATCGCCGAGGCGCTCACCCGCTCCATGATCCTGAGCCCGGACGGCGAACCCGGCCTCTACGGCGGCCTGGACGTGCGGGCCACGGTGCACCAGGCGGCCGGGATGCTCGCCGTACAGCTCGACCGCCCGGTGGAGGACGCGCTGGAACTGATCAGGGCGCACGCGCTCACGGAGGGTGCCTCCGCGCAGTCCGTGGCGGCGCGGATACTCCGGGGGGAGTTACGCCTGGGTTGACCGGCTCGGCACCGGCTCGGCGCTGCCCTGACCACCGGCGCCGGGTTGGCAGCTGGGACAGCCGCGTGACCGGGCTCCGTCCCTCAGGCGTACCGCTCCAACAACCCGCCCACATAAGCCTCCAGCCGCCCGCCCAGCACCTCCGGCGTCAGATCGCTCCGCCCCAGCTCGCGCCACGGCCCGGCCAGCTTCGCCGCGTCGGGGGCGTAACCGAGGGCGTCGAGCAGCCGCCAGTACAAGTGGTCGGCCCCGTCGGCGAGTTGCCGCCCGCCGCGCGCCTCGTACCGTTTCCGGAACGCCAGCCCGTGTTCCGGCCCGTGCAGCAGCGCGAGCGCCGTCGAGCAGTGCGCCACGTCCAGGTCGGCCGGCCCCCACGAGGTCTCCACCCAGTCGACGACCCCGGTGATCCGCCCCTCGGCGAAGAGCACGTTCCCCGGGTGGAAGTCCCGGTGCAGGAAGACCCCTTCGTACGCCGGCGGCTCGCGCCGGATGACGTCTACGGCCCGCTCCCACATCGCGCCCTCCGGCACCCGCACCCGCTCGGGAGACGTCCACGCCTGATACGTCCGCGGTCGTTCTTCCGGTACGACGGCATGGATACGGGCGAGCTGCCCCGCCAGCAGGTCGAGGCGCCGTACGAGATCGTCCTCGTCCACCCGCACCCGGCCCGGCAGCCGGGTCATCAACAGGCTGGGATGATCGGCGAGTTCGGCGGTGGCGTCCACGGCGAGCAGCTCAGGGGCCGGGATGCCGTCCGCTCCGGCGAGCAGCGTGAGGATCGCCGCCTCGCGGGCGAGGAGCCCGGGGGCGTGGTGCCGGAAGAAGGGCTTCACGAAGGAGCGCAGTACCAGCTCCGTGCCGTCGTCGAGGGTGAGCCCGCGCATCTGTGAGCTCCAACCGCCCGACAGGAAACGGGTGGTGGCGACCGTACGGCCCTCGGGGAGCTGCTTGGCCAGCCAGGTGCGGGTCGCGGTCCAGCCGTCGACCAGCAGCGCGTCGGCGAACTCCCGCAGGTCGTCCGGGTGATCGTGGAACCAGACGCCCAACCGGTGCCCGGCGTCGGGGAATTCGAGGCGGGTGAACTGCGACCGTGCGGCCAGCGCGTCCTGCACGGCCTCGGTCACCGCCGCCGGGATCACCGGATCGTGACGCGGCACCGCCAGCACCGCCCGGCCCTCGTAGGCCCGCAGCCCGTCGAGCGCGGGTGCCTCGCGCCAGCTGTCCGGGGTGCGGATGATCTCGCTGAACCGCCCGTCGCCGTCCCCGAAAGGCACCTCCCACGCCTCGGCCGCGTACACCGCGGGCGAGCACAGGCCGATCGCCGACACGCGCCGCCCGTAGTGCCGTACGAGATCCGCGACCGTCTGCCCGCTCATGCTGAACCCGACCAGGATCAGTGGATCGCCTGCCGGGACGCGCGCGTCGATCACCGCGGCGGCCTGCTCGAACCGGCGGCGCAGGCTCAACTCCGCCAGCTCGCCGCTGCTTTCACCATGCCCGGAGAAGTCCAGGGCGAGCACCCCGCAGCCACGGCCGGCGAACTCCGCCAGCACCGGCGTCAGCCGCTCCTTGCTGCCGTTGCCGGCCCCGTGCAGCACGACGGCGGTGGCCCGACCCGGACCACCGCCGCACTGCACCCCGCTGAGCCGTTCGCCGTCATGACCGAAGGTGAAGGAGGAGAGCATGCCCTCATTCGATCACGGCGAACGGGCCTCAGGCGGTCGTCTTCTGCGCCGCCCTGATCGCCTCGCGCAGATGGTCCTCGTCGGCCTGGCTCAGCGAGGTCTGCACCAACTGGCCGCCGAACGGCATGAGTTGCGGGATCACCTTGTCCTGCGCGGCCTGCTTGACCAGGACGAACAGGGCCGCGGCACCCGGACGCAGATTCTGGCTGAGCTCCTTCATGAAGTTGTCGTTGATGCCGGTGTCGGTGATCGCGCCCCCGGCCGCGCCGGCCGCCGCGCCCACCGCCGCGCCGAGCAGCGGGGCGAGGAACAGCAGCCCGATCACGCCGCCCCACAGGGCGCCGCCGGCCGCGCCCACGGTGGTGTGGTTGACGGCCTGATGCAGCTTGATCTTGCCGTCGTCACGCCGCTCGACGACCACGATGTCCTCCAGCTCGACGAGATGCTGTTTGGACAGCTCGACGACCTTGTCGCGGACCTGATGGGCGGTGGCGAGGTCGTCGTAGGCGATGACGAAGAGATCACTCATCCCAGGCACCCCTTATGTAGGGAGTAGTTATGAAACTTCCGTTTCGCCCGACTCTAGGCCGCGGGAAAAGGAGATGCACGCCGAGTGACGGACTCCCTACGCTGGACACCCGTTGCGGAGCCGCCACCTCTGCTTTCCGCAGGGCGGGCGTCACTCTGCGCGTTCGGCACTACTCTGCTGCTCACCCACCCACGCACACGGAGGCCACTGATGGGCACCATCGTCATGGCCGGGACCGCAGTTCTGGTCGTCTTAGGATTCGGGAACCACATCTACTGGCTCGCCGCCGTCGCCGTGCTGTTCCTGTACATGCAGTACGGGCGCGGGACGTCCGCCACCTCGTCCAGGGGCGGCTCGTCGTCCGGCGGCGGGATGATGCCCAGCGACTACCGCGCATACCGCGACCGCCGGGACAAGCAGGCCAAGTGGGAGCGCCGCTACCGTCGCGAGCGTCCCTTCGAGTCCCGCCGCCAGGAGCGCGAGAAGAGCAAGTGAGACCCGTACGGGTAGCCCCTGGCCGGTGAGGTCACAGACCGGGGGCGCCCCACACCGGGAACCAGCGGCTCAGATCCTGTTCGAGCCGTAGATCGTCCGCGAGCGCCGCCTTCACCCGCAGCTCCAGCGCGTTGTCCCGCCGCTGCCCGCCACCGGGCAGCGGCGCGAACGGGTAGAAGGTGCCGCGCTTGTAGAGGTAGACCAGCGCCAGCGTGCGGCCCGCGTCGTCCCGGAAGCCCGCGAGCGAGCACAGCAGCTGCGGGCCGAAGCCGTTGACCTCCATCGAGGAGTTCACCGCGTGCAGATCGTTGACCAGCAGATGCAGCTGGTCCGGGGCGCGCTGCGACACCAGCCAGGAGTAGCCGTAGTCGTCCCGCCGCAGCTCGACCGGGGGGCCGTCGCGGTCGGCGTCCGCGTCCAGCAGCGCCTGCACCTCGCGGTGCGTCTGCTCGAACGCCGCGCCCTCGACAGTCGCGAAGCACACCGCACCGCTCCCGGACGGGGTGAACCCCGCCGCGGCCTCCAGCGTCACCGCCGCCGACGGCAGGGCGAAGAGCCGGTCGAGATCGGGCGCGACCGGCTTGGTGCGCCCGAGCAGGATGTCCAACAGCCCCATCCGCTACTCCGTCTTCCCGGGCCGGGCGGCCTCGCCCAACTCGGCGGAGATCCTGCCCAGTTGATCGAGGCGCTGTTCCAGGGTCGGGTGGGTGGAGAAGTACCGCTCGATGCCGGGCTCCCTGCCGGTGGCCGGGGTGAAGTAGAAGGCGTTGAAGGCCTGCGCGGTCCGCAGGTCCTTGGTGGGAATCCGGGCGATGTCCCCGGACACCTTGGTCAGCGCGGAGGCCAGCGCCGAGGGCCGCCCCGTCAGCTGCGCCGCGGCCCGGTCGGCGGCCAGCTCCCGGTACCGGGACAGCGCCCGGATGAGCAGGAAGCTGAGCGCGTACACGGCCGCCGAGACGCCCATGACGGCGGCGAAGACGACGGCGGTGTTCTGGTCCTTCCGCCCGCCGAAGACCTGCGAGTAGAACGCGAACCGCACGATCAGCCCGGCGATGACGCCCAGGAACGAGGCGACGGTGATCACGGCGACGTCCTTGTGCGCCACATGCGACAGCTCGTGCGCGAGGACACCCTCCAGCTCGTCCTTCTCCAGCCGCCGCAGCAGCCCGTCGGTCACGCACACCACGGCGTGCTCGGGGTTCCGCCCGGTGGCGAACGCGTTCGGCATGTCCATGTGGGAGACGGCGACGACGGGCTTGGGCATGTCCGCGATGGCGCACAGCCGGTCGACGACCCCGTGCAGCTCGGGATACTCCTCCCGCTCCACGACCCGGCCCCGCATCGCGAACAGCGCGACCCGGTCGGAGAACCAGTACTGCGCCCCGAGCATCGCGGCCACCACGACCACGACCAGCACCCAGGACTTCAACAGCACGATCAACGCGCCCACGAAGACGACGTACAACAGCCCGAGCAGGAACAGCGTGACCGTCATCCGCACGGTCAGCCGCCGATCACTCCGGAAGCGGCTCCGCATCTGCATCACCCCGCAGTCAGGCACTCGTCCCACTGCCCAGTGTGCACCCGGCCCCACCATGAAGCGGTCGCGATCAGCCCTGGGACGGGCAAAGGCTCAAGCCGGAAGCCCCGCTTCCCACTTGCGCCGCCGCAACACGTACTCACTGAACAGCTCCCGCCCCCGGTCGAGCAGCTCACCCACCTCGGCCACCCCGTGGGGCACATCCGCGGTCGGATGCCAGTGCTGCACGGCCTGCCGGGCCGCGTGCCGCAGCTTGTCGTCCGGGTCGTCGATGAGCGCGACCGCGGCCCGCAGCCGTACGAGACCGCTGTGCTGGTGGAGCAACCGGAACGCGGACACCCGCACCGCGCGCGCCCGCTCCGCCGCGAGCCGCCCCAACAGCCACTCCTCGTCCAACGACCGCGCCGAGGGCACCAGCGCCACCGTCGCCTCCCGCACCACACCCGGATCGGGGTCGTCGAGCAGCGCCGCGAACCGCGCCACGTCCGACACATCCAGGCTCCGCAGCCCCGCCACGGCCCGCGCCCGCACGGCAGGCACGGCGTACGAGGTCAAGCCCCACAACACCCCCGCGTCCGCCCGCTCCCCGCACTCCGCGAGCCCACTGACGACCCCCGGCGACACCTCCGCACCGGCACACCGCTCCCGGTACCAGGCCGCCGGATCACCCCCGTACTGCCGCACCACGTACCGCGCACAGGCCCGCACCCGCCCCGCCCGGTCCCCGAGGAACCCGGCGGCCCGCTCAGGCATCCCGGCCCGCCGCAAGGCGGTGACCCCGGCGGCCCGCGCCCGCGGATTCCGCGCGGCGAGGAGCGGTTCGAGTACGTCGTCCCGCGGACCCTCCGCCACCACGGCGGCCAGCGCCGCATCGGCGCACAGATCCTGGACGACGGTGTCGTCGTCGCGGGCGGCGGCGCGGGCGAGTTCGGCGGGGGAGAGGAGACGGCCCGCGATGACGAGACGGTGGGCGTAGCGGCGTACGGCACGGTCGGTGTGCCGGCACAGCGGTTCGAGGATCTCGCGGGGCGCGCGGCTCAGCAGCGCGGTGGCCAGATCGGCGGCGAAGTCGCCCCGCCCGCGGCGCCCCACCCGCAGGATCAGCGGGATCAGCCGGGCCGCGCCCTCGGCGTCCAGCAACTCCGTCAGCCGCTCCCGGGCCCGGTCGCGCACCTGGGCAACCCAGTCGGCACAGCGCACCACCACCAGAGGCAGCAGTTCCGGGTGCTCGCCGACCCGCTCCAGCGCGGACTGCCGGACCCGGCCGTCCCGGTGGCACAGGCCGAGCGCCAGCTGGGACTCGGTGAGGCGGACGCCACGGGGCAGCAGGCGCCGCTCCCGGCCCAGGACCTTGACGAGCAGCCGCCCGCTGTCGGTCTGCTCCCAGACCGACCTCCACGCGTACTCGCCCGGCGCCCGGGTGAGAACCCGCGTCCCGGCGTCCAGCGCGGTCCAGGCGGCCGGGGCGGCGGTGTCGAACGCCTCTCGCAGCGACGCCCCCTCGGCGAGCCGCACCGCCGCCGCGTTCCCGTCCATGATGTCCACGCCCACGCCCCCTGCCCGCCTCTGTAGGTCCGGCGAGCGTAAGCGACCGGGCCCCGAACGGGCGCGCGATTTACCTGCTCAGCGCCCCGCCTAGTACGGCGCCCGGAACCCGCTGTACCCCAGCAGCACGATGACCACCGCCACGATCCCGAACACGATGGCCGCCGAGGCCCAGCCCGAGCGCGGTCGGGACACTCCCTCCGGGTCGGCACGGAACGGCTGCGGCTCCGGAGGGTTCTCCTTCCAGCGGGCGGCCAGCATCCGGGCCCGGGCCGAGGGCTCCTTGAGCTCGGCGGCGTCGGCCCAGCGGATGTCGAACTCCCGGTCCTCGTCGTCCCGTTCGGCCATGTCCGTGACCCCCGTCAACTTTCTTCGAACAGTAGTGCCGGAAACCATACGACGGCGCCCCCGCACCTGGAAAACAGGGGCGGGGGCGCCGTCGTACGGACTACGCGTCGATCACACGTCGAAGTAGAGCTCGAACTCGTGCGGGTGCGGACGCAGCTGGAGCGGAGCGATCTCGTTCGCGCGCTTGAAGTCGATCCACGTCTCGATCAGGTCGGACGTGAAGACGTCACCGGCGAGCAGGAACTCGTGGTCGGCCTCGAGGCGGTCGAGGACGGCCGGGAGCGAGGTCGGGACCTGCGCGACGCTCGCGTGCTCCTCGGGAGCCAGCTCGTAGAGGTCCTTGTCGATCGGCTCGGCCGGCTCGATCTTGTTCTTGATGCCGTCCAGGCCCGCGAGCAGCAGCGCCGAGAACGCCAGGTACGGGTTGCCGGAGGAGTCGGGCGCACGGAACTCGACGCGCTTGGCCTTCGGGTTGGAGCCCGTGATCGGGATACGCATGGCCGCGGAGCGGTTGCGCTGCGAGTACACCAGGTTGATCGGCGCCTCGAAGCCCGGGACCAGACGGTGGTACGAGTTCACCGTCGGGTTGGTGAAGGCGAGCAGCGACGGGGCGTGCTTGAGGATGCCGCCGATGTAGTAGCGGGCGGTGTCCGACAGACCCGCGTAGCCGGCCTCGTCGTAGAACAGCGGGTCGCCGTTGCTCCACAGCGACTGGTGGACGTGCATGCCCGAGCCGTTGTCACCGAAGATCGGCTTCGGCATGAAGGTCGCGGTCTTGCCGTTGCGCCAGGCCACGTTCTTCACGATGTACTTGAAGAGCTGGAGGTCGTCGGCCGCGGCGAGCAGCGTGTTGAACTTGTAGTTGATCTCGGCCTGGCCGGCGGTGCCCACCTCGTGGTGCTGGCGCTCGACCTGAAGGCCGGACTTGGCCAGCTCCAGGGAGATCTCGGCACGCAGGTCGGCGAAGTGGTCGACCGGCGGGACCGGGAAGTAGCCGCCCTTGTAGCGGACCTTGTAACCACGGTTGTCCTCGAGGGCGCCGGTGTTCCAGGCGCCCGCCTCGGAGTCGATGTGGTAGAAGCTCTCGTTCGCCGAGGTGGCGAAGCGGACGCTGTCGAAGACGTAGAACTCGGCCTCGGGACCGAAGTACGCGGTGTCCGCGATACCGGTCGACGCGAGGTAGGCCTCGGCCTTCTTCGCCACGTTGCGCGGGTCACGGGAGTACTGCTCGCCCGTGATCGGGTCGTGGATGAAGAAGTTGATGTTCAGCGTCTTGTCGCGGCGGAAGGGGTCGACCCGGGCGGTCGAGAGGTCCGCGCGCAGCGCCATGTCGGACTCGTGGATGGCCTGGAAGCCACGGATCGACGAACCGTCGAACGCGAGCTCCTCGTCCGGGTCGAACGCCTCGACGGGCAGCGTGAAGTGCTGCATGACGCCCGGCAGGTCGCAGAAGCGGACGTCGACGAACTTGACGTCCTCGTCCGCGATGAACTTCTTGGCCTCGTCGGCGTTCTGGAACATCCAGCTCCTCCTACTCCCGACGGTTCCGTGCCGGGGTGGTAGTTCGTTCGTGCTGCCAGTGCGGTGGCACACGCTGTCCTCGACCCTAGGGACGCGTGATTTCTCAGGCGTGACCCATTTGTTTCGCACAAGTTAACCGGACACCTTCCGATCCACCCCACCTGTCCGTATCCCGAAACGCGGGCAGTACCGTGGACGGGTGGACAAGAGGGAAGCAATCGGATCGTGGCTCTCCGGCCCCCGTGCGGCCGCCGAGGAAGCCGGTGTGGACTTCGGATACCGCGGTCAGCAGTTGGGGCTGCCCGAGGAGGGGCCGGGCTCCATCGCCCGGCCGGGCCGGCGCCTGGGCGCCCTGGCCGTGGACTGGGGGATGAGCATCCTGATTGCATCCCAATTGATCACTCAGGGCTACGAAGCCCCGGCGACCTCGAACTGGGCGCTGCTGGTCTTCTTCGTGATGAGCGTCCTCACCGTCGGCACCATCGGCTTCACGCCGGGCAAGCGGCTCTTCGGCCTCCGCGTCGTCGAGGCGGGCACCGGCCAGGTCAAGCCGCTGCGCGCCCTGCTGCGCTCCGTCCTGCTCTGCCTGGCGGTCCCGGCCCTGATCTGGGACCGCGACGGCCGCGGCCTGCACGACCGGCTGGCGGGCACGGTCGAGGTACGGATCTGAACCTCGTACGACGAAGGGGGCGCCGGGATCAGTCCCGGCGCCCCCTTCTCTGTCGGAGGTCGATCAGCGTGCCTTCGGCCCGCCCTTCGGCAGCTTCATGCCCTTCGGCATGGGCCCCTTCGGGAGTGGCATGTTGCTCATCAGGTCGCCCATCGCGCGCAGCCGGTCGTTGGTGGCGGTCACCTGGGGGCCGGTCAGCACGCGCGGCAGCTTGAGCATCGAGGTGCGCAGCTTCTTCAGCGGGATCTGGTCCTCGCCCGTGCCCACGATCAGGTCGTGCACCGGCACGTCCGCGACGATGCGGTTCATCTTCTTCTTCTCGGCGGCCAGCAGGGTCTTCACCCGGTTCGGGTTGCCCTCCGCGACCAGCACGATGCCGGCCTTGCCGACGGCCCGGTGCACCACGTCCTGGCTGCGGTTCATCGCCACCGCGGGGGTCGTCGTCCAGCCCCGGCCGATGTTGTCGAGCACGGCCGCGGCGGCGCCCGGCTGTCCCTCCATCTGCCCGAAGGCGGCCCGCTCGGCCCGGCGCCCGAACACGATCGCCGTCCCGAGGAAGGCGAGCAGGAGGCCCAGGATGCCGAGGTAGACCGGGTGTCCGATCAGGAAACCGAACGCGAGAAAGACACCGAGGATGAGGAGGAAGACACCCGCGAGCACCAGACCGATCGTCTTGTCGGCCCTGCGGGTCATCTTGTACGTCAGGGCGATCTGCTTCAGACGCCCGGGGTTTGCGGCATCCGCCGCGCTGTCACTTCTCGCCATGCCACGAAGTCTACGTGGCCCCGGGAGCGCCGACGACGGCAGTCTCCCGACGACCGCCGGCGTCACGGACGGGAGGCGAGCGCCTTCTCCAGGACCTGCTGGGCCTCGACCCGGTCCTTGGCGCGGCGGCGGTCCTCCAGGACGGACGTCCAGGCGTTGCGGCGGGCGGTGCGCTGGCCGCTGCTCATGAGCAGCGACTCGACGGCACGGAGTGCATCGGTGAACGATGGGATGGCGGTGGCGCGAACGGGCGCGGCCTGCATGATGGAGGTCCCCCCTCAGGGATTACGGCTCTGGTGAATGGTGCACGGGCTGTACAACCAGGGTCACTGATTGGTGTTACCAGGGCGTGACCGACCGGTCAAACACCAATGAAGCCTTGATATGCGGCCCGAAAACGCTGACGCGGCCCTGATGACGCCCCCATCTGCGGGGACGTCCAGGACCGCGCCAATCGGCCACTACCGTGCGGTAGTTGCTTGTGCTCGGATTCACACGGAGTGCGTGGCACTCCGTGCCATCCAGTTGTTCTCCAGTGCGGCTCAGACGGCCTGCGAGGCGACGAACGAACCACGCTTCTCGACGGCCATCTGGTAGAGCCGGCCGGCCCGGTAGGAGGACCGGACGAGCGGGCCCGACATGACACCCGAGAAGCCGATCTGCTCGGCCTCCTCCTTCAGCTCCACGAACTCGTGCGGCTTGACCCAGCGCTCCACGGGGTGGTGGCGCACGGAGGGCCGCAGGTACTGCGTGATGGTGACGAGCTCGCAGCCCGCGTCGTGCAGCTGCTGGAGCGCCTCGCTGACCTCCTCGCGGGTCTCGCCCATGCCGAGGATCAGGTTGGACTTGGTCACCAGGCCGAAGTCGCGGGCCTCGGTGATGACCTTCAGGGAGCGCTCGTAGCGGAAGCCGGGGCGGATGCGCTTGAAGATGCGGGGCACCGTCTCGACGTTGTGCGCGAAGACCTCGGGGCGCGACTCGAAGACCTGCCGGAGCAGCTCCGGTACGGCGTTGAAGTCGGGGGCGAGCAGCTCGACCTTGGTGTGGCCGCCCTCGCGGTCCGCGGTCTGCTGGTGGATCTGGCGCACGGTCTCGGCGTACAGCCAGGCGCCGCCGTCCTCCAGGTCGTCGCGGGCGACGCCGGTGATGGTGGCGTAGTTGAGGTCCATGGTCACCACGGACTCACCCACCCGCCGCGGCTCGTCGCGGTCGAGGGCCTCGGGCTTGCCGGTGTCGATCTGGCAGAAGTCACAGCGCCGGGTGCACTGGTCGCCGCCGATGAGGAAGGTCGCCTCGCGGTCCTCCCAGCACTCGTAGATGTTGGGACAGCCGGCTTCCTGGCAGACCGTGTGCAGACCCTCGCTCTTCACGAGCTTCTGCATGGCCGTGTACTCGGGACCCATTTTCGCCCGGGTCTTGATCCACTCGGGCTTGCGCTCGATGGGGGTCTGGGCGTTCCGGACCTCCAGGCGCAGCATCTTGCGTCCGTCGGGTGTGACTGCGGACACATCGGCTCCCTGTAGCTTCGATTCTTCGGCGTACACCAGGGTACGCCCGTGTTTTCTAGGGCCCTACAGCAGAGGCCAACCTCTCGGCTGAGGGCTCCATTCCCCACCCTCAGGCGGTCGCCCGTTCAATCTCGCGAGGCTTCAGATCGGCGTTCTCCAGCACATCCCGCAGATGCCGCTCCACCACCGGCAGCACCTCGTCGATCGTCACGTCCCGCCCCAGCTCGTTCGCCAGAGAAGCGACGCCCGCGTCGCGAATCCCGCACGGGATGATCCGGTCGAACCACCGGTTGTCCGGGTTCACGTTCAGCGCGAAGCCATGCATCGTGACGCCCTTGGCCACCCGGATGCCGATCGCCGCGATCTTGCGGTCCTCGCGCCGCTGCCCGGCGTTGGACGGGGCGTACTCGGGCCCGTTCATCCGCGGGTCGAACTCCTCGTCGTGCAGACGGGGGTCGAAGTCCAGCGACAGGCCACCGAGCGAGGGGCGCTGCTCGACGGGGTCGCCGAGCACCCACACCCCGCTGCGCCCCTCGACCCGGCTGGTCTCGAGGCCGAACTCCGCGCAGGTGCGGATCAGGGCTTCCTCAAGGCGGCGTACGTGCGCCACGACGTCCACCGGACGCGGCAGCTTCTGGATCGGGTAGCCCACCAGCTGCCCAGGACCGTGCCAGGTGATCTTGCCGCCGCGGTCCACGTCGACGACCGGCGTGCCGTCGAGCGGGCGTTCGTTGTCGGCCGTGCGCCGGCCGGCCGTGTAGACCGGCGGGTGTTCGAGCAGCAGGACGGTGTCGGGGACCTCGTCCGCGAACCGTGCCGCGTGCACCCGGCGCTGCTCGTCCCACGCCTCCTGGTACTCGACGGCGTCCGCGCCGAACCCCATACGGACGAACCGCAACTCACTCACGGCAAGCGCCTCCCTAGCACGACCGGCTGTCGTAAGGCACGAAACGTGCCTACGCCACTGTACGACTCGCCGTCACGCGTCAGCCGTGCGGTCAATCCTCACACGATCGGATGAACGAACGGGGAAGTGTGCGATCGCCTGCTCACTCTCCGCTACATTCACGCCGTCCTATAGAGGCCATAAGGGCTGCTCACAGGCAATCCGGGCAGGAGACACCACCGCAGATGACGGAACGACCCGCGCAGCGCACTCCCAACCGCCAGCTCGCCGCGCTCATCGCAGAAGCGGGGTTCTCCAACGCGGGACTCGCCCGTCGAGTGGACCAACTCGGTCTGGAACACGGGCTTGATCTGAGATACGACAAGACATCGGTCACCCGGTGGCTGCGCGGCCAGCAGCCCCGCGGCACCACCCCCGCCCTCATCGCCGAGGTCTTCACCCGCCGCCTCGGCCGGCGCCTCAGCGCCCAGGATCTCGGCCTCGACGCCTGCGCCCCCGTCTACGCGGGCCTGGAGTTCGCGGCCACCCCCGAGGAGGCCATCGACATCGTCAGCGGGCTGTGGCGCAAGGACTCCGGCAGCCACGCGGAGCTGCGGAAGATCGCCTTCACCCCGGCGGGCCTCGTCGTCCCCAGCCGGGACTGGCTGATCGGCCGGGCCGACGACAAGGTCGCCCGCGGCGAACCCCCGCTCCGCGTCCCCGCCCAGGGCCGCCCGGCGGTCCCCCGGCAGCGCGGCGCCGAACGCGGCCCCGGCCAGAAGGTCACCGGCGGCGACATCGCCGCGCTGCGCTCGGTCGGCGAGCTCTTCCGCTCCCTCGACAACATGTACGGCGGCGGCCACGCCCGCCAGGCCCTCGTGCGCTATCTGGAGCACGAGTGCGAGCCGATGCTGCGCGGCACCTACGGCGAGCAGACCGGCCGCCGCCTGTTCGCGGCCGCCGCCGATCTGACCAGGCTCGCGGGCTGGACGTCGTACGACATCGCTGCGCATGGGCTCGCGCAGCGGTACTTCGTGCAGTCGCTGCGGCTCGCGCAGGCGGCGGCGGACCGGGCCTACGGGTCGTACGTGCTGATCACGATGAGTCGGCAGGCCGTCTATCTCGGGCACGGGCGCGAGGCGGTGCAGTTGGCGCGGGTCGCCCAGCAGGGGCTCGGGACGAACGCCCCGCCGGTCGTGCAGGCGTTGTTGCACTCCGTCGAGGCGCGTGGACATGGGGTGCTCGGCGAGGTGCGGAACTGCACGGGTGCGTTGGTCCGTGCCGAGCGCGCCCTGGAGGCGGCCCGGCCCGGGGATGAAGTCCCCTACTGGGCGCGCTTTTTCGACGAGGCGCAGCTCGCCGACGAGTTCGGGCACGCGCACCGGGACCTCCAGCAGTTCCGCGCCGCGGCGCAGCATGCCGAGCGGTCGCTGCAGCTGCGGGCGCCTGCGTACGCCCGCAGCCGGCTCTTCTGCCGGGTCGTTCTCGCCTCCGCCCGGCTCGGCCTCGGTGAACTCGATCAGGCCTGCGCGCTGGGGGCGGAGGCCGCGAACGCCGCCGCCGAGATGCGGTCGGTGCGGGCGATCGAGTACGTGAAGGACTTCGAGCGGAGGCTGGAGCCGTACAAGGATGCGGCGCCGGTGAGGGGGTATCGGGACAAGGTGGCTGCGCTTGGGTAGTCGGGTGCGGGTGCGTGGGGGCTTGTCGCGCAGTTCCCCGCGCCCCTAGGTATCTCTATGCGGCCCGCGTTGCGGGGAGAGGGTCTGCCCTGTGCATCGAACCGCTCGCACCCAGGTCCCTAAGCAGTGCTGTCGTCGCCCTATGCGCCGAATGCAGCGCCCCCTGGACCGTGCTCGTGTCCCGGTGGTCGCCGCAGACGTACAGGCCCGCCAGGAGGCGTACCGGGCGGCGTAGGTCGTGGGGGGCGCGCATGGTCGGTACCGCCTCGGGGGTGTGGTGGACGGCGAGGGTTTCCCAGCGGGTCGTCGACGTGCCGTAGAGGCGGGCCAGGTGCATGCGTACGGCGGTGTCGACGTCCGGCGGGGGCGGGCCGAGGACCGTCGAGGTGATCAGGGCGCGGCCCGCGGGGGCGCGGCTCGGGTCCACGTGGCTGACCACCGCCGTGTGGGCCACCGGGCCGCCGCGGTCGGCGTCCAGCAGGAGCGCGGTGCCGGTCCCCGGGGGCTCGTCGGTGGTGTGGTGGACCACCGTCACCTGGTGGAAGTCCGGTACGCGCAGGCCCGGCAGCAGTTCCGCGGCGGCGCGCGCGTCGGTCGCGAGGAGGACCGCGCGGCAGCGGAACTCGCCGTGTTCGGCGGTGGTCACCGTGTTCGTCGAGACCGAGGTGACCCGGACCCCGGTGTGCACCGTTCCCGGCGGCAGCGAGCGCGCCAGCAGCTCCGGCAGCACCTCCGCCCCGCCCTCCGGGACGCAGAGCCGTCCGCCCGCGAAGGCCCGCAGTGCGAGGTCCGCGCAGCGGCTGGACGTCGTCAGCTCCGGGTCGCACAGCAGGGCGGCGAGCAGCGGCCGCAGGAACCCGTCGATCGTGCGGGCGGGCAGGCCGCGGGCGGCGAGGGCCCGGGCGGCGGGGAGTTCGGGGCGGGCGAGGAGGCGCTCGACGGGGGCGCTCGCGATCCGGGCCAGCGCGGCGCCGAGGCGGGCCTGGTCGACGGCGGTGCCCAGCGGGGCTGTGCCGCCGCGGGGGAGCGCCGTCGGACGCGGCGCCGGACGGGGGGCGCTCGCCAGGGCGCGTACGGCGTGGAGTGCGCCCCTCGCGCTCCTCGTGCTCCGCGAAGCGCCTCCCGTGGCGCTCCCTGGGGCGCTCCTCGTGTTCGCCGGGGTGGCGCCCGCGCGATGCCGGCGTCCGTCGCTGTGCAGCAGGACACCGGGGGCGAAGGGGCGCAGGCCCAGCCCGTCGAGCCCTGGTGTCAGGCGCAGTTCGGGATACGCCGTGGACAGCAGCTGCCCGATGCGGTCGAGCCGGAAGCCGTCGACCTTCTCCGTCGACATACGGCCCCCCACACCGTGGGCGGCCTCCAGGACTGCGGTCGTCACTCCTGCGCTGGTCAGCCGATGCGCCGCGGAGAGCCCGGCGACCCCGGCTCCCACGATCACGACGTCCGCCTGGTACGCGGGCTCAAGCACGTGCCCCTCCTCGAGGTTGCGCGGCCGGTGGAGACGTCATGCCCCCAACTGGCTCCGGGGATACCCGAGTTCGGCTCGAGGTTAAGGCCGTGATCGGTCAGGGGCAGTCGCGCATGAACAGGGCACGGTCGCACAGCGGTCGCATACGGTCATGCCACGGCCCTCAGCGCCCCCTCGATCTCCGGGAACGCGAACGTGAACCCCGCTTCCAACAGCCGCTTGGGCACCACCCGTTGACTCCCGAGGACGTCCCCGGCCATCTCGCCGAGCACCGTCCGCAGCACCGGTGCCGGCACCGCGAACACCGTCGGCCGGTGCAGCACGCGTCCCATCGCCTCGGTGATCTCCCGGTTGGTCAGCGGGGTCGGCGCGGTGAGGTTGAACGGCCCCGACAGCCCCTCGGTGTCGATGAGATACCGGATCGCGGCCACCTCGTCGTGCAGCGCGATGAACGACCAGTACTGCCGCCCGTCGCCCAGCCGCCCTCCTAGCCCCGCCTTGAACAACGGGAACAGCCGCCCCCAGGCCCCGCCCCCGCGCGCCACCACAAGGCCGGTCCGGGTGAACACCGTCCGCACGCCCGCCTCCTGGGCCGGCGCCGCGGCGCCCTCCCACTCCACGCACAGCTCGGGCAGGAAGCCGTCGCCGGGCGGCGCGCTCTCGTCCACGACCCGGTCGCCGGTCTCGCCGTAATAGCCCATGGCACTGCCGTTGACGAAGACCCGCGGCGGCTCGTCCATCGCGGCGACGGCCTTGGCGAGCGCCGCCGTGCCCAGCACCCGGCTGCACCGGATACGGGTCTTGTACGCCTCCGTCCACCGCCGGTCCCCGATCCCGGCACCCGCGAGGTTGACCACGACATCACACCCGGCGAGCCCGGCCGCGTCCACCCGTCCGCCCTCGGGGTCCCAGCGGACCTCGCCCTCCCCGCGCGGCACGCGCCGGACGAGCCGCACCACCTCGTGACCGTCCGCCGTCAGGGACCGCACCAGGGCACTGCCGATGAGACCGGACGCACCGGCCACCGCGATTCGGGAAGGCTGCATGCGGCCCATTCTGCGCCCGGGCAGCCGGAAAACCCGTCGCCACGGGGCGGACCCGCCACCGTAGGCTGACGGTCATGTCCGAGCCGTACATACGCCGCGCCCTGCCCGACGACGACGAGGAGCTGGGCGTCCTCGACCGCGCGACCTGGTCGCCGCTGCACGCGGTGATGCCTGAACCGCAGCCGCCCTACGGGCCGTTCTTCGACGAGCGGCACAGCCCCGACGACCATCTGGTCGCCGAGCTCGACGGCCGCGTCGTCGGCTATGTCCGCCTGACCTTCCCCACCTCGCTCGCCGCGAACGCCCATGTCCGCCAGATCCAGGGCCTCGCCGTCGCCGAGGAGGCCCGCGGCCGTGGCGTCGGCCGGGCGCTGATCCGCGCGGTCACCGAGGAGGCCCGCCGCCGCGGCGCCCGCCGCCTCACGCTCCGCGTCCTGGGCCACAACACGCCCGCCCGCAAGCTCTACGAGTCCGAGGGCTTCGTCGTCGAGGGGGTGCTGCCGGGGGAGTTCCTGCTCGACGGCGAGTACGTCGACGACGTGTTCATGGGCCGCAGCCTCTGACGCGCGGCGGTTCCTGGTTCAGCAGTCCCTGATCTGGTCGGCCTCGGCGGCGTCGCGGCGTCTGCGGACGACGACGTAGAGCGCGCCCCCGGCCGCCAGCAGGGAGATCAGGAAGAAGACGGGCAGAGTCATGTGCCCAGGGGTACGCCCGCGCGGGCGCCCGGCCGTGGCATTGGGCCGTACGAGGGCCGGGTCAGTCCGTCAACAGGCGCATGCCGCCCATGAGTTCCCGCAGGCAGCGCACGGCCAGCTCCGCGGGCGACCCCGGTCCCGTCACGTCGGCGTCCGTCCTGGCCCAGGTCTCCAGCGCCACCCGGATCGCGTCCGTCGCCGCGGCGGCCGCCAGACGTACCGCCATCGGGTCCGCGTCCGGCCCCGCGAGCCCGGCGACCACGCCGATCAGCTTCTCCTCGGACTCCTGGTTCACCCGGTACCAGACGGCCCGCAGCGCCGGGTCGGCCACGGCCGCCCGCAGCAGCGCCCGGGTCTGCCGCAGTCCCTCCGCCGCCCGCTCGTCCGACGCCGACAGCGACTCCCCGACCGCCCGCTCCAGCGCGTCCGGCAGCCCCGCCCCCGGCTCCGACTCCGCCAGCAGCTCCCGCCAGCGGTCCGCGCCACGGGCGAGCAGCGGTCCCACGGCGTCCTGTTTGTTGCGGAAGTACCGGTAGAAGGTGCGCAGCGCGACCCCGGCCCGCTCGGCGATCTCCTCCGCGGTCGTGTGGTCCGGCCCGTGTTCGGTGAAGAGCTCGGCGGCGGCCCGTGCGATGTCCAGCTGGGTCGCCGCCTTGCGGCGCTCGGTCAGTGAGGGGGGCTTGGTGCTCACCGGGGAAGCGTACGACGTCTTCCCGTGAACGACAGAAACCGCAGTGATGGCAAAACGTGCCACTTAGGCGTACCGTGCACTCCATGAACCGTTACGAGAACCGACGCGCCCTCGTCACCGGCGGCGGCTCCGGCATCGGCCAGGCCACCGTGCTGCGCCTGCTCGCCGAGGGCGGCCGGGTGGTCGCCGCCGACATCAGCGAGGCCGGCCTGAAGGACACCGTCGAGAAGGCCGGCGACCGCGCCGGGCGGCTGACCACGGTCGTCGTCGACATCGCCGACGAGACCTCCGTCCAGGGCGGCGTGGCCTTCGCCGTCGAGACGCTCGGCGGCCTCGACGTGCTCGTCAACGCCGCCGGCATCCTGCGCTCCGCCCACACCCACGAGCAGAGCCTCGCCGACTTCGCCCGGATCATCGCCGTCAACCTCACCGGCACCTTCCTCGTGATCCGCGAGGCGATACCGGCGCTGCTCGCGGGCGACGCCCCGGCGGTCGTCAACTTCAGCTCCACGTCGGCACAGTTCGCCCACCCGTACATGGCGGCGTACGCGGCCAGCAAGGGCGGCGTCCAGTCCATGACGCACGCCCTGGCCGCCGAGTACGGCAAGCAGGGCATCCGCTTCACCGCCGTCCAGCCCGGCTCGATCTCCTCCGGCATGACGGACGGTTCCGGCGCCAGCGGTCAGAGCGCCGGACCTGGGCTGCCCGAGGACACGGACTGGAGCCTGTTCGGCAAGCTCGCCCCGGCGCTGGGGGAGAGGTTCGCGGGCCCGGAGACCGTCGCGGGTGTCGTCGCGATGCTGGCGAGCGAGGACGGCCGGTTCATCACCGGCACGGAGATCCGCATCGACGGCGGCACCCACTACTGAGACGCGTCACGACGTGATCAGGTCACCCGTGTCCACCGGCGCCGTCGCGGTCGCCGCGCGCTCGGCGTCGGCGGCCACCTCGTCGGCGGTGAGGACGTACCCCGTCTCGGCGTCCGACGTCGACCGGGCGAAGACCACGCCGTACACCTTGCCGTCCGTGGTCAGCAGCGGTCCGCCGGAGTTGCCGGGCCGGACCGTCGACCGGATCGAGTAGATCTCGCGCGTGACGTTCGCGTCGCTGTAGATGTTCTGGCCGGTCGCCCGGACCCGGTTCGCCACTGTGGCCGCCTGGAGGTTCAGGTCGCCGTCCTGCGGATAACCGGCGACGACCGCGGAGTCCCCGCGCGAGGCGCTGTCGTCGAACTTCAGCACCGGCGCCTGGAGCCCCGGCACGTACAGCACGGCCACGTCCTTGTCCGGATCGAAGAGCACGACCTGTGCCTCGTACGACCTCCCGACCCCGCCGATGCGCACGCTCGGCCGGTCGATGCCCGCCACCACGTGCGCGTTCGTCATCACATGCTCCCGCGCGTACACGAACCCGCTGCCCTCGCGGCCCTGGGTGCCGGAGACGCCCTCGATCTTCACGGTGCTGACCTTGGCGGCGGTCGTGGCGGCCCGGGTGACGCTGTCGCCGGTGGGCTTGGCGACCCGGGCCGTCGACTCGTTCTCGAACGGGTTGAAGACCTGGGGGAAGCCCGCCTCGGTCAGCGCGGACGTGGCCCGCGAGAACCAGCCCGGGGTGGTGTCCGGCATCGCGTCCTGCACCGCGCCCAGCAGCCGCGAGTCCCGGATCGACGACGTGAGCAGCGCCGACGAGGACGCGCCCAGCACGCTCGCCGCCACCCACGCCACGATCAGCACGGCCACCGAGTTGGCGGCGGCACCGCCGATCCCGTCGGCGACCCGGAGCGGCCCCTTGTCCAGCTCCCGGCGCAGCCGCAGCGCCAGCCGCCCCGCCAGTTCGTGCCCCACCACGGCCGGGACCAGCACCGTCAGCACCGCGGTCACCGTCGCCGACGTGCTGCCCGGTGTCACCAGGTCCATCATCCAGGGCAGCACCCACACCCCGATGACCGCGCCGCCCACGAACCCGGCGAAGGAGACACAGCCGGCCATGAGGCCGCGCCGGTAGCCGGATGCCGCGTAGGCCAGGACGACCAGCACCAGCACGATGTCGAGCAGATCCACGGAGCCGCCTTTCTCTCGGACCCCTTATTACGGGCGGGACGGGCCCGGTGATCAGCACGCCGCGCGCGTGGCGCCGGAACAGGCCACGCGCGCGTGCACACGATGTCCGTGCACCCGGAGAAACGCCCCGGACCAGGACGATGGTTCCACCGGGTGGCACACCACACATCGCGGGCGCGGAGGATCGGGCCGAGAGTGGGACCATGCGTGTCCGAAGAGCACGGGGGATGCGAAGAGGCCGCCGTCCGGTCCGAATACGGACCGGGCCGCCGTGGCGAAACCGCCGCGCGCTGCTCCTGCTGTCCTGCGTGCCCGGGCTCGCGGCCGTGGTGGCCCTGGTCCTGTGCGCGACCGGAGTCGAACGCCGAGCCGAGGCCCGCCCCGGGCACGCCCTCGCGGCCCGCCCGGCCACCGCGCACCACGCGCCGCGGCCGCACATCGTGCCGCGCTCGGTGTGGGCCAACGGCACGGGAGAGGCGAACAGCGTCGCCCGGACCCCGCCCCCCGCGCGGTACGACGACAAGGTCGTCGCCGTCTTCATCCACCACACCGACTCGCCCAACGACTACGACTGCGCCGACGCGCCCCGCATCATCCGCTATCTCGCGGCCGGCCAGACCGGCGTCCGGGACTGGGACGACATCGGCTACAACTTCCTGGTCGACCGCTGCGGCACGATCTACGAGGGCCGCGCGGGCGGCGTCGACCGCCCGGTCACCGGCGCCCACACCCAGGGCTTCAACCACCGCACCTCCGGCATAGCCGCCCTCGGCACCTTCACGGAGGGCGTCCGGGTCCCCCCGGCCATGACCCACGCGATCGCCGCACTGGCGGCATGGAAACTGGGCCTGGCGGAGATCGACCCCCGGGCGAGCGTCAAACTCCGGTCGAGCAACAACTACAGCCGCTACCCCACCGGCACCACCGCCACCCTCCCGGCCATCGCCGGCCACAACGAGGGCTACATGACCACCTGCCCCGGCGCCGCCCTCACGGCCGAACTCCCGGCCATCAGGCAGACGGCGGCCCGCCTCCAGGGGCGGCTGTCGCCGGGGCCCGTCACGGATGGGGCGGCGCCTCGGCGGGCATAAGGCCGGAAGGGAGGGGGTGGAGCCCATGGCCAGGACCGCCGAGCCCCCCAAGGGCGACGGCGCTCACGACGGCGCGGCACCGCGCACCGGCCGGTCGGACCGACTCTCCGGGCCGGCGATCGGGCTCGCGCTCGTCCTGGTCGTCCTCGCGGCGCTCATCACGATCGGCCCCCTCCTCCACATCGCCGTGAGCATGGGCTGCGCCGTGCTCTTCGGCGGCGGAATCAACGGCTGACGCCCAGATACGCGCGTACCGCCCGCTGCAGGACCTTCCCCTGGCTGCCCACCGGCCGTTCCCACTCCCCGAGATACTCCACGACCCGGCCACCCGCGCCGGTCTTGAAGAGCAGCCGCCCCAGCAGCTTGCTCTCCGTCAGTACCGGCGTGACGGACCGCAGGTCGTATGTCTCGGCACCGGCCGCCCGCGCATCGTTGAGCATCCGCCACAGCAGGGCGCTGCTGGGCCGGAACTGGCGTCCCTGGCGGCCGGAGGCGGCGTACGAGTGCCAGCCCTTCGAGCCCACGTTGATCATCAGCGCGGCGGACAGCACGACCCCGTCGTACTCGGCGAGATACAGCCGCACCTGGTCGTCGTCCAGGGCGTTGAGCGCCTTCCACAGGCGCCGGAAGTAGTCCGGCGGGCGGGCCTTGAAGCCGTCGTGGGCGGCGGTCGAGGCGTACAGGCGGTGGAAGTCGGGCAGGTCGGCGGCGCTGCCCCAGCCGACCCGGACACCGGCGTTCTCCGCGGTCCGCAACGCCTGCTCCCAGTGCGGGGCGAGACCCGCGCGCAACTCGTCCGCCGACCGCCCGGCGAGCGGCACCTGACACCCGTACCGGGGCTGCCCGAGCCCGAACCCGGTCCCCTCCTCGGCACACCGCCGCCACCCGAGCCGCTCCAGCCGCGCCCCGGCGTCCAGCGCGAACCCGTCCACCCCGTCCGCGGGCACCTCCCGCAGATGCCGTACGGCCGGGTCGGCGACGCCCGCCGCCACAGTGCCCGGCTCCCAGTGCCGTACCACCAGCGGCGGCCCGATCCGCAGCGAGAAGGCGCCGCGCTTCTCCACGTGCGCGACGAGCGGGTCGAGCCAGGGTTCGAGACGCGTGCGCCAGTCGATCGACGGGCCCTCCGGGACGTACGCGAGGCAGCGCCGGGTCCCGGGCAGCGGCCGGTACAGCACCAGCGCCGCCGCCACCAGCACCTCGCCCTCGAACCAACCCACGCTCTCCGCCTGCCAGTCGGGCTTCACATCGCCCCACTCGGGAATCTGGAGATGACTGACCGCGGGGTGCCGCCCCAGATGGGCGAGATGCTCCTCGCGCGATATCTCGCGCATGTAAGGGCTGGTCATGGGCAGGGCGCTCCTGTTCGGGGCGGCCACAGTAGGCCGGAGATCCGGGCGGGGGTCAAGACTTCGCGCATGCGAACTCCGCGACCGCGGGCGTCCGTTCACAGGCTTCTCGTAGCCGACTCAACGACGACCCCGAAACAACCCTCCTACCGTCAACGCACACGCACTGACTGGAGGTGGGGAAGATGAACAACAGCAGTCACATCGGTACCAAGACGTCCCGCGGCCCCTGGGCGGCACTCTGCGCGGCCGCGGCCGTCGTCCTCGGTCCCGCCGCCGTCACGGCCTCCGCGCTCGACCAGGCCAACGCGGCACCGATGCACCACGTGGTCCTGAAGACGGACCAGACCCAGGCGTACATCCCGACGGACACCACCCGCCGCAGGACGGCGGCGTAAGGGGGCTCAGCCCCGGAAGCGTTCCCACAGCTTCGGATACCGCTCCGCGAGCGCCGACTCGTTCTCGAAGTCGACCGGCGTGCCCTCCGGCTCCGGTGCCGCCGGCGGGATGCCGAGGTCGGGGGCGACGACACCGGTGAGCTGCTCGTACGCCTCGTCCGCCGCGTAGCCGAGCTCCTCGCCGTCCCCGTCGATCTCCTCGTCGAAGTCGCCGAGCAGGTCGGCCAGCGAGTCGGGGGCGTGCACGGCACCCTCGTACACCTCACGGCCCTGCCCGATCAGCCAGCACCGGAAGAAGTCGAAGGCGTCGTCGCTGGCCCCGTCCAGCAGCAGCCAGGCGGCGCCCCACAGATCCCAGGTGTACGCCCGGTTGTAGCGGGCCTCGAAGTGACGGGCGAAGTCGAGGACCATCTCCGGGTCCAGCTGGAGGAGTCTGTCGACGAGCAGGTCGGCCTGCTCCTCGGGGTCGCCCTCGGCGGCCTCGCGGGTGGCGTCCACCAGCTCCCAGAACTCCGTCTCGTCCATCACGGGTCCAGCATCGGCCCTGCGCGGGTGGGGCGCACGTGGAGTGCCGCGGATTGTTATGTCCCGTACAGGCGCCCCAGGCGCAGCGCGTCCTCCGCGAAGCGCGCCCGGAGGCTCTCCGGAGCCAGCACCTCCACCTCCGGTCCCAGCCCCGCGAGCTGGGTGTGCGCGACCTCCTCGGACTCCACGGGCACGGTCACCGTCACCCAGCCCTCCGCGTCCGGCGCCGCCGCCCGCGCCAGCGCCTCCCGCACGGAGAGCCGGTCCAGGACGTGCGGCAGCGCGCGCACGCCATCAGGAGACAGCCGTACGACCACTTCCGCCCGCAGGATGGCCCGCGCGAACTGCTCGGCCCGCTCCTCCCAGAACCCCGGCAGATCGAAGTCGTCGTCACGGGAGAAACGATCGCCGGAGGGCTCCACCGCCGTGAACCGGTCGATCCGGTACACCCGGAACGACCCGCCGGCCCCGGGCACCCGCGCGCACAGGTACCAGACCCCCGCCTTCAGCACGAGCCCGTACGGCTCCAGCTCCCGCTCCACCTCCGCCTCGCCCTTGCGGTAGCGCGCGACGACCCGCCGGTCGTCCCACACCGCGTCCGCGACGGCGGGCAGCAGCTCGGGCGTCTTCGGCTCGCTCCACCAGGTCGGGGCGTCCAGATGGAACCGCTGGGCGGCCGACCGCGAGGCGTCCCGCAACGACGGCAGCAGCGCCGCCGAGACTTTCAGGCGGGCCGCGGAGGCCGCGTCCTCCAGCCCCATCTCGCGCAGCGCCCCGGGAAGCCCGGACAGGAACAGCGCCTCCGCCTCACCACGGTGCAGCCCCGTCAGCCGCGTCCGGTACCCGCCGATCAGCCGGTACCCCCCGGCCCGCCCCCGCTCCGCGTACACCGGCACCCCGGCCTCGGACAGGGCCTGCGCGTCCCGAGTGACGGTCCGCTCGGACACCTCCAGCTCCGCGGCGAGCTCGGCGGCGGTCATGGAGGGCCGGGACTGGAGGAGAAGGACCATCTTGATCAGGCGGGCGGCACGCATGGGGCCCATCATGCAACGAGGCCCCCGCCGCAGCGGGGGCCTCCTCACTCACCGAGCTTCTACAGCCCGTACTTCTCGCGCGCTTCCTTCACAGCCGTCGCCTTCACCTCACCGCGCCGCGCCAGCTGCGCCAGCGCGGCCACGACGATCGACTCGGCGTCGACACCGAAGTGACGGCGGGCCGCCTCGCGGGTGTCGGAGAGGCCGAAGCCGTCCGCGCCCAGCGACGACCAGTCCTGCTCGACCCACTGCGCGATCTGGTCCGGGACCTGACGCATGTAGTCGGAGACGGCCAGGACCGGGCCCTCGGCGCCGTGCAGCGCCTGACGGACGTACGGCACCCGCTCCTCACCGCGCAGCAGGGCCGCGTCGGCCTCCAGCGCGTCACGCCGCAGCTCGCTCCAGGACGTCGCGGACCAGACGTCGGCCGCCACGCCCCACTCCTCGGCCAGCAGCTGCTGCGCCTTCAGCGTCCAGTGGATCGCCGTGCCGGAGCCCAGCAGCTGGATGCGCGGGGCGTTGGCCGCGGCCACGTTCAGGCCCGCCGACTCCGCCGTGTTGAAGCGGTACAGGCCCTTGACGATGCCCTCGTCGATGCCGAGCCCGGAGGGCTTCGCCGGCTGCGGGAGCGGCTCGTTGTAGACCGTCAGGTAGTAGAAGACGTTCGGGTCCTCACCCGGGGCCGCCTCGCCGTACATCCGGCGCAGACCGTCCTTGACGATCGTGGCGACCTCGTACGCGAACGCCGGGTCGTACGTCAGGGAGGCGGGGTTGGTCGCCGCGATGACCGGCGAGTGCCCGTCCGCGTGCTGGAGACCCTCACCCGTCAGCGTCGTACGCCCGGCCGTCGCACCGACCAGGAAGCCGCGGCCCAGCTGGTCGCCGAGCTGCCACATCTGGTCGGCCGTGCGCTGCCAGCCGAACATCGAGTAGAAGATGTAGAACGGGATCATCGCTTCGCCGTGCGTGGCGTACGCGGTCGACGCGGCGATGAAGTCGGCCATCGAACCGGCCTCGGTGATCCCCTCGTTGAGGATCTGGCCGTTCTTGGCCTCCTTGTAGTACATGAGCTGGTCGCGGTCGACCGGCTCGTACGTCTGGCCCTTGGGCGAGTAGATGCCCAGGGACGGGAAGAGGCTCTCCATGCCGAAGGTGCGCGCCTCGTCGGGGACGATCGGCACCCAGCGCTTGCCCGTCTCCTTGTCGCGGACCAGGTCCTTGATCAGGCGGACGAAGGCCATGGTGGTGGCCACGTTCTGGGAGCCGGAGCCCTTGTCGAAGGAGGCGAAGGCCTTCTCGGCGGGGGCGGGCAGCGGGGCGAGCGCGTGCGTGCGGCGGGCCGGGGCCGGGCCGCCGAGGGCCGCGCGGCGCTCCTGGAGGTAGCGCACCTCGGGGGAGTCGGCGCCGGGGTGGCCGTAGGGCACGACACCGTCGACGAACTGGCTGTCCGAGATCGGCAGCTCAAGAAGATCACGCATCGTCTTGAACTCGTCCACCGTCAGCTTCTTCATCTGGTGGTTGGCGTTCTTCGACGCGAAGCCCTCGCCGAGCGTGTGGCCCTTGACCGTCTGGGCCAGGATCACCGTCGGCGCGCCCTTGAATTCGACCGCGGCCTTGTAGGCGGCGTACACCTTGCGCGCCTCGTGGCCACCGCGGGAGAGGTGGAAGCACTCCAGGATCTTGTCGTTGCTCAGCAGCTTCGCCATCTCGGCGAGCGCCGGGTCCTTGCCGAAGAAGTCCTGGCGGATGTAGGCGGCGTCGCGGGTCTGGTACGTCTGGACCTGCGCGTCCGGTACCTCGCGCAGCCGGCGTACGAGCGCGCCCGTGGTGTCGAGCTGGAACAGCTCGTCCCAGGCCGAGCCCCACAGCGTCTTGATGACGTTCCAGCCGGCGCCGCGGAACTGGGCCTCCAGCTCCTGCACGATCTTGAAGTTCGCGCGGACCGGGCCGTCGAGGCGCTGGAGGTTGCAGTTGATGACGAAGGTGAGGTTGTCGAGACCCTCACGCGAGGCCAGTGCGAGTGCCGCCGTCGACTCGGGCTCGTCCATCTCGCCGTCGCCCAGGAAGGCCCAGACGTGCGAGGCGGAGACGTCCTTGATGCCGCGGTTGGTGAGATACCGGTTGAAGCGCGCCTGGTAGATGGCGGAGAGCGGACCGAGACCCATGGAGACGGTCGGGAACTCCCACAGCCAGGGCAGCCGGCGGGGGTGCGGGTACGACGGGAGGCCGTTGCCCCCGGACTCGCGGCGGAAGTTGTCGAGGTGCGCCTCGTTGAGGCGGCCGTCGAGGAAGGCGCGGGCGTAGATGCCGGGGGAGGCGTGGCCCTGGATGTAGAGCTGGTCGCCGGAACCGTCGGCTTCCTTGCCCTTGAAGAAGTGGTTGAAGCCGGTCTCGTAGAGCCAGGCCGCGGAGGCGAAGGTGGCGATGTGGCCGCCGACGCCGTATTTGCTGCCCCGGGTCACCATGGCGGCCGCGTTCCAGCGGTTCCAGGCGGTGATACGGGCCTCCATCTCCGGGTCACCGGGCTGACCCGGCTCCGCGGAGGTGGGGATGGTGTTGACGTAGTCGGTCTCGAGGAGCTTCGGCAGCGCGATGCCGTTGCCCTCCGCCCTCTCCAGCGTGCGGCGCATCAGGTACGCGGCACGGTGCGGGCCGGCAGCCTTGGCGACCGCGTCCAGGGAGGCCTGCCATTCGGCGGTCTCCTCGGGGTCCCGGTCGGGGAGCTGGTCGAGCTCGCTCGGCTGGATGGCGTTGGGGTCGGTCATGTCGCCGCCTTCCTCAGTCGAAGGGGGTTCCCTCATCTGTAAGGGTTCGGGGGTGCCCTAGGTCTTTGGCAGGACAGGGCTTGAGCTTCGGTGGAAGCCCGTCAGGCCCCGGTGGAGGCCCGTCGGCGACTGTAACTCCCTGATCGATGATCGATCAAAGGGTTGAGGGGCAAAACCTCTTGATTCCGAGAAAGTAGGCACGCGGTGCCTCCGGCGGTGGCACCGGGTGACGGGATTTTCCCGCTGTTTTCGCAGGTGAGCGGGGCAGTGCTCTAGTGCGGGTGAGGGTGAGTCACCTAGGGGCGCGGGGAACTGCGCGACCAGCCACAACGCACCCGCACCCGGCAATGCACCTCAGAAACCCCTGCCTACTCCCCTTCATGCCGCGGGGCGCAGCCCAACACATGCGCCTTCACCAGCTCCGCGATACGAGGATCCCGACGCCGAAACGCCTGCACCAACTCCTCGTGCTCCTCCGCGTACGACTGCTGCACCGTCCCCAGCCACCGGATCGACAGCGCCGTGAACACCTCGATGCCGAGCCCCTCCCAGGTGTGCAGCAGCACGGAGTTGCCCGCCGCCCGCACCATCTCCCGATGGAAGCCCACCGTGTGCCGCACCTGCGCCGTGCCGTCCGACTCCCGGTCCGCCTCGTACAGCGCGGCGACATGCGGCTCGAGCGCCGAGCAGTCGCCCGCCAGCCGCTCCGCCGCCAGCTCCGCCGCGATCGCCTCCAGACCGGCCCGGACCGGGTAGCTCTCCTCCAGGTCGGCCGCCGTCAGGTTCCGCACCCGCACGCCCTTGTTCGGCGCCGACTCGATCAGCCGCAGCGACTCCAGCTCGCGCAGCGCTTCCCGCACCGGCGTCTGGCTGACCTCCAGCTCGGTCGCGATCCGCCGCTCGACGATGCGCTCGCCCGGCTTCCAGCGCCCGCTCACGATCCCCTCCACGATGTGCTCGCGGATCTGTTCGCGCAGCGAGTGGACGACGGGCGCGGTCATGAGTGCTCCTTAAGGAGGGGCCGCCCATCGGCCCCGGGGGCGTTTGACGTTTAGACAATAAGGCCGCAAGCGCTTCCCGGAGGGGCGCACGGGGGCGCTTTCCCGCAGGTGAGACGAGACTTACACGCTCCACAGGCCGACTCGCCCTGTAAAGCCCCGTACCGGAGCGGCCCCGGAGGCGTCACCGCCGTGTCACCGGAGGAACCCCGGCACGCCGCTTCCCCGTCGCGGTCGGCGTGGGGTGCCCGCGCGGGGCGCCCCCGGCACCATCGGGGGATGGCATGAACAACCGAGGACGGCGCGGAGCGCTTCGCTGGACGGCCGCGGCGGCCGTGATCGGCGCGATCGTCGGCATCACCGGCTGCCAGCAGACGGCCACCAGGACGAAGGCGGAGGCCACACCCAGCGGCACCGCCGAGGCGCTCACCAACATGGCGGGCGGCAGCCGGGCCGGCGGCGGCGCCTGCGTCTTCGTCAAGCCGGACGGGGCGCAGAAGTTCGGGCACGTCGGCTGGGGCTTCCGGATCACCGGCACGAACCAGTGGGTCTACGGCGCCGTGGAGAACCCCACCAACAAGCTCTACACCCCGCCGGGCGGCGACATCGGCGCCTGGCACGCGCAAGGGACGTACGACCGCATGCTCAGCGACATGTCCCGGGACGCCCACTACCCCGGCAAGTCCAGCCACCCGTACAGCCGTTACCGCTGTGTCGCGTCCTCGACCAGCGACGTGAACGCGGCCTGGGCCATGATCCGTACCGTCGAGAGCCGCGGCTTCCTCGTCGGCCTCGACCGGAAGACCGGCGAACTCACCTCACGCGACTGCCTCGACGCCACGTACGACGTCCTGAAGGCCTACCGCACCCGGCACCTGACCTACTCGCCCCGGCTCAACGTCCCGAACGTGTGGGTCGAGACCCTGTGGGCCTGGAGCGACCGCACGCTGACGCCCCGGTAGCGGACAAGACGGTGCCCCGCCCGGAAAGCTCCGGACGGGGCACCGACGTACTGCCAACGAGCCTTACAGGCCGAGCTCGACCTCGAACTCGCCCGCCTCCAGGATCGCCTTGACCGCGGTCAGGTAACGGGCCGCGTCGGCGCCGTCCACCAGACGGTGGTCGTAGGAGAGGGTCAGGTACGTCATGTCGCGGACACCGATGACCGTGCCCTCCTCGGTCTCGATGACCGCCGGGCGCTTGACCGTGGCACCGATGCCGAGGATCGCGACCTGGCCCGGCGGCACGATGATCGTGTCGAAGAGCGCACCGCGCGAACCGGTGTTGGAGATGGTGAAGGTCGCGCCGGACAGCTCGTCGGGCGTGATCTTGTTGGCGCGGACCTTGCCGGCCAGCTCCGCCGTGGCCTTCGCGATGCCGGCGATGTTGAGGTCGCCCGCGTGCTTGATGACCGGGGTCATCAGGCCCTTCTCGGAGTCCACAGCGATACCGATGTTCTCGGTGTCGAAGTAGGTGATCGTGCCTTCGCCCTCGTTGATCTTGGCGTTGATCGGCGCGTGCGCCTTCAGCGCCTGGGCGGCGGCCTTGACGAAGAACGGCATCGGGGAGAGCTTGACGCCCTCACGGGCCGCGAAGGCGTCCTTGGCGCGGGCGCGCAGCTTCATCAGACGCGTGACGTCGACCTCGACGACCGAGGACAGCTGCGCCTGCTCGTGCAGCGCCTTGACCATGTTGTCGCCGATGACCTTGCGGATGCGCGGCATCTTGACGGTCTGGCCACGGAGGGGGGAGGCCTCCAGCGTCGGCGCCTTCTTGGCGGCGGGGGCGGCCGGAGCAGCAGCGGCCGGAGCCGGGGCAGCGGCGGCGGCCTTCGCGGCCTCGGCGGCGGCGATGACGTCCTGCTTGCGGATACGACCGCCGACGCCGGTGCCCTTGACGGAGGCCAGGTCGACGCCGTTCTCGGCGGCGAGCTTGCGCACCAGCGGGGTCACGTAGGCGCCGTCGTCACCGGAGGTCGCGGCCGGAGCCGGAGCAGCGGGGGCGACCGGAGCCGGCGCGGCCGGCGCGGGGGCCGGGGCGGCCGGAGCCGGAGCAGCGGCGACCGGGGCGGGCGCGGGAGCCGGCGCGGCGGGGGCCGGAGCCGGGGCCGGCGGCGCCACGGGGGCGGCCGGGGCGGCGGGAGCCGGGGCAGCGGCGGCCGGAGCCGGAGCCGCGGGGGCGGCAGCGGCCGGAGCGGCACCCGGGGCACCGATGACGGCGAGCTTGGCGCCGACCTCGGCGGTCTCGTCCTCACCGACGACGATCTCGAGCAGCACACCGGAGGTGGGCGCCGGGATCTCGGTGTCGACCTTGTCCGTGGAGACCTCGAGCAGCGGCTCGTCGGCCTCGACGGAGTCGCCGACCGACTTCAGCCAGCGGGTGACGGTGCCCTCGGTGACGGACTCGCCGAGCGCGGGCAGGACGACGTCCGTGCCCTCGGCGCTGCCGCCGCCGGTGGCGGCCTCGGCGGTGGGAGCGGGCGCCGGGGCGGCCTGCTCGGTGGACGGGGCGGCAGCGGCCGGCTCCGGAGCCGCGGCGGGCTCGGGGGCGGGCTCGGCGGCCGGGGCCGGAGCGGCGGCGGGGGCGCCGGTGCCGTCGTCGATGATGGCCAGCTCGGCGCCGACCTCGACGGTCTCGTCCTCGGCGACCTTGATGGAGGACAGGACGCCGGACACGGGCGAGGGGATCTCGGTGTCGACCTTGTCGGTCGACACCTCGAGCAGCGGCTCGTCGGCCTCTACTCGCTCACCCTCGGCCTTCAGCCAGCGGGTGACAGTGCCCTCGGTGACGCTCTCGCCGAGCGCCGGAAGGGTTACGGAAACCGCCATGGTTTCGGTTGCTCCTTACGAATTGCGGAAGTCTGTGTCGTCGCGGAGTCGCGTGCGCTTCGTCGACCGAGGGTCAGTCGTGAGCGTGCAGCGGCTTGCCGGCCAGCGCCAGGTGGGCCTCGCCGAGCGCCTCGTTCTGCGTCGGGTGGGCGTGGATGAGCTGGGCGACCTCGGCCGGCAGCGCCTCCCAGTTGTAGATCAGCTGGGCCTCGCCGACCTGCTCGCCCATGCGGTCGCCGACCATGTGGACGCCGACCACGGCACCGTCCTTGACCTGGACGAGCTTGATCTCGCCCGCGGTCTGGAGGATCTTGCTCTTGCCGTTGCCCGCCAGGTTGTACTTCAGAGCGACGACCTTGTCCGCACCGTAGATCTCCTTGGCCTTGGCCTCGGTGATACCGACGGAGGCGACCTCCGGGTGGCAGTAGGTCACGCGGGGGACACCGTCGTAGTCGATCGGGACGGCCTTGAGGCCGGCCAGACGCTCCGCAACCAGGATGCCCTCGGCGAAGCCGACGTGCGCGAGCTGGAGGGTCGGGACCAGGTCGCCGACGGCGGAGATGGTGGGGACGTTCGTCCGCATGTACTCGTCGACCAGGACGTAGCCGCGGTCCATGGCGACGCCCTGCTCCTCGTAGCCGAGACCGGCGGAGACCGGGCCGCGGCCGACGGCCACCAGCAGGACCTCGGCCTCGAACTCCTTGCCGTCGGCCAGGGTGACCTTGACGCCGTCGGCGGTGTACTCGGCCTTCGAGAAGAAGGTGCCCAGGTTGAACTTGATGCCGCGCTTGCGGAACGCGCGCTCAAGAAGCTTGGAGGAGTTCTCGTCCTCGACCGGGACCAGGTGCTTCAGACCCTCGATGACGGTGACGTCCGCACCGAAGGACTTCCAGGCGGAGGCGAACTCGACGCCGATGACACCGCCGCCGAGGATGATCGCGGACTTCGGCACGCGGTCCAGGACGAGGGCGTGGTCCGAGGAGATGATCCGGTTGCCGTCGATCTCCAGGCCCGGCAGCGACTTCGGCACGGAGCCGGTCGCGAGGAGCACGTGGCGCCCCTGGATGCGCTGGCCGTTCACGTCGACGGAGGTGGGGGAGGAGAGCCGCCCCTCACCCTCGATGTAGGTGACCTTCCGGGAGGCGACAAGCCCCTGGAGGCCCTTGTACAGGCCGGAGATGACACCGTCCTTGTACTTGTGGACCCCGGCGATGTCGATGCCCTCGAAGGTGGCCTTCACACCGAACTGCTCGCTCTCGCGGGCCTGGTCGGCGATCTCGCCCGCGTGGAGCAGGGCCTTCGTGGGGATGCATCCCCGGTGCAGGCAGGTGCCGCCGACCTTGTCCTTCTCGATCAGGGCGACGTCCAGGCCCAGCTGCGCCCCGCGCAGGGCCGCGGCGTAACCGCCACTACCACCGCCGAGGATCACTAGGTCGAAAACGGTGCTGGCGTCGTTCGCCACGTCACGTCCTCCATGCATGTGCGCCTACGCCGGTCTGCGGTGACCGGTCGGCGGCTGGTGTCCGGCCGCTCTTTCTTCGGCCCTGTGGTGGGGCCCTGTCCTGCCGAGCCCCATCTTCGCACTTGTCGGAAGGGAACGAGACGCCGGGCCGGGGTGTGAGACGCCACACGCTCACATGTGAAGAGACGTCGCGGTGAGGCACCTAGGGGCGCGGGGAACTGCGCGACAAGCCACAACGGACCCGCAGCCGCCCACGCCCCAGGCGCACCGAGCTCTTAGGCGACCATCACCCCAGGTCACCCGAGGCAGTCAGCTCCGCCAGCCGCACCAACGTACGCACAGCGGTCCCCGTCCCTCCCTTGGGCGTGTACCCGAAAGGCCCACCCTCGTTGAAAGCAGGCCCGGCGATGTCGAGGTGCGCCCAGGTGATCCCCTCGCCCACAAACTCCCGCAGGAAGAGCCCGGCGACCAGACCACCACCCATCCGCTCACCCATGTTCGCGATATCGGCGGTCGGGGACTCCATCCCCTTGCGCAGGTGCTCAGGCAGCGGCATGGGCCACGCGGGCTCGCCGACCTCCTCCGCCGCCTCGTGCACCGCGGAGCGGAACGCATCGTCGTTCGCCATGATCCCGTACGTCCGGCTGCCCAGCGCCAGCATCATCGCCCCGGTCAGCGTCGCCACGTCGACGATCGCGTCCGGCTTCTCCTCCGACGCCGCCCACAGCGCGTCGGCTAGCACCAGCCGCCCCTCCGCGTCGGTGTTGAGGACCTCGACGGTCTTCCCGCTGTACATCCGCAGTACGTCACCCGGCCGCACCGCCGACCCCGACGGCATGTTCTCGGCGAGCGCCAGCCATCCGGTGACGTTCACCTCGAGACCGAGCCGCGCGACCGCGACGACGGCGGCGAAGACGGCCGCCGCACCGCTCATGTCGCACTTCATCGTCTCGTTGTGACCGGCCGGCTTCAGCGAGATGCCGCCCGAGTCGTACGTGATGCCCTTGCCGACGAGCGCGAGGTGCTTCTTCGCCTTGGAGGAGGTGTACGACAGCTTCACCAGCCGCGGCTTCGCCTCGGAACCGCCGCCGACGCCGAGGATGCCGCCGTAGCCGCCCTTGACCAGCGCCTTGTCGTCGAGCACCTGCACCTTGATGCCGTGCTCCTTGCCCGCGGCCTGCGCGACGGCGGCGAAGGCCTCCGGGTACAGGTCGTTCGGCGGGGTGTTGATCAGGTCTCGAGCGCGGTTCAGCTCCTCCGAGACCGCGAGGGCCCGCTCGACGGCCGCCTTGTAGGCGCGGTCGCGGGGCTTGCCGCCCAGCAGGGCCACCTCGGCGAGCGGCGCCTTGCCCTTCTTCGGGTCCTTGCCGTTCTCCTTGTACGCGTCGAAGGAGTACGCGCCGAGCAGCGCGCCCTCGGCGATCGCACCGGCGTCCGCGGCGTCCGTCAGCGGCAGCGCGAACGCGGCCTTCTTGGAGCCGTTCAGCGCGCGGGCGGCCGTACCGGCGGCCCGGCGCAGCGCCTCGGCGTCGAAGGAGGAGTCCTTCTCGGGCTCCGGGCCGAGACCCACGGCCACGACGAGCGGCGTCTTGAAACCGGACGGCGCGGGCAGCTTCGTCACCTCGCCCTCGGCACCGGAGGCGCCGAGGGTCTCCAGGACGCCGGCGAGCTTGCCGTCGTAGGCCTTGTCCACGGCTTCGGCGCCCGGGGCGACGACCAGGCCCCCGGACCGGGATGCAGCGCCCTTGGCGACACCGATCACGATCGCGTCGGCCCGCAGGCCGGGCGCCGCGGCGGTGCTGAGAGTGAGAGCAGTCACGGTGGTGAAATCTCGCTTCCGATGTGAAGTTCCAGTGGTCGAGCGGGTGGGTCGACCGGGCCCGACAGCCGACCCTAGATCTGCGTCAGGGAGCAGCATCGACCGGGGCCTTCACCCCGTCGATGAACACCCGGAACGAGCCTACGCGCGTGGCGCGCTTTCGCTCATTCCTACGGGCGTTCACCTGTGGGTGGCGTCGTGGCCACTTCTCAGCTCTCACTCCCCGTCACCTCGGCCACACTCACTGTGTTCCGGTGGGCGCCCTGTTCGCCGCTTCGCATGATTTCCACGGATCCTCCCCGGATTTCCCGCAAAGGGGACGCGCGAGGATCTTCTGGGGGGAAGGACACCCAATGGCGCAAAGTGCGCACAGATGGAAGGCCGTCGCCGCCGTCTCCACGGCGGCGGGGCTGATCGCGCTGGGCCTGGGGGCGCCCGGCGCCACCGCGGCGACGACACCGCGCATCGACCTGAAGGTGCTGGTCGTGGACAACGGCGACAGCCCCGTCCAGGCCATCACCGCCCAGCTCAGGAACACCGGCATCCCGTACACCACCGTCGACCTGAACGACGCCAACCGCCCGGCCATCACGGCCGCGTTCCTCGCCGACACGGTCAACGGCACACCCCGGGCCCGCTACCAGGGCGTCGTGCTGCCCAACGAGGCCCCGTTCGGGGCCGGTTCGGCGGAGCAGACCGCGCTGGAGACGTACGAGAAGACGTACGGCATCCCGCAGGTCGACGCCTACACCTGGGCGCACCCGGAGGTGGGCCTGGACTACAGCGCGTACTCCGGGACGCTGGACGGCCGGACGGCGGACGTCACCACGGCGGGCAGGGCGGGCTGGTTCGGCTATCTCGACGGGGCCGTCACCTTCGAGGACAACTCGGCCTCGACGCAGGAGAGTTACGGCTTCGTCGCCACTCCTCGCACCGGCTTCACCAGTTACGTCGACGTCCCCGTGCCGGGAGGAACCGGCCGCGGCAGCCTGATCGGCGAGTACGCGCACGACGGCCGCCGCGAACTCGTCGTGACCTTCGCCTACAACCAGTACCAGCAGCAGTTCCGGGTGCTGGCCCGCGGCATCGTCGAGTGGCTGACCCAGGGCGTGCACCTGGGGCAGGCCCGCAACTACTTCGAGGTCCACGTCGACGACGTCTTCGCCCCCGACAGCCGCTGGGACACCACGCACAACTGCACTCCGGGCGACTTCACCTGCCCCGGCGGCGACGGCGAGGGGACCGTCCCGATCCGGATGACCGCCGCCGACGCCCAGTACGCGGCGCAGTGGCAGCAGGAGCACGGCTTCAAGCTCGACATGGTCTACAACGCCGGTTCCGGCGAGGAGTGGAAGACCGAGAACGGCGGCACCGACGCGCTCACCACGCAGTTGCTCGCCGACAAGGCCAAGTACCGCTGGATCAACCACACCTACACGCACAAGTTCCTCGGCTGCGTCCAGGACACCACCAGCGTGCCGTGGAGCTGCGCCAAGAACGCCGACGGCAGCACCCAGTACCTGAGCCGCGCCGACATCTCCGCGGAGATCAGCAACAACTACAACTGGGGCGTCAGCAAGGGACTTCCGCTCAACCGCGCCGAACTCGTCACCGGCGAACACTCGGGCCTGCGCACCCTGCCCCAGCAGCCCGACGACAACCCCAACCTCGCCGGTGCCCTGGCCGCCAACGGCGTGAAATGGACCGCCTCCGACAACTCCCGGGAACCCGAGCAGCGTTCGGTCGGCAGCAGCACCCTCACCGTGCCCCGCTACCCGATGAACGTGTACTACAACACGGGCACCGACGCCGAGATGGCCGACGAGTACAACTGGATCTACACCTCGGCGGCCGACGGCGGCAGCGGCCTCTGCGAGAACAACCCGTCGTCCACCTGCCTGCCCGCACCCCTCGACACCGCCACCGGCTACCGGTCGTACATCGTCCCGCAGGAGGCCCGCACCGCCCTCGGACACGCGATCTCGGGCGACCCGCGCCCGCACTACGCCCACCAGTCCAACCTGGCCGAGGACCGCACGCTCTACCCGGTCCTGAACAAGGTGCTGGCCGACTACCAGGCCCTGTTCGCCGACAACACCCCGCTGGAGAACCTCGCCCAGGCCGCCATCGGCACCGAACTCCAACGCCGCGCCGCCTGGCAGGCCGCGCTGGCCTCCGGCAAGGTCACGGCGTACCGGGTCGGCAACACGGTGACGATCACGGCCCCGAGCGGAACGCAGATCCCGGTGACGGCACCGGAGGGCACGAAGAAGCAACTGCTGCTGGGTACCGGCACATTCGGAACGCAGTACGCAGGCAGGCGCTCGGCATGGACCACGCCGGAGGCGCTGCAGTCGGCGGTCACTCTGAAGCTGCCGTAAGCGGCAACGCCCCAAGGGGCGCGGGGCTGTATCGATCTGCGGCTACCGCCGCGTGGGCGCGACCAGCCACGACGCGGCGGTAGCCAGGAGCCGGACGCAGCCCTCCGCACAACATCCGCACAACAGGGGGGATCACGCGCGGCTATGCGAACGGGCCGTCACGTCACCATGCTCACCGAAGGCACCTACCCACACGTCCACGGCGGCGTCAGCACCTGGTGCGACCAGCTGGTCAAGGGCATGCCGGAGGTCTACTTCCACATCCTGTCGCTCACCGGCAGCGGCCGCGAACCCGTGACCTGGGAGCTGCCGCCGAACGTCTACGCCCACACCTCGGTCCCCACCTGGGGCCCGCGCCCCGGCCGCAGAACCGCCCCGTACGGCAGGGCGAGGCGCCGCTTCCTCGACTCCTACGAGCGTTTCCTGCTCTCCTTCCTGGACCCGGGGAGCCACGACCACCACGACTTCGGCGAGGCCCTCTGCGAACTGGCCCGACTGGCCCGCGACGGACGGCTGTCGGCGGCCCTGCGCACGGAGTCGGCCCTGCGTTCCCTGATGTGGATCTGGACGATGCCGCACCTGCCCACGGCCGCCGCCCACCCCACGGTCCACGACGCCCTGACCGCCACCGACCTCCTCGAACACGCCCTGCGCCCGCTGGGCGTCCGTGTCCCCGAGGACTCGGTCGCGCACGCCGTGAGCAGTGGCCTGGCCACCCTGCCGGCCCTCGCCGCCCACGCCCTCGACGGCGTACCGTTCCTCCTCACCGAGCACGGCATCTACCTCCGCGAGCGCTACCTCGGCTACCGCTCCGACGCCCAACGCTGGCCGGTGAAGGCCTTCATGCTCGGCTTCTACCGTGAACTCAATTCACACGGATATCGGGCCGCCGACCTGGTCACACCGTGCAACCAGTACAACCGCCGCTGGGAGGAGCGCGGCGGCGCCGACGCCGACAAGATCCGCACGGTCTACAACGGCGTCGACCCGGCCGCCTTCCCGCACGCGGGCCCCGAACCCGAGATCCCCACCCTCACCTGGTGCGGCCGCGTGGACCCCATCAAGGACCTGGAGACCCTGATCCGCTCCTACGCGATGGTCCGCGCCGAACTCCCGGAAACCCGCCTGCGCCTGTTCGGCCCGGTCCCACCGGGCGGCGAGGAGTACAAGACCCGCCTGGAGAAGCTCGCCGCCGAACTCGGCGTCACCGACGGCCTCACCTTCGAGGGCCGCATCAGCGAGGTCTGGCGCGCCTACGCCGCCGGCCACGTGGTGATGCTCTCCTCCATCTCGGAAGGCTTCCCGTTCTCCATCATCGAGGCCATGTCCTGCGGCCGTACGACGGTGTCGACGGACGTCGGCGGCGTGCGCGAGGCCGTCGGCGACACGGGCCTGGTGGTCCCCCCGAGAGAACCGGAGAAGATGGCGGCAGCGGCCCTGACCCTGCTCAAGGACGACGAACGCCGCCTGAAACTGGGCGAGTTGTCCCGCCAACGAGTGATCGACCGCTTCACGCTCCGCCGCTCGGTGGACGCCTTCCGCACCATCTACCAGGAACTCGCGGGCCTGCCCGAGGTGTACGAGCCCACCATCGAGACCGTCACCGACTGGACCCGCGAACTGCGCGACCCCTGGTACGCGGCGGTCGCGACGGACGGAACCGACTGGTGAGCGGCTCCCTCTGGCTGTCACCAGGCGCCCGCCCGGACACCTTCCCCACGATCCCCAAACAGCGCACCACCCCCAGCTGGGCCGGCCCTGACCCCGTCGACGAACTCGCCGCCCGCCTCGACGACTTCGTCGCGGCCGCGGTCCACCCCGACGAGATCGCCGCGCTCCTGGAGAGTGACGGACTGTCGGACGACCAGATACGCGAGCGGTACGGCGTGAAGAACTCCTTCGCACTGGCCGAGGAACTCTACGAACGAGTCCCCCGCCGCCACCCCGAACCGGAGACCGCGCCCCACGACCCCTGGCGGGCAAGCCTGTTGACCTGCCTCCTTAGAGGAGTGGTCTTCGCCCTCCCAGGCTTCGCCTACGTACTCGCCGCCGCAGCCCCGCTCCCCCTCCTGGCCGGCGCCCTGACCGGCTGGACCTGGAACCAGGCCCTGGCCCATCGCGCGTACACCTGGCTGGGCTTGGGAGACGAGAGAGCGGCAAAGCGAACCCTGCTGCGAGGAGCACCGACGGGGGTGGTGCTGGGCACCTTGGTTGCATTGCTGGCATCAGGCACACCAGACCGGTCCGTGGCCTTCGCGGCAGGCCAGTCCCTGTACCTGGGAGCATCGACGATCCTGCTGGTACGGGCCCGCGAACGAGCGTTGCTACTGGCCCTGTTGCCCATGGCGACGGGCGCGGTTGTGGCTTTGTTCTGTGGTGTGCCGGAGGTCGCGAGACTTGTTCTGCTGCTGGCTCCCCTGACGGCAGTGGCAATCCTGGCTCTACTTGAAGTCATGCCTCGGGGCAACGCCGATAAGGGGCGCGGGGAACTGCGCGACCAGCCACAACGCACCCGCAGTCGAAAAACGACAATGGGCCCCCCACTCTCTTCGTCTTTCCCCTACGCCCTCTTCGGCTTGGCCACCGGCACCCTCGTCCTCCACGCAGCCCTAGCCGACCCCCTCACCGCCCTCATCCTCACCCTGAGCATGGGCCCCGCCGAATACCTCCTCCACCACCTCCGCAGCACCAGCACAACCGCCCTGCGTTCCAGCACCACCCCAACCGCCTTCCGCCGCGCAGCGACCCGCACCCTCCTGCACTCCCTCACCACCTACCTCCTCACCCTCCTCACCCTGGCCCTGACCACCGGCATCAGCCCAACCCCCCTGCTCCTCCTCGGCACCGTCCTGTGGACAGCCCTGCTGCTCCAGTCCTTCGGCGCGATCCTCAGCACGACAGCGATCTGCTCCGTGGCGGCCCTGGCCCAGACATTCGCCCCGCTGACCGCCCTGACCGTGTACGCGACCACCGCCACGACCCAGGCGGTCCTGGCCTGCGCCCTGCTGGGGAAGGCGACCGCCCACCGATGACGAACAACCTCCTGCTCCCGTACTACGAGCACCCGTCCGCCCGCCCCACGGAATGGGACGCGATCATCGCAGCGGCCCCCCACCTCTACGCCGTGGTCCTCAACCCGGCGAGCGGCCCCGGCGACCACCCCGACGAGGCCTTCGTAGAGGTGGCCGCCCGCCTCAAAGCCGCAGGCATACGGACCCTCGGCTACGTCGACACCGCCTACGCCCGCCGCCCCCACCCCGAGGTCGTCCGCGACCTCACCCACCACCACGACTGGTACGCCACGGACGGCGCCTTCCTGGACCAAGTGGCGTCAGGAGAAGCCGAGTTCACGTACTACCGCCGCCTCGCGACAGCAGTAAGCGGCACCCTCGTCCTCAACCACGGCACCGCCCCGCACCCCTCCTACGCCCGCATCGCCGACGTCCTCGTGACCTTCGAGGGCCCCTGGAAGTCGTACCTCCACCTCGGCCCACCGAAGTGGCGCGGCGGCACGGACGTACGGCTCTGTCATCTCGTGTACGGCGTCCCACGTGGCGCGGATCTCGCGGTGCACGGGGCGGATCTGTACTGCGGGGTGCCGGGCATGGGTGATCATCCTTGGGGTACGTTGCCCCACACTCTGGAGCCCGCTCAGTGAGACGCCTTCTCTGGCTGTTCCCCGTCCTCCTCCTCGCCGCCTGCACCACGGCCCAGGACGGAAAGCCGAGCCCCCGCTGGCAGCCGACCCCCGGTCTGGCCTGGCAGTGGCAGCTGAGCGGCCGGACGATCGACACCTCCGTCGACGTCCCGGTCTACGACATCGACGGCTTCGACCAGCCGAAGGCGACCGTGACCGCCCTGCACCGCGAGGACCGAAAGGTGATCTGCTACCTCTCCACCGGCGCCTGGGAGGACTGGCGGCCCGACGCGAAGAAGTTCCCCAAGTCGGTGATCGGCCGCGGCAACGGCTGGGAGGGCGAACGCTGGCTGGACATCCGTCAGGTCGATGTCCTTGAGCCGCTCATTGCCGCCCGTATGGACATGTGCAAGGACAAGGGCTTCGAAGCGGTCGAGCCGGACAACATGGACGGCTACAAGAACCGCACGGGCTTCGACCTCGACGCCTCCGACCAGCTCCGCTACAACCGCCTGATCGCGAAACTCGCCCACGACCGGGGCATGGCGGTCGGTCTGAAGAACGACCTGGACCAGATCCCGCAGCTGGTGGACGACTTCGACTTCGCGGTCAACGAACAGTGCGCCCAGTACGACGAGTGCGCGGCCAACACGCCGTTCATCAAGGCGGGCAAGGCCGTGTTCCACGTGGAGTACGAGCTGCCGACGAGCGCGTTCTGCGCGGAGTCGCGCCGGCTGAAGCTGAGCTCGATGGCGAAGAAGTACGAGCTGGGGGTGTGGCGCCGGGCCTGCTAGGCACCGAAGCTCAGGACGACCAGTGCCGTCGTCGCCGCGGTTTCCGCGAGCCCGCCGAACACATCGCCGGTGATCCCGCCGAAGCGGCGCGTGCAGTGCCGTAGCAGCAGCTCGGAGGCGGCGAGAGCGACCACGACGGCGACGACAGGACCGTAGCTCCCCGCCAGCAGCCCGCCCCCGCCCGCCGCCACCAGCACCGCGGCCGCGACCCCGATCGCACCCCCTACCGGCACCACCCCCGCCACCGCCGCCCCCAGCCCCTCCGGGCGGGCGGCCGGCACCCCGGCACGGGCCGCCAGGGTCAGTGCGAGCCGGGCGACGACCGCCGCGACGACGGTGGCCACCGCACCCCGGGCCCAGGAGTCGTCGTAGGCCCGTGCCAGTGCGGCCACCTGGCCGAGCAGCACGAAGACGAGGGTGATGACCCCGAACGGCCCGATGTCCGACTGCTTCATGATCCGCAGCGCGTCCTCCGCGGGCTTCCCGCTGCCGAGGCCGTCGGCGGTGTCGGCGATGCCGTCGAGGTGCAGGCCCCGGGTCAGTACGGCCGGTACCGCGGCCGAGCCGACCGCGGCGAGCAGCGCCCCCGAGCCCAGCCACAGCAGCGCGAGCCCGACGCCCGCCGCGAGCCCGCCGATCACCACACCCACCAGCGGGGCGCACAGCATGCCACCACGCGCCGCCTCCCGGTCCCAGCGGCTCACCCGCACGGGAAGCACACTCAGGGTGCCGAAAGCGAAACGGAGGCCATGAAGACGGCCGTGGAGCTGCGGGGACGTGGACACGCCCGGAAGAGTAGCCCGGCCACCGGACCCGCCCGACAGCCCACCCCCGCCCCCGGTACCCCGGTCGCCGCACCCGCCGGGCAGCCCACCCTTCCTGGCCCGAAACTGGCCCCATGGGCCACTGGCTGCACCGCAACATCGTCGAACCCGGCAAGCTGCCCCTGCTCCTGGCCCTGACCGCGTTCGTCGTCACCTTCCTCGTCACCCGGGTCATCACCCGCCTCATCCGCGCGGGCAAGGGGCCGTTCGGCAACATCAGCTCCGGCGGGGTGCACATCCACCACGTGGTGCCCGGCGTCATCCTGACCGTCCTCGGCGGCTTCGGGGCCGTCGCCAGCGGGCGGCACGGGTTCGGGTCGGCGGCGTTCGCGGTGGTGTTCGGGGTGGGCGCCGGGCTGGTGCTGGACGAGTTCGCGCTGATCCTGCACCTGGACGACGTCTACTGGACGGAGGAGGGGAGGAAGAGCGTCGAGGTCGTCGTGCTCACCGCGGCGCTGGTCGGGCTGATGCTGTCCGGGTTCTCGCCGTTCGGGGTCAACGACATGACCCAGGAGGAGCTCAAGGACCGCGGCAGCGTCATCACGACGGTCCTCGTCAACTTCCTCTTCGCCCTGGCCGTACTGCTCAAGGGCAAGACCCGGATGGCGATCTTCAGCGTCGTCGTCCCGTTCGTCGGCATCATCGGCCTGGTCCGGCTGGCCCGCCCCGGCTCACCCTGGGCCCGCCGCCTCTACCGCCGCCGCCCCCGCGCCCGCGCCAAGGCCACCCTGCGCGCCTACCGCCACGACCGCCGCTGGGCGGGCCCCCGCCGCCGCCTTCAGGACCTGATCGGCGGCAAGCCCGACCCGGCACTGGACACAGCCCGCCGGTGACGTACGGCCGACAGCCCGCACAGCGCCAGCACCGCCACGATCGCCGCCAGATGCTCCTTGCCCGCGAGGTTGTCCTTGAGCAGCACCTCGACCACCATCGCGGCGATCACCACCCCCGCGGTGACGTACGCCCGGTACCGCCACCCCAGGAACACGGCCAGCCCCACCACGGCCGCCGACGGTCCGGTGTCGACGACCAGGGCGTCCGAGGCGGGCAGGCCGAGCGGGCTGTCGGGGCCCAGCCAGATGCCCACGCGCGCGTACAGCGTGCCGGCGAGCGTGGCGACGTACGCGATGACGAGCGTGCGCCACCAGCCCAGGCACATCTCCGCGATGCCGAAGACCAGCAGGATCTGGGCGAGCGCGCCCCAGACGGGCAGGTCGAGGGCCGGGACGAACAGCGACAGGGGAGTGCGCAGCAGGGCCAGCCACAACGGGTCCTCGGCCCGTACCGCCCCCACGTCCTCGACGAACCGGAAGCCCCACGACTGGTTGTGCACGATGTGCAGCAGCGCCGTCAGGCACACCACGCCGAGCGTCATCGGCACCGCCCGCCACCGCCGCCGCACCAGCGGCCCGCGCACGGCGATGTACAGCGGCCCCCATTCGGTACGGGCCCAGCGGGCGAGTGTCGTCATCTCTGCTTCTCCAGGTCTGTCCGGTGCAGCCCCGGCAGCTCCAGGAACCCCTCCGCGCGCGCCGAGGCGAGCCCGATGCGCGGCAGGTCCGCGCTCTTCTCGAAGAGCAGGAACCGCGGCTCCCAGATGGGCCGGTACTTGGCGTTGGCGCGGTACAGGGACTCGATCTGCCACCAGCGCGAGAAGAAGCTGAGCAGCGACCTCCACAGCCGCAGCACCGGTCCCGCACCGAGCCGTCCACCACGTTCGAAGACCGACCTGAACATCGCGAAGTTGAGCGAGACCTGCGTGATCCCGATCTCGCGGGCCCGCCGCAGCAGATCGATCACCATGAACTCGACCAGTCCGTTGTCGGAGTCCCGGTCCCGCCGCATGAGGTCGAGCGACAGCCCGTGCGGCCCCCACGGCACGAACGACAGCAGCGCCCGCAACTCGCCCTGGGCGTCCGTGCATTCGAGCATCACGCAGCGCCCGTCCCGCGCGTCCCCGAGCCGCCCCAGCGCCATGCTGAACCCGCGCTCGGTGGCCCCGTCCCGCCAGTCGTCGGCGCGCTTGACCAGCGCGGCCATCTCCGCGGCCGGAATCTCCTCGTGCCGCCGGATGCGCACGGTGTACCCGGCCCGCCGCACCCGGTTGTGGGCCTGCCGTACGGTCCGCATGGCCCGCCCCTCGAGGGTGAACTCGGCGACCTCCACGAGCGCCTCGTCCCCGAGCTCCAGCGCGTCGAGCCCGTGCCGTGCGTACACGGTCCCCGCCTCCTCGCTCGCCCCCATCACCGCCGGGATCCACCCGTGCGCCCGCGCCTGGTCGAGCCACGGCTCGATGGCGCCGGGCCAGGCCTCCGGGTCGCCGAGCGGATCACCGGAGGCCAGGGCCACACCTCCTACGACGCGATAGGCGATGGCGGCCTTGCCGCTCGGCGACCAGACGACACTCTTCTCCCGGCGCAGCGCGAAGTAGCCCAGCGAGTCCCGCTCGCCGTGCCGGTCGAGCAGCTCCCGCAGCCGCTTCTCGTCGTCGTCGGTCAGCGGGTCGACGGCACGGCGGGAGCGGAAGGCGGCGTAGAGGACGGCGAGGAGGAGGACCGTACTGAGCCCGTTGACGGTGACGTCGACCCAGTTGGGGGTGGCGATGCCGGGGGAGCGGAAGTCGGTGATGGAGACCAGGCGCAGGGTGCCGTAGCGCCAGCAGGCGGTGAAGGTGGAGTGCCGCTGGTTGGTCACCGTCACCAGCAGCGCCGCGAGCAGCGAGGAGGCGAGCAGCCCGCCCGCGCCGACGGCCGCGGCCAGCTTCGGGTTGGCCCGGTCACCCTTGGCGTAGAACTCCCGCCGCCCGAGCAGCAGCGCGCTCACGAAGGCGGCGGTCAGAGCCAGCGACACCCAGTTCTGCGGATGCCGCCGGATCTCCGGGAACACCATGGCGAACGCGAACAGCGTGAGGAACGCCCCGCTCAGCCCGAGGTTGAGCAGCCATGCGGCCCGCTTGCGGCGCCGCATGGTGACCGCCAGGAACGCCGTGAAGACCCCGGAGGCGAAGCCGGCGGTCAGCAGATACGGCGTGAACAGATCCTCGTGGTTGTGCCGCCGCACGTCCTGCCCCAGGGACACCCACACCGCACTGAGGAAGTTGACGAACGCGACGAGCCGGAGGTAACAGACGGCAAATCGGGCGTATCCCATGAATTGGGATCATAAAAGTTGCCCCCGCCGCAACGGCGCTCAGCCACGACGGCGGTTTCCGGCGGTGCCGAACCGACCGGTGCCTACTCCTCCTTCTCCGGTTCCTCTTCAACAGACGGCTCCGGCTTCTCGGGCAGCTCGGCCGCCAACGCCGCCGCGGCCTGCACCAACGGCAGCGCAAGCAACCCCCCGGCGCCCTCCCCGACCCGGACCCCGTGGTCGAGCAGCGGCTCGAGGGCCATCCGGTCCAACGCCTTCGCCTGCCCCGGCTCCCCGGAGTTGTGCGCGGCCAGCCACCAGTCCGGCGCCCGGAAGGCGATCCGCTGCCCGACCAGCGCACAGGCGGCGACGGTCACACCGTCCAGCACCACCGGCAGCTTCCGCACCGCGGCCTGGAGCAGGAACCCGGTGATCGCGGCGAGGTCGGCCCCGCCCACGGTCGCCAGCAGCTGCAACTGATCGCCGAGCACCGGCCGCGCCCGCCGCAACGCGTCCCGGATCGCCGCGCACTTGCGCATCCACGTCAGGTCGTCGATCGCGAGCCCGCCCCGCCCGGTCACCACCGACGCGTCGGTCCCGCACAGCGCGGCGATGAGCACGCCCGCCGCCGTGGTCCCGCCGACGCTCACATCGCCGAGCACCACCAGATCCGTACCGGAGTCGGCCTCCTCGTCGGCGACCGCCATCCCGGCCCGGAACGCGGCCTCGGCCTCCTCCAGGGTCAACGCGTCCTCGACGTCGATACGACCGCTGCCGCGCCGCACCCGATGCCGTACGACATCCTCGGGCAGCGTCTCCGGGTCGGTGTCCAGCGCCATGTCGACGACCCGTACCGGCACCCCGAGCCGCCGTGCGAGCACCGACACCGGCCGCCCGCCCTCCAGCACCTCGCGCACCAACTCCCCGGCGCTGCCCGCAGGTCGGGCCGAGACGTCGAGCTCGGCGATGCCGTGGTCACCGGCGAAGAGCACCACCCGCGGCCGTTCGACCGGCCGTACCGGTACGGCGGACTGCGCGGCGGCCAGCCACTCACCCAGGTCGTCGAGGCGGCCCAGCGATCCGGGCGGCACGATCTGGCGCTCGCGACGCGCCTCGGCGTCGCGGCGCACCCCGCCGTCGGGGCGCTCGATCAGATCGGAGAAGTCGTCGAGATTAAGCGAGCTCATTCGCCGAACAGTACCGGCACCGGTCGAACAGGACGGCGGCACAGGGGCACCACGCGCACCTGACGTCGTTGCTCCCAAGATCGAGATCCCATACGTTCCGTTTTGCAGCGGATTGTCGTACGTCTCAGGGAGCCCCCATGAAACGCCTGCGCGCCCGACTCACCGACCTCGACCGCAGACGCCGCCACCGCTCGACGGCCCGCGCGATGCTGCGCCTGAACCCCGAACCGGAGAGCTGGCTGGACGTCGGCACGGGCGAGGCCCACTTCCCGGCCGAGGCCAAGGCGTTGTTCCCGTACACCTCCTTCGACGGCCTCGACACGACCACGGCCGTGCTCGTGGCCCGCGAGGCGGAGCGGCTGGAGGAGGCGTACATCGGCACCCCGGCGGCCCCGCACCTCACCAAGGCCCTGACCGCCCGTTACGACGTGATCAGCGTCCTGAAGCCGGTCGCGGAGCTCGGCGCGCTCCTGACGTTCCTCCGCCCGGGAGGCCACGTACTGCTGGAGACCACGGAGGCCGCCGACGCCCTGCGCACCGAACTCGAAGCGAGCGACTGCACGATCCTCCCGCCCACCCGTCACCCCGCCCTCGACCGCCTGTCGAGGACGACCCGAGTGATCGCCCGCAGACAGTCCTCACCCTCGTAGCACCAGCGCCTGCCCCGCCACCACCAGCAGCACCTGCTCGCACTCCGCGGCGAACGCCGCGTTCAGCCGCCCGAGTTCGTCCCGGTAACGCCTCCCGGACGCCGTGGCGGGCACGATCCCCGACCCCACCTCGTTCGACACGGCGACGACGGTCCGCCGGGTCGCCCGCACCGCGTCCGTCAACTCCCGCACCCGCTTCCGCAGCGCCCGCTCCCCGCCCCCGGCCCACTCCGCGTCGTCCCACGCCCCGACGGCGTCCATCGCGTCCGTCAGCCACAGCGACAGACAGTCGATCAGCAGCGGCGGCCCCTCGTCGGCGAGCAGCGGCACCAGGTCGCAGGTCTCCGCCGTACGCCAGGAGCCGGGCCGCCGCTCCCGGTGCGCGGAGACCCGCGCCGCCCACTCGCCGTCCCCGTTCCGGGTGCCCCCCGTGGCCACGTACAGCACATCGGGGAAGGCCTCAAGGCGCCGCTCGGCCTCCACCGACTTCCCGGACCGCGCCCCGCCCAGCACCAGCGTCCGCCGGGGCACATCCGGTACGTCCTCGTAGGCGCCGACGGCCAGCGTCGTTCCGTCGGGCACGGCCCGCGCGCCCGCCGCCGCGAGCCGGCGCCGCAACTCGCCGCCCGGCGGCACGTCGTGGTCCAGATGCACGGCGACGACATCGGTGGTCGGCCCCACGGCCCCCACCGCCCGCAGCCGGGCCAGCGCGTCCGGCCGCCCCACGACATCGGCGAGGACCATGTCGTAGACGTCCTTGCCGTTCTCCTCCAGCCCCGCCGGAGCGCCCCCGGGCGGCAGATACAGCAACCGCTGCCCGTCCGGCCCGGTCACCGCGTACCCGGTGCCGGGCGCGTCCATCGCCACCGCCCGCACCCGATGCCCCGTCAGCAACGCCAACTCCCGCCCGTCCGGCACCCGCCCCGGCTGCGGCAGCCCGGCCGGCACCTCCACCGCGGGCCCGTCATGCGGATGCGACAACAGCACCTGCCGTACACCCCCGAGCGAATGCCCGGCCCGAGCGGCGGCGAAGGCGACGCCGGGCGTCAGATCGAGCATGAGCGCCCCGTCGACGAGCAGCGCGGTGGCGGCACGGGCATCAACCCCGAGCGCGACAGCACACGAGGAACAGGGGCAGGAGGGCCGGGGGAGCCCCGAAGGCCCGCCGGTACCGAGCAAAGTCACGTCCACAGGACTGATTTTCGCCGGTAACTTCTGATCATGCGCGCGCTGCATGCCGTAAAGGGGCGCGATCAGCCCCCACGCAGCCGCAGACAACCGAATAGGCTCTGAACCCTAGTCACACCTGGGAGGCGTACATGGCGGCATGGACGTGGCGATTCGAGAAGGCCGACGGGACGGAGGTCCAGCCCGCGGTGCAGCCCGAGGAGTTCACCACGCAGGGGGATGCCGAGTCCTGGGTCGGTGAGTTCTGGAAGGACCTCGCCGAGGGCGGCGCGGACCAGGTGCACCTCTACGAGGACGGCACGAAGATCTACGGCCCGATGAGCCTGCACGCCGAAGAGGCGTAAGCCACGAAGAAGGGGGCGGCCACGAAAAACGGCCGCCCCCTTCTCATGCCCGCGCCCCGCTCACTGCTCGCCCAGCGTCACATCCGCCGTCTTCTCGTCCCCGCCCCGCGTGTACGTCACCGACGTCTTGTCGCCCGGCGACTCCGCCGCCAGCGCCTCGGAGAGGGACGTGATCGTGGTGATGCGGGTGTCGCCCAGCTTGGTGATGATGTCGCCGGCCTCGATGCCAGCCTTGTCGGCGGCCCCGCCGTCCTTCACCTCGACGACGGCCACGCCCGAGGCCCGGAAGGTGTCGTCGACGACCGTGCGGCCGGTGATGCCGAGCGCGGCCCGGCCGGAGTCGGTGACCTTGCCGTTCTCGATGATCTGGTCGGCGACCGTCTTGACCATCGAGGAGGGGATCGCGAACCCGATCCCGGGCGCCGCGCTGTCCCCGAAGTTGGGGTCGGTGGCCGCGAGGGTCGGGATGCCGATGACCTGCCCGTCGAGGTCGACGAGGGCGCCGCCGCTGTTGCCGGGGTTGATGGCCGCGGACGTCTGCACCATGTTGCCGATGGTGGCCCCCGTACCGCCGTCCGAGCGGCCCTCCGTGACGGTCCGTCCGGTCGCCGAGACGATGCCCTGCGTCACGCTGGACGACAGTCCGAGCGGCGAGCCCATGGCCAGCACGATCTGGCCGACCTGGACCTTCGAGGAGTCCCCGAACGTCGCCGCCCGCAGCCCGTCCGGCACCTTGTCCAGCTTGATGACGGCGAGATCCTGCTCCGGGTAGGCGTAGACGAGCTTCGCGGACAGGGTGTTCTCGCTGTTGGCGGTCGTCACCTGGAACGTCTTCTCGTCGCCGACGACATGCGCGTTGGTGACGATGTGCCCCTTGTCGTCGTAGACCACCCCGGAGCCCAGGTCGTTGGAGGCCTGGATCTGCACGACCGACGGCAGGACCTCCTTGATGACCTTCTGGTAGTCGTCCTGGAGATCGCTGTTCACGGCGGGAGCGGCGGCCTGGGTGGTCGGGTCCTGCCGCTCACCGGAGGAACCGGAGTCGGAACATCCGGCGAGCAGCGCGACGGAACAGGCGAGCGCGGCGAAGGGTGTGACGAGGCGTAGGGCACGGCGGCGGTAAGCGTCCATGCCCCGAGTCTCACTTCAGGGTGAATGTCCGGCTTGCGCTGTACCCCCGAACGGGCGCTTCAGGACCTGTCCGGACCGACGACCCGGCACCGCACTTGCAGCGGAGCGCTCAGCCCCGTACCCCGCACAGGTGCAGCAGGGCCGCGACCGCCCGGTACGGATCGGTCCGCCCGGCCCGCTCCTCGGCCGCCAGCAGCGACTCCAGGTCGGCCGGGATCTCCGCCCCGTCCACCGCGGTGTCCGTGAAGACCCGTACGCCGTACCAGGCCTGGAGCGGCGCCCCGATCCCGGCGAGCGTCGCGGTCAGCGCGGCGAGCCGGTCGGCGCGGACGTCGAGGCCGAGACGGTTGGTGTACGCGACGGTGTCGAAGGAGGCGAGGGCGCCCGCCCAGTCACCGGACAGCCCGGGCCGCATGGCCAGCGCGTCGGCGTTGCGGACGAGCAGGGACACCAGTCCGCCCGGCGCGAGCATCCGCGCGAGGCCCGCCAGCAGGGCGTCCGGCTCCTCGACGTACATCAGCACGCCGTGGCAGAGCACCACGTCGAAGCTGCCGGGCAGGAAGTGCACCCCGGTGTCCCGGCCGTCGCTCTGGACCAGCCGCACCCGCTCCCGGATGCCCTCCGGCTCACCCGCCAGGCACTCCCGGGCGGCGGCGAGCATCGTCGGGTCCTTCTCGACGCCGGTCACCTGATGCCCGGCCCGGGCCAGACGCAGCGCCTGCGTGCCCTGACCCATGCCCACGTCGAGCACGCGCAGCCGCTGCCCGACCGGGAAACGTCCCGCTATCTGCTCGTCGAGCTGCCGGGCCACCAGCTCCTGTCGTACGACGTCCCGCAGTCCGCCCAGCTTGTTCAGCCAGGCCTCCGCGCCCCCGGTGAACGGCGTTGTGCTCAGGGCCGCTCTCCGCGCTTGACCTGCGGCTTGGGCAGCCGGAGCCGGCGCATCTGGAGGGAGCGCATGAGGGCGTAGGCCACCGCGCCCTTCCGGTTCTGGTCCGGGAAGCGCTCGGCGAGCCGCTTCTTCAGGCGGAAGCCGGTGAGGATCGAGTCGAGCACGATCAGCACGATCACGACGAGCCACAGCAGCAGCGCGATGCTCTGCAGCGCGCCCACCTGCACCATGCTCAGCACCAGGATGATCACGGCCATGGGCAGGAAGAACTCCGCCACGTTGAACCGCGAGTCGATGGTGTCGCGCGCGAACTTGCGGACCGGGCCCTTGTCACGCGCGGGCAGGTACCGCTCGTCGCCGCCGGCCAGCGCCTGGCGCTGCTTCTCCATGGCGGCACGGCGCTCGTCGCGCTGCCGCCTGGCGGCGTCCTTGCGCGTCATCGACGTGTTGGCGACGCTGCGGCGCTGGGACTGCGCCTCACTCCGCTTGGGAGTGGGGCGACCCTTGGGGGCCTGCGGGTCGCGGGGCTGCTTGGAGTCGGTCACCGGGGCCTGGGCGGCGGTGGCCTTCTCTTCCTTGGTGGCACGGCTACGGAACACAAAACCCAAGGGTACGGGGTGCCCGGGGTTGGACCCCAGCCCGGTGGGGAACGATCCGGCAACACCAGTCGTCATGTAGGGGGACAGAGGGGACGTCCGGTGACCGACTGCTCACCCTGAAGGTCACCTACTCCTCACGCCGGAGCAAGGCCTGAGGCAGTCGTCCTTGGGGATGAGCGCATCCGTCCCCGAACAGTGCGTCAATGGATGCAGGGCCCGTACTGTGGGTTCTGTCGCAGAGCTGGAGCTGGAGTCCGTCAGAAGGGGGCGCGCGAAGCCCATGAGCGGTGTCATGAAGCGTATGGGGATGATCTTCCGCGCGAAGGCGAACAAGGCCCTTGACCGGGCCGAGGACCCTCGCGAAACCCTCGATTACTCGTACCAGAAGCAGCTGGAGCTGCTCCAGAAGGTCCGCCGCGGGGTGGCCGATGTCGCCACGTCCCGCAAGCGCCTGGAACTCCAGCTCAACCAGCTGCAGTCGCAGTCCTCCAAGCTGGAGGACCAGGGCCGCAAGGCGCTCGCGCTCGGCCGTGAGGACCTCGCCCGTGAGGCGCTGTCCCGCAGGGCCGCCCTCCAGCAGCAGGTCACGGACCTGGAGACACAGCACGCGACGCTCCAGGGCGAGGAGGAGAAGCTCACCCTGGCGGCCCAGCGACTCCAGGCCAAGGTCGACGCCTTCCGTACGAAGAAGGAGACCATCAAGGCCACGTACACCGCGGCCCAGGCCCAGACCCGCATCGGCGAGGCCTTCTCCGGCATCTCCGAGGAGATGGGCGACGTCGGCATGGCCATCCAGCGCGCCGAGGACAAGACCGCCCAGCTCCAGGCCCGCGCGGGCGCGATCGACGAACTCCTCGCCTCCGGAGCTCTCGACGACCAGTCCGGCATGCACAAGGACGACATCCAGGCCGAGCTGGACCGGCTCTCCGGTGGTACGGATGTAGAGCTGGAACTGCAGCGCATGAAGGCCGAGCTGGCCGGAGGCTCCTCCTCCCAGCAGGCCATCGAGGGTGGCACGAGCCAGTCGCAGTCCCAGCAGCAGCCGCAGGACACCCCGCGCTTCGACAAGCAGTGACGGACGGCGGGGCCCACGCCTAGGAGGGCGACATGATCGTACGGATCATGGGGGAGGGGCAGGTGAGGCTGGCCGACAGCCACCTCACCGAGCTGAACAAGCTGGACGACGAGCTGTTGGCCGAGATGGAGAACGGCGACGGCCCCGGCTTCCGCCGCACCTTCGACGCCCTCCTGGCCAAGGTCAGGGAACTCGGCGACCCCGTGCCGGACGACTCCCTGGAACCCTCGGACCTGATCCTCCCGTCGCCGGACGCGACGCTGGAGGAGGTCAGGGAGATGCTCAGCGACGACGGACTGATTCCGGGGTAAGTGGGTCACCTTCCGGCCGACCGAGTCGGGTGGTGGGCGGGCAAAGGCCGGGGGGCCGGGGGCGGAGCCCCCGGTGACGGCCACAGCGGCGCCCCGTACCTTGTCAGACGTGAGCACCGTCGACCGCATCCGGCACCAACTGAAGGCGCACCCCTTGGCGCTGGACGCCATCCTCGCGGTCGGCGTACTGCTGTGCATGGTCGCCGGCTCCTTCGTGGACCCGCACGGCCCCGACGGCGTCACCTGGGGCATCCGCACCCCGGACCCGCTCAGCCTCGTCCTCATCGGCCTCAGCGCCGCCGCCCTCGTCCTCCGCCGCCGCGCCCCCATCACGGTCCTCGCCCTCACCGGCACCTTCTCGATCATCGAGTGCGTCACCGGCGACCCCCGCGCCCCCGTCGCCATGTCCGCGGTGATCGCCCTCTACACCGTCGCCTCCACCACCGACCGCCCCACGACCTGGCGGGTCGGCCTGCTCACGATGACCGTCCTCACCGCCGCCGCCATGCTCGGCGGCCCCCTGCCCTGGTACGCCCAGGAGAACCTCGGCATCTTCGCCTGGACCGGCATCGGCGCCACCGCGGGCGACGCGGTCCGCAGCCGCCGCGCCTTCGTGCAGGCCATCCAGGACCGCGCCGAGAAGGCGGAACGCACCCGCGAGGAGGAGGCCCGCCGCCGGGTCGCCGAGGAGCGGCTCCGGATCGCCCGCGATCTGCACGACGTCGTCGCCCACCACATCGCCCTGGTCAACGTTCAGGCGGGCGTCGCCGCGCACGTCATGGACAAGCGGCCCGACCAGGCCAAGGAGGCCCTGTCCCATGTGCGCGAGGCCAGCCGCTCCGCGCTCAACGAACTCCGCGCCACCGTCGGCCTGCTCAGACAGTCCGGCGACCCCGAGGCGCCGACCGAGCCCGCCCCCGGCCTGGACCGCCTCGACGAACTGGTCGGCACCTTCCGCAGCGCGGGGCTGCATGTCGAGGTCGCCCGCGCCGACGCCGGCACCACCCTGCCCGCCGCCGTGGACCTGGCCGCCTACCGGGTCATCCAGGAAGCCCTCACGAACGTCCAGAAGCACGCGGGCGGCGAGGCGAAGGCCGAGGTCAGCGTCGTACGCGTGGGACCGAACATCGAGATCACCGTCCTCGACAACGGCGCCGGGGAGGACGACGGCCCGGCGGACGGCGGCGGGCACGGGCTGCTCGGCATGCGCGAGCGCGTCACCGCCCTGCGCGGCACCCTCACCACCGGTCCCCGTTACGGCGGCGGCTTCCGCGTCCATGCGATCCTGCCGGTCAAGACGCGCGGCCGAGGCGCCGCCGACACCGTATGACCGACCCGCGGAACTCAGGCGCACCCCGCGGAAGTTGTCGTAGCACCGAGCCTTCCGCCGCACCCGAGACCCCCGCCGTGACCCGGCGGCTCGCCGTAGCCGAACCCCCTGCCGCAGAGGACCCCCGTATGACCATCCGCGTCCTGCTCGCCGACGACCAGGCCCTGCTGCGCAGTGCCTTCCGGGTGCTCGTCGACTCGGAGCCCGACATGGAGGTCGTGGGGGAGGCCTCCGACGGGGCGGAGGTGGTGCGGCTGGCCAAGGAGGAGCGGGCCGACGTCGTGCTGATGGACATCCGGATGCCCGGCACCGACGGTCTCGCCGCCACCCGCATGATCAGCGAGGACCCGTCCCTCGCCCATGTCCGTGTGGTGATCCTGACGACGTTCGAGGTCGACGACTACGTGGTGCAGTCGCTGCGCGCCGGCGCCTCCGGCTTCCTCGGCAAGGGCAGCGAGCCCGAGGAACTGCTCAGCGCGATCCGGATCGCCGCCGGCGGCGAGGCGCTGCTGTCCCCGGCCGCCACCAAGGGCCTTATCGCCCGCTTCCTCGCCCAGGGCGACGGCGCCGACGAGACCGCCGACCCCGCCCGCACCGCCCGCCTGGAGGCGCTCACCGTCCGGGAGCGCGAGGTGCTCGTCCAGGTCGCCGGCGGACACTCCAACGACGAGATCGCCGAGCGCCTCGAAGTCAGCCCGCTGACCGTGAAGACGCACGTCAACCGGGCCATGGCGAAACTGGGCGCGCGGGACCGGGCGCAGCTGGTGGTGATCGCGTACGAGTCGGGGCTGGTACGTCCAAGGGTGGAGTGAGCTCTACCCCGGCGTACTGCGACCGGAGTATGCGCCGGATAAGGAAATGGACCTGGGGGCTACGAAACAGCGGCCTCACAGGACACAGGGTGTAGGGGCCACTTCTGCCGCTCACAGAATTGAGATCCCTGACCCATGTCCTGGCTGTCGAGATTCAGCCTCGCGCAACGTGCCCTGATAGGCCTGATGTCGATCATCGCGCTCGCCTTCGGTGCGATCGCGATCCCCCAGCTCAAGCAGCAGCTGCTGCCCTCCATCGAGCTGCCCATGGTGTCCGTGCTGGCCCCTTACCAGGGCGCCTCCCCGGACGTCGTCGAGAAGCAGGTCGTCGAGCCCATCGAGGACAGCCTCGAAGCCGTCGACGGCATCGAGGGCGTCACCTCGACGGCCAGTGAGGGCAACGCCGTGATCATGGCGTCCTTCGACTACGGCCCCGACACCAAGCAGCTCGTCGCCGATGTTCAGCAGGCCGTCAACCGGGCCCGCGTCCAGCTCCCGGACTCGGTGGACCCGCAGGTCATCGCCGGTTCCACGGACGACATGCCGACCGTCGTCCTCGCCGTCACCTCCGACAAGGACCAGCAGGCCCTCGCCGACCAGCTCGACAAGACGGTCGTGCCGGAGCTGAAGTCCGTGGACGGCGTCGGCCAGGTCACCGTGGACGGCGTCCGCGACCTCCAGGTCACCGTCACCCCGGACGACGCCAAGCTCGCCAAGGCCGGTCTCACCTCGGCCGCCCTCGCCCAGGCCCTCCAGGCGGGCGGCGCGACCGTCCCGGCCGGCTCCTTCGACGAGGACGGCGCCAACCGCACCGTCCAGGTCGGCGGCGGCTTCACCTCGGTCCAGCAGATCCAGGACCTGATGGTCACCGGTACGCCCGGAAGCAAGCCCGTACGCCTCGGTGACGTGGCCACGGTGAAGCAGGAGGAGGCCGCCGCCGACTCCCTCACCCGCACCGACGGCAAGCCCAGCCTCGCCGTCATGGTCACCATGGACAAGGACGGCAGCGCGGTCTCCATCTCCGACGCCGTCGAGGACAAGCTGCCCGCTCTGCGCAAGGACCTCGGCAGCGGCTCCGAGATCACCGTCGTCTCCGACCAGGGCCCCGCGGTCGCCAAGGCCATCGACGGCCTGACCACCGAGGGCGCGCTCGGCCTGCTCTTCGCGGTCCTCGTCATCCTGGTCTTCCTGGCGTCCGTCCGCTCCACCCTCGTCACGGCGGTCTCCATCCCGCTGTCGGTGGTGCTGGCGCTGATCGTCCTGTGGACGCGCGACCTGTCCCTGAACATGCTGACGCTGGGCGCGCTGACCATCGCCATCGGCCGGGTCGTCGACGACTCGATCGTGGTCCTGGAGAACATCAAGCGCCACCTCGGCTACGGCGAGGAGCGCCAGGACGCCATCCTCAAGGCGGTCCGCGAGGTCGCGGGCGCGGTCACCTCCTCCACCCTCACCACGGTCGCGGTGTTCCTGCCGATCGGTCTGGTCGGCGGCATGGTGGGCGAGCTGTTCGGCTCCTTCAGCCTGACCGTGACGGCCGCGCTGCTCGCGTCCCTCGTCGTCTCGCTGACGGTCGTCCCGGTCCTGTCGTACTGGTTCCTGCGCGCCCCGAAGGGCACCCCCGAGGACGCGGAGGAGGCCCGCCGCCTCGCCGAGGAGAAGGAGGCGAAGAGCAGGCTCCAGCGGCTCTACGTCCCCGTCCTGCGGTTCGCGACCCGGCGCCGCCTGACCAGCGTGCTGATCGCGGTCGTCATCCTCATCGGCACGTTCGGCATGTCCGGGCTGCTGAAGACGAACTTCTTCGACCAGGGCGAGCAGGAAGTCCTCACCGTCAAGCAGGAGTTGAAGCCCGGCACCAGCCTGGCCGCGACCGACGAGCAGGCGAGGAAGGTCGAGAGGCTGCTCGCCGACACCGAGGGCGTCAAGGACTACCAGGTCACCATCGGCTCGTCCGGCTTCATGGCCGCCTTCGGCGGCGGCACGGACACCAACCAGGCCTCCTACTCGGTGATGCTGGACGACTCGGCCTCCTCCGACGACGTCCAGGACAGCATCGAGGCCGGTCTGAAGAAGCTCGACGGCATCGGTACGACGACCATCGCGGCCGGCGACGGCTTCGGCAGCCAGGATCTGAGCGTCGTCGTGAAGGCGGCCGACGCGAACGTCCTGCGCGAGGCGTCCGAGGAAGTACGCAAGACCGTGGCCGGGTTGGACGACGTCACCGACGTCACCAGCAACCTCGCGCAGAGCGTCCCGCGCATCTCGGTGAAGGCCAACTCCAAGGCGGCCGCGGCCGGTTTCAACGACCAGACGCTCGGCGCGGCCGTCGCCGAGGCGGTCAAGGGCACCACCGCCGCCAAGGCGATCCTCGACGACACCGAGCGCGACGTCGTCATCCGGTCGGCGAAGCCCGCGCAGACGCTGGACGAGCTGCGGAACCTGAAGCTGGGCCCGGTGAAGCTGGGTGACATCGCCACGGTGAAGCTGGTGGACGGCCCGGTGTCGATGACGAGGATCGACGGCCAGCGCGCCGCCACCATCACCGCCAAGCCGACCGGCGACAACACCGGCGCGGTGAGCCAGGACCTCACGTCCAAGCTCGACGCGCTGAAGCTCCCGGCGGGCGCCACGGCCGAGATCGGCGGTGTCACCTCCGACCAGGACAGTGCGTTCAAGAACCTGGGCCTGGCGATGCTCGCGGCGATCGCGATCGTCTTCATGCTGCTGGTGGCGACGTTCCGGTCACTGGCTCAGCCACTGATCCTCCTCGTCTCCATCCCGTTCGCGGCGACCGGCGCGATCGGCCTGCTGATCCTCACCGGCACCCCGATGGGCGTCCCCGCGATGATCGGCATGCTGATGCTCATCGGCATCGTGGTGACGAACGCGATCGTGCTGATCGACCTGATCAACCAGTACCGCAGGCAGGGCTACTCGACGGTCGACGCCGTCATCGAGGGCGGCCGGCACCGGCTCCGCCCGATCCTGATGACGGCCCTGGCGACGATCTTCGCCCTGCTCCCGATGGCCCTCGGGGTCACTGGCGAGGGCGGCTTCATCGCCCAGCCGCTGGCCGTCGTCGTGATCGGCGGCCTGATCACCTCGACGCTGCTCACCCTGCTCCTGGTCCCGACGCTCTACACGATGCTGGAGCTCCGCAAGGAGCGCCGCGCGAAGAAGCGGGCCCTGAAGCGGGAGAAGAAGACGGAGGTACCGGCCCAGCCGGAACCCGCGGGAGTGTGACGAACCCTGAGAGCCTGCGTCATATCCCCGGCCGGGCGCGCGGCGTCTGGCACGCACTCCCCCACTGCCTTAAGGGCGTGGGGGGACCCCCAGCCGCGTTGCCGGAGCGCCCACGTGACTCCGCCACGCGGGCGCTCCGGCGCCTTGCGATCGCACGCACCAGACGCCGCGCGCTGATCCGACCGGGGATATGACACAGGCTCTGCGAGGGCGGCCGGGCGACCGGCCGCCCTCGCTCTTTGCGTGCGTATTCTGTGGCCTCGAACTGCCGTGCGCGGGAAGGGACATACGGTCGTGCCACTGCACAAGGACGACCCGAAGTCGGTCGGCGGGTACAAGCTGGTCGACCGGCTCGGCTCCGGCGGCATGGGCGTCGTCTACTGGGGCAGATCACGCTCGGGCCGGGACGTCGCCGTCAAGGTGGTGCACGCCCAGTACGCGGAGGACAAGGTCTTCCGTGCCCGCTTCCGCCAGGAGATCGACGCCGTCCGCAAGGTCAGCGGCGCCTTCACCGCGCCCGTGGTGGACGCCGACCCGGAGGCGGTACGGCCCTGGATGGCGACCCAGTACGTCCCCGGCAGCTCCCTCGCCGAACGCATCCGCGACCACGGCGCCCTCAAGGGCCCCCAACTGCGGCGGCTGGCCCTGGGGTTGGTGGAGGCGCTCCAGGACATCCACCGCGCCGGTGTCGTCCACCGGGACCTCAAGCCCGCCAACGTCCTGATGGCCGAGGACGGCCCCCGCGTCATCGACTTCGGCATCTCCCGCGCCGCCGAGAACCACCAGACCCTCACCGAGACCGGCCAGATGATCGGCACCCCGCCCTTCATGTCCCCGGAACAGTTCACCGACGCCCGCACGGTCGGACCCGCCTCGGACGTCTTCTCACTCGCCGCGCTGCTGGTCTTCTCGGCCACCGGCCGCGGCCCCTTCGACGCCGACAGCCCGTACATGACCGCGTTCCGGGTCGTCCACGAGCCGCCCGGACTGGACGGCGTACCCCGGCAGTTGCGCGCGGTCCTGGAGCGCTGCCTGGTCAAGAACCCCGCCGAACGGCCCCAACTGGACGTCCTGGCCAAGGAGTTCGCCGATGCCCTGCCCGAGCCGGACCCCATGGACCCGGACACCACGACCCTGCGCCTCGCCGACCTGCGGACCGTCGAGGAGACGTACGGGGGGACCGGCTCGGCCGCACCGACGACGAGCGGGCGTCGCCGGCGCAGCCGCCGCCTGCTGCTGGCGGTGACCGCCGCGGTCGGTGCGCTGACCCTGGGGGCGCTCGGGTACGCGCAGTTCGGGGCCGCGGACGACTCCGCGACGGTGAGTGACGACCCGGGTTCCCGATGGGCGGCGCTGCCCGACGGCTGGCAGCCCTGGCGGACCACGGTGGCCGAGCCGGCGCAGTGGGGCGAGATCCAGCCGCTGGGCACGGCGGACGGCGAGGTCGGCGACGCCTCCTGCGTGCGCGGCGGGGACGCCGTCTACTGCGCGGGCGCCACCGTGCTCCCCGAACGCCTGGACGCCCGCACCGGCGACACGGTCTGGCGCGCCTCCCTGGCCTCGACCGGGACCACGAAGGAGACGTACGACGCCTCGATCCTCGGTGTGCACGACGGCACGGTGCTGATCCGGCAGTCCGTCGCAGGCGTGGACTCCTCACGGGCCACGGTCCATGTCATCGCCCTCGACGTGAAACGCGGCGACGAGCTGTGGCGGCGCGAGGTGAACGACCAGAACGCCCAGCTGATCATGTCGGGCGAGATCGTCCTGACCGTCGACCCCGGCGGAAGGATCGTGACGGCCCGCGACCCGCGCACCGGCCTGGACCGCTGGACCAGCGAGCTGCCGTCCGGCAGCAACTGCGCGTTCCTGACGGTCGGCACCGCCCTGTACGAGCACTGCTTCCCGCAGCGGGGCGGCACCGACGCACAGCTCCTGCGCCTGGACCGGTCGGACGGCTCGGTGGTCAAGCGGATCAAGACGCCGTACGACAGCGGTGTGGCCGGCACGGTCGAGGGCCTGCTGGCGGTGCTGCCCGCGAACAACAGCGGCCCGGACGCCCTAAAGGACTCCACCTTCAGCGAGGTCCTGCTGATCGAACCGGACACCGGCAAGCGCACCACGATCAAGCTGCCGAAGACCTACACCGGCTCCACGACCCTGGCCGGCGGCACCCTGTGGATCGCCGAGGCCGACGGCCGGGTGTCCGCCGTGAACCCGCTGACCGGCAAGGAGTCGTGGCGGACGAGCACCGGCGTGGAGAACGCGGGCCCGCCGACGTACGACGCGAAGACGGGCACCGTCTATGTGGCGAGCCCCAGCGGCCGGGTGACCGCGATCGACACCCGCACCGGCGACAAGCTGTGGGAGACGGGCACCCACGCCCAGAGGATCTCCGGGGGTGGTGACACGGCCAAGGCCCAGGTGCTGCCGTACGGCGGCGCGCTGATCACCGTCACCCCGGACGGCACGGTCTTCAGCCTCGACCCCGCAGACCCCTCGGACCCCGAGGAGGACTCCTCCTCGGGGTGATCACCAGGGGGTTACGGCAGCGCCAGCATCCGCTCCAGCGCCAGCTTCGCGAACGCCTCGGTCTCCTTGTCGACCTCGATGCGGTTGACGAGCTTGCCCTCGGCGAGCGACTCCAGCGTCCACACCAGGTGGGGCAGGTCGATGCGGTTCATGGTCGAGCAGAAGCAGACCGTCTTGTCGAGGAAGACGATCTCCTTGCCCTCGGGCGCGAAACGGTTCGCGAGCCGGCGCACGAGGTTCAGCTCGGTGCCGATCGCCCACTTGGAACCGGCCGGGGCCGCCTCCAGCGCCTTGATGATGTACTCCGTCGAACCGACGTAGTCCGCCGCCGCCACGACCTCGTGCTTGCACTCGGGGTGGACCAGGACGTTGACACCCGGGATGCGCTCGCGCACGTCGTTGACCGAGTCCAGCGAGAACCGGCCGTGCACCGAGCAGTGGCCGCGCCACAGGATCATCTTCGCGGCACGCAGCTGGTCGGCGGTCAGGCCGCCGTTCGGCTTGTGCGGGTTGTAGACGACACAGTCCTCCAGGGACATGCCCATGTCCCGGACGGCGGTGTTGCGGCCGAGGTGCTGGTCGGGCAGGAACAGGACCTTCTCGCCCTGCTCGAAGGCCCAGTCCAGCGCGCGCTTGGCGTTCGACGAGGTGCAGATCGTGCCGCCGTGCTTGCCCGTGAACGCCTTGATGTCCGCGGACGAGTTCATGTAGGAGACCGGCACGACCTGCTCGGCTATCCCGGCCTCGGTCAGCACGTCCCAGCACTCGGCGACCTGCTCGGCGGTGGCCATGTCGGCCATCGAGCACCCGGCGGCCAGGTCGGGCAGCACGACCTTCTGGTCGTCGCTGGTCAGGATGTCCGCCGACTCCGCCATGAAGTGCACACCGCAGAACACGATGTACTCGGCCTCCGGGCGCGCGGCCGCGTCCCGGGCCAGCTTGAAGGAGTCGCCCGTGACGTCGGCGAACTGGATGACCTCGTCGCGCTGGTAGTGGTGGCCGAGGACGAAGACCTTGTTCCCGAGCTTCTCCTTGGCCGCGCGGGCACGCTCCACCAGGTCCGGGTCGGACGGCGAGGGCAGATCGCCGGGGCACTCCACACCCCGCTCGCTCTTCGGGTCGGCCTCACGGCCGAGGAGCAGCAGGGCGAGGGGCGTCGGCTGTACGTCGAGCTCCTGGGTCTGGGCGGTGGTCACGACACGCACCCTTTCTACTTTTCGTCGTTCTGACGTTATCTATCATAACCCGGTTCACGTCACTTTGACGATGGTCATTGCGTCGATGTGACATGAATCCCGACGCGGCATTTTCCGCCGCCTGTCAGGTGTGCGAGCATGAAGAAGACGCCGGAAAAACGGCGCCCGGCCCGGAATGAATCCGCGGCCTTGCCGGTTGCACCAGTCGGCAAGCAGTCTCCGTACAACCCGGGAGAGATGTAGATGTCCGTATCGGACGAGACCAGCACCGTCACCGACGGCATCATCCTGTCCGACGCCGCCGCGGCGAAGGTCAAGGCCCTGCTCGACCAGGAAGGCCGTGACGACCTGGCCCTGCGTGTCGCCGTCCAGCCCGGTGGCTGCTCCGGCCTGCGCTACCAGCTCTTCTTCGACGAGCGCTCGCTCGACGGCGACGTCGTCAAGGACTTCGACGGCGTGAAGGTCGTCACCGACCGCATGAGCGCCCCGTACCTGGGCGGCGCGTCCATCGACTTCGTCGACACCATCGAGAAGCAGGGCTTCACGATCGACAACCCGAACGCGACGGGCTCCTGCGCCTGCGGCGACTCCTTCAGCTAAGCCCCACGGCTCCAGCCGAAGAACTGAACACACGCGAAGGCGGCGGCCCCCTCCGACAGGGCCGCCGCCTTCAGCTGTTCTCCGGACCCCGGGCCTACCTCGCCCCGGACGTGCCCGGCAGCCTGGCCCCCGCCTTCTCCAGCGGGATCTCCTTGCCGTCCGAGCCGACGACCTTCCGGTCACCCAACGGCTCGTCCAGCGGCACGCTCTGGTGGTACACCTTGGCGATCATGATGCAGACCTTGTCGGGCCAAGGCGTCTCGGTCACCGTGACCGTCACCTTGTCCGAGCCCTCGACGGCGGCCGCCTTGTAGTCGGCGCAGACACCGCCCGTGAAGCTCACGGTCAGCTCGTTCCCGTCGGCGGTGTAGCCGTCCACCTGCACGTCCCGCGTGGCCGGCGCCGCGGTCGGCTCGTCGGAACCCGGCCCGGTCGGCCGCGGGCTCGGCGGAGCGGTCGGCTCGCCGCTCGGCTCCGCGGACGGCGTCGCCGAGGCGATGTACTTCGGGTCGACCGCCGGATACGTCACCGTGAACGAGTCCTGCGCCCCCGCCGCCTTCACCTGGAACAGCCAGGACGGCACCAGCGTCTGCCGCGCGTCCACGTACTGCGCGGCAAGCCCGAACACGGCCTTCTCCACGGTGATGGTGTCCTGCTTCGGAGGCACCGGCGTACCCGCCTCCGGCGTGCCGGACGACGATCCGCAGGGCGCCTCCAGGCGGTCCTTCAGCGGTACGGGACTGGCGCAGCCGCCGATCCCCATCCGATGGTCGCCCACGGACCGCGCGTTCATCAGCTCCAGCGCCTTCTCCGCGTCCACGACGGGGTACGTGTCACCCTTCACCGGCGCCTTCAACTGCCCGCCGCCGCCGACCACTTCACCCTGCACGTTGACGGTGACACCGGTCGTCCAGCCGTGCGTAGGCAGCCCGCCCACCACCGGATCGGCGTTCACCACCCGCTGCGCGCTCATGACCTGGCTCGCGTCGACCTTCGCGTCGTCCTGCCCGACCGCCTTCAGAACCGGCGCCGCCGCCTTCTTGGCGACGTCCTCGCTGACCGGGTCGCCGGCCGGGGCCGCGGGGTCGCTCGCGCACACCGTCTCGCTCTTGCAGTTGTCGGTGCCGGGCGCGTACCGGTGGAAGGTCCAGGTCCCCGGCGCGAGCTGGTTCACCTGGAGACTCGGCCCGGCGGCGTCCTGCCCCCCTACCTTCCAGGCCTTCCCCTCCAGGACCGGCGTCCCGGCCACCCCGAGCGCCTCGGCCAGCCGGACCACCTCGTCCTTGGTGACCTCGCCGGTCGCCCGGTACACGGGCGCGGAGTCGGGGCCGTCCGGGAGCGTGCCGTCGGCCTGGTAGGTCACGCCGTACGGGTTCGGCTCCCCGGGCGCGATACCGCCGGTGCCGCCGCCCTCGCCGTACCCGTCCAGATGCAGCGGCGGGGGAGTGTCGTCGCCGGGCGCCCCGGACGTCGTACCGCCGTCGCCCGAGCCGCTCGCGGCGCCGGTGGCGAGATACGCCCCACCACCGCCGACGAGCAGCACGGCGGCGGCGACGGAGGCGATGAGCACGGGGGAGCGACGCCGGGCGGGGTGCTCGGTGTCGTCCCGCTCGCCTGTGGCCGCGACGACGGGCTCCTCAGGAGCACCGGATTCCTCGGCGGCTTCCTCGGTGGCCCCGCCGGTCTCCTCGGCGTCCGTCTCCGTGGTCCCGCCCGTCTCCTCGGCGACCGCCTCAGCGGTCTCGCCGGTCTCCTCAGGCGCCGCTTCCGTGGCCTCCTCGGCAGCCTCATCGGCGCCCGTGTCCCTGTCGACGACCTCGGCGTCGTCGTCGTTGTCGGGTCGCTCGGTGTTCACCGCATCGCTCCTTCGGCCGCGCAGCTGTCCCTATGACCCTGACCCGGCCCTGTCAAAACGGCGAGCCGGAGGGTCGTATCCCGCATCCCCTTTACGGGGGACAGCGATGGGACGCAGCGGGGGAGCGCGCGGTTCCCTTCAGAGCGCCGGGCTCAGTCTCCGTAGTCCGACATCGCGTCCAGCAGCCGGGCGGACTTCGCCGGCACCTTCACCCCGTGGATGAGTGAGGGGGAGACCGGAAGGGAAGCAACCCGGTCGGGGGCGGCCCAGTGCGGGACCATCCGGGCGCAGTCACCGCGCAGCGACGCCAGGTCGCCGTCGAGGTCGGCCGGAGCGGGGGCAGGGGCCTTCAGGTTCGTCATGACGGCACCGTATGCACGCCGACGCCCGCGAAGAAAGATCTACTATCGGGTAGTTTCGGCGGCTGCAGCGCCCCGCGCGGACCGGGTAGCGTGAACTGTCAATCCAGTTTCTCCCCACAGGAGAGTCCACGCCGTGCGCATCGCAGTCACCGGCTCCATCGCCACCGACCACCTCATGACCTTCCCCGGCCGCTTCGCCGACCAGTTGGTCGCGGACCAGTTGCACACGGTCTCGCTCTCCTTCCTGGTCGACAACCTCGACGTCCGCCGCGGCGGCGTCGGCGCGAACATCGCCTTCGGGATGGGTCAGCTGGGCACCGAGCCGATCCTGGTCGGCGCCGCAGGCTTCGACTTCGACGAGTACCGGGCGTGGCTGGACCGCCACGGCGTCGACACCGCCTCGGTCCGCATCTCCGAGACCCTGCACACCGCCCGGTTCGTCTGCACCACCGACGCCGACCACAACCAGATCGGCTCCTTCTACACCGGTGCGATGAGCGAGGCCCGCCTCATCGAGCTCAAGACCGTCGCCGACCGCGTCGGCGGCCTCGACCTGGTCCTCATCGGCGCCGACGACCCGGAGGCGATGCTCCGCCACACGGAGGAGTGCCGCTCCCGGTCCATCCCCTTCGCCGCGGACTTCTCCCAGCAGATCGCCCGGATGAACGGCGACGAGATCCGGGTCCTGCTGGAGGGCGCCACGTACCTCTTCTCCAACGAGTACGAGAAGGGGCTCATCGAGTCCAAGACCGGCTGGACGGACGCCGAGATCCTGGAGAAGGTCGGCCACCGCGTCACCACCCTCGGCTCGCGCGGCGTGCGGATCGAGAAGGCCGGCGAGGAGCCGATCGTCGTCGGCTGCCCGCAGGAGGACCGCAAGGCCGACCCGACCGGCGTCGGCGACGCCTTCCGCGCCGGGTTCCTGTCGGGCCTGGCCTGGGGCGTCTCGCTGGAGCGGGCGGCCCAGGTGGGCTGCATGCTGGCGACCCTCGTCATCGAGACCGTCGGCACCCAGGAGTACCAGCTGCGCCGCGGCCACTTCATGGAGCGCTTCACCAAGGCGTACGGCGACGAGGCCGCGGCCGAGGTCCAGAAGCACCTGGCGTAGCCGCTAGGAGGTCCGGCGGACGAGGTAGGCAGTCCCCTTGTCCGCCGGCTCCTCACCCACGTACTCCTGCTCCCGCATCTCGCACCACGCCGGGATGTCCAGGCGGGCCGCCTCGTCGTCCGACAGCACCCGCACGAGCCCGCCCACCGGCACGTCGCCGATGACCTTCGCCAGCTCGATGACCGGGATCGGGCAGCGCTTGCCGAGGGCGTCGACGACCAGCTCGTCCTCACGGACGACCGCCACCGGCGCAGGTGCGCCCAGCTTCTCCCGTACGCCGTTCACCACGCCCGGCAGCACGGCGAGAAACCGCTCCACGTCCTCGGCCGCGGTCCCCGCCGGCAACGACACCCGCACATTTCCCTCACTCAGCACCCCCATCGCCTTCAGCACATGGCTCGGCGTCAGCGTGCTGCTCGTACAGGACGAACCGGAGGAAACGGAGAATCCCTCCCGGTCCAGCTCGTGCAGCAATGTCTCCCCGTCGACATAGAGACAGGAGAAGGTGACGATCCCCGGCAGCCGCCGCTCCGGATCGCCCACCACCTCCACATCCGCGACGAGCTCCGGCACCCGCGCCCGGATCCGCTCCGTCAGCTCCCGCAGCCGTACCGCCTCTTGAGCCGCCTCGGCCCGCACGGCCCGCAGCGAGGCCGCCGCAGCGACGATCGCGGGGAGGTTCTCGAACCCGTATCCCCTTTCGTCCACGGGTCCTTGAGCGGCGAACCGCACCCCCTTACGCACGACAAGCAGCCCGACTCCAGCGGGTCCACCCCATTTGTGCGCACTGCCCGCCAGAAGCGACCAGGGCCCCTCGACCGCCCCCCAGGCCAGCGACTGCGCCGCATCCACCAGCAACGGCACCCCGGCCGCCCGGCACACCTCGGCCACCTCGGCCACCGGCTGCTCGGTCCCCACCTCATGGTTGGCGGACTGGAGACAGGCGAGCGCGGTGTCCTCCTGGAGCGCGGCCGCATAGTCGGCGGGGGTGACCCGCCCCTCGCGGTCAACCCTCACTCGGGTGACCGAACCGCCCTCCTTCTCGTGCAGTTCGGCCGAATGGAGCACGGAAGAATGTTCAACGGCTGACACGATCAGGTGACGCCCCACGCGCCGCCGCCCGGCCAACGCCCCGGCGATACCGGCGTGCACGGCCGCAGTACCGGACGGGGTGAACCTGAGCTCGTCCGGACGACACCCCACAGCCTCAGCAGCGGCCTCCCGCGCAGCGTCCAGCAGCATCCGGGCCCGACGCCCTTCCCGATACAACCGAGAGGGATCAGCCCACCCCTCGTCCAGGGAGGCCAACAGCGCCTGACGAGCGACGGAATGAAGGGGAACACTGGAAGCAGCGTCGAAATAAGACACAGGCCAACGCTAACTCCCTAGGGGCGCGGGGAACTGCGCGACCAGCCACAACGCAGCCGCAGCCGCCAATCCAGCGAACCCCCAACCCAGTAGGCACCCCTCCCCGCGAACCCTCGAAGAGCGTGGGCTAGGGTTTGGTCCGCATAAACATCCAAACCCCTGCCCGACGCAGGGCGGCGACCGACCACCGAGTAAGGCAGGCCGCAGCCAATCCGCGCGGGCGAGACTCTCGGGAAGGCGCTACGTGAGTCCCAACGGCTCCGACCGCTCGCCGCGGCGCCCGATGCGGCGGAAGCTGCTGCAGGCAATGACCGCGGGCCTGGTCCTGGCGACCGCCACCGGTTGCACATACAAGGACTTCCCCCGCCTTGGTATGCCCACCCCGACCACGGAAGAGGCTCCGCGGATCCTCTCCCTGTGGCAGGGCTCCTGGGCTGCCGCGCTGGCCACCGGCGTGCTGGTGTGGGGCCTGATCCTGTGGAGTGCTTTCTTCCACCGGCGCAGCCGCACGAAGGTCGAAGTTCCTCCGCAGACCCGGTACAACATGCCCATCGAGGCGCTGTACACCGTGGTCCCGCTCATCATCGTCTCGGTCCTGTTCTACTTCACGGCCCGCGACGAGTCGAAGCTCCTCAGCCTCGACAAGAAGCCCGACGTCACCGTCAACGTGGTCGGCTTCCAGTGGAGCTGGGGCTTCAACTACATCGAGAACGTCGACGGTTCCACCGGCGACGCGAAGACCGACAAGAACCTGGACGCCATTCCGGACCGGTTCAAGGCGGACTTCCCGGCGAACGCCGGCGGTGTCTACGACGTCGGTACGCCCGGCACGCGGAACCCGCAGACCAACAACCCGGGTCCCACGCTGTGGCTGCCCAAGGGCAAGACGGTCCGCTTCGTCCTCACCTCGCGTGACGTCATCCACTCCTTCTGGGTGGTGCCGTTCCTCATGAAGCAGGACGTCATCCCGGGCCACACCAACTCCTTCCAGGTGACCCCCAACAAGGAGGGCACCTTCCTGGGCAAGTGCGCCGAGCTCTGCGGCGTCGACCACTCCCGGATGCTGTTCAACGTGAAGGTCGTCTCCCCCGAGCGCTACGAGCAGCACCTCAAGGACCTCGCCAAGAAGGGGCAGACCGGTTACGTTCCCGCGGGCATCGAGCAGACCGCCCACGAGAAGAACCGGGAGACGAACAACCTGTGAGCATCCTCAACGAACCCCAGGGTGCCGCGGCAGCTGAGGGACACTACTCAGACGAGCTGCCGGTCCGGCGCAAGCAGCCCGGCAACGTCGTGATCAAGTGGCTCACCACCACTGACCACAAGACGATCGGAACGCTGTACCTCGTCACGTCGTTCGCGTTCTTCTGCATCGGTGGCGTGATGGCGCTGCTT
>NZ_JADDXU010000015.1 GCF_015163075.1 Streptomyces justiciae
AGTGATCGCGAACGACCAGCCGAAGGTCTTGAGGATCACTGGTCAGTTCTCCGTGCTCTCGGGGAGAAGGACGATGCCGTCGTCGTCGGCGTGCAGGATGTCGCCGGGGTGGAAGGTGATGTCGCCGAAGGTGACGGGGGTGTCGACGGCTCCGGCGGAGTCCTTGGCGCTCTTGCGGGGGATGGTGCCCAGCGCTTTGATGCCGATCCGGAGCCCGGCGAGGGTGGCGCTGTCGCGGACGGCGCCGTGCACGATCAGCCCGGCCCAGCCGTTGTCCTGGGCGGCGCCGGCGATGAGGTCGCCGACCAGCGCGGTGCGCAGGGAGCCGCCTCCGTCGATGACGAGGACGTGCCCGTCGCCGGGGGTGCGCAGCAGGTCCCGCAGGAGGCCGTTGTCCTCGTGGCAGGAGACGGTGCGGACCGGTCCGGCGAAGCCGCGGTGGGCGCCGAACTGGCGGAACTGCAGGTCGCAGACGCGCAGTTCGGTGCCGTACCGGTCGACGAGGTCGGCGGTGGGGACGGGGGGGACGGTCATACGGGCTCCTTCGCTCGGGTGGCTGCCGCGCTCGCGGTTCTTCATCCGGCCGTCAGGGGGATGTGGGGGCGAGCGCGGCAGCCTGCTCGGGGGTGAGGGGACGGGTGGGGTGGCCCTGGAGGAGGAGGTGGAGTTTGGCGGTTTCCTCCAGCTCCTCGATCGCGTCGGCCGCCTGCTCCAGCGTCGCGCCGGCGATGACCGGGCCGTGGTTGGCGAGGAGGACGGCGTGATGGTCCCGGGCCGTGTGCTCGGCCAGCGGTTCCAGGCTGCTGTCCCCGGGGGCGTGGTAGGGGAGGAGGGGGAGGGTGCCGACGCGCATGGCGTAGTACGCGGTGAGCGGGGGCAGGGCGTCGGCCGGGTCGAGGCCGTCGAGGCAGGAGACGGCTGCGGCGTAGGTCGAGTGGAGGTGGACGACCGCGTGGGCGGCGGGCCTGGCCCGGTAGAAGGCGGCGTGCAGGAACGCCTCCTTCGTGGGTCTGGGGCCGTCCAGGTGGGTGCCGTGCGGGTCGGTGCGGGAGAGTTCGGTCTCCTGGACGGTGCCGAGGCTCGATCCGGTGGGGGTGAGCAGCAGGCTGCCGTCGGCCAGGCGGACGGACAGGTTGCCCGTGGAGCCGTGGGTCAGACCGCGGTCGAAGAGGGAACGGGCGGTACGGACGATGAGCGCGCGGGCGGCCGACTCGTCGTGGTAGGCGGTCACTTGGCCTCCGTGAGGGCCCGGGTGAACAGGTCGGGGGCACCGAAGTTGCCGGACTTGAGCATGAGGGCGAGGTCGCCGCTCTTCGTGGTGGCGTAGGTCCACGGGACGCCGGGGTCGGCCTCCTCGCCGACGAGGACGGCCCGGATGCCGAGGGCGGTGGTGACGGCGCCGGAGGTCTCACCACCGGCGACGAGGAGACGGCGTACCCCGCGTTCGACGAGGTGGGTGGCGAGGGCGCCGAGCAGGTCCTCGACCTGGGCGGCCGCCTCCGCGACACCCAACTGGGCCTGTACGGCGGCGAGTTCCTCCGGCGAGGCGGAGGCGTATATGAGGACGGGCTGCGCGGGGTCCTGCTCGTCGAACCAGGCCAGCGCTTCCGCCGTGACGTCGCGGCCGGTGGCGGCGGCGAGGACGTCGAGGTGGAGGCAGGGCAGACCGGCGGCGTAGAACTGGGCTATCTGCTCCAGCGTCCTGGCCGAGCAGCTGCCCGCCAGGACGGCGGCGCGGCCCTGGTCGGGCCAAGGCTCAGCGGTGGCCGGACCGCTGGTGGGGTAGGCGTGGCCGACCCCCTCGGCCAGGCCCGCGGCTCCGGCGACCACCGGCATCTCGAGCGCGGCGGCGCCCAGGACGGCGAGGTCGTCGTCGGTGAGGGCGTCGGCGATGACGTGGCGCACACCGGCCTGCTCATGGGCGAGCAGCGCATCGCGGACGGCGTCGACGCCGCGGCGCACGGTGGGCCAGTCGATGACGGCCACCCGGTGGGGGGTCTGTGCGGACAGCAGCCGCGGCAGGGAGGAGTCCGTCATCGGGTTGAGGGGATGGTGGCGCAGCGGCGAGTCGGAGAGCAGCTGGTCGTGGACGAACAGGTGGCCCTGGTAGACGGTGCGGCCGTTGGGGGGTGATGCCGGGCAGTGCAGGGTGAGGCCGGCGCCGGCGGCGTCCATCAGGGCATCGGCGACCGGGCCGATGTTGCCGTGCGGGGTGGAGTCGAAGGTGGAGCAGTACTTGAAGTAGATCTGGGCGGCGCCCTTGGACCACAGCCAACGCTGGGCGGCCAGGGAGTCGGCCATGGCCTCCTCCGCGGGCGTGGAACGGGACTTGAGGGCGACTACGGCGGCGTCGCAGTCGGGCGGGAGCTCGGTGGTGGCGTCCGGGGTGCCGAAGACCAGGGCGGTGCGCAGGCCGGCGCGCCGGAAGGCCGCGGCGACGTCGGTGCCGCCGGTGAAGTCGTCGGCTGTGCAGCCGATGCGCAGGGTCATGGTCGGGGGTCTCTCCTCGGGCGTGCGGGTGGTGCGGGGGAGGCGGGCCGGGGGGCGGGCGGTGGGGACGCCCGCCCCGGAGCCGGGGTCAGTTCCGGCCGGCGGAGATGGCCTTGATGACGGCGGCGGTGAACTCCGTGGTGGACGCGGAGCCGCCGAGGTCGCGGGTGGAGGTGCCGGCGGCGATGGCGTCGGCCACGCCCTTCTCGATGATCTTCGCGACGTCGGCGAGCTTGTCGTCGCCGTGCTTGGCGCCGAGCCACTCGAACAGCATGGCGCCGGAGAGGATCATGGCGACCGGGTTGGCGATGTTCCGCCCGGCGATGTCGGGGGCGGAGCCGTGTGAGGCCTGGGCCATGGCGGTGGTGGCCGAGGAGTTGATGGAGGGGGCCGTGCCGAGCGAGCCGGAGATCTCGCCGGCCAGGTCGGAGAGGATGTCGCCGAACATGTTCTCGGTGACGATGACGTCGAAGTCCTGGGCGCGGCGCACCAGATGGACGGTCATGGCGTCGATGTGGAAGTCGTCGACGGCCACGTCCGGGTAGTCCTTGGCGACTTCCTGGCACACCGTGCGGAACAGGCCGGTGGTGAGCTTGAGGACGTTGGCCTTGTGGACGATGGTGAGCTTCTTGCGGCGCGAGCGGGCCAGGTCGAAGGCGACGCGGGCGACGCGCTCGGTGGCCTCGCGGGTGATGATCCCCAGCATGATCGCGGTGTCCGCGGTGGGCATGAACTCACCGGTGCCCGCGAAGGTGTTGCGGTCGGCGTAGAAGCCCTCGGTGTTCTCGCGGACGATGACCAGGTCGGCGTTGTCGCAGATGGCCTTGGCGCCGGGGAAGGACTTGGCGGGGCGGATGTTGGCGAAGAGCTGGAAGTGCTTGCGCAGGGTGCCCGAGGGGTTGAGCGCGGACTTGTGCGGCTCGGGGTAGGACACCGAGTCGTGCGGGCCGAGGTACCAGCCGTCCAGGCCGGCCAGGGCGTCCTTGGTCTCCTCGGGGACCGGGGTGCCATGGGTCTCGATGGCGGCGGCGCCCAGCGGCAGGGTCACCCAGTCGACCGAGACGCCGGCGGCCTCGGCGGCGGCGGTGGCGATCTCGACGGAGGAGGGGACGATCTCGGGGCCGATGCCGTCGCCTTCGAGGACGCCGAGGCGGTAGGTCTTGCTGCTCATGGTGCGGGTTCCTCTCAGAACAGGGGAGTGGGGAGTGAAGGGGCGGTCAGGACAGTGCGGCCGCGGCATCGGTGAGCGCGGTCCAGGAGCGGGCGGCGGCCTTGGTGCTGTCGCCGTCCTGGGTGTGCTCCAGCGTCAGCCAGCCGGTGAATCCGCCGGTGCGGAGCGCTGTGAGCAGGGCGGGCAGCCGGGGATCACCGACCGTCAGGGGACCCCGCGTCGAGGCGGCAGCCAGCTGGAGGCAGCCGGTGACTCGGGCGTGGTCGGTGATGGACCGGACCGCGTCGACGCCTTCCGCGTCGAGGTGGTGGGTGTCCAGGACCAGCCCGGCCGGCACGTCGAGGGAGTCGATCACGGAGCGAGTGTCGTCCGGGGTGTGCCACAACGAGGTGGTGGCACGCGACTGCGGCTCCAGCAGAAGTCGGCTGCCGCAGGCGGCGGCTTCCTCGGCCAGTTGCTCGACGGCACGCTCGGCCCACTGGCGCTGCATGTCCGCGAGGCCGGGCAGGAACCTGCCACGGGTCTGGCCGAGGGAGACGGGTACGCCCAGCGCGCCGGCGAGCCGGGCCGCGCCGCGCAGTCGGAAGAGGGCGTGGCGGCGGACGTCGGGGGAGGGATCGGTCAGGGTGAGCCGGTCCTGTGCGGCGACCGGCCCGGTGCCGATGCCGAGGACCCTCAGCCCCGCGGCGTCGACGGTCCGGGCGAGCGCTTCTGCGTCGTCGGCGCCGACCTCGCGGACCTGGACCTCGACACCGTCGTATCCGAGTTCTGCCAGGTCGCGGACGGCGTCCGAGAGCGGTGCCGAGTGGCCGAGCGGCATGGGGGCGGAGCAGTCGGCGCCGGAGACGGTGTAGGCCAGCGGCCAGGGCAGTCGGCCGCTCATGACGCGACCGCCGAGGTGAGCAGGCCGCGCAGTTCGCGGGCGGCGGCACCGGCGCCGTCGAGTACCGGCACGTTCAGCAGGGCGGCCAGGGCGTCGCGGGCCGGGGTGAGCGAGTACTGCGCGAGGAGCACGGCATCGGCGTCGGCGCCGCCGGCGGTGTGGAGGGCGTCCGTCAGGTGGCGGGCGGCGGCCTCGGGCTCGGCCCCGGCGGCCTCTTCGCTCAGGGCCGTCACGATGTCGACGGGGCGGTCCGGGCGGACAGCGGGGACGAGTGCTTCGAGTTGGGCGACGGCCGCCGGAACGGCCGGCGGGGCGGAGGCGACGACGGCGATCCGCCGGTAGGGGCCGACCAGGGCTGCCTTGAACAGGGACTCGTCCGACTTCAGCACCGGTACGTCCCACAGTCGGCGGGCGGTGTCCACCACGTCTCCGTAGGAGGAGCAGGTGAGGAGCAGGCCCTGGGCGCCGCCGTCCATCACGTGGGCGATGAGCCGGAGCATACGGCGGCTCAGGGTGTCGGTGAGGCCGCCGGCCGTCCGGGCGTCGTCCAGCAGGCGGTCGTCCAGGATGTTCCAGACCCTGGCCTGCGGAAACTCCTGGGCGAACGCGGCCTGGGCGATGCGGCCGGCGGTCGGCACGGCGTGGATCATGGCGACCAGGGGGGCGGTTTCGAGCACCGGGTTCTTCCTCTTTCGGAAGGCGGGGACCAGCGGGGGTCCCGACCGGGGGCGGGCCTTGGGCACCGAGGGAAGTGTCCTCGGCGATGGGATGAAGGCCGGCCCGAGATGGGGGGCGGCAGTGCGTGTCGTGGTGCCGCGCCGCCACTGTAGGCGGAACCGGTAAACCGGTCAACCGGTTGTTCCGATGGGTGGGCCGCGAGATGCCGGAGCGGACCGGCAACTCGCCGAAAAGCCCTATCCCTCGCGCTGCTCCAGCGCCTTCATCAGGCGGCGGGACGCGCCGTCCATGTGCCGGGCCATGGCGGCGCGGGCGGCTTCGGCGTCCCCGTTCGCGACCGCCTCGAAGATCGGGACGTGGTCGTCGTAGGCCACCTCGCGGGAGCGGACGGCCCCGGTGCGCTCCACCCAGCCGCGCTGGATCATCGCCCGCATGCCCTTGAGCATGTCCCGCAGCACGGTGTTGCCGGCCAGTTCCCCCAGGGCGGCGTGGAAGGCGGTGTCGGCCTCGGGGAACTCGTCGTCGGGGCACTCGCGCATCGCGGTGAGCCGGGCGCGCAGCAGCTCGACACCCGCGTCGTCCCGTGCCTGCGCGGCCAGGCCGGCGACGATCACCTCCAGTTCGGCGCGGGCCTGGACCATGTCGCGGGCGCCGCGCTCGCCGAGCACGAGGCCCAGTTCGAACAGGCGGTAGAGCACGTCCGAGTCGGTGCCCCGGAAGTAGGTCCCGCTGGACTGGCGGATCTCGAGCAGGCCGAGGAAGCCGAGCGATTTGATCGCCTCGCGGACGGTCGGCCGGTTCACGCCGAGCATCTCGGTCAACTGGCGCTCGGAGGGGATGCGGTCGCCGGGTTGCACCTCGCCGGACATCAGGTAGTCGATCAGGCGGCGGGACACCTCGGAGGCCAGCGGCTCCCGCGGCTCGACCGCGATCCTGGCGAGTTCGGCCATCGAATTCCTCACTTCGGTATTGACGTAATGGCTGGATTCTAGTTACCTACCGGCAATCCGGTAAACCGGTTGTCCGGAGCTGGGCGAGCCGCCTCCCCGTATCGCTCCACACCGACCACCGCCAGGCCACTCCGCTGCCAGGCGTACCCGGACACGCCCCCCGGGTGCCGCCCCGCTGCGCCCCGCGCCCCCGACCGCCGTACAGGAGCCGCACGTACCATGGCCGACTCCGCGCACAAGCCGACGACGGCACCGCGTGCGCCGAAGGTCGTCCGCTGACCCGACACGCACTGAAAACCGCGCCGTCCTCTTCGCCGCCCGACGGGCGGCCCCCAGCCCTGCCCCAAGGAGCAACGATGCTCGCCGTCCTCGGCTTCGCCACTCTGGGCAGCTTCATGCTGCTCGTGATGCGGAAGTACCTCTCCGCGTTCACCGCCATCATGCTCACCCCGATCGTCGCCGCCGTCATGGCCGGCAAGGGCACCAAGCTCGGCGACATGATCACGAACGGCCTGGACACGGTCGCGCCCACCGCGGCCCTGCTGCTGTTCGCCGTCCTCTACTTCGGTCTGATGATGGAGGTGAAACTCTTCGAGCCGGTGTGTCAGGCGATCGTCCGCGCGTCCAAGGGTGACCCCGTCCGCATCGTCGTCGGCACCGCCGTACTGTCGCTCTGCGTGGCGCTCGACGGTGACGGCACTACCAGCTACATGATCGTCTGCTCCGCGTTCCTGCCGATCTACCGGCGCCTGGGCATCAACCCGCTCATCCTCGCCACCCTGGCCGCCATGTCCCTGGGCACCATCTCCGGCACCACCCCGTGGGGAGGCGCCGCGACCCGCGGCATCAGCGTCCTGCACCTGGACGCCAGTGAGTACTTCGTCCACATGATCGGCCCCATGGCCCTCACCAGCCTGGCGATCATCTCCGTCGCCTACTGGCTCGGCGTGCGCGAACGCAGCAAGCTCGACCCCGAGAAGCTCAACGCCTACCGGCTGGAGATCGCCTCCGGTGAGGCCTTCGAGCCGGTGAAGGCCGACTGGCGGATGTGGTTCAACGCCGCGCTGACCGTGCTGCTGATGGTCCTGCTCATCCTCGAGGTCGCCGACCTTCTCGTCCTCTTCATGGTCGCCTTCGTCATCGCGCTGCTCGTCAACATCCGCGCCATAGGCGACCAGCAGGACCTCATCAAGCGGCAGGCGTCCAACGCCGTCCCGGTGATGATCCTCGTCCTGGCCGCCGGCGTCTTCACCGGCATCATGACCGATTCCGGCATGATCAAGGCGATGGCGGACGCGGCCCTGTCGATCGTCCCGGACGGCTGGGGCAACGTCATCCCGCTGTTCACCGCGGTCCTCGCCCTGCCGCTGGGCTTCTTCATGTCGAACGACGGCTACTGGTTCGGCGTCGTCCCCGTCCTCGCGGAATCCGCCGCGCACTACGGCATCGACGCCAACGAGATCGCCCGCGCCGGCGCCATCGGCCAGATCCTCCACATGATGGGCCCCACCAGCGCACCGCTGTGGGTCCTGATCGGCCTGGTCAAGACCGAACTCGGCGACTTCCAGAAGCACGCCCTGCGCTGGGGTGTCCTCGTCTCCTTCGCCTACATCGCCTTCGCCCTGCTCACCGGCGCCATCGGCATCGCCTGATCCGCTGCGTCCCGGTGGGCCACGGAGAGCAGTCCGTCGGTGGCCCACCGGGGTGGGCACGCGCGCGTCCGCATTGCCCCCCGTCTGACCACCTGGAGACACTACCGTGCACGACCACCCCACCCACGAGCCCTGCTTCGCCTCCTTCCCGCCCGCCGTGCTGCGCCCGGCCGAACTGACCGCCTTCAGCCGCGGCGGCGGCGCCCGCACCATCCCCCTGGTGACCAAGGCGACCGGCGCCGAGGTCTTCCTCACCGGGCAGACCCTCTTCGACGGCGGTGCCGGCATCGCCCTGCACACCCACAACTGCCCGGAGTCCGTCACCATCCTCGAAGGCGACGCCATCGTGGAGATCGACGGCACCGAACACCACGTGACCCGCTTCGACACCACCTATGTGCCCGCCGGCATGCCCCACCGGTTCCGCAACGCCTCCGCCACCGAACCGATGCGCATCCTGTGGATCTACGCCACCGTCGACGCCACCCGCACCGTCGTGGAGACCGGAGTCACCGCTCGCGTCGACGCCGAGCACACCGAGGCCCCCACCACGACCCACCACTGACAGGGGACCGACCCCAGGGAGTTGCTTCCGAGGGATTCGCCAAGTGGCGTGCTCCGGCCGGGGCGTACTTCGCGGCTTCGCCACGGGTCGAACATGTGCACTCCGTTCTCGCACCATGACGTCGGCGGCGCGGTCGGTGTCCGCTGACTCGGCGAACCCGGCGAGCGGAGCGGGTGAAGCTGGGGCCCGCGCCGACGCCGAGGGGGCATGCATGAGGCTCGCGGCCGAATCCGGCCGGGTCGACAGAGACAGCGAGCTGGAGGCGGGCCATGACACGCAGAACGGAACGACCAGACGACCAGACCGACCACACGATCCATCACGTCCCCGTCCTCATCGTCGGCGGTTCCCTCGTCGGGCTGTCGACCTCGCTGTTCCTGAGCCGGTTGGGCGTACGGCACACGCTGGTGGAGCGGCACACCGGCACCTCCATCCACCCCCGTGGGCGCGGGAACAACGTCCGCACGATGGAGCTGTTCCGGACGGCCGGCGTCGAGCCGGCGATCCGGGAGGCCGCCGCCACGCTGGACGACAACCACGGGATTCTCCAGACACCCACCCTGGTGGGTGACGCGGGGGAGTGGCTCTTCAAGGAGATCGACGCGGGGGGCGCGCTGGCCCGCTTCAGTCCCAGCTCGTGGTGTCTGTGCAGCCAGAACGACTTGGAGCCGGTGCTGCTGGAACACGCCGAGCGGCTGGGCGGCGATCTGCGCTACGGCACCGAACTGCTGTCGTTCGACACCGACCCCGATGGCGTCACCGCGGTGGTCAAGAGCCGGGAGACCGGCGAGCACACCACCATCCGCGCGGACTACCTCGTCGCCGCGGACGGTCCCCGCAGCCCCGTGCGTGAGCAGCTCGGCATCGCCCAGAGCGGTCCTGGCGACCTGTTCAGCAACGTCAGCATCACCTTCCGGTCCCGCCGCCTCGCCGACGTCGTGGGCGACCGCCGCTTCATCGTCTGCTATCTGACGAACCCGGAGGCCGACGGGGCGCTGCTGCCGGTGGACAACCGGGAGAACTGGGTCTTCCACGCTCCCTGGCATCCCGAACAGGGCGAAACCCTGGAGGAGTTCACCGACGAGCGGTGCGTGGAGCACATCCGGCGCGCGATCGGAGTGGCCGACCTCGACGTCCAGGTCACCGGCAAGGCTCCCTGGAACGCCGCCGAGCGGGTCGCCCGCAGTTACCGGGAAGGACGGGTCTTCCTGGCCGGCGACTCGGCCCACGAGATGTCCCCCACCGGGGCCTTCGGCTCGAACACCGGCATCCAGGACGCGCACAACCTCGCCTGGAAACTGGCCGCGGTGCTCGACGGCTGGGCGGGGGAGGCGCTGCTGGACAGCTACGACGCCGAGCGGCGCCCGGTGGCCGAGGCGACCAGCGCCCGCGCCTCCGCACGGTCCGTGGAGCACAGCCACCCCGGCTTCGCTCCGCCCCCCGGCATGGGCGGTGGCGGCGGCCCGCAGCGCGGCATCCTCAGTGTGGTCCTCGGCTACCGCTACCCGCGCGGCGCCGTCCTCGGGACCGACCCCGACGCCCCGGTCGTACCGGAACGCCTCGACCTGTCCGGTGAACCCGGCAGCAGAGCACCCCACTTGGCGGTACGTCACCGAGGCGAACCGATCTCCACGCTGGATCTCTACGAAAGCTCGTTCGTCCTGCTCAGCGACGCCGATCACCCAAGTGGCTGGCACGAGGCGGCCGTCCGCCTCGCCGCATCGATGTCCGTACCCCTGACCTCGTACCGGGTGGGCAGCACGGCCGACGCCGAGCTGACGCCCGAGGGCGGGACGGACTGGGCGGTCGCCCATGGAACGCAGCCTGGCGGTGCCGTACTTGTCCGGCCCGACGGGTTCGTGGCCTGGCGGGCCGCAGCGCCGGAACCTGACGCCGGGTCGGCACTGCGCCATGCTCTGACCACGCTGCTGGCAGCGATCTGACCTGTACGGATACGGCCGACCAGCCCCCTGGGTGGGGCTGGTCGGCCGCGTCGTGCTGCCGGGCCCCGTTTCCGGCGGGCGCGCGGGTGTGTTCACCCGACCGATCGTCCCGAGTGGTGCGCGGCGCCGTGCGCACTGACGGTGGATCACGTCGGGGACGGATCACCTCAGCTGACGAAGCGCCAGCTGTCCGCTCTCCGGCGGAGGGAATGTCAGATGCACTCTGCTCGCATGCTCCTTGCCACCGCGGCGGCTTCGACCGTCCTCGTCCTGGGTGCCGCGCCCGGTGCCCAGGCGGCCGGCAGCGACTGGGAGGACCACACGGACTCCTCGTACAGCAAGGAACACGACAAGGACAGCGGTCAGGACTCGCCGCGCGGTGGCATGCACACCGGTGGTGGGGCCCTGACGGCGGTGAACGCGGACGGTTCGGACACCGCGAAGGACCCCAAGTTCGACCCGGAGACGTACAAGGACAAGGGACAGGGCAAGGACTCCGGCAGCACGAAGCAGGAGGAGGACTCCTGGAGCGGTGAGCAGGACGGCGACGGGTGGAGCGGCCGCGAGGAGAAGCCGAGCGGCGGCATGCACACCGGCGGCGGCGCCCTGGCCTCGCCGGCCGTGACCGCGGGTGGGCTGGCCGTCCTGGCGGTCGCCGGTACCGGTCTGTACGCGGCGCGTCGTAAGAAGACCTCCGAAAGCGTGGCCTGAGCCATGCCGGATGCGATAGCCGTCGCGGCCGCCACGCGCGTGTCGCGTGGCGGTCCGCCGGTTTCCCCCTGCCCGTCCCCCGTCCGATCTTCTGTCACGCCTTGGTGAGGTAGCGTCCGATGGCAGCCCGTCCCCCTTCCCTCGCAGACAACCCGCCCCGCACCAAAGCGCTGGTGGTCGGTGCGGTAGCGGCCCTGGTGCTGGCCATGGGCCTGTTCGGCGGCAACGACACCGAACCGTCCGACGCCTCCCGCCCGGCCCAGGCACCGCACTCCGATGCGGCGGCGGCTCCGCCGGCCGCACGGGCCGCCGGGAAACACCTGCCGCGCTCGAGGCCCGTACGCCTGCTCATTCCGAAGATCTCCGTCGACGCGCCCTTCACGGAACTCGCCATCGGCCGTAACGGGCAGCTCCAGCCGCCCCCGGCCGACGACACCAATCTCGTCGGCTGGCACGCCAAGGGAGCCTCCCCGGGGGAGGCAGGCACCTCGATCATCGCCGGGCACGTCGACACGGCGACCTCGGCGGCCGTCTTCGTGGACCTCGGCGAGCTGGAGAAGGGCGACACCTTCCAGGTGAAGCGAGCCGACGGGCGCACCGCGTCCTTCGTGGTGGACAGCGTGGAGACCTTCGACAAGGAGCACTTCCCGAGCCGACGTGTTTACGCCGACACGGCCCAGGCGCAGGTCCGGCTCATCACCTGTGCGGGTGACTACGACCGCACGGTCCGCGACTACACGGACAACCTGGTGGTCTTCGCCCACCTGGTCTGAACGGGCCCGCTCCGCCGGGCCCCGGGGTCGCCCGCCCAGTCGCATACGAGTCGCGCGCCTCCGGCAGCGGGCCCAGGATCGAGGGATCGAGGGATCGAGGCACGTCGGAGGCACATCGACGTGATCGAGACCCGTCCGGTCCGTTCCCGTCAAGGAGATGTGCGCAGGATGACCACCACGTCCGAACGTGTTTCGGAAACATTCATGCGAGAGGCGTCGCAGCGCGTCTCTCAGTCCGTGTTCGACGGTTCCCGGCTGCGAGTCGTCCTGCTGGTGGACGTCTACGACGGCGCCCAGCAGCAGTTCCTGGAGGCGTACGAGCAACTGTGCAACCAGGTCGCCTCCGTCCCCGGGCATGTCAGCGACCAGCTGTGCCAGTCCATCGAGAACCCCTCCCAATGGCTCATCACGAGCGAGTGGGAGAGTGCCCCGCCCTTCCTCACCTGGGTCAACAGTGAGGACCACGTACGGATGGTGGAGCCGCTGCACAGCTGTGTCCGCGACACCCGCTCGCTCCGCTTCCACGTCGTGCGCGAGACCGGCGGCCCGGCGGCGGCCGCGGAGCCCGGCGCCCGTGGGCTTCAGGCCTCGCCGCGCATCGGTGACGGGCTGGTCCGGCACGCGCTCACCTTCACGGTGAAGCCGGGCAGCGAGACCGCCGTCGCCGAGATCCTGGCCGGGTACGCCTCGCCGGAGTCACGCGTCGACGACACCACCCAGCTGTGCCGCACCTCCTTGTTCATGCACGGCAACCGGGTGGTGCGCGCCATCGAGGTGCGGGGCGACCTGCTCGCCGCGCTGCGTCATGTCGCCAAGCAGCCCGAGGTACGGGCCGTCGAGGAGGCCATCAACCCCTATCTGGAGCAGGACAGGGACCTCGACGACCCCGAGGCCGCGCGCCTCTTCTTCACCCGCGCGGCGCTGCCCGCCGTACACCATGTGACGTCGGGTCAGGACAGTGCGGATGCCGTGCGGCAGGCGCTGTACTACCCGGCCCGTGAAGGGTGCGGCATGCGCCTGGCCGAGCTGCTCGCCCGTCAGGACGCGGCGGCCTCCGACGATCCGCGCACGCCGCTGCTGCGCAGCACGATCTTCCAGCGCGACGACGTGGTGGTGCGGCTCGTGGACGTACGTGCCGGGTTCGACAACGTTGCCATGCTGGGCCTTTCCGAGCCTGACCAGGCGACCGAGCTCGCGGAACTCCTGGACGCCGGCAGCGCCGGACCGAGGAACGGCGACCGCGCACACCACCTCAACGTCCCCCGTATGGACCTCGTCACCGACCGCCGGGCGTCCGACGCCTGATTCGCCCCGCCGGCAACCGGGCCGTGATGTCCACGCGCCATGCCGACGTAACACATGTTCGGAGGAACGTCGTGACCAAACTTCCCGGAATCGTGGACCTGAGCGAGGTCGAGCCCAACACCCGGCGCGGCGGGGACCTGCGCGCCATGCTCACCCCCGCCACCGTCGGCTCCACCAGCGGTTTCATGGGCGTGGCCATCGTGCAGCCCGGCGACCGCATCGCCGAGCACTACCACCCCTACTCCGAGGAGTTCATCTACGTCCTCTGCGGGCAGCTGGAGGTGGACCTGGACGGCGAGACCCACGCCCTGCAGCCCGAGCAGGGGCTGCTGATCCCCGCCTACATGCGGCACCGCTTCCGCAACGTCGGCAAGGTGGAGGCCCGCATGGTCTTCCACCTCGGCCCGCTCGCCCCGAGCCCGCCGCTCGGCCACGTCGACACCGAGGACGCGGACGGAGTGCCGATCGCGGTGGACCCGACCCACACGAGCGTGGGGCGGGTGGCCGAGCGACCTCAGGTCCGTTCATGACCAGGCGCGTGGCGGTCACCGGCCTGGGCGTCGTCGCCCCGCAGGGCATCGGAGTCCCGGCCTTCTGGGACCTGTTGTCCGACGGGCGCACGGCGACGCGGGGCATCACCTTCTTCGACCCGGCCGGGCTGCGTTCGCAGATCGCCGCCGAGTGCGACTTCGACCCGGCGGCCCACGGCCTGGACCCGGAGCAGATCGCCCGGTGCGACCGGTACATCCAGTTCGCCCTGGCGGCGGGGGAGGAGGCGGTACGGGACTCCGGCCTCGACCTCGCCGTGGAGAACCCGTGGCGCGTGGCCGTCTCTCTCGGCACCGCGGTCGGCGGCACCACCCGACTGGAGCACGACTACGTGCTGGTCAGCGAGCGAGGCAAGCGCTGGGACGTGGACCACCGGCAGGTCGGCCCGCATCTGCACCGCGCGTTCTCACCGAGCACCCTCGCCTCGACGGTGGCCGAGCGGTTCGAGGCCCGCGGCCCGGTGCAGACGGTCTCCACCGGCTGCACCTCGGGCCTGGACGCGGTCGGATACGCCTTCCACACGATCGAGGAGGGCCGGGCCGACATCTGCATAACCGGGGCGTCGGACTCGCCGATCTCCCCGATCACCATGGCCTGCTTCGACGCGATCAAGGCGACGTCCCCGAACAACGACGACCCCGCCCACGCCTCGCGCCCCTTCGACGCGGACCGCAACGGGTTCGTCATGGGGGAGGGCGGCGCGGTCCTCGTCCTGGAGGAGCTGGAACACGCCCGGGCCCGCGGCGCGCGCGTGTACTGCGAGATCGGCGGCTATGCCACGTTCGGCAACGCCTACCACATGACCGGTCTGACCAGCGAGGGACTGGAGATGGCCCGGGCCATCGAGGACGCCCTGGACCAGGCCCGGCTGGACCGTACGGCGATCGACTACGTCAACGCGCACGGCTCGGGCACCCTCCAGAACGACCGGCACGAGACGGCCGCGGTCAAACGGGCCCTGGGCGCGCACGCCTACGACACGCCCATGAGCTCCATCAAGTCCATGGTGGGTCACTCCCTCGGCGCGATCGGCGCGATCGAACTCGTCGCCTGTGCGCTGTCCCTGACCCACCAGGTCGTCCCGCCCACCGCGAACTACGAGACGCCGGACCCCGAGTGCGATCTGGACTACGTCCCGCGCATCGCCCGTGAGCGAAGGCTGAACAGCGTTCTCTCCGTGGGCAGCGGATTCGGCGGCTTCCAGTCCGCGGTGGTCCTGAACCTGCCGAGGGAGGAGACACGATGAGCGGACATCCTCGGCGCGCGGCCATCACCGGCATCGGCGTGGTCGCGCCCAACGGCACCAGCACCGACACCTTCTGGAAGTCGACCAAAGAGGGCATCAGCGCCCTGGACCGGATCACCCGCGAGGGATGCGGGCACCTGCCGCTGCGGGTGGCCGGCGAGGTCCGGGACTTCGACCCGCCGGCCCTGGTCGAGGAGCGCTACCTCGTCCAGACCGACCGGTTCACCCACTTCGCGATGGCCGCGGCCGACCAAGCCCTCGACGACGCCGGCCTCGGCCGCAGCGACACGGACGCGGCGCCGTTCTCCGTGGGCGTGGTGACCGCGGCCGGCTCTGGTGGCGGCGAGTTCGGGCAGCGGGAGCTCCAGCAGCTGTGGGACAAGGGCAGTCGCTTCGTCGGGCCGTACCAGTCCATCGCCTGGTTCTACGCCGCGAGCACCGGCCAGATCTCCATCCGCCGTGGCTTCAAGGGACCTTGCGGTGTGGTCGCTGCCGACGAGGCCGGCGGCCTCGACGCGGTCGCGCACGCGGCACGGGCCGTGCGGCGCGGCACCGACGTGCTCGTGGCCGGCGCGACCGAGGCACCGCTGGCTCCCTACTCGATGGTCTGCCAGCTCGGCTACGAGGAGTTGAGCACCGTCGACGACCCGGAGCGCGCCTACCGCCCCTTCACCGCGGCGGCCTGCGGATTCGTGCCCGCCGAAGGCGGCGCCATGCTCGTCGTGGAAAGCGAGGACCTGGCCCGGGAGCGGGGCGCTTCCGTGCGCGCCACCGTGGCGGGCCACGCGGCCACGTTCACGGGTGCCTCCCGCTGGGAGGAGTCCCGGCAAGGGCTGGCCCAGGCCGTCCTGGGCGCCCTGGCGGAGGCCGACTGCGCGCCCGAGGACATCGACGTCGTGTTCGCCGACGCCCTCGGCACACCCGAGGCGGATCGTGCCGAAGCGCTGGCGATCGTGGACGCCCTGGGTGCGCACGGCACACGCGTCCCCGTCACCGCGCCGAAGACCGGCACCGGCCGCAGCTACGCGGCAGCGCCCGTCCTGGAGGTCGCCGCGGCCGTGCTCGCGCTGGAGCACGGTCTGATCCCGCCCACCCCCAACGTCTTCGACGCCTGCCACGACCTCGACCTCGTGAGCTCCCGCGCCCGCGCCGCCGAACTGCGCACCGCGCTCATCCTCAGCCGAGGACTCATGGGGTCGAACTCGGCGCTCGTGCTCCGGCGCGGCGCCGGCGACGCCTCCTGACGAGGCATCGCCAGCACTCCTCACCCAGCACCCGACACAGCAGGGAGAACATCCGCATGAGTGACCGCATCACCGTGGAGGAGCTCAGCGAGCTCATGAAGAAGTCCGCCGGAGTGACTGTCTCACCGGAGGAGCTCCGTCAGCGCTACGACACCGGCTTCGACGCCTTCGGGATCGACTCCCTCGCGCTGCTCGGCATCGTGGGCGAGCTGGAGAACCGGTACGGCACGCCCATGCCGGTCGACGCGGAGAAGAGCAAGACCCCCCAGCAGTTCCTCGAACTGGTCAACAGCGTCCTTCTGGCGGAGGCCTGACATGGCCGGGCACACCGAGAACGAGATCACCATCGGCGCGCCGCTCGACCTGGTCTGGGACATGACCAACGACGTCGCGAACTGGCCGCAGCTGTTCAGCGAGTACGCCTCCGCCGAGATCCTCTCCCAGGAGGGGAACCGGACCACCTTCCGGCTGACCATGCACCCCGACGACAACGGGAAGGTGTGGAGCTGGGTGTCGGAACGCGAGCCCGACCGTGACACGCTCACGGTGCGCGCCCGCCGCGTCGAGACCGGGCCCTTCGCCTACATGAACATCGTGTGGCAGTACGAGAAGGTGCTCGAGGGCACCCGGATGGTGTGGACCCAGGACTTCGCGATGAAGCCGGACGCGCCGGTCGACGACGACTGGATGACGAACAACATCAACCGGAACTCCAAGGTGCAGATGGCCCTGATCCGGGACCGGATCGAGCAGGCGGCCACGGATCGCCGGCCCGCGCCGGTGCTCTCCGACTGACCCGGACGGAAGGACAGGACGATGCACCAATCCCTGATCATCGCCCGCATGGCACCGGAGTCGGCCGTCGACATCGCCAAGGTGTTCGAGGAGTCGGACAAGGGAGAGTTGCCGCACCTCGTGGGTGTCGCCCGCCGCAGCCTCTTCCAGTTCGGCGACGTCTATCTGCACCTCATCGAGTCCGAACGGGACCCCGCGCCCGCCATCGCCAAGGTGGCCGGGCACCCGGAGTTCCGGGACGTCAGCGAACGGCTGTCGGCGTACGTCACCGCGTACGACCCGGCGACCTGGCGTTCGCCGAAGGACGCGATGGCGCGCTGTTTCTACCGGTGGGAGCGGGACGCCACCTCCTGAAGCACGCGCACGAACCGCCGGTCGCCGGGCACGCGAGGGTTGCGTGCCCGGCGACCGGCGGTTCGTGAAGGTTTCCCCGGGATTCGATCACCCGGGGACGGTGCAGTCGAACGCGTGCAGATAGGGGTTGACCGGGCGTACGTCGTCGATGACCAGGCCCGCCTTGGTCAGCCTGTCGGTCATGCTGGCGGTGGTGTGCTTGGCGCCGCCCACGTTCAGGAGCAGCAGCAGGTCCATGGCGGTGCTGAACCGCATCGACGGGGTGTCGTCGACGAGGTTCTCGATGACCACGACCCGCGCTCTGGGACCGCCCGCCCGGATGACGTTGCGCAGGGTGCGGGTCGTACTGTCGTCGTCCCACTCCAGGATGTTCTTGATGACGTACACATCGGCCTTGACCGGGACGTCCTCACGGCAGTCACCGGGCACCAGCCGCATCCGGTCGGCGAGCGTGCCTCCCGCCCGCAGTCGTGGATCGGCGTTGGCCACCACGCGCGGCAGGTCGAGCAGGGTGCCGTGCAAGGTGGGGTACTTCTCCAGCAGGCTCGCCACCACGTGCCCTTGACCACCCCCGATGTCGGCGACCGAGGTGGCCCCTGACAGGTCGAGGAACGCCGCGACATCGCGCGCGGACTGCACGCTGGAGGTCGTCATGGCGCGGTTGAAGACGTCGGCCGACTCCGGGGCGTCTTCGTTGAGGTAGGGGAAGAACTCCTTGCCGTACAGCTCCTCCACGACGTTACGGCCGGAGCGCACCGCCTCGTCCAGGCGCGGCCACGCGTCCCAGGTCCACGGCTCGGTGCACCACAGCACGATGTCGCGCAGACTGTGCGGGTCGTCCGTGCGCAGCTGCCGGGACATGTCGGTGTGGGTGAACGTCCCGTCCGGCCGCTCGGCGAAGACGCCGTAGCAGGACAGGGCCCGCAGCAGCCGTCGGAGCGGCTTGGGTTCGGTGCGGACCGCGGCGGCGAGTTGCTCCGCGGTGAGCGGGGTGTCGCCGAGGGCGTCGGCGACGTTGAGCCGGGTCGCGGCGCGGAGGGCGGCTGCGCAGGCCGCTCCGAAGGCGAGTTCCCTGAGCCGCATGGTCGGCGGCGGGGTGTCCGGCGCGGTGGATGGGGTGGGTGAGGTCTGTGCGGTCGTCATGGGCCGCCCTCCTTCGTGGAGTTCATGAGCCGTCCCGCGGCGGTCAGCACAGGCCGGCGGGCCGGGAGGCGCGGCAGGAGTTGCCCTGGAAGGTGTTGCCCTCGCCGGTGCCCGCGTTGACGAGGTCCGCCGGGGAGTTGCCCTCCAGCACGTTGCCGGTGATCCGGTTCCGGTCGTTCGGGGTACCCACGAAGCTCTTGGCCAGGACGATGCCGCCGGACATCGAGGAGTCGCCGGCGTTGTCCATGACGCGGTTGTTCGTCACCAAGGTGTCCTCGGCGCCGGTCAGCACGATGCCGGAGCCCTGGAGCGCCTCGAGGCGCTCGGTCTTCGGGCAGGACTTGTTGTTGCCGACGATGCGGTTGTCGCGCACGGTCAGGGCGCCCGCCTTCGGCTTGTTCTCGTCGCCGACGACGAAGACGCCCGCGCAGTTGCCGGTGACACGGTTGTGCGCGACGGTGAGGTCGCGCAGCCGCCGGACGGTGACACCGATCCGGTTGCCCTCCAGGCGGTTGCCCTCGATCACGGTCCCCTCGGTGTCCACGGCACCTTCCTCGGCCCTGATCGTGTTCGCGAGGAACAGGCCGGCGTCGCCGCTGTCCCGAACGGTGTTGCCGCGCAACACGGTGCGGACCGAACGCTCTTGCGCGATCCCCCAGACCTTGTTCTTCACCGCGGTCACGTTCCGCACGGTCAGCCTGTCGGTCCCCACCGCGATGACCCCGGCCTTGGAGAAGCCGGTCACGGTCAGGGAGGCGATGGTGACGCCTTCGATGTTCTTGTCCTTCTTGCCGACCACGCAGATGCCGTTGCCGTTCTCACCACAGCTCTCGGCGGCTTTGGTCTTGGCCGGTTCGAGGACGGTGAGGCGGCCCATGCCGCGCAGGGTGAGGCGGGGGGTGGTCACCTTGACGCTCTGGCGGTAGGTGCCGGGGGTCACCAGAACGGTGTCTCCCGGCTCGGCGGAGTCCACCGCCTTCTGGATCGACTCCCCGGGAAAGACCAGGTGCGTCATGTGATCGGCGGCGACGGCCGGCCCGGCGCCGAGCCCCGCTCCGGTGAGTGCTGCGGCACATGCCAGGTAGGCGACATGAGTTTTCATCATATTCAGCACGTTATGACCGGAAGATCGGAGAATGGTCGTGATGGGCCATCCGGCGGCGTGTCATGGGGTGGGGGCCTTTGACCAGGGCGAGAGGCCTGGCCGGAGCGGTCGGACGGATGCCGCCGGCTCCGCTCTCAGGCGAGCAGGCCGTTCTGCCTGAGAAGGGGAAGCACCTGGTCCTGCACCGCCGGAGCCAGCCGCACGTCTGGTTCACCGCCGGAGATCCATCGCAAGTCCGCCAGCTCGGCTGCCGGCCGGGGGACCTGGCTGATGCTTGTGTGGAAGACGGTCATCTTCATGGGTACGCGCTCGAGAGCCGCGAGGGCTTCGACGTCGGCCAGGAACCGCGGCTGCAAGGGACGCACCCCCAGTTCCTCGTCGAGTTCCCGGGCCAGAGCCTCCATGGGCCCCTCTCCGGGGTCGGGCTTCCCGCCGGGCAGATAGAACACCTCGGGAGCCGCCTTCTTGCTCACCACCAAAAGGCGCCCTTGCTGGACAATCGCCGCGGCCACGACGACCAAGTGCTGTGGCTGGCCGATACTTTCGGGAACGACCGCGAAACCGTCCTGTGTCATGGACGCCATTGTCCCAAGAGGCACAGCCCGCCGGGCCCCTCGGTGAGGATCTCAGGGAACTCCCGACCCAGGGGCCCTGATGGCCGCTCAGGTGCGGACGTCGTACCGGTCGAGGTTCATCACCTTGTCCCAAGCCGCTGCGAAGTCCCGTACGAACTTCGCGTCGGCGTCACGGGAGGCGTAGACCTCGCTGAGGGCGCGGAGTTGGGAGTGCGAACCGAAGACGAGGTCGACGGCGGTCGCCGTCCACTTCACCTCGCCCGTTTCCCGGTCCCGGCCTTCGTAGACGTTCTCGTCGGTGGCCGATGTCGACCACTGCGTGCGCATGTCGAGGAGGTTGACGAAGAAGTCGTTGGTCAGGACCCCGGGCCGGTCGGTGAAGGTGCCGTGTGCGGAGCCCTTGTAGCCGGTGCCGAGTGCCCGCATGCCGCCGATCAGGACGGTCAGCTCGGGCGCGGTGAGGTTGAGCATGTTCGCGCGGTCGAGCATGAGGGTCTCGGGGGAGAGCTTCTCGCCCGCCTTGAGGTAGTTGCGGAACGCGTCCGCCCTGGGTTCGAGTACGGCGAACGACTCCACGTCGGTCTGTTCCTGCGTGGCGTCCGTACGCCCCGGCGTGAAGGGGACGGTCAGCTGCTGCCCGGCGTCGGCCGCGGCCTTCTCGACGGCCGCGCAGCCGCCCAGGACGATCAGGTCGGCCAGCGAGACCCGCGTGCCGCCGGTCTGCGAGGCGTTGAAGTCCTGCTGGATCTGTTCGAGCGCGCGTACCGTCTCGGTCACCTCGGGGAGGGCGTTGACCTCCCAGTCCTTCTGCGGTGCGAGCCGGATACGGGCCCCGTTGGCGCCGCCGCGCTTGTCGGTGCCGCGGAAGCTGGCGGCCGAGGCCCAGGCGGTGGTGACGAGCTGGGAGACGGACCGGCCGGAGGCGAGGATGGTTGCCTTCAGAGCGGCGATGTCCGCGTCGGTGATCAGGTCGTGGTCGACCGGGGGGACGGGGTCCTGCCACAGCTGCGGCTCGGGAATCCACGGGCCGAGGTAGCGCGAGCGCGGGCCCATGTCGCGGTGCAGGAGCTTGAACCACGCCTTGGCGAAGGCCAGCGCGAACTGGTCCGGGTTCTCGTGGAAGCGCCGGGCGATCGGCTCGTACACCGGGTCCATCTTCAGCGAGAGGTCCGTCGTCAGCATGATCGGGGCGTGCCGCTTGGACGGATCATGGGCGTCGGGGACCTTGTCCCGGGCGGAGGGGTCGGTGGGAGTCCACTGGTGGGCACCGGCCGGGCTCGTGGTGAGTTCCCAGTCGTAGCCGAAGAGGTTGTCCAGGTATCCGTTGTCCCACTTCGTCGGCTCGTACGTCCATGCCCCTTCGAGCCCGCTCGTCAGCGCGTCGCCGCCGACCCCGCTGCCGTGGGTGTTCCGCCAGCCCAGGCCCTGCTGCTCGACGGGGGCGGCCTCGGGCTCGGGGCCGACGTAGCTGGGGTCGACCGCCCCGTGACACTTGCCGAACGTGTGGCCGCCGGCGATGAGGGCCACCGTCTCCTCGTCGTTCATCGCCATCCGCCCGAACGTCTCACGGATGTCCCGGGCGGCAGCGAGCGGATCCGGGGTGCCGTTGGGGCCTTCCGGGTTGACGTAGATCAGCCCCATCTGTACGGCGCCGAAGGGGCCGGCGAGTTCCCGGTCCCCGCTGTAGCGCTCGTCCCCGAGCCAGGTGTCCTCGGGCCCCCAGAAGATCTCCTCGGGCTCCCACTGGTCCTCGCGCCCGAAACCGAAGCCGAACGTCTTGAACCCCATCGACTCCATGGCGCAGTTGCCGGCGAAGACCAGCAGGTCCGCCCAGGAGATCTTCTGCCCGTACTTCTGCTTCACCGGCCACAGCAGCCGGCGCGCCTTGTCCAGGCTCGCGTTGTCCGGCCAGCTGTTCAGCGGAGCGAACCGCTGCGCGCCGGCACCGCCACCGCCGCGGCCGTCCTCGATCCGGTACGTTCCCGCGGAGTGCCAGCTCATCCGGATGAAGAGCGGACCGTAGTGACCGTAGTCGGCCGGCCACCAGTCCTGCGATGTGGTCATCACCTCGAAGACGTCGCGCTTGAGCGCCTCCACGTCGAGGGTCGCGAACTCCTTGGCGTAGTCGAAGTCCTCGTCCATCGGGTTCGAACGCGAGGAATGCTGATGGAGAACCTGTAGGTCCAGCTGATCCGGCCACCAGTCGCGGTTCGTCCGGGGCCGATGCGCGGTGGGGGTGGGGGAGGGGATTGCCGGGTTCTCGCTCTCGCTGCCAGACATGCGCGCAACCTGCTTCCTGGTCGGATGTGTCCTGTTGCTGCTTGTTCCTCCTGACGTTGTTCGCTTTACCGGAACAGGGCAATCCGACACGCACGCGGAGGGAGCCATGGCGCTCACAGGAGGGAAACCTCGGCCTGTGGCGCGCGGCGGCCCGCCGCAGCGCGTGGTGATTTCGGCGGAGTGTCAGGGAGTTTCCGCTTGGAGGCGCAGGCCCGCCAGGGTCAGTTCCAGCGCGGCGAGGAACTGGTCCCTGTCGTCGTGCTCGGCGAACTCGTCGGCGATCTCGTGCACGAAGGGGAACGTCGCGGCATCCAGTCTCCGCCAGGACTCGGCGTAGCGGCTGAGGTACTCCACGCGGTTCACCTCGCCGTTGAGCACCTCCTGCGGGAGTTCCGCGCCGAGGTCGGCGGCCGTGCCGACCACGACGCCCACGATCGCCGAGACGGCGTGGAAGCGCTGCCGCGGTGTGAGGTCGAGGCGCAGGGTCTGCTGGCCGAGCTTCTCGTACAGCCGCAGTGAGTGGCCCTGGACGTCGGTGTTGCGCATGAAGTAGGCCGCCAGCCACGGCCGGTCCATCATCGCGTCGAAGAGGGTGATGGCCATCTCGCGCAGATCGGCGATCGGGTCGTCGCTCTGCGGCTGTTCCTCGACGGCGGTCAGGATGGCGCCGACCGCGTGGTCGGTGGCGCGGTCGAACAGTTCGTCCTTGCTGGAGACGTACCAGTAGATGGTGCCGACGCCCGTGCCGAGCCGGGCGGCGAGGGCGCGGAAGGTCAGGGCCGACTGGCCCGCCTCGTCGAGCAGGGCCACGGCCGCGGTGAGGACGGCCTCCATGGAGTGCGAGGCGCGTTGGCGGCCTCGGGGCGAGGTCTCGGTGGCGGTACGTGGTCGCGGGCGTGGCATGCAGTCATCCAATCACAGACTTGCGTCTTCATCGAACGACGTTCTACTGTCGAACGGCGTTCCAGTATCGAACGCCGTTCGTTAATCGAATCCCGTTCTCACGCTTCCGCACTCACGCATCCCGTTCCCACGCCGCGCGTCCTGCGACGACCGGCGACGTCCCGACAGGAGGCCGGCCATGACCGCGACCACCACCACCGAGTCAGCTTCAACCCGTACCTACTCATCCCTGCGCGCGGCCTGGATGCCGCTGGCCGCGCTCTGCCTGGCCTTCTTCGTCGAGATGGTCGACAACACCCTGCTCTCGATCGCGTTGCCGACCATCGGCCGCGATCTCGGCAGCGGCACCACCGCCCTGCAGTGGGTCACCGGCGCCTACTCGCTCACGTTCGGCGGTCTCCTGCTGACGGCCGGCTCCCTGGCCGACCGCGTCGGACGCCGACGCGTGCTGCTGATCGGCCTCGCCGTGTTCGGCCTGCTGAGCCTGTGCGTCGTCGCCGTCGACTCCGCCGGGCAGCTCATAGCCCTGCGCGCCGGGCTCGGCATTGCTGCCGCCGCCATGGCGCCCATCACCAACTCGCTCGTCTTCCGGCTGTTCGACGAGCAGACGCTGCGGATGCGTGCGATGACCCTGATGATCGTCGTCGGCATGTCCGGGTTCGTGCTCGGCCCGCTGCTGGGCGGTACGGCGCTCGCCCACGTGAGCTGGCAGTGGCTCCTGCTGATCAACGCGCCGATCGCGCTGATCGCCGGCATCGGGGTGCGGCTCGGAGTCGCCGCCGACCGTCCGCAGGACCTCACGAACGACAAGCTCGACCTGCCGGGCGCCGCCCTGAGCGTCCTCGCCATCGGCCTGGCCTGCTACGCGCTGACCAGCGGCGTCGAGCACGGCTGGCTCTCCACGATCACGCTCGCGTCGATCGGCGGAGCCGTGGCCGCGGGCATCGGGTTCGTACGGCACGAGCGCCGCAGCGCGGCGCCCATGCTGGACCTCACCCTCTTCTCCAGCGGGACCGTCCGCGGCGCCGCCATCGCCCAGATCGGCACGTCCATCGCGATGGCCGGCGTGATGTTCGGGCTCATCCTCCACTTCCAGTACGCCTACGGATGGAGCCCCGTACGGGCCGGCCTGGCGAACCTGCCGATCATCGTGACGATGATCGTCGCGACCCCGCTGTCGGAAGGGCTCGCCAAGAAGTTCGGCCACCGCATCGCCTGTCTGGTCGGCGCGGCCTGCCTGGCCGGTGCACTCGCCGGACTCGCCTGGGGCGTCGACCACGGCTACGTCGCTATCGCCGCCTCGATGGTCGTAATGACCATCGGACTGCGCACCGTCATGACGATCTGCGCCATCGCCCTGGTCGACGCGATGCCCGACAACCGCACCTCGATCGGCGCGGCGCTCAACGACACCGCCCAGGAGGTCGGCACCAGCGTCGGCACCGCCGTCGTCGGCACCCTGATCGCGGCGCTGGTCACCACGCAGCTGCCCGCGGGCGCCTGGAGCAGCGACCTCGTGCACTCCTTCTTCCACGGTGAGCGGATCATCTACGGCGTCCTCGCGGTGCTCGTCGGCCTGATCGCGACAGCCGGCGCCCTCACCCTGACCGACTCGCACACGGTGGAGGAGCCGGCCGAGGGTCAGTGACCGGATCGCGGCCACGGCCGGTGGTGACCGCGCAGCGAACGTGATCAGCCAGGACGGAGGTGCATCCTGGCCCTGCCACGCGCCCCGTCCCCGCTCCGCCAGGTCCCTGCCTGGGCCGACCGGAGGTTGCCCGGGTGTGCGCGTGACCGCGGCAGGGAACCCGTCCCCTGATCGTGGAGCGGCGGAAGGGGCCCTGTGGCAGCGGTGTCGGACTCGGATGCGGAGGGGCCGCACGGAGGCGGTGAAGAGAGCGGACACGCCCCGGATCCGAACCGGTGGCGTGCGCTGTGGGTGACTCTCGTCGCCGGATTCATGAGCCTGCTCGACGTGACGATCGTGGCGGTGGCCCTGCCCACCATTCAACGTGGTCTGGGCACCACACCCGCCCAGGTGCAGTGGGTGGTCTCCGGTTACGCCCTGTCGTTCGCCCTGGCCCTGGTCACCGCCGGACGGCTCGGCGACGCGCTCGATCGGCGCCGTATCTTCCTGCTGGCCCTGAGCGCGTTCACCCTCTTCAGCGCCGCGTGCGGCGCGGCCCCCGACATCGGCCTGCTGGTGGCGGCCCGACTGGCCCAGGGCCTGGCCGCCGGTTTCATGGCCCCGCAGAACTCCGCCCTCATCCAGCAGATGTTCCGCGGCGCCGAACGGGGCCGCGCTTTCGGCTTCTTCGGCGCCACCGTGGGCATCTCCTCCGCCGCCGGGCCTCTCACCGGCGGGGCCATCCTCGCCCTCGCCGGCTCAGCCGACGGCTGGCGGTGGATCTTCTTCGTCAACGTGCCGATCGGCGTCATCGCCGTTCTGCTCGGGCTGCGCCTGCTGCCGCGCGTCGAACGCTCCGGACGAGGATCGGTGGACGTCCCCGGCATCGCCCTGCTCGGTCTGGGAGTCCTGGCGGTCATGTATCCGCTGGTGCAGGCGGATGCCGGCGGCCTCGGGCGGCTGTGGTGGCTCTTTCCCGTGGGCGCGGTGCTGCTCGTGCTCTTCACACGGCGCCAGTTCCGCCTCGTCGCAGGCGGCAGACAACCCCTCCTGGACCCGCGCTTGTTCACCACCGTGCGCGGCTACGCCGTCGGCGCGGGCGTCGGCACGCTCTACTTCATCGGCTTCAGCGGGGTGTGGCTCGTCTTCGCCCTCTTCTTCCAGCGGGGGCTGGACTTCACCCCGCTGCAGTCCGGGCTGGCGGTCACTCCCTTCGCGGTCGGTTCGGCCGCCGCCGCGGTGACGGCCGGCCGCCTTGTGGACCGCTTCGGCCGCCTGCTCACCGTGTGCGGGCTGAGCGCGGTCATCCTCGGCCTGGGCACCACCGCGCTGCTGCTGTGGCTCGTGTCGGACGACGCGGCGCACTGGGCGGCGGCGCCGGCCCTCTTCGCGGCGGGCATCGGCGGAGGCTTCGTGGTCTCCCCGAACATCACCATGACCCTGCGCGAGGTCCCCGTCCGTATGGCCGGGGCGGCGGGCGGCGCCCTCCAGACCGGCCAGCGCCTCGGCGCGGCCGTGGGCACCGCGGCGCTGCCGGGCATCTACTACCTCGTCCTGGGCGACACCGACCACTACCGCACGGCCCTGCTGGCCGCCCTCGGCGTGGCCCTCGCCGGCATGACCGCGTCCCTGGCGCTGGCCGTGACCGACTGGCTGCGTGATCGCGGCGACGAGGCCTCGCACCGCCGCTGCCCGGACGAAGTCGCCAACAACCCGGTCCACTCCCGTCAGAACTGAGCGGGCCGGCTCGGCCCTGAGGCGTGGTGCCTATCGGCCCGTCTCCTCCTTCCGGGACCCGCCCTCCGGCTCCGCGCTCGGCCATGTCGGCCCGCCGCGTGGCGTGTTCCCCGCGGTGAGGTGCTCGAGCACCTCGACCAGCTCCTGGCAGGCCCGTTCCACCGAGCGTCGGGTGTTGCGCTGCTCGGTGATCACGGCGGAGAGCAGCAGGGCGGTGAGGGCCATGGTGCCGTTGAACGCCTGCAGTTTGATCATCACTTCGATCCGGTCCAGGCCTTGGAAGGGGCCGGCTCTCTCCGTGGCGGCGACGGTGGCCACGACGGAGGTGAAGAGCGCGCAGAGCATGCTGCCGACCAGCTGGAAGCGCAGGGCTGTCCAGATCAGCAGCGGGTAGACGAGGAACAGCACGCTGAGGCTGCTGTGTGTGACCAGTAAGACGGAGCCGCAGGTGATGAGGGTGAGCCCTGTGGCCTCCTGCCAGCGGGAGAGGCTCGGGGGCCAGCGGGCCCGGTGGAGCGCCAGCAGGAGCGGCGTGACGATCAGGACTCCCATCGCGTCGCCCACCCACCACGCCAGCCATACCTCCCAGAAGCCGTGACCGTGCAGCCGGTCCGTGATCACGAGCATGCCGACGCCCACCGTGGCGCTGATCAGCATGCCGGTCAGGGCGCCGAGGAACACCAGGGCCAGGCCGTCCCGCAGTCGGCTCAGGTCGGTACGGAAGCCCACCGCACGGAGCATGAGAAACGCGCAGACGGGTGCGGCCGTGTTGCCCACCAGATTGCCGAGCACCTCGGGTCGCAACGAGGTGAGGTGCATGATGACGAGCAGGGAACCGAGGGTGATGCCGGGCCAGACGCGCAGCCCGAAGATCAGCAGAGCGGCCACCGCGATGCCGGTGGGCGGCCAGATGGGGGTGAAGACCGCTCCCTCGACGGCCAGATTGCGCAGCAGCCCGAGCCGCCCCGCGGCGTAGTAGCAGCCGGCGACGGCCAGCACCTGGAGGGCGACGACGCCGGTCCGGCGCAGATTCTCGGTACCCACCACACAAGCCATCAGACACCGACGCGGCCGTTCCGGCGACGCGGGAGCGTCGGCATTCCGCCCTACAGCTGAGCTTCGGCTCCTTCGTGGCCGACGACCAGTACGGCGGCGTCGTCCTCGTGCCCCACCTGGTCGGCGCCCCGGATCACGGCGGTGGCGAGCGAGCTCGCGTCCATGCCCGCTACGGCGGCGATTCCGGCGAGTCGTACGACCTGATCCAGACCCTGGTCGACCTCCATGGAGGGCCCCTCGACGACGCCGTCCGTGAGCAGGACGAACACGCCGCCCGTGGTGAGCCGGTAACGGGTCACGGGGTAGGTCATGCCGGCGTCGACACCCAGCGGCGGACCGCCCTCGTCGCCGCCGACGCCGGACTTTCCGTCCGCCGTCGCCCATACACAGGGGATGTGCCCGGCGCGGGCGCTCTCCAGCACCCCGGTGGACGGGTCGAGGCGCATGAAGGTGCAGGTGGCGAAGAGGTCGGAGCCGAGGGACAGGAGGAGGTCGTTGGTCTGTGCGAGGAGCTCGCCGGGGTCACTTGTCACGGAGGCCAGTGCGCGCAAGCAGACGCGTACCTGCCCCATGAAGGCGGCGGCCTCGATGTTGTGGCCCTGTACGTCCCCGATGGACAGCCCGATCCGGCCGTCCGGCAGATAGAACGCGTCGTACCAGTCTCCGCCCACGTTGAGACCGTGGTGCGCCGGCACGTAACGCACGGCCAGGTCATAGCCGGGCGCCGTGGGCATCTCCGCGGGCAGCATGCCGCGCTGCAGGGCGATGGCCAGCTCGACCTGGGACCGCCGCAGCTCCGCTTGCTCGCGCGCCTGGGCCGTCAGCGAGCCGAGTCTGGCCAGCAGCTCGTCGCCGTCCTGCACGGGACCCCTGCGGGACATGGGCCGCTCCGAAGGATCTTCGCCGTATTTCAGAGTATTAGTTTCAAATTACTCATAATGGATGATAGCGGCGCTGAGATTCCTAGGCGGGGGCGGGGGATTTGGGAAGGCGGAGCTGGAAGCATGCCCCCAGGGTCCGGGGGGTGAGGGTGAGGGTGCCGTGGTGGCGGTGGGCCAGGTCGCGGGCGATGGCGAGGCCCAGGCCGGTGCCGCCGTGGTCTCGGGAGCGGGCGTCGTCGAGTCGGACGAAGCGTTCGAAGACGCGCTCGGCGTCCTCGGTGGGCACCCCCGGTCCGTCGTCGTGCACGGTGAGGACGACTTGGTCGTCCTCGTTCCGGACGGTGATCTGGATGCGGTGCTCGGCGTGGCGGACGGCGTTGTCGACGAGGTTCCGCAGCAGCCGCTCGTATGCGTCGGGGTTTCCGCGTACGTACGCGGGGGCTTTGCTGTCGCAGGTGAGGGTCAACGGCCGTTCGGCGAGGGGGTATTGCTCGGTAAGCCGGCAGGCGAGGGCTGTCAGGTCGACGGTTTCGGAGTCGGTTGCGGGGGCGCGGGTGTCGAGGCGCGCGAGGAGCAGCAGGTCTTCTGCGAGGGCCTGGAGGCGGCGGGTCTGTCGTGCGGCGGTGGTGGCCGCGGCGGGCCAGTCGGTGCGTTCCGGGTAGGCGAGCGCGACTTCCAGGCTGGTGAGGAGTGTGGTGAGCGGGCTGCGCAGTTCGTGGGCGGCGTCCGCGACGAAGCGGCGTTGCTGGGCGGCGGCGGTGTCGAGGCGTTGGAGGGTCGCGTTGATGGTGGTGGCCAGGGCGGCGATCTCGTGGCCGGTGGCGGGGACGGTGACGCGTTCGCGAGGGTCGTTCGGGGTGACCGAGGCGGTGAGGACGCGGATGGCCTCGACCGGCCGCAGCGCGATGCGGACGGTGAAGTATGCGGCGGCGGCGATGAGTACGAGGCCGACGAGCCCGGCCCGCAGCAGCAGGCCGTCGGTGGTCTCGGTGATCGCCTCGGCCGTGTCCGGGAGTACCACCACATAGGCACGTAGCGTGGCGTCGGCTCTGACGCCCAGAGCGGCGGCCTTGTCGCTGCTCAGTGCACCGGCGTTCACATCGGCGTACAGGACCGGGTAGGTCCCGCCGGCCAAGTCGAATTCATTCCCAGGGTCGTAGTCGCGGCGCACCGGTATGCGGAGGGGACGGACCGTGTAGGACCAGGCCGCATCATCATCCGGTGGTGCGGGGTGCGCGGACGGTGTGGGCAGCACATGGCCGGCGCCGGGATCGAAGTTGTCCATGCCTCCGCCCGAGGCGACAGCGGAGCGTCGGCCGGTCGCGACGACCTCGTACGGCACGGCGCTCCTGCGCACGGGAACCACCCCGTCGTTCAACTGCTCGACGAGGGCGAGGAGATGCTTCTGGGCTTGTTCCTCGGCGATCTGCGTGCTCTGGCGGTAGACCTCGTGGTGTACCCACCAGCCGATGCCGGTGAGGATCACGGCGGCGGTGACGGCGGCGGCCAGGGCCGCGCGGGCTCGTACCGACCGCGGCCACCAGCGGCGCCGCGGCTCAGTCGCGCTCACGGTCGTCCACCAGCCGGTAACCGACACCGCGCACGGTCTGCAGGGACTGCCGCCGGAACGCGGCGTCCACCTTCTTGCGCAGGGCGCTGACGCGCGCCTCCACCAGGTTGGGATCCCAGGCTTCGTCGGGCCACGCGTGGTACAGCAGATCGGCTTTGGAGACCGCCTGGCCCGCCCGTCGTGCCAGCAGCTCCAGTACGGCGAACTCACGGGGGGTGAGCTCCACCCGCACCCCGGCCCGGCGACAGATCCGGGCGGCGACGTCCAGCGAGAGGTCGCCCACGGCGAGGACGGTCGGGGCGACCGTGACGGATCGTCTGACCAGGGCCCGCAGCCGTGCGACGAGCACCACGTAGGAGAAGGGTTTGGCCAGGTAGTCGTCGGCCCCCGTGTCCAGTGCCTCGGCCTGATCCCATTCGCCGTCCTTGGCGGTGAGGACCAGGATGGGGGTGGAGTTGCCCTCCCGGCGCAGTTGGGCGCAGACCTTGTAGCCGTTGAGTCCGGGCAGCATCAAGTCCAGGACGACAAGGGCGTATCCGCCGGTACGGGCCATCCACAGTCCCTGCCGCCCGTCATGTGCGAGGTCGACGCTGTAGCCCTCGGCGCTCAGGCCGGTGTGCAGGGTGCGGGCGAGGTCCACCTCGTCTTCGACCACCAGGATGCGCATGCCGTGCAGCCTCGCACAGCACCGGTCCGCCTTCCTGATCGGCCGGTCAGGTTGGGTCAGCATTGCGTCAACGAGGTCTCGGCACGCTGGCGGCGTTCTCGCTCCCGTTGAAAGGACCTGCCGCCGATGCCCGTTGCCGCACGTGGCCCCGCCCCGGCCAGAACAATTTCCATGCCCCTACGTCGACCATCACCGAGCCGGGGCAGAGCAGTTGTCGTCATCGCCCCGCTGTCGCTGACCATGGCGCTGGGGCTGTGGGGTATCCGCCGGCAGAACACCATGTGGGGGGACGAGGCCGTCACCCATCAGCTCGCGCACCGCGACCTTTCGCAGATCTGGTACACCGCCCAGCATGTTGATCTGGTCCATGCCGTCTATTACGCCGTCATGCATGAGCTGTTCGCTCTTTTCGGCGGGGGGCTGCTGACCCTGCGGCTGCCGTCTGTGCTGGCAACGTCCCTCGCTGCGAGCGGAGTCGGGCTCATAGGACTACGCCTGGCGGGCCCCCGCGTCGGGCTGCTGGCGGGACTGGTGTTTCCGCTCCTTCCCCAGGTACAGAAGTACGCGCAGGAAGGCCGCTCCTATGCCATGGTCTGCGCCCTGGTCACCTGGGCCACCTACGCACTCGTGGCAGCCGTCCCGCACCACACGCAGTGGCGGTGGGCGGTCTATGGCTCCACCATGCTCGTGGCCTGCCTGCTCCATGAGTTCGCGGTCCTCGCCCTGGCCGCACACGGCGTCACGCTCGTCGTCTCCCGCATCCCACGACCGGTGCTCGCGGCATGGAGTGTCGCGGCCGCGGGTGTGGTGGCCGGCCTGTCGCCGCTGGCGATCTGCAGTGTGGGGCAGTCAGGGCAACTGTCCTGGATCGACGGACCGGTGCGACCCGGCTACTTCGTGGTCGTCGCGGTGGTGGGCGCGGCGTGTGCCCTGTTACCTCTGGGGAGGAGGGGGACCGTCGGGCTTTCCGCGCTTGCGGTGCCGATTCTTGTACTTCCGGGCCTTCTGCTGCTGATCGCCTCACTGGGCAAGCCCCTTTTCGTCGACCGGTACGTGCTTTACAGCAACATCGGAATCGCCTTGCTGCTGGGCGCCGTAATCGACTACATCCACCGGCGTCAGCGGTATCGCCGTACCGCGTGGATCGCGGCCGTTGCCGTACTGGCCGCACTCGTCCCGCAGAGCCTGTCGCTGAGAACACCCCAGGCCCGAAGCAACGACGCCACAGCCATCGCCGCTGCCGTACGCAAGGAAGGTCGCCCTGGCGACGGGCTGCTCTATCTCTCCGGTCAGCACCGAATCCTGACCGCGGCCAACCCCTCGGACACCCGTTTCCTGACAGATCTGGCCCTCGCACAGGACCCTGTCTCCTCGAACACGCTGGCAGGTGTCGAGCTACCCGCTCAGGACATCGCGGCGCGCATGCTGGATTTCGATCGGATCGTCGCCGTCCGTGCGACGGGTGCGCACTCGCTGACCAGCCCGCAGGAGGCAGCGAAGACGAGCATCCTGCGGCGCTGTTTCCGCGAGGACGGAACAACCCATGTCAACGGGGCGCGGGTCACCGTCTACGTACGAGACGACGAATCGATCAAACGTTCTGCGTTTGACGATGGCCTGCCATGGGGCTGCACTGGACTTATGGATGCTGCGCGACTCCGTTCTAGGGAGAGCAGCGATGCACACCATGGAAACGTTCAACCTTCTGCAGCCGTACAAGATCGCTGAGGAGACGTTCGTCATCCCGTGGGCCCTCGAGGCCCCGCCGGTCGGCCACTTTCCGATGAACTCGATGGTGATCCGAGGAGCCGAGCCGGTTCTGGTGGACACCGGGGCGCCGGCGGTGCGCGCCCAGTGGCTGGAGGCGGCCTGGTCCATCGTGGATCCTCTGAACGTACGGTGGATCTTCCTCACCCACGACGACCGCGACCACGCCGGCAACCTCCTGGCGGTTCTCGCCCAATGCCCGAACGCGACCCTGCTGACCACGTGGTTCTCCATCGGCCGCATGGCCGAGGAGTGGGAGACCCCCATCAACCGGTGCCGCTTCATGACCGACGGCGACACGATCGACGTGGGTGACCGCACCCTGGTCGCCAAACGACCGCCCCTGTACGACAACCCCACAACGCGTGCCCTCTTCGATTCGAAGACCCGCGTGCTGTGGGCCGTCGACACCTTCGCCACGAACGTACCCACCCCCATGCCAGACGTAGAGGCGTTGTCCCCGGACGAATTCCGCGACGGCCAGTTCTTCGGCGGCCGACTGGTCTCTCCCTGGGTCGCCCTGCTGGACGGCGAGAAGTTCGGGACGGTCGTGGACGACTTCCAGCGCCTGAACGCCGAGGCCGTCGTCGGCTGTCACTGCCCGGTCCTGCAAGGCGCCAAGATCTCCGAGGCCTACGACTTCCTCCGCCGGCTCCCCGAGATCCCCCCGTGGACGGAGTTCACCCAGGCCGACCTCGACCAGTGGATGGCGATCGCCGAGAGCTCGGTACCACGCGAACAGCCGCGGCCGTCGGGGACGTGACTGAGCAGTACCGGTCTCGGCGCGTCAGCCGAGGATCAGGCGCTTCTGGGCCTGCATCTCCTCGTCGGTCAGGATGCCCTGCGCCTTGAGGTCGGCGAGCTGCTTGAGCTGGTCGATCTTGCTGGTCATGTCGTCGCCCATGGAGGACGGCGCCGCGGTCCGGGGCGGGGCTGGAGGTTGGGCGGCAGCCGGCTGCTCGTATGCGAGCTGCCGCTGCTCCTGCTCGGCCCAGCGGCCGGCCTGACGCCTGGAGACGCGGTTGGACACCGCTGTGGCGGTCCCTGAGATCACGGCGGTCCGTGCGATGCCTCGAAGAAGTCCTGGCATGTCGTGTCCTTAGCGTTGTACGCGGTCAGGAGCTGAGGTGGTCTGCTCGAGAGCGTCCAGCGACGCCAGCAGGGCCTGCACCGGGATTCTGCCGCCGGCCACCATCTGGGCGCCGCCGCGGCGCAGCTCGCGGGCCAGCGGCGCGGCCCAGGTGTTCTCGTACACCAGGATCGCGGCGGAGGCGTCGGCCTCCAGTGCCGTGGCCGCGTCCTGCAGGTCGCTGTGGTCGAGCAGGCCTGAGGAGGCTCCTTCGAACACGGTCAGATCGACTCCTTCGCCGAGGTCCTGGAGTTCCAGCCCGGACACCGAGCCGTCCGCTTCCTTACGGACGAACACCAGGTCGAGGATGCGGATGATGCCGCGGTCGACGAGGTCGAGGAGCAGGGGAAATCCCTCTCCCGTCATGCGGTTGCCGGGGAATTCGAGGACCAGGTAGTCGACAGGTCCCATGTCTTCGAGCTCGGTGTTCACGACCACTCCCCACAAGCGGATTCGGTCCATCGTGACGTCCGGAGCAAGTGCACCTGGGCCGGCACGTCGGCGACCGCACGGGTGGCTCCTGTCAGCCCATTGCAGCATCGGGCGGGCGGCGCCGCACCTCATGCCGCCTGGTTCGAGTGCCGTGCCGCGGCTACGTCTGGATGACGAGCCGGACCTGGTCGAACTTGCGTGCGGCGAGATCGTCGGCGCGGATGAGCCAGTAGAGCGTGCCTTCGTCGCCCCACATCATGTCCGCGTCATGGTCGCCGGCGAACTGCGCGAGCAGCACCCAACGTTCGGCTTCGTCGTCCAGCGGTGGGTCACCCCACTCGTGCCTCTCGGCGAGGGTTGCGTTCGCGACGTCGTACTCCACCGGGCCTTGCACGGGGCAGGCGTGGCCGCTGATCTGGTGCTCGACCCGGGTGCGCAAGCGCGCGAAGGCGCGGACGAACGCCGTGAGTTGGGCCGGAAGGTCGCGGCGGTGGCGCGGCCATGCACGTGTGTCGCCGAGCAGTGCCCGTCTGGCCTGTGGCAGCCACAGATCGGGTGCGCTCTGTTCGCTGTCCGCGGTGAGTTCCACACGCGGATACGGCTCCAGGGCGGATGGTGTGTCGGCCGGCAGGACGGGTGTGTTCTCCGGTACGTACAGCACCTGGGCGCCGGCCCAGGTCTCGGGGTCGTCGATGCATACGACGGTGTCGGCGTGTGGCTGACCGTCGAAGTGGAAGAAGAGGAGGGTCCCGTCCCGCGGGAACTCATCGCCGAGCCCTTCTCTGGGCAGAGCGGCACACCGTACCGACGCGATGAAGGCCAGGGGCCCGTGTTCGGGCCATTCGGGCCAGGCGGCCCCGACGGGCAGGTGCGGGGACCCGCCCAGAACGGCCGCGACGTGTCCGCCCGCGTCGGCGCGGCGCAGGCGAACACAGGGGCGCAGGAGCGATGTCCAGCGCTGAGCGAGATCGCCGGGAAGGTGCTCGTCGGCAAGGCGGGAGTAGGGCCCATCAGACATGACATGCATCCTGTCTGATCCCATCGGCACTGCCGTACTGCGGGTCGGCTCCGCTGTTCCGGTAGAAGTTCGCTTCACGAGGGATCTGGCGGGTTGGCCCGTCTGCCTCGTCCGTCATGAGGACAGGTTGTCAACAGGGAGAAAACCGTCCGCTGGGACCGCCCTCCAGGCGACTCAGGGCGAAGTCGATCTTCTGGATGCGGAACATCGCCACATCCACCCGGCCCAGATCCTCCCAGCCTCGCTCGACGTCCAACTACAGTCGTGCGGCCAGGACATCCAGGGAGGGCCGGGTTGCGCTTTCCGCCCTGGTACTGCGTCGCCGCTCCCACTCCGGCTCCGGCCCAGGAACCGCAACCTCCGCCATGGGTCCTCCCCGCACCTGATGTCCCGCTGCGACACCTCACTCTAGAAGTGCGCCCATCGAGGGCAACGAGCAGTGTGGTCGGCAGGCCGCCAGCCCACCGCTGCCCGGCCTCCGTATGACCGGGAACGTGCGCGAGCAGCACCTCGACGCGATCCTGACCGCGTTGAGGTCGAGGCACCGACCCTGTGCGAAGAGGCGGATGGGGGCTGCCCGTCCCTCCCTCACGGCTGGACCGGCGGAGGCTGCGTCTCCCTCAAAGCGAACGCCGCCTCCGTCGTCCGGCACAATGCCTCCACCGCGTGCCGCAGCGAGCGCCATGACGCCAGGCCCAGCAGGACGCCGACCAGTGCGGCGGGCCACCACCACGCGCCGAGGACCGTGAACGCCGCGCTCCACACGAGGGCCTCGCAGGCCGCGTCGTAGGCGTCGCGGGCCTCGGCCAGGGCGGCGCGGGGCGGGTCCTGGGCGCCGAGGAGGAGGGCGGTCCAGCCGGTGACGAGGTCGCCGCCCTGCTGTCTGATCTTTTCCTCGGTGCGGTGGAACCGGTCGCCCGACCAGGTGGGGGACTCGGGCCGCTCGCTCTCGAGGGCGCCGGCCCTGCGCACGTCGAGCCGGGCGGCCCGCAGGGGGTTGCCGTCGGCATTCGCCCGTAGGGATCTCCTGGCCAACTCGTCCGGTTCCACCCAGCGGTGTTGCCGCCATCTGGTCACGAGATCGCCCACCGGCATCAGCCACCACGGCCACGCCCCGGCGGCCAACGCCCCTATCCCGGATGCGAGATAGGGCACCGCGAACGCCGCCGCCACCACCGGCACCGCGAAGAGCACGAGCGAGGCGACGGTGTCCGCGGACAGACCGCCGCCCGTCCGCAGCGCGTCGGCGATCTTCTCCCGTGCGAGGGACAAGTCGTTCCAGTGGGCGTGACCCAGCTCGCCGCCGCCGACGACCGCGACCACGAAGAACAGCACGGCGGGCAGCAGCCGCCGCAGGAACCAGCCGTCGGGTATGCGCTTCTGCAGCTCGATGAGAAGCCCCACGCCGTCAGCCGCCCACCGGACGCATCTCGGAGCCGCCCAGCGCACAGGTCGGTGTCGGGGTCGCGGCCCCGTTGCGCAACTCGACGCGGCCACAACGGTTCTGCTTGGGACAGACCCAGCCGGACGCCCGCGGTATCCGGCGGCCGGGCCAGTCGCCCACACCCATCACCGCGGGCAGCCCCAGCCCGTTGGGGACTCCGCCCGCCTCGACGGCCGCGTGCAGCTCGCGTACGGCGTTCCGCCACGCCTCGCCGGCCGGGTCCGCGTCCCGTACGACCGGGAACGCCGACTCCCAGACGGCGTCAGGGATCAGTGGTCGCAGCTCCTCCGCGTGACGGCACAGGTACTCCACCGCATCCTCGTACACCTTGCGCGCGTTCGCCCCGTCCCCCACGGCGGCCTCCCTCAACGTACCGAGAACCACTGCCTTCTGACTTGCGGTCAGACTAATGTAACGATCTATGACCGAGCTTCGCGGCCGCGTGGTCGCCCGCCTCGTCACGGCTCAGAACACCCGCGATCCCGCGCCGTTGAGAGATCCGGAGGCGGTGGCCGACGCGCTCGCCCTGCTCCGGCAGGCCGCGCACGCGCCGGAGGCGCCGGTCGACCTGGAGGCGGTCGTCCAGGTCTTCTGGACCTTCTGGTTCCGGCACCTGGGCGACGACGATCCCGAGGCGGAGCAGAACCTGTCCGTCATCGTCGGCACCTTCGTGCACCTGTGCCCACGACTGCCTCCGGAAGCCGGGCTCCCGCAGGTCCTCGTGGAGCGGTTCGATCCCGCCGACCCGTCCAACGAGGCGAGCTTCGCCTACCTGGTGAGCAGGGCGCACACCGACGCCGCGGTCACCGGCCCGCAAGAGGAGCGGCCCGCCGCACTCGCAGCCGCGATCGCCTGGTCGGAATCGGCGTTCGAGTCCGTGCTCGACGAAGACCACGCCGGATTCCTGGAGTTGACGGTCCACGCCCTCGAACTCCACGTCGAGCGTTTCAAGCTCATGGTGGCCCCGGACGCGCTGCTGGTGGCCGTGCGCTACGCCCGTGCGGTGTGCGCGCGGCTGAGTGCCGTCGCCCCCTCCGCCCTCGACCCCGCTCTCGTGCAGGCCGCCGCCGCGCCCGCCCTGCGCACCCTGGTCGACACCTGCCGGCTGCTTGGCACGCCCCCGCTCACCGTCGTCGAAGAGCTGATCGCGGCGGTCCCGCAGGGCGCCCTCCTGCCGGAGACCGCCGAAGGGCTGGACCAGCTGCGCCACCTCCACACCCTGCCGGTCACCTGGCCCGGCGAGTTCGACCTGCGAGTGGGCTCGGCCATCGCCGACGCCGGCATCGCCGAGGACGACCCGGGCCGCGTCGCCTGCGCCGTACGACGGCTGCGCGCGTCCCTGGCCGCCACACCCACCGTGCACCCCGCGCACCCCCAGGTCGTCACCGCCCTCGGCCAGGCCCTCGCAGCCCTCGCGGCAGCGCGCGAGGACGGCGCGTCGGCCGTGGAGGCGGCTGAACTCCTCGCCTCCGTCGGCGCCTTGGACGACCGGCACCGGGACATGATCGACGCCTACCGGCAGTTGCAGGATCTGAGCGTCGACACCGTCACCCCCGAGGACCTGGAGCGGATGCTGCCGCTCCTGGACGGCCTCGACCTCAGTGACGAGCAGCGGGAGATGTTCGCCGCCTTCCGGGAGTTGCAGGAGGCGAGCCGGAGCGACGACCCGGCCGACCTGGAGCGGGTCGCCCCCCTCATCCGGCGTCTGGCCGAGCGGGCCCGGGAGCAGGCCCTGCTCGACGGCGCCCCCGTCGACATCGACATCGAACTGGCCTTCCTCTCCACCGGGTTCGAGCCCGACGACAGCGGCGACGAGCACATCGCCCGCTACCGCACCGCCCTCGCCGCCCTCCCCGCCGACCAGCCGCACCGGCACGCCTACGTCGCCGTCCTGGCCGCCCTCACCGGAATGCGGGCCGAGGCACTGCGCGACAGCGCGCCCGCGCGGGCCGGGCTGTTCGAGGCCGAGTGCCGGGAGCTGACCGAGGAGGCGCTGGCCGCCGCCCCGGCCGGGTCCCCCGTCTCGGAGCTGCTGCGGCAGGGCCTGTTCGAGGTCGCGCTGCCCGTCGCCGTGGCCTCGACCGAGACCGGGGGCGTGCCGGACGGTGAACTGGGCCGCATGGTCGAGGTGTTGACCCGCATGGGCGGTGTCCGGCTGGAGGACTCCGAGACCCTCGACGCCGACATCGCGACCATCCGGGAGCTCCGTGACCTCACGCCCGAGGGCGACGAGATACGCCCCTATCTCTCCGCCGCGCTCGGCAGCGCCCTGTCGGCGCAGACTGCCCAGGCACCGGACTACGCCGTCCTCGAAGAGGTCGTGGAGCTACTGCGCGAGAGCCGCGAGCAGGGGGTCGACCTCCCCGGCGACTTCGACCGGATGCTCGCGGACGCCCTGACGGTCCTGTCGTTCCGCGGCTTCGACGCGGAGGGCGCCCGGGAAGCGGCGGCCCTGATCGCCTCGGCGCCGGGCGGACTCCTCATGCCGGAGATCGAGGGGGAGCTGCGGCCCGGCGACCCGATGGTGACCGAGACCGACAGGGCGGTGCTGGCGGCCCGCACCGAGTTCCACAACGCCCTGCAGAACTACATCTTCGGCCATGAACCCGCCCAACTGGAGCGGGCCATGCAGATCGCCCGCCGGATGCGAGACGTCATCGAGGCCGCGCCCGTCACCGCCGAGCGGCCCTGGTACGACCTGATGGGCGACGTCTACGTCAACCTCGCCGACACCGTGGGACCGGCGGGCGGCCGCCGCCCCGACCTCGACGACGCCGTGGTCGAGGAGTGCCGGGCGACCTTCGCGAGGTGCGGCCCGGGACACCCGATGCGCGTGATGGCCGCCTCGACCCTCGCCCGGGCGCTCGCGCAGCGTGCCGTCGTGCTCCGGGCCACCGAACCGGCGCGTGCGCAGGAGCTGTTCGCGGAAGCGGACGAGGTGACCCGGTCGCTCTCGGCGGAGGAACTGCCGCAGGGCGCGCCGTTCGACCTGGCCGGCGTGATGAGGTCGGCCCTCGACTTCTTCGTCCGGGGTCGCCTCCCGGACCCGACCCCCGGCGAGGACGGCACTCCGCAGGACCTCCTCGCCGCCCGCCTCGCGCCCGTCCTGGGCCGTTTCGACGGCACCGCCGGACCCGAGGTGCTGCGTGGTGGCGCCGTCCCGGTGTGGCTGCGGGCGCACGGCGAGATCGGCGCCGCGGCCGGCGCGCTGGGCCGGCAGGAGATCGGCCCGGCCCTGGACCATCTCGAAGAGGCCATCGAGGCCATGGCCGGCCTCACCGACCGGGGCGCCGACCAGACCTCGGCCGAGCACGGTCTGTCGTCGTTCGAGGGCGACATCAGGACGATCGTCGAGCTGATCCTCTGCAATGTCGAACTGCGTGATGTCGCCCCCCGCCTCCCGGAATATCTGAAGGCTGCGCAGGAGTCGGTACGGGAACTGGAAGCGGGGCGGGTCCCGCCCGAACTCCCCACCATCGACCGCAGTTTCGCGGGCCGCGACGTCGACCGCGCCGCCGAACTCCTGGAGCGGGGCCGCGGGTTGCTGCTGACCCGGCGCATCGAGGCCCGCGCCGACCTCGGCGAGCTGCGCACCCAACACCCCGAGCTGGCCGACGAGTTCGAGCGGCTGACGGAACAGATCGAGGCCCGGCCGCAGACGTCCGCGCCCGGTGACGCCGAGTGGTCCAGGCTGGCGCGCCTGCGCGCCTCCCGCGCGCTCGACGACCTTGTCCGGGACATCCGCGCCCGGCCCGGCTTCGAAGGCTTCCTGCGGCCGCTCACCGCCCGGGAGTTGAAGGAGCTCGCCGCCGACGGGCCGGTGGTCGTCCTCAACCACGGCGGCAAGCGCTACTGCCACGCCCTGGTCGTCACCGACCGCACGATCACCACCCTGCCCCTCGAGGTCACGGCCGAGGAAGCCGCCGACATGTCGCGGTGGCTGCGGGAAGCGGTCGACGCCATCAACACGCAGGGCGGGTCGCGACCCTCCCCGCTCCAGCTTGTCGCCGCCGGGAACACGGTCCGCCAGACGCTGGACTGGACCTGGCACAAGATCGTGCGACCGGTGCTGGAGGCGGTCGGCTGCGCGGACGCCGTCCCCGCCGATGCCGAATGGCCGCGCATCTGGTGGGTGCCGACAGGAGCCTTCGGCGCCCTGCCGCTGCACGCGGCCGAATGCCGGTCGCCCGACTGCGCGCCCGACGGCTGCGGCGCCGCGCTCGACGCCGTGGTGTCGTCCTACGTACCGGGTCTGCAGACCCTGGCGTACGCCCGGGCCCGCGCGCGGCAGCGCGGCACCGCCGAGCACGGCCGGGCCCTGCTGGTCGCCGCGGCCGAGGACGACCTGCCCGGGGTCGCGGGCGCCGCCGACTACGCCGCCGGACTCCTCGGCGCGCACCGGACGCTGATCGGCCCGGAAGCCACCCGGGACGTCGTGCTCAGCGCGCTGCACGAGGCCTCCTGGGCGCACTTCGGCTGCCACGCGGCGACGGACCCCTCGGAGCCCTCGGGCGCCCTGCTCCACCTGCCCAGCGGCGAGCAGGTCTCGGTCCGGGAGATCTGTCAGGTCCGCCCGCGCGCGGCCCAACTCGCGTTCCTGGCGGCCTGCGGCACCGCACGCACCACCGAGCACCTCTCGGACGAGGCTATCCACATCACGAGTTCGTTCCTGCTCGCCGGTTTCCCCACCGCGGTCGGCACCCTGTGGAAGATCGACAGCACCCACGCGGACCAGGTGACCCGCGACTTCTACCGCCGTACGACGGCCCCCGGCACCCCTGGCCCCGCCCGCGCCCTGCACGACACGATCCGCGAACTGCGCGCCCGCGTTCCGCACCCGCACATCTGGGCCGCGTACGTCCACGCGGGACCCTAGCGGCCCGTCCTGGGACCGTCGGCTCCTCCTCGCCGTGCATGTGCCCCACTCCCGGTCCTGTGACCAGGCACCGCTCAACTCCCTTCGCCCGCCCGTCCCATGGCTCACAACGGGTCGTGATCGCTAGGCTGGGAAGGTCGAGGCCTGGGAGGATCCGGCAGTGTCGCTGAGCTACTACGTGTACATCTCCGACAGCAAGGTCGACATGCTGTTGCCGCAGATCGACCCCGGGTTCGGGGCCAAGCGGCAGACGGAGGTGGGCGTGAACCTCTCCGTGCTGTCGGCGAAGCGCACCACCGAAGCCCCGCCGACCGACCGGATCACCCGTCTCCAAACGGTCGTCCGGTACCTCCACGACCACGGCGACCTCGGCACGGTGGACAACCCGGGCCAGTACTTCTGGGGCTCGCTGCCGATGCGCTGGGGCGCGTTCCGCGACGACCCCGCGTCCTCGCTGGTGTTCTTCGGCGGGCGCACCGAGAGCACTGTCCTCGCCCTGGGCGGCTCGTACCGGCACGTGTACGACTACGTGCCGGACGCCGAGGCGCACGGCGTGGGGCGCTCGATGATGTCCTCCATGCTCGACGGTCTCGGGATCACCTCCGACCTGGAGGACGAGTACGTCGCCGACGCGGTGGACGGCGACCTCGATCGCGTCGACCGCATGGCACTGGGCCGCGTTGAGCAGGTCGTCGCGCGACTGCGCTGGCCGACCCAGCACGTCGAGTTCGTGGCGAAGCGGCTGCTGCACGGCGAGAGCCCGGACGGCACCGGCAGGTCGGTGCTGCTGGGAACACCCCTGTACGCCGCCGTGGTGGACTGACGCCGATGGCCACCTGGCGCCGTGGGGACGTCATCCTGGACCTGTACGAGGTCCTGGACGTGGTGCGTACCGGCGGCCTGGGACTGGTGCACCGGGTCCACCACCGCGGCTGGGACATCGACCTGGCGGTGAAGACCCCGCGCCCGGCCGTCGTCCGCTCGCCGGAGGGGCTCGGGGACTTCGAGCGGGAGGCGGAGGTGTGGGTGGGTCTTGGCCTGCACCCGCACATCGCCAACTGCGTCTACGTGCGCACCCTGGAGGACGTGCCCAGGGTCTTCGCCGAGTGGGCCGACGGCGGCAGCCTCGCGGAAGCCGTCCGTCACCGGACCCTGTACGGCGACGATCCCCTCGTGGCGCTGCTGGATGTCGCGATCCAGTCCGCCTGGGGCCTGGACCACGCGCACGAGAACGGCGTCGTGCACCAGGACGTCAAGCCCGCCAATGTGATGCTGACCCGGGACGGCACGGTCAAGGTCACCGACTTCGGCCTGGCACGCGCCCGTGCGGTCGGGGACGCGGAGCCGTTCGTCAGCCGGGGCGGCCTGGACCCGGCGTACTGCTCGCCCGAGCAGGCACGGTCACCGTCCGGGCTCACCCCGGCCACGGACGTCTGGTCCTGGGCGGTCACCGTGTTCGAAATGCTCCTGGGCAGGCCGCCGGTGCGGGACGGGACCACCGCGGGCCAGGCCTTCGACGACTACACCCGGTCCCGGACGCCGGGCGCGATCCAGCGGGTGCCGGTCGAGATGCTGGACGTACTGCGCGAGTGCTTCGCGGAGGACCCCGCCGCCCGCCCCTCCCGGCTCGGCCCACTCGCCGAGCGGCTGGTCGAGGTGCACCGGCGCGAGGTCGGCCCCTATCCCCGCCACGCCCCGTCCGCGGCCACCCTGCTCGCCGACAGCCTCTCCAACCACGCGCTGTCGATGCTGGACCTGGGCCGCCGCGACAGCGCCGAGGAACTGTGGACCCGCGCCCTGCGGGCGGACCCCCACCACCCGCACGCCCGCTACAACCGCGGACTGCACCGCTGGCGGACGGGTGTCATCACTGACGCCGAACTGGTGGACGAGCTGGAATCCGTGCGGTTCGGCGACCCCGACGACGGCACCTACCTGCTGGCGCTGGTGCACCGCGAGCGGGGCGATGCGCCTGCCGCGACCGAACTGCTGCGGGACGCGTCCGCGCGGATGCCCGACGACCCGCAGATCGCCGCCGCCCTCGCCTCGGTGCAGGACGCGCCCGCCCCGGCCCAGTCCGTGCTGCCCGGGGAACACGAGGACTGGATCACCGCCCTCGCCCTGACCCCTGACGGCACGACGGGAGTCTCGGCGGACGGTTCCGGCGGACTGCGGATCTGGGACCTGACCACGGGGGAGTGCCGCCAGGAACTGCACCTGGACACATACCGAGCCTCGACACTCGCCCTCCGCGACGACGGCCGCGTCCTGGTCGTCGGCGGGGGCACCGGGCGCGCGCTGGTGCTCGACTTCGAGACCGCCACCGGGTTCGAACTCCCCGGCCACCCCAGCTGGGTGCTCGCGGTCGCGCTGACGGAGGATCAACGGCACGCGGTCACCAGCGGGTACGAGGGAGAGGTCGTCACCTGGGACCTGGAGACGGGCGAACCCGTGGAGGTCCGGGAGTTCGAGAGCAGGGTCGACTTCCTGGGCGCCCGGGGCACCCTGTGCTGCCTCGTCGACCACACACGCCGGACCACCTCGGTGCACGACGTGCGCACGGGCGCACTGGTCCACCGGTTCGACCACGCCTTCCTGAGCGTGCGGTTCACCGACGACGGCCGACTCGTCGCGGTCGCCGGCGGGAGCCCCCACGTCCGACTGGCCGACCTCGGCTCCGATGATGCCCCACGGGAACTCAAGACCCGATACGGGCGGACCGCCCTGAACACGGACGGCACGGTCGGCTTCTCCAGCGGCGGACGCGACCAGCCGTCACGGCTGTGGGACCTCGCCACGGGCCGCTGCCGTCTCTCCCTGGAGGCCACACCCGACACCAAGGACGTCGTCCTGAGCGCGACCGGCCACCTCGCCCTCACCGCAGAGGGCAAGACCGTACGCGTATGGCACCTGCCGCCCGCCGGACCGCCGGCCCCCTGGAGCTACGTCCGCCCCCACCAGGCCGGCGACGTCACCGCCGCTGCCGCCCGAGCGGCCGATCTGCTGGACCAGGCGGTCACGCACGGCGCAGCCGGTCGGCTGGAGGAGGCGGCCGAACTGATCCGCGCCGCCCGCGCACTGCCCGGCCACCGGCGCCACACCGATCCCGTACGCCTGTGGCGCCGACTCGGTGCCCTCGGCCGCCGTACCGCACTCGTCGACGCCTGGTCGGCGGGCCGGATCACCCCCGACGACGACCGCTCCTGGGCCCTGGCACTCAGTGGGCGCAGCCCCACCGCGCTCGCCCGGGCGGGCAACTCCGAGGCGTGGATCTTCGACGTGGAGACCGGGCAACTGCTGCACACGCTCAGCCTGCACACCGGGCACATCAGTGCCCTGGCGATGACCGCCGACGGCCGGCTCGCGGTGTCAGGGGGCGAGGACGGTCGGGTCGTCGCCTGGCAGCCCCGCGACCGGCGCATCGTCCAACTGTTCACCAGCCCCCGCGACCACGTGTACTACGTCGCTGTCAGCGAGGACGGTCAGGTGGCCCTTTCCGGGACCGCCGACGGCGTCGTCGCCGCCTGGGACATCCCCGGCGGCCGGTCCCTCGGGCGCTGGGAAGCGCACCCCGGTGCCGTGCTGGACGTGGCCGTCAGCGCCGACCACCGTTACGGGCTCTCCCGCGGCCAGGACGTCACCGTGAAGATCTGGGACCTGTACAAAGGCGAACTGCGGTGGGTGCTGGGCGGGCACGAGGAGTGGATCGGCGCCGCCCGGCTGAGCGAGGACGGCTGCTACGTCGTCACCGGCGGCTCCGACGCGACCGTGCGCGTCTGGCGGACCGCCGACGGACAGTGCGAGGCGGTGCTCACCGGACACACCGACGCCGTGGTCGACGTCCTGCCCGGCGCCGACGGCCGGCACCTGCTGTCCTGCTCCGCCGACGGCACCGTCCGGCTGTGGGACGTCGCCGCCGCCCGCTGCGTCCATGTGCTCACCGGACACACCGCCGCCGTGCGGAGCCTCGCCGTCACGCCGGACTTCCTCCTCGCGGCGTCCGGCGGCCAGGACCGCCAGGCACGCCTGTGGGACCTGACGACCGGCCGGGAACTGCGGGCCTTCACCGGCTTCGCCGACCCGGTCACCGACGTCGCGCTGGCCCCCGACGGCGCCCTGCTCCTCGCCGGCGACGAAGGCGGCCGCCTGCTGACCTGGGCCCTGGACTGGGAGTACGACTTCGGCTCGGCGACCGGAGTGCTGCGCGCGGAGTCCGAGCCCGTGATCGAGGAACTGCGGGCCGAGGTCGCCGTCGAACTGCCCTCCCGTGACGACAGCCGCCCGGCGCTCATCGAGGCGATGGCGCGCATCGGCGAGCGGCAGCAGCGCGCTGTCACTCGCACCCTGGAACTCGCCGCCGAACTGGACAAGGTGCCTTCCCGCAACGACACGGGCTACCGCCTCTACATGCATTCCGTGGCCGAGGACCTGGCGAGCCGGGAGCGCGACAGGTTTCCGGGCACGGCCGAGGCGTTCACGCTGCTGCTCAGACCGGAGCACGAACTCAACCGGTCCGAGACAAACTGGGCCAACCACTTCGCCGACCAGCTCCAGGACGACCTCGCCACGCTCGCCGCGGCCGCCCCCCTCCTGCACCGCGAGGGCGATCTGGCCGCGGCCGAGCTGACCTGGCAGCTAGTCGTCGACGTGCGCTCCCACCTGTGGGACGCCGGGTACGTCGAGACGCAGCGCGCGATGCTCGGCTGGGCGGCAGTACTGAATGATCTGCGCCGGCAGACGGAAGCCCAGGCCCTGATCCGGGCGGTGACCGTGGAACGCGCACGGGACCTGGGACCGGACCATCCGGCCACCCTGGAGGCGATCGAGGCACTCGCGTCCCTGCTCACCGACAAGGGCGAACTGGACGAGGCCGAGCGGATGTACGACTTCCTGCTGCCCCAGCTCGTGCGGCGCCTGGGCCCTGACGGCCTCCAGACCCTGGAGGCCAGGGTGGGGCTGGCCCGTGTGCACCGCAGGCTCGGACGGCACGGTGACGCGGCGGAGGCCCTGCGCGAAGTGCTGGCGAAACGGCGGCTGCATCTGGGTGAGCAGCACCCGGACACCCTCGCCGTCCAGGCCGAACTGGACAGTCTGCCCGGCCCGGTACCGCCCAGGCCGACACGGAGGGGATGGAGGAGACGGCGATGAATCCGGACGGGTCCAGCATCGGCGCCCTGATCACCGGCAAGGCGTTCATGGCGGACGTCGGGGCGTACTTCCCGGTGAGCGTGACTTTGCGCGGTGACGTGTTCGAGGCCGTGTTCATGATGCGGGAGAGCGACCTCGGGCACCGCACCAGCGGGCCCTACTCGGAGCAGCGGCTCCCGTCCGACGCGTTGAACTGGGCCCAGCTGCGGGCGGGGATGGGCATGGCGGGCTGCTTCACCTCCTTCCGGATCGAGGCCGGCGGAAACTGGCCGCGTATCCACATCGCCCTGTCGGGCACCTCCGTGCGCGGTCTGATCGTGATGCCGGAGGAGGTGACCGCGGAAGCGGTGAACGCGCCCTACCTCGGCAAGTGGCAGGACCAGGCCTCCTCCGACATTCGAATCGGGCTCGACTACCTCGCCGGGTGGCTGAGTTCCTGCCACCACGAGGCGGGCGGCCCGGCACCGTCGATCGATCTCGACCTGGTCTACCGGCCGTTGGACTACGAGGCGACCCTCGCCAAATACGAACAACGGATGCGCGAACTCATCCCTCCGGTACGCCCGGTCCTAGAACTGCGCTGGCGCTCGGCGACCCCGGCCCAGCGCAGAGCCTTCGTGAAGAACCTGAAGGGCGCCCGAAAGACCGGCTCCCGCCTCGACCGGCGCTGGAACTACCCGCTCGGCGGCATCGAGGTGGAAGCACCACGCTGACACGACGGCACCTCGGGGCGTCGCCCGTCACGCAGCTCCAGGCCACGTCTCGCCCGGTTCGCCAGGCGGTGTTCCACCGGCAGCATGTCGAGCCGGGAGTCGGTGAAGAGGGGGGCACACCTGGAGACCGCGATGTCAGAGGCATCGGGCACACTGCGCCATATGAACTCGGTGACCGCGCACGACTACACCTGGATCCGCACTTCGCCGCTCTTCCGACACATGATGGAGGGCGGATACACCCTGACCCTGATACGGGGGCGGACGCCTCGTGAGGTGCTGCGGGCGATGGAGGCGGAACCACGCGGCACCGGGGAGGGAACGGCCGGGCTCCTTGAGGCGAACGACGCTCACCGCGCCGAGCTGGATGACGACTACTGGGACGAGTCCTACGTGGCGGGCGCCTTCAGCGTTACGGGCGAGAACGGCGACTGGACACTCGTCCTCGGCTTCGACGGTGGCCTGGGGATCGCGGCGCCGTGCGTCGAGACGCTGTCGAGGGGCGGCCGGGTCGTGGCGCACTCGACCAACGGCGGCAAGCCCATCCACCTCTTCCACTGGTTCGAGGACGGTGAACTCCGTACGACGTTCGAGGTCCCCTCGTCGCGTGACGGCAACTCTCCCGATGAACTGGTCCCCTTGCTGCGGGAAGTCGGCTTCCCCCTGACCTCCGAGGGACAGGACGACGAGAACGCCCCTGACGTCGACCGGAAGGCCGCGGTCCTCGCTCTGACCGAGAGACTCACCGGCGTATGCGTTACGGAATCCCTCCTCCGGGACGCCGCATACGAGTTGGGACTCGTCCCCGAACAGCCCGCCGAGGCGTGGACCGGCGTGGTCATCGACATCACCGACGCCCACGGGGAGCGCCTGTACCGGGAATGGACCTACGAGGAGATCGCGACGGCGACGGACCGCGCCCGGGCGGCGGCAGACACGCCGGTCCTGATCACTGACAACGAAACGTCGGCCATGGATCGTCCGGAGCACGAGATGGGCGAGTAGCCGGCGAGCGTGACCGAGGTCTCCGACCACCCCTGGTATCAGGCAGGCGTGGGCGACCCTGCGGTGACCGAACGGGCGAAGTCCAGCGACGCGATGAAGCACCGTTCGACGTCCTCGTCAGGCAAGCCGGCCCATGCGTGGTCCGCGCCGGGGACGGGGCGGAAGTCGACCTGGGCGCCCGCCTCGCGCAGGGCGGCGGTGAGTTGCTCGCCCTGGGCCAGCGGGATGAGGCAGTCGTCGGTGCCGTGCAGGATGAGGAACGGCGGAGCGTCGGCGGTGACATGGGTGACCGGGCTGGCCGCACGCGCGAGGTCGGGAGCCGTGGCCACGGGCGCTCCGATCAGCAGCGCCTCGCGCGTCGTGGGACTGTCCGCGTCGTAGGCGCCGGGCCGGGACTGGGTGGGCAGTGTCGTCAGGTCGGTGGGGCCGTACCAGGCGACGCAGCCGCGCACCGGGGCGGTGAGAGCCAGCAGGGCGGCCAGATGGGCCCCGGCGGATTCGCCCCAGGTGACGGTCCGGCCGGTGTCCAGGCCGAGTTCGTCGGCGCGGGCGTCGAGCCAGGCCAGGGCGGCGGTGACGTCCTCCAACTGGGCGGGGTGGATGGCCTCGCCGGTGAGCCGGTAGTCGAGGCTGGCGACGGCGAATCCGGCCTGGGCGAGGCGGGCGAAGGGGTTGAGCTGCCAGGTGCGGAAGCGCGGTCCCATCTCCGTGCGGGTGCCCGTCCGCCAGCCGCCGCCGTGGATGTAGACGATGACCGGCAGTGGATCGTGCGGGTACTCGGGCAGCCAGAGGTCCAGTTCGAGTGGGCGGATGCCGTCGGGGGCGGCGTAGACGGCGCCGCGCAACAGCCGTGTGCCCGGGGCGGGATGGGCGGCGGGCGGCAGCGGCAGTCGGGCGGGGGCGGGCGGGGCGAGCAGGGCGGCGAGCTCGGGTGGCAGAGGCATGAGGTTCTTTCCGGACGAGGTCAGCGGGGTGTGGACGGCTGCACGCAGGTGCAGCCGGGAGCCGTCTCGGGGGCATCGGCTCGGGATGGCGGCGGAGGAGTGCGGTGCAGGGCGATCCGTGTGCCGAGTGCCGTTGCCGCGCGCTCGCCGAGGCCGATGCCCAGCAGACCGGTGAGCCCCAGCAGGGCCGGCGCCGGTGCTCTCAGGTCCCAGATCCAGTAGAGGGCGCCCATGGCCAGCCCCGCGGCGAAGGAGATCAGGACGCGTCGGCCGGACGCGACCACGCGAGCGCGGGTCGCGCCGCTCACAGCTTCCCCAGGACGGTCTGCCCGAGCAGGATGCCGAGCAGGCCGGCCAGGGCGACGGGCGGGGGAGCGGGTGCCTTGACGCGCAGCGCCGCGTACAGGGCGCCGACCAGGGTCCCGGCCAGCAGCGCATGGACGTACGGCATCGCGGTCAGTTCCCGGTGCGCCACTGGTGGTCGGGCAGGAACCGCACATCGTGCTGGTGCGGGACGGTGCCGAACTTGTGCGGCTCGGGTATGTACGGCTGCTTCGGCAGGCCCAGTTCCTCGGTGGGTGTGCCGAGGCTCTCGAAGAACCGCTCGAACGTCTTGCCCGGCCCTGCGGCGACACCGACGATCCGGCTGTGGTGGCGCTCGATGCGGTAGGCGTGCGGGCAGTTCTTCGGTACGAATCCGAAGTCGCCGGCGGTGAGGAGCTTTTCCTGCTGCTCGCCCTGGAGGTCCTCGACGAAGAGCCGGACGGCGCCGTCGGTGACGTAGAAGATCTCGTGGGTGTCGGCGTGGGAGTGGGCGGGGATGAGGTCGCCCTTGGGGCCTTCGACGGTGAAGAAGTTGAAGGTGTTCTCGGTCTGCTCGCCGCCGGCGTAGACGGTGACCAGGTCGGTGAACAGGTGGGCGCGGTCGCCCATGCCCTTCTCGATGAAGTAGGGCTTGCCCGGCTCGGCGGGGATGCGCGAGCGGGACCGGTAGCGGGTGGCGAACTCCATGGTCATGGAAAACCTCCGGTGCGACGAGGCGAGAATGAATGTCAGGCTACCTGACATTCGTGGTTGGGGAACCCCTCTGCGGCGCAGAGGTTTCTGCCGGATCGGGGCTGCGGGCAACGGGTCGCTATGCTCGGCATCCCGTCCCGTTGAGGAGCCATGACCACGCCCGCGCCGAACCTGCCCCAGCTGTTCACCGAGGCCAAGCGGTGGTTCGACGACGCGTTGCTGGCCAGCATGGAAGCCGCGGGGGAGCAGGCGGTGACCGTCGCCCAGGCGGCCGTCTTCGCCGCCCTGGACGAGCGGGGCACCACGATCTCCGAGCTCGCCCGGCGGATGGGCGTCACCCGGCAGACCGTCCATCAGGCCGTGCACGGACTGATCGGCATGGGGTTGCTGGAGCAGATCCCCGACCCCGCCTCCGCCCGCAGCCGCCTGATCCGCCCGACCGGTGAGGGGCTCCGCGTCCACCACCGGGCGCAGGCCGCGCTCGCCGTGATCGAAGGCGTACTGGCCGAACGCATCGGCACCGACGCGGTCGGCGCGTTGCGGCAGGCGCTGGCCACCCCCTGGGGCGAACCGCCCCTGGTCGAGGCGCCCTGACGTCCGGACCCCGCGCGCACCCTCACATACCCGCACGTCAGCTGTCCTCATGGCACATGTCGATCGTGTAGGTGTGCGTGCCCGGCCCCGCGGTCACGACGTCGGCTCCCGGAAGACGTATCTCCGCCTCGGTGCCCGGAGGGACCCGGGCCGTGAGGGTGAACTGCCCGTCGTGGAGACGCCATTCGCTCGCGATGCGCCCGTGCGGCGAGTCCAGGCGAGCGCTCGCGAAGGTGAGTCCGCCGCCGGGCTGCGGCGCGATGACGAAGCGCCGGTACCCGGCTTCGCCCGGCATCGGGGCCGCGGGCAGCCGGATGCCCGCGACGTACTGGTGCAGGAAGGAGACGACGGCACCCTTGCTGTAGTGGTTGTAGGACATCTTGGGACGGCCCTCGCCGTCCGTTCCCTCCCAGTCCTCCCAGATGGTGGTCGCCCCCTTGTCGATCATGGTCAGCCAGGACGGCGCGGTGTCCTGGAGCAGCAGGTCGTAGGCGAGGCCGAGGTGGCCTGTCTCGGCGAGGACGGGCAGCAGCAGACCGGTACTGAGGAAGCCGGTGGACAGATGCGTGCCGGCGGCGCGGATCAGGGTGGCGAGCCGGTCGGCGGTGCGGGCCCGTAGCGGCGCCGGGACCAGGCCGAAGGCCAGCGCGCGGACCAGGGTGGCCTGGGTGTCGGGCGTGACGGTGCCGTCGTCGGCCAGGTACTCCCGCTGCCATGCGAGCCGGGCTCCCTCGGCGATACGGCGGTAGCGGGCCTCGTCGGCCGGGTGCCCGAGCAGGGCGGCGGTACGGGCGAGCAGGTCGGCCGAACGGTGCAGGTAGGCGGTGGCCACGGCGCCGTGGTCACGCGTGGGATCGAGGTTCGGGGTCACACCCGGCTCCAGCCACTCACCGAAGTGGAAGCCCGTGTCCCACAAGTGCTCCTCGTGCGGGGCCGCTTGATGTCGTACGGCCGCCCGGTCGGGGTGGCGGCGGGTGCGGGCCTGGTGTGCGGCGAAGTCGACCCAGGCGCACATCGAGGGGTATTGGACGCGCAGGGCGTCCAGGTCGCCGTAGGCCCGCCACATCTCCCACGGCACGATGACGGCGGCGTCGCCCCAGCCGGCCGAGCCGTTCATGCCGCCCTCGGCGGAGGCACGGCGGGCCTGCTCGTCGGCGGGGTCCGGGGCGAAGTTGGGGACGGTGCCGTCGGCCCACTGGTCCGCCGCCAGATCGCGCAGCCACTTGGCGGTGAAGCCGGCGACGTCGTACAGGTAGGCGGCGGTGGGTGCGAAGACCTGCCAGTCGCCGGTCCACGCGGCGCGCTCGCGCTGCGGGCAGTCCGTGGGTACGTCGCACATGTTGCCCCGCAGGCTCCACACGGCGGCTTCGTGGAGCCGGTTGAGACGGTCGTCGCTGCTGGTGAACCAGCCGGTGCGGGTCAGGTCGGTGTGGACGACGATCCCGCGTACGTCGTCGGGGGTGAGCGGGCCGGGGTGGCCCTCGACGCGGACGTAGCGGAAGCCGTGGGTGGTGTGGCGCGGCTCGAACACCTCTCCGGGCCGGCCCGCCGAGACGACGGTGTCGATCTGTCCGGCGGGCAGCGGTCGACGGGTCGCCCAGTCGAACGCGCGGATGTTGTCGGTGGTCACGTCACCCTGGGTGTCGAGGGCTTCGCCGTGGACGAGGGTGAGGCGGGTGCCGGCCGGGCCGAGGTTGCTCAGCCGTACCCAGCCGTTGATGTTCTGTCCCAGGTCCACCACATGACGGCCGGGCGCCGGCGCGGTGACCGCGAGGGGTGTGAGTTCCTCGACCCGGCGGACAGGCGGGGCGAGAGGGCCGGTCAGGCGTGTGAAGTCGTCGTAGAGCCCGCCGACGGCGACCTGCGCCTTGTCCCAATGGCGGTCGTCGTGGTCGGCCACCGCCCAGCGCGGGGCGTGGACCCGCAGATCGGTGTGCTGACCGTCCATGAGGTCGGCGGCAGTGATGCCGCCCGGGGCGCTGCGCCAGGCGGGCCCGGTGCCCACCACGGTTGTGGTGCCGTCGTGATGAGTGACCGTCAGCTGGGCGAGCAGCCCGGTGCGGGAGCCGAAGCCGTCCGCCTCGCGGGCGAAGCCGTGCCGGCCGCGGAACCAGCCGTCGGACAGGATCGCCCCGACGGCGTTGTCGCCATGGACCAGCAGGTCCGTGACGTCGTACGTCTGCACCTGGAGGCGGGAGCGGTAGGCGGTGAAGCCCGGCGTGAGTTCCATGTCCCCGACGCGCCGGCCGTTGAGGAACGCCTCGTACACCCCGTGGGCGGTGGCGTACAGCCGGGCCTGGCGGACGGGCTTGGTGAGGCTGAAGGTGTGGCGCAACAGGTGGGCGGGGCGGTGGCCGGCGGGAGCGGGTTCGGCTTCCGCCGGTTCGATCCAGTGGGCCTGCCAGTCATGCGGTGCGAGGAGGCCGGTCTCCCACCAGGACGGCTGTGACCAGGCGCTTTCGCCGAGGTCGGTCCACACCTTGACCCGCCAGGGGATCCGGACGGCCGAGCCGGGCTCGGGACCGTCGTAGGCAATGCCGGTGTTCGCCTCGGAGTCCACCCGGCCCGTGTCCCAGCCGCCGGCCTCGATGCGGTACGCGAGTTGCGCGCGGGCATCGTGCGGAAGTCTCCACGACAGGCGTGGGCGGAGGGTGTGGACGCCCAGGGGCCGGTCTAGGTGGTCGACGCGCAGATGGCTGGGGCGGGTGTGGGGCACGGGTGGTCCTCTCGGGCGGATACGGGTGTCAGGCGGAGGGGAGGGGCGCGGCCGGGGTGCGGAGGTCGTGTGCCGCGCTGTCCGCCGGGCGGCCGAGCCGGGGGATGGCGAGCGAGATCAGCAGCCCGAGGACGACGACGGCGGCCATGGTGAGGTAGGCGTGGGTGAAGGCCGTGTCGTGGTAGAAGGCGGTGCCGTCGAGGACCGTGGAGTCCGCCGCGAGGACGCTGTAGAGGGCTTGGTTGGTCAGCGCAAGGAAGACCTGGGTGAGCAGGGACGACAGCCCGTTGGCGGCGGCCTGCTCCTCGGCGGAGACCACCGACACGATCATGGCCTGCTGGCCGGCCATGAGGATGCCGCCGCCCAGGCCCATGACGAGACCGGTGAGGACGATCTGGGTGGCGTCGTGGTGGTAGAAGGCGGCCAGGGCGAGTCCGCCGGCGAGGATGCCGAGTCCGACGTACCAGACACTGCGCGGACTCGTCGTCCGTACGGCCCTGCCGACGCCGATGCCGGCCGCGAAGGTGAGGAGTCCGGCGGGGATGCCGATCACGGCGGTGTGCGTGGTCGACCAGCCCAGACCGTCGGAGACGTGCGGGATCGGCGGGAAGAGCGCCAGGAAGATCAGGATCGCCTGGGAGGCGAAGAAGGCCGCCTGCGGCACGGACGAGCCGAGCAGCACGGTGGCCGGCGAGCGGCGCCCCAGCATGCGCAGGTCCAGGATCGGGGCGCTCACCCGCAGTTCCACCGTGACGAAGACCGCCAGCGCGGTCAGCCCGGCGAGCAGGCAGGCGATGACTCCGGCCGAGGCCCAGCCCCAGTCACGGCCCTGGCCGACGGCGAAGACCACCAGGGCGAGACCGCCGCCGAGGAGCAGCGCACCGGCCCGGTCGAGCCGGCCGGCCACCGCGCGCCGCGGCGTCTCCGGCACGGCGAGCAGCGCCAGGATCGCCACGACGGTCGAGGCGACCAGGAACCACAGGGCGCCCCGCCAGCCGAAGGCGTCCAGCAGCCAGCCGGACAGCAGCGGGGCGAGCATGCTGAGCACACCGACCGAGCCGGCGACCGTACCCAGCGCCATGGCCACCTTGCGGGGCGGGAACAGATCGCGGACGGCGGCCAGGACGAGGACCGCGACCGGCCCGTAGAGGCCGCCGATCGCGCGGCCGAGCACCATCACCGGGTAGTTCGGCGCCAGCACCGTGACGAGGTCGCCGACCAGTCCGGCCGCCGCGAGAACGATCATCACCCGGCGCTTGCCGTACATGTCGCCCAGGCGGACCGCGAACGGCGTGGCGACGATCGTGGCCAGGGTGAAGGACAGGCTGAACCAGGCGATCTGCGTGGTGTGGAAGTGCTGCGCGATCTGCGGCTGGGAGTTCGCGGCGATGATCCCGGCCACCACGAGCAGCTGTCCGGGCCAGATCAGCGCGGTCAGCCGCCGCAGTTCGGCAGCGCTCCAGCGCTCGGATGCGGCGGAGGACCGCGCGGACTCGGTGGCGTCGGGGTCACCGGGGACGACGGGCGGGGACGGCGGCGCCGGGTCCTGCGAAAGGCTCATGGAGGCTCCCAGGGAGGTCGGCGCATCGTCACGCCGAGGTTTCGACCGATGATGCGAAGCGAAAACCTAGTACGCTAGGTTTTCGGAGAGTGACTCATATCACAGCAGCCCGCACGGCGGGCATCGCCCGGCCCTCCCACGCAGGCAGGTGGCTACGGTGAACCCCATGACCAGCAGCACCCAGGGGCGGCGAGGCAGTTACGCGGTCGGTGTCGCCCGACGGCAGAAAATCGTGGAGGCGGCCGCGAAGCGGTTCGCCCTCGAGGGCTACCAGCGCACCGCGCTCACCCGCATCGCCGAGGACGTCGGCATCACCGAGGGGGGCCTGCTGCACCACTTCCGCAGCAAGAAGCACCTGCTGCTGGCCGTGATGGAGCATCGCTTCACCGCCGAGGCCGCGTGGTGGTCCCGGCTCCCCGACGACGCCGACGGGCGCGACATCCTGCGGGCCATGGTGGCGGCCACCGAACGCCACCTCGCCGAGCCCGGCCTCATCGAACTGTTCGTCCTGACCTCGGCGGAGGCCGCCGACCCCGCGAGCGCGGCCCACACGCTCTTCGCGGAGCGCTACCAGAGCGCCGTCGACGAACTCGCCGGGAAACTGGCCGCCGCGAGGGAACTCGGCTCGGTACGCGCGGACACCGACTGCCCCGCGGTGGCGCGCGAGTGCATCGCCGTCAGCGACGGCCTCCAGCTGCAATGGGTGATCTCCGGCGGCACGCTGGACCTCGCCGACGCGGTCCGCCTGCACGCCGACCGCATCGCGCGCACGATCCTGCCCGACGGCGAGGGGCTCTGACCGCCTCGCCGCAGAGGGGTTCGGGCGGGCGCCAATGCGCAGCGAGCAGCGTTGAGCCTGCTGCGCTCGGGTCAGTTGCCTGAGTGCGCGGCAATTGCCTGCCGGTGGCTGCGCACCACGTTCGCGTACGCCTGTGCGCTCGGCTTCGGGTGGCGTTCGAAGGTGTCGCGGTCGACGGTGTGCAGGCCGAGCTGGGCGTCGTACCCGAAGATCCACTCGAAGTTGTCCAGCAGTGTCCAGTGGCAGTAGCCCAGGACGGGCGTGCCCGCGCCGACCTCGGCCGCGAGTTCCTCGACGGCGGCCGGGACGAACGCGGCCCGCTGGGCGTCGTCGGGGGTCTGGATGCCGTGCTCGGTGACGAGGACGGGCACCTGTGACACCTCGTGGGCGTAACGCACCGCCCCGGCGAGCGAGCCGGGTGCGATGACGGTGCCCATCCCGTTGAGCTCGCCCTCGACGGTCACTTCCCCGTCCGGGCCGTGGACGATCCGCTCGTAGTTCTGTACGCCGATGAAGTCGTCGTCGCGTGCCTCGCGCAGCCAGTGGTCGTACACGGCGGCACGCTTGGCGTCCCGGCGTTCCTCGCCGCCGGGAACGGCCACCTCGTCGGCGATGGCGATGGAGACGCCCACGGGAAGGTCCCCGCGGCGGGCCTTGATCGCCTCGCGGGCGGCGCGGTGGGCGCGGGTGAACGCGGCCTGGAACTCGTCCTGCCGGTCGGCCGGGATGACGTTGGCACTGGCGTAGGTGTCGCTGCCGGCGGCGCGTGCCGCGGCTGCCAGCATCTGGAGCTTCACCGCCTCGGCCTCGGGCGGGAGCTTCGCCCCGGCCTGGAGGAGCTGTTCGAGGTTGGGCTCGTTGAGGGTGACGGCATACGCGATGCGGTCGCCGAAGCGAGCCATGACACGGTCGCACTGCTCGGCGAACCGGGCCGGCGCGTCGGCCGAGGTCCATGAGCCGTCGGCGGCGAACCAGTGCGGTGCGGTGAAGTGATTGAACGTCACGAGGGGCGCGAGTCCCCGCTCCAGGCAGCCGTCCACCCGGCGTTCGTAGTGGTCCAGGGCGTCCGGGGCGACGACTCCGCGCTCGGGTTCGACGCGTGCCCACTCGACGGAGAACCGGAAGGCGTTGAGACCGAGCCCGGCGGCCAGGTCGAGATCCGCCGCCCAGTGCTCGTAGCCCCGGCAGGCCGGTCCGCTCGGCTCACGGAACAGGGACGGGGTGGTGTGCTCCAGGAACCAGGTGTCGCTGGCGCTGTTGTCGCCCTCGTTCTGGTGTCCCGCGGTGGCGACGCCCCACAGGAAGGTGTCGGGCAGGCTGATGTGTGTCATGTGTGTTCCTTGAGCTGAACAGGTGTGGGTGAAAGGGGTGTTCGGTACGGCCGGTCGGCGGGCGTCAGCGCGCGGCGACCGGCAGCGGGGTGAAGAAGGCGTGTCGCCCGGGGCCGACTTCCTTGTGTTCGGCGCCCGGCAGGTCGACCAGCGCGGTGACGTGCGGCGGCATGAGGAGGTCGAGGTGCAGCGACCCCCCTTCGACGCGCCAGGACGTCTCGACCCGGCCGTACGGGGTGTCGTGCTCGGCCCGGGCCCAGGTGATCCCGCCGCCGGGACGGGGGCGGATGTGGAGCCGCCGGTAGCCGGGCTCGACGGGTGCCAGGCCGGCGACGGTGCGGTGCATCCAGTCGGCCACCGCGCCGAGGGCGTAGTGGTTGAAGGAGGTCATCTCGCCGGGGTTGATGCTGCCGTCGGGCAGCATGCTGTCCCAGCGCTCCCACACGGTGGTGGCGCCCATGTCGACCTGGTACAGCCAGGACGGGCAGGCCCGTTGGGTGAGCAGCCGGTAGGCGGTGTCGACGTGCCCGGTATCGGTGAGCGCGTCGCAGACCAGGGGAGTGCCGAGGAACCCGGTGCCGATGCGATGGCCGCCCTCGGCGACCAGGTCCGCCAGTCGGCGTCCGGCCGCCGCGCGCTCGGCCTCGTCGTCCAGGAGGCGGAAGCACAGCGCGAGGGCGTAGGCGGTCTGTGTGTCCTCGGACAGGAGTCCGCCGCCGGTGTGGAAGCGGGCGCGGAAGGCGTCGCGGACCGCGTCGGCCAGGGCGTGCCGGCGTGTGGCCTCGGCCTTGTCGTCCAGGACCTCCGCGGTACGGGCCAACAGGCGTGCGGCGTGCGCGAAGTAGGCGGTGGCGACCAGGGTGGAGGAGGTCATCGCGCGCCCGGGGTCGTCCGCCGGTGCCGTCGGGTCCAGCCAGTCGCCGAACTGGAACCCCTCGCCCCAGACCCTGCCGGGTCCGGCGATACGGTCGACGGCGTCGACCCAGGCCCGCATGGAGGGGTACTGGGCGCGCAGTACGTCGGTGTCGCCGTAGCGCTCGTACAGCACCCAGGGAACGATGACAGCGGCGTCGCACCACCCGGCCATCGGCGGGTTGCCGGGCGGGATCGGTACCGGGGTGATGACGGGGATGTCGGGGCTGAACACCGGGGGCACGCGGTGCTCGTCGACGCTCTGGTCGGCGGCGAGGTCGCGCAGCCAGGAGCGCAGGAAGTCGCGGACGTTGTAGAGGAAGGCGGCGGTCGGGGCGAAGACCTGGACGTCGCCGGTCCAGCCGAGCCGTTCGTCGCGCTGCGGACAGTCGGTGGGTACGTCGACGAAGTTGCCGCGCATACCCCACACCACGTTCTCGTGCAGGCGGTTCAACGAGGCGTCGGAGCAGGAGAACCAGCCCGTGCGGCGCAGATCGCTGTGCACGACGACGGCGGTGACGTCGGCGGGATCGAGGTCGCCGGGCCAGCCCTCGACGTCGGCGTAGCGGAAGCCGTGGAAGGTGAAACGGGGTTCCCATTCCTCGCCGGCCGGGTCGCCGCGCAGGACGTAGCGGTCGGTGGCGGTGGCGTGCCGCAGGGGACGCGTGCACAGGTCGCCGTCCTGGAGGACCTCGGCGTGGCGGAGGGTGATGGTGTCACCGGCCGCGCCGCGCGGGCGGATGCGCAGGCGTCCGACGAGGTTCTGGCCGAAGTCGAGGACCGTGCGGCCGGTGGGGGAGGTGGTCACGGCGACGGGTGCGATGAGCTCGGTGCGGCGCACCGGTGGGCTGTCCGCCGGGAAGAGGACGGCGGTGTCGAAGTCGAGGAGGTCGACCGGCTGCCATGCCGAGTCGTCGAAGCCGGCCTCGCTGAAGCCGGCCTGCTCACGGCGGGCGTCGTACTCCTCGCCCTCGTACAGCCCGGTGGTGAGGACGGGCCCGGGACTCCAGCGCCAGTCGGCCCCGGTCGTCACGGTCTCGGCGGTGCCGTCGACGTACTCGATGAGCAGTTCGGCGAGGAGCCCGGTGCGCTCCCCGTAGATGTCCCGGGTGCCGCCGTTGAAGCCGAGCAGCCCCCGGTACCAGCCGTCGGCGAGGTGGGCGCCCCAGGCGTTGCGGCCCTCGCGGACCACGGAGGTGACGTCGAAGGACTGGTAGCGGTGCCGGTGGCGGTAGCTCGTCCAGCCGGGGGCCAGGACGTGGTCGCCGACCGGGGCGCCGTTGAGCTCCAGCTCGTAGACACCGAGCGCGGTGACCAGGAGCCTGGCCGACCGCACGGGCGCCCGTGCCGTGAACTCGCCGCGCAGCAGTGCGGCCGGGCGGGGTCCTTCGGCGGGGGTGGCGAGTCGGGGGCTGACGACGTGTGCGGTCCAGTGGTGGTGCATGGCGGCCTTTCTCAGCGCCGGAGGTGAGCAGGCTCGATCATGCGGCGAACACTTAGTGATTACTAGGTATTCGGGTGGGTGACGTGCGTCACGCGCTATTTGAGTGACATATGCATGTCAACTCAGGGGCTCTGCGGGCCCGGCGTCAGCGCGCGGGTCTGCCTACAGCCCCTGCCCGTCGCTGGAAATGGCCCGCAGAAGGCGGTCGAGGTGACCGCGCATGACGGCGACGAGATCGAAGGACCGCCCTCCGGCCAGCCACTGCTGCATGAGCCCCGCGTCCAGGGCGGCGCACTCGCGGGCGATGCCCTCGTGGTCCAGGTCCGCCCGCAGCTCGCCGTTGCGGCTCCCGGCGCGCAGCCGGTCGGCGAGTTCCGCCACGCCCTTCTCCTGCCAGGTGGTGAAGTGCGCATGGGCGGGGTGGTCGGGCGCGGTGGCCTCGGCGGTGAGGACGACGGCGAGTTCGACCATGCCCGGCATGGTCAGCGTCTCGGTCGTGTCCTCCAGGTGGCAGCGGAAGGCGTCCCGTACGGAGTCCGAGACGCGCTGCCAGCGCACGTCCATGCGTTCGTGCCAGAACTCGACCACCGCGAGCAGCAGCTGCTGCTTGTCCCGGAAGTAGTGCAGGAGCCCCGCGTCGGTGACCCCGGCGTCCCGCGCGATGCGGGCCAGCGAGGTCTTGCGGTAGCCGTCCTGGCCGAAGGCCAGCAGGGCCGCTTCCAGGATCTGTGTCCGCCGCGCCCGGCCCGCCGTGTAGTGGCCGCGCGGCCCCCTGGGTGTCGCCATGCCAGAACAGTACCGGTGGCCTGCGCACGGTCGGCCGGCCGCTGTCCGCCCTGTGGTCTCGCTGTGTGACGTGGGTCATAACCCAGACACCTAGTAAGCACTAGGTGTTCGAGTCATCATCGACGTCACGCGATGACGGGGTTGCCGCGCTGACACGTCCCTGAGAGATGTGCGTTCCGCCGACCCTCCTCCCGCGCACACCCCCCGCGCTTCTCTCTCCTCCCTCGGTACCTCCGTGAAAGGAGGGCTGGCATGACGCCGATGTCATCAAGCCCCTCAGTCGACCGCGCCGTCCGGGCCCCCGCGGACGGGCGGTGGACCCCCCGCCTCGTCCTGCTGCTGGTGGCGCTCGCCTGGCCGACCCAGCTGCTGGCCGCCGGCGGCATCCTCGGCGCCAATGCCATCCCCGGCGTGGCACAGGCCTTCCACACCACCCAGGTGGCCTGGTTCGGCCTGACCCTGACGCTGGTGTCCATGCTGCTCACCCCCTTCGTGATCAAGCTGGGAGACCTCTACGGCAAGAAGCGCGTCATGCTCGCGATGACCGCCCTGGGCGCGCTGGGCGAAGCCCTCGCGGCCCTGGCCGGAAGCTTCTGGCTCGTGCTCGCCGGCCGTGCGGTGGCCGGCTGCTACGGACCGTTCGGCGCCCTGTCCTTCGCCGCGGTACGCGACGTCTTCCCGCCCCGGCTGGTCAAGCCCGCCAGCGGCATCATGGGCAGCAGCGTCGGACTGGTCGCCCTCTTCTCCCCGTTCCTCGCCGGCTGGCTCGTCGACCACTGGGGCTACCGCGGCGTGCTGTGGTTCCTCGCCGCGGCCACCGCTGTGGCCTGCGCCCTGATCGCGTTCCTGGTCCCGGAGACACCCCGGCACGCCGCCGACTCGGGCTTCGACTGGCTGGGCGGCCTCGTCCTCGGCGGCGGCCTGACCTCCGTCGTCTACGCCGTCGGCCAGGCGCAGAGCTGGGGCTGGACGGACACCCGGACCCTGGGCTGGCTCCTGGCCGGCGCCATCGCCCTGATCGCCTTCTTCTTCGTGGAACGCGCCAGCGACCACCCCATCCTCGACCTGAGTGTGCTGCGCCGCCGCCCCGTCGCCCTCGCGCTCACCGCGGGCGGTCTCGCCCAGACCGTCGCCTTCACGATGCCCGGCCTGGCCATCCTGCTCGCCCTCTACCCGCACATCCCCGGCGTCTCGGCCGGCCTGGGCTGGACGGCACACCACAACGCCGTCGTCAGCGTCAGCTGGAACCTGGTGATGTTCGGCACCGGCCTGCTCATCAGCCGCGCCCTGCGCCATCTCGACGTACGCCGCATCTGGTGCGCGGGCCTGGCCGTCATGGCCGTCGGCTACGCCCTCGTCGGCGTCTACCACGGCACCGAACTCCAGCTCATCGTCACCTCCTGCATCGCCAACGTCGGCGCGGGCATCGTCGTCGCGGGCGCCCCGGCGCTCGTCGTCGGCGTCGTCTCACGCGACGAACAGGGCCTGGGCAGCGGCATGCTGAACATGCTCATCAGCCTGTTCGGAGCCCTCGTCACCGCCGGCGCGTACGCCATCCTGGCCGCGGACAGCACGGTCGTCGACGGCACCGCGTTCTATCTCGACACGGGGTACACCTGGATCTTCTGGCTCGGATCACTGGTCACCGTGGCCGCGTTGCTGCTCTCGCTGTTCATTCCGCGCCTGCGCGAGCCGGAGGGCGAGAGTGCCGACGGCGCCGAGGGCGGCCGCCCCGTCGAGCCCCAGGTGCCGTGAGGAGCCGCTCCGCCCCGGGGTCTCGTCCGGCGACGCGCGCGCGATCCGGTGATGCCGGCTGATGCCAGGAGCATGTGGCCTCGCTTGTGTGAGGCGGTGGCCACCGGCTCGGCCATGACGAGATGAGTCATGGCTTGGGTCCGAGATCCCACAACTGCGGGATTCGACAGACCGCCCGTAGAGCGGTGGGCTACCGTACGAACACGCTGAGTCGCCGCCGTCGACGGTTGTGGAGGAACCCCGTGTCATCACCTTGCGACCCGCAGCATGCCCCGGCCGGCGATGTGGGTGCGGCTCTCATGATGATCGACTCCCGGCTCAAATCCGTGTACGACGGGAGAGCCACCGCCGATCCCGAACAGCAGCAACTGACCGACCAGTTCACCGCCTCCCTGGGCCCCCGAGGAGCGCGGGACCTGATCGACGGCGCGTGCACGCTCATCTACATGTTCATGCGGTGGCTTCAACTGGCCCACGAGAGCCAGGACAAGGACGTCATCGAGTACGTCGTGCCCAGCCTCGTGGCGTCACTGCGCCAGATGCCCAAGAGCGTCCGCCCCGAGGCCATCCCGACCATGGCCGGCCTGGTCATCGCGGCCGGCACCGGCCTGAGCCCGAGCCTGTGGCGCCGGCAGTACGGAGACTGGACCGCGAGCGAGATGAACGCCCTGGAGGCCACGGCCCTGTTGCTCGCGGAACACATCAACAGGATCACGGGTGACCGGGACTTCGCGATCCGTCTGATCTCCGAGGCGTTGTCTGGTTCGACCCAGGACTGACGAGGCCGTACTCGCGCCAGGGTGTACTCATCTGTCGGCGGCCTCTGCGCCCACGCCGCGGCCCCGCCTGGCAAGTTGGGCCTGCGGACGGCGCGGCAGAAGCTCCTGCCGCCGCCAGGGCCACGTTCACCTGTACGTCGACACCGTGTTGCGATGGTCGCTGGATTCCGCCGCTTGGCCACCGACTGCCTGTTGCAAGGCGGTCTCCAGCCGGTCGCGGGCCTGAAGCTGGGCGGCGATCCGTTCATTGAGGACCGTGAGACGTTCCCGTGCGACCTGTAGGCCCTTGTCGGAGGGCGGTGCCGCGGCCACATCGCCGTCGAGGCACGGCAGGAACATTCGTACGTCCTCCAGGGTCAGCCCGGCAGCCAGCAGGTAGCGGATGTTGCCGACGCGCACCACGGCCCGCTCGTCGTAGACGCGGTAGCCGTTGAAGGCCCGTTCGCAAGAGATCAGCCCGGCCTGCTCGTAGTGCCGCAGCGCACGAGCGGTCGTCCCGGTCGACCTGGCCAGCTCACCGATCCGCACCCGCCCCACCTCCCGGGCCACTCCTATCACGCCACGACCGCTCCGCCGTCGACCGGGAGCACCACTCCGGTGACGAACGAGGCGGACGGGGCGGCAAGCTGGGTGATCGCCCAGGCCACCTCCCCGGGGCGGCCGATCCGCGCCAGCGGAGTGTGCGACAACTGCCACTCCCGCACCGCGGCCCTCCGCTCCGGCGTCAGCCCCTGGTGCTCGCCGATGGGGGTGTCGATCGCGCCGGGCGCGACTGCCACCACCCGGATTCCTCGGGATGCCAGTTCGACCGCCCAGCTGCGGGTCAGCAGTTCCAGAGCGGTCTTCGTCGCCGCGTAGACCGAGCTGCCCGGCCAGGCCCGCTGTCCCACCGATGTACTGACATTGACGATCACCCCGCGCGACGCCTCCAGGAACGGCAGCGCGGCCTGAGCCAGCAGTATGGGAGCGACGAGGTTGGTGGCGAGCTGACTCTCGATCATCTCGGGTGTCAGCGCGCCCAGGGCGCCGCTGCGTACGATGCCGGCGTTGTTGACGAGCACGTCGAGCCGACCGTGTGTCTCCCGTACGGCCCGAAGAATCCGTTGGGGCTCGCCCTCGGCGGTGATATCGGCGGCCAGCGGCGTGATCCGGGCGTCCCCGGCAGCGGTCTCTTCGAGCGGTTCGACTCGCCGCCCGATCGCGACCACGTGGGCGCCCTCGGCGGCGAAGGCACGGGCGGTGGCCCGGCCGATCCCGGTGCCGGCTCCGGTGACGGCGACGATCCTGCTGGTGTGCGGCGCGATGGTGTTCATGCCGGTCATCGTTCAACCCTGCCGCCAGCGACAAGGTCAAGCAGCGCTTGGCAGACGGCGGTCAGCGCCGGTGGGTGCCGCGGACGTAGTGGCGCAGGACCTCGCGCCCCGACGGGCGGACGGGACGGCTTCGGCAACACGGGGGCACGCGGTCACCGGCCCCGCCTGACTCGTGGGGATGCCGGTTCCAGCGTGTTTGCGGGAAGCGTGGACGCGATTTCGGCCGGGCCGATGAGTTCGGCGCGGATCTGCGGTCGTTACGGCTGGATCCACCGACAGCGGTGGGGCTTGTGCGGGAAACGTTCCACCGCGGGAGGAAGCACATGGAGGCAGTGATGAGCGTCGACGACTCCGAGCAGGAGCACTCCGTCCGGACCGGCGAGCAGCGGAGGCGGGGGAGCAGCCCCAGGGTGCTGGTGGCGGGGGCGAGCATCGCGGGACCCGCGCTGGCCCACTGGCTGCGCCGACGGGGGGCCGAGGTGACCGTGGTGGAACGGGCTCCCGAGCTGCGTCCCGGCGGGCAGGCCGTGGACGCGCGCGGGGTCGCCAAGGAGGTCATCGGGCGCATGGGGCTGGACGCGGCGGTCCGCGCGGCGTGCACCGACACCGCCGGCGCGCACACGGTCGACGCGGACGGGCAGGTGCTGGAGACCTTCCGCGCGGACGACGACGGTGGCGACGGGTTCATCGCGGACATCGAGATCCTGCGCGGGGACCTGTCCCAGGTGCTCTACGACGACACCCGCGACGGCGTCGAGTACATCTTCGGTGACCGAATCGCCGAGCTCGCCCAGGACGCGGACGGGGTCGACGTGGTCTTCGCGGGCGGCGACCGTCGCCGCTTCGACCTGGTGGTCGGGGCCGACGGGCTGCACTCGGAGCTGCGGGCGATGGTCTTCGGACCGCATGAGCGGTTCCTGCGCCACCTCGGGCACGTGCTGGCCTTCTACAGCGTGCCCAACGAGTTCGGGCTCGACCGCTGGCTGCTCGAGTACCAGGACCAGGAGTCCGGACGCTCGGCTCTCCTGCGCCCCATCCAGGACGCCACCCGGGCGATGGCCATGTTCTACTCCGCCTCGGCCGACTTCGACGTCGACCACCGTGACGTCGCGGCCCAGAAGCGCCTGCTGCGTGAGCGGATGGCGGGCCTGGGGTGGCTGGCCCCGGACATCCTCGCGCACCTGGACGACACCCCGGACTTCTACCTGGACCAGGTCGCCCAGGTGGTGATGGACCGCTGGTCGAGCGGACGGGTGGGGCTGCTCGGGGACGCGGCGTTCAGCTCGTCGCCGATGTCCGGACAGGGCACCGGTCTGGCGCTGGTCGGTGCCTACGTCCTGGCCGGAGAACTGGCCGCCGCCGGTTGGGACCCCGCCACCGGGTTCACCCGCTACGAGGCGCGGATGCGCTCGTTCGTCGAGGCCAACCAGGAGATCGGCAGACTCAACGCCCGCAGCCGCGACCTCCCCGGGCCGGACGCCGAGCCGCACCCCGATTTCACCGGCGAATGGTTCACCGAGCTGGTCGGGCGCGCGATCAACGGCGTCGAGCTGCCCGACTATGCGGGGGTGCCGGACTCGGCCCCACGGCACTGACCGGCGGTTACCTCGTCAGTTGGTAGGAGGGCCCGGAGCACTGTCTGGCTGGGCGCGGCCGGCCGGACGCGCCCCGGCGTCAGTGCTGGTTCACCGGAAGGACGGCCGCCGGATCGCAACGCGCCGGGCAGGCCAGCAGGTACACCTCGTTGCCGAGGAACAGGAGGTAGGCGTCGTCCCGGATGGTGTAGGGCTGCACCGGGGCCCCGGGATGGACGCCGAACTCCTGGTACTCGGGTACCTGGCAGAGGAACACCATCTCCGTGCCGCACGCGCACCGATACTGCTCGGGCCCCTGCGCCCAGGCCGCCGTGCCGCCCACCTTGAAATGCACGTCGAACGGCCTCTGCGCGTCGACGAAGGGCCGGAGAGTCAGGGGAAGGGCGCGGACGGCCGGTTCGGGCTCCGCTTCCGGCACCCCCGGGTCACGCTGGAGCAGCACCCGCCAGAACGAGCCCGGGAACGGTGGCTGCGGAGCCTCCCAGAACCGGGGCACGAGGCAGCCGTCGGCCGTCACCGGGTCGGACGCGTCGTGGTGGTGGGCGCAGTGGAAGACCGACAGGTGTTCTCCGCCGAAGAACTCGATGTCGTCCGGCAGGTCCAGTTGGAAGAACAGGGCCATCCGCTCGCCGCAGAAGCAACGCGGCCACTCCTGGTCGTCGTCGAAGCAGGGCCACCCGCCCAACGAGTTCCGGGCCGGCCGGTCCAGCGGTTCGGTACCGGTCTCGACCCTGTACGCGGGCGGCGGCGCCCACATCTCCTCCACTCCGCCGTCGCTCACCGGGTGCCCCCGGCCGTCCGGTCGGTGTCCAGGTCGCCTTCGAGCACGGTCCGGGTGATCAGGGGGCGGTCCCACAGGGAGAGGAGCTCGTTGGCGAGGTCGAGGACCGGCAACGGGTGCTGGCCGCCCGGCACATCGATGGCAGCGGCCGACAGGCTCCGGGGAACGGCGCCCGCGTTGAGCAGGACGCGCCACTCCTCGAGGCCGAGGCTCAGGTACTCCAGACCCGTCAGCCCGGCGATCTCCAGGGGATCGGCCAGCGTGCCCGGGGAGGCGGTGAGCGTCCGCAGGCGGGGGAGGCCGGCGACCGGGGCGAGGCCGACCGGCTCGCCCTTCCGACCGCCGATCCGGAGCACCTCCAGCTCGGGCCGGGCGGCGGCCGCCATGCCGCCCGGGATGTGGGTGCCCACCTGGGCCACCACCGGCGGACGGTTCCAGTCATCGTCCGAGCGCCAGTCGGTGCGGTGGTTGACCACCATGTCGGTGAGTGAGTCGGCGCGCAGTGCGGCCCCGATGCTCTGCTCGTGGCCGATCATGATGACCTGCCCGACGTGTCCGCCCGGACCCGGTGTCAGGTCGAGGGCCAGCCGGTCGCCGCCGCCGTTGTCACCGAAGGCGATCCAGCCGGGCGAGCCGACGAGGCCCTGCACGGCAGCGTCCGGTGCGGTGACGGCCGCGTCCTTGGCGGCGAACTGCCAAGGGCAGGGACGGGACCGGGCGTCCGCGATGTAGAGCCCGTCCAGGGGGAAGAGCTCACAGCCGACCGCTTGGCTGACGCGTTCCTGCGCCGCGTAGTCGCCACTCCAGTCCTGCCACAGCGCACGGGTGACGCGGTAGAGGGCCTTGAGCTCGTCGGGCAGCGTGACACCGAGGCGCGCCTCCGCTGCGGCGATCTCCTCCTCCGTGGCACCGATGGCGTCGGGGAGCCGCTCGTGAAGGGTCCGCTCCAGCAGCACCGGGTCCGCCGACGGCGCCGGCGCCACCCCCGGGAACTCCTCGGGCAACCGCCGCCAGGGCTCGGGAACGGCACCCTCGACCAGGAGCAGGGCTCCCACGAAAGGGCTCCTGACGCCGTGCTCCACGGCCGGCCCGGCATCGATGACATGGAGCACGGTCCTCCCGTCCGGCGCCGTCTCGACCATGTACGAAACGCCGCTCGCGCCGTCGGCCCTGAGAGCGGCCTGGACCCGTTCCACGGCGGTGAACTGGTCCTGCATGTCCGCCACTTGCAGGGATCGCCCCGGTACGTGGCGCGGCTGCGGCGCGGGCAGGGTCCAACTGCCGAGACTGATCTGACCCGTGAAACAACCACCCGGCGCGGCAAGCTGCTCCGCGTGCGAATCCCGCACCAGCCGCAGCAGCGGCTCCCAGGTCGCGAAGTCATGTATCGAGGACAACGGCACTCTCCGCTCGGTCGGTTGGCTGGCCGGCAGCACTCATGATCACTGCGTGCGACCCGATCCTAGGACCGGCCACTGACACTGCGGCTCCGTCTGACCCACTGCGTCCCGAGACCGGGTCTCTGCCGGACACCAGAGCCTTCGGGTGGCAGTTTCGTCACCCAGCATCAGATCCTGCCCACCGCCCGGTACCCGGGTGTGCAGGTCACGACCTGCATGGACGTACGGGGTACAGGGCGATGTCTGCCTGGCGGAAGAGAGCGCGTCGGCCGGGTAGGTGATGGCCTGGGGGCGGATGTCGTCGAGGCGTTGGCTGACCAGGAGCTGGGCTTGTTCGTAGGCGGCCTGCTCTTGCGAGAGCAGCACACCGCGCAGGTCGGCCTGGAGCGCCGGCCATCTGGTCGGGGCCGTGCCCGAGGGTGTGCGGCGGGCCGGGATGGCGGGGATGCGGGCGCTTTGGAGGGCGGACAGGGCGTGGATGTCCGTGGGGTGACAGCCCGGCTGGCGGAGAGCGGGTCGCCGTGTCGTGCGAGCACGGGGATGGCCGAGGCGGTGGACAGGACGTCGCTGGGGTCGTCGGGGAGCTGGCCCCAGCCTCCGTCGGCGTGTTGCGTCTTGGTCAGACGCGCGACGGAGCGGGCGGTGGCGGCGGCGATCCGGGCGGCGAGGTCCTTGGTGGCTGGGGGGATGGCGTGCAACCCAGGACGTACTCGAGTGCGCCGGTGAGGAGTTGCTCGTGCCGGGGGGCGCGGGGGCCAGGGCGAGGATGGCCCCGGCGGTCATGCCCAGGTCCGGTGCGTCGCCGCGCACCCAGGTGGGGGCGCTCCCCTCGGGTATGGCAGCGCTGAAGAAACCATGCAAGCAAGCAAGCTTGCATAATTGTGGCCGTTCGGTGCACGACACGGGGCGAGGGCTGCGCGGACCCTGTGTGCTCAATACACTCGGCGATCGCGCCCATCCCGGCGCACACTCGCATATCGGGGGACGAACGATGAGCAACTGGAACCCTGGCGGACAGCCGCCCCAGGGGCCGCAGCCGTACCAGCCGCAGCCACCTCAGCCCTATCCGCCCCAGCCCTACGTGCCGCCACAGCCCCAGCCGCCCTACCCGGGGCCGCCGGTGCCGCCGCCGGGCGGGCCGATCACCCGGCTGCGGCGGCGGATCGGCCCCATCCACGCCGCGCGCAGGGTCTTCACCCCGTCACGACCGGGCATCGTCTCGGATCCTGAGGTGGCGCGGATGCGGAAGATCAGGACCATGGTCGGCGTGGGCGCCTTCCTGTGGATGTCCTACACCTACAAGCTCGCCCCCAAGCTCAGCGATGCGGCGGACGAGCAGGTCGACAAATCGTGGACCAGCGCCCTCGTGCTGGCGGCGACCCTCCCGGTCGTCGTCGGCGTCCTGTACGGCCTGGCCGCTCCGGCGGCGCGACGGGACCTGCTGCGCCGGGCGGGGCGGTGCTTCGGGGCGATCGTGGCCATGATGGCGGCGGCCTCCGTCTTCCCGATCATCGTGCTGTCAGGGTTCTTCGAGGGCCAGGAACCCCTCGTGGAGGGCCACTTCACCGCGATGAAGGGCCTCATGCTTGCGGTCATCCTCTTCGTCCTCTTCTGGGTGACGCCGTTCGTCGTCTGGGGCGTGGGACTCGCCGTCCAGCACGTGTTCCGCACCGCGGACATCCACGAGACGGTGCCGCCCCTGCTGATCATGGCGTTGGCATGGGAGATGGCACTGATCGACATGTTCACCGGTGCCCATGAGGGCGTGCCGACGGTGATCCGGTACGTGTTCATCCTGGGCGCCCCACTCTCCGTCACGGCGGTGGGCCTGTGGGAGCTGCACCGGCTGCGCGTGCACTACGGGCTGGGGATGCAGGGACTGCTGATGCGCTAGGGACAGTGCCTCGCAGGACGTACCAGGGATCTGGTTTTGAGGTCGTGGCCCGGCCTACTCGTCCTGGATCAACCAGGTCGAACGGTGGTTCGCCGAGTTGGAACGACGCTGCCTCACACACGGGGTGTTCTGCTGAACTCGACGACAACAAGACTGCAGTCGAAGAGTGGATCAAGGTCTGAAACGACGCTGCCAGGCCCTCAGATGGACCGAGACCGCCGACCAGGCCCTCGACCGCATCTGCCGCTATTGCGACAGGATCTCCGACGCAGATCACTAGGAGATCGCCCCAAGTCACCTCCGGTGCGAAGGCCGTGCTGTCCTTGATGCTGCTGGGGGGAGCAGCCCGTCGAGCACGTGCGGGTTCCCGCGGCGGCCATAGCCGTCGCTGGCCACCGCGGAGATTGGCGCGCGGTGCTCTGGGCCTGCACAGACGCCGTTGCTCCGCCCTGCTCACAGTGTGCCCGCAGCACTGAATGGCCTCTGCGATCAGATTTCCTGTTTGTGAGTGTGGACTCCGGCTGACCTGGGCGGCTCCAGTGGTCGTCGGTCGTCCCTGCGGCAGCTGGGATAGGGGCATGTGAGTGGACGGGAGTACGGCGGCCTGGCTGGTTCCGGGGCACAGGTGATGCCTGCGCCAAGGGGTGTTGGGGCCGTTCGCGGCGTGCGGGCTAGGGTGTCGGCTATGGCTGTGGATCAGGACGGGGTGATGCTGCCGCGACTGCGGCCGGCGGAGGTTGCGCGGCGAGGCGTGTTTTTCGGTCTGCTGGGTGTGGTGCCGCTCGTGGTGGCGGCCTTGAGTGTGAGCGGCCAGAGTGCCCGGCAAGATTTCCTGGCCGTCGTCAGTGTTGTGAGTTTCTTCGGTGTGATGCTGCTTGTGGTCGGCGCTGGTTTTTGGTGGGCCAGTGCGGGGGACATTCGGCGGCTGCGGGACTGGCGCACCATCACGGGGCAGGCCGCCTCGGTGACCATCGTGGGTCCGGTGTTCCTGCGCTGCGGGCTGATTCTGCTGGTCGTGGGAGCTGCCGCTTTCGGGCTCTACCAGCTCGTTGACGCCCTTCCTTAGGCGCGTTTCCCGCGCGCCGTACCGAGCGGGCGCGTTTTGCCATGGTCTGCCGGTCCGGGTCCGCCGCCGTATGCCGTCGATGAGTTGCCGCCTGAATCAGATCTGAGGTCGGCCGGGTTTCCAGCTCAGCGGCAACGCCGATTCCAGCACGTACCGCTGTGTGCCCGTCAGATCGCCTGTTTCCGGCAGCGTGATGATGGCCGGTACATGGCCCGCTGCCTACAGGCCGCTGGGTTGAGTCGAGAGCCAGTCGGGGTGAGCCGCCTTCAAGGAGTCACGCTCAGCGGTGCTGGAGGCAAACACATCCACGCCTCCGGGATAGGGACCAAAGAGCCAGCGCAGATCGGGCGGGGCGAGCGTGACCGCGATGCTGGCCTCGTCCGCGACCAGCCGGAGCAAGGGGTCCAGGGAACTGCCACTGCGTGCGCGGAAACTCGCATACACGTGCTCGTGGACAAGGTCATCCGGGTCGTCATCGTCAGAGATCCAACTCTTCCAATGCCGCGCGCGCGGATCGACCCGCTGCAGTTCTGTCAGGCGAGGTCTCGGTTCGGGTCGTCCGCTCCACTGTGTGGTGATCACCCACAGCAGGGCGTCGTCGGGGCCCAGTTCGTCCAAGAGCGCGCGTTGGCGCTTGAGGACGATGGCGTACTCGGCCTCACTCTCGGGGTACTCCTTGGACTGCGGAAGGTTATGGAAACGCACCCACCGCTCCGGATAGGCGTGGCGCAGCGAAGCACCCGGCGGAGCCGGCCACTGCCGCTCCCACAGAACCGACAGGGCAGCGAGGTCTTGTTTCACCCCGCTGATCATGCACGAGGCTGTCCCGAGCCCCATCACAGGGCTGCGGCGCTGTTGTGCGAGCTGCCGAGGAACCCGAGTCTGGAGGCGGGGAACCTGCTGTTCGCTGCGACGGTGACCGCGGCTTACCTGTCGGAGTACGGCATGCCGGTAAGCGCAGGCCTGGACAGCGTTGTGCCGTTGGCCCGCGCGGCCCGGGGAGGGCTCCCTGTGCGTGAGGTCGCTGCTCAGATCAAGGCGTTGACGGGCTGATCCGCACCTCGGCGGGATCGAAGATCCGCCGCAGCCTCGGGGAGGTTGACGGCCCGAGGGGGAGTGGCCGGGTGCCGTAGCTGGCTCGGCTCGCCGTCACACTGGCCGCCGCGATCGCGAACGTCACCGCGCGGGGTGGCTGGAAACCTCGGATCCGCAGACCGGCGCAGACCTGTGTCGGTGTGGGGAGGGCCTGGAAGCGGTGATTCTGCGGCTGTGCGCGGCGGTGGGAGGGTGTGGCCATGGTGATTGCGGATCGCACGCTGACCGTAGAAGTGATCGCTGCGCTGAGGTACTGGCCCGGCGTTATCTGGGGTGGCCAGATGAACCCTCCGGATCCGGTGGATCTCACGGTTCTGCCGCCCTTCTTCAACGGGATGTTGCAGGAGCTTGCCTGGTGGAACCGTGACTGGGAGGTCCGTGAGGTCGAGCCGGGTCTTCCCCTGGAGATCGACACCGGTCACGAGGGTGGGCCTTCACGGTTCACCGAGGTGTCCGTGCCGGGCACGGTGGGTTCCAGCGGTGGTGAGAGCCTGCCGTTCGTTGCGAAGGTCGGTTTCGCGGGCGACCAGCTGATCCGGTTCCAGGCCAAGATCGGCGATGTGGTCCTCGGTCCGGCCGTTGCCCCTGCGGGGCGGCTGGAGCCGCATCCGTTCGCAACGGTGCTCACCGGGTTGATGGAGCTGCGCGGGATTCCGGTCAAGGTGATGGCCAGGGAGACCGCACGGTCGATGTCCACGATCCACATGCTGCGCAGCGGCAGGCTTAACCCGCAGCCGCCGGTTGTCGAGGAGATCGCCAGGGTTCTGGACATGTCCGAGGCGGACGTCAGAGTGATTGTCGGACTCGACGACGACACCAGGCGGTAGCGGACCGGAACGGCGTCATGATGCGGTGTTGGTGCTGCGCCAGCAAGGCTTGCCCTGATGCGGCGGGGTCCGGGTAGTCGGTGGCGCCGAGGCCGGGCAGCGCTGGGTTGCTCGCTGCGCACGGTGATGACCGAGACCGGTTCCGGCTGCGCATCCGGAACGGGGCCGGGTACGGCGGCGGGTGCCATCGCCTACGCCGGACGGGGTGCCGTCGCCGCCGCTGTTGCACCGCCACGCGGTCATGAGCACCTGCGCATGACCAGCCGGACCGGCGGTCATGTCGAGGGCCAGGCGACGGGCCCGACCGCTGAGGCATGGTCAACCTCTTGGGTAGGGACGGATGGTGCTCGCCGCCGGCCCTGACGCACCATCGACCGGGTCGGGCCGACCGCGGTCACGATGGGGTGTGCAGCCGTCTGCCGGCAGGGTTACGTTCGCAGGATGCAGTCTCCGGAGCAGGTCCCCGCGATCCTCGACGGTCCGGCCGTCGACGTCTGTGACGCCCATGAACTGCTCCTCGGTTACCTCCAGTGGTACCGCGAGGCTTTGCTGCGAAAGCTCGAGGGTCTCTCCGACGACCAGCTCCGCACGCCTGTCGAACCGCTCGGCTGGTCGCCGCTGGGCCTGGTGCAGCATCTGGGCTGGGTCGAACGCCGGTGGATGCGTTGGGGATTCGGCGCCCAGGACGTCGTCGCTTATCCACCCGGCGGAGACGTCGAGGAGTGGACGGTCGCACCCGGCACGTCCACCGCCCAGGTCATCGCCGCCTACCAAGCGGAAGCGGCGGTGGCGAACTCCTTGGCGTCGACTGCCATGTTGGGCGACAAGGCGCGTCTCGGGGGCCGCTTCAGGACGCCCGAGCAGGCACCGTCGCTGGGGCGGATCCTGTTCCACCTGCTCCAGGAGTACGCCCGGCATGTCGGGCACCTCGACATCGCGCGTGAGCTCATCGACGGCCGGACCGGCGAGTGAGCCGCCTGCGGAGGCCCGGCGGCACCGCGGCGGGCATCTGGCCCCGGTGCAGGCCGTGCCGAGGTGAGCCTGCTGGGCCGTAGACCGGTGGGACGGGGGCCGCTTTCGGCCCTGGTGGGGCGTGCGGCGAAGCGATCAGCCGTCACCGTCTGGCTGGCCACCTGAAGTGCCGTGCCACACAGCCCAGTTGCCCCCTCGGGGCCTGTGAGCCGGATTGTTGTGTCGCGTGCGCCGGTCGTGTCGATGACCGTGCTGGGAAACTTTGGCGTTCTGCTGGTCTGTCTCTCTGACTTTGCTGGTCTGGCTCTCAACAGCGGGTTTCTAGGGTCGTTGTCGTTCCCCCGGAGATCCGGCCCCGCGGTTCTTCGAAGCCGCGAGTGATTCCCAGTGTTTGGAGACACCCTGATGCGTGCTCTGCCCCGTCCCCGTCGTGCCCTGCTCCAGCAGCAGGCCCAGAGCGCGGGTGGTACCGAGGCCGGTGGTGAGGCGGCGGGTGACACCGACGACAAGCCCGAGCCGCCGCTGACCGGGGACATCAAGGCGAAGGCCGAGGCCGCCGCGCTGGCCGCGTATCCGGGCACCGTGGAGAAGTCCGAGGAGGACGCCGAGAAGCCCGGAGAACACGGCGACGACTCCCGAGCCGGTCGACCTGGACGCCGTCCTGACCGAGAGGGCAGCGACGTGGAGCCGCTCGCTGCCGAGCAGTACGTCGCCGTCGACATCGCCGGCGCACCGGTCGGCCAAGTCTGGGCGATTCCCGGCGCGTTGGAGCAGATCATCGACAACCTGGTGGCCAACGCACTGCGCGTCTCGCCGCCCGGCACCACCATCACCCTGGCCCGCACTCCAGGCTCCGAGCTCCACGTCGTCGACCAGGGCCCAGGGATGCCCGCGTCCGAGCGCGAGCGCGCCTTCGACCGCTTCTGGCGCGCCTCCGCCACCCACCACGACGGCACCGGCCTCGGCCTGCCCATCGTCCGCCACCTCGTGACCGCCTCCGGCGGCGAGATCACCCTGAACGCCGCCCCGGGCGGCGGCCTGGACGCCCACGTCCGCTTGCGCCCCGTAGCCGACGGACGGCCACGCACGGGACGCGGAGCGGCACCCGCGGCACAGGCACGGGCGACAACCCGCTGAGCGCAGGCGGCAGATACGGCATGCTCGCAGAAGCGGCCGTTGCGTCCGCGAGGACGTCCGCGCGGCCATGTGCGGCCGCCGTGGCGCCGCCGGAAACCCGTCGAGAAAGGCTGCCGGGCGTGGCCGTAGGCGGGCCTTTCCTGGACCCGCAGGAGGGCTCCGGTGGACGCGCGGGCGGGCCGTGGAGTGGGCTGGCTCCAGCCTGTTCCGGGGCCGGCAGCAGTCCACTCCAGGCGTCGCGAAACACCGCCTGACCTGGCCCCTTATCCCACTCGCCCCTACGATCGCACTCGGTCGAAAGGAGGGCCGGGTGGACCGGACCGTGCGCACCATCGAGGACGTTCTCACGCTCTTGGACGGGCTGTTCGCATCCCCATCCCAAAGTGGCCGCTTGGCGACCGGTGACGGCAAGGACTTCTGGGACCGCTTCTATACCGACCGATCAAGGCCGGTCCCGTTCTTCGTGGCGAAGCCCGACGAGAACCTGGCCGCCTATCTCGACCAGGGTCTGATTGCTCCCGGCCGGGCCCTGGACCTGGGCTGTGGGGCGGGCCGCAATGCTCTCTTCCTCGCCTCACGCGGGTTTGCGGTGGACGCGGTCGACCTCTCCCCGGTGGCCGTCGCCTGGGGCGCAGAGCGGGCTCGTGAGGCCGGTGTCGATGTCCGCTTCCTCTGCGGCGATGCTTTCACTCTCTGCGCAACCGAGTTGAGCGGACCGTACGACCTGGTCGTCGACTCAGGATGCTTCCACCACATGCCGCCGCACCGCCGGGTCAGCTACCTCAGCCTCCTCGACCACGTCCTGGCCCCCGGCGGCCATCTCGCCCTGACCAGCTTCGCTGCCGGCGAAGGAGGCGCGGGCTCCGAACTGGCCGACACCGACTTCTACCGCGAGCGCGAGTTGCAGGGCGGCCTCGCTTATACGCCCGACTCGCTGCGCTGGATCTTTTCGGACCTGGCAGAGGTCGAACTGCGCCGCATGCGGCAGGAGCCGACCGACTCGGCACTCTTCGGCGTGACGTTCCTGTGGACCGCGCTGTTCCGACGGCACGCAGCCGCTGACACCTCAGGCCATGCCCACCCAGCAGGCGACCTCGCATAGGCGCTCGTACTGGGCACGCTTGGTCCGCCGTGATGGAGCAGCGGACCGTACTGCCCTGCTCGCTCCGGCTGGAGTGGCTGTGCCAAGCCGTTCCTGTGCGTCGTCGTGTGCGCGTACGGTGCCGCTGAGCGGTGCGGGCCCGCGGCGATCCCGAAGGTCCAGAACCAGAGGGCCTTCAACGGGTTCTTGTCAGCTACGAAGCCACGGAGGTTGCGTCGCCGGGTCCCTATGCCGCTTCGTCTGTCGTTTGCCGGGCCGATGGGGGTGCAGCGTCGTATTTAGGCCCGGTTCCCCTGGTGTTCGGGACGCGTGGTTGGCGTAACGACGCTCGTGACGCCGGTGACAGGACCGCGACAAAAAGGCCCACAACTGTCGGTGGGCCTTGCCGGTCTCATTCTGCGTGGACGGCAACGACCGGCCGTCCCGCCACAACATCACCAGGGGGAACACCATGAAGTCGATCCGCCGCAAGGCAGTCACCGCCGGCGCCCTTGCCGTTCTGGCACTGGGCGGCACGCTCGCCGCGACCGTTCCGGCCTCGGCCTCCACCGCCGGCGCCTACAACGGGGCGTGCGGCACGGGGTACGAGGTGTTCATGTCGACTCCGGTCAACTCTTCGCGGACCACCGTGGCAGCTACCACCTACGTGGCCTACAGCTCCGCGGACAAGCAGTGGTGCGCCGTCACCGTACGCAACAAGCCGGGCGCCCGTGTGTTCATGGAGGTCACGCTGGACACCTGGCCGACCAGCAGTGCCACGGCGAGGGACGCCGGCTCGTACACGACCTACGCCGGCCCGGTGTACAAGGACCTCCCCGAGCCGGGCCAGTGCATGACCTGGAGCGGTTCGATCGACATCTACTACAACTCCGACCGCGGCCTGTGCCCGTGACCTGACGGCTGTGGGCGTGGCGGGAACTCTCCCGCCGCCCCGGCCTTGCGGTGCAGCGGGAGGCCCGGATCGGTCTGCGCCCGCGCGGTGAGAGGGCTCTCGGTGGCCGATGAGTTTGGGTGGACGGGACGGTCCAAGTCGGCACACCTGACGAAAGAGGGAGAACCCGATGGGTAAGGCGCGCACGGACTCGACGACTCACATCGCTCGTCGCATGTACGAGCTCTGGGAGCCGATCTGCCTGGTCACCTTCTTCGCGGACGAGTGCAACGAGGAGCTGGCCGCGCTCGGCCACCGCACCTACTGGGACGGCTATTTCGCGAGCCGCGCAGCGCCGCTGGGACGAGTGCCGGCCGAGGTCGTGCACGCCGCGTTCTACAGCTTCGCCGACGGGGAGGCCGCACGGCACATCCCCAGCGCCTGGGAGACGATCCCGCCCGAGGCGTCGTTGGCGGCACGGGAGCGGGGCAGCACGGCCTCGCTGCGGCGGATCCTCGGCGATGAGCTGGCCGGTTCCCCGGGGCTGGTGCGCGCCGCCGATCTGATCACCAAGGCCGCCACGAGCGCGCCCATGGAGGGTCGGGTGATGTACGCCGGGATGCGCACCCTCGCGGTGCCGAGCGACCCCGTCGCCCGGCTGTGGCACTGCGCGACGATGCTGCGCGAGCACCGCGGTGACGGGCACATCGCCGCGCTCGTCGGGGCAGGCATCGGCGGCACAGAGGCCCACGTGCTCTCCGCGCTGGACATGGGCATTCACCCGCCGGAGTCGTTCGGGCGCATCCATCACCTGCGCAAAGAGCACCTGGCCGCGGTGATGGACGGCCTGCGCGAGCGCGGACTCGTCGATGTCGACGGCCACTTCACCGACGCGGGCCGCGAGACCAAGCAACGCATCGAAACCCTCACCGACGAGTTGGCCGCCGCACCCTACGACTGCCTGACGCCTGCCGAACTCGACGAACTGATCACCGAGCTCGAACCCATCACCGCGAAACTGGTGGCCGCAGGCTCGCAGTGACCCGCCGTAATGGCCACGGTTACCTGATCGCGAACGACCTGCGGGACTCTGCGCAGTACGCCTGCGGTGGTGAGATCACCTTGCGCGAGGACCCCGGCGGCGGCCTGGACCCTCGCGTGCGGCTGCGCCCGGTCCCTGCGCGCGATCGGTGAACGGCGGGACACCTTGAGCGGACCACTGAGCCTGCTGCCAGGGACGGCGACTTCGGGTACGGCGGGCCCCACCGCCGCTGCGTGATCAGGGGCCACGGTTCCTCGTACCGGCTTGTGGCAGGTTCCGGTCAAAGACTGTCCAAATGCCGGACGGCTTCCGTCCCCGGTGGTCGGGTTCTCCACGACGGCTGTACAACCACCCGTTTCGGAGGACCTGGTGTCAGCATCAACCCGTAAGAGACGATGGCTCACGATCTGCGCCATCACGGCATCCGCAGCACTCGTCGCGATACCCGCCGGCGCGGCGCCCGGCGGAGACAGCAGCCCTTTCGGGGCGCGTACCCTGGCCCAACTCGCCGCCGAGCGTGAGCAGTCGGTGGGCGCCATGAGCCCCAGCCTGTCGGCGGAGGACGACGACGGCAACGAGGCGGACGAGATAGCGGAGGGCGCGGCCCAGTACGCCGAGGCCCGCACCGCACCCGGTGTCGTCGCGCCGGGCGCCTACGGCACCGCCTGGGCGAGCTTGACCAATCTGCCCGGCACCGGCGGCAGTTGGCGGCATCTGACCGATCGGCCGTACAACTCCGACGACCCGCGCTACCGCGACTACGCCTCCAACTCCAGTGGTGGCGCGGGCTATGTCACCGGCCGGATGGCCGCGATGGCGGCGGACGACGACGGGTACGTGTACGCGGGCAGCGCCGGTGGCGGGGTGTGGCGGTCGCGGACGGGTGGCGGGCAGTGGCAGCCCATCAGCGACCGGCTGTCCTCGCAGTCCACCGGTGCTCTCGCGCTCGACGGGGCCGGGCGGCTGTGGCTGGGCACCGGCGAGGCGACCACCAACGCGGACGCCTACCTCGGCAGCGGCGTCTATCTCCTGTCCGACCCGCACCACGGCACGTTCTCCGCGCGCACCCGGGTCGGCGGCGACGAACTGGAGTCCACCACCGTCCACCAACTGCGCTTCGGCGGCGGCAAGGTGTGGGCGGCGACCAGCGCCGGCGTGTGGAGCCACTCGACGAGGAGGCTCAGCGGCGCCTGGAAGCTGGAGTTCGCGCCCAACCCCGACTATCTGCCGGGTGGTTCGAAGGCCGGCGACGAGTCGGCCGCGTACAAGAACATCGCCAACGACATCGCGATCGACCCGAAGGACCCCAGTAAGGTCGTGCTTGCGATCGGCTGGCGCAGCGGTGACGACTACAACGGCTTCTACACCAAGGTCGACGGCGCCTGGACGCGGATCACGAGCGGCTTCGGTGACCTGCCCACCGACGCGGACGGCGTCGGCAACGTCACCTTCGCCCGCTCCGCCGACGGCTCGCGCTACTACGCCATCGACCAGTCCCCGGAGCAGCTGAACACCAACCCCGACAGCGCCCTGGAGGGCATCTTCGTCTCCAAGTCCGGCTCTCCCACCGGCCCTTGGACGAAGTTCGCCGACTACAAGGGGCTGGCGGCGAGCGGCTCGGCGCTGACCGACAGCGGCTACATGCCGGGCGTGCAGGCCTGGTACAACCAGTTCCTGACCGTCGACCCGAGCGACCCGGAGCATGTGTACGCCGGACTCGAGGAGGTCTTCGAGACCAAGGACGGCGGCAGCAACTGGTCGGCCGTCGGCCCGTACTGGAACTTCGGCTTCCCCTGCTGGAGCATCGACCCGGCCAAGCAGACCGGCGACTGCAACCAGACCACCCACCCCGACCAGCACGGCGTCGCGATCGGCCGCCACCACGGCAAGACCTGGGTGTACGTGGGCAATGACGGCGGCGTCTACAAGCGCCCCCTCACAGGCTCCCAGGACGCCTCCGGGCACGCCACCGACTGGACCTCGCTCAACGACGGCACGATGGACACCCTCCAGTACTACTCGGTGGGCGTCGGCAAGGACCCGACGTACGGTGGCCTGTCCGTCACCGGCGGCCTGCAGGACAACGGCCAGTCCATCCTGCGCAGCAACGACAAGGTGATGGGCTCCAACTTCGGCGGTGACGGCGGCGACACCCTCACCGACCCAGCCAACGGCTGCAACATCGCCGAGGAGTACGTCTACCTCGCCGTCCAGGTCACCCAGAACTGTGCGGTCAACGACGGCAGTTGGATCACCGACCCGAGCAAGATCACGTCGTACGACGTCGCCCCGGCCGACAACGCAACCGGCGAGGCCCGCTTCATCGCCCCGCTCGCAGCCGACCTGAAGGACAGCTCGACGTGGATCGCGGGCGGCCGGCATGTGTGGGTGCAGACCCACGGCTACGCCATCCGCAGCGGCGACCAGTGGAAGAGCGTCTACGACCTGGGCGCCGGCCGCACCGCGACCGCCGTCGCGTCCTCCGGTGGCAAGGTATACGCGGCCTGGTGCGGCCCCTGCAACAACCAGGGCTTCGCCCGCGGCATCTCCGTCGGCAACGCGGACGGCACCGGCTGGCACGACATCACGCTGCCCGTGGACGGCACCGTCCCCAACCGCTACCTGAGCGGTTTCGCCATCGATCCGAAGAACGCCGACCACGTCTACCTCGCGGTCAACGGCTTCTCCCGGCACTGGACCGAGGGCCCCGGCGCCGGAGTCGGCCACGTCTTCGAGTCCACCGACGGCGGCACCACCTGGAAGGACATCTCCGCCGACCTGCCCGACGTGCCGACCAACTCCGCGGTCGTCACACCGAACGGCGGCCTTGCCGTCGCTACCGACCTGGGCGTCGTCTACCGCGCCCCGGGCCGCACCAAGTGGCAGCGGGTCGGTTCGCTCCCGGCCGTCGCCGTGCTCCAGTTGAAGCTGAGCCCGGACGGCAGCACCCTGTACGCGGCCACCCACGGACGCGGCATCCACACCTTCAAGGTGCGCGACTGCGGCTGACACACACGCGAGAGTGAACGGAGGGGTGATCCCGGCTCTCGGGCTCACCCCTCCCGCGGGTACAGGACCACGTTGACGTCCAGCGTGAACGCCACGCGTGCCGCACCCGCCACATCGGGCGCCTTCGCCGAAGCGGTGACCCTGGCGCTGCCGCCCCGGGTGCCCGCGCACCGCAGCAAGGCGTGCGCGGTGCCGTCCGCGTCGACCCGCCATCCCGACAGCAGGACGAAGACAGGCGCTGAACTCCGCGCGGCTGTCCACCGCTTGTCGTCCGTACGGGGCTTCAGAACGAGTGAGACCACCGTTCCGGGCCGCACGCACAACTGCCGCTGGACCGGGTCACCCGGCGCGACGGCGACTTCCGTCCGGCCCGCGACACAGTCGGTGTCCGAAGGAGTTGGCGTGCCGGCCGATCGGGAAGGCGAGGTCCGCGTCGGACTCGCGGGGGGTGCGGCGGACGAGGACGGTGCGGACGTACGAGCTGGTGCGGAGGGGCTCCCTGACGGACCGCCCTCCGTCGATCCGCCCCCGCCTGACGTGCCGCACGCGGCCAGGACCAGCACCGCGACGACCACGCAACCTCCGGCCCACCACCGCATCCGCGCCCCTTCCCGCCCGTTCGTACACCTTCCAGCATCCTCCGCCGCCACTCATGCGGCCGCCATCCATGTGTTCCCGGTAGATCTCCAGGACCTGGACGCTCCCGTGCGTCGACGAGGTCGGCTTGCTCACCTCAGCGGGAGACCGAGCGATACGCGCTGCTGCGCCCGCTTTTCCTGCCGGGGCGGTGAGGCATCGCCCCCTGCTTCGTCCGTCCGGCGTCCAGGTCATGCAAGTCCTGGGACTTCACGTGGCAGCAGGCACGTCACCGGCATAATCGACGGCGGTGGTCAGTGCAGGAGGGGAGCCCGGTTTGGTCAGCACGCCCGACGGCGCCGAGGTGTCCATGGAGGCTGTTCCGACCCGCTACGGCGACGTCACGTTCCGTTCCCGCCTCGAAGCCGACTGGGCCGCCACCCTCGACGGCAACGGTATCCGGTGGGAGTACGAACCCGAGACGATCACCCTCGACTCCGGCACTCTCTACCTTCCCGACTTCTGGCTGCCCGAACTCGGCACCTGGATCGAGGTCAAGGGGCCCGGCATACCACGGACCGAGAAGACGGACGAACTGGCCCGCACTCGTGCCTGCCGATGCGTGACTTCCTGTACCTGCCAGTGGCCCGCAGGGGAATTCGTCCTCCTGGGCAGGCCGTCCCTGGCCTCTGACCGCAGCGAGCCCGGTCGTCGGCCCCGCAGCGGTTATGCGAACTGGGAGACGCCCTTCGGACCGACCGCGTACTTCGTGACGTGCCCCGCGTGCGCACGCGCTCAGTGGATCACTCTCCGGCGCCCGTGGCGCTGCCGTGCGTGTCACGCTCTGCTGGAGAAGGAACGGCTGTACCGGCCGGTTGACCGGTTCGTCAGGTTCGTCGAGAGCAGCACCCGAATGGGTCTCTTCGCGATGCCCGACTTGGGCGAGCCCTTCACCGATGTGGAACTCGGGCCCACCGAGACCTCTGATCCTGTGGGTGGCTGACCAGCAGTGGTTGAGGAGTGCCCGCTGATGCCGAGGAGCTTTGCCATCTCGGCGACTTTCCGGCCGGAGGCAACCAGGTCGAGGACACGGCGACGGAACTCGGGTGGATAGCTACGGGGCATGACGGCCTCCGGAGGCTGCTGGAACGGCCAATGCTCCAGCGACCCGGCTCCGTCAGCCCCAGGGCAGCCCGCCACCTCCACCGATCCTGAGCGGTTCATACAGCCTGCACCGGCGAGCAACCAGACCGCGGTGCCGGATCGATGATGAGACGTCTGGTCGACTGCGCCTATGGGTGGTTGTCCGTGATCGCGATGACCTCGTCGAGGCGGTCCAGGACGGCCTGGAGTTCGTCGACCTTGGCCTGGATGCGGTCGCGCTCGGCGCGCAGCATGGCTCGTTGGTCGGCGTCGGTGTGCCCGGCGTCCCAGCACGGCATGAGTTCGGTGATCCTTCGGCTGGTCAGGCCGGCGGCGAACATCTGCTGGAAGAAGCGGATCCGGGAGATGGCGTCCTGTCGGTAGAGGCGCTGGCCGGATGGACTACGCTCCGCGATGAGCAGCCCCTGCTGCTCGTAGTAGCGCACGGCGCGCACCGAGACGCCGGCACCCCGCGCCACCTCACCGATGCGGATCAGCCGCTCGGTCGCGGCCTCGGTGACGGTCATGGTGATCCCTTTCACTGCGGCCCTGACGACCAGCCCTTGCCTCTGACGTCAACGTCAGGTTTTAGCGTACCGGCCATGGACATCAACAACTCAGTTGCCCTTGTCACCGGAGCCAACCGCGGCCTGGGCCGCGCCTTCGCCCAGAGCCTGCTCGAACGGGGCGCCCGCAAGGTCTACGCGACGGCCCGCCGACCGGAGACCGTGGACCTGCCCGGGGTCGAGGTACTTGCCCTCGACATCACCGATCCCGCATCTGTGAGGAGCGCCGCCGAAGCCGCTCCGGACGTCTCGCTCCTCATCAACAACGCGGGAATCAGTACGGGGACCGATCTGGTCACCGGTTCGCTGGATGCGGTTCGGCACGAGCTGGAGACCAACATGTTCGGCCACCTGGGAATGATCCGGGAGTTCGCGCCGGCGCTCGCCAGGAACGGCGGGGGCGCGATCGTCAACGTCCTGTCCGCCATGTCGTGGTTCGGGGGCAAGGGAGCCAACGCCTACCACCTGACCAAGGCAGCCGCCTGGGCCATGACCAACGGCGTCCGCCTGGAACTCGCCGAACAGGGCACGCTCGTCACGGCGGTACACCTCGGCCTGGCCGACACCGACATGGCGGCGGGCTGGCCCGTGGACAAGATCGCTCCGTCAGACCTGGCCGACGCGGCGCTCGACGGTGTCGAGGCCGACTCCGCCGAGGTCCTCGCCGACCAGTGGAGTCGGGACGTCAAGTCCCGTCTGCCGCTGACGCCGGAAGGGTTCAACGCCGCGATGGAGCGCGCCCTGGCTGCGCTGATGACGGTGTGAGGGGTCCTGTCGGGCAGTACTGACACAGCTTCACGAACGCCGGGCACTTGTTGCCACAGACGTCGGTGAACTCCAGGAACCGTGCCTCGGCCGCTTCCGTGGTCGGCGCGGTACAGGCGGGCCGCGTAGCCGAACGCGTTGCGCAGAAGCTGGACGGCTCCTGGAGGAAGCCCTCCAAGTCACCGCGGATCTTCGCCTTGGTCTTGTCGATCCGCTCGCCGCGTGTGGCGACGTCAGGAATCGATGGACCACACCGAGGAATCGAGGTGCCGGGATGGAAGCACGGGCGTTTCAGAGGAAAAGCGAAAGAGCCGCCAGCGTGGCGAGGACGCTCACGATGCCGATCAGCAGAGGAGCCCATTTTCCGGCGTACGCGTCGACGGCGAAGAGGGGGCTGGTACGACCCTCGGGGTCGTACACGATGTCCGTCATGGCACCTATCGCGATCGGCACCGGATCACTGAAGTGGACGCCTAGTTCTTTCCGTACCGTCGCCCCGTGAGCGTCGACGAATTCCATCTGGACTTTGGTCTTCCCCTTTGCGCCCGGGGCATGGCTCACGCAGGTGGCTTTCACGCGCACCCCTCTACGCCTGAGGGTGCTGCGTGAAACGTGATTGACGATCAGGGATACGAGTACGACCAGAAGAAAGAAAAGAATGCCTACCACTTGCCGCCCCCGCGCCGTCGCCAATCACAAGGCATCACACGCCTCGCAATCTAGCGGGCGGCCCCTCCGGAGGAAAGCAAGGAGACGACAGCCAATCGACCCGGACTCGGGCACAACGGGAGGAAAGCTCATTGGGAGTGGTGGTGTAGGTGGGGCCGGACGACACGTGAAGCCTCTCACCGGCCTGTCAGCCGGTACGGCATCGCGCACCGCGACCGTCGCGTTGCTGAGAAGACCTGAATGAGCTTGCGCAGCGAGTTGAGATCCGCGGCGAGTCATTACCGCACCGCTCCAGGACTCCGTGCAGCTGGGTTCCGGGCATCAAGTGGCGGTGGCCGGTCTTCAGGAACGCCTGTTGTGCTTCTTCGCTTCGTTGAGGATGTGACCTCGGTCCAGGAAGCCGACACCGCGGTCCTTGAGGATCCGGTCGACATGATGCGGCTTGCTGCCCGAGCGGAGCAGCCGCGCGGCCTCGGCGACTTGGTCTTCCCGCGAGGACCCGGAGGCTGCCGCGACCGGGTCGTGCGCGGGGCGCGGCACACGTGCCCGCACCGCGCCGACTGCCGGGTCCGTTCGCGGCCGGGGTACGACGGCCACCCGGAAGGGCCTGGTCCGAAGGGAGAGCCGGGCCCCGAACCGCGCGGCGAGCAGGAGCGCGCCGACGGACCAGCACCCGAGAAGGATGCCGATGAACTTCACGATGTCCAGGGCGAGCGGCCCGGTGTAGGTCCTCTCGTCCCCGATCGACCCCAGCGGAGCCATGAGCAGGGAAACGCCCACGACCACACCCCAGTTCCGCCGCCAGAACGTGGGCGTCGCGGCCGTCTGGGGGCTGGGGACCGTGGCGGGGGCGGGAGAGGGGGTGGCTCGGTGGATACGACGAGCGGTGTCGTTGACCGGCGTCATCGTGCCGTCCAGGCGGTACGTGAAGAGCGCGATGTCCCGCTCCTTGGCGTAGGCCGCGGCAGTGGTCGTGTAGTCGCTGCCGGTGAAGAAGATCAGCTGCGCGGTCGACCCGTGGGGGCGCGCACCGACGAAGCGTTGCAGTTCCGGTCGCCCGACCTGGGCGGCCTGGTACTTGACCTGTCCGAGAGCGCGACCGGCCCGGACATCGATACCCGAGTCCGGCCCTCCGGGGCTCGCGGTGGCATCGGTGTACCCCCAGTGCCGCATCCATCGGGCCGCGTTGAGTTCGGCCTGCTGCCACGACGAGATCTGCGTCGGCCGCGGCGGCACCGTCCTTTGCGGTGTGTCGGGCACGTTCCCCCCTCAGGTACTCACATTCGGTCGGCACTCCCCGCGTGGGCAGAGCGAGACAGCACTGCTGTCAGAGAAAGCGCAGGTGGATGCCGAGTCGCCCCATGGTATGCGGTGGTCTCAGCACGCGTTCGCGGGACCGGGAAGGAGGCGGGCGAGGAAGTCCGGCGCGAACTCGGCGGCGCTGCGGTTCGCGTGGGGGACCCACGCGGTGGGTGACGCTGTGAACGACCAGCACGTCGAGCCGGGCGTTGAGGTACGCGCCTTCCCGGAACCCGGGCCCCTCGGTGTCGACGAGCAGCGCGTCGTACGCGTGCCGGCCCGGCATCACGGCCGTTCGTGAGCAACCCCCGCTGCACCGCCGAGCGGATCGCCTCGTCCCTGCGTACCTGGAGGCCCTGACCCGACCAGGCGATCACCTTTCGGCCCCGCAAGGTCAGGGGGCCGGGCGAGAACGGTGGCATCCGGTGCGCGGTGAGCAGAGCTCCGTGAGGAGGCGGAGAGGGTACTGGCCGAGTCTGCGAAGCGTAGGCGGTGCTGGGGCGGTGGGACATCGCCCGCGTGGAGCTGGCCGAAGCCCTGTCCGGGCAGGAGCTGGAGGCCGGACACCCGCCGGAGTCGGCGCTGGCCGTTGTGCCGGCGAGGGTCGACGGGGTGTGGTCGAACGTGAAGCGGCTGGTGGAGTGGGGCGGACTGGCCGAGGAGCGTCCCGGGGAGTTCACGCCGAGGCGGGCTGCCGGGTGACGTCTCGGCTCCGTGGCGGGCGAGGCGGCGACCCATGAGCATGGTCATCGACCACAGGACGGCGGCTTTGCTGCTTTCGTGTCAGGTCTCGTAGTCCCGGGCAGGGCAGCGCGAGTGCATCAGCCGGCTCAGCGTCCTCTCCACCACCCACCTGTGTGGAAGCGCCACGAACCCGCTCATGTCGTCAGTGTGTTTGACGATCTGACAGGTGAGCAGCCCTGGACGTCCCCTGACCCGCGATTCCGGGGTCAGGTGGACGTCGGGGTCCGTCAGACGAGGTGGATCGTGAAGCGCCTCACGATCTTGGGGTCCGTGGCGATCGTGTCGGAGTGGACCGAGCCGCGTGCCTTCTCGTACTTCCCGGTGCCGCCAGTGATCGCGCTGTCGAAGGGACCCTGGTCGACGTAGTTGAAGTACACCCCCTGCGTGGTGAGTTGGCCGCCGGGGAGGATGTAGGTCACGAGGCACTGCTCCGCTTCGTCGGCGCCGCCCCGGGTGGTGGTGCAGGTGCCGTGGGTCTCGCCGACCTTGTTGTGCGCCTCGTCGAAGAGGTCCGAGCGGACGACGACTTGATCGCCCTGCGAGACGCTGCCAGGGGTGACGGGGAAGCGGGTCAGCTGGACCACCTCGGCCAGGACTGTGATGATCCGGGCCTTACCCCTGGCGTGGGCGGAACCGGTGTCCGTCGCGGCGGCCGCGACGGGGGTGCAGGCGAGGAAGGTGACCAGCGTGGCCGTGCCGAGGCAGGCCGCTCTGATGGGGCGCATCATGCGACTCCTGAGGTTGATGTTGGGGAATGACCGGATAGCGAACTTCCATCCGATTCCGTTCGATTCCCTTCATAACCTCGACTCCGCCGCCGCACGGAGCACCCGGGCACGAACCACCGGCGCATCCAGCCGGTCGGACCAAAGCCAGCTGGTGGAGCTCGACACGAAGCCAAACGGCAGCTCCAGGCGATCCGGGGCCATGAGCTCCTCATCGGCGACGATTCCGCCCGTCGGCCCGTCGGCGGCGATGACACCTTCGCTGACGATCACCGAGCGCGGGCAGAGCTTCAGGGCGGCCCGGAGCGGGACATCAGTTGGGCACGGTGCCATCGACGATCCTGGATCGATGTCCTCCAGCGCCTCCAAGCGGGCCGGTGACAGCTCCCCGGCATAGGACAGGCCGGTCACCCGGTTCCGACCTACGCAGACACGGGGCGGGAATGTCTGTACGTCGATGCCGGCGTAGAAGTCAGCCAGCTCCCCGGTGGCAAGCCGAGCCTCGGCCTCCGGCAGATCGGGTCGGTCGGGGTCGGCCCTGCTGATGAGGTAGTTGGCGAGGGCCACGTGCTCGTGGTCGAGCCGGGCACGGTCGCCCGGCAGGGTCAGAGCTCGCGCAGCGGTCGACGATCGGGTCGAGACGCGATAGCCCCGCCGGGGATGGCCCTTCGGGCAGAGTTCTACGGCTTTCTGACTGAGAGCGAGGGCATCGGTGAGGTCCGCGCGGGCACGGCGCGAGTGGAATCGCCGTCGGTGGACGTCGGCGACAATCGAGATCCGTTCGCCGAGGTCGCCGTCTGCGTCATCGTCCGTCAGACGCTCCTCGATCCCCTGGATCTCCAGGGCGTACAGGTCGGCGCCCGTGATCGTCGCTGTAGGGGGCGGCACTGCGCACCCTGGTGGCACTGTCGCCCGCGATCTGGGCGAGGGCACCCACGGCCCGCGCCCAGGCGAGATGCTTGTGATCCGCGTAGCCATGCTCTTCAGCGTCCAGAAGGTACGCCTGAAGGACGTCCGACATCTTGGAGGCTCGTTCGGCCTCGGTAACGTCGCCGTGTTCGTCGGACTGTTGAAGAGCCTCTGAGCGCTCCAGCACGTCCTCGGCTTCGGCCAGCAGCGTGGCATCGGGTTCGTGCGCGTACAGCATGACGAGGGCGAGCCCCAGTTCCCAGAGGAACCTGCGCGCTCTGTCCTGCCCTGGCCCGGCCTTCTCGACGCAGAGGCGGCGCAGCCTGAGTACCTCGGCGAGCAGTGCGGGGTCATCGGCCGCGCCGCTCAGCCGGAGGACGGCGTCGGCGTGCCCGGCCAAGATCATGTCGATGAGTTCGCCGTCGGGCCGGGTCTGTTCGACGGCGAGTCGGGTGAGCGTGACCGCCCGGCGCAGCATGGTCAGGGCGGCTTCCGACCTCTCCAGGGGAGCCTCGGCCTGCAGTTGCGTGGCGATGACGTCGAGGTGGCCGGGATGGCACGGCGCGTCGTCTACGCCGGGTTCGATTCCGTCGGGCAAGTCGACGGAGAAGATTCTCCGGATGAGGTCGGGCCGGGCGTCGGGGGCAAGCCTGCTCAGCGCGAGCGCGAGGTCCTCGGTGTGAAAGGGGTCTTCCTCGATGAGGAACCGGCACCATGCCAGTAGGCCGACGGCGTGGGCGGCGGGCCGGTCCTCGTCCGCGAGGCTCCAGAGGCGGGCGGCGAGTGCAAGTGCCTCGGCGTCGGTGACGGCCGCACCGTCGCCACGCACGAACCGATCCAGCCGGTCCATGGTGTCGGTGAAGAGTTCCGTTGCCGGGGCAACCGTCTCGAAGCCTGCCACGAGTTCGCTGAGGCCGTCGTACGGAACGTGCCCCAGGGAACGGGGGGCAGCTGCGCTCGGCTCGCCGGTTGCGGCCCGGGACATGCGGTCGAGGACGCGCGCGGCACCGTACAGGTTCCTGTTGATCCGGCCGTGGTCGGGGTGATCCGGTGTGATGATCGCCAGAGCGGCACGCAGTGTCCGCACGGCTTCGTCCAGATCGACGACAGAGCCGGTCTTCTCGCCTCTGGCCCGCAGCACGCCGGCGAGATTCGACACGATGATTGCCCGGTCGGAGTCGTCGACGCGGACGACCACGGTGGCGTCGCGCAGCAGGCGGATCGCTTCGTCCAAGTCGGCTGGCGTATCTCGCGTCGCTCCTCTGGATTGGAGGGCGACGCCGAGGTTGGCCAGGCACCAGCCGCGCCGGAAGTGGCCCGGTGGGGTGGACGCCACAGCGCCCCGAAGTGCCTCGATTGCCGCGTCCAAGTCGGCGGGATCGCCCAGGTCGTCGTAGCTCAGCTCCAGGGTGAGCCCGAGATTGGTCAGGTGCATACCGCGCATCGGATGTCCGACGGGCGTCAGCCGGACGGCTGCGCTCAGTGTCTCAATCGCAAGCCGCAGTTGGCGTGGATCGCGAAAGCGTAAGTAGCGCGCGTGATGGTAGGCCCACCGTTGGGAAAGAGCGCCACGGCGAACGCCACGCAGAGGGTTGCCCGCGTCGACGGCCAGGCCCTTTGCCGTGCGTGTCAGCTGTCCGACGGAGCGTGCGGCCTGGTCGCTCTTCCCGGCTTTCGACACGATCCATACGCCAGTGCCGAGCGCCAGCCCTCCGAGTACGGCAACTCCCGCCCTGCGCACCGTGGTTGGCGACGGTCCTCGCTTCACGCGGATCTCCCCTCCCCGTGGGTGCGCATCGTGGCACCCAGGTCAGTCTGCCCGCAGATCGTCAGTTATCTGGTCAATATGCGGATATTCCGGCTCACGGTCGCCACTGTTGCGTGCGACGAGGGCATGAGCGCGGGGGCCGACTGCAGCTCGGTGTCGAGGCTCCGCCTGGGGCGGGTTGCGCGGCGGAGGTCGTGGCCCGAGAACCTCCGAATCGTCACCGCTCAACGTCTTAAACCGCATTACGGGCCATTGCGCGGGCTCCAACTCCGGGCGTGTACGTGGTGTTTCGCTGTCCCGCAACCGCGCCGCTGCGCTGCTCCCGAGTGCGACCCGCCACTTGGGCGGCGCGTGTGACACCTCCCGGCTGCCCTGTCCACGACCTCCCTCTGCGCGAAGAGCGTCTCCAAGCTGTGAACGGCTTCCTGACCCAGCTTGTTCACCTGGTGCAACGGCTCGCGAGGGGAGTTCCCGCACCGGACTCACCCTCTTGAAATCCTCGGCACCCTTCAGAACATCCCGAGGTGCTGGACCGTCGTCTGCCATCACCTGCCAACAGCCCCTGCCCAGCAGGACACACACAACGCCAAGATCGAGGCAGACCTAGCTGAATGGCTTGGGCTCAGCACTTTTCCACGGGTGTCAGGTTGCGGATGGTATCGAGCGGGATGATCTCTTCTCCTTTGTCGGTCATCAGGACCATGTCGTGAGCGGTGACGCGGGCGCTGGTTCCGCAGACCGTGGTGTCTGATGTCGTCAGCCTGAGCAGTGGATCGCCCTTGGCCGGGCCGTACCAGGTGACCGCGACGGCGAAGACGAGCAGGGCCGCGCACGCGAGGGTGGCGATGATGCCGTGACGCAGGTTCCGTGCCGCGTTCAGGGCCTCATGGTGCTGGGCGACGGCCTCGGGCAGCAGGTCGTTGAGGGCGATGACGCGGGGTCGGCCGTGGGCGGAGTGCAGGAGCTTGAGCGCGCCGACGGTTCCGGCGGCGAGGGCAAGCAGCAGGAGCAGTCCCACCATGGCTGCGACCGGGTCGGCCAGGGTGGACACGTCTGACCGGCCCTTGACCAGGCCGAAGCCGACCAGCCCCGCCAGCAGCGCGCCGAGCCCGTTGCGCCATGCCAGTGCCGTGGCGCGTACCCGCGTGAGTTCGGTGCGTACGACACTGTCGCGGTACTGCGCGCGCCGCAGATCAGTGGTGGTCGCCGGCGGACCGGGCCTCGGCCGGCGTACGGGCTGTCCCGGCGGCTCAGAGGAGGAAGTTCCAGTAGGCACCGCACCCCACCCTGCCCTCCGGTCGTCCCTCGTGTGGCTCCTGGCACGTGCACATGACCGTCTCGATGCCGCTTGTGGCGGTGGACGGGTGGGAACGGGTCCCCTTCACGGTCTCCTGGAAGAGCGGGATGTCGATGGGCGCGGAACAGCGGGGGCACGGGCCGCACAGGATCCGTAAGCCGACGCCGTGCTCATGGATGACGAAGGTGTCTGCCGCCGAGTCGGCGAAACCGGGCTCGGTCGTCTCCAGGTAGGGCAGTATCACGTCCGGTCCGTTCGACGAGGGCCTCAAGGCCCTATGTGGATGAAGGGTATCCATGTGCTCGGGTGACGGGGCGACGTCCGGCGAACGTGCCCGATGGCCTCGTGCAGCGCGCGGGCTGTGTTCTGCGCGGTGAGCCGCCCCGAGTGCAGGAGGTGGCGATAGACCTGATCGGAGATGTCGGCTGCGACCGGATCGTAGACGGACCAGAGTGTGGCGATGACGTGGCGGCTGCCGCTGTAGTGCAGGGCTGCGGCGAGGGTCATGGCCTCGTCGGTGAGTTCGGTTCCGCCGGTGGCGGTCTTGCAGGCGGACAGCAGCGTCAGCTCGGCGTGCCCGCTCGTCCCGGCGATGTCCACGATGGACAGCACGCCGTCGCTCAGCAGCACCCCGCCGCGCGATGGATCACGCAGATCCTGGTCTCCGTGGCAGCTGAAGTGGATCCAGGAGTGGTGTGCCAGCTCCCGCCGTACGGCCTCGCGGGTCGCGGCGGCACCTTCGAGGAGCGTGCGCTGTGTGGCGTGCACCCGGTTCAGGAGGAGGTCGCGCTCGCGTGCGACGTTGGGAAGCGGCTGCTGTCCCTCGCTCTCGGGAAGGGCAACGATCAGCAACCGGGCCGGGTCCATCGGTGCGGGGGCCGAGCGCGCGGCCTGGAACGCCCGGATGGTCGGCGTGTAGGAGGAGACGACGCGTTCGATCACGGACCCGTCGGGGTGGCGGCCCGCGGCGTGCAGCGGCAGGAGCGTGAGCGGGCCGGTGGGGCACCACCAGACACGCGGTGTCCCTTGGGGGTCGAGGTGGTGCAGCACCGGCGCGGCGATGGTGTCCCACAGCCATTCGAGGGTGTCGGTGAGGGTCCGCTCCATTGCCGCCCGGGCGCGGACGACGGCCATGCCGGCCGCCTGGTGGCGCTGGAGCGCGGCGAGATCGCCGGATTGGGCCTCGGCACTCGCGGTCGCCGCCTCCGCCTGGACGCGCTGTACCTCCTGGAGCGCGACGAGATAGGTGTTCGTGCGGCTGACGGCATTCTGCACGGTCAGCCCGGGCAGGTCGACTGTGGTCACCGTGTGCCCGTCGAGGATCAGCGCGTCGGAACGCCATTCGCTGGTGGTCACCACGACGATCGCCCCGTCGATGCCCTCCTGAAGGGCGTCGATGGACGGAGGGCGCAGGAAGCGGCTGTGCCCCGGCAGTTCACGTATGCGGTCCACGACCTGGCGCCACCGGCGCGCGGCCTCGATCCGGTCCTGTACCGCCTGAAGGCTGCCCGGGGCCGCGACCGCCTCGTGGTCGCGGTGCCCGGCGGCCAGCCGGGCGCTCAGCTGCGTGAACTCCTCGGCGAGATCGGGGGCGAGGGCGCGAAGGGCGCTGAGGTCCTGGCGGGCGTGCAGGGCCTCTGCCATGAGGATGCCGCGCACTTGCTCCAGCAGCTCCACGGCACGCTCGGGGCGGCTCGCCGACAGCGCAGCGGCGGCCACGGTCCGTGGCAGCCAGGAGCTGTCGCGCAGGCCCAGCTCCCGGTCGGCCCGCCGCAATGCCGGGCCTACGTGAACGAGCAGCAGACCGGCCGCCGTCTCGCAGGCGCGCAGTGCGTCTTCCGGGTCCTCAAGCCGCATGGCCAGGCTCGCCCAGGCCTTCGCGGAGATGAGCCGGTTGTGGTTCGTCCCGGATTCCGCCGTCGCCACCTGCGCCTCGAGCCGCCGAGCCCGTTCGAGGCCGGTGGCGTCGGCCGACTGCTCGGCCTCGGCGACGAGGACCTGGGCCAGGACGTGCCGCATGCGGTCGATGCCTGGGTGGTCGTCGTTGCCGGGCAGGACCTCCTCCAGGGCTCGTCGGGCTTCGGTCAGCGGCGAGGCGTCGCCGGTGCGTCGGTGAATCAAGAGCAGGGTCTCGGCGAGCCCGATCGCGCCGAGCATGGCGAAGGCGGGATTGTCCACGGCGCAGGCCCGGGCCGCCCGTGCGGTGTCGGCGGCCTCGTTGAGGAGGTCGATGTCCTCGTCAAGCTCGCCCAGAGTCTGGAGCACAGATCGGAGACTGTCGAGGTAGAGCCCGCGATACGGATAGCCGACCGGTACGGCTGCGGCTGCCTGGCGCCCGACTCGTACGCTCTCGCGCAGGTCGGCAGCGTCGCCGGTGTGCTCGTAGCGCAGGGACAGGCACTGGGCGAGGGTGTTCCTGGCTCCGGTCAGGTGGCCGCCACGACCGTCAACGGCCCGGCGGGCCAAGGCGATGGCCTCGTCCAGGACCTCCGAAGCCCCGGTATAGGTGTAGTACTCGCTCAGGCCGGTCGCGAAGTTGCCGAGCGCACGCCGCTGATCCTCGTCCTCCGGCGGGCCGGCGGGCAGGTACTCGCGTCCGATCTGGATGCCCCGCTCCATCAGGTCCACGTCGCCGGCCACCCGGCCGCGTTCAATGAGCACCTCGGCGAGCGTCAGCTGGGCGAACCAGTCGGAGTCCGGGTGCCGGGCGGCCCGCTGGGCGCGGTCGAGTGTGTCGTCCAGGCGGCTGCGATCGCCCAGATCACTGTGCAGGCGCTGTAGCACCCAGGTACCGGCCTCGAGGCGCAGCAGGAGTTCCGGGTCGTCGTCGGGGGTCCGCGCGAGGACCTCGTCCGCCAGCTCGATCTCCTCGCGAAGGAGTGTGACGTCGCGGGTGCGCAGGTAGTTCTCGCGCAGGGCGGTGACGAGTGCCGCCTGGTATGCGGTGCGCCTGGGGTCGTCGGGGTGCGCGGCGCTCACCGCGTTGCGCAACGCGGTGAGCGCACTGGCGCGTAGGGACTGGTCCGCCAGGGTGTCGGCGAAGGACAGGAGGGTCAGGCCGATCACCGCGAGCTGTGCCGGGGTGACCGGCTCGGCCACCGCGGGAACCTGGACGTTCGCGAGAAGGGCCTGGGCAGCGCGTCGTACTGCGTCGGGGTCGCCGTCGGCCTGGGCCATGCCCGCGATCTCCACGGCCAGAGACTGGGCTTGAGCGCTTCCGGCGGGCGTCAGCCTCAGCAACTCGTGGGCACGGTCGATCGCCTCACCGAACTCCGACGCTCGTCGCAGACTCGCGACGAGCACGCCCAGGATCCGTGCGCGCAGCGGACCCGGCGCACTCTGTCCCGCTGCCTCGCGCAGGGCCGCGATCGCGGCCGGCTCGTCCGAGGCCAGACGCGTGTCGGTGAGAAAGGTGGCGAAGGACAGCAGTACGGCGGGCCGGGCACGATGGCCGCCAGGCAGGAGGTCGATGGCGCGCCGGTAGGCGTTGACGGTCTCGTGGAGCTGTTCGTCGGCAGGGTCGGTGCGTCGTGCCAGGGCGCGGGCCAGACCACCCCAGTGCATGCCCGCACTCGGATGATCTTCCGGGGTCAGGTCGGTACCCTGCCGGCCGGCGGTGATCGCGTCCTCGAGGTCCTGCGGATCGCCGGTGAAGTCGTACCACCTGCACAGGGTCACACACAGGTTGGACAGTCTGCCGGGCAAGTACGGCTCGTCCGCCGGGCTCAACTCGACCGCGCGCCGGGCCGCCCCTACGGCCTCGCGCAGCAGCTGCTCGGTGGCGAGCTCGGGCGGCAGGCCGGTCAGGATGATGGCCAGGTTGTTGGCCGCGGCAGCCTCGTCGGCAGGATGGTCAGCGGTCTGTGCCGCTCGGCGCAGCAGCCGTATCGCCTCCAAAGCGTCCTCGGCGTTCTCGGTCCGCTCGTACTCATGCAGCCGGTTCATGCCCGCGCTGTTGAGGCGGGCACTGACGTCCTGGGCGGCGGAACGTTCGAAGTACTCGGCGAGCGGTTCCGGCACCGCAGCCGCGTCGACTTGGTGGACGGGGGCGAACAGCTCCGCGGCGCGCTGTCGGTCACGATCCGCCGCTGCGTCGTCCTGCTGGTAGTAGGCCCGCAACCAGAGGAGCCAGCCGAACATGCACAGCGCTCCCAGATCCTGCGCGGTGCCGAGCGGCATCGCCGCAAGCCCGGGTTCGCTCAGCAACCGGTCGGACAAATCCCGCGGATCGGCCGTGTCCGCGATCCGCTCGAGGACCTGTCGGGCTCGCGCGGCCAGCGGGTGCCGGCGTCCCGGCACGCCCCCGAGCCGGTGCGACCACAGCAGCGCCGCTGCGGCGGCGTCCGCGAGGTCGTCGGTCGCCTCGAAGCGGGTGAGGAGCAGTCGCGCGAGGGCGCTGGTGTCCTCCTTCGCGTTCTCGCCGTCGTCCGCTGCGAGGATCTCGCGTCCCGTGTCTACGGCCGCGCTCAAATCGGCGAGGTTCTGGTCGCGCACGGCCCGCCACAGCAGCAGGGACCGCAACGTGCGCAGATATGCGGGTCGGCCGGGCGCCAGGGACAGAAGGCTGGTGACGGCGCGCAGCGCATCGTCCAGGTCACGCTGGTCCTGGTCCTGCTGATACTGCCGGGTGAGCAGCTCGAGCAGGACCTCCAGGGTGTCCTCGTACTGCGCGTCCGCCTCTGGATCGCGGCCGAACACGGCCAGTACGGGCATGGCCGCGTCGCGGGCGACACGTACGGCCTCGGCGAGCCCCTCCCCGGTCAGGGAGTGGCGGTAAGCCAGGAGCCAGGCGAGGTCGGTCAGGACGATTCGGGCTTCCTCATGGTGCGGCCCCACGAGCGCGGCGGCCCGCCGGGCATGGCCGATGGCCTCGTCCAAGTCTTCGGTGCGGCCCGTCTGTTCATAGCGCAGCCGCACGGAGAGCGCGAGTCCGGACACGAATTCGGCGCGGTCCGGTGCCAGCTCGACGGAGCTACGGGCGCGGTCGATGGCCTCGGCGAGGTCGGCGGCGTCGCCGCGGGCCCGGAACCGTGTGCGCAGCATCAGCGACAGGTTGAAGAGGAGGTCGGGCAGCTGGTGGAACCCTGTGCCGAAGAGAGTCGACGCCTCCCGCAGCGCAGAGATCGCGCCGTCCAGGTCCTCGAGGCTCTGGCTTTCGAGGAAGCGCCGGTAGTAGGCGTTGGAGAGGTTGCCCAGATGCGCGGCCCGTTCGGCCGAGTCGGCTGCTGTCAGCTGCGCCGCGACGCCCAGCAGCGCGATCGAGCGGTCCGGGGCGGGGTTCCCGGTGAGGCCCGCCGCCGCCCAGCGATCGGCGTCGCCGGACGGGTCGACGGCGAGTAAGGTCCGCAGCTGTGGCGGCAGTTCCGCGCGTCGTTCGTCCGGCAAACGTATGGCCAGGGTCGTCGCGGAACGCAGCACGGGCATGCCGGTGCCGACCGGCAGCCGCCAGAATCGCCGCCAGAGGTAGCGCACCAGTGTCGTCGCCGCGACCGGGTCCAAGTCGCCACGATCCAGGAGGACTGCGAGCCGTTCGGCTCGCTTCGACACCTCGGGTGCCAGCGGATCCGGGTCCCCCTCCAGCGCCAGCCAGTCATCGAGGAGCGCTGTCAGTTCAGCGAGTTCGACCCCGTACATAAGCGCCCCGTTCGCCCGCTTCCCGTGACGACAGATTACTCAGCGAAGTCGCCTGGAGGGGGTGGGTCCGACTTCTTGAATCGACCGCAGATGCTCGGTCATTCAGCCGAAGCTCCGTCCCGCAGCGGGCTTCGGGAAGCGGGCCGGGCGGAGTTGTACGCATGTCTGATTGCCCGGGGCGACGCGTTGTTCGAGTTGTGCGACGCCTTGGTGCACGGACGGGTCGGTGCGGACGCTCGGCGATCTGACGCTCGCCCCGGAGCACCGCCGCGGGCACGGGGTCCTGGTGTCGACGCCGTTGCTGAGGGCTGCGGACGGTCGGGGTGAGGGCAAACAGCAGATGGTGCCCGGCTGGGCGTATGCGATGGTGGCCGCGGTGGCCACCGTCCAGATCCGCGAGGTCGTCGAGGCCGGCCCGGCCTCGTCGCCCAGCGGAGGTTCTGGCCGGGCGACGGGCTGCTCCCGCCGATCTTTCGGCAGGCGTGGGGCCACCGCCCCTTTCGCAGGGAAGGGGACAGCCTGAACCTGGTGTCCCGGGGCCGTGCCTCCCGGCCCGTGACCGCCATCTCTCCTGCGGTCGCTGCTACGGCTGCCGAGTCCCGTGTGCCGACCATGAACGAGAGGTCACATTCCTGTCTGTCACCCAGCCGTCCGAATCCGAGGGCGAGCCGATGAGATGCCCTTCAGACGGGCCGGGGGAGCTGTTGCACCGTATGGCGTAGCAAATCGAGGCCTCAGGTCTTCCGGCCCCCTGGACTAGGCAGTGGGGAACCCGCCGTCGACCCGAAGGAAGGGCGTCCCATGACCAACACCCTCGCTATCGACTTCACCCAAGGCCTGAATGACGCGTGGTCGAAGATCGCGACGTTCGTGCCGAAGCTGATCGGTTTCCTGGTCGTTCTCGCCATCGGCTGGTTCGTGTCGAAGGCGATCGCCAAGATCCTCGACCGGGTACTGCGCAAGGTGGGCTCCGAGCGCCTGTCCGAGCGAGCGGGTACCGCGCGGATGCTCCAGAACTCGACGTACGACCTGACCGGCATCATCTGCAAGGTCGTGTACTACGCGTTGATGCTGATCACGCTGCAGCTCGCCCTGGGAGTCTTCGGGCCGAACCCGGTCAGCTCGACGATCAATGGCATCGTCGCCTGGCTGCCGCGCGGCATCGTCGCCGTCGTACTCGTCGTGGTGACGATGGCCATCGCCAACGCGGTCCGCACGATCGTCCAAGGCGCCCTGTCCTCGGCGTCCTACGGCAACACCGTCGCGACCATCCTGTGGGGAGCGATCGTCGCCCTCGGCGTCATCGCCGCGCTCAGCCAGGCCGGCATCGCGGAGAACGTCGTCCAGTCGCTGCTGGTCGCGGCGCTCGCCACCATCGCCGGCATCCTGATCGTGGGTGTCGGTGGGGGCATGATCACGCCGATGCGGCAGCGTATGGAACGCATGCTGACGGCGGCCGAGGCGGAGACGCAGCGGCATCGGGGCGGCGCGACGGCGTATCAGGCGGGCCGTGAGGACGCGATGCGTCACCAGCCCTCGGGGGAGCGGACCCAGATGGGCCGTGACATGGGGGACCCGGGCACCGGCATGGACCGTCCGACGGGTATGTGACGCGTGACCCGGAACCGCCGGCGGCCCGATCCGAGCGGGCCGCCGGCGGTTCCGCGTCTCGGCCGGTGGGGTGCCGGCGCTTGCACGGCGGGCCGGGATACCTGGGCTCAGGTCAAACCGTTGGCGCTGCTGGAAGGGTCGCCGTATTCATCGTCCGCGGCCAGGAGGTCGTGGCGCAGGGCGAGCCAGCTGATGGCGGTCAGACGACACACGGCGTAGTCGTGGCCGACCGGCTCGCGCCAGTCCATCTCTTCAAGGGCGTCGAGAAAGCCCAGGGCGTAGTCGGTGAGGACGTCGCGTGGCGGCGGCGGGGGAAACAGCCCGCTGTGGGCTGCCGACAGGCGATCACGTATCTCGGCGACATGCTGGTCCACGGCGGCCGTGAAAGCAGGCTCGAATGCGAACTCCGCGAATCGCGGTTCGAACGCGCTGCTGATTTTGGCCAGAGGGGACATGCGGGCAACCGTAATTGTGGCTCGTGGGAATCAGGCACTGCGAGAGCCATGATGTGTGTCACGTGCGGCATGGAACCGGCCGGGGGCGTTTCCAGCGCGACAATGCGCGCTTCGTCGAACTCGTCGGCGATTCACTGATGGTGCGGCGATGTGCGGTAGTGCTGGCGCAGCAGCTCCCTGCCGCAGCGATTGCCGTTGGGTGTCCGGAGGGCGGAGGGGCGTGAGGCTGCCGCGGACCGTCGGCCCCGGTCTTGCCGTACGCCACTCAGTCGTCCGGCTGGCCGACAGTCGACCTCGACGCCTGCGACGGGGCTGTGGACCCTCGCGCCGCATGAAATCGCGGCGTTGTGGCTCCGGGATCGGCGGAGGTGGCCGAGCGGGCAGTCCTGCTCATCCCGCACCGCGGCGGCGCGGCCGACCAGGTCGGGCTGCCCGGCGGCTACCGCGAGATCCTGGGGATCGTGCGGGAGGCGGATGGCTCGGTGCAGGTCAGGGTGGTCGGCGAGCGGCTGGGGCTGGATGCCTCGGTGCACGGCAAGCTGGAACCCTTGCGGGCGAAGATGACCAAGCTCGCCGCCCGGGGCTGTCTGCACAAGCGGGGCGAGGTGCGGTTCACGGCACGTCCGTGGGCGCGCGGAGCGGGTCTGTGACTGGCGGGCCGCCGACGGCAATGGGGATCGCCCTCCTGCTGGAGCACTAACGGCCGCTGAAGAAGTCGGTGAGGGCGGCGGCGATGGCCTTGGGCTGCTCCTCGGGGATGTAGTGACCGGCGTCGGGCACGATGACGCCGGTCACGTTCTCGGCCCATGGGCTGATGGAAGCCGCCATATCCGGGATCGAGCCGTGGCTGCTGGAGATTCCGAGGACGGGCGTGGTCAGTCGGCGTTGCTCGAGTGCTGCGCGGTTCTTGCGCGCGGACTCGGCGGCCTCGCGGTAGTACGCGAGGCCGGCGCGCAGGCCGCCATCGACGGCGAGGGCCGCGCCGTAGTGGTCGAGCTCTGTTTCCTCGAACGCGTCGGGCGCGAGGGACTTGGTCTTCAGGAACCAGGTGATGTACTCCCGCTCGCGGCCGGCTATCAGCGTCTCGGGAAGATCGGGCACCACGTGGAACGCGAAGTGCCAGGTCTTGAACGCCAGAGCCGGGTCGAGAGGAATCGCTTCGGGCATGGTGATACCGGGAATTCCGGCGTCGAGCAGCGCGACCCCGTGCAGTCGGCTCTCGTGGTTCAGGGCGAGGGAGAAGGCGACCCAGGCGCCGATGTCGTGCCCGGCGAGCCAGTAGTTCCGTACGCCGAGAGCGTTCACGGCGGCCTGGATGTGCGCGGCGACCGTGTGGGTGTCGTAGCGGAGTTCCGGGTGCTCGGAATTGCCTTGGCCCGGCCGGTCGATCGCGATGACCCGGAACCGGTCGGCGAGAGCAGGCATGACCTTTCGCCAGGCCCACCACGTCTGCGGGAACCCGGTGAGCAGGACGACGGCCGGTCCGTCCGGCCGACCGCCTTCGACGGCGTGCAGGCGGACGCCGTCGGCGTCAACCCAGTGGTGCGTGAATCCGGCCAGGTCATGCAGGGGCAGGCCGGGGACGGGGTTGGTCATGGGAATCCTCCATCGAGGCGGGTGGACCGTGATGCGACGCTAGCACATCTTGAACTGATTAGTTCAAGATGAGAGGATGGGTCGCATGGCAGGCAAGAAGCAGTTCGACATGGACACGGTGCTCGACGCCGCGATGATCCAGTTCTGGCGCTCCGGCTACGCCGACACCTCGCTCGACGACCTGTCCCGGGCGACCGGCCTGAACCGCAGCTCGATCTACTCCTCGCTCGGCGACAAGGACGCGCTCTTCCTTCGCTGCCTGGATCGCTACGCCACGCGCTACGGCGACAAGTTCGACGCGGCCCTCTCGTGCGCGGCCGAGGACCCCGTCGCTGCCGTCCGTGCGTTCTTCGACGTCACCCTGGGGCGCATCGCCGACCCCTCCGTGCCCGACGGATGCCTGATGGCCCAGTCGGTCATGGCGAGTCCCGCGCTGAGCCCGAGCGTCGCAGCGCACGTCAAAGAGTTGTTCGGCCTACAGCGCCCGCGCCTGCGCACCGCGCTGAAGGCCGGCGGAATGTCCGACGAGAACGCCGAGGACTTCGCCGTACACGTAGCGGCCGTGAACCAGTCTCTCGCGGTGATGGGCAGGGCCGGGTCGAGCCCGGAGCAACTCCGGGCGATCGTCGGGGTGACCGTCGACGCGCTCGCGCGGGCGCTGAGACCGGTCGGATAGCTGGCATATCAAGCCGGATACCCGATCCGGGCAGGGTCCGCGGCCGTCGCTACCACCTGGGCTCGCTGCTCGCGTTGTGCCTGGTCGCCGTACTCGGCGGAGGCACGTCCCTGGCCGCCATCGCCCGCTTCTCCGCCGATACGACTCCAGCCTGCGCGAACAACTCGGACTCGCCTCCAGCGCACCGAACGCCTGCACACTGGGACGACTCCTCGCTCGTCTGGACGGCGACGCCTTGGACGACATCGTGGGCGCCTGGCTCGCCCGGCACGCAGCCGACCCGGTGGACGAACCCGGCGAGACACTGATCGGCCTGGCCGTCGAGGCAAGGCTGTGCGTGGATCCCGTACCGACGGCATGGCCGTCCACTTGCTCGCCGCCGCGCTGCACGGCGGCCAGACTGTGATCGCCCAGCGCCAAGTCGCCGCGAAGAGCAACGAGATCCCCGCGCCTTCGCCCCGCTGCTGGACCGGCTCGACTGCGCGGCGTCGTCGTCACCGCCGATGCGATGCACACTCCGTGATCGAGGGCCTTGGCAGCCGCACCACCCGGTCGCTGCGGATTCGTCTCGCCAGCCTGACAGGGCCCTGATGCGACCCGGCCCGCAGACGAGGGCGCCGTGGGAGATGTTCTCCGACCTGATGGATCTCGACGACGTCCCCCGGTCCGTCGCCGACCCGCTCGCCGGCATGGACGCCCGGTACCGGCTACGACCACCGGGTTCGTCGGCACCCTGTGCCCGGACATGAAGTTGACGCTGGAGCGGCCCGACCCGGACTTCGTCACCCCGGTGACTCGGTCGGCGGACCTGCGGCTGGTGCTCGACCTCGTCGACCGCGCGGAGGTCCGCATCGCCGCGGCCGCGTGGAGCGGACGGGTCAACACCGTCACCGCACGCGCGGATCGGGTGGACGTCGACGGGTTGCTCATCCGGCCCGACAGCTGTGTTGCCTGGGCCTTGCCCACCGGGCAGGACCTCGACGCCACCACGCTGGTGCGTGCGCTGAACACGTGGTTCGGCCAACCGGCCTGAGCAGCGCATTAACAGTCGTCTCAGGTTCGCTCCGTAGGAAGTCGGCGTCCAGGCAAGTGATGCAACCCGTGTGTAGGAGGCTAGTGATGGCAGTCGACGCAGCGCCGTCCGGGGGAGCGCCGGCCGGTCGGTTGGCAGGCCGGTGGGTGCCGTGGTTGGTGATCGGCTTATGGCTGGTGCTGGCGGCGGGCATGGTGCCGCTGAGCGGAAAGTTGAGCTCGGTCACCACCGACAGCGCCGTGGACACCCTGCCGGCCGGCGCCGAGTCCACCAAGGTGGCGGTGCTGGACGACCGTCTCCCCGGGGGTGACAGCAACACGTTCGTCTTCGTGTACCACCGCGCCGGCGGCATGACCGCCGCCGACCGCGCGACGGTCACGCGCCACTACAGCACCCTCGCCAAGCGGTACCCGCCGACGGAGACGGCGGCGACCGGCGCGGACGACGAGGGCTCACCGCTGAGCCTCTCCACCGACCGCAAGGCGATGATGTTCACCCTTGACGTGAGCACGGCCTACGGTGCGCCGGAGGAGATCGTCGGCCCGTTGCGTGACGCCGCGAAGGACCGCCCCTCCGGCCTGGAACTCGATGTGACCGGCCCGGGCGCGATCGACGGCGACATGGACGCCGTCTTCGACGGCATCGACGTGCAGGTCCTCCTCACCACCATCGTCGTCGTCACGCTCCTGCTCATCCTCACCTACCGCAGCCCGGTGTTGTGGATCATCCCGCTGCTGGCCGTGGGCGCGGCCGCACTGACCGCGATGGGGACCGTCTACCTGCTCGTCAAGGGCTTCGGCATCGTGGTCAACGACCAGAACTCGGCGCTGCTGACGATCCTGGTCTTCGGCGTCGGCACGGACTACGCGCTGTTGCTCATCGCTCGATACCGGGAGGCACTGCACCACCATGAGAACGTCCGGGTCGCGATGGTCCACGCGCTGCGCGGCGCGGCTCCGGCCGTCGTCGCGTCCGCGGCCACCGTGGTCGCCGGCCTGCTCTGCCTGCTCGTCGCGGACCTGAACAGCACCAGTGGGCTGGGGCCGATCGGTGCGGCCGGCATCCTGTGCGCGCTGGTGGCCATGCTGACGCTGTTTCCGGCGGTGCTCGTGGTGCTCGGCAGGCGGATCTTCTGGCCGGCCATCCCGCGGTTCAGCACGGCCGTGGAGGAGAAGCCGCGGCTGTGGGGGCGGCTCGGCGCCGCCATCAGCCGCCGCCGGTGGGTGGCGACGCTCGGCTCGCTCGGAGTCCTCGGCGTGCTCGCCCTCGGGCTGGCGGGCAACACCGGCGCCCTGCGGGAGCAGGACCAGTTCCTGTCCGCGCCGGAGTCGGTCACCGGCTTCACCGTTCTCCGCCAGCACTTCCCGGAGCTCGGCGGCCAGCCGATGACGGTCTTCACGCGGCCGGCGCACCAGAAGCGAGTGCTCGACATCGTCAAGGACACGCGCGGTGTGGCCCTGGCCATCCCGGAGCAGACCAGCGGTGGCTGGGCCAACATCTCGGTGTTCCCGAAGGACGCGCCGGACACCGCCGCGGAGTACGACACGATCAAGCGGGTGCGCACCGCCGTGCACGCGGTGCGCGGGGCGGAGGCGATCGTCGGCGGGCCGAGTGCGGAGAACCTCGACACCGAGGCGACCACCGAGCGCGACGAGAAGCTGGTGATCCCGCTGGTGCTCGCCGTCGTCCTGATCGTCCTCGGGCTGCTGCTGCGCGCGATGCTGGCGCCGCTGGTCCTGATGGCCACGGTGATCGTGTCGTTCGCCGCGGCCTTCGGCGGCAGTGTGTTCGTCTTCGACACGATCCTCGGGTTCAAGGGTGTCGACTATTCGGTGCCGCTGCTGGCATTCCTGTTCCTGGTGGCGCTCGGCGTCGACTACAACATCTTCCTGGCCAGCCGGGCCCGGGAGGAGACCGTGCGTCTCGGCACCCGAGAGGGCATGCTCAAAGCCCTCTCGGCCACCGGTGGCGTCATCACCTCGGCAGGCCTGGTCCTGGCGGCCACGTTCGCGGTCCTCGCCACACTTCCGCTGGTGATGCTGGTCGAGGTCGGGTTCCTGGTGGCGTTCGGCGTGCTGCTCGACGCCCTGCTGGTGCGGTCGGTCCTCGTGCCCGCCCTCACCCTGCTGATCGGCCGGCGGATCTGGTGGCCGAGCCGGCTGTCCCGCCCGGCGGCACAGCTGCCGGACGGTCAACAGCCGCTCGCCGACGACGAGGAGGAGGCCGCGCTGCAACGGTGAGTGCGGCGGCACGGACGAGATCCGGGACGGGGACCAAGGCCTGTCCCGGATTTCTTTCATGGGCCCGACGGTCACCGCCCTTTGATCCTGCGTCACACGCCAGGGCTGGAGTCAGCGCATCGCGGTGTCCTGCCCCGACGACGAGCCGCGCGGGGTCCTGTCCGAGACGTTCCTTGTCCTGCGGCATCCAACTGGGGCGGGTCAGTGGACCTCGGTGTCCTCCCCGGCGGTGAGCCGAGCGATCGGGGCGGGAGGGGCCGCGGCCGGAAGGTCGACCCGGAGCAGCGCGCCACCGCGTGCGGAGCGGGCGACGGTGGCCCGGCCGCCGTGGGCGTCGACGACCCGCTGCACGATCGACAACCCCAGACCGGACCCCGGCAACGCCCGGGCGCTGTCAGCACGGTAGAACCGGTCGAACACCCGCGGTACGTCGGCGGCGTCGATGCCCGGTCCGGCATCATCGACCTCAAGCACCGCCGACGAGCCCTCGGCACCGAGACGGACCTGGACCGGCTGGTACGCGGGGGACCACTTGCCGGCGTTGTCGATGAGGTTGAGCACCGCCCGCTCGAGCGCAGCGGGACGCCCGCTCACCCACACGGAGGTCACGTCGAGTGCGACCTCGATGTCGGGTGTGCGGGACCGTGCCCGGGTCGTGGCGGCCGCCACCACGTCGGCGAGGTCGAGCAGTTCGGTGTTCTCGTCGCTGACGTCACCGCGTGCCAGGTCGGTCAGTTCGGCGACAAGGGTGCTCAACTCGGCCACCTGGGCGCCGAGATCGTTGAGCAGCCGGGTCCGGCTCTCCGCGGGCAGTGCGCTGTCCAGGGTGCCGCGTCGATCGAGCCGGATCAGCAGCTCGACGTTGAGGCGCAGGCTGGTGAGCGGGGTCTTGAGCTCGTGGGCGGCGTCCTCGGCGAGCAGCCGCTGGGCCTGCCGGGAGTCCCGGAGCGCGGCGAGCATGTCGTTGATCGACTGGATCAGCCGCCGGATCTCCCCACCGCCCTCGTCCGGGATGTCGGCGTCGAGGTCCCGGGTGTGCGCGACACGTACCGCGGCGGCGGTCAGCCGGTCGATCGGTGCCAGCCCGGTCCGTGCCACGGTCCGCCCGACAAGGGCGCCGCCGATCACGCAGAGCAGCCCGATCAGCAGCATGCCGAACCCGAACCGGTTGATCGGGCTGTCGTCGGCGACTTGGGCCACCTGGACCGCGCCGCCGCCCACCCGCACCGTGTAGATGAGGTAGCCGTCCTCGTCGCTGTCGTTCGACTCCATCAGGTCGGCCGACGCGCCCTGCGCCACGCGCTCGGCGTTCTCGCTGACGGGGGGCAGCGCGGGTTGACCGGCCGGCGTCCGGGTCGAGCCGTCGGGCAGGATGATCCGCACCAGCCGACCGGATCCGGGATACGGCGGTAGCTCGACCTGCGCCAGACCGGCGCGCTGCGCGTTCGCGGCCATAACCCGGGAGTCGGCGCGCAGCTGGTTCTCGGCGCTGTCCTTCAGCTCCCAGCCCAGTAGTTCGCTGGCCACCTGGAAGGCCACGAACACGCTGAGCGCGATGGCCGTCGCCGCGATCACCGTCAGCCTGGCCCGCAGGGACCGCCGGCGCCACCATCGGATCAGCCGACGCGGTTCCCGGTCGGCGGGCCTGCTCACGGAGGCGTCTCCCGCAGCACGTAACCCAGGCCGCGCAGCGTGTAGATCAATCGCCGCTCACCCTCGGCCTCCATCTTGCGGCGCAGGTAACTCACGTACACCTGGAGGTTGTTGGCGGTGGCGCTCATGTCGAAGCCCCAGATCGCCTCGAACAGCGCGTCGCGGGTCAAGACACGGGTCGCGTTGCTCATGAGGACCTGCAGGAGGGAGAACTCGGTCCGGGTCAGGCGCAGCGGTCGCCCGCCCCGCCACGCCTCGAATCTGTCGGGATCGAGCCGGATGTCGGCGAACGACAGGATCTGCGACTCTTCGTCGGTCGGCGTGCGCCGGCGCAGCAGGGCCCGCACCCGGGCCAGCAACTCCTCGGTGGCGAACGGCTTGGGCAGGTAGTCGTCGGCGCCCGCGTCCAGCCCTGTGACCCGGTCGGAGACCTGGTCGCGGGCGGTCAGCATCAGCACCGGCAGATCCCGACCCGCGGCCCGCAACCGCCGGCAGGTCTCCAACCCGCCGAGGCGGGGCATCATCACGTCGAGGATCAGCAGATCCAGCGTGTCGCCGTCGGCCCCACCGATCCCGTCGAGCACGGCGAAACCGTTGGCGACGGTGCTGGTGTCGTAACCCTCGACCTGGAGCACCCGCTCCAGCGAATCCCGGATGGCCGCTTCATCATCCGCGATCATGATCCGCACGCCGGCCCGCTCCCTTCCAGTCCATGTTTTTGCCGCTCATTGTCCTCGATCAACCTGAAACCAGAATTAGAGCGTCGCTGGGGACCGCGCCCTTACGGATACCTGAGGGGAGGACCAGATGACCGGCATCGCACCCGGCAACCGGACAAGTACATCGTTCACGCCGGTCACGGGCGCTCGGCGTCCCGGGTGGCTCCCGCGCCTGCTTGCGGGAGCCGGCAGCGGGGGCGCCGCAGCCGCGATGGCCGCCGTGCGATGGCTGTGGTGGGCGAGATCATCACGGGGCGGGCGTGCTCGTTGCGGTGTCCGCTAACGCCGGCCGCTGCCGCGGGACCTCCGGGGGCGCGCCTGCCCGCGCGCCTGTCTGGTCAAGGTGTTGAGTTCGGGCTGTGTCCCGGTGACGGCGCATGGTGGCCCGTTCGGTAGTTGGGCACCATAGGCATGCCGGTTGCTTCCGGCGAACCACGTCGACCGGGGGGCTGCTGTGGGGCATGGAGTTCGGTGGACCGTGGTGGTTGTGTCCGCAGCAGGCGCCTTTGCGCTGCCTTGGGTCGCGCTGACGTTCGCGGGAGCCGAGCAGGACGCCGTTCTCGCCTTCGCGTCTTCGGCCAGTGCCGCGGTGCTCAGTGCCGGAGGGTGGTACGCGGCCCGTGAGCCCCGGTCAACGGGGCCTGAGCCGGCCCCTGTCCCCGGATCTGAGGGCACCATTGTTGTCGGACCCCTTCCCCGCGAGCCGCCCGGCTTCCAGGAGCGTGCCGAACTCCTCGAAGCAGTCGATCAGGCCATGGAGCAGCACCGCGTGGCGGTCGTGTGTGCCCTCACCGGCGGCCGGGGGGTGGGCAAGACACAGCTGGCCGGGGCCTGCGCCCGTTCTCGGATCGACGCCGGGTGGCGTGTCGTGGCCTGGATCGTGGCGGAGGAACCGGGCCAGGTCGTGGCCGGGCTGGACGAGCTTGCGGACGCCGCGGGCGTCAAGGGCGGCGTCCAGGACTCCGAACTGGCCGCCGCTGCGGCGCGGCGCTGGCTGGAGCAACTGCAAGAGCCTGCGCTGCTGGTGCTGGACAACGTCGTGGATCCGGACGAGGTGGCGAGGTGGCTGCCCCGGTTCGGCCCGGCCCACACATTGATCACCAGTACGGTGCGTTCCGTGGCCCACCTCGGCACCTGCGTGGACATTGAGGTGTTCAGCCGAAAGGAGGCCGCCCGCTTCCTACGGGAGACGACAGGGGTGGCGGAAGACGATGACGCCGCCCGCGATGCGGAAGGGCTGGCTGAGGAACTGGGGTGCCTTCCGCTGGCGTTGGCCCAAGCGGCCGCGGTGATCCGTGCTCAGAGACTGACGTTCGCCGAGTACCAGGAGCGGTTTCGCCGTCACCAGGTCGGGCAGGTGATGCGGCGCGTACCGGGCCAGCCCTATCCTCACGGGGCGGCGGAAGCTCTGCTCATGGCCATCCGGCAGGTGGAGACCGGTGATCACGCCCTCACCGTGGGCCGCGTAGTTGAGTTCATCGCGCTGCTGTCGCCCTCCGGCGTGTACCGGGAGGACCTCAAAACGGCCCTGGCAGACCGGGAAGCGGCCGAAGTCGACGGTGTGGTGGGGATGCTGTCCGAGGCCTCAGTGGTGAGCCTGAGTCTGGACGGCGATGTGATCCTGATGCACCGGCTGGTTCAGCGGATCATCCGTGATCGGCTGCTGCGGGACGGCCGCCTGGCCGAACGCGTTGTGGAGGCGGCCGAGGCCTTGCACCGGCTGCTGGGGCACGCGGACGACCGGTCGAGACGAGAGGCGGCGGACCGGGGGCTCACGGATCACATCCTCGCCCTGTGGGCAGCGGCCGAACCGCTCGGTGACGAGACCCGGCGCACCCTGATGGACCTGCACCGGGCCGCCGTAGCCTTGCTCGTCGACCGGGCCGAGGTACTGCGGGCCTGCAACCTGGGCATGGAGGTGCTGGCCGAGCACACGCGCCTTGCGTCACCAGAGGACGACAAGGTTCTCGGGGCGACGGCCGCGCTTGCCTACGCGTATCAGGTGGCGGACCGCTACGACCGCGCCATACCGCTGCGTGAACGATACGCGGCCGCCCACCGGGAGCGTTTCGGCCCGGACGACCCTCGCACTCTCAACGCGGTCAACTCCCTTGGCTACGTTTTGGAGGCGGCCGGGCGGCTGGACGAGGCGGAGGCCCTGCACCGGCGCAACCTGGCGGACAGCCTGCGGATCAACGGCCCCGATCACCAGACGACAATGTACGCCCAGGTCAACCTGGCCAGTACCTTGCGCTCCAAAGGGGAAAACGAAACCGCCCTGGCGCTGTTCGAGCAGAACCTCGCCGACAACGAGCGTGCTATGGGCCCCGACCACCCCTCGACCAACAACGCTCGCGGCGAACTGGCCCGCATGTATGAGCGGATGGGGCGCTACGCCGAATCACTCGCCCTGTACGAACAAGTTTTCGCCCATCTGACGGGCACCGGCCAAGAAGTCGGGCTGTGGTGGGGCCGCCACCGCGCCCGTGCACTGGTCAGTGCCGGCCACACCGATGAAGGCATCGCCGAGCTCAACCGCCTGCTTCGGCGCGCCGAACCCGAGCTGGGAAGCGACCACCCTGAGACCTTGTGTCTCCGTATCTTCCTCGCCCGCGCCCACAGCGCAGTCGGCCATCACGCCACCGCTCTGGCACTGTTCACCGCCTGCGCCCATGACCGTCAACGTGTCCTGGGCGCTGATCACTTCGAGACTCTCAACGCCCGCCGCAACCTCGGCTTGGCACTCCTGGCCGCCCGCAGACGATCCCGCGCGATCACCTGTCTCCGTGTCGTTCTCGCCGACTACGAGCGCGTTCTGGGCCCCCACCACCCCTACACCGCAAGTGCCCGCACCAACCTGGCCACCGCACAAGCCACCCCACCCACCTGGTCGCTTCGACGGCCCACACCCCCCACTCACTTGTAGAAAGGGGAAAGGCCCTGACGGAGTTCCTGCTGCTCACTGACGAGCGGCGCGCCCTTCATCGCCGCCGACGTCATCTACGTCCGAAGCAGCAGCCACCCGCGGAGACGGCCGGGATGCGCGGCAAGGAAGGTTCCGCGCTGGAATCGGGCTGCCCGGTTCTGCCGGAAGCGCCCGGCAAGTCGCGGCCTGTCGTCGTGGCCGGCGGGCCTCGTTATGACGCGGCGCTGATCCACAGCAGGCGGTCCACCGACTTGGCCCCCTCGGCTGCGCGTGGGGAGGTGTTGGTGGAGGTGACGTAGATGCCGTTCTGGTAGGGCAGTACGGCGCGGGCGCGCTCGCCGGAACTGAACAACGGTTCCATGCTCCGTCACCTGTCCGCCGGCGGCGGAGGAGGGGGGTGTCCGGCGCGGTATTAGTGGACGGTGAAGCCGCCGTCGACGGGAAGAGCCGTTCCGATGACGAAGCTGGCGCCGGGGCTGCACAGCCACAGAACGGCCGCGGCGACCTCGTCCGCACTCCCCAGGCGGCCGATGGGCTGCTCCTTGATGATCCCGGCCATGGCCTCGGCCTGGCCCTCGAGCATGCCGGCGACCATCGGGGTCTCGATGACGCCAGGACACACGGCGTTGATGCGGATGCCGCGGGGCGCGTACTCGACCGCGGCGCTGCGGGTCAGGCCGATGACGCCGTGCTTGGAGGCGTGGTAGGCGGCGCGCTCGGGCAGCCCGACGAGCCCGCCCAACGAGGAGCAGTTGACGATGGCGCCGCTGCCCTGCTCACGCATCTGGCGCAGCTCGTGCTTCATCGACGCCCAGACGCCGCGCAGGTTGACGGCGTTGACCCGGTCGAAGTCCTCGGCCGTCTCGTCGGCCGCGTCGGACGGATCTACCTGGATGCCGGCGTTGTTGAACGCCATGTCCAGGCGGCCGTACTCGGTCACTGCGGCCCGCACCGCCGCTTCCATCTGCTGTTCGTCGGTGACGTCGCCGACGACACCGAGCGCCTGCCCGCCGCTGCCGGTGATCTCTTCGGCGGCCTTGCGGACGGCAGTGGGGTCGCGGTCGACCAGGACCACGGCGGCGCCGGAGTCGGCGAAGGCACGGGCGGCGGCCAGGCCCATGCCGGAGGCGGCGCCGGTGACCAGGGCCACCTGCCCGGAGAAGTCGTAGGTGGGGTTCATGGTGTGTTCTCCTGTCGAGTCACATGGGGTTCCGCGGCCTGCCCAGGGTGTTCGAGGTCCCGGGCGAGGGCGGCTGGAAAGGGGGAGTCAGGCGGCCTGTCGCGGGGTGATCTCGACGGTCGCGGCCTGAGGGCCGGGGGCAACCATCGGCGGCAGGTACGGGCTGCCGGCGTATTTGGTGCGGTAGGCCGCGTCGATCTGTTCCGCGAGGGACGGGTCCGCGGCGGCGAACGTGACGTCGAAGGCGGAGCCGGCGGCGGTGATGCGGCCGGCATGCCGGCTCATCGCGGACTTGTACCAGCGGGAGTCCGGGCCGTTGTAGGCACGCACGAACAGGCGTCGGTCGACCACGACGGACCAGATCCACGTCAGGGTGCCGTGAGTGACTCCATCTGCCCGGAACGGGGCGATGTGAAGGTCATCGGCGGCGGCGATCCGGGCGATGTCGTCTGAGGACCAAGCGGTCATCTGGATCAGGGCTTCTTTCGTCTGTCGTCAGACCGTGCTCTCACACGGGGGAATTCGAGGTCGATGCGTTCGCGCGGGCAGCCGACATCGTGCAGTCGATGCGTTGGGCGCCCGGAGGGGGAGTGCGGGGTCAGGGCTTGAGCAGGGCCTTGATGGCGCGGCGCTCGTCCATCGCCCTGAATCCCTCCGCGACCTGATCGAGCGGGAGCGTGAGGTCGAAGACCTTGCCCGGGGCGATCTCGCGGTCCCAGATGAGTTGGATCAGCTCGGGCAGGAACCGGCGCACGGGAGCGGGGCCGCCGTGCAGGTGGACATTGGCGAAGAACAGCTCCTCGCCCGGCAGCTCCACCCCGTGGGCCACGCCCACGTATCCCACGTGCCCGCCGGGGCGGGTGGAGCGGATGGCCTGCATCATCGATTCCTGGGTGCCGACGGCCTCGATCACGCTGTGGGCGCCGTAGCCGCCGGTGAGCTCCTTGATCCTGGCCACGCCCTCGTCACCGCGCTCTTCGACGATGTCGGTCGCGCCGAACTCGAGGGCGAGCTTCTGCCTCGATGCGTGCCGCGACATCGCGATGATCCGCTCCGCGCCCAACCGCTTCGCGGCCAGCACGGCGAGCAGGCCCACAGCGCCGTCACCGACCACGGCCACGGTCTTGCCCGGCCCCACCTCGGCCGCGACGGCGCCGAACCAACCCGTTCCGAGCACGTCGGAGGCGGCCAGGAGCGAGGGGATCAGGTCGTCGTCCGGCATTCCGGGGGTGGCGACGAGGGTGCCGTCGGCCAGCGGCACCCGCAGGTACTCCGCCTGCGCCCCGCCCGCGCCGACGAACTCGGCGTGCACGCACCGGGACTGGTAGCCGGCCTGGCAGATCTCACAGGTGTTGTCCGAGGCGAAGAATGACCCGACGACGAAGTCACCGACCGCGATGTCCTTCACCTCGTCACCGATCTCGGTGACCACGCCGACGTACTCGTGGCCGGTCGGGGTCGGCTGGGCCACCTCGTTGATGCCGCGGTAGTCCCACAGGTCCGAACCGCACACGCAGGCGGCGGACACGCGGATGATCGCATCCGTCGGCGCGACGATCGTGGGGTTCTCGCGCTCTTCCACCCGGACATCGCCCGGGGCATGAATGACAGCTCCACGCACTTGCAGCATTCCTTTTCATACGGATCTTCTGGGGTGTCTCATCACCGTCCCTCGTCTCGCGGGCGACTGCCAGGCACTCTCAGGGACCCCCACATCGGGAACAGTCGTCCTAGCCTTGAGGCCATGGAGTTTCAGCAGGAGATCCGGGGCTTCCTCATGAGCCGCCGGGCGAGGATCACGCCTGAACAGGCTGGTCTGCCCTTCGTCGGAGGCAACCGTCGCGTCACAGGACTGCGGCGCGAGGAAGTCGCGATGCTCGCCGGCCTCAGCGTTGAGTACTACACCCGCATGGAGCGCGGGCAGCTGGGCGGCGCGTCCGAGAGCGTTCTCGACGCCGTCGCCCGTGCGCTGCAACTCGACGACGACGAGCGCGCCCACCTCTACGACCTGGCACGCAGCGTCGCCCCTGGCACGTCCCGCCGGCGCCCCAGGCCCACCTCGCCCATCACCGCGTCGGTGCAGCAGGTCCTCGACTCCATGAGCGTTCCCGCCGTGGTGCAGAACGGCCGCCTCGACGTTCTCGCGGCCAACGACCTGGGCCGCGCCCTGTACACCGACCTGTTCCCCGCCAGCAAGCAGCCACCGAACTTCGCCCGGTACGTGTTCCTCGACCCGCGCGCCGAGGCCTTCTACGACGACCTCGAGGAGGCGAAGAACCTGCTGGTCGCGATCCTGCGCGCGACGGCCGGGCGGGACCCGCTGGACAAGCAGGTGAGCGAACTCATCGGCGAACTCTCCACCCGCAGCACCGATTTCAGCACCCGCTGGGCCAAGCACAACGTGCGCCTCCACACCCGCGGACGCAAGGTCGTCCACCACCCGGTCGTCGGCACGATGGAACTCGCCTACGACGACTTCGCCCTGCCCGGCGACCCACACGTCACCATCACCACCTGGACCGCGGCCCCCGGAACACCCAGCGCAGACGCCCTCACCCTGCTCGCGACCTGGGCCGAAACGCAGAAACAGCCGCAGACCACCAGCGACGACGCACGCCGCATCCGCCCTCGTCACACGTAGGTGCGTTGCCCCGGCCGGTGAGTGCCGGCGCCGAACCGGTCGGGGCACGTCCGCCTCGGCCACGCACGGGCCTTGACTGCCTGGCAGTCCCTCGACGCGCAGCGCCTTCTCAGAGGCCATCTGCCACCGCCGCCCGGCGCGCGACTACGAGGCCTCAGCCATACATAGGTCCGCTCAACCGCCCAGCGTTTCGGGATCGGGGTGAAACCCCTGGTTCCTCGGGTGTGTTCGACTAGGCCCTCTCTTTCGGATCTTGTGAAAACGAAGCCCTGGGGCCTGTCGACGGGCGGCAGGGGACGTTATCCGGTGGCCACCTACTTCGCGGCGTCACTAGGGTCGCTGGAATGACACACACACTGTGGATCCCGCGACGATCACACCGGAGATGGCTGTTCAGATTCGCATGTGGCGATGCGATGAGGAGTACTCCTGGCGCGCTGTGGCTCAGGCCGTGTCTGACCTGTGGGGCTCCGAATGGGGCAGTAACCAGCTCTATGGCGAAGACCTCTGTGTGGCCGCAGCGAAGGCGCTGGGTGAAAATCCCTGCAGGGAACCGTGGAACTGACACCCGCCACGTGGGTTATGGGTGACGATCAGGCGGCCGCGCTGTCACTCGTCCAGGGGCCACCCTCAAAAACCGCAAACCCCGGGGCACTTACCCCGGGGTTTGGCGTCAACTCATCGGTCAGTGTGCCGGGACAGGGTTCGGCTCGGCTGCGCCGCGGCTCACGATCCGTTGAACAATTCCTGTACCTCGGGCGGAATCTTCTTGTCGGAGCGGAGGACCCTGAAGGCCTCCGCCTCTTCGGGAGATGACCCGATCGCAATGACCACGTCTGGAGAAATGCCGCTCACCGCATAGGCGTTCTCCGAGGACTCCGGCACTTCGGCGGCTCGGTCGTTGGTGTCACGGCATGCCGGACTCGTGGCGGTGCCGACCTTCTGTCCGACCTTGAACTCGACGTCCGTGAGCTTGATGTACGTGCGGCCTTCATAGGAGAAGTCGCTCGCACACACACTCTCGCCGCTGGACTCAGTGCCTTCCGAACCATCTGATCCGCACCCGACCGCGGTGAACGCGACGGCTGCCAGTCCTGCCGCGATCGCATGTCGTCCGACCCAGCTCATGGAGTCTCCCTAGTAGATGCTGCGAAGCCCCATGACGTCGCCCTTACCCAGTGTCCGCTTCTTTACTTCGCAGCGGTCCGCCTTGGTGTACATGGTGAGATTTGAATGCCCGGAGCCCACGTGGCCCAGACCGAAGACATGGCCGGCCTCGTGCGTGCCCGTGTTGAGAACATCGTGGTACAGGCCGTAGCAGGTGCTCGTCGGGTTCCTCGTGAAGTCGTAGTCCGCGATGTTGAACCGCACGTCCGCTTCCCGGAGGTCGTTCTTGCCGAGCGGGTTCGGCCATGTGCGCGCACAGGTCGCGGCGACTGTCCCGGCAGCCAGGTCACCGGCGTCCCACGTGCTCTTGCCGTCCCAGGAGGTGCACGTCCCGTGGTTGCTTATGTCCGCCTCGTACGTGGTCGTGCCCGCATAGTGACTCTTGGCGGGTACTTCGTCGGCGAGACCACAGTTGTTGGTGCTGGCCGTGATCCGGCCGATGGAGCCTTCGAAGTACTCCAGTGCTTGAAGGCGCGTCATGCCCGCGGGATAGGCCCCGTCCCCGAGGTACCAGTTGTAGATGCCGTACTCCTTGCGGTCCAGCGTCGAGTAGGCGCCGTCCTGGCACTCGCCGGGGGAGCTCGCGGCGTCCACCTCGCCCACCTCGAGACCGTCGGGTGTGGATGGTTCGGACACCGGTGCGTCCGATTCCTGTGTCAGATCTCCCGACGTCAGCCGCGGGCTCACGACATCGGCACGGTCTTCGCCTGCGGTGGACGACTCCGTGTTGGCCGTGGACAAGTCGTAGGAGACCTTGCCGTCCGCGGCGACGATCAGCGTGAATCCGTGCTCTGTACCGTCTTCGGACAGGGCGTCGATGCTCACGGCGGTGTCGGCCTCCGGCATCTCGATCCCGGTGCCGTCATAGGTGACGACAAGGCCTTCCACGTCGCAGATGTGTACGTTCAAGCCTGACGGCAATTCGTAGACCGACAGCTCGTCCGCGGTCGGACATATCGGTATCGCGCTCGTGCCGGCCTGTGCGCTGCCGCCGACGGCAGCGAGCGACGCGGCCAACGCGAACGCCAAGACGGTTCTGCCTACGAGCCCTGGACGACGTCCAGCCACTCTCCCACCCCCCAGTGATCCGGTCCCTTGGCACGGGACCTTTATCGAACTGGCATTCTGGCGCCACTTGATCGCGGCCGGAAAGGGCGATTCTCAGCCACAGGTCCGGATTGGCGCAGGCGGGCGGCCTCACGTGACGACTCGTCAACGACTGTGGCTGGCACCAGAGTTGGCTTCCCGACGGCTGGCTCCATGTGGGCAGTCCGCATCGGGGCTCGGATCTCGGTGACCGGGAAAGCGCCAGCCGTTCGTCCGGCTGTGGGTACGCCGGTACTCCTGCGACCCCAAGAGCTGCTGCCGTGCGGTCACCCCAGACACAGCACCAGCAGACACACCTGCGTCGGCGACGTCGATGCCGGTGCGGAACCGGAGCCGTCGCTGGAACCGGTCTGGGAGGTGCCCGAGTCTGTGCTCTCGGCGGTGGCGGGCGCCGTGGGCTGCCCCGCCGCGGAGCCGACGGGGTCGTGATCACTGTCGTCGGAAGAGGAGGCGGTGTTCTGCGGCTGCGGAGTCGAGGCAGTAGTCGGGGCGGGGGACGCGGTGGCGTGCGGCCGGGCGATCGGGGGTGTGGTGCTGGGCGGGGTAGCGGGAGGCTGCCGCCTGGGGGTGCCGGAGGCCGGAGACCCCGCCTCGGAGGTGTCCAACGACGGGTGCGGAGTGGGCGGCGTGGATGCCGGGCGGGCGTGTGTGGGCGTCTGCTCCTCCAGGGCGCCCATGTGCTCCTGGTCCGGTGCTGTGGCCGCCCTTGCCCGATCGGGGGAGTGCCCGTCCATCGCGGCGATGGTCAGGCCGCCTCCGACGAGTGCGACGGCGGTAGCGACCGCTGCCCGCCGTTTGTTCTTCTTCCAGCGGGCCAGTTGGCGACGCCGGGCGGCTCGCCCTTCGCGCACTACGGGCACGTCCCCGCCGTCAGCAGAGGGGGCGGTGTACGGGGCTACGTCCCAGTCGGGATGGTGTTCCTCCTGGCCCCGCGGGGGACCGTCGTGCCATGTGTCGGCGACCGAGGGATCACGGATCGCATGTGCGGCCGGTGCGCTGTCAGTTGGCGCCTGGATTGTCGCGGGCCACACAGTGACACGGCCTGCTGCGGGCGGAGCGATGTCCGGGGCGTACGCGCCGCACCCGGGACACACCAGGGCGCCGTTGAGATGGCGACGACACGTGGAGCAGTAGTCCATCTGTGGTGTTCCGGTCTTCCTGGGTCGGTCGGCTGTGCCGTCGGCCCGCCAGGCCACGGCCTGTGCGCGTTCGCACGGGAGGTCGGCCAGCAACGGTAACCAGCCTCTTGAGCACCTGTGTGCTGCCTGTGTGATGCTCCTGCGCGGATTCTCCGAGCATCGCCCACAAGCCCTCGACCGGCGCCGGACGCGGCCGAACGGCGGGAATTGCACAGGTCGGTTCGCGGTCAGTCGCGGCTGAGGCGTGCGGCTGCTGCGATGCCCGATGAGTAATGCCGTCATGCCGGGTCTACAGCACAGTTGAACAAGTCTGGATCGAAACCACAGGAGGTCGAAGTGGCCGCATCCGTGCTCGACATGTCGATGTCACTCGACGGATATATCGCCGATCCCAACGATTTTCTGGGCGGCGACGATGGCGAACGACTGCACAAGTGGGCCGGCCCTCAGGACGAGTCCGGCCTGCTGTCCGGGGCGGCCGCGCAATTCGAGGACGAATGGAACTCAGCCGGTGCGGTGCTCGCGGGACGACGCACTGCCGAGCTCATGGACCACTGGGGCGGTGATCACGGTGGTCTCCCGATCTTCGTGCCCAGCCACCGGCCGCCCGGCCCCGCCGCCCGTTGGGGCTATCCGCTGGTGACCTACGTGACCGATGGGATCGAAAGCGCGATGGCACAGGCCAAGGCCGCCGCCGGGGACAAGGACGTGCAGGTGCGTGGCGCCTACACGGCGCAACGGGCGCTTGAGGCCGGGGTGCTGGATGAGGTGCAGATCCATCAGGTCCCGGTGCTGCTCGGCGAGGGCCGTCGCCTGTTCGACGTCTTGTCGTCGCAGATCGAGTTGGAGATCATCCGGGTGATCGACACGCCGGAGGCCACTCACATCCGCTACCGCGTCCGTCGCTGAGCCAGTCGACCAGCACGTTCTTGGTTGTGGTGGGTCGAGGTGCGTTGTCGCATCGGATCATGCGTACGCGGCACCTCGCCCGGCCCCATCTCGGTGCGGATGCAGGCCAGCGCACCGATAGGCATTCCCGCGATCCTCATCCCACGCTGAAGGTGTGCCCTCCACGGGTGGCCGGCGTCTTGGGCGTGGAGCCGGTCGGCGAGGCCATGCCGTACAGCCGTGTTCAGCGTGGTGACGCGGCCGGTGTACCGGAAGTGCCCTCGTCGCCGTAGCGGCACAACAACGCGGTCGTGGGTGCGTGTGGGCTGCCGGTGGCCGTGCCGGCGATCGCCTCTGGCGTGCCGCGCGTATTGGTGGGGTGTTGGTTTTCGGGGGTTGCAGTGTTCGCCTCGCCTGCGGGGCGGCTGATACGTGTGGTGCTCGACTTCAGCCGCTTTGCCGGCGGGCACGCAGATCGGCCCAGTGGTGCAGGCGTTCGCTGATCTGGGCTTCGTAGCCGTTGTGCGTGGGCTGGTAGTACGTCTCGCGGTCCATGCCGTCGGGGAAGTAATCGGCGCCGGAGAAGCCGTCGGCGCTGTCGGGGTCGTACTGGTAGTCCTTGCCGTAGCCGAGGTTCTTCATCAGCCGGGTCGGGGCGTTGAGGATGTGGGCGGGCGGCATGAGCGAGCCGGTGTGCCGGGCGGATCGGTGTGCGGCGTTGAAGCCGCGGTAGACGGCGATGGATTTGGGGGCGGTGGCGAGGTAGACGACGGCTTGGGCGATCGCCAGCTCGCCCTCGGGGGAGCCGAGTCGCTCGTACACATCCCAGGCGGCGAGTGCCTGCTGGACGGCGTGCGGGTCGGCCATGCCGATGTCCTCGTTCGCGAAGCGGACCAGTCGGCGGGCCACGAACAGCGGGTCCTCGCCACCGTCGAGCATGCGGGCGAACCAGTACAGGGCCGCGTCCGGGTCGGAGCCGCGCATCGACTTGTGCAGCGCGGAGATGAGGTTGTAGTGGCCCTCCTGCGCCTTGTCGTACAGCGGCGCGCGCTGCTGGATGTGCTGGGCGAGCCCGGCGGTGTCCAGGGCGGTCCCGGTGTCGGGGAGGACCTGGAGCTGTTCGGCCATGTTGAGGAGGTAGCGGCCGTCGCCGTCGGCCATGGCGATCAGGGCGCGGCGGGCGTCGTCGTCCAGGGGCAGACGGTTGCCGGTGAGCTGCTCGGCGCGGTCGAGGAGGGTGGACAGGGCGTCTTCGTCGAGGCGTTTGAGGACGAGGACCTGGGTGCGGGAGAGGAGGGCGCCGTTGAGTTCGAAGCTCGGGTTCTCCGTGGTGGCGCCGATCAGGATGACGGTGCCGTCCTCAACGTAGGGCAGGAAGCTGTCCTGCTGGGCACGGTTGAACCGGTGGATCTCGTCGACGAACAGCAGGGTGCCCTGGCCGATGCCGCGTCGGCTTCGTGCGGCGGCGAAGACCTTGCGCAGGTCGGCCACGCCGGAGAAGGTGGCCGACACCGGTTCGAAGGCCAGGTTGCCGACGTCCGCGAGGAGCCGGGCGATGGTCGTCTTCCCGACGCCGGGCGGGCCCCACAGGACTGCGGAGCTGAGGCGCTGCCGGGCGACCATGCGGCCCAGCGGGGCGTCCGGGGCCAGCAGGTGGTCCTGCCCGACGACTTCGTCCAGCCGGGTGGGACGCAGGCGGTCGGCGAGGGGCCGGGCGGGCTCCTCGCCGAAGAGCGGCAGGGTCGCTTCGGTCGGTTCCATCGGTCTTTCGGGTCGCTGGCGTACGGGTGCGGACATGACGAGCCTCGCACGGGGCACTGACATTGATGCCGCTACCTCAGGTTCAGGCGTCGACTCAGCCGCTCGTGGAGAGGTTCGTGGCGGTCATCGAGCCCCGGGGCGGTCGCGTCGTGGCAGTCGCTCGACGGCCAGGTCGTAGGAGTCCTCGACCACGTCGGTGACCAGCCGCTCGGTGATGCCGGGACCTGCCCCGAGCGAGATCCAGTGCCGTTTGTCGAGGTAGCGGCCCGGTGTGATCGAGGCGTGGTCGTGCACGTACGTGCGGGCGTGTTCGGGTTCGCACTTGACCGTGATGATCTGCTCGTCCGGGGCGTCGGTGACGATCAGGAACACCTTGCCCGCGACTTTGTACACATCGAGTCCTGGGGTGAAGGGGTAACCGTGGCTGACGCCGGGGAGGGCCAGGGCGGCCCGGCGGGCGGTGTCCTGGAGCCGGTCGCCGGCCGCGCTCACCGTGCCGCCCGCGTGCCGGTGCCGTGGGTGTGCGGGTCCACGGGCCGCTCCGCCGTGGGCAGGTGGGCGACGACGAGCCGGTAGGAGTCGGTGACGAGTTCGTCGACCAGCTTCTTGTCGACGTCTTCCCGGCCCTCCAGAGTGATCCAGTGCCTGTGGGGTCCGGGTAGTTGCTCCGCGCAGTCGGCGGCGGTCTTGTGCGGGGTCGGGCCGTTCATGGGGCGAGCCTTGTCGGGTGGTGACGGACTGTGGCATCGAAGGGGGCGCAGGGCGCGCCGCGCGAGCGCGGCGGCACGTCCCATCCTTGCGTCGAAGCCGACGGGAATGGCGGTAGACCGCGGACACATGATGGTCGACGGGCGACACTCCGAGCCGAGTGGCCAGGCTGGACCCGCTGCGGTTGCGCTGTACGTTTCCAGCCCCCGGTCGGCAACCGTACGGCCTGGAGGTGAAGACCGTCGAGGACTTCTCCGTCCAGCACTGCGACTGGCCGTGGAACCCGCCCCGTCCGGGCCATGCCACCGTCCCCTACCTCATCGCGGTCACCGAGGGCGAACTGCGGCACGACGTCGACCGTGTCACGCGGGCCGTCGCCCCGGCCAGTGGCTGTGGTGGGTCCCGCGCACGCGGCGGCTTGCGGTGGGTGGCGAACACCGGGCCGCGCGCTGTGCTCCGGCTTTCAGTCCGGCCACCGAGTCCGGCCCGTCAGTCGTTTGCCGCACCGCTGCTGCTCGCCCCGTCGGCAGCTGACACGGCCGCGCGTGAGTCGGGGTGCTCAAGTGGACGGTCGTTCTCCTCGGGTGTGCCGCGGGTCCGCGAATCGTGCCGCGGGGGCCGCGGACGTGTTGGCCTGTCGTGGTTGGAGGGTCAGGCGGGGAGAGCCTCGATGCGGGCGGGCACGTGTTTGTGCCAGGGGACGCCGGCGATGGGGTCGCGCCTGCGCAGGTCGGTGAGGGTGTTGAGGGCGACGCCGGTGCGTTCGGTTTCGCCGTTGCCGGTGGGCAGATCGAGACCGAAACCGTTGGGCAGGGCGGCGTGTCCAGCCTGCATGCGGTCGTCGATCTCGACGGTGGCGTTTGCGGTGCCGCGCTCGGTGGTGATCCGGGCGGGCGCCCCGTTGTCGAGTCCGAGCTGCTCAGCGTCGTGCGGGCTGATGCGCAGGGTGCCGCCCTTGTCGCGCAGGCGCCAGGTGGTGTCGCGAATGATGGTGTTCGCGGTGAACGCACGCCGCTGGCCGGCGGCCAGGACGATCGGGAACTCCTCGGTGGTGTGGACGGCCGGAGTGGTGTCCAGTTCGGCGTGCAGGTCGAGCAGTTCGGGGATGGGCAGCGGAATGCGCTGGCCGGGATGAGGCACGTAGCCCCAGGCGTCGTCGTACTCGTCCTCTGTGAAGACGACTCCGGAACGGCCCTTGAGGATCGCTTCGAACAGGGCTTCTGCGTCGCCGTGCCCGGCGCGGCGCATGGCCTTGGGGTACTCCTTGGCGATGCGCTGGCACAGCGCCCACAGCACAGCGGCGGAGCGGGCACCGTCGGGCAGGGTGGGGCCGAGGGTTTCGTACAGCAGATACGGGGCCAGTTTGATGGTGCTCTTGTCGAGGACAGCCAGGGCGGCGAAAGCGAGTTTGTACGGAGTGCGGCCGAGGCGGGCCGCGGTGCGAAGCAGGGAGAGGTGGCTACGGGGGACGGCGCCGAGTTCCCGGACCAGGCGGGCGTAGATCTCGGGTTCGGTCAGCGTGCCGGGCAGTGGGTCGAGAACGGGGGCACGCAGGTGGAAGGTGTTGTGCGGGAACTCGAAGGTGAAGAAGGTCGCTTCCCACTTCTCGTACTGGGACGCGGCCGGCAGCACGTAGTCGGCCTGGCGCCCGGTCGCGGTCAGCGCGATGTCGATGACGACGACCAGGTCGAGCTTGTCGAGGGCCTTGGCGAAGGCGGCGGAGTCGGCAAGGGAGTGCGCCGGGTTGGATGACTCGATGACCATCGCCCGGAACCGGTCGGGATGGTCGTTGAGGATCTCCTCGGCGATGACGTTGCAGGGCACCAGGCCGCCGGGCATCCGCGCGCCGATGACGGGGGTGCGGCGCGGGCGGGTGCTGTAGCGGGCGAGCGGTACGACCCACGAGTGCGGCTGCATCGCGCCCTGCTTGCCGAAGTTGCCGGTCAGCAGCCAGATGAGCTTGTTGAGGTAGGAGACGAGGGTGCTGTTGGGGCCCTGCTGAACGCCCAGGTCCTCGTACGTGGAGACGCTGGAGGCGGTTGCGATCCGGCGGGCCGTCGTGCGCAGGAGTTCCTCGTCCAGTCCGCACGTGGCGGCACAGTGAGCGACGTCCACAGCCTTCAGCCGCTCGAGTACGGTTGCCGCCCCGGTCGTGTGGGTGTCGAGGAAGGCGTGGTCGACAAGATCCTCCTGGACCAGGACGCCGAGGATGCCCGACAGGCACCAGGCGTCGGTTCCGGGCCTGAGCTGCAGGTGGATGTCGGCGAGGTCGGCGGTCTCGGTCCGCACCGGATCAATGACGATCATGGTGCGGGCGGGGTCCTTGGCGATGTCCTTGAGCACGGTGCGGGCGCGGGAAACCCCGTGGGTCTGCCAGGGGTTCTTGCCGATGAAGACCGAGACCTCGGCGTTCTCGAAGTCCCCCACGGTGTGACCGCCGGTCAGGTGGGCGTCGACGAAGCCTTCGCCGGTCTTCTCCTGGGCCAGGGGGTTGGAGCGGTAGCGGGCGCCCAGTGCGCCCATCAGGGCGCCGCTGTAGGCGCCGCCGAGGTGATTGCCCTGGCCTCCGCCGCCGTAGAAAAAGATCGACTTGCCGCCGTGGGTGTCGCGCACCGACTTGAGGCGGGCGGACATCTCCCGCACGGCGGTGTCCCAGTCGATGGGGGTGAAGCTGCCGTCTGCCTCTCGGCGCAGAGGCGTGGTCAGGCGGTCCACACCGTTCTGGTAGTGGTCAAGACGCAGGGCCTTGTTACAGGTGTAGCCGCTGGTGGCGACATGTTCCTTGTCGCCACGGATCTTTGCGAAGCGCCGGCCGTCGGTCTGGATCTGGATGCCGCAGTTGTTCTCGCACAGAATGCACGCGGTCTTGTGCCAACTGGCAGTGTCGGCCTGGTCGGTCATGTGATTTCTCCTCGTCAACACCGCCAACCGTTGTGGCGTGAGAGCCCGCAGCCCGGGGGTAGGGCGGCGGCGGGTGGGGAGGTACGGACCGTGAGGTCAGCCCATGGGATTGGTGGTGTCGCGCAGCGTGGCCAGGGCAGGGGCGTACATGCGGGCCTTGATGGTGCCGAGGGTGTCGCAGGCCTTGTTCACCTGCGCCTGGGCGATCTCGATCGCGGTGGAGCGTACGGCGTCCTCGCTGACCGCCTGGTCGACGATGCCGGCGGCCGCGGCGTCGGCGCCGCCGTAGCGGCGGGCGGTGAGCATGGCCGCGTGGGCGGTCTGCGGCGACAGTCGGGACTGGATGAGCGCGGCCATGCCGGGGGTGAAGGGGATGTTGATGTCCGCTTCGGGCAGGCACCAGTAACCGCGGTCGGCGCGCATCACGCGGAAGTCGTGGGCGAGGGAGAACATCGCGCCGGCGGCGAAGGTGTGCCCCTGCAGCGCGGCCACCGTGATGACCGGCAGCGACAGCATCCGCGCGAACAGTTCGTGGACCGAGACGACGTAGTCCTGGTGCTGGTCGGCGTGGGCGAACAGCCACTCCAGGTCGAGGCCGTTGGAGTAGAACTTGCCGGTGGCCGCGGTGACCAGGGCGCGAGGGCCCTCCGCCTTCTCGACCTCGTCGAGCGCGGCACCGACGGCAGTGATCCAGTCAGGGTGGAAGCGGTTCTCGTCGTCCCCGAGGTCGAGTACGAAGACACTTTCCTGGCGGTCGAGAGTGGGCATGGGGTTCTCCTGGGTGCGGTGGGATGGAATGCGCGCCACGCCTGTGGCAAGTGGCGCGGCTCAGGGACGGCGAGGCAGGGTGAGGGCCAGCAGTTCGTGGATCTCGGCTGCGGCTGCCTCGAGTGGGGCGGTGCTCTCTTCGGCCCGGCACATGATCACCGCGCCTTCGACCGCGGCGATGATGAACGCGGCCAGTCGTCTGCTGCGCTCCTCCGGCAGACCGTTTTTCAGGAACAGGCCGGCGAGGGCGTACTGCCAACGGGCGAACACGGCCGCCGCTGAGCGGGCCAGCTGCGGCGCGTCGTCGTTGGTCTCCACGGCCACCGCCACGATCGGACAGCCGCTGCGGAAGTCGCTGTCGACGAGCCGTTGACGCCAGAGCCCGAAGAACGCGTCGATCGCCGCCAGCGCGTCATCGGCCTGCATGGCGGCGTCGATCAGTCCCGCGATGAAGTCACCCGCGAGCGCGACCGCCTCGTTGATGAGCTGCGCTCGCCCGTCTGGGAAGTGGTAGTAGACCGAGCCGCGCGGGGCGTCGCTGTGAGCGAGTACCCGGTCGATGCTCGTGGCGCTGGCCCCGTACTCGCTCAGCAGCGCGGCGGCACTGAGCACCATGCGGTCCCGGCTGCCGCCCTTGCGTGGGGTCACGCCGCCATCACCTCGCGGATGGCGAGCTGTGTGCGCGCACCCGTGGCGCGTGCCCGTTCGAACATGCCCTGTGTCCTTTCGTGCCTGCGGCGAAGCATCAAGCGACGTGTCTACTAGTCAGTAACTTAAGGTAGATGGCATAGAGCATGCAAGGGGTTGTTCGTCGCGGACCGCGGCGGGCACGTAGGTGCCCTGCACCCTGTCCTCGGCCTGCCCGAGGGGGTCGGGGCCGTCGGGCCGGGATGCAGGCGGAGTCGTTGCACCCCCGACGCCGGCCCCATCGCCGGCCCGCCAGGAGCCGCCTGCCGAGGACCGCCCGTGGAGGATCGGGCAGCGCGGGCCCGGGCCGGCGCTCGCCACGAGTCAGCAGCCGTCCGCCCTACGACCAGGGCCGGGTGGTCACCGCGATGCTGCAGGCCGGCTGGAGCGCCGAGCAGCTGCGCCATGTGATCACCGGCCGCCCGCTGCCGGAGCGGATCCGTACCTCCGTCGGCGCGATCGTCGCCGCCCGCCTGCGCTCCGCCCAGCTCTACCCGCCCCCAGCCACCGCCACCGACAGCACCGGCCGACAGGAGGCGATCGCGTGGACCGGGCAGTGCTCAACGCCATCCGCCGCTGACCGCACGGTCGAAGAAGCGATCACCTACCGGGCGCTGGTGGAGTGCTCGGGCTGCGGCAGGCCCGGCACCGCACCCGGCGAGGACCTCTGCCTGGCCTGCCTGAACTGGCCGCCATGCCAAACCTGCCCCGGCCCCACACCCCGCCGAGCCCACCCCGACGGTGACGGCTGCTGCTCGACCCGCACCCCCGGCCTGACCGCGACCGACCACCTGAAAGCGACTTCGTCATGACCGACGCGCCGCGTACGCCACCGCCAACTGCACCCGGGGCAGCCCCTGCGCCCCTTCGTCGGTGATCCGCGGCGGTGGCAGAAGGAACAGTCCCGCGTGCTGCCAAGCGCTCACCGAGATGACGCGTCAGGATGCCCAGGTCAACTTCGTCGCAGTCGTCAATCAGGCGCAGGTATCGACCGACTTCCCCTACCGGCAGCCGCAGTTCCGCGACCAGATCACGGCACTACAGAAGGCTCGGGGTCGCCCGAAACCGCCAACCGCCACGGACGATGTGGCTCAGGGCATGACTAGCAGCGCGCAGTCCGAGCGCTGGCCAGCCAACTGCGTGAGGCGAAGGCCAGCCATTGCACCGAGGCCGCGGAGTTGCAGAAGGCACTGGCCGCTGCGCACGGCGAGAATCTCAGCCTGCGACGGCGACTTCAGGCGTAGGAGAGGTGACATGAAGCGCGCGGAATGCGGCTATGAGCGGACGGGCTGCTCTTGCGAAACCATTTGTGAACCGACTTGCTCCGCCGATGTACTGGCGTCCCACCGTGAGTCTGCCGCGTGACGGAGGTAGGAGTTGTGACGGGTTATAACGCGCTTGCCGAGGTGTACGAATGGCTCATCTCGGATGCAAAGCTGGCTCCGGCCGACTTCGCTGCGTCGTTCGATGACGTCCTCAGTCTCCTGCCGTCGAACGCTCACGTCCTCGATTGTTCGTGCGGAACGGGACAGTTGGCGGTCGGCCTCGCGGGTCGTGGCATGCAGGTTGTCGCAACTGACGCCAGCGAGGCGATGGTTCGCCGGACTGCGGAATTGGCTGAGGAGTTCAAGGCATCTGTCCGGACAGTGCGGGCGGACTGGCAGGAGTTGCCCGGCCACTTCGATGACGCCACCTTCGACATGGTGTTCTGCGTCGGGAACTCGCTGCACCATGCCGTGGGTGCGAGAGGCAGGGTTGCTGCTCTGGAGTCGATGTCACGGCTTCTGCGCCCTGGCGGGCGCTTGGTACTCACCTCCCGTACTTGGGAACTCGTGAGGGCCAGAGGTTCCCGGCTGGACATCAGTGACCGACTGGTCCGTCGGAACGGTCGTGATGCCGTCGTGGTCTACCGCTGGGAGATTGCGCCGCATTGGGAGGACGAGCACCACATCGAGATTGCGATCGCGCAAGTGGATGCGGTTGGGCCGGTTCTTGTCCGCTCGGAACTGCTGTCGTGCTGGCCGTACCGATACAACGAACTCGAAGCCGAGTTGAAGCGGGTCGGACTCCGGACGGAAATGAGCACGTTCAACCCTGAGGCCGAGAACTACATGGTGGTGGCGAGCAAGGTATAGACGACGGGCTCGCAGTCCCTGTGTTAGTTACAGATTCCATGTGGTTGATGTCGAGGCCGCGCGGACCCTCGACGTAGAGGTCGTGTCGGGTGGCCCCGCCCCTTCGCAGGGAGGGGCCCTCAGAACCAGACGTGCGAGTTGTCCCCGCCCGCCTCCCCGAAACCGCACTGCACCTCGCTGTCAGCTTCCCCTTGCTCGTCTGATTGCGAAGGTTTGGGGGTGACAGACAATCGTCCCCTTGCCGTGCTTACGACTGTGCATGCCCGAAGGCTTGAGGTCTGGCGTGAGTGGACGATCGAGCGTGTTGTCAGTGGCAGGAGGGATGATCTGTTGGTGACTTCACTGCTGGATGACGTGCGCACGAGTGCGGATTGGATCGCTTCCGCTCTCGACTCTTCGGGCTACCAGGCGGATTTCTCCCCGGGCAGCCTGCGCGATGTCGAACGATTCATGACAGAGCACAGCAACTCGGGCGCGGCAGTGAAGGGCGGCCTCTTGGCCGCTGGTCTCGGGGCCCGTCTGTTCGGCGTGGGCTGCTATGTCGGCGAAACGATCCGGCTCAGTCTCGGCGGTGTCTGGGAGGCGGACGACGCGGACCCGGCAGGCGAGCTGAATGTCAGACTCCGGTTCGCCAGTGGAGCAGTGATCTGGCCGGTCCAGCGTGTGGTCAAGCGGTTCCAGAATGGCCCTGAGGACAGCCTCACCGCCTATGCGGTCTTCCTCGGTCTGGACGTGCCTGTCGACTGAGAAGGCAGTCAGTCATCCAGAGTCGCCGTTTCCTCGGCCATCTGGAGGTGACGCCGGAAGCTGCGCTGCCGTGGCGGCCGACCGCCGCACGTCGCCCCCGTCGACTACCGCGAGCGTCATGCGGTCGAGCGGAAGGCCACGGTGCGCGCTGCAACCCAACTCCTTCCCACCCCCGCCCGTTCCCCGGCCCGACGCCGGAGACGGCAAAAGCCAGCGACGACGTTGCATCGCTGCGCGCAGCCAAGGCTCTGGTGCCGGACTGGTTGTGTGCCCGCCAGGCTCCCCGTCGTTGACCAGCCCGGTCAACGAGTGATCGGCTGCTGGCGTCACGCTGTATGCGCCGGCATGGGCCATCAGCGCACGACTGTGACTTCTTGCGAGACATGATCGCCGGTGCTCGCGGGGGTCAAGCCCTGCTCCGCTGCCCACGTGCCGGCCCAAGGAACCGCGGGCCCGTACCGAGTCCTTCAGTTCCGAACGACCTGCTCGTTCTGGTCGTGCCGTACAGCCGGGCTTCCGTCAATCGCTCCATCGGTGTGAGCTCGCTCGTGGCTTCAACCTCAAGCGCCACCGTGCGATGGCACCCGAGGACAGGTTGGGCGTCCGCTACGAGGTCACGGTGTCGGTCGCGGTCCTGAATGCACGACTGTGACCAGCAGCGGAGTCATCCTCATCGGTCACCTTGTAGCCAGGGACGGAGGGCCAGCGAACCGTCAGCACCACGGACTCCTCCTCCGCGAACCAGGAGTGATCGACGCCCTGGCCCCACACGACGTAGTCCCCTTGCCGGGCCAGGAGAACGCTGCTTCCGGGCAGTTCCACCCGGAAGCGCCCGCTGATCAGGACCAGCAGGGCGGTGCGCTCTTCGCCAGTCACCCACTGAGCCCGCTCATCGCCCTGCGGATGGACCCCCCATTTGATCTCCACGTCCTCGCTGTGCCGAGGATCGGAGGCGTCCTTGAAGTGCCCCAGCAGCCATCCCCGGTCCAAAGCCGCATCGCTGCCCGCATTGCCCACGTACACGCCATCGGTCATGGCTCCGGAACGTAGCAGTCGGCCGCATCAGCACTCACACAAGCAGCCGCCGCCACGTCCACAACAGGCCCTGGTGTGGTGTCCCAGACCGAAGCGTGTGCCGTCGGCGAGCAACGTCGTCTCCTCATCGGTTACGGCCAGCTTGAGCTGTCGACCAACGACGATGCCGCTCATACACGGTCTGCACGGTCCATACCGCCCGGGAAGATCAGGCCAGGGCCCCGACGCGGGGCCACCCGGGCGCGAGGCTGATTCTCCCGGCGGACGGCAACGTGGTTTTCATGGACGGCACCAACGTGACCTGGTCCACCTGAGGGGCGATGAGTCCACGGCGCGGCCCGAGATGACACCTGCGGCCTCGGCTCGTGCCTGTTCGGGCTCAGTCGGCGGCGGAGGCCCCGTCGGGGGTGTCGAGGGCTGCAAGTGCAGCCGTGGCGTCGACGTGGAGTGGACTGTTCAGCGCCGCGAGAGCGTCCCGGGCGGTGAGCAGTGTCTGGCGGGCCTCGGGGTGTCTGAGGCCACTGAGCGCACGGCCCAGGTCCAGGCGGGCCTGCTCGGCCCAGATGGGCATGTGTGCCGCTTCGAAGTCGGCGAGTGCGTGGCGCAGTGGCTCTTCGGCCTGGTGCCAGCGCTCCAGGGCCACCAGGTCGTTGCCGATCTGCTGCCGGGCGACCGCGTGATACAGACTCACCAACTCGTCCGTGCGGCCGGGAAACCCCGTGCGGCAGATCCGCTCGCTGCGGCGGTGGATCTCCAGCGCCTCGGCCGCCCGGCCGGTGTGCCGCAGCAGGTTCCCCAGGGGGTTGAGGATGGTCAGCTCGGCCGGCCGGGCCTCGGGGGCGTTCAGCGCCGCGAGGCAGCGGGCCGACTCCCGCAGCCGGTCGTGCGCGTCGTCGGCCCTGCCCTGCCGGTGGAGTGCGCCTGCGCCGTAGCCGAGCGCCCAGCCCTCCTGAAGCCCGTCCCCGCACTCACGGGCGGCCTTCAGCGCGGCGTCGGCCGCGGTCAGGGCGGCCTCCGGGTTGTGCGCGCAGAGGTTGTGGGCCCAGGCGAGATAGTTGAGGTGAACCGCTTCGTGCCGACGGTCACCCAGGGCGCGTGCTGAGTCGGCGGCGCAGGTGAACACCTCCACCCACTGCTCCCAGTGCTGAGTCATGTCGGAGAACCAGTGCATGGCCTGCGCGGTGTCGAGGACCTCCTGGTGCCAGCCGGACCGGTGCGCCCGGTGCAGCGCGGCCAGCCACTGCGCCCGCTCGGCCTCCAGCCACCCCCGTGCCTCGCTCTTGCCGACCGGTGCCGTGTCGGGATCGGGGTCTTGGGCGGGCGTGGTCCGCTCCTGGTGGACCTCGTAGTGGAGCGCGGCAGCGGTGGCCCGTTCGAGCATCCAGCGCGCCGTACGGTCCAGGGCGGCGTCGCGGATGTCGGGACCGTCCTCCGACTCGGCCTGTTCGAGGGCGTAGAGCCTGAGCAGATCGTGAAAGCGGTACCGCTCGGCGACGGCGTCGCTCTGGAGCAGCCCGGCGTCGGTGAGCTCCTCGGCGCAGTCGACGGCCGCGTCGAAGGAGAGGCCGGCCAGCAGGGCACCCGCCTCAGGGCTGAAGTCAGGGCCTGCGGCCAGTGCGGCCCGGCGCAGGAACGTCCGTGTGACGGGCGGGAGTTGACGGTAGGAGAGGGCGAACGCGGCACGCACCTGGAGGCTGCCGGCCTGGAGCCCGTCGAGGCGGCGTCCTTCGGCGGCCAGGCGGGTGACGAGTTTGGTGAGACGTTCGTGCGGCCGGCTGAGGAGGCGCTGTCCAGCGATGCGGACCGCCAGCGGCAGGTGCCCGCACAGGTCGGCGAGGTCACGGGCCGCCTGGGCCTCGGCCAGAACGCGTTCCGGGCCGAGGATACGGGTCAGGAGTTCCACGGCCTCCTCGCGACGCAGCAGTGCCAGATCGGTGCGGTGGACGGAGTCCAGGCCCGCCAGGGAGTTGCGGCTGGTGACCAGGGTCAGTGACGGCCCGGAACCGGGCAGCAGGGGGAGGACCTGGTCCTCGTCGACGGCGTTGTCGAGCAGCAGGAGCACCCGGCGCTCACCCAGCAGTGACCGCCACAGGGCGGCGCGCTCGTCGATGCCGTGGGGTATCGCGGCGTCGGTGATGCCCGACGCGGCGAGGAGCCGGGCCAGCGCGTCCCTGGGCTGTGTCGGCTCTGCGTCCATGCCGCGCAGGTCCAGGGCGAACTGTCCGTCGGGGAAGCGGGGGGCGAGGCGATGCGCGGCGTGGACGGCGAAGGCCGTCTTGCCCAGACCGGGTTGACCGGTGATCACGGAAACCGGGGAGACCGCCGTCGGTTGTGCGGGCTCGTCGACGCCCGGTTTCCCGTCGTCGAGGGTTGCTGCCAGTTCCAGCAGCCGCGCGAGCGCCGGGCCCCGTGCCGTGAAGTCCCGGATGTCGCGCGGCAGCGCCAGTGTGTTCGGCCCGGCGGGAGCGGTGACGCGAAGACGTGGCCGCCCCAGTGCGGCGGACTTCTCCAGATCCGCCGCCTCGTCGTCGTCCAGCTTCAAAGCCTCGGCGAGTGCCTGGACCGTGCGGCGCTGCGGCCCGAGCGTGCGCCCGCGTTCCATGTCGGCCAGGGCCCTGACGCTGACCCCGGCCGCCTCGCAGAGCGCCTCCTGGCTGAGCCCGGCACGGTTCCGGAAGCGCCGCAGTTGCTGCCTGAATTCGTCGCCGGCCGGCATGGCACCGCGCACCGTTGAGATCCCCGATCGTCCGGCTCTCTCTGTGCGAGCCCCCGGCAGAAGTATGACGGCCGGTACTTCTGCCGGGAGAACCGCCTGGTGGCAAGGGTTTCACGGTGATCGACTGAGGCCCGACGCGAACGGCGTCGCAGTCCGCCCGGGCTCGTGTAAGGGGCTCGGGCGGACTGCCGCACACGTCATAGCCGACCGATCGTTCCGGCCACCGGCAACAGGCCGGTGGTTCTGCACCAGTTCACCGGGGGAACCCACCATGACCGCTGTCTCTGCCCGCTCCACGATGCTGGCCGTCGCCGGTACGGCACTGGCCCTTTCGCTCACCGCCTGCCAGGGCGGCGAGGACGACAACGCGGCGACCACGCCGCCCACTTCGGCCACCGCGACGGCGACGGCAGGCGCGTCCGCACCGGCCGCGAGCGCGGACTTGGCCGGTTCGACGGGGTCGGGCAAGCCCTCGGGATCGGCCGACCCCGGCACCTCCGACGGTTCGGCCGGCCGGCAGGCGAGCACCTCCACGCCGGCGTGCGCCGCCGCCGACGTCACCGTCACCGCGGCCAAGCAGGACGGCCCGCCCTACACCCATCTCGTCCTCACCGCGAAGAACACCTCGGGGCACTCCTGCCGCCTGGCGGGCTTCCCGCACGTCCAGCTCCTGGAGAGTCACAAGCAGGACGTCCCGGCCGTGGCCAAGAGCAAGCCCGCTGCCCCGGTCGTGCTGTCCGCGGGAGCCCCGGCCTACGCCCTGCTCAAGGTCTCGGACGGCGGAACCGACGAGGACAACGAACCCGTGTCGGCGTTCTCGTTGATGCTGGAGGGGGACTCGACGGTCATCGCCGTTACCGTGCCCAGATCGGACGGCATCGCGGCTGATCCTGCCCAGGCCCTGGTCGGCTACTGGACCCCCGAGCTCCGCAACGGCGCCGACGACTTCTGACCGTCACACCCGTTCCCGGCGGCAGCCCGTCGGGAACGGGGCGCCCATCTTCGAAGCGGATCCGGCAGTCGCAGTCCACGACACCGGCGGCGACTGAACGGCGCGCCGACGCCACAGCCCGCTGCTGCCGCGCCGCACGGGTGTGAACGATGCGTACGCCAAGTGTGAAGAATGTGGCCGAAGTTGTCCGCTTCAAACTTTGAAATGATTACAAGAAGATCACTAAAGTGAGATCTCGAACCCCTCGCACGGATGATCGCTCGCACGACGTGAGCGGCCGCGGAGGGAGCCGTCCACGTGGCTGTCCTGTGGGCGGTGAAGAAAGAAGGAGTTCGTCTTCGTGGCGCTTCACCGCCGACCCAAGCCGCAGAGCCGCACCCGCGTGAGTGTGCTCACCGCGACCGCGGCCGCTGCCGTGGCACTCACCTCGCAGGCCGCCAACGCGGCCCCGAAGCCGACCAAGAGCGAGGTGAAGTCACAGGTCGACAAGCTCTACGAGGAGGCGGAGCGAGCCACCAACCAGTACGACGGCGCCAAGGAGAAGCAGGAGAAACTGCAGAAGGAGATCGGCCTGATCCAGGACAAGGTCGCCCGCGAGCAGGACGAGCTCAATGAACTGCGCACGGGGCTGGGAACGATGGCGAGCGCCCAGTACCGTTCCGGTGGCATCGACCCCTCGGTCCAGCTGCTGCTCTCCGCCGACCCGGACGACTACCTCGACAAGGCGTCCACGCTCGAGTCGCTCTCCGCGCAGCAACTGGAGTCGCTGAAGAAGGTGCAGACGAAACAGCGTGAGCTGGCCCAGCAGCGTGCTGAGGCGACGGAGAAGCTGAAGGACCTCGCCACCACGCGCACCGAGCTCGGCGAGAAGAAGAAGGAGATCCAGGGCAAGCTCAGCAAGGCACAGAAGCTGCTGAACTCCCTGACCGCCGCCGAGCGTCAGGAGATCGCCGATACCGAGGCCCGTGCCAGCCGCACGGCGGCGGAGCGCGTCGACCTCGGCAACGAGGCGGCCGCCTCCCCCTTCGGCGCGGCAGCCCTGAACGCTGCCGCTTCCCAGATCGGCAAGCCGTACGCGCGGGGCGGCACCGGCCCCAACTCGTACGACTGCTCCGGTCTGACGCAGTGGGCGTACGCGGAGGCCGGGGTGCACATATCCCGCGTCACCTACACGCAGGTCAACGACGGAACCCGGATCGGGATGAGTGCGCTCAAGCCCGGTGACCTGGTCTTCTTCAACAACACCGAGCACGTGGGCCTCTATGCGGGCAACAACCAGGTGCTGCACGCCCCGTACCCGGGTGCCTACGTGCGCTACGAGTCGATGAGCACGATCGGATCGTTCCAGTTCGGCGTACGCGTGACGGGCTGACGTCGGCCCCAGCTTCGGTCGGTTCCCGGACGTTCTCACGACCGAGCCGGCCGAGCAGGGGACATAGGCGATTGGGCGTCAGGTGGTCGGACGGTCAGACGAAGCGACGCGCTGTGCCGGTGCGTTCGATCACCGCACAGTGTGCGGCATACGCGTGTCTTCGCCGACCGTAGGGGCAAACATTTTCTGACTGGTTGTCATACGTGCATGACGATCGAAACCGTGTCCCAGCGCCCCCTGCCCTCGCACCATCGTCGCGGCGACGGAAAGCACCCCTGCCCGCCCCTGCCGAGCGCGTACGGCCGCGTCGAGCGTGGCAGCTGACTCATGAGCAGATCGCCGCGGCGCCCGGGGAGACCACGGCGACAGTGCGGTCCGGGGAGATCTCGTGGCGTGAGCTGCCCGAACGCTACCGTCCGTGGGAGCCGGTCAGTCGTTTCGGCACAGCCGAATGCCCCTGGCCACTTGGCGCATGAGCGCGTGAGCCGGGGGATCCCCGAAGCCCCGCGGCGAGGGAGCTGCGCCCTTGGCCGGTACCGGGAACTCGACCGCGGTGCAGGGCAGCAGGCGTGCGCGCGGCGCCGCGGAGCCTCCAGGGTGCCCGGCCGGCGAGGGCCCGGGTCTCGGGGGCGGCCGGGCGGTGGGGGAGTGTCAGCAGCTCTCGTCGTCCTTGACCGCGTACAAGGTCACCGGCGTGTCCGTGGGATGTGTGCCGGCCTGCGGCTCCTGGCTGCACACCGTCCAGTTGCGGTCATAGATCTGCAGGCGGCCCTGTCCGCTGGCGTCCTGATCGTCGAGTACATAGAACCCCGCGGCCTGCGCCTCGTCCTGCGCGGCTTGCAGGTCCTGGCCCACCAGATCGGGCAGCGTCGCGGTCTCCGCGTCGGCCTCGTCCTCGACGGCGGGCGCGGACGGAGCTGCGTCTTGGGCGGCGCGGTCCTCCGCCGAGCCGTCGGTGCCCTGGACGCTGCTGTGCGACGAGTTGGAGCCGGTGCCGTCGCTGCCCTCGCAGGCCGCGAGTGTGAACAGCGCTGCGGCAGCGAGCGCGGCCGCAACAGTACGTGTGCGCATGTGGTCCCCCACCATGGTGCGTGATCTGAGAGAGCATCATGCGGTGCGTGGAGCCGGCAGGGGGGCACGGCGATGTTCCTGTGACACGAATGGGTGAGGTGAGGGCAAACTGTCGCGGTGAAGATGACAGAAACCTACGCCGCCACCGTCGCCGCAGTGGCACCGGTGATCCTGCTGGTGGCAGTGGTCGAGATCAACAACCGCCGGCAACGGGTGCGTGAGTTGTACGAGTCCCTCACGGGCCCCATCACCCTGATCCGTGCGATGTTCCGCGAAGGCGGTGATCCTTCTGCTCAGCAGGTGGAAGACGTTGCACGGCAGATGCGGGCGACGAATGTGGGGGCACGGGCCGGTCTGAGCATGGTGTTGTACGTCCTGTCCGCCGTCGCGATCATCACGCTGTTGTTCCTCGCCGAGCTCGCGTCCCTGCTGTGGTTGACCGCGTCCCCGACGGAAACGGCTTCGGGCGTGGCCCTGTTCTGCGCAGTGGCATTGGGGGCCGGGTTCGCGTGGGTCGCGTACGCTCCGATGCTCGCGCTCCTTCTCCCGATATCGCGCAACCTCTTGTATGTCCTGGGCGGAGTTGCGGACTATCGGCGCTTTGTGCGCCTTCTGCGGCACTACCGTGCTCAGGGCGCTGCCAGTACCCAGGCGGCCTCCGACGCTGCGGACGCGTGACACGGAACGTGGGCAGGAGCCGTCCGGCGGACCGCGGGCGCGTTCGAGCCGGACCAGGGTGAGGCTGGCCAGTGCCCTGATCATGTTGACCTTCGTAGGAGGAAGTGCTGGAGTCGGCAGGTGGACAGCATCCCCGCGAACCGGCGACTCTGGAACCGGAGCGTCCGAAGCCCAACTGGCCGCGGAGGCAAGCGCGATGAGAGCGGCCGGCTACCCACTGGTGCAAGGCGCCGCCGAACATCTCCCTTTTCGCCGCCGACCTTCGATGTGGTGTTCTGCGACTTCGAGGGGCTCAGCTGGGCACGCCCGCACCTGGCCCTTCCCCAGGCCGCACGCGCTTTGCGCTCCGGGTCAGTCGCAAACAGTAAGTTCCGCCGCGCCTCGACCACTTCGAGGTGCTCAGGGGAGCACGGGCGGTTGAAGCGCGTAGCCGACCGGCCTCACCCTCAGCGGTGGCCGGTTACGCAGTGACGGTCGATCCGTCTGTTGGGCTGTAGGCTGCACCCTGTCCCAGGGGACGTCCCTCAGTGATGTGACACAGCTGGAGATTCGTGTCGCCGGATGAGTCGCCTCCGGTGAGCGGCTGTCCTACGACGGCCAGTACGGGGCGCGTACGGTGGCGGCGGTCGCCAAGTTCCACTCGGCGTACGGGCTGACGGTCGACAGCGTGGCAGGCCCCCGCGACCTACGCCGAGATCTACTCCCTCCAGGGCGCGGACTGCACGCCGGTCCACCTCAGCTACGCGGAGCTCAACAAGTGCAATATCGAGCAGCTTTCGTTCCTACGCCTGCAACAGCGATCCGTTCCTGTCGGAGAGCCCGCAGGGCCGGCCGGGGGCCGGCTCTCGCCCGCCCCCGGCCGGACCCCCGTCAGCCGAGTTCCGGTTCCACCGGAAGCCACAGTTCGGCGTCGGCCTCGCTTGTCCGGGGCCGGAGGCGGGTGCGTAGGATCTCGGGTCCGGTGCGACTGCGGTACGGGTTCGACGGGAACCACTCGGTGAAGACGTCCCGCCACAGCTCCTGAATGGCCTGCGGCGCCGGCCCCGAGGTGCTGAAGACCGCCCAGGTCCCGGCCGGCACCGTCAAGGCGGTGGTGCCCTCAGGGGCAGTCGCGGAGGTGATCACGGCGTGGTAGTAGTCGAGCTCGGTGCCCTCGGCGCGACTGGGGTCAAGATCGTCGCAGACCGCGACGATCCCTTCCGGCTCCTGGTCCGACAACTGCTTCAGACGCTCCACAATCTGCGGGTCGATGCCGCGTACGAAGTCGATGATCGCCTGGTTCGGCCCCGCATGGACCAGCGGTACACGCTTCTTGAGCCCCACGACGCTGAACTCCGCCTTGTCCACAACGCGGTATCGCATGCTGCTGCTCCCTTCGACGATGAGACGGAAGGCCATCCGGGGCTGAGAGCTGAGCGGCGCGCCCGTACGTCGGGCCTCGTTCGGGCCGACGCCGTGCATGGCCCGGAACGCCCGGGCGAACGCTTCGCCGGAGCCGTAGCCGTAACGCACCGCGATCTCCAGCAGCGTTGTCCGACTCGCGAGCACATCGGCTCCCGCGAGGGTCAGCCGACGGCGCCGGATGTACTCCGACAGCGGCATGCCCGCGAGCGCCGAGAACATCCGACGCAGGTGGTACTCCGAAGTGGCCGCGACGCGGGCGAGTTCGGCCACCTCGATGTCCTGGTCGAGACAGCATTCGATGTGCTCCATCGCCTGATTGAGTCGCTCCAGCACGCCCGTCTTCCTTCCTCTTGACGACCACCACGCTAGGCAGGGCTCACCATGCCCGACCCGACATCCTGTGCCCGATCAAGTCGGGTGCGCACGAACGCCAGGACGGCGCCGGGTGGGCGCGCCCGTGGCCGCTGGGCCACATCCGGCGGCGACGGACAGCCAGCCGTCCTCTCACTGCTGGGGGCTGCTGTGCACCGATGCGCGAACGGAAGGCCAGGACGCGACGAGCAACCTGGCGGACCACCCTGAGGGTCTCCCTCCGTGAGAGCCGTGAACAGGCGGCTGACTGTCGGAAGGTGCCCGTGTGAGAAGTGAACCCGATCTCTATCTGATGGTTCCCGACCGCTTCGACGATTCCGACGCCGATTCGCAAGTGCACCCCGTGGCACGGAAGATGTTCTTCGGCTCGCGGATGGCCGATCCCTTCGCCGAAGCCGCCGAGTGGATCACGGCGCACGACGTCCGCGTCCTCGACACGGCTTGGGAGAACGCCCCCGCCGGGGAGGAGTTCTCCTGTGTGCTGAGCGTGTACTTCGTTTTCGAGGACGACGAAGAGGACTGAGCGGCGGAACCGTCGACCGATCAACACCTCCAGCAGGTTCGCCACGACCACCGGAGCCTGCTTGCGCACGGCCGCGCCGGTCTTCGAGGTGGGCAGGCTCACCATGTCACCGAGGGCGAAGGTGTTCTCGCAGGAACGGTGTTGGAGGCGGTGCCGGTCGGCGGCGCCGAAGCCCTGCGGGCCGGTGGGGTCGACGAGCGGGCTCGCCTTGACCCAGTCGGGGCGCTGTGCGGCGGGACGGCGTGCAGGTTCGTCTCCTTGGTGCCGTTCGTGTGGTCGGTGGCGGTGAGTTCGTGTGCGGCGCCGTCGACGGTGGTCGTTTCGGACCGCAGCCGGACCTTGATGCCCTAGCGGGCGGTGACCTTTTCCAGGGCCTGCGACACGGATGCCGTCAAGGACCCTTTCTCTGCGTCACTGGACGACGGCGAGGCAGGCGATCTTCTGCGGAGCGCCGCCGTGGGTGGAGGGAAGCCTCAGTGGGGCGACTGCGCCGCGTGGGTTGACCGTGGTGACCGGCGTCGCTAACTTCGTGGGATCTGCCACTTGGACAACGTTCATGATGTCGAACGGCGTTGGCGCCCGGTCGGTCGCTGCACGGTCCTGCGTGATGATCGACACCACGTACCACTGAAACAGCCCGAGTGTGCACATCCATAAGTGTGGGAGCGCTCCCATGATGTGCGGCCTGTTCGGGCGGGCGCAGCCGAGAAGGTGCCGGAGCGCGTGCTGCAGTCACGAGGAGGAGACATGGCGCAGAGTCGGAATGAGCCCGTCGAAGGGCGAAGGTCAGCGAGCCGGAGGGCCATCGTGGCGTCGATGGGCGCCCTGCCCCTCCTCGCCGCCACGGCATCGTTCGCGAGGGCCTCTGACGCCGGGTCCGCGACGGCCGCCGCCGCAGCGGTCATCGACCCGTCGGCGACGCGGCAGACGATCCGGGGCTTCGGCGGTATGGCTCATGCCGCGTGGATCGGCGACCTCACTACGGCTCAGCGGGACATGGCATTCGGGACCGGTGACGGGCAGTTGGGATTCACCCTGTTACGGATCCCGGTGCCCGAGGACCGGGCGGCCTGGAGCCCTGATCTGGCGACGGCGAAGCGCGCGGCGCAACTCGGGGCCGCCGTCATCGCGTCACCTTGGAACCCGCCAGCCTCCATGGTGGAGACCTTCGTCCGCGGCACCCAGACCGACGCACGTCGTCTCAGGTACAGCATGTACGGCGCCTACGCCCAGCACCTGAACGACTTCAACACCTACCTCCGCAACAACGGAGTAAATCTGTACGGTATTTCGGTGCAGAACGAGCCGGATTACGCCCATGACTGGACGTGGTGGACCCCGGCCGAAATGGTCCGGTTCCTGAGGGAGAACGCCGGCTCGATCGGCACCAGGGTTATCGCGCCGGAGTCCTTCCAGTACCTGAAGAACATGTCGGATCCCATCCTCAACGACCCGGTGGCGCTCGCCAACGTGGACGTCATCGGAGCCCACCTGTACGGCACGCCGTTCGGCAACTTCCCCTACCCCCTCTTCAAGCAGAAGGGCGCGGGCAAAGAGCTCTGGATGACGGAGGTCTACTACCCCAACAGCTCGGATTCCGCGGACCTTTGGCCGCAGGCTCTCGATGTGGGGGAGCACATCCACCGAGCCATGGTGGACGCCGAGTTCCAGGCCTACATCTGGTGGTACATCCGGCGCAGCTACGGCCCCATGCGCGAGGACGGCACGATGAGCAAGCGTGGCGCCGCCATGGCGCACTTCGCCCGGTTCGTGCGGCCTGGGTACGTGCGGATCGGCGCGACGGCGAATCCCGCGGCGAACGTCTACGTCTCCGCGTATCGGGGCGGTGGCTCCGCGGTCGTCGTCGCGGTGAACAAGGGGACGGCCGCGGTCAGCCAGCAGTTCACCATGGTGAACGGCGCCGGTTCCAGTGTCGCTTCCTGGCTGACCGACGCGAGCAGGAATGTCGCGTCCCAGGGCACGGCCGGCATGTCGAACGGCTCCTTCACCCGTGCACTGCCCGCTCGGAGCGTGATGACCTTTGTGATCCGCTGAACCTGGCACCCCCCGCGTAACTCCGAATCCGGTGCTGACAGGACGTCGGCGCCATATGCGTCCGAGCGAGCAGCCTGCCCTCGTAGGACCACGTCCGCGACCCCGTCACGGTGCCTGTGGTGCCCTTGCGAGGCGGTGTGGTGCGTTGCGCGGGAGCGGGAGCATCACGCGTCGCCGTTCGAATGCGGCACGGCCGTCGAACCGCCTCTTGGTTGTCCTGATGCCGTTCACCGTGCCCTCCGAGCCACCGGTCTGCACTGCAGGGTGAGGCCGGCGGTGCGGAGATCTCGGAGCCGGCGGAGCGGGCCGGTCCTTCGGCGAGGGGCGGGGCGGTGCTCGGTGATCCAGCAGGTGGCCGCCCTCAACCGCCCCCCTTGCAGTGGATGCAAGGCATCGACTGGGAGGCGCGCCGCCCGCTACTCGTTCTGCCGAGCCGGGGCGGCGTCAACAGCCGGGATCTCCGGGACAGCCCAACGGGGCAACGGGATGACCGCGTTCCAGACGTCACTGCCGATGCCCTGTCGGGACTGTAGATCCGCCCGTCACTGCCGGGCGTTGCTGGGGGAGGGCCGGGGACCGGCGGCGCGGCGGAGTCGGTTGGCGATCGCCAGACCCAGCCCGTCCTCCGGCGGCAAGGACGCGATGATCACATCGCACCCTTGCTCATCGAGTTCGCGCAGGAACCCGTACAGCCCGCGCGCGTAGGCGGCCATCGAATCAGGGAGGGCCACAACGAAGTGCGCCTTCACCGGAGCGTCGGCGAAGGGGGCAGGGAGCAAGACGCCGACCTGGTGTCCGTGCTCCTGCGCGCTCTGCGCTTCGGCGATGACCTCCTCGGGCTCGACGAGGATGACCCGCGCCTGTGGGGCGTAGTGTGACGGATGCTGGCCCGGCACCCGGACGCTGCTCGTCGTGGGGACCGCCAGCGGGTGGCCCAGCACCGCTTCGAGGTCCTCACGTGACGCCCCGCCGGGCCGAAGGATGCTTGGGATCTCGCCCGTGACATCGACGATGGTCGATTCGACACCGACCTCGCAGGGGCCGCCGTCCAGCACGAAGTCGACGGCATCCCCGAGCTCGGCACGGACATGGTCCGACGTGGTGGGGCTGACAGATCCGAAGCGGTTGGCGGAGGGGGCCGTGACACCGCCGCCGAAGGCCGACAGCAACGCGAGTGTGAGGGGGTGGTCGGGCACGCGCACGGCCACCGTCTCCAGGCCACCGGTGGCTTCGAGAGGGACTCGGCGGCCGCGCCGCAGGACCAGGGTCAGGGGCCCGGGCCAGAAGTGTTCGGCCAGCAGGCGTGCGGTCGCCGGTACTTCCTCGACCCATTCGGCCAGCTGCTCCGCACCGCCGATGTGGACGATGAGCGGGTGGGAGGGCGGCCGCCCCTTGACGTGGAAGATACGCGCGACGGCGGAGGGATCCTCGGCGTTGGCGCCCAAGCCGTAGACGGTCTCGGTCGGGATGGCCACAAGGCCTCCGTCGCGCAACACGCTGGCCGCAGTTTCGATGTCACTGGTTCTTGCCATCACCCGCGCAATCCTCTCACTGATCCCGCTCTGCGTTTTCCGTGCTCCCGGGCCCCATTGGCGCATGCCACCGAACCGTGGCCGACAGGAGCCCGGAGGCACGAGGGCCGTCACGGCAGGGCCGGGGATGATCGCCGGGAAGGCACGTGCCTCATCTCCCGTGCATCATCCACGATGTTGTCGTGCGTGATACGAGACAGCCGAAGTGGTCCTCGCATCCGCGGGGGCCCGGTGTGCAGCCGGTCGATCTCGGCCAAAAGATAGTCCACGTGCGGACGCACCTGCGTCTGCACTGCTTCGCTCCAGTTCTCCTCTGAATAGCGGCAGTTGATATGGAGCTGTTTGGCGTGCCCGGGGACGGCGCGGTGCTCGGCGGGAGTTGGGCGCCCCAGGCGGCGCCATGGTGATCAGCAGGGCCAGATCTGCATTCCCGGCGCCGACACTGATGGTGAGAGCACCCCGTACTTCCGTCTGACGGATGAAGCCGTGCAGTTCAGTGGCAGGGGCATCGGCCGCGCATGGCGAAGAAGGCCGGTGGGTTCCCAGCTGTGTGTTTCGGCTCCTGAGGGGCATTCGCACGGCACACGAGCGACGAACCCCAACCCGAAGGAGGCATCACCATGTTGGCCATCGTTTCCGCAGTCCTGTTCTTCATCGCGTTCCTGATCAACGCGGCTGACATCTCGACCAATGACACCTTCAGCTCGACCAATGTGATGCTCCTCGGGCTGGCCGTGCTCGCTTTGCATCTCGCGGGTATCGGCAGCGGCTGGTCGCGTGGCGGCCGCAGACGCTGACACCGGCGCCGTCACGCGCGCTGATGCCGACCGTGCTCAGTCATGGGTCCGCGTGGTGCCCGGTCCGCACCGTTCACAGGCGGGACCTGTCGGGTCGACCAGGGACGAAGCCCCAGGCTGAGGGCGGCGGCTGCCGTGTTGCCGAGGTGGACATGGCGCCGCCGGTCGCGGCACGCGGCAGCCTGCACGAAGCTGCGGAAGACGGACGAGATCTTCCTGCACTGTCCACAGCCCCTGCGCGTCACTCACGCGGGGACGGAACAACGCCTCGACGGACCCTGGTTATGCGGGGTGAATACGATCAGATCAGCGCCGAACGTCTCGGCGGTCTCGGTGATCGACTCGGCCACCTCAGTGGTCAGGCCCCGGGTGGGGCTGGCGGACGCCAGGACGCCCTTCTCGCCAGCGCCTAACACTGAGGTGCGAATTCTGTATGTCATCGCCTCCGCCGCCACCGTCGTCGCCCTCAAGGACGACACCGGTCGCTCCTCACGCTGGTGCTGATCGGTGGCGCCCGTACGCCCCGAGGGCGACAGGCGGCGCACGGGGCAGTGTCGACCGCCTCGCACGGGTCACCCAGCATTCCCGGTTCGGTTTGCCGTCCCGGCGGGCACTGGTGCGGGCCAGGCGTTCTGCCGCCGGGGGATGAAGGACGAGGTGCCCGACCACGTGGTTGCTTGTGGGACCTCTTTGGTCTGCGGGGCAGCGGGTAAGCACCAGGGGGTCTGGATGCGGTCGAGTGCATGCTGCTGATCAGAGGCCGTCGTGCTCGGCTGCTCGGCGCAGGGGCATGTGTGCCTGAGCCGTCTCACACCCCTGCGGTCAGGGTGCGCTTCAGGGCGTACTGAGCGTGGCCAGGTAGGTGGTCACCAGGGTGCGGGCCCAGTCTGCGGTGGCGGGTTCGGGGGTGAAGACGGCGCGGTAGTAGACCGGGCCGAGGAGGAAGTCCGCCGCGCTCTCCACGTCGATTGCCGTTCCCCCGCGGTCCTGTTCGCGCTGGATGATGGCGGCGAGCTGGCGGTGGCGGTCCTCGACGCAGGCGCAGCCGCCTGCCGGACCGGAGCCGATGGTCGCGCGCATGAGGGCGAGGGTGTCGGGGTCGGCGACATCGGTGGCCACGTCGGCGAGCCAGCGTCGCAGGTCGTCGGCCAGGGAGCCGGAGTCGGGGACGACCAGGTCGTCGGTGAAGCGGCTGCCGGCGACGTCGGTGAGCAGCTGGGCGATGGATCCCCAGCGCCGGTACAGGGTGGTGGGGTGCACACCGGCGCGTGCGGCCACCGCGGGCAGGGTCAAAGTCTCCGCCTCCTCCTCGGCGAGGAGTTCCGCGACAGCGCGATGGACGGCCGCCCGCACCTTCGCGGAGCGGCCGCCGGGACGTACCTGGGTCGACGAGTCAGCCATGAGGAAATTATCGCACTGATCGCTGCGTTAGTGGTAGCGTCCTAAACGCATCGATCACTGCTTTTGGAGTTCGCCGTGTCCGGTCCCGCCCCCTCTCAGCTCCAGCCCTCCGCACCGTCCGCCGACCAAGTGGCGCCACCGGAGGAAAGGCGACGACGACTGAGCCGCCCCGTGGCCTTCGCCTCTCTCGCGGTCGTTTTCGTGCTCTTCATGGCTGCCTCCAGCGCGCCCTCCCCGCTCTACGTCGTCTACCAGCAGCAGTGGCACTTCACCGCCACCACCCTCACCACGGTCTTCGCCGTCTACGTGCTCGGCATGATCGGGGCGCTCCTCGTCCTCGGCGCCCTCTCCGACCACCTCGGCCGCCGTCCGGTCCTGCTCTCCGCGATCGCACTCGAAGCCGTCTCCATGGTTCTGTTCCTCACAGCGGGAAGCGTCGGCCTGCTGCTGACCGCCCGCCTCGTCCAGGGCATCGCCACCGGGGCGGCGATGACCACACTCGGCGCCGCCCTGTCCGACCTCAACCCCGCGCACGCCCCGCACCGGGCAGGCCTCGTCACGGGCACCGCGCCGACCTTCGGACTCGGACTGGGCGCGCTGGGATGCGGGCTCCTCGTCGAATACGGTCCGCACCCCACCCGCCTCGTCTACGTGCTGCTGCTCCTTGCTCTGGTCGTGGCCGGTGCCCTGCTGTCGGCCCTGCCCGAGACCTCGCTGCGGCGCCCCGGTGCCGCCCGTTCCCTCCAGCCCCGCCTGCGCATCGCCCCCCACCTGCGGGCCGACCTGCTGAGCCTGGTCCCGATCCTCATCGCGAGCTGGGCGCTCGGCGGCCTCTACCTTTCCCTCGGCCCGTCCGTCGCCGCCGGCCTGTTCGGCCTCTCCAACCACGTCGTCGGCGGACTCGTGGTCACCCTGCTCACCGGCCCGGCCTTCCTCACCGCCCTCGCCCTGCGCGGCTGGCCCGTCGGACGAACCCTCGCCGTCAGCGCGATGCTCCTCCTGGCCGGCACGGCAGTCGCCCTGACCGGTGTGGAAGCGCACTCCCTGACCGCGGCCGCGCTCGGCACCGCGATCGCGGGCGTCGGATTCGGCGGCTCCGCCCTGGCCAGCTTCGGCACCCTGGCCCGGATAGCCCGCCCCGCCGAACGCAGCGAACTGTTCTCCGTCGCCTTCGTCATCTCCTACCTGGCCTTCAGCATCCCCGCCGTGATCGCAGGCATCGCCGCCACGCACGCCGGCCTGAAGGACACCTTCGTCACCTACGCGGCCACGGTCGCCGCACTGTGCGCCCTGGCCCTGCTCGCGCAACGCCTGCGCATGGGCCGGGCCCCTGTCACCCCAGGCGTTCCCCAGGCCTGAGGAGCCACCCGAGTACGGGTCGCCGCGGCTGGCCCGATGCCGCGGCGACCTCGATGTGTCGGATGGCCGGTTGACTGCTGTCCGTGAGCGCGCCGGTGTCATACGGCGCTCGGGCGGGCTCCGCGTCCGAGGGCCGCATGCGTAGTCGTCGGGGGTTCGACATCAGAAGGCCGAACCACGCGCTTGCATGGCGAAGAACGTACAAGAACCCGGTGGAGTCAGCGCCTTGGATCATTCCGGGCGACGGCGGCTTCCCACCCGAAGTCTCCCGCCCCAGCTCGTACGACAAGAGGCAGACACAGCACCCCATCGTCGCCTCAAAACTCCGTGCTGTTCCTGGCATTCTGCGGCAGCGATGGTCAGGTCCGCTGCGGCAGTGGAGATCGGCGGCCGACGCCGAGAGGCACGATCAAGAGGGAACACGATGGGCGTGGGCGAAGGTGTAACCGTCCCGGCGCAGACCCGATCACGCCGTCTCGCTGCACCACAGTTCAGCTGATCGAGGGCGGACGACAGCGGGGTGCGTCGGCGAGTAACCGGGCGGACGCGTCTGTCATTCAGGTTCCCGCGCTGGCAGCCGTGGCGACGACGACGGTGAGCCCTAGGAGCCAGCCGCCCAGAACGTCGCTGCACCAGTGCACGCCGAGAGCGATTCCCAGTCCGCCGGGGAAGACCAGGCCGACAATCCGCCGAATCGTGGCGGTACTCGGCGCGACGCGCACGCCCAATGACGCTACGACACGGGCACCCAGGCGGGCCAAGGAGTGCTGCGGCGCGTTGGCGAACCACTGGCCGATAGCCGTGTACGAGCGTGTGCCGGCGACAACCAGCAGCACCGCCACGGACGTGACGCGCCCTCAGCGTTGACGCGGATCCGGCAACAGCCGCAACCAGCTCCGATCGTGCGAGGCGACTTGGGAAGGTCACCCGGTCACCTGGTCAACCGGAGCTTCGCTGCGTGCGTGACGGCCCAGCCCGCGCTCGTTGGACCGTCGTGTCCTGAGGGCCTTCAGGGCTGGTCGTACCAGGAGAACGCCGCTATCCGCCAGCCCGCCGGGGTGCGGACGAACTGGATGGTCTTGGTCCCGCCGCCCTCGAACGGCTCGCCGTCCAGGATTCCGGCCTTCCGGTACTCGCCGAAGCGCGACGCGATGTCGCCCGCGATCTCGGTTCGCTCGGAGGTCTCCCACTCCGAGAACTCGACCAACCGGCCGTCGGCGAGCAGGCGTTCGCGTGGCTCGATGAACTCGTCCACGCTGTAGACCGTGTACTTCGGTCCGGTCAGCACGATCACACCACCCGGAACGACCAGCCGCCGGATCCGGGCCACGTCCGCGGCCTTGCCACCGCGGTTGTCGAAGGCTCCGAAGAACTCGGCGGTTACCGCGTCAATCTCGATCTTGGACATGGCGCGACGGTAACACCGCTTCGGGCAACGGACATGGCGTCGAGGCGACTTCGACCCAGGGCGCCCACGAGATCATGCGACTTTGCAACAGCCCTGCGTGGTCGGCAGCTTGGCGGTTTCCGTTGTGACAGCAGCAGGCCTACCAGCTGATCCGTTCAGGCATGCCTCGGTATGCAGGTGCGGTGGTTCTGGTCACAGGTTGGTCCAGGGGTGCGGTTCGCCGCCCGTCAGTGGTGCCCATACCGGCGCGGACGGACCGTGCTTTTCGATGTCTTACAGGATGCTGGCACCGAGTGGTGCTTGCCGGGCGAGGGTGGCGACGAGGGGGTGTTGGGCGGTCAGTCGTATTCAGTGGGCGCCGGTGACGATGAATAGGACGCGGGGGACGACGGGGTACCAGCGCAACCATGCCGGGCCGGTGGAGGCGGTTCGGCGACGGCCGACCGGTTGCGCTTCGTACTGGAACAGCCTGGCGTACTCGATGAGTGTGGTCCGGCCAACCTCCGCGAACGCACGCAGCCTGCGCCGGTGTTCGCCGTCGGTGGCGGTGTAGTGCGGGACGGCGTCGGCGACGAGGCGTTCGCCTTCGCCAATGGAGTGGGCGACCTCGGGAGTCCAGTCCCATGGTCCGTGTTCGTGTCCGAGCCGGCGAGCGTCTGTGGCGAAGGGCAGGCGGGTGCGTGTGACGCACAGCGTGTGCGGATCGACCAAAGGGCAAGTGGTTTTGGGAGAAGTGCGCCGATCTGAAGGACCTGTTCATCGATGGCAACTGACCGTCAATCCTGATGAAGCGCTCCGGGCCTGGTGGACACTCGCGGTCTGCCCCGATCCAGGGTCGACCGGCTGTGGCTTGATCGATCGTTGTGTGATGGCCGCGTCGGGCTGAGACTGCTGTGGCCAGACAGCGACGCGACGACGGGGCGCTTGGTGAAACGCATTCACTTCACGGCGGAGGACTTGGCGCGGACTCGCGTGGCCACGACAATCGGCGTGGCGGCGGAGACGTTTGACAGTGTGAGGCTGTTGAAGGACCGCGACGCCAGTCTCGCATTCCGTCGCTGGCGGGTGGCCGTGCATGGCCGGCTCGGTGAACAGGCTGGCCCGCTGGCCGCGTTGATGCCCACGCGCGGTCCGCTGATCGACGCGATGAGCCTGATGGGCGACACGGCATCCGTCGACGAGGCGGTGGACAACTTGATGGCGGCTCCTCGCGCCCTGATGCGTCTCGAGCTGGAGAACCTCGCCTTCCACCCCACCCACCGTTCCTGGGCCCGCAACCTGATGGACGGCGACCGGGAAGCTCGCTTCCAGGTGGCCGCGGCACTCCGAGCCTGCCACAGCGTCACCGTCGCTCCTTACTGGAGCAGGGTGCGCTCCCATCTGAGCGAGGTCCGTGACGCGTTCGTGAGCACGATGGCCGACGGCGGGGTCGAGCAGCTCTTCACCACACTCTGCGGCCCGTTGGTTCGCTGGCGCCCGCCTGTGCTCGAAGTGGCCCACCGGCACGATGCGGACATCCACTTGAACGGGCGAGGTCTCGTTATCGCGCCGACGTTGTTCTCCGCACCTCAGATTGAACTTCTGTCTCCGCCACTGGACCCGGCCCGGGCACCTACTCTGGCCGTTCCTACCCTCAGTGGGACCTCGCTCGACACCGAGCTGTGGGAGGGCGCCGGCCAGTCCACCGCCCAGTCACTTGACGACTTGCTGGGACGCACCAGGGCTGCGGTGCTGCGGACGGCCGTCGGCGGATGCAGCACCACGGAACTGGCCCGACGTCTGAACATCTCGCCGGCGACCGCAAGCCACCATACGACGGTGCTGCGCAACGCCCACCTGATCACCACCCGGCGGGAAGGCAAAGCAGTCCTCCACACCCTCACGTCACTGGGTATCGCCCTGCTGGAGCAGAGCTACCCCTTTGCCAGGCGCCTGTCAGTCCTGGACCAAGCCACTCGGTGACAAGAGAGGACTGGAAGTCGGCGTATGCGCGACATCGGGCGGAACCGGTAGTCGCGGACCATGCTGCAGTGATTCCTGATGTGGTCCGTCAAGCCGCGAGAGCACCGGGTGGGGTCAGCTCGTAGCGTCACCCGTCGGGGAGGAGCGCCCGGAGGACGTCACGCGGCGGCGGGCCAGAGCGATCACGGCTTGGGTATGGCGCTTGCCCTGGGCGCGTTTGCGGTCGCCGACTGAAGTGACTCATTGATTCCGGCTGCGCATGGACGTTGGGCGGCATCCCGGACCGGCAGAGCACGACGCTGACTTTGTCCCGCAGATCGGAGTTGCCCGGAGGGAAGACAGCGGGCATCCCAAGAGGTAACCACGGGATCGATAGCGATAGTTGGCCTCGCGCAGGGATAGTTGGCCACATGATCGGCTGGACACACCCCACGTGGTTTCGCCGATGAGCCCGGATGAGCAAGGACCCTGTGGAGCCGCCACGCGATGACTACGCCACTTTCCTCCGTACCTCCTGCGCCTTCCTGGCCACACTGCGGACACGAAGCGGACCCAGCCGGCGATCCGGTCGGATGCCGCGGCATCCACGTCCCCGGCCACACTTTCTGCCTGGCCCATCTGCCCGACGCCGACCGCACGACCTACCTGGCCGGCCTGACTCCCGGCGCCGAGATCGACTGCCGCGGCACACCCTTCACCACACCCCTGCTCAACGCCCTCCGAAGCGCGCTCCACGACGCCGCCACAGGAAACGATCATTTCGGCCGCGCCAGGTTCGACGGAGCTGAGTTCTCCGGCGGCGCCGCATTCGACGGGGTCCAGTTCTCCGGCCGCACCTCGTTCAACGGAGCGCAGTTCTCCGGCCGCACCTCGTTCAGGGAAGCGCAGTTCTCCAATGACGCAACGTTCGACGCGGTGCGGTTCATCAGCGAGGCGAGGTTCAGCCGAGTCGAGTTCTCCAGCAGCGCCGCGTTCGAGCATGCGGAGTTCTCCGGCGATGTGGGGTTCGAGGAGGCACAGTTCTTGGGCGACGCCTGGTTCAACCGCGCCCAGTTCTCGGGCCGTACGAGGTTCGACCAGGTGCGGTTCGCCGACCGCGCCGGCTTCACCGGGGCGCAGTTCTCCGGTGCCACCTGGTTCGGCAGGGCACAGTTCTCTCGCACCACCTCGTTCGGCCGGGTGCGGTTCTCCGACGATGCCAGGTTCGACCGGGCGCAGTTCTCCGACCACGCCAGGTTCGACGAGGCGCAGTTCTGCGGCGACGCAGGCTTCGGAGAGGTGCAGTTCTCCGGCGATACGGGGTTCGACCGGGCGCAGTTCTCCGGTACCGCCTGGTTCGACGGGGCACGGTTCGCCGGTAACGCCTGGTTCAGTGAGGGGCAGTTCGTTGGCCGTACCTCATTCGACCGGGCGCGGTTCTCCGGCGACGCGGCATTCGGCCAGACGCGGTTCTCCAGCCTTGCCCAGTTCACTGAGGCGCAGTTCTCCGGCCCCGCCGGATTCAGCGGCGCGCAGTTCTCCGGCGATGCCTTGTTCTACCGGGCAAGGTTCGAGGGCGTGCCGGTGATGGGACCGCTGGTGTGCGCGGGCCGAGTGAGTCTGGACGCGGCGGTGTTCACGCTGCCCGTGACGCTGGAGATGGCGGCGCGGAACGTGTCGTGCGGGCGAACCAGCTGGGAGTCGACGGCGACCGTACGCCTGCGGTACGCGGCCGTGGACCTCAGCCACTCGGTCCTCGCGGCCCCCGTGGCGATCACCGTCCATGCCGCTGAGTTCACCACAGCCAGAGGACCCCTCCCCGAGACCCTGCTGTCCAGCCCATCCGACGCAGACCCCACTCACGTACGGATCACCTCGGTGCAGGGAGCAGACGCCGCGTACCTGGTCCTCACCGACACCGACCTGACCGACTGCCTGTTCTCCGGAGCCTTCCACCTCGACCAGCTCCGCCTGGAAGGACGCACCACCTTCGCGTCCACCCCCGCCGGCCTGCACCGCCGCGGACCCTGGCCTGTGCGGTGGACCCGCCGGCGCACCCTCGCCGAGGAACACCACTGGCGCGCACAGTACGCCGGCCAGGCCGCCCCTTCCTCAGGCGCGGCAGGATCGCCAGGGCAGTGGCGGGCGGGACCACACCACCTCGACCCCGCCCGCACCCCCGGTCCCGAGGGCGTCGCCGCCCTCTACCGCCAGCTCAGGAAAGCCTTCGAGGACGCCAAGAACGAACCCGGCGCCGCCGACTTCTACTACGGCGAATGCGAGATGCGCCGCCACGACATAACCGGCACGCCGAAGGGCGAACGGCGTCTGCTGTGGGCCTACTGGCTCCTCTCCGGCTACGGCCTGCGCGCCTCCCGCGCCTTCGGCTGGCTGCTCGCAGCCATGTCGCTGACGGTGCTTCTTCTCATGGGAGTCGGCCTGCCCACCCACGACCCCGACCCGGCCACCACCGGCACCCTTCACGGCAACCGGATCAGCCTCCACACCAGCAGCCCCGACCCCGCCCTGCACGGCGGATGGCGTCAACGCATGACCTGGGCCCGCGCCGAGAAGGCCACGCGCGTCGCCATCAACTCGGTCGTGTTCCGGTCCTCCGGACAGAACCTCACTCCCGTTGGCACCTATATCGAGATGGCTTCCCGCCTGTTCGAACCAACCCTCCTCGCCCTCGGCGCCCTGGCCGTCCGCGGACGCATCAAACGCTGAGGTACGTGATGGGGGGATGAGGTTGGTGGCCGACGGGTCGATGCACACCAGGCCCCGCCGCGGCTTGACAGACCGCATTAGGAATCACCGACCTGCGGCAGCCGCTCGTGGCCCCGGCAATCCTTCGGGCCAGATCCAGACGGCGGTGCTGGGCAGGGCGGACTCGGAGGAGCCGCTGATGCTCCCGCTCGAGGCGATCGAGCTGGACCCATTTCGGCGGCGGCGCGAACAGGACACGTTCTGGTGCGGGCTGCCGCTCGGAGGCTGTGGTCTTCAGCTGACCAGCAAGCTGTGCACCGCCCTTCTCTGATGCGATGAAAGGGGCGGGGCCTCCCGCTCCTGCCGGGTGCGCAGGACGCTCGGTTCAGCAGAAGACCAAACTCGGGGAGGCCCTCGATGAATTCACCGTACGGCGGTGTGCAGTGGGTGGGAATGGACCTGCACCGGCGCCGCTCGGTGCTGGTGCGTCTGGCATCGGACGGACAGCGGCTCGGCAAGATGGTCCGCTTCAACAACGACCCGGCCCGGCTCAAGCGGGAAATCGCCAAGGCCGGTCCGGCACCGAAGGTGGTGCTGGAGGCAACTCTGGGCTGGTACTGGGCCGCTGATGCGCTCAGCGAGGCCGGGGCGGAGGTGCACCTGGCCCATCCGCTGGGAGTGAAGGCGTTCGCGTACCGCCGGGTCAAGAACGATGAGCGGGACGCGGCTGATCTCGCTGACCTGCTCCGGTTGGGGCGGCTGCCGGAGTCCTGGCTGGCACCGCGCGAAACTCGTGAGCTGCGGGAGCTGGTGCGCGGTCGGCACAAGCTGGTGAATCTGCGCACCAACTGCCGCAACCAGGCTCACGGCGTGGTAGCCAAGCTGGGAGTCACCGTGCCGATGAGTGACCTGTTCGGCGCCAGGGGCAACGTGTTCCTCGACGAGCTGCCGCTGCCCGCTGGCTACGCAGCCCGGCTGCGGGCATTGCGGGAGGTGATGGGCGCTCTCGACCGACAACTGGCGCTGCTCGACCAGGAAATATCGACCCGCCTCGCTGACGACGTGGGCTACCGCGCGATCCAGAAGATCGGCGGAATCGGGCCGGTGCTGGCCGCGGTGTTCGTCACCGAGATCGGCGACGTGACCCGCTTCCCCGCCCCGAAGTACCTGTGTTCATGGGCCGGGCTCACTCCGCGCCACCGCGAGTCCGACCTGAAGGTCACCCGCGGCCGGCTGACCAAGCAGGGCTCCAAACTGGTGCGCTGGGCGGCCGTCGAAGCCATCCAACACGCCCCCGAGAACACCCCGATGCGCGCCCACAGGGACCGCATCGAGGCGCGCCGCGGCAGTCAGGCACGCAACCTCGCCAAGGCCGCCGCGGCCCGCAAGCTGCTCACCCTGGTCTACTACGGCCTGCGTGACGGCGAAGTCCGCTGCCTGGCCCGCGCGGACGAGGCGTGAACAGCGTCCGGACCGCGACCGACGCGAGATCGCCGCTAGTTCTGGCCTCCGCACTGCGGCAAGGCCGTTTCTCTGATTGATCCCGTCGGTCGTGTGCCGAACGACACCATGCCGCACCGAGCATCACCAACACGGGCGTGGCGAAGGGATGAACGGCAGCCGGAGCGCCGCCAATTCAGCATCACACCTGGTGAAGAGCACACCCCACAACACCCGCCTGGCGGGGCCACAGCACACCACCCAGGACCGGGGACACCCCCGCTCCACGATTCAGCACGGCCTCGCGCCAGATCCATCCGAGAAAACCCGGATACGCACGGCACTGGACCGGCCCCGCCCTTTCAGGGATGAACCAGCGTGTCGGGCCCTGCTGGGTCACGTAGATGCCAGTAGTGGACCCAGGTGCCGCACCGCACAGGCGGTACGGAGTGCAAGTGGCGTCCTGATCGGGAGGTTTGGATCAGGGGATGGCGTTGCTCACGAGCCGTGGTGCGTGGTGAGCAGTCGCGCCTGGGCCGCGGTGCGTTCTCTCTGCCGCCAGGTTCCGGGTGGTTCTCCGTGGTGGCGGCGGAAGGCTGCGGCGAAGGCGAAGGGCGAGCCGTAGCCGACGGCGTCGGCGATCTGGGGCAGGGTGAGGTCGTCGGCGCGGAGGTGGTCGCGGACGATGGTCATGCGCCATTCGGTCAGGTGCTGCATGGGGGCCTGACCGAGTGCCTCCCGGAACACCCGGGCGAAGGCGGCCCGGGACAGGCCGCTGATCTCTGCGAGTTCGGGGACCGTCCACGGGTCGGCCGCGTTGTCGTGCATGGCTTGCAGCGTGGGGCCAAGCTGTGGGGCCGCGGCGGCCCGGCACCAGCGCGGTGCGGTCGTACTGCGGCGGAAGTCGCTGCGGATGGCCAGGACTAGGAGCAGGTCCAGAAGGCGGTCCAGGACGATCTGCTGGGCGAGTTCGTTGCGGATCAGTTCGCGGGACAGCAAGGTGATCACGTCCCGCAGGGGGTCGTCGTCTGCCGCTGAGAGGGTCATGACCCGGGGCAGTGCGTCCAGGAGCCCGCTGCCGACGTCGCCGGAGAACTGGTAGGCGCCGCACAGGAACACGGTGGCCTGTGGGTTGTCTCCGGGGCGCGTCTGGGCGTGGCGTGCGCGGAATTCCTCCGGCAACAGGCAGGCGGCGCCCGGTTCATGTCCGATGTAGTGGTCCGGTCCACCGCGTACCAGGGTGACGCTTCCCGGGATGAGCTGAGCTCCACGGTGCTGTCGGGGGTGTTCAACCACAGGTAGCCGCGGCCGCGGACCACCGTGTGCACCGACAGCTGTATCGAACCGCCCAACCGCACTCCCCACGGTGGTTCGGCGACCGTCCGCGCGAACACCGCGCCGGTGGCGCGTGCCCGTACCAGGTGGTCAGTCAGCAGGTCCATGAGATCAGCTTGACCAGCACGAACATCCAGGGTCGAGGCGTGAGAGCTTTACATAAAAGAGCGAGCGAATCACGCATGGATTTCGACGCACAGGGGTGGCCGCCAGACCCCCCGGTCGTAACCAGTCAGCGCACCGGCGCCGAGGCCGCCATCAACCAGGCGATCCGGCTTCCTCACCCAGGCGCTCAATGGGGCTGGTCAACCATCAGGTCCGGGTGCATCGACTCCCATGTGCCGTCCGGCGACCAGTGCCGGTGGGCGTTCGTAGACGGTCTTCCAGCGGCCGAAACATGCGAGCAGGTCCGCCGCGGTATGCCGGTCCGGACCCGGAACACGATCCCGTTGATCACCGACCGATGGTCGTTCCACCGGCCGCCGCGCTGCCCGAGCGGAGGCAGATGCGGCTCCAGCCGCACCCCCTCCGCGTTCGCCAGAGCGCCCGGCTCGGCACCAAGGCCGACGAGCCGACAACCCGACAGTCGCATGATCCGCCGAAATGGCGGCCTAGCGGTTGAAGCCGTTGCCGAGGTGGCTGGCCGTGGTGCCCAGGCCCAGTGCCGACGGGCCGAAGGCGGCTGAACCAGTGCCGGCCGGCAGGGGCGAGGCGCCCTTGAGGACCCAGACCCCGCCCGCCGGGCTGTTCTCACCCGGGGCCCCGATCCAAACCTCGGCGCGGCCGTCACCGGTCGTGTCCGCCAGATGCACCGCGGTTCCGAACGCGTCGGACCGCTCCGCGGTACCGGGCACCGATGTGCTGTTCTGCGTGAACGCCCTCGCACCGGAGGCGGTGATCCCGGATGGGCCGCCGTGCAGCAGGGTCACCGAGCCGGCGTTGGCCGCGGTGCCGACGTCCTCGCCCCGCGCGCCGACGGCGAGGTCGAGGCGGCCGTCGCCGTCGACATCGCCGACACTGACGGCACCGCCGAAGTCGTCGCCGTACTCGCCCGTCCCCGGGACGCCGACGGTGTCCTGGTCGAAACGGATGCGCGGAACAGTGGTGTCGGGGCCCGAGGGGCCGCCGCGCACGATCTCGACGGCGCCACCCACGGCGTTGACATCCTCCGTGCCCTGCATGTCCTCGTCGCCGGGGCGCCCCAGCACGATGTCGGCGTGCCCGTCGCGGTCGAGATCGCCGACCGCGAGGTCCCGCCCGCCGTCGATGGTCTGACCGGTGGCCGCATCGCGCAGCGTCCGCCCGGTTGTGAGGCCCTGCGCGGAGCCGGCGAACCAGTTGACCAGGCGGGGGCCGTGGTAGGGCAGTTCGCCCTCGCCATGGGAGATGACGGCGACGACATCATCGAGACCGTCGCCATTGACGTCCCCCGCGGCCAGGACGGGCGGGTTCCACAACTCCTCCGGGTCGCCGCCCACGCGGGCGTCCATCGCAGCCGTGCGCGCCGGGCCAGTGGTGCGGCCGAAGGGGCCGTACGCGACAGTCGTGCCGGTGGCGAGGTCACGGTGGCCGTCGCCGTCGAAGTCCCCCGAGGCCAGAGCGACTCCCAGGCGCTCGAATCCGGTGCCCTTGATGACAGTGCCACCGGTCAGACCGCCTTTTGCGCCCCATAGCACGGTCAGCGTGCCCGCCTGGTCGGAGGTGTCGCCGACTTTCTCGCCAGGGCTGCCGACGACGAGGTCGGTGAAGCCGTCGCCGTCGAGATCAGCGGCGGCCAGGGTGGAGCCGAAGACATCGTCGCTCTCCGCGGAACCCGGCACCCCGGGAGTGTTCTGGCTGTAGACGCGGCGGGTCTGGTCCTTGAGGGCCTTCGTGCGGCTGCCGTACGTCACCGCGACGTACCCGGCGCGCTCCCGGCCGCCCACCGTGGCCAGGGACGCGGCTGCGGCGGTGTCGGCCACGCCATCGCCATTGAAGTCGGCCCCGGCTGTACCGGAGGCCTGCACAGCGGCGGCCGATCCAGCCAGCGCCGTGGGGGAGAGGGCAGCGGCCGCGGCCAGGACCACCCAGGCGGCCGTCGAAGAACGAAGGGTGCGGGTGCGCACAGAACCTCCTGCTCACAAATGCAGTGACGCGACGGACCCCTGTATCGGTCCGCGCACCAGCTCAAGACCCCGCAGATCACCGGATGGTTGTACAAGATCCACCGGCAGTTCACTCGGGCGGGCACAGGGCGATGTGCACCTCCCCCTCACCTGTGCGCGCTGCCCTTCCCGACCGCCTTCTCCATCGCCACGGCCAGCTTGTCCACCGTGGTTGGGTCCGACTTCCGGCCTCGCGCAAAAGGAGAGTTGCTTGCCAGGCCGGATCTGGATGCGGTCGGGGTATCCGTTCAGCCGATGGTGAAGCGCTGGCTCTGGGCGTTTCGGTCGCAGTCGGCAGTGCGGTAGTAGCCGTTGTCCTGCTGGTAGAGGCAGCGGCCGGTGCCGACGCTTTGGAGCATGATGGCGCTTCGGGAGGCGGGCTGGACGGTGCGCCACTTCTGGTAGGAGCCGCCGTTGCAGCGCAGGGGGTAGACGTCGCCGCGGTCATTGCTGTCGAGGCAGCGGCCCCACGTGTAGTTCTTAAGAGTGGTGTTGGTGTTGAGGCGGCCGTTCCAATGCCACAGGATGCTGCCGCGTCCGCTGTTGCAGCGGTCGCCCTTGAGCTCGGTTTCGTCCATCTCGCGCAGGCAGTCACCGTAGCGGTAGTTCGCGAAGCGGCTGGTGGCGGTGGCAGCCGAGGCGGGTGTGGGGGTGAGGAGGGGGAGGGCGAGGCCGGCTGCGGCGATGAGGGCGGCGAAGGCTTTCCCGGTCGGGCGGCGCACTGGGGGTCTCCTTGCAGTGGTTTTCACAGGTGCCTCAACAGGATCTCCGAACATCACCGCCTAAGCCTGGAACAGGGGGCAAACACGCGGACGAGCCGCGCCGGTTTCCGTTTCGCGTTGCTGACGCTGTACGCGGCGGTGTCGCTCATGGGCGTGGAAACAGTGGGTGGTGGCGGTCATGTTCCGCTCCCACCGTTCGTCCTCGGACCGCCGGACCGACCTCACCACGCGGCCAGGTCTTCGCCCCGCACCACCAACTCGCAGGATCGGGCGGTGACGACGACAGGTTTGATCACGTCTGGGGTGCTGGGGTGCTGGGGTGCTGGGGTACAAGGAGTGGTGATGCGCAAGCTGTACTCGGTGTGTTCGTGGCCTTGACGGCGGTGCTCGCGGTGGCGCCGTTCGCCGGCGCCGGCCGGACCCAGACCGTCGCTTGCTGCGGCGGCGGGCCGGGCGCCCCGTAATGGGGAACGCGCCGTCAGCTCGATGTGACGCATCCCAAGACGTGTCATGGGGCCCGGGTTGTGCCTGCGCGCAGTCCGGGACCCGTTCGCCAGCCTGGTGGCTGAACAGGGGTGTCAGGCTCTGGATTCCATCCGACGTCCCAGAGTCAGTCCGGCGCGGTGGCGTGCTTCGAGTGCGTCGCGGACGTCGCTCTCGGCCCCGTCTCCTGAAACATCATTATGGGGAGCCCCCTGTCGCGTGGTTGGTCTCGCATGCTCGTGTCCAGCCGTCGAAGTGTCCCGCACGGGGATGCGCCGCTCTGGAACGGAACTCCACCCTCCAGGCGGGTACGGGGATATGAGGACACTGCACCGGCTGCGTACGGTGCGACAGCGCCAGGTGCGCTGGCAGGCTCCGACCCCGTTGGAGCAACGGCGAACTTGAGTCCGGAGCAGAAGCAGCGTGTCAGCATCGAGTCAAGCGCGAGGCGGTGCGGCGGAACAGTGAATGCCCCCCTGGCAGCCGCCCGCACCCTGCACCCACCGCGTGCGCCGGATTCGGCCGGGCTGAACGAAACTCCCGCCAGAGTTTCTCTACTGTGGGATGTCGATCAGGATGCGGCCGCGGCCGCCGGCGTCGATGCGGTCGTGAGCCTGGGCGGTGAGTTCGCGGGCGGCCTGGCGTTTGGCCTCGGCGGGGAAGTCGTCGCTGCCGAGCAGGCGCAGGGTGACGTTGTTGAACAGCAGGGTCCAGAACGGGATCTCAGTGCGGTCGTTGCGGGTGGCGTAGGCGGCGATGACCGCGCCGTTCGCGGCGACGGTGTCGTCCAGTTCGGCGTTGTCGGACAGGGCGACCTCGATGATCCGGTCCACGCCGTCGGGTGCGTGGGAGCGGATCGCGGCGGCCGGGTCGCCCGAGTCGAGGGCGACGGCGTGGGAGACCACTGCGGGATCGATCCGGTCCAGTTCGGTGCCGCGTCGGACGGTGCCGATGACCGTGGCCCCGCCCCAGCGGGCGAGCTGGGCGGCCAGCGTGCCGACCCCACCGAGGACGCCGTTGACCAGCACCAGTTTGCCGTCGACGGGGCCGTCGGCGAAGACGGTGCGGTGCGCGGTGATGCCGGGGATGCCCAGGCTCGCGCCGAGGTCGTCGGGCAGGTGGTCGGGCAGCGGGACGGCGAGGTCACCGGGGACGACGGTGTACTGGGCGGCAGTACCGAGGGGGCGGTAGGACTGGGCGCCGTACACCCACACGCGCTGCCCGACACGGAGCGCGTCGACGCCGTCGCCGACGGAGTCGACGATGCCGGCGGCGTCGCTGTGCGGGATGACCCGCGGATAGGATAGGGCATGGCCGAGCCGGTCCAGCCGCGACGCTTCTTGGTGTCGCCGGGGTTGGCGCCGGAGACGGTGATGCGGACCCGGACCTCACCGGGACCGGGGGTGGGGTCGGGCAGCTCACCGAGCTGGAGCACTTCGGCGGCCGGGCCCTGCTGGTCGTACCAGGACGCGAGCATGTTCAGTCCTTCCGGTCACGGGTGTGGGCCTGAGGGTGGGGCTGTTCGTCCGCTGCTCGGCTGGCGTCGCCGTCCAGGGTCTCGTGGAGCCAGGTGCGCTCGGCGCGGCTGATGGCGCGGGCGGTGAGCAGCATGCCGCGCCGGTAGGGGTCGGTGACCTGCTCGGCGCGCAGCGGGGTGTCACCGTCGTAGAAGAAGCTGGCGGGGGCCTCCAGGAAGTCCAGGCGGCGTCGCAGTACGGCGTGCTGCTCGGCGGTGTCGGGCAGCAGGGAGAGGAACGCCAGGATCGTGAACCAGCGGGAGAAGTCGGTGATCTCGTGTTCGGCCGGGTCCCGTAGCCGCCGCAGCATGTCCTCGCGTCCTGCCGCGGTCAGCTTCAGCACGTACCGGCCGCCGCCCGCCTCGGGTGCGGGGCGCCGTTCGATCAGCCCGGCCTTCGTCAGCCGGTTGATCGCCGGGTAGAGGGTGCCGTCGCTGACCGGACGGCTGTAGCCGGTCAGGTGCGTGATGCGGCGGCGCAGCTCGTGCCCGGGGAGGGGGCCTGCGGCGAGGAAGCCGAGGATTGCGAGTTCAAGCATGACCCCAGGATCTCACATCGAAACGATGTACACATCGTTTCGATGTGACGTTGGGATTGCCCCGCACCGCCTGCAAGGTCGGCCCGCACCCCCCGCGCCGTCACCGCCTCGGCGATGACCGCGCCGAGGGCTCACGCGACCTGAAGGGGACGTACGGGCAGTGATGACGCCGACTTCGGTGGTCATCATCCCGATCGAGCCGGTGGTGCGGTTGATGTCCAGCGGCCGTCCGACGGTGGAGCAGCCGTGCAGATTCGGGCGCCGTGGACGTCATGTCGGGCTACCGGGTGCAGGCTGGTGTGCGCCACCGGCAGGCTCGAACCCTGCGAGGATCTGTTCCAATGCCGCCTGGTCCGGCCCTACGAACGCGGATGCCCCGGCTGCCGAGCCGAGCGTGTCGATCATCGATGCGGTGAGTCCTCGCGCCGGCGGCAGATGCGTGGACAGGATGAGCTCGGGCTGCCTGTCCCGCAGTATCTGGAACGTGCTGAGGAACTTGTGGACGTCCACGTTGTGCACCCAGGGGCTGTCGACCGTGGCCCACAGCAGCTGTGCGGCCCTCAACTCCTGCGTGTCGACGGCCCGGACGTCATCGGCGTGTGCCAGTTCGGCGCTGGGCATCGGCCCGCCGAAGCAGTCGGAGCTGAAGCAGATCCCCGACCGGTCGTCGAAGAGGGCGATCGTGGCCGGGGTGTCGAACAGTGGCGGTCTGAACGCCGTCAGGGTGCGGTCGCCGATGTCCAGGCTCTGCCCCGGGTTGAGCAGATACAGGCGATCGAGCGGCAGTGGCCTTTCACAGGACATGATCCCGGCGGACAGGAACGTGGTCACGACGCGCGCCTGGGGCGCCGTGGCCAGCAGATCGAATAGGCCGCCCGTGTGATCACGATCCGGGTGCGTGAGTCAGATCCATCGCACATCGGCGGGATCCAGCACGGAACCCAGTACCTCGAGGAAGTTCCTGTCGGGGAGCCCCAGCCCGGTGTCGATGACAACGGGCTGCGAGGCGTGCAGGACGAAGGCGTTCACCGGGAGATGCCCGATCCCCGGCGCCTCGAGGCTGTCATTGAGAACGCTGATGTCCGGGTGGACCTTGTGAACCGGCATGCCGCATCTCCATGCCCCCAGGATGGTGATCGCGCCGCGGCCTACGGGACCATCATCTGCCGCGCTCCCAGGCCTCGCATCCCGGCCACGCGTTGGGCAGGCGCGAGTGGGCCACAGGGCGGTGCAGGCCTGCCTGCACCGCCTTCTGCGAGGACCTGCCCTGCGTCGTGGCCATGCGTCTGGCCTTCATCTCGACAATCCGCCGCGGAGGCTGCGCCACACACGTCAACGCCAGTTCAAACCAGCCCAGTTGAGGCGGTCACCATGAACGAGGAACCGGCCGTGTCGGTGGTCACGGGCACGGTGAAGTAGCGCACGGTGCCGTCCGCGTACTTTGCAGCGACTGTCACCGACCACCCGGCGGTGCCGATGCCGGTGTGGGCGCTGCGCACCGCGGCGTCTGCGAAAGCCTGGACGAGCGGCCCCTTCAAGTCCGGCTCGCCTGCCCGGACGTCAACCGGTCCTGGGACCTCCAGGCCGAGGAGTATGCGCCGAAGCCCATGAAGGGCTTCGCCGGCTTCTTCCGCGGAGACCTCGTCGCTGTCACCGCCGGTCTCACCTTCGCGTGGAGTTCTGGCGTCGCCATAGGTCAGGTGGACGGGGTGAAAAACGTTCAAGGCGGCGATGTGCGGCCGGGCTTGGTTCGGACTCCTCCGGACCGGCATCCTCACCTGTCCCGGTCGCCGGTCAGGGCTGGATGTTCTCCAGGTCCTCCAGGAGGCTGGGGTGCTTGGGCTCCCAGCCGAGCGTCTGTCGGGTGTAGTGGCTGGACGAGGGTTGGTCGCTGGCGAAGATCTGGCCGAGGGGGCCGAAGGTCTCCGCCGGTACCGACTCGACCGGCAGGTCCAGCCGCCGGCCGATGACTGTGGCAATGTCGCGAACGCTGTCCCCCTCGTCGGCCACGGCGTGCCAGGAGGTACCCGCTTCGGCCTGTTCCAGAGCGAGCCGGAAGAGGACGGCTGCGTCGAGCGCGTGCACGGCCGGCCAGCGCTGTGCGCCGTCACCCGGGTAACCGGACACTCCGGTCCGGCGCGCGATGTCGGTCAGCAGACCGGCGAATCCGCCGGAGCCCTGGTTGTGCACCGTGCGCGGCAGTCGTACGGCGGTGCTGCGGACCCCGCGCGAGGACAGCCCCAGGACCGACGCGACCGCACGACCGCGACCGCCGACCGGCCCCTGGGTGGGAACGGGGTCGCTTTCGACGGATGCGCGGCCCGGCGCGGCGGGCGTACCCGCGACAGTGACGAAGGGGCGGTCGCTGCCGACGAGTTCCTCGCCGAGGGCCGCGAGGGCGGCACCTTCCTCCCCGACCGACTTCGCGAGGGTGTCGGGGCTGCTGAAGTCGTGGTGGAACGCCAGATGGATCACCCCTTCGGCGCGGGCGGCGCCGGCGCGAAGGGTGTCCAGGTCGGCGAGGGCTCCCCGCAGGGGCTCGGCACCGGCCGCCTCCACGGCCTGCGCCGATGTGTCGGAGCGGGCGAGTGCGAGGACGGTGTGGCCGTTGCCGAGCAGTTCGGCGACGACGGCGGAACCGATCAGGCCGGTGCCGCCGGTGACGAAAACGCGCATGGGAAAACTCCCCAGAAGTGATGGGACTCTTGTCCCGTCACTCTACTCCAGTGACGGGACAAGAGTCCCATCACTTAGGATGGTGGCCATGGGCAGATGGGAACCAGGCGCACGTGAACGCCTCGTCGTGGCCGCCGTCGACCTGTTCACCGAGCAGGGCTACGACGCCACGACGGTCGCGCAGATCGCCGAGCGCGCAGGAGTCACCAAAAGCACCTTCTTCCGGCACTTCCCCGACAAGCGCGAGCTGCTGGTGGCCGGACAGGAGACGTTGAGCCGCCTGCTGAGCGAGGGGATCGCCGACGCGCCCGCCGATGCCAGCCCGCTCGAGGCGGTGGCCGCCGGCCTGGAGCGCGCGTGCAGCGCGATGGGCCCGATGAGCCGCGAGCTGGCGCCCCGCCTCAAGGCGGCTGTGGCCGCCAGCGCAGAACTCCAAGAACGTGACGCCCTCAAGAGCGTCAGCCTCGCGGCCGCGATGACGGCCGCTCTGGTCGCCCGCGGCATATCCGATCCGACCGCGGCTCTGGCGGGCGAGCTGGGCGTCCTCGCCTTCAAACGGGGGTACGCCCAATGGTCCGAGGGCGATCATGACGGCAACGGCGAGCTCGCCAGGTACACCCTGGCGGCCCTGGACGAACTGCGCGCAGCGAGCGCCTCGCTGGGCTGACCGGCTACCTCCCCCTGCCCTTTACGGCACTGCCGACAGAGCCGGATTCAAAGATCCCTGTCGCCGTGCCGGGGAGCCGTTCCGGACAGGAACACGGGGTCTGGAGCGCGGTGATGGCCGCCTACGGGCACACCCCAGCACTCGCCGTACTCATCTTTCGCCGGCGCACGCCTCCGCTTCCGCCAGGTACCGCGCCACCGGCCCGAGCGTCAGCATCCCGCTCGTCCCGCCCGCGTGTTCGGCGCGGGCGGGACGCAGGGCCGTTGCCGCGCGGGCGGCGATCTGGCGCTCGCCGAGGCGGGCGGCGGCGTGGGCGGTCAGGCACCACAGTGCTTCCTGCATGTGATCAAGGGGTGGTTCGGGCGTCATGGCCAGGGCGGCACGGGCCTCCTCCACCCGGTTTTGGGCGAGCAGCACCAACGGATGCGCCCAGCGGCGGTACGGGCCCCAGTCGAGGGCGGGATCGGTGGGCGCGGGACGGTCGTGCAGGAGACGCAGGCCCAGCAGGGCGAGGGCGAACAGGCCCCGGTGCAGCCCCGGCATGGCCGCTGTTTCGGCGAGGGCGCTTTCGGCGGCTCGGTAGTGCGCCGCGGCCGTGGCGGCGGTCGGTCCGCCCGGCTCGGCGCTGCGGGCGGCCGTCACCCGGGCCCGGTACCAGCCGGTGAGGACGGGGACGAGAGAGGCCTCGGTGCTGACGGCGACCTGCTCGGCGGCCTCGGCATGTGCGGCTGCGGCGTCGAGGTCGCCGAGGGCGGAGGCGGATTGCAGGCGGATGAGCCGGCCGAGCACGGCGAAGCTCGGCAGCTCATGCCGGGTGGTCAGGTCGAGGATCTCGGCGCCGATCACGTCCCGTGCCGCCGCCAGTCCGGGCCGGGTGAAGGACTGGAGGAACACGCCGTTGAGGGCGAGCACCAGCAGGGCGGGATCGCCCAGCTCCCGGGCCAGCGCCTCGGCCTCGCGCGCCGCCTGCCCGGCGCGCTTTTGCTCGACTGCGGACAGGTCGGCGCTGCGGCTCTCGACCGCGACGGTGGCCAGCAGGCGGGCGCGTAGTTCGGCGGGGCCGTCGGTGCCGAGTGCGGTGAGCGTACGTTCGGCTGCCGCGACGACGGCGCGGCACTGCTCGGGGTCGTCGGCCCGGCTCCACAGGGCGGGCACGTCGTAGGCGCCGATGACGCGGGCGGTCAGGGCCATGTCTCCGGTGCGCTCTGCCGCCCGGACCGCGGCGAGGCGGTCGCGCCGCGAGTGGACCAGGGCGTCACCCCCCGCCAGGGCCAGGGTGCGTGCCAGTTCCACGGTGGTGCGCGGGCCGAGTCGTACACCTTCGGTCCACACGGGGCGTGGGGGCTGGAGCGTCGTAGCACCGCTGAGAATGTCCGCCTCCAGGCGCCGGAGGTCGGCACCGGGGTCGAGCCCGAGCTGGTCCGCGAGCATCGTGCGGGCGCGGCGGAGGGTGGCCAGCGCGTCTGCCTGACGGCCTGCCTGGTGCAGTGCGCGGGCCAGCAGCCCCCAGGCCGGCTCACGCCAGGGGTGTTCGGTGACGTGGGCGCCCAGTTCGGCGACGAGCTCCGCTCCTGCACCGGAGTCGAGGAGGAGACGGGCGCGCAGTTCCGTCCCCTCCAGCCTCAGCTCCTCCAGCCGGGTCCGTTCGCCCTGGGCCCACGCGGAACCGGTCACGTCGGCGTAGGCGGGGCCGCGCCAGTCAGCGAGGGCCGCGTCAAGGTCGGTCAGCGCGTCGGGCGTGCGCCGGGCGCGGGCCAGAGCGTCCTCGAACCGGTGGACGTCAACGGTCTTGCGCGGCAGGTGCAGCGCGTAGCCGGGGCCTTCGGTGACCAGGACGCGCGGCGGGGTGCGGGGCGGCCGGTCGGGTTCGAGGGCGCGGCGCAGCGCGGCGACGAACGTACGCAGCGCACCCACGGCGCGCACCGGCGGCTCGGCCCACAGGTCGTCCACGAGGGTGTCGGTGGGAACCATCCGTGCCCCGGCGGCGACGAGCCGGGCGAGCACCTCGCGGTGGCGGGGTCCGCCCAGGTCGACCGGGGTGCCGTCGTCACGGAGGGCCCGCACGGCACCGAGTACGTCGATTCGCATGCCTCCATCTTCCGTGCCCCGGGTTCGCGGCGTCGAAGCGTACTGATCGGCTGCTGATCGCTGTCGCTCACGCTGATCCCGTCAGTCCTCGGACCAACGGGTTTTGGTCCACCGACCCCAGGGAGGGGCCTTTCATGACGCTCGTCATTCCCGGTTTCGATTACGTCCGTCTGCCCGGCGCTGACGGAGTGGAGCTGGCCGCCGCCGTCGGCGGCAGCGGCAGCCCCGTCGTCTTGCTGCACGGCTTTCCGCAGACCCACCTGATGTGGCGGCACGTCGCCGAACGGCTCGCCGGCGAGCACACGGTGATCTGTCCCGACCTGCGCGGCTACGGCGCCAGCGACAAGCCGGCGGCCACCGGCCCTGAGGTGTACTCCAAGCGCACCATGGCCGCCGATGTCGTCGCCCTGGCCGCCGCGCTCGGCCACGATCGCTTCGCCCTGGCCGGCCACGACCGGGGCGCCCTGGTCGCCTTCCGGGCGGGACTGGACCATCCCGAGACCCTCACACACCTGGGCATCCTCGACGTCGTGCCGACCCTGGACATGTGGAACGTCCTGCACGGGGTCCCCGCGGCGGTCGGCTACCACCTGTTCCTCATGGCGCAGCCGCCGGGGCTGCCGGAGACGATGATCGCCAACAGTGCCGACGTCTACTTCGGCTCCTTCCTCGACGCTTGGGCCAGGGACCCGGCTGCCCTGCCGGACCCGGTCCGGGCCGCGTACTTGCGGGCGAGCGCCGCGGCCGTGCCGTCGATCGTCGCGGACTACCGGGCCTCGGCGGGCATCGACGTCACCCACGACCAGGCGGACCTGGACGCCGGTTCCCAGCTGGCCATGCCCGTGACGGTCGTCCAGCAGGACTGGGGCGCGCGACTGGGCTACGACGCTGCCGCCGTCTGGCATGCGTGGGCGCCGGACCTGGACCACCGGCTGACCCGCGCGGGGCACTTCATGGCCGAGGAGGCGCCCGACGAGATCACGGAGACGATCCGCGACCTGCTGCTCCGCTGAATCCTCCGCCCGGGCCACGGGAGGCGGCGGGCGCGCCCCGCGACCTTGCGACTCCGCGGGGTGCTGCCGGGTGTAGGACCGTAGCCCCTCCGCTTCGCGGGAGGGGCAGGCCGGGCAGCGAGGCGGCGGCACCCGTTGCGGGCAGACCCGTTGGCACGGTGACAGCACGGCCGGGTGAACGCGGGCAGAAAGGGCGGCCGATGAGCGCCCGGGAGACGGCCGTCCCCGCCCCGCGTGGTCAGGCCATTTCGACGTAGCGGTGGGCCCGGTCGAAACGCCGGCCTGCCACGTCCCGGCGGCGGATCACCCAGTGGGCCACACCCGAGTCCAGTTCTGTGACGTCGTCGCCGCACCTCCAGGTGGCCAGGAGAACCCAGTCGTCGGCGCCCTCTCCGTGGGCCGTACCGCCCTGCTCGCAATGGTCGGCCCCTTCGGGACCACGAGCGTGGTGGACACGGTCGTTCTGGGGCGAGACCGCGTGGCCCCCGATCTGCAAGGCCCAGGAAGGGCGGTAGCCGCCCACGTGTGCCCAGGCGTCGCCGAGTTCGTCGGCGAGCTCGAACTGCTCGTCCTCGGGGAATTCCCCCCATCTGCCGAGGGCGAAGCTCTCCGGCATCTGCGCGCTCGGCTGGTGCCAGACCGTGCGGAGCTCCCGCGGCCGGTACGGCTCGCGCCAGCTGTGTGCGAGGGGGCTACGGGTTGTCGGGGTCCCGGCGGGGACGTACAGCACCGCGTCGGACACTTGTCCGCCGATGCCGCTCACGTCGGTGCCGGAGAAGAGGAGCAGGTGGCCGTTGGCGGGGAGCGGGAGGCCGGTGGCGCCGGGTGGGAGAGCCGCGAGGTCGACGGTGGCCACCAAGGGATCGGACGGGCCCGGCGCGCCGTACGGCAGCAGGGGGTCGCCGCCGATCCGGGCCACGAGGGGACCGTTACCGCCCTCCGCCAGATACACCGCCGGGCGGGCGACACGTATCCATTCCTCCGCCTCCTGCGAGGGCAGATCCCGGGATGCCGCCTCGGCCCGGAAGCGGTTGATTCTGTCCAGGCTCGCGTCGGTCACCAGGCCACCTTCACGGGTTCATGGGAGGGCATTGGCAGGACCGAACTCGCGTGGATGCAAGGCCAATTCGGCACTGCTGACGTTGTGCGAGATGTCCATACGGTGCCGGGCTGACGCCTGAATGACAGGCGCTTCGCGAGCGGATCCAGCGGGAGGCCGCCGAGCGGTTCGCCGCCCGTGCCGCCAAGCCCTGCGCTGACCACCCGCCTGGTCCCGCTGCGGGCCGAGCTTTCTGACGAGTCTGACAAGACCATGCGGTTCTCCCTCTCCGACCAACTGCCCCGCACCCTGCGCGTCACAGTTCCGGGGCCGCCGCTGCTGCCTCGGGCACCGCTCCGGTGCGCGGACTGCCTCACCTGGATTGCCCGGTTCACCCCTGGAGGGTGGCGAGCCAGTCGGTCAGCAGGCGGTTGACCTCTTCGGGGCGCTCCTGCTGGATCCAGTGGCCGCAGCCGTCCAGGAGGTGGGAGGCCGACAGGCCGGGGAGGGTGGTGGGGTAGGCGTCGATGGCATCGGACATCCAGGTGGTGGAGGCGTCCAGGGCGCCGCCGATGAACAGGGACGGCTGCTTGATCGGGGCTCCGCGGTGCGGGGCAAGGTCTTCCCAGTCTCGGTCCATGGCGCGGTAGCGGTTGAGTGCGCCGGTCAGGCCAGTGCGTTCGAACTCCCCGGCGTAGACGTCGAGGTCCTCCTCGCTCAACCAGGCCGGGAGTGGGCCGGCGGGGAAGCGGTCGCGCAGTCGGCCGCCGCCGCGGGCGACGAAGTGCGGGTCGGGCTCGCCCTGGGCGGGCATGGTCTCGGCGGACAGGGCCGCGTAGAAGCCCGCGAGCCAGCCCCGGACGTCGGGCTCGATCTCCGCCTCGGCGCGGCCGGGCTCCTGGAAGTAGGAGACGTAGAACTCCTGCTGGGGGCCGCCGATCTGACCGAAGATGTCGCTGGGGCGGGGCCCGCCGGGCGGCGCGTAGGGGACGCTCAGCAGGCCGACGGCGCGGAAGACCTCGGGGTTGAGCAGGGCGGAGGCGGCGGCGATGTTGGAGCCCCAGTCGTGGCCGACGACCACCGCGCTTTCGGCGCCGAGGGCACGCACGACGGCGACGTTGTCCTCCACCAGATCGAGCATCCGGTAGGCGTCGGTCGCCTCCGGCTTGGAGGAGCGGCCGTAACCGCGCACGTCGATCGCCACTGCCCGGTAGCCGGCCGCGGCGAGGGCCGGGAGCTGGCGGCGCCAGGAGTACCAGGACTCGGGGAAGCCGTGCACGAGCAGGACCAGCGGGCCGGTGCCCTGCTCGACCAGGTGCAGGCGCCCGGCCGGGGCCTCGACGGTGCGGTGGCGGAGCTCGGAGGTCGGCTCGGGCTGCATGGGCTTCTCCTCGGTTCGCGGCGACGCGGCTACCCATCGATCATGCGGCGCAGCACCCGCCGGACGCGATAAGCCTTGCCAGTCTGGCAACCTTGCAGGACAGAGCGGTGCAGCGCATGCAAGGAAGAGGGTGACAGCGGTGGCAGTCGATGACGTGGAGGGCACGCTGGCCGCGATGGGGCCCCGGTTGCGGGCCGCGCGCGAGCGCCACGGCGCGACGCTCGCCGGTGTCAGCTGCGCGACCGGCATCTCGCCCAGCACGCTGTCCCGGATGGAGACCGGCCGGCGCAAGCCCACCTTGGAGGTGCTGTTGCAGCTGTCGAAGGAGTACGGCGTCTCCCTGGACGAGCTGGCCGGCACGGCACCCGACCCCGCGGCCAAGCCGCGCGCTGCGGCGCCGCTGAGCTTCGGCGACGACAAGGCAGTGCTGCCATTGACCCGGTACGTCGGCGGCCTGCACGCCCACAAGCACATCCTGCCCGCCCTCCAGGACCCGCCCGTCCGGCCCCGGCAGGTCTCCCACGACGGCTACGAGTGGCTGTGTGTCCTGTACGGACGACTGTGGCTCGCGCTCGGCGACCAAGACCTCGTCCTGACCCCCGGGGACGTCGCCGAGTTCGACACCCGCACCCCGCACGGGGTGGCGAACACCAGCCCCGGCGGCCCGGTCGAGTACCTGATCATGTTCGGACCGCAGGGCGAGCGCCAACGGCTGCGCACCCCTCCGGCCGCTGCTCGCGGGACGGGTGACAGCGAAGCTGCTGAGTGAGCAGCCGTGACAAGTGGCGTGCCTTGTCGGTGACAACCATGCTGCTTCGTTGGGTCCCATCCGCCACGTCATCCGAGTGGCGCTGGCCGATCCCGGGCCGGAACACAACGGACTGCGCAAGCCCCGGCCACGCCTGCGACCACCCCGGCGTCGCCGTCTGTGAAGCGGCCTCAGCCCCTCACCGGGCGCCACATCCTGTTCCTGAGGCTGTACGGGGCGGTGTGGACGGCGCGCGGTCCAGGCGCGGGGTTCACTTGTCCAGATACTGATCGTTATTACCCGGTCAGTGAGCTGGGGCCACCTACCTGATGGGTACTCAACTGCCTTGGGTGGGACAGGAATCCATCTCCGAATGTTCCGGCATGCCGTATATATACCGTATTGTGTGATCGCTTGACGGGCTCACAGCAACCTCTTAGGTTCGCCTTGCCTTACTTCCGACCGAAAGATTTCGGCCATGCCTCGATCCGTGCCGCGCTCCCTGGTGATAGCCGCTCCACTCGCCCTGGCTGCCTGTGGCAGCGCTGTCACCGGCAACGCCGACAAGGCTCCCGCGGGGGAGTCGGCGAAGGAGACGGCGCCTGCGGGTGTGGCGCATCAGCGCACCGTCCTTGAGGCGGAGTTCGCGGCACGCGGCGGGGTGACCAAGACCGGCCCCATGGTGCCGAACGTGCCGATCCGCCCGGAGGTCGTGGATGCCAAGGACGAGGTGGCCCAGGTCCAGGACCTGAACTCCTGTCACGCCGAGACCTTCCACTACGCCGACAACTTCTCCGTCCCCACTGGCGGCACGTACACCCTGCGCGCCACGCCGCAGCGGCCGACCTTCCTGCGGCGCAGTGCCAGTGGCGAGAAGCCCGCGCTGAGCGAGGCGGCCAAGCGTCACGCTCGCCAACGTGGAACTGAAGAATGAGCGCTGAACCGGTGGCCCTGTCACCCGACAGACCCCTGGCTGCTGAAGGCCCTTGGCGCACCGCAGGCCCGCAGCAGCCATCGTCGGCCGGCCACGAAGCGCCTGCCCATGCGCACACGCCGCTGTGGGTTCTCGTCGCGGTGGGCATCCTGAGCTCCGCCGCCCTGGCCGCCGTGTGCTGGATGTCCGGCCACGTCCACGCCGATGCGGCGCTGCGGACCGTGGCCCGCTTCCTGCACGTCGCAGCCCTGGTGGTCGGCCTGGGCGCGGTGCTCGCCGTCGACTGGTTCGCCGTCCTGTGGCTGCTCGGCCGACGGCGGCTGGCCGACGTCCTCAACACCGCCTCCGCACTCCAGGTTCCGATCTGGCTCGGCCTTGCCGGGCTGATGGCCACCGGCCTCTTCCTGCATCCGGACCCGGCCTCGCGGCTGACCCAGATCAAGCTCGGACTCGTCCTGGTCATCACCCTCAACGGCCTGTATGCCCACCGACTCGGCCAGCACCTCGACCACTACCGCGACCAGCGGGTGCCCCGCGGGCTTCTCATCCAGTCGGGCCTCGCCGCGACCATCAGCCAGCTCGGCTGGTGGGGCGCAAGCTTCATCGGCTTCCTCAACAGCCACTCCTGACAAGGAGACCGTTCGCCAACCACCTCATGGGTCTGCGGGAGGGCGACGAGGCCAGCCTCGGCGCCCAGTTCGTCAAGACCGGCGACCGGAGCCGGCTGCCGCTGATCTGACTCGGCGGGGGCAGCGAGGTCACCCCGAGTCTGAGCGTGGGTCGGCCCTCGCCGTGGCCCTGATGCCCCGGACGGTCTTCTGGAAGCGCCGCTCCGGCCGACACCTGAAGGTCGAACCGCAGGGAAGGCTGGACCAGGCCCTCGCCATCGGCACCGGCGCGCTCGTGGCGACCGCCTTCTTCGCCGTGGGGCGAGAGGGACTGGAAACTGCCCCCTTCGTCTGTCCGCCGTGCAGGCCACGGGTGACGGAGCCCGTCCACTCGCCAGTGCTGCTCTCGGCCTCCTCCTTCCCGCTCAATGTGAGGAGCTTCGCGTCAGCAGGCCAGCAGGTCACGTTCGTGTCCTCTGTGCCGCCCCTGCCGCCTGTTTCAGCAGGTGCAGTTCGCGGACGTTGTACTGGGTGCCGCGCTGAGGTGCCGGACGCCATGGGCGGGCAGGAGCTGAGTCAACGGTCGACCAGCCGTGAACGCGGGGCCTCACCGGTGGATTCCGCGTCGGTGTCGTCGGTGCCGGCCGTGCCGCGGGGGAGTGTCCGGGCCAGCCATTTCGGCAGCCACCAGTTGGTCCGGCCGAGGAGTGTCATGGTCGCCGGTACCAGCACCATGCGTACGACCGTGGCGTCGATGAAGATCGCGGTGGCCAGGCCGAGCCCGAACATCTTGGTGGAGGGGTCCTCGGCGACGGCGAAGGACAGGAAGACCGCCACCATGATGAGGGCGGCCGAGGTGATGATCCGGGCGGTGCCCGAGACGCCCTCGACGATCGCCGTGCCGTTGTCGCCGGTGCGCAGGTATTCCTCGCGGACGCGGGAGAGGAGGAACACCTCGTAGTCCATCGACAGGCCGAACAGGATGGCGAAGAGGAACATCGGGATGAACGACACGATCGGAACCGTCGCCTCCAGCCCGATGAGTGGGCCTGCCCAGCCCCACTGGAAGACCGCGACCATGATGCCGTAGGCCGCGCCGATGCTCAGCAGATTCAGCAGTACCGCCTTGAGCGGTACGAGTATCGAGCGGAAGACCAGCATCAGCAGCAGGAACGACATCGCCAGCACGGCGGCGACGAACACCGGCAGGCGCTGGCTGGTGCGCCTGCCCACATCGGACAGGCTCGCGGCGGCGCCGCCGACGTGGGCCCTGGCCGGGCCGTGCCCGATCGCCGTGGGCAGCACGTCGGTGCGCAGCCGGGCGATGGTGTCGGCCGTGGCCTTGTCCTGAGGGCTGGTGGTCGGGAACACCAGGAGGGTCGCGATGCCGGTGGCCCGATCGATGTGCGTCGGGGCGAGGGATGCGATGCCCGGATCCGCCGCGACCGCCTCGACGAGCCGGTCCAGCACTCCCGGATCACCGGCGGGGTCCGCGGCGATGACGAGGGGACCGTTGGTGCCCGGGCCGAATCCCTCGGCGACGAGATCGTAGGCGCGGCGCTCGGTCCGGCTGTGGGGCAGTGAGCCGTCGTCGGGCAGGCCGACGCGCAGGCCGAGCACGGGCAGCGTCGCCGTCAGCAGAAGCCCTGCCGCGCCGATCGCGTACGGCACCGGGTGCCGGCTGACGTGCCCGATCCAGCGTCGCCACCCGGCGGCGGGGGCGGCGCCCGCCGCCGCGCCCCGCCGGCGGCCGAGCCGCCCGGCCCGAAGAGCCCGGCCGATGCGGCCGGCCCGCCCCAGACGCGCGCCGGCGGCGCCGAGGAAGGCGGGCAGCAGCGTCACCGACGCGAACACCATGGTCAGGACGACGATCGAGACGGCGAACCCGCCGACCGTCATGAACGGTACGTTCGCGACCGCCAGGCCGAGGATCGACACGACGACGGTGCCGCCGGCGAAGACCACCGGCGGCCCCGCCGTGGCCACCGCTCGCCCCGCCGCCTCGTGCGGATCGAGCCCGTGCGCGAGGTACTCCCGGTGCCTGGCGAGGACGAACAGCGCGTAGTCGATGCCCACTCCGAGCCCGACCATGCTGCCCAGGACAGGGGCGAAGGTCGGGACGTCCGTCACCCTCGCCAGTACCGTCATCGGGGCAACCCCGACGGTCAGCCCGAAGACCGCCATGCCGATCGGCAGCGCGGCGGCGACGAGCGAACCGAACGCCAGGAACAGGATCGCGGCCGCGGCGAGGAGGCCGATCAACTCGCTCGCGCCACCGCCGGGGTCGGAGAAAGCGTAGAAGAGGTTCCCGCCCATCTCGATGCGCAGGGGCAGCTCGGCACGCAGCCGGTCGCCGAGATCGACGAGGGCGTCGAGGTCCTCGGCCGACAGCCGGCTCTGGTCGGGATACTGCACCCGGACGACTGCGATCCGCCCGTCGGCCGACACAAGACCGCCGCGCACGGCGGTGTCCCCGCCTGCGTCCAGTGCCCCCACCGGGTCGGTTGTGCCGAGCACGTGCGGCAGCCGCTTCACCTCGGTCTGCAACCGCGTGAGAGCGGTGCGCGCGCTGCCGTGGTCGAAGAACGTCGCAGCGCCGTCGAGGGGGGTGACGACCACTTGGGCGGTCATCCCCTCCTGGCCGGTGCCGGCCCGCTCGATCAGTTCGGCGGCCCGCTGGGAGTCCAGTCCCGGTGCGGTCATCGAGTCCGCGGTCCGCCCGCCGAAGGCGATCGCGGCGAGGACGGCGAGCGTGGCGGCGACCAGCCATGCCGCGATCACCCGCCAGGGATGGCGAGCGGCGCCCCCGCCCAGGCGCAACAGGGCATTCGAGAGCATCGGGTCCTCCAACCACCTCGTCGGCCGTCCTTGTACGGCCGCCGAAGCCGAGGCTCGTCGCCACGGCGCTCTGCGGCATCGGCCCCCGGGCCGCGGATCCGTCGGCCCCAAGTCGTAGTGAGCCCCCGTCCTTTCGGCCGATGCGCACCGCGGCGCGGTCCCTACGCTGAGAACCGTGCTGCGAGACGACCTGCGAACCCTGTGGACCGAGCCCCGTCCGCCCGTCGCGCCCGCCCGGGTGTGGCGGGACTGGGTGCTGCTCGCCGCGGGCCTTGCCGGTGTGGTGCTGGAGGCCACCCTGCGCGAGAACGTCGTGTGGCGGCCGGTGGCGGTGGTGTTCGCCGTATGGCTGTGCCTGCTGCTCCTGTGGCGCCGGACCCGCCCGCTGGCGATGGTCACGCTGGCGTTCGGCTCGGTGATGCTGCTTCAGGTGGCCTGGCTCGTCGCCGCACCGCGCGAGCCCGTCGGCCTGTACACGAGCGCGGTCGTGCTCGTGCTGGTGTACTCGCTGCCCCGGTGGGGGTCGGGACGCGAGGTCGTGCTGGGCGGCGCGGTGATCCTCGCGACCAGCACGCTGTGTTCCGTCACGGACGAGACCCCGGTCATCGAGAACGTCGTAGGCATCGTCTTCCTGCTGCTGCCCGGCGTGGTCGGGGCTGCCGTGCGGTTCTGGGTGACCGCTCGCGAGCGGCAGGTGGAGCAGGTGCGCTCCCGCGAGCGCGAGCAGCTCGCCCGGGAACTGCACGACACGGTGGCCCACCACGTGTCGGCCATGGTGATCATCGCCCAGGCGGGCCGCGTACTCGCGGGCACCGACCCGTCCGCCGCCGTCGAGGCGCTGGAGGGGGTCGAGGAGGAAGGGGCGCGCACGCTGGAGGAAATGCGCGCCATGGTCGCCACGCTGCGCGACCGCGGGGCAGGCGCCGAGCTGGCGCCCCCTGCCGGTGTCGCGGATCTGGAGCGCCTGGTGCGCACCCCGGGTGGTCGCCTCAGGGTCGACCTGGGGCTCGACGGCGAACTGGACGCGCTGGCCCCGGCCGTGGACGCGGCCGTCTACCGGATCGTGCAGGAGTCGGTCACCAACACCATGCGCCATGCGGTCGACGCGACCGAGCTCGTCGTCCGGGTCGCCGCCGAACGGCACACGGTACGGGTGAGCGTGCGCGACAACGGCCGGCGCACCGGCCGGGGTCGCGACGGATACGGACTTACCGGACTGCGCGAGCGCGCGACCCTGCTCGGCGGCACACTACAAGCCGGCCCCGGCACCGACCGGGGCTGGCATGTCGAAGCCGAACTGCCGAGAGCGAGGAACGACAGCGGTGTCCATTCGCGTCCTCGTCGCTGACGACCAGACCATCGTCCGCACCGGGCTGCGGATCATGCTGAATGCCCAGCCCGGCATCGAGGTGGTCGGCGAGGCGGCCGACGGACAGGAAGCGGTACGTCTGGCCCGCGAACTGCGCCCTGACGTCTGCCTGTTCGACATCCGCATGCCCGTCCTCGACGGGCTCGAGGCCACCCGGCTGCTCGCCGGACCGGGCGTCGCCGACCCGCTGGCCGTGGTCGTCATCACCACGTTCGACCTCGACGAGTACGTCTACGGCTCACTCCGCGCGGGTGCCCGCGGATTCCTCCTCAAAGACACGGGACCGGACCTCCTGGCGCAGGCCGTTCGGTCGGCGTCCGACGGTGAGGCGCTCATCGCCCCCAGCGTCACTGTCCGTCTCCTCCAGGCATTCGCGGACCTGCCCGCCGGCCGGCCCGTGGCCCAGCCGGTCTCACCCGTCACCGCCCGCGAGGAGCAGGTGCTCCTCGCCGTCGCCCGCGGGCTGACCAACACCGAGATCGCCGATGCACTGCACATCAGCCTCAGCACGGTGAAGACGCATCTGGCCAGCCTGTTGGCCAAACTCGGCGCCCGCAACCGGGTTGAGATCGCGATGTGGGCCTACGAAACGCGCCGTATCCTCCCCGGAACCTGAGCCGGGTGCCGGGCCATCTCCCATGAGTCCGCGCCAGGACATCGGCGCACGGTTCGGCTCACGCCGGCTCCACGTGCCTCACCCGCCCCGAGCGTGACGTACGAGGAGGCCGGAACGGGCACGGCGAGACACCCGATACGACAAGCATCCCGACGGCAACCTCGCCAGCCTCCATCTGCACGCCTCGACGATCTGGAACAAAGACCTCACCAGGACCAACCCCTCCGATGTCCGGTTGCTTGCCGTCTGGGACGCCGTTTTTGCCGGAGCGGCAACAGCAGTGGCGTGAGCGGGCCGGGATAGGTGACGTTGGGCCGGTGACCGAGAACCTTGCAGCGGGATCGCCCGCGTCTGACACTTCCTTGCCCGGCGACGGATATGTCGGAGACCCCGCGGTGCGGGCGGAGTGGGACAGCCGATACACCGACCGGCAACAGCTATGGAGCGGCCGGCCCAACGGTGCGCTGGTGGCCGAGGTCGCCGGGCTGACGCCTGGGCGGGTTCTCGACGTCGGCTGCGGCGAGGGCGCGGACGCCGTCTGGCTTGCGTGCGGCGGCTGGGACGTGACCGCGCTCGAGGTCTCGGGCGTGGCGCTGGAGCGGGCGGCCGGGCACGCGCGGGACGCGGGTGTGGCTGTTCGCTGGGTACACGCCGCGCTGACGGAAGCGGCGCTCCCGCCGGCCTCCTTCGACCTGGTCTCCGCGCAGTATCCAGCCCTGCTGCGCACCCCCGACGCCGCAGCCGAGCGAGCGCTCCTCGCCGCCGTCGCGCCCGGCGGCGTGCTGCTGCTCGTCCATCACGCGGGGATGGACACCCAGCAGGCGCACGAGGGCGGCTTCGACCCGGCTGACTACGTCTGGCCCTCGATGGTCGCCGCTCTGCTCACCGACGACTGGGAGGTGGAGGTGAACGAGCAGCGACCACGCGTGGCGCCCGACGGCGGGGCCGGCGCCCACCACACCGACGACCTGGTGCTGCGTGCGCGACGGCTGAGCTGAGCCCCTCCGCTCACGGCAAGCCCGGCATCTGGGCAGGCGGGACGATCCGACCCGCGTCCGGCTCGGCGGACTCGCCAAATACCTCCAACGCCCGTCCACCGCCAACGGCGTCGCTTTCGGCGCCCTGGAAGACGAGACCGGAATGGTCAACCTCGTTTTCTCCCCACCCGCCCGGGACAGCTGCCGACGCACGCTGCTCGAGGCGCCCGCCGTCCTCCTGGACGGACACGTCGAGCGGTCATACGACACCGTGAACGTGATCGGGCACCGCGCAGAAGCCGTGGCCGTCACGGCTTCCGGCGGGTCTGTCCAGCCAACGGTGTAACTCGGGTGGTGTGAGTTAGCGGCGGCCCACGGAGAGTCGGCCGTCGAAGCGATGTCGAAGGCCTGCAGGGCAGGCTTCCAGCGCATGGTCCAGCGTTTGCGTCCCTGGCCGGTGGGGTCGAGGCTCATGACGGCCATGTCGACGCATGTGAGGGCTGCGGCCTCGTTCGGGAAGTGCCCGCGGGCCCGGACGGCTTTTCGTATGCGCGTGTTGACCGACTCGATCGCGTTGGTGGTGCAGACGACGCGGCGGATCTCGGTGTCGAATTGAAGGAAGGGCACGAACTCGGCCCAGGCGTTCTCCCAAAGCCGCACGATCGCCGGATATTTGGCGCCCGACTCTTCCTGGGACTCCAGGAGCCGGTCTTCCGCCGCGCTCGCAGTCGGAGCCGTGTAGATGGGCTTGAGTGCGCGGGAAATCTTGTCCCAGTCCTGGCGGCCCGCGTAGCGGAACGACGCCCGGATCAGGTGGACGACACAGGTCTGGGTCACCGCCTGGGGCCAGACCGCCGAGATCGAGTCGGGCAGGCCCTTGAGCACGTCGCAGACGACCATGCACACGTCCTCGGCGCCGCGGTTTTTGATCTCGGTCAGGACCTGGAGCAAGTACTTGGCGCCCTCGCCGCCGTCGCCGGCCCAGAGGCCGAGAATGTCGCGCGTGCCGTCCACCGTGACCGAGAGTGCGACGTCGACGGGCCGGTACGCCACCTGCCCGTCTCGCACCTTGACGTGCACGCAGTCGATGAAGATCACCGGATAGACCGGGTCCAGCGGCCGGTTCTGGCACTCGGCCATCCCGTCCATGACCTTGTCGGTGATGGTCGAGTTGGTCTGCGTGGACACGCTCGCGCCATAGACCTCGGCCAGGTGGGCGGAGATGCCACCGTGCGTCAGACCACGCGTGGACAGCGACAGGCCCATCGCGTCGACGCCGGTCAGCCGCTGCTGCCGCTTCTTGACGATCTGCGGCTCAAAGCTGCCGTCGCGGTCACGCGGCACCGTGATCTCCACCGGGCCGACGTCGGTCAGCACGGTCTTGGACCGGGCCCCGTTACGGCTGTTGCCGCTGCCGGCACCGGCCGGGTCGTGCTTCTTGTAGCCGAGGTGGTCGGTGATCGCGCCTTCCAGGGCGGACTCCAGCACGCGCTTGGTCAGCTGCTGCTGCAGCCCGCCGTCGCCAGTCAACTGCAGGCCGCTCGCGCGGGCTCGGTCGACCAGCTGCCCGATCAACTGGTCGTCCAGCAACTCGGTCGGCCGGACCTCTTCAACCGCCTCAGCAGAGACAGTCACGTCGCTCATCAGGTGCTACTTCCATGATCGGGAGTTACACCGAAGACCGTACAGACCCCAGAGGACCGGTGCGCGCTGGCCGGAGTCGACGCGGAGGTTGCCGTGCTGCACCGCGTCGTCGACGGCCTCTTCGTCACCTTGTACGTGATCACGATCACCGCGCCCTGGCCGAGTCGAAGCCGCCCCCTTGAGGGGCTGGTGCAGGGAGGCGAAGAGTGAAGTGGGCACCGGGAGTGGCGGCGTTGAGGGTGAGGGTGCCGCGGTGGAGCGTGGTGATGCGGTGGGCGATGGCGAGGCCGAGGCCTGCGCCGCCGGCGTCGCGGGTGCGGGCTTCGTCGAGGCGGGTGAAGCGCTCGAAGATGCGTTGGTGGTCTTCGAGGGGGATGCCGGGGCCGTCGTCCTGGACGTCCAGGGCGACGGTCTGGTCGTCGAGGTGGTGGGTCAGGCGGACGGTGACGGTGCTGTTGGCGTGGCGTTCGGCGTTGTCGAGGAGGTTGCCCAGTACGCGGGCGAGAAGGCTGCTGCTGCCGTGCACGGTGAGGGGGCCGGGCTCGATCTGCGGGACGAGAGTGAGATGGACCGGTAGGCGGCGGCGGGCGAGTTCGTCGCGGACGAGCTCGTCCAGGTCGAAGAGGCGGCTGTTGGGCGGTTCGGTGGTGGTGGCGTCGAGGCGGGCGAGCAGGAGCAGGTCGGTGGCGAGGTGCTGAAGGCGCAGGGTGTCGCCGAGGGCGTCGGTGACGACTTGTGGCCAGTGGGCGTTCTCGGGCCGGTTCAGGGCAAGTTCAAGTTCGGCACGCAACGCGGCGAGGGGGGTGCGCAGTTCGTGGGAGGCGTCGGCGACGAACCGGCGCTGCTGGGTGACCGCGGCCTCGAGCCGGTCGAGGGTGTCGTTCATGGTGTTGGCGAGGCGTGCGATTTCGTTTCCTGCCCGGGGGACGGGGACGCGCCGGTCGAGGTGATGGGCGCTGAGGTCGGCGAATTCGGAACGGATGGCCTCGATCGGACGCAGTACCCGGCCGACCGCCAGCCATGTGCTGCCCGTGACCAACAGGGTGAGCCCCAGGGTGCCTCCGGTGAGGGACCACATGAGGGTGTTCAACCGGGTCTGGTAGACATCGAGGGAGTGAATCACCTGCATGTCCCCGTCGAAGTGGCCTCGCATGGGCGGGGATTCCTGGGGGTCGGTCCACGGTATGAGCGACAGGGCAGGTATGAGTCCTTCGTCTGAATCGCCTACCGCGAGGCAGATCGTGAATCTATGTTCGCCTTCGGTCATGTCGAGCATCGGATGCCGGGTACAGGGAGGGGCGGCTCCCGGCGTGTAACCACCCGGTGGACTGAGAGAGGACGTCTTCTCCTGGGCCTCCTGGAAGAGCGTCATCTTGACGGTCATACCGACCGCGACAGCGCCTGCGGCCAGGGGGACCAAGGTGATGCCGGCGGTGAGCAGGGTGAGGCGCATCCGCATGGTGCCGGGCCGCAGTCGGCGCCATAGTGCCCGGAGACGGGGCCGCTTCATGCGTGGGGGCTTTCTGCGTCGAGGCGGTAGCCGATGCCGCGGATGGTGTGGATGGTGCGGCGCTGGAAGGGTGTGTCGATTTTTCGGCGCAGGGTGCTGATGTAGACCTCGACGACGTTGATGTCGCCGCCGAAGGTGTCGTCCCAGACGTGTTCGAGGACTTCGGTCTTGGCGACGATCTCGCCTCTGCGGCGGGCGAGGTATTCCAGGACGGCGAACTCCCGCACGGTCAGCGTCACTTCCTGGGTTCCGCGCCGGCAGCTGCGGGTGGCGGGGTCGATCTCCAGGTCCCCGATCCGGATGACGGCGGGCCGGGTCGGCTGGCCGCGGCGCAGCAGGGCCCGCAGTCGGGCGGTCAGTGCGATGAAGGAGAAGGGCTTGGTGACGTAGTCGTCGGCGCCGGTGTCCAGGCCCTCGGCCTCGTCGTACTCGCCGTCCTTCGCGGTCAGCATCAGCACCGGCGTCCACACCCCGGCCTCCCGAAGCTGCGCGCACAGCCGGTAGCCGTTCAGGCGGGGGAGCATCACGTCCAGGACGATGGCGTCGTAGCCGTTGACGAGGGCCAGCTCCAGGCCGCGCAGCCCGTCGTGGGCGAGGTCGACGGCGTATCCCTCACCGACGAGTCCGCGGCGCAGCAGTTCGGCCAGGCGCGGGTCGTCCTCCACCACCAGTATTCGCATGCCTATCAGGATCACCCATGACAGCACCCAGCTTCCTGAAGATGCCTTCAGGATCCTTCAGAGTCCTCACAGCTGTCTCGTGGCACTGTTGCTGCCGAGCAACGAGGGAAACTGCCGGGCGATCCAACCACCCACCCGCTCCGGCACCCGTGGCATGTGTCATTTACGCATCCGTGCAGGAAGACGATGCTTCGGGTCTTCCCTCGTTGCTCGAACAGTCCGCTGTTGAGCGTCAGTTGGCTCCTGTTGTCTGCGCAACCTGAACAGTTATAGGGACACCCCGAGTTGGGTGTCGAGCACAGTAGCCACCGGGTACTGCGCTGTGTCCGGCGGGCCGCGGTGGTCGGCGATGAGAGCGGTTCGGTGTGGGACACCGGGTTCTCGTGCCGCTCAGGAAGCCAAGGCCGAAAACCGGGACTGGCAAGAAGGGGCCCCGGCTGACGTGCAGCGCCCTTCGTTCGCATCAGTTCTGACAACACGCATCGTCGTCGAAAGGACTTCACACATGAGCGCACTGACGATGGAGTCTGCAGAGGGCATTGACTCCCGCACACCCGACCTGGGCACACCCGCCTTTCACCCCGCCACGTTGAAGGGCACCATCGGGGTCGGTACCCGCAGGCCCGTGCACCACCGTGCCACCGCGAAGAACGGCGGGATCGGCGTCGGTTCGCGTAGGTCGGTCCGCTATCCCGCCACGGCGAAGGGCGGCATCGGCATCGGCACCCGCAGGGCCGTCCGCTACCTTGCCACCGTGAAGGGCGGTCCGAGTACGGGTACCCGCAGGTCGTTCCGGGGCTCCGTCACGTTCAACGGCAGCGGCGGTGGCATCGGTTCCCACCGGGCCCTCCGCTGTCCCGCCTCGTTGAAGGGCGGTGGCATTGGTGTCGGGACCCGCAGGGCCGTCCGCCACCTTGCCACCGCGAAGGGCGGGATCGGTGTGGGCTCCCGCCGGTCGGTGCGCTACCTCGCCGCGTTGAAGACCGGCGGGATTGGTGTCGGGACCCGCAGGGCTGTCCGCTACCCGACCACGGCGAAGGGCGGGATCGGTATCGGTACCCGCATGGTCACCCGGGTCCTTGAGAGCGCGAACGGCTCTCCGGGCGTCGATTCCCGCCGCTCTGCCGGTTGTTCAGTCGCCTCGAGTGGCGGCGTCGGTATGACGGAGCGCTCCCGCAGGTCCATCGCTGTCGGCCCGAGCGGCAGGTAGCGGGCGGCCGGCTCTGGTTGGTGGCGGCTGCAGGGAGGGGAGTGGGATGGGAAGTGCGCCGGTGGTGGTGGATCGGTGGGAGGGCCTGGAATGCGCCGCGCAGCTCGATGTGGTGCTGCCGATGTACAAGGAGGTGTGGGTCGAGCCGCCGTACTGCGAGGGCGTGAAAGGGATCGCTGACTTCATCGACCGCTTCGCGCAGGAAGTTCGGCTCCCCCGCGCCCGGCTGGTCATCGCCCGCTGCGGTACCCAGCCCGTCGGCTACGCCTTCGGCTATCCGCTGCCGCCGGACACCGGCTGGTGGAAGGCCATGGAGGAGGAGCCGACGGCTGAGGTCGCGGCCGAGACCGGCGAGCGCACGCTGGCGATCGTGGAACTCGCCGTGCGTGCCGAATGGCGCAGACAGGGAGTGGCCGCGCGGCTGCATGCCGGTCTTCTGGACGGTTTGGGTGTGGAGCGTGTGGCGTTGGCGATGCGGCCCGAGCCTGAGGCGGCGCCGGCGCATGCCGCCTACGCCGCGTGGGGTTATCGCCAGGTCGGTCGCTGGCGGCCGGCCGATGGTGAGCCCGTCTCGCACATCATGCTGCTGACCCTTCCGGTGGCCGCGGCCCCGGCGAACCGGTGACCGGGCATGCGACGGCAGCCGCCCACGGCCCGCGGGGTGCTGCCCTGGGGGAGCGCTGGCACAGCGCGTCGACGCGGTCAACGGTGAAGCGGCGAGTGGCGAACCAGACGCCTGCCGGTCGTGGCTGCGGCAGGGACAGGCTGCAGAGGCGGAGGGCGAGGCGAGGCACCGGAGCTGATGGCCTCGGCGCGTGCGCCACGCCGGACCGTGCCGGCGGAGCGGGGCGATGACCAGGGCCGGTGCGGAGGCGGGCCGCCGGTGGGGGAGTGCCGTAGGAGTTCCGCGGCAGGTGAGTCTGCTGCGGGAGCGAGGGTTTCGCCTGTACTGGAGTGCGCAGAGCGTCTCGCTGGTCGGGGACGAGATCAATATTCTGGCGATACCGCTGGCCGCTGTGGTGCTGCTGGACGCAGGGGCGGCGGAGATGGGGTGGCTCACGGCGCTGGCGCTGCTGCCCTCGCTGCTGCTGTCGATCCCCGGCGGAGCGTGGGCGGACCGGCAGACCAGCCGGCGCCGGGCGATGATCGTGGCGGACCTGGGGCGGTTCGCTGCCGTGGCCTCCGTGCCGCTGGCGTACGCGTGGGGGACGCTGACGCTCGCCCACCTGTTCGTGACAGAGCTTGTCGTCGGGGCGCTGACCGTCTTGTTCCGGGTCTGCAATCACCACGTGTACGCCTCCGTCGTGGCCCCGGAGCGGTATGTGGACGGCAACGCACTGCTCTCCGGGAGCCGTTCGGCGGCCGCGGTCGCCGGCCCGAGTACGGGCGGGGCCCTGGTCCAGGCACTGTCCGCGCCGTTCGCCCTGCTGGTGGACGCCGTCACATACCTGGTGTCGGCGCTCTGTCTGGGAGGCATCCGGGCGCAGGAGGCGCCACCCGCAGCCCGTGGCGAGAGCGGGCTCGCGGACGGACTGCGATGGGTGAAAGCCAACCGCACGCCCGCCCTGCTGCTGGCGGGGGTCGCGATGCTGAGCCTGTGCCACACCTTCCTGATGACCTTGTTCGTGCTGTACGGGACCACCGTGCTGGGTCTGGGGCCCGGGGTGCTGGGGGCGGTGTTCGCCGCGTTCGGGCTCGGCGGCCTGGCCGGCGCCTACGTCGCGCCGCGCGCGGTGCGACGCATAGGCCTCGGCCCCACCGTTGTGACCGGCTTCGTGGGCTTCAGCCTGCCCCTGCTCCTCGTACCGCTGGCCGACGGCCCCATGCCACTGGTGATCGCAGCCGTGTCCGCCGCGCAGCTCGGCGCCGGCTGTGGGGTGACCGTCCTGGACATCGCCGCCAACAGTTACCTGATCGCCGTCATCCCGCCCACGCTCCGCTCCCGGGTGATGGGCGTGGTGCAGACCGCCAACTTCGGTGTCCGCCCCGTCGGCGCGGTACTGGCCGGCATCCTGGGCAGCGTGCTCGGTCTGCGGCCCACCTTGTGGATCGGCACCGTGGGTGCCGTGCTGAGCGTGCTGTGGATCACCGCGTCCGGGGTGCCCCGGGTCCGGAAACCGCCCGGCAGCGCTGTAGCCACCCCCAGGAGGGCGAGCAGCTGAGTGCCGGTGCGGCTAGACCCCAGCCCCAGAATCTCTCGCCATCAACGTCGTCTCTGTGCCTGAAGGTGGCTAGTGGCGGATCACGGCGGGACCTGGGCAACCAGCCCCGACGGCGCGGAGACCTGGTACGACCTGAGAATCCCGAAAGGTGGGGCCTGATGGGCGCGGTGACGGTTGACGTAGCCGGCCAGCTGTTGAGCTGTCGGGTATCCAACGATCACGAGACGGCGATGATGCTTCTCGCCGGCCTTCGTCGCTCCCTCGCTCACGATGCCATCACCGACGAGCTCCCCCGCGACCAGTCCAGGTTCTTCGCCGACCGCAGCTTCCGCAGCACCATCAGGTGCAGCTGATCCCACACGCCCGCCTCGTTCCACGCCGCCAGGCGACGCCAACAAGTCATACCCGAGCCGAAACCCAGCTCCTGGGGCAGGTACTCCCACTGGATCCCGGTATGCAGCACGAACAGGATCCCGCACAGCGCTTGCCGGTCCGGAACCCGAGGCCGGCCCGCCACCCACTTCGGACCCGGTTCGGGCAACAACGGCTCGATCAACGACCACAGTTCGTCCGAGACGATCCACGGCCTCGGCTGGTGCTTCCCCACGACCGAACCAACGAACCACCGCACCGACAGCCACCTGATCAACTGACTTCTGTTAGGACCTCTAAGTCCTTGGCGTGTTGCGGAGTTCATCCGTGAACTCATCGATGCCAAAAGGAGCCCGCCGCCACAAGGATATGTCTCTGACCAGGCATTCCGTCCGCTGCCAGGCAGCTCGCCTGTCTCTCGGGATACCGCTCGGCGGCGACCGTTGATCAGAGGCGACCCTGAACTGGCGGGCGGTCAAGAGGTGATCAATGGTGAGCGTTCACGGCGGTGGCCTCCTGGCCCGAAGGCTCTCGGATGTGCTTGGAGCGAGTGGCCGAGCCGGAGATGACCCTCGTGAACGGTGCCACTGTCCACCTCGCACGGTCTTGCTGTGGAACGTTCGTCGCGGGCAGGGAGGCGAGGTGGAGTAAACGTTTGTGCCCGCACTGCGTCTACCGCGTCAGCTCTTTCCGGTGACGGCTTGATGGTGAGCGTGGATCACTGTGCGGTTGACCTGGTGCGATGCGTCCGTGGTGGTGAAGGCGGCGGGCGAGGTCGAGCCTGTGTGGAGTCCGGCCATTGACCGCAAGGACATGGGTGGTTAGCTTGTGGAATACGTTTACTGAAGGTTTCCACCTCGTTTCCCCTACCCCATGCTCCTGAAGCAGGAGACCTATGTCCGGATCCGTGCTGTCCCGAGCTGTGTCGGCTACAGACCCGGCGCATCTCTCCCAGTTCCTCCCCGAGCCGTTCATAGTGCGGTCGCAGGGCACGGCTGCTCCCGCTCCGTGGTCCGTCCTGCACACCGCGGCCTGCGCACCCGGCCGGATGGACGACGCGATACCGCCGGCGGGGAGGCAGTTGTTCGGATTCCGCTCGCGCTCCCGAACCGGGTGGGCCTGCCCAGTACCCGGTGACCATGATCCCGGCGGCAAGTTCGGGCGTCGCGTCGGGAGCGTCGGCGCCTCCCAAGCTGGCCGCCGAGTGCCGGGGTCGCTGAGGCTGTTCGACGGCGCCGTTGCTCTTCGCGACTCGTACGTAGACGACGCCGAAGCGCGGAGCAGGGGGCCGGGCGCTCCTGCTGGACGGTCTATCGCACTCCAACGGGATCGTCGGCCCTGCGTGCCCCCATGACCGCGCAGACCCACCGGTCACTCGACCGCCGGCGCCCGCCGGTCATCCCCGACGGCGCGGTGTGCCAACTGATCGGGACGCGCCGACCGCGGAACTAGACGGACGGATCAGCCTGGTGCCCAACGTGACCGATCCCGAACCGCTCCCCTCCGGCTCGCCCGTGTACGACCTGCCGAACGTCTTCCTCGCCTCCCGAATCGCCGGTGCTCTCGGCAAGAAGCCGGAACCTCTCGGGCGCACCGTCGTGACGGAACTGGCCCTGCTCAACGCAGGCATGCCGCTCGCCCACACCGCGGCCAAGGTCGACCTCGACATCCGAGCCTGAACCGCGCGTGACACCGCGATCCCGTAACTCTCCACAACGTTTCACCTCCGTACACCCCCTCCAACGTCGAAGGGAACACAGACATGTCCGAGTCTGTTCAGCGCAGGTCGCTTCTGAAGATGACCGCGGGAGCCACAGCCGTGGGCTGGCTGTGGCAGGGCGGCAGCGCCCGGGCCGCCGAGGCCGAAGCCAGGACGGTGGCCGGACAAGCCGCCGCCGTTCCCCTCGACACGCTCGTCCTCGGTGACCGCGACTCGGAGAGCGCGCACGGTCTTGCCGCGACCCGCTCCGACGTCGTCAGGGGCGGCCTGGACCAGACCGCCCGGGTGCTCAACGCCCCGGAAGCCGCGGGATTCTGGGGCGGCTCGCTGGCCGCGCGGATGGCCTGCAGGCCCGAGGGGGCTACCTACATCACCGTCAAGCTGTGGGGTTCGGAGCGCGGCGCCGAACTGGGTCGGCTGCAGTTGTTCGCCGAGGGCAAGCAGGTCGGGCACTACCACCTGGGGGCCGTCGACCCCCTCGACATCGCGACTGACGATCCCCGGTCGCTGGAACGCTTCTTCTTCCACACGCTGCCGCTGCCCCGCGACCTCACTGCTGGCAAGTCGTCGATCGCCCTCGAAGTCCGGGCCATGGGGAGCATCGCCGGCTACGCGAACACGGCCGACGCCTACTACAAGGACATGGAAGGCCCCAGCCGCACCATTTACCGCCTCTACACCCACGACGAGCCCTACTTCGACACTACCGCCGATGATGTGACCGGCGCACTGCCGGCTCCGGCGATCCGGACATTGCCCGGCTCCGAGATCGTCGACACGATCAATACCCGTGTCCTGACCCGGGCCGCGGCCGAGGCCGCCCGCACCAGTGCCCAGACCGAGCTGTGGTACCTGGACTTTCTGGCCCGCGCCTACAACATGTCCTCGACCAACGCGTACCAGAACATCGCCGTACCGCCGCAGATCGCCCGCAGCCTGGACGCCGTCTACTGGAAGTACGTGGCCGACTCCTCCGTGATGACCGGTTCCACTCAGCAGTGGATGGGGCTGGGCCGGGCCGGCCTCGTCATGCTGTGCCTCGCCGACGACCTTGAGCCGCTGCTCGATGAACCGGTCCTCGGATCGCCGTACGGACTGAGCAATCCGGGTTTCGAGTTCGGTACGACCGGCTGGAAGTCATCCACCTGGTCCGGCAGCGGCACCGCTTCCCGTGACACCACCGAGTACCGCACCGGCCACGCCTCCGCGAAGATCACCATCCCCGGTGCCGGCACGGTCGGCTACACCACCTCGGCGAAGCTCCCGGTGGACCAGGGCACCTACACCTACGGCGCCTGGGTCAAGACCGACGGCGTGGGGAGCAACAGCGCCTACCTGGACATCCTCTTCTACGACGCCGACGGCGCCATGGTCGGCACCGACAACAAGTTCTACGCCTCGTCCGGCACTCACGACTGGGAGCACGTGACGGCCACCGTCACCACGCCCGGCACCGCCACCCAGGTCGCCGTCTCCGTCCGGCTGTCGGGCACCGGCACCGCCTGGTTCGACGACCTGACCATGACCGAGCCGGCCGGCTCCACCCACACACCGGTGACGCGCCGGGCCGCCTGGGCGCAGATGCTGCTGGGCAGCCGCGAGTACTGGCGTCGGCACATCCCGCAGTACACCAACCAGGCCATCATCTGCTCCATCGGCCTCTACCTCGCCGACCGCGGCCTGACCTGGCTCGGCTCCGCCGACGCCTGGGGCGAGACCAAAGCCCGCGACTACCTCTACCAGGCCGTCGGCCTTGTCCCCTGGCTCGGCCCGGAGACGGCGGACGGCACCCCGACCAAGCCGCTGGGCGGGTCATACCACCAGGTCACGAAGAAGGGCATCTCCAAGGAGCTGGGATACGCGGGCAGTTACGGCGAACTCCAGGAATGGCTGTCCTTCGTGTACGACGCGGTGACCGTCATCGGCGGCGTCGAGGACAGCACGCTGCGCGACCACCTGGTCAAGATGGCCAAGGCGCGGGCGGTCTTCCGCTACCCCTCCGTGGACCGCGACGGCTACCGGACGATGCGCCTGGAGACCATGGTGGGCTGGCGTGACACCGAATATCCGGGCAAGGTCGCCTACGACCAGGACGCCAAGTGGGACGGTCACGCGCTGAAGATGGCCGCCCAGATCAAGGACCCGGACCTGACCTCCTACGCCCAGCAGTCCCTCACCGAGGGGCAGGCGTTCCTGTCTCTGGAGGGCACCTACGAGGCGACCGTCTCCGCCCGCACCAACCTCAACCTGCTGTCCACCGCCGCCGACTACGCGTACATCAGGACCGCCGCCGGCAGCGGAGCGAAGCTGCCCATGTCGGCGGGAGCGCCCGACTTCGTCTTCTCCGATGAGGAGAACGGCCTCGTCGCGATCAAGCACGGCGAGGAGATCCTCTTCGCCTCCCTGTACTGGCGGGCCCGTTGGGGCGTCAACCGGCTCGCCCGCGTCCACCACATCACTCCCGACGGCATCGAGCGCTCGGGCACGGTCTGGCAGGACGTCAAGTACGTTCCCGACGGCAGGGCCTTCACCGAACCCGACTGGGTCAACTGGGAGTTCACGGTGAACGACCTCCCCATCCCGGACGGCGGCTTCACCCCGCCCGGCGATACCCTGCACCAGGCGTTCGCGGGCCAGGTGCTACCCCTGTCCAAGGCCCCGGACGACACTCCGGAGCGGGACACGGGGGTCGAGAGCCCGTACGCCGGCCGCGCCTCCTTCTACCGATGCCAGTACGGCTCGTACCTGATCGCCATGAACACGACGGAAAGCCGCAGCTACACCTTCACCACGAAGGGCTTCGGCGCCTCCACGAACCTCGTGACCGGGGCGAAGGTAAGCGGGAACGCCGAGCTGTGCGTGAAGCCCGGCACCACCGTGGTGCTGCGCAGACGCTGATCCCACCGGAAGGCCCGGGGACGGCCCTGTCCCTCCGGAGCGGGACCCGGAGGGACAGGGCCGTCCCGTCCAACGACCTCGCCGCGATCAGCGGGTCGGCCGCTCCGGCACGGCGGTCACGACGGATCGAGCGCCACGAGGACCGCGGACCCCTCGACCGGCAGGCTCACCTGCAACCCCTTCCTGTCCTCGTCCCATTCCGGGTTCGTGCGCACCCCAGCCTCGAACAGCACCCGCGGATGACCGCCGGCGGAGAGCGGGACCGTCACCGACTCGGGCGCCCCTTCCCGTCGCCACAGCGCAAGCAACGTCGTTCCGTCCGGCGTGTCCAGGGCGAGGGCAAGCCAGCCGTCGCGCCAGCAGGGCAGGCCGAGCGGCCAGTGCGGGCGGGCGTGGGGGAGCAACTCGCGGTAGGTCTTGTAGACAGTCAAGGCATCCTGTACCAGAGCCATCTGACGGTTGCTCAGCAGGTCGGGCCGGCCGCTGAGGTGGACTCGGCCGAGCAGGGCCGAGACCAGCAGAGTGCCGAGTTCGGCGTCGGTGTGCCAAGGCTGCGGGTAGGCCCAGATCGCCCCCTGTTCCGGGGTGACGGCGGTGGGCGCTGCGGCGGCGATCGCGGGGATGAGCCGGAAGTCCTGCTGGTCGGTGATCGAGTGGATCGGCAGCCGGGAGAGGATCGCGTGGTCGGTACGGCTGCCGCCGGCCGCGCAGCTCTCCAGGACCAGGCCGGGATGGCGGTCCTGGACGCTATCGAGCCAGTCGAGGTAGGCGCGGTTGTGGCCGAGCAGGCCGTCGCCGGGGCTGTCGGTGCCGGTGGGGCCGTCGGTGCCGGGACCGATGTCGATGTTGTAGTCGAGCTTGAGGTAGCCGACGCCGTAGTCGTGCACCAGCCGGTCCACGACGTCGTCGAGATGCTTGCGGGCGGCCGGGTGGCGCAGGTCCAGCTGGTGGCGGCCCCACTCGGCGAGACGGACGCCGTCGCGTCGGAAGAACGCCTCGTCCGGCAGCGCGCCGGCGACCTCGCTGCGCACCCCGACGACCTCCGGCTCCAGCCACAGCCCCGGTACCATCCCGCGCTCGCGGATCTGGTCGATAACCTCGCTGAGCCCGCCGGGGAAGCGCGGCTTCGATTCCCGCCATTCGCCCACGGCGTCCCACCAGCCGGGCACTCCGCCAGGTCCGACGGTGCCAGGTGGTTCGGCGTCGTACCAGCCGGCGTCGATGCAGAACACCTCGGCGCCCGCGTCCGCCGCCGCGTCGACCAGGGGCAGCAGCGCCCCGGTGGTGGGTTCGCCCATCAGGCTGTTCATGAAGTCGTTGAAGACGACGGGCAGTTGGACGAGGTCCGGGTGCGGGCGGCGGGTGGCGCGCCGATGGGCGGTCAGCGCGCCGACCGCGGCTTCCAGGCCGCCTTCCGGTACGACGGCCAGGGCCGCCGGGACCGTACGGAACTCCGCGCCCGGGTCGAGGCGGCGGCGCCACTGGTGTTCGCGGTCGGTGGGGCCGGAGAGGGTGAGGTACACGTCGTCGAAACGGTCGCCGAGTTCGGCGTGCCAGGAGCCGTTGTGCTCGATCTGCCAGAGCAGGGCGCGGCCGGTCGCCATCTCCTCCAGGCAGCCCATCGGCAGGTACTCGGAGGAGGACCAGGATCCCGTGTTGGTCACGGCGACGCGGTTCTTCGACCCGGTCTGGCCGTAGGCGGCCATGCCGACGTCGTACAGTCCCCGCTCGCCGAGGGTGGCCCGCGACCAACGGAACTCTCCGCTCCAGGGGTTGGGCGCCAGCCACAGGGACAGTCCGTCCTCCCAGCTTTCACCGTCCGGAAGGTGCCGGGCCAGGTTGGACAGGGCGAAGGAGGAGACGTACTCCAACGTCACCGGGGCGTCGCCCGCGTTCTCCACGAGGGCCTCGCTGTGCACCACGGGCACTCCGGCACGTGTCCGGAACATGGTGGTCACCCGCAGCCCGGTCACCTCGTCCGCCATCCGCACACGCAGTGTGTGCACCTTCCCTTCCACGCCCTCCTCGTGGCTGACGCAGCGCAGGCGGCGGGAGAGCCCGCCGTCGACGTGCCGTTTGCCCGAGGTGCCGAGCCGTCCGTCGCCCGCCGCCTGGATCTCCACCAGCGGCAACGCCCGCCGCGCGAGTCGCGCGCACAAGTCGGCGTTCGCGTGGGGCAGTCCGGTCGGCTCGCCCACCGCCAGCAGGCGTGCGGGGCCCGACGGGTCGAGCGAGATCAGCAGCGACAACTCGTCGCTGCCCCAACGCAAATGTGTGAGGGTCATGGAGTGGCTCCGACCAGGGTGACAGGAGAGGAAGATGGACGGATAGAAAACGATTACTGTTCGATCACGCTAACTTCTGCCCTCCGGCTGCCGCAAGGCACCTCACATGCAGTAACGTCAAGCCGTGACAAAGAACGGGAGCGGTGAGCGGCCGATCGGCGATCGCGCAGGCCGTTTGAGCAGGCGGAAGCGGGGCGGCGTTGAGGGGTCCGCCGCGGAGCGGCCCAGTACGATCCGTGACGTCGCCGCGAAGGCGGGCGTCTCGGTGGCAACCGTTTCCCGTACGCTGGCCGGGAACTACCCCGTCTCCGAGGAGACCCGGACCCGGGTCATGGCGGCCGTCGCCTCCCTGCACTATGTGGTCAACGTGCATGCCAAGGCGCTCTCCGGGCGGGTGGCCGGACCCGTCGCCCTGGTGATCAAGGACATCACCGGCCCGTCGCTCGCCCATGTCGCTGCCGGGGTGGAGCAGGAGGCCGCCGACCGGGGCAGGCTGAGCCTGGTGTGCGCCACGCACGACGATCCGGCCCGCGAGGACGACCTGGTTCAGCTGATGCGGGAACAGCACGCTGCCGCTGTACTCCTCGTCGGCGGCGCGGTGCCCGGGGAGGCGTACGACCGCCGGATGGCCGGATACGCCGAGGCCCTGGACGCCGCAGGCTCGCGCCTGGTGCTGGTCGGCCGCCCGTCGCCGGCCCCCGACCTGCCGCTCACGGTCGTGGATTACGACAATCGCGGTGGCGCCTTCCAGGCCGTCTCGCACCTTCTCGCGCACGGCCACCGACGGGTGCTCTTCCTTGGCGGCGAGGCCGGCATGAGCAGTGCGGAGGAACGCCGGGCCGGATACCGGGACGCGCTGCGCGCGCACGGCGTCGACCACCACGGGGATCTCGACACCATCGGTACCTACACCCGCACCTCAGGCTACGCACGCACCCGCGACGCCCTGCGGGACGGCCCAGAGTTCACGGCGGTGTTCGCGGCCTCCGACATGGTCGCCCTCGGTGCCCTGGCCGCGCTGCGCGAGGCCGGCCGGGACGTTCCCGGCGACGTGTCTGTGGTGGGCTTCGACGACGTCCCTTTCGCCACCGACCTGACCCCGGCACTCACCACGGTCCGGGTGCCCTACGCGGAACTCGGCCGCACCGCCGTACGTCTGGCCCTTTCCAGCGGCGAGGCTCCCACCGGCGAGGACCACGTCGTGCTCGGCACCCAGCTCATCATCCGCCAGTCGGTGCGGCGGCTGACCTGGTAGCAGGCTCTACGTTCTGGTGCCGGGCACCGAGCTTCCCTTCCTTCGCCGCTCCTGCCCCGCATGTCGATTGACTGGGACGCGGCACGTCCTTACGGGGAGAGTAGACGCCCTCTCTCTCCATGTCGTCGCAGGAGCTCATCAGGAGAGCCATGCCCGTCGTCCCACCGCTAGGCAGGATCGTGTTCGCGATGGACCTGGTGCACCTTCCGCGGTGATGCTGCCATGGCGTGATCGATCCTGGGCGTTGCTTCATGATTTCTCGTCCACATAGGGCAGATGCCCCCAGTAGCGCTACCTCACATCACGGAGCAGGATTCGGACAATCCGACAGTTCGTCGGCCGCAAAAGCCGGATGCGCTACTCGGGCGAGCCCTGCCGGCCCAGCACGGCCGCCCCGTCGCACCTTCCGAGACGGAGATCCATGGGTTGGTCGCGGTCGCAGTGCAGCCTGCCGTCGACGACTCGGGCGGCGGCGACCTGGAGGGAGGAGCGGCGGGTGGCGTAGGTGTCGTCCTCGGCTGCGTCGCCGACGCGGCCCGGGTGGGTGAAGTAGAAGACGTACGCGGTCTCGTCCTGGACGACCACGTCGGCATGGAGCCCGATGGTGCCGTCGTCGGGGCGGTTGCCGGGCTTGTCGAGGATGAGCCCCTGGTGTTCCCAGGTGGTGAGGTTGTCGGAGCGCAGGACGCCCTGACCACGCCATTCGTCGACGAGCATCCAGTAGTGGCCGCCGAGTTCGAAGACGTTGGGGCCTTCGTGCGGGCGGTGGCCGACCGCCAGGCCGATCGGTTGCCAGTGGTAGAGGTCGGGGCTGTCGGCGGCGCACGTCAGTGAGCCGCGCGAGTCGTCCTTGAACCACATGCGCCAGCCGCCCTCCGGTAGCGGGAACACGCACGCGTCGATGACCCGGTCGGAGCCGAGGTCCAGGGCGCCGTGATGCGTCCAGTCCAGCAGGTCGGGGCTGGTGTAATGACGGATGGAGGCAGTGCCGTTCCAGTCGTCGCGGATGCCGCGGATGTAACTGACGTACATGTGGTAGACCCCGTCGTGCCAGATGATCTCCGGGGCCCAGAAGGTGTTGTGGCCCCACTCGGTGTTCAGGCCGGGAAGGATGCCTCGATAGGCCCAGGTGCGGCCGCCGTCCGCTGAGGCGGCCACGCCCAGGTCGGTGCCGTACACCCAGGCGACCCCGGGGCCGGGAGCGGTTGTACGGCGGTTGGTGTAGACGAGCCACCATTCGCCGGCCTGGCGGTTCCAGACGGCGACGGGGTCGGCGGCTCCGTCATGTACGGGGTCGCGGAAGAGCGGGCCGTGGGCCACAGGGTTCACAGGGTCTCCCTGTCGTATGTGATGAAGATCGGACGGCTTCAGGCATCCCGGCAGGAGGCGACGAGCCGGTCGTGCCGCGTACGATCGCCCGGGGTGTGCCGAGCGGTGTGCTGGCTGTCCGTGCGTCAGGGCCGGCGTGCCTCCACGGGGCGGCAGGTCGTCAGGGGAGGGTCAACCGCCCGTCGACTCGCGGATCACCAGCGAGAAGTCCCCGACGAACTCCTCGTAGTCGGGCGCCGGCTTCTTCTGTTCGATGCGCCTGGTCAGCAGGTCGACCGCTCGTTCGGCCATGCCCTGGTGGTCCGGGTCGACGGTGGAGAGAGAGGGGATGAAGAACTCGCTCTCCGAGACGTTGTCGAAGCCGATCACCTTCACCTGGTCGGGCGCCTGGATGCCCGTGTCGGCCAGGCCCCGCAGCACACCCATGGCCAGGGAGTCGGTGATGCAGAACACCCCGTCGAAGTCGAGCCCGCTGTCCGCCATCTCTCGGGCACGGCACGCGCCGTCGCGCATGCCGAGCCGGTCCACCTGTTGGATCAGGGCTGGGTCCGAGGGCAGACCGGCCTCCGCCAGCGCCTGCCGATAGCCGGTGAGGCGGAGGCCGGAGGTGTCGACCTCTTCCACCGGCCCGCACAGGAACGCGATGCGCCGGCAGCCGCGCTCGATCAGGTGCCGGGTCGCTGCCCGTGACGCTTCGAGGTTGGGCATGGCGACATGGTCCACGGGGCCGCCGAAGATCCGGTCGCCGAGGATGACCACCGGGTGGTCCACTCTGAGCCGCTCGGTGTCGGCTTGGCCGAGGCCCGCGGCGCAGAGAATGAGCCCGTCGTACAGCCGGTTGCGCGACAGGGACAGGGCGTCCAGTTCGTTCTCGCGGGAGGCCGCCTGCTCGATGCTCACCCGGAGGCCGCGCCGCTCGGTCGCGCCGATGATCGCGGCGGCCAGCAGGCTGTAGTAGGGGCTGTTCAGTTCGGGGACCGCGAGACCGATGGTTCCGGTGCGGCCCTTGGCCAGGTTGCGGGCGGCGACGTTCACGCGGTAGTCGAGACGGGCCATGGCCTTGAGGACCTTCTCCCGCGTCGTCTCGCGCACATTCGGATGGTCGTTGATGACATTCGACACGGTCATCGGTGAGACTCCGGCCGCCTTGGCCACGTCCTGAATCGTTACCACGCTCGCCCCCGGTCTGCGTCCTCGAACCCCACTCGCATGCTATGCCTCGCCCCGGTCGGCTCTCCCAGAGGCGGGGCGGCAGATTGCGGACAGTGGTGGATCGTGGACGCGCTGGGCACGGATGCACTCCTGAGGAGGTGTGGGGGATCTGATCGAGGGCTGCCCCCGCGGGGGAGCGTGGGGGCAGCCCCCGGGCCTACTTGGCGTACATCAGCTGGCCGAAGCCGAGCTGGTCGTAGCCGCCGCTGGTGGAGCCGTAGTCGCCGCCTCCGCCTTCGATGCCGACGAGGTCGTTGGACATGGACCAGATGTACTTGTCGTCCAGGTGCTTGATCCGGTTGTAGTGGTAGTGGAGCATCGCCCACACCGGGCGGACGTGGCCCCGGCCGCTGGAGGAGATCGCGGTCTGCTCGTTGTAGGCGCAGTTGGTGCCGCTGCCCCAGCTGTAGGTGGTGTAGGGCACGTCGAGACCGGTGTTGTACTTGGCGACGTACTGAGCGGCCTTGAAGAACCGGTTGTCGTCGTAGCCGTACAGGTCGACGCCCTGGTTGTAGGCCATCTCGCAGATCACGCCCATCTGGCCCATGCCCATGACGCTGTGGGGCTGGTCGCGTCCGGACTCCTGCCACTGGCCGAGCGCGTAGCCGTCGTCGTCGGTGTAGAGGTACGGGATCGCGTGCTCGACGGCGCCGTTACCCGCGCCGCTCTGGAAGTAGGTGACGGCCTCGTCGAACTTGTCGCCGTCCTCGCAGAGGATGGAGGTGGCCAGGATCGACGCGATGTTGCACAGGTCCCAGTTGGCCCAGTAGTGGGTGATGCAGGTGAAGTTGTGGTCCCGCAAGAAGCCGTGGTTGATCGGGTAGAACACGTTGAGCATCATCTGCTGGAAGGCTTCGAGGTCGAATCCGCTGTAGTCGCGCAGCAGTTCACCCACGTTGGCGAACTGCCAGCCCTGGAGTCCGGCAACCAGGATCGCGTCGGTGCTGCCCTGGATCGAGGTCAGGGTGCTCGACCAGGCGTTGCAGATGGCGGCGGCGCAGGCGGCGTGGGCGGTGTCGCCGGTGATCAGCCAGCGCAGGGTGTTCTGGTACGCGGCGGCTACGTCGTTGTAGAGGATCGTGTAGTTGTTGGAGGTCCCGGTGCCGCGGTAGACGACGGACTGCGGGTTGGCCGTCCAGGTCGACGCCGAGTGGGCGTTGGCGGTGAGTAGTTGCCAGCCCGAGTACCAGGGCTCGGCGTACGCGGCCACCTTGACCTTGGCGCGGTTGATGTCACCGGGGTGGTGGATGCCCCCGGGGTGGTTCCAGACGGTCGGCGAGGCGGCGACGGGCCGTGCGGAGGCGGCGCCGAGCGCCGCGGCCAGCGTGAGACCGCCGGCGAGGCGCAGGACGCCGCGCCGGCTCGGTCCAGTGCGTTGGGGCTGCGCTGTGCCTGGGGCGAGTGGGGGGAGGTGGTTGCGGCTCATGGGATGTACGACTCCAATCGAACGGCCCGATCGGCTCTGATCGGGAGTGATGGCGACGTGGTTGAACAGCCGTGCCGAGGGCGGTGACTGGCGTGGGGGGTGGTCGCCCCTCGGCGATCACCGGCCGGGGATCTCCGACAAGGTGACGGCGAAGACGGCGGACCGTGCGGTCAGCCGGTACTGGGGCAGGACGCGAGGGCCGCACGCGGCGGACCCCAGTCCGTGCTGTGCGAGGTCGATGTTGAGGTGCACGGCTCCACCAGGCCGGAGTTCGTGGGTGTGCCGGGCGGTGTCCAGGTCCTCGCTGGTCCAGCGTCGGGCGGTGAGCTGGAAGGTGGGCTCACCGGTGACGCGCAGCCCGCCGTACCGGCCGGTGAGTTCCGCCCACCGGACATCGGCCCGGTTGCCGTTCTCCTGGGGGAAGACGTACGGCGTATGGAGGGCGTCGATCGAGCTGCTGTGACGGCCGAGGCGTGCGGCGAGACGGCTGTCCGGATACGCCTCCGCAGGTCCCAGCCCGTACCAGGTCACGTCGTTGATCCAGGCTGACAGGGACATCCGTAGGCCGAGACGGGGGATGGGGATGTCCTGCCAGTCCCCGTCCGGTTCGATCTCGGTGGTGAGGCGGAGCCCCTCGTCGGTGGCCTGCCAGCGGTAGGTGGCGTACAAGCCGAGGTCGGTGGCGGCGGGGGCGACCCGGGTGCGTACGACCACCGTGTCGTCCTCGGTGTCGATGCCGAGGAGGCGGTGCTGCAGGCGGTCCAGGCCAACGTGCCGCCAGGTGTTGGCCACCGGGTCGTGGCCGAGGCGGTCGTTGTCGGTCGGTGCCCGCCACAGGTCGAGTCGGGGGCCGGTGACCGGCAGGTTCCCGAGCCGGGTCAGGCGGCCGGTGCGGGGATCGAACAGCCCGGGGTCCGGCCTGGAGGTGCGGGTAGTACGACGCACCGGCGCCCGCTCGGGAGCGCGTTGGGCCCAGGTGATCTCGTGGCCGGCCGGTGCCCAGGGCTCGTCCTTGGTGAGGACGGCACTGATGGTGAGTACGCCGGTGGTGTTCGCGGTGGGGTAGGGGAGACGGGCCGGGGGACCGCCCGGTGGGACGGCCGGGAGGGGGAGCGTTCCCGAGTCGCTCTCCTCGCCGTCCTGTTCCAGGGACCAGGCCAGCGTCAGATGGGAGAGGTCCCGGAAGTCGTACAGGTTGGTGATCTCCATGACGTCCGCCGCCATGGTGATCCGCACCGGCTCGACGACCTTCTTGTACTCGCCCAGGCTTGGCGAGGGGGTGCGGTCGGGGAACACCATCCCGTCGCAGACGAAGTTGCCGTCGTGCAGTTCCTCGCCGAAGTCGCCGCCGTAGGCGAAGTGGCCGTCTTCGCGCAGGCCGTGGTCGATCCACTCCCACACGAAGCCGCCCATGCATCGGTCGTACTTCTCGAACAACTCCTGGTACTCGACGAGTCCGCCGGGACCGTTGCCCATGGCGTGGGCGTACTCGACGACCACGGACGGCATCCCGCGCCGCCGCGCGTCGGCGACCGGGTCGGACAGGGGCTCCTCCGCGCGGCGGCCGATGGCGTCGAGTTCCTCGTGCGAGGTGTACATCCGGCTGTAGACGTCGGTGTACCGGCCGCCCCAGTCCTGCTCGTAGTGCAGCGGCCGGTCCGGGTCGCGCTGCTTGACCCATTCGGCCATGGCCTGGAGGTTGCGGCCATCGCCAGCCTCGTTGCCCAGCGACCACATGACGATGCTGGGGTGGTTCTTGTCCCGTTCGACGGTCCGCCGTATGCGGTCGAGGTACGCCTCACGCCAGCGTGGGTCGTCGCTCGGGTTGCCGCGCCAGTCGCCCATCAGGGAGAAGCCGTGCGTCTCCAGGTCGCACTCCAGCATCACCCACAGACCCAACTCGTCGCACAGCTCCAGGAACCGGCTGTCCGGAGGGTAGTGGCTGGTGCGGACCGCATTGATGTTGTGCCGTTTCATCAGCACGATGTCCTCGCGCATGGTCCGCTCGTCGAGGACGCGTCCGTGATCGGGATGGAACTCGTGCCGGTTGACGCCCCGCAGAAGGACGGGTCGCCCGTTGACCTTGAACACCCCGTCCTCGACGAGGACGGTGCGGAAGCCGATCCGCAGGGGGATCGTCTCGCCGCCCGTGCGCAGCTCACCGGCGTAGAGCCGGGGGAGTTCGGCCGTCCACGGTTCAACGGCTTCGATGTCGTAGGGCCCTTGGGCGGAGACGTCTCGCAGCCCGAGTTCCTCGACGGTCAACAGTGCGGGTATGGAGGTGTCGACGCGCAGGGTGCCGTGGCCGGAGGTGTGGTCGAAGTCGGCGTGGACGAAGAAGTCGTCGAGCGCGCGGGGAGGGCGGGACAGGAGAGTGACGGACCGGAAGATCCCGGACAGCCACCACATGTCCTGGCCCTCCAGATAACTGCCGGGTGACCACTGGTGGACGCGGACGGCGAGGACATTGCGACCCGGCTTGACGATTCCGGTGACGTCGAACTCGGTGGGCAGCCGGCTGCCGGTGGACCAGCCCAGTTCCTCTCCGTTGAGCCAGGTGGTGAAGCAGGAGTCCACGCCGTCGAAGCGCAGTGCCGCTCCCAGGCCGATCCACTCCTCGGGGAGCTCGAAGGTGCGCCGGTAGTCGCCGGTGGGGTTGTCGTCCGGGACGTACGGGGGATCGACAGGGAAGGGGTAGGCGATGTTGGTGTAAATGGGTGCGCCGTGGCCGTACAGCTGCCAGTGGGCGGGCACGGGCAGTTCGTCCCATCCGGAGTCGTCGAGGTCCGGCTGCTCGATGCCCGCGGGTGCCTCGGCGTGCGACGCCGACAGCCGGAACCTCCAGTCGCCGTCCAGGACCAGTCGGGGAGCGTCCGAGCGGAACGCGGCCCGGGGCGGGCGTCGGCCCTGACCAGGAGCGAAGGTGTTCAGCGGGCCGGTCATGATGCGGCGGCCGCTGCTGCCTCGGCCGTGGTGAGGAACTTCAGGTCGATCACGTGCTCGTTGGCGTACCACTGCACGGTGTCGGTGGTGTAGTACCACCTTGGCTTGCGCATGGTGTCGGCGATGACGACGCCGTTGACCACCAGGTTCTCGAAGGTGACGTTCTTGATGGCGTGGTCGGCGTCGTAGCCGAGGAACAGCGACGGGTTGGCGCGGGTGCCGGTGTAGGTGAGGTTCTTGATGTAGACATCCTCGATCCCGCGGCCGGCCGAGGTGTTGTACTTCGTGTTGTACATGACGCGGAAGTTGAGGAGCTGGCCCCAGCGGAAGTCCTCGACCCGTACGTCCTCGACCCGGACGTTCTTGATCAGGTTGGAGTCGCCGGCGTTGAGGGAGATGCAGCCCTGGTAGTTCATCTGGGGCTCGCGGTGGTCGAGGATGTCGACGTTCTGGATGAGCAGGTTCTCGATCATCTCCGGGTCGTCGGTGTTGCCGTGGGTGCCCACGTTGATCGGGTGGGCGACGTCCGCCCACAGGGTGGCGTTCTTGATGGTGACGTTGCGGGTGTCGCCGTAGAGGGTGTCCCGGTGGGCGTAGATCGAGTGGCTGTCGTCGGCGCTGCGCACGAAACATCCGTCGTAGGTGATGTCCGTGGAGCAGTAGACGGGGAAGCCGTCACCCCACTGCCCCCACGTGAACACGCGGCTGTTCCTGACGTGGACGTTCTCCGCTTCGCGGCAGCCCAGGCCGGCTCCGAGCATGATGACGTCCTCGACCCGGACGTTCTTGCTGCTCTCGACGTTCACGCCAGCGACGGCGCTCGTTGGTATCAGCACGCCGTGACCCTTGAGGGTCACCTTCTCGGCACCCTTGATGTCGATCCCGCCCAGAAGGACGGCGCCGCCCGCGAGGTAGACGGTCTTGCCGCTGGGGACGGAGAGGAGGTTGACGGTGTGCAGGCCGGGGCCGTAGTAGAGGACATCCGGGTCGTCGGCGGCCGGTTCCTGCTTCTCGACGCGGTTGGTGAGGACGTGCAGGCAGTCGAAGACGTCGTCGTTGATCTGGGCGACGACGTCTTTCGGTTCGTCGAGGGTGAAACGCAGGGTGTCGCCGAGGAGTTCGGGCGTGATGCCGTAGGAGTCCGGTCGGATCCGTGCCTTGGTGGCGCCGCCCTTGAGGTAGGTGACCTCCAGTTCCACCGGGCCGCAGAAGTCGAAGTACACCATCGAGGAGTTGTAGACCTTGCCCGAGCCGGTGGTGGCGTTGATCTCCCGCGCCCGTGGCTGGTAGATGTCGAGGTTCTGCCACTGGCCGTCGGGAGCGGTGCGTACCCGCACGGTGAAGCTGGTGGTGGTCGCCACGCCCGCGGGCCGGGGATAGGTGACCAGTTTCGGTGCGGGGTTGTCCTCGTCGGCCCGGGCCGAGGTCGCCGCCATGGTGGTCAGGCCGGTGGCGAGGCTTGCTGCGCCGACTGCCTGGAGGGCTCTGCGACGGGTCAGGGACGCGCTCATATTCGGCTCCTGTCAAGGGGAAGTGCGGCTGCTTGAATGGATGTTGATGGCCCGTCAGGTGACGAGTGGTGCACGGACCGTGACGAACGAATGGGGCGGCAGCGTGAGCGTGAGGCCCCGGTCCGTGGTCTTGAGATCGTCGAAGGGGCGGGGGCCGACCGTGTGCGGTGCCTCGGGGGTGTTGTGATCCTGGATCCGGTCGGCGGAGAGGATGCGGGCGACCGGCTCGCCGACCGCGCGGCCACGCAGGTCGAGGGTCAGCTCGGCCGGCTCTTCGGCGTGCAGGTTGGACAGCGAGATCAGTACCGCCCCGTCCTTGACGCTCGCAGAGGCGGACAGCAGGTCAGTCTCGGCGTCCTCGCCCCGCAGGTGTACGGCGAGCGAAGTGGCGTCTTGGTGGCCCTTGTTCATCTCGAAGACGTGGTAGGTCGGGGTCAGCACCAGGCTGTCGCCGTCGGTGAGGATCATCGCCTGGAGGACGTTGACGGTCTGCGCGATGTTGGCCATGTGCAGCCGCGCCGCGTGCTTGTGGAAGATGTCGAAGTGGACGCTCGCGACCAGCGCGTCCCGCAGGGTGTTCTGCTGGAACAGGAACCCGGGGTTGGTGCCCGGCTCCACGTCCCACCACGTGCCCCACTCGTCCAGCACCAGCCCCACCGTGCGGCCGGGGTCGTAGACGTCCATGACCGTGGAGTGGCCGGTCAGGATGCGGTCGATGCGCCGGGCGGCGGCCATTGTGCGGTAGTAGTCGTCGGTGTCGAAGTCGGTGGCGCTGCCCTTCGTCTCCCAGGGGCCGGCCATCGCGTAGTAGTGCACGGAGATGCCCTGGAAGTAGTTCTTCGGGGTGGCCTCGCAGCCGAAGCAGCCGATCTGCCGCATCAGGGTCTCGGTCCACTGGTAGACGTCGTCCGAGGCGCCCGAGGCGATTCGGTACAGCTTGTTGTCGCCGTGGTCCCGGCAGTACGTGGCGTACTGCCGGACCAGGTCGGCGGAGTACTCGGCGCGCATGTTGCCGCCGCAGCCCCAGGTCTCGTTGCCGATGCCCCAGTACTTCACGCGCCAGGGTTCCTCGCGCCCGTTGGCCCTGCGGAGGCGGACCATGGGGCTGTCGCCGTCGCGGGTCAGGTACTCCACCCACTCGCTCATCTCCCGCACGGTGCCGGAACCGACGTTGCCGCTGATGTACGGCTCGGCGCCCAGGAGTTCGCACAGGGCCATGAACTCATGTGTGCCGAAGTGGTTGTTCTCCTCGACATCGCCCCAGTGCGTGTTGACCATGGTCGGCCGCTGTTCGCGGGGGCCGATGCCGTCCTTCCAGTGGTACTCGTCGGCGAAACACCCGCCGGGCCAGCGCAGGTTGGGGATGTTCAGGGCGCGCAGGGCCTCGACGTCGTCGAGCCGGATGCCTCCTTCGTTGGGGATGGGTGAGTCCTCGCCGACCCAGAAACCGCCGTAGATGCAGCGGCCGAGATGCTCGGCGAAGTGGCCGTAGAGATGCCGGCTGATCGTCGGGCCCTCGATGTCGAGGTTGATGACCGCGGTGGCGTTGGGCACGGAGGTACTCCTGCGGGGTTGGGGTGGTGGCGGTGCAGAGGTGGGTGCGGGGGGGTGTCGACGGAGTGCCAGCGGGGGTGGCGCGGCAGATTCCGTCTACCGCTACCTCGTTCGAGGCGGGCACGCAGACCTAACAACCGCTTTCTTGTAGCGGTACAAAAAAGCTGCCACTCGGTGGCCGGAAGAGTCAAGAGGGTTGCGTCAAGGTTTCCGTCGGCAGGCTCGGAGCGAGAAACTCCCGCCCCTCATAAGGGCATTCCGCCCTCTTGACACCGTTCGGCGGCCAGTCCTAGCGTTCGCCGAAGTCTTCCGGAACCGGTTTCCACGGTCGGCGTTCTGGGGTGTGACGCCTACGGTCGAGGAACGGGACCGTGCGCGTCCAGGCATACCTGTCGGCGGGTCCAGTTGTCCGCATCGTCTGCCATGACGCGGTCCGCGCGGCGCTACCCCTGGCCTTCTCCTCTCCTCCCTCTTCCTTTGCTCGTGCCCTCCTGAGTGAGCGGCGCCCATCTCGTGCGCATCCCTGTACCCGCATCGCCCGAAAGGTCCATAGTCATGCCCGTTTCACCCAGAGGCTCCTTCGACCGGCGCCGCTTCCTCACGGCCTCCGCCGGCGCCGCCGCCACCGCCACCCTGTCCGGCTGCGCCGCCTCCGTCGACTCCGGAAACGGATCGGGAGGCGGCGGAAAGACGATCACCGTCATGACGGTCGGCGAGGAGTGGGACGCGAAGACCAAGAAGAGCCTTGAGAAGACGCTGGGCATCACCATCCGGGTCATCACCTATGACGTCACCAAGCTCAACGCCCTGCTCTCCGCGAAGACGCCCCCCGACCTGGTGCGCGGCGTGGGCGCGACGGACACGCCCTACTTCGCGGCGCGTGGACTGATGACGGATCTGGACCCGTACATCGCCAAGAGCAAACTGCTCAGGCCCACGGACATCGCCCCGGCCAACGATGTGTGGCGCTTCGACGGGAACAAGCAGGGCGCCGGCCCCCGCTACGGCCTCGCCAGGGACTACTCGCAGGACTGCATGTTCTGGTACCGCGCCGACATGTTCGAGGAGGCCGGACTGGAACTGCCCAGCGCGACCGAGCCCCTGTCCATGGACGAGTGGCTGGACCTCGGCAAGCGGCTGACCGCACGCCGACTCGGCAAGGTGAAGGTCTACGGCCTGAGCGCCAACGGCATGGGCGTCATGTCCCAGCTGATGTGGATGACGGCGTCGGCGGGCGGGAGCCTGTTCGCCGACGACACCGCCACCGTGGACTTCTCCTCGCCGGAGGCGCGCAAGGCGCTTCAGTGGTACATGGACTACGCGAAGGCCGACATCGGCCCGAGCCTGGTCAACCCCAACCCGGACGGCTGGGACGGGCCGACCTACCAGGCCGGCCGGATGGCGATGAGCTGCGGCGGCTTCTGGTTCGGTTCGGTCATCGCCGGCGACGGCAAACTGTCCGAGGTCTCGCGGTTCGCGCCCGCGCCGCAACTGGGCAGCCACCGTGTCAGCCCCATCTTCAGCGGCACGGGCTTCTGGATCCCGAAGGACGCCAAGAACAAGGAAGAAGCCTGGAAGCTCTTCGAGCTCCACTTCGGCGGCGGACCCGCCGAGGAACGGGCGGCGGCCGGCTGGGGCATGCCCCCGCTGAACTCACTGCGTTCGAAGATGCCCCAGAAGACAGCGATGCAGAAGCAGGCGTACGCGGCCCAGATGAAGGAGCTGCCGTACTTCACGGTGCTGCCCGTCAGCCCGTACGCGCAGATGGACGCCCTGAACGGAGTCCTCAGCAAAGTGCTGCCGGACGCGGTCAAGTCCGACAGGGCCGTCGGTAAGGTCGCCGACGCGCTCAACTCCCGTATGAACGAACAGCTCGACCGGGGCAAGGAGCTGGTGGGGTGAGCACCGATCAGCTGACCGGGCGTAACGCGCCTTCTGTGACACCTCCGTCACGGGTCCCGCCCGGCTCCCGCCGGGCGTCCGGGCTTCGCTCGCGGCGGATGCGCCGGGCCGGGGCGTTCTACGTGTTCACCGGCCCCTGGCTGCTAGGGTTCCTGGCGCTGACGGCCTACCCCCTGGGTTACGCGCTGTGGCTCAGCTTCACCAACTCCGACGGCCTGACCTCCCACCCCCGCTTCGTGGGACTGGACAACTACCGGGAGGTCTTCACCGACCAGGACACCCTCGCCTCCCTGGCCCGCACCGGCCTGTTCACCGCCGTCACCGTGCCGCTGACGATCATCGCGGGGCTCTTCCTCGCGGTGCTGGTCAACCAGCCCATTCGGGCGCGCGGCGTGTTCAGGACGCTGATCTACCTGCCCGCCGTGGTGCCGCCGGTCGGTGCCGCCCTCACCTTCAAGCTGATCTTCGACCGTGATTCCGGCTCCGCCAACGGCCTGCTGGACATGCTCGGCGTCAACGGGGTGACGTGGCTGGCGGATCCGTACGCCCGCTACGTGCTGATCATGCTGACGCTGTGGGGCACCGGGAACGTCATGATCATCTCGCTGGCGGGGCTCCAGGACATTCCCAGGGAACTGCACGACGCGGCGCTGGTGGACGGCGCGAGCCAGTGGCAGTCCTTCACCCGGGTCACCCTGCCGCTTCTCTCCCCCGTGCTGTTCTTCCAGGTGGTCACCGGCATCATCGCCACGCTGCAGACCTTCGCCCCGCTGCTCATCTCCCTCGACCCCACCCCCCAGGGCGTGTCGGCCGTACCGGAGAGCAACAACCTCATCATGATCAACGTCTTCACCCAGTACTTCGCCAACAGCCGCTACGGCTACGCCTCCGCCCTGCTGTGGGTGCTCTTCCTCTTCATCATGGCCGTCACCGTCCTCGTCTTCCGGCTCAGCAAGGGCGCGGTCTTCTACTCCGTGGACCCCGAAGAGAAAAAGGCCAATTCCCGCACCCTCGGAGGCAAGTGATGGTCCTGGCCCGACGCAAAGTCGTCTACATGTTGCTGGTCGCGGTCCTCGTGCTGTTCCTGAGTCCCTTCGGCTGGCTGGTCATCACCGCGCTCAAGGCCCCCTCCGAACTGCGCGCCGTGCCCATCCACTGGTGGCCGCACCACCTGACCACGGAGAACTTCTCCCAGGCGCTGACCTTCTTCGACTACCTCGGCTACGCCCGCAACTCGCTGACCATCGCCGCCCTCTACTCGGTCCTGATCACGCTCGCCTCCGCGTGGGCCGGCTACGGCTTCGCCCGTCTCGACGCACCCGGCAAGCGGATCGTCTTCGGCCTCCTGCTGTCGACCATGATGATGCCGACGATCATCACCCTCATCCCGACCTATCTGCTGTTCGTCAAGGCGCACCTGGTCAACACCTACATCCCGTGGGTGCTGTGGGGGCTGTGCGGCGCCCCGTATCTGGTCTTCCTCTTCCGGCAGTTCTTCACCAACATGCCCAAGGAACTGGAGGAGGCGGCGATCGTCGACGGCTGCGGTCAGATCCGCGTCTTCTGGCGGATCTTCCTCCCGCAGTCCTGGCCGGTCATCGCCACCAGCCTGATCCTCTCCTTCAGCTGGAGCTGGGGCGACTACGTGGCGCCCGCTCTGTTGCTGGACGACGACCGCACCACCCTCGCGGTCAAGATCGCCACCGGCTATGTCAACGAACACGGCACCGGGCTCTACACGCTCGTCGCGGCGGGCGCCGTTATGTACATCGTGCCCGTCCTGATCCTCTTTCTGATCCTCCAGCGCGGCTTCATCGCCGGCACGGCCACGTCCGGACTCAAGTGAGACACAAGGGACTTCAGTGACCGCGAAACCCGAACTCTCCGTCCCCGGCATCGCCTACGGCGGCGACTACAACCCCGAGCAATGGCCCGAGGAGGTCTGGGACGAGGACATGCGCCTGATGCGCGAGGCCGGCGTGAACATTGTCAGCGTCGGCATCTTCTCCTGGGCCCTGCTGGAACCATCCGACCGCGTGTACGACTTCTCGCGCATGGACCGGATCCTGGACCTTCTCCACGAGAACGGCATCGCCGCCGACCTCGCCACCCCGACCGCGGCCCCGCCGGCGTGGTTCTACCGCGCGCACCCGGAGGCGCTACCCGTTGACGCCGACGGTCGTCGGCTGTCGTACGGGAGCCGGCAGACCTTCTGTCCGTCGAGCTCCGCGTATCGTCTGGCCGCCCTGCGCATCACGGGCAGACTGGCGGAGCGGTACGCAGATCATCCGGCGGTGGCCCTGTGGCACGTCCACAACGAGTACGGCTGCCACAACAGGGCCTGCTACTGCGACACCAGCGCGAAGGCGTTCCGCCGTTGGCTCAAGGAGAGGTACGCCGCTGATCTGAGTGCGCTGAACCATGCCTGGGGCACGACCTTCTGGAGTCAGTGGTACTACGACTGGGACGAGATCCTTCCACCGCGCGCGAGCGGCGCCGGCCCCAACCCGACCCAACTGCTGGACTGGCGCCGCTTCTGCTCGGACGAGCTGCTGTCGCTGTACAAGGCGGAGCGGGACGTGCTGCGGGCGTCGGCCCCGCGGACTCCCGTGACGACCAACTTCATCGTGATGCGGGGCGCCGACCCGCTGGACTACTGGCGCTGGGCGCCGGAGCTGGACGTCGTGGCCAACGACCACTACCTCATGTCGGACGATCCCGAGCCCGAGATCGACCTCGCGCTCAGCGGCGATCTGATGCGCTCGCTGGCGGGCGGCCCCTGGTTCCTGATGGAGCACTCCACCGGGGCGCTGAACTGGCAGCACGTCAACCGGGCAAAGCAGCCAGGGGAGTTGCGTCGCAACGCCCTGGCCCACGTGGCCCACGGCGCCGACGGCATCGCCTTCTTCCAGTGGCGGCAGTCCAGGGCGGGAGCCGAGCAATGGCACTCGGCGATGCTCCCGCACGCGGGAACCGACAGTCAGATCTGGCGCGACGTGGTCCGGCTCGGAGCCGACCTCAAGGCGCTGGCGGAAGTGCGGGGGAGTGCCGGAGTAGCCGAGGTGGCCATGGTCTGGGACTGGAACGCCCGCTGGGCCATGGAACAGCCTGCCCAGCCCAGCTCCGCACTCCGCTTCGAGGACCAAGTCCGTTCCTGGTACGAGCCGTTGTGGCGGTCGGGCGTGGCGGTGGACTTCGTGCGCCCGGACGCGGACCTGTCGACCTACCGCCTGGTCCTGGTGCCGAGCCTGTACCTGGTCGACGACGAGGGAGCGGCCAACCTCGTCGGCTTCGCAGAGCGGGGCGGCAGCCTGGCGGTCGGCTTCCACAGCGGGGCCGTGGACGAGAACTGCCATGTGCGGCTGGGGGGTTACCCGGGCGCGTTCCGGGAAGCGCTGGGCGTCCGGTCGGACGAGCTCTTCCCGTTGCAGCCCGAGGAGTCGGTGGCGTTGAGCGGGGGCGCTACGGGGTCGCTGTGGTCGGAGCGGGTGAGGCTGGAGGGCGCGGAGGCGGTGGTCTCGTACACCGAGGGGCCACTGACGGGTGTACCGGCCGTCACACGGCACACGCACGGCGACGGCGTGACCTGGTACGTGGCCACGAACCCGGACCCGGCCACCCTCGCGTCCCTGCTGACCAGGATGCGTACCGAGGCGGGCGTGGCGGCGGTGCGCACGTCACCGGAAGGGGTGGAGGTGGTGCTCCGCCGGTCTCCGGACGCGGACTATCTCTTCCTGATCGACCACGCGGGAAACGGCGCGGAGGTGACCGTCGCTGAGGACGCGGTCGAACTCCTGACGGGCAAACCCGCGCCCGGTTCGGTGACGCTGGCGCCGGGGGCGATCGCGGTGGTGCGGGAACCACGCCGGGGCTGACGGCGAGGACCGGTTCGGTCACACGGTTCTCTCTGGCCCGTCGGACGTATTGACCCACCGAACGCCACACCCTTAACGTCTGTCCGACCTTACGGACATTGTCCGAAAAATCGAACAACGGGTGCGTGTCGAGCGGGAATTGAGAGAGCCACGAGAGTCCCTCCTCCGGCAGCTCCCCCCTCAATCATTCGTGGCACCCGCAGATAGACAGGAGACGCACATGCCCGCGCTTCTCTCCCGGCTGACGGCGATATGGATCGCTGCCTGCCTCCTCTTCACAGGCCAGGTCCTGACCGCACCGCAGAGGGCCGCCGCGGCTGACTCGGGCTATCTGATGACGCACTTCATCGGGGAGGGGGCGACCGGCCAGCAGATCTACTTCTCGCACAGCACGGACGGCCTCAACTGGACGGACCTCAACGGGGGCGGGATGACCCTGCGTTCCACGGTGGGTACGCGCGGGGTGCGCGACCCCTCCCTGGTGCGCTCTCCGGACGGTGACCGGTACTGGATCATCGCGACCGATCTGTGCATCGGCTGCGGGCAGTCGTGGGACGCCGCCGTGTACAACGGCAGCCGCAGCCTCGTGGTGTGGGAGTCGCGAGACCTGGTCACCTGGTCGCAGCCGTGGCTGCTGAACGTCGCCGGTGCGATCCCCGACGGACGCAACGCGTGGGCCCCAGAGGCGATCTGGGACCCGGAGACGGGCGACTACGTCCTGTACTGGGCGACGAACGCGACCCTCGACGGCGTGCTCAAGCACCGCATCTACTACGCCCGCACCTCGGAGTTCCGTACCGTCACCACCCCGCAGCTCTACATCGACCGCCCCGGCACCCAGAACATCATCGACACCCAGATCGTCGAGGTGCCGTCCGGTGTCGGCGACTACCGCTACGTGCGCGCCTCCGGTGACGGCCAGATCACGATCGAGGGCAGCAACTCGATCCTCGGCACCTGGACCAGTCTCGGCAACCTCTCCGGCATCGGCCTGACCGGCTCGCAGGTCGAAGGCCCGATGTGGATGAAGTTCCGGGACCGGGACGAGTGGTCCCTGTACCTCGACCAGTACTCCACGGGCCGCGGTTACCTGCCGGTCCTGACGACCGACCCGTCCGCCCCCGCCGCCTACCAGCTCCCGGCCTCCGGAAGCTACGACCTGGGCGGGACCACGAAGCGGCACGGGTCGATCCTTACCCTGACGGCCGCCGAGGACAGCCGCGTGCTCGCGCGCTGGCCCGACACCGCGGTCAGCCGGCTCCAGTCGTACAACTTCCAGGACCGCTACGTCCGGCACACCGGCTTCGACGTGCGCATCGACCCGAACGTCAGCCCCGCCGAGGATGCCCAGTTCAGGGTCAGGACCGGCCTCGTGGGCTCCGGAACCGTCTCCTTCGAGTCGGTGAACTACCCCGGGTACTTCCTGCGGCACTCCGGATTCGTCTTCCAGCTCGCCTACAACGACGGCACCGCCCAGTTCGCGGCGGACGCCACTTTCCGCCAGGTAGCGGGGCTGGCCGACACGTCCTGGTCGTCGTTCCAGTCGTACAACTATCCCGGCCGGTACATCCGCCACTACGCGTACCAGCTGAGGCTCGACTCGGTCACCACAGCCACGGAACGTGCCGATGCCACCTTCCGCGTGACCGGCTGAACCACAGGAGGACAGCGCCGGCCCGCCAGTGCGGGCCGCGCACGCCACTCCGCCCGCCACATGGCGGGCGGAGTGAGGGATCTTCCCGCCAACTGCGGGTTCCTTCGTCCACTCCCGCCGTTGAGAGTGGAGGGCACCTCCACCTCACTGGCCACTCATGCCGCAAGGACCGTTATGACCGACCGGACGACAGCAGACATCCTCGGCTCCACGACCGCCCGGCCGCCCTTCGATCCTGAACTCGCGCCCGTCCTGGAAGCGATAACGGCCGCCATGCAGCCCCTGTCCGACGAAACCCTCGCCGCGACCCGACGGTACGCGACCGAGGGGATACCCGGCATGGCACCGGTGGACCTGACGGCGGCCGGCCGGGTGAGGGTGGAGGAGCGCCAGGTCCCCGGACCGGAAGGAGCACCGGACATCACGCTGCTGATCCTCAGCCCGGTTGAGGACCGCGGCCCCACGGGGGGCGTCTTCCACATCCACGGCGGGGGGATGGTCTCCGGGGACCGCCGGACAGGCGTGGCTGCGCTCCTGCCCTTCGTGGCCGACGGCAGTGCGGTCGTGGTGTCGGTCGAGTACCGCCTGGCCCCCGAACACCCCGACCCCGCCCCGGTCGAGGACTGCTACGCCGGGCTCGTGTGGACGGCGAAACACGCGGCCGAGCTGGGCATCAACCCCGAGCGGCTCCTCATCGCCGGGGGCAGCGCCGGAGGCGGTCTCGCGGCCGGCACCGCGCTCCTCGCCCGCGACCGGGCCTTCCCCAGGCTGAGCCACCAGGTACTGGTGTGCCCCATGCTCGACGACCGCTTCGAGACGCACAGCAGCCGCATGCTGGACGGCGAGGGCATCTGGGACCGCAACAGCAACCTGTACGGCTGGACCGCCCTGCTGGGTGATCGCCGCGGCGGGCCCGACGTGTCGCCCTATGCCGCTCCGGCCCGGGCCGAGGACCTCAGCGGACTGCCCCGCACCTACCTCGACACCGGCTCGGCCGAGGTCTTTCGCGACGAGATCCTGATCTACGCCCGCCGTCTGTCCGAGGCTGGGGTGAGCGTCGACCTCCACATGTGGGGCGGCGGCTTCCACGCGTTCGACGGAATGGCGGCCCACGCCGCGCTGTCGCGGGCCTCCGCCGCCACCCGCGAGGAGTTCATCCGGCGGGCTCTCGAAGACTGATACGGACGGACTGGCTCCCAGCCATGCCACGGGGCGATAGTGGCCCGGGAGGTCGGCATGCATGAACTCATCGGCAGGCTGGAGGTCACCGACGACGCGGCGGCCGGCGCGCTGCGCGTCATCGACCACTTCGACGGCCTGACCGAGGAACGGGCCTCGGTCGCCGCCGTGGTCCGGGCGACGGCGGCGCTGGCGGGGTGCCCCGCCGGCCTGCACGACGCCGGCCGGGGGATCACCCGCCGCTACGACTCCCGGGGACACTCACTGCCCGAGGCCGAGAGCCGTTCCTGGGCCCGGGCCGCGGTGCCGGGGAGTCCCGGTTCGTGGGTCTGGCTGGAACGGACCGGTGAGGCGAGGCCGCTGGACGCCCTGATTCTCGAACGCTCGGTCCGCGCCGTTCGGACGCTCACGGGCGACTTCGCTTATCACAGCGCCGCCGCGGCGGTGCGGATCGCCTGCGACCCCGATGTCTCCGATGCCGACCGGGTCGAAGCCCTCGGCATACTGCACCTCACCGGCCCCGTGACCGTTGTCGTCACCACCGTCTTCGACCTGGCCGGGCCGCGCGCCACCCGGATCGGCGCCCACACCGTCGCTCTGGTTCCCGGAGCACCGGATCCGCACCGGGACCTGCGGGCCGGGACAGCCGTCGCCCAGGTGCCGGCCCACCTCCCGGCCGCCCTGGAGCGGGCCCGGGTCGCGCTGCGGCTGACCGACCGCGTGGACGGCCCCGGCCCGTCCCTGGTGGCGTACGACGACCTCGGAGCCCTCGCCGTCCTCGCCGAACGGATCACACCGCGGGAGGCGGCCGCAACCGACGACGTGCACCGCTTGGACCAGGTACTCCTCACCCGCCCCTGGGCGATCGACACCCTCCAGGCCGTGCTCGACCAGGCCAGCCTGCGGCAGGCCGCGATCGGCCTGCACATCCACCACTCGACCCTCCAGGACCGCCTGTCCTGGCTGTCGTCCCAACTCGGCTACGCGGTCACGAAGCCCGGCGGACGTCAACGTGCCGCCGTAGCCGTCCTCCTCTGGCGGATCGCCCACAGCGAGGATGAACCCGTCGGCAGCGAGGGCTGACAGCACAACGACAGAAGAGCAGGTGATCAGCGGGGCAGGCCCAGGCCCCGGGCGATCATGCCGCGCTGGATGTCGTTCGTTCCGCCGCCGACGACGTACATGATGGACAGGCGCAGGCCGTATTCGAAGGCCCCGCCGCCGAGCGCGCCGGGTGCGGATGCCGACAGCGCGGCGTCAGGGCCGAGGATGTCCAGGACGACCTCGCCGAACCTCTCGGCGAGTTCACCTGCCAGGACGCCGGCCATGGGGGCCGCGAGGCGCTCGCTGCTGCTATGGCCGGCGGCCCGGAGCCCTGCCGCGACCAGGACACGGGTGGCCTGCACGCCGACGGCCAGTTCCGTCACCAGGGCGCGGGCGTGGGAGCCGCGCGGGCCGACTGCGGCGCCGGAGTCTCGACGGGCGAGGGCCAGCAGGTCGTCGAGTTGGCGGTGCAGGACGGCGGCGATGTTGCCCATGGCGACGCGCTCGCTCGCGAGGGAATCGGTGATGACCTTCCAGCCGCCGTTCACCTCGCCCACGCGCAGGTCGTCCGGGACCCGAACGTCGTCGTAGAAGACGGTGCAGGAGATCTCGCCGGACAGTGCCCGGTGCTGCTGCACGGTGATGCCGGGGGTGTTCATCGGGACAAGGAACATGGTGATGCCCGCGTGCCGGGGGGTGGCCTCGGGGTCGGTCCGTACCGCCAGCCACACCCAGTCCGCCTCGTGACCGCCGCTCGTCCACAGTTTCTGCCCGTTGATCACCCAGTCCTCTCCGTCGCGGACCGCGCGGCTGCGCAGCGAGGCGAGGTCGGAACCGGCCTCCGGTTCGCTGTAGCCGAGGCAGAAGGTCAGCTGTCCGTTGCGGATGAGCGGCAGGAACCGTTCCTTCTGCTCCGGTGTGCCGTGCCTGAGGACCGAGTCGCCGAGCAGTGAGACAGCGCCGAGTGCCTTGATGACGGGCGCCCGCCGGTAGGCGGCCTCCTCGTTGAGGACGACCTGTTCGCTCAGCGAGGCACTCCGCCCGCCTGCTTCCTCGGGCCAGGTGAGGCCGAGCCAGCCGCGGTCCGCGACCGCTCGCACCAGTTCCGCGTCCTCTCCCATCTCGATGCGGCCGAGCTTTTCGGCGTACGTGTCGAAGAAGGCGCGGACCTCGGTGCGGAACGCCTCGCCCGTCTCGCCCAGGTCGCCCGTCGGCAGTGATCCGGTGCCCTCGACGAGGATGTCGGCCACGTCGCCAAAGGCGCGGGGCAGGGTCCGCAGACGGGCGATGTCGCCGTGGACGCGGCGGAACAGCCAGGGGGCGTCGTGCTCCTCGAAGTAGCCGATGGCCGCGAGAGTGTGGTGTGCTCCGAGTTGGACGCGGGGGGCGGCGGTACGGGCGTGTTCGACGGCGATCTCGGCTGAGAGGAGCCGGTCGGGCAGATCGTGCTCCAGAGCCTGTACGGCGTCGGCGACCAGGAGGTTGCCCGCGCCGACGTCGATCTGGCAGGTGGCGGTGCGCTGCTGGACAGCCCCGAACGAGCCGATGATCTTGCCGAACTGGCGTCGTTGCTTGGCATGCTCGACGGCCATCTCATGGGCGTGCTCGGCTGCCGAGAGGGCACGGACGGCGAGCTGGAGGCGGAGCAGGACCACCGCCTCGTCGGCCGTGTCCGCGTCGATCTCCGTGGTGAGGGCCGGCTCACCCGGTGTCACCGTGGACCAGGCCGGGACGGCAAGGCCGGCCGTCTCCACCGTCCGCGTCACGGGGCGCAGCACCGCCGTGCCGCCGGTCGCGGGGAAGGTGAGCAGGTGGGTGGCCTGCCGGCCCGCGTCCAGGTGCCGGACCTGCGGCTCGCTGCCGTCACCGACGCAGGCGACGACGCGCACCTCGCCGCGTCCGATGCCGTCGATCAGGTTCTCGTCATGGGCGAGGAGACGGGTGGCCACGAAGGCGTCCATCACGGGCAACGGGCAGGCCGCCCGGCCGAGTTCACGCACCGCCGCGACGGCGGCGGCGAGTGCTCCCGCGGCGCCGAGCTCCAGCCAGCCCTGCTCGGCGGCGGACTGCCAGAGTTTCAGGAGATCGGCTTCGGGGGCGGCGACGGGGCCGGCCCAGTGGCGCGCGAGAGTCCCTCGCACGCTCTGGGCGAAGCTCGACACCTCGTCGGGCGTCATGGGAATCAGAGGGGTGGCGGCAGGCATGCGGTTCCTCACAGGGTTGGAGCGGTTCAGGGCGTTCACGGAATGGAGTCCGTCGGCGATGCGTGCGGCCTGGCGGCCGCTTGTGTGCCCGTGCACCTGATACGTGGTCGCCCCCGCGCCCTTCGGTCGGCGCAGGAGACGCGGTCGGTCACAGCGCGGTTTGGCCGCCGTCCACGACGAACTCGGCACCGGTGGAGAAGCTGGACTCGTCCGAGGCCAGGTAGAGCACGAGGGCCGTGACTTCCTCGGGCTGGGCCGGGCGTCGCATGGGGGTGGCGCGGATGGCGGGGTGGTCGCCGGTGAAGCCGTACTCGTCCGTCATCGGGGTCACGATGACGCCCGGGTGGACGGAGTTGACCCGGATGCCCTCGGCGGCGAACTCCACCGCGACGGACTTGGTCAGGCCACGTACCCCGAACTTTGACGCGCTGTACGCGGCGCCCGCGGGGCTGCCCACCAGGCCGGACGTCGAGGAGACGTTCACGATGGAGCCGCCGCCGAGGCGCCTCATGGACGGGATGACCGCCTTCATGCCCAGGAACACGCCGAGCTGGTTGATGTCGACGACGCGCCGGTACTCCGCCTCGGTCATGTCCAGCAGCGGGCGGACCTGGCCGACACCGGCGTTGTTGACCAGGATGGCGACGGGGCCGAACGTCTCCTCCGCGAGCGTGACCACCTGGTGCCACCCGACGGCGTCGGTGACGTCGTGGGCGAAAAAGCACGCCTGCGCCCCGAGTTCGGCGGCGAGAGCCTCGCCCTCGTCCTTCAGCACATCCGTGATCACGACGGACGCGCCCTCCTCGACGAAGCGCCGGGCGTGTGTGGCGCCCATGCCGCGTGCAGCGCCTGTGATGACGGCGACCTTGCCGTTCAGTCGTGCCATGCCAGATCTCTCCCGGGATTGCGAGGCTTGGGTGCGGGGGCATCGGCCTGCCCCCGGCTCAGAAGGTGAGGACGGGTTTGACGACGTCTGTCTTCATGGCCGCGACCGCTTCGTTGATCTCCTCGAAAGGGAAGGCGGTGACGATCCGGTCGACGGGGAAGCGGCCCTGCGCGTGCCAGTCGAGCAGGAGCGGGACGAAGTCCTGCGGATTCGCGTCGCCCTCGATGCAGCCCCGGACCGTCTTTCCGTAGCCGATGAGGTCTCTGACGTCGATGCCGGCGTCCGTCGGGCCGACGGCGACGAGGGCCAGGGAACCCAGAGGAGCGAGCGCCCGGGCGGCGTCGCGGATCACCGTGGGGACCCCGGTGGTGTCGAAGGCGTGGGTGGCGCCTCCCGAGGTGATGTCCCTGATCCGGCCGACGGTGTCCTCACCGGCTCCGTCGAGTGTGTGGGTGGCGCCCACCTGCGCCGCCAGATCGAGCCGCTGCTCGGAGAGGTCGACGGCGACGATGGTCCCGACGCCCAGCGCGGCCCCCGCCATGACCGCCGCCATGCCGACCCCGCCGGTTCCGAACACGACCAGGCTGGAGTCCGGGCCGGGCCGCAGCACGTTCGCCACCGATCCCGCGCCTGTCTGGAACCCACAGCCCATGGGCGCGGCGGTCACCAGGTCGGTGCCCTCGGGGACGACGACCACGTTCTCGCGCGTGGTGATCGCGTGGCGGGCGAAGCTCGACTGGCCGAAGAAGGAGGACCACGCGTCGCCGTCCCGGCCGGTGAGGGTCGCGCTGCCGTCCGGGCGGCGTCCGGCGGCGTTGAGGGCTTCGAACCGCTCGCAGTACGACCGGTGTCCGGTGGCGCACCGCGTACAGCTGCCGCAGCTGCTGTAACTCAGGACGACGTGGTCGCCGGGCCGCACGCCGGTGACCTCGGCGCCGATGGCTTCCACCACGCCGGCGCCCTCGTGCCCGAACACGGCGGGGATGCCGGCGGGCAGCATGGCCTTGGTGGCCAGATCGGTGTGGCAGACGCCGGTCGCCGTGAGGCGGACGAGGATCTCGTCGGGGCGCGGGTCGGATATCTCGATGTCCTCCATCGTGAAGCCGGTGTCGGGTCCGTGGGAAACGGCGGCCTGGGTGCGCATGTCGTCCTCCTGGCGCGGACGGTCTTCTCAGGGCCGGCCCGCAGGCTTGATTTCGAGGCTGCGGTGCCGGATGGCGTCGAGGGTGTGGGCCACGTAGCCGCGCAGGGCGTCTGTCTCGGCCTTTCCGGCCGGGGGCAGGATCTGCTGGGCGAGCCCGATCGGAGAGGTGCTGGCGGCCACGGTCCGGCGGTGGCTGAACGTCAGGAAGCCGGTCCTCCCGGAGTACGCGCCCATGCCGCTGCGCCCGACGCCGCCGGACGGCGCGCCCTCGATGCCCCAGTGGACGGCGAGGTCGTTGCGGGATACTCCACCGGAGGTGGTGTGGGTGATGAACCGCTGGAACTCGGGTCCGTCGGATCCGAAGAAGTAGGCGGCGAGCGGGCTGGGCCGGGCGTTGACGTATGCGATGACCTCGTCGAGGTCGTCGTACGGGTACACGACGAGGACAGGTCCGAAGACCTCCTCCGACGCGATGGTCATGTGCTCGGTCACGTCCAGCAGCACAGTGGGTGCTATGCGACGTCCGGCGCGCCGGGGCAGGGCGTCGACCTCCTCCGGCGCGGCGATGGTCACGACGCGGGCGCCCTTCGCCTCGGCGTCAGCGACGAGCGCCGTGACCCGGTCGAAGTTCTTGTCGTCGACGATCGAGACCACGTCCGGGTTGTCCAGCCAGGTGGGGAAGTGTCTCAGGACGGCCTGCTGGTACCGGCCGACGAATGCGTCCACGTGGCTTCGGGGGACGAAGACGTAGTCCGGGCAGAGGCAGATCTGACCGCCGTTCAGCAGCCGTACGCCGGAGACGCGTTCGGCGGCCTGGGTGACGTCCGCGTCCGAGCCGAGGACGACGGGGTTCTTCCCGCCCAGCTCCAGTGTCACCGGGACGAGGTTCGCCCCGGCGGCCGCGGCCACCTTGGCACCGACCCCGGGGGAGCCGGTGAAGATGAGGTGGTCGAAGGGGAGGGAGGAGAACGCCGACGCGGTGGTGACATCGCCGCGTATGACGACCACTTCCTCGGGGGCCATGCGTGTGGCCACGGCCTGGGCGAACACCTCGGCGGTCCGCTCGGGCACCTCCGAGAACTTGATCATCACGCGGTTGCCGGCGGCCAGCGCCTCGATCGCGGGCTGGACGACGAGGGCGACCGGGAAGTTCCAGGGCCCGACGACCCCGACCACACCCTTCGGGCGGGTCTGGACGAAGGCGGGCGTCCCGGCTTCGGCCGAGCCGGGGACCTCCTCGTCCGCCATCCACGCCGCCAGGTCTCGGCGGATCACCTCCACGCCGGGGATGGCGCTGACGATGTCGCTTGCCAGGTTCGCCAGCGGGGGGCGTGAGCCGAAGTCGGCGTCCAGGGCGACGGACAGTTCCTCGGCGTGTTCCAGGACGCAGGCGAGGAAGCGGTCGATGCGATCGAGCCGCACGCCGACGGAGGGAGGTCCTTCTGCAAGGAAGGCGGCGCGCTGGGCGTCGAGGAGTCGGCGCTGGAGGTCGGCCGGGGGGCTGACCGGGAGGGGCACTGCGGCGTTCAGGGGCATAGCGCTCATGCGGGGGCTTCCTTCGTACGGCGTTCAGACGGTGGGGCGGAAGACGGGGATCGCCTCGCCGCCCTCGGGGCGTTCGAAGGCGACGACCACGGACATCCCGGTCCAGGGGCGCTCACCGGGACCCAGGTTCCGCAGGGGGGCGTAGAGCCAGGGCCCCTCGGTGAGTTCGATGAGCGCCGACACGGCCTCGGAGGCGGGAGCGCCGTCGCCCGGGCGGCCATGGACGGCGGTCCACGCGACCACGGTGCCCGTGCCGGCGGCTGCCGCCCAGGCCGTCACAGGGTTCTGGCAGACGGGGCAGGCGCCGGACTGGGGAGCGGCGTGCGCCCCGCAGTCGGCGCAGTGGCGGATCAGGAGTTCGCCGCGTGCGGTGGAGTCGAAGAAGACTTCGGTGGCGGTGTCGCGGTGGATGACGGGCACGGTCATGGTGGCTCCAGGGCTCAGGCGCGGGCGTGGGGGCTGAGGACGAGCGTCGAGTGGTGGGCGAAACAGCCGCCGTTGCCGCTGACCAGGACGACGTCGTGCCGGGACACCTGCCGTTCGCCCGCCTCGCCGCGGGCCTGGATGACGGCCTCGGACAGCGGGGTCATGCCCCACAGGTAGTACGAGGAGAGCTGACCGCCGCCCGTGTTGACAGGCAGTGACCCGCCCGGGGCGAGCGCCCCGCTCGCCGCGAAGGCCCCGCCCTCGCCCTTGGCACAGAACCCGTAGTCCTCCAAGGTGAGGAGCACCGTGAAGGTGTAGCAGTCGTACAGCTCGGCCACGTCGACGTCCTCGATGGTGACCCCGGCCATCTTCAGGGCCGCCGGGCCCGCCTGGGCGGCGCCGCTGACCAGGCCGAGGTCGCTGTCGCGGTTCATCGGATAGCCGGGGTGGGCCTGCGCCCAGCCCAGCAGGTGGACCGGTGGCTTGCGCAGATGGGCGGCGCGTTCGGCGGTGGTGACGATCACGGCGACGCCGCCGTTGCTGACCAGACAGCAGTCGAGCAGGTGCAACGGCTCGGCGATCAGCCGCGACGCCTGATGGTCCTCGACCGTGATCGGGTCGTGGAATTGGGCCCGTGGGTTCATGCCCGCCCAGGCCCGCTGCGCCACCGCGATGTGGGCCAACTGCTCGCTGGTGGTGCCGTAGGTGTCCATGTGGCGGCGGGCGGCCACCGCGTACTGGGGGGTGGCGCTGATCATCCCGGCCGCCGCGGTGAGTCCCATCCAGCCGGACGTGCCCAGGCCCGCACCCGAATAGAGAGCGCCCGCCGAGGTCTTCTCCTTGAGCGGTGCGTCGGCGAAGACGCAGGCGACGGCTTCGGCCATGCCCGCGCGGACCGCCATCGCGGCGTACTGCACCATGCCGCCGGCGGTGGAGCCGTACGCCTGCATCTCGGACAGCAGCCGTAGGTCGCGCAGGCCCAGTTCGGTCTGGAGGCTCAGTCCCACGCCCGGCATGACGCCGCTGCTGGTGAGCAGGCCGTCGATGTCGGAGAGGGTGAGACCCGCGTCGTCGGCGGCGCGGCGGACGGCATCGGCCGCGAAATCGGCGGCGCTGCGGCCGTACACCTTGCCCGTCTCCGTAATGCCGAGGCCGGCGATGACCGGGCCTCGGGCGGTGTCAGTGGTCACGATGGTCAACTGCCTTTCTTCGGAGACCGGTTGTCAGCGGGCTTGCCAGACGGGGGCACGCTTCTCGGCGAAGGCCCGCGGGCCTTCCTGCGCGTCCTGGGACACCCAGATCCCCTGTGCTTCCTGGTCGGAGAGCTTCCAGGCGCTCTGCTCGGTCTCGATCCGCCCGTCGTTGATGCCGCGCGCGATGCGCTTGCTGGCCTGGACGGAGAGCGGGGCGTTGGCGGAGATGCGCTCGGCCAGGGAGAGCGCCTCGGCCAGTACCTGGTCACCGGGCACGACCCGGTTGACCAGGCCGAGCGACCTGGCGGTGGCGGCGTCCAGCGTGTCGCCGGTCAGCAGCAGTTCCATGGCGACCTTGGTCGGAAGCTGGGCCGCGAGACGGAAGGCACCGCCGGCGCCGGCGAGCAGGCCCCGCTTGACCTCCGGCAGCCCGAAGGACGCGTCCTCTGACGCCACGACGAGGTCACTGGCCAGCGCGATCTCCGTGCCGCCGCCGAGGGCGAAGCCCCGCACGGCGGCGATGGTCGGCTTGCCGATGTGGTGGTTGACGTAGGCGGCGAAGCCCCATTCCTTCGTCTCCGGCGGCATGATGTCTTCGCCGCGGGCCACCGCCTTCAGGTCCGCGCCGGCGCTGAACGCCTTGTCGCCGGCGCCGGTGATGACGACGGCGCGGACCTCCGGGTCACGGTCGGCCTCCTCCAGCGCCGCGCCGACACCTCGGGTGACCGCCGCGTTGATCGCGTTGCGGACCTCGGGCCGGTTGAGGGTGATGACCATGACATGGCCGTGACGCTCCACCAGGACCGGCTTGGGGGTGGGATTCATGGACTGTGTCTCCTTGGAAGACGCGTAGGTTTCGAGCACTCCCCGGGCGATGAGCCGATCGATTTCGGTGTCGGACAGACCGAGGAGTTCGCGGCTCAGCTCGCGAGTGTGTTCGCCGGGCAGCGGAGCGGGGCGCAGCGGCGGGTCGGCGAGGTGGAGGGAGTGGGCGAGGCGGGCCTCGGTGGGCAGCGGCTCATCGAGCGTCGGCTGCCGCAGCTCGGCGAAGAAGCCACGCGCCGCCAGCTGCGGGTCCCTCAGCAGCTCGCCCACGCGCAGCATGGGCGCCGCCGGGACGCCGGCCGCCTGGAGCAGCTCGGTGACCTCATGGGGGGTGCGTGTCTGCGTCCAGGACGAGATGGCCTCGTCGATCCGGGCTCGGTGGGCGCGGCGTCCCTCGGCGTCGGCCAAGTCCGGGTCGGCGGCCAGGTCGTGGCGTCCGACTGTGGCGGAAAGCCGCTGCCAGTCGGCCTCGTCGCGCACCCCGATCACACACCACTGATCGTCTCCCGCGCAGGGATACACCCCGTCCGCAGTTCCGTGCGGCAAACCCGGGACGAGCCACTCACCCGTCAACTGCTCCGCCAGCGCGTCCAGGATGACCTCGGCCTGCGCGATGCCGACCGTTCCGCCCCGCCCCACGCTGCGCAGCCGAACCAGCAGGGCGATCACGGCCGCCGCACCGACCCGCGCCACCACGTGGTCCGGATAGATCGTGATCGAGTCGCTGTGTCCATTGGCGTCGCCCGGGTAGCGCCACACGTCGCTCAGGCCGGTCGAGGCGCGCACCAGCGGGCCGTACCCCAGACGGCGGCTCCACGGTCCGCTCGCCCCGAAGGCACTGCTGTCGGCGATCACCAGGCGCGGATTGAGGGCCAGCAGGACGTCAGGACCGAGGCCGAGGGATTCGAGAGTGCCGGGCTTGAAGTTGGACAGGACGACATCCGCTTCCGCGGCGAGCTGCTTGAAAAGGGCGACGCCCTGCGGATCGCGCAGATTGAGGCCCAGTCCGCGCTTGTTGCGGTGTCCCCAGGAGGCCGACGCGGTGATCACCTCGCCGGTGAGGGACTGCCGTCCACCGTCGGGGAAGGCACGGTTCTCCACCTTGATCACGTCGGCGCCGTGGTCGGCCAGCATCCGGCCGAGCTCGCCTCCGGCGACGATCACGCCGAGGTCGAGGACGCGCAGGCCGGCGAGGGGGTGCGTGCGCTCGGGCCGCGCGTTCTCCGGACGCGTCTCGGGCTGTCGTGCCCCGTCAACGGCGCGGATCTCGGCGAACACCTCCTCGTCGTGTTCTCCCGGTAGCGGAGCCCGGCGGTGCGCAGCCATGCGGACGCCGTCGATCTCCAGGAAGCCCGTGGGCACGCGTGCCGCGAGAGCGGGGGAGAGTTCGGTGTCCGTGAGCGCGCCGCGCTCTAGGTAGTGCTCGGCGCGCAGAGCCTCGCCGGGGCTCAGCACGGCCGCGATGGGGACTCCGTGCTCCTGGCCTTGGCGTACGAGGTCGTCGCGGGTGCGGTCCGCGAACAGGGCTGCGATCAGGGCCTGGATCCGGTCGGCCTTCTTGAAGCGCAGGGCGATGTTGTCGTAGCGCGGGTCGGTGAACTCCTCCGGTTCCCCCAGCCAGGCTCGCATGCCGTGCCACTGCCGGGGGTTGAGCACGGCGATGCGGACCAGGCCGTCGGCGCAGGGGAAGATCGGGTACAGGTGCCCGGCCGCGGGCCGTCCGGGCGGCAGGTCGGCGGGGCGGAGCCCGCCGGTGGCGGAACCGCCCATGCCGAAGCCCGGGTCGATGACCTGGGTGGTGGCCTCGTGCACGGAGAAGTCGACGTGGTCGCCATGCCCGGTGTGAAGGCTGTTGTAGTGGGCGAGCAGCGCCACCAGGGCGGCCTGGATGTTGGCGGCCTCGGTGACGATCGACCCGGGCGGCGGCAGCGGCGGGCGCCCCGGCAGGCCGGAGCGGGACAGGAGGCCGCTGAGGGCGGCGTGCACAGCGTCGGTCGCGGCGTAGCCCGCGTACGGGCCGGTCAGTCCGAAGTCGCTCACTGTGAGCAGCACGAGCCGCGGGTTGCGGGCTGCTACCCGCTCGTATGCCAGGTCCTGCGTACTCGGCCGTTCGGACTCGACCCAGATGTCCGCCGTCTCCAGCAGCGCGAGCAGGGCACGGCGGCCTTCCTCGGTCTCCGGATCGAGGATGACGCCCCGCTTGCCCGCGTTGCGGACGGCGAAGTAGAGACTGGTCTCCTTGTGCAGCGGCGCCCTACGTCGGGCGCGGGCGCCGCCCGGTGGTTCCACCAGGATCACGTCGGCACCCAGGGACGCGAGGAAGCGGCCCACTCCCTCGCCCCGCCCGTCGGTGGTGTCCACCACCCGCACCCCTTGCAAAGGGGCCTGCGGGGCAACGCCGATCACTGTTTCGCTCATCGTCCGCCTCCGAAACCGGGCCTGCCGCGCCGCACACCGACGCGGGGCATGGCGGACCTGCCCGAGGCCGAGGCGAAGGGAGGGTCACGTCCGGGGTACGGGGGACGAACGGCCGTACCGGCGCGCGTCGGAGGTCTGCGACGGCTGCGTGTCGGCCGTTTGAACTCCGTGTTTCCTTGAACCAGCCTCGCCCGGGGCGAAGGCATCTGTACACGTCCGTTTCGCTGATGTGCACGTGTCCGGAACGGCAACATCGCAGCTGTCTGGAGCCGGGCGCGGGACCGGTGATCTACTGGCCTCGTGGACATCCAGCAGCTCCGCTACTTCCTGGCCGTCGCCGACGAGTTGCACTTCGGCAGGGCAGCGGAGCGCCTGCACGTGACCGCCTCACCGCTGAGCCGCCGTATTCGGGAGCTCGAGCACGAACTCGGCCGTGAGCTGTTCGTCCGTGAGCACCACCACGTGGAACTGACATCCTTCGGTGACGCCTTCCGCGGACGGGCGGCAGAGGTGGTCCGAGCCTTCGACGGCCTGCACGACTTCGCCCGTGACCACGCGGACGCCGAGCTCTGCCGGGTCGGAGCGGCTCCGCTCGCCCCGCCGAAGGTCCTGGACGCCGTCCTCGCCGTCTACGGAGAGATCGCCCACGACGTCGAACTGCCTCTCACTCTCGCTCCCTCAGCCGAACTCCTTGAGGAACTGACCGCGGGTCACATCGACCTGGCCGTCGTTCATCTCCCGGCCGGCCAGGCCGATCTGGAAAGCCTGCTGATCTCCCGGGGCTCGTTCGGCGTGGCGATGGCGGCCGACGACGAGTTCGCCGACCGCCCCTCACTGACCCTGCGGGACCTGCGCCGCCGACAGGTGCTCATGACCTCCGCCAAGGTGCATCCCTCCGTGGTGGCCGAGAGCAGGGCGATGCTCCTGGAGGCCGGGGTCACTCGCCTCGTCGACCTCCCGCACAACGACCTGGTGCAGCTCTCCGCCCACGTCCTGCGCACCGGCGCCCTGGCCATCACCGTTCTCGGCGACGACCTTCCGGCCACACGGATCTACGACTCCCCGGCGTTTCGCGTCGTACCGCTCGACGAACCAGGAATGGGCCTGCGGGCCGGGATCGCCTGGCGCAAGACCGCCGAGGAACACGTGCCGGGTCTGCGGGAGGTGCTCGCCGTACTGAAGGACAGGTACGAGGACAACCCCCTGTGACCCGGTGAACCGAGTGCCGCGACCTTCGAGCACCCGGACCGGGCTTGCCCTGTGGGGTCGTCAGCGGCCTACCCACCGCGGCTTGCGCTTCTGGGCGAAGGAGATCATGCCCTCAATGGCGTCCTCGCTGACGAAGAGTTCGTCCAGCACGGCGCTCGGGTGCCGGGTAGCGGCGACGGTGTCGGCGATGCCCGCGGTCTCGGTCATGAGCCGCAGGGTGGACTGTATCGCTGCCGGGGACCCTTCGAGGATGAGCGCGGCCAGTTCCCGCGCGCCGTCCAGGGCCTTGCCGGGCTCGGTGACCTCGGTTACCAGGCCCCACCGCAGCGCCTCCTCCGCTCCCATCCTGCGTCCGGTGAGGAGCATCTCGGTGGCGACCTTCGGCGGCAGCGCCCTCGGCAGCCGGATCGCTCCGCCCTCGCCGGCCACCAGCCCCACCCGGACCTCGGTGAGGGCGAACTGCGCGGTGGCGTCGGCGACGATGAGGTGGCAGGCGAGGGCGATCTCGAAGCCGCCGGCGATGGTGTAGCCGTTCACGGCGGCGATGACCGGCTTGGTCATGCCCTCGCGGTGGGTGAGACCGCCGAACCCGTTCTTCGGCACCCACATGGGTTTGCCCGAGGAGGAGTAGCGCAGGTCGTTGCCGGCGCTGAACGCCTGCTCTCCGGCGCCGGTGATGATCGCGACCCACAGGTCGGGGTCGGCGAAGAAGCAGTCGAAGGCGTGTTCCAGCTCGTCGTTGGCCATGGGGTGCAGGCAGTTGCGCACCTCGGGCCGGTTGATGGTCACTTCCAGGAGGTGGCCGTCGCGGCGTACGGTGATGTACTCGTAGGAGTCGCGCAGGACCAGCGGCGGGGTGGGGATGAGTGCCTCCATGCGCTCCGCCGTGGTGGTGACGCGGTTGCCGTACCCGAAGGAGCGCGTGAAGACCCGTTCGCCGATGGGGTGTTCAGCCGCGAGCAGGTCGAGCGTCTCGGTGTCGCCGGGCTGGGTCATGGCCACGAAGCGGCGGCCGTCCTTCTCCAGCCGGCCGATGACGATGCCCGTGTCCCCGGACCGCCCGTGCTTGACCGTGAACGTCTCGATCGTTGCCCAGCCGTCGGCGTGCTTGGCCTCCACGGGCGCGGGCACCGCGTCGAGTTCGGCCTGCAGGCTGGCGTCGTCCGAGGGCTTCCACCGCGCCGGCGCCGTGGAGTAGACGCCGACCGAGTACTTGCTGAGGAAGCCGCCGTTGGCGCCGACGAAGCCGAAGGAGCCGGGCGCGCTACGGGCGCGGCGCACCGTTTCGACGATGCCGTGCATGGCGTAGTTGTTGCCCGGACCGCCGAAGAAGGGAAGCCCGCCGGTGAGGGTGAGACCCCGCGGGTTCTCGGGGTCGATGCCGAGGCCCTCGGCGACGACGGACACGGCCACCGGAAAGCAGCTGTAGAGGTCGAAGGTGGCCACCTCGTCGACGCCCAGGCCCGCCATGCCGAGCGCGCTGTGCGCCGCGGCGACCAGCGCGGGAGCCGAACCGAGGTCGGCGCGTTCCATGAGGGTGCGCTCCCGCAGGTCGGCGTGGCCGTGCAGGAAGACCCACCGGTCCTGGGGGACCCCGAGCCGTCTGGCCGCCCCGACGGACATGAGCAGGACGGCCGCTCCTTGGTTGACCTTGTCCCGGGCCACGACGTAGCGGGTGTAGGGATCGGCGAGGGGACGGTTTGCCTCGCTCGGTGTGACCAGCTCCTCGGCGGAGCGCTCGACGGGCGCCGCCGCGTGCGGGTTGGCCGCGGCGACCTTGGTGAACGGCGCGAACAGCCGGCCGATGGAGGCGGCGTACTCCTGCCGGGACTGCTTGAGGCGGGCCCGGCGGGCGTTCTCCAGGAGGGCGTACTGCGAGGGGGCGTCGGTCAGTCCGTGGGCGCTCAGGTGCATGCTGGCCAGTCCCTGCATGCCGTAGCCGCGGTCCTCCAGCTGGCCGCCCACCTGCTCGGACCAGTCGGACCAGTCGGGCCGGTCCTCGGCACCGGCCAGGGCCTGGGCGGTGGAGATGGCCTCGGCGCCGAACACCAGCGCCACCTCCGACTCGCCGGCCGCGATGGCCCCGGCGAGTTCGGTCACCAGGTGCTGCGGGCTGTGACCGCCGGTGATCTCTAGGATCGCCCGCCGCGGGTCGGCCCCGAGGCGATGCGCCACCGAGCGCGGGAAGTTGTCGGAGCGTCCGAGCGGCGCGGGCATCCCGGGCGCCGACACCTCGAACTGGCGCACTCCGGCGACCGTGTCGACGGCAGCCGCGACCTCTGTGGCGGCGCCACTGTCGGCGAGGGCCTCCTGCGCGGCGTCGGCGGCGAGTTGGGCAGGTGAGCGCTTGCGGTAGCCGGGTTCGCCCAACCGCTCGGACACCTGGCCAACGCCGACGAGCACGGGGGTGCGGGGGTCGAGTTCGTCGTACTGCATCTGGGTTCCTCTGGTCCGTGGGATGTGGGTCCTGTCGGTGTTCCGGGGCGTGCGCCCCTGGTCACCGCGCGCCGGTGAGCCGCAGGGACTCCTCCCACAGCCGGTCGGCGCCGGCCGGATCGAGGGCGTAGGGGGCGACGGCGTTCATGTGCTCAGCGGCCTGCGTGGTCATCGACGGCGGGCTGGTGACGGGCACCGCCTCGGCGCAGTCCGCGAAGTAACGGCCGCTGACGCCTTCCAGCAGCGGCGACGCGGCGGCTAGGACCGGAGTGGCCGCGCCTTGCGCCGCTGTCTTGATCAGGTCCTTGACGCCCTTGAGCATCTCGCCCATGCCCTGCGACCGCGGCACGTTACGGAAGAGGTTGGTCATGGCGGTGCCCGGCGAGGCGGCGTTGACGGAGATCCCGTCGTCGGCCCAGCGCGCGGCGGCGCCGACGGCGAAGAGGATGTTGGCGGTCTTCGACTGCCCGTAGGCGAGCATCGGGTCGTACGGCCGGAAGACGAAGTGGAGGTCGTCGAGGACGACCGGCGACGACAGGTGCATGCTGGAGCTGACCGAGACGACCCGGGCGTCCCCGGCAGCCGTGAGTGCCTCGTGCAGGCCCACCGCGAGGGCGAAGTGCCCCAGGTGGTTGACGGCGAACTGCTTCTCCCAGCCCTCCGGTGTCAGTTCCCGTTCCGGCAGCGCCATCACGCCCGCGTTGTTGACGAGGATGTGCAGGGGTCCGTCCCAGGCAGCGGTGAAGGCGGCGACCGACGCCCGGTCGGCCAGCTCCAGTTGTGCGATGTGGATGTCCTTGTTGCCCGTGTCGGCGGTGATGTCGGCCGCGGCCCGCTCTCCGGCCGCCGTGTCACGCACCGCGAGGGTGACCTCCGCACCGGCGGACGCGAGGGCCCGGGCCGTCTCGAGTCCGAGCCCGGAGGAGCCGCCGGTGATGACCGCCCGCCTACCTGTCAGGTCGACACCGGCGACGACCTCGGCGGCGGTGGAACGGAGTCCGAACGGGGTGTGGATGAGTGTCATGCCAGCAACGGTCGGCGACCGTCCATGCCGTACCCAGTGCCCTGCCGACCCTAGGAGTGACAGGACCAGGCTGCGCTGCGCCCGCGAGCGGATCCACCCCGCCCCGCGCCTTTCACGTTGCCGCTGCGGACACGTGCGCGTCAGGGAAACGGACCTGTACGTGGGCTCCGGCCCGCGGCAAGGATGCACCTCGCCAGGTTGTTCATCGGTTCGCGGGTCCTCCTCCCCGGGGAGCCGGCCCTACGCAAAGGAGCGTCACGATGGCCTTCTTCGTCCGGGACGACGACGTGCGGCTCTTCCATACCGACGAGGGCTCGGGGCCGGCGGTGCTGCTGTTGCACGGTTGGGCCTGCGACTCCCATGACTGGAGCTGGCAGATCCCCGACCTCCTGACGCAGGGTTACCGGGTGATCGCCCTCGACCATCGCGGTCACGGCCGTTCGTCGGCGCCCCGCGGGGACTATCTGCCGCAGACCCTCGCCGACGACGCCGCCGCCCTGATCGAAGCGCTGGGCACAGGACCCGTCCTGGTGCTGGGCCACTCCATGGGTGCGGTGGTGGGCTCCGCGCTCGCCGTGCGCCGACCCGACCTCGTGAGGGCGCTCGTTCTTGTCGACCCCGTCTACACCGCCGACGACCTCACCGATCCCGTGGTCGAGGCCATGAGCGGACCGGGAGCCGCCGGGATCGCTGCGGAGGCGTTCGGCGCCTTCTACACACCGCGCACACCGCCGTTCCTCAGAGCGTGGCACCGGCGCCGGGTACTGGGCACGCCGGACCATGTCGTCGGCGGTTGCATCCACGGGCTGTTGGGCAGCGAGGGACTCGGGCGGTGGCGCAACGCCGCCGGATATCTGCGGGACCGCACTTGTCCTCGCCTGGCCGTGTACGCCGACGCCAAGGGCGCCGACCGGGAGCGCCACCTCCCACTGGGGCCGTACGACAAGGTCGAGGTGTGGGAGGAGAACGGGCATTTCCTCCACCAGGAGAACGCCGAGCGATTCAACTCCCGCATGCGGAGCTGGCTGAACGCACTCCCGGGGGTGCCTTCCTGAACGGCCCGAGGTACTCGGACCCGGCAGCGTGCACTGCGGGTTCGGATGCTCCCGTCCCAGCTGCGGCAGGGGCGCTGGTCTCCGTCGGCGGACGGGCGTCTCGGCCGTGCAGACGCCGAAGCCGGTGCTAGAGGACCGAGTCGATCGTGTCGTGGGCGTGGTTCCATTCGATGTTGATGGTGCGCTCGTCGATCCGCCATTCGCCGTTCTGGCGGCTGTAGCTGTCCTCGTAGCGGATCGCGGACACCCGCACCTGACCGTCTTTGAGGTGGTGGGCGAGGACGTAGATCTCGCCGGTGGCCGTGTCGCCGCTGTCGGCGATGTCGAAGCGGGTGTTGCCGATGAAGTGGAACGTCTTGTCGAACTGCGACTGCAGCTCCAGGAGATCTCCCACCTGGGCGTGCCCCTCCGCCACGAAGTCCATGGACGGGATGATCAGCCGCCCCTCGGGGTGGAACGCCGACAGCAGCAGCTCACGGTTTAGCCGGTCGGTGCCGGTGGCGTTGCGGGTGAGGACGTCCTGAAGGGCGGATTCGATGGAGGTCATGAAGCGGTCCCTTCGATACCAATTAACCGGGGAATTATCCGGTTAGCTCGATGGTAGCCTAATCGGAGGATTCCCCGGTTAGTGAGGGTGAGGTGACGAGTGATGCCCCCCCGGACCCTGCGCGCCGATGCCCGCCGCAACTACGAACTGCTTGTGGTGGCCGCCCGCGAAGCCATCTCCGAGCACGGACCGGATGCCCCACTGGACGACATCGCACGCCGCGCGGGCGTAGGCAACGCCACGCTCTACCGGCACTTCCCCACCCGCGACGCCCTCCTGGTCGCGGTGTACACCGCCGAGATCGAGGCACTGACCGACGCCGCCCGCGAGCTGCTGGAGACCACGCAGAGCGGCCAGGCGCTCAAGGCATGGCTGCGCGTCTTCATCGACCACATCACTGCCCGCCGAGGCCTCGCCTCGGCTTCGCTCAACACCGTCGGCGAGCGCAAGGACCTCATCTGCCACTGGCACGACCCGCTGGTCGCGACGACCACCGAACTGCTCGACGACGCCCGCGAGCATGGCGCCGCCCATGGGGATGTGAGACCGGCGGAACTGCTCATGATGGCCTACACCATCGCGGCCGTCGCCGAGTCCACCCCGGGTGCCGGCGAGCGTCTTCTCGACATTGCCTTCGATGGGATCACCCCCCGCTGACGCCAGGAGGCGCGCAGGCTCATCTCATGGACGCCGGACGTCCGGGGCGACGCGTTCGGTGGGAGCAGACTCCGGTGTGGAGGCGAGGGCGGCCAGCAGGGTGAGGCGCTCGGCTGTGGAGGTGCCGGGTTCGGCGTGATAGACGACGAGGGTCTGCCGGTCGGTGTCGGTGATCAGCAGTTTCTCTTGACGCAGTTCGAGAGGGCCGACCTGCGGGTGTTCGAAGGTGAAGATCCCGCTGCGCTTGGGCCGGACCTCGTGCCGGGACCACAGCTTGCGGAAGTGCTCGCTGCGCACGGACAGCTCGCCGACGAGTTCGTTGAGGGCGGGGTCGTCGACGTCGGGGCCGACGAGGGCCCGCAGGGCGGCGACCATGCCCTCTGCGTTGACGTCCCACCCCCCGTACATGGCGGCGGAGGCGGGCGCGAGAAAGGTGGAGCGGACCAAGTTGGTGCCGGGAGTGAGGATCGGAGTGAGGGCCTGGGCGAGCGGGTTGGCGGCGAGCACGTCCATCATGCGGCCGAGGACGTAGGCGGGAGTGTGCGGCCAGCTGTCGACGAGCTGCCGGATGCCGTCGGGGGCTCGTTCCGGGCGGCGGGGCGCCGGGCGCCGTCGGGAGCGCTCCGGGCGGGCGAGGCGGTGCAGGTGGGCGTTGGCATCCGCGTCGAGGTGCAGGGCGCGGGCGAGGGCGTCGAGGACCTGCGCGGAGGGGTTGCGGTCGCGGCCCTGTTCCAGGCGCAGGTAGTAGTCGGCGCTGATACCGGCGAGCAGGGCCAGTTCCTCCCGGCGCAGGCCGGGCACCCGGCGCCGTCCGGACGAGGCGAGGCCGACGTCCTCGGGGCCGATCTGCTCACGGCGGGCCCGTAGGTACTCGCCGAGGGCGTTGTCGTTCACCATGCCTTCCACGGTACGGCCGCCGACCGCGCCGAACCTGGTCCTGTCACCCCCAGGATCGGCGGGGCTCTGGGTAAACCGTGGGCGGTGGCGGACCGTGGCAGTCATGACACGGATCACGACGCCCTACGTGTGCGGGATCGGCGCCGGGATCGCCTTCGCCGTACGTGTCAGCGGCCGGTGCTTCGCCGACAGTGCCGAGGTGCTGCCGTCACCCGGCGGTCCGCCGATGGCACCGGCCATCAGCGAGTTCATGCCCGCCGGAGCCCCCTACGCACCCGCCCCGGCGGGCGCCGACCGGCGGTGGGAGGACTCGCCACGGCTCATCGGCGTCCCGGTAGCCGGCCAGACGTCAACGACCCCCTTTCGAGGAGCCAGTTCGCATGTCCACAGTTCTTACCGCCCCCGCCCACGTCAGCCGTGAGGAACTCGACCGGCTCGTCGAACTGCAGCGGGCGGCCTTCCGTCTGGAGGGCCCGCCCAGCGCGGAGGTCCGGCGCGACCGGATCGACCGGCTGGTGCTCGCCGTACTCGACGCCGCCGAAGAGCTGACCGCCGCGCTGACCGAGGACTTCGGCCGGCGGCCGGTGGCCCTGACCAAGGCGGGTGAGGTACTCGGCCTGCTCGGAGAGTCCCAGGTCCTGCGAGAAGGACTGGAGGAATGGATGAAGCCGGTCCCCGTCGCCGGTCCCGTCCCGGCTTTCGTCCAGCAGCAGCCGCTCGGCGTCGTCGGGATCATCACCGCCTGGAACCTTCCGGTGGGTCTGGCGGTTCGCCCTGCGCTGGACGCGCTGGCCGCTGGGAATCGGGTGATCATCAAGTTCACCGACGTCCACGTCCGCACCGGTGAGGTGTTCGCCCGGGCCGTGTCCAAGTACCTGGGCGAGGACGAGGTCACCGTGGTGTGCGGGGATCTGAAGACCGCCCAGGAGTTCTCGGACCTGGCCCTGGACCACATCCTGTTCACCGGTTCACCCCAGGTGGGCAGGCTCGTGGGCCAGGCCGCCGCGGCGAACCTCGTCCCCGTCACCCTGGAGCTGGGAGGCAAGAACCCCGCCGTCGTCGCCCGGGACGCCGACCTGGACTTGGCCGCCGAGCGCATCGTCGGCACCCGGATGAGCAACGGCGGCCAGGTCTGTCTCTGCCCGGACTACGTCTTCGTGCCCCGGGAACACCTGGACGACTTCGCCGAGCGCCTGCGGGCCGCCCTGGTCCGCCTCTTCCCCACCTACACCGACCACCCGGCCGCGGTCTCCCTCGTCAACGACCGCAACTTCGACCGGGTCCTGGGCCTCATCCACGACGCCGAGGCGCACGGTGCCCGGAAGATCACCTCGGTCGACGAGGAGCCCTCCCGCGAACTGCGCCTGATCCCGCCGACGCTGCTCCTCGACGTCCCCGAGGACGCGGAGATCTCCCGGGAGGAGATCTTCGGGCCGGCACTGGTGATCCACCCCTACGACGATCTCGCCGAGCCCATCGCCTACATCGCCGACCGCCCGGCCCCGCTGGCCGCGTACTGGTACGGCGAGGACGGCGAAGACTTCCGCCGCTTCCTGGACCGTACGACCTCCGGCGGCGTCACCCGCAACGACGGCCTCCTGCACGCCGCCCTCAGCAACGCACCCTTCGGTGGGGTGGGTGGCTCCGGCTCCGGGGCGTACGGCGGCAGGACCGGCTTCGACACCTTCACCCACCGGCGCACCGTGGCCGCCCAGCCCGGACCGCACGGAGTCACCGCGACACTGGTCGGCGCCCCCGCGCTCGCCCCGGAGGTGGAGGCGGGCCTCGACCAGGCCATCGGCGCAGCGGCGGCGGAGATCCGGGCCCGCCTCGGCCTGTGACAAGCAGCCGGACGACGGCCCCGCACACGCTCCTCCGGGAGCCTGTGCGGGGCCGCTACCACTTGTCCTGATCTCCCGGTCGCCGGGGGCCGACGGCGTCGGCGTTAGTCCGTCACCACCATCACGTCGTTGGCGTGGATGGTGTCGAAGTACTCCCGGATGTGGAGGATCTTGCTGTCCCGCAGCTCGAAGGCGTATATGAGCCGGTTGTCGTAGACCTTGCCGGCTGCGGAGACACCGTGGCTCTCGGCCTCCACCACGACCCGGTCGTCCTGGGCGGTGGAGGAGGTGATCTTGAGTTCCACCCCGTTCGGCATGACCTGTCCGACCGCGCCCAGCAGCCGCACGACTCCGTCCTTGTCGTAGTCGCCGGCGAGGGGGAAGAGGTCCGGTCTGCCCATCACGCGCCACACCACCTGCTCGTCGAGCAGGGCGAACGCCGCCTCGGCGTTCCCGGCGTTGAAATTCTCGAAGAAACGCAGAACTGTTCCGGTGTTGTCGGTCGTAGTCATGACGTGTGCTCCTTGACCGATGTCTGTATGTCGGAATGCCACGCCTGTACCACGCCGTTGTCAGGCGCCGACGAAGTGGTCGGCCGTCTCACGGCAGGTGTGGAGGGTCCAGTAGTCCTGGGCGATCTCGTCCGGCGCGCGGTAGGGGATGCCTGCTTGGGGTGCCTGCTCGGCGATGGCGACGTTGATGGACACGTTGGCCGCGTAGATCCCTTCGGCGCCGAGGGTGTTGTGCAGGTTGACCGCCCAGTTGCGCAGGGCGGCGTGGGCGATGTTGAGGGCGGCCAGGGCCGGGTGGGGATCGATCGCGCCGCCGCCGGTGGTGAACAGCAGGGTGCCGGAGCCCGATTTCCTCATGTCCGGCAGCACCGCCTGGACGGCGGTCACCGCCCCGTACAGCAGGCCGTCGATCTGGGGCCGGAGGGTGTCCAGGGTCACCTCCGCGGGAGTGGACATGATCGAGCTCGGCTGCGGGGAGTACTCCAGGACGTCGATCCGCCCGAAGCGTTCCGTCGCGGCGGCCAGCGCTCCGGTGAGCTGCTCGGGGGCGGAGACGTCGGCCTGGAAGCCTTCCGCCGTGATGCCGTCCTTCGTCAGCTCCGCGACCAGACCGTCGAGGTTCTCTCTGGTGCGGGAGACCAGGGCGACGTCGAAACCGTGGCCGCCGAAGACCCTGGCAATGGACAGACCGAGGCCGGGGCCGGTTCCGACGACGGCGATGGTGGGCATATGCGCTCCTCAGATGGTCGTGCAGATGGGGTTGGTGTGCCCGAGGGGGCAGACGGAAGCGCTATGGCATCAGGGCCATCTCCTCCCACAGCGAGCCGGGCACGTGGTAGCCGGCGCGGTCGCGGATGCGGTCGATGTGCCTGTGCACGTCGTCGGCGGTGGGGATCGGCTCGGTCGGTGGGACGTACCAGCCGTCGGCCACGCCTGTGAAGACACGGGCGTAGCGGCCGCGGGCGACGGAGAACGCCTCCTGGGTGTGGGGGTTGGCCTCGCTCGCCAGGTAGGTCACCATCGCGGTGACCACCTCCGGTGCGTGGTGCGCCGGGGTGGTGGGGGCGTCGGACATGGAGTCGGCGCTCATGCCCTCGGCCATGCGGCTCGCCGCCGTCGGCAGGATGGTGTTGGCCTTGATGCCGTGCGGGGCGCCTTCCAAGGCCACCACGTTGGCCAGGCCGAGGAGGGCGGTCTTGGCGGCGGCATAGTTCGCCTGCTCCCTGTTGCCGAAGACACCGGCGCCGGATGAGGTGAAGACGATGCGGCCGTAGCCCTTGTCGCGCATCACGGCGAAGGCGGGCTGGGTGACGTAGAAGGCGCCCTTGACGTGGACGGCCAGCAGCGCGTCGATCGCCTCGGGGGTGAGGTCGGTGAAGGGCGCGTTGCGGATGTTTCCGGCGTTGTTGACGAGGATGTCGAGCGTGCCGAAGGCGTCCAGCGCCGCCCGGACGATCGCCGCGCCGCCCTCGGGGGTGGCGACGGAGTGGTAGCAGGCCACGGCGGTGCCGCCGGCCTCCTCGATCTCCCTGACCACCTGGTCGGCCATGCCGGTGCCCGCGCCCCTGCCGGTGATGTCGCCCCCGAGGTCGTTGACGACGACCTTGGCGCCGCGCGCGGCCAGGTCCAGGGCGTGGCTGCGGCCCAGTCCGCCGCCTGCTCCGGTGACGATGGCGACCCGGCCGTCGAACGAGATTCCGGACATGGTGATCATTCACTCCTTGCGTCGGATGTGTGCCCCGTGGCGCCGGAGGTCACCAGCGAGACGGCTGAGGCGGGCCCTGCCGGGTGTGCGCCGGCGAGCCGCGACCGGCTCGGCAGGAAGGCGGCGAGGACCAGCGAGAGGAGGGCCGCCGCGCAGGCGATGGCCATGAGGGCCTTGAAGCTGTCCTCGGACGGCAGTACCGCCCCGCCGGACAGGGTGGTGAGCTGGGCGAAGACGACGCCCGCGACAGCGCTGGACAGGGAGTTGCCGATGTACCGCATGAGGGTGTTGAGGCTGTTGGCGGCGGCCGTCTCCGACGGGGGAACCGCGCCCATGATGAGAGAGGGGATGGCGCCGTAGGCGAGTCCCACACCCGCGCCGACGACGCAGGAGACCAGGACCAGGTGCCAGATCTCGGTCATCAGCACGATGTTGAGCGCGAAGCCGGCGGCGACGAGGGCCGTGCCGAGCATCAGCGTCACCCTGGGGCCCCTGGTCCGGGAGAGGACCGCCGAGGCGCCGGCGACCGCCATCATCACCAGGCCCTGGGGCATCATGACCAGGCCGACGGCGACCAGGGACCTGCCCATGCCGTAGCCGGTGGTCTCGGGCAGCTGCATGAGCTGTGGGATGACCAGCTGCAGCGTGAACAGGGAGAAGACGAACGTCACCGTGGCGAGGTTGGTGAAGAGCACCTGCCGGCGGGCGGTGACGGGCAGGTCCACCAGTGGCTGAGCGGTGCTCAGTTCGTAACGGCCCCACAGCGGCAACAGGACGGCGACCGAGGCGAACAGGCCCAGGGTCGCGGTGCTGGTCCAGCCCCAGTCCGCTCCCTTGGAGACCGCCACGAGCAGGCAGACCAGGACCGCGGCGAGTCCCAGCGCGCCGACCACGTCGAAGCGCCCGCCCGTGCGCGCCTGCGACTCCGGCACGAACAGGGCGACCAGCACGATGACGACCGCGCTGAGTACCGCCGCGATCCAGAAGAGGGTGTGCCAGGAGGCGTTCTGCGCGATGAGCGCGGCGGCCGGCAGGCCGAGGGCACCCCCGACGCCGAGAGAGGCGCTCATCTGGGCGGAGGCGGAGCCGAGGCGTTCGGAGGGCAGCTCGTCACGCATGATGCTGATGCCGAGCGGGATCACACCCGCCGCCGCGCCCTGCAGCGCCCGCCCGACGATCAGCGGCGCCACGGAGTCGCTGAGGGCGGCGACGAGCGATCCGGCGAGCATCACGGCCAGGCTGACGAGCAGCATGCGGCGCTTGCCGTACATGTCGCCCAGCCGCCCCGTCACGGGGGTGACGACGGCGCCGGCGAGCAGGGTGGCGGTGACGGCCCAACTGGCGTTCGACGGTGACGTGTCCAGCAGGTGGGGCAACTGGGGTACGAGGGGGAGGACCAGGGTCTGCATCACCGCGACCACGACACCGGCGAGAGCCAGGACCGGCACGATGACGTTCGGTCTCGGTGCGGACGAGTCGGGGGTGCGGCCACTTGTGGACATCGTGCTTCTCCTCAACCGGCGCTGTGCGCCGTGCTGCTGCCGACCGAGGCAGGGGGATGGATTGGCCCCGTGCCCGAGGACAGGGGCAGGCCGGAGCCCTGGTTCGCGCGGGCGATGATCTCCGCGGTGATGGAGACGGCGGTCTCCTCCGGTGTCCGGCCGCGGAGGTCGAGGCCGATGGGGGAGTTGAAGCGGGTGAGGTGCTCCTCCGGGACGCCGGCCTCGCGCAACGCGGCCAGGCGGTGGTCGTGGGTGCGGCGGGAGCCCATGGCGCCGACGTAACCGACCGGGAGGCCGAGGGCCAGCCGCAGCAGCGGGATGTCGAACTTGGCGTCGTGGGTGAGTACGCAGACCGCGGTGCGGGCGTCCACCTCGGTGGCCGCGAGGTAGCGGTGCGGCCAGTCGACGACGACCTCGTCGGCGTCCGGGAAGCGCTCGGCGGTGGCGAAGACGGGCCGGGCGTCGCAGACGGTGACGTGGTAGCCGAGGAAGCGTCCGGCCCGGCTGAGTGCGGCGGAGAAGTCGACGGCGCCGAAGATCAGCATGCGGGGCGGGGGCGCCTTTGTGTGGACCAGGAGGGTCAGCGCCTCCGGGCATGTGTCGGCGTCCCCGCCCGTCTCCACCCGGCCGCCGCGCCCGGCCCGGAGCAGGGCGCGGGCCCGCGCCGCCACCGTACGGTCCGTGTCCTTGTCGCCGAGGGTGCCGTCGTGGGCGCCGTTGCCGGAGACACGCAGGGTGCGGCCTACGAGTTCGACGGGGCCCTCGACGACCTGGGCGACGGCGACGGGCTCGTCCCGTACGACGTCGTCGAGAGCCGCGACGAGATGCGGCCGGTCCGTGGGATCCACCCGCTGCACCAGGACGTCGATCTCGCCGCCGCAGGTCAGCCCCACGGCGAAGGCGTCGTCGTCGGAGTAGCCGAACCGGGCGCGTTCCGGCCGGCTGCCGTCCTCCAGGACCTGCCGGCACAGCTCGTAGACAGCGCCTTCGACGCAGCCGCCGGAGACGCTGCCGACCGCTCGTCCGCCCATGTCGACGGCGAGCGCGGTGCCCGGCGGCAGGGGAGCGCTGCCGGAGACGCCGACGACGGTGGCGAGGGCGAAGGGGCGGTCCTCGCGGCACCAACGGTGCAGTGTGTCCGCGATGTTCAGCATCCGTGGATCTCCGTAGGGGGATGTTCGCGACGCGGGCCCCGCTCAGAGCAGGGCGTCGGCGGTGATGGGCAGTTCGCGGATCCGGCGGCCGGTGGCGTGGAAGACGGCGTTCGCGAGGGCGGGTGCCACGCCCACGTGGACGACCTCCCCGAGGCCCTTGGCGCCGATCCGGGCGACCTTGTCGTCCTCGCCCTCCAGGTAGATCGCCTTGAGGTCGGGGATGTCCGCGTTGACGGGGACGAGGTAGTCGGCGAGGTTGGCGTTGACGATCCGGCCGTCGCGGTGGTCGGTGACCGTGTGCTCCAGCAGGGCCTGGCCGATTCCGCCGATCATGCCGCCGATGGCCTGGCTGACGGCGAGCTTGGGGTTGATGACGCGGCCGACGTCGTACACGCCCAGCATCCGCCGCACCCGCACCAGCCCGAGGCGGGCGTCGACGGCGACCTCGGCGAACGTCACGCTGTAGGAGTGCGTGGAAAACGGCAGCCCGGCCGGAACGTATTCGCCGTCCGCTTCCAGCCGATCCCGTCCGGACCGGGCCAGAAGGCTCCGGTAGGTCTCCCCGCGCGCGGGCTCGTCGCGCACGTACAGACGTCCGTCCGCTACGACGACGTCGTCGGCGGCGGCGCCGAACAGCGGTGACTCCTCGTCCTTCACGGCGAGTTCGACGGCCTCCCGGCGCAGCTTGGCGCAGCCGTCCTGGACGGCGGAGCCGACGCTGGGCGTCGTCATGGAGCCGCCGTGGCCCACGGGGGGCGGCATGGTGCTGTCGCCCAGTTCGAACCGCACCGCGCTCACCGGCAGGCCGAGCGCGTCGGCGGCGACCTGGGTCATGACGGTGTACGTGCCGGGCCCCATGTCGCTCGTGGCGCTCTGGACCACCGCGGTACCGTCCGCGTCGAGGCGTACGTGCGCCAGGGAGGTGACGCTCCAGGAGGGGTGGGCGCCGGTGGCCATGCCGGTGCCGATCAGCCAGTCGCCGTCCCGGGTGGAGCGGGGCTTCGGGTCACGAGGGTGCCAGCCGAACGCGCGGGCACCCGTGGCGTAGCACTGGCGCAGCCGCCGGGTGGAGAATGGCAGCCCGCTCGTCGGATCCCGGTCGGGTTCGTTGCGCAGCCTCAACTCGATGGGGTCCAGGCCGAGTTCACAGGCGAGTTCGTCCATCGCGGACTCGACGGCGTAGGCGGCCGTGGCGCCGCCGGGGCCGCGCATGAACGTCGGCGTGCTGACGTCCAGGGGAACGGTGCGCCAGTCCTGGGTGACCGCGGGCACGTCGTAGAGCATCTGGCCGATGCTCAGGATGTCGTCCTGGAACGTCTCGTAACGAGAGGTCTCGGCCCGCATGACGTGGGTCATCGCCGTCAGCCGGCCCTGCCCGTCGCTGCCCAGGCGCACCTGGTACTCGTACCCGGGCCGGTAGCCCGTCCCGAAGTACAACTGCCTGCGGCTGAGCACGAGTTTGACGGGCCGCCCCACCTCACGGGCGGCGAGGGACGCCATGACCCCCTGCGGCCAGATCCGTGAGGCGTTGCCGAACGCGCCCCCGACGAACGGTGACACGACACGCACCGCGTCCTCGGGCAGTCCGAAGACGGCGGCGAGTTCGGACTGTGCGCCGTGGATCCACTGGGTCTTCTGCCACACAGTGAGCCGGCCGTCGTCCCAGCGGGCGACGGTGGCGTGCGGCTCCATCGCGTTGTGGTGCTGTCGGGCGGTCCGGTACGTCAACTCCAGCCGCACGTCGGCCGACCGCAGCGCACGCTCCGCGTCACCGCGCTCGTACGTGACCGGCGTGTCGTCCGTCGCGGTCGACAGGTCGGTCGAGGGCGGCTCGGCGTCGTACTCCACCCGCACCAGGCGCGCCGCGTGCCGGGCCGTCTCCAGGGTGGTGGCGACCACGACGGCGACGGGCTGTCCGTGGAAGCGGACCCGGTCGTCCTCCAGTACGTGCAGCCGTTCGCCGGGCGGGGTCGCCATTCCGGGGTTGGGGCCGTAGGGCAGCCGGGGCGCGTTGAGGTGGGTGAGCACCGTCAGCACGCCGGGCAGGGCGAGGGCGGCGGCGGTGTCGACGGAGGTGATGCGGCCGAGACCGATGCCGCTGTCGACGACGACGGCGTGCACCAGTCCGTCGGCGTCGAAGTCGGCCGCGTACCGGGCCTGTCCGGTCACCTTCAGCCGTGCGTCGACCCGCGTCAGCGGGGCGCCGACGGCTGCCTGGGGCTGGGGGGTCATGCGTCGCCTCCTACGATGCGCAACTGGCGTTCGACCGTGCGCTTGAGCAGGTCGACCTTGAAACCGTTGTGGGCCAGGGGACGGGCGCCGTCCGCCGCGTGCTCGGCGGCGGCCGTCCACAGGGTCTCCGAGGGCCGCTCGCCGATGAGGTGCTGTTCGACGGCGGGCAGCTTCCAGGGCACGGTGCCCACGCCTCCGGTGGCGACCTTCGCCTCGCGGATCACGCCGTCACGGATGTGCAGGGCGACGGCGGCCGAGGTGAGAGCGAACTCGTACGACTGGCGGTCGCGGACCTTCAGATAGCCGGACCGCAGCGGGCGCGGATGGGCCGGGATCTCCACTGCGGTGATCAACTCCCCTTGACCCAGAGCGTGTTCGTGGCGGGGGGTGTCGCCGGGCCGGAGCAGGAAGTCGGCGAAGGGAACCGTTCGGGCCCCGTCCGGGCCCAGCAGGTGCACGTTCGCCTCCAGCGCCGCGAAGGCGACGGCGACATCGGAGGGATGGGTGGCCACGCAGGCGTCGGAGGTGCCGAGGATCGCGTGGGCGCGGTTGACCCCCTCGCGCGCGGCACATCCCGTGCCCGGCTCGCGCTTGTTGCAGGGGGCGGTCACATCGCGGAAGTAGGTGCACCGGGTGCGCTGCATGATGTTGCCGCCGATGGTGGCCATGTTGCGCAGCTGGGCGGACGCGCTCAGCTCCAGGGCCTGAGAGATCACCGGGTAGGCGGTGCGCACGTCGGGGTGTGCGGCGGCGTCGGCCATCCTGACCAGGGCGCCGATCCGCAGGACGCCGTCCTCGGTGACGGTGACCTCGTGCAACGGCAGCGCGCTGATGTCGACCAGAGCGCCGGGGCGTTCGACGCTCTCCCGCATCAGATCGACCAGCGTGGTGCCGCCCGCGATGTAACGGCCGCCCTCGCGGCCCGCGGCGAGAGCTTCGCGGGTGCCGGAGACCCGTGTGTACGTGAAGGGATACATGGCAGCCGTCCCTATATCCGGCCCGCGGTCTGCCCGACCGCGCGCACGATGTTCACGTAGCAGCCGCAACGGCAGATGTTGCCGCTCATCCACTCCCGGATCTCTTCCCCGGAGCCGGTGTGGCCCTCCCGGATGCAGCCGACACCGGACATGATCTGGCCCGGTGTGCAGAAGCCGCACTGGGCGGCGTCCAGATCGATGAACGCCTGCTGCAGCGGGTGCAGTTCGTCGCCGTCGGCCAGGCCCTCGACGGTGGTGACCTCGGCGCCTTCCAGGCGTACCGCCAGCGTCAGACAGGAGTTGACCCGGCGGCCGTCCACGAGCACGGTGCACGCGCCGCAGGCTCCCGCGTTGCAGCCCGTCTTCGAACCGGTCAGGCCCAGATGTTCGCGCAGCAGGTCCAGCAGCGAGGTCCGGTTGTCGACCCGGAGGGAGTGGAGCTTGCCGTTGACGGTGAGGGTGACGTCGCTGCTGGGCGCGGTCTCCTCGGCGGGCGGGGGAATGCGTGAGGCGGATTCGGTGGTCATGCGCGTCGCTCTCTCGGTTCGGCGGACGGTGACGGGGTGTCGGGCAGAGGGGCGGCGTGGTTCAGGCGGCCCGTACGTCGTCCACGGCCAGGTGCAGGGCCGAGGGGCCCCGAAGGTCGGCCGGGACGCGGTAGGGCGGGGGGTCCTGCAGCAGCCGTGGGACGACCAGGCGCTGGACCAGCCGCCGCACCGCGATCTGGCCTTCCATCCGGCCGAGCGCGGCGCCGAAGCAGTAGTGGATGCCGCCGGAGAAGCTGAGATGGGCGTTGTCCGGGCGCGTGATGTCGAAGGTGTCAGGGTCGGGGAAGCGCCGGGGGTCGCGGTTACCGGCGGCGATGTTGAGGATGATCGAGGAGCCCCGGGGGATGACGTGGTGGTCCCCGACGCGGATGTCGTCGACGGCGATCCGGGCCCGCATGTGCACCGAGGGCTCCATACGCAGCGTCTCCTCGATCGCGCCGGCCGTGAGGGAGGGGTCGGCCTTCAGGCGGGCCAGCTGGTCCGGGTGGCGCAGCAGGAGGAGCATGCAGCTGGCGATGAGGTTGACGGTTGTCTCGTGACCGCCGACGAAGAGCGTGATCGCGGTGTTCAGCAGCTCCGGTGTGCTCATCCGGCCACGGGGGCCGTCGTCGTGGATCATCCTGGAGAGCATGTCCTCGCCCGGGTTCTCCCGGAGCCGCTCGATGTGCGCCGCGAAGTAGGTGCCCAGTTCCTGGGAGGCGTGGGTTCTGGCCGCTGTCACCTCCGGGTCGTACGGGTCCACCTGGAACTCCGGACCGCGCACCGCATCCTCGGAGGAGTGGGCGAGGGCGTCGGCGTCGTGGGGCGGAATGCCCAGCAGGTGGCAGATCACCAGGACGGGCACCGGGTAGGCGACCTCGGACACGAGGTCGAACTCGGTGCGCCCGGTCAGCCGGTCGATACGGTCGCGCACCAGGTCCTCCACCATCGTCCGCAACCCCTCGACGCCACCGGGGAGTTCGGGCGGTCCGAAGTGGCGCATCGCCTGTCCGCGCAGCCGGTCGTGTGCCGGGTTGTCCCGCACGAGGAAGGGCGGTGCCTGGCCGGGTTCCTGGGTCCCGGTGCGGATCCGGCCGCCCGCGGCGGCCTTGCCGGGATCGACGGAGACACGGGGGTCGCGCAGCAGCGCGGTGATCTCCTCGTATCCGCCGACGACATGGGTTCCGTCGTCCTGCACGCTGACAGGTTCCCTGCGCAGGTCGGCGTAGAGATCCCAGGGGTGGGGTCGGCTGTCGGGATGGAGTATCTGCTTGAGCAGAGTCGAAGCCATGGAGCCGTGCTCGCTTTCGCGGTGGGGGGAAACGAGGGGTCAGCAGCCGATCGGCCGCAGCGCGGGGGAGGTGTTCTCGTCGCTGGTGGCGAACCCGGGCGGAAACGGCGCCTGTTCGCGGACGAGAGAGATGTAGTGGTGGAGATTGCGGCCGTTGTCGAAGGTGACCGCGCCGATCGTGCGCTCCCCCAGGCCGTACAGGACGCTGAAGGAGCCCTGGCCGGGGGTGCCCTGCACGACGGCGATCCGGTCGGCGGCGCCGGGGAAACCGACGCCCTTGATGTTGACGCCGAACTGCGTGGACCAGAAAGACGGCAACTCGACGTGGGGAAGCCGTTCCTCGCCGGGCTCGCGGGTGATGTCGTGGGCGACGGTACGGGCCTGAGTGACAGCGCTGCCCCAGTGCTCGACCGACAGACGCCGGCCGGGGAACAAGGGGTGCGGCAGGGCGGCGATGTCCCCGGCCGCGTACACGTCCGGCAGCGGGCGCCGCTCCTGATCGAGCGCGCGGCACAGCTCGTCGCAGTGCACCCCGCCCGCGTCCGCGCACACGGCCGAGCCCGCCAGCCATTCGACATTGCGTACGGCGCCCAGCGCGACGACCGCGAGATCCGCGTCGACCGTCTCGCCGTCCGACAGCCGGACCTGCCGCAACGCGTGCTTCTCGTCCGCCACGAACTCGTCGACGGTGGTGCCGAGGCGCAGGTCCACGCCCGTGCTCCTGGCCAGGCCGGCCACCACATCGCCCACCGTCCTGCCCAACGGGCCCTGCAGGGGAGTCGCCTGCGCCTCGACCAGCGTCACCGGGAGCCCCAGTTCGCGCAGGCCGGAGGCCAGCTCACCGCCCAGGAAACCGGCACCGACCACCACCACCCGGCGCGGCTGTCGGGCCAGGCGCCTCTGGAGATCCTCGGCGTCGTCGCGGGTGCGGACGGTGAGGACGCCTTCGGGCACCCAGCCGGGGAACGGGCGGGCGCGGGTGCCCGTCGCGATCACCAGGGTGTCGTAGCCGACGGTGCCGCCGTCGGCCAGGACGACCGACCGCCGCTCCGTGTCCAGCCCCACCGCTGCGGTGCCCAGCAGGAAGCGGGCGTCCAGTGGTCGGGTGACCGGCAGTTCGAGCAGGTCGGGAGCCAGCTTCTCGCTGACGCACGCCTTGGTCAGCGGCGGTCGGTCGTACGGCCGGTGCGGCTCGTCCCCGATGATTGTCAGCGGGCCCGCGAAACCGTTCTCACGCAGCGCCTCGGCAGTCCTCAGCCCGGCGAGCGAAGCACCGACGACGACCACATGCCGGTCCTGGCGCGGTGCAGCCCTGGTCGGCTCGTCCTCGACGCCGACGGTGATGGCCCGTACCGGGCAGGCCAGGGCGGCCCGGTGCACGGCGTCCCGCATCTCGTCCGCGGGATTCGGTACGTAGGTCAGGGCCTCCAGGCCGTGCAGGGTGAAGGCCGAGGGGGCGGCGAACACGCACTGCCCGTATCCCTCACAGCGGTTCAGGTCGACGCTGATCCTCACCGGGCACCTCCCGTCCGGAAGGGAGCCAGCACCGGCAGCAGCACACGGTCCACGAAGGACTCCACGAAGCTGACGTCGAGCTCACCGTCGGCGACCAGAACCTGATGGATCAGCGCGCTCCGGGCGAGGTCGGCGATCAGTACGGGGTCAGCGCCCTCACCGAGTTCCCCGCGCTCCCGGGCCCAGCCCAGGACCGTCTCCGCGACGCGGGCGTGGTGCATTCGGCACAGCTTTTTGGCCATCCGCCCGACTTCGTCGCTACCGGACGCGGCGACCAGCAGTCCGGAGAAGTACTGGGGCGTGAGCTGCTGTTCCGGGACCGCGGACGGCAGCAGATTGTGCACCAGGTCCTCGCGAAGGGATCCCGAAGACGTCAGGGGAACCTGCTCGTCCACGCTCCGGGACACCGCCCTGCGCAACGCGGCGGCCATCAGCTGATCCTTGTTGGACCAGCGTCGGTACACCGTTTTCGTGCTGGCCCTGGCCCTGCGGCACACCTCGGTCAGGCTCAGCCGTTCGTAGCCCACCTCGGAGAGCAGCTGAAGCGCCGCGTCCAGCAACGCCGCGTCGCGCTGGACGTCCATCGGGCGACCTGGAGACCTCGACTCGACCGGCGCGGGCGTGGGACTCACTTCTGAATTGAGAAACGACACGATGTCTTTTCCTAATTGGCCTGACATGTGGATTGACTCAACATCCTTGTGTGGGAGGTCAGTTCAGGCAGTCAGCAGTGCGCTGCAGGGAGGGCCGTCACGTATTCAGTCGCTCCGGCTCCGTCCGCAGCCGGTGCTTGACGACGGTGGTGGGCGTACGGAGCGATCGGCAGGGAGCCTCGCGGGCGAGCACGACGGTGGCATGGTGCTTCGTGAGCGCCCGTGCGGTCTCGAATCCCGGGCCCGGGCCCGAGTCGGCGCCGGTGACCAAGGCCGTACGACCGCGCTGGTCCGGCCCATCGGTCTCGGTCCACCGTTCGGCGGTCCGCGAGTTGGCCATCCCGTCACTCCCTCACTGCGCCGAACCCCACATGCGGAACGGTCGCCCCGATTAAGATACGGAACGATCGCCCCGCTTGCAAGAGGTGGAACGATTGCTCCGCTTTCATCGGATGGGAGATCATGCGGTGGCAGGAGTCATCAGTCCCGGGGAGGGGGTAGGAGCGTGGACGTGTCTGCCAGCCAGGAGAGCGTGAAACCGCTGCGTGCCGACGCCAGGCGAAACAGGGCCCGAGTTCTTGAGACGGCGCACGAGGTGTTCGCCGCCGAGGGCTTCGGGGTGCCGATCGACGAGATCGCCCGGCGGGCCGGCGTGGGCGCGGGGACCGTCTACCGGCACTTCCCTACGAAGGAAGCCCTGTTCGAAGCCGTCGTACTGGACCGGCTGGACCACTTGGTCGCCTTGGCCGCCGACCTCGTGGCGACCCGTGACCCAGGAGATGCCTTCTTCGCGTTCTTCTGGGCGGGCGTCGATGAGGGTGCGGGGGACAAGGGGCTTGCCGAGGCCATGGCCGAGGCGGGCTACGCAGCCGCGGTGCTCGCTCCCGAGGCCGAGAAGCGGTTCCGGAACACGTTCGGCGACCTGCTCGCCCGGGCCCAGGCAGTCGGTGCGGTACGCGGGGGCCTCGCGGTCGATGACGTGAGAGCTCTGCTGGTGGGCTGTATGGCCATGCAGCGCTACCGAGGCGAAGCGGGCGGGCTCGGAGTGCTCAGGGAGATCGTCCAGGACGGACTGCGGGGCGGCCGGAGCTGACGGACGACGGCGCCTGCTCGGCGGCCGGAGCTCTCGAACGCGGCGACTGATCGCCTCTCAGGGGTTGCGGCACGAACCAGCCCCCCAGTGCTGCGTGCCGCAGCCGCGACATGGCTCGCCACCCACAGCGTCCGCGAGCCGTCCGGATCCTGCCCGCTGCCGGGAGCGGCGACGTCGTGACCGTCGCACACCGACGCATCGGTCGTCGGACGAGGCGCGGCGGCGAAGGCGATGACACCACGGTCACACATGTTCCGGCGTTCGTGGGATGGCGTCGGGAACGGTGTCCGCACCGGGCGTGGGCTTTCGGCGGCGGGCGATCGGGGCCCGGCCGGCGCGGCAGATGAGGGGCCAGGCGCCCTGCGGGGCGAAGCGGACGATGGCGATCAGCAGGGCGCCCTCGATGACCAGGGACAGGGTCTGCTGGTCCTGGAGCGCACGGGTCAGCCCGTAGTAGACGACGCCCACGCCGACGACGGGGCCGAGCACCGTGCCCGCTCCGCCGACCACGGCCATGAGGACGGCGTTCAGGCTCCAGTTCACGCTCGCCACGCCGTCGGGGGAGATGACGACGAACTGGAAGGCGATCACCGCTCCCGCCAGGCCGGTGAGCGCGCTGGTGGGCACCAGTGCGGCGAGACGGTGGCGGTAGACCGACACGCCAAGTCCGGCGGCCGCCGCTTCGTGGTCGCGTACGGCGGCGAGCCGCAGGCCGAAGGCGCTGTGCCGGACATAGAGGGCGAGCCCCATGGCGAGGGCGGCGACGAGGACCGCGATCTGGTAGAGGTTGCCGCCGCTGGGGATCCGCTCCGTGGGGAGGGTGAGGCCGCTGGCGCCGCCGGCCCAGTTCCAGTTGCTGAGCAGGGCCTGGAGAGCGACGGAGACGGCCAGCGTGCCCACGGCGAAGTAGTCACCGCGCAGGCGCAGCAGCGGTACGGCGAGCAGCAGGGCGAGGAGGCCCGCGCCGATGCCCGAGCCGAGCAGGGCCAGCGGCCAGGGCAGACCTGTGTGGATCAGGATCAGCGCGGTCGTGTAGCCGCCGCTCGCCATGAACGCGGCGGCGCCGAGGGAGATCTGGCCGCTGAAACCGGCGAGGACGTTCCATGCCTGGGCGATCGTCAGATACGTCAGCAGGGTGACGCCCAGGTCCAGCTGTCCGAGGGAGAGCACCGGGGCGAAGGCGAAGGCGGCGATCGTGACGGTCGTGAGGGCGACCGCGGGCCACAGGGCCTTCGGAGTCCCTCGGGGGACGGTCGGGGTTTTCATCCAGCGGCCTTTCGGAACAGGCCCTGGGGGCGTATGGCGAGGACGAGGAAGAAGGCGAGGTAGACGACGACGTCACGCATACCGCCGCCGAACAGCTGGACGCTGACCGACTGGAGGACGCCGAGCGCGACGCCGGCGAGGAAGACCCCGCCGACGCTGCCGATGCCGGCCAGGGCCATCACGGCCATGCCGGTCAGCAGCAGCGGCATCCCGCTGCTGGGCGTGAAGCTCTGGGCGACGCCGGTCAGGACTCCGCCTGCCGCGGCCAGGGCGGCGGCGCCGGCGAAGGTCATGGCGTACACCTTGGGCACGTTGATGCCGAGCACGGCGGCGGTGGCCGGGTCCGCCGAGGCTGCCCTGACCGCGCTGCCGGCGCGCGTGCGGGTCAGGACGAGGTGGGTGACGGCGCACAGGAGGACGGTCAGCCCGAAGGCGATCAGGTAGATCGTCTGGATCCGCAGGCCGAGGACGGAGATGCCGGAGGTCGCGTACGGGGCGGGCAGGCTCTTGGGGTGGGTGCCGAACCCGCCCTGGAACAGTGCCTGGGCGAGCAGGGACAGCCCGAAGGTGGCCACCAGAGGTGCGCTCTTGTCCCCTCGCAGGAGGGGGGTGAGCAGATACCGCTGGAGGGGATAGGCGATCAGGGCGACGCCTGCCATGGTGAGCGGCAGGGCCAGGAGCGGGTCCCAGCCGGAGTCCACTACCAGCAGGGACGCCAGGTAGGCGCCGCCGATGACGAGTTCGCCGTGGGCCAGGTTCATCAGGCCCAGTACGCCGAAGACCAGGGAGATGCCCAGCCCGATCAGGGCGTACAGGCCGCCGGCGAGGATACCGGCGGCCAGGACGTCGAGGCTCACGATGTGCTCCGTTCGCTCACGCTCGTGGTGGGTCGCAGCGCGTTCATGCCGGGCCTCAGCCGAGCCCGGAAAGGGAGGCGAGCGGGGATCCTCCCTTGGCCGGCCAGACCTGCTTGATGGCGCCGTCTTCCCACTGACCGATGAAGGTGGGGCTCACGCTCTTGTTGTCGACGAACTTCACGGGGCCCTGTGCGGAGACGGTGGTGCTCTTGGCGAGGGCCTTGTTGAGGGCAGCGGCGTCGGTGCTTCCCGCGGCCGAGATGGCGTCCATGAGGATGGTCGCCTCGTGCAGTCCGAGGGCGACCGAGCCCAGGTCGGTGAGATTGGTGTACTTCTTGCCGTACTTCTTGACGATGAGGTCGGTGTCCGGCAGCCCGGCCGTGTCGGACCAGTTCAGCTGGACGAGGGTGCCGTTGCCGAGCTTGCCCAGGGATCCCCAGCCGGGCGTCTGCGCGCACTGCAGACCGATGGCGAGCTTGGGCTTGTAGGCCAGTGCCTTCATCTGCTTCCACATCGCGAAACAGTCCGGCGGGGTCATCGAGGCGATCAGCACCTGCGCGCCGGAGGAGGTCCCGGCCTTGATGACGTCGGAGAAGTCCGTGGTGCCGGTGGGGACGGACTTGGTGGCGGCGATGGCGAAGCCGGCCTTCTCGCCGGTGCCCGCCCAGAGCTTTCCCGTGGAGATGCCCTGGGCGTCGTTGTTGGTGACGATCAGCGTCTTCTTGTTGGTCTTCGCCCCGGCGGCGACCTCGAAGAAGTCCTTGGCCCCGTCGGCGAGCGACTGGAAGGAGTCCCAGGTGTAGCCCTTGCCCTTAGGCAGCAGCTCGATGGGCAGGGCGCCCATCACCAGAGGCACCTTCAGCGCGTCGGCCTGGCCCTGCATGTCGATGTTCTGCTGGCAGCACGACCCCAGCAGCCCCACGGCCTTGTCGGTGAGCACCAGGGAACGCACCTGCTGGATCATCGTGTTGGTGTCGCTGCGGTTGTCGAGCACCTTCAGCTCGACCTTCCGCTTCTTCCCGCCCACCTCCAGGCCGCCCTTGGCGTTCGCCTGCTCGACCGCCAGAAGGTAGCCGTCGCGTATCTGGTTGAGGACGGTGTTGCCCGACAGCGAGATGCTCGTCCCGATGACGATGGGGCCGTCATCACTGCTGGAACCGCTGCTGCTGGAGGCGTTGCCCGCGCAGCCGGCCGCGGCGGCGAGCAGTGCGGCACCGGCGAGTGCGTAGGCGCGGCGGTGGGTGGTTCTGATCACGAGGGGTCTCCTTCGGAGGCGCTGAGCGGTCGGGAAACGGGGGCGGCGAGCAGCGAGTAGGAACCTGCTTCCGGGGTGGTGTCGTCGGTGGTGCCGAAGTAGGCGGCGTCCAGGGCCTCGTCACTGAGCAGGCCCGCCGGATCGCCGGTGTACGAGACGCGGCCCCGGGACAGCACCACGGCGTGGTCGGCGATACCCAGCGCCCGCTTGACGTTCTGCTCCACCAGAACGATCGCGACGCCCTGGGAGTTGATCTCGGCGAGCGCGCCGTACAGGGCGTCGATCGCCACGGGGGCGAGGCCGAGCGAGATCTCGTCGCAGATCAGCACCTGGGGGTCGGCCATCAGGGCACGTCCAACGGCCAGCATCTGCTGCTGGCCGCCGGACATGGTGCCGGCCTGCTGGGTGGCACGTTCGGCGAGCACGGGGAAGATCGCGTGGACGCGTTCCATACGGCCGCGCACCTCGTCCTTGGCCAGCGCGAGCGGAGCGCCGAGCATCAGGTTCTCGGCGACGGAGAGGCCGGTGAAGATGCGGCGGCCTTCCTGGCAGTGGGCGATGCCCAGACGCGCGCGCCGGTGAGTGGCCATGCCGGTGATGTCCTGGCCGAGGGCGTGCACGGATCCCGATCTCGCCTGGACCGCGCCCATGATCGTGGCGCAGAGCGTCGACTTGCCGGCCCCGTTGGCACCCAACACGGTCACGATCTGTCCGGCCTCGACGCGCATCGAGAAGTCCCGCAGGGCGACCATGTCGCCGTATCCGGCGCTGACCGATTCCAGAGCGAGCACGGCAGCGGTGTCCGGTGCCGGCCCGGTGGCCGCGGTGCGCGCCGGCGGAGCCTGAGCCCTGTCGCCGTCGCCGAGGTAGACGGCCCGCACCTCCTCGTTCGTGGCGATCTCCGCGGGTGTGCCCTCGGCCAGGGGGCGGCCCCAGTTGAGCACCAGGACGCGGTCGACGAGTTCCCGTACCACCCGTTCGATGTGCTCGACCAGAAGCACGGTGATGCCCTGGTCGTGGACCTGGCGGATCAGGTCGATCGCCTCGTCCAGCTCGCGGCCCACGAGCCCGGCCGCGACCTCGTCGAACATGAGCACCCGGGGACGGGTGGCCAGGGCCCGGGCCACCTCCAGCCGCTTCAGGTCCAGGACGCGCAGGGAGTCGGCGGGACGGGAGGCCTTGGTGTCCAGGCGGCACCGAGCGAGAATCTCGTCGATCTCTCCGGGGTGCGGATGGGGGCGGCTCGCCATGGCCCCGACCCGTACGTTTTCCCGGACGGTCAGGCCGTGGAAGGGCCGCGGGACCTGGTGGGCCAGTGCGATGCCGCTGCGGGTGATGCGGTGCGCCGGCATGCGGTCCAGCCGCTGCTCACCCAGCCACACCTCTCCTTCGGTGGGGCGGTGGACGCCGGAGATCAGCTTGAGAAGGGTGCTCTTTCCGGCGCCGTTGGGGCCGATGACGGCGACCGCTTCTCCGGAGGCCACCGAGAGGTCGACGCCGTCCAAAGCCGTGACGCCGCCGAATCGCTTGGAGAGTCCTCGTACCTGGAGAGGGGCCCCGGAGAGGGTGTCTGGGTTCGGCCGTGCTTCGGGGGTGGTCTCAGCATCCAGTTTCTTCACGCCGTGGCTCCTCACCGCCGCGCACCGGGAACGCCCCCGGTGTCATGCGGCGAGTGGTTGACCGTAACTTCGCCGAAGCGTACGGTCCCTCATGTCGAAACGCTAGTCCTAATTAATGGGACGTTGAATAACGAGTTAGGCGGCGGCGCCCATGGCTGAGTGAGCGGCGGTCCGTCAGGTGGGGCCCCTGGGTCCCGCGCGCACGTCATCCCCTGGGTTCTTGATAGTCCCTTTATTGAGGACTTAGGTCCTGTTTCCCAAGACGTGTGGAGCGAAGGGATTCCCTGTACATCGCGGTGAAGGTCGCGTCCAGGCCCGGGCTCGCCTCGATGAGTTCGGTCATGCCGGGAAGGACGTCACGGGTGTCGAAGTAGGCGACGCGGGAATCGGGCCCGACGGACGCGGTGAACACGGCCTCGTAGCCCTTGCGGCGCATCGCCTCCACCGCTGCGTCGAAGGCCGTTGTGGCGCAGCCGAAATGGTGGAAGCCGTATCCCCGTTCGACGATCACGTCGCGGTGCACCGACGGGAGTTCGTCCGCGGGCTGGATGAGTTCGTACTGCATGTGCCCGCCGAAACCGAGCGCCACGTGCGCCCGTGCCTGGGTGGGCTCGCCCCGGTAGCGGGGGTCCTCGCCCGCGAAGTCCCGCAGGACCGTCCACGGCCCCACCCCGAAACTCTCGCTGAACCGGGCCATCGCCGCGTCGAGATCCTCGACGACGAAGGCCATCTGGATGAGGCCGTCGGTCGGTTGGCCGAAGTCGAACAACATGGAAGTTCCCTGACGAGTCGTGAGCCGCCACGGTCGGGTGGCTCCGGGGTGTCGGACGCGTGGGGAGAAGGCGCACTCAGAACGGGCTGCCGCCCATGATCACCCGCTCCTCCGGCGGTATGGGGTCGAGACTCACATGGACCTCGACGCAGGACGGCCGCCCGCTCAGAAGGGCCTTGGCGAGGGCGGGCGCGAGTTCGTCGAGGGCGCGCACCTGGTAGCCGTCCGCGCCGAGGGCGAGCGCGGCGGCGGCGTAGGAGCCGTTCTCCAGCCGGTTGTTGACCACCCGGTCCTCGCCGTGCATGAGTTCCTGCGCGTGCAGAGTGGCGCCCCACGCCCGGTTGTTCAGCACGACGACGAGTACTGCGAGTCCGGCGCGCACCATGGAGTCGAACTCGCCGAGGCTGTAGCCGACGGCCCCGTCACCGGTCACCAGGACGACGTTCGTGCCGGGAGCCACGGCTGCCTGTGCTCCGAGCGCGACGCCCATGCCGACTCCCATGGAACCGAGGTAGCCGTGGCAGAGGAACGCGGACACCGGAGCCTCGGAGATCGCTTCCGACAGCCAGAGATAGGTGAGCGCGCCGTCGGCGACGGCCACCGACCCCTCGGGCAGGGCCGCAGCGATGGCGCACACGGCGTCATAGGGGTGTACGCGCTCGTCGGGGACCACCTGAGAGGCCACGGCTTCGCGCCTCCGTCGAAGGTGTGCCCGCAGGGTGGCCTGCCAGCCGGTCGGATCGGGGTCGGCGGCCTGCCTGAGAGTGAGCGCCCGGTTGAGTTCCTGGAACACCGGCAGTGGATCGGCGGCGACCGAGAGGGAGACCGGCTGCAGGAGTCCCAGTTCGCCACCGGAGGGATCGATCTGAACGACACGCGCCGTACGCGGGATCAGCGCACCCGAGCCGTGCGCGGTCGTCAGGCCGAACCGCAGTCCCGCCATGATCACCAGGTCGGGTTCGCCTCCGGGCGGCAGGCCGTTAAGCCCTTGGAGCAGGCCGAAGTTCAGGGTGCTGGGTGTGATCGCGCCGAGGCCTTCGTAGTCCGCCATCAGCGGAATGCCCAGTCGGTCGGCGAACGTCCGTAGCTCACCGGCGGCGCCGGATCGCGGGACTTCGGAACCGGCGATGATCACCGGTCTCCGGGCCTGTGCCAGCAGGTCCAGGACCTGCTCCGTCCCGGCGTGTGAGAGTCCCGGCCCGTGGTCGCCGCCGCGCAGGAGTTCCTGGGTCAGGTCGGGCAGGTCGATCCGCTCGGTGAGCACGTCCCAGGGGATGTCGACCAGCACGGGCCCCCGTGGTGCGGCGAGCGCGGTGCGGATCGCGCGGGCCAGGACGCGGGGGATCAGCGACGCGCGCGTCACCCGGTGTGCCCATTTGGTGACGGGTGTCGCGATCGCGACCTGGTCCAGGCCCGCCTGCAGGGTGTTGGTCTGGTCGTCGGCGAGCGGCCCGGACGCGGCGAGGTAGAGCACGGGAGTGCGGTCGAGGTGAGCGTTGGCCATCGACGTCACGGCGTTGGTGAACCCGCCGCCCGCGGTGAGCAGTGCGACGCCGAGGGCGTTGCGCACCCTCGCGTACCCTTCGGCCGCGTGGCCCGCGTTCATCTCGTGCCGCGTGTCCACGATGGCCAGCCGGTGGTCGAGCGCGGCCTGGTAGACGGCGTCGATGTGCGCGCCGTTGATGCCGAACATCCGGTCCACACCGGCCTGTTGCAGGAGGCGGACGACGAGGTCGCCGCCGGACACGAGAGGCATGGAACGTTTCCTTTCCCGATGTCGGAGTGCGTCAGACGCAGGTCTCGCCGCCGTCGACGGCCAGGACATGACCGGTGACGAAACTCGAGCGGGGAGAGGCGAGCCAGTACGCGGCCTCGGCGACCTCCCGCGGCTGCGCCACACGGCCGAGCGGAGTAGCCGCGGCGGCGCCCTCGGCGTCGAGGTGCTCGTGTTCCTCCAGACGCCGCAGCATTCCGGTGCGGGTCAGGCCCGGGGCTATCGCGTTGACCCGGATGCCGTGCCGTCCGTGCTCGGCGGCCGCGGACCTGGTCAGCCCGACGACGCCGTGCTTGAACGCGGAGTACGCGGCCCCGCCACCCGGATTGCCCACCAGGCCGGCGACCGAGGACGTGTTCACGATCGTGCCGTGGCCCTGAGGCACCATGACGGCCAGTTCGTGCTTCATGCACAGCCACACGCCACGCAGGTTGACCGACTCCGACAGCTCCCAGCTCTCGCTGCTGAGCCGCTCGATCGGGCCGACAGGGGGCGCGATGCCCGCGTTGTTGAACGCGGCGTCCAGAGCGCCGTAGGTGTCGACCGCTGCGGCGACCATGTTCTCGACCTCCTTCTCGACCGACACGTCCGCCTGGACGAAGAAGGCCCTGCCGCCCGCCGCCGTGATGGCGGCGACGGTGTCCGCGCCGGACTCGGAGCGGTCCGCGGCGACGACGGCCGCACCCCGCTCGGCGAACAGTCCTGCCGCCGCCCGCCCGATGCCCGAGCCGGCGCCGGTCACGAGCACGACCGATCCCTCCATGCCGTGCGCCGTCACCGTCGCGCCTCCGCGGCGGCCAGGACCTCGTCGTAGACCGGGTTGGCGAGCACCGACCTCTCCACCGCGGCACGGTGCGGGTTCTCCGGTGTGGTGGGGACCGACGCGAGGATCGCGTCGAACCGCCGGGCGAGCAGGTCCCGGTGCTCGGCGTGGGTCAGGACGTAGAGGTTTTCCTCCTGTATCGCCAGCAGGACCTGCTCGCCGACTTCCCGCGGAAGCATCGCCGTTTGGTGCAGGTCGGTCTCGGCGAGGGCGCCCGGAGCATGTGGCCTCGGCCCGCCAGGAGGCGGCGGGCCCTGGTGGATGTTGGTGCGGACGATTCCCGGTGTCAGGACGGACACGCTGACCTGGGTGTCCCGGAGTTCGGCCGCCAGCGCCTCCATCAGCCCCACCACACCGAATTTCGCGGCCACGTAGAGCGCTCCCGGGGTGCCGAGCAGCCCGCCGATCGACGCGGTCGAGACGATGTGCCCCGGACGGTCGGCGGCCAGCATGCGCGGCAGGAAGGTCCGGATGCCGTTGAAGACGCCCGTGAGGTTGATGTCGAGCACCCAGTCCCACTGGTCGAAGCTCGCCTCGGCCACCGGTGCGAGGAAGCCGACGCCCGCGTTGTTGACCAGCACGTCCACACCGCCGTAGCCCGCGTCGAGTCGGTCGGCGACGGCGGCGAACGCCTCCCGGTCCCGTACGTCGAGTTCGATGGCCTCGGCCTTGCCGATACGCGCGAGTTCGCGTTGCGCGCTCTGAAGCGTCTCCGTGACGACGCCGCAGATGACCACGTTCATTCCGGCGTGGCACAGCACCTGTGCCACGCCGAGACCGATGCCGCTGTCCCCGCCGGTGATGAAGGCGGTCTTGCCCGCCAGGTCTCGCACGGCCGTCAGCCGTCGCTGTGGTGGGCGGCGATGGCCCGGTCGAGAACGTCGTGGTCGGCCCAGCTTCCGTGGAAGCCGAACGGCACCCGGCTGGGGAGCTTGACCCGGGCGAGCGGGGTGCGGCGCAGGTCGGCCGCGTCGTGGATCAGCAGTTCGCTGAGGTCGGTGGCGCGGTTCCACCACAGGGAGAGAAGGTAGCCGTCGTCCTCGGCGCGGGCGTTCTCGCGGGCGACGAAGACCGGTTCGCTCGGGCTGGTCAGGCCGTCCGGTCCCTCGACGACGGTGGTGCGGTCGAGGAGGTAGTCGTGGCGGGCGAGGCCGTCGGACATGGTGTCCTCCGCCAGGCCGCGCGTGGTGACGAAGTAGCCGTAGCGGTGCGGCCGGCCCGTGTACGCGTCGTTGATCTTGGGGAACTCGCCGAAGACGCCGCTGGTCATCTCCTCCGTGGCCCGTCCGGTCGCCAGGTCGACGCGCCAGCGGCAGGGCAGGGCCGGCGGGAACCACTCATGGGACCCCAGCGGCGCGAACAGGCGGTCGACAGGGCTGCCGAGACGGCTGATCCGGTGCCCGTCGACGATCAGCTCGCCGTCCTGCTCGTACGCGTTGTAGAAGTGGGTGTTGGCCCAGTGGCCGCCGAGTTCGTGCCAGGTGACCTCGTGGGTGTGGCGGTTCATCAGGACGATCTGGACGCCGTGTTCGAGGGAGTCCTCGTCCCAGACCACGCCGGGCAGGCTCCGCGCCACCAGGTCGAGGCGGAACTGCGCGGGGGTGACGAAGAAGACCGCGTACGTGTCGCTGACCGCGAAGTCGTGCATGAGGACCGGCACCCCGATGTCGAAGGAGTGCGAGTCGATGATCTCGGCGGTCTTCACGTCCGCCCGGTACCAGGTGATGACCGGCCCGGTGGCGGCGAAGAAGAGCATGTCGCCGGTGTCGGGGTCGGTCTTGTAGTGGCCGGTGCACAGGACGTCGATGCCGCCGTGGAAGTCGTACGTGCCGAGGGTGCGCAGCGTCTCGGGATTCAGCGCGTGGGGCAGGCCGCCGTCGAAGTAGACGATCAGGTGGTCGTCGAAGAGGCCGGCGTTGATGTTGGCCACGTTCTTGGCGCGCGGTGCGCCCTCGGGCAGCCGACCCGCAGTGCCGCCGTTGACGAAGCCGCTGTAGATCGCCTCCCCGGCCTCCACCTCGACCTTCATCGAGTCGGTCTGGACCCAGCGGGTGCGGTAGGCGGCCCTGCCCTCGCGCAGGTAGATCCCGCACACCATGCCGTCGCCCTCCCACCAGTGGTAGCGGTCGGTGTTGCGGGGCTGGAAGCGGGGGTTGGAGGAGACGCGGAACAGCGCGCCCGCGAGGTCGGCCGGTATCTCGCCGTCCGCCTCCAGGCCGTACGCCTCGCTCTCCTCCGTCCAAGGCGCGAAGGGGCCGCGCAGGAACTTGTTGCCGGTCGACCAGTCGGCCTCGGTAGGCGGCTGGGCGGTCGGACGGGGGACGACGGTCATGGGGTCCAGGGGCATGGAACTCTCCGTGCGGCTCTGTGGGGCGGGGCGGTCAGAAGGGGTAGTGCGGGAGTTCGCCGCGTACGGTGACCCACTGCTGTTCGGTGAACGCCTCCAGGTTGGCGGCTGTGCCGCCGTGGCGGGCCCCGGTGCCGGAGGCGCCGACCCCGCCGAAGGGGATGAGCGTCTCGTCGTTGACCGTCTGGTCGTTGATGTGGACCAGACCGCTGGGGATCAGCTCCGCGAGGGCCAGGCCCTTCATGACGTCCCGGGTGAGGATGCCGAGGGACAGTCCGTACTCGGTCCCGGCGGCCAGGTCGGCGGCCTCGTCGAGGTTCTGGAAGGTGACGACGGGTGCCACGGGCCCGAAGATCTCCTGGGCGTATGCGGGAGCGGTGAGCGGTACGTCGGTCAGGACGGTCGGCCGGTAGAAGAGCTCCTCGTAGGTGCCGCCCGCGGCCAGCCGGGCCCCGGCCCCGACGGACTCGGTGACGATGCGGTGGACGGTGTCGCGCTGGCCGGCGTCGATGACCGGTCCCAGGGCGACCTGTTCGGTGGTCGGGTCGCCGACCGGGAGCGCGTCGGCGTGCTGGGCGAGCAGGGCGGTGTACTCGTCGGCGACCGAGGCGTGGACGAGGTGGCGGCTGCTGGCCATGCAGATCTGGCCGGCGTGCACGAAGGACCCCCAGGCGCCCACCGAGGCGGCCTTGTCCAGGTCGACGTCGTCCATGATGACGAGCGCGGAGTTGCCGCCCAGTTCCAGGTGGACCCGCTTGAGATGTTGGGCTGCGGCGACACCGATGGCGCGGCCGGCCCGGGTGGAGCCGGTGAACGCGATGACAGGGATCCGCGGGTGCTCGACGACGGCCGCTCCGACGTCGGCGCCGCCGGGCAGGACGTGCAGCAGACCGGGCGGCAGGCCCGCCTCCTCGAAGATCCGGGCGAACACGACGCCACCGCTGATCGCGGTGCGCGGGTCCGGCTTGAGGACGACCGCGTTGCCCAGGGCGAGTGCCGGGGCGACGGCCCGCATGGCCAGGATGATCGGCACGTTGAACGGCGCGATGACACCGACGACCCCGACCGGGAGGCGGCGGGCGAAGGACAGCCGCTGCTGTCCGGAACGCAGCAGCTCGCCGTACGGTGCCCCAGCGAGGGCGGCGGCCTCCTGGCACTCCTCCGCACCACCACTGGTGACCTGGAGTGCGGCGAAGGGCCGGATCGCGCCGGACTCCCGCATCAGCCAGGTCTCGATCTCCTGCTGGTGCTCCTCGAAGAGGCGCGCGGCGCGGCGCAGTACGGCGGCCCGGTCGGAGTACGGCCGCGCCGCCCACTCCCGCTGGGCCCGCACCGCCCGCTCCACCGCCCGGTCCACGTCGGCGGGCGTGGCGGAGCCGACGCGGCCCAGCGCTTTGCCCGTCGCCGGCTCGACGGCGTCGTAGACCTCGCCCGAGCCGCTGATCCACTCACCCGATCCGGAGAAGACGCGGCCTTCCCAGGTACTGCTGTCCAAAAGCGTCATGGTGTCCCATTCCCACAGTTCGATGTCCCGTATGTTCGGACTTTAATAGCGTTATATAGGACGCTGCCTCGAAGGGGGCTGTGGCGTCAAGAGGTATGCGGCTGCGATCTCGCCCGGTTGACCTCGGTCCATCCCTCACCCTAGTGTCCTATTAAGCAAAACTATAGTCCCGCTAAAGGAGACATCAATATGGCGATCACTGGACTGGGTCACACCGGCCTCTGGGTCGACGACCTGGAGACGATGCGCGACTTCTACGAGCGGGTCCTGGGCCTGACCGTCACCGACGAGGACGAGGAGCGCGGCATCGTCTTCTTCTCCGCGCGCCCAGAGGAGGAGCACCACGAGTTCGTCCTCCAGCGGGGCCGCACCGCACCTCCCGGCGCCAAGCTCACCCACCAGGTGTCATGGCGGGTGGACTCGCTGGACACGGTCATCGACTTCCACCACCGGTTCCGCGCCGAGGGCATCGAGGTCCAGCAGGAAGTGACCCACGGCAATGCCATCGGGATCTACTTCTTCGACCCCGAGGGCAACCGCAACGAGGTCTATCTGCGGCTGGAGCGCGACGTGCGCCAGCCCTTCCGCAAGTCCCTCGACCTCGACCAGTCCCCGGACGAGATCTTCGCCGAGGTCGAGCGGCTGCTGACCGAGGGCGGTCCCGCCTACCAGCCGGTCCAGTGACCGCCGTGCCCACGACGTCCCCGTCGCCGCCGGTCCTGGTGGTCGGCGCCGGCCCGACCGGACTGACGGCCGCCCATCTGCTGGGCTCCCGGGGGATACGGGTCGTGCTGGTGGAACGCAACGCCACCACCAGCAACGACGCCAAAGCGATCAGCCTGGACGACGAGTCGCTACGCACCCTGCAGTCGGCCGACGGCCTCGACGAGGCGGTCTACCCGATCATCGTGCCGGGTACCGGGACGCGGTACTTCGGCGTCGGCGGACGGCCCCTCCTGCACGCCCGCGGCACCGGCGACCAGCGCCTCGGACACCCCTTCAAGAACCCCTTCGCCCAGCCCGACCTGGAGCGAGTGCTGCGGGAGCAGTTGGACCGGCTCCCGAGCGTTGAAGTCCGCTTCGGCACCCGGTTGACAGATCTCACCCAGGAGCCCGGCCGGGTGCGCGCCTCGCTCCGTACGGGCGGGGAGGACGGGCCGGTGGAGGAGCTGGAGGCCGCGTACCTCCTCGGCTGCGACGGCGGCCGCAGTACCGTGCGCGACCTGCTGTCCGTCCCCATGCGCGGGCGCAGCTTCCCAGATGTCTGGCTGGTGGTCGACACCCTTGAGGACACGCACGACCAGCGATTCGGTATGCACCACGGAGACCCCGACCGGCCCGTGGTCATCGTCGCAGGCCGGGACGGCCGCTGCCGTTACGAGTTCCGGCTGAAGCCCGGAGAGTGTGCGGCGGGCTCGCCTCCGCCGCTCGCCCTCGTACGTGAACTCCTGCGGCCCTACCGGGAGATCACTCCAGGGCAAATCGAGCGCGCGGTCACGTACAGCTTCCACGCGCTGCTCGCCGACCGGCTGCGCGAGGGGCGCTGTTTCCTGCTGGGTGATGCCGCGCACATGATGCCGCCGTTCGCCGGACAGGGCCTCAACTCCGGTCTGCGGGACGCGGCCAACCTGTGCTGGAAGATCGCCGATGTCCTGGCGGGCCGGGCGGGTGACGCATTGCTCGACACGTACGACACCGAACGCCGCCCGCACGCCCGGGCCATGATCGACCTCTCCGTACGCCTCGGCCGCGTCGTCATGACCACCAACCGCCCCCGTGCCCTCCTGCGCGACCTGCTGGTGCGCACGGCCATGCTCACCCCGCCGGGACGTCGCTACCTGACCGAGATGCGCTACCGCCCCGACGCCCGCGTCCGCGCGGGTGCCGTGCTCCACGCAGACGGCCCGGGCCGTGCACTCGTCGGCACGATGCTGCCCCAGCCGCGGGTGCTGCGAGGTCCGAGCCACCGGCTCAGTCGGCTCGACGACGTGCTCGGACAGGGCTGGAGTCTGCTCGGGATCGACGTCACCGACGTCGACTGGACGGCCGTCGCGCGGTCTGGCCTCCCCGACGCCACCGCCGTGGACGTCCACCTCGACGACCGCGCGCCGCGTGACCGAGCCGGCCGCGCGGGGATCGCCGACGCCGACGGCCGGCTCGACGCCCTCTTCACCGGGCTGACCGGCTCCTTGGTCCTCGTACGCCCCGACCGGCTGGTGGCCGCAGTCTTCACCTCCGACAAAGCCGCGGACGTCGGAGCGCAGCTGAGGTCCTTCGCCGCCCGTCCCAGGACGGACGACGCCGACCTCGACCTCGATCCCGATATCCAGCACGACTCCCAGGGAGTGCCCCGATGAGACTCAGCACCGTCCGCCTCGCCGACGGCCGTCACACCGCCGCCGCACGGCAGGAAGGCGACGAACTCGTCCTGCTGCCCCACTCCGACATCGGCGCGCTGCTCGCCACGGGCGACGACTGGCAGGAACGGGCGGCCACCACAGACGGCGAGCGCCTGCCGCTGGCCGGGGCCTCGCTGGCCCCGCTCGTCCCGCACCCGAACAAGATCGTCTGCCTGGGCCTCAACTACGCCACTCACATCCGGGAGATGGGCCGCCCGACCCCCGCCCACCCCACCCTCTTCGCCAAGTACGACGGCTCGCTCGTCGGCGCCCACGATGACATCCACATGCCGCCGGTCAGCGACGACCTCGACTGGGAGGCCGAGTTGGGAGTCGTCGTCGGACGGCGTGGCCGCCATGTACCGCGTGAGAAGGCCCTGGAGCACGTGGCCGGCTACACGGTCGCCAACGACGTCACCGTGCGGGACTGGCAGCACCGCACCCGGGAGTTCCTCTCCGGCAAGACCTTCGAGGCCACCACCCCGGTCGGCCCCGTTCTGGTCACCCCGGACGAACTGCCGCCCGGGGCCTCGGGACTGGACATCTCCTGCAGTGTCGACGGCCACACCATGCAGAAGTCCAACACCGCCGACCTGCTCTTCGACGTGGCCGACACCATCGCCTACATCAGCACCATCATCACGCTGCTGCCCGGTGACCTGATCCTCACCGGAACCCCGGGCGGCGTGGGCGCCGGCCGCGACCCGAAGGTCTTCCTGCGCCCCGGCCAGGAACTCGTCACCGCAGTGGAGGGCATCGGGGAACTGCGCAACACCGTCCTCAAGGACCGGCTGTAGACCGGAAGGGCGGACGGCCGGGCGCGGCCTCCACCACGCCGCGCCTACCCGCTACAGTGTCTCGCATGTCAGGAAACACGTCCCCCAGTTATCGCGACCGCAACTCCACGGCCGACCGGGCACTCGACATCCTGACCATGTTCGACGACGTCCATCTGGTCGTCTCCGGGACGGCCGTGGCCGAGCGGCTCGGCGTGGCACGCTCCACCGCCTACCGCTACCTCCAGAGCCTCGTCGCCGGACGTTTCCTCGAAGAGGCCCCCGGCGGCGGGTTCCGGCTCGGCCTGCGGGTGCTGGAGATCGCCCGGCTGGCCCGCCGCAGCTACGGCCTCTCCGAAGTCGCCATGCCGTCGATGGAGGACCTCGCCGTCGAGACGCACGAGACGGTCCTGCTCACCCGCCGCACCGGCGACCTCGTCGTGTGCGTGGACCGCGCGGAGAGCACCCGCGCGGTCCGCATCTCCTACGAGCGCGGCAGCGCTCTGCCCATCAACGCCGGTGCCTCCGCCCTGGTGCTGCTGGCCTGGAGCCCGGAGGACGAGGCCCGCCGCCTGCTTCAGAACGCCGAAATGCGGCGGTTCACCCCGGCCACCCTCACCGATGTCGACGCGCTGATGGAACGCCTCGGCCGCATCCGCCGCATCGGCTACTCCGTCACCCGCGGCGAACTCGACCCCGACGTGGTCGGCATCGCCGCCCCGATCCGGGACGAGAACAAGAACGTGGTCGCGGCCGTCAGCGTCGCCGCCCTCGCCTCCCGCGTGTACCCGGAGGCCGAGGCGGAGATCGCCCAGAAGGTCCTCGCCACCGCACAGGAGATCAGCGACCGGATGGCCGTCGTCGCCGGATGACCCCGTTCCTGCCGGAGTCCGCCGCTCGGGGCCTTCACCTGATCCGAGCGCGGTCCGACCGGACGGCCTAACCGGCGTTCGACCTGCGCCGTCGGCCGCTTCGGGGGAGGCCCGAGTGGGCGGCGGACCGGAACACCTCATGGTGGGACCGGAATCGTCGCCGAGTTCTGCCTTCTCGCGTGACGACGGGCCGTGCCTCGGTCGGGCACACACTGGTCGCTGCCGAGAACGGGTGCGGACTCCGGCCTGGTTGTCTGTCAGCCGGTGGGTACCACCTGGGCGGCGAGAACGGCCGCGGCCATCAGCTCCTCGCGGGGTGCGTCGGAGGCGGCGTTGACGGCGAGGCCCTCGGCGGTGGCCATGAGGAAGCGGGCCAAGGTCTTGCAGTCGGTGTCGGCGGGCAGGTCGCCGTCCGCCACGGCCTTTTCGAATCGGTCCTGGACGGCCCGCCGGTAGTCGTCGCGCGCGGCCTTGAGCACCTCCACGATCGCGCGGCCGTCCTCGCCGGAGGCTAGTCCTGCCTGCACGGTCAGGCAGCCACGGGGCTTGCCCGGTGTGGTGTACGCCTCGACCAGCCCAGTCAGTAGCCGCAATGCCACTTGGCGCGCCGTGGGCTGCGCCAGCGCCTCACGGGAAAGAGGCGAGCGCGCCTGGGCATAGCGGTCCAGCACTTTCTCGAAGAGTTGCTGCTTGTTGCCGAAGGCCGCGTACAGGCTCGGCGGCCGGATGTCCATCGCCGCGGTCAGGTCGGCGATCGAGGTGCCCTCGTAGCCCTGGCGCCAGAACAGCTCCAAAGCCACATCCAGTGCGGCCTCCTCGTCAAAAGCACGTTTGCTGCCTCCCCTGGGCATGGCCTCTCCATTCTCGTCCGGCTCCTGTGCGGCCCCGGTTGCACATTCACTTTAGTGGTCGTTACAGTGTAGCTGTTCACCGCTTTAGCGATCGCTAAACTGAAAGTAAGGGGTGCCCGTCATGGGCAAACTGGACGGCAAGACCGCGGTCATCACCGGCGGAAGCAGCGGAATCGGCCTGGCGACCGCCAAGGCGTTCGTCGCCGAGGGTGCGCACGTGTACATCACCGGTCTCGACGCCCAGGAACTGGTCGGGGCCCGGGCCGAGATCGGCGGCGACGTCACAGCCGTGCAGGTGGACATATCCCGCCTGGAGGATCTCGACCGGCTCTGGCAGCAGGTCGAGCGCGAGCGGGGAGGCGTCGACATCGTCGTCGCCAACGCCGGACGCGGTGAGCAGGCCACGTTGGCCCAGGTCACGCCAGAGCATTTCGACCGGCTCTTCTCCATCAACGCCCGAGGCACATTCTTCACCGTGCAGAAGGCGTTGCCACTGCTCAACGACAACGGCTCCGTCGTCCTGATGGCGTCCGCCGGACACCTGAACGGAGCGGCGGAGCGCACCGTCTACAGCGCCACCAAGGCCGCCATCCGCTCCTTCGCCCGCACCTGGGCGAGTGAGCTGAAAGGGCGCGGGATCCGGGTGAACACAGTCAGCCCAGGACCGATCGACACGCCCGCGCTCGACACCCAGGACGACCCGGACGCTCTGCGCGCCGCCCTCGCAGCCATGGTGCCCCTGCGCCGTCTGGGCAGGCCCGAGGAGATCGCCGCGGCGGTGCTGTTTCTCGCCGCCGACGACAACCGGTACACCACCGGCTTTGACCTCGTCGTCGACGGCGGCCACACCCAGATATGACCACCACCAACAAACCGGCTTCAAAGCCTTCTTGAGGAGAAACCCATGACCGACATCACGACCTGGCCGCATCACGCACTCGGCAAGGAGCTGAGCAACTGGGGGCGGTGGGGCGACGACGACGAGATCGGCACCCTGAACTTCATCACGCCCGCCAAGCGCGTCGCCTCCGCGCAGCTGGTCAGGACAGGAAAGACCTTCGACCTGGGCATGTCGTTCGGCAAGGAGGGCCCGGCCGGCCCGAACACCTTCCGCAACAACCCCCAGCACATGATGACGCTGGTGCCCTCGGACAGCGCCGGTGCCCCCGACGGCATGTTCGGCACCGACGACCTGGTGGTCATGAGCCTCCAGGCGGCCACCCAGTGGGACGGCCTCGCCCACATGGGATACGGCGGCCACTTCTACAACAACGTCCCGGCCGCCGCGGTCAACAACTTCACCGGCGCCTCTCGGGACTCCTTCGCCGCAGTGGCCGGACGTCCCATCTCGCGCGGGGTGCTCCTGGATATCGCCGCGCTCAAGGGCGTCGACCGCCTGGCGGACTCCTACGAGGTCACCGCGGCCGACCTGACGGCGGCCGAGGAACGCCAGGGCGTACGTGTGGAGTCCGGTGACATCCTCTGTGTGCGCACCGGGTGGCACCGGTGGTTCGCCGAAGGCGACCGCGACCACTACATGGGCGAGAACGAGGCCGGTCTCGGCCTGGATACTCTGCGCTGGCTGTACGACCGCGAGGTCGCCGCCGTCGCCGTGGACAACTGGGCCGTCGAGGTCTACCCGTCCCCCGTCGAAGGCACCTACGCCCCATTCCACCAGGTAGCGATCCGGGACATGGGCCTCACCCTCGGCGAGATGTGGGACTTCGAGGCCCTCGCCGCCGACTGCGCCCAGGACGACGTCTGGGAGTTCCTCCTGTGCGCCCCCGGCCTCAAGATCACCGGCTCGGTCGGATCGCCCATCACCCCCATCGCCCTCAAGTAGCGGCCGCGAGTCGGCCGACCGGGCTCGTGAGGCCGTTGGCGAGCGTCAGCCATCCCTCAGTGAAACCCATCGTCCCGTAGACGGACGGCCCTGCCCCCTCGACCCTCGGGCCGTCCCTCCACGGGCATCGAGCAAGGAGTGAGGTCCCATGAAAACAACCGGCAACACCGCTGTGGTGCTGCAGTTCTTCGAACGCTTCGCCGCAGGGAACGCGCAGGATGCGTTGACCCTGCTGGATGAGCAGGCGGTGTGGTGGGTGTCGGGCAAGCCCGACCAGTACCCATCAGCCGGCCCCCACACAAAGGACGAGGTCCTCCAGCTGCTGGGCCGGGTGGGGCAGGCCCTGCCGAACGGTGTGGAGATCCAGGTCACCTCCACAACGGCACAGGACGACCGGGTCGTGGCGGAGGTCGCGAGCCGCGGAGTCTCCGCCGCCGGGAAGGTCTACGACCAGCGGCTGGTCTTCGTCTTCCAGTTGCAGGACGGCAGGATCTACCGCATCCGTGAGTACCTCGACACCCTCCACGCCCACGACGTCCTGGTGGCCCACTGAACGCCTGCCACGTCAGACACCTGCGCCGGTGGATTCCGGGCGGCAGACACAGCAGTAGAAACCCTGTTCACGCTATGGAAGGCGGTTCCTGAGATGGCATCTCCCCGATTGACGATAGACATGTGGGCCGATGTGCTCTGCCCCTGGTGCTACGTCGGTGAGCATCGTCTGAGCACCGCGGTCGCGCGGTCCCCGTACGCGGCCGAGATCGAGTTGAAGATCCACACGTGGCAGCTCGACCCGAACGTCCCCACCGAGGTCTCGTGGATCCCGGAGTACCGGGTCAGGAAGTTCGGGGTCACCCCCGACCAGGCGCGGGCCATGGAAAGTGAGGTGGCCGGGCAGGCCGCCGCCGACGGCCTGCCCTACGTTCTTGACCGACCCGTGCGCAACACCCTCGACATGCTGCGCTTGGTCCACCTCGGCAACGAGCACGGTGTGGGCTGGCAGTACATGGCGGCGATGCACGCCGAACTGTTCGGCAGCGGCAACGCCGACACCTTTGAGCACGAGACGCTGATCCGCCTGGGCGAGGGACTGGGTGTCCCCGGCAACGAGATCCGCGACGTCCTCGCGAGCGACCGCTATGCCGCCGCTGTACAGGCCGACCACGCCGCCGCGGTGGCCCTGGGCGCACGTGGCGTCCCCTTCACCGTCCTCGGCAACCGGCTCGGCATACCCGGCACGGCCGGCGTCCGCCAGTACACCGACGCCATCGACCAGGCATGGGAGCTCGTCAATGCCTGACACGCCGTCCGCCCCGCCGCCGCTGCAGCTCATCGACACCGGGCCGGCCGGCGGTTGGTGCGATGCGGAGACCGGAATCTGCAGCATCGCCTCGGAGCCCCATGCCCCGGACCTGGCCTCCTTCGGAGAGCGTCCGCCCGGTGCAGACGAAGCGGGTTGCCTTCCCGACTGAACGCGGCGCATGAACTGCCTGCTGCCTACGGACGCAGGAGAGCAGAGGGCCCGTGCCGAACGGAGTCAGACAATGGCACACTTCACGCAGCGGCATCGGGGATGAGTCCGCCGATCTCCCGCTTGCTGACGTTGACGAACGAGGGTCCGAATTCTTCGGTTGGTCCCCGCGGCCGCTGGTCCCTCATCCTCCCCAGGGCCCTACTGCGCTCCGTGTCTGGTGAGACCGAATGTCCAGGCTGGACCTCCGTCTTAAGGGCGCGGGCGTGACGCGCATGCCGTCATGCGGCCAAGCAGCAGCGGGGGATGGTTTTTGGTGCAGGTCGAGTGACGACGCTGACTGTTACCGCCAGCGGACTCAGCCGCCAGGCCTGACAGTGGAGAGCCCTTCTCCCATCTCAGACGCCGAGCACGCGTCCTCAGGGGCCGAGTCATCCCAAGCCGGAACGAGGAGCTCTGTCCGCCGTGCCCCGTAAATGTGGTGCGGGTCACATTGGAAACGGTGACGTTTTCTCTGGCGCCTGGCTAGGCTGATGCCATCCAAAGAGAACGGCACCGTTTTGCGAAGGGATGGGGCGGGTCATGACCGAGCAATCGACGGCTCGCCGCAGCCGCTTCACCCCCTTGCGTGCGGCGCAGCTCTACGACGCTGTGCTCGACCTCCTGCGCGAGGTCGGATACGAGGCGCTCTCGATGGAGGCCGTGGCCACCCGGGCACGGTTCAGCAAGGCCACGCTCTACCGTGACTGGGGTGGGAAGCCGCAGCTGGTCGCCGCCGCGATGAAGTACCACAGGCCGAGGCAGATCGACACGATCGACACCGGCTCGCTGCGCGGCGACCTGTACGCGCTGGCCGACCAGTCCCAGAACGGGGAGCACGCACAGAGTGCCGCCGTGCACCTGGGCGTGGGACACGCGATCTATGACAACCCCGAACTCCGTCACACCCTGAGAGAGGTGATGCTCGACCCCATCCTCGACGACATCCATGCCATCCTCCGACGCGGCGTCGACCGAGGTGAAGTCGCCCCGGACAACCCGGCACTTGATCTCGTCCCGTCGATGCTGGCCAGCGTCTCCATCGCTCGTCCGCTGATCAGCGAAGCGACTCTGTCTCGCGCTGACTCGAGGCGGTTCATGGAAGCCCTGGTCTTCCCCGCCCTCGGCATCTGACCCATCCCCCCGGGTCCTTACGCGCCGACCTTCCCCACCGTCGGCGCATGCACATCACCAAGCACCACCCACTTTCCCCGCCTTCGGCCTCCCCGTGCTGTCGGCTTCCCGCGCCCTGCCCGGCCAATGACGGCCCCGTGCTCAAGGCGCCCCTCCTTCCCGCTGTGTCCCTGCACAGCTGAGCCCCCCCACCTGACGCGCACCGCTCACGTCGTCGGGCCACCCCCGCACGCCCTCATGCCCTGACGGCGTTCCCAACGACCTGACCGAGAGAGCACCACCATGGCCACATTCCTGTACAGACTCGGGCGTTCCAGTTTCCGGCGACGCCATCTCGTCCTCTTCGTCTGGCTCGCCCTGCTGGGCGCGGCGATCATCGCCGCCCTGAGCGCGCCGGCCACGAAGGCGCTGCCCTTCACGCTGCCCGGGGCGGAGTCCCAGAAGGCGTTCGACCTGCTCGACGAGCGGTTCCCCGGCTCCAGTTCGGACGGCGCCACCGCGCGGATCGTCTTCAAGGCCCCCGAGGGGCAGACCATGACCACGTCGGCCAACAAGGCCGAGGTGCAGAAGGTGACCAAGGAGATCACGAGCGGCTCCGACCAGGTCGCCTCCGTGGTCGATCCCTACACCGCCGGGGCCGTCAGCAAGGACGGCTCGACGGCCTACATCTCCGTCACCTACAAGGTGACCGCGGCCGAGGTGGACTCCGACTCCCACGACGCGCTCGATAAGACCGTCGAGAAGGCCCGCGCGTCAGGGCTGACCGTGGAGGCCGGTGGAAACGCCGTCAAGGTCGCGTCCCACGGGGCGGCCGCCGAGGTCATCGGCGTGATCGTCGCGGCGGTCGTCCTGGTGATCACCTTCGGCTCCCTGGTGGCCGCCGGGCTGTCCCTGCTCACCGCGCTGATCGGCGTCGGCATCGGCTTCCTCACCCTCGCCGCGCTGAACTCGCCTCTCGAACTGGGCGACAACGCCGGGGTGTTGGCGCTGATGCTGGGGCTTGCGGTCGGTATCGACTACGCGTTGTTCATCGTCTCCCGCTACCGGTCCGAACTCGCCGAGGGGCATCCGAAGCAGGAGGCGGCCGCCCGCGCCGCGGGCACCGCGGGCTCCGCGGTGGTCTTCGCGGGTCTGACCGTGGTCATCGCGCTGGCCGGGCTGGCCGTCGTCAACATCCCGATGTTGACCAAGATGGGTATGGCTGCCGCCGGAGCGGTCACCATCGCGGTGGTCATCGCCATCACTCTGGTCCCCGCCATGCTCGGCTTCGCCGGAGACAGGGTGCTGTCCCAGCGCAAGGCCGGTAAGAAGACCGGCAAGGTCAGGGGTGGCGCAGGCGACATGGAGGCCACGGGAACGGCCAAGTCCCCGATGGGTGTGCGCTGGGCGCAGTTCGTGCTGCGCCGCCCCGTCGCCGTCCTGCTGGCGGGTGTGGTTGGCCTCGGTGTGATCGCCATTCCGTCGGCCTCCATGACCCTCGGCCTGCCCGACGACGGCGCCCAGCCCACCGACACCACCCAACGCCGCGCCTACGACCTTCTCTCCGAGGGCTTCGGTGTCGGCTTCAACGGCCCCCTCGTCGTCGTGGTCGACGCCGCCCAGAGCGACGACCCGAAGACGGCCGCCGGAGAGGTGGTCTCCAGGATCGGCAAGCTCGACGACGTGGCCGCCGTGGCGCCGGCCCGCTTCAACCAGGCCGGCAACACCGCGATCATCACCACCATCCCGTCGTCCAAGCCCGCCTCCGAGGCCACCGAGAAGCTGGTCGAGCACATCCGTGACGCCGGCACCGCCATCGAGAAGGACACCGGCGCGAAGCTGCTGGTTACCGGCCAGACCGCGGTGAACGTCGACTTCTCCCAGAAGGTCAACGACTCCCTCATCCCCTACCTGGCCCTCGTCGTCGGACTCGCCTTCCTGCTCCTTATGGCCGTCTTCCGCTCCGTGCTGGTTCCACTCAAGGCCGCCCTGGGCTTCCTGCTCTCGGTGCTCGCCGCCCTCGGCGCGGTCGTCGCGGTCTTCCAGTGGGGCTGGCTCGCGAGCGCGATCGGCCTGGAGGAGACCGGGCCCATCATGAGCCTGATGCCGATCTTCATGGTTGGCATCGTCTTCGGGCTCGCCATGGACTATGAGGTCTTCCTGGTCACCCGGATGCGGGAGGCGTATGTCCACGGCGAAGGCCCCGGGCAGGCCATCCTGACCGGCTTCCGCGACGGAGGACGTGTGGTCACCGCCGCCGCCGTCATCATGATCGCCGTCTTCTCCGGTTTCATCGGCGCGGCCGGGGCCATGATCAAGACCATCGGCTTCGGCCTCGCCGTCGCCGTGCTCTTCGACGCCTTCGTCGTGCGCATGGCCATCGTCCCGGCCGTCCTGGCCCTGCTCGGCAAATCCGCCTGGTGGCTGCCTGCCTGGCTCGACAAGCTCCTGCCGAACGTGGACGTCGAGGGCACCAAGCTCGCCACGTCCCCCGCATCCGACCCGGGTTCGGGACCGGAGAGCGACGAACACCGGCAACCCGCACGCGTCTGATCCCCGCACCGAGGCCCCGGGCACGTGGTGGCGACCCGCCCGTGCCTGGGGCCCGACCGGACTCGCACCCTTCTCATCACCCCGTGGACGCCCACACCCCCCACTGGAGACGTCCGGCATGATCACCGTCCTCATCGCCGACCCCCACGCCCTGCACCGCCTCAGCCTGCGCACCCTCCTCACCTCACATCCCGGCCTGACCGTTGTCGGCGAGGCGGACAGCGGCGCCGAGACGGCCCGTCTGCACGACGTACTGCGCCCGCAGGTCGTCTTGCTGGGCAGCGGCCTGCCCGCCCCCGAGGTCATCACGACCGTCCGCCGCCTCAGACTGACCCGCGTCGTTGACTCAGGGCCGCCGCGCGTCCTTGTCCTGAGCTCGGCGCACGGCGAGGAACACGCCTACGACGTCCTGCGCGCCGGAGCCGACGGCTACCTGCCCGCCACGGTCGCCCCAGACGAAGTGATCTCGGCCCTCTCCACCGTGGCCGCCGGGGACGTCGTCGTCCCCCCGGGCCTGGCCCGCGCTCTCATCCACGCCGTCCGCTGCGGCCCGCGCCCCGAGGCCCTGGAGCCGAAAGGACGACTGGAGGACCTCACCGAACGCGAACGCGACGTCCTGGCCGCCGTCGCCGCCGGACACTCCAACACCGAGATCGCCGCGCAGTTGTGCATCGCGCCGACCACGGTCAAGTCCCATGTGAGCAGCATCCTCACCAAGATCGGAGCCCGCGCCCGCGTCCAGGCGGTGATCTTCGCCTACGAATCCGGACTCGTACGGCCTCCCCGAACCACCTCTGCCGACCGCCCCTCCGGCTCAACCCCCCACCGAATGACGCATCGTGAGGAACCGACATGCGCGTACTTCTCGTCGAGGACGACCCCGCCATCGCCGACCCGCTGGAACGCGGCCTGAAGCGCTACGGCCACACCGTGCGCCGGGCCGCCACTGGACGGGATGCCCTGCGCGCCGGGACCACCTGGGACATGGTCCTGCTCGACCTGGGCCTGCCCGACATCGACGGCCTAGATGTCTGCAGGCGACTGCGCGCCGTCGGCGACGACGTCTCCCTCATCATGATCAGCGCACGCGACAGCGAGACCGATAAGGTCGTCGGCCTCGAACTCGGCGCCGACGACTACCTCGTCAAGCCCTTCCTGGTACGGGAGTTGATCGCCCGGATGCGCGCGGTGCAACGCCGCCGCGCGAGCACCCCGCCGCCCGCGCCGGAACCCTTCGAACCCGGCAGCCCCGGCGTGGTGATCGCTCTGCCCACGCCCGGACGGACAGGCGACCGGCACGGCCGGGTGGTCATCGACCGTCAGGCCCACCGCGCCTTCCTGGACGGTACCGAAGTTGCCCTGACGCCAAGGGAGTTCGCCCTGCTCGCCTTTCTCGCGGAGCGGCCGGAAGTGCTCGTGACGCGTGAGAGCATCATGGCCGCCGTGTGGGACGCCAACTGGTTCGGCCCGACCAAGACCCTCGACACCCATATCTATTCCCTGCGGCACAAGTTCGGTGACGCCCTGACCATCCAGGCCGTACGCGGCGTCGGCTTCCGCCTGATGGCCGCCCCCGGTACGGTCACGCACCCCTCCGTGTCCTGACTGGGTCGATGCTGGAGCAGTGCAGGACATGGGCCATAACTCAAGTCGCGGTGTTCCTTCGAGGAGACGCTCCGACTGGGATGCTCCCGACAACTGCCACCTTCAGTGTCGTTGCGGGGCGGACGCACTGACACGCGCTCAGCGCGTCCGCAACCTCGACGTGGTAGCGGTCGCCGGAGGCATGCCGATTTCGATCTTCCCCTCGTTCGTCATGAGACCCCGCCCGTGGAACGCACCATGTCGTGCGACTCGACCAGCCTTTCGTGCATTCACGTCCGGCTCCTTCGGAGGTGGCGCCGATCAGCTCAGGTGAACGGGAGCGCCTGTGTGAATCGATTCATTACCTGCAGGTCTGTGAGCGTGTGATTGGCGTCAGAGTCGGTGGACGAGCTAGTCATCAGTGTCCATGTGGCGACATTAAAGCAGTCCGAAACGTTTAAGTAACCCCATTGACTCGAATCGTGCCCTCTCACTAGCGTGCGCCGAAACGTTCCAAACCGGCGGAGTGCTGCGGATGCCTCCGGCATGTGTGCCGCCCGCAGACCTGCCTGACAGGTTCACTGACAAGGAGGGAACGGCATGCCTCTCAACAGGTCGGCCACGCGTCGTCAGGTGGTGGGTTCCGCTGCTGCGGCCGTGGTGCTCGGCATGATGACCCCGGCGCGCAGCGCCGCGCTTTCCGGTGCCCCGTCGGCCACGGCCGCCGGCACCGGGGACGGCTGGACGGCGCAGTGGATCGGGCGGGACACTCCGCCCGTGGCGCCCGAGCTGGGCAGGCAGAACCCCGCGCCGCTGCTGCGCCGCAAGTTCGCACTGGGCAAGCGCGTCGTACGGGCGGAGTTCAGCATCGTCGGACTGGGCTACTACGAGGCGTGGATCAACGGCCACCGCGTCGGTGATCAGGTCCTGGACCCGCCGCCGTCGGCGTACGACCAGACCGCGTACTCGCGCACGTTCGACGTCACGAAGGCGCTGCGCAGCGGGGACAACGCCCTTGCCGTCACCTTGGGCCGCGGCTACCTCAGCACCCCGGCGACCACTCCGACCACGATATTCGGCCTGTCCAAGGCCCCCTGGACACAAGAGCCCCGACTGCTGGCGCAACTAGACATCGTCTTTAGCGACGGCACCAGACGCCGGGTCGTCAGCGACGACACGTGGAAGATCACCGACGGGCCCACGCTCGACGCGCTGTACTTCGGTGAACACTACGATGCCCGCCGGGCCAGACCCGGCTGGACGAACGCCGACTACGACGACTCAGGGTGGGAGGACGCGCAGGTGCAGCCGGCCCCCACCAAGCAGGTGGTGCCCGCCGACATGCCCCCGGTCAAGGTCACCGACACCTTCGACCCCGTCGGTTCCACGAAGCTGAAGACCGGCACCCAGGTCTACGACTTCGGCCGGACCACGGCCGGCTGGGCCCGCATCAAGGTCAGCGGGACGGCCGGAACGACGGTGACCCTCATCTACGGTGAGCAGCTCAACGACGACGGCACCGTGTTCCAGTCGGGCATGCTCGGTCCCGCCGACGTCAGTCACCTGGATTCCTACACCCTGGGCGGCAAGGGAGTTCAGACGTGGGAACCCAGCTTCACCCGGCACGGGTTCCGCTATGTCGAGGTCTCCACCTCGGCACCTCTGACCTCGTTCGAGATCGAGGCCCGCGTCGCGCACACCGCGGTGGCGTCGACCGGCCGCTTCGACTGCGCCAACCCGGTGCTGAACAGAATCAACGCCAATCAGCGTGCGTCCCTGCTGGACAACATGTGGGGCATTCCCAGCGATACACCCTGGCGGGACCGGCAGGGCTGGACCGCCGATGCCTACCTCTACCTGGACTCGGCGGCCCTCAATTTCGACGTCGAGGGCCTGTACCGCCAGTGGTTGCGGACGTTCCGGGAATCCCAGCGGGCCGATGGCGCCCTGCCGGTGATCGCTCCGAACCCCGGCGGCTTCCCCCTGTGGAACGACCCGTCCTGGTCGGGCACGCTGATCTCCTCCACCTGGACCCACTACCAGCACTACGGCGCCACCGGGGTGCTCTCCGACAATTACCCCGCCATGGCGCGCTGGCTCGACCTGATGCGCACCACCATCGCCGGGACGAACGGCCTGTACACCGGTTTCTCCTTCGGAGACTGGTCACCGCCCGGCGCGGAGAACGCCACCACCGTGGCCCTCAGGCCGCCGGAGGGCTCCCTGCTGACTGCCAACGCGGATCTTTACCACGAGGCCCGTCTCCTGGCCCTCATCGCGAGGGAACTGGGTCACTCCGGCGACGCCGCGCGGTTCGACACCATGGCCGACGCCCTGGCCGAGAAGTTCAACGAGAAGTTCCTCGACGCCGACACGGGCGTTTACCACACCCCCGTGGAAGCCGGATACCGCCAGACCTCCAACCTGGTGGCTCTGGCGTACGGGCTGGTACCCGACGAACACCGGGACAAGGTCTTCGCCAACCTCGTCAAGGACATCACCGACCGGGGCGATCACCTGAACACCGGGGCCATCGGCACCAAGCTGCTGCTCCCTGTCCTGACGGAGAACGGCCGCGCCGACCTGGCCTACAAGATCGCCGCTCAGACGGACTACCCCAGCTGGGGCTACTGGGTGAAGCAGGGTGCCACCACCTCGTGGGAGACCTGGTCCATGACCAAGAAGGACTTCTCGATGAACCACCCCTTCCTGGGCACCGTGGACGACTGGTTCTACCAGCACCTGGCGGGCATCCAGGCGGCTGCTCCCGGCTACGCCAAGCTGCTTGTCGCGCCGGTCGTGCCGGACGACCTGCGGTATGCCTCAGCCCAGGTGACGACCCCGCGCGGCGAGGTCAGCTCCTGCTGGCGCAGGCAGAACGGACGACTGACCCTCACCGTGACGGTGCCCGCGGGGACACCGGCCGAGGTCCGGGTCCCGCTCACGGACGGAGCACGGGGGGTCACCGCGGGCCGGGGCGCGACCCGCGCGGAGCGGAAGGACGATTACGTTGCCTACAACGTGGGGGCCGGGACACACGTCTTCCACGTGTCCTGACCAGGCATCGGGCACCCGAGTTCGCCCTGGCAGGCGGGCTCGGGGCCCGATGAGCGGTCGGCCGGTTCAGGTGGACCGACGGACGACGACCTCAGCCGAAGCCGCACTCTCCCAGATCGTGCGGCCGAGCGGTGTCCGCCGACCGTTCAGCTCCGCCTCCAGCCAGACGCGCACACCGTCGAGACGGTCGGAATCGACCAAGCGCGCCGTTGTGAGCGCGGGCAGCGCCAGGCGGCCCTCCACGGTGTCCTCGGCGCCGATGACCGCCACATCCGACGGGACCCGCCAGCCGAGATCCGAGGCTGCGGCCAGTACGGCCAGTCCATGGCGGTCGTCGGCCGCACAGATCGCCGAGCTCGGCAGCCTGCCGAGCGCCGACAGGGCCGTCACTGCCCGCGGGCGGTCGAGTGGCAGAGTGAACACCTCCGGCTGCGGCATCCCGCGCCGCTCGCATTCCTCTCGTACACCCTGGAGTCGCTGCTCAGCCACCACGCGTCGGCTCGAAGGTTCAGGAAACGCGTACCGGATCCTTTCGAAACCGCGTTCTGCCAGGTGCGCCGCCTGGGCGCGGCCGATCGACCGTTCCCAGGGCCGGTCCGCCGCCTCCGGATCGCCCTCGACGGCGGGGAAGCCGAAGACATGCCGGACTCCGGCGGCACGTATCTCCTCACAGGTCCGCACGGTCACGAAGGCGAACAACGCGACACCGACAGGCTGCAACGCCGCGACTACCTTCACCGCCTCCACCTCCTGCAGCAGCGTGTGCGTGACGACGGTGTAGCCGAGGGCGGACAAGGCGCCGACGACCGCACCGTTCCAGCGCTCGCTGACATCGCCCACGAAGGTCGGGTCGAGAACCACCAGGACGACGTTCGAATGCCCGCGGCGCAGAGCAGTACCCACAGGGTTGCGCACGTACCCGAGTTCGGAGACTGCTGCGGCCACGCGCCGCTTCGTCTCCTCACTGATCGTCTGGGACTCCTTGCCGTTCAGCACATAACTAACCGTGGCCACGGAGACCCCGCTGAGCTTCGCCACGTCCCGAATCGTCGGACGGCGTACCCCGGCACCCACTCGACCAGCCCCTGTTCCTCGACTCCGGCCAGGGTATGCGCTGCTCAACGCGGTGAGCCGGGTCCATCCCGCGCTGCGGCAAGCGTGACACCAATCTCCCGGCCGAGTACACCTAGCGCAGTACGTCGATGAGCTTCTCGCACAGGCTCTTGGCGTCGTCCAGAGCCTGGCGGCACATGCCCTCGGTGAGCACCAGGCGCTGGCCGATGCGCGCGGAGGATCCGGGTACACGGGTCAGGTACTTCTCGTCCACGATGCCGTCGTTGTGGGTGAAGACGTGCCGGGCAGCCCAGGTTTCGAGGAGGCGCTGCCATGTCTGCGGGCCGAGGGCGGAGCGCACGTCGGGGTAGCCGGCGGTGAGGATCAGGTCGGCCATGGGGTCGAGGCGTTGGAAGATCGCTCCTTTGCCGTTCAGCAGAGCAGTCGCGTTCGGCACGGTCGCTTGGAAAAGCGCGGATGCCAGGGCCTCCACGGTTCCCACCACGTTCTCGACGGTGTCGACCCAGTTGCGTGTGAGGACTCCCTGCTCGCGAAGCGGGGCTTTCACTTCAGGGGAAAGAGCTTCCAGTGCGTCCAGACGGGCGGCGTCGGCCAGGAGCGCGTCGAAGGCTACCGATGCGGCTGGGAGCTGACCGCACACGGGGCAGTATCGGTGCTCCCCGAAGACGGCGTACTGGATGTGGCAACCCGCGCATGTGCGGACGCGGATCAGTTGCTCTTCGTCGATCCCTGGCAGAGGGCGGGGAGAGAAGGGCCGCGACTTGTATGAAAAGGAGATGCTGCCGCCTCGCGACCTGCGGGCAACGTCGCTGAACATCTTGTCCAACTCGTGGCTGACCCTCTGCATGGCGTAGTCGCCTGCGGCTTGCATGACGCGCTCGCGCTGCTGCTCGGTGATGAACTCCGAGTGCTCCGCATGGTGTCCGCAGTAGACGCACCAGAGGGTCAGGTCCTCAGGCAGCGCCTTGTACTGCTGGGCATCCATGCGGAAGATCAACGCGCATTCCGGGCACTGGCGGCCAAGGAACCCGTTGTCATCCAAAGGGATGCTGATCTGCATCTTGAACGAGTCGTTCTGGTGGTCGACCAGCTCCACGCCGTCGGCCATTCTGATCCTTCGGTTGTTGCGCATGAGTTGATTGTTCTCCTCGGCACTGACATCGCCGCCTGTTCGACGGGGAGTTCGCGGGTCAGCGGTGGCAGGTGGCGCGTTCCTTGAAGAGCTCGAAGCCTCGCTGAAGCATCGTGACGGTGCGATCCGTGGCCCAGAACAACACCTTTGGGGAGCTCGTGAGCTGTGTGAGATTCACGCGGCCCTGGGTGGCGACGACGCTGCGCTCCAGGATGCTGAGGGTGCCGTAGACGTCGCCGTGAGCCAGTGAACTGCAACCGCTCCACACGGCCTCCGCCTGGTCGGCGCCCATGGGGGTGAAGGTGCCTGCTTCACGCACGATCTCCGAGTACGTGGCGGGCTTCAGGGCGCTCTTCGCGGCGGCCGGGTCCGTCCCCGCGTTGACGACGAGGTCCGTCAGCTGCTGCATCCGTACGGCTGGCGATCGCTTGGGCTGCTGTTGCAGGAGCGCGGTCATGCGGTCGGACTTCTTGTGCTCGCCGGCCTGTAGGCACAGTCGCCGCTGGACGCGTACCAGGCGCAGGGCCGGCCCCAGCATCCATACTGCTCGGGCGCTGTTCTCGATGGCGCCACGCAGTAGTGAGTACTGCCCGTGCGTGTGGAGCGTGATGGACACCGAGTTGCCCTGCGGGTCGCCCGCGAAGGTCGAGCGGAAGCAGTGGAGGTGGTCCACAGCCACGCTCAGCGCGTTCCAGGCGTTGTGGGAGATCTGGTACGGGTCTGTCTTGGCATCGTCCGCGGCGAGGGCGCTGCCCGGCTGGACCTGCCACTGTTTGGAGTCGGTCTGGGTGAGGCTTTCGTACGGTCGGGCGCTGTCCAGCAAGGACAGGATCCGCCGGAGGAATTGATCTTCCTCGGTCGTGATTGTCACATCTTCAGGTTATGGGTGTTGCTCATGGTGATGCGCGGCATTTACGTGAGCCGGTGATTCGTCAAGGACGCAGGTCGGGGCGCCCAGTTGGTGATAGAGGCAGGCTGCCTTGATACTCGGGTCACGTCTTCCCGCGGCCCGGTGCGGTCGTTTTCAGGAAGACGCGCCAACTTCCGTGATGCGTGATGTCAATACCGGAGGCGGCGCTGCGCTCTCCGTGATCTCGCGCCGACCCCAGGGCCGACACGGATCAGGCCGGGCCTTTCGGGGGTCCTATCGAGTGCGCAGATGTTGTCGCTCGGCATCTGGCTCGTCGTCCGGACCCGGTCTCCCACACGCCGGGACAACCGACGGGCGGAACCCGCACCCCGCACGACCACCACCCTGGCGTTCGTTGTCGGCGTGGTGGGCGGCGTCTACGGCATCGGCGGCGGCTCCATCCTCAGTCCCGTGCTCGTCGGCCGCGGAGTCCCGGTCGCCAAGGTCGTCCCGACTGCTCTCTCATCCACCTTTGTCACCTCGCTGGTCGGCGCCTCCGTGTACGCCCTGCTGTCTCTGGCCCACGCCGGCGGCATCGCGCCTGCTGGTACCTCGGTCTCGCCTGCGGCCTGGGCAGCCTCCTCGGCGCCCGCCTCCAGCCGGGCCTCCCCGAGACCCTCCTCCGCCTTCTCCTCGGCAACCTGGCTGCGGCCCTCGTCATTCTCTACGCATTCAACGTACTGCGCTGAACCACTTGGGCAACCTTCGCCCACCGAAACAACTGGCTATCAAAATACCGATGGTGTGCGGTAAATCTCGGTGACCCCATTGTTCAGCGTGGCGAAATTTGATGGGTTGGTTGCGGGACCCGCCAAATGTGAGCGCCGTCAGTAGACCCTTTGTGAATGAACCCAATGTTCCGCGAGCATGCGTTCCCGGTTCCGCCGCCTGCGCTCAATGGCGACTCGTCAAATCGTCCACGATTTCCTCGTGAGCACCGAGCATCGCGGAAATCCTCGGCCCGCTTGTACATTGCGCCCGACGGACAGGCCGACACGCAGGCCGGGTTGAGGCAGTGCTCGCACAGACGGGGCAGGTGGAAGAGGAATGTCTGCTCGAACTCGAACTTCACCTTCTGTGCCCAGGCCCCGGACAGGTTGGGGTCGGCGCCGGCGTTCTCGGGTGCTCCGCCCAGGCCGTCCTCCCAGTTGGCGCCCCAGGTGATGGCCGTGGGAGTTCCGGTGAGGACCGACCGAGCGGGGGCGGGCGACCGGGATGTCCTTCTGGGCGGGGGCGTTGACGAGGTTGTCGTAGTCGTAGCGGCTCGTAGTAGTCCTCGATGGACGGCAGGTCCGGATTGGAGAACAGCGACAGCAGCCGCTTGACGCGACCACCGGAGCGCAGGACGAGGCGTCCGCGCCTGTCGAGCATCCAGCCGCCCTTCCACTGCTCCTGGTCCTCGTAGCGGCGGGGGTAGCCGACGCCGGGCTTGGTCTCGACGTTGTTGAACCAGGCGTACTCGACGCCGGTGCGGTTGGTCCACGTCTGCTTGCAGGTGACCGAGCAGGTGTGGCAGCCGATGCACTTGTCGAGGTTCATCACCATCGCGATCTGGGCCATGACCCTCATGTCAGTACTCCACTTGCTGGCTGCGGCGGCGGATGACGGTGACCTCGTCGCGCTGGTTTCCGGTCGGGCCGTAGTAGTTGAAGGCGTAGGTGAACTGCGCGTAGCCGCCCGCGAGATGGGTGGGCTTGAGCAGCAGCCTGGTGAGCGAGTTGTGGATGCCCCCGCGCTTGCCGCTGACCTCGGTCCTGGGCACGTTCACGTTGCGGTCCTGGGCGTGGTGCATGTACACGGTGCCCTCAGGCATGCGGTGCGTGACGACTGCCCGGGCGGCGACGACGCCGTTGCGGTTGTACGCCTCGATCCACTCGTTGTCCTTCACACCGATCTTCTCGGCGTCTTGCGTGGACATCCAGATCGTGGGGCCGCCGCGGGACAGGTCGAGCATGTACTTGTTGTCCTGGTAGTTCGAGTGGATGGACCACTTCGAGTGCGGGGTCAGATAGCGGACGGTGACCTCGGCGCGGCCGCCCTCGTGCAGTTGCTCATCGCCGTAGTGCCGAGGCGTGTTCAACGGGGGCCGGTAGACGGGAAGTTGCTCGCCGAGTTCGGCCATCCAGTCGTGCTGGACGAAGAAGTGCTGGCGGCCGGTGAGGGTGTGCCAGGGCTTCTTGTGCTCGGTGCTGATGACGAACGGTGAGTAGCGGCGACCACCCGTCTCCGAGCCCGACCACTCGTACGACGTCATCACCGACCGCGGCTGGGTGCGGGTGTCGGCGAAGGTGATCCGCTCGGCCTCGCGTTCGGAGGCGAGGTCCACCAGGCCCTCGCTGCCGGTCTGCCGCTCCAACTCCCGGAAACCCTCGGCGGCGAGGCGGCCGTTGGTGGTGCCGGACAGAGCGAGGATCGCCTCGCACATGTCGGAAGCGGTGGCCAGTGAGGGACGGCCGACGGCGACTCCGTCACGGACGGTGCCGTTGCGGTGGCGCAGTTCCTCGATCTCCTGATCGGGGTGGACGGTCACGCCCTTGGTGGTGGTGCCCAAGGAGTCGAGCAGCGGGCCGACGGCACGCATCTTCTGCGCGATCGCCGCGTAGTCGCGCTCGATGGTGACCAGCTTGGGCATGGTCCGCCCCGGGATCGGCTCGCACTCGCCGGTCTTCCAGCCCCGTACGACACCGCCTGGCTGGGCGAGTTCGTCAGGAGTGTCGTGCAGCAGCGGCACGGCCAGGACGTCAGTGCGGGTGCCCAGGTGCTCGGCGGCCAGCTCGCTGAACCTGTCGGCGATGGTCAGGAACGTGTCGTAGTCGGTGCGGGCCTGCCACGGCGGGGCGATGGCCGGGGTGAAGGCGTGCACGAAGGGATGCATGTCGGTCGACGACAGGTCGTCCTTCTCGTACCAGGTCGCGGCCGGCAGGACCACGTCGGCCATCAGCCCGGTGGACGTCATCCGGAAGTCCATGCAGACCAGCAGGTCGAGCTTGCCCTCGGGCGCCTCCTCCCGCCACACCACGTCCTTCGGCCGGTGCTCGGGCGGGGTCTCCTCGGAGCGGACCGCCGCGTCCGTGCCCAGCAGGTGGCGCAGGAAGTACTCGTTGCCCTTTCCGGAGGAGCCGAGCAGGTTCGCCCGCCAAACGGTCAGCACGCGGGGGAAGTTGGCTGGGTCGTCAGGGTCCTCGGCGGCGAACCGCAGCCGTTTCGACTTGAGCTCGTCGACGATGTGGTCGGCGACCTGCTTTCCCTGGGCCTGAGCTTCGTCCGTCAGGTCCAGCGGGTTGCGGTTGAAGCCGGGGTGGCCGGGGGTCCAGCCCAGTCGCACGGCCTGTGCGAGGCAGTCGGCGAACCCCTTGCCCGTGAAGCGCCCCTTGCCGAGCGAGGAGGCCAGCTCTTCGGGGCCGAAGGTCTCATAGCGCCACTGGTCGGAATTCAGGTACCAGTACGAGGTGCCCGCCATGTGCCGGGTGGGCCGCTGCCAGTCGAATGCGAACGACAGGTGCTGCTGCCCGGTCACCGGGCGGACCTTCTCCTGGCCGACGTAGTGCGCCCAGCCGCCGCCGTTGACGCCCTGGCGGCCGGTCATGGTGGTCAGCGCCAGGAAGGCGCGGTAGATGGCGTCGGAGTGGAACCAGTGGTTGGTGCCGGCACCGAGGGCGATCATCGAACGGCCCTGGGTGCGCTCGGCGTTGCGGGCGAACTCCCGGGCGATCCGGGCCGCCTGCTCGGCCGGCACGGAGGTGATCGTCTCCTGCCATGCGGGGGTGTACGGCTGCGACGGGTCGTCGTAGGCGCGCGGCCAGACACCCGGCAGACCGGGCCGGGCCACCCCGTACTGGGCGAGCATCAGGTCGAACACGGTCGTGACGAGCCGTCCGCCGATCCTGCGCACCGGCACCCCGCGGACCATCGTCGAGCCGCCCTCGGTGGAGCCCTCGTCGAAGCGCGGCAACGCCACCCGTACCCTGTCTTCGGCTCTCGAGCAGGCTCAACTCGGGCACGGTGTCGCCCAGATCGAGGTTCCAGCGACCCTGCCCGGCTTCCCCCCAGCGGAAGCCGAGCGAGCCGTTGGGCTCGACCGGCTCCCCTGTGGCCGAGTCGAGCAGGACGGTCTTGGACTCGGCGTGCTCGGTGTCATGGCCGAGGTCGGCTTCCGTCAGGAACCCGTCGGGGACGAGCCCACGGTCGTGCTCGCGCAAACTGACGAGGAACGGGGCGTCGGTGAACTTGCGCAGGTAGTCCTGGAAGTACGGCACTTCACGCTCGACCAGGAATTCGCGCAGGATGACGTGTCCCATGGCCATCGCCAGCGCCCCGTCCGTGCCCGGGTGCGGGGCGAGCCACTCGTCGGCGTGCTTGACGTTGTCCGCGTAGTCGGGGCTGACCGCGACGACCTTGGTGCCGTTGTACCGGGTCTCGGTGAGGAAATGCGCGTCCGGGGTGCGGGTGACGGGGATGTTGGACCCCCACATGATCAGATAGCCCGCGTTCCACCAGTCCGCTGCCTCGGGGACATCGGTCTGGTCGCCGAAGACCTGCGGCGAGGCGATCGGCAGGTCCGCGTACCAGTCGTAGAACGACAGCAGCGTCCCGCCGATCAGCGAGTGGAAGCGGGCGCCGGCCGCGAAGGAGGCCATGGACATCGCCGGGATCGGGGAGAAGCCGGCGACGCGGTCCGGACCGTATGCCATGATCGTGTGCACCTGTGCGGCGGCGACCAGTTCGCTGACCTCGTCCCAGTCGGCGCGGACCAGGCCGCCCTTGCCGCGGGCCCGCTTGTACGCACGTGCCTTCGCTGGGTCGGCGGTGATCTCGGCCCAGGCCGCCACGGGGTCGCCGAGCCTGCGCCGCGCCTCACGCCACAGCTTCAGCAACTCGCCCCGCACGTACGGGTATCGGACCCGGCTGGGCGAGTAGGTGTACCAGGAGAACGACGCGCCACGCGGGCAGCCGCGCTGCTCGTACTCGGGGCAGTCCGCGCCGATCGACGGATAGTCGGTGGCCTGGTGCTCCCAGGTGATGATGCCGTCCTTGACGTACACCATCCACGAGCAGGAGCCGGTGCAGTTGACCCCGTGGGTGGAGCGCACCACTTTGTCGTGCGCCCAGCGGTCCCGGTAGAAGCCCTCCCACTTGCCGTCGTTGGTGCCGAAGACAGCGCGTCCGTCAGCCGACACCTCACGACGGGTCAGAAGCCTGCGGGCGGCCAGCGGCTATCCCTCCGCGACGCGTCCATGCGGGGGACGCGCTGTCTTGTCGTTGTCCATGCGGCGAACCTAGAGGGCCTGCGCCATCCGGCGCCCGGGTCCACAGGTCCCCGCCGGATGCCCCTCCGGCCCAGTCCGGGCCGCGGCAACAGGGCCTAAAGGTCCCGGTGCCGGGCCGGTCGGCCGAGGTGACCGGCGCGGTCGGCGTTGCCTGATCGTGGCAATCGAACCGGAGGTACCCGGACGATCGCGCCACGCCTCGGACCGGCTCATCCCCCCGTCTCCGGCCCAAACAGGCGCGGCGTAGGTGCTGTACCGCTCGTTGCGGTCGCTGTCCGGCCGCCTGCTTCGTCCGCCGTGTCGTCAGGTGGCCGGACCGGCACCGTTCGGGGGCCGCGGTGATCTCGTGAGTGTCTCCGGGCGGTATGCCCAGGCCGTGTCCCACTGCGACCCTTTTGAGCTGAGCACCGATATCACCGGGGATTGGCTGTGCCCGGTGGCCAACTTCGGGGGCTTGCACCACTGTTCGTGATCGCCGGCCCACGACCTCCGTCCGGTGACCAGCTCCCCCGGAAGCCGTGTTCAGACAGAAGTTGACCGACCGACACCTTGGCCGGCAGACGCAGTCACTCCTGCCGGTCGAGTGCGTGAAAGACGTCGTCCTGGAACATCGGCTCATCCTCCATGCCGGGACCCGTCGACATCCGGCCGGGCGGCCTGCATCTCGTCTCGCTGACAGGTATGTGTGGGCCTGTTTTGGGGGGACTGTCGGGACCGGCGGTCGGGGACAGACGGCCCACCCCGCCGGGGCACCCTGGCGCGGAGAGTGGGCGCGGGGCCTTGTCGGGTGCGTTCCCTGCGGCACCCGCGATCCGGCGGCCCGACACCGCGAACGCGAGAGAAGGACGACATGCCCCGACCACCGAGGCAGCACAACGACACACCGATACCCGCGACGTCCGTACCAGGCAGAGCCTGGCTGATGCTGGCTCTGGCCACCATCGGATTCGCCGTCAACTTCTGGGCCTGGGCGCTGCTCAGCCCGCTGGGCCCGCGCTTCAAGGACACCCTGGAGCTGTCGTCCTTCCAGCAGTCGCTGCTGGTGGCCGTGCCGGTAGTGGTCGGCTCGCTGGGCCGTATCCCCGTCGGGGTGCTCACCGACCGGTTCGGCGGACGAGTGATGTTCCCGCTGGTCTCCGCCGCCACCATCGTGCCGGTCCTCTACCTCGGCCTGGCCGGGCACTCCCCGCTGTGGGCGCTGCTGGCCGGCGGGTTCTTCCTCGGCATCGGCGGCACCGCCTTCACCGTCGGAGTGCCGGTCGTCAACGCCTGGTTCCCACCCGAACGGCGAGGCCTGGCCATCGGGATCTTCGGCACGGGCATGGGCGGTACCGCGATCAGCGCGCTGACCACCGTCAAGCTCGTGGACGCGCACGGCATGGCGAACCCGTTCCTGATCACCGCCGCCGTCCTGGCCGGATACGCGGTGATCGCCGCGCTGCTGCTGCGCGACGCACCCGGTCGCACGGTGCCCGACCAGCCGCTGACCCGCCGCCTGGCAGCCACGTTCGACCTGGCCATCACCTGGCAGGCATCCGCCCTGTACGCCGTGGCCTTCGGCGGCTACGTCGCCTTCTCCGTGTACCTGCCCACCTATCTCAAGACCGGCTACGGGCTGTCGCAGGCGGACGCGGCCAACCGCATGGCCGGGTTCGTGCTGCTGGCGGTGGCGATGCGGCCGATCGGTGGCTGGCTGTCGGACCGCATAGGACCGGTGCGGGTGCTGGGCGGCGCCCTCGCCGCAGTGCTGGCTGGCGCGCTCGTGCAGTCGCTCGCCCCGCCGCTGATGCCGCTCGGCACGCTCGCCTGCCTGGTCATGGCCGGTGCGCTTGGCGCCAGCAGCGGCGCGGTCTTCGCCCTGGTGGCCATGCTCGCCCCGGCCGGCACGGTCGGATCCGTCACCGGCGTCGTAGGAGCCGCCGGCGGCCTGGGCGGATTCGTGCCGCCACTGGTCATGGGCGGGCTGTACGGCGCCTACGGCTCCTACGCCGTCGGCTTGCTCCTGCTGGCCGTGGTGGCCGCCGCGGTGCTGGCGTTCACGGGCAGCGGCGTACGCAGCCACCTCACCCGCTGCGTGCCCGCCGCGCGGCCGGACTGAGATGACCGAACAGGGGCGTCCTGCCCCGTGTGCGAGTTCTGTGGATGTCAGTCCCTGCCCGTGATCGATGACCTCACCCGGGAGCACGACGCGGTCGTGACCCTCATCAGCCAGGTGCGGGACGCGCGGCGTGGCGATGACAGGGACCGGATGGAGGAGCTGGCCCGGCTGATCACTCCGCTCCTGGCCCCGCACACCGAAGTCGAGGAGCACGGCCTGTTCCCCGCTCTGGCCGACGAGTTTGATCAGTTGCTCTACCAGGCGGAGTGCCGATCTCACGGCTGACCTCGGGCGTTGTGGTGGGTGAGGGTGTGCCAGCGGCGTTGGAATTCGGGGGTGTGTTGGGTGATGTAGGTGGGGGTGATGGGTCGGTTGTATTGGCCGGTGATGTGTTGTGCCATGCACTGGCGGGAGATGTCGTCGGCGGATGGGGTGTCGTGGTGTGTGCGGTGGGTGATCCAGAGGTTGTAGATACGCCAGTTCAGAAAGTGGCGGCGGAGGTTTGAGGGGCTGATGGGTTTGTTCCCTCGTCCGAGGAGTCCTTGGGCGGCGAGGTGCGTGGAGAGTTGTTCGGGGGTGGGCTCGGTGCCGTGTTGGGTCTGGTAGTTCATCCATTGCAGGTAGTAGCGGTCGGTCAGGGTCAGACGGCTGCTGCTGGGCGGTCGGTGCGGTGAGTTGAGGCTGCGACTGCCGGTCTGCAGATTGCGTTCGTCGGTTGGGGCGTCAGCTCGCGTGCCGTCAACCGGTGTGAGCAGTAAGGGTGTGAGCGGTCTCCGGCGGCCGTGGGCAAGGGGCGGTTGTGCTGGAGGTGGGGCGGCGGAAGTTGGAGGGCAGGGAGAGGTGAGGCGGCCGGGGGTGGAGTCCGTGGCCGTGTGGTGCGTGGTGGAGCCGCTGGCTGTTGGGTGGTCTCCCGTCCCGCTCGCGGCGTCGTCTTCTGGATGCGGAGGTGCGGGGACCGCAGTGTCCGGAGGGACGCAATCCAGGTTGTGGTAGCGCTCAGGTGGGGCTGCGGAGCCGTGGTCCTGTTCCTCGTGTGGGTCCGGTTCGACTGCCGGCATGGCGTGTGGCGCGTTGAGTGAGGCAGAGCAGCTCGCGGGGCTGCGGTGGGTGGTCTCAGGTGCTGCCGGCGTGTGGTTGGCGGTGGAGGTGTCTCTGCCGGGTTCGGGTATGTGGTGGTCTTGCCGGTCCCGCCCGGCCCAGTATGTGGGCGTGGATGCGGTGCGAGTGCTGAACGCCTCGTAAATGGCCCGGAGTTGCTCCGCCTGGGACTTGGAGGTGGGCGACTTCTGGGTGCGGACCGTGTGGGTGGGGATCACCGCGTGGGTGATGAGCGGTGGAGGGGGACTGGGCTGGGTTCGTCCAAGTCGTGTTTCGGCGTACGCGTTGTTGCGGGGCCGTGGGCGGCCCTCGGAAGCAGCGGCTGGGGCAGGCCGTGGTTGTACGCCGGCTGCTGGGTCGCCGGTGGCGGGTGCGAGGCTTGTGGGTGAAGGTGGGGTGTGGGGGAGGGGGATGCCGTAGCGGGTGAGGCGGAGGGGGAGCAGTGCTTCTATCGGGGCTTTGTGTCGCCAGGTGCGTCCGTAGCGGCTCCTCAACCGGGCCTGGTACAGCAGGCGTTGTTGCTCAAGGGTGAGGGCTTGGGTGTAGGAGCGTTGTTCCCACAGTTTCATGCGCCGCCACAGCAGGAACGTGGGCAAGGGTGCCAACAGCCAGCGGGCGGGGCGGATGCTGTCCATGTGGGTGCCGGCGGTGATCTTAGCGAGGCGGCCGGTGGCGTGGCGGGCGGCTTCGATGGTGGTGATGAACAGCAGGGGGATGACGGCGTGCATGCCGGTGGCGAGGGGGTCGGGCCAGGCGCTGGCGGCGTTGAAGGCGATGGTCGCTGCGGTGAGGAGCCAGGCGGTGTGGCGCAGCAGGGGCAGGGGGATGCGGTGGTGGGTGAGGAGGAGGTCGAGGGCGAGCAGGACGCAGATGCCGGCGTCGATACCGATGGGGAACAGGTAGGCGAATCCACCGAATCCCTTGTCTGTGGCGAGGTCGCGGACGGCGGTGTAGGAGCCCGTGAAG
>NZ_JADDXU010000016.1 GCF_015163075.1 Streptomyces justiciae
CCCCCCCCCTCCCCCCCCCCCCCCCCCCCCCCCCCCCCCAACCCCCCCCCCCCCCCCCCCCCCCCCCCCCCGCCACCCCCCCCCCCCCCCCCGCCACTTCCTCCACCGTCCCGAACCGCCCCAACGCCGTCATCGCCGCCTGCCCCGCCGCATACGCCCCGTCCGCCGGGTTCATGTCCGTGTCCGTCGGCCCGGGATGCACGATGTTCGCCGTGATCCCCCGCCCACCCAGCTCCCTGGCCAGCGCTTTCGTCAGCCCCACGAGCGCCGACTTGCTCATCGCGTAGAGCGTGCCACCGGGCCCGGGCACCCGCTGGGTCATGCAGGTACCGATCGTGATGATCCGCCCACCGGCTCCCATCACCGCGGCCGCAGCCTGCGAGGCCAGGAACACCCCGCGCACGTTCACGGCCAGCACCCGGTCCACGTCGACCAGCGACAGCCCCTCCAGCGGCCCCAGCACCCCCACGCCCACGTTGTTCACCAGCACATCCAGACGGCCGCCCAGCGAATCCGCCGCACCCGCCACGGCCCCCACCGCCTCCTCCGGGTCCGCGGAGTCCGCCCGCAGGGCGACCGCACGCCGCCCCAGCGCCTCGACCCGCCGTACGACGTCCGCGGCCGCCTCCTTGCCGTTCACGTACGTCAGCGCCACGTCCGCGCCCTCCCGCGCGAGCCGCAGCACCGTCGCCGCCCCGATCCCCCGGCTGCCACCGGTGACGAGGGCGACCTTGCCGTGCAGAGTTCCGTAAGTCGTTGTCATGGGTCCATCCCAGCGGCCCGAGCACCCACACACCGGCGGTGAACGGACATCAAGCTCGACCGCCCGGAACTCTTCCCTCCGCCTCCCGCGTTCTCCCCACGTGACCCTTCAGCAAGAAATCGTCGGCAACGCCATGCAGATGGCGGTCGTCAGCCTCCAGCCCGGCCAGACGGTGTACTGCGAGGCCGGGAAGTTCCTGTTCAAGACCACGAACGTGACCATGGAAACCCGCCTCAGCGGCCCGTCGAACGCAGGTCAACCCACCGGCGGCTCAGGCGCCGCAGGCATGGGCGGCATGCTCCGCCAGGCCATGGGCACCGCCATGCAGGTCGGCCAGCGCGCCCTCGCGGGCGAGTCACTGGCGTTCCAGTACTTCACGTCCACCGGCGGCGAGGGCACCGTCGGCTTCGCGGGCGTCCTGCCCGGCGAGATGCGCGCCCTGGAGCTGGACGGCACGCGCGCGTGGTTCGCGGAGAAGGACGCGTTCGTCGCCGCCGAGTCCACCGTCGACTTCGGCATCGCCTTCCAGGGCGGCAGGACCGGCCGCAGCGGCGGCGAGGGCTTCGTCCTGGAGAAGTTCACCGGCCGCGGCACCGTGATCATCGCCGGCGCCGGCAACTTCATCGACCTGAACCCGGCCGACTTCGGCGGCCGCATCGAGGTCGACACCGGCTGCGTCGTCGCCTTCGAGGAGGGCATCCAGTACGGCGTCCAGCGCGTCGGCGGCCTCAACCGCCAGGGCCTGATGAACGCCGTGTTCGGCGGCGAGGGCCTCTCCCTGGCCACCCTGGAGGGCAACGGCCGGGTCATCCTCCAGTCCCTGACCATCGAGAGCCTCGCCAACGCCCTGAAGAAGGCCCAGGGCGGCGACAAGCAGGGCCCCACGGGCGGCCTGTTCTCCACGCACGCGGGCTGAGGCCGCGCGGCGCCACCGATGAGTTGCGGGTGCCGGTGGGGTCTGAGGTGATGACAGCAGACCCCATCCACGAGAGAAGGCACCCGCCATGGGCAAGCTCGTCTCCCAGATCTTCGTCAGCCTCGACGGCGTCTACCAGGCCCCGGGCGGCCCCGAGGAGGACCCCAGGGGCGGCTTCGAGCAGGGCGGCTGGATGGTCCCGTACGACGACGAGGACTTCGACCGCTTCGTCACCGACGTCTTCGGCCAGGTCGGCGCGTTCCTCCTCGGCCGTCGTACGTACGACATCTTCGCCGCGTACTGGCCGAAGGTGACCGACCCCGACAACCTCATCGCCGAGCGGCTCAACGCCCTGCCGAAGTACGTCCCCTCGGCGACCCTCACCGGCCCCGAGTGGAACAACACCACGGTGATCAGCGGCGACCTCGCCAAGGAGGTCACCGCCCTCAAGGAGCGCACCGACGGCGAGCTCCAGGTTCACGGCAGCGGAGCCCTGCTTCAGTCCCTGCTGAACCTGGACCTGATCGACACCTTCCACGTGATCACCGTCCCGGTCGTCCTGGGCGCCGGCCGCCACCTCTTCACCGAGGGCAGCCTCCCGACCGCCTTCCAGCACCGGAGAGGGCTCATCACCTCCAAAGGCGTCTCCATCCAGACGTACGACAAGGCGGGCCGCCCGGAGTACGGCTCGTTCGACCTCCCGGAAAACGCCTAGCCCCAGGTCAGCCGCACCGGTACGGTGATCGCTCCACGTGCGAGCCACCGACGTCTCCACACCTCCGTCGGAGACCGGGAGAGCCGCACCGATGTCCTCGATCGCCGTACCGGGCGCACTCGCGCCCCGCCGCACCTGGCTGACCGACCTGCCCGTCCTGCTCGTGGCGGTCGTGTGGGGTGCGAGCTATCTCGCCGCCAAGGACATCACCACCGCGCGGACCGTGATCGCGGTCCTGGTGCTGCGTTTCGCGATCGTCCTGCCGGTCCTCGCCGTCGCCGGATGGCGCGCGCTGCGCGCCCTGAGCGCCGCCCAGTGGCGGGGCGCCGGGGTGCTCGGGCTGATCCTCAGCGGGATCTTCCTGCTGGAGACGTACGGCGTCGTCCACACCTCGGCCACCAACGCCGGCCTCATCATCAGCCTGACCATGATCTTCACGCCGCTCGCCGAGGCCGCCGTGACCCGCACCCGCCCCTCGCGGGACTTCCTCGGCGCCGCCGCCCTCTCCGTGCTCGGCGTCGTCCTGCTCACCCAGGGCGGCGGCTTCACCCGGCCCTCCCTCGGCGACCTGCTCATGCTGCTCGCCGCGCTCGCCCGTACCGTCCACGTCCTCGCCATGTCCCGTCTCAAGGCGGTGCGCGGCGCCGACGCGCTGTCCCTGACCATCGTCCAACTCGGCGCCGCCGTAGCGGTGTTCGCGCTGCTGTCGACCGGCGCCGACGCCACGCCGTGGGGGACGGCCGCGGACTTCGGGCCACGGGAGTGGACCGGGCTGCTGTTCCTGTCCGCGTTCTGCACGCTCTTCGCGTTCTTCGTGCAGATGTGGGCGGTCCGCCGCACCTCCCCGTCCCGGGTCAGCCTGCTGCTCGGCACCGAGCCCCTGTGGGCCGCCCTCGCGGGCATCGCCCTGGGCGGCGAACGCCTCGGCGCGCTCGGTCTCGCGGGCGGTGCGCTGGTGCTTGTGGGGACCGCGTGGGGGCGCAGGGCCGCAAGTTAACTCCCGGAAAATTCATCGGACTTGACGGGAAAATCTCCGGAGTTGTCATTGACATGCCATGGTCTACGCGCGTCATCATGAGGGCATGAGATTCCCCCCACGCATCACCCGCATCGGCGCGGCGGCCGCCGTCCTGTCCGCCCTCCTGGTCGGCGGCACCGTCGCCACGGCGTCCCCGGCGGCCGCCGCGGTGGGCAGCATCTGCTACAGCGACCTGCCCTCCCAGGCGTACGACACCCTGAAGCTGATCGAGCAGGGCGGCCCCTACCCGTACTCCCAGGACGGCAGCGTCTTCCAGAACCGGGAAGGCGTCCTGCCCTCGCAGTCCACCGGGTACTACCACGAGTACACGGTCAAGACGCCCGGCTCCTCCACGCGCGGCGCGCGCCGCATCGTGACGGGCGAGGAGTACCAGGAGGACTACTACACCGCGGACCACTACGCCACGTTCGACCTGATCAACTACGGCTGCTGAGCCGACCGGTCGAAACCCCACCGAGGCGTCGAGGAACAGTGAGACCAGCCGGAGGTCCGGTCCGCGTTCAGCCGGACTTCCGGCTCTCCGCGGCGGCGAACAGCGCGATCGCCAGCACCACCAGGGCGATGCTCGCGTAGAGCTCGTAGCCGTCGAGGAAGCCCAGCTTCTGCACGAGTCCCCAGTGCCAGTCGGTGAACTCGTTCACGAGGCCGGCGACGCCCTGCACCAGGGCGAGAAATCCGATCAGCTCCAGCAGTTGCTTCATGACACGACCCTCGCCCCGCGGTCCCCCCACAGTCATCGGCCGCGGGGCGAGCCCTGTCCGCCGGAAGTACCCGGTCCGCGCGACCCCGCCGCGCCGAAAGTCGCCGCTCCCGCGACTTTGGTAGGTGATGCCGTCCGCGTGGAGGTGCCGCCGGGATTCCGTGCGTAGATTTGTCGACCGTGAGCGGTGACAAGCAGACGGCGGTGCCCCAGTTCTTCGCGGGCCGGCGCTGGCTGCTGCCCTCGGCCGTCCTCAACGAACTCGACCCGGACACCGACCGCGCCGGACGCCGGCCCCGGCGCACCGCGCGCGACTGGCTCGTCGACTTCAGCTGCTTCGCGGTGGCCGTGGCCCTCGGCCTGGTCGGCGCGGAGGCCGTCGCCGACAACCCCCATGTCGCCGACGACCTCGCCCACCTCGACCAGTTGATCGGCGCGGTCGCCTGCGGCGCGGTCTGGCTGCGCCGCCGCTGGCCGCTGGGGCTGGCCGTCGCGACGGTCCCCGTGGGCATCGTCTCCGACACCGCGGGCGGCGCCTGCATGATCGCCCTGTTCACCCTCGCCGTGCACCGGCCCTTCCGGTACGTGGCCTGGGTGGGCGGCGCCAACATCGCCCTGATCCCGCTCTACTTCTGGCTGCGCCCCGACCCGGACCTGCCCTACCTCGCCTCGGTGATCATCTTCGTGCTGATGACCGCCGTGGTCGTGGCCTGCGGCATGGTCGTGCGCTCCAAGCGGCAGCTCATGCTGAGCTTCCGGGACCGCGCCCGGCGCGCCGAGACCGAGGCCCGGCTCCGCGCCGAGCAGGCGCAGCGGCTGGCCCGCGAGGCCATCGCCCGCGAGATGCACGACGTCCTCGCCCACCGGCTGACCCTGCTCAGCGTGCACGCAGGCGCGCTGGAGTTCCGGCCCGACGCCCCCCGGGAGGAGGTCGCCCGGGCGGCCGGCGTGATCCGGGAGAGCGCCCACGAGGCCCTCCAGGACCTGCGGGAGATCATCGGCGTACTCCGGGCGGGCGACCAGGACGACACGGGCCGCCCGCAGCCCACCCTCGCCGCCCTCGACGCATTGGTCGCCGAGTCCCGCGAGGCCGGCATGAAGGTCGTCCTCGACACCCGCGTCACCGACCCCGCGGCCGTCCCCGCCTCCGTCGGCCGTACCGCCTACCGCATCGCCCAGGAGGGCCTCACCAACGCCCGCAAACACGCCCCCGGCACCGAGGTCACCGTCTCCGTCGAGGGCGCGCCGGGCGAGGGCCTCACCGTCTCCGTCCGCAATCCGGCACCCGACGGCGAGGTGACCCCCGTACCCGGCTCCGGACAGGGGCTGATCGGCCTGACCGAACGCGCGACCCTGGCCGGCGGCCGCCTGGAACACGGCCCGGAGGCGGACGGGGGCTTCGGGGTACGGGCCTGGCTGCCCTGGGGGTGAGCGGAGCCGGTCACCTCGCGGGAGGCGTACTGACCGTTGTGAGCGCCGCCGTTGACGTGGGTGCGGAAGACCGCTCCGCCGCTGATCTCGCGCCTCGCCTTCCTGGGCGGACCGGCCTCGGTGACGGCCCTGGCTTGGTGGGAGATCCGGCGGCCGCGGACGCGGCACGGGGTGCTGCTGCGTGGCTGACGGCATGGCACCTGCGCCCCTCGAAACCGTGATTACGTAAGCCCCATGACCGCGATCAGACTGCTCCTCGTCGACGACGATCCGCTGGTGCGGGCCGGCCTGTCCCTGATGATCGGTGGTGCCGACGGCATCGAGATCGTCGGGGAGGCCGCCGACGGAAGCGACGTCGAGGCGCTCGTCGACCGCAGCCGCCCGGACGTCGTCCTCATGGACATCCGGATGCCGTCCATGGACGGCCTGACCGCCACCGAGCGGCTGCGCGCCCGCCCCGACGCCCCGCAGGTCGTGCTCCTCACCACCTTCCACGCCGACGACCAGGTGCTGCGCGCACTGCGCGCGGGTGCCGCCGGGTTCGTCCTGAAGGACACACCGCCCGCCGAGATCGTCGACGCGGTGCGCCGGGTCGCGGCCGGTGACCCCGTCCTGTCGCCCACCGTCACCCGGCAGTTGATGCGGCACGCGGCCGGCACCGCCGCCGACACGCGCCGCTCACGCGCGCGGGAGCGCATCGCCGCCCTCAACGACCGCGAGCGCGAGGTGGCGGTGGCCGTCGGCCGCGGCCTGTCCAACGCCGAGATCGCCGCGGAGCTCTACATGAGCGTCGCCACCGTCAAGACCCATGTCTCCCGCGTCCTCGCCAAGCTCGACCTCAACAACCGGGTGCAGATCGCCCTCCTCGCGTACGACGCGGGGCTTCTGGAGGAACTGGAGGAGGACGGGCACTAGCGGGCGGTCCCGCGCGTTGTGGGGGGCAACGGGGAGGGATCGGCATGAGCGAAGTGATCGACCTGGGGGAGTACGGCGCGGCGTTCCGCACGGACCCGCATCCGGTGTACGCACGCCTGCGCGCCCGCGGACCGGTGCACCGCGTCCGGCTGCCGTCGCCCGACGCCCACCACGAGACCTGGCTGATCGTGGGGTACGAGGAGGCGCGCGCGGCCCTCACCGACCCGCGCCTGTCCAAGGACGGCCGCAAGATCGGCGTGACGTTCCTCGACGAGGAGCTGATCGGCAAGTACCTCCTGGTCGCCGACCCGCCCCAGCACACCCGGCTGCGCTCCCTGGTCTCCCGCGCCTTCACCATGCGCCGCGTGGAGGAACTCCGGCCCAGGATCCAGCGGATCACCGACGACCTGCTCGACGCCATGCTCCCGCAGGGCCGCGCCGACCTCGTGGAGTCCCTCGCCTACCCGCTGCCCCTGACCGTCATCTGCGAACTCCTCGGCGTCCCCGAGCTGGACCGCACCGAGTTCCGCAAGATCTCCGGCGAGGCCGTCGCCCCCACCAGCGCCGAGAGCGAGTACGACGCGTTCGTGAGGCTCGCCGAGTACCTCACCGGCCTCATCGAGGACAAGAGGTCCGCCGGACCGAGCGGCGACCTCCTCGGCGACCTCATCCGCACCACCGCCGAGGACGGCGACCGCCTCTCCCCGGAGGAACTGCGCGGCATGGCCTTCGTCCTGCTCATCGCGGGCCATGAGACCACCGTCAACCTCATCACCAGCGGCGTGTACGCCCTGCTCACCCACCCCGGCCAACTCGCCGCCCTGCGCGCCGACATGAGCCTGATCGACGGCGCGATCGAGGAGACGCTGCGCTGGGAGGGCCCGGTGGAGAACGGCACGTTCCGGTATGCCGCCGAGCCCCTGGAGATCGGCGGTTCGCACATAGCGCGGGGCGACGCGGTGATGGTCGGCCTCACCGCCGCCGACCGCGACGGAGCGCGCTACCCCGCCCCCGATCGCTTCGACATCCACCGCGACACCCGCGGCCACCTCGCCTTCGGCCACGGCATCCACTACTGCCTGGGCGCACCCCTGGCCCGCCTGGAGGGCCGCACGGCGATCCGCACGCTGCTGGAGCGGGCACCGGACCTGGCCCTCGACGGCCCCTCGGGGGAGTGGCTGCCGGGGATGCTGATGCGGGGGATGCGGAGCCTGCCGGTGCGGTGGTAGATCCGGTGAGCCCCCGGTGTCCGCCTACCGGGGGTCAGCCCAGGATCTCCCCCAACCGCACCGGACGCCGCTCCCGCCGTGACACCTCGCACGCCTCGGCGATCCGCAGCGCCTGCAACGCCTCGCGCCCGTCGCAGGGGTTGGCGCGCTCACCTCGTACGACCTCGACGAACGCGTTCAGTTCGGCCTCGTAGGCCGGTCCGAACCGCTCCAGGAACCCCGCCCACGGCTTGTCCGCGGCCGGTGGGCCGGTCGGCTCGGTGGACGCGATCGGGGTGCGGTCGTCCAGGCCGACCACGATCTGGTCCAGCTCGCCGGCGAGCTCCATGCGGACGTCGTAGCCCGCCCCGTTCAGCCGGGTCGCCGTCGCCGTGGCCAGCGTGCCGTCGTCGAGGGTGAGGACCGCCGCGGCGGTGTCGACGTCGCCCGCCTCGCGGAACATCCTGGGCCCGGCGTCGGACCCGGCCGCGTACACGTCCACCACCTCGCGCCCGGTCACCCAGCGCAGCACGTCGAAGTCGTGGATCAGCGTGTCCCGGTACAGCCCGCCCGACAGCGGCAGCCACGCGGGAGGCGGCGGCGCCTGATCGGAGGTGAGGGCCCGTACGGTGTGCAGCCGCCCGAGCCGGCCCGAGCGCACCGCCTCCCGCGCGCCCGCGTACCCCGCGTCGAAGCGGCGCTGGAAGCCCATCTGGAGGACCGTCCCGGCGGTCTCGACCTCGGTGATCGCGTGCAGCGTGCCGGGCAGGTCGAGGGCGATCGGCTTCTCGCAGAACACCGGGAGCCCCGAGCGCGCCGCCCGGCCGATCAGCTCGGCGTGCGCCGAGGTGGCCGTGGTGATCACCACCCCGTCCACGCCCCACTGGAAGATCTCGTCCACCCCCGGCGCGGCCGTCTCGCCCAGCCGGAGCGCGAGCGCCTGCGCCCGTGCGCCGTCCGCGTCCGTGAGGATCAGGGACCCGACGTCGCGATGCCGGCTGAGCGTGTTCGCGTGAATGGTGCCGATCCGGCCCGTCCCGATGACCCCGATGCGCATGTGAACAAAATGTGGTCGCGGACCTCCCGCTGTCAATGCATATGTCTGGACAATCTGACTACACAACTTCCCGTCAACCGGCCACGGAGCTACGCTCGGCCCGTGCCGAAACCAGATGTGGACCCGACCGTGACACTCGACCTCAGCGTGGACCGGAGCAGCCCGGTGCCGTTGTACTTCCAGCTGTCCCAGCAGCTGGAGGCCGCGATCGAGCACGGAACGCTCACCCCCGGCAGCCTGCTGGGCAACGAGATCGAGCTCGCCGCGCGCCTCGGCCTGTCCCGGCCGACCGTCCGCCAGGCCATCCAGTCGCTCGTCGACAAGGGCCTGCTCGTACGCCGCCGCGGCGTCGGCACGCAGGTCGTGCACAGCCAGGTCAAGCGCCCGCTGGAGCTCAGCAGCCTCTACGACGACCTGGAGACGGCCGGCCAGCGCCCGGCGACCAAGGTGATCGTCAACACCGTCGTCCCGGCCTCCGCCGAGGTCGCCGCCGCCCTCGGCGTGGCCGAGGACAGTGACGTGCACCGCGTCGAGCGGCTGCGCCTCGCGCACGGCGAGCCGATGGCGTACCTGTGCAACTTCATCCCGCCGGGCCTGCTCGACCTGGACACCGCCCAGCTGGAGTCCACCGGCCTGTACCGGCTGATGCGCTCCGCCGGGATCACCCTGCACAGCGCCCGCCAGTCCATCGGCGCCCGCGCCGCCACCGCCGCCGAGGCCGAGCGGCTCGCCGAGGAGGAGGGCGCGCCGCTGCTCACCATGCAGCGGGTGACCTTCGACGACACCGGCCGCGCGGTCGAGTTCGGCACGCACACGTACCGGCCGACCCGCTACTCCTTCGAGTTCCAGCTGCTCGTGAGGCCGTAGGGAATCGCCTCAGGGGCTCTGGTGGGGCGTTGAAGTGCCGCTCGTGCGCGACCGACTTGGTCGCAATGTCAGGACATTGCGGCCGCCCGGAACCGCCCCGGTGTTTCCCCGTACGGCACCCATACCGGCGGTGAGGCAGAATCGAGGCCGATGAGCACCTACGGCAACTTCAGCGCCCCGATCGGCTCCCGCCGCGCCCCGGCCCTGCGCACGGTCGGCACCCGCGAGCGCCGCTCCCACCTCACCGCACCCCGCGTGCCCACCGTGGGCATCGACATCGGCGGCACCAAGGTGATGGCGGGAGTCGTCGACGCCGACGGCAACATCCTGGAGAAGCTCCGGACCGAGACACCGGACAAGTCCAAGAGCCCCAAGGTCGTCGAGGACACCATCGTCGAACTGGTCCTGGACCTCTCCGACCGGCACGACGTGCACGCGGTCGGCATCGGCGCGGCCGGCTGGGTCGACGCCGACCGCAACCGCGTCCTGTTCGCCCCCCACCTGTCCTGGCGCAACGAGCCGCTGCGCGACCGCCTCGCGGGCCGCCTCGCCGTGCCCGTCCTCGTCGACAACGACGCCAACGCCGCCGCGTGGGCCGAGTGGCGCTTCGGCGCCGGGCGGGGCGAGGACCACCTCGTCATGATCACGCTGGGCACCGGCATCGGCGGCGCGATCCTGGAGGACGGCCAGGTCAAGCGCGGCAAGTTCGGCGTCGCGGGCGAGTTCGGCCACATGCAGGTCGTCCCCGGCGGCCACCGCTGCCCGTGCGGCAACCGCGGCTGCTGGGAGCAGTACAGCTCCGGCAACGCGCTGGTGCGCGAGGCCAAGGAACTGGCCGCCGCCGACTCCCCGGTGGCGTACGGGATCATCGAGCACGTCAAGGGCCAGATCGGCGACATCTCCGGCCCGATGATCACGGAGCTGGCCCGCGAGGGCGACGCGATGTGCATCGAGCTGCTCCAGGACATCGGCCAGTGGCTCGGCGTCGGCATCGCCAACCTGGCGGCCGCCCTCGACCCGTCCTGCTTCGTGATCGGCGGCGGTGTCTCGGCCGCCGACGAGCTGTTGATCGGTCCCGCGCGGGACGCGTTCAAGCGCCAGCTCACCGGCCGCGGCTACCGCCCCGAGGCGCGCATAGTCCGAGCCCAGCTCGGCCCCGAGGCCGGCATGGTCGGCGCCGCGGACCTGGCGCGGCTGGTCGCCCGCCGCTTCCGGCGCGCCAACCGACGCCGCGTCGAGCGGTACGAGCGCTACGCGAAGTACACGGAGGCCCGCCGCACCACCCGGGAGTCCCTGTGACGGCCTCGCTGCCCCGCCAGGCGGCCCACTCCCCGGACGAGCCGCCCCGCCCCACCGAGGACCGCCGGCACCGCAACCGCCGCCGGGCGCTCACGCTGCTCATCATCGTGCTGCTCATCGGCGTCCCGGCCGGCTATCTGGTGATCTCCGCCAACCAGAGCCGCAACAGCGGCAAGGACAAGGAGGCGAAGTACTCGGCGACCGGCCTCACCGCCGGATACCCGTCGAAGGTCCAGCGCCGGCTGTACCAGGTGCCGGTCCCGCACCCCGCGGACCGGATCGCCTACTACGAGACCAACAACTGGAAGACCAGCCGCCTCTACGTCCAGTTCCGCACCTCCAACGCGGGCCTGGACACCTTCCTCGCGGGCGTCGGCGTCGGCCGCGAGGACCTGAAGCAGGGCGACATCACCATCAGCGCCCGCGACCAGAAGATCACCGGCTGGACCTTCACCGGCCCCGGCCCCTGGGCGGGCCTGGTCCACAAGCAGAAGAACCCGGCGCCGACCCAGGACATCGTCGTGAACACCGCCGACCCGGCCAACCCGATGGTGTACGTCGTCTCGCGCACGGTCCCGTAGGAGGGGTGCGGCCCGTCGCCGGAGCCGATTGTCAGACCCCGCCCGTAGAGTCGTAGACGTCTGATCCGACACACGGGTGGGGAGGTGGCAGGACGTATGAGTGACACGGTCACGGCGGTGGCCGAGCGGGCGACCCGGCCGCTCTCCGCGCGCCTCGCCGCCGTCTTCCTCCCCGCGCCCCTCCCGCGCGAGGGCCGCATGGCCTTCTGGGACCCCGAGGACGGCCCGCTGCCGGAGGACTCGGCAGGTCTCACGGACCTCACTGTCGTACGACCTCACGGCGCCGGTGTCCGCCGCCGCACCGCCCCCGCGCTCACCCTCCCCCTGGCCGAGGCCCTGCCCCTCCTCGCGCGCGCCCGGCGCGACCCCGCCGCCCATCCCGCCACCGCCTGCTGGGGCGCCGCCGCGCTGCACGCCCTGCGGCTCGCCGCCCGCGGCTGCCTCCTGCCCGGCCTGACCGCCTCGGGCCACGACGCCTGGCGGGCCGGCCCCCTCGACCCTGACGACATCGCGCACCTGCGTGCCATCGCGGCCGCCCTGCCCCACGAAGGCCATGCGGTGCCCCTGCCAGGCCCGGGCCCGCTGCGGCTGCCCGAGCCGGAAGCGCTGATGCGCGCCTTCCTGGACGCCGTCGCCGACACCCTCCCGCGCACCCCGGCCGCCCCCTTCGCCTCCGGCAGGCCCTTCGCCGACCGCCGCCCCCAGCATCTGCCCGGGGCGCACGACTGGGCCGCGGAGGTCGCCGCCGGCATGGACGCGGGCGTGCGGATCTCGCTCCGCCTCGACCTGTCCGCCTACGACCTGTTCGACGCCGACGAGCAGGTCCGCAGCGCCGGTGCCGCGATCGTCCAGGTGCACAGCCTCGCCGACCCCACCCTCGTCGCCGACGCGGCGGCCCTGTGGGCGGGCGAGGCGGACGCGGTGTTCGGGCCCCGCGCCCGCGTGGACGCGGCCCTCGCCGTGCGGCGCGCGGCCCGGGTCTGGCCGCCCCTGGACCGGCTCGCCGAGCAGGACGTCCCCGACGTACTCGCCCTGTCCGAGCACGAGTTGGGCGAGCTGCTCGGCGTCGCCGCGACCCGGCTCGCGGCCGCCGGGGTCGCCGTGCACTGGCCCCGGGACCTGGCGCAGGACCTCAGCGCCGCCGCCGTCGTACGACCGGCCCCCGGCTCGGCGACCGACGGCACCGGCTTCTTCGAGAGCGAGGAACTCCTCCAGTTCCGCTGGCAGTTGGCGCTCGGCGGCGACCCGCTCACCGAGGCCGAGATGGACGCGCTCGCCGAGGCTCACCGGCCCGTCGTCCGGCTGCGCGACCAGTGGGTGCTGGTCGACCCGGCGCTCGTCCGCAAGGCCCGCAAGCGCGAACTGGGCCTGCTCGACCCGGTCGACGCCCTCTCCGTCGCCCTCACCGGCAGCGCGGAGGTCGACGGCGAGACGGTCGAGGCGGTACCGGTCGGCGCGCTGGCCGCCCTGCGCGACCGCCTGACGACGGGAGTCCGGCCCGCGGAGCCGCCCCCGGGCCTGCACGCCACCCTGCGCGACTACCAACTCCGGGGCCTGGCCTGGCTGGACCTCATGACCACCCTCGGCCTCGGCGGCTGCCTCGCCGACGACATGGGCCTCGGCAAGACGATCACCGTGATCGCGCTGCACCTCAAGCGCGCCCGCCGCGAACCGACCCTGGTGGTCTGCCCGGCCTCGCTCCTCGGCAACTGGCAGCGGGAGATCGCCCGTTTCGCGCCCGGCGTCCCCGTCCGCCGCTTCCACGGCCCCGACCGCACCCTGGACGACCTCGAGGGCGGCTTCGTCCTGACCACCTATGGCACCATGCGGTCGACGGCCGCGCGGCTGGCCGAGCAGCACTGGGGCATGGTCGTCGCGGACGAGGCCCAGCACGTCAAGAACCCGTACTCGGCGACGGCCAAGGCGCTGCGCACGATCCCGTCCCCCGCGCGCGTGGCCCTCACTGGCACGCCCGTCGAGAACAACCTCTCCGAACTCTGGGCCCTCCTCGACTGGACGACCCCAGGGCTCCTCGGCCCTCTCAAGTCCTTCCGCGCCCGCCACGCCCGAGCGGTCGAGAACGGCGAGGACACCGAGGCGGTGGAACGGCTGGCCCGTCTGGTCCGCCCCTTCCTCCTGCGCCGCAAGAAGTCCGACCCGGGCATCGTCCCCGAACTGCCGCCCAAGACGGAGACGGACCACCCCGTCCCGCTCACCCGCGAACAGGCCTCCCTCTACGAGGCGGTGGTCCGTGAGTCGATGTACGCCATCGAGACGGCGGACGGCATCGCCCGCAGGGGCCTGGTGCTGAAGCTGCTGGGCGCCCTGAAGCAGATCTGCGACCATCCGGCGCTGTACCTCAAGGAGGAGGCCGGGGCGGCCGAGCGGCTGGTGCTCCGCTCCGGCAAACTCGCCCTGCTCGACGAGCTGTTGGACACCGTCCTCGCGGAGGACGGCTCGGCGCTCGTCTTCACGCAGTACGTCGGCATGGCCCGCCTGATCACCGCTCACCTCGCCGCCCGCGCGGTGCCCGTGGACCTGCTGCACGGCGGCACGCCGGTGCCGGAACGCGAACGCATGGTGGACCGCTTCCAGGCGGGCACAACCCCGGTCCTGGTCCTGTCCCTGAAGGCCGCGGGCACGGGCCTGAACCTCACGCGCGCGGGCCATGTGGTGCATTTCGACCGCTGGTGGAACCCGGCCGTCGAGGAACAGGCCACCGACCGCGCCTACCGCATCGGCCAGACCCAGCCCGTCCAGGTCCACCGCCTCATCACCGAGGGCACCGTGGAGGACCGCATCGCCGAGATGCTCGAAGCGAAGCGCGCGCTGGCCGACGCGATCCTGGGCTCCGGCGAATCGGCCCTCACGGAACTGACGGACCGCGAACTGACGGACCTGGTCTCCTTGCGGAGGACATCATGACCGCCCGCCCGGCGGACGAGGCGCGGCGCGCGCTGCGGGAGGCACGGGAGCGGAAGGCCCTGGAGGAGGCGGAGGGCTCGGGCGTCTCCGGCGCCCCGACCGAGGGAACCGCCTCCGGACCGGCTGCCGAGGCGAAGGGGAGCGAGGGCGGCGGACCGGTGCAGGGGGAGCGCCGGGAGGCCCGGCCCGGCGACGCCGCACGAGCGGCGTTGCGCCGTGCGAGGTCGGAGCGGCGGGGAGTGGCAGGAGGAGACGGCCAACCCGAGCGTGACCTGCCGGAGGCTGACGGCGTCCAGGGCGCCGCGCGCGGCGAGGTGCCCGAGGGCATCGGAGGCCGCAGGGAACCCGCTCATGACGAGTCTGGGAGCCGCAGGGAGTCCGCTCCGGGCCAGTCTGGGAGCCGCAGGGAGTCCGCTCCGGGCCAGTCCGGGAGCCGCAGGGAACCCGCTCCGGGCCAGTCCGGGAGCCGCAGGGAACCCGCTCCGGACCAGCCTGGGAGCCGCAGGCAACCCGCTCCGGGCCAGTCTGGGAGCCACAAGGAACCCGCTCCGGACCAGCCGAGGTCCGAAGGCGTCCCCGTCATCCCCGCTGAGGGAGCCCTGGAACCGACTGGACCCGACAGTGCCTTCGGCGTGGGGACGGCCGACCGGGCCGCTTCGGACGGGGCTGCCGACCGTGTGCGGGAAGCCCTGCGTGCCGCGCGCAAGGAAGCGCGGCGGGCTCAGCAGGAGGGCGCGGTCGAGGCCGGTCGGGGCGGGCGTCCGGCACCGCGGTCGACCCCGGTGGCATCCGGCTCCCCGCGCGGCGGGCGAGGCGACGGTGTGCGGGCTCGCGACCTCCGCGCACTCATCGGTGACGCCTTCAGCATGCCCCGCGAGGAGGACGAGCCGACCGAGCGCGAGGGCGGCGACAGCCAGGCGGGCCACGGCGGTTCGGCCGACTCGGCGGCCGCCCTCGGCGCCACCCCGCCGGGAGCACCGACCGCCACGCCCGCACCCCGCACCGCCCCACAGATCGAGCCGGACACCGCCCCCGCCCCCACCTGGCCGAAGCCCTCGACGCCCCCCGCACCTTCACTCGGCGGCAACGCCGAGCCGCACTCGCCGGCCGCATCCCCCCATCACCCCCGCTCCATGGCCGCCCCCGGCCGGGACGGCGAACTCCGGCGCACCTTCCCGGCGTTCGGCCCCCGTGCCGAAGACGGTGAGCATGGCTTCGCCGAGACATGGTGGGGCAATGCCTGGGTCAGGGCGCTGGAGGAGGGCGCCTTGGACGCGAAACGGCTGGCGCGCGGGCGCGGGTATGCCGAGCAGGGGAATGTCGACGCCATCACCGTGACCCCCGGGCTGGTGCTCGCGTACGTGCAGGGGAGCCGTCCTCGCCCCTACCGGGTCCAGGTGCGGCTGCGGACGCTGGACGACGCGGAATGGCAGTGGTTCCTGGACGCCGCCGCCGAGCGGCCCGGGCACATCGCCGCGCTGCTCGACAAGGAGATGCCGCATTCGCTGGCCGAGGGCAGGGTGCGGCTGCTTCCAGGACCCGGCGAGCTCGACCCGCACTGCAGCTGCCCGGACCGCGGTCACCCCTGCAAGCACGCCGCCGCGCTCTGCTACCAGACCGCCCGCCTGCTCGACGCCGACCCCTTCGTGCTGCTCCTGCTGCGCGGCCGGGGCGAGCGCGAACTCCTCGACACCCTCTCCCGGCTGAGCGCCGCCCGCGCGGCCCGCGCCGCCCAGGAGAAGGGCCCGGCGCCCCTGCCCGGCGTACGCGCCACCGAGGCCCTCGCCCCCCGGCAACTCCCGCCCCTCCCAGCCCCGTTGCCCGTGCCGCCGCACCCCGAGCAGCCCCCGGTCTATCCCGCGGCCCCGGGCGGCCCGGACCCCTTCGCGCTGGACCAGCTCGCGACCGACGCCGCGGCCCGTGCCCACGCCCTGCTCGCCACCGGCCGTGACCCGGTCGCCGACCTGACGCTGTGGCAGGACGCGGTGCGGCTCGCCGCGGCCCGCCCAGGTTCCGGCCTCACCGCCGCCACCCGTTCGCTGTACGCCTCCCTCGCCTCCGCCGCCGACCGCACCCCGTCCGACCTGGCGCGCGCGGTCGCCGCCTGGCGGCAGGGCGGGTTCGAGGGGCTCGCCGTACTGGAAGAGCCCTGGGACCCGCCGGCCGGCCGCTTCGACCGGGCCCGCCCGCTCCTCCTCGCCGCCGACCTCCCGGCCTTCCGCCCCTGGCGCAACCGTCTCACCCACCCCCGCGGCCATGTCCAACTCCGCCTGGGCCGCGACGGGTTGTGGTACGCCTACGAGTCCGACCCCGGCGCCGACGACTGGTGGCCCCGCGGCACGCCCGACCTCGACCCGGTCGGTGCCCTGACCGGGCTCGGGGCCTCGCCGGAGAGCTGACACCTTTTGCGCACCATGTCGCCACAAACCGTGTGACGGCGGTCGGCACATGAGCCATTACACTGCCGCGATGTCGCCGTGCGACACAGTGAACTGACAGGGAAACACCTCGGGGGACAAGACATGGCAACGGGCGGATGGGGCCCCGGCACGGGCCCGGGGGGACAGACCGGACATCCCGGCGGCAACGCGGGCGGCGGTCAGGGCTGGGGCCCGCCTCCCGGGCAGCCGGCGCACAACCCCTACGGGCTGCCGCCCCAGGGCGGCCCCTACGGGCCGGCGGCGCCGCAGCAGCCGTACCCGCCGCAGAACCCGTACCCCTACGTGCCACCCGCCCCCGTGCCCAGCCGCGGGCGGGCGCCGCGGCGCCGCAGCCGGCTGTGGTTCTTCTCCGTGCCCTACCTCACCGGCGGCGTCATCCGCTCCGCGCACCGGGTCGCCACCCGGCTGTTCGTGCAGGCGGGCGAGGACCGCATCCAGGACCGCACCGTGGACCGCGTCCAGGTGGCCCGCACCGTCCTCGGCGCCGCCGCCACCGTCGTCCTGTTCCTCGCCTACGGCACGGACAAGGGCGGCTGGCAGGACGCGGCGGCCGGCAGCGCCGCCCAGGCGCTCATCGCCCCGGTCCTGCTGATCGTCGGCGGCCCCCTGGTCATCCTGGGCTTCATCTACTACGCGCCCCCGCACCTGCGACCCCACCTCCGCTCTCGGCTCCGGGTCCCGCTGAAGGCGGTCGGCTGGTACGTGACGACCGTGGTCGTCCTCGGCGGAACCCTCTTCGGGATCGCCCAGGTGGCCAAGACCGACCTGGGCGGCTGGCAGGGGTTCTGCGTGGGCATCGTGGGGCTGGTCGCGCTGGCCTGGGGCCTTCCCTTCTTCGTCCTGGCCTCGCTCTACTCCGCCCGCAGCGCCTTCAACACCGGCCATGTCCATCCGATGCTGCCGCCCGTGGTGACGACGGTGTTCGTGTGGGTGTTCGCGCTCTTCAACCTGATCGACAGCGGCATGCCGGAACAGGGCCCGCCCGCCGTCCAGCTCTGCTCCCTGCTGGGCGGCCCGGTGTCGGTGACGGCCGTCGCACTGTGGGAACTGCGCCGCATGCGGACCCGCTACGGCGTGACCGTCCGCGGCCCCGCCGTCGCCCCGGTGCCGTAACCCGTCGCCCGACCGCCGTTAAGGCGCCGGAGCCGCGCAGGCGGCCGGAACCCGGGTGGGGTCCTCCCCAGTCAGCTCCCGTGCGACGGCCTTGACGTTCTCCTGCACGAGCGTCGGCAGGTCCGCTACCGGAGGCTGGTGCGGGTAGGCGCGCTCCATCGCGGCGATGATCGACGTCCGCTCGCCGGACGTGACCGTGGCGCCCCGAGGCGAGTCCGGCGCGACGGCCGGGCGGACGAGCGCCCGGAACCGCCGGAGGTACCGGCGCTGCTCGTCGATGAGCGCCCCGGCCGGACCGGGTGCCCCGTGCCCCGGGTACATGGTCCCGGCGTCGGGGAACCGCGCGCGCAGCCGGGTCAGGTTCCGCAGCCAGCCGCAGGTGTTCCCCTCGATCAGCGCGGGCGTGACACCGCTGCCCGCCAGGTCGCCGGAGAAGAGGTCGGCGGTGTCGGGGCGGTAGTAGACCGTCGCCGTGTCGGACTCACCGTCGGTGAACCGGGCGGTCTCGAGCCGCAGACCGCCCACGCGCACCGGCGTACCGTCCTCGAAGACCCGGTCGGCATAGGTGAGTTCGGTGGGGAAGCTCGGGTTCGCCGAACGGGCCAGCGGATAGAAGCCCCGCCGGTCCTCGCGCATCGCCTTGTCGGTGCCCCGGGACGCGTACAGCACGGCCTGGGGGAACGCCCTGTGGAAGGCGCCGGCCCCACCCACGTGGTCGGGGTGGGAATGCGTCAGCAACAGCGCGACGACCGGCTTCCCGGTCTTCCGGATACGTACGATCGCGCGACGGGCGTCGGCCGGCGTGCGCAGCGTGTCGACGACGACCAGCCCCTCCGGCGCCTCGATCCAGTAGGTGTTGACGGAACCCGGGTCGGGCGAGGCGTACCGTCCCGGCCGTGGCGCGGCGGGCTCGTCCCCGCAGCCCACCACCGCCGTCGCGAGGGCGCACCCGACGGCGCCCAGGGCGAGCAGGCGCCGTGGCCGCCGGTTCACCCGGAACCCCCGTCAGGGGAAGGGGCGAAGGCGTCGCGGTGGGCGAGGGCCCATTGCCGGAAGGTGCGCGGCGCGGAGCCCGTCACCTTCTCCACCGTGGGGTGGATCAGGGACTCGTCGATGGTCCCGTCGCCGTAGAAGGCGAAGAACGCGTCGATGTACTCCTGCGGCATCCGTCCGGTCATGTCGGCCCGGGCCTCCTCGTCCGTCAGGGCGTGGAAGCGCAGATCGCGGTCGAGCACCTCGGCCAGGATCGCCAACCGCTGGGCGGGCAGGTGCCGTTCGGGTCCGCTCAGCAGGTGGACGCGTTCCTCGTGCCCGGCGTCGAGCAGCGCCCGGACGGCCACGGCGGCGATGTCGTAGGGGTCGACGGAGGCGATCGGCACGTCACCGAAGGCGTCCCTGACGGTGTCGCCCGCCAGCAACTGGGGCAGCCAGCGCAGGGCGTTGGACATGAAGGCGTTGGGGCGCAGGAACGTCCAGGCCAGGCCCGAGCCGCGGACCGCCGTCTCGGACCGGATCATGAACTCCGAGATGGCGTTACGGGTGTCGGTGGCGACGGCGGCCAGACTGGAGAGCAGCACCACGCGCTCCACCCCGGCCCGCCGCATCTCGGCGAGCAGCCCCGGCATGTCGCGGTAGCCGGGCAGCAGGAACACCCCGCGGACGCCGTCGAGGGCGGGGGCGACCGAGGCCGGGTCGTCGAGATCGCCCACGGCCTGTTCGACCGGCAGCTCGGTGGGCCGGCGTACCAGCGCACGGGCCGGCTGCCCCGCCCGGACGAGGGCCTGGACAACTTCGCCGCCGACCTGACCGGTGGCTCCGGTGACGAGGATCATCGCAGGGTCCGTCCGAAGTGCGCGGCGACCGTGTCCGCGGCCAGGGTGACCTGTGGCTCCTGGTCGTAGAAGTCGAACTGGGTGCCCTGCGTCCACAGGATGTCCCGGGGGCCGGCCAGGCCCGCGTGGAAGCGGCGGGCGCCGTCGGGAATGGCGGCGTCCTCGCTGTGGACGAGCAGAGTGGGCCGGGTGATCCGGGGCGCCAGCACGAGGGAATCGTAGGTGAGCCAGTCCTCCCAGGCCATGACGGCGAAGCGGTTGGGCCACTCGGGGATGCCGCCACGGGCAGGGTTGAGGTAGAAGTCGATGTCGTACGGCATGGCCGCGCGCTCGTCCGAGGCGCTGACCACCGGAACGTAGTCGATCTCGCCGGTCCGGGTGAACCGGTCGCGGGCCTCGCGGGCCGTTTTGATCTTCTGGGCGACGGCGTCCGCGCCCCCGTAAGCGGCCTCGCAGATCGCGGCGTCGTGCAGCCAGGGCGCGACCAGGGCGAGGGAGCCGATCCGCGGATCGTGGGCGGTGTTGTCGGCCATGTACATCGCGGCGGCGCAGATGCCCAACGCGCCCAGCCGGTCGGCGTCCACGGCGGGGTGGCCGGCGAGGAACGTCACCGCGTCATGGATGTCGCGGACCTTGCGCGCCGGGTCCTCCACGTCGCGCGGTTCGCCCTGCGACTCCCCGAAGCCGGTGAAGTCGAAGGACAGGGCGGCGAATCCGCGGTTGGCCAGCCGCTCGGCGTACCGGTCGGCCATCAGTTCCTTGACGCTGGTCCAGGTCCCGGCCACCACGACTCCGGGCGCCGGGTCGCCGCCGTCTGGCAGGAACAGGTTGCCGGTGAGGGTGTTCCCCCGGCCGGAGAAGGTGACCTTGTGCTGGGTCGTCACGAACGGTCCTTTCCGCATGGTCGGTTGAGGTCGAGCGACGAGAGCGGCCGGATCATCCGGCCTTCGCCGCCGCGAGGTTCATCAGCTCCTGGTTGCCGTCGGCCCAGGTCGCCGTCATCACCACACCGCTGATCCGCCACCGCCCGTCGACCCGGACCAGGTCGAACCGGTAGGTGCCGCCGAGCGTCCACAGCGGCGCCCCGAACGGGTTGGCCAGTCGATGCGTGGCCTGGAACGAGGCGGTGCAGACGGCGGTGCCGTCCGCCGGCTCCACCAGATGGCCGGCGATCAGGTGCTGGGTCGCGTCGAACCCGCCCAGCACCCGCGACCAGGCGTCCACGATCTGTTCCGGCGCCAGCACGGCCGGTTCTCCGCCGTTCAGGCTCGTGTAGTCCAGCCGTACTTCGTCCGCGAACACCGCCTTCAACGCGGCCCACTCTCTCCGGTCGGCATGCCACCCCATGCGGGTGCAGGTCTCGATCACGGCCTGGCGGTCCATCAGGCGTCGCAAGTCCGTGGCGGGAACGGCGAGTTGGTCGGTCGTGCTCACTGAGTCTCCCCTGTCGGCGGGTTGTGATCGACGCGACGAGTCTGGCCCGCCGCGACGGCGCGGGAGAAACAGAGAAGTCTTGTGCCGGGCACCGCAATTCGCTGTGACAGCTAGGGTGGCGGGGTGAGTGACATCGACCTGCGCCATCTGCGTTCGTTCCTGGTCGTGGCTCGAAGGCGGTCCATCACCGGCGCCGGCGAGGCTCTCCATCTGACCCAGCAGGCGGTCTCGACCCACGTACGGCAGCTCGAACGCGCCCTGGGCGTCGACCTGTTGGTACGCACCTCCCGCGGCGTGCTGCTCACCCCCGCCGGAGAGGAACTCGCCGCCGGGGGCGCGACCGTCGTCGACGACGTCGCCCGCCTCGCGGCCCGGGTCCGCGCGGTCGCCGCCGCTCAGCGCGGCACGCTGCGGCTGGCCTGCTGCCCGGCGGCCACCAGTCTGTTCGCCGTCGACATCGCCGACGCCCTGGAGGCCTCCGTGCCCGGGTTGCGGGTGACGCTGAAGGGCGCCCGGCATCCCAGGGAGGAGCTCGAACTCCTCGGCGACGGGCGGGCGGACGCGGCCTTCATGTGGCTGCCCCTCGGCGACGTCGGGCTGCACACTTCGGTCGTGCGTACCGACCGCCGGGCCGTGGTGTTGTCCACCCGCCATCCGCTGGCAGACCGCACCACTCTCACGCTCACCGACCTCGCCGACGATCCGGTGCTGCGTCCCGACGTGCTCGCCTCGCCGGAAGCCGACCGGTACTGGCTCGCCGACCCCCGGCCCGACGGCCGTCCCGCACCCCGCGGACCGGTCGTGCCCACGGTGGAGGACTGCCTGCTGGAGGTCGGCCGCGGCCACGGCGTCTGGTTCGCCCCGGAGCCGCTGCGCGCCCTGCTGCCAGGCGGCCCCGTGCGCTGGATCCCCGTCACGGACGCGCCGCCCTTCGACCTCGCGGTGGTGTGGCACGACCAGGCTCCGCAACCCCTGATCACCCGCCTGATCGCCGAGGTCCGCGCCCTCGTCGGCGACGACCGCCACCTCGACGCCGCCTGATCCCACCACCCGGCCTGGGACGACCGGCTGTCAAGGATCTTCGCGAACCCGCCACAACGTGGGACGCCTTGCGGGGGTCGCCCACCCACGCGCGTGGGAAATGGTGAGATGTGAGAGCGTGCAGGGCGTGAGTGAGACACCCAAGAACCCCCTGCAGTACCGCTTCGACGGGCCGGACGACGCACCGGTCCTGATCCTGGGTCCCTCACTGGGCACCACCTGGCACATGTGGGACCGGCAGGTCCCCGAGCTGGCCAAGCAGTGGCGGGTCTTCCGCTTCGACCTGCCGGGCCACGGCGGTGCGCCCGCGTACCCGGCGGGCTCGGTCGGTGACGTCACCGACCGGCTGCTCACCACCCTCGACGCCCTCGGCGTGCAGCGCTTCGGCTACGCGGGCTGCGCGTTCGGCGGCGCCATCGGTCTGGAGCTGGCGCTGCGGCACCCGGAGCGGATCGCCTCGCTCGCGCTGATCGCCGCCTCGCCCCGGTTCGGGACGCCCGACGAGTTCCGGCAGCGCGGCGTGATCGTCCGGACGAACGGCCTCGACCCCATCGCCCGTACGTCCCCCGACCGCTGGTTCACCGGCGGGTTCGCCGCCGCGCAGCCCGCGATCACCGACTGGGCCGTGCAGATGGTCCGTACCACCGACCCCGGCTGCTACATCGCCGCCTGCGAGGCCCTCGCCGCGTTCGACGTACGGGCCGAACTCGCCCACGTCGGGGTGCCGACCCTCGTCCTCGTCGGCTCCGACGACCAGGTCACCGGCCCCGCCGAGGCCCGTACGCTCGTCGCCGGCATCCCGGACGCGCGGCTCGCCGTCGTACCGGGCGCCTCCCACCTCGTACCGGTGGAACAGCCCGCGGCCGTCACCGACCTCCTGGTCCGGCACTTCTCCACCGCCTGGCAGCCCGCCTACGACTCCACCACCGGCCAGATGGCGATCCCCGCAGCCCCGGTCAAGCCGGTCCTGGCCGCCGCGGGACCGCCGCCGCAGGCCGTGCCGATCGCCGAGATCGCCCCGGCCGCCCCGGCGCCCCAGGCCCTGGGCGGGCGGCCCGACCCGTACGACGCCGGGCTCAAGGTGCGCCGAGAGGTGCTCGGCGACGCGCATGTGGACCGGGCGCTGGCGCAGGCCGACGAGTTCTCCGGTGACTTCCAGGAGTTCGTCACCCGCTACGCCTGGGGCGAGATCTGGGACCGCCCCGGCCTCGACCGCCGCTCCCGCAGCTGCGTCACGCTCACCGCGCTGGTCGCGGGCGGCCACCTGGACGAGCTGGGCTTCCACGTCCGCGCCGCCCTGCGCAACGGCCTCACCCCGGTCGAGATCAAGGAGGTGCTCCTCCAGGCGGCCGTTTATTGCGGCGTACCGGCGGCCAACAGCGCCTTCAAGGTGGCCCAGCAGGTCATCCGCGAGGAGACGACGCCGGAGGAGTGAGCGCGTGAGACGGGCAGTGGAAGCACCAGGCTGAGCCGCCGCGGCCGCCCCTCCAGGAGGCAGGATGGTGCCATGACCATCAAGCTCACGAAGAAGTCGCACGCCTGCGTCCGCCTGGAGAAGGACGGGCGCACGCTCGTCCTCGACCCGGGCATGTTCAGCGAGGCGGACGCCGCGGTCGGCGCGGACGCGATCCTGATCACGCACGAGCACCCCGACCACTTCAACGAGGAGCGGCTGCGCGCCGCGATGGAGGCCAACCCGGCCGCCGAGATCTGGACCCTGAGGTCCGTCGCGGAGAAGATCTCCGCCGCCTTCCCCGGCCGCGTGCACACCGTCGGCCACGGCGACACCTTCACCGCCGCCGGCTTCGACGTCCAGGTCCACGGCGAGCTGCACGCCGTCATCCACCCGGACATCCCGCGCATCACCAACGTCGGCTACCTCGTCGACGACGGCCGCGTCTTCCACCCCGGCGACGCCCTCACCGTCCCCGACCACGCGGTGGAGACGCTGATGCTGCCGGTCATGGCACCCTGGAGCAAGATCTCCGAGGTGATCGACTACGTCCGCGAGGTCAAGCCGCAACGGGCCTACGACGTCCATGACGCCCTCCTCACCGACCTCGCCCGGCCGATCTACGACAACCAGATCGGCGCCCTCGGCGGTGCCGAGCACCTGCGTCTCGCGCCCGGGGAGAGCACGTCGCTGTGAGTGTCAGTGGGGGCCGGTAGGTTGTCAGGCATGCGCATCGCTACCTGGAACGTGAACTCGATCACCGCCCGCCTGCCGAGGCTCCTGGCCTGGCTGGAGAGCAGCGGCACCGACGTGCTCTGCCTCCAGGAGGCCAAGCTGGCCGAGGAGCAGTTCCCGTTCGACCAGCTGCGCGAGCTGGGCTACGAGGCGGCGGTCAACGCGACCGGCAGGTGGAACGGCGTGGCGGTGCTGTCCCGCGTCGGCATCGAGGACGTGGTCAAGGGCCTGGCCGGCGACCCCGGCTACGACGGCGCCCCCGAGCCCCGCGCGATCTCCGCGACCTGCGGCGGCGTCCGGGTGTGGTCGGTGTACGTGCCCAACGGCCGAGAGGTGGACCACCCGCACTACGCCTACAAGCTCCAGTGGTTCGAGGCCCTCAAGGCGGCCGTCGCCGGTGACGCGGCGGGCAGCCGCCCGTTCGCGGTCATGGGTGACTACAACGTGGCGCCGACGGACGACGACGTCTACGACGTGGCCGCCTTCGAGGGCCTCACCCATGTCACCCCGGCCGAGCGCGCGGCCCTGGCCTCCCTCCGCGAGGCCGGCCTCTCGGACGTCGTCCCGCGCCCCCTGAAGTACGAGCACCCCTTCACGTACTGGGACTACCGCCAGCTCTGCTTCCCCAAGAACCGCGGCATGCGCATCGACCTGGTGTACGGCAACGAGCCGTTCGCGAAGGCCGTCACCGACGCCTACGTGGACCGCGAGGAGCGCAAGGGCAAGGGCGCCTCGGACCACGCACCGGTGGTCGTGGACCTGGACGTGCCGTAGTTCACAGCAGCTTCAGGTCGACCGACCCGGCGAGGGCGGCCAGTCCCGCGTCCCCCGGATGCAGATGGTCCCCGCTGTCGTACGCGGGCAGCATCCGCGCCGGGTGGGCCGGGTCCCGTACGACCCGGTCGAAGTCGAGGACGCCGTCGAACGCGTCGGCGTCCCGGAGCCAGGCGTTGACCTCGACCCGCTCGGCGTCGACCGCGGCCGTGCAGCGGGCCTCGCCCTCGCAGGGCGCGATCGTCGCCGCCAGCATCCGCAGCCCGCGCGCATGCCCCCGGTCGGCGAGCTCGCGCAGCCCGGCGATCACGTCGTCGGCCGTGGCACCCCACCGCACGTCGTTGACGCCCTGGAAGACGACCGCCGTACGCGCCGAGGTCTGCGCGAGGACGTCCCGGTCGAAGCGGTGCAGGGCGCTCACCCCGCCGGTGTCGGTGGAGACACCGTCGCCGGGATAGCGGTCGGAGACCACGCGGTTCGCGGAGATGCCCTGGTTGAGCACGCCGTAGTGCGGGACCTCGTCCTGGGCGAGCAGCCGGTCCGCGAGCACGTCCGGCCAGCGCCGGTCGGCGTCGGCCGTCGACTTCTCCCCGTCGGTGATCGAGTCCCCGAGCAGCACCACCGACCCCGGCCCGCCGCCCACGTCCACCCCGGTGAGCAGCGGCCAGCTGGTCAGGACGGTGGTGTACGCCGTCCCGGAGGCGTCCGCCGTGTGGTCGCCCGCCTCACTGACGTGCGACCGCTGCCGCGCGAGCCGGTGCACGGGCGCCGCAGCCACCGTACCCGGCAGATGGAAGCTGACCAGCAGACTGCTGTCCGCGGGCACCTCGAAGTCGAGCGGATCGCTGAACACCTGTGCCCCGGCGGCCACTTCGACGCCCGCCGAGCCCCGGAAGGCCACCGCCACCGGCGCCTCCCGCGCCGCCGCGCCCGCGCCCTGGACCGCCACCGTGGCGCTCCCGATCCGCACCGGTCCCGCCGCGAAGGTGTTGTCGAACCGCAGCCGCACCCGAGGCCCACCCACCGACGTGTGCACGACGAGCCGCAGCGTACGGTCGCTCCACGGCCCCACCGCCGGATACCCGGCCGTGGCAGCGGCCCAACTCCCCGTCCAGCCAGGCGTGTCGCCCCGCACGGACACGGCGAACACATGCAGACCCGGCGAGTTGGGCAGCCGTACCGAGGCGACCGGCAGCCCCAGCACGAGCGGCACCGTCACCACGTACAGCCGTGCCTGCGCGGTGAGTTGACCGCCGGGCGTGTTCACGTGCGGCAGCGCCACCGCCTTCGTGGCGAGCGGGCCCGTGCGCCAGTCGGGGGCGGTCAGGCGGTACGAGGAGGTCGTGCCGTTCGTGTACGACACCGCCCCCGTGCCCGGCACGTCGCCGCCGTCCGTACCCGCCACCAGGAAGGCGAGCGCGTCGCCGCGGCCGGTCACCCGCACCGACTGGCCGGCGGCCCGCACGTTGTCCGGCTCGCCCGGCTCCCCGCGCGGCCAGGTCAGCCGGGCCCGCTGCACGGTCAGCGTCCGGCCCGGCGTCCAGCCCGCCGCCGTCAGGTCCCGTGCCGACAGCGAGGCGCCGGTGCCGTCGAAGTCCGCCTCGCCGGGACGGGCGTCGTCGCTGACGGCCGTGTTGTCGAAGAGCCGCTCCAGCGGCAGGGGTTCCGTGGTGCCGCGCACCTGCGCCGCCTGCACGGGAGCGGTCGGCGTCAACGCCGTGAACAGGGCGAGGACGACAACGGACCTGCGGACACCTCGGCGCACCTGATTCCCCCGTTCACGACCGGTCAGGACGAGACGCGTGACGCACGGTGAAGGTAGGGAGGCCCTGGGTGACCCGTCAACGCGCCATGCGCGAACTCGGCGCGAAGTCGCCCGGAATCGACTGCCCGCGCGCCTGTGGTGCGCACGCCGGTGCGAATGACACGCTGGGCGTATGAAGATCCCTTTTCTGGGCAACCGGCGCGAGGAACCCGGGGCGCACGACGCCGAGGGCATCGCCGAACTCCTCGCCGAGTGTGAGCTGCTGCGCCACCAGGCGGCCGGGTCGGGTGTCCAACTGGACGACACCGTCGCCTCGTTGGAGGCCCTGGACCAGTTGGTGCCGCGGTGGCGGGACGACCCGGAGGTGCTGGAGTGGCTCGGCAACGACGCCGGGCTGTACCTCGGGACGGTGATCGTGCGGACCGTACCGGGCGCCGTGTGGGGGATCAGGGCGGACGGCCAGCCGGTGATCCGGCTCGCCTCCGGCCGGGAGTTCGACGTGGTCGCCGACGGCCACGACTGGGCGGCCAGCGGGGTGCCCGAACTCTCCCAGGTCTACGGCGAGGTGGCGGAGGCCTAGAGCGTGCACGCACATAAGCGGGGCTTAAATACGGCTAATGCCCGAAAAGTGCGTGTCGTGTATTAACTCCACTATTGTCTCGATAGGTTGCGGCAACCGCGACACAGCTGAGAGTGGGTAGGGCTGGGCATGGCCGTCGATCCGTTGATCGAGCTGCGTGACGTCAACAAGTACTACGGGGAGCTGCATGTCCTGCAGGACATCAACCTCACCGTCGGCAAGGGGGAGGTGGTCGTGGTCATCGGCCCGTCAGGGTCGGGAAAGTCGACACTGTGCAGGGCGATCAACCGGCTGGAGACCATCCACTCCGGGGAGATCCGGCTGGACGGACAGCCGCTGCCGGAGGAGGGCAAGGCCCTCGCGGGGCTCCGCGCCGAGGTCGGCATGGTCTTCCAGTCCTTCAACCTCTTCGCCCACAAGACGGTCCTGCAGAACATCTCGCTGGGACAGGTCAAGGTCCGTAAGACCAAGAAGGACGACGCCGACAAACGCTCGCGCCAACTCCTGGACCGCGTCGGCCTCGCCGACCAGGCGGACAAGTACCCGGCGCAGCTCTCCGGCGGCCAGCAGCAGCGCGTGGCCATCGCCCGCGCCCTCGCCATGGAGCCCAAGGCGATGCTGTTCGACGAGCCGACCTCGGCCCTCGACCCGGAGATGATCAACGAGGTCCTCGAAGTCATGCGGCAACTCGCCCACGAGGGCATGACCATGGTCGTCGTCACCCACGAGATGGGCTTCGCCCGCGCCTCCGCCAACCGCGTCGTCTTCATGGCCGACGGCCGCATCATCGAGGACCGCGCCCCCGACGACTTCTTCACCAACCCCGAGAGCGACCGCGCCAAGGACTTCCTCTCCAAGATCCTCAAGCATTGACGGGACGGCGCCGCCCCTCGACTACGATGTGCCGTTCATCGCTGTGATGACGGCGATCTCGCTGCCGCCCGGTGGGCCCCCCCCCACGGCCCCGAGACCGTAGGGGGTGGCAGCTCACAAGAGCCATACCCGCCCGGCGCGCCGGCCGGAGATCACTGCTCGCGCAGCGGAATCGACACGTACGACGGGTCGTTCGCCGGCGAGGAGAAGGTCAGCTGCGCGCCGGACGGGTTGTGCTCGATGTAGAGCGGGTCGACCGTGTCGACGACCAGGGCCAGACGGTGCCCTGCCGGGACGTCGTAGGCCGTGGAGTACAGCTCCAGGTCGAGGCCGAACGCCTTGCCGGGCGCCCGCCCGTGGAAGGTGTACGGCGCGTGGGTGACCAGCTTGCCGAGGCCGAGCGGCCCCACGTCGTAGAGGTAGGCGACGAGGGTGCCGCTCTCCTTGGTCGGGGTGACGGTGGTGTGCAACTTCGCGGTGCCGCGCACCTGTTGGGCGGTCGTGTACTTCCCCGACTGCCATACGGCCGCCCAGCGGCGGGGGAGCAGGGGGATCGAGGCGACCGGGGGGAGCTGGGCGACCTGGTCGAGGATGCTGGACAGGAAGACGACACCGCCGTCCGCGCCCGAGTCGACGTTCGTGTGGAGGGTGGTCGTGCCGGACAGGGCCAGCTTCTTCGTCGTGGCGCCGACCGACTTCCAGTCCGGGTAGCCCTCGTAGCCGCCGGTGGAACGGGACTTGAGCTGGACGGGCTGCTCGCGGTCGATGCCGTTGTCGTCGCCCTGGAGGTAGTGGTCGAACCAGCGCTCGGTGTCCGTCCACACGTCGTTGGGGAGCCCGAACAGGCCCGTCAGCTCGGCGGTCGCGTGGTCGCCGGGGCGGAACTCCAGTCTCTTGGGGCCGGTCAGCTTCTCGTAGAAGTCGGCGTACTGGTTGGGCGGGAAGATCGAGTCGCCCCAGGCGTTGGCCATCATGACCGCCGCGCCGTTCTTGTTCAGCTGGTCCACATATGTGGCGGCAGAACGTTCCTTCCCCCAATTGATCATGTCCTGTTCCTTGGACAGGTTGGAGGCGTAGAAGTTGTCGAAGATCTCCCGGAGTTCGGCGCTCTGCCGTCCCGTGACGACACTCGCGCCGTCCAGCAGGCCTGCCGCCTGGACGTGTTGGGTACGGCCCGAGTAGATCGAGTCGATCAGATCGGCCCAGCCGCTGAGCGCGGCGACCGCCTTGACGCGCTTGTCGTGCGCGGCCGCGAGCAGGCTGATGCCGGCGCCGTACGACACCCCGCCCATGCCGATGTGCTGTGCGTCGGCCGGGGTGTTGGCGAGCGCCCAGTCGATGATCTTGGAGGCGTCGGCTATGTCGGGTGGTCCGGCGACTTCTATCTGTCCGCCCGACTGCCAGAAGCCGCGCACGTTGTAACTGACCACGATGTAGCCGGAGTTCGCGAGCTTCTGTGCCTGTGCCAGATACTCGACCTGGGGCAGGCCCCAGCTCGTGGGGAACACGATCAGCGGGTAGCGGCGCGAACTGTCCGCGCCCACCGGGGTGATGACGTTCGCCTTGAGGACGGTGCCGCCGTCGCCGGCGATGTCGACGAATCGTATGCCGCCCGTCGAGGCCTGGGCGGCCGGGGCGAACCCGAGGGCGCTACCGGCGATCAGAGTCGCGGAGACGGCGCCCACGGCGGTCGTGCGCAGGGCCTTGCGATGGTGTCCCACGGGTCACTCCTCACTCGTGTCAGTGCAAAGTGACCGAACGGTAACCTCGGCCGTTTACCGGAGGTAACCCGTCGGTAAGTTACGTGGGAGTAACGATTGTTGTGGTGTGAATGAATTCAGGAGGCGCGGTGGGAGTTGCGCGGAGCGGCCGGTGCGGGCAGGGGCGTTTGTGCAGCTCGGGTCACATCTGCGACCAGCTCGGCGACGTCCGGACCGTACGCCTGGGAGTTGACCACCTTCAGCAGGAGTACGAACGAATTGCTCCCGTGCTTGCGGGCCAGCCGTTCGTGATTGCGGGCCAGGTAGCGGGTCGCGGCCTGGTTGGTGATGGCGGTCTGCCCGCAGAACAGGAACACCGGCCGGCTCTGGCCCGACTGGCCGGCCGTGAGCCGCGCCAGCAGCACGTGTTCGCTCTGCCCCTTCTCCATCCGGTAGCGCTCGCTGCCGATCTGGAAGGCCAGCCGGTCGGGCCCCGGCTCCGGGTCGAGGTTCACCCGCACCCCGGGCAGCATGGCGTGCATGTGGGCCGCCATCCGGCGGTTCGACCCGGGCCCGCCCACGCAGAACTCCGTCCGCTCCCCGAAGCCCTGCCGCGCCGCGTCCTGGGTGATCACATCGGCGTGCGCGCCGCAGTCCTTGATGAGCGCGGAGAGTTCGAGGAGCGCGAAGACGTCGTAGCGGTGCACCGCGAGGTCGGGGCTGGCCGCGTCCCGGTTGACGACGAGCAGCGACTCCGAGTGGTCGGGCAGCCCGAAGAAGGCCTGTTTGCGCCGGAGTTTCCGCTTCCACAGGTAGGTCCGGGCCAGCCAGCCGAGCATGGCACTGATGCCGGCGGCCACCACGCCCAGGACGATGTTGCGCACGTCGTCATTCATGGGCGCGCATGGTAGCGGGGATACGCAAACCCGTGTTCGACGACGCCTGTTCCTCGCGCTCCTGACGGGGGCAGGGCATTGCAATAGGCTGCGCGAACGGCCCTTTAGTGGAGGTGCGCATGCGTCGCCCTGTCGCGCGGAAACTGTCGGTGCTCGCGGTCTCGGCCGCCGTGGTGTCGGTCGGGGCGGCGGCGCCACCGACAACCGCCACGACACCACCGAAGGTGCCCGTCGCCGTCGGCTACGGCGGTGCCGTGGCCAGCGTCGACGCGGACGCCTCCGCCGCCGGCATCGAGGTGCTGAGGAAGGGCGGCAACGCGGTCGACGCCGCCGTCGCCACGGCCGCCGCGCTCGGCGTCACCGAGCCCTACTCCTCCGGCATCGGCGGGGGCGGCTACTTCGTCTACTACGACGCCAAGTCCCGTACGGTGCACACCATCGACGGCCGGGAGACGGCCCCGCTGACCGCCGACTCCGGTCTGTTCGTGGAGAACGGCCAGCCCCTCGCCTTCGCCGACGCGGTGACCAGCGGCCTGAGCGTCGGCACCCCCGGCACACCCGCCACCTGGGAGACCGCCCTCGACAAGTGGGGCAGCAGACGCCTCGGCACGGTCCTGAAACCGGCGGAGAGGATCGCCCGCGACGGGTTCACGGTCGACGACACCTTCCGCGCGCAGACCGCCCTCAACGAGACGCGCTTCCGCTACTTCCCCGACACGGCGAAGCTGTTCCTCCCGAACGGCGCCCTCCCCGTCGTCGGCTCCACCTTCAAGAACCCCGATCTCGCCCGCACCTACGCCGAGTTGGGCAAGAAGGGCGTCGGCGCGATCTACCACGGCGACCTCGGCGACGACATCGTCGACACCGTCAACAAGCCTCCCGTGGACCCCGCTTCGGGTTGGAACGCCCGTCCCGGCGACCTGTCGGAGAAGGACCTCGCGGCCTACGAGGCCAAGCTCCAGAAGCCGACGAAGACCTCGTACCGCGGCCTCGGCGTCTACTCCATCGCCCCCTCCTCCTCCGGCGGCACCACGGTCGGTGAGGCGCTCAACATCCTGGAGAACACGGACCTTTCGAAGGCGAGCGAGGTGCAGTACCTGCACCGCTACATCGAGGCCAGCCGGATCGCGTTCGCGGACCGCGGCCGCTGGGTCGGCGACCCCGCCTTCGAGGACGTGCCGACGAAGGGGCTGCTGTCGCAGCAGTACGCGGACTCGCGCGAGTGCCTCATCAAGGACGACGCGGTGCTGACCAGCCCGCTGGCGCCGGGTGATCCGCGGAATCCCGCGGCGTGCTCCTCGGATGGCACGGCGGCGCCGACGACGTACGAGGGCGAGAACACCACGCATCTGACGGTGGCCGACAAGTGGGGGAACGTCGTCTCCTACACGCTCACCATCGAGCAGACCGGCGGCAGCGGGATCACCGTTCCCGGGCGCGGGTTCATCCTCAACAACGAGCTGACCGACTTCTCCTTCGTTCCCGCCAACCCGGCCGTGCACGACCCGAACCTGCCGGGGCCCGGGAAGCGGCCGCGGTCGTCCATCTCGCCGACGATCGTGCTCGACCAGCACAACAAGCCGGTGGTGGCGCTGGGTTCGCCCGGCGGGGCGACGATCATCACGACGGTTCTGCAGGTGCTGACCGAGTTCGTGGACCGGGGGATGCCGCTCGTCGACGCGATCGCCGCGCCGCGGGCGAGTCAGCGGAACCAGACCACCACCGAACTCGAACCCGGGCTCTACAACAGTGACTTGAGGACACAGTTGGAGGCCATCGGGCACGGGTTCCGGTTGAACGCCGAGATCGGGGCGGCTACCGGGGTGCAGCGGCTGCCGGGTGGGAAGTGGCTGGCCGCCGCCGAGACCGTACGGCGCGGCGGCGGCTCGGCGCAGGTGGTGTACCCCGCGTCATAGCTCCGGGGCGGGCGGCTCGCCCTCCGTGCGGAACGCGAGCTGCTCGCCCTCCACGTCCACCGTGACGCTGCCGCCCTCCTGCACCCGGCCGTCCAGCAGCAGCCGCGACAGCTGGTTGTCGACCTCGCGCTGGATCGTGCGGCGCAGGGGGCGGGCGCCGTACTCCGGCTGGTAGCCCTTGCGGGAGAGCCAGTCGACCGCCGTCTCCGTGAAGTCGACGGTGACGCCCTGGGAGTGCAGCATGCGGCGGGTGCGGTCCAGCAACAGGTTGGTGATCTGGCGGAGTTGTTCCTCCGTGAGCTGGCGGAAGACGACGATCTCGTCGATGCGGTTGAGGAACTCGGGGCGGAAGTGCTCGCGCAGCGGGCGCAGGATCTGTTCGCGCCGCGCCTCCTCGTCGGCCTCCGCGCCGCCCGCGCCGAAGCCGATGCCGGCGCCGCGCCGGGTGATCGCCTCGGAGCCGAGGTTGCTGGTCATCACCACGACCGTGTTGGTGAAGTCGACCGTGCGGCCCTGCGAGTCGGTGAGGCGGCCGTCGTCGAGGACCTGGAGGAGGATGTTGAAGACGTCCGGGTGGGCCTTCTCGACCTCGTCCAGCAGCAACAGCGAGTACGGGTGGCGGCGGACGACCTCCGTCAGCTGGCCCGCCTCCTCGTGGCCGACGTATCCGGGCGGGGCGCCGACCAGACGGCTGACGGTGTGCCGCTCCTGGTACTCGCTCATGTCCAGGCGGACCATGCGCTCCTCGCTGCCGAACAGCGCCTCGGCGAGCGCGCGGGCCAGCTCCGTCTTGCCGACGCCGGTCGGGCCGAGGAAGAGGAAGCTGCCGATCGGGCGGTCGGGGCTGGCGAGGCCCGCGCGGGAGCGCAGTACCGCGTCGGAGACGACCCGGACCGCCTCCTCCTGGCCGACGACCCGCTGGTGCAGGTGTTCCTCCAGGCCGAGCAGCTTGTCCTTCTCCTCCTGGGTGAGGCTGGCGACCGGGATGCCCGTCTGCCGGGAGACCACTTCGGCGATGGCCTCGGCGGTCACCTCCAGGTGCTGGCCCTCGTCGGCCGTGCCGTCGCCGGCCGCCTCGCCGATCCGCTGCTTCAACTCCGTGATGCGGTCGCGCAGTTGCATGGCCTGCTCGTACTGCTCGTCGGCGACGGCCTGGTCCTTGTCCCGGACGAGCTGCTCGACCTCGCGTTCCAGGGCGCGTACGTCCGTGCCCTTGGTGCGGGCCCGCAGCCGTACCCGCGCGCCCGCCTGGTCGATGAGGTCGATCGCCTTGTCGGGCAGGCGGCGGTCGGTGAGATAGCGGTCGGACAGCTCGACGGCCGCCGTCAACGCCTCATCGGTGTAGCGGACCTGGTGGTGGGCCTCGTAGCGGTCGCGCAGCCCGCGCAGGATCTCCAACGCGTCCGCGACGGACGGCTCGGGCACGAGGATGGGCTGGAAACGGCGGGCCAGCGCCGCGTCCTTCTCGATCCGGCGGAACTCCTCCAGCGTGGTCGCGCCGACGATGTGCAACTCACCGCGCGCGAGGGCGGGCTTGAGGATGTTGCCGGCGTCCATGGAGGCGGCCTCGCCGCCACCGCCCGCGCCGACCACGGTGTGCAGCTCGTCGATGAAGACGATCAACTGGTCGGAGTGCGCGCGGATCTCGGAGACGATCGAGTTGAGGCGCTCCTCGAAGTCCCCCCGGTAGCGGGTGCCCGCGACCACGCCCGTCAGGTCGAGGGCGACCACCCGCCGCCCGATGAGCACGTCGGGCACGTCCCCGTCGGCGATCCGCTGGGCGAGCCCCTCCACGATGGCGGTCTTGCCGACCCCCGCGTCACCGATGAGGACCGGGTTGTTCTTGCCGCGCCGGGAGAGCACCTCGATGGTCTGCTCGATCTCCTCGTCCCGCCCGATGACCGGGTCGATACCGCCCCGCCGGGCCAGGTCCGTGAGATCGCGGCTGTACTTGTCGAGCGTCGGGGTGCCGGTGTCGCGCGGGCGCTCGGTGCGGGCCGTACCGGCGTCGGGGGCGGCCTCGGGCGGCAGGCCGGTCGGCGCGAAGTGGGCCGAGTTGAGGATGTGGCCCGCCGCCGAGTCGGGGTTGGCGGCCAGCGCGCTGAGGACGTGCTCGGGGCCGATGTAACCGGCGCCGCGGGACCGGGCCAGGTCGTGCGCGTCGAGCAGGGCCCGCTTCGCGGCAGGCGTCAGCGAGAGCGAGGTCGGCGGCGGGGCCTCGCCCGGCGGGTGCATCACCGGGCCCGACCGCTCGTCGATCTCCGTCGCCAACTCGTCGGGGTCCGCGCCGGCCCGGCTGAGCAGACTCCGGGTCGGCTCGGCGGACAGCGCGGCCCGCAGCAGATGCTGGGTGTCCAGGTCCCGGCTGCCGTGCTCGGCGGCGTACTGGGCGGCACCCCGGACCAGCTCCCGGGCCGGTTGGCTCAGCAGCTGGCCGATGTTGATCTGCCGGGGGCCGGGGCGGGGCCCGCCGAAGAAACGGGCGAGGAACTCGCCGAAGGGGTCGTAGCCTTCGGGTCCGCTGAAGCCGCTGCTCATGGCCGTTCCCATCCGGCGTCCCTGCGGGGCCCGGGACGCCCTCGCTGATCGACGTGCCGGAGTCGGGTAACCCGGGCCGCAGCCGGTTACACCTGCGACCACTTCTCCGTCGTACGACCCACGTGCACCTCTACGGCGGACGCCCGGCCGTGCGCGGGCCGCCCTGGCGCTCGTAGAACACGATCGCACGATCGTTGCCGCGCAGCACCTTCAGGACGACCCCGAGGGCGTCAGTCGATTCGGGCCGTCAAGATGCGGGGGCCCGCGTCCGTGATCGCCACCGTGTGCTCGGCGTGGGCCGCGCGGGAGCCGTCGTTGGTGCGCAGGGTCCAGCCGTCGGCGTCGGCGTGGTAGCCGTCCGTGCCGCCGCCGATCACCATGGGCTCGATGGCGAGGACCATGCCGTGCCGCAGCTTCATGCCCCGGCCGGGGCGGCCCTCGTTCGGGACGCCCGGGTCCTCGTGCATCCGGCGGCCGATGCCGTGTCCGCCGAAGCCGTCCGGGATGCCGTAGCCGGCCGAGCGGCACACCGTGCCGATCGCGTGCGCGATGTCGCCGATGCGGTTGCCGACGACGGCCGCCGCGATGCCGGCGTCCAGGGCCCGCTCCGCCGCCTCGATCAGGCGCAGGTCCGCCTCGCGCGGTGTGCCGACCGTGAAACTGATCGCCGAGTCGCCCACCCAGCCGCCGAGTTCGGCGCCGAAGTCCGCGGAGACCAGGTCGCCGTCGCGCAGCCGGTAGCGGGTCGGGATGCCGTGCACGATCGCGTCGTTCACGGAGGCGCAGAGGACGGCCGGGAACGGAGTCGGCGCGAAGGAGGGCCGGTAGCCGAGGAAGGGCGAGGACGCGCCCGCCTCCCGGAGGACGTCGTGGGCCACCTCGTCCAGCTCCAGCAGGGAAACGCCCACGTCGGCGGCCTTGCGCACGGCCGTCAGGGCACGTCCGACGACCTGCCCGGCCTCGTACATGGCGTCGATCGATGTGTCTGTCTTCAGCTCCACCATGCCAATTACTATACCGGTATTAGAATGGGTGGCATGGTGCGCACCCCCCTGACCCCCGAAGAGCGTGAACGCGGCGAGCGGCTCGGCCGGCTGCTGCGTGAGGCGCGCGGCGGTCGCAGCATGGCCGACGTCGCGGCGAGCGCGGGCCTCTCGGCCGAGACCCTGCGGAAGATCGAGACCGGCCGTGCGCCGACGCCGGCGTTCTTCACGGTGGCGGCGCTGGCGCGGACGCTCGGGCTGTCGATGGACGAGATCGTGGAGAGGTGCGCGCTGGCTCCCGTGTGACCTTGCCGCACGTCACGTTCCGGAAGGTGCGGCGTACTCTGCGTCCAGTCCGAAAACTCTTCGTAGCGTGTTCGTAACACGGCTCGTGTTGTCTTACGGACCGGAGTGCTCCGGTCTGGCGGGAGTTGAACGATGGCAGTGGATCAACTCCCAGGGTGCATACGGGAGTTCGTGAACTACCTGGACGGTCTGCTGGCGCGCCTGGATCAGGGCGGCGGCTGGTGCGCGGTGTTCTGGCAGCGCGACCCCGAGGGGATGCAGGCCTGTCTCGAAGGGCGTGAAGTGCCGCCCTGGGACGTGGTGGAGGCCCTCCTCCAGGACCTCGCCACGGAGTACGGTCCCGCCGTCGCCGCGCCCGAAGTCGAACGGGCCCGGGCCCTGCACGCCGAGGCCCTCGCCGCGTACGACGCCCGGCCGGGCGCCCGTGACGCCCTCGGTGACCGCCTCGACGTGATGCTCCGCGAACAGCGTTACGCCGCCGAACGCCAGGCGGAACTCGGCCACTTGCTCGCCACCGCCGCCACCCGGGAAGCCGCCGACGCGATCCGCCTGGACCTCGCCTGGGCCCGCGACGACCACGAACGCGCGACCGCCCGCTGCACCGAACTCCGCACCCGCATGGCCGACTTGGACCGCCGCACGGGGGGCGGGCAGGCCCAGGTGATCCGGCGCGGGCAGGTGAACGACGGGGCTGTGCTCCGCGTCGGCGACGAGGCCGGAGGGGCGCGGGCGGGTGGCACCGGGCAGGCGGGCCTGGGCGGGGCCCGCGCGAGTGGCGGTGGTGTGGGGCAGGCGGGTCCTGGTGCCGGGCAGCAGCCCGGTCGTGGCCCATACGGCGGTGGGCCGTCGAGCATGCCGCAGCAGCGTGACGCACGTACCGCTGCGGAGGCGGGCGCGACCGGTTGGCCGACGCAAGCCGCGAGGGAGACCGGTCCCGGCGGCGCGCCGGGCTCCGGGGGAGGCGGCGCGGGCCAGGAGTGGCACGAGCGCGCCGCGGCGGACGGCCCACGGGACGCCTGGCAGGGGCCCGCGGGCCAGGGATGGCAAGCAGGAGCGCGGACGGCCGCCCAGGGAGTGGATGGCGATGTCTTCGCGGGTGGTGTCCCGGTCTTCGCGGATCAGCGCCCCGAGCGGCCCGGTGCCCGGACGGCCGCCCAGAGCTCCGGCCCCGGAGGCTTCCCGGCCGATTCCCCCGGCGCTGCTGGTCAGCGGCACTGGCAGGCCCCCGCCCCGACGGCCGACGCCCGCCACGGCCTCGGTGATCCCGCGAACGTGGCCGCGGACTCCCCGTCAGGGCCCGGCACCCCCGAGGGCGCCCATGGTCCTGGCGCGGTCGGTGGGCAGGCCGAGGCGCCCTCCGCCGGCTCCGGGCCCGCCACCAACGCCGCACCCACCCCCAAGCAGCGCAAACGCCGCCGAGGCAGTGCGCGGTTCGCCGGGATGGTCGAGGAGGACGCCGCTCCTGTCGTCGTACCGCCCGCTGCGGCGCCGACTCTTCCGGCCCAGCCCGCCACCGGGCGGCGCACCCCGCGCGGAGCCCGGTTCGCCGGGGCCGGTGCGGCGGTGGAGGCGCCGGAGCCGCAGGTCGAGCGGTTGGACAACGGGGACCGGCGGGAGGTGGCGCAGGCCGTCGAGCAGCTCGTACGGCTGCGTCGCGAGGGGCGCAGCGGGGAGGCGCACGCGCTGCTGGTCGACGCCGCCTACTGGCCCGCCGCCCGCTTCCCGCTGCTCGCCGCCGAACTCCAGCACGCCGGGCTCGGCGCCGACTGGGCGACCCTGCTGTGGGAGGCGGCCTCGCTGCCCGCGGAGCGGCTGGTCGCGGCGGCGGACGCGCTGGTGGAGGCGGGGCGCGGCACGGACGGGGAGCAGGTGCTGCGGCAGGGCGTCGTACGGCCCGCCGAGGAGATCGGGCAGGCCGTGCTCGGGCTCGTCCACGAGGGGCGCCGGCGTGAGGTGCGCGCGCTGCTCGACGCGTACGTCCGCGTCCGCACCCCGGAGGAGGCCGCCCGCAGCGCCGCACCGGGGCCGCAGACCCTCGTACCCCTGCTGCTGGAGGCTTCCCAGGGGGTCTCGGAGGAACGCCACTGGGACCTCGTCCACGCGCTCCGGGTCGCAGGTTTCACGGCCTGAGCAGGCCCGGCCGACCCGCCTCCGCTCACCCACGTGAGTGTGAAACGTGATCGACTCCGCGGGTTAACGACGATGGTCTTGGCAAGGCTGCTGGAGAGGCTTACTTTCGACCCTCTACGGCCTGCATCTACGGGCGTAGAGGCTCTGACGTCCCGTCGAAGGAGCAGCTCATGGCCAACGTCGTTCGTGCCGCTCTGGTCCAGGCCACCTGGACCGGCGACACCGAGTCCATGGTGGCGAAACACGAGGAGCACGCCCGCGAGGCGGCCCGCCAGGGTGCGAAGATCATCGGCTTCCAGGAAGTGTTCAACGCCCCCTACTTCTGCCAGGTCCAGGAGCCGGAGCACTACCGGTGGGCCGAGCCGGTGCCCGACGGGCCGACCGTGCGCCGTATGCAGGACCTCGCCCGCGAGACCGGCATGGTGATCGTGGTGCCGGTCTTCGAGGTGGAGCAGTCCGGCTTCTACTACAACACCGCCGCCGTGATCGACGCCGACGGCACCGTCCTCGGCAAGTACCGCAAGCACCACATCCCGCAAGTCAAGGGCTTCTGGGAGAAGTACTACTTCAAGCCGGGCAACATGGGATGGCCGGTCTTCGACACGGCCGTGGGAAAGGTCGGCGTATACATCTGCTACGACCGGCACTTCCCGGAGGGCTGGCGTCAACTCGGCCTGAACGGCGCCCAGCTCGTCTACAACCCCTCCGCCACCCACCGCGGCCTGTCCAGCTACCTCTGGCGGCTCGAACAGCCGGCCGCCGCCGTCGCCAACGAGTACTTCGTCGCCGCGATCAACCGCGTCGGCGTCGAGGAGTACGGCGACAACGACTTCTACGGGACGTCGTACTTCGTCGACCCGCGCGGTCAGTTCGTCGGGGACACGGCCAGTGACAAGGTCGAGGAACTCGTCGTCCGCGACCTCGACTTCGACCTCATCGAAGAGGTACGGCAGCAGTGGGCCTTCTACCGGGACCGCAGGCCCGACGCGTACGAGGGGCTGGTGCAGCCGTGAACGACCTGTTCGCACGTCATCGTTCCGTCCTCCCCGACTGGCTCGCCCTCTACTACGAGGAGCCGCTGGAGATCACGCACGGCGAGGGCCGCTACGTGTGGGACGCCGAGGGCAACAAGTACCTCGACTTCTTCGGCGGCATCCTGACCACGATGACCGCCCATGCGCTGCCCGAGGTCACCAAGGCGGTGAGCGAACAGGCCGGGAGGATCATCCACTCGTCCACGCTCTACCTCAACCGGCCCATGGTCGAACTGGCCGAGAGGATCAGCCAGTTGTCCGGCATCCCGGACGCCCGCGTCTTCTTCACCACCTCCGGCACCGAGGCCAACGACACGGCTCTCCTTCTCGCCACCACCTACCGCCGCAGCAACACCATCCTGGCGATGCGCAACAGCTACCACGGCCGCTCCTTCAGCGCCGTCGGCATCACCGGCAACCGCGGTTGGTCCCCGACCTCGCTGTCCCCGCTCCAGACGCTGTACGTCCATGGCGGCGTCCGCACCCGCGGCCCGTACGCCGAGCTGAGCGACGACGACTTCATCGCGGCCTGCGTCGAGGACCTGAAGGACCTCCTCGGCCACACCCGCCCGCCCGCCGCCCTGATCGCCGAGCCGATCCAGGGCGTCGGCGGCTTCACCTCTCCGCCGGACGGGCTGTACGCCGCCTTCCGCGAGGTGCTCGCCGAGCGCGGCATCCTGTGGATCGCCGACGAGGTGCAGACCGGCTGGGGCCGCACCGGCGACAACTTCTGGGGCTGGCAGGCCCACGGGCAGCACGGTCCGCCCGACATCCTCACCTTCGCCAAGGGCATCGGCAACGGCATGTCCATCGGCGGTGTCGTCGCCCGCGCCGAGATCATGAACTGCCTGGACGCCAACAGCATCTCGACGTTCGGCGGCACCCAGATCACCATGGCGGCGGGGCTCGCGAACCTGTCGTACCTCCTGGAACACGACCTCCAGGGCAACGCCCGGCGCGTCGGCGGACTCCTCATCGAGCGGCTCCGGGGCGTCGCCGCGCAGGTGCCCGGCGTGCGCGAGGTCCGGGGCCGCGGGCTGATGCTCGGCATCGAGCTGGTGAAACCCGGCACCGACCAGGCCGACCCGGACGCGGCGAGCGCGGTGCTGGAGGCGTGCCGCGCGGACGGGCTGCTCATCGGCAAGGGCGGCGGCCACAACACCAGCGCGCTGAGGGTCGCCCCGCCGCTGTCCCTCACCGTCGCGGAGGCCGAGGAGGGCGCCGCGATCCTCGAGAACGCTCTGAGGAGCATTCAGTAGCAGCACGCAGCAAGGGACGTACGCCATGACCACCACCTTGGACCATCTGGAACCGGCCCTGTCCGTCCGCCAGGTCCTCACCCTGGAACGGGTGCTCGCCGGGGAGCCCGAGGTGGTGGCCGGCGCGGCCCAGCTCGACCGGGCGGTGCGCTGGGTGCATGTCGCCGAGGCCGCCGACGTCGGCGTCATGCTCACCGGCGGCGAGATGGTCCTCACCACAGGCGTGCTGCTGGCCGGCGACGAGGGCGCGCAGGCCGAGTACATCCAGTCGCTGCACCGCGCCGAGGCCGCCGCCGTCGTCCTCGGTCTGGGCCGCGCCTTCCCGGCCCCGCCGGACGTGATGCGCCGGGCCGCCGAGCGGTGCGGGCTGCCCATGGTCGTCCTCCACCGGCCCTTCCCCTTCGCCGAGTTGACGGAGGAGGTGCAATCCCGGCTGGTCCGGCGGAAGTTCGCGGCCGTCAGCCTGTCCGAGGCCGTCCGCACCTCCCTCACCGGCCTCATCACCGCGGGCGCCCCGCTCCAGCGACTCCTCGACGAGGTCGCCCAGCACAGCGCCTGCCCGGTCGTCGTCACCAACCTCGCCCACCGCGTCCTCGCCACCGCCGGGGAGCGGCCGGCCGTGGACGACGTACTGCGCGACTGGGAGCGCATCGCCCGGCAGGCCGGCGGCACCGAGGGCGACGGCTGGATCCGTGCCGAACTGGGCGGACGCGGGGAACGCTGGGGGCAGATCCTGCTGTGCGGCTATCGCGGGGACACCGCCTCCGGACGGCTGCTGGCCGACCGGGCCGCCGAGGCCCTCGTCCTGCACCGCATGCTCGGCGGCAACTCCGCCCACACCTGGGAGGAGCAGTCCGCGCAGAGCCTGCTCACCGACCTCGTCAGCGGGGTCGTACCGGCACGGCAGCTGCTGCCGCGGGCGCGGGCCGCCGGACTGCCCGTCAACCGACGGACGTTCGTGCCGCTCGTCGTACGGGACGGAGATCCGGCCGAACTCGACCGGGTGCTGCGGCTGTTGGGGCTTCCGGGGCTCGTCGCCGAACTCGCCGACGGAGTGACCGCCGTACTGCTGAGCCTGGCCCGGGACCAGGACGCCGCCGTCCTGACGGCGAACTTCGCGGCCCGGCTGACGCAGACCGTCGTGGCCGCGGCCGACCCGCGCACGGTCTGGGACGACGTCCCCGCCGGGATGCGCGAGGCCCAGCACGTCGCCGACGCGGTCGCCTCCGGGGCGCTCGACCTTCCGGCCGTCGTACGCCTCAAGGACGTCCATCTGCGGGGCCTGATACGGCTGTTGCGGGACGACCCGCATGTGCAGTCCTTCGCCGAGCGGGAGTTGGACGGGCTGCTGTGCGACTCGGGTCCGGGGGAGGGGCTGCTGGCCGTCCTGCGGACGTATCTCGCGACCGGCCGCAACAAGTCCCGCACCGCCCAGCTCCACCACGTCTCACGCCCCGCGCTGTACCGGCGCCTCGAAGCGATACAGACCCGGCTCGGCGTCGACCTCGACGACTTCGAGCAGGCCGCCTCGGTGCACATCGCGCTCCTCGCGCACGACGCGCAACAGAGCTGAAACATGCCATGACCTGGGAAAACGGCGGTGAAACATGGGCTTGCGCAAGGGTGACACCGTGGCACGCCGCACGCCCGCAGACGTGACACGCTGCAACTCAAAGCCGGTTTTCGGGCTTCCTAGTCTTCTCGCACACCGAGCGACCGGAGGTCCCGATGAGCAGAGTGATCCGTGCCGCCCTCTTCCAGACCGCGTGGACGGGCGACAAGGAATCGATGATCCAGGTACACGAGCAGGCGGCCCGCGACGCGGCCGCGCAGGGTGCTCAGGTCCTGTGCTTCCAGGAGCTGTTCTACGGGCCCTACTTCTGCCAGGTCCAGGACAAGGCGTTCTACGAGTACGCCGAGCAGATCCCGGACGGGCCGATCGTCAAGCGGTTCCAGGCGCTGGCCAAGGAGCTGGGCATCGTCCTGATTCTGCCGATGTACGAGGAGGAGCAGCCCGGAGTCCTCTACAACACGGCCGCGGTGATCGACGCGGACGGCTCGTACCTCGGCAAGTACCGCAAGCACCACATTCCCCAAGTTCCGGGATTCTGGGAGAAGTTCTACTTCCGTCCCGGCAACCTCGGCTGGCCGATCTTCGACACGAAGGTCGGGAAGATCGGCGTCTACATCTGCTACGACCGCCACTTCCCGGAGGGCTGGCGGGCGTTGGGCCTCGCGGGCGCCGAGATCGTCTTCAACCCGTCGGCCACCTCGCGCGGACTCTCCGCCTACCTCTGGCAGTTGGAGCAGCCGGCCGCGGCCGTCGCCAACGAGTACTTCGTCGGCGCGATCAACCGGGTGGGCGTCGAGGAGCTGGGCGACAACGACTTCTACGGGACGACCTACTTCGTCGACCCGGAGGCCCAGTTCGTCGGCGAGGTCGCCTCCGACAAGGAGACCGAACTCGTCGTCCGCGACCTGGACCTGGCCAAGCTGCGCGAGGTCCGCGACCGCTGGCAGTTCTACCGCGACCGCCGTCCGGACGCCTACCCGCCGCTGACCGCACCCTGACCGAACCCATCACCCTGGCAGGAGAGGGACCATGAGCAGCCGTACCGTCATCCGCGGTGGTCTCGTCATCACCGCGTCCGACGAGATCCACGCCGACGTGCTGATCGAGGACGGCCGCATCGCCGCCCTCGCCGCCTCGGGCACGTCCGCCGCCGAAGCGTTCACCGGCGAGCGGACCATCGACGCCACCGGGAAGTACGTCATCCCCGGTGGCGTCGACGCCCACACCCACATGGAGCTGCCGTTCGGCGGCACCTTCGCCTCCGACACCTTCGAGACCGGCACCCGGGCCGCCGCCTGGGGCGGTACGACCACGATCGTCGACTTCGCCGTGCAGAGCGTCGGCCACTCCCTGCGCGAGGGCCTCGACGCCTGGCACGCCAAGGCGGAGGGCAACTGCGCGATCGACTACGGCTTCCACATGATCGTCTCCGATGTGAACCAGGAGACGCTCAAGGAGATGGACCTGCTGGTCGAGGAAGGCGTCACCTCCTTCAAGCAGTTCATGGCCTACCCCGGCGTCTTCTACTCCGACGACGGCCAGATCCTCCGTGCCATGCAGCGCTCCGCCGAGAACGGCGGCCTGATCATGATGCACGCCGAGAACGGCATCGCGATCGACGTGCTGGTCGAGCAGGCGCTGGCGCGCGGGGAGACCGACCCGCGCTATCACGGGGAGGTGCGCAAGGCCCTCCTCGAAGCCGAGGCCACCCATCGCGCCATCAAGCTCGCCCAGGTCGCGGGCGCCCCCCTGTACGTCGTGCACGTCTCGGCCATGGAGGCAGTGGCCGAGCTGGCGCGGGCGCGTGACGAGGGGCTCAACGTCTTCGGCGAGACCTGCCCGCAGTACCTGTTCCTGTCGACGGACAACCTCGCCGAGCCGGACTTCGAGGGCTCGAAGTACGTGTGCAGCACGCCCCTTCGCCCCAAGGAGCACCAGGCCAAGCTGTGGCAGGGCCTCAGGACCAACGACCTCCAGGTCGTCTCCACCGACCACTGCCCCTTCTGCTTCGTCGGCCAGAAGGAGCTCGGCCGCGGCGACTTCTCGAAGATCCCCAACGGCCTCCCCGGCGTCGAGAACCGCATGGACCTGCTCCACCAGGCCGTCGTCGACGGACACATCACGCGCCGCCGCTGGATCGAGATCGCCTGCGCCACCCCGGCCCGCATGTTCGGCATGTACCCGAAGAAGGGCACCATCGCCCCCGGCGCCGACGCGGACATCGTGATCTACGACCCGCACGCCGAGCAGGTCATGTCCGTCGAGACGCACCACATGAACGTCGACTACTCGGCGTACGAGGGCAAGCGCGTCACCGGCCGGGTCGAATCCGTGCTCTCGCGCGGCGAACTCGTCATCACCGAGCGGGAGTACACCGGGCATGCCGGGCACGGCGTCTACACCCCCCGTTCCACCTGTCAGTACCTCAACTAGGAGTGGCGCCCATGGACTTCGGACTCGTCCTGCAGACCGACCCGCCGGCCTCGAAGGTCGTCAGCCTGATGAAGCGCGCCGAGCGCAACGGCTTCACCTACGGCTGGACCTTCGACTCCGCGGTGCTCTGGCAGGAACCGTTCGTGATCTACAGTCAGATCCTCGCCAACACCACGAAGTTGACGGTCGGCCCGATGGTCACCAACCCGGGCACCCGCACCTGGGAGGTCACCGCCTCCACCTTCGCCACCCTCAACGACATGTTCGGCAACCGCACGGTCTGCGGCATCGGCCGCGGCGACTCGGCGATGCGCGTCGCGGGCCGCACCCCCAACACCCTGGCCCGCATCAGCGAGGCCATGAAGGTCATCCGCGCCCTCGGCTCCGGCCAGGAGGCCGACCTCGGCGGCACGGTGATCAAGTTCCCCTGGATCAAGGAGGACGCCGAACTCCCCGTGTGGATGGCGGCGTACGGTCCGAAGGCGCTGAAGATGACGGGGGAGGAGGCCGACGGGTTCATCCTCCAGCTCGCCGACCTGTATCTCACCGAGTACATGGTCAAGGCGGTGAAGGACGCGGCGGTCGCCGCCGGTCGTGACCCGTCCGACGTCAAGATCTGTGTCGCCGCCCCCGCCTATGTCACCGAGGACGACTCGCCCGAGGCGCTCGCTCACGCGCGTGAGCAGTGCCGCTGGTTCGGCGGGATGGTCGGCAACCATGTCGCCGACCTGGTGTCGAAGTACGGCGAGCACTCGGCCGCCGTACCGGACGAACTCACGGACTACATCAAGGCCCGTGAGGGGTACGACTATTCGCATCACGGACGGGCCGACAACCCCGACACCGCGTTCGTCCCGGACGAGATCGTCGACCGGTTCTGCGTCATCGGGCCCGTCGAGAAGCACATCGAGAAGCTCAATGCCCTGCGCGAGCTGGGCGTCGACCAGTTCGCCGTCTACGACATGCACGACGCGCAGGAGACGACCATCGACGCCTACGGCACGAAGGTGATCCCCGCCGTCAACGCCTGAGCCCCACCTCTCCGACCCCCCACACCTTGACACCCCTCTCTCCCCGCCGTCCCGGGGCGGAGAGGGGCCCAAGGCCCCCGCACGGCCTCTCCCGTCCCGCTCACTGATTGGCCTGCCCATGACCGACACAGTCCCCACGGGGTCGCACATATCCCAGTCCGCCGACGCCGGCGGCCGTATCGAACTCAGCCCCGAGGCCTTTCCCGCCGACAGTCCCTTCGCCAACGAGGACCTGCGTCCCGTACCGGTCTCCGAACGCAAGTGGACGACGTACAACTTCGCGGCCCTGTGGATCTCCATGGCCCACTGCATCCCCAGCTGGACCCTGGCCTCCGGCCTGGTCGCGCTCGGGATGGACTGGAAGCAGGCCGTGTTCACCATCGCCCTGGCCAACATCATCGTGCTGCTGCCGATGCTGGCGACCGGGCACGCCGGCCCCAAGTACGGCATCCCCTTCCCGGTGTTGGCGCGTGCCTCCTTCGGGCTGCGCGGCGCCAACATCCCGGCGCTGATCCGGGCGGCCGTGGCCTGCGGCTGGTTCGGCATCCAGACCTGGATCGGCGGCAGCGGCATCTTCGCCCTCGGCTCCAAACTCACCGGCGGGCACTGGGAGAACGCGGGGAAGATCGCCGGGAACCCGTGGCCGCTGTGGCTGTGCTTCCTGCTGTTCTGGGCGTTGCAGATCGCGATCATCTACCGCGGCATGGACTTCCTGCGGCACTTCGAGAACTGGGCCGCGCCCTTCGTGATCGTCGGCGCGCTGGTGCTGCTGGTGTGGATCGCGGTCAAGGCGGACGGCTTCGGCGCGCTGCTCGACCAGCCGTCGAAGCTGGGCTGGGGGCCTGACTTCTGGCCGGTCTTCTTCCCGTCGCTGATGGGCATGATCGGCTTCTGGGCGACGCTGTCGCTGAACATCCCCGACTTCACGCGCTTCGGTGCCAGTCAGAAGGCGCAGACGTGGGGGCAGTCGCTGGGTCTGCCGACGACCATGACGCTGTTCGCGGTCCTCGCGGTGCTGGTCACCTCCGGCTCCGAGGTCGTCTACGGCGAGGCGATCTGGGACCCGGTCACCCTTGCCGCCAAGGCGGACAACGCCTTCGGTCTGCTCTTCGCGCTGATCATCGTGCTGGTCGCGACCATCTCGGTGAACATCGCGGCGAACGTGGTGTCACCGGCGTACGACCTCGCGAACCTCGCGCCGAAGCTCATCAACTTCCGTACGGGCGCGCTGATCACGGGTGTCGTCGGCATCCTGATCTTCCCGTGGAAGCTGATCTCGACGCCGGAGTTCTACATCTTCACCTGGCTCGGCGTGGTCGGCGGACTGCTCGGCACGGTCGCGGGCATCCTCATCGCCGACTACTGGATCGTGCGCCGTACGGTCCTGCACCTGGCGGACCTGTACACGCCGGGCGGTCGCTACTGGTACTCCAACGGCTGGAACTGGCGGGCGATCCTCGCCTTCGTCGTCGGCGGTGTGCTCGCGGTCGGCGGTTCGTACTCGGGCGTGGGCGCCGACGGGTCCAAGACGGGACCGTTCCCGACGGACGGACTGATCCCGTTCCTCAAGCCGCTGGCCGACTACGGCTGGGCCGTGGGACTCGGCGCCTCGCTGGTGCTGTACGTCGCGCTGATGCTGCCGCTGGGGAGGGAGCAGGAACGCGTGTGACGGGCATGGCGTTGGAGGGCCGGTCGGCGGAGCTACTGGCCGCCCTCCAACGCCGCCACCGCGTCCTTCGCCGCCTTGATGGCGCCCTTGTTGATGACGTCGGTGTCGGGTGCCTTCTTCGACTCGAAGTCGCTGCCGTTGTACGTGACGACCACCAGCGCGTTGGACGCCTGGACGATCACCACGCCCTCGCGCGTCTGCTGCTTGTCCTCCGTGGTGAGGTTCACGACGGAGTAGCCCTGGTCGCCGAGGCCCGGGACGTCCCCTCCGCCGCTCTTCTCCTCGATGCGCTCCTTGTACGTCTTCTCCGCCGCTTCGTCCGAGTCCGTGATCTCGTACGAGACGTCGAGCCAGCGGTAGTCGTAGCCCTTGAGCGCGTTCCAGGAGCAGGTGCGGCGGAGTTTCGTGTCCGTCGACGGGATCTCCTTGCCGGCCGTCTTGGCGCCCGGGACCAGCGACTTGATGTTCTTCACCGTGACGCTGCCGCAGGGGGCGGGTGAGGCGGCGTACGTCTTCGTGGCCGCTGCGGTGGCGGGGGCCGACGCGGACTTGGTGCCGCCGCCGCCCTTCGACGCGGACTCGTGGTCGCCGGTCGAGGCGGGGCCGGACGACAGCGTCCAGCCCGCGGCGGCGAGCACGACGACCGGCGACAGACGTGCGGTCAGGGCGAGCGGCAGAGGCAGGGAACGCACAGGCGCACTTCTCGTGGGGGATGGGTGCGGAACGGGTCCGCACAGCGGACGGGGGGCGGTGCGGGGTTCGCCCGCGACACGGACGGGGCGGTGCGGGGGCGCCCGCACGGTGGACGGGAGGCGGTGCGGAGGGTGTCCGCACTGTGGACGGGACGCCAGTGTCACACGAGTCCCTGTGGGGCGGTAGTGCCAACTCGCTCCGTGCATGTGCGGTGACGGAGGACCGCAGTTGACGCGCCGAGTGTCCTGTTATGTCCGTGCGATGTCGCGGTGGAACGCCGACTCGATCCGGTCGACCGCGAGGAACGCGCCGTACGACACGAGGTGCACGAGGCAGTGGTCGGTGTGCTCCGGCCGGCGCCACGCCGCCACGTCCTCGTCCGTGATGCGGTACGGCGCCAGCGCGGCCAGCAGCACGAGCCGCGCCCCGGGCCGCTCGTCCCGGCCGGGGACGCCGGGGAGGGCGAGTGAGGGGTGCTCCCCGTTCCAGTCCTGAAGGACCTCCTCGACCGCGTCCTGGTCCTCGCGGGTGAGCAGGCCCGCGCCCGCCATAGCGGCCCTGAGCAGCGCCGCGTAGGCGACACCGACCGGCGTGCCGCCCGCCCACGCGGGGGCCTCGCCGGGGTCGGGGCGGTCGAGCAGCGCGAGACTCTCACCGGGCACGGCGGTGCGGCGCACGGTCCGGGCGAGGGTGCGGCCCGCGAGACTGCGGACCGTGCGGAACCGCTGGAGGTTGCACGGCAGCATCTTCTCGGTCAGCAGGGCGGACACGACGCGGTTGATGAAGTGGAAGGCGAGCACGGTGCCGAGATAGCCCGGTGCCTCCTCGCGCGGGAAGGGCAGCGGCCCGTCGCCCAGGGTGGCGCCCGGCACCCGGCTCCGGCGTCCCCAGTCCAGCACGCGCGCGTGCTTCTCGTTCTCCGGCTGATGCCCCTTGGCGATGCGCTCGGCCATGGCGTGGTCGCCGGTGGCGTGCAGCAGCACGGTGTGCGCGTCCACGCAGAACGGACACTTGTTGGCGAGCGACACCCCGAGCGCCGCGAGCTCCTTGCCGGTACGGCTGCCGGGGCCGGCGATCAGGGACTCGCGCGTCAACGCCCAGGTGGCGGCGAGGAGTTCCGGTGCGGAGGACAGCACCACGAAGGTGGGCGGCTCGTCGATGCCGAAGTCGCGGGAGAGCTGCGCGTAGACCTCGGCGGTGCGTCCGGTGGCCGCCTTGGGCGGCAGGGGCTCGGTGTAGCGGAATGAAGTGGACATGGACGACAGCGTGCGCCGGGGGTGGGGGCCCGGTCGTCGTACGGCGGAAGGGAGTTGCCGCTGCGACACCGAGGCCGGAGGGGGTGCCGGACTACTACGGGGGGAGTAGCCGCGGAGTTGTCCACAGGGCTGACGCGGGGGTCGGTGCGGCGGCTTAGTCTGCGGACATGAGCGGGATCCAGGGCGGGACGGCCGCAGGTACGGCGTCGGGGGCGACAACGGGGGCGGGCGGTGGGCCGGGTACTCGGGCAGCCGCGCGTGAGCGGCTCGTCGATGTGGTCCTCGCGGTTCTCGTCGGCGCGCTCGTCGGGGTCACGGCGGCCTTCGACACGGACACGACCGTCGTCGACTACGCGTTGATCGCTGTCGCGTCGGCCGTCCTGGCGCTGTACCGCACGGCACCCAGGGTGGTGCTGGCCGTGGCGATGGCGAGCGGTGCGGCGTACGTCCTGCATGCCCACCCGGGCCCGCCCGCCGCCCTCCCCGTCATCGCCGCGAGCCACGTGGCGGCCCGCGTGGGACACCGCGCGTGGGCGGCCGTCGCGGGCGGGGTGTTCCTGGTGGCGTATCTCGCGACCGGTCCGACGACCCGGCAGATCGTCGAGCAGGCCGCGCTGCTCATGGGCTGGTTCCTGTGCGCGGTCGTGACCGGCCTGGCCGACCGCAACTGGCAGGCCTACCTGCGCCAGACGGAACAGCGCGCCCTGGAGGCGGAACGCACCCGGGAGGAGGTCGCGCTGCGCCGCGCGGGAGAGGAACGGCTGCGCATCGCCAGGGAGTTGCACGACTCTCTGACCCACAGCATCTCGATCGTCAAGCTCCAGGCGGGCGTTGCGGTGCATCTCGCGCGCAAGCGCGGCGAGGAGGTACCGGAGGCACTGCTCGCCATCCAGGAGGCGAGCGGCGAGGCCATGCGCGAACTCCGGGCCACGCTGGAGGTGCTGCGCACCGACGAGCCCACGGGCACGCCGGCGTTGCTGGTGGAGCGGGCTCGGGCCGCAGGGCTTGCGGTGGAACTGACCCTGGAGGGCGAGGAGAAGCCCTTGGCCGCGACGGTCGACCGGGCGGTGTACCGGATAGTCCAGGAGGCGCTGACGAACGCGGCGCGACATGCCGGGCCGGCGAAGGTGGGCGTACGACTGGCGTACGGGGACGAGTGCGTGACGGTGCTGGTGGAGGACGACGGCAACGCCGACCCGAACCGCCCCGTCACCCCCGGCATCGGCCTGCGCGGCATGCACGAACGCGTCACGGCACTGGGCGGCACCCTGCGGGCGGCTCCGCGCGCGGAGGGCGGCTTCTCGGTACGGGCGGAACTGCCGCTGGAGGTGCCGGCGTGAGGGGACGGGCGATGTGTGCCGAGCTGTCCTTGGAGGTGCCGGCGTGAGGGGACGGGCGATGTGTGCCGAGCTGTCCTTGGAGGTGCCGGCGTGAGGGGACGGGCGATGCGTGCCGAGCTGTCCATGGAGGTGCCGGCGTGAGGGGCTCTGCGATGTGCGCCGAGCTGTCCTTGGAGGTGGCCGCGTGATCAGCGTCGCCCTCGTCGACGACCAGGCCCTGATGCGGGCCGGCTTCCGGGCGCTGCTCGATGCCGAGGACGGCATCGAGGTGGTGGGGGAGGCGGCGGACGGGGAACGGGGCGTGGAGCTGGTTCGCGCCCAGGTGCCGGACATCGCGCTGATCGACGTACAGATGCCGGTGATGACGGGCATCGAGGCGACGCGCAGGATCGCGGCGGAGCCGGCGCTGGCGGCCGTCCGGGTCGTGATCCTCACCAACTACGGCCTGGACGAGTACGTGTTCGAGGCGCTGCGGGCGGGCGCCAGCGGCTTCCTCCTCAAAGACACCGAACCGGCGGACCTGTTGCAGGCCATCGAGGTGGTGGCGCGCGGCGAGGCCCTGCTGTCCCCGTCGGTCACCCGCACCCTCATCGGCGAGTTCGTCTCCCGCCCACCCGACCGCGCCACCGCCCCCGGTCTGGAGTGCCTCACCCGCCGCGAACTCGAGGTCACGGCACTGGCCGCGCGCGGGCTCAGCAACGAGGAGATCGCCGAGCACATGGTGATCAGCCCGTTCACCGCGAAGACCCATGTGAGCCGGGCGATGACGAAGCTGGGGGCGCGGGACCGGGCGCAGTTGGTGGTGTTCGCGTACGAGTCGGGGCTGGTGACGGCCCGGGGAGGGACGGCCGGATGAGCGGGACGAGACAGGCAGGGGAGAGGGCCGGGCAGGCCGTCCAGCCGCCGGCGGCGTCTGCGTACGATCAGCGAACCGTCGCCGCGTCGTGAGGAGTCCGCCCGTGTTCACCACCCGCCCCACCCTCCAGGGCACCTTCGGCATGGTCTCCTCCACGCACTGGCTGGCCTCGCAGTCGGCGATGGCGGTGTTGGAAGACGGCGGCAACGCGTACGACGCCGCCGTGGCAGGGGCGTTCGTGCTGCACGTCGTCGAGCCGCATCTCAACGGCCCTGCCGGGGAGGTGCCGATCCTGCTGGCGCCCGCCGGTGGGGACGTACGTGTGTTGTGCGGGCAGGGAGTCGCGCCCGCCGGGGCCACCGTCGCGCACTACCGCTCGCTCGGGCTGGATCTCGTACCCGGCACCGGGCCCCTCGCCGCCGCCGTCCCCGGTGCCTTCGACGCCTGGATGGTGTTGCTCCGGGACCACGGCACCAAGTCCCTCGCCGACGTCCTCAAGTACACCATCGGGTACGCCGGACACGGCCACGCGCCCGTGGAGAACGTCGGCGCCACCGTCGAGACCGTACGGGAGCTGTTCGAGACGGAGTGGACCTCTTCGGCGGAGGTGTATCTGCCGGGCGGGAAGGCTCCGAGGACCGGTGAGCTGTTCCGGAATCCCGCCCTCGCCGCCACCTGGAAGCGGCTGCTCGACGAGGTCGACGGGGCCGGGGACCGGGTCGCGCAGATCGAGGCCGCGAGGGAGGTGTGGCGTACCGGCTTCATCGGCGAAGCGCTCGTGCGGCAGGCCGCGCGGCCCACCATGGACACCAGCGGGGAGCGGCACACCGGGACGCTGACGGCCGCCGACCTCGCCGGGTGGTCCGCGACCTACGAGGCGCCGGCGACGTACGACTGGAACGGCTGGACCCTGTGCAAGGCCGGGCCCTGGAGCCAGGGACCGGTGCTGTTGCAGCAGCTCGCCCTGCTGCCGGCGGAGCTTCCGGCGTACGGGTCCGCCGAGTACGTGCATCTGCTCGTCGAGGGCTGCAAGCTCGCCATGGCGGACCGGGAGGCCTGGTACGGGGACGCCGGTGAGGTGCCGCTCGCGGAGCTGCTGTCGGACGCGTACAACGCCGGGCGGCGGGAGCTCGTGGGGGAGAAGGCCTCGTACGAACTGCGGCCCGGGAGCCCCGGCGGGCGGGCGCCCCGGCTGTGCGAGCACGCGCACCTGGTGGCCGCCGAGGAGCCCGGGGGCAGCGCCATGGGCGTCGGCGAGCCGACCGTCGCGAAGCCGCCCACCTCCCCGGTACCGGGGGAGCCCGGCGTCGGCGCCGACGGTGCCACCCGCGGCGACACCTGCCACCTCGACGTCGTCGACCGGTGGGGCAACATGGTCGCCGCCACCCCGAGCGGGGGCTGGTTGCAGTCCAACCCCGTCGTGCCCGAGCTCGGCTTCCCGCTCGGCACCCGGCTCCAGATGACCTGGCTGGAGGAGGGCCTCCCCAACTCGCTCACCCCTGGCCGGAGGCCCCGGACCACCCTCACGCCCTCCCTGGCGCTGCGCGACGGAGTGCCGGTCATGGCGTTCGGCACGCCCGGCGGGGACCAGCAGGACCAGTGGCAGCTGCACTTCTTCCTCGCCGTCGCGCTGCGGGCGGCCGTGCGCGGCGGCCTCGATCTGCAAGGCGCCGTCGACGCCCCGAACTGGCACAACGACAGCTTCCCCGGCTCCTTCTACCCGCGCGGCATGCGGCCCGGGAGCGTCACCGTCGAGGCGCGCATGGACGCGGAGGTCGTCGACGAGCTGCGGCGGCGCGGGCACGACGTGACCGTGGGGGACGCCTGGTCGGAAGGGCGGCTGTGCGCCGTCGCGCGGGACCCGGAGACCGGGGTGCTGTCGGCGGCGGCCAACCCGCGCGGGATGCAGGGGTACGCCGTGGGGCGATGAGCCCCGGGCCTGCGCCTTCGCGAGTTCATCCCGATTCCACCCGGCATCCACCCGCCGGGTGGGGATTGTCAGTGGCGCGTGCTCTCATGGGGGCATGATCGTAGACACGGAAACCATCGACGAGTTTCTCGCCCGCCACTCGGCCGACGTGGAGGAGGCGGTCCGCAAGGCCGCCGCGGCCGAGATCATGCCCCGCTTCCGCCGGCTCGCCGCCCACGAGGTCGACGAGAAGAGCGGACCGCACGACCTGGTGACCGACGCCGACCGGCTCGCCGAGCAGTATCTGACCGAGGTGCTCGGCGCGCTGCTGCCCGGCTCGGTCGTGGTCGGCGAGGAGGCGGTGCACGCCAACCCGGCCTCGTACGACGCGATATGCGGCGACGCCCCGGTCTGGATCGTCGACCCGGTCGACGGGACACGGCAGTTCGTGCACGGCGACCCCGGCTTCTGCACGCTGATCGCGCTGGCGCAGGGCGGCGTCGTGCGCGCCTCGTGGACGTACGCGGCCGCCCGCGACCAACTCGCCACGGCCGTACGGGGTCAGGGCGCGTTCCTCGACGGGGAGCGGCTGTACGCCGGCCCGCCCGAGCCCGGCCGCGACCTCGAAGTGGCCACGTCCCACCCGGACTACACGACGGACGAGCAGAAGCACGCCCTGCGCGGACTGTGGCGGGACGGACTCGCGCCGCGGCCCTGCGGCTCGGCCGGCCTGGAGTATCTGGCCATCGCCCGCGGGCAGTTGGACGCCACCGCGTTCTCCTGGGAGGCCGCGTGGGACCACGCCGCCGGGCTGCTCCTCGTCGAGGAGGCGGGCGGCGCCCACCTCACCCGCACCGGCGAGCCGTTCCGCATCACCGGCGGCAACGCCCTGCCGTTCACCGCCGCCAGGGACATCGCCACGGCCCGGCGTATCGCGGAGGTACTGGCGGACACGGTCTGAAGTCCAGCGCGGCACGAGAGGTGGCTGGTCGGATGACGGTACGGGGTCGATGGCCGGCCCTCGCTCATCGACCGACGGTGACCGCGCGGACACGTCCGAACCGCGGAGCCGCCTCCGCGGACGGTGACGGTGCGGACATCCCGGCGCTGCCGAACTGCCCCCGCGGCCCGGCTCTGTCGGTGCCCCGTCATATCCTGATCCAGTGGCCATCGGCTGACGAAGGGGTCCGAAGGTGCCGTCGATGCTCGATGCGGTCGTGGTGGGTGCGGGGCCGAACGGACTGACGGCTGCCGTGGAGCTGGCCCGCCGCGGCTTCTCCGTGGCCGTCTTCGAGGCCCGCGACACCATCGGTGGGGGAGCCCGCACCGAGGAACTCACCCTTCCCGGCTTCCGGCACGACCCGTGCAGCGCGGCCCACCCCCTCGGAATCAACTCCCCGGCGTTCCGCGCCCTCCCCCTGGAGCGGTACGGCCTGGAATGGCTGCAACCCGAGCTGCCCATGGCCCACCCCTTCACCGACGGCACCGCCGCCGTGCTGTCCCGGTCGGTCGCCGAGACGGCCGCCTCGTTCGGGGCGCGCGACGCGGGCGCGTACCGCAGGCTCGTCGAGCCGTTCCTGCCCAAGTGGGACACCCTGGCCCGCGACTTCATGTCGCTGCCGCTGACCGCGCTGCCCCGCGACCTGGTGACCCTCGCCCGGTTCGGGCTGGTCGGGCTGCCGCCGTCGACCTGGCTGATGCGCCGCTTCCACGACGAGCGGGCGAAGGCCCTGTTCGCCGGCCTCGTCGCCCACGTCATGGCCCCTCTGTCCGGGTTCGCCACCGGCGCCATCGGCCTGGTCTTCGCCCTCGCCGCGCACGCCCGGGGCTGGCCCGTCGCCCGCGGCGGCTCCCAGTCGATCTCCGACGCGCTCGCCGCGTACCTCAAGGACCTCGGCGGCACCGTCCACACGGACTACGAGGTCAAGCGCCTCGACGACCTGCCGCCCGCGCGCGCGTACGTCTTCGACACCTCGCCCACCGCCCTGGCCCGGATCGCCGGCCTCGGCAGGTACTACGACGGCTACCGGTACGGCCCGGGCGTCTTCAAGGTCGACTACGCGCTCGACGGCCCGGTGCCCTGGACCGCGCCGGAGGCCCGCGCCGCCGGAACCGTGCAGATCGGCGCGAGCAGCGTGGAGATCGGCACCGCCCTGCGGGCCGCGTCCCGGGAGGGCCGGGCCCCCGACAAGCCGTTCATGATCACCGTCCAGCCAAGCGTGGTCGACCCCACCCGGGCACCCGAGGGCAAGCAGGTCTTCTGGGCCTACGGCCATGTCCCCAGCGGCTGGGACGGCGACCTCACCGACGCCCTCGAACGCCAACTGGAGCGCTTCGCCCCGGGGTTCCGCGACCGGGTCCTGGCCCGCGCCACCGCAGGACCGCCCGAACTGGCCGCCCGCAACGCCAACTACGTCGGCGGAGACATCGGCTCCGGCGCGGTCACCGGCCTCCAGATCCTGCTGCGCCCCAAGCTCTCCCTGTCCCCGTACGGCACCCCGCACCCGGCCGTCTTCATCTGCTCCTCGGCCACCCCGCCGGGCCCCGGCGTCCACGGCATGTCCGGGCACAACGCGGCGAAGGCGGTGTGGCGGCGGCTGCGGCAGCAGCAGGCCTGAGCGGACGCGGTCCGCCATCCGGGGGCTGGGCGCGCTGCCCGTGGCACGGTGAGCCGCCTCGGGCCAGAGTGGGTCCCATGACCGAGACCACCATCACGCTCGTCCAGGGCGACATCACACGCGAGAGCGCCGACGCGATCGTCAACGCGGCCAACTCCTCGCTCCTCGGCGGGGGCGGAGTCGACGGTGCCATCCACCGGCGCGGCGGCCCGGCGATCCTCGCGGAGTGCCGCGCGCTGCGCGCCTCGCGGTACGGCAAGGGGCTGCCGACGGGCCAGGCGGTCGCCACCACGGCCGGTGAGCTGGACGCCCGGTGGGTGATCCACACGGTCGGCCCGGTGTTCAGCGCGAGCGAGGACCGCTCCGACCTGCTCGCCTCCTGCTACCGGGAGTCGCTGAAGGTCGCCGACGAGCTCGGCGCCCGTACGGTCGCGTTCCCGGCGATCTCCACCGGCGTCTATCGCTGGCCGATGGACGACGCGGCCCGCATCGCCGTGGAGACGGTGCGGGCCGCGCGGACCTCGGTGACGGAGGTGCGGTTCGTCCTCTTCGGCGAGCAGGCGTACGAGGTGTTCGCCGCACAGGCCGGCTGATCAGGTCACGGGAACGTCGGGCAGCTCCGGCACCGCACTCCCGAGCAGCCCCGTGACGAGGCCGAGCACGGGCGACAGGAGCCCGGTCACCGCGCTCAGCACCCCGCCGAGGTCCAGCGAGGTCAGCGAGCTGAGCAGACCGCTGACCGCGGACTGCACCTGGGCGACGAGGTCGTCCACCGGGTCGGCGGCCTGGGCCACGGTCCGGTCGGCGGGGGTGTCGAGGCCGCGCAGACGCTCCTGGACGGTGGCGCTCCAGGCACGGATCTCCTCGGCGTACGAGGTGGCCGCGGCCGGGTCGAGCCGGGCGCCGTCCGTCACGGCCGGGTCGAGACGCGTGCCGGCATCGAGACGCGTGCCGTCCGGCAGCGTGCTCTCCGACAGCAGCGAGTCCAGGAACGTGTCCATCCCGGCGTCGGCCCGCACAGCCGCCTCCGCGATGCTCGGGCCCGGCACGGCTCGGCCCACGTCACCGACGGCGGCGGCGGTGCCGGCCTGGCCGAAGACGAGGGCGGCGCAGACCAGGGGCGGCACGAGGAGGCCGCGGGAGACAAGGGCGCGCATGAAGATCCTTTCGAAGCGCTCGAAGCTTCAGTCCTTGCGCCCACCGTGAGAACGGGTCAGATGCCCTGCAAACCGATCAAGCGCCCCCACGGCCGGCCCGCGCCCTCGGCGTGATGACCCTGACCAGGCTGTTTCGCCGCGGCGGCAGCGCCATCCGGTTAAGCCGTCGCGTTCGCCCGTCAGGGTGCGCTCAGCCGTACACCGGCAGGCCGTCAGGGTGCGCTCAGCCGTACACCGGCAGGCCGTCAGGGGTGCGGCTCAGCCGTACACCGGCAGCAGCACCGCGAGCAGCGCCAGCGACAGCACGACCTCCACGGCCCCCACCACCGCGATCCGCACCCGGCCGAGCCCCGGCATCACCACGGCCCGCACCAGGCACACGCCGAAGAACACCGCGAGCCACGGCGAGAGCAGCCCCGCCACCACGACCGCCGCGCCGTGGTACAGCCCAGAGGCCCACCGGTACGCCTCGCTCCCGCGCTCCCGGATCATCGTCTTCACGTACGGCACGGTCCCCGCGAAGTAGAGCAGACAGGCCAGCGCCGGACGCCACGCCTCCGCCCACGTACCGCCCCCGAGCAGCGCGGCGACCGGCAGCATCCCGCAGGCCGGGACGACCGCGGCGAGCCCATTGACCAGGGAGCGTTCCTGATTGCGCCAGGCGTACCAGGAGTTGATGGCGAAGAACGGCAGCGCGGCCAGGCCCACGAGCAGCAGCCACGGCGCGTGGACGACGAGCGCGAGACCGGGCGGCAGGAGCGCCGCCGTGAACACCGCGGCGGGGACGGTGTGGCGGGCCGCCGCCTTCGGATTGCGGGAGTTGCGGCGCAGCCGCAGCCACTGCTGCACGTGGTGGGCGGCCAGGTACGCGACGAGCCACGCGAAGAGCAGTGCGGCATGCCAGGGCGTCGGGTCGGCGAGCAGCATCCCCGCCAGGAACGGCACGAGCAGCATCGCCCACGCCCCGTGCTGGCCGGGGAGCCAGCGTCGTATCGCCCGTGCAGCCATGCCGTCCCTCCGATCGCGCGTCCCAGCCTGCCACCGGGGCGATGGCCCTCGGGCCGCTATTGGTCCCTCCCTTCGGGACCAACGGCCCTCGGCCGCAATTCCGGTCGTTGGTCCCTGCCGGGCGGGACCATTGGCGACTGCTTCGGCCGGTCGGGCGCTCCTAGGGTCGATGACGCGTTCGTTCCGCCGCGTAGGGCGTCGGTCGAAACCCCGAAGTCGTGCTGACGCGTTCGAGGAGTCCCGTTGCAGAAGAAGCCGGGCGGTGACCCCGCCGACCTCCTGATCAGGGCCGGGCGGTTCTTCAGCCGCGACACGGTCTCCGACGACCTGCGGTCGGTGACCCGCACGGGTGGCCGCGAGGCGGAGGCGTTCTACCGGGACCGCTGGAGCCACGACAAGGTGGTGCACTCCACGCACGGCGTGAACTGCACCGGCTCGTGCCGCTGGAAGGTGTTCGTCAAGGACGGCATCATCACCTGGGAGACCCAGGCCACCGACTATCCGAGCGTCGGCCCGGACCGTCCCGAGTACGAGCCGCGGGGCTGCCCACGCGGGGCGTCCTTCTCCTGGTACACGTACTCGCCGACCCGCGTTCGCCACCCGCACGTCCGCGGCGCCCTGTTGGAGCTGTACCGCGAGGCCAAGGCTCGCCTCGGCGACCCGGTCCTCGCTTGGGCCGACATTCAGAACGACCCCGAGCGCCGCCGCCGTTACCAGCAGGCCCGCGGCAAGGGCGGCCTGGTGCGGGCGAGTTGGGAGGAGGCCGTCGAGATCATAGCCGCCGCCCATGTGCACACCATCGACCGGTACGGCCCCGACCGCATCGCCGGCTTCTCCCCGATCCCGGCGATGTCGATGGCCTCCCACGCGGCGGGCGCCCGCTTCCACTCCCTCATCGGCGCCCCGATGCTGTCGTTCTACGACTGGTACGCCGACCTGCCGGTGGCCTCCCCGCAGGTCTTCGGCGACCAGACGGACGTCCCCGAGTCCGGCGACTGGTGGGACGCCGCCTATCTGATGATGTGGGGCTCCAACGTCCCCGTCACCCGCACTCCCGACGCCCACTGGATGACCGAGGCCCGCTATCGCGGCCAGAAGGTCGTCGCCGTCTCCCCGGACTACGCGGACAACACCAAGTTCGCCGACGAGTGGATGCACCCGCACCCCGGCACGGACGGCGCGCTGGCCCTGGCGATGGGGCACGTGATCCTCAAGGAGTTCTTCGTCGACCGTGAGACGCCGTTCTTCGCCGACTACGTACGGAAGTTCACCGACCTGCCCTTCCTGGTGACCCTGAAGGAGTCGGACTCGGGACTCGTCCCGCACAAGTTCCTCAACGCCGCCGACCTCGGCCGGGACGTCGAGAACGCCGAGTGGAAGCCCGTCCTGCTCGACGACACGACCGGTGAACCGACCGTCCCCAACGGCACGTTGGGCCACCGCTGGGGCAGTGAGCCCGACTGGAACCTCGACCTCGGCGACACCGTTCCCCGCCTCAGCCTCCACGAACGCGACGGTGAGACCGCCGAGATCGTGCTGCCCCGCTTCGAGGAGGGCGCCGAGGGGACCGTGACGCGTGGCGTGCCCGTGCGCCGGGTCGGCGGACGGCTCGTGACGACCGTGTACGACCTGATGCTCGCCCAGTACGCGGTCGGCCGCCCCGGACTCCCCGGCCACTGGCCCTCGTCGTACGAGGACGCCACGACTCCCGGCACCCCGGGCTGGCAGGAGACGCTGACGTCGGTCCCCGCCGCCCAAGCCGTACGCGTGGCAAGGGAGTTCGCCGACACCGCACAGCGCTCCGAGGGCCGCTGCATGATCCTCATGGGAGCCGGCACCAACCACTGGTTCCACTCCGAGACCATCTACCGCGCCTTCCTCGCCCTGCTCACCCTCACCGGCTGCCAGGGCCGCAACGGCGGCGGCTGGGGGCACTACGTCGGCCAGGAGAAGTGCCGCCCGGTCACCGGCTGGGCGACCCTCGCCGCCGCCTCCGACTGGTCACGGCCGCCGCGCCAGATGATCGGCGCGGGCTGGTTCTATCTGCACACCGACCAGTGGCGGTACGACACCCTGCCCACCGAGTCCCTCGCCTCGCCCCTCGGCGACGGCCGGTTCACCGGGATGACCGGCGCCGACTGCCTCGCCGCGTCGGCCCGCATGGGCTGGATGCCCTCGTACCCGACCTTCGACCGCAACCCGCTCGAACTCGGCGACCGCGAGGACCCCGTGGCGAGCGCGGTCGCGGAACTCAAGGCCGGGACACTGGAGTTGGCGGCGGAGGACCCGGACGCCCCGGGGAACTGGCCGAGGGTGATGACCGTCTGGCGGGCCAACCTCTTCGGCTCCAGCTCCAAGGGCAACGAGTACTTTCTCAAGCACCTCCTCGGCACCCACTCCAACCTGCCCGACGACGGCCCGCGGTGCGCCCCGCGGGACGTGCTGTGGCGGGAGGAGGACGCCGAGGGCAAGCTCGACCTGCTGCTGTCGCTGGACTTCCGGATGACGTCCACGACCCTGCTGAGCGACGTCGTGCTGCCGGCCGCGACCTGGTACGAGAAGCACGACCTGTCGTCCACCGACATGCACCCTTTCCTGCACGCCTTCACCCCGGCCATCGACCCGCCCTGGCAGGCCCGCACCGACTACGACGCCTTCCTCGCGATCGCCCGCCGCTTCAGCGAGCTGGCCGGTGAACACCTGGGCGTTCGCAAGGACCTGGTCGCCACCGCCCTCCAGCACGACACCGCGGGCGGCGAGATGGCCCAGCCCGGCGGCGTGGCCCTCGACTGGGGCAAGGGTGAGTGCGAGCCGATACCCGGGCGCACGATGTACAACCTCACGGTCGTCGAGCGCGACTACGGGGCCGTCGGCGAGAAGTTCGCCGCGCTCGGCCCGCTCGTCGACACCCTCGGCGTCACCACCAAGGCGGTCACCTTCGACGTCGGCGAGGAAGTCGCCCACCTGCGCGAGAAGAACGGCACCGTGCACGGCGGTGTCGCCGACGGCCGCCCCCGCCTCGACACCGCCCGCCGCGCCTGCGACACCATCCTCGCCCTCTCCGGCACCTCCAACGGGCGGCTCGCTACCCAGGGTTTCCACACCCTGGAGCGCAGGACCGGGCAGCAGATGGCCCACCTGGCCGCCGAGCACGAGGGCAAGCGGATCACGTACGCCGACACCCAGGCGGCCCCGGTCCCGGTCATCACCTCACCGGAGTGGTCGGGCAGCGAGTCCGGCGGGCGGCGCTACACCGCCTTCACCGTCAACACCGAACACCTCAAGCCCTGGCACACCCTGACAGGACGTCAGCACTTCTTCCTCGACCACGACTGGCTCCACGAGGTCGGCGAGGCCCTCCCCGTCTACAAGCCGCCGCTCAACATGCACCGGCTGTACGGAGAACCCGAGTTGGGCCCCCGCGCCGGCGAGGAGGGCCGCGAGGTCGCCGTCCGCTTCCTCACCCCGCACAACAAGTGGGCCATCCACTCCCAGTACCAGGACAACCTTCACATGATGACCCTCGGCCGCGGCGGCCAGACCGTGTGGATGTCCCCGCAGGACGCCGACGCGATCGGCGTCAAGGACAACGAGTGGATCGAGGCCGTCAACCGCAACGGCGTCATCACCGCCCGCGCGATCGTCTCCCACAAGATGCCGCCCGGCACGGTCTACATGAACCACGCCCAGGAACGCACCGTAGGCGTCCCGAAGACCCAGAAGACCGGCAAGCGGGGCGGCATCCACAACTCGCTGACCCGGATCATGCTCAAGCCCACCCATCTCGTCGGCGGCTACGCCCAGTTGACGTGGGCCTTCAATTACCTGGGCCCCACCGGCAACCAGCGCGACGAGGTGACGGTCATCCGCCGCCGCGAGCAGGACGTGGAGTACTGACATGCGAGTGATGGCCCAGATGGCGATGGTCATGAACCTCGACAAGTGCATCGGCTGCCACACCTGTTCCGTCACCTGCAAGCAGGTGTGGACCAACCGCCAGGGCACCGAGTACGTCTGGTTCAACAACGTCGAGACCCTCCCCGGCCAGGGCTACCCCCGCCGCTGGGAGGACCAGGAACGCTGGAAGGGCGGCTGGGAACGCACCCGTTCGGGACGACTGCGGCTGAAGGCGGGCGGTCGGGCGAAGCGGCTGAGCACCATCTTCGCCAACCCCGACCTGCCCGCCCTCGACGACTACTACGAGCCCTGGACGTACGACTACAAGAGCCTCACCGAAGCTCCCGCGGGCGACGACCTGCCGGTGGCTCGCCCGTACTCGCAGACCAGCGGCGAACCCATGGACACGGTGACCTGGGGCCCGAACTGGGACGACAACTTGGGCGGTGCTCCGGAGAACGCCCCGAAGGACCCGCTCGTCCAGAAGGTCGGTGAACGCATCCGCTTCGAGTTCGAGCAGAGCTTCATGTTCTACCTCCCGCGCGTCTGCGAGCACTGCCTCAACCCGGCCTGCGTCTCCGCCTGTCCGTCCGGCGCGATGTACAAGCGCGCCGAGGACGGCATCGTCCTGGTCGACCAGGACCGGTGCCGCGGCTGGCGGATGTGCGTGAGCTCCTGCCCGTACAAGAAGGTCTACTTCAACCACGCCACCGGCAAGGCCGAGAAGTGCACCTTCTGCTTCCCGCGCCTCGAACTCGGCATGCCGACCGTGTGCGCCGAGACCTGCGTCGGCCGGATGCGCTACCTCGGCGTCATGTTGTACGACGCAGACCGCGTCGCCGAGGCTGCCGCGGTCGAGGACGAACACGACCTGTATCCGGCCCAGTTGGAGGCCTTCCTCGACCCGCGCGACCCGGCCGTGGCCGCCGCCGCACGGGCGAGCGGCATCACCGAGGAGTGGCTGGACGCGGCCCGCCGCTCCCCGGTCTTCGACCTGATCCGCACCTACCAGGTGGCCCTGCCCCTGCACCCGGAGTACCGCACCCTGCCCATGGTCTGGTACGTCCCGCCGCTCTCCCCGGTCGTCGACGCGGTCGCCGCGACCGGTCACGACGGCGAGGACGCCGGCAAGCTCTTCGGCGCCATCGACACCCTGCGCATCCCCGTCGAGTACCTCGCCGAACTCCTCACCGCCGGCGACACCTACGCCGTCGAGGCGGTCCTGCGCCGGATGGCCGCCATGCGTGTCCACATGCGCGCCCGCAACCTCGGCGAGGCACCCGACCCGGGCATCGCCGCCGCCGTACGGCTCACCGGTGACGAGCTGGAGGAGATGTTCCGGCTGCTCGCCGTCGCCAAGTACGAGGACCGGTACGTCATCCCGAGCGCGGCCCGCGCGGACGCCGAAGCCCTGCTCGGCGAGGACGCGGCCTGCCCGGTGGGCGAGAAGCCGGGCAAGCCCACCCTGCTCAACCTCTCGCCGACTCGCAGGAGGTCCGCATGACACCCGAGGCGTGCGTCCGGCTCGCGGCGGCCCGCCTGCTGACCTACCCGGACGAGACCTTCTACCGACAGCTGCCGCTCATCGCCGAGTTGGCGGTCGGGCCGGAGGTGGCGGACTTCCTGGCGTACGCGGAGGGCGAGCGGCCCCTCGACCTGGCCGCGCACTACACGTCCGTCTTCGACACCCGCAACCGCCGCTGCCCGTACCTGACTTGGTGGACGGACGGCGACACCCGCAACCGCGGCCTGTCCCTGGTCCGGGTCAAGCGCACCTACGCCGCGCACGGCTGGCGCCTCGACGGCGACGAACTGCCCGACTTCCTGCCGGTGATGCTGGAGTTCGCCGCGATCGAGGAACAGGCGGGCACCGAACTCCTCCAGGAGCACCGCGCGGGACTTGAGCTGCTGCGCCTGGCGCTGACCGAGCACGGGACGCCGTACGCCCTCCTGCTCCAGGCCGTCTGCCGCACCCTCCCCGGGCCCACGCCCGCCACCCGCGAGGAGGCGAAGGCGCTGGCCCGGCAGGGCCCGCCGCGCGAGCGCGTCGGACTCGAACCGCTCGGCCCCGGCATCGATCTGCCGTGGCCGACCCTCCCGGAAAGGCCGGGCGTCTGATGGACCTGCTCCTGTGGGGCGTCCTGCCCTACGTCGTCCTCGTGCTGCTCGTCGCGGGCGCGATCTGGCGCGGCCGCTACGACCGGTACGGCATCAGCACGCACTCCTCCCAGCTCCACGAGTCCCGGATGCTGCGCATCGGCTCGCCGCTCTTCCACTTCGGCATGGCCTTCGTCGTCGTAGGACACGTCGTGGGCCTGCTGATCCCGCAGAGCTGGACGGACGCCGTCGGGGTCGACGACCACACGTACCACCTGCTCGCGGTCTCCACCGGCGCGGTCGCGGGCGTCGCCGCGGTGGCGGGCATCGGCATCCTGGTGTACCGGCGGCTGAAGGTCCCCGCCGTCCGCCGGGCCGGCCTGCGCAGCGACCGGCTCATGTACGGGGTCCTGATCGGCGCGATGCTGCTCGGACTGACCGCGACGATCCTCAACTCGGCGGGCGCGACCGGGGATTACGACTACCGCGAGGGCATCTCCGTCTGGTTCCGCTCGCTGTTCGCCTTCCGGCCGGACTACGCGCTGATGGCGGACACGCCCCTCGCCTTCCAGCTGCACATCCTGTTCGGCTTCGCGCTGATCACCCTGATCCCGTACTCCCGGCTGATCCACATGTTCACCGCCCCCGTCCGCTACCTCTTCCGCCCGTACGTCGTCTACCGCCGCCGCGACCCGCGCCGGCAGGCCCAGCGGCCGCTGCGCCGGGGCTGGGAACGCGTCCGGTAGGCGCCGTGGGAACGCGTCCGGTAGGCGCCGCGACATGCGCTCCGCACCGTCCGGCCCGATCATGGAACCCCCTGTCCCGGAGAACGGGAGGTGCCAGTGGGGACGGACCCCCCTCTCCCGCGGACCCTGCTGTCCGCGGACGTCGAAGCGCTGCCGGCGGGCGCGGACGGGGACCTGGGGCGGGAGTACCGGCTGCTGCGGGACATCGTGGAGGGCGGGTCGGCGGCCGTCGCCGTCCTCGACACCCGGCTGCGCTACGTGTACGTCAACCCTCACATGGCCCGGATCAACGGCGTACCGGTGCGGGAGCACCTGGGCCGCACCCTCACCGAGGTCATGCCGGGCGTGGAGCGGCCCGTCGACGTGCCCCGGGCGGTGCTGCGCGACGGCCGTCCGCGTGACGTCGTCGTCTCCGGCAGCATGGGCACCGGCGCCCACCGGGTGCGCCGGGAGTGGCAGTGCACCTACCACCGGCGCTACGACGAGCGGGGCGAGGTCATCGGCCTCGTGGCCGTGGGCGTGGAGGTGACCGAGCCGCGCCGGTACGTCACCGAGCTGGAGCGGGCCCACGGCCGGATGGCGATGATCCATGCGGCCACTCTGCGGATCGGCACCACGCTCGACCTGGAGCGGACCTGCCGGGAACTCGTCGACTTCGTGGTGCGGGACCTGGCGGACGGGGCCTCCGTCGACCTGGTCGTCGAGGACGGCCCGCCGGGGCCCGCGCCCGGCGGGATGGTACGGCTGCGGCGCGCCGCCGTGAGCCGGAGCCCGGAGCTGGACCGGCGGCTCGGCAGGCCGCCCGTGCTCGGCGAGGTCAACGAGCACGGCCCGACGTCCCCGGTGCGGCGGGTCCTGGAACGCGGCAGACCGCTGCTGACGACTGTGCCGGGCAGACGGCCACCAGGACTGCGCGGCCCGTACGCGGACCGGCTGGCGGAGTACCGCGCCGCCGGCATCCACTCCGGCCTGGTCGTGCCGCTCACCACCGACTCCCGGAGCGTGGGCGTCCTCGCCATGGTCCGGGCGGGCTCCTCACCGGCCTTCACGGTGGAGGACGGCGTGGTCGCCCAGGAACTCGCCGGCCGCGCCTCCCGCGCCCTGGAACGCGCCCGGCACTACGCCCGCGAGCACACCATGGCCCTTGAGCTCCAGCGGGCCCTGCTCAGCGAGCCGACCCTCCCGCACCCCGACCTGGAGACCGCGTCCCGCTATCTGCCCGCCGACGACAGCGCGGTGGTCGGCGGCGACTGGTACGACTCGCTGGCCCTCCCGCACGGCCGCAACCTCCTCGTCATCGGCGACGTGATGGGCCACGGGGTGGAGGCGGCCGTCGCGATGAGCCACTACCGGTCGATGCTCCGGGCGCTCGCGTTCTCCTCGGGGCTGCCGCTCCACGAGATGCTGTACGCCGCCGACCGCATGATCGCCGCGTCCGGCTTCGACCGCGTCGCCACCTGCCTGCTCGCCCTCGGCGACCCGGCCACCGACACGATCAGCTACGCCAACGCCGGCCACCTGCCGCCGCTGCGGATCACCGCCGAGGGCCACGTGGAACTGGTCCCGCTCCCCGCCGGGCCCCCACTGGGCACCGGCCTCGGCGCCTACGAGACCGTCACCCGCCCCGGCATGCCCGGCGGCACCCTGCTCCTCTACACCGACGGCCTGGTGGAACGCCGCGACGAGGACATCGACACGTCCCTCACCCGCCTCACCGACCTGCGTCTGCCACCCGGCGGCGACCTCGACGAGATCCTCGACGGCATCCTGGCCCACGCGGCAACGGGCTCGGTCCACGACGACATCGCCTTGCTGGCGGCTCGGGCACGGGGGGTGTAGGGCGGGCGTTCAGGACGTCGCGGTTCGCTGAGCTCGGGCCCGCCGCCGTACTCCCAGGCCCAGAGCCATCAGCAGCACCGCCAGCACCCCGTACCCGTACGTCAGCGTCGCCGCCGCGGCCACCCCCGCGACCAGCAACGGGCCGCCCGCGTCGCCCAGTTCGCGGCCCAGCTCGGCCGCGCCCATGGTCTGGCCCAGTCGTTCCTGAGGTGTCGACGCGGCGAGGGCGGCGAAGCCCAGCGGGGTGATCAGGCCCGTGCCCGCGCCGACGAGGGCGGCGGCGAGCAGGATGCCCGTCAGACCCGGCAGCATCGCGCAGGCCAGCCCCGCCGCCGCGAGCAGCAGCCCGGCCGTCAGCCCGCCCCGCGTGGTGATCCGCCCCGCGTCCAACGCCCGCCCCGCCCGCGGCTGGACGACCGCCGCGCACGCGGCCAGCACCGACACCGCCGCCCCGGTCGCCACTGTTCCCAGTCCGGCCACCGCCCCCGACACCGGCAGGAACCCGACGCCCACCGACAGCGCGGCGGTCGCCCCGGCCAGCGCGGCCGTCGGCACCAGGAACGCCGGATCGGCGAGCCGCCGTGCCAGGTCCACCACCGTCTGCCGGGCCCGGGGGAGCGGCGGTACGACGGGTACGGCGACCAGCGCCCACAGCGCCACCGCCGCGCCCAGCACAGCCAGCACGGTGAACAGCAACCGCAGGCCGCCGGCCCACACCAGCACCCCGCCGAGCAACGGGCCCAGCGTGTAGCCGATCGACTTGTAGAAGCCGTAACTCCCGAACGCCCGCCCGTGCTTGGCCGCCGGATTCAGCCGCGCCACCAGCGCGGACGCGGCGGGGGAGAAGGCGGAGGCGGCCGCCCCCTGACCGAGCCGCGCGGCCCACAGCCACCCCGGGCTGTCGGCGAGGGCGTACAACGCGGACGCCACGGCGAACGCCACCAGCCCGCCCAGCAGCACCGGCCGCGCCCCGACCCGGTCGGCGATCGTGCCGAACAGCGGCTTCAGCAACACCTCGGCACCGTCGTACAGCGCGAGCAGTCCGCCCAGGACGAGCAGCGAGGTCACCGCGTCGTCGGTGTCGGCGCCCAGGTTCGCGGCGATGCCGTGCGCGCCGAACGCGGTGGTGAAACCGGCCGCGTACAGCGGCCACATGCGGCGCGCGGGAGCCGTTTCAGTCGGCGTTGTCACTGAGGCCAAGGCGCAGGTGCTCCACGTGGTAGACGGCCTGGTCGAGGAGTTCGGCGACATGGTGGTCGTGCAGCGCGTAGACCACCGAGCGGCCGCGGCGCTCGCCGACCACCAGACCGAGGTTGCGCAGCAGCCGCAGCTGGTGCGAGCACGCCGACTGCTCCATCCCCACCTCGGCCGCCAACTCCGTGGCAGGCAGCGGCCCTTCGCGCAGCCGCGCCAGGATCAGCAGCCGGGAGGGCGTCGACAGGGCCTGGAGCGTGGTGGCGACCTTCGCGACGTTCCCCGCGTCGAGGCGTACGCGGTCCTCGGCGGTGCTGGTGACGGCTCCATGACCCATGCGGGGTATCTTACCCACCGCACATGAACAGATGAATGAGTCTTCATGTGTTCCTGTATGGTGGGCCGGGTGTCAGCGACTCTTGCCCCCCATCGCACCCCTGCCCCCGCTCCCACCGCGCCCCACCGCCGCACCCGCGTCCTCGCCCTCCCCGAGGCCCGCTGGGCGCTCGCGGCGACGGTCGCGTTCCTGGCGGCCCTCGCCCTGGACCTGGGCGGAGCCCCCGCCTGGGCGTACGGCCCGCTGTACGCCGTCGCCTACGTCACCGGCGGCTGGGAGCCCGCGCTCGAAGGGCTGCGGGCGCTGCGCGAGAAGACCCTCGACGTCGACCTGCTGATGATCGTCGCGGCCCTCGGCGCCGCCGCCATCGGACAGGTCCTCGACGGGGCGCTGCTGATCGTCATCTTCGCCACCTCCGGCGCCCTGGAGGCCCTGGCCACCGCCCGCACTGCCGACTCCGTACGCGGCCTGCTCGACCTCGCGCCCAGCACCGCGACCCGCGTGACCGACTCCGGCGCGGAGACCGTCGTCCCGACCGCCGAACTCGCCGTCGGCGACGTGGTGTTGGTCCGCCCGGGGGAGCGGATCGGCGCCGACGGGCGGGTGTTGGACGGGGTCAGCGAGGCCGACCAGGCGACCATCACCGGCGAACCCCTCCCCGTGGTCAAGCGCCCCGGCGACGAGGTCTTCGCCGGCACCCTCAACGGCACCGGCGCCCTCCGTGTCCGCGTCGAGCGCGACCCCGCCGACTCGGTCATCGCCCGCATCGTGACCCTGGTCGAGGAGGCGTCCCGCACCAAGGCGCCGACGCAGCTGTTCATCGAGCGGATCGAGCAGCGGTACGCGGTCGCGATCGTCGCCGCCACGCTCGCCGTCTTCGCCGTCCCGCTCGCCTTCGGCGCCGACCTCACCGGCGCGCTGCTCCGCGCGATGACGTTCATGATCGTCGCCTCGCCGTGCGCGGTCGTCCTCGCGACGATGCCGCCCCTGCTGTCCGCCATCGCCAACGCGGGCCGGCACGGGGTGCTGGTCAAGTCGGCGGTCGCGATGGAGCGGTTGGGGGAGATCGACCTGGCCGCGCTCGACAAGACGGGGACGCTGACCGAGGGCGCGCCGGAGGTGACGGGCGTACGGCCGCTGCGGGACTCCGGGCTCGACGAGGACGCGCTGCTGGGACTCGCCGCCGCGGCCGAGCTGCCCAGCGAGCATCCGCTGGCGCGGGCGATCGTGACGGCGGCGCGCGCACGCGGCCTGCGGATCGCACGCGCCGAGGACTTCACCGCGGTGCCGGGGCGTGGGGTCACGGCCACCGTGGAGGGGCGGTCGGTGGGCGTCGGCCGGGCGGAGACCGTCCACAGCGACGCCACCGTCGAGGGCCGGCCGGTGGGCATCGGCCGGGCGGAAACCACCCACAGCGACGCCACCGCCGGCCCCGCGGAGGCGGCCGACTCCGACGCCACCGCCGGCTCCGACGCCACCGTCGTCCACGTCACCCGCGACGGCGTCCCCGTAGGCACCCTCGCCCTCACCGACCGCCTGCGCCCCGCCGCCCCCGCCACGACCGCCGACCTCACCGCCCTGACCGGCACCGCCCCCGTCCTCCTGACCGGCGACAACGCCCGCGCCGCGGCCCGCGTCGCCGAGGCCACCGGGCTCACCGACGTCCGCGCCGAGCTGCTCCCCGAGGACAAGGTGAACGCCGTACGGGAGTTGCAGGACGCCGGTCGCAAGGTGCTGTTCGTCGGGGACGGCGTCAACGACGCGCCCGCGCTCGCCGCCGCCCACTCCGGTGTCGCGATGGGCCGCGCGGGCTCCGACCTGGCGCTGGAGACCGCGGACGCGGTCGTGGTGCGGGACGAGCTGACGGCCGTACCGGCGGTCGTACGGCTGTCCCGGGCCGCCCGACGACTGGTCGTGCAGAATCTCGTGATCGCGGGGACCTTCATCACCGTGCTGGTGGTGTGGGACCTGGTGGGACATCTGCCGCTGCCGCTCGGCGTCGCGGGGCACGAGGGCTCCACCGTCCTCGTCGGCCTGAACGGGCTGCGGCTGCTGCGGGAGGCGGCCTGGCGATCCGGGCCGGTGCAGCCAGCGCGAGGTTGATGTCGGATTCCCGCCAGCCGACCATCCGCAGCTGCACCATGCTGGACCCATGCAGAAGGGGATGCACACCGACACCGAGCGCTGCGTGCGCGCCGTCCAGTCGAAGGACGCCCGGTTCGACGGGTGGTTCTTCACGGCGGTCCTGACGACCCGGATCTACTGCCGGCCCAGCTGCCCGGCCGTGCCGCCCAAGCCCGCGAACATGACGTTCTACCCGAGCGCGGCGGCCTGCCAGCAGGCCGGGTTCCGGGCCTGCAAGCGCTGCCGCCCCGACACCAGCCCCGGCTCCCCCGAGTGGAACGAGCGCGCGGACCTGGTGGCCCGGGCGATGCGGCTCATCGCCGACGGGGTCGTGGACCGCGAGGGCGTGCCGGGACTCGCCGCCCGCCTCGGCTACAGCACCCGGCAGGTCGAACGCCAGCTCCTCGCCGAACTGGGCGCGGGCCCGCTCGCGCTGGCTCGCGCCCAACGCGCCCAGACCGCACGGCTGTTGATCGAGACGACGGCGCTACCGATGGCGGAGATCGCGTTCGCCGCCGGTTTCTCCTCGATCCGCACCTTCAACGACACCGTCCGCGAGGTCTTCGCTCTCTCGCCGAGCGAGCTGCGGACCCGGGTACCGCGCAGGAACGCGGGTGCGGTGACCCCCGGGGTGCTCACGCTCCGGCTGCCGTTCCGCGCCCCCCTCAACCCCGACAACCTCTTCGGGCACCTCGCGGCGACCGCCGTGCCCGGGGTGGAGGAGTGGCGGGACGGTGCCTACCGCCGCACGCTCCGACTCCCGTACGGCCACGGCATCGTGGCCCTGACCCCGAACCCCGACCACGTCGCCTGCCGGCTCACCCTGAGCGACCTGCGCGATCTGACCGTCGCCATCAGCCGCTGCCGGCGCATGCTCGACCTGGACGCCGACCCGGTCGCGATCGACGACCAGCTGCGCACCGACCCGGTGCTGGCGCCGCTGGTCGCGAAGGCGCCGGGGCGGCGGGTGCCGCGGACGGTGGACGAGGCGGAGTTCGCCGTCCGGGCGGTCCTCGGCCAGCAGGTCTCGACCGCCGCCGCCCGCACCCACGCCGCCCGCCTGGTGACGGCCCACGGCGACCCGGTCGACGATCCGGAGGGCGGCCTCACCCACCTCTTCCCGTCGCCGGAGCAACTCGCCGCCCTGGACCCCGAGTCGCTGGCCATGCCCCGCACCCGCCGCACGACCTTCACCACCCTGGTCGGCCAACTGGCGGACGGCACCCTGAACTTGGGCGTCGAGACGGACTGGGCCGAGACCCGCGCCCGCCTCCTCGCCCTCCCCGGCTTCGGCCCCTGGACGGCCGACGTCATCGCGATGCGCGCCCTCGGCGACCCCGACGCGTTCCTCCCCACCGACCTCGGCATCCGCAAGGCCGCCCAGGAGCTGGGCCTGCCCTCGACCCCGGCGGCGCTGACCACGCGAGCGGCGGCCTGGCGGCCCTGGCGGGCGTACGCGGTGCAGTACCTGTGGGCGACCGACAGCCACCCGATCAACTTCCTTCCGGTATAAGGACCTTCCGTGACCACTGTTCCCGCTCTGAAGCAACACACCGTGATCGACAGCCCGTACGGCCCGCTGACCCTGGTCGCAACGGACGGCACATTGAGCAACCTCTACATGACCGACCAGCGCCACCGCCCCGCCCAGGAGACGTTCGGCGCACGCGACGACCGCCCCTTCGGGGAGGTGATCGACCAGCTGGAGGCCTACTTCGCCTCCGAGTTGAAGGAGTTCACCCTCGAACTCCACCTGCACGGAACCCCGTTCCAGCGCAGCGTCTGGGAGCAGCTCCTGCGCATCCCGTACGGAGAGACCCGCTCCTACGGCGACCTCGCCGAAGCCCTCGGCAACCCGGGCGCCTCCCGCGCGGTCGGCCTCGCCAACGGCAAGAACCCGGTCAGCATCATCGTCCCCTGCCACCGCGTCGTGGGCTCCGACGGCAGCCTGACCGGCTACGGCGGCGGCCTGGAACGCAAGCAGCGCCTGCTGGACTTCGAGCGGGGTGCGGCGCTCTTCTAGCCCGCCGCTAGGGCCTGTCCGGCGGATCATGCCGCAGACGCGGGGTCTGGCACGCCGGCCTGCGGCGTTGTCGTCGGTTGCCGACTCCCCCACTCTCGACTGCGCTCGAGCGGGAGGTGCCCCCACCGCGTCGCCGCCCTCCTCCGCCTTGCATCCCGACGCACCAGACCCCGCTCACCAGCATCAAAGAGGCGCCGCACCTCTCCTGCGACCTGATCCGCCGGACAGGCCCTAGCCCTGAAGCCGGCGCAGCAGCTCCGGCAGGGCCGTGCCGATCGGTTCGCGGATGACCTCGTCGGCGCGGTCGTCGTACGGGGTCGGCTCGGCGTTGACGATGATCAGCCGGGCTCCGTGATCGGCGGCGACGCCGGCGAGCCCGGCGGCGGGCTGCACCTGCAGGCTGCTGCCGACGGCGATGAAGACCTGGCAGGCCTTGGTGATGGCGACGGCCTCACCGAGGACGACGGGGTCGAGGCGCTCGCCGAACATCACGGTCGCGGACTTGAGAATCCCGCCGCAGTCCAGGCAGGCCGGGTCGTCCTCCCCGGCGTCGAGCCGCGCGAGCGCGTCCTCCATGGGGCCACGCGCATGGCACTTCGTGCACACCACCTGCCGCGCGGTGCCGTGCAGTTCGAGCACCTTGCGGGCCGGCATCCCGGCGAGCTGGTGCAGTCCGTCGACGTTCTGCGTGACGACCCGAACCGGCACCCCGGACTTCTCCAGCTCGGCCACCGCGTAATGCGCGGCATTCGGCTCCGGCGCGAGCGCCTGATTCTCCTTGCGCATGCGCCAAGACCGCCGCCGGATCTCCGGGTCGCTCATGTAGTACTCGTACGTCACGAGCTTTTCCGCCTCGGGATCCCGCTGCCACAGCCCGTTGGGGCCGCGGTAGTCCGGAATCCCCGAGTCGGTCGAAATTCCTGCGCCACTGAGAAGGGCGACGAGGGGCCTGTTCATGCGGCCGAGGGTAGATCGGCGGGACGGGACGGGGCGAACGGATAAATCAGCCGTCGCCTTCCTCCGCCTCCTCGTCCTTCGACCGCACCGGCCCGAACGGCTCGATCTTCGGATTGGCGAAGGGGCCCTGGTACGACCCCCTCGCCTCCGGTGCTCCCTGGAGCCTCGCCCCGGCCGCCTCGGTCACCAGCAATGCGTAGGTACCGTGCGCCGGGTCCACCGGGACCAGGCCGTACGCCGTGTCGACCTCGTCGTCGGCGAGACCGAGCCGACGCTGGGCGTCCTCGATCGTCGACCGCGGCGGCAGGGTCACGGTGATGAGGACGGTGGGGCTCTCGGGAGCCATGGGTCTCCTACAGGCGGGCGTTGTTCTTGCCGACGCGACGCACCGCGTCGACCAGAGACGGGGTGTTGATGATGCCGTACCCGTAGTCGAAGTCGTAGCCGTGCCCGCCCGCGTCGTGCGCGGATCGGCGGATCAGCGTACGCATCCGGGACGGCGACAGGTCCTTCACCGACAGCTTGCCGCGCACCGCGGCGACGACCCCCGCCGCGACCGGACAGGCGGCCGAGGTCCCCGAGTCGGGGCTGTTCTGCCCGAACGCCTTCGACCCGCTGAAGTGCGTGTACGTGGCGATGTCCGGCTTGCGCACGGCGAGCCGCCCCGGGCCCTGGGACGAGTAGCCGACCCGGGCGTCATGTGTGTCCACCCCGGCCACGGACAGCACGCTGGGGTGCGAGTTCGCCCCGTTGATGGGCCGGCTCGGGAAGCCGCAGCGCCCGTCGGGGCACTGGACACCGCAGTTGCCCGCGGCGAACAGGATGTCGGCGCCGGACACCTCCAGGGCGGCGACGATCAGGTTGAACGGGTGGGCGCGGTTGTCGGAGTAGTTGCCCGGGTGCCCCGGCGGGAAGTCCCACGTCGGCTTGAACGATCCCCAGCTGTTGCTGATGACCATCCGGCGCCGGTCGCGCGGCATCTGCTCCAGCAGCCCCCACAGGTGCGCGTACGCGGAGATCGCGTCGGAGAGCAGGCCCTCCATCACGGTGGCGCCCTGCCGCTGCGAGAGCAGCACCGGAATGTCGAGCAGGGACACCTTCCGGGCCACGATCAGCGAGTCGAACGCGCACATCGTGCCGTGGTTCACCGGGAACTGACCGAAGTTCCCGGCCACACCCGGCGGCTTCCAGCTGCGTGCCGCGTCGACCGTGACGGGCGAGCCGAGGACCGTACCGAGGTGCGCGACGTTGATGCCGGTGTCGACGATCGCCAGCGGGACGCCCGCCCCGTCGAGGCCCTCGCTCGTCAGCGCGTCCGTGACGAACCGCTGCACGTCGTGCCAGTCGCCGACCGGCGGCGTGTTGCCGCAGGTGGGCATCGTCTCGACGGCCGGGTCGGCGGCGATCCCGACGATGTCCGCCCGCTTGGAGGTCAGCATCGCCAACCGGGCGGCGCCGTCGCGGTCCTGGATCTCGCCGCGCACCAGGACGCTCGCGTCCTCCGGTGCCAGCGAGAAGGTGAGCGGCTGGTCCAGCGACAGCGGATCGCCGTCGGAGAACGCCGGCTTGGGCTGCGGCACCGGCACCGGCACGAAGTCCGGGTCCAGTACGACGCCGGGGAGTGAGCCGGCGACGTCTGCGGCCGGCGGAGTGCTGATCGACGGATCCACGACCGCTTGGACGAGATCGGGTTCCGGGCGCATCTGAACGATTACCCGCATGTTTCCCCCTGTAATTGAATCCGGTGGCACGGAGAACCGCGTGCCACCGGTACCTGCGGATAAGGCGAGGACTCGCACGCTATTGGCGCGGATACAGGGGGTCCATACGCGCAAGGGCGTAGCTTCAAGAACGCATTTCCGCAGGGGAATTGACGGGAATCGACACCCGGAACAAAAGGCGTCAGGAAACCCGTCGGCCGTTCTCCAGCTCCGCTGTCCCCGCGCCTTCCGCGAGCACGTCCAGCGCGACGCGCACCCGGCCGCCCAGGAACCCCAGCAGATAGTCGTCCAGCTCCTCACGCGGCACGAGCCGCCACGACAGCAGCTCCTCCTCCTGGAGCCGGATCGCCTTCAGCTCGTCCTCGCCGAGGACGCCACCGTCGTACAGGTACGCCACCAGCGGCGGAATGCCCGGCCGGTACACCCAGTCCACCGCCAGCAGCCGGCCGAGTTCACGGTCGAGCCCGATCTCCTCCAGCGTCTCGCGGCGCGCCCCCTGACGTGGGGTCTCGCCGTCGTCCGACTCGATGGTGCCGCCCGGAAGCGCCCAGCCCTCACGGTAGTTGGGCTCGACGAGCAGCACCCGCCCCTCGCTGTCACGGAAGAGGGCGGCGGCGCCGGCGAGGATGCGGGGGAGGCCGGCGATGTACGTGGCGAAGTCCTGAGCGCTGGTCATCCCTGAAGGGTAGTTCCCGGACGGAGAGTCACTGACCGTCGAGACGGAGGGTCACTCACCCCGTCGATCAAGTGGACCGTGCGCTCCGCCAGTTCGCTGATCCGCACCCCGTCGAACCCGAACACCGCGCTGCGCACCGTGTCCTCCAGCGGGTCCTTCCACTGCTCCGGGATCGCCTCCGCGCCGGTCAGCACCCCGGCGACCGAGCCGGCCGTGGCCCCGTTGGAGTCGGTGTCCAGGCCGCCGCGGACGGTCAGCGTGACGGTCCGGGTGAAGTCGCCGTCGCCGTAGAGCAGCCCGGCGGTGAGCACCGCGGCGTTCGGGATCGTGTGGATCCAGCCCAGCCCTGCGGTCTCCTCGGCCACCGTCGTCAGAGTGTCCTCCCAGGTCATCCGGGTGTCGTGCAGGGAGATCACCCGGCGTACGGTCCGGGCCAGCCGGCTGCTCGCCGGTACGACCGTCAGCGCCTGGTCCAGGGCGTGCCGCACGGTCGCCGCGGTGAACGCCGCCGACACCAGCGCCGCCGCCCACATCGCCCCGTACACCCCGTTCCCGGTGTGCGAGAGCACCGCGTCCCGGCGGGCCAGCGAGGCCGCCCGGCGCGGGGCGCCCGGGGAGGTCCAGCCGTAGATGTCGGCGCGGATCAGCGCCCCGATCCACTCCTGGTACGGGTTGTCGTACGTCGCCGTCAGCGGCGGCTTCAGCCCGTTGGCGAGGTTGCGGTAGGCGGCCCGCTCGGCGGTGAACGTCTGGAGGTACGGCAGCCGCAGCAGCCACAGATCACCGACCTGCTCGGTGCTGAACGCGAAACCGTGGGTCTCCAGGAGGTCCAGGCCGAGGATGGCGTAGTCCACGTCGTCGTCGCGGCAGCTGCCGTGGATGCGGCCGCGTACGCACTGGCGCCACTCCGGGCGCAGCTCGAAGCCGTCGCTCTCGCTCGGCGGCTCCGGCAGATAGTCGGTCAGCGGCAGGGCGGCGGCCTGCCTCAGATAGCGGTCGATCCGGTCCCGCGTCCACAGGTCGCCCTGCTCGACCGGCTTGCCGAGCATGTTGCCCGCGATCCGGCCCAGCCAGCCCCCGAGAACGCGGTCGGCGAGCTCTGGCTCACTGCCCACAGGGGTCATAGGACCGGTTTACCCGATTCCGCGGGGTCGCACAGTGGGGTCGTAGCAGCTTCTCAAGGTCCGGGCAGGGCATGACGGGGAGGGCGGGCTCCGGTTAAGGTCGCAGCGGCGCGACTGGCCCTGACGTGCGTCGGGCCCGGAGAGCAAGGGGATGGCAAGTGGCTGACGCTGCAGGCAAGGGCGCCGAGAGGGTGCTCATCGCCGCGGACAAGTTCAAGGGATCGCTGACGGCCGTGCAGGTCGCCGAGCGGGTGACGGCCGGGCTGCGCCGGGTCGTGCCGGGCCTCGACGTGGCCGCGCTGCCCGTGGCCGACGGCGGCGACGGCACCGTGGACGCCGCGGTCGCGGCCGGTTTCGAGCGGCACGAGGTCAAGGTCGCCGGGCCCCTCGGCCAGGAGGTCACGGCCGCCTTCGCGCTGCGCGGCGACACCGCCGTCGTGGAGATGGCCGAGGCCAGCGGGCTCCAGCGGCTCCCCAAGGGCGTCTTCGCCCCCCTCACCTCGTCCACCTACGGCTCCGGCGAGCTGCTGCGGGCCGCGCTCGATGCGGGCGCCCGCACCATCGTCTTCGGCGTCGGCGGCAGCGCCACCACCGACGGCGGCGCCGGCATGCTCACCGCGCTCGGCGCCCGGTTCCTCGACAAGGACGGCGAGCCGGTCGCCCCCGGGGGCGGCGGCCTCGCCGATCTCGCGTCGGCCGACCTGTCCGGCCTCGACCCGCGCTTCGCCGACGTGGAACTGGTCCTCGCCAGCGACGTCGACAACCCGCTGACCGGCCCGAAGGGCGCGCCCGCGGTCTACGGCCCGCAGAAGGGCGCCTCCCCGGACGACGTGGAGACCCTGGACGCCGCTCTCGCGCACTACGCGCGTGTGCTGGAGGACGCGGTCGGCGCGAAGGCCGCCGAGTACGCCGCGTCGCCGGGCGCGGGCGCGGCCGGCGGCATCGGCTACGGCGCGCTCCTCATCGGCGCCCGGTTCCGCGCCGGCATCGAGGTCATGCTGGACGTCCTCGGCTTCGCCCCCGCGCTGGAGAAGGCGACCCTGGTCATCACCGGCGAGGGCTCCCTCGACGAGCAGACCCTGCACGGCAAGGCCCCCGCGGGCGTCGCCGCCGCGGCCCGCGCCGCCGGCAAGGAGGTCGTCGCGGTGTGCGGGCGGCTCGCCCTGCCCCCGGAGGCGCTCGGCAAGGCCGGCATCCGCCGCGCGTACCCGCTCACCGAGGTCGAGCCGGACGTGGCGAAGTGCATCGCGGACGCCGGCCCGATCCTGGAACGGGTGGCGGAACAGATCGCGCGGGACTTCCTGAGCTGAGCCTCGTCGGACTCACCTCCTGGGCCGAGCCCGCGAGTCTCATCGGCGGGCCCCGGACAGCCGGTACGCGTCCAGCGCCAACGTCATCTCGATCAGGTCCCGCGGCCGGGCCAGCGACCGTGACGTCAGCTGTTCCAGGCGCCGCAGCCGGTTGAAGACCGTGTTGCGGTGGCAGTACAGCCGTGCGGCGGCCCGGCCCGCCGACCCTTCGCACGTCAGCCACACGTCCAGGGTCTCCAGCAGTACGGCCCGGTCGGCGGGCTCCAGCTCGAGCAGCCCGCCGAACACGTCCGACACCAGCCGGTCGGCCAGCTCCGGCTGGCTCACCACGAGCGCCGTCGGCATGCGCTGATCGAGGCGTACGACGGCGGTGCCGTCCGGCGGACAGGTCCGCAGCGCCAGCTCGGCAAGCCGCCGGGCCCGCCCCAGTTCCGCGAGGCCCGGCACCACCGGACTGATCCCGCCGGGCCCCGAGCACCGCCCGTCGAGCACCCGAGCCACCCCGTCCAGGCCCTGGCCGGGGGAGAGGGCCACCACCCCCACCTCGCCGTCGGCCCGCATCCGCCAGATGAAGCGGAACCCGGCCCCCTGCACCGGCCGCTCGGCCGCCTCCCGCCGCTCGGCCCGCAGCACGACCACGGCGTACGGCCCGTGCTCCGGCAGGTCGAGCCCGGCGGCGGCCCGGGCCGCGAGCCCCGGCGTCGCCTTGCCCTCCAGCAGCGCGTCGAGCAGCGCCTGCAACTGCTCGTCGGTCCGCCGCCGCAGCTCCGCCTCCGTCGCCCGGTACGCCTCCGACGCGGCCTCCGCCTGCGCGTCCACCGCCGACCACACCATCGTCGTCGACCGCATCAGCGCCGCCAGCCGCTCCGGCTCCCGCCCGGCGGCGCCCTCCACCAGCGCGTCCCACACCAGATAGCCGGCGTTGCGGTAGGCGTGGATCAGCAGGTCCAGGGGCAGCCCCTGACGGGCCCGCCGCCGCCCCGCGTCCTCGGCGTACTCCAGGTCGCGGCGCGGCGAGTCCCGCGGCGCGGAGATCGTCTCGATCCCGATCCGCATCGCCTCCTCCGCCTCCCGCCACTGCTGGTCGTACGGCAGCACCTGCGCGTAGACGGGGGAGTGGTCGAAGAGTTGCCTGAGGTGCTCGTCGACGAGCTCCGGCACCTGTTCCAGCAGAGCCGTGCAGGACTCCGCGAGCAGCTTCCAGTCATGACCGGTACGCGGCCGTCGCGCTCCCATGGCCGGAGGATGCCACCGCTTCCCGTCCCCGCACAGGCCCCTGACACGCAGCGTTGTGCACGCGCACAACCGCGGCACCGGCCCGCTGGGCACCCGCAGCGATTCCGCCGCGGGCCGTGGACGGGCGCTCCCGCCGGTGCTGGGGTGAGCGCCACACCGAGTGAGGACAGAAGGGAAGTCCATGGTCGGATCCGGACTCGTGGTGCGGGACCTGTCGGTCGGATACGGCCCCGTACGCGCCCTGCGCCGGGTGTCCCTGGAGGTGCCCGAGGGGACCGTGGTGACGGTTCTCGGCTCCAACGGCGCGGGCAAGTCGACGCTGCTCCGCGCGATCAGCCGCACGCTGTCCTTCCAGGGCGGCGCGGTCACCGAGGGCGAGGTGCGGCTCGGTGACCGACGGCTCGACCGGCTGCCGGCGGACCGGGTGGTCGCCGCCGGCGTCTCCCAAGTCCCGGAGGGCAGGCGGGTGTTCGCCCGTATGACGGTCGCCGACAACCTGCGTGCGGGCGCCCTGGGCGGTGCGCGGGCGGGCCGCGCCCGGTCCCTGGCCCGGGTTCACGAATTGTTCCCCGTCCTGGCCCAACGCGCCCATCAACGCGCCGGGTTGCTCTCCGGCGGCGAACAGCAGATGCTGGCCGTCGCCCGCGCTCTCATGGCCGCCCCCAAGGTCCTTCTCCTCGACGAACCCTCCCTCGGCCTCGCCCCGCTCATGGCCGAGCGGATCGCCGACACCGTCCGGGAGATCAACGACCAGGGCACCGCCGTCCTCCTAGTCGAACAGAACGCCGCCCTCGCCCTGCGCCTCGCCACCCACGCGTACGTCCTCGAAGTCGGCGAGGTGACCTTGGAGGGGCCGGCCGCGGAACTGGCCGCCTCCGACGAGGTCCGCCGCCGCTATCTGGGCGTGGTCGACGAGGACGCGGCGGCCGACGCGGAGACGGCAGGCGCACGGACCCTCACGCGGTGGAACGGGTGACCCGGTGGACACCCTCGACGTACGCGACCTGACCGTCCGCTTCGCCGGGCTCACCGCCCTCGACGGCGTCTCCTTCACCGTCCGCCCCGGCACCGTCCACGCCCTCATCGGCCCCAACGGGGCAGGGAAGTCAACCTGCTTCAACGTCCTGTCCGGCGTCTACCGCGCCGGCTCCGGCAGCGTCCGCTTCGGCGACCACGAACTCACCGGTATGCCTCCGCACCGCATCGCCGCTCTCGGGATCGCCCGCATCTTCCAGAACCTCGCCCTGCCGCCCCGCGCCACCGTCGAGGACAGCCTGCTCCTGGGCCGCCACCGGCTCACCCGAACCGGCTTCCTCGCGGCCGGACTCCGCCTGCCGTCGGCGGCCCGCGAGGAACGCGTCCACCGCGAACGCGTCCGCGAGATCGCCGAGTTCGTCGGCATCGCGGACTGTCTGGACCGCCCGGCGGGCTCGCTCCCCTACGGGCAGCAGAAGCTCGCCGAACTCGCCCGCGCGCTCTGCATGGAGCCGCGCCTGCTGCTCCTCGACGAACCCGTCGCCGGGATGACCGCCGACGAACGCCGCCGAACCGCCGCCGTGATCGCGGGCGTCCGTGACGGCCTCGGCATCTCGATCGTGCTGGTGGAACACGACATGGGGGTGGTGATGCGGCTCGCCGACGCGGTGACCGTACTGGACTTCGGGCGCCGGATCGCCGACGGCGCCCCCGCCGACGTACAGAACGACCCGGCCGTCGTACAGGCCTACCTGGGAGCCGGATCATGAGCACCTTCGCCGAAATCCTGCTGAACGGCGTCTCGTTGGGGTCGGTGTACGCGCTGATCGCCCTCGGTTTCGTGGTGATCTTCCGCGCCACGGAGGTCGTCAACTTCGCCCACGCGTCCCTCCTGCTGGCGGGCGGCTACTTCACCGCGAGCCTCCACGACGACCTCGGCTTCTGGCCCGCGCTGCTGGTCGGGATCGCGGGTGCCGCGCTGGTCGGGGCGGCGGTGGAGTTCTTCGTCATGCGGCGCTACCGCGGCAGCGACCACAGCGTCCTCGCCATCGTCACGATCGGCGTCGACATCCTGCTCACCACCGAACTGACCCGCCGCATCGGCACGGACGTCCTGGCGCTCGGCGACCCGTGGGGCGACGCGGTCCTCAAGCTCGGGCCGATCTCCCTCGCCCACACCCGGATCGCCGCGTTCGTGGCGGCGGCACTGCTGATCACCGCGTTCCTGCTGGTCTTCCGGTACACGTCCTGGGGCGTGGCCATGCGCGCGGCGGCGGAGAGCGCCGAGACGGCCGCGCTGATGGGCGTACGGCTGGGACGGGTGTCGCTGGGTGCCTGGGCCGTGGCCGGGGGCCTGGCCGCCGTCGCCGCGCTGTTCCTCACCGTCTTCCCGACGCCGGGCCTGGAACGGGCCACGTCACTGGCCGCGCTGAAGGCCTTCCCGGCGGCCATCCTCGGCGGCCTCGACTCCACGACCGGCGCCCTGGTCGGCGGACTGCTCGTCGGCGTCACGGAGTCGCTGGCCACCGGCTACCAGAGCGATCTGACCTTCCTGGGACGGGGGTTGGGCGATCTCGCCCCCTACCTGGTCATGGTCGCGATCCTGCTCATCCGGCCCGCCGGGCTGTTCGGCACGAAGGAGCTCGCCCGTGTCTGAAGCCCTGGTGAGACCGCTCAAAGCCCTCAGCACACGCACGTACCTCTGGACCGCCGCGGCCGTCCTCCTCCTCGCCCTCCCCTTCTACCTCGACCGCTTCTGGCTCCAGGCCGGCCTCTTCGCCATGGCCGCCGCCCTCGGCGCGATCGGCATCAACCTCCTCACCGGCGCCACCGGCCAGCTCTCCATGGGCCACGCCTTCTTCCTCGCCGTCGGCGCCTACGGCTACTGCGTCTTCGCGGCCGACGGCGACGACGGACTGACCGGCCTCGGCCTGCCGACCTGGCTCGCCGCCGTGCTCGCGGTGCTGGTCGCGGGGGTCGCGGGCGGCCTGTTCAGCCCCATCTCCGGCCGCCTCAGCGGCGCCTACCTGGGCATCGCCACCCTCGCGCTCGTCTTCATCGGCCAGCACGTGATGTTCAACGCCCACGACCTCACCGGCGGCGCCAACGGCCGCGACGTACCGCCGCTGAACCTCTTCGGCCTCACCTTCGACGACCGCGAACTCCTCGTCGCCGCCGTCCCCTTCGGCTCGGCGGAGAAGCTCTGGTACGCCGGGCTGCTCGCCCTGCTGGGCGGTGCCCTGTTCGCCCGGGGCGTCCTGCGCGGCCGTCCGGGCCGGGCCATGAACGCGATCCGCGACCACCGCATCGCGGCCGGAGTGATCGGCGTCCCGGTGGCCCGGTACCGCGCCGCCGTCTTCGTGCTGTCGTCGATGTACGCGGGCCTCGCGGGCGTGCTGCTCGCCCTGGTCTTCCAGCGGACCGTGCCGGACTACTTCGGCATCACGCTGTCCCTCGAATACCTCGCCATGATCGTCATCGGCGGGCTCGGCTCGGTCTCCGGCGCGGTCGCCGGGGCCGTGTTCGTCTCCCTGCTGCCGCAGCTGCTGACCCGCTACAGCGACGCGCTGCCCCTGGTCTCCGCCCCCGGCACGGGCGGGATCGCACCGGGCGAGGCGTCCCGGTACCTCTACGGCGCCGCCGTCGTGCTGGTGGTGCTGTTCCTGCCCGGCGGTCTGGTCAGGGTGACCGCCCGGCGCCGCACCAGAACCCTCACGGAGGAACGATGACCACGACGACGTACGCGACCAGGACCGCCGCCGGCGCCCTCGCCGCGCTGCTCCTGCTGGCCGGGTGCAGCTCCAAGGCCAAGGACGACGACAGCGACAAGCAGTCGGCGGGCGGGGTGAAGACCGGCGAGGGCATCTCCGGGAAGACGATCACCCTCGGCGCCCTCACCGACATGACCGGCGTCTACGCCACCCTCGGCAAGAGCGTCACCCAGGCCCAGCAGCTGTACGTGAAGCAGCTGAACGCCGCCGGAGGCGTCTGCGGCTACGAGGTGGCCCTCTCCGTCCGCGACCACGGCTACGACCCGCAGAAGGCCGTCTCCGGCTACACCGAGCTGGAGCCGAAGGTGCTGGGCTTCGCGCAGTTCATCGGCTCGCCGTTCGTCGCCGCGGTCAAGCAGCGCGTCGACGGCCAGGACAAGGGCCTGGTGCTGCCGCAGGCCTGGTCGGCGGCGCTGCTCGGCAGCCCGTACATCCGCGTCATCGGCTCCACGTACGACATCGAGACGATCAACGCCGTCGACTTCCTGATCAAGGAGAAGGGGATCAAGAAGGGCGACAAGATCGGCCACGTCTACTTCGAGGGCGACTACGGCGAGAGCGCCCTGGTCGGCTCGAAGCACATGGCGAAGGAGGCGGGGCTGACCGTCGTCGAGCAGAAGATCAAACCGACCGACAACGACATGACCGCCCAGGTCGCCGCCCTCAAGCAGGCCGGCGTCAAGGCGATCGTCATCAGCGCGGGCCCGCGCCAGGCGGCCTCGCTCGTCGGCGTCGCCGCGGCGGGCGGCTTCGACGTGCCGATCATCGGCAACAACTCCGCGTTCGCACCCCAGCTGCTGGCCACCCAGGCGGGCCCGGCGCTGATGAAGAACTACTACGTGGCCTCGCCCTCGCTCCCGATCGGCGCGGACACCCCGGAGGCCAAGAAGCTCGTCGCCGACTACCAGGCGGCCTATCCGAAGGACGCCCTCGACAACGGCATCGTCGCCGGCTGGACCGCCGCGTCCGCCTTCGGCGAGGCCCTGAAGAAGGCCTGCAAGAACAAGGACCTCACCCGCGAAGGCGTCGACCGGGCCCTGCTCACGATCAACACCTTCGACCTCGGCTTCGGCCCCACCCAGGACTTCACCGACCCGAAGTCCGCGTCGTCCCGGGAGAGCGTGATCCTCCAGCCCGACAAGAGCGTCACGGGCGGCATGAAGGTCGTACGCGAGGCGGAGGCCTCGGAGGCGGCCAAGACGTACAACCCCTGAGAAAACGGAGAAGGCCCGAACCGGAATCGGTTCGGGCCTTCTTTCATGAAGCCGTTACGGCAACTGCGCCGCCCGCGCCTCGCGGCGGTTGTCGCGGAAGTTGTTCACCCGGCGGGCCGTGGCGAACAGCGGGATGACCGCGCCGGTGACCAGCTGGAGCGCGCAGCCCGTCTGGAGGAGGAGCTGACCGCTCGGGGCGTCGAAGGCCCAGGCGGCCAGGAGGCCCATGGACACGACGATCCAGGTCAGCATCGCCACGGCGAGGCGACCCCGCGGCTTCGGGTACTCGACCCGGCTCACCATCAGCCAGGCGGTGCCGAGGATCGCCAGCAGCGTCGCCACGAAGGGCAGCTCCAGCAGGACGATCGAGACGACCGTCAGGGCTCCGAACGGCGAGGGCATGCCCTGGAACATGCCGTTCGGGACGGTCACGCAGGAGAATCTGGCCAGCCGCAGCACCACGGCCAAGAGCACCACGATTGCCCCGACCGCCGCCACCCGCTGATGCGCGTCGTCCGCGACCATGCCGTAGACGAGGACGAAGTACGCCGGAGCCAGACCGAAGCTGATCAGGTCCGAGAGGTTGTCCAGCTCGGCGCCCATGGGGGAGGAGCGCAGCTTTCGCGCCACCAGGCCGTCGAACAGGTCGAAGACCGCCGCGCACAGCATCAGGATGACCGCCGTGGCCGCGCTGTGGCGGGTCATCCCGGTCGCCGGGCTGCCGGTGAGGTCCGGGATCAGGATGCCGGTGGTGGTGAAGTACACCGCCATGAACCCGCACGTGGCATTGCCGAGGGTGAGGGTGTCCGCTATTGAGAGGCGGAGAGAAAGAGGCATCTCCTCCTCGTCGTCCACCTCGTCGGCCTCGGGCACCCAGCCCGCCTGTGTCTCAGGATCAATCACGGTCAATGCGAGTCACCCCAGCCACGGTCTTCTGACCGACCTCGACCGCGACATCCACGCCCTCGGGCAGGTAGATGTCGACGCGCGAACCGAAGCGGATCAGACCGATGCGGTCACCCTGCTCGACCTTCGTGCCCTGCGGGATGTAGGGGACGATGCGTCGGGCCACCGCGCCGGCGATCTGGATCATCTCGATGTCACCGAGTTCGGTGTCGAAATGCCAGACTACGCGCTCGTTGTTCTCGCTCTCCTTGTTGAACGCCGGGACGAACCCACCGGGGATGTGCTCGACCGACGTCACCGTGCCGGAGAGGGGCGCGCGGTTGACGTGGACGTTGAGCGGGCTCATGAAGATCGCGACGCGGGTGCGGCCGTCCTTCCACGGCATGATGCTCTGCACCACACCGTCGGCGGGCGAGATGACCCGGCCCGTGGCGATCTCGCGCTCGGGGTCGCGGAAGAACCACAGCATGCCCGCCGCGAGCGCGGTGGCGGGCACGGCGACGGCCTTGGCGGCGCCGGACTTGCGCGCGCGCACCAGGCTGAGGGCTGCGGTGGCGACGGTCGGGAGAAGCCACGGCGATGCTCCGCGTGCGAGGCGTACGCCGGCGAGGCTGTCGCGAGGTGCAGAGGTTTGGCTGTGGGGCATGGATGACCTTCGTAGCGGATGATGCCGCGCTGTGACGGGGGACGGCGGCTTTCCGGGGATCGTACCGGTCGGTGACCACAACTGGGCAAGCCAGGAAGCCGAGTCGGCGGCCGAAGAGTGTTGACGGGGTGTGATCTTCTTCTCCAAGAAAACACCCCGTATCCGGACATCTAGCCCTGGAATCGATACTCTTCGAGCAGCCTGCGACCGATGATCATTTTCTGGATCTCGGCGGTACCTTCACCGATGAGCAGCATCGGTGCCTCTCGGTAGAGGCGCTCGATCTCGTACTCCTTGGAGAAGCCGTAGCCGCCGTGGATTCGGAAGGCGTCTTCCACGACCTCCTTGCAGTACTCGGAGGCGAGGTACTTCGCCATCCCAGCCTCAAGGTCGTTTCGCTCCCCGGAGTCCTTTTTGCGTGCCGCGTTGACCATCATCGCATGCGCGGCCTCGACCTTGGTAGCCATCTCGGCCAGCTTGAACTGGATCGCCTGGTGCTGGGCGATCGCCTTGCCGAAAGTGTGACGCTGCTGGGCGTACTGGACACCGAGTTCGAAAGCACGTTGAGCGACGCCACAGCCACGCGCCGCGACATTGACACGGCCGACCTCGACCCCGTCCATCATTTGGTAAAAACCTCGGCCGGTGACGCCACCGAGCACGCGATCGGCCGGAATTCGCAGGCCGTCCATGATCAGTTCGGTGGTGTCGACGCCCTTGTAGCCCATCTTGTCGATCTTCCCGGGGATGGTGAGGCCGGGGCGGACCTCTCCGAAGCCGGGCTCCTTCTCGACGAGGAAGGTCGTCATCGACTTGTGGGGCGCGGTGCCCTCGGGGTGTCCTTCATCACTTCGGACGAGAACGGCGACCAGACTTGACGTTCCACCGTTCGTCAGCCACATCTTCTGGCCGTTGAGGACGTACTCGTCGCCGTCCTTGACCGCCTTGGACGTGATGGCCGACACATCGGAACCCAGGCCCGGCTCCGACATCGAGAACGCGCCACGGATGTCGCCGGCCGCCATGCGCGGCAGGAAGTGGTCCTTCTGCTCCTGCGTGCCGTGCTGCTTGAGCATGTAGGCCACGATGAAGTGGGTGTTGATGATGCCGGACACCGACATCCAGCCGCGGGCGATCTCCTCGACGCACAGCGCGTACGTCAGGAGCGACTCGCCCAGACCGCCGTACTCCTCCGGGATCATCAGGCCGAACAGGCCCAACTCCTTGAGCCCGTCGACGATCGCTTGCGGGTACTCGTCGCGGTGCTCCAGCTCGGTCGCGACCGGGATGATCTCCTTGTCCACGAAGTCGCGGACGGTGGAGAGGATTTCCTGCTGGACGTCGGTCAGACCGGCGGTCTGGGCGAGGCGTGCCATGGGGCTCAGCCCTCCTGAAGTTCCGGGCGGCCGGGCTGTTCGCCGCCGCGCTCCTTGATGTAGGTCTCGGTGGGCACCATGACCTTGCGGCGGAACACGCAGACCAGCGTGCCGTCCTGCTTGTAGCCCTTGGTCTCGACGTAGACGATCCCGCGGTCGTTCTTCGACTTCGACGGCCATTTGTCGAGCACGGTCGTCTGGCCGTAGATCGTGTCGCCGTGGAAGGTCGGCGCCACGTGCTTCAGCGACTCGATCTCCAGGTTGGCGATCGCCTTGCCGGAGATGTCCGGGACGGACATGCCGAGCAGCAGCGAGTAGATGTAGTTCCCGACGACGACGTTCTTGCCGAAGTCCGTCGTCTTCTCCGCATAGTTGGTGTCCATGTGGAGCGGGTGGTGGTTCATGGTGAGGAGACAGAACAGGTGGTCGTCGTACTCCGTGACCGTCTTCCCCGGCCAGTGCTTGTACGTCGCCCCGACCTCGAACTCCTCGTAGGTGCGCCCGAACTGCATGGCCTTACGCCTCCGGAATCTCGAACTTGCTGGTGCGCTGCATGCCGGCGGCCCGGCCCTTGCCGGAGATGACGAGCGCCATCTTGCGGCTGGCCTCGTCGATCATCTCGTCGCCGAGCATCGCGGAGCCCTTCTTGCCGCCCGCCTCGGACGTGTAGTAGTCGTACGCGTCCAGGATCAGCTCGGCGTGGTCGTAGTCCTCCTGGGAGGGCGAGAAGATCTCGTTGGACGCCTCGACCTGGCCCGGGTGCAGCACCCACTTGCCGTCGAAACCGAGGGCCGCGGCGCGCTGGGCGACCTCGCGGTAGCCGTCGATGTTGCGGATCTGGAGGTAGGGGCCGTCGATCGCCTGGAGGTTGTTGGCGCGGGCGGCCATCAGGATCTTCATCAGGATGTAGTGGTAGGCGTCCGCCGGGTAGCCGGGCGGCTGCTCGCCCACGACCAGCGACTTCATGTTGATCGACGCCATGAAGTCGGCCGGGCCGAAGATGATCGTCTCGACGCGCTGGGACGCCGTCGCGATCTCGTTGACGTTGTTCAGACCCTGCGCGTTCTCGATCTGTGCCTCGATGCCGATCTTGCCGACCTCGAAGCCCATGGTCTTCTCGATTTGGGTCAGCAGGAGGTCCAGGGCGACGATCTGCTCGGCCGTCTGCACCTTCGGCAGCATGATGCAGTCGAGGTTCTGCCCGGCGCCCTCGACGACGGTCACGACGTCGCGGTACGTCCACTCGGTCGTCCAGTCGTTGACGCGGACCACGCGCGTCTTGCCGGTCCAGTCGCCCTCGTTGAGGAACTTGACGATCGTGTGCCGCGCCTCGGGCTTGGCGAGCGGGGCGCACGCGTCCTCCAGGTCCAGGAAGACCTGGTCCGCCGGGAGGCCCTGCGCCTTCTCCAGGAAGCGGGGGTTGCTTCCCGGCACCGCGAGACACGAGCGGCGGGGACGCAGACGGTTGACGGTCATGCGGGGACCTCCAGGGGGTCGAGCTTGTTCGCTTTCCGGATCTCGTCGACGATGCGGCCGATGATTCCGGTGATGTCGAAGTCCTTCGGGGTGAAGACGGCGGCCACTCCGGCGGCCCTGAGCTGCTCGGCATCGCCATTCGGGATGATGCCACCGGCGATCACCGGGATATCTGTGGCACCGGCCACATGGAGCCGCTCCAGCACGTCCGGCACCAGCTGGGCGTGCGAGCCGGACAGGATGGACAGGCCGACCGCGTGCACGTCCTCGGCGAGGGCCGCGTCCACGATCTGCTCCGGGGTGAGCCGGATGCCCTGGTAGACCACCTCGAACCCGGCGTCACGGGCCCGCACGGCGATCTGCTCGGCCCCGTTGGAGTGCCCGTCCAGGCCCGGCTTGCCGACCAGGAACCGCAGCTTGCCGACGCCGAGGTCCTTGGCCGTCAGGTCGACCCGGCGGCGGACGTCCGCCATGGGCGAGCCCTCCTCGGCGGGGACGGCCACCGGCGCGGAGGACACGCCCGTCGGGGCGCGGAACTCGCCGAACACCTCGCGCAGCGCCCCGGCCCACTCGCCGGTCGTGACCCCGGCGCGGGCGCACTCCAGGGTGGCCTCCATGAGGTTGCCGGTGCCCTTCGCGGCCTCCTTCAGCCTCTCCAGCGCCTTGCAGGGGCGCGGGTGGTTGAAGGGCGGCTGGTAGCGGGTGTCGCGCCAGTGCTGGAGGCCGGCGATGACGCGGGCCTCGACCGCCGGGTCGACCGTCTGGATCGCGGTGTCCAGGTCGGCCGTCAGCGGGTTGGGCTCGGTCGTCTCGAAGATGTTGACGCCGATGATCTTCTCCTGGCCGGACTCGATCCGGGCCCGGCGCTCGGCGTGCGAGGAGACGAGCTGCGACTTGAGGTAGCCGGACTCGACGGCGGCCATCGCGCCGCCCATCTCCTGGATGCGCTCGATCTCGGCGAGGGACTCCTCGACGAGCTTGCTCACCTTCGCCTCGATGACGTGCGAGCCCTCGAAGATGTCCTCGTACTCCAGCAGGTCGCTCTCGTGCGCCAGCACCTGCTGGATGCGCAGCGACCACTGCTGGTCCCAGGGCCGGGGGAGGCCCAGGGCCTCGTTCCAGGCGGGGAGTTGGACGGCACGCGCGCGTGCGTCCTTGGAGAGGGTGACGGCCAGCATCTCCAGGACGATCCGCTGGACGTTGTTCTCCGGCTGCGCCTCGGTCAGACCGAGGGAGTTGACCTGGACGCCGTACCGGAAGCGGCGCTGCTTGGGGTTCTCGATGCCGTACCGCTCCAGCGTGATCTTGTCCCAGATCCGCCCGAACGCCCGCATCTTGCACATCTCCTCGATGAAGCGGACGCCCGCGTTCACGAAGAAGGAGATCCGGGCGACGACGTCACCGAACTTCTCGGCCGGCACCTGACCGGAGTCGCGGACGGCGTCCAGGACCGCGATCGCCGTCGACATCGCGTACGCGATCTCCTGGACCGGTGTGGCCCCGGCCTCCTGCAGGTGGTAGCTGCAGATGTTGATCGGGTTCCACTTCGGGATGTGGGAGACCGTGTACGCGATCATGTCGGTCGTCAGCCGGAGCGACGGTCCCGGCGGGAAGACGTGCGTCCCCCGGGACAGGTACTCCTTGACGATGTCGTTCTGGGTCGTGCCCTGGAGCTTGGTGATGTCGGCGCCCTGCTCCTCGGCGACGACCTGGTAGAGCGCCAGCAGCCACATGGCGGTGGCGTTGATCGTCATCGAGGTGTTCATCTGCTCCAGGGGGATGTCCTGGAACAGTCGGCGCATGTCACCGAGGTGCGCGATCGGCACACCGACCCGGCCGACCTCGCCGCGGGCGAGGATGTGGTCGGAGTCGTAGCCGGTCTGCGTCGGAAGGTCGAACGCGACCGACAGGCCGGTCTGCCCCTTGGCGAGATTGCGCCGGTACAGCTCGTTGGACGCCTCGGCCGTGGAGTGGCCGGCGTACGTGCGCATGAGCCACGGCCGGTCCTTCTCCCGCGTGCCTTCGGCGGGCTGACGCTCAGTCATCTATGACCCCGGGTGTCTCAGATGTTGCGGAAGCGGTTGATGGCGTCGATGTGCTTGGCGCGCATCTCCTCGTCGCGCACGCCCAGGCCCTCCTCGGGGGCCAGGCAGAGCACGCCGACCTTGCCCTGGTGGAGGTTGCGGTGCACGTCGTAGGCGGCCTGGCCGGTCTCCTCCAGGGAGTAGACCTTCGACAGCGTCGGGTGGATCTTGCCCTTCGCGACCAGCCGGTTGGCCTCCCAGGCCTCGCGGTAGTTGGCGAAGTGCGAGCCGATGATCTTCTTCAGCGACATCCACAGGTAGCGGTTGTCGTACTCGTGGTTGTACCCGGAGGTCGAGGCGCAGGTGACGATCGTGCCGCCCTTGCGGGTGACGTACACGGAGGCGCCGAAGGTCTCGCGGCCCGGGTGCTCGAAGACGATGTCGACGTCCTCGCCGCCGGTGAGCTCACGGATGCGCTTGCCGAACCGCTTCCACTCGCGCGGGTCCTGCTCCTGCTCGTTCTTCCAGAACCTGTAGCCCTCGGCGTTGCGGTCGATGATCGCCTCGGCGCCCATCGCGCGGCAGATGTCCGCCTTCTGGTCGCTGGAGACGACACAGATCGGGTTGGCGCCACCGGCCAGCGCGAACTGCGTGGCGTACGAGCCGAGTCCGCCGCTCGCGCCCCAGATCAGGACGTTGTCGCCTTGCTTCATACCGGCGCCGTTGCGGGAGACCAGCTGGCGGTACGCGGTGGAGTTCACGAGCCCCGGAGCGGCGGCCTCCTCCCAGCTGAGGTGGTCCGGCTTGGGCATCAGCTGGTTGGACTTCACGAGCGCGATCTCGGCGAGCCCGCCGAAGTTGGTCTCGAAGCCCCAGATCCGCTGCTCGGGGTCGAGCATCGTGTCGTTGTGGCCGTCGGACGACTCCAGCTCGACGGACAGACAGTGCGCGACGACCTCGTCACCGGGCTTCCAGGCGTTGACGCCGGGGCCGGTGCGCAGGACGACGCCCGCGAGGTCGGAGCCGATGATGTGGTACGGCAGGTCGTGGCGCTTGGTGAGCTCGCTGAGGCGGCCGTAGCGCTCGAGGAAGCCGAAGGTGGACAGCGGCTCGAAGATCGAGGTCCACACCGAGTTGTAGTTGACACTCGATGCCATGACGGCGACCAGCGCCTCGCCGGGGCCGAGCTCCGGCAGGGCCACCTCGTCGAGGTGGAGCGACTTGCGCGGGTCCTTGTCCCGGGTCTCCAGACCCGCGAACATCTCCGTCTCGTCCTTGTGCACGGTGATCGCGCGGTACGACTCTGGGAGCGGCAGGGCGGCGAAGTCGGCCGGCGTCGAGTCCGGCGACTGGATCGCGTCCAGGATGTCCTTGGTGGTCACGGTATTGCCTCCGGCGATACGCGTCCTGAGGGAGGGACGCTGAGGGTTACGTCGGTGCCGTCGGTTCGGCGGTCTTGGTGTGCGGCAGCGCTTTGTGGCGCGGGAGGTTGCCTGTGACGCAGGCGTCCGGGCGGGGCAAGTCGATGACTTGTTGGGACAGCCGACGTACGCATGGTCTCTGCACGCCGGCCGCCCGGACTCCTTCAACGTATGACACCGCGTGTCACCTGGCAAGGCACTGAGTGCCAGCAACTGCTCTCAGGTGAAATCTTTACGTAACAAATGAGCGATGATCGATCGAATACGGCTTGAAATCCGCTCGAAAAGGGGCTCTGACATGCCAAAACGGCCACCCCGAAGGGTGGCCGTCATCACAGCGCGGGAAGGGGCTCAGCGGTCCTTGAGGGCCTCTTCGATGGTCCGCATCACCTGGTCCAGCGGGGCGTCGGTGCGGGCGACCGTCACCAGGACCTCGCCGTGCGTGGAGACCGTCGCGGCGGACGGCTGCGGGGTGGCGGTGCGGCCGGCCCCGATGCCGGTCCCGAACGTCTTCCGTACGATCGCGAAGGCGTGGTCCAGCTGCGCCTCCACGTCGCCCTGGCCGCCGGCCCGGAGCCAGCGCCGCAGCACATGGTTGTGGGCGGTGACCACGGCGGACGCGGCGACCTCGGCGAGCAGCGGGTCGTCGTTGGCGTCGTCGTCGTGCGCGTGCTCGTCGAAGTGGCCGAGCAGATAGCGGGTGAACAGGCGCTCGTAGCGGGCCACCGACGCGATCTCCGCCTCGCGCAGGGTGGGCACCTCGCGCGTGAGCTTGTAGCGGGCGACCGAGATCTCCGGCCGGGCCGCGTACATCCGCATGACTTCCTTGATGCCGTTGCACACCGTGTCGAGCGGATGCTCGTGCGGGGGAGCCGCGTTGAGCACGGCCTCGGCACGGATCAGGGTGTCGTCGTGATCGGGGAAGATCGCCTCTTCCTTGGAGCGGAAGTGGCGGAAGAACGTACGGCGCGCGACTCCGGCCGCGGCCGCGATCTCGTCGACGGTGGTCGCCTCGTACCCCTTGGTCGAGAACAGCTCCATCGCCGCGGCCGCCAGTTCTCGGCGCATCTTGAGCCGCTGGGCGGCCGCGCGACTGCCTGCGGCACTCTCCGGCGCGTCGGGCGTAGCTGGTGTACGTGAGGACTTGGCGGGCTGGGACATGACCCGAACGTACTGCATGTGCGCAGGTTGGCGCTCATGTCCCGGGGAGCCCCCGCCCGCCGCGGGCGGGGGGTTTCCGTGGGGGTCGAGCAGCCCGCCCCAGTCCTCGTTCGCTCTGAACCAGTCGCCGGACGACTCAGCGGCGGGCATATTCGCGGAAGCCGCGGCCGGTCTTGCGGCCGAGGCAGCCCGCGGCCACCAGGTGCTCCAGGAGCGGGGCCGGGGCCAGGCCCGGGTCCCGGAACTCGCGGTGCAGGACCTTCTCGATGGCGAGCGAGACGTCGAGTCCGACGACGTCCAGCAGCTCGAAGGGGCCCATGGGGTAGCCGCCGCCGAGCTTCATCGCGGCGTCGATGTCGTCGAGGGAGGCGTAGTGCTCCTCGACCATCTTGATGGCGTTGTTGAGGTACGGGAACAGGAGCGCGTTCACGATGAAGCCGGCCCGGTCGCCGCAGTCCACCGCGTGCTTGCGGATCTTGGCGCAGACCTCGCGGACCGTCGCGTGGACGTCGTCGGCGGTCAGCACCGTGCGCACGACCTCGACCAGCTTCATCGCCGGGGCGGGGTTGAAGAAGTGCATGCCGATCACGTCCTGCGGGCGCGAGGTGGCGCGGGCGCAGGCGACGACCGGGAGTGAGGAGGTGGTGGTGGCCAGGACCGCGCCCGGCTTGCAGACCTTGTCCAGCGTCTGGAACAGCTGCTGCTTGACCTCCAGGTCCTCGGCGACGGCCTCCAGGGCCAGGTCGACGTCCGCGAAGGCGTCGTAGGAGCCCGCCGGGGTGATCAGGTCCAGGGTCTGCGCGGCGGCCTCGGCGGTCATCCGGCCCTTGTCGACCGAGCGCGAGAGCGACTTGCCGATACGGGCCTTGGCGGCCTGTGCCTTCTCCTCGCTGCGGGCGGCGAGGACGACCTGGTACCCGGCCTTGGCGAAGACCTCGGCGATGCCGGACGCCATGGTGCCGGAGCCCGCGACACCGACGGAGCGGACCGTGCGGCCCTGGGCCTGGGAGCCGCCCTCGGCAGGCGTCAGGGCGTCCGGGACGACCGTCGCGCTGCCCGGTGCCTCGTAGGAGTAGAAGCCGCGGCCCGACTTACGGCCCGTCAGGCCCGCCTCGCTGAGCTGCTTGAGGATCGGGGCGGGGGCGTGCAGCCGGTCGTGGGACTCGGCGTACATCGCGTCCAGGACGGTGCGCGCGGTGTCGATGCCGATCAGGTCGAGCAGGGCGAGCGGGCCCATCGGCAGTCCGCAGCCGAGCCGCATCGCGGCGTCGATGTCCTCGCGGGAGGCGTACTTCGCCTCGTACATCGCGGCGGCCTGGTTGAGGTAGCCGAACAGCAGCCCGTCGGCGACGAAACCGGGCCGGTCGCCGACCGCGACGGGCTCCTTGCCCAGGTCGAGCGCGAGATCGGTGACCGCAGTGACGGCATGCGGTGCGGTCAGCACCGAGGAGACCACCTCGACCAGCTTCATCGCGGGCGCCGGGTTGAAGAAGTGCAGGCCGAGCACGCGCTCCGGACGGGCCGAGTCGGCCGCGAGCCGGGTGACGGACAGCGCGTTGGTGCCGGTCGCCAGGATCGTCTCGGGTCGCACGATGCCGTCGAGTTCACGGAAGATCTGGTGCTTGATCTCGTACGACTCCGGGACCACCTCGATGACCAGGTCCGCGCCGGCCGCGGTGCGCAGGTCGGTGGAGGTGCGGACCCGGGCGAGAACGTCCGCGCGCTGCTCCTCGGTCAGCCGGCCGCGGGCCACGGCCCGGCCGGTGGAGGTCTCCAGGGCGGCGACGGCCTGGGCGGTCGCGGCCTCGCTGATGTCGATGCCGAGGACCGTGCGGCCGGCCTTGGCGAGGACCTCGGCGATGCCGGTGCCCATGGTGCCGAGGCCGACGACGGCGACGGTCTGGATCGGGGACAGAGGGGTGTCGGACAGGGGAGCGGCCATCGCGGGACTCCAGGAATGAGGGTGACGACTGGGAGCGCGACCCGGTACGCCGAAGGGCGCACCGGGTGCGTGGAACATGCGAGATGCGGGTGTTGCCGGGCTACTTGCGCACACGCCCGGTGGTGCGATGCCGTCGTCGCGGGCGTGCACACGCCCGGAGAACGGTGAAGCCGACCGGCCCTGTCCCAAGCCGCGTCGTACTGAAGTACCGGTACCTGAGGTACCGAACCGACTGCTCTTGCGGCGGCTGCGTCACCAGGCCACCGCAAGGAGTTCCGCGAGTGGGTAACTCGCTCGATTGAGCTTAACCCGCGGGTAACGAGCGCGCCAGCCCCCGGTCTTTGTGATGTACGTCCCTCGCCCCCTTTGCCCCGCCTAGGCTGCCCTTCATGGACGAAGAGTTGCGATCACTCACGGAGCGCTTACGGCAGGAGTCGGGGGCGTCGGCGGTCTACGAGCGGCTGGCGAAGACGAAGGACCTCGACGAGCTGGCGGCGGTGCTGACCGAGCCCGGACAGCCGCTGTGGGCACGGGAGCTGGCCGCGTTCCGCCTGGGATTGGCCGGCGACTCCCGTGCCTTCGAGGCCCTCGTCCTGCTGCTCAACCACCGTGACCCGCAGCGCTGCGCCTCCGCCGCCCACGCCCTGGCCCGCCTCGGCGACCCGCGCACCGCCCGCGCGGCGGCGGCCCTGGCCACCAACGAACTGCGGGTCGCCTACGCCCTGCACCCGGTGCGGCTGCTCGCCGAACTGCGCGCGCCCGAGTCCGTCCCCGCCCTCATCACCACCCTGGAGCGACGCCTGCGCCCGCACGACCCCTACCGCCGCGTGGCACTCGCCTGCGTCGAAGGCCTCGGCACCCTCGGCGACGCCCGCGCCAGACCCGTACTGTACGAGGCTCTGGCGCATCCGGCGCTGGCGGAGGCGGCGGTGCACGCGCTGGCGCGGATTCCTAGCGCGCGGTGAGGCTCTTGACGTACCGCACCTCGGGCACCGGAACCCCGTCCACCTCGAACGGCTCCTCGGCGCCGTCGGGGTGGAACCCCGCCCGTTCGTAGAAGGCACGGGCACGGGTGTTGCCCGCGAGGACCCAGAGGTACAGCCGCGAGTGACCAGCGGCCGCGCACTGTCGTACCGCCTCCTGGAGCAGGGCGTGTCCGATGCCGCCGCCGAACCGCGCCGCGTCGACGTAGATCGCGTACAACTCGGCGTCGGACGTGCGCACTTCACCGTCCCGGTACGGACCGTGCGCGGCCCACCCCACAAGCTCGCCGTCCCGTTCCGCGACGAGGTTCACCACGCTGCCGTCGGACTGCCGGAAGCGCTCGCGACGGCGCTCGGCGTCCTCGGCCACGCTCAGCGCGTCCAGATACGGCTGCGGCATCAGCCCCCGGTACGCGGTCTGCCAGCCCCGGATGCGGATCTCGGCGACGCGCTCGCAGTCGTCGAGCGTCATCTCCCGGACCTGGATCACGGGGCGATCACCGCGAACGCCTCGACCTCCATCAGGAACTCGGGCCGCACCAGCGACGCGACCTGCACCGCCGAGGCGGCCGGCAACCGGTCGTCGGGTATGTGCGCGGCGCGGGCCGCCCGGATCGCCGGCATGTGTGCCATGTCCGTGACGAAGTAGGTGAGCTTGACGACGTCGTCGAAGGTCGCCCCCGCGGCGGCGAGAGCGCGGCGGAGGTTCTCGAAGACCTGGCGGGCCTGCGCGGCCGCGTCGCCCTCGCCGACGAGCTTGCCGTTCTCGTCCAGGGCGAGCTGGCCGGAGATCGCTACGAACGTGCCGGTGCCCATGACGACGTGGGAGTACTGGGCGGCGGGGGCGAGCCCGTCGGGGGCGGGAATCCTGGTCAGCTCACTCATGCGTCCATGGTGGACCATGGGTCTGACAACGCCCGCCCCCGCGGGATCAGATGGCGCTCAGCCGCGGAAGCCGAGCATGCCGTGCAGCGTCGAGCCGCGCGACGCCGACGACGTCGAGCTCAGCGGCTTCGGGTCGGGCAGCGCGTCGCACACCGCGTCCACCTCGCCGCCACTGCGCGGCACCGTGCCGTCGGTCAGGTACGCCGCCAGGTGCTTGTCCAGGCAGGCGTTCCCGCTCAGCGTGATGCCGTGGTTCCCGCCGCCCTGCTCGACCACCAGGCTGGAGCCGTGCAGCAGACGGTGGACCATCACTCCGCCCTGGTACGGGGTGGCCGCGTCGTTCGTCGCCTGGAAGAGCAGCACCGGCGGCAGATCGCCGTTGGCGACGTCCACGGGCTCCAGGGAGCCGGTCGGCCAGAACGCGCACGGCGCGTTGTACCAGGCGTTGTTCCAGGTCATGAACGGCGCCTTCTTGTACACCGCCCAGTTGTCGTTCCGCCACTGGCTCCAGTCGCGCGGCCAGTCGGCGTCACGGCACTGCACCGAGGTGTAGATGCTGTAGCCGTTGTCGCCGGAGGCGTCGACGGCGGCGAAGTTCTCGTACGCCTCGACCAGCGGGTCGGCGTTCTTGTCGTTCACGTACGCGGCGAACGCCTCGGCCAGATAGGGCCAGTAGCCGTTGTAGTAGCCGCCCGGGATGAAGGTGTCCTCGAACTCCGAGGCGCCGACCTTCCCGCCCGCGGGCTTCTTCGCCAGCTGGGCCCGCACCTTGTACCACTTGGCCTCGATCTTCGCCGGATCGGTGCCGAGCTTGTACGTTGCGTCGTACTTGGCGACCCACGCCATGAACGCGAGGTGGCGGTCGTTGAAGGCGTAGTCCTGGCCGAGGTTGTCGTCGTACCAGACGCCGGTCGGGTCGACGATCGAGTCCAGGACCAGACGTCGTACGCGCTCCGGGAAGAGCTTGGCGTAGACCGCGCCCAGGTAGGTGCCGTACGAGTAACCGAAGTAGTTGATCTTCTTCGCGCCCAGCGCCGCGCGGATCGAGTCCATGTCACGCACGGCCTGGACCGTGTTGATGTACGGCAGCAGGTCGGCGTACTTCTTGCCGCAGGCGGTCGCGAAGGACTTGGCGCGCTGGAGGTTGGCCTTCTCGATCGCGGGGGTGCTCGGCACCGAGTCGGGGCGGACGGGGTTGAAGTGGCCGGGCTTGCAGTCGAGGGCCGGCTTGCTCTTGCCCACACCGCGCGGGTCGAAGCCGATGACGTCGTACTGCGCCGCGACCGCCTTGGGCAGCGAGCCCGCCACGAAGCCGGCCAGCGTCAGACCGCTGCCGCCGGGACCGCCGGGGTTGACCAGCAGCGGGCCCTGGGACTTCTTCGCGGTGTGCGGGACACGGGACAGCGCGAGCGTGATCTGCCGCCCGTGCGGGTCGTCGTGGTCGAGTGGGACCTTGAGGGACGCGCACTGGAGCGTCGGGTAGTTCGTGGTGCCGCAGCTCTTCCAGGTGAGCTTCGCGGCCGGAGCGGTGTCCGCGGTGCGCGGAGTGCTCGCGTCGGCGGGCAGGGCGGTGAAACTCCCGGCCATGACGACAGCGGCGCCGCACAGCACGGCTGCGCGTTTTCTCATGGAGTCCTCCCAGGACGGAGGTTGGCGGACCGCGAATGTCACGGTCCATGCCGCATCGTTCCGGAAAGGCCGCTCGGAGGAACGGATTCATCGCGTAATTCACTGTTTCGGCACCGAAATGGCTGAGATGCCTCAGCCGAGATGAGGACCGTCCCGCCCTTCGACAGCATGGGCGATCCTCATCCGCGTCGACGGGTGCATACGCAGCGCGGCGAGCTCACGCAGCGGGACGAAACGGACCGTGCGGGACTCCTCGCTGGTCCGCAACCGGCCACCGGTGACAGCTCCGTGGAAGACCAGTGAGCACTCCTGGCTCACGGTTCCGTCGTCGTACGAGGTGACGTGCCGCGGGTCGGAGTACAGGCCGACCAGCCCGGTGACCACGATGTCCAGGCCGGTCTCCTCACGCACCTCCCGCACCGCGGCCTGGGTGAACGACTCGCCCACGTCGACGAGTCCGCCCGGCAGCGCCCAGAACCCGTCGTCCGACCGTTCGATGAGGAGCAGGTCTCCCGCCTCGTCGCGCACCACCGCGCTGACGACCGGCCACAGCCGGTTGGCGACCGGGGCCTCGGGGTCGTCGAAGTGGTCCTGCTTCACGCCGCCTCCTGCGCAGTTCGTGGGAAAGAAGGTGATGACGGGTCGTCACCGGGCATGATGCGCCCGTCCGAGTGTGCCGTGGGGGAGCGTCATGGGCAGGGTTTTCATCAGCTATCACGCCGACGACGGCGCAGCCACGGCGCACCGCCTCGTCGAGACCCTCCGGGCGGCCGGGTACGAGGACTGCTTCGCCTACGCGCTGCCCGGCCACGGCATAGCCGTCTCCTACCCCTGGCGCGACGAACTGCGCCGCAACCTGCTGGCCGCCGAGGCGCTCGTGGTGGTCACCACGCCGGGCTCCGCCGCCGAGTGGTGCGTCTGGGAGGTCTCCGTCTTCCGGGAGCGCAAACCCTCGGCGCCCGTGGTCGAGCTGAGGGTCGACGGGGCTCAGGGCCGGGCGCTGCTGGACACTCTGCAAGCGCTGAAGGTCCGTCCCGGCGACCCGCGGTCCATGGCGGACGCCGAACGCGCGATCCTCAAGCGGCTCGCCGAGGGCGGCGTCTCCCGCGGAGCCGCCCTGACCGCCATCTTCCCGGGGCTGAACCCCTTTCAGGAGGAGCACGCCCGTGTCTTCTTCGGCCGGGACGAGGACATCGACGCGCTCACCCGACCGCTGCTGGGCCGCCGCCGCAACGGCGCCCTGGCCGTCATCGGGCCCTCAGGCGCGGGCAAGTCCTCACTCGTACGCGCCGGCCTGGTACCGGCCCTGCGCTCACGCCCGGCCGCTTCCGACGGAAGCGCCCCCTTCTGGATCGTCCTCGGCCCGGTGACCCCCGCGCGCGGTGGCCTCGCAGCCCTCGCGCACGCTATTGCCGAGGTACGCCGGGACCTGGGGTTCGGTGCGGACACCGGGCCGCTCGTGCTCCAGCGGCTACGGGAACGCCCCGAAGGCCTCGCCGAGACCCTCGACGGCATCTCCGCGCGCGTGCCGGACGCGCGGCTCCTCGTGATCGTCGACCAGGCCGAGGAACTGCTGCTGCCCGAGGCCGACACGGACGCTGCGCTGCTCGTCGCCGCGCTGGCCGAGGCGGTACGTCGGAACAGCTGGCTGGTGTACACCGTGCGGGCCGACTTCCTGGACGCGCTGATGCGGTTCGAGGCCTTCGAGCCGCTGCTGCGCGACCACCATCTCGTCAAGCCGCTCGGCCGCAGCGAACTGCCCCGGATCGTCAACGCGCCCCTGGACACGCTGGGCTGGCGGCTCGACGACCAGGCCCTCGGCCTCATCCAGGAGGACGCCGCCGGGGAGGCCCTGCCGCTGCTGGCCTTCGCACTCCAGCGGCTGTGGCGGCACGTCAACCCCGACGGCGTGCGGCCGCCGAGGGACATCACACGGGTCGAGTACGAGACCTCGGGCCGGGTCCAGCAAGTCCTCACGGACCAGGCCGAGGAGGCGTTCCGGATCGCCCGTGACAGCCTCACCGACGGTGAGCACAGCACCGTACGGGACGCCGAGCGGGCGGTCCTCAAGGCGCTCGGGCGGCTCGTGTCGGTCGACGAGTCGGGCAAGTACACCCGGCGTCCCGTGGCCCTGCACGACCTTCCGGAACGTGAACTGCGGTTGCTGCGGCCGTTCGTGGAGTGCCGGGTGCTGACGACGGTCCGGCATCCGGTGGAGCGTGCGCGCTCGGGGGACGCGGGCTGGGAACGCTTCACCGAGGACGCCTTCGAGGTTGCCCACGAGAGCCTGTTCGTGCACTGGCCCCGGCTGAGGGAAAACCTGGAACGCGACCACGACGCCCTGCGCGCACGCCGGGAGATCGAGGAGACGGTCGTCGACTGGTCCCGCTACGGACGGCAGCCGGACCAACTGATACCGGCCTCGCGGCTCATGCGCCTGGTGTCGGTGTTGTCCGGGCGCATGGGGGAGGCCTTCGCCGCCGCGTGGCCGGAACTGCACGGGACTCTGACCGACCTCCACTTGTCGGGCGCTGCCCTCGACCTCGTTGCGCAGTCCCTTCAGCGCACGGCGGACGACGAGGTCAGACGGGGTGAGCTCCTGGTCGAGAGCGACCCTCGGGCCGTCCTGCGCCTCCTGGCGGGCGACGGCTCGGCGCAGGGTGACCTGTTGCTGGGACTGCTGCTCTACGCGCCCGACCTCGACGGCTGGCGGCATCTGCTGCGGCGCGCGATGGCGGCCCACCCTCAACTGCGCTGCTTCCGGGCTCAGGAGGCGGGTCTGTGGGGCGTCGCCTGGTCGCCGGACGACACGCTGCTCGTCACGGCGTCCAAGGACGGGTGCGTGCGCGTGCTTGATGCCGACACCGGTGAGGTGCGGGCGACGTTCCGGCATGCCAGGGAGGCGCGCGGGGACGGGCCGGGGTGGGTGCGGTCGGTGGACTGGTCGCCGGACGGTGAGTTGATCGCGTCCGTCGCGACGGACGAGACGCTGCGGTTGTGGTCCTGGCCCGGGGGCGACGAGGTGCGGGTGGTGCCGCTCGACGACCGGCCGTGGTCGGTGCGGTTCTCTCCTGACGGGCGGTACGTGTTGGTCGCGTGCGCGGACGGGACGGCGCGGGTGTGGGAGGCGCGGGGGAGGGGGCGGGAGCCGGTCAGGACGTGCGTGAGTGTGGATGGGGAGGGGCGGGCTGTTCGGTTGTGGGATGCGGACATCGCTGCCGACGGGCGGGTGGCTACGGCTCGGGAGGACGGGGTGATCGACGTTCACGTGCCGGAGGGGGAGGGCGTGAGACACCTGGACTGGGGGGATCCGGCACGGCGGAAGCCGGTCAGGACCGTGCGCTTCAGACCGGGGGCCGGCACCATGCTGGCGTGCGGAGACCAGAACAACCAGGTACTCGTGGGCCTCGCGCCCTCGCACGGGGGGTACTCCGATCGCCGCCTCGACGGTCACACGGAACAGGTCAGAAGGGTGGCCTGGTCGCCCTCCGGCCAGAGCTTGGCGAGCGCCGGGGCCGACGCGACGGTGCGTACGTGGTATGTGCGCGGCAGTAAACAACTGGAGGTGCTCCAGGGGCACGCCCAAGGAGTGTGCGACGTCGCCTGGTCCCACCGGGGGCACCGGCTCGCCAGTGCTTCCGATGACGGCACGGTACGGATCTGGCAGACCACTCCCGAGGGTGAACTGAACAACTGGGCCATGAGTTTTGTCGAAGGCGCGGGCGTAGCGGACCCGGATGCCGTCCATTGGTGCGCGGACGGGGTCCACTGCGCTGTCGTGGAGAACGGCGGCAGCAGTGTGTCGCTCTGGGAGCTACGGGAGGAACTGGGCGATTCGGGCCGGTCGAGCGACTTGCACAGGACCGCCGTACTCACCGACGCGCACGACGTCGTGACTGACGCGCGCTGGTCCGCGGACGGGGAGTGGCTGGCCGTGGTCTCGCGCGACCGGACCTGGCTGCCGCGCGTCTACGACCGCAAGGGCACTCTCCGTCCGACGCCGCGGGGATGGACCCGGCACGCGAGCTTTCTGAGTGCCGTCGACTGGCATCCGCTGCGCGCGGAGTTCGCCGTCGCTGGTCAGGACAACCTCGTCACCGTCAACACCCTGGACGCCACCGTGGTCGAGTACCGCGGCGACAAGGTCTTCACCGCCGTCGCCTGGCACCCCGAGGGCACGGCCCTCGCCGTCGGCTGCACGGACGGCACCGTCCTCGTGCTCGATCGCGGCGAGGAGGGGCTCGTCGCACGGCTTCCGCTGATGGGCCACCGCCAGGACGTGCTCTCCTTCGCCTGGTCGCCCGACGGCACGCTGCTCCTGTCCGGCTCCGCGGACGAGACCGTGCAGCTCTGGGACGTGGCGGCGGGAGGCCGTGTCACAGTGCTGAACCACCAGGGCTCCGCGGTGCGAGAGGTGGGCTGGCGGAAGGGCACGCGCCTCGCCTTCACCAGGACAGAGACCGGCGAGTTCTACTCCTGGGACATCTCCGACGCCCTGAGCCGCCCCCAGTGCGGCCCCACCGGCTCAGACCCCGCCCCCCTCATCACCGAAGCCCGCCTCCGAGCCCGCTGACCCTCACCACCCGAACCGCGCCAACGCCTCCAGCAGCACCGGCTCGCGCACGCCCACGGGCCCCGTCGCCACCTCCGCGAACGCCATGCCGACCCGCGGAGCCGCCCCGTCGCACACCGGGTCGTCGCCCACCATCAGGCACTCCTCGGGGGCCACGCCCAACCGTCGGACGGTGACATGGAAGAGCTCCGGGTCGGGCTTGGCGCGGCCCTCCTCGTACGAGAGGACGTACTGCTCGACGTACCGGTCCGAGCCGTGCCGGACGAACGCCTCACGGATGTCCCAGGAGATGTTGCTCAGTACGCCCACACGCACCCCCGCTCCCGCGAGCCGTTCCAGCGCCGGGAGCGTGTCCTCGTACGCATGCCAGCTGGCCGCTGACCCCAGGCGGTCGTAGATCCGCGCGAAGTCGGCCTCGCTCAGTCCGGCCAGCCGGAACAGGGTGCCGTAGGCGCGGTGGTTGGCCTCGGGGGAGAGGTCCCGGTCCGTCCAGTCGCGGAGTTGCGCCGGTGTCATACGGTCCACGAACTCAGCCGGGTGGCGCAGGGCGTGGACCACGCGGGCCCGCAGTTCCGGCGTCGGCGCGGCCTGCGCGTCGAACAGCCAGTCATGGCCGGGCAGCCGCCCGAACAGCGTTCCCGAGAAGTCGAACACCACCGCGCGCAGGGCATCGTTCACGCGCCCATTCTGCCCGGGCCCGGCCGGTCAGATCAGCGTCAACTGGGTCGGCTCCTGGACGTCCGGCTCGGGGACCGGCGTGATCCGGCGGGGCATGCCCGTGTCCGCGGGGCCGATGCCGTACTCCCGGGCCAGTTCGTGCACCTGGCGGGTCACCCGGCGCTGGTACCACTTCGGGGCGTAGGAGCCGTCGGCGTACAGGCGCTCGTAGCGGCGTACCAGGTGCGGGTGGTGGTGGGTCAGCCAGGACATGAACCACTCGCGTGCGCCGGGGCGCAGATGGAGGACCAGCGGGGTGACCGAGGTCGCCCCGGCCGCCGCGATCGCCCGTACGGTGGCGCGGAGTTGGGCCGGTTCGTCGCTCAGGAACGGGATCACCGGCGCCATCAGGACGCCGCAGCCGATGCCGTGGTCGGCCAGGGTGCGGACGACGTCCAGACGGCGTTCGGGGGCAGGGGTACCCGGTTCCACCGTGCGCCACAGGTCCGGGTCCGTGAAGCCGACCGAGACCGAGATGCCGACGTCCGTCACCTCGTGCGCCCGCTTCAGCAGGTCGAGGTCGCGCAGGATCAGCGTGCCCTTGGTGAGGATCGAGAACGGGTTCGCGTGGTCGGTGAGGGCGCCGATGATGCCCGGCATCAGGCGGTAGCGGCCCTCCGCGCGCTGGTAGCAGTCGACGTTCGTGCCCATCGCTATGTGCTCGCCCTGCCAGCGGCGTGAGCCGAGCTGGCGGCGCAGCAGCTCCGGGGCGTTCGCCTTGACCACGATCTGCGAGTCGAAGCCGAGGCCGGTGTCGAGGTCCAGGTAGCTGTGCGTCTTGCGGGCGAAGCAGTACACGCACGCGTGTGAGCAGCCCCGATAGGGGTTGACCGTCCACTGGAAGGACATCCGGGAGACCGCGGGCACCCGGTTGATGATCGACCGGGCCCGGATCTCGTGAAAGGTGATGCCGGCGAATTCGGGCGTGTCGAACGTCCGGCTGGTCACCGCGTCGGCGCCGAACAGGGCGGCGTCGGCCCTGCCGTGTTCGGCGGACTCTGTGAGGTTCTCCCAGCGCATGAGGCCTCCTCGGTAGCACTGAGCAGAGAATAGAACACATGTTCCCTTGATCGTGCGACTGTCTTTTCCGGGGGCGCTCCCGCGTGTCGCGCGCGACCCCGATTTGGGCGCCCGGGGACCGGGGTGGTTGGCTTGGCCCCACCCCCGAAATCCAGGTCCTGGAGGATTCCAATGGCGCAGGTCGAGGCCACCACCGAGCGGGTCGTCGCCGCGGACGCGGAGAAGGTGTTCGACGCCCTCGCCGACTACAGCGGCACGCGGCAGAAGCTGCTGCCCGAGCACTTCAGCGAGTACGAGGTGCGCGAGGGCGGCGACGGCGAGGGCACCCTCGTCCACTGGAAGCTCCAGGCCACCAGCAAGCGCGTGCGCGACTGCCTCCTGGAGGTCAGCGAGCCCACCGACGGCGAGCTCGTCGAGAAGGACCGCAACTCCTCCATGGTCACCACCTGGCGGGTCACACCGGCCGGTGAGGGCAAGTCCCGTGTCGTCGTGACCACCGTCTGGAACGGCGCCGGCGGCATCGGCGGCTTCTTCGAGAAGACCTTCGCCCCGAAGGGTCTCAGCCGGATCTACGACGCGGTGCTCGCCAACCTCGCCACCGAGGTCGAGAAGTAAGTCCCCGGTGAGCGGGGGTCGTTGATCCCCTCACCGGATCGAGTGGATCTCCGTCCACCGTACCGGTCTGCCGTAACTCGACGCGCTTGCTCGTAGTTGTCGCATTAAGCGGGAATTGTGAGGGCGCGGCGAGGGGAGCGGACACGTGGGCGGGACCACTCTGGTGCAGGAGGACCTCCGGGGCGAACCGGCCCCGGAAAGCCCGCGGCTCGCCGTCCCCGAACCCGCCGGGAGCGTCGAACTCGGCCCGCGCCGGGTGCGGTTGGTCTTCGTCGGGCTGATGCTCGCGCTGCTGCTGGCCGCGCTGGAGCAGATGATCGTCGCCACCGCGCTGCCGAAGATCGTCGGCGAGCTGCACGGCCTGGACAAAATGTCCTGGGCGATCACCGCCTACCTCCTCACGGCCACGATCGGCCTGCCGGTCTACGGCAAGCTCGGCGACCTCCTCGGCCGCAAGGGCGTCTTCCAGTTCGCGATCGTCGTCTTCGTCATCGGCTCCGCCCTCGCCGGACGGGCCCGGACGATGGACCAGTTGATCGCCTTCCGCGCGGTGCAGGGCGTCGGTGCGGGCGGCCTCATGATCGGTGTGCAGGCGATCATCGCCGACATCGTGCCGCCCCGGGAGCGCGGCCGCTTCATGGGCCTCATCGGCGCCGCGTTCGGCCTCGCCTCCGTCGCCGGACCCCTGTTGGGCGGCTACTTCACGGACCACCTCTCCTGGCGGTGGTGCTTCTACATCAACATCCCCTTCGGCCTGGTCACCCTGGCCGTCGTCACCGTCGTCCTCAAACTGCCCAAGCCGCGCACCAGGGCCCGGCTCGACATCCTGGGCATGCTGCTGCTCGCCGCGGCCTCCACCTGCCTGGTCCTGCTGACCAGTTGGGGCGGCACCGAGTACGCCTGGGACTCACGGATGATCCTCGGGCTCGGCGCCGGCGCGGTGGCGGCCACCCTCCTCTTCCTCGTCGCCGAGCACTTCGCGCCCGAACCCCTCATCCCGCTGCGGCTGTTCAGGGACTCGGTCTTCAACATCACCGGCCTGGTGGGCCTGGTGGTCGGCGTCGCCCTCTTCGGCGCCGCCAGCTATCTGCCCACCTTCCTGCAGATGGTCGACGGGGCCAGCGCCACCGAGTCGGGGCTGCTGATGCTGCCCATGATGGGCGGCATCGTCGGCGCCTCGATCATCTCCGGACAACTCATCAGCCACACCGGCCGCTACAAGCTCTGGCCCGTCCTCGGCGGCGCGCTCTCGGTCCTCGGCATGTGGCTGCTGTCCCGGCTCGAGGTCGACACGCCCCGGCTGCACTACAGCCTCTGGATGGCCGTCCTCGGCGCCGGTATCGGCATGGTGATGCCGGTCCTCATCCTCGCCGTGCAGAACTCGGTGCGCCCCGCCGACCTCGGCACGGCGACGAGCGCCAACAACTACTTCCGCCAGATCGGCGGCTCGGTCGGCGCGGCGATCTTCGGCACGCTCTTCGCCGACCGGCTCTCCGACGCCCTCGCGAAGCGCCTGCCCCCGACCGCGGGGCTGCCCGACGCCGAGTCCATCACCCCGCAGCTCGTCCACGCGCTGCCCCCGCGGCTGCGCGACGCCTACATCCAGGCGTACGCCGACGCCATGCCGCGGATCTTCCTCTACCTTGTGCCGGTCCTCGTCCTCGGACTGCTCACGGCCTTCTTCCTCAAGGAGAAACCTCTGGTGTCCCACAACGCCGCCGAAACCGAGCCCGCGCCCCTGAACACGCCGATCCCGCAGGCCCGTTCGCCGTACGCCGCCGGAATCCCGGTGTGCGGCACCGTGCAGCACCCGGACGGGACCGTCGTCCCGCGCGCGGCGCTCACGCTGATCGACGTCGGCGGTCAGCAGATCGGCCGGGGCGCGAGCGGCGGGGACGGCCGGTACGCGCTGTCGACGCCGGGATCGGGGTCGTACGTCCTGATCGCGGCGGCGGGCGGACACCAGCCGCAGGCCGTCTCCGTGACCGTCGGCGAGCGGCCCGTCGAACTCGACGTCGTCCTCGGCGGCGCCGGGCGCCTGGCCGGGAGCGTGGTGACCGCGGACGGCACCATCGTGCGGGACGCCACCGTCACCCTCACCAACGTGCACGGCGAGGTCGTCGCCACCACGCGCAGCGGGCGCGAGGGCGGCTATGTCATCACCGAACTCGTGGCGGGGGAGTACACCCTGGCCGCCAGCGCCCCCGCCTTCCGCCCGGCCGCGCTCCCCGTCACCGTGCAGGCCGCCCGGGAGACCCGCCAGGACATCGAGCTGGCCGGCGGGGCCGTGCTGCGCGGGACGGTACGGGCGAGCGGCGGGCGTCCCGTCGAGGACGCGCGCGTGACGCTGCTGGACGCGGCGGGCAACGTCGTGGACACGCTCACCACCGGCGCCGACGGAACGTTCCGGTTCGTCGACCTCTCCTCCGGCGAGTACACCGTCATCGCCGCGGGCTACCCGCCGATCGCCACCGTCCTCCAGGTCGCGGGCGGCGGCCGCACGGAACGGGACCTCCAGCTGGGGCACGAGGACTGAGACTGAGCAAGCCGGATACGGCGGCTGAAAACCCGTCAGTAACCCCACGACGCCCCCAACCGGCCGTTTCCGTCCGGCCAGGGGGCGCGCGGGGCGCGCGGCGGTCGATCCGGCGGGGTCAATTCCCGCATTGCCGCACATCACCACCGGCCGCGGCCGTACGGTGGAACGGTCGGCACAGATCTTTGCGGAGCCGTGGGAGAGAGGGCCTGGGCCATGGACCGTGGCAGTGCGAGGGACACACCTCCCGGCCGCGGCGCTGGGAGCGGAGCGGTGGAGACCGCCGCGGTCGGACGCATCCCGCTGGCCGTGGTCGTGGTGGACCGCGCCGGCCTCGTCTCCCACTGGAGCCGGGGAGCGCGCCGCCTGTTCGGCGCCGCCAAGGAGGAGGCGATCGGGCGCGCCGCGGTCGATCTGCTGCCCGTCTCCGGAGCGCTGCCCGACGAGGACGACACCGTGCCCTACGGGGCGTACGACGCCTACGACGGCCTCGGACCCGACCTGGAGTCCTCCCTCGGCGGCAGGCTCGCCTACCCGGCTGCGGGCCGCGCCCGGCTCACGGTCACCGAGGGCGAGCGGCTGGACGTGCTCTGGTGGGCCTATCCCCTGATCGGCCCCGGGGACGAGCGGCTGCTGGTGCTGGCCGCCGACGCGGACGCCCTCAAGGCCGACGACCCCGACGACGAGATCGCCGTCGAGCGCATCGCTCCGGCCTTCGCGCTCCACACCGACTTCCCCGGCGCCGAGGAGCTGGCCCGCAGGCTCCCCGAGATCCTGCCCAACATGAGCGTCGAGGAAGGCGCCCGGATCGTCTCCCAGATACTGGAACTGGGCTACCCCGTCCTGGAGTTCAGCCAGAACGACCGGGTGCCCGTCACCCCCGACTGGGGTGTCCCGCGGCGCACCGAGCGCAAGGCGCGCCGGGAGCGGGCCGCGCGCGCCGCGGCCGACGGTCTGCCGCTGCCGCAGGGCATCGCGGAGGAGGACGGCGAGGACCTCGAGTACGCGGCCGTACGCGAGCGGCTGGAATTCCTCAACGAGGTCAGCGGCCGCATCGGAACCTCCCTCGACCTGTCCAAGACCATCATCGAGGTCAGCCGCGCCGTCGTCCCCCGCTTCACCGACGTCGCCGGCACGTATCTGCGCGAACAGGTCGTCGCCGGCGAGGGGTTCCCCGAGGGCGTGCCGGACACCACCACCATGTGGCACCGGGTCGCCGTCGAGCACACCGACGAACCCGGCCGCTGGGACGACGTGGTGCCGGTCGGCGAGGCCATGCCGTTCCCCGCGCACACCCCGTTCTTCCAGTGCATGACCACCGGCGAACCCGTCCTCGTGCCCCGCATCAGCGAGCAGATGGGCCACGCCATCGCCGCGCAGTTCGAGAAGCGCGACATCCGGCCCCTGATCACGCACCGCTCGATGCTGGTCGTCCCGCTCAAGGCCCGCAATGTGGTCCTCGGCTTCATGATCCTGCTGCGGCACCCGGAGCGCGTCGAGTTCAACGACATGGACCGGGTCACAGGCGCCGAACTCGCCGCCCGCGCGGGCCTCGTGCTGGACAACGCGCGCATGTACACCTACCAGGAGAGCGTCGCCGAGACCCTCCAGGACAGCATGCTGCCGCACATCCCGCCGCGCATGGCGGGCTGCGACATCGCCACCCGCTATCTGCCGGGCACCCTGCTCGGCCGCGTCGGCGGCGACTGGTTCGACTCCGTGAAGCTGCCGGGCGCCCGCACCGCCCTCGTCGTCGGCGACGTCATGGGGCACGGCCTCAACTCGGCCGCGATGATGGGGCAGTTGCGTACGGCCGTGCAGACCATGGCCGCCATGGACCTGCCGCCCGCGCAACTGCTCCGCAACCTCGACGACCTCGCCCAGCGCCTCGGCGACACCTACCTCGCGACCTGTCTGTACGCCGTCTACGACCCGATCGCCAGTGAGGTGCACATCGCCAACGCGGGCCACATCCCGCCGGTGATCGTGCACGCCGAGGACGGCCGCAGCGAGCTGCTGAACCTGCCGACCGGCGCCCCCATCGGCGTCGGCGGGGTGCCGTTCGAGGCGGTACGCGTGCGCGTGCAGCCCGGCGACCGGCTCGTGATGTGCACCGACGGACTGGTCGAGGTGCGCGGCGAGGACATCGGCGTGGGGCTGGCCACGCTGTGCGAGTCCGCCGCCCACCCGGCCGCGTCCATGGACGACGCCTGCGACACCATCATCCGCGCCCTCAACACGCGCGGCGGCCGCAAGGACGACGTCGCCCTGCTGATGGCCCGGCTGAACGGCATCGAGCCGGACGACGTCGCCGAGTGGCGGCTCGCCCTCGACCCGATCGAGGTCGGCCGGGCCCGCGCCACCGTGAGGGAACAGCTGCACGAGTGGGGGCTGGGACGGCTGGCCGACACCACCGAGCTCATGGTGAGCGAGCTCGTCACCAACGCCGTACGGCACTCCCACAGCCGCCCCGTCGAGCTGCGGCTGGTGCGGGGCGAGACGCTGCTGTGCGAGGTGGACGACGACGACCACGAACTGCCCACGCTGCTGAACGCCGGTCCTGATGACGAGTTCGGGCGCGGGCTGCGCATCGTCAGCACGCTGGCGCGGGAGTGGGGCGCGAGCCGGACGAACGCCGGCAAGACCGTCTGGTTCGAACAGACGTTGCCGCGACGCTGACACTCTGCCGGGGCGCGCGGGGCGCCCGGGGGCGTACACAGCTCGTACGAGGGGTGAAGGAATGCGCTCGGCGCTTGTAGCCGTGACCAGGGCGCGATAGACCGTACTGGCCCGTCACTCGCGACGGGTCGGCTACGCATCCTGGGGAGTTGGGCATGAGCGTGACGAGTCGGTACCGGGAGGCCTGGGAGGGCTTCTGGCGGGAGGCCCCCGACGAACAGGGGGCGGTGTTCTGGGACGCGGAGCCCGCGCTCACCGCCGGTCTCCATCTCGCCCTCTTCGAGCCCCAGTTGGCCGACCCCGGCCTGCCCCTGGTCGACCTGGGCTGCGGCAACGGCACCCAGACCCGGTTCCTCGCCGACCGCTTCCCGCGTGTCCTCGGCGTCGACCTGTCCGAGGCAGCCGTCGAGCACGCCCGGCACGCCGACCCCGCGGGCCAGGCCGGCTACCGGGTGCTGGACGCCGCCGAGAAGGGCGAGGCGGAGTCACTGCACGCGGAGCTGGGCGACGCCAACGTCTATGTGCGGGGCGTGCTGCACCAGTGCGAGCCCGACGACCGGCAGCCCTTCGTCGACGGGCTCGCCGCACTGCTCGGCGACCGCGGCCGGGCCTTCCTCGTCGAGCTCTCCGAGGACGCCAAGCCCGTCCTGATGGGCCTGGCCCAGAGCCCCTCGGGCCCGCCACCCAAGCTGGCGCCGATCTTCCGGCACGGCATCGCGCCCGGCGAGGTCTCCGACGCCGCCGTCCCCGAGTATCTGCGCGAGGCCGGTCTCAGCGTGCTCGCGAGTGGTGAACTGCCGCTCACCACCACGGAGTACACCGCCGACGGCGTCCGCATCGAACTGCCGTCGAAGTGGCAGGTGGTGGGGCGTACGGCCTGAGGTGTGTGACCTTCACTGGTCTGTGCCGGTGAGAGTTTTCCACAGGCCTGCCGGGACGTGCCGGAACCGCGTAGCGTGAGGCGGCATGAAGATCCTCATCAGCGCCGACATGGAGGGCGCCACCGGTGTGACCTGGCCGGCCGACGTGCTGCCGGGGACTCCGCAGTGGGAGCGGTGCCGTGCGATGTTCACCTCCGACGTGAACGCCGCGGTGCTGGGCTTCTTCGACGGGGGAGCCGACGAGGTGCTGATCAACGAGGCGCACTGGACCATGCGCAACCTGCTCCTGGAGCGCCTCGACGACCGCGCCGAGATGCTCACCGGGCGGCACAAGTCGCTGTCCATGGTGGAGGGCGTGCAGCACGGCGACGTGGACGGCATCGCCTTCGTCGGCTATCACGCCGGGGCCGGCATGGAGGGCGTCCTCGCGCACACGTACCTCGCCAACTCCATCACCGGGGTGTGGGTGAACGACGAACGGGCCAGTGAAGGGCTCCTCAACGCGCGCGTGGTCGCCGAGTACGGGGTACCCGTGGTCCTCGTCACCGGCGACGACGTGGCCTGCGAGGACGCGCTCGGGTATGCGCCGGAGGCGCTGAAGGTCGCGGTCAAGGACCATGTGTCGCGGTACGCGGCGGTGTGCCGGACGCCGGCCAGGACCGCGGCCGACATCCGCGCGGCGGCCAAGGAGGCGGCGGCCCTGGCGGTGCGTCATGAACCGGTCGACGCGGGGCCGTTCACGATCGCGCTCGAGTTCGACGCCGAGCATCTGGCCCTGGCCGCGACCGTCGTGCCCGGTGTGCGGCGGATCGGTGAGCGGAAGGTGGCGTACACCAGCGCCACGATGTACGAGGGAATCCGCGCCTTCAAGGCGGTCACCACGATCGTCTCGGCCGCGGTGGAGGAGCAGTATGGCTGACGGGCAGGCGCTGGACGAGGTCGTGACGTTCACCTCGGACCTGATCCGCATCGACACCACCAACCGGGGCGGCGGCGACTGCCAGGAGCGGCCCGCCGCCGAGTACGCGGCGGAGAAACTGGCCGGGGCGGGCCTGGAGCCGGTGCTGCTGGAGCGCACCAAGGGCCGTACGAACGTCGTCGCCCGGATCGAGGGCACCGATCCGTCGGCGGACGCGCTGCTGCTGCACGGTCATCTGGACGTGGTGCCGGCGGAGGCCCGGGACTGGAGCGTGCACCCGTTCTCCGGGGAGATCCGCGACGGGGTCGTGTGGGGCCGGGGCGCGGTCGACATGAAGAACATGGACGCGATGATCCTCGCCGTCGTGCGGAACTGGGCGCGGGAGGGCGTGCGGCCCCGGCGGGACATCGTCGTCGCGTTCACCGCCGACGAGGAGGCCAGCGCCGAGGACGGCTCGGGATTCCTCGCCGACCAGCACCCGGGGCTGTTCGAGGGCTGCACCGAGGGCGTCAGCGAGTCGGGGGCGTTCACGTTCCACGACGGCGCCGGGCGGCAGCTCTACCCCATCGCGGCCGGTGAGCGGGGCACGGGCTGGCTGAAGCTCACCGCGCGCGGCCGGGCCGGGCACGGCTCCAAGGTGAACAAGGAGAACGCCGTCACCCGCCTGGCCGCCGCCGTCACCCGCATCGGCGAGCACGAGTGGCCGCTGCGGCTCACCCCGACCGTCCGGGCCGCCCTCACCGAACTCGCCGTCCTGTACGGCATCGAGCCGGACCTGACCGACGTCGACACCCTGCTGGAGAAGCTGGGCCCGGCGGCCAAGCTCGTCGAGGCGACCGTCCGCAACAGCGCCAACCCGACCATGCTGGACGCCGGTTACAAGCTCAACGTGATTCCCGGGGAGGCCGTGGGGTACGTCGACGGGCGCTATCTCCCCGGCGGCGAGGACGAGTTCCGCACGACCCTTGACCTGCTGACCGGACCGGACGTGGAGTGGGAGTTCCACCACCGTGAGGTCGCGCTCCAGGCGCCGGTGGACTCACCGACGTACGCGGCGATGCGGGCGGCCGTCGAGGAGTTCGCGCCGGAGGGACATGTGGTGCCGTACTGCATGTCCGGCGGCACCGACGCCAAGCAGTTCTCGCGCCTCGGCATCACCGGCTACGGATTCGCGCCGCTGAAGCTCCCGGAGGGCTTCGACTACCAGGCGCTCTTCCACGGCGTGGACGAGCGGGTCCCGGTCGAGGCGCTGCACTTCGGCGTCCGTGTCCTCGACCGTTTCCTGCGGAGCGCCTAGGCACATGGGGGACGACGTGCAGACCTTGCCCTACGGTTCGTGGCCCTCGCCCATCGACGCGGCCCTCGCCGCCGCGCACGACGGGCACCCCGAGTGGGCGGGCTTCGTCGGCGACGAGGCCTGGTGGACCGAGCCGCGGCCCACCGAGGGCGGCCGGCGCACCCTGGTGCGGCGCCGCGCGGACGGCAGCGAGGAGTCGGTGCTCCCGGCGCCGTGGAACGTGCGCAGCAGGGTGATCGAGTACGGCGGTCAGCCCTGGGCCGGTGTTGTCCAGCACGGCCGGCCGCTCGTCGTCTTCGTGAACTTCGCCGACCAGCGGCTGTACCGGTACGAGCCCGGCGGGGAGCCGCGTCCCCTCACGCCCGTCTCCCTGGTGGGCGGCGGCCTGCGCTGGGCGGACCCGGTGCTCCGCCTCGACCTCGGTGAAGTGTGGTGTGTCCTGGAGGAGTTCACCGGCGACGGCCCCACCGACGTCCGCCGTGTCCTCGCCGCGGTGCCGCTGGACGGCTCGGCCGCCCAGGACCGGGACGCCGTACGCGAACTCACCGACGCCCGGCACCGGTTCGTGACCGGACCGCGCATCTCGCCCGACGGGCGCCATGTGGCCTGGCTCGGCTGGGACCACCCGCGGATGCCGTGGGACGGCACGGAGCTGGTCCTCGCCGCGGTGGCCGACGACGGCGCCCTGCGGGAACCGCGTACGGTCGCCGGCGGCCCCGAGGAGTCCATCGCCCAGGTCGACTGGGACCGGGACGGCGCCCTGCTGTACGCGAGCGACCGCACCGGCTGGTGGAACCTCTACCGCGACGGCGAGCCGGTGTGCCCGCGCGAGGAGGAGTTCGGCGGGCCGCTGTGGAAGCTGGGACAGCGCTGGTTCGCGCCGCTGGCGAGCGGCCTGATCGCCGTCGTGCACGGGCGGGGTGCCACCGCGCTCGGGATACTGGACCCGGAGACCGGGGAGGTCGTCGACGCGGCGGGCCCCTGGACCGAGTTCGCGCCCACTCTCGCGGTGCACGGCGAGCGGGTCGTCGCCGTCGGGGCCAGCCCGCGCAGCGCCTACGAGGTGGTGGAGCTGGACACCCGCACCGGCAGGGCGCGCGTGATCGGCGCCGGCCATGACGACTCCGTGGACCCCGCGTACTACCCCGAGCCGCAGATCCGCACCTTCACCGGGCCCGCCGGACGCGAGATCCACGCCCACATCTACCCGCCCCACCACCCCGGTTGTGTCGCGCCGGGCGACGAGCTGCCGCCGTACGTCGTGTGGGCACACGGTGGTCCGACGAGCCGGGCGCCGCTCGTCCTCGACCTGTCCATCGCCTACTTCACCTCCCGGGGCATCGGCGTCGCCGAGGTCAACTACGGTGGCTCGACCGGGCACGGCCGGGAGTACCGCAACCGGCTGCGCGAGCAGTGGGGCGTCGTCGACGTCGAGGACTGCGCCGCCGTCGCGCTGGCCCTCGCCGACGAGGGCACCGCCGACCGGGACCGGCTGGCGATCCGCGGCGGCAGCGCGGGTGGCTGGACCGCGGCGGCCTCGCTCACCGCGACCGACGTGTACGCCTGCGGCACGATCGTCTATCCCATCCTCGACCTGGCCGGCTGGGGCGAGGGGGAGACCCACGACTTCGAGTCGCAGTACCTGGAGACGCTCGTCGGACCGCTCGCCGAGGTGCCCGCGCGGTACGCGGAGCGGTCGCCCACCGAGCACGCCGACCGGATCACCGCGCCCTTCCTGCTGCTTCAGGGCCTGGACGACGTGATCTGCCCGCCCGCCCAGTGCGAGCGGTTCCTGTCCCGGATGGAGGGGCGGCGGGTGCCGCACGCCTACATCGCCTTCGAGGGGGAGGGGCACGGGTTCCGGCGGGCGGACACCATGATCAGGGCCCTGGAGGCCGAACTCTCCCTGTACGCCCAGGTCTTCGTCCTCAACCCGCCCGGCATCCCGACCCTGGAGCTCAGCAAGTGAAAGAACTCGTCCGGCCGGCCCGGCTCGCCCCCGGAGCCCGTGTCGCCGTCGTCGCGCCCAGTGGGCCCGTGCCCGAGGAGCGGTTGCAGGCCGGGCTCGATGTGCTGCGTGGCTGGGACCTCGACCCGGTCGTGGCACCCCATGTGCTGGACCGGCACGGCGAGTTCACCTACCTGGCGGGCACCGACGCGCACCGGGCCGCCGATCTCCAGGCCGCGTGGTGCGATCCGGCCGTGGACGCGGTGCTGTGCGCCCGCGGCGGCTACGGCGTCCAGCGGATGACCGACCTGCTCGACTGGGACGCCATGCGGGCGGCGGGGCCGAAGGTGTTCGTCGGGTTCAGTGACATCACCGCCCTGCACGAAGCGTTCGCGAACCGGCTCGGCCTCGTCACGCTGCACGGGCCGATGGCCGCCGGGATCGACTTCATCAAGAACGCGCGGGCACAGGAGCACTTGAGAGCCACCCTCTTCGCACCGGAGACCGTCCGCACGATCACCTCCGGCGGCACGGCCCTGGTCCCCGGCCGCGCGCGGGGCGTCACCCTGGGCGGCTGCCTCTGCCTGCTCGCCGCCGACCTGGGCACCCCGCACGCCCGGACCTCCGCGCGGGGCGGGCTGCTCTGTCTGGAGGACGTGGGGGAGGAGACGTACCGCCTCGACCGCTATCTCACCCAACTCCTGCGCGCGGGCTGGCTCGACGGGGTGCGCGGGGTGCTGCTCGGGTCCTGGAAGGACTGCGATCCGTACCCGCAGGTGCGGGCGCTGCTCGTCGACCGGCTCGGCGGGCTCGGAGTGCCGGTCGTGGAGGAGTTCGGATTCGGGCACTGCGAAGGGGCGTTGACGATCCCGTTCGGTGTCGCGGCCGAACTCGACGCCGACTCGGGCACGTTGACGCTGGAGGAACCGGCGCTCCGCTGAATTTCTGTCAAGAAACACTCGTCACGGTGATTGACCGCGTCTGACACGTGTCACACCATGACTTCCGGCCGGTACTTACCGGTCGGTAGGTCGGGTTGTCCTCAGCGTGGAGGTCTCGTGTCCCGTCGTGTGCTCGGCTACAGCGTTCCGCTCGCTCTCCTGCTCGGTGCCACACTCGCCACACCAGCCCCCGCCACAGGGCAGTACACCGTCACGGCCCTGAAGTTCACCGTCCAGGCCGGCGGTCGCGCATGCACCATCGATGCCGACCTGTACCGGCCCACCGGCGTCGACCGGGCGCCCGCGGTGCTCGCCACCAACGGCTTCGGCGGCAGCAAGTCCGACGGTTCGACCGACGTGATCGGCAGGGCCTTCGCCGAACGCGGCTATGTCTCGCTCGTCTACTCCGGGCTCGGCTTCGGCAACTCCGGCTGTCTGATCTCCCTCGACGACCCCGACATCGACGGCCGGGCCGCGTCCGGGCTCATCGACTTCCTCGCCGGGAAGCGGGCCGCCGACGACGGCACCAAGGCCGACTTCGTCACCCTCGACCGCAAGGGCGACCCGCGCGTCGGCATGATCGGCGGCTCCTACGGCGGCGCGATCCAGCTGGCGACGGCCGCTGTCGACCACCGCGTGGACGCGCTCGTGCCGATGATCACCTGGAACGACCTGGCGTACTCCCTGGACCCGAACAACGCCGCCCGCGCGGTGCCCGGCGCCTTCAAGTGGCAGTGGACCAACGGCTTCTACCTCATCGGCGAGAGCCAGCCCCTGACCACGGTGAACCTCGACCCGTCCCGCATCAACTCCCTCGGCTGTCTGCACTTCGTCACCGACGCCTGCGACACCGTCCGCACCCTCAACTCCGGCAGCTACCCCGCTGCCGACACCGCCGAGCTGCTCGCCTACGCCCGCAGCGTTTCCCCGGTCAGCTATCTGAGCCGGGTGAAGGCGCCCACGCTCCTGGTCCAGGGACAGGCCGACAGCCTCTTCAACCTCAACGAGGCGACAGCGACGTACAAGACGCTCAAGGCGCAGGGCACGACCGCGAAGATGATCTGGCAGTCCTGGGGACACAGCGGGGGCCAGGTGGCCGGTGAACTCAACCTGAGCCAGGGCAACCTGGAGTCAAGTTACGTCGGCAAGCGCGTCCTCGCCTGGTTCGACCGCTATCTGCGCAAGCAGAAGAACACCGACACCGGACCGGCGTTCGCCTACTACCGCGACTGGATCACCGACCCGAACGGCACCTACGCCACCGCCGGCAGCCTGCCCGTGCTCAGCCAGAAGCTGTACCTGTCCGGGGACGGCAGACTCGTCGACAACCGGGGCAAGGTGACGCGCGGCAGCCGGACGTACAGCAACTGGCTCGTGCCGACCAGTCACTCCGAGAGCTCGCTGGCCGGGCTCGTCGGACTGCCCGACCCGGCGCCGTACGACACCGCGGGCACCTACCTCGGCTGGACCAGCGAGCCGCTCGCCCGCGCCACCGACGTCGTGGGCGCGCCCAAGGCCACGCTGAAGGTCGTCTCGCCCAAGGCGGAGCGGACCCAGGACTCCGGGAACGCCGCCGACAAGCTCGTGCTGTTCGCCAAGCTGTACGACGTCGCGCCCGACGGCACCCAGACGCTGGTGCACCGGCTGGTCGCGCCGGTCAGGGTGCCCGACGTGACCCGGAGCTTCACGGTGACGCTGCCGGGGATCGTGCACCGGTACGAGCAGGGGCACCGGCTCCGGTTCGTGGTGGCGGCGAGCGACGACGCCTACTTCGGCAACCGGGGGATCAAGCCGGTGACCGTGGTGAGCGCGCCCGGCGACACCGGGGTGCTGGAGCTGCCGGTGGCCGGCGGCTGAGTCACCCGGTGGGCGGCGCCCGCCGGGCGGCAGAGCCCCTTCGGGCCCACGCTGGTCGGTATGAGCCCGAAGACCTCCGCGAGCGGCGGCACCGCCGGCGGCAAGCACAGCGCGGTGACGCCCGCGAGGATCGTCGTCCTGCTGCTCGCCGTCCTCGCCCTCATCTTCATCTTCGAGAACACTGGCGAGACCAAGATCAGACTGCTGATCCCCGAGGTGACCATGCCGTTGTGGACGGCGCTGCTGGCCACGGGCGTGATCGGCGCCCTGTGCGGGGCGTATTTCATGAGGCGCAGAAGCTAGCCGGACGTAGGGTGACGGGATGCCGCACACCTCATCCCGTTTCCTTGCCGAGGGCCCCCGCGTGGGCATACGCCACATCACCTACGAGGACAGTGCCGAGTTCACCGCACGGGCCCGGGAGAGCAAGGAACTGCACCAGCCGTGGCTGTTCCCGCCGGACAGTGCCAGTGCCTTCGCCACGTTCGCGCAGCGGTTGATCGAGGACCCGACCAAGGTGGGGTTCCTCGTCTGTGAGAAGGACAGCGGGGCCATCGCCGGATACATCAACATCAACAACATCGTCGAGGGAGCGTTCCTGAGCGGGGCGCTCGGGTACGGGGCCTTCGCCCATGCCGCCGGGCGGGGGCTGATGCGGGAGGGGCTCGGGCTCGTCGTGCGCTACGCCTTCGGCGGGATGCGGCTGCACCGGCTGGAGATCAACGTGCAGCCCGCCAACGCCGCCTCGATCGGCCTCGCCCGCTCCTGCGGCTTCCGCCTGGAGGGCTTCTCGCCGGACATGCTCTACATCGACGGGGCCTGGCGGGACCACGAGCGGTGGGCCATCACCGCCGAGATGATCCGGAAGGCGAGGTGACGGCGACGATGCGTACCCGCGTGGTCCTGGACGCCCCCTCCAACCTCGGGCTGCGGCCGCCCGCGCCCGGCACCGTCCCCGGCTGCTACAAGCTGGCCGGTGCGCTGCGCGAGCAGCGGATCGTGCAGCGGCTGGGCGCCCTGGAGGGCGGTGTGGTCGTGCCGCCGCGCTACGACCGGGGCGACTGGCAGGAGGGCGACGGGGTCTTCAACGCGGCCGCCCTCGCGGCCTACACCGTGAAGCTCGCCGACCGCCTCGAGCGGCATGTGCGGGCCGGGGAGTTCCCGGTGGTGCTGGGCGGTGACTGCTCGATCCAGCTCGGCGCCTCCCTCGCGCTGCGCCGCCTGGGCCGCTATGGGCTGGTCGCCGTGGACGCCTCGGCCGACTTCCGGCACCCGGGCAACTCCGACCGGATCGGGGCGGCCGGAGGTGAGGAGGTGGCCCTCGGCACCGGGCGCGGACAGGACGACCTCACGAACCTGGAGGGGCTCAAGCCCTATCTGCGGGACGAGGACGTACGGCTCTTCGGCAACCGGGACGCGTTCGAGGACGACCGTGCCGAACTCGCGGCCCTGAAGATCCCGGTGGTCACTGTCGGCGACATCCGGGAGTGGGGCGCGGAGGCGCTGGCGCGGGCCACCGCCGAGGCCTTCGCGATTCCCGAACTGGACGGTTTCTGGGTCCACTTGGACGCCGACGTCCTCGATCCGTCCGTGATGCCGGCAGTGGACAGCCCCGACGCGGACGGGCTGATGCCCGCCGAACTCGTCTCCCTGCTCCGGCCGTTGCTCGCGTCCCCGCACTGCGTCGGCCTCAACGTCACCATCTACGACCCCGACCTGGACCCGGACGGCACGGCGGGCGCCCTCCTCGCGGACATCGTGGTGTCCGCCTTTGCCCAATCCTGACCGGTAGCGCCCCTGTTCAGCTCCCCGGCGAGCGGCTTCCATGGTGATCGTGACGACGATCCGACGTGACGTACTGACGCTGCCCGCCGCGGAGTTGGGACCCGACAACCCCCTGCCTCCGCTCCGGCCGCTCGACGAACTGCACCGCGTCGAGGACCGCGACGGCCTGCCGCGCGAGATGGCCCGCCAGATCGGGTACGAGCCGCTGCGCAGCCTGCTGCCCGTCCCCGTGCGGGACGGCTACGAGCGGGTGCGCGAGCCCCGCGCGATCGACACGCTCGTCATCGAGAACGACCGGCTGCGGGCCACCGTGCTGCCGGGCCTCGGCGGCCGGGTCGCCTCCCTGCTTCACAAGCCGACCGGCCGCGAACTGCTGTACCGCAACCCGGTGTTCCAGCCCGCCGACTTCGCCCTCAACGGCGCCTGGTTCTCCGGAGGCATCGAATGGAACATCGGCGCCACCGGCCACACCACCCTCGCCTGCTCCCCCCTGCACGCCGCCCGCGTCGCTGCCCCGGACGGCGGCGAGATGCTGCGGCTGTGGGAGTGGGAACGGCTGCGCGACCTGCCCTTCCAGGTCGACCTGTGGCTGCCGGAGGGCTCCGACTTCCTGTACGTCGGGGTCCGCGTCCGCAATCCGCACGAGAGGCCGGTGCCGACCTACTGGTGGTCCAACATCGCCGTACCCGAGGAGCGCCGGGTGCTGGCGCCCGCGGACGAGGCCTACCACTTCGGGTACGAGCGCCGGCTGCGCCGGGTGCCGGTCCCGTCGTACGAGGAACTACGGCAACACCCGTACGCGGCCGACTACTTCTACGACCTTCCCGACGGCCGGCGCCGCTGGATCGCCGCCCTCGACGCGGACGGGCACGGGCTGGTGCAGACGTCCACCGACGCGCTGCGCGGGCGCAAGCTGTTCATCTGGGGTGCGGGAAGGGGCGGGCGGCGCTGGCAGGAGTGGCTGACCCAACCGGGTACCGATGGCTACTGCGAGATCCAAGCGGGGCTCGCTCGCACGCAGTTGGAGCATGTGCGGCTGGAGCCGGAGAGCGAGGTGGCGTGGCTGGAGGCGTACGGGCCGCTGAGCTGCGCGCCCGAGGTCGGTGACGCCGAGGCGCGGCTCGAAGCCGTGCTGCCGCGCGCCGAGGTCGAAGCCGCGTACGCCGCCTGGAAGCCGTACGCCGACACCGAACCCGGTGAGACCCTCGCCACCGGTTCCGGCTGGGGCGCGCTCGAAGTGCTGCGTGCCGACTGGAAGTTGCCCGGAACTCCCTTCGACGAGAGCACCCTCGGCGAGGAGCAGGAGCCGTGGCTGCATCTGCTCCGCGTCGGGGCGCTTCCCGAGCCGCGCCGGGTGCGGCCGCCCGGCGGGAGTCTGGTCGCCCCGCACTGGCGGGACATGCTGGAGACCGCGCCCGCCACCCCGCTCACCGAGTACTACCTCGGCATCGCCCAGTGGCACGCCGGGGACCGGGCGCAGGCGGTACGCAGTTGGGAGCGGGCCCTCGAACTCGCGCCGTCCGTCTGGCCGTTGCTGCGTTGCCTCGCGGTGGCCGACCGGGAGATCGGCGACCACGAGCGGGCCGCCGACCGGTACGGGGAGGCCTTCGACGACCTGTGCCGGGAGCGGCGTGACGCGGGCGAGCGGTGGACCGCGGCCACGGCCGCGCTGGGCCGCGAGGCGATCGAGGCGCTGCTCGCGGTGCGGCGCACGGCGGAGGCGCGGTCGGTGTGGGAACGGCTGCATCCCGCGACGCGGGAGCGCGGTCGATTCCGGTTCGTCGAGGCCCAGTTGCTGTGCGCGGAGGGGAGGCGCGACGAGGCGCGGGCCGTGTTCGAGGAAGGCTTCGAGGTCGCGGACCTTCGGGAAGGGGCGGAGGCCGTCGGGCGGCTGTGGGAGCGGATCAGCGGCGAACCGCTGCCCGCCCGCTACGACTTCCGCATGCGGTGACCGGACCCAGGACCTAGACCCGCCGGTCCACGTACTCGTACACCGCCCCGTCCGGATGCACGGCGATCAGATTGCGGCCCGCCGGAGTGCCCACCGGCCCCGCGATCACGCGCGCGCCCAGCTCGGTCAGGACCGCATGGGCCTCGTCGACGTCCTTGACCGCGATCGTCGCCGCGACCTTGCGCAGGATCTCCAACTCGGCCTCGGGGCCGCTCATCAGGAGGAAGCAGCCGACGGCGGCCACCTGGACACCGCCGCGCTCGAAGCGGAGCGCGGTGCCGCCCGCCAGCCGTTCGTAGAAGGGGACCGCGGTCTCCAGGTCGTCGACGCAGACGCGCAGCGTGGCTCCCAGAATGTCCATGCGGACGAGCCTAGTCGGGGCGGCCGGGGCGAGGAGATCGTTTCACCTGATCTCCTCGCCCCGGCCGCTCACGGCACATGGATCAGCCCATGGCCTTGCGGACGACGTCCCGGGTACGGTCGACGACGGCCGCGACGGGGCCCACCGCCACGTTCTTGAGGGCGGTGTCGGTGCCCGGGTGCGGGCGGGTCGGTGCCAGGGCCTCGGCCGCCTGCACCGCACGGGCCAGGTTCTCCAGCCTGCCGCGATCGGCGACCCGGCTGAAGTGCGCGAACTCGTAGCGCTCCTCGTTGTCGGCGTGCGCCAGCACGTCCTGCCGCAGCGCCGCGAACTGGTCGAGGAACTCGGGGGAGTCGGGGTCCATGTCGTCCAGGCGCGACAGCGCCCGCTTGGCCTGCTCCTCCTCCTCGACACGGTCCTTGACGACGAGCTCACCGCCGTCGATGTTCTTGCGGGCGAAGGGATGGACGACCTCTTCCTCCGCGGTCTCGTGCACCGCGAGGAGGCGGACGAGATCATGGAAGGCACGCTTCCGCTCGTCGCCCTTGGTGGCCGCCACCTCGTCGAGCAGTTCCCGTATCCGTGCGTGCTGCCCCTTGAGCAGCTCCACTACGTCGGTGCTTGCGGTCATCCTCTTCTCTTCTCTCCGATAGGGGACTGCGAGCGGGGCGGGTACCCGGCGCCCCGGGCCCTACGCGGCGGTAATCGGCCGTGACGGACCGCGTTATGCGTACGGGTGTGCGGGTACCCGGCGGGCATGGACCGCTTGGATCATCTTGAGCACCTGGACAAGCATCTCGTCGACGAGCTGGCGCAGGTGGCGCGCGAGACCGTGCGCGACGAACTGCGCGAACAGACTCGCAAGCAGCGCCGCAGGGCCATGCTGTACGCCGCGTCCGGCGCCGTCGCCCTGTACGCGGGCGCGGCTCTCGCCCTCACGCTGGGCCTGGTCCTTGCCCTCGGGCTGCCCGACTGGGCCGCCGCGCTGATCACCGCGGCGATCCTCGGGGTCGTCGCGTTCGTACTGCGGGGCATGGCCCGGCCGTCCGCCTCCCGGCCCACCCCGGAGCGCGAGGCCGAGCTCGCCGCGGGCCGCGACCGGGTCGTGGGCGGTACGGCACCCGGCGCGCCGCCGAGCGGGCTCGGCATGCCGTATCCGCCGATGCCGCCCGCCGCGCCCGGTGGGGTCGGCGGCGCGACCGGCGCACCCGGTGCGGGCACGCCGGCGACCGGCACTCCCGGCAGCGGCGCGGCGCCGCGGCCCGACGACATCGACCCCGAGCAGCCGCACCACCGGGCGTGATGCGCGGTGGGCCGGCCTTGGAGCGCGCTCTCCCGGCACGGCAGGGCCGTCGTGGTGACCGGGGCCAGCGGCGGCGTGGGGCGGGCCACGGCCCTGGCCTTCGCCGCCCGGGGCGACCGGGTCGCCCTGCTGGCCCGGGGCCGCGAAGGTCTCGCCGCGGCGGCGGACGAGGTGCAGCGCGCCGGCGGTGAGGCGCTCGTCGTCCCCGTCGACATGTCCGACGCCAAGGCCGTCGATGACGCGGCGCAGAAGGTCGCCGACACGTTCGGCGGCATCGACGTCTGGGTCAACAACGCCTTCGCCGGGGTCTTCGCGCCGTTCACCGAGGTCACCCCGGACGAGTTCCGGCGGGTGACCGAAGTGACGTACCTGGGCTGCGTGTTCGGCACCCGGGCCGCACTGCGGCACATGCTGCCGCGGGACCGGGGGACCGTGGTGCAGGTCGGCTCGGCGCTCGCCTACCGCGGGATTCCGTTGCAGTCCGCGTACTGCGGCGCGAAGCACGCCATCCAGGGGTTCAACGAGTCGCTGCGCTGCGAGCTGCTGCACGCGGGCAGCGGCGTCCGTACGACGATGGTGCAGCTGCCCGCCGTCAACACTCCGCAGTTCGACTGGGTGTTGAGCCGGATGCCCGGGCGTGCCCGCCCGGTGGCGCCGGTGTACCAGCCGGAGGTGGCGGCGAGGGCGATCGTGCATGCCGCCGCGCACGGACGGCGGCGGGAGTACTGGGTCGGGGGTTCGACGGTCGCGACGCTGCTCGCCAACGCGGTGGCGCCGGGACTGCTGGACCGCTATCTGGCACGCAACGCGTTCGAGGCGCAGCAGGACGGTTCGGCGGAGGGCGGGTCCGGAAACCTGTGGAGCCCGGCCGACGGTCCTCATGGGCGGGACTTCGGGGCACACGGGCGGTTCGACGAGGAGTCGCTGCCGGGGAGTTCACAGGAATGGCTCTCCCGCAACCGCGGACGGGCAGGCGCCGCGCTCGTGGTGGGAGCGGGGGTCCTGACCGCCCGGGCGGTCAAGCGACGGGGTTAGTCGACTGGTCGGGGGCGGTGATCACGTCGTACATCCATCACGCCACTCTGAACTCCGTCGTACATCCGTCACACCCTGAACTCCGTCGTGCATCCATCACGCCACCCTGAACTCCAAGGCCTCCTCGGCCCGTAGGGTCAGGCCGTGGCCTATGCCTGTCGTGGGGTGGATCGTGCCGCCCGTCGGGTCCAGGGCGCCGTCGAAGAGCATGTCCTCGATGCGGACGTGGTCGTGGAACCACTCCATGTGGCGGAGGTTGGGGAGGGAGGCGGCCGCCGCGGCGTGGACGTGGGGTGCGCAGTGGGTGGAGACGTCCAAGCCGTGGGCCTGGGCCAGCGCGGCCGCGCGGAGGAACTCCGTCAGCCCGCCGCAGCGCGTCGCGTCGATCTGGAGGCAGTCGACCGCGCCGGCGGCGATCATGCGGGCGAAGTAGGGGACGTCGTAGCCGTACTCGCCCGCCGTGACGTCGCAGACGAGGGCGTCCCGGACCAGGCGCAGGCCCGTCAGGTCGTCCGACGACACCGGCTCCTCGAACCAGCTCACGCCCAGCTCGGCGAGCGCCCCGCCGACCCGGACCGCCTGCTTGCGGGTGTACGCGCCGTTCGCGTCGACGTACAACTCGGCCTGGGCGCCGATCACTTGGCGGGCGGCGCGGACGCGGGCCAGGTCGCGTTGGACCGAGCGGCCCCAGCTCTCACCGATCTTGATCTTCACGCGCGGGATCTGCTGCCCGTGCACCCAGCCGCCCAACTGTGCGGCCAGATGGGAGTCGTCGTACGTCGTGAAGCCGCCGCTGCCGTACACCGGGACCCGTTCGCGGAACGTGCCCAGGAGGCGGGCCAGCGGGAGTTCCAGGAGGCGGGCCTTGAGGTCCCACAGGGCGATGTCCAGCGCCGAGATCGCGCAGGCGGCGATGCCCGGGCGGCCCGCGTTGCGGACCGATCGGCACATCGCCTCGTGCGTCGCCGGGATGTCCAGCGCGCTGCGGCCCTCCACCAGCGGGGCGAGGTGCTCGCGCAGGAAGTCGCCGACCGCCTGCGGGCCGTACGTCCAGCCCGTGCCGGTCGCGTCGCCCGCCGTCACCTCGGTGATCACGATCGTCGTGGAGTCCCAGGCCAGGGTGCCGTCGGCCTCGGGCGCGTCGGTCGGCACCGTGTAGACCGACACCGCCGGACGGTGCAGCTTCATCGTCAGTCCTGCGCGAGCTGCGGCAGCACCTTCGTACGGTAGAAGTCGAAGAAGCCGCGTTGGTCGGGGCCGATCTGGTTGACGTAGATCCGGTCGAAGCCCGCGTCGGCGAAGGCGGACAGGGCCGCCACATGCTCGTCGACGTCGTCGCCGCACACCGCCTTCTCACGCACCATGTCCTCGGTGACCAGGGTCTGCGCCTGCTCGAAGTGGCTCGGCGAGGGCAGCACCTGGGCCAGCTCGCCGGGCAGGAACTGGTTGGCCCACAGCCGGTGCACGGTGCGTATCGCCTCGTCGCGGTCCGTGCCGTAGCAGACCTTCGTCCCGCCGCTCACGAGCTTCGCGCCCCCGCCGCCCTTGCGGAACTGCTCCACCATCGACGCCTCCGGCATCATCGTGATGTAGCCGTCGCCCACCCGGGCCGCGAGCGCGGTCGCCGCCGGGCCGAAGCCCGAGATGTCGATGGGCACGGGCTCGTCGGGGACCGTGTAGAGGCGGGCGTTCTCCACCGTGTAATGGGTGCCGTGGTGGCTGACCTCCTCGCCGGTGAACAGTCGGCGCATGATCTGGATCGACTCCTCCAGCATCTCCAGGCGTACGCTCGCCGGCGGCCACACATGGCCCAGGATGTGCTCGTTGAGCGCCTCACCGCTGCCCACGCCGAGCCGGAAACGGCCCTCGGTCATGACCGCCGTCGTCGCCGCGGCCTGGGCGATCACCGCGGGATGCGTGCGTACGGTCGGGCAGGTCACCGCCGTCTCCACCGGCAGCGACACCGCCTCCGAGAGCGCGCCGAGCACCGACCAGACGAACGGGCTCTGGCCCTGCGCGTCGTTCCACGGGTGGTAGTGGTCGGAGATCCACAGGGCGCGGAACCCGGCCTGCTCGGCCATGCGCGCCTGCTCGACGAGCTCCGCGGGACCGAACTCCTCGCAGGACAGGAAATAGCCGTACTCGGGCATGGGGGACCTCCAACGACTGCGGTACGACGGCACGCTCCGGGTACCCGGCGGCGCCGCCGGAAACCGGCGGACGTTTGGCCACCCTGACCAGGGGGACGCGGAAGGCTCCCGAGGTACGCGACAGCCCCGGAGGCGCACCGTGAGTCGACCCCGCATCGTGATCGTCGGCGCCGGTTTCGCCGGGTACCGGACCGCCCGCACCCTGTCCAGGCTCACCCGGCACCAGGCCGACATCACCCTGCTCAACCCGACCGACTACTTCCTGTACCTGCCCCTGCTGCCCCAGGTCGCCGCCGGAATCCTGGAACCACGCCGGGTCACCGTCTCCCTGTCGGGCACCCTGCCCCGGGTGCGGCTGGTGCTCGGTGAGGCCGACGGCATCGACCTGGACGGGCGGACCGTGCACTACACCGACCCCGAGGGCGAGACCGGCACCCTGCCCTACGACCGGCTGGTGATCTCTGTCGGCAGCGTCAACAAACTGCTGCCGATCCCCGGCGTGGCCGAGCACGCGCACGGCTTCCGCGGGCTGCCCGAGGCGCTGTACCTGCGGGACCACGTCACCCGGCAGATGGAGCTCGCCGCCGCGGCCGACGATCCCAAGAGCTGCTCCGCCCGCTGCACCTTCGTGGTGGTCGGCGCCGGGTACACCGGCACCGAGGTCGCCGCGCACGGGCAGATGTACACCGACGCCCAGGTCCGCAGGCAGCCGCTGCGCGAGGGCGTGCGGCCGCGCTGGATGCTCCTGGACGTCGCGCCGCGCGTCCTGCCCGAGATGGACGAACGGCTCTCCCGCACCGCCGACCGAGTGCTGCGCGAGCGAGGCGTCGACGTCCGGATGGGCACCTCCGTGAAGGAGGCCACCCACGACGGAGTCCTGCTGACGGACGGCGAGTTCGTCCGCACCCGCACGCTGGTGTGGTGCGTCGGCGTCCGGCCCGACCCGCTCGTCGAGAGCGTCGGCCAACCCCTGGAGCGGGGGCGGCTGATCGTCGACCCGTACCTCCAAGTGCCGGGCAGGTCCGAGGTGTTCGCGTGCGGGGACGCGGCCGCCGTGCCTGACCTGAACAAACCCGGTTCCTTCACGCCGATGACCGCCCAGCATGCCTGGCGGCACGGCCAGGTCGCGGCCCGCAACGTCGCCGCCTCGCTCGGTATCGGCGAGCGGCGCGCCTACCGGCACCGGGACCTGGGCTTCGTCGTCGACCTGGGCGGCGCGAAGGCCGCGGCGAACCCGCTGGGCGTGCCGCTGCCCGGTCCGCTGGCGGGGCCGGTCGCCCGCGGCTACCACCTCGCCGCGATGCCCGGCAACCGCGTCCGGGTGGCGGCCGACTGGCTGCTGGACGCCGTACTGCCGCGCCAGGCCGTCCAGTTGGGCCTCGTACGGTCCTGGTCGGTACCGCTGGACACGTCGTCGCCGGAACTGGCACGGGTGCCGGGGGGATCGGAACGGCGAGAGAAGGAGAAGGAGGGGGAGAGGGAGAGGGAGAGGGAGAGGGAGAGGGAGAGGGAGAGGGAGAGGGAGAAGGATAGGGAGAGGGAGAGCAGCGGGGTGGGCTCGGGGCCGGGGGCGGCCGTCGAGGCCGACGCGGCGGACACGACCGACGCGACGGATACGGCAGACGCCTCGACGCCGCCGGACGAGCCCGATGCGCCCGCCAAGAACCAGCCCGGCGCCGAGCCGGCCAAGAACCGGCCGGGCGGCGAGCCCGCGAAGAACCAGTCCGGCGGCGAGCCGGCTAAGAACCGGCCGGGCGGCGAGCCCGCGAAGAACCAGCCCGGCGCCGAGCCGGCCAAGAACCAGCCGGGCGGCGAGCCGGCCAAGAGCCAACCCGGCGGTGAACCCGCCAAGAACCAACCCGGCGCCGAGCCCTCCGAGCCGCCCGGCCCGGTCAAGCGCCCCGACACCCCCGCGGAAGGAGACTCATGAAGTCCGCCGAACTCGCCGACCTGGGCCAGCAGTTGCGCGTCGACAGCGTGCGCGCGGCCGATGCCGCGGGGTCGGGGCATCCGACGTCGTCGATGTCCGCCGCCGACCTGATGGCCGTACTCCTCGCCCACCACTTCCGCTACGACTTCGACCGTCCCGCCCACCCCGGCAACGACCGCTTCGTCCTCTCCAAGGGACACGCCTCTCCGCTGCTGTACGCCGCCTACAAGGCCGTCGGCGCCATCGACGACGAGGAGTTGCTCACCTTCCGGGAACTGGGCAGCCGGCTCGAAGGGCACCCCACGCCCCGGCGGCTGCCGTGGGTCGAGACCGCCACGGGGTCGCTCGGGCAGGGGCTGCCGGTCGGGGTCGGGATCGCGCTGGCCGGCAAGCGGCTGGAACGCACCGGGTACCGGGTGTGGGTACTGTGCGGCGACAGCGAGCTCGCCGAGGGCTCGGTGTGGGAGGCCGCCGAACACGCCGGCCACGAGCACCTCGACAACCTCACCGTGATCGTCGACGTCAACCGGCTCGGCCAGCGCGGCCCCACCCGGCACGGCCACGACCTGGACGCCTACGCCCGCCGCTTCCAGGCCTTCGACTGGCACACCGTCGAGGTGGACGGCCATGACGTGGACGCCGTCGACCGGGCGTACGGCGAGGCCCTGTCCACCACCGGACAGCCGACCGCGATCCTCGCCCGCACCCTCAAGGGCAAGGGCGTCGAGGCCGTCCAGGACCGCGAGGGACTGCACGGCAAGCCGCTGCCCGACGCCGACGAGGCGATCGCCGAGCTCGGCGGCCCCCGCGACCTGCGCATCGAGGTGCGCGAGCCGCCCGCCGCCCGCATGCTGCACGCCGTACGCGCCGGGCACCTCGACCTGCCCACCTGGGACCTGGGCGAGGAGATCGCCACCCGCGACGCCTACGGACACGCCCTCACCGCGCTCGGCACCGCGCGCGGCGACGTCGTCGCCCTCGACGGCGAGGTCGGCGACTCCACCCGCGCCGAGCTCTTCGCCAAGGAGCACCCGGACCGCTACTTCGAGTGCTACATCGCCGAGCAGCAGCTGGTCGCCGCCGCGGTGGGACTCGCCGCGCGCGGCTTCGTGCCGTACGCGGCCACCTTCGCCGCCTTCCTCACCCGGGCCCACGATTTCGTCCGCATGGCGTCGATCAGCGGCGCCGGCATCAATCTCGTCGGCTCGCACGCGGGCGTCGCCATCGGGCAGGACGGGCCCTCGCAGATGGGTCTGGAGGACCTGGCGATGATGCGGGCCGTGCACGGCTCGACCGTGCTGTACCCGTGCGACGCCCAGCAGACCGCGCAGCTCGTCGCGGCCATGGCCGGCCTGGACGGCATCCGCTATCTGCGCACCTCGCGCGGCAAGAGCCCGGTGATCTACGGCCCCGACGAGGAGTTCCCGGTCGGCGGCTGCAAGGTGCTGCGCTCCTCCGACCAGGACAGGCTGACCGTCGTCGCCGCCGGTGTCACCGTGCACGAGGCGCTGGCCGCCGCCGACGCCCTCGCGCGGGACGGCGTCCAGGTCCGGGTCGTCGACCTGTACTCCGTCAAGCCCGTCGACCGGCTCACCCTGCGCCGGGCCGCCGAGGAGACCGGCTGTCTGATGACCGTGGAGGACCACCACGAGGAGGGCGGCCTCGGCGACGCCGTCCTCGACGCGTTCCTCGACGGGCGGCCCGTACCGCGGCTGGTGCGCCTGGGCGTCCGGACGATGCCCGGTTCCGCGTCCCCCGAGGAGCAGCTGCACACCGCGGGCATCGACGCCGACGGCATCGCGGCGGCCGCGAAGCTGCTGGTGGAAGAGGCGATCGTGCGATGACGGACGACGTGCGGAAGGTGCGGGCCGGACGCCGCACGGTCGAGGTGCACCGGCCCGGCAAGGTGCTCTTCCCGGGGAGCGGGGAGACGAAGGAGTACACCAAGGGCGATCTCGTCGAGTACTACCGGGCCGTCGCCCCCTTCATGCTGCCGCACCTGCGCGGCCGCCCGCTGATGCTGGAACGGCATCCGGACGGGCTCGACGGCCCCCGGTTCATGCAGAAGAACACCCCGGAGAACTACCCGGACTGGATCACCCGCGTCGAGGTGGCCAAGGAGGGCGGCACCGTCTGCCACACCGTGTGCGACGACTCCGCCACCCTCGTGTACCTCGCAGACCAGGCCAGCCTCACCCTGCACCGCTGGCTGTCCCGGGTCGGACGGCTGGAGCGCCCCGACCGGATGGTCTTCGATCTCGACCCGTCCGGGGAGGGCGACGACTTCGCCCCGGTGCACGCGGCGGCCACGCTGCTGGCGGAACTGCTCGACGGGCTGAAACTGCCGTCGGTGCCGATGACGACCGGCTCCCGCGGGCTGCACGTGGTGGTGCCGGTCAACGGCCACGACGACTTCGACGAGGTGCGCGACTTCGCCAAGGACGTCGCCGACCTCCTCGTCGCCGGGCATCCCGACCGGTTCACCACCGCCGCCCGCAAGAAGGACCGCGGCGACCGCCTCTACCTCGACGTCCAGCGCAACGCCTACGCCCAGACCGCGGTCGTGCCCTACACCGTGCGGGCCAGGCCCGGCGCCCCCGTGGCCACCCCGCTGTCCTGGTCCCAGCTGGACGACCCCGGCCTCGACGCCCGCCGCTGGACCATCGCCGACGCCGTCGACCAGGCCCGCACCAACCCCTGGGCCGGTGTGCTGAGCAAGGGCCGCGCCCTCGGCCCGGCCCGGCGCAGGCTGAACGCGATGCGGGGCTGACGGCCGCCCGCCGGGCCTCGTCCCAGGTCCGCGCACCTCAAAGGTTTGGCCGGCGGACATGCGGCCACCCGGAGCAGGAGGTGGCCATGACGAACACAAAAAACACATCAGACACGCAGGATTCACAGAAAGCCCCCAAGCGGGCGGAAAGCGACACGGCGGAAGACCGGCCGAGCCCCATGCAGGTGCTGCGCCATGCACGCACCCAGCTCGCGGAGCTGACCGGCATGGCCGCCGAGACGGTGTCGTCCTTCGAGCAGACGGAGGACGGCTGGTCGCTGGAGGTCGAGGTCCTCGAACTCGCCCGCGTGCCCGACACGATGAGCCTGATGGCGAGCTACCAGGTCGACCTCGACCCCGAAGGCCAGCTCACGGGCTACCGGCGCGTCCGCCGCTACGAACGCGGACGTGCCGACGCACACAGGTCCGGCGGCCGGTAGGCCGCCGAACCGACGTCCCACCAGACACAGCAGCCAAGGCAGAGAAGGAGGCGCGGTCGGCATGACCGTTGTCCCGGCACAGCAGAGCGGTGGCGGAGGCGGCAGCAGTGGCCTCTACGACGTTCTGGAACTAGTCCTAGACAGGGGTCTCGTCATCGATGCGTTCGTGCGGGTCTCCCTGGTCGGTATCGAGATCCTCAAGATCGACGTCCGGGTCGTCGTGGCCAGCGTGGACACGTATCTGCGCTTCGCCGAGGCGTGCAACCGCCTCGACCTGGAAGCGGGACCCCGCAAGAGCCCCGGTGTCCCCGACCTCGTCGGCGAGATCACCGAGTCCGGCGCCCGCGGCAAGTCCAAGGGCGCGCTGTCCGGCGCCGCGGAGACCGTCTCCAACGCCTTCAAGCAGGCGCGTGAGGAGCGCGAGCCCGAACAGCAGCAGCGGCCGCGCGCCCGTAAGTCGACGGCCGCCCGCAGGAAGGAGGAGCAGGAGTGAGCACGTACGTGTACGGCATCATCGACGGCTCCCGTTCCTCGCTGCCCGAGGACATGGTCGGCGTCGGCGACCCGCAGCGGCCCGTGCGCATCCTCCAGGAGAGCGGTCTCGCGGCCGTCGTCAGTGACGCGCCCGAGGGGCTGCGGCCCAAGCGCAAGGACCTGCTCGCCCACCAGAACGTGCTCGCCGAGGCCGGCGCGGGCGGCTGTGTGCTGCCCATGCGGTTCGGCAGCGTGGCACCCGACGACGAGACCGTCACCGCGGTGCTCGCCGAACGCGCCGAGCACTACAGGGAACGTCTGCGGGCGCTGGACGGCAAGGTCGAGTACAACGTCAAGGCCACCCACGACGAGGAGGCCGTACTCCATCGCGTGATGGCCGAGAACCCCGAGCTGCGGTCCCTGACCGAGGCCAACCGGCGGGCGGGCGGCGGCAGTTACGAGGAGAAGCTGCGGCTCGGCGAGATGGTGGTCGCTGCCGTCAAGGCGCGCGAGGCCGAGGACGCCACCGAGGTGCGCCAGGGCCTGGAGTCCAGCGCCGCGGCGGTGAGCGCCGGGCCCGAGTCCACGGGCTGGATCGCCAACGTGTCGTTCCTGGTGGACCGCGACGGGGCCGAGACGTTCCTCGCGGCGGTGGAGCAGGTCCGCAAGAGCCATCCCCACCTCGAACTGCGGGTCAACGGCCCGCTGCCGCCGTACAGCTTCGTCGAGCCCGGCCCCGCGGAGCCCGCGGGCAGCACGGCCGGCGCCGAGAGCTCCGGGGAGTGAGGTGAGGACGTGGGACTGATCGGAGAGGTGCTGCTGCTGCCGTTCGCGCCCGTGCGCGGCAGCGCCTGGGTCATCAGACAGGTACTGAGCGAGGCGGAGCGCATCTACTACGACCCGGCCACGGTCCGGGCCGAACTCGCCCGACTGGAAGAGCGGTTGGAGGCGGGCGAGATCGACGAGGAGGAGTTCGACCGGCTCGAGGACGAGCTCCTCGACCGGCTGGAGACCGGCCCGCGCCCGAGCGCGGGAACCAACGACTGGACGAGCCGATGAACCGAGTGGGACTGGGCCTCGCGGTAGGGGCCGGATACGTCCTCGGGCGTACCAAGAAGCTGAAACTGGCCTTCGCCGTCGGCACCCTGGTCGCCGGCAAGCGGATGCAGCTGAGCCCGCGCGCGCTCGCCGACCTCGTCTCCGGACAGCTGCGGGACAACCCGCAGTTCAAGGAGATCGGCGACCAGCTCCGCGAGGACCTGCGCGGGGTCGGGAAGGCGGCCTCCGGCGCCATGGTCGAGCGGCAGATCGACGCCCTCGCCGACCGTCTGCACGGCCGCACCGCCCAGGTGCGCGACCAGATCGCGGGCGTGCTGCCGGACGCCGAGGACGACGAGGACGAGGGGTACGAGGAGAACGGCGACGAGCCCGAGGCCGAGCAGGATGAGCCCGAGCAGGATGAGCCCGAGCAGGAGGAGCCTGAGCGGGAGGAGCCCGAGCCGCCCCGGAAGAAGGCGGCGGCCAAGAAGGCACCCGCGAAGAAGACGGCCGCCAAGAAGGCTCCCGCCAAGAAGAGCGCGGCGAAGGCTCCCGCCAAGAAGGCCACGGCCGGGACCAAGAAGACCGCGGCCAAGAAGACGGCCGCGGCCCGCGGCACCGCCCGCGGCGCCCGCTCACGTGTCTCGAAGGGAGGCGGTGACCGATGACCGACACCGTCGGATCCGCGGCCTCCGCCGCGGGCGGCGCCGCGAAGGCGGGCCCGCTCGGCGGGGTCGCCCGCAGCGAGGCCGCCGACCGGCTCAAGGCCGAGGCGCAGGAATACCTCGCCGCCCAGGCCCAGCGCCTGCTGATCGGCGCGGGCCGCAAGCTGGGCGAGACCACCGTGAAACTGAACGACATCGCCGACGGCAAGAGCCCCGGCTTCACCAAGCTCGCCCTCGACGGTGGCCGCAAGCTCGCCGAGGGCAAGGGACCACTGCGCTCCGCCCTGGAGGTGGGCGCCTCCCGCGCCAAGGAGAACGTCATGGGCGCGCTGAAGAACCTGGGGGGCGGCAAGGGCAAGAGCAAGGGCGGGGCGGGCAAGAAGCCCACCGTGATCATGGAGTACGTCGATGTCGGCGTCCCCCTGCGCACGGCCTACGACCAGTGGACGCAGTTCCAGGACTTCAGCACCTTCGCCAAGGGCGTGAAGAGCGCGAACCGCGCCGACGACACGACCTCCGACTGGCAGCTGAAGGTCTTCTGGTCCAGCCGCAGCTGGAAGGCGCACACCACCGAGCAGGTCCCCGACGACCGCATCGCCTGGACGTCGGAGGGCGCCAAGGGCACCACGAAGGGCGTGGTCTCCTTCCACCGGCTCGCCGACAGCCTGACGCGGGTGCTGCTGGTGATCGAGTACTACCCGAAGGGCCTGTTCGAGAAGACCGGCAACATCTGGCGCGCCCAGGGCCGCCGGGCCCGTCTCGACCTCAAGAACTACGTCCGCTTCGTCACCCTCAAGGGAGAGGCCGAGGACGGCTGGCGCGGCGAGATCCGCGACGGCGAGGTCGTCCGCAGCCACGAGGACGCGGTGGCCGAGGAGGACGACGAGCGGGAGGACGAGGAGGCGTACGAGGGCGAGGAAGAGGAAGCTGAGGAGGAGGACGGTCCGTACGCCGAGGAGGAGGACGAGAGGGCGGAGTACGAGGACGAGGAGGAGCCCGAGGAGGACGAGGAGCCCGAGGGCGAGTACGAGGACGAGGACGAAGGGGCCGACGAGGAGGAGTACGAGTACGCCGAGGGCGGGAGCCGTCGATGACGACCCCCGGCCGGCTGCCCGAACCCTACGGCCGTGACGGCAGCGCGAACCTCGCCGACATCCTGGAGAGGGTGCTCGACAAAGGCATCGTCATCGCCGGCGACATTCGCATCAACCTGCTCGACATCGAACTCCTCACCATCAAGCTGCGGCTCATCGTCGCGTCCGTCGACAAGGCGAAGGAGATGGGCATCGACTGGTGGGAGGACGACCCCGCGTTGTCCTCCGGCGCCCGTCGCAAGGAACTGGCCCGGGAGAACGCCGAGTTGCGCGAGCGGATCGCGCAACTCGACCCCGGGCGGGGCCAGGAGAAGGAGGCCTGATGACCGGGCTGCGCTATGTGTACGCCGTCTGCCGCCCCTTCGGCACGCCGTTGCAGGCCGAGTTGACCGGCGTGGCCGGTGATCCGCCCAGACTGCTCACCCACCACGGCCTCGTCGCCGTCGTCAGCCATGTGCCGGAGCGGGACTTCGCGGAGGAGCCGCTCCGGTCCCGTCTGGAGGACCTGGACTGGCTGACTGCCACGGCCCGTGCCCACCAGGGCGTGATCGACGCCCTCACCGTCGTCACCACCCCGCTGCCGCTGCGGCTCGCCACCGTCTTCCGCGACGACAGCGGCGTCCGCACGATGCTCCAGGCCAGGGAGGCCGACTTCCGGCGCACCCTCGACCGGCTCGAAGGGCGGGTGGAGTGGGGGGTGAAGCTCTACGCCGACCAGCCGCCCGCGGACACCGGCGCACCGGCCGACAAGCCCGCGACGGGCCGGGACTATCTGCGGCAGCGGCGGTCCAGCGTGCGCGCCCACGAGGATCTGTGGCAGCGGGCCGAGGAATTCGCGAACCGGCTGCACGAAACACTTTCCGCCGTCGCCGAGGATTCGCGACTGCATCCGCCGCAGAACGCCACGCTCTCCGGTGTGGCGGGCCGCAACGTGCTGAATGCGGCCTATCTGGTGCCGCGGTCGCGGTCCGAGGAATTCGTGGAACTCGTCGACCGGACGAAGGACGAGACAACCGATTTCCGAGTGGAACTCACCGGCCCGTGGGCCGCCTATTCCTTCGCGGGGGAGAAACCTTGACCGTCGTCGAACGCCGAGAGATCGCCCTGGTGGACCTGCTCGACCGGCTGCTGGCCGGCGGGGTCGTCATCACGGGCGACATCACCCTGCGCATCGCGGACGTCGACCTCGTCCGCATCGACCTCAACGCCCTGATCAGCTCCGTGAACGAGAACGTGCCCTCACCCTGGGGAGAGTCGACGTGACCCGTGCCCGCAACCGGCTCGACCTCGAACCGGACACCGTCGAACGCGACCTGGTCAAACTCGTCCTGACGGTCGTCGAGTTGCTGCGCCAGCTCATGGAACGCCAGGCGCTGCGCCGCTTCGACGACGGGGGACTGACCGAGGAGCAGGAGGAGCGCATCGGGCTCACCCTGATGCTGCTCGACGAGCGCATGACCGAACTGCGCGAGCGGTACGGACTGCGGCCCGAGGACCTCAACCTGGACCTCGGGCCGCTGGGACCGTTGCTGCCCCGGGACTAATTCACCACCTGTACCAGCGGCCCCGGCCTCCGGCTGCGGTTGTGCCCCGCATCAGGAATCCCAGCAGCCAGAGAACCAGTACCGCGAGCGCAATCCACCAGAGAATCTTCACCGCGAATCCGGCACCGAAGAGAATCAATGCCAGAAGCAGCACCAGAAGGATGGCAACCATAATGTGAACCTCCTGAATTCCGGGTTTCCCGGAAACGGAGATTCAGGCGTCCTTTCGGCACAGAATTTCTCCGTGCAGCACACTGAACCACGCGTCCTCCTGCTTGCCCCACTCCCGCCAGGCGTCCGAGATCGCCGCCAGTTGCGCGGCCGTGGCGTGCCCGCCCGCGGTGGCCCGCTCCGCGTACGCCGACGCCACCGTGCGGTCGGCCCACAGGCCGCTCCACCACGCCCGCTCCTCGGCGGTCGCGAAGGTCCAGGTGCCGGAGGTCGCGGTGATGTCGGTCAGCCCCGCCCGCAGCGCCCATGACTTCAGCCGCCGCCCGGCGTCCGGCTCGCCCCCGTTGGCGCGGGCCACCCGCTGGTACAGGTCCTGCCAGTCGTCCATCCCCGGGGACGCCGGGTACCAGGTCATGGCCGCGTAGTCGGAGTCGCGGACCGCGATGAAGCCGCCCGGCTTGGTGACCCGCTTCATCTCGCGCAGCGCCTGTACGGGGTCGCCGACGTGTTGCAGCACCTGGTGGGCGTGGACCACGCAGAACGTGTCGTCCGGCCAGTCCAGGGCGTGCACGTCGGCGACCGCGAAGTCCACGTTGGTCAGGCCGCGTTCGGCCGCCGTGGCACGGGCCTGGTCCAGGATGCCGGAGGCGTGGTCGGCGCCGGTGACATGGCCGTCGGGGACCAGCTCCGCCAGGTCGGCGGTGATGGTGCCCGGACCGCAGCCGATGTCCAGGATCTTCATGTGGGGCTTCAGCGAACCGAGCAGGTACGCCGCGGAGTTGGCGGCGGTGCGCCAGGTGTGCGAGCGCAGCACCGACTCGTGGTGTCCGTGCGTGTAGACGGCGGTCTCCTGCGGTTTCGACATGGCTGAACTCCCCTGTTCGACACGGTGCCGGTACCGGGTGATCGGTACGTCTTCACCGTACGCGCGCATGTCGAATGATGAGACCCACGTTTTACTATGTGGACTGACGGATGATCAGGAGCCGGACAGAGGGCGATACACCGTTAGTGCCTCGGGGAGCTTCTCCAGCGTCACCTCGCCCGCCACTTCGGTGACTTCGCCGTCGTAGGCGAGGAGCGTGCCCGGTGTCACGCCCGCCAGGCGCAGTCGGCTCACCTGGACGGCCGCGTGGACGGGGGAGCGGGTCAGCGGGCCGGCGAGGGCCGCGGCGAGCAGCCGGGTCGCGGGACGCCGGCCGCCGTGCACGACCCGTACGTCCAGCTGTCCGTCCGCGAGGTCGAGGCGGCGGCCCGGGGCCAGGCCCACCCGGTGGTAGGTGCCGTTGCCGACGAACAGCAGCCACAGCGGGCGGGTGCGGCCGCGGAACTCGGCCTCCAGCGGATGCCGGTCGGTGCGCAGCACGCGCAGGGCGGCGAGCACCCCGGCCGGCCAGCCGCCGATCCGGTGCGACCAGCGGTCCCGCACCCGCACCAGCTCCGGATACACACCCAGACTGCACGTGTTGAGGAAGATGCCGCGCGTCCCGGCACAGCGGAAGCGGCCCACGTCCACGCGTACCGCCTCGCCGCGCTGGACGGCCCGGCTCAGATCGTTGACGCCTTCCACGCCCAAGTCGTAGGCGAAGTGGTTGAGCGTGCCGCCGGGCAGCACCGCGAGCGGCAGACCGTGGCGGAGGGCGACCTCGGCGGCCCTGTTCACCGTGCCGTCGCCGCCGCACACGCCGAGCACCCGCGCGTGCGCCGCCGCCTTCTCCAACTCCGCGAGCATGTCAGCGGGTTGGCATTCGACCAGCTCGGCCCGCGGCAGCGCGGCCTGGAGCGCCCGCACCCGCTCGGAGGTGCCCGCGGCGCTGTTCGCCACCACGACCAGCCCCTCGCCCTCGGGCAGCGCCGGCACCTCCGCGCGCGGCCGGGGCGGCGTACCGATCTGTGCGCGGGTCGGCACCAGACCCCGTACGGCGAACGCGGCGCCCGCACCCAGCAGGGCGCCCGCCAGCACATCGCTCGGGAAGTGCACGCCGGTGTAGACGCGGGACAGCGCCACCGACCAGGCGACCGGGCCCACCGCCGCGCCCCAGGACGGTGACTCCAACGCGACGCCCGTCGCGAACGCGGCAGCTGACGCGGAGTGCCCGGACGGGAACGACGTGGTGATCGGCTGCCGCTTCAGCTGCCGCACCAGCGGCACCGGGTCCAGGACCGGCCGGGGGCGGCGTACGGACCGCTTGCCGAGGGTGTTGATCGTCAGCGAGGCCAGGCCCAGCGAGGCCAGGCCGCGCGCGGCGGCCCGGCGGGCGCGCGGGGTGCGGCTCGCCGCCATCACGGCGCCGGCCGCGAACCACAGCACACCGTGGTTCGCGCTCCGGCTCAGCCGCGGCAGGACGGGTTCGGCGAGCGGCCAGTTCCGCTCGGCGGCGAACTCGAAGAGCCGGCAGTCGAGGGCCAGCAGCGCGTCGCGCACGGCGTGCCGGCCGGGCTTCGGGGCGGTGAGGTCCACGTCAGGGGTCATGCGCTGCCGGGTACCCTGAAGTGGCCGTTTCTTGTCCCGGGGCGGTCACGACAACGGAGGCTCACCGCATGCGACTGCTCCTCGTCCGGCACGGCCAGACCCCGTCCAACGTCGACTTCCTCCTCGACACCGCGATCCCCGGCGCGGCCCTGACCCCGCTCGGCGAGCAGCAGGCGGCGGCGCTGCCCGAGGCCCTCGCCGACGAGGACATCGAGGCGCTCTACGCCTCCACCCTGGTGCGCACCCAGCTCACCGCCGCCCCGCTGGCCGCCGCCCGCGGCCTCGACGTCCTCGTCCGCGACGGCATCCGGGAGATCTCCGCCGGGGACCTGGAGATGCTGGACGGCTGGTCCGAGGCGGGCCGGACGTACATGGAGACCGTCTTCGCCTGGTCGGCCGGGGACACCGCGCGCCGCATGCCCGGCGGCGAGAACGGCGTGGAGGCCCTCGCCCGCTACGACTCCGTGATCGCCGAGGCCGCCGGCAGCGGCGCCGGGACCGTCGCCCTGGTCAGCCACGGCGCGGCGATCCGGATGTGGGTCGCGGCTCGCGCCGACAACGTGGACGTCGACTTCGCCGCCGCCCGCCCCCTGGACAACACCGGCGTGGTGGTCCTGGAGGGCTCGCCCGCCGACGGCTGGAAGGCCCTGACCTGGGCGGGCGCCGTCGTGGCGAGCACCGGCCCCGCGACCGAGGCCGGGCCCGCGGGCAGGCCTCTCGACGAGGTCGAATAACGGCTCCCGAGGCGGGGCAACGGTCTTCGACGCCGTCGATAACGGTTTGCCCGGCGTGCGCCCCGCCCCGCACAATGCGGCCTCATGGGACATCTGGAAGCCGCGCACCTCGAGTACTACCTCCCTGACGGGAGGGCGTTGCTCGGCGACGTGTCCTTCCGGGTGGGCGAAGGGGCCGCCGTGGCCCTCGTCGGGCCCAACGGTGCCGGCAAGACCACCCTGCTGCGCCTGATCTCCGGCGAGCTGAAGCCGCACGGCGGCACCGTCACCGTCAGCGGCGGCCTCGGTGTGATGCGCCAGTTCGTGGGCTCCGTACGCGACGAGACGTCCGTGCGCGACCTGCTCGTGTCCGTCGCGTCGCCGCGCATCCGGGAGGCCGCGCAGGCCGTCGACCGGGCCGAGCACCTGATCATGACCGTCGACGACGAGGCCGCCCAGCTGAAGTACGCGCAGGCCCTCGCCGACTGGGCGGAGGTGCGCGGGTACGAGGCGGAGACGCTGTGGGACATGTGCACCATGGCCGCGCTCGGGGTGCCGTACGAGAAGGCGCAGTTCCGCGAGGTGCGCACGCTCTCCGGCGGTGAGCAGAAACGGCTCGTGCTGGAGGCGCTCTTCCGCGGCACCGACCAGGTGCTCCTGCTCGACGAGCCGGACAACTACCTCGACGTGCCCGGCAAGCGCTGGCTGGAGGAGCGGCTGAAGGAGACCCGCAAGACGGTCCTCTTCGTCTCCCACGACCGCGAACTCCTCGCCCGCGCCGCCGAGAAGATCGTCTCCGTGGAGCCCTCGCCCGCGGGCGCCGACGCCTGGGTGCACGGCGGCGGGTTCGCCACCTACCACGAGGCACGGCAGGAACGCTTCGCCCGCTTCGAGGAGTTGCGCCGCCGCTGGGACGAGAAGCACGCCCAGCTGAAGAAGCTGGTGCTGAATCTCCGTCAGGCGGCCTCCATCAGCCATGAGCTGGCCTCCCGCTACCAGGCCGCCCAGACCCGGCTGCGCAAGTTCGAGGAGGCGGGCCCGCCGCCGGAGCCGCCGCGCGAGCAGGACATCAAGATGCGGATCAAGGGCGGCCGTACCGGCGTACGGGCCGTCACCTGCGCGGGACTCGAGCTCACCGGCCTGATGAAGCCCTTCGACCTGGAGGTCTTCTACGGCGAGCGGGTCGCCGTCCTCGGCTCCAACGGCTCCGGCAAGTCGCACTTCCTGCGGCTGCTGGCCGGGGAGGAGGTCGCGCACACCGGGCAGTGGAAGCTGGGCGCGCGGGTCGTGCCCGGGCACTTCGCCCAGACGCACGCGCACCCCGAGCTCCTGGGCCGGGGGCTGCTCGACATCCTGTGGACCGAGCACTCCCAGGACCGGGGCGCGGCGATGTCCCGGCTGCGCCGCTACGAGCTGACGAACCAGGCCGAGCAGAGCTTCGACCGCCTCTCCGGCGGCCAGCAGGCCCGCTTCCAGATCCTCCTGCTGGAGCTCCAGGGCGTTACCGCGCTGCTGCTGGACGAGCCCACGGACAACCTGGACCTGGAGTCCGCCGAGGCCCTCCAGGAGGGCCTGGAGGCCTTCGACGGCACCGTCCTCGCGGTGACCCACGACCGCTGGTTCGCCCGCTCCTTCGACCGCTACCTGGTCTTCGGCAGCGACGGCCGCGTCCGCGAGACACCGGAGCCGGTGTGGGACGAGCGGCGGGTGGAGCGGGTGCGCTAGCCCGGCGCGGCGGTCACTTCCAGCGCAGCAGCGCGCCCATGCCGCCCGGGAGCACCTCGTCGCCCGGCTCGGTGAGCGCGAGCGCCGTGGCGTCCGTCGTGACCGCCGCCCGCATCAGGGCGTCGTCCGCGCGGGCCGCCCACGAGTTCTGCTCGCCGAGGATCTTCAGTTCGGTCCGGCGGGTGGCCAGCTGGTCGGGGTCCTCGCCGATCCACACGTCCCGGTGCAGGTCGGGTCCGCCCGGGCGGACCAGGAGCTCCGCGATCCGGTGCTCACGGGCCGCCTCCACCAGCTCGGGAAGGCTCTCGACGGCACCGGCGCGGCCCGCCTCGTCCGGGGTGCGGGCCCCGAGGAAGCGCTCCAGCTCCGCCTCGGCACGCCGGCGTACATGATCGGCGCGGACCTCCTCGACGTCGTCGTCCAGGAGCCGGCTGCCGGTGCCGTGCTCGGTCTCCGCCACGAGGTCCTTGATCCGCTGCGGCAGCCGCTCGTGCACCTCACGGCGCTCGCGCAGATCCCCGACGAGAACCAGCAGGTCGGCGCCGGTCTCCTCCTGGCAGACGGTGAGCGCGTCGGCGATCTCCGCCGCGTTGTGCTCCCAGGTGTTCTCCACCTTCAGCTGGAAGTGCCGCTCGGACCAGTCCACCGTGCTCGTGCGGTGCACCGGCCACTGCCGGCCCGCCACCGCCCCGGCCGGCCGCCGCTCCACCGCGCTGCGCAGCTCGAAGTCGGCGCCCCTGCGGTTGACGTAGGCGACGACGCACACCGGGTTCTCCCCGGCCAGCTCCAGCAGCGGTGCCGTACGGGGCAGCGGCGCCCAGTGGGCGGTGCTGTCGCCCGGTGGTTCCTGGGCCAGCACGGGATCGAGGACCACCTCGCCCGCCCGGGCGAAGAGGGCCCTGCCGTACCGGTCGGGGGAGTGGCGCAGATCCTCGATCGCGCTCTCCACGGCCCGGCAGGTGGCGTCGTCCGCGCCCTGCCCGGCCAGCTCGCGGGCCATCGCGGCGGCCGTCAGGTGCAGCGCGTGCGCGGTGTCTTCCGCGTGCCGGGACGTGTCGACGTATACGGAGGCCCAGGGGCCCGGATGTTCGTAGAGTGGGTGCAGATAGGCGAGATCCATGGTTCTCTCCCGGATTCCGCTCGGAGGCAGTGCTCAGTAGTGCTCACCGGGCGGGTACCCGAACCCCATGAACGAACACGAAGAGTGGGACACCGCCATGACCGGAGTCGACCCCAGCCGCCTGGACGATCAGCAGCTCATGAAAGAGCTGGAGAACATCCACCGCACGCGCCACGACACCCTGCTCTACGGGTCGAGCGACGCGCTGCGCGCCCACAACGGCCGGATGGCCGAGCTGGAGGGCGAGTACCTGCGGCGCAACCCGCAGCGCCCGGTCGCCGCGGGCCGCACGCGGGCGGGGGCCCGGGAGCGGGGCCGCGGGGCCGCGGAGACGCCCCGCGTCTGACCCGGTCGACCCGTCCCGGCCGCCGCCATGGGCCCGCCTCAGCAGCGGGCCGGTGGCCGGTCCCAGTGGCGGTGGGCGGCGACGGCCGTGACGAAGGCCCGCAGGAACTCCTCGCTCGCCGGGCCGGGAGAGGTGTCCGTGACCACGCCCTGGTCGGCGACCACCTGATGGAACTCCGCGGACAGCCGCACCCCCTCCGGCTCCAGCGCCGTCACCACCCCGACCCCCGAGCCGAGCGCGCCGACCGGCTTGCCGTGCCGGTAGGCGTCCCGCACGAAGCGCATCGCGTCCTGGTCGGAGACGGTCGGCGGGGTGCCCACCGGACCGCCGGGCAGCAGGACGGCGTCGTAGAGCACGGAGGCCACGGTCGGCAGCGCGCGGTCGACCTTGTACGGTTCGCCGTCGGCGCCCGTGACGGTGCCGTCCCGCGGAGCCAGCGCCTCGACGATGGCGCCCTCGGCGGTCAGCGCCTCCTTCACCGACGTCACCTGCTCGCCGTCCACGCCGTCGGCCACCAGCACCGCGATCTGCCGGGTGCGGATCGAGCCGTCGCCGCGCAGTGAGTCCAGACTCAGCGCGGGGGAGAGCACCTTGTTCGGGGCCGCCTCGGCGGGGGCCGGTTCCGGCACCCCGACGCCTTCGGCCACCGCGGCCGCCAACTCGCCGTTCACGTGGGCCAGTTGCTCGACGGTACGGGCTCGTACGCTCATCGCGTCGACCTTGCCGAGCTCGAACCGGAAGGCGTCCACGATGTGCTGCCGCTCCCAGGGCGCCATGCTGTGCCAGAACAGGGCGGGCTGGCTGTAGTGGTCCTGGAAACTCGGGCTGCGACGGCGGATCTTGGCGCCGTCGACGCGCTCCGCGTAGTGCGTGTAGGCGTGGCCGTCGACGCCCGCGTGCGCCGGGCAGCCGCCGCCGAGGGAGTTCGGGAAGTAGTTCGTGCCGCTGTGAATCTTGCTCTGGCCGTACCCGTCACGCTGGTTCGTCCGCACCGGTGCCACCGGCCGGTTCACCGGCAGCTGCGCGAAGTTGGGGCCGCCCAGCCGGATCAACTGCGTGTCCAGATAGGAGAAGTTGCGGGCCTGGAGCAGCGGGTCGTTGGTGAAGTCGATGCCGGGGACCACGTTGGCCGTGTGGAAGGCCACCTGCTCGGTCTCGGCGAAGAAATTCTCCGGGTTGCGGTCCAGCACCATCCGGCCGATCGGCCGGACCGGCACCTGCTCCTCCGGGATGAGCTTCGTGGCGTCCAGCAGATCGAAGTCGAAGGCGAACTCGTCCTCCTCCGGCACGAGTTGGACGCCCAGCTCCCACTCCGGGTACTCGCCCGCCTCGATCGCGTCCCACAGGTCACCCCGGTTGAAGTCGGGATTGCGGCCCTGGCACTCCTGCGCCTCGTCCCACACCAGCGAGTGCGCGCCCAGCTTCGGCTTCCAGTGGAACTTCACGAACGTGCCGCGCCCCTCGGCGTTCACGAACCGGAAGGTGTGCACGCCGAAGCCCTGCATCATGCGGTAGCTGCGCGGGATCGCCCGGTCCGACATCAGCCACATGATCGCGTGCAGCGTCTCCGGCTGGAGCGACACGAAGTCCCACAGGGTGTCGTGGGCCGAGGCACCGGTCGGGATGTCGTTGTGCGGCTCCGGCTTCACCGCGTGCACGAAGTCCGGGAACTTGATGCCGTCCTGGATGAAGAAGACCGGGAAGTTGTTGCCGACCAGGTCGTAATTGCCCTCGGACGTATAGAACTTGGTGGCGAAGCCGCGCACGTCCCGCACGGTGTCCGCGGAGCCCTTCGGGCCCTGCACGGTCGAGAACCGCACGAAGACCGGCGTCCGTACGGCCGGGTCCTGGAGGAAGGCCGCGCGGGTGAACTCCGCGCAGGACTCGTACGGTTCGAAGTACCCGTAGGCGCCCGCGCCCCGCGCGTGCACCACCCGCTCCGGGATGCGCTCGTGGTCGAAGCGGGTGAGCTTCTCCCGGAAGTGGAAGTCCTCCATCAGGGTCGGGCCGCGCTCCCCGGCGGCGAGCGAGTCGTCGGTGTGGTCGACCTCCACGCCCTGGTCGGTGGTGAGCGGGCCGGCCGTGGGGTCGTCCGCACGGAATCCGTCGCGCTGCTGCTGCTTGCGGTCCGTCATCAGGCGGCCTCCCTCGTGAAGACCTCAAGGAACGTCTCGCAGAACGCCTTCAGGTCGTCCGGCTTACGGCTGGTGACCAGCTTGTTCGGGCCGTGGTCGCAGACCTTGACCTGCTCGTCGACCCAACTGCCGCCCGCGTTGCGGATGTCGGTCCGCAGACTCGGCCAGGAGGTCAGCACCCGGCCCCGGACCACGTCCGCCTCGACCAGCGTCCACGGGGCGTGGCAGATCGCCGCGACGGGCCGGCCCTGGTCGAAGAAGTCCCGTACGAAACCGACCGCCTTCTCGTCGGTCCGCAGGAAGTCCGGGTTGGCGACCCCGCCGGGCAGCACCAGTCCGTCGAAGGAGTCGGCGGACGTCTCGCCCACGACCTCCTGCACGGGGAAGGTGTCCGCCTTGTCGAGGTGCTCGAACGCCTGGATCTTCCCGGACTTGGTCGACACCAGCACGGGTTCGTGCCCCGCGTCCACGGCGGCCTTCCACGGGTCGGTGAGCTCGATCTGCTCGACGCCTTCGGGTGCGGTCAGGAATGCGATGCGCATGATGTCTCAACGTCCTTTCGTGGCACCCCGTCTCAGCGGTGCCTCAACGTTCCTTCGTGGCACGCCAGTGAGCCTCGTCGCTCGTCGCGCGCTTCTTGCTCCGCTTCGCCGCGCGTCGGCAGCGCGGCAGTTCCTCTCCGTACGGCAGCAGCACACAGGCGCCGATCGCGGCCGTGATGCCCGCGATGTAGCCGCGGGACAGCTGCGGGCGGCGCGGCACCAGCCGCCAGGCGTCCGGATCGCCCCGGCCGCCGCGCAGCAGGGACCGCACCTGGTCGGCGTGCAGACACATCAGGGAGGCCAGCGCACCGAACGGCAGCGACTCCAGGAAACTGTGGATGTGCTGCTCGACCGGCCTGACCTCGCGCTCGCTGCGCACGGCGGTCCGTACGTCCCACAGCGCGGTGGCCTCGTGCACCGCGGCGCCGCCCAACTGCACGGCCAGCAGCGCCGGGTTGACCTCGTAACGCAGGGTGGCCGCGATCGGGATGCCGACCTCCGCCATCATCAGCGAGTGGATCAGCGACTCCTTGGTGCCCGCGGTGTCCTCGATGCGGGTCCGCCGGTGCATGACCCAGTCGGCGAGACCGGGCACGAACCAGCCGGGCAGCAGCCCGTAGAGCAGATACCTGGTGGTGACCTCGCGAACGTCCACGGCGCTGCCGTAGGCACTGATCCGTGCGGCCTGGTCGCGGCTCACAGTCCACCCCGACCAGGTGCCTCGGGCCAGGGGCCGGGCGGGCTGTCGCCGTAGCCCTCGGGCTCGCCATGGGTGCCCGGCCTGCTGTCCGGGTCGGCTCGGCTGATGTCGGCCAGTACCGAGGCCGGGTCCTCCGCCTCGGCCAGGTCGCCCAGGCTCACCATGCCGACCGGCAGCCCGTCCTCGACGACCGGCAGCCGGCGTACGGCATGCGCCCGCATCAGCGCCGACGCGGCCGTCACCGGGTCCTGCGGGGCGACCAGCACCGGCTCGGCGCTGCACACCGAGCGGACGCTCGTCGTCAGCGGATCGGCGCCCTCGGCGACCGCCCGCACCGTGATGTCACGGTCGGTGAGCATCCCGACGACCTCCTGGCCGTCGGCCACCAGGACATCGCCGATGTCCTGCGCACGCATCAGTTGCGCCGCCTCGACGAGCGAGGCGTCGGGGCGGACCGCGACCACCCCCGGTGTCATGACGTCCCTCACGAATTCAGCCATCACTGGGGACCTTCCTCCGTTTCCGGCCCACGGGGCCACCGTGGCCGTAGCCGACCCGACGCCGCCCGCAGTACCCCTGGGCCGGGGGCCTATGCGCGTTCCGCTGCCGGGGTTCGCGGTGCGGTCCGTCGGCCGGGCCGTGACGCGCGCCGATCGGCTGGGGCTCACGGCGTCCTGCGCCTACCCGGGGCTCACGAGCGCGTCGCAGGGCGCGCTCTGCTCGCTGCAGGCCCTTGTGGGCGCCTCTCGGCCGGAGCTCGCGGCGCTCGCTGGCGTCCGGTCGGGATCCGAGCGTTGTCCGGTGCGGGCTTGCGGCGCTTTGTGGTCTCGCCCGGTCGCCCTGGGCGCGCTGGCCGATGCGGGTTCGCGGCGTCCGTGGGCCTGCCTGGGCGTGCTGGCCGGTGTCCGGGGCCCCGCCCAGGAGGCCCTGAGCGCCGCCGGCGAGGGCAGCCGGTGTCCTGCGTCGTCCGGCCCCTCGGCGCCGCACCCCGCATCGGTCTCGCCGCGTCCTACGCCTGTTCCCGTACCAGTGCCTCGGCCAGTTCCTGGACGGTGCCGTAGCGCTGGCCTGACGGCAATTGCTCCACGGCCTCGACCAGGGTGTCCGGGGCGTAGGCGCGGCGCAGGGTGCCGGCCAGGTGGCGTGGGGGTGCCGGGAAGGCGCTGCGGGTCAGGTGGCGGGCCAGTTCCTGGCGGACCGTGCCCAGGGAGGCGCCGTCAGGTGCCACCGGGCCGCCGGCGAGCTGGGGATCGTCGTCGGCGGTCGGCTCGGGGTCGTGCCATTCCTCGGTACGGGTGGGGTGCCCGGATCGGAGCAGCCCCTGGAGCTCGTGTTTCATCTCGTCGTCGCGGTGGCGGCTCAACCGGTCGCTGCCTCGCTGCATGACTCTCCCTCCAGATCCTCGGGGGTGGCCACCGCGTACCCGAGGACGCGTCCCCGACACGGGGGTTTGCGTTCCGGTTCAGGGGAGACCCGGCGGAACGCCCCCCACGCGATCCCGGGGAGGGAACCGCCATGGCGATGCTCGCTGTGCTGATCCCGCTCCTCATGCTCGGCGTGGTGCTGGCACTGGGCCGCTACGAGGAGCTGCTGCTGCCCGAGAAGCGGGACGAGGTGACGGAGCTGGTACCGCTCACCAAGCCACGGGAGAGTTGAACTCCGCGCGGTTCACCTCGGTCCAGGGGACTGACACGGTCAAGGTGGGCGTGTAGATTGCGGGCGTCAAGAATCTGCGCACCATTGGTGGTTCGACCGTCCGAGTCTCCAGGGGGAGCCCATGCAACGGCGGCGCACACTCGGACTTCTCACCGCGGCGATGGTCGTCGGCGCCGCCGGCTGCGGTTCCTCCGACTCCGGCAGCGACGTGGCCTCCCCCGCCGGCGGGGGCAGGACCACGCAGGTGACGGTCGGCATCATCCCCATCATCGACGTGGCGCCCTTGTATCTCGGGCAGAAGAAGGGCTTCTTCGCCGACCGCGGCATCGAGCTGAAGACGGTGACCGCGCAGGGCGGCGCCGCGATCATCCCCGGCGTGGTCAGCGGGCAGTTCCAGTTCGGGTTCAGCAACACCACGTCGCTGATGATCGCCCAGACGAAGGGCGTCCCGGTCAAGTCCGTGGTCAACGGGGCCGCGTCCAACGGCAAGGTGGGCGCCGACGTCACCGGCGTCCTCGTGAAGAAGGACAGCTCCATCAAGTCGGCGAAGGACCTGGCGGGACACACGGTCGCCGTCAACACCCTTCAGAACATCGGGAGTACGACGGTCAGGGAGTCCGTGCGCAAGGCGGGCGGCGACCCCGACAAGGTGAAGTTCGTCGAGATCCCCTTCGACCAGATGCCTGCCGCCCTCGACGGCGGACGCGTCGACGCCGCCTGGATGGGCGACCCGGCGAAGTCCATCGCCGAGCAGCAGGGCGCCCGTATCGTGGCGTCCCCGTTCGCCGAGACCGACCCGAAGCTGACCGTGGCGACGTACTTCACCTCGACGCAGATCACCCAGCGCAACCCCGAGTTGGTGAAGAAGTTCACCGAGGCGATGACCGAGTCGCTGAAGTACGCCTCCCAACACCCCGACGAGGCACGGCAGATCCTCACCACCTACACCAAGATCGACGCCGGCCTGCTGGACACGCTCACCCTGCCCGCCTGGCCCGCCGAGGTCGACACGGCCTCCCTGGAGAAGCTGGCCTCCCTCGGCGAACAGGACGGCCTCTTCGGCGACAAGAAGCCGGACATCCAGGCGCTGTTCTCGTAAGTGGCGCCGCCTACTTCTTGTCCCGGCCCGGCAGGAACTCCTGTACCTTCGCCTTGAAACCCTGCTTGATCATCGACCCGCGGTCCGCGTCGCCCTTGAGGATCGACTCGGCCGTCGCCTCCATCTGCTCCCAGGTCGCGTGCGGCGGGATCGGCGGCACGGCCGGGTCGGTGAGGAACTCGATCACCGCGGGCCCGTCCGCCTCGAGACCCGCACGCCAGCCCGCCTCGACGTCCTCGGGCTTCTCCACCCGGATGCCGGTCAGCCCGAGCGAGCGGGCGAACGCGGCGTACTGCACGTCCGGGATCTCCTGCGAGGGCAGGAAGGACGGGGCGCCCTCCATGGCCCGCATCTCCCACGTCACCTGGTTGAGGTCGTGGTTGTTGAACACCCCGACCACCAGCCGCGGGTCCTCCCACAGGTCCTTGTACTTCGCCGCCGTGATCAGCTCCGCGAGACCGTTCATCTGCATCGCCCCGTCCCCGACCAGCGCGATCGCCGGCCGGTCCGGATGCGCGAACTTCGCACCGATGGCGTACGGCACCCCGCAGCCCATCGTCGCGAGCGTCCCGGACAGCGAGGAACGCATGCCGGGCCGCATCGTCAGATGGCGGGCGTACCAGTTGGCCGCCGAACCCGAGTCCGACGACACGATCGCGTTGGCCGGCAGCAGCGGGTCCAGGGCGGCGGCCACGTACTCCGGGTTGATCGGGTCGGCCGACAGCTCCGCCCGCCGCCCCATCACCTCACGCCAGCGCCGGACGTTGTCGCACACCGTGTCGTACCACTGACGCCCGCGCTCCTCGCCGTTCAGCATCGGGAGCAGCCGCTCCAGCGTCGCCTTCGCGTCGCCGACGAGATTCACCTCGTACGGATAACGCATCCCGACCATGTGCGGATCGATGTCGATCTGCACCCCGCGCGCCTTGCCGAACTCCGGCATGAACTGCGTGTAGGGGAAGGACGATCCGATGGTCAGCAGGGTGTCGCAGTCCCGCATCAGCTCGTACGACGGACGCGTGCCGAGCAAGCCGATCGAGCCGGTGACGTACGGGAGTTCGTCGCTCAGCACGTCCTTGCCGAGGAGCGCCTTGGCGACGCCCGCGCCGAGCAGCTCGGCTATCCGCTCCACCTCCTCGCGCGCCCCCGCCGCGCCCTGACCGACCAGAATCGCCACCTTGTCACCGGAGTTGAGGATCTCGGCGGCCCGGTTCAGGGACTCCTCGGACGGCACCGCCGTCCACGAACTGCGGTCCAGACTGGAGGGCACCATCTTGAACTCGTGGGTGGGCGGCGAGTAGTCGAGCTCCTGCACGTCGCCCGGGATGATGATCGCCGTCGGCGAGCGGCGGGCGTACGCGGTGCGCAGCGCCCGGTCCAGCACGTTCGGCAGCTGCTCGGGGACCGTCACCGTCTCCACGAAGTCCGAGGCGACGTCCTTGAACAGCGTGTGCAGGTCGACCTCCTGCTGGTACGAGCCGCCCATCGCGGTGCGGTGCGTCTGGCCGACGATCGCCAGCACCGGCACATGGTCCAGCTTCGCGTCGTACAGGCCGTTGAGGAGATGGATCGCGCCGGGGCCCGACGTCGCCGCGCACACTCCGACGCGGCCGCTGAACTTGGCGTAACCGACCGCCTGGAACGCCGACATCTCCTCGTGCCGCGACTGCACGAACCGCGGCTTGTTCTCGGCCCGGCCCCACGCGGCGAGCAGCCCGTTGATGCCGTCGCCGGGATAGCCGAACACATGGTCCACACCCCATTCACGCAGCCGCTCGAGGATGTGGTCGGAGACCTTGGTGCTCATGGAGGAACCTCCCGGACGTCGGAAATGCACAGGCAGCGCCTTCCGAGTCACCCCACGGGCCCCGGGAAAACCTGCGCCCGGGTTTGCGGGCGGGGGCCGGGGGCAGGCGCACTGTCAGTGCTTCGGACAGGAGGCACGTCTGTGGGAGCGGCCCGCTCGCCGCCACGGCTGTGCCTGTCCGGGCCGGCCTCCCACGGTGACCGTGCAACCCAGCGCACCACCAAGGGAGTTGCGACGCATCATGTCCACGCGTACGAGCGCGAAGCACCACCCGCACGACGACGCCCCCGACACCGCGGACGCCTTCCGCCGACTGGCCGGACTGCCCGACGGTCCCGAGCGCGACACCCTGCGCGGCGAGATCATCGAGGCCTGGCTGCCCATGGCCGACCGGCTCGCGGGACGGTTCCGCAGCCGCGGCGAGAGCTTCGAGGACCTGCGCCAGGTCGCGGCCCTCGGCCTGGTCAAGGCCGTCGACCGCTACGACCCCGAGCGCGGCAACGCCTTCGAGAGCTACGCCGTGCCCACCATCACCGGCGAGATCAAACGGCACTTCCGCGACCACATGTGGACGCTGCACGTGCCACGCCGGGTGCAGGACCTGAGGAACCGGGTCCGGTTCGCGAGCCAGGACCTCTCCCAGACCATCCCCGGGCGCCGGCCCACCGTCGCGGAGATCGCCGAGCACGCGCGGATGAGCGAGGAGGACGTGCTCGTCGGGCTCGAGGCGCTGGAGAGCTTCACCGCGCTGTCGCTGGACGCGGAGCTGCCCGGCAGCGAGGACGGGTACTCGCTGAGTGACGCGCTGGGGTCGCCGGACCCGGCGCTGGAGACGGTGGTGGACCGGGAGTCGGTCGCGCCTCGGCTCGCCGCGCTGCCTGAGCGGGAGCGGGCGATCTTGTACATGCGGTTCTTCGGGGACATGACGCAGAGTCGGATCGCCGAGCAGTTGGGGATCTCGCAGATGCATGTGTCTCGGCTGATCAGCCGGTGTTGCGGGAAGGTGCGGGAGCAGGTTTTGAAGGACGCGGCTTGACCGTGGGGGTGCGGGTTCGAGGGCGGGTGCGGGTTCGTTGTGGCTGGTCGCGCAGTTCCCCGCGCCCCTTAGCGGCGTTCACCCGGGCGGCGTCAAACTGTCCCGCTAATGGGGCTTCCGCGCGCGCGTCCTTCGCTTGTGCGGGCTGTGATGGGTGCAGTGACTTGTCCGCGGTCTAAGGAGCCCCCCTCATGCGCCGCATCGTGCGTGCCCTGTCCGTCGTCGTTGTGGCGGGTGCCGCTTTCGGCGGTGTCGTGCCCGTCGCGTTCGCGGAACCGGCCGCCGAGGTCAGCCCCGCCACCGCCGAGCCCGGTGGGAGTGTCACCGTCTCGGTCTCCTGCGAGGCGGTCGGCGGTGCCGCGCCCGCCACCATCGAGGCCGCGTCCCAGGCCTTCGACGAAGGGGCCGTGCAGTTGCAGCGCGTGCCCGGGAACGACGAGGCCGCGGCCGGGGCCGCCTACCGGGGGACCGCGCGGATCGCGTCCGCGGGGGAGTACGGGGACGACTCGGCGTGGACCGTCGACGGGACGTGTCCGGCGGCGGCCGGGGCGCAGGGGAAGCCGTGGAGCGCGACCTTCGACGTGAGCGGTGGCAGCGGCGGCGGGCACAGCTGCACCGAGCCGCGGGCCGAGCCGTGCGCCAGTACCAGCGCGCCGGTCCAGCGGGGTGTGCACGCCGGTACCGGCGGGGCCTTCACCGACTCCGTGCCGGCGCTGGTCGCGGGCGGTGTGCTCATCGCGGGCGCCCTCGGTGGCGCCGTGTACCGGGTGCGCCGCAGGGCGCCCCGCGGGGAGGCCTGAGCCGGCCTCGCAGGGCCGGTGTGACCGGAGCAACCCGAGCGGGTCCCCATCGGCATGCGCCACCCTGGGTACGCGGAACCCGGGGGCGCACGCCCCCGCCGTACCCGCCGAAAGGACAGCACCCCCACGGCCCCGCGACACAGCAGCTCACCCGGAGGTACGGATGCGGCGCACGGACCCCGAAGGCCAAGGCCCGGTCCGCTACGGCCCGCCGTCGCCGGACGACGGGCTGCCCGTGCTGCCCGAGCTGTCGGCCGTGCTCGCCGCGGCGGCGGCCAGGGGCGGCAGCGAACCCGTCGGGGGCGGCCCCGGGCTGCTGGACGCCGCGTGCGGCTACTGGGCCCGGCGTGGACTGTCCGCCGGGCCCGAGCGTGTCGTGGCGGCCCCCGGCGCCCCCTCCCTGCTGGTCGCGCTGACCGCTGCCCTCGGCGGCGACGTCCTGGTGCCCCGGCCGTGCGCGGCCTGGTGGGCGCCGTACGCACGCCTGTTGGGAAGACCCGTCTTCCACGTGGCGACACCGGCGGAGTGCGGCGGTGTCCCGGACCCGTACGCCCTGCTGGAGACCGTGCGCCGGGTGCGGGACGAGGGCGGTGACCCACGGCTGCTCGTGCTGTCCGTGGCCGACGACCCCACCGCCACCGTGGCGCCGCCCGAGGTGCTGCACGAGGCCGTGGAGGCCGCCGCCGACGAAGGCCTGCACCTGATCAGCGACGAGACCTGGCGCGACACCGTGCACGCACCGCACGACACCATGTGGCTGAGCCCCGCCGAGATGCTGCCCGACCGGGTCACCGTCGTCACCGACCTGGCCGGCGCCCTGCTGCCGCCGGGGTGGCCCGCCGCGATCGCCCGCTTCCCCGAAGGGGACGTCGGTGACGGCCTCCACGCGCGCGTGCTCGACGTGCTCACCGCCCTCGGCGCCCGGGTGGCCGCCCCGGTGGCCGCCGCGGCCTGCTACGCGCTGCCGGAGCCCGCGCCGGTCACCGACCGCGTCGCCGCCACCGTACGCCTGCACGCGCGCGTGGCCGCCGCCGCGCACACCGCCGTCGTCTCGGCCGGCGCCCTGGCCCGGCCCCCGCAGGCCGGCCGCCATCTCTACGTCGACCTGGGCCCGCTGCGCTCCGCGCTCGGCGCGCACGGCGTCGGCGACGCACAGGACCTGGAGGAGTTCCTCACCGCCCGGCTCGGGATGCCGGCTCCCGGCGGCCATCGCTTCGGCGACGACCTGGGGGCGCTGCGGGTGCGGTTGTCGACCGGGGCGTTGCTCGCCGGGACGGACGGGGAACTCGAGGAATGCCTCAGTTCGACCACACCGTTGGAACTGCCACACGTGCACCGTGCGTTGATCACTTTGAAGTCGGTCTTCGACGATCTCCGCGACGACGCTCAGCGATGGGAGCCTCCTCGATGACGCAGCAGTCCACGAGCACGGCCGGTGCGAGCGCAGCCGGTTCCAGCACGACCGTCCGGGAAACCGACGCTCCGACGGCCGCATCCTCCTTCGCACCGCCCTTCCCGCCGCTCGCCGAACCCCGCCCCCTCGGCGAGCGCCGGGTCTGGCCGCGGACCTTCCACGACCGGCTCACCGCCCCGCTTCCCGGCCTCAAGGCCATGGCCCGGTTCGCCCGCGAGGGCTCCGTGCGGCCCGGCCGCGAGGGTCTCGCCGACATCCCGAAGCTGCCGTTCGAACCCGGGCCGCTGCCCCGCGTGGACGCCCGCACCGTCGCCGTCTCCTGGGCGGGGCACGCCAGTTGGGTCGTCCGGATCGGCGGCCTGACCGTCCTCACCGACCCTGTCTGGTCCCGTCGTATCCTCGGCACCCCGGCGCGGATCACCCCGGTCGGCATCGCCTGGAGCGCGCTGCCGCGCGTGGACGCCGTCGTCATCAGCCACAACCACTACGACCATCTGGACGCCCCCACCCTGCGCCGACTCCCGCGCGACACCCCGGTGTTCGTGCCCGCGGGGCTCGCCGGCTGGTTCCGGCGCCGCCGGTTCACCCAGGTCACCGAGCTCGACTGGTGGGAGGCGGCCGAACTGGACGGCGTCCGCTTCGACTTCGTCCCCGCCCACCACTGGTCCAAGCGCACCCTCACCGACACCTGCCGCAGCCTGTGGGGCGGTTGGGTCCTCACGGCGCCGGACGGCCAACGGGTCCATTTCGCCGGCGACACCGGGTACGGCCACTGGTTCTCCCGCATCGGCCGCCGCTACCCGGGCATCGACCTGACCCTGCTGCCCATCGGTGCCTACGACCCCCGCTGGTGGCTCAGCGACGTGCACTGCGACCCGGAGGAGGCGGTGCGGGCGGCCCAGGATCTGGGGGCGCGGCGGATGGCCCCCATGCACTGGGGCACGTTCGTGCTGTCGGCGGAGCCGGTGCTGGAGCCGCTGACGCGGGTGCGGGCGGCCTGGGAGAAGGCGGGGTTGGCACGGGAGGACCTGTGGGATCTGCCGGTGGGCGGCTCGCGGGTGCTGGACCGGGCCTGAGTCGTATATCGGTGGCCGCGCGGGCTTTGTGATCGCTAGCCTCGCCCGCCATGAAAAGGCGACAGCGCAAGAAGCTCTCCCGTCAGCTCTTCGAGGCGACCCTGGCGGGGGACGCGGTCCGCGTGCGGGCGCTGCTGAAGCGGGGAGCGGACCCGGAGCGGCCGTACGACGACGGCGCCACCCCGCTTTATCTGGCGTCCGTGCAGGGGGAGGCCGGGGTCGCGCGCGTGCTGCTGCGGGCCGGGGCCGCCCCCGACACGGAGAGCGCGGGCGACGGCTCGCAGGGCCTGCCGTTGTGCGCGGCCGCCTGCTGGGGCCACCTCGAGACCGTACGAGAACTGCTGGCGCACGGTGCCGACCCGAACCTGCGTGAGGACCATGGGACGGGTTGGTCACCTCTCGACTGGGCGCACCACGGCCCGCATCCCGCGACCGCCGAACTCCTCATCGCCGCCGGAGCCCGATGACCTCAGGCCTTCGCCGTCCTGCGCACCCGGCGCCACACACTCGGCGCCGCGCTGACCGCGACCGTCAGCACGATCGCCGCCACCACACCCTCCCAGGGCTCGTCGAACAGCGACCCGCCCAGAATCCCGATCAGCTGGTACGTCACCGCCCACGCCAGACACGCCGGCAGATTGCCCCGCGCGAACCTCCGCAGCGGCCACTTCGCCATCAGGCACGCCAGCATCACCGGAATCCGCCCCGCCGGCACCATCCGGGACAGCACCAGCACCGCCACCCCGTGCTCGGCCAGCTTCTCCTGCGCCTGCGTCAGCCGGTCCTCCGGCGCCCGGGACCGGATCGCCTCCAGCCACCGCGACCCGTTCTTCGACCCCATCCCACGCCGCCCCAGCCAGTACAGCGCGATGTCCCCCAGGAACGCCGCCAGCGAAGCGGTCACGAACACCAACGCCAGCGCGAACGGCGCCGTCTGATGGAACGCCACCACGGCCGCCGAACTCACCAGCGCCCCCGTCGGCACCACCGGCACCAGCGCCCCGATCAGCACCAGCAGGAACAGCGACGGATACCCGAGCGCCTGCTGCGTCGACTCCGGCGGCACGCTCCGGGCGGCCGCCGCCAGCCACGTCACCGTCACTGGGCCACCTCCGGGCGCACGCTCTCCCCGTGCTCCAGCAGATGCACCGCCACACCGGGCGCACGCTCGGCCGCGAGCCGCACGAACTCGGCGCCGGGAGCATGGAATTCATGGGGGCGCACGGCGTCCATCCCGATCGGCCAGTACGTGCCGTAGTGCACCGGCACCGCGCTGACCGGGTCCAGCCGGGCCAGCGCCTCCGCGGCGCGCCCCGCGTCCAGGTGCCCCTCACCCAGGTACGGGCCCCAGCCGCCCACCGGCAGCAGCGCCACGTCGACCGGCCCGACCTCCTTGGCCATGTCGTCGAACAGTCCGGTGTCCCCGGCGAAGTAGGTGCGCGCCTCGCCCTCGACGACATAGCCGAGCGCGGGGGAGCGATGCGGTCCGACCGGCAGCCGCCGCCCGTCGTGCCGGGCCGGAACCGTCCGTACGACCACGTCCCCGATCACCGTCTCGTCGCCCGGCGCCACCTCGCTGACCTGGAGATGGGCGAGCCGGCGGAGCCCGGGCACCGCACGAGGTGCGCCCCGGGGCACGAGCAGGCGCGTGCCCGGGGCCAGTCGCTCCAACGACGGAATGTGCAGATGATCGGAGTGCAGATGGGAGACGAGCGCCACGTCCGCGCGCCAGGCGCCGGGCGGCGGCACCGCGCCCCGACGGCGGCGCAGATGGGCGAGACGGCGGGCGAACAGCGGGTCGGTCAGCACACGCACGTCCGAGTCCTCGAGCGTGCAGGTGGCGTGCCCCCACCAGGTGATCTCCACCGGCACCTCTTTGCCTCCTTCGCGCGACTCCCCGAAGCCTACGGGCAGGAGTAGGGTCGGCGGCGAAACCCGGAGGTGAGGGGGACGCCATGGGACCGGTCCGCGTCACGGCGATCGCGAGTCTGACGCCGCTGGAGGAGCTGGAGGCCGACCCCTTCCTGGTGGACTCCCGCAGCCAGCACGCCATGTGCGCCCGCTGGGCCGCCGAGCGGGGCTACACCGTCAGCCGGGAACTCCTCGTGCGCGGCCTGCGCCCCGACCACTGCGTACTCTGGGACGGGGTCCGCCCGGAGACCGACCTCTTCGTCGCGCCCAGCCGCCGGGTCCTGGACAGCGCCCTGTCCTCCACCGAGGAGTTCCTCGCCGAGTGCGCCCGCCGCGGGGTGCGGGTGGAGACGGTGGGGTCGGCGGAACCGTCGTACGACGCCCAGATGAAGGCCAGCATCCACCGCCGGCTGTCGATGCCGACGGCCGGGTACGACGGCCGCTGACCGCTCCGGGAAGACTCCGGGGAACCTCCGTCCGTTGTGACAGGGTGGGTGCAGGCCCGCACCGACGACGGGCCGGGGACGTGAGGTGTGCGGGGCGTGCGAGGCGGGCGTTGGCGGCGGGTCGCCAGTCAGGCAGGGCGGAGCGTCACGGTGTGGGCGGTCTCCACGATCACCATGCTCGTCCTCGCCGGCATCCTGCCCGACTTCCAGCTCCGGTCCGCGGACGGCGACAGCGCCACCGACATCGCGGTCACCGCGGCACTCGGCGCGGGCGCCTTCGGTGTCCTGTCGGCGCTGGTCTGGCCGCTCCTCGTACGCCTGCTACTGCTCGTGCCCGCCCTGGTGCTCGGGCTGCTGGTCTTCGTCCTCAACGGCTTCCTGCTCCTGCTGGCACTGCGGCTGAACCCGACCGAGCGGGGTGCGGCGGCGTGGGAGACCGCGGTCGTGGTCGCCGCCGTGATGTCGGCCGTGGCCTCCGCGACCGGCGCCGCCCTCGCCGTGCGGGACGACGACGCCTACCGGCGCCGCCTCTACCGGCTCGCCGACCGCCGCCGAAGAGGCGGCCCGGCCGCGCCCTCTGCCCCGGGGATGGTCTTCCTCCAGCTGGACGGCGTCGGCTACGACGTCCTGCGGGTCGCCGTCGGTACGGGCGTGATGCCGACCCTCGCCCGCTGGCTGGACGGCGGCACCCACCGGCTCACCCCGTGGCGCACCGACTGGTCCAGCCAGACCGGCGCCAGCCAGCTCGGCATCCTGCACGGCAGCAACGAGGACGTGCCGGCGTTCCGCTGGTACGAGAAGGACAGCCGGGAGGTGATGGTCTGCAACCGCCCCACCAGCGCCGCCGAGCTCCAGCGCCGGGCGGTCGAGCGCACCGGTGACGGCGGGCTGCTCAGCGCCGACGGGGCCAGCCGCGGCAACCTCTTCAGCGGCGGCGCCGACGAGCAGGCGCTCGTGCTGTCCATCGCCACCCGCCGCCGCAGCCGCGAGACCCGGTCCCGCGCGGGCTACTTCGCGTACTTCTCCGACCCGGCCAACGCCGTCCGCACCGCACTCTCCTTCGTCGCGGAAGTGGGGCGGGAGATCGGCCAGTCCACACGGGGCCGCGTCCACCGGACCCGGCCGCGCGTCCGACGCGGCGGGCTGTACCCCTTCATCCGCGCCTTCGCGACCGTCGTCGAACGGGACGTCGTGGTCGCCGCCGTGATGGGCGACATGCTCGCCGGACGCTCCGCCGTCTACGCCGACCTGGTCGCCTACGACGAGGTCGCCCACCACTCCGGGCCGATGAGCCGGGACGCCGAGAAGGTCCTCGAACGCCTCGACCGGTCCCTGGCGTTGATCGAGAACGTCGCCGAACACGCCCCGCGCCCCTACCGGATCGTCGTCCTGTCCGACCACGGCCAGAGCCCCGGCGAGACCTTCCAGGCCCGTTACGGCCTCACCCTCGGCGACCTGGTGCGGGCCGGCTGCGGGCTGCCCGTGCCGCGCAAGGCGCAGCGCACCCACAGCGGCGCCGAGGCCCGCGCGGCCGTGCGTGCCGCCCTGCGCCGGCCGGTCGAGGAGGGCCGCGAGCAGCACCGCCCCTCGCGGCGCAGCTCCGAGCCGCTCGTGCTGGCCTCCGGGAACCTCGGGCTGGTCTCCTTCCCGGACGTGCCGCACCGGATGAGCAAGGAGGAGATCGACGCCCGCCACCCGGCGCTGCTGACGACGCTCGCCAACCATCCCGGCATCGGCTTCCTCCTCGTGCGCAGCGAGGAGCACGGCGGGGTGGTGCTCGGGCCGTTCGGCACGGAGATCCCGGTCGACCGACTGGACGAGAACCCGGGCCCGTTGGCCGCGTTCGGGCCGGGCGCCGCCGACGCCGTACGCCGTACGCACGGCTTCGCGCACACCGCCGACATCATGGTCAACTCCTGGTACGACCCGGGCGAGGGCGAGGTCCTGGCCTTCGAGGAGCAGATCGGCTCGCACGGCGGCCTGGGCGGGGCGCAGGGGCGGCCGTTCCTGCTGTCGCCGGTCGCCCTCTCCGCACCGGTCGCGGACGAGGAGGAACTCGTCGGCGCCGAACACGTCCACCGCGTCCTGCGCCGGTGGCTGAGCGAATCGGACGGCCCCCAGGTGCCGCTGCCGGAACGTCAGGACGAACAGCGGGCGGCATAGGCGGGTGCGGTGCGCCGGAGTGTGATCGGATGGGGTCCACACCCCGGAACCGGGACCACATGAAAGGAATGACCGTGGCTACCACGCGCTCCGCACACACCGTCTGGGAAGGCAACCTGCTCGAGGGCAACGGAGTCGTCTCCTTCGACTCCTCCGGCGCCATCGCCCAGCAGCCGGTGACGTGGGCTTCCCGCGCCCAGGAGGCGAACGGCAAGACCAGCCCCGAAGAGCTGATCGCGGCCGCCCACTCCAGCTGCTTCTCCATGGCGTTCTCGCACGCCCTCGCGGGGGCCGGCACCCCGCCCACCAAGCTCACCACCTCCGCCGACGTCACCTTCCAGCCGGGCGAGGGCATCACCGGCATCCACCTCACCGTCGAGGGCACCGTCCCTGGCATCGACGAGGACGCCTTCGTCGCCGCGGCCGAGGAGGCCAAGGTGAACTGCCCGGTCAGCCAGGCGCTGAAGGCCGTGCCGATCACCCTGTCGGCGAAGCTCGCCTGACAGCCGTACGTCCCCGGATGCCGCGTCCCCCAGGGGGGCGCGGCATCCGCCATGTCGGGGTACCCGGCTTTCGGGGTACGCGGCATTGACAACAGCCCACTCAAGTTTTGTGCTGGAGTCCGGGAAGTGCCCTGGCGGAAGGGGACAGCGATGGGACGCGCGGTCGGGATCGATCTGGGGACCACGAACTCCGTGGTGGCCGTCCTGGAGGGCGGCGACCCCACGGTCGTCGCCAATGCGGAGGGGGCCAGGACCACACCGTCGGTCGTGGCCTTCGCCAAGAACGGAGAGGTGCTCGTCGGGGAGGTCGCCAAGCGGCAGGCCGTGACGAACGTGGAGCGGACGGCCCGGTCCGTGAAGCGGTACATGGGCGACGGCGGCTGGCGCTTCCCGGAGCAGGGGTCGGTCGACGGCACCCGCTACCGGGCGCAGGAGCTGTCGGCGCGGGTGCTCCAGAAGCTGAAGCGGGACGCCGAGTCCTACCTCGGCGAGGACGTCACCGACGCGGTGATCACCGTCCCGGCGTACTTCGACGACGCCCAGCGGCAGGCCACCAAGGAGGCCGGGGAGATCGCGGGCCTGAAGGTGCTGCGGATCATCAACGAGCCGACCGCCGCCGCCCTCGCCTACGGCCTGGACCGCGGCGAGGAGCAGACCGTCCTCGTCTTCGACCTCGGCGGCGGCACCTTCGACGTGTCCCTCCTGGAGATCGGTGACGGTGTCATCGAGGTCAAGGCGACCAACGGCGACACGCATCTCGGCGGCGACGACTGGGACCAGCGGGTGGTCGAGCACCTGGTGAAGAAGTTCCAGGGGCAGTACGGCATCGACCTCGGCAAGGACAAGATGGCGCTGCAACGCCTGCGCGAGGGCGCCGAGAAGGCCAAGATCGAGCTGTCCAGCTCCTCGGAGACCACGATCAACCTCCCCTACATCACCGCCTCCGCCGAAGGCCCGCTGCACCTCGACGAGAAACTGACGCGCGCTCAGTTCCAGGAGCTCACCGCCGACCTGCTCGACCGCTGCAAGACCCCCTTCCACCAGGCCGTCAAGGACGCCGGCATCAAGCTCGCCGCGGTCGACCACGTCATCCTCGTCGGCGGCTCGACCCGGATGCCCGCCGTCACCGACCTCGTCAAGGAACTCACCGGCAAGGACCCGCACAAGGGCGTCAACCCGGACGAGGTCGTCGCCCTCGGCGCCGCGCTCCAGGCGGGTGTCGTCCGCGGTGACGTCAAGGACGTCCTGCTCCTCGACGTCACCCCGCTGTCCCTGGGCATCGAGACCAAGGGCGGCATCATGACGAAGCTCATCGAGCGCAACACCACGATCCCGACCCGGCGTTCGGAGATCTTCACCACCGCCACCGACAACCAGCCCTCGGTCGGCATCCAGGTCTACCAGGGCGAACGCGAGATCGCCGCCTACAACAAGAAGCTCGGCGTCTTCGACCTCACCGGCCTGCCGCCCGCACCCCGCGGTGTCCCGCAGATCGAGGTCGCCTTCGACATCGACGCCAACGGGATCATGCACGTCTCCGCGAAGGACCTCGCGACCGGCCGCGAGCAGAAGATGACCGTCACCGGCGGCTCGGCGCTGCCCAAGGACGACATCGACCGCATGATGCGGGACGCCGAACAGTACGCGGAGGAGGACCGCAAACGTCGGGAGGCGGCCGAGACCCGCAACCAGGCCGAGCAACTCGTCTACCAGACCGAGAAGTTCCTCCGCGAGAACGACGAACGCGTCCCCGCCGAGACCAAGTCGGAGGTGGAGACGGCGATCGCGGAACTGAAGACACTCCTGGAGCAGAACGCCGACACGGCCGCCCTGCGCAACGGCGTCGAGAACCTCGCGACCGTCAGCCAGCGGGTGGGCCAGGCGATGTACGCGCAGGCCCAGCAGTCGGAGCCGCAAGGCACCGAACAGCAGACCACCACGCCCCCTGAGGAGGAGGGCGTGGTGGACGCGGAGATCGTCGACGAGGACCGGGAGCAGAAGGGCGGGGCCGCTTAGGACTTCGCGCGCTCCCAGCCCCGCCGTTCCGGACGCGGCCCCAGTCTCCTGGGGTCGCGTGCCCGGTAGACGACGTAGGGCCGGAACAGGTACTGCACCGGCGCGCTGAACATATGGACCAGCCTGCTGTACGGCACGAACGCGATCAGCGCCATGCCGATCACCGCGTGGACCTGGTACAGCACCGGCACCCCGTGCATGCGGTCGATGTCCGGTTGGAGGGTGAACAGGCTGCGCGCCCAAGGGGCGATGGACTCGCGGTAGTTGTAGCCGTCGCCGGTGGCGTGGCTCAGTTTGGCGATCATGCCCAGCGCGATCGCGCCGAGCAGCACCAGGTACATGAGCTTGTCGTTGGCGGTGGTCGCGCGGAAGACGGGGGCCCGGGTCCGGCGGCGGTAGACCAGCAGCACGATCCCGGCGACGGTGAGGACGCCGGCCGCGGTGCCGCCGTAGAGCGAGAACAGGTGGTACGTGTGCTCGCTGATCCCCAGCTTGTCCGTCCACGACATCGGGATGAACAGCCCGACGACGTGCCCGACCAGCACGAAGAGGATGCCGTAGTGGAAGGCGGGCGAGGCGATGTTCAGCAGCTTCGACTCGTAGACCTGCGAACTGCGGGTCGTCCAGCCGAACTTGTCGTAGCGGTAGCGCCAGACGAGTCCGGCGACGAGCAGGGCGATGGCGACGTACGGCAGCACGCCCCAGAGGAGTGTGGTCATCAGCGCACCCCGGTACAGGTCGGCAGTGTGGCGCATACGGCGTCCAGGACGGACGCGTACGGGGTTCCGAAGGCGGTCAGTCGGGAGCGCAACTGCTCCAGGCCGTCCCGGTGTTCGGTGAGCAGGTCGGTGTTGCCGGTGCGGGACGCGAACTCCAGCACCGCGGGCAGGAAGTCGGGCAACTCCTCGCCGGTGAACTCCAGGCCCGCCGCCCGGTAGACGTCCTTGAAGCGGACCAGCGACATCCCGCGCCGCCGGGTGTCCCCGTCCTGCCACCAACTCAGGTACAGGCTGTGCCGGTTCTTGAAGTCGAAGACCTGGACGTAGTGCGCGGCCAGCTCCTGCGGCGCGGTCACCGCCGCGTGATCGACGAACTCCCGCAGTTGCGGGGCCGCTTCGCGCAGCAGCGGCAGCCGGGCGCGGAAGTCGTCGTCGGGGTACGTCAGACAGAGCGCTGCTGCCTGGTACAGCACGGCGTACGACGGCATCAGACCTCCTCGGCGTCGGCGGGGTCGTCGGACGTCTGGCGGCGGCGCAGCCCGTGGAAGTTCTCCACGGACACCACCGGCAGCAGCTTGCGCTGCCCGGAGTCCTGGCCGAACGGCCCGTCGCCGTCCATGCCGGGCCCGCCCTCGTACTCGAGGCTGCAACCTTCCGGGAGCGCCGACTCCTCCAGGCGGCGGGCGTCGCCCACGGCGGCGGTCGGGATCACGTATCGGTCGTCGTACTTGGCGATGGCCAGCAGCCGGTACATCTCCTCGATCTCCGCGGGCTTCATGCCGACCGCCTCGGTGACGGCCGGGTCGGGGTCCTCGCCGAGGTTGATCGCCCGCATGTGGGCGCGCATCGCGGCGAGCTTCTCCAGGGAGCCCCGCACGGGCGCGGTGTCGCCCGCGGTGAACACCTCCGCGAGGTACTCCAGCGGGATGCGGAGCGTGTCGATCGCGCCGAAGAGGTTCTCGGCGTCCTCGCCGTCGTGCCCGGTCTCGGTGAGCGCGTCCACGACCGGCGACAGCGGCGGGATGTACCAGACCATCGGCATCGTGCGGTACTCGGGATGCAGCGGCAGCGCCACCTTGTACTTGCTGATCAGCGCGCGCACGGGGGAGCGGCGGGCCGCCTCCATCCAGTCGTACGAGATCCCCGCCTCCTCGGCGGCCCGCTGCACGGCCGGATCGTCCGGGTCGAGGAAGACACCCAACTGGGCCTCGTACAGCCCCTTTTCGTCGGGCGTGGACGCCGCGGCCGTCACCTTGTCGGCGTCGTAGAGGATCACGCCGAGATAGCGCAGACGGCCCACGCAGGTCTCCGAGCAGACTGTCGGCAGGCCCACCTCGACGCGCGGGTAGCACATCGTGCACTTCTCGGCCTTGCCGGTGCGGTGGTTGAAGTAGACCTTCTTGTACGGGCAGCCGGTCACGCACATCCGCCAGCCCCGGCAGTGGTCCTGGTCGACCAGGACGATGCCGTCCTCCGCCCGCTTGTACATCGCGCCGGACGGGCACGAGGCGACGCAGGACGGGTTGAGGCAGTGCTCGCAGATGCGCGGCAGATAGAACATGAAGGTCTGCTCGAACTCGAACTTCACCTTCTCCGCCGCCTGTTGACGGGCGCGCTCGACCATCGGGTCGAGGTCGCCGTAGGCGGGGGCGCCCGCGAGGTTGTCGTCCCAGTTCGACGACCACTCGATCTTCATCGGCTTGCCGTCGATCTGCGACACCGGCCGGGCCACCGGGAAGTCGTCGCCGAGCGGGGCGTCGGTGAGGTTCTTGTAGTCGTAGGTCCAGGGCTCGTAGTAGTCCTTGATCTCCGGGAGCTTGGGGTTGGAGAAGATGCCGAGGAGTTTGTGGAAGCGCCCGCCGCCTTTGAGCTTCAGCGCGCCCCGTTTGTTGAGCTCCCAGCCGCCGCGCCACTTCTCCTGGTCCTCGTAGCGGCGCGGATAGCCCTGTCCCGGGCGGGTCTCGACGTTGTTGAACCAGACGTACTCCATGCCCTGCCGGTTGGTCCATGCCTGCTTGCAGGTGACGGAACAGGTGTGGCAGCCGATGCACTTGTCGAGGTTCATGACCATCGCGATCTGAGCCATCACTCGCATGTCAGTACTCGACCTCCTGGCTGCGGCGGCGGATGACCGTCACCTCGTCGCGCTGGTTGCCCGTGGGGCCCAGGTAGTTGAACGCCCAGCTCAACTGGGCGTAGCCGCCGATGAGATGGGACGGCTTGAGGATCAGCCGGGTCAGCGAGTTGTGGATGCCGCCGCGCTTGCCGGTGGCCTCCGTCGTCGGCACGTTGACCGTGCGTTCCTGGGCGTGGTGCATGTAGACCGTGCCGGCCGGCATGCGGTGCGAGACGACCGCGCGGGCCACGACCACGCCGTTGCGATTGACCGCCTCGATCCAGTCGTCGTCCTTGACGCCGATGGCGTCCGCGTCCTGCGGGGCCATCCAGATGGACTGGCCGCCGCGGGAGAGGGCCAGCATGAACAGGTTGTCCTGGTACTCGGAGTGGATGGACCACTTGTTGTGCGGCGTGAGGTAACGGACCGTCACTTCCCGCTGTCCGTCCGGGCCGAGCTGCGGTTCGCCGAACAGCTTGTTCATGTCCAGCGGCGGCCGGTAGACCGGGAGCGCCTCGCCCAGTTCGTGGATCCAGTCGTGGTCCAGGAAGAAGTGCTGGCGGCCGGTCAGGGTGTGCCAGGGCTTGAGGTGCTCGGTGTTGAGGGTGAACGCCGTGTACCTGCGGCCGCCGGACTCGCTGCCCGACCACTCCGGTGACGTGATGACCGGGACGGGCGCCGCCTGGGTGTCGGCGTAGGTGATCCGCTTGCCCTCGTGCTCGGCGGCCAGGTGGGCCATCTCCTGCCCGGTGCGCGCCTCCAGGGTGTGGAAGCCCTGGGTGGCGAGGCGGCCGTTGGTGGTGCCGGACAGGGCGAGGATGGTGTTCGCGGCCTTCACGGCGGTGTCGATCGAGGGGCGGCCCTCGTAGCCGGTGCCGTTCAACTCGGCCAGGTGCCGCACCTCTTCGTCCGGCTTGAGGGCGATGCCCTTGCAGGGCAGGCCCAGCTTCTCGACCAGTGGGCCGAGCGCCCGGAACTTGGCGCCGATCGCGGTGTAGTCGCGTTCGACGACCGTGAGGTTCGGCATCGTCTTCCCGGGGACCGGATCGCACTCGCCGCGCTTCCAGTCCAGGACCACCCCGCCGGGCTGGGCGGTCTCGCCCGGGGTGTCGTGCTGGAGCGGCGACGCCACCAGGTCCTTGCGGGTGCCCAGATGCAGGACCGCCATCTCGCTGAGCCGGTCGGCCAGCGCCTTGAAGGTGTCGAAGTCGGTGCGGGCCTGCCAGGGCGGGTCCACGGCCGGGGTGAAGGAGTGCACGTAGGGGTGCATGTCGGTGGACGACAGGTCGTGCTTCTCGTACCAGGTCGCCGCCGGCAGGACGACGTCCGACAGCAGGGTCGACGACGTCTGCCGGAAGTCCAGCGACAGCAGCAGGTCGAGCTTGCCCTCGGGGGCCTCCTCCCGCCACTTCACGTCCCGGGGCCGCTCGTGCGACTCGGCCTCGTGGGCGCTCAACGACGAGTGCGTGCCCAGCAGATGCCGGGTGAAGTACTCGGCGCCCTTCGCCGACGAGCCGAGCAGGTTGGCCCGCCACAGCGTCAGCACGCGCGGCCAGTTCTCCGGGGCGTCCGGGTCCTCGCAGGCGAAGTTCAGGGTGCCCGCGCGAAGTTCGGCCACCGCCTTGGCCACCGGGTCGCCGAAGGTCTCGCCCAGCTCCAGGGGGTTGCGGTCGAAGGTCGGGTACGACGGCATCCAGCCCGAACGCGCCGACAGGGCGAGGCAGTCGGCGCCCGTCATGCCCTTGAACCGGCCCTCGCCGAGCGGGGAGGACAGCACGTCGGCGGTGAAGTGGTCGTAGCGCCACTGGTCGGTGTTGAGGAACCAGTACGCCGTGCCGATCATCTGTCGCGGTGGACGCGACCAGTCCGACGCGGCGGCCAGCGTCGCCCAGCCGGTGACCGGGCGGCACTTCTCCTGGCCGACGTAGTGCGCCCAGCCGCCGCCGTTGCGGCCCTGGCAGCCGGTGAGTTGGAGGAGGGCCAGGAAGGCGCGGTAGATGGTCTCGGAGTGGAACCAGTGGTTGGTGCCGGCGCCCATGAGGATCATGCAGCGGCCCTTGGAGCGCTCGGCGGTGCGCGCGAACTCCCTGGCGATCTTGACGCACTTGGCGGCCGGGACGGAAGTGTGCACCTCCTGCCAGGCAGGGGTGCCGGGCGCCTCGGCGTCCTCGTAGGAGGCGGGCCAACTGCCCGGCAGATCAGGGCGCTTGATGCCGTACTGCGCCAGCAGCAGGTCGAACACGGTCGTCACCAGCGGACCGTCCGGACCGCCGAGCCGGGTCGCCGGTACGCCACGGCGTACCACGTCGCCGCGGCCCTGGCCGTGCTCGCCGCCCTCGGTGTCGAAGCGGGGGAGCAGGACCTCGACGCCGCTCGAGATGTTCTGCCCGTGCAGGGTCAACGTCGGTTCGACAGCGCCGAGTTCGAGGTTCCAGCGGCCCTTGCCCGACTCGGTCCAGCGGAAGCCCAGGGAACCGTTCGGGACGACCGCGCGGCCGCTCGCCGCATCCAGTACGACCGTCTTCCACTCCGCGCCCTCGCCTTCCTGGCCGAGGTCGGTGGCGCGCAGGAACTTCGAGGGGACGTGCGCGCCGTCCTTCTCGGTGAGGGTGACCAGGAACGGGAGGTCGGTGAACTTCTTGACGTAGTCCGTGAAGAACGGTGTCTCACGGTCGACGAAGAACTCCTTGAGGATGACGTGCCCCATCGCCAGGGCCAGCGCGCCGTCCGTGCCGGGGTGCGGGTGCAGCCATTCGTCGGCGAACTTGGCGTTGTCCGCGTAGTCGGGGGCGACCACGACCACCTTCTGGCCCCGGTAGCGGGCCTCCGCCATCCAGTGCGCGTCCGGCGTCCGCGTCACAGGGACGTTCGAGCCCCACATCATCAGATACGCGGCGTCCCACCAGTCGCCGGACTCGGGGACGTCCGTCTGGTCGCCGAAGACCTGCGGGGAGGCCACGGGGAGGTCGGCGTACCAGTCGTAGAACGACAGCATCGGGGCGCCGATCAACGAATGGAAGCGCGCTCCGGCCGCGTGCGACACCATCGACATCGCCGGGATCGGGGAGAAGCCGGCGATGCGGTCGGGGCCGTACGTCTTGATGGTGTGGACGTGCGCGGCGGCGACGATCTCGACCGCCTCGTCCCAGGTCGCGCGGACCAGGCCGCCCTTGCCGCGGGCCTGCTGGTAGCGGCGGCGGCGCTCGGGGTCGCTCTGGATGTCCGCCCAGGCCAGGACCGGGTCTCCGGTCCTCGCGAGCGCCTCGCGGTACAGCTCGAGGAGGACACCGCGGACGTACGGGTAGCGCACCCGGGTGGGGGAGTACGTGTACCAGGAGAACGCGGCGCCCCGGGGGCAGCCGCGCGGCTCGTACTCGGGGCGGTCCGGGCCGACGCTCGGGTAGTCGGTCTGCTGGGTCTCCCAGGTGATGATGCCGTCCTTGACGTACACCTTCCACCGGCAGGAACCCGTGCAGTTCACCCCGTGGGTGGAGTTCACGACCTTGTCGTGGCTCCACCGGTCCCGGTAGAAGGCGTCCGCCTCGCGCCCGCCGGTCAGCTCGATGCGGTGCAGGTCGGGTGCGGGCGTGCCGGGCCGGAAGAAACGCCCGGCCTTCAGCAGCGCCGCGCCCGGCTCGGTGGGCGGGGTCTGGGTGTCGGTCACATGCGCTCCCTTGCTTGCCCGTGCTTCCGAAGCTAGGGGCGAGGGCGGGAACGCACCTGTTCACGGCACCCGTACGGGTACTCGTCCGAGGGTCGTACGGGTCAGGGCTTGCGGGCGACTCCCGCGTACACCGGCACGACGCCCTCGGTCTGGGCCTCGACGTCGATGGGCTCCGGCCGCCAGCCGGTCACCGGGATCACGCCCGGGCCGAGCAGCTCCAGGCCGGCGAAGAAGCGCGAGAACTCGGGCAGCGAGCGCGGGTGGAACGGCGTACCGCTCGCCCGGAAAGCCTCCGCGGCCTTCCCGATGGCCTCCGGGCTGAGGTCGGGGGTCACCTGGGAGAGGATCACATAGCTGCCGGGGGCGAGCTCGGCGACGTACCGCTCCAGTAGGCCGTACACGTCGTCGCCGTCCGGGTCCTCGCCGAGGTAGTGGGTGAGCGCCACCAGCGACAGCGCGACGGGCCGGGAGAAGTCCAGGGTCTCCGCGGCCAGGCGCAGGATGGTGTCCGGGTCGCGGACGTCGGCGTGCACGTAGTTCGTGGCGCCCTCGGCGGTGCTGTGCAGCAGGGCCTGGGCGTGGCGCAGGACGATCGGGTCGTTGTCGACGTACACCACCCGCGCGTCCGGGGCGACTTCCTGGGCGACCTGGTGCAGGTTGGGCTCGGTGGGGATGCCGGTGCCGATGTCGAGGAACTGGCGGATGCCCGCATCGGCGGCCGTCCGGACCGCCCGGTGCATGAACCGGCGGTTGGCGCGCGCCCCGCGGACCACCGCGCCGTCCGAGGCGAGGATCCTGCGGGCGAGCTCCTCGTCCACCGGGTAGTTGTCCTTGCCGCCGAGCCACCAGTCGTACACACGGGCCGGATGCGGCCTGGTGGTGTCGAGGATGGTGGGCGCGGTTTCCGGTCCGGTCATGCGGCGGTTTCTCCTCGGTGCTCGAAGGGCTCGGGCTCTCGAAGGGCTCAATAGGTGGCGCGGCGTTCCCTGAGGATCTTCTTGGTGCGTTCGGCCGACGCGGCGCGCGCCGTCATGTGGTCCAGGACCTCCAGATGCAGGGAGACCTCCTTGCGGGAGTCCAGGTACAGGGCGCCGGTCAGGTACTCGGTGAAGGCCATGTCGGGCAGTTCGGGCTCGGCGAAGCGGAAGAGGGAGAAGGGGGCGTACGTCCCCGGGTGCGGGCCCGCGGCGAACTCGGCGATCTGCAGCGTGATCCGGTCGCGCTCGGCGAACTCCAGCAGCTTGTCCAGCTGCTCCCGCATGACCTCGCCGCCCTGGCCGACCGGCCGGGCCAGCACCGTCTCGTCCATGATCACCCACAGGTGGGGCGGGTCCGGGCGTTCCAGGAGCTGCTGGCGGGTCATCCGCAGGGACACATGCCGCTCGACGGTGTCCGGGCCTGCCTGCGCGATCGTCCCCGCCTCCATCACGGCACGCGCGTACGCCTCGGTCTGGAGCAGGCCCGGCACGAAGTGCGGCTCATAGGAGCGGATGATGCGGGCCGCGCCCTCCAGGCTCACGTACAGGCTGAACCAGTCCGGCAGCACGTCGTGGAACCGCTGCCACCAGCCCGGCTGGTTCGCCTCCTCGGCCAGCGCGACGAACGCGTCCGCCTCCTCCTCGGAGACGCCGTACGTCGACAGCAGCATCTGCACGTACGGGATCTTCAGGGCGACCTCGGCCATTTCCATGCGCCGCACGGTCGCCGGAGCCACGCGCAGGACCTTCGCGGCCTCCTCGCGCTTCAGCCCGGCCGCCTCCCGCAGCTCCTGGAGCCGCTTGCCGAGCACCACCTGGCCCACCGTGGGCGCAGGCCGCCGCTCACTCACGCCACGCCTCCCCTACGCGCCGAAGTATCCGAGGCAGTGTGTCATGTTCCGCTGTCAGTCTCACGTGATCGGTGGTGAGGCGCTCGCCACGCGGGGTGGTGGGGCGCTCGTGGCGCGGGGCGATGGGCGCTCGGCACGCGGGTGGTGGGGGTGTTGGTCCGCGCGGGGTGGTGGGGGGCTCGCGGCGCGGGGCGGTGGGCGCTCGGCACGCGGCGTGGTGGGGGCGTTGGTCCGCGCGGGGCGGTGGGGGGGGGCTGGTCCGAGTGCGGGCGGTGCAATTACCCCGCGTGTAATCGACCGTTCCGGGCGGGCGCGGGATGGTGGAGTCACCGGGTTCCGGGGCGGCGCACTCCGGTCCGGAACCCGGGTTCCCCTTTCCCGTGTCGCGCACCCACCTCGACGGAGGCTGATTCGCCATGTCCGCAGCCCAGTTGTCCGCCCTCGCCCGCACGTCCGACCCGCAGACCGCGCTGCGGCGCTTCCTCGCGCTCGACGCGGTGGTGACCGGCGCGAACGGCCTCGCCTACCTCACCGCGTCCGGACCTCTCGGCCGGTTCCTCGGCGTCGGTTCCACGCTGTTGCTCGAACTCGGCGCGTTCCTGGTCGTGTACGCGGCCGGCGTCGGATGGCTCGCCTCACGCCCGCGTCCCGCCGCGCTGCCGGTCCGCGCCGTCGTCGAGGCCAACCTCGCCTGGGCGCTGCTGAGTTGTGTGGCCCTCGCGCTGTGGCTCTCGCCGAGCACCGCGGGTGGCGTGTGGACCGTCCTCCAGGCCCTCACCGTCGCCGGGTTCGCCGCCCTCCAGCACGTCGCCCTGAAGGCGCGTCAGGAGACGAACCCCTGAAGGTACTTGACCGTCGCCGGGTCGGCCGGGAGGAACGTCTCGATGGCCAGCTCGGCGACGGTCACGTCCATGGGGGTGTTGAAGGTGGAGATGGACGAGATGAACGACAGCACCCGGCCCTCGTGCTCGATCCGCATCGGCAGCGCGAAGTACGCCGGCGCCTCCAACTCCTCGTCGTCACCGTCCTCGTGGGCGAGCGGATACGCCGCCACCTCCTCGTACAGCGCCCGCAGCGGTTCCGAGCGGCGCAGGGCGATCTGCCGCTCCATCTGCTCCAGCAGATGCCCGCGCCACGCCCGCAGGTTGCGGATACGGGGTGCCATGCCCTCCGGGTGCAGGGTCAGCCGCATGGCGTTGAGCGGGGGTGCGAGCAACGATTCCGGGACGCCGTCGAGCAGCATCAGGATGCCGCGGTTGGCGGCGACCACGTTGTACATGGCATCCAACACCAGTGCCGGGTAGGGCTCGTAACCCTGGATGAGCCGCTCGATGCCGTCCCGCAGGGCGTCGAGCTCGGGGGCGGCCAGCGGGGTCTCCGGGTAGTGCGGGGCGTAACCGGCCGCCAGCAGCAGCGCGTTGCGCTCCCGGACCGGGACGTCCAGATGCTCCGCCAGCCGCAGCACCATCTCCTCGCTCGGCCGCGAACGTCCCGTCTCGATGAAGCTGATGTGCCGCGCGGAGGAGTCGGCCCGCAGCGCCAGCTCCAGCTGACTGACCCGACGCTGCTCCCGCCAGGCCCGCAGCAGCGGGCCCACGCCCCGGTCGTCGGCAGTGGTGGTGGTCATACGACGACCGTAGACGAAGCCGATCGGAATCGTGACGGCCGGACGGCCTGGGTTCTCGCTTCGCGGGCGCCGTCTGACCAGGGCTTCGGCGGTCCGCCTGTGGCACGCTGAGAGAACACCCCCAGCGCACCCGCAGTCCCAGGAAGGAGCGGCGTCATGGCCGTGGAACCGCTGTCGCAGAAGGAGATCGAGGACCGGCTCGCGGAACTGCCGGGCTGGTCGGTCGACGGTGACCGCCTCACCTGCTCCTACCGGCTGTCCTCGCACTTCGCGGCCACCGCGATGGTCGTGCACATCGCCCAGGTCCAGGAGGAGCTCGACCACCACTCCGACCTCACCCTCGGTTACAACACGGTCGCCCTGAGCGTGAACACCCACAGTGTCGGCGGCGCGGTCACCGAGAAGGACTTCGAGCTGGCCCAGCGGGTGGCGGCGCTCGCCCCCGGTCACGGAGCCCAGTGACGGCGTGCTGGACTACGACAAGGAAGCCGACGCCTACGACGCCACCCGCGGCGGCGAACCCCGCGCCGCCGCGGCCGCCGACGCGGTGCTCGGCCTGGTCCCGCCGGACGCCCGCCGCCTCCTCGACGTGGCCTGCGGCACCGGCATCGTCACCCGCCGGTTCGCGACCGCGCGGCCCGCGCTGCGGGTGACGGGCGCCGACCTGGCGTACGGCATGGCCCGGATGGCCGCGGTGCGGCTGCCCGGCGCGATCGTGCTCGGCGACAGTCGCCGACTGCCGTTCCCCGACGGGGTGTTCGACGCGGTGACGAGCGTGTGGCTGCTGCACCTCGTCCATGACCCCGACGACGCCCGCAGCATCGTCGCCGAGTGCGCCCGGGTGCTGCGGCCCGGCGGTGTGTACGTCACCACCGTCGACAAGGCCGCCGCGCACGACGTCGGCAGCGACGTCGACGCGGTCCTCGCCCCGCGCCCGCGCAGGGCCGCCCCGGACGCGGCGCGCCGGGTGGAGTCGTACGCCGCCGCGCAGGGTCTGGTCGCCGCCGGGCGGGCCCGTTTCACCGGCCTCGGGCAGGGCCGCAGCCCCCGGCGCACCGCCGCCGACCTGCGGCGCGGCTGGTTCACCATGCTGCCGCCCGGCGACCCGCGCACCGAGGAACTCGCCGTACGGATGGAGGCCCTGCCCGACCAGGACCGGCCGCGCGCCGACCCCGTCTTCTCGCTGCGGGCGTTCAGGAAGCCCGCGTGAACTCCATGACCCAGTTGGTCAGCCAGGTGTCCCCGCCGTCGAGCGAGAACGCCTGCTCCCAGCGGGCGCCGGCCGCGGAGACGTCGGACCACACGAACCGCACGCGCACGTCCTTGCCGGCGTGGGTGTCGTCGCCGTAGAAAACCCCGCGTCCGTCGGTGAATTGACCGACGACCGGCGGGAACAGCGTCCCGGTGCGGCTGGAGGCCCAGTTGAGCGACCACTGCCCGCTCTCGCGGTCGAAGAGCCGCAGGGTCGCGCCTTTCGCCGACAGGTGCGGCATGTCGATCTCGTCGACGTTCGCGGCGCCGTCGAAGAGCGGCCAACAGCGGTTGGTGGCGGGGAACTCCTCCCAGTCGCTGTCCGGGTCGAGGAAGTCGGTGCGGCGGCGGTTGAGCACTTGCCAGTCGCCGTGGAAGAAGTCGAAGTCGTGCGGGCTGCTCATGAGCGGTCTCCTGTGGTTCCTGCGGGCAGCGAGTCGGCCAAGTAGGCGGCGAGGTCTGGGACTTCGGGTGCGAGCAGGTGCCGTACCCAGGCGTCCCGTTCGTGGAGGATCGGCGGCAGCTCCCAGACACAGCCGATCCAGGGAAGGTCGGGCTTGACGAAGTGGGTCGGGTCGATGTCCGGGCATCGCAGCGCCGGCTGCCCGGCCGCGGCGCCCCGGAAGTGGAGCACGTTGTCCCAGACCCAGCTGTAGGCGTTGAGGTAGGCGCCGGTGTCGCCGCCCCGGTGCAGCACGACGAAGGTCGCGGGCGGAGTGCCGTCCGGCTCCGGCAGCAGCTCCGGGAGGATCTCGTACGCCGCCTTCTCGACCTCGGGCGCGATGCCGGCCGGGTCGGTGGTGACGTGGTAGCGCTTGATGTGCCGGCCTGCGATCTCGATCGGTGGCGGCACGGTCAGCAGTTTCTCGGTGAAGCTCATGGAGGGACGGTAGGGCGACTTCCCTGACACCTTCTGTCAGTGAAGTCTGCGGACCTCTGGGATTCTGGGTCCGTGAAGTCCAGCCGACTCGTCTCGATCCTGCTGCTGCTCCAGACCCGGGGCCGGATGACCGCCGCCCAGCTCGCCGAGGAGCTGGAGGTCTCGGTGCGCACGGTGTACCGGGACGTGGAGGCGCTGGGCGCGGCCGGCGTCCCGCTGTACGGCGACGCGGGCCACGCCGGCGGCTACCGCCTCCTCGACGGCTACCGCACCCGGCTGACCGGCCTGACCGCCGACGAGGCGGAGGCCCTCTTCCTGGCGGGCGCCCCCGGTCCGGCCGCCGAGCTGGGGCTGGGGTCGGTGCTGGCGGCTGCCCAGCTGAAGGTGCGGGCCGCGCTGCCGGCGGAGCTGCGGGCGCATGCCGACCGAATCAGCGGTCGGTTCCATCTGGACGCGCCCGGCTGGTACGCGGAGGCCGATGCCACCCCGTATCTGCCGGCGGTCGCGGACGCGGTCTGGAACGGGCGGGTGCTGCATGTGCGGTACCGCCGCTGGGCCCGGCCGACGGATGTGGAGAGGCGCCTCGAACCGTACGGACTGGTCCTGAAGGCGGGCCGCTGGTACGTGGTCGCGGGACCGGGACCGCGTACCTTCCGTGTCGACCAGATCCTCGAACTCGCCACGTCCGACGAGGAGTTCAGCCGCCCGGACGACTTCGATCTGACGGCCTACTGGACGGCGTACCAGCGCGACTTCCATGAACGCCTGTACCGGGAGGAGGCATTGGTCCGGCTGGCGCCAGGGGTGACGCACGGGAGGACGGCGTCGTACGGGCCGGTGGAGGGCGACGGCTGGAGGCAGGCCAGGGTGCCGATCGAGTCGGTCGACCGCGCGCTCGGTGAGTTCCTGTCGATGGGTGCGGGCGTAGAGGTGCTGGAGCCACCGGAGCTGCGCGAGCGACTTGCCGAGACGGTACGGGAGTTGGCGGCGCGCTACGCCGGATGAGCGGCAACCTTCCGGTGTGCGGCGGCGACGGAGGAGTGGAATCCGTCCGTCCTCCCAGGAGGTACGTCTCGTGCAGCACCCGCACCCGCATGCGCACCCCCACAAGCACCGCAGACGAAGGGCCGTTCTCTCCGCGCTCGGCGCCGCCGCGGCGCTCGTCGCCGCCGGGCTCACCCAACTCGCCACCCCCGGCACGGCGGAGGCGGCGACCGCCCGGCAGGTCGAGAAGCTCGACCGGGGTGTCGTCAGCGTCCACACCGACGCCGGCAACCTGGTCAGCTGGCGCTGGCTCGGCACCGACCCCAACGACGTCTCCTTCAACGTCTATCGGGCCGGTACGAAGGTCAACTCCACGCCGATCACCGGCTCGACGAACTACTTCCACGCCGGTGCGCCCTCGCAGGCCGACTACACGGTCCGCGCGATCGTCGGCGGCGTCGAGCAGGCCGACTCGGTCCACGCGATCCAGTTCCGCAGCGGCTACAAGGACGTCCCGATCAGCCCACCGGCAGGGGGCACCACGCCTGACGGCGTCGCCTACACCTACGAGGCCAACGACGCGTCCGTCGCCGACCTCGACGGCGACGGCGCGCTGGACTTCGTACTGAAGTGGCAGCCGACCAACGCCAAGGACAACTCCCAGTCCGGCTACACCGGCAACACGATCGTCGACGGCATCAAGCTCGACGGCACCCGGCTGTGGCGGATCGACCTGGGCCGCAACATCCGTTCCGGCGCGCACTACACGCAGTTCCAGGCGTACGACTACGACGGCGACGGCAAGGCCGAGGTCGCCATGAAGACGGCGGACGGCACGGTCGACGGCACGGGCGCGGTCATCGGCAGCTCCTCCGCCGACTACCGCAACTCCAGCGGCTATGTCCTGTCCGGCCCCGAGTACCTGACCATGTTCAACGGTCAGACCGGCAAGGCGATGGGGACGGTGGACTACGTCCCGGCGCGCGGCACGGTGTCGTCGTGGGGCGACTCGTACGGCAACCGGGTCGACCGCTTCCTCGCGGGCACGGCCTACCTGGACGGCGCCCGACCGTCCCTCATCATGGCCCGCGGCTACTACACCCGTACGGTCATCGCGGCCTGGGACTGGCGAGGCGGCGCCTTCACCCGCCGCTGGACCTTCGACACCAACTCCTCCACCAACTCCGGCAAGGGATACGACGGTCAGGGCTCGCACAGTCTGTCCGTCGGGGACGTCGACAACGACGGCAAGGACGAGATCGTCTACGGCGCGATGGCGGTGGACGACAACGGCAACGGGCTGTGGACGACGAAGACGGGCCATGGCGACGCGCAGCACCTGGGCGATCTGGACCCCTCGCACGCGGGCCTGGAGTACTTCAAGGTCTCGGAGTCGTCGTCGCAGCCGGCCGAGCTGTACATCAACCCGGCGAACGGCACGGTCAACTGGAAGCTGGCCGCCTGCTGCGACAACGGCCGGGGTGTGGCGGGCGACATCTGGGCGGGCAACGACGGCGCGGAGGTCTGGTCGGCGTCGGACTCCTCCATCCGCGACGAGGCGGGCGCGACGAAGGGCCGTGAGCCGTCCTCCGTCAACTTCCTCTCCTGGTGGGACGGCGACACCACCCGCGAACTCCTCGACGGCACCCACATCGACAAGTACGGCACCTCCTCCGACACCCGCCTCCTGACCGGCGCGTCGGTCCACTCCAACAACAGCACGAAGGCGACCCCGTCCCTCTCCGGCGACATCTTCGGCGACTGGCGCGAGGAGGTCATCTGGCCGACGACGGACAACACGGCGCTGCGGATCTACTCAACGCCGTACGAAACAACGACAAAGATCACGACCTTGCTCCACGACACGATGTACCGCACGGGCTTGGCCTGGCAAAACACGGCCTACAACCAGCCTCCCCACCCGAGCTTCTTCATCGGCAACGGGATGGCTACGGCACCTCGGCCGGCGGTGTACACGCCCTAGAACGGCACGGCGAGCGCGCGCCGGTCCGCGGCACGCGCTCGCCGTTGAGTCTCAAGTACCTGAGTCGGCTGCGTAGTGGGAGGCCACGGGCACGGGCGGGCCTGCTGCCGCGGCCTCGGCATGGGCGGCGTCCATGAGATCCGTGAATCGAAGTCCGCGAGGTTCGCCCACGGCCGTCGCGTAGTCCCGCCAGTCCACCGCGCGGGTGGCCCAGTGCTCACGGGCTCGCTGGCCCCTGAAATGAACCCGAAGAGTGGCCACCAACCCGTCGTCGTTGATGCGTCCCAACCCGTACTCGGTGTGCCACTGCATCACCAGGACGTGTGTGAATATCAGCTGCCGTGCGACGTCGGCGGGTACGTCAGGGCGAGGCGGATCGACACACACGAGGAGTTCAGGGTCGGCCACGGCCACGAGGAGGAGTTCACGGAAGGCGGAGCGTTGGGTGTCGTCGTTGGTGACTCGCGCTTGGCGGGCCTGGTAGGCGAGCGAGGCACCGACGCCTATCAACGCGACTGCGGAGAACAGGGTGGACAACGCGCCGTAGGTCTGGCTCACGGCGCTCAGCCGCTCCCACTGTCCGCTCAGGGGGGCCACCAGCTCCAGGAGAGTGGGGGTCAGCGCCACCCCTGACAGCAGTGAGAGGACGGCTGTCCACCAGAGCCACTTCTCGTGCCGATTCCGCATGACTGTCCCCCTGTACCCGTGACGCGGTGGGCGAGTGTCTGAGCACACCCGTCCACCGCGTCCGTGCTCGGTCGCTGACGCCCGTCAGGCGTTCCTCACACCACGGTGCAGGACTGGCCGCCGAGCGTGAAGGCCGATGGCTTGCCGTTCGTCCCCGACCAGTTCCCCGTGAAGCCGAAGCTCACCGATGAACCGGCCGCCACGTTGGCGTTCCACGTGACGTTTTTTGCTGTCACCGTCGAGCCCGACTGGGTGTAGTCGGCGTTCCAGAGTTGGGTGATGGTTTGGGCGTTGGGGAAGGTCCAGGTGAGGGTCCAGCCGGTCCAGGGGGTTGTGCCAGTGTTGGTGAGTTGGATGTCTGCCTGGAAGCCGCCTGACCACTGGTTGGTGATCTTGTACGTCGCCGTGCAGGCGCCTGTGGGGGTCGGGGTCGGGTCTGTGCCGCCGCCGGTGTCTCCGGCGGTCGTGTCGCCGTAGATGACGCCTCGGCCGTTTGTTGAGATGTAGACCCGGCCGTAGATTCTTGGGTCGCCCGTTATCGCCGCGCCTGTCCAACCCCACTGGTGCGTGTCGTCGTTGATGCGGGTCCAGGTCGCACCCTGGTCCGTGGAGCGGAAGATGCCGCGGACGCCCGCGATCTTCGCGCTGGTGTACAGGGTTTGGTACGACGAACCCGTTGCCGCCTTGCCGAAGCCGATCGTGTCGGCCTGTTCGACGTTGGAGAGCTTCGTGAACGTGGTGCCGCCGTTCGTCGAGTGCCACAGGCCGTACGCGCCGTCACTCGCTCCGCCCGCCAGCCACACGTCCCCCTTCGTGCCGGGCAGCGCCTTGAAGCGGACGCTGTCGCCGGAAGGGAGGCCCGTTGCGGAGGACGCCGTGAAGGTGGCGCCGCCGTCCGAACTCACGTAGAACTTGCCCGACTTGAAACCGTAGAAAGTTTTCGGGTCCACCCTGTCCGATTCGATCAGTGCTCCCGCCGGGATGCCCGACGATGCCGACCACGACGTACCGAAGCCCGTCGTGTACTGGACGCCCGTACCCGTGGGGCTCCACACGAAGCGGCTGCCGTCCGACGCCGCCGCGACCGTGCCGCCGCCGCTCACGCCCGAAGGGTCGGTCCCGCCGAACCAGTTGGCGCCGTTGTCCGTCGAGAACGCGATGTGCGGGCCCGAGTCGAGGTTGCCGACCCGGACGACCGTGTTCGGGTTCGTCTCCGCGAAGTCCAGGCTGGTCGTGGTGGTGAAGTTCGGCTGGGTGTACATCATCGACGGGACCTTGGTCAGGTCCGTGTGGCGGAAGCCGCCTATGTCACCCAGCGCGCTGAACAGCTGCGCCCCGCCCGACGGGGGAGCGGCGATGTCGTTGACCGCCGTCTCCTCCAGGCCCTGCACCATCGGCTTGATGGTGAACTGGCTCCCGGAGTCCCAGTTGGTGAGGTTCTCCGTGCCGTAGATCGTCGCACCCGTCCCGTACATCATCCGGTTCGAGTTGAACGGGTCGATCTCCAGCGACTCCGTCATCCACCCCAGTTTCGGCGTCTGTTCGGGCGGGGACGGGTTCGCGCCCCAGGTCAGCCAGGGGGACGAGGAGACGTCCATCGTGTAGCGGTTCGAGCGGTTGGGGTAGGAGGTGTAGTCCCAGGCACGGGTCCAGGTCGCGCCGCTGTCCGTCGAGCGGAAGATCTGCGTGTCGGGCCACCACGAGCTGTACGCCGTCGCCATCAGCGTTCCCGGGTGCTGGCGGTCGACCGTCACGCCGCTGAAGCCGTAGTACGTGTCCGCCTCCGCCACCGGGCTGATGTTCGTCCAGGTGCCCGTCGCCGTCGCGTACCGCCACAACTGGCCCTTGCCACCGTCGTACGGGCCGCCCTTGTCGCTGTAGGCGAGGTAGAGGTAGCCGTTCGTCGCGTCCAGCACGCCCTTGTGGGCGAGGTATCCCGTCGGCTGACCGGCCAGCCGCGACCAGGTCGCGCCCCCGTCCGTCGAGCGGTACACCGAGTTCTGCAAGTCCGCGACCCCGACGTAGATCGTCTGCGTCGCGCTGCCCGACGTACCCGTCTTCTCGTCGAAGGTGACCCAGACGACGCCCTGGTTGTCGCTGGCGTAGCCGGACGTGTCGCCGGCGTCCTGCACATAGTTGCCGACGTTCGGGAAGTTGGTCACCTGCGACCAGCTCGCGCCGGAGTCCGTGGACCGCCACAGGCCCTTGCCGCTTGGCGCGCCCAGATACAGCACGCTGTTCTTGTTCGGGTCGATGGCGAGTCGCTCGCCCATGCCGCGGCCGGGCATGTTGCCGCCCAGCTTGAAGGGGAGGTCCGCCTTCTGCCAGCTCGCGCCGCGGTCGGAGGAGCGCAGGACCGCCCCGTTCTCCGGGTCCCAGCTGTTGGTGTACGTGCCGACCGCGGCGTATACCTTGTCCGGGTCGACGGCGTCGGAGGCCAGGCTGACCACGCCCGTGTGCCCCCAGTCGTCCCAGCCGACCGAGTCCAGCAGCGGTGTCCAGGTCTTGCTCGACTCCTGCCAGCGGTAGGCGCCGCCGATGTCGGTGCGGGCGTAGGCGAGGTTCTTCTCGGAGCGGTTGAAGACGATGCCGGGGACGAAACCGCCGCCGTCGATACGGGCGTTCTTCCAGGTGTACGTGTCCGCGGCGAGCGTCACCTTCGACGCGCTGTCGGCCGCCAGCGCGGGCGGGGTGCCCGCGAGCAGGCCGGCCGCGAGAGCGAGGACGGCCGTGAGGATGCGGGTTCTTCGCACGGGGTGTCCTTTCCGGGGTGAGGGGATCGGGGAGGGAGGAACGTGCGGAGTAAGCGCTTTCCATTCGGTGCGAGAGTTGCCGGGCGGCCCCCAGTGCGGGAGGGGGCCACCCGGCCGGTCGGCCCCGTCGTCAGGTGACGGGGCCAGGTACGCGGTGCTCCTCAGGCGGAGCGCCTGGCGGGGGCTATTCGAGCAGCTCCGCGTACGAACCCATGGCCAGGGCGATGTCCGCCTGGGCCCAGAAACGGTGGTACGTGAACGACGGCACCGCGCCGCCCGCGAGATACGCCTCGATCTTCGACCAGGCCGGGTCGTTCTTGTAGAAGGACCTGATGGACTCGAAGGTGGACGAGGAGTTGATCGCGTCGCCGTTCGGCATCTTGCCGGTCCAGCCGGACGGGATGTACACCGTGTCGTCGAACCGGTTGTAGTCCGCCCGGTTCTCCGGCACCGCGACGCCCAGGCTGTCCTGGTAGTTGCCCCACATGCCGTCCAGGAGCTTCTTCGCCGTCGTCGCGGCCTCGGTGTCACCCGAGCGGTCCGCGTAGTACGTCAGGGTCTTGGCGTACGCGGCGGCCACGCCCACGTCGTTGGTGTAGTCGGCGACGGTGACGTGCAGCCCGCTGTTGGAGCCGGGGTTGGAGGCGTTCCAGGTGTCGGGCTGGCCCGACCACTGGAGGGTGGAGGGGATCTGGTAGGTGCCGTCCGGGTTGATCGTGGTCTTGGACAGCGCCCAGTCGACCCACTTGTCGAGGACCGCCTTGGCCTGCGCGTTCCCCGTCTGCTGGTAGTACTCGGCCACCCGCTCCATCGACCACGCCTGGAAGCCGAACCACTGGTTGGACGGCGGGTCGTGGTAGACGGGCTGCTGGTCGTAGTACATGCCGTAGAAGGTCGACGTACCGGCCGGCGGGGTCGCGTAGCGGCCCGCCCAGCTGTTCGTCGCACCGCCCGCGATGGCGCCCTCGTTCGACTGCAGCCAGCGGTAGAACTCCAGCTGCCGGGTGAGCGAGGTGCCCCAGTCCGCAGCCCCGGTCGAGGACTTGGGCTTCAGATCGGCGTACGAGCTGAGCGCGTAGGCGGCCAGGGGGTTCTGGTAGCCGCCGTGCGCGTGGCTGGAACCGATGCGCCAGGCCCAGCCGGCGCTGGTGTCCGTCGCTCCGCCCCACGCGTAGTACCAGGACAGCAGGTACATCGAGGAGTTCTTGCCGGTGCCGGCGGCGCAGGCCGACGGTCCGACACAATTCCCTATCTTCTTGAAGTACTTGTCGTACATCGCGTAGCGCAGGTAGTCGCCCATCTTCGCGGCCTTGCCCACGGTCGCGGAGACGTCACTGCCCTTGCCCTGCTGCTTCGCCCAGACGTCCGCCCAGTACGCGGCCTGCACGGCCCGTGCGTCGGCGTCCGGGGCGTTGGTGAACTTCCACTGCTTGGCGTAGGAGGCGTCACCGGTGAACAGGTCCAAGTAGCCGTTCGTACCGCCGTACTTGAACTGGTCACAGGTCGGCTGCGGCACCGTCTCCCACACCGACTCCTGCGCACCGCGCTGGAAGGTGTTGATGTACGAAGGACCGGTGTCGGTCGGCCCCGCCTCGCACTTGCCGGGCGCGTTGCCGTAGCCGTAGACGTTGTCGACGTCCTGGAGCCAGTGCATGCCGTAGACGTCGTCCGTGCCGTACGTCGACTTCAGCTCGGCCGCGATCGGGTCGGAGCCGACCGAGACCGACGAGTCGAGCTTCGCCGGATACTCGTTCGGGGTGTCCAGCTCGGGCGCGTAGGTCGCCGGCTTGGAGGCGTTGTAGAAGGAGTTGGTCGGCTGGTCGGCGTGGGTGGGGATCATGTACTTCTCCATGATGTCCCAGGCGCCGTTGAACTTGCTCCAGTCGCCCGTCACCTTGCCGTACATGGCCTGCAGCCAGAGAAGGTAGCTGTACGCCTCCGACGTCGTCTCATGGCCGTGGTCGGGCGCCTCGACGATCAGCGTCTCCACCGAGTGGTAGGGGATGCCCTCGGGCGAGAAGTAGCCGTTCGCCGGGTTGGTGATCTTCCCGTACAGCTCCAGGAAGCGGGCGTCGTACTCCTTCGACGCCGCGATCTGGGTGACCGTCACCGCCGCCTTCGCATGGCCCGTGGCCGTCGACTCGAAGGTCGCCGCGCCGGTGCCGGAGGAGTCGGCGGTGATGGTCACCTTCTGGGCCGTGTTCCAGTTCGACGGGGTGAAGGTCAGGGAAGCCCCGCCGGTCACGGACAGGCCCGAGTTGCCGCTCGCCCGTGCCGTCGTGACGGTCACGTTGGCGGACGGCTGGGTCGACAGCTTGACGTCGTAGGTCGCCGTCTTGCCTTGCTGGACGGCGAGTTGAGTGGTCGAGGCCACCACGGCGGGACCCGAGGCGACCGTGATGCCGACCGGTGTCGACTCCGCCGACGCGCCCAGGCTGTCGTACGCCTTGGCCAGCAGAGAATGACTGCCCACGGTCAAACTTGAAGCGGAAAGCGAGTACGGAGCCGTCGTGTCGGTGCCCAGCAGCGTGGTGTTGTCGTAGAACTCCACCTTGCTGATGGTCGCGTTGTCCGCGGCCGCGGCGGTCGCCGCGAGCGGGACGGCGTCGCCCTGGGTGTAGACGGCGCCCGCGGCCGGGCTGGTCAGCACCGTGATCGGCGGCTGGTGGGCGCCGACGCACGTGGTGCCGTTGATCGCGAACGACGTGGGCGCGGCGTTGCTGCCGCTGTAGGTGAACTGCGCGCCGGTGGAGACCGCGGCGCCGGCCGCGATGGTCCCGTTGTACCCGGCGTCCTTCACCGTGATGTTCTGACCGGACTGGGACCAGGTTCCGTTCCAGCCGTTGGAGAGCTTCTGGTTGCCCGCGTAGGCGTACGTCAGTGTCCAGCCGCTGATGGTGTCCGTACCACGGTTGGTGATCGTCACGTCCGTGGTGAAGCCGGAGCCCCAGTCATTGGTCTTGTAGTCGACACTGCACGCAAGTGCCGCCGCGGAAGCGGGAGTTGAAGCCGTACTGAGCATGGCGAGCGGAAGGGCCAGGGCCGCCACGACGGCGGTCCAGAAGCGCCGGGCTGCCCGGCGTCTCCTTCTGGGGTGCATGTGCTGGTTCCTCCTTGCGGCGGAGAAGTCAAGGCTTGAACCAGTGGGAGCGCTCCCATAGTGGGGACGGTGGTGTGAAGGGTCAAGGTGCTTGAAGAGTCGAAAAGATTCGATGGATGTGGTTGAGGAAAAGTCAAGTGAACGCTCTGTTCTTTAACGTCACTTGGCGCTAGCTTCTCTGGCACCAGTGGGAGCGATTCCATCAGTCGACGCGTCCGTCACGACGCGCCCGATCTGCAAGGAGTCGCTCATGCGACACCCCCCGCGTTCAGGTCTTTTACTTGCCGGCGCGGCCGCGATCGCCCTTGTGGGCACCGCGGTCGCGCCGGTGGTCACGGCGTCGGGAGCCGGTCCCGCGTGCACGGTGGAGTACTCCGTCACCAGCCAATGGGATTCCGGTTTCCAGGGCGCCGTGACGATCACCAACAACACGGCAGCCGTGAGCGGTTGGAGCCTGAGCTTCGACTTCGCGGGCGGCCAGAAAGTCAGTCAGGGCTGGAACGCCAAGTGGTCCCAGTCCGGTACGACGGTCACGGCGGCCAACGAGAGCTACAACGGCTCGCTGGCCACCGGCGCGAGCGTCAGCGCCGGGTTCCTCGGCACCCTGTCGGGGAGCAATCCCGTACCGACGACGTTCAAGCTCAACGGCACCAACTGCAATGTCGACGCGGACCCTTCACCCACGCCGACACCCACGCCGACCGACCCGACGGACCCCGGTGACCCCGACGCGCCACCGGTCCTGAAGGTCTCCGGGAACAAACTCGTGGACGCCGGCGGCACCACCCGTCGCCTGCTCGGCGTCAACCGTTCCGGCGGCGAGTTCATGTGCGTCCAGGGCCGCGGCATCTGGGACGGACCGGTCGACGACGCCTCGGTCAAGGCGATCGCCGACTGGAAGGCCAACACGGTCCGCATTCCACTGAACGAGGAGTGCTGGCTCGGCCTGTCCAACATCAACCCGGCGTACTCCGGCGCCAATTACATCAACGCCGTCAAGGACCTGGTGGCGAAGGTGAAGGCGCACGGCATGACCCCGCTGGTCGAACTGCACTGGACCTACGGGCAGTACACCGGGAACTCGGCCGGCTGCTCCGACGTGCACGCCAGCTGCCAGAAGCCGATGCCCGACATGCAGTACACCCCGTCCTTCTGGACGTCGGTGGCCAACACCTTCAAGGACGATCCGACCGTCGTCCTCGACCTGTTCAACGAGCCCTACCCGGACCGCGCCACCTCCACGACCACCCAGGCGTGGCAGTGCTGGCGGGACGGCGGCACCTGCCCCGGCATCGGCTACGAGGTCGCCGGCATGCAGGACCTCGTCGACGCCGTCCGCGGCACCGGCGCAAAAAACCTGATCCTGGCCGGCGGGATCGCGTACTCGAACGACCTCAGCCAGTGGCTCACGTACCAGCCGACCGACCCGGCGGGCAATCTCGCCGCCGCCTGGCACGTGTACAACTTCAACACCTGCTCCAACGAGAGCTGCTGGAACTCCACGCTCGCCCCGGTGGCGGCCCAGGTGCCGCTGGTCGCCGGGGAGATCGGCGAGAACACCTGCGGTCACTCCTTCGTCGACCAGGTCATGAAGTGGTTCGACGACCGTGGCCTGTCCTATCTGGGCTGGACCTGGAACACCTGGGACTGCAGCTCGGGCCCGTCGCTGATCTCCGGTTACGACGGTACGCCCACCGCTTTCGGTATCGGGCTGCGCGACCATCTGCGCGCCCTGAACGGCTAACACCCGCAACGGAGAAGGAAACCCGCACTCATGAGTCGTACCAGAACTGCGCTCCTCGCAGCGATGGCCCTGGTCGCCGGGGCCTCCGGCACCGCGGTCGCCGCCTATCCCGGGGACGTCGGCATCTCGGCGGTCCCCTGCACCGTGGACTACAAGGTGCAGAACGACTGGGGCACCGGCTTCACCGCCAACGTGACGATCACCAACAACAGCGCCGCCAAGTCGAGTTGGTCGCTGAAGTGGTCGTACGCCGGGAACCAGAAGGTCACCAACGGCTGGAACGCCAAGGTCAGCCAGAGCGGCACGGCCGTCACCGCGCTCAACGAGAGCTACAACGGCACGCTCGCCACCGGCGGTTCGACCAGCTTCGGCTTCCAGGGCACCTACAGCGGCACCAACGCGATCCCCACCACGTTCACCCTCGACGGCGTGACCTGCAACGTCGACGGCGGCACCGACCCCACGGACCCGACCGACCCGACCGACCCCGGCACCGGCAGCCGGGTCGACAACCCGTACAGCGGCGCCAAGGTGTACGTGAACCCGGAGTGGGCCGCCAACGCCGCCGCCGAGCCGGGCGGCAGCCGCGTCGCCAACCAGCCCACCGGTGTGTGGCTGGACCGGGTCGCCGCGATCAACGGCGCCGGCGGGAAGATGGGCCTGCGGGCACACCTCGACGAGGCCCTGAAGCAGAAGGGCAGCGGCGAGCTCGTCGTCCAGCTGGTGATCTACGACCTGCCGGGCCGCGACTGCGCAGCGCTCGCCTCCAACGGTGAGTTCGGTCCGACGGACATCGACAAGTACAAGACGCAGTACATCGACCCGATCGCCGCGATCCTCGCCGATTCCAAGTACGCCTCGCTGCGGATCGTCACCACGGTCGAGCTCGACTCCCTGCCGAACCTCGTCACCAACGTCTCGCCCCGCAACACCGCCACCCCCAACTGCGACACGATGAAGGCCAACGGCAACTACATCAAGGGCGTCGGCTACGCGCTGAACAAGCTCGGTGACGTCGCCAACGTCTACAACTACGTGGACGCCGGGCACCACGGCTGGCTCGGCTGGGACGACAACTTCTCGGCGACCGTCCAGACGATCAAGCAGGCGGCGACCGCCGAGGGCGCCACGGTGAGCGACGTCCACGGCTTCATCACCAACACCGCCAACTACAGCGCGTTGAAGGAGCCGTACTTCACCATCAACGACTCCGTGAACGGCAAGTCCGTGCGCGAGTCGAAGTGGGTCGACTGGAACCGGTACGTCGACGAGCTCTCCTACGCCCAGGCCTTCCGCCAGGAGGCCGTGAGCCAGGGCTTCGCCTCAGGCGTCGGCATGCTCATCGACACCTCCCGCAACGGCTGGGGCGGCAGCGCCCGGCCGACCGGTCCCGGCGCCAAGACCGATGTGGACACCTACGTCGACGGCGGCCGTATCGACCGGCGCCTCAACACCGGCAACTGGTGCAATCAGTCCGGCGCCGGCCTCGGCGAGCGTCCGCAGGCCAGCCCGGCGGCCGGGATCGACGCCTACGTCTGGGTCAAGCCCCCGGGTGAGTCCGACGGCGCCAGCAGCGCCATCCCGAACGACGAGGGCAAGGGCTTCGACCAGATGTGCGACCCGACCTACACCGGCAACCCGCGCAACAACAACCACATGTCCGGGGCCCTGCCGAACGCGCCGCTGTCCGGCCACTGGTTCTCCGCGCAGTTCCAGCAGCTGATGCAGAACGCCTACCCGCCGTTGTCGTAACGGTGGGTCGGGGGCTGCGGGTTGAGTGTGGTTGATCGTGCAGTTCCCCGCGCCCCTTCAGGGCGCTCAGGCCGCCGGGGTTTGTCAGTTCTGTGCTGACAAGCCCCGGCTGTACTCAACGCGAGCACGCATCATTCGCGTCCCGTTTTTTGCCGTCCCGGCAACGACACTGGCCTCCTCCCGGTGCGTCGGCGCACGCTGGCCGCACACGGACGAGAGGCTGACCACCATGGCGCACAAGCACGCTCATCACGACCACACCGACATCGACTGGGCCGAGATGGCCCCGATGCTGGAGGACCAGGCCGAGCTGTACACGCCCCTGTACGAGCACGCCATGGCCTGGCTGGCCAAGCGGCAGACCGAGCCAGGGCTGGTCGTCGACGCGGGCAGTGGGCCGGGGGTCGTGTCGTGTCTGCTCGCCGACACCTTTCCCGGCGCCCGGGTCGTCGCCGTGGACGGGTCGGAGCCGCTTCTCGAGCGGGCCCGGGAGCGGGCCGGGCGGCTCGGCGTCGCGGACCGGTTCGGCACGCTCGCCGGTGAACTGCCCGACGTGCTCGACGACTTGGACTACCCGGCCGATCTGCTCTGGGCCAGCTGGAGCCTGCACCACCTCGGCGACCAGAAGGCGGCCCTGGCCGCGTTCGCCGCGCGGCTCGCGCCCGGCGGCACCCTCGCCCTGCTGGAGGGCAGCCTGCCCACCCGGTATCTGCCGCGCGACATCGGCATCGGCCGCCCGGGGCTCCAGGCCCGGCTCGACGCGGTGCACGAGGAGTGGTTCACCGAGATGCGGGCCGCGCTGCCCGGCTCGGTCGACGTGGTCGAGGACTGGGCGGCGCTGATGACGTCCGTGGGGCTGAAGCCCACCGGTACCCGCAGCTTCCTCCTTGACCTGCCCGCCCCCACCACCGACCGGGCCCGCCGGTGCGCCGTCACCGCCTTCACCCGGATGCGGGACGTGCTCGGCGAGCGCCTCGACGCCGACGACCGCGCCACCCTCGACCGGCTCGTCGACCCCGACGACAAGGCGAGCCTGCACCACCGCCCGGACGTGTTCGTCCTGACGGCCCGCACGGTGCACACGGCGGTCCGCCCGGTCTGACCGACGCCCGACGGCCCTTGACTTCGAGAACGCTCCAAGTGATCTACTGCCCGGCGTTCACCGAAAACAGGGGGTAGTCATGAGTGATGCACCGGTCGCGCTCATCACCGGTGGCGGCAGCGGCATCGGCGCCGCGGTCGCGCGGCAACTGCTCGACGCCGGGCAGCGGGTGACCGTCACCGGCCGCGGCGCGGAGCGGCTGCGCGGCTTCGCCGGGGAACTCGGCGATCCCGAGGGGCTGTTGACGCTCGTCGGCGACGCCGCGGACTACGACAGCGTGCGGTCGGCGGTCGACCGTACGCTCAAGGAGTTCGGCCGGCTGGACACCGTGGTGTCCAACGCCGGATTCGCCACCCACGACTCGGTCGCCGACGGGGACCCGGCCGGCTGGACCGAGATGGTGCTGACCAACGTCCTCGGCCCAGCGCTGCTGATCCGCGCCTCCGTCGAGGCGCTCAAGGAGACCCGGGGGCGGATCGTCCTTGTCGGCAGCGTCGCCGGGTTCGTGCCCACGCCCGGCAACATCTACGGGGCCACGAAGTGGGCGGTCACCGGGCTCGCCGAGAACACCCGGCGCCAGGTCACCGAGTGGGGCATCGGCGTCACCCTGATCGCGCCCGGCCGGGTGGAGACCCCGTTCTGGGACGGCTACGGCAGCCTCCCGCCGGGCCATCTCCTCACCGCCGACCAGCTCGCCGACTCGATCGTGTGGGCCATCCGGCAGCCCGAGGGAGTCGACGTCAACACGGTCGTCGTACGGCCGATCGGGCAGCCCAACTGAGGTGCGCGCGGGTCGGTGCGTGATGCATGCGTCGCGGGTGAACGGGTAGACGGGCGGTCCCGCGTCCGTCGGAGGGACCCCGCACCATGGCACGCACCGGCACCGACACCAGGACCGCTCAGGATCAGTCGCTCACGACCCGGCTGCCCGGCGGTCCGCGCGCCGGGCAGACCGTCGGGGCCGTGGTGCTGTCGCTGTCGCCGGTCTGCATCGAACTGTCCGGCGCGGCGGCCGGAACCGCCTCGGTCTACCGCTGTCTGCTCTGTGTGCCCGTGCTGGTGCTGCTGTCCCTGCCGGAGCACCGCCGCGAGGGCCCGCCGCCCCGGCGCCAGCTGCTGTACGGCGTCGCGGGCGGGGCGCTGTTCGCGGGGGACATGCTGCTGTGGTCCAAGGCCATCACCGAGGTGGGCGCGGGACTGTCGACCGTGCTGGTGAACGTGCAGGTCGTGCTGGTGCCGCTGCTGGCGTGGGCGGTGGACCGGGAGCACGTGCCGCGCCGCTTCCTGCTGTGGCTGCCGCCGCTGTGCGCGGGGGTGGTGCTCACCGGCGGGCTGTTCGAGCAGGGTGCGAGCGGCAGCGACCCGACGGCGGGCACCGTCCACGCGGTGCTGGCGGCGCTGAGCTACTCCGGCTTTCTCTTCCTGCTGCGCCGCGGCGGCTTCGAGGGCCACGTGGTGACGACGTACACCGTGGTCGTGGTGTCCGCCACCGTCTTCTCCGCCCTCGGCGGCTGGGCCTGGGGCGCCCTCGACCTCACCCCGCCCGCCGCCGCCCTGGGCTGGCTGGCGGTGGCCGCGGTCAGCAGCGGCATGATCGGCTGGCTCCTCGTCGCCCTCAACTCCCCTCATCTGCCGAGCCACGTCGGCGCGGTCCTGCTGCTGCTCACGCCGGTCGGCGCGCTGGTGCTGGGCGCGGCGGTACTGGGGGAGCGGCCCACGGTCGCGCAGTGGGGCGGCTGCGCGCTGATCCTGGTCAGCGCCTACGCCACGGTGACGAGTCGCAGGCGGACATGACGAAGGCCCGGACGGCGGTCCCGTCCGGGCCTTCCCCGGTGCACGGTCTCAGCCGATGTCGAACGTCGCCGGGTCCGGGCCGATGCGGCGGTCCTCGTTGAGGGCGCTGATCGCGGCCAGGTCCTCGGTGTCCAGGCTGAAGTCGAAGACCTGGATGTTCTCCTTGATCCGGGACGGGGTCACGGACTTGGGGATCACCACGTTGCCGAGCTGGAGGTGCCAGCGCAGGACGACCTGGGCCGGGGTGCGGCCGTGCTTCTGGGCGATGGCGACGATCGCCGGGACCTCCAGGAGGCCCTTGCCCTGGCCGAGCGGGGACCAGGCCTCGGTGGCGATGCCCTGCTCCGCGTGGAACTCGCGGGAGGCGTGCTGCTGGAGGTGCGGGTGCAGCTCGATCTGGTTGACCGCCGGGATGACCGAGGTCTCGGCGATGAGCCGCTCCAGGTGCTCCGGGTAGAAGTTGGAGACGCCGATCGCGCGGACACGGCCGTCGGCGTGCAGCTTCTCGAACGCCTTGTACGTGTCGACGTACTTGTCCCGGGCCGGCAGCGGCCAGTGGATCAGGTACAGGTCCACGTAGTCCAGGCCGAGCTTCTCCAGGGAGGTGTCGAAGGCGCGCAGGGTGGCGTCGTACCCCTGATCGCCGTTCCAGAGCTTGGTGGTGACGAACACGTCCTCGCGGGGGATGCCGGAGGAGGTGATGGCCTTGCCGGTGCCCTCTTCGTTGCCGTAGATCGCCGCTGTGTCGATGCTGCGGTACCCGGCCTCCAGAGCGGTCGCGACCGCCTGCTGCGCCTCGTCGTCCGGCACCTGCCAGACGCCGAAGCCCAGCTGGGGCATCTCGACGCCGTTGTTCAGGATGATCGGGGGGACCTTGCTGCTCACGAGCTCTTGATCCTTACGGTTGTCGTCAGGTGGTACTCCCATCGTCAACGATCACGGGCCGTGATGCATTCCTGACGGCGGAATGGAGCGGAAGACGACGGAATCTCCCGGAAACGGCCTCAGGCCCTGTACAAGGCCTCGACCTCGTTGACGTACGCGTTCTCGATGGCCTTGCGCTTCAGCTTCAGCGACGGCGTCAGCAGGCCGTGCTCCTCGGTGAACGGCTGGGCCAGGATGCGGAAGGTGCGGATCGACTCGGCCTGCGAGACCAGGGTGTTGGCGGCGACCACGGCCCGCCGCACCTCCGTCTCCAGGTCGGCGTCCCGCACCAGTTCGGCCGCCGGCATCTGCGGTTTGCCGCGCATCGCGAGCCAGTGCTCGACGGCCTCCTGGTCGAGGGTGACCAGGGCGGCGACGTACGGGCGGTCGTTGCCGACGACGATGCACTGGGAGACCAGCGGATGGTCCCGGACGCGCTCCTCCAACTGGCCCGGGGAGACGCTCTTGCCGCCCGAGGTGACCAGGATCTCCTTCTTGCGGCCGGTGATGGTCAGGTAGCCGTCCTCGTCGAGGGAGCCCAGGTCCCCGGTGGCGAGCCAGCCGTCGTGCAGGGTCGCGTCGGTGGCCTTCTGGTTGTTGAGGTAGCCCTGGAAGACGTTGTCACCGTGCAGCCAGATCTCGCCGTCGTCCGCGATGTGCACGGTCATGCCGGGGATGGGCTGTCCGACGGTGCCGTAGCGGGTGCGCTCGGGCGGGTTGGCGGTGGCGGCGGCCGTCGACTCGGTGAGGCCGTAGCCCTCGTAGATGTGCACGCCCGCGCCCGCGAAGAACAGGCCGAGCCGGCGGTCCATGGCCGAACCGCCGGTCATCGCCTGCTTGATGCGGCCGCCCATCGCGGCCCGCATCTTGGAGTAGACGAGCTTGTCGAAGAGCTGGTGCTGCACGCGTAGACCCGCCGAAGGACCGGGCCCGATGCCCCAGGCCTTCGCCTCCATGGCGTCCGCGTACTTCACCGCGATGTCGACGGCCTTCTCGAAGGCGCCCGCCTTGCCCTCCTTCTCCGCCTTGCGGCGCGAGGCGTTGAACACCTTCTCGAAGATGTACGGCACCCCGAGGAAGAACGTCGGCTTGAACGCGGCGAGGTCGGGCATCAGGGCGGCGGCGTTCATCTGCGGCTGGTGGCCGAAGCGGACCCGGCCGCGGATCGCGGCGACCTGCACCATCCGCCCGAAGACATGGGCGAGCGGCAGGAAGAGAAGGGTCGCGGCCTCGTCGCCCTTCTTGGAGTGGAACACCGGCTCCCAGCGCGCGATGACGGTGTCCGCCTCGTACATGAAGTTGCCGTGCGAGATGACACAGCCCTTGGGGCGGCCGGTGGTGCCGGAGGTGTAGATGATGGTGGCGACCGAGTCGGGGGTGACCGCCTGCCGGTGCCGGTGGACAACGTCGTCGTCGAGGTGGGCGCCGGCGTCGTACAGCTCCTGCACACAGCCCGCGTCCAGCTGCCACAGCTCGCGCAGCTGCGGCAGCCGGTCGATGACGGTGGCGATGGTCATCGCGTGGTCCTCGTGCTCCACGATCGCGGCCGTGCACTCGGCGTCGTACAGCATCCAGAAACACTGCTCCGCCGACGACGTGGGGTAGACCGGCACCACCTGGGCGCCGATCGTCCACAGGGCGAAGTCGAAGAGGGTCCACTCGTAGCGGGTGCGGGAGACGATCGCGACCCGGTCACCGAACCGGATGCCACGGGCGAGCAGTCCCTTGGCGAGGGCGAGCACCTCGTCGCGGAACTCGGCCGAGGTCACGTCCCGCCACCGGCCGGACTCGTCCTTGCGGCCCAGCGCCACGCACAGCGGGTCCTCCTGGGCATACTCGAACACCACGTCGGCCAGTCCGCCCACCGGCGGTGCCAACGCCAACGGAGGGTTGGTGAACTCGCGCAAACCCCGCTCCCTCGACATTGGTTCGACGCTCCGCACAGCGCCGTGAAAGCTACCCCACCCGCCGACGGGGCGGGAGGGGGTGCGGAATCGAGCGGTGTTCAGGTAGCGGCTGGTCAGCGCCGGAAAATGCGCTCACATGGGGAAGGGTCGGACAGAAAACTGACGGTTGAGTAAGTTTCGGACCCGTAATCTCCACCGAATCTGTACGACCCGATTACCCCGCTCCCAGCCTGTCGGAATGATCAGTTCCGCTGTGTCGTCGTCTCCTCTGTCAGCGTCGTCGCGGCCGGTTTCGTCACACCCGTCCGCACCGCGCCCGGCGTCCTGAGCAGGGCCAGGACCAGCACCCCGCCGACCACCGCCACCGTCCCCGCCGTCACCGCCGCCGTGTTCAGCCCCGAGGCGAACGCGGCCCGCAGCGCGTGCTCGGGGAAAGCGCCGCGCAGCGCCTGCGCTCCGCCGCCCGCGAGCGCGTGGGCCGCGCCGTGCGGCAGCGAGTCCGCCATCCGGGAGGTCAGCACCGTGCCGAAGAAGGCGAGGCCGAGCGCGTACCCGAACTGCCGGAAGGTGTTGACCGCACCGCTCGCCATGCCCGACCGCTCCCGCTCCACCGTCGCCAGCGCGGCCCCCGCGACCGAGGGCGCCACCAGGCCCGTACCCACACCCACCAGGAGCAGTCCCGGTATCAGCGCCGTCGACGTCGAACCGGCGTCCAGGAACGCCATGCAGAACTGACCGGCGCCGATCAGCAGCAGCCCGCCCCCGACGGTGAACCGGGCCGGCACCCCGTGCAGCAGCCGCCCACCGGCCGCCGCCACCACGAACGCGGCCAGCGACAGCCACAGGAACACCAGCCCGCCACGCACCGGACTCATCCCCAGCACGGTCTGCAACCAGATCGAGGTGTACGCCATCACGCCGAACGCCGCCGCGTTGAAGGCGAACGCGCCCGCCATCACCCCGGAGAACGCCGGCTTCAGGAACAGCCGCGGATCGATCAGCGGGTCGGCGACCCGCCGCTCCACGACCAGGAAGGAGACCAGCGCGAGCGCCGCGCCCGCGAAGGAGACGAGGGTGCCCGTCGAGCCCCAGCCGTGCGACCCGGCCCGCACCGCCCCGTACGTCACCCCGCCCGCGAACGCCGCGAACGTCACCGTCCCCGCCCAGTCGACCCGCCGCCCGGCCCGCCCGCGCGACTCCGGCACCGCTCGCAGCGTCAGCCACACCGCGACCACGCTCACCGGCAGGTTGACGTAGAAGATCCACCGCCAGCCGGGACCGTCCGTCAGCAGTCCGCCCAGCACCGGGCCCACCGCGGACGCCGCGCCGCCCACCGCGCCCCACACCCCGAGCGCCATCGACATCCGCCGCCCCTGGTAGACCGACGCCAGCAGCGGCAGCGTCGTGGCGAGCGTCGCCGCCGCGCCCGCGCCCTGCAACGCCCGCGCCGCGACCAGCGTCGCCGGCCCGGACGCCACCCCGCACAGCAGCGAGGCCCCCGCGAACACCACGACCCCCGTCACATGCACCCGCCGCCGCCCCAGCACGTCGGCCGCGGCGCCCACTCCCAGCAGCAGCGCGGCCAGCGCCAGCGCGTAGGCGTCCATCACCCACTGCAGATCGCTCAGCGACGCGTGCAGCGCCGCCGCCATGTCCGGCAGCGCGACGATCGCGATCGTCACGTCCAGCAACAACATGAACGTGCCGAGACACACCGCTGTCAGCGGCCCCCAAGTACGCATGTCCTCAACTCCTCGTCCGTGGGATGCGTATGACTCCGTACGATGGGCTCGACACGGCCGATCACGGCGGTAACGGGCGTTGAAGCGCCGGAATCCGACAGGAGTGGGCATGCTGACGATGGAATCCGCCACGCTCGATGCCCTGGACCTCCAGCTGCTGGCGGCGCTGGAGGTCAACGGCCGGGCCTCGTTCAGCCGGCTCGGGACCGTGCTCGGTGTCTCCGACCAGACGATCGCGCGCCGCTTCCGCAGACTGAGTGCCGAGGCGGGGCTGCGGGTCGTCGCGCTGCGGGACGGCTACCGGCTCGGGCAGGACCAGTGGATGCTGCGCTTCCGTTGCGCGCCCGACAGCGCCCCGGCCATCTCGGACGCCCTCGCCAAACGGCCCGACACGGGCTGGATCGGCCTCGCCTCCGGCGGCACCGAGATCGTCTGCATGACCCGGCCCCGCAGCCCCGGCGACCACGACGAACTCCTGCTCGGCAAGCTGCCCCGCACCCCGAGCGTCGTCGACATCCGCGCCCACCAGCTGCTCCACCGCTTCTACGGCGGCCCCACCGGCTGGTCCAAGAAGTTCGGCGTGCTCACGGACGACCAGATCGCCGCCCTGCGCCCGCACCCCGAGCCCGGACCGGGACCGGCCCGTATCGACCCGGACGACGAACCCCTGCTCGCCGTCCTCGAACACGACGGACGGGCCGGCTACCCCGAACTCCAGCGCGCCACCGGCCGCTCCGAGTCCGCCGTCAAACGCCGGCTCGCCGCGCTGCTCGCCTCCGGGGCCGTCTACATCGACATCGAGTACCACTCCGAGGCCTTCGGCTTCCCCCGCGCGGCCGCCCTGTGGATCACCACCGCCCCCGGCGCCCTGCACTCCGTCGGCCAGGCCCTCGCCGCCCACGACGAGGTCGCGTTCGCCAGCGCCACGGCCGGCCCCTCCAACCTCGTCACCACCGTCGTCGTCCGCGACACGGCGGCCCTGTACGCCTACCTCAGCGGCCCGCTCGGGAGCCTGGCCGGGGTGCAGCACGTGGAGGCGACACCGTTCCTGCGCAGGGTGAAGCAACTGACGTACGCCCGGCCCTAGGGCCGGTCCGATGGATCAGGCCCCGGACGCGGGGTCTGGCACGCCCTAGGTGCGATGGAGGCGGTCGCCGCCCGTCAGGATCGCCGCCGCCAGGGCGTCCGCCGCGCCCTGGGACGTCGTGCGGCGGTGGCCGTGGACCAGGACGAAGTCGACGCGGCCCAGTTCCGGCAGGCCCGAGCGGTCCGGCATGCGGACCAGTCCCGGCGGGATCAGGCCCCGCGAGTGGGCCATCACGCCGAGCCCGGCGCGGGCCGCCGCGATCAGGCCGTTGAGGCTGCCGCTCGTGCACGCGATCCGCCACTCGCGGCCCTGCCGCTCCAGCGCCTCCAGCGCGAGCGCCCGGGTGATGCCCGGCGGCGGATAGGCGATCAGCGGCACCGGACGGTCCGGGTCGAGGCGGAGCCGCTCCGCGCCGATCCACACCAGCCGGTCGTGCCACACCAGTTCGCCGCGCGGGTCCTCCGGCCGGCGTTTGGCGAGGACCAGGTCCAGCTTCCCGGCCGCCAACCGCTCGTGCAGCGTGCCCGAGAGCTCCACGGTCAGCTCCAGGTCGACCTCGGGATGGTCGTACCGGAAGCGCTCCAGGATCTCCGGCAGCCGGGTCAGCACGAAGTCCTCCGACGCCCCGAAGCGCAGCCGGCCGCGCAGCCGGGTACCCGTGAAGAACGCCGACGCCTGCTCGTGCACGTCCAGGATGCGGCGCGCGAAGCCGAGCATCGCCTCGCCGTCCTCCGTCAGCTCCACCGAGTGGGTGTCCCGGGTGAACAACTGCCGCCCGGCCGCCTCCTCAAGACGCCGTACGTGCTGACTGACGGTTGACTGGCGCAGCCCGAGCCGCCGGGCGGCCTGGGTGAAGCTCAGGGTCTGCGCCACCGCCAGGAACGTACGCAACTGGGACGGGTCGTACATGCACCCCACGTTATCGCGGAACGTGATGACAGTCAGAGCGGTATGCCGGATTCCCGATCGAGGGAGGGAGGAGGACGATGGAGGGGGGACCCCACGGCCCCGGTACCGCCGAGAGCACGACGAGTATGTGGAGCACCGTGAAACGCCTGCGCTGGCCGAGTTGGATGCCGATCGACCCGTACATCCTGCTGCTCCTCGGGACGGTGGGCCTCGCCGCCCTCCTCCCGGCCCGCGGCACGGGTGCGGACGTGGCCTCCGGCGCCTCCACGGCCGCCATCGCCTTCCTCTTCTTGCTGTACGGCGCCCGCCTGTCCACCCGGGAGGCCCTGGACGGCCTCAAGCACTGGCGCCTGCACGTCACGGTCCTCGCCTGTACGTTCGTGGTCTTCCCGCTGCTCGGCATGGCCGCCCGCGGACTCGTCCCGGTGCTGCTGACCCAGCCCCTCTACCAGGGACTGCTCTTCCTCACCCTCGTCCCGTCGACGATCCAGTCCTCGATCGCCTTCACCTCCATGGCCCGCGGCAACGTGCCCGCGGCGATCTGTGCCGGGTCCTTCTCCTCCCTCGTCGGCATCGTCATCACCCCGCTGCTCGCCGCCGCCCTGCTCGGCAGCAGCGCGGGCGGCTTCTCCGCCGACTCGCTGGTGCAGATCGTGCTCCAGCTGCTGGTGCCGTTCGTCGCGGGGCAGCTGCTGCGCCGCTGGATCGGCGGCTTCGTAGCCCGGCACAAGAAGGTCCTCGGCCTCGTCGACCGCGGCTCGATCCTCCTCGTCGTCTACACCGCGTTCAGCGAGGGCATGGTCCAGGGCATCTGGCACCAGGTCAGCCCGCTCCGGCTGACCGGACTGCTCGCCGTCGAGGCGGTGCTGCTCGCCGTGATGCTCGCGCTGACCTGGTACGGCTCCAAGGCGCTGCGCTTCGGCCGCGAGGACCGCATCGCCATCCAGTTCGCCGGCTCCAAGAAGTCCCTCGCCTCCGGACTGCCCATGGCGAGCGTCCTGTTCGGGGCGCACGCCTCGCTCGCCGTGCTGCCGCTGATGCTCTTCCACCAGATGCAGCTGATGGTCTGCGCGGTCATCGCCAAGCGCCGCGCCCACGACCCCGAGCCCGGCATCACGGCGCCGGTTTCAACCGCAGCGTCACGAACCGCGGTCGGTACAGGGACACGTTCCGGTTGAGCTGCGCCGCCGCGGCGGACGGCTCCAGCCAGTTCACGTCGTAACTGAGCACCAGCCGCCCGCCGCCGCCCAGCGCCAGGTGCACCTGCGGGTTGTAGGCCGCCACCTGCCCCTCCGGCAGCGCGGGAGTGAAGTCCTTCGTCGGCCCGTGCCAGGGCCCGCTCGGTGAACACGCCCAGTACGAGGTGACGGTCGTCAGCCCCGCAGTCCCGGCCGCCATCGTGAACAGCACATACGTGCCGTCCGCCCGCACCACCGAGAACGCGCTGCCCACGCCCGTGCGTCTGCGCTCGTCGCCGAGCACCGCGGCGGGCTTCGCCCCGGCCCGCCAGTCGGAGCCGTCCCAGTACTGCCACGCACCGGGCTCGCCGAGCCTGCCGTCCCGGACCCGCGCCGCGTACGCCGACGACACCGGCCGGGAGGCCGCCTGGCCGTCGTCGCCGCCGAAGACGTAGGTCCACCCGCCCTCCTCCACGAGCGTCGTACCGAACAGCACCCGCCGGGACGGATCGGGGACCAACTGCTGGTCGAGCACCTTGACGATCGACTCGACCCGCAGGTCGGGCAGTGACAGCGTGGCCACCTCGGTGGCCGTGGGCGTGCCGTAGATCCACGGCGCCGCCGCCGCCGTCCGCACCCACAGCACCACACGCAGGACCTGCTCCGACGACCCCGGCGACCGGGGCTCGACCCGGGCCGCCACCGGCCAACGCCACTGATTCGGGCCCGGATCGGGGAACAGCGGCGCCGGGAGCGTGCTCTCCAGCCGTCCGTCCCGCATCAGCACCGCCGAGTTGCGCACCAGCGGCGCCGCGGTGTCCCGCCAGGCGTACGACTCGCCGACCGGGTTGGGCGGGGCGTACACCTGCCCGAGATAGGTGTCCGAGAACAGCCACAGCACCCGCCCGTCCGGCAGCCGCACCGAGTGCGTACCGTCACCGCCGGTCCAGTCGTCGGCGCGGGTCGCGTCGTCGCCGTACCGGGCGAACTCGGAGTTGAGCCCCTCGTCCGCCGACCACGACCCGACCGTACGCGGCACGCAGCCGCCCGCGTCCGGCCGGTCCTCGTCCTCGGGCAGGGCCGTGAGCAGCACGGCCCCGAGAACCAGGGCCAGCACCAGGCCGAGCCCCGTTCCCGTCCGCTGTCGTGCTCGTACGTCGTCGGGCACCCACGGGACGTTAGTGGCCGGCGCTCACATGGTCCATGGGCGGTCGGACGTCGCATGCGTGTGACCGCGCCCGATCGTCAGGGGCGCAGCACCACCTTCCCGAGGTTGCTCCGCGACTCGATCACGCTGTGCGCCGCGGCCGCGTCCGTGAGCGCGAACTCCGCGTGCACCGCCGGCTTCAGCGCCCCGTCCTCGAACAGCCGCCACAGCTCCGTACGCCACCGCTCGTACCGCTCCGGCTCCCCGCGCGCGATCCGCGCCATCTGGAAGCCGATCACCGACTTGGCGCCCACGAGCAGGTCGTACGCCTGGATCGTGCCGCCGCCCGAGCTGTACGCGACGAGCCGTCCGCCGGGGGCGAGCGCGGCGAGGGCCGGGGTGAGCAGATCGCCGCCGACCGCGTCGAGGGCGTAGTCGACGGGTTCGCCCCAGTGCTCGTCGGTGTAGAGGGCCATCTCGTCGGCGCCCAGGGAGCGTACGAAGTCCGCTTTCGCCGCGCTCGACACGGCCGCCACCACCCGGCCCGCACCCCGCGCCCGGGCCAGTTGCACGGCCAGGTGGCCGACGCCGCTCGCCGCGGCGGTGACCAGCGCGGCCTCACCCTTCGCGGGGCGCGCGGCGTCCAGCGCGCCGGACGCCACCAGCCCGCTGCGCACGAGCGCCACGGCGTCCACGCTGGAGGCGCTGTCGGGCATCGGCGAGGCCATGGCCTCGTGCAGCACCGCGTAGTCGGCGTAGCCGTGCCCGAAGCACAGTCCCGTCACCCGGTCGCCGACGCGGAAGCGGGTGACCTCGGCGCCGACGGCCACCACCTCCCCGGCGATCTCGCCGCCCAGCGGTATCGGCTCGGCGGCCTCGGTGACCTTGCGGACGACGGGGAGCGTGACGCCGATCGCCTCGCAGCGGACCAGGAGTTCGGCGGGGCCGGGCTCCGGGACGGCGACCTCCTCCAGGAACAGGGGGCCACCGGTGGACTCGTACCGGATGCGGCGCATCGCACCTCCAGGGAGCGGTCTGGGATCGGGCATGGATCGTTGGGAGTCCCAACGGTATAGGGACAATCGTGGGGACGCCCAATGATTTTTCGTTGGGGCTCCCCATGAATTTCTTGCTAGGCTGCGCCCATGTCCGAAGCTCCCCTCGCCGAGATCCGCTCCCTCCCCAGCTGGCTGCTCGGCCGGGCGGCCGCCCGGGGCCGTGCCCTGGTCGCCGACGAACTGGCGGCCGAGGGCATCAAGATGTGGCACCACGTCGTGCTCTCCGCCGTCCGCGACCTCGCCCCCGTGGCCCAGGCCGACATCGGGCGCAGCGTCGGGCTCGACCCCAAGGATCTGGTGGGCGTCCTCAACGACCTCCAGGCCGAGGAACTCGTCGTACGCGACCTCGATCCGCGCGACCGCCGCAAGAACGCGGTCTCGCTCACCGACGCGGGGGCGCGACTGCTGAAGCGCTGCGAGAAGGCCGCCCGGAAGGCCAACGACGAGCTGCTGGCCCCGCTGTCACCGGCTGAACGCGACCATTTCATGGGCCTGTTGATCCGGATTTCCGGTACGGAGGGCTGACGGCGGATAACGTTCCGTCATGACCGCACCCCTCGCGCTCGATCCCGCGCGCAGCGCCCTCGTCCTCGTCGATCTGATGGACCGGATCGTGGCGCTGCCCCTGGAGCCCCGCAAGGGCACCGAAGTCCTCGGCACCGCCCAGGAGTTGGCGACCGCCTTCCGTTCGGCGGGCGCCCATGTCGTCCTCGTCCGCGTCGAGCGTCCCGGCGTCCCCGAACAGCCGCCCGGCAGCGCGCTGGTGGCCGGTCTGGCCGGGGACGGCGACATCGAGGTCGTGAAGCGCACCATCGGCGGCTTCCAGGGCACCGACCTGGACGAGCGGCTGCGCGAACGGGGTGTCACCACCCTCGTGTTCGGCGGCATCGCCACCAACCTGGGCGTGGAGTCCACGGCCCGGGCCGCCGGGGACCTCGGCTACGACCTGGTCTTCGTCGAGGACGCGATGGCGGCGCTCACGGCGGCGGAGCACGACGCGTCGGTACGGCTGGACTTCCCCCGCCTGGGCACGGTGGTGCACTCGGCGGAGGTGCACTTCACGGCGCCCTGACCGGCTGCCCGGTTCACCCCCGGGCCGGCGCGGCCTGGAGGGCGATGCGCTCCTCGCCCGCGTACACGTTCATGGACCGGCCCCGCAGGAAGCCCACCAGCGTCAGCCCCGTCTCCGCGGCCAGGTCCACGGCCAGCGAGGACGGGGCGGAGACCGCCGCCAGCACCGGGATGCCCGCCATCACGGCCTTCTGCGCCAGCTCGAAGGAGGCCCGCCCGGACACCAGCACGATCGCCTGCGACAACGGCAGCCCGCCGCTCTGCAACGCCCGCCCCACCAGTTTGTCGACCGCGTTGTGCCGCCCGACGTCCTCCCGTATGTCCAGCAGTTCCCCATCCCCGCTGAACAGTGCGGCGGCGTGCAGACCCCCGGTCCGGTCGAACACCCGCTGTGCCGCGCGCAACCGGTCGGGGAGGCTCGCGAGCAGCTCGGGGTCGACCCGGACCGGGGGAGTGTCGGAGATGGGCCAGCGCGCCGTGGTCCGCACCGCGTCCAGGCTAGCCTTGCCGCACAGCCCGCAGGACGAGGTCGTGTACACGTTCCGTTCGAGGGTGATGTCCGGGATCTTGACGCCCGGCGCGGTCCGCACGTCGACCACGTTGTAGGTGTTGGAGCCGTCGACGGTGGCGCCCGCGCAGTACACGATGTTCTGCAGGTCGCCCTGCTCGGCCAGCACCCCCTCGCTGACGAGGAACCCCGCGGCCAGCGCGAAGTCGTCGCCGGGGGTGCGCATGGTGATCGCGAGCGGCTTGCCGTTGAGCCGGATCTCCAGTGGCTCCTCGGCGACGAGCGTGTCGGGCCGGGTGGAGACCGCCCCGTCGCGGATGCGGATCACCTTGCGTCGTTCCGTGACTCGTCCCATGGCTGATCAGTCCCGGTTCTGTATGTACTGGTGGCCGAAGCGGCCCTTGATGCAGAGATGGCCGCGGGTCACCGGGCCGTCGTGCGGGGAAGTGACCTTCACGATCTCATTGTCCTGCACGTGCAGGGTCAGCCGGCAGCCCACTCCGCAGTGGCCGCACACCGTGGTCGTGGCGGTCTGTGCCGGTTCGTCCCAGGTGCCCGCCACGCGCAGGTCGAACTCCGTCCTGGACGACAGCGCCCCCGTCGGGCACACGTCGAGGCAGTCGCCGCAGTACACGCAGGCGGAGTCGGTCAGCGGCGCGTCGTACTCGACGCCGACGCGGGTCTCGGCGCCGCGGCCGGAGACCGCGAGGGCGAACGTGTGCCGCCCCTGGCCGCCGCAGGCCGCCACGCAGTTGCCGCAGCGCAGGCACTTGCCGGGGTCGCGCACGACCAGGCCGTTGTCGAGGATCGGCGCCTCCTCGGAGCGGGCCGCGCCCGGGCCGAACCGGTCCGGCCGCGCGCCGTACTCCTCGATCCAACCCATGGCCTGCGGTGTGGTCGACAAGTCGACCGACGAGGCGAGCAGTTCGAGGACGGTCCTGCGGCTGTGCCGGACGCGCTCGCTGCCGGACCGCACCCGCATGCCGGGCTCGGCCTCGCGACAGCAGGACGCCACGAGGGCGTCGGCGCCCTCGACCTCGACGACACAGAGCCGGCAGGCGCCGCCCGGAGCGAGCGTCCCGACCTGGCAGAGGGCCGGGATCTCCTTGCCGAACGCCCGGCAGGCGTCCAGAAGGGTCGTCCCCTCGGGGACGCACACCGGCTCCCCGTCGAGCGCGAACTCCAGCAGCCGACGCGGCACCCCCAGGGACGTCACGGTCACCCGTACACCCCCAGCCGGTCCACACCCGACTCCACGGCGTTCCAGGCGCTCCGCCCGAGCCCGCACAGCGACGCGTCCCGCATCGCGCGGCCGACCTCCCTGAGCAGCGCGAGATCGTCGGCCGCGGCCGGTCCGGCCGGGTCCACGAGCCGGTGCAGCGCCTCCTCCTGCCGTACGGTCCCGATCCGGCACGGCACGCACAGTCCGCACGACTCGGCCCGGAAGAACTCCGCGACCCGCGACAGCAGCCGGGGCAGCGGCACGGTGCCGTCGAAGGCGATGACGACACCGGAGCCCACCGGGACGTCCAGCTGGTCCGGGCGTACGAAGCCGCCGGCCGCCCCGCCGACCAGGACCGCGCGCAGATCCGGCCGTACACCGGCCCGGGCGAGGAGCTCGCCGAGCGCCGCCCCGTACGGCAGCTCGTGGACACCGGGCCGGTCCACGCTCCCGGACACACAGACGAGCCTCGACGCGCTCGCCGCCGGCCCTTCGGTCAGGATCGGCAGGACGCTGACCAGCGTCTCGACGTCCACCACGACCGTCGGCCCGCCGAACAGGCCCTTCTCCGACGGCGACGGCGGCGACGGCGGCGACGGAGGCGTCGGGCACGGCTCCGCGCGGTACCCCTCGATGGAGCGGAGCACCGCGGTCTCCTCACCGCAGACGTACGCGCCCGCCCCGCGCCGGATCTCGATGTCGAAGGCGTGCCCCCGGCCGAGGACGTCGTCGCCGAGCAGCCCGCGGGCGCGCGCCCGGTCGACGGCCCGGCGCATCCGCCGTGCCGCCCGCGGATGCTCGCCGCGGAGGTAGAGATACCCGCGGCGTGCGCCGATCGCATACGCCGCGATCGTCATCGCCTCCACCAGCGCGTACGGGTCGCCCTCCATGAGGACGCGGTCCTTGAAGGCGCCGGGTCCGGATTCGTGGGCGTTGCACACCAGGTGGCGCGGCTGGTCGGGCCGGGACGCCGCGGCCTGCCATACGCGGCCGACCGGGACGGCCCGCCCGTCATGGCCGGTGGGGAAGGCGGCGTCGCCGCGACCGACCAGGCCGGAGTCGACGATCTCGCGGAGGACTCCGGCGGGGCCGAGCGCGAAGGCCCGGCGCAGTGCGGTGCAGCCGCCGTGGGCGCGGTAGTCGTCGACGGACGACGGGTCGACCACGCCGACTCGCCCCAGCAGCACGGGTGCCGGCTGCCCCGTCCGGGGAACCGCCGCCTCGGCCGGTGGCTCCTGCGGGGCCGAGTCGGGGGCGGTCGCCGCGAGGACGGCGGTCTCGACCGTCGCCGGCGCCGCCACCGCCGTACGCACCGGATCGCCGGCCTTCACCGCCAGTGCCGCCGGGGCGCGCTCGCACAGGCCAAGGCACGAGGCGCGGCGGACCGCGACACGGTCGCCGCCCTCTAGACCCTCCAGAGCTTTCAGACCCCCCAGGCGCGACTCGATCCCGGCGCACAGCGCGGATGCTCCGGCGGCCGTGCAGACCAGGTCCGTGCACACGTGGAGGACGGTCGCGGGGCGTGGGGTGACCGAGAACAGGGGGTAGCTGGTGGCGACCCCGTACGCCTCGGCCGGTGCCACGGTGAGTCGTCGGCACAGATAGGCGAGGGCGCCCTCGCTGATCCAGCCGACCCGGTCGGCGAGCGCGTGCAGCCCCGGCAGCAGCAGGTCACGGCGGCTGCGGGCAGCGTGCCCGCCGCTGGACCACCTCAGGTCCGCCTCGGTCCGCTCCGCGCCCTCCCACGAGGACTCCGGCGGGCCCAACAGCGCGTCGACGGTGGCGCGTTCGTCGTCCGTCGGCTCGACGTCCCTGAAGTGCAGGTCCATGGTCCGTCACCCCACGTAGGTGACGAGCGGGAGCTTGTCGACGCGGATCGCCGTCGCCTTGTACTCGGCGGTCCCCGCGATCGGGCAACGGGCCGCCGGTGCCTGCTGATCGGCGTCCGCCTCGTCGTCGGGGACGCGCAGGGTCGTGAAGGCGAGCCCCGGGCGCAGCGCGGTGTCGATCCACACGGAGGCGACGACCGAGCCACGCCGCGAGGTGATCTGCACCTTCTCCCCGACCACGACTCCGTACCGCTCGGCGTCCTCCGGACACAGCTCGACGCACTCCCCGCGGCGCGACGGGGACGGTGAACTCCCTCCCGGGACAAGGAGGTTGTCGGAGTCGAGGCGGCGGCCCGTGGTGAGGCGGATCGGGAACCGCTCGTCGGTGAGGTCGGTCGGCGGGACATGCGGCACCAGCCCGAAGGGCGCGCGCCTGCCGCGCCGCGCCGGGTCGGCCTCCCACAACCTGCCGTGCAGGTACGGCGGTTCGAGATCGCGGGTGCTCGGGCAGGGCCACTGGAGGCCGTCGTGCTCCTCCAGGCGCCGGTACGTCATCCCGTAGTGGTCCGGCGACACCGACCGCAGCTCGTTCCAGACGGCCTCGGCGTCGGCGTACGCCCACACATGCCCGAGACGCCCGGCCAGATCGCGGATGATGTCGACGTCCCCGCGGGCCTCCCCGGGCGGATCGACGGCCTTGCGCACGCGCTGAACTCGCCGCTCACTGTTGGTGGTCGTGCCCTCGGACTCCGCCCAGCCCGAGGCCGCGGGCAGCACGACGTCCGCCAACTCCGCGGTGCTCGTGCGGAACACGTCCTGCACCACCAGGAAGTCCAGCGCCTTCAGACGCCGCACCGCCTGACCGCCGTCGCCCTCGGACGACCGCGCCGGGTCCTCGCCGACGCAGTACACCGCGCGCACACCGCCCGTCTCCATCTCCTCGAACATCTCCGCCAGGTCCAGCCCGTGGTGCGGCGGCAAGGCGGTGCCCCACGCCGACTCGCACCGCAGCCGCGCGTCGAGGTCGAGGACGTCCTGGAAGCCGGGCAGCCGGTGCGGCACGGCTCCCATGTCGATGGCACCCTGGACGTTGTTCCGGCCGCACAACGGCTGAAGTCCCGCGCCGGCACGGCCCACTTGACCGGTCAGCAGCGCGAGGTCGATCAGGGCCCGCACGTTGTCCGTGCCGTTGCGGTGCTCGGTGACCCCGAGGGTCCAGCAGAGCTGGGCGCGCTCGGCCCGGCCGTACGCGTGCGCCAACTCCCTGATGGCCGGGGCCGGTACGCCGGTCACCTTCTGCGCGAGCGACAGCGTCCACGGCTCCACGAGCGCCCGGTACTCCTCGAAGCCGCTCGTGGCCCGCCCGACGAACGTCTCGTCGACCAGGCCCGCCTGGATGATCTCCCGCCCGACGGCCTGCGCCAGCGCGATGTCCGTACCGACGTTGAGCCCGAGCCAGCCCTCCGCCCACTCCGCGGTCGACGTCCGCCGCGGGTCGACCACGTACAGGCGGGCACCGGCCTGTACGCCCTTCAGCACATGCTGGAAGAAGACCGGGTGCGCCACCCGGGCGTTGGAGCCCCACAGCACCACGACATCGGTCCGCTCGATCTCCTCGTACGACGACGTCCCGCCCCCCGCGCCGAACGCGGCCGCCAGCCCCTCGACGCTCGGGGCGTGACATCTGCGGTCGCTGGAGTCGACGTTGTTGGTGCCCATCACGACCCGGGCGAACTTCTGCGCCAGATAGTTCGCCTCGTTGGTCGCCCGGGCACACGACAGCATCCCGAACGCCCCGCGATGCCGCCGCAGCCCTCGCGCCACCCGGTCCAGCGCCTCGTCCCAACTCGCCCGCCGGAACTCCTCGTCACGCGTGTCCCGCACGAGCGGATGCGTGAGCCGCGGATACGCCTTCTGCCGGCGTTCGTTCATGCGGCGGCCTGGTGGGCGAGGAGGTCGCTGAGGGCGTGGATGGTGGTGAGGGTGGGGGTGGGGGTGTGGGTGAGGGTGGCGAGTTCGAGGACGGCGGTGAGGAGGACGTCGAGTTCGAGGGGTTTGCCCGCTTCGAGGTCTTGGAGGGTGCTGGTGCGGTGGTCGCCGACTTTTTCGGCGCCGGCGAGGCGGCGTTCGATGGTGATGTCGGGGTGGCAGTCGAGGGCGGCTGCGACGGCGAGGGTTTCTTCCATCATGGTGTGGATGACGTGGCGGGTGCCGTGGTGGTGGCACATTTGTCGCATGGTGGCGCGGGCGAGGGCGCTGATGGGGTTGAAGGAGATGTTGCCCAGCAGTTTGAGCCAGATGTCGTTGCGGAGGTCGGTTTCGACGGGGCATTTGAGTCCGCCGGCCTGCATGGCCTGGCTGAAGTCGAGGCAGCGGGGGGAGAGGCTGCGGTCGGGTTCGCCGATGGAGAAGCGGGTGCCTTCCAGGTGCCGCACCACACCCGGGGCTTCGAGTTCGGTGGCCGCGTAGACGACGCAGCCGATGGCCCGTTCGGGGGCGAGGACCTTACTGACCGCCCCGCCCGGATCGACACTTTCGAGCCGGCGCCCGTCGTGGGGTCCGCCGTGGGCGTGGAAGTACCACCAGGGGATGCCGTTCTGGGCGGCGATGACGGCCGTATCGGAGTGGAGGAGGGGTTCGATGAGCGGCCCGCACGCCGCGTACGAGGTGGCCTTCAGCCCCAGGAACACATAATCGACCGGGCCGATCTCCGTCGGGTCGTCGGTGGCGTGCGCCTTCGCGGTGAAGTCGCCGCGGGGGGAGTGGATTTGGACGCCGTGTTGCCTCATGGCCGCGAGGTGCGGTCCACGGGCGATGAGGTGGACGTCGGCGCCTGCGCGGTGCAGGGCGGCGCCGACGTAGGCGCCGATGGCTCCGGCGCCGAGGACTGCGACTTTCATGCTGGGGGAGCTCCGTTCGGTCGAGGGTGTACCGCGGAACCGTCGAACTGAGTCGACGCCATATTGTCTACAGTATGTAACTCGGGGCGGCAAGGGTTCGCGCGGCAGTTGACCGCGGCCGACCGCGTCCGGAAACCGGGTGGTCCGACCGTTCGGCGCGCCCCGCATACCGCTCATCGCATACGGTCGACGTGCCGCCTTCTCAACTCCCGTGTATCTCCCTACTGTCCGGGATCATGAGTCCCCCTGTCGCACCGGCCGGCTGGAGCCGCTGGCTCGTTCCCCCCGCCGCCCTCTCGGTCCACCTCTCTATCGGTCAGGCCTACGCCTGGTCCGTGTTCAAGCCGCCTCTGGAGTCCGCGCTCGGTCTGAGCGGCACCCAGAGCGCGCTGCCCTTCCAGCTCGGCATCGTCATGCTCGGCCTGTCCGCCGCCTTCGGCGGCACGCTCGTGGAGCGCAACGGGCCGCGCTGGGCGATGACCGTCGCGTTGATCTGCTTCTCGTCCGGGTTCCTGCTCTCCGCGCTGGGCGCGGTCACCGAGCAGTACTGGCTGATCGTCCTCGGCTACGGCTTCGTCGGCGGCATCGGCCTCGGCATCGGCTACATCTCGCCCGTCTCCACCCTGATCAAGTGGTTCCCGGACCGGCCCGGCATGGCCACCGGCATCGCCATCATGGGCTTCGGCGGCGGCGCGCTGATCGCCTCGCCGTGGTCGGCGCAGATGCTGGAGTCGTTCGGCTCCGACAGCTCCGGGATCGCGCTGGCGTTCCTCGTGCACGGGCTGTCGTACGCCGTCTTCATGACGCTCGGCGTGCTGCTCGTACGGGTGCCGCGCACCGAGAAGCCGGTGGAGGGGGCGCCGAGCATCACCTCCGGGCCGCAGGTCTCGGCGCGCAGTGCCGTGCGCACCCCGCAGTTCTGGTGTCTGTGGGTCGTGCTCTGCATGAACGTGACCGCGGGCATTGGCATCCTGGAGAAGGCCGCTCCGATGATCACGGACTTCTTCAAGGACAGTTCGACAACGGTGTCAGCGTCCGCCGCGGCCGGTTTCGTCGCGCTGCTGTCCGCGGCCAACATGGCGGGCCGGATCGGCTGGTCGTCCACCTCGGACCTGATCGGCCGGAAGAACATCTACCGCCTCTATCTGGGCGCGGGCGCGCTGATGTACCTGCTCATCGCGCTGGTCGGCGACTCGTCCAAGCCGCTGTTCGTGCTCTGCGCGCTGGTGATCCTGTCCTTCTACGGCGGTGGTTTCGCGACGATCCCCGCCTATCTGAAGGACCTCTTCGGGACGTACCAGGTCGGTGCCATCCACGGGCGGCTGCTCACCGCCTGGTCCACGGCCGGTGTGCTCGGGCCGCTGATCGTGAACTGGATCGCCGACCGGCAGGAGGAGGCCGGCAAGAGCGGTTCCTCCCTCTACACCCTGTCCCTGTTCATCATGATCGGGCTGCTGGCGATCGGGTTCGTCGCGAACGAGTTCGTCCGGCCCGTCCACTCCCGCCACCACATCCCCGCACCGAGGGAGGCCGCCGATGTCGCAGAACGACAGCAGTCCGCAGAGTCCGCCTGACCGGCGGCCGCTGATCGCCTTCGCCTGGGTGTGGGTGGGGGTGCCGCTCGCCTACGGGGTGTACGAGCTCGTACAGAAGGCGACGCAGCTGTTCACCGGGTGACTGTTCGGTAGGTGTTCGGGCGTCCGACCGTCAGGTGGTCGGGCGTCCGAGGGCCTGACAGAAGCCGACAACCCCGGCGCCCGATTCCTGTCGCCTTACCTGACGTCGTACCCGTGAGTCACTGATCAGACTGGTGGATCCCGGCACCCAAGGCACTGAGGGGGACCACCCAATGAACGGCTCGCGTATCGCCGCCGTCGGCCACTACCAGCCCGCCAAGGTACTCACCAACGAGGACCTGGCGGGCATGGTGGACACCAGTGACGAGTGGATCAGGAGCCGGGTGGGCATCCGTACGCGGCACATCGCCGGGCCCGACGAGCCCGTCGACGAGCTGGCCGCGCACGCCGCCGCCAAGGCGCTCGCCGCGGCCGGGCTCGCCCCCGGTGACATCGACCTGGTCCTGGTGGCCACGTCGACCGCCGTCGACCGGTCCCCGAACATGGCCGCCCGGGTCGCCGCCCGGCTCGGCATCCCCTCGCCGGCCGCGATGGATGTCAACGTGGTGTGCGCGGGCTTCACGCATGCGCTGGCCACCGCCGACCACGCCGTGCGGGCCGGGGCGGCGGCGCGGGCGCTCGTCATCGGCGCCGACAAGATGTCCGAGGTCACCGACTGGACCGACCGCACCACCTGTGTGCTCGTCGGGGACGGCGCGGGGGCCGCGGTCGTCGAGGCGTGCGCGCCGGGCGAGGAGGCCGGCATCGGGCCGGTGCTGTGGGGGTCGGTGCCCGAGATGGGGCACGCGGTGCGCATCGAGGGCCAGCCCGCGCGGTTCGCCCAGGAGGGGCAGAGCGTGTACCGGTGGGCGACCACCCAGCTGCCGCCGATCGCCCGCAACGCCTGCGAGAAGGCGGGGCTCGCGCCCGAGGACCTCGCCGGGGTCGTGCTGCACCAGGCCAATCTGCGGATCATCGAGCCCCTCGCCCAGAAGATCGGCGCCGTCAATGCGGTCGTGGCCCGCGATGTCGCCGAGTCGGGCAACACGTCGGCGGCCAGCATTCCGCTCGCCTTCTCCAAGCTGGTCGAGCAGGGGGCGCTGTCCTCCGGGGACCCGGTGCTGCTGTTCGGGTTCGGGGGGAACCTGTCGTACGCGGGGCAGGTCGTGCGGTGCCCGTGAGGCGCCCATGACAGGGAGGCGCCGTAGACTGTAGACGAAAGCCAATTCATACTGGCTTTCGGCTGCAACTGCCCGCGCTGCCCGGAGGGGGACGACCGATGTTGTCGACGACTGGCCTGCCGCAGGGTGCGGTGCCCAAGCTCGAACGTCCCGGCCCGCTGCGGGACCGTGTCTACGAGGCGCTCCTCGAACTCATCACCACCCGTGCCCTGCAACCCGGCCAGCATCTGGTCGAGAGCGAGCTCGCCGGGCATCTCGGGGTCTCACGGCAGCCGGTGCGCGAGGCGTTGCAGCGGCTGAACACCGAGGGGTGGGTAGACCTGCGGCCCGCTCAGGGCGCGTTCGTGCACGAGCCCACCGAGGAGGAAGCCGACCAACTCCTCACCGTACGCACGCTGTTGGAGGCCGAGGCGGCCCGGCTCGCCGCGGTCAACGCGGACAGTGCCGGTATCGCGGCCCTGCGGGACATCCTGGCGGAGGGCCTGGCGGCCGTCGCCGCGGACGACGTGGACGCGGCCGTCGTCCTCAACGCCCGTTTCCACGCCACGGTCATGCGGCTGGCGGGCAACGCGGTCCTCGCGGAGCTGGCCGCCCAGGTCGACCGGCGGGTCCGCTGGTACTACACGCCGGTCGCCCGGCAGCGCGGCCGGCAGTCCTGGATCGAGCACCGCGACCTGATCGCCGCGATCGAGGCACGGGACGAGGCACTGGCGACCCGCCTCATGCGCGAGCACACGGAGCACACGCGCCGCTCGTATCACGCCCGCGCCAAGTCCTGAGCCTCGCCGTTCTCGGCACCCTTCTCGCACCACCGCGCCTCCACCGCCAGCATCGTCACCAACACCGCCACCAGGGCGAGCAGTTCGACCACCGCCGAGCTGTGCGCGCCCAGCAGCGCCGTCGCCAGAGCCACCGGCGCGGCCGTCGCGCGGAAGCGGACGGGGTGCAGGCGCAGGGCCGCGCGGAAGGCCACGTCGCCGGCGAGGAAGAGGGCGACGCCGCCCGCGAGGGCCAACGCCGGGCCGGTGTGGAGGTGTTCGGTGAGGTGGCCGAGGGTCTTCTTCACGCCCGCGGCGAGGAAGGCGATGCCGAGCAGCATCGGCAGGAAGGCGTAGTAGTAGGCGTTCATCGCCAGCCGGAACCGGGCCGGCGCGGGCGTGGCACGGAAGACCTCCTCGGCCAGTTCCTCGTCCCGGACGAAGTACGTCCACCACAGGGCCGTCGCCAGCGCGAGCGCCAGGAACGCGCCGCCGAACAGGCCCGCCGTGAGCGGCAGATCGCCGATGCCGATGCCGATCGCGATGACGGACTCGCCGAACGCGACGATGAGCAGCAGTCCGTGCCGCTCCACGAAGTGCGCGGGGTTGAGGCTGCCGAGCTGGGCGCGCAGCGCCTCCGGTGTGCGGCCGTCCGACCGGCCCGGGCCGCGCTCGGCGATGTACGGCGTCACGAACTGCAGGGCCAGCGCCAGCAGCCACAGCCCGTCCGCGGCGAGGCCGTCGAAGAGGCCCGCCACCGTCACCGAGACGGCGGCCAGCGCGTTCGGGACGCCGTACCAGATCGAGTCCCGGCCGTGGCTGCGGGTGTAGAGCGCGGTGTGCACGACGACGACCAGCAGGAAACCGAGTCCGAAGACCACGCCGGTGTCGTCGAAGACGCGCGGGACCGCCAGCGCGCAGACCATGAATCCGCCCATGCCGAGTATGAGCCCCAGCCGCCGTGACGGGCGGTCCGGCGGGACCTGGTTGGTGAGGTACGCGTAGGCGCCGTACATCCAGAACAGCACGAGGAAGATGAGCGCGACGCGTGCGGCCGTGGCGAAGGACAGGTCACCGGCGAGCAGCACGGTGAGCTGGGTGAGGGTGAAGACGAAGACGAGGTCGAAGAAGAGCTCGAGCGTCGTGACCCTGCGGTCCGGTTCCCGGTTCGGTTCCTCCGCTGCGGAGTTCATGTGGTCCCCCTGTGTCGACGTTGATCAGATCGTATGGGGGGGCACCGCGCCGGGCCGCGTGGGTGGGGCGGCGCACCCGCCTTTGTCCTGTGAGTGGAAGAAGTCGACACCAATTCGTGCACAGCTTCTTCCCAGGTACGGCAGCCGCTGCTACGTTCCCCTCGAAAGCACGACGGCAGTCGGCCGGTCGAGGCGGGGAGGGGCATGTGAGACGTATGACGGCACGTCCCGCCAACACGCATCAGGCCCGGCTGCTCAAGCTGCTGCGCGACGGGGGTCCCAACTCCCGGGCGCAGCTGGGCGATCAGGTCGACCTGTCGCGGTCCAAGCTGGCCGTGGAGGTGGACCGGCTGCTGGAGACGGGCCTGGTCGTGGCCGACGGACTCGCCGCCTCGCGCGGTGGCCGCCGCTCCCACAACATCCGGCTCAACCCGGGACTGCGCTTCCTCGGCGTCGACATCGGCGCGACCTCGGTCGACGTCGCCGTCACCAACGCCGAACTGGAGATCCTCGGCCATCTCAACCAGCCCATGGACGTCCGCGAAGGGCCGGTCGCGGTCTTCGAGCAAGTCCTGTCCATGGCCGCCAAGTTGAAGGCCACCGGGCTCGCGGAGGGCTTCGACGGCGCCGGTATCGGTGTCCCGGGGCCGGTCCGGTTTCCCGAGGGTGTGCCGGTGGCGCCGCCGATCATGCCGGGCTGGGACGGCTTCCCGGTGCGGGAGGCGCTCAGCCAGGAGCTCGGCTGCCCGGTGATGGTCGACAACGACGTGAACCTGATGGCGATGGGGGAGCAGCACGCGGGCGTTGCCCGTTCCGTGGGCGACTTCCTCTGCGTCAAGATCGGTACCGGTATCGGCTGCGGGATCGTCGTCGGCGGGGACGTCCACCGGGGTGTCACCGGCAGCGCGGGCGACATCGGACACATCCAGGCGGTGCCCGACGGACGGCCCTGCGCCTGCGGCAACCGGGGCTGCCTGGAAGCCCACTTCAGCGGGGCGGCCCTCGCCCGGGACGCCGTGGAGGCGGCCCAGCAGGGACTGTCGGCGGAACTCGCCGGCCGGCTGGAGACCAACGGCACCCTGACCGCCGTCGACGTGGCCGCCGCGGCCGCCGCCGGCGACGCCACCGCCCTCGACCTGATCCGCGAGGGCGGCAACCACACCGGCCAGGTCATCGCCGGCCTGGTCAGCTTCTTCAACCCCGGCCTGGTGGTGATCGGCGGTGGCGTGACCGGCCTCGGCCACACCCTGCTGGCCGCGATCCGCACCCAGGTCTACCGCCAGTCCCTGCCGCTCGCGACCGGCAACCTGCCCATCGTTCTGGGGGAGTTGGGCCCCACCGCCGGAGTCATCGGCGCGGCCCGACTGATCAGCGACCACCTGTTCTCACCCGCGTAGGCCCGACCTCCGTACAGCTTCGGTACCGCACCCCTGCTTCGCCCTGCCCTGAAACCGGCCCGCACGCCCGCCAAGGGGAATCCGCATGGCACCAGAACCTCCGCTGCTCACCATGTCCGGCATCACCAAGTCCTTCCCCGGAGTCCGGGCCCTCGACGGCGTCGACCTCGACGTCCAGGCGGGTGAAGTGCACTGCCTCCTCGGTCAGAACGGGGCCGGGAAGTCCACCCTCATCAAGGTGCTGGCCGGTGCCCACCAGCCCGACGACGGCGTGATCAGCTGGCGCGGCGAACCGGTCACCCTGCGCTCGCCCATCGCCGCCATGCGCCTCGGCATCGCCACCATCTACCAGGAACTCGACCTGGTGGAGCATCTGTCGGTGGCCGAGAACGTCCACCTCGGCCATGAACCGACGACCGCCGGTTTCGTCGTACGAAGGCGGAGCGCGCGGGCCTCGACGGCCCAGCTCCTGAAGCGGCTCGGGCACGCGGAGATCGAACCGGGGCGCCTGGTCGGCGAGTTGTCGGCGGCCCAGCAGCAGATCGTCTCCATGGCGCGGGCCCTCTCCCACGACGTACGGCTCATCGTCATGGACGAGCCGTCCGCCGCCCTCGACCCGGACGAGGTGGACAACCTCTTCCGCATCGTCGGCGACCTCACCGCCGACGGTGTCGCCGTCGTCTACATCTCCCACCGGCTGGAGGAGATCCGGCGCATCGGCGACCGGGTGACCGTGCTGAAGGACGGCCGGGCCGTCGCGGGCGGACTGCCCGCGAAGACGACGCCGACCAGCGAGGTCGTGGCACTGATGACGGGCCGCAACGTCGAGTACGTCTTCCCCGACCGGCCCACCGCCGCCCCCGAGGGCACCCCGGTCCTGGAGGTGCGCGGGCTCGCCCGGGAGGGCGAGTTCGAGCCGCTCGACCTCACCGTGCACCCCGGGGAGATCGTCGGCCTCGCCGGACTGGTCGGCTCGGGGCGGTCCGAGATCCTGGAGACGATCTACGGGGCGCGGAAGCCCTCGGCCGGTCAAGTGAGCGTCGACGGACGGCCGTTGAAGACGGGCAGCGTGCGTGCCGCCGTCCGCGCCGGACTCGGGCTCGCCCCCGAGGAACGCAAGGCGCAGGCGCTGCTGATGCTGGAGTCCGTCACCCGCAACGTCTCGGTCTCCTCCATGTCCCGCTTCTCGCGCGGCGGTTGGCTCGACCGGGGCGCCGAGCGGGGCGCGGCCCGGGCCGCCACCCGGGAACTGTCGCTGCGGCCCGACAATCCCTCCGTGCCGGTCCGTACCCTGTCCGGCGGCAACCAGCAGAAGGCCGTCCTGGCCCGCTGGCTGCTGCGCGGCTGCCGGGTCCTGCTGCTCGACGAGCCGACCCGAGGCGTCGACGTCGGCGCCCGCGCCGAGCTGTACGCGGTGATCCGCCGCCTCGCCGACGAGGGTCTGGCCGTGCTGCTGGTCTCCAGCGAGGTCCCCGAGGTGCTCGGCCTCGCCGACCGCGTCCTGGTGCTGCGCGAGGGGCGCGTCGTCCACACCGCCCCCGCCCGCGAGCTCGACGAACACCGCGTACTCGACCTCGTCATGGAAGGAAGTCCGGCGTCATGACGCAGCATGCCTCCCCGCCCCGGGACGACACCGGCAAGGTGCCGTCGGCCGGTCAACCCCCCGTCTGGCGCGGTCTGTTCGCCCACGCCGACGTCCGTACCCTGTCCCTCCTCGGGGTGCTCGCCGCGCTGATCCTGGTCGGCGGCATCACCAAGCCGGACGAGTTCCTCGACACCCGCAACCTCCAACTCGTCCTCACCCAGGCCTCCGTGATCGGTGTCGTCACCGTCGGCATGACCTTCGTGATCATGTCGGGCGGCATCGACCTGTCCGTCGGCGCGATCGTCGCCCTCGCCTCCGTGTGGGCCACCACGGTCGCCACCCAGGAGTACGGCTTCGGCGGCATCCTCCTCACCGCGGTGCTCGTCGGCCTCGGCTGCGGCCTGGTCAACGGACTGCTCATCGCGTACGGCGGGATGGTCCCGTTCATCGCCACCCTCGCCATGCTCGCCTCGGCGCGCGGCCTCGCCCTCCAGATCACCGACGGCAAGACGCAGATCGTCACCGTCGACTCCGTCCTCGACCTCGGTCTGCGCGACGCGTACGTGCTCGGCATCCCGCCGCTCGTCATGGTCTTCGCCGTCGTCACCGTCATCGGCTGGCTGGTCCTCAACCGCACCACCTTCGGCCGCCGCACGGTCGCCGTCGGCGGCAACGCGGAGGCCGCCCGCCTCGCCGGCATCGACGTCCGCCGCCAGCGCCTCTACCTCTACCTGCTGTCCGGGCTGTGCTGCGGCATCGCCGCCTTCCTGCTGATCATCCTGTCCGGCTCCGGCCAGAACACCAACGGCAACCTCTACGAGCTCGACGCGATCGCCGCCGCGATCATCGGCGGCACGCTGCTCAGCGGCGGCCGCGGCACCATCACCGGCTCCGTGCTCGGGGTCCTGATCTTCACCACGATCACCAACATCTTCGCCCTGAACAACCTGCAGAGCGACGTCCAGCAGATCGCCAAGGGCGCGATCATCGTCGCCGCCGTGCTGGTCCAGCGCCGTACCGCAAGCACGACCTGAGGAAAGGGTTCACCGCCATGACACAGCTCCCCACACGCAGAGGACTGCTCTTCGGGGCCGCCGCCGTTTCCGCGGGTGCCGTCCTCGCAGGTTGCACGAGTAACGACTCCGACGACGAACCGGCCGCCAACGACCAGCCGGCCGCCGACGACAAGCCCGGCAAGGCCGTCACCATCGGCTTCGCCGGCCCGCAGGCCGACCACGGCTGGCTCAACGCCATCAACGACAACGCCAAGTCGCGGGCGAAGAAGTACTCCGACGTCACCCTGGAGATCACCGAGGGCTCCAACGACACCGCCCAGCAGATCGGCCAGATCGAGACCCTCATCAACAAGAAGGTCGACGTCCTGGTGATCCTGCCCGCCGACGGCAAGGCCCTCACCCAGGTCGGTCTGAAGGCGATGCGCGCCGGGATACCCGTCATCAACCTCGACCGCATCTTCAACTCCCCGCAGGCGTACCGCTGCTGGATCGGCGGCGACAACTACGGCATGGGCCTCAACGCCGGGCACTACATCGGTGAGAAGCTCAAGGGGAAGTCGGACGCCCGGGTGATCGAGCTGGCCGGCCTTGACAACCTGGAGCTCACCCAGCAGCGCACCAAGGGCTTCGACGACGCCCTGAAGAACTATCCCAACGTCAAGAAGGTGGCCCGGCAGGCCGCCGAGTTCACGGTGGAGTCCGGGCAGGCCAAGATGGCCCAACTCCTCCAGGCCCAGTCGAAGTTCGACGCGCTGTGGAACCACGACGACGACCAGGGCGTGGGCGCGCTGAGGGCCATCGAGCAGGCCGGCCGCGACGACTTCCTGATGGTCGGCGGCGCGGGCGCCCTGTCCGCCTTCCAGGCCATCAAGAAGGACGACGGCGTCCTCAAGGCGACCGTCCTGTACCCGCCGACCATGGCCGCGTCCGCGATCGACCTTGCCCGCGCCCTCGGCCAGAGCAAGGGCGTCGGCGGCCTCGCCGAGTTCGAGATCCCGGCGTCGATCACGCTCTACTCGGCCGTCGTCGACAAGACCAACGTCGACCAGTACATGTCCACCGGCTTCAAGTGAGCCGCTCCGCCCGGCGGACCGGACGACTCCGCCGGGCGGACCGCACCCCCCACCGCGCCACGACGACGAGGAGGACATTGCGCATGGCACAGCCGCAGCAGTCAGAAGGGCCCGAGAAGCCGCCGCTTCGGGTCGGCATGGTCGGTTACGCCTTCATGGGCGCCGCCCATTCCCAGGGCTGGCGCACCGTGGGACGCGTCTTCGACCTGCCCCGGCAGCCGGTCCTGTCCGCGATCTGCGGGCGCGACCCGGACGCCGTGCGGGCGGCGGCCGACAAGCACGGCTGGGCGGCGGCCGAGACCGACTGGCGTGCGCTGATCGCCCGCGACGACGTCGACCTCGTCGACATCTGCACCCCCGGCGACAGCCACGCCGACATCGCCGTCGCGGCCCTCGCGGCGGGCAAGCACGTGCTGTGCGAGAAGCCCCTGGCGAACTCCGTCGAGGAGGCCGAGAACATGACGCGGGCGGCCGAAGAGGCCCACGCGCGCGGCCAGTTGGCGATGGTCGGGTTCAACTACCGCCGGGTGCCCGCCACCGCGCTCGCCCGGAACATGATCGCCGAGGGCCGCATCGGAAAACTGCGGCACGTGCGGGTGGCGTACCTCCAGGACTGGCTCGTGGACCCGGAGTTCCCGCTCACCTGGCGGCTGCGCAAGGAGTACGCCGGCTCGGGCGCGCTCGGCGACCTCGGCGCCCACATCATCGACCTCGCCCAGCATCTGGCGGGGGAGCGGCTGGCCGGGGTGTCCGCGATGACGGAGACCTTCGTCCACGAACGGCCCCTGCCGGCCGGCGGGGTGAAGGGCCTGTCTGCCGTGTCGGCCGGCGGCACCGCCCCGGTCACCGTCGACGACGCCGCACTCTTCACCGGCCGCTTCGCCTCCGGCGCCCTCGCCTCCTTCGAGGCCACCCGCTACGCCACTGGCCGCAAGAACGCCCTGCGCATCGAACTCAACGGTGACAAAGGCTCGTTGGCGTTCGACCTGGAACGCCTCAACGAACTCTCGTACCACGACGGCACCGAGCCCGGCGCGCACGCCGGCTTCCGCCGCATCCTCGTCACCGAGCCCGACCACCCCTACCTGGAGGGCTGGTGGCCGCCCGGCCACGGCCTCGGCTACGAGCACTCCTTCGTCCACCAGGCCCGCGACCTCGTCCACGCCGTCGCCGAGGGCCGCCGCCCCGACCCGTCCTTCGCGGACGGGCTCCAGGTACAGCGGGTGCTCGCCGCGGTGGAGGAGAGCGCCGAGAAGAACTCCGTCTACACGCCCGTCGCTGTCTGAGGAGGGTTTTCCCCTATGCCGCGCCAGTTCACGCTCTTCACCGGTCAGTGGGCGGACCTCCCCCTGGAGGAGGTGTGCCGCCTGGCCCGGGACTTCGGCTACGACGGCCTCGAACTCGCCTGCTGGGGCGACCACTTCGAGGTCGACAAGGCCCTCGCCGACCCCGGCTATGTGAAGTTCCGGCACCAACTCCTCGACAAGTACGGCCTGAAGTGCTGGGCGATCTCCAACCACCTCGTCGGGCAGGCGGTCTGCGACGCGATCATCGACGAACGCCATCAGGCGATCCTGCCAGGGGAGATCTGGGGTGACGGTGATGCGGAGGGGGTGCGGCAGCGGGCGGCGGCCCGTATCGCGGACACCGCGCGGGCTGCGGCCGCGTTCGGCGTCGACACGGTGATCGGGTTCACCGGCTCGGCGATCTGGCATCTCGTCGCGATGTTCCCGCCCGCGCCGGAGGCGATGATCGAGCGTGGCTACGAGGACTTCGCGGCCCGCTGGAACCCGATCCTGGACGTCTTCGACGCCGAGGGCGTGCGCTTCGCGCACGAGGTGCATCCCAGCGAGATCGCCTACGACTACTGGACCACCCAACGCGCCCTGGAAGCCGTCGATCACCGGCCGGCGTTCGGCCTGAACTTCGACCCCTCGCATTTCGTGTGGCAGGACCTGGACCCAGTCGGCTTCCTGTACGACTTCCGCGACCGGATCTACCACGTCGACTGCAAGGAGGCCCGCAAGCGCCTGGACGGCCGCAACGGACGCCTGGGCTCCCATCTGCCGTGGGGCGACCCGCGCCGCGGCTGGGACTTCGTCTCCGCCGGACACGGCGACGTCCCCTGGGAGGACGTCTTCCGCATGCTGCGCTCGATCGGCTACGACGGGCCGGTCTCGGTGGAGTGGGAGGACGCCGGCATGGACCGCCTCCAGGGCGCCCCCGAGGCGCTGCGCAGTCTCAAGGCGTACGACTTCGAGCCCCCGACCACCTCCTTCGACGCGGCGTTCGGCAACTGACTCTTCCGTGAGCCCTCCGGGATGACGGCGCATCCCGGCGTACCGCACCGCACCCGCCCGTACAACCGGCCCCACTCCGGAGGCATTCGTGCACGGGAAATCCCGCAACTCCAGCCCCGACAGATCCGAGAGCCACAGAGGACCCCGTACGTTCCGCAAGACGATGGCGTTCTTGAGCGGCGCGCTGCTGATGGGCGCCTCGCTCACCCTCACCGCTCCCCAGGCCGGCGCAGCCGTCGCCGAGCCTGCGCGGTCCTCGGCGGCCGCCGAGGACTTCCAGCAGGTCACCCTCGCCAAGGGGGAACCGGAGGTCGGCGAGCCCATGTCGCTCGCCGTCCTCCCGGACCGCTCGGTCCTGCACACCTCGCGCGACGGTGAGCTGCGGATGACGGACGCCGCGGGCACCACGCGGCTGATCGGCAAGCTCGACGTCTACTCCCACGACGAGGAGGGCCTCCAAGGCGTGGGCGTGGACCCGGACTTCGCCACCAACCGGGCCATCTACCTGTACTACGCACCGCCGTTGACCACCCCCGCGGGCGACGCCCCCGAGACCGGTACCGCCGCCGACTTCGCACCCTTCGACGGTGTCAACCGGCTCTCCCGGTTCACGTTGAACGCCGACGGCACCCTCGACAAGGCCAGCGAGAAGAAGGTCCTCGACGTCCCCGCCACCCGCGGCCTGTGCTGCCACGTCGGCGGCGACATCGACTTCGACGCGGCCGGCAACCTGTATCTGTCGACGGGCGACGACACCAACCCGTTCCAGTCGGACGGCTTCACCCCGATCGACGAGCGCGCGAACCGCAACCCCGGCTTCGACGCCCAGCGTTCGGCCGGCAACACCAACGACCTGCGCGGCAAGATCCTGCGCATCAAGGTCGCCGCCGACGGCTCCTACACCGTCCCCGAGGGCAACCTCTTCGCCCCCGGCACGGACAGGACCCGGCCCGAGATCTACGCCATGGGCTTCCGCAACCCCTTCCGCTTCAGCGTCGACAAGGCGACCGGCATCCTCTACGTCGGCGACTACGGTCCCGACGCGGGCGCCGCCGACCCGGCCCGCGGACCGGCGGGACAGGTCGAGTTCGCGCGCGTCACCGGCCCGGGCAACTTCGGCTGGCCGTACTGCACCGGCGACAACGATGCCTACGTCGACCACGACTTCGCCACCGGCACCTCCGGCGCGTCCTTCGACTGCGGCGCCCCGAAGAACACCTCCCCGCACAACACCGGCCTCACCGACCTTCCCCCGGCGCAGGCCGCCTGGATCCCCTACGACGGCGGCTCCGTACCGGAGTTCGGCACCGGCTCCGAGTCCCCGATGGGCGGCCCGGTCTACCACTACGACGCCTCCCTCGACTCGCCCGTGAAGTTCCCCGAGGCCTACGACGGCGACTTCTTCGCCGGGGAGTTCGGCCGCCGCTGGATCAAGCGCATCACCAGCGACGCCTCCGGCACCGTCCAGTCGATCAACGACGTGCCGTGGACCGGCACCCAGGTGATGGACATGGCCTTCGGACCGGACGGCGCGCTGTACGTCCTCGACTACGGCGTCTCCTGGTTCGGCGGCGACGAGAACTCCGCCCTGTACCGCATCGAGAACGCCACCGACGGCCACTCGCCCGTCGCCCAGGCCGCCGCGAACCGCACCTCGGGGCAGGCGCCGCTGAAGGTGCAGTTCTCCTCCGAGGGCACCTCCGACCAGGACGGCGACGCCCTCACGTACAGCTGGGACTTCGGCGACGGCGGCACGTCCACGGCGGCGAACCCGACCCACAAGTACACGAAGAACGGCACCTACACCGCGACCCTCACCGCCAAGGACGCCTCCGGGCGCACCGGCAGCGCGAGCGTGCAGATCGTCGTCGGCAACACCGCCCCCAAGGTCACCCTCGAACTCCCGCGTGACGGGCAGCTGTTCAGCTTCGGCGACGCGATCCCGTTCAAGGTGAGGGTCACCGACCCGGAGGACACGACCATCGACTGCTCCAAGGTCACGGTCACCTTCGTCCTCGGCCACGACAGCCACGGTCACCCCGTCACCTCCGCCAACGGCTGCTCCGGCACCATCCAGACCAGCGCCGACGGCGGCCATGACGAGGACGCCGACATCTTCGGCGTGATGGACGCCGAGTACACCGACGGCGGAGGCGGCGGCCAGGCCGCCCTCACCACCCACGACCAGAGCGTGCTCCAGCCCCGGCACCGCCAGGCCGAGCACTTCGGCACCAGCAGCGGCATCTCGGTCATCGCCAAGTCCGCCGCCCACGGCGGCAACACCGTCGGCGACATCGACAACGGCGACTGGATCGCGTTCACGCCGTACGTGCTGAGCAACGCCAAGTCCATCAGCGCCCGCATCTCTTCCGGCGGCGCCGGCGGCACCCTCGAGGTCCGTGCGGGGTCCTCGACCGGCACCCTGCTCGGCACGGCGACCGTGCCCGTGACCGGCGGCTGGGAGAACTTCCAGGACGTCACCGCCGACCTGTCCCGCGCACCCCGCGGAACGACCTCGCTCTACCTCGTCTTCAAGGGCGGCACCGGCAACGGCGCCCTGTTCGACGTGGACGACTTCACCTTCACCACCAGCTGAGAGGAGGTACGTGTGATGCGCCCAACCACCCGTACGGCAACGGCGGTTGCCGGAGCGGCAATCCTCCTGGGCTGTGTCTCGGGACCGGCCGCCTCACAGGGCGGCGACGACGGCAAGCGGGTCCTGGTCTTCTCCAAGACGGCCGGCTTCCGCCACGACTCCATCCCCGAAGGCATAGCGGCGGTACGGCAGCTCGGCGAGACCAACGGCTTCACCGTCGACGCCACCGAGGACGCCGGCGCCTTCACCTCGGGCAACCTGCGCCGCTACGACGCGGTCGTCTTCCTGTCCACCACCGGCGACGTCCTCGACGCCGCCCAGCAGACCGCCTTCGAGGGCTACATCCGGCACGGCGGCGGCTACGTCGGCATCCACGCCGCCGCCGACACCGAGTACGACTGGGCGTTCTACGGCGGGCTCGCCGGCGCCTACTTCCAGTCGCACCCGGCGATCCAGCCCGCGACGGTCACCGTCGAGGACCGCGCCCACCCGGCGACCGCGGGCCTGGCACGGACCTGGAACCGGACCGACGAGTGGTACAACTACCGCTCCAACCCCCGGGAGAAGGCCCACGTCCTCGCCTCCCTCGACGAGTCCTCGTACACCGGCGGCACCATGAACGGCGACCATCCGATCGCCTGGTGCCAGAACTACCAGGGCGGCCGCGCCTTCTACACCGGCGGCGGGCACACCAAGGAGTCGTACGCCGACCCGCTGTTCCGCCAGCACCTGGCAGGCGGAATCCGGTACGCGATCGGCGACGCCCAGGCCGACTGCCGCCCGGAGAACGGCTACCGACCGCTCTTCGACGGCACGTCGCTGGACGGCTGGCAGCAGGCGGGCCCCGGCTCCTTCACCCTCTCCGACGACGGCACGCTCACGTCGTCGGGCGGGATGGGGATGCTCTGGTACGCCGCGTCGGGCTTCACCTCGTACTCCCTGAAGCTCGACTGGAAGATGGCCGGCGACGACAACTCCGGTGTGTTCGTGGGCTTCCCGCCCTCGGACGACCCGTGGTCCGCGGTGAACAACGGCTACGAGATCCAGATCGACGCCACCGACGTACCCGAGAAGACGACGGGCTCCGTCTACGGCTTCCGGTCCGCCGACCTCAAGAAGCGCGACCGCGCGCTGAACCCGCCGGGGGAGTGGAACACGTACGAGATCCGCGTGGAGGGCGAACGGCTCCGCGTCTGGCTCAACGGCGTGAAGATCAACGATTTCACCAACACCGATCCGGCCCGGAGCCTGCGTGACGGACACATCGGCATCCAGAACCACGGAGCCGACGACCAGGTGTCCTTCCGGAACGTCCGGATCAAGGAGCTGCCCGTGAAGACCTCACAGGGCGACTGAGCGGCGGCGGGCGGGGGACGCCGGACCCCCGCCCGCCGTCTTCCCATCCCCCAACAGGGTTTCCCTGTCGGGGAGTTCATCGGTGACGCGTACGACAAGGAGGCTGCCCATGTCCGCGCCCGTTTCCTCATCCCGTGTCGGCGTCTGGCTGATCGGTGCGCGCGGCTCCGTCGCCACCACCGTCGTCGCCGGGGCCGCCGCCGTGACCGCGGGCCTGCACCCGCCGACCGGGCTGGTCACCGAGACACCCCCCTTCGCCGACAGCGGCCTGCCGCCGCTGACCTCCCTCGTCTTCGGCGGCCACGACACGGTGGACTGCCCGCTCCCGAAGCGGGCCGAGGCATTGGCGGCCGGAGGGGTCCTCCCGCCGGGTCTCCCCGCCGCCGTGGCCGCCGAACTCGCCGCCGCCGACGCGGAGATCAGGCCGGGCGGACCGGCCCCGGGCGACCATCGCACCGAGGACGAGCTGATCGCCGCCTTCGCCGCCGACATCCAGGACTTCGTACGACGGTGTGGGCTGACGCGCGCCGTGGTGGTGAACGTGGCGTCCACGGAACCGGCCCCGGCGGGCCGCGCACTGCCGCCCAGCTCCCTCTACGCGGCCGCCGCCCTCCGCGCGGGCTGCCCGTACGTCAACTTCACCCCCTCAACGGGCCTGCACCACCCAGAACTTGCCCCCCTGGCGGCGGCGAGCGGACTGCCGTACGCGGGCCGCGACGGCAAGACCGGGCAGACGCTGCTGCGCGCCGTCCTCGGGCCGATGTTCACCCAGCGGGCGCTGGACGTGCGGGCCTGGTCCGGGACGAACCTGCTCGGCGGCGGGGACGGCGCCGCCCTCGCCGACCCGGCCGCCGCGGCGGCGAAGAACGCCGGCAAGGAACGCGTCCTCGCCGACACCCTGGGCACGACCCCCGAGGGCGAGGTCCACATCGACGACGTCCCGGCGCTCGGCGACTGGAAGACGGCCTGGGACCACATCGCCTTCGACGGCTTCCTGGGCGCCCGCATGATCCTCCAGACCATCTGGCAGGGCTGCGACTCCGCCCTCGCGGCCCCCCTCGTCCTGGACCTGGCCCGCCTGACGACCCGCGCCCACGAAGCGGGACTGTCGGGCCCCTTGACCGACCTCGGCTTCTACTTCAAGGACCCGGTGGGGGAGGGGCCCGCGGCGCTGGGGGAGCAGTACGAGGCGTTGGTGGGGTTCGCGGGGCGGTTGGGGCGGGCCGACGGCGCCGGCGCACAGAGCGGGCTGGACGGTTCTCGCCGTCAGGGTGAGCCGGGCGGTGCGGGCCGCCTCGGCGGGTCCGGTGATGCGTGCGAGCAAGGCGATCCGGGCCGAGCCGGGCTCGACGGGGAGGAGCGGTGAAGCCGGGGCGTGCCCGTGCCTGGGCCGAACTCCTGCGGCTGCCCGCCCTGTTCACCGTCCCCGGCGACGTCCTCGCCGGGGCGGCAGCCGCCTCCGCCCGCGCCAACTCCCGGACCCTGCTGGCCATCGGCTCCTCCCTCTGTCTGTACGAGGCCGGCATGGCCCTCAACGACTGGGCGGACCGGACGGAGGACGCCGCCGAGCGCCCCCACCGTCCGATCCCCTCCGGCCGCATCCGACCGGCCGAGGCCCTGACAGCGGCCTGCGCGCTCACGGCGGCCGGCCTGACCCTCGCCGCCCGCGCCGGCCGCCCCGCCCTCACGGTGGCCGCCCCCCTGGCCGCCACGGTGTGGGCCTACGACCTCGCCCTGAAGCACACCCCCGCGGGCCCCGTCGCCATGGCCGCGGCCCGCGGCCTCGACCTGCTCCTGGGCGCCGCGGCCACGACCGGCCACACCCGCGCGGCCGTCCCCTCCGCCGCGTTGCTCGGCACCCACACCCTCGCGGTGACCACCGTCTCCCGCCAGGAGACCCGGGACGGCTCACCACTGCCGCCCCTGGCCGCCCTGGCCGCAACGGCCGTTCTGACCCGGCTCATCACCCCCCGACCCCCGGCAGACCGAGGGACAGCAGCCGCTCCCGGTCTGCCGGGCCCCACGGCAACGGACACCGCCCGAGCCGACCTGAGTCCGTCCACAACACCGGCCCCGATCGGCACCACCCCGGGCACCACCGCCACCGCCCTGCGCACCGCCCTCTCCGCCGCCTACGCCGCGACCGTCGTCCGCCCCTACTTCCACGCCGCCCTCAACCCCTCACCCCCACTCACCCAACGCGCCGTCGGCAGCGGCATCCGCGCCACCATCCCCCTCCAGGCCGCTCTTGCCGCCCGCTCCGGAGCCCGGACCGGTGCCCTGCTCGTCGCCGCACTCGCCCCGCTCGGCAGGAAGTTCGCAAGGAAGGTGAGCGTCACATGACCCGCCCCGCCCCCGGCGCCCACCGGCCCCGCACCCCCCTCCGCTTCGGCTACGGCACCAACGGCCTCACCGACCTCCGGCTCGACGACGCCCTCGGCCTGCTCGCCGACCTCGGCTACGACGGCGTCGGCCTGACCCTCGACCACATGCACCTCGACCCGCTCGCCCCCGACCTGGCCGCCCGCACCCGAACCGTCGCCCGGCGACTGGGGGCACTCGGCCTGGGCGTCACCGTGGAGACCGGGGCCCGCTACGTCCTCGACCCGCGCCGCAAACACGGCCCGTCCCTCCTCGACCCGGACCCCGAGGACCGCGCCCGCCGCGTCGACCTCCTCGTCCGCGCCGTGCAGGTCGCCGCCGACCTGGGCGCCCACGCCGTGCACTGCTTCAGCGGGATCACCCCGGCCGGCACTGACACCGACCTGGCATGGAAGCGGCTCGCCGAGGCGCTGGAGCCGGTCCTGGACGCCGCGACCGCCGCCGGCATGCCGCTCGCCGTCGAACCCGAACCCGGCCATCTCCTCGCCACCCTCGCCGACTTCCACCGGCTCCGCCGGCTGCTCGACGACCCGGAGCCGCTGGGCCTGACCCTCGACATCGGCCACTGCCAGTGCCTCGAACCCCTCCCTCCCGAGGCCTGCGTCCGCGCCGCCGCCCCCTGGCTGCGCCACGTCCAGATCGAGGACATGCGCCGGGGCGTTCACGAACACCTCCCCTTCGGGGACGGGGAGATCGACTTCCCGCCCGTCCTCGCCGCCCTGGCCGACACCGGCTACCGGGGACTGACCGTCGTCGAACTGCCCCGCCACTCCCACGCGGGCCCCCACCACGCCGAACAGTCCCTCCCGTTCCTCCACGCGGCAGCCGCCCCCACCGCGTCCTCCGATCCCGCACCACCTCCCGGCGATCCCTCCGCCACCCCAGAAGGGAGCACCACCCCATGAGCCGCATCAGCCCCATGACCCCTGTGGAGCGCGTCAACAGCGACAGCCCCGTGGACGCCGTCACCAGCGACGACCTCGCCCGCACCCGCCCCGCAGACCTCCACACCCGCCTCGACTCCCACCTCACCGGCGCCGCCCGCGCCTGGCTCGACCAGGCCCTCGACGAGGCCGGCACCCATCCCGGCACGCACGGCCCCATCTCCGTGTGGGAGCTGCGGCTCGCCGAGGCCGGGCGGCGCTGCGGTGCCGAGCACGCCGACGCCGCCCGCGTCCTGATCCTGCACGCGGCCCGCGCCGACGCCGCCGCCCTCACCCGCGTCTACCAGCAGGGCACCGCCGCCGAACGCCGCGCCGTCCTGCACGCCCTGCCCCACCTCGTGCCGGGCCCGGACGCGCTCCCGCTCGTCGAGGACGCCCTGCGCACCAACGACACCCGGCTCGTCGCCGCCGCCGTCGGCCCCTACGCCGCCCGCCACCTCGACCCCCACCAGTGGCGGCACGCCGTCCTGAAGTGCCTGTTCACCGGCGTGCCCGTCGCGGCGGTGGCCGACCTGGACCGGCGCGCCCACGCCGACGCCGAACTCGCCCGGATGCTCGGCGACTACGCCGCCGAACGCACCGCAGCGGGCCGTCCCGTCCCCGCGGACCTGCACCGGGTCCTGACCCTGACCGACCCCACGGCCACCCCACCCGCACCGGCCACCGCCCCCGGCCCGCGCGGCACCGACGGCGAGGAGTCCTGATGCGCATCTTCGACCCCCACATCCACATGACCTCCCGCACCACCGACGACTACGAGGCCATGCACGCCGCAGGCGTCCGCGCCGTCGTCGAACCCTCCTTCTGGCTCGGCCAGCCCCGCACCTCGCCCGCCTCCTTCCTCGACTACTTCGACGCCCTCCTCGGCTGGGAGCCCTTCCGCGCCGCCCAGTACGGCATCGCCCATCACTGCACGCTCGCCCTCAACCCCAAGGAGGCCAACGATCCGCGCTGTGTGCCCGTCCTCGACGAACTGCCCCGGTATCTCGTCAAGGACCAGGTCGTCGCCGTCGGCGAGATCGGCTACGACTCCATGACCCCCGCCGAGGACACCGCCCTCGCCGCCCAGCTCCAGCTCGCGGCCGACCACGCGCTGCCCGCCCTCGTCCACACCCCGCACCGCGACAAGCTGGTCGGTCTGCGCCGCACCCTCGACGTCGTCCGGGAGTCCGCGCTGCCCCCGGAGCACGTCCTGCTCGACCACCTCAACGAGACCACCGTCAAAGAGGCCAAGGACAGCGGCGGCTGGCTCGGGTTCTCCGTCTATCCCGACACCAAGATGGACGAGGAACGGATGGTCGCGATCCTCAAGCGGTACGGCTCCGAGAAGGTGCTCGTGAACTCCGCCGCCGACTGGGGGAGAAGCGACCCGCTCAAGACCCGCCGGGTCGGCGACGCCATGCTCGCGAACGGCTTCACCGAGGACGACGTCGACCTGGTGCTGTGGCGCAACCCCGTCGCCTTCTACGGGATCAGCGGCCGCCTCGCCCTCGACACCGAGGGCACCCCGGCCACCGGCGCCACCCACGAGGGCAACTCCATCCTGCGTGGGGGCGAGTAGGGCATGCGCTTCCGCCACCCCGACGGCTCCACCGTCCATCTCGCCTACTGCACCAACGTCCACCCCGCCGAGACCCTCGACGGCGTCCTCGCCCAGCTCCGCGACCACTGCGAACCCGTCCGCCGCCGCCTCGGCCGCGACCGGCTCGGCATCGGACTGTGGCTGGCCGCGGACGCCGCCCGCACCCTCGACTCCGACCCGGCCGCCCTGCGCACCCTGCGCGCCGAACTCGACCGGCGCGGCCTGGAGGTCGTCACCCTCAACGGCTTCCCGTACGAAGGGTTCGGCGCCGAAGAGGTCAAGTACCGCGTCTACAAACCGGACTGGGCCGACCCCGAACGCCTGGAGCACACCACCGCCCTCGCCCGGGTCCTGGCCGGACTCCTCCCCGACGACGTCACCGAGGGCAGCATCTCCACCCTGCCGCTCGCCTGGCGCACCGCCCACGACGCCGGCCGCACCGAGAAGGCGCTGCGCACCCTCGCCGAACGCCTCGACGCGCTCCAGGAGCTGACCGGCCGCTCCCTGCGCGTCGGCCTCGAACCCGAACCCGGCTGCGTCGTCGAGACCACCCGCGACGCCCTCGCCCCGCTCACCGCGATCGCCCACCCCCGCATCGGCATCTGCGTCGACACCTGCCATCTCGCCACCTCCTTCGAAAACCCGCACACCGCCGTCGACGCCCTCACCACGGCCGGCGTCACCATCGTCAAGTCCCAGCTGTCGGCCGCCCTGCACGCCGAGCACCCCCATCTCCCCGAGGTCCGCACCGCCCTCGCCGCCTTCGACGAACCCCGCTTCCTGCACCAGACCCGCACGGCCACCGCCGCCGGCCTGCGCGGCACCGACGACCTCGGCGAAGCCCTCGGCGGCGAGGCACTCCCCGACGGCGCACCCTGGCGCGCCCACTTCCACGTCCCCCTGCACGCGGCCCCCGCCGCACCCCTCACCTCCACCCTCCCCGTCCTGAAGGACACCCTGACCCGGCTGGTCGGCGGCCCGCACCCGCTCACCCGCCACCTGGAGGTCGAGACCTACACCTGGCAGGCCCTCCCGCCCGAGCTGCGCCCCCGCGCCCGCACCCAGCTCGCCGACGGCATCGCCGCCGAACTCACCCTCGCCCGCGACCTGTTGACCGGCCTCGGCCTGAAGGAGCTGCCATGAGCACCCGGAGCACCGATCGGACCGACCCGGCTCCCACCCCCCTCCTCGTCCTGGACGTCGTAGGCCTCACGCCCCGTCTCCTCGACCACATGCCCCACCTCAAACGGCTCGCCCAGGCGGGCTCCCACGCCGCCCTCGGCACCGTCCTGCCCGCCGTGACCTGCGCCGCCCAGTCCACCTTCCTCACCGGCACCCACCCCGCCGAGCACGGCATCGTCGGCAACGGCTGGTACTTCCGCGACCTCGGCGACGTACTCCTGTGGCGTCAGCACAACGGCCTGGTCACCGGCGACAAGCTCTGGGACGCCGCCCGCCGCGCCCACCCCGGCTACACCGTCGCCAACATCTGCTGGTGGTATGCCATGGGCGCCGACACCGACATCACCGTCACCCCCCGGCCGATCTACTACTCCGACGGCCGCAAGGAACCCGACTGCTACACCCGGCCCCCGGCCCTGCACGACGAACTCACCGAGAAACTCGGCACCTTCCCCCTCTTCCACTTCTGGGGACCCGGCGCCGACCTGGTCTCCAGCCAGTGGATCATCGACGCGACCCGCCACATCATGGCCACCCGCCACCCCGACCTGACCCTCTGCTACCTCCCTCACCTCGACTACGACCTGCAGCGCTTCGGTCCCGACGACCCGCGCTCCCTGAAGGCGGCCGCCGACCTGGACCGAGCCATGGCCCCGCTCCTGGACGACGCCCGCGCGGAGGGCCGTACCGTCGTCGCGCTGTCCGAGTACGGCATCACGCGCGCGGACCGGCCCGTCGACATCAACCGCGCCCTGCGCCGCGCCGGACTGCTCGAAGTCCACACCCAGGACGGCATGGAGTACCTGGACCCGATGGCCTCCCGCGCCTTCGCGGTCGCCGACCACCAGATCGCCCATGTCTACGTACGACGGCCCGAAGACCTCGATGCCACCCGTGCGGCGCTGGAGGGCCTCCCAGGCATTGAGCAACTCCTCGACGACGAGGGCAAGAAGAACCACCACCTCGACCATCCGCGCGCGGGCGAGCTCGTCGCCGTCGCGGAACCGGACGCCTGGTTCACGTACTACTACTGGCTCGACGACGACCGCGCGCCCGACTTCGCGCGACTCGTCGAGATCCACCGCAAACCCGGCTACGACCCGGTCGAACTCTTCATGGATCCCCTCGACCCCTACGTCAAGGTCAAGGCGGCCACCGCACTGGCCCGTAAGAAGCTCGGCCTGCGCTACCGCATGGCGGTCGTGCCCCTGGACCCCGCGCCTATTCGCGGCAGCCACGGCCGCCTTCCGGCGAGCGACGACGAAGGTCCGCTCCTCATCTGCTCCACCCCCCGAGCCGTCGACGACCGCGTCGCGGCCACCGACGTGAAAGCACTGCTGCTGCGACTGGCCGGACTTTCCTGACTGGTCACCAGTGAAGCACCCGCCACTGACAACGCCCTTCGACCCCGAGGAGACCCAGACATGAGCCGCATGTCCCAGCCCGACCCCGAGCTCACCCACCGGCTCAGCAGACGAGGCATGCTCGGTGTGGCAGCGGGCGCCACCGCGGCCGCGCTGCTGGGCGCCGCGGCGTCCCCGGCCGGCGCCGCCACCGAGGCCACGACCGGCTCCGCGGGCCGCGGCCGTCCCGTCCTGCCGCCCGGCAGGCTCGGCATCCAGCTCTACAGCCTCCGCGACAAGGTCTCCACCCTCGGCTTCGCCCCCGTCTTCGCCGAACTCGAGAAGTACGGCTACGACGAGGTCGAGTTCGCCGGCTACACCCAGGGCTCGGCCGGCCCCATCACCCTCGCCCAGCTCAAGCGGCTGGCCAGGGACCACGGCCTGAACCCGATCGGCAGCCACGTCGGCTACTACTCCGACGACCCGAACGCCTACACCTTCGCCCAGAACCTCACCAAGGTCCTCGACGACGCCCAGGCCCTCGGCCTCAAGCACATAGGCACCGCCTCAGGACCGTTCCGCTACGGCTCGACCGTGGACGCCTGGAAGCGGGCGGCCGAGGAGTTCAACACCTACGGCGCTGCGGCCAAGGCGCGCGGCATGAAGTTCTACCAGCACAACCACTCCGAGGAGTTCTCCTTCGCCACCGACAACCCCAAGGTCCGCCTCTACGACGTGCTGCTCGTGGAGACCGACCCGGACCTGGTGTTCCTGGAGATGGACATCTTCTGGGCCTACTCGGGCCAGTTCCGCTTCTCCAAGCGCCCCGACGGCAGCCCCGCCCCCTTCGAGCCGCTGGACTACGTCCTCAAGCAGCCCCACCGCTACCCGCTGTTCCACGTCAAGGACGGTGTCAGCGACCCGGCCGACACCTACGGCTACCGCATGACCGACGTCGGCGACGGCGACATCGACTACCAGCGCTTCATCTCCGCCGTGACCCGGCTGCGCGGTGAACGCCTGGCCCACCACTGGCAGGCCGAACACGACCAGCCCACCGAGTCGTTCACGTTCGCCCGCCGCTCCAGCGCGTATCTGCACTCCCTGCGCGAGAAGTGCTGAGGGTCCGCACGGCGGCATGAGGAGGCCCTCCCCGATGTCCGATCCGGGGAGGGCCTCCTCACGCGCGCGTGCCGCTATGCCACGGGCGTCGGCTGCGGCACCGGCGTCCGGCCCGGCTGCCGCAGCAGCAGGGCGAGCACCGCCGCCACCATGGAGACGGCGCCGGCCAGGGCGTACGCCCCGTCGTAGCCCCAGGCCGCGACGACCATGGAGCCGAGGCCACCGCCGAACAGGCCGCTGATCAGCTTGCCGCTGTACACCAGGCCGTAGTTGGTGGCGTTGTAGTTCTCCCCGAAGTAGTCCGGCGTGAGCGCCGCGAAGAGCGGATAGAAGGCGCCGCCGCCGAAACCGGAGAGGAACGCGAAGAACAGGAACAGCGACTCGCTCCTGATGTCGCCCGCCCAGATCACGCCGAACTGGGCCAGGCCCAGCACGACGATCACGAACACCAGGGCCTGCTTGCGGCCCCACTTGTCGGACAGCCAGCCCACGACACCGCGGCCGATGCCGTTGATGACCGCCATGACACCCATCGAGGACGCCGCCACCAGCGGGCCGAAGCCCACCTCCTTCGCGTAGTCGACCTGGAAGGAGATGCCGAAGATCGACACTCCCGCGGTCATCACGATGAGGACCCACATCAGGGGGAGCATGCCGGTCCTGACGGCCTCCTTCGGCGTGTACTGCCGTGCCGCCGGAGGGTTCTTGGCGAGGCTCGTCGCGTTCTTCCCGTTGCCCGCGTGCGTCAGCGGATCGATGTCCGCGGGCCACCAGTTCTTCGGCGGGTCCTTGAAGAAGAAGGCGCTCCCGAAGACCACGATCATGATGTAGCAGCCGATCAGGTCCAGGACCCGGTGGTAGTTCGCGGTGTCGAAGCCGTAGTTGAAGATGAAGATGAACGGCAGGGACCCGTACGCGAAGCCGCCGTTGACGAACCCCGTCTTCGCTCCCCGGCGTTCGGGGAACCACTTGCCGACCATGTTGATGCAGGTCGCGTAGACGAGCCCGGCGCCGATGCCCCCGACGACACCGAAGCCCAGGATCGCCAGCCAGACGTTGCTCAGATGCGACAGGGCGAGGAACCCGATGACGCACAGAGCCGAGCCGGCGTACATGGCCTGACGAGCCGTCAGCAGGCCCTTCTCCCGCAGCCAGCCCGCCGGGAAGGCGACGCCGGCCTGGAAGAAGACCCAGACGCTGAGGATCCAGAAGGTGTTGCTCTGCGTCCAGCCGTGGGCGTGGGACAGGGTGTCCTCCGCCGAGCCGTACGCGTACTCGAAGACACTGATGGCCATCATGGCGATCCACGGCAGATACACCATGAGCTTGCGGGAGTGACCGAGGATGTCCCGGTCGGTCTCACCGACGCGGAAGACACGTCCGTGTGCGTCGGTCACTTCTCGGTAGGGACGGTGTGCGGCGTCGGGGTCGGTCGACGTGCTGTTCTTCGCGATGGGATCTGCCGTCATTGCAGGCCAATTCCTCCGTGTCAGGCCATACGTGTCAGACGATGCGGGTCAGGCCATTTCCTCGCCGAGCGGCTGTGGGTTGGGGGCGATACCGCGGCTGGTCCTCGGAGTTCCGGGCGCCTTCAGGAACACGGCGAGCACCGCGGAGGCCAGACCGATGCTGCCGGCCAGGACGAACGCGCCCTCGTAGTCCCACGCGTCGACGACGACCGCACCCATTCCGGAGCCCACGAGACCGGAGATGAGCTTCGAGCTGTAGACCATGCCGTAGTTGGAGGCGTTGTTGTTCTCACCGAAGTAGTCCGCCGTCATCGCCGCGAACAGCGGGAAGATCGCGCCGCCGCCGAAGCCGGAGACCATGGAGCAGAACAGGAAGAACGGCATGCTGCCCATCTGGCCCGAGACCAGCACACCGAACTGGGCGGTGCCCAGCACCAGACACACGATGATCAGCGTGTTGCGGCGCCCGTAGCGGTCGGATATCCAGCCGATGACGCCACGGCCGGTGCCGTTGACGATCGCCTTCAGCGACATGGCCGTGGCCACGATCCCGCCCGCGAAGCCCATGTCCTTGCCGAACGGCACCTGGAAGGCGATACCGAAGATGTTGATGCCGGCCGTGCACAGCAGGCAGAACCACATCATCCACAGAACGGGCTGACGAGAGGCCTCCTTCGGGGTGTACTGCTTGGGGGACGGCGGGTTCTTCTCCAGCGCCCGGCGGATCTTCGGGTCGTCGGTGGCTTTGAGCGGGTCGACGTGCGCGGGCCACCAGTTCTTCGGCGGGTCCTTGAAGAACCAGCCGGCCGACGCCACGACCAGGCACAGTCCGATGCCCACACTGGCGAGCACGGTCTGGTAGTTGCTCAGGTCCATGTACGAGGTGAACAGGAACACGAAGGGCACCGAGCCGTAGGCGAAACCGCCGTTGACGAAGCCGGTCTTGCCGCCCTTGCGCTCCGGATACCACTTGCCGACCATGTTGACGCAGGTCGCGTAGACGAGACCGGCGCCGATACCGCTGCACATGCCGAAGCCGAAGTAGGCCACCAGCACGTTCGGCGCGTACGCCAGCGAGAGATAGCCGAGCATCGTGCCGACGGCGCCGAGCATCATCGCCGTACGGGCCGGAAGTTTGCCGCTCTCGCGCAGCTGTCCGGCGGGGAAGGCCACGGCCGCCTGGAAGAACACCCAGACGCCCATCAGCCAGAAGATGTGCCCGCTGCTCCACAGATGAGCCTCGTGGAGGGTGTCCTCCGCCGACGTGAACGCGTACTCGGCGGAGCTGATGCCCATCATGCCCACCCACGGCAGGATGACCATCCACCTGCGCTTGCGGCCCATGATGTCCACATCGGACTCCCCGATGCGGTACACGCGGCCATTGCGGTCCGTCACCTCCCGATACGGGACGGACGTCGAATAGTCGATGGTTGTCATCTTGGTCAAGCACTCCTTGCGTCGAAAGATCTGGCCAGCGCCCCCTGTCCAAATGCCTTTCGTGCGCACACGGGTCCCGGGGCCACGCCGACGCGCACCGTCGGCCGACCCCTCGCTCACTCACGTCACGTCAGATCACCCCGCTCGTCTTCAGCAGGCGCAATTCCTCGTCACCCAGGCCGAGTTCACCCACGTAGATCTCCTCGTTGTGTTGGCCGAGGAGGGGGGAGGGGGTGATGCGGGTGGGTGAGTCGGAGAGTTTGAGGGGGTTGCCTACGGTGGTGTAGGCGCCGCGTTCGGGATGG
>NZ_JADDXU010000017.1 GCF_015163075.1 Streptomyces justiciae
GGATCGCCCTGCACACCAAGGTCCGCGCGGACCGCGTCGCCGAGTACGAGGCCGCCCACCGCGAGGTCCCGAAGGAACTGACCGACGCCATCCGCGCCGCGGGCGCGACCTCCTGGACGATCTGGCGCAGCGGCACCGACCTCTTCCACGTCCTGGAGTGCGAGGACTACGGCCGACTCCTCGCCGAACTGGAGAAGCTGCCGGTCAACGTCGCCTGGCAGGCGAGGATGGCGGAGCTGCTGGACGTCGTCCACGACTACAGCAATGAAGAGGCCGGTCTCCCCGTCGTGTGGGAGCTGCCATGACCGTCGTCGACGCGCACCACCACCTCTGGGACCTGGCGGTGCGCGACCAGGACTGGATCGCGGAAGGCAGCCCGATCCGGCGGGACTTCACCGTCGACGACCTCGCCGCCGAGACGCGGGCCGCCGGTGTCGACCGGACGGTGCTCGTGCAGACGGTCACCGTCGCGGAGGAGACCCCCGAGTTCCTCGCACTCGCGGCGGCCCACGACCTGATCGCGGGTGTGGTCGGCTGGACCGACCTGACGAGCCCTGCCGTGACCGACGAACTGGCCCGGTTGCGCGAGCTCCCGGGCGGCCGGTTCCTCAAGGGCATCCGGCACCAGGTCCAGGGCGAGCCGGACCCTGAGTGGCTGCTGCGGCCGGACGTGCTCCAGGGCCTTGCCGCGGTGGCGGCGGCGGGCCTGGTGTACGACCTGGTGGTCCTGCCCCATCAACTCCCGGCGTGCGCGAAGGCGGCCGCCCTACTGCCGCAACTCACCTTCGTCCTCGACCACTTGGGCAAGCCGCCGATCGCATCCGGAGCCCTGGACCCCTGGACCACCGACCTGCGTGCCCTCGCGGCCCTGCCCAACACCGTCGCCAAACTCTCGGGGTTGGTCACGGAAGCCGACCCCGCGCACTGGACCGTCGACGACCTCCGCCCGTACGCGGAGACGGCCCTGGACACCTTCGGTCCGGACCGCCTCATGTGGGGCTCGGACTGGCCGGTGTGCCGACTGGCGGCGAGCTACGGCCAAGTGCTCGATGCCACACGTCAGTTGGTCGGCACGGACACCCGGATCTTCGGGGCGACCGCCGGCCGCGTCTACGACCTCTGAGCCACCCCCGCCAGTCGCGTCGGCGGCAGGTACTCCCGTACGTACGTCCGCTCCCAGCACGCGCCCGTCCGACGCATCTCACGCCAACTCGTGTACCGGTAGCGGAACAGCCGGGCGCGGATGTAGCGGGGCGGGGCGTCGGGCGGGAACGGGGAGCGGCGGAGCAGCTTCAGGGTGGCGCGGTCGTTCTCCAACAGCCGCTCCACGAAGGTGCCGAACCAGGACCCCGCGTACCCGGGCGACAGGGCCGCGAACCACATCAGCCAGTCGAGCCGCAGGTGGTACGGGGCGAACTGGCGCGGCCAGTGCCGGGGATTGCCGGGCTTGCCCTTGAACTCGTACTCCCGCCAGTCCGAGTCCTCCCGCGGCACGTCGTCGGCCGTGCCCTCGACCACCACCTCGTAGCGGATGCGGCTGACGCTGCCGAACGCGCCGTAGGTGTTGACCAGATGGAGCGGGTCGAAGGAGCGGTTCATGATCTGGCGGCGGGAGACCATGTTCGTCACCGGGTGGTAGCTGAGATAGACGAGCAGCGCGGCGACCGCCAGGACGACGATCTCGTACCAGAGCGGTGCGTCGGGCGTCGACGGGGCGTCGTACGGGAACTCCACCGCCGACAGGGCCAGCACGATGGTGATCCAGTTCAGCCAGGAGAAGTTGCCCGACAGGACCAGCCACAGCTGGGTGACGATCATCAGCGCGGCGGCCGCCGTCGCGAGTGGCTGCGGGGTGAAGAGGAGGACGGGGACCACGAGTTGGGTGAAGTGGTTCGCGGCCACCTCGACCCGGTGCAGCGGGCGCGGGAGATGGTGGAAGAACCAGCTCAGCGGGCCAGGCATCGGCTGGGTCTCGTGATGGTGGTCCAGGCACGTCAGCTTCCGCCAGCACGCGTCCCCGCGCATCTTGATCAGCCCCGCCCCGAACTCCACCCGGAACAGGATCCAGCGCAGCAGGAACAGCACCACGATCGGCGGCGCCACGTCGTCGTTGCCCAGGAAGACGGCCAGGAACCCGACTTCGAGCAGCAGGGACTCCCAGCCGAACGCGTACCAGGTCTGGCCGACGTTGACGATCGACAGGTACAGCAGCCAGGGCAGCAGCCACAGCAGCATGCCCGCCCACAACGGGAGTCGGGAGTTCAGGCCCGCGAGCAGGGCCGCCGACACCGCGCAGCCCGACCACGCGCAGGCGGCGAAGAAGCGGTCCGAGTAGTGGAGATGGAACAGGCTCGGGGCCGCCTTGAAGGGCATCCGCTCGACATAGCGGGGGATCGGCAGCAGGCCGCGTGAACCGAGCAGCGCGCGGAACTGGAGGGCCGCGGTGAGGAAGGCGACGAGATACACGCCGGCCAGAGCCCGCTGGAAGACCAGCCGGCTCAGCCAGTAGTCGGATGCGGTGAACCAGTCCACGGCCAGGTGCTCCTCCCTGCCATTGTCGCGCGGGCAGCCTAGGTCACTCTCCGCGTACCGCACCCTCCGCTTGCGTAACCCAAGTGAGTGAAGCAAACAATGGTGACGAACTGCCCGGCATGAGGCGGGAGACCACGGTGCGTACCTTCACCGGAACCTTCGTCACGTCCTGCGCGCTCTCGGCGGCGCTGATCGTCGCCGGCTGCGCAGGCGGCAACGACACCCAGGCGAGCGGGGAGCTCTTCCTCCAGCCCGCCGCGGCCCAGGGACCCGACCCCTTCACGGCGTCCACGGCGACCGCGACGGCCACCCCCTCGCCCGTCACCCGAACGCAGCAACCACAGCAGTCGGGCGTCCGGGCCGTCTCCGGCGCCACACCCGGCCTCTACGGCGGCACCGCGCGGACCGGCAGCTGTGACGTGAACCGGCAGATCGAGCACCTGACCACCGACCCGGCGAAGGGGCGCGCCTTCGCGCAGGTCGCGGGCGTCACGCAGGCCTCGATCCCCAGCTATCTGCGCTCCCTCACCTCGGTCGTGCTGCGCGCGGACACCCGCGTCACCAACCACGGCTACCGGGCCGGAGAGGCCACCAGCTTCCCGTCCGTCCTCCAGGCCGGCACCGCCGTCCTCGTCGACAACCGGGGCGTACCGCGGGTCCGCTGCGCCTGCGGCAATCCGCTGACGCCCTCGGCGGCGCAGAGCGGGAACGCCGGGGCCAAGGGGCAGTCCTGGTCCGGCTACCGGCCCGACCGGGTGATCGTGGTGACCCCCGCACCCCAGGTCGTCACCCACATCACGATCATCAACGTCGTCGACAACACCTGGATCGAGCGGCGCTGCGGACACGACGTACGCCATGACCACGTCGTACCCCGGCCGGAGCCGGTGACGCCGGTGCCGACCTCCGCGGCGACCACGCCCGCCACGCTCAGCCCGTCGGAGAGCGCGTACCCGAGCGTGAGCGAGAACTCCCCGTCCGACTCCGACGAGGAGTACCTGACGCCCGACTGCGTCACCCCGACCGTCACCGTCACCCCCGGCACGCCCCTCCCCGCGACCTCCGGCACGCAGGGCCCCGCCTGCCCCGCCGTCACCGTCACGGCGCCGCCCCCGACGACCGCGCCTCAGACCCCGACCGTCCCGGACGTGCCCTCGGCCGCGGAGCCCACGGACACCTCGCAGGACGTCGGTCCCGAGACCGTCCCGGACACCCCCGACCTGCCCGACGGTGGCGGGCTCATCCCGGACAGCCCCGACGAACCGAGCGGCGCCGACGAGCCCGCCACCACCGACAGCATCTTCGACAGCCCCACCGACGTCTTCGGCGACTGATGGCCCGCGGCAACTGACGGTCCCCAGTCGAAGAATCGGACAAATCCTGGCAAGGTGGCCCCATGGTTGATCGGGGAGCGAGCGCCCTGTCACTCCCGGACGACTGGCCCGCCCACCCGGACCCGATTCTGGCGCTCAACCGCATGGGCAGCTTCGACTGGGACCTGGACACCGGTCTGTTCCACATGGACGCGCAGGCCCACGAGGTCTTCGACCTGCGCCCCGACGAATACGACGGCCACCCCGAGACCCTCGCGGTCCGGGTCCCGGCCCCGGAGGGCTACCGGCTGGACGCCCTGGTCTCCCAGGCGATGAAGGACGGCAGCGAGAACTACGGCACCTACTTCCGCATCCGCTGCCGCGACGGCTCCCTGCGCTGGACCCACACCCAGGGCTACATCCGGCGCGACGAGACGGGCCGCCCGCGCCGGATCGTCGGCATCGTCCGCGACGCCACCCAGGAGCTCGACGACCTTGCGGCCCGCCGCGAACAGGCCAGTCAGGACGCCGCCCGGCAGGAGCAGACCAACGTCGTCCAGCTCACCACGGCCGCCCTCGCCTACGCCCGCTCGGTCGACGACGTCATCGAGGTCCTGAAAGACACCCACGGCCTCACCCACCTCGGCGCCACCAGCCTGGTCATGGGCCTGGTCGAGGCGGGCCGCATCCGGCTGATCGCCGAGGGCCCCGCGGGCAGCTTCGTGCCCGGCACCGACGTCACGGGCATCGACGAGCAGTACCCGATGAGCGAGGTCGTACGGACCCTGACCCCGCGCTTCATCGAGTCACCCGAGGAGTTCGCCGAGAGCTACCCGCTGCTGTGGCCGCACATCACCGGCCTGAACATCACCGCCGCCGCCTACCTCCCGCTGATCGCCCAGGCCAGACCGATCGGCGCGATGGGCCTGCTCTACAGCGACCGGAGCGGCTTCTCGCCCGAGGACCGCAACGTCCTCGTCGCCCTCGGCAGCAGCATCGCGCAGAGCCTGCAGCGGGCCATGTTCTACGAGCAGGAGAAGGACCTCGCCTCCGGGCTCCAGCAGGCCATGCTGCCGCGCACCATCCCCAGCGTGCGCGGCGCCGACGTCGCCGTCCGCTACCGCGCCGGCTCCGCCGCGGGCTCCCTCGGCCGGGACATCGGCGGCGACTGGTACGACCTCATCCCGCTCCCCGGCGGCCGGGTCGGCGCGGTCATCGGCGACGTCCAGGGCCATGACACCCACGCCGCCGCCGTCATGGGCCAGCTGCGGATCGTGCTGCGCGCCTACGCCGCCGAGGGCCACACGCCCGCCACGGTCATGGCCCGCGCCTCCGTCTTCCTCCACGAACTCGACACCGACCGCTTCGCGACCTGCCTCTACGCCGAGGCCGACCTCGCCACCGGAGTCGTCCAGGTCGTCCGGGCCGGCCACATCGACCCGCTGGTGCGTCAGGCCGACGGCAGCTGCCGCCGGGTCCCCGTAGAGGGCGGCCTTCCGCTCGGCCTGTCCGCCGAGTTCGGCAGCCTCGAATACCCCGTCGCCACCATCGAACTCGACCCCGGCAACACCCTGCTGCTCTGCACCGACGGCCTGGTCGAACAGCCCGGCGCCGACCTCGACGACGGCATGCAGACCCTCACCGCGCTCATCGGCTCCGGCCCCGCCGACGTACGCGACCTTGCCGACAAGCTCATCGACGTGGCCGAGGAACGCGGCGGCGACGACGACGTCGCCCTGCTCCTGCTGCGCCGCCGGGGCCTCGACGCCCCGCAGTCCGGCGGTCGGCTCCAGCAGCACGTCGCCCCCGGTGACCCGGAGGCGCTGTCCGAGGCCCGGCACATGATTCGGGCCGCCGTCCGGGCCTGGGGCTCGGGCGACCGGGCCGACGAGATCGAGCTGGTCGCCGACGAGATGATCACCAACGCCCTGATGCACACCGAGGGCTCCGCCATCGTCACCCTCAGGGTCCTGGCCGGCTCCGAACGCCGGCTGCGCGTCGAGGTCGAGGACTCCTCCAGCGCCCTGCCGCGCCGCCGGGAGGCGGGGGAGTCGGGGGTCTCCGGCCGTGGTCTGCTCCTCGTCGACCTGCTCACCGACGTGTGGGGGGTGGAGGCGCGGGGCGGCGGCAAGTGCGTGTGGTGCGAGTTCATCGTCCCGGGACGCGCGTGACGGGGGATGGCACCCTGGACGTATGCCGGAACTCCCCGAGGTGGAAGCGCTCAAGGACTTCCTCACCGAGCACCTGGTCGGCCACGAGATCGTCCGGGTGCTGCCCGTCGCGATCAGTGTCCTGAAGACGTACGATCCACCGCTCGCCGCCCTTGAAGGACGCGAGGTCACCGCCGTGCACCGGCACGGCAAGTTCCTCGACCTCGTCACGGACGGCGGCCCGCACTTCGTGACCCATCTGGCCCGCGCGGGCTGGCTGCACTGGAAGGACGAGCTGCCCAGCGGCATGCCCCGCCCCGGCAAGGGCCCGCTCGCCCTGCGGGTGGCCCTGGAGACCGGCGCCGGGTTCGACCTGACGGAGGCCGGCACCCAGAAGCGCCTTGCCGTGTACGTCGTCCAGGACCCCCAGGAGGTCCCGGGCGTGGCCCGCCTCGGCCCCGACCCGCTCGCCGACGATTTCGACGAGGCGCGCCTCGCGGGACTCCTGGCGAACGAACGGCGCCAACTCAAGGGCGCCCTGCGCGACCAGAGCCTCATCGCGGGGGTCGGCAACGCCTACAGCGACGAGATCCTGCACGCGGCGAAGATGTCCCCCTTCAAACTCGCCGCGTCCCTCACCCCCGAGGAGACGACCCGCCTCTACGCGGCCCTGCGCGACACCCTCACCGAGGCCGTCGAACGCTCGCACGGTGTGGCCGCCGGGCGCCTGAAGGCGGAGAAGAAGAGCGGCCTCAGGGTCCACGGCCGCACCGGCGAGCCCTGCCCGGTGTGCGGCGACACCATCCGCGAGGTCTCCTTCAGCGACTCCTCGCTCCAGTACTGCCCCACCTGCCAGACCGGCGGCAAGCCGCTCGCGGACCGCAGGATGTCGCGGCTCCTCAAGTAGTGGGGACACGGCGCTGGGCGACCGGCGCCCCCGTGAAGGCGTCCAGGAGGACCCGGTCGCCGAGCTTCCGCTTCAGCTCCACCGTGACCTTCTGAAGCAGCAACTGGTCGGTGCAGTCACCGTCGCTCGCCCCGACGATCGACCCCGACAGCACCACGCTGCCGGCTGTCTCCCGTACGTCCACGGCGGCCCCGTCGTCGCAGGCGCCGTGCCCCGCGAGGACCGTGACCGACCGGCCGTCCGGGCTGACCTTCACCAGCTGCTGGAGTTCCATCAGGTCGTCCGTGGCGTTCTCGAGCGGTTCGATCGGCGAGTCGGGCAGCACCGACGGCTCCAGGGCGACGCGCTTGAGCGGGGTGTCGTATCCGTCCAGGGTGAACAGCCAGGCCGGTACGGTGGCCGGCCCGCGGCTGGTGACGAGGGTCGCCTTGCCGAGCTTCACCGCCGTCACGGTCAGATGCGGTCCGTCGTCGCCGCCGCGGGCGATACTGTCGTACGCCTTCCGCGCGTCCATCAGGGGCAGGCTGAGCGAACTCCCGCTCTCCCACTCGACCTTGCCCTTCTCCGGTGCGTCGGCGGGCAGTTCGGCGTCCAGGACGTAGTTCTCGGTGGCGTACGCCCTCTTGTCGTCCTCGTCGCGGAAGGCGTGCTCGGGGAGTTGGACGACGTCCGACAACGGGTAGTAGCCCGCGCGCCACACCTCGGCGGCCTTCGAGCCGTCCCATGCGGCGGCCACGTCACGGGCGCGGTCCTTCGACTCGGCGGACCCGGCGCCGTCGTCGGCCCTCTCGCTGCCGCAACCGGTCGCGAAGAGAGCAAAAGGTACGAGGACGGCGAGAGTTCGCGCGATCTGTGCCCGCATGTCTTCCCCCAGGATCGAACGTATCGGTCCTGAGACGCGGGAAGCGGGCCCGGCGTTCGAGCGGATTCAGGGGGACTTGAGGGTCACCAGGTGTTCATTGTCCGAGGAGCGCACCTCGTAGCGGGCGATCTGGTCGGGGTGGAGCGACGACGAGCCCTGCATGGTGAGTTCACGGGCGTCGTGGCGCGGGACGTTCCAGGTGGTGACCGTCTCCTCGGAGCCGTCCGTGCCGACGATGACCAGACGACAGGTGCGGGGACCCGCCCCGTCCTTCACCTTCAGTTCCAGCTGGCTGCCCGAGGTGTAGTCCTCGGCGGTCACCTGCGCCCACACGCCGGACCGCGCGTCCGTGGCGTCGATCTGCACTGCGTTCTCCCCACCGCCCGCGAGGACCACGAGCCCGGGCCCGGCCACCGCGAAGGCGACGGTGGCCGCGACCGCGCAGAGAAAGCGCCGGCGTCCGGCCCGGTGCCGCGCCCCGACCTCGGAGAGCAGCCGGTCCAGCAGCCGGGGGCCGGGCTTGGCCAACGGGCTGACGAACTGGGGGGTCGAGCGCCGGTACAGCAGCAACTGCCGGGTGATCGGGCCGAATTCGGTGACATGCGCGGCGCACCTCGGGCATTCCATGAGGTGGTCCTCAAAACGGAACGCGTCCGCCTCGTCCAGCACGCCGAGCGCGTACGCGGCGACGTCGCGATGCCTCTCCTGGGACCTCATGGGGAATCCTCGTGCCGTTGGGTGCGGGTGGGGTTACTCCTTGCTCCCACCGGTACGCACCGGACCGCCGAATCACTCAAGCCCCGCACAGAATCGCAACCAAGGGATTCGGAGCGGCCGGACACGAGGATTGGTCCCGTTCGAAAAAAGTCCGGGACGCGTTGAACGCGGGCAGGGTGTGGCTAGAACAGGTGGATGGCCAGATGCCCCAGCGGCAGCCCGAGCTGCCAGGCCGGGGTCCACACCTTCGGGCCCTCGTCCTCGCCGATCACCGGGGCGCCGCCCGGCACCGCGTTCAGATCGGGGGCGAGCAGCTCGGTCTCCTGGAGCCAGCGCCAGGCCGCCTCCGCGAGGTCCAGGTCCGGGTCCGGCCCACCGGAATCGATGACCTCGGCCGTGAGTCCCGCCATGCGTTCACGGACCCAGTCCTGCCAGGGCTGGTCGTACGCCGTCAGCGACAGCCACGTCTCCAGCTGGGAGACGACCCGGATGCCGGACAGCTCGCCGTCGGTGTCGGACAGGAAGATGGTCAGCGCGAGGGCGTCCCGCCCGGCGCGGAACTCGAAGGACGTCGGCGGCATGAGATCGCCGGTCCGCAGCAGCTCGTCGGCGATGTACTCGGCGTACAACCAGGCCATGGGAACGGTGAGTTCACCGCCGTCGGCGCCGTCCGTGCTCTCTTGACCTCTGTGCAGCATCCCTTCCTGCCTTCCTCCGGTGCGTGCGCGTCGCCCGTCGCCGGGCCCCCAGTCGGGAACACGGATGAAGACAGCCGATTACTCAACCATGGTCCTCAGCAAGGCGCTTTGCGAAGGCTTTGCTTCACCATGAGTTTCATCGCAGGTCGGCCGCATAGCCCGGAAGGACCCGGCGCAGGGCGCGCAGCGCGTAGTACGCGCGGGACTTCACGGTACCGGGAGGAATTCCGAGGGTTTCCGCGGCTTCCGCCACACTCGCCCCCTGGAAGTACACGAGCACCAGGACTTCACGGTGCTCCGGAGTGAGTGTCTTCACAGCCTCGCGCACATCGAGGGCCGCGGCGGCCCGCTCGGCGTGGTCGGCGCACACCCGCGCGTTCTCCAGGATCGCGTCGCCGACCTCCGGCGGCCGCGCCTGCCGGGCCCGCCGCGCGTCGATCGCGAGCCGCCGTCCCACGGTCAGCAGCCAGGGCCGTACGGAGTCGAAGTCGTCGGCGCGCAGCGCCTCGGGGTGTTGCCAGGCGCGGACGAGGGTCTCCTGGACCAGGTCCTCGGCGCGCTGCCGGTCTCCGTCGCACAGCCGGAGGAGCAGCGCGAAGAGAGGCCGGCCGTGCTCCCGCTGCAGTGCGGCGAGCTCGTGCTCGGCGGTCGTCCCGTTCGTGAGCGTGGTTCCGGCCGTCATGGCCGTATGGCATCGCAGGGTGACGGTGAGGGACAGGGCGTGCGCGCGGATCTGCGGCGGGCGGTCGATCGCGTCGACGAACGGTACGACGAACGGTCCCCTCCGCCTCGCCCAACGGTTGAAAGAAGGCCGCCGGTCCGTTTGCGGCTGTGTTCATCTTCGTACTTATTTGTGCGTAAATATGATCACAGTGGGGTGAGCTGATGATTGCACGCAGTCGACAAGTGGCCCTGGCCCTGACCGCGCTCCTCGCCGCGGGCGCCGCCTGCCAGGCCCGGGGCCACGAGGAACCCGACCCACCCGCCCGCAGCGGCCAACCGGCCCCGTCCGGCGACACCGCCCGCGGCTTCACACTCGTCGCCTCCGGCGACGTCCTCCCGCACTCCTCCATCATCGACCGCGCCCGCTTCGATGCGGGCGGCGCCGGCTACGACTTCCGCCCGATGCTCTCCGGCGTCGAACCGCTCGTCTCCCGCGCCGATCTGGCGCTGTGTCACATGGAGACCGTCTACGGCGCGAACGGCGACTACACCGGCTATCCCGCCTTCAAGTCCCCGCCCGAGGTCGCCGAGGGCCTCGCCGCCACCGGCTACGACGGCTGCTCCACCGCCTCCAACCACAGCCTCGACGACGGCGCCGACGGCATCCGCCGCACCCTCGACGCCCTCGACCGCCAGGGCGTACGGCACGCCGGGACCGCCCGCACCGAGGACGAGGCGCGCACGGTCACGATCCTGCGCGCGGGCGCCGCGAAGGTCGCCCACCTCTCCTACACCTACGACACCAACGGCTATCCGCTGCCCGCCGGTCAGCCCTGGGCCGTCAACCTCATCGACGAGAACAGGATCATCGGCGACGCGCGGGCCGCGCGGGCGGCGGGTGCCGACGTGGTCGTGGTCTCGGTGCACTGGGGCACGGAGTGGCAGGACGCCCCCGACGACCGCCAGCTCACGCTGGCCCGCTCGCTCACCGCCGCCCGCACCGGCGACCGCCCCGACATCGACCTGATCCTCGGCACCCACGCCCACATCCCGCAGGCCTACGAGAAGGTCAACGGCACCTGGGTCATCTACGGCATGGGCGACCAGATCGCCGGCGAGATGTTCAACTACGAGGGCGCCCAGGACCCGCGCGGCAACCAGTCCACGATCGGCCGCTTCACCTTCGCCCCGCCCGCGCGACCGGGTGGCCGCTGGGAGGTGCGGAAGGCGGAGTTCGTCCCGCAGCTGTTCGACATCGACGCCGGCCGGGTGGTCAACCTCAACAAGGCGATCGAGAGCGGCGCCGATCTGAGCGGTGTGCGCGACCGCATCCGCGAGGTGGTGCTGAGCCGGGGTGCGGCGAAGGACGGGCTGACGATGGGGGAGTAGGTCAGTCGACGTTCACCTCGTCGAAGGTGCGCAGCATCTCCTTCAGGACGCGCCGGCACGCCGTGAGCTCGGCCTCGGTCAGATCCCCGCCGACCTGCCGGTTCAGGGCGTGCTCGCGCGCGAGGATCGCATCGATGAGCGCCTCGCCCGCGCCCGTGATCCGGATCAGCGAGGACCGCTGGTGCGCGGGGTTCGGCGTGACCTCCACCCATTCCTCGGCCACCGCGTCGTTGACCATCCGCTGCACGAACTGCCGGGTCAGCGCCATGATCCGGGCCATCTGAGGCACCGTCATGGGCCCGTAGCGGCGCAGCAGGACGAGGACGGAGCGGACGCCGACGGAGACTCCCTCCTCCTTCTCGGCCTGTTCGAGCTTGCGCAGGCCGCGCCGGTAGAGCGCGCCGATCAGATCGAACACCTCGGAGACGCGGTCGCCGAGGTCGTCGGGGGAGAGCGGGGCGGAGTCGGGGGAGAGCGGGGTGTCGTCGTCGTTCACGGAGTCATCATGCACCCGTCCATCATGACAACTGGGTTGTCAAAGTCGCCAGAAGATGACACCTTGGTTGTCATGACAGTGACTTCGGAACTGAGCTACTTCCCGTCCACCGACGGCGACCTCGCCTACCGCGACACCGGCAGCGGCGACCTCGTGGTCCTGCTCCACTCCGGCTACGTCGACCACCGCCTCTTCGAGGACCAGACACCGGCACTGGTCGCCGCCGGGTACCGGGTGGTCGCCGTGGACGTCCGCGGACACGGCTGGTCCGCCAACGCGAGCGAGCCCTTCCGCTGGGCCGACGACCTCGCCTGCCTGCTCCGGCACCTCGACGCCGGCCCGGCCGTCCTCGCCGGCGTCTCCATGGGCGGCGCCATCGCCGGCGACACCGCGATCGAATACCCGGAACTGGTCCGGGGGATCGTGCTGAGCGGGGCGTCCGTCAGTGACTTCCAGTACACCTACGAGAAGACCCGGGAGGTCGTGGCCGAATCGGCCCGCACCCTGCGCTCCGGTGACATCGAGGCGTGGCTGAAGGTGTTCCTGCGGGCCATGGCGGGCCCGTTCCGCACCGCGGACGACATCGACCCGGTCATCCTGGACCGGCTGCGCGAGATGGCCCTGCACACCATCGCCAAGCACACGCCGGACGAGCGCGACTGGCACGTCCCCATGACCGACACCTGGCCGCGGGTGCGGAAGATCGACGTACCGGTCCTCATGATCAACGGCGCCCTCGACTCACCGGACCTGATCGCCGACGCCGAACTCTTCGCCCACACGGCCCGCAAGGGCCGCTCGGTCATCGTCGAGGGCGCCGCGCACTTCCCCAACCTGGAGAAGCCCGAGGAGTTCAACAGCCTCCTGCTGGACTTCCTGCGGGATCTGTAGAGGCATCCGGGCGGTACCAGGGGCCTCCGAGGGTGCCTACGGCACCACCGTCACCGGCCACCGCCCGGCCTTGACCAGTCGGATCGCGACCGAGCCGACGATCCGGTGGCCGGCCTGCTCCGAGGCGCCCACCACCACCGCGTCCGCCTTGAGTTCGTCCGCCGCCTTCACCAGGCCGCTGTACGGGTCGCCGCGGAACGTGTGGAACTCCCAGCGCACGTCGAATATCCCCTTCGTGCGCTCGGTGGCCTCCCGGATCTGGGCGACCAGGTCCTCGGCGATCTCGTCGGTCGTCTCGGCGACCGGCGCGCCCATCGCCGCCCCCGCCGCCATCACCGGCCGCACGTACACGACGGCGAGGAGCGCGTGCTGGCGGCGGGCCAGGCCGCCGGCATATGCCGCGGCCCGGAGGGAGGAATCGGAGCCGTCCACTCCCACGACGATGACCTTCGGCCCGTCCGTGCCCCGCTCGAACTGGTGCGAGTGCTGTTCCGTCACGGCACGGAGGCTATCGGAAAGCGCAGGTCCCGCCCGCACGCGGGACCTCCCGACGGGCGAGGTCGGCGGTCAGTTCCTACAGTCGGAACATGAGTGCCACCGTCGAGGCCGCCCCGGCGAAGGACAGCAAGGGCCCGATACGACGGCCCGGCAGCGGCCTCCTCAGCAGGGTGCCCGAAGGCTTCGCCACGTTCTTCGGCGCCCTGGGACTGCTCTGTCTGCTGCTGGCCTTCATCCCGCCGCTGCGCGGACCGCTGCGTCCCGTCGTGCGCTTCCTCGACGTGCTCATCGTCCCGGTCAGCGCCAACCTCGCCTACGCCGTCTTCCTCTTCCTCCTCGCCGGCGCGACCGCCGCCCGCAAACGCGTCGCCTGGTGGCTGGTGGTCGTCTACCTCGGCCTGCTCGTCCTCGTCGACGTCCTCGGCGTGGTCGTCGGCCTGTACGCCGACTCCGTCCCGTCCCTGGTGGTGTGCTGCCTGGCGCTCGCCCTGCTCGTCGTCGCCCGCGGCGAGTTCTACGCCGACTCGCGCCGGGGCGCGGTGCGCCGGGCCATCGGGGTGCTGCTCCTCGGCCTGCTCCTCGGCATCCTCGTCGGCTGGGGCCTGGTCGAGCTGTTCCCCGGCACGCTGCCGCGCGGCCAGCGGCTGCTCTGGTCGGCCAACCGGGTCTGCGGCGGCCTGGTCTCCGGCCGCTCCTTCGACGGTGCCCCGCCGCGCGCCCTGTTCTTCCTGCTCGGCCTCTTCGGCGCCCTCGCGCTGCTCAACGCCGCCGCCACCCTCTTCCGCTCCCAGCGCATGGAAGCCGCCCTGCACGGCGACGAGGAGGACCGCATCCGCGCCCTGCTGGGGGCCTACGGCGACCGGGACTCCCTCGGCTACTTCGCCACCCGCCGCGACAAGGCCGTCGTCTTCTCCACCAGCGGCAAGGCCGCCGTCACCTACCGCGTCGAAGCCGGCGTCTGCCTCGCCAGCGGCGACCCTGTCGGCGACCGCGAGGCCTGGCCGCACGCCATCGCCGCCTGGCTCGACGCGGCCCGCCGGCACGGCTGGGCGCCCGCCGCGATGGGCGCCTCCGAGGACGGCGCCAAGGCCTTCGCCCGCGCCGGACTCGGCGCCCTCCAGCTCGGCGACGAGGCGATCCTGAACGTCGCCGACTTCGACCTGAACGGCCGCGACATGCGCGTCACCCGGCAGGCCGTGCACCGCGTGCGCCGCACCGGCGCCCACTGCCGCATCCGCCGGCACTCCACTCTCACCGACACCGAGATGGAGGAGGTCGTCGACAAGGCCGACGCCTGGCGCGACACCGAGACCGAACGCGGCTTCTCCATGGCCCTGGACCGCCTCGGCGACCCGGCCGACGGCGACTGCCTCCTCGTGGAAGCCCTCGGCGAGGACGGCAAACTCCTCGCCCTGCTCTCCTTCGTGCCCTGGGGCCGCGACGGCGTCTCCCTGGACCTGATGCGCCGTGACCGCAGCGCCCCCAACGGCGTCATGGAGTTCATGGTCGCCGAACTCTGCGCGGCCGCCCCGAAGCTGGGCGTCCGAAGGATCTCCCTCAACTTCGCCGTCTTCCGCTCGGTCTTCGAGGAGGGCGCCCGCATCGGCGCCGGACCGGTCCTTCGGCTCTGGCGCAGGCTCCTCCTGTTCTTCTCCAAATGGTGGCAACTGGAGGCCCTGTACCGCTCCAACGCCAAGTACAAGCCCGAGTGGTACCCCCGCTTCATCTGCTACGGAGAGACCGGCGCCCTCGCCCGCATCGGCCTCGCCTCCGGAATCGCCGAGGGCTTTGTCTCCGTACCGTCGCTGCGCAAACTCTGGGGAAAGGGGCACCCGAAGGCCGGGCCGCGGCCGGCCACCACCGAAGGCCTGCCGTCGCTGTCGGCGCTCGGCCTCGCCGGAGGGGACGAGGCCGGGACCGACGACCCGGACGCGGGCCTGCCCGAACAGGCCCGCGTCCGCCGCCGCAAACTGGCCCGGCTCAGGGCCGAGGGCATCGACCCCTATCCGGTCGGAATCCCCGCCCGCACCCATGCCCTCGCCGACGTCCGCGACGGCGAGCAGGTCACCGTCGCGGGGCGGATCATGCGGGTGCGGGACTTCGGCGGCATCGTCTTCGTCACGCTGCGCGACTGGTCCGGGGACCACCAACTCGCCCTCACCCAGGAGGGCGTGGACCGCTTCAGGTCGGACACCGACATCGGCGACCACATCACCGCCACCGGCACGGCCGGCGCCAGCGACAAGGGCGAACCGACCGTCTTCGTCAGCTCCTGGCAGCTGATCGGCAAGTGCCTGCGTCCCCTGCCCGACAAACGCCGCGGCCTCACCGACCCCGAGACCAAGGTCCGCATGCGCTACCTCGACCTCGTCGCCAGTCCCGACGCCCGCGACGTCGTCCGCGCCCGCTCCACCGCCGTACAGGCCCTGCGCCAGGGCCTCCTGGAACGCGGCTACCTCGAGGTCGAGACACCGATGCTCCAGCAGATCCACGGCGGCGCCAACGCCCGCCCCTTCACCACCCACATCAACGCCTACGACCTCGACCTGTACCTGCGCATCGCCCCAGAGCTGTACCTGAAACGGCTCTGCGTCGGCGGCCTCGAAAAGGTCTTCGAGATGGGCCGCACCTTCCGCAACGAGGGCGTCTCCTACAAGCACAACCCCGAGTTCACGATGCTGGAGGCCTACCAGGCCTTCGCCGACTACGACGTCATGCTCGACCTCACCCGCGAACTCATCCAGGGCGCCGCCACCGCGGCCTTCGGCACACCCGTCGCCCGCAAGGACGGGCAGGAGTACGACATCTCGGGGGCCTGGCCGGTCAAGACCGTCTACGGCGCGATCTCCGAGGCGCTGGGCGACGAGGTCACCGCCGACACCGAACTCGCCCGGCTGCACCGGCTGTGCGACCGCGCCGGAGTGCCGTACACCCCCGACGACGGCCGCGGCGACGTCGTCCTCGAAATGTACGAACGCCTCGTCGAGGAGAAGACGCAGCTGCCCACCTTCTACAAGGACTTCCCGACCGACGTCTCCCCGCTCACCCGCCAGCACCGCGAGGACCCGCGGCTCGCCGAGCGCTGGGACCTCGTCGCCTTCGGCACCGAACTCGGCACCGCCTACTCCGAACTCACCGACCCCGTCGAACAGCGCCGCCGCCTCACCGCGCAGTCGCTGCTCGCCGCCGGGGGAGACCCGGAGGCGATGGAACTCGACGAGGACTTCCTCGACGCCCTGGAGTACGCGATGCCGCCCACCGGCGGGCTCGGCATCGGCGTCGACCGGCTGGTCATGTTCCTCACGGGGCTGACGATCCGTGACACCCTCCCGTTCCCCCTCGTGCGCCGCCACTGACGGCCCGTCATAGGCCGGGCGGGTGTATTCCTGCCGCCGCACCGGTGCTGTCCTGGTGCGTCGGCCCCGGTTCGGGCGACTGATGAGTCATGACGAAGGATCAGTTGCTCACCCGGCTGCTCACGCGACGCCGGGCCCTGCTCGCCGGTGCCGCCGCCGTCGGCGCGGCCGGCACCGCCGGGCTGTTCGCGACGCTCGGCGGCGAGGACCCGGTCAAGCCCCCGCTCCCGGCCGCCGGCCCCCCGGCCCGCCGCCCGCTCAAGCCCTCCGCCTACCGGCTCCAGCCCCTGACCGGATACGGCCCGCCCCGCACCGCCCCCGGCCGGACCCCGGTCCGCCGCGAACCGCTGCTGCGCATGCAGGGACGCGGCCGGACCATGGTGCTGACCTTCGACGACGGACCGGACCCGCGCTACACGCCCGCCGTCCTCGACACCCTCGCCGAGTACGACGTCCGCGCGATGTTCTTCGTCTGCGGCGAGATGGCCGTCGACAACAAGGACCTGCTGGAACGCATGTCCGATGAGGGGCACATCGTCGGCAACCACACCTGGTCCCACCCTCTGCTGACCCGCCTCAGCCGCGGCCGCATCCGCTCCGAGATGGAACGCACCAGCGACGTCATCGAGGAGGCCTACGGCGAACGCCCCCAGTGGTTCCGCGCGCCCTACGGCGCCTGGAACCGCGCCGCCTTCCAGCTCGGCGCCGAACTCGGCATGGAACCCCTCGCCTGGACCGTCGACACCCTCGACTGGACCACCCCCGGCGCCCGCACCATCGAACGGCGGGTAGAGAACGGCGCCGCCCCCGGCGTCGTGGTGCTCTCGCACGACGCCGGGGGCGACCGCTCCCAGAGCGTCCGGGCGCTGCGCGAATATTTGCCGCAACTCCTGGACTCCGGATATCACGTCACCGTCCCGAGACGGCATTACGCCTGACCCGGATCGCCGGCCCGCCCGGTCGGGGAACGCTCAGCGGACCTCGACCAGGCGGGCGAACGCGACGACGTTCCCGGCATAACCGTTCTGCTTCGAGAAACCGCCTCCGCAGGTGATGACCCGCAATTCGGGAGTGCCCTTGGAGCCGTAGACACGGTCGCCCGGGAAGTTCTGCTTCTCGAAGACCTCGATGCCGTAGATCTCGAAAACGGCCGTCTTCCCGTCCTTGCGCCGCACCTCGACGCGATTTCCCTTCTTCAGCGCACCGAGTCCGTAGAACACGGCGGGCCCCGACTTGTTGTCGACATGGCCCACCACCACGGCGGTGCCCTTCTCGCCCGGCGAGACCGCGCCGGTGAACCAGCCCGCCAGGTTCGGGTCCTCCGGCGGCGGCGCGCCCACCCAGCCCTCGGTGTCCAGACCGACGGGCATGACCGGCGCGTCCACCTGGATCGCGGGAATCCGCACCCGCTCGGGTTCGGAGAACGACAGAGGCGTCGCCGACCCGGAGAAGGTCCCGGGCACACGACTGTCCGCCGCAGCCGCTGTCGCCGGCTGCGGCGGACCCACGTCGAACTCTCCCGAACCGTTCCGAATGAGCGCGAGGCCGGTCAGCAGAACAAGCGCTATCACGCCCCAAGGAGCGCGCCTCTTCCGCTGCTCCTCCTCTTCGGCCAGATCGGCCAGCTCGGACGCAGACATTCGCATTCCCCTCTCGACGCGGCCGTCGCCACGTCAGTCGCGCATACGAGCACGCTAAGTGCCGGACACGGAACCGGCGACGGGGCAAAGGCGAACGGGTGGCCGCCACCGGTGTGGGTGCGCCATCCGAGTTGACGCTCCCAGGAAATTTCTGACGGTCCGTGACCTGCGGCAATATCCGATTGTGCGCTTTTCGGTCGGCGTGTCCTCTCACCAGGACGGACCATCGCCGAAATGCGCCCGCGTGCACGGCATCTGAGGGTCTTTCTGGGAGGCGCTTTCTCGCCGATCCACCGGGAACCGTTCCCGGGGGCGTCTTCCGCGGAGGATCACATGCGTACCACTCGTGCCCTGGCGGCCTCTGCCGCCGCGGTCGCCGCCCTGGGCCTCGCCGCCCCCGCCGCCGTCGCCGACGGCATGAACTCCCCGTCCAACGTCACCGCCCTGCCGAGCGCCATCGCCCGCGGCGGGCAACTGAACATCACCGTCAACAACTGCAACGCGCCCGCGACCGCCAGCTCCGACGCATTCCCGACGGTCACTCTGACCTCGTCCGGCGGCCTGGCGAGCGGCACCGCCAGGGTCGACAACAACGCCCGACAGGGATCGCACAGCATCACGGTCATGTGCGCCAACGGGCGTCTGACGAACCCGACCGCCTTCACCGTCATCGGCGCTGTGCGCGGCGGTCTCGGCGGCAGCAGCTCCGCCGGTGCCACCCCGACAGACATGGCGATCGGCGGCGGGCTCGTCGCCGCGGCCGTCGTCGGCGGCGGGCTGTTCTGGATGCGCCGCCGCTCCGAGAAGCGGATCTGATCCCCGCTCCTCCTTCGCCGTCACGCATCGCACGTAACAGGCCTTCGCCCCGGAACCTCTTCCAAGGTCCGGGGCGAAGGCCTGTGCGGCGATACCCGCGGTGCGGTCAGGCGCCGTCCTCGCCGGTGCGGCGCCGGGAGAAGTGGTACGCCGCCCCGACCGAGCCGGCGATGAGCGCGGCGCCCAGTCCGATCTCCTTGAGGTCGAAACCGGCGACACTGCCGCCCTCACCGGCGTGCACCCCGCGGTCGGGGTACAGCGGCTGGGTGGTCGGGGTGGTGCGGCCGGTGGCGATGGTCAGGTCCGTCGAACCGCTCACGCCGTTGCAGGAGAACGTCACCTTGTAGACCGCGCCCGGTTTGGCGTCCCAGTCGACCACCGCCGTCGCCGACGAGCGGTTGCCCGGGATGGTGATCGTGTCGAACACCCCCGAGCTGACGGTCGCGGACCCGGTGCAGCCGCCGCTGTCCCGGTCCAGTTGCAGGGTGACCTGGCCGCCCGCGGCGATCGTGGAGGGCATGACGCTGAAGCCGAACGGCGTGATGTTGCCGCCGCCGGACGCCACGGCGGCCGGAGCGGAGAGGGCGAGGGCGCCTACGCCCAGCAGTGCGGCCGAAGCTACGCGTATCGCGCGCATGGTGAGTCCTCCGGGTCCCCGAGGAGCAGCTGCGGACCTTTTCCGCCTTTGCCGGAAATGCACCTCGATGATCGGAACGCTAGGAAGGTACGCACACCTGCGCGAACGCTGTCGGGCGAATGGGGCACGGTTGTGGGCCGGCCGGGGGACGCCGACGGCGTGGCGGCGTCCCCGCGGGGGTTCTCTCAGGTGAGGGGCTGTCAGCCCTTGATGTTCGGGAAGAGGTTCAGGAACGGTTCCGCCGACGCCGTGATGCCCCGGCTGTAGGGCGCGTCGAAGTCCCAGATCAGGAAGAGCAGGAAGGCGATCAGGGCGGAGAACAGTCCGGCGAGGATCAGCTCGCGTGGTGTTCTGCGGATCTGGAGGGCCAGGACCATGCCGATGGTGATGACGGCCCCGGCGATCAGCCCGAACCACACCACCCCCGGCATCGTCGCGCCCATCGCGTTGGTGCGGGAGGTGCGTGCCGCGTCGGCGGCGGCCACCTGGTCGACCAGTGGCTGATAGGCCTGGGCCTCGAAGTCGTCGGCCGGCTCGTAGTCGGTGACGTCCTGGCGGAGCTTCTCCAGCAGCTGGGTGCCGCGCTCGGTGACGTCACCCTTGTCGGCCATCGCCTTCCACTCGGTGTTCACGACGTGTCCGACATAGGCGTTGACATCCTCCCGAATGCGGTCACGGACGTCGGCCGGGTAGACCCGGACCCGCTCCGAGACCTCGTGCAGGGCGACCGCCTCCGCCTGGACGTGGTCCTGGGCCGCGCTGCGCCCCTCCCACACCCCGGCGATGGCCAGGCCCAGGACGATGGCGTACACCACGCCGATCCACATCGTCATGTACTCGATGACGTCCGGGGTCTCGTCGGGGTCCTCGTCCTCCGACGCCGCGCCGTGGCGGATGACGGTGATGAGGACCACCACGGCACAGGCGGCCAGCATCGCGAGGGTGAGAACAAGCCATTCCGGCAAGGGAGGCCTCCAGGGATCAGCGCGGACGCAGCGCGGCGACGGCGGCGATGGCGGGCGCCGCGATGAGCAGGACGAAGGTGAGTGGCGAGGTGCCGTGGTGCGGGGTCCGGTGCGGGGCCGGTGCGTGGTACGCCGGATAGGTCACCGGCGTCGGGGTCGGAGTCGGCCGCGGGGTCGGCTTCGGCGACGGCTCGGGCGTCGGGGTCGGCGTCGGCGTCGGCGTGGGGGTGGGCGTGGGTGTCGGGCGCGGTGCGGGGGCCGCGGGCCGCGGGGCCGGGGGTGGCGGGGGCGGTTTCGGCGTGGGCTTCGGGGTGGGGCTCGCCTTCGTCGGCGTGGGCGTCGGGGTCGGGGTCGGCTTCGGGGTGGGGGTGGGTGTCGGAGTGGGGGTCGGCGTGGGGCACGGCGGAGGTGGCGGGGGAGTGGGCGTGGGGCACCCCGGAGGGGTGGGCCAGGTCAGGCCACTGCCGGCGACCGCCACCGCGACCGTGCCGTCCGGACCGGTCGACGCGGACGCGCAGGCGTCGGCCCGCGCGGTGCCGGCCGGTACGCCGACGCACAGCCACGCCAGGGCCAGGGCGGTCAACACCCGTATGACGGGGGCGTATTGGGTCGGTTCGGGTCGATGCACGACGCAGATCATGAACCCAGAACGCGCCGCGGTGTGTCCTGGTGGCGGGTGATTGCCCCGAAGGAGTGAGCGAGCCGCGCAGGGGTTTGAGGAGGGGTTCTCGTGCCTCGCGGTGGACCGGTGTCACAGCTTCCGGAAAGAAAAATGTGCCCCGGTTGAACACAACAGCCACTTCCGTCCGTACCCATGGCCGTGCGGCGGCGCAGCAGGGCGCTGCAACACCCGTACCAATATGGGGAGTTGACGATGAAGACCTCCTGGCGGAGTGCATCGCTCGTGGCGAGCGCTGCGGCGGTGCTGGCGCTGACGACGGCGTGCGGCCAGGAAGCAGCCCCGTCCGCGAGCAGTCAGAACGTGGGCGCGACGGCCGCGGCCGGTGACTACGGAAACGCGGGCGCCGGTATCGGCTCCGGCATCGGCAACGCCGGGGCGAGCCCCTCGGCGAGCAGCCCCGCATCGCCGGCCAAGTCCGCGGGCAAGCTGGCCGTCGTCACCAACCCCGAGCTCGGCAAGGTGCTGACCGACAACGCCGGCCTCACCCTCTACCGCTTCGACACGGACACCGCGGAGCCGCCGAAGTCCAACTGCGCCGGCGACTGCGCGACGACCTGGCCCCCGGTGCCGGCCGACGACGCCTCGGCAGGCGAGGGCATCGACAAGGCGCTGCTCGGCGAGGTCACCCGCGCCGACGGCAGCAAGCAGCTGACGATCGGCGGCTGGCCGGCGTACCGCTACGCGAAGGACGTCAACGCGGGCGACGTCAACGGCCAGGGCGTGGGCGGCAAGTGGTACGCGCTCGCCCCCACCGGCAAGAAGGCCTCGCTGGCCTCGCTGCCCGGACTGTCCACCCGCGAGGACCCCAACCTGGGCGAGATCGTCGTCGACAAGAACGGCATGACGGTCTACCGCTTCCTGAAGGACACCGCCTGGCCCGACCCGATCTCCCGGTGCACCGGGGCCTGCCTGGAGAAGTGGCCGGCCGTCGGTCCCGTCGAAGCGAATGACACCAAGGGCATCGAGAAGAAGGGCCTGATGAGCTTCACCCGGCCCGACGGGGTCAAGCAGCAGACCATCGACTGCTGGCCCATCTACACCTTCGCCCAGGACAAGGAGCCGGGCGACACCAACGGTCAGGGCGTCGGCGGCACCTGGTACGCCGTCTCGCCCGACGGAAAGCCGGTCGGCGCGCCGAAGAAGTGAGCAGGAACAAGGGTCGCCCCTCCCGGCCGACCCGAAGGTCAACTCCCCAGGGCTGACCGCCCGACTCCCGTCAGTGACGCATCGCGGAAGGGAGGCACGAGGATTCAGCGAGAGTGCCGGACGAACGGCCGGCGTGCGCGACCCACCGGTCCGCCCCCTGCGCACCGCACGCAGGGGGCGGACCGGTTTGCCGTGAATCACCGCTTCTGTGGCAACGTCAACTCGGCACGTGCCGCAGGCAGTGACCGGGAACGGACGGTCAATTTCCGTTTCAGCTCGCTCCTTTGGCAGGCGATCAGTAGCCTCAGCTCGAACACCGGATCGCCTGAAGCCTTGGAGAGCTAGATGGAGCGTCCTGCCTGGGCCCCACGGAGCATCGACATCTCGGTGCCGAGCGTCTCGCGGATCTACGACTACTACCTGGGCGGCTCGCACAACTTCGAGGTCGACCGGGAAGCCGCTCGCAAGGCAATGGAGTTCATGCCGGGACTGCCCAAGATCATGCAGGCGAACCGGGCGTTCATGCGGCGCGCCGTGCGCTTCGCCGCCGAGCAGGGCATCTCCCAGTTCCTGGACATCGGTTCGGGCATCCCCACCTTCGGCAACGTCCACGAAGTGGCCCAGGTCGCCAGGTCCGACGCGCACGTCGTCTACGTCGACCACGACCCGGTGGCCGTCGCCCACAGCCAGGCCGTCCTCGCCGGCAACGAGCAGGCGGGCGTCGTCGCGGCGGATCTGCGCAAGCCGCAGGAGATCCTCGCGAGCCCCGAAGTACAGCAACTGATCGACCTGAACCGGCCGGTGGCCCTGCTTCTCGTTGCCATACTGCACTTCGTGGAAGACGAGGACGACCCGTACGGGGCGGTGGCCGAACTGCGCGACGCGCTCGCGCCCGGCAGCCTGCTGGTGCTCACGCATGCCTCGTACGAGGGAATCCCGCTGCCGGCGGAGCGGGCCGGGGGTGCGGTGGACGTATACAAGGACATTCGCAACCCGCTGATCATGCGCTCGCGCGACGAGATCGCGCGGTTCTTCGAGGGGTACGACATGGTGGAACCGGGACTGGTGCCGATGCCGCACTGGCGGCCGGACACGGCGCCCGAGGACGACGATCCCTGGGCGTTCTCCGGATTCGCCGGCGTGGGGCGTACCGCGTGATCGCCGAGCCGGACGGGCCGGAGGACAGACTGCGCCGGTTCGCGACGATCTGGAGCCGGGCGGTGTTCCCGGTGACCACGACGTCCTCGACCCGGCCCGAGTTCGAGGAGCAACTCCTGCCGCTGGCCCGCCGGTTGAGCGAGGCGCTGCGAGCCAGGACCTTCGACGCCGACGAGGCCAAGGCGGTCGGCGCCGCGCTCGTCACCGTGCACTGCACCGACCCGGAGGCGCTCAGCCGGACGCTGGACTGCGTCGACGCCTACCTGGTGCTGTACTGCGGCGGCGACGGCGACCAGCAGGACCTGCGGGTGCGCGCCTCCCGGCTCCAGCACGCGATGGCCGCCGGGTTCGCGCAGGCGCTGCGCGAGCGGACGCTGGCCGAGCAGGAGGCGATCTCCGCGGCCGCCCTGAAGGCGCAGGGCGTGGTCGCGCAGGCGCTGCACGCGAGCGAGGCCCGCTTCCGCGCGGTCTTCGAGGGCGCCGCCATAGGGATCGGCATGGCCGACCTCGAAGGCAACATCCTCCAGGTCAACGAGGCGCTGCTGCGGATGTTCGGCATCACCGAGCAGACGATGCTCGGCCGCAACGTGGTGGAGTGGACCCACCCCGAGGACGCGCCGCAGACCTGGACCCTCTACGACGAGCTCGTCCGCGGCGACCGCGAGCACTACCACGTCGAGAAGGCGTTCTCCCGCCCTGACGGAACGGTCCTGTGGACCAACCTCACGGTCTCCCTGCTGCGCGACGCGGACGGCAACCCGCAGTACCAGCTGGCGCTGATGGAGGACACCACCGAGCGTCGGCTCCTCAACCTCCGGCTGCGCTACGAGGCCACGCACGACGCGCTCACCGGCCTGCCCAACCGCACCTTCTTCTTCGAGCGTCTGGAGAAGGCGCTCGGCGCGGGCGAGGGCCAGCGGTTCGGGCTGTGCTACCTCGACCTCGACGGCTTCAAGACCATCAACGACAGCCTCGGCCACGCGGCCGGCGACCGGCTGCTGGTGGAGGTGGCCGACCGGCTCCAGTCCTGCGCGACCGCGCCCGGTGAGATGGTCGCCCGTCTGGGCGGTGACGAGTTCGTGGCGCTGACGACGGGGACCGACACCGAGCGCGAGGTCGACGAGCTCGCCTCACGGATCATGAACGCGCTGGTCGCCCCGGTCAGCGTCGACGGCCGTGAACTGACCGTGCGCGGCAGCATCGGCATCGTCGAGGGCCCCGCCGGGGAGCGCAGCGCGGCCGAGGTGCTGCGCAGCGCCGACATCACGATGTACCGGGCCAAGGCCTCCGGCGGCAACCGCTTCGAACTGGCGGACGCGGAGGCGGACGCCCGGGCCATCACCCGGCACGGCCTGACGACCGCGCTGCCGACGGCCCTGGACCGGGGCGAGTTCTTCATCGAGTACCAGCCGCTGGTCCACCTCGGCGACGGCAGCGTCCGCGGCGCCGAGGCCCTGGTCCGCTGGCTGCACCCGCAGCACGGCGTCCTCGGCCCCGACCGGTTCATCCCGCTCGCCGAGCACACCGGCCTCATCGTCCCACTGGGCCGCTGGGTCCTGGAACAGTCCGTCCGGCAGGCCCGCGACTGGCGCGAGCGGCACGCGGACGCGGGGCCGATGCGCATCAACGTCAACCTCTCGCCGTGCCAGCTCACCCACCCCGGCCTGGTGCAGGACACGGTGGACATCCTGGAGCGCACGGGCGTCGAGCCGGACGCGCTCTGCCTGGAGGTCACCGAGTCGGCGCTGATCGGCGCGGACGACGACCTGCTCAAGCCCCTGCGCCGGCTGGCCGAGATGGGCGTCGACATTGCCCTGGACGACTTCGGCACCGGCTACTCGAACCTGGCGAACCTGCGCCGCCTGCCGGTGAGCATCCTCAAGCTGGACCGCTCCTTCACCCAGAGCATGCAGCAGTTCCCGGCCGACCCCGTCGACCTGAAGATCGTCGAGGGCATCGTCTCGCTCGCGCACAGCCTGGACCTCGCGGTCACGGTCGAGGGCGTGGAGACCGGCGCCCAGGCCGAGCAGCTGCGGATACTGGGCTGCGACACGGCCCAGGGCTGGTACTACGCCCGCCCGGGCCCGCCGGAGCGGCTGCACGAGCTGGCGCTGGTGGACGCGACGGGGTGAGGGCCCTGGCCGTGCGGTGACCCGAGCGGTGGCTGTCCGGTGCCCCCCTTCCTACGATCGAAGAGGGGCCACCGGCACCCCGAGCGGAGGGAGTGCGGACATGGACGTCATCAACATGCGTCGCCTCTTCGAGGCCCACCGCGAGGCCGAGGCGGCGCGGGACATCGACTCGATCCTGCAGACCTTCGGCGACGACTGCTTCCTGGAGACACAGGCCCTGGGGCTGCGCAGTCAGGGGCGGGACGCGGTGCGGGCCGCGTACGAACAGCAGTACTTCATCGCCTTCCCGGACCTCTCCCCGCAGGACGAGGGCATCGCGTTCGGCGACAAGGTCATCGTGGTGTGGGGAACCCTGCGCGGTACGAGCCGGGGCGACTGGCTCGGGGTCCCGCCCGGCGGGGGTGCCTTCGAGGTGCCCTTCGCCAACGTCGTCCCCTTCGAGCAGGGCCTGATGGCCGGCGAGACGATCTACTTCGACCTGGCCACGCTGTGCGAGCAGGCGGGGATTCCGCTGGACGCCGTACGAGAGGCAGCGGCGGCGCGCAGAGCGCGATAGGTCACCTTTCGAGCAGCATCCGCTGGAGCTCCCGCGCGGCTCTCGGCGGGGCCACGTCGCTGCGGTGGGCCAGGGCGATCGTGCGGTGCAGGCCGGGGCGGGCCAGCGGGGTGACCCGGAGGCCCCGACCCGACCGTGCCGCCACCATGCGCGGTACGACGGCCACCCCCAGCCCCGCCCGTACGAACCCCAGCACCGCGTCCATCTCCCCGCCCTCCACCGCGAAGTCCGGCTCGAAGCCCTCGGCGCGGCAGGCGGCGACCGTCAGTTCGCGCAGGTCGTAGCCGTGCCGGAACATCACCAGGCGTTCGCCCTCCAGGTCGGCGATGCGTACGGTGCGGCGGCCGTCGCCCGGCTTGGGAGCCTCCGGTGACGAGACCACCACCAGGTCCTCCCGCAGCAGTTCCACCGTCGTCAGCGCGGGGGACGGGGTCGGGAGCGGGAGGACGACCAGGGCGAGGTCCAGGGCGCCGCGGGCCAGTTCGCGGACCAGGTCGTGGGAGCCGCCCTCCTCGATGAGGAGGTGGATGCCGGGATAGCGGTCGTGGAAGGCGCGCAGCACGTCCGGGAGGAGGCCGGTGCACAGGCTCGGGGTCGCGCCCAGGCGGACCCGGCCGCTGCGCAGCTGGACCAGTTCCTGCACCTCGTACCGGGCGGTGTCCGCGTCGGCCAGGATGCGGCGGGCCAGCGGGAGCAGGGCCTCGCCCGCGTCGGTGAGGGTGATGTTGCCCCGGGCCCGCAGGAACAGGTCCGCGCCCAGCTCCCGCTCCAGCGCCTTGATCTGCTGGGACAGGGACGGCTGGGCGACGTGGACCAGGTCCGCGGCCCGGGTGAAGTGCCTGGTCTCGGCGACCGCCACGAAGTACTGGAGCTGCGTGAACTGCATGGTCGTACGATAGCCGCTGCCTATCGAATCAAGCCGGACCATGTCTTGGACCGATGGGGCCGAACGGCCCTAGCGTTCATGAACATGGCACTGGCAACGCGGACGGACCGACGGCCGTCCATGGCACGCACCGTGTGGGACAGCTCCGTCGGCAAGAAGACGGTGATGGCCGTCAGCGGTCTGATCATGCTGTCGTACCTGGTCGTCCACATGATCGGGAACCTGAAGATCTTCTTCGGGGCCGGCGAGTTCAACCACTACGCGCACTGGCTCCGCACCCTCGGCGAGCCCTTCATGCACTACGAGTGGACGCTGTGGGTCATCCGCGTCGTCCTCGTCGTCGCGGTCGTCGCGCACGCCGTCTCCGCCTACCAGCTCAGCCGCCGCGACATCAGGGCGCGCCCCACCAAGTACGTTCACAGCAGGCCGCGGGCCAGCTACGCGACCCGCACCATGCGCTGGGGCGGCATCATCCTCGGCCTCTTCATCGTCTGGCACCTCCTCGACCTGACGACCGGCACCGTGCACTCGGGCGGCTTCCAGGAGGGCCACCCCTACCAGAACGTCGTGGACACCTTCTCCACCTGGTACGGCAACGTCATCTACATCGTCGCGATGCTCGCCCTCGGCCTGCACATCCGGCACGGCTTCTGGAGCGCCGCCCAGACCCTCGGCGCCGGCAGCCGCACCCGCGACCGCGCCCTGAAGGCCACGGCCAACGTCCTCGCACTGCTGCTCACGGCCGGCTTCATCGCCGTACCCGTGGGCGTCATGACCGGAGTGGTGAGCTGAACATGACCTCTTACGCGGAGTACGCGACCGGCGAACCGGTCGTCGACACCAAGGCGCCTTCCGGGCCCGTCAACGAGCGCTGGGACAAGCGCCGTTTCGAGGCCAAGCTGGTCAACCCCGCCAACCGGCGCAAGCACACCGTGATTGTGGTGGGGACGGGGCTGGCGGGTGGTTCGGCGGGTGCCACGCTCGCCGAACAGGGGTACCACGTCGTCCAGTTCTGCTACCAGGACTCCCCGCGCCGCGCCCACTCCATCGCCGCGCAAGGAGGCATCAACGCGGCGAAGAACTACCGCAACGACGGCGACTCCATCCACCGGCTGTTCTACGACACCGTCAAGGGCGGCGACTTCCGGGCCCGCGAGTCCAACGTGCACCGGCTCGCGCAGATCTCCGTCGAGATCATCGACCAGTGCGTCGCGCAGGGCGTGCCGTTCGCCCGGGAGTACGGCGGGCTGCTCGACACCCGTTCGTTCGGAGGTGTGCAGGTCTCGCGGACCTTCTACGCCCGTGGCCAGACGGGTCAGCAGCTGCTGCTCGGCGCCTACCAGGCCCTCAGTCGGCAGATCGCCGCCGGGAACATCGAGATGCACCCGCGCACCGAAATGCTCGACCTGATCGTCGTCGACGGGCGGGCGCGCGGGATCGTGGCGCGGGACCTCATCACCGGGAAGATCTCCACCTACTTCGCGGACGCCGTCGTCCTGGCGAGCGGCGGCTACGGCAACGTCTTCTACCTGTCGACGAACGCCATGAACTCCAACGCCACCGCCGTCTGGCGGGCCCACCGGCGCGGCGCCTACTTCGCCAACCCCTGCTTCACGCAGATCCACCCCACCTGCATCCCGCGCACCGGCGACCACCAGTCCAAGCTGACGCTGATGAGCGAGTCGCTGCGCAACGACGGCCGGATCTGGGTGCCGAAGGCCAAAGGCGACGACCGGCCGCCGAACAAGATCCCCGAGGACGAGCGCGACTACTACCTGGAGCGCATCTACCCGTCCTTCGGCAACCTCGTCCCCCGTGACATCGCCTCCCGCGCCGCGAAGAACGTCTGCGACGAGGGGCGCGGGGTCGGACCCGGCGGGCAGGGCGTCTACCTGGACTTCGCCGACGCCATCAAGCGCATGGGCCGCAAGGCCGTCGAGGCCAAGTACGGCAACCTCTTCGACATGTACGCGCGGATCACCGACGAGGACCCGTACCAGGTCCCGATGCGGATCTATCCCGCCGTGCACTACACGATGGGCGGGCTGTGGGTCGACTACGACCTCCAGACCACCGTCCCGGGACTCTTCGCGATCGGCGAGGCCAACTTCTCCGATCACGGGGCGAACCGGCTCGGTGCCTCGGCGCTGATGCAGGGTCTCGCCGACGGCTACTTCGTGCTCCCGGCGACCATCAACGACTACCTCGCCCGCAACCCGAACCAGGGCGAGGTGAGCGCCGAACACCCCGCTGTCCAGGAGGTGTTGGCGGAGACCGAGGACCGGCTCAACCTGCTCCTCTCCGTCGACGGCGACCGCACCCCCGACTCCTTCCACCGCGAAGTCGGCGAACTGATGTGGGAGTTCTGCGGCATGGCCCGCACCGAGGCCGGACTGCGTAAGGCCCTGGAGCGCATCCCGCAGATCCGTGAGGAGTTCTGGCGGCGCATCAAGGTCCCCGGCACCGGCGAGGAGTTCAACCAGTCGCTGGAGAAGGCCAACCGCGTCGTCGACTACCTGGAGCTCGCCGAGCTCATGTGCCTCGATGCACTGCACCGCGCGGAGTCCTGCGGCGGCCACTTCCGCGAGGAGTCACAGACCCCGGACGGCGAAGCGGCCCGCCGGGACGAGGAGTTCGCCTACGCGGCCGCCTGGGAGTTCACGAGCACGGGCTCATCTCCCGTTCTGCACAAGGAAGACCTGGTCTTCGAGTACGTCCACCCCACCCAGCGGAGCTACGCATGAAGCTCACCCTGCGCGTCTGGCGGCAGAAGAACGCCGACGCCGAAGGCGCCATGTCCACGTACGAGGTGGACGGCATCTCCTCCGACATGTCCTTCCTGGAGATGCTCGACACGCTCAACGAGGAGCTCATCCTGCGCGGTGAGGACCCCGTGGCCTTCGACCACGACTGCCGCGAGGGCATCTGCGGCGCGTGCTCCCTCGTCATCAACGGCGACGCCCACGGACCCGAGCGCACCACCACCTGTCAGCTGCACATGCGGTCCTTCAAGGACGGCGACACGATCGACATCGAGCCGTGGCGGGCCTCGGCGTTCCCCGTGATCAAGGACCTGGTCGTGGACCGGTCGGCCTTCGACCGGATCATCCAGGCCGGCGGCTACATCACTGCGCCGACGGGTGCCGCGCCGGAGGCGCATGCGACGCCGGTGCCCAAGCCGGACGCCGACTTCGCCTTCGAGCACGCCGAGTGCATCGGCTGCGGTGCGTGTGTGGCCGCGTGTCCCAACGGGGCGGCGATGCTGTTCACCTCGGCCAAGGTCAACCACCTGAACGTGCTGCCGCAGGGTGCGCCCGAGCGGGAGACGCGGGTGCTGGACATGGTGGCGCAGATGGACGAGGAGGGCTTCGGCGGCTGCACCCTCACCGGCGAGTGCGCGACCGCCTGCCCGAAGGGCATCCCGCTCGTCTCCATCACCAGCATGAACAAGGAGTGGCTGCGGGCCACCCGCAAGGTCGCCAAGAGGTAGGCCGTACAAGGACGTTCGCCGACAGGGTGCGGACGGGCGGGGCCGGGAGTGGTGCTCCCCGGCCCCGTCTCGCACTCCCGGCCTCGATAGCCTGTGCGCATGATCTTCGGAACACAGACGGGGGAGCGGTTCCTCGACGCCGTCACCGGATTCGAGACCGCGGTGCGCGGACAGGACCCGGATGGGGCCGAGCGCGCGTTCCAGGAGCTGCACCGCAGCCTCGGCGAGGCCGGCCCGCAGGAGACCGCGCAGGCCGCCCCGCGGCTCGCCGCGCTGCTGCCCGAGGTGCCGCCCGGCCCGCGCGGCGTCGTGGCGGTGATCGTCGGCGCGTGCGTGGAGCGCGGCGCGGACCCGCGGCCGTGCGCACCGTACGTCTTCGTGGAACTGGCCGAAACCCTCGCCGAGATCGGGGAGTTCTGCGACCGCTGGCAGGAGACCGGCGGCGGCGACCACCCCCACCCGGACGACAGCGACGCCCACCCGGCCCTCTTCGAGCGGGTCGGCCCCGAAGCGGCCCTGGCCTGGCTGTCGTTGCCCCAGTTCGAGATGGCCTGCCTCGCCCTGCTCAACGACCCCGGCGTGCGCACCGCGCTCGACAAGTCGCTGCGCGCCCGGCTCGTGCGGGCGGTCACGGCGGTCGAGGAGACGACCGGGCACCAGTTCAAGTGCCTCAAGTACGCGCTGCTCGTCCTCGACGACGAACCGCTCGTCGTCCTGCACCGCCCGTCCGGCACCGGCTACCGGATGCGCATGGGCGGCATCGGCGACAACTTCCAGCTGCACACCCTCCTCGCGGACCTCCTCGTCGGCGGCGGTCACGTGCCCGGCCGGGCCCCGTCTCCGCAGGAGGTCGCCGTGTGCCGGGACGCGCCCGGCCAGGTGCACACCGTGGGCTCCTTCAACCTCATGACGCCCGGCGGGGAATGGGTGTGGAACGAGGGCACGCCCGCCGACATCCCCGTCGTCGACGGCGTACGCCTGCTCGTCCTCGACCCGCCGGCCTACGAGCGCAGCTGGCCGTCGGGCCGGTTCTTCCCCGGCATGACCGGAGACCTCGTCCTGGAGTGCGTCCTCGACGAGGCGGAGACGCGCTACTGGCTGGGAGGTTGCGTCCCGGCCACGTGACGGTCACGGACCACGGCGTTCAACAACCCCACATCCCGGCTCCCGCCCCCGGTCATGTACCGGCCAGACGGCATCGGAAGAACAGGTACGCGCAGGCCGTACCCGCCGGCCTGTTCTTCCCCCTCAGGCCGACCGGCCCGTGACCTGGAGTGAGCCATGACCGCCGTATCCGCTCTGGACTCCCCGCCCCTCCCCGCCGCCCCCACCCGCTACACCGTCTCCCTCGCCCGCGACGAGGCCGACGTGCGCGCCGCCCAGCGGCTGCGGCACGACGTGTTCGCCGGCGAGATGGGCGCCCTGCTCGCGAGCCCCCAGCCGGGGCACGACGTCGACGCCTTCGACGCCTACTGCGACCACCTGCTCGTCACCGACACCCTCACCGGCCAGGTCGTCGGCACCTACCGGCTGCTGCCGCCCGAGCGGGCCGCGATCGCCGGACGCCTGTACTCCGAGGGCGAGTTCGACATCGCCCCGCTCGACGCGCTGCGCCCCGGCCTGGTCGAGGTCGGCCGTTCCTGCGTGCACCCCGACCACCGGGACGGCGCCGTCATCGGGCTCATCTGGGCCGGCATCGCCCGCTACATGATCGACCGCGGCCACGAGTGGCTGGCCGGCTGCTGCTCCATCCCGCTCGCCGACGGCGGCGCGCTGGCCTCCGCGACCTGGGACCGGGTGCGGGCCAAGCACCTGGCGCCGGAGGAGTACCGGGTACGCCCGCTGCTGCCCTGGGCCCCGGGCGAGCCCGCCGCCGGGCGCGGCGAGCTGCCCGCCCTGCTGCGCGGCTACCTCCGGCTCGGCGCCTGGGTCTGCGGGGAGCCCGCCCACGACCCGGACTTCGGGGTCGCCGACCTGTACGTGCTGCTGTCGATGCGCCGGGTCAACCCGCGCTATCTGCGGCACTTCCTCTCCCTCGTACCGGCCTGATGAGCGTCTGGCTGCCGAGCGCGCCCTGCACCCCGGGGACGTGCGTGGAGCCGACGGGGTCCGCCACGGCCGTACCGCGTGCCGTGCTGCGGCTGGCGGCGGTCGCGGCCCTCGTGCTCGCCGGGGTCGCGCTGCTGCCGCTCGGCGGGCGGGTCCCCGCCGAGGTGGTCAGGCGGTGGTGCCGGTGGATCGTACGGGCCGCCGGGGTCCGGGTCCGTGTCACCGGCACCGCCGCGCCCACGGGCGGCACCCTGCTGGTCGCCAACCACATCTCCTGGCTGGACATCCCGCTGCTCGGCGCCGTGCGTCCGGCGCGGATGGTCGCCAAGGCCGAGATCCGGCGCTGGCCGGTGGCGGGCGCGCTCGCCGCCCGGGGCGGGGTCCTGTTCATCGACCGGGACCGGCTGCGCGCCCTCCCGGACACGGTCGACCGCATCGCGGCCGCGCTGCGCGCCGGCCAGGCGGTCGGGGTCTTCCCCGAGGGCAGCACCTGGTGCGGACGCGCCCAGGGCACCTTCCGCCGGGCCGCCTTCCAGGCCGCCCTCGACGCGCGGGTCCCCGTCCAACCGGTGCACCTGCGCTACCGCTTGGACGGCGGTACGGCCAGTACCGCGCCCGCGTTCGTCGGCGAGGACAGTCTGCTCGCCTCGCTGTGGCGGGTGGTGTCGGCGCGGGGACTGGTGGCGGAGGTGGAGATCCGGGAGGCCATTCCGTACGGCGTCCATCCCGACCGGCGCTCGCTCGCCCGGGCCGCGCAGCCGGGCACGACGGTCCAACCGGGGTGGATCCACTCGGCGTTGGTGGCGTAGGCATCGCCGACCGGTCGACACCGGCGAACCGGCCTGAGACTCTTCCTCGGCAGCACGCCTGTGCGGGTGGACCTGGCAGGTGAACTCGCCGTCGAGGGAGTGGACATGAGATGCGCGCGCCCCGGACCGGTCCATGTCGTCGGCAGCCGGCCCGAGGTCGGCGCCGCGGTGGCCCGGCGCTTCGCCCGCGCCGGGCACCCTGTGGGTCTCATCGCCCGCGACCCCGCCCGGCTCGCCGCGCTGACCCTGGACCTGACCGGGGAGGGCGTCGCGACGGAGTCGTACCCGGCCGACGCGAGCGACCCCGTCGAGCTGGCTCGGGCCCTGGCGGTGCTCGCCGAACGGCAGGGCCCCGCAGAGGTGTTGTGCTTCGGCCCGCCGCCGGACGCAGCCCTGAGTGAGCCGGTGCTGGAGACCGGCGCGGCCGAGCTGGAGCGGACGCTGGCGTTGAACGTCGTCGGTGCCGCGGCCGCCGTACGGGCCGTGCTGCCCGCCATGCGGACGGCCGGGCGCGGCACCCTGCTGTTCGTCTCCCACGGCACCGTGGAGGACCCGCATCCCGACCGTGCGGCGAGCGCGGTCGCCGGGGCCGCTCTGCGGACGTACACCGCGCTGCTGTCCAGGGCCCTCGCCGACACCCCGCTGCGGGTCGCCCACCTCGTGGTGGTCGGCCGGGTCGAACCGGAGCGGGTGGCCGACCGCCTCTGGCAGCTGCACGACGCCGGAGGCCAGGGGTATACGGTCCTGCCGGAACAGTGAGGCCTGCGAGGGGAGTTCAGCCCAAGGCGCGTGCCGGAGTTCAGCCCAACGCGCGTGCCGGAGTTCAGCTTGAGGCGCGTGCCGGAGTTCAGCCCAAGGCGCGTGCCAGATAGGCAGCCGTCGAGCTGCCCTCCGCGCGTGCCACCGCGGCCGGCGGTCCGGCCGCGACGATCCGCCCGCCCTTGTCGCCGCCGCCCGGGCCCAGGTCGATCACCCAGTCCGCGCCCGCGACGACCGACATGTCGTGCTCGACGACGATGACGGTGTGCCCGGTGTCGACGAGGCCGTGCAGCTGGCGCATCAGGACGTCGACGTCGGCGGGGTGGAGGCCGGTGGTGGGCTCGTCGAGGAGGTAGAGGGTGTGGCCGCGGCGGCCGCGCTGGAGTTCGCTCGCGAGCTTGATGCGCTGGGCCTCGCCGCCGGAGAGTTCGGTGGCGGGCTGGCCGAGGCGCAGATAGCCGAGGCTCACGTCGAGCAGCGTGCGCAGGCTGCGCGCCACCGCCGGGGTGTCCGCGAAGAACTCCGCCGCGGACTCCACCGTGAGGTCGAGCACCTGCGCGATGTTCCGTCCCCGGTACGTCACTTCGAGGGTCTCGGGGTTGTAGCGGGCGCCGCCGCAGTCCGGGCACGGGGCGTAGGTGCTCGGCAGGAACAGCAGCTCGACGCTGACGAACCCCTCGCCCTGACAGGTCTCGCAGCGTCCGCCGCTGACGTTGAAGGAGAACCGCCCCACACCGAAGCCGCGCCGACGGGCCTCCTTCGTCGCCGCGAACTCCTTGCGGACGACGTCGAAGAGGCCGGTGTAGGTGGCGAGGTTGGAACGCGGGGTGCGTCCGATGGGCCGCTGGTCGACCGAGACGAGCCGGCCCACGCCCGCGAGGTCCTCCGTGATCTCGCCGATGAGCGTGGACTTGCCCGAGCCCGAGACGCCGGTCACGGCGGTGAGCACGCCGAGCGGGAACTCGGCGGTCACGGCACGCAGGTTGTGCCGGGAGACGGGGCCGACCTTCAACTGCCCACTGGGTGTACGCACTTCACGCACCGGAACGGGCGAGCGGTCGAAGAGATACCGGGCGGTGGCCGACTCCTCGACCGAGGCCAGCTCCGCCACCGGGCCGCTGTGCAGCACCCGGCCGCCGTGCTCACCGGCAAGCGGCCCCACGTCCACGAGCCAGTCCGCGCCCCGGACTACGTCGAGATGGTGCTCCACCACGAACACCGAGTTGCCCGCCGCCTTCAGCCGCTCCAGAACGGTGAGCAGCGCCTCCGTGTCGGCCGGGTGGAGTCCGGCGGACGGCTCGTCGAGGACGTACACCACACCGAAGAGGCCGGAGCGCAACTGGGTGGCCAGGCGCAGGCGTTGGAGTTCGCCCGCGGAGAGGGTGGGGGTCGCCCGGTCGAGGCTCAGGTAGCCGAGGCCGAGTTCGAGGACGGGCGCGATACGGGACCGCAGGTCGTCGGTGAGGACACGGGCGGTCTCGCCGTCCGCGACGAGATGCCCGGCCAGGTCGGTCAACGGCAGGGCGGCCAGCTCGGCGATGGTCCGCCCCGCGAACGTCACCGCCAGGGCCTCCGGACGCAGCCGGCTGCCCCCGCACGCCGGACAGGGCGCACTGCTCAGGAACCGCTCCGCCTTCGCCCGCAGGGTCGCGCTCTTGGAGTCCGAGAAGGTCTTCATGACGTACCGGTGCGCGCTCATGTACGTGCCCTGGTACGGCCGTTGGATGCGGTCGGCGTCCCGCACCGGGTGCACGGTGACGACCGGCTGCTCGTCCGTGAACAGGATCCACTCCCGCTGCTCGGCGGGGAGTTCACGCCACGGCCGGTCCACGTCGTAGCCGAGCGCGTCGAGGATGTCGCGCAGATTCTTGCCCTGCCAGGCCCCGGGCCAGGCGGCGATCGCCCCGTCACGGACGGACAGGGAAGGGTCGGGTACGAGCAACTCCTCACTGGTCCGGTGCACTCGCCCCAGCCCGTGACACTCCGGGCAGGCCCCGGTGGCCGTGTTCGGCGAGAACGCGTCGGAATCGAGCCGCTCGGCCCCCGCCGGATAGTCACCGGCCCGCGAGAACAACATCCGCAGCGAGTTGGAGAGATTGGTGACGGTCCCGACCGACGACCGCGACGTCGGCGCGGCCCGCCGCTGCTGCAACGACACGGCCGGCGGCAGCCCGGTGATCTCCCCGACCTTCGGCGCCCCGACCTGATGAATCAGCCGCCGCGCATACGGCGCCACCGACTCGAAGTACCGTCGCTGCGCCTCCGCGTACACGGTCCCGAACGCCAACGATGACTTCCCGGACCCGGACACCCCGGTGAACACGACGAGCACGTCCCGGGGGATGTCGACGTCCACGTTCTGGAGGTTGTGCTCCCGGGCACCGCGGACACGGACATACGGGTCATGTGGGGTGTGCATGAGGGGGAACTCTAGTCGGAGACGATCGAGGCCAGTCGTCGGTAGGAGTCCAGTAGGGCGTCGCGGTCGTACGTGCTCGTCGTGACCAGGACCTCCTGGGCGCCCGTCTCCTTGAGCACCGTCTCCAGCTCGTGGGCGACCTGGTCCTCGGTGCCGGCGATGTGGCCGGTGAGGCCGGAGTCGTAGAAGGCGCGTTCCTTGGGGGGCAGGGGGAGGGGCTCCACGCGGTCGGCCGGGGGGAGGGGCGGGAAGGTGCCGTGGGTGCGGGAGTGGGCCATCGACCAGGCCTCGGGGACGAGGAGGCGGCGGGCGTCCTCGGGGGTCGCGGCCACGGCGATCGTGCCGGAGATGACGACGTACGGCTCGCTCGCCCAGGGGGAGGGGCGGAAGTGGGTGCGGTAGTGGTCGATGCCGCGGCGCATCTGCTCGCGGTTCCTGAGGTCGCCGATGACCATCGGCAGGCCCGCCCGGGCGGCGATGGCGGCGCCCTCGCCCATCGCGAGGACGAAGGGCGGGACGGTCAGGCCCTCCGCGGGGCGGGCGTGGACCCCGGTCGGGGAGGTGCCGGTGAACCAGCCGAGCAGTTCGTCGAGCTGGGCGGCGAAGTCGTCGGCGTCGTCCTTGTCCCGGCCCAGCGCCTTGCGGACACCGTCCGTGAAGCCGACCGAGCGCCCCAGGCCCATGTCGACACGGCCGGGGAAGAGGGACTCCAGCACGCCGAACTGTTCGGCCACGACCAGGGGCCGGTGGTTCGGCAGCATCACACCGCCCGTGCCGACCCGGATACGCCGCGTCGCGGCCGCCACGGCCGCCGCCAGGACCGTGGGCGCGGAACCGGCGACACCGGGCACGCCGTGGTGCTCCGACACCCAGAACCGGTGATAACCGAGCGCCTCCACCTCCTGCGCGAACCGCACGGTGTCGCGCAGGGCCTCGGCGTTCGAGTGCCCCTCGCGGGTGCGGGAACGGTCGAGGACGGAGAACCGGACGGTCTGCTGGCTGAGGCTCACGTAGGTCATGACACCGGACAGGGGCGCCGGTATTCCGTCAGGCGGCCTGTCGAGCGGTTTCAGGCGGTCAGGGTGTGCTCGTGCTCGCAGGCGTCGTCGATCCCGTACGTGTCCCACGCCGGGAAGGGGTCCGGGGACGGCGTGCTGTCGTCCGGTGTCATGAGGCAGGTCGCGAGCGCCCTGTGCAGCTTCGCCTGGTCCAACCCCGTGCCGATGAAGACCAGCTCCTGGGCCCACGGCGCGTCCTCGTCGCGTGCCGCCGACGGCTCGAAGCGGGCTACCGAACCGGCCTGTGACCACAGGCCCGTGACGTGCGGGCGGCTGGCCAGGGTGAAGAAACCCTTGGAGCGCAGGACGCGGCCGTACGCGCCGCTGTCCAGGTGCTGGGTGACGAACGTCCACAACCGGTCGGGGTGGAAGGGGAGTTCGGAGCGGAAGACCGTGGAGGAGACGCCGTACTCCTCGGTCTCGGGGACGTGTTCGCCGTTGAGCTCCTGGACCCAGCCGGGCGCCTGTTGCGCGCGGTCCAGGTCGAACAGGCCGGTGCCCAGGACCTGTTCGAGGTCGACACGGGCGTGGCGGGCGTCGACGATCCGGGCGACGGGGTTGAGGCGGCGCAGTGCCGCCCGCAGCCGGGCCGCGGCGTCCGCGTCGACGAGGTCGAGCTTGTTGAGCACGATGACGTCCGCGAACTCGACCTGGTCGACGAGCAGATCGCTGACCGTGCGCTCGTCGTCCTCGAACGGGGCGAGCCCGCGCTCGGCGAGCTCGTCGCCGCCGGCCAGCTCGGGCAGGAAGTTGGCCGCGTCCACGACCGTGACCATGGTGTCGAGGCGGGCCACCTCCCCGAGCGTCGCCCCGTCGTCGCGGGCGAAGGCGAAGGTGGCCGCGACGGGCATGGGTTCGGAGATACCCGACGACTCGATGAGCAGGTGGTCGAACCGGCCCTCCCGGGCCAGCCGGTCGACCTCCTCCAGCAGGTCGTCGCGCAGCGTGCAGCAGATACAGCCGTTGGTCATCTCGACCAGGCGTTCCTCGGTGCGCGACAGCGCGGCCTCGCCGCCCCGCACCAGCGCGGCGTCGATGTTGACCTCGCTCATGTCGTTGACGATCACGGCGACCCGCAGGCCCTCGCGGTTCGCCAGCACATGGTTGAGCAGCGTGGTCTTGCCCGCCCCGAGGAAGCCGGACAGGACGGTGACCGGCAGACGGTCGTGCGCAGACATCAGGTGCTCAGCCCTCGGGGCGCAGCAGGCCGCGCTCGTACGCCTTGACCAGGTTCTGCGGTACGAGGTGACGTACGCCGTCGATCGTGACGGGTACCAGCGACGGCGTGGCCGCCTTCCACTGCGCGCGGCGGTGGCGGGTGTTGCTGCGGGACATCTTCCGCTTGGGGACAGCCATGACAGGGACCTCCTCGGTGGGGCGGCGAGCACCGAGGACGCTACATGAAAATGGGTTCCATTAACAATTAAGGGTCCCGGAGGTCCCGGGGTCGTGTCAGAAGCGGGCTCCGATGCTCGCCCCGCTCCGCGGCACCAGGAACGACGGCGCCTGCGGGAGCGAACCGTCGGCGGCCCGCGCGCCCGTGAGCGGCGCCGGGTCCGTGCTCAGGACCGCCGCGGCGTTCCAACTACCGCCCAGGTTCCAGGAGTTGCCGCTGGCCGACGTTCCCGAGCCGACCGCCGCCGCCCGGGCGTCGGCGACCGCCAGGTTCGCCGTGAGCGTGGCCTTCCCGCCCGAGGCGTCGGCGTCGAAACCGGTGCCGGCGTTGGCCCACGTCGAGTTGCGGGACAGTGCCAGGGTCCCCGGGTTGCCGTTGTCGGTGAAACCGTGGGCCGCGTTCTTGAAGGCGACGCTGTTCTGCACGGTGTGGCCGACCGCCGGGGCCGGGCTGCCGCCGCCGAGCTTGAAGCCGTTGCCGTCGCCAGCGAAGTCCGGGAAGTTCCAGCGGTTGAAGCCGTTGCCGTACGCGACCGTGTTCTCGATGGTGATCGGCGAGCCGAACTTCCAGGCGTCGAAGCCGTCGTCGACGTTGTTCCACAGCCGGGCGCCGCGCACCACGTTGCCCGTGCCGCTGCCCTCCTTGACGGCCAGCCCGTCCGCGCTCTCGCCGTTCTTGCGCGGATCGCGGTTGCCGTAACTGTCCAGGTCCAGGATCTGGTTGTTGCCGGAGGCGCCCTGGAGCTGGAAGCCGGACTCGTAGTTGTCGTGGGTCTTCAGCCGGGCGAAGACGTTGCCGTTGCAGCCGTCGCAGTAGATCCCGTACGGGCCGTTGACGATCTCCAGGTCCGAGATCCGCCAGTACGACGCCTCCTGGTGGACCGCCCCGCGCTCGGCCCGCGGAATGCTGCCCCCGACCGGCGTGTGGCTCGCGGGCAGCTGCTCGCCGTCGACGACCACGCGCTCGCCCTGGTAGGCGCCCAGGGTGATGGGCTGGAACGCGGTGCCCGAGTGGGTGATCGTGATGTTGTCGGTGAGGGCGTAGGTGCCGCCGCGCACGGCGATGACGTCACCGGGTGCGGCCAGGTCCACCGCCTTCTGGATGGTCCGCAGCGGCTGCGCGAGCGTGCCCGCGGCGGAGTCGTTCCCGTTCGTGGCCACCACCAGCGTTCTCGGCGCGGCGGACGCCTCGCCCGCCGGCCCCAGTGCCGTCGCCGCCATCGCGCCCACGACCGCCGCCGTCCAGATCGACGCGTTCCGCATGGAACCCTCCCGCCTCCGCCTGCCTGCCCTGTCGCAGAGCAGTCGGCGCACGGCGCCGGAAGGTTGCCGGGTCCTGGTCGGGCCGATGCGAAAGACGCGACCTAGGGTGGGCCGTGTGACCGACAGCAGCAAGCGCCCCGTGGCCGTGTTCGACCTCGACAACACCCTCGCGGACACCGCCCACCGGCAGCACTTCCTGGAGCGGAAGCCGCGCGACTGGGACGGCTTCTTCGCCGCCGCGCCCGCCGACCCGCCCCTTCCGCAGGGCATCGCGCTGGTCCTGGAGCACGCGGCGGAGTGCGAGGTCGTCTATCTCACCGGCCGGCCCGAGCGCTGCCGCCAGGACACGCTGGACTGGCTCGCCGCGCAGGGTCTGCCCGAGGGGCGCGTCCACATGCGGCGGGACAACGACCGCAGGCCCGCCCGGCGCACCAAGCTGGAGATCCTCCGCCGCCTCGACCGCACCCGGGACGTCCGGGTGCTGGTCGACGACGACGAACTGGTCTGCGCGGACGCCGAACAGGCCGGTTTCACGGTGGTACGGGCGCGCTGGGCCGCCCCTTCCGCCGCGCTGGAGAACGCGCAGGAGCGGGAGGGGCGGACCTGAGCGCTGTCCCAGGGCCTGTCCCAGGGCGGACGGTCAGTCCGAGTCCTCCAGGCGGAAGCCGACCTTCAGGCCCACCTGCCAGTGCGCCACCTGACCGTTCTCGATCTGACCCCGTACCTGCGTCACCTCGAACCAGTCCAGCTGTCGGAGGGTCTGCGAGGCACGGCTGATGCCGTTGCGGATCGCCTGGTCGACGCCGTCGGGCGAGGTGCCGACGATCTCGGTCACCCGATAGGTGTGATTCGTCATGGAACCACCGTGCCCCAGGCGACGGCCGGGCGCGAGCCGTCCGTCACCGCACCCGGCTCAGCGACAGCGCGAAGCGGCCCTCCTCGTCCGTCCACCAGTGGGACAACTCAAGGCCCGCGGCGGATAGTTCGGCCCGCACGCCGTCCTTCCGGAACTTCGCCGAGATCTCCGTGTGCAGCTCCTCGCCCGCCGCGAAGTCCACGGCGAGGTCCAGCGCCGGGATCTTCACCGTCTGTGCGGTACGGGAGCGCAGCCGCATCTCGATCCACTCGTTCTCCGCGTCCCACAGCGCCACATGGTCGAAGGCGCCGGGATCGAAGTCGGCGCCCAGCTCGCGGTCGACGACGGTCAGGACGTTCTTGTTGAACGCGGCCGTCACGCCCGCCGCGTCGTCGTACGCCCTGACCAGCACCTTCTCGTCCTTGACGAGGTCCGTGCCGAGCAGCAGGGCGTCGCCGGGGGAGAGCAGGGCGCGCACCGAGGCCAGGAACACCGCCCGCTCGGCCGGCAGCAGGTTGCCGATCGTGCCGCCGAGGAAGGCGACCAGCCGGGGACCCGGTGTCTCGGGCAGCGCCAGTTCGGCGGTGAAGTCGGCGATCAGCGCGTGCACGCTCAGCGCCGGCCGCTCGGCGATGAGCGCGTGACCGGCCTGGGTGAGCGCGCTCTCGCTGACGTCGACCGGCACGTACGTGTGCAGGTCCGTGAGCGCGTCGATGACGTACCGCGTCTTCTCCGAGGAGCCGGAGCCCAGTTCGACCAGGGTCCGGGCCCCGGTCGCCGCGGCGATCTCGCCGGCCCGGGCGACGAGGATCTCGCGTTCGGCGCGGGTGGGGTAGTACTCCTCCAACTCGGTGATCCGATCGAAGAGTTCGCTGCCATGGGCGTCGTAGAACCACTTCGGCGGGAGCGTCTTCGGGGTGTGCGTCAGGCCGTGCAGGACGTCGGCGCGCAGGGCGGCCTCGGTGGCGTCCTCGGGCAGGGTGCGGGTCAGGTGGAACGGGCTCACGTGCGGGGCTCCTTCGGTGGTTCCGTGGAGGGCTCCTTGAGCGGCGTGAGCAGCACGTCCGTGCCGCTGGCCGCGAGCAGGGTGCGGTCGGGGACCTCCTGCCAGTGCGGATCGTCGTCGTAGGGCTCGGAGGCGACGACCGTGCTGCGGCCGGGGCTCGCCAGATACCAGAGCGTGTCGCCCCAGGCGGTCGCGGCGATGGACTCGCCGTTGGTGAGCAGCAGGTTCAGCCGGGACCCGGGGGCCGCCTCGGCGACCTCCAGGACCGTGTCGGCCAGCGCCTGCCCCTCCTCGTCGCCCGCCCGGAGCCGGGCGAGGACCAGCGCCCACACGAACGCCGAGTCGTTGCGGGCCTCCATCGCCAGCAGATCCGCTGCCGGAAGGGTCTCCGTCAACGGTGCCAGGGAGCGGGGCCAGCCCTTGACGGCGCCGTTGTGGCTGAACAGCCACGGCCCGCTCGCGAAGGGCGCCGCCGCGGCCTCGGCGTCGGCGCCGGACAGGGTCGCGTCCCGGACGGCGGCGAGGAGGGCCGTGGTGCGGACGACTCTCGCGAGGTCGGCGAAGGACTGGTCCGCCCAGATCGGGCCCGCCCTGCGGTAGCGGGCCGGCACGGGGTCGTCCGGCGCGTACCAACCGACCCCGAAACCATCGGCGTTGACGGTGCCGTACCGCTGGCGCCGCGGCGCCCACGACTGCCGGTACAGGCCGTGCGGCGGCGTCACCAGGAGTCTGCCGAGCGGCTCCTCGGGCCCCAGGTAGGCCAGGTGACGGCACATCAGACGCCCTCCGCGGACCGGGCGGTGCGGAAGCCGGAGAAGATCTGCCGCCGGATCGGGTAGTCCCAGTTGCGGAACGTGCCCCGGCAGGCCACCGGGTCCACGGCGAACGAACCGCCGCGCAGCACCTTGTACTCGGGGCCGAAGAAGACCTCCGAGTACTCCTTGTACGGGAACGCCTGGAACCCGGGGTACGGCAGGAAGTCGCTCGCCGTCCACTCCCACACGTCGCCGATCAACTGGCGTACGCCCAGCGGTGATTCGCCCTCCGGGTAGCTGCCCGCCGGGGCCGGGCGCAGATGCCGCTGACCGAGGTTGGCGTGCTCCGGCGCCGGGTCGGCGTCGCCCCACGGGTAGCGCATCGAGCGGTCCGTGGTCGGGTCGTGCCGGGCGGCCTTCTCCCACTCGGCCTCCGTGGGCAGTCGGCGCCCGGCCCAGCGGGCGTACGCGTCGGCCTCGTACCAACTCACGTGCACCACCGGCTCGTTGGGCGGCACCACCTCGGTGACGCCGAACCGCCGCCGCAGCCACTGGTCGCCGTCCCGGCGCCAGAACAGCGGGGCGTCGATCGAGTGCTCCCGGATGTGCGCCCAGCCGGCCGGTGTCCACCAGCGGTCGACCCAGTAGCCGCCGTCCTCGATGAACTCCTGGTACGCCTCGTTCGTGACCGGGGCCGTGTCGATCCAGAACGGGGCCACCTCGCGCCGGTGCGCCGGGCGTTCGTTGTCCAGCGCCCAGGGCTCGTCGGAGGTGCCCATCGTGAACGGGCCGCCGGGGACGAGGACTTCGGCCGGCCCGGTGTACAGCGGGGCCGGGTCCGGGTCGGGCGCGGTGAGGGCCTGGGGGCCCTTGCGGAGCTGATGGGTGATCAGCATCGTCTCGTCGTGCTGCTGTTCGTGCTGGGCGATCATCCCGAAGGCGAAACCGGCCTCGGTGAGCCGGGTGCCGTGGAAGGCGGTCGACTCCAGCAGGTCCAGGACCCTGCCGCGGACCTCTGCCGCGTACTGCCGGGCCTCGACGGGCGGCAGCAGCGGCAGCTTGGGCCGTTCCGCGCGCGGGTGCTCGAAGGCGTCGTACAGGCCGTCGATCTCCGGGCGCATCGCCTCCCGGCCCGCGACCCCCCGCAGCAGCCACAGCTCCTCCTGGTTGCCGATGTGGGCGAGGTCCCACACCAGCGGGGACATCAGCGGCGAGTGCTGGGCGGTGAGGTCGGGGTCGTCGACGCAGCTGGTCAGCAGCGTGGTGCGGTCGCGGGCCGTGGTGAGGGTGGTCAGCGCCCGTACGCGGAGCGTCTCGGCGTCGTCGGTCATGTGCGGAGGTCCTTCCCGTGCGGCCGGGTCTGTGGATCGTCGGCGAGGTCTTTGCCGTGCGGCTGGGCCAGTGGATCGTCGGCGGGCTCCTTGCCGTGCAGCTGGTCCAGCAGGTCGTCGCCGAGGTTCCTGCCGTGCAGGCGGTCCAGCAGGTCGTCGGCGGGGCAGCGGCCCTGGCGGACGTAGCGCTCCAGATACGCGGCGACGGCGCCCTGGACCTCGTCGGTCGCGCCGAGCCTCGGCAGGGCGTCGAGGGCGGCCGTGAAGCACTCCACGGCCACCTCGTGCAGCTCCGGATCGGCGAGGCCGGTGCGCGCCGCGTCCAGCCACAGCGGGTTGTGCGGGGCGGGCAGCCCCAGCGAACGCTCAGCCAGCGGCTTCACCGCGCGGTAGGCCGTCTCGGCCGCCTCCGGGTCGTCGAACAGCGCCGTCGTCACCGCCAGCGGCACGATCCAGCCGTCCTCGCCGGGCTGGGCGTCCATCATGCGCAGCTCGATGTGGCCGCGCGGTCGGACCGGCGGGAACAGGGTGGTGAGGTGGTAGTCGAGGTCCTCGCGGGTCGGCGGCCTCGGGACGCCGGTGCGGGTCCACTCCCGGAAGGTCATGCCGTCCGGGACGTCCCAGGCCCCGCCGTCCTGCCGTATGCACATCACCGGGGCGTCGAGCACATGCCGCGCCCAGGCGGCACGCGGGTCGCCCTCCAGTGGGGGCGCGCCCGCGCGACCCGCGCCGATCTCCATCCACAGCAGCTGCCGGGTGGAGATCCAGCCGGTGGGTTCGCGGCCGACCAGCGGGGAGTTGGCGAACGCGGCGACCAGGACCGCGCCCAGCTGGTGCGCGAGCCACCAGCGCCGCCCGTGCCCGAGCGGGCCCGGCTCCTCGTGGCCGGCGTCCAGGCAGACCTGCACGGACGCGGAGGTGCACATCATGGCGCGGCCGGCCGGACCGGTGCGGTCCAGGCACGCCTCCATGGCGTCGTAGCGGGGTTCGTGGAGATACCGGCGGGGCGAGTGCCAGGGATCGTGACCGAGGCCGACGAGGCCGAGATCATGCCCGGCGAGCACCGTGCGTACGGCGTCGAGGTCGGCGGAGACGGTGCCGATGCACTCCATCAGGGAGGCGGCGGGTGGCGAGCTGAGCTCCAGCTGGCCGCCGGGCTCGACGGTGAGCGCCGAGCTCAGGGGCACGGCCCGCAGGGCGGCGTAGGCCGCTTCGAGTCGTTGGGATGTGACGGGGAGCTGCGGTGTGCGCAGCTCGTGGACGAGCCATTCCACCTCGACCCCGACGGTGCGGGGCGGTCCGGTCTTGAAGCAGATGCCCCTGACCAGGGCCTCCACCTCGGCGGCGGACAGAGCGGTGCGGGGCTCCGTACAGTCGCTACAGTCGGTAACCGAATCGGACATGTCGGGATCCTCCTGAGATTCCACCATGCCACCGGCCCGGATGATGTTGGCCGGACCGGCATCGCTCGTCCCACCCAAAACCCTCGCGGCGAATCGCACAAGGGTGCACATCCCCGCATTCGGGGCCGACGATCTCCGTTTCCTGCGTGTTTCCTGGGTGTTCTCGAGGCCGGGAAACTCCGTTGCACCGTACGACCAGCATCGCCCACGATGCGTGCATGAGCACGACGGGGGAGCGCGCACGGCGCGCGATCGAGGCGCCCACGGGGGTGGCGCCATGAGCGCGCGCCTGCGTGGGATCGCACAGCAGACGGAGCAGATCGTCGAGGCGGGTTCTTATCGCGCCTCGGACGGGCGCGAGGTGTCCATCGCGGCGGAGGTCGAGGCCGCCCGGGCGGGGACGCGGATGTACGGGCCGGAGCCGGTGGCCGTGCCGTCCTGGACGCCGGCGGAGCTGTTCGTCGAGGTCACCGGCGAGAGCAGCCTGGAGGCCGCGCGCCGGCTCGGCGGCGACCCGGCCGTCCTGAACTTCGCCTCGGCCCGCAACCCCGGCGGCGGCTACCTCAACGGCGCCCAGGCCCAGGAGGAGGCCCTGTGCCGGGCCTCCGCGCTGTACGCGTGCGTGCGGGAGACCCGGGACTTCTACGACCACCACCGGGCCCACCGCGACCCGTTCTACACGGACCGTGTCATCCACTCACCGGCCGTCCCCGTCTTCCGCGACGACCGCGGCCGACTCCTGGACGAGCCGTACCTCTGCGGCTTCCTGACGGCCGCCGCGCCCAACGCCGGTGTCGTACGTCGTACGGCGCCGGAGCGGACCGGCGAGCTGCCGCGGGCCCTGGCCGTCCGCGCCGAGCGGGTGCTGGAGGTGGCGGCGGCCGAGGGGTACCGGCGGCTGGTGCTCGGGGCGTGGGGGTGCGGGGTGTTCCAGAACGACCCGGTGCAGGTGGCCGGTGCCTTCCAGGCGCTGCTGGCCCCCGGAGGGCGGTTCGGCACGGCGTTCGAGCACGTCGTCTTCGGGGTCCTGGACCGCACATCCGGGAGCGTGGTGCGGGGCGCGTTCGAGAAGGTGTTTCAGGTCCAGCCGTAGCGCTCGTGCAGCCGCTTCCTGACCAGGTTGAACCGGCCGCGGTCCAGCGCGCACGCCTCCCGGCGCATGCCGTCCTCGTGCAGCCGCAGGATGCGGTCGACGTCCACCCAGGAGTCACGGCCCGACTTGTCCCAGGGCCCGCTGCCGATCGCCACCCACTCGCGGTCGCCGTCGTGCCGCTTGCTGGACAACTGCACGGCGAGGAAGGTCCCGGCCGCCTCCCTGGCCACCACCAGCACGGGCCGGTCCTTGCCGCGCCCGTCGTTCTCCTCGAAGGGCACCCAGGTCCACACGATCTCCCCGGGGTCCGGGTCGCCGTCGTGCGCGGGCGAGTACTCGGTGCGCACCCGGCCGACCTCGCGGGGGTCGGCCTCGGTGGTGGCGGTGGCGCCGAAGCGGCCGGGGACGTTCTCATCGGTAAACGCAGTCACGGGGGCACCTTAGAGGGTGCCCCCGTGAACCGTTGCGTCAGTCCTCCTGGACCGGCACCTTCTGGGGCGCGACCCCGTTCAGGGCCGAAGTCCCGGCCGGTGGCTGACCGTTCTGGTTCATGGACGCGAGCAGCTGGCGGGCCAGGCCAAGTCCCGTGCCGCCCATGGTGAGCGCCTTGGCGAACATGTCCGCCATGCCGTCGGCGCCGTTGAGCACCACCATGTTGTCGACGTTCCCGAACGCGGACGCGCCCGCCTGCACGATCTCCGGCCAGTTCTCGGCGAGTTGCTGGGCGACCACGGCCTCCTGGTTCTCGGCGAGGGCGGCGGCCCGCGCCTTGATGGCCTCCGCCTCCGCCAGACCCTTGGCCTTCGTCGCCTCGGCCTGCGCGAGGCCCTTGGCCTGGGCCGCGGCGGCCTCGGCCTCACCGGTGGCGCGGGTCGCGGCAGCCGTCGCCGTACCGCGCGCCTTGGTCGCCTCGGCCTCGGCGCCCGCGGCCGTCTTCACCCGCGTCGCCTCCGCCGCGGCGGCCAACTCGGTCTCCTTCGCCTTGGCTTGGGCCGCCGAGATACGGGCGTCGCGCTCGGCCTCGGCCAGCGTGCGCTTCTCGTACGCCTTCGCGTCCGCGGGTTTGCGCACGTCCGCCTGGAGCTGCTGCTCGGTGCGCTGCGCCTCCAGTTCGGCGACCCGGGTCATCTGCACGACGACCTCCTGCCGGGCCGCGGCGTCCGCGAGCGGTCCCGCCTGCTGGGCCTTGGCGGCGGCCTTGTCGCGCTCCGCCTGGTAGCCGGCCTGGAGGATCTCGCTGTCCCGGGTGGCCTCCGCCATCCGCGCGAACGACTGCTGCTCGGCCTCGGTGGCCAGCCGGTTCGCCTCGGCCTGCGCGATGCGCGCGTCCCGCTGGACGGCCGCGGCGTGCGGCATCGCGAGGTTCTGGATGTACCCGGTCGGGTCCTCGATCTCGTGGATCTGCAGCGAGTCCACGATCAGCCCCAGCTTCTCCATCTCCGTGCCGCACGCGGCCCGCGTCTGCCCGGTCAGCTTCTCCCGGTCGCGGATCATGTCCTCGACCGTCAACCCGCCGACGATGGACCGCAGATGACCGGCGAAGACGTTGTGCACCCGCTCCGACATCAGCTTCTGCTGGTCGAGGAAGCGGCGCCCCGCGTTGGCGATCGACACGAAGTCGTCGCCCACCTTGAAGATGACGACGCCCCGCACCTTCAGCGGAATGCCCTGGTGGGTCACGCAGTCCACGTGCAGCTCGGTCTCGTTGAGGTCGAGGGACAGCTTGCGCACCGCCTGCACGCCGGGCAGCACCAGCGTGCCGCGCCCCGTGACGATCCGGAATCCCATGCCCTCTTCGAGGCCTTCGGTCTTGTGCTTGGAACCCGAGATGATGAGCGCCTCGTTGGGCTCGGCCACCCGCCACATCATCTTGAACACACCGATCAGAACGAGGACAGCACCTACCGCGATCCCCGCAACGACGCCGATGACCATCGGCATTCGCCCCCTTTGCATGGTGCCCTTTCGGCACCGAACGAAGGGAGTGTGCGCCTCGCCGCAGCCGGGGTACAGACCCTTACGCACTCTTGTCGCAACCTTGACGCAAACGGCTCTCACCTGCGACAAGGCTTGCTCAACTGTCGTACGCGGCCTGCACGTAGACCGTTCTCGGCGGCTGGTACTCCACCACCATGACGACCGTGCCCCGCTCGATGCGGTCGGTGCCGGTGGCCGGGTAGGCGAGGAAGTGCTCGGCGCCGCCGCGCACGCGGACGATCACCTCGCCGACGAGCCCCGGCCCGACTGTTCCGGTGACCCGCCCCATGAGCCCGACCATCGACGCATCGTCCATGGTCACAGGGTACGGGCCCAACCCTGTTACGCGGCGGACGAGTCGGCGTCGAGCCGCAGCGGCGGCCACGCCTCGTGCCAGCGCAGCTCCGCCTCCAACTGCGCCGCGAGCGAGATCAGCAGCGGCTCGCTGTTGGCCGGCCCGAGCAACTGCGCCCCCACCGGCAGCCCGCCGTCCACGAACCCCGCCGGGACGTTGACGCCGGGCCAGCCCAGCACGTTCCACGGCCAGGCATAGGGGCAGGCCGCGATCATGGCGCGGTCGGTGGCGAAGCCGCCGAGCGGGAGCATCGAGCCGATGCGGGGCGGGGGAGCGGCCGTGGTGGGGGCGAGCACGACGTCGTACGACGTGAAGAACGCGCCGATACGGCGGTGCAGGACCGCCTCCGCACGCCGTGCCGCCCGCAGCGGTGCCCCGCCGAGGAGCCGGCCGAGCCGGGCGGCGTCGCGGGTGCGCCGGTCGAGGAGTGCGGGGAAGGGCGCCTCGCCGACGCGCTCGGCGAGGCCGACCGTCGCGCGCGGGATGAAGGTGAGCCCGATCTGCCCGTACGGCGGATCGGCCTCCTCGACCGTGTGGCCGAACGCGGCCAGCCGCTCGGCGAGTTGGACGACCTTCGCCCGTACCTGAGGATCGAGGCGGGCGGGCAGGGCGGTGAACGGGGGCTTCAGGGCGAGGGCGATACGGAGGCGTCCGGGGTCGCGGCGGGCGGCCCCGGAGGCGTCGACGGACGGCGGGCGGTGCGGGTCGAGGGCATGGTTGCCGCTCGCCGCGTCGAGCAGGAGGGCGGCGTCGGCGACCGTACGGGCCAGGGTGCCGTTGACGGTGATGCCCTGGAAGGACTCGCCGCGCGGCCAGGTGGAGATGCGGCCGCGCTGCGGCTTGATGCCGATGAGGTGGGTCCAGGACGCCGGGATGCGCACCGACCCGGCGCCGTCCGAGCCGAGTGCGGCGGGCACGAGCCCGGCGGCGACGGCGGCGGCCGATCCGCCCGACGATCCGCCGGGCGTGTGGTCCGCGTTCCACGGGTTGCGGGTGGCCCCGAAGGCGGGCCCCTCGGTGAAGGGCCACTGCCCGAACTCGCAGGTGTTGGTCTTGCCGATGACGATGGCCCCCGCGGCCCGCAACCGTCGTACGGCCTCCCCGTCCTCGGCGACCGGCGGGAACTCGCCCTGGCAGCCGAACGCGGTGGGCTCGCCCGCCACGTCCATGTCGTCCTTCACGGCCACCGGCACCCCGAGCAGCGGCTTGCGCACCCCGGCCGCGAGTTCCTTGTCCGCCGCGTCGGCCTCGGCGAGCGCGGCCTCCGCCCGGACGATCCGGAAGGCGTTCAGCGAGCCCTGCCCGGCCTCGATCCGGGCGAGGGTCCGCTCGACGAGGGCCCGTGCCGTGACGGTGCCGTCGGCCAGCGCGCGTGCGGTCTCCACCAGGCCGGCGGAACGGTCGTGCGTCATACGGGACACCTCCGAGGCGTCTTCCGGGACGTTGCCTACCGAACGGTAACGTCGGAAAGCGCTTCGCCGGAACGCCCCTGACGGGGACGGCCGTTCGGCACCCGGCACAGCGGCCTCACAGTGCTCGCCAGGTCATGCGCAAACCATTGACGCGCCGGGGTCTCACCCCTACCTTCTGATCGACTTTCCGAACCTTGTTCGGTATTCCGGACGTTGAGCCGCGTCCTGTCCGAGAGAGAGCCGCCCGTGACCACACGACCCCCCATGCCGTCACGCCGTACCCTGCTGCGCGCCATGGCGGCGCTGCCCGCCTCGGTCGTCCTGCTGGGCGAACTGCCCGGCGCGGCCTTCGCCGCGGCCCCGCCGAGCGGCTCCGCGACCCGCTACACGATCGTGCCGTTCCTCAACAGCAACGACGGCACGGTGAACGTCTACCAGTCCGACGACGCCACCGACTTCCGGCTCGTCCAGGCGTCGGCCTACACGCCGCCGAGCAACAGGATCCGCGACGCCAGCGTCTTCAAGCACACCGACGGCTACTACTACATCACCTACACCACGCACACCTGGCAGGACGTCAGCACCACGATCGGCTTCGCCCGCAGCTCCGACCGGGTCAACTGGACCTTCCTGTACGACTACACGGTCCCGATCACCAACCTGTCCCGGGCGTGGGCGCCGGAGTGGTTCGTCGACAGCGACGGCAGTGTCAACGTCATCGTGTCCTGCTCGCTCACCAGCGACGAGTGGATCTTCACGCCGTACCGGCTGAAGGCGACCAACTCGGCGCTCACGGCGTGGAGTTCACCTGTGGCCCTGTCCGGCATCGGCGCGAACCACATCGACACGTTCATCGTGAAGATCGGCTCGACCTACCACGCCTTCACGAAGAACGAGACGACCAAGTACATCGAGTACGCCACCGCCTCGTCGCTGAACGGCCCCTACACGATCTCGAAGACCGGCGACTGGGCCGGCTGGGGCAGCTACCGCGAGGGCCCGGCGCTGGTGCAGCTCGACAACGGCGCCTGGCGGCTGTTCTTCGACGGCTACGGCGACGGCAACTACTACTACAGCGACAGCTACGACACCTTCGCCACCTGGTCCGCGCCGACGGCCCTGCCCGCGATCTCCGGTACGGCACGGCACTTCACGGTCATCAAGGAGACCGTCTCGGGCGGCCCGACCCTGACGAAGAACGTCACGCGCTCCTTCCAGTCGGCCAACTACACCACCCGCTACTGGCAGAACCAGTCCTCGCTGCTCAACCTGCCGGTGGTGACCAGCTCCAGCACCTCCGCCGAGAAGACGGCGTCCACCTTCACGGTCGTCGCGGGCCTCGCCGACTCCAACGGCTACTCCTTCCGCGACTCCTCCGGCAACTACCTGCGCCACTGGGACTTCCGTGCCCGCTTCGACGCCAACGACGGCACCTCGACCTTCGCCAAGGACGCCACGTTCATCGCGCGGACGGGCACGGCGACCGGCTCGCTCCGCTTCGAGTCGTACAACTACCCCGGCTATTACCTGAGGCACTACAACTACCAGCTGAGGGTGGAGCGTTCGGACGGCACGGCCCTGTTCCGTCAGGACAGCTCGTTCACCCCGGTGACGGCCTGGGCCTGATGACTGACGGCTAGGGGCGCAGCACGATCTTGCCGTGCGTGTGCCCCTGCTCCAGTTCGCGGTACGCGTCCCGCACCTGCTCCAGCGGGTAGGTGCGGGCGACCGGGACCTCCAGTTCCCCGCGGGCGGCGAGGCGGGCCAGTTCGCCGAGGACGACCGCGCAGGCCGCCGAGCCCTCGCCGTAGGTCCGCGCGCCGACCTTGGCGGCGGCCTGCCAGTCGCGGATCGTGTTGATCCGCTCGGGCCGAACGCCCAACTCCACCGCCAGGTCCACATATCCGTCGCCGAACGTGTCGATGAACGCGTCGACCTGCCCGCCGGACGCCTCCCGGACCCGATCGGCCACGCCCTCGCCGTACGCGACCGGGACGACCCCGCGCTCCTTCAGCCAGGCGTGGTTCCGCGCGCTCGCCAGCCCGATCACCGTGGCGCCCCGCCGTCGCGCCAACTGCACGGCCAGCGACCCGACTCCGCCCGCCGCGCCGGACACCACGACCGTGTCCCCGGGGCCGGGATCCACGGCGAACACGGTGGCGTACGCGGTCGTCCCGGCCACGTACAGCGACCCGGCCACCTCCCAGGGCAGCCCCTGCGGACGGGAGACCAGGTTCACGTCGTCCACCACGACGAACTCCGCGTGACTCGCCCGCCGATGGGTGAAGCCCAGCACCTCGTCGCCCACCGCGAAGCCGCGCACCTCGGGGCCGAGGTCCACCACCACGCCGGCCAGATCACTGCCCTGCCCGGAGGGGAACGTCGCCGGCCAGCGCCCGTGCCGCGCGCCCCTGCGGATCATCACCTCGCCGGGCTGGATGCCGGCCGCGCGGACCTCGACGAGCACCTGCCCCGGCCCGGGTGACGGACGTGGCACGTCCTCGACGCGGAGCACGTCGATCTCGCCGTACGCGTGGAACCGTACCGCCTTCATCACTTGACCACCGCACCTCGGAGTCGGGACAGGGACCCCGCCTTCAACGGTTCCGGGGCGGACCTCTGTTCCCGGACGTGTTGGGTGATACGAGCGTCGGCGGCCGACTTCTTCGTGTCATCTGCCAGTACGGACGCCGGACCGGGCGGAGGGAGACTCGCTGCCGCGTACCGATGATCCGCAAGCGAAGGGGGAGACACATGAGTGTCCAGCAGTACGACGCGATCGGTGAGGCCTTCGAGGGGTTCAAGTCCCTGCCGTTGACGCGCTTCGGCGAAGTGCCCAGCTTCCTGGCCCTGGTCGGGGACGTGCGCGGCAGGTCGGTGCTGGATCTGGCGTGCGGAACCGGCTTCTACAGCCGGGAGTTCAAGCGGCGCGGCGCCACGGACGTCTTCGGGGTCGACATCTCCGGCGAGATGATCGCCGCCGCACAGGACATGGAGCGGCGCGAACCGCTCGGCGTGCGCTACGAGGTCGGTGACGTGGCCGAACTGCGGCCGCTGGACACCAGGTTCGACGTCGCCCTCGGCGTGCAGTGCCTCAACTACGCCGAGAGCATCGCCGAGTTGGAGCGGATGTGCCGCAACATCCACCGGAACCTGGTGCCGGGCGGCGAGTTCTTCGTGCTCTGCCAGCGGCCCGACTACCGATTCGACTGCGCGTCCCTCGACACGTACGGCTTCCGCTGCGAGCCGACCGGCGAGGAGGCCGAGGCGGGCCCGCGGTGCCGGGTCACCGCCCTCCTCGAACCGCAGCCGATCAGCATCCTCGGCACGGTTCCGCGCCGCGAGGTCTACGAGGAGTCGCTGCGCGCGGCCGGGTTCAGCGAGATCGAGTGGGTGCCGCTGAGCGTGTCCGAGGCCGGCGTCCGGGAGTTCGGTGAGGAGTTCTGGGCGGACCTGCTGGCCCACCCGCCGCTGGTGATGCTCCGCTGCCGGGCCTGAACGCCCGCCTCGGGGCGGTATGACCCGCCCCCGCCCCTACTCTCCGACCTGGATCTCGACGCGATGCCGCAGGTACGCGTCCGGATGGTTGCGGGCGATGCGCACCGCCTCGGCCACCAGGCCGTGGAGCTCGGCGGGCCGGCGCCGGGCGTTCAGGACGAGGCCCGGCAGGAGGCACCGGCGCACGTCGAGATCCTCGTTCGCGACGAACTCCCGGAGCGCCGCCTCCTGCCACTCGGCCCCGAGGTCGGCGACGGAGTCGACCTCGGCCCGGCTCTCGGGCGTCATGACGCGGTTCTCCCGGTCGAGGTAGCGCACGGACACCCCCGTCCAGTACCAGGCGCGGGCGGCTCCGGCCCGCTCCGCGTCGCTGCCGGTGCGCAGCACGTCGATCAGCGCCGCCTTCACCCGTCGACGGCCGTAGAGAAGGACGGCCGGTTCGATGAACTGCCGGTTGAAGCTGGGGTTCGGGTCGTACACCCCGGTCCGGACCAGCTGCTCGAAGAGTCCCTCCGGGGGCACGTCCGCCGCGCGCAGGGTGCGCCGGACGATCGACCGTGCCTCGTGCTCCCACTCCCGGCCCGGACCGGGAGTGGCGGGCGGCTCGGCGCCGAGGAGTTCGATGAGCTGCGCCACGTGCCCGTGGAAGGCGGCACGGCGGTCGTCCCGGCGGTCCGGAAGCGGAGCGTACGTGCGGGGCGTGTCGTCGCTCACCGGTGTCGTCCCCCTGACTGGTGGTGGCGGTTTCGTGGGAGAGGGCAAGCATGCCCGGTGGCCGGGTGCCGCAGCACCCGGCCACCGGGCGTCACGCGACCGTGCTCACGCGGACTTGCCGCCCGTGCAGGCGGCGCCCGGCTCCGGAGTCTGCCTGCCCTGGACGTACTTCTCCAGGAACTCGGACACCCGGGGATCGGACCTCTTCGTCACGTTCAGCTGGTGGCCCCAGGCGGAGAGCGTGATCGGCGAGGACTGGTCGGGGTACGGGCTGATCAGCGTGTACGGCGTCTTGGCGACCTTGTCGGAGAGCGCCTTGACGTCCGCGTCCGACGCCTTGTCGTTGTACGTGATCCAGACCGCGCCGTGTTCCAGGGAGTGCACGGCGTTCTCGTTCTGTATCGGGTCGGTGTAGACGTCGCCGTTGCAGTTCTGCCAGACGGGGGCGTGATCGCCGCCGACCGGCGGTGTCATCGGGTAGTTCACTGCGGTGTCGACGTGGGTCTGGCTCAGCTTCGCCCACGTCTTCTCGCCGGAGACCGGCGCCGCCTGGGCCTGTTCCTCGGCGTCGGCGGCGTCGAGCAAGTACCAGCCGCCGCCCATCAGTCCGGCGAGGATCGCGGCGGACACGGCGACGGTGATGATCCGGTTGCGGCGCTCGCGGGCCTGCTCGGCGCGGCGCTGTTCCTCGACGCGGGCGCGGCGCGCCTCGGCCTTGGAGGCGTTGGTGTTCCTGTTCTTCTTCGGGTTCGTTCTGGTGTTCTTGGAGTTGGCGGAAGCCATGGTGAAGTCCCTTGTGGGCAGCGGAGATCGACGGACGCCGGTGGATGGTCGGGGGATCGGCGTCCGGTCTAGGTCCGCAGCACCTGAAGGGCGTGGAGGTCGGGGGCGCGGGGCTCCGCGGTGTATGGGGTGCGGGCGGGGGCGGCGAGGGCCGGCCGGGTGTCCACGCGCGTGGGCGGGGCGACGGGTTGGGGGTGCGGGCCCGGTGCGGTGCTGGGCTTGCCGACGACGACTTTTCCGCCGCACCGGTCGTGGCCGGAGGAGACGCAGACGTGCTCACGCACCTGCTGGTCCGGCACGCCGAGAACGACCGTCGCGGGTGCGTGATACGCCGCCGGCTGCGGGCCTCGGGCACACAGACAGGCCGCACCGAGCAGCGTGGCCAGGGCCACCAGCAGGCCCAGCACCACGGCTCCGGTCCGCCGCCCCGCACGCATCTGTTCTTTCCCCACCCTTTCGAGGTCTCAGGGTAGGTGAGGGTGTGGTGGGGGAGGCAGCCGGGGGAGGATGTCCGGTGTCGTAGGGGAGGGCGGGCAAGGTTGGGAGAGTCGGAGATCGGCGGGCTGGTCGCCGGGCTCTTGATCGCGGTGGTCACCTCGCCCGTGGGGGTGTCCGGCGCGGTGTTCCTGCTGCCGGTGCAGTTGAGCGTGTTCGGCGTGCCCAGTCCGGCCGTCACGCCGACGAACCTGCTGTTCAACGTGGTGGCCGGGCCGGGAGCGCTGGTGCGTTTCCACCGGGACGGCAGACTGCGCGGTCCGCTGACGCGGCTGCTGGTGGCCGGCACGCTGCCGGGCGTGGTGATCGGTGCCGCCGTACGGGTCTTCGCGGTGCCGGGGCCCGGCGTGTTCCGCCTTCTGGTGGCGCTGCTGCTTCTGCCGCTGGGCGGGTGGCTGATCACGAGGACCCTGCGTCCGGCACGGGTCACCGCGACGGCGATGATGCCGTCCCCGCGCGCCGTCACGGGGCTCGCGCTGGCGGTGGGGATCGTCGGCGGGGTCTACGGCATCGGGGGCGGTTCACTGCTCGGCCCGCTCCTGGTCGGCCGGGGTCTGCCGGTCGCCCAGGTCGCACCGGCCGCGCTGGCCTCCACCTTCGTGACCTCGCTGGCCGGAGCCACCGCCTTCGCACTGCTCTCCCTGACGGGCTCCGGAGACGTCGCCCCCGACTGGTCCCTCGGCCTGGCCTGCGGCCTCGGCGGCCTGATCGGCGGCTACCTCGGCGCCCACCTCCAGCCCCACGTCCCGGACACGGCACTCCGCCTCCTGCTCGGCACGCTGGCCGCCGCGCTGGGGGCGTCGTACGGCATCGCCGCGCTGAGCTGATCCGGGGAACGGGCTCGCAGGGCCGTCCCGTGCGCGCCCGCGACCTATCTGGCGCGCCCGCGCAAAAGGCGAACCGACCGGCCTCAGTCCGGGCCGCTCCAGTCGAACGGGAAGTACTTGCTCGACTTGCCCGAGCGGTCCCAGGAGAAGCCGAAGGCGTTGGCGCGGTCGGTGGTGGCTCGGCCCCACGTGGCGACCTGGCCCGGTCCGACCTCGGCGCCGGGCGCGTTGTGGACCTGGACGCGGCTGCCGTCGGGGGTGGTCGGACCGGTGAGGGCCTCGGCGGCGGCCGTGACCCGGTCGGGGATCTCGGCCCGCCAGGTGCCGAGGTCGTCGTCCACGTCGACGTGGAGGGGTACGACGTCCATGCCGCGCATCTCGGGATGGAACATCGCCCCGAACTGCGCCGGCCAGCCGCCCGCCTCGCCGCCGAAGACGGCTCCCAGTGCGGCCCGCTGTCGCTCGTCGGCGCGTTCGTCGAGGAAGACCGCTGCGTAGGGGTCGGTGTGCTCGCCGGCCCAGACGTCACCCGTGAAGGAGGCGAGCATCAGGACGTTCAGATCGTCGAGCCGGACGTCGCCGTAGTTGCCCTCCCGGATGTGCCAGACCATGACGCCTTCGCAGTCGCCGTACGTCGGGGGCTGTGCGAACGTGCACGGGCAGGGGACGGCGCACTTGCACACGTCGAACCAGTCGCCGGCCAGATGCCAGCGCGGCGCGGTGGGGGTGGCCTGTTCAGTCATCTCGCTTCCCTCCTGCCGAGCCCCGGGGAGCTCACTCGGAGTGGCGAGACCGCGTGTGCCGAGCCCGGTCGTCCCGGGATCGGGAGACGGTCTCCCTTCCAGCTTGCACCTCCCGCCCCTCGCGCGGAACCCGCCCGGTCAGGCGCAGGGGATCACATGCCGTCCATCGACGGCATCGAGTCCTGCAGTCCCGGCAGCAGCCAGTCCTGGAAGGGCGCGAGCACGGCCAGGACGAGGAACACGACGCCCACGAAGCGACCCAGCAGCACACCCCGGGGCGACAGCTTCTCCAGGAAGATCACCACGGCCAGCCCGGCCATCGCCGCCACGTTCATCACGCCCAGCGGCACGAGGACGACCATCAGCCCGGCGCAGCAGCCGACGCAGTAGGCGCCGTGGTGCAGCCCCACCCGCAGATCGCGGACCGGCCCCCGGAAGCCGGAGTAGCGCACGAGGTGGCTCAGCGGGTCGCGGCAGTGCCGGAGGCAGACGTACTTCAGCGGGCCCAGCTGGTACAGGCCCGCGAGCAGGAAGGCGACCGAGCCGATCCAGCGGCCGGCGGTGGGGTGGTCGTCGACGAGGTTTCCGGTCAGGGCGAGGGCCACGTAGGCGAGGAGCCCGAACGCCGTCCACACCAGCAGGTATCCCGCGATGAACTCGACGGTACGGGCGGTCCGGACCCAGCCCGAGGACTGCCGGCCGATGCCCCGCACCCAGGTGATGGCCACCGGCGCCATGGACGGCAGCATCATCGCCGCCATCATCGTCACCCAGAGCAGCAGGAACAGCGGCAGCGCCATCCCCATGGTGCCGGGCTCGACCCCCATGTCCCGGGCCTGGCCGATCGTCAGCACCCAGGCGGGCACCGCGATCAGCACCACCAGGAACCAGGCGGCCGCGAGATCCTTCGCCGGCAGCAGCCCGCCGCCCGCTCCGGTCGGCGCGACCGGCGGAGCGGATGCGACGACGGACGTACGGCTGTGACGCATCGGCGTGCTCTCCTGCGACTGCTTCCAGCACAGCACAGGTCCCCGCGCAACGCGACCGCGTCCGCACGGGGCGGTGCCGTGACCGCGCGGACCATCTATAGTCAATAATGCGAGTAGGTGTGTAATTCAGTGGTGGACGACGAAGCGGGGCGCTCATGGTGGACAGCCGGTACGCGCGGTACGTCGCCCTCGGCGACAGCCAGACCGAGGGGCTCGGCGACGGCGACGACGTACAGGGACTGCGCGGGTGGGCGGACCGGCTCGCCGAGCAGCTCGTACGGCAGTCGCCGGGGCTGCTCTACGCCAACCTCGCCGTCCGCGGCCGCCTCGCCGGACAGGTACGGGCCGAACAGCTCGCGCCCGCCCTCGCGTTGCAGCCCGACCTCGCCACGGTCGTCGCCGGGGTGAACGACCTGCTGCGCCCCCGCTTCGACGCCGACGAGGTGGCCGGACACCTGGAGGCGATGTTCGCCGCGCTCACCGCCCAGGGCACCCGCGTGGCGACGCTGACCTTCCCCGACGCCTCCCGGATCACCCCGCTGGCCCGCCCCGTCGGCCCCCGCGTCACCGCCCTCAACGCCCGCATCCGGGAGGCGGCGGCCCGGCACGGCGTGCTGGTCGCCGAGACCGCCGACCACCCGGTTGTCACCGACCCCCGCCTCTGGAGCCCCGACCGGCTGCACGCCAGTCCCCTCGGGCACGCCCGTATCGCCGCGGCGGTCGCCCACGCGCTCGCCCTGCCGGGCAGCGACGACAGCTGGACCCGGGACCTGCCCGCCGACCCGCGCGCGGCCTCGGGCCTGCGGGCCCTCGGCGGTGAAGTGCGCTGGGCCGGTTCCTTCCTGGGGCCCTGGCTGGTACGGCGGGTGACGGGCCGTTCGTCCGGCGACGGACGGCAGGCCAAGCGCCCTGAGCTGCTCCCGGTCCTCGCCCTGGACTGATCGAACCGGCTGTTAGGTTGAGTGCATGGCTCTGCGCAACGCGGTGATGGCGGCCCTCCTGGAGGGCGAGGCCTCCGGATACGACCTCGCCAAGGGCTTCGAGGCTTCCGTCGCCAACTTCTGGATGGCCACCCCGCAGCAGCTGTACCGCGAGCTGGAGCGCATGGAGAGCGAAGGGCTCGTCTCCGCCCGCGTGGTCCAGCAGGAACGCCGCCCCAACAAGCGGCTCTTCTCCCTCACCGACGCCGGACTCGACGTCCTGCGGTCCTACGTCGCCCACGCGCCCGCCAAGCCGACGGCCATCCGCGACGAGCTCATGGTCAAGGTCCAGTGCCTCGACATCGCCGACCGCGACGACATCCGTGCCGTACGCGAAGCGGTCGCCGAGCGCAGGGAACGCTCCGCCACGAAACTGGCCCGCTACGAGCGCATGCAGGAACGCATGCTGGCCGGCCGGACCGAGGACGAGTACTTCGCCACCGCCGACCGCATCGGCCCCTACCTCACCCTCCTCGGCGGCATGGCCTTCGAGCGCGGGAACCTCCGGTGGGCCGAGACGGTTCTGGAACGCCTCGCCGCCCGCGGCTGAGCCGGGTCGCCGGTGGGTGGGGGCTGCGCGAGCGCCCAGGTCGTCCTGATCGGACAGCCTCAGCCCTTGCGGGCCTTGTCTACGTGCCGCTGCGGCGGAGCCGCACCCGGTACGAGTAGTGCTCGGGCAGGAAGTGGCTGATCGCCAGCTCGACGAGATGTCCGCCGGCTGATTGGTAGACCCGGTCGATGCGCAGCAGTGCGCGGCCCACCTCGCAGCCGAGGTGATCGGCGAGTTCGGGGGTGGCCTCCGCGACCGTGATGCTCTGCTCGGCCTCGGCGATCGGCTCGGGCAGCCGGCGGTCGAGCAGCTCGATGACGGTGAAGGCACTGGACGTACCGGGATCGGTCAGTTCGGGGACCGACTCCAGCAACTGGCCCACGGCGGGCGGCAGGAAGACGGAGGTGTGACAGAACGCGGTGTCCTCGTGCAGTCGGAGGAACGCCAGCTTGTGCACCCGGTCGGTGTGCAGACCGAGCCGGCCCGCCGCGTCGACGTCGACGCGCCGGTGCAGGGGAGTCACCAGGTCCGTCCGGGTGTCGAGGGAGAGCCCCATCAGGTCGTCCACCGACCCGAACTGGCGCAGGTACTGCTCGTCGCGGGGCGTGGCGAAGGTGCCGCGCCCCGGCACCCGGTGGACCAGGCCTTCGGCGACGAGATCCTGGAAGGCCCGGCGCACGGTCTGCCGACTGATCCCGTACCGCTCCGCCAACTCGGCCTCGGTCGGCAGCCGCACCCCCTCGGGGTAGTCGTGCCGCAGGATCGCGGCCCGCAGTTCGCGGGCCAGCCTCACATAGGCGCTCTCCCGCTGCGGTTGCTGAAGCATCGGCGCCGGCCTCCCCTCAGACCACACCGTCGGCGCGCAGCGCCGCGATGTCGTCGCGGGTACGGCCCAGTTGCTCGAGGATCGCCTCCGTGTGCTCGCCGACGGCCGGTACCGGGTCCATGCGCGCGGGCAGCCCCGCGAGGTCGGCCGGCGGCAGCAGCGCCTGCACGGTGGCGCCCGGCACGCCGACCTCGCGCCAGCGGCCGCGGGCCGCCAGCACCGGGTGGTCGAGGAACGCGGCCACGTCGTTGACCCCGGCGCACGCGATCCCGATGTCCTCCAGGTCCTTGAGGATCTCCGCGGCGTCGGACCGCGCGCAGCGCTCGGCGACGATGGCGTTGATCGCGTCGCGGTGCGCGACCCGGTCGGAACCGGTGGCGAAGCGCGGGTCCTCGGCCAGCCCGGCGTCCCCGAGGAACTCCGCGCACAGGGCGGCCCATTCGCGCTCGTTCTGAATGGAGAACAGCACGTCCTTGCCGTCGGCGGCCGTGAAGGCGCCGTACGGGGCAATGGTGGCGTGCTGGGTGCCCAGCCTCGGGGGCTGGGAGCCGCCGTAGCGGGTGTAATTGGCCGGCTGGCTCATCCACTCGGCCAGTGCCTCGAAGAGCGAGACCTCCACCGCGTGGGCCTTCCCGGTGGTGGCGCGGGTGTAGAGGGCGGTGAGGACACCGGTGTAGGCGTACATCCCGGCGGCGATGTCCGCCACGGAGATCCCGACCCGCGCCGACTCCTCGGGCGTCCCGGTCAGCGACACCAGCCCCGTCTGGCACTGCACCAGCAGGTCGTACGACTTGCGGTCCGCCCACGGCCCGTCGGTGCCGTACCCGGAGATCGTGCACGGGATCAGCCGCGGGTACCGCTCGGCCAGCACGTCCGTGCCGAGCCCGAGCCGGTCGGTCGCTCCGGGGGCGAGATTCTGTACGAAGACGTCGGCGCCGTCGAGGAGTTGGCGCAGGATCTCCAGTCCCCGGGGGTCCTTGAGGTCCAGGGTGAGGGATTCCTTGGAGCGGTTCAGCCAGACGAAATAGCTGGAGTGGCCGTGCACCGTGGTGTCGTACCGGCGGGCGAAGTCGCCGTCGCCCGGGCGCTCCACCTTGATGACCCTGGCCCCGAGGTCGGCCAGCTGCCGGGTGGCGTAGGGAGCGGCGACGGCCTGCTCCAGGCTGACGACCGTGATCCCGGCGAGGGGAAGCTTCGGTACGCTCATGAGGCCCATTTGTACGGCCAAATTTCCGCACCTGACAACCCGCCCCTGGTGAGGCACGCACCACACACCGGCTGTGACGGACCCGGAGGAAGGACGCGCAGTCCCGTACGCGTCCCCTCCCTCTCATGTGCTCAGGACTGGCGGCTCGGATGGCAGAGCACCATCACCGCGCGGGCGACGAGTTCGCCGGCGCCGCCGAGTTCCTGGCGGTAGCGGTCCGTGATCTCCTTGACGGTCTCCGCGAACTCGGGGTCCACGGCGCGGGCACGTGCGGGAGGGGGCAGTTCCCGGGCCATGGCGCGGCGGCGGGCCAGCAGGGCGATGATCTCCTCGTCCAGCCGCTCTATCGGTGCCGGTGACGGGTCCGCCGTCAGGTCGGCGGCGTGGTGGGTCGTCACGATGGTTCTCCGTTCTCCCGCGGTCGCGCGACAAGCGTCGTCGGTGGCGAGACGAGGCTCATCGCGATCGGTCCTTCAACACCTTGCCCATGGCGTTGAGCGGCAACTCCTCCCGGAACCTGTCCGAGCCGCGCGGCGGGACGCCCCTAGTTGAGGGTGTCGGGGTCCGGACCCGTCCGCAGACCTCGATCGAGCCCGGCGATCGCCGTCATCTCCTCGTCGGTGAGGGCGAAGTCGAAGACGTCGGCGTTCTCGCGGATACGGGCCGGGGTGACCGACTTCGGGATCACGACGTTCCCGAGCTGGAGGTGCCAGCGCAGCACCACCTGTGCGGGCGACTTGCCGTACCGCTCGGCGATCGACGTCAGCACCGGCTCGCCCAGCACCGCGCCCTGCGCGAGCGGGCTCCACGCCTCGGTCGCGATGCCCAACTCGGTGTGCAGTTCGCGCAGTTCGCGCTGTTGGAGGCCGGGGTGCAGCTCGATCTGGTTGACGGCCGGGACGAGCGAGCTGTCGTCGAGCAGCCGCCGCAGATGGGCGGGCTGGAAGTTGGAGACGCCCGCGGCACGGACGCGCCCTTCGCCGGCCAGCTTCTCGATGGCCCGCCACGACTCGCGGTACAGGTCACGGGCGGGGGTGGGCCAGTGGATGAGGTAGAGGTCGACGAAGTCGAGGCCCAGCTTGGCGAGGCTCGCGTCGAAGGCCTTGAGGGTGGCGTCGTAACCCTGGTCGGCGTTCCAGAGCTTGGTGGTGACGAACAGGTCGTCGCGGGCGATGCCGGACGCGGCGAGCGCCTGGCCGACGCCCGCCTCGTTGCCGTAGATCGCCGCGGTGTCGATGCTGCGGTAGCCGGCCTCCAGGGCCGAGGTGACCGCAGCGGCCGTCTCGGGGTCGGGGACCTGGAAGACGCCGAAGCCGAGCTGCGGGATCTCGATGCCGTTGTTGAGGGTCACGGTGGGGAAGGCTGTACTCATGCAGACGACTGTAGTTGCAGGCGCGGGTTAATTGCAAACGCGGGTATGCCGTGACGAAAATGATGTGCCCGGCCCCTGATCAGCAGATACGTTCAAGATGCCGACCGCCGACTCGACGCGGCGCTCCCCAGACCGAAAGCGAAGCCATGACCAGCCCCCGCCCCACCACGACGACCCTCTGGCGCCCCACCGGCCCCGAGGAGCTGGCCCTGGTGCGCGAGCTGAACTGGCGCGCCTGGCCGCCCCGACTGCCCGAGCAGCCGATCTTCTACCCCGTCCTGAACGAGGACTACGCCGTGAAGATCGCCCGCGACTGGAACGTCAAGCACAGCGGCGTCGGATACGTCACCCGTTTCGAGGTCGACGCGGAGTTCGTGCGCCGCTACCCCGTCCAGCAGGCGGGCGGCCGGACGATCCTGGAGCTGTGGGTACCGGCGGAGGAACTGGACGAGTTCAACGCCCACATCGTCGGCGAGATCGAGGTCGTCCACGAGTTCCGGTGACGTCAGCTAAGGGCGGGTCAAGTGGCGCAGCGTCAGCGCCAGTTGGAGCCTGAAGCGGCCCTGTGGTGTGCGCACCGGCCAGCCCAGCAGATGCTCTGCGTGGGTGAGGCGGTCCTGGAGGGTCGAGTGGTGGACGTTGATCTCCGTGGCGGCCGCCCTGAGGCTCGTCGTCGAGGCGACGGCGTCCAGTGTGGCGAGCAGCCAGGGTGCCGTCGCCGCGGCCGCCTCCAACGCCAGTACGTCGGCCGGGGGTTCGGCGCCGGGTGCGACGAGGTCGGCGAGCAGTGCGAGGCTGCCCAGTTCCTCGGCGTGCACGACACGACGGCCGGGCTCCTCCGAGGCGAACCGCAGCGCGACACGGGCGGCGTCCCAGGACTCGGGCAACCGGAGCACCGGGACGGCGGGGCCCACGCCGACTCTTCCCGCGAGCGGGATGGTTGGTCCTGCGCCGGCTCTTCCCGCGGGCGGGACGCTCGGTCCTGCGCCGGCCTTTCCCGCGAGCGGAACGCCCGGTCCTGCGGCCGCTTTTCGCGTGGGTGGGGCAGCCGGCCCCGCGCCGAACTTCCCCGTGGGCGGGATGACCGTACCCGCGCCCGCTTTCCCTGCGAGCGGGACGTTCGGTTCCGCGCCGACCCTTCCGGCAGGCGGTTCGTCCGCCGTCCTCTCGGGGACCACCTGGGGCGGACCGTCGGCCGGGGCGAGGGCACGCGCGCGTGCCGCCGGGTCCAGGCCCAGCCGACGTGCCGCGTGCAGCCGCGCCGACTCGGGGGCCGTCGCGTCGAGCAGCGTCTCCACCAGCGCGGGATCGTCCGCCGGGGCCCGTCCCCGCGTACGGTCGAGCACCCGTCGTACGGCACCGGCGGCGCGCTCCAGGATCACCGCGTCCACCACGCTGGGCTCTGCCCCGGCCCGCTCCAGCCACAGGGCGGGAACGCCGTCCGGCGACAGCGCGGCGGACGGCCACGCCGGGTCCGGCGGCGACCCGGAGTCCCGCCGGGTGCCGTCGGCCTCGACGCGCACCTGCACCCGCCGTTCCCCGTCGACGAGCCGCGCGGGCACCCCGGCCAGCACGGCGGCGCCCCGCACCAGCGCCTCCAGCCCGGCCCGCGACTCGGCCAGCCGATCGAAGTAGGCGATGACCTGCACCGCGGCCCCGGCATCCGGGTCCAGCGCGGTCAGGCGCCCGGCCAGCTCTTTCATGGGTCCATGGTGCGGGATGAGGGTGCGGAATGGGGAGGGCCGGGGGTGTCAGCGGGGGGCGTGGGGTGCCGAGTGCACCGGTAATGACCTCGCCCCCACGCCCCACCCACCACCAAAGGCGAACCGCCCCTCAGCTCCCCAACAACCTCCGCAGCCACCGCAGCTGAGCCGCCCGCGCCCCCTGCGACAACGCCGCCTGCGGGGCGAAGCCGTCGAAGCCGTGGAAGCCGCCCGGCCAGACGTGCAGCTCTGCCACCCCGCCCGCCTGCCAGATGCGGGAGGCGTAGGCGACGACCTCGTCCCGGAAGGTCTCCGCGGAGCCCACGTCGAGGAACGCGGGCGGCAGGCCGGACAGGTCCTCGGCGCGGGCCGGCGCGGCGTACGCCGGGACGTCCGGGCCGCCGCGCGCCTCGCCCAGCAGGGCCGTCCAGCCGGTCTCGTTGGCCGTACGGTCCCAGACGCCGACGCCCGCCATCTGCTGGGCGGACGGAGTGTCGTTGCGGTCGTCCAGCATCGGGCACATCAGGACCTGCCCGATCACCTGCGGCCCCTTGCGGTCCCGCGTGAGCAGCGCCAGCGCCGCGCTCAGGCCGCCGCCCGCGCTGGCGCCCGCGATGACGATCCGCTCCGGATCGGCGTCCAGTTCCGCCGCGTGCTCCGCCGTCCACACCAGCCCGGCGTACACGTCCTCCACCGGCGCGGGATGCGGATGCTCGGGAGCCAGCCGGTACTCGACCGACACCACGACCGCGTCCACCTCCTTCGCCCAGGCCAGCGGGACGTCGACGCCCACCCTGTTGTTGCCGATGACCATGCCGCCGCCGTGGACGTGATAGACGATGGGCCGCGGACCCGAGGCGGGCGGAGCCGTGGGGCGGCAGATCAGGAGCGAGATCTCGGGGGCGCCCTCGGGGCCCGGCACCTTGCGGTCCTCGACCTCGAAGAACCCGTCGAGGGTGAGGTCCAGCTCGGCGAGCAGCGCGATGCCCGGCCCCTGGCGTATCTCGTCGATCTGGTCGAGCGTGAGGCCGGGCGAGATCACGTCCTTGATCAGTTCCAGGGCGGCGGCCAGCTCGGGATCGAAGGGCGGCGGGACCAGGCTCATGGCTTCTCCTCACGCGGGGATGCGGCGGCTCGAGTGCCCATCATCGGCACCGAGCCGCTCGCCCCGGATGCCGCCGTCCGGCGGAAGCTGCCCGCCGAACGGCGGGTGGCACCGGCGTGAACGCCGATCTTGCCAGGTCGTGACCCGTTGTTCACCTTCCGGTGGTGGAAGGCATCGGAACCTGAGACAACGCTGTCAAGGCCCCACCCGCGGCCCCCACCCGCACCAGGAGTAAGCACGTGAACGTCTCCCTCACCACCTGGCTGGTGACCGTCGCCGCCCTGTGCGCGCTGATCGCCGTCGACTTCTTCATCGGCCGTAAACCGCACGACGTGTCGGTCAAGGAAGCCGGTGTCTGGACCGCCGTCTGGATCCTGCTCGCCTGTCTCTTCGGGATCGGCCTGCTCGCCTTCAGCGGGGGCGGCCCGGCCGGGGAGTTCTTCGCGGGGTTCATCACCGAGAAGTCGCTGAGCGTCGACAACCTCTTCGTCTTCGTCCTGATCATGTCCAAGTTCGCGGTGCCCTCGCAGTACCAGCAGCGGGTGCTCATGGTCGGCGTCCTGCTCGCCCTGGTGCTGCGCGCCGGGTTCATCGCGGCCGGCGCGGCCATCATCTCCGCGTTCTCCTGGGTGTTCTACCTGTTCGGGGCCTTCCTGATCTGGACCGCCTGGAAGCTGGTCCAGGACGCCCGCAAGGGGAACCACGAGGAGGAGTACGAGGAGAACAAGATGCTGAAGATGGTCGAGGAGCGCTTCGGCGTCGCCGACCGCTACCACGGCACCAAACTGTGGATCGAGCAGAACGGCAAGCGGGTCATGACCCCGATGCTGGTCGTGATGCTGGCCATCGGCTCCACGGACCTGCTGTTCGCCCTCGACTCCATCCCCGCGATCTACGGGCTCACCGAGGAGCCGTACATCGTCTTCACGGCGAACGCCTTCGCCCTGATGGGCCTGCGCCAGCTGTACTTCCTCATCGGCGGCCTCCTCAAGCGGCTCGTCCACCTCAGCTACGGCCTGTCGATCATCCTCGGCTTCATCGGCGTCAAGCTCCTGCTGCACGCACTCCACGAGTCCGGCGTGCACGTCCCCGAGATCAGCATCCCCTTCTCCCTCGGCTTCATCGTGCTCGTCCTCGCGGTGACCACGTTCACGAGCCTGCGCGCCTCCAGGAAGCAGGAAGAGGAGGAGCGCGTCTCCCCGTCGTAGCCCTTGACTTCGAGAGCGCTCGAAGTTCTAGCGTCGGCCAGGACGACGAAGGTCCAGTGGAACGGAGACCGCCATGCGGGTCGGCGTGCACATCAACCGGTTCGACCACCCCGGGGGCGGGCCCGCGCTCGCCGCCGAACTCGGCGCGGCCGGTGCCGCCGCCGAGGCCGCGGGGGTCAGCTGGCTGTCGGTGATGGACCACTACTTCCAGATGGAGTTCAACGACGGCGCCGAGGACCCGATGCTGGAGGCCTACACGACCCTCGGCTACCTCGCCGGCCGTACCTCCACGGTGCAGCTCGGCGCCCTGGTCACCGGGGTGACCTACCGCCACCCCGGACTGCTCGCCAAGATCGCCACCACCCTCGACGTGCTGTCCGGCGGCCGGGCCACCCTCGGGATCGGTGCCGCCTGGTACGACCGGGAGCACGCGGGCCTCGGTGTGCCGTTCCCGCCGCTCGCCGAGCGGTTCGAGCGGCTGGAGGAGACCCTGCGGATCTGCCTCCAGATGTGGGACCCGGACACCAACGGCCCCTTCGAGGGCAAGCACTACCGGCTCGCCGAGACCCTGTGCGTCCCGGCCCCGGTCAGCAGCCCGCGCCCCGAGATCATGATCGGCGGTGGCGGTGAGAAGAAGACGCTCCGGCTGGTCGCCCGCTACGGCGACGCCTGCAACCTCTTCACCACCACGCCGGAGGAGGTCGCGCACAAGCTGGACGTCCTGCGCGGCCACTGCGAGACCGAGGGCCGCGACTACGACACGATCCGCAAGACCGTCGCCTACAGCGGCGACGCGCTCGCCACGGCCGACCTGGACGCCTTCACCCGGGACATCACGGGCTACACCAAGCTCGGCATCGAGACGGTGATCCTCTCCCCCCGCACCGGCGAACCGGCGGCGTTCATCGAACGCTTCGCGGCCCCGGCCGTCCAGCGGCTGGCCGGGCTCGACTGAGCCTGACGGAGTACTACTGGGCGGGCCCGCTGCGCGAGACGATGCGCATGCCGCGGTCGTCGACGGTGCGGACCTGCAGGGAACCGCAGCCGCACCGCGTCCACAGCGTGCTGCCCGCGGCGGTCGCGTGCCGGGACACCACCTGGAACGGCTCGGCGTCGTCCGGCCATCCGCAGTGCGGGCAGCCGGTGCGGGTCGTGCTGGTCATGAGAACTCCTCGTACGTCGTGGCCGGTTGGCCGGCGCGGATGGGGCCGTCGCGACACGATCCAGGGTGCGGCATCGCTTTCGTACACGTCCAGGTTGACTTTCTGGACGGCACCTTGAAGCGTGGACTTCATGATTGACCTGCGCCGGCTTCACGTCCTGCGAGCGGTCGCGCACTACGGCACGGTCACCGCGGCCGCCCGCGCCCTGCACTTCACCCCGTCCGCCGCCTCGCAGCAGATCCGTCAGCTCGCCCGCGACCTGGGCGTCGACCTCCTCGAACCGCAGGGCCGGGGGGTACGGCTCACCCCGGCCGCCGAGAGTCTGCTCACGCACGCCGATGCCATCCAGGCCCGCTGGGAGCAGGCCGAGATCGACCTGCGCGCCGAACGGGGCGCCCCGGCCGGGCCGTTGCGGGTGAGCGGGTACCCGGTGGCGATCTCGGTACTGCTGGCACCGATGGCGGCCCGGCTCCAGGAGCGGTATCCGCGGCTGGCCGTACGCATCCGGGAGGCGGGTGTGCCGGAGAGTTTCGACCTGCTCTTCGAGGGCGAGATCGACCTGGCGATCGTCGAGGCGACCCCGTCCAACCCGCCGCTGAGCGACGCCCGCTTCGATCAACGGCCGCTCCTGGACGACCCGTTCGACCTCGTCGTGCCCGCCGATCACCCGCTGGCCGGCAGGGAACGCGTCGACCTCTCGGAGGCGGCGCACGAGGACTGGATCGCACCCATGCCGGAGAGTCCCTGCCGGACCCATGTCATCTCCGCCTGCGGGGAGGCCGGGTTCAGCCCCGAGGTGGTGCACCAGGCCGTGGACTGGAACGTCACCGCCCAGCTCGTCGCCCATCGGCTCGGTGTCGCGCTCATCCCGCGGCTGGCCCAGCTCACCCCGCACCTGCCCATCACCCGGGTGCCGTGCACGCGCAACCCGCACCGCAGGTTCCTCACCTGCACCCGGCGCGGCGGCCATGAACGTCCCGCGGTGGAGGCCGCGTTGGCCCAGCTCAGGGACCTGGCCCCGACCGCCGTCGCCTGAAGCGACGAACGGCATGCGCGAGGGGCCGGAGCTCCAACAGCTCCGGCCCCTCGCGAGGTGGTGCGGACGATCAGGCGGCGACCGTCTCGCCGGCGTGGCCGTGCAGACGGGCGACGACCTCGGTCAGCTGCTCGGCGACCTCGGTGTCGTCGGCCGGGTGGGTCTCGGCGAAGCGGACCACGGAACCGGGGATGGAGAGCTTGACGTCCTCCAGCACCTTGGCGCCGGCGATGCCCAGGGCCTTGCGGGTCTCGTCCTGCGCCCACACGCCGCCGAACTGGCCGAACGCGGTGCCGACCACGGCGGCCGGCTTGCCGCCGAAGGCGCCGGCGCCGTACGGGCGGGACAGCCAGTCGATGGCGTTCTTCAGGACGGCCGGGATGGTGCCGTTGTACTCGGGGACGAAGAGCAGGAAGCCGTCGGCGGCCTGGGCGGCGGCACGCAGCTTGGCGGCGGGGGCCGGGACGCTGCCCTCGACGTCGATGTCCTCGTTGTAGAACGGGATCTCGGCCAGGCCCTCGAACAGCTCCACGCTCGCACCCTCGGGAGCGAACTTGACGGCCGCCTCCGCGAGCTGACGGTTGTGCGAACCGGCGCGAAGGCTGCCGACGAGCGCAAGGATACGAACAGACATGCTAACTCCAGGGATGCTGAAACACTGCCGTCACAATCCGGACCGGGGTCCGTTTAATGTGTATCACCCTAACCGGACCGCGGTCCAGTTTCATTCCCGATGCTTTACGCTGTCGTCATGTCCGCCGATCTGCCGCCGTTCCCGCGGTCCCAAGATCCCCTTCGTGAGACCGAGTTGTTCCAGCTCGGCACCCGCGAGGAGGAGCAGTGCCTGCGCGCCGACGCCGCGCGCAACCGGGCCCGGCTGCTGGAGGCCGCCGCCCGGCTGATCGCCGAGCACGGCGCGGCCGGGGTCACCATGGAGGCCGTGGCCGCCGCCGCCCAGGTCGGCAAGGGCACCGTCTTCCGCCGCTTCGGCGACCGCACCGGACTGCTCATGGCGCTGCTGGACCACTCGGCGCGCCGGCTCCAGGCGGACTTCATGAGCGGCCCGCCGCCCCTGGGGCCCGGCGCACCGCCCCTGGAGCGGCTGCGCGCCTTCGGCGTGGCCATGCTGTACCGCTCGGTGGAGCAGCTGGACCTCCACCTGGCCGCGGAGCCGGAGCCCACCCGCCGGTTCTCCCACCCCTCGTACCGGGCCGTGGGCATGCACGTGACGATCCTGCTGCGCCAGATCGTGCCGGACGCCGACTGCGAGCTGCTGGCCCGGACCCTGCTGGCGTACCTCGACCCGGCCCAGATCCACCACCTGACCAGGGAGTGCGGGATGCCCATGGAGCGGCTGGAGGCCGGCTGGGCGGACCTCGTCGCCCGGGTCACGCGGACCGCTCCGCCCGCCTGAGAGCCCCGCCGGGAGGGGTCTCCACAGGTTCTGCAAAGATGCGTCACGTCATGGTGCAGATACCGAAAACGCCCGCCCCCGGGGTCCCCGCACCGCGCTCCGTGCCCACGAGCGCCGATGTGGCCCGCCTGGCAGGCGTCTCGCGCGCGACCGTTTCCTACGTCCTGAACAACACCAGCGCCGTCCGGATCAGCGAACCCACCCGCCGCCGCGTCCACGAGGCGGCCAAGGAGCTGGGGTACGTGCCGCACGCGGCCGCCCGCAGCCTGCGCGCCGGACACAGCCGCCTGGTCCTGATGCCCGCCCCGACCATCCCCGTCGGTCAGCTCTACGGCCAGTTCATCAACGAGCTCCAGTGGGCCCTCAGCCGCCTCGACTACACCGTCGTCCAGCACGGCAGCGTCGGCCTCCACGGCGACGAGGCCGCCCGCGCCTGGGCCGAGCTGCGGCCCGTCGCCGTCCTGGTGCCCGGCGCCGGACTCGGCCCGAAGGGCGTCGCCGTCCTCAAGCGCTCGGGCGCCCGGGCCGTCGTCACCCTCGGCCCCGACACCGTCGAGGGCGCCCACGCCCTGCTCATGGACCACGAGGCCGTCGGCCACCGCGCCGGACGCCACCTGTACGAGCGCGGCAGGCGCCGCATCGGCGTCGTCGTCCCCGAGGAGGCGGGCCTGGAGGCCTTCTCTCTGCCCCGCCTGACCGGCGTACGCGCCGCCCTGCGCGGCACCGACGCCACCGTCACCGATCTGCCCCTGGCCTACACCGAGGAGGCCGGCGCCCGGCTCGCCGCCCGCTGGCGCGAGCTCGGCCTCGACGCGGTGTTCGCGTACAACGACGAGTACGCGATGCTGCTGATGCGGGCTCTGCTGGACCAGGGGATCGACGTCCCTGGCGAGACCGCCGTGATCGGCGCCGACGACCTGATGCTCGGCCGGCTGCTGCGCCCCCGGCTCAGCACGGTCCGCCTGGAGCTGCCCTCCGGCCGCGATCTCGCCGAACTCGTCGACCGCGCGGTGCGCAACCCCGCCGCCGCGCCGGAGACCCACAAGGTGCTGGAAGCCACGGTGGTGCACCGCGAGTCGAGCTGACAACCTGGTGCACAGCCACGGGAGGTGGGCCCATGCGCACGACGGTCGGCATCATCGGCGGCGGCCCCGCCGGATTGCTCCTCGCCCGGCTGCTGCACCGCGCGGGCATCGACTGTGTCGTCCTGGAGGCGAGGACACGGGAGTACGTCGAGCAGCGCCAGCGGGCCGGAATGCTGGAGCAGGGCACGGTCGACGCCCTGCGCGAGTGCGGCGCGGCCGACCGGCTGGCGGCACAGGGCCTGGTCCACCAGGGCATCGAGCTGCGCTTCGACCGGGAACGCCACCACATCGACTTCCCGGTCCTCACCGGCGGCCGCACGGTCACGATCTACGCCCAGACCGAGATCGTGAAGGATCTCGTCGCCCTTCAACTGGCCGACGGGCCACCGCTGTTGTTCGAGGCGGAGGCGCTCACGATCGAGAAGCCGGAGTCCGACACACCCGCCGTCCGCTTCGTGCACGAGGGCCGTGAGCAGACGTTGAGCTGCGAGTGGGTCGTCGGCTGCGACGGCTTCCACGGCATCGCCCGCGACACCTTCCCGCCGGGGACGGGACGGACGTACGCCCACGACTACCCGTACTCCTGGCTCGGCATCCTCGCCGATGTCGCCCCGTCCTGCGACGAGTTGATCTACGCGCGCGGCGAAAGCGGCTTCGCCCTGCACAGCATGCGCTCACCGCAGGTGTCCCGGCTGTACCTTCAAGTCCCCAACGGCACCGACCCCGACGACTGGCCCGACGACCGCATCTGGGACGAACTCGCCGCCCGCTTCGCCATCGACGCCGACTGGACGCTGCACCGCGGCCCGATCACCGCCAAGTCCGTTACGCCCATGCGCAGTTACGTCCACGAACCCATGCGGCACGGACGGCTGCTGCTCGCGGGCGACGCCGCCCACATCGTCCCGCCGACCGGCGCCAAAGGACTCAACCTCGCGGTCTCCGACGTACGCCTGCTCGCCCGCGCCTTCGCCGAACTGCACCGCACCGGCTCCGAGCAACTCCTCGACCGCTACTCCGCGTCCTGCCTCGCCCGGGTCTGGCAGGCCACCCGGTTCTCGTACGACATGACGACGATGCTGCACACCCGCCCCGACGCCGACCCCTTCGACCACCGGCTCCAGCTCGCCCGGCTGCGACGGATCACCGCGTCCCGGCACGCCGCCGCCGAACTGGCCGCGAACTACACGGGACTTCCCCTGGAGTGGTGAGCACCCCTGGGCAAGTCCCGCGGCACTACTGGCCGTTCTGCTCCGCGTTCGCCTGCTGCTCCTCGACCGCCTTGCGGACCTCGTCCATGTCCAGCTTGCGGGCCTGACCGATCACATCCGTCAGCGCGGCCTCCGGCAGCGCGCCCGGCTGCGCGAACACGGCCACCCGGTCGCGGACGATCATCAGCGTCGGAATCGACTGGATACCGAAGGCCGCGGCCAGCTCCGGCTGCGCCTCGGTGTCCACCTTCCCGAAGACCAGGTCCGGGTTCTCCTCGGCAGCCTTGTCGTACACGGGCGCGAACTGACGGCACGGCCCGCACCAGGACGCCCAGAAGTCGATCAGGACGAAGTCGTTGTCCGTGACCGTCTGGTCGAAGTTCTCCTTGGTGAGCTCCACGGTGTTGCTCATGGCGTCAGTCCTCTTCCTGATGTCGGGGCCTTCGGGCCTGTCCGCACAAACACGGCCTGCCGAGTAGGTATTCCGCGCGCGTACCCATGTGGCCCGAGCGCACACCACCCACCAGACTGACCCCATGACGGAAACGGAATCCACTGTGTATGACGTCGTAGTGCTCGGAGCCGGGCCCGTGGGGGAGAACGTCGCCGACCGCACGCGCGCGGCCGGCCTCACCACCGCGGTCGTGGAGAGCGAACTGGTCGGCGGCGAGTGTTCGTACTGGGCCTGTATGCCCAGTAAGGCCCTGCTGCGGCCGGTCATCGCCCAGGCCGACGCCCGGCGCCTGCCCGGCCTCGCCCCGGCCGTGCAGGGCCCCCTCGACACGGCCGCGGTCCTCGCCCGCCGTGACGAGTACACCTCCCACTGGAAGGACGACGGCCAGATCCGGTGGCTCGACGGCATCGGCGTCGACCTCTACCGCGGCCACGGCCGCCTGACCGGGCCGCGCACCGTGACCGTGGGCGACAAGGTCCTCACCGCCCGGCACGCCGTCGCCGTCTGCACCGGCACCCGCGCCGTCCTGCCCGGCCTGCCCGGACTCGACACGGTCAAGCCCTGGACCAGCCGCGAGGCCACCAGCGCCAAGGCCGCGCCCGGCCGGCTGATCGTCGTCGGCGGGGGAGTGGTCGCCACCGAGATGGCCACGGCCTGGCAGGCCCTCGGCTCCCGGGTCACCCTCCTCGTGCGCGGCAAGGGCCTGCTCAACCGCATGGAGCCCTTCGCCGGCGAACTGGTCGCCGAGGCGCTCACCGAGGCCGGCGTCGACGTCCGCACCGGCACCTCGGTCCAGTCGGTGACCCGGGAGAACGGCACCGTCGTGGCCGTCACCGACAGCGGCGACCGTATCGAGGCCGACGAGATCCTCTTCGCCACCGGCCGCGCCCCGCGCACCGACGACATCGGCCTGGACACCGTCGGCCTGGAACCCGGCTCCTGGCTGGACGTCGACGACAGCCTCCGCGTCACCGGCACCGACTGGCTCTACGGCGTCGGCGACGTCAACCACCGCGCCCTCCTCACCCACCAGGGCAAGTACCAGGCCCGCATCGCCGGCGCCGCCATCGCCGCCCGCGCCTCCGGGACGGACGTTCAGGCCGACCCGTGGGGCGCGCACACCGCGACCGCCGACCACTCGGCCGTACCCCAGGTCGTCTTCACCGACCCCGAGGCCGCCGCCGTCGGCCTGTCCCTCGCCGAGGCCGAGCAGGCCGGCCACCGGGTCCGCGCGGTCGACTACGACCTCGCGGGCGTCGCTGGCGCGGGCCTGTACGGCGAGGGCTACCGCGGCCGCGCCCGCATGGTCGTCGACCTCGAACGCGAGATCCTCCTCGGCGTCACCTTCGTCGGCCCGGGCGTCGGCGAGCTCATCCACTCCGCGACCGTCGCCGTCGCCGGAGAGGTGCCGATCAGCAGGCTGTGGCACGCCGTCCCGTCCTACCCGACGATCAGCGAGGTGTGGCTGCGCCTGCTGGAGACGTTCCGGGACAGCTGAGGGTCAGTCCGGCAGCCGGAACCCCAGGGAGGCGGCGGCCTCCCTGGGCGTCGGCTGCGCCCAGTGCTCCGCCATCGCCTGGTTCGAGGACAGCGAGCGCAGCTCCGCCCGGTCCAGGTACAGCGTGCCGTCCAGGTGGTCCGTCTCGTGCTGCACGATCCGCGCGGGCCACCCGGAGAACACCTCGTCCACCGACCGCCCGTGCTCGTCCTCGCCCGTCAGCCGCACCCGGTCGAACCGGTCCACGACCGCCTGCCAGCCCGGGACGCTCAGACAGCCCTCGAAGAACGCGGCCCGCACGGCGCCGACCCCTTCGTACGACGGATTGACCAGGACCCGGAACGGCTGCGGCACCCGCCCCCGCGCGAGGCGCACCTCGTCCGGCACCGGCGCCGGGTCCTCGATCACCGCGATCCGCAGCGGCACGCCCACCTGCGGCGCCGCGAGACCGACCCCGGGGGCCGCGTGCATGGTGACGCGCAGCGCCTCGACGAACCGGGCCAGCAGCGCGGGGTCCAGCTGGCCCTCGAAACGCTCGGTGCCGCGCCGCAGCACCGGATCGCCGGCCGCCACAATCGGCAGCGGACCGTCGGTGGCGAGGAGTTCCTCGACCAGCTCGGCAAGGGGCGCGTGATCAGGGGGAGTTGCCATCGCGCCAGGATGCCATGCCGTCCGCCCGTGTGACGCAGGCCACTTCAACCCCCGGGAACTCAGGGCGCGTTTCTCCCGACTACTGGACCGACCGAACCAGCCGCGCACGTCCCCACCCCCCGGAGCAAGCCGCCGATGACCTCCGCTCCCATGACGACCACCGACGAGACCCCGAAAGCCGCCGACCCGCCGCCGAAACCCGGCAGTTGGGCGCCACTGCGCCCACTGGTGCTGCGCCTGCACTTCTACGCCGGGCTGTTCGTCGCACCCTTCCTGCTGGTGGCCGCGGTCACCGGATTCCTGTACGCCACCTCGTTCCAGGCCGAGAAGATCCTGTACGCCGACGAGATGACCGTCTCCGCCGTCGGCGACGCCAAACTGCCGATATCCGAGCAGGTCACCGCCGCCCGCGAGGCCCACCCCGAGGGTTCCGTCGCGGCCGTACGGCCCTCCCCGGCGGACGACGCGACCACCAGGGTCCTGCTGTCCGGCGTCAAGGGCGTCGACCCCGACCACACGCTCGCCGTCTTCGTCGACCCGTACACCGGCAAGGTCGAGGGCGCCCTCGAACAGTACGGCTCCACGGGCGCGTTGCCGCTGCGCACCTGGATCTCCGAGTTCCACCGCAATCTGCACCTCGGCGAAACGGGCCGCCTCTACTCGGAGTTCGCGGCGAGCTGGCTGTGGGTGATCGCCGGGGCCGGTCTGGTGCTGTGGTTCACCCGGCGCCGGGCCCGGCGCAAGGTGCGCGGCACCGAAGGGCGGCGCCGCACGCTCGGGCTGCACGCCGGCGTCGGCGCCTGGGCCGCCCTCGGCTTCTTCTTCCTGTCGGTGACCGGTCTGACCTGGTCCACCTACGCCGGCGCGAGCATCGACGACCTGCGCAGTTCGATCGGCCAGACCACGCCCTCGGTGTCGGCGGCCGGAGGCGGTGACCACTCCGGGCACGGTGCCGCCACCTCGGCCGGAGGCGCCGAGCACGGCGTCGGCCTCGACAAGGTCCTGGCCGCGGCCCGCGCCGAAGGCCTCGGCGACCCCGTCGAGATCGTGCCGCCGGCCGACGCGTCGTCGGCGTACGTCGTGAAGCAGATCCAGCGCAGCTGGCCCGAGAAGCAGGACGCGGTCGCGATCGACCCGACCACCGGCCAGGTCACCGACGTGCTGCGGTTCGACGACTATCCGGTGCTGGCCAAGCTGACTCGCTGGGGCATCGACCTGCACACCGGCACCCTCTTCGGCCTCGCCAACCAGATCGTCCTGATGCTCGTGGCGCTCTCCCTGATCCTGCTGATCGTGTGGGGCTACCGCATGTGGTGGATGCGCGGCCGCGGCAACGCCTTCGGCCGTCCGATCCCGCGCGGCGCCTGGCAGAAGGTGCCCCCGCAGATCCTGGTGCCGTGCGTGGCGGCCATCGCCGTCCTCGGCTACTTCGTGCCGCTGCTGGGCATTCCGCTGGCCGCGTTCCTCGTGGCCGACGTGATGCTCGGCGAGATCGCACATCGGCGCCGGCGCCGCGCCTGACGGACGGCATACGACGACGGGGCCCGGTTCCTTGACGGAACCGGGCCCCGGTCGTGTCGTACGGCGCCGACTGTCGTGCCGTACGGCGTCGCCTACAGCTCGTCGAAGTCGCCGGCCAGCGCGGACGCGAGGCGCAGATGCGGCTCGGCCTCCTCGTGCCGGCTCTGCCGCTCCAGCGTGCGGCCCAGCATCAGACGGGCGTAGTGCTCCACCGGGTCGCGCTCCACGATGATGCGCAACTCCGCCTCCGCGCGGCGCAGTTGGGCCGAGTGGTAGTAGGAGCGGGCCAGCAGCAGCCGCGGTCCGGTCTGCTCCGGCACCTCCTCGACCAGCTTGCCCAGGACGCGCGCCGCGGCGGCGTAGTCCTTGGCGTCGAAGAACATCCGCGCGCGCTCCCAGCGCTCCGCCGGCGTTCCGTGGTCGTAGTACGTCATGTCCACTCTGACCTCCTTCGACGCCGTCAACGGAGCGCGGTGGTTCAATATTCCACTAACCGTTCAGGGTGGCGAGTTCGGCGTTCGCCCGCTCGGTGATGAGCGTCAGCACCCGTCCGGCGACGGCGAGGTCCTCCTCGGGGATGCCGGCGTAGACGCGGGCGCTGAGGGGAGCGGTGGCGGCGGACGTCGTGTCGTACAGCTTCCGTCCGGCCTCCGTGATCCGCACCTGCGACAGCTCCTCGGGGGCCAGCAGCTGTGCGGCGAGCAGCTCGTCGACGACGGAGCGGGCCTCCGCGGCGTCGATCTTCAGCGAGCCGACGACACCGTCGACGATGTGCTCCCGCTCCACCGGCCCGTCGGCCACGGCGGCGAGGCGGAGGGTGACGGACTGCTGGAACGTCATGTCGTGGCGGGCCAGTACCTGCTCCAGGACCGCGCGGGCCGCGTAGTGCGCCAGGGCTATGACGCGCGGGTTGAGCAGGGGAGGTGTGGTGGTGGTCATGGCTGCTCCTTGTCGGACTCACTGATGCCGGTGAGGGGATCGAGGGGTGCGTCGAGCAGGGTCGCGAGTTCACTGCTGAACTCCCGGGTGCGCGGGCTGTCGAGCCCGCCGAGGGGGGCGAGGAGCTGGTCCAGGAGTCCCCGGACGACCTTGATGGCCTGCCGTGTGGTCTCGCGGCCCTGATCGGTAAGGGTCAGCTGCACGGCGCGTGGGTCGCGCGGGTCGCGGGCGCGCTCGATGAGGCCAGCGGACTCCAGGGCGCGGGCCAGCTTGGACACGTACAGCGGCTCCAGGCCGGTCTGGTCGGCGAGCCGCCGCTGGCTCGGGCGCTCACCGGCGCGCTGCATGTCGTACAGGGACGCCACCAGCGAGTACTGCGCGTGGGTGAGCCCCAGTGGGGCCATCGCGCGGTCCACCGCGGTCCGCCACTTCATCGACAGTCGCCACACCAGGAAGCCCGGCGTCGCCTTCTCGTAGCCCTTGCTCATGACGAATACAGTACATGGCTACTATGTACAGGGCTACTATTTTCGGGGAGTCCCCGGTGACGACCTGACGGGACACCGCCCACGGGGCTAGGTTGGGCGGCATGAGCAATCTTGATCGCGAGGCGGCTCCCGCCCTGTGCGGCGGCCGCGGCTTCGTGGTGGCGGAGCCCGTTCGCGAACTCCTCAGCCCGCGCACCGTCAAACTCGGCGAGTCCAGCGAGGTCCGCCGGCTGCTGCCCAACCTGGGGCGGCGCATGGTCGGCGCCTGGTGCTTCGTCGACCACTACGGCCCCGACGACATCGCCGACGAGCCCGGCATGCAGGTGCCCCCGCACCCGCACATGGGCCTGCAGACGGTCAGCTGGCTGCACGAGGGTGAGGTCCTGCACCGCGACTCGACCGGCAGCCTCCAGACGATCCGCCCGCGCGAGCTGGGCCTGATGACCTCCGGACGGGCCATCAGCCACTCCGAGGAGAGCCCCAAGTCGCACGCCCGCTTCCTGCACGGCGCCCAGCTGTGGGTCGCCCTCCCGGACGGCCACCGCCACACCGACCCGCGCTTCGAGCACCACGCCGAGCTGCCGCAGGTCACCGCGCCAGGGCTGACCGCCACCCTCATCCTCGGCGACCTCGACGGCGCGACCTCGCCCGGAACGACGTACACCCCGATCGTCGGCGCCGACCTGGCGCTCGCCGCCGGCGCGGACGTACGCCTCCCGCTGGAACCGGACTTCGAGTACGCCGTGCTGTCCATGTCCGGCGAGGCCCACGTGGACGGCGTGCCGGTGCTGCCCGGCTCCATGCTCTACCTCGGCTGCGGACGCACCGAACTCCCGCTGCGCGCCGCGTCGGACGCGGGGCTGATGCTCCTGGGCGGTGAGCCGTTCGAGGAGGAGCTGATCATGTTCTGGAACTGGATCGGGCGGTCCCAAGAAGAGATCGTACAGGCGCGTCAGGACTGGATGGAAGGCTCCCGGTTCGGGGAGGTGAAGGGGTACGACGGGGCGCCACTGCCTGCACCGGAACTGCCGCCGGTGCCGTTGAAGCCACGGGGGAGAGTGCGCTGACCTGCTGAAACGCGTTGGCGTTGGTGGCCGCAAGGCGGAAGGCGGTCGGGTAATTCTCACAGTCTTCCACCTGCTTGCCGGGAGGCGTCTGAACAGCTGGCTGGCTCCGGCCGGTGCGGTTGGCGATTCCACGGTGTGGCTGCCTCTGGGCGGCTGTGGCAGGACTCTTGCTGACCTAATGCTGACTTTGCTGACGCTCCGTCAGGATCGGGTGAGGGGTTCTTTTCCAAGCCCCAGGGCTTGCGGAGGCGTTTGCAGGTTCGGTGGTGTCCGGACCAATGCTGACCTGCCTGGCGGTCGAGTCGGGCGTTGCGGAGGGGCGGCGTTGCTCACACTGCCTCCTTGTGGAGATTCCACAAGATTCCGACGCCGCCGCCGTCTCTCGGCAGTGTCGCTTGCGTTCGATCCGAACGAACGTGGTACGAGTGAGGTAGCGCGATAGACGGGCAAGGTCCGACGTGCACTGTGCCCCGTCGGCTTCCGGTGTTGCGGATGGAGAAAGCCGAACAGTGCGTAAACGCGGTCCGGTCCGAGGTGCTCTGCGGTAGGTGGAAGGCATCGGCATGAGCGGTGCCTGCCTGGACGCCAAAGGAAGACGCGGCACGCGCGTAGCGGGCCTCGGAAACGGACGGTCGCCCGCCTGCAGCGGGTGGAGCGTGAGAGCAGCCCCCACGGTGGATGGTGTCTGGCAGGCAGAGGGAATTCGGCAGAGTCCTCAGCTGAGGGTCCAGGACATCGCATCTGGCACGAGGTGGAGGGCTGGCACGGCGCCCGTTCCGGCGAACACAGGCCGACGACGATCGTGCCTTGAGGGCTCAGTAAGCGGCCGCGTGATAGTGCGGCGCGGTGTTTTGTTCCGCCCAGATCGTCTTGCCTGTGGGAGTGGGACGTGTGCCCCAGCGTTGGGTCAGCTGGGCGACCAGGAGCAGTCCGCGGCCGCCTTCGTCGTAGGTGCGGGCGCGGCGCATGTGGGGTGCGGTGCTGCTCGCGTCCGAGACCTCGCAGATGAGGTTCTCGTCGTGGATGAGGCGCAGCTGGATGGGCGGCTCGGCGTAACGGATGGCATTAGTGATCAGTTCGCTGACGATCAGCTCCGTGACAAACACGGCGTCAGTCAGGCCCCAGGCCTCCACCTGGCGGAGGGCGGACCTGCGGGCTCCGGCGACAGCAGCTGGATCGGGAGCCACTTCCCAGGTAGCGACCTTGTCGGCGGTGAGTGCCCGGGTCCGGGCGATGAGCAGGGCTGCGTCGTCGGTGGGGTGCTGGGGGAGCACGGTGGCGAGAACCGAGTCGCAAAGAGCGTCCGGGGAGGCCGCAGGACGGGTGAGGGCTTGGCGCAGACGAGCAATGCCGTCGTCGATGTCGTCGTCGCGGGACTCGACGAGGCCGTCGGTGTAGAGGGCGAGCGTGCTGCCTTCGGGCAGCTCGACCTCGACCGCCTCGAATGGCAGTCCGCCCAGGCCCAGTGGGGGGCCTGCGGGCAGGTCGAGCAGGCTCGCGGTGTTGTCGGAGTTCACCAGGACCGGCAGTGGATGTCCGGCCCTGGCGAGAGTGCAGCGGCGTGACACCGGGTCGTAGACCGCGTACAGACAGGTTGCTCCGACGTCACTCGTGGTTTCGCCCTGCACTGCGGTCTGCTCCGTGCCAGCCGGCTCCACGGACAGGCGGGCCACCAGGTCATCGAGATGGGTGAGGAGTTCGTCCGGGGGCAGATCGATGTCGGCAAGAGTCCGTACGGCTGTCCGGAGGCGTCCCATGGTCGCGGAAGCATGGATGCCGTGCCCCACGACATCGCCGACAACCAGCGCCACCCTGGCTCCGGACAGTGGGATGACGTCGAACCAATCTCCCCCCACCCCGGCCTTGCCGCCTGCCGGGAGATAACGGGAAGCGACCTCCACCGCGGCCTGCTCGGGCAGGTGCTGCGGCAGCAGGCTGCGTTGCAGCGTGATCGCGGTGGCGCGTTCACGGGAGTAGCGCAGGGCGTTGTCGAGACAGACAGCGGCCCGGGCGGCGAGTTCCTCGGCCAGCATGAGGTCGTCCGCGTGGAACGGTTCGGGGTGCCGGTGCCGAAGGAACACAGCGACGCCTAGGATGGTGCCTCGAGCCGAAAGAGGCACGGACATCACCGAATGGAAGCCGAACTCACGGATCCTGGAGGTCCGTAGAGGGTCCTGGGCCACCCAGTCGGCGATTGCGGAATCGCCCACTTGGTGCCGAACGGCACGTCCCAATCGGAGACTTTCCGCAGGTGCGGAGCTACCCGGATACTCGTCCACCTCCCCTGGAGCAACGACAGCCTCAGGGATACCTGGGAGTACAGATTGATGTGCGATGCGCCGCAACAGAAGACTTCCCGCTTTTGTGAGCGCTCCGGAAGGCTGCTCCAGCCCTTCGTCGAGGGACGTCAGCAGGTCGACACTGAGGAAGTCGGCGAACTCCGGGACCACCATGTCTGCCAACTCCTGCGCCGTGCGCGTCACGTCCAGAGTGCTGCCGATGCGTTTACTGGCTTCGGCGATCAGCTGGAGGCGCTTGCGGGCCCAGAACTGCTCCGTGATGTCGTGTCCGGAGAGACCGACGCCCTGGATCCGGCCACTCCGGTCCCGTAGCGGCGCGATGAAGACCGACCAGGCGTGCTCGCGTGCTTCACCGGCGACGCGCAGGTAGTGCTCGAGGTACTGCGGATCACCGGTTTCCAGCGCCCGCGCCATGCTTTGTTCAGCCCGCTCGGCTGCGTCTTCGTCGACGATCTCTGTCACGCGCAATCCGCGCATTTCGGCTTCGGTGAGGGCCTGGGCTCTTTCCATGTTCTCGTTGGCACACCGCAGGCGAAGAGCCGTGTCGTACAGCGCCATAGAGCAGCATGGCGACTGCGCAAAGCTCCAACTCACCAGCGCCTCGTCAGCCGGATGGGGTGCTGCTCCGTCCAAGGCCGAGACCACCAGCCAGTCGGCGCCCCCCTGCCCCGGCCTCCTGTGGTGTGCAAGCACCCTCCTCTCGACTTGCCGACCATCCCGGTGTCTGAGAGCGAGCACTCCGTGCCACCTCGGCAGCCGTGCGAGTGGAGGAAGGTTCCGCACCGATGGTTCCTCGGCGAGAAGGGTGGTCGCCGGGCGGCCCACGATCTGTGCCGACGAGTACCCGAGGAGTCGTTCAGCGCCGTCGCTCCATCCGGTCACTGTGCCGTGTTCATCGATAGTGGCCCGAGCGGTGAGAGCCTCCCCGACGATGCCTCGGGCAGGATGGGCATCGAGGCCGTCCGCAGTAGACCGCTCCATGGTCGATTCATCTCACTTTCGTCGGATTCTCCCCTGTGTAGAAATCGTGACGGTTTAGCGCAATGCGAACGGTGATTCTTGAAAATGCTACAAACTGCTGAATTCGACTATTGGTGCAGATTGTCCTCTATTTGCGTGCCGGGCGTCAGGGGCATGCGACCGCCTTCGGGCGGCGGGCGTGGGGTGCCGGTGCGGACGCCATGCGCAAAACGGCCAGCGGTGTTCTCCAGTGGATAGTGCGCGGCGGCGCTCCTGGACGCCAAACGGCCGTCACCCCCTTGGCGACGGCCGGGCCGAACTGTCGGATCTGGGGGATCGTGGTCACTTTGTGGGCCGCGACCCGTTCGCTGAGCCAGACGTGCCGGTGCGGGACATCGCCCGGGGAAGCGGACGAAGGCGCCGACCGTCAGGTCCACCGGCTCGTTGAGGGAGCCTGTGCGCAGTTTGTCGGTGATCATGTTGACGTGTGCGGGGTGCCCGCAGCGTGGGGAGCGACCACTTCCGGTGCTCCGCCGCTGCGCTCTAGGAGCAGGAGCAGAGTGCGGACGTACCCGGATCCGTACCGTCTCGTCCAGGAGGCTCTCGCTCCAGTTGACCCCGTCGGCTCTCTCGCCCTCGTCCTGGTGGCTGGACGTAGACCGGTGTGCCCCACTCGGTCAGCCAGGCCGCCGGCAATTACCCGTTGCGGGAAGCCGCCGCCCGTTGCCAGATGATGACCGGTCACACCACGGGGCACAATCGTCCTAGTGCCGTGAGACAAATGGCGGCAGGTCGACCAAGGTTCGGGCACCCTGGCTGGCGCCGTGCACGCGGTCAAGCCGGCCTGGCCCGCCGATGCGGAAGATATGCGCCAGCGTGGCCGTCGCGGTGTCGTTCTGATGTGTCCTCAGGTCAGGATCGACCGTCGACGGCCAGGGCCTCGGGGTTGAGCTGCTCGACCAACTGGCGGAGCAGGCGGTGGATTGTGTCCTTGTCGTCCGGGCCGAGCGGTGAGGTTGTCTCCGCTTCGATCCGAGCAGCGATCGACGCCGCGCGGGTGGCCAGCGAGTGCCCGTCGTCGGTGGTGTATAGGCGCATACTGCGGCGGCTGGTCGGATGGGGCTCGCGGCGCAGCAGGCCTCGCTCGATGAGTTGGCCCACCGCGGCGCCCATGGACTGGGCCGTGATGCCGGAGCGGCGTGCGATCTCGGCTGCGGACACCCCCGGTGTGCGCGCGGCATGCTGGAGAGCGTTGTGCTGGGCCAACGTCAGGGCCTCCACGCGCAGTGCCTTCTCCAGCCTTCCTGCGACGATCTGGGAGAACTGCCAGGCCAAATATCCGGTGGTGGGGAAGGCTGCGTCGGTCACATCGGCAGTTTACGAGAGCACTTCATGGTGCCCTCGGCGATGCCCGTCGACGGAGGCGCTGTGGGGTGGTCGGCGACGACACTCGGCGGAAGGCTGGTCAGACGACGGCTTCGCGGCGCGGAGCGCGCGCGTCGCGCCAGTACAGCGTCGCGGAGGCGATCAGGATCCACACGACCAGGACGACGATGCCGACGGTGAGGCCGTCGTTGTTGAAGTGGGACAACCCTTGGACGGCTCGGACGCCGACTCCCACCGGGAGGATCTTCGAGAACGGATGGAGCCAGTCCGGCAGGTAGGCAGTGGGCAGCGTGCCGCCACTGGTGCTGTTGCCGAAGGTGAACAGGACCACGGCGGCCAGCGACATCCCGGCTCGGCCGAAGAGTCGCATGAACGCCATGGTCGCGCTGCCGACAGCCGCGGCCATCAAGGCGATGACCCCCGCGATGCCCAGGAAGGGTCCGGGCAGTGCCGCGAAGCCCGCGCTCCCGGCTATCACCGCGACCACGATCCCGCCGAGGACGCTGAAGGTGAACAGGCTGGTCAGCCTCCACCGATACTCCAGGCTGGGAGCGATCTGGTAGGTCATCATGCCGAACAGGAACCCGGCCAGCACGACGCCGAAGCCGGCGTAGAACACCGACATGCCGCGGGTGTCGCCCGCCGAGGCCGGAACGGCGTCCTGGACGGTGAGCCGGACGCCGCTCGCCTTGGCGACACCCGAGAAGGCGCCGGTGACCGTCGAGGTCACCGAAGGGCCGTTGGCGCCGGCGTACAGGAGTTCGGAGGACTTGCCGGAGCCCGTGATGTAAGTGGCGTACACCTTGCGGTCCTCCAGAGCGTGGCGGGCCGCCCTCTGGTCGGCGTAGCGCTTCACCGCAAAGCCGCCGGGCAGCCCGGCCTCCAGCCCTGCTGTGACCTGTTCGGCCTGCTCGGTCGTGCCCACGACGGCGACCGGAAGGTCATGGGGTCGCGGAGCGTGAAAGGCCGCCAGGAAGACGCTGATGAAGATCGAGCCAATGATCAGAACGATTGCGACTGGCATCAGAACGCCCTTCACGCCGGTCGCACCCTGCAGTGAGGGAGCGGAGTCGACTGCGTGGTGCTGAGCATGGCTGGGCTCGAAGGAAGCTGGGGGTGATGTGGACACGGGCTTCTTCCTCACTTGAAATGTAAGGTACCTTCTATTCCTACCATAGAAATATCAGGCACCTTACTTTCGGAGCTGCGCTCATGCGTTCCACTCAGGTGGACCCCTCGGCACGTACCGGCTATCTCGCGTGGCAGGTGACTCATGTGATGGGGACGCGTCTGGAGAGGGCGTTGCGCTCGCTCGATCTCACGATCGCCCAGCACAACGCCCTCCAGCACCTCGTCTGGACCCCGGGAATCTCCGCCGCGGAGATCGCGCGTCGCACCGGCATCACTCCGCAGTCCATGGGCACCGCTGTCAGCGCCTTGGAGGACCGAGACCTTGTGGTGCGCCGTGAGCACCCTGCGAGCCGCAGAACCGTCCAGTTGGCCATCACGGACAGGGGTGCCAAGGTCGCCGAACGTGCGCGGGATGTGGTGGAGCGTCTCGACAGGGAGGCGCTTGCGGTTCTTACCCCGGCTGAGCGGTCAGTCGTTCACTCCCTGCTGCATCGGATACTCGCCGAGCTCAATCCGGATGCCCTGCCGTCGACGGAGTCGGGTGGCGCGCATTCGGAAGTGGCCTGATCCCCTCGGGGTGTCGATACTCTCGGCGTCTTCCTCAAGTCGCCCTCGTCTCTTGTTCCGGACTGCGGTGTCGTTCGACTGCCGTATCAGGATTGGCGGTTCGACCAGGAGGGTGACGTGGAGCTCGACCACATCGGCGGCTGCACCTGCCTGCTCGACATGACGATGCGTGACCCGCGGAATGAGGGCCGCGCGCTCCGTAAGTCCTTCGACACGTTCCCCCCATGGGGCCCAGCTGGTCTCCGCCGACGAAGCTGAGCCGCCAAGGCGCTCGAACTACGCTGCTCGGTGGACGGCACACAGCGGCAACCCGCCCGCATCGCCGACCTCATCTGGGACGTCCCGCGGCTTCTGTCGTACATCTCGAGCGCGATGCGGCTGCTTCCGGGATGTGATCTCCACGGCACGCCCGCAGGCGTCGGCGTGGTGCGCGACGGTTACTGGAACGTCTTGGAGATCGATCGGGTCGGCCGGCTGGAGGTGTCGGTGGACACTGCCAGTGCCGCCCTCTCGCCGACGCGCGGCCACAAGGTCCCGCGCGCCGTCCATCCGTCGCGCAGCCATTCCCAAAGCTGGCCTGTTCCGGCCTCCCGGCATCAGGAGGCGCCGGTCTACTTCACTGGCAGCGAATTGCGGAGCTTTCGAGTGCGACTATGCGTGGCCGAGGGGTGCGGCACTTCCGCCCTCGACGAGGTTCGCCTGGGCCTTGCTGCCGTGGAAGTCGCGGGAGCGTTGCGCGCTGCCGAACCCGCCGTAGGGGTAACCGCCGTGCTGTGGCGTGCTGACGGTGTTGAGGGCCGCGGTGGTCTCGGCGTCGAGGTGCAGTTCGGCCGCGCCGAGGTTGTCGGTCAGGTGGCCGAGGGTGCGGGCGCCGACGATGGGGGCGACGACGGAGGGCTGGTCGGCTGCCCACGCCAGGGCGACTTGGCTGGGGGTGTGGCCGGTCTCGCGGGCGATGCGGACGACCGTGTCGATGGTGTGCCAGTTACGGTCGGAGGCGGCGTACTCGGCGGAGACCCACTGGTAGAGCTCGTCTTCGGAACCGGCGCGGGAGTCGGGATCGGCGGTGGTGCCGCGCTGGTACTTGCCGGTGAGGAAGCCGCCTGCGAGGGGTGACCATGGCAGCAGGGCGATCTGGTTGTGCGATGCGGCGGGGATGACCTCGTACTCGCTCTCCCGGGACAGCAGGCTGTACTGCTGTTGGAGGGACACGGGGGCGTGGGTGCCCATCTGCCGCGCGGTGGAGAGGGCGAGCTGGAGCTGCCAGCCGGTGAAGTTGGACAGCCCCACGTAGTTGATCTTCCCCGCGTGGACGGCGTCGTCGAGGAACGACAGCGTCTCCTCGATCGGGGTCAGGGGGTCCCAGGCGTGGATCTGGTACAGGTCGATGTGGTCGAGTCCGAGGCGGCGCAGGGAGGCGTCCAGTGAGCGGCGCAGCTGCCGGCGGGTGGAGCCGAGACTGTTGACGTCGGTGCCGGGGCCGTAGCGGCCCTTGGTGGCCAGGACGACGCGGTCGGTGATGTCGTTGGGGCGGCTGGCGAACCAACGGCCGATGATCTCTTCGCTGCGTCCGCCGCCGTAGACGTTGGAGGTGTCGACCAGGTTGCCGCCGGCGTCCACGAACGCGTCTAGGAGCGCGAACGCCTCGTCTTCGGGGGTTTGGACGCCGAAGTACATCGTGCCGAAGGCGATGCGGGAGACGGCGGTTCCGGTGTTGCCGAGCTTGCGGTACTCCATGGGATTCCTTGTCGTTGTGCGGCTCACGCCGCGGTGGGGGGACAGTTGCGGCAGGCTCGGGACGACGGAACGGTTTGCGGTGTCATTTCGAGGTGGCGTGCGGCTTGTACGGTTCGGGGGGCGGTGTCACCGTCCCCCGAACTAGCCGGATGTCATTGCCTTCACGAGTCTGCGGCGAGTCCGTTCCACGGATCGCGGGACTTTACGGGCCGCTCAGCGGTGGGAGTGCCCGGTGAGGGCCTTGAGGTTGATGGTTCCGCGCTGCAGCTTCGCGTCGTGGGGTGCCTTGAACCCGGCGTCGGCGATGTACAGCTGGTTGCCGCTTACGGCGGTGGTGGTGGGGGAGGCGAGGCCGTCATCGGCGGTGAGGGCGGTCTGGGTGGTTCCGTTCGGGCGTACGACGGTGACCCGGTCGGTCGGGTCGTTCTGCGCAGCGAAGACGATGTCGGAGTGGTTGTTGAGGAAGGCGAAGTCGTCGAGGTCGGGGATGTCGTCGGCGACGGTGTGGACGCGGCCGGGGGCTCCGTGGGCGGCGACCGGGATCCTGAGCAGGGTGCCCTGGCTGTAGTTGCTCACCCACACGGCGTCCTTGTGGAAGCGGACGCCGTTGACGCCCAGCGGCAGGGAGCCGTCGGGGTCGGCCGCGAGCGCCGGGCCGCTCTTCCAGATCTTCGGCTGCCCGTCGGAGGCGGGCACGGCCCACACCGTTCCGTTGTAGCTGTCGGCGGCGTAGAGGGTACGGCCGGCCGCATCGATGGCCAGGCCGTTGGGCAGGCCGTCGGGCAGGGCGGCCAAACGCTCGGGACGGCCGTGGGCAGGCAGCTTCCAGACGCCGTTACGGGCGGCGTCGTCGGAGTCCACGTTGTAGTAGACGGTGCCGTCGCTGCCACGGGTGTTACCGGTGATCTGATCGCCCAGATGCCCGGTGACGAGGGTGGTGCGCTGTCCGGAAGGTGTGATGCGTACCAGCTTCGGCGGCTTGTTCGCGGGCACACCCAGCATGGACACCGTCAGGGAGCGGTCCGGGTTGACGTTGATGTTCTCGGGCGAGTCGCCCGAGGCGAAGTCGAATCCGACCACCGTCTTCACCTGAGTGATGATCGGCTGAAGACCGTCCCCTCCGTTGGTGGCGGACGCGGACGGGGCCGCGACGAGGACAGCCGCCAGAGCGGAGACTGCCGCGGTGTGAGCGAAGCGAATGCGCATGGTGCTGCTTTCCGTGGAAGCGGCTGGAGGACGACACAGCGGTGCCCTGAGACTCCATGCCGGGTGATACCCCGGCCGGCCGTCGGCGGCCGGGGAACTGACTGTGCGTGGGGGATCAGGTGAGTGCGACGCGGTGCGGCATCAGGTGTCGAACCGCACGTCGCCGAGCCAGACGACCCTTTCCGGGTCGTGGTGATCGAAGATGTCGCTGCGGCCGGTGTCCAGGCCGGCGATGCGGCCCAGCTCGTCGGCGGTGAGCTCGAAGTCGAAGACGTCGAGGTTCTCGGTCATGCGCTCGGGCCGTACCGACTTCGGGATCACCACGATGTCGCGCTGGACGAGCCAGCGAAGGGCGATTTGGGCGACGGTCTTGTCGTGTGCGCGGGCGATGTCGACGAGCACAGGGTTGTCGAAGAAGCCCTGGCCGCCTTCCGCGAGCGGTCCCCAGGACTCATGCTGGACACCGTACTTGTGCATCAGGTCCTGGTCGGCACTGCGCTGGAAGAAGACGTGCGTCTCGATCTGATTGACCGCGGGGACGATCTCGTTGTGTGTGATGAGGTCGGCGAGCCGGTCGGGGTAGAAGTTGCTGACTCCGATCGCCCGGACGCGGCCGTCCCGGTTGAGAGCCTCCATGGCCCGCCATGATCCGTAGTAGTCACCGAAGGGCTGGTGGATCAGGTACAGGTCGAGGTAGTCGAGGCCCAGGCGGTCGAGCGAGCGGTCGAAGGCACGCTTGGCGCTCTCCTCGCCGTAGTCCTGAACCCACAACTTCGTGGTGACGAACAGTTCGTCGCGGGGAATGCCGCTGGCGGCGATCGCACGGCCCACGGCGTGCTCGTTCTCGTAGCCGGCGGCGGTGTCGATGAGGCGGTAGCCGGCTTCGAGCGCGGCCTCGACCGCCTGCTGGGTCTGCTCCTCGGGGATCTGGAAGACGCCGAAGCCGAGGATCGGCATGTGCACGCCGTTGTTGAGGGCAACCTGCGGCACCTTGATCGTCATGGGTGAAGCCTCCGCTTTCTGACGGTGGGGGGATGTCGGCCGGGCAGCAGCCGGTGGGGCAGCGAAGCTGCTGCCGACCTGGGCCCAGACGGCAGGCCGTTCGGCCTCTACCAGGTCTGGCGTTCCAGCCAGGTGTGGATGCGCTGGGCCGTCTCGCGCCAGCCGGGTTCGAGGAGCACGTTGTGGGTGCGGCCGGGAAGGAAGAGGTAGTCGGAGCCGAAGTAGGCGGCGCTGCGGCGGATCGCTTCGGCGGGGACGACGACGTCGTTTTCTGCCGCGATGACCAGGGACGGGCCGCCGATGCGCGTGCGGTCCACGCTGAAGGAGGTGGAGATGGTCTCCTGGATGGCGAGGGCCGATTCCCTGGACAGCAGGGCGTAGTAGCGGCGGGCGTCCTCTTCCGAGCACCCCGCGAGCACACGAGGCCACTCCTCCTCGAACGAGCCGATGCCGACCGGCTTCGACAGATCGAGCTCCCGCTCCGGGTGGAGACCGACTTCGGCGCAGATGGCGGGCGTGATGTGCACCTCGGCGACGACTGGGTGCTTCTCGGCGTACTTCTGTCCGACGAGTGCGCCCATGCTGTGGGTCACCAGGATGGGCACCTGTCCGATGTGGTCGACCACGATCTCCAGCTCTTCCACGGTCTCGGCCATGGAGCGGGCCGCGAACTGCTCATCCGGCAGCTCATGGGAGCGGTGGTGGTTGTACCAGCTGAAGGCGTAGCAGTCCCGGCCGGTCGCGGCGAAGAAGGGGAGGTAGTTCTCCCACACCCAGCTGCCCTGGCCGCCGCCGTGCACGAAGACGATGGGCGCGGCCGAGGGGCTGCTTTCGGAGAGGGCGTATTCGATGAACACGCCCTTGACGGTCGTGTGTTCAATCTTCACAGTGATGCCTTTTCGATGTCGATGGGAGTGGGCTGGGTAGGGGTGGTCAGTTGCCCCGGCCGCCGTGTGGGGCGGGCAGGGCGTTGAGTGCGGCGAGGTCGGCCTCGCTGAGCCGGATGTCGGCGGCGCCGGCGTTGTCCAGCAGGTACTTCGGGGTCTTGGTGCCCGGGACCGGGATGACGTACCGGCCCTGGGCCAGGACCCAGGCGAGGGCGACCTGGGCCGGGGAGGCGTCGATGCGCTCGGCGATCTCGCGCACCCGGCCGACGAGGGCGAGGTTCTGCTGGAGCGCGTCCTGCTGGAAGCGCGGCATCCGGCGGCGGACGTCCTCCTGGGGCAGGTCGTCCACCGAGGCGAAGCGGCCGGTGAGGAAGCCCCTGCCCAGGGGGGAGTAAGGAAGGAAGGCGATGTTCTGTTCCTGGCAGTAGGGCAGCACGTCCTGCATCCAGTCCCTCGTCCACAGCGACAGCTCGCACTGCACTGTGGCGATCGGATGCACCGTCTGGGCGCGTTTGATCTGTTCGACGTCCACCTCGGACAGGCCGATCGCGCGGGCCTTGCCGGCGGCGACCGTCTCGGCCAGGGCGCCGACGCTCTCCTCGATCGGCACCTGGGGGTCGACCCGGTGAAGCTGGTAGAGGTTGACGTGGTCGGTGCCCAGGCGTTGCAGGCTCTCGTCGATGGAGCGGCGGATGTGCTCCGGGCGGCCGTTCTCGGCGCGGACCGGGTTGCCTGCTTCGTCGCGGGACAGGGCGCCGACCTTTGTGGCCAAGACCGCCCGGTCGCGGTGGCCGCCTGACAGGGCCCGGCCGACGAGTTCCTCGTTGGTGAAGGGTCCGTACACGTCCGCGGTGTCGATCAGGGTCATGCCCAGATCCAGCGCCTGGCGGATCACCGAGACGTACGTGTTCTCGTCGCGGGCGGCGGCCATGTCGTAGGCATAGCTCATGCCCATGCATCCCAGGCCGATCACGCCCACCTCGGGACCGCCGGGGCCCAGTGTCGTCGTACGCATGCGCTTCCTTTCATCTCTCGGAACCAAGGTGTCGGATGCCGGGCGGGAAGGACCGGCCTTCCCGTGTGGTGTCAACTCCGCGCTCATTCCGCCGCGTGCCGCGGGACGGCCGGCAGGGCGGAGGTAGCAGGGCCCGGGCGGCAACGGCAGACGAGGTGCGGGCGGAGTTGTTCAGAGCCGCCGATATCCACGAAATCAGCTCCCGCGTCCCGCTGACAGGCACGCTCTTTGGGGGTAACGGCAGTGACCCCCTCGCGCCGGAGCCGCGCGGCGTACCGGGGAGCTAATGCAGGCAGGCGCATCCTGCCGACGGACAGTCCGGGCCGGCCGAGCAGACGGACTTCCACGGTCGTCTCCAGCAGTCGCGTACGTGAAGTCGGGGTGGGAGTGTCGGACGCGTGCGGGAGGGGCCGACATTCCCTGGAAGGGTTAGCTCCGCGCTGCCTCCGCCTTGCGCTGGGAGGCGGCCAGCAGGCCGAGGGGCAGCAGGGCCACCAGGGCGAAGGCGAAGCCGGTCAGGGACGGGCCCTTTAGATCCAGGCTGGAATTCAGGGCGACGCCACCGAGCCAGGAGCCCGTGGCGATACCGATCTGGAAGGCCGAGGTGGCCATGGCTACCGGCAGGGACCGGCCCTGTCCGGCGATCTTGACGACCTGACCGACCACGATCGGGTTGCCGGCGAAGCCGGCGGCGCCGAGCAGCATGATCAGGATGACGGCCACGACGCTGTTGGTCGCCCACAGGGTGATCGCGCCCAGGGCTGCGGTGGTCAGGGCGGCCGTCGGGATGAGCGTGCCGTAGGGCCGCCGGTCGCCGAGGCGGCCGCCGACGGTGGTGCCGGACAGGGCGCCGATGCCGAAGCCGAGCATTGCCAGCGGTACCGCCGAGCTCGCCAGGTGGGCACGGTCGGTCAGCAGGGGGGCGACGTAGCTGTAGGCGCCCATGATGCCGGCCTGGAGCAGGGCGATGGACAGGTAGACCAGCCACAGCCGGGGCTGCTTGAGCGCGGCCACCTCGGCGCGCACGGAGCTGTCGGCGCGGGTGGTGTCGGCCGGGATACGGCGGGCGATCACGGCCGCGGCGGCCACAGAGAGTGCGGCGAGCACCCAGTAGGGGGTCTGCCAGCCGCCTAGCTGGCCGGCTGCCGTACCGAGCGGGACGCCGATGATGTTGGCGAGGGTGATGCCACCGACCATCACACCTGTGGCGCGGGTGCTGGCGGCGGGGCCGGCTGCGGCGGTGGCGATCACGGCACCCACGGCCCAGAAGGTGCCGTGGCCCAGCGCGGCGGCGAGCCGACCGACGATCGCCAGGGTCAGGTTGGGGCTGAGTGCGCTGAGGACGTGCCCGGCGGCGAAGACCAGCAGTGCGGCGATCAGGGCCGAGCGGCGCGGCAGACGCTGGGTCGCGATCGCCATTAGGGGGGCGCCGATCGTCATGCCGATGGCGAAGACAGTGATCAGCATTCCGGCGCTGGAGACGCTGACGTTCAGGGCGTCGGAGATCTGCGGCAGCAGGCCGGAGACGACGAACTCGCTGGTGCCCATGATGAAGGTGATGCTGCCCATCAGCCACACCACCGGCGGCAGCTTGACCTTCCCGGCAGGCACGGGCGTGCCGTCGTCGGCGGTGAGCGGTGCGGTGGCCGAGGTATCCGGCTTCGTGGACGAGGGGGAACTCACTGACGATCCTTTCTAGAGGTGGCGCGGGGCCCCGGTCACCGAAGGCGGGCCGGCAAGCGTCATACGCGCCGAGGGGGGGCGGGCGGGCCCCTTCAGGCCCGCCGCAATCCACGAAACCAGCTGGTGAGCAGCTCGGGGAGTCACGCTTGTGAGGGGTAACAGCAGTGCCCCCCTCATGCCGTGCGCCCGAGCACGGGGAGCGAAGGTGATCACTGTCGGCTTCTTCGTGGAAGCGTACGGTGACGCCGGTGGGCAGACCGGAACCGGCGTGATCTGCCCGCAGGGCGGGAAACCCGCGGGTGCAGGCCCTGACACGGGACGGACGGCGCTTGGCGTCAGCCTTCGGTGTCGGCCGGTGTTTCAGCTTGGTCCGGCGTGGCGGCCCAGCTGGCCAGGAGTTTCAGAGCATCGGCGGCCGGGGTGCCGGGATCGGCGCTGTAGACGGTGATGGACAGCCCCTCGTCACCGGGCAGGTCCAGGCTCTCGTGGACCAGTTCCATCTCGCCCACCGCCGGATGATGGAACCGCTTGACGCCCTCGGTGAAGACGTGCACGTCGTGCGCGCCCCACATGGTGCGGAAGGCGTCGCTGCGTGTGGACAGCTCACCAATCAGGTTCGACAGTTCTCTGTCGTAGGGGTTCTTGGCGACCTCGACCCGCAGCACACCGACCCCGTCACGGGCCACGCGCTCCCAGTCCGGGTAGACGCGGGTGGCGCGGGGGTCGAGGAAGACGAACCGGCAGGTGTTCGGCGGCTCCATCTCGAACAGCTGGTAGTGCAGGGCACGGCCGAGTGGATTGGCCGCGAGAATGTCCATGCGGTTGTTGCGCAGATACGCGGGCTGGTCATGCAGGCCCTCGAGGATGCGCAGCACGCTCGGCCGCACGACGGTCTTCTTCGGACGCCGCCGCACCCGAGCCGGGCTGGTGTTCGCTGCACGGGCCAGCGCGTAGAGATGATCGCGCTCGGTGTCACCCAGTCGAAGGGCCTGGGCGACTGCGTCCAGGACACTGTCGGAGACCCCGCTGAGATCGCCACGCTCCATGCGCGTGTAGTACTCCACACTCACTCCGGCGAGCATCGCCACCTCGCCACGACGCAGGCCGGGCACCCGGCGCTGCCCGTACACCGGCATTCCCGCCCGCTCCGGAGTGATCTTGTCACGGCGGGACTTGAGAAATGCGCTTACTTCAGCCCGATTGTCCATACAGCCAGCCTAGGGAGCCGGTGCCGCCGCTGGGGGTCCCTGTCTTTACCCCTCACAGCACTGACTCCCACGGCAGATCCTGGCAGATGTGCTTGTTAACTGCGCTGGTCCGGTCGTGTCATTTGAGCGGAGCGCTCCGCTCCGATAGGTTGGTGCAGGAGACACCGTCGCGCCGACCCGGAGGACACATTGAAGACGACAAGCATGCCGAGGGCCCTGGTGACCGGTGGCAGCCGGGGAATCGGGGCGGCCACCTCGCGTGCGCTGGCCGCCCGGGGCTACCGCGTGGCCGTCAACTACTTCTCGAACCGCGAGGCCGCCGACCAGGTGGTCAAGCGGATTGAGGCCGACGGCGGCGAAGCCTTCGCCATACACGCCGACGTGCACGACCCCCGCCAGGCGGCCGAACTGCTGGACCGCTCTGCGGGCGACGAGCGCCTGGACATCCTGGTGTGCAACGCCGGTGCCCGCTTCACTCCGACCCCGCTCTCCGGCCTGTCCTGGGACGACTTCCACACCAAGGTGACGAACGAACTCGCGTCCGCCTACACCCTCACCCAGCGGGCGCTGGCCATTATGGGGGCCCAGGGCGGGGGCCGGATCGTGTATGTCTCCAGCGCGGTGGCCGACGGCCCGCCCATGGTGGGCATGGCCGCACACGGTACCGCCAAGGCCGCGTTGAACACCTTCGCCCGGTTCGTCGCCTACGAGGCCGGCCCGCTCGGCATCAACGTCAACGTCGTGGCGCCCGGCTATGTGCGCACCGAGGCCAGCGCCCGGCTGCCGGTGGAGTTCCAGCGGCGGCTGGCCGACCACACCCCGCTCGGACGGGTCGCGGAACCGGAGGATGTGGCCGGGGCGATCGCGATGCTCGTGGGGGCGGAGGCCGGTTTCGTCACCGGGTCGGTCGTCACCGTCGACGGCGGGCACGGCGTGGGCCGCCGCTGAGGGAGAATCCGTGCCATGGGTGACACGTACGAGGGCAGACCGCGAGGCCGCAGGCGGGAGGCGGACCGTAACGACGCCCGCCTCTTCCAGGCGGCGCGCGAGGTCTTCGCCGAGCGTGGCTGGGACGCTCCCGTCTCCGAGATCGCCCGCCGCGCCGGCATCGGCATGGGCAGCCTCTACCGCCGCTACCCCAGCAAGGAGTTGCTGGCCCAGCGCATGCGGATCGTGGCCATGGAGCAGCTCGTCACCCAGGCACGCACCGCTCTCGCCGAGGCGCCCGACCCCTGGTCCGCCTTCGCACGCTTCTTGCGGGACGTACTGACCGCCCAGCAGCCGGGCGGTCCACTCCTGCCTCTCGTCGGTGGACGACTCCCGGCCACGGACGACATCGTCGACGCGGCCGACCGGCTCCGGGCCGCCCTGGACGACCTGGTGGGCGGCGCGCAGCGGGCCGGGGTGCTGCGCAGCGACTTCACCTCCGCCGACATCCCCTTGCTGCTCGAACACCTCACCGCGCGTGTCCCGGTCGCCGGTGAGCGTGCCACCGCGCTGCATCTGCGCTACCTCGACCTGGTCCTCGCCGGACTGCGCACCTCGCCGGTCGGCGAACCCGGCGCCCTGACGGGCCCGGCACCGCACTGGGTGGAACTCGGGGAGCTGTGGAACGCACCTCCGGAGTGATCCCCGGGGTGTGAACTCCCGTGACGACCGAAGTTTCGCCCGGGACTCGCGTCCGGGCGACGCGACCGGCAGGTCATGCACGCAGCCCGAGGAGGCTGGCAGACGCGTCCCGTCGAGAGCTCGGTGGGGACGGTTGGCCGCGGGGTACTGGGTCAGAGCGGTTTTGACGCCACGACGCCACAAAGCCGCGCGAGTTCGTGCCGCCAGGCGGTGTCGGTGTTGAAGCCCGCACCGAGGTCAGGCAGTTCGGCCATGTCGGTGTCGGGCAGGTCGAGGAGGGTCCCGCCGGCGGAGACGATTCGCAGGGAGAGCCGGGCCAGGCCGTCGACGCTGATCGCCTGGAGCACTGCCTGCTCGACGGTGGCCGCGGCACTGGTCACGCCGTGAGCGCGAAGCACCACGACCGGACGATCCGCCATCGAGCGGACCATCTCATCGGCCAGGCGACGGTTTCGGATCAGGACCCCGCGCGGATGCACCGGAACACCGCCGGCGGCGAGGCGGGTGCCGGGGATGTCGAACGCCCCGACGATGGGACGGATGCTGATGCCGGCGAGGTCTGCGGCGACGACATCGGGTGGGTGGGCGTGCAGGACCGCGTCTATCTCCGGGCGCTGCCGGAGGAGTTCGGTATGCAGCGGCAGTTCGTTCGGCGGGGAGTAACCGTTCAATTCGCCCGGGGCTCCTTCGCTCCCGTCGAAGTCGACCAGCCGGACGTCGTCAGGCGTTGTGTAGCCGAGCCCGCGCTCCTGGGGGCCTCGACAGCGGATGAGCAGCCTGCGCTCATCGATTCTCAGGCTGATGTGGCCGAGGATGCCGTCGGCCAGGCCACGGCCGGCCATGACCCGGCAGGCATGTGCGACCAGCTCCCGCCGGGACCGGAGCTCGGTCGATGCCGGGTTGAGCATACTCATCGAGCCCCCATCCGGGCGGCCCGCCGCACGTCGTCCACGAGCGCGCGTACCTCAGGCAGCGAGCTGGGCACCGCATCGGCCCTGTTGAGCAGCCGACGGCAGGTGATCAGCGCCTTCGGCCAGTTCACTGTGAGGGCGCCGATGAACCGGTCGGATTCGTCCGCGTAGAGCACGGCGAAGGAACGCTCGGGGTCGGCACCGTCCACCCGGACATGCGCGATCTCGCCACCCGTCCGCCCCACCAGCTGGACCTTCCAGTCGTACTGGTCGCTCCAGACGTACTCGACCGGGGTGTGGTCGCGGAGGGCTTCCGGGTGCGTGATGTTGTGGGCCACGCAGACGGCCTGCTCGACCGCGTTCGTCCAGTGCTCCAGCCGGACGCTGCGCCCGTAGCGAGGATGCCACCACCTGGCAACGTCCCCGACCGCCCAGATGTGGGGGTCCTCGATGGAGCGGCAGTGGCTGTCACAGAGCACGCCGTCGTCGGTAGGAATCCCACTGCCCGCAAGCCAGTCGTCGTTCGGGACGGCCCCGATTCCCACAACGACCGTGGCGGCAGGGAGCACGGAGCCGTCGTCGAGGTACACCTCCAGTCCGTCTCCGGTTTCTTTGACGTCGGTGACGCCCACACCGAAGCGGGTGTGTACTCCGCGCGTGGTGTGCAACGCGCCGAACACAGCGGCGACGTCAGGGTTGAGCACCCGCGACAGCGGCACCGGCACCGGGTCGACGACCGACACGTTGTCGAGGCCGATGCCCAGCGCGGTGGCCGCGACCTCGGCGCCGATGAACCCGGCCCCGATGACCACCAACGGTCCGCCGGCCCTCAGGGCGACGCCGAGCGCCTCGGCGTCGGCCAGAGACCGCAGCACGTGCACGCCAGGTGGTGTCCCCCAGGGTGACGGCCTGGCCCGAGCCCCGGTGGCGATCACGAGATCGTCGTAGAACTGGCTGGTGCCGTCGGTGAGGAGCACCTGCCGGTGCTCTCGGTCGACGCCTGTTGCCGCGTTGCCCAGAGCGAGCTCGACGCGTGCCTCGGCCGCGGCATTCGCGCGCAACAGACCAATACGGTCCGCAGTCGTTGTTCCCGCCAGCAGTGCCTTGGACAGCGGCGGCTTGTCGTAGGGCGGGACATCCTCGTCGCCGATCAGGACGATCTCGCCGTCGTAGCCCGCCGCCCGCAGGGCCTGGGCGGTCCGGACACCGCCCACGGAGGCGCCAACGATCACTGTGCGTGCCATCAGTCGTCCTCAATCACCAGCGCGGAGACCGGGCAGCTGCGAGCTGCCTCCTCGACTCTGGTGCGTTCAGAGTCCTCGATCGTCGTCCGGCGCAGCACGACTACCCCGTCGTCGTCGAGATCGAATACATCGTCCGCGCCGACCACGCAGTTCGCGTAGCCCTGGCACGCCTCAAGATCGGCTTTCACGATCACCATGTCGCTCTTCCTCTCGTCCTCCCCGGGGTTGAGGCCCCCGGAACTTACGCCTTGGCTCCGATGCCGCCGTCCGGATGCACGACCCCGCCGGTGATCCCGCGGGAACGCCCGGAGGCGAGAAACACGTAGCTCCACGCGTGGTCCTCGCCTGACAGCGCGACCTTCAAGGGGACACGGGCGGCCAACTCCGTTTCCCGGTCAGGGCTGTCGTTCAGACGCCGCTGATCCAGCCCGAGACTGCCCAGCCCGCGCAGGTCGGTGTTGAGAGTTCCGCCGGGTGCGACCCCATTGACCCGGATGTCGGGTGCCAGCTCGTGCGCGAGCGCGGTGACGAGCCCGCGGACGGCGAATTTGCTCGAGACATAGAGCACTCCGCCCCGACCCGGGTAGTACGCCGAGGTCGATTCGGTGAGGATGATGGTCCCTCGGCTCTCCCGCAGGGCAGGCAGAGCCGCCTTCACCGAGTGCAGGTGACTCTTGACGTTGACCCGGAAGATCTCGTCGAACGCGTCGTCGATCCTGTCCTCGTCGAGATCGCCGATGCCGCGATAGAAGTCGAAGACACCGACACAGTTCACTAGGACGTCCAGACCGCCGAACGCCTCCACCGTGGTCGTGACAGCCCGCTCGTTGGCCTGGCGAGTGGTGGCATCCCCGACGACCACAGGCAGGCCAGGTATCTCGGCGGAGAGTTTGGCGCATTTGACCTCGTCGCGTTCGAGGACGGCTACCTGCGCGCCTTCCGAGCGGAAAGCGTCGACCACCGCACGACCGATCCCGGATCCCGCTCCCACGACGAGAGCACGTCGGCCGGTCAACCAATCACTCACGGCTCCTCCTCGAACAAGGGGCCGAAGGGGCGGCCGATCATCGCGGAGAACGTTTCCGCGTTCTGCCAGGTCAGTGACTCCACCTCGAGTGGGCACAGCGCCACCCACTGACCGGACTTCGGTGCCTCGACCAACAGCCGCGCACCGTTCCGGGTCTTGACCCGGGACACTCGTATCTCGCTGAACTCGTTGCCCAGCGTGATCGCCTCTCCCGTCTGGTGGGCCTGGAGCTCGCGCAGCTCGGCCGCGACCCGGCCCGCGGCGGCGGCGTCCTCGGCTTCGCCGTCCCACTGCAGTCTCCCCTGCTCGGTCACAGGAACACCGCCAGGTTCTGGGTCCGCAGCACGGCGTCATCCACCAGGATGGTGCGACGGGCCAGCTGCCAGCCGTCTCCGACGCAGCGCAGCAGGTCCTCGCGGCCTGCCGAGATGATCGAGGCTTCCCGGATGTCACCGCGGCTTCGGTAGAGCAGGACCGCTGTGTCCACGATCAGCTCGTCCGGGTTCGGCGTTGCGAACGTGCGGACGTTGGTGACGTGGTGACGCAGTCGCGAGGGCGGGTCCTCGGTCCAGGCGTGCTCCGTCAGGAACCGGGCCACACGCCGTGACAGCGAGTACTTGTTCTCGTCGAAGTGCGCCATGTGCGGGGCCGAGTCGAACCCCGCTGTGAGGGCGGTGGTGACCCGGACCGGCATGATGTAGTGGATGTCGTCGGTGAGCAGGTCCAGCCAGTCCTCGTAGTTCTGCGCGTCGAGGATGTAGGTCTCCTCCACCATCCAGTGGTGGGCCTGCAGATGACGTGGGTCGTCGAACGCCAGGCTCCGACCAGTCCGCTGGGTACGCGGCGCATGCCCGCCCAGCCGGGATTCCGCAGAGTAGGGACCTCCGTTTCCGGTGGGTGCGGCAGCAACCTTCTCCTTCGCCGGCTCAGGGGCCGTCGGCTGTGTCTGAGTACTCACGCTCGCACCTCCTTGTGGTCCGCCGGGACACCGGACACCTCAACCTGAGAAACCTTCTCCACCGGGCGCTCCAGATGGTCCGCCCAGCGGCTCAACAGGTGGCGCTGGTTGTACTCGCCGTATCCGACGTGGGCCTCACCCGGACCCGAGTACTGTTCGCGCGTCAGCGGCGGAACGACCTCGGTACCGTCCTCCAGCAGGCCCATACGGCTGTTGAGGAGCAGCCTGCGGGCCATGGCCCCGGCCGCGGTGTTGGTCAGCGAGACCCAGTTCTCGACATCGTCCTGCTCGAACATGCCGGTCGATCCGAAGCACATCAGGTACGCCTTGTAGGAGAGCGCCTTGAACTCCTCCGGCGCCTCCGCGTCGACCGCGAACCAGGAGACGACCTCGGTCTCGTCAGGGCCGACCGGTTGCCACGTGCGCAGCGAGATGAACGGGAGCACATCGTCGGAGTCCTCGACCCGGGGCCAGTTGTGCACGAAGCTCATGTTCGGGAAGACCGACGCGGCCGAGATCATGAACCCGTCCCGGCCGATGACGTCGAGTTGGTCCTGCGACCACTGCTCCTTCATTCTCTCGATCATCACGTCGGGGTAGCCGACGTAGCGCAGCTTCTCCTCCAGCGTCCCCGCAGGCAGCTTGTAGGTAGTGCCCCCGCCATTGCCGGCCCAGTAGGTATTGCCGTCCTTGCGCTTCTCCGCCTTGGGCTCACGGAACAGCCCGATCTCCACGACGGAGGTGTGCGTCTGCGGGGTGTGGTACATGTCGCCGGCGAAGTTCTCGGCGCCGATTTTCCAGTTCGTCTTCACCCGCCAGCGCTGCGGACCGCGCAGTTCGATCCCGCTGGCCGACTGGCGGGTGTAGTAGTCGAGGTAGAAGGCGAAGTCGCCCAAGTACTCACGCAGCGGCGGGGCGTCGGGATCCAGGCTCAGGAAGATCAGGCCGTTGTAGGTGTCCATGGACGGCGCAGGGAGCAGGGTCTGCCCCTTGCGCCGGAAACCGGCCTCGCCGCCGTAGGCGTCCTTGTGGAAAGGCAGCCCGACGATGCGCCCGTCGTTGCGGTAGGACCAGCCGTGGTACGGGCAGCGGAAGTGCGAGGCGTTGCCCATCTCCGCCCGGCAGACCTGCATACCCCGGTGCAGGCACATGTTGAACAGCGCCCGTACTTGACCGTCCTCCCCCCGAGACAGGATGAACGAGTCGTCGAGCACCCGCCTCACCACGTAGTCGCCGGCCTGGGGGATCTCCGACTCGTGCCCGACGAACAGCCATGCCCGGCTGAACAACCGCTCGCGCTCGAGTCGGAAGATCTCCTCGTCGTTGTAGATGTGCGCGGGGATCATCCCCCGCCGCACATCACCCAGCACGAGGTCGAGGTCGGTCATCGACTCACTCCTTGCATTTTCTCTGCTCACCAGAATTAATGTCTGCTTACCAAAAACCATGACTGCGTCGCTGTGTCAAGCGTCGTCCGGTCAGTGACGAGCCCGAGCGGTGCTCAAGCCGCTGCTGCCGAAGATGGCAGGAGGCCGGAGTGCGGCGCGGAGCACCTGGGCGGCCGAGTGGCACAGATCGCTACGACGTTCGTCGCGGGTCGGGGAGTCAGCGCGTAACGCGCGTAATCCCCCCGGCCGGCCTGGCGTCGAGGGGGCAAGGAGTGTCGCAGGACATGTCAGCCCCGATCCCGAGTCGGCCGCATCGCGGCAGCGTTCTCCACCAGCAGCAGGACCGACAACGAGAAATGGCGACCCCGCAATGGCAGAAGCCCCTGGCTTCGAGGGAAGACCAGGGGCTACCTGCGTTGACAGGGTGGTCACCGGAAACTTGACCCGCGCGATCCTGTACCCCACGTTCTCGAGCACGGGGACTGCACGACGACCGCTACATGTACGTGTCACCCGTCTCGACGCGCCCCATCGCGGCACTGTCACGGGCGCCGTCAACCTCCGGCCGGCCGCAGCCGCCTCCTGCAGGAGAGCCCTGCAACTCCGGACCTCGCCCTGGGCCCGTTCCGGGGGGACAACGCGCGGGCCTGCGACATGTCTGCCATCGCCGGCGATGACGGCAGTCCGTGCGGGCCCCTCTCACCGCTCCAGACACACCTTCGATACGCGGCTTAAGCAAGCACCTTGCGCACGCCTTCGATTCCACCGGCGTAGCTACCTGCGAAGGAGCGGGTCAGCTCCTCCTCCTGGGCCTCGTCGGCATCGAACTCAGCTGACCACTCCACGTAGGCATCGCCGGTGTCGGTGATCTCGGATACCCGGACCGTGCAGACATACCGGCGGACGCCGAACGGGTTGGCGCCTCGAAAGGCGTAGGTGCAAGTGCGTTGGGCGTCGTCGAGGGCCAGGAGCCTTTCCTCGAACGTGTCCCCGCCCGCGGCGAGTGTCAGCCTGCGCACAGCACCGACCTGTCCCTCCTGCCCTTCGACGAGCTCACTCCGGTCGAGGCCCGGCATGTAGCCCGGCAGGCCGTTGAACTCTCTGAGAAGGGTCCATACCCGGTAGGCGGGCGCGGCGACCACTCCACTTGCGTAAGGGCGCGGCATCGATCACTCCTTGAAATGCTGTGTTGAATGCCTCCGGTCTGAACGACAGGGAGGTATCGGATGGCCGCGCTCCAGACTTCGAGCATCGCGTACGCGCTGGGGCCCCGGTGTGTCGACCTGTCCGCACGGCTTGGTGAGTCGTTGATCCTTCAGCGCGCGGCGTCAGTGCGTGCGGCTGCTGGTCCATTCGACGATGAGCTTGGTGGGCGCATCGCGTTCGCCGGGGCCCTCGAAGAAGTGTCCGCCGGGGAGGAACTCGAGCGTCTTGTCCGCGGCGCCCAGTCCGTCGTGGATGGCGTGTGCGTCGGAGGGGAACACCCCTGTGTCACCGGTTGCCTGGATCACGAGTGAGGGCACCTTGATGTTCTTGAGCTGATCGGTGCCGCGGGACTGCGCGTCCTCCAGGCTCCACATCGAGAGCCAGCCTCGGAGGGTCACGAAGGGCACGAGGCTATGAGCACCGTAGTTGGCGATACGGGGGTCGCCCAAGTAGCAGCCGGTCTCCCGCGTGGAGGGGTCGATGGACAGGTCGAGGAAGCGCAGGTCCGCCCAAAGCCTGTTGATCGTGAAGATACGGTCGGTGACGCCGTGTTCATTAAGGCGGGCCAGTTCCTGACGCGCCCACGTGCTGATGCGGTTGCTGCGTTCCCGCTGGGCCTGCCGGTAGCGGACCACGAACTCCGGCGAGTACGGCGGACCATTGCGCGGGTTGAACATGTCCAGCTCGGGGTCGGTCGCGAAGAGATCGTTCTCGTCGATGACCGAGGGGTCCATCCACGTCGTCAGGACGTCCGGACGGCCCTGATGGGCGTTGAGCGAGATGTACAGGTCGGCCGGGGGCAGCTGCCGCAGTTCCGAATCGACCGACACATGCACGGCCATCGAGGTGGACAGCTGGCCGGCCGCCGAGCTGGCGCCCGCGTCCGCCGCGGCCTTGAACTGATCTGCGACCTTGATCGTGCTGGGGTCGGTGGCCTGTGCCTGGTAGGTGGCCATCAGCGAACCACCACCGGAGTTGCCCACCATCACAACCGTCTTCACTCCGGCGACCTCACGCAGCCACTGGATCCCGACGCCGATGTCGATCAGCGCGTTCTCCAGCTGGAAGTAGGCCGGATCGGTCTTGTATCGGGTCGGCCAGCCCAAAACGCCGAAGCCCTGCTCGGCCAGCAGCGGTCCGAGGTAGTGGTCGCTGAAGTTGGCGACGTGGTGGCAGATGATGAAGGCGACGTCGGGCCTGCTCCCCTTCAGCGTGTGGTAGACGCCCTCATGTGGGAACGCCCCGAATGCTGTCCTCGGTGCGGTGGGCGAGTCGATCGCCACCGGCTCACGTGTGACCTCGGTCATTTCCGTCCTTCGTCGTTTCTTGTCTTTGTCCTGCTGGCGCGGCGTTCACCCGGCCGCGGGGCCCTAGACGAGGACGCCGCCCCCGTCGACGATCAGCGTCTGGCCCGTGACGTATCCGTTGGTCATGAAGAACCGCACCGCCTGGGCGATGTCCTCAGCTCGGCCGACGCGCCCCACCGGCAGGCGCTGGGCGATCGCCTCCAGGTCACCCGCCGATGCTGTGAGCAGAGGGGTCTCGACGATGCCGGGGACGACGGTGTTGACGCGGACGGGCGCGAGCTGCACCGCCAGGGTGCGGGTCATCGACTCCACCGCCCCCGCTGAGGCCGCGGCGAGCGGATTCGTGCTCTTGCCCGGTCGGACACCGGCCGCTCCCGAGCAGAAGGTGATCGATCCGCCTCGGAGCATCTTCGGCGCTCCGTACCTGGCCGCGTGCGCCGCCGCCCAGACCCGCGCATCCAGACGCGGACGATGCGTCGCGGTGTCCGCCTCGAAGAGGGTGCCCCCGCCGACAACTCCGACGGTGACGAAAACGTGGTCGACGGTGTCGAAACCATCGAGCAGTCCCGCCACTTGTTCCTCGTCGACGGCGTCGACAGCGGCAGTCTGCACCCCGTCACCGATGACGGCCCTAGCCTCGCGGAGTCGGTCCTCGGAGCGACCGGCGATCGTGACCTCCGCGCCGTCCTCGAGAGCTGTTGCCGCGACCGCAAGCCCGAGACCTGAGCTCCCTCCGATCACGAGGACCGTCTCACCCTTCAGCGAACCCATTTCGTCTCCGATTCCATCTCATATGAGTTGCCGGCCTTCGTCCCCCTGCGGTGCACCGCAGGGGGACGAAGGCCGGGGGCGGATGCGGCCTCGTCGAACTGTCGGACGAGTACTCGGGGACCAGCTCTCGGAGCACACCGTGCTGATCACCGCCGCGGCCACCTTCTCCGTGGCGGCCGGGCGAGGCCGGTCGCCACGTCCTTGGCGCTCCTTCTCCAGCAGCGGCCACGCAATGCCTCAGCTGCGGGCCTCTTCGAGCTCCTGCCCGCCCAGGAACGCCTCGAGGGGGATGCCCATGGCCTCGGAGCTCTCGCGGGCTGCTTGCGGGTCGCGCCGCAGGTCATCGATGAACGGCTGTTCGCGAGGCTTGAGGATCTTGTCGTCCTCGCTCAGGACCCGCGTGTTGTAGCAGAACTCCAACTGGAGCCCGTCGGGGTCGGTGAAGTACACGGACCTGCACCAACCGTGGTTGAACACCGCGCTCGCCTTGACCCCGTGCTCGACCAGGCGGTCCCTCCAAGCCTGCAGCTCCTGCTCGCTGTCGACTCGGAGGGAGAAGTGGTAGGTGTACGGGCGGAGTCCCAGCGCCTTGTCCAAGTCGGCCGGCCAACTCGCCGGAGCGCCGGACTCAGGCGTCGGGGCCATGAAGGCCATGTAGCTGCCGCCGCCGACGTCGAAGAAGACGTGGCGCATGGTGACCGTCCCGTCCTCCGCCTGCTGCAGTTCCTGCCATGCGATCTCGAAGCCGAGCACACGTGTGTAGAAGTCGACACAGCGCTCGTAGTCGAACGTCGCGAAACCCATGTGGTGGATACCGCGTTGCATCTCCCGCCTCCCTTGCCGGAAATTCTGTCGTGCAGAACGCTTCTCTGAAGCTAGCACTGAGAGGCCCCTGTCACAAGACTGCAGGCTCGATAGGTCGATCCAGCGAAGAGGAACCATCCGCAGCGGTCGGCGGCCACAGAGGTGATCGTCATGAGTGCACTTGCGCCAGTTATCCTGGTCGGTCTCAGGGGGGGGGCGCCGGAGCGCTCGCTATGGAGGTGTCCCCGGCATCACCTTCCGCGGGCTGACATGCGGCTTGATTCGCGAGCCATCATCCTTCCGTCATGCAGACGTCAGATCTACTGCATGGAATGGAATGCCCTTCGCTGCAGGGCGAGGCGGCTTCAGCGCCCATCTTTCGTACTGGTACCGGCACTGCGACGGTCGCCAGGCACTCGTGCGCTCGGCGGGGACGGCAAGCGAGATCGAGCGATGCCGCAAACCAATGGCCAACCACCCTGGAATTTGCTGGTCGCATGCTGCGAGTACACGCCCGGACCGGGCTGGTCAGAACTGTGAGGGTGAATGGGTACCGCGACCAGCCCGTGGTGAAAGCGGCCAACAGGGCCGTGGTGAAGGCAGGACCGTTCGGCAGGTCGAGGGACGCACGGGTCGGCAGTAGGCAGACTCTGCTTGGTGAGCGACAGTGCCGATCCGTCGATGAGTCGGAGAGGGTAGCCACAGCCAGCCGTTCGCCGGCTGCTGGTCGTTCACAGACGGCGGACGCGGCGGGCCGGACGGTCGAGTGCTGCAGCAGACCGTGGTAGGGGGCATCCGGTGCGGGTTCGGTGCTGTCCGTCCTTCCGCCGCCGGCCAGCAAGCGGCCCGGATCCCCGTACAGTCATCGCCGGTGAGCCTGCGCTTTCGGACCGCGGAGGGCGCAGGCGACGAGGTCGAGGGGGAACGCAGGCCGTGCTGGAAGGCGACCTACGCTCAATGCAGCACCTCAGCAGCCTCCTCTGCGACCTCACGCAGTACTGCACTGATCCGACGCTGATCGGCGTGATTCATGCGGCTGATCGGCACGGAGACGTTGAAGGCGGCCTGCATGGGGGTTCGTTGGGCAGACAGCGCAACGGCGACGGAGCCCACGCCCTCCTCACTCTCCTCGGAGCTCGTGGCGTAGCCGAGTCGGCGGACCATTTCAACCTCCTTCTCCAACTCCGCCCGCGTGGCAACCGAGTTCGGCGTCAACTGCTGAAGCTCCTCATCCGGGTAACGCCGTCGCAGCTCATCGTCGGACAACTGCGCGAGGAGAGCCTTACCGGTCGAGGTGCAGTGCGCCGGCATCGACTGACCGAGGCGGGATGCGACACGCACGGCACGCGGACTCTCCAGCGCGTCCACGAACCGGACTGTCGTCCCGTCCAGCACTCCAAGGTGCACGGTCTCCCGCAGTTCGGCGTTCAGCTGTTCCAGGAAGGGGCGCAGGGCCTGCCGGACATCGAAGCGCTGCAGAATCGAAAAGGCGACACCGGTGAGTGCTGTTCCCGGTACGTAAGCCTTGCCTCGCTCGGCCTGCCTGATGAAGCCGCGGTACATCAACATCGCGAGCAAGCGGTGTGCGGTCGAGCTCGCGACCCCCAGCTGGTGAGCGACGTCGGTGAGCTTGAGCTCGTTCCGCTCACCGAGCATGAGCAGCACCCGCAGCGCGTTGTCCACCGACTCGATCGGGTACTGCGGCGCCGGCCCACTGCCGACCGATGACTGGACCTCGGACTTCTTCATAGCAGAAGAATAGGCCGCTCTCGCGCAACGCGAGGCGGCCTGGCGCTGGCCTAGCGTCCGATCCTCTCGCCATCGACTACGCCGTGCCTGGGTGCTCTACTGCGCAGAGCCGCTGTCCGCTCCCTACGCATGGGCAAGCCCGCCGAGGCGACATCGCAGGCAATGGCGCCCGCACCGTGTCAGCGGTGTGCCGGGCCGATGGGTGCGGCATCAACCACCGCGGAGGCGCTGCGAAGGGCGACAGGTCCACGCTTGGCGTCCTGATCAAGCGCCTGGCGTCAGGGATGTGGGTGCAGGCTTCGCATCGGGGTCGCCGGTCGTGTGGTCGTGGCGGGCGCGAGCGCGTCGAATGTCGTCGCGGTGTGCCATGGCCCATTCGCGCAGCGCGGCGATCGGCGTGAGCAGCGTGCGGCCCAAATCGGTGAGTTCGTAGTCGACGCGCGGCGGCATAGTCCGATACACGGTGCGGCTGACCAGGCCGTCGCGCTCCAGTGCGCGCAGGATCAGGGTCAGCATTCGTTGGCTGATCCCGTCGACCTCGCGGTGCAGTTCGCTGAACCGTCGCGGGCCGTCGCTGAGCCTGAGCACGATCAGGGCGCTCCATTTGTCGCCTACCCGGTCAAGTACATCGCGGATCGAACAGTCCTGCTCGACGGGGTCCTCGGCTGCCACGTTGCTGTGCGTATCCGACACGAGAGTGCCTCCTACTACATCTTCTCGTAGTAACCAACCGGAGGCCCACCGTTGCCCACGGAGAACAAGGAAGTGGTGTCCCACCTTGCGACCAGCCATTCGGCCACGGCAGCCTCGAGGCGATCGGCAGTGTGTGGTTTGCCCAGGTCACCGCTGTCCAGGTCGGCGACCAGGGGACGGTCACCACCACGGTGGGCCTCCGAGCACCTCGGCCTGCCGGCCGAAGTGGCCACTTGAACGCGGCGGGTCAGTGCAGGAAGTTCAGCAGGGCAATCGCCAGTTCCTGCGGAACTTCTTCGGGCAGGAAGTGGCCGGCTCCGGGGAGCACCAGCCCGGTGACGTCAGTGGCGAGCGTGCTCATGGTCTCCTTCGGCATGGTGCCGGTGCTGTACTGGCCGCCTATGGCCAGGACCGGGATGGTAAGCGGCCCCTCGTCGCGCCAGCGCTGGGCCTGCTGGGCGGACTCGTCGAGGGTCCGGTAGTACTCGAAGCTGGCGTGCAGAGCTGCCGGGTCGCGCAGGGAGTCGACATAGACGTCGATGGCCTGCTGCGGGATGGCACCGGGGGTGGCGGTCTTGGATGTGAAGGTGTGGCCGAAGTAGATCTCCTCGCGGCCCGCGACCATGCGCTCGTTGATGTTCGCGAGTCGGTTGAAGGCGAAGTGCCACAGCATCTCGTTGGTGGCCGGGTCCGACATGAGCGGCGGGGACGGCGAGATCCCGGGGATGACGGCCTCGCTGACGGCGAGGCGGGTGACGCTGTCGCGGTGGCTCGCGGCCAGGGCGTAGCCGACCAGCATGCCGAGGTCGTAGCCGACGACGGCGAAGCGCTCGTGGCCCAGGGCGGTCATCAACTCCGCCATGTCGTCGGCGAGCGTGGCGGCGTCGTAGCCGGTTGCCGGCTTGTCGCTGGCACCCATGCCGCGCAGGTCGGGAGCGACGACGGTGAAGTGCTCGGCGAGAGCGGGCATGACCAGACGCCAGCTGTACCAGAACTGGGGCCAGCCGGGCAGGAGCAGCAGCGGCGGCCCGTCGCCGCCGACCACGGCGTGCAGGGTCAGGTCGTCGGCTTTGACGGTGTGGCTGGTGAACGTGTCGGTGAACCCGTCGGGCAGGTTCGGCACGTCGGTGACGGTGAACGGCACAGGGATTCCTCCTTGGAGCGCAGGACCGCACTGAAACGGATGATGTATCCATTTCATGCTAGCACAAGCGGATGATTCATCCGGTTAATCTGTGTGCATGACCAGTGCACCGATGCGTAAAGACGCTGCCCGTAACCGGCAGCGCATCGTCGATGTGGCCCGGCGACTCGTCGACGACGGCACCCCGCTGCAGCTCAACGACGTCGCCCGCCTCGTCGGCGTGGGGGTTGCGACCGTCTACCGGCACTTCCCGACGCCGGAAGCCCTGATGGAGGCCGTGGCGACCCCGGGCCTGGAAGCGCTGATCGCTCGCGCGGAACGGGCGCTGGCCGAGGAAGATGCCTGGAAGGCTTTGAGTGGCTTCCTCGGCGTCACCGTGGAGGCGCTACTGACCGATGCCTCGCTCACCGCTGTGCGTGCCGCACCGGAACGTGTCGTGGCCCGCACCGAGGAACTTACTGCCGCATTGGACTCGCTGGCCGGCCGACTGCTTGATCGTGCCCGCGCGGCAGATGCCGTACGTGGCGTGGTCACCTGGGACGATCTGCTGCCGCTCGTGTGCGGCATCGCCTTTGCCGCCAAGGTTCACGCCGACGACCGGGAGGCGCGTCTGGCATCCGGCCGCCGGTACTTGGAAGTGATGCTGAAGGGGCTCCGCAGCTGAGCTGCCGCAGGGCGGGCAGGGTGACCTCGAGGAGGACGGGCGCGAGGCCCCTGCATCCTCGACGGAAAGCGTTGGAAGGCCACACCTAATCTGTTCGGACAATTAATGCGCGATCGACCCGAGGGCTGATCGGAGCAGGTTTTATTCACGCTCACCATCTGCTACCTCTCCGACCGCGATTCGGCTTGTGTTGCAGCTCACATGCGCCGCGGGAAGGGGGGAGTGGATTTTGTTGTTCAGACAAGTAACGCCTCGTGGACCTGCGGGGCCGTCTGGACACTCCACTTCCCCCTGAGAGAGATGACCATGTTGAAGGCATTCGAGCCCTACGAGCTGAGTGGCAAGCGCCTCGCCAACCGCTTGGTGATGGCGCCGATGACCCGCAGCCGTGCCTACGGTCCTGGACAGACCCCCACGCCGCTCATGGCGGACTACTACGCGCAGCGCGCTACTGCCGGACTGATCGTCACCGAGGGTGTTCAACCCTCCCGAGTCGGCCAGGGCTACCCCGACACCCCGGGCATCCACACCGCGGAGCAGGTCGCTGCCTGGCGCCACGTGACGGACGCGGTGCACGCCCAGGACGGTGTGATCTACCTGCAGATCATGCACACCGGACGGGTCGGACACCCCGCACTGACGGGCCTGGAGCCCGTCGGCCCCTCCGCTGTCGCGGCCGCCGGGCAGGTGTACACCCACGAAGGCCCCCAGGACTTCGTCACCCCGCACGAACTGAGCGACGACGAGGTCCGCGCGACCATCGCCGATTACGCCGCCGCCGCTCGCAACGCCATCGAGGCCGGCTTCGACGGCGTCGAGCTGCACGGCGCCAACGGGTATCTGATCAGCCAGTTCCTCGCCCCGAACAGCAACGAGCGCACCGACGCGTGGGGCGGCAGCCCCGAGAAGCGCATCCGCTTCGCCGTGGAGACAGCCAGGGCCGTCGCCGAGGCCATCGGCGGGGAAAGGGTCGGCTTCCGCATCTCTCCGGGCAACGGCTTCAACGACATCGACGAGTCCGACGCCGTCGGCACCGAGGCCACGTACACCGCCCTGGTTGAGGCCCTCGCCCCCCTGGGTCTCGCCTACCTGCACCAGTTGGAGGCTCCCGGTGTACGCGATCTGACGCTTCGGTTGCGTAAGGCATGGCCCTCGGCCTTTGTCCTCAACCCCTTCACCGGCCAGGAGCCCACCGGAGCCGCCGAGCTGGAACTCGTCGAGAACGGCACAGTGGACCTGCTTGCCTACGGCCAGCTCTTCCTCGCCAACCCCGACCTGTCTGCCCGGCTGGCCCAGGGAGGCCCGTTCAACACCCCCGACCCCGCAACCTTCTACGGCGGCGACGAGAAGGGCTTCACCGACTACCCCACGCTGGAGGAAGCGCGCGCTTGACGGCTGGGAGACGGAACTGGGCCAGCCGGGCATGCCACGCCTGAGCAGCACATACCCTGCTCCCAGGAAGCGGACTCGAAGGCCTGCCCGCGGCAGCCGGCCCAGTGCCGGCTGCCGCGGGCGGCTCGCGGAAAAGACGGTCGCACGGGAGAAAGCAGAAGGCGGCACCATGGAATCCGAGGCAGTACCCCAGGTCTCCGAGACCGGTGAACTCCCCGAGGCCGCACGCCGCGGACCGATCAGCCATGCGATCTTCCGGGTGGCCCGCCTGCACCGCATGCTCGCCGGCCAGGTGCTGCGCGAGGTCGGCCTGCACCCGGCCCAGGAACTGGTCATGATGCAACTGTGGGACCGCGGCCGGATGCGCCAGACCGACCTCGCCCGACACGTTGGCGCCGACGCCGCCACCATGACCCGCACGATTCAGCGGCTGGAAAAGGCCGGTTACGTGCGCCGCGAGCGCTCCACCAGCGACAAGCGTTCCGTCCTGGTCGAACCCACCGCCGCCAGCCTGGCCCTGCGCCAACAGGTCGAAGAGCTCTGGTCCCGCCTCGAGGACTACGTCACCGGCGGTCTCACCGAAGTCGAACGCAGCGAGACTCTCGCTGTCCTCGAACACCTCGAAACCAACCTCGCTGCCCACGCCAGTGACACCGAACTGAGCTAGGGATCCGGCGGGCTGGCGTCGCCGGCTCCAGTCTCGCCACCGTAGTCGGGCTCCGCGACGCCCGTAGGTGGGGCGAAGGCGACTTTTACAGCCGCTACAGGGCTGCCTGGAAGGCTTCCGCCAGCTTGCGGGCCTGCTCATGGGAGTCCGCCAGGGACGCCTCGTGCAGCGGTACGAGGTCCGACATGTGGGGCATTATGCGGGCGAAGGTGAGCTCGGGGGTCAGGACGCGCACGTCGAGGCCGAGCGTCAGCCGGTGGCCCAGGACGGTCTCCAGCGTCGGGATGACATGATCCATGCCGTGGTTGGGGGCCCCGGGGCCGTAGCCGCCGCCGCGGGCGGAGATCACCAACGCCGGGCGGCCGGCGGCCGGCGGGCCATCGGGAAGGCCCATCGTGGTACCCACGGACATGATCTGGTCCAGCCATGCCTTGAACACCGAGGGAATCGAGTAGTTGTACATCGGTACCGTGAACAGGTAAGCGCTCGCCCCGAGGAATTCCCCGACCAGTTCTTCCTGGATCGCCGCGGCCGCGGCCTGATCCGGGGTGCGTGCGGATTCGTCCGTGCTGCGAGTAGTGATGCCGGCGGCACTGAGGTGAGGCACCGGTGCGGCTCCGAGGTCGCGGTGAACGACCGGGCCCCGCCACGAATCCCGAAAAGACTGGGCGACCTGCCGGGACACAGAGTCGGCGCCCAGGGAGGAGGAATCGATGTGCAGGAGATAGGACATGAAGGCGCTCTCCGATTCTTGTCAGTCGGACGGAGCGCCATGATGCGACAGTATGAGACGCCCTACAAAAGGCACACGGGTGTCAGTACCGGAAGGTCATGTGCCTATCGACACTGATCGCCATCCTGACACTGGTGCGCTGCTCGTGGGTGCTCGTCTGGGCCTCGGGCCGTGACGGCGAAAGCGGACCAGACTTGATGCGCAGTCAGAGAACTCAGGCGAGCTGACGCGGCCCGGGCCGCGAGTGGCGACCATGAACAGGGCGAACCGGAGAACGAGCGCGACGCCAAGTCCAGCCTGGTATCGCGCTCTGCCGAGCTTCGCCTGGGATCCGAGCCTTCAGCATTTCCTCAGTGAGGTTCGGGGAATGTGCCCTTGGGGCCAAATCCGAGTAGCTGTTCGGTCTCGAGGTCAGGAACGGTCAGGAACTCCACGCTCAGACCCTCGGCACCCACCGCGAAGTGGCCCCGGGCCGAGGCGACTTTGAGTTCGGCGTGCAGCTGGAACCCGCTGGCACGGAACCGGTCCAGAACGGCGTCGTAGATCCCGGGGGAACGGGATCCGAATGCGACGTTGAGGATGCCTTGATCAGAGACCCGGTAGCCCTCCGGCAACGGTCGCGGAACCCGGGTCTCGTACTGCACCAGCTCGATCACGGGACCGTCATGGAAACCTTCCGCGGAAAGCACGCAGGACGTGGCGCTGGTGGCCGGGGACCCCCAGAGTTCCTCATCGGCCTCCGTGTGCAGTACCGCGCCGGTGTCGCGCAGCCCGAGTGTGTCGCAGAAGAAGTTCTGCGCTCCGGCCAGATCGGTGACCACGACCCGGACGAAGGCCGTCGTCACTGGGGCTTCCCGGATCGTGCGGGTCAGGGAAACTCCCGGAACACGTTCGCGCAGTTCGAGCCATACCCCCTCAGGATCACGTGTACAGACCCGACGCTCAGGCTTGTCGCCGAGAACCGGCCCGACTTGAGAGCCGGCCTCACGCAGCCCGGCCAGGACTGCGTCCAGGTCGTCGACGTAGAGGCCGACCAACGACCATCCGGCGTCGTCCGGACGGCGGCTTCCCGGCACGGACGCAGGATCGCTGAACTGGAAGAACTCCAGCTGGAAAAGATCGGTCGAATCGAGCAGCCACATCAGGTCGGCGTTGCAGGACGGGAAGCCGAGGAAGGCGGCGGCTTCCGGCCCGGTGACTCCCTGCCAGGCGCCGCCCGGCAGGAAGCCAATGACCTCCCGGTACCACGCTGCGGTGGCCTCAAGATTCAGGGTGCTGAAAGATACCTGGATCACGGGCATCGAACTCATCGGGGAATCCATCAGTGTGCTCCTCTCTTGCTCGCTGGTCGTCCATGGAGCGGCCTGATGTAGATGCCGCGCCAACGAATGCTCTGGCAGGGAAAGGGCTGGGCTGCCCCGTCGGCTTCGACGAACGCAATGAACTGTTCGAGTCGTCGATGAGGGCGAGGAGACCTGCTGTGTCGAGCTTGCGGCGCCAAGCTATGCTGCTGGCGCGACAGGTCCTTCTACTTGTCCCGTTCTACAAGTGCGTCATGTCAGTGATGCATGCCTGGACGGTAGGCTCAGTACCTTTTCAGGTGCAGGGCTGAATGTTGGGATTGCCTGCGACTTTTGACGTAGGCACCAGCGCGCACGCCCGTCGAGTGAACCACCGCGTTCAGGCTTGTCCAAGGACGATGTCGAAGCGAGCCGAAGTCCAAGGGCGCTCCAGACGGAGTCCGTCTGGCGCGGGTGTGCCGGCCGGGTGGCGCTCGAAGGTGCGGATGAGGGACTCCTTCACGCCGAACACCGAGTCGCTGTCCAGGTATGGGCCTCCGGATACGAAAATGTGCGTGGTCAGAGGACGGAAGCCGGGCGCCGTCACCATGAAGTGCAGGTGCGGCGCCCGCATCGGAGAGCGCCCGGCGCGGCGCAGGAGTCGGCCAACAGGACCGTCGTCCGGGATCGGGTAGGGCGTGGGGGTGAGCCCCCAGAATCGGTAGCGGCCCTCGTCGTCGCTGAAAAGGTGCGCACGCCCGGCAAGAGCGCCGTCCTCGTACTGGACGTCGTACATGCCGTCGCCGTCTGCCTCCCAGACCTCGATGCGTGCACCGGGGACCGGTCGTCCATCGGTGTCCGTCACCGTGCCGTAGACCCACGACGGCTCGCCGGTGGCGCCCTTCGCGATGTCGCCGCCGAGGGGAATCTCCGGTGCGCCCTGGACGAAGAACGGTCCCAGCACCGTGGACTCCGTGGCCTCGCCCAGATCGGGTTCGTTCACAGCGACGGTCAGCATGGAGATGCCGAGGACGTCGGAGAGCAGAACAAACTCCTGGCGCGTGTCGGTCGTGATGTGACCCGCCGCCGTCAGGAACTCGATCGCCGCGTTCCACTCCTCCTCGGTGAGCCGGGTCTCTCGCACGAACGCGTGAAGGTTCCGTACGAGTGCCTGCATGACCTCACTGAACCGGTCGTTGTCGGTCGTCTCGAAGCTCGCGACGACCTGGTCCGTCACCCGTTGTTCCCGCCGGGCACGGTCGCTGCTCTGCTCTGCCATCGGTTCCTCCTTCGTCGGGGAGTCATCGCTCATGTGCTGGTGAGCGGGACGAGAACCGGAGCCTCGCCACGCCAGGCTCGTGCCAGCAGCTCCCGGATGGCCTCGCGTGTCATCCGGCGGGGATTGGACTCCGGCACCTGTGCCGCGATCAGGTCAGCCGTCTGATCGAGTGCCGACTCCCCAAGTCCCAGCTCGCGCAGAGAACCGGGCGGATCGAGCTCCGCGTAGAGCTCGAGCAACGCACCGAACGGGTCGGCGCTGTTCCCGAGTGCCGATCCGAGCCGGCGCGCCGCGTCGGGTGCCGCGGGCAGGTTCAGGCCGACCACGTGTGGAAGGACCACGGAATGCAGCGCGGCGTGTTCGAGGTCGTACGCTCCACCGAGTACATGGCAGATCTTGTGATGGAGGCCGGACCCGGCGCCGGCGAATGCGACGGCCCCCAGGTAGGTGCCGAAGAGGACGTCCCGCCGCGCCGTGACGTCCTGGCTGTCGGTGACGATGGACGGAAGGCAGGCGGCCAGCGAGCGAACGCCTTCGACGGCGAGGGCCGAGCTGATCGGGTTGTTCCGCGGTGCCCACATGGCGTCGACGCAGTGGGCGAGGGCGTTGAGACCCGAGGTGACCGACAGGCGTGCCGGTAGCGACAGCATCAGGGTCGCGTCGTACACGACGACGCGGGGAATCACGGTAGCGTCAACGCCGGTGCGCTTGTCGCCGTTCGCGGTGAGGCCCCACACGGGGGTCGCCTCCGAGCCGGCGTAGGTCGTGGGGACGGCGAGAATCGGCAGGCCGGTGGTGAGCGCGGCCGCCTTGGCGGTGCCCGTCGTCGATCCTCCGCCGACGCTGAGGAGCAGGTCGGCCGCGTGTGCACGAACAGCCTCGCGTACGGCATCGGCCACGTCGGCCGGTACATGCGGTTTGACGTGCCCGAAGGCGGCCACTGTGGGCACGTCCCGGCAGATCTCCTTAGCCAAGGCCATTTCCCGCTGACCAGCGATGAGGAGGACACGGGTCGAGCCGAGCCGCGCGACTTCGGCTGCCACGTCAGCCCGGGCGGTGCCCGAGCCGAAGAGGACTCGCTGCCCCCAGGACTCAAACACGACCGGGGATGTCAGGGAAGTGCTCACTCTTCTGCTCACACGCTCGCGTATGCGGACGAGGGGGTGAGGCGGAGGAGCTTCTCGGCGTTCTGCTGGCCGATCTTGAGCCGGTCGGCATCGCTGATCGGTGCGGTGCGCAGGAACCGCGTGGCCGTCTCGATGTCCTCGAACGGGTAGTCGGTGCCGAAGAGGATGTGGTCGGCGCCCATCGAGAGCAGAGCGGCGAGCAGTGGGGCGGAGGAGCAGACGCCACTGGTCGTGATGTAGAGGTTGTGGCGGATGTACTCGGAGGGGCGCTCACGCTTGAGCTCGATGCCGTGGTGCGCGTGGAATCCCCAGCGGGAGTCCAAGCGCCACAGCACGTAGGGCAGCCCCTCGCCCATGTGCCCGAGCAAGAGCTTCGCCTTCGGGAAGTCGTCGAACACGCCTCCGAAGATGAGCCGCAGGACGTGAGTGGCCGTGTCGAGCCCCCAGCTCCACATCGGTCCGACGAGTTCGGGGTGGCCCGAGAACACGTGGGCCGTGTCGACGCCGTTCGCCGGATGCAGATAGAGCGGTACATCGAGGTGCTCAGCGCGCTCCCAGACAACGCGGAGGGCGGGGTCGTCCAGGTAGGTGCCGTGAGTGTGGGCGTTGACGAGGGCGCCGCGCAGGCCGAGTTGCGCCACCGCACGCTCCAGTTCGTCCGCCGCAGCGGCAGGATCCTGCAGAGGAAGGGCAGCGAAACCGGAGAAGCGGTCAGGGTGTTCAGCGATGACGCCGGCGAGGAAGTCGTTCACGGTGGTCGCCTGCCGTACGGCGGCGGCGGGGTCTGTCTCCGCCTGGATACCGGGGGAGTTGAGCGAGAGAACCTGCATGTCGAGGCCGGCCGCGTCCATGGCGGCGAGGCGCTCTTCGTTGAGATCGAGAAGCCTGCGGGAGGCCTCGGCCCAGACGTGAGGCTGGGCGATGGATGCAGTGGATGCACCGTGGCCGACCAGGTCGGCGGTCACAAAGTGTTCTTCGAGGGCGATCAGCTTCATTGCGGCGTCTCCTCGGTGGATCTTGTGTGGTTGCGCGCGAAATTCGCGGAGCGCACGTCGCCCACGGGGTGGCGGGGTTCGTGCATGAGGTGGCTCGTCGGCGTGTTCGCTGGCGGTGGCTCTTGCCGACTACCGGGCCTGGCCTTCGTCGGGGCGCGGACTGGCGAGATGACGGGGAAGGCTATCGAATTTCACCAGAGCGTAACGTGTTATGCAATGGTGAATCAACGGTGTCGCATCCGGCGCGTGAGAGTCGGCACTCGGTTCCATCGAGAAGACCGCAGGCCACGGCGTCAGGAGGGTGGATCGTGGGCTCCGATAGGCTGAACACGTTCATGCACTGGCGGCATGCAGAGGAGAGCTCCGTGGCGGTCGCCGATCCAGCCGAGAACGGGCAGCACGCGCAGCACGCCGTGTCCGACGGGCTCGGACGCCAGGGGATCCAGTCGGTTGAAACCGCGATGCGGGTGCTATTGGCGCTTGAGGAGGGCGGAGGTGCTCTGAGCCTGTCGGCGATCGCTCAGGCGAGCGGGATGCAGCCGAGCAAGGTGCACCGTTATCTCGTCAGCCTCGGGCGCATCGGGCTGACCTTCCAGGACTCCGCGACCGGTCTCTACGACTTCGGGCCCTCCATGCGTCGCCTCGGAGCGGAGGCGCTGCGGCGTACGAACGAGGTGGCGGTCGCCGCCGGCCACGCAATGCGGCTGAGGGACCGCACGGGCCACTCCGTGAACGTCGCGGTGTGGGGAGACCGCGGTCCGATCGTGGTGAGCTGGGCGTATGGGACCCGACCGCTGCCACTCACGGTGCGGGTCGGCGCCACGCTCCCTCTGCTCACCTCCTCCGTCGGCCAGGTGTACCTGTCCCACTTGCCCGAAACCCTCACCAACGAGGTGCTGGGACGGGAGGTGCGGGGCAGGGAGAGCGAATGGCCTGCGGAGCGCATCGCAGCCATCCGGGCCGATATCCGTGAGCGCGGGCACGCCGTGACCCATAGCGCTGTCATTGCAGGCGTCATCTCCGTCGCGGCTCCCGTGTTCGCCGCCAATGATCCGCTGCCGCTCGCACTGTCCGTGGCGCTCCCGGAGAGTGCCGGAACACCCGACCACCTCGCTGAAGTGGCCGCCGAGTTGCACACCACGGTGACCGCGGCGTCGCGCGAGCTGGGGCACTTGTCGTAGGGCCGACGCGGTGCAACACGGAGTGTGACGTGGTCTGGCGGATCGCGCTACCGCGCCGGCCCGCGGCCCCAATCAGATGCGACGCCCTGTTCTCGCGCCCAGAGAGCGGCCTGGGTACGGGAGGCCATCCCGAGTTTGCCGAGGATGTTGCTCACGTGGGTGCGCACGGTCCGTTCACTGATGACCAGCCGATCGGCGATCGCCTGGTTCGAGTGCCCGGCGGCGACGTGACGTAGCACTTCCCACTCCCGTGCCGTCAGCTGCGCATCGGGCGCGGCGCGTTGGGTCGGATCGGACGTGAGGTGGCGCGTGACGGCGGCATCCAGGTGTATTTCCCCTCGATTGCCCGCCCGGATCGCGGCCGCCAACTCGTCGACATCGGCGTCCTTCAGGACGTATCCCGCCGCGCCCGCGGCGAGAGCGGTTCGGACGCGGTCGGCTTCGCCAAAGCTGGTCAGCACGATGACCACCACATCGGGGTGGTAGTGCTTCATCAGCTTCGTGGTCTCGATGCCGTCCAGTCCGGGCATGATCAGATCGGTGAGCACGACATGAGGTGGGGTTCCCGCTGCCTTCAGGCGCTGCACCTCGGCGAGTGCCCCCGAACCCTCCGAGGCCTGTGCGACGATACGGATATCGGGCGTCTCGTCGAGGAAAGCGGCCAGGCCGCGTCGAACGACGACGTGATCGTCCACGACGACTACCCGGATGACCTGGTCATCCTCGGTGGATGAAGTCATCATTGGGCACTTCCGGTCGGCCAGCGTCGGCACGGCACAACGGCGCGAACGGTTGTGCCTTCTCCGGAGGTCTCGACGAAAAGCCGGCCGCCGAGCCGTTCAGTGCGCTCACGCATGCTCACCAGGCCCACGTGACCGGGTCGATGGCGTGACGTGTCGAAGCCGGTGCCGTTGTCGGTGACCGTCACCACCAGCTCGTTGCGGTCATCCGGTTCGATGATGCGGATCTCCACATGGGTGGCGCGCGCGTGACGCATGCTGTTCGTGAGAGCCTCCGAGATCACCCGGAACAGCTCGTGCTCGGTCTCCAGCGACAGCAACAGCGGCTCGTCCGGAATGGCAACACTGATGTCGGCGCCTTCTCGACGCGCGACCGCGGCCGCGTGCTCGCGGACTGCTGCGGTGAGGCCCGAATCACCCATGGTCGCGGGTTCCCGCAACTGCAGGATCGCGGATCGCATGTCGTCGAGGGCCGCTTCCGCCAGGGTGTACAGCGTCTGGAGCCGTTCCCCCATCATCGCGCCGTCAGCACCCTGGATGCGCGCAGCGGCCGACTGTGCTGCCCGCGCCTGCAGCACGAGCGAGTACAGATTTTGGCTAACCGAGTCGTGAAGGTCACGCGCGAGCCGGTTGCGCTCCTCCAGTGCGGCCTTCTCCTGGGCGTCCGCGAACAACCGTGCCGTGTTCACAGCGATCGCCGCCTGGTCGGCCATGGCACTGATGAACGCGACCTCTGCCTCGTCCGGATGGGCGGGAGCAGGGTAGTACGCCGTCAGCGCACCGAGACTGACATCGCGCACGACCATGGGCACCGCCACCAGCGACTTCCAGTGGCCTTGCTCGACGATGGGCGCCAAGGGCGCGAGCCGCACGTCGTCCCGCATCCTCCTGCGAAGGTCTCGCTCCATGTACGGACTGCGGCCTTTGGCTGCGGCCAATGCGAGCAGGGGGGCGCCGAGACGCAAGGCGGCCTGCACCTTCGACCAGTGTTCCGGAGGAACCCCGGCCTCGCCCTCGATCCATGTTTCGCCGGCCTCCGGGTCCGTGAGGGTCAGGGTGCACGAGACCGCCGCGGTTACGTTGAGCACCTCTGCCGCGACGGCGTTGAGGGTGGACTGAAGGGAGCCCATGCAGGCCGCACGAGCCGTTGTCCGGGTGAAGGCGACGAGGCGACGTTGATCCAGAGCGACAGAGCGTGTGTCGTCCCGCACGATGACGGCGGTGTACGGCTCGCCGTCGATGTCCAACTCGACCTCGACGGTGTCGCTCGATGCCGGCGGAAGGAACGGACGCTCTCCGACCAGGACGGAGGTGTCCAACCCGAGTCGATGACTGGCCTCGCCGTTGAGGTAGGAGATGCGGCGGTCGCGGTTGAGCAGAACCACTCCGTCACGCATGAACCCCAGCAGCGTCGTCAACGACGCGGGTATCGCCTCAGCCGTCACGGTTCCTCGGGAGTCGGTCATATGAGGCCTCCTTGCCGCATATCGCACCCTCGGCACTCTCGATACTCGTGACCCTCGCGCTGAATATGCCGGACGCCCGGCACGATCCGTGCGCAGCTCCGGTGCTGGTAGGTGACTGGGAGGGCGAGGCTGATCTGACAGTTTTGCATACGTTCTCTGCTGAGCCGAGTACGCCGTTCGCCGGAATGCGACCCGCACGGAAGGCGCGACCGGGCAGACCCGGGGGCGGACTGCGTGCGGGAACGGGCACGGCCGGGCGAGGTGGTGCTCGGACTGGTGAACATAGCGCTGACGCCGTCAGAACCGCACGTCATGGCTGATCAGTGCCGTGTTCTCCGGGCCGGACCGCACTCGACTCTGGCCTTCGCACGCTACGTCATTTGACTCAGGGCTTTCCGTGCATCCTCCGATGCGACCGGACGCCGCCTGGCTGTGCAATGAGTCGCAGCGGACAAGGAGGACCTGATGACGATTGTGGTACATGGCCGTGACCAGACGCGTCGCGAGGTCGACGTCAACACCCGCGACAGCCTCATGCTCCAGCTTCGCCCTCTCAAGGTAGGGGTCATCGGCGTCTGCGGCGGCAACGCCGTGTGCGGCACGTGCCATGTCACGGTCCGGCCCGATCAGTGGGACCTGCTCGAACCGATTGACGAGTACGAGGAGGAAATGCTTGAGACGCTGCCGGATCGGCAGCCGAACTCCCGCCTGGCTTGTCAGATCGTCTACACGCCCGCACTGGACGGCCTGGAGCTCACGGTCGCCACGCGTATATAGCCGCACCCCCACACCCACCGCGTCGGCACACGAAGGGAAACGTCATGCCCCAGATCACCACCAGTTGCCGTACCGAAAATCCGCTCGTCCCCGTCGGAATGATCTCCCACGGCACGCTCACATCTCTCGACCTGCAGAAGTCGCGGCGCTTCTACGAGGAGGTCCTCGGCCTGGAGGTGATCCAGACCAGCCCCGTGTCGATGCTGATCCGCCTGGGCAGCGACCACACTTACGCTGTCGTCGAGACAGGGCAGCCCAGCACGATGGGCCTCCTCGACCACAACGGCCTCGATGTCCCGAGTGCCGAGGCCGTCGACGACGCCTATGCCGCGCTGGTGGCGAACAAGAGCGAATACGGGATCGGGCGGGTCACCAAGCCGCTCATGCAGCACGGGACCTACTCCTTCTACTTCGCCGACTGCGACGGCAACTGGTGGGAGATCGTGCACTTCGGCCCCCGTGGTTACGCCCCGATGTACGAGAACCCCGCACTAGACATCACCGGCCGGACCGACATCGACCTGGACGCGCTGGAGCACACCGGCAGTGACGAACAGGCTTCCCGCCCCGGGGACGCGTGATCATCGCATGAGCACTGCGCAACGCGTCGTCGTCGTGGGAGCGGGAATCGCAGGTGTCCGGGTCGTGGAGTCGCTGCGCGAGAACGGCTTCGAGGGCGCCCTGACGGTCGTCGACGCCGATCCCGAACTGCCTTACGACCGTCCGCCACTGTCGAAGGAATTCCTCACTGGCGTCTTCGACGAGGACGACTTCAGGCTCTGGAGCGCCGACCGGATAACGGAACTGCGGGTCGAACTCCGGCTGTCGACCAGGGCTGTCGGCCTCGACACCGCCCGCAGGCGTGTCGCCGTGCGCTCTGCCGCTGACGGCGCCGACGAGCTTGCCTACGACCGGCTCGTGCTGGCGACCGGCGTCGCCCCTCGGCGCCCTGCGGCGTTCGTGGGGCTCGACGGGGTGCACACGCTGAGATCGCTCGCCGACGCCCGGGCGCTGCGGGACGCACTGAGAACAAAGCCCGGCCCGGTTGTCGTCGTCGGCGGTGGCTTCATCGGCGGAGAGGTCGCCACCTCGGCGGCCGAACAGGGGCTCGACGTGACGATCGTCGAGGGCGGCGGGAACCTCCTGCCCAGCGTCCTGACCCCCGGCCTGTCCCGTCCCCTCGAACGTCTGCATGAAGCCAGTGGTGTGCGAGTGATCTGCGGCCGGACGGTGGCCGCTCTGCACGGCCAGGGCAGCGTCGAGTCCGTCGAGCTTGCGGACGGAACGCGGCTGCCCGGCGGCATCGTCGTGCTCGGTCTCGGTGGCGCACCGGAGACCGGCTGGCTGGACCGGTCCGGTTTGCAGCTCAGCGACGGCGTTCACACCGACGAGGGTCTGCGCACCCGGGCCGAGGGCGTCTACGCCATCGGCGACATCGCCCGTCGCCGTGACAGCGCCACCGGCGCGCTCGTGCGCCTTCAGCACTGGACCTCGGCCCATCGCCAGGCTGCCCACGTCGCCCGCGACCTGCTCGGCACCACCGTCCCTTACCGGGACGTGCCCTTCATCTGGACCGACCAGCACGGCACCCGGCTGCAGATCGCCGGTGTCACCTATGGCGACGAGGTGCGCTTCGTCGACGGCGGACCCGACACCGAGGCATACCTAGCCCTGGTACGGCGCGGCCCCGATCTCGCCGGAGTGATCGCGCTGGGCCGCATGCGCGAGTTCCAGAAAATGCGCCGCCTGCTGTCCGATCCGCCGCGGTGGCAGTCAGTGGTCGCAGGCACACCGGATCTCGACACGCTCGGAGCTCAAGCATGAACATCGTGTCTTTCTCGACACCGGGCAGCAGCCCTCGGCCGGGCTTCCTGGTCGGCGACGCCGTCCTGCCCGCCGACACCGTCCTGGGTCCGGGCGCCCCTGCCTCGGTCCCGGACATGCTCGTCGCATGGGACGACATCCGTGAGCGGGTCATGCGGGCGACCGACAACGACGGCCTGCCGCGCATCCCTCGAAGTGACGTGCGCCTGCATGCGCCGATCCGGCCTGGCGCGCTGATCCTGTGCGCCGGTGGCAACTACCGAAGTCACCTCGAGGAGATGGGCGACTCCGTACCTGAGAAGGCGCCGTCATTCATCAAGAGCCCGAACGCCGTGACGGGTCCGGACGCACCCATCGTCCTGCCGCCCGAATTCGCCGAGATGGTCGATTTCGAGGGTGAGCTGTGCGTGGTGTTCGGCCGCGAGTGCCACCGGGTGAGTGCGCACCAGGCCATGGACTACGTCGCGGGCTACACGATCCTCAACGACGTCTCCGCCCGTGACGGGGTGAGGGCGTTTCTCACGGCCGCCACACCGATCGAGGGCCGCTGGTCGGTCATCGAGATGCTCATGGGCAAGCAGTTCCCCACGTTCGCCCCCGTCGGCCCCGCGATCCTGACCGCGGACGAGGTCCCCGACCCCGGCGCCCTGCGGCTGACGACCCGGCTCAACGGCACCGTGATGCAGGACGCCCACATCACCGACCTCGTCGTGGGGATTCCGCAGCTCGTCGAGGAGATGTCTCGCTACTACAGCTTCGCGCCGGGCGACCTCCTGAGCACGGGCACCCCGGCCGGGGTCGGCGCGGGGCAGAAGCCGCCACGCTACCTCCGCGCGGGAGACGAGGTCGCCATCGAGGTGACCGGTATCGGCACACTCACCAACCGGATCGTTCCCGCCGCCGTTCCGGTCGCGAACTGAGGGAAGGACGGATCCGTGTCGCAGACCACCACACCAAGGCCGCCCGCCGAACTCGACCTGTCTGCCCGCTACCGACCGGGTGCCGGACCGGTGCCGGTGACCGGAGTCCAGGCGATCGCCCGGCTGCTGGTCGAGCAGCACGCCGCCGACGGCGCAGCCGGCCTGAACACCGCGACCTTCGTGTCCGGCTACCAGGGCAGCCCGCTCGCCGGGCTGGACATGACCCTGGCGAAGGCATCGGAACTCACCGAGACCGCCGCCCTGAAGCTGGTACCCGCCGTCAACGAGGAACTCGCGGCCACCTCGGTGTGGGGCAGCCAACTGGAGGTGCCCGGGCACGCGCGCACAGTCGATGGTGCAGTGGGCATCTGGTACGGGAAGGCCCCTGGCGTCGACCGGTCCGGGGACGCGCTCCGGCACGCGAACATCAGCGGAGCGCACCCCCACGGCGGTGTACTCGTCCTCGCGGGCGACGACCCGGGCTGCAAGTCCTCAACCATCCCCTGCACGAGCGAGCAGACGCTCGCCTCCTACGGGCTGCCGGTGCTCTACCCGGCCGACGCCGCGGACATCGTGCGTCTCGGCCGCTACGGCGTGGCCCTGTCGCGTGCGTCCGGCATGTGGGTCGGAATGAAGATCACCACGGACGTCGCCGACGGCATCTACACCGTCGACGGCTCAGTGGGTGAAGTCGAGGTAACCGTTCCGGAGCTGGAGTGGGAGGGCAAGCCCTGGACCTACCGGCAATACCCCAGCCTCACCCCGCCTGCGTCCCTGCGGGCGGAGGAGCAGCTGCACGGGCCACGGGCTGCGATGGTGCGGGCCTTTCTCGCCGCCAACCCGATCAACACCGTGGAGGTCGACACCCCCGATGCCTGGCTCGGGATCATCGCGGGCGGCAAGACCTACGCGGACGTGCGCCAGACACTGCGCGACGTCGGACTCGACGAAGGGGACGGCGAGACGGCTCTGAGGCGTGCCGGTATCCGGTTGCTGCGCCTCGGCATGATCCACCCTCTCGAGCGTGACGAGGTGCGTGCGTTCGCCGCCGGCCTCGAAACGGTTCTGGTCGTCGAGGAGAAGGAGCCGTTCATCGAGCGTGCGGTGCGTGACGTGCTGTACGGCATGTCCGCCGCGCCGGTCGTGATCGGCGCGGCGGACGCGGAGGGACGGCCGCTGGTGCCCGTCACCGGTGACCTGAACGCGCGGAGCCTGGAAGGACCGCTGCGCAGAGTGCTGCGCGGACGGGTCGACCTCGCGCCGTCGCGCCGCGAACCGCCGGTCCTGGAGTTGCTGTCGACGGGACGCACCCCGTACTTCTGCTCGGGCTGTCCGCACAGCCGCTCGACGCTAGTCCCTGACGGATCGGTCGCCGCCGGAGGCATCGGCTGCCACGGGATGGTCACGCTCGACGGGCGTCCGGAAACGGATGTGGTGTCGCTGACCCAGATGGGCGGGGAAGGCGCCCAGTGGATCGGCCAGGCAGCGTTCACGACGGCCCGTCACCTGTACCAGAACATGGGGGACGGCACCTTCGCGCATTCCGGACAGCTCGCCGTACAGGCATGTGTGTCCGCGGGTGTGTCGATCACCTTCAAGCTGCTCTACAACAAGGCCGTCGCCCTGACGGGCGGTCAGGATGCCGCCGGTGGTCTCGAAGTGCCCGCAATCGCCGCGAAGCTGCTCGCGGAGGGCGTCAACAAGATCATCATCTGCGCGGACGAACCCGAGCGCTATCGTCGCCTGCCGAAGCTGCCGGCCGGTGTTGCCCTGTGGCAACGGGACCGTTTCGACGAGGCACAAAAGGTGCTGGCCGAGGTGAAGGGAGTCTCGGTCCTCATCTACGACCAGCAGTGCGCCGCCGAGGCGAGGCGCCTGCGCAAGCGGGGCGCGCAGCCGGTCCGCCGTACTCGGGTCGTCATCAACGAGGCGGTCTGTGAGGGGTGCGGGGACTGCGGGGTCAAGAGCAACTGTCTGTCGGTGCAGCCGGTGGACACGGAGTTCGGCCGCAAGACGCACATCGACCAGAGCTCCTGCAACACCGACTACTCGTGCCTCGACGGTGACTGTCCATCGTTCATGACGATCGAGCTGCCACCCGGAACGCCGTCCAAACGGTCCGCGCCGCAGCGCCCAGAGCCCACCGCCGTGGCGGAGCCCAACCGGACGGCGCCGCACGGCATGTCCGATGTCTTCCTGGCTGGTATCGGCGGCACGGGGATCGTCACTGTGAACCAGGTGCTCGCCACGGCCGCGATCCGCGATGGGCTGACCGTGAACGGCCTCGACCAGACCGGACTGTCCCAAAAGGCGGGGCCAGTCGTCTCGCACTTGCGGATCGCGCACCGGGACAGTGTCCTCGAGCCGGCGAACCGGGTCGGCGGCGAGGTTGCCTGCTACCTCGCCTTCGACGCTCTGGTCGGCGCCGACGCCAAGAACCTCGCGTTCGCGTCGCTCGAACGCACCGTCGCCGTGGTCTCCACCAGCGCCGTTCCGACCGGCGCGCAGGTGCGCGACGCCTCGCTCACCCCTCCTGACGCCGACGAGCTGCTCTCGCGGTTCATCCGGCGCACCAAGGACGTGCTGCCCCTCGACACGACCGCGGCGGCCCAGGCGCTGTTCGGCGACGGCATGCCGGCGAACTTCCTTCTGGTGGGCGCCGCTTATCAGGCTGGTGTGCTGCCGATGTCGGCCGCGGCGATCGAGTGGGCGATCGAGGCCAACGGCGTCGCGGTGAAGAACAACATCGCCGCCTTCCGGTGGGGCCGTGTCGCTGTCGCCGACGCCACCGCCTTCGCGGCAGCCGTGAGCTCGGATCGGCCCGCGAGTACGCTGAAAGCGCCGGCCGACATCGACCTGGGCGACCTGACGGGCGAGACCCGGCGCCTCGCCGGCATCCGAGCCACCCAGCTGATCGGCTATCAGAGCAAGAGCGTTGCACAGCGCTACGTCACCGACATGCTGACCGTGTGGCGCGCGGAACGCGCAGTGGGGCAGGACACGGCGTTCAGTGAGGCCGTCGCTCGAGGGCTGTACAAACTCACCGCGTACAAGGACGAGTACGAGGTGGCCAGGCTGCTGACCGACCCGGCCTTCGAGGCACAACTGCAGGCCGAAGTTCCCGGCGGGGTGAAGCCGCGCTATCGGCTGCATCCGCCGATCCTCAAGGCGATGGGACGCGAGAAGAAAATCGCCTTCGGCCCCTGGATGCGCCCGGTGTTGAGGATGCTGGCCAAGGGCCGCGTCCTGCGAGACACCCCGTTCGACCCCTTCGGCCACCTGCCAGTGCGCAAACTGGAGCGTCAACTGCGCGACTCCTACCGCACGACAGTGCTTCGCCTCGCAAACGAGTTGACTGAGGAGTCATACAGCACGGCGGCGGCCGCGGCAGAAGCCGCCGACATGGTTCGCGGCTACGAGGACATCAAGCTCGCGAACGTCGACCGCTACCGCGCCCGGCTGGCCGAACTGGGGCTTTCCTGACCCACTGCTCCCTCCTGCGTCACAACGACGCCTTCCGCTCGACCACGAATCCCCAAGGAGGGAAGAAAAGATGAGTGACAAGGCCCTCCGGGACCAGACGATCCTGATCTCAGGCGGTTCTCGCGGCATCGGGTTGGCCATCGCCGTCGCCGCCGCCCGTCAGGGCGCCAATGTGGCCTTGCTGGCGAAGACCGACGTGCCTGACCCGCGCCTGCCGGGCACGGTGCACACCGCCGCCGCGGAGATCGAGGCGGCCGGCGGCAAAGCTCTCCCCATCGTCGGGGACGTGAGGGACGAAAAGTCGGTCGCAGGGGCGGTAGCGAGGACCGTAGACCACTTCGGTGGCATCGACATCTGTGTCAACAACGCCAGCGCGATCGCGCTGAGCGCCACCGAGGAACTGCCCACAAAGCGTTTCGACCTCATGATGGCGATTCAGCTCCGCGGCAGTCACCTGCTGACCCGGGCATGTCTTCCCCACCTCCGTCAGGCCTGGAATCCGCACATCCTCAGCCTGTCGCCGCCGCTCAACATGAACCCCAGATGGCTAGCCTTCTCGCCCGCCTACATGGTGGCCAAGTACGGCATGTCCCTGCAGACACTCGGCTGGGCGGCCGAGTACGCCGACGCGGGGATCGCCGCCAACTGCCTCTGGCCCGAGACCTACATCAGCACCGCGGCAGTCCAGAACCTGCTTGGCGGTGACAACGCTGTGGTGAAGTCCCGCACCCCGGACATCGTCGCCGATGCCGCGTTGCACATCCTCACTCGGCCGTCCCGGGACTGCACCGGCAACACCTTCATCGACGCTGATGTCCTGCGCGGCGCCGGAATGAACGACCTCTCGAAGTACGGCGTCGGCGACACGCTCGCGTACGACATCTTCGTCGACCCCCCTGCGTCGGCTCCCGAGACGGGGTCAAAGGACTGAGGGACGGCTGGACCACACACTCCTCCTCCCCGCCTGCCGAGGCTCCACGACCGCGGTACGGCGCACAGGCGTAGATGTACCGACGGACAGCCCGGCGGAGAGTCTGGGCGAGCCGTGAGTGCCAACATTCTGTGGGCATGTCGCTGCGGGTGACGGCAACACGATGGACTGCTTACTTCCAAGCAGCGGCACGTGTCAGTGTTGGGTCTCCTGTCGGCCGCCGCAGGCCGGGCCAGCGCTGACCTGGGTCTCGGTGAAGCTGTGCAGGTCCCATGGCAGTTTTCGACGTCGATGCCCCTGTGACTGTGACCGCCGAAGGGCGGGTCGTGTGCGATGCCGCCGCCGTGGGCGTTGACGAGACCGGCCCGATCCGCCTCGCGGGTCGCGGCAGGGAGCGACGAGCAGGACGCTGCGGAGGCGGACGCTCCGGTCATGATCCACTGACCCGGGCCCGCGGCCGGTGCCGCACGGCGTCCTTCTAGCGCGGGTCCGCCCGCCGTCTTCTCCCAGAGGGTGGGAGGATCCGCGTCATGCGGCGCGGACGGCCTAACACGAACCGAGCGCGGCGAAGGCCTTGTCGAGCAGGCCGATGAGGTCGAGTGCGCCGTCGGAGGCGGTCCAGCGATCCAGGGCGATGCCGAGGCAGTCGAGCCCACGCCGACACCGCCATGCACAACGCCGAGGCCACAGAACGGCATTGGACGGCCCTGCTGGACCTCTTCGGACGCGCCGTCCCCGCCGCTTCCATCACGCCGTAGTCCCTGAGCCGGGCCGCGGGTCGCACCCGCGCCCACTGGTCACGATTTCGGCAGTCAAAAGAAACGGAGTCACCAAGCATGTCCACCAAGACCCTCGGCCTCATCGGCAGCGGAATGATCGGCAGTGCTTCTGGCCAGACTAGCCGTCGCCGCCGGCCTGGACGTCGTCCTGAGCAACTCCCGGGGCCCCGAGACCCTCGCCGACCTGGTCGCGGAACTCGGTGACCACGCCCGCGCTGCCACGCCGCAGGAAGCGGCGCGCGCCGGTGACCTCGTGGTGGCGACCATCCCGCTGAAGGCCTACGAGCAGCTGCCCGCCGCCGCTCTGGCCGACAAGACGGTGATCGACACGATGAACTACTACCCGGACCGCGACGGCGCCATCGCCGGCCTGGACACCGGCGACTCGACCTCAAGTGAACTCGTGCAGCGCCACCTCGCCGACTCCCGCGTCGTCAAGGCGTTCAACAACATCGACTTCCGCCGCCTGTCCACCAGCGCCCGCCCCTCCGGCGCCCCCGATCGCAGCGCCCTGCCCCTCGCCGGCGACGACCCGGCAGCCAAAGTGGAGGCGGCACGCTTGCTGGACGCCCTCGGCTACGACGCGGTCGACATCGGCACCCTCACCGACAGCTGGCGCAGCCAGCCGGGCACCCCTGTCTACGTCCAGCCGTACATGGCCGAGCGGCCGGAGGGGCTGAGCCGGGAAGAGGCTGAGCGCTGGTTCTTCCAGACGCCGGGTGTGCCGGTGCCTGTCGATCGGGTGAAGGAGCTGGTCGACGCCGCCACTCGCTGAACCGCAGTTGGTCGAATGGGAATGGGGTCTTTCAGGAGACCTGCCCGGCCCGGTTGGACAGAAGGGGCAAAGGCTGACAGGGGTCGACGGCAGTTGCGGGCTGCGTGGTCAAGGCTCGTCCATGGCGACACCCTGCCGAAGAGCCTGCATGGTCGTCGACATCTTCCCCCGGGCCACGCAGTACAAGGAGACCGCCGGGAGCCGGGGCCCGGTCTGCCACCACTGATGGACGTGGAGGCAGACCGGGGAACGCACGAGGCGTGAATCACTCAGTCCACAAGCTCGGCCTCTCACGGCCGAGATCGAAATGATGACCGTGATATCTCCGGAAGGCTCTGGAAGAACCCTCGGATGTCGGCGACCAGCAGATCGGGCTGCTCCATGGCGGGGAAGTGGCCGCCGCGGTCGAACTCGGACCAGTGTGTGATGGTGTTGGCGGCCTCTGCGAACCGGCGGACGGACAGGCTGAGATCCTTGGGGAAGACCGCGACACCGGTCGGGGTGGGGGAGGGCTCCACCGGCCGCACCCGGGCGGCCAGGGACTCGTAGTACAGGCGGGCTGCGGAGCCGGCCGTGCCGGTGAGCCAGTAGACCATGACGTTGGTGAGCATTTGGTCGCGGTCCACGGCGTCCTCGGGTATGTCGGCGGAGTCTGTCCAGTCCCTGAACTTCTCCACGATCCAGGCCAGTTGTCCGACCGGTGAGTCGTGCAGGGCGTAGGCGAGTGTCTGCGGCCGAGTGGACTGGATGGCTGCGTAGCCGAAGAGCTCACGCTGGTATCGCTGCCCGTGCTGGAGCCGCCGCTGCTCTTCCTCGGTGTAGGGCTCCAGGCCTGGCTGGGGAGGCATGCCGATCATGGTGACGTGTACGGCCGCGGCATGTTCGGCGTCGATTCGGCCCAGTTCTCGCGTGATGGCCGAGCCCCAGTCACTGCCGTGGGCCCCGTAACGGGTGTAGCCGAGCCGGCTCATCAGCTCTGCCCAGGTCCGGGCGACGCGCTCGACGTTCCAGCCTTTCTCGCGGGTGGGGCCCGAGAAGCCGTAGCCGGGTATGGAGGGGACGACGACCTGGAAGTCCTCGCTCAACGGCTCGATGATGTTGAGGAGTTCGACGAGGGAGCCGGGCCAGCCGTGGGTGGCGATCAGCGGCAGGGCGTGGGGGTTCGCCGAACGAACGTGCATGAAGTGCACGTTCTGGCCGTGGATCTCGGTGGTGAACTGCGGGAAGGAGTTCAGGCGTTTTTCGTGGACGCGCCAGTCGTAGGAGTGCCGCCAGTAGTCTGCCAGCTCTTTGCTGTAGTTGAGGGGGATGCCGTACTCCCAGCCGACGCCAGGGAGTTCGTCGGGCCAGCGGGTGCGGTCGAGGCGGTCGTGCAGGTCGTCCAGCTGGGATTGGGGGATGTCGATGCGAAAGGGGGTGATCGCGGTCATGTGGGGGGGCTTTCCTGGTTCGGGCCAGGCGGTGGCGAGGCCGGAGGCGCGACCGTCCGGTGACGGTGGTGGGTGGCGGGTGGTGGTCCACAGTCAACGTCCGTGTCCGTTGAAGGCGGTTGCTGCCGAGGTGGCCCGGTGCTGGTCGGCGAGGGCCGGTACCCGGACGCCCACCGGTTTGTGGTCTTCCGTGATCCGCCCCGGTATGGCAGCGACCGGGCACATCGGCATCTTGTGTTCGAACGCGTGCCCTGGTCGGGGCCGGGTGCCGCAGTCACCGCGTCGTCGGTCTTCTCAGGCAGGTCGAGGCTGCTGCGCAGGTTGACTGGTTTGAGCAGGACGGCGGCGATGACGGCGAGAAGGGCTGCGGCGGCCGCGAGGAGGAAGATGTGTGCTGTCGCGTCGCCGTAGGCGACGCGGATGATCTCCTGCACCGCGGCAGAGTTCGAGTCCGCGCCGGACAGTCCGGCGGAGGCAAGACCGCTTGCGGTTCCGTCCTCGACCTGCCGGGCCAAGATTGCGCCGAGGACGGCGACGCCGATCGTGCCGCCGAGGGAGCGGAAGAACGTCACCGTGGAGCTCGCCGCCCCGACGTCCTTCAGTGGCACGGTGTTCTGCACGGCGAGTACGAAGTTCTGCAGAGTCATGCCGACGCCCATCCCGACACACAGCATCGACACGGCCAGGAGGACCATGGGGGTCTTGTTGTCGATGACGCCGAGGCCCGCGCAGCCGACCGTGAGCAGTGCGGCGCCGGTGATGAGGAACGGCTTGATCTTCCCGCTCCGGCTGATCAGCCGGCCGGCGACGATGGAGGCGATCAGGATGCCGGCCATCATCGGAATGGTCAGCAGGCCGGCTTCGGTGGGCGTGCGGCCGCGGCTGAGCTGGAAGTACTGGCTGAGGAAGACCGAGGCGCCGAACATGGCCGTACCGACGGCCAGGCTGCCGAGAATCGCCAGTGCCGTGGTGCGCTGCCGCACGATGGCGAGCGGGACGATCGGTTCGGTGTTGTGCTTCTCCACCCACGCGGCGGCGGCGAGCAGGGCCAGCCCGCCGGACAGCATGGCGGCGGTCTGCCAGGAGGCCCAGGCAAAGGAGCCGTCGACGAAGGACACCCAGATGAGCAGGACACTGACCCCGGTAGCGATCAGGGTGGCCCCCAGATAGTCGATCCGCACGTTCTCCCGGCGCAGCACAGGAAGGTTCAGCGTCCGCTGGAGCAGGAGGAACGCGACGGCGGAGAGCGGAATGGCGATGAAAAAGCTCCACCGCCAGCCCAGCCACGAGGTGTCGACGATGACACCGCCGAGGAGCGGCCCACCGATGGTCGACGTCGAGGTGGTGCCGCTCAGGTAAGCGCTGTAACGGCCGCGTTCGCGAGGAGGGATGGTGGCGGCGATGGCGATCTGGACGAGCGCCTGGACACCTCCCACGCCGACGCCCTGGAGGGCCCGCGCGGCGATCAGCTGACCGCCCGTCTGGCTGATCCCGCACGCCACGGTACCGAGCACGAAGATGACGATGGAGACCTGGAGAAGGGTCTTCTTGCTGAAGAGGTCGGCGAGTTTGCCCCAGATCGGAGTCGTCGCCGTCGTGGTGAGGAGGGTCGCGGTGACGACCCACGTGTACTGGGTCTGTGTCCCGTGCACGTCTTCGATGATCTTCGGCAGCGCGCTGGAGACCACCGTACTGCTGAGTGTCGAGACGAAGAGCGCGAGGAGCAGGCCGCTGAGCACCTTCAGTACCTGACGACGGGACGTGGGGGACGCCTCCGTGAGTGTCGACTCGTTCACTGTGCTCCTCGACGGTTTTCAGGTCACCGGTTTGCTGTGTGTCGCGCTCGACGCGTGCGTGGAGGACATCGCAGCCGCGGCGCCGGAGAACAACAGGACGCTCACCTGACGTCAGGGCAGAGGGGTGCGCGCGGGTGAGGACGGGCGTAGACCTTCGCGCACCCCCGCGGCAGGCAGGCGTGCGGGGAATCAGGAGCGCGCGGCCTGCGCGTTCCCGATAAGCGGGCGGTCCAGCGCGTCGGCCGTGCGTCCGAGGAGCTGCAGGTTGCGGGCGCCGAAGTCGACCAGGAGCGGGTGCCCGGAGATGTACCGCGCCGCATGGGAGTTGAGGAACACGACGGGGTCCGCCATCTCCTCCGGCGTGGCCAGACGCTGGTTCAGGCCGGCACGCGACTCAAGCGATGCGCGTCCGCCGGCCATCACGGCGAAGTCCGACGTCAGACCGGTCTCGGTGCTCGTGGGGAGCACTGCGTTCACCCGGATGCCGCGGCTCCCGAGTGCGGTGGCGCTGTGCGCCATGAACAGGTTGAGCACCCGCTTCGAGAGGGGATAGGCGGCCGGCCCGGGCTGGTCCTTGAGACCGAGTCCCTCGATCGCCGCGACGATGGCGTCCCACCCGTCGACGTGGATCAGTCCTTCGAGTTCTTCCTGGTAGCGCTCCCAGTTGATGCCGCCCGTGGAGGTCACATAGACGATGGCGCCGCCGTCACCCATCCGCGTCTCCAGGTACGCGTCCGAGATGTACTTGTTGGCGCCGAAGTTGATCAGCAGGGTCGTGTTGTAATCGTGCTGGAGACCCGAGACTCCGGCCACGCCGAAGAATGTGTCGATGTGCTCGGGGAGCTTCGCGAACGCCCGGTCGATGTCGTCGCGTACCGCCAGGTTCGCCTGGATCGCGGAGGCGAGACCTGGCAGCTCGGTCGTGGCGTAGTCGATGGCGTGGACATGCGCGCCCAGTTCCACGAGGCGCTTCGCCGTCGCCCTGCCGATCCCGGAGGCGGCGCCGGTCACGACCGCGGTCTTGCCGGTGTACTGAAGGTAGTCGTCCATGTGTCCGGTTCCTCTCATCCACGCCTGATGGCGGTCGCGGATCTGCCGTGTGTGGGGGAGGGGGTGGGTCAGGAAAGGGGGAGTGAAAGAGCGGACCCGATGGTCTTGGTCTCGGTGTAGGCCTCGAAGCCCTCGCGGCCGCCCTCGCGGCCGATGCCGCTGGCCTTGTAACCGCCGAAGGGGGCGTCCCCGCCGGAGAACGAGCCGCCGTTGATCATGAGACTGCCGGCTCGGACGGCGCGTGCGATGCGCAGAGCGCGCTCCGTCGAGGCTGACGCGACGTATCCGGCGAGGCCGTACCGGCTGGCGTTGGCGAGCCGGATCGCCTCTTCGTCGGTGTCGAACGGTGTCACGGTGAGCACCGGTCCGAAGATTTCCTCCTGCGCGATGGTGGAGTCGTTGTCGACGTCGACGAAGAGTGTCGGCTCCACCCAGAAGCCCGCGCGGTCGGGGACGCCACCGCCGACGGCGAGCCTCGCGCCCTGTTCCCGGCCGATGCGGATGTAGTCGGCGACGCGGTCGCGCTGCCGGGCCGAGATGAGCGGGCCGGCCAGCGTGCCCTGGTCCTGAGGGTCACCCCAGGACACCTGCTGGAACGCCTGTGCAAGGCCGGCGACGACCTGGTCGTAGACCTTGCGGTGCACGAGCAGTCGTGTCGGCAGTGCGCACCCCTGGCCCGAGTGTGCGAGCGCTCCGAGCGCCTGCGGGATGGCCTGCGTGAGGTCCGCGTCGTCGAGGATGATCGACGCGCTCTTTCCGCCGAGCTCCAGCATCGTGCGCTTGAAGGTGGGCGCGGCGAGTTCGAGGATGCGTTGCCCCGTGGCCGTGGAGCCGGTGAACGACACCATGTTGACGCGCGGGTCGGTCAGGAGGAGTTCGGCCGTGTCGAGGTTGCTGGTCGGCACCACGTTGACCACGCCGGCCGGGATGTCGGTGCGCTCGGCGACGATCCGGCCGATGCGGGTGGCGTTCCACGGTGTCTCGGGGGCGGGCTTCGCGATGACCGTGTTGCCGGTGGCGAGAGCGCCGGCGAGCTTGACGAGCATGAGCCCGAAGGGGAAGTTCCATGGGGTGATGGCGGCGACGACGCCGACGGGCTCCTTGACCACCCACCGCTCGCTGGGCTCGTTGGTGAACCGGTTGACGGTGTCGTCGAGTCGGCGTACCCACTCGAACCGGTCGATGTGGTCGATGTGCCATCGGAACTTCTGCAGAGGCTCCTCCAGCTGGGCACCATAGGTGAGCATGCGCGGAGCTCCGGCCTCCGCGATGAGTTCCTCACGCAGCTCGTCCTTCTCCTCAACCAGCGCGTCGAGGAGCTGGGTCAGGCCGCGCTTGCGGAACTGCCGGTCGACGGCCCAGTCCGTCTCCTCGAACGCGCGCCGGGCCGCGGCGATCGCGTCGAGCATGTCCTCCCGGCCGGCGTCGGCGACCTTGCCCAGAACGGTGCCGTCCGCCGGGTTGAGCACCTCGAGCGTGCCGCTGCCCGCGGCGCTACGGAGCTCTCCGTCGATCAGCAGGCGCTCCTCGTGCGGGGACGCTGTCGGCGGCGGGCCTGATGGAGTAGTGGACATCGTCTATCTCCTCATGGGGGGGATGAAGTTTGTCGATGTGCGGCACGGGGCGGCTCGGGAGGCCGAGAATGGCCAGACGTCGTTGGACGGTGCGTGCGCGAGATACCGGCTTCGAGCCCGGCGTATGTGATCTGATCAGGCACGAAGCGTCCCCCCGGCCGCCGCGCTCGCATGGATCGGGGGTCAGGACTCCATGGCGGGGACGGCGGTGCTCACGGTGTCGTGCCACGCCGCACCCGTCGCAATCGCCTGCCGCCATTGGCGGATCGCCTTGGGCGGCATGCCGACGGCGAGGGCGCCGGTGACGCGGTCGCCGGTGCGGTATGCGGCGACGAACTTCCGCTCGGCCAGGTCGCCCTCGACGAGGGCGACTTCGGCGTGGTCGCGGAGATAGCCGTAGGCCTGGATCTTCATGTCGTACTGGTCGGACCAGAAGTACGGCACCGGTGCGAAGGGTTTACCCGCCTCGGGGTGCAGCAGGTTGCGGGCGGCGGCCATGCCCTGTTCGGCGGCGGTCGTGCGGTGCTCGATGCGCATCGAGGTACCGAACAACGGGTTGTACCAGTGGGCGACGTCACCGGCCGCGTACACGTTCGGGCCGGCCTTGCAGTACTCGTCGCACACCACGCCGTCCCCGACGGTCAGGCTGCTGCCCGCGAGCCAGTCGGTGTTGGGCAGGGAGCCGATGGCGACCAGCACCTCGTCGGCCTCGATCTCGGAGCCGTCCGCGAGCCGCACGCCGTCCTCGGTCACCTCGGTGACGGTGACTCCGCAGCGCAGGTCAACGCCCCGTTCCAGATGGGCGTTCGTCAGGACCTTGCCGACCTCCATGCCGACGGCGTGGGCCAGGGGCACCGGGGCGGGTTCGAGGAGGGTGACCTCGCAGCCGAGTCGCCAAGCGACGGCGGCGACCTCCGCGCCGAGGAAACCGGCGCCCACCACGACCAGCCGCCGTCCCGGGGTGAGCTGCTCCCGCAGGGTCAGCGCGTCGTCGAGCGTGCGCAGGACGTGCGCGCCCTCGCCGGGCAGTCGGCGCGGCCGGACCCCGGTGGCGATAACCAGCCCGTCGTACGGGACGGCGGATCCGTCGGCCAACTCGATGGTGCGGTCGGCCGGTTCGAGGCCGGTGGCCGTCACGCCGAGCCGCAGGTCGAGGTCGAGCGCGGCCAGCGTGTCGGGGGTGCGCAGCGCCAGCCGCTCGGGCTCCCACTCCGCGGCCAGGATCTGCTTCGACAGGGGCGGGCGGTCGTACGGGGCGAGCGGTTCGTCGCCGACCAGGGTGATGATGCCTTCGTAGGCCTCCCGGCGGAGGGTCTCGGCCGCTGCGAGTCCGGCAGCCGAGGCACCGACGACGACGATCCGCCTCACTGCTCGACCAGCCGAATGGCGGCGGCCGGGCAGACCACAACGGCCTCCTTGACGTCGTCGAGTCGGTCGTCGCCGACCTGCTCTTCCAGGAGGATAGCGATGCCGTCGTCGTCCTGGTCGAAGACGTCCATCGCGGCGAGCACGCACTGCCCGGAGGCGACGCACTTGTCGGCGTCCAGCTCCACCTTCATGGGATTCCCCTTACTTGCTTCGCTCGTGGTTCTTGGTTCGTTCGCGGGACGGGGAGCCGTCACCAGGAGACGGGCAGTTCGTGCACGCCGTAGATGAACGCGTCGTTCTTGAACTTCACGTCCTCCAGCGCGCAGGCCAGCTTCAGCGTGGGAATGCGCCGGTAGAGGGTGCCGTAGACGACCTGGAGTTCCATGCGGGCCAGCGGCTGGCCCAGGCACTGGTGGACGCCGAAGCCGAAGGCGACGTGGCGGCGGGCGTCGCGGGTGAGGTCGAGCCGGTCCGGGTCGGGGAACACCTCGGGGTCGCGGTTGGCGATCTCGTTGGCCATGATGACGCCGTCGCCGGCCATGACGACCTGCCCGGCGACCTCGATGTCCTCCGTCACCGCTCGGCGCCGTCCCAGGTGGGTGATGTGCAGGTAACGCAGGAGTTCCTCGACCGCGCCGGCGACGAACTTGGGGTCGTCGCTCTCGCGCAGCAGGGCGAGCTGGTCGGGGTTCTGGAGGAGGGCGAGGGTGCCGAGGGCGATCATGTTCGCGGTGGTCTCGTGGCCCGCTATCAGCAGGAGCAGGGCCATCTCGGTGGCCTGCTGGTGGTCGATCTCCCCGGCCGTGACCCGCCCGGCGATGCTGGATAGCAGGTCGTCCTTCGGCTCGGCGAGCCGCTGGGCGATCTGACCGGCCAGGTATCCGGCCATCTCCCGGGTCGCCACACCGCGCTGCTCGGGGGTCGCGGTCGTGCGGACCATCGTCTTGGTGTTCTCCTGGAACATCGCGTGGTCGTCGTAGGGCACGCCGAGCAGTTCGCAGATCACCAGGGAGGGGATAGGCAGGGCGAACTCCTCCACGAGGTCCACCGGGCCCGGCCGGCTCAGCATCCCGTCGATCAGGTCGTCGACGATTCTCTGCACGGCGGGCCGCAGGGCCTCCACCTTCTTCACGGCGAACGGTGCCGTCACCATGCGGCGCAGCCGGGCGTGTTCGGGGTCGTCCATCATGATGAAGCTGAGCTTGCCCTCGCCGCCCTCGGGCGAGGCCTTGGTCGGGTAGCCGGGGCTGTCGGGGTCGGCACTGACCCGCAGGTCGCCGAGAATGGCGCGCTGGTCGGCATACCGGGTCACGAGCCACGGTTCGCTGCCGTCCCACAGCCGCACCTTCGTCAGGGGCGTCTGTGCCTGGAGGTCCTTCAGGGCAGGCGGCGGGTCGAAGGGGCAGCGGGCCTCCCGGGGCATCGGGAACTCGGGGGGAGAGTCCGGTGCCTCGGGTACGGGTCCGGCCAGGGTGTCGGCCATGGTTCTCCTCGGTGGCGGGGGGCTCCGCTCGACTGGCGGGAGCGCCGGGGTGAAGTGGTCGAGGCCTCGATGAGCACATGCAAACAGAGCAGGCTGACGCCTTCCGATCAGTTCCCTGACAGAGAGCTGACGTGACTCAGATCACAGTCGCGTTGGGTGCCTAAATGGCTTGTTGCCTAAGGGAGTTGTGAGCGCAGGCGCCGTTTGATGCGGCAGGTCAGTGCTTGGTGTCGACGTACCCGAACCAGTAGCCGAACCCTCGGCGTGTGTGAATCAGGCGGGGGGCGTCACGGTCGACCTTGCGCCGCAGACGGGAGACGAGTTGCTCGACGGAGTTGTCGCCGTGGTGGTCGCCCCAGACGTACCGGCCGATCTGCTCCTTGGAGAGCACCCGGTGTGCGTTGAGCAGGAGGTGACGCAGTAGCCGGTACTCGGCGGGCGTCAGGTCGAGGGGACGGGTGCCGCGCCGCGCCTCGCACAGAGGTGCGTCCAGGACCAGGTCGCGGTAGCTGAGCGCGCCGTCCCGCGGATGCCCGGGGTGCGCGTCCCGCAGCAGGACCTGCACACGGGCCAGCACCTCGGCCACCCGGAAGGGCTTGGTGACGTAGTCCCGCTCCCCCGGGCCCAGTTCGGGCACGAGGTCGTCCAGCGAGTCGTACTCCGTGAGGACGAGCGCCGGTGGGCGATGGGGCACCACGGGCCGCTCCCGGCTGAGGCTCGCCATGTCCGGAAGTGACGCGTCAACAACCATCAGGTCGAACCGTTGCTCCACGAGCCGCGCCAGAGCCTCACCCCCGGTCCCGGCCAGGGTGGTGCGGTATCCCGCTAACTCCAGGGTGGTGGAAAGGAGTTCGGCGACGCCCGGCTCATGGACGATGAGTAGGAGGTGTTGACCCGCTCCCCGGGCGAGTGCCGGTTTCACTCGGGTGCCACTGCCGTGCATGTGTTTCACCCTACCGTTCAGCTTGCCTGACTCAACTAATTCCCGCGGAGGTTCGGGTTCGGGATCAGGGCGTCGGCGTGACCGGTGCCAGCCGCATGTCGACCACGATGTCGACCAGTCGGGTGGCGGTGTCGATCAGCCTGTGTCCGGGACGTGCTGGTCCTGTCCCATTACGTCGAGGAGTCGTACGTCGCCGAGCTGCTGGGCGAGCGGGGTCGGCTACCTACTCAAGGACCGGGTGGGCCGGGTCGACGAGTTCTGGACGCCCTGGAGCGGGTCGCCTCCGGCGGTGCGGCGCTGGATCCGGAGGTGGTGACCGAGCTGCTGACGCGCCGCCGGGACTCACCGCTGGACTCCCTCACCCCGCGCGGGCGCGAGGTGCTGAAGCTGATGGCGGAGGGGCACGACAACGCCACCATCGCCAAGACGCTGGTCATCACCGAGCGGTCGGTCAGCAAACACATCGGCAACGTCTTCCTGAAGCTGCACCTGCCGCCCAGCGACAGCGGGCACCGCCGGGTGCTCGCTATCGCTGGCCTACCTCAACGACCATCAGTACAAGGGTGATTGATCGGTCACCACAGGACATCCAGCACGGCGTCCGCCATCCCGCGTTCGCCGCGCGCGTTGGGGTGGACGGCCGCGGCCGGGCTGCTGGGGACAAGGGGTTCGATCCAGCGGGTGGCCGCGTCCGAGCAGGCATCGCGGCCCTCGGACGGACGGTACGTGTCGACGTACACCGCTCCGGATGCCTGAGCCCGTTCCCGCAACTCGCTGTTGAGCTGCTGCTCCTTTTCCCGCAGGTAGCTCATGTCGCCGGGTGCGAGGGGCAGTTCGCCGCCGCAACTGGCGCCGTCGGCGGGCAGGATCGCCGGATAGCCGACGACATAGACCCGCGCCTGGGGCGCGCGCCTGTTAATCTCCGTCAGCGCGCCGGCCAGCCCTTCCCCCGCGGCCTCGATCTTCCGCGCCACCTCGTCGGTGCCGCCGTCGACGTAGTGCCGTTTGCAAGGGGTGTCCTCGGGGATGTACTTGCCGCTGCCGAGGGCCTCGTAGGCCACTCCCATCGTGACACACCGCTTGATCATCGAGCCGAAACCGATGTCGTTGCCGCCGATACCGAGGGTGACCAGCCGGGTCTTCGGTGAAAGCGCCGCGAACTGGGGCGGGTTGCTGCCCTGGTCCGTGAGCTGGGGTCTGGTGAGGTCGGCGATGGTGGCGCCACTGCAGCTGACATCGCGGAAGCCGGTGTCCTTCACGCCGAGCTGGGAGGCGACCAGTGCGGGGTAGTTGTGGTCGGAACGGTCGCAGCCGGCCGGAGCGCCGGTCTGGCCGGGAATCTTCGGGCCGGCGGTGTAGGAGTCGCCGAGGGCGACGTACGGGCCTTTGGCAGAGGGGGCGGCCTGGGCCTCGTCGTGCTCGCTGTGGGCGACGCCGACCACGGTGGCCAGCGTGCCGCAGGTGACGAGGACGCCGATCAGCGCGGTTCGGAGATGGGTCGTCTTCAAAGGGTCCTACCTTCCAGCTGGGTTGCTCCCGCGAGGCGCGGGTACGTAAGGCGGCCAACTACCGGGGGCCGCAGGGCCGGAGCGGTACGGACGGGGCCGTGAGCGACGTGGGCTCGGGCGCCGTCCGCTGCGGGGAAGGCGGTGGTGGGGCGGGCGAGCAAGAAGATTCCGCGGCTGGCGAGCGCTGCGCCGGTGAGGGCCAGGGCGGTGCCGGGGAGGCCGTTGTGGATGCGCTCGCCCAGGAGGGTGAGGCCGATGGCCGATGCGGCCAGAGGGTTGGCCAGGGTACGGGTGGCGAGGGGAGCGCCGAGCACGGCCGTGGCCGGTCAGGGACAGCAGCAGACCGGCCACGGCCAGGGCGACGACCGGGACAGCCACCAGCGAGGTCTGCCAGGTCAGCAGACAGTCGGTGTGCAGGACCGTCTGGGTGAGCGCCGAGCCCGTGCCGGAGGCGATCCCGGAGGCCGCCGCCAGGGCCAGGGTACGCCGGGTACCGGTGCGGACCGAGAGAGCGAGCGGGATGACGAGGGAGGCGGTGACCGCGACGGCCGGGGCGGCGGGGGTGGTGGGGACGCCCGTGGAATCCCCGCCGGTCGCGGTGAGCGGGAGCAGGGCGGCGAACCCGGGGAGGGTGAGCGCCATCCCGTGCCATTCGCCGCGGCTGACGCGGCGTCCAGCACCGCGGGCGGCGAGCGGCATGGCGGCTGTGACGGTTAGCGCGCCGAGGCACTGGACCAGGGTGAGCGGACCGTACTTCAGGGCGGCGACGTGCAGCGCCGCGCCCGTGGCATTGGCGGCGTTCGACGCCCACCAGGCGGGGCTGGCCAACAGGCGTCGCAGCCCATTCCCGTCGGTGGAGGCGACGTGGTGCTGCGTCGCGGCCGCGGCGGCGTAGGCGGCGATGGAGGCGAGCGCCAGTACCACGGCGACCATGATGTTCATCGCGAGGGCTCCAGTCGGGGGGCGTTGCGGCTGGCGAAGTCAGGCCTGCTCAGCGGGGCTTGCGGGGAGCCTCACTGTGTCGTCCACGATTCCGTGGGCCGCCGGCCGGGACGAGGGAGCGCCCTCCCGAGGTGGGGGTGTAGCTGGCTACACCCCGCGCCTCCGGTCATGGCCACGGGCCCGGCGGCCGGAGCAGGGGTAAAGCTCCCGCCGCCGGGCCTTGGATCGCGCCGCCTCTGTCCCCACGGGGGCGGCGCGCCGGGCCGCCGCCGCTTCGGCGGCCCCGGTCGAGGGCGACCGCCCTCAGAGGCGGCCGAGCGGTTGCGGCTAGCGGATGGGGACGGGCTTTGCCAGCGGCCGGTCGTCCGGGCCGGCGGCGGGACCAGTCGGTGCGGGAACCTTGCGGCTGAGCTTCTCGCCCTCGACGTCGATGTCGGGCAGCAGCCGGTCAAGCTGGCGGGGCAGGTACCAGGCTTTGTCACCGAGGAGAGACAGGACGGCGGGGACGATCGCCATGCGGACGACGAAGGCGTCGAACAGGACCGCGATGGCCAGCCCGAACCCGATCATCTTGATCATCGACTCGCCGGCCCCGATGAAACCGGAGAAGACGGCCATCATGATCAGCGCGGCGGCCACGACAACCCGGGCACTGTGCTTGAACCCGGAGACGATCGCTGTCTTGGCCGCGTCCCCGTGAACGTAGGACTCGCGCACCCGCGAGACCAGGAACACCTCGTAGTCCATGGCGAGACCGAAGACGATGCCCACCAGGAAGATCGGCATCATGCTCATGATCGGCCCGGTGGACTCCACACCCAGCAGGTCCGCGCCGTGCCCCTGCTGGAAGACCAGCACCACCGAACCCAGCGCCGCCAGCACGGACAGCAGGAACCCGAACGCGGCCTTCACCGGCACCAACAGAGACCGGAACACCACCAGCAGCAGGACGATGGCGAGTCCCACCACGACCGTCAGATAGGGCAACAGCGAGGCCTGCACCTTCTCGGCGACGTCGATGTCTAGCGCCGTCTTGCCGGTGACCTCGAAGGAGGCGCCGGCCTTGGACTCGATGCCGGGGCGTTCGTCGCGGATGGTGCTGACGAGACCCTTGGTCTTCTCGTCCGTCGGTGCGGTGGACGGGACGGCGGAGAACACCGCGGTATCACCCGCGGAGTTGAAGCGGGCCAGCGAGACGGACACGACTCCCTCCGTGGCCCGGACGTCCTTCGCGATCGTTGCCACAGCCGCCTTCGGGTCCGCGGAGCCCTGGGCGTCCACAATGATCGTCAAGGGCCCGTTGAAGCCGGGACCGAAGCCCTCGGCCAGAGCGTCGTACGCGCGGCGCTCGGTGGTGGAGGTGGGTTTGGCCTCGTCGCCGGGCATGCCGAGTTGGAGGTCCAGGACGGGCGTGGCGACGGCACCCAGCCCCACGACGCCGAGCAGCAGGACCGGCAGCGGGTGGCGTACGACGATGCGCGCCCAGCGAGATCCGCCGTTGTCTTCCTTGCGCTGCTTCCCGCGGTAGCGCCGGGAGTTGCGGCGGGCGCCGCGCGAGAGAACGGCGTTCGGCCAGAAGCCGAGGACGGCCGGAACCAGTGTCAGGCACACCAGCACCGCGACCAGGACCGCGGCAGCGGCGGCGAGCCCCATCTTGGTGAGCAGCGGAATACCGACGACGGACAGCCCGGCCAGCGCAATGACGACCGTGAGGCCGGCGAAGACGACCGCCGAACCGGCCGTACCGGCGGCGAGACCTGCTGCCTCCCGCGGCGTGTGCCCCTTCGCGCGCTCCTCCCGATAGCGTGAGACGACGAACAGGGCGTAGTCGATGCCGCAGGCCAGACCGAGCATGGTGGCCAACGTGCCGGTGCTCTCGGACAGGCCGAACGCCTCCGACACGGCCATGATCCCGGCCATGCTGAGGCCGACACCGAGGATCGCGGTCAGCAGCGGCAGCCCGGCGGCGGCCATCGACCCGAAGGTGATCAGCAGGACGAGGGCGGCCACCGCGATGCCGATCACCTCGGCTGCGCCGCCCGCCGAGGGCTGGCTGGCCAGCGCGTCGCCACCGACCTCGACGCTCAGGCCCGCGTCGCGGGCCCCGTCGATGGCCCGCTCCAGGTGCTCCTTGCTCGCATCGGCCAGGTCGGCGGCGCCGGTCTTGAACCTGACGGTCGCGTACGCCGTCCTACCGTCCGCGCTCACCGCCTTCGCCTGGAAGGGGTCGACGGCGTCGGCGACCTGGGAGCCGTCGGCAGCCTGGTCGACGAGGTGCTCGATGACCCTTCTGTTCTCGGTGGCCGTGACCTTCTCGCCGCTCGGTGCCACGAATACAATCCGGGCGCTCGCCGAGTCGGCCGCCGAGCCGGGGAAGCGCTGCTCCAGCAGGTCGAACGCCTTCTGCGATTCGATACCGGGCATGGTGAAGCCCTCGTCCGCAGCGGCAGGCGCCTTCGAGGCGGCGAAGCCGGCGGCGCCCAGTACCGCCACCCACAAAAAGGTGACGAACCAGCGCCACCGGAAGGACACACGGCCCAGGTGATAAAGGACGGTTGCCATGGCGGGATACGCCTCCACATCAGCGGTTCAGGAACGGCGAGAAATCGAAGAACCGCCTCTGTGGGGGATGCGCACCCAGTTCAAAAGGGAGCTGGGAGGGGTCCTTTCGTCGCCCTCCACGATTCCGTCGGCAGTGCGTCGTTACGAGGGAGCACCCTCCCGAACCGGAGGTGTAGCCCGCTACACCCGTCGAGACGGGACACGGGTGGGAACGCGTGCGGTTTTCAGCCGACGGTATGTGGTGGGATCCAGCTGAGCCGCAATGTCCTTGCTCTGCCGCGGTCGCTTGATGGTCCAATCCGCTACTCGTCGATGGTGTCGGTGCCCCTCTCAGCCGCGCCGAGCGTCAGGGTGAGCCAGCATGCTGTCTCGGCAACGGGGCGCCTCGAACATGATGCGCAGCGCCCGGCGTCCGTCTTCGGCTTTCCCAACCCGCTGCTGGGTCTGGCCACCGTATGCGGTGCTCGCGTTCGTCGTGTCCGCGCTGCTGGCCGGGAGATGCTCCGCCGCTGGTTCTGACTCGGCCTGAACCTGGGCGTGCTGTTCGGCCCGGCTTCTGTATGGCGCTGTTGCCTGTGTGTGCCTGGGGGCGAAGTGGCGTCCGGAACGCTTGGCGAATGTCTTGATCCTTCAGTCGCGGCGCGAGGGTGATTGTTGAGCGCGGTCAGGCGCTGCAGTACACGACGAAGGTTGTCGACGCCGATCACCTTCTGACCGCAGAAGACGGCGTCGCCCAGCGAGTTGCCGCCGCGCCCGAACACACATCCTGCGCCGCGAACTTCGCCACCTCCCAACAGTACGCGCGGGAGTAGAGCGTGAAGAGGTAGAGGACCGCGTCGTCGTGCGGGTAGGCCGAGGCGACTTTGCTCTTCCACTTCGGGGCGAGCGGGGTGAGTGGCGCGGATGAACCGGCCGTCGCCTGAGGTGTGTACTGCTGTCGGGCGATCGGGCGGCGAGGTGTCAAGCGGCCCGCTGTGTGTCAGGGCACAGCGCGCCGCGTTCTGGGGAGAGCCGCTCGAGAGCAATCAGCTGTCGATCGGCCCGGGGGACGCCGTGCTCATCTCCATCAGCTTTTCCAGCAGCTCGTACGGGATCTGTCTGGGCAGGAAACCGAGGAACTGACGCATCGCCATGGAAGACAACAGGCCGAGCAGCAGCGGGCCGAGCATCGCGGCGTCGTGGCGGGCGAGTTCGCCGTCCCGCATCCGCGCTGCCAAGGGGCGAGAGCAGGTCGTCGGCCGGGTCGGCGGCCTTCGCCTGGAGCCTGCTGCCACGGGTTGACGCTCGGCTGCGCGTCGCCGTCCAGCGCCCGCTGGTCCTCGTACCGGGTGACGAGCCACGGCGTGCTGCCGTTCCACAGCCGGACCCTCGACAAGCCCCCGAAGCTGACGGATGTGGATTGGACTTTACGTCCAAGCCTTGGATATGTAGTCTAGACGTGCTGGTCGGTCGCGAGAATCGGGAGTACGGCATGACGTCCGAGCGAGCCCTGGAAGCCGAGCGGGACGCGATCGTCGCCGCGTTGACGCCGGTCGTCGACGGGCTGGTGGCGACGTTCGGGCCGCTGTGCGAGGTCGTGCTGCACGACTACCGGAACCCCGAGAAGTCCGTCGTCGCCCTCGCCGGAGCGGTGACCGGGCGGGCGGTGGGCGGGGCGATGAGTGAGATCGGCCTGCGGATCGTGGCCCGCGGCGACGAGGCACACGACGAGCTGAACTACGTCACGCGCACGGGGACCGGCAGAACCGTCAAGTCGTCCACGATGGTGCTGCGCGACTCCACGGGCACCGTCTTCGGCGCCCTCTGCGTCAACCTCGACGTGACTGCCGTCAGTGAGGCCCACGCACTGCTCGGCGCCCTGGCCGGTGGCGGCGCCGCCCCCGCCGAACTGCCGGTCACCACCTTCGGCGACGACATCGACTCCGTCGTCGACGTCATCCTCGACACCCACCGGCACCAGCCGTGGGGCGCGCTCGACCGTGCCGGACGCCTCGCGCTGTTCCGCAGCCTCGACGAGCGCGGCGTCTTCGCCGTGCGCCGCGCCATCGAGCAGGTCGCCGCCCGCCTAGGCATCTCCCGCGCCTCGGCCTACAGCTACCTCTCCCGGGCCCGCGCCACGACTTCCACCCCTCCCGGAGGACCCGCGTGACCACCACACCCCCGCCCGTCACCCTCGACGACATCCGCTCCGCCGCCGACCGGCTCAAGGGCGTCGCCCACCGCACCCCGGTACTGCGCTCACGCACCCTCGACGCGCGCGTGGGCGCCGAGGTCTTCCTCAAGTGCGAGAACTTCCAGCGGGTCGGCGCCTTCAAGTTCCGCGGCGCCTACAACGCGGCCTCCCGCCTCACCCCCGAGCAACTGGCCCGCGGGATCGCCGCCTACTCCTCCGGCAACCACGCCCAGGCGGTCGCCCTCGCCGCCCGTGAGCTCGGCAGCACCGCGGTCATCGTCATGCCCGAGGACGCCCCGCCCTCCAAGCGGGCCGCCACCGCCGGCTACGGCGCCGAGATCGTCTCGTACGACCGCTACACCGGCGACCGCGTGGCCATCGCCGAAGCCCTGGCCGCCGAGCGCGGTCTCGCCCTGATCCCGCCGTACGACCATCCGCACGTCATGGCCGGACAGGGCACGGCCGCCCTGGAACTCCTGGAGGAGACAGGCGAGTTGGACGCCCTGCTGGTGCCCGTCGGCGGGGGCGGGCTCATCGCCGGGTGCGCCACGGCGGCCAAGGGCCTGCATCCCGGCGTCCGGATCGTCGGCGTCGAGCCGGAGGCCGGGGACGACACCAAGAGGTCGCTGGAGGCCGGTCGGCGCGTCGCGATCCCGGTGCCCCGCACCATCGCCGACGGGCAGGCCCTGCACATCCCCGGAGAGCTGACGTTCCCCGTGAACCAGCGGCTCGTCGACGGGATCTCGCTGGTCACCGACGACGAGATCCGGGACGCGATGCGCTTCGCCTTCGAGCACCTCAAGATCGTGGTCGAGCCGAGCGGCGCGACCCCGCTGGCCGCGCTGCTGTCCGGCCGGGTGGAGGGGCTGCCGCGCCGTGTCGGGGTGATCGTCTCCGGCGGGAACGTCGACGCGGCGCGGTTCGCCGAGCTCTGCGGCTCCGCGGGGGAGTGACGCCTCACTCGAATGGCGGCGCCGAGTGGACAGGCGGACGATGGAGTGGGGCGTGTGGTGAAGGGAGCCGACATGCTGGAGACGAAAACCCTCGACAAGCCGGACGAGCGGCGGGACTTCCCCCGAGGGCACCTGGAAGCGGTCCACCTCACCGGCCTCGACTTCGCGGTGGGGACCTTCGAACCCGGATGGCGCTGGTCCGAGTCCGTGGCGCCGATCGTCGGCACCAAGAGCTGCGAAGTGCACCACAACGGCTATGTCGTCCAGGGCCGCATGCACGTCACCATGGACGGCGGCGGCGAGGCCGAGGTGGGACCCGGCGACGTCTTCGTGATCCCGCCCGGGCACGACGCCTGGGTGGTGGGCGACGAACAGTGCGTGGTCTACGACTTCGCGGGCACCATGGCGAACGAGTACGCCAGGCCTGCCGAGGGCTGACGGGCGCGACGTGCCGGACGGAAGAAGGGCTGCTGCCGCCTAGATCGGCAGCAGCCGTCCCACCAGCGCGCCCAACTGCCTTACGTTGCGGCACTCGTGCATCTCCACCAGCTCGGCGTACTCGGGCGCCGCGGAGTCGCCCGTCCCCCACTGGGAGCGCTGCTCGGGGTTCAACCAGTACACGCGGCGGGCCCGTTCGGTGATCTGCCGGACGGCCGCGAGATTCGGGTCGCTCATGTTCGTCCGGGCGTCACCGAGGACGAACACCGTCGTACGGGGGCCGATCGCGTCGCCGTGCCGCTCCGCGAACTCCCCGAGGGCGACGCCGTAGTCACTGCTGCCGTGCCAGCCGGTGAGCGTCGCCTCCGCCTGGATACGGGCGCCGAGCCCCGCCGCGTCGGCCGCGCCGTGCTCCAGGAGCCCCGTCACCTCGTCGATCCGGTTGACGAAGGCGAACACCCGCACCTTGCTGAACTGATCGTGCAGCGCCTGCACCAGCAGCATCGTGAAGTCGGAAAACCCGGACACCGAGCCCGACACATCGCACAGCAGCACCAGTTCGGGCCGTGCCGGACGGCGCCGGCGCAGCACCGGCCGCATCGGCACCCCGCCTGTGGACAGCGACCCGCGCAGCGTCCGCCGCAGATCGATGCTGCCCCGGGCGGCCCGCCGCCGACGGGCCGCGAGACGGGTCGCCAGCTTCCGGGCGAGCGGCTGCACCGTCCTGCGCAGCTCGGCCAGTCGGTCCTTCCCGGCGAACAGGAAGTCCACCCGGTCCGCCGTCGGCGCCACCGCGCGGCGCGCGATCTGGTCCCGGTCGCGCCGCTCGGCGACCCGCCGCCGCGCCTCCGTGGCCACCAGCCCCCGGAACGCCTCGATCCGGCGCCGGATCTCGTCGTCGAGCAGCCGGTCCGCGAACCCCGAACTCCCGTTCTGCGCCCGGACGTCGGCGCGGACCCGCGCGAGCAGCGTCTGCGGGCGGACCCGGTCGAGGGTCTGGTACGACGACCAGCCGTCCGAGCCCGGGGAGGAGCCGTAGCCGCCGAAGCCGTCGACGGCCTCGGCCGCGAGCCGTGCCAGCAGCGCCTCGTCGTTCGCCGCGAGCGCCGCCGCCAGCCGGTCGCGCAGGTCGTCCCGGTCCGCCGTCCCGGGCTCCGGCGCGCCGACACCGCGCGGGAAGTACAGGTCGAAGACCGGGTCGAACACCGGCCGTTGGGCGGTGCCGTGCAGCAGCGTAGCGGCCAGCCCCTCGCGGAGCAGCTCCCGGTCCTCGAACCCGAGCGCTTCCATTGCCTGGGCCGCGTCCACGGTCTCGCCCGTCCCGACCCGGATGCCGTGGGCGCGCAGCGCGGCGACGAGCGAGGTGAGCCGCTCGGCGACGGGCGTGGTCACAGCGCGTCCAGGTCGAGCTTCGCGGCGGCCTTCAGGACGTCGTCCTGATGCTTGAGGAGGACGCCCAGGGTGTCCCGTACGACGGTCTCGTCCAGCGAGTCGGCGCCGAGCGCGAGCAGGGTGCGCGCCCAGTCGATGGTCTCCGCGACCGACGGCACCTTGCGCAGGTCCATCGCGCGCAGCGCGCCCACCACCCGGACCACCGACTCGGCCAGCGCCGCGTCCAGGCCGGGCACCTTCAGCCGGACGATCCGGCGCTCCAGCTCCTCCTCGGGGAAACCGATGTGGAGGAACAGACAGCGGCGGCGCAGCGCCTCGGACAGCTCACGGCTCGCGTTGGAGGTGAGCACGACGAAGGGGCGCCGGGTGGCGGTGATCGTGCCCAGTTCGGGCACCGTCACCTGGAAGTCGCTGAGCACCTCCAGGAGCAGGCCCTCCACCTCGACGTCCGCCTTGTCGGTCTCGTCGATCAGCAGGACCTTCGGCTCGTCGCCGCGGATCGCCGTCAGCAGCGGGCGGGTGAGCAGGAACTCCTCGCTGAAGATGTCGGTGCGGGTCTCGTCCCAGGTCTCGTCGCGGCCCGCGCTGATGCGCAGCAGCTGCTTGGCGTGGTTCCACTCGTACAGCGCCCGGGACTCGTCGACGCCCTCGTAGCACTGCAACCGCACCAGCTCGGCCCCCGCGATCTCGGCGACGGCCTTGGCGAGCTCGGTCTTGCCGACCCCGGCGGGGCCCTCGACCAGGAGCGGCTTGCCGAGGCGGTCCGCGAGGAAGACGGTGGTGGCGACCGACGGCGAGGCGAGGTAGCCGGTCTCGGCGAGGCGTGCGGAGACGTCGTCGACGGAGGTGAACAACGGGGCCTCCTGGGCGGTGGCGGTTCCTGGGCTGAGCGGTGGTCCACCTATCTAAGCGCTTGTTCAGGGCTGCTGTCACCCGGTATCCCGCGGCGCAGAAAGAGAGGCGGCCGCCGAAGCAGCCGTCCCTCCTCGCCCGCAGACCGCTCACGCCGCCAGCGCCACCGCCTCCGTCGCCGGTGTGCGCAGCACCTTCCGGGCCGTCGCCAGGCTCGTCCCCACCGTCACCGCCGCCGCGACGGACACGACCGCGAGCCAGATGCCGACGGCCTGCCCCGGCAGCACCGCGTCGCTGCGGACCACGGTGAACGGGACGATCCCCGCAAGCGCCGCGACCGTGCCGAAGAAGACCCCGGCGACCGTGAGGACCAGTCCCTCGGCGCCCACCATGCCGAGCACCTGACCGGGCGTCGCACCGGCCAGCCGCTGCTGGCCGAACTCCCGGCTGCGGTACGTGGTCGCGGCGTACAGCGAGTTGACCAGCATCACGCAGACGAAGACCACGATGATCCCGACGACCGTGAAGTTCAGCGTCTCCAGGTTCTTCGCGTCCACCGACTTCACCAGCCCCGAGGCCGCGACCTCGTCGCTCTCCACCGCCTGCACGGTGAGCGTGGTCGTGGCCACCGCCGTGAACAGGATCAGCGACATCAGGATGCCGGCGAGCTCCCCGGCCCGCTCCCGCAGATTGCGCACCGCCAGCCAGCCGCTCGCCCCGGACAGCGCCAGCCGGTCCAGCAGCCCCTTCAGCAGCCGTGGTGACAGCAGCGCGAAGCCCACCGACAGCAGGATCGCCCCGTACGCGGGCGGCGCCATCAGCGTCTCGTCCGTCGCCTTCATGAGGAAGGTGCAGCACACGCCCAGGGCGCCGGCCGTCAGAGCGGCGTACGCGAGGAACGTCCGCGCCCCGCCCCGCCGCCGCTGCCCTCGCGTCGCCCGCCGCACGGCGAGGAACGCGGCGCCCACCGCGGCGACCAGCGTGATGTCGACGCCTGTCAGCAACGCGATCGGACCGAACGCGTAGTCCACCGACTCCGCCACCTGTCCGCTGTCCTGGAACACCTCCAGCAGCGCCCGCCCGCCGAGCATCGCGGGCCCGATCGCCAGCGCCGCGCCCACCAGGGCGACGGCCAGCGCCTCACCGACGACCATCCGCTTCAGCTGCGCCGGAGTCGCCCCCGAGCAGCGCAGCAGCTCCAGCTCGGCGGCCCGCTGACGGACGTTCACCGTCAGCGTGGAGGCGACGGCGAAGAACACCAGCAGGGAGCCGTAACCGCCCACGACGCTCGCCGCGGTCGTCAGCGTGTTCGAGCTCACCGAGTCGACGCCGCTCCCGGCCGCCGTGTCGTGCATCGAGTTGAACGTCATGATGATCGCCGCGCCGAGGAAGGCGGACAGCAGCGTTGCGAGGAACCGTCCGGGCCGTCGCCGGATCGACCGCAGGGCCAGTACGAACATCGCTCACACCCCCGCCGTCACGTCGTCGCCCAGGTGCGCGAGGCGTTCGGCGACCGCGTCCGCCGTCGGCGCGTGCAGGTGACCGGCCAGCCGGCCGTCCGCGAGGAACAGCACCGAATCGGCGTACGACGCGGCCACGGGGTCGTGCGTCACCATCACCACGGTCCGCCCGTGCACCCGTACCGCCTCCTGGAGCAGCCGCAGCACCGTGCGCGCACTGCGCGTGTCCAGGGCGCCGGTCGGCTCGTCGGCGAAGATCACCCGGGGCTCGCAGACCAGCGCCCGGGCGATCGCGACCCGCTGCCGCTGACCTCCGGACAGCTGGTCGGGGCGGTGCCCCAGCCGGTCGCCGAGCCCGACCCGGGTCAGGATCTCCCGGGCCCGTTCGCGGTCGACGCGCCGCCCGGCCAGCTTCAGCGGCAGCACCGTGTTCTGCGCGACGGTCAGCGTGTCCAGCAGGTTGTACTGCTGGAACACGAAGCCCACCCGCCCGCGCCGGAACTTCGTCAGCTCCGCCTCCGTGCCGCCGGTCAGCTCGGTGCCGTCCACGACGACGATGCCGTGATCGGGCCGGTCGAGTCCGGCCGCGCACTGGAGCAGCGTGGACTTCCCGGACCCCGACGGCCCCATGACCGCGGTGAACGTGCCCCGGCCCAGCCCGAGCGTGACCCCGTCCAGGGCGGTCACGGCGCTGTCGTCGCTGCCGTAGGTCTTGCTGACCTTGACCAGCCGCAGTGCCTCGGCGGCGGGTCCCGTGTCGTGCCTGCGTCGCGAGCCTGTGCGAAACATCGTCATCACCTCTCGGTCGGGCACCCCCTGTGCCCTGGCAAAGAAGCTACGGAGACGAAGGACGGACCACACGGGGCGCAGAACCCGTATCCGAGGGTGTACTCAGCACCACCCCGTACGGGTCACCACAACGCGCCGACCCCCGGTCCGGCCCGGTGCAATGGCCCCATGACCGCGCCCCCGGACGACTGCCTCGCGCGCAACGAGTGGATCTGCGGCGAGTATCTGAGCACCCGCCGCCACATCCTCCTCGACGCCGTCGTCCAGCACCTGCAACTGACCGCGGTCTCGGTGCTCATCGGCCTCGTCATCGCCGTGCCGCTCGCCGTCCTGGCGCGCCGCTGGGGCTGGGCGGCCGGACCCGTCCTCGCCGTCACGACGATCCTCTACACGATCCCGTCCCTGGCGATGTTCTCGCTGCTCCTGCCCGTGTACGGGCTCTCCGCGAGCCTGGTCGTCGCGGGTCTCGTCCTCTACTCGCTCACCCTGCTGGTCCGCAACATCCTCGCCGGTCTGCGGGCCGTCCCCGAGGAGACCCGGCAGGCCGCGCGCGGCATGGGCTACGGCCCGATCCGCCTCCTGCTCACCGTGGAACTGCCCCTCGCCCTGCCCGCCGCGATGGCCGGACTCCGCATCGCCATGGTGTCCGCGGTGTCGCTGGTAACGGTCGGCGCGATCGTCGGCCACGGCGGACTCGGCAACCTCATCTACGCCGGTATGAACACCTACTTCAAGGCGCAGGTCCTGACCGCCTCCGTCCTGTGCGTCGTCATCGCGATCCTCGCCGACGTCCTGCTCCTCGGCGTGCAGCGCCTGCTCACCCCCTGGACGAGGGCGACCCGCGGATGACGACCCTCACCGACGCCTGGGACTGGCTCACCGACCCCGCGCACTGGGCGGGCGACGACGGCATCTGGCACCGGCTGCTGCAACACCTCGTCCTCACGGTCGTCTGCCTGGTCATCAGCTGTCTGATCGCCCTGCCGATCGCCCTGGTGCTGGGCCACCTCGGCAAGGGCGGCGCGCTCGCGGTCAACATCTCCAACATCGGCCGCGCGGTCCCCACCTTCGCCGTGCTGGTCCTGCTGCTCCTGACCCCGATCGGCGACTGGGGCGAAGGCCCCACGGTCGTGGCGCTCGTCCTGTTCGCCCTGCCGCCCCTGCTCACCAACGCGTACGTCGGCATGCGCGAGGTGGACCGGAGCGTCGTCCAGGCGGCGCGCGGTATGGGGATGACGGGCCGGCAGACGATGGTCCAGGTGGAACTGCCCCTTGCGCTCCCGATGATCCTCAACGGGGTCCGGATCGCCGCCGTCCAGCTCGTCGCGACCGCCACGATCGCCGCGCTGGCGGGCGGGGGCGGACTGGGCCGGATCATCACGGCCGGCTTCAACCTCGCCAGCACGCCGCAGGTGGTGGCCGGGGCGGTGCTGGTCGCCGCGTTCGCGCTGATCGTCGAGGGCGTCTTCGAGATCGCGGAACGGCTCGCGCCGCACTGGGCGAGGGGGAGCCGGTGAGGCGGCTCTGGGGAGTGCTGGCCGCCCTGCTCCTGGCGGGCTGCTCCACCGGCCCGTCCCTGGAGAACCAGGGCGCCGTCACCGCCGCACCCGGCGACAGCCACCATCTGACCATCGGCTCCGCCGGGTTCACCGAGAGCGACCTGCTCGCCCAGATGTATGCCCTGCTGCTCAACCAGGCCGGCTACAAGACGTCCCTGCTGACCGTCGCCAACCGCGAACTGTACGAACCGGCCCTGGAGTCGGGCCAGATCGACGTCGTCCCCGAGTACGCGGCCACCTTCGCCGACTGGCTCAACGCCAAGACCAACGGCGCCGACGCCGCCCCGGCCGGCTCACCGGACCTCGACGCCACGATGACGGCCCTGCGCCGACTGGCCACGCCGCGAGGTCTGACGGTCCTCGACCCCGGCAGGGCCGTGGACCAGAACGCCTTCGCGGTGAGCGCGTCGTACGCCCGCGAGCACGACCTGAAGACCCTGAGCGACCTCGGCGCCTCGGGACTGGAGGTACGGCTGGCCGCGGGCGACGAGTGCGTGCAACGGCCGTACTGCGAACCGGGGTTGAAGAAGACCTACGGCATCGACATCACCGGCGTCGACCCGAAGGGCGTCGGCACCACGCAGGCCAAGCGGGCCGTGCAGAGCGGCCACGACCAGATGGTGCTGACCACCACGACCGACGCCACGCTGAGCGACTTCGGACTGGTACTGCTGGCCGACGACAAGCACCTCCAGAACGCCGACTACGTGGTGCCGGTCGTCAACCGCTCCCGCGCCGGCAGCGAGGGCGTCACCGAGGCGCTGGGCCGACTCAACGACGTCCTGACGACGGCCGACCTCGCGTCGATGAACCAACAGGTGGACAGCTGGCGGCGGTTGGCGCGGGACGTGGCGCGGGCGTATCTGGAGGACAAGGGCCTGCTGAAGTGAATTGTCAGTGGGGCCTCGTAGATTGCCGTCATGGGTGTCTATCTGGTGGATGTGGGCGCGAAGGACTGGCGCGCCGAGTACGAGGGCGGGTACGGCGAGATCGCCGCCGCCCTCGACGAGAAGCTGAGCGCACGAGGCCTGCCGCGGTACGAGGTCCCGGCGGCATGCCAGGGGCTGGAGTTCGAGGAGAAACTCAGCCCCTCCATGGACGGCTTCGTCGAGCTGTGCCGCGTGCAGCTGACCCGCGACGAGGAGGAGCTGCTCTGCGGCTGGTCGGTTCTGGTGCCGGTCCCGCTCGAGGAGCCGGTCGACCTGCCCGTGGGCTCCGCCTACACCGATACGACCGTCGTGGCGGGAGCGCCCCAAGTCCTCGCCCTGGCCCAGCGGTTGGCGGCGGCGATCGGGCTGCCGCCGATGCTGCCCGTCTCGCGCACGAACCTCGGCTTGACCAACTGGTTCCTCGACGGCCAGGCCCAGGAGACCGCCGCCGCCCGCCCCGGCCCCTGGGCCGAGGACCTGGACGCCGCCTTCTACGTCGCCCTCTACCTCCGCGCCGCCCAGCACTCGCTGCGCCGGGGCTGCCCGATCGTCTTCAGCTGACGTGACGGGTCCCCGAGGCAAGGACTAGGCGTCGGAGGGGCGTTGAGCGTCGAGCTCGTACTCGAACCACACCCGGTGCGTGCCGTCCGCGTCGATCTCGATGGCGCCCGAACCGGTGATCCCGGCCAGCGCGCCCGTGCCGCTGCCCGGGACGATGACGAAGAACTCGCTCTCCCTGAACTCGCCCAGGGTCGTCGCCGAGTGCGCGAAGTTGAACGCGCCCGCCCGGCCGCCGAGCGAGCCCTCGAAGGACTCCATCGCGACATACGTGCCGACCCCGGTGCCCTGGTCGTACGCGGCCGTGAACAGGGTCGCCGAACGCCCGGCGACCTCACCCTCGTAACTCTTCTCCATCGTGGCGACACCGACCGGCACCGCCGTCTCGATGCCCGGCGCCGGCACCGGGGCCGGTGTGAAGTCCGCGACCTTGAACGTTCCCGAAGCTCTCATGCCCCGAGCCTAGGACGCACCACTGACAACGGCCCGGCACCGAGGTCCCTCACGCGGGCACGGGTGTCCCTCACGCGGGCACGGGTGTCCCTCACGCGGGCACGGGCGGCCTCTCCCGGCCGATCTCGTCGATCAGCAGCCTCGCGGCGACCATCGCCCCGTCGGTGCGCATCGTGCCCGCCACGGCCTCGGCCCGCTCGCGGGTCTCCGGGGACAGCGCCGTCTCCAGCGCGGCCGACAGGGACACCAGGGTCGGCTTCGGGCCGTCGTGCGCCACGCCGATGCCCAGTTCGGCCACCCGGGCCGCCCAGAGCGGCTGGTCCGCGACCTGCGGCACGATCACCTGCGGAGCACCCGCCCGCGCCGCCGTCGTGGTCGTACCCGCGCCGCCGTGATGGACGACGGCGGCCACCCGGGGGAACAGCAGCTGGTGGTTGACGTCACCGACGGCGAAACAGTCGTCCTGGCCGTCCACCAGCGCCAGATCTGCCCAGCCACGCCCCAGCAGCACCCGGCGGCCCTGCGCGCGGACCGCCTCGATCGCCACCGGGCCGACATCGCTCGCGGCATGCATGGCCATGCTGCCGAACCCCACGTACACCGGCGGGGCACCGGTGGCCAGGAACGCCTCCAGGTCGGCCGGGAGCGGCCGGTCGTCCGGTCGGATCCACGCGCCGGTCGGCACGAGTTCGAGGTCCGTCATCTCCTGCCACGGCCCCAGCGCCGGGTCCGCCGCCAGCCATGGCCGCTCAGTGAGGACGTGGTCGCGGACGTTGTCGATCGGCGGCATGCCGAGAGCGGCCCGGTGGGTGTTGAGGGGCTCGCCGTACAGCGCGTTCACCCGCTCCGCGTCCAGGCGCCACAGCTCCTTGAGGTCGGTCACGCCGGGCGGGTTCGGCTTGCCGGGGCGCTTCAGCGGCGCGTACCGCGACGACGGCAGCCCGCACGGGTGGAAGCAGGCGAGCACGTAGGGGATGCCCAGATGCTCGGCCACCGACCGCGCGCCGGCCGGCATCAGGCCGGTCGCCAGCAGCGCGTCACACCCCTCGGCCGCCTCGGCGACCTCCCCGAAATGACCGGCGACCAACTCGGCCGCGACCTTGAAGGCGAGATCGGGGGACGGCCCGCGCGCCCCCGTCACCAGCGCCCGCACCGACGAACCGAACGACACCACCTCCGCCCCGGCACCGGTCAGCAGCGCCGCGAGCTCCTCGTCCGGAGGCACACACGCCCGCACCTCCACATCGAGCTCCCGCAGCGCCGCCGTCAGCCCCGCAAGCGGTTCGACGTCCCCGCGCGACCCGTACGACATCAGCAACACACGCACTTCGACACTCCCGTTTCCGCTGGTCCAGGCGGTCAGGCCGGAGATTGTGCGGCATGAGGGGGGCCTTGCGGCAAGCCCCCCGATGGGCTATAGCTTGATAGTGGCGGGGAGTTGATGAACTCCTCGCCTTTCGCATGTCGGCCGCACGCCCCGCCTACGCGTCCGCCACCGAGTCGAACCGCACCTGATCCCGCGCCACCCCCAGCGCGTCGGCGTCCACCGACCGCCGCAGCGCCTCGTGCAGCTTCGCCGGGGTCAGCACGCCCAGGAAGCGCGCCCCGTCCAAGACCGCGACCCACCCGGCGTCGTGCTGGAGCATCACGCCGAAGGCCTGCTTGAGGGGCGCTCCGACCGGCACCCAGGCGTTCATCCGGTGCGCGTGGTCGCCGACCGTCCCGTCCGCCGCGAGGTCGTCGGCGCCGATCCAGCCGTGCAGCGTGCCGCTGTCGTCGAGCACGACGGCCCAGCGCGCGCCCTCCGCCCCGAGCCGCTCCGCCGCCGCCCCGGTCGGCTCGTCCAGACGGGCCAGCGGCGGCTGCTCCAGGTCGTCGACCTCGATCTCGGTCACCGACAGCCGTTTCAGCCCGCGGTCGGCGCCCACGAACTCGGCCACGTACGGCGTCGCCGGTGCCCCCAGCACCGCACCGGGCGTGTCGAACTGCTCGATGCGGCCCTGCCCGTACACGGCGATACGGTCGCCCAGCCGCACCGCCTCCTCGATGTCGTGCGTGACCAGCAGCACCGTCTTGCGCACGGCGGCCTGCATCCGCAGGAACTCGTCCTGCAACTGCTCCCGCACGACCGGGTCGACGGCGCCGAACGGCTCGTCCATCAGCAGCACCGGCGGATCGGCGGCCAACGCCCGTGCCACGCCGACCCGTTGCCGCTGCCCGCCGGACAACTGGTCGGGGTAGCGCGGCCCGTACCGCTTGGGGTCGAGGCCCACCAGGTCGAGCAGTTCGGCGGCGCGCGCCCGTGCCTTCGTCTTCTTCCAGCCGACCAGCGCCGGCACGGTCGCGGTGTTGTCGAGGATCGTGCGGTGCGGGAAGAGACCGACCTGCTGGATGACGTAACCGATGCGGCGCCGCAAGCGCACCGGGTCCACCGTGGCGATGTCGTCGCCGTGCACGTAGATCCGGCCCGAGGTCGGCTCGATCAGCCGGTTGACCATCATCATGGTCGTCGTCTTGCCGCAGCCGGACGGGCCCACGAGCGTGACGAGTTCCCCCTCGGACACCTCGAAACTGAGGTCGTCCACGGCCGTCGTACCGTCCGGATACCGCTTGCTGACCTGCTCGAACCGGATCATGACCTCACGCTAAGGGCGCCCGCCCGATCACGCCCTTCAGCAGGGTCCCACCGGCTGGTGAATTGGCGATTCCGGTTTTGAACGGTTTCAAAAGTCGACTTCACGCCATGCGTCGCTGCTGGGCGGTTCTGTTGGAATCTGGCAGGAATTCGCGACGCTGAAGCGGTGGACACCCGTCACATCCGCCACTAGCTTCAACCGCCGAGCGAGCTGAATCGATACAACTCCGAACGCCGAAGGGACAACGGCATGACAGACGGAGTCGACAGCACGAACGGCAGGACGGTACGCCGCAGGACGGTGCTCACCACGGCGCTCGGCGCCGTACCGGTGGCCATGGCGGGCGGGATCGGCGGTGCGGGACCGGCCTCGGCGGCACCGGCCGGGGACCGCGGCGCCGTCGAGGGCCTCACCGTCGAGCACCGCACTGACCCGCTCGGCGTGGACGCGCCTCGGCCGAGATTCGGCTGGCGCACCGCCTCGACCACCCGTGGCCGCCGCCAGACGGCATATCAGATCCTGGTGGCCTCCACGCCCGACCGCCTCACCGCCGGCCGCGCGGACGTGTGGGACAGCGGCCGGGTCGCCTCCGCCGACTCGGTGGCCGTGCGCTACGCGGGGCCCGAGCTGCGCGCCTCGACCCGCTACCACTGGACCGTCCGGGTCTGGGACGAGAACGGCCGCGCGCTCCCGGGCGCCCCGGCCGCCCACTTCGAGACCGGCCTCCTCGGCACCGACGGCGTCACCGGCTGGGACGGCGCCCGCTGGATCACCATGGCCGGCAAGGCGCCGAACAGCGCCGGTGCGCCGCTCCTCAGACGGCAGACGGAGCTGACCGGACGCCGGGTGCGGGAGGCGCGGCTGTACGTGTCCGCGCTCGGCGTGTACGACGCCTACGTCAACGGCCGCCGGGTCGCGGTGCCGCACGGCAGGGGGTCGACCCACGAGCTGCTCACCCCCGGCTGGACGAACTACGACGCCCGCGTCAGTTATCTGACCTACGACGTCACGTCCCTCGTCGCGGGGGAGCGGCAGGTCACGCTCGCCGCCGTGCTGGGCAACGGCTGGTACAACAGCCGGGTCTCGGAGGCGAGTTCGTACTACTCGGCGGACGGCAACCGGCTCGCCCTCAAGGCCAAGCTGCTGATCCGGTACGCCGACGGCTCGACCCAGACCGTGGTGACCGCACCCGGCGCCGACTGGAAGGCCACGGACACCGGTCCCTACCGCGCCGACGACATCTACGACGGGCAGACCTACGACGCCCGCAGGGAACTGCCGGGCTGGACGGCGAACGGCTTCGACACCGCCGGTTGGGCCGGCGTGGAGGAACACGGCTTCGCCGCGAAGTTCCCGGACTCCCGGCTCGTGGCCTATCCGGGAGAGAGCGCCCGGCTGATCCCCGAGTGGGACCGCACACCGCAGTCGGTCACCGTGTACACCGGCGAGCACGGCGAGGCCGCCGCTCTCCCCGTCACCCTTCACCCCGGCGAGACCGCCGTCATCGACCTCGGCCAGAACATGGTCGGCGTCCCCAGCTACTCGCTGCGCGGCCCCGCGGGCGCCCAAGTCGCCTTCAAACCAGGCGAGATGCTCAACGACGACAGCGCGGGCGCGGACGGCCCGGTCGGCTCCGTCTACCGCGCCAACCTTCGCTCGGCCAAGGCGACCAGCACCTACATCCTGAAGGGCGCCCCGGAGGGCGAGACCCACCAGGACTCCCTGACCTTCTACGGCTTCCGCTACGTCTCCGTCACCACGACCGACACCGTGACCCTGACCGACTTCACCGGCCGGGTCGCCACCTCCGCCATCCGTGACATCGGCGCGGTCACCACGGACGACGCCGACGTCAACCAGCTGATCAGCAACGTCCGTTGGGGTCAGCGCGGGAACTACCTGTGGGTGCCGACCGACTGCCCCCAGCGCGACGAACGCCTCGGCTGGACCGGCGACACCCAGCTGTTCTCCAACACCGGCCTCTACAACGCCGACGCGGTGAATTTCCTCAGCCACTTCGAGGAGAGCCTCATCGACTCACAGCGCATCTACGGCCAGGACGGCGCCCAGTTCACCTGGGTCGCCCCCGGCAACCGCTACAACCACCCCGTCCCGGCGAGCGGTTGGGCGGACTGCGGTGTCGTCGTGCCGTGGACCGTCTGGCAGATGTCCGGCGACCCGACCGTCATCGACCGCAGTTGGCCGGCGATGACCAAGTACCTGGACTGGATCCAGCAGCGCACCGGCGACACCTACGCCGGACAGGGCGCCATCTTCGGTGACTGGCTGGCCTTCCAGAACACCGGCACCCAGCTGATGAGCGACGTCTACTACGGCTACAGCGCCCGCCTCATGGCCGACATGGCCCGCGCCACCGGCCGTACCGCCGAGGGCCGCGCCTACGACGAGCTCTTCGCCCGCATCAAGCGGGCGTTCATCGCCAAGTACCTGAGCACCGAGAACGGCACGCTCACCGTCCGCTCCAGCCTCGGCGACCCGCCGCCCACCCCCGGCGACACCCCCACCAAGACCGAGGACAACACCCAGACCGCGCTGCTGTGGATCCTCAAACTCGGCTTCCACGACACCGAGGCCCAGCGCCGCCGGCTGATCACCATGCTGGCGGAGAACATCGGCAACGACGCCGCCTACAAGGCCGCCCACCCCGACAGCACCCGGGTGAACTACCCGGAGAACACCCTCTCCGTCGGCTTCCTCGGCGTGAACGTGCTCGCGCCGGTGCTGACCGACGCGGGCCACGCCGACCTCGCCTACAAGCTCCTGCACCAGGACGCGATGCCGTCCTGGCTGTTCTCGGTGAAGAACGGTGCCACCACGGTCTGGGAGCGCTGGAACTCGTACTCGGAGAAGGACGGCTTCGGGCCGGTCGCGATGAACTCGTTCAACCACTACTCCTACGGCGCGATCATGGAGTGGATGTACGAGAGCATGGCCGGCATCGCCAAGGACCCCGCCCACCCGGGATTCCGGCACTTCTTCCTCAGGCCGCACCTCGACCCGACCGGCAGGATCACCCGGGTGAAGGGCTCGCACCTCTCGCCGTACGGCGAGATCGTCAGCCAATGGGCGGTCAGGGAGCGGGAGTTGACCTACCGGGCCACGGTGCCCGCCAACAGCACCGCGACCCTGCGCATCCCGACGTCCGACCCGGACACCGTCCGCGAGGGCCGCACACCCCTGTCACGCGTCCGGGGTGTGCGGTACCTGGACTTCGCGGACGGCACCGCCTCCTACCGACTGCCCTCCGGGCGCTACGAGTTGGCCTCCGCGCTGGGCTGAGCGCCGACCAGCACCACCTCCAGGGTGCGCGGACCGTGCACCCCCTCGACCCGGTCCAGCTCGATGTCACTGGTCGCCGACGGACCGGAGATCCACGTCAACGGGCGGACGGGGTCGAGGCGTTCGAGGGCCTGCGGCACCGACCCGACGACCTGGTCCGGGACCCGGACGACACAGATGTGGTGGTCCGGCACGAGCGTGATCCGGCGGCGGCCCTGGTCGGGGCCGCCGTCCAGCACGATCGTGCCGGTCTCGGCGACGGCGACCGCGCAGGCCGTGACCACGCTGTCGATCCGGTCCAGTTCGTGCGGGGTGCTCTCGAGCCGGTCGGGCACCTGCTCCGCGTCGGCGTCCGCGAGCCAGGACGGGTCCAGCCCCGGCGGCACGAGGACCGTCTTCGCGCCGCGCGCGGCCAGCATCCCCGCGAGCGTCACCGCGAGGTCGTCGGGGGAGCAACGGTGCACGATCGCGCGGTAGTCGGCGAGGTTCTCGGCGAGGAGTTCGGTGGTCTCCTCGACGGTGCGGTCGCCGTGCTCGCGCAGATACGTGCGCTCGATCGGCGTGTCGTCGCCCGGGGCGTCGGCGAGCGCGCGCCGCACCCGGCCCAGAATCCGTTCCCTGCTGCTCACTCGGCACCGCCCAGATCGCGTTCCCTGCTGCTCACCTGGCAGCGCCCTGAGTCCGTTCCCTCGGTGCTCACTTGGCACCGCCCTTTCCGCCCTGAGTCCGCTGCCACCAGTCACGGAACGGCTCCGCGGGCACGGGTGGCAGATCCCGTGTCTCGCTCCACGCCTTGCCGGGACCCGGCAGCGGCAGGCGGCGCGGATGCAGCCGACGGGTGCGCGAGGCCAGGCGCTGGCCCGCGCGCACGGCGCCGGGGCGGGCGAACGCCCAGCGGGCCGCCCGCATCGCCGCCCGCTCGGCGGCATGCCCCTTGGCCGGCTTGAGCACCACCTTGTTGCCCTCGCGCGTCACCTCGCCGCCCTGCACGACCCGTTCCCGCAGATGCACCAGCACCTCGGGGATGTCGATGGCGACCGGGCACACCTCGTAGCAGGCGCCGCACAGCGACGACGCGTACGGCAGCGAGGCGTCGATCTCGCTTGCCGTGCCCCGGAGTTGGGGGCTGAGGATGGCGCCGATGGGACCGGGATAGACCGAGCCGTAGGCGTGGCCGCCGGCCCGCTCGTACACCGGGCACACGTTCAGACAGGCCGAGCAGCGGATGCAGCGCAGGGCCTGGCGGCCGACCTCGTCGGCGAGGGTGTCGGTGCGGCCGTTGTCCAGGAGGACCAGGTGGAAGGTCTTCGGTCCGTCGCCGTCGGTGGTGCCGGTCCACGTCGACGTGTACGGGTTCATGCGCTCGGCGGTGGAGGAGCGGGGGAGGGTCTGGAGGAAGACCTCCAGGTCCTGCCAGGTCGGCACGATCTTCTCGATGCCGACGACCGAGATCAGCGTCTCGGGCAGGGTCAGACACATCCGCCCGTTGCCCTCGGACTCCACGACCACCAGGGTGCCGGTCTCGGCGACCATGAAGTTGGCGCCGGAGACGCCGACCTTGGCGCGCAGGAACTTCTCGCGGAGGTGGAGGCGGGCCGCCTCGGCGAGTTCCGCGGGCGTGTCGGTGAGGCCCTCGGGGGCGGGGCGGCCCCACTCGCTCATCTCCTTCGCGAAGATGTCCCGGATCTCGCCCCGGTTGCGGTGGATGGCCGGGACCAGGATGTGCGAGGGCCGGTCCTTGCCCAACTGCACGATGAGCTCGGCGAGATCGGTCTCGTAGGCATGGATGCCCGCCTCCTCCAGCGCCTCGTTGAGCCCGATCTCCTGCGTGGCCATCGACTTGACCTTGACGACCTCCGACTCGCCGGTGGCCTTGACGAGTTCGGTGACGATCCGGTTGGCCTCGTCGGCGTCGGCCGCCCAGTGGACGATGCCGCCCGCCGCCGTCACCGACTCCTCCAACTGGACGAGGTAGTCGTCGAGATGACGGAGCGTGTGGTCCTTGATCCGCTTGCCCGCCTCGCGCAGCTCGGCCCAGTCGGAGACCTCGGCGACGGCCTTCTCGCGCTTGGCGCGGATCGTGTGCGTGGCGTGCCGCAGATTGCCGCGCAGGGTCGGGTTGTTGACCGCTTCGTGCGCGGCCTTGGGGAAGGCCGGCATTCCTACGAACGTGCCGCTCATGCCGCCGGCTCCTCCTCCGTGCTCGCCAGGATCTCCGCGATGTGCACCGGCCGCATCTCCGTGCTCAGCCGGGCCATCGTCCCGCCGATGTGCATCAGACAGGAGTTGTCGGCCGCGCACAGCACGTCGGCACCGGTCGACTCGGCGTTGCGCACCTTGTCCGCGCCCATCGCCGCCGAGACATCGGAGTTCTTCAGGGAGAAGGTGCCGCCGAAGCCACAGCACTCCTCCGCCCCCGGAAGCTCCACCAACTCCAGCCCCTTCACGGCCTGGAGCAGCCGCCGTGGACGGTCGCCGAGACCCAGTCCGCGCAGTCCGTGGCAGGTCGGGTGGTAGGTCACCTTGTGCGGGTAGTAGGCGCCCACGTCGGTCACCCCCAGCACGTCCACCAGGAACTCCGTGAGCTCGTACGTCTTCGGCACCACGGGCGCCAGCGCGGTCGCGAGCCCGTCCCCGCGGCCCTCCGCTCGCGCCCGCTCACCCAGCCGCGGATACAGCTCCCGCACCATCGCCCCGCACGAACCGGACGGCGTGACGATCGCCTCGTACTCCCCGAAGACATCGGAGAAATGCCGGGCCATCGGTTCCGTCTCATGCCGGTAACCGGTGTTGTAGTGCGCCTGCCCGCAGCAGGTCTGGGCCATCGGGAAGTCGACCTCGACGCCCAGCCTGGTCAGCAGTTTCACCACGGCGCGCCCGGTGTCCGGATAGAGCGTGTCGTTGACACAGGTCAGGAACAGGGCGACACGCATCGCGGCTCCTTGTGATCGATCATCGGATGAGTGCAGGGTAGTGCGGACCCGCGGCCGGGGGGAGACCCCGCTCACCGCGCGGCGAGCCGGGCCTCCGCCTCGCGCCAAGGCGCGGTGTCCCCCTGGGGCTCGTACCGGGTCAGCGGCTGAGTGCGGGTGAGCAGGGCCCGCCCGTCCGCGAGGTCGTCGACCAGCCCGTGCGCCCGCGCCTGGACCAGCACGTTCCCGAGGGCCGCCGCCTCCGTCGGGCCCGCCACCACCGGCAGCCCGCAGGCGTCGGCGGTCAGCTGGCACAGCAGCGCGTTGCGGGTGCCGCCTCCGACTACGTACACGACGTCGACGGGACGGTCGGCAAGCCGTTGGGCCTCCTCGATCGCCTTGCGGTGCGCGAGCGCCAGCGAGTCGAGGATGCAGCGCGTGATCTCCCCGGGCGTCTCCGGTACCGGCTGCCCCGAGGCACGGCACGCCTCGGCGATCCGCTCCGGCATCCGGCCCGGCGCGAGGAACACCGGGTCGGAGGCGTCCACGACCGACCGCAGCGCCGGCGCCTTCGCCGCGTTGAGGAGCAGCGCCCCCAACTCCGGCTCGCCCCAGGCCCGTACGCACTCCTGGAGCAGCCACAGCCCCATGATGTTGCGCAGATACCGGACCGTGCCGTCGAGCCCCAGCTCGTTGGTGAAGTTGGCGGCGCGGCTCTCCTCGGTCAGCACGGGGGCGTCGAGTTCGAGCCCCGCCAGCGACCAGGTGCCGGTGCAGATGTACGCGAACCGCTCACCGGCCGCGGCCGGGACGGCGGCCACCGCGGACGCGGTGTCGTGCGAACCGACCGTCGTCACCGGTACGGGCCCGCGCAGCCCCGTCTCCTCCAGCACCTCGGCCCGCAGCACCCCGGCAAGGTCACCGGGCTGCCGCAGCGGCGCGAACAACCCGAGGTCGATCCCCAGCCGGGAGGCGACGTCGTACGACCACTCGCGCGTCCGGGGATCGATCAACTGCGTCGTCGAGGCATTGGTGAGCTCGGTGCCCTGCTCGCCGGTGAGCCAGTACGTCAGCAGATCCGGGATGAGCAACAACCGCTGAGCGGACGGGAGTTGATCCTTCGCGGCGACCAGCTGGTAGAGGGTGTTGAAGGGCGCGTACTGCAAGCCCGTGGCGGCGTACAGCTCCTCCGCCGGCACGGTCGCCCACACCTTCTCCGCGACGCCCTCGGTGCGGGAGTCGCGGTAGTGCACCGGGTTGCCGAGCAGCGCCCCGTCGGCGTCCAGCAGGCCGTAGTCCACGGCCCAGCTGTCGATGCCGACGGAGTCGACCTGCCCCGCCGCCTTCAGCCCGTCCAACACCCCGGCGTACAGCGAGAGAACGTCCCACCGCAGCCCCTCCGGCACCCGCACCGGCCGGTTCACGAACCGGTGCGCCTCGGCCAGCTCCAGGCTGTCGGGGCCGACGCGGCCGACCATGACACGTCCGCTGGACGCGCCGAGGTCGACCGCGGCGTACGACTTCACGAGCGCGCTCACCGCAGGAAGGCGGCCGCGACGCCGGCGTCGACGGGGACATGCAGACCGGTGGTGTGAGTCAACTCCCCACCGGTCAGCGCGAAGACGGCGTTGGCGACGTGCTCCGGGAGCACCTCTCGCTTGAGGATGGTCCGCTGCGCGTAGAACTCGCCCAGCTTCTCCTCCTCCACGCCGTACACGGCCGCCCGCTGGGCACCCCAGCCACCGGCGAAGATCCCGGAACCGCGCACCACACCGTCCGGGTTGACCCCGTTGACACGGATGCCGTGCTCACCCAACTCGGCGGCCAGCAGCCGGACCTGGTGGGCCTGGTCGGCCTTGGTGGCGGAGTAGGCGATGTTGTTGGGCCCGGCGAACACGGCGTTCTTCGAGGCGATGTAGACGATGTCGCCGCCCAGATCCTGCGCGATCATCACCCGGGCCGCCTCCCGCGAGACGAGGAACGAACCGCGGGCCATGATGTCGTGCTGGAGGTCCCAGTCCTTGCTCGACGTCTCCAGCAGCGGCTTGGAGATGGAGATGCCGGCGTTGTTGACCACGAGATCCACCCCGCCGAAGGCGAGCGCGGCGGCCTTGAACGCCTCGGCGATCTGCTCCTCGGAGGTCACGTCCACGGTCACGGCGACGGCCTTGTCGGGCCCGCCGAGCTCCTCGGCGACGGCGGAGGCGTTGTCACCGTTGAGATCGGCGACCACGACACACGCGCCCTCGGCGACCAGCCGCTGCGCGATGGCCTTGCCGATGCCGCTGCCCGCACCCGTCACCAGCGCGACCCGGGTCGCCAGCGGCTTCGGCTTCGGCATCCGCTGGAGCTTGGCCTCCTCCAGCGCCCAGTACTCGATCCGGAACTTCTCGGACTCCTCGATGGGCGCGTACGTGGAGACGGCCTCCGCGCCCCGCATCACGTTGATGGCGTTGACGTAGAACTCGCCGGCCACCCGCGCGGTCTGCTTGTCCTTGCCGAAGGAGAACATGCCCACGCCGGGGATCAGCACGATCGCCGGGTCCGCACCGCGCATCGCGGGGGAGTCGGGCAGGGCGTGCCGCTGGTAGTAGGCGGCGTACTCCTCGCGGTAGGCGGCGTGCAACTCCTTCAGCCGCGCGATCGCCTCGTCCAGCGGGGCGGCCGGCGGCAGATCGAGGACGAGCGGGGCCACCTTGGTGCGCAGGAAGTGGTCAGGGCAGGAGGTGCCCAGCGCGGCGAGCCGCGGGTGCTCGGCACGCGCCAGGAACTCCAGCACCACGTCCGAGTCGTTGAAGTGCCCGACCTGGGGCCGGTCCTGCGAGGCGATGGCCCGTACGTAGGGAGCCAGCGCGGCGGCCCGCTCACGCCGCTCACTCTCGCCCAGCGCCTGATACCCCTCGATCACCGGCCCGAAGGGCTCGGCCTTGCCGCGCTCCTCCAGGAACTTCTCGGCGGTCCGGATGATGTGCAGCGAGTTCCGCTCGCACTCCTCGGCGCTCGCGCCCCACGCCGTGATGCCGTGCCCGCCCAGGACGACACCGATCGCCTGCGGGTTGGCCTCCTTGATCGCGGCGATGTCCAGACCCAGCTGGAACCCGGGCCGCCGCCACGGCACCCAGGCCACGGTGTCGCCGAAGCACTCGGCGGTCAGCTTCTCGCCGTCGGCGGCACAGGCGAGCGCGATCCCGGAGTCGGGGTGCAGATGATCGACGTGCGCGGCGTCGACCAGCCCGTGCATCGCGGTGTCGATGGAGGGCGCGGCCCCGCCCTTGCCGTGCAGGCAGTAGTCGAACGCGGCGACCATCTCGTCCTCGCGCTCGACCCCCGGGTAGACATCGACGAGCGCCCGCAGCCGGTCCAGCCGCAACACGGCAAGCCCCGCCTCGGTCAGGGTCCCGAGATCCCCACCGGACCCCTTGACCCACATCAGCTCGACGTCACCCCCGGTGACGGGATCACTATCGATACCTTTCGCCGACGCGTTGCCACCGGCGTAGTTGGTGTTACGGGGGTCGGCACCGAGCCGATGGGAGCGAGCGAGGAGAGCAGCAGCCTCGGGATGTGTAGCCATGACTTCCAGTTCCTTCTAAACAGACAGTTGGTCTACTAGGGGCGCGGGGAACTGCGCGACCAGCCACATACGGCCCGCACCCCGCAACGAAACAGATCCAGGCAGACGCTTACGCCCCCCACCCGGCCTGCTGCCCACCCACCCGCTCAGCCACGATCTTCTCGGCCCACCCGGACCGCCGATACGCAGCCATGGGATCGGCGTCCAACCCCATCTCCTCCCGCACCTCACGAAGCAACGGCCGCACATCCGTGTTGTACGCGTCCATGATCACGGCGTTGGCCTCAAGCACATCCCCGGAAGCCTGCGCAGTAGACAGCGCATCCCGGTCGACCAGCAGCGCCTTCGCCGTCGCCTCCTGCACGTTCATCACGGACCGGATGATCGCCGGAATCTTGGCCTCGATGTTGTGACACTGGTCGAGCATGAACGCGACCTCGGGCGTGAACCCACCCCCGCGCACCACCTCGTACATGATCCGGAACAGCTGGAACGGATCGGCGGCACCGACCATGAGGTCGTCGTCGGCGTAGAACCGCGAGTTGAAGTCGAACCCGCCGAGCTTCCCCTCCCGCAGCAGCGTCGCGACGATGAACTCGATGTTCGTCCCCGGCGCGTGGTGCCCCGTGTCGACCACGACCTGTGCCTTCTCGCCGAGCTTGAGGCAGTGGGCGTACGCCGTGCCCCAGTCCGGCACGTCCGTCGAGTAGAAGGCCGGCTCGAAGAACTTGTACTCCAGCAGCATCCGCTGCCCGTCACCGAGGCGCTCGTACACCTCGGCGAGGCCCTCGGCGAGCCGGTCCTGGCGGCCCCGGATGTCGTCCTGCCCGGGATAGTTCGTGCCGTCGGCGAACCACAGCTTCAGGTCCCGGGACCCGGTCGCGTCCATGATGTCGACGCACTCCAGCAGGTGGTCGACGGCCTTGCGGCGCACCGCCGCGTCCGGGTGGCAGATGCTGCCCAGCTTGTAGTCGTCGTCCTGGAAGGTGTTGGAGTTGATCGCGCCGAGCTTCACCCCGCGCTCCTCCGCGTGCTTGGCCAGCGCGGCGTAGTCCTCCACCTTGTCCCAGGGGATGTGCAGCGCCACGGTGGGCGCCACTCCGGTGAACGCGTGCACCTGCGCGGCATCGTCGAGCTTCTCCCAGGGATCGCGCGGGACACCCTGTTGCGCGAACACCTTGAAGCGGGTCCCCGAGTTCCCGTACGCCCACGACGGCGTTTCGACTGCCTGTGTCTTGAGCGCGGCTTTCACCGCGGCGAGCTCGGTCACTGAGGGCTCCTGTGACGTCGGGTCCGAAGGGTTTCCGAACGGCTTCACTGTGAAACGATTCAAGACGGGAAAGTATGAGCCGACCGGTGGAGTGTCAAGCCCTGCGACCAAGGATGTTGCTCGTGACCCGGCTGTGACCTATGAGTCTCGAAATTTTTTCGACACGAACCCATTGACGTGACATGGGCGCCATGCCTAACGTCCCGGCAACCAAGTTGAAACCTTTCACGACGCCGTGAGGGCAGTCCCCGGGCGTCGTCGAGGAGCCCCTCATGACCCACCCGTCCGACGCGGGACCGGCCCCGGTGCTGGCGCTCAAGGACATCTCGAAGTCCTTCGGAGCCGTACGCGCCCTGCGGGACGTCTCCCTGGAGCTGTTTCCCGGTGAGGTCCACGCCCTCGCCGGCGAGAACGGCGCGGGCAAGTCGACTCTCATCAAGACCCTTGCGGGGGTGCACCGACCGGATGCCGGTCAGGTGCTCCTCGACGGCGAGCCCGTCGTCTTCCACGGCCCCGGTGACGCCCGCGACGCCGGTATCGCCGTGATCTACCAGGAGCCCACGCTCTTCCCCGACCTGTCGATCGCCGAGAACATCTTCATGGGACGTCAGCCCCGGAAGGCCCTCGGCCGGATCGACCACAAGGCCACCCACGCGGCCACCGCCGCACTGATGCAGCGGCTCGGCGTCGAGCTCGACCCCGACCGCCCCGCACGCGGCCTGTCCATCGCGGACCAGCAGATCGTCGAGATCGCCAAGGCGCTCTCCTTCGAGGCCCGCGTCCTGATCATGGACGAGCCGACCGCCGCCCTCACCGGCAGCGAGGTCGCCCGCCTCTTCGGCGTCGTGCGCACCCTGCGCGAACAGGGCGCGGCCGTCCTGTTCATCTCCCACCGGCTGGAGGAGATCTTCCAGATCTGCCGGCGGGTCACCACGCTCCGCGACGGTGCCTGGATCTCCAGTGAGCTCCTCGACGGCATGACCGAGGACGACCTGGTGCGCCGCATGGTCGGCCGCGACCTCGACGAGCTCTACCCCAAGCAGGACGTCGAGGCCGGCGATGTGGCGCTCAGCGTGCGCCGGCTGACCCGGGAGGGCGTCTTCACCGACGTCTCCTTCGACGTCCGGCGCGGCGAGATCGTCGGCCTCGCCGGACTCGTCGGCGCCGGCCGCACCGAGGTCGCCCGGGCCGTCTTCGGCATCGACCGCTGGGACGCGGGCGAGGTCGAGCTCGACGGCAAGAAGCTCACCAACGGAGCCCCGTCGGTCGCGATGGCCTCCGGACTCGCCCTCGTCCCCGAGGACCGGCGCGCCCAGGGCCTGGTGATGGACATGTCCATCGAGCGCAACATCGGCCTCACCGGACTTCGTACGACCGTGAAGGCCGGCCTGATGGACCGCGGCGCCGAACGCAGCCGGTCCCTCGACTGGGCCGTCAAGCTCCAGGTCAAGTACGCCCGCATCGCCGACACGGTCAACACCCTGTCCGGCGGAAACCAGCAGAAGGTCGTCCTCGCCAAGTGGCTCGCCACCGGCCCCAAGGTGCTGATCGTCGACGAGCCCACCCGCGGCATCGACGTCGGTACCAAGGCCGAGGTGCACCGGCTCCTGAGCGAGCTGGCCGCCGACGGTGTGGCGGTCCTGATGATCTCCTCCGACCTGCCCGAGATCCTCGGCATGGCCGACCGCGTGCTCGTGATGCACGAGGGCCGGCTCACCGCCGAGATCCCGCGCTCCGAAGCAACCGAGGAATCCGTGATGGCAGCAGCCACCGGGAGGGCCGCCGCATGACGGTCACCACCCCCGACAAGGCGCCCGTCGCCGAGGTGCCCAAGTCCAGCGGCACCCGGCTGGTGGACCGCGTCTTCAAGATGCGCGAACTCGCCATCCTGGTCGTCTTCCTGGTGATGATCGCCATCACCCAGGCCGGCAACAGCGAGTTCCTGTCCGAACAGGGCATCAAGGACCTGCTCCTCAACGCGACCATCCTGGTGCTGGTCGCCACCGGCCAGTCCCTGGTCGTGATCACGAGGAACGTCGACCTGTCGGTCGGCTCCACCCTCGGCATCAGCGCCTTCGCCGCCGGCAACTACCTCCAGGGCGGCGGGAACTCGGTCGTCGCGATCGCCCTCGCCGTCCTCCTGGGCATCGGGTTCGGCCTCGTCAACGGTCTGCTCGTCAGCCTCGGCCAGGTGCCCGCCCTCGTCGTCACCCTCGGCACGCTCTACATCATCCGCGGCATCGACTCCATCTGGGTCGGCTCCCGGCAGATCACCGCGGCGGGCCTCCCGGACGGCTTCATCAACTTCGGCTCCGGCGGCATCTCCGCCGTGCCCTACCTCGCGCTCATCGCGCTGGCGGTCCTGGTGGCCACCGCGTACTACCTCAAGCACTTCGGCAGCGGCCGCGAGCTCTACGCCCTCGGCTCCAACCCCGAGGCCGCCCGCCTCGCCGGCATCCCGGTCCGCAAGCGGATCCTCGCCGCGTACACCTTCTGCGGGGCCCTCGCCGGTCTCGCCGGCGCGATGTACCTGGCCCGGTTCGGCAACGTCGACTCCGGCACCGGCAACGGCTACGAACTCACCGTCGTCAGCGCGGTCGTCGTCGGCGGTGTCGTCTTCACCGGCGGCTCCGGCAGCGTCTACGGCGCGGCCCTCGGCGCCCTGCTGCTGACCTCCATCAACAGCGTGCTGCCCGCCCTCGGCGTCAGCTCCGTCTGGGTGCTCGCCATCAACGGCATCCTGCTCATCCTCGCCATCGCGGTCGACCGGATCGTCGCGCTGCGCGTGGCCTCGGCCCTGAAGAAGAGGAACGCCCGCCATGCCTGAGTCACTCGAGCGAGCGAGCCGCTGGTCCGACGCGGTGCGGTGGGACACGATCGTCGGAGCGCTGCTGATCGTCGTGCTCCTGCTGTCCTTCGGAACGGTCGACGGCTTCGGAAACGCTCTCAACCTGTCGTTCCTGATCGGAAACACCCTTCCGATCGCCCTGATCGCCCTCCCCATGACCCTGCTGGTCGTCTCGGGCGAGATCGATCTCTCCGTCGCCTCCACCGCCGGACTCTCCGGCGCCGTGATGGGCTACCTGTGGAACCAGGGCATGACGATCGAGGTGATCATCCCGATCTGTCTCGTGCTCGGCGTGGTCTGCGGCCTGATCAACGGCCTGCTCGTCACCCGGCTCGGACTGCCCTCCCTCGCCGTCACCATCGGCACCCTCGCCGCCTACCGGGGCATCGCACAGATCGTGCTCGGCTCGGACGCGGTGACCGACTTCCCCACCCAGTACCTGGACTTCGCGGCCGGCCGGATCGGCGACACGTTCGTCCCGCAGGCCTTCGTGCCCTTCCTCGTGCTGCTCGTGATCGCCGTGATCGTGCTGCACGCCACGGCGTTCGGGCGGGCCACGTTCGCGATCGGCGCGAGCGAGGAGGCCGCGCGGTTCGCCGGCATCCGCGTCAAGCGGCAGAAGCTCATCCTGTTCACGGTGACGGGCCTGATGGCCTCGCTCACCGGCATCTTCTGGGCGCTGCACTACGCGTCCGCTCGCTACGACAACGCGACGGGGCTCGAACTGTCCGTCATCGCCGCGGTGTTGCTCGGTGGCATCGACTTCGACGGCGGCAAGGGCACGTTGGGCGGCGCCATCGCCGGGGTGTTCCTGCTGGGGGCGTTGCAGAACGTGATGAGCCTCCAGGACGTCTCCGCCCAGTCGCAGATCGTCGTCACCGGAGTCCTGCTGGTGCTGTCCGTACTCGGTCCGCGAGTCGCCAAGCAGATCGCAGTGGCCAGGGCGCAAAGGCTTACGTCTTAGCGCCGTTTGAAGCTGCGGGTTCGCTGTGGCTGGTCGCGCAGTTCCCCGCGCCCCTAAAAGCCTCTCCTCTCACCCTCGTTCAAAGGATCACGCCATGCGTAAGTCATCCCTCCGCCGTGCCTGTGCGGCTCTCGCCGCCGGAACCTCTCTCGCCCTGGCGCTCACCGCCTGTGGCGGCACCACCAAGAAGGACGTGGAGAACGAGGGCGCCTCCGCGGCCTCCACCGCCAAGGCCGACCCGAACGCGGCCACCAAGAAGGGCCTGACCGTCGGCTTCCTGCCCAAGCAGGTCAACAACCCGTACTTCACCTCCGCCGACAAGGGCGGCGAGGCGGCCCTGAAGGAGCTCGGCTCCAGCTACAAGGAGGTCGGCCCCTCCAGCGCCACCGACACCGCCGGCCAGGTCTCCTACGTCAACACCCTCACCCAGCAGCAGGTCGACGCGATGGCCGTGTCCGCGCAGGACCCGGGCGCCCTGTGCACCGCGCTGAAGCAGGCCATGAAGAACGACATCAAGGTCGTCACCTACGACTCCGACACCAAGCCCGACTGCCGCAACGCCTTCGTCTCGCAGGCCTCCGCCGAGGACCTGGGCCGCACCGAGGTGCAGCTGCTCGCCGAGCAGATCGGCTACAAGGGCGAGATCGCGATCCTGTCGGCCGCGCAGACCGCGACGAACCAGAACATCTGGATCGACTTCATGAAGGAGGAGCTGAAGGACCCGAAGTACAAGGACATCAAGCTCGTCAAGGTCGCCTACGGCGACGACGACGCCCAGAAGTCCTTCCAGCAGACCCAGGGCCTGCTCCAGGAGTACCCGAACCTGAAGGGGATCATCTCCCCGACCACCGTCGGCATCAAGGCCGCCGCCCAGTACCTGTCGGGCTCCAAGTACAAGGGCAAGGTCAAGCTGACCGGCCTCGGCACCCCCAACGACATGCGCAAGTACGTCAAGAACGGCACCGTCGAGGGCTTCGAGCTGTGGGACCCGGCGAAGCTCGGCGACCTGGCCGCCCGCACCGCCGTGGCCCTGGCGTCCGGTCAGATCACCGGCAAGGAGGGTGAGACCTTCAAGGCCGGCGACACCACGTACACCATCGGCAAGGACGGCGTGATCAACCTCGGCAAGCCGACCGTCTTCAACGCCAAGAACATCGACCAGTTCAACTTCTGATCGACCGGCTCACCTCTCAACTCCCCGTCAAGGAGCGGTACTTCATGCAGCGCGTCTGTTTCCTGCTCAAGGTCCGTCAGGACAAGCTCGACGAGTACCGCGAACGACACGCCGCCGTGTGGCCCGAGATGCTCGACGCGCTCTCGGCCACCGGCTGGCACAACTACTCGCTCTTTCTGAGAGACGACGGCCTGCTGGTCGGCTATCTGGAGACCGAGGACTTCGCGGCCGCCCAGGCCGGCATGGAAGCCACCGAGGTCAACGCCCGCTGGCAGAAGGAGATGGCGCCGTTCTTCGAGTCGCTGGACGGCGCCCGCCCCGACGAGGCCATGAAACCGCTCACCGAAGTGTTCCACCTCGCCTGACCTTCCCCATCAGGACCATCTGGAGCCGCTCCATGAGAAGACGCACCCTCCTCGCAGGTGCCATCGTGACCGCCATGTCCACCTCCGCGCTCACCGGCGGCACCGCCCGGGCCGCCGACCCCGGCCCCTCGGTCACCAAGACCGGCACCACCACGCTCGACAGCCAGGCCGTCTTCTTCGTCTCCTACGACGGCCTGGTCAACAACAACTCGTTCCAGAAGAACGGTCTGCTGACCTACAAGGGCTACCAGTACGCCGTCTGGTACACGGCCGACAAGAACGCCGTCGTCGGCCGCCGCGTCCTCGGCGGCAGCACCTGGTCCACGGTCCAGGTCGGCCACACCCTCAAGGCCAGCGACTCCCACAACGTGATCTCCATGGGCGTCTCCAAGGTCGATGGCCGGCTCCACCTCAACATGGACTCGCACAGCGACGGCTTCACCTACGTCAAGTCGGTCGCCGGGCTCATGGACAACCCGGCAGGACTGAGCTGGACCGCCGGCCGTTTCGGCGCCCCCCAGTCCACGCTCGACGGACTCGCCCTCACCTCGCAGTTCACCTACCCCCAGTTCATCTCCACCCCGGACGGCAAGCTCCAGCTCAGCTACCGGGTCGCGATATCCGGCAACGGCCGCAACGCGCTCGCCGAGTACGACGGTTCGACCTGGACCAACCTCGGGGAGTGGTCCAGCTCCACTGGCACGTACACCAGCGAGCACGGCTCCTCGACGGCCCGCAACATGTACTTGCACGGCATCGACTACGACAAGAACGGCCGACTGCACTCGTTCTTCACCTGGCGCGAGCAGAACGGCGCCGTCATGTGCAACAGCGGTGGCATCACCAACCACGACACCGGCTACGTCTACTCCGACGACCGCGGCCGCACCTGGCGCAACAACGCGGGCACCCTGGTCGCCACCACGGGCACCACGAACACGGTCGCCGTCACCGACTCCGGCCTCGTCATCGACTCGCTGAACCCGGACCACTCCCTGATGAACCAGGAGAGCCAGTTCACCGACTCCGCCGGCCTGCCGCACGCGATCATCAGTTATGTCCCCGGCCGCTTCGGCCAGTGCACCACCAACTACGTGACCGACCGCACCGCCAACGGCCGCGCCTTCCACGTCCGCAAGAACTCCGCGGGCACCTGGCAGAAGACGGAGATCCCGGTCCCGCTCAACTCCAGCCAGCGCACCAAGCTGGTCCTGGACAAGTACGACAACGCCTACGCGATCTTCCCGTTCGGCCGGATCGCCGGCGCCTCCAAGGCGTCCGGCTACACCGACTGGACGCTCCTGTACGACGGCAGCGGCCTCAACGCCTTCGGCGAGGTCGTGATCGACGAGATGCGCATCGCCCAGGACAACGTCCTGTCGGTGATGTACCAGGAGAAGTCCAGCGGTACGACACCGTCGGCGCTCCATGTCGTCGACTTCGCGTTGCCCGCCTGATCGGGATCGCTTCGGGGCGGCGTGCCGGTAATGTGATGGCCTGCCCGCCGCCCTTCTTTCACCTGGAGGTTCCTGCCCGATGGCCCAGTCGGTGGGTATCAAGGACGTGGCCCGCGCCGCCGGAGTGTCGGTGGGCACGGTCTCGAACGTCATCAACCGCCCGGACTCCGTCGCGACCGAGACACGCGCGCGCGTGCTCTCCGCGATCGACCGGCTCGGCTACGTCCGCAGCGAGTCCGCCCGCCAGCTGCGCGCCGGACGCAGCCGGATCATGGGGCTGCTCGTCCTCGACATGGGCAACCCCTTCTTCGTCGACGTGGCACGCGGCGCCGAGCGGGCCGCCCGCGACGCCGGGCTCGGCGTGATGGTCTGCAACAGCGCGCAGAGCCCCGGCGAGGAGGCCGAGTACCTCTCCCTCTTCGCCGAGCAGCGGGTCCGCGGCGTGCTGCTGACCCCCGCCGACGCGACCGGCCGCAACATCGACACCTTCCGGCGCCACGGCATCCCCTTCGTCCTCGTCGACCGGGTCGCCGAGGGCACCACCGAGTGCTCGGTCTCCGTCGACGACGTCGCGGGCGGCGCCCTGGCCGTACGGCATCTCATCGACGCCGGACACCGCACCATCGCGTACGTCAGCGGTCCGCCCGGCTTCAACCAGGTCCGCGACCGCCGCACCGGCGCCCTCAACGCCATCGCCGAGGCCGGCCTGAGCCCCGACGTGCTGCGCGAGCTGCCCACCGAGCGCCTCGACGTCGCCGCGGGCCGGGACGCCGGCGCGCGCCTCCTCGGCCTCGCTGACCGCCCCACCGCCGTCTTCTGCGCCAACGACCTGCTCGCCCTGGGCGTCCTCCAGGCCATGTACGCGGCCGGGATAAACGTCCCCGACGACCTCGCCATCGTCGGCTACGACGACATCGAGTTCGCCGCCGCCGCGGCCGTCCCGCTCACCTCGGTCCGCCAGCCCGCCGTCACCATGGGCGCCCTGGCCGCCGAACTGCTGCTGGAGGAGACGGAGGCGGAGACCGCGCCGCGCCGGCACGAGCACCGCCGGGTCGTGCTCCAGCCCGAACTGGTCGTACGCCGCTCCAGCCTGTCCGCCCGCTGATCGGCGGTTCAGTCCGATTTCATGATCCCGGGCATCGGATATCGGACGGACATGTGCTGAACTGGGACGCGTCCGCACGTCCGTCCGTCCCGGGAGCCCCGTTGACCGCGACCTATCGCCAGCCCGGCGTCGTCCTCACCGACCACCACTTCACCGTGCCGCTCGACCACGACAACCCCGCGGGGGAGACGATCGAGCTCTACGCCCGTGAGGTGGTCGCCGGTGACAAGGCGCGGCAGGACCTGCCGTGGCTGGTCTACCTCCAGGGCGGCCCGGGCTTCGGCGCCAACCGTTTCGTCGGCAAGCCGGCCTGGCTCGGCCGCGCCCTGAAGGAGTACCGGGTCCTCCTGCTCGACCAGCGCGGCACCGGCCACTCCACGCCCGCCAACCGGCAGACCCTCCCGCTGAGGGGCGGCCCCGCAGAACAGGCCGACTACCTCACGCACTTCCGCGCCGACTCGATCGTCCGCGACTGCGAGACCATCCGCCCGAAGCTCACCGGCGGCGCCCCCTGGACCGTCCTCGGCCAGAGCTTCGGCGGCTTCTGCGCCGTCAACTACCTCTCCGCCGCCCCCGAGGGCCTCAGCGCCGCCGTGATCACCGGCGGTCTGCCCTCCCTCGACGCCCACGCCGACGACGTCTACCGGGCGGCCTACCCGCGCATCGAGCGCAAGGTCGCCGCCCACTACGCCCGCTACCCGCAGGACGTCGAGCGCGCCCGCCGTATCGCCGACCACCTCCTCAACCACGAGGTGGTCCTCCCCAACGGCTACCGCCTCACCGTCGAGGCCTTCCAGTCCCTCGGCATCGTCCTCGGCGGCGGCGAGGGCAGCCACCGGCTGCACTTCCTCCTGGAACACGCCTTCGTGCGCACCCCGCAGGGCCCGGCCCTCTCCGACGCCTTCCAGGAAGAGGTCCAGGGCCTCCTGTCGTACGCCGGACATCCGCTCTACGCCCTGGTCCACGAGGCGATCTACGGCCAGGACCACCGCCCCACCGCTTGGTCGGCCGAACGCGTGCGCTCCGAGTTCCCCCAGTTCGACGCCGCGAAGGCGCTCACCGGCGACGGACCCGTCCTGTTCACCGGCGAGTCGATCCACCCCTGGATGTTCGACACGGACCCGGCCCTGCGCCCCCTGCGGGAGACCGCGGAACTCCTCGCCGCCCGCACCGACTGGAAGCCGCTCTACGACAGCGCCCGCCTCGCCGCCAACGAGGTCCCGGTCGCCGCGGCGGTCTACCACGACGACATGTACGTCGACACGGCCCACTCCCTCCAGACCGCCCGCACCGTCCGGGGCCTGCGCACCTGGGTCACCGACGAGTTCGAGCACGACGGCGTCCGGGCCGGCGGCCCACGCGTCCTCGACCGGCTGCTGGCCCTCACCCGCGACGAGGTCTGAGGTCACAGCCACGGGCTACTGTGCACCCATGACAGAGCCGACGATCAGTCAACTCCAGCCCATGCCAGAGGACTGGCGGCGCGCACTCGCGGTCGTGGCCCACCCGGACGACCTCGAGTACGGCTGCTCCGCGGCGATCGCCGCCTGGACCGACGCCGGACGCGAGGTCGCCTACGTCCTGGCGAGCCGCGGCGAGGCGGGCATCGACACCCTGGAGCCGGCGAAGTGCGGCCCGCTGCGCGAGCAGGAGCAGCGGGCCAGTGCCGCGGTCGTGGGGGTGTCGACGGTGGAGTTCCTGGACCACCGGGACGGCGTGATCGAGTACGGCACCGCGCTGCGCCGCGACATCGCCGCCGCGATCCGCCGGCACCGCCCGGAGCTGGTGATCACCCTGAACCACCGCGACACCTGGGGCGGCGTCGCCTGGAACACCCCCGACCATGTCGCGGTGGGCCGGGCCACACTCGACGCGGCCGGCGACGCGGGCAACCGCTGGATCTTCCCGGAGCTGACGGACCAGGGCCTGGAACCCTGGAACGGCGTCCGCTGGGTCGCCGTGGCCGGCTCGTCCTCACCCACCCACGCCGTGGACGCGACACCCGGCCTGGAACGCGCGGTGCGCTCACTCCTCGAACACCGCGCGTACATCGAGGCGTTGACGAGCGAGGACCCGGAGACGTACGTCCGCGGGTTCCTCACCGGCGTGGCGGAGCAGACCGCGGAGCGCTTCGGCGGGACACCCGCCGTGGCCTACGAACTGTTCGGCAGATGACGGCTGTTGAGCAGCTGACGCTGTTCGGCGGATGACGATGACAACGGGGGAGAACATGAACGACACCGACGCCCTGGCCGACCGTTTCGAGGAGCATCGGCCGCACCTCAAGGCGGTCGCCTACCGGATGCTCGGCTCGCTCGCCGAGGCCGAGGATGCCGTGCAGGAGGCCTGGTTCAAGCTGGGCCGCAGCGACGCGGACGAGATCCGCAATCTCGGTGGCTGGCTCACCACGGTCGTCGGGCGGGTCTGTCTCGACATGCTGCGGTCCCGCACCACGCGCCGTGAGGACCCGCTGGACGACGCCTTCGTCCCCGACCCGGTGCTCACACCTCTGTCGCGGATCGATCCCGAGCAGGAGGTGCTCCAGGCGGACTCGGTCGGCCTCGCCCTGCTCGTGGTCCTGGAGACCCTGGAGCCCGCCGAACGGCTCGCGTTCGTGCTGCACGACATGTTCGCGGTGCCGTTCGACGACATCGCCGCGATCGTGGAGAAGAGTCCGGCCGCCACCCGGCAGCTGGCCAGCCGGGCCCGGCGCCGGGTCAAGGGCGCCACTCCGTCCGCCGAGCCCGACCTCGGCCGGCAGCGGCAGGTCGTCGAGGCCTTCATGAGCGCCGCCCGCGGCGGGGACTTCGAGGCCCTGCTCGCGGTCCTGGACCCGGACGTCGTGCTGCGGGCCGACTCCGGTGCGCTGGTCGGCGGGGCGGCGGCGTCCAAGCTGGTGCGCGGGGCGCGGCCGGTGGCCGAACAGGCCATGCTGTTCCGGCAGTTCGCGCAGTACGCGGAGCTGGTGCTGGTCAACGGTGCGATCGGGGTGCTCAACGCGCCCGAGGGGCAGCTGCTCTCGGTCATGGGCGTCACCGTCGTGGACGGCCGGATCACCGAACTGCACATCCTGGCCGACCCCGAGCGGCTCGCCCGCCTCGAAGTACCGGGCACGGAGGGCTGAGTCAGGCGGCCACCAGCAGCGCGCCGACCGGGCGGTGCGGGCTCACCGCCCGTCCGTCCGGGAGGAGTTCACCGGTGTCGTCGAAGACGATGGTGCCGTTGCACAGCAGGCTCCAGCCCTGTTCGGGGTGGGACGAGACGATCACCGCGGCGTGGTGGTCGGGGCTCTCGGCGGTGGGGCACGCGGGCTGGTGGCTGCACATGACGTCTCTCCTCGATGCGGTGTGGCTCCTGGTTCCGTCGGCTGCAACCTCAGTCGTAGCCGAGTTTGTTTTCTGCTGTATGTGGAGACCCCCACACCGCGGGAAATTCATCGGTGAGTTTTTGTTCCGTATCCTGGACGCATGCAAGATCAGACAGCCCTGCGCGGGGACTGCGGGAGCTGCTTCGGGCTGTGCTGCGTCGCCCTGCCCTTCACGGCCTCGACCGACTTCGCCGTGGACAAGCCGGCCGGCAAGCCCTGCGCGAACCTCCAGGACGACCACCGGTGCGGCATCCATGCCCGGCTGCGGCAGCAGGGCTTCACGGGCTGCACGGTCTACGACTGCTTCGGCGCCGGACAGAAGGTCTCGCAGGTGACCTTCGGCGGCGCGGACTGGCGGACCGGCGGGCCTGAGCACGCGCGCCGCATGTTCGACGTCTTCCCGGTCGTGCGCCAGCTGCACGAACTGCTCTGGTATCTCACGGAGGCGCTCACCCTCCCCGCCGCCCGCCCGGTCCACGCCGACCTGCGCCGCATGCTGGAGCGGACAGAGAAGCTCACCCTCTGGACCCCCGAGGAACTGGGGGCGCTGGACGTGGGCGCGCACCGCCAAGAGGTCAACGTGCTCCTGCTGCGGACCAGCGAACTGGTGCGGGCCGGTACCCGCGGCAAGAAGAAGGACCGCCGGGGCGCGGACCTGATGGGCGCCCGCCTCCGGAACGCCGACCTGCGCGGCGCGAACCTCCGCGGCGCCTACCTCATCGCTGCCGACCTCACCGGCGCCGACCTGCGCGGCGCGGACCTGATCGGCGCCGACCTCCGCGACACCGACCTCACGAACGCCGACCTGACCGACGCCTTCTTCCTGACCCAGCCCCAGGTGAACGCGGCGCGGGGGAGTGCGGGCACGCGATTGCCGACGTCGGTCACGCGCCCGGGGCACTGGACACAGGGCTGAGCCGCGCTGGGTGACGGGGGTCTGCTGCTGGGCGCCGAAGGCCGCGGGGCTGGGCCGCGCCCGGGTGACGGCGGTCTGCTGCTGGGCGCCGAAGGCCGCGGGGCTAGGCCGCGCTGGGTGACGGCGGTCTGCTTGCCGGCTCTGAGGACCGCGGGGCTGACTCGCGCCCGAGTGGCGGCGGGCTGCTGTCAGCTCCGAGGACCGCGGGGTTGAGTCGCGCCCGGGTGGCGGCGCTCTGCTGCCGGGCTCCGGCGACCGCGGGACTGGGCCGCGCCCGGGTGGACGGCGGCCTGCTTCCGGCCCCGATGACCGCGGGGCTGGGCAAGCGCCGGGCGTCAGCGACCTGCTTCCGGCCCCGAAGACCGCAGGGCTGGGCCCCGCGCGCTGACAGCGGCCTGCTCCCCGTCTCCGAAGACCGCCGAACGCCCGCCGTGCACGCCCCGGGCTCAGTCCCCCACCCCGTGCACCGGGCACCGCGTCTCCGCCCCCGGCATCACCTCCGCCTCAGCCCCCGAGCCCGCCTCAACCCTCGAGTCCACCTCAGCCCCCGAGCCCGCCCCAGCCTCCGCACCGACCGGCACCCCCACCCGCCTCCGCTCCAGCCCCAGCCGCAACCCCTCCGGCATCAAGGTCAACCGCTCGGTCACCCGTAGGCGGTACGTCGGGTCGGCGTGCAGGTCGTAGCGGCGCAGCAGCAGGCCCAGTACCAGCGTGGCCTCGTGCAGGGCGAACTGGCGGCCGATGCAGGCCCGTGCGCCCGTGCCGAACGGCTTGAAGGTGTGCGGGGCGCGCTGGCGTACCGCCTTGGGGTCGAAGCGGTCCGGGTCGAAGTGTTCGGCGTCCGCGCCCCACACCTCCGGGTCGCGGTGCAGCATCGGCGTGAGGACGAGCGTCCACGCGCCGCGCCGCATCGGATGCTCCCCGGCGAGCACCGTGTCCTCGACGGCCTCCCGGGCGAAGGCGGGCGCGGTCGGCCACAGCCGCAGCGACTCGTCGAGGACCCGGCGGACGTAGCGGAGCCTGGCCACCTGGTCGTAGCCGGGTGTCTCCGCGTCGCCCCACACCCGGTCCACCTCCGCACGGGCGCGCGCCGCGACGTCGGGGTGCCGGGAGAGGTAGTGCAGGGCGAAGGACAGCGCGCCCGACGTGGTCTCGTGCCCGGCCACCAGGAAGGTGATCACCTGGCGGCGGACGTTCTCCGCGGACAGCCGCTCACCGGTCTCCGGATGGGCGGTCTCCAGCATCCGGTCGAGGAGGTCGCCGTTGCCGCCGCCCGCCCTCCGGCGCTGCCGCACCAAGTCGTCGACCGTTCGGTTCAGATAGGAGATGTCGGCTTCGTTCCGGCGCCCCGCCCGGCGCAGCAACCCCGGCCACGGCACGGAGTTGAGCCGCTGCGCATACGTCAGCGTGCCCACCATCGCGGTGATGAAGGGATGCGGGCGCGAGCGTGCGAAGGAGCCGAAGTCATGGCCGAAGCCGGTCCGTGCGATCGTCTCCAGCGTCAGCTTGGTCATGTCGCCGGGCACGTCCACCGTGCGGCCCGCCGCCAGCTCCGCGTCCCAGTGGTCCGTGAGCTGCCCCGCCACGGCCAGCATCATGGGGTGGTAGCCCTCCATCGCCTCCCGGCTGAAGCCGGGCGCGAGCACGTCGTGCGCCAGCTGCCAGTTCGGTTCGTGGTTGTACGCCGTGAACAGCCCGTCCCCGGCGACCGGCCGCAGATTGGCCACCCCGAGCCCCACATGCTTCGCGAACCGCGTCTCGTCCGCGAGGTCGGCCGCCAGCTTCGCGCCCCAGACGAACACGAACTCCCGGTCGAAGGCCTTGCGCCGGTAGATCGGCCCCAGCTGACGGGCGTACTTCAGGGAGTCCTGGAGCGGGGTGCGCCGGTTCGCCCCGAGCACATCGCCGAGCAGCGGCAGCCGCCGCGGCGGATGCGGGATGCGGTGCAGCTCGGGCCAGCCCTGCTCGGCGCTGCGGAACCCCTTCGGCAGCGCCTGGTTGCTCGTCTCCGCCATGACGCGATCTCCCTTGGTACGGGGGCGGGTTGGGCGTGTTGTACGTGGGTTCAATAACGCGCTCAAGTCTGGTCCCGTTGTTGAACCGGCGTCAAGTAAAGGAACCGTGGCCGGGATAAGGTGCGGTCATGGCCGCCAACCAGGGGGAGCGCACCCGCCGCCGGCTCAGCACCGAGGAGCGCCGGGAACAACTCCTCGTCGTCGGCGCGCGGCTGTTCTCGGAGAGCCCGTACGACGACGTGTGGATCGAGCGCGTCGCCGAGATCGCCGGTGTCTCGCGCGGCCTGCTCTACTACTACTTCCCGACCAAACGGGACTTCTTCGCGGCGGTCGTCGAGCGCGAGAGCGGCCGGATGCTGCGGATGACCGCGGCGGTCCCCGGCATCCCGGTGCGGGAGCAACTGGCCGCGGGGCTCGACACGTTCCTGGAGTACGTCGAGGCCCACGCGCACGGCTTCCGCGCCTTCCACCGGGCCGACGCGGCCGGGGACCAGGCCGTGCGCAAGGTCTATCAGCGGGCCCTGGCCGCGCAGGAACGCCAGATCCTGGCGGCGCTGGCCGCGGACCCCGAGTTCGGCGCCGGCTTCGAGGCGCGGCCCGAGACCACGCTCGCCGTGCGCGGCTGGCTGGCGTTCATCACGGCCGTCTGCCTGGAGTGGCTGAGGGGCTCGGAGCTGTCCCGGGAGCAGGTGCGCGACCTGTGTGCTCGCGCGCTGCTGGGCGTCCTCGGCGTCTGAACTTTCGCGAAGGGTCAGGGGTGGTGGTTGGCGTGCACCCCGATCTCCGATAGGTTAGGCAAGGCTTACCTAAGGAGGTTCTGGGATGGGTGCTGGGACGGTTGACAGCCACAGCTGGGCGGCCGCGCCCTCCGCGGCGGAGCGGGCGCGCTCTGTGCTCGCCACCGCGTGGTCGTGCGCGGTGACCGCGGACGGCGGTCGTGAGGAGCTCGTCGGCGCGCACACGGTCGCCGAGGACGGCCGTGTGCTCCTCGACGTCCCCGACGACAGCGCGCTGCTCGCGGCCGCGATCTGCGCCCCGCGCGGAGAGCCGTCCGCCGTGCTGGAGTTCGCCGACGTCTCGCCCGTTCCCGTGCGCAACCGTATCCGGGCCCGTATGTGGCTCGCGGGCTGGTTCGCCCCCGAGGACGAGCGGCTGGCGTTCACGGCGACCCGGGTCGTCCTGCGGCAGCCGTCCGGCGCCGTCGTCGTCGACCTCGACGAGTTCGCCGCCGCCGCACCCGACCCGCTGGCCGCGGCTGAGGCCCGGCTGTTGACGCATCTCGCCGACTGCCACTCCGACGCGGTCGAGCGCCTCACCCGGCTCGTCGAACCCGACAGCCTGCACGGCGCGGTCAAGGTCCAGCCCGTCGCGGTCGACCGGCACGGACTGACCCTGCGCATCGAACGCGCCCGCGCCCACGGCGACGTACGCCTGCCCTTCCACCGGCCCGCCGACGACGTCGGACAGCTCACCGAGCGCATGCACGTCCTGCTCGGCCAGGCCGCCTCCGCCTCCTGCGCGCGTGCGCTACAGCGGCAGCGCACAGACGGCGACGGGTGACGCGAACGGCCGGCCCGCGAGCCGCAGCCGACCGCTGTCCGCGTCCACGCGGAACACGCTCACCGTGCCCGACCGCTGGTTCGCCGCGAACAGCAGCGTGCCGTCCGGCGACAGGGCGATCTGCCGCGGGAAGTCACCGGCCACCGGCACCGTGTCGAGGAGCCGGAGCCGGGCGCCGTCCGTCTCCACCGCGTAGCGCGTGAGGCTGTTGTGGCCCCGGTTGGCGAGGTAGGCGTACCCGCCGTCCGGCGTCACCACGAGCTGCGCCGGATAGCTGGTGCCCGGGCCGGTGCCCGTGGACTGCGCCGCGCCGATGGTGAGCCGGCCGGTGTCGGCGTCGTAGGCGCAGACGGCGACGGTGTTGTCGACCTCGTTGGCGAGGTAGGCGTACCGGCCGCCGGGATGGAACGTGAGATGCCGCGGCCCGGCCCCCGGCCGGGTGTGGGCCCGCGCCACCTCGGTGAGCTTTCCGGTCCGCTCGTCGAGGCGGTACGTGTAGACCGTGTCCGTGCCCAGGTCGACGGCAAGGAGATGACCGCCGTCCGGGCTGGTGACGAACTGGTGGGCGTGCGGGCCCTCCTGCCCCGGCCCCGGTTCCGGCGTGGAGTGCGTGACGAGGTCGGCGCGCTCGCCGATCGCCCCCGAGGCGTCCAGCGGATGCACGGCCACACTGCCGTCGCCGTAGTTCGCGCTCAGCAGCCAGCGCCCGCCCGGATGCACCGACAGATGACAGGGCGCCCCGCCGCCGCTGCTCCGGCTCCCCAGCACCTCGCGGTCGGAGAGCCGTACGGCGGTCACGGCGCCCTTCTCCCGCTCGTTCACCGCGTACAGCGTGCGGCCGTCGGGGTGCAGGGCGAGGTACGACGGGTCACCGACGCCGGTGAGCGTGCTGCCGCCGGTCACCTCGCCCGTCTCGGTGTCGTACGTGGCGAAGGAGATGCCGGTGCCGCCGTCCTCGACGGAGGTGTAGGTGCCGAGGGCCAGGGGGCGGGGGCCGGAAGGCGTGGGCGAGGGGGAGGGTGAGGTGGCGGCGGTGTCCGGGCCCGCCTCCGGAGAGGCGGCCTGAGGCGCCTCGGGCCCGGCGTCGTCGCACGAGGAAACCACCGTCACCGCGGCCGTCCCCGCGAGCGCGCCGACGAACCGACGCCTGCTCCAGTCGCCCCTGCCCATGCACGCACCTAAGGTCGGTTGCCCGTTCGCCAGCCACCATGACCCGGACCACGTCCCGTACGCAAACACGCGCCCCTGGCGGTCACCTGGAACGCCTGGCGAGGGCGAGCCGGTTCCTGCGTACGCGCTCCTGGAACTTGGTGAGCCGGGGCAGCCGCTCGCGCTGCTCCCGGGAGGTGCGGTCCAGCTCCTCCAGCAGCCGGCGCGAGCGGTGCTCGGTGTCCAGCTCGTCGAGGATGCGGTTCACCTCGGTCAGCACCGCCCCGTGCAGCTGCCACTGACGGGCGTCGCGCTGCACCTCCTCCAGGAGCAGCTGGGCGAGCTTGTCGCGAGTGGCGGCGGCCTGCCGCAGCTCGGAGGCGAGCCGCTCCTCGGCCGACTCGGCGCTCTGGCTGACATGGGCGGTGACCAGCACAGCGAAGCTGACGATGGCGTCGGCGACCTCGGACAGCAGCTGGTCCACGACGGCGCCCGGCTGCGCGGGGAACAACGGCTCGGGGTCGCGTTGCTTGGCGAGGTCGGCGAACGTGCGGGCGAGGACCCGCAGCACGACCGTGCAGATCTCCAGCGTGTCCAGCCCGGTGCGCAGCACCACCCGGTGCAGCAGCCCCTCGCGGACGCGCGGATTGAGCCGCAGGCTGTCCTCGGCCTGTCTCAGGGCGGCGTCCACCTCGACGATGTCGTGGTCGAGCCGGCGTGCCTCGTGCAGCCGCTCCCGCGCGCGCTCCACGGGCGTGCGGCCCGCGGCCTCCTCGCCCATGCGCAGCATCAACTGCCGTACCCGGCGTGCCAGTCCCTCGATCGACTCGCCCGCCTCGTCCACCCACACCGGCGGCGCGAACAGCAGGTTGAAGCCGAGCCCGACGACCGCCCCGATCAGCGTCTCCAGCACCCGCGCCCACGCGGTGTCCCCGACCGTCGTCACCCCGAGGACCAGCATCGCGCTGATCGCCACCTCGGGCACGTACTCGTCGACCTTCACCAGATGCCCCACCGCCAGCGAGGCCAGGATCAGCAGTGCGAGACTCCACCAGGTCAGTCCCACCAGCAGGCTGAAGGCGATGGCGACCAGTACACCGGCCACCACCGAGTTGACCCGGCGGATGCCGTTGGTGAGCGTCGCGTAGAGGGTGACCTGGACGACCAGCAGCGCGGTCAGGGGCGCGGTGAGCGGGGCCGCCTCCGGGCTCAGGCGCAGCGCGATGACGTACGCGATCGTCGCCGCGGCCGCGGACCGCAGCGCATGGACGACCGCGGGGTCCCTGCGTCGCTTCACGAAGCGCACCAGGGACGCCATCCACTCACGTACATCCAGCATCCTCAGGCTGTTCCTCTTCCACAGGGGCACCGTCGTACTCATTGCGGACCGTAACTGTCCGCAAGGATGCCTAGATTGTTGGCAACAGCAGGTCGGCGGCAAGAGGGGAGACCAGTGATGGCGGACACCCGAGGCTTCGAGGTTCTCACAGGTGCGCACGACTATCTTCGCGAGGCGGTCGCGGGGGTGCCGGCGGGGGCCTGGGGAGCGGCGACGCCGTGCAGCGCGTGGACGGCACGCCAGGTGCTCAACCACGCGCGGCTCGACCAGCAGGGCTACGGTCTCGCGCTCACCGGCGGTCGCCCCGACTCCGACCCCTTCCACCCCGAGGACGCCCTCGCCGCGGACCCGTCGGCGCAGCTCGACGAGGTGCTGCGGGCGGTCGAGGCCGCCTACGCCGGGCTGCCCGCCGACGCCGAGGCGGTGCCCACGCCCCTCGGCCCGCTGCCCCTGCCGTTCGCCGCTGCGGCGGCCGCGATGGACGCGGCCGTGCACGCCTGGGACATTGCCGTCGCGACGGGCCAGGACCTACCGCTCACGGAGGCGCTGGCCGAGGGCATCCGGCCACTCGCGGACCGCCTCGTGGACCATCTCCGCGACTCCTACCAGGTGTTCGCCCCCGCACGGCAGGTGCCGGCCGGCGCGAGCCGGGCCGAGTCCCTGCTCGCCTTCCTCGGCCGCGACCCGCACTGGAAGCCCTGAACCCCCGGGGTCAGGCGGTGCCGGCGGCCCGGCTGCGGGACCGGTAACCGGCGATCTTCGCGAGGTTGCCGCACCGCTCCATCGAGCACCAACGCCGCCGCCGGGCCTGGGAGTCGTCGAGGAACAGCAGGGAACACTCCGGGTTCTCGCACTCCTTGACCCGTGCCATCAGCGGCCCGCTCGCCAGCAGTACGGCGTCCCGCGCGACGGTGGCCAGGGCCGCCCGCGCGGGATGCCGCGCCGTCCAGCGCACCGCGCCCCACTGGGGTGCCAGATCCGGCCGCGCCGCCGTGGCGTTGATCAGCTCGACGTCGGCCTCCTCCGGCTCCCGCCCCGCCATCGCGGCCCGCACGAAGCGATGAACGGCCTCGCGCAGCAGCCGGGCGTCCGCGAGATCCCGCGCGGTCACCCGCACCGGCTCCTCGCCCGCCGCCAGCTCCGCCTGGGTCAGCCAGCGCGCCAGGGCGGCGGTGTCCGGCAGCCGCTCTTTGGGCGTGGCGTGCCGTTTGCCGAGCGTGGCGACGAAATTCAGACAGGGGCGGCCCCCGATGAACGGGAAGACGAGATCGGGGTCGGTGCTCGTGACGGTCACGACGTCGAGCCTACCTGCCGCGGGCCAGGCCTTGACACCTCTTGAACCAGTGTCGCAAGGTGACACCTGTTCAAGCGGTGTCAGCGGCGGGTGAGAGCGGGTGGGGTATGCGTGCGGTGCGGATCGACGAGTTCGGCGGGCCCGAGGTGCTGGTCGAGGTCGAGGTGCCCGATCCGGTACCGGGTCCTGGGGAGGTGCTCGTACGGGTCGCGGCGGCCGGCGTGAACCGCGTCGACGCCCTCGTCAGGCGCGGTGTCTACCACCGCGCCGGCAAGCCCCCGCTGATCCCGGGCGCCGAGGCGTCCGGTGTGATCGCCGAGCTGGGGGAGGGGGTGGAGGGGCTCGCGGTCGGGCAGCGGGTCGTCGCCCTGGACGGGGGGAAGTCCCCAGGTTTCTATGCCGAGTCGGCTGTGGTTCCGGCCACCCAGGTGGTCGTGCTGCCGGACGGCGTGGGCCTGACCGAGGCGGCCACCCTGCCCATCGCCTGGCTCTCCGCCTGGTACTGCGTACGGCACCTCGCCCGGGTCGGCAAGGACGACACCGTGGTGGTGAAGGCCGCGGCGAGCGGAGTCGGCACCGCGGCCGTGCAGATCGCCGCCGACGCGGGGGCGCGGGTGATCGCGCTCGCCGGATCGGCCGAGAGGGCCGCCTGGGCGGGGGAGTTCGGGGCGGACGCCGTCGTCGACACCTCCGCGCACCCCGGTGACGCCGAGGTCGAGGAGGTGCTGCGGCTGACCGGCGGGCGCGGTGCCGAGGTCGTCCTCGACACCGTCGGCGGTGCGGCCTTCGGCCGGAGTCTGCGCCAGGTCGGGCCGGGCGGCCGCGTCGTCGCGCTCGCCAACGTCGCGCTGGAGCCCAGCACGATCGACACCCGCGACTTCTATCCGAAGAACGTGACGATCCACGGCTTCCAGCTCACCAACCGCCAGTTGCAGGGCTACGACCCCCGGTCCGACCTGCGCGAACTGGCCGACCGGGTCGCCGCGGGCGTCTACCGGGTACCGGTCGAGACGGTGCTGCCGCTCGCACAGGCACGCACCGCGCACGAGCGGCTGGAGAACAGGGCGAACCGCGGCAAGATCGTGCTGGCCGTCAGTGATCTGGACTGAGTCAGGCGTCCAGTTTGTCGAGGAAGGCGGACAGATTGCCCGTGGTGCGGGCGATCTGCTCCTCCAGCGTCAGGCTCTCCTCGATCCGCAGCGTGCTCTGCGGCACCTTCTTGCCCCGGACATACAGCGAACAGGCCAGGTCGGAGCACATGTACAGGCCGACCGAGTTGCCGTCGCGCCCGGCCGCGCCCGCCTTGCGCGCGGTCATCAGCGCGACGCCGCCGCCCGGGTGGGTCGTCAGACAGAGCGAGCACATGCTGCGGTGCAGGAAGCCGCGGTGCGCGGACGCGAGCCGCATGCTCAGGCCGACCGGTCGCCCGCGCCGCTCGGTGACCAGGTAGCTGCGGTCCGGCGCTCCGGGATCTCGCCAGCCGAGGAAGTCCAGGTCGTCCCAAGGGCGTTCGTCGAGATCGCGCGGCACGGTCAGTCGCTTGGCCTCTCCTTTGGAGCAATTGACGAAAGCATTGCGGATGTCGTGCTCGGTGAGTGATCTCATGGAAGAGCCTCCTTGGGAGTCTTGCTTCAGGTGAAACAAGGGGGCGAATTACCTAGTATCCCTAGGTTCTGTGAGGGTAGTCGACGACTCCGAGGGGGAGCCAGTGAATTTCGAGGGCGTCCGGTCACCGCGGGCCCGGGCGGCGCTGCGGCACGTGGCGGCACTGTCGTCGGGGCCTGCCGTCGACCCCGACGTACGCATCACGCTGAACTTCCACCCGGACCGGCTGACCGGCGGACTGCCCATCCTGGAGGCGCTGCTGCGGGACGGCACCTATCACTCCCAGTTCGTGACGGGAACGAGCAACGGCGGCCTGACCGCGCACCCCGGAGGCGATCGCTGGCGCTGGGAGAGTCGCATCTTCGGCGGCGCCTACGACGAGGCCGCCCCGTACGACCGGCCCGTGTACGGCGCGCTGAACTTCCGTCGGCAGATCGTCGGCGCGGCCCCGAGGTTCGGCTCCTCGCACTTCCGGCTGACCGGCACCGCCCTGTCCCGGGCCACCTTCTGCTACCCCGACAGCGCCGCCGAGCCCGCCCACTTCGGCGTGGCCGCCGGGATGTCCCTGATCGCGCTGGCCGAGGCGGACGAGCAGGACGCCCTCAACGACTACATCGAGGCCCAGATCCACGGCGGGATCACCCTCGCCGGGGACGTGGAGGCGCTGGTGCTGGACGCCTGCTACCGCGGCACGCCCGTCGAGGCGGCGGCCCGGCTGCTGCCCTGCCCCGTCGAGTGGCACCCCGGGTACCGGCTGACCGTGCCGGAGCTGCGCCGGCGCGCGCACTACCGGGGTGAGGAGTACGCCGAGCTGGGTGCCCGGATCGCCGAGGACGGCCACCTCGACCCGAGAATCATCGGCGACGCCGCCCGCACCGGCCGCCATGAGCTCCAAGACCTGAAGATGGTCTGGCACACCCTCGCCCGCTACGGCGCCCCGGAGGGAGCGGGCACTGCCCTGAACGGCCCTCGTCGAGGGCCGAGGGACACCGAGGGGCACCCGATCAGGCGGTCCATGCGGGACCCCGCATAGTTCACATCGTGAATTAAGAGGGTGGGGAAAGTCGCCTTCCTGGACCCCGCAGCGGTATGTTGCAGGTCGGACAGGGTTCGGAGGGGAGCCACATGGCGGGGCGGAACGGGCGTACGGTACGCGATCTGAGGCGGGCCAACCGGACAGCCGTGCTGCAACGGCTCTACTTCGACGGGCCCCTCAGTCGTTTCGAACTCGGCCCGGCGACCGGCCTCAGCTCCGGCTCGGTCAGCAACGTCGTCGCCGATCTCGTCGCCGACGGCCTGCTGGAGGAGGCGGGCAGCGTCGACTCCGACGGGGGCCGCCCCCGCACCCTGCTGCGTGTGGCCCCCGGCAGCGGCCACATGATCGGCGTCGACGTCGGCGAGACCCGGGTCCGCGTCGAGCTGTTCGACCTGACCCTCACCGAACTCGCCCGCGCCGAACGGCCGTTGACCCAGCAGCGCTACGACGTCGAGGTCATCGTCGGCCACATCCGCGACGGCGTCGCCGAGGTGCTCGCCGACGCGGGCATCGCCCCCGAGCAGCTCCTCGGCGTCGGCATCGGTGTCCCCGGCATCGTGGAGCGCACCCCGGAGCGCGGCGCGGTCGTGCACGGCCAGACCATCGGGTGGGACGCGGTCCCGCTGGAGGCGCTGCTCCGCTCGACCTCCCGACTCCCTGACACCGTCCGGTACTTCATCGACAACGGCGCCAAGACCCTCGGTCAGGCCGAGATGTGGTTCGGCGGCGGACGCGGCGCGCACAACGCGGTCGTCGTCCTCTTCGGCTCCGGCGTCGGCGCCTGTCTGGTCACGCCCGAGGTGGAGAACGGCCGGGCGGTCGAGTGGGGGCATCTGACGGTACGGGTGCGGGGCCGCCGCTGCCGTTGTGGTGCGCTCGGCTGCCTGGAGGCGTACGCGGGCGCCGAGTCGCTGCTCGACCGCTGGCGCGAGGAGGGCGGCCGCCCGCCCGAGGACACCGACGAGGAGACGGCGCTGACCGCGATGCTCGCCGCCGCCTACCCGGCCGACGACAGCGCCGCCGACCCGGTGGCGCTGGCCGTGCTGGAGGAGACCGCCGAGTACCTGGGCGCGGGCCTGTCCGACCTGATCAACCTCTTCCAGCCCGAACGCATCCTCATCGGCGGTTGGGCGGGCCTCCAGCTGGGCACCCGGTTCCTGCCCGCCGTACGTCGCCACGCGGCCTCGTACGCCCTGCGGCACCCGGCCGAGAAGGTCACCATCGACCTCGGCCGGCTCGGCCCCGACGCGGTCACCGTCGGCGCCGCGATCCTGCCGCTCGCCGACTTCTTCGCCCGCGGCGGCCGCCGCCCCGAGCCCGCCCCCGAGGGACCGCACCCGGCCTGGCGCACGGCCCTGGAGGAGCGGACCCCGCACTGAGGTTTTCCGCAGGCCGGTCGCCGGGTTTCATCGGCGACCGGCGGAGGTACTCGCGTGTCTCCCGCACGATGCGAAGGGAGGACGCCGTGGCCGACAAGCACCGCCCAGGACCGGACGGCGAACCCGTCCCGAGGGATCTGCCGGACCAGCAGGCCGGACAGGGGGAGGACCGCTGGGACGCGGCCCCCGAACCGTCCGACGAGAACGAACCCGCCACCGACGTCCCCGACACGGACGAGGCGGGCACGGGCCGCCAGGGCGCCCCGCACTCCGCCACCGTGCACCCCGAACACCCGGAACCACAGGAGCCGTCCGACTGACCGGGCGAGGAGGCGCGGGCTCAGCCCGCCTTCCGCCCCCGCATCGGCTCCGTCTCGGCCCCGGCTCCCTGCTGGAGCCCCTTCAGGAACTCCTCCAGCACCTCGTTCGCCGTGTGCTCCGGGCGCCAGCGGAGTTCTGTACGGGCTCGGGTGCAGTCCATGAGGGGCAGGCGCAGGACCGCGTCGAAGAGGTGCGGGGAGGCGGGCAGCAGATGGAGGCCCCAGGCGGCGGCGATCGCCGAGCGGGCCGCGGTGCGCGGCAGGCGGACCGGGCGGGCTCCGAGCAGCTCGCCCAGCAGCTCCGCGTCCACCAGCGGCTCCGCCGCCAGGTTGAAGGCGCCCCGCGCGTCCGAGTGGAGCGCGAGCCGGTACGCCTTGGCCGCGTCGTCCGTGTGCAGGGCCTGGACCCGCAGACCGGGGATGTCCGGCAGGAAGGGCAGCAGCTCCGGGCGGACCAGCGGGCCGGGCAGGAAGCGGCCGCCGAAGATGCGGCGCTGCTCGCTCGCCGACTCCCGCTTGAAGAGGAACGCCGGCCGCATCCGCACCACCCGTACCTCCGGGTGGTCGCGCTCGAACGTGTCCAGGGCCCGCTCCAGATAGGCCTTCTCCCGGCAGTACGCGGCGTCCGGCCACCCGTGCGTCGGCCACGACTCGTCCACGGCCTCGTCCTTCGGACCCGGCGAGTACGCGCCCACCGACGACGTGTGCACCAGCGTCGGCACCTTGGCCGCGGCCACCGCCTCGAACACCCGGATGGAACCGAGGACGTTGGTGCGCCAGGTCACCGCCGGATCATGCGTCGGCTGGAACGCCCAGGCCAGATGCACCACGGCGGACGCACCGGTGAACTCCGCCGCCAGATCCGTCTCCTCGGAGGACAGGTCGACCGTGACCCAGTCCGTCTTCGGCGGCGACCACTCGGGGGCCCGACGCGCCAGCCCCACCACGGAGCCGACGTCCGGATCCTCCGACAGGAGCCGCACCACACTGGTGCCGATGTTGCCGGTGGCGCCCGTGACGACGATCCTGCTGCCCGTTGTGCTGCTCACCTTCGGCTCCTCTCGGGCCTGCGCTGCGGGGGAGCACCCGAGTACCCGGGCAGCCGCACCCGACGCGCCCATGCGCGGACAGCATGCTTCATACGGCTGACGCATGAGGCCGGGTAGGGTTGCCGGGGTGGGACTGTCCTTGGGAGAACGGGTGAGGTCGTCGGTGGCCGCGTTGATGCACGCGACGGGTGAGTCACAGGCGGACGTCGCCGTCGCACTCGGCGTGAGCCAGGCGCAGGTGAGCCGCCGCCAGTCCGGCACAGCCGCCTGGAGCCTGGCCGACTGCGACGCGCTCGCCGCGCACTTCGGCATCGACGTCCTCGACCTCCTCGCCGGGCCCACCCGGGCCTGCGAGACCCTGCCCGTACGGAAGCGCCGCCCCGGTGGCCCGAAGGCGGTGGCCCGATGACGGACTTCGACGCGATCGACGCCCTGCTGGCCGGCGCCCGCCAGGAAGCGCCGCTGCCGCCGGTCGACGTACGACGCGCCCTGCGCGAAGGCCTCAACCTCTCCCGCGCCCAGGTGGCCCAGGCCCTCGGTGTGAGCCCCTCGACCGTCGGCGGCTGGGAGGCGGGGCGAGACCCGAGTGGAGAGGTGCGCGAGAAGTACGCGTACTTCCTGGAGGGCGCCCAGGCCAAGGTGGCGGACCGGGCGGCCGACGCCGCGGACACACCGGACACGCCGGACGCCGAGGAGGACGTAGAGCCCGCGACCGCCGATGACGAGACGGGTGGGTCCGACGAGGTCGAGGCCCTGGCGTCCCCCGAGCCCTGCGTCCTGTGCGGCATGCCCGCCCGGCACCAGGTCGCGGGCTTCCCCCAGCATCTCGACCCGGCTGACTGCGGTACGACGACACCGGCGGCGCCCGCTCCAGAACCCGAGCCGGAGACAGAGCCTGCCCAGGCCACCAAGTCCGCCCAGGCCACCAAGTCCGCCCACGCCACCAAACCCGTCCGCGTCGTCCCCGTAGGACGCCGTATGCAGACCGCCTCCCAGGAGCCCGACCTCATCGCCTCGGCTGTGGCCGCCGCCCTCGAGAAGCACAGCGGCGATCTGGAGGCCGCGACCGCGGCGCTGGTCAAGAAGGCCATCCCGGACGCCATGGCGCTGCTGGACGAGACCCGTAAGGGCGGCCGGTACGACGTCGTCGCGCACCCCTGGATCCCGGAGATCCTGCGCAAGCAGACCGCCCGGGGCGCCGACCGCATCTGGGAGGCCCGCCCCAAGTGGGCCCGCACCGAACTCCCGCCGGGCCTGCACGAGGTGACCGCGCTCGACATCAACGGCGCGTATCTGTCGGCGCTCAAGACCCATCTGCCGATCGGTCAGCTGGAGCACTCCACCGGCTTCGACCACGACCGCCGCCGCGCCGGCGTCCATCTGATCACCCCGCCCGCCTGGGACCACGAGGCCGAGCTGCCGAACCCGATCGGCAACCGCGACGAACCCGGCCCGCTCTGGGTCACCGAACCGACGCTGCGGCTGCTGCTGCGGCTGTCGGGGCCGAAGTACGGGCTGTGCGACCCTCCGGAGATCCACGAGTCGTTCACCTCGGGCGCCACCGAGGGCCTGCTGGAGAAGTTCCGGGTCGCGCTGAAGGAGGCCCGGGACCGGGCCATCGCCGAGGACGACGACGTGACGCTGGAGTACGTGAAGGCGATGTACTCCAAGTTCGTCTCCACGATGGGGGAGTCGAACTACAACCGGGAGCTGTACCGCCCCGACTGGATGCACCTCATCCGCTCGCAGGCCTTCGCCAACCTCTGGATGAAGGCGTTCAAGGCCCACGAGGAGGGCCTCACGGTCGTCCGCGCCATGGGCACCGACGAGCTGCATGTCATCGGTGACTGGCGGCGGGTCTTCCCGGAGGGCCGCGGGGTCTCCGAGGTGAAGGTCAAGGACACGTACACCGTCGGCGAGGAACCCGACCCCGCGGCCGAGGACGACTAGGCGGCGAAGGCGTTCACGCCGGTCAGTTCCGCCGACAGCTCCCACAGGCGGGCCGCCTGCTCCGGGTCGGTCGCCCAGGCCTTGACGCCGCCGCTCGTGTCGCCGTCGACGGCGGGCTCGGCGATGTCGCAGTCCTCCAGGTAGACCCCGCCCATGCCGTCCAGCTGCGGCGACGTCGCCGCCCACACCTGGGTGGCCGCGCCCTGCTCCGGGGTCTTGAAGGAGCCGGGGTTGAGGAGGGTGCCGTCCTCGTCGATCCAGCCGCGCTCGATCATCTCCTCCTTGGGGATGTGGCGCTGGAGCGGCGTGTGGATGCCGCCCGGGTGGAGGGAGAAGGCGCGCACACCCTGGTCGGCGGCGAGCTTGTCGAGGTGGACGGCGAACAGGACGTTCGCGGTCTTCGCCTGGCCGTACGCCTCCCACTTGTCGTAGCCCTGCCGCCAGTGGACGTCGTCCCAGCGCATCCCCGAGAAGTGGTGGGCGCGCGAGGACACCGAGACCACGCGGGCGCCGCCGGGCGCGATCGCCGGCCACAGCCGGTTGACCAGGGCGAAGTGACCGAGGTGGTTGGTGGCGAACTGGGCTTCCCAGCCGGGGCCGACCCGGGTCTCGGGGCAGGCCATGATGCCGGCGTTGTCGATCATCAGGTCGATGGTGCGGCCCGAGGCGAGGAAGCGCTCGGCGAAGGCGCGGACGCTGTCCAGGTCGCCGAGGTCGAGGGCGTCCACCTCGACGCCGTCGATGCCCGCCAGCGCCTCACGGGCGGTGTCGGGGCGGCGGGCCGGGACGACCACGCGGGCGCCCGCCTTGGTGAGCGCACGGGTGGTCTCCAGGCCGAGCCCCGAGTAGCCGCCGGTGACGACGGCGAGCTTCCCGGAGAGGTCGATGCCGGCGAGGACGTCCTCGGCCGTGCTGTGGGCGTCGTATCCCGAACCGATCTTGTGCTGTGCAGTGCTCATGCTCGGAACGCTACGAATTGGAGTGCTCTCGAAGTCAAGCGCGGACAGCCGTGCGTGCGCCGGACAAGAGAAAGCCCCGACCGGACGGGGGAATCACGGTCGGGGCGGTCCTGTGGTGGGCACGGACGGCGGTCGCCTCTCGGCGAAAGGCTCCACAGGGCTTCAGCCGAACGATCGTCCCTGTGGGCAAAAGGTGAGGCCCGGGGACACTGTCCCGTCCGTACCCACGTGTCGTTCAACGGGCAACCACCCTTGGGTGTTCCCCGGTCTGTCGCGTTATGGCGTGAGCTGTGTCACTGGCCGAACGGGAGCCAGGCGAACGGGCTGTCCGCCAGCGAGGAGAGCAGGTCGGCGGGGTCGTCGTAGACCGCCTCCGCGCCCGCCCCGACGAGGTCGGCGCGTGGGATGCCGCCGCACAGGACGCCCACGCAGCGCACCCCGGCCCGGCTGCCCGCCTTCATGTCCCACACGGTGTCGCCGACGAACACCGCCCGCTCGGCGGGGGCGCCTGCCAGTTCCAGGGCGTGCTCGACGGGCTCCGGGGCGGGCTTGCCCTCGGTGACGTCGTCGGCGCTGGCCGTCGCCGTGATCGCGTCGTCCGCGCCGATCGCACGGCGCAGCGCGGACAGCTCCGCACCGCCCGCCGAGGTCGCGAGCACCACCGTCCAGCCCTCGTGGTCCAGGCGCCGCAGCAGCCGTCCGGCGTCCCGCAGCGGGGGCAGCCGGTCGAAGTACTGGCCGTAGAGCGCCTTGTGCGCGGCGCTGAGCTGCTCGTCCTCGTCCTTGTCCCGGTCGTCGCCGAGCAGATGCGCGATCAGATCGTCGGAGCCGAGTCCCACCGCGCGGTGGACGGCGTGCATCGGCACCTGGTGCCCTGCCTGGCGGAAGGCCTCCCACCAGGTGGTGACGTGCAGATGGTTGGTGTCGACGAGTGTGCCGTCGACGTCGAACACGGCGGCCCGTTCCATACGCCCCGTCCTTCCCTCGCCTCACCGCACGGGTACCACCTCAGGAGCCGATCACTCGGGACGGCGTCCGGCGGTCCCGGGTCCAGGCCAGCAGCTCTTCCTGTGACCACGTGGTGATCACCCGCTCGGCGGGCACCTCGCACTCCTCGGCGCGGGCGCAGCCGAGGATCTGCCAGTCGAGCTGGCCCGGCGCGTGCGCGTCGGTGTCGATCGAGAAGAGCGCGTCGGCCGCCACAGCTTGGCGGAGCAGCCGGCGAGGCGGGTCGAGCCGCTCGGGACGGCTGTTGATCTCCACGGCCGTGCCGGACTCGGCGCACGCGCCGAACACCTCGTCCGCGTCGAACTCCGACTCCGGCCGTCCGCGCCCGGTGACCAGCCGTCCCGTGCAGTGCCCGAGGACGTCGGCGTGCGGATTGCGTACGGCGGCCACCATGCGGCGGGTCATCGAGCGGGCGTCCATGCGCAGCTTGGAGTGCACGGAGACGACCACGACGTCCAGCCGCTCCAGCAGCTCCTCCTCCTGGTCGAGCGAGCCGTCGTCGAGGATGTCGCACTCGATGCCGGTGAGCAGCCGGAACGGTGCCCAGGTCGCGTTCAGCTCCGCCACCACGTCCAGCTGCTCGCGCAGCCGTTCGGGGGACAGGCCCCGGGCCACGGTGAGGCGCGGGGAGTGGTCGGTGAGCACGGCCCACTCGTGCCCGAGCTCGGCCGCGGTCCGGCCCATCTCCTCGATCGGGCTGCCCCCGTCCGACCAGTCGGAGTGGAGATGACAGTCGCCGCGCAGGAGGGCCCGGAGCTTGTCGCCGCCCCGGGTGGCGGGTCGCTCCGCCGCTTCGCCCTCCAGCTTCTCCAGGTATCCCGGCACCCGTCCGGCCAGCGCCTCGACCGCCACCTGCGCGGTCTTGGGGCCGACGCCCTTCAGGTCCTCCAGCGTCCCGGCGGCCGCCCGCTCGCGCAGCTCCGCCTCCGGAAGGCCGGCCAGCACCCGGGCGGCCGTACGGAAGGCGCGCACCCGGTACGAGGGTGCGAGGGACCGCTCCAGCAGGAAGGCGATCCGGTCCAGTGCCGCCACGGGCTCCATCGCCACCTCCTCGACCGGGGTCCCTTCCAGGGTTCCCCGGCCCGGAGGGGAGCGCACGGCGAGCCCGTCGGGTACATCCGGGACAACTCGTACGGTTCTCGCACGGTTCGCCGATCCGGAATGCGTTCTACGCTCTATTGCATGACCGAAGTCGCGAGCCCGCACATCTCCCATCCGCGGATCCTGGTGCTCGGGGTCCAGCCCGGAACGCCGCCGTTCCGCATCGTGGAGATCGACGGAGAAGTGGTCGGTGAGGCGAAGACCGTCACCGACGTCCTGGAGGCCGCCGCCGCGTTCGGCATCACGGTCCACGACCTGGACGACCCGGACGTGGTCCGCTGGGTGGGCGGCGACAAGTTCACCTGGACCCGGCACCAGCCCTGACCGTCAGCCGACCGTCCATTTCTGGTTGGCGCCGCCCGTGCAGGTCCAGAGCTGGAGCCGGGTGCCGTTGGCCGAGTTGTTGCCGGTCACGTCCAGGCACTTGTCGGCCTGCGGGTTGACGATGTCGTGCGCGGCGGTGACGGTCCAGCGCTGGGCGGCGGTGCCGTTGCAGTCGTAGAGCTGTACGGCGGTCCCGTCCGCGGTGCCGCCGCCCGTCACGTCCAGGCACTTGCCGAGCGCGCGGAGCGTGCCGTCGCCGCCGGCGGTCCACTGCTGGGCGGCGGTGCCGTTGCAGTCGTAGAGCTGTACGGGGGTGCCGTTCGCGGGGTTCGCGCCGGCGACGTCGACGCACTTGCCGGCGAGGCCCCTGATCGCGGTGCCGGTGGCGGTGTCGCCGGTGGTCACCGAGACGTGGTCCACGACCAGCTGCTGCGGGAAGGCCGTGGAACCGTCGGGGTCGCCGGGCCAGTAGCCGCCGACCGCGAGGTTCAGGATCAGGAAGAACGGCTTGTTGAACACCCAGGTGCGGCCGCCCAAGTCGGCCGGGGTGCGTCGCTGGTACACGTTTCCGTCCACGGACCAGGTGATCGAGTCCGGCGCCCAGTCGACGGCGAAGGTGTGGAAGGCGTCCGCGAAGGCCTGCCCGCCCGGGAGGGTGTACCCCGCGCCGATGCCGCCCGAGCCGGAGTAGCCGGGGCCATGGATCGTGCCGTGCACGGTGGAGGGCTCGAAGCCGACGTTCTCCATGACGTCGATCTCGCCGGAGTCGGGCCAGTTGACCGGGGTGCCGAGCATCCAGAACGCCGGCCACATGCCCTGCCCGCGCGGGATCTTCATCCGCGCCTCGACGTGCCCGTACTGTGCGGTGAACTTCCCCGAGGTGTTGAGGCGGGCCGACGTGTACTGGCACGTGCCGTACCAGCACTGGTAGTTGGCGGGGTTCTCGCGGCGGGCGGTGATGACCAGATGGCCCTGGCCGTCGAGGGCCGCGTTCCGGTTGCCCGCCGTGTAGTACTGCCGTTCGTGGTTGTTGACGTTGTCGCCGGTCTCGATCTGCCACTTCGAGGTGTCGACGGAGGCGCCGGCGGGGCCGTCGAAGGTGTCGGAGAAGGTCACGGCCGCGGCGATGGCGTCGGCAGGCTGCTGCGCCTGCGCGGAGCCGGTGGCGGCGGTGGCCACGAGGACGGCGGACAGAGCGGCGAACAGGCACTTCCGGAGCAGGCGTGGGGCTGTCACGGTGCTCCCTTCCTGAGGTGGGGGGTGAAGGCGTCGCCTCTTGATTTAAGAAGTGAGATAAGCGTCCGTCAATACCTTGGTACGGACCAGGAGTTGAGAGGCGAGACCCGATGCGCGGCCACACTTCGGTCGGCGCCGAAGTCTCCGGTTCCTAAGATCGCCCCATGGAAGGCCTCGGAGAGATACTCGCCGTCCTCGCCGCGGGCGTCGGCGCCGGTGCCGTCAACGCCGCCGTCGGGTCGGGCACGCTCATCAGCTTCCCGGTGCTGCTCGCGACCGGGCTGCCGCCGGTGACCGCCACCGTCTCCAACGCGCTCGGCCTGGTCCCCGGCTCGATCAGCGCCGCCATCGGCTACCGCAGGGAACTCGCGGGGCAGCGCGGCCGGGTGCTCAAGTGGAGCGCCGGCGCCGTGCTCGGCGGACTGACCGGGGCCACGCTGCTGCTGGTGCTGCCGGCCGCGGCGTTCGAGGCGATCGTGCCCGTGCTGGTGGGCCTCGCGCTCGTGCTGGTCGCCTTCCAGCCGCTGATCGGCCGACGCCTCCGCGAGCGCCGCGCCCGCACCGGCCGGACCGCCGTCCGTGCCGACGGCGGCCCGCCGCTGCTGGTCGGGCTGACCCTGGCGAGCGTCTACGGCGGCTACTTCTCCGCCGCCCAGGGAATCATCTACGTCTCCCTGATGGGCATGCGCCTCGACGACGGCCTGCAACGGCTCAACGCAGTCAAGAACGTCCTCGTCGCCCTGGTGAACACCGTCGCCGCGCTCTTCTTCCTCTTCGCCGCCGACTTCGACTGGACGGCCGTGGCGCTCCTCGCGGTCGGGTCCGCCGCCGGCGGTCAGATCGGGGCCGCGGCAGGCCGCCGGTTGCGTCCGGCGGTCCTGCGCACCCTCATCGTGGTCGTCGGCACGGTGGCCATCGTCCAGCTGTCGACGCGCTGACCCTCAGCGGTGCACCGCCCGGCTCAGCCGCCGCCCCAGCAGCAGATACCCGATCAGCGCCCCCGTGGTGTTCAGGATGACGTCGTCGATGTCGAAGGCCCGCCCCGTGATCAGCGCGCCCTGCGCGAACTCCACCAGCAGCATCACCACGGCCGTCAGCAGCAGGACCCGCAGCACCCCGCGCGTTCGCGGCGCGAGGACCGGGACCAGGACGCCGAACGGGATGCCCAGCAGCAGGTTGCCGCCGATCTGCTTGACGGCGTCCCGCAGTTCGGGCTGGTCGAGATAGGCCCGCAGGGAGCGGCCCGGGTGCAGATTGGTGTGCGTCAGCGCCTCCGACGCGGGCGACGGCTCCAGGGTCAGCCGGGCCAGCACCACCGCGAACGCCACCATGAAGGCGAACGCGGCCACCATCGCCACCAGTCGGCGGACGACCGCCAAAGGGTTCCGCCGCGGCTTCGGGGCGGGCTCGGGTTTGTCGGACTTGGTGGTGCGCAGGCGGAACGCGGATCGCGGACGTAAGGCTGCTCGGGCCATGCGGTCCTCCAGTCTTCAACTTCCCTGCGTCGTAAGGCGATTACCCGCGAACGGGCCGAGAATGCGGCGCCGCCCGGTCCGGTCGCAGACGCCCGCGGTTTCCCTTCGTACGGGCGGGGCACTCCGGGCTGAGACCCGCGCGCGCCGCCGCCACCCGTCCCCGGGGCGGTGTTTGGATGGCGCGAAAGCCGTGCCGGCAGGTCCCGAGGAGGTGGCGCATGAACCGGCGTACGACGCTCCTCATCGCGGCCGAGGCCCTGGCCTGGTGGTGCGCGCTCGCCGCACTGTGGCTGGTCCTCATCAGCACGGTGGACACCCTCGAACTCGTGGTCGGGGCGAGCGCCGCGGGCGTGGCGGCGCTCGCGGCCACCGCCGCCCGGCGGGTGGTGAGCGCCCGGTGAACGGCTGGATCCTCGCCGCGACCGTCGCGCTCGGTGCGGGGGTGGGCACGGCCCTGTGGGGCGTCGCCACCGGTCCGCTGCGCCGCCGGGTGGTGGCCCAGAACATGTCGACCGCGTTGGTCTGCCCGGCCCTCCTGCTGCTCTCCCAGGGGTACACCCGGCCGTCGTACGTCGATCTCGCCCTGGTGCTCGCGCTGCTGGGCCCGGTCGGCACCCTCGTCTTCGCCCGGCTGCTCGCCGACGAACTGGCCGACGACCCGCCCCGCGCCTGGGGCGTGACCTGGGCGGTCGCCGGGTTCGGCGCCGTGGTCGTCGGGGTCGTCAGCGCGGCCACCGGGCCGAGCCGGGCCATGGTGAAGCTCCTCGTGATCGGGGCGCTGCTGATCGGCGGCAACGTCGTCGCCTCCCGCGCGCTGTCCGGCGGATTCCGCGGGGTCGGCCGTGGCTGACGCCGTGATCGTCGTCGTACTCCTGCTGGTCGGCGCCACCGCCACCACGGCCGTCGCGGTCCGCGACCCCGCGCGGCAGGCGCTCGTGCTGTCCGTCCTCGGCGTCGTCCTCGCCGTCCTGTTCACGGTGCTGCAAGCGCCCGACGTAGGGCTGTCGCAGCTCGCCGTGGGCTCCGCGCTCACACCGCTGTTGCTGCTGCTGACGGTCCGCAAGGTCAGACGGCGTGCCCGAGGCAAGGGGCGCCAGGAGTGAGCCGGCGCGTCCGGCTGTGGCTCGTGGCCGTCGGCGGCGGCGCTCTCGCCGCGCTGCTCGTGGCCGCCTGCCTCGACCTGCCGGCCTTCGGCGGCGCCCGGCACCCCTACGGCGACCGGGCCGTGCGCGAAGCGCTCGCCCGGCACACCGCCAACACCGTCGCCTCCGTCAACTTCGACCAGCGGGCCTTCGACACCCTCGGCGAGATGACCATCCTGTTCGCGGCCGTCCTCGGCTGCGTGGTCCTGCTGCGCCAGACCCGCGACGAGCACCGCGCCCGCCCCGAGCCCGAGCCGGTGGCCCTGCCGGTCCGCCGCTACGCCCTCGTCGTGCTGCCCGTCGCCCTGCTCACCGGCCTCTACGTCGTCGCCCACGGCCAGCTCAGCCCCGGCGGCGGCTTCCAGGGCGGCGTCGTCGCCGCGACCTCCCTGCACCTGCTCTACCTGGGCGCCGACTACCGCGCCCTGGAACGCATCCGCCCGGTCGGCCTGTACGAGGTCGGCGACGCCCTCGCCGTCTCCGCCTACCTGGTCACCGGCATCGCGGGCCTCATCGGCGGCTCCGCCTTCCTCGCCAACACGCTGCTGCCGTACGGCACCTTCAACACGCTCTCCTCCGGCGGCACCGTCCCGCTGCTGAACGCGGCCATCGGCATGGAGGTCGCCTGCGCGGTCGTGGTGCTGCTCGCCCGCTTCCTGGACCAGGCCGTCGAGATCGAGGAAGAGGGGAAGTGATGGGCGTCCTGCCGTACCTCGTCGCCGCGTGGATCTTCCTGGCCGGCTGCTACGGCCTCGCCACCAGCCGCAATCTGATCCACGCCGTCGGCTGTCTGTCCGTGTGCCAGTCGGCCACCTACGTCCTGCTGCTGGCCGTCGGCTATCGCGACGACGCGACCGCGCCGGTCTTCTCCGACGTGAAGCCCGGCTCCCGGCCGGTCGTCGACCCCGTCGTGCAGGCGCTGACCCTGACCGACGTCGTGGTCGGCGCCACCGTCACCGCGCTACTGCTCGCCCTCGTGGTGCAGGTCTCCAAGCGGCACGGCACGGTCGACCCCGACGAACTCTCGGAGCTGCGCGGCTGATGAACGACCTGCTGCCGCTCCTCGTCGCCGTCCCCCTGCTCGGGGCCGCCCTGCTGGTCGCCGGGGGCCGCCGGCTGCCCCGGGTCGTCGCCGAGTCCACCGGCTGCGCGGTGTCGGCGGGCACGGCCGCGCTCGCGATCGTGCTGCTGCTCAACTCCTCGCCGCCGATGGTCGAGTGGGCCGGCAGCTGGGTGCCGGTGAACGGCGAGAGCGTCGGCATCGTCCTCGTCGGCGACGGGCCCGGGCTCGGCATGGCCGCGCTCGCCTCGCTGCTGACCCTCGCGGCGCTCGCCTACTCCTGGCACTACTTCGACGAACCGCCGCGCCGGCACGCGGGCTCCTTCCCCGCGCTGATGCTGCTCTTCCAGGCGGGCATGTGCGGCTTCGCGCTCGCCGGCGACCTGTTCAACGCCTTCGTGTGGTTCGAGCTGATGAGCGTGTGCGCCTACGCCCTCACCGGCCACCGGGTGGAGGAGGCCAAGGCGGTGCAGGGCGCCCTCACCTTCGCCGTCGTCACCTCGCTGGGCGGGTACGCCCTGCTGATGGGCATCGGGCTGCTGTACGCCCGCACCGGCGAGCTGGCGATGACCCAGATCGGACGCGGCCTCGACGAGCACGGCCCGCCCGACGCGCTCGTCCTCGCCGCCTTCGTCCTCGTCCTCACCGGGCTGCTGGTCAAGGCCGCCGCCGTCCCCTTCCACTTCTGGCTCCCCGACGCCCACGCCGTCGCCCCCACCCCCGTCTGCATGCTGCTGTCGGGCGTCATGGTCGAACTCGGCACCTACGGCGTCTGGCGGATCTACACCACCGTGTTCTCCGGGCCCGGCGGCATCCCCGCCGACGACCTGGAACGGCTGCTGCTCGTGCTCGGCGTGCTCACCGCCGCGGTCGGCGCCGTCATGTGCTGGTACCAGCGCCACATCAAACGCCTGCTCGCCTACTCGACCGTCGCCCACACCGGCCTGTTCCTCATCGGCATCGGCCTCCTCAAGCCCGAGGCCGACGACGGCGTCGCCCTGTACCTCCTCGGCCACGCCGGGGTGAAGGCCGCACTGTTCGCCTGTACCGGCATCCTCCTCGACCGCTACGGCAGCGTCGACGAACACGCCCTGCACGGTAAGGCACGCCAACTGCGCGGTGTCGCCGTGCTGTTCACCCTGGGCGGCCTCGGCCTCGCCGGGCTGCCGCCCTTCGGCACGGCGCTCGGCAAGGCCGTCACCGAGGAGGCCGCGGGCGGCCCCCTCACCGTGCTCTACGTCGCCGTCACCGCCGTCACGGCCGGTGCCGTACTGCGCGTCGCCGCCCGCGTGTTCCTCGGGCTCGGGCCCAGGCCGTCCGACGGCGGCGGCTACGAGACGACCGGCTCCGGCGAGGAGCCCGAGACCGGGCAACGGCTGCGCTGGGTCCCCGGCACGATGACGGCCGTCCCGGCACTGCTGCTCGCCGGGTCGCTCACGGTCGGCGTGGCACCCGGCTTCGGCGACGTGGTCGCCCACGCCGTGAACGAAGCCGGGTCCGGTGGGGTGGTGGTGGCCCCGGTGCACTGGACGCCGCTCGGTGTCCTGCTGGGGATCACCTCGACCCTGCTGGCGGCGGGCCTCGCCGCGGTGGCGGTCACCCGCCCGAAGCTGCTCGCCGCCCCGGGCTGGGCGCTGCCGCTGCGCCGGTTGCAGTCCGGGCACATCGGGGACTATGTGGCCTGGCTGCTGGTCGGCGCGGGACTGCTCGGGGCGCTGGCCCTGCCGGGAATCCTGACCCCCTGATCAGGCCTTGTAGGTGACCTTCACCTCCTTGAAGCCGAGCGAGCGCAGCAGGCCTTCCAGCATGTCCGTGGTGTTCTTCTCGGCACGGCCGGTCAGCGCGCTCTCCTTCGCCGCGTCGCGGATGTGCTTCACCGCGAGCTTCTGCACGGCCTGCTCGCTGTTGGGGTTGTCCGAGAACAGGTCGCCCAGGCGGTCCAGGAGACCCCGCTGCTTCGACACCGCGTAGGAGCGGTCGGCGTCGAGGGCGGGCTTGCCGAGCTGGGCGTGCGGCAGCACCAGCGTGGCGGACGTACGGTCCTCGTTGACCGTGACGTCGTTCTCGCCCACCTTGCCGAGGTCCACGAAGGCGTCGACGGTGCCGGCCCCGACGTACAGGGTGCGGCTGCCGCGGATCGCGTCGGGCAGGTACTTGGCGTCCTTCTCCAGGTCCACGACGACCTGGAAGTTGCCGGAGGCGGCGTCGTAACGGCTGATGTCCTGGATGGACTGGAGCAGAGCGGGGCCCGAGCGGTCCTGGGTCTCGGTGCCGAACAGGTCCTTAAGGCCCGGGAGCACGCTGAGCCGGATACCGGCGAAGAACACGACGAGCACCAGAACGACGGCGCTCACCAGCTTCGCCCAGCCGGGCATGCGTTTGGACATGCGCCTGATGGGAGTCACGCGCCTAGTGGGAGTCGTGCTCCTAGTGGGAGTCGTCATGCGACGGCCCTCCTTCCTCCTTCAACGAATGCCCCCCAAAGCCCTTGCCAGACCGGGCCGTTGGCCGATTGGCACCCCTGACGGAGGCACGGGCGGCGCACTAGCGTGGAAGGCCGTCCCTGTCGGCGCTTCTGGAGAACCGGATGAGTGCGGAGAGCGCGTCCCGGCCGTTACGTCCCATGCATCGCATCGGCCTTCCCGAGTCCGGGCCGCCCCGGCTCGTCACCCTCGCCACCGGCACCCCGGTGTGGCTCGTGACCCGGTACGCCGAGGTGCGGCAGGTGCTCATGGACCCCCGGTTCGACCGGCGGTCGCTGCACGCGGAGAACGCCCCGCCGCTGCTCGTCGTACCGAATCTGCTCGACGACCCCAACGGGCTGCTCAACCAGGACGGCCCCGCCCACCAGCGGCTGCGCGGCACCGTCCAGCGGGCGTTCACCCCGCGGGCCATCGCACGCTGGCGGCCCTGGGTGGGGTCCGTGGTGGCCTCGCTGCTCGACGACTTCGCGGCCCGGCCCCAACCCGCCGACATCATCGAGGGGTTCACCCGGCCCCTGCCCGTCTCCGTGATCTGCCGGCTCATGGGACTCGACCACCTGGACCGCGACCGCATCCGCTACTGGGCCGACCACGCCCTGTCCGGCGGCGCCCACACGGCCGAGGAGGTCGTGGCGGCGATGACGGAGTTCGGTGTCTTCGCCGCCGGACTGATCGCCGAGCGGCGCAAGGAGCCGGGGGACGACCTGGTCAGCGGGCTGGTCGCGGCCGGTGACGAACTGGGCATCGAGGAACGGCAGTTGATCACCCTCACCCTGGGCCTGGTGGTGGCCGGCCACGAGACCACCATGAGCGCCCTCGGCAACGCCGTCGTCTACCTCCTCACCGACGGACACGACGGCTGGCCGCTGCTCGCCCGCGACGAGGAGGCCGCCGCGACCGCGGCCGAGCAGTTGCTGCGCACCGTGCCGCTCAGCGAGGGGCGGGTCCTGCCTGGCCTCATCCGGCGCGCGGTCGCGGACGTCGAGGTCGGCGGGGTGCTGATCCCCGCGGGCGGCGTGGTCGCCGTCCAGACCAACGCCGCCGGCCGCGACCCCGACGTCTTCCCGCCGGGCCCGCCCGACCTGTCCGCGCCCCTCACCTCGCCCAGCATCGCCTTCGGCGCCGGACCCCATCACTGCCTCGGCGCCTGGCTGGCCCGACTGGAACTCGAACTCGCCCTGCACCATCTCGCCGCCCGCTTCCCGGAGCTACGGGCCGAGTTCGCGCCGGAGACGATCGAGTGGCGGGTGGGACAGATGACGCGGAGTCCGCTGCGGCTGCCGGTGTCGTGGTGACAACGCCGGTCAGTGCGGACGCAGTTCACGGTCGCCCGACGCACGGGACCACCACACCCCCTCTCCGCGCGTGAGCCCCGGCAGTCGCAGCTCCATCTCGCGCACCCGGCGGGCCGGGAGCTCGCCGGTGATCACCCACGCCGTGCCGCCGCCGGTCGTACCGGTGAACTCCGCTCCCAGTGAGGCGAGTTGCGCGGTCACCGGCGCCAGCGCGTCGAGCGGGATCTCCGTCTCGAACGCGTGGTACGGCTCGTAGAGCCGCGTCCGTGCCCGCTCCAGGGCGCGGCGCAGCACGTACGCGGTGAGCCCGCGGAAGTCCCCGGCCGTGCTGAGCGGGGCGACGAAACCGGAGCGGATCAGGGTGACCCGGTAGTCCGTCACCGGCGCGCCGCTCAGCCCGCTCCGCATGCCCGTGTGCACGGTGTCCTCGATGGCCTGGTGGAAGGCCCGGGGGAGCGCGCCGAGTTCGGTCTCGTACGTGAAGACCCCACCGGAGCCGCGCTCACCCGGCTCCACACGCAGCCCGACCGTCGCCCAGTAGCGGGTGCCGTCGAGCCAGGGGTTCTCCTCCGCGGCCTCGCCGACCCCGCGCGGGCGCTCCAGGAACCGCACCCGGCCCGGTTCGAACTCCGCCTCGATGCCGAAGTCCTGGGCGAGGGTTGCCGCCAGCACCTCCATCTGGACCTCGCCGTAGAGCAGCAGCGCGGTGCTGCCGTCGGCCGCCGGGCGGGCGTGGATCAGCGGGTCCTGGTCGGCCAGGGCGAGCAGCGCGGAGCGGAGTCGGGCCGCCTGGTCGGGGCGACGGGCGGTGACCACCGTCTCCAGGGTCGGCGGCGCGAACTGGGCCTCCTGGTCGCCGAGTTCACCCAGCCGGTCGCCCACGCGGACGCCCGCGAGGCCCGTCAGCGCCCCGATGTTCCCGGCGGTGAGGGGACCGCTGCCGCCGATGACGTCCAGGCGCGTCACCCGGCCGGAGACCTCGCCGGTCCGGCCGTCGGCGTCGCGCCGCAGCAGTGTAAACCTTTGACGCTCCGTCACCTCACCGTCGTACAGCCGGAGATACGCGGTGCGCTCGCCGCCGGGTCCGGGCCGGACGGCGAACACCGTGCCGCGCGGCGGGCCGCCCCCGGCCGTCGGTGCCGGCGGGACGAGTCGGACCAGGGCGTCGACCAGGTCGCCGACGCCCTCACCGCCGAGCGCGGAACCGAAGAGGACGGGGTGGAAGGAGCCGTCGGCGGTGTGTGCGGCGAGGGCCTTGTGCAGGTCGGCCGGGGTGGGCGTGGGGCCGTCGACGACCGCCGCGAGGATGTCCGGGTCCACGTCGGCGAGTGGCTCCGCCAGCGCGTCGACCGGCAGGGGTGTCACCCGCGCCTGCGGGGTGCCGATGTCCCGGACCGTGGTGAGCGGCGCGATGTGCGGGGTCAGCCTGCGCCGGACGTCGTCTAGCAGGCCCTCCGCGCGGGCGCCCGCCCGGTCGACCTTGTTGACGAAGACGAGCGTCGGCAGCCGCAGCCGGCGCAGGGTGCGCATCAGGACGCGGGTCTGTGCCTGGACGCCCTCCACGGCGGAGAGCACCAGGACCGCGCCGTCCAGGACCGCCAGGGCGCGCTCGACCTCGGCGATGAAGTCGGAGTGACCCGGGGTGTCGATGAGGTTGACCTGGGTGTCGCCGACCGTGAAGGCGGCGACCGCCGAGCGGATGGTGATGCCGCGCTGCCGCTCGATCGCCCCGTCGTCCGTACGGGTGTCACCGGCGTCGACGCTGCCGAGCCGGTCGATCGCGCCGTAATGGAACAGCAGCCGCTCGGTGAGGCTGGTCTTACCGGCGTCGACGTGGGCCAGAATTCCGATGTTCAGGGTGTGCATGCGTGAATGAGTCCTCGAGAACCGTGGGCCTGTGGAGGGGCTGGGGGATTCCGAGGAGTCGGCGCATGCGGGTCTTCCTGACGTGAGGGAACACGGACGACGCCATGATGGCCTGCCGGTGTGGGCCGCGCGCAACCGAATTTCCCTGGTCAGTAGCATGAGGGCGGCAGCCCGAGATGATCATGCGAGGAGCGGATCGTGCGAGACATCGCCGTGTTCAGCGGTAGTGCCCACCCCGAGCTGGCGGCGGAGGTCTGCGCGCATCTCGGTGTGCCGCTCAGCCCCACCCGGGTCAGCCGGTTCGCCAACGACTGTCTGGAGGTGCAGCTCCAGGCCAACTGCCGGGAACGGGACGTCTTCCTGGTCCAGCCGCTGGTCAAACCCGTCCAAGAGCACTTGGTGGAGCTGCTGCTGATGTGCGACGCGGCCCGCGGCGCCTCCGCCCGCCGGATCACCGTCGTCATGCCGCACTACTCCTACGCCCGCTCCGACAAGAAGGACGCGCCCCGCATCTCGCTCGGCGGCCGTCTCGTCGCCGACCTGATGGTGTCGGCCGGCGCGAGCCGGGTCCTCGCCATGACCCTGCACTCGCCGCAGGTGCACGGCTTCTTCTCGGTCCCGGTCGACCATCTGCACGCGCTGCGTGAACTGGCCGCGCACTTCCAGCAGTACGACCTGACGCGCACCACCGTCGTCTCCCCGGACCTCGGCAACGCCAAGGAGGCCGCCGCGTTCGCCCGGCTCATCGGCGCGCAGGTCGCGGCCGGGGCCAAGCAGCGGTTCGCGGACGACCGGGTCAGCATCAGCGACGTCATCGGCGAGGTGACGGACCGGGACGTCATCGTCCTGGACGACGAGATCGCCAAGGGCAGCACCGTCCTCGAACTCCTCGACCGGCTGCGTGAGTTGAAGCCGCGCTCGATCCGGGTGGCCTGCACGCACGGCCTGTTCGCGGCCGGTGCGCTCAAGCGGATCGGCGAGCAGCCGGACGTGCTGGAGATCGTCTGCACCAACACCGTGCCGGTGCCCGAGGAGGAGCGCACCGACAAGCTGCGCATCCTGTCCATCGCCCCGGCGCTCGCCGAGGCCGTGCGGCGCATTCACAACGGCGAGTCCGTCAGCGCCCTGTTCGACGCGCGGCCGAGCGAATAGACAGGAGGGAGAGCCGGGTTCGGCCCGGCGCCCCTCAGGTGACCTGGAGGCCCCAGTGGCGAAGGCGAAGTTCGAGCGGACCAAACCGCATGTGAACATCGGCACCATCGGTCACATCGACCACGGCAAGACCACGCTCACCGCGGCCATCACGAAGGTGCTGCACGACAGGTTTCCCGACCTGAACCCGTTCACGCCCTTCGACCAGATCGACAAGGCGCCCGAGGAGCGGCAGCGCGGCATCACCATCTCGATCGCCCACGTCGAGTACCAGACGGAAGCCCGGCACTACGCGCACGTCGACTGCCCGGGCCACGCCGACTACATCAAGAACATGATCACCGGCGCGGCCCAGATGGACGGGGCGATCCTCGTCGTCGCCGCCACCGACGGGCCGATGCCGCAGACCAAGGAACACGTCCTGCTGGCCCGGCAGGTGGGCGTGCCGTACATCGTCGTCGCCCTCAACAAGACCGACATGGTGGACGACGAGGAGATCCTGGAGCTGGTCGAGCTGGAGGTGCGCGAGCTGCTCACCGAGTACGAGTTCCCCGGCGACGACGTCCCCGTCGTACAGGTCTCCGCGCTCAAGGCGCTGGAGGGCGACGAGCGGTGGGCGCAGTCGGTGCTCGAGCTGCTGGACGCGGTGGACACGGCGGTGCCGGAGCCGCAGCGGGACGTGGACAAGCCGTTCCTGATGCCGATCGAGGACGTCTTCACGATCACCGGGCGCGGGACCGTCGTCACCGGCCGGATCGAGCGCGGTGTCCTGCACGTCAACAAGGAGGTCGAGATCATCGGCATCCACGAGACGAAGACGAAGACCACCGTCACCGGCATCGAGATGTTCCGCAAGCTCCTCGACGAGGGCCGGGCCGGGGAGAACGTCGGGCTGCTGCTGCGCGGCATCAAGCGGGAGGACGTCGAGCGCGGGCAGGTCGTCATCCAGCCGGGCTCGGTCACCCCGCACAAGGAGTTCGAGGCGCGCGCGTACATCCTGTCCAAGGACGAGGGCGGCCGGCACACGCCGTTCTTCGACAACTACCGCCCGCAGTTCTACTTCCGCACCACCGACGTCACCGGGGTCGTGACGCTGCCCAAGGGCACCGAGATGGTCATGCCGGGCGACAACACGACGATGAACGTGCAGCTGATCCAGCCCGTCGCCATGGAGGAGGGGCTGAAGTTCGCCATCCGTGAGGGCGGGCGGACCGTCGGCGCAGGTCAGGTCACCAAGATCCTCAAATAGGCGCGGTCACAGCGACCCGGACGTGGCCTCGGACTGTCCCAGGGCCGCGTCCAGCGTCGCGTGCGGCGGCAGTAATCGGTGCAGGCCGGTGACCTTCATGATGCGCAGGGTGAGGGGGTGGGCGCAGACCAGGTGCAGCTGCCCGTCGTGGTCGAGCACCCTGCTGCGGGCGCGGTAGAGCAGCCGTAGGCCGGAGCAGTCGAAGAACTCCACCTGGCGCAGGTCGATCACGACCCGGGAGTGGTCGCGCCCGGTCTCCCGGTCCAGATGCGGGACGATCTCCAGGGCGGCGGCGATGTCGATCTCGCCGCGGAACTCCAGCACCGTGTGTCCCCGGTCCTGGCGGACGCGCAGGTGCCGACCGATCGGTGCAGGTTCCTGCTGCACGACGACATCGCCTCCAACCGGCCCTTCGAGTGACGGGGTGCAGGTCACCGGGGGCTGGGGTGACGTCGTGCGGCGAGCGTACGAGCTACCGCCGTGTCACCGTGCCCGGAGTGCGTGCAAGTTCTTTCCCCGCCCTGCAAGTTACCCTCGATGGAGTGAATTTGAGCATGTTCGATTGACATATGTCTGTGAATTGCGACCCAGCCTCAGGACAGGGCGTGCCACGCGCGGGACAGGGCCTGGCGGAACTGCTCGGTCTGGTGCGCGGTGAGGTCCCGGACCATCCGCTCCTCCAGCTCGCGGACCGGCTCCTCGTGCCGCGCGAGCAGTGCGCGCCCGGCGTCGGTCAGCAGGATCAGCAGCTCCCGGCGATTGCGCGGATTGCGCTCCCGGCGCACCAGCTCGCGGTTCTCCAGTGACCGGACGAGATCGGCGATCGACTGGGCCGTGACGAACGAGTCGCGGGCCAGCTGTGCGGCCGAGAGTCCGTCGTGCCGCTCCAGGACGGTCAGCGCGGTGTACTGCAACGCCGTGATCCCGGACGGTCTGACCAGCTCGTCCAGGTGGGAACGGACCACGAGCTCCACTTGTTTGACCATGTAGAGCAGGGACGGGGGCGCCTTGGTCGCCTGGGTGTCGAGCATGAGTTCAGCCTAGAGCATTGACAGGAATCCTGTCTGTAATGAGACTGCGGACCATGACGCGGACCAACAGGAATCCTGTTGGTTGAAATCTTGGCAATGAGGCTGAGGAGTGGCGATGACCACCTTCGAGATCGAACCCGGGCGGCTGTTCATCGGGGGACAGTGGCGCGAGGCCGCCGACGGGGCCCGCACCGAGGTGGTCGACCCGTCGCGGGGCGCGGTCGTCACCACCGTCGCCGAGGCGGGCGCCGCCGACGTCGACGCGGCCGTGCGCGCCGCGCGGAAGGCCTACGACGACGGCTCCTGGTCCGGACTCAGCGGCCGGGAGCGCGGCCGGGTGCTGCACCGCGTCGCCGAGCTCATCCGGGAGAACGCCGACGACATCGCCCGCCTGGAGAGCCTCGACGTCGGCAAGCCGATCACCCTCGCCCACGCCGTCGACGTCACCAACGCGGCCAACGACTACGAGCACTTCGCCGCCCTCGCCCACTCCCTGCACGGCTCCCACCGCGACACCCCGATGAACGCCCTCGCCTACACCCGGCGCGAGCCGCTCGGCGTGGTCGCCGCGATCACCCCGTTCAACTTCCCGCTGATCCTGGCCGGTTCGAAGATCGCCCCGGCGCTCGCGGCCGGCAACACGGTCGTGCACAAGCCCGCCGACGAGACCCCGCTCAGCGCGCTCTACATGGCCGAGCTGTTCCAGCGGGCCGGTGTCCCCGACGGCGTGGTCAACGTCGTCACCGGTGCCGGACCGGTCGCCGGCGAGGCGCTGCTGCGGCACAGCGGCGTCGACAAGATCGCCTTCACCGGCTCCACCGCGGTGGGCCGGCACGCCGCGAGCGTCGCCGGTGAGAACCTCAAGCCCGTCACCATGGAGCTGGGCGGCAACGCGGCCCACATCGTCTTCGAGGACGCCGACCTCGAGCAGGCCGTCGGCGCGATCATCAAGGCCTTCGTCTTCAACTCCGGCCAGTTCTGCATGGGCGGCCCCCGGCTGCTGGTCGCCCGCTCCGTCTACAGCACCCTCCTCGGCATCCTCGAACAGGCCGTCCCCGGTGTGCCGTTGGGCGATCCGCGGCAGCCGGAGACGGTCGTCGGCCCGATGGCGGGGGAGAAGCACCTCAAGAAGGTCGAGGAATACGTCGAACTCGCCCGCAAGGAAGGCGGCCGCATCGTCTGCGGCGGCGAACGCCTCGACCTGGACGGCGGCTACTACTACAAACCCACGGTCGTCGCCGACCTCCCGAACGACTCCCGGGTGATCCAGGAGGAGATCTTCGGCCCGGTCCTGACCGTGCAGCCCTTCGACTCCGAGGACGAGGCCGTCGCCCTCGCCAACTCCACGCCGTACGGCCTGGCTTCGGGCGTCCAGACCAGCAACCTCGCCCGCGCCCACCGCGTCGCCGACCGGCTCCAGGCGGGCATCGTCTGGGTCAACGACTGGGCGATGCTCGACCCCGCGGTCCCCTTCGGCGGCGTCAAGGACTCCGGTTTCGGCCGTGAGTACGGCCCCGAGGCGCTCGCCTCCTACACCAAGGTCAAGTCCGTCGTCGTGTCGCTCGGCTGAACCGTCCCGAACCGGCTGCAAAGACAAGGGAGTTCGTACGATGTCCATCCCCACCCGCGCCGCGGTCGTCGAGTCCGGCGGGGCGCCCTTCACCCTCGCCGACGTCGAGCTGGACGAGCCGGGGCCCCGCGAGGCGGTCGTCCGCATGGTGGCCACCGGGCTGTGTCACACCGACCTCGGGGTCGCGAGCGGCGGCCTGCCCTTCCCGCTGCCCGGGGTGCTCGGCCACGAGGGCGCCGGGGTCGTCGAGGCCGTGGGCCCGGCCGTCACCGGTGTCGCGCCGGGCGACCATGTCGTGCTGTCGTTCACGTCCTGCGGCGCCTGCCGCAACTGCGACGGCGGCCACCCGGCGTACTGCGCGACCTGGCTGCCGCTCAACCTCATCGGTGGCCGGCGGGCCGACGGCAGCAGCACCATCAGCCGCGGCGGCGAACCGCTGGGCGGCCACTTCTTCGGCCAGTCCTCGTTCGCCGAACGGGCGTTGGTGGACGAGCGCAGCCTCGTCAAGGTCGACCCCGAGGTGCCGCTGACGTCGATCGCCCCGCTGGGCTGCGGGGTGCAGACCGGTGTCGGCGCGGTGTGGAACGTACTGAAGCCGGTCACCGGCAGCACGGTCGTCGTCCTCGGCGCCGGCGCCGTCGGACTCTCCGCGGTCATGGCCGCCGCCCTGACCCCCGCCACGACGGTCGTCGCCGTCGACCGGGTCGGCGAACGCCTTGCGCTGGCACGGGAGTTGGGCGCCACCCATGTGGTGAACGCCGGTGACGACGACCTCGGCAAGGCCCTCGCCGAGATCACCGGCGGCCAGGGGGCCGACGGGGTCGTCGAGACCACGGGCAACGTCGGTGTGCTCCGCCAGGGCGTCGACGCGCTCGGCGCCCGCGGCACCCTGGTCGTCGTCGGCGCCCCGCCGTTCGGCACCGAAGTCGCCCTGGACGTCAACGGGTTGCTCGGCGGCAAGAGGGTCGTCGGTCTGACCCTCGGCGACGCGGAGACGCAGTCCTTCATCCCCGCCCTGGTCCGGCTGGTGAAGGAGGGACGGCTGCCGCTGCACCGCCTGATCAGCACGTACGCGTTCGCGGACATCGACCAGGCGGTGCGGGACATGGGCACGGGCAAGGCGATCAAGCCCGTGCTGACCTTCTGAGTCAGTCCGTCACCAGGACCAGCTTCCCCGTGGTCCGGCCGGTGTCGCCGAGGGCGTGCGCCTCGGCGGCGTCGGCCAGCGGGAAGGTGCCGGCGATCGTGGGACGCAGCTTCCCCGCCTCGACCAGTTCCGCGATCGCCGTCATCCCGCTGTGGGAGGCGTCGACCAGCATGCGCAGCGCCCGCACGCCGAGCCGCTCGGCCTCCTCGTAGAACTCGTCCGAACCCACCGGCAGGATCGACACCACGAGCCCGCCCGGCCGCAGCACCCGCAGCGAGCGCACGGACGTCTCACCGCCGATGGTGTCCAGGACGACGTCGACGTCCTTGACCGCCTCGGCGAAGTCCGCCTCCCGGTAGTCGATCGTCTCGTCCACGCCGAGACCGCGCAGGAACTCGTGCTTGCCCGCGCTCGCGGTACCGATCACATACGCGCCCCGCGCCTTGGCGATCTGCGCCGCCACATGCCCGACACCGCCGGCCGCCGCGTGGATCAGCACCCGCTGCCCCGGCTGTACGTCGGCGTACTCCACCAGCGCCTGCCAGGCGGTCAGCGACACCAGCGGCAGCGCCCCCGCCTCGGTGTGGTCGATCGAGGCCGGCTTGTGCGCGAAGGTGCGCGCCGGGGCGGTGACGTACTCGGCGTGCGAACCGTGGCCGTACGGGTACGACAGCATGCCGAACACCTCGTCGCCGGGCTTGAACCGGGCGACGCCGATGCCGACGGCCTCGACCACGCCGGAGACGTCCCAGCCCAGGACGAAGGGCGGCTCGCCCAGGAAGCCGCCGGTGGCGCGGTGCTTCCAGTCGGTGGGGTTGACCCCGGCGGCCCGGACCCGGACCAGTACCTCGTTGGCGCGCGGCTCGGGCCGCTCCACCTCGATCTCCTTCAGGACCTCGGGACCGCCGAGGACGTCCTGGCTGATGGCTCGCATCGTCTTCACAGTGCTCATGGTCAACCAGCCTGCCGGGGGCCGCCTCCACGGAAAATGGCATGATTGCCAAGCTTCGATAGAATCGTGCCATGAGTGCGCAGCGGCGGGTCGAACGAGTCGTGGTCCTGGCCCTGGAGGGCGTCTACCCCTTCGAGCTGGGTATCCCCAGCCGGATCTTCGGCGCCGCCGACGGGCACTACGAGGTGCTGACGTGCAGCGTCGACGGCCGGCCGGTTCGCAGCAACGCGGACTTCACGATCGGTGTCGAACACGGCCCGGAGATCCTGGCCACGGCCGACACCGTGGTGGTCGCCTCCATGGCCCCGGCCCACATCCCCGCCGAGCTGCCCGCCGAGGTCGCCGCGGCGCTCGCGCTGATCCGCCCGGACGCCCGCGTCGTGTCCATCTGCACCGCCGCCTTCGTGCTGGCCGCGGCGGGCCTCCTCGAAGGCCGCCGGGCCACCACGCACTGGCAGGTGACCGAGGCCTTCCGGCGGCTCCACCCGGACGTCGAGCTGGACCCGGACGTCCTGTTCGTCCACGACGGCCGCATCCTCACCTCGGCCGGCGCCGCCTCCGGCGTGGACGTCTGCCTGCACATCGTCCGCACCGACCACGGCAGCGAACTGGCCAACGCGGTGGCCCGGCGCTGCGTCGTGCCGCCCTTCCGGGACGGCGGCCAGGCCCAGTACATCGAGCAGCCGGTCCCGCAGAGCGGCGCCGCGAGCACCGCCGCCACCCGCGCCTGGGCCCTGGAGCGCCTCGACGAGCCCCTCGCCCTGACCGACCTCGCCGCCCACGCCCGGATGAGCCTGCGCACCTTCGCCCGCCGCTTCCACGACGAGGTGGGCCTCAGCCCAGGCCGCTGGCTGATCCAGCAGCGCGTGGCCCGCGCCCGCCATCTCCTGGAGTCCAGCGACCTGTCGGTGGACCAGATCGCCGGCCAGGTCGGCTTCGCCACCGGCGCCTCACTGCGCCAGCACCTGCACGCGGCGATCGGAGTGTCGCCGCAGGCGTACCGGCGTACGTTCCAGGCGGCGCGCTGAACGTTTCCCCGCGCTGCCGCGTCGGAGGAACGGAACCACGGCGGGTGAACAGGGGTGGGGGATGCGCAGAGGACTCGTGGCACTGACGGCACTGCTCGGGGTGGCGGCCGTGGCGTGCGGGACGGAAAAAGGGGACCTGGTCGTCACCGGCACGGCTCCGCCCACGCCCTACAGCGGCCCGCTGTACATCCCGGCCAAGGACTGGGACGAGGAGAAGGACGACCGGTCCGACCTCGTGAACACCGGCGCCGCGGCCCGCGCCCTGGAGTGCGACTGGCCGATCGACACCGCCGGCGGCAGCGAGCCGTGGAGCGAGGGCGACGGAGGAGAGACACCGGAGGAAGGGCTCAAGGCGTACTTCGACATCGAGCAGCCCGGCGTGCCGCAGGAGGGCTACCGGGTGGAGCGGAAGGAGGGCGGGCGCGTCCTGTTCTCCTACGACGTCGGGGGCCGCACCAAGGTGGCGGTCATCGTCGCCAAGGACCAGAAGAACAGGCCCGGTTGGGGGCCGGAGACCAGCGCCGCCTGCGATCCCGCCGAGTTCGAGCCGAGTTTCACCGACTCCCAGGAGTACGAGATCTGGACGAACCGCGACGGCAAGCGGGTGCCGCTCACCGTCATCAACAGCTCGGTCGGCCCCGCCCACTGCGACTGGCAGGAGGCGCACTTCCTGGGCCTGGGCGAGGGCAGGGGCCACAAGATCTACGCCCGCGATCCGCACGGGGTGCTCGGCAGCGACATGCTGGCGACGCCCTACGACGGAGACGTCCGCCTGCCCGCCGACGCCGAGGACACCGGATACCGCCGGGGGGACTGGCAGTTGTGGCTGACGGCCGACAAGGGCACGGCGTACGTCCGTACCCCCGACGGCGTGGAGGCCTGGCCGCGGGTGAAGGGCAAGCTCTGCGCCTGATCCGTCACCGGCTGGCGTGCAGGGCGACCAGCAACTGCCAGACCTGGTCGGCGATGTGACCCGCGTCGCCGTCCAGAAGGCCGTGCAGCCAGTCGGCCAGCACCCCGGCGAACGTGGCGGCGACCGCCGAGGCCACCAGCGGGGCGTCCGCGGCGCCCGCCAGTTCGCGCTCGCGCAGGCTGTAGGCGCGCAGGTCCCGGTGCAGCACCCGGCCCAGCGGGCCGCCGCCGCCCGGGCTCAGCAGGGCCCGGTACAGCCCGGCGTGCGGGGCGAGCGAGGCGAAGAACTCCGGGAGCGCGGGCGGCGCGTGCACCGGGTCGGGCCGGCCGCGCCAGGCGTGCAGCGCCTCCACGGCCTCGCGTACGACATCGGCGCAGGCGTCGACGGCCAGGGCCTCCAGGCCGTCGTAGTGGACGTAGAACGTGGCCCGGCCGACCCCCGCCCGGCGCACCAGGGCGGCCACGCCGACCTCCGCGAGCGGGCGTTCGGCGCACTCGGCGAGCAGGGCCCGGCGCAGTTTCTCGCGGGTGCGAGCCGCCCGCGGGTCCTCGGCGGCCGTCACCGCGCCAGCAGGACCGCGCCCAGCGCCAGCGCACCGGGCAGGGCCTGCGCGACGAGGATGCGGACGTTGGCGGTGACCGCGCCGTACACGCCGGCCACGATCACGCAGGACAGGAAGAAAACCTGGGCGCGGAAGCCGGTCGGGTCGGCGGCGATCAGGCCCCAGACCAGTCCGGCCGCGAGAAAGCCGTTGTAGAGGCCCTGGTTGGCGGCCATCGCGGCGGTGGCCTTGGCCATGTCCCGGTCGAAGCCGTGGAAGCGCATCCCGGGCTTCTTCTGCCACAGGAACATCTCCATCACCAGGATGTACGCGTGCAGCGCGGCCACCAGGCCCACCAGAACGTTCGCGACGGCTTCCATGATCTCCCTCGGGGCGTGGACCTGTTTGCTGGACAGGTGTCCACTATAGCTGGACAGGTGTCCAGGATGTCACCGACGGCCGCTAGGGTGCGGGCATGAATGATCAGGACGTGATCGTGCGGTGGGCCCGCACGGAGGACCTACCGGGACTCGTCGCCTCCAGTGCGGGGCTCTTCGCGGAGGACGGCGGCACCCGGGACGCGACGATCAACGTCGACTGGCCCCGGGAGCACGGCGCCGAGTCGTTCGCCGCGGCCATCGAGGACCCGACGCGGCTGGTGCTCGTGGTCGACCACGGGGGACAGGTGGTCGGGCATCTGATGGGCGCGGTGACCGGGCCGACGGACAAACGGCTGGTCAGCTCGGCCACGCTGATCAGCATGTACGTCCGCCCGGCGCACCGGCGGGCCCGGGCCGGGGCGCGCCTGATGGGGAAGTTTCTCGCCTGGGCCAAGGGTGCGGGTGCCGAGCAGGTCGAGGTGACCGCCTACGCCGCCAACACGGACGCCATCCGCTTCTACGAACGCAACGGATTCGGTCCGCAGTTGCTCACTCTGCGCCGGACCCTCTGACGCCCCGGCGCAGTTGCAGCGCCCGCAGCGCCAGCATCATCTCGAACTGGGCCGCGGGGTCCTGCAGTTGGTCTCCGAACAGCTCGTCCAGCTGGCGCATGCGGTAGCGCACCGTCTGCGGGTGCACCGCGAGCCGGACGGCGACCTCGCTGGCGTTGTGGCCGGAGCTCAGCCAGCTGAGCAACGTCTCCGCGAGGCGCTCGCGCTGCGGTGGCCGTACCTGCTCCAGTGGACGCAGCCGGCGTTCGGCCATGGCGTCGACGAGGGCGTCGTCGCGCAGCAGCAGAAGGGTGGCCAAGTGGTCCTGGCAGCGCACCATTTCGGCGTCCCACAGCACACCCCGGCGCACCAGCTCCAGCGCCTCGGACGCCCAGCGCAACGACCGCGCGCCCTCCTGCAGCGACACCGTCGGCCCCATCGCCGCCCGCAGCCCCTGCAACGCCCCGGCCACCGCCCGCGCCCGCCCCGGCCCCTCGGGATCGGGCACCACCAGCACAGCGGGCTCCACATCGAACCGACCGAGAAACTCGGGCGGCACGATGGGCCCACGCGCCGGGAAGGCCGGGTTCGGGGCGGGGCCGTGCGCCGACGACGACGGCCTTCCCCCGGCCCCGCTCCCCGAGGGAGCTGCCTTGGGGGCCGGCCCGCCCGTCGACGGGGATGTTCTGTGGACTGGCCCGCCCGTCGACGGCGATGACCTGGTGGCCGGCTCGCCCGTCGATGGCGATGATCTCTGGACCGGCCCGCCCATCGGGGGTGTTGACCCCGGGGCAGGCCTCCCTGGCGGCGGTGATGACCTGCTGGCCGCCCCGCCCGTCGAGGCCGAAGCCCTGGGGCCCTGCCCGCCCATCGCCGCCGAAGTCCTCGGGCTCTGCCTGCCCGTCGACGGCGAGTGCTTCGGGTCTGGTCCGCCGGGGGACGTGGACGGGCTCGGGTCCGGCCCGCCCGTCGGGGTTGTCGACCTCGGAGCGGGGTCGCTGGGCGGCGGTGGGGACTTCGGGTCCGGCCGGCCCGTCGACGCCGAAGGCCTCGGGCTCTGCCCGTCCGTCGACGGCGAGCGCCTCGGGTCCGGGCCGCCGGGGGGCGGTGCGGACTTCGGGTCCGGCCGCCCGGCCGTTGTCGGCGATGATCTCGCGACCGGCCCGGTCGTCGGTGTCGGTGGGTGCGTCGCGGAGCCGGTAGCCGGCGATGGCCTCATGGCGGTTCCGGCCGGCGTCGGCCAGGGCGGGGTGGTCGGAGGGGGTGGTGGTTGTGGGGTGTAGTCGATCGCCACCACCGCTAGGGACTTCGGTACCGGCCAGCGGGCGCTGTGTGCCAGTTCCGCGATGGCCTCCGGTGACGCCGGTGGGTCGGCGGTCAGCAGGTCGATCAGGCGCATGCGGCGCTGCTGGAGCTCGCCGGCGGCGTGCAGGCGGGCCTCGGTGTACCCGGCGGTCGTCGCCGCGGCCATCTCGTCCAGGTGCAGGAACAGCGCCTCGCCGAACGCGCCCAGTACGTTGCGCGGCAGCAGATCGGCGTCCACCAGCGCGTTCACCCGGCGCCACGTCACGCGCGCACCGAGCCGGAGCGCCGACTGGAAGGAGTCCAGGCTGCGCCCCTCCTCCGCCTCTCCGCGCCCGATCCGCTGGTAGGTCTCCTGCACCGGCTCCCAGTCGCTGTCCGGTTTCGCCATCCGCTCCAGGAACCCCCGCAGCGCATGGTCCACACCCCGGTGCACCCCCTGCATGTACGTGTCGTCCGCGGGACGCGCGTACTCGGGGATCTCGGTTCTGATCGCCCGTACGACCTCCTCGGTGATGTCGGCGAAGAACGGTCTGAGGTGATGGTGCAGATCCGGGGGCAGCTCCGCGAACGGACCGCCCCCGTCGTCGGTCACCATGGCGGCTCTCTTCGACACGATGGCGACGATACCCATCAGTAATACGTCAGGGCTTATCAGCGACGGACAGGCGCGGGGTGCCGATTTGTCGCCCGATGACAACGTCCGTTTTCACAACTGTGCTGGTCAGTATGGGCATTTGTCGACTGTTCGATACTGGCTGAGCGTGACGGAACCCTCACCTCCGGCGCGCCGTGAGGTTGATCCTTTCGCGTTCAAACCCGATAAGCTCCCCTGCGGCGCTGCGAGTTGACTCGGTCGCGATCGGTCGTCTCGCGGTGCGCATTGGACAGTGCGCTCCCCCCTTGCACACCCCCCTGTTCGATCGTGTTGCCTCGAAGGATGCAGATGGAACTCGCCACTCCGCCGCCGGCGGCGCGGGCCCCGGTCGCCTGGTACAGCTGGTGGCTGATGCCGCTGGCCTTAGGAGGCGGGACGGTTGCCGCCACGTTCATGAGCTCGGAGCGAATAACCGCGGCCGTCGTCGGCGCCGCCGCCACCGCGGCGAGCTCGGTGTGCGTCCGGCTCCTGGTCCGCACCCGCAAGCAGCTCCACCGGGCCGAGAGCGGCTTCCGCAGCTCGCAGGCCGAGCACTCCCAGCAGTGGCAGCAGCATGTCGCGGGCCTGGAGCGGAAGTTCGCCGCCGAGCACGCCGCCCAGGACGCCCGGCTCGCCGACCAGGCCGCGGGCTACGAGGAGCGGCTCGCCGAGCAGGTCGCCGGCTATGAGGACCGGCTCGCCGAGCAGGCCCGCGCCTACGAGGAGCGGCTGACCGACCAGGCCGCGTCGTACGAGGCGCAGCTCGCCGACCAGGCCGCGGTCTGGCAGGAGCAGCTGGCCCACCAGCTCTCCGCCGTCGCCCGGCTCGCCGACGAGCAGCTGCCCGAGGCGCTGGAGCAACTGCGCGCCGGTGACGCCGTCGACGACCTGCTGCCGGCCACCAACCAGTGCGCCAAGGTGAGTTCGGAGCTCCAGGCCGAGCTGCGCAAGGTCCTGCGGACCGCGCTCATCGGCGTGGAGCGCGAGTTCGACCGGTCCACCGCCGCCGAGCAGGCCGTCATCGGTATCGGCAACCGCATCCACGTGCTGACCAGCAAGCTGCGCGGCCGGCTGCACGAGATGCAGGGCGAGCACGGCCGGCTGCCGTCCGTGGCCCGGGGACTCATGGAACTCGACCAGGAGATCGGCCCCGCCGACTGTCTCGCCGCCAGCATCGGCGTGCTGGGCGGCTCGGACCGGCCCGGCCGGCAGTGGCAGGAACCGCAGCGGCTGCTCAGCGTGGTCCGCGGCGGCATCGGCCGGATCAAGGACTTCCACCGGGTCGACGTACGCCAGCTGCCCGAACTCGGCGTCGACGGCGGTCTGGTGGACCACCTCACGCTGATCTTCGCCCACCTCCTCGACAACGCGGCCCGCTACTCGCCGCCCACCGAGCCGGTGCTCGTCTCCGGCAAGGAGGTGCCGAACGGCGTCGGCATCGAGATCCAGGACTCCGGCAAGGGCCTGAGCGAGGAGAAGAAGCGCGAGGCCGAGCAGGCCCTCGCCGGCACCGGCTCCGGTCCCGGACTCGGCGGTGTCTCCGAGGACGCCACCATCGGCCTGCGGGTCGTCGGCATCCTCGCCCGTCGCTACGGCATCCGCGTCACCTTCGCGGACTCGCCCTGGCTCGGCACCTCGGTGGTCGTGGTGGTCCCGCACAAGTACTTCAGCCCGCTGCCCACGACGGCACCGGTGGTGCAGGCCTCCGCCCCGGCCCCCGTCAGGGAGGAGACCCCGACGCCCCCGGCCGCCCCGGCGGAGACCGTCGAGGTCGGCGAGACCGCGGAGACCACGCCCGGCGGACTGCCCCGGCGCAGAAGCAGACGGACCGAGGAGGCCCGGCACCAGCCGGGCGAGCGCACCGAGCGGACCCAGGAGGAGACGCCCGCCGTCGCCGCCGTCCCGCCGGACGCGTCCTTCGCCGGCCTGGCCGCCTTCGCCACCGCCGGACGCGAGTCCGACCCGGACCGGGGCAGCGCCGCCCCGGCCGACGGCCGCGAGTCCACCGAGCACCGCACTGAAGAGAGCGACTGAGTCGACATGACGCAACAGGGAACCGACGTGAGCTGGGCGCTCCGCGATCTCGTGGAGTCCATCCCGGAGATCCGTTTCGCCCTCGTGGCCTCCAGCGACGGCAAGGCCATCACCTCCTTCGGCGCCGAGGACCCCGACGACGTGGACCGCTTCGCGGCGGTGGTGGCCGGCCTGCAGGCGCTGGCCCAGCCGGTCGCGGAGCAGTTCCCCAAGTACGCGGGGCAGCTGCGGCTGGCGATGATCGAGGTCGACGGCGGCCACCTCTTCGTCGTCCGCGCGGGCGTGGAGACGTATCTCGGCGTGCTCGCCCGGGAAGGCCTCGACCAGGGCCTGCTCGGGCACCAGATGAGGGACCTGGCCCGCAGGATGGGCGAGCTCCTCGGCACCACTCCGCGGCTGGAGGAGCACTCTGCATGAGTGCTCCCCGCCGGCCCACGGACCCGTCCGGTCTCGAGCGTTATTACGTCCTCACCGGAGGACGTAGCGGACCGGGCGGTTCGGCGTCGAGTCTCGACGTGGCGACCCTCATCGTCTCCCGCACCGCCCCCGCCCCGGGGATGCAGCACGAGCACGAGGAGATCCTCCGGCGCTGCCGTGATCCGCTGTCGGTCGCCGAACTCGGCGCCCACCTCGGATTGCCGTTCAACATTCTCGCGGTGCTGCTGGCGGACCTGCTGGAGGCAGACCGCGTGGAAGCCCGTGACCCCATCCCGGCGCACGACGCCCGCCGCGGGCCCGACCTCGCGCTGCTTGAGGAGGTACTCAGTGGACTTGAAAGGCTTTGACCACCCCGGCGGGCCGGGTGGCGAGGGCACCCGCTCGGTGAAGGTGATGATCGCCGGCGGCTTCGGCACCGGGAAGACCACGATGGTCCGCTCGGTCAGCGACATCAAGCCGCTGACCACCGAGGAGACCCTCACCCAGGCCAGCGCCGACGTCGACCACCTGATCGGCGTCGCGGAGAAGACGGAGACCACCGTCAGCCTGGACTTCGGCAAGATCAGCCTCAACGACAGCCTGATGCTGTACCTGTTCGGCACCCCCGGCCAGGAGCGGTTCTGGTTCCTGTGGAACGGGCTGTTCAAGGGCGCGCTCGGCGCGGTCGTGCTGGTCGACACCCGCAGGCTCGCCTCCAGCTTCCGGGCGATCGAGGAGATGGAGCGGCAGAACGTCCCCTTCGTCGTCGCCCTGAACGTCTTCCCGGACTCCAAGGACTACCCGGTCGAGGAGATCCGCGACGCCCTCGACATCCCCGAGCACATTCCGGTCGTGGCCTGCGACGCCCGCGACCGGGCCTCCAGCCGGGACGTACTGGTCACCCTGATACGTCACTTGAAGGACCGCTCCGCCGTCGCTCTGGAGTCCCGATGACCGAACAGCCCTTAAACGGCGCCGACACCCCGCGCGGCTGCCCCGTCGCCCACGGCGGAGCCGACGTCGCCCGGCTGTACGGGCCGGAGGCGGCGACCGATCCGCAGGGGATCTACGAGCGGCTGCGCAAGGAGCACGGCTCGGTCGCGCCGGTGCTGCTGGAGGGCGACGTGCCCGCGTGGCTGGTCCTCGGCTACCGGGACAACCGGCGGGTGCTCGACAACCCGCGGCAGTTCAGCCGGGACGCGCGGATCTGGCGGGACTGGCGCGAGGGGCACATCCCGGAGACGCACCCGCTGATCCCGATGGTCGGCTGGCGGCCCGACTGCATCTCCCAGGACGGCGAACCGCACCGCCGGCTGCGCGGCGCGGTCACCGACGGGCTGCTCGCGGCGTCGAGCCGCGGTGTGCGGCGCCATGCCACGTTCTTCGCGAACAAGCAGATCGACGCGTTCGCCGACACCGGGCGCGCCGACCTGGTCGCCGACTACGCCGAGTACCTGCCGATGCTCGTACTCACCCGCATCCTGGGCCTTCCCATGGCGGAAGGGCGGCGTCTGGTCGAGTCGTGCGCCCAGGTCCTCAAGGGTGGCGAGGGCGCCCTGGAGCACAACGGGCGGATCATGCAGATCCTCTCCGAACTCGCCGAGCGCAAGCGGGCCGAGCCGGGCTCCGACTTCGCCACGGCCCTCATCCAGCACCCGGCCGGCCTCGACCACGACGAGGTCGTCAGCCATCTGCGTCTGGTGCTGATCGCCGCGCACACCACCACCAGCAACCTGCTGGCCCGGGTGCTGCAACTGGTCCTCACCGACGCCGGCCGGCTGTCGGGTCTGGTCAGCGGGCAGCTGAACATCTCCTCCGTGGTGGAGGAGGTCATGTGGGACACCCCGCCGCTGTCCGTGCTGCCGGGCCGGTTCGCGGCCTCCGACCTGGAACTGGGCGGCCATCACATCCAGGAGGGCGAACTGCTGATCCTGGGTCTGGCCGCCGGGAACGTCGATCCGGAGGTACGGCCCGACGCGGCCGTCACCGTGCAGGGCAACCAGGCGCACCTGGCGTTCAGCTCCGGACCGCACGAATGCCCGGGGCAGAACATCGGCCAGTCCATCATCGAGATCGGCGTGGACGTCCTGCTGCACCGGCTGCCGGGCCTGCGGCTGGCCGTGCCGGCGGAGGAGCTCTCCTCGACCGCCTCCACCTGGGAGTCCCGGCTCGACAGCCTGCCGGTGGAGTTCTCCGTCTGACACCACGGCCGTCCGACGCCACCCCCCGGCCCGGGGGGGGGGGGGGGGGGGGGGGGGTTGGGGGGGTGGGGGGGGGGGCGGGGGCCCCCAACGGCCGGTGGGGACGTAACATGAGGGTCCCAGTGGATCGGGGGCGGGGGGGGGAGAG
>NZ_JADDXU010000018.1 GCF_015163075.1 Streptomyces justiciae
AGTTCTGAGGCAACGACCGTTGCCGGTTTTTTGAGCAGAACGCATCACTAATAACTACAGAGTGTGCTTGTTCGCTCGAAACCATTAGGGTTTCGGTGGTCATAGCGTGAGGGAAACGCCCGGTTACATTCCGAACCCGGAAGCTAAGCCTTACAGCGCCGATGGTACTGCAGGGGGGACCCTGTGGGAGAGTAGGACGCCGCCGAACAATCTTTGGAAGGACCCCTGGTCCCAGCGTTCAGCTGGGACCAGGGGTCCTTTTGTTTTTACAATGCTTGCAGTACCGAGACAGGAGTCACCAATGTCCACCAACTCTCCCGACGACCGACCGGAGCGCGACCAGCGGCGACGGGACAGTGGTGACCGTGGCGATCGCGGGGACCGGGGCGGATACCGCGGCGGCGACCGCGGTGACCGAGGCGACCGCGGTGGCTTCCGGCGCGACAACGACCGAGGCAATGACCGCAGTGGCGACCGTGGCGGCTATGGCCGGCGCGATGACAACCGGGGCGGTGGCTACGGTCGGCGCGACGACCGACGTGACGACCGTCGAGGCGATGACCGCGGTGACCGCGGAGGCTTCCGGCGTGACGACAGCCGTGGCGACAACCGCGGTGGCTTCCGACGCGACGACAACCGTGGCGACAACCGGGGCGGCGGCTACGGCCGGCGTGACGACCGTCGCGATGACCGGCGTGGCGACGACCGCGGGCCTCGCCCTGCGTTCCGGCGCGACGACCGTCCCAGTGGCCCGCGTCGGGACGACCGGGACCGCGGCTTCCGCCGTGACGGCGACCGTGACCGGCCCGCCTTCCGCCGTGACGACCGGGACCGGGGAGAGCGCCGCGACGAAGACCGCGGCCCCCGCCCGGCGTACCGGCGTGACGACAGCCGCGGCGACAACCGCGGCGGCGGTTACGGCCGACGCGATGACCGTGGTGACCGCGGGGACCGCGGTGGGTTCCGGCGTGACGACAGCCGCGGTGACAACCGGGGCGGCGGCTCCTACGAGCGTCGCGACGACCGGGGTGGCTTCCGTGGGCGGGACGACCGGGACCGTGACCGCGGGTTCCGTGGAGACGACCGAGGCGACCGCGGTGGCTTCCGGCGCGATGACCGGGGCGACCGCGGGGACCGTGGTGGCTTCCGACGCGACGACAACCGTGGCGACAACCGCGGCGGCGGTTCGTACGAGCGGCGCGACGACCGTCGCGATGACCGGCGTGGCGACGACCGCGGTCCCCGTCCGGCGTACCGGCGTGACGACAGCCGCGGTGACAACCGCGGTGGCGGCTCCTACGAGCGTCGCGACGACCGGGGTGGCTTCCGCGGCCGGGACGACCGGGACCGTGACCGCGGGTTCCGTGGAGACGACCGAGGCGACCGTGGCGGCTTCCGTGGCGGGCCCCGTCGTGACGACCGCGGTGGGCGGCCCGGCGGGTTCCGTGGGCGGGACGACCGGCGTGACGACAGCCGTGGCGGCTACGGCCGTGACGACCGGCGCGGCGGCTTCCGTGGGCGCGACGACCGGGACCGGGACAGGGACCGTGAGCCGATCAAGCGGCTGCCGATCCCCGAGGACGTCACGGGCGACGAGATCGACGGCGACGTACGCCAGGAGCTGCTGAGCCTGCCGAAGACGCTGGCGGAGGACGTGGCCAGGAACCTGGTGATGGTCGCCCGGCTCATCGACGAGGACCCTGAGCGCGCCTACGCCTACTCCAAGATCGCGCTGCGGCTCGCGTCGCGTGTCGCCGCCGTACGGGAGGCGGCCGGCTTCGCGGCGTACGCGAACCAGAAGTACTCCGAGGCGCTCGCCGAGTTCCGGGCCGCGCGGCGGATGACCGGCAGCGCGGAGCTGTGGCCTGTCATGGCCGACTGCGAGCGTGGGCTCGGGCGGCCGGAGAAGGCGCTGGACATGGCCGGGGCCCCCGAGGTGAACAAGCTGGACAAGGCCGGTCAGGTCGAGATGCGGCTTGTCGCGGCCGGTGCCCGGCGTGACATGGGGCAGTTGGACGCGGCCATCGTGACGCTGCAGAGCCCCGAGCTGGCCTCCAACTCGGTGCAGCCGTGGACCGCGCGTCTGCGGTACGCCTACGCCGACGCGCTGCTCGCCGCCAAGCGTGAGGGCGAGGCGCGGGAGTGGTTCGCCAAGGCCGTCGAGGCTGACCGGGACGGCAGCACGGACGCCTCTGACCGGCTTGCCGAGCTGGACGGTGTCGAGTTCGTCGACGCCTTCGACGAGAACGAGGCCGAGGCGGAGGCCGAGGGCGACAGCGAGGTCGAGAGCGGCGGTGACGTCGAGGTCGTCGAGGTCGTAGACGTGGAGGACGACGCGGACGACGCGGACGTTTCCTCGACGGACGACGACAAGGACTGACGTACAGACACGAAAGGGCGGGACCCCGGCGCCGGGGTCCCGCCCTTTCGTGTGTTCAGAGTTCCAGCGCGCGTAGGACCAGGCCGGAGGCCGGCTTCGGGCCGAAGGACGTCGACTTTCGGGGCATCGTCACGCCTTGGCGGGCCAGGTCGCGGACGACCTCCTCGCGGACCGGGTGCATGAGGACGGCCGTACCGCCGTCGCGTTCGGCCTTGCGGACGGTGGCCGCGGTGTCGTGGATGTAGGCGATGCGGGTGGGGTCGTCCTCGGGGATGTGCCAGACGTGGGCGAGGAGCGTGGCGTGCAGGACGGTCGCGTCCAGGGTGCGCCAGGCCGCTGGGCGGTCGGCCCGGATCGTGCGGGCGAGGAGGTCCGGGTCCGGGCGGTCGACGAGGTGGAAGGCGCCGTCGCCGGCGAGGAGGAAGGCGTTGCCCGCGCAGGCGGCGTCGGCCAGCACCTCCAGGGCCTCGGAGAGAGGGATGTCGAGGCGTCGTACGTGGAACAGGCCGTCGAGTGAGGCCAGGGCGTCCGCCACCGGCAGGCCGTGCAGGAGGCGGTGGATGGCGCGGACGCGGAGGGGGTAGCGGGCCGTGTCGACCAGGAGGACCAGGCCGTAGTCCCAGGGGCTGGGGGACGGGTTCTCCGCGCGGAGGCGGCGGTAGGTCGCCCAGCGGTGGTGGCCGTCGGCGATGAGGGCCTGGTGCCGGGCCAGGTCGGACTGGATGCGGGCCAGGTCCGCCGGGTCGGTGATGGACCACAGACGGTGGCTGTAGCCGTCCTCGGTGGTGGTGGAGAGCAACGGCTCCTGCTCGGCCGTACGTTCGACCACGGCCGTGGTGTCGGCGGCGGTGCCGTTGCCTCGGTACGTCAGGAGCAGGGGCTCCAGGTTCGCCGAGGTGGCGCGCATGAGGGCCGCGCGGTCGGCGACGACGTGCGGCATGACGTCCTCGTGGGGCAGGACCACCTGGTCCGCGGGGTCCGAGACGCGCAGGGCGCCGATGATGCCGCGTTGCAGCATGCCGGCGCCGTCGCGCTGCTCGTACACGTACAGGCCCGGCTCCGGGTCGGCGGCGAGGACGCCTTCGGCGAGCCAGCGGCGCAGGGTCGTGGCGGCCTGTTCGTTGCGGGCGGCGGGGGTGGTGGCCTGCGGGAGGATCAGCCGGACGATGTTGTGCGGGTCGTTGGACTGCAGGTGGTGGAGGCCGTCGGGGCGTACGACGACGTCGTACGGCGGTGACGTCACGGCGGCCAGGCTGCCGACCCGGTCGGGGTCGTAGCGGAGGCCTCGGAACGGGGTGAGTTCCAGGCCCCGGCGCGCCGTTGCTTCCGAGTGACCTGCGGTGTTCATCCCGGCATCGTACGTGTGTCAGTGGCGTGCGAGATGATCGGGGGAAAGCCGTCGAGCGAGGAGCGATGTGGAATGAGCCAGAGCGTCAGGACGAGGCCCGCGGGCAGTGGCCAGGCCCTGAGCGAGGCGTACGACACCGCGCTGCTCGACCTCGACGGGGTGGTGTATGCGGGTGGGAACGCGATCGTGCACGCGGTCGAGTCGCTGGCCACGGCTCGGGCCGGTGGGATGCACCTCGCCTACGTCACCAACAACGCGCTGCGGACGCCCGACACCGTGGCGGAGCATCTGACCGAGCTGGGGATACCGACCGGGGCCGATGACGTCATCACGTCCGCTCAGGCGGTGGCGCGGCTGATCAGTGAGCAGGTGCCGGCCGGTTCGCGGGTCCTCGTGATCGGTGGTGAGGGGCTGCGGGTCGCGTTGCGGGAGCGCGGGCTTGTGCCGGTGGAGTCGGCGGACGACGATCCGGCGGCCGTGGTGCAGGGGTTCGGTGGGCCCGACCTGCCGTGGGGGCGGTTCGCGGAGGCTTCGTACGCCGTCGCGCGCGGGGTGCCGTGGTTCGCGTCCAACACCGACCTGACGATCCCGAGCGGGCGGGGCATCGCGCCGGGCAACGGGGCCGCGGTGGAGGTCGTGCGGATCGCGACCGGGGCCGAGCCGCAGGTCGCGGGGAAGCCGCTGCCTCCGATGCACCGGGAGACGATTCTGCGGACCGGTGCCATGCGGCCGCTGGTGGTGGGGGACCGGCTGGACACGGACATCGAGGGGGCGTTCAACGGGGAGGTCGACTCGCTGCTCGTGCTGACCGGCGTGACGGACGGGGCGCAGCTGCTGGCCGCGCCGCCGCAGCACCGGCCGACGTATGTCGACGCCGATCTGCGGGGGTTGCTGACCGGGCAGCCCGAGGTCGTCGAGGCGGAGGGTGGTTTCCGGTGCGGGGGCTGGACGGCCACGGCCGGTAGCGAGCGGCTGGAACTGGACGGTGACGGGGAGGCGTTGGACGGGCTGCGGGCGCTGTGTGCGGCGGCCTGGACGGCGGCCGGAGACGGGGCATGCGAGCTGGACGGGGGGAAGGCGCTGGCGCGGCTTGGGTTGTAGCCGGGGTCTCCCTGTGAACCCGGGCAGCGGGATCGTGGCCGGATCGGAGGGTAGGCTAACCTAACTGCGTGTTGGTCGACAGTCCTCCCGAACAGCGCGCGGAAACCGCCCCCGCGCCCCCAACCCGCCGGGCGATACGTGTCCTTGGGTTGCTCGTGTCCGTCGTGATCCTGGTGCTCGTCGCGCTGGCGAGCATCGCGATCGGGGCGAAAGAGCTGTCGCTGGGGCAGGTGTGGCACGGCCTGTTCGAGGACTCCGGGACGTATGGCGACGTCGTCGTGACCGAGCGGCTGTGGCGGACCCTGCTCGGGTTGCTGGCCGGGGCCGCGCTCGGGCTCGCCGGGGCCGTCCTCCAGGCGCTCACCCGGAACCCGCTGGCCGACCCGGGGCTGCTCGGGATCAACGCGGGCGCGTCCGCGGCGGTCGTCACCGCCATGACGTACTTCGGGGTGACGAGCCTGAGGGGGTACGTGTGGTTCGCGTTCTTCGGGGCGGCGGCGGTCGGCGCGCTCGTGTGGTTCCTGGGCGGCAGCCGGGGAGCGACGCCGGTGCGGCTGGCGCTCGCCGGTACGGCGATCAGCGCCGCGCTCTACGGCTATCTCCAGGCCGTGATGATCACGGACGAGGCGGCGCTGGGCAAGATGCGCTTCTGGACGGTGGGTTCGCTGACCTCGGCGAGCGAGTCGACGATCCTCCAGGTCCTGCCGTTCCTCGCGGGCGGCACGCTCCTCGCCCTGGCCCTCGCCCGGCCGCTGAACGCCATGGAGATGGGCGACGACACCGCGCGGGCCCTCGGTGCCAACCTCAACCGGACGCGGGCCCTGTCGATGCTCGCGGCCGTCGTGCTGTGCGGGGCGGCGACCGCGGCCTGCGGGCCGATCGTGTTCGTCGGGCTGATGGTGCCGCACGTCGTGCGCTCCTTCACCGGGCCCGACCTGCGCTGGATCCTGCCGTACGCGGCCATCCTGTCGCCGGTGCTGCTGCTCGGCGCCGATGTCATCGGCCGGGTCGTCGCCCGGCCCTCGGAGCTTCAGGTCGGCATCGTGACCGCGATCATCGGTGGCCCGGTCTTCATCTTTCTCGTACGACGGCGGAGGACGGCACAGCTGTGAAGACCAACCGTGCCGAGCGCTCCCCGCGCGCCAACCGTGCCGTCAGGACGCCCGGCGGGCTGTCGGTCCGGCTCGACGTCCGGGCCTTCGTCGTCGTCCTCCTCCTGCTGGCCGCCGCGCTCGCCGCGAGCGTCGTGCTGATCGGCACAGGAGACTTCCCGATCCCGGCCGGGGACGTGCTCAAGACGCTGATGGGCGACGGGAACGCGGGCCAGGAGTTCATCGTCAACGAGCTGCGGCTGCCGCGTGTCCTCGTCGGGCTGCTGGTCGGGGCCTCGCTCGGGCTCGGCGGGGCGCTGTTCCAGGCCGTGTCGCGCAATCCGCTGGGCAGTCCGGACATCCTCGGGCTCGGGCAGGGGGCGACCGCCGGGGCGCTCACCGTGATCGTGCTGTTCTCCGGGAGCGCGGGCGAGGTCACCGTCGGAGCGCTGGTGGGCGGCCTCGGTGCCGGACTCGCCATCTATCTGCTCGCCTGGAAACAGGGGGTGCACGGATACCGGCTCGTCCTGGTCGGCATCGGGGTGTCCGCGATCCTCACGGCCGTCAACGGCTATCTGCTGACCAAGTCCACCATCACCGAGGCCGCCCAAGCCGTCGTCTGGATGACCGGCTCGCTCAGCGGGCGGGACTGGGAGCAGGTGTGGCCGCTGCTGTGGCTGTGCGCCGTGCTGGTTCCGCTGGTCCTCGGCAACGCGCGGGCGCTCAGGATGATGGAGATGGGCGACGACGTGTCCAACGCCCTCGGTGTGCGCGTCGAGCGCACCAGGGCGCTGCTGATGGTGGCCGCCGTGCTGCTCACCGCCACCGCCACCGCCGCCGCGGGGCCCGTCAGCTTCGTGGCGCTCACCGCGCCGCAGCTCGCCCGGCGGCTGACCCGCTCGCCCGGCCCGAACCTGCTGCCGTCGCTGTGCATGGGCGCGGCCCTGCTGGTCGCGGCCGACTTGCTGTCGCAGAAGGTCTTCGGCGCCGACCAGATGCCGGTGGGCGTGGTCACCGGTGTGCTCGGCGGCGTCTATCTGCTGTGGCTGCTGGTCACCGAGCGGAAGGCGGGCCGGATATGAGCGCCGCAGCCGCAGGCCGCACCGACCGCACCCTGAACAACCCAAGGAGCACCGTGAACCGCCTCTCCGCCGAGGACGTCACCCTCGCCTACGACCAGCGCGTCATCGCCGAGCAGCTGTCGGTGGAGATCCCCGACAACTCCTTCACGGTGATCGTCGGCCCGAACGCGTGCGGCAAGTCCACGCTGCTGCGGGCGCTGTCACGGATGCTGAAGCCGAGTCAGGGACGGGTGCTGCTCGACGGGCAGGTCATCCAGTCGATGCCCGCGAAGAAGGTCGCGCGGACCCTGGGGCTGCTGCCGCAGTCGTCGATCGCGCCGGACGGGATCACCGTCGGCGACCTGGTGGGCCGCGGCCGGTACCCGCACCAGGGGCTGCTGCGCCAGTGGTCGACCGAGGACGAGCGGGTCGTCCAGGAGTCGATGGCGCAGACCGGCGTCGCCGAGCTCGCCGACCGGTACGTGGACGAACTGTCCGGCGGTCAGCGGCAGCGCGTGTGGATCGCGATGGCGCTCGCCCAGCAGACGCCGCTGCTGCTCCTTGACGAGCCGACGACCTACCTGGACATCCAGCACCAGATCGACGTCCTCGACCTCTGTGCCGAGCTGCACGAGGAGCAGGGGCGCACGCTGGTGGCCGTCCTGCACGACCTCAACCACGCCGCGCGCTACGCCACCCACCTGATCGCCCTCAAGGGCGGCAGCGTCATCGCCGAGGGCGCGCCGAACGACATCGTCACGGCCGAGCTGGTCGAGGAGGTCTTCGGGCTGCACTGCCAGGTGATCGACGACCCGGAGACGGGGACGCCGCTGGTGGTGCCGGCGGCGCGGAAGGCACGCGCGGTGGTCAGAGAAGCTTCCTGAGCTGGAAGAGGTCCTTGAGGCCTGCCTCCAGTTTCACCCGGCCCGAGCCCCAGGCCTTGGCGAAGTTCAGCTCGCCGTTGACCAGCGCGACCAGGTCGTCGCCCTTCATGGTCAGTCTGATCTGGGCCTTCTCCTCGGGCGCGCCCTGGATCGTGTCCTGGACGACGATCCGGCCGCCCGTCATACGGCCCACGAAGGTGATGTCGAGGTCGGTGATCCGGCAGCTGACCGAGCGGTCCAGGGCGGTCGCGGCGGCGACGTCCCCTTCGGCGTGCTGCATGTTGTCCGAGAGCTTTTCGAGTGCGGCACGGCACTCCTCGATCGTGGCCATCGCGATCGACGGTACCCCAGGGCTTCGGGGTAGCGTCTGGGCATGAGCGACGCAGTACCGGAGACGGAGATCCCGGCGGCTTCCCAGGAGGCGGTGGAGCCGGCGTACGACCCCGCCGCACCCGCCCCGCTGGACGTCCCCCGCACCCCCACCGGCAACGCCGAGGTCGACGCCCAGCTGGAGCGGCTGGCCGACGCCGACCACCTCGCCACGGACGGACACGTCGAGGTGTACGAGGATGTACACCGGGGGCTGCGTGACACGCTGACCGCGCTCGACGCCCGCCCGGGACCACCGGCGCCCTCACCGTCGTACCAACAGCCGTACCGAAACAGGAGCTGAACCGAACGTGGCAGGAGTCGCACGTCGCCGTCTGGACGCGGAGCTGGTCCGCCGGAAGCTCGCGCGGTCGCGTGAACATGCCAGCCAGCTGATCGCGGCCGGGCGGGTCACCGTCGGCAAGACCGTGGCGACCAAGCCCGCGACGCAGGTGGAGACCGCGGCGGCGATCGTGGTGCAGAGCGACGACAACGACCCCGAGTACGTGTCCCGGGGCGGGCACAAGCTCGCGGGCGCGCTGGAGGCGTTCGTGCCGCAGGGGCTCGTCGTCGAGGGCCGGCGGGCGCTGGACGCGGGCGCGTCCACGGGCGGGTTCACCGATGTGCTGCTGCGGTCGGGGGCCGCGCACGTCGTCGCCGTGGACGTCGGTTACGGACAACTCGCGTGGACTCTGCAGAGCGATGAACGCGTCACCGTCAAGGACCGTACGAACGTACGCGAGTTGACGCTTGAAGCGATCGATGGGGAACCTGTGGATCTTGTCGTGGGGGATCTGTCCTTCATCCCTCTCGGGCTGGTGCTGCCCGCCCTGGCGCGGTGCGTGAAGCCGGACGCCGACCTGGTGATGATGGTCAAGCCGCAGTTCGAGGTGGGGAAGGAACGGCTGGGCAGTGGGGGAGTCGTACGGAGTCCGCAGCTGCGGGCGGAGGCCGTGCGCGGAGTTGCCGAGAAGGCGTGGGAACTCGGGCTCGGGGTGAAGGGTGTCACGGCCAGTCCGCTGCCCGGGCCCTCGGGCAATGTCGAATACTTTCTGTGGCTGCGTGCCGGGGCGCCCGCCCTGGAACCGGCCGACGTTGACCGTGCAGTGGCGGAGGGGCCTCGTTGACACAGAACCGAGCTCGTACTGTTTTCCTGCTCGCCCACACCGGTCGGCCTGCGGCGATCCGCAGCGCCGAGCTGGTGGTGAAGGGGCTGCTGCGCGAGGGCATCGGCGTGCGGGTGTTGGAGTACGAGGCCGCGGACCTGCCGCTTCCTGAGGAGGTGGAGCTCGTCAAGGAGGCGACTCCGCAGTGCCTCGACGGGTGCGAGCTGCTGATCGTGCTGGGCGGGGACGGGACGCTGCTGCGCGGCGCCGAGTTCGCCCGGGCGTCCGGGGTGCCGATGCTGGGCGTCAATCTCGGGCGGGTGGGGTTCCTCGCCGAGGCCGAGCGGGACGATCTCGACAAGGTCGTCGACCGGGTGGTGACCAAGTCGTACGAGGTCGAGGAGCGGATGACCGTTGATGTGGTGGTCCACAGCAACGGGGACATCGTGCACACCGACTGGGCGCTGAACGAGGCGGCGGTGCAGAAGGCGGGCGCCGAGAAGCTGCTGGAAGTGGTGCTGGAGATCGACGGGCGGCCGGTCACCGGGTTCGGGTGCGACGGGATCGTGCTGTCGACGCCGACCGGGTCCACCGCGTACGCGTTCTCCGCGGGTGGGCCGGTGGTGTGGCCCGAGGTCGAGGCGTTGCTGATGGTGCCGATCAGTGCGCATGCGCTGTTCGCGAAGCCGCTCGTGACATCGCCGGATTCTGTGTTGGCTGTGGAGGTTCTGCCGCACATTCCGCCGGGGGTGCTGTGGTGCGACGGGCGGCGGACGGTCGAGTTGCCGCCGGGGGCGCGGGTCGAGGTGCGGCGGGGGGCTGTGCCGGTGCGGCTCGCTCGGCTGCACCATGCGTCCTTCACCGACCGGCTTGTGGCGAAGTTCGCGTTGCCTGTTTCCGGGTGGCGGGGGGCGCCTCACTAGCCAGCTGTGGGGGCTGGTTGCGGAGCGTGCGCGGGTGCGGGTGGGTTGTGGTTGCTCGCGCAGTTCCCCGCGCCCCTGGGTATCTCCACTCCCCTGGGTGACAGGGTGCCTCGCACTCTCGCGCCCTTACCTCGTAAGGTCTTCACCGTGCTGGAAGAGATGCGGATACGGTCGCTCGGAGTCATCGACGATGCCGTCGTCGAGCTGTCGCCCGGGTTCACCGCTGTCACCGGTGAGACGGGTGCGGGCAAGACCATGGTGGTCACCAGCCTGGGGCTGCTGCTCGGTGGGCGGGCGGACCCGGCGCTCGTGCGGATCGGGGCCGACAAGGCGGTCGTGGAGGGGCGGATCACCGTCCCCGCGGGCGCCACGGCCGTCGTACGCGCCGAAGAGGCCGGGGCCGAGCTCGACGACGGGGCGCTGCTGATCAGCCGTACCGTTTCCGCCGAAGGGCGGTCGCGGGCGCACCTGGGCGGGCGGAGCGTGCCCGTGGGTGTGCTCGCCGAGCTCGCCGACGAGCTGGTCGCCGTGCACGGGCAGACCGATCAGCAGGGGCTGCTGAAGCTGTCGCGGCAGCGGCAGGCGCTGGACCGGTACGCCGGGGACGCCGTCGCCGTGCCGCTCGCCAAGTACGGCGAGGCCTACCGGCGGCTGCGGGCGGTCTCCGCCGAGCTCGACGAGATCACCACACGCGCGCGTGAGCGGGCCCAGGAGGCCGACATGCTGCGCTACGGCCTCGACGAGATCGCCGGGGTCGAACCGCGCGCGGGTGAGGACGCCGAGCTGGCCGAGGAGGCGGAGCGGCTCGGGCACGCCGAGGCCCTGTCGTCCGCCGCCACGGCCGCGCATGCGGCCCTCGCCGGGAACCCCGAGGACCCCGAGGGCATCGATGCCACGACGCTGGTGGCGGGCGCTCAGCGGGCTCTGGACGCCGTACGGTCCTACGACCCCGCCCTGGCCGCGCTCGCCGACCGGATCGGCGAGGTCGGGATCCTGCTGGGGGACGTCGCCGGGGAGCTGGCGGGGTACGCCGACGATCTCGACGCCGATCCGCTGCGGCTGGCGGCGGTCGAGGAGCGCAGGGCCGCTCTCACGGCGCTGACGCGGAAGTACGGCGAGAATGTCGCCGCGGTTCTGTCCTGGGCCGAGCAGGGGGCCGCGCGCCTCACCGAGCTGGACGGGGACGACGAGCGGATCGGGGAGCTCACCGACGAGCGGGACGCGCTGCGGGCCGAACTGGGTGGGCTGGCGCAGGCGTTGAGCGACGCGCGGGCGGAGGCGGCCTCGCGGTTCGCGGCCGCCGTGACCGCCGAGCTGGCCTCGCTGGCCATGCCGCACGCGCGCGTGTCCTTCGACATCCGGCAGACCGAGGACCCGGACGGTGTCGAGGTCGGCGGGCGGACCGTCGCGTACGGGCCGTCGGGTGTGGACGAGGTCGAGCTGCTGCTCGCGCCGCACCCCGGTGCTCCGCCGCGGCCCATCGCCAAGGGCGCCTCCGGCGGTGAGCTCTCGCGCGTGATGCTGGCCGTCGAGGTCGTGTTCGCGGGGACCGATCCGGTGCCGACGTATCTCTTCGACGAGGTCGACGCCGGTGTCGGCGGCAAGGCGGCGGTCGAGATCGGGCGGCGGCTCGCGAAGCTCGCCAAGTCCGCGCAGGTCGTGGTCGTCACGCATCTGCCGCAGGTCGCGGCCTTCGCCGACCGGCAGTTGCTCGTCGAGAAGACCAACGACGGGTCGGTCACGCGGTCCGGTGTGAAGGTGCTTGAAGGGGAGGATCGGGTACGGGAGTTGTCCCGGATGCTGGCGGGACAGGAGGACTCGGAGACGGCTCGGGCCCATGCGGAGGAGCTGTTGGCGGCGGCGAGGGCGGACGCGTAGCGCCGTGTGGCGGGTGGGGTGGTTGATTCACCCGTGTGAGTGACCCGCCCCACCTCCACCCCGAACCCGCACACCCCCGGCGTTCCCGGAACACCCGTACGTGCTGGCATCCTTGGGGCAGCACGTAGTACGCGTAGGAAGCGCGCGGTACACCCCTCCGCTCGATACCTTCTGTACGTTTCCTCGTGACCGCCCGACGCCGAACCAGGAGCCCCGGCCACGTGAGCCCCGTGAGCAGCCACTCACCGCACGGTCAGTCACCGCTGCGCACCGTGCAGGTGCTCGGCGGCGGCAACGCCGGTAGCAGTGCGCATGTGCGGTCCCTGGCCTCCGGGCTCGTCGCGAGGGGCGTGAAGGTCACCGTGTGCGCCCCCGTCGAGGCGGATCGCATCTACGACTTCACGGGGGCCGGTGCCGAGCATGTGCATGTGCCCAGGAGCAGCGATCCGGGGTCCGTGGCCGCGCTGCGGGCCGCCTGCGCCGACGCCGATCTCGTGCACGCGCACGGGCTGCACGCCTCCTTCCGTGCCGTCCTCGCGCTCAGCGGGCGGCGTACTCCGCTCGTCGTGACCTGGCACGACCGGGCGCACGCCGAGGGCGCGCGGGCCCATCTCGTGCGGCTGTTGGAGCGGCGGGTCGTGAAGGCCGCCTCCGTGGTGCTGGGGGCCACCTCCGCCCTCGTCGACCGGGCGCGCACCACCGGCGCCCGGGACGCGCGGCTCGCCGCCGTCGCCCTGCCCGGCGCCCGCAAGGCCGTGCGGCTGGAGGACCCCGACCGGCTGCGGCCCAAGGTGCGGGCCGAACTCGGCGCCACCGGGCGGCCGTTGCTGATGGCCGTCGGCTCGCTGGACCGGCATCGCGGGTACGACACGCTGCTGGACGCCTCACGCGCGTGGCGGGCGCTCGATCCCGTGCCGCTCGTCGTGATCGCCGGGGAGGGGCCGCTGCGGGCCGAGTTGCAGAGCAGGATCGAGGAGGAGGGGCTGCCGGTCCGGCTGATCGGACGGCGTGACGACGTCACCGAGCTGCTCGCCGCCGCCGACCTCGCGCTGCTGTCAAGCAGTTGGGAGTCGCGTTCCCTGCTGGCCCAGGAGGCCCTGCACGCGCGCGTGCCGCTCGTCGCGACCGACGTCGGCAGCATGCCCGAACTCGTCGGCGACGCCGCCGAACTCGTGTCGTACGGGGACGTCGAGGCGCTCGCGGACGTCGTCGTACGGCTGCTCGGCGATCCCGCGCGCTGCGAGGAGCTGCGCGAGAAGGGCGTACGGCAGGCGGCGACCTGGCCGACCGAGGACGAGACCGTCGCACAAGTCCTCAGTGTCTACGACGAGTTGACCCAGCCGCGCCCGCTGATCTAGGGGACGTGCCTGCGCGCCCGCAGCGCCAGGCTCAACGCCAGTACCGTCTGCGGGTCGTCGAGGTCCGTGCCCAGCAACTCGCCGATCCGGGCGAGGCGGTTGTAGAGGGTCTGGCGGTTGAGGTGGAGCTCGCGGGCCGTCTCCGCCTTGCGGCCGGCGTGGGCGAGGTAGGTCTCCAGGGTCGGCAGCAGCGGTGGCTTGGAGCGGGCGTCGTGGTCCCGTACCGGGCCGATCGCCCGGTCGACGAAGGCCGCCAGGTCGGGATGGTCGCGCAGGCGCCACAGCAGCAGGTCGATGTCGAGGCGGCGGGCGTCGTACCAGGGGCGGTCCGACAGGCCCTGGGCCGCCGTCGCCGTCTCGGCCGCGTGCCGCAGCCCCGCCGAGGCCGCCGCCCATCCGCCCGCGACACCGACCACCACGACCGGCGGCTGGGCTCCGGGCCGCTGCATCCCGGCACGTTCCACCCCGGCCCGCAGCGCCGCCGCGACCCGGTCCGCGACCGCCGACCGCTCCGACTCCGAACGCAGGCCCAGCAGCACCAGCACGCGGCCTTCGAGGGGTCGTACGCCCAGGAGGACCGGGACCCCCACCGAGGCCAGTTCCTCCGAGACCGCCCGCGCCAGGACCGCCCAGCCGCCGCCCGGGGACAGCGTGTCGCCGAGGCGCATGACCACCGGCAGCAGCGGGCTGCTCCCCGGCTTGAAGCCCAGCACGCGTGCCTGCGCGGGCGCGTCCTCCGCGGTGATCCGGCCCTCCGCGAGGTCGGTCAGGAAGTCGCCGCGGCCCCGCGCGGCCAGCTCCTCCTCCTGGCGGGCCTGCATGAGGACGACGGCGAGGATGCCCGCCGCCCGCTCGGCCGCCATCCGGTGCACGGGGACGAGAGGAGCGCGGACCGGGAGCAGGACCAGGCGGGCCCGTACCGACCCGGTGCCGGGCCCGCCGCCGGGGACGTCGACCAGCACGGACCCGGCCGGCGGGGCGTCCTTGTGCTGGCCGCGCAGCCCCTCCCACACCTGGAGCGGGTCCGCGCCCTCGGGCCCGGCACCGGCCGCGTAGAGGAGCTGGCCGTCCGTCGTCTCCAGGAAGACCGGGTTGTCGCTGAAGTCCGCCAGGATGCCCAGCACCTGGGGCACCCCGCCGCCGCCCAGCAGGGCCTCCGTACATCGGCGGTGGACCTCCTCGGCCCGCTGGAGCAGCGCGTAGTGGCCGTTGACGATCTCGGTGTGGATCTCCTCCGTGACCGTCACGAACGGCACCTCACGGTGGAGTTGGACCAGGGGGAGGCCGGTCGCGCGGGCCGTGTCGACCAGGGCCGCGGGGAGGCGGGCGAAGCGGGGGCCGAGTTCGATGACGAGGGCCGCGATGCCGCGCTCGGCGAGCGTGCGGACGAACGCCCGCTGTTCGGCCGGGCGGGTGCCGAGGCCGTAACCCGTGGTCAGCAGCAGTTCGCCGCCCTTCAGGAGGGAGGCGATGTTGGGGACCTCGCCCGCGTGCACCCAGCGCACGGACCGCCCGAGCCGGTCGGCGCCCGCGAGGATCTCGGGCAGGCCGCTGCGCAGGCCGGGCAGCTCCAGCGCCCGTTGAACGGTGATGCCGGCGCCCTGGCTGTCGAATCTGCTGTCCATGAGCCGGACGCTACCCGCGCGCATGCTTCGACGACATCTCCGGACGGTTACGGCGACGATCACCGCGGCCCTGTACACGACAATGCGTCGCGCCCCGGGCCCGATTGCACGACCGCGTGTCGCTTGTGGCATGCGTCACTCCGCCGCCACACTGACGCATCCGAAAGGCAAGGCGTATTTCGGCTTCGGATTTCGTTGCGCAAGCACGTTGAGAGGGGCGGGAATGGCAGAAAAACCCACGCGAGAGCCAGTGACACCCACGCGAGAGGTCCATCGGCTGAAGGCGAATTCCGTCGGTCTGGTGGGCGTCGTCTTCATGGCGGTGGCGACCGCCGCGCCGATCACCGCGATGACCGGCAACCTGCCGATCGCGGTCGGCTTCGGCAACGGCACGGGCGCACCGGCGGGCTATCTCTTCGCGACCTTGGTCCTGACCGTCTTCTCGGTCGGATACGTCGCCATGGCCCGGCGGATCACCGCGGCCGGGGCCTTCTACGGGTACATCTCGCACGGCCTGGGCCGGATCGCCGGCATGGCCTCGGGGATGCTGGCCGTGCTGGCGTACGTCGTCTTCGAGGCGTCGATCGTCGGCGTCTTCTCCTACTTCGCGAAGACCACGGTCGACGACCAACTGGGCGTCGACCTGCCCTGGATCGTGTACGCGGCGGCGATGCTGCTGGTCACCGCCGCGCTGGCGTACTTCGACATCAACCTGACCGCGAAGGCCCTCGGCGTGATGCTCATCGCCGAGATCGCCGTCCTCTTCGCGGTCGCCACCGCCGTACTCCTGCACGGCGGCGGCCCCGACGGCATCCCCATGGAGCCCATCAACCCGAAGAACGCCTTCACCGGCACCTCCGCCGGGCTCGGACTGTTCTTCGCGTTCTGGTCGTGGGTCGGCTTCGAGTCGACCGCGATGTACGGCGAGGAGAGCAAGGACCCCAAGCGCGTCATCCCGCGCGCGACCCTCATCTCGGTCGTCGGCGTCGGCCTCTTCTACATCTACGTGTCCTGGATGACCATCGCGGGCAACGGACTTGCGGGCTCGGTGAAGATCTCCTCCGGGACCAGCCCGCTCGACCTGTTCTTCGACCCGGCGCACTCGTTCATCGGCGCCTGGGCCGTCGACGCCTTCCAATGGCTGCTGATCACCGGGTCGTTCGCCTGCGGGATGGCCTTCCACCAGTGCGCCGCCCGCTACTTGTACGCCATCGGCCGCGAGGGCTTCCTGCACCCGGCCCTCGGCCACACCCACGCCAAGCACGGCTCGCCGTACATCGCGTCGTTCGTGCAGTCGGTCATCGCGGTCGCGCTCGTGGCCGCCTTCTGGCTGACCGGCCAGGACCCCTACATCCACCTCTACACGCTGCTCGCGATCCTCGGCACGATGGCCATCCTCATCGTGCAGACCCTGTGCTCCTTCGCGGTCATCGGCTACTTCCGCAAGCACCACCCCGAGGACCGCCACTGGTTCCGCACCTTCACCGCCCCGCTCCTCGGCGGCATCGGCATGATCGCGGTCGTCGGGCTGCTGGTGACGAACCTCGACACGGCGGCCGGCACGGCGGCCGACTCGCTGTTCTTCAAGGCCATCCCGTGGATCGTGGGCCTGGTCTTCTTCGGCGGCCTCGGTCTGGGCTTCTACCTGAGGGCCAGGCAGCCGGAGCGCTACGAGATCATCGGCCGGATCGTCCTGGAGGACGCGGCCGAGCGCACCGAGGAAACCCCCGTCAACGTCTGAGGAGCGTGTACGTCGTGTCCCGAACCCATGCGATGCACGTCCTGCGTTCCCTGTTCGCCGACCACGCCGCCGCGGAGCGGCTCGGGGTGCCCGTGGCGGAGGCGCGGGTGCGCCGCCGTACGGTCCTGAAGGGGGCCGCGCTGGGCGCCACGGCGCTGACGGCCGTCCCGACTCCCGCTGCCGCCTCCTCCGCACCCCGGATCGCCGTCGTCGGCGCGGGGATCGCCGGGCTGACCGCCGCGCTCACGCTCGCCGACGCGGGCTACGGCTGCACGGTCTACGAGGCCAACCCGAGCCGTGTCGGCGGCCGGATGTACACCCAGCGGGACCACTGGTCCTGGGGCCAGACCTCGGAGATCGGCGGCGAGCTGATCGACACCAGCCACAAGAAGATGCTGGAGCTGTGCCGCCGATTCGCCCTGCCCGTCGAGGACTTCCTCGGCGGCGGGCCCAACGGGGCCGAGGAAATACTGTGGTTCAACGGGGAGTACTACCCGCGCGCCCAGGCCGACGAGGACTTCAAGGACGTCTACCAGGCCCTCCACAAGGACCTCCAGGCGTCCGGCGAGGTGTTCTGGAACCAGACCACCGAGGCCGGCACCGCCCTCGACAACCTGTCCCTGTACGACTGGATCGAGTCCCGCGTCCCCGGCGGCCACGACTCGCCGCTCGGCCGGTTCTTCGACGTCGCCTACAACGTCGAGTACGGCGCCGACACCACCGACCAGTCCTCACTCGCCCTCGTCCTGCTCATGGGCTACCAGACCAACCCCGGCAACTTCAACGTCTGGGGTCTATCCAACGAGCGCTACCACATCGTCGGCGGCAACGACCAACTCCCGCACGCCATCGCAGACTTCCTGCCCGACGGCACGATCAGGCAGGGCTGGTCGCTCACCGCCGTCAAGGCCAACGCGGACGGCACACAGACCCTCACCTTCGCGGAGTCGGGAGCCGTCCGCACGGTCACGGCCGACCACACGATCCTGTGCGTGCCGCTCCCCGTCCTCCAGCAACTCGACCTCACCAAGGCCGGGTTCGACCCCCGGATGACCAACCTGCTGCGGGACGCCCGGATGGGGTACTGCACCAAGCTCAACATGCAGTTCTCCAGCCGCCCTTGGCGCGGCGCCGGCCCGTGGCCCGGGGTCTCCGCGGGCGACTGCTTCACCGACGGCCGGGTCCAGCAGACCTGGGACACCACCAAGGTCCAGTCCGGCACGGGCGGCATCCTCCTCCAGTACGGCGGCGGCAGCCTCGCCAAGTCGCTGACTCCCGCGGGGCCGTTCTCGTACGAGAGCGACCCGTACGTCAGCCGGCTCGCGACGAAGTACCTCGCGGACATCGACGCGTTCTTCCCGGGCACGTCGGCGGCCTGGACGGGGCGGGCCCAGTTGTCGGCGTGGCATCTCAACCCGTATGCGCTGGGCGCCTATTCGTACTGGCCGGTGGGCTATCTGCACCGGTACGCGGGGTACGAGGGGGTGGCGCAGGGCAACATCCACATCGGCGGTGAGCACTGCTCCTACGACTTCCAGGGGTTCATGGAGGGCGGGGCGACCGAGGGCGAGCGGGCGGCCAAGGAGGTGCTGGCAGCCGTGAGTTAGGGCCACCGGGCCTACGGTGGAGGGCATGGACTTCAGCGTGGTCGCCGTGGCACGGGAGGACGACAGCCCGGTCGACGAACCGTTGCGCATCGCGGCGGTCGCCGACCGGCTGGGGTACCGCGAGGTGTGGGCGGGGGAGGGGCCGACCTGGGACTCCTTCGCCCTCGCGGTGGCGATCGGACGGGCCACCGAGCGGGTCGCCCTGACCGCGGGGCCTGTTCCGGTGTCCGTGCGCGACCCGTACACCATCGCCCGCGGCGCCGCCTCGGTCGCGGCCCTCACCGGCCGCCGGGTCGGGGTGGCACTCGGCACGTCCAGCGCGCGGGTGGTGGAGGGCGTGCACGGGCGGGTACGCGAACGACCGGCGGCGGTGCTCGCGGAAACGGCGGAGGCGGTACGGGACCACCTGCGCGCCGCACTGGGGGAGCCGATCGGAGCCTCCCCCCGACACCTCCCGCCACCCAGCCAAGCGGCTGACCCATTCCGGCACCGGCTGCCTCCGCCCGGCGAAGCGGCCGGCCCCTTCCGGCGCAGGCTCCCGCCGCCCGGCGACGCCACCCGCCCCGGCGAAGCGGTCGCCCCCTTCCGGCGTCGGCTCCCGCCTCCCGGTGGGCCGCTCACCGTGGCCGCGTTCGGGGAGCGGGCGGTCGGGGTGGCCGCCGCGTACGCCGATCGGATGCTGCTCGACGTCGTCTCCCCGGAACAGGTCCGCGTCCTGCGCGCCAAGCTGGACGCGGCCGCCGACAAGGCGGGCCGTACGCCGCCTCCGCTGGCCGCGTGGCTGCCGGCGGCCGTCGATCCCGTGCCGGAATCGCTGGCCCAGGTGCTGGGGAGCATCGCGGGATATCTGACCGTGCCGGGCTACCGCGAGGTCTTCGCGGAGGCGGGCTTCGGAGAGGCGGTGACGCTCGCCGCGTCCGGCGCCGACCGGGAGACGCTGCTGCGGGCACTGCCTCCGGAAGCCGCCGGCACGGTGGGTCTCGTCGGTGACCTGGACGCCGTACGGGCGCGGATCGACGCCTACGCGGAGGCGGGGCTGGACGAGATCGCCCTCGTACCGGCGACCGCGGGGGACCCGGCGGGGGAGCGGACGTTGACGGCGCTGGTACCGCCGCCGGTCACGCCGGTCTGATGTTGTGGTTGAAGCGGAAGACGTTGTCCGGGTCGTACCGCCGTTTCAGGGCCGCCAGCCGGTCGGTGTTCTCGGCGCCGACCCCGGCCACCACCCGTTCGGCACCCTCGTCGCCGATGAAGTTGAGATAGACCGCGCCGGTGCTCCACGGCCGGGTGTCCGCGCGGACGTCCCTGACCCACTGGATCACCCGCTCGTCGTCCGCCGGGTCCTCCCACATCGCGAAGGGATGCACGGCCCACGGCGCGTCCCGGTACGGCACCGGGTACTCGCGCGGCCCGTCCGCGATCGCCCCGCCCTGCGGGAACAGGACATGGATCGTGCCGGTGGGCACCGGCATGGACGCCGCCCGCGCGCAGAAGGCGTCCAGGAACGCGTCCGGCGCCTCCCGCAGATACTCCGCCGACCAGTAGTTCCGCATCCCCGGCGGATCGTCGAGCATGCACTGGACATCCGCGTACGGCATCGCCCCGACGATCTCCGTCTCGTGCGGCAGCGCCAGCAGCGGCTCGGCGACCTTGCGCATGTCCGCCTCGGACCCGGCGTACGTCAGCAGCGCACCGCACAGCAGCGTGCCGACCAGGTGCGGCGGCACGAACTCCTCGGGCGGGCCGGTGAGATAGATGACGCCACCGCCCGCCTCGTTCGGCGCCGCGGCCATGATGTCGCGGTAGGTGCGGACGACCTCGGGGCCGAACTCCGGGAGGAACAGCAGGAACGCCATGGCGAACTCGGGCAGCTCGTGCAGCTTCAGGGTGAGCGCGGTCGCGATGCCGAAGTTGCCGCCGCCTCCGTGCAGCCCCCAGAACAGCTCCGGGTTGTCGTCGGCGCTCGCGTGCACGCGACGGCCGTCGGCGGTGACCAGGTCGACGCCGAGGAGGTTGTCGACGGCGAGCCCGCACCAGCGGTCCAGCCAGCCGGTGCCGCCCCCGAGGACGAACCCGCCGACGCCGGTGGTCGAGGCCCGGCCGCCGGTCGTGGCGAGACCGTACGGCTGGCACGCGCGGTCGAGGTCGCTCATCGTGGCGCCGCCCGCGATCCGTACCGCCTGTGCCGTGGGATCGACGGTGACCGCCCGCATGTGGCGCAGGTCGACCACCAGACCGCCGTCGTTCAGCGCCATCCCCGCCACACTGTGCCCGCCGCCGCGCACCGCGATCGACAGGTCCAGGTCCCGGCCGAACCGCACCGCCCGTACGACGTCGGCCTCGTCGACGCACTGGGCGATCACCGCCGGACGCCGGTCGATCATCGCGTTGAAGACGGTACGGGCCTCGTCGTAGCCCGTGTCCCCCGGGGCGAACACGTCGCCGACCAGTTCCTCGCGCAGCGCGGCGAGAGCCGTGCCGGCCTTCGAGGGAGAAGCAGATGGGGAGGCCATGGGGCGCCCCCTTTCGTGCAGGGGCAGATGGTTACAGCGTAGGCGGGGCGGGGGCGTCGGTCCTGTCAGGCCGGGGGACGTTCCCGAATGGTCAGAAACGTTCAGGCACAGAAATCGGCGATGGTGTCGGTGAGGATCTCGGTCAGGCGGTCCAGCGAGGCGAGTTCGACGTACTCGGTGGCCGCGTGGGCCCCCTCGCCGTCCACGCCGAAGAGCAGGCAGGGGATGCCGGCCCGGTCCAGCAGCGCGCAGTCGGTCCAGAAGGGCTCGGCGCGGATCACGGGAGGCCGGCCGAGGGCCTGCTCGGCATGGTGGGTGAGCGTGCGCACGATCGCGGCTTCGGGGTCGGCCTCGAAGGGCTCGCGGTGCAGGCCACGGGTGAGTCGGTGGCGGAAGTCGGGGACGGTGGTGGCGAGTTGGTCGAGTACGGCGGTCAGCTCGCGTTCTACGCTGTCGGCGCTCTCGCCGGGGACCGTGCGCCGCTCCAGCGTGATCCGGCAGCGCGCCGGGTAGGTCGACGGCTCCTCGCCGCCGTGGACGACGGAGGCGTGGACGGTGCCGGTGCCCAGCAGGGGATGCGCCGGACCGTCCGCCAGGCGCCGGCCCCACTCCTCCAGGGCGACCAGGAAATGCCCGGCCTTGGCGATGGCGTCGATGCCGAGATCGGGTCGCGAACCGTGGGCGGCCCGTCCCTCGACCTCCACGTCGAACCAGACGAACCCCTTGTGGGCGAGGGTGACTTCGAGATGGCTCGGCTCGGTGACGATCGCCGCGTCGGCGGTGAAGGACTCCAGCACCTCCGCCGTGCCCAGGCTGCCGTGCTCCTCGTCGGCGACGCAGGCGACGATCACGTCCCCGCGCAGCGGACCTCGGCTGACGGCGCGGGCGGCGGCAGTCATCATGGCCGCGATGCCGCCCTTCATGTCGAAGGTGCCGCGCCCGTACATCCGGCCCCCGTCGATCCGCGGCTCGAGCGGATCACCGTCGTAGCCGGAGAGGCCGACGGTGTCGAGATGACCGTTGAGCATGAGCGACCGCCCGCCACCGGTACCGCGCGCGACGGCGACGAGCGAGGGCCGGCCCGGACGCTTCTCCAGCCGGTGCACCTCGAAGCCTCGCGCGGCCAGCCACTCGCCGCAGAAGTCGGCGACGCCGGACTCACCCGCGCCACCGGGCACCAGGTCCGGGTTGACGGAGTCGACGGCGACCAGCCGGGCGAGCAGACGAGTGGGGTCCGAGGACGTCATGAGGATTCCTTCCGAAGGGGTTGTGCCGGTACGGCGCTCAGCCCGCCGAGTCGAAGGGGTTCTGCCGGTACGACGCTCAGCCCGCCGACGTCGCCACCACGACCCCGAAGCCGATGAGCACGACGCCCGTGGCCCAGGTGAGCGCACCGCGCACGCGCGGCCGCTGGAGTATCGGCCCGGCCTTGGCCAGTAGGAGGACGTAACCGCCGAGCCAGGCCAGGGTGAGCGCGGTGTGCAGCAGGACGAGGAGTGCCATGCCCCAGGCGGCGGGCAGTTGGGGCGGGGCCAGCGTGGGCAGCAGGCCGGTGTAGAAGACGGCGATCTTCGGGTTGAGGAGGTTGGCGACCAGACCGGTCCGCCAGGGGCTGCCCGAACCGGTACCGGCACCCATCGGGACGGCGACGGTCCGCCGGTGCCGCCACAGCGTCTGTGCCCCCAAGAACACCAGGTAGCCGGCGCCCAGGAGCCGGAGGCCCAGATACGCCCCCGGCGAGGCGGCCAGCACCGCCGCGAGCCCGGCCGCCGTCAGCGCGCCCCACACCAGCAGCCCGGACGCGATGCCGCCCGCCGTCCGCAGCGCGTCCCCCGGCCCGGCCGCGAGGGCCCGCCGCGTCACCACCGCCATGTCGGGCCCCGGTACGACGGTCAGCAGCCCGAGGACACCGACCGCGGCCGCCCAGTGCGTCAGCACGCGGGAGAGCCCTCGGTGCTCAGCAGCACGACCACGGAGGCCGCGTCCAGCCCCAGCGCCCTACGGCGTTCCTCCGCACCCGCACCGGTGAGCACCGCCCGTAGTCCGGCGAGCGAGGCCGCCCCGCAGGGCCCCGAGGAGACACCGAGGGCGGCGAGGTCAGCGGCCGCGCGGACACTCGCCGCGTCCGGTACGGCGACGGCGGCGTCGAGTCCGCCGTACAGGCAGGGCCAGGCGAGGCTGGACGGCGTACCGCAGTTCAGGCCCGCCATGACGGTGTCGCCGGTCGTGACGCTGACGGGCGCGCCCGCGTCGAGGCTCGCCAGGACGCAGGCCGCGGCCTCCGGCTCCACCGAGAGCAGCGCCGGTGGCTGCCCGGCGGGGCGGCTGCGGTAGTGAGTGACGACGGCCTGGGCCAGCGAGCCCACCCCCACCGGGACACAGACGAGGTCGGGTCCGGTCTCTCCCAACTGCTCGTCGATCTCGGCGCAGAGCGTGGCGTATCCCTCGACGATCCAGCCGGGGATCTCCTCGTAGCCGGGCCAGGCGGTGTCCTGGACCAGGATCGAGTCGGGCCCGTCGGCCGCCTCGGCCGCGAGCCGTACGGCCTCGTCGTACGGGCCCGACACCTCGGTGACCTTCGCGCCCTCGGCGGCGATGGCCGCCACCGCCTGCGCGGACACACCCCGCGGAACGAAGACGTGCGCACCCTGACCGGCAACACGGGCCGCCCGCGCCACCGCACGGCCGTGGTTGCCGTCCGTGGCCGTCACCAGGGTCACGGGACCCGGCTCCCGCTCGGCGAGGACGCGGTGGACGGCCCAGAACGCCCCCAGCGCCTTGAACGCGGGCAGCCCGAGACGGCTCGACTCGTCCTTGACGAAGACCCGGCCGACCGCCAACTCGGCGGCCAGGGACGGGAGTTCGGTCAGGGGTGTGGGTGCGTACCCCGGCGGGCGCGGGCGCACAGCGCCAGCTACGAGCGCCGGAGCGTACGCGCCAGAGCGGAGAAGGGTTCGTGGACACCCGCTCATGGTGTGCGGCGGCTCTATGGTCGGTCTAGCGGACCTTTCCGACCTATAGTCATCGGAAAACCCGATGATTCAGGGCGGGCCGCTCATGTTCGACCTCCACCGCCTCCGCCTGCTGCGCGAGCTCAAGCACCGCGGCACCCTCGCGGCCGTCGCCACCGCCCTCTCGTACGCCCCCTCCTCGGTGTCCCAGCAGCTCTCGCAGCTGGAGGCCGAGGTCGGGGTGCCGTTGCTCGAACCCGTGGGGCGGCGGGTGCGGCTGACCGAGCAGGCCGAGATCCTCGTCGCCCACACGGAGGCGGTCCTGGAGCGGCTGGAGCGCGCCGAGGCGGACATCGCCGCCTCCATGAGCGGGGGCGAGCTGGCCGGGACCCTGCGCCTCGCCTCGTTCCAGACGGCGGCGCTGGCCCTGCTCCCGGCCGCGCTGAACCTGCTGCGGGACCGGCACCCGGCGCTGCGCGTCCACGTCCGGCAGCTGGAGCCGGAGGTGGCCCTGCCCGCCCTCCAAGCCCGTGACTTCGACCTGGTCCTGGCCGAGGAGTACCCGGGCGACCCCGGCCCCCGGCCCGCCGAGCTGGAGCAGGAGGACCTGCTCGACGACCCTCTGCGCCTCGCGCTGCCCCACCCGGGCGCGTCGCTGGGCTCGCTCGCCGGTCATCCGTGGGTGATGGAACCCGAGGGCACGCCCGCCCGGCAGTGGGCCCTGCGCGAGTGCCGGGCGGCGGGCTTCGAACCCGACGTGCGGTTCGAGACCACCGACCTCCTGCTCCAGCTGCGGCTGGTGGAGCAGGGACACGCGGCGGCCTTCCTGCCCGACCTCGTCTGGTGCGGGCAGCCGCCGACCGTCCCTCTGCGGGCGCTGAGGCGCACACGACGCGTCTACACCGTCGTACGCCGTGGCCGGGGCACGCACCCGGCGATCGTGGCGTGCCGTGCCGCGCTACGGCAGGCAGCGGCACGCCCGTGACGGGAGTCAGCCCCCGTACGCCCCCGACGCCGTCAGTCGCAGGGCCGTGTCGATCAGCGGGACGTGGCTGAAGGCCTGCGGGAAGTTGCCGACCTGGCGCTTCAGGCGCGGGTCCCACTCCTCGGCGAGCAGCCCGAGGTCGTTGCGCAGTGCGAGGAGCTTCTCGAACAGCTTGCGGGCCTCGTCGACGCGGCCGATCATCGCGAGGTCGTCCGCCATCCAGAACGAGCAGGCCAGGAACGCGCCCTCGTCACCGGGCAGGCCGTCGACGCCCTCGCTGTCGCCCTCGGTCGGGTAACGCAGGATGAAGCCGTCCGGCGTGGACAGCTCGCGCTGGATCGCCTCGATCGTGCCGATGACCCGCTTGTCGTCCGGCGGCAGGAAGCCCATCTGCGGGATCAGCAGCAGGGAGGCGTCCAGCTCCTTCGAGCCGTACGACTGCGTGAAGGTGTTGCGCTCCTTGTCGTAGCCCTTCTCGCACACGTCCCGGTGGATGTCGTCGCGCAGCTCGCGCCAGCGGTCCAGCGGGCCGTCCGCGTCCCCGGACTCGATGAGCTTGATCGTGCGGTCGACGGCGACCCAGGCCATCACCTTGGAGTGCACGAAGTGGCGGCGCGGGCCGCGCACCTCCCAGATGCCCTCGTCCGGCTCGTCCCAGTGGTCCTCCAGGTAGCGGATGAGCTTGAGCTGGAGCAGGGACGCGTAGTCGTTGCGGGCCAGGCCCGTCATGTGGGCCAGGTGCAGGGCCTCGGTGACCTCGCCGTACACGTCGAGCTGGAGCTGGTGCGCCGCGCCGTTGCCCACCCGGACCGGCGCGGAGTTCTCGTAGCCCGGCAGCCAGTCCAGCTCGGCCTCGCCCAGCTCCCGCTCACCCGCGATGCCGTACATGATCTGCAGGTTCTCGGGGTCGCCGGCGACCGCCCGCAGCAGCCACTCGCGCCAGGCGCGAGCCTCCTCGCGGTAGCCGGTGCGCAGGAGGGAGGAGAGCGTGATCGCGGCGTCGCGGAGCCAGGTGTAGCGGTAATCCCAGTTGCGGACGCCGCCGATGTCCTCGGGCAGCGAGGTCGTCGGGGCGGCGACGATGCCGCCGGTCGGGGCGTACGTCAGCGCCTTCAGCGTGATCAGCGAGCGGACGACGGCCTCGCGGTAGGGGCCGTGGTACGTACAGTGCTCGACCCACTCGCGCCAGAAGTCCTCGGTGGCCTCCAGGGACTGCTCCGGCTCGGGCAGCGGCGGCGGGTTCTTGTGCGAGGGCTCCCACGAGATGGTGAAGGCGATCCGGTCACCCGGGGCGACCGTGAAGTCCGAGTACGTGGTCAGGGACTTGCCGTAGGTCTCGCAGTCGGTGTCGAACCACACCGAGTCGGGGCCCGCCACGGCGACCGTGCGCCCGTCGTGCTTGTGCACCCACGGCACGACCCGCCCGTACGAGAAACGCATCCGGAGGGCCGAGCGCATCGGGACGCGGCCCGAGACGCCCTCCACGATCCGGATCAGCTGCGGCGCGCCGTCACGCGGCGGCATGAAGTCGGTGATCCGGACCGTGCCGCGCGGGGTGTCCCACTCGGACTCCAGGATCAGCGAGTCGCCGCGGTAGCTGCGCCGGGCCGCGGTGGGCGGATCGGCGTCGGCGGCATGCGCGGGCCCCAGGCGCCAGAAGCCGTGCTCCTCGGTGCCCAGCAGGCCGGCGAAGATGGCATGCGAGTCGAAGCGGGGCAGGCACAGCCAGTCCACTGTGCCGTCCCGGCAGACCAGGGCGGCGGTCTGCATGTCTCCGATGAGTGCGTAGTCTTCGATGCGCCCGGCCACGTGCAACTCCAGTCGAACGGCCACGTCACCCCCTGGGAAAAAGGGGGCTGTCGCTAGTGCGGTCAAGGGGTCGTTGTAATGCGTCGTTGAGCGGTGAAGCAAAGCAGTCGCGGTGCCTCTGGGCAAAACGACAATCTCTTCTCAACGAACTGACGAGCTCACGTTGTTCCGGGGCTTACGGGCGGGGGGTGGTGCCGTGTTGCCGGGCGGGCTCGGCAGTGAATGTCCGAGCAGGATACGACGCACGTAGATGATCTGTGTGCCGCTCCGGGCAACGCGGGTGGGCCGAACGGGTGAGCAGCCGGTGAGAAACCCGTGACGGGTGAGGGTCCGTGTCGGCGCGTGCGCGGAGCGTGGCCGGAAGCCATCCCCCCGAGGCGCTGATACCCTGGTAGCCCGTGGACCGGTGGTGGACGAAACCCCCGACCGCAGCGACGGCGACGCCGGGAATCTCCGGTCACAGCGCCGCCCCGCACCCCAGATCGCGACCACGGGAGCCCCCTCTTGGCCATGCCGCCGAAATCTACGACGACCAAGCACATCTTCGTCACCGGGGGTGTCGCCTCCTCTCTCGGCAAGGGCCTGACGGCCTCCAGCCTGGGGATGCTGCTCAAGGCCCGCGGCCTGCGCGTCGTCATGCAGAAGCTCGACCCGTACCTGAACGTCGACCCCGGCACGATGAACCCCTTCCAGCACGGAGAGGTCTTCGTCACCAACGACGGCGCCGAGACCGACCTGGACATCGGACACTACGAGCGCTTCCTCGACCGTGACTTGGACGGCAGCGCCAACGTCACTACAGGCCAGGTCTACTCCACGGTGATCGCCAAGGAGCGGCGCGGCGAGTACCTCGGCGACACCGTGCAGGTCATCCCGCACATCACCAACGAGATCAAGCACCGCATCCGCCGCATGGCCACCGACGAGGTCGACGTGGTCATCACGGAGGTCGGCGGTACGGTCGGCGACATCGAGTCCCTGCCGTTCCTGGAGACGGTCCGCCAGGTCCGTCACGAGGTCGGCCGGGACAACGTCTTTGTGGTCCACATTTCCCTCCTGCCGTACATCGGCCCGTCGGGAGAGCTGAAGACGAAGCCGACCCAGCACTCGGTTGCGGCGCTTCGGAACATCGGTATCCAGCCGGACGCGATCGTGCTGCGCTGCGACCGCGAGGTCCCGACCGCGATCAAGCGCAAGATCTCGCTGATGTGCGACGTCGACGAGGCCGCCGTGGTCGCCTGCCCCGACGCCCGCTCGATCTACGACATCCCGAAGACCGTGCACGGCGAGGGCCTGGACGCGTACGTCGTCCGCAAGCTTGACCTGCCGTTCCGCGACGTGGACTGGACGACCTGGGACGACCTGCTGGACCGCGTCCACAACCCCGACCACGAGATCACCCTTGCCCTGGTCGGCAAGTACATCGACCTGCCGGACGCCTACCTGTCGGTCACCGAGGCGCTGCGCGCCGGCGGCTTCGCCAACCGGGCCCGCGTGAAGATCAAGTGGGTCACCTCCGACGACTGCAAGACCCCGGCCGGCGCCGCGGCGCAGCTCGCGGACGTCGACGGCATCTGCATCCCGGGCGGCTTCGGCGACCGCGGTGTGCTCGGCAAGGTCGGCGCGATCAAGTACGCCCGCGAGAACAAGATCCCGCTGCTCGGCCTCTGCCTGGGCCTGCAGTGCATCGTGATCGAGGCCGCCCGCAACCTGGCCGACATCCCGGACGCCAACTCCACCGAGTTCGACTCCGCCACCGCCCACCCGGTCATCTCCACCATGGCCGAGCAGCTCGACATCGTCGCCGGCGAGGGCGACATGGGCGGCACCATGCGGCTCGGCATGTACCCGGCGAAGCTGGCCGAGGGCTCGATCGTGCGTGAGGTGTACGACGGCAAGGAGTACATCGAGGAGCGGCACCGTCACCGCTACGAGGTGAACAACGCCTACCGCGCGGAGCTGGAGAAGAAGGCCGGCATCCTGTTCTCCGGCACCTCCCCGGACGGCAAGCTCGTCGAGTACGTCGAGTACCCGCGCGAGGTCCACCCCTACCTGGTCGCCACGCAGGCGCACCCGGAGCTGCGCTCCCGCCCCACTCGCCCGCACCCGCTGTTCGCCGGCCTGGTGAAGGCGGCCGTCGAGCGGAAGACCTCGAAGTAACACAACAGTTGTACGGTGGCCGGGGCGTTCGCATTCAAAAGGCGGCGCCCCGGTTTCTCTTTGAGCACGTGCGGAAGGACTGGGCATGACGATCAAGGACACTCCGGAGGAGTGGGAGATCCGGGCGACGGAGACCCCCTTCGTGGGCAACAAGACCTCTGTCCGCACCGACGACGTGGTCATGCCCGACGGCAAGGTCGTCCGCCGCGACTACCAGGTCCACCCCGGCTCGGTCGGCGTCCTCGCCCTCGACGACGAGGGCCGGGTCCTGCTGATCAAGCAGTACCGCCACCCCGTCCGCCAGAAGCTGTGGGAGATCCCGGCCGGTCTGCTCGACGTGCCCGGCGAGAACCCGCTGCACGCGGCCCAGCGCGAGCTGTACGAGGAGGCGCACGTCAAGGCCGAGGACTGGCGGGTGCTGACCGACGTCTACACCACGGCCGGCGGCTGCGACGAGGCCGTACGGATCTTCCTGGCCCGCGATCTGTCGGAGGCCGAGGGCGAGCGCTTCGAGGTGGAGCACGAGGAGATCGACCTGGAGTACGCGCGCGTGCCCCTCGACGAGCTCGTACGGGGCGTGCTGGCGGGCGAGCTGCACAACAACTGCCTGGTGGTGGGCGTGCTTTCGCTGGTCGCCGCGCAGCAGGGCGACGGCCTCGACGCGCTGCGCCCCGCGGACGCGCCCTGGCCCGCGCGTCCCTTCGAGTCCTGAACACTCCTGGTGTGACCATCGGTTGATCCGATCGGGCGACCTGCCCGCCGTGCTCCACCGGGAACGTTGCAGAGGGTGAACTACGCTCTGTAAATGCCCGTTCGGAGTCCCGGCGGGCTTGCGCGTGCGGTGGGACGGGAGTGTGGCCCGTGACGGATCAGGCGGTGGACACGAGCGGCGTTCAGCTGTCGGCCGAGGGTCAGTTCCTGGGCCGGACACGGGAGTTGAAGGAACTCCGCGCCGACATCGAACGGGCGGGCCTCGACACCCTCTCCGGCAAGAAGGCCCCACGCGCGCGTGTGCTGCTCATCGCGGGCCGCCCCGGCTCGGGCCGCACCGCGCTCGCAGAGGAGCTCGTACGACAGGTCGCGGACCGTTACGACGGCGTGCTCAAGGCCCGTCTCAGCGAGCCCGACGGCACCCCCGTCCCCGTCGAGCGAGCCGCCCGTGAACTGCTCGCCGCCCTGGACCGGCCGACCCCCGCGGGCGCCTGTGAGGACGACCTCACGGCGGCGCTCCGCGAGGCCCTCGCCGACCGCAGCGCGCTGCTCCTGCTCGACGACGCGGTCACCGCCGACCAGGTCGACGCCCTCCTCCCGGACACCCCGGAATGCCTGGTCGTCGCCGTCTCCGACGGCCCGCTCACCGGCATCTCCGACGTCCGCCCCTGCACCCTCGGCGGCCTCGACACCAAGTCCGCCCTGGAACTGCTCACCCGGCACACCGGCTCGGTCCGCATCACCGTCGACCCGCGCGCCGCCGAGGGCCTCGTCGAGGAGTGTCAGGCCCAGCCCGCCGCCCTGACGATGGCCGGCGGCTGGCTCGCCGCCCGGCCGAAAGCCGCCGTCGCCGACCTCGCCAAGCACCTGCACGCCGAGGGCGACGAGGGAACGCCCCTGACCCGGGTCTTCCGCCTCGCCTACGGCTCCCTGCCCAGCCCCGCCGCCCGGATACTGCGTCTGCTCTCCCTCGCCCCGGCCGGCCTGGTCGACCCGCACACCGCCTCCGCCCTCGCCGGCTGCTCGGTGGGCGGCGCCCGCACCACGCTGGACGACTTCGTCGCCCTCGGCCTGCTGCACGCCGTGGAGTCCCCGCTGCCGCAGTACGAGGTGCCGGCCTGTCTGCACCCCCTGCTGAAGTCCCTCGCCGAGACCCAGGACCGCCCCGCCGAGCTCCAGCTGGCCCGCGCCCGGATGCTGGAGCGGACGGTACGGCTGCTCCAGTCCTGCCGCGCCATCACCGAGACGGACAACCCCGAGGCCCGCGAGAAGCTCCAGGGCATGCCCCGCTCCCTGCGCTTCCCCAGTCCCCGGGCCGCTGAGGACTGGCTGCGCATCCGCAGGCCCGCCCTGCTGGCCTCGGCCCGCCTCGCCGTCGCCGACGGTGAGCTCGACACCCTCGCCAGGCGGCTGATGTCCCAGCTGGTCAGGGCGATGGTCGCGCACTTCGGCACCCAGGCCGCGGCCCCCGACCTGTACGGCCTCCACCGGCTCGTCCTGGACGTGGCCGAGCGCCGGGAGCTGCCCCGGGAGCAGGCGGCGGCGCTGCTGAACCTGGGCGACCTGGACGCGCAGACCGGGCGCACGGCCGACGCGCTGGCCCGCTATCGGGCCGCACTGGACGCCGGACGCCAGGCGAATGACCCGTATGCGACCGGCCGCGCGATGGAATCCGTAGGCGGCGCGCATCTGGAGCTCGGGGACTACGACCGGGCCGCCGACTGGTTCGGCCGCGCCCTCGCCCAGCGCCTGGCCCGCGACGAGCGCGCGGACGCCGCCCGGCTGTACGGCCGGATCGCCGCCGCGCACACCTACGCGGGCCGTTACGGCGAGGCGCTGCGGGGCTGGCGGGCCGCGGTCGCCGGATATCGCAAGGAGGGCGATGTCGCCGCCCACGCACGGGCGTTGAGCGAGCTGGCGCGCGTCCAGGAGTACGCCGGACGCCCCGAGGAATCGCTGCGCACCTGCCAGGAGGCGGTGGAGTGGGCGCGGCGCGCGGAGGACGTACGACTCCAGGCCGCGTTGCAGCTGAGGCTCGCCGACACCCTGGATCACCTCGGCGATCCCACCGCGGCGGCGCTGCACCGGGGGGCCGCGGAGCGGCTGCTGGGGGAGGAGGTTTCGGAGCCGGAAGCGGAACCGGAACGGCCTGATCCTTCGAAACAAGACGCTGATGCCTGCGAAATCCGTAGTACACCCGCAGTAGATTGATGCAATGAAAGGCTAGACAGCGGGAACACCTTCATTAGACTGGCTCTGCCGCACCTTCTCCTGCGGTGTCTCCCGGTGTGCTCATGCATGCCCGGGTATGTGTTCTATTGCCCCACATCCACTGAGCCAAGGACCGTGATCCACGTGAAGGTCGGCATCCCCCGCGAGGTCAAGAACAACGAGTTCCGGGTGGCCATCACCCCGTCCGGCGTGCACGAGCTGGTGCGCCACGGCCACCAGGTCGTCATCGAGCAGGACGCCGGTGTCGGCTCGTCGATCCCGGACGAGGAGTACGTCGCCGCCGGCGCCACGATCCTCGGCACCGCCGACGAGGTGTGGGCCACCGCCGACCTGCTGCTGAAGGTCAAGGAGCCCATCGCCGAGGAGTACCACCGCCTCCGCAAGGACCAGACGCTCTTCACCTACCTGCACCTGGCCGCCTCCAAGGAGTGCACCGACGCGCTCATCGAGTCCGGCACCACCGCCATCGCCTACGAGACGGTCGAGCTGCCCTCGCGCGCCCTTCCGCTGCTCGCCCCGATGTCCGAGGTCGCAGGCCGCCTGGCCCCGCAGGTCGGCGCCTACCACCTGATGCGCTCGGTCGGCGGCCGCGGCGTGCTCCCCGGTGGCGTCCCCGGCACCCAGCCCGCGCGTGCCGTCGTCATCGGCGGCGGCGTCTCCGGCTGGAACGCCACCCAGATCGCTGTCGGCATGGGCTTCCACGTCACGCTGCTCGACCGCGACATCAACAAGCTCCGCGAGGCCGACAAGGTCTTCGGCACCAAGGTCCGGGCGATCATGTCCAACTCCCTGGAGCTGGAGAAGGCCGTGCTCGACGCCGACCTCGTCATCGGCGCGGTGCTCATCCCGGGCGCCAAGGCCCCGAAGCTGGTCACCAACGAGCTCGTGGCCCGGATGAAGCCGGGAAGTGTCCTTGTCGACATCGCGATCGACCAGGGCGGCTGCTTCGAGGACTCCCACCCGACCACGCACGCCGAGCCGACCTTCCAGGTCCACGACTCGGTCTTCTACTGCGTCGCCAACATGCCCGGCGCGGTGCCCAACACCTCCACCTACGCGCTCACCAACGCGACGCTGCCCTACATCGTCGAACTCGCCAACCGCGGCTGGGTGGAGGCGCTGCGCCGCGACCCCGCGCTCGCCAAGGGCCTCAACACCCATGACGGCAAGGTCGTTTACCGCGAGGTCGCCGAGGCGCACGGCCTGGAGCACGTGGAGCTCGAGACGCTGCTCGGCTGAGCCGCTGACCTCGCCGAACGGTTAAGTCACCTTTTCGCGAAGGCGATACGTCAACATGGCGTGTCAACGACGCGCACCCGGCCGGACCTTGCCCGACAAGGTCCGGCCGGATGTGTGTATGGTCACTTTGCGACTCTCGGTCAACTCGCCTCGAACGTAACCCTTTGGTCGATTCGCACACCGGTGAAACCTGCCGTGCGACGGCCGTACGCCCTTGACAGAGGGATGTTTCATTGCCGACACATCGGGCCGGGTCCGGCGGATTGTGTTGCTGCGGACGCCCGACACGCCATAGAGTCGCCGACTGTCGGCATGGTGCCACGCTGACCTGTCTAGAAGTTTCCTGGTCACCAAGGAGGTAAGACGACTTGTGAATGAGTCGACATTTACTCCCGGGGGTGGTCAACCAGGAATGCCGGTACGGGATCAGGGTCCCGCGGGGTTCGAGGCTGTCGGCTCCGTTGCGGTGCGCACCTTCGCAGCCCACCAGAGTCACCAGACGACAGGGACGACTCTGTCAGCACACCAGAGCATGGATGGCCATCACGTGAACGCCATGGCCGGCGACGGAAGTGGCGCGCCCCACAACCACTTCGCCGACTACGACGAACTGCCCGAGGGGCACTTCTACGACCCCGACGCCGAGTACGAGCCGGACCCCGAGTACGCGGCCACGCTCGCTCCCGACGCTGCCCGTCAGCGCCGTGAGCGCATCGGCCCGACCGGTCGCCCGCTGCCGTACTTCCCGATCCCGGGCCCGCTGACCGACCACGGCCCCGCGAAGATCATCGCGATGTGCAACCAGAAGGGCGGCGTCGGCAAGACCACGTCGACCATCAACCTGGGTGCCGCGCTCGCGGAGTACGGACGCCGGGTGCTGCTCGTGGACTTCGACCCGCAGGGCGCGCTGTCGGTGGGTCTCGGTGTCAACCCGATGGAGCTCGACCTCACCGTCTACAACCTGCTCATGGAGCGGGGCATGGCGGCCGACGAGGTCCTGCTCAAGACCGCGGTCCCCAACATGGACCTGCTGCCGAGCAACATCGACCTGTCGGCGGCGGAGGTCCAGCTGGTCTCCGAGGTCGCCCGCGAGTCCACACTGCAGCGCGCCCTGAAGCCGCTCATGGCCGACTACGACTACATCGTGATCGACTGTCAGCCTTCACTCGGTCTGCTGACGGTGAACGCGCTGACGGCCGCGCACAAGGTGATAGTGCCACTGGAGTGTGAGTTCTTCGCCCTCCGTGGTGTCGCCCTGCTGACGGAGACCATCGAGAAGGTCCAGGAGCGGCTCAACCCCGAGCTGGAGCTCGACGGCATCCTCGCCACGATGTACGACTCGCGCACGGTGCACAGCCGAGAGGTCCTGGCCCGCGTGGTCGAGGCGTTCGACGATCACGTCTATCACACGGTCATCGGGCGCACGGTCCGCTTCCCGGAGACCACGGTCGCCGGTGAACCGATCACCACGTACGCCTCCAACTCCGTCGGTGCCGCCGCCTACCGCCAGCTCGCCAGGGAGGTGCTCGCCCGGTGTCACGCCGAGTGAGTCTGCCGGGGGCCGACGAACTCTTCCGTACGACAGGGGGAATGGCGCTCCAGCCGTCCACTCCGCGGCGGGGGGCCAACGGCGACGCCCGGGTGCCCGCTCCCGCCGGCGAGAGCGACGCAGCGGCGGCGGAGGACGCACCGCAGTCCGTACCCGCGCAGGGCGGGGACGGCGACGGGGCGGAGCACGTGGCCACGGAGCCGGCCGAGGCCGGTGAGTCCCGCAGCCGGGGAACCGCGGCAGAGCGCACCACGCGACGTCAGGACGCGCAGGAAGGTTCTGCCGCGGCCGCCGCCGCACCGCGCAAGCAGCGGGGCGGCGGCAGCAGGGCGGCAGCGCGCCGGCCCAGCGGCCGGGAGCGGCACGACGAGAAGATCACCGTGTACGTCTCCGCCGAGGAGCTCATGGACCTGGAGCACGCGCGTCTGGTGCTCCGCGGCGAGCACGGGCTGGCCGTCGACCGCGGGCGCATCGTCCGCGAGGCGGTCGCCGTGGTGCTGGCCGATCTGGAGTCCCGCGGGGACGCGAGCATCCTCGTACGACGGCTGCGCGGGCGGTAGCGGTAGCCTGCGGGGGCCATGACCTCGAACGACGTTCCCGCCCCCGCCTCCGGCACAGCTGCCGGTCGTCGGCGTGTGCTGGGGCGGGGACCGGGGGCGCCCGAGGCACCTGAGGTGCTTCCCGAGGCGCCTGAGGTGCCTGAGCCTGTCGTCGTGGAAGAGCCGGTCGCGGAAGAAGCGGCCGAATCCGACGACGGCGTCTTCAAGGTCCGGCTCGCCAACTTCGAGGGCCCCTTCGACCTGCTCCTCCAGCTGATCTCCAAGCACAAGCTGGACGTCACCGAGGTCGCGCTGTCGAAGGTCACCGACGAGTTCATGGCGCACATCCGGGCCATGGGACCGGACTGGGACCTGGACCAGACGACCGAGTTCCTGGTCGTCGCCGCCACCCTGCTCGACCTCAAGGCCGCCCGGCTGCTGCCCGCCGCCGAGGTCGAGGACGAGGCCGACCTGGCCCTGCTGGAGGCCCGGGACCTGCTCTTCGCGCGGCTCCTGCAGTACCGCGCGTACAAACAGATCGCGGACATCTTCAACCAGCGCCTCGATGAAGAAGCCCGCCGATACCCCCGTACCGTCGGACTGGAGCCGCACCACGCCGAACTGCTGCCCGAGGTCGTCATCAGCATCGGCCCGGAGGGGTTCGCGAAGCTCGCCGTGAAGGCGATGCAGCCCAAGCCCAAGCCCCAGGTGTACGTCGACCACATCCACGCCCCGCTGGTCAGCGTGCAGGAACAGGCCGGGATCGTCGTCGCCCGGCTCAAGGAGCTCGGCGAGGCCAGCTTCCGCGCGCTCGTCGAGGACACCGACGACACCCTCACCGTCGTAGCGCGGTTCCTGGCCCTCCTCGAGCTGTACCGGGAGAAGGCCGTCGCCCTCGACCAGGAGACCGCGCTCGGGGACCTGATCGTGCGGTGGACCGGCGGCGAGGGGGACGAGACGCCGACGGTGACCGACGAGTTCGACCGACCGCCCGAGCCGCCCAAGGAGGACAAGGCGTGAGCGAGGAGACCACCGACGTACCGGCCGGGCTGCGTACCGTCGCCGACCTCGAACTCAAGCCGGCTCTGGAGGCCGTCCTCATGGTCGTGGACGAGCCCGCGACCGAGGAGCATCTGTCGAAGATCCTCCAGCGGCCCAGGCGGCAGATCGGCGACGCGCTGCGGGAGCTGGCCGACGAGTACACCGTGCAGGGGCGCGGCTTCGAGCTGCGGCTCATCGCCGGGGGCTGGCGTTTCTACTCCCGGCCCGAGTTCGCGGCGGCCGTCGAGGGCTTCGTCCTGGACGGGCAGCAGGCCCGGCTCACCCAGGCGGCGCTGGAGACCCTCGCGGTCGTCGCCTACCGCCAGCCGGTCAGCCGCAGCAGGGTCTCCGCGGTGCGCGGAGTGAACTGTGACGGTGTGATGCGCACCCTTCTGCAGCGGGGTCTGGTCCAGGAGGCGGGCACGGAACCCGAAACAGGTGCGATCCTGTACACGACGACGAACTACTTCCTGGAGCGGATGGGCCTGCGCGGTCTGGACGAGCTCCCGGAGCTCGCGCCCTTCCTCCCGGAGGCGGAGGCGATCGAGGCCGAGACACTGGAAGGGGTTCCGTCGTTCGATCCGGACGCTCCTGACGCGCCGGACGGCCACGACGCAGACGACTAGACGGAAATTTGATGCGAAGCAGCAGCGGCAGGAACAGCAGCGGAAACAACGGCGGGAGCCGTGGTGGCAACAGCGGCGGCCGCGGCGGGAGCAGCGGTGGCCGCGGTAATTACCGCGGTGCCGGTAACTCCCGTGACGACAAGCAGGGCGGCCGGCCGAAGAAGCCCCGCCCCGAGGAGCGCCAGTACGACGTGGGCCCCGGCGCCTCTCCGCAGGGTCCGAAGTCGGGGCGCGGCGCCTCGGCGCGCGGTGGCGCCAAGGGCGGCCCCAAGCAGGGTGGCACCGGGCGCGGCCGTTGGGTGCCGGCGACCTCCCGTGAGTACGAGGCGCGTGCCGAGGAGCGCAACCGCGAGCGGTACGCGAACAAGAAGGACGTGAAGCTTCCCAAGACCTTCCCGGGCGCCGAGCAGGAGGGCGAGCGGCTCCAGAAGGTCCTCGCGCGCGCGGGCTACGGCTCCCGGCGGGCCTGCGAGGAGCTCATCGAGCAGGCACGGGTCGAGGTCAACGGCGAGATCGTCCTGGAGCAGGGCAAGCGCGTCGACCCGGAGAAGGACGAGGTCAGGGTCGACGGCCTGACCGTCGCGACCCAGTCGTACCAGTTCTTCTCGCTGAACAAGCCCGCCGGTGTCGTCTCCACCATGGAGGACAACGAGGGCCGCCAGTGCCTCGGCGACTACGTGACCAACCGGGAGACCCGGCTCTTCCACGTGGGCCGTCTCGACACCGAGACCGAGGGCGTCATCCTGCTCACCAACCACGGCGAGCTGGCGCACCGGCTGACCCACCCCAAGTACGGCGTGAAGAAGGTCTACCTCGCGCACATCGTGGGTCCGATCCCGCGCGACCTGGGCAAGCGGCTCAAGGACGGCATCCAGCTGGAGGACGGGTACGCGAAGGCGGACCACTTCCGGGTCGTCGAGCAGACCGGCAAGAACTACCTCGTCGAGGTCACCCTGCACGAGGGCCGCAAGCACATCGTGCGCCGGATGCTGGCCGAGGCCGGCTTCCCGGTCGACAAGCTGGTGCGCGTGGCCTTCGGCCCGATCACCCTCGGCGACCAGAAGTCGGGCTGGCTGCGCCGGCTGTCCAACACCGAGGTCGGCATGCTGATGAAGGAAGTCGACCTCTAAGCCTCTTCGGGTCGTCCCGCCGATGCGTTTTCGCTCCCTCGCCGGTCTGTACGTATGACCGGCGAGAGGAGTGGCCATGGGGGCGACGACGGACCGCGACGAGTTCGTACGGCTCACCGACCCGTACCGGCGCGAGCTGCTCGCGCACTGCTACCGGATGGTGGGCTCGGCCGACGAGGCCGAGGACCTGGTGCAGGAGACCTATCTGCGGGCCTGGCGGTCCTACGACGGCTACGAGGGCCGGGCGTCCCTGCGGACCTGGCTGCACCGGATCGCCACCAACACGTGCCTGACGGCCCTGGAGAGCCGTACGCGACGTCCGCTGCCCACGGGGCTCGGCGGCCCGGCAGAGGCGCCTGAGGAGCCGCTGAGGGCCCCCGCGACGGACGTCCCGTGGCTCCAGCCGCTGCCGGACGCGCTGCTCGACCCCGCGACGGTCGTGGCCGCTCGGGGCAGTCTGCGGCTCGCCCTGGTCGCCGCGCTCCAGCATCTGCCCGCGCGGCAGCGGGCCGTGCTCATCCTGCGGGACGTGCTCGCCTGGCGAGCGCCCGAGGTCGCGGCCCTCCTCGACACCTCCACCGCCGCCGTGAAGAGCAGCCTCCAACGCGCGCGTGCCCGCCTCGACGAGGTCGCGCCCGACGAGGACCTGGTCGAGGAACCCGACGGCGCCGCCGACCGCGAGGTGCTCGACCGGTACATGGCCGCCTTCGAGAACGCCGACATGGAGGCCCTCCTCGCGCTGTTGCGGGACGGCGTCGAACTGGAGATGCCGCCCCACCTGGAGTGGTTCCGCGGCCAGAAGGACGTGCTGCGGTTCCTGGAGGCACGCGCGCGTGCCAAGCGCGGGCTGCGGATGGTGCCCACGCGCGCGAACGGGCAGCCGGCGGCGGCCATGTACGAGCGGGGCACGGACGGTGTCCTGCGCGCGCACTCCGTGCAGGTGCTCACGCGCCGCGGTCGGGAGATCGGGCGCATCACGGTGTTCCTCGATCCCGCGCTGTTCGCCGTCTTCGGTCTGCCGGAGGTGCTGTCGTGAACGCGGGGGAGCTGCTGGAGCGTTCGCTGGCCTATGCGCTCGGGAGCGTCGCCGGGGTGGAGTCCATGGGGCTCGGCCGGGGCACGCCGTGCGCCGAGTGGGACCTGGGGGAGCTGCTCGGGCATCTCGACGACTCCCTCGACGCGTTGTACGAGGGGCTGACCGGCGGCCGGATCGGACTGCTGCCGCACGCCGACCGGGAGTGCGGCTTCCGCACACGCGCGTGCGCCGTGCTCGGCGCCTGGGCGGCCGGCGCCGAGGGCGAGGTGCTGGTCGGCGAACGGCCGCTGGACATACGGGTGATGGGCGCGGTCGGCGCCGTCGAGATCGCCGTGCACGGCTGGGACGTCGCCCAGGCGTGCGGCAGGGCCCGCCCTCTCCCGGCCGCCCTCGCGGCCGAGTTGCTGCCCGTCGCGCGGTGCGTGGTCGCGGCTGAGGACCGGGGCGTGCGGTTCGGGGAGCCGGTCACGGTGGCGGCCTCCGCGCCGCCCGACGTCCGGCTCCTGGCCTTCCTCGGCCGCCGCGATTCCTTTCCCCGATGAGCCCGGTCTGCCTTCCGTGAACGACACTCACGGAAGGCACCACGATGACCGAAGCAACCGAAGCACTCGAAGTCCCCCTCCGGGAAACCCATGCCCCACCCGCCCCACCCCATCGCGTCTGGACCGTCGCCCTCGCCGGGCTCGGCGCCCTGCTGTGTGCCCTCGACATCGTGGTCGTCGCCACCGCGCTGCCCGCGCTCCAGGCCGACTTCGGGGCGAGCCTGTCCGAGCTGGAATGGACGATCAACGCCTACAACCTCGTCTTCGCCTGCCTCACCCTGACCGGCGCCGCCCTCGGCGACCGGTTCGGGCGACGGCGGATGTACGTGACCGGACTGGCCGTCTTCACGCTCGCCTCGGCCGCCGCTGGCTTCGCCGGCGACTCCGGCCAGCTCATCGCCGCCCGGGTGGTGCAGGGCGCCGGGGCCGCCGTGCTCCTGCCGCTCACCCTCACCCTGATCAGCGAGGCGTTCCCGGCCGAGAAGCGGGGCGTGGCGATCGGCGTGTGGGGCGGGGTGACCGGGCTCGGGGTGGCCGCCGGGCCCGTGCTGGGCGGGGCCGTGACCGAGGGACTGTCCTGGCAGTGGATCTTCTGGCTGAACGTGCCTCTGGGGCTGGTGATGCTGCCCCTGGCCGCCCGCAAGCTCACCGAGAGCTTCGGGCCGCGCCCCCAACTCGACATCGTGGGCCTGGTGTTGGCGGCCGTCGGGCTGACCGGCCTGGCATGGGCGCCGGTGCGGGCCCCCGAGGCGGGCTGGGGGAGCGTGGAGGTCCTCGGCACCCTGGCCGCCGGGATCGTCTTCGTGGCCGCCTTCCTGAGGTGGGAGCACAAGGGCGCCCGGTATCCGATGCTGAGGCTCGCCCACTTCAAGGACCGCCGCTTCTCCACCGCCAACGCGGCGGCCTTCCTGGGCTTCGCCTCGCTGATCGGCGCCCTGTTCATGATCACGCAGTTCTTCCAGACCGGGCTCGGCTACGACCCCCTGGAGGCCGGCGTGCGCATCCTCGTCTGGAACGCCACCCCGCTGCTGATCTCCCCGATCGCGGGCGCCCTCGCCGACCGGTACGGCACCCGGCCCTTCATGCTGGCCGGCCTGCTCCTCCAGGGGACCGGGCTCGCCCTGCTGGCCTGGCAGGTGGAGCCCGGCGTCGGCTACGGCAGCCTCGTCGGCCCGCTGATCGTCGCGGGCGTCGGCATCTCCATGGTGTTCCCGAGCGTGGCCAACGCCGTGACCTCTGCCGTCCCCCTGGGTGACGCGGGGGTGGCGGCCGGCGTGAACAACGCGCTGCGCGAACTCGGCGGGGTCTTCGGTGTCGCCGTGGCCGCGGCGGTCTTCACGACGTACGGCGGCTACGGCTCGCGGACCGACTTCCTCGACGGCTGCGGACCGGCGCTCTGGGCGGCGGCGGGCATCGCGGCGGTCGGCGCCATGGTGGCGGTGTTCGCACCGTCCCGGGCCGCCGTGGAGTGAGCCTCCCGTGCCGCCGTGACGTGGGTGTCCTGGTCCAGCAGGCGCCGCATCGTCTCGGCGGCACGGACGGCCGCGGTGCCGCAGCAGTTGTTGAACAGCACGTGCAGTGCGTCGACCCGCCCGGCCAGGGAGCGCAACCGGGGCAGCCACTCGGCGAGTTCGGCCTCCCGGTACTCGTACCGGAACCGGTCCTCCTTGCTCCCCGCACCCCAGGACGCGCTGCGGCCGTGGAAGCGGACGACGGACAGCCGCGGCGAGGTGACGGGAGCGACGGGCGGGATCGAGGAGGGGAGCGTCTGCGCCATGTCGACGGCCACCGCCGCCATGCCGTACCGGGAGAGCAGCGCGGCGGTCACGTCCGCCCATTCGCTGCGCCACCAGCCGGGGTGCCGGAACTCCACGGAGACGGGCCAGCCGGCGGTCCGCTCGGCGCACTCCCGCAGAAACGCCCCGGCCCGCTGTCCCGGCCGGAACCACGGCGGGAACTGGAACAGCACGCCGCCGAGCCGGCCGGCCGCCCGCAGCGGCTCGATCCCCTCGGCGAAGCGCGCCCACACCGCGTCGAGCACCGCCGGGTTCCCGGGGTCGGCGGTCAGCCCGCCAGGCATCACCGCACCCCGGGTCGGATGACCAGTGAGCAGTGAGAACGCCTTGACGTCGAAGACGAACCCGGCCGGCGTCCGCTCCGCCCACAGCGCGCTGGTGCGGGCGTCGGGCAGCGCGTAGTACGCCGAGTCGACCTCGACGACCGGGAACCGCTCGGCGTAGTGCCGCAGCCGCCCCTCGGCGTCCCGTCGCCCCGGCGGATACCAGCCGCTGCCGGTCAACGCCCGGTCCGTCCACGAACACGTGCCCACAAGGATCTCGCCCATGCGGATGCGGTTACCCGGGTTGTGCGAACTCACCCAGCCTCTTTATAGTCGTACTGACTATTAAGAGAGGGGGGGTGGATGTGGCCGACTACGACAAGTACGCCTACGAGCCCTTCGCCGTCACCGTCGACCTCGCCGTCCTCACCCTGCGCGCGGGCGCCTTGCACGTCCTGCTCGTCGAGCGCGGACAGGAACCGTACGCCGGCCACTGGGCGCTGCCCGGCGGCTTCGTGCAGCCGGACGAGTCCGCCGAGACAGCCGCCCGGCGTGAACTCGCCGAGGAGACCGGCCTGCTCGACGTCTCCGGGCTGCACCTGGAGCAACTGCGCACCTACAGCGAGCCCGACCGCGACCCCCGGATGCGGGTCGTCTCCGTCGCCTTCGCCGCGCTGCTGCCCGACGCGCCCGAACCGCACGGCGGCAGCGACGCGGCCGACGCCCGCTGGGTGCCGTACGGCACGGCCCGGCCGCTCGCCTTCGACCACGACCGCATCCTGGCCGACGCCCACGAACGGGTCGGCGCCAAGCTGGAGTACAGCTGCCTCGCCACCGCCTTCTGCCCGCCCGAGTTCACCCTCGGCGAGCTCCAGCAGGTCTACGAGACCGTGTGGGGCACCACGCTCGACCGGCCCAACTTCCGCCGCAAGGTGCTCGCCACGCCCGGCTTCGTCGAACAGGTCCCCGGCGCCGCGAAGTTGACCGGCGGCCGCGGCAAACCGGCCGCCCTCTACCGCGCGGGACCGGCCACCGCCCTGCACCCGCCTCTCCTCCGACCGTCCAGGGAAGGACGCCCCGCATGACCGCCACCACCGTCAAGAAGCGCGCCGCGACCGGCACACTCATCGGGCTCGCCCTCGGGGACGCGCTCGGATTCCCGACCGAGTTCAACGACGTCCCCTCGATCCTCGCCAAGTGTGGGCCGTGGCGCGAGATGGAGCTGCCGGAGCGGGCGTTCGTCTCCGACGACACCCAGATGACGCTCGCTCTCGGGCACGGGCTGTGGACGGCGATGGACCGCGGGCTGCTCGGACCGCTGCGGCTGGAGCGGCCGCTGCGGGAGGAGTTCGTGAACTGGTACCAGTCCCCGGAGAACAACCGGGCGCCGGGGCGCACGTGTCTGACCGCCTGCAACCTGCTGAAGGACGAGGGCCGGCTCTGGCAGGACGCCAGCCAGATCCACTCCAAGGGCTGCGGCGCCAACATGCGCGTCGCCCCCATCGGGCTCGCCCCCGGACTGAGTGACGAACAGCGCTCCGGTGCCGCCCAGTTGCAGTCCGCGCTCACCCACGGGCATCCCACCGCGCTCGCCGCCTCCGACCTCACCGCGCACGCCGTACGGCTGCTCGCCCAAGGGGCCGAGCCGACCGGGCTGATCGGGCTGCTGCGGTCGTACGCCCTCGACAACCGCACCCGCTACCAGGAGCGTTGGCTGGGCGACCTGTGGACGCGAAGCCAGGACCCCTCGCCCGAGCACTTCATCGCGCGCGGCTGGGACGAGTGCCTGGCGATCCTCGACCGGCTGCGGGACGCCGTGCGTACCGTCTCGCCGGAGACCGACCCCTGTCTGGCCACCGGCGCCGGATGGATCGCCGAAGAGGCCCTGGCGACCGGGCTGTTGTGCTTCCTGCTCTTCGTCGACGAGCCGGTGACGGCGCTGCGACGGGCCGCGTGCAGCTCCGGCGACTCCGACTCGATCGCCTGTCTGACGGGCGCGTTCGCGGGGGCGTACCACGGGGCCGACGCCTGGCCCGTCGAGTGGGCGGACCGGATCGAGTACCAGAGCGAGCTGGTGACGCTCGGAGCCCTGTGGGACTAGGCGAGTCGGATCGAGTCGCCTTCGACGGCGATCTTCTTCTCGGCCAGGGGCTGGGTGGCCGGCGGGTGGGCCACCGAGCCGTCCTTGATGCTGAACTTGCTGCCGTGGCAGTTGCAGTTGATGGTGCCGTCCGAGACGCTCGCCACCGGGCACTGCTGGTGCGTGCAGATGTTGGTGAAGGCCTTGAACTCGCCCTTCTCCGGCTGGGTGACGACGACCTTCTCGTCCTTGAAGATCTTGCCGCCGCCGACCGGGATGTCGCTCGTCCTCGCCAACTCCGTACCGGCGGACGCCTCGACGGTGTCGGAGCCGGAGTCGTTCTCGTCGCCGTACTGGCCGCACCCCACGGTGAACGCCGCCGCGCTCGTCGCGAGGAGCACCGAACGCCGCGTCGGGCCTTGCATCGTCATGTCGTCACTCCGAAAGTGCGGAAGAACCAGAGGGCGGAGGTCAGCCAGATGATCGTGAGCGCGGCGAAGACGAGCCCGCCGACGATCGGCAGCAGCCAGTGGGGAAGGCGCTCCGAGCGGAGCAGGAGCATCTTGGCACTGAAGGCCCCGAAGAAGAAGCAACCCAGGAGGGAGTGCCAGAAAACGCGCGTTTCGTACGTCTGATAGCCGAGCGCGTAGAGGCAGTGCACCGCGACCGGCACGGCCACCAGGAAGGCCGCGCGGCCCGACCAGCGGTGCAGCGTCGAGGACCAACTCGGGCCCGGCAGCTTGCCGTACATCATCAGTGCCGAGGTGAACTGGACGAGCGCGAAGAAGATCGCGACCGTCGCCAGCCAGGACTTCACGGCTCCCGTGCTGCTGAAGCCGGCGAGGTTGAAGGCGGTGCCCGCCGGGTCGTGGACCTTGCCGTACACGCCGAGGGCGACCGCCACGGCGGCGGCGACCAGGGCCGGGACCAGATAGCGGGCCGCGCTCGGCCGGTGATGGTCGGGTGGCGGACTCGGGAATCCCTGCGTGGCGGCGTTCGGGTCGACGGTCATGTCGGCTCCCAGAGGGTGTGAAGGCGGCGATCAGGGGGTGACGGGGCGGGCCGTGAGCTGCTCGCCGTCGACCGTCACCGCGCCCGTCGCCGGGTCGATCTCGGGGGCGGGGGAGGGCTTGCCGTTCTTGGTGAGGATGCCGACCTGGGTGCCGTCCTTCAGGACGATCCAGCCGCCGTCGAACTTCGCGCTCCGCACGGTCGCCGTCGCCCGGTACAGGCCGGACGGCTTGATCGCCTTGTCCGCGGTGAACGTGTAGTGCCCGCCGCCGATGTCGACCGTGCCGCTGATCCTCTTGCCCTGCTTGAGCGTGCCGTTCAGCTCGGCGCCGCCCTTGCCGGTGAGCTTCATGCTGCCGTCGTCCTCGACGTCACCCTTGAGCCACGACTCCTTGTCCCGGCCGTCACAGAAGTACGCGATCGCCCGGCCGTCACGCAGGGACACGGCGACCGCCGAGGAGTCGTCGTCCGTGCGGCCGGCGTAGTCGGCGTTCGGGATCGGCGACTTCGAGGGCGAGGGTGACGGAGAGGGGGACCGGGTCGTGGGTGGCGGTGAGGCCTTGGGGCTCGGTGACTCCTCCACCGACGCCGACGTCTTCTTCTCGCCCGTCGTCGCGTTGAGCGACAGCATGAACAGGCCTACCAGCAGACCCGCGAGCAGCGTGAGCAGCGGTCCGGAACGCTTCATGAAGGGGCCTCCCCCGAGGCGAGCTTCCTGTCATGAGAGCGGAACACCGGCCCCGAGTCCAGGGGCGCATCGGTGTGTTTTCTCCCCAAGTAGCGGAGCTGTGACATTCGGGTGACATTGTCAGGGTCCGCACTCCCGAAAGGCTTTTGATCATGGCGGGAAACGATCTCGGTGGCCTGCTGGGCACTCTGCTCGGCTCGGGCAGCAGCTCCAACGGGGGCAACATCCTGGGCGCGCTGCTCTCCGCCCTCGGCAAGCAGGGCGGCAACGGCGGCAACCCGCTGGGCGGGCTGCTCGACACCCTCGCCAGGTCCGGTCTCGCCGAGCAGAAGGACTCCTGGCTCGGCAGTGGCGAGAACAAGTCGGTGACCGGCCCGCAGATCCAGCAGGCGCTGCCCGACGACACCCTCCAGCAGGTCGCCAAGGAGGCGGGCGTCTCCCCGGAGCGGGCCGCCGACGCGCTCGCCCAGGAACTGCCGCAGGCCGTCGACCGGCTGACCCCGAACGGCGAGGTCCCCGCCTCCCTGGAGGAGCTCATCAGGCAGCAGACCGTGTAGAGCACCGCGCCTGTCACGGTCTGTTGGACATCGACCGTGTCTCAGCGGGCGGGCGCCCCGCACCCGCCCCACGCGGGCTGACTAGGCTGGATGTACCAAGAGCCGTACATCAGCAAGGAGCATCGCCGTGGCGGTACGAGCGGTCCGGGGCGCCGTCCAGCTCGAACGGGACGAGGCCGGGCACATGGACGAGCAGGTCGGAGCCCTTCTCACCGCCGTCCTGGAGCGGAACGGCCTCACTGCCGACGATCTGATCAGCGTCTGGTTCACGGCCACGCCGGACCTGCACAGCGACTTCCCGGCCGCCGCGGCCCGCAAGCTCGGCGCCGGCTTCGCCGACGTACCGCTGATCTGCGCCCAGGAACTCGACATCGAGGGCGCCATGCCCCGGGTCGTACGCATCCTCGCGCACATAGAGTCCGACCGGCCCCGCGCCGAGATCAACCACGTCTACCTCGGTGCCGCCGCCGCTCTGCGCAAGGACATCGCCCAGTGAGAACCGCACTCGTCATCGGCACCGGACTCATCGGCACCTCCGCCGCGCTCGCGCTCGTCAGCCGGGGCGTCACCGTGCACCTCTCCGACCACGACCCCGAGCAGGCCCGTACCGCCGCCGCGCTCGGCGCCGGCACCGACGAGGCGCCCGAGGGGCCCGTCGACCTGGCGATCGTGGCCGCCCCGCCCGCCCATGTCGCCGGGGTGCTCGCGGACGCCATGCGGCGCGGCCTCGCCCGCGGCTACATCGACGTGGCCAGCGTCAAGGGCGGTCCGCGCCGCGAGCTGGAGGCGCTCGGCCTGGACCTCACGTCGTACATCGGCACGCACCCCATGTCAGGGCGGGAGAAGTCCGGCCCGCTGGCCGCCACCGGCGACCTCTTCGAGGGCCGCCCCTGGGTGCTGACGCCGACCCGGGACACCGACACCGAGGTGCTGAACCTCGCCCTGGAACTGGTCTCGCACTGCCGTGCCGTGCCGGTGGTCATGGACGCCGACGCCCACGACCGCGCGGTGGCACTGGTCTCCCACATGCCGCACCTCGTCTCCAACATGGTCGCCGCACGCCTGGAGAACGCCGAGGAGTCCGCCGTACGGCTGTGCGGGCAGGGCATCCGTGACGTGACCCGGATCGCCGCCTCCGAGCCCCGGATGTGGGTCGACATCCTGTCCGCCAACCCGGGGCCGGTCGCCGACCTGCTCTCCGACGTCGCCGCCGACCTGGAGGAGACGGTGCAGGCCCTGCGGGCGCTCCAGTCCTCCGACTCGGCCAAGCGGGGCGTGGGCGCCGTCGGCATCGAGGACATCCTGCGGCGCGGGAAGGCCGGCCAGGTGCGGGTACCCGGCAAGCACGGCTCGGCGCCGCGGGCGTACGAGATCGTGGCCGTCCTCATCGACGACCAGCCCGGTCAGCTGGCCCGCATCTTCGCGGACGCGGGACGGGCCGGGGTCAACATCGAGGACGTACGCATCGAGCATGCGACCGGCCAGCAGGCGGGCCTGGTGCAGCTGATGGTGGAGCCGCAGACGGCGCCGGTGCTGACGGCGGCGCTGCGCGAGCGGGGCTGGTCCATTCGGCAGTGAGTGCTCCAGCCCTCCGCCCGTAAGGAGGCCTCTGGCGAGCCAGTACCCTTGTGCGGGGCCCTCGAGCGCCCCGCAACCCCACCACACCGCACCAGGAAGGTGTCCCCCCGTGGAAAACGGCGCCGCCCAGCCCGTGATCGTCGCCATCGACGGTCCCTCCGGCACCGGCAAGTCGAGCACGTCGAAGGCCGTCGCCGCGCAGCTCGGTCTGAGCTACCTCGACACCGGCGCCCAGTACCGGGCGATCACGTGGTGGATGGTGACCAACGGGATCGACATCGAGGACCCGAGCGCGATCGCCGCCGTGGCGGGCAAGCCCGAGATCGTCTCCGGCACCGACCCGGCGGGCCCGACGATCACCGTCGACGGCACCGATGTCGCCGGACCGATCCGCACCCAGGAGGTCACCTCCCAGGTCAGCGCGGTCAGCGCGGTGCCGGAGGTGCGGGCCAGGATCACCGAGCTCCAGCGGTCCATCGCCGCCGGCGCGGAGCGGGGCATCGTCGTCGAGGGCCGGGACATCGGCACCACCGTGCTGCCCGACGCCGACCTCAAGATCTTCCTCACCGCCTCGCCGGAGGCGCGTGCCGCCCGCCGCAGCGGTGAGCTCAAGGGCGCCGACGTCAACGCCACCCGCGAGGCCCTGGTCAAGCGGGACGCTGCGGACTCCAGCCGGAAGACCTCGCCGCTCGCCAAGGCGGACGACGCGGTCGAGGTGGACACCACCGAGCTCACGCTGCCGCAGGTCATCGAGTGCGTCGTCACCCTCGTCGAGGAGAAGCGGGCCGGGAAGTGACCGCACCTTCGGAGCGCGGCGCCGAGGTCGGGCGGCGCATCGGCGTCGGCCTGATGTACGGGCTGTGGAAGCCGCGGGTGCTGGGTGCCTGGAAGGTGCCCGCGTCCGGGCCGGTGATCTTCGCCGTCAACCACTCCCACAACATCGACGGCCCGATGGTCATGGGCGTCGCGCCCCGGCCGACGCACTTCCTGATCAAGAAGGAAGCGTTCATCGGCCCGCTCGACCCGTTCCTGCTCGGCATCGGCCAGGTCAAGGTCGACCGCTCGGGCACTGACCGCACGGCCATCACCCAGGCCCTGGACGTGCTGTCCGCCGGGGGAGTCCTCGGCATCTTCCCGGAGGGCACCCGAGGCGAGGGCGACTTCGCCGCGCTGCGCGCCGGGCTCGCGTACTTCGCGGTCCGCAGCGGCGCCCCGATCGTCCCGGTCGCCGTACTGGGAAGTTCCGACAAGCGCGGACGGTTGATAAAGGGGCTGCCTCCGTTGCGCAGCCGTGTCGACGTGGTCTTCGGTGACCCGTTCGAGGCGGGCGACGGCTCCGGGCGGCGCACCCGCAAGGCCCTCGACGAGGCCACCGAGCGCATCCAGAAGCAGCTCACCGCGCACCTGGAAAACGCCAGGCGGTCAACCGGCCGCTAGGCGACACTGAGTAGTGGATCAAACCGACAGAATCCGGTTGGTCCACCGATCACCACGATGAACGACGAGGTACGGACTTCATGAACGACCACATCGACTCCGAGGGCTCTTTCACAGAGCACGACCACGGAGCGCTTGGCGACGCCGAGTACGCGGAGTTCATGGAGCTCGCCGCGGAAGAGGGCTTCGATCTCGAGGACGTCGAGGGCGCGATCGAGGAGGCCGGTCACGGACCGCTGCCCGTCCTCGCCGTCGTCGGCCGGCCGAACGTCGGCAAGTCGACCCTGGTGAACCGCATCATCGGCCGCCGTGAGGCCGTCGTCGAGGACAAGCCCGGCGTCACCCGCGACCGGGTCACCTACGAGGCCGAGTGGGCAGGCCGCCGCTTCAAGGTCGTCGACACCGGCGGCTGGGAGCAGGACGTCCTCGGCATCGACGCCTCCGTCGCCGCCCAGGCCGAGTACGCGATCGAGGCGTCCGACGCCGTCGTCTTCGTCGTCGACGCCAAGGTGGGCGCGACCGACACCGACGAGGCGGTCGTACGACTGCTGCGCAAGGCCGGCAAGCCGGTGGTGCTCGCCGCCAACAAGGTCGACGGCCAGAGCGGCGAGTCCGACGCGGCCTACCTGTGGTCCCTCGGCCTCGGCGAGCCGCACCCCATCTCCGCGCTGCACGGCCGCGGCACCGGCGACATGCTGGACGCCGTCCTGGAGGCCCTGCCGGAGGCCCCCGCGCAGACCTTCGGCGGCGCCGGGATCGGCGGCCCGCGCCGCATCGCCCTGATCGGCCGCCCGAACGTCGGCAAGTCCTCGCTCCTCAACAAGGTGGCGAACGAGGAGCGCGTCGTCGTCAACGAACTCGCGGGCACCACCCGCGACCCGGTCGACGAGCTGATCGAACTCGGCGGCGTCACCTGGAAGTTCGTCGACACCGCCGGCATCCGCAAGCGCGTCCACCTCCAGCAGGGCGCCGACTACTACGCCTCGCTGCGCACCGCCGCCGCCGTCGAGAAGGCCGAGGTGGCGGTCATCCTGATCGACGCCTCCGAGAACATCTCCGTCCAGGACCAGCGCATCGTCACCATGGCGGTCGACGCGGGCCGCGCGATCGTCCTCGCCTACAACAAGTGGGACACCCTCGACGAGGAGCGCCGCTACTACCTGGAGCGGGAGATCGAGACCGAGCTCGGCCAGGTGGCGTGGGCGCCCCGGGTCAACGTCTCGGCGCGCACCGGCCGGCACATGGAGAAGCTGGTCCCGGCGATCGAGACGGCCCTGGCGGGCTGGGAGACGCGTGTCCCGACCGGTCGGCTGAACGCCTTCCTCGGTGAGCTGGTCGCCGCCCACCCGCACCCGATCCGCGGCGGCAAGCAGCCCCGCATCCTCTTCGGCACCCAGGCCGGCACCAAGCCGCCGCGGTTCGTGCTCTTCGCCTCCGGCTTCATCGAGGCCGGCTACCGCCGCTTCGTCGAGCGCCGCTTGCGCGAGGAGTTCGGCTTCGAGGGCACCCCGATCCACATCTCGGTGCGGGTGCGCGAGAAGCGCGGAGCCAAGAAGAAGTAGCCGTACGACATGCTGAAGGGCGGCCCCCGTGGAGAGGGGGGCCGCCCTTCGTGCTCGCTTCCTCAGAAGCCCCGGCGCTGACCCGGCGGCAGTGCCGGTACGTGCTGCACCATCGTGCCGTGCTGCCCGACCTGGCCGACGCGCTGCCACTGCGACTGCTGCCCGACCCGGGCGCTGTGCGCCCCCGCGCTGTAGGCGCTGTACGAGCTGCTGAACGACCCCGGCCGGTGCCCGCCGTACGACTCCGAGCTCTGCGGGAGGTTCCCGAAGGCGGTGAAGTCCAGCTCGTCCTCGCCGCTGCGGTCACCCGGCAGCGTACGGAAGGACTTGACGTACTCGGCGTAGAGCGCGTCGTAGATCGGCGTGGCCGATGGGCCGCCCAGCGGGTCCGGGGCCGACCGCGACGACGGGATCGACTGGAAGGACGGGCGGCGGGGAACCTCGTATGCGTGCACGTATGTCCAAACGACCGCGGTGTTCAGGAGATGCGGTCGCGTTCAGGCGCACAGGGGCGTCGGGCTCAGGTCCCCGCGAGCGGGAGGGCCGAGGCGACCAACTTGCCGTTGGCCGCGGCCTTGTCGATCGCGCCGCGCAGCAGGTCCTCGCGCGGCTGACGGCCGATCGAGCCCACCGGCGCCGCGAACATCAGCACCTGCTGGTGCTTGTTGGCGGCGGCCCGCCAGCCCTCGGTGACCTGAAGCGGCTGGTGCGCCTGCCACCAGGCCACCGGCTGGCCGCCGTTGGCCGACGGCTGGAGCACCGCGTGCAGCTGGCCCATGGCGAGCAGCACCGACCAGCCGTGCAACACCGGGGGCACCTCGGACAGTTCGGTGACCGGCATGAAGCCCTGCTCGATGAGGAGCGGCAGGAAGTCGTCGCCCGCGCCGGTGGCGCCCGGGCGCACGATGGGGCCCGTCGGCTCGACCACGAGCGCCGGGTGCAACTCCCCGGCGATCAGCACCAGTCCACTGGTCACGCCGAGCACCGCCTGCTCGGGGGCGACCTTGTCGGGCTCCAGGTCGACGGTGTCGCCGGTGATGGACCGCACCGCTCCCTGGAGCTGCTCCTCGGTGACCTGGACGACCTGCGAGGGCAGGCAGGTGGCGTGGGCGAAGGCGAGGACCGCGGTCTCGTCGCCGATGAACAGGACGGTGCTGGTGCGCTCCGCTTCGGAGTCGCCCGGGGTGCGGCAGGACGTGCAGTCGTAACTGCCGGGGGCGTTGTCTCCGGCGAGCAGCCGGTCGGCTTCTTCGTCGCCGATCTCGGCGCGAACTTCGTCGCTGACGTCGAGCAAGCGCGGCACGGGTGACTCCCTCAGGAAGCGGTGCCCGGGTGGGTCCCGGGCTCATGAAGAAGACAACGGGTGATCTGTGGCGGGAGTCACGCTCCAGAGCGAACGGAATCGAACCATCCGGCGCAACGGGTCACCGTCGGCGCGGAATCGGGCACTCAGTGTCAAGTCCTTGGAAATCCAAGGAAGTTGGTTCGGTGAAGTGGGTCACAGATCATCGGGCCCACTGGTCGACAAATCAGGAAATCGGCGAATGAAGTGGGTGGCCGAAAAAAGTCGCTACCTTCGGTAACGGCGAACTGGCCTGGAATGACAAGGAGTTGGTTGATACCGGGCGGCCGCCCTCTCTACATTCCTCCGCCGTGTGCAACGAGCACCGCTCGGGTTCGTCCGCGCCATGGGGGACCCCGGGTCCTGTGAGAGGGAACTTCATGTCTGAATGTGCCCATACCACGCACGACAACGCTCGTAAGACTCCGGTTCGTACGACGGCGGTTCTCGCCGGGGCGGCCCTGCTCGCCCCGCTCGGACTGCTCGCCGCGACCGGCAACGCCGCAGCGGCGGACGACGGAGTGTGGGACCGCATCGCCCGGTGCGAGAGCGGCGGCAACTGGCACATCAACACCGGCAACGGCTACTACGGCGGGCTCCAGTTCTCCGCCGGCACTTGGCGCGCGTACGGCGGCACCGCCTACGCGGCGACGGCCGACCGGGCCACCAAGGCCCAGCAGATCGCGATCGCCACCAAGGTCCAGCGCGCCCAGGGTTGGGGCGCCTGGCCGACCTGTTCCGCCCGGGCCGGGGCGCAGGGCAGCGCACCCTCGGTCTCCTCCGGTTCCTCCGGTACCTCGTCCAAGCCGTCGAAGACGCCGGCCCGTTCCCAGAGCCACACCAACCGCGGCGCGTCCCGCGGCGACCACACCGTCCGCGCGGGCGAAACGCTGAGCACGATCGCCGCCCGCCACGGGACCACCTGGCAGCGCATCTATGCCGCCAACAAGGCCGTCATCGGCGGTGATCCCGACCTGATCGTGCCCGGGCAGCGACTCGAACTCTGAGCTGCTCCCCCCTCCCGGGCACGGGGCCCCATCCGGACGGTCCGCCGACCGGGTGGGGCCCCTGATCGCGCCGGTCGCGTATCCGCGGCCGTACGGGACGGGCTGCCTAGCGTGGGCCGATGTACCGCACACCGCTCCGCCTGCTCCTCGCCGCCTGCCTGCTCGCCGGTGCCGCCGTCCCGGCCCTCGCGTATGCGGCCCCGCCGCCCCCGGCCCCCGGCCCGTCCCCGACGACCGTGCCGTACGACTGCGCCCGCGACGGCTGGCCCTGGAGCTGCGTCGCCGAGTGCGAGAGCAGCGGCCGCTGGCACGCCGACACCGGCAACGGCTTCTACGGCGGACTCCAGTTCTGGCAGCCCACCTGGGAGGAGTTCGGCGGACTGACGTACGCCCCGCGCGCGGACCTCGCCACGCGGGCGCAGCAGATCGCCGTCGCCCAGGAGGTGCTGGCCGTGCAGGGCTGGGAGGCCTGGCCGGTCTGTTCGCGCCGGTACGGGCTCCAGGGCCGCATGCACACCGTGAAGCCCGGCGACACCCTCTCGGCGCTCGCCCGCACGTACGGCGTCAAGGGCGGCTGGAGGGCGCTGTACCGGGCCAACAAGGGCATGATCGGACGGTATCCGGGTCGGCTGAACCCGGGAACGTTGCTGGTCATTCCGAAGGGTTCGGGTGGGGCGAAGGGGGCGGGCCGGGCTGTGGCCGTGTTCGGGGCGCCGCTCGAATCGGCTCCCGTTCGGCCGCCTCTCCGCTGAACACGACCGCGCCGCGACGCAGTTCGTACACGAGGACGGGTGTGTGGGCTGATGTCCGGTCGCGCAGGGCCGGTGGCAGGCGTTGTTCCGCTACGACCACGCAGGCGTCGAGACCGGCCAGCAGGGCGTACGTGCGGGCGGCGACCGTGGGGGACATGCCCTGGGTGGGCTCGTCGACGAGGAGTACGCGCGCGTGGGCCAGCAGGGCGCGGGCGAGGGCGAGCATGCGCTGCTCGCCGCCGGAAAGGGTGCCGGCGCGGCGGGGGAGGAGGGCCTCCAGTTGGGGGTACGCCTTGAAGGCTGGGGAGTAGGCGGGCGCGGCCAGTTCGAGGTTCTCGCGGACGGTGAGGGAGCCGAACACCGCCTGGCGTTCGGGGACCAGGTGGAGGCCTCGGCGGGCGCGTTCGTGGGCGGGGACGCGGGTGATGTCGGTGCCGTCCCAGACGACGGCGCCGGCCGACAGGGGGACGGTGCCGGCGAGGGCGCGCAGGGCGGTGGTACGGCCGGAGCCGTTGCGGCCGAGGAGGACGGTGAGGCCGGGGGTGGGCGCGGCAAGGGTGACGCCGTGGAGGGCCTCCAAGGGGCCGTAGCGCACGCGCGCGTGGCGTAGGGCGAGGGTGGTCATGCGGAGGGCTCCTGGGCGGCGAGGGCGTCCAGGACGTGTTCCGGTGGGCCGGAGGCGATGATGCGGCCTGCGGCCATGACGTGGACGACGTCCGCGAGGTCGGCCACGAGGTCGAGGTCGTGCTCGACGACGAGCAGAGCGGTGCCGTCGGCGGCGAGGGCCTTCAGGACGCGGGCCAGTGCGGTCACTTCGGCGGTGTCGAGGCCGGCGGCGGGTTCGTCGAGGAGGAGGACGCGGGGGTTGCCGGCGAGGGCTCTGGCGAGTTCCACGCGGCGGAGGGTGCCGGTGGGGAGGCCTGCGGCGGGGAGGGTGCTGAGGGGGCCGTCGAGGGCGAGGAGTCTGAGGGCGTGGCGGGTGGCGGTGGCCGGGTCGGGGGTGTGGGTCTGTTCGGCGCCTACGCGGACGTTCTCGGTGACGGTGAGGGTGGGGAAGACGGCGAGTTGTTGGAAGGTGCGGGTGATGCCGAGGCGGGTGCGGGCGTGGGCGGGGAGGTGGGTGATGTCCCTGCCGGCGTAGCGGACCTGGCCGTGGGTGGGGTGGTGGGTGCCGGCGAGGCAGTTGAAGAGGGTGGTCTTGCCGGCGCCGTTGGGGCCGATGACGGCGGTGATGCGGCCGGGGTGGACGGTGAGGTCGACTCCGTCGAGGGCGGTGAAGGTGTCGTAGCGGGCTGTGAGGTCGTGGGTGGTGAGCACGCGGCCTGCGGCCGCGTGGTGTTTCCCACCCACACCACCCGTGCGGGTTTCGTGGCCGGGTGCGGGTGGCCCTTGTGGGGGTTGAGCGTCGTTGGCGGGTGCGGGACTGTTGTGGCTCTTGCCTGTGTTGCTCGTGCGGGCTTCTTGGTCAGGTGCGGCAGCGCGGCGATCAGTTGAAGCCGTTCGTTGTTGCGTCGTCCTGACCCGTCTCCGTGCCTTCACACCCACCGGCGTCAGCCGCACCCCTCCCCGCAACCGCAGCCTCCCCACCCCCGCCCGCAACGCCTCGTACGGCCCCCCGGGGAACCGGCCCACCAACACCGCCAGCACCCCGATCAACGCCGCCGCCACCCCGCCCCTCGCCCCCGCGTCCAGGCCGACCAACAACGCCGCCGCGGTCAACGCGCCGAGCGTGCTGTCGGCGCCCAGGACCGTGACCGCGGCGAACCAGAGGAGGCCGCGGACCGGGTCGAAGGCGCCGGGGTCGAAGGCGCGTACGCCCATGCCGAGCATGCCGCCGCCCAGGGCCGCCAGCGCCGCGCCCGCGACGAACGCCAGGAGCTTCAGGGACGGGACCTGGACGCCCGCCGCCGACGCTCCCGCCTCGTGGTCCCGCATCGCCGCCAGCGCTCGGCCCGTACGGCCCGTGCGGAGCAGGCGGGTTGCCCACAGGGCTGCCGCCAGCAGTGCCAACTCAAGGACGTAGTAGGCGCGGTCTCCCTCGAAGCCTGCCGGGCGGCCCAGTGTCAGGCCCGCCGTGGCGTACGGCTGGGCGAAGACGAAGCGGCTCACCCCCACGCCCACCGCGAACGTCGCCAGCGCCAGGGCCAGGCCGCGGCGGGTGATCGCCGGCCAGCCGGTGAGGAGGCCCAGCGGGGCCACCAGGAGGACCGCCAGGGCCAGCGCCGGGAGTTCGGGGAGCTGCGGCAGCCCGGGGAAGCGGCCCGCCGACAGCAGCGCCGTGAACAGGGCGCCCAGGCCCGCGTACGCCGCCTGGCCGAGTGAGATCTGGCCGCCCCTGCCCGTGACCACCACCAGCGACAGCAGCACCACCCCCAGCGCCGGCACCTGCACCGACGTATGCAGGTCCGAGCCCGCGAAGCCCAGGGGGAGGAGGAACAGCACCACGGCCACGATCCACACGCCCGGCGGCGTCGGCACGCGCGCGGTCGCCGTGCGGGGCAGGGCGTCCCGGGTGCCGATGCGGGGGAGGGCCAGGGCCGCGAGCAGCAGGGCCACTACGAAGAGGTTCGCGCCCACCGCTTGGAGCAGGGGCTCACCCCAGCCGGTCGGGTGCAGACGCGTCAGTTGGCTCTGGCCCACTCCGATGGCCAGGGCCACCACGACCGCCACCGGCAGGCTGCGCATGCGGGCCGCCACCGCGACGGCCACCACCTCCATGACCAGCAGCGGCAGGCCGTACGGGTCCAGGCGTACGTACGGCGCCAGCAGCACGCCCGTCAGGCCCGCCGTGAACGAACCGAACGCCCAGCCCGCCGCCGCCACCCGGTCCGCGTCGATACCGCCCAGCACGGCCAGCCGGCGGTCGTCCACCACCGCACGCAGCTCCCGGCCGAAGCGCGTCCAGCGGATCACCGCGCCCACACCCGCCGCCAGCACCACCACGACCGTCAACTGGCCCCACGGGTCCGACGACACCAGCTCCGGCGCGTCGTCCCGCGCGCCCTGGCCCCACAGCAGCGCCGCCCCGCCCACCAGCAGCACGAACACCCCGATGGAGGCGACCAGCGTCTGCGCGGGATCGCCGCCGAGGACGGACAAGGGCCGGAAGACCCAGCGTTCCAGGACCACTCCCAGGGCCGGGGCCAGCAGCAACAGCGTCACCGCCGCCCCCGCCCACAGCGGCCAGCCCCACTCCACCACGCACTGCCGCAGCACGTACGCGCACACCATGGCGATCGCCCCGTGCGCGAAGTTGAGGACGCCCGTCGCGCGGTACGTCACGATCAGGCCGATCCCGGTCAGCGCGGCGGCGCTGCCCACCGAGAGGCCGGCGAGCGTGAGGTCGTAGGTGAGGGACGACATCGGCCGCGGGGCTTCAGTCGGTCTCTTCGGCGGGCTCGCAGATGGGGCAGGCGCCCAGCTCGCCGCTCGCCACCAGCTTCGCGTCCACCGGCACGGCCTCCACCTTCCCGGCCACCAGAGGGCAGTCCGCGCGATGCCACAGCGTGCCGCCCGGCACCATCAGCAGATCCCCGCTGATCGCGAGGGGAGTCGTCGCCGGCTCCGGGGGACTCTCCGGCTCGGCGGCCACCAGGAGGCCGTACAGCTCCTCCACGCGCGCGGCGGCGATCGTGTCCCGGCCGCGCGCCAGCAGCACCGCGCCCGCGACGATCAGCGCGGCGCCGGGCACCGTGCAGGAGGCCAGATAGGGCAGCTGGCGTTCGGCGAACCGCTCGCCCGAGACGCCGTACCAGCCGAGGACGCACAGCACCGCGCCCGCGGCGAGCGCGGCCCAGCCGGCCCACTGGACGGGGTGCACGGTCCGCAGTCGCGCTGTCCGCATCTCTGGCTCCCACATGTCGCGTGCCTGTCCATGCCAGCCAATCTTTTGCACTATGCCTTCTGGAAGCTGACCCTGAAAGCACCGGGCGCACATGGCCCGGACCGACACCCGGTGGTGAGCCAGATGGTTCTCGGGAGCGACCGCAAGTGGGGGAACGGCAGCCGAGGGCTGGTGGCGGTGGTGTTCGTCCTCGCCGCGTCCCTCACGGCGTGCAGCGACGACAGCGGGGGCGGCAGCGACAGCCCGCCGCCCAGCCCGACTCCGGAGACGACGACGAGCGCGCCCGCCAGTCCCTCCGCGAGCGGGCCGGCTGACAAGGCGGCGGCCGAGAAGGAGGTCAAGGAGAACTGGCGGAAGTTCTTCGACCCCAAGACGTCCACCAAGGACAAGCAGGCCGTCCTGGAGAACGGCGACAAGATGGGCCCCGTCCTCGCGGCCTTCAGCGGCGACGACCGCGGCGGACAGGTCGAGGCGCAGGTCACCAAGGTGGAGTTCACCTCGCCGACCGAGGCGACCGTGACGTACACGCTGCTCCTGAACGGCGCCACCGCCCTGCCGGACGCCTCCGGGAAGGCGGTCGAGCAGGACGGCACTTGGAAGGTGTCCGTCACGACGCTGTGCGCGCTGGTCCAGCTGAGCGGGAATGCGACGGCGTCGGCCCTGCCGGGCTGCTGAGGCCGCGGCCGCGGCGCTGCTGCTCGCCCTGACGGCGGCGTGCGGCAGCAGGCTCCCGGAGAGCGACTTCGAGCACCGCGGCGACCGGAGCACGCCGGCCCAGGAGGCGACCCCGATCCGCGTGGGCATCGTCAGCAGCGCCACCAGCCCGGTCGGCGGCGACACCTTCACCGGCCCCCGCGACGGCGCCAAGGCCTACTTCGAGCGTCTCAACGCGCGCGGGGGCATCGACGGGCGCCCCGTCGAGGTGCGGGAGTGCGACGACGGCGGCAGCGGCGTCGGCAACAACACCTGCGTCCACCGGCTGATCGACGAGGACAAGGTCGTCGCCCTCGTCGCCACCACGTCCCTCGACTACGCGGGCGCCTCCCGCGTCTCCCACGCGCGCGTGCCCGACATCGGCGGCCAACCCATAGGGAACGCCTACGACACCTGGCCGCACCTCTACGGCATCTACGGCAGCCTCGCGCCCCGCGACGGCACCACCGGCTGGGACGGACAGCAGTACGGCGGCACCGAGGTCTACCGGTACTTCAAACGCGAGCAGGGGGCCCGTACCGCCGCCGTCGTCTCGTACAACCAGGCCGCCTCCGCCGCCTACGCCCGGCTCGTCGTCCAGGGGCTGAAGGCCGAGGGGTACGACGTGGTCAACGAGCAGGTCGACTTCGCGCTGCCCAACTTCCGTGCCGTCGCGGCCGACCTGAAGGACCGGGGCGTCGACCTCGTGTTCGACGCCGTCGACACGCACGGCAACGCCCAGCTGTGCAAGGCGATGGACGACGCCGGCGTCCAGGTCACCGCCAAGGTCACCAACGTGCAGAACTGGACATCCACCGTCGCCGACGACTACAAGGACTCCCCGCGCTGCCGCAACGCCCTGTGGGCCACCGGCTCCAGCCGGAACTACGAGGACACCGGCCAGGCGGCCGTACGGGAGTTCCGGGACGCCACCGAGGGGCTGAAGACGCACTCCCAGTGGCAGCTGGAGGGCTGGGCGGCGGCGATGTGGTTCACGGACGCGGCCAAGGCGTGCGCGAAGGCGGGGAGCGGCGTCACGCGCGCGTGCGTCGACGGGTTCATGAACCGCAGCGAGGACTACACCGCCGACGGACTGCTGCTCCCGGTCCGCTTCGAACGGCTGGCCGAGCCGCCCAAGACCCGCCGGACCTGCCTCTCCGTCGCCCGCTGGCAGGACGGGAAGGGGTGGGTCTCCCAGGGGGACATGAACGACACCTGCTTCGACGTGCCGCAGCTTGCCTATCGGCAGTAAGGCCACCGAAAGCCACGGCAGTAAGCCCGCAAAAGCCTCGGCAGCAAGGCAACCAAAAGGCAAAATCGTGGGTCTCACCAGACAGCACAGCCGAGGAAGGATCCGTACCGCATGACAACGTTGGCCCGGCCGACGGCGCCCCTGCGCGCCGACTGCATTGCCGACACCGCGGGCGGGCTGACCTTCGACGTCACCGTGGACGGGAGGGGCGGCACCGCCCACCTCGTGCTGCGCCGACGCGACGGGCACGAGGAGGTGTTCCTGCCGCTGACCCCGGCGGCGGACGGCAGACTGCGCGCCGCCCTGCCGAGCAGCGTCGGCCTCCCGGAGGGCTGCTGGGACGCCTACGCGCGCGTGGACGGCGGCGAGCGGCGGCTGATGCCCGGCGTCATGGACCTCACGGCCGCCGACGGCCGGGTGCCGTACGAGACACGGCACGGCAACCTCAGTCTTCGCTGCGGTCAGTGAAGGCATCGCGGACAGCAGCTGTCCGCGATCGCTGGCAGACTCGGCCCCATGTTGGAGACCTCGGCACGACTCCTGCGCCTGCTCTCGCTCCTCCAGGCCCACCGCGAATGGTCCGGCGCCGATCTCGCCGACCGCCTCGGCGTCACCCCGCGCACCGTGCGCCGGGACGTCGACCGGCTGCGCGAGCTGGGCTACCCCGTCAACGCCAGCCCCGGCACCGGCGGCGGCTACCAGCTGGGCGCGGGCGCCGAGCTGCCGCCGCTGCTGCTGGACGACGACGAGGCCGTCGCCGTCGCCGTCGGCCTGCGCACGGCCGCCGGGCAGGGCATCGAGGGCATCGGCGAGACGTCCGTCCGTGCCCTCGCCAAGCTGGAGCAGGTCCTGCCGAACCGGCTGCGCCGCCGGGTGGGCGCCCTCAACGCCTTCACCGTGCCGATGCTGCGGGGCCCCCAGCCGTCCGGCGTCGACCCGGCCGTGCTGACCGAGCTCGCCAACCTCTGCCGGGACGCCGAGCGGCTGCGCTTCGAGTACAGCGACCACGGCGGCACCCCCACCCGCCGTACCGTCGAGCCGCACCGCCTGGTGTGCACCGAGCGCCGCTGGTACCTGGTCGCCTGGGACCTCGACCGCGACGACTGGCGGACCTTCCGCGTCGACCGCATCACGCCCAAGCCACCGCACGGTCCCCGCTTCGCCGCGCGCACGCCACCCGCCGAGGACCTCGCCGCGTACGTCTCCCGAGGTGTCTCCACGCGCGCGTACGCGGCCCATGCCGTCATCCGCCTGCTGGTGCCGATCGAGGAGGCCGCCGAGCGGATCTCACCGAGCGCGGGACAGCTGGAGGCGGACGGACCGGACGCCTGCGTCCTGCGCACCGGGGCCGCGAGCCTCGACGTGATGGTCATTCACGTGATGATGACCGGCTTCGAGTTCGAGGTGCTGGAGCCCGCCGAGCTGACGGAGGCGATCAGGACGGCTCACGGCCGGCTTGCTCGCTCTCTGGCTCGGGCTGCGGAGCGAACGCCGCGTACTCGGGATGGTGCAGATCGAACGCCGGGGACTCGGAGCGGATCCGCGGCAGCGTCGTGAAGTTGTGCCGCGGGGGCGGGCAGGACGTCGCCCACTCCAGCGAACGGCCGTAGCCCCAAGGGTCGTCGGTGTCGACCTTCTCGCCGTACTTGGCGGTCTTCCACACGTTGTAGAGGAACGGCAGCGTCGAGATGCCGAGCAGGAACGCGCCGATCGTCGAGATCGTGTTGAGGGCGGTGAACCCGTCGGCGGCGAGATAGTCGGCGTACCGGCGCGGCATGCCCTCCGCGCCCAGCCAGTGCTGCACCAGGAACGTGGTGTGGAAGCCGACGAACAGCGTCCAGAACTGGATCTTCCCGAGCCGCTCGTCGAGCATCTTGCCGGTGAACTTGGGCCACCAGAAGTAGAAGCCGCCGAAGATCGCGAAGACGACCGTGCCGAACACGACGTAGTGGAAGTGCGCGACGACGAAGTACGAGTCGGAGACGTGGAAGTCCAGCGGTGGTGACGCCAGGATCACCCCGGTCAGACCGCCGAACAGGAACGTCACCAGGAAGCCGCACGCCCACAGCATCGGCGTCTCGAAGGACAGCGAGCCCTTCAGCATGGTGCCGATCCAGTTGAAGAACTTCACGCCCGTCGGCACGGCGATGAGGAACGTCATGAACGAGAAGAACGGCAGCAGCACAGCGCCCGTGACGAACATGTGGTGCGCCCACACCACGATCGACAGCCCGGTGATCGCCATCGTGGCGCCGACCAGCGTCAGATAGCCGAACAGCGGCTTGCGGCTGAAGACCGGCAGGATCTCGGTGATGATCCCGAAGAACGGCAACGCGATGATGTAGACCTCGGGATGCCCGAAGAACCAGAACAGGTGCTGCCACAGCAGCGCCCCGCCGTTGGCCGACGCGAACACCTGCGAGCCGAAGCGGCGATCCGCCTCCAGCACCAGCAGCGCCGCCGCCAGCACCGGGAACGCCATCAGGATCAGGATCGACGTGAACAGCGTGTTCCAGGTGAAGATCGGCATCCGGAACATCGTCATGCCGGGCGCGCGCATCCCGATGATCGTGGTGATGAAGTTGACCGCGCCGAGGATCGTGCCGAACCCGGCCAGCGCGAGCCCCATGATCCACAGGTCGGGGCCGACGCCCGGCGAGCGTTCCATGCTGTTGAGCGGCGCGTACGCGAACCAGCCGAAGGCCGCCGGCCCGGACGGCACCAGCAGCGAGCCCATCACGATGAGCCCGCCGAACAGGAAGAACCAGTACGACAGCATGTTCAGCCGCGGGAACGCCACGTCCGGCGCGCCGATCTGCAAGGGCATCAGCTCGTTGGCGAAGCCCGCGAAGCTCGGCGTCGCGAACAGCAGCAGCATGATCGTGCCGTGCATCGTGAACAGCTGGTTGAACTGCTCGTTGTCGAGGAGCTGCAACCCCGGCCGGGCCAGCTCGGCGCGCATCAGCAGCGCCATGACGCCGCCGGCCAGGAAGAACACGAACGACGTGATCAGGTAGAGATGACCGATCTTCTTGTGGTCGGTGGTGGTCAGCCAGTCGACGACGACCCGGCCGTGGTTCCTGCTCCGCACGGGTCGCACCGTCGTCTGCACGGTCTCGGTACCCATCGCTGGATCGCCCCTTCGCTTGTCGCGCCTCGGGTCACGTCATGATGCTCGCGTCGCCGCGCACAGCGACAGAGGGCGTACGGGGGTTGTGTGGTGGACCCGTGTTTTTCCTATGCGGTGTCAGACCCACCGGCCGCGCCCGGAATCGCAAGGAAAAGGCTCCGGCGACACATCTCCTGGCACTTTCCGGCCGGTTATTCGAGGAGCGTCCGCGACACGCGGGAATTACGTTCGATTACGCGCGGAAGGCCTAGGGAACCGCTCGTACGTGTGACGCGCAGGTGGGGAAACGGCTGTCGGGATCTTGTGACAGAAGCGTGACCGGAGAAGGACCGGTGACCGACAGTGCTCTGATCCCTGGCCCGGGCGCGCGCGGAGGGCCTAGCGTGGCCGTATGGCACCGATACCGAAACCGCCCGCCGAACCCCACGACAACCCGGACGCCTATGTGGGTCTGGAGCAGGACCGCGCCGAGCGGCTCGCGCGCGAGAAGGGCTGGTCGACGGTCCGCTCGCTGCCGCCCGGAGCGATCATCACGATGGAGTACCGGAGCGGTCGCCTGAACTTCGAGGTGAAGGACGGGCGCGTGGCGCGCTCCTGGAAGGGCTGAGACATCCCGGCGGTCATACGACGACGGCCCCCACTCGGTGAGGAGTGGGGGCCGTCGCTGCGGGGTGGGTGTGTGCGTACCGTCCCCGCTGTCCGCCGGTGGCCTATCCGCCTGTCAGGGGGCGGGCCGCCGAGGCTGTGCCGCGTGCGACGCGGTCGGGATGGGGCGGCCGGCGCGGGCCGACCGGGGTGACCGGGGTGCGCTCCGAGCGGGCCGTGTGCGGGCCCGGCGCCAGATAGGCGGGCGCCCGGGTGGAGCGGGCCGCGGGCTCGCTCTGCGGCGCGGTGCGCGGCTTGAGCGGGACCGGGACCTCGACCGGCTTGACGGCCGTGGGGACTGCGCGGCGGGCCCGCCAGCGGTCGCGCAGGTCGAAGAGGGCGGTCTCGGTGCGGGTGATGAGGGGCTCGCACCAGGGCAGGGCCAGCAGGACCAGCAGACCCGCGGTCCAGCCGAGCATGACGTCGCTCAGCCAGTGCGTACCGAGGTAGACGGTGGCGAGGCCGACGCCGAGCGAGGTCACCGCGGAGACGGCGGACAGCCATCTGCGGGCTCTCGGAGTGGAGGCCAGATAGGCCAGGATTCCCCAGGTCACCACGGCGTTCGCGGTGTGGCCGCTGGGAAATATATCGCCGCCCAGACCCATCTCGTTCGAGCCGATGGTGGTCGCGTAGTGCGGTCCGAGGCGGCCCATGCCGAGCTTGGCGGCGCCCACCGTGATGTTCAGCAGGAGCAGCGAGGCACCGAGGGTGAGCAGCGGGCGCAGGGTGTGCTGCCGCCAGGAGCGCCAGCCCAGCCAGGCCGCGACCATCACCGCGGTCGGGCCGCGCTGGCCGAGCACCACGTAGTAGTCCACGAACCAGTGGATCTCCGACCACTGCTGGTACGGCCGGAAGAACATGACCTGCCAGTCCAGCCGGACCAGCCACGACGTGTCCACCACGAGCCACACGATCGCCAGGTAGAACAGCAGGGTTCCGGCGAGCAGCGCGACCCGGTGCCGGGACATCCGCGGCACGTCGAGATGAGCCGGTCGTTCCGGCTCACGGTCCAGTCTGGCGAACACCCGGTCCAGACGGGTGAGGTTTCGTTCGGTACGCACCCAATCGACGTTACAGCGAGTGAGCTCTGTTCCCGGTCGAATCCACGGCTTTGTGATGACGATGTGATGTGGGATTCCTCTCAGGAGGAGGTTTATTTCCGAGGAATCCACTATCGGGTCCCGCCCGCCCCTTCAATTCCTTTGATCATTCCGGGTTCCGGTTTATTGCCGCTTATGAATTCGTTCACCGAATCATGGCGCGGAATTCTCCCGGCGCTCATCGGGCACCGGGAGTCGATCATGGCGGACCCGAGCCGTTCAGCCAGAACGCCCCGTACACCGCCGACGCCACGGCCACACCGGCGACCACCAGGGCCGACCTGGACGTCCGCAGCCGGGCCAGCGCCAGGGCGAGGGGCAGCAGCAGCGGGAAGGCGGGCAGCAGAAGGCGCGGTTTCGAGCCGAAGTAACTCGACGCGCACAGCGCGAGGGCGGTGACGACACCGGCGTACACCAGGAGCGGCAGCGGTTGGCCCTGCCGCACGCAGACGACGTACAGCCACACCACCAGCCCGACCCCGACGATCAGACCGATGCCGGCGAGGGCCGACGGGAACGACGTGAACTTGTCGGCGACGAAGCGGGCGAAGGCGTAGCCCCCGTCGAAGCCGTTGCGCCAGCCCGCCTGGACGTCGAGATAGCCGAGAGGGCCCTTGCCGGTGTGGTGGCCGACCCACAGGACGTATCCCGCGGCGCCGAGGGGGGCGAGGAGCATGCCGAGGGCGCGGCGCCAGGCCGGTGCGCCCCCTCCTGTCGAGTCGGCGGTGGGGGAGGGGGCGTGTTCCGTGCCGTGGGCGCCCTGTGCGGAGGCCGCGCTTCGGTCCCGCACGAACGAGGGAGCGCGGGCGGCGGCCCGGTCCCGCAGGAAGGCGGCGATGCCCGTCGCCCACACCGCCGCGACCACCGCCAGGCCCACCGGCCGGGTCAGGCCCGCCAGCGCCGCGAGGGTGCCCGCCGTCAGCCAGCGGCCGGTCAGGACGGCGTACAGGGACCAGGCGGCGAGCGAGGTGAACAGCGACTCGCTGTACGCCATCGACTGCACGATCCCGACCGGCAGCACCGCCCAGACCAGCACGGCACAGATCCCGGCCCGGCGCCCGTACACATGGTCCGCGACCGCGAAGATCCCCCAGGCCGCGGCGAGCGAGGCGAGCAGGCTGACGGCGAAGCCGGCGTCGGCGTACGACAGCGGTGTCACTGCCGCGACGCCCCGCTCCAGCCACGGGAGGAGCGGGAAGAAGGCGAGGTTCGAGTGCACGTCGCCGTTGGGGAGGCGGACCTCGTAGCCGTATCCCAGCTCGGCGACCCTCGTGTACCAGAGGGCGTCCCAGCGGGCCGTCAGCAGCGTGTACGCGCTCTTGTCGCGCGCCGCGCTCCACAGGGCCAGCGTGAGCAGGCCCAGGGCGCGGACGGCCGCGTACCCGAGGAGGGCCGGGGCCGCGCGGCGCAAGGCGTTTCCGGGTGGCGCCACGCGCGTCTCAAGATCGGTCACGGGCCCGATTATCGACCGCCCGGTGAACCGCGAGCGCCGCAGGGGCGTGTTCGCAGGGGAGGGGGAGTGGCGTACGCCACACGTGTTCTCCGCGGAGTGTGAGAGGTCCACCACTTGGCCGAGACGTGAACTCGCGTACGCTGACGTGTCACTCGCCTTCGTTGCGCGGGCCGGAGATCACCGCTCCTCCGGCCGAGATCACGGGGAGTCCCCACCCCGTGTGCCCGCCGAACGCGAGGGAACATCTGGGAGGTACGTACATGTCCGGGACGACCACGGCCGCCGCAGCGCTGCGCCGTCGGGCGGCCGGGGCCGGTGCCAACCGCTGGGTCGTCCTCGTCGTCCTCTGCGTGAGCCTGCTCCTGGTCGCGGTCGACGCGACCGTGCTCCATGTGGCGGTCCCCGCCGTCACCGAGGACCTCAAGCCCGGCGCGATAGAGCTGCTCTGGATCGTCGACGTCTACCCCCTCGTCTGCGCCTCGCTGCTGATCCTCTTCGGCACGCTCGGCGACAAGGTCGGCCGCAGACGCGTCCTCCTGCTCGGGTACGCCCTCTTCGGCGTCGCCTCCGGTCTGGCCGCCCTTGCCGACAACGCGCAGGTGCTGATCTTCGCGCGGGCGCTGCTCGGCGTCGGCGGCGCGATGATCATGCCCGCGACGCTGTCGATCCTCCGCCAGGTCTTCCCCGACCGGCGCGAGCGGGCGCTGGCGATCGGCATCTGGAGCGCGGTGGCCGCGGTCGGCGCGGCGGTCGGCCCGCTGCTCGGGGGCTTCCTGCTGGAGCACTTCTGGTGGGGCTCGGTCTTCCTGGTCAACATCCCGCTCATGCTGGTCAGCCTGCCCGTCGGGCGGCTGCTGCTGCCCGAGTCGAAGGGCAGCGGGCAGGGGCCCTGGGACGTGGTCGGTGCGCTGATGGCCGCGGCCGGACTGTTCGGGGTCGTGCTGGGCGTGAAGCGGCTCGGCGGCGGCGAGATCGACGGGATCACCGCGGTGCCGCTGGTGGTGGGCGTCGTGCTGCTGGTTCTTTTCGTACGACGACAAAGGCGCCGTACGCATCCGCTGGTGGACCTGCGGATGTTCGCGCGGCCCGCGTTCTCCACCTCTGTGTGCTGCATCGTGCTGGCGATGCTGGCGCTGGTGGGCCTTGAGCTGATCGCGGCGCAGTATCTCCAGCTGGTGCTGGGGCTTTCGCCGCTGGAGACGGGGCTGCGGCTGCTGCCGTTGACCGTTGCGGCGATGGCGTCGGGGCTTGCCGGGGCGCGGATGCTGCGGCGGTTCGGGCCGCGGCGGATGGTGTGCTTCGGGTTCTGTCTGACGGCCGTCTCGGTGCTGACGCTGCTCGCGATGGGCGGCGAGGACAACGCGCCGCTGCTGTTGTTCGGGTTCGTGCTGCTGGGCTTCGGCCTGGAGACGACGCTGTTCGGGGCGTACGAGTCGATGCTGAGTGAGGCTCCGCCGGAGCAGGCGGGTGGGGCGGCGGCGATCGGGGAGACGTCGTACCAGCTGGGCGCGGGTATTGGTATCGCGCTGCTCGGCAGTGTGATGAACGCTGCGTATACGCCTGGACTGTCGTCCGTGCAGGGGGTGCCGGCGTCGGCTTCGGCTGCGGCGGGGCATTCGCTGGGCGAGGCGTACGAGGTTGCCGGGCGGTTGGGTGGGTCCGCCGGTGAGACCCTGCGTCAAACGGCTCGGGACTGTTTTGTGCACGGGCTGCATGTGACGTTGCTGGTGAGTGCGGGGTTGTTGCTGCTGGGGGCGGTGATGGCGTTGCGGTTGCCGCGGATCATGCAGTGCGAGGCGGTGGCGGTCGAGGTGCCTGCGCCTCGGGACGTCATGGAGTCCCGCGTCTCCGCGTAGCTCTCCCACCCGCGCACCGCCCGTGACTGTCGGCTGGAGGGTGGGCGTTTCCTGTGGGGGTGGTTCGCCGTTGGCGGCTGCGGGTGCTTCTACTGGACGGGCGTCACACCGCCCCGTAACGTCTGGGCCCAGTTCTGATTAGCGGTGCTAGTTTTCTGTGTCGGAGGGTGTTCTCATGTCCGCGTCCTCGAAGTTGCCTCCGTTCGACCCCGCCGATCCGCTCGGTATCGACGATCTGCTGGAGCCTGAGGATCTCGCCGTCCGGGACACCGTGCGGGCCTGGGCTGCGGATCGGGTGTTGCCGTATGTCGCCGAGTGGTACGAGAGCGGGGAACTGCCCGGGATTCAGGAGCTTGCCCGGGAACTCGGCGGGATCGGGGCGCTCGGGATGTCGCTGGAGGGGTACGGGTGTGCCGGGGCCAGCGCGGTGCAGTACGGGCTCGCCTGTCTGGAACTCGAGGCCGCCGACTCCGGGATTCGCTCCCTCGTCTCCGTGCAGGGCTCCCTCGCCATGTACGCCATTCATCGGTTCGGGAGCGAGGAGCAGAAGCAGGCCTGGCTGCCGCGCATGGCCGCCGGTGAGGTCATCGGCTGCTTCGGGCTGACCGAGCCCGACCACGGGTCCGACCCCGCGTCCATGCGGACGTACGCGAAGCGCGACGGCACCGACTGGGTGCTCAACGGGCGGAAGATGTGGATCACCAACGGCTCGGTTGCGGGCGTCGCCGTGGTGTGGGCGCAGACCGAGGAAGGGGTGCGCGGGTTCGTCGTGCCGACCGACTCGGCCGGGTTCTCCGCGCCCGAGATCAAGCACAAGTGGTCGCTGCGGGCGTCCGTCACCAGTGAGCTTGTTCTCGACGACGTACGGCTGCCCTCGGACGCCGTGCTGCCGGAGGTCGTCGGGCTCAAGGGGCCGCTGAGCTGTCTGTCGCACGCCCGGTACGGGATCGTGTGGGGCTCGATGGGGGCCGCGCGGAGTTGTCTGGAGGCCGCCGTCGAGTACGCGAAGACGCGGGAGCAGTTCGGGCGGCCCATCGGCGGGTTCCAGCTGACCCAGGCCAAGCTCGCCGACATGGCGGTCGAACTGCACAAGGGGATTCTGCTCGCCCATCATCTGGGGCGGCGCATGGACGCCGGCCGCCTGCGTCCCGAGCAGGTCAGCTTCGGCAAGCTCAACAACGTGCGTGAGGCCATCGAGATCTGCCGGACCTCGCGGACCATCCTCGGTGCCAACGGGATCTCCCTCGAATACCCCGTCATGCGGCACGCGACGAATCTGGAGTCGGTGCTGACGTACGAGGGGACCGTCGAGATGCACCAACTGGTACTGGGCAAGGCGCTCACCGGGCTGGATGCCTTCCGGTGAACCCTGCGCGGGGCAGGGCCGGTGAGCGGCCCTGCCTCAGCTCTGGTTGAAGAAACCGTCCGTGCGGTGCGCGGCCGGGTCGCCGTTCACGATCTCCGTGTTGGCGGGGGTCAGCAGGAACACGCGGGTCGAGACACGCTCGATCGAACCGCGCAGTCCGAAGATCAGGCCGGCCGCGAAGTCGACGACCCGCTTGGCGTCGGCCGGCTCCATCGCCGTCAGGTTCATGATGACGGGAACCCCGTCCCGGAAGAGCTCGCCGATGGCGCGCGCGTCCCGGAAGCTGTCCGGGGTGACCGTCCCGATCCGACGGCCCTTCTCCTCGGCCACGTCCGAGGCCACCTTGACCCGGGGGTCGGTGACCCAGGCATCCCCGGCCTCGGTCCCCTCGGAGTATCCGTCGTCGTCGTAGTAACGCTCGTCATCGTTGTCGTCAACGAGGCCCAGCCAGGCACTCGCCTTGCGCACCGATCCCATGGACGCCTCCTCTCACAGCGGTCTGTTTTGCTTTCCGCATCCCTATGGTCATCCATGATGCGGACGTCGCGCCAAGTGGATAGACGCCGCGCGGGGGGTTTGTGACGGTACTGGTGCACAGCGAATCCGTACAGAGCCCGGGTGCCCCAAGGGTCGTTTCCCATACGGCTGCTGACTGTGAGTGAAATATGATTCTTCGCGGCGTATGGGTGAGGGACGGGGCGTACGGGTGAACGACGCGGTCGGCGCGATCGATACGATGCCGCCGCTGAACGTCGTACGCACCACGGGGGATCGCCATGTTCGGAATCGTCAGACCCTGCCGTCATCGGCTCGGTGAGCATCTCAAGACCCAGTGGATGGCGCATTTGTGCGGGCTGTGTCTCGCGCTGCGCAAGGACCACGGGCAGTTCGCGCGGATCGTCACCAACTATGACGGGCTTCTCATATCGGTTCTGACGGAGGCTCAGGCCGTTCCGGGCGGTGGGGGGAGGCGTACGGCGGGGCCCTGTCCCCTGCGTGGAATGCGTACCGCGTCCGTCGCCAACGGTGAGGGGGCGCGGCTCTCCGCCGCCGTCTCGCTGGTGCTCGCCTCGGCCAAGGTCCGGGACCATGTCGCCGACGGGGACGGGCTGCTGGCCCGCAAGCCGGTCGCGCTCGCGGCGCGCCGGGTGGCGTCGAGCTGGGGTGCGGCGGGGGCCCGTAGCGGGTCGGCGGTAGGGTTCGACACCGCCGTGCTCGTCGACGCCGTCGACCGGCAGCTCGGCATCGAGACGCTCGCCGGACCCGGGACGCCGATCCTGACCGTCACCGAACCGACCGAGACCGCGACCGCCGCCGCCTTCGCGCACACGGCCGTTCTGGCCGGACGGCCCGGCAACGCCGCACCGCTCGCCGAGGCGGGACGGCTCTTCGGGCGGCTCGCGCATCTGCTGGACGCCGTGGAGGACAGGGAAACTGACGCCGCGTCGGGCGCCTGGAACCCACTGACGGCCACGGGGACCTCGCTGACGGAGGCGCGGCGGCTCGCCGACGACGCCGTGCACGGGATTCGGCTGGCGCTGCGGGAGGTCGAGTTCGCGGACGCCAAGTTGGCGCATGTGCTGCTCGTGCATGAGCTGCGGGGCTCTGTCGATCGGGCGTTCGGTTCGTCGTCGTGCGGGCACGGGGGCGGTACGGCGGTCATGTCGTCGCCCTACGCGCCGCCCGGTCCCGGCGGTCCTGGGTTCCCGCCCCCGGAGCCGCCCCGCCGGGACCGGCGTGGGCTGCTCGCGGGGTGTGCGGTGTGGATGGGGCTCGCCTGCACGTGCCAGATGTGCTGCGGGGAGTTCGAGGACCCCTGGAGCCGGCAGCGCCGCGAAGGGCTGTGCAATCAGTGCGACGGGTGCGGTGACTGCGGTGATTGCTGCAGCTGCTGCGATTGCTGCGGGAACTGCTGCGACGGTTGCGACTGCGGGTGTGACTGCGGCTGCTGAACCGTCCTTGAGTCCTCAGTCCTTGAGCTCCGGCGGTGAGATCTCCGACTTGGTGATCGCCGAGCCCGAGGTACCCCACTTCTTCAGGATCTCGGCGTACGTCCCGTCCGCGATCAGCTTGTTGACCGCCGCCTGGAACGCCGGTGTCAGCTTCGTGTCCTTCTTGAAGGCGAAGCCGACGTCCAGGCGGTGGTACTCGTTGAGGAACTTGACGCCGCTCTGGTGGGCCACGGCGTAGCGCAGGCCGTTGATGGTGGACATCACCACATCGCTTCGGCCCTGCTGGAGCGAGGACCAGATGGCGCCCTGCTCGTTGTAGGTCTGCACCTTGTACGCCTTGTCGCCCGCGTCCGTGCACAGGTGCTTGTTCTCCTCCAGCGTGGCCTCGAAGGTGGTGCCCGCGCTGGTGGCGATGTTGAGGCCGCACAGCTGCTTGAGGTCGGTGACCTTGGTGAGCTCGCTGTCCTTGCGGGTGGCGAAGCCCTGGCCGTCGTTGATGTAGGTGACGAAGTCGATCGTCTTGCGGCGCTCGTCGGTGACGCCGAAGTTGCCGACGCCGAGGTCGTACTTGCCGCTGTCGAGGGCCGGGAGGATCGCCTCGAAGCTGGCCTGCTGGGTGTCGAGTTTGATGCCGAGCACCTTGGCGACGGCGTTCGCGAAGTCGATGTCCTGGCCGGCGAGGGTCTTGCCGTCGTCCAGGATCGACGTGCCCGGCGGCTGGCCGGAGACGCTGACCGCGAGGGTCAGGCTCGTGGTGCCGGACGGCAGCAGCTTCGCCGCCGCGTCGTCCTTCTTGATGGCGGAGACGACGTCCGTCGTGGGGATCTCGTCCGACTTCGCCGCGGCGTTCACGGCGTCGTCGTCGGTGCCGGAGCCGCAGGCGGTGAGGAGCAGCGTCGCCGCGGAGATCGCGATAAAAGGGGTGATAAGTCTGTTTCGGGCGCGCGAAGGCGTACGCATGGCGGGACTGTCTCCTGTGAGCGAGGAAGCGCTGAGTGAGGGGAGGGCGCGTGTGAAGGCGAGGAAGGAGAAGAGAAGAGGGTGGAGCAGGTGAATGCGCAAAAGGCGCCCCGGACGTCGGGGCGCGCAGGGGGTCAGCTCAACAGGAAGAGGACCACACGCGACCGAGGTCGATGTGGGAGCGCTTGACCAGCCACTGCTGTGGATGCATGGGCCAAGTGGAACAGGCATCCGGTTGTCCGTCAACTGACTTGAGACGTACGGCTCACAGTGTGGACAGCCTTGACAGTGAGGGGAAACCGCCCCGTAGTCTCGAAAGGCGGCCCTGCTGAGGGGCTCGGCCGTATGTGAAGGCGCCCGTCCACACGGAGCTTTCGCATGTCCTCCGACACCCTCGCCAAAGCCCCCGCCGCCCCGGACATACCCGAGGGCGCGGATTCCCTGCGGATCGTCCCGCAACGCCGCCTCGGCCAGTGGATCGCCGCCGTCGCCGTACTGGTGCTGCTCGGCCTCGCCGCCAACTCGGTCCTGCGCAACGACGCGTTCCAGTGGGACGTCGTCGCCGACTACTTCACCTCGCGGTCCGTGCTCCGCGGACTGTGGCTCACCCTCTGGCTGACCGCCGTCGTGATGGTGCTCGGCTTCGCCCTCGGCACCCTGCTCGCCGCCGCCCGGCTGTCCGCCAACCCCGTGCTGAGAGCGGTCAGTTGGGGGTACGTCTGGCTGTTCCGGTCGATCCCGATCCTGGTGCAGCTGCTCCTCTGGTTCAACATCGGGGCGCTGTACCCGCAGATCCTCGGCGTGAAGACCGTCGATCTGCTCGGACCGGTCACCGTCGCCGTCATCGGGCTCACCCTGCACGAGGCCGCGTACGCCGCTGAGGTGGTGCGTGGCGGCATCCTCTCCGTCGACCGGGGACAGGTCGAGGCCGCGCAGGCGCTCGGGCTGAGCAGGTGGCGGCGCTGGTGGCGGATCGTGCTCCCGCAGGCGATGCGCTCCATCGTGCCGCCCGCCGGGAACATGCTGATCGGCACCCTCAAGGGCACCTCCATCGTCAGCGTCATCGCCGTACAGGACCTGCTCTACTCGGTGCAGCTCGTCTACCACCGCACCTACGAGGTCATCCCGCTGCTGATGGTGGCCACCGTCTGGTACACGGTCGTGACCTCGGTGCTCAGCGTCGGCCAGTACTACGTGGAGCGGTACTACGCGCGCGGCTCGGAGGCGGCGCGATGAGCCGGGGGACGCTGGTGATCGTCGGGGCCGGGCCGCGGGGGACCGGTCTGATCGAGCGGATCGCCGCCAACGCGCCTGAGCTGTACGCCGGTTCGGGCCTGTCCCGTGAAGGCTTCGACATCCATCTGGTGGACCCCTATCCGCCGGGTGCCGGGCGCATCTGGCGGGAGGCGCAGTCGCCGCTGCTGTGGATGAACTCGCACGCCGAGGACGTCACCATGTTCACCGACGAGACGGTGACCATGGAGGGACCCGTGCGCCCCGGACCCACCCTGCACGAGTGGGCCGGCATCGACGGCTCCGTCTTCGCCGACCGGCAGCTCCAGGGCGCCTATCTGCGGTGGGTGCACGAGCGGGCGGTGGCGGACCTGCCGGACAGCATCCGGGTCCACCATCACCCACGCCGCGCCCTGCGGATCAGCGGTCCGCGCGAGGGACGTCAGCAGGTGTGGCTGGAGGGCCGCCCGCGCCCGCTGCTCGCCGACCTGGTGGTGCTCTCCCTCGGCCATCTCGATGCCGAACTCGACGCCGAACAGGGTGACTTGGCGGCCTACGCCGAGAGGCATGGGCTCGTCCATCTCCCGCCCGACTTCACCGCCGACAGCGACCTGTCCGCGCTCGCGCCCGGCGAGCCGGTCCTCGTACGCGGCTTCGGGCTGGCCTTCGTCGACCTGATGGTGCTCCTCACCGAGGGGCGCGGCGGGCGGTACGAGGGGGACACCTATGTGCCCTCGGGGCGGGAGCCGGTGCTGTACGTCGGCTCGCGGCGCGGAGTGCCGTACCACTCGAAGATCGGGTACGAGTGGACCGGCGAACGCCCGCCGCTGCCCCGGTTCTTCGGGCCCGCCGAGGTGGATCAACTGCTCGCGCGCCCCGGCGGGTTCGACTTCCGGCGGGACGTGTGGCCGCTGGTGGAGAAGGAGTTGGGGTTCGCCCACTACCACCGGCTGTTCGACGTCCACCCCGAGCGGACCTCCGGCGCCTGGGCCGACTTCGAGGAGAAGTACGCGGCGGCCGAGGGCGAGGCGGAGCTCGGGGCGCTGGTGGCGTCCGCCGTGCCCGACCCCGCCGACCGGCTGGACCTGACGGCGCTCGACCGGCCGCTGGAGGGGGTGCGCTACGGGTCGTACGAGGAGTTCCAGGAAGGGCTTCGGGGGTATGTGGAGCGGGATCTGAGCAGGCGTCACGATCCCTCGTACAGCCCGGACCTGGCGGTCTTCCTCGGACTGCTCTCCGTCTACGGGCAGTTGATCCGGCTCGGGGGCGTCCCGCCCTGGTGGCACGGGTTCTTCAGCTATCTGGCCTCCGGGCCGCCCGGACCCCGGCTGCGGCAGCTGCTGGCGCTGTCGCGGGCCGGTGTCCTGAAGTTCGTCGGCGCCGACATGAGCGTCACCGCCGAGGGCGGGGTGTTCCGGGCGACGAGCGCGACCGTGCCGGGAGCCTTCGTCGAGGCGCGGGCGCTGGTCGAGGCGCGGCTGCCCGAACCCACCGTCGGACGGGCCCGGGACACGCTGCTGCGGGAACTGCACGCCGACGGGGCCGCCGAGACGCCCGACGGGCTGCTCCGGGTCGACCCCGCCGACGGGCGGATCCTCGACCGGAACGGCCGGCCGCACCCCCGGCGGTTCGCGCTCGGCCCCTACACCGACGGCCGTACCCCCGGCGCCTTCACCCGGCCCCGCACCGGCGGGCCCGCCTTCCGGCAGAACGACGCGACCGCGCGGGCGGCGCTGCTGTTCCTGGGCGCACTGACCGGACGGGCGGCGGCATGAGCACCCGGGCCCGCTGTACGGGCGGTCCGCCCCAGACCCCCCACCCCTACGTTCGCGAGGAACCCCACCCATGACCGTCATGGTCGACATCAGGTCCGTCCACAAGAGCTTCGGCTCCCTGGAAGTGCTCAAGGGCATCGACCTCGCCGTGCGCACCGGCGAGGTCACCGTGATCCTCGGACCGTCCGGGTCCGGCAAGTCGACGCTGCTGCGCACCATCAACCATCTGGAGAAGGTGGACGGCGGCGCCATCAGCGTGGACGGCGCGCTGATCGGCTACCGGCGTGCGGGCGACCGGCTGTACGAGCTGCCCGAGCGCGAGGTGCTCCGGCAGCGCACGCGGATCGGCTTCGTCTTCCAGAACTTCAACCTGTTCCCGCACCTCACCGTGCTGGACAACATCATCGAGGCGCCGGTCTCCGCGCTGAAGCGCCCCCGCAAGGAGGCCGTCGACACCGCGCGCCGGCTGCTCGACCGGGTGGGGCTCGCGGAGAAGGCCGACGCCTACCCCCGGCAGCTCTCCGGCGGGCAGCAGCAGCGCGTCGCCATCGCGCGGGCGCTCGCGCTGGAGCCGAAGCTGCTGCTGTTCGACGAGCCGACGTCCGCGCTCGACCCCGAGCTGGTCGGTGAAGTCCTCGACGTCATCAAGGACTTGGCGCATCAGGGCACGACGATGATCGTCGTCACGCACGAGATCGGGTTCGCCCGCGAGGTCGCCGACACGGTGGTCTTCATGGACGACGGACGGATCGTCGAGCAGGGCCCGCCGGGCGACGTACTGGACAACCCGCGACACGACCGCACGCGGGCCTTTCTCTCGAAGGTGCTCTGATGCTGCATCTCTCCGCCGCCGTCGACCAGCCGTCCGTGTACGACGCCGCCTCCTACGTCGACCTCGCCCGCCTCGCCGAGCACGGCGTCCTCGACTTCGTGACGCTGGACGACACCTTCGCCCGGCCCGGGCTCGACGCGCTGTCCGTGCTGTCGCGGGTGGCGCCCGCCACCAACCGCGTCGGCCTCGTCCCGACCGTCACCACCACGCACACCGAGCCCTTCCATGTGCAGGCCGCCGTCGCCACCCTCGACTGGGTCAGCCGGGGCCGGGCGGGCTGGCGGCTCGATGTCTCCACCACCGAGGGCGAGGCCCGGCTCTTCGGCCGCCGGCACGCCGCCCCCGCCGAGGAGTTGTGGCGGGAGGCCGGGGAAGTGGCCGACGTGGCCGCGCGGTTGTGGGACAGCTGGGAGGACGACGCCGAGATCCGGGACGTGCCGACCGGCCGCTTCATCGACCGGGACAAGCTGCACCACGTCGACTTCGAGGGCTCGGGCTTCTCCGTCAAGGGTCCCTCGATCGTGCCCCGGCCGCCGCAGGGACACCCCGTCCGGGTCGTCGACGCGACCGAGGGGCTCGCCCGGCGTACTGCCGCCCGGTACGCCGACGTGGCGCTGGTGCGGGTGGCGAACGCCGCGCAGGCCGGTGCCGTACGGGACCAACTCCGCAAGGAAGCCGCCAGGTTCGGCAGGAACCCGGACGGGCTGCGGGTCCTCGCCAGCCTCCTCGCCGACCTCGGCGACGGCGAGCACGCCGCCGAGCCCGGCCATGGCGGAGGAGGGCCCCGGCAGACCGCGCAGGGCCCGCTGTACCGGGGCGGCCCCGTCGACCTCGCCGAGCTGATCGCCTCCTGGCACGGGTCCGGCGCCGTCGACGGCTTCCATCTCACGCCCGCCGCGCCGCGCCGCGACCTGGAGCGACTCGTCAACGGCACGGTTCCGCTGCTCCAGCACCGGGGCCTGTTCCGCACCTTCTATCCGGGCAGCACGCTCCGGGACCACCTGGGTCTCGCGCGGCCCGCCAACCAGTACGCGGGGGAGGCCTCATGACGAAGCAGATCCATCTCGCCGCCCACTTCCCGGGAGTCAACAACACCACCGTTTGGGCCGATCCGCGGTCGAGGTCGCAGATCGAGTTCTCCTCCTTCGAGCACCTCGCCCGCACCGCCGAGCGCGGGCTGTTCGACTTCTTCTTCCTCGCGGAAGGGCTGCGGCTGCGTGAACACAAGGGCCGCATCCACGACTTGGACGTCGTCGGCCGCCCGGAGTCCCTCACCGTGCTGAACGCGCTCGCCGCCGTCACCGAGCGGCTGGGACTCGCGGCGACGGTCAACGCGACCTTCAACGAGCCGTACGAACTGGCCCGCAGGCTGGCCACCCTCGACCACCTCAGCGGGGGCCGGGCCGCCTGGAACGTGGTGACCTCCTCCGACGCCTTCACCGGCGAGAACTTCCGGCGCGGCGGCTTCCTCGACCGGGCCGACCGGTACACCAGGGCCGCCGAATTCGTCGCCACGGCACGGGAGTTGTGGGACTCCTGGACCCCGGACGGCCTGTCCCGCCCGTTCGCCCACCGGGGGCGGCACTTCGACATCGCGGGCGAGTTCACCGTGCCGCGCTCCCCGCAGGGGCATCCGGTCGTCATCCAGGCCGGGGACTCCGACGAGGGCCGGGAGTTCGCGGCCGCCACCGCCGACGTGATCTTCACGCGGCAGAGCTCACTGGAGGCGGGGAAGGCCTTCTACGCCGATGTGAAGAGGCGGCTCGCCAAGTACGGCCGCGCGCACGGCGACCTGAAGATCCTGCCCGGCGTCTCCGTCGTCCTCGGCGACACCGCCGCCGACGCCCGGGAGAAGGCCGCCGAGATCCGGCGCCGACAGACCTCCCCGCAGACGGCGTTGCTCACCCTGGAGCAGATCTGGGGCGCCGACCTGTCCTCGTACGACCCCGACGGACCGCTCCCCGACTTCGACCCCGTGCCGGACTCCGGCATCACCCAGGGGCGGACCCGGCGCGGCGACACGGTCGCGATCGCGGAGAAGTGGCGGGCGTTGGCGCAGGAGAAGGGGTTGTCCATCCGGCAGACCGTCATCGAGGCGGGCGGCCGGCAGTCCTTCGTCGGCACCCCGCAGGCGATCGCCGCCGAGCTCGACGCGTTCGTGCAGGCCGATGCCGCCGACGGCTTCATTCTCGTACCGCATCTCACCCCCGGCGGGCTCGACGAGTTCGTGGACCGGGTGGTGCCGCTGCTCCAGGAGCGCGGCGTGTTCCGCACGGAGTACGAGGGCAGCACCCTGCGTTCCCATCTCGGGCTCGCAGAACCGGCATGGAAAGGCTGATCAGGATGACCACGGACGCGTTCGACGCGTGGAAGCAGTGGCACGAGGACCGTGTCGAGTCGGCCTCCGCGCCCTATGGGCCCCTCTCGCTCGCCGGCACCTACTGGCTGGAGGACTGTCCGGACGGCCGACTTCCGGACATCCCCGGGCTCTGGCGGACCGACGGCGACGCGGTCCTGCTGACGGCCGACGAGGCCGACGGGCTGACCCTGGACGGGCGGCCGGTGAGCGGTGAGACACGGCTCGCGGCGGACACGGGCCATCTCGCGCTCGGTGAGCGGCAGTTGGTGGTGCTGGTCCGTGAAGGGGTGTGGGGCGTACGGGACTTCGACCCCGCCTCCGAGGCGCGGCGCGCCTTCCGCGGCATCGAGGCCACTCCCTACGATCCGCGCTGGTCAGTGCCGGGGCGCTTCACGCCGTACGACGAGGACCGCACCGTACGCGTACCGAACGCGGACGGCCGGGAGCGTGGCCTCGGGCTCGGCGGGGAGCTGGCGTTCGCCCTCGACGGGCGGGAGTTCACGCTCCAGGTGACGGTCGAGGCGGACGGCTCGCTGTGGGCTGTTTTCGGCGATACGACGAGCGGGACGAGCAGCTTCCGTTTCCGGTTCCTGCGGCCCGCCGCGCCCGACGCCGAAGGGCGGACGACGGTCGACCTCAACCGGGCGCTGCTGCCGCCCTGCGCCTTCGCCGACCACTTCATCTGCCCGTTCCCGCCGCCCGGGAACACCCTGGAGGTCGCCGTCGAGGCGGGGGAGCGGAACCTGCTCTGAGGGATGGCCAAGTCTTGGCCGACACATGGGTGGTTCAAAGGTTGACGGCCGAAAGGCGCCCTTGCGTCTACCGGTCGTTCGGCCGAATACTCCCCCCAGCGCTTGTCAGGGGCACGGCGTGTTCGGAATCCGGACATTCGGGGCCCCTGGCTGCGCCTCACGGGCCCCGACCCCACGCGGGCCCCCGACTTCCCATGTGGAGGAACGACAAGTGAGGATCAAGCGCACCACCCCCCGCAGCGGTATCACGAGACGGACCCGGCTGATCGCCGTTTCCACCGGACTCGTGGCCGCCGCCGCGATCGCGATCCCCAACGCGAGCGCATCGGACGTGTCCACCTTCAGCACCACCCAGCTCAAGAGCGCCAGCAACTCGGTGCTCAAGGCCGACATCCCGGGCACCGCCTGGGCGGTCGACAGCAAGACCAACCGTGTCGTCGTCACCGTCGACAGCACGGTCTCCAAGGCGGAGATCGCCAAGATCAAGCGGCAGGCCGGCGCCAACGCCGACGCGCTGACGATCAAGACGACACCGGGCAAGTTCCAGAAGCTGATCTCCGGCGGCGACGCCATCTATGCGAGTAGCTGGCGCTGCTCGCTGGGCTTCAACGTCCAGGACAACAGCGGGAACTACTACTTCCTGACCGCCGGTCACTGCACCGACGGCGCGGGCACCTGGTGGTCGAACTCGTCCCACTCGACCACGCTCGGCAGCACCGCCGGCTCCAGCTTCCCGACCAACGACTACGGCATCGTGCGCTACACGAACTCGTCGGTCACCAAGTCGGGCGCCGTGGGCAGCCAGGACATCGCCAGTGCCGCCACGCCTTCCGTCGGCACCACGGTGTACCGCCGCGGCTCCACCACCGGCACGCACAGCGGCCGGGTCACCGCCCTCAACGCGACCGTCAACTACGGCGGCGGCGACATCGTCTACGGCATGATCCAGACCACGGTCTGCGCCGAGCCCGGCGACTCCGGCGGCCCGCTGTACGGCGGCACCGTCGCCTACGGTCTGACCTCCGGCGGCAGCGGCAACTGCTCCTCCGGCGGCACGACGTTCTTCCAGCCGGTCACCGAGGCGCTGAGCGCCTACGGCGTCCACGTCTACTAGGCCTCCGGCCTGACGGGCCCCCGTACGTGACTCGCGTACGGGGGCTCCCCCTTGGTCGTGCGGCGGAGTTACCTTCGGACTACAGGCAGTACTCCCTGTGGACGCCCACGACGGACCCTGGGGGCCGTGATGGTCGAGGAGCTGGTGGCGGCGGGAGTGACCCTCGCGTCCGCCGGAGCGGTGTACGCGATGGCCGCGGCGCGGGTCGTCAAACAGTACGAACGGGGCGTGGTGTTCCGCCTCGGCAAGCTCCGGCCGGAAGTGCGCGGGCCGGGGTTCACGATGATCGTTCCGGGCATCGACAAGCTCCGGAAGGTCAACATGCAGATCGTGACGATGCCGGTGCCGGCACAGGAGGGCATCACCCGGGACAACGTCACGGTACGGGTCGACGCCGTCGTCTACTTCAAGGTGACCGCGCCCGCCGAGGCGGTCGTACGCGTCGAGGACTACCGGTTCGCCGTCTCGCAGATGGCGCAGACCTCGCTGCGGTCCATCATCGGCAAGAGCGAGCTGGACGATCTGCTGGCCGACCGCGAAAAGCTCAACCAGGGGCTGGAGTTGATGATCGACAGCCCGGCCGTGGAGTGGGGCGTCACCATCGACCGCGTCGAGATCAAGGACGTCTCCCTGCCCGAGACCATGAAGCGCTCCATGGCCCGGCAGGCCGAGGCCGACCGGGAGCGGCGGGCCCGGGTCATCAACGCCGACGCCGAGCTCCAGGCGTCGAAGAAGCTCGCCGAGGCGGCCAAGGAGATGTCCGAGCAGCCGGCGGCGCTGCAACTGCGGTTGCTCCAGACGGTGGTGGCGGTCGCGGCGGAGAAGAACTCGACGCTGGTGCTGCCCTTCCCGGTGGAGCTGCTGCGGTTCCTGGAGAAGGCGCAGCAGGGGCATGCCGTGGCGCCGCAATCGGTGCAGGAGCAACGGCCGTCTCCCACGCCCCGTTTGGAGTCGGGCCACGAGGGGTCGAATTCAGGACAGGACTAGACCTCACGGGCTGGTGAAGGGTTACTCGCTCGTAGTGTTTGCAGTGTGAATTCCCCTGGCCTGACTGTTCACGGTCAAGGCAAGAGGGGCGCGCAACCGCGTTCTACGCGCGTCCGGAAGTCAACCTTGTGCACTCCCTGTGGGGTTCGGAAGAGTAGGCGCTCGTCAACCAGCCTTCCGGCCCACGAGGTCCCCACAACCGACCGGGCCGACCCCCCACAGGAGGACGCGAGTTGAAGCACCGACGCATACCCAGGCGGCGGGCCGCCGCGGCAGGTGCGGGCATCGCCGCACTGGTCGCCGCGGGAGTCACCTTCCAGACTGCGAACGCCAGCGAGCCCGCGAACGACCCCACACCGAAGGTCCTTTCCGCCCTCGCGGCCGGAAACCTCGCCTCGTCGCTCGACAAGGAACTCGGCACCGACGCGGCGGGAACGTACTACGACGCGAAGAGCAAGGCGCTCGTCGTCAACGTCCTCGACGAGGCCGCGGCCTCGGTCGTCGAGGAGGCCGGCGCCAAGGCCCGGGTCGTGGAGAACTCCCTCGCCGAACTCAGAAGCGCCCGTACGACGCTCAAGGACGACGCGACCATCCCGGGCACGTCCTGGGCGACCGACCCGACCACCAACAAGGTCGTCGTCACCGCCGACCGCACGGTCTCCGACGCCGAGTGGACCAAGCTCACGAAGGTCGTCGACGGGCTCGGGGCGACGGCGAAACTCCAGCGCACGAAGGGGGAGTTCAAGCCCTTCATCGCCGGTGGCGACGCGATCACCGGTGGCAGCGGGCGGTGTTCGCTCGGGTTCAACGTGAACAAGGGCGGCGAGGCGTACTTCCTCACCGCCGGGCACTGCACCGAGGCGATCTCCACGTGGTCGGACTCGAGCGGCACGGAGATCGGCACCAACGAGGTGTCGAGCTTCCCCGACAACGACTACGGGCTCGTCAAGTACACCGCGGACGTCGACCACCCGAGCGAGGTGGACCTCTACAACGGGTCCGCGCAGGCGATCACCGGGGCGGCCGAGGCGACGGTCGGGATGAAGGTCACGCGGAGCGGGTCGACCACGCAGGTTCATGACGGGACCGTCACCGGGTTGGACGCCACCGTGAACTACGGGAACGGTGACATCGTCAACGGGCTGATCCAGACCGACGTGTGTGCGGAGCCGGGGGACAGTGGTGGGTCGCTGTTCTCGGGGAGCAACGCGATCGGGCTGACGTCGGGGGGCAGCGGGGACTGCACCTCCGGTGGGGAGACGTTCTTCCAGCCGGTGACTGAGGCGCTGTCGGCCACCGGTACGTCCATCGGCTGACCGTGCGCTGTGGTGCGGGTGGTTTGTTCTCCCACCCGCACCACCCGTACAACTTTCGTCGTCGGGTGCGGGTGGCCCCTGTGGGGGTCGCCCGCCGTCGGCGACTGCGGGCTCCATGGCCGGCTGTCGAGCTTCGTCGGCCGGCTGTGGAGCCTTTACGGCGTCTGAGTCGGCAACGGTGCGCCCTCGCGCCGCGCGCGCAGCACCGACGCCCCCATCGTGATCACGATCCCGGCCGCCGCCCATGCCGACAGGACCAGCAGGGACGCGGTTGTGTCGTTGCCCTTGAAGTACGCGATCGAGCGGGCCACCCAGGTGCCCGCGCCCGGTGGCAGGGCCGGGCCGATCGCCTTCCAGAACGGTGGCAGCATCGGCAGCGGGAAGGCGCCGCCCGCGCTCGGGTTGCCGGCGATCACCACGAGCAGGATCGCCAGGCCGATGCCCACGATCCCGAACATGCCCTGGAGGGCGAGGGTCGCCGCCCCCACCGCGAACGTGACCAGCGCACCGAGCCCCCAGAAGGCCATGACGCTGCCGGGCAGCGCGTCCAGGATCGGCCCCACGATCACCGCGCCGCCGATCCCGCCGGCGATCGACACCAGCGCCATCACGACCAGCCGGATCGCCGCGCGGCGCGGGTTGGCGGGCCGGGCGCCGGTGCTGATCGCGAGGATCGACGCGGTCAGATAGCCGCCGACGCACCAGCCGACCACGACATAGAACGACGACAGTCCGTCGAAGTCGGTGGAGGAGGCGGGGGCCACGTCCACCGTACGCAGGCTCCGCTGCTGGGAGGCCTCCAGCGCGGTGAGGTACTTCTCCAGGGTGGTGGCGAGGACCGTGCCGCCGCCGCTCGCGACGAGGAGCGTGTCCTTCGGCCCGGCCACGTTGATGATCAGGGCCCCGTCGATGTCCCGGTTCATGATCTGCTTCCGGGCCGTCGCCTCGTCGGCCACCGCGCGCGGGTCCAGGGGCGAGCCGGGCAGCTGCTCCAGCCGGGTCACCGCCTGCTGGGCCGCGGCCCGCGGCGCCACCACCCCGAAGGGCACGTCCTTCGGCTTGGGATCGTGCAGCGCTCCCACGTAGGAGGCGATGAAGAGCAGCTGGAGGGCGAGCACCCCGAGGACGAGCAGCGTGGCCCGTGGTGTGACCGCGTCCTTCACCTCGGCGAGGAGGCCGCCGTTCTGGGTGCCGTTCTGTGTCATGTCCCCACAGTCCGAGGCGGCGGACGTTTTCGCAGGTGGGAGGCGGCCGAACGGTTATCGCACAGACGTTCGGGATTGGGGGTATGGTGGGGGTGAGGCAGTTGGGAACTGATGTTCGAAAATGGAGGCGCGGGTGCCCGGGTTCACGCATCTGCACACCGTCTCCGGGTTCTCCCTGCGCTACGGCGCCTCACACCCGGAGCGGCTCGCCGAGCGTGCCGCCGAGCGGGGCATGGACGCCCTCGCCCTCACCGACCGCGACACCCTCGCGGGCGCGGTCCGCTTCGCCAAGGCCTGCGCCAAGGCGGGGGTACGGCCGCTGTTCGGCGCCGAGCTGGCCGTCGAGGAGTACGAGCCGGTACGACAGGAGCGGCGCCGCGCCCCCGTCCGCGGCGGCGCCTTCATCGACGAATCGACCCCCCGCGTCACCTTCCTCGCCCGGGACGGCGCCCGCGGCTGGGCCGACCTGTGCCGCCTGGTGACCACCGTCCACACCGCCGCCGACACCCCCCTGCTGCCCTGGGCCGAGAACAGCGGCGACGGCCTGACCGTCCTGCTCGGCCCTGACTCCGACGTCGGCCGCGCCCTCGCCGCCGGACGCCCCGACCGGGCGGCCCGGCTCCTCGTCCCCTGGCGGGAGCGGTACGGCGACGCCCTGCGCCTGGAGGCCGTCTGGCACGGCCGCAAGGGAACCGGCCCCGGCTCGCTGCGGCTGGCCGCCCGTACCGTCGGCTTCGCCGCCGAGCAGCGGGTACGTCCCGTGCTCGGCAACGCCGTCCGGTACGCCGACCCCGGGCAGGGCCCGGTAGCCGACGTCCTGGACGCCGCCCGCCGGCTCGTCCCCGTCGGCGCCGCCAAGGAGCTGGACTCCGGCGAGGCCTGGCTCAAGGACGCGCCCGCCATGCTGGCGGCGGCCGAGCGGATCGTGGAGGCCGCGGGCTTCCGGCGCGACACCGCGCACCGGCTGCTGGAGCAGACCCGGGCGACGGCCGCCGAGTGCCTGGTCGACCCCGAGGACGACCTCGGCATCGGCACCGTCCACTTCCCCGAGCCGCACCTCGTCGGCGCGGGCCGCCGCACCGCCCAGCGCACGCTCGCCTCCCGGGCGGCGGCCGGGATGTTGCGGAAGGGATACGCGGGCCGGTACGCCTACTGGGAGCGGATGCACCAGGAGCTGGACATCATCGCCCACCACGGCTTCGCCTCCTACTTCCTGACGGTCGCTCAAGTGGTGGACGACGTACGGGAGATGGGCGTCCGGGTGGCGGCCCGAGGCTCCGGAGCGGGGTCCCTCGTCAACCACCTCCTCGGCATCGCCCACGCCGACCCGGTCGAGCACGGGCTGCTGATGGAGCGGTTCCTGTCCAAACGGCGGCTCGTGCTGCCCGACATCGACATCGACGTGGAGTCCGCGCGACGCCTGGAGGTCTACCGCGCGATCATCGACCGGTTCGACACCGAACGGGTCGCGACGGTCGCGATGCCGGAGACGTACCGGGTGCGGCACGCGGTCCGGGACGTGGGCGCGGCTCTGTCCATGGACCCCGCCGACATCGACCGCATCGCCAAGTCTTTCCCGCACATCCGCGCCCGCGACGCCCGCGCCGCGCTGGAGGAGCTGCCCGAACTCCGGGCGCTGGCGGGGGAGAAGGAGAAGTACGGGCGGCTGTGGGAGCTGGTCGAATCGCTCGACGCCCTCCCGCGCGGTGTCGCCATGCACCCGTGCGGGGTGCTCCTGTCCGACGCGTCCCTGCTGAGCCGTACGCCGGTCATGCCGACCAGTGGCGAGGGCTTCCCCATGTCCCAGTTCGACAAGGACGACGTCGAGGACCTCGGGCTGCTCAAACTCGACGTGCTCGGCGTGCGGATGCAGTCGGCGATGGCACACGCGGTCGCGGAGGTGGCGCGGGCGACGGGGGAGAGGGTCGACATCGACGCGATCGCCCCCGGCGACCCGGCGACGTACCAACTCATCCGGTCCACCGAGACGTTGGGCTGCTTCCAGATCGAGTCGCCGGGTCAGCGGGACCTGGTCGGGCGGCTCCAGCCGGCCACCTTCCACGACCTCGTCGTCGACATCTCGCTCTTCCGGCCGGGTCCGGTCGCCGCCGACATGGTGCGGCCGTTCATCGAGGCGCGGCACGGACGGGCGCCCGTCAGATATCCGCACCCGGATCTGGAGGAGCCGCTGAAGGGGACGTACGGGGTCGTCGTCTTCCACGAGCAGATCATCGACATCGTCGACATCATGACCGGCTGCGGACGCGGCGAGGCCGACCGGGTGCGGCGCGGGCTGTCCGACCCGGAGTCGCAGGGGCGGATCAGGTTCTGGTTCGCGCAGCACGCGGCGGCCCGGGGCTATGACGCGGAAACGATTCAGCGGACCTGGGAGATCATCGAGGCCTTCGGCTCGTACGGCTTCTGCAAGGCGCACGCGGTCGCCTTCGCCGTCCCCACCTACCAGTCGGCGTGGCTGAAGGCGCACCACCCGGCCGCCTTCTACGCCGGGCTGCTCACGCACGACCCCGGGATGTATCCGAAGCGGCTGCTGCTGGCGGACGCGCGGCGGCGCGGGGTGCCGATCCTGCCGTTGGACGTGAACAAGTCGGCGGTCGCCCATCGTATCGAACTGGTGTCTGATTCAGGGGTGTGGGGGCTGCGGCTCGCGCTCTCCGACGTGCACGGCATCAGCGAGGCCGAGGCGGCACGGATCGCGGACGGACAGCCGTACGCCTCGCTGCTGGACTTCTGGGATCGGGCGCGTCCCAGCAGACCGCTGGCTCAACGGCTCGCGCAGGTAGGGGCGTTGGACGCCTTCGGCGCCAACCGGCGTGATCTGCAACTGCACCTGACCGAGCTGCACCGGGGCGCCCGGGGCGGCGGCGGTGGCCAACTGCCGCTGGCCGGTGGGAAGAAGACCGCGTCCGCCGGGCTGCCCGACCTCTCCTCCGCCGAGAAGCTCAGCGCCGAGCTGGGGGTGCTGTCCATGGACGCCTCGCGCAACCTCATGGACGACCACCGCGATTTCCTGGGCGAGTTGGGCGTGGCCAGCGCGCGCCGGCTGCGGGAGGCGCGGCACGGGGAGACCGTCCTCGTCGCCGGCGCCAAGGCGGCCACCCAGACGCCGCCGATCCGGTCCGGCAAGCGGGTCATCTTCTCCACCCTGGACGACGGCACCGGCCTGGTCGACCTCGCCTTCTTCGACGACTCCCACGACGCCTGCGCCCACACCGTCTTCCACTCCTGGCTGCTGCTGGTGCGCGGGACGGTGCAGCGGCGCGGCCCGCGCAGCCTCAGCGTGGTGGGCACCGCCGCCTGGAACCTCGCCGAACTCGTCGAACTCCGCGCCGAGCAGGGCCTCGACGCGGTGGCGGCACGGCTGGCGGAGCCGATGCCGGAAGCCGGCGGGGATTCCACCGGCGGCCGGCGCATCCAGATGCCGACGGGATACGAACTGCATCCGTGGGCCGATCTGCGACCTGCGGGTCAAGAGCCTTCACAGGTACGGAAGTTGTGGCACCAGAGTCCGGGGAGTGCGGGATGACCATCCTCTGCGTACGTTTCCAGCTGCCGCCGGCGCACGAGGCGGCCCTGCCGGGGCTGCTCGGCCTGCTCGAGGACTTCACGCCCGTCGTGGAGGCGCTGCCACCGGACGGGGCGCTGGCCGATCTGCGGGGCGCCGAACGGTACTTCGGGCGCGACGCCGTCGAACTGGCCTCGGTGATCCGGGTCCGCGCGCTCGCCCACCACGGCGTCGACTGCGCGATCGGCGCCGGTCCCGGCCCAATGCTGGCCCGCATGGCGCTGCGGGACGCCCGGCCCGGGGTGACCCGCGCGGTCACCGAGGGGGAGGTGGCGGACTTCCTCGACGGGAAGCCGGTGGCCGCGCTCCCCGGCGTCGGCACGGCCACCGCCCGCACCCTGTGCGAGTACGGCCTCGACACCCTGGGCCGGGTCGCCGCCGCCCCCCTGTCCACGCTCCAGCGCCTGGTCGGCGCGAAGGCGGGCCGCGAACTGCACGAGAAGGCGAACGGCGTCGACCGCGGCCGGGTCGTCCCGAACGGCGTCTCCCGCTCACTGGCCACCGAACGCCCCTTCACCCGCGACGAGTTGGACCCCGACCGGCACCGCCGCGCCCTGCTCTCCGCCGCCGGTGAACTGGGCGCCCGGCTCCGCGCCCTGGACAAGGTCTGCGGCGCCCTCACCCTCACCGTGCGCTACGCCGACCGCTCCTCGACCACCCGCACCCGCACCCTGAAGGAACCGACCGCCCACTCGGCCGCGCTGACCAGGACGGCCTACGAGATGTACGAGGCGCTCGGCCTCCAGCGGGCCCGGGTCCGGGCGATGTCCCTGCGCGCCGAGACCCTCGGCCCCGCCGAACAGGCCTCGCACCAGCTGACCTTCGACCCCACGGACGACAAGCTCCGCCGCATCGAGGAGGTCGCGGACCGCGCGCGAGCCAAGTTCGGCCCGCACGCGGTGATGCCGGGGACGCTGGCGGCGTAACACCTCTTGTAGAAATGGTCAGTTGGCCCACGGCGGAGTGATGACCGTGCCGTCGGCCATCTCCGCCGACAGGCCGATGGACGTGGTGACCCAGGTGACGGCGGTCGCGTCGGTCGGGTTCTCGACGCTCAGGGTCGCGCCGGGGTTGACGATCACGGTGTCGCCCGCGGTGACGCGGTGGATGTCGCCGTCGAGGGTGATCAGCAGCTCGCCGGCGAGGAGATGGAGGATCTCCTCGCGGTTCACCGTGTGCGCCGGGGCCTTCGTCCCGGCCGGGATCTCCCCGCGCCAGGCGCAGAGCTCCTTGCTGCCGCTGAGGGGAGTGGCGAACGAGACGAACCGGGCGCCGTGGATCTCGTGGGTGACGGCTTCGGACGGGTGGATGACTGACATGGGAAACCCCCGGGAGCAGATGGTCAAGCAGGTTGACTATATGCTCCTATGGTCAAGCTGCTTGACCATTTCGTCAAGGGTGTTTCAATGCACCCGTGCAGAACTCCGAAGCCCTCGCCCTGACCGCCGTCCTGCTCGCCGCCGCGGGCGAACTGACGCAGCGCATCAACGACGGCGTCGTCGCGCGTGGATTCGAGGGGCGGCCCGCCTACGGGTTCGCGTTCACCCGGCTCTCGGCCGGCGGCGCCACGGTCACCGAGCTTGCCGCGCATCTCGGGGTGACCAAGCAGGCCGCCAGTCAGCTCGTCGACGAGCTGGTGCGCAAGGGGTATGTGGAGCGGCAGGCGCATCCGGGCGATGCGCGGGCCCGGCTCGTGGTGCTCACCGAGCGGGGGTGGGCGTGCACGCGGGCCGCCGAGGAGGCCGCCGCGGACGCCGTCCGGCCGTGGGTCGAACTGCTCGGCGAGAGTGAAGTGCGGGCGTTGCGTGATCAATTGGCGCGCATCGCGCCCTATGGTCCGATCAGGCCCGCCTGGTGACGGTTCATCTGCAGTCTCGCTCGTCTCTTGCTAGCACTGGAAGTTTTTACTGACGCGTAACTTCACACTTCCACTACTCGTCCGTAACTTGACGAATGAACAGCATCCTCGTGATCCGGATCACAGGGCGTAAAGCCGTCGCAACTCCCTTGAGCCGCAAGGAGATCACCCGATGCTGCCCTGGAAACGACTGCTCAGACCCCTGACCGCGCTGCTGCTGACCGCCGCGGTCGCCGTCGTCCCCGCCACCACCGCCCGCGCCGCCGACGCCCCCCACTCCGGCTGGAACGACTTCTCCTGCAAGCCCTCCGCCACCCACCCCCGCCCCGTCGTCCTCGTGCACGGCACCTTCGGCAACTCCGTCGACAACTGGCTCGGCCTCGCGCCCTACCTGAAGAACCGCGACTACTGCGTCTACTCCCTCGACTACGGCCAACTCCCCGGCGTCCCCGTCTTCAACGGCCTCGGCCCCATCGACAAGTCGGCCGAACAACTCGCCGCCTTCGTCGACAAGGTCCTCGCCGCGACCGGCGCCGCCGAGACCGACGTCGTCGGCCACTCGCAGGGCGGCATGATGCCCCGCTACTACCTCAGGTTCCTCGGCGGAGCCGCCAAGGTGAACGCCCTCGTCGGCATCGCGCCCAGCAACCACGGCACCACCCTCAACGGCCTCACCCACCTGCTGCCGTACTTCCCGGGCGCCGCCGACCTGCTCTCCACCAGCACCCCCGCCCTCGCCGACCAGGTCGCCGGATCACCCTTCCTCGCCAAGCTCAACGAGGGCGGCGACACCGTCCCCGGCGTCAAGTACACCGTCCTCGCCACCAAGTACGACGAGGTCGTCACCCCGTACCGGAGCCAGTTCCTCAGCGGCACCGGCGTCCGCAACGTCGTCCTCCAGGACCTGTGCCCGCTCGACCTCTCCGAGCACGTGGCGATCGGCCTGTTCAGCCTGATCGCCTTCCACGAGGTGGCCAACGCGCTCGACCCGGCGCACGCCACGCCGACGACCTGCGCCTCGGTCCTCGGATAACGCACGGTCGGGGTCTGTCCGACCTGAGCCGCCGGACAGACCCCGACCCCCGTGGCTAGCGGCCCTGTCGGCCGCCGCTCACCGCGCGCCGGCGCACCGATCCGAAGAGGATCGCCGCGCCGGCCGCGAGGACGGCCGCGCCGCCCATCGCGACGTACGCCGTGCTGCTGTCGCCGCCCGTCTCGGCGAGGTCCTGGCCGGCACTGGCCGCCTTCACGTCGGTGACCGGGGTCGTGGCCGGCTCTGCCGACGTGGACGCGTCCTGGTCGCCGTGCCCGCCGTGCTCGACCGTCGACTTGTCCGCGCCCTCCTCGATCTGCTCCTCGGACGGGGCGGAGGCGCTCGGGGCCGGGGACGCGCTGCCCGTCGTACCGCTGCCGCTACCGCTGTTGGTGCCGCCGTACGTCACGTCCGAGCAGGAGTAGAACGCCTCCGGGCTGTCCGAGCGCTGCCAGATCGCGTACAGCAACTGGGCGCCGGAGCGCTCCGGGAGGGTGCCGGAGAACGTGTAGTAGCCGTTCGCCGCGACCGGGTCGGTGGCCGTCGCCACCGGGTTCGCCAGGTCCAGGTCGTCCCAGGCGAGCGGCTGCGTCGGGTCGTAGCCCTCCTTGGTCAGGTACACCTTGAAGGTGCCCTTGTGCGGGGCCGTCACGCGGTACTTGAAGGTGTACGACCCACTGCGCACGCTCGTCGCCGGCCAGTCCGCGCGGGCCAGGTCGAGGCCCTTGAACTCGTCGGCGTTCGCGCTGCACAGCTTGCCGTCCGGGATGAGGGTCTGGTGCTGCCCGTTCGCGTCGCCGATGCGGACGCCGTTCCAGTCGTAGAGCGCCTGCGTGCCGCCCGCCGCGACCGCGGCCTTGCAGGCGTCCGACTTCGGGCTCTCGGGGCCCTCCGCGTAGCACTGGGCGACCCGGCTGACCGGATCGCCCAGCGTGCCGTGCGCCGACGCGGGCGCCGCGGCGAGCGCGGTGAGGGCGAGCGGGGCCAGGCCGAGAGCGGCGGCGGTGGCGGCCGTACGGCGTGCGGGCATGGCGGAACTCCTCGGAAACGGTGCTGACGGGTGCCGGATCCAAGAAACCCTGAAATCGCTCGCTCGTGGCGGCCGGGAACGATCTTTATGGCCCGCTTAAGGGACTGCTGAGACTGAGATCAGGTAGGTAGCGTGCGCGCATGACGAACCAGGAGATTCGACTCGCCGGCCCGGCCGACGTACCGCGCGTGAAGTCCGTGACCGACGCCGCCTACCACCACTACATCGAGCGCATCGGTGTGGTGCCGCAGCCCATGGAGCGGGACCACGCGGCGGCCGTGGCGGCGGGCCAGGTGTACGTCACCGGCGATCCCGTGACCGGCCTGGTGGTCGTCGAGGAGCGCGCGGACCATCTCTACCTCGACAACATCGCTGTCCACCCCGACGCCCAGGGCACGGGCGTGGGAGGACGGCTGCTGCGGTTCGTGGACGCACACGCGCGTGCGCTCGGCCTGCCCGAGGTCAGGCTCTACACGAACGCGCTGATGTGGGAGAACCAGAAGATCTATCCGAAGTACGGCTACGAGGTCGTGGAACGGAGAGTGGACGGGCCTTACGACCGCGTCCACTATCGCAAGCGACTCGGCTGAGCCTGTCTGCCGTCAGCCGTCCGGCCACCAGGTGCGTGCGATGTCCTTTCGCACCTCCGGACGTCCTGCGGGGCGCTCTTCGGCCTCCTCGCGGATCCGGCGGGCGTCCGTCCTCTTCAGGGGCTTCTGCACGGTTGTACGGCGCATGGCTGCCTCCTTCAAGGCCTACCGAGTTCCGCGTTCTCACGGAGGTAGACCCTTTCGGGGAGAGTTACTCATCGGCGGCGTTCTGTCAGTGGCGGTCATCACGATTTCGACTGACTTTCGAGCGATGTTCCGGTGCCGTCTGATTGTCAGTGGCGGATGCCAGTCTGGTGACCATGACCGATCACAGTGGATTCGAAGCCGACGCGTGTGCGGATGGGTTGGATTGGAATGCGCAGGCCGCCTCCTTCGACGAGGAGCCGGACCACGGCCTGCGTGACCCGCAGGTGCGGACCGCCTGGGCCGAGCGGCTGCGCTCCTGGCTGCCGGGCCGGGCCTGTGACGTACTCGACCTCGGCTGCGGCACCGGCAGCCTGTCGCTCCTCGCGGCCGAACAGGGACACCGCGTCACCGGAGTCGACAGCGCCCCCGCGATGGTGGACCTCGCCCGCGCGAAACTCGCGGGCCGTGACGCCGCGTTCCTCGTCGGTGACGCGGCGGCACCGCCGGTGGGGGAGCAGCGCTTCGACGTCGTCCTCGTACGACACGTGCTGTGGGCGCTCCCCGACCCCGGCCGCGCCCTCCGTCACTGGCGGCAGCTGCTGCGCCCCGGCGGCCGACTGGTCCTCGTCGAGGGCCGTTGGGGCACGGTCAGCCCGGTCGGCATACCCGCCGCCCGCCTCACCGCCCTCGTCGAACCGCTCGCCGGGCAGGTGCGCGTGGAGCGGCTGTCCGACGATCCGCTGCTGTGGGGGAAGACGGTGGAGGACGAGCGGTATGTGGTGGTGGCCACGGCGGCCTAGGGCCTGTCCGGCGGATCAGGTCCTAGGTGAGGAGCGCGGTGAGGCCGTCCTCGGTGCGGGCCCGCTTCTCCAGGTCGTCGAGGGCGGCCACCGCGGCCGTCGCCGCCTCGGGGTCCCGCTCCGCGAGACCGCTCTCGGCGAACTCGTCCTCGTCCAGACGCAGGACGTCCGTGCCGTCGGCGGAGCGCCACAGGTCGAGGTCGAGATCCTCCACGACCAGCTCGGCGCCGTCGCGCACGGCCGGGCGGGTCACGTCGCAGTACCAGCCCTTGAGCGTGCCGTCGCCGGTGCGGACCTCCTTCACCGCGTACCAGCGGTCCCGCCAGTAGTGCTCCGTGAACACGTCCCCGGGCTCGAAGCGGACGAAGCCGAAGTCGCGGACGCCCTCGCCCGCCCAGGCGGCGCGGACGGTGATGTGGTTGCCGTCGTCGCCCAGCAGTGTGCTCCGGTAACGGATCTTCGTGCGCCCCGCCTTGACCAGGACGACCTCCAACTCGCCCGCCTGCTCAGCCGAGTTCCCGGACATACCGAACCTCCGTCGCCGCCGTCTCGTATCCGAACCACTTGTTGATCGCGATCATCGGGCCGTTGCCCGTGTCGTTGCCGGTGACGGCCTCCGTGAACCCCGCGGCGCGGGCGCGGTGCAGGGAGTCGTTCTTGGCGAGCTTGGCCAGGCCCTTGCCGCGGAAGTCACGGCCGGTGCCGGTCATGACGGTGCCGTAGCGGGTGCCGCCGTCGGTGCGGGCCATGCTGAACGCGGCGGGACGGCCGTCGACGACGGCGACCGTGGTCAGTTCCTGGCTGATCAGTGGGTGGTGCCAGGTCTCCCGCAGCCAGGCCTCGTAGTCGGTGAACTCGTTGTCGACGTCGCCCGGTTCGTCCGCGATCGTCGCCGCGTCCAGTTCGAACAGCGGGCGCGGGTCGGCGGCGAAGTCCGTGCCCGTGCGCAGCTCGACACCGGGGGGCGGGACCTGCAACGGGGGCAGTGTGCCGTTCGCGAGGTCCAGGCGGAGGAAGTACGCGGAGCGGCTCGCGTGGTAGCCACGGCGTTCGGCGAAGGCGCGGTTGGCCGGCTCGTCCAGGACCCATGCGTACAGCCTGCTCGCGCCGAGTGCGGCGAGGTGCTCCTCGGCGGCGTTCACCAGCAGGGTGCCGGCGCCGCGCCGCGTCCGCTCCGGGTGCACGTACACATTGACGTACCCCTGGCCGGGCTCCGGGCTGTCGTACACGAGCCCCACCTGAGCCGTGCCGATCACCTCGCCGTCCTCCTCCGCGACGAGGGGGCGGTAGTGGGCGTCGGTGTGCATATGGGCCAGGTCGTAGGCCACGGAGTCGGGCGTGTAGATCATGAACGGGAGAGCGCTCTCGCGGACCCGGACGAAGTCCTCCAGGTCGGCTCGGGCCTCGGGGTGAAGGTCGCGCACGGTGGTAGCCATATGGCCGCAGACTAGGGCGGCGAGCTCGGCGACTGCCTCCCATTTTCCGGCCGGTGCGGAAGAATCGGGGACGTGACCTTGAAGATCGACATCGACGACAGCGCGCCGCCGTACGAGCAGGTGCGGGCGCAGATCTCCGAACAGGCGCGGTCGGGGGCGCTGCCGGTCGGGTACCGGCTGCCCACGGTGCGGGGACTGGCCGAATCCCTCGGACTCGCCGCGAACACCGTCGCCAAGGCGTACCGGGCGCTGGAGAGCGATGGGGTGATCGAGACGCGGGGGCGGAACGGGACGTTCGTCGCGGCGGCGGGAGCGGCGGCGGAGCGTGAGCTGGCGTCGGCGGCGCAGGCGTACGTCGAGCGGGCGCAGCGACTGGGCGCGGACCGGGACGCCGCGCTGGCCGCGGTGCGGGACGCGTTGCGGGCGGGGTACGACGCCTGAGTCTCAGTGGACCAGGGTTTCGAAGGTTCTCGCGTTCTCCACCGCCGCCGCGTTCGGGTCGTTGTTGAAGTACGCGTACACGTCCTCCTTCGTCGACCAGGTGTCCTCGATGCGGTCCGCCCATGTCTTCAGTGAGCGGCTGCCGTAGCGCGGCCAGTCCTTCGCCCGGCCCTCGTGGAAGCGGACGTAGCCCCAGTCGGTCGTCCGCCACAGCGGGGTGACCGGGTGGGCGCGGACGTCGGCCCAGCACAGGGCGGCGGAGCGGGACTCCAGGACCTCGCGGACCTCCGGCGTCCACCAGGACTCGTGCCGGGGCTCGACCGCGACCCGCGTTCCCGAGGGGAAGCAGGCGAGGCAGGCGTCCAGGAGTTCCGCGTCGGCCTTCAGGGTCGGCGGGAGCTGGAGGAGCACCGGACCGAGGCGGGCGCCGAGCCCTTCCGCGTGGCTCATCAGCCGGTGGACCGGCTCCTCGGGGTCCTTCAGGCGCTTGATGTGCGTGAGATACCGGCTCGCCTTCACCGCGACCACGAAGTCCGCCGGCACCCGCTCCCGCCACGCCGCGAAGTTCTCCCGGGACGGCAGCCGGTAGAAGGCGTTGTTGATCTCCACGGTCGGGAAGTGCGCGGCGTACTCCTCCAGCCAGAGCCGCATCGGACAGCCGGCCGGATAGAGGGCGCCGCGCCAGTCCTTGTACTGCCAGCCCGACGTACCGACGTACCGGGTCATACCTCCATGGAACCACTCACAGGTACAGGCCCGCGTCCACCCCGTCCCGCGGCTCCGGCAGCGCCGTCGGGGACGTGCCCCGGCGCAGCGCGTACAGCTCCGCCAGCGTGGCGCCGTCGCGGCCCACGCCCTCCTCCGAGCCCAGCCAGCCCACCGCCTCCGCCCGGGTCAGCCGGCCCACCTCGATACGGGCCAGACAGCGGCCGGGGCGGACCACCGCCGGGTGCAGCCGCTCCAGGTCCTCGTTGGTCGTGACACCCACCAGGACGTTGCGCCCCTGGCCCAGCAGACCGTCGGTGAGGTTGAGCAGCCGCGACAGCGCCTGCCCGGCCGTGTGCTTGGCCTCGCCGCGGATCAGTTCGTCGCAGTCCTCCAGGAGCAGCAGCCGCCAGCGGCCCTTGCCCGTCGCGTCGTCCTCGCCGATCGCGATGTCCATCAGATAGCCGACGTCGGAGAAGAGCCGCTCGGGGTCGAGGACGCAGTCCACCTGGCACCAGTCCCGCCAGGAACGGGCCAGTGTGCGCAGCGCCGAGGTCTTGCCGGTGCCCGGCGGGCCGTGCAGCAGGAGCAGCCGGCCCGCGATGTCCTCGGGCGTCGTCTTCATCAGGCGGCCCATCGCGTCCGCGACCGGCGCGGTGTAGTTCTCCCGCACCTCGTCCCAGGTGCCCGCGGAGATCTGCCGGGTTGTGCGGTGCGGGCCGCGGCGCGGGGAGACGTACCAGAACCCCATCGTCACGTTCTCCGGCTGGGGTTCGGGCTCGTCGGCCGCGCCGTCCGTCGCCTCGCCCAGCACCTTCTCGGCCAGCTCGGCGCTGGTCGCCGTCACGGTGATGTCGGCGCCGCGGTTCCAGCGGGAGACCAGCAGGGTCCAGCCCTCGCCCTCCGCGAGCGTCGCGCTGCGGTCGTCGTCGCGGGCGATGCGCAGCACCCGGGCGCCGTCCGGCAGCAGGGACGCGCCGGACCGTACGCGGTCGATGTTGGCCGCGTGCGAGTACGGCTGCTCGCCCGTTGCGAAGCGGCCGAGGAACAGCGCGTCGACGACGTCGGACGGCGAGTCGCTGTCGTCGACGTTGAGCCGGATCGGCAGAGCGTCGTGTGGGTTCGCAGACATGCCGCCATGATCCGGCACGAGCACGCCGATCGCACCCGGTTTCCGTAGTGCGTCCGGAGTGTCGGATGGGACCTTTTGCGTCCGCTCCGTCCTGTTACAGAGCTGTGCATTTACAAGACCTGCCCCAGGTGCGCTTCCCGCGTCTACTGTTGCCCTTGATGGGACGTCATGGGTGGAATTCGGGGGCACTGCGGTGGCGGCTCACCGCACTGCTCGGTGTGGGCGCGGCCGCTCTGGCCCTGGTCGTGACCCTCCTCAACACGCTGCCCGGCGACGGCGCGAGCACCGACGGCACCACGAGCAACGGCAGCAGGGCGCACGGCACCCCCACCAGCACACCGGACGCCGAGACCCCGGACGTCGGCTGGGGCTTCACCCACACCCAGTACAGCGCCGACGAGGGCAGCTCCACCGCCGTCGACCGGGTCGAGGGACGGATCGCGGACGTCGGCGGGCTGCCGCAGAACCAGCACCTCATGGGCTGGGGCGCCGACAACCCCGAGCCGGTCAAGGGGCGTTACGACTTCGAGGACATGGACCGGCGCATCGACTTCATCCGCGCCTCCGGCTCCACCCCGGTCGTCACGCTGTGCTGCGCCCCGGACTGGATGAAGGGCGGCGAGCCGGGCGTCGGCAACACCGACTGGAGCCAGTCCGCGCTGGAGACCGCCCCGCAGCCCGCGCACTTCAAGGACTTCGCCGCGCTCGCCGCGACCGTCGCCAAGCGCTACCCGGACGTCCGCCACTTCATCGTCTGGAACGAGTTCAAGGGCTTCTGGAACGACTCCGAGGCCCGCTGGGACTACGAGGGCTACACCAAGCTCTACAACCTCGTCTACCAGGCGCTGAAGAAGGTCAACCCGGACATCATGGTCGGCGGTCCGTATCTCGTGATGGACAGCGTCGACCCGCGCTCGGGGGACGCGTCCAAGACCTTCAAGGGGCCGTGGGGCGCCATGGACCAGCGCATCCTCGACGCCTTCGACTACTGGAACAAGAACAAGGCCGGCGCCGACTTCGTGGTCGTGGACGGCTCCAGCTACACCAACGACGACGAGATGCTGCCCAACGAGTTCGCGGCGACCGACAAGTTCACCGCCGTCAGCCGGTGGGTGCGGCAGCAGACCGGCAACCTGCCGCTGTGGTGGGCCGAGTACTACGTCGAGCCCGCCGACGCCCAGGACGAGCGCGAGGGCTGGTCCGAGGACCGCCGGGTCGCTGTCCAGGCCGCCGGCATGATCGCTCTCGCCAAGGGCGGCACCACGTCCGCGCTCTACTGGAACCCGGAGAACGAGAAGGGCACGGACTGCGCGGGCTGTCTGTGGACGCCGACGAGCGGGAAGGACGGCGGGCAGCAGCTGCCCATGTTCGACCTGGTCAGCCGGTTCAGCAAGGCGTTCGGGCAGGGGACCGGCTTCACGACGGTGTCGGTCGCGGCGGACGACGTGCCCAACGTCCGTGTCCTCGCCACCGACAAGACGGTGCTGGTGGTCAACACCCTGGACCGGCAGATCAGCGCGAAGGTCGACGGACAGCGCTTCGACATGGCGGCCTATGAGGTCAAGTGGCTCAGCCGCTAGGCAAGTAGCCCAGCCAAAAGGCAAGTGGCTCACCCAATGACTGGATGAGCCACTCGACCTCATAAACGCCCCGCAGGGCTACTTCATCGTCAAGAACCGCTGCACCAGCGAAGCGAACAGCACCGCCAGCAGCGGCAGCGAGAACCAGAAGCTGCTCTGCAACCACCGCAGTTGCCGCACCCCCGGCCGCACCGCGACCCGGACCACCTCACGCGCGGTCAGCAGCACGATCAGCGCCAGCGCCGCGAGCCCGCCCACCACCGACCACGGCGTCCAGGTCACCTGCGGCCCGATCGGCCCCGGGTCCGCCTTGGCCACCTTGCCCGCGGGCTGCTTGGCCAACGAGTACATGGTGACGTCCGCGTTGACGAAGACCTTCTTCAACTCGGCCCGCTTGTCGAGGTTCTCGACCAGCCGCGGCTCCCAGGTCTTCGAGTAGCCGACGTCCATCTCCAGATACGTGACCTGACTGCGGTTGATCATCAGATACGAGTTCGGGCCCGCGTCCCGCAACGCCTTGACCAGGCTGGACACCAGCACCGGATCGGTGGGCGCCAGCGTCGGCACGTACTCGACCTTCTCCATGTCCCGCGCGCCCCACGGCATCGCCGGCGTCACGTTGTTGACCGTGTCGTTGCTCAGCCACAGCAGCCGTACGGTCGGATCGTCATGGGCGTACACGTACTCCATGGCGGTGACCTCGCCGGGCCTGATCCGCTCGAACGGCTCGTTGCCCCAACGGGCCACCAGGAAGCCGAACATGAGCAGCAGACCCGCCAGCACCGCGGCCATCGGCGCCAGGCTCACCCGGTCCTTGTCGCGTTCCTTCGCCGTGATGCCGGTGCGCGGGAACAGCGCGAGCCCCATGAGCAGGGCGGCGCCCGGCAGGGCGAACATGAAGACGCGCAGGGCCATCTCGCCGCCGTACGACTGCATGCCGAAGCCGAGGAACGGCACGAAGGTCAGGACGAGCAGCGAGCGCTCCCGGTAGTGGTGGTCGCGGCGGCGCCACCAGCCCCAGCAGGCGAAGGCCATCACACCGCCGGCGAGGGCCACGCGCGTGTAGAGGACGAGCTTGTGCGAGGAACTGCCGCCCTCGATACGGCCCGACACCGACGACGACACATTGCCGCCGACGCCGCCGACCCCGCCGAACAGGTCGTCGAAGTGCCCCGACCAGTACGGCTCGGCCATGAAGCCCACCCACACCGCCACCAGCACGGCGAACAGGATGGGCAGGCCGCGCAGTTCGGACTTGCCGATCAGGACCAGGGCCGCCAGGACGCCCAGCATCACGAACGGGGTGAGCTGGTGGGCCGGGACGCTCGCCGCGAACAGGCCTATGACGACCATGAGGAGGACGGCCCGTTGACGCCGGTTGGTTGGCTCGACCTCGACCTCGCCGGGGCGCTTCTTCGTCCAGATCACACGCGGGGCGCGGAAGTAGACGAGCAGGATCGCCGCGAAGACCAGGTAGAGGAGGTAGGTGAAGCCCTGTGGGGAGAAGTAGTCCTGGCCGACCCAGCCGGACAGCACGAACACCCACAGGCCGGTCCACTTGGCCTTCCAGCTCGCCCGCATCGAGCGCACCAGCAGGAACATCGGGGCCAGATAGAGGAGTTGGATGGCCAGCGGCCACCAGCGGATGAGCTCGGTGAAGTCCGTGACCCCGCAGGCCTGGGCGACGAACGCGGCCGCCGCGAAGAAGCCCGGCCAGCTCCAGCGGGCGTCCAGGTCGGGCACCGCCGACCCGGTCCGGTCGATGTAGTCGAGGAAGCCGAGGTGCTGCCAGGCGGTCGCGAAGCGGGGTTCCGTCTCGATCACCGCGGGCAGCGCGTGCAAGGACACCACGGTCGCGAGCAGCGCGATCAGTAGCAGTGCCTTGTGCTCGTGGTCCAGCCACAGCAGCGAGCCGAAGGAGATCACGAGCAGTCCGGCGCCGACCAGGGTGGTCATCGGCAGCACCGAGATCAGCCCGAGCCCGCCCATCTGATCGAGGTCGGTCTCGCCGAGCCGCAGCGCGGGCACCCAGTAGAGCAGGAGCGCGGCGGTCAGCAGACAGCCGAGGATCACCCCGACGCGGGTGGGGTGGAGCCGGTCACGCCAGGTGAGCGCGGGGCCGGCAGCGGGTGCCGGGCCCTCCTCGGGGACGCCCGCGCCGAGTCGTACGGTCGACCGCTCCGGCCCGAACTCTCCCAGCCGTGCGGTGCCTTCCTCCCGTACATCTGTTTCGAACGGCGCGTCCACCTCCACCTCTGCCGGCGTCTCCACCGGCCCGAGCGACGCCTCCGACCCCGGTTCCCGTGCCTCCACCGGCAGGCCCAGCTCGGGCAGCTTCTGCGCCCAGGTGGGCCGGTGCGGTGCCGGGCGGACGACGGGGATGCCGGTGGGCGGGGTGCCGGGGCCGGGGCGGACGTCCGGGCGGCGTTCCAGGTGGTCGAAGTCGACGTGGATGCCGAGGGCGAGGGTGTCCTGGTCGAGCGCCCAGGCGGGCCCGCGCCTGCGGGCGCCCGGCGGGACCGGGGCCTCGCGTGCCCCCAGGTCGGCGAGGTCGCCGTCGGGGGCCGCGTCCTCGGGGACGGCACCGGGCGCGGCCCGCACGGTCTTGTACAGCTTCGGCGCGGCGATCGCCACGATCACCGCGAGCGAGGAGATCTCGGCGACGCCCGCTCCGGTGAGTCCCATGCGGGGGAGCAGGAGCAGCGTCAGGCCGAGCACCAGCGCGCACAACAGGCCCTGCAACCAGGCGAGTCCGGCGGTGCGGCTCTGCGCGCGCAGCACCGCGAAGTACGTCTCCATGACGACCCGCAGCACCGCGCCGACCGCGAACCAGCGCAGCAGCGGCGTGGCCGCGTCGGCGTACCCGGAGCCGAAGACGCCGAGGATCCAGGGCGCGCCGAAGAACAGCACCCCGGCGACCGGCAGCATGATCCGCGCCATGCGCTTGAGCGCCGCCCGGGTGTTGGCGGCGAGCCGCCCCGGGTCGTGCGAGCCCTCGACGGTCAGCGAGGCGCCCATGTTGATGGCGAGCAGGTTGCAGGTGCCGCCGATGGTGGTGGTGATGTAGAAGTACGCGTTGTCCTCGGAGCTGACCTGGGAGGCCACGATCACCGGGACGAGATAGACGACCGCCAGCGAGAACAGCGAGCCGGTGTAGTCGCCCGCGAGGAACCTGCCGACCTCCTTGAGCGTCGGCGGCCGGGCGTGCTCCTCGGTGGCCTTCACATGCTTGGGCACCAGCCGCCGGAACACCAGCCAGCCAAGCGGCAGCACCGACACCGCGATCGCCGCGACCCACGACACGAAGACACCGGCCGTCGGGATCGCCACCGCGAACGCGACCAGCAGCCCCAACTTCACCGCGGAGAACACGGTGTTGCCGAACGGCACCCAGATCGCGCTGCGCAGCCCGGTCAGCACCCCGTCCTGGAGGGTGAGCAGGTTCCAGGCGACGACGGCCGCGATGAAGCCGAGCCCGTTCACCGTCCCGTGCAGGAAGCGGTACGAGGGACCCCACACGTCCAGCGTCAGCAGGAAGACACCCGCGGCGAGCGCCACGAGCACCGAACTACCCGCGTACGTACGGAAGATGAGCCGCCCGGTGGCCCGGCCCGAGACCGGGATGAAGCGGGCCAGGGCGCCGGTCAGGGTCACCGCGGTCAGACCCGCGAGGAACTTCATCGCGGCGATCGCGGCGGAGCCCTGGCCGACCGCGGACTCGGAGTAGTAGCGGGCGGCGGCCAGCCAGAAGCCGAGGCCGAGCACGGCGGAGATGCCCGTGTTCAGCATCAGGGCGTAGGCGTTGCGGAACAGCTGGTTGCCGCCGGACGAGCGCCCCATCCCGGGCAGGCGCAGCCGGCGCCCCGACTGCTCGGGCGCCTCGGTCGCGGGCTCGGTCGACTCGGTGGTGGTCGTCGTGTCAGACACGGGAACGGATGGCCTTCCGGCGGACCTGGCGTGCTCTTCGGACCATGGCGTACCCCTTGGTGAACGCGCGGTCCCGGGCGAAGTTGCGGGCGATGGCCCGGCCTTCGATCAAGCGCTGGAACTCCTCGGCGTCCGTACTGCGGCGTACGGTGACCCGCAGCAGCGCGTACGGCCCCTGTCGGCGCCGCGCGAGTCCGTTGCCGACGGCGAGGGCCTGGGCGTACCCCGTCTCGCGGACCTGCTCGCGGACGCGGCGGCTGGAGTAGCCGTAGGGGTAGGCGAACGAGACCGGGACGGTGCCGAGTTCGTCGGCGACGATCTCCTTGCAGAGGATCAGTTCGCGGCGCAGGCTGTCGTCGTCGAGCTGGTCGAGCTGCGGGTGGGTGTGGCTGTGCCCGCCGATCTCCACGCCCTCGGCGGCGAGTTCACGCACCTGCGGCCAGTCCAGCATGGTGTCCAGCGCGTGACCGTTGTCGTGCGGGCCGCGCAGCCACGCCGTCGACACGAACAGGGTGGCGGCGAAGCCGTGCTTGGCGAGCACGGGCAGCGCGTGCCGGTGGACGCCCTCGTAGCCGTCGTCGAAGGTCACCAGGACCGGACGCGCGGGCAGCGGGCGGCCGTCGCGCCAGTGCGCCGCCAGCTGGGCCGTGGTGATCGGCGTGTGGCCCAAGTCCGCGATGACGCCCATCTGTTGGGCGAAGGCCTCGGGCGTCACCGACAGCTCGCGGGTGGCGTCGTTCGGGTCGGTCGCGATGGAGTGGTACATGAGGATCGGCACGCTCATCTCGGTCCCCCCTCGATCGGCGCCACCTGGAACGTGGCGTCCCCCTTCCGGGTCCGTACGCTCCCCACCACGTACCCACCGGCGGCCGTCAGCACCCCCGCGACGATCGCGCCCGCCCGCCCCGCGCCGCCCGGCCGGGCCAGCACGGCGTCGCGCAGCCCGCGCACCACCCCGGCGGGCAGCACCCGGGTGGCGTACCGGCGTTCGGACTCAAGTCCCTTGTCCGCGCCCACACTTCGGGCCACCAGCGCTTTTGACAGGCCCTCGGCGTAGGCGCGCGTGCGGAAGTACCCGAAGTGCTCACGCGCCTCGGGCACCCGGTGGTGGATCACCGCGCGGTCGTCGATCAGCAGCACCGCGTCCGGCCTGGCCCGGGTGAGCCGGATGCACAGCTCCGTCTCCTCGCAGCCCAGCGGCCGCTTGTCGCCGTCGCGTCCGATGCCGGTGGCGAATCCGCCGGCCGCGTCGAACGCCGTACGCCGGAAAGAGGCGTTGCCGCCCAGGACGTTGCGCACCCGCACCCGGCCCTCGGGCAGACCCTTGTAGGTGCAGCCCACCACCCAGTCGAACTCCGCCGGGAACCAGGCGGGACGGCGGCCCGACGCCCAGATCGGCAGGGTGCGCCCGCCGACCGCCATCACCTTGGGGTCGGCGTACCCGGCGGCGAAGTGGCGCAGCCAGTCGCGCTCGGCGACGGCGTCGTCGTCGAGGAAGGCGATCACCTCGCCGTACGAGGCGGCGATGCCGGTGTTGCGGCCCGCGGACAGGCCCCGGGGGCCCTCGTTGGCGAGCACCCGTACGTCCGCGACCTCCTTGTACTCCTTGGCCAGCCGGTCCAGGAGCGCCGCGTTGTGGTCGACGACCAGCAGCGTCTCCCGCGCCGGGTACGACTGCGCCCGCACCGAGGAGACCGCCGCGAGGATGTCCTCCCAGCGGTCCTCGGTGTAGACGCAGATCACGACGGAGATGTCGGGACCGCTCAAGACACCTCTCCCCGGACCGAGTCGAGCAGCGGGGAGTGGTGGGCCTGGCGGCGCAGCTCACGCCGGTTGGAGCGCTCGCCGAGGATCACCTTGAGCACCCGGAACCCGTCGCGCACCGCGCGCAGATTGCTCGCGCCGTGGATGCGGAGGTACTCGTAGCTCGGTATCTCCTGCACCTTGAGGCCCGCCTTGACCACCCTGATGTTGATCAGGGTCTCGATCTCGAAGCCCGTGCAGTCGAGGTCGATCTTGTCGAGGCAGTGCCGCCAGAACGCGTTGTATCCGTAGCAGAGATCGGTGTAGCGGGCGCCGAACTTGCGGTTGACGATGGTGCACAGGGCCCAGTTGCCGAGCTTGCGGATGAAGGTCATGTCGTCGGTGCCGCCGCCGTTGGCGAAGCGGGAGCCCTTGGCGAAGTCCGCGCCCGAGACCAGGGCGGAGACATAGCTGAGGATCTCGTGCCCGTCGGCCGAGCCGTCCGCGTCGACCATCACGATGATGTCGCCGGTGCACGCCTCGAACCCGGTGATCAGCGCGTCGCCCTTGCCCTTGCCGGACTGCCGGACGACCTTGACCTCCGGCCACAGCTCGCGGGCCACTTCGACGGTGTCGTCCGTGGAGTTGCCGTCGACCAGGACCACTTCGTGGATCCAGTCGGGCAGCGTCTTGAAGACGTACGGAAGGTTCTCCGCCTCGTTCATGGCGGGGATCACGACACTCACCGGCGGCGCGATGGCCAGGTGAGTGGAGACGGGCCGGTACTTGCCGGCCGTGGACACATCCTGGCCCGTTGACGCAGGGCGCAGAACTGAGCTCATGAGTCTGGTTCCCTCTCGTCCGGCTGGACCGCCCGCCCCTGGGCGGCCCGGCTGTTGTCCGGTTCGAAAGGGGGGTTGTTTCACCTACGGCATGCCGAAAGGGATCTCCGAGCACGCCCGGGTGAGCTGGCAAAGCCGGCCGACGGCGAAAACGGCCGCCGGTCGCGCGGCACGACTCGGTCACAGTTGCGGTCACCGAGCACGGCACCCCCCTACCGCGCCCCGCGCCGGTCTGTCGCGGTCCTTGAGCCCTCCCCTAGTACCGCTGACGACGGACCGATGCGGGTGAGATGTACGACGGTATTGACGATTGAACCCGTATGGCAAGACCTGGAACCAGGCCTCACGTTTTTGTTGGTTTGACCGTTACGGAACCTATTGGTTGTACGAACGGAGCCTTCCGATTTTCTTGAGCATCCGGTCCGCCGGCGCGAACAGCTCCGGCCGTGACTGGACGGTGGTGCGCAGCGCCCGGACGGGGGCGCGGCGCGCCCGGTGCCCGATCGCGACCGGGTGACGCCGGGTCACCCACCCCTCCGACACGGTGATCTCCCGTGTCTTCAGGGAGTCCTTGTACTCCTTCTGCCCCCGGCCGAGATCGAGGTACGCGATCCCGTCGGCGGCGGCCGCCTCGGCCATCCGCAGATGCAGGACGAGCCCCGGCGAGTACTTCGCGTACCCCGGGTCGTACGCCGGGAACCAGCACGCGAGCACCCGCTCCGTGCGCAGCCCGAAGTGCGCCGCGATCGGCCGCTCGTCCGCGTAGAGCACCGACAGGATGCCCGCGAACGGCTCGGAACGCGTGTGGAACAGCTGCTCCACGAGCCGGCTGATCCAGTCGTGGGCGAACCGGTCGCTGCGCCCGGTCCTGCGGTACTGCGCGGACTTCCAGCCCATCAGGGTGCGCAGCACCGCCGGGTCGCGCTCGTCGTGGACGTACCGCACCCCGCCGGCGTCCCGGCCGAGCCTGCGTTCCTTCGCGAGCGTGGTCCGGGTGAACTTCGGCGCCTGGGACCGCAGATGGCGCAGATAGGCGTCGTAGCCCTGGTCGACGTCCATGACCGGGGACGGGAAGCTTCCCCGGGCGCCCGCGGCGAACGGCTCCTGGCCCTCCACCAGGTGGTCGAACTCCCAGACGGCGAGCCCGCAGGCGCGCAGCAGCTCCCGCGCGTCCCAGGTGAAACCGGGCCGGTGGACGAGCCCCTGGGCGTCCGAGACGCCGAGGCCGACGGCCCGGCCGACTCCGGTCGCGGTCCGGTGGAAGGCGAAGAAGGCGGCGGGCTCGCCGTCCTCCCGTACGACCGCGATCCGTACGCCCCGCCGGCACCGGCCGACGGCGAGCGCGAACTCGGGGGACAGGAACGGGTTCGCCAGCTCGGGCGAGCCCTGCAGATGCGCCTTGGACTGCAACGACGTCCACGCCGCCCGGTCGGCGGCGCTCAGCTCGCCGGGGCGGTACACACTGATGTCCACGTCAGGGAGTCCGTCCCGTCGTCGTACGGCCGCGTCGCCGCCGTACCCACACCAGCAGCAGGAGCAGCGCGCTGATCGCGGTCACCGCCACGACGCCGCCGCGGTAGGACCACCGGTGGGTGGCCAGCATGCCCTGGGCCACCAGCATGTTGACGACGACCGAGCCGGCCAGGGCGGTGAGTACCCGGGCGAGCGGTTCGAGGCCGCGCAGCGCGGCGGCGAGGGCGACGGCGGGCGCCGTCAGCAGGAAGAACAGGGTGAACGGGCCGCGCAGCGGCGAGTCCGCGCCGGTCAGCGCGAGCAGCGCGCCGAACCCGCCGACGGCCGTCGCGGCGCCCGCGAGCAGCGGCGAGAGGTCTCTGACCGAGCCTCTGCCCGCCGCTGGCCCCGCGCCCTCGGCACGAGCCCTTGAAGATGTCCTGATACGTATGGTCTGCATTGGCGACTTTGCCCCCCGAAGCGCCGGATGCCGGGCTTCAATGTGACCCAGGCCCCTGGCGGCCGTCAAGGGCCGGAGGGCCCTGTGCGGGGGATGGTACGGACAATGAGACAAGTGTTCCCCGGAGGCGCAAGTCGCCCCCGGGGAACGGTCGTTCAGCTGCGCGCTACGGGACGAGCTTGAGGAGCTTGTTCGGCGAGCCGCTGCCCGCGCTGGTGACCACGCCGGAGGTGGCGCCGTTCACCAGGGCCGAGGCGACCGTGGCCGGGGTGGCCGAGGTGTGGCCCGCGAGATAGACCGCAGCGGCGCCCGCGACGTGCGGGGTCGCCATCGACGTGCCGGAGAGCGTGGCGGTGGCGGTGTCGCTGGTGTTGTAGCCCGCGATGATCGACGAGCCGGGCGCGAAGATGTCCAGCGTGGAGCCGTAGTTCGAGTAGCTGGCCTTGGCGTCCGTGCTGGTGGTGGCGCCGACCGTGATCGCGCTGGCGACGCGGGCCGGGGAGTACGAGGAGGCGTTGGCGGAGCTGTTGCCCGCCGCGACCGCGTAGGTCACACCGCTCGCGATGGAGTTGGCGACCGCGGTGTCCAGCGAGGTGGAGGCGGAGCCGCCGAGCGACATGTTGGCGACGGCCGGGGTGGTGTGGTTGTTGGTCACCCAGTTGATGCCCGCGATCACACCGGCCGTGGTGCCCGAGCCGCTGTTGTCCAGCACCCGCACCGCCACGATGTTCGCCTTCTTGGCGACGCCATAGGTGGTGCCCGCGATCGTGGTGGCCACATGGGTGCCGTGGCCGTTGCCGTCGGAGGCGGTGGTGTCGCCGTCGACCGCGTCGTAGCCGTAGGACGCACGGCCGCTGATCTGGGTGTGGGTGATGCGCACGCCGGTGTCGATGACGTAGACCGTCACGCCGCTGCCCGCGGTGTCCGGGTAGGTGTACGTGCCGGAAAGCGGAAGCGCGGCCTGGTCGATGCGGTCGAGGCCCCAGGGGGCGCTGGACTGCGTGGTGTCGGCGAGCTTCACGACCTGGTTCTGCTCGACGTGGGCCACGGCCGGGTCGGCCGCGAGTCTCCTGGCCTCGGTCGCGGAGAGGGTGGCCGAGTAGCCGTTCAGCACCGTTCCGAACGTCTTCTTGACCGTGCCGCCGTACTCCTTGACCAGGTTCTTGCCCGCGGCCGAGGTCGCCTTCAGGCCGGCGGACCCGGTCTTGAGCGTGACGATGTAGCTGTCCTTGATCGCTGTGGGGGAGTCGGCGGCAAGGACCTTGCCCTCGGCCGGGGCGGCCTGGGCGGGAAGGGTGGTGAGCCCACCGACGAGGGCGGCGGTCGCCAGACCGGTTATCGCGGCGAACCGGAGCTTCTTGCTACGCAGTTGTGCCATTACGAGGGAGTCCTCCTCATAGGCGACGCGCGCCGGGGTCGGGCGCGCGTCAGTGGGGGGTGCGCGCGTGATCGCGCACACGACCCGGAACGTCGCGTTCCCGTCTCGGGCTGAGTAAAGAGTGGGTCATCTACAGGGGTTGCTCAAGGGAGTTGAGCACCCGTCAACAAATCTGTCATGCCCACGTAATCAAACACACTGCGAACACACAGGGTCGCGGTGTGTAAGCCCTGAAAAGTCTTGGCATGGACACTTCCCGTCAACACGCGTAGTTGCTACGACGGTTGTGGCAGAGATCCTGCTAAAGGGAGGTTCCATGAGACGTTCCCGATTTGCCGCTTACGTCACCACGCTCCTCCTCGCCGTCGGCGCCGCCCTCACCGGGGCGACCTCGGCCCAGGCGGCGACCGGCCCCTATGTGGCCCTCGGCGACTCCTACTCGTCCGGGGTCGGCGCCGGCAGCTACATCTCCTCCAGCGGCGACTGCAAGCAGAGCACGAAGGCCTACCCCTACCTCTGGGCCGCCGCCAACTCACCCTCGTCGTTCAGCTTCAAGGCCTGCTCGGGCGCCCGAACGGGTGATGTTCTGGCGAACCAGCTGGGCACCCTCAACACCAGCACGGCGCTCGTCTCGATCAGCATCGGCGGCAACGACGCCGGCTTCGCCGACGTCATGACGACCTGTGTGCTCCAGTCCGACAGCTCCTGCCTGTCCCGCATCAACACCGCCAAGGCGTACGTCGACTCGACGCTGCCCGGCCAGCTCGACAACGTCTACTCGGCGATCAGCAGCAAGGCCCCCAACGCCCGGGTGGTCGTTCTCGGCTACCCGCGCTTCTACAAGCTCGGCACCTCCTGCGTGGGCCTGTCCGAGACCAAGCGCTCGGCGATCAACGGCGCCGCGGACTACCTCGACGCCGCCATCGCCAAGCGCGCCGCGGACCACGGCTTCACCTGGGGCGACGTCCGCGGCACCTTCACCAACCACGAGATCTGCTCCGGCAGTTCCTGGCTGCACAGCCTGAACTGGCTCAACATCGGCGAGTCGTACCACCCCACCGCGGCCGGCCAGTCCGGCGGCTATCTGCCCGTCATGAACAGCGCGGCCTGAGCCTCACTCGGCCTGAGTCCTCACTCGGTAGGAGTGGCAGAGGGGGAGGCCCCGCCCGTCGGGGTCTCCGTCTCACAAGTCACCGAGAAGGGAACGGAGTTCGACGTCCGGTGCTGCGGATCGCGCACCTCGACACTGATCTCGTTCTGATACGTCCCGCTGTCGTCGTACGTCGTCACGAACGCCGTGTCCTGCCGCGATTTGCCGCCCCCTTCCGGGAACGACAGCGTCTTCCAGCCCTGGTCCATGACCTTGCCGTCCTTGGACTTCCAGCGGTACGTCACCTCCGCCGGCAGCCGCCCCACCGTGATCGTCGCCGTGAAGGAGGGCGCCTCGGACTGCGCCGGCGGACACGTCCCCGCGTACTCCGTGTTCGCGCCGGACAGCACGACCTGCACGCTCTGCGGCGCGGGCGCGCTCGTGGTGGGCGTGGCCGGCTCGGACGACGAGGGCGGCGGCGCCTCCGTGTCCTGCCCCGGCGAACTGGCCGTGGTCTCGCTCCGGCTGGTGCTGCTCCCGGTGTTGGCGTCGCCACCGCCGTCGTCCCGGTTGAGCAGGGCGTACGTCAGCCCCGCGACCGCCAGCGCCAGGGCGGCGACGCCCGCGATCAGGACGACCGCGGCACGGCGGTTGCGGTCGGGAGGCTCGGACGCCGTCGCCGGCGCGGCCCGCGTGGGAGCCGTGGGCGGCAGCGGTGCCGTCGGCGGCTCCTCGCGGTACCCGGCGACCGTCGGTGTATACGGAACGGGAACGGGCGGGACCGCCCCGGTGCGGGGGGTGCCTCCCGCACCGATGATCCGCAGCTCCTGCTCGGCGCGGTCGGCGGGCAGCCGCTCGGCCGGGTCCTTGCGCAGCAGCCCCTCGATGACGGGGGTGAGGGGACCGGCCCGGTGCGAGGTCGGCAGCTCCTCGTCGACGATCGCGCGCAGCGTGCTCAGCGGGGTGTTCTGCCGGAACGGGGAGTTGCCCTCGACCGCCGCGTACAGCAGCACGCCCAGCGACCACAGGTCCGACTCCGGACCCGGCGTACGGCCCAACGCCCGCTCCGGGGCCAGAAATTCGGGCGAGCCGATCACCTCACCGGTCATCGTCAGCGCCGAACTGCCCTCGACCATGGCGATGCCGAAGTCGGTGAGCACCACCCGCCCGTCGTTCGACATCAGCACGTTGGCCGGCTTCACGTCCCGGTGCAGCACCCCCGCCTCGTGCGCCGCGCGCAGCGCGGAGAGGATCTCGGCGCCGATGTGCGCCGCCCGCTGCGGCGACAGCGGGCCGTCGGCGTCCAGCACGTCGGCGAGCGACACGCCCCTGACCAGCTCCATGACGATCCAGGGGCGGCCGTCCTCGGTGGCCACGTCGTACACCGTCACCACGTTCCGGTTGGCGACCCGGGCCGCGGCCCACGCCTCCCGCTCCAGGCGCGCGTACATCCGCTCCACCTCGGAAGTCGCCAGCCCGGCCGGTGCCCGCACCTCCTTGACGGCGACCTCGCGGTGCAGCACCTCGTCGCGGGCGCGCCACACGGTTCCCATGCCGCCCTCGCCGAGCGGGGACAGCAGGCGGTACCGTCCGGCGATCAGACGTTCACGGCCCGGTTCTTCGGACACGGGCGTCCCCCATTCGCAACGTTCGCAGCGTTCGCGACTCCGCGTGACTTCGCGTGATTTCTCCCCAAAAGTAGCTCAGCCGAGTGCGGATGCCGCCCCCTTGAGCACCAATCCAGCCCCGAGCGCCACCACGAGGAACGCCGACAACAGGGGCGCGTGCCGGCGCACGAGTGCCGTGAACGGATGCGTGGTCCAGCGGGGGCGCCGGTCCAGCAGCCGATTCATCCCGGTACCCAGCCTGACGACGGCGAACCCCGCCGCGGTGAGCGTGAGGGCGAGCCCGACGCCGTACGCGACGACGAGCAGGAACCCGAACCAGGCCTGCCCGAGCGCCATCGCACCGACGAGCACGACGACCGCGGAGGGACTGGGGACGAGGCCGCCCGCGAAGCCGAGGAGGATCGTGCCGCGGAGGGTGGGAGCGGTGGAGTGGCTGTGGGTGAAGCCGCCGTGCGTGTGCGTGTGTGTATGCGTGTGAGAGTGACCGTGGTCGTGGGAGTGGTCATGACCGTGGTCGTGGGAGTGGTCATGACCGTGGTCGTGGGTGTGGCCATGGGCAGGTGCGTGGCCGTGAGGGTGGTCGTGGCCGCCGACCAGCGCCAACTCGCGCTTGGGGGCCGGGGCGGGCGCATGCGCGTGCCCGTGTGCGCGCTGGTGCCAGGCCCGTCGTACGAGGGTCAGCCCCGCTCCCGTCACCAGCGCCCCGCTCGCCACGCCCAGCCAGGTGATCACCGAGGGCGCCGCTCCCGAACCCGCGGTCACCAGGAGGCCCAGGGCGACAACGCCGAGGGTGTGGGTGACCGTGACCGACGCGGCCAGGGGCATGACGTCCTTGAGGCGGGCCTTGCCGCCGCGGGCGGTGGCGACGGCGGCCATGAGGGTCTTGCCGTGGCCCGGTGCGAGCGCGTGGAGGGCGCCGAGGGCGACGGCGATGAACAGGGCGAGCGCGGCGAAGCCGATGGTGAGGTCGTGGCGGGCGACCAGGGAGTCCAGCGCCCGGGTCCAGCGGTCGGCGCCGCGCGGGAGGACGGAGGCGGCAGGGGCGTCCGCGCGGTCCTCGGTCAGGGCGGGGCCGCCGGGCCGGACGCGTACGGACGCGGTGGTGGTGTCGGCGGGGGAGGAGAGCAACTTCCCGGGGTAGCTGGTCAGTTCGTGGGAGACCGAGGTCTTCGGCACGTCCGACGCGGTGAGCGTCATCCGGTCGCCGCGGGCGGTGATCTCCCGCCAGCCGGGCCCGGATTCCGTGCCCGCGCTGTGGAAGGTCAGCGCCACGGTCGCGTCCTCGGGGAGCGGCGCCGTCAGCTCGCACTCCACGCGGAGGGTCTCTAGTCCGGCCTGCCCAGGCCGCACCGTCGCCTTGCTGCTCCTGACGCTCAGCGTCACCGCGGCGCCGGCGACCGTGACCTCGCTGCCCTGCGCGGCCGTCTCGCAGCGCTGTCGGGCCCACCCGGTCATGCCCTGCTTCTCGATGTCCGGCTTCGCCTGGGTCGCCGGGATCTCGGCGAGGTCCTCGACGTGGTCGACCCGGAGCTGACCGGGAGCGGCGACGAGACCGTCGTAGCGGTTGACGGTGAAGTTGCCGAGGGGGTGCGCGCTCGCGCCGGCGGAAGGGACGAGCACGAGCGCGCACACGGCCGTCAGGACGGCCGCACCGGAGGCGAACAGACGACGGGACCTCACTTGGCCGCCTCCAGCGTCTTCAGTGCCTTACGGGCCTCGGCCGCGCCCAGCGTCGAGAAACCGGGGTTCAGCTTCAGGGCGGCCTCGAGGTGGGTGCGGGCGTCGGCGGTGTGGCCGGTCGCCCGCTCGATCATGCCGCGGTGGTAGAGGAACGCGGCGTTGCGGTAGCCGGTGGCGGTGGCCCGGCGGGCGTAGGGGAGGGCTTCTGCGTCCTTGCCGTTGACGTGCAGGGCCCAGGCGAGGGCGTCCGCGGTGTGCACGGTGTGCCGGAGTTTCCACTCGGCGCGGGCCGCGCGCAGCGCCGCGGCCTTGTCGCCGTGGTCGGCGGCGGCGAGGGCGGTGTCGAGGTCGGCGTTGACGCCGTTGGCGCGGGCGAGGGCGGTCCAGGCGTCGACGAGCGCGTACTGGTCGTCGGCCTTCTCCTGGTCGCCGGCCTGCTGGTACAGCTCGCCGAGCTCGACGAGCGGGCCGGGCAGCGGGTAGCGGGCGACGACGTCCTCCATGTTCTTGATCGCGTCGGCCTTGTCGCCGCTCGCGGCCTGGGCGCGGGCCCGGCCTTCGAGGGCGGGGACGTAGTCCTCGTCGGCGGCGAGCGCGCGGGCGTAGTAAGTGAGGGCGGCCTCGTAGTCGCCCTGGTTGAAGGCGAGTTGGCCGAGCTGGGCGGCGACGTAGGCCACGTCACCCGGGGCGGTCGCGGAGGCGAGGGCCTGCTTCAGGACCCGCTCGGCGGTGGTGACGTCGCCGCGCAGCTCCCGTACGTACGCGTACCGCGTGAAGACCGGGACGCCGGGCTTGCGGGCGTCGGCGGTGTCGGCGGCCTTCGCGGCGTCGGCGTAGCGGCCGAGTTCGACGAGGGCGTCGACGCGGGAGGACAGGGCGCGTTCGTCGTAGGGGTTCTGCCGCAGCACCTGGTCGGCGTACTTCAGGGCGTCGGCGAAGTCGTGCCGGGCGGCGGCGAGGGCGGCGCGGCCGGCGAGGGCCTGTTCGTTGTCCGGCGCCAGCTTCAGCGAGCGCGCCAGGGCCTTGTCGGCCTGCGGGTAGCGGGACGGGTCGCCCTTGGTGCGGGCCTGTTCGACGTAGGCGAGACCGAGGGTGGCCCAGCCGCCGAAGTCCTTGGGCTGGGACCGGAGATGGTCCTGGAGGGAGGCGATGCTCGTGTCGAGGTCGGCACCGGTGAGCAGCGCCGGGGACACGGCGCTCGGCGCGGCGGCGGCCGTCGTCGTACCGCCGCCGTCCCGCAGCGCGCCGACGGCGATGGACCCGGCGGTCAGCGCGACGGCCAGCAACACGGCCGACCCACCGAGCCGCACCCGCCGCCCGACGGCACCCTCGGCCGCCGTCTCAGACTCATCGGCGTTCGTACGCGAGGCCATTGCCCTCTCCTAGTTACGAGTTGATGCAGCGTGCGGCGCGGCCCGCACCGTGGGGGATGGAGTACGTGCGGGCCGCGCCAGTTGAAGGGGGACGACTGCGGATACCTAGGGGCGCGGGGAACTGCGCGACCAGCCCCCACACGCCCGCACCCGAAGAACCGACCTAATACGCCCTGGTCCTCATCCGCCGCCACCACATGAGGCCACCCCCGATGAGCAGGATCCCGGCGGCACCCGCACCGGCCGACGCGGCGATCAGCGTCGTGTCGTCCGACCCGGCGGCCCCCGCCGGCTGCAACGCGTCACCAAGCTGGTTGCGGACGTCGGCCCCATCCGTCGTGCCCTTGGCAAGCGGCCCGCGTGACCCCTCGGTCGGCAGGGCGACGTACGGGAACGACTTCTCGAAGTCCTTGTCGTTCTTGTCGACCGCGTCGCCCAAGTCGTTCTTGGAACCGACCAGTTCACCCTCGACGACCTGGAGCGAGGCGTCGATCACGTCGTCGGTCAAACGGCGCCCGTTCGGGAACCCGGCGTTGTCGCCATCAAGCACACCGAGCCGCTTCGGAGAATCGGTGGGCTTGATGGACGTGTTGAGGCGCAGCTCCTCCGCCGCGCGGACATGGGGCGGCTGGTTCAGCCCCTTCACCCCCTTGAGGAACACGTCCACGAGGTCGTTGCGCGGCTCGGCCGGCGCTTTGATCTTGTAGATCGCCTCGATGAGCTTGGGCAGCTCGGGGTTGGTCACGTTCTTCAGGAACTGGGCGTCGTCCCACGGCGAGGACGCGTTGAACTTGTCCTTGTCCTTGAGCGGGTTGACGACCTCGTTCACCAGCGGGTTGCCGAGGCGCGAGACCTGCGAGTAGTAGCCCTGCGCGTTCCTGCGCTGGGTCGTCGACCAGATGCCGACGATCGGCTGGTCCTTGGACTCGGTGATCATGTCCGTCGGGACCTGCAGGGCTATGGAGTTGACGTTGTAGCCCTTGAGGGTGTCGTTGCCGACCTCGGTGAGGTTCCCGCCGTACAGCAGGTCGAAGACGCGCAGGTCCAGGAAGAACGGATCGTCGGCCTGGCCCGCGAACGACGTGGAGTCACCGGGCAGCTTGTAGACGGCCTGGTCGCGCAGCTTCTCGTAGTTCGGCATCGACGCCTTGCCGACGTTCGACGGCGCCACCGGAACGTCGTCGGCGACCTTCGTCTTGTACTCGACCTTCTGGTTCTTCAGCCGGAACAGGTCGATGTCGTACGTCTGCGTGATGTTCAGGTCGGGGTCGTCGAGGCTGTCGACGACACCGGTGTTGTAGAGGAACGTCTTCTTGTTCTTCGTATGAGTCTTGAAGGTGAAGCGGTAGAGCAACTCGCCCTGTCCGTCACCGTTGTTGTCGATGTGGATGTCGTACTGGGCGTCCTCGGCGAACTGGTAGAAGTTCGGCCCGCCCGCCGGGTCCTCGAAGGGGATCCAGTTGGCGACGATCGTCGTGCTGTCCGGCTTGTCCGGGCTGACGAACGCGTACACGTCCGTGTTGTCGTACTGCGGGTCGCCCGAGATCAGCGGGGCCTCCCGGTGACTGGAGGCGGAGGCCGCCCCCGGTTCCAGCGTGGCCACGCCGGCGGCTGCGAGCCCCCCGGCGGCCAGCGCAGCGCAGACGAGGGTCGCGAGGCTCCTGCGCCCCGCACCGCTCCTGGAGTTAGGTGTCATGCCGTCCGTCCTCAGTCCCAACTTGCCTGACGCTGGGGGATTCGGAGCAGGGGGCGGGCCGGATTGGTCGAACCTGAAAACTTATTTCCTCGCAGCTCGACCCGCGTTTTCGGCCTTCTGATCCGTAACCCCATCCGGAGGTGTGTTCGTTGCGAATACCTCGTGGGACGGGACGACCCAGATGCGGGCTCGCGGGAGGGGGAGACGAGTTGGAGGCGGACGAGCTTCTGGTACTCGTGGCCGGCGGTGACCAGAAGGCATTCGAGAAGCTGTACGGACTGGTGTCCGGGCCGGTGTTCGGCCTCGTACGGCGTGTGGTGCGCGATCCGGCGCAGTCCGAGGAGGTGGCCCAGGAAGTGCTGCTGGAGCTCTGGCGGTCCGCCGCGCGGTTCGACCCGGGCCGGGGCAGCGCCCTGTCCTGGGTCCTCACCCTCGCCCACCGGCGGGCCGTGGACCGGGTGCGCAGTGCCCGCGCGGCCGGCGAGCGCGAGCAGCGGGAGGCCCGGCGGGCCCACCACACCGCCTTCGACCAGGTGACCGAGGAGGTGGAGGCGGGGCTCGAACGGGAGTGGGTGCGCCGCTGCCTGGACCGGCTCACCGACCTCCAGCGGCAGTCCGTCACCCTCGCCTACTACGACGGCTACACGTACCGTGAAGTCGCCGAGCGGCTCTCGCTGCCGCTGGGCACCGTCAAGACCCGGATGCGCGACGGACTGACCCGACTGCGCGAGTGCCTGGGAGGTGTGGCGTGAGCCTGCTCGACAAACTGCTGCGCCGCGACGACCCGCACTCGCTGGCCGCCCCCTACGCCCTGGACGCGCTGGAGCCGGCCGAGCGGACGCGCTTCGAGAAGCACTTGAGGAACTGTCCGGTCTGCGCCGCCGAGGTCCGCGCGCTGTCCGAGGACGCGGTCCGGCTGGCCTGGTCGACGGCCGCCCCGGCACCGCCCGCGATGCGCGACCGGGTGCTGGCCGCCGTCCGCACGACCGCGCAGGAACAGCCGGTACGCGCGCACGAGCCGCAGTTGCCGGCGCATGTCTGGGGAACCCAGGCGCCGCCTGCTCGCTCTGGGGGCCCCTCCCACGCTTTCGGCAGTGGGGGAGCGCCCCGCGCGCGCCGCCCGCTCTTCGTGCCCTTCGCCACCGCCACGGCCGCCGCCGCCCTCGTCGTCGCCTCGCTGTTCGCCGTACAGGCGAACCAGACGCAGGACCAGCTGAACGCCGAGCGCGCCCAGGCACGTGAGATCGCCCACGTTCTCGCAGCTCCGGACGCCCGCGCCAGCACCGGCAAGGACGCCCGGGGCCGCAGCATCGGGGTGGTCGCCTCCGCGGCGGAGGGACAGGCGGTCGTCACCCTGAGCGGATACGACGACATCCCGAGCGGCCGCGTGAACCAGTTGTGGCTCATGCGCCCCGACGCGCAACCGCGCTCCCTCGGGCTCTTCGACGCCGACACGCCCTTGGTCGCGAGCGGTCTCGACAAGTCCGCCACATCACTCGCTGTAACCGTCGAGCCCGATGGTGGCTCAGCGCAACCCACCAGCCAGCCAGTTGTCCAACTCGCCCTGAAATCGGTTGGATTCGGAGAGTAATCAAAGAGGGGTCGTCAACACCCTTATGGGGAAGGTGAATCCTGTGACCTCGATACACGAGTGCCCCGTGGGGGCGATAGGGTTACCCTGCCCGGGCCGGGTGGACTCGTACGGGTGGGGAGTGACATGGAACAGATAACAGTGCGCAGCAGGGCCAGGGTCCCTGCGATCACCTGCGGGAGCAGCGCGACCAGTTCGCGTCTCGACCGCCATCTCGCGGTGCTCGGGGGTCCCGTGGTGCCGCAGCAGAAGACGGCCGAGGCCACCACGCTGATGCGGGAGCTGACAGCGCGTGAGCCCGTACGCAACCACAGCGACCAGAAGGCGCGGGTCCGCCGCGTCTCGCTGTTCGCGCCGCTGCGCCGACTGCGTCGTTCGCTGTTCGGCGGGCGCTGAGCTCCCGACTCGCGCTCGGGCGGTCGCACCGGTCCGGCACGGCGCCGCGACCCCGTCGTCCGTCATCCCCACGGCATGCGGCACCCTCCGGGGTGACCGCCCGGCGCGAGTACGCAACATCCCCCCAGCCCGCATGAACTCGTCGACGACGCCCACCCGTTGACGAAGAAGCCCCGGATTCACCCGGGGCTCTCCTGCGGCATGACCGCTCAACTCACCCTTCGGCCACCGGAGTTCACCCCTCGCCGCGCGCGTACCGGCGCACCCCCAGCGGCACGAACACCGCCAGCAGCACCGCGCACCAGGCGAGCGAACCGGCGACCGGATGCGCCACCGGCCAGGCGGCACCCTCCGGGACCGGCGCGTTGCCGAACAGGTCCCGCAGGGCCGTGGTGAGCGCGCTGATCGGATTCCACTCGGCGATCGTGCGCAGCCAGCCCGGCAGGTTGTCGGTCGGGATGTAGGCGTTGGACAGCAGCGGCAGCATGAACGTCGCGCTGCCCAACTGGCCGGCCGCCTCCTCGCTCCGCGTCAGCAGCCCGAGGAAGATCCCAGCCCAGGTGCACGCGAACCGGAACAGCAACAACAGCCCCACCGCCGCCACCGCTTCGAGCGCCGACCCCTCGATCCGCCACCCCACCGCGAGCCCGACGAGCAGGAACGGCACCGTGCCGACGGCCGTGACGATCACATCCGCCGTCGCCTGCCCCACCGGTACGGCGGCCCGGCTCACCGGCAGCGTCCGCAGCCGGTCCGTCACACCCCGGTGCACGTCCTGCGCGGCTTGGAACATGCCGGTCATGATCCCGTTGGCGGCGGTAGCCACCAGCAGCCCCGGCACCAGGAACGAGCGGTACTCCGCGCCCGGCATCGCCAGCGCGCTGCCGAAGACATAGCCGAAGAACAGCAGCATGCTGATCGGCATCGTCTGGGTCAGGATCACCAGCGCCGGGTTGTTGCGGACCCGCAGCAACTGGCGGCCCAGCATGGCCGTGCCGTCGAAGGCGAGGGTGCTCATGCGGCGACCTCCTGCTCGGCCGTCAGACGCAGGAACACGTCGTCCAGCGTGGGTGGTTCGAGACTGGCGTCGATCAACGGCACCCCGGCCGCGTCCAGTTCGCGCACCAGTCGGGGCAGGGTGAGCGTGGTGTCCCGGGTGACCGCGCCGACGGCCACCCGCTCGTGGTCGAACGTCGGCTGTCCGCCGGTGAGCCGGTCGAGCACGCCCGCCGCCTCCACCAGGACCTCCGGGTCCGCGACGACGACCTCGACGTAGGTGCCGATGACCGCCTTGAGCTGGGCCGGCGATCCGGTGTGCGCCACCAGGCCCCGGTCCACCAGCGCGATGTCGTCGGCGAGCTGGTCCGCCTCCTCCAGGTACTGCGTGGTCAGCAGGACCGTCGTGCCGTCCTGCTTCAGCTCGCGGACCGCGTCCCAGATGGCGCCGCGGCTCGCCGGGTCGAGGCCGGTCGTCGGCTCGTCCAGGAAGAGGATCTCGGGGCGGCGGACGAGACTCGCCGCGAGGTCCAGACGGCGGCGCATCCCGCCGGACCAGGTGGACGCGGGCCGGTCGGCGGCCTCGGCCAGCCCGAAGCGCTCCAGCAGCTCGGCCGCCCGCTCGTTCGGCGCCCGCATCCGGTGCAGCCGGGCGAACAGCCGCAGGTTCTGCCGCCCGGTGAGGTCCCCGTCGACCGACGCGTACTGCCCGGTCACGCCTATGGCGCGCCGTACGGCCGCGGCCTCGCGGACCAGGTCGTGCCCCGCGACCCTGGCCGACCCCGCGTCCGGGCGCAGCAGCGTCGTCAGCAGCCGTACCGCCGTCGTCTTGCCCGCCCCGTTCGGCCCGAGAACCCCGCAGACCGTGCCCCGCGGGACGGCGAGGTCGAGCCCGCGCAGGGCACGCACCTCACCGAACCGCTTCTCCAGACCCTCACTAAGTACAGCGTACGTAGTAGTCATGGGTCGACCATAGCGCACTACGTACGCTGTACGTAACTAGGATGGTGGCCGAGGTGATGATCGATGGCGGGCCGAGCGGCCGTACCCGAAGTGATCTGGGCGCGCCCCGAGCGCACCGGCCGTGGGCCGAGGCCGGCGTACACCCGCGCCGACATCGCGGCGGCGGCGGTGCGGATCGCTGACGCGGAGGGCCTGGACGGGGTGTCGATGCGACGGGTCGCGGCCGAGCTGGGCTGCGGGACCATGTCGCTGTACAACTACGTCCCCCGTAAGGAGGACCTGTACGAGCTGATGATCGACGCGATCGGTGCGGAGCATGTGATCCAGGAGCCCTCGGGGGACTGGCGTGCGGACATGCTCCGTAACGCGATGGAGACGCGCGCGATCATGCATCGGCACACGTGGGTGCCGCGGCTGATGTCAGGGGTGTACGGGTTCAGCCCCAACAGCCTGCGCTACCTGGAGCACTGCCTGGAGTGCCTGGAGCCGCTCGACCTGCCGTACGCCACCAAGACGGAGCTTGTCGCGCTGCTCAACGGGGTCGTGACGACGTACACCTCGAACGAGATCGCGACGGCCGAGCGGACGCGTTCCATGCCGTGGTCCGAGGAGGAGGAGAACGCCGTGCGGATCGCCTACCTCGGGAGTCAGGTGGCGACCGGGGCGTATCCGAGGCTGGCGGCGGCGTTCATGGAGCAGAGTGGGCCGATCGATCTGGAGGGGGTGTTCAGGAGGGCGTTGGAGCGGGTGTTGGACGCGTTCGATCCGGAGAGGCGTTAAAGCAGGGTGAGTTGACCCTCAGGTCCCTCTTCATGACCATCAAGCACTGATGCCGGCCCGCGCGCCCAGTCCTGCACCGGCAGTACGCCAGCCTTCCGCAGGTCCGCCGTCCTGATGCCGGACGTCAACTCCTCCTCCAGCGGCTCCACTTCCGCCAGCAGCGCCAACACCGTGATCAGCTCCAGCAGTTCCGATGTCCACGCCTGTGTCCAGGTCGCCGGGCGGATCGCCCCCAGCGTGCCCGGCTCGGATTCTGCCGTCCTTGCCGTGAACCACTCCTCCAGGACCCGTACCCCAGCCACCTCGTAGTCCCACGCCTCCGGCGGTACCGGGGAGATACGGCCCTCGTCGAGGTGGAGGGTCTCCTCGTCGCGGTCGTAGTGCAGGGTGAGGGGGCGGGACGGCAGGGGAGCGCGGACGTAGGGGCGGCGGCCGCCCGGCAGCTTGGGGCGTTCGCCGTCGCGGCGCATCAGCCACAGCAGGCGGTGGCCCGACTCCACGCCCCGCGCCCAGAGTTCGGGATCATCGGTGAGCGGGACGGTGAGGTCGGGCCGGATCGCGGTCATGATCCAGGCGAGGACGTCGAGGGGGGAGGGCTGGTGGTCCAGACGCTCGCCCAGGTACGCCAACAGCCCCGGCGCCAGGTTCGGTTCGGCGCCCCCGGGTCGGCGGTACAGCGGGCGCACGCGGCCAGGCCGCAGCAGCGGGAACAGCGACGTGGCGACCAGCAGCGGGCCGGAGCCGCCGCCCGCCGTCTCCGCCACGAACACCTGGTCGTCGTCCGTCACCCGCCACAACTCCGGGCGGGCGGTGTCGATCAGACGGTGGTCGGGGATCAACCACTGCTCGTCGAAGGGGGCGTACAGGACACGGACGGGCTCGGGGCAGGGGCCGGTCGCCCGGATCAGCTTCTCCGTGCCGCCCGTCCGGCCCGGCAGCTGCCCGACCGCGGAGCGGAGGTGGCGGGAGCGCGTCGGTTCGAAGAGGGCCTCGCGGTCCGGTCCCTCGGCCTTCAGCAGGGCGTCCCAGCGGGCTTTCAGGGACGCGGAGTCGGGGCCCGCCGGCCACCCCCGACCAAGCCGCGGCGGTGCGACGGACCACGGCATGAGGTCCGCGAGCAGCGGAGCGTCGTCGTGCGTCACGCTGGGCATCGTACGACCTCGATACGACACCGGGGTCAGGTCGCCTCCAAGGTCACCGTGAAGGAGAAGCGGTCGCCGCGGTAGTGGATGACCGCCGCGTCCAGGACCTGCCCTTCCGGGTCGTAGGTGACACCCGTGTAGTGCAGGATCGGGCTGAGCAGCGGGACTTGGAGGAGCTGGGCCGTCTCCGGGTCCGCCAGGCGGGCCTCCACGGTGTCCGTGATGCGGCTGATGTCCGCGCCGACGACATCGCGCAGCACCTTGGTCATCGGCCAGCGGACGAGGTCCTCGGGGTCGATGCGGGCGGCGAGTTCGGGGCGGACCCAGTTGCGGGCGTGGTTCGTCGGCTCGCCGGTCTTCTCGTCCGAGCGCAGCCGGTGGTACGTCCCCACCTCGTCCAGCTCGGGGAAGTACTCGGCGAGTTCGGGCGGCACCGGCCCCCTGCCGTGACCGAGCAGCTCCGTGGTCATGCCGGACTGCTGGGCCACGATCGCGTCCACCGAGCCGAGCAGCCGCACCGGCGCGGTCCGCAGCGCCTTCGGCTCGATGAACGTGCCGCGCCGGCGATGGCGGGTGATCAGCCCCTCGTCCTCCAGCTCCTTCAGCGCCTGCCGCATGGTCAGCACGCTCACCCCGTAGTGCCCCGCCAGCTGCTCCTCGGTGGGCAGCCGCAGCGGGTCCTGGGGCGAGCGGCCCAGTATCGAGGCGCGCAGCGACTGCGACACCTGATACCAGAGCGGCAGTTTGCGGTTCAGGACGATCGAGTCCGGGGCGAAGGAGGTCACAGGGCCATCCGTACCGGTCGGGGATCTTCAGTGCAAGGGGCGGAAGTGCCGCTCCATGCCCTGCCACACGTCGTCGTAGTGCCGTTGCAGATGGTCCGCCTGGGCCGCGTGCGCGGTGAGCGTCACCGGCCACCGCGTCTCGAACATGAACGCCAGCCCGTCGTCCATCTTCTGCGGCTTCAGCTCGGCCGCGCTCGCCTTGTCGAAGGTGTCCCGGTCGGGTCCGTGCGCCGACATCATGTTGTGCAGCGAGCCGCCGCCGGGCACGAAGCCCTCCGCCTTGGCGTCGTAGGCGCCCTCGATGAGGCCCATGTACTCGCTCATCACGTTCCGGTGGAAGTACGGCGGCCGGAACGTGTCCTCGCCCACCAGCCAGCGCGGCGCGAAGACGACGAAGTCGACCCCGGCGAGACCGGGGGTGTCGCTCGGCGACGTCAGCACCGTGAAGATCGACGGGTCCGGGTGGTCGTACGAGATCGTCCCGATGACGTTGAAACGGCGCAGGTCGTAGACGTACGGCACGAGGTTGCCGTGCCAGGCGACCACGTCCAGCGGGGAGTGGTCGTACGTGGCCGTCCAGAGGTTGCCGCAGAACTTGTTCACCACCTCCACCGGGCCCTCGACGTCCTCGAACGCGGCGACCGGTGCCTTGAAGTCCCGGGCGTTCGCCAGGCCGTTGGCGCCGATCGGGCCGAGGTCGGGGAGGCGGAAGGGGGCGCCGTAGTTCTCGCAGACGTAGCCGCGGGCCGACGCGTCGAGGAGCTCCACCCGGAAGCGGACGCCGCGCGGGATCAGGGCGACATGGCCGGGCTCGGCGTGCAGCAGCCCGAACTCGGTGCGCAGCAGGAGGCCGCCGCGCTCCGGGACGATCAGCAGCTCTCCGTCGGAGTCGCTGAAGACGCGGTCCATGGAGTCGGTGGCGTGGTAGAGGTGCACGGCCATGCCAGTGCGCTGGGCCGCGTCGCCGTTGCCGCCGAGGGTCCACAGGCCGGCCAGGAAGTCGGTGCCCTCGGTGGGCTCGGGGAGGGGGTTCCAGCGCAGCCGGTTCGGGTCGGGGACGGACTCGGTGAAGGGGGCCGTACGGAGCCGGCCGTTGTGGGTGTGGGTGAACGCCGGGTGGGCGGCGGAGGGGCGGATGCGGTACAGCCAGGAGCGGCGGTTGTGCGCGCGGGGCTCGGTGAACGCCGTGCCGCTCAGCTGCTCCGCGTACAGCCCGAGGGGGGCGCGTTGCGGTGAGTTGCGGCCCTCCGGCAGCGCCCCCGGGACCGCCTCCGAGCTGTGCTCGTTGCCGAACCCGGAGAGGTAGGTGAGTCCCTCCGCGGTCTTCCGCGCGTCCCCGCTCATGATCGCTCCCTTGCGCTCTGATTCCTATGGTTAACCGTAGGATTGCGGTTTCGCCTCCGCAAGGGGTAGTGAGGCCCTCCTCATCAGGGAGGAGGAGAACCCACCTCCAGGGGGATCCGACTTCCGGACGGCTGTTCTACGCTCCCGGTCATGACGTGGACGCGGGCCCTCCCGGCCGCGCTCGCGGTCTGTGTCCTAGTGCTGACCGGAACCGCGAGCTGCGACTCCGGCGATGCGGGGCAGAAGGAGAAAGCGGTCTCACCCTCACCGGTGGGCAAGGTCCTCAAGGACACCGACGAGGAGGGGCGGCACTACCGCGAGGTGGACGGCAAGGACGCCCCCGAGGTCGGCATCGAGGTCCAGCCCGACACCGACGACAGCTGGGACGTACGCCTGACCCTCACCCGCTTCCGCTTCTCCCCGGCGGGCGCCGAGCCGAGACCCGTGGAGGGGCGCGGGCTCGTCTACCTGTACGTCGACGGCGGCCTCGTCACCCGGCTGCGCACCCCCGAGTACCGCATCCCCGGCGACCTCGTCCCGCGCGGCACCCACACCGTCACCGCCCGGCTCTACGCCGACGACGGCACCGTGTGGGCGGTCGACGGCGACCCGGTGGAGAGCACGGCGGACATCACGGTGTCGGGCGCGGAGGGCTCACCGGACGCCTCGGTCTCCCCGGACGTGCTGAGTGCACCGGGCACGTATGTGCGTACTGGGGGGCGAGCTTCACCGGACCGCGGCGGAAAGGCATCATGAAGCCCGTGCCCCACGCGACTTCCGCGACATCGCTCCGCCGTGCGCCCGTGCAGCGGCGCAGCGCCGAACGGCTGACCAGGATTCTCGACGCCTGCGCCGACCTCCTCGACGAGGTCGGCTACGACGACCTGAGCACCCGGGCCGTCGCCCAGCGGGCCGGCGTCCCCATCGGCTCCGTGTACCGCTTCTTCGGCAACAAACGGCAGATGGCCGATGCCCTGGCCCAGCGCAACCTCGAACGCTTCAGTGAACAGGTCGGCGAACGTCTCCAGGGCGCCGACGGAGGCTGGCGGGACGCCCTGGACGCCGTCCTCGACGAGTACCTCGCCATGAAGCGCACCGTGCCCGGCTTCTCCCTCGTCGACTTCGGCAACCAGATCCCCGTGGGCGCCCGCGCCGAACCCAACCACCGCGTCGCCGACCGCCTCACCGAACTCCTCGCCGGCTATCTCCACCGCGACCCCGACGACGACCTGCGCCGCACCTTCCTCATCGCCGTGGAGACCGCCGACACCCTCGTCCATCTGGCGTTCCGGGTGGCGGCGGACGGGGACGAGCGGATCATCGCGGAGGCCCGGGAGATGCTCCGGGCCTACCTCGCGCGCGTGCTGGACTGACCGCCGCCCGCACGGCCCCCGCGCAGGGGCTCCCCTCCATGCCAACTGGTCGGTATGCTCGGCCGGGACAGGCACCGCTGCCCCGGGAGGACCCGTGTCCCGCACCGCCCTGCGTATCTGCCCCCTGTGCGAGGCCACCTGCGGCCTGACCCTCACCATCGAGGGGACCCGGGTCACCGGCGCCCGCGGCGATCGCGACGACGTGTTCAGCGAGGGCTTCATCTGCCCCAAGGGCGCCTCCTTCGGCGCCGTCGACGGCGACCCCGACCGGCTGCGCACCCCGCTGGTCCGCAAGGACGGCGAGCTGCGCGAGGCCACCTGGGAGGAGGCCTTCGACGCGGTCGCCGCCGGCATCCGCCCGGCCGTCGAGCGGTACGGTCCGAACGTCGTCGGCGTGGTGCTGGGCAACCCCAACGTGCACACCATGGCCGGCGCCCTCTACCCGCCGGTGCTGCTCGCCGGCCTCGGCACCCGCAGCGTCTTCACCGCCTCGACGGTCGACCAGATGCCCAAGCACGTCTCCAGCGGGCTCCTCTTCGGCGACGCCAACGCCATCCCGGTGCCCGACCTCGACCACACCGACCATCTGCTCCTCATCGGCGCCAACCCCCTTGAGTCCAACGGCAGTCTGTGCACCGCCCCCGACTTCCCCGGCAAGCTCAAGGCGCTCAAGGCCCGCGGCGGCACCCTCACGGTCATCGACCCGCGCCGCACCCGCACCGCCAAGCTCGCCGACCGCCACCTCGCGATCCGCCCCGGTGCCGACGCGCTGCTGCTGGCGGCGATGACGTACACCCTCTTCGAGGAAGACCTCGTCGACACGGGGGAGTTGACCCCGCATCTCCAGGGGCTCGACGAACTCCGGGACGCCGTACGGGACTTCACCCCCGAAGCCGTCGCCGACGCCTGTGACGTCGACGCCGGCACCATCCGCACCCTCGCCCGCGAACTCGCCGCCGCCCCCACCGCCGCCGTCTACGCCCGCATCGGCAGCTGCACGGTGCCGCACGGCACGCTGGCCAGCTGGCTGGTCGACGTGCTGAACATCCTGACCGGGAACCTGGACCGCCCGGGCGGCGCCCTCTTCCCGCAGGCCGCCACCGACCGCACACCCCGGCCCGCCGGACCCAGCCACGGCTTCACGCTCGGCCGCTGGCACTCCCGGGTGAGCCGGCACCCCGAGGCCAAGGGGGAGCTGCCGATCTCCGCGCTCGCCGAGGAGATCGACACCGCGACGGAGGAGGGCGAGCCGATCCGGGTGGTCGTCACCGTCGCCGCCAACCCCGTCCTCTCCGTGCCCGACGGAGACCGGCTCGACAAGGCCCTCGGCGGGCTCGACTTCATGGTCAGCGTCGACCCGTACCTCAACGAGACCTCGCGCCACGCCGACGTCGTGCTGCCCCCGCCGCCGCCCTCGCAGAGCCCGCACCACGACTTCGCCTTCAACACCCTCGCCGTCCGCAACCAGGTCCGCTACACCCGCCCCGCGGTCCCGCTGGAGCCCGGCCGGATGGCCGAGACCGAGATCCTGGCCCGGCTCGTCCTCGCCGCGACCGGCATGCACGGCGCCGACCCCTCGGCCGTGGACGACCTGGTCATCGGGCAGACCCTCGGCAAGGCGGTCAAGGAGCCGTACTCCCCGGTGCACGGCCGTGACGCCAAGGAACTCGCCGGGCTGCTGACCGGCGTCTCCGGCCCCGAGCGACGGCTCGACATGATGCTGCGCCTCGGCCCCTACGGCGACGGCTTCGGCGTACGACCGGACGGGCTGAGCCTGGAGAAGCTGCTGGCGCATCCGCACGGCATCGACCTCGGGCCGCTCGCCTCGCGGCTGCCGCAGCCGCTGAAGACCCGCAGCGGGAAGGTGGAGCTGCTGCCGCAGCCGATCGCCGACGATCTGCCGCGCCTGCGGGAGGCGGCGTCCGAGCGGTCCGCCGGGCTGGTCCTCGTCGGCCGTCGCCATCTGCGCTCCAACAACAGCTGGATGCACAACGTCCCCGCCCTCACCGGCGGCACCAACCGCTGCACCCTGCACATCCATCCCGAGGACGCCGCCGGCCTCGGGCTCGTCGACGGACAGCCGGTCGGGGTGAAGGGCGCCGGGGGAGCGGTGACCGCGCCCGTGGAGATCACCGACACCGTGCGCCGGGGCGTCGTCAGCCTCCCGCACGGCTGGGGCCACGACCGCCCCGGGACCCGTATGAACCACGCCGCCCAGGACCCCGGTGTCAACGTGAACCAGCTGCTCGACGGCCGTCTCCTGGACCCGCTGTCAGGCAACGCGGTCCTCAACGCCGTACCGGTCGAGTTGATCACAAAGCTGTGACCTGCAGTTTTGCGCTTATTGCTCGCACGTCAACGTCTTGTTAACACCGCTCGACGGCACCTAACGTCCATCGCACCGCCGGCCCTGGTGGGAGTTCAAGGGCGAACGTTAGGTATCCACTCATGTTGACCATCCTCGGCTTCGCCATGATCGCGACCTTCCTGGTCCTGATCATGATGAAGAAGATGTCGCCGATCGCGGCGCTCGTGCTGATCCCGGCACTCTTCTGTGTGTTCGTCGGTAAGGGCGCCAAGCTCGGTGACTACGTCATCGACGGCGTCACCAGCCTCGCCCCGACCGCGGCGATGCTCATGTTCGCGATCGTCTACTTCGGTGTGATGATCGACGTCGGCCTCTTCGACCCGATCGTGCGGGGCATCCTGAAGTTCGCGAAGGCCGACCCGATGCGGATCGTCGTCGGCACCGCGATCCTCGCCGCGATCGTCTCCCTCGACGGCGACGGCTCGACCACCTTCATGATCACCGTCTCGGCGATGTACCCGCTCTACAAGCGCCTGAAGATGAGCCTGGTCGTGATGACCGGTGTCGCCGCCATGGCCAACGGCGTGATGAACACCCTGCCGTGGGGCGGCCCGACCGCCCGCGCCGCCACCGCGCTCAAGCTCGACGCCAGCGACATCTTCGTCCCGATGATCCCGGCGCTCGCCGTCGGCCTGCTGGGCGTCTTCGTCCTCTCCTACTTCCTGGGTCTGAAGGAGCGCAAGCGCCTCGGTGTGCTGACGCTGGACGAGGTGCTCGTCGAGGAGAAGGAGTCCGAGACGGTTCTCGTGGGCGCCGGTTCCGGTTCCACCGGCAAGACGGTCACCGGCGGTTCCGGCTCCGGCTCCGGCACCGACGCCGAGGACGGCGACGAGGAGCGCTTCACCGTCCTCGACCCCAACCGCGCCACCCTGCGTCCCAAGCTGTACTGGTTCAACGCCCTGGTCACCGCCACCCTGCTGACCGCCATGATCATGGAGTGGCTGCCGATCCCGGTGCTGTTCCTGCTCGGCGCCGCGCTCGTCCTCACGGTCAACTTCCCGCACATCCCCGACCAGAAGGCCCGGCTCGCCGCCCACGCCGACAACGTCCTCAACGTCTCCGGCATGGTCTTCGCCGCCGCCGTCTTCACCGGCGTCCTCCAGGGCACCGGCATGGTCGACCACATGGCCCGCTGGATGGTCGACGTCATCCCCGAGGGCATGGGCCCGCACATGGCCCTCGTCACCGGCATCCTGAGCCTGCCGCTCACCTACTTCATGTCCAACGACGGCTTCTACTTCGGCGTCCTGCCGGTCCTCGCCGAGGCCGGCGCCGCCCACGGCGTCTCGCCGCTGGAGATGGCTCGCGCCTCCCTCGTCGGCCAGCCGCTGCACATGTCGAGCCCGCTCGTCCCGGCCGTCTACGTCCTGGTCGGCATGGCCAAGGTCGAGTTCGGCGACCACACGAAGTTCGTGGTCAAGTGGGCCGCCCTCACCTGCCTGATCATCCTCGGCGCAGGCATCCTCTTCGGCATCATCTGAACCACCCTCGATGGAGGACTCGCACATGGCGCCCGGTGGGAACCGCGGCTGGCTGCTCCGCCTCGTCATCGCCTTCAGCTTCGCGCAGGGGGCGGTGTCGATGGCCCGGCCCGCCGTCTCCTACCGGGCCCTCGCGCTGGGCGCCGACGAACAGGCCATCGGCATCATCGCGGGGGTCTACGCCCTGCTCCCGCTGTTCGCCGCGGTCCCGCTGGGCCGGCGCACCGACCACGGCCGCTGCGCACCCCTGCTGCCCGTCGGCGTGGTCCTGATAGCGGGCGGCTGCGCACTGAGCGGTGTCGCCAACTCCCTGTGGGCGATGGCGATCTGGAGCGGGGTGATGGGACTCGGCCACCTCTGCTTCGTGATCGGCGCCCAGTCGCTCGTCGCCCGCCAGTCCGCGCCGCACGAACAGGACCGCAACTTCGGCCACTTCACCATCGGCGCCTCCCTCGGCCAGCTCGTCGGCCCGGTCGCCGCGGGCGCGCTCATCGGCGGCAAGGACATGGCCGGCACCAGCGCGCTCGCCCTGCTCGTCGCGGGGGCGGGTGCCGCGGTCGCGTTCACCTCGCTGTGGCGCATCGAGGACCGTACGGCGGTCAAGTCCCGTACGGAGCAAGGCGATCGGGTGCCGGTCGGGCGCATCCTGCGCGCCCGGGGCGTCCCCGCGGGCATCTTCATCAGCCTCGCCGTCCTCTCCGCGACCGACATCCTCACCGCCTACCTCCCGGTGGTCGGCGAGCACCGCGGCATCGCCCCCTCCGTGATCGGCCTCCTGCTCAGCCTCCGCGCGGCGGCCACCATCGCCTGCCGGCTGGTGCTGACCCCGCTGCTGCGGCTGCTGGGCCGCGCCATGCTGCTGACGGTCACCTGTCTGCTGGCCGCCGTGCTCTGCGCGGGCATCGCCCTGCCGGTACCGGTGTGGGCGCTCGCGCTGATGCTGGCCGTGCTCGGCTTCTGCCTCGGCGTCGGACAGCCGCTGTCCATGACGACGGTCGTACAGGCGGCCCCCGACGGCGCCCGCTCCACCGCCCTCGCCCTGCGCCTCACCGGCAACCGCCTCGGCCAGGTCGCCGCACCGGCCACGGCGGGCCTGGTCGCGGGGGTCGTGGGCGCGGCCGCGCCGTTCGTGATGCTGGGCGCGCTGCTGCTCCTGTCGGCGGGGGTGGCGCTGCGGTCGCCGGCGCGGCCCGCCGAGGCGGCGCCGGGGGTCCGCCGTTCGGGAGCGGCGGTGGGCCGTAAGGAGGACGCCTGACGGTGTGTCGGCGCGGGGTACCCCGCATGAGGTGGCGGATATGACAGAGAGTCAGGCGCGATGCGATTCGTATGAAAATCGCCAGACTCGGAGGAAATGCGCATGCTCATCGCCGCCCGTCCACGCCGCGCCAGCGGCCGTACCGCAGCCCTCGCGGCGCTCACCGTCGCCGGCACCGTCCTGATCGGCGTACCCGGCACCGCCGCGGCGGCTCCCGGCGACAACGGCGACGTCAAGATCCACAAGGCCGAATCGAGGCCCGTCGACCCCAGCGACGAGGACCAAAGAGACGAGCCGAAGGTCTGCAAGTTCTATCTGGCCGCCTTCAACTTCGACTCGCGCGAACACTTCACCTACACCATCGACGGGCAGGGGCAGGGGCCGAACGCGGGCACCGGACACCTCTCAGGCGACGGCACGGCAGACGTGAACGGCGCCGCGCGCACCGAGGATCTGACGCTGTCCGACGGGCTGTACAAGCTCGTCTGGAAGGGCGACAACTGGACGGGCGCGGGCAAGCAGAAGGTGTTCACCGTCGACTGCACGAACCCCACGCCGACTCCGACATCGACCAGGCCGGGCGGCGGTCCGGGCGGCCCCAACGGCGGCCCGCCGGCCGGCGGCGGCGGACTCGCCAAGGACGCGGCGATGGGGCCGGTCGCCGGTGCGGCGGTCGTGGGTCTGGCCGCGGCCGGCGGTGCGGTGTGGTTGCGGCTTCGCCGTCGCCCGCATGGCGCGTAGCAGTCCCAGGTGCGCGCCTCGGCGCGGGCGCCGGCACGAGCCACGCCGCCCGACGCGCGCCTACCGGCTGGCGCGGACGGCGGCGGTGGCCGGGTGCCTGATCCTGGCCGGCGTGCTGTGGACGCACGACGAGGATCCCGGTGGTGCGGCGGCGCCCGTCGAGACGGTCGCCGCCGCCGGGCGGGGGGAGGCGATGGGGTCGGCTGCCGAGGGAGGGCCGGGTTCCGCCGGGGCCCCGGGCGTACGAGCCGGGGCGGGCGCCGTACAAGAGGAGCTGCCTGCCAGGGGCACCGGCCTGCACCTCCCGCCGACCGCCTCGGCCGCCCCCGGTGCGGACACGGCTCGGCGCGGGCCGACCGCTTCCGAGGCGAAGAGCGGAGGCCGCCCGCCGGCCACCACCGACGCGCGCCGGGCCCCGGCCCAGCCGGCCCGCCCCGGCGGGCAGGGCGTACGCCCGCCCCGTCACCGGACGACTCCGGCGCTCCGCCCCCTGCCGCGCTCCCGGGCCACCCGGCTCCTCATCCCCTACCTGGACGTCGACGCCCCGGTCACGGACCTGCGCCTCGACCGGCACCGGCGCCTGGAGGCGCCGCCGGGTGACGATCCGAACCTCGTGGGCTGGTACAAGGACGGCCCCGCTCCCGGCGGACAGGGAACCGCCGTGGCCGTGGGCCATCTGGACACCGACACCGGCGGCGCGGTCTTCGCGGGCCTGTCCGAGCTGAAACGCGGACGCCTGGTCGAGGTGCGGCGGGCGGACGGACGTACCGCCGTCTACACCGTCGACGCCGTCCGGGAGTACGAGAAGGCGCACTTCCCCGACCGGGAGGTGTACGGCGCCCGAGGCCGCCCCGAGCTGCGGCTCATCACCTGCGGTGGCACCTACGACCGCAGAAAAGGCTATTCGGGCAACCTGGTCGTCTTCGCCCACCTGGTGGCGGTCCGGGAGGCCCCCGCCCGGCACTGAATCTGGCCGTCCGGTTTCTCACCTGCTGGACCGTGCCGTCCGATCCTGCCCATTCTCTTCCCCCGGCCGCACACATTCCGTTAACTTCCGTGACCCATAGGCCCCGTGCGACTCGCCCGGGGCATTCGGCCACGGAGCAACAGCGCTCAGTCAGCCCCCGGGGGCACCTGCCATGACACGCGCCATCTCTCTGCACGACGTGAGCAAGAGCTATACGCGAGGCACCCGGGTGGTGGACCGGCTGACGCTGGACATCGCCCCGGGCGAGTTCCTCGTGCTGCTGGGACCCTCGGGCTGCGGCAAGTCCACCGTCCTCAGGATGATCGCCGGGCTCGAGGACATCGACGAGGGCGACCTGCTCCTCGACGGCGAGTTCGCCAACGATCTCCCGCCGTCCGGCCGGGACATCGCGATGGTCTTCCAGAACTTCGCCCTGTACCCGAGCATGACCAGCCGCGACAACATCGGCTTCCCGCTGCGCATCGAGACCCCCGGCGCGGACCCGCGCCCCCGTGTGGACGCCACCGCCCGCATGCTCGGCATCGAGGAACTCCTCGACCGCTTCCCCGCCCAGCTCTCCGGCGGTGAACGCCAGCGCGTCGCCATGGGCCGGGCCATCGCCCGCCACCCCTCCGCGTTCCTGATGGACGAGCCGCTGTCCAATCTCGACGCCAAGCTCCGCAACCATCTGCGCGCCGAAATATCCGCGCTCACCCGCGAGTTGGGCGTCACCACGGTCTACGTCACCCACGACCAGGCCGAGGCCATGTCGCTCGGCGACCGGGTCGCCGTCCTGCGCGGCGGCGTCCTGCAACAGGTCGGCAGCCCGCGCGAGGTCTACGCGCTGCCCCGTAACGTCTTCGTCGCCGCCTTCATCGGCACCCCGCGGATCAACCTCCTCCAGGGCCTGGTCCGCGCCCCGTTGGACGGTGCGATGACCATCAGCCTCGGCAAGCAGTACCTCCGGCTGCCCGAACCCCTGTCCCTGGACCACCAGTTGCTCCGCGTCCAGCAGGGCCGCGAGGTCATCGTCGGCCTGCGCTCCGAGGCGGTGCGCATCGCCAAGCCGTCCGCGGCCCGCCCCGGCGAGATGCCGCTCACCGGCCTTGTGGAGCACGTGGAGTTCCAGGGCCACGAGAACCTCGTCCACTTCAACACCGGCTCCCGCCCGGCCGTCGTACCCGATCTGGAGGCCCCGCGCCCCGCCGCCCGCCCGGCCCGGCGCCGCCGTCGCGACGGCGGTCCCGGCGTGCTGGACCGCCTCCGGCAACGCGCCGACGCCCTGCGCGCGGGCCCGGTGGTGGTGCTCGACGAGCCGTTGGACAACGCGCCCGTGACGCCTCCGGACGGCCGCCTCCCCGGCGACCTGATCGTCCGCACCACGCCCGACCTCCAGCTCCGCCACGGCATGCACGTCCCCCTCCTGGTCGACCTCGCCCACCTGTTCGTCTTCGACCAGCACGGCGAGCGCATCAGCCCGGCCCCGGCCCGGCTGCCCGACCTGGAGGAGTGAATCCCGGCGCGGTGTCCGGGTGCGGAGGGGGAGGGCCCGCTAGGCATACGTCCATGAACGTGCACTTCACCCGGACCCGCGCCACCCTCACCGCCGTCGGCCTCCTCCTGGCCGTCGGCGCCCCCACCGCGTACGCCACGCTCGACGACGGCACCCCGCAGCGCGGCGAGCCCTACGTCGAGACCTCCCTTTTCTTCGGCACCGCGCGCCCCGACGGCGGCCCGGCCGTCACCGACCGGCAGTTCATGAGCTTCGTGGACAAGGAGGTCACCCCGGACTTCCCGGACGGGCTGACCGTGCAGAACGGCCGCGGACAGTGGCGGGACGCGAGCGGGAGGATCGAGAAGGAGCGGTCGTACGAGCTGATCCTGCTGTACCCGGTGGCGCGGGCGGGCGCGAGCGACCGGAAGATCGAGGAGATCCGGCGGGCGTACGAGAAGGCCTTCGGCCAGGAGGCGGTGGCAAGGGTCGACGACCGGGCCAGGGTCAGCTTCTGATGGCATGAGGGCATATGAGCGTCTGGCATTCGAAAACTAACGTCGCTAGTTTATGAGCCGGACGACGACATGGTCACGCCCCCGCCGGGAGGACGCACGATGAAGGCACACGACGGCATGTACATCGACGGCACATGGCGGCCCGCCGCCGGCCGGGACACGATCGAGGTCGTGAACCCGGTCGACGAGCAGGTGATCGGCCGGGTCCCGGCCGGCACCGCCGAGGACGTCGACACCGCCGTGCGGGCCGCCCGTGCCGCCCTCCCGGCCTGGGCGGCCACCCCGCCCGCCGAGCGGGCCGCGCGCCTGTCCGCGCTCCGGGACGTCCTCGTGGCCCGCAAGGACGAGATCGCCGAGACGGTCACCGCGGAGCTGGGCTCGCCCCTGAAGTTCTCCGAGAACGTGCATGCCGCCGTCCCGATCGCGGTCGCCGGCTCGTACGCCGAACTCGCCGCGACCCACGCCTTCGAGGAGAAGGTCGGCAACTCCACCGTCCTCCACGAGCCCATCGGCGTGGTCGGCGCGATCACGCCCTGGAACTACCCCCTGCACCAGATCGTCGCCAAGGTCGCCCCGGCCCTCGCGGCGGGCTGCACGGTGGTCCTGAAGCCCGCCGAGGACACCCCGCTCGTCGCCCGGCTCTTCGCCGAGGCGGTCCACGAGGCGGGCGTACCGGCAGGCGTCTTCAACCTCGTCACGGGCCTCGGCCCGGTCGCGGGCCAGGCCCTCGCCGAGCACCCGGGCGTCGACCTGGTCTCCTTCACCGGCTCCACCGCGGTCGGCCGCCAGATCGCCGTCACCGCCGGAGCCGCGATCAAGAAGGTCGCCCTCGAACTCGGCGGCAAGTCCGCCAACGTGATCCTGCCGAGCGCCGACCTCGCCAAGGCCGTGAACGTCGGCGTCGCCAACGTGATGTCCAACTCCGGCCAGACGTGCAGCGCTTGGACCCGCATGCTCGTGCACTCCGCCCAGTACGACGAGGCCGTGGCGCTCGCCACGACCGCCGCCGCCAAGTACGGCGACCGCATCGGCCCGGTCGTCAACGCCAAGCAGCAGGCGCGGGTGCGGAGTTACATCGAGAAGGGCGTCGCGGAAGGCGCCCGGCTGGTCGCCGGAGGCCCCGAATCCCCGCGCGAACAGGGCTACTTCATCGCCCCGACCGTCTTCGCCGACGTCACGCCCGAGATGACCATCGCCCAGGAGGAGATCTTCGGCCCCGTCCTGTCGATCCTCCGCTACGACGACGAGAACGACGCCCTGCGCATCGCCAACGGCACGGTCTACGGCCTCGCCGGCGCCGTCTGGGCCGGCGAGGAGACGGAAGCGGTGGCCTTCGCCCGCCGGATGGACACCGGGCAGGTCGACATCAACGGCGGCCGCTTCAACCCCCTTGCCCCGTTCGGCGGTTACAAGCAGTCCGGCGTCGGCCGCGAACTCGGCTCACACGGACTCGCCGAGTACCTCCAGACCAAGTCCCTCCAGTTCTGAGGAGCGCATCCATGGTTCGCGCAGCAGTCCTTCCCGCCGTGGGCGCCCCGCTGGAGATCACCGACATCGAGCTCCCGGACCCCGGCCCCGGCCAGGTCCGCGTCCGCCTCGCCGCCGCCGGCGTCTGCCACTCCGACCTGTCCCTGTCCAACGGCACCATGCGGGTCCCGGTCCCGGCGATCCTCGGCCACGAGGGCGCGGGCACGGTGGTAGCCGTGGGCGAGGGTGTCACGGGGGTGGCACCGGGTGACGGGGTCGTCCTCAACTGGGCGCCCTCCTGCGGCCGTTGCCACGCCTGCTCGCTCGGCGAGGTCTGGCTGTGCGCCAACGCCCTCAACGGCGCCGCCGACGTCCACGCCCGCACCGCGGACGGCACCGACCTCCATCCCGGCCTGAACGTCGCCGCGTTCGCCGAGGAGACGGTCGTCCCGGCGTCCTGCGTCCTGCCGCTCCCCGACGGCATCCCGCTCACCGACGCGGCCCTCCTCGGCTGCGCCGTCCTCACCGGCTACGGTGCCGTCCACCACTCGGCACGCGTCCGCGAGGGCGAGACGGTCGCGGTCTTCGGCGTCGGGGGAGTGGGCCTGGCGACGCTCCAGGCGGCCCGCATCGCGGGCGCGTCGAAGATCGTCGCGGTCGATGTCTCGCCGGAGAAGGAGGAGTTGGCGCGCGCCGCCGGGGCCACGGACTACGTGGTCGCCTCCGACAACACCGTCCGTGAGATCAGGGGTCTCACCGGCAAGCAGGGCGTGGACGTGGCCGTCGAGTGCGTGGGCCGCGCCACGACCATCCGCACCGCCTGGGACTCCACCCGCCGCGGCGGCCGTACGACGGTCGTCGGCATCGGCGGCAAGGACCAGCAGGTCACCTTCAACGCCCTGGAGATCTTCCACTGGGGCAGGACCCTGGCGGGCTGCGTCTACGGCAACTCCAACCCCGCCGAGGACCTGCCGGTGCTCGCCGAACACGTCCGTACGGGCCGCCTGGACCTGGGCGCTCTCGTGACGGAACGGATCGCCCTGGACGGCATCCCGGCGGCCTTCGAGAACATGCTCGCGGGCAAGGGCGGCCGGGCACTGGTCGTCTTCTAGGGCTCTACGGCGTCTGTGCCCCCGGCCGACCCGAGGCCGGGGGCACAGACATGCCCACCAGCCCCTTGAGTGCTCCGGGCAACCTTCCCGCACACCCATTGCCTCCATACCGTCCGGTTAGTATGTTCGCCGCCAACGTCCCCACCGCACCCACCGGAGTGTGCACGCATGGACATGGCCCCCTCCGCTCCCTCCCTCCCCACGACCGCCCTGCCCACGGTCAACCGCCGCCGCGTCGCCACGGCGGCCGCCCTCGCCTCGGCCGTCGAGTGGTACGACTACTTCGTCTTCGGCATAGCCGCCGCCCTGGTCCTCGGCGACCTGTACTTCCCGGCGGGCAGCTCCACCGCCGGTGTCCTCGCCTCCTTCGCGACCTTCGCCGTGGGCTTCCTGGCCCGCCCGATCGGCGGCATCGTCGCCGGTCACCTCGGCGACAAGCGCGGCCGCAAGCCGATGCTGGTCCTGGCGCTCACGCTCATGGGCCTCGCCACGACCGGCATCGGCCTGCTCCCGACGTACGACACGATCGGCGTCGCCGCGCCGATCCTGCTGGTCGCCCTCCGCGTCGTACAGGGCATCGCGGTCGGCGCGCAGTGGGGCGGCGCGATGCTGCTGGCCACCGAGTACGCCCCCGAGGGCAAGCGCGGGATCTACGGCAGCGTCGTCCAACTCGGCGTCCCCATCGGAGTGGTGACCGCCAACACGGTCTTCCTGCTGGCCGGCGCGTTCACCACGGACACCGGGTTCGCGGCCTGGGGCTGGCGAGTCCCGTTCCTGATCGGCCTGTTCGTCCTCGCCCTCGCCTGGTACATCCACGCCAAGGTCGAGGAGACCCCCGAATTCCGGGAGGCCGAGCGGGCGTTGGCCGAGAAGGAGAAGTCGGAGCAGAGCTCCCCGCTCCGCACGATCCTGCGCGGCCACCTCGGCACGGTCCTCCTCGCGGGCGGCTCCTTCGCCGTGAACACCGCGACCTTCTACATCCTCATCACCGGCGTCCTCGACTACACGACCCGTGAACTCGACATGAAGAAGAGCGCGGTGCTCACCGTCTCGCTCTGCGTCAGCCTCACGCAGCTCGTCCTGATCCCGGCCGCGGCGGCACTCTCCGACCGCTACGGCCGCATCCGGATCTACACCATCGGCGCGATCGGCATCGCCGCGTGGGCGATCCCGCTGTTCCTGCTGATCGACACCGGCTCACTGCTCTGGCTCGCGGTCGCCACCTTCGTCGCCAGCTGCTTCCTGAGCATCATGTACGGACCCCAAGCCGCCCTGTTCGCCGAGCTGTTCACGCCGGAGATGCGCTACACCGGCGCCTCCCTCGGCTACCAGATCGCGGCCGTGGCGGGCGGTGGCCTGGCGCCCTTCCTGATGGTCCTGCTCCTGGAGGCGACCGGCACGTCCATGGCGGTGTCCGGCTACATCATCGCCCTCTCCGTCATCGCCCTGATCTCCATCAAGGTCCTTGCGGGCAGGGCCCGTTCACACTGAGTCGGAGACCTTCGCGGGCTGCGGCGCAACAACCGCCGCGGCCCGCGACCGGGACACGGCGACCCCCGCGAGACACAGCACCCCGCCCGCCAGCGTCAGCAGCCCCGGCACCTCCCCGAGCGCCACCCAGGACATCAGCACGACCAGCGCGGGAACCGCGTAGGTGGTCGCCCCCATCCGGCTGGCGGTCGTACGGGCGAGGGCGTAGGCCCAGGTGGTGAAGGCGAGCGCGGTGGGAAAGACACCGAGATAGACCATGTTGAGCGTCGCGGAGACGGGGGCGTCGGCCACCTGGCGGACCAGCTGCCCGGCGAACGGCAGACACACGACGGCCCCCACGAGACAGCCGTACGTGGTGACTTGCAGCGCACTCGCCGACCCGAGCGCCGGCTTCTGAGCGACGACGCCACCGGCGTAAGCGACCGCTGCCAGCAGACACAGCACCACCCCGAGAACGGACGACCCACCCCCACCCGACATCGACAGCCCCACGGTGACGGCCCCCGCGAACGACACCGCCATCCCGGCGAGCAACCGCGGCGGCATGGCATCGCCGAGCAACCGGGCCCCGAGCAGCGCGATCAGGATCGGCCCGATGTTCACGACGAGGGCGGCGGTACCGGCATCGACTTTCTGCTCGCCCCAGTTAAGAGCAACCATGTAGAACCCGAACCACAGCAGCCCGGACACGGCGATACCGGGCCAGGCGGCTCGGGGCGGGGGCCCTTCCCGACGTATGACACAGATGACCCCCAGCGCGACGACACCCGAGAGCAACCGCCCGAGCGCGAGCGCACCGGGGGAGTAGGCGTCCCCCGCACTCCGGATGGAGACAAAGGCGGAGGCCCAGAGCAGAACGGTGACGACGGCGGCGCCGGTGGCGAGCAGATCAGGACGACGGGGGACGGACATCATGCTCCTGAGGCTAGGAAGGTTCGGTGTCTGGGGCTGGCGGAATTCGGACCGTGAGTATCTGCGGGTGGGTTGTGGCTGGTCGCGCAGTTCCCCGCGCCCCTGAAAGCCTTCAGCGCAACGCCGATGGTGCGATGCCCAGCAGTTCCGCCAAGGCCCGCTCTCCCTCCGTTGTCACCTTCACCGCCCGCTCCGACCCGATCCGCACACACCACCCCACCTCCAGGGCGTGTCGACACAAGGCCGCCCCAGCCGCCCCGGCGAGATGCGGCCGCCGCTCGGTCCAGTCCAGGCACCCCCGCGCCAGTGGCCGCCGGCTCGAACGGTCAAGCTGGATACCCGCACTGTCGAACCAGGCCAGCCCCGCGTCCGTGATGGCGAACCCCGTGTCCTGTCTCAGGAGTTGACGCTCAGTCAGCGCATCGGTCACCACGATCCCGAGCCGCCCGGCAAGATGGTCGTAACAGGTCCGACCCCGCGCCATCGCGGACCCCGCACTGGACTCCCGCAGACTCCGCGGCCGCACCACCACCTCCGGCGCCACCTGCGCCGACAACTCCTCCACCAACTGCGCGACCCGCGCGTCAGCGAGCCGTACATACCGGTGCCGCCCCTGCCGCTCCTCCGCGAGCAGCCCGCCCGCGACGAGCTTCCCGAGATGCTCGCTCAGCGTCGACGCGGCGACACCCGCGTGCCGGGCGAGCTCACTCGCCGTCCACGCCCGCCCGTCGAGCAGCGCCAGCAGACACGCGGCCCGCGTCTCGTCGGCGATGAGCCCGGCGAGCCGGGCCAGCTGGGTCGCCTGGGGGTTCCTGGGGTGGTCCCTGGAGGTCATGCCTCCCAGCATGGAACACGAACACTTCGGCGGACACCGAAGCGTGCTACGCGGGCCGCCTGACCTGCTCGTACTGCAACGCCAACCCGTCCAGCAGCGCGGCGACCCCCGTCTCGAAGGCCCGCTCGTCGATCTTGTCCTGCTGCTCGGCGAGGAGGTGGGCCTGGCCGAGGTGCGGATAGTCGGCGGGGTCGTACGCGCTCTGGTCGTCCACGAAACCCCCGGCGAAGGAGCCGAGCGCGGAGCCCATGATGAAGTACCGCATCAGCGCGCCGATGGAGGTGGCCTGCGAGGGCGGCCAGCCGGCGTGGACCATCGCGCCGTAGACGGCGTCCGCGACCCGTAGTCCGGCGGGGCGTCGGCCCGGCCCGTGGGCGAGGACGGGGACGATGTTCGGGTGCTCCCGCAGGGCGGCGCGGTAGGAGACGGCCCAGTCGTGCAGCGCGGTCCGCCAGTCGCGGCCGTCCTCGAACATCGACAGGTCGACCTGCGCGCTCACCGAGTCGGCGACCGCCTCCAGGATCTCGTCCTTCGTGCGGAAGTGGTTGTAGAGGGAGGGCCCGCTGACTCCCAGCTCGGCGGCGAGTCGCCGGGTGGAGACGGCCGCGAGGCCCTCCGCGTCCACGAGGGCCCGAGCCGTCTCGACGATCCGGTCGGTGCTGAGGAGGGGCTTGCGCGGTCGGGCCATGGCGCACATAGTAGGGCTGCACCTGGAAACTAGCAGTGCTAATTTAAATGTACGCCTTTCATATGTCTTTCCAGTGGGGTGATCTCGTGGTGAACCTGGGACTCAGCGAGGAGCAGGAGGCCGTACGGCAGCTCGCCCGGGACTTCGTGGCGCGCGAGATCGCCCCGCACGTCATCGCCTGGGACCGCGCCGAGGAGGTCGACCGGGGGATCGTGAAGAAGCTCGGCGAGGTCGGCTTCCTGGGGCTGACGATCGACGAAGAGTACGGCGGCTCGGGCGGCGATCATCTGGCGTACTGCCTGGTGACCGAGGAGCTGGGCCGCGGCGACTCCTCGGTGCGCGGGATCGTCTCCGTCTCCCTCGGCCTGGTCGCCAAGACGATCGCCGCCTGGGGGAGCGAGGAGCAGAAGCGGCGGTTGCTGCCGGGGCTGACCTCCGGGGAGCATGTCGGCTGCTTCGGGCTCACCGAGCCGGGCACCGGCTCCGACGCCGGGAACCTCACCACGCGCGCCGTGCGCGACGGCGACGACTACGTCATCAACGGCACCAAGATGTTCATCACCAACGGCACCTGGGCCGACGTCGTGCTGCTGTTCGCCCGCTCCACCGACGCTCCCGGCCACAAGGGCGTCTCCGCCTTCCTCGTCCCGACCGACACCCCCGGCCTGAGCCGCCGCACCATCCACGGCAAGCTCGGTCTGCGCGGCCAGGCCACCGCCGAGCTCGTCCTGGAGGACGTGCGCGTCCCCGCCTCCGCGCTGCTGGGGGAGGAGGGCAAGGGGTTCACGGTCGCCATGTCGGCGCTCGCCAAGGGGCGGATGTCGGTCGCGGCGGGCTGCGTCGGCATCGCCCAGGCCGCCCTGGACGCGGCCGTGAAGTACGCCGGCGAGCGCGAGCAGTTCGGCAAGCCGATCGCGAGCCGCCAGCTGGTCCAGGAGCTGATCAGCGACATCGCCGTGGACGTCGACGCGGCCCGGCTGCTGACCTGGCGGGTCGCCGACCTCATCGACCGCGGCCTGCCCTTCGCCACCGAGTCGTCCAAGGCCAAGCTCTTCGCCTCGGAGGCCGCGGTCCGCGCCGCCAACAACGCCCTCCAGGTCTTCGGCGGCTACGGCTACATCGACGAGTACCCGGCGGGCAAGCTGCTGCGCGACGCCCGCGTGATGACCCTCTACGAGGGCACAAGCCAGATCCAGAAGCTCGTCATCGGCCGCGCGCTGACCGGCGTCTCGGCCTTCTGAGGCGTTCTGAGTACGCGCGTCGGCGGGCCTGAGTATCTCGGCGGATGTGGCGCGCGCCGCGTCCGCCGAAGCTGTCCCCATGAGTGACACACCGGTCAAGCAGCAGAGCACGGCGGCCTTCTACGGCCAGGCCGTCGCCTCCTTCGCCGTCGCCATGGCGGCGACCGCCATCGGCATCTTCCGCCTCGACGCCAACGCCTGGGTGCGCGGCTTCCTCGCCATCGCCGTCCTGTACCTCGTCACCTCCGCCTTCACGCTGGCCAAGGTCATCCGGGACCGCCAGGAGGCCGGGCAGATCGTCAGCCGCGTCGACCAGGCCCGCCTGGAGAAGCTGCTCGCCGAGCACGACCCGTTCGAGAAGCTCTGAGCCGAGTTGCTGAACTGCGACGGTATCGGGACTAAGCGCTCGCTCACCTGGGGCGGTATGGTGGTGCCTCGGTACGTGGAGAGGGGCGAGCAAGCGATGAGTACGGCGGAGGAGACGGCCGGCGGCGAGACGTCGGCGTGGGGCGAGGTCACGCCCGACGCGGCACGGCGGCTGCTGATCGCCGCGGTGGAGGCCTTTGCCGAGCGCGGCTACCACGCCACGACGACGCGGGACATCGCGGGCCGCGCGGGCATGAGCCCCGCCGCGCTCTACATCCACTACAAGACCAAGGAGGAGCTCCTCCACCGCATCAGCCGGATCGGCCACACCAAGGCGCTGGAGATCCTGCAGGCCGCGTCCCGCCGCGAGGGCACCGCCACCGAGCGGCTCGCCGACGCGGTCAGCTCCTTCGTCCGCTGGCACGCGGGCGGCCGTACCACCGCCCGGGTCGTCCAGTACGAGCTCGACTCGCTCGGCCCGGACGCCCGCGAGGAGATCCTCGCGCTGCGCCGGCAGTGCGACGCCGAGGTGCGCGCGATCATCGAGGACGGTGTGGCGTCCGGCGAGTTCGACGTCCTGGACGTCAAGGGCACCACCCTCGCCGTGATGTCGCTCTGCATCGACGTCGCCCGCTGGTTCAACGTCGACGGCCCCTGGACCCCCGACGAGGTCGGCGCGCTCGACGCCGACCTCGTGCTGCGGATGGTGGGGGCCAAGTAGGGGTCCTGAGGGCCGCGGGTCCTCAGAGGTAGTAGCGCGACACGGACTCCGCCACGCATACGGGCTTGTCCCCGCCCTCGCGCTCCACGCTGAACGCGACGGTCACCTGGACCCCGCCCGCCACGTCCTCGACCCCGCTGATCTTCGCCGTCGCCCGCAGCCGGGAGCCGACGGGGACGGGGGCCGGGAAGCGGACCTTGTTGGTGCCGTAGTTCACGCCCATCTTCACGCCCTCGACCTTGATGAGCTGCGGTCCGAAGAGCGGGAGCAGGGACAGCGTGAGGTACCCGTGCGCGATGGTCGTGCCGAACGGGCCCGCGGCCGCCTTCTCCGGGTCGACGTGAATCCACTGGTGGTCACCGGTGGCATCGGCGAAGAGGTCGATCCGCTTCTGGTCGACCTCCAGCCAGTCGGTGTACCCCAGCTGCTCGCCCACCGCCGCCTTCAGCTCGTCGGCGCCCGCGAAGATCCTCGGCTCTGCCATTTCCGCCTCCTCGTCCCAAACTCTAAGCGACTGCTTAGCATGGTCGGCCTCGGGGGCCGTGTCAACGGAAGCCTGGGTAGGGTTCGAGGGGTGCCCCAGATTCCCGAGAAGATCCACGAGCTCACGGTCGGCCAACTCGCCGCGCGCAGCGGTGCCGCCGTCTCCGCCCTGCACTTCTACGAGTCCAAGGGTCTGATCAGCAGCCGCCGCACCACCGGCAACCAACGCCGCTACTCCCGTGACGCGCTGCGCCGGGTCGCCTTCGTACGGGCCGCGCAACGCGTGGGCATCCCGCTCGCCACGATTCGCGAGGCGCTCGCCGAGTTGCCGGAGGAGCGGACGCCGACGCGGGAGGACTGGGCGCGGTTGTCGGAGGCGTGGCGGTCCGAACTCGACGAGCGGATCAAGCAGTTGAACCGGTTGCGGGATCACCTCACGGACTGCATCGGGTGTGGGTGTCTGTCGTTGGAGTCGTGTGTGTTGTCCAATCCGGATGACGTGTTCGGAGAGCGGCAGGGGGCGGGGTCGCGGCTGCTGGTTGAGAAACGGCGCGACCGTGAGGAGCGGTGCGGCTGAGGGGGCGGGGGTTGTGTGCGTTGCCGGGTGCGGGTGTGTTGTGGCTGGTCGCGCCCACGCGGCGGAGCCGCAGATCGATACAGCCCCGCGCCCCTTTACGGCGTTGCAGTCGACCTCACTCGAATTCCGTGCCGCCCTTCCTCGTCAGGTACGCCGGGCTCACCGCCTTCGCAATTGCCCTGCCGCCCGTCACCTCGCTGTAGCGCTCTGTTGCCGGACGGATCACCACGCCCTCCCTCAGGTGCAGCTCGCGGCCCGACACCGTCTCTCTCCCGCTCGCCACCTCCAGCACACGCTCGATGTCGTACGGCCCCTCGTACAGCCTGGGCACCAACGGCAGGTCCCCCTCCAGGAGTTGCGTCGGGTTCAGCCACCGCACCTCGCCGTCGATCTCCGCGGAGACGTCGAAGACCGCGTACCCGAGGGTGTCCCGGCGGCCGTCGGCGCCGTAGGTGAGGTCCTGGACGCCCGCGCCGTAGACCTCGCCGAAGATGCCGACCCGGCTCGCGCCGAGGCGGGTGGCCAGGCGGGCGGCGGCGTCGGCGACGCCGTGGCCCTGTACCGCTCGCCAGTACAGGTTCCGCGGGTCCGCCTTCAGGGCCAGGGACTTGGCGCCGAAGCCCTTCGAGGAGACGTACACCCGCTCGTCGGCCGCGACATAGGTGACCAGGCACGCCGAGCCGTGCAGCATCTCGGTGAGGACCACCGGCTCGCCCGGGGTGAAGACGTCCGGGTAGCGCTGGATGTTCTCGATGTCGACCCAGGGCAGCAGGTCGGGCGCGGACTCCACCTCGCCGCTCATCGTGGGCGGGATCGGGGGCACCCACTTGGTGATGCCGAGCAGTTCCGCGAAGTCGGTGCCGTCCAGGGCCGCCCGCGCCAGGTCGACGCCGTTCAGCGCCGCGGGCCGGCACACGATGCCCTGCGAGAGCTCGCCGCGCAGCCGTACCGCCTTGACCCGGTCCGCGTTGCCGCCGGCCAGCCGTCCGGTGAGGCCGAGTTCCTCGATCAGCGCGGCGGGCAGCACGGCCTGCTCGGGGATGTACACGGCCGCGTCGCCGGTGCGGTAGGCACCCTTGGCGACGACGGCCCGGTACAGGCCCACCTGGGCCAGTTCGAGCGCGTCGGCGTTCGGGTGTTCATGGACGGTCAGCACTTCGGCGGTGACGCGCAGCGTCGACATCGGGGTTCCTCGTTCCTGTGCTCAGGTGCGTTTCATCGCCTCCAACTGTCCGTGTGCGAAAGGGGTGGAGCGAGGGGATTTGTGACTGGTACCGTCGCCGGTCCGGTCACGACGAGCGTCTCGCCCAGCCGTACTGGACCAGCCCCGCCGCCACCAACTGGGCGTTGGACGCCGCCGGTTCACCGTCCGGGAGCAGCAGGGTGTCCTCCAGGCCGATGCGCGTCGCCAGGCCCAGGCGTCCGGCCAGCCGCAGCACCGGCCATGCCCCGCCGTCCTCGCCGTGCAGCAGCACCGGGCGGCCGTGGGGTGCCGTGCCGAGGTCGGACAGCAGGGCGCGGGCCGTGTCCTGGGCGGTGTCCGGCGAGGTGTCCGTCACCTCGGCCAGCACGCGCAGCACGCTCGGGCCGAGCGGTGACTTCGCGAACCGCGCCGCCCCGTCCGTACCGGACCAGATCCCGGCCTCCACGCCCACACCCCGGTCGATCAGCGCGGCGGCCAGCTCCTCGGCGCCCGGCTCGTGCCAGTTGACCGAGGCGTGGTCGGGGAGCACCGTCCAGCTCCGGATCCGCTCCAGTCGGGCCTCCGGGTCGGGTTCCGCCCAAGCGCCCGTGGTGACACCGACCGGGACCGACACCCGCGCCCGTATTGCCTCGAGGGTCGTCGCGAGCACCCGTGGTGACAGCGTGTCGCCACCGCAAGGCGTCTTGGGGTGGACATGGATGTCCGTCGCCCCAGCCGCGACGGCCGCCGCCGCGGACTCTGCCAACGCCTCCGGCGACAGCGGCACCACCGCACCGTCGGCCGCCCCTCGGGGCCCGTTGAGACACACCTGAACCATGACTCGATGGTGCCAGCCGGCACCGACATCGGCCCGGGCGTGGGCCGTTCCTGTGGACAACCGGCTCGATGTGGAAAACCCGGGCGACCGTCATGACCGTCACGCGCCGTCGAAGAGGAGAATCACGCGCCGTCAAAGAGGGGGTGCGGCATCCCCGGCGCACCCCCGGTCGCACCACTCAGGCGGACATCAGCAGCCGTCCACGCCTGGACGACGCCAGGGCCTCGGGTGTCAGCACCGGACGGGGGACCACGATCCCGCAGTCCGTGCAGACCGGGCCCGAGGAGGGTTCGTGGGCCAGGTCGTACTTCCAGATCAGCCGCTCCCCGCGGCACACCGGGCACACCGCTCCCGGTTCGCGTTCCAGCGCGGAGATCAGTTTGCGCAGCACCTCGGCCAGCGGTTCACGGGGGTGGAGCCGCGGGTCGTCGCACCAGGCGACACCGAAGCCGCCCCAGGTCAGCCGGTGCCAGTCGTCGACACTGCCCGGCCTGCGCAGGCCGTCGTGCTTCTCCTTCTTGCGTCGCTCGGCGAACTCGACCTCGTAGGCCAGCCAGACCGAACGCGCCTCCTCCAGCTCGTCCAACGCGGCCACGAGCCGCGCCGGATCGGGGGACCGGTCCTCGGGACCGAATCCGGCCCGGGAGCACAAGTGGTCCCAGGTCGCCCTGTGCCCGTAAGGAGCGAACCGCTCCAGGCACTTGCGCAGTGAGTAGCGTCGCAGCGCCAGATCACACCGCGGATCTCGCACCTGTCTCGCCAGACTCCGGAAACCGGCCATCGCCCTGCACCTCCGTCACACCTGCACCTGTACTTCGGTCACTTCGGCGTCGTCGAACGGACGTCGCCGAATAGACGTATCGACAAGCGATTTGGCTCCATCCGATTTCCGATGACCCCCATTCGCCTCCGGATCGGGTACCAAAACTTGACGCATGTTCATCTTCAATCCCGGGGATACCGGCGGTAACGTCCGGCCCACCCCCGTCGGTAGGAGCTGCCATGCCTCGGCGCACCTCACGCACCGCTCTCGACAGACTGAGAACTCCCGGCAGACTCACCGGGTTCCTGAAGACCGCATCCGTATGCGCCCTGATTGCCGGTCTTTTGTCCCCTCTTGGCCAAGTCGCGTCAGCGGCCGAGGCCACGGCCGCCAACGACTACTGCGGCAGCCAGTGCTCCGACATCCTGCCGCCCGGCGAGAACGGCAACGCCACCCTCGCCCAGATCCTCCTCAACCAGGCCTTCGGCACCCAGCCCGACCACGCCGAGGACCAGCTCGGCCCCTACGCGAACCTCGCCAAGGGCTACTCGTCGCTCACCAACGCCACGATCAACACCTTCTTCAACGACGCCTCGTTCGGCGTGGCCTCCGACCAGGTCGCCTCCACCCTGAACCCGGCAGGCCGCACCGACGTGACGATCGTGCGGGACAAGAAGACGGGTGTGCCGCACATCACCGGTACCACCAGATACGGCACCGAGTTCGGCGCGGGCTATGCGGCGGCCCAGGACCGGCTGTGGCTGATGGACGTCTTCCGCCACGTCGGGCGCGGCCAGCTCACCACCTTCGCCGGCGGCGCCCCCTCCAACCAGGGCCTGGAACAGCAGTTCTGGCGCAACGCCCCCTACAGCGAGGCCGACCTCCAGGCGCAGATCGACAACGCCGTCGCCAACAACGGCACCAGAGGCCAGCAGGCCCTCGCCGACGCCAACGCCTACATCGCGGGCATCAACGCCTACATCGACGCCTCCGACAGCGGCCGCTACTTCCCCGGCGAGTACGTCCTGACCGGCCACAAGGACTCCGTCACCAACGCCGGCACCATCGACCACTTCAAGCTCACCGACCTGGTCGCACTGGCCTCCGTCATCGGCGCCCTGTTCGGCTCCGGAGGCGGTGGCGAGGTCAACAACGCGATATCGCTGCTGGCCGCGCAGGAGCAGTACGGCGTGACGAAGGGCACCGAGGTCTGGGAGTCCTTCCGCGAGCGCAACGACCCCGAGGCCGTCCTCACCGTCCACAACGGCGAGAGCTTCCCGTACGCCACCAAGCCCACGACTCCGCAGGGCGAGGCGCTCCCCGACGCCGGCACGGTGGCCACCGAGCCGCTGATCTACGACCCGACCGGCACCGGCGGCGACCAGAGCGCCTCCGCGGCCGCCGCCACGGCCACCGCGAACGCCCTCACCTCCGCCAAGCGCGGCATGTCGAACGCCCTCGTGGTCAGCGGCGCCCACACCGCGAGCGGCCACCCGGTCGCCGTCTTCGGCCCGCAGACCGGCTACTTCGCCCCCCAGCTCCTCATGCTCCAGGAGATCCAGGGCCCCGGCATCAGCGCGCGCGGCGCCTCCTTCGCGGGCCTGAGCATGTACGTCGAACTCGGCCGCGGCCAGGACTACTCATGGTCCGCCACGACCTCCGGCCAGGACATCATCGACAGCTACGCCGTCGAACTGTGCCAGGACGACTACCACTACCTGTACCACGGCACCTGCACGGCCATGGAGAAGATCGAACAGAAGAACTCCTGGGCGCCCACCACGGCCGACGGCACGGCAGCCGGCTCGTACACCATGCGGGTCTGGAAGACGAAGTACGGCCCCGTCGCCTACCGGGCCACCGTCGGCGGCAAGAAGGTCGCCTACACCACGCTGCGCTCGTCGTACATGCACGAGGCCGACTCGATCATCGGCTTCCAGATGCTCAACGACCCCGACTACGTGAAGAGTCCGCAGACCTTCCAGAGCGCGGTGCAGCACATCAACTACACCTTCAACTGGTTCTACGCCGACTCCACGCACACCGCGTACTACAACAGCGGCGACAACCCGGTGCGCGCGAGCGGCGTGGACGCGGAGTTCCCGGTGTGGGCGCAGGCGTCGTACGAGTGGAAGAACTGGAACCCGACGACCAACACCGCCGACTACACGGCGGCTTCGGCCCACCCCAACTCCATCGACCAGGATTATTACATCTCCTGGAACAACAAACAGGCGAAGGACTACACGACCGCGCCCTGGGGCGACGGCTCGGTGCATCGCGGCAACCTCCTGGAGGACCGTGTGAAGAAGCTCGTCGCCGCGGGCGGGGTCACCCGGGCCTCGCTGGTGAAGGCGATGGCCGACGCCGCCCTCGCCGACCTGCGCGCGGAGGACGTGCTGCCCGACCTGCTGAAGGTGATCAACAGCAGTACGGTCACCGACTCCACGGCCGCGGCGGCGGTGACCAAGCTCCAGACCTGGCTCACCGCGGGCGGCAAGCGCACGGAGACGTCGGCGGGTTCGAAGACGTACGCCAACGCGGACGCCATCCGCATCCTGGACGCCTGGTGGCCGCTGCTGGTGGAGGCCGAGTTCAAACCGGGCCTGGGCAGTGACCTGTACACCGCCTTCCAGGCCAACCTGCCGGTGGACGAGTCGCCTTCGGCCGCGCACGGCCCGACCGGCTCACACGCGGGCAGCTCCTTCCAGTACGGCTGGTGGTCCTACGTCGACAAGGACATCCGCGCGGTGCTCGGCGAGACCGTGCAGGGACCGCTGGCGAACAAGTACTGCGGCGGCGGCAGCCTCAGCGCCTGCCGGGACATCCTGATCAGCACCCTGAAGACGGCGGCCGGCAAGACCGCGGCCCAGGTCTACCCGGGTGACGACCTGTGCTCGGCGGGCGACCAGTGGTGCGCCGACTCGATCGTCCAGCGCACCCTGGGCGGCATCAAGCACTACAACATCAGCTGGCAGAACCGGCCGACCTACCAGCAGGTCGTGGAGTTCACCTCACACCGGTGACCTTCGGGTGGCGGCGGGTCAGCGGATGCGGCCCGCCGCCACCACCACCTGCGCCAGCTCCCGGTGCACGATGTCGCTGTGCGCCCCGGCCGGCGCCTTCCCGTCCTTCACCACCGACGCCGCGTCGATGTTCACGCACCCCGACGTCGGCAACGTCGTCCTCAGCGCGTCGGCGAGCTTCCACGCGCGCGTGCCCGGCACCGCCTGCACCCCGTCGTGGCCCATCGCCCCCCACTTGACGCCCAGCATCCGCCCGAGGTCCATGGCGGCCCCCTCAGCGTCCCCGGCCATGCGCGAGGCCAGCGGATACATGGTGCTCAACGCCGAGTCGAAGCGCGAGAAACAGCACACGAGCGGGCCGTCGATGCGGTTCTGCTGCCCCTGCAACACCCCACCCGCGCGCGCGTCGTGCGGCAGCCGGGCGGCGAACGCGTAGTGCGAGAAGGCCCCTTGGAGCAGCGTCACCGACTTCACCGTGCGCACGCCCTCGGGCAGCCCGCGCAGCGCGAACGACACCAGCCGCCCGCCGAAGCTGTGTCCGACGAGATGCACCCGCACCTCGGGCCTCTTCGCGGCGAGTTGCCCGATGACCCGCCCGAGTCCCCGCTCACCGACCGTCCCCGCGCGCCGTTTCATCGCGTAGTACGTGGCCTGCCGCAGCAACTCGTGCGCCCCGTCCCAGGGATTGGGGATCGAGAATCCCTCCGTCACACCGTCCGGCGCCTCGACCGCGGCGAGCCCCCGCGCGAAGTCCTCGCACACCCCGGCCGCGGGCCCGGAGAACATGTCCGGCTCGCTCTGCGGCACGCCCTCCGCGAGGGTGTCCGCCCCGAACAGCGCCTGCGGCCCCGCGGGGACCACTTCGACCAGCAGCCGCACCAGCCGCCCGAACTCCTCCAACTCGGCCTCCTCGCGCGGCTGCTGGTCCAGCAGCCGCGCGATCTGGTCGATCACGGTGGCCCGGCCGGGGAAGGTCTCCAGCAGCGCGTGGCGGGTGTCCTTGTCCAGCGCCGGACGCCGCGTGGTCTCGGCCGCCACCGACCTCGGGAAGTCCGGGATCGGCTCGTCGGAGAACCTCATCGACGGCCACACCACCCCGACGTACCCGAGCTTGGCCTTCGGCGCGAGCTCCGGGATCGGCGCGAAGAAGCGGCTGTAGAGCCTCGTCGCCCCCGAACGGTCGTTGTTCCAGCCGTGCGCGAAGACGATCAGATCCTTGACACCGTGCTCCGCGACACCGGCCAGCAGCCGGTCCCGCCGTGCGCCGTCCGGGTCACCGTCCGCGTCGAAGGTCAGCTCCCAGTACGGGCTCACGCTCATCGCCGGATCCGCCATGACAGGCCCCCTTGTCCCCCGAAGTGGTGCGATGCCGTCGCATCGTCCTCCTGTGGGGCGAAGTTGGCCATACTTCACGAGTCAACTGCCCTGTTCGGGCCGGGGGATCATCTGTACAGCAGGTACTCCTTACGGATACGGCGGAACGCGGCCAGCTCCTCCCGCCAGCCCGCCACCACGTCGTCGACGCCCGTGCCCGCGTCGATCGCGGTCCGCACCTGCGTGGAACCGGTGAGCTTGTCGATCCAGTTGTCGGACCGCCACGCGAACCCGCTCCACACGCGCTTGGCCGTCACCAGCAGCCCGATCCCGGTGCGGACGGGGTCGTACGCCGCCCGGTCGTGCACATGGATCTGCACTCCGCCGACCGTCCTGCCCTGGAACTTGGAGAACGTCGGCGCGAAGTACGCCTCCCTGAAGTGCACGCCCGGCAACCCGAGTTCGTTCGCGGCGGCGGCCCACCGCCCGTCGATCCCCTCCGCGCCCAGCAGTTCGAAGGGGCGGGTGGTGCCACGGCCCTCGGACAGGTTCGTCCCCTCGAAGAGACACGTCCCCGAGTACACGAGCGCGGTGTCCGGGGTGGGCATGTTGGGGCTCGGCGGCACCCAGGGCAGGGCTGAGGCGTCGTAGAAATCCGAACGCCTCCATCCCGTCATCAGTACGGTGTCCAGCGCGACGGGCGCGGTCAGGAACTCCCCGTTGAACAGCCGCGCCAGCTCGGCGACCGTCATGCCGTGCGCCTGCGAGATCGGCTGCCGGCCGACGAAGGTCGCGAACTCCTTGTGCAGGACCGGGCCTTCGGCGGAGCGGCCGGTGACGGGGTTCGGGCGGTCGAGCACCACGAACCGCTTCCCGGCGAGTTGGGCCGCCTCCATGCAGTCGTAGAGCGTCCAGATGTACGTGTAGAAGCGCGCGCCCACGTCCTGGATGTCGAAGACCACGGTGTCGACGCCGGACGCGGTGAAGACGTCGGCGAGGGGTTGGCCGCTCTTCAGGTACGTGTCGTAGACGGGGAGCCCGGTGGCGGGGTCGTCATAGCGGCCCTCGGAGCCGCCGGCCTGTGCGGTGCCTCGGAAGCCGTGCTCCGGGCCGAAGACGGCCCGTAGGTCCACCTTTGGGTCGGCGTGCATGACGTCGACGATGTGGCGGGCGTCTCGGGTGATGCCGGTGGGGTTGGTGACGATGCCTACGCGTTGGCCGTCGAGGAGGGCGTAGGCGTCGGCTGCGAGGCGTTCGAAGCCGGTGCGGAGGTGGCGGTGGGGGGCCGCGGAGGCGGGGGGTGCGGAGGAGAGGGCGGTTGCTGCCGTGGTCGCAGCGAGGAGTGCTCGTCTGGATAGGCGCATGGGGTGCACGGTATTGCTCCCGCAGGTTGTGTGGAAGGTGCGGGCAATTCGTGGCTTGTCGCGCCCACGCGGCGGAGCCGCAAATCGATACAGCCCCGCGCCCCTGAGCGGCATGACCTCACCTCTTCCTAGAGACATACCGACCGGTTAGTCTGGGCCTCTCCGTAGAGCCGCAGTCGAAGGAGATTGATGGTGGAAGCCTTGCAGGGTGCCGGTGTCGTCGTCACGGGGGCCGGAGGGGGCATCGGGGCCGCCCTCGCCCGGCGGTTCGCTGCCGAAGGGGCCCGGGTCGTCGTCAACGATCTCGATGCCGGTCGGGCCAAGGCTGTTGCCGAGGAGATCGGTGGCATCGCGGTCGCCGGGGACGCCTCCGCCGTCGTTCCCGACGCCCTCGCCGCGCTCGGTGGGACCGTCGACGTCTACTGCGCCAACGCCGGTGTCGCCTTCGGCGGTCCGGACGTGGACGATCTCGCCGACGCCAAGGCCTGGGAGCTGTCCTGGGACGTCAACGTCATGGCACACGTGCGTGCCGCGCACGAACTGCTGCCGGGGTGGCTGGAGCGGGGGAGCGGGCGGTTCGTGTCGACCGTGTCCGCGGCCGGACTGCTCACCATGATCGGAGCCGCTCCGTACGCCGTCACCAAGCACGGGGCGTACGCCTTCGCCGAGTACCTGTCGCTGACCTACCGGCACCGCGGGATCAAGGTCCACGCCATCTGCCCCCAGGGCGTGCGCACCGACATGCTCGCCGCCACCGGCACCGCGGGCGACCTGGTGCTCAAGCCGACCGCGGTCGAGCCGGAGGACGTGGCCGAAGCGCTGTTCAAGGGCATCGAGGAGGACCGTTTCCTGATCCTTCCGCACCCCGAGGTCGCCGCCTACTACCAGGCCCGCGCCGCCGAGCCCGACCGCTGGCTGGCCGGCATGAACCACATCCAGCAGAAGTGGGAGGAGGCGCGGTGACCGACTCCCGCTACGCCGCCAAGCCCTGGGTCGCCCTCCTGAACGACGCCCAGCGCGCGCCGATCGATCCCCCCGACTCCCTGGTGCACGCCCTGCGGAAGGCGGCCTCCGAGGTCCCCGACCGCACCTTCCTCGCCTACTTCGACGGCCGGCTCAGCTACCGCGAGGTCGACGAGCTGAGCGACTCCGTCGCCGGGCATCTCGCCGCGCGCGGCCTGGAGCGCGGCGACCGTGTGGCGATCCTGCTGCAAAACTCCCCGCACTTCGTGATCGCCCTGCTGGGTGCGTGGAAGGCGGGCGCGACCGTCGTGCCCGTCAACCCCATGTACAAGGCGGGGGAGGTCACCCACGTCCTGCGGGACGGCGAAGTGGCCGCGCTGATCTGCTCCGACCGCGCCTGGGAGTCGTATCTGCGCGAGACGGCCGCCGACTCGCCGGTGCGGATCGTGCTCACCGGGTGCGAGCTGGATTTCCAGACGCGGAACGACGCGCGCGTGCTGACCTTCGAGCGGCTGCCGCAGGCCGCCGACGCCGAGGACCTGACGGCGGTGGCGCGGGCGGGGCTCAAGGCGCCGGAGGGCCGCGACCCGGGGCCGTCCGACATCGCCCTCATCAGCTACACCTCCGGCACCAGCGGGGCTCCCAAGGGGGCCACCAACACGCACGCCAACATCATGTACAACGCCGAGCGGCAGCGGACCGGCCTCGAACTGCCCGAGGCGCCCGTGTACTTCGCGCTGGCGCCGCTGTTCCACATCACCGGCATGGTCTGCCAGCTCGGCGCCTGTCTGAACAGCGCGGGCACGCTCGTGCTGGCGTACCGCTTCGAGGCGGGCGTCGTCCTCGACGCATTCGCCGAACACGGCCCGCACTACACGGTCGGCCCGTCCACGGCCTTCATGGCGCTGGCCGCGCACCCGGCGGTCACTCGCGACCACTTCACCTCGTTCCGGATGATCTCCTCTGGCGGGGCCCCGCTGCCGCCCGCGCTGGTGGAGAAGTTCCGGGCCGGCTTCGGGCCGTACATCCGCAACGGCTACGGCCTCACCGAGTGCACCGCCCCCTGCGCCTCCGTGCCGCCCACCCTGGAGGCCCCCGTCGACCCGGTGTCCGGGACGCTGGCCGTGGGTCTGCCGGGGCCCGACACGGTCGTACGGATCGTCGACGACCAGGGCGCCGAGCTGCCCTTCGGCGAGCAGGGCGAGATCGTCGTCCGCGGCCCGCAGGTCGTGCCCGGCTACTGGCGGCGCCCCGACGCCACCGCCGAGACCTTCCCCGACGGCGAGCTGCGCACCGGCGACATCGGGTTCATGGACGAGCAGGGCTGGCTGTACGTCGTCGACCGCAAGAAGGACATGATCAACGCGTCCGGCTTCAAGGTCTGGCCGCGCGAGGTCGAGGACGTCCTCTACACCCACCCGGCGGTGCGCGAGGCGGCCGTCGTCGGCGTGCCGGACGGGTACCGCGGGGAGACCGTGAAGGCGTACATCAGCCTGCGTCCGGGGGCCGACACGGACCCGGATGAACTCGCGGTGTACTGCAAGGAGAGACTGGCCGCCTACAAATACCCGAGGCAGGTGGAGATACTGTCCGACCTGCCGAAGACGGCGACTGGGAAGATCCTCCGGCGGGAACTGCGTTCCCGCGGGCAGGGCGAGCAGTAGAACGCGCAGGAGCGAACGGAAGGGCAGGTGGCGGCCAAGTGGCCAGGACGAACGACGGGGACGGTACGCCCGTCCCGCAGCGGCTGCTGGCTGCCGCCACCCGGCTCTTCGCCGAGCAGGGCTACGACCGCACCTCCGTGCAGGAGATCGTCGAGGCGGCCGGCGTCACCAAGGGGGCGCTGTACCACTACTTCGGCTCCAAGGACGACCTCCTGCACGAGGTGTACGCGCGCGTGCTGCGCGTCCAGCAGGAGCGCCTCGACGCGTTCGCGAACGCCGACGAGCCCATCGAGAAGCGGCTCAGAGGCGCGGCGGCGGACGTCGTCGTGACGACCATCGAGAACCTCGACGACGCGTCGATCTTCTTCCGCTCCATGCACCACCTGAGCCCGGAGAAGAACAAGCAGGTGCGCGCCGAGCGCCGGCGCTACCACGAACGCTTCCGCGCGCTGGTGGAGGAGGGCCAGGAGAGCGGGGTCTTCTCCAAGGCGCCCCCGGCCGACCTGGTCGTGGACTACCACTTCGGCTCGGTCCACCACCTGTCGACCTGGTACCGCCCCGACGGCCCTATGGGCCCGCAGGAAGTCGCCGACCACCTGGCCGACCTGCTGCTGCGGGCACTGCGCCCGTGAGGTGATCGAGGAGGGCCCCGGCCGCCGGATTGCGCGGCCTGGCGCCCCGCCCGGCCAGCACCACCGTGCGCCCCGGCTCCGGCTGCCGGATCGTCACGCACGGCAGCCCGGCCCGCTCCCCGATCGGCCGTGGCACGAACGCCACCCCGATCCCGGCCCGCACCAGCTCCACCAGCAGCCCCGCCTGGGTGACGTCGCAGGTGATCCGGCGCTCCAGGCCGCAGTGGGCCGCCAGCCGCCGTACGGCCGTCTCCAGGCCCGTCCCCGCCCGGAAGTCGACGAACGGCTCCTCGGCGAGGTCCTTGATGAGCGTGCGGCCGGCCCTGGCCAGCGGATGCCCCGGCGCGGTGATCAGCACCAGCTCCTCGTGCCAGGTCGCGTACGCCGTCAGCCCCTCGGGCAGCTCCCGCGCGTCCGGAGCCAGATACGCCAGGTCCAGCTCCCCGGCGCGCAGCGCCTCGGTCAGCTCGCTCACCGTGGCGTCCCGCACGGACACCTGGATGCCGGGGAAGTCCTGGTGGAACGCGGCGAGTTCGGCGGGGAGGTCGACGCAGGTCAGCGTCTGGATGGTGCCGATCGCCACCCGTCCGGCGGCCAGCCCCGCCACGGCGGCCACGGCGTCCCGCGCGGCGTCGGCCCCGGCCAGCAGCGCGCGGGCCTGCGGGAGCAGCGCCCGGCCCGCCTCGGTGAGCACCACCCGCCGTCCGGTGCGGTCGAACAGATCGGCGCCCAGCTCCCGTTCCAGATTGCGGATCGAGGTGCTGAGCGCCGACTGGACGATGAGTTCGGCACGGGCGGCCGCCGTGAAGCTGCCCTCGGTGACGACCGCCATGAAGTGGCGGAGCTGACGCATCTCCATCCATCTATCGTAGAGATGGCGCCCAGCGAATCCATCTGTTGGACCGCTGACCGGCCCGCGAGCCAGGCTGGACGCATGACTCGCAGACCGACTCTCTGGCTCCGCCTCGTCTCCTTCGTCCACGCCCTCGCGCGCGCGGACCACCACTACTCGGGCGGCTATTGACAGCTGCTAGAGGTACTTCTTCAACTCCCGTCGCGCCAGCGACCGCTGGTGCACCTCGTCCGGGCCGTCCGCGATCATCAGCGTCCGCGCCCCGGCGTACAGCTCGGCCAGCGGGAAGTCCTGGCTGACGCCGCCCGCGCCGTGCAGCTGGATCGCGCGGTCGATGATGTCGACCACCGCGCGCGGTGTGGCGATCTTGATGGACTGGATCTCGGTGTGGGCGCCCCGGTTGCCGACGGTGTCCATCAGCCAGGCCGTCTTCAGGACCAGCAGCCGCAGCTGCTCGACCGTCACACGCGCGTCGGCGATCCAGTTGTGCACCACGCCCTGCTGGGCCAGCGCCTTGCCGAAGGCGTTGCGGGACACGGCCCGCCGGCACATCAGCTCGATGGCCCGCTCGGCCATGCCGATCAGCCGCATGCAGTGGTGGATACGGCCCGGACCGAGGCGGGCCTGCGCGATGGCGAAACCGCCGCCCTCCTCGCCGATCAGGTTCGCGACCGGCACGCGCGCGTGGTCGAAGATCACCTCGGCGTGACCGCCGTGGTAGTGGTCCTCGTACCCGAAGACCTTCATGGCCCGCTTGACCGTGACGCCCGGGGTGTCGCGCGGGACGAGCACCATGGACTGCTGGCGGCGGATGTCCGCGCCGTCCGGGTCCGTCTTGCCCATCACGATGAAGATCTTGCAGTCCGGGTTCATCGCCCCGGAGATGTACCACTTGCGGCCGGTGATGACGTACTCGTCGCCGTCCCGCTCGATGTACGTGGTGATGTTGGTGGCGTCCGAGGAGGCCACCTCCGGCTCGGTCATCGCGAACGCCGAGCGGATCTCACCGGCCAGCAGCGGCTCCAGCCACTGCTTCTTCTGCTGCTCGTCGCCGAACTGGGAGAGCACCTCCATGTTGCCGGTGTCCGGCGCCGCGCAGTTCAGCGCGGTCGGCGCCAACTGCGGGGAACGGCCGGTGATCTCGGCGAGCGGCGCGTACTGGAGGTTGGTCAGTCCGGCACCGTACTCGGCGTCGGGCAGGAAGAGGTTCCACAGGCCCTGCCTGCGCGCCTCCGCCTTCAGCTCCTCGACCACGGCGGGAGTGTCCCAGGGCGACGCCAGCGCAGCCCGCTGCTCCTCCGCCACCGCCTCGGCCGGGTAGACGTACTCGTCCATGAAGGCGAGCAGCTTGGCGCGCAGTTCCTCGGTGCGCGCGTCGAACGCGAAGTCCATGGCGGGTCAGCCTTCCTGAAGGGTGGTGAGGCCGTGCTGGATGAAGACGGGGACGAGGTCGCCGATGCGGTCGAAGCCGCGGCCGACCGTCTGGCCCAGGGTGTAGCGGTAGTGGATGCCCTCCAGGATCACGGCGAGCTTGAACCACGCGAACGCCGTGTACCAGGAGACCTGGGAGACGTCGCGCCCTGAGCGGGCCGCGTAGCGCTCGATCAGCTCCGCGGGGTCCGGGTGCCCCGGTGCCTCGGCGGTGGTGGAGACGGGGGAGTCAGGCATGCCCAGCGGCAGGCTGTACATGACCAGCAGACCCAGGTCGGTGAGCGGGTCGCCGAGCGTGGACATCTCCCAGTCGAGGATCGCCTTGATGCGGTCGTCCTCACCGATGAGCACGTTGTCGAGTCGGTAGTCGCCGTGGATGACCGTGGCCGCGGGGGAGGCCGGCAGCCGGCGGCCCAGCGTCGCGTGCAGCTCGTCGATGCCGGCCAGCTCACGGTTGCGGGAGGCGTCCAACTGCTTGCCCCAGCGGCGCAGCTGACGGTCCAGGAAGCCCTCGGGCCGGCCGAAGTCGGCGAGACCCACCTCGGCGGGGTCCACCGCGTGCAGCTCGACGAGCGTGTCCACGAGCGCCAGCACCGCGTCACGCGTGCGTGCCGGACCGAGCGGGATCAGCTGGTCGGCGGTGCGGTACGGGGTGCCCTCGACGAACTCCATGACGTAGAACGGCGCCCCGAGCACCTCCTCGTCCTCGCACAGCAGCAGCGGCTCGGGCACCGGCACGTTCGTCGGGTGCAGCGCGCTGATCACCCGGTGCTCGCGCTTCATGTCGTGCGCCGTGGCCAGGACATGGCCGAGCGGAGGCCGCCGTACGACCCAGCGCGAGGTGCCGTCGGAGACGGTGTACGTGAGGTTCGACCGTCCGCCCTCGATCAGCCGGCCGGTCAGGGGGCCGCTGACCAGACCGGGCCGCTCACGGTCGAGCAGACCGCGCAGCCGGTCGAGGTCGAGTCCGGGCGGATGGTCGGGGCTCATACATCGCTCCTACGGGCAGGTGAACAGGTCCGCAACTCATGATGCCGACCGGTCGGTATGCCGTCCAGTGGGTAGGGCGAAAGTGATCCGAGCCACGATAAGCCGACGGCTCCCCGCGCGGTACGACGGGGAGCCGTGGAGCTGCTTTCTGCGTGCTTTCCGCGTGCTCAGTGATCGTCCCAGTGACCGTCGTGCGGGGCGTGCCGGTGGCCGTCGTGCAGATAGTCGACGTGGTCGCCGTGCAGCACGCTCTCGTGGCCGCAGTCCTGACCGTGCCGGTGGTCGTGGCCCTCGTGCGGGACGTGCCCGGAGGGCTCGCACTCGTCCCAGTGGCCGCCGTGCTCGCGGTGCAGGTGGCCGTCGTGCGCGTAGTCGACGTGGTCGCCGTGCCGGACCTCGGCGTGTCCGCAGCCGGGGCCGTGGGTGTGCGCGTGGGAGACGTGCTCGTGGTGGAGGGTGGTCATGGTGCTCACCTTCGGAGATGTTGCCGATGACGTCGGACAGGCTGCCACGCGAACGCCGCATATCCGGGCATCCCGCTTGCGTGGCGTCCGACTACCCCGGAGGGTCGGTGCCATGAAGGCCATCAGCTACGCACGCTACGGCGGCCCCGAGGTCCTCGCCTACGGTGATGTCCGCGACCCCAAGGTCGGCGTCGACGCGGTGCTGGTCAAGGTCCGCGCGGCGGCCGTCAACCCGGTCGACTGGCACTGCCGCGAGGGACATCTGGACCGCATCCTCGACCCGGTGTTCCCGGTGGTCCCCGGCTGGGACGTCTCCGGCGTCGTGGTCGGACTCGGCGTCTCCGTCACGGAGTTCGCGGTCGGCGACGAGGTGATCGGCTACGTCCGCGAGGACTTCCTGTCCCGCGGCACCTTCGCCGAGTACGTGGCCGCCCCGGTGCGCACCCTCGCCCGCAAGCCCCGCAACCTCTCCTTCGAGGAGGCGGCCGGCCTGCCGCTGACCGGACTGACGGCCTACCAGGTGCTCGTCAAGGCGCTCCAGGTCAAGCGCGGCGAGACGGTCCTCGTGCACGCCGCGGCCGGCGGCGTCGGCTCGATCGCGGTCCAGCTCGCCCGGCACTTCGGCGCCCGCGTCATCGGCACGGCGAGCCCGCGCAACCACGACTTCGTACGGAGCCTCGGCGGCGAGCCGGTCGAGTACGGCGAGGGCCTGGCCGAACGGGTGCGCGGGCTGGCCCCCGAGGGCGTCGACGCGGCGTTCGACACCATCGGCGGCGACACCCTCACGGTCTCGGCCAACCTCCTCGCCCCCGAGGGGCGCCTGGTCTCGATCGCGGACGGCGAGGTCGTCGCCTACGGCGGCCGCTACTACTGGGTCCGCCCCGACGCCGACGACCTCCAGCGCCTGTCCGAGCTCGCGGAACAGGGCGTGGTCTCGGTGCACGTGTCGGAGACCTTCCCGCTGGAGCAGGCGGCGGAGGCACAGCGGCTGAACCAGGAGGGGCGGACGAGGGGGAAGATCGTGGTCACGGTGGGCTGGGAGACGGAAGGCGAGGAGGAGGGCCAGCAGGACCAGGAGGACCAGGGGCGCTAGAAGACCAGCGCCGCCCCGCACACCGCCACGGCCACCGTGCACAGCGCCGCGGCCGTGGCATGCCGCGGGGTGAGCGCCGCCGGGGTCCCGGTCGAGGCGAGGGCGCGGATACGGCGGTGCGCGAGCAGCAGGAAGCCCAGCCAGAGGACGGTGCACAGGGCGCACGCGACGACGCCGACCGCCGACACCCCGCCGTGCAGCGCGGTCTTCACGGCGAGCACGGCGGAGACGGTGCCGGACAGGGTCGTACGACGCCACGCGAGCCGCGTGCGCTCCGGCTGGAGCCCGGGGTCGCGTCCGGCGTCCGTGACCGCCGCGCTCACCCCTCCCACCCGACGAGCACGACGACGACCATCGCGAGCGCGACGACCGCCACGACCACGCTCAGCAGCGCCGGGAACCGCGAGACCGGCAGATCCTCGCCCCGGCGCATCGCCCGCTCGCAGCGCATCCAGTGATTGACCGCGCGCAGGGAGCACAGCACACCGGCGCCCAGCAGCGCGAGCGCCAGCCCGACCCGCCAGCCCCAGCGCAGGTCCGGCAGGAACTGGTCCACGGCGAAGCCCCCGCCGATCAGCGCGAGCGCGGTGCGCAGCCAGGCCAGGAAGGTGCGCTCGTTGGCCAGCGAGAACCGGTAGTCGGGCGTACCGCCCTCCTCCCGCACCTCCTCGGGCGCGAACCAGAGCCGGACGTTCCGTGCGAATTCGATCACGCGCAGGACCCTACCGGGCGGGGACGGAGGCGTTGTCAGTGGCGGTCGCTACGGTTCGGGGCATGGATCTTCCCTCGCCGCTCGCCGGGTACGCGGCGCCCGGTCACGCCATCGCCCCCGCCGAGCACCTGCTCGACCTGCCGGGGTTCTGGCCGGTGTTCTACGCGCCGGTCTGGGACGAGTTCGCGGCGGAGCCCGAGGTCTTCGGCGCCGACGCGGCGGACGTCGACGAGGCGGCCGAGGTCCTGTACGGGGCGGAGGAGGTCTGGCCGGCGTTCCGCGTTCCGCTCGCCGGCGGGCATGTGCTGTGGATCGTCCACCGGAACTTCCCGGGCGAGGCCGGCACGGACTATCTGATCACGCACCCGGACTGGGTCCGGCACGCCGATCTGGCCGCCATCGACGGGCATTTCAGCGGGCCGGGACTGTCCTGGCCGGAGCTGCTGGCCGTGGCCGGGTCGGCGCCCGACGGGGTCGAGGGCGTGCGGGACGCGGACCGACGCCTGCTTCTGCTGCTGCCCGCCTTCGGCGACGCGGACGTGCCGGTCGCGGCGGCCGTGGAGCGCATATCCATGGCGCTGCGGGCCGTGGGAGTGGCTCCCGAGGCGGCGCCCGAGGTGGCCGAGCGGCTGCTGGATCACGACTTCTGGGACGGGCCCACCTGGACGTTCCAGGGCCCGAGCCCGCTCAGCGGCGGCGCCGCGACCGAGCCGAGCCCGCTCGCCGTCTGCGACGGCGGCCACAGCCCGCGCGCGGTACCGCTCGGCTCAGGGCTCACCGCGTCCCAGGCCCACGCCTTGGCCGACGCCCTGCGGGGTCAGCCGGCCGCCCGGTGAGCCCGCAGCCGCGCGTACGCGTCCAGCCCGTCCGGCACCCACTCCCACTCCGTGAGCCGCCGCTCCACCTCGTCCTCCGTCAGGAAGTCGTGCCAGGCGACCTCCTCCACCTGCGGGCTGACCGGCAGCTCGCAGCGGACCTCGTACACCGCCGACCACCAGCTCCGCCGGGCCCCGCCGTCGTACAGGAACTTGAAGAGGAAGGCCGGCTTCGGCAACCCGCTGACGCCCAGCTCCTCCTCGGCCTCGCGCAGCGCCGCGTCGTCGTAGGACTCACCCGCGCCGACCACTCCGCCGACCCACATGTCGTACAGGGAGGGAAAGACCAGCTTGGTCGGGGTACGCCGGTGCACGAAGAGCCGGCCGTCCGCGTCCCGCGCCTGGATGAAGACGCAGCGGTGCCGCAGCCCACGGGCGTAAGCCTCACCGCGCGGGGACTGTCCGACGACCTGGTCGTGCTCGTCGACGATGTCGAGGATCTCGTCAGCAGCGCTCATGGGCCCATCCAAGCAGGCCGAGTGAACACGCCGCCGAGCGATCGGCCTCAGTTCGGCTGAAGCCGCCGCGCCCGAGCCGGCTCCGCCGCCCCGCACGGCATGGCCGGGTGCAGGCCGAGCAGCACGATGCCGACCACGACCGCCGCGAGCCCCACCGCCTCCCACGCCAGTGCTCCCGTGTCGGTGCGCAGGCGGTCGCCGAGGAAGCCGACGCCGCAGATGATCCCGGCGAGCGGCTGGGCGGCGGTGAGGGCGGGCAGGGACATGCGGAGGGAGGCCGTCTCGAAGGCGCTCTGGACGAGGACCAGGCCGGTCACGCCGAGCGCGAGGACGGCGTACGGCTGCCAGCCGGTGAGGACCTCCATGAGGCCGCCCTCGGAGAAGCGCTGGCCGGTGACCCGGGTGAGGGCGTCCTGGACGCCGTAGAGGAGTCCGGCCGCCACCGCCAGCAGGGCCGGCCCGGAGCTCAGCCGTGAGCGCTTGGCGTACGTCGTCAGCAGCAGCGCGAGCCCGATCATGGCGCCGATGATCAGCCAGTGCCGGAAGGGGTCGGTCACCGCGGAGCCACCGCGCGGCTCGCCCGCCACGATGAACGCCGTCACCCCGCCCGCGAGCAGCAGCAGCCCCGCCCAGCCCTGGCGGCCCAGCGGCTGCTTGGTCTGGTGCCGGGAAAGGGCCATGGCGAAGAGGAGGTTCGTTGCCAGCAGCGGTTCGACCAGGGAGATCTCACCCTGCCCCAGCGCGATCGCGCCGAGGACCATGCCCGCCACCATCAGACCGATGCCGCCGAGCCAGCGCGGCACCCGCATCAGGTCGAGGAGCAGCCGGGGTGAGAGGAAGTCGTTCAGGGGCGCTCGCTGAGCCGCGTTCTGCTGGAGGACGAAGCCGATGCCCAGGCAGCAGGCCGCGCTCACGGCGAGAACCAGAACCAGAACCGACACGCTGCGTACCTCGATCACTCGGCCGGGCCACGGGGCGGGTTAGGGGCCGACTGTAGCGCCGTTGAGCCCGGCCTGCTCCCGGGAGTACCCGGATCCGGGCGGTTGACTCGGTCACGTGCGGGGGCCCGCGACCTTTCCGCCATGGTGAGTGCCCCGGTCGCGCGGCGCCATGGTCTGCGCCACATTCAGGCCGGTCGCGGGTGCGCGGACGTACGGTGAACATTCACAACTGCCCCACTGATCCCACAAGTTGACGCGTGTAACACCCGTTCCGACCTTGACGGGAACCATTGGCTGCGGGTTTGCTGTCCGTGATCAGTTGCCCACGCCCTGATGATCAGCTCCGTTGGTCAGCGCCCCGTGGGCCAGTTGCCCCTGCCGAACAGCCGACGTCGAGCCACGTCGCACGAGGAAGTCTCCGCGGTGTCACCACCCCCGCCACCCCTCGGCCGCAGCCGCCGACGCGCGGCCCAGGCCTTCGACGCCGCCCTCGACGACGCCGAACTCGGCGCCGCCCGCGCCGCCCTGGCCCAGGGCCGCTGGCAGGCCGCCCGCACCCTGCTCGCCCACACGGGCGACGAGTGGGATCTGCGCGGCCACCGTGTGACCGTCCTCGCCATGGAGCCGTACAGCGCCGCCTGGACCCGCGACTGGCTGCTCGCCGAGCCCGAGTCCGCCGACGCCGCCGTCCTGCTCGCCCTCGCCCAGGTCCAGCGCGCCCTGCGCGGCAAGGAGAAGCCCGACCGCGCCCGCGAGGCCTGCCGCACCGCGGCCGACCGGGCGCCCGCCGACCCCACCCCCTGGTTAGGCATGCTCATGCTGGAGCAGGGCTCGACCGCCGCCGAGAACGCGGTCCGCCTCTTCGAGCAGATCCGCGCGCGTTACGCCGACCACCACCACGCCCACCACCTGATGGTCGCCCGCCTCGCCGAGCACCGCGCCGCCGCCGGGCCCGACCCGCTCCACGAGGTCTACGACTTCGCCAACTGGGCCGCCGAACAGGCCCCCGCCGACTCACCGCTCGCGATCCTCCCGGTCATCGCGCACGCCGAGCGCTACCGCGTCCTCGCCACCGCCGGACACGAGCCGCCCGACCCGGCCGCTTCCGGCCACTGGGTCGGCCGCCGGGCCCGCCAGGTGATGAAGTCGGCCTTCGACTGGTGGCTGGAGTGGGAGCACGAAGGGCACCCGCGTCGCCTCGTCGACCTCAACTTCCTCGCCCACGCCAAGGTCTGCGAGGGCCGCGGAGCCGAGGCCGCCGCCCTCTTCCACCGCATCGGCGAGCACCCCACCCCGGCCCCCTGGTCGTACCCCGACCGCGACCCCTACCCCGCCTTCCGTGCCGCCCGCGACCACGCGCTCGGCACGGTGTAACGCCCCCGAACCCAGCTAAGGACGGTCCCGATGACCACGAGCAGAGCCAGCGCCGGCGACGGCATCAGTACCTACAAGGGCCAGGAACGGGCCCTGCGCGCCGACCGCCTGGGCACCGGCGGCCTGCTGCTCTCCGTCCTCGCCGCGACCGCCCCCCTCATGGTGGTCGCGGGTGTCATGCCCACCACATTCGCGGTGATGGGCATCGTCGGACAGCCGCTGCTCTTCGTCGCCCTCGGCGTCATCCTGATCCTCTTCAGCGTCGGCTACGCCGAGATGAGCCGGCACGTCCACAACGCCGGCGCCTTCTACGCCTACATCTCCCGCGGCCTCGGCGGCACCGCCGGCGCGAGCGCGGCCCTCGTCGCCCTCGTCGCCTACAACGCCCTCCAGGTCGGCATCTACGGCATCTTCGGCTTCGAGGTCTCCGGCCTCTTCGCCACCTACGCCGATCTGGACATCGCCTGGTGGATACCGGCGCTCGCGGCCGTCGCCGCCGTCGGCGCGCTGGGCTGGCTGAAGATCGACGTCAACGCGAAGGTGCTCGGCGTCCTGCTGGTCATCGAGGTGGCCCTGGTCGTCATCTTCGACATCGCCGCCGTCGCCGACCCCGCCAAGGAAGGCCTGTCCCTGCACGCCTTCAATCCGGACACCCTCACCGGCGCGGGCGTCGGCACCGCGCTCTGCTTCTGCATCGCCGCCTTCCTCGGCTTCGAGCAGGCGCCCGTCTACGCCGAGGAGACCAGCCGCCCGCACGTCCTGGTGCCGCGTGTGATGTTCCTCGCGGTCGGCGGTGTCGCCGTCTTCTTCGCGCTCAGCAGCTGGGCCCTCACCGTCGCCACCGGCCCCTCGCAGATCGTCGGCGAGTCCCAGAAGCAGAGCGCCGGACTGCTCTTCGGCCTCACCGAGTCCCGCCTCGGCGGCACCTTCACCGACGTCCTGCACGTGCTGTTCGTGACCGGCATGTTCGCGGCCATGGTCAGCTTCCACAACGTCGTCGCCCGGTACGCGTTCGCCATGGGCCGCGAGGGTCTGCTGCCGCGCGCCTTCGGCCGTACCACGGGTTCGAGCGGCGCCCCCGGCACCGGCTCGCTCCTCCAGACCGCCGTCTCCGCGGTGATCGTGATCGCCTTCGCGGTCGCCGACGACAAGCCGACCGGCGACCCGACCGAGCCCGTCCTGCACCTGTTCACCTGGGGCGGCAACATCGGCGCCCTCGGGGTGATCGTGCTGATGGCCGCGGCCTCCTTCTCGGTCGTCGTGTTCTTCGCCCGCCGCGGCGCCGCCGGCGCCCAGGCCTGGCGGCTGGTCACCTCCGCGATCGCCGGGATCGCCCTGCTCGTCATCGCCGGCTACACGGTGAAGGACTTCGACGTCCTCGTCGGCGCCGGCCCCGACTCGTCCCTGAGCTGGGTGCTGCCCGGCATCATCGGCGCGGCCGTGGTCGTCGGCCTCGTCCAGGGCCTGTACCTGCGCTCCCGCTCGCCGGAGGCCCATGCCCGGATCGGCCTGGGCAACGAGGCGTTCCAGCTGGACAAGGCGGCCTCTTCTTAAGAAGGCGTGAGAAGTGGTTACGGAAATCTGACGGGCACCCGCGAACCCTGGTCCGCCGGGGTTCGCGGGTGTTCGAATGAGTACGTGAATCCGGAACAACCCGAGCCGGACGGCCCGCGCCCTCAGGCGCAGGACCGGCACCCCGAAGCCGCCGGCCGCCCCATCGGCCGCCGCGTCCTCCTCGGCACCCTCGGCCTCGGTGCCCTCGGCGTGGTCACCGCGCCCACCCTGCAACGCGGCCTGGAGGCCTTCCTCGGCAGCGCCGCCGACAAGGACCCCACCGGCCTCACCGGCCTGCTCCCCAACGGCGGCGGCTTCCGCTACTACTCGGTCGCCTCCTCCGTCCCGCACAAGAACGCCGCGAACTACCGCCTGCGCATCGACGGCCTCGTCGACCGCCCGGCCACCTACACCCTCAACGACCTGCGGGCGATGCCCCAGACCCGGATGGTCAAGGACGTCCAGTGCGTCACCGGCTGGCGGGTCCCGGACACCCCGTTCGAGGGCGTACGCCTGTCCCAGCTGCTCGACGCCGCCGGGGTACGGGCCGAGGGCACGGCGATCCGCTTCAGCTGCTTCGACGGCACGTACACCGAGAGCCTCACCCTCGACCAGGCCCGCCGCGCCGACGTCCTGGTCGCCCTGCGCATGCAGGACAAGGACATCGGCCACTCCCACGGCGGCCCGGTCCGCCTCTACGTGGCCCCCATGTACTTCTACAAGTCCGCCAAGTGGCTCTCCGGCATCACCGTCACCAAGGACGTGCAGCCCGGCTACTGGGAGGACCGCGGCTACGACGTCGACGCCTGGGTGGGCCGTTCGAACGGACGGGACGATGACCCTACGAGCTGACGCCCCGCCTCAGACCCACGTCCGCCGCTTCGGCCGCACGCAGCGCTGGGTGCACCGCAGCACGGCCGCCCTGATGGGCGTCTGCGTGGCCACCGCCGCATGCCTCTACATCCCCGAGTTCGCCGAGCTCGTCGGCCGCCGCGAACTGGTCGTCCGCATCCACGAGTGGGCGGGCCTCGCCCTCCCGGCCCCCGTCCTGGCGGGCCTCGCCTCCCGCGCCTTCCGCGCCGACCTCGGCTTCCTCAACCGCTTCGGCCCACACGACCGCGTGTGGCTCCGCGCGGCCCTGCACCGCGACAAACGGCGCTCCTCACGCCCGGCGGGCAAGTTCAACGCAGGGCAGAAGATCTACGCCGCCTGGATCGCGGGCGCCTCCCTGGCCATGCTCGGCACGGGCCTGCTGATGTGGTTCACGCACCTCACCCCGATCCAGTGGCGCACCAGCGCGACCTTCGTCCACGACTGGCTGGCCCTGACGATCGGCATCGTCCTCGCGGGCCACATCGGCATGGCCCTGGGCGACCCGGAGGCCCGCCGCGGCCTGCGCACGGGCCTGGTCAGCAAGGAGTGGGCCGACCGGGAGCACTCGTTGTGGCGACACTGACCCGGTAGGTGTCACCACCACATCAGGCGCTACGACGGTAAAGACCCCCTCAGCCCGCACCTCCACGCCCCCGAACTGAACGACCACGTCAACGTCCTTGGGCAGCCCGCCCGGCTCGAACATGGGCACCACCACATCCACCACCACCCGGCCACCACCGCCCGCCGACTCCAGCACGGGCGCACCATCCGCTGAGGCCAGCACCGGCGGCCCGCCCGCCGAGCCCACCGCGGCCGCACCGTTCGCAGATCCCGGCACGGCTGCACCCTCTGTCGACCCCAGCACCGGCGGACCCTCCGGCAGTCGCCCGTCGATCAGTACCCGCCCGTCCCGCAGCAGTTCGGCCGGGTCGAAGTAGACGCCGGTCAGTTCTACCGCCACCGTCTCGCCGGGTCGTGCCTCGCCGTCGCCGCCGGTGTCGACGCCGGCCAGGCGGTAGGCGCAGGCGGGGGCACCGATGGAGGAGGTCTTCAGCTGCACGGTGCCGCCGGGGTGCCGGCGGTGGAAGTCGAGCAGGCCGCCCAGGACGGTGTACGCGGCCCGCCCCTTGCAGGTGTCGGCCCGCCCGGCGAGGGCGGTGTATTCCTCGGCCGCCGACGCCCAGCTGCCGCCTTTGCCCTGCACGGCGAGACAGGCCGAGGCGAGGCCGCGCAGCAGCCGCCACTCCGGGTCCGCCGACGCGGCCGGGATGCCGTCGAGGACGGCCCGGCACTCGGTGGGGGCGCGGAGCCGGTCGTACACGCTCGACGGGTCCGAAATGCCGTCGGTGTTCGGTGAGTTCGGGCCGGGCGGCAGCCACGGCGGGCTCTGGAGGAGCCGGTTGCCCGGCGAAGGCGCGGGGGTGGGGGAGGGGGCGGTGCTCCCGGGCCCGCGCGGGCTGTCGGTGACGTCCGGGGTGTGCGCGTGCCCGTCGGGCGACGGCCGGGCCGGCGTGAGGGACGGCAGCGGTGCCGCCCGGCGTCCCGAGGGAGTGGGGCTCGACGGACCGGCGGTGACGATTCCGCCGCCCCCGTACCCTCTGTCCGGCGTGTCACTTCCGCCCCCGCTGAAGGCCGCGGCGGCCACCGCCACCGCTCCGGCCAGGAGCAGCCCCGAGACACGCATCCCGAGGGAAACCGCCATGACGCCCCCCACGACGACGGTAGGCCCCTGGGGCCAGAAACCCAGGGGCCTACCATCATCGGTCCACCGACGCCCGGTTGGAAGCCGGTGACCTCATCCTCGTACCGCGCTCTCGTGTCGCTAGATGATCAGCGACAGCAGCAGCACCACACCGCCCGCGACCACCGAGATGATCGTCTCCATCACGGACCAGGTCTTGATGGTCTGGCCGACGTTCAGGCCGAAGTACTCCTTGACCAGCCAGAACCCGGCGTCGTTGACATGGCTGAAGAACAGCGAGCCGGCGCCGATGGCGAGGACCAGCAGGGCCGTGTGGGTCGTCGACATGTCGGCGGCCAGCGGGGCCACCAGACCGGCCGCGGAGACCGTGGCCACCGTCGCCGAACCGGTCGCGAGCCGGATGGCCACCGCGATCAGCCAGGCCAGCAGCAGCGCCGGGATCGACCAGTCCTTGGAGATGTCCAGGATCATCTGGCCCACGCCGGTGTCGATCAGCGTCTGCTTGAAGCCACCGCCCGCGCCGACGATCAGCAGGATGCCCGCGATGGGCGCCAGCCCCTTCTCGACCAGCGGCGTGAGCCGCTCCTTGCCGAACCCGGCGGGCCGCAGCAGCGTGAAGATGCCGAGGAGCACGGAGGCGAGCAGGGCGATCAGCGGCGAACCGATGACGTCGAAGACCCGCTGCGTGGTGTTCTCGGGGTCGTCGATCACGATGTCGACCAGCGCCTTGGAGAGCATCAGGACGACGGGGAGCAGGATCGTCGCCAGCGTCGGGCCGAAGCCGGGACGCTTCTCCAGGTCCTCCGAGGCACGCTGCGGAATCATCCGGTCCGGAGCCGGGACGTCCACCCAGCGGGCGGCGTACCGGGAGAACAGCGGACCGGCGATGATCACCGTCGGGATGGCGACGAGGACGCCGAGCGCCAGCGTGACACCGAGGTTGGCCTTGACCGCGTCGATCGCGACCAGCGGGCCGGGGTGCGGCGGGACCAGGCCGTGCATCACGGACAGACCGGCGAGCGCCGGGATGCCGATGCGCATCAGCGAGTAGTTGCCGCGCTTGGCGACCATGAGCACGACCGGGATCAGCAGCACGACGCCGACCTCGAAGAACAGCGGCAGACCGATCACCGAGGCGATGAGCACCATGGCCCACGGCATCGACCGGCCGCCCGCCTTGGCGAGGATCGTGTCGACGATCTGGTCGGCGCCGCCGGAGTCGGCGAGCATCTTGCCGAGGATCGCGCCCAGCGCGATCAGTACGCCCACACCGGCGACGGTGGTGCCGAGACCGCCGGTGAAGCTGGTGATGACCTTGTCGAGCGGCGCCCCGGCGAACGCGCCCAGCGCGAGCGAGCCGATGGTCAGCGACAGGAAGGCGTGGAGCTTGAACTGGGTGATGAGCAGGACGATGACGGCGATGCCCGCCAGGACGGCGATGCCCAGCTGAGCGTGACCGGCCGAGGTGATGGGCTCGACGGGGTCCGCTGCCAGCATCTCGACGCTGAGTCTGGTCACGGGAGTTCCCTTGCAGGTACGGGGATGGGGGAGGGGAGGCGGGGAGTTACGAGAGCTCGGCGAGCGCCTTGGCGGCGCGTCCGGTGATCTCCTCGGGGCTGCCGGCCACGTCCACCACGACACCCGGCTCGTCCTCCTGGAGCGGCTGGAGGGTGGCGAACTGGGAGTCGAGCAGCGCGGTCGGCATGAAGTGCCCCTGCCGATGGGACATGCGGTCCTCGATGAGGGCGCGGTCGCCCGCGAGGTGCACGAACACGAGACCGGGAGCGGCGGCGCGGAGCCGGTCGCGGTACGACCGCTTCAGCGCCGAGCAGCTGACCACCCCGCCGAGCCCCGCCCGCCCGTGCGCCCAGTCGCCGATGGCGTCCAGCCACGGCCACCGGTCGTCGTCGGTGAGCGGAGTACCGGCCGACATCTTGGCGATGTTGGCCGGCGGGTGGAAGTCGTCGCCCTCGGCGTACGGGACGCCGAGCCGAGCGGCGAGCAGCGGACCGATGGTGGTCTTGCCGGTGCCCGCGACGCCCATCACCACGACGACATGGGGGGTGTTCATCACTGCCTCACTGTCCGTTGTCTTCATCGACAGGTCGACGCCCTCGGGCGTCGACGACACTGAAACTCATTAGGTACGACGAATTCAAGAGTCTGTGACAAATAAGTCTGACTTTTTGTTCCCGTGACGTGCCCCGTACGCTGAGTGCATGAGCACACCGGGCCGGGGGCTGCACGGCCAAGTACTGGACACCCTCGGACCTGCGATCACCGCGGGCGAGTACCCGCCGGGCAGCGTTCTGCGCACCGACGAACTGGCACAGCAGTTCGAGGTCTCAAGGTCGGTGATGCGCGAGGCGGTCCGCGTCCTGGAGTCCATGCACCTCGTCGAGTCCCGCCGCCGCGTGGGCGTGACGGTCCGCCCCAAGTACGAGTGGAACGTGTACGACCCTCAGGTCATCCGCTGGCGCCTGGCCGGCGCCGACCGCCCCCAGCAACTGCGCTCGCTGACGGTCCTGCGCTCGGCGATCGAACCGGTCGCGGCGGGCCTGGCGGCGAAACACGCCACGGCGGAGCAGTGCGCCGAACTCACCGAGTGCGCCCTGGGCATGGTGGCCCACTCACGCGGCCACCAGCTGGAGGGCTATCTGGTCCATGACATGGCTTTCCACCGGGTGATCCTCACGGCGTCGGGCAACGAGATGTTCGCCCGTCTCGGTGACGTCGTGGCCGAGGTCCTCGCGGGCCGCACCCACCACGAGGTCATGTTCGAGGACCCCGACCCGGCCGCCGTCACCCTGCACGTCCAGGTCGCGGAGGCGGTCCGCGAGGGCGACGCGGTACGAGCGGAGGAACTGACCCGCGAGATCACGGTGGGCGCGCTCCAGGAGCTGGACATCCTGGCCCCCTAGTCCAGGGTGGGGAACTCCCCGTCGACGTACACCCACGCCCCGTCCACCCGCTCGAACCGACTGCGCTCGTGCAGCGAGCCACCCCGGTAGGACGCCCGGAACTCCACGATCCCGGTGCTGTGGAAGGCGGACCCGTCCCCCGTGCCCAGGATCTCAAGGCCCGTCCACCGCATCCCCGGATCGAGGTCGAGCCGCGCCGGCCGCGTCCGCGGATGCCAGGTCCGCAGCAGATACGGCGCGTCCAGCCGCACGAAGGCGCAGTAACGGGACCGCATGAGCGCCTCGGCGGTCGGCGCGGCGGCGGCACCGGAGTGGTAGCGCCCGCAGCACTCGTCGTAGGACCTGGGCAGGCCGCAGGGGCAGGTACGCGCGTTCATGGCACCCATTCTCAGCCCGCCGCCCGAGTCTCCGGCATCGGCAGCGGCGGCAGCTCCGCCCCGTACACCCACGCGTCGAAGACGTCGTCCAGCGGCTCGGACGCGAACCGCGCCACATGCGCGGTGAACGTCGTGGTCGTCACCGCCCCGCCCCGGTGCAGCCCCGCCCAGCCGCGCAGCATCCGGAAGAAGGCGTCGTCGCCCATCGCGCAGCGCACCGCGTGCAGGGTCAGCCCGCCGCGTTCGTAGAGCCGGTCGTCGAACATCGACTTGCGGCCCGGGTCCGCCAGCCGCAGGTCCTGCGGCAGCCCCGACAGCAACCGGTGTGCTGCGGCGGCTAGTTGCTGGGCACTACGGCCGCCCGAACGCTCCGACCACAGCCACTCCGCGTACTTCGCGAACCCCTCGTTGAGCCAGATGTGCCGCCAGTCGGCGATCGAGACACTGTTGCCGAACCACTGGTGCGCCAGCTCGTGCGCCACCAGCCGCTCCGAACCCCGCGCCCCGTCCACGTGGTTGGCGCCGAACAGCGACAACCCCTGTGCCTCGACGGGGACATCGAGCTCCTCCTCCGTCACCACCACCGCGTACTCGTCGAACGGGTAGGGGCCGAACAGCTCCTGGAAGAGGTCCATCATCTGTGGCTGCCGCGCGAAGTCCCGGGAGAACTCGGGAAGCAGCTGCGCCGGGATGTGCCCGTGCTGCGGCACCCCGCCAGGACCCGGATCACCCAGCAGCACCGTCTGGAACTTGCCGATCGCCAGCCCCACCAGATAGCTGGAGGTCGGCGCCGACTGCTCGTACACCCAGGTCGTCGTGGACGCACGGGTCGTACGGGTCAGCAGCCTGCCGCCCGCGACCACCGCGTACGCCGACGGCGTGGTGATCGAGATCTGGTACGACGCCTTGTCCGCGGGCCGGTCGTTGCACGGGTACCAGGACGGCGCCCCGATCGGCTGGCTCGCCACCAGCGCCCCGTCCTCCAGCTCCTCCCAGCCCAGGCCGCCCCACGGGCTGTTGACCGGCTTGGGATTGCCCGACCAGTGCACCTCGACGGTGAAGGCCGCGCCCGGCCGCACCGGCTTGGCGGGGCGGACGCGCAGCTTGCCGCCGCGGTGCGTGTAGTGCGGCTGACGCCCGTCCACCCGCACCCGCCCGATCCGGAAGTCGGCGAGATTCAGGAAGAACTCGGTGAGCGGCGAACGCCCCGCTATGCCGTTGATCCGGGCCGTGCCGGACAGCCGGTTCGGGCCCGGACGGTAGTCCAGCGCGAGCTCGTACCGGTGCACCCGGTACCGCGCGTCACCGTTGTCCGGGAAGTACGGGTCGGACCCCGCCGCCTGCTGAACCGCCACTGGTGTGTCTACTCCCTGCGCCGTACTGCCACTCTGACCGCCGCCCATGGGCTCCGAGTGGCCCGCGCTCAGGGACGCCATGCCTCGATCGGATTGCCGAGCCAACGGGTGTCGTCGGGGACGGACTCCGCGGCCATGACGAGCGACGCGGGACCCAGGGTCGTACGGGCCCCGATCATGCTGCCGGGCAGCACGATCCCGCCAGGACCCAGCGTCGCGCCCTCACGGAGGACCACAGTATCCGTCCGCAAGATCCGGTCGTGGAAGAGGTGCGTCTGGAGCACACAGCCCCGGTTCACCGTCGCCGCGTCCTCCAGCGTCACCAGGTCCGTCTCCGGCAGCCAGTAGCTCTCCACCCAGACACCCTTGCCGACCCGCGCCCCGAGCCCCCGCAGCCACGCCGTCATCAGCGGCGTACCCGGCACCGAACCCGCCAGCCACGGCACCGCCACGACCTCGACGAACGTGTCCGCGAGCTCGTTGCGCCACACGAAGGAACTCCACAGCGGATGCTCCCCGCTGCGATGCCGCCCCACCAGCAGCCACTTCGCGACGATCGACAGCAGTGCCGCCGCGACACCGGCCGCGAGCAGCATCAGACCTGACAGGGCCCAAGCCCACACACCCAGCGCGCACAGCGCCGCCACCGTCAGCACCCCGATCGCCGCCGAGCAGAACACCGGCACGATCCGGCACAGCTCCACCAGGCCGCGCGCCCACAGCAGCCGCGCAGGCGGGTCGTACGTCCGGCTCTGGTCGCCGTCGGCCGCTCTGCGCGGCAGCTTCACCGGCGGCAGCCCCAGATACGAGCTGCCCTTCTTCGCCTTCTTCGGCGTCGCCGACAGCACGCCCACCAGCCCGCCGTCCGGCACGGACCGCCCCGGCGCGGTCATCCCCGAGTTCCCGAGGAAGGCCCGGCGCCCGATCTCGGCCCGCCCGATCCGCATCCAGCCGCCGCCCAGCTCGTACGGCGCGGTCAGCGTGTCGTCGGCCAGGAACGCCCCCTCGCCGACGGTCGTCAGACTCGGCAGCGCGAGCACGGTCGACACCTCGGCCCCGCGCCCGATGCGCATCCCGAGCAGCCGCAGCCACACCGGCGTGACCAGCCCGGCGTACAGCGGGAACAGCGTCTCCCGCGACCGGTCCATCAGCTGCGTCACCGTCCACGCCTGCCACCCGACCCGGCTGTGCGTCGGATGCGTCCCCTCCCGCAGCCCCAGACTCAGCAGCCGCACACCGACGAGGATCAGCAGCGCGTACGCCGCCCCGAAGGCCAGCGTCGCCGGTACGAGGGCCAGCGCGGCCCCCGTGAGCGGCGCGTCCGGCGTGAAGAACACCCGGCCCACCAGGAACGCGGCCGCCCCCGCCAGCACCGGCAGCGCGCTCAGCCCGAAGCCGCTCACGCCGTACATCACCCGCCAGTACGTCCCCCGGCGCGGCCGTTCCTTGGGCCAGTTCCGCTTGGCCTTGCCCAGCTTCACCGCGGGCGCGCCCGCCCACCGCTGACCGGTGGGAATCTGCCCGGTGACCGCCGAACCAGGCGCCACCTCGGCCCGCTTGCCGACCCGCGCGCCCGGGAAGAGCATGCTGCGTGTCCCGACGACCGCGTGCGCGCCCACCTTGACCTGGCCGATCTCCAGCCGGTCACCGTCCAGCCACCAGCCGGAGAGGTCCACCTCGGACTCGACGGCCGCGCCTCGCCCGAGCTTGAGCATGCCGGTCACCGGCGGCAGCGAGTGCAGGTCGACGTCCGGGCCGACCTTGGCGCCCAGCGCCCGCGCGTACCGCTCCAGCCACGCGCCGGTCAGCCCGGTCGCCCCGCTGAACTCGGCCAGCCGCTCCGCAGTCCAGAGCCGCAGATGCACACTCCCGCCGCGCGCGTACCGCCCCGGCCGAACTCCCCGCAGCAGCAGCCGCGCCCCGCCCGCCGCGATCGCGAGCCGCCCGGGCGGACTGAACAGCACCAGCGCCCCCGCCCCGACCAGCCACCAAGGGGCGGTCGGCAGCCAGGCGTACGGCAGCACGTTCCCCAGCGCGGCCAGCACCACGGTCCAGCGCAGCCCCAGCAGCGTGAACAGCGGCACCAGCAGCAGGAGTTGCAGCACCTTCGCCCGCACCGGAACCGGTGCCACGAACCGCGTACCGCCGTCGTCCTGCGCCGACTTCTCCAGCCTGCGGGCCAACTTCCGCAGCACCGGCTGCTGGTAGATGTCCAGGACGGCCGCGCTCGGGTAGCGGGTACGCAGGCGCGTGGTCAGCTGCGCGGCGGCGAGGCTGCCGCCGCCGATCGCGAAGAAGTCGTCGGAGGCGCTGCTCACCGGGATGCCGAGGACTTCCGCCCACTGCTCGGCGAGCCAGGCCTCGGTGCCGTACAACTGCTCGGCGGGACCGGAGGTTTCGAGGTTCTCCAGCGGCCAGGGCAGGGCGTTGCGGTCCACCTTGCCGCTGGTCCGCGTCGGCAGCTCGTCGACCGGCGCGAGCAACGGCACCAGCGCGGCGGGCAGTTCGGCGCGCAGCTTCTCGACGGCCGTCGCCGGGTCCCAGCCGTCCTGCGTGACGACATACCCGACGAGCAGCTGATTGCCGCTGCGCGCGGTCCGTACGGCCGCCGCGGCACCGGCGACACCGGGCAACGCCTGCAACGCGGCGTCGACCTCACCCAGCTCGATCCGTCGCCCGCCGAGCTTGATCTGCTCGTCGGCCCGCCCGAGGAACACCAGCCCCTCGGGCTCCGCTTTCACGAGATCCCCGCTGCGGTACGCCCGTTCCCAGCCCAGCGATTCCAGCGGCGCGTACTTCTCCGCGTCCTTCTCGGCGTCCAGATAGCGCGCGAGCCCGACGCCGCCGATCACCAACTGCCCACTGGCGCCCATGGGTACGGGCTCCCCGGCCTCGTCGACGACCGCCAACTCCCAGCCGCGCAACGGCAGTCCGATCCGGATCGGCTCCTCGCCGGTCATCAGCGCCGCACAGGCCACGACGGTCGCCTCGGTCGGCCCGTAGGTGTTCCACACCTCGCGCCCCTCGGTGACCAACCGCTGCGCCAGCTCGGGCGGGCACGCCTCACCACCGAAGATCAGCAGCCGCACGTCGTTGAGGGTCTCCGGCTCCCAGAGCGCGGCGAGCGTCGGCACCGTGGAGACCACGGTGATCTCCTGCTCGACCAGCCAGGGCCCGAGGTCGGCCCCGCTCCTGACCTGCGAGCGCGGCACCGGCACCAGACAGGCCCCGTACCGCCAGGCCAGCCACATCTCCTCGCAGGACGCGTCGAAGGCGACCGACAGGCCCGCCATGACCCTGTCACCCGGACCGATGGGCTCGTCGGTCAGGAACAGCGCGGCCTCGGCGTCCACGAACGCGGCGGCACTGCGGTGACTGACGGCGACACCCTTGGGCTTGCCGGTCGACCCGGAGGTGAAGATGATCCACGCGTCGTGCTCGACCCCGGGCCGCGCGGCGGGCACCTCACCGCGCCCGGTGACGGTCAGCTCGTGCCCGGCCCCGACGACGGCCCGTACCTCCGCCTCCCCGAACACCAACCCGGCCCGCTCGTCCGGGTCCTCGGCGTCCACCGGCACATAGGCGGCACCGGCGGCGAGTACGGCGAGAATCGCGACGTAGAGATCATTGGTCCCGGACGGAACCCGCACCCCCACCCGGTCCCCGAGCCCGACCCCGGCCTCCGCGAGCCGCCGCCGCAGCCGCTCCACCTCGACGGCCAGGGCGCGGTAGGTGAGGCACGTCGCGCCGTCGTCCAGGGCGGGCTCGTCGGCGTAGGAGCGCACGCACGCGTCGAAGATGTCGACGAGCGTGCGCGGAGAGGCCGCGGGGCCCCCGGAGAAACGGGCCGTGTCCCCGAACCGCTCGCGGATCTCCTCATCGAGCAGGCCGAGAGCACTGCTCTCGTGAATGGCTGCCATCGGTCCTCGCGTCTCGATCCCGGAAGCCTCCGGGGCGCTGGCGGGCCCGCAGGTCTGCCTGGGGTTGTCCGGGTCCAGCTCCGTAACAAGCCGGAAATTTTAGTACGACGCTAGGTCCGGGCCCCTGGGACGGCCACTGGAGAGGCCCGTCCGGGTGGGTACCCGAACGGGCCGCACACCGCCTGACCTGCGACTCCTGGCAGCGGACGAGACATGCCCCACATCGGCCGCACATCACCCAAGAGCTCCGAGAACAGGCGGAGTTGGTGCAATTGTTTACTGGGCGTACGTCTCGAATTCAGCGATCTGTGGGGTGCCGTTGGCGCTGGTGATCGAGAAGGTGAGCTTCTTCAGCGAGGTCGAGGCGAACGAGATGGTCCCCGCGCCGCTACCGGAGGCCAGAACGGCGCCCGTGTCACCGTTGAGGACCTGCCAGGAGCCGATGCGGCCCGCAGCGGCCGACGTCTCCTTGATGACGGCCTTCGAGACGGTGGTGGCCGAGCCCCACTTGATGGAGACGCTGCCGGTCGAACCGCTCGGTGACCAGTAGGTGCTCGTGTCACCGTCACGGACGTTGCCGTAGCTGGTGCCGTCGGCCTTGCTGGAGCCGTCGGAGCCGGCGCCGATGCTGAGGTTGGTCCCGGTGGGAGCGGTGGGAGTGGCGGTGGCCGTCGGTGTCGCCGTGGCCGTCGGCGTCGCGGTCGCCGTGGGTGTCGTCGCCGTGCAGCTGCCGTCCGACACCGCCAGCCCCGTCCCCGCGCCGGCCGTCTTGGCCACGATCGCCGGGACGCAGGACGCCTGGTCCAGCGTGTAGGCGTACGGGATGCTCACTGAGGTGTTGGACACCGGGTTCGGGCCCGCCGGGTTGTTCTCGTCCCCGGGGGCGGACCAGGTCACGTTGTCGAAGACGTTGCCGCTGACCTGCCAGTACCCGGCCAGGTCCGTGTAGAAGGTGCCGAGGACGTCCTTGGAGTCCTCGAAGTAGTTGTTGTCCACCTTCGCCTTCGCGCCGGCCCGGGAGTTGATGCCGGACTCGTTCAGGCTCACGTAGTGGTTGTTGTACATGTGCGCGATGCCGCCGCGCAGCAGGGGCGCACGGGAGTCGATGTTCTCGTACAGGTTGTGGTGGAACGTGACATAGCTGCTGGAGAGATCGCTGTCGCTGGAGTTGATGAGCCCGCCGCGGCCCGAGTTGCGCAGCGTGCTGTACGACAGCGTGACGTACCGGGTGTTGGCCTTCAGGTCGAACAGGCCGTCGTAGCCCTCCGATTCGCCGCCGGAGGCGAGGAGCGAGACGTGGTCGACCCAGACGTTGTGGACGTCGCTCTCCATGCCGATGGCGTCCCCGCCGTTGGAGGTGGGCGAGCCCGACTTCTTGACGTTCCGGACCGTCACGTTCTGGATGATGATGTTGCTGGACTCCCGGACGTGGATGCCCAGTTGGTCGAAGACGGCCCCGCTGCCCACGCCGACGAGCGTGACGTTGCTGATCTGCTTCAGCTCGATCACCCCGTCCGCGGTGTTGCAACTGGCGCCGGACACCTTGCTGGTGTTGGCGTGGTTGATGGTGCCCTCGACCTGGATGGTGATCGGGGTGCTGCTGCTGGCCCGGCCGCACAGGGCCTGGTGGATCTGGGTGCCGGTGGTGGCCTTGACGGTGGTCCCGCCCGCGCCGCCGGTGGTCCCGCCGTTCTGTGTCGCGTAGCCGGTGGCGCCCGGGGTGGCCGCGGAGGCCTCCGGCATCACCAAGGCCGTGCCGGCCGCGGCCACCAGGCCGAGCCCGGCCATCGCGGCGTACAGCTTGGGGGAACGTGCACGTGCTCGTCTCATCCGCTTCATCCCTGTTCGTCCCTGAAGGGGGGTGCTGGATGGTGCTGTGTGTCAGGGAGTGGTCACCGCGGACGGCGCGGAGGTTGCCGACCTGGCGGCGGAGATTTCACGAATGTGCTGGGAAAAGCAGAAAACCCCTGATCAACAGGGGTTTCAGCTGGTGTCCGAGGGGGGACTTGAACCCCCACGCCCGATAAAGGGCACTAGCACCTCAAGCTAGCGCGTCTGCCATTCCGCCACCCGGACAAGGTGTCTGTCGTGCGGGGTTTCCCTCGCGGCGACAGAGGAAACATTACCAGGCTTTCGAAGTGCTCCGATCACCCCCTCGCTCCCACGTGAACGGCGTGTGACGGACCGGGTCCGGTCTTGGGCGCGGCCCGTCGGAGAGAGAGGATGAGGGGACCACCAGCAGGTACAGCGGGAGGAAGCAGCGTGAGCGGGACGGACACGACCAGGCACGTCACCGGCGAGGACGAGGTCGTGGACCTCTGCCGCGAGCTGATCCAGATCGACACCAGCAATTACGGCGACCACTCGGGGCCGGGGGAGCGCAAGGCGGCCGAGTACGTCGCCGAGAAGCTCGCCGAGGTGGGCCTCGACCCGCAGATCTTCGAATCCCACCAGGGGCGCGCCTCCACGGTCGCCCGCATCGAGGGCGAGGACCCCTCCAAGCCCGCGCTGCTCATCCACGGCCACACCGACGTCGTCCCGGCCAACGCGGCGGACTGGACCCACCACCCCTTCTCCGGCGAGGTCGCCGACGGGTGCGTGTGGGGCCGTGGTGCGGTCGACATGAAGGACATGGACGCGATGACCCTCGCGGTCGTCCGCGACCGGCTGCGCAGCGGCCGCAAGCCCCCGCGCGACATCGTCCTCGCCTTCCTCGCCGACGAGGAGGCCGGCGGCACGTACGGCGCCCGGTACCTCGTCGACAAGCACCCCGACCTCTTCGAGGGCGTCACCGAGGCGATCGGCGAGGTCGGCGGGTTCTCCTTCACCGTCAACGAGAACCTGCGGCTGTACCTGGTGGAGACCGCCCAGAAGGGCATGCACTGGATGCGGCTCACCGTGGACGGCACCGCAGGCCACGGCTCGATGACCAACACCGACAACGCCATCACCGAGCTGTGCGAGGCCGTCGGCCGGCTCGGGCGGCACAAGTGGCCGGTGCGGGTCACCAAGACCGTGCGGTCCTTCCTCGACGAGCTCTCCGACGCCCTCGGCACCGAGCTCGACCCCGAGAACATGGACGAGACCCTCGCCAAGCTCGGCGGCATCGCCAAGATGGTCGGCGCGACGCTCCAGAACTCGGCGGCGCCCACCATGCTCGGCGCCGGCTACAAGGTCAACGTCATCCCCGGCCAGGCCACCGCCCACGTCGACGGCCGCTTCCTGCCCGGCTACGAGGAGGAGTTCCTCGCCGACCTCGACCGCATCCTCGGACCGCGCGTGCGCCGCGAGGACGTGCACGGCGACAAGGCGCTGGAGACCGACTTCGACGGCCGGCTCGTCGACGCCATGCAGACCGCGCTGAGCGCCGAGGACCCGATCGCGAAGGCCGTGCCCTACATGCTCTCGGGCGGCACCGACGCCAAGTCCTTCGACGACCTCGGCATCCGCTGCTTCGGCTTCGCGCCGCTCCAGCTGCCGCCGGAGCTCGACTTCGCGGGCATGTTCCACGGCATCGACGAGAGGGTGCCCGTGGAGGGGCTGAAGTTCGGCGTGCGCGTGCTGGACCGGTTCATCGACGCGTCCTGAGACGCCTCCTGAAGTTGACGTTGCTTATCGGGCGCACGTACGACCACGACTGAGAAGGGTGAATGCGCTCATAAGCTCGTAGCTCCATTACTCCCTCCTCGTTACAGGTGATGCGATCCGCTACTTGGGATCGCATTGCCAACAAGGAGGAATAATGATCAAGAAGGTCGTCGCCGCCGCGGCTGCCACTGGTGGCCTGGTTCTCGCGGGCGCGGGCCTCGCTGCTGCCGACTCGGGTGCTCAGGGTGCCGCGGTGCACTCCCCGGGCGTCCTGTCCGGCAACGTCGTCCAGGTGCCGGTTCACATCCCCGTGAACGTCTGCGGCAACACGGTCTCCGTGATCGGCTTGCTGAACCCCGCCTTCGGCAACACCTGCATCAACAAGTGACGTTGTGCCTCGCCCCATGAGGGGCTGAGCCCGTCGGCCTCGGAGCGCGCGCCATGCGCTCCGGGGCCGACCGGTCTTTTCACGAGGATCGCAGGTCGGAATCGACAAGGCAGGGGGAATTCAGGAATGCGACAGGTAACCCGCAAAGGCCTGATGACGGTGGCGGCCGCGACCGGCGTGCTCGCCGCGGCGGGCGGCGCCGCGCACGCCGACTCGGGGGCGGCCGGTTCCGCGTCGAACTCACCCGGCGTGCTGTCGGGCAACACGGTGCAGGCGCCGGTGCACGCGCCGGTGAACGTGTGCGGCAACACGGTCGACGTCGTCGGGGTGCTCAACCCGGCGGCCGGCAACAAGTGCGCCAACCAGGGGGGATCGTCCGGCTCCGGCGGGTACGGCGACTCCGGCGGACACGGGGGTTCCGGTGGCGGTTCGTCGTCCGGCGGGCACGCCTCGGACTCGCCGGGCGTCGGCTCGGGCAACCACGTCGAGGCGCCGGTCGACGTCCCGGTCAACGTCTGCGGCAACAGCGTCGACATCATCGGCGTCGGCAACTCCACGACGGGCAACGACTGCGGGAACGGCGGCGACGGCTCGGGCGGCGGCCACCCGGGCACTCCTCCGGGCGGTGGCGGTCACCAGACGCCGCCTCCCGGCGGCCCGGACCAGCCGGGCAACCCTGGTACGCCCGGCAACCCTGGCACGCCCGGTACTCCGGGCAACCCCGGAAACCCGGTCGAGCCGGGTCAGCCCGGGACCCCGGGCACCCCGCCCGCGTCGGGCGGTGGGACGCCGGGCGGCAACCACCCGGGGACCCAGACGGTCACCCAGCCCCACGGTGACGCCCAGCTCGCCCACACGGGCAGCGACCTGCCGCTGGGCCTGACCCTCCCGGTCGGGGCGGGCGCGCTGCTGGCGGGCGCGGTGCTCTACCGCAAGGCCCGTGCCGCGGCGTAGCGGAGCGGACACGGAACGGAGCGGGCCCCGCAACTGCGGGGCCCGCTCCGTTCTCCCGGCCTCACCTCACCAAGTGGCCCGCACCTGGCGGATGATCCTGCGGCGCAGCCGCACCTTGCGGCTTCCGTCACGCAGCAGGCTCAGGCGGTCCAACTCCCAGTGTCCGTACTCGGCATGGTCCGTCAGCAGACGTGTGGTGTCCTTGCGGGAGACCCCGCGCGGTACGTACACGTCGACAAATTCGTATTCCGGCATCGCATCTATTGTGCGGGCTGGGGCCCGGTACGGATAGCGTCTGCACTATGTCTGATGCTGTGCAGCCCACCGCTGCCGAGGTACGTGCCGCCGCCGACGCGGTCAAGACCGCGCTCGACCGCCACCTGGCCGCGGTCGAACGCCGGTCGGGGGAGGACGACGAGGCCGTCTACGAGGCGTTCAACGAACTCGCCGCGGCCGCCGAGGCGTACGACGAGCTGCTCTACGACCGCTACGACGAGGTCACACCCTTCGAGATCCCCGGCGCGGAGGAACTGCCGCCGTACGCGGGTCCAGAGGAACCGAACGCGCTGAGCGTGCTGATCCGCCGCGACTACGCGGTCGCGGAGCCGCAGCGGCTGCTGGCACAGGCCCAGCGGATCGAGGCGGCGGACCCCGACGGGGAGGCCTCCGGCGCGGCGGGCTCCGGCACGGTGCACGGGGCGCTGGGGTTGCTGTTCGGTGAGTACGAACCGGACGAGATCGCCTCCCGGCACAAGGAGTTCGGCCTGGAGGAGGGCGACTCCACGCTGTGGGTGACCGCGGCGGAGGAGCCGGCCGAGCCGGGTGAGTGGCTGGAGGCGCCGTTCGACGGGGTCGATCCGCAGCAGGTGGTGTGCCGGTTCGATGTGAGCGCGGTCTTCGACGACGAGATCGACGACGGTGCGGATGACGACGAGCTGGATGAGCTCGACGCGGATCTGGATGAGGACGAGGATCTGGAGGCCCACCGCTAGCGCTGGGCTTGAGCGGCGGTGGTCACGGAGGTGGGTTTCCGTGACCACCGCCGGTTTTTGCACGGGTTCGCCGTGGGGGCGGCGATGTGTGCGTGACTGCGGGACGGTGGGGGCTGGTCGCGCAGTTCCCCGCGCCCCTTAGGTGCGTCAGCTCGACGCCAACTGTGGGGTGAGCAGCACCTGTAGGCGGGTTGTGCGGGGCTTTGCCTCGATTTCTGCCACTGCCCTGGGGAGGGCCTGTTCTGCGCCGTGTACCACTGACAGGTGGCGGGAGGCTCTGCTGAAGGCTGTGTAGACCCAGGGGCGGGTCAGGGACTGGGTGGCGTCGCCCGGGAGGACCACCACCACCGCCGGCCAGCGGCCGCCGGCCGCCTGGTGGGCGGTCAGGGCCCAGCCGTGGCGGACGGACTGGTCCACGCGGTCCTTCGGGACGACGACGGCCTCGCCCGAGCAGGTCAGGTGCAGGCCCTCCGCGTCGGCCTTCACCACTTTGCCCGGCAGGGTGCGGCCCGGGGCGGGGGAGTAGGCGACGCGGTCGCCGGGGTCGAAGCCGCCGAAGCGGCCCGGGCCCGGGTTGAGGCGCTCCTTGAGCGCGGCGTTGAGGGCGCGGGTGCCCGCCGCTCCGCCGTGGCCCGGAGTGATGACCTGGGTGTCCTCGGGCGGGACGCCGATCGCCCGCGGCACCGAGTCGGCGACGAGCTGCACGGTCCGGTGCACGGCCTCGCCAGCGTCCCGCACCGGCACGATCACGACCTCCTTGCCGGGGGCCTCGACCTGGTTCAGCTCGCCGATGCCGATACCGGAGACCAACTCGCCCAGCGGACCGGGGTCGGGGAGCCGGGAGGCCACCTGGGGGCAGACCCGCGCGGCCAGCAGATCGGCGAACACCCGCCCCGGCCCCGCCGACCACAGAACCCCCGGGTCTCCGGCCAGCAGCAGCCGCGCCCCATCCGGCAACGACTCCGTGAGCAGCGCCGCCGTCTCCACGTCCAGTTGCGGCGCGTCGAGCACGACGAGGAGGTCCAGGTCGAGGGCGCCGTCGGCGTCCCGGCCCGGGCCCTCGGCGCCGGACAGGAGACCGCTGACCGTCGTCACGGTCGTCGCGCCGGGGACCAGGGCCGCGAAGCGGTCGCGCCCGAGCGGGCCGTGGGCCGTCGCCCAGGCACGCAGGCCGAGTTCCTGAGCCGCCTGGAGCAGTGCCGCCGGTTCCGCCAGGGACGCCTCCCCGCCGGTGTGCAGGACCAGGCCGTGCGCCGCGACCGCGCGGATCAGCTCACCGGCCGACGCCTGCGCGGCGCCCGCCGCACGCTCCCAGTCCTCGGCCGATCCGTCCTGCTTGGGCGTCGAGTTGATCAGCCGGGCCAGTCCGTCGGCGAGGCTCTCCTCGGCCAGCGCGTACCGCTCCAGGCCGACCAGGACGCGGACCGGGCGCTCTTCGTCCTCGTCCTCGGGCTCCGGGGCACGCGGGTCGAGGGCGTCCTGGAAGACCAGGGCCTCGGCCTCCGCGAGGGTGTTCTGCACGGCCGCGTCGGCGTCCGGCACGCCCTGCTTGCCCAGCGCGGCGACGAGCGTGGGCAGTTCGAGGGCGGTGTGCCCGGCCAGTGCGGCCTGCTCCAGCAGCCAGACGGTCACGGCACGGCCCCGGCGCTCGTCGTCCGGGCCGCACTCCGCGCCCAGCAGCGCCCGCGCGAACCCGTCGGCCTGCTCCGGCCGTACCCCGGTGACGCGCAGCAACTGCCAGGGATCGGCGCGCAGCTGATCGGCCGCGCCCTCCCCGAGAGCCGCGGCCACCTGCGGGACGAGCGCTTCGGGGGCGCCGCCCTCGGTCAGGACGCCGCGCACGGACGCGACGGTCTCGGCAGCGGGGGCCGCGGGTACGTCCGCGGCGACGGGCTGGGGGCGCTGCACGGGTTCCGGGGCGGGCCGGCGCGGTGCCGGGGGTTCGCTGAAGACCGCCGCCACCGGCTTGGCCCCGCTCTCCACCGCCCGCACGGCGGCGAGCAGATCGGCGGCCTTGCCGCTGAGCTTCGCGCCGCTCTCGACGGGCCCCTGCTTCTCGGCCTTCCGCCGCGCGATGCGCTCCCGCTCGATCTTCTGTGCCGCGAGCTCGGCCTCTGCCTCGGACAGCTGGGGAGCGGCCTCGCCGTCGCTTCCGGCCGCAGTTCCGCTTCCGGTGGCCGTCTCGCCTTCGGCCGCGGTCTCGTCCTCGGCCCCGGCCGAAGTTGCGCTTCCGGTGGCTGTCCCGCCTTCGGCCGCAGTCTCGTCCTCGGCCCCGGCTGAAGTTCCGCTTCCGGAGGCCGTCTCGTCCTCGGCCGCGGTCCCGTCCTGCTCGCCGGCGGCCTCGGGTGCCTCCTCCGTGACCTCGTCGGCCTGGGCGGCCTCGCTCTCGGCGGCACCGGCCTCTCCGGTCGCCGTCGCCTCCTCCGGCTCGGTCTCCTCCGTCGGCCCCGGCTCCGTGCTCACAGCGTGCTCCAGTCGTGATCGGGATAGCGGTGCACGGGCGCCGACACGTCGTCGAGCGCCCGGCAGATCTCGTCAGGAAGACTAAGGGCCTCCACTGACAATGCCGCCGTGAGCTGCTGCGCGTTGCGCGCGCCGACGATCGGGGCGGTCACCCCGGGCCGGTCGCGGACCCATGCGAGGGCCACCTGGAGCGGGGTCACCGCGAGCCCGTCGGCCGCGGTCTGCACGGCGTCCACGATGCGGCTCGCCGTGTCGTCGAGGTACGGCGCGACGAACGGCGCCAGATGCTCGGAGGCGCCCCGCGAGTCGACGGGCGTGGCGTCCCCCCGGTACTTGCCCGTGAGCACCCCCCGGCCCAGCGGGGAGGAGGGCAGCAGCCCGATGCCCAGGTCCAGCGCGGCCGGCAGCACCTCGCGCTCGACGCCCCGTTGGAGCAGGGAGTACTCCAGCTGCGTGGCCGCCAGCCGGGTCCGGGTGCCCGGTGCCGCCAGCTGCCAGGTCGCGGCCTTGGCGAGCTGCCAGCCGCAGAAGTTGGAGACGGCGGCGTAGCGCGCGCGGCCGCTGCTGACCGCCAGGTCGAGCGCCTGGAGGGTTTCCTCCAGCGGGGTTTCGGGGTCGTAGGCGTGGACGTGCCACACGTCGACGTAGTCCGTGCCGAGGCGGGTGAGGGAGGCGTCCAGCGCGGAGAGCAGATGGCCGCGCGAGCCGTCGAAGCGGCGGTCCGGGTCCGGCACGCTGCCCGCCTTGGTGGAGATGACCAGGTCCCGGCGCGGGACCAGGCCTTCTATGAGGCGTCCGAGCAGATACTCGGCCTCCCCGTCGCCGTACACGTCCGCCGTGTCGACGAGGCTGCCGCCCGCTTCCCAGAACGTCTTCAAGAGGTCCGCGGCGTCGTGCTCGTCGGTGTCCCTGCCCCACGTGAGGGTGCCGAGTCCGATACGGGACACACGCAGGCCGGTGCGGCCGAGATGCCTCTGCTCCATGAGCGCCGACATTACTGGCCTGAACCAGTGGTGTGGGGGCCTGTGGACAACCAGTTTCCCTGATCGTCACGGCATCGCTGTGGGCGGAAGAACACGACCGCGAACTGCCCCGATCCATGACCCCGCGCTAAGGTCGGCCCACAAGGGACGTTACTGATCGGTAAGGGGAATCGGCCATGCAGCTCGGCATCAACCTCGGTTACTGGGGCGCCGGAATGGACGCGGACAATCTCGCCGTCGCCCAGGAGGCCGACCGCCTCGGGTACGCCGTCTGCTGGGCCGCCGAGGCCTACGGCTCCGACGCGGCCACCGTGCTCAGCTGGGTCGCGGCGCAGACCGAGCGCATCGACGTCGGCTCGGCCATCTTCCAGATCCCGGCCCGCCAGCCCGCGATGACGGCCATGACCGCCGCCACCCTCGACTCGCTCTCCCGCGGCCGTTTCCGCCTCGGCCTCGGCGTCTCGGGGCCGCAGGTCTCCGAGGGCTGGTACGGCGTCAAGTTCGACAAGCCGCTGGCCCGCACGCGTGAGTACGTCGAGATCGTGCGCAAGGCGATGACGCGCGAGCGGCTGTCCTACGACGGCGCGCACTGGACGCTGCCGCTGCCCGGCGGCCCCGGCAAGCCGCTCAAGCTGACCGTGCACCCGGAGCGCGAGCACATCCCGCTCTACATCGCCGCGATCGGCCCCAAGAACCTGGAGCAGACCGGTGAGATCGCCGACGGCGCGCTGCTGATCTTCCCCTCCGCGGCGCACCTGGAGGAGACCACGATCAAGTACCTGCGGGCCGGGCGGGAGAAGGCCGGGAAGACCCTCGAAGGCTTCGACGTCCACCCGACGCTGCCGCTCGCGCTCGGCGAGGACAAGGACGTGGCCACGCTCGCCGACACCTTCCGCCCCTACACGGCCCTGTACGTGGGCGGCATGGGCAGCGCCAAGCAGAACTTCTACAACCAGCTCGCCCAGCGCATGGGCTTCGAGGCGGCCGCCGCCGAGGTCCAGGAGAAGTACCTCGCGGGCGACAAGCAGGGCGCCGCGGCGGCGATCCCGCACGACCTGATCGACCAGACGACGCTGCTCGGTTCCGTGGACCGCATCGCCGACCGGATGAAGGAGTACGCGGCGGCCGGTGTCACCTCGCTGAGCCTCGCTCCCGCGGGCTTCACGCTCGACGAGCGGATCGCCGCGCTCCGCGCCGGCTCCGAGGCCCTGGAGCGGGCCGGACTCGCGTAACACCGGCTTCAGGAGGCCGGAAGTTTCTGCGGCCGTGGTGGGGGCTCGGGGGTCTTCCCCGCCACGGCCGTCACGCAGAACAACGCGCGCGTGCCCGCCGGGTTACGCCCCGGACGTGACCCCGTGGGTCCTCCTTTTGGCGGAGTTGTCCGACACAGCTGTTGCAGCACCTCTCTCGCCGCATTTGACTCGTTCTTTGCGGATTGCCGCGGAGTCCCGCAGAGAGGTGCCCACGATGCTTTCGGCCAAGAGTCTGTTCACCGAGATCCTCGACAACGACGATTCCTTCCGCCTGTTCTGCTCCATCGCCGCCAGCGGCGAGTCGCAGGGCGGCTGGGAGAACGCCCGCATCGCCGCCCTGGTCCCGGAGAGCGAGCGCGAACTCGCCCCCAAGATCACCCGGCACGGCGCCGACGAGGACAAACACGGCCGGATCTTCAACGCCCTGATGAAGAAGCGCGGCCTCGACCCCGTACCCGTACCCCCCGAGACCGACTACACGATGCTCCTGGAGCGCAACGGCATCGGTCTCGCCCACGACAAGCTCAAGGCCGACCAGCCGCTCACCGTGCAGGACATCGTGACCTACCTCGCGCACAGCAGGGTCACCGAACAGCGCGCCTCCGAGCAGATGGAGCTGCTGCGCAAGCACTTCGCCGACCACCCCGACCTCGGGCGGGCGGTGAAGATGATCTCCAACGACGAGGACAACCACCTCGCCTACTGCCACGAGGAGTTGCTGCGCTTCGCCTACGCGGGCCACGGCCGGGACATCCAGCGCATCCTCCGGGAGTGCGCGCTCGCCGAGATCCGCGTCTACCGCGACGTCAGCCTCGCCGTCATGGCCCACATGGGCCGCATCCTCGGCTGGCCCAAGGCCAAGTCGGCGGTCCTCGCGGCCGGCATCCACGCCGTGTACGCCTACGAACGCGCCGCGGGCTGGCGCCGCATGGTCTCCCTGAAGATGCCCGAACGCCGCGACGCGCTCGGCGGCCCGGCCACCGCCGCCCCCGAGTTCGCCTGAGCGCCGCGTCCTAGAGCCAGCCCCTGCGCTTGAACGTCCGGTACAGCAGGACCTCCAGGACGGCCATCAGCGCGATCACCGCCGGATACGACCACACCCAGTGCAGTTCCGGCATGTGGTCGAAGTTCATGCCGTAGATCCCCGCGATCATCGTGGGGATCGCGGCCATGGCCGCCCACGCGGAGATCTTCCGCATGTCGTCGTTCTGCCGGACGCTCATCTGCGCCAGATGCGCCGACAGGATGTCCGACACCAGCCGGTCCAGGCCCTCCACGGACTCGTTCACGCGCGTGAGGTGGTCGTTGACGTCACGGAAGAAGGGCCGCGCCTTCTCGCTGACGAACGGCACCGAGCCGCCGAACTGGCCGAGCCCCGCCAGCCGGGTCAGCGGCAGCGCCAGCGGGCCGGTCGCCCGGCGGAACTCCAGGATCTGCCGCTTGAAGGTGTAGATCCGCGACGCCGTGGTGCGCGAGCCGCCGCCCCCGTCCGGCGAGAACACCTCCGCCTCCAGCTCCTCCAGATCCGTCTGGAGCTCGGTCGCCACCTCCACGTAGTGGTCGACGACGGCGTCCGAGACCGCGTACAGCACCGCCGTCGGGCCCTTGTGGAGCATGTCCGGCTCCTGCTCCAGACGCCGCCGTACGGCCTTCAGCGGGGCGCCCTCGCCGTGCCGGACGGTCACCACGAAGGAGTCGCCGAGGAACAGCATCACCTCGCCGCTGGACACCCGGTCGCTCTTCGGCTCGTACACCACCGGCTTCAGGACGAGGAACAGCGAGTCGTCGTAGACCTCCAGCTTGGGCCGCTGATGGGCCTTCAGGGCGTCCTCGACGGCCAGCGGATGCAGCCCGAACTCCTGGGTCACGAGGTCGAACTCCCGCTCCGACGGCTCGTGCAGCCCGATCCAGACGAACCCGCCCGCGGCCCGCGCCTCCTCCAGGGCGTCGGAGAGGTCGTCGGGGCCCTCGGTGCGGTGTCCGTCGCGGTAGACGGCACAGTCCACGATCACGGTGCGTATTCTCCCGTCACTCGCCCGCCGGTGCACGCGCGCGTGCGCCTACCCTGGGCCGCATGCCCACGCTGATCCTCGTCCGGCACGGACGATCCACCGCCAACACCGAGGGACTGCTCGCCGGGTGGACCCCCGGTGTCGCCCTGGACGAGCGCGGCCGGACCCAGGCCGCCGCGCTGCCCCAGCGGCTCGCCGAGCTGCCCCTTGCCGAGATCGTCAGCAGCCCGCTCCAGCGCTGCCAGGAGACGCTCCAGCCCCTCCTGGACGCCCGGCCCGGGCTGACCGCCCACACCGACGAACGGATCGGCGAGTGCCACTACGGCGACTGGTCCGGCCGCAAGCTCGCCGAGCTCAAGGACGAGCCCCTGATGGAGGTCGTCCAGGCCCATCCGTCGGCGGCCGCGTTCCCCGGCGGCGAGTCGATGCGGTCCATGCAGACCCGCGCCGCCGAGGCGGTACGGGAGTGGAACGCGCGCGTGGAGCGCGACCACGGCCCCGACGCCGTCTATCTCATGTGCTCGCACGGCGACATCATCAAGTCGCTCGTCGCGGACGCGCTCGGACTTCATCTCGACCTCTTCCAGCGGATCTCCGTCGAACCGTGTTCCATCACCGCGATCCGTTACACCCGTCTGCGCCCGTTCCTCGTACGCCTCGGCGACACCGGTGACTTCGCCTCCCTGGCCCCCCGCGAGACACCTCCCGCGGACGACGCCCCCGTCGGGGGTGGTGCGGGCGCACCGTGATCGTCGGGCGCAGTAGGGTGAAGCGGTCGCAAGTGCGGCGCACCCATCCACGACTCCAGGAGACAGGACGTGTCCCGTCAGGTGTTCCTCTACGACCCCCCGGACCGCTTCGTGGCCGGTACGGTCGGACTGCCCGGACGCCGTACGTTCTTCCTCCAGGCCACCGCCGGCTCCCGGGTGACCAGCGTGGCCCTGGAGAAGACCCAGGTCGCCGCCCTCGCCGAACGCATGGACGAACTGCTGGACGAGGTCGTGCGGCGCAGCGGCGGCAACGCCTCCGTCCCGGCCATGGCACCCACCGAGATCTCCGACACCGCCCCGCTGGACACCCCCGTCGAGGAGGAGTTCCGCGTCGGCACCATGGCGCTGGCCTGGGACGGTGAGGAGCAGCGCATGATCGTCGAGGCGCAGGCCCTCGTGGAACTCGACGCGGAGTCCGAGGAGGACCTCGCCGAGGCCGAGGAAAGGCTCCTCCAGGACGAGGAGAACGGCCCCCCGATGCTGCGGGTCCGGCTCACCGGCGCGCAGGCGAGAGCCTTCGCCAAGCGGGCCCTGGACGTCGTCAACGCCGGGCGGCCGCCGTGCCCGCTGTGCAGCCTCCCGCTCGACCCGGAAGGACACGTATGTCCGCGCCAGAACGGATACCGCCGCGGAGCGTGACCACGGCAGAGCTGCTCACCCGCGGTGAGCTGACGGTGCGCGGACAGATCCGGGACGCCTCCAACGCGGTGCTGTACTGCTCCGTGGCGCACGACGGCCAGGAGGCCTTCTGCGTCTACAAGCCCGTCCGCGGCGAGCGCCCCCTGTGGGACTTCCCGGACGGCACCCTCGCCCAGCGCGAGGTCGCCGCCTACGAGGTGTCCGAGGCGACCGGCTGGGACCTCGTACCGCCCACCGTGCTGCGCGACGGGCCCTACGGCGAGGGCATGGTCCAGCTGTGGATCGAGGGCGAGCCCGGCGCCGAGCTGCTCGCCCTGGTCGACGGCGAGGAACCCGAGCCCGGCTGGAAGGCCATCGGCTTCGCCGAGGTCGGCGAGGGAAAGACCGCGCTGCTGGTCCACGCCGACGACGAACGGCTGCGCCGACTGGCCGTCCTGGACGCCGTCATCAACAACGCGGACCGCAAGGGCGGCCATCTGCTGCCCGCCGGGGACCGCCTTTACGGCATCGACCACGGCGTCACCTTCAACGTCGACAACAAGCTCCGCACGCTGCTGTGGGGCTGGGCGGGCGAGCCCCTGACGGGGGAGGCGGTCGACGTCCTGAAGGGCCTCAAGGAGGCGCTCGGCGCCGAGGGAGCCCTGGCCGCGCGTCTGGCCGTACTCATCACCCCCGCCGAACTCGACGCCACGCGCGCGCGGGTCGATGAACTGCTCGCCACCGGCAAGCACCCGGAGCCGAGCGGTGAGTGGCCGGCCATTCCCTGGCCGCCGGTGTAGCGGCGGCCGTTCCCCGACCGCCGGTGTCGCTGCACACTGGACGACAGCGCGCAAGACCGCCTTACCGGCCATCCGGCCCGGTCCGGTTCGTATACGGAACATCCGTCCGGTTAGGCTCATGACATGCATGCCTGGCCCGCTTCCGAGGTCCCCGCCCTGCCTGGTCAGGGCCGCGACCTGAGGATCCACGACACCGCGACCGGCGGTCTGGTCTCCCTCGACCCCGGTCCCGTCGCCCGTATCTACGTCTGCGGCATCACGCCGTACGACGCGACCCACATGGGTCACGCGGCGACCTACAACGCGTTCGACCTCGTGCAGCGCGTGTGGCTCGACACCAAGCGGCAGGTTCACTACGTCCAGAACGTCACCGACGTCGACGACCCGCTCCTGGAGCGCGCCGAGCGGGACAGCGTCGACTGGGTCGCCCTCGCCGAGAAGGAGACAGCGCTCTTCCGCGAGGACATGACCGCCCTGCGGATGCTCCCGCCGCAGCACTACATCGGCGCCGTCGAGGCGATACCGGGGATCGTCCCGCTCGTCGAGCGGCTCCGGGACGCGGGCGCCGCCTACGAACTCGAAGGCGACATCTACTTCTCCGTCGAGTCCGACCCGAACTTCGGCAAGGTCTCGAACCTCGACGCCGCCGCCATGCGGCTGCTGTCCGCCGAGCGCGGCGGCGACCCCGACCGGGCGGGCAAGAAGAACCCGCTCGACCCGATGCTGTGGATGGCCGCCCGCCCGGGCGAGCCCAGCTGGGACGGCGGCTCGCTCGGCCGCGGGCGCCCCGGCTGGCACATCGAGTGCGTCGCCATCGCCCTCGACCACCTCGGCATGACCTTCGACGTCCAGGGCGGCGGCTCCGACCTCGCCTTCCCGCACCACGAGATGGGCGCCTCCCACGCCCAGGTGCTCACCGGCGAGTTCCCCATGGCCAAGGCGTACGTCCACGCCGGCATGGTCGCCCTGCACGGCGAGAAGATGTCCAAGTCCAAGGGCAACCTCGTCTTCGTCTCCGCGCTGCGCCGCGAGGGCGTCGACCCGGCCGCGATCCGGCTCGCCCTGCTCGCCCACCACTACCGGGCCGACTGGGAGTGGACCGACCAGGTGCTCGAGGACGCGGTCGCGCGGCTCGGACGGTGGCGTGCCGCCGTCTCCCGGCCCGACGGCCCGGCCGCCGAGGAACTCGTCGAGGAGATCCGCGAGGCCCTCGCGAACGACCTCGACGCCCCGGCCGCGCTCGCCGCGGTCGACCGCTGGGCGGCCCGCCAGGAGGAGTCCGGCGGCACTGACGAGAGCGCCCCCGGCGTCGTCTCGCGCGCGGTGGACGCGCTGCTCGGCGTCGCCCTGTAGTTCGCGCTCGCAGGCACTGAGAAGGGCGCCTCCCCGCCACAGGGAGGCGCCCTTCGTGTCACCCGGTCAGATCTTGCGGATCTGGATGCTGCGCAGGATCTGCGGCGTGGCCGAGTCCCAGATGCCGATCACCTGGTGACCGAAGGCGAACGCCTCCTGGACTTGGTCGTGGGTCTGCGGGCCGGGGTTGAACAGGACCCTCAGCTGACCGCCGACCACCAGCCCGATCACGCTCGGCTGCCCCGGCAGCGGCTGGACGACGTCGATGTAGCCGTTCGCGATGCCGGCCTGGAAGGCCTGCGTCTGCACCTGCTGCTGCACGTACTGCACGGCGGCCTGGGCGATCTGGTGGATGTGCTGCTGCACCTGCTGCTCGACCTGTTGCTGCTGCTGTTGCTGGCCCATCTGCTGCTGGCCGAAGCCCTGCTGCTGGGCGAAGGGCTGCTGGCCGAGCTGCTGGAGCAGCTGCTGGTAGGGCTGCTGCTGGCCGAGCTGCTGGAGCTGCTCCAGCGAGCCGCCGCCCATGCCGTACGGCTGCTGCTGGCCGAAGCCCTGCTGGCCGAACGGCTGCTGCTGTTGCTGCTGGTACGGAGAGGTGCTCGGGAACTGCTGACCCTGCTGTCCTTGCTGTTGTCCCAGTTGGCTCATCTGCGGGGTGGTGCTCATACGGGTGTCACCTTCCCTTGATGGTTGGGATGTGCCGACGTCAGCCCGTCACGACCAGGCCGACGATCTCGTCGTCCGCGAACCACACGCGGACGTCGGGCCGTCCCCCCGCGAAGGCGGAGTGCACCGCCTGGCGGATCTCCGGGGACGGATGGTTCAGGTTCCGCCAGCCGCCGGCCACGAACAGCCGGAGGCGCGGCGGGAGTTCGCGCGGATACGGCAGCAGCTCGTCCCAGTACCGCTCGGCCTGGCCCGAGCCGACCGCGTGCGGCAGCAGATGGGTGACCGCCGCCTTGATGTCGGGCCGGTTGCCGATCCGCTGGGACGCGGGCCGGCCCGGCGCGTCCTGCTGCGGTGACCCGGTCGCCCGGAGCATCGCGCGGGCCCGCTCCGGGGACATCGGCGCCTGGGCGGCCGCCTTGAGCATGCCCTGGAGCGCGGCCAAGGCGCCGACCACCATCGGCGAGGCCGAGGAGGTCCCGGAGAACGTGTCCGTGTACCAGGCGATCTCCTCGGGCCCGCCCTGGAGGTCGCCGGGCCGGTCCCAGAAGCCGCCGGTGGTGGTGACCTCGCGGCCCCAGCCCTGGGCGTCCACGCGGGCGCCGTAGTTGGAGAACGCGAGCCGGGAGCGGTCCGGGCCGTGGTCGCGGCCGTGCGTGCCGGGCGGCGGGGCGCCCGCGCCGACCAGGACCGCGCCGGAGGACTGGTTGGACGGGTTGAACGGGTTGCGCCACCACTCCGGGAATTCGTCGGGGCGCCGCTCGTAGACGGCGTCGTCGAGGGACTCGGCCCCGTTGCCCGCGGCCGCCACGACGAGCACGCCCTTGGCGGTGGCGTACCGGACGGCCGCGAAGTCGTCCGGCCACCATTCGAGGGCGACGTAGCCCTTCTGGTCGTCGCGGTCGGCGAAGTCCAGCCGCGGGCCCGGGCGGTGCAGCTCGATCAGCACGATGTCGCCGGGGCCGAGCCGGTCCGCCGCCGCGTGGATCGCGGCCGCGGTGCCGATGCCCTGGAAGGACGCGGCCGCGGTCACCGCGTCCGGTACGACGCCTGTGACGCCGTACTCGGTGCGGTCGCCGCCGATCACGCCGATCACCGCGGTGCCGTGGTTGCGCCAGGCCACGTCGGTCAGCGGGGTGCCGACCACGACACCGGCCAGCTTGGCGGCCAGGTCCTCGTGACCCAGCTGCCAGGAGCCCTCGACGTCGATCACGGTCACGCCCTGCCCGGTGCCGCCGGGCCGCTGCCAGGCCCAGTGCGCGTCGATCCCCTCGGGGGCCGGGCCCAGATAGCCCTGCCGGCTGCTGAAGTCCGGGGTGACCGGGGTGCCCTCCTTCAGCCGACCGCTCTCCTCGCCGACCTGCCCCAGGGAGGCGGGGACGGCGCCCGGCTTCACGTACGCGGTGTCGATGCCCGGCAGCGCGGCGATCCGCGAGCGCAGTTCCTCGGCGCGGCTGCGGTCGCCGCGGACCCGGTAGAACAGCGCGAGGTCGGGCACGTTCTCGGCGTTCGCCGTCGCCGACTGCTGAAGCCTCTCCTCGCTGCCGAACAGGGGCTCCAGGGTGAGCTGTTCGTCGCTGAGGAACATGTTGAGGGCCGAGACGTCGGCGCCCGCCGCCGACCGTACGCCCTCGGCCCCGGCGCGCAGCCGGGCCTCGGGACGGGCGACGACGATCAGTTCCTGCTCGGCCCCTCGATAGGTGAATCCCGCTCCGTCGGGCCCCGGCCCGGACGCTCCCGGGCCCTGCGCCGGCTGTACCTGGTCGCTCATCGGGTTCCGCTCCCTTCGGTCCTTGCGGGTGCCTGGTTGCGGGTCGTGCGCCTCCGGGGGACAACCAAGCACCGGAACGGCCCCTCGTCCACCCCGTGTTCGCCAACTCGGTTTGAAAACAAGTTGAATTGGGTAACGCGTGCAATCCGTCCTGAAACAGATGTCACGCCGCAATCCGGCCAAAGGCTGCGGAGGTGACGGTCATGTGATGGGGTGAGAGCGTCTGTTGACCGTTCGGCCGGTGATCGCCGGCCCCTTGGCAGAAGGACGCACAGTGGCACCCACAGCACGTTCCTTCGCACGTAGAAGACTCCTCACCGCAACCGCGGCGCTGACGGGAGCGGCGCTGCTCGGCGGCACCGCGCACGCGGCCGAAACGCCGAAACCCGACTGGCCCGACCAGTTCCCGCTGCCCGACGGCTTCCAGCCCGAGGGCATCACCATCGGCGGCAAGCCCTTCGCCTACTTCGGCTCCCTCGCCAACGGCGACATCTACCGGGCGAACCTCGCCACCGGCCGCGGCTCCGTCGTCAGCAAGGGCCTCGGCGCCGGACATCCCACCGTGGGCCTCAAGACCGGCCACGGCAGGCTGTTCCTCGCCGGCGGCGACAGCGGCGAGATCCGCACGGTGGACCTCCGCTCGGGCGCCATCGAGAAGGTGTACGCCACCGGCGGCACCTTCGTGAACGACGTGATCCTCACCCCGGGCGCCGCCTGGTTCACCGACTCCTTCAAGGCCCAGCTCTACCGCGTGGCCCTGGGCAGGCACGGCGCGCCCGGGGCCCTGACGACCCTGCCCCTGTCCGGCGACTGGGTCCAGGGCACCGACTTCACCGCCAACGGCATCGAGCGCACCCCCGACGGCCGCGCCCTGCTGGTGGTGAACTGCTTCGCCGACGGCGGCACCCTCATGCGGGTCGACCCGCGCACCGGAGCCGCGACCGCCGTCGACCTCGGCGGCGCCAAACTCCCCAACGGCGACGGCATGTTGCTCCTCGGCCGGACCTTCTACGTCGTCCAGCAGGCGCAGAACGCCATCGACGTCTTCCACCTGAACGCGGCGGGCACCAAGGGCACGGCGATCACCCGGATCACCGACCCGCGCTTCCGCATCCCGACGACCGTCGCGGCCTGGGGCGACCGGCTCTATCTGCCCAACGCCCGCTTCGACGTGGAGATTCCGACACCGGAGACGGACTACGACGCGGTGGCCGTACCGCGAGTGTGACGTACGAAGGGCGGTGCGCGTCCGGCGCACCGCCCCTGTCCGTACTCACTCCTCCGACGAATCTCCCGGGTCCTCGCCGTCGGCCCCCGCCTCCGTACCCGGCTCGGGGTCCGTGTCCGCGCTCGGCTTCGGCGGCTTCGGCGGTCTCGTACGACCGCTGGGGTTGTCCCGCAGATACGACGTGCCGTCGCCGCTCTCCGTCGCGTGCCCGCCCGGCGGGCTGCCGCCGTCCCGGCGCCGCAGATACCGCTCGAACTCGCGGGCGATCGCCTCGCCCGACGCCTCCGGCAGCTCGGCGGTGTCCCGGGCCTCCTCCAGCGTCTGCACGTACTCGGCGACCTCGGTGTCCTCCGCAGCCAGCTGGTCCACGCCCACCTGCCAGGCGCGCGCGTCCTCGGCCAGCTCGCCCAGCGGGATACGGACGTCGATCAGGTCCTCCAGCCGGTTGAGCAGGGCCAGCGTCGCCTTCGGGTTCGGCGGCTGCGACACGTAGTGCGGCACGGCCGCCCACAGCGACACGGCCGGGACGCCCGCGTGCGTGCATGCCTCCTGGAGGACGCCGACGATGCCCGTGGGCCCCTCGTACTTGGTCTCCTCCAGGTCCATCCGCTGGGCCAGGTCCGGATCGGACGTGGTCCCGCTGATCGGGACCGGACGCGTGTGCGGGGTGTCACCGAGCAGAGCGCCCAGGATCACGACCAGCTCCACGCCCAGTTCATGGGCGAAGCCCAGCAGCTCGTTGCAGAACGAGCGCCAGCGCATGGACGGTTCGATACCTCGGACCAGTACGAGATCGCGCGGTTTCTCGCCGCCGACCCGGACCACGGACAGCCGCGTCGTGGGCCAGGTGATCTTGCGTACTCCGGCGTCCATCCACACCGTGGGCCGGTTCACCTGGAAGTCGTAGTAGTCCTCGGCGTCCAGCGCCGCGAACACCTCGCCCTTCCACTCCCTGTCCAGATGCGCGACCGCGGTGGAGGCGGCGTCGCCGGCATCGTTCCAGCCCTCGAACGCGGCCACCATGACCGGGTCGATCAGCTCGGGAACCCCCTCGAGCTCGATCACCCAGTGCCTCCTTCCGACGTGCCCTCCCGTACGCCCCAACCTTACGGCGTCCAGCGGGGGCGTCCGCAGCCCCCTTGCACGGGGGAGTGAACGCATCACTGCCCCATTAGCCACCCCGGAACACCCCGCGGTCATCCGAGCTGTACCGAATCACCCTGCACGGATGTCACGCGAGGCGGTCAGTGACCCGGGTAGACGTCGGATGACGACAGGCGGTCGAGTGGGGTCACAGTGACGCGCGTAGCCACTGCTCCACGCTCGCGATGTGCACCGTCGCCCACGAGCGCGCCGCCTCCGCGTCCCGGTCCCGCAGGGCGGCGAGGATCATGCGGTGCTCGTGCAGCGTGCGGCTGACGGCGTCCTCCTGGGTCAGGCCGCGCCAGATCCGGGCCCGGGTGGTCGGCCCGGACAGACCGTCGAGGAGGGAACAGAGCACCGAGTTGCCGGAGCTCTGCACGATGCCCCGGTGGAAGTCCAGATCGCAGGCGACCAGCTCCTCCACCGACGGGTTGTCGCCGAGCCTGTCCAACTGGGCCGAGAGGGCGTTCAGTTGCTGCTCGCTCACCCGGGAGGCGGCCATCGCGGTCGCGGCTGGCTCCAGGATGCGGCGCACGGCGAGGAACTCCAGGACCGTGTCGTCGCGGTGGAAGTCGACGACGAAACTCAGGGCCTCCAGGAGGAGTTGGGGGTCGAGGCTCGTCACGTACGTGCCGTCGCCCTGTCGCACGTCCAGGATGCGGATGAGCGACAGGGCGCGCACGGCCTCGCGCAGGGAGTTGCGGGACAGCCCGAGTTCCGCGGCGAGTTCGGACTCCTTGGGAAGCCGGTCGCCGGGGCGCAGGGCGCCGGAGACGATCATGCCTTTGATCTTCTCGATCGCCTCGTCGGTCACTGCCATGGCCGGCCTCCCTGTGGTTCACGCGCATGTCCGTCGAGACATCCGATGTCTCACGTCATTATGGGGGTCGGCGGGCCGTTCGGGAGGGGAAATTCCCCGGTCAGGACGGTCAGACCAGTGCTTCCAGGTCTGAGATCACGGCCGGCTCGTCGAGCGTCGTGAGCACCCGGTCCCGCATCAGCACCCGCCCGTCGACCACGGTGTCCCGCACGTCCGCCGAGTGCGCCGCGTACGCGAGCGTCGACCACGGGTCGTGCAGCGGCCGCAGATGCGGGGCGTTCAGGTCGAGGACGACGAGGTCGGCGCGCTTGCCCGCCTCCAGCGAGCCCAACTGGTCGGCGAGCCCCAGCGCCCGCGCACCCTCGATCGTCGCCATGCGTACGGCCTGTTCGGCGCCGACGAGGGTGGGGTCGCCGCCCGCCTTGTGCACGAGCGCCGCCTGCCGCACCGCCCCGAGCACGTCCAGCGTGTTGGAGCTGACGGCCCCGTCCGTGCCGAGCCCGACGGTCACCCCGGCGCTCAGCAGCCGCGGCACCGGCGCGATCCCGCAGCCCAACTTCAGGTTGGAGACGGGACAGTGGGCGACCGAGGTGCTGGTGCGGGCCAGCGCCGCGATCTCCGGGCCGGTCAGGTCCACGGCGTGCGCGAGCAGCACGTCGTCGCCGAGCAGCCCGAGCGAGTCCAGCAACTCCACAGGGCGCTTGCCGTACTTGACCTCGACGGTGGCCACCTCGGTGGCGTTCTCGGCCGCGTGGATGTGGACCAGGGCGCCGAACTCCCGCGCCAGGGCGAAGATCTCGACGAGCTGGTCGGGGGAGAGGGTGTACGTCGAGTGCGCGAACACCACGGGCCGGTGGCCGGGCCGGGCCGGGCCACGCGCCGCCAGATCCCGTCGCGCCCACTCCAGCCGGTCCTCGTACGCGATCGCGTCCGACAGCCCGGGTACGTCCATGAAGGTCGGCCCGGTGTGCAGCCGCCAGCCCGTCTCGCGCGCCACCTGTTCGGCCGCCTCGTGGAACCAGTACATGTCGAGCGCGGAGGTCACCCCGGCCCGTACGCTCTCGGCGACCGCGAGGCGTACCGCCGCCGCCACGTTCTTCGGCGCCAGCAGCTCGGCCTCGGCGGGCAGCACCCGCTCCAGGAAGCCCTGAAGGGTGACGTCGTCGGCGACACCGCGCATGAGGGTCATCGCGAGGTGGGTGTGCGTGTTGACCAGACCCGGGAGGACGAGACAGCCCGCCGCGTCAATGCGCTCCGCGGCTGTGAATCGCGCTTTCAGCTCCTCGGCCCGACCGACCGCGACGATCTCGCCCTCGTGGACGGCCACCGCCCCGTCCCGTACGAAGGTCCCGGCCTCGTCGACGGTCAGGACGTCACCGCCGTGCACCAGCAGATCGATGCTCACAGTCCGTACTCCTCGGCCAGCAGCCGCAGCGCCTCCAGCGACACCACCGCCCCCTTCTCGACACCGGCCGCGACCACGTCACGGTGCGGGTCGTAGACGCTGATGCCCTCGTCGTCCACCAGCTCGTCCGCGTTCGCCCCGTCCACCACCAGCACGCCACCCGCGACGAGCCCGCGCAGCGACGCCGTGACCAGAAGGGCGGAGAGCTCCATCTCGATGGCGGCGAGGCCGGCCCCGTCGTAGGAGAACAGCGGCAGCAGCCCGGGCTGGAACGCCGCCCGGGTCCAGACGACCCCGCGATGGTGCGGGGCGTCGGCGGCGCGGGCCGCGCGCTGGAGCGCGAAGACGGCCTCGGGGGAGGAGACCGCCGGGTACTCCGGCGGCAGCAGCTGCTGGGTGACCCCGTCGTCACGGACGGCCGCCTCCGCGATGACCAGGTCGCCGTCCGCGATCCCCGGCTTCATCGCACCCGCCGTACCGAACCGCAGCAGCACCCGCACGCCCGCGTCCGCGAGCTCCTGGAACAGCAGGATCGCGCCCGGCCCGCCCACCCCGTGCGAGGCGACGACGACCGGCAGGCCCTTCCAACTACCGCTGAACACACGGTATTCGCGGTGGTACGACACCTCCTCGGCGCCGTCGAGCAGCGCGGCGACGGCCGCGGCGCGCGCCGGGTCGCCGACGACGACCGCGTGGGCCGGCAGGCCGGTGCGGGGTATGCGGGTGATGGGCAGCAGATCCTGTGTCATGAGGCGGCTCCGGTGGACGACGGACGGACACGGCGACGACGGCGTGCCGTGGTGAGGAAGAGGGCGCCGAGCGTGACGACGTACGGCGCGGCGTCGGTGGCCTGTTGGGGCAGACCGAGGCCCTGGAGGCGGAAGCCGGCCGCCTCGGCGAGGCCGAAGAGCAGCGCGGCGAGCAGGACGCCCAGCGGCAGGGCGCGGCCGAGCATGACGGCGACGACGGCGATCCAGCCACGGCCCGCGGTCATGTTCTCGGTGAACAACGTGACGTTGCCGAGCGCGAGTTGGGAACCGGCCAGTCCGCACAGGACGCCGGAGAGCAGCACGGCCGCGTACTTGTACTTCGCGGGGCTCACCCCGAGTGTCGCCGCCGCGTCCGGCGCCTCGCCGACCCCGCGCAGCCTGAGCCCCCACACATGCCGGGACAGCATGACCGCGGCCACCCCGACCGCCGCCCACGACAGATAGGCGAGCGGGCTCAGGCCGCCGATCAGCGGCAGCCCGGCGAGTGACGGATCGTCAAAAGTGCCCTGCACACCGAAGACCGTACGCAGCAGGAAGCTGGTGAGGCCCACGGCGAGGAGGTTCATGGCGACGCCGAGAACGACCGCGTCCCCGCGCAGAGTCACGGTCCCCACCGCGAGGATCAGCGAGTACGCCGCCGCCGCGAGCGCCGCCGCCAGCACGCCCAGCCACGGGCTGCCGGTGAACCAGCTCGTGGCCACCGCCGTGAAGCAGCCCATCAACATCATGCCTTCGAGGCCGATGTTGAAGACGCCCGCACGCTCGCAGATCGCACCGCCCAGCGCGGCCAGCAGGATCGGGGTCAGCGCGCGCAGTGCCGACATCAGGAGATCGGAGTCGAAGAACATCACACCGCCTCCTTACGACGGTTGAACCACCGGCTGGGGAAGCTGAGTCGGGCCGCGAGGAACACGATCACGATCGCCTGGAGCACCTGCGTCAGCTCGCGCGGCACCTCCGTCGTCCGCTCCATCGCCAGGCCGCCGACCTGGAGGACGGCGAAGAAGAAGGACGCGACGACCGTGCCCAGCGGGGCGGCCGTCGCCAGCAGCGCGGCGGTGAGTCCCGTCCAGGTGTAGCCCGGTGCGGTCAGCGAGCCGTCCACGAAGCGGTACGGGAAGCTCAACACCCCGATGGCGCCCACGAGTCCGGCGGTCGCGCCCGACACGGACATCAACTTCAGGGTCAGGCCCCGGCGTTCGACACCCGCGTAGGCGGAGAAGCGCGCGTTGAGACCCGTCATACGGATCTCGTACCCGATCGCCGTCCGCTTGTCCGTGAACCAGTAGGCGGCCGCCGCGAGGACGACCAGAACCAGCCCCCAGGTGACCGTGGAGTCCCCGAACGCGGGCAGCGCCACCCCGTCCGGCAGGGCGCGGGTCTGCGGCAGGCTGGAGCCGGGCTCCTTGAGCGGGTAGCGCGCCAGATAGGAGGCGAGCGACATCGCCGGGTAGCTCAGCAGCAGGCTGCTGACCAGGAGCGGGACACCGAAGTGGTTCTCGCACAGGGCGGCGAGGGTGGCGTAGGCGGCGCCCGCCGCCATGCCCGCGAGGAGGGCGAGGACGACGGTGAGGGGTGCCGGCAGCGGGGAGTAGATGCCGGTGACGGCCGCCGTGATGCCGCCGAGGACCAGCTGGCCGTCGCCGCCGAGGTTGATGAGCCCGGCCCGCAGCGGGATCGCCAGGGCGAGCGCCATGCCGAGCACGCTGGTGCCCGTGGTCAGCGTGGAGCCGATGCCGTCGGCGCCCAACGAGCCGGTGAGGACCGCCTCGTAGGACGCGATCGGGTCCGCGCCGGTGCCGACGAGGAACAGCGCGCCGATGAGGACGCCCGCGAGCACGGAGAAGGTGATGGGGGAGCGCAGGGCTCCGAGTATCCGGTTGTTCATGTCAGTCGACGGCCTCCACCGTGACGGCTTCCCTTGAGGCGCCGCCCGCCATCGCGAGACCCAGCGTCCGTTCGTCCGCCTCGTCCTTGTCGTACGACGCCGTGATCCGGCCCTCGTACATGACCAGCACCCGGTCCGCCAGGCCCCGGATCTCGCTCAGTTCGGCCGAGACGAGGAGCACGGCGTGACCGGCGTCGCGGTAGGCGATCAGCTGGTCGTGGATGTTCTGGATGGCGCCGATGTCGACGCCGCGGGTCGGCTGCTCGACGAGCAACAGCGGTGCCTCATGGGCGAGTTCGCGGCCGATGAGGAGCTTCTGGAGATTGCCGCCGGACAGCGCGGAGGCGGGCACCTCGGGGGCGGACGCCTTGATGCCGAAGCGTTCGGTCAACTGCCGTGCGTGCGCCCGGACTCCGGCCGGGGGCAGCAGCCCGCGGGACGACAACGACGTACGGTGATGTCCCATCGCGAGGTTCTCGGCGACGGACGCGGCAGGGGCCGTACCGACCGCGTGGCGGTCTTCCGGGACATACGCCAGGCCTTTGAGCCGGCGTTCGGTGGCCGAGGCGTGGGTGATATCGGCGTCGAGCAGGGTCACTTGCCCGGTGCTTGTCGGCCGCAGTCCGGCCAGCGCCTCGATCAGCTCGCTCTGGCCGTTGCCCGCGACGCCCGCGATGCCGACGATCTCGCCCGCCCGCACCGTGAGCGAAGCCTCGCGCACCCCGTCGGTGGCGAGGCCGGACACGCCCAGGACCACGTCACCCGGCGTCCCCGGGGCGTGGATGCGGTCGAGTTCGACCGCGCGGCCGGTCATCGCGGCCGCGATCTCGTCGGCGGAGGTCTCCGCGGTGACCAGGCGGGCCACCACCCGGCCGTCCCGCAGCACGGTCACGCGGTCGCTGCCTTCGAGGACCTCGCGCAGCTTGTGCGTGACGAGGATCACCGTACGGCCCTGCGCGGTCAGCGACTTGAGGACGGTGAACAGCGCGTCCGCCTCGGCGGGCGTGAGCACCGCCGTCGGCTCGTCGAGGATCAGCGTGCGGGCGCCGCGGTGCAGCAGCTTGAGGATCTCGACGCGCTGGCGCAGACCGACCGGCAGGTCGCCGACGCGGGCGTCCGGGTCCACGGCCAGACCGTGTTCCTCGACGAGTTCACGCACCCGACGGCGGGCCGCGGCCCGGTCCACCAGGCCGAAGCGGCGCGGCTCGGCGGCGTAGACGACGTTCTCGGCCACGCTCAGCGAGTCGAACAGCTTGAAGCTCTGGTGGACCATGCCGAGTCCGGCGGCCATCGCGTCGCCGGGGCTGGCGAAGTCCGCCTCACGGCCGTCGACGCGGACCGATCCGGCGTCGGCGCGTGTCATGCCGTACAGGATCGACATGAGTGTGGACTTGCCCGCGCCGTTCTCGCCCATGAGGGCGTGGATCTCGCCGCGGCGGACGGTCAGGTCGACGGCGTCGTTGGCGAGCGTGCCGGGGAACCGCTTGGTGATTCCCCGGAGCTCGACCGCCGGATCAGCTTGCGGCGGGGTCATCGACCGTCAGCTTCCCGGACACGATCTGGTCGCGCAGTTCCTTGACCTTCGCGAGGACGTCCGTGTGGTCGGCGATGACGCACTTCGACGTCTCGACGCCGTCCTCCAGGCCGGTCAGGCTGATGCCGCCCTCCTTGAGGCCGTACGAGACGGTCGTGCCCGCCTTGCCGTCGAGCACCGACTCGATGCCCTTCTCCACGGCCACGTCGGTGCGCTTGATCACGTTGTCGACGACCGTGCCGGGCGCCGCGGTGCACTGGTTGACGTCGACGCCGTACGCGTAGGCGCCCTTGGCCTTGGCGGCCTCGAAGACGCCGTAGTTGCCGGCCGCCGCGGCCGCCATGAGCTGGTCGTAGCCCTTGGCGAGCAGGGTGCCCGCCTGCTCCTTGGCGCGGGCCGAGTCGTCGAACGGCGACTGGCCGCCGACGAAGCGCGTGTCCGTCGTGGTCTTCGGCGCGACCTTCTTGGCGCCGGCCGCGAACGGGTCGCTGTAGCGGCGGAACTGGGGCGTGTCGAGGACGTCGACCGCGCCGACCTTGCCCGACTTGCTGAGCAGGCCCGCCTCGGCGCCTGCGAGGTAGACGCCCTCGTGCTCACGGAAGACGGCGCAACTCACGTTCTTGAAGGTCTTCGTGGTGCAGGCGTCGATGATCAGGAACTGCTGCTTCGGGTTCTTCTCGGCCTGCTGGGCGACGATGTCGGCGAACTCGAAGCCGACCAGCACGATGACGTCCGGCTTGGCGTCGACCGCGGCCTGCACGTTCTGCTGCTGGGAGGCGGTGTCGGTGGACTCGTAGACCTTCTGCGAGCCGTCGTGCTTCTTCGCCGCGGACTCGATGCCGCTGACGGCGAGCTTCAGGAACTCGTTCTGGCCCACGGCGTCCGGGGTGACCAGCGTGAACGACGTGTCGCTGCCCGCGCTCGCGCTGCCGGAGTCGTTCTTCGCGGCGGCGTTGCAGGCGGTGGCCGCGGTGACCATCAGCGCGGTGGCGGCGGCGACCTGGAGGGTACGGCGGGATCTGCGGAGCATCGAGGGAGACCTTCCGGATACGGCGATGCGCGCTCCGTCGGGAGCGCGTGAGGGTGGATGGGGGACGCTGCGGGGACGGGGGTCAGCGTCGACAGCCGTCGCCGGCACACCGGCCGAAGTCGAGGAAACGGCGCTTGGTCAGCAGCACGGGCTTTCCTCCTTCGTCTCGGTCTGCGGACTGATCGCTGGACAGTAGCATTCGTTTCTGGACACCTGCTCGACTGTCTCGAACTATGGTTCGTGCAGGTCATGTACGGTGGCGGAGACCACCGGAACATCAGGAGTGTCCCGATATGCCCCAGGAATTGCGCGCGGTCGAGTGGACCGGGGAGAGCCTCGCCCTCATCGACCAGACCCTGCTGCCGCAGCGCACCGCGACCATGGATGTCCGCGATGTGGACACTCTGGTCGACGCGATCCAGCGCCTCGTGGTGCGCGGCGCGCCGGCCATCGGGGCGGCGGGCGCGTACGGTGTCGCGCTCGCGCTCATCGAGGGGGAGCGCGAGGGCTGGTCGGTGGAGGAGGTACGCGCGGCCGTCGCCCGCGTCCGCGAGGCCCGCCCCACGGCCGTCAACCTCATGGTGTGCGTGGACCGCGTCATGACCCGCTTCGACGAGGGCCTCGACGCGGTGCTGGAGGAGGCCGCCGCCGTCCAGCGCGAGGACGTCGAGGCGAACCGCGCGATGGGTGCCTTCGGCGCCGACTGGCTGCTCGAACTGGTCGGCGAGGACCGGCCGTTGCGCATCCTGACCCACTGCAACACCGGCGCCCTCGCGACCGCCGGCTGGGGCACGGCACTCGGCGTCATCCGCGAACTCCACGCGCGCGGACGCCTGGAGGTCGTGTACGCCGACGAGACGCGCCCGCTGCTCCAGGGATCGCGGCTCACCGCCTGGGAGTTGGTCCAGGAGGGCATACCGCACTACGTCCAGGCCGACGGGGCCGCCGCCGGCACCGTCCTGCGCGGCGAGGTCGACGCGGCGATCGTCGGCGCGGACCGCATCGCGGCCAACGGCGACACCGCCAACAAGGTCGGCACGGTGGGCGTCGCGCTCGCCTGCGCCGACGCGGGCATCCCGTTCCTGGTGGCCGCGCCGACGACGACGGTCGACCTCGCCACCAAAACCGGCGACGACATCCACATCGAACTCCGCGGTGAGGATGAGGTGTTGGAGTGGGGCGGGGTGCGGACGGCGCCCGCCGAGTCGCGCGGCCACAACCCCGCGTTCGACGTGACGCCGGGGCGGCTGGTGACGGGGCTGGTGACGGAGCGGGGCGTGCTGGAGGTGTCCGCCGGTCAACTGCCGGGCGATCACCTGAAGTAGAGCCTTTGGTAACAAGAAAGGGACCCCCGAGCTCGGGGGTCCCTTGTCCTTCAGGTCAGCGCTGCGAAAGCTCCAACTCCAGCAGCCACTCCACCACTTCGGTGTGGTGCCGCGCCTGACGCGGATCGGCTCCCCACACGTACAGCCCGTGCCCGGCCACGACCACCGCGGGCATCCGCGGATCCCGCGCCGCCTCCAGCCGGTCCCCGAGCACCTTCATGTCCTGGCTGTTGGCGATGACCGGCAGTGTCACCTCGACGTCGTGCGCGGGCTGCCCGACGCCCTTCAGCATCTCCAGGTCCTTGAACACGATCCCGCCCGGCTCGCGCCGCCCCATGGCCACAGATGCCACCGTGTGGACGTGGACGACGGCCCCGGCCCCGGTCAGCGCGGCGACCCGCGCGTGCAGCTCGGCCTCGGCGGACGGCTTGCCGCCCTGCACTGCGGCGCCCTGCCCGTCCACCAACACCACGTCCGCGGGCGTCAGTTCGCCCTTGTCGTGGCCGCTCGCGGTGACCGCGAGCCGCAGCGGGTCGCGGGTGAGCACCACGGACAGGTTGCCGGAGGTGCCCCGCATCCAGCCGAAGGAGGCGAAGCGGGCGGACTCGGCGGCGAGGACCGCCCCCGCCTCCTCCAGGTCGAGTGCGCTGATCTCGGCGGTCATGCGGTGCTCCCGGTGGTGCCTGTGGTGGTGCTGACGGTGATCTCGTCGAACGTCCCCGCCTGCGCGTGGTCGCCGACGCCTTGCTCGTAGTACGGCTCCCCGGGCCGCCGGACGCCGACCGCGTGCCAGCCGGCCGCGCGGGCCGCGTCCAGCTCGCCGGGGCGGTCGGAGAGGAAGAGGAGCCTGGACGGCGCGACGCCGGTCGCCGCCGCGATACGGCGGTAGGACTCCGGCTCCTGCTTGGGCCCCGCGTTCTCGGTGTCGTACAGCCCCGAGACGAGGGACGTCAGGTCGCCCTCCGGGCTGTTGGTGAACCACGCCCGCTGCGCGGCCACCGACCCGGACGAGTAGACGTACAGCCGCAGCCCCGCCTCGTGCCAGGCGCGCAGCTGCGGTACGACGTCGTGATAGAAGTGCGAGACGAGGTCGCCGCGGGTAAAGCCCTCGGACCAGATGATGCCCTGGAGGGTCTTCAGCGGGGTGGCCTTGCGGTCCTCGTCGAGCCAGGCGTTGAGGGCCTTCTCGACGGCCGCCGCGTCCGCGTCCGGGTCGCCGAGTTCCTCGCGGACCTGGGCGACGGCCCGCTGGACGTCCGGATCACCGCTCCGCTCGGAGAGCAGTGCTCCGAAACGTGAGCGGGAGTACGGGTAGAGGACGTCGACGACGAAGCCCGTGGCGCTCGTGGTGCCCTCGATGTCGAGCACCACGGCGTCCACGTCGTACACCAGGCTCATGCGGAGGCCTTGTCCGCCTCGTAGCCCGCCGCGATCGTGTCGTAGTCCGGGAAGCGGGACGCGATCGTCGAACCGGTGAAGTTGCCGATCCAGCCGTCCTCCTCGTGGAAGAAACGGATCGCGGTGAACGACGGGCTGGTGCCCATGTCGAACCAGTGGGTGGTGCCGCGCGGCACGCCCAGCAGGTCGCCCTTCTCGCAGAAGACCGCGTGCACCTCGCCGTTCACGTGCAGGTAGAAGATGCCGGAGCCGGAGACGAAGAAGCGGACCTCGTCATCGTCGTCGTGCGTGTGCTCCTGGAGGAACTTCTCGCGCGCGGCCTTCGCCTTCGCCGGGAACTCCGGGTCGTCGCTGGGGTGGAGGCCGAGGACGTCGACGGTGGTGAAGCCCTCCTCGGCGTTCAGCTTCTCGATCTCCGGGCCGTACGCGGCGAACACCGTGTCGCTGTCGGCGTCGAAGGGCACGTCCTCGCGGATCGGCCACTGCTCGTAGCGCACACCGAGCGGCTTGAGCGCCTCGGCGATCTCGGCGGGGTCCGAGGTGCGGCGGACCTGCGTCTCGGGGCCGGACTCGGACCAGGTGGTCAGCAGCGTCATGGGAACAACTCCAGGAGTCTGGAAGGAAAGTCCGGATACCGAGACAAGCACCGGACGGGCGGGGGAGGAAGAGGGACGGCGGCGAAACGCGGCGGGACAGTCGGTCAGCCGCGACACAGCGCACGACAACAGCGGCGCATGCAGGGCATACGCAGCGCGTTCGCGCGGGGTGTCGTCATCGGGGCCTCACTGTGCCGGGTCGGGTGCCGGTCCCGCGATGGTAACCCGGCATGTCAGGTCAATCGGGTGTGACGTAGTCGTTGTCTCATCTGCTGAGAAACCGCTTCCACGCCTTTGACGGATGGCTGAAATCGTTCTCATGATCTGCGTATGAAGACGCTGCTGCTTGTACGGCGGCTGTACGTGGACCTGCTCCGGACGACCACCGCCAGCTGTCGCTGACCCCTCCCGGAGCTCCGCCCTGCCCTCCTTCCGCGGTGGCGCATTCCCTTTCTGCTCGCGCTCCGGGCCCGGCACCCCCTTCATCCGCTCTGCACCACCCCGCACCTGGAGCCCCACCATGTCCCGCACCCGTCTGCCCCTTGCCGCGCTCTCCCTCGCGTCCCTCTCCGCGCTCGTGCTCTCCGGCTGCTCGCAGTCCACCGACGCCTCCAAGTCCAAGGACGCGGGCGACACCGCCGCCTCCGCGTCGGCCGCCACCGGCAAGAAGCCCGCCCCGTTCAGCGCGGGCGCGGTCAAGGTCGCCCTGGTCCGGCAGAGCGGCGCCGGCGACTACTTCGAGCAGTGGGGCAACGGCGCCAAGGCGCAGGCCAAGGCCCTCGGCATCGACCTGACCGTGTACGACGCCCAGGCCGACAACGCCAAGCAGGCCACCGACCTGTCCTCGGCCATCAACTCCGGCGCCAAGGCGATCATCATCGACCACGGCTTCCCGGCCACCATCCAGCCGGAGATCGACAAGGCCGTGAAGAAGGGCATCAAGGTCGTCGTCTACGACGTCGAGACGGCCACCCAGGGCGTCGTCTCCACCAAGCAGGACGACGCCAGCATGGCCCAGGCCGTGCTCGACGTGATGGCCGAGAAGGTCGGCAAGGACGCCAAGGTCGGCTACGTCAACGTCGCCGGGTACGCCGCCCTCGACAAGCGGAACACCGTGTGGACGAAGGAACTCGCCGCGCAGGGCTGGAAGCAGGAGTTCAAGGTCGGCAAGGTCACCGACTCCACGGCCACTGACAACGTTCCCCTCGTCTCCGCCGCGCTCACCCAGCACGGCGACGTCGCCGGTGTCTTCGCCCCCTACGACGAGCTCGCCAAGGGCACCGTCCTCGCCGTGCAGAACAAGAAGCTCCAGGACAAGGTGAAGGTCTTCGGCGCGGACGTCTCCAACGCCGACATCCAGCAGATGACCGCCGCCGACAGCCCCTGGGTCGCCACCGCCGGCACCGACCCGTCCGCGGTCGGCGCCGCCGTCGTCCGCACCACCGCCCTCGAACTCGCCGGTCAACTGAACAAGACCTCCGTCGAGTTCCCGGCCGTCGCCATCACGCAGGACTTCCTGCGCGAGAAGAAGATCGAGAACATGGACCAGCTGCGCGAGGCGCTGCCCGCGCTGAACCTGTCCCAGGTCTCGACCGCGGACTGGATCTCGAATGTCGCCCACTGAGACGGCTGCTGTTTCCCTGGCCGATGTCAGCATGGCCTTCGGCGGCAAGACGGTCCTGGAGTCCGTCTCGCTGGACATCGCACCGGGCAGCGTCGTCGCGCTGCTCGGCGCGAACGGCGCCGGCAAGTCCACGCTGATCAAGATCCTGTCCGGCGTGCACACCGACCACGGCGGCGAGGTGCGGGTCGCCGGTGAGCCCGCGGCACTCCAGTCGCCGCTGGCCGCCCGGCAGTTGGGCATCCAGACCGTGCACCAGCGCATCGGCGAGGGCATCGTGCCCGGCCTCACGGTCGCCGAGAACCTCGTCTTCGAGGAACTCGCCCAGCGCCGCGGCAACCCCTTCCTCAACGGCGCCAAACTGCTGGCCCGCGCCCGCGAGATCCAGGCCGGCCTGGAACTGGGCTGGAGCGACGCACTGCTGAAGAGAGACGTCACCGAACTCGGCATCTCCGACCGCCAGTTGCTCATCCTCGCCCGCGCCCTGGCCACCCGCCCCCGCCTCCTTATCCTCGACGAGCCGACCTCCGCGCTGTCGGCGGCCGAGGCGGAACGCCTCTTCGCCCTCGTCGAGAAGATGCGCGACGACGGCATCGCCGTCCTCTACGTCTCCCACCGCCTCGGCGAGATCGACGCCCTCGCCGACCGGTTGGTCGTCCTGCGGGACGGCCGTCTCACCGAGGACCAGGCCAAGCCCTTCGACTGGGACGCGGCCCTGCGCGCGATGCTCGCGCAGGCCCAGGAGGCGACCACGGCCCGGCCGGTGCGCGAAGGCACTGCCGGTGAGGTCGCGCTGTCCCTGCGCGGGGTACGGCTCTTCGAGGGCCGCACACCTCTCGACCTGGACGTCCGTGCGGGCGAAGTAACCGGCGTCGTCGGCCTGTTGGGCGCGGGCAAGACCGAGCTGGCCCGCGGCCTGTTCGGCGCCGAGCCCTTCGCGGCGGGCGCCGTCGCGCTCGACGGCAAGGACTTCGCGCCCCGCAGGCCGGCCGACGCCATCCGCGCCGGCATCCACCTGGTCCCCGAGGACCGGCACGCCGACGCCCTCGTCCCCGGCTGGTCGCTCGCCCAGAACATCTCGCTGCCGTTCCTGAAGTCCCTGTCCCGGCTCGGCCTCGTCAACACGGCGAAGGAGGACGCACTGGGCCGCGACACCATCGCCGCCCTCGGTGTCGTCACCCGCGACGAGCACAGCACCGTCGAGGAGCTGTCCGGCGGCAACCAGCAGAAGGTCGTCGTCGGCCGCTGGCTCGCCGAGACACCCCGTGTCCTCATCCTGGACGAGCCGTTCCGAGGCGTGGACATCGGCGCCCGCCGGGACATCGGCCGCCGCGCCCGGACCCTGGCCGCCGAGGGCGCCGCGGTGCTCGTCCTGTCCGCCGACGTCGACGAGGTGCTGGAGGTCGCCGACCGGGTCGTCGTGCTGGCCGCCGGCGAGATCCACCTCGACGCCTACGGCGAGGACGCGGAACGCGACCGCGTGATCCAGACCATCTCGGCGTCGGTGTGACGCCCGCGCCCGCCGCCGCTGAAGGAAGCACCCCATGACCACAGCCCAGAGCACCCCGGCGAAGACGGCGACCCCGTCCACCACGGCCACCCCGGCCGCCCGCGTCCAGAACGCCGTCATCAAGTACGGCTTCATCTTCGTGACGGTCGCCCTCTTCCTCTACTTCGCGCTCAGTGAGGGCTCCTTCCGCGAGTCGGCGACCCTCCTCGACACCCTGCGCTATGTCTCCGTCGCCGCGATCCTCGGCCTCGGCGTCACCCTCACCATGGCCGTCGGCGGAATGGACATGTCCGTCGGCGCGGTCGCGGGCCTCGGTGTCTCGGTCGCCGCCCAGACGATGGTCGTCTACAACCAGATCGGCACCGTTGCGATCGTCGCGGTGCTCGCTGCGGGCGCCGTGGTGGGTCTGCTCAACGCCCTGCTGATCGTCGTCCTGAAGATCCCCGACATGCTGGCGACCCTGGGCACCCTGTTCATCGTCCAAGGACTCAAACTCGTCCTGGTCGACGGCCAGTCCATCACCCCCGGCATGACCCTGGACGACGGCACCACCGCGCCCGGCAAGTTCACCGAGGGCTTCCTGAAGATCGACCGGGGCACGGTCCTCGGCATCCCCATCTCGGTCCTCGTCTTCGGCGGACTGACCGTCGCCGCCTGGGTCTTCCTCGCCCGCACCCGCTGGGGCCGGGTGCTGTACGCCATCGGCGCCAACCCCGAGGCGTCCCGGCTGGCCGGCATCCGCGTCGGCGCGTACCGGGCCCTCGCCTACGTCCTCTCCGGCGTCCTCGCCTCCGTCGGCGGCCTGATCCTGGCCTCCCGCATCGGCCAGGGCGACGTGTCCGCCGGCACCTCGCAGCTCCTGGAGGCCGTGGCGGTCGCCCTGGTCGGCACCTCCGTCCTCGGCAAGGGCCGCCCGAACGTCTGGGGCACGGCCCTCGGCGCGGTCCTGATCGGCATCATCACCACCGGCCTGACCATCAAGGGCCTGCCGTACTACACCCAGGACGTCGTCGAGGGCGCGGTCCTCATCCTCGCCCTGGTCTTCAGTTTCACGTTGTCCAAGCGCCGCACCGCATAGGGGAGTTCACGATGGGTTACCGCATCCTGGAGACCGAGGACATCCCGGCGTACCTGCGCGAGCGCGGCCACTGGGACGAGGCCGCCGACCCGGACGTCCGCGAGGTCTCCGACGGCAACATGAACCGCGTCTTCCTGGCGACCTCACCCGCCGGCACCCGCAGCCTCGCCGTGAAGCAGGCCCTGCCCTGGGTCCGCGTGGCGGGCCCGTCCTGGCCGATGAACCCGGACCGCGCCGACGCCGAGGCCCGCGCCTACGACCAGGTCGCCAAGGTCGCCCCGGACAAGATCCCGGCGATCCACGGCTACGACCCCGAGAACTACGCCCTCGTCATGGAGGACATGTCGGACCTGGAGGTCCTGCGCACGCTCCTCAACGAAGGCGCGGCGTACGGCCCGAACACTTCGGCCCGGGTGGGCGAGTTCGTCGCCCAACTGTCCTTCGCCACCAGTGACTTCGGCATGCCCTCCGCCGAGCGCAAGGCCCTGATCGCGGCCTCGGTCAGCCCCGAGCTGTGCAAGATCACCGAGGACGTGGTCCTCTCCGAGCCGTACATCGAGCACGAGCACAACCACTGGCACGAGGACCTCGCCGACCTGGCGGCGGAGTTCCGCGCGGACGCGAGGCTCCGCACGGAGGTGGCCGACCTCAGGCATCTCTTCATGACCAGCGCACAGGCCCTCCTCCACGGCGACCTGCACACCGGCAGCATCATGGTCGGCGACCGCGAAGGCGCCCCGGTCGTGCGGGTCTTCGACCCCGAGTTCTCCTTCGTCGGCCCGATCGGCTACGACCTCGGCCTCTACTGGGCCAACGTACTGGTGTCGGAGGAACGGGCGCGGGCACTGGGCACGTTGTCCGACCACGCGGACCAACTCCGGCTGTCCTGGGAGGCGTTCGAGACGGAGTTCCGTCGCCTCTGGCCGACCCGTGTCGACACCTTCTTCGACGACGCCTACCTGGACCGCTTCCTGCGCCGGGTCTGGACGGAGTCGGTCGGCTACGCGGGCACGGAGATCGTCCGCCGCATCATCGGCTTCGCCCACCTGACCGACCTGACGACCCTCCCGGACCCGGCACCGGCGTCCCGGAGGGCGCTGCTGCTGGGCCGTGAACTGATCGTGCGCCGCGAGGAGTTGCGGGACGTGGCCGCCGTACGCGAGGCCGTCGCCTCACTCGGCTGACTCGGCGTCGAACCACTCCTTGCCGGCGGCCCAGTGCCGCACCCAGCCGGCGAAGCCGGGCGCGGCGGTCGTATGACCGAACTCTGCGCCGAACGGCAGGGCACCCACATCGGTGACGTGCCATATGTGACCCCGGTGGGGGCCACTGACGACCAGGTGCCAGTCCATGCCGCAGCCGTCCGTGCCGAGGTTGAGCGAACCCTGGTGGACGACCTGCTCGACGACGGCGTCGGGGTCCTCGTGGCCCCCGTCGTCGTCCTCCCATATCCAGGGCTCGGCGAGGGGAAAGGGACGGCCCAGATCCTGTCCCTTGGCGCTCTCGGCCAGCCCCACCAGCCCGTACTCCGGCGGCCCTTGGAACGACCCGTCCGACACCTCCGCCACGAAGGTCCGGTACGGCTCCGGCAACGTCACGCTGTGCTCCGCCTCGAAGGCGCGCACCGCCTCCCACCCCAGCGCCGAGGCACCCTCCTCATCCACGGCGAACGCCTCGCGCAGCGCGGCGAGTTCCTCGGGGACGGCCCGTTCGATGTTCATGCGCCCATGAAAACAGCCGCCACTGACAACGCGGCATGCGAAAGGGGCGGCTCCATCGGCGTGGAGTCGCCCCTCTCGCGTACCGGCCCCATAGGGGAGGAGGGCCGGGTCTCGGTCAGGTCGGCTCCCGTCAGGAGGAACCGCGCCCTTCGAGTCGTAGCGCCTACTTCTTGTCGAGCAGGTCCTGCACCTTCGCCCGGACGTCGTCCGTCGCCAGGCCCCGGATCGTCAGCGTCGTACGGCGGCGCAGCACGTCGTCCGCCGTCTCGGCCCACTCGGTGTCACGGGCGTACACGACCTGCGCCCAGATCTCGGGGGCGTCGGGGTGGACGCGCTCGCCCAGCTCCGGGTTCTCGTTCGCCAGGCGGGCGATGTCGAAGGCGAGGGAGCCGTAGTGGGTGGCCAGGTGCTTCGCCGTGTCGGCGGCCATGCGCGGACCCGGCGCCGGGTTGTCGACCAGCAGCCGGTGCGCGACCGCGCGCGGGTTGGCGACACCGGGCAGCGGGAGCTTCTTCGGCAGGGACGCGATGGGCTCGAAGTCGTCGCCCAGCGGAGCGCCCGGCAGCGCCTCCAGCTTCTGCATGACCGTACGGCCGATGTGCCGGAACGTCGTCCACTTGCCGCCCGCGACGGACAGCATGCCGCCCTTGCCCTCGGTCACGACGGTCTCGCGCTTGGCCTTGGCGGTGTCGCCGGGCCCGCCCGGCAGCACGCGCAGACCTGCGAAGGCGTACGTGATGAGGTCACGGTCGAGCTGCTGGTCCCGGATGGAGAACGCGGCCTCGTCCAGGATCTGCGCGGTGTCCTTCTCGGTGACCTTGACGTCCGCCGGGTCGCCCTCGAACTCCTCGTCCGTGGTGCCCAGCAGCAGCATGTCCTCCCAGGGCAGGGCGAACGTGATGCGGTACTTGTCGATCGGCGTGGCCAGCGCGGCCTTCCAGGGGGAGGTGCGCTTCAGGACCAGGTGCGCGCCCTTGGAGAGCCGGATGGAGGGCGCCGCGTTCGGGTCCTCCATCTTGCGCAGGTGGTCGACCCACGGGCCGGTCGCGTTCAGCACGAGCCGGGCGTTCACGCCGAACTCGTCGCCGGACAGCCGGTCGCGCAGCTCGGCGCCCGTCACCCGGCCCTGGGTGAACCGCAGCCCGGTCACCTCGGCGTGGTTCAGGACGACCGCGCCCGCCTCGACGGCCGCACGGACCGTCATCAGCGCCATGCGGGCGTCGTTCATCTGGTCGTCGCCGTAGACCGCGACGGCCTTGAGATTGTCGGTGCGCAGCTCGGGCACGTCCTGCGCCGCCTTCGCGGGGGACAGGAGGTGACCGACGCCGTCACCGAACGCGGAGAGCGCGGAGTAGGCGAAGACGCCTGCCCCGAGCTTCGCGGCGCCGTGCGGCCCGCCCTTGTACACGGGCAGGTAGAACGTGAGCGGGTTCGCCAGGTGGGGAGCCACCTGGCGAGACACCGCACGGCGCTCGAAGTGGTTCTCCGCCACCAGCTTCACCGCGCCGGTCTGCAAGTAGCGCAGACCGCCGTGGAGCAGCTTGGAGGAGGCGGAGGAGGTGGCGCCGGCGAAGTCA
>NZ_JADDXU010000019.1 GCF_015163075.1 Streptomyces justiciae
GGGGGGGGGGGGGGGGGGGGGGGGGGGGGGGGGGGGGGGGGGGGGGCGGGGGGGGGGCGGAGTTCGCGGTGGACGGGGGGCATGCGGCGTGAGGTAGGGCTTTTCTCGCCCCCGCCGCCCTTACCCGTTCCCATCCCCAGGGGCTGCCGCCCCTTCGCCCCCGCCCAGGGGGCGCTGCCCCCTGGACCCCCGCTCCTCAAACGCCGGAGGGGCTGACTAACCAGCCCGTCCGGCGTTTGAGGACGAGGCCCCTTCAGGGCCGAAGCGGGGGTCTGGGGGCGGCAGCCCCCAGGGATGGGACGGGTAGGGGCGGCGGGGGCGAGGAAAAGCCGGCTCAGCCCCCGAGCTCCTGGTGGCGGGCCACCAGCGTCGCCGCTCCCGCCTCCGTCAGCGAACCGAACAGCCGCAGCCGCGAGATCCCGCCGTCCGGGAAGATGTCCACGCGCGCGTGGGTGCCCACCGCCGGCGTCGGGAGGACGAAGCGGTGGTTGGTGTCGGGCTGGAGGCGGGTGCGCGGGAGGATCTCCTGCCAGGTGCCCGTCTCGCCGTCCTGCACCGACACCGACGCCCAGCCCGCGCTGTTGCCCTTCAGATACGCCGTGTCGATCTCGATCGCGCGGATCTGGGACTGGGCCACCAGCCGGTACCGGATCCAGTCGTTGCCCTGGTCGCGGCGGCGCCGCGTCTCCCAGCCGTCGTCCATCTTGCGGGAGCGCCCCGGCTGGATGGTGTTGGAGGCCGGCGAGTAGAAGAGGTTGGAGGCGTCCTCGGCCCGGCCGCCGTTCTCCAGGGCGACCACGTCGAAGGTGCCGAGGACAGACAGCCACTCGGGGTCGGGGACGACCTCGCCGTACACGCGCAGGCGCGCGATGCCGCCGTCGGGGTGCTGGTTGACGCGCAGGTGCGTGAAGCGCTGCTCGACCGCGACCTCGAAGCCGTTGGCCGCGTGGCCGCCGACCGGCGTGCGCGGGACCAGCGTCGTCCACTTCACGTCGTCGCCGAGGAGTTCCTCGGGGGACGGGGAGCCCGCGACCGACGTGCCCTCGACCGACACCGCCTGCGGGTAGTTGCCGCGGAAGTGGGCCGTGTCGACGACGATCCCGCGGATCACGCCGGGCGCGCCCAGGCGTACCAGCGCCCAGTCGTGGTCCTCGGCGGTCGGCCACGGGCGCTCGGCGGACGCGCCACGACGGCGCCGCGTCTCCCAGCCGTCCATGATCTTGCCCTTGTGCCCGAAGTGCTCGGGGTCGAACTCGGCGCGCTCGGGCAGGAGCAGGTTCTCGCGCTGGGCGAAGAACTCGTCGTTGGCGGCGATGACTCCGGCGCCGAGCTGCCGGGCGGCGAGGTCGGCGTACTGGGTGAAGGGGAAGTCGGCGGTGCGGTAGTCGGCGTACGGGTCACCGCCGCCGTACGGGTTCGCGTCGCCGGTGAAACGAGCCAAAGGAGATTCAGGCTGCGCCGTCACGGGATATGTGCCTTTCTGGAGTCGGCCGCTGCGGGTGCGGAAGTCTTGATCAGTTGGCGCGGGTGAGGAGTTGGCCCTTCGGGTCCGTGAACTCGCTGTCCGCGACGATGCGTTCGCCGCGCAGCCAGGTCGACTTCACGACGCCGTACAGGGTCTTGCCCGCGTACGCCGTCACGCGGTTGCGGTGCTGGAGTTCCGCCGGGTCGACGGTGAACGTCTCGTCGGGTGCGAGGACCGCGAAGTCGGCGTCGCGGCCGGCCTCGATGGCGCCCTTCTGGTCCAGTCCGACCAACTCCGAGGTGCGCGTGGACATCCAGCGGACTACGTCGTCGAGGGAGTGGCCGCGCCTCCGCGCCTCCGTCCACACCGCCGCCAGGCTGAGCTGGAGGCCCGAGATGCCGCCCCACGCCGTCGCGAAGTCGTCGGTCTTCAGGTCGGCCGTGGACGGGGAGTGGTCGGTGACCACGCAGTCGATGGTGCCGTCGGCCAGCGCCTGCCAGAGCAGGTCCTGGTTGGCGGACTCGCGGATGGGCGGGCAGCACTTGAACTCACTGGCGCCGTCCGGGACTTCCTCGGCGGTGAGGGTCAGGTAGTGGGGGCAGGTCTCGACCGTGATGCGGACGCCTTCGGCCTTGGCTGCGGCGACGATCGGGAGGGCGTCGCTCGACGACAGGTGCAGGACGTGCACGCGCGCGTCCAACCGCTTGGCCTGGGCGATGAGTTGGGCGATCGCCGTGTCCTCGGCGTCGCGCGGGCGGGAGGCCAGGAAGTCGGCGTACTTGGGGCCGCCCTGCTGGGGGGCCGCCTCCAGGTGGTGCGGGTCCTCGGCGTGCACGATCAGCAGGCCGCCGAAGGAGGCGATCTCGGCCAGGGACTGGGCGAGCCGGTCCTGGTCCAGGTGCGGGAACTCGTCCACGCCGGACGGGGACAGGAACGCCTTGAAGCCGAAGACCCCGGCCTCGTGCAGCGGGCGCAGGTCCTTGACGTTGTCGGGCAGGGCGCCGCCCCAGAAGCCGACGTCGATGTGGGCCTTGTCGGCGGCGACGTCCTGCTTCGTACGGAGGTTGTCGACCGTGGTGGTCGGCGGGAGGGAGTTGAGGGGCATGTCGACGAGGGTCGTGATGCCGCCGGCCGCCGCCGCGCGCGTGGCGGTCCAGAAGCCCTCCCACTCGGTGCGGCCGGGGTCGTTGACGTGCACGTGGGTGTCGACCAGGCCGGGCAGCACGACGTGGTCGCCGACGTCCTCCAGGCGGGCGCCGGAGGGGACTTCGGCGTCGTACGGGAGTACGGCCGTGATCTTGCCGGCGGTGACCGCGACCGAGGCGGCGCGCGTCCCTTCCGGAGTGATGACGCGCGTCGAGCGCAGCACCAGTTCAGCGTCGGACACCCGGACCCCTCTCTGTCACCAGTTAACTTCCGCGTAACGGAATTCAACTTTCTGTTGAAGGAGTCTTCACTCCCGTTCTCACGCCGTCAAGGGCACACTTCCCTTCGACGGCTCTCACGCCCACACTCTGGACGTTTCCATAAAGCGGAATTAGAATTCCGACAGGCAGAACGTAGCTACGCACAACAAGGGAGTCAACCGACTGCCGGGTAGGCTTCTGCCCTTCCTGCCAGGTCCCGAAAGGAACGCGCCGTGCCGACGTCCAGCGCCAGCACCACCGACTCCGCCAAGTCCGCCGGTGGCGGGGTCCAGTCCCTCGAGCGCGCCTTCGATCTGCTGGAGCGGATGGCGGACGCGGGCGGCGAGGTCGGCCTCAGCGAGCTCTCCGCGACCAGCGGGCTGCCGCTGCCCACCATCCACCGCCTCATGCGCACGCTCGTGGCCTGCGGATACGTCCGCCAGCAGCCCAACCGCCGCTATGCCCTCGGTCCCCGCCTGATCCGCCTCGGCGAGTCCGCCTCCCGGCTGCTCGGCACGTGGGCCCGCCCCTACCTCGCCCGCCTTGTCGAGGTGACCGGCGAGACGGCGAACATGGCGCTGCTCGACGGCGACGAGATCGTCTACGTCGCCCAGGTGCCGTCCAAGCACTCGATGCGCATGTTCACCGAGGTCGGCCGCCGCGTCCTGCCGCACTCCACCGGCGTCGGCAAGGCCCTCCTCGCCGACGTCCCGGACGCCGAGGTGCGCGCGCTGCTCTCCCGCACCGGCATGCCGGCCGCGACGGAGAAGACGATCACCACGCCGGACGGCTTCCTCGCGGCGCTGGCCGACGTACGGCAGCTCGGGTACGCGGTCGACGACAACGAGCAGGAGATCGGCGTCCGCTGCCTCGCGGTGTCGGTGCCCAACTCCCCGACCGCCGCGGCCATTTCCATCTCCGGCCCGGCAGGCCGCGTCACCGAGTCGGCCACGGACAAGATCGTGCCGGTGCTCCAGCAGGTCGCGACAGAACTCTCGGAGGCACTGGCCAGCCAGAGCCCGGCGTGACATCCGTCGAGGACCGCCTGACGGCACTGATGACGGCGCCGCTGGAGAGCCTCGTCGATCCCGGGCATCAGGTGCGGCCTACGGCGGTACGAGGGTGGCGGCTGCCGGAACCGGACCTGCTCGCGCTCGCCGAGTACGGGCTGCCGGACGACGTCGTCATGACCCCGTCGTTCCAGACCGCCGCCGAACCGACGCTCGTACCGAACCTGGCGGGGCCGCGCGAGCGCGAACTGGCCACCCCGGACGACCGGTTCTACGACCTGGGGCTGTGGGGCAGCCACGACCTGACGCCACGGATGGGTGCGGTACGGGGCGACGGCCGGGTCCTGGCCATCCGGTCGGCGCCGCTCACCGCGGCCGATCTCGCGCCGGCGCTGCGCGAGTACCACGCGGATCTCTATCACCCGGCCGTCGACTTCATCAGCTCGTCGGTCGCGCAGTTCGTCGACCTCAGCTGGCGCTGGCGGGCCGCCGTCCCGCTCTTCGTCGAGCTCACGGAACCGCCCCTGGGCTGCTCTCAGGCGGAGTTCGACGCCTATCTCGACCGCTGCGACGACTGCGAGCGGATCGTGCTCCGGGGCTTCGAGCGCATCGACCCGGCAGCAGTGCGGGCCGACGCCCCGCACACCCTCTGGGGAGAGCTGGTCGCCGACCGGGGCTGCTGAAGGACACCGGGCGAGTCGTCAGCCCCGCCCCGGCTCCCCGAACAGATCCACCGCGTCCCGCACCTCCGACAACCCCCGCGACAGTGCGCTGACCGAGCCGATCGCCCCCGCGATCAGCAGCAGTGAGCGGCGCAGGCGGGGGATCTCCGGTGTTCCGTCGATCGTCATCGCGGCCAGTGCCGCCAGTTCGTCCTCGGCGATCGCGCGGTCGGGGAACTCGGCCGGGTGCGCGGCGAGTTCGCGGCGCAGTCGGGACACCGCGGTCCGCAGTCCCGCCACTCTCGGATCGTCCTCGTCGCTGCCGGTCACTGGCCTCTGTCCCAAGCTCCGCAACACAGCTCTCCCCCCCGGCGCACCCCGTTGTGCGCCCTACCTCGTGATCCCGCCCGAAACAGCCCCGTGGCGCTGGTCGGGCGCCGGGGGACGCGGGTCAGTAAACGCCACCCCGGGCGCGCCGCGCCACCGCACGGACCGAAATTCAGCCCTTCGAAACCAGCCACTCCCCTGGGCGTCAGGTATGCAGGACGCATGACGGAGAACGAGGACCAGGTGGCCGGGCTGCTGCTGGCCGCAGGTGGCGGGCGGCGGCTCGGCGGGCGACCCAAGGCGCTGCTGGATCATCGCGGCAGGCCACTGGTGGAACACGCGGTGGGAGTCCTGCGCGCGGCGGGCTGCACGCGCGTGCACGTGGTGCTGGGGGCCGCCGCCGACGTCGTACGGCAGAAGGCCGATCTGGAGGGGTGCGTGCTCGTCGACAACCCCGACTGGGCCGGCGGCATGGGGTCCTCGCTTCGAGCCGGTCTCGAGTCGCTCTCCGGCACGGGCGCGCGGGCGGCGCTGGTGTCCCTCGTGGACCAGCCCGGCATCGGAGCGGAGGCGTTCGCGCGGGTGCGCGGCGCGTACACCGACGAGACGGCGCTCGTCTCGGCCGCCTACGACGGCGTACGCGGGCATCCCGTGCTGTTCGGGTCCGCGCACTGGGCGGGGATCGCCGCGACTGCCACCGGGGACCGAGGGGCACGCGCGTATCTGAAGGAACACGCCGCCGAGGTCTCGCTCGTGGAGTGCGGTGACGTCGCCCGGCCCTACGACATCGACACCGTCGCGGACCTGCACCACCTTGAGTGAGCGGGGTGGCACTGAGCGCCACCTTTCCTCGACTCAGAGAATCTCGACATCAACAAACCATTGAACTTCCACGATGAGGAAACTAGTATCCACAGATCAGAAGCGCCCTACCGCTCCAAGGGCGTTCCTCGCCGTACCCGGTTCGACTGGCACCCGGTGCCACGCTCGCTGAAGGAAGTGACAGCTCATGTCCGCACCAGCGCCGTCCCCGCTGGCCATCGTCGACGCCGAGCCCCTGCCCCGGCAGGAGGAGGTCCTCACCGACGCGGCCCTCGCCTTCGTGGCCGAGCTGCACCGCCGGTTCACGCCCCGGCGTGATGAACTCCTCGCCCGCCGTGCCGAGCGCCGCGCCGAGATCGCCCGCACCTCCACGCTCGACTTCCTCCCGGAGACGGCCGCCATCCGCGCGGACGACTCCTGGAAGGTCGCCCCCTCCCCCGCGGCCCTGAACGACCGCCGCGTCGAGATCACCGGCCCCACCGACCGCAAGATGACCATCAACGCCCTCAACTCGGGCGCCAAGGTCTGGCTCGCGGACTTCGAGGACGCCTCGGCGCCCACCTGGGAGAACGTGGTCCTCGGCCAGGTCAACCTCGCCGACGCCTACACCCGCAACATCGACTTCACCGACGAGAAGTCCGGCAAGTCGTACGCCCTGCGCCCGAACGAGGAGCTCGCGACGGTCGTCATGCGCCCGCGCGGCTGGCACCTCAACGAGCGCCACCTCGTCGACGCCGACGGTTCTCAAGTCCCCGGCGCCTTCGTCGACTTCGGCCTCTACTTCTTCCACCACGCGCAGCGGCTGCTCGACCTCGGCAAGGGCCCGTACTTCTACCTCCCGAAGACCGAGTCCCACCTCGAAGCCCGGCTTTGGAACGACGTGTTCGTCTTCGCACAGGACTACGTCGGCATCCCGCAGGGCACCATCCGTGCCACCGTCCTGATCGAGACGATCACGGCGGCGTACGAGATGGAGGAGATCCTCTACGAACTCCGCGACCACGCCTCCGGGTTGAACGCCGGCCGCTGGGACTACCTGTTCTCCATCGTCAAGAACTTCCGTGACGGCGGCGCCAAGTTCGTCCTCCCGGACCGCAACCTGGTCACGATGACGGCCCCGTTCATGCGCGCGTACACCGAGCTCCTCGTCCGCACCTGCCACAAGCGCGGCGCGCACGCGATCGGCGGCATGGCGGCGTTCATCCCGTCCCGCCGGGACGCCGAGGTCAACAAGGTGGCCTTCGAGAAGGTCCGCGCCGACAAGGACCGCGAGGCCGGCGACGGCTTCGACGGCTCCTGGGTCGCCCACCCCGACCTGGTCCCGATCGCCATGGAGTCCTTCGACAAGGTCCTCGGCGACAAGCCGAACCAGAAGGACCGCCTGCGCGAGGACGTCCACGTCGAGGCCGCCGACCTGATCGCGATCGACTCGCTGGACGCCAAGCCGTCGTACAACGGACTGGTCAACGCCGTTCAGGTGGGCATCCGTTACATCGAGGCCTGGCTGCGCGGGCTCGGCGCGGTCGCCATCTTCAACCTCATGGAGGACGCGGCCACCGCCGAGATCTCCCGCTCCCAGATCTGGCAGTGGATCAACGCGGGTGTCGAGTTCGAGAACGGCGAGAGGGCCACCCCGGAGCTGGCCCGCAAGGTCGCCGCCGAGGAACTCGCCAACATCCGCGGCGACTTGGGCGAGGAGGCCTTCGCGGCCGGCCACTGGCAGCAGGCCCACGACCTGCTGCTCGAAGTGTCGCTGGACGACGACTACGCGGACTTCCTCACCCTGCCCGCGTACGAGCAGCTCAAGGGCTGACCTACTCCCGCACCGCCTTGTCCGAGTGGCCCAGGGACTTTCCCGGGGCCACTCGGTCGCGTACGGCCTGCTTCACGGCCGTCGGCTCCGGGAAACCCTGTTCGCGCCGGTCCCAGACCACCTCGCCGTCGACCCGGACGACGAAGACGCCGCCGGTGCCGGGCTTGAGGGACAGCTCGCCCAGCTCCTGCTCGAAGGTGGTGAGCAGCTCCTGCGCCAGCCAGGCCGCGCGGGGCAGCCAACGGCACTGGGTGCAGTACTCGATCTGTACGACGGGTGCGTGCGGGCTCATCCGAGGTGCACCGACCAATCCTGTTCCGCCGCGGGCTTGCCGTGCAGGTCGGGGACCTGCTTGAGCCACGCGGGACGTCCTCGCTGGTTCTTCGCCGCCCGGAGGGCCTCCTCGGCGGCGAGTTCCTCCCGGGTGGGGAAGTCGGTGGGCAGCCAGGCCTCGGAGGCCCGCACGCGCGCGTGGAGATAGCCGACGTACGCCTCGCGGGCCTCGTCGGGTGTCGCGAAGTCGGTCAGCCAGGCGTCGGGAACCTCGGCGACGATCCCGTGCAGCAACTCCCGTGTGATCTTGGGCGCCAGTTCGGCGTCGGCGGCCCGGACGTCGGGGGCGGAGTGGCCGAGGGCGTGGTGGCGGAAGTCGTAGCGCTTGGCGGGGTCGGAGCCGTCCCAGCGGTGGTGGAAGACGAGTGCGGCGCCGTGGTCGATCAGCCACAGGCGCGGCGGCGCGACGCCGAGCGTGGGCCACACCATGAGGTTCGAGCTGTGCACCGTACGGTCCACGTTGACGGTGAGCGCGTCGAGCCAGACGATCCGGCCCGCCTCCAGCGAGTCGACCGGGAAGTGCTGGGCGACCTCGGGGGTGAAGTCCCGCGCGCCCGGCAGATAGTCCATGCCGAGGTTGAGGCCCGCGCTGGCGCTGTGCAGTTCGCGCACCTCCTGGTGGGGCTCGCTGTCCGCGATCGCCGGGTCGAAGTGGACCAGGACCAGTTCGGGGAAGCGCAGTCCGAGCGCGCGGGCCAGCTCGCCGACGATCACCTCGGCGACCAGCGCCTTGCGGCCCTGCGCGGAGGCGGTGAACTTCACGACGTACGTCCCCAGGTCGTCGGCCTCGACGACTCCGGGCACAGAGCCGCCGGACCGCAGCGGGGTCACGTATCGAACAGCAGTCACTTCGCGCAGCACACCCGCCAGGGTATGTCAGCGCTCACGGTGCCAGGGGGTTGGGCAGCGGCAGGTAGCGGGCGTCCGCGCCGTCCGCCTCCGTCCAGCGCAGCAGCAGGTTGGTCTTGCCGGGGAGGGTGGGCGAGGCGAGGAGCGCGGTGATCTCCGGGAGGCCGTGGCGGGCCAGTTCACGGCGCAGGGCGGGCCAGGGGTCGAGGCCCGGATGCCGCTCGGCGAGGACGGCCGCGACCTCGCACAGGTGGTTCACGACGAGCGTGTACACCAGCCGCTCCCACCCGGCCGCCCGGTCCACGTCCGCCAGCAGCTTCACGCCCTCCGCGTCCCGGAACAGCGCCTGCACGGGCGTTCCGTCGGCGTCCACGGCGACCAGTGTGTTCTGGAGGTGTGCTTCGAGTACGACGCCGTGGTCGGCGAAGGCCGCGAGGGCGGGCGGTACGACGGCTCGCAGATACGCCTCCCACCAGGCCGTACCGCCGGACGGGGCGCCCTCGAAGCCTTCCACCAGCCCGGCGGCGAGCAGCGGGGTCGCGCCGGGGCGGAGGTGCCCCTGGAAGCCGTCGCGGACCAGGACCGCCAGTTCCTCGAAGGCGAAGTCGGCGGTGCGGTAGCCGCGGTCGGAGAGCCAGGCGGCGGGGCCGTCGGCGAAGGCTTTCCCGGCCGCCTGGTCGGTCCGCCGGAGTTTCACCAGGTCGTGGCGCCACAGGCGGCGGATGTCGTTGGTGATGCGCACGTCCAGGCTGAACTTCAGGAAGAGGTCGCGCTCAGGGGCGTACAGGGTGCGGATCGCGGCCGTGGGCCAGGCGTCGAATCCGGTCGTGCCGAGCCGGATCAGCCGGCCGTCCGCGAAGGCGTCGGTGAGGTTCACCAGGTCGAGCTGCCAGGGGTGGGCGGGCAGCAGACGGTAGCCGGGCGGGGCCTCGCCGAGGGCGTCCAGGGCGGCGGTGTCGCCCTCCTCGACGACCGTGTCCTCGCGCACGCCGAGCAGCGTCAGCGGGAAGCGGGCGTGCGCCTCGGGCGCGTAGGGCAGCCAGCCGGCGGCCGGACCGCCGCCGCGGGCCTTCGGGGCGGGGTGGTAGGGGTGGCCGGTGAGCAGGGACTGCTCGGAGCGCAGATACGGGTCGGTGGGCGGCGTCGCACGCGCGCGTGCCGTGAGCAGGGCGGCCACCGCGTCCCGGCTGTCGATCATCTCGGCCGGCAGCTCGTGGTTGGACAGACCGGTGTGGCGGGTCAGCTCCTCGGCGACGAGCTTGACGAGTTCGGTGTGGCCGATGCGGCGCCAGTGGCCGCCGATGTGCACCTCGGGTTCCGCGGGCCGCCGCTCGCCCCGCACCCGCAGCAGCCGGCCGCTGGGCAGCCGGTGCGTGCGCGGCTCGCCGGTGCCCGGGAGCGCCTCGGCGACCTCCCGCAGCAGGCAGTTGAGCAGCGGCGCGGCAGCATAGGCGTCGGCGGCGGCCGGGGGGATGAGGTCCACGCGTTTCACTCGTTCTCTACGTGCGGGCGGAGACGATCAGTATCTCTGTCGCCGGCCGCCCGCCGTGCCACCTATGTGTACCCGAGGAGCCCACCCGTGCACCGTTCCCCCACCGCCGAGGCCGAGGTCGCCCAGGAGCTGGCCGAGGCGCGCCCCGACCTGGTGTCGCGGTACGCGGCCGAGCTGCCGGGCGCCCGGGCCGCCGTACTGACCCGGCTGTGGCGGGCGCTGGCGTACGAGCCGCTGCCCTGGATCACCGGCCGGGACGGTCTCACTCTGCGCCTGCGGGACGGACGCCGGCTCGAGGGCCCGCCGGCCGACCCGTACGCGACCGCCGCGTACGTCTCCGTCGTACGGCTCGACGGCACGGCGTACGACGATCCCGCGCGGCTCATGACCGATCTCGGCGTGCCGCACGGCACCGGTCTGGCGGCCGAACTCGGTCACAGCGTGGCGTCGTTGGCGCTGTCGCGGGCGGGGCAGCCGGCGAACCCCCCGAACGAGTGGCCCGTTGCCGACTGGGAGTGGGAGCAGCGGGTCGTGGACGGGCATCCGTTCCATCCCAACTGCCGTTCCCGGCCCGGCTTCTCGGTGCCGGAGCAACTGGCGTACGGGCCCGAGCACCGGCCGCTGGTCGGCTTGCGGCTGATGCCGGTGCGGGCGGACGAGTGCCTGGTGACCGGGGACTGGCCGGCCGGGATGCGGGACGGGGCACGGCTGTTGATCCCGGTGCATCCGTGGCAGGCGGCCCATGTGCTGAAGCGGGCGGGCGACGAGGGTCCGGCCGCGCATCCGCTGATGTCCCTGCGCACGCTGGCCCTGACCGGCGAAGGCCCGCATGTGAAGACCGCGTTGAGCGCCCGGCTGACGTCGTCGGTGCGGGACATCTCGGTGTACTCGATCGGCATGTCGGCGACCCTGTCCGCCTTCGCGGAGTCGCTGGCGGCCCGCACGGACGGCCTGCTGCACGTCACCCGCACCCTGGGCGCGGCCACCGCCGACTCCCCCGACCTGGCCGCCGTACTGCGCGAGTCGCCGCAGGTGTACGCCGGGAGTGGCGAGCGCGTCGTGCCGGTGGCCGCGCTCGCCGGCACCGGCCTGCCCGCGCGGCCTTCGTGGCTCGCGGAGTTCACACGGCTGGCGCTCACGGTCGGGCTGCGGCTGCTGGACCTCGGGGTGGCCCTGGAGGCGCACGGCCAGAACCTCCTGGTCGTGCTGTCGGCGACGGGCACCCCCCTGCGGCTCGTCTACCGCGACCTGGCCGACATCCGGGTCAGCCCGGCACGGCTGGCTCGACACGGTGTCCCCGTACCGCAGTTGAGCGGCCGGGTCGTCACCGATGACGAAACGGCCCTGCGGCGCAAGCTGTTCGGGGCGCTGGTGGCGGGTGCGCTGGCGGGGACGGCTGGCTCGGGCGCGGCGTTGGGCCGGGCGCTGGAGACGGTCGTACGAGATCTTCCGGACACCCCCGCCCTCGTGGCGCTCCGTGAGAACCCGCTGCCCACCAAGGCATTGACGCTGATGCGGCTGTCGCCGGGGACGCCCGGGGACCAGTGGGCGGAGCTGCCGAACCCGGCTCGTTTTGGAGGCTGACACCTCCGGTCAATAGGATCCGCCGATGATCACAAGACAACGGCTGGCGGCAGGAGTGTGCGTCCTGTTCGCCGCCCTGACGGCCGGGATCGCCGTCCCGGTCGCGGCGGTCGCCGGTGAGCCCACGGGCGGGACCGCGCCCCAGGTCGACCTCGTCCTCGACGTGAGCGGCTCCATGCGGACGGCGGACATCGACGGCGGCACCCGCATGGCGGCGGCGAAGCAGGCCTTCAACGAGGTGCTGGACGCGACCCCGGAGGAGGTCCAGCTCGGCATCCGGACCCTGGGTGCCAACTACCCCGGCGACAACCAGAAGACGGGCTGCAAGGACACCGCGCAGCTCTATCCGGTGAGCACGCTGGACCGCACCGAGGCCAAGACGCAGGTGGCGACCCTCTCGCCCACCGGCTGGACGCCGATCGGCCCGGCGCTGCTGAAGGCCGCCGACGACTTCACCGACAGCGCCTCATCCAAGCGGATCGTGCTGATCAGCGACGGCGAGGACACCTGCGCCCCGCTCGACCCGTGCGAGGTGGCCCGGGAGATCGCGGCCAAGGGCATCGGCCTGACCATCGACACCCTCGGTCTGGTCCCGAACACCAAGATGCGGCAGCAGCTGAGCTGCATCGCCGAGGCGACCGGCGGTACCTACACCTCGGTCGAGCACAGCGAGGAACTCACCGACAAGGTCAACCAGTTGGTGGACCGCGCGGCCGACCCGGTGGTGACGCCGGTGGCGACCGAAGGTGCCGCGCAGTGTGCGAAGGCGCCCACGCTGAAGTCCGGACTCTTCACCGACCGCGAGGAGTTCGGGCAGCAGCGCTGGTACCGGGTGGACGTCGAGCCCGGCCAGGAGCTGCGGGCCTCGGTGAGCGTGGCGGCCGACCGGTCCGTCAACCCCTCCTACGGGGTGCTGCTGCGGGCGGTGACCGTGCACGGCCGGGAGATCGTGCGCGGCGAGGCGTCGGGCAACGGCCGTACGGACGTGATCTCGACGGGTCTGCGCTACCCGAAGGCGGACAGCGACGAGGACGATCCGGCCGCCGAGACCGTGTGTCTCCAGGTCACCCACTCCTTCTCGGCGGCGTCCGGGGTGAAGACCACGCCGGGGATGCCGCTGGAGCTGACCGTGGACGTCGTGGACGCGCCGTCGTCGTCGAGCGACGTGGCCTCGTTCGGTCTCGGGCGCGGCTGGTGGCTGCTGGGCGCGCTGATCCTCACCGGCTTCCTCGCCGGTCTCGTCTGGGGCTGGCTGTCGCGCTGGCGGCTCGCGGTCTGGAGGACCAACTGATGCGGATCACACGAGTGTTGGGTGCGGCGCTGCTGACGCTGGGGATCGCCGCCGGCCCCGCCGCGGCCGACTCCTCGCCGTCCCCGTCGGCCTCGGCGGACGGTGACGCTCCCACGTCGGCCGGTACGTCCTTCCGTACGGCGACCGAGTTCGAGCAGGGCCAGCAGGCCACGGCGAGCGGCTCCACCGGCGACTACCTGTACTGGTCGTTCCCGGCGGACGCCGGTCAGCGCCCCACCGTCGAGGCGACGGTGAAGCTGCCGGAGACGCATGCGGCGCAGACCTGGCAGGTCGACGTGTATGACGGGCTGCGGCGCCGCCAGGCCTGCCAGTACGGGGCGCAGAGCCGCACCGCGGCGGCCGGGGCGACCTCCGTGGAGCTGGCCTGCGTCCTGCGCACGGTGCGCGCCTGGTCGGAGCCGTGGGCGAACGACCCGCTGCCGGGCACGTACTACGTCCGGCTGACGGCCGTCGGCCTCACGACGGCCGACCTCGGCCAGCCGGTCGACGCCACGGTCGAGGTGAACTCCAAGGACATCGGCGGTGCGGCGGCGGTGGACGGTTCGCTGGCGAAGCCGCTGGTGCCGGGGATCGCGATGAAGTCGGAGGCCTCCTCGGAGGACGACTCGTCCACCTCGGCCGTACTGTCCAGCATCGAGCCGGAGGACGGCTGGGCCGGCGGCTGGTGGTCCGACCGCTGGGTGTGGACGGCGGTGGGCGGCGTGCTGGCCGCGCTCGCGGGCGTCGGCGGGTACTCGCTGACGCGCGGGGCGGGACGGCCGTCGCGGGTGCCGCCCGGCGCCTGACACCTCGTCAAAGGGCCCGCCGCGTAAGGTGGCGGGCCCTTTTCTCATGCGTTCCTGAGCCCCTTGGCGAGCGTTCCCTCCCCCGCCACCTCGATACGGCCGTCCCGCACCGCGTCGGCCACGCTCAACTCCCCGCGCGCGATGGCCGTACAGGTGTCGACGTCCATGGAAAGCCGGGCGTCGGGCTCGCCGGGTGCGCGTCCGTGGCCGTAGACCGGCCCGTCCTCGGCGCCGACGTACAGATGGAAGTCCCCTTCCTCCAGCCGGACTTCGACGACGCCCTCCCCGTCTCCCTTCTCCCGCAGGGCCCGCAGCATCGGCAGCGCGAACCAGTGCGCCCGCACGGCGTCGGTGGGCCGCCGCTCCCCGAGCTCCGCCTCGCCCCACGCGCCCAGCGCCTGGATGACGGGCAGCAACTCCCTGCCACGGCCGGTGAGTTCGTAGACGTACGCCGCACCGGGCGGCGGCAGCCTGCGCCGGGTGGCGAGGCCGTCCCGCTCCATGTCCTTCAGCCGGGAGGCGAGTACGTCCGTGCTGACGCCCGGCAGGTCCGCGTGCAGGTCCGTGTAGCGGCGCGGGCCGGTGAGCAGCTCACGGACGATCAGCAGGGTCCAGCGGTCACCCACGGCGTCCAGCGCGCGGGCGGCGGAGCAGTACTGGTCGTAGCTTCGGCGAGGTGACATGCGACGCAGTCTAGACAAGTCGTTGGACTTTCCAAGCTGCTACTTGGTAAAACCAAGCAACACACGAAACCGGAGAGGCAGCAGAGCATGGAGTTCCGGCAGTCCAGCAAGCTCAGCGACGTCTGTTACGAGATCCGCGGCCCGGTGATCGAGCACGCCAACGCGCTGGAGGAGGCGGGGCACAGCGTGCTGCGCCTGAACACGGGCAACCCGGCACTCTTCGGTTTCGAGGCGCCCGAGGAGATCGTCCAGGACATGATCCGGATGCTCCCGCAGGCCCACGGCTACACGGACTCCAAGGGCATCCTCTCCGCCCGCCGCGCCGTCGCCCAGCGCTACCAGACGCTCGGCCTGGAGGTCGACGTCGACGACGTCTTCCTCGGCAACGGTGTCTCCGAGCTGATCTCGATGGCCGTGCAGGCGCTGATCGAGGACGGCGACGAGGTCCTCATCCCCGCCCCCGACTTCCCGCTGTGGACGGCGGTGACAACGCTCGCGGGCGGCAAGGCCGTTCACTACATCTGCGACGAACAGGCCGACTGGAACCCGGACCTGGCCGACATGGAGTCGAGGATCACGGACCGGACGAAGGCCGTCGTGATCATCAACCCCAACAACCCGACCGGCGCCGTCTACCCGAAGGAGATCGTCGAGGGCATCCTCGACCTCGCCCGCCGGCACGGCCTGATGGTCTTCGCCGACGAGATCTACGACCAGATCCTGTACGACGACGCCGTGCACCACTCGGCCGCCGCGCTCGCCCCGGACCTGGTCGTCCTGACGTTCTGCGGGCTGTCGAAGACGTACCGCGTGGCCGGCTTCCGCTCGGGCTGGCTGGTGGTGACGGGACCGAAGCAGCACGCCAAGGACTACCTGGAGGGCCTGACCATGCTGGCCTCCATGCGGCTGTGCGCCAACGCCCCCGCCCAGTACGCCATCCAGGCCGCGCTCGGCGGCCGCCAGTCCATCCGCGAGCTGACCCTGCCGGGCGGCAGGCTGCACGAACAGCGCAACGTGGCCTGGGAGAAGCTCAACGAGATCCCCGGGGTGTCGTGCGTGAAGCCCAAGGGCTCGCTGTACGCCTTCCCGCGCCTGGACCCCAAGGTCTACAAGATCCACGACGACGAGAAGTTCGTCCTGGACCTCCTCCTTCGCGAGAAGATCCAGGTCGTTCAGGGCACCGGCTTCAACTGGCCGACCCCCGACCACTTCCGCATCCTGACCCTCCCCTACGCGGACGACCTGGAGGCGGCGATCGGCCGGATCGGCCGGTTCCTGAGCGGGTACCGGCAGTAGCCACACCGGCGGCGCGGTACGGCCCGCTCTCCTAGCCTGGAGCCATGGGTGATCTCTTTCTCGTCCGGCACGGTGAGACCGCGTGGTCGCGGTCCGGGCGGCACACCGGGTGGACGGACGTTCCGCTGACCGAGCACGGGCGGGAGGAGGCGCGGCGGCTGGTGCCGCTGATCCGGTCCCATCGGATCGGCGCCGCGTTCGTCAGCCCGTTGCAGCGCGCGCGGGAGACGGCCGAGCTGATCGGGGTGCCGGACGCGCAGGTGGACGTCGATCTGCGGGAGTGGGACTACGGCGGCTACGAGGGCATCACCACCGTCGAGATCCAGCGCACCCGGCCCGGCTGGTTCCTGTTCACGGACGGGGTCGCGCCCGGTCCGCCGGACCATCCCGGGGAGACGCCTGAGCAGGTGGGAGAGCGGGCCGACCGGGTCCTGGCCAAGGTCGACGCGGCCCTCGCCAACACCGAGGGGGTGGTGCTGCTGGTCGCGCACGGGCACTTCCTGCGGGTGCTGACGGCCCGGCGGCTGGGGCTGCCCGCCGCGCAGGGGGCGCTGTTCCAGCTGGCGACGGGGACGGTGTGCCGGCTGGGGACGGAGCACGGGCGGCCGGTGATCGCCGGGTGGAATGTCAGACCTCCGGCTTAGTCTCGTAAGAGCCCAGACTCGAAAGAGCCCAAGCTCGAAAGAGTCCGAGGGGGGCTTCGGGAGCCGAAGGGGGAACGTCGTGACTCGTCCGCCCACCGCCGCGCAGCGCCGCGTCATCGACGCCGCCGATCCCGTCACCGGGCGGCTGAAGGGTACGGAGGCGCAGCTCGCGGCGCTGGTCAGGCACGGGCTGGCGTTCCGGCACGCGCGCCCGCCGCACGATCACTTCCTCACGCCGGCCGGGCATCGTCTGCGGGAGGCCGAGCCCGTGGCGCCCGCGCCGGAGACGCCCTCGGCGTCGGGGGTGTTCGCCGCCCGCATCGGCGGTGAGGAGGATCCGCCGGCCGCGGGTCCCGCCCGGGTGCGGGAGGTGCACAGTGCCTGGCAGGGGCTGCTGGAGCTGCGCCGGATGACGAATCCGGACGGGTCGACGGACCGTCCGTGCGGCTGGGAGCGGGCGCATCTGGTGCAGGCCGCAGCGCTCGCCCTGGAGGCGGCGGGGCACGTTCCCGCAGAGGCCGACGGCGAGCAGGGCTACCGGGTGCGGGCGACCCCGCAGCCCGAGGCCGTCGCCGTGCGCGAGCCCGACGCCGCCGCGCTGAAGGCCTGCTCGGTCACGCTGGAGGCGGCGGGCTGGCAGGTCGGCGAGTACACCGAGCCGCGGACCAGAGACCGCTATCTGCTGGCCTCGCCGAGACGCGTGTAAGGCGCACGTGTCAGGATCGGGCCATCAACTGCCGTGGCACGAGAGGTGATTGACGTGACCGAGCCGTTCGCCGTTCCGGTGACCGTCCGCGGGTACGAGACGGATGTGCAGGGCCATCTGAACCAGAGCGTCTACATCAACTACGCGGAGCACGCCCGCTGGTCGCTGCTGCGGGCGGCCGGGATCACCCAGGCCGGCCTCATCGGCAGCGGTGTGGGACCGGTGGCCCTGGAGACCACGATCCGTTATCGGCGGGAGCTGCTGGCGGGTGACGAGGTGGAGGTGAGCTGCGGCTTCGAGTGGGGCGAGGGGAAGACCTTCCGCATACAGCAGACCATCCGCAAGAAGGACGGCACCGTGGCGGCCGAGATCACGGCCGTCGGCGGGCTGATGGACCTCAAGGAGCGCAGGCTGGTCACGGACCCGCGGAAGTACTTCAAGGAACTGGCGGCGGATCCGGCCCTGTTCGGACTGTGAGCCGCCCTCGGCCCGCGGGTCACACGTCGACCAGCTCCGGCTGGTGCTCGGTGTCGTAGGCCGCGCGCGACTCGGCGATGTAGACCCTGTTGCGCTCGGCCCAGTCGGTCAGGCGTTGCAGGGTCTCGTGCAGCTCCGTGGCGACCGGCGTGAGGGCGTACTCGACCTTCGGCGGGACCGTCGGGTGGACCGTGCGCGTGACAAGGCCGTCGCGTTCCAGGTTGCGCAGGGTCAGGGTGAGCATGCGGCGGCTGATGCCCTCGATGCTGCGCTCCAACTCGGTGAACCGGATGGGCCCCTGGGCGGCGGCGACCAGGATCTGGACGCTCCATTTCCCGGCGACCCTGTCAAGAACTTCCCGGACCGGGCACGCGTGCGCGTTCACTGCCTCGACGGTTACACCGGTGTTCCTCTGGGACATCGAACTGCCTCCTTACACCTCTCCTCATGGTCACTCAGGATGCACTCAGTTACAAGTCGTGCACCTAAGGAGAGCGAAGGTCATGTCGACCACGATCGAGTCACCGACGAAGGCGGGGCTGCCGCCCCGAACGTACTCCCGCTGGGCGTCCCTCGTCGTCCTGTGCGCGGGCACGCTGATGACGATCCTGGACGGCAACAACGTCACGGTCGCCATGCCGGCCATCCAGAGCGACCTGGGCTTCTCGGCGCCGGGTCTGGCCTGGGTCGTGAACGCCTATCTGATCGCCTTCGGCGGGCTGTTGCTGCTCGCCGGGCGGCTCGGTGACCTGGTCGGCCGCAAGCGGATGTTCACGGCGGGGCTGGTCGTGTTCACCGCGGCCTCGGTGCTGTGCGGGCTGGCGACCGGGCAGGGCGTGCTGATCGCGGCGCGTGCGGTGCAGGGCGTGGGCGGGGCGATGACCTCGGCCGTGGTGCTGGGCATGCTGGTCGCGTTGTTCCCCGAACCGCGTGAACAGGCCCGTGCCATCGCGGTGTTCAGCGCGGTCGGCGCGGCGGGCGGGGCGCTCGGCACGTTCCTCGGCGGGGCGCTGACCGAGGCGCTGAACTGGCACTGGATCTTCCTGATCAACCTGCCGATCGGGATCGTGGCGTGGCTCGCGGCCGTGCGGGTGCTGGCGGCGGACGCCGGGGAAGGGCTCGGCAAGGGCGCCGACTACCCGGGCGCGGCGCTCGTCACCGGGGCCCTCATGCTCACGGTCTACGTCATCGTCGGCGCCGGCGACCGGGAGCTGACCGCCACCTTGCTCCTGGCGGCCCTCGCCCTCGCGCTCTTCACGGCGTTCACTCTCCGCCAGGCCCGGGCCGCCCGCCCCCTGCTGCGGCTGCGCCTGTTCCGCTCCCGGCTGCTGAGCGGCGCGAACGCCGTGCAGATCCTGATGATCGCGACGATGTACGGCTTCCAGTTCATCGGCGCGCTCTATCTCCAACGCGTCCTTGGCTACGGCGAGTTGCTCACCGGCACCGCGTTCCTGCCGGCGCCGATCGCGATCGGCCTGCTGATGCTCGGCCTCTCGGCCCGGACGATCGGCCGCTTCGGCGCCTACCGAGTGCTGCTCGCCGGGCTCGCCCTCATCGTCACCGGCATGGCCCTGCTGGGCCGCGCCCCGGCCGACGGCTCCTATGTCACCGACGTACTCCCGCCCCTGCTCCTGCTCTCCACCGGGTTCGCCGCCGCGATGCCCGCGTTGACCGGGCTGGCCATGTCGGGGGCACGGGAGGAGGACGCGGGGCTGGCGTCGGGCCTCTTCAACACCACGCAGGTGGTGGGAGGTTCACTCGGCCTGGCGGTGCTGTCGGTACTGGCGGCGAGCCGAACGGAGGGACTGCTCGACGCCGGCCGTACGACGCTGGTGACGGCGACCGCGGAGGGATACCAGCTGGCGTTCCGGGTGGGCACGGGGGTCGCGGTGGCGGCGCTGGCCCTGACGGCGATCGCCTTGCGGCCGCGGGGTGAGTGAGGGGCGGCGGGACACAGTGAAGGCTTGGCACGCCGGCAGGTGAAAGCGCGACGCGGGGCGGGGTGAAAGTGCGGCGCGGAGACAGGCGAAGGTGCGGCGCGGAGACAGGCGAAGGTGCGGCGCGGAGACAGGTGAAGGCGCGGCGCGACGACAGGTGAAGGCGCGGCGCGAAGACAGGCGAAGGTGCGGCGCGGCGGATGCTCAGAAGACCCGCCCCGCCACACCCCCAGCCCCCCGCCCCACCACGGCCGCCGCCTCCTCCTGGGGCCTCGGAGTCCGCCCGCAGGACAGCAACACACCGCCCAGCGCCTCCACGGCCCGTACGACGTCCGCCCCCACCCCGCCACGCGCCCCCGATGCTCACCCACGTCGCCACGCCCCCCCACGCGCCCCCGACCCACGCGGCGCCTCACCCCCCGGCGAACACCCCCTTGTGATCCTCGGCCCACTCCCGATACGACCGCGCCGGCCGCCCCAGCGCCTCCCGTACGTCGTCCGTGACGGTCGTGTTGCCGCCCCCGCGGGCGAATTCCAGGCCGCCGAGGACTCCCTCCACCGCCTGTTCGCTCAGGCCGGACGCCGACAGTTGGTCCCTCAGCTGGTCCCGCGACGGGGTGATCGTCTCCACCGGGCGGCCGAGCACCTCGGCGAGCGCCGCGGCCTGGTCGTCGACGGTGATCGCCGCCGGGCCGGTCAAGGTGTACGTCCGTCCCGCGTGCCGGGCGTCGGTCAGGGCCGCCACCGCCACCTCGGCCACGTCACGCGGGTCGACGACCCCCTGTCGCCCCTCCCCCGTCATGTTCGGCACGGGTTGGCCCGCCGCGAGGGCCTGCGCCCAGCCCAAGGTGTTCGAGGCGAAGGACGAAGGGCGGAGGATCGTCCACTCCACGTCGGAGGAGGACCGCAGGGCCTGTTCGCCGGGCAGGTGCCATGTGCCGAAGCGGCCGAACTCGGGCTCGCCGGTGCCGATGGCGGAGAGTTTCACGATCCGCCGCACCCCCGCCGCCCGCGTCAGCTCGATCAGCCGCACGTCCCGCCCGCCGTCCTCAGGCCCGAGCACCCCCACCAGGAACACGGCGTCGACCCCCGCCAACGCCGCCTCCAGGGAGGGTTGGTCGAGGAAGTCCCCGCGCACCACCTCCACGCCGTCGGGCATCACCGCCCGCCCGGGGTCGCGGGTCAGGGCGCGGACCTTCTCGCCGCGTGCCACGAGCTGTCGTACGACTTCACTGCCGATGGTGCCGGTCGCACCCGTCACTAGGATCATGGCCTCCACGCTGGCGGACGGCCCCACGGCAACTCTTGGAAATTCCGGCACGGTTGGCCGACCCGCTCGGCCGTCTCGCCCGCTTACGGTGGAGCAGTGATGACGACCGCCCCGGCAGCACCCGCCCCGCCCCTCTCCGTGCCCGACGCCCTGCGCCCCTGGGTCGCCGAGATCGCCACGGTGACCGGCGGCGAGTCGGTCGCGCATGCCCCCGACACCGCCACGAAGCTGGTCGTGCGGGTCGGCGAGGACGGTCGGCGCGACGCCCTGGTCGTCGGACCGCGGACGCGCGCCTCGTACCACCGGGCCGGGGCCGAGCGCCTCGCGTCCTGCGTGCAGCTGCATCTCGCGCCGGGGACGGCACGTCCGCTGCTCGGGGTGGCGGCGGCCGACCTCGTCGGCCGGGTGATGCCGCTGCGGGAGCTGCCCACGCGTACGGCGCGGCAACTGTCGTACGACACCGCCGACTTGGAGACGGACGAGCTGATCGACCGGCTGACGCACACCCTCGGCCGGCTCCCGCTCCCGGACTCGCGGGGCAAGCTGCTGCGGGCGGCCGTCGACGCCCTGTCGATGCGCGGCGGCCGGCCGCCGGCGCAGGTGCAGGACGTGGCGCGGGAACTCGCCGTCAGTGAGCGGCAGTTGCGGAACCTCTTCGCGGAGGGCGTCGGCCTCTCCCCCAAGCACTACGCACGCATCGACCGCGTCCGCGCGGTGCTGGCGCAGGCGCCGACCGCGAAGTGGGCCGACCTCGCCGCCACCACCGGCTACTACGACCAGGCGCACATGACATCCGACTTCCGCACCCTGATGGGCGTGCCACCCCGCTCCTTCTTCACCGGCCGCCTCCCCGAGGCCCGCCCCTGCCAGGCCCCCGACCGGCTCTGAGCGCGGTCCGCGGACTCACAGTGACCTGCTAATGACATCTCACGGCTTTCCCAAGTCGGCGCGCGACTCTCGACTGCCCTTCCCCGCGCCTGCCTTGGAGCCGACACCGTGCCCCTGCTGTCCCGAAAAGCCGCCCGTCGCACCCTGCTCGCCGCCTTCGGGACGGCCGTGCTGAGCACCCGGTGGCCGTCCGCCGAGGCCGCGGCCACCACCGGGCTCGACGACCCGGAGAAGAAGGACATCGCCATGCGGCTGGTGTCGAGCGCGGAGAACTCCTCGCTCGACTGGCAGGCGCAGTACAAGTACGTCGAGGACATCGGGGACGGCCGCGGCTACACGGGCGGGATCATCGGCTTCTGCTCGGGTACGAGCGACATGCTGGCGCTGGTCGAGCTGTACACCGAGCGGGACCCGGACAATCCGCTGGCCGGCTATCTGGCCGCCCTGCGCGCGGTGAACGGCACCGACTCCCACGAGGGGCTCGACCCGGGTTTCCCGGCCGCTTGGCGCACGGCGGCCAGGACCAGGGCCTTCCGCAAGGCGCAGCGGGACGAGCGGGACCGGGTCTACTTCGACCCGGCGGTCGCGCGCGCCAAGAAGGACGGGCTCGGCACGCTCGGCCAGTTCGTCTACTACGACGCGATGGTCATGCACGGCCCCGGCACGGACGCCGTCAGCTTCGGCGGCATCCGCAAGCGGGCCCTGCGGAACGCCGAGCCCCCGGCCGACGGCGGCGACGAGACGACGTATCTGCACGCCTTCCTCGACGCGCGGGTGTGGGCGATGAAGCAGGAGGCCGCCCACAGCGACGTGAGCCGGGTCGAGACCGCCCAGCGGGTCTTCCTGAAGAAGGGCAATCTCGACCTGGACACGCCGCTCAAGTGGAAGGTGTACGGGGACAGTTACACCATCGCCTAGGTAACGCTTTCAGTGCGCTGCGGCGATCTCCTCGCCCGCTTCCATCGGGTGCGTCACGTCCTGCGCGTCGCGCTGCCGGCCCAGGTGGTTGAAGACCAGGTTGAGCGCCACGGCCGCCACGCAGCCCGTCGAGATCCCCGAGTCGAGCACGATCTTCGCCGTCTCGGGGAACGCGTGGTAGAACTCCGGCGCCGTGATGGGGATGATCCCGACGGCCAGCGAGACGGCGACGATCAGGACGTTGTTGTCCTTGTCCAGGCCGGCCCGCACCAGGGTCTGGATGCCGCTCGCCGCGACCGATCCGAAGAGGACCACCCCGGCGCCGCCGAGCACCGGGCGCGGTACGACGGCGATGAGTGAGGCGGCCATCGGGCACAGGCCCATCAGGACCAGGAAGGCGCCGCCGGTGGCGACGACGTACCGGCTGCGGATCCTCGTCATCGCGACCAGGCCGATGTTCTGGGCGAAGGCGCTGCACATGAAGCCGTTGAAGAGGGGGCTGATCGCGGAGCCGAGGGTGTCGGCGCGCAGGCCCGCCGCGATGGTCCGCTCGTCCGCCGGGCGTTCCACGATCTCGCCCAACGCCAGCATGTCCGCGGTCGATTCGGTCATGGAGACCACCATCACCACGATCATCGACACGATCGCGGCGACCTGGAACTGCGGGGCGCCGAAGTGGAACGGCGTCGGGAAGCCGACCACGTCCGCGTCCGCGACCGGCCCGAAGTCGGTGACGCCGAAGGGGATCGCGACCAGCGTGCCGATGACCAGGCCGAGGAGCACGGCGATCTGCTTGACGAAGCCGCGGGTGAACCGGCGCAGCAGCAGCACGATCACGAGTGTCGTGGCCGCGAGGCCGAGGTAGGTCCTCGAACCGTAGTCGTCCGCCGCGGGGTTGGGCCCTTGCGCCCAGCCGAAGGCGACCGGCAGCAGGGAGACACCGATGAGCGTGATCACGGTGCCGGTGACGACCGGCGGGAAGAAGCGCACCGCCTTGCTGAAGAAGGGGGCGGCGAGGAAGCCGAGCAGGCCGGCGACGATGACCGCGCCGAAGATGATCGGCAGCGCGTCGGACTTGTCGTCGGTGGAGGCGACGATCGCCGTCATCGGGGCCACGCCCGCGAAGGTGACGCCGTTGACGAAGGGCAGCCGGGCGCCGATCTTCCAGACGCCGAGCGTCTGGAGGAAGGTGGCGAGGCCCGCGGTGAAGAGGCAGGCGCCGGTCAGGAAGGTCAGTTCGGTGCCGGAGAGGCCGACGGCCGCCCCGACTATCAGGGGCGGGGCCACGACTCCCGCGTACATGGCGGCCACGTGTTGCAGGCCCGTGGTGGCCATTTTCAGCGCGGGGAGTTTTTCGTCGACGGGGTGGGTCTCGTCGGCTCGTTGGGCGGTCACGGCGGTTCCTCCGGGTCAGCTAACACGTCGGCTCTGACGTGGGTTTCGTGGAGGTGGTGCGCGGTCGTGCGGGACCGGAGGACGGGGGTGCATGGGGGGACATGCACGGTGACCGTTCCGGGGCGCACACGTGTGGCATGCGCCCCGGAGACGGCCGCCATGAACCCCGCTCGGGTTCACGGCTACCGGCCGGGAGCCGTCCCTCCCGGCCGGAGATCAAGTGCCGTACAGAAATACGGAGTTACCGCGCGGCGATCTGCGCCAGCCGTTGCGCCTGCTCCCGCGTGGAGCGGGCGATCGCGTCCTCGTCGACGTGCAACAGGCGGCCCTCCTCGACGATCTGACGGCCGTTCACGAAGGAGGCCGTGACCGGGGCGGCGGCGCCGAAGACCAGCGCGGTGACCGGGTCGGCGATGGAGGCGTGGGCGAGCGTGTCCAGCTTCCACAGCACCAGGTCCGCGAGCTTGCCGGCCTCCAGGGAGCCGATCTCGGCGGCACGGCCCAGCACTTGGGCGCCGCCGTACGTTCCCAGGCGCAGCGCCTGACGGGCGTTGAGGGCCGCTTCCCGGTGGGCGCCGAGGCGGTTGATGAGGAGCGCGTTGCGCAGCTCGGTGTGCAGCTCGCCCGACTCGTTGGAGGCGGTGCCGTCGACACCGAGGCCGACCGGGACGCCGGCGGCGAGCATGTCGGGGACGCGGGCGATACCGGCGGCGAGGCGGGCGTTGGACGACGGGCAGTGGGCGACACCGGTCTTCGTACGGGCGAAGGCGGCGATGTCGGAGTCGTTCATGTGGACGCAGTGCGCCATCCACACGTCCTCGCCGAGCCAGCCGGTGGACTCGAAGTAGTCGGTCGGGCCCATCCCGAACAGTTCCTTGCAGAACTGCTCCTCCTCGACGGTCTCCGAGCCGTGGGTGTGCAGGCGCACGCCGAGACGGCGGGCCAACTCGGCGCCCTCCCGCAGGAGTTCGGTGGAGACGGAGAAGGGCGAGCAGGGCGCGACGGCGACCTGGGTCATCGCGTCGAAGGAGGAGTCGTGGTGCTCCTTGACGGTGGCCTCGGTCGCGGCGAGGGCGCCTTCGAGGGTCTCGACGGCGAAGTCCGGGGGCAGGCCGCCGTCCTTCTCGCTGCGGTCCATGGAGCCGCGGGCGAGGGTGAAGCGGACGCCCATCTCGCGGGCGGCGCGGATGATCGAGCCGGACAGGTCGCCGGAGTTCTGCGGGAAGACGTAGTGGTGGTCCATGGCGGTGGTGACACCGCCGCGGGCCATCATGCCCAGCGAGCCCTGCGCGGCCGAGTAGGTCATCTGCTCGTCGATGCGCGCCCAGGTCGGGTACAGCGCGACGAGCCAGTTGAAGAGGTTGTGGTCGGTGGCCAGGCCCCGGGTGATCCACTGGTAGAAGTGGTGGTGGGTGTTGACCAGGCCGGGGGTCACGAGATGCCCGGTGGCGTCGATGCGGCGTACGACGTTCTCCAGGCCCTCGGGGGCCTTGCCCGCGCCGAGCGACTCGATGCGGTTGCCGGCGATGACGACGTGTCCGCTCGCGTACTCGGTGTCGTGGGCGTCGACCGTCGCGATCGAACAGTTCTCGATGACGATGCGCTCGGCTGCTGCCATGATTCGTCCTTTGCGCTGTGTGGAGTGGGCACGGCAGGACCCCGGGATTTGAGTGCCGCGGCCCGCACAGGCGGGCCGCGGGTGCCGCAAATGGAGTTGATCAGAGGTTGGTGAGGTCCACCGGGATCTTCGGCTCGCAGCCGTCCCGCAGGATCGTCGCCTCGATCAGGCCGTAGGGCCGGTCCGCGGCGAAGTACACCTCGTTGTCGTTCTTCAGCCCGAACGGCTCCAGGTCCACCAGGAAGTGGTGCTTGTTCGGGAGGGAGAAGCGGACCTCGTCGATCTCGCTGCGGTTGTTGATGATCCGCGAACCCATCTGGTAGAGGGTCTGCTGGAGCGAGAGCGAGTAGGTCTCGGCGAAGGCCTGGAGCATGTGCTTCTTCGTCTGCTCGTAGGACTTCTCCCAGTTGGGCATCCGCTGCTCGTCGTCGGTCCAGTTGAACCGCCAGCGGGCCGAGACCTGGGTGGCCAGGATGCGGTCGTACGCCTCCTGGAGCGTCGTGTACTTGTCCTTGACGTAGCCCCAGAACTCGGAGTTGGTCGAGTTCATCACGACCAGGTCCTTCAGACCCGAGACGACCTCCCATGACGAGCCGTCATAGGTGATCTGCGTGACCCGGGTCTCCTGGCCTTTGCGCACGAACGAGTGCTTGACCTCGTCCGCGCCGATGAACTGGGAGTTCGCGTCGGAGGCGGCGATGCGCTCCCACGCGTACTCCTCGATCCGGATCCGGGCGACCTTGATCGGCTCCTGCGAGGTCACGAAGTGCCGCGCCAGGTGGATGCCGAACTGCTCGGCCGACTCGATGCCGTGCTCCTTGGCGAACGCGTACACCGTGTTCTTGGTGGTGTCGGTCGGCAGCACGTTGGCGTTGGAGCCGGAGTAGTGGACCTCGTCCATGTCGCCGGAGAGGGCGACGGACACGTTCAGGTCCTTGATGTGGTGGGTGGCGCCGTCCCGCGTGATCTTTACGACTCGGTTCTCGGCCTTGCCGTACTGGTTCTGTCCCAGGATCGTGGGCATGTGTCTGCTAGCTCCCTCGGTAAACGGAGTAGCCGAACGGGTTGAGCAGCAGCGGTACGTGGTAGTGCTCGCCCGGCACGACGGCGAACGTGATCGCCACCTCCGGGAAGAACACTGCCCCGGCACCGCTGTCCCGATTCGCGGGGGCGTCCTGCTGCGCATCGGCTTGCTTCTTCTCGAAGTACGGCTCCACGGCGAAGTCGAGCCGTACGTGTGTGGTGCCCTCCGGCAGGGCCGGCAGGTCCTTGCACCGCCCGTCCGCGTCGGTCGCGCTGCCGCCGAGCGCCTGCCAGTCCGCGTCCGAACCCGAACGGGCGGACAGCTGGACGGCGACTGCCTCGGCGGGGCGGCCGATGCTGGTGTCCAGGATGTGGGTGGACACTGAATTTCTCGGCAGGGCCGCGGTGCTGTTGCTCATGCTGCGTCAGTCCTCTTCGACGAGTCGGGCGAGCCGGATGCGGTTGATCTTGCCCAGCTCGGTGCGGACGATCTCCCGCTCCTGCTCCGGCGCGTTCCCGATCCGTTCCTTGACCGCGTCCCGCATCTGCTCGCCGGTCCTGCCGGTGGCGCAGATGAGGAAGACATGGCCGAACTTCTCCTGGTAGGCGAGGTTCAGCTCCAGCATCTCCGCCTTGAGCTCCTCCGTCGCGCCGGCCATGCCGCGCTGTTCACGGGCGGAGGTCGGGTCGCCCTCCTTGGGGCGGCCGATGGGCGGGTGCCCGGCCATGGCCTCGGCGAGGTCCTCGGCGGTCAGCTCGGCCATGGCGGCGTCGCTCTCGGCGTAGAGGGCCTCGGTGTCGGCGTAGGGCCGGGCGGCGAGCAGTCGTGTCGCCCAGGCCGTGGAGGCGCACGCCTCGTGGAGCGCGGCGAAGGCCGCGTGCTCCTCCAGGGCGTTGAACCGGGCCAGGCCCGGGGACGTGGATGTCGAAGTCACGGGAGCCTCCGTGGCCGCGAACGGCCGTCGTGCGTGAGCGGGCTGCCGCTAGCTAACGCCCTTCGAAACACGACGTCAACACTTTGTTGAAAATTCGGGGTTACAACCGCGCCCCTCAGGCCTTGTCACGGTTCAGGTAGTTGTAGACCGTGAACCGGCTGACCCCGAGCGCGCTCGCCACGGTCTCCACGCCGTGCCGTACGGAGAAGGCGCCACGCGCCTCCAGTATGCGCACCACCTCCTGCTTGGCCTTGCGGTCCAGGTCGGCCAGCGGCTTGCCCTGCTTGCGCTCCATGGCGGCGAGGATGTGATCGAGGGAGTCCGCGAGCTGCGGCAGGCGTACGGCGACCACGTCGGCGCCCTCCCAGGCGAGCACGACGTCGTCGGGGCCGGCTTCGTCCGGCGGGACCATCTCCCCGCCCATGGCGTCGACCAGCGGCTTCACGGCCGTGATGAAGGGTTCGTCCCCGGTGCCGGTCACTTGTCGCCCTCCCCGATCACGTTGACCTGCAGCGAGATACGGGTGGCCCCGGCCTTGAGCGACTCGCGCAGCAGCGCGTCCACGGCGCTGAGCACGGCGTCGGCGTCCCCTTCGGCGGTGTTGCCGAACGGGCCGACGTCCACCGCGTCCAGCGCCGCGGCCTCGACCACCTCACGGGCCGCGACCGCGTGCGCGGGCGCCTCGTCCAGGTCGAAGGGTTCGGTGGTGAACTCCACTCTCAAACGCATCGCGCCCCATGCCTCCCTGACCTGCGCGTTCCTGGGATGCTCCCGGCATACGAGAGCTCGTCCGGGGCGCGTCGTACCGCGCGGACGGACCCGGACCCCGACCTTAACGGACCGTACGCGGTTTCAGCGGGGCTCCGGCACACCGCTCTCAGCCGGCAGCAGCAGCTCGGGCGGCGGCTCCTGCCCGTGGGAGAGGTACGCCGTCAGCGCCCTCCCGTGCGCCTTCGTCAGCGGCCCCCGACGGCCGATCCCGAGCCGCGCGGCGAGTTCCTGCGCGTGCAGGCGCACGGCGGACTCGACGAGCAGGGCGTAGGCGTCGGTGGCGGCCCGGTAGCGGTGCCAGGCGGCCAGGAGGACCGCGCCGGCGATCAGGGCGCCGGGCCACCAGACGACGGCGACGGCGACGTAGAGCAGCCCCCAGCCCGCGAGGCCGGCCGCGCGGAGCATCGCCTCCCGCGCGGCGGTGATCTCGGTGCGGGTGGGTTCGGGGGCGTGCAGCCACAAGTGGGGCCAGACGACGGCGATCTCGACGCCGAGCGCGTCCTCGAGCCGGCCGGCCACCGCGTGCAACCGGTCGCCGGTCCAGGTGGGCCTGGCGGGCGGCGCGTCGGCGAGCCGGTGGAGCCGGGCGGTGGCGACGGCGGCCCGGTGGGCGTCGTCCGGTGTGGCGGTCAGCAGTTCCGCGCGGGCCTCGGCCACCCCCGCGGCCTCCTGGCGGTCGGCGAAGCGCCGCCCCCGCCGCGCGACGAGGCGCCGTACGCCCCCGTGGGTCACCCGCGGCCACCCCTGCCAGCCGTCGGCCAGCCACAGCCGCTCCACGAGGGAACCCAGTGCCTGGGCGGCGAGGCCGCACGCGGCCGCGGCGAGCAGGAAGGCGCACAGGAACAGCAGCAGGCCCGCGGTGGACCCGGCGAGGGCGTCGCCGTGCCGGTTGAGGCGGGCGGGCAGCTCACCGACCGCGTACCAGCGGGCGTGCCCCAACTCCCGCCCTGCGGCCAGGGTGCCGAGGAAGAGGGCGCCGGGCAGGACGAGCAGGGACAGCCACCGTTCGGCGAGCTTCCTTCCGAGTTCGGCCAGGAGTCCGGTCACCGGTCACAGCCGTTTCAGCCGCAGCGGAGCGCCGTCCTGGTCACAGGTGGGCGGGGCGTCGGCGGTGTCGTCGGCCCAGTGGTGGCGCAGGCAGCGCCTGTGCGGGCACAGGTAGACGGCCGGTCCGCGTCCGGTGCCGCCGATGCCGGCGAGCTGTGCGCCGGTGGCGCGGGTACGGCCGTACAGGCCGAGGGCGTCGCGTTCGGCCCGCATCCGTGCATTCAGCCGGCGGACGGCCGCGTCGACGTCGCCGTCGTCCCGTACGGCGAGGAGCAGGGCGTCCACGGCGGCCCGCGACTCCTCCTCGGCCAGTTGCCGGCGGATGTCCTCGACGTGGTCGAAGAAGTAGGCCAGCGCCTCGGACAGGCGCCGGGCCCGCCCCTCGGGACGGTCGGTCATGGGCTCTCCGGTGGGGCCTGGCGATGTGACGATGTTGCATACGGTAGGCCAACTCGGCCTGCCCGGAAGGCGCTTGCTCTACTCTCCGCTGGCATGAGCAGGGAACGGGAGGCGGAGCGGGACCGGCTGCTCGCCGCCGCACGGGTTCGATTACACCGGGTCAGGGCCACCGGGGACGCCGCACCACTGGGGGAGCCCGAGGCGCAGGCCGATCTCGGGGCGCTGCTCGGTCTCCTGGCCGAGGACCCCAGGGACGTCGAGGTCGGCTACCGGGTCGCCTGGCTGCTGTTGTGCGCGGGGCCGCGGCACCTCGAGGACTCCCTCGTGGAGGTCATGGCGGACGGCTTCGCCCGGGCCCTGCTGGCGGGCGTGGACGATCTGCCCGGCGAGTTCCTCCCCGGCATCGCCTCGGCGGCCGAGCCCATGGCCGTCGCCCTGCTGAGACAGGCGCACTCGTCGCCCGATCCGCAGCTGCTGGACACGGTCGTGGAGCAGCACCGGCGGCTCGTGGCCGCCACGCCCGCCGGCCATCCCGCCCGGCCGCAGCGGCTCGCCAATCTGGGGGTCGCCCTCCACACCCGGTTCGAGCGCCGGGCCTCGCCGGAGGACCTGACCGCCGCGCTGGCCGCGCATCGCGAGGCAGTGGCGACCACGCCGGCCGAGGACCCCGATCTGTCGATGCGCCTGAGCGGCCTGGCGGGCGTGCTGTGGTCGCGGCACCGGCTGACCGGGGACGCCGCCGATCTGGACGGCGCCGTCGACACCATCCGCGCGGCGGCGGACGCCGCACCCGCCGAGTCCCCGCGCCGGGCGATGTGCCTGGCCAATCTGGCGCTGACGCTGCGGGACCGGTTCGCGCGCCGCGGGGACCCGGCGGACCTGGACTCGGCGGTCGAGATCGGCCGACAGGCGTGGCAGATGACCGCGCCGGACGATCCCAACCGGGCGATCCGGATGCACAACCTGGCCGGCACGCTCGCGATCCGCTGGCGGGTCGAGGGCGCGACCTCGCTGGAGGAGACGGCCGCCCGACTGGGGGCCGGGGGCGACGCCCCGCTGGACGTGTACGCGGTCGCCTTTCTGGCCGGCCTGGACGACATCCCGCCCGAGGTGGCGTCCGATGTCGCCGAGCTGGCGGCCAACCTCGTCATCGCGCGGCAGCTGCGCCTGGCCGGCGCCTACGACGCGGCCGAGTGGGAGCGGCTCGTGGCGATGTGGGGCCGCATCCTCGGCATCCTCCCGGCCGGTGATCCGCTCCGGCACCTGTGGCTCGCCAACCTCAGCCAGGCCCATCTCCTCCGCTACCAGCACACCGGCGCGGCGACGGACCTGGAGGCCGCGCTGTCCACCGCGCGCCGGTCCGTCAGAGCGGCCACGGTGACCGACCCGGACCGGGGCATGGGGCTCGTCAACCTGGCGGGCGCGCTCGCCGAGCGGTACCGGTCCGAGGGCACGACCGAGGACCTGGACCTGGCCGTCGATCTGATGCGGGAGGCGGTGACGGGGCTCCCGCCCGACCACGTCCTTCGGGCCCGGTACCTGTGCGACCTGGGCGGGCTGCTCGGCATGCGGTTCACCCGGCACGAGGACCCGGCCGACCTCGACGGTTCCGTCACCGCCCTGCGCGAGTCCACCCGGGCCGTGCCGGCCGACCCCATGGGCCCGGGGCTCGCCCTGAGCAACCTGGGCGAGTCGCTGCTGCTGCGCCACACCCTCGCCGGGGACCCGGCCGACCTTGACGAGGCGGTCGACGCGCTGTGGCGGGCGGTCGACACCACGCCCGAGGAGCATGTGGGCCGCGCCCGGTACCGATCCTCTCTGGGCGCCGCGCTGTGCGCCCGGTTCGAGCTGCGGGGCGACGGAGCCGACCTGGACGAGGCGGTGGCCGTGCTGCGTGCGGCCGTCGCCGGGGCCCCGCCGGGCTCCCTGGCCCGCAACGGGGCGCTGGTGAACCTGTCCGTCGCCCGGTACTTCGCCCTCCACCGGCCGGGGCTGTGCCCCGCGGACCTGGACGAGGCGGTGAACGCGGCCCGGGAGGCCCTCGCCGCCCTGCCTCCCGGGCACACCGGGCATGCCAAGTGCCGTGCCCTGCTGGCGCACGCACTGCGCGTCCGGTACGAACACAGCGCGAACCCCGCCGACCTGGCCGAGGCCGTCGACCTCGGCGAGGGGCTGGCCGTGCCCGCGGCGGACATCGCCCCGACGGAGGCGGCCGAGCGGCTCAACGCCGGGGCCGCGGCCGCACTCACCGACTACCTGCGGACCACGTCGCCGTCCGACCTCGACGCCGGTATCGCCTCGCTCCGGGCGGCCCTGCGGACGCTGCCCCCGGGGCACGCCTCCCGGCCGGTCCTCCTGGCCAATCTGGCCCTCGCCCTCGTGGGCCGCTTCGCGCGCAGCGCCGACGCCGCCGACCTGGACGCGGCCATCGACGCGCAGCGGTCGGCGCTGGCGGCGGCCGGGCACGCCCACCACCACCGCCCCCAGCTGCTGAACGGTCTCGGCTCGTTCCTGGTGGCCCGGTACGTGCACCAGGAGGCGCGCCGGGACCTGGAGGAGGCGATCGACCTGTTCGCGGCGGCCGCCGAGACGGCCCCGCCGGGCCATCCGCTGCGTCATCTGGTCCTGTCCGCCTGGAGCGACGCCGTGCGCCTGCGGGCCGAGGCCGAGGAGAACCCGGCCGACGCGGAGTTGTCCGTGGCCCTCGCCCGGGACGCCGTCGACCTCGCTCCGGCCCACGACATCCGCCGCCCCCTGCTGCTGTGCCGACTCGGCCACGCGCTGCTGCAACGCCATCGGCTCGGCGGCACGGGCACGGAGCTGGACGAGGCGGTCGACGTGCTGCGGGAGGCCGCCGCCGGTCCCGGCGACTTGGCACGTCCGCTGGTCAACTCCCTGCTCGGGGATGTCCTGTCCGCCCGCTTCGAGCGCGACGGCGACCCAGCCGACCGTGACGAGGCCGCGCGACTGATGGCCGACGGCGCGGGCGATCCGTCGCTGGCCCCCATGCTCCGCATCATGGCGGCGCTGCGGGCGGGGCAGTTGGCCGGCGCGACCGACCCGGCCGGGGCAGCCGCCCTCCTCGAGTCCACGGTCGCCCTGCTCCCCCAGGTCGCCCCGCGCCGGCTGCGCCGTGCCGACCGGCAGCAGGCCCTCGGCAGGTTCGCCGGTCTCGCGTCCAACGTCGCCGCCCTGGCGCTCGCCGACACCACCCGGCCGGACAGCGAACGCGCCCTGCGTGCCCTGCGGTTCCTGGAGACGGGCCGGGGTGTGCTGATGGGCCAGGCACTGGACGCCTGGGGCGACCTGGCGGCGCTGCGCGAGCGGCATCCGCGACTGGCCGACCGGTTCGAGGAGTTGCGGGAGCTGCTGGACCGGCCCGAGGAGAGCTGGGACGCGCTGCTGGGCGGTGTCGCGGGCGCGGGTCCCGGGGGGTCCCTCTTCGAGGGCGACCGGCACCGGCTCGACGCCGACTTCACCGCCGTACTCGAAGAGATCCGGGCGCAGGAGGGGTTCGGCTCCTTCGGGCTGCCGCCCACGGCCGACGAGCTCCTCGGCGAGGCCGGGGAGGGGACCGTCGTCGTGCTCAACGCCGCCCCCGCGCGGTGCGACGCGCTGCTCGTCAGGCCGTCCGGTGTCACCGCCGTGCCGCTGCCGGGGCTCACGCTCGTGGGCGTGATGGAGCTGGCCGCGGAGTGCCAGGCCGCCGCGCACGAGGCGGCGGACCCCGACCGCGAGGTGCGGACGGCGGCCCAGGACACGCTGTCCGACATCCTGGCCCGGCTGTGGGACCTGGTGGCCGAGCCCGTTCTGACCGCTCTGGGGCACGACCGGGCGCCCGCGGACGGCACGTACCCGCGGGTGTGGTGGGTGCCGGGCGGGCCGTTCGGCTGGCTGCCGGTCCATGCGGCGGGCCGGCACGACGGCTCGGGCCGGACGGTCCTGGACCGGGTCGTCTCGTCGTACACGCCGACCGTCCGTGCCCTGCGCCACGCCCGCCGCCCGCTGCCGGACCGCCCCGCCGGACGGGAGCCGCTGGTCGTCGCCATGCCCCAGACGCCCGGAGCACCCCCGCTGGACTTCGCGGAGGACGAGGTCAAGGCGTTCCGGGAGCATTTCACCGACCCCGTGGTCCTGCTCGCTCCGGACCGTCCGCCGACCCGGGACGAGGTGCTGGAGCGGCTGCCCGGCTGTCCCGTCGCCCACTTCGCCTGTCACGCCGACAGCATGGGCGAGGACCCGGCCGGCCACCTGCTGCTCCTGCACGACCACGCCGAGACCCCGCTGACCGTGGGCGCGCTGGCCGCGGTGCGGCTCGACCACGCACGGCTCGCGTTTCTGTCGGCCTGCGGGACGGCCGTCTCGTACGACGGACTGCTCGCCGACGAGGCCATCCATCTGACGTCGGCGTTCCAACTGTCCGGGTTCCGGCATGTGGTGGGCACCCTGTGGCCGGTCGTCGACGACACCGCCGTCGACTTCGCGGAGGCCTTCTACGCCGCGCTCCGGCCCGCCGCCGCCGAGCCGCCCGACCCGACCCTCGCGCCGTACGCCCTGCACGCGGCGGTCCGCCGACTGCGCTCTGACTTTCCCCACACCCCGTCCCTGTGGGCGTCGCACGTCCATACCGGCGCCTGACCCGTCCCCCACGAGAAGGTCCCTGTGAACCGAACCCCCTACCGCGAGTCCGTGCTGATGCGCGAGCCGCTCAAGAGCATTCTCGTCGCCCTGTCCCTGGTGTCGTTCTTCGCCGTCGGCGGTCTGTTCGGCGCCACCGCGCTGGGGGTGTTCTTCGCCCTGTGGTGCGTCTCCCTCCTGTACGCGGGCTTCCGGTTCGCGCGCAAACTGCTGCGCGAGGCCGAGGAGGACCGCGCCCGGTCCGTGAAGGCGCACGCCGCCGTGATGGCGGACCGGATGATGGCCGCGCAGCGCCAGGGGTTCGCGTACGAGGCCTCGTCCGCGGAGCTCGCGGAGGGCTTCGGCCGGATCCCGCAGGACGTTCCCGACCGCCTGATCGAGGAGGAACGGGTCATCGCCCGGCACGCGGCCGGCCTGGTGGCGGAGGGTGTGCTCCGGATGGAGGTCGACGGCTTTCCGGTCACCGTGTTCGACCTGGAAGTGATCAATTACGACGATGTGGCGGACCTGAAACGCCGCGGCAGCTACAGCAGGGCGGCCGAGGCGGCCAAGGACTATCTGACCGTGTGTGTGGTCACCCTGCCGGTGCCGCTGCCCTATCTGGCATCCGCATGGCTGTTCGACAGGGAGGCGGCGCACACCGCGGACGCCGACTTCGCGGAGGTCGTGATGTCGGTCCCCCTCGTGCGGCAGGCCGTGCTGGACGTGGAACCGCCGTGGCCCTGGTCCGTGCAGCAGGACCGGCTCATCTCCTGCGAGCTGTCGGGCGCCGGTCTCGACGTGCCCGCCGCCCTCGCCCTCGCCACCCGGCTCACCCAGGTCGCCGGCGCGTTCCCCTGGACGGACCTCGAACGCTTCCGGCTCAGCGCGCCGGAGCCGCGGCCGCAGTACACCCTGTGGGCGTCCCTGGGGCAGTACACCCCCGTCATTCACAACCCCTGGGTGCGGCGCTGGGACGCCCAGGAGATCGGCCGCAGCGGTCTGCGTGCCTACCGGTCACACAGTGAGGTGCTGAAGATCGAGGCGGTGTCCGTGCACCCCTCCACCTGAGGCATCACCCCCGCCCCCAGCCCGGCGACACCGGCTCCCACCAGCGTGTCGCCGGGCTTTCGCGTTCCTGGCCCCTTGACAAGCGTCGCCCACCAACGGCAATCTTCCATTAAGCAGAAACGAACTTCCGCAATACGGAATCACTCGACACGGAAGGGAGCGCAGCGGCCCATGGGATTCGCAGACCAGCGCTTCAACGTCAACCTGTCGATCCTCTTCACGGAACTCCCGCTCCTGGAGCGCCCCGCGGCCGCCGCCGCGGCGGGCTTCACCGCGGTCGAGCTGTGGTGGCCCTGGGTCGACTCCCCCACCCCCGAGCAGTCCGAGCTCGACGCCCTCAAGCAGGCGATCGAGGACGCGGGCGTCCAGCTCACGGGCCTGAACTTCTACGCCGGTCAGCTGCCCGGTCCCGACCGCGGCGCCCTGTCGATCCCGGGCGAGGAGTCGGAGAAGTTCCGCGCCAACATCGAGGTGGCCGCGAGCTTCGCCCAGTCCCTGGGCTGCAAGGCGCTCAACGCCCTGTACGGCAACCGCGTCGACGGCGTCGACCCGGCCGCGCAGGACGCGCTCGCGCTGGAGAACCTGGTCCTCGCGGCCCGCGCGGCCGACCGTATCGGCGCGATCCTGCTGATCGAGACGCTCAACAAGCCCGAGTCGCCGCTGTACCCGCTGGTGTCGGCGCCCGCCGGGATCGGGATCGTCGACAAGGTCAACGAGGCGACGGGCCTCGGCAACGCCAAGTTCCTCATGGACCTCTACCACCTGTCCATGAACGGCGAGGACCTGCCGGCGGTGATCGAGGAGTACGCCGCGAAGACCGGCCACGTCCAGATCGCCGACAACCCGGGCCGCGGCGCACCGGGCACCGGCTCGCTCCCCCTCGAAGACCTCCTCGACCAGCTGAAGAAGGCGGGTTACGACGGCTGGGTCGGCCTCGAGTACAAGCCGGGCGACCGCCCGAGCGCCGAGGCCTTCGACTGGCTGTCCCGCTGACCCCGTTCACGTGAAAGGCACCCTCACCATGAGCAACCTCCCCAAGATCGCCTGGATCGGCCTCGGCATCATGGGCTCCCCCATGTCCGAGAACCTGATCAAGGCGGGTTACGACGTCACCGGCTTCACGCTGGAGCAGGACAAGCTGGACCGCCTGGCCGCCGCGGGCGGCAAGGCCGCCGCCTCCATCGCCGAGGCCGTCAAGGACGCCGACGTGGTCATCACGATGGTGCCCGCCTCCCCGCAGGTCGAGGCCATCTCGTACGGCCCCGACGGCATCCTCGAGAATGCCAAGTCCGGCGCCCTGCTGATCGACATGTCCTCGATCACCCCGCAGACCTCGGTCGACCTCGCGAAGGCGGCCAAGGACAAGGGCATCCGCGTCCTGGACGCCCCGGTGTCCGGCGGCGAGGCCGGTGCCATCGAGGCCGTGCTGTCGATCATGGTCGGCGGTGAGCAGGCCGACTTCGACGCCGCGAAGCCCATCCTGGAGGCGCTCGGCAAGACCATCGTGCTGTGCGGTCCGCACGGCTCGGGGCAGACCGTGAAGGCCGCCAACCAGCTGATTGTCGCCGTGAACATCCAGGCGTGCGCCGAGGCCGTGGTCTTCCTGGAGAAGTCCGGCGTGGACCTGAAGGCCGCGCTCGACGTCCTCAACGGCGGCCTCGCCGGCTCGACCGTGCTGACGCGCAAGAAGGACAACTTCCTCCAGCGCGACTTCAAGCCGGGCTTCCGCATCGACCTCCACCACAAGGACATGGGCATCGTCACCGACGCTGCCCGCAACGTCGGCGCGGCGCTGCCCGTCGGCGCCGTGGTCGCCCAGCTCGTCGCGTCCCTGCGCGCCCAGGGCGACGGGGGCCTGGACCACTCCGCGCTGCTGCGCGCGGTCGAGCGCCTCTCCGGCGCCCAGATCTGACGGACCGCCCCAAGGCCCCGGGCGGCGCCGCTGCTGACACCTGTCCTGTCGCGCCCAAGCGGCGGCGCCGCCCGGAATCAGCTTCAACGAAACGTTGAGCATCTTCAACAAACTGTTGACGTCCAGATCGCCCCAAACCTAGGCTCCACGAAGCGGAAGTCCTTTTCCGAAGCCTCCGCTGACTCTCGTACGGAAGGTCCCCGATGTCGAAGCGCGTGCTGACGACCGAGTCCGGCGCCCCGGTCGCCGACAACCAGAATTCCGCCTCCGCCGGTGTCGGCGGTCCGCTCCTCCTCCAGGACCAGCACCTGCTGGAGAAGCTCGCCCGCTTCAACCGCGAGCGCATCCCGGAGCGCGTGGTGCACGCCCGCGGCAGCGGCGCCTACGGCTACTTCGAGGTGACCGACGACGTCACCGGCTTCACGCACGCCGACTTCCTGAACACCGTCGGCAAGCGCACCGAGGTCTTCCTGCGCTTCTCCACCGTGGCGGACTCGCTCGGCGGCGCGGACGCGGTGCGTGACCCGCGCGGTTTCGCGGTGAAGTTCTACACCGAGGAGGGCAACTACGACCTCGTCGGCAACAACACCCCGGTGTTCTTCATCAAGGACCCGATCAAGTTCCCCGACTTCATCCACTCGCAGAAGCGCGACCCGTTCACGGGCCGTCAGGAGCCGGACAACGTCTGGGACTTCTGGGCGCACGCCCCCGAGGCCACGCACCAGGTGACCTGGCTGATGGGCGACCGCGGCATCCCGGCGTCGTACCGCCACATGAACGGCTACGGCTCGCACACCTACCAGTGGACGAACGCCGAGGGCGAGGCCTTCTTCGTCAAGTACCACTTCAAGACCAACCAGGGCATCCGCTGCCTGTCCGCCGAGCAGGGCGCCGAGCTCGCCGGCAAGGACCCCAACTCGCACCAGACGGACCTGCTCCAGGCGATCGAGCGGGGCGTGAACCCGTCCTGGACGCTGTACGTGCAGCTCATGCTGGCGGCCGAGGCGGCGGACTACCGCTTCAACCCGTTCGACCTCACCAAGGTATGGCCGCACAAGGACTACCCGCTCCAGCGCGTGGGCCGGCTGGTCCTCGACCGCAACCCGGACAACGTGTTCGCCGAGGTCGAGCAGGCCGCGTTCTCCCCGAACAACTTCGTGCCGGGCATCGGTCCGTCGCCGGACAAGATGCTCCAGGGCCGGCTGTTCGCCTACGCGGACGCGCACCGCTACCGCCTCGGCGTCAACCACACCCAGCTCGCGGTGAACGCCCCGAAGGCGACCGTCGCGAACAACTACGGGCGGGACGGCCTCATGGCCACCAACTCCCAGGGCCGCGCGGCGAAGAACTACGAGCCGAACTCCTACGACGGCCCGGCGGAGACCGGCCGCCCGCTCTCCGCCCCGCTGGCGGTCAGCGGCTGGACCGGCACCCACGAGGCCCCGCAGCACACCAAGGACGACGACTTCTTCCAGGCCGGCGAGCTGTACCGGCTGATGTCGGAGGACGAGAAGTCGCGTCTGGTCGCGAACATCGCCGGCGGCCTGTCCCAGGTCTCCCGCGACGACGTGATCGAGAAGAACCTCGCCCACTTCCACGCCGCCGACCCGGAGTACGGCAAGCGCGTGGAGGAGGCGGTCCGCGCCCTGCGCGAGGACTGACCTCCTCAGGAAATGAGCTCCCTGTTCGCGCCCGAACACTGAGCGACCCGGATGAGGGGTGGTCCCTCGGTACGGGGCACGGGCAGGGTGATGGACCGCGGCGGCGTGCGAGCCAGTGCGGTGGTGAAGGACCGGAGATCCTCTTCTCGACCTGAGGGAAGGGCTTCTCGGGCTCCGTCGCTGCCGCCGCGGTCCCAGCAGGACGGCAGGACAGCAGGACAGCAAGACCCGAAGAGCCCCGGATACGGACGGTCCCGTATCCGGGGCTTTTCGCTGTGTCCGGGGTGCGCGCGGCGCTTCCCGGCGGGACGCTGAAGGCATGGCACACGCACCGCACCACCCGCATGTCGTGGTGCACTCGCCGGGCCTGGACGGCTCCCGGCGGGTCACCGCGGACGACCACGCCCTCGGCGTCGCCTCCCACCTGGACGACGTCGTGGAGCTGCTGCGCCTCGCCGACCTCGACCGGATCGAGGTGGAGGACGAGGACATCGTGGAATGGCAGGGCGGCGGGCCGGACGACTGGCCCGGACTGTCCGAGCACCATCAGCACTGAGCCCGCCTACACCCGGCGACGTAGCCGGAGTACGGAACCCTCAAATCAACCTCTGAACCCGCCCCCGGAGGCTTCAACCGCCCCCGGGGGCGGGCACATTGTCGTCACGCGGCGCCCGCCGGCACGGGGGCGGCGGGCGCCGCGCAACGGGGGAACGGGGGAACGGGGGGAACGGAGACCCGGGGGGACAGGGCATGCCGAAGGGGCGGCCCATCCCCCCGGATGGACCGCCCCTCGGTGGTGTCGCTGCGTCAGACCTTCAGCGTCCTGATCGCCGTCGGGGCGTGCCCCGGCTCCGTCGCGAGTTCCTCGAACTCGGTGACGTCACTGATGTCGGCGGTCTTGCTCATCGCGATGTTGGTGACCCGCTCCAGGATCGCCTCGACCACGACCGGCACCCGGTACTCGGCGGCCAGCTTCTTGGCCTCCTCGAAGGCCGGCAGCAGCTGGTCGGGCTCGGTGACGCGGATGGCCTTGCAGCCGAGGCCCTCGACGACCTTGATGTGGTCGACGCCGTAGACGCCCAGCTCCGGGGAGTTGATGTTCTCGAACTCCAGGTTGACCTGGAAGTTGATGTCGAGACCGATCTGCGCCTGCCGGATCAGGCCCAGGTAGGCGTTGTTGACGAGGACATGGACGTACGGGATCTTGTGCTGCGCGCCGACGGCCAGCTCCTCCAGCATGAACTGGAAGTCGTAGTCGCCGGAGAGCGCGACGACCTGGGCCTCCGGGTCGGCCTTGGAGACACCGAGCGCGGCCGGGATGGTCCAGCCGAGCGGGCCGGCCTGGCCGCAGTTGATCCAGTGCCGCGGCTTGTAGACGTGCAGCATCTGGGCGCCCGCGATCTGGGACAGACCGATCGTGGTGACGTACCGCGTCTCGGGGCCGAAGGCCTTGTTCATCTCCTCGTAGACGCGCTGCGGCTTCATGGGGACGTTGTCGAAGTGCGTACGGCGCAGCAGCGTGGACTTGCGCTCCAGGTGGGAGGCGATCCACGCGGAGCGGTCCGGGAGCCTGCCCGCGGCCTTCAGCTCGCGCGCGACCTCGACGAAGAGCTCCAGGGCGGCCTTGGCGTCGGAGGTGATGCCGTAGTCCGGCGGGAAGATCTTGCCGATCTGGGTGGGCTCGATGTCGACGTGGACGAACTTGCGGCCCTGGCGGTAGACGTCGAGCTTGTAGCCGGTGTGCCGGTTGGCCCAGCGGTTGCCGATGCCGAGGACGAAGTCGGACTCCAGGAAGGTCGCGTTGCCGTAGCGGTGCGAGGTCTGGAGGCCGACCATGCCGGCGTTCAGCTCGTGGTCGTCGGGGATGGTGCCCCAGCCCATCAGGGTCGGGATCACCGGGGTGCCGGTGAGCTCGGCGAACTCCACGAGGAGGTCGGAGGCGTCGGCGTTGATGATGCCGCCGCCCGCGACGATCAGCGGGCGCTCGGAGGCGAGCAGGAACTCGATCGCCTTCTCGATCTGGGCGCGGGTCGCGGCCGGCTTGTAGACCGGGAGCGGCTCGTAGGTCTCCGGGTCGAACTCGATCTCGGTGAGCTGGACGTCGATGGGCAGGTCGATGAGGACCGGGCCGGGGCGGCCGGAGCGCATCAGGTGGAAGGCCTGCTGGAAGACGCCGGGGACCTGGGCCGCCTCCAGGACGGTGGTGGCCGCCTTGGTGACGGGCTTGGCGATCGACGCGATGTCGACGGCCTGGAAGTCCTCTTTGTGGATGACGCTGACCGGCGCCTGGCCGGTGATGCAGAGGATGGGGATCGAGTCGCCGATCGCCGAGTACAGGCCGGTGATCATGTCGGTGCCGGCCGGGCCCGAGGTGCCGATGCAGACGCCGATGTTGCCCGGGTCGGCGCGGGTGTAGCCCTCGGCCATGTGGGAGGCGCCCTCGACGTGCCGGGCGAGCGTGTGGTCGATGCCGCCGCCCTCCTTGAGGGCGCGGTAGAAGGGGTTGATCGCCGCGCCGGGCACACCGAACGCGTTGGTGACGCCCTCGCGCTTGAGGATCTCAACTGCCGCGCGGGCAGCGGTCATACGTGCCATCGAGTACTCCCTGCTTCGGCTGCCGGATTCGCACTCCCCTCGCGCCCCGCGGTGAGTACTTCCGTATTGCGGAAACTAACTTCTACTATCTGGAATCAATGTAAGTGGAGGGGTGAAGGCCGTCAAGAGACGGACAAGCGGGGGTCGGCTGGAGGACGATGGGAGCGCTGTCCCGACGTGGGGTCGTTCTGGAGTGGGCCATGTCCGAGAACGTGTCGGTGCGCTGCCCGGTCTGCCGGCGCGAGCACTTCTATGCGGCACCGTCCTATCCGTGCGCCTGCGGGGCGCCGGTGACACCGCCGCTGGACCGGCGCGCGCGGGCGACGGCGGTGACGCACCGGTCCTGGGAGGACGACTGGGTGACGGTGCTGTGCGCGCGCTGCGGGCGCACGGGTGAGTGGCCGCATCCGGAGGTGGGCTGCGCGTGCGGGACGGTACTGAGGGTGCCGGTCGCGGCGGAGGCGGTCGGCATCCCGACGGCCCGCCGTGTCGAGCAGTCCCGGCGGCGCGCGTTCCAGCCGGTGACGATCCGCACGGCGCGCGACGCGGTCACGGCCGCGGCCCTGTATCTGCGCTGGCTCGGCTACGAGGACATCCGCCGCGCCGACCAACGCCCCCCGAACGGCATCGGCCTCGCGGCTCGCGGCCTCCTGGCCCAGGTCGACCCCACGGTCCGCCCGGCATCGCTCCGCGACGTCGAATGCCTCTGGCTGACGGCGATGACGGAGTCCGCGGACTGCGTCTACTTCTCCCTGGCCGGCTACGCCACGGAGGCCCGAGCGGTGGCCGACGCCCTGGCCGTCCCCTTGTTCGTCCTCGACCTCACGGGCACGCCGCAGCCGGTGAACAGCAGAGCGGACGAACTGGACGCGACCGGCACATAGAGCCGACGCTGAGGACAGGGAAAACGGTTGGGAAACGGGGCTCCGCCCCCGCCATACTCGCCCGATGCGCATCCGCCCCGTCACCCCCGCCGAGCTACCCGCCCTCCAGGACATCGAGCGTGCCGCCGGTGCCCCCTTCCGCGCGCTCGGGATGGCCGCGATCGCCGAGGACGAGCCGTTCGGGGTGGATGTTCTGGAGGGGTACCGGAGGCAGGGGCGGGCCTGGGTCGCGGTCGGGGGTGAGGGGCGTCCCGTCGGGTATCTGGTCGGCGAGCCCGTCGACGGTGCCCTGCACATCGTGCAGGTCTCGGTCCACCCGGACTTCGCGCACCGGCGCATCGGTGAGGCCCTCCTCGCGTACGCCGCCGAACGCGCCCGCGAAGAGGGCCTCACCGGTCTCACCCTGACCACCTTCGCCGAGGTGCCCTGGAACGCCCCGTACTACGAGCGCCTCGGCTTCCGCGTCCTCGGCGCGGCCGAACTCACCCCCGGGCTGCGAAAGATCCGCGCCCATGAGGCCGAGCTCGGCCTCGACCGCTGGCCGCGCGTGTGCATGCGCAGGGGCTGACGCATGCCCCCCGCTTACCCCTATCCCTCGCTAGCCCTACCCCCCGCTACTCCTGTCCCGCCGCGTACCTCTCCCGCAGCTCCACCTTCCGCACCTTCCCCGACACCGTCATCGGGAACGACTCCAGCACCTGAAGCCTGCTCGGCACCTTGTAGTGCGCCAGCCGCCCCTCGCAGAAGGCCCGCACCTCCTCCAGCGTCGGCGGGTCCGCCGGGTCACGGGCGATGACGCAGGCCAGCACCTCCTCGCCGTACCGCTCGTGGGGTACGCCGACGACCTGGACGTCCGCGATCTTCGGGTGCGCGTAGAGGAACTCCTCGATCTCGCGCGGGTAGATGTTCTCGCCACCCCGGATGATCATGTCCTTGATGCGGCCGACGATCTCGACGTAGCCGTCCTCGCGCATCACGGCCAGGTCGCCGGTGTGCATCCAGCGCCCCGCGTCGATCGACTCCGCGGTTTTCCCGGGCTCGTTCCAGTAGCCGAGCATCACGCTGTAGCCGCGCGTGCACAACTCCCCTGCCTTGCCCCGGGGTTGAGTCACCCCGGTCGCCGGGTCGACGACCTTCACCTCGATGTGCGGCAGGACCCGGCCGACCGTGCCGGTGCGGTGCTCCAGGTCGTCGTCCCGCCGGGTCTGCAAGGACACCGGGGACGTCTCCGTCATGCCGTAGCAGATGGAGACCTCCGCCATATGCATCTCGGCGACCACCCGTTTCATCACCTCCACCGGACACGGCGAGCCCGCCATGATGCCGGTGCGCAGGGAGGAGAGGTCGTACGTCGCGAAGTCCGGGTCGTTCAACTCCGCGATGAACATGGTCGGTACGCCGTACAACGAGGTGCAGCGCTCCTGCTGGACGGCCTCCAGCGTGGCCTTCGGGTCGAAGGACGGGGCCGGGATCACCATGCAGGCGCCGTGCGAGGTCGCCGCCAGATTGCCCATCACCATGCCGAAGCAGTGGTAGAAGGGGACCGGGATGCAGATCCGGTCCTGCTCGGTGTAGGAGATCAACTCACCCACGAAATAGCCGTTGTTGAGGATGTTGTGGTGGGAGAGGGTGGCCCCCTTGGGGAAGCCCGTCGTGCCCGAGGTGTACTGGATGTTGATCGGGTCGTCGCAGGACAGCTCCGGGTACGGCGCCGGGGTCGCGCGGGTGAGCAGCGCGTCCCAGCTCGGGTCCCCGATGAACACGGTCTCCCGCAACTGCGGGCACTTCCCCCGCACTTCACCGACCATCGCCCGGTAGTCGCTGGTCTTGTGGCTGAGGGACGCGAACAGCAGGGAGATCCCGGCCTGATTGAGGACGTACTCGACCTCGTGGGTGCGGTACGCCGGGTTGATGTTCACCATGATCGCGCCGATGCGGGCCGTGGCGTACTGGACGAGCACCCACTCGGGGCAGTTGATCGCCCAGATGCCCACCCGGTCACCCTTGGCGACCCCGCTCGCCATCAGCGCGTACGCCAACTCCTCGACGTCCGCCGCGAATTCACCGTACGTCCAGCGCCGCCCGGACGGCACGTCGACCAGCGCCTCGCGCTCCGGCCAGCGTGCGACCGCCCGGTCGAGGTTCGCGCCGATCGTGTCCCCGAGCAGTGAGGTCCCGCTCGTCCCGTGGCTGTAGGAGCTCATCGGAAGTCCTCCTCGCGGTACTCGGCGTCCGATCCCTCGGCCGTGGCCTCGCGCAGCTCGATGCGGCGGATCTTGCCGGAGACGGTCTTGGGCAGCGGCGCGAACTCCAGGCGGCGGATGCGCTTGTACGGGGCGAGAACGTCCCGTGAGTGTTCGAAGAGGACCTTCGCCGTGTCCGGCCCGGGCTCCCAGCCCTCCGCCAGCACCACGTACGCCTTCGGCACCGCGAGCCGCAGCTCGTCCGGCGCGGGCACGACGGCCGCCTCGGCGACCGCCTCGTGCTCCAGCAGCGCGCTCTCCAGCTCGAAGGGGCTGATCTTGTAGTCGCTCGCCTTGAAGACGTCGTCGCTGCGGCCGATGTAGGTCAGATAGCCGTCGGCGTCCCGCGACGCCACATCGCCCGTGCGGTAGTAGCCGCCGGCCATCGCCTCCGCCGTACGGTCCGCGTCGCCGTGGTAGCCGGTCATCAGGCCGACCGGCCGGGCGGACAGGTCGAGCGCGATCTCGCCCTCGTCGGCACCCGAAGCGCCGGTCACCGGGTCGAGGAGCTCCACGCGATAGCCAGGGCTCGGGCGTCCCATGGAGCCGGTCTTCAGGGGCTGACCGGGACTGTTGGAGACCTGTACCGCCGTCTCCGTCTGCCCGAAACCGTCCCGGATCGTCACGCCCCACGCCCGCCGCACCTGTTCGATGACCTCGGGGTTCAGCGGCTCGCCCGCCGCCACCACCTCGCGGGGCGGGGTGCGCAGCTGGGTCAGGTCGGCCTGGATGAGCATCCGCCACACAGTGGGAGGGGCGCAGAAGGTGGTCACTCCCGCGCGGTCCATCTCGGCCATCAGACGGGCCGGGTCGAAGCGGGTGTAGTTGTGGATGAAGACGGTGGCTTCCGCGTTCCAGGGCGCGAACAGGTTCGACCAGGCGTGCTTGGCCCAGCCGGGCGAGGAGATGTTCAGATGCACGTCGCCGGGCTTGAGGCCGATCCAGTACATGGTCGCCAGGTGCCCGATCGGGTACGAGGTGTGGGTGTGCTCGACCAGCTTGGGGCGGGCGGTGGTGCCCGAGGTGAAGTAGAGCATCAGCGGGTCGTCGGCACGGGTCGGGCCGTCGGGCGTGAACGAGGCGTCGGCCTCGTACAGGTCGTCAAGGGCCAGCCAGCCCTCAACTGGATCACCCGCCGCGATCCGGGTGTACCGGCCGGGCACCTCCGCGAACTTGCCCGCGTCCTCGGAGCGCACGATCACATGCCGCACCCGTCCGCGCTCGACGCGGTCCCGCAGGTCGGCCGGGCCGAGCAGCGGGGTGGCCGGGATGACGACGGCGCGCAGCTTCATCGCGGCCAGCGCCGTGATCCACAGCTCGGCCTGGTTGCCCAGCATCACCAGGATGCGGTCCTCGGCGGCGACGCCCCGCTCGCGCAGCCAGTTGGCGGCCTGGTCGGAGCGGACCGCCAGCTCCCCGAAGGACAGCTTGGTCTCCCGGCCGTCCTCCTCGACGATGTGCAGCGCGGTCGCGGCGTTCCCGTGGGCGATGACGTCGAACCAGTCGAGCGCCCAGTTGAAGCGCTCGGGACGGGGCCAGGCGAAGCCCTCGTAGGCCGTGGCGTAGTCCTCGCGATGTGCCAGCAGGAAGTCCCGCGCACTGCGGAACAGCTCGGTCGTCATCTGTCCTCCTTGTACCGGACCATTGCCGGGCGGCTCTCTGCCATCGTTTACTCCGTGATGCAGGTCTCACTACCCCCGAACGGGGGTGTGCGCCGCGGCGAAAGGACGAACAGGTGAGCACGGACGCTGCGGAGATCCGGAACGCGCTGGTGCGGCTGCGGCGCACGACCGGGCTCCCGGTCGCCTTCGGCGGGCTGGTGGAGGCGGGCCGCCCGCAGATGCGCATCAGCGAACTGAGCGGCACCTCGACGGCCGCGCTGCGCGCGCTCGCAGTGGTCTCGGGCAGCGGCCTGGGCGGCAAGGCGGTCGCCCTTGCCCGGCCCTGCGCGGTGGCGGACTACTCCGTCTCACGGCAGATCAGCCACGAGTACGACGCCCCGGTCGCCGCCGAGGGCCTGCGCTCGATCGTGGCGGTGCCCGTCGTCGTACGGCGCCGGGTGCGGGGTGTCCTGTACGGCGCGCTGCGCACCGTACAGCCGCTCGGTGACCGGGTGCTGAGCGCGACGATGGAGGCGGCGCGGGACGTGGAGCAGGCGCTGGTCGTGCGGGAGGAGGCGCGGGAGCTGGTGACGGCGGCCGGGCCGGCCGGGCCGGCCGGGGCGGACCCGGTGTCGCGGGAGCAGGTCCGGGAGGCGCACGCGGCGCTGCGCGCGCTGGCGCCGCGGATCAGCGACCCGGAGCTGCGGGCCGAACTCCTCGACGCCTGCGGGCTGCTCACGCCCCGGCAGCCGGAGCGGGCGGCGCTCGCCCCGCGTGAGCTGGACGTCCTCGCCTGTGTGGCCGCGGGGGCGACGAACGCGGCGGCCGCCGAGCGGCTGGGGCTGCGGCCGGAGACGGTCAAGGGATACCTGCGTTCGGCGATGCGCAGGCTCGGCGCGCACACCCGCGGGGAGGCGGTGGCGGCGGCGCGCCGGGCGGGGCTGCTGCCGTAGAACGTTGCGCAGCCATTCATTCAGCTGTGCTTTGAATTTCCCCATGCTGTGAGGTTGTTATTTGCCTCACCACGTCTCCCCTCCGGATTTCAAAGAATCGTTGCCTAGAATTTGGCCCGGACACGACACGAGGGGAGCGGCGACCGTGCAACGGGACTTCCAGGAGCCTGCGAGATGCCGCCCCGACCTGGTCATCGGCCGGGAGGAGGTGTTCGCCCAGGCCCGCGAGCAGCTCGCCCGGGGCGGCAGCGTGCTGCTGCACGGCCCCGCCGGAATAGGAAAGTCCACCGTCCTGCGGGCATTGGCCGCCGATAACGGCGGCTCGGCGCGCACCGTGTTGCGCTGCTCGGCCACCGAGTCCGAATCGCATCTCCCCTTCCTCGCCCTCGCCGACCTGCTCGGTCTGGTCCTCGACGAGGTCTCCGGCAAGCTGCCCGCGGCCCAGCGCACCGCGCTGGAGTCGGCACTCACCGGCCGCGGCGAGTCCACCCTCCAGCGCGACGGCCTCGCCCTGCGCCTCGCGGTGCTGTCGGCGCTGCGCGCGCTCGCCGCCGAGGGCCCGGTGCTGATCGTCGCCGACGACGTGCAGTGGCTGGACTCCGCCAGCGCCGAACTCCTCGGCTTCGCCGCCCGCCGCCTCGGCGACACCCCGGTGCGAATGCTGTGCGCGGTGCGGACCGAGGGCCAGGAGTACGACCGTCATCTACGCGCGTCCCCGCCGGACACCCTCGCCCTGCGCGTCAACCCGCTCTCCCGCACCCAGGTCTCCGAACTGCTCGGCCACCGCGGCTACACCGGCCTGCCCCGCTCCACGGTCCGGGACATCCACCGCACCAGCGGCGGCAACCCCCTCTTCGCCCTGGAACTCGGCCGCGCCCTCAGCGAGAACCCGACCCCGCCCCGCCCCGGCGAGCCGCTCCCGGTGCCCACCTCGCTGCGCACCCTCGTGCTGAACCGTCTGGAGATGCTCTCCGACGAGGCCCGCCGCACCCTCCTCGTCGCCAGCGCCGGCGCCCGCCCCACCCCCGCCCTGCTGCGCGCGGCCGGCCGCGAGAACGCCGAGGCGGAGACCGCCCAGGCCGCCGCCCTGGGTCTGCTGGCCACCGAACCCGAGGGCCCCGCCGTACGGTTCGCGCATCCGCTGATCTCGGCCGCGCTGTACGCGGAGGCGCCCGCGCACGAGCGACGGGCCGCGCACGCCGCGCTGTCGAAGGCCGCCTCCGACCCCATCGAGCGGGCCCGGCATCTCGCCCTGGCCACCACCGGCACCGACCCGGACACCGCCGACAGCCTCGCCGAAGCCGCCTCGCTCGCCCGGGACCGCGGCGCCCCCTCGGTCGCCGCCTCCCTCGGCCTGCTCGCCGCCCGGCACACCCCCGCCGACGGCACCCCGGCCCCGGACACCCGCCGCCTCCAGGCCGCCGAGGACGCCATCACCGCCGGTGAGCTGGACCTCGCCCGGGACATCGCGCGGGACGTGCTGACCCGGGCGACCGTGCCCGCGGACCGGGTGCGGGCCTGGATCATCGTGATCGACACCGCGGGCCACGCCATGACCGAGGTCGACTCGGTCTTCCCGCAGGCCCTGGCCGACGCGGGCGACGACCCCCAGCTGCTCGCCCTGATCCACTACCAGCTGACCTGGCGGGCCGTCCTGGTGGACGGCGACTTCGACCAGGCACGCGAGGAGGCCGCGCACTCGGCGGCGCTCGCCGCGCGGGCCGGCGACCGCTACAACGAGCTGATGGCGCTGGCCTTCCAGGCCCAGATCGAGACCCTCATGGGCCACCCGGACGCCCCCGCGACCATCAAGAAGGCCCTGAAGGAGCCCCAGGACCCGAGGGTGTCGTGCCATCACAACGGCGCCGGCTACTCCCGCTTCCGCTGGCTGATCATGAGCGACCAGCTCGCCGAGGCCCGCGCGACGGTCACCGCGCTGCTGCGCGAGGTCCAGCGCACCGGGGCGGTCGAGAGCGAGGTGCACTTCCTGCGCGGGGTGGCCGAGACCGAACTGCGCTCCGGGCACTGCGGCCGCGCCCTCGACCTCGCCCGGGAGAGCCTGATGATGGCCCGCGACACCGGCATCGGCGAGGTCGCCTCCGCGGTCCTCACCTCGCTCGGCGAGGCCTCCGGCGGCGATGTGGAACGGGCCCTGGAGCTGGCCCGGGAGGCCGTCGCCCACGCCGAGGAGGACGGCGACCAGATGTACGTCTCCCGCGCGCTGACCGCCCTCGGCTACGCCCAGCTGGTCGCCGGGGACGCCGAGGGGACCGTCCGCTCGCTGCGCCGGGTGCGCGAGCTGGAGCACGGGCTCGGCATCACCGACCCGGCCCGCGGCCGCTGGCAGGGCGATCTCGCCGAGGCCCTCGTCAGGACCGGTGAGCTGCGCGAGGCCCAGGACGTCATCGACGTCACCCGGGAGCAGGCGCTGCGGCTCGGCCGGGAGAGCGTGCTCGCGGTGCTGGACCGCGCCGAGGGGCTGCTGCGCGCCGCGCGCGGTGAACACGAGGCCGCGCTCGCCCAGTTGACGTCGGTGCAGGACCGGCTCGCCAAACTCGGGTACGGCCTGGAGGAGGCCCGCACCGCCTTCGCGCTGGCCCAGCTGCGCACCCGACGGCCGGGCCCGACGTCGTACGACGAGGCGGCCCGGCTCTTCCGGCGCTGCCGGGCGCTGCCCTGGCTGCGGCAGGTCGACGCGGCGAGCGTCGTACCGGCGGTCGAACCGGAACCGGCCGCCGCGCCCGCGCCGGCGTCCGACGCCCTGGAGGGGCTCGCGGCGATGGAGCGTCAGGTCGCCGCGCTCGTCATGGAGGGCGCGACCAACCGGGAGATCGCCGCGCGGCTCTTCATCAGCGTCAAGACGGTCGAGGCGACCCTGACCCGGGTCTACCGGAAGCTGGGCATCCGCTCGCGGGTGGACATCGTCCGGCTGGCGGCGGGGCGCCGTACGAAGTGACGGGGCGCGGGCTTTACTGACCCGCGTGGTGTCCGCCTGCTCCGACCGAGGGTTTTCCCTGCCCAACTCCCCTAGGGGGTTCCCTCATTGGGAAGGGGAACTTCCGAGTTCTAGGTTATGAACGTGCCGCTCGCCCGGGCATACGGGGGTCGGTCCCGCGACCCCCGTGCTCAACCCCCCACACCCGCGCGTCCCCCCACCGGCAACCCCCACTGAGGAGACTCATGTTCGGGCTCAACCGCGCAAGAAAGACCGCGGCCGTCGTCGCGGCCACCGCTGCGGCCGCAGCGACCGCGCTGCTCGGCGCCCCCACCGCCGTAGCCGCTCCCCAGCCCATCGTCGGCGGTACGACGACCACGACGACCTCGTACCCGTTCATGATGCAGATCACGGACGCCTCCCAGAACCAGTTCTGCGGCGGCACCCTGGTCTCCTCGACCAAGGTCGTGACGGCGGCCCACTGCATGGTCGGCGAGACCACGAGCAGCGTCCGCGTCGTCGGTGGCCGGACCTACCTCAACGGCACCAACGGCACGGTCAGCCGGGTCAGCAAGATCTGGATCAACCCCAGCTACACGGACGCCACCAACGGCGACGACGTGGCCGTCCTGACCCTCTCGACGGCGATGTCGTACACCCCGGCGTCGTACGTCTCCTCGTCCCAGACCGGTGTGTACGCGGCGGGCACCACCGCGCGCATCCTCGGCTGGGGCACCACCTCGGAGAACGGCAGCTCCTCCAACCAGCTGCGGACCGCGACCGTGCCGATCGTGTCCGACTCCAGCTGTGCGAGCTCCTACGGTTCGGACTTCGTCCAGTCCGACATGGTTTGCGCCGGATACACCTCCGGCGGCGTAGACACCTGCCAGGGCGACAGCGGCGGTCCCCTGCTCATCGGGGGCGTCCTGGCAGGGATCACTTCTTGGGGCGAGGGCTGCGCGGAGGCCGGTTACCCGGGTGTGTACACCCGGCTGACCACCTTCTCCAGCCTGGTGACCGCGCAGGTCAACTCCTAGGTCCCAGAAGTTCTCCTGAGCACCCCTCAGGTGAAGTACCAGGGGGCGTTGCGGGCCTCCACGAGCGGCCCGCAGCGCCCCCTATCCACGTTTTCAGAAAGGGCTAACGGTCGGCGGTGAGCTTCCCTGCCGCGCCCCAGCTGTCGGTGGGCACCTCGTGGATCCAGACCTGGACGGTCTCGGCGGGGATCTTGTACGCGTCCACGAACGCGTCGGTGATCCGCTTGACGAGGTCCCGCTTGAGCTCGGTGTCGCGCGGGCCCTGCTGGACGGTGACGATCGGCATGAATGGACTCCCTTGAACGGTGTGCCTGTTCGGTGGTCGCAGTCCATCGCGTCCGCCGGCCCCGACCAAGAAGCAGCCCGCGACCGCAACGATCAGTTCTCGTGATCGCCGCAGGCCAGGAGCAGTTCCTCCAGATACGGCGGGGGTGTCGACGCCCGCACGGCCAGCCCCGTCGACAGGGCGAGACCCGGCGCGCGGAACGGTACGAAGGCCACCCTCGGGGTGTGCAGCACGCGGGCGTGGGCAGCGTAGACGACCGTCCACAGCGGGCGCGTGCCGATCGTGGCGAGGGTGTCCTGGAGGGAGCCGTTGACCGGTCCGGGCGGCGGCTCGAACCCGGCCTCGTGGCAGGCGCCGACGACGAGGTCGACGAGGGCGGGGTTGGTGCGCCGGTCGGTGAGGGCGAGCGGCAGCCCGGCGAGTTCCTCGACGCCGATCTCGGAGCGGGCGGCGAGCGGATGCGCGGCGGGCAGCGCGGCCACCAGGGGGTCGGACCACAAGGGCAGTACGCGTACGCCGGGGACGGGCTCGACGGCTCGTACGAACGCGGCGTCGAGCTGCCCGCCGGCGACCTGCGCGAGCCGTTCGGCGACGGGCAGGGACACCAGCTCGACCGGGACGTCCGGCGCCCGGCGGGTGAACGCGGCGAGGACGCGGTCCAGGTGCTCGCCGAGCCCGGTGCTGGTGCCGAGCCTGAGGCCGGGCGGCGGGGCGACGGCAGCCCTGGCCCACTCGGCGGCGGCCAGCACGGCCCGCGCCTCGGGCAGCAGCCGCTCCCCGGCCGCCGTCAGCCGCACCCGCCGGGGCGAGCGGTCGAACAGCTCGGCCCCCAACTCCCGCTCCAGCCGCTGGATCTGCTGGCTGACCGCCGACTGCACGATGTGCAAACGCTCGGCGGCCCGCCCGAAGTGCAGTTCCTCGGCGACGGTGACGAAGTAGCTGAGCTGGCGCAGTTCCATGAGGGGGACTCTAGGAGGGTCGTACGGCGGTCCCGAACCGGATGTCGTACGAGGTCCCGGGGTGCATGGTCGCGAGCATCCGCATCCCCTCTTCCGTGACCTCCTGGCGCTGGGCCTTGGTCAGCTTGCCGAACGGCTCGACGACGAGGGTGTCCTCCTCCAGCTTCCACACGCCCGCCAGGAAGCCGTCGACGAGGAAGGTGGCGTACACCATGTTCCCGACCCAGCTGCGGCCCCAGTACTCGGCCGGGATGACGCGGGTGCGGTCGGCGTGGGAGAGGAGGAGGTTGTCGAACTCGGGGAGGAAGCGGGGCGGGGCCGGGGTGTCGGCGGCGGGGCGCGGGGCGTCGGGGAGGTCGAAGAGCTCGACGCCGTGCTCGTCGCGGAAGGTCAGCAGCCGGGGGCGCAGGCGCTCGAACGCTTCCTTGAGGCGGGTCAGTCCGGCCCAGGTCTGCATGTCCTTCACGGAGGCGGGGCCGAAGGCGGCGAGGTAGCGCAGGACGGTGGCGTCCGGGGCGGGGACGGGTTCGGCTGGGCGGCCGAGCCAGTGCTCGGCGGTGGTGAGGGCGACCTGGCCGCTGCGTCCCCACAGTCCGCGCGGGGTGACCTGGACGAGGGGGAGGCGGCAGCGGGCAGCGATCGCGAGGGACTGCGGGTCGGCGTCCGGCCACTCTTCCAGCAGGGCCTCGCGCAGCTGCTTCATGGTGCGCGGCTCGGCCTCGACGAGGTCGCGGGCGAGGGCGGCGAGCCGGTCCAGATCGACGCCGACAAGTCCCTTGCGGAAGTTGGTGAGTTCGCGGTCGCGGGCGGCCTGGACGAGCGGGCGCAGGGTGAGGGCGTCGTCGGCGGTGTGGGTGTGGATGGTCGAGCGCATGGTGACGATCCGGACGACCTCGCGGTCGGCCATCAGCTCGGACAGCGCCTCGGGGCGGAAGCCGTCGAGGCGGGCGGCGAGCGCGTAGTACGGCGGCTTGACGTTCTGCGCCTGGAGCCCGAGCAGATGCTCCACGGCCGCCCGCGCCGTCAGGGGCGAGCGGTTCAGCAGCAACTGCCGGTCGAGGGTCGCGCGGTTGAGGGCGCGGGTGCCGAGCACGGGGTCCGTCTTCGTCATGCTCCGCACGTTAGCCGCCCTTGCGGACACCTTCTGTCCGCAAGGCTCACCGGATCCACGACCACCCGCCCCCGCCGACGTCGTTTGCCCCGTATATCCTGCTCGGTGATCACGCAGCCGTGGACTCGACTTGAGAGGCAGCCGTGATGTCCGAGCGACGTGCCCGACCGAACGGGAAGGGCCGGGGCAGGTCCGCCTGGCTTCGGTCCCTGGCCGCGGCGGCCACTCCGCCGACGCCGGAGCGGCGCCCGGCGCCCGAGGCGGAGCCGGCGCCCCCGGAGGCGGAACCGGCGAGCATCGTCCAGGCGGCCCTGTACCGCGACGGCGTGCGGGTGTCGTCGCCCGCGACGCTCGCCGAGACGTTCCGTGAGTTGCGGCTTCAGCGTTCCGGCATGGCGTGGATCGGTCTGGCCCGGCCCACCGAGGCCGAACTCCTGTCCCTGGCCGCCGAGTTCGACCTGCATCCACTGGCGGTCGAGGACGCGATGGAGGCCCACCAGCGGCCCAAGCTGGAGCGGTACGGCGAGACGCTCTTCGTCGTGCTGCGGGCGGCCCGCTATCTGGACGCCCCCGAGGAGGTCGACTTCGGTGAGCTGCACGTCTTCGTCGGCCCCGACTTCGTGATCACGGTCCGGCACGGCGCCGCCCCCGACCTGTCGGCGGTCCGCGGCCGCATGGAGGCGACGCCTGACCTGCTGAAGCTGGGCCCGGAGGCGGTGCTGTACGCGATCCTGGACGCGGTGGTCGACGGCTACGCGCCGGTCGTGTCGGGCGTCCAGAACGACATCGACGAGATCGAGACGGAGGTCTTCCGCGGCGACCCGGAGGTCTCCCGCCGTATCTACGAACTCTCCCGCGAGATGGTCGAGTTCCAGCGCGCCACCCGCCCCCTGGTCGGCATGCTGCACGGCCTGATGGCCGGCTTCTCCAAGTACGGCACGGACGAGGAACTCCAGCGCTATCTGCGCGACGTCGCCGACCACGTCACCCACACCAGCGAGCGCGTCGACGGCTTCCGCCAGGCCCTCACCGAGATCCTCACGGTCAACGCGACCCTGGTCACCCAGCAGCAGAACGCGGAGATGCGGGCGCTGGCCGAGGCGGGGTTCGAGCAGAACGAGGAGATCAAGAAGATCTCCAGCTGGGCCGCGATCCTCTTCGCGCCCACCCTCGTCGGCACGATCTACGGCATGAACTTCGTCCACATGCCCGAGCTGGACTGGAGCTTCGGGTACCCCTTCGCGATCGGGCTGATGGGCGTGGTCTGTGTCAGCCTGTACGTGATCTTCAAACGGCGGGACTGGCTCTGAGACGAGGCCGGGCCCCTGATTTCCGATGGTTTCCGACGGAAGAGGAACGACCCATGGTCGAGCAGGACGAGCGATTCGATGTTGTCGTACTCGGCGCCGGGCCCGGCGGCTACGTCGCCGCCGTCCGCGCCGCCCAGCTGGGCAAGCGCGTCGCGGTCGTCGAGGAGAAGTACTGGGGCGGCGTCTGTCTGAACGTCGGCTGCATCCCCACCAAGGCCCTGCTGCGCAACGCCGAGCTGGCGCACATATTCACCCATGAGGCGAAGACCTTCGGCATCAAGGTGGACGGCCAGGTCTCCTTCGACTACGGCGAGGCCTACCGCCGCAGCCGCAAGGTCGCCGACGGCCGGGTCAAGGGCGTCCACTACCTGATGAAGAAGAACAAGATCACCGAGGTGAACGGCCGCGGCACCTTCCTCGACCCGCACACCCTCCAGGTCACCGACTACGACGGCAACACCCGCACGATCGGCTTCGACCACTGCATCATCGCCACCGGCGCCACCCCCAAGCTGCTGCCCGGCACCAAGCGCAGCGCCCGCGTGGTCACCTTCGAGGAGCAGATCCTCGCCGAGGACCTCCCCCAGTCGATCGTCGTCGCGGGTGCCGGCGCCATCGGCGTCGAGTTCGCGTACGTGCTCCACAACTACGGCGTGAAGGTCACCATCGTCGAGTTCCTCGACCGCGTGGCGCCCCTGGAGGACGCCGAGGTGTCCGCCGAGCTCGCCCGGCAGTACCGCAAGCTGGGCATCGACGTCCTCACCTCCACCCGCGTCGACGCCATCGACGAGTCCGGCCCCCAGGTGCGCGTCACCGTCACCGCCAAGGACGGCTCGCAGAAGATCCTGGAGGCCGACAAGGTCCTCCAGGCCATCGGCTTCGCCCCGAACGTCACCGGGTACGGCCTGGAGAACACCGGCGTGAAGGTCACCGACCGCGGCGCCATCGACGTCGACGGCCGCTGCCGCACCTCCGTGCCGCACCTGTACGCCATCGGTGACGTGACCGCCAAGCTGATGCTCGCGCACACCGCCGAGGCCATGGGGATCATCGCCGCCGAGACGATCGCGGACGCCGAGACCATGGAGCTCGACTACGCGATGATCCCGCGCGCCACCTTCTGCCAGCCCCAGATCGCCAGCTTCGGCTACACCGAGGCGCAGGCCCGCGAGCTCGGCTACGACGTCAAGGTCGCCAAGTTCCCGTTCACGGCGAACGGCAAGTCCCACGGCCTCGGTGACACCACCGGCTTCGTGAAGCTGATCAGCGACGCCAAGTACGGCGAGCTCATCGGCGGCCACCTCGTCGGCCCGGACGTCACCGAGCTGCTGCCGGAGCTGACGCTGGCCCAGCAGTGGGACCTGACCGTGCACGAGGTCGCCCGGAACGTGCACGCCCACCCGACGCTCAGCGAGGCCGTCAAGGAGGCCGTGCACGGCCTGGCCGGCCACATGATCAACATGTGACCGGCGGCGCCGGCCGCGTCACACGGCGGCCGGCGCCGGTCCCACCAGCTCGGACAGCACGTCCTCCATCGTCACGAAGCCGAGGACGGCACCCGCCTCCCCCGTCACGGCCGCCAGATGGCTGCCGTCGGCGCGCAGGGCGGTGAGGGTGTCGTCCAGCGGGGTGTCGATGCGGACCCGGGTGACCGGGTGCAGCGCGGTGCGCGGGAAGGGCCGGTCGCGGTCGGCGACGCCGAGGGTGTCCTTGATGTGCAGATAGCCGAGGAGCGTGCCCTGCGGGCCGGTGACCGGGAAGCGGGAGTAGCCGGCCTCGGCGGCCATCCGCTCCAGGCGTGCCGGGGTGACCGAGGCGTCGACGGTGCGCATCCGCCGGGCCGGGACGAGGATCTCGCCGACCGGGCGGGTGCCCAGCTCCAGGGCGTCGCGCAGCCGTTCGCCGTCGGCGGGCGAGAGCAGCCCCGCCTCGCTCGCGTCGACGACCATCCGGGCCAGCTGGTCGTCGGTGAAGACCGACTCCACCTCGTCCTTCGGCTCGACGCGCAGCAGCTTCAGCAGGGTGTTGGCGAACGCGTTGACGCCGAACACCACGGGCCGCAGCACGCGGGTGAGCGCCACCAGGGGCGGGCCGAGCACCAGCGCGGTCGCCACGGGGGCGGCGAGCGCGATGTTCTTCGGCACCATCTCGCCGATCAGCATGTGCAGGTACGTCGCCACGGCGAGCGCGATGACGAACGCGATCGGGTGGACCAGGCCGTGCGGGATGTGGGCCGCCTCGAAGCCGGGCTCCAGCAGGTGTGCGATGGCCGGTTCGGCGACCGCGCCGAGCACCAGCGAGGAGACGGTGATGCCGAGCTGCGCGGTGGCCATCATCGCCGAGAGGTGCTCCAGGCCCCACAGGGTCATCCGGGCCCGCTTGTCGCCGTCCTTGGCGCGCGGTTCGATCTGGCTGCGGCGCACGGAGATCAGGGCGAACTCGCCGCCCACGAAGAACGCGTTGGTCAGCAGCGTCAGGGCGCCGATGACGAGTTGCAGGACGGTCATCGGGACTCCTCCCCCGCCTGGACCGGCACCGGGACCGGTGCGGTGATGCGGACACGGTCGGCGCGGTGGTGCTCGACGTCGAGGACGTCGAGCACCCAGCCGTCGAGCGCGACGACATCGCCCTTGACGGGGATGCGGGCGAGCCGGGTGGCGACGAGGCCGGCGACGGTCTCGTACGGACCCTCGGGCGCCGTGAGTCCTATCTCCTCCAGCTCGTCGATGCGGACGGAGCCGTCCGCCTCCCACGCCCCCGCTCCGACGGGCGCCAGGTCGGGCGCCTCGACGGGGTCGTGCTCGTCGCGGACCTCGCCGACGACCTCCTCGACGATGTCCTCCATGGTCGCGACGCCCGCGGTGCCGCCGTACTCGTCGATGACCACGGCCATCGTGCGCGTCGTGCGCAGCCGCTCCAGCAGCCGGTCCGCGGGGAGGCTGTCCGGCACCAGCAGGGGCTCGGTGGCAAGTTCGGTGACCGGGGTGACGGCGCGCCGCTCGGGCTCCAGGGCCAGCACGTCACGGATGTGGACGGTGCCGATGACCTCGTCCAGGCTGTCGCGGTAGACCGGGAAGCGGGACAGGCCGGTGGCGTACGTCAGGTTCGCCGCGTCGGCGGCCGTGGCGTGCGCTTCCAGGGCCTGGACATCGACGCGTGGGGTCATCACGTTCTGCGCGGTCAGCTCGCCCAGGTGCAGGGTGCGCACGAACAGCTCGGCCGAGTCCGCCTCCAGGGCGCCCTCGGCGGCCGAGTGCTCGGCCAGCGCGACCAGTTCCTCGGGGCCGCGCGCGGAGGCCAGCTCCTCGGCGGGCTCCAGGCCGAGACGGCGTACGGCACGGTTCGCGGTGTCGTTGAGATGGCGGATGAACGGGCCGAAGGCGGCCGTGAAGCCGCGCTGCGGTCCGGCCACCACCTTCGCGACCGCGAGCGGCCGGGAGATCGCCCAGTTCTTCGGGACGAGCTCGCCGATCACCATCAGCACGACCGTGGACAGCGCCACGCCCAGGACGGTCGCCACCGTCGGAGCCGCCCCGCCCAGCCCTGCGGCCTCCAACGGGCCCCGCAGCAGAGCGGCCAGCGACGGCTCGGCGAGCATGCCGATCACCAGTGAGGTGACGGTGATGCCGAGCTGGGCGCCGGAGAGCTGGACGGTCAGCCGGCGTACGGCCTTCAGGGCGCCCTCGGCCCCGCGCTCGCCGGCCTCGGCGGCCCGTTCGAGCTCACCGCGCTCGACGGTGGTCAGGGAGAACTCGGCCGCGACGAACACCGCGCAGGCCAAGGTCAGCAGGAGGGCCGCCAGGAGCAGCAGGACCTCGGTCACCGCGCCACCCCCGTTCCCTCTGGCGGGCGGGAGGCGGCACGGCTGGTACTGGGAGGCTCACCCATCGCGGGCTCGTTTCTCCTTCTCGGGTCGGTGGATCGGGGTGTGTCGCTGCACCCCATGGTAAAGGGCGCGCAAAGCACGCTGGTCAAGAGCACAACGCTCGGGACTCCCCGGTTGTTCCGCCGATCGGTGGTTTACGTCGCCCTGAGTCGGCAAGGCGGACAGGATGCCGCGCTCTGCCACCACACCCGTAACTCCAGTAAGACGAGCAACCCACCCCGCGGGTTTCACGACGGCGACGACAGAACGGCCCCAGCGGCGGGACGCGTTCTTCGACAACGCCAAGTACCTGGCGATCGTGCTGGTGGCGATGGGTCACGCGTGGGAGCCGCTGCGCTCCGACAGCCGTGCCGTGACCGCGCTCTACATGGTCGTCTACGCCTTCCACATGCCGGCGTTCATCGTGATCTCGGGCTACTTCTCGCGGACCTTCGACGCGAGCCCGGCGAAGATCAGGCGGCTGATCACCGGGGTCGTGGTCCCCTACGTCGTCTTCGAGACGGCGTACACCTATTTCACCCGCTGGTCCGACGGCGAACCGGACCGGGCGATCAGTCTGCTGGACCCGCTGTATCTGACCTGGTTCCTGGCCGCGCTGTTCATCTGGCGGCTGACCACGCCGATCTGGCGGGCGGTGCGATGGCCGATGCCGATCGCGCTCACCGTCGCGGCCCTCGCCACCCTCACCCCGTCCATCGGCAAGGACCTCGACCTCCAGCGCACGTTGCAGTTCCTGCCGTACTTCGTGCTCGGACTGTGTCTGCGGCCCGAGCACTTCAGTCTGGTGCGGCAGTGGCGGGTGCGGATCGCGGCGGTGCCGGTCATGGTGGCGACGCTCGTGTTCGCGTACTGGGCGGTGCCGCGCATGGACTACGCCTGGTTCTTCCACAAGGACGCCGCCGCGGACTTCGCGGTGCCCGACTGGTACGGGCCGCTCATGACGCTGGCCCTGTTCGGCTGTTCGCTGGTCCTGGTCGGCTGCTTCCTGTCGTGGGTGCCGGGTCGCCGGACGTGGTTCACCGCGCTGGGCGCGGGCACGCTCTACGGCTATCTGCTGCACGGGTTCGTCATCCAGGCCGCCAACCACTGGCACTGGTCCCACGTCGAGTGGTTCCATCAGCCGCTCGGCAAGGTCGCCGTCTCCGTGATCGCCGCCGCGGTGGTGACGGTGTTGTGCACGGCGCCGGTGCGGCGGGTGTTCCGCTGTGTGATGGAGCCGCGGATGAACTGGGCCTTCCGCAGGGAGGCCTGACCTCGGTTCGAACGGGCACTCGTATGGTCACCAACGAGTGAGGGGTGGCAGACCGCCCATGGAGATTTCAGGCGTCATCAGCGCGATCGTCATCGGCATCGTGATCGGTGTCCTCGGCCGGCTCGTCGTCCCGGGCCGCCAGCGCATCGGCATTCTGTGGACGATCGTCATCGGCATCGTCGCCGCGTTCATCGGAACCGGCATAGCCTCCGGCCTGGACGTCGCCGACACCAAGGGTGTCGACTGGGTCGAGTGGCTCATCCAGATCGCCCTCGCCGCCCTCGGCGTGGTCGCGGTCAGCAAGGTGAAGCTGCGTCGTTGACGGGGTCTCGGCGGGCAGTGTGCCAGGTCACATTCAGAGCGAGAACAAGGTCACAGGCTTGCGCTCTGCTGGAACTTCAGTGATCTGCCCTAGCATCCGAGCATGACGGTCCTGCCTGACGACGGGCTCGCGCTGGCCGCCGAGTTCCCTGACGCGACACACGAACAATGGCAACACCTCGTGGCCGGGGTGCTGCGCAAGTCGGGCAAGGAGGTCTCGGGCGCGGCGGCGGAGGATGCTCTGGCCACCGCGCTCGAGGACGGACTCGGCGCGCGCCCCCTGTACACCGCCCGCGACACCGCCCCCGATCCCGGCCTGCCCGGCTTCGCCCCGTTCGTCCGCGGCGGACGGGCGCAGGGCAACACGGCCGGCGGCTGGGACGTACGCCAGCGGCACGCGGCGGCGGACGGCCAGGCCGTCCTGACCGACCTGGAGAACGGCGTCACCTCCGTGTGGCTGCCGCTCGGCGAGGGCAGCGGCATCCAGGTGTCCGAGCTCGGCCGGGTGCTCGACGGCGTCTACCTCGACCTCGCGCCGGTCGTCCTCGACGCGGGCGCCGAGACCGAGGCCGCCGCACTCGAACTGTTCAAGCTGTACGAGGAGCGCGGCGTCGCCCCCGACGCGGCGCGCGGCAACCTGGGCGCCGACCCGCTGGGCTTCGAGGCGCGCACCGGGCGGTCGTACGACCTCGCACCCGTGCTGAAGCTCGCCGAGCGCTACCCGGGTGTGCGCGCCCTGACCGTGGACGCGCTGCCGTACCACGAGGCCGGCGGCTCGGCCGCGCAGGAGCTGGGCGCCTCGTTGGCGACCGGCGTCGCGTATCTGCGGGCACTGACCGAGGCGGGGCTGAGCGCCGAACAGGCCTGCGCCCAGCTGGAGTTCCGGTACGCGGCGACCGCCGACCAGTTCCTCACCATCGCCAAGCTGCGTGCCGCGCGCCGGCTGTGGGCGCGGGTGGCCGAGGTGTGCGGGGTGCCGAAGGCGGGCGCCCAGGTGCAGCACGCGGTGACCTCGCCGGTGATGATGACGCGCCGCGACCCGTGGGTGAACATGCTGCGGGCCACGATCGCCACCCTGGCCGCCGGTGCCGGTGGTGCCGACGCCGTGACGGTGCTCCCCTTCGACCAGGAGCTGGGGCTGCCGGACGCGTTCGCCCGTCGTATCGCCCGCAACACCTCCACGATCCTCATCGAGGAGTCCCACCTCGCCCGGGTGATCGACCCGGCGGGCGGCTCCTGGTACGTGGAGCGGCTGACCGACGAACTCGCCCACGCGGCCTGGGAGTTCTTCCGGACGATCGAGCGGGACGGCGGCCAGGCGGCCGTGCTGCGCTCGGGCCGGCTGCGCACCGACCTGGCGACGACCTGGGCGGAGCGCTCCAAGAAGCTCGCCAAGCGGCGCGAACCGGTCACCGGCGTCAGCGAGTTCCCGCACCTGGCCGAGAAGCCGGTCGTCCGCGAGCCCGCCCCCGAGCCGCTGTCCGGCGGACTGCCGCGGGTGCGCCGCGACGAGGCGTACGAGGAACTGCGCGCCCGCTCCGACGCCCATCTGGCCGCCACCGGCAGCCGCCCCCGCGTCTACCTGGCCGCGCTCGGCCCGGCCGCCGCGCACACCGCACGGCTGACGTTCGCCGCGAACCTCTTCCAGGCGGGCGGCATCGAGGCCGTCACCGAGGGCACGTTCGCGGAGAGCGGCGCCACCGAGGTCTGCCTGTGCTCCAGCGACGCGCTCTACGCCGAACAGGCCGAGGCCACCGCCCGGGAACTGCGCGCGGCGGGTGCCACGCACGTCTCCCTCGCCGGCCGTCCGGCCGAGTACGCGGGCGTGGACTCCTACGTCTTCGCCGGCTGCGACGCCGTCTCCGTACTGACCGACGCTCTCGACCGCTTGGGGGTCTCCCGATGACCGTCCCCGACTTCTCCGGGATCGATCTCGGAACCCCGGCCGCCACCGGCACCGCCGACGACTGGCAGGCGGCCGTCAAGAACGCCGGTGACGGCGACGACCTGCTCTGGGAGACCCCGGAGGGCATCCCGGTCAAGCCGCTCTACACCGGGCAGGACCTGGAGGGCCTGGACTTCCTGCACACGCGTCCGGGCGTGGCGCCGTATCTGCGCGGCCCGTACCCGACGATGTACGTCAACCAGCCCTGGACGATCCGCCAGTACGCGGGTTTCTCCACGGCCGAGGAGTCCAACGCCTTCTACCGCCGCAACCTCGCCGCCGGCCAGAAGGGCCTGTCGGTCGCCTTCGACCTGCCCACGCACCGGGGTTACGACAGCGACCACCCGCGCGTGACCGGTGACGTCGGCATGGCGGGCGTGGCCATCGACTCCATCTACGACATGCGGCAGCTCTTCGACGGCATCCCGCTGGACAAGATGACGGTGTCGATGACGATGAACGGTGCCGTGCTGCCGGTGCTCGCGCTCTACATCGTCGCCGCGGAGGAACAGGGCGTACCGCCCCAGAAGTTGGCCGGGACCATCCAGAACGACATCCTCAAGGAGTTCATGGTCCGCAACACCTACATCTATCCGCCGAAGCCGTCGATGCGGATCATCTCCGACATCTTCGCCTTCACCTCGCAGCGGATGCCGCGGTACAACTCCATCTCGATCTCCGGCTATCACATCCAGGAGGCAGGTGCGACGGCCGACCTGGAGCTGGCGTACACGCTCGCGGACGGGGTCGAGTACATCCGCGCGGGGCGTGAAGCGGGCCTGGACGTCGACGCGTTCGCGCCCCGGCTGTCGTTCTTCTGGGCGATCGGCATGAACTTCTTCATGGAGGTCGCCAAGCTGCGCGCGGCGCGCCTGCTGTGGGCGAAGCTGGTCAAGCAGTTCGACCCGCAGAACACCAAGTCCCTTTCCCTGCGCACCCATTCGCAGACCTCGGGCTGGTCGCTGACCGCGCAGGACGTCTTCAACAACGTCACGCGTACGTGCGTGGAGGCGATGGCGGCGACGCAGGGCCACACCCAGTCGCTGCACACCAACGCCCTCGACGAGGCGCTCGCGCTGCCCACCGACTTCTCCGCGCGCATCGCCCGCAACACCCAGCTGCTGCTCCAGCAGGAGTCGGGCACCACCCGGGTCATCGACCCGTGGGGCGGCAGCGCGTACGTGGAGAAGCTGACGTACGACCTCGCGCGCAAGGCCTGGCAGCACATCCAGGAGGTCGAGGCGGCGGGCGGCATGGCCAAGGCCATCGACGCCGGCATCCCGAAGCTGCGCATCGAGGAGGCCGCGGCCCGCACGCAGGCCCGCATCGACTCCGGCCGCCAGCCGGTGATCGGTGTGAACAAGTACCGGGTGGCGAACGACGAGGCGATCGAGGTCCTCAAGGTCGACAACTCCTCCGTGCGCGCCCAGCAGATCGAGAAGCTGCGCCGACTGCGCGCCGAGCGGGATGACGTCGCATGCCGGGCCGCCCTCGACGCGCTGACCCGCGCGGCGGGCGGCGAGGGCAACCTGCTGGAGCTGGCGGTGAACGCCGCCCGCGCCAAGGCGACCGTCGGCGAGATCTCCGACGCCCTGGAGAAGGTGTACGGCCGGCACGCGAGCCAGATCCGTACGATCTCCGGCGTGTACCGCAACGAAGCAGGGGAGTCCCCGTCCGTGGACCGCACCCGCGCCCTGGTCGACGCCTTCGAGGAGGCGGAGGGCCGACGCCCGCGCATCCTGGTCGCCAAGATGGGCCAGGACGGCCACGACCGCGGCCAGAAGGTCATCGCGACCGCCTTCGCCGACCTCGGCTTCGACGTCGACGTCGGCCCGCTGTTCCAGACCCCGGCCGAGGTGGCCCGGCAGGCCGTCGAGGCGGACGTGCACATCGTCGGGGTGTCCTCGCTGGCGGCCGGTCACCTCACTCTCGTACCGGCGCTCAAGGAGCAGCTGGCCGAGGAGGGGCGCGAGGACATCATGATCGTCGTCGGTGGGGTGATCCCGCCGCAGGACGTGCCCACGCTCCTGGAGATGGGAGCGGCGGCCGTGTTCCCGCCCGGGACGGTGATCCCGGACGCGGCGCACGACCTGGTGGAGCGGCTGTCGTCGGACCTCGGGCACGACCTGTGATCGATGCCGACGCGTATGTGAAGGGCGTGCTGTGATCGATGTCGACGCCTATGTGAAGGGCGTGCTCGACGGGAAGCGGGCGATCATCGCGCGCGCCATCACGCTCATCGAGTCCACCCGGCCGCAACACCGGGTGCTGGCGCAGGAGTTGCTCACCGCGCTGCTCCCGCACAGCGGCCGGTCGCGGCGGATCGGGATCAGCGGGGTGCCCGGCGTCGGCAAGTCCACCTTCATCGACGCCTTCGGCACCCTGCTGACCGGCCTCGGCCATCGGGTCGCGGTGCTGGCCGTGGACCCGTCCTCCACGCGGACCGGCGGTTCGATCCTCGGCGACAAGACCCGCATGGAGCGCCTGGCCGTCGACCCGGCGGCCTTCGTGCGCCCCTCCCCCACCGCCGGGACGCTGGGCGGTGTGGCCAAGGCGACCCGTGAGTCGATCGTGGTCATGGAGGCGGCGGGCTACGACGTGATCCTGGTGGAGACGGTCGGCGTCGGCCAGTCCGAGACCACGGTCGCGGGCATGGTCGACACCTTCCTGCTGCTGACCCTGGCCCGCACCGGCGACCAGCTCCAGGGCATCAAGAAGGGCGTCCTGGAACTGGCCGACGTGATCGCCGTCAACAAGGCGGACGGCCCGCACGAGCGCGACGCCAAGGCCGCCGCCCGTGAACTGGCGGGTGCGCTACGGCTGATGCACGGCCCCGACCCGGCCTGGACCCCGCCCGTGCTGAGTTGCAGCGCCCGCGAGTCGACCGGCCTGGACACCGTCTGGGAGCGGATCGAGCAGCACCGCACCCTGCTGGACTCCACGGGCCGCCTCACCGCCAAGCGCCGCGACCAGCAGATCGACTGGACCTGGAGCATGGTCCGCGACGAACTCCTGGACCGGCTGCACGCCGACCCGGCGGTCCGGGCCCTCGCCCCCGACCTCGAACAGCAGGTCAGGGACGGGGAGTTGACGGCCACGCTGGCGGCGGAGCGCATCCTGAAGGTGTTCGGGACCGCCGGCGGTCGGAGCTGATCAGTCCCGTGACGGACTGACGGCCCCCAGCCCCGAGGTCAGCCACAGATACAGGTGCCAGTCCTGGTCGTTGGCGAGCGGATCGGCGCGGTGCGCGGCGCGGCCGTCGACGGTCGAGGGCATGACGAAGGCGCAGGTGGCCGAGCCGTCCTCGCGGTAGTTGGCCATGTTGGCACGCAGGATCGCCTCGGCGAGACGCTCGGTGCCGGGGGTGCGCAGGGCGGCGGGGAGGCGCCGGAGCGTGGTCGCGGTCAGGGTGCTCCAGTAGTGCGGGAAGACATCGCCCCACAGCCGGTCGGCGCCGAACCAGAAGCCGTCCCAGTGCCGGATCGCGATCCCGTGCAGCCGGGCGTGCGGCTGCGGCCCGCCGAAGGCCAGCAGCCAGGGCAGCCGTTCGGCGACGGCGTCGAGGAGGACGGGGTCGCCGGTGAGGGCGTGGGCGTCGGAGAGGAGGTCGAGGAGCGGGGCCACGATGGACTGCTCGTAGTTGACCTCGTGGGCGGGGAGTTTCCTGCCGAGACGCACGAACTCCCGTGCGCTGTCGATCAGTTGTCCCCGCAGGGCCTGGGCACGGTCCGCCTGCCCGGCCGCCTCCAGCCGGGCGCAGACGTCCAGCACCGCCGGCGACAGCCCGATGGACAGATGCAGGGCGCCGCCCATGGCGTAGCTGCGTTCGAGGATGCGGGCGGCGCGTTCGAGGTCGTCCGCCCGGCCGTGGGCCTGGTACCGGTCGTGGAAGAACCGGGCCAGCCACGGCATGTCGTACAGCCGTGGTCCGCTGTCGTGGTCCTGCGAGCCGCGGCGCGGGGCGTCGGTGTCGTCGAGGAGGTACCGGCAGGCGAACGCCGACCAGCCGTCCAGCAGCGGGTCGATCTCCGCCGGGTCCGCCCAGCCCCGGGTGGCGGCGGCCTGGAGCAGCAGCGGCATCGCGATCCGCTCGGAGCCGTCCGTCCAGTCGGACCAGCCGTTGGTGGACTGGGTGAGGCCGGTGCGGGTGTCGACGGGCACGAAGGCGTGCGCGAGCAACCCGGCGCGCTCCCGGGCCCGTTGGTGCCGGGTGATGTAGGCGACGCGGCGGCGGACCATCTCCTCCAGCGGCAGATGGAAGAGGACCTCGGTGCGGGCGCCCTCTCCGATGTCGAGGGAGTAGCTGCCGTGCCGGGAGGCCTGGACGCGGAAGCGGCCCTCCGCCGTCTGCTCGACCTTGACGTCCGGGTCGGGGGCGGTGACAGAGGCGGCCCGGACGGTGACGGAGTCCCCCAACTCGGCTGCGTAGGCCGAGAGTTCGGCGGGTGGCCGGGTCGCCCGGGTGAAGTCCTCGTCCGAGGTGTACCAGCCGAGCTCCCAGGCCAGCGTGGTCGACTCCCCCGGCGCCAGGCGGAGTTCGGGCTGGCCGCCGAACGCCTCCGGGTTGCGGGCCCGGTCGGTGACCAGGAGGACCAGATGGCCGCGGACGTGGGAGTTCGACTTGACGTTGCGCGACTCGACGGAGTACGCGCGGACGGCGCCCTCGCGCACGATCAGCCCCAGTGACCTGCCGGTGCCGGACATCGGCCGGGCCAGCGCCCATGCCCACGTACCGCCGGTGAACAGGTGCGCGTTGACGGCCTGGTCCAGGGACTCCTCGGCGGTGGTGTAGCGGTCGGCGAAGGGGACCTGGATGCCGAGGCCGGTGACGGTGAGAGGGTCGGGCGTGTCGTTGACGAGCGTGTAGCGCTCGCGCAGCAGCGAACCGTGCGCTGTGCGGCGTATCTCGACCCGGACGCCGGGGAGGGGTTCGTGCACGGCCTCGATCCGGCCGTCCTCGCAGCGGAGTCGGGCGGGGGCGTGCCAGCGGGCCGCGCCCCGGTCGGTGATCAGGTGCCCCGAACCCCACTGGTGCTCGACCGAGTGCCACGGTGTGACGTCGGCGTCGAGCAGGAACCGGCGGGCCGGGTCCGCCTCGTCGACGAACTGGACGGGGGCGCCGGTGCCGGGGTCGACGACGGCGTGGCCGCCGCCGAAGGCGAGCGAGTCAACAGGGCGCAAGGGAGGGGCCTTTCGGTAGGGCGGGTTGGACCAACCGATGCCTTACCCAGGCGCACGCCGGACATCACCGTGCACCCCCAACTGCCCAGGCGCACCCCGAACATCACCGTGCCGGCAGCCGTACCCCCAGCTCCTCGGCCGCCGCCCGCAGCACCGGCACCATCGCGACCATGTCGTCCATGCTGCGGCGGAAGGCGGGTGCCGCGGTGGACAGGGCGGCGAAGACGGTGCCGTCGGGGCGCAGGATCGGGACGGCGACGGCGCGCAGGCCCGCGTGGTGCTCCTCGTCGGCCGTGGCGTAGCCGCGTCCGGCGGCGCGGGCGACCTCCTCGCGCAGGACGTCCCGGTCGGTGATGCTCCGGGGGCCGTGCGGGGTGAGCTCGACGCGGTCGAGGAGGTCCTCGCGGACGTCGTCGGGCGCGAAGGCCATGAGGACCTTGCCCATGGAGGTGCAGTGCAGCGGTCCGTGCCGGCCGGGGTCGCTGCGGACGCCGACCGGCAGCGGGCCGTCGACGTAGTGGACGTAGAGATGGCGGGTGCCGTCGAGGACGGACATCAGGGTGGCCTCCTCGGTCTGCCGCGTCACGCGCTGCATCACGGGGAGGGCGGTGCCGGCGAATCCGTAGACCTGGCCGGCCTGCTGGCCGAGCTGGAACAGTCGGAGTCCCGGTTTGTAGCGCTTGCCGGCGGCCTCGAACTCCACCAGGCCTTCCCGGCACAGGGAGTTGACCAGTCGGTGCGCGGTGCTGACGGCGACGCCGCTGGCCCGGGCCAGCTCGGAGAGCGTGATGCCGTGCGGGTGCTCGCCGACCAGGACGAGCAGCCGGATGGCCCGGCCCACGACATCGCTCGGCACCTCACTGGTGGCACTCATGCTCCGCAGATTACCATTGAGTGGATAAGTTTTCCACTGAATGGAAAAACAGCGATGAGTCATCCTCTCTTCGACGTCACCGGCAAGGTGGCCCTGGTGACCGGTTCGAGCCGTGGCATCGGCCGGGCGCTGGCCACGGGGTTGCTGGAAGCGGGCTGCACGGTCGTCCTGAACGGCCGTGACGCCGTCGCCCTGGAGGCCGCCCGCAAGGAGCTGGCCGAGACCTTCGGCGACCGGGTCCTGGCCGAGGCCTTCGACGTCACCGACTCCGCCGCGGTCACGGCCGCCGTCGCCCGGATCGAGGACCGCGCCGGACCGATCGACATCCTGGTCAACAACACCGGCGCCCAGCGCCGCGCCCCGCTGCTCGACTTCACCGACGAGGACTGGCACGGCCTGCTGGACACCAACCTCACCAGCGCCTTCCTCGTCGGCCGCGAGGTCGCCCGCCGCATGGTGCCGCGCGGCCGCGGCAAGATCGTCAACATCTGCTCGCTCCAGAGCGAGGCCGTCCGCCCCGGCATCGCCCCCTACTCCGCCACCAAGGGCGGTCTGAAGATGCTCACCAAGGGCATGTGCGCCGACCTCGGCCCACACGGCATCCAGGTCAACGGCATCGGCCCCGGCTACTTCGACACCGAGCTGACCTCCGCCCTCGTCGCCGACGAGGAGTTCAGCGCCTGGGTCCGCGGGCGCACCCCGGCCGGCCGCTGGGGCAAGGTCGAGGACCTCGTCGGCGCCCTGCTCTTCCTCTCCTCCCCCGCCTCCGACTTCGTCAACGGACAACTCGTGTACGTCGACGGCGGCATGCTCTCCGTCCTGTAACCCAAGGAGCCCCCATGCACGCCTGTGTCGTCCACGGAGCCGGAGATCTGCGGATCGAGGAACGGCCGTACGACGGTCCCGGCGCCGGTGAGATCGCGGTCGCCGTCGCCCTCGGCGGGATCTGCGGCAGCGACCTGCACTACTACCACCGGGGCCGGGTCGGGGACTTCGCCCTGCGCGAGCCCATGGTGCTGGGCCACGAGGTGGTCGGCCACGTCGCCGCCCTCGGCCCCGGCACCGACGGCCCCGCACCCGGCACACCCGTCGCCGTCCACCCCGCCACGCCCTGCGGCACCTGCCCCGAGTGCACCGGCGGGCGCCGCAACATCTGCGCCCGCACCCGCTACCTCGGCAGCGCCGCCCACACCCCGCACGTCCAGGGCGGGTTCGCACAGACCATCACCGTGCCCGCCGAGCAGATCCGGGCGCTGCCGCCCGGCCTCGATCTGCGGCGCGCCGTGCTCGCCGAGCCGCTGTCGGTGGCGCTGCACGCGGTCAACCGGGCGGGCGAGGTGCGCGGCAGGCGGGTCCTCGTGACCGGCGCGGGGCCGATCGGCTGCCTGGTCGTGGCCGCACTGCGCCGGCGGGGCGCCGCCGAGGTCGTCGTCAGCGACCTCTTCGACGAGCCGCTGCGCCTCGCGACCGCCGTCGGCGCCACGGCGACGGTACGGGCCGACCGGCCCGAAGACCCGTCCTGGGCAGGCGACTTCGACCTCGCGATCGAGGCGTCGGGCGCCCCGGCGGGGCTGCGCACCTGCGTGGAACGCGTCCACCGCGGCGGCACCGTCGTCCTCCTCGGCCTGCTTCCGCCGGGCGAGATCGGCCTGTTGGGCAACGTCGTGGTCACCCGGGAACTCGAACTGCGGGGCGCCTTCCGCTTCGACACCGAGTTCGACGAGGCGCTCACCCTGCTCGCCGGGGGGCTGCCCGTGGACCCGGTCGTGACGCACACCTTCCCCCTGTCGGAGTCCGTCACCGCGTTCGCGACCGCCCAGGACCGGATGGTCGCCTCGAAGGTGCTGCTGGACCTGTCGAGGTCCTGACCGGCCGAACACCCGCTCGCAACGAGGCAGTTGTGGCCGGTACGTTCGCTCCCATGCGCATACGGACGATGGTCATCGGTGGCGGGATCGGCGGTACGGCAACGGCGTTGGCGCTGCACAAGGCGGGTGCCGACGTCGTCGTGCACGAGGCGCATCCCGACTCGGCCGAGGACCTGGGCGCGTTCCTGACGCTGGCGAGCAACGGCATGCGGGCGCTGACCCAGCTCGACGCCGGTGCCGCCGTCCGGGCGGTCGGGTTCCCGCTGCGGGAGATGCGGGTGCTCGACGCGGCGGGCGAGGAGATGGGGCGGGGGCCGCTGGGCGAGGCCGACGATCCGCGCCTGCGGTTCCGGTGCGTGCGCCGCGGCGACCTCAACGCCGCGCTCCAGGCGGAGGCGGTGCGCCGGGGCATCGACGTCCGGCACGGGGTACGGCTGACCGCCGTCGAGGAGGGCCCGGACGGCGTCACCGCCCGCTTCTCGGACGGCAGCGCTGCGACGGCCGACCTGCTCGTCGGCGCCGACGGCCTCCACTCCACCGTCCGGGAGGCGATCGTCCCGGGCGTGCGCCCGCGGTACGCCGGGCAGCGCGTGTTCTACGGCTACACCGGCGCCGCCCGCCCCCCGGGCGCCGCCGAGCAGCTCACCATGGTGCGTGGCAGCCGGGCGGCGTTCGGGTACGCGGTGTCGCCCGACGGGGAGACGTACTGGTTCGCCCGCGTGGCCGACGTACCGCCGAAGGCGCCCGGCGGCTGGCGGGAGCCGCTGGTCAGGCTGCTGCGCGAGGACGGCGGCCCCGCTGCGGACATCGTCGCGGCCACCCACGACGATGTGCTCGCCACCGACGCCGCGGAGATACCCGTCGGCACGCCGTGGCGCTCCGCGCGCACCCTGCTCGTGGGCGACGCGGCGCACGCGGCGTCCCCCGCGACCGGGCAGGGGGCGTCGATGGCGCTGGAGGACGCGGTCGTCCTCGCCAAGTCCCTGCGGGACGCCCCGGATCTCGACGCCGCGCTGACCCGCTACGAGGCGCTCCGCCGCCCGCGCGTGGAACACAACATCACCGTCAGCGGCGCCCTCTCGCGCGGCGACCGCCCCACCGGGGCGCCCCGCCCGGGCGAGGACGACCTCGTACGACTGCTGGACTGGAACAGCGAGTTGGCGGCGTAGGGAGAGCCGGTCAGATCCAGCCGTCCAGGGACTTCATGAACCCCTCGAAGTCGTCACGGTGGATGGTGTGCCCCGCCCCGGTGACCGTGCGCACCTCGAAGCCGCTCGCCCGCAGCCGCGTCACGTCCTCGGCGCCCACCAGGAAGCTGGGGTCGGCGAGTTGGACGAGGGAGGGCACGAAGGGGCGGTCGGGGACGAAGCCGGTGAGGGGGCGGCCGTCGAGGAAGTACGAGGTGTCCGCGTCCCAGTCGGCCAGCGTGGCCACCTCGACGTCGACGTCCTCGGGGTCCCAGCGCGGATTGAGCTGGGCTATGTGCTCCCGGGTGACGTTCTTGCCGGACGCGAACACCTCGGGGTCCAGGGGCTGTTCGGGGTCCGGCGAAGCCCAGGCAGGGTCCGAGTAGACGGCCCGCAGGGGGCGCAGCCGCTCCACCGCCAGGGAGAGGGTGAGCCCGCCGAGGGAGTGGCCGATGACCACATCGGCACCGGTGGGCAGGGTGTCGACGAGGTCGTCCGCGAAGTGCCGCGGGGTGTACTCGCCGCGCGGCGACCGGCCGTGGCCGCGCAGATCGACCGCGATCACCCGGTAACCGCGCTCCGCGAGCGCCGGTCCGACGCGGCGCCAGGTACGGGAGTCGGACATGATGCCGTGGACGAGCAGGGCCGTCCGGTCGCCGGTGCCCCATTCACGGGTGTGGAGTTGCACGGAATTCCTTTCGCTCCGGTGGGTGTGCCGCAGTCAGTGTGCGGGTTTCTCCCAGACGGAGACATGCCGGCCGCTGTCGTGGGTGAACGGCTCCCGAGCCCACCCTTCCCACCGCTCCCGCAGCCGCAGCCCGGCGAGCCGCGCCATCAGGTCGAGTTCGGCGGGCCAGACGTACCGGAAGGGGATCTCGAAGTACGTCGCCTGCCCGTCCGCGACCCTGACATGGTGCGAACTCATCGCCTGGGTCGCCACGTCGTAGGTGTCGAACCCCAGCCGCTCCGCCCCGACATGGAACGGTACGGCGTGCTGCCCGGGCGGCAGCTTGCGCAGCTCGGGGACCATGACCTCGACGACGAAGCAGCCGCCGGGGGCCAGATGGCCGGCGGCGTTGCGGAAGCAGGCCACCTGGGCGTCCTGCGTCGTGAGGTTCATGATCGTGTTGAAGACGAGGTAGGCGACGGAGAAGTCGCCGTCGACCTTCGTCGTCGCGAAGTCGCCGATCGTGACGCCGATCGCGTCGCCGCCCGGCTTGGCGCGCAGTCGGGCGACCATGGCCCGGGAGAGGTCGATGCCGTGGACCGGGACACCGCGGGCCGCCAGCGGCAGCGCGATGCGTCCGGTGCCGACACCGAGCTCAAGTGCCCTGCCGCCACCGGCTCGTTCGGCCAGGAAGTCGACGACCGGTGCTACGGCGTCCGGCGCGAACATGTCCGACGACGACTCGTCGTAGGTCGCCGCGATGGGTTCGGGGAAGTATCCGTCCTCGTCGTCCACGCTCGGACGGTACCTCTCGGCCGGGCGGTGGCGCCCGTGGATTTCCGCCGGGGTGCCGTGCGTTCAGCGGCGGGCGCGGCGGAGTTCCGGGCGGGGTGGGTTGATGAACTGGAGGGTGAGGGTGGCCGGGGGTTCGGCGAGGCCGGGGCCGCCCGCCGCGACCCAGTCCAGTACGTCGTCCGTGCAGGCGTCGTCGCCGGACCAGCCGATCCAGGTCGCCCGGCCGCCCCGGCGTCGGCCCTCCCCCGAGGGCTGCACGACCAGGACGTTGGCCTGGTCGCAGGGGCCGAGGCAGTCGGTCGTACGGACCGCGAGACGGCCGCCGGAGTCCGCGGCGGCGGCCCGCAACCGGTCCAGCTGCCACTGATGGTCGACGCCGGGGTGCTTGCGCGCGTCGCCGCAGCAGCAGCCCCGGCACAGCACGAGGGTGCACGGCCGGGCACCGGCGGCCCCGAACACGACCCGGCTTCTCGGCACGCTCACGCCATCCCCTCCCGGTGACACCTCGACTTCCAAGATCGTACGTACTTGTACGGCACACCCAGACCGCGGCCGCCCCAACCGTTGACGGGAACATGCCCCATCCCTATCTTCTGACCGGAATCACGAACTACGTTCGAAATTACGGACAGGGACGGTCTCGTATGCCTCGGACTCACCTCGGGACACACCGCCGAGCGCTGCTCGCCTGTGTGCTCGGCCTGCTCCTCGCGCTCGTGGCGGCGACCCAGCCGGCGCAGGCCGCGGAGGGCCGCCCGTACACCAATCCGCTCAAGTCCTTCAAGGGCGCCGACCCCTGGCTGGAGTACTACGACGGCAACTACTACCTGATCACCACGACGTTCACCGGCATCCTCGGCATCCGGAAGTCGCCGACGCTGGCGGGCCTCGCCACCGCGCCCAACGTGCAGGTGTGGTCGGACACGACGTCGACCCGCAACACCAACATCTGGGCGCCGGAGATGCACTTCCTCAACGGGCACTGGTACGTCTACTACTCCGCCGGACAGAGCGGGGTGGCCTGCTGCGACTCGCAGCGCACGCACGTCCTGGAGAGCGCCGGGACCGACCCGATGGGCCCGTACAGCTACAAGAACACGCTCACCGGCTCCAACCTCAGCCCGAACGGCTGGCTGATCGACGCGAGCGTGCTGGAGCACGGCGGCAGTCTGTACCTCGTCGGCAGCGGTTTCATCAACGGCAGTACGCAGAGCCTGGTCATCGCGCCGATGAGCAACCCGTACACGCTGGCGAGCAGCACCTTCACCATCATCTCCAGCCCCACGGCGAGTTGGGAGACCTCAGGCTCCCCCGTCAACGAGGGCCCCGAGCCGCTCTATCACAACGGCCGCACCTTCCTGACCTTCTCGGCGAGCTCCTGCCAGACGGCCGACTACAAGCTCGGCATGCTGGAACTGACCGGGTCCAACCCGCTCAACGCGTCGTCCTGGACGAAGAGTTCGTCGCCCGTGTTCCAGCGCAGTGACGCCAACAGCGTCTACGGCCCAGGACACAACGGCTTCTTCTCCTCCCCTGACGGCACCGAGAACTGGATCGTCTACCACGCCAACTCGTCCTCCTCCGGCGGTTGCGGCAACGGACGGACCACCCGCGCCCAGAAGTTCACGTGGAACGCCGACGGCACCCCGAACTTCAGCACCCCCGTCGCCCTCGGCACCTCACTGCCCGGCCCGTCCGGCGAGACGGCGGCGACCCCGACGTCGTACACGCTCGTCAACCGCAACAGCGGCAAGTGCCTGGACGTGAACGGCGGCAGCACCGCCGACGGCAACAACATCTTCCAGTGGACCTGCAACGGCGGGACCAACCAGAAGTGGCGGATCGAGGACCTCGGCGACGACACCAACCGGCTGGTCAACGTGGCGACCGGCAAGGTGGCCGACGTCGCGGACTGCTCCGCCTCGGACGGCGCCGACATCCGCCAGTGGTCGTGGCTCAACAACAAGTGCCAGCGTTTCCGGCTGGTGTTCACCGCCACCGGTGACTACGTCCGGATCGTCAACGAGTCCACCGGCAAGGTCGCCGACGTCGCCGACTGCGGCACCGCGAACGGCTCCGACGTACGCCAGTGGACCTGGCTGAACAACAACTGCCAGCAGTGGCGCCTCGTTCCGACGACCTGACTCTCCCCCCCGCTCCCGTATCCGGAGAACTCCCTTGAGACGCATCGCCGTTCGCCTGCTGCTGGCTCTGCTGGTGGCGCTCACCGCGGCCCTGGGCACCGCCCCCGCTCAGGCCGCCGTCCCCGACTCTCCCGCCGTGACCTACACCAACCCGATCGCGGAGAAGCGCGCCGACCCGCACATCTTCAAACACACCGACGGCTACTACTACTTCACCGCAACCGTCCCCGAGTACGACCGCATCGTGCTGCGCCGGGCCACCACGATCCAAGGCCTGTCCACGGCCTCCGAGGTGACCATCTGGACCAAGCACAGCAGCGGTGTGATGGGCGCGCACATCTGGGCGCCGGAGATCCACTTCATCGACGGCAAGTGGTACGTGTACTTCGCCGCCGGGTCCACCAGTGATGTGTGGGCGATCCGCATGTACGTCCTGGAAGGCACTGGCGCCAACCCGCTGACGGCGACCTGGACCGAGAAGGGCCAGATCACCACGACGTGGGAGAGCTTCTCGCTGGACGCGACCACGTTCGTCGTGAACGGCGTGCGGTATCTGGCGTGGGCGCAGCGCAACCCGTCGGAGAACAACAACACCAGCCTGTTCATCGCCAAGATGGCCAACCCCTGGACCATCAGCGGGACTCCGGCCGAACTGTCGCAGCCGACACTGTCCTGGGAGACGGTCGGCTACAAGGTCAACGAAGGGCCGGCGGTGATCCAGCACGGCGGCAAGGTCTTCATGACGTACTCGGCCTCGGCGACCGACGCCAACTACTGCCTGGGGATGCTGACCGCGTCGGCGACGGCCGACCTGACCAACCCGGCGTCCTGGACGAAGAGTTCGACGCCGGTGTTCCAGAGCAACGCCTCGACCTCGCAGTACGGCCCGGGCCACAACTCCTTCACCACGTCCGAGGACGGCAAGTCGGACATCCTCGTCTACCACGACCGCAGCTACAAGGACATCAGCGGCGACCCGCTGAACGACCCCAACCGCCGCACCCGGGTACAGAAGGTCTACTGGAAGGCGGACGGCACCCCGGACTTCGGCATCCCGGTCGCCGACGGCGTCACGCCGAAGCGCTTCTCCTCGTACAACTTCGCGGACCGGTTCATCCGCCACTGGGAGTACCGGGCGAAGATCGAGGCGAACGTCTCGCCGCTCGCCGACTCACAGTTCCGGGTGGTCACCGGTCTCGCGGGCACCGGCACGGTCTCGCTGGAGTCGGCCAACTTCCCCGGCTACTACCTGCGGCACAAGAACTTCGAGGTGTGGGTGGAGAAGAACGACGGCACGTCGGCCTTCGCCTCCGACGCGAGCTTCTACCAGCGGTCCGGGCTGGCCGACTCGGCCGGGATCTCGTACGAGTCCTACAACTACGCGGGCCGGTACATCCGGCACTACGACTACCTGCTCTACGTGCAGACGCCGGCCACGGCGACGGACCGGGGGGATGCCACGTTCTACGCGCAGTAGCCGGTTCACAGGCATGATCAAATAGACTATAAACCGCGAGTATAATCGCTGTGTATAGTCCCGACATGCCATCTCTGACCAACCAGATGCACAAAACGGGGGCCGGGTTCCGAGCGGCGCTGATGTCGGCGGCGGCAGCGTGTCTCACGCTGTCGCTGACCGGCTGCGCGAAGGTCGACACGACCGCGCCCAGCGCCGCCCGGGCCCATGCGGCGCCGGCCACCGCGCAGGCCCGGTTCGGGACCGTCGACTGCCGTCACGCCAAGTGCATCGCGCTCACCTTCGACGCCGGCCCGAGCGAGCACTCCGCGCGGCTCCTCGACATCCTCAAGGAGAAGCAGGTCCCGGCGACCTTCTTCCTCCTCGGCAAGCGGCACATCGAGAAGTACCCGGAGCTCGTCAAACGCATGGCGGACGAGGGCCACGAGGTGGCCAGCCACACCTGGGACCACAAGATCCTGACCTCGCTGAAGCCGGACGAGATACGCGAGGAGCTCAACCGCCCGAACGACGCGATAGAGCGCCTCACCGGTAAGAGACCCACGCTCATGCGGCCGCCGCAGGGCCGCACGGACACCGATGTCCACGACATCTGCGCGGAGTTGGGCCTCTCGGAGGTGCTGTGGACGGTCACCGCCAAGGACTACATGACGACCGACTCGGCCCTCATCCAGAAGCGGGTCCTCGCGCAGGCGTCCCGGGACGGGATCATCCTGCTGCACGACCTCTACGACGGGACGGTCCCGGCGGTGCCCGGCATCATCGACGCGCTCAAGGCACGGGGGTATGTGTTCGTGACGGTGCCGCAGTTGCTGGCGCCGGGGAAGGCGGAGCCGGGGAAGGTGTACCGCTGACGCATGCCCTGGCCGGCGCGGGTGCGGGCGGGAGGGCTCAGAAGACGACGGACCAGCCTTCCCGGGTGGCCTGTTCCTTGGTGTACGAGACTCCGTGGACCTTCAGGCCCTTGGCGTCGAAGAGGGTGATCTCGCCGCCGTGGTTGCCGAGTTGGGCACCGCCCTCGGCGAGCGGTACGAGGAGGCAGGCGCCGGCGGCCAGCGTTCCGGCGGGCACCGGGGACTTCTGCCCCAGGCGGTCGCCGAGGCGCCACCCTGTGAGGTCGACGGGGTCGGGTGAGGCGTTGAGGAGCGTGACCGTCTCGGCCTCGGGGGACGGACCGGGCGGGTTGACGAGCGCGGCGACGATCCGCACGGGCAGGGTGCCCGGCTCCGGCCGGTTGCCGTCGACGTCGTCGAGGGCGTGCCCGGTGACGTCGTCGGTGTGCCAGGACTGGCTCTGGAAGGCGAGGAAGATGCCGACCCACCGGTCCAGCCCGGGGAAGTGGATCAGCACTCCCCCGTCCTGCCACACCCCGTCGTCACCGCGGAAACGCCGGCTGTTGCCCTGGTTCATGTGGATGTCGTGGATGCCGTTGCCCGGCAGGAAGCCGAACACCTTGTCCTTGACGCCAGGTTCGGGCCCGAAGCGCTCACCGAACAGATACACCCGGGCGTCGGGGTCGGCGACGGCCCGTCGTACGTAGTGGTCGAGGATGTCGGCGAGGTCGTTGCCGTCGCCGGGGAGGTCCGGGGGCAGGGTGCGCATCTTCGCCGGGTCGAACAGGTTCCCCCGCACGAAGTCGAGGTTGGGCCCGCCGGGCCCGGACGGCAGCGTGTTCCACCCGCTGGCCAGCCCCGCGAGCCGGGCGGTGACCGGGTGCCGGAAGTCCTCGTCGACGAGGTAGAGCAGCTCGGAGGGACGCTCCTGGGACAACACGTTGACGGCGGCGCGGTAGTGCACGCCCTGGTCGTCGGTCAGATGGATCTGGTAGTGCGGGGTGTCGACGGCGCCCTCGCGCCGGGTGTCGACAGCCCTGGTGATCAGTACGCCGTAGGCCTTCAGCGGCATGACGATCAACTCCCCCTGTTATCGGGCGGATTGCCCAACCCTGGGAGTAATCGTAGAGCGGGCACCGCCGCGCCGGGCCGGTGTCCGCCCGGTGTACGCCCGTCTGTCGACCCCGCGCTGGACGAAGTCTGTGAGCCGTATACGAATACGCCGCTGAGCTGGCCGGATTCCTTAAGATCCTGCCGTGGTCAACTTCCAGCTCGAACGCACGGCCCCGCTCCCTCTCGACGAGACCTGGCGCCGTCTCACCGAGTGGCCCCGCCATGGCGAGGTCGTCCCCCTGACCCGGGTCACGGTCCTCACGGACCCGCCGACGGGCGAGGGCACGGTGTTCGTGGCCCGCACGGGGCTTGGCCCGCTGGCCTTCGACGACCGCATGGAGGTCACGGTGTGGCGCCCGCCGGTGGAAGGGGCGTTCGGCTGCTGCCGGTTGGAGAAGCGGGGGCGGGTCGTCACCGGGTGGGCGGAGATCGAGGTGGGGCCGGGGCCGGGCGGGCGCAGCCGGGTGGTGTGGCGGGAGGAGCTGGGGTTCCGGTTTCTGCCGGGGGTGGTGGATCCGGTGACGCGGAGGGTGGCTCGGTATGTGTTCGGGCGGGCGGTGAATCGGCTGCTGCGGATGGGCTGATGGGGGGCTACCAAAGCCTGCGAGTCTGTCCGGCACCAGGCGACGCCCGGCTTCCTGGGTCGGCGGGTCTCGGGAGCGGCCCTCAGGCCACCGACCCGATCCGCCCGGTCGGCAGCGACGACGTCACGTCATGGTGGATCGGCGTGTGCGCGCCGGTCAGTGACACCCCGCTGCCGCCCCGCCGGTTCGCCACGATCTCCGCGCCGATCGACAACGCCGTCTCCTCCGGTGTCCGTGCCCCGAGGTCCAGGCCGATCGGGGAGCGCAGTCGGGCCAGCTCCAGTTCCGTCACGCCTACTTCGCGCAGGCGTTCGTTGCGGTCCAGGTGGGTTCGGCGGGAGCCCATCGCGCCGACGTACGCCACCGGCAGGCGCAGCGCCAGCTGGAGCAGGGGTATGTCGAACTTCGCGTCGTGGGTCAGGACGCACAGGACCGTGCGGGCGTCCACCGGCGTCCGCTCCAGGTACTTGTGCGGCCACTCCACCACGATCTCGTCCGCCTCCGGGAAGCGGGTCCTCGTCGCGAACACGGGGCGCGCGTCGCACACCGTGACGTGGTAGCCGAGGAACTTGCCGACCCGTACCAGCGCCGACGCGAAGTCGATCGCGCCGAAGACGATCATCCGGGGGGCCGGGACCGACGACTCCACCAGGACCGTGAGCGGTGCTCCGCAGCGTGAGCCCTGCTCTCCGATCTCCAGGGTGCCGGTGCGGCCGGCGTCCAGGAACGCGCCCGCCTCCGCCGCCACCGTGCGGTCCAGTTCGGGGTGGGCGCCGAAGCCGCCGTCGTACCCGCCCTCCGTACGGACGAGCAGCGCCCGCCCCAGCAGCTCCGCCGGGCCCGAGACCACACGAGCCAGCGCCGCCGCCTCGCCCCTCGACGCGGCGGCCAGGCCTGCGGCGAGCACCTCACAGACCGGGTCTCCCGCCCGTACCGGCGTCACCAGGATGTCGATGATGCCGCCGCAGGTCAGGCCGACCGCGAAGGCGTCGTCGTCGCTGTAGCCGAAGCGTTCCAGGACCGTCTCGCCGTCCTCCAGCGCCTGTTGGCACAGCTCGTACACCGCGCCCTCCACGCAACCGCCGGAGACCGAGCCGATCGCCGTGCCGTCGGCGTCGACCGCGAGGGCCGCGCCGGGCTGACGAGGGGCGCTGCCGCCGACCGCCACCACGGTGGCCACGGCGAAGTCGCGTCCCTGCTCGACCCACCGGTGCAGCTCTTCGGCGATGTCCAGCATCTCTCGGTCTCCTCACGGAAGTCGTGTACAGGGCGGCTAGTGCACGCCCATCCAGCTCTCAATGGGATTGAGGGCGAAATAGACGAAGAAGATCACTGTCAGGGCCCACATGAACGCCCCGATCTCCCGCGCCTTGCCCTGGGCGACCTTGATGGCGACGTACGAGATGACGCCGGCCGCGACGCCCGCCGTGATCGAGTACGTGAACGGCATGATCACGACGGTCAGGAAGACCGGGATCGCCGTCGCGCGGTCCGCCCAGTCCACGTGCCGGGCGTTCATCATCATCATCGCGCCGATGACCACCAGGGCGGCCGCCGCCACCTCGCCGGGCACGATCGCCGTCAGCGGGGTGAAGAACAGGCACGCCGCGAAGAACAGGCCGGTGACGACGGAGGACAGGCCCGTTCGGGCGCCCTCGCCCACTCCCGTCGCCGACTCCACGAACACCGTCTGGCCCGAGGCTCCCGCCACGCCGCCGATCGCGCCGCCCGCGCCGTCGATGAACAGTGCCTTCGACAGGCCCGGCATCCGGCCCTGCTCGTCGGCCAGCTTGGCCTCCGTGCCGACGCCGATGATCGTCGCCATCGCGTCGAAGAAGCCCGCGAGGACCAGGGTGAAGACGATCATGCCGACCGTCATCGCGCCGGCCTCGCCCCAGCCGCCGAACTCGACGTCGCCGAAGATCGAGAAGTCCGGCATCGAGACCGCGCTGCCGTGGAGTTCGGGGGCGCCGCTCGCCCACTGCTTGGGGTCGATGACGTCGAGGGCGTTGAGGATCACGGCCAGGACCGTGCCGCCGACGATGCCGATCAGGATGGCGCCGGGGACGCCGCGGGCCTGGAGCATGAAGATCGCGAGCAGGGTCGCCGCGAAGAGCAGGACGGGCCAGCCGGCCAGTTCGCCCGTCGGGCCCAGCGTCACCGGGGTCGCCTTGCCCTGGTGGACGAAGCCGGCCTTGTAGAAGCCGATCAGGGCGACGAACAGGCCGATGCCCATGGTGATCGCGTGCTTGAGGGCCAGCGGGATGGCGTTCATGATCATCTCGCGCAGGCCGGTGACGACCAGCAGCATGATGACGACGCCGTACATCACGCACATGCCCATGGCCTGCGGCCAGGTCATCTGCGGGGCGACCTGCGAGGACAGGACGCCGGAGACGGAGAGGCCGGCGGCGAGGGCGAGCGGCACCTTGCCGAAGAAGCCCATCAGCAGTGTGGTGAAGGCCGCCGCGAACGCGGTCGCGGTGATGAGGGCCTTCTGGCCGAGGGTGTCCCCCGCCGCGTCCTTGCCGGACAGGATCAGGGGGTTGAGCAGGAGGATGTACGCCATCGCCATGAAGGTGGTGACGCCGCCGCGCACCTCACGCGCGACCGTCGATCCTCGCCTGGATATGTGAAAGTACCGGTCGAGCCAGGACCGTCCGGCCGGGACGCGGGTGCCTTCTCCCGCGTCTTCGGCAACGGTCTCCGGCTCCAGTGACTGCTGGGTCATGTGGGCCTACTCCCAAGGTTCACAGGGGCCCCCGTCAACCGCCTGTGCGGCTGCGGGATTTGGGAAGGTGCTTCGGCCGCACGACCCGGGGGACGGCCCGAGACGAACGAACAGAGGTGGTACAGGTACTTGCTCAAGTGCCGCGAGCGGTGCGGGACTTGGTGCTCCGGGCGGCGCGGCGGAGGTTGTGACGTTCCCTGCGCCGCCCGGAGAGCTTCAACTGAACGGTTACGCCGTGCCCGTGAGGTGTTCGGGCCTGACCGGCGTCCTGTTGAGTTCCAGCCCCGTCGCGTTCCGGATCGCCGCGAGGACGGCCGGGGTCGACGACAGGGTGGGGGCCTCGCCGATGCCACGGAGCCCGTACGGGGCGTGGTCGTCGGCGAGTTCGAGCACGTCGACGGGGATGGTCGGCGTGTCGAGGATGGTGGGGATCAGGTAGTCCGTGAAGGAGGGGTTCCTGACCTTGGCCGTCTTGGGGTCGACGATGATCTCCTCCATCACCGCGACACCGAGGCCCTGGGTGGTGCCGCCCTGGATCTGACCGACGACCGACAGCGGGTTGAGCGCCTTGCCGACGTCCTGGGCGCAGGCCAGCTCGATGACCTTGACCAGGCCGAGCTCGGTGTCCACCTCGACGACCGCGCGGTGCGCGGCGAAGGAGTACTGGACGTGGCCGAAGCCCTGGCCGGTACGGAGGTCGAAGGCCTCGGTCGGGCGGTGCCGCCACTCGGCCTCCACCTCGACGGTCTCGCCCTCCAGCACCTCGGCCAGGTCCGCGAGGACCTCGCCGCCGTCGGTGACGACCTTGCCGCCCTCCAGGAGCAGCTCCGCCGTCGCCCAAGCGGGGTGGTACGAGCCGAACTTGCGGCGGCCGATCTCCAGGACCTTCTCGCGCACCAGCTCGCAGGAGTTCTTGACCGCGCCGCCGGTGACGTACGTCTGCCGGGAGGCCGAGGTTGAACCCGCCGAGCCCACCTGTGTGTCCGCCGGGTGGATGGTCACCTGCGTGACGCCGAGCTCGGTGCGGGCGATCTGCGCGTGGACGGTGACACCGCCCTGGCCGACCTCCGCCATCGCGGTGTGCACGGTGGCCACCGGCTCACCGCCGACGACCTCCATGCGGACCTTGGCGGTGGAGTAGTCGTCGAAGCCCTCGGAGAAGCCGACGTTCTTGATGCCGACCGCGTAGCCGACGCCGCGGACGACACCCTCGCCGTGCGTGGTGTTGGACAGACCGCCGGGCAGCTGTCGTACGTCCGCGCCCTCGCTGGACTCCCACTGGCGCTCCGGAGGGAGCGGCATCGCCTTGACGCGGCGCAGGAGTTCGGCGACCGGGGCCGGCGAGTCGACGGGCTGGCCGGTCGGCATGATCGTGCCCTGCTCCATCGCGTTGAGCTGACGGAACGCGACCCGGTCCATGCCCACCTCGTCGGCGAGCTTGTCCATCTGGGCCTCGTAGGCGAAGCACGCCTGGACCGCGCCGAAGCCGCGCATCGCGCCGCAGGGCGGGTTGTTGGTGTAGAGGGCGATGGCCTCGATGTCGACGTCGTCGACCATGTACGGGCCGATCGACAGGGAGGAGGCGTTGCCGACGACCGCGGGGGACGCGGAGGCGTACGCGCCGCCGTCCAGGACTATCCGGCACTTCACGTGCGTGAGCTTGCCGTCCTTGGTCGCGCCGTGCTCGTAGTAGAGCTTCGCCGGGTGGCGGTGGACGTGGCCGAAGAAGGACTCGAAGCGGTTGTAGACGATCTTGACCGGCTTGCCGGTGCGCAGCGCCAGCAGACAGGCGTGGATCTGCATCGAGATGTCCTCGCGGCCGCCGAAGGCACCGCCGACGCCGGACAGCGTCATGCGGACCTTGCTCTCGGGCAGGCCGAGGACCGGGGCGATCTGCTTGAGGTCGCTGTGCAGCCACTGGGTGGCGATGTAGAGGTGGACGCCGCCGTCCTCGTCCGGCACCGCGAGCCCCGACTCGGGGCCGAGGAAGGCCTGGTCCTGCATGCCGAAGGTGTACTCGCCCTTGACGACGAAGTCGGCGCGCCGAGCGGCCTCTTCGGCGTTGCCACGGATGATCGGCTGGCGGTGCACGATGTTGGGGTGCGGGACGTGACCGATGTGGTGGTCGTCGCGGCCCTCGTGGATGAGGATCGCGTCCGGCGCGGTCGCGGAGGCCTCGTCGGTGATGACGGGCAGCTCGCGGTACTCGACCTTGATCTTGGCGGCGGCGCGGCGCGCGGTCTCCGGGTGGTCGGCGGCGACGATCGCGACGGGCTCACCGTGGTGGCGTACCTTGCCGTGCGCGAGGACGGGGGTGTCCTGGATCTCCAGGCCGTAGTTCTTCACGTCCGTGGGCAGGTCGTCGTACGTCATGACGGCGTAGACGCCCGCCATGGCGAGGGCCTCGGAGGTGTCGATGGAGACGATCTCGGCGTGCGCGACCGTGGAGCGCAGGATCTGGCCCCAGAGCATGTCCTCGTGCCACATGTCGGACGAGTACGCGAACTCGCCGGTGACCTTGAGGGTGCCGTCCGGGCGGAGCGTGGACTCGCCGATGCCGCCCTTGGTCTGCGAACCCTGGGTGATTTTGGTGGGAGCGCCGGTGGTGGGCATGCTCAGACCCCCTCGGACTGCCGGGCGGCCGCGAGGCGGACCGCGTCCATGATCTTCTCGTAGCCGGTGCAGCGGCACAGGTTGCCCGACAGCGCCTCGCGGATGTCCGCGTCGGTCGGGTTCGGGTTGCGCTCCAGCATCTCGTCGGCCGCGACCAGCAGACCGGGGGTGCAGAAGCCGCACTGGACGGCGCCGGCGTCGATGAACGCCTGCTGGATCGGGGAGAGTTCGGTGCCCTCGCCGGTCTGCGAGTCCTGGCCCTTGGCAGCCCACTGCTTGGCCTCGTCGAGCGGGGTCCCACAAGTGGACCCACAGGCCCGCTGCTTGGCGAAGTCCGCCAGGCCCTCAACCGTGACCACGTCACGGCCTTCCACCTGGCCCGCCGCGACCAGACACGAACACACCGGCACACCGTCCAGGCGGACCGTGCAGGAGCCGCACTCGCCCTGCTCGCAGGCGTTCTTGGAGCCGGGCAGGCCCAGCCGCTCACGCAGCACGTACAGAAGGGACTCGCCCTCCCAGACGTCGTCGGCCTCCTGCGGACGGCCGTTGACCGTGAAATTGACGCGCATTACGCGACTCCCTCCGTGCGGGCGGCGGTGCCGCGGTACGACTCCCAGGTCCAGGTCAGCGTGCGGCGGGCCATGATGCCGACCGCGTGGCGGCGGTAGCTCGCCGTGCCCCGGACGTCGTCGATCGGGTTGCAGGCGGCGGCGCACAGGTCCGCGAACTGCTTGGCGACCGACGGGGTGATGATCTTTCCGTTGTCCCAGAAGCCGCCCTCTTCGAGCGCCGCGTTCAGGAACTCCTCCGCGGCCTTCGCCCGGACGGGCGTGGGCGCCGCCGAACCGATGCCGGTGCGGACCGTACGGGTCTCGGGGTGCAGGGCCAGACCGAAGGCGCAGACCGCGATGACCATGGCGTTGCGGGTGCCGACCTTCGAGTACTGCTGCGGGCCGTCGGCCTTCTTGATGTGGACCGCGCGGATCAGCTCGTCGGGCGCGAGCGCGTTGCGCTTCACGCCGGTGTAGAAGTCGTCGATCGGGATCAGGCGCGAGCCGCGCACCGACTCCACCTCGACCTCGGCGCCGGCCGCGAGGAGCGCGGGGTGGGCGTCGCCGGCCGGGGAGGCGGTGCCGAGGTTGCCGCCGACGCCGCCGCGGTTGCGGATCTGCGGGGAGGCCACCGTGTGCGAGGCCAGGGCGAGGCCCGGCAGCTCGGCACGGAGGTTCTCCATGACCCGGGTGTACGGGACGGAGGCGCCGAGCCGCACCGAGTCCTGGCCGACCTCCCACTCCGTGAGGTCGGTGACGCGGTTCAGGTCGAGCAGGTACTCGGGCCGCCGGTGGTCGAAGTTGATCTCGACCATCACATCGGTGCCGCCCGCAATGGGCACAGCGGTGGGGTGCTCAGCCTTGGCGGCGAGCGCCTCCTCCCAGCTGGCGGGGCGAAGGAAGTCCATGACCGGCTCTCTTCTTCGTCTCGTGGGTGGTACGGATTGAGCCAGATCGTGTGCGGCGGGCCCGGCTCGTTCATGTGTTGTTCACGCGGAGTGGGGCCAGTACACAGCGCCGTGCTCCGACGGGGTCAGTCACGGAAACTCTGAAGGAGTTGGCTGGTCGGGGCGGGCATCTTGTAGATTCGTATGAACGGAGGTCCTCAGTAACCTCCATGTTTTCCTGTGGAAACGCGCGACACACCGGGCGTGACCTGGGACACAGCCCGAGGGGCGGTGAGCGGAGCACACCGGACCCACCGGACAGGCGCCTCCCGCACAGGGGCCTCACTGTTCATCGTAGATTTCGAGACAAAGATCGGCGGCGACGAGAATGCGGCTGCGCGCACTGCTGGACACCGACGCGCTGGGCCTGCGGCTGCTCGGCGGCGAGGACGAGCTGGACCGCACCGTGCGCGGTGTGATGACCACGGACCTGCGGGACCCGAGCCGCTATCTGTCGGGCGGTGAGCTGGTGCTCACGGGGCTGGCGTGGCGGAGGGACGCCGCGGACTCCGACGCTTTCGTACGAATCCTCGTGCAGGCCGGTGTGGCGGCGCTGGCGGCGGGCGAGGCGGAGCTCGGCGATGTGCCGGAGGACCTGGTGCTGGCCTGTGCGCGCAACCGGCTGCCGCTGTTCGCGGTGCACGAGTCGGTGGCGTTCGCGACGATCACCGAGCATGTCGTACGACAGGTCAGCGGCGAGCGCGCCGGGGACCTGGCGGCCGTGGTGGACCGGCACCGCCGGATGATGACCTCGGGCCCCGCGGGCGGCGGCCCGGACGTCGTCCTGGACCTGCTGGGCTCCGACCTGGACCTGCGGGCCTGGGTGCTGTCGCCGACCGGACGGCTGATCGCGGGCTCCAAGACCTCCGGCCCCGGGCTCCCCGCCGACGTCTGCGCGAAGCTCGCGGCGGAGCATCTGGCGGCCGCACGCACGGGCCGGCGCGGACCGCACCGGCTGACGCTCGGCTCGACGACGTACTCCCTTTTCCCGGTGCGCAGCAGCGGCCGCTCCCCGCAGGCCTCGCGGGACGTGCGCGAGACGGTGCTGTCGGACTGGCTGCTGGCCGTCGAGGCGGACGCCGGTGACTGGCCCGAGGAGCGGCTCGACCTGCTCCAGGGCGTCACCCAGCTGATCGCGGTCGAGCGCGACCGCAGGGACGCCGCCCGCACGGTGCGGCGGCGGCTCGCCCAGGAGGTCCTGGAGCTGGTCCAGACAGGCGCCGCGCCCGCCGAGATCGCCGCGCGCCTCAGAGTCGCCGCGCCCGTCCTGCTGCCCGGCCTCGGGGCGGCGCCGCACTGGCAGGTCGTCGTGGCCCGGGTCGAGTGGGACGGCGGGGACATCGAGGGCGGCGCGGTGGCACAGTCGCTGCTGGAGGAGATCCTCGTCGACCCGCTGTCCACCGGTCCCGAGCCGTCCGACCGGATCGCCGTGGCCCACACCGGGGAGGAGGCCATCGCGCTCGTCCCGCTGCCGGCGGTGTCGACCGAGCACGACGGCTCCGAGACCGGCGTCCTCGCCGACGTGCTGCTGGAGTCCGTACGGGACCCCCTCGCCGCCGGTCTCGACGACGACGGGCGCGTCACGCTGGGCGTCAGCGCGGCCGTGCACTCGGCGGAGGGGCTGCGGGGCGCCCTGGAGGAGGCGCGGCACGCCCGCCGGGTGGCTGCGGCCCGTCCTGGCCGGGTGTGCGCGGCGGGCCACCAGGAGCTGGCCTCGCACGTGCTGCTGCTGCCCTTCGTGCCGGACGACGTCCGCCGGGCGTTCACGGCCCGCCTCCTCGACCCGCTGCGCGACTACGACCGCCGGCACCGCGCGGAGCTGATCCCGACGCTGGAGGCGTTCCTCGACTGCGACGGCTCCTGGACCCGCTGCGCGACCCGCCTCCACCTGCACGTCAACACGCTGCGCTACCGAGTGGGGCGAATCGAGCAGTTGACGAGTCGTGACCTTTCCCGGCTGGAGGACAAGCTGGATTTCTTCCTGGCGCTGCGGATGAGCTGAAACCTCGGGCCTCCGGGGATCCCACGACTTTGTGAAATCCTTCACCCACCCTCTTGGCCGGGCCACGGAATTCGTGCTGAGATGCGGCCACCACTCAACAGCTCAATGGTGTGCCGGGGAGGGCGAGGTGGCGTATACCGCCATGTCTGGTAACGGAACGACCCCTGACGATCCACTCCAGACCGCGGTATGGCGGCTGCGCTCACGCGCCTGCTGGGCCGACGCGGCAGCGCTGCTCCAACCGGTCGGCGCGGACGCGGCGTTGCAGCGGGCCGCGCTGCTGGTCGAACGGTGTCTCTACACAGAGCAGGGCTGGGAGGAGGCCGAGGACGCGCTGCGCACCGCCGAGGCGCTGGCCCACACCGACGACGAGCGGGGCGCCGCCGCTTGTGAAAGAGGGCAACTTGCGTACGCGGCCACGCTGCACCAGGTCCGCGACCGGGCCGACGAGGCGCGGGCCGCGCTCGGACGGGCGGCGGCGCTGATCGCTCCAGGGGCACCGGGACGGGCCCTGCTGGACTTCCGGCGCGGACTGCTCGCCGAGAACCTGGCACGCTCGCCGCAGGCCGCGCGGGCGGCGTACCGGCGGGCGCACGCGGGCGCGGTCGCCCACGCCGATCCGCTCCTGCTCTCCTTCACTTGGCGCCACCTGGCCGGACTGGCCCTGCGGGACGGGGAGTTGGCGGAGGCACGGCACGGCTTCGCCGAATCGTTGCGCATCCGCGAGGAGTTGGGCTACCTGGTCGGCACCGCCCCGGCACTGGCCTCGCTGGCGGACGCGGAGGCGGAGCCGGAGGCGTCACGGCTACGGGAGGAGGCGCGCCGGCTGTTCCGGCTGCTGGGCGGCGTACCGACCTGGCTGTCACGGCAGTTGGCGCCGCCGCCTGCCGCCACGGCCTGAGCGCTAGCTGTTGCGGATCTGGTCCGCCAACTTCTGGAGCTCGTTGAGGACGGTGTCGCGGAGTTCCGGGTCGCGGGCGAAGACCACGACCACGACGATCACCACGAGGAGTGAGACAAGGCCTCCACCGCGGCCGCCGCGGTGCGGCATCGGGGTGTGCGTCGGCGGGCGGTGGTAGCCGTGCCGGACGTGCTGCTGGTGCGCCTGCCGGTGGGAGTTCACGGCCTGTTGATGGGCCTGCTGGGCTTGCTGACTGGCCTGTTGCGCCTGCTGCTGCGCCATGAAGGACGGGTCCATGGGATCACCTCCGCTGTCGGCACCAGGCGTGCCGTCAGCGGATGCCACGCGGGACGGGACGGCCGGGTTCCCGGCGTCGCGGACCGTTGCGGGGAGCCGACAGTTCCGTGACCGCCGTCACAAGCTCAGGACGCTCCCCCGAAGTGCTCCCCCACCAGCGAGCGCACCACGTCCAGGTCCCCGGCGATCAACGCGTCCAGCAGCGCGGTGTGTTCGGCCGCGTCCGCGACCAGTTCCGCGCGGCCGCGGGAGGTGGGCGCACCGGTCAGGGGCCACTGGGCGCGGCGGTGGAGGTCGTCGGCGATCTGGACGAGTTGTTCGTTGCCGGCGAGGGCGAGGACCGCGCGGTGGAAGGCACGGTCCGACTCGGCGTACGTCGCCCGGCATCCCGTCGACGCCGCCCGCACCGTGGCCTCGGCGACCGGCCGCAGCTCCGCCCAGCGCTCGACCGGCACCGTACGGGCCAGCCGCAGCATCACCGGCACCTCGATCAGGGCGCGGATCTCGGCGAGTTCGGCGAGCTCCCGCGCCCCGCGCTGCACGACCCGGAAGCCCCGGTTGGGCACGACCTCGACGGCGCCCTCCAGCGCGAGCTGCTGCATCGCCTCACGGACCGGCGTCGCGGAGACCCCGAAGCGCTCACCGAGGACAGGCGCCGAATAGACCTCGCCGGGGGTGAGTTCACCGGCCACCAGCGCGGTGCGCAGCGCGTCGAGGATCTGCCCGCGCACGGAGGCCCGCTGGACGACGGGCCGGGCGCGGTGCCCGGCGGGCGGCGTCGGCAAGGGCTGCTCGGCGGCCAGCACCCGCGGCGTCGGCATCGGCTGCTCGGCCGGCGGGCGTCCACCCCGGGCCTTCGGTACGGCGTCGGCGGCGCGGGAGCGCTCGACCGGCGGTTCCGGGAGCCCGCCCTGGGCGCGCGCCTGCCTGGCTCGGGCGGCGTCCACATCGGCCGCCCGCACCTGTGGCGGCACCCGCACCGGCCCGGTGATCCCGGCACTGTCCGTCCCGGTGGAGCCCTGTGTGCCCTGATTCACAAGGAGCCTCCTCCGGACGTGTCGGTACTTGGGGTCATTACGGCGGGTTGTTACTCGCCCGTCAAGCACCTTAGGCGCAGAAGCCGACGGTTCAAAGCGTGACGATCTTGGGTAAGGTTAGGCTTACCTTCAGAACATCTGTGCCACACAGTCGCACAACTGTCTTGGATTGGTGGCCCCGCATGACCGCTCCCGCCTCGGCCCTCACGGACGCCTACCACCGTCTGACCGAGGCCTTTCCGGGCATGACGGTACGAGAGCTGGGACCCACGGAGGCGGCACCCCGGGGCGACGGATGGGTCGGCGCCGACGCGCTCGCGGCGGGCGGGGCCGGACTCGAGACCTTTCTGATGTGGGACGACGCACAGGTGCGGCGCGATCACGGCCGGCCCGGCCGCCCGGACGTCATAGCGAGCTTCGGACTGCACCGCTACGCCTGGCCCGCCTGCCTGCTGATCACGCTGCCCTGGTTCCTGCACCGCCGGGTGCCGCACTTCCCCGTGGCGCAGGTGTCGTACGACCGGACCCGCGGCCCGATGGACTTCGCCGTGCGGACCGGCGCCTTCGCCTGCCTGCCGGGCGATCCGGCCGCCGCGCTTCCGGGCGCCCGGGTGGTCCCGGACGAGGAAGCGCTGCGCGCCGAGGTGCGGGACGCCGTCGCCGAGCACATGGAGCCGCTGCTCGCCGGGTTCGGGCCACGGATGCGGCGGCGCGGGCGGGCTCTGTGGGGCATGGTGACCGACGAGGTGGTCGAGGGGCTCTGGTACGTCGCCGGACTGCTCGGCGAGCACGAGCAGCGGCGGGCCGAGCGCGAGCTGGAGCTGCTGCTGCCGGGCACGACCAAGCCGTACGTCGGCACCGCGGCCTTCCGCGAGTTGAGCGGACCGGCCGGTGAGACGCTGCCCACCAGGGACCGGGTCAGCTGCTGCATGTACTACACGCTCGAACCGCAGGACACCTGCGCCACCTGCCCGCGCACCTGCGACGCCGACCGCGTCGTCAAACTGCTGGCGGAAGCAGCCAGTTGACGACCCCCGGGGAACGATCACGTCCGCCGGTCCCGTAAGATCACCGGCGAACAGGACTCCCGTTCGGTTACAGGCGATTCACAATTTCCTCACCTGCCGCAGGAACTTTCCGTGGAACCACCCGTACGGGTAGTCTTATTCGAACTCAACTCCCGCCCCTCACGCGGCAGTTCGAGCAGAACGCCGCCCTGGGCAATCCCTTGCACCTCCTTGGCGGCCTCTTGCCCCGAAACCCCCTGAGGGCCGGTGGGATTGGGCCACTATGGCGGGCGTTACGCCCTATCCCAATGCAAGGGACCCCAGATGAGACTGACCGACATATCGCTGAACTGGCTGCTTCCGGGCGCCGTACTGCTCCTGGGCATGGTCGCGGCGATGGCGGTGCTGGCGCGGAGCAAGCGGTCCGGCGGGGAGCACGCGAAGGACGACTCCTGGGAGCGCAGCGAGGAGCGCCGGCGGCGCAAGGAGGCCATATACGGCACCGCCTCCTATGTCCTGCTGTTCTGCTGTGCGGCGGTCGCCGCCGCCCTCTCCTTCCACGGCCTGGTCGGCTTCGGACAGCAGAACCTGAACCTGTCCGGCGGCTGGGAGTACCTGGTCCCGTTCGGCCTGGACGGCGCGGCGATGTTCTGCTCGGTGCTCGCGGTGCGTGAGGCCAGCCACGGTGACGCGGCGCTCGGCTCCCGGATACTCGTGTGGACGTTCGCGGGCGCCGCGGCCTGGTTCAACTGGGTGCACGCGCCCAGGGGTCTGGGCCACGCGGGCGCCCCGCACTTCTTCGCGGGCATGTCCCTGTCGGCGGCCGTCCTGTTCGACCGCGCGCTGAAGCAGACCCGCCGGGCGGCGCTGCGCGAGCAGGGCCTGGTGCCCCGCCCGCTGCCGCAGATCCGCGTGGTCCGCTGGCTGCGGGCGCCCCGTGAGACGTACAAGGCCTGGTCGCTCATGCTGCTGGAGAACGTGCGCAGCCTCGACGAGGCGGTGGACGAGGTCCGCGAGGACAAGCGGCAGAAGGAGGAGAACCGGCTGCGCCGCCGCGAGGCGGACCGTCTGGAGCGCGCCCAGCTCAAGGCGATCAGCCGGGGCCACCGCGGGTTCATCGGCCGCGGTGGCGGCCGTCAGGTCGAGGCCCTGGAGCGGGGCGACGACCGAGCCACCGCGGAGCCTGCCATATCGACGACGCCGGAACAGCTGCCCGTGCGCTCGCGTCCGTCCCTTCAGCCGGTCCGTCAAAATACTGAGCCGATCACCGTCGACCTCACCGCGGAGGACGACACCATGGCCCTGCCGCGGCTCGACTCCCTGGAGCGCAAGCTCAAGGACCTTGAGCAGCAGTTCGGTTGAGTCCCTCAGGGGACCACGCGAGGGGGGTACGGCCCGGTGGCCGTACCCCCCTCGCGTTCGTCCGTCACGCGGCGCCCGCGTCGAGCTCGAACCACACCGCCTTCCCCACGCCGTGCGCCCGTACGCCCCACGCGTCGGCGAGGGACTGTACGAGGACCAGGCCCCGGCCGTGCGTACCGTCGTCGGCGTTCGGTACGCGCAGTCTGGGCCTGCGGGCCACGAAGTCCCGTACCTCCACCCGCAGTCCACGGGGTCCGACGGTGGCCGTCAGGACCGCGTCGTGGTCGGTGTGGACGAGCGCGTTGGTGACGAGCTCGCTCGTGAGCAGTTCCGCTATCTCCGATCGTCCGGGCCTCCCCCACTGCCGTAACAACTCGCGCAGCGCGCGGCGTACTTCGGGCACCGCCCGCAGATCCGCCCGCCCGAGTCTGCGCCGTAGCGATACGGCCTGCGCCGGGTCGCCGGCGCTCGTGGCCCTGTCCTCCACCGTCTCCGCCGAGAAGGCCCCGATCGCCATGGGACCGCCTCCTCGTGCCTGCCTCTTCATGACCCCCGCCCGCGTGCCGATGTCGGTTCCCCTCCTGCTCGAACACGTTCACGGGGATCCATGCCCCGTCGTTCACGCCGCAGTCATGTCGAATCGTCAACGACCAGGTGTTCGGCCATGGTTCCGGGGTGCTGGGCCGGGCGCGCGACCTCCGCCGCACCGCTCCTCGAGCGCCCTTCGAGCGCCCTTCGAGACACCGTGCGGCGCGGCCGGGCCGCGGCGGCTGCGGGGCGGGCGTGCCGCTGGTCCCCCCCCCCGGTTGGCATGTGCCGCGCGTGCCGCGGGCCGGGGCGAGGGCCCTCGCGGGCGGCGGGGCGCGGGGAAAGCGCTGGTCGAGGAGGTCGTTCCGGTGGGCTCCGGAGCGGGCCTCGCAGTGGGGCGGACACCAGGACCGGCCAAGGTCGCGGGCCGGACAGCGCTGCTACGACGCCGTACGCGCCGCCTCCGACGGCGTGCTCCGCGACCTCGCCCCGCGGCCGCGAGCGCAGCCGGGGCCGTGCTTCCGGCGTTCGTGACGACCGGCCGATCCGGCGGTCCGGCGCGGCCTCGGGCCTACGCGCACGTGAGACACCTGACCGGCGGGCCTCGGACGAACTGCCCATGCGCGTCTGCACGGGCGGCCGTACCCGGCCGGAGAAAGGGGCGGCCGGCGCGGGAAGTCACGCCACGCCGGCCGCCGTGCCCCCCTCGGCGAAACTGGCTTGAATTCATCAGCCCGGTACCGGACCTGCGGCGGGGTGCCGCCCTCCCGACCCCCGTGGCGAGAGGGCGGCCCCGCTTCCTCGGATGGCCTCAGTAGAGCTTGTTCACCGCGGTGGTCGTCGTCTTGCGGAACGCCTTCACGGGCGCGTCGGCGAAGTCGCCCAGCTGCCCCCACTGCACGACCGTGACGGTCTTGCCGTCCCGGCCCACGGAGAGCAGATGGATGTCGGACGCGCCCCAGGAGCCCTCGATGTGCAGCCCGTGCACCCGGGCGCCCTCCTCGACCGGCAGCGCCCCGTAGTTCCGGTGCGTGGCCTCGATCTCCGGGTCGGCCTGCTCCAGGCGCGTGGGGCAGGTCCGGATGTCCTTGTTCAGCCGGGTGGCGAGGGCCTTGGCCTTGGCGGTGTCGCCGACGACGATCGTGAGCTGGAGGGCGCCGGTGTCGAGGTCGGTGTGGAAGGCGCGGTACCGGGAGTCGTAGCCCGGCATCGTGTCCTGGAGGCAGGACAGCAGGCCGTCCGGGACACCGTCGGTGACCTTGCCGGCCGTCCAGGAGGACGAGGGGTGCGGCGGCAGTTCGGACGCCGACAGGAACTTCGGAGACGTCTTCGGGGCGGCGGCGTCCGCGGGTGAGGCGAGCGTCGCGCCGAGGGCGAGTCCGGTGACGGCGACGGCGAGGAGCGCGCCGGTTCGGTTGCGCATGGGCATGGGTGTGTCCCCCGTGTACGAGTGAGTGCGAGAAGCGTGTGCGAATGCGTGCGAGTAAGTAGCGTGTCGCCCGGGGGTGGTTGGTCGGTCCGGCCCGCTCGGTGCGACACCAAGAGCATCAGCGGTCACAGGCGGCCGGCGCAACAACTGACGGCCGATGTGTGCCGGTGGAACCATCCCAGGCCATCTGACGTGCAGGTATGTGAGTGCCTGGGACAGCGGAACGGGGGCGGGACAACGGTGTCGGAGCAGCACGGCGCAGACGAGGTGGCGGAGTTCGCGGCGTTGCTCACGCGGCTGAAGGAACGGACGGACCGCAGCTACGGCCAGTTGGCCCGCCGTCTGCACATGAACACCTCGACGCTGCACCGGTACTGCGCCGGTGAGACGGTCCCGGTGGACTTCGCCCCCGTGGAGCGGTTCGCGGCGCTGTGCGGGGCGACGCCGGAGGAGCGGCACGAACTCCACCGGCGCTGGCTGCTCGCGGTGGCGGCACGACAGCGGTCGCGCCCGCAGGAGCCCGCGCCGACGCCTGGACCGACGCCGGCACCGGACCCGGTCGAGACCGACGACGAGGCGACCGTTGAGCCGACCGTCGAGGCGAACGGTGCACCGCCCGCCGAGCCGACCGTTGAACCGCCCGCCGAGTCAACCGTTGAACCGACCGGCGAGGCGGACGAGGCCGACCCCGTCACCGAACTGCGGGTGCCCGAGCCGCCGCCCCACCCCTGGTACCGGCGTCGGCGGACCCTCGTCGCCTCCGCCGCGGCCGTCGCGCTGATCGCCACGCTCGGCAGCCTGTCCGCCCTCTCGGACCGCCGCTCCTCCGCCGCCGACTCCGTACGCCCCACCGACCCGGCCGTCACCAGCTCGGCCGCCTCCGCGTCACCGGACCCCACCGCGTCGAAGAAGAAGCCGAGTCCGTCCGCGTCCCCGGAGCGGGGGACCTCGTCGCCGTCCGCCTCCGGAACCGGCCGCCCGCACGCCGGCCCGTCCGCCAAGGGCGGCGGCAGCCCCACCGGCGGAGCCGCCCCCGGGGCTGCCGTGCCGCTGTCGTGGACGGTCAACTCCCACGTCTGGAACGCGGGCTGCGGCCACCACTACGTCATCGACAAGCCGTCTACGCAGGTCCCACCGCCGCCGGTCGCGCAGGACGCCGCGGTCTGGGCGGCGGCGCAGGGCGCGACGCACGGCGGCGAGACGATGGTGCAGATCTCCGTGCAGGGGCGCAGTTCCACGGCCGTGGTCCTCGACGCGCTCCGGGTCCGAGTGGTCGGGCGTGCGGCCCCGGCCGGGGGCAACTCGTACGCCATGGACAACGGCTGCGGCGGCGCGCTCACGCCCCGCATGTTCTCCGTCGACCTCGACGCGGACCGGCCGATCGCCCGCTCGGAGGCCGGCAACGACGGCGAGAACGAGATCCCGGCGATCCGGATGCCGTACCGCGTCTCCGCCGAGGACCCGGAGATCCTGCTGGTCACCGCGCGGACCGTCGGCTGCGACTGCAGCTGGTACCTCGAACTGGACTGGTCCTCCCAGGGCCGCACCGGCACCGCCCGCATCGACGACCACGGCACCCCGTTCCGCACGACAGGCGACAAGAGGCTGCCGCAGTACTCGTACGACTACGCGAACCGGAAGTGGGTCTCGGAGGACTAGGGGCGGGGCACGTTCCGCAGGTTGGAGCGGGCCATCTGGAGCATGCGGCCCACGCCGCCGTCGAGGACGATCTTCGAGGCGGAGAGGGCGAAGCCGGTGACCATCTCGGTGCTGATCTTCGGCGGGATGGACAGGGCGTTGGGGTCGGTGACGACGTCGACGAGGGCGGGGCCCTTGTGCTTGAAGGCGTCCTTCAACGCCCCCGCGAGCTCCTTGGGCTTCTCGACGCGGACGCCATGGGCACCGCAGGCGCGGGCTACGGCGGCGAAGTCGGGGTTCTTGTTCGTGGTGCCGTACGACGGGAGTCCCGCGACGAGCATCTCCAACTCGACCATGGACAGCGAGGAGTTGTTGAAGAGGACGACCTTCACGGGGAGGTCGTACTGCACCAGGGTCAGGAAGTCGCCCATCAGCATGGAGAATCCGCCGTCGCCGGACATCGACACGACCTGGCGTCTGCGGTCGGTGAACTGGGCGCCGATCGCCATCGGCAACGCGTTGGCCATGGAGCCGTGCGAGAAGGAACCGATGACGCGGCGGCGGCCGTTGGGTGAGATGTAGCGGGCGGCCCAGACGTTGCACATGCCGGTGTCGACCGTGAACACGGCGTCGTCGTCGGCGAGTTCGTCGAGGACGGCGGCCACGTACTCGGGATGGATCGGGACGTGCTTCTCGACCTTGCGGGTGTAGGCCTTGACCACGCCTTCCAGGGCGTCGGCGTGCTTCTTGAGCATCTTGTCGAGGAAGCGCCGGTTCTGCTTCTCCTTCACCCGCGGGATCAGACACCGCAGGGTCTCCTTCACATCGCCCCACACCGCGAGGTCGAGTTTCGAACGCCGGCCCAGGTTCTCGGGGCGGACGTCGACCTGGGCGATCTTGACGTTGTCCGGCAGGAAGGCGTTGTACGGGAAGTCGGTGCCGAGCAGGATCAGCAGGTCGCACTCGTGGGTGGCCTCGTAGGCGGCGCCGTAGCCGAGCAGCCCGCTCATGCCGACGTCGAACGGGTTGTCGTACTGGATGTGCTCCTTGCCCCGCAGCGCGTGTCCCACCGGGGACTTGATCTTCCCCGCGAACTCCATGACCTCGGCGTGCGCGCCGGCCGTGCCGCTGCCGCAGAAGAGGGTGATCTTCTCGGCCTTGTCGATCATGCGGACGAACGCGTCGAGTTCGGCGTCGCCGGGACGGACCGTGGGCCGGGTGGTGACGAGGGCGGTCTCCAGCGGCTTGTCCGGGGCGGGGTCGTCGGCGATGTCGCCGGGGAGGGAGACCACGCTGACGCCCGAGCGGCCGACCGCGTGCTGGATGGCGGTCTGCAGCAGCCTCGGCATCTGCTTCGGGCTGGAGATCAGCTCGCTGTAGTGGCTGCACTCGCGGAACAGTTGGTCGGGGTGGGTCTCCTGGAAGTAGCCCAGGCCGATCTCGCTGGACGGGATGTGCGAGGCGAGGGCGAGGACGGGCGCCATGGAGCGGTGGGCGTCGTAGAGGCCGTTGATGAGGTGCAGGTTGCCCGGGCCGCAGGAGCCGGCGCAGGCGGTGAGCTTCCCGGTGATCTGGGCCTCGGCGCCCGCGGCGAAGGCGGCGGTCTCCTCGTGCCGGACGTGCACCCAGTCGATGGCGCGGTTGCGGCGCACGGCGTCGACGACCGGATTGAGGCTGTCGCCGACGACGCCGTAGAGGCGTCGCACACCGGCGCGCACGAGGATGTCCACGAACTGTTCGGCGACGTTCTGCTTGGCCATGAGTCCATGTATCCACACCCCTCGCGGTTACGCCTCCCACACGGCGGCCGCCGTACGGTCGTCGGCGTAGCCCTTCACCCGGACCTGGGTGTCGGCGAGGAACGCGGCGAGGCCCGGCGGGTTGGGGCCGGACCAGCGTCCGGTGAGGTACGCGCACAGCTCCGGCTCGCCACGCAACGGCTCCGCGAGGCCGCCGCTGCACATCAGGAGCGTGTCACCCGGGCGGGCTACCGAGGCGCGGAACCGGAAGGGTTCGCGGGGTGGCTCGGGGGCGGGTTCGTAGGGGCTCGGCGGGGTGGGGATGCCGAGGTCCATGGTGAGGCGGTCGCCCTCGGGGGTCTCGGCGGGCAGCGAGCCGAAGCCGACGACCGGTTCGCCGGTGGCGTCGGTGACGCGCGGCTCGATGTCCTGCCACTCGCCGTCCCGGAGCCGGAACAGGCCGCCGGCGCCGACGCCGAAGAAGACGCGGGTACGGCAGTCGGTGTCGGCGGGCAGGAGCAGACAGCGCAGGGTGGCGGAGTACTCCTCCGGGTCGATGCCCTGTTCTGCGGCGCTGGCGCGGAGTTTGCCGAGGCTGCGGTCGGTGAGGCGGTGCAGGCCGGACTTGAGGTCGCCGCGGCGGGCGGCCCTTATGTCCTCGGCGAGGCGGGCGTGGCTGCGCCCGACGGCCCTGCCGATCCAGTGGCAGGCCTCGGCGGCGGCTCGGTGGGCGCCGGGGGTGGCGCGGGCGCCGGTGGCCATCGCGACGAGGACCAGGGCGTGGTCGCCGGTGCCGAAGCGGGCGGTGAGGAGGGAGTCCCGGCGGGGTTCGCCGCGGAAGCGGGCGGAGTCGCCGCGGACGGAGGCGGCGCGGAGGGTGCAGGAGCCGTAGTGGGCGCCGTCGAGGACGGTGTCGGCTACGAGGTCGTCGAGTTCGTCGGGGTCCGCGGGTGGGAGGGCGGTGGGTTCGGCCTCGTAGGTGGGTGGGCCTGAGCCGAGGTAGGTGACGGGGGGTGGGGGGAGGGTGGGGAGGTCCAGGCGGGTGGCGGTGCGAGTGGGTTGCGGTGCGGGGGGCGTTTCGGTGGGCGGGGGTTCTGGGTCGGCCGGGGTCTGTGCTGGGGGGTGGGTTTCGCTTGCCCGCGCCGGCGGGGTGCCGCTGCGCCCACCCGTGCCGCCCTGCGGCACGACTGCCCGCAGCGGCGGTTCGTGTTCGGAGTCAGTCGGCTGCGTCGGGATGTCAGGTCCCTCCGCGTCGCCGTTCACCGTTCCCGCTGCCGACTCGTATCTGTCGTCCAGCGTGTCCGGGGCCGTTGTCGGGCCCGCGTCCTCGGTCTTGTCGTCGTACAGCTGTCCCCACCAGTCGTCCTCGTGGCCGGTGGGCCTTCCCCCCTGATGGCTCATGCCCCTAATTGTCCACCGCGCGGGCCGGATGAAAACGGGGCAACCGGAAAATCAGCAGGTCGTGCGAAACAGGTCGCCGGGCGGTTCCACCCCCCACGGGAGAACCGCCCGGCGACGTCCGAGTGACCCGGGCCCGCGATCCCCTAAGGTGCTAGCGCACGTCGTAGGCCCGGGTCACGATCTGGGTGACCGAGTTGCCGTCGGCGTCGGTCAGGTCGGCCCTGAGTGTGACCTGCTTTCCTGTCGCGGAGCTGTGATCGACGATCGCCTGCCAGACCCCGCCGCGCTGTTCCGTCCTCGCCTCGGTCCAGGTCTCGCCGCCGTCGTACGAGTAGGCGAGCTTCACCGACGTCAACGCGCCCGGCTGGTAGCCCGCGTGGCCCGTCGCCGTGAGCGTGATGCGCCGGCCGTCCTTCGCGGGGAGGGTCTTGAGGCCGTCCTCGGGGAGGGCGTAGTGCGGGAACAGGAGCGGGATGCCCTGGGAGTAGGCGTTCTCGTCGAGGGCCGAGCGGAAGGACCAGGTCGTGGTCGTCTGCGTGGTGCGGTTCCAGACGCGGGCCGGCTGGCCGAACTTCGCCGTGTTCAGGGTCAGTTCGTACGACGACTCCTCCGCCGGGACCGTGAACACCCCGAACGGGTAAGGGCTGTCGCCGATGGTCTCACCGTTCCGCTTCAGGACCATGTTGCCCAGGTCGCCGAAACTGCCCTGGACGCCCATGTGTTGGCCGTCGCCGTAGAACGCGGGGGCGACCCCGATGAGATTGCCCTGGCGTTCCGCGGCCAGCGCCTCGGTGCCGGTGTCGTCGAGGGGGCCGGTCGGCGCGAGGACACCGCCGTACCACTCCTCCTCACGACGCTCGCCCTTCTCGTAGGTCCGCACCGGGTCGATCATGAACTCGCCCCACGGGAAGCTGCTGGACAGCTGGTGCCCCCAGCCGGTCGTGCCCGGCGTGAGGTACTCGGTGCGGGTGAAGGGCGCGGGGACGGTCTCGATGTCACCGAAGTAACCGGACAGGCCACTCGGCCGGGTCATCGACTGGAGATCGATGTGGTCGGTGGCGCCGCCCGACATCGACTTGTACGTCGCCTTCGTCGCCGCCAACTCCCGGTCATGGGCGCGGTAGACGCGGTCGCTCCGGAGCTCGCCCTTCTCCGGGTAGGCGAGGTTGTAGAGGTACGGGCTCTTCGCCGTGGCCGTCCAGCGCAGGGTCACGTCGGTTCCGGCCGCGAGCAGCGCCTGCGCCTCCTCCGTCGGGATGCCCAGGATCGGCAGCGTGCCCCCGACGAAGCCGGCCGACGGGTACCAGCGGCCCGGCGCCTCGCGGTAGCCGAGGACCGCCACGGCACCGGCCGCCTTCGCGCGGCTCGCGACCTCGTAGGCGCCGCCGTCGTCCGGGAGCTTGACGAGTGCGATCTTGCCCTTCGCGCCCGAAAGCTCCCCCTCCGTACCAGACTTGGCGTCGTAGAGCGCGGCCTGTCCCCTGCCGTCCAGGTTCACGGAGCTGGTGGACGCGGTCACCGGGTGGAGCTTCTGCCCGCCCACGACCGCGAGTTCGGTGATCTGCGGGGCCGCGGCGCGCCAGAAGCTGTCGAACTCGAAGGTGCCGTCCGTGGCCTTGCCGTCGACGGAGGCGTAGTAGCCGCGCAGGGTCCGGCCGCCCGCCGCGGTGCCGCCGTGCAGCCAGGTGTCGTCCCACGAGCGGGCGAAACCGAGCGTGGCGCCCCGGAGTTCGGTCGGCCGGTCCGTCTGGACGCTGAGGCGGTGGGCCTTGCGGGCGTCGAGGACGACCGTGGTGTCCCCGCGGACCTCCAGCTGCGGACGGGCCAGGTAGGCAAGGGAGTTGTAGAGCGGGCCCTCGGTCTCGGGGGTGGTGATGAAGCTGGAGAGGAAGTAGCTGCCGGGGCGGATCGCGTACGTCTGGTCGGCGGCACCGTCGTTGAAGCGGCGCTCACCGGTGGCGTCGTCGGTGCCGATGACGTCGACGGAGGAGGCACCGGTGGCGGGGTCGCCATGACGGTCGATCAGCTTGACGCGCAGGGTGACCGTCTCGGGCTGGACGTAGAGGGAGAAGGGGGTGGAGACGCTGACGCCGTTGGCAGCCTCTGCCAGAACCCGGCCCGTGATGTCCCCGTACTGGGCACGCTTGAGCGTGGCCGTCGGATCGACGCGGAGCGGGACCTCGACCGTCTTCCCGGCCGGGACGGTGACCGACGTCGAGCCCAGGCGGGCCACGGGTGAGCGGACGGTGGAGCCGTCGTTGCCGGTCACCCCCGTCACCGACAGCTTCAACCCCACCGCCCTGTCCGTGGTGTTGGTGTACGGCACGGAGACGGTGGTGCGGTCGCTCGGGTCCTGCGGCCAGTTGAAGGTGCCGGCCTGGACCGCGGGCGTGCCGAGGATCGTCTGGTCGACGGCGGCCTTGACGTCGAGGCGGCCGCCGCCGGTCTCGCGGACGTCGCCGGGGATGTCCGCGTCGGCCGAGGAGACGAGGGCCGCCTTGATCCGGGCGGCGCTCCAGTCGGGGTGGGCCTGCTTGACGATCGCGGCGGCGCCCGCGACGTGCGGGGTCGCCATCGACGTACCGCTCATGGACTGGTAGGCGTACACACCCCGCCCGCCCGCGTTGGCGGCGGAGATGCCGACGCCCGGGGCGGTGATCTCGGGCTTGAGGGTGTGGGCGCCGTAGACCGGGCCGCGGCTGGAGAAGTTGGCGGTGGAGTCGTCGCGGTCGACGGCGCCGACCGTGAGGACGCTCGGGGCGCAACCGGGCGAGGAGACGGTGTTGTTGCCCGGGCCGGAGTTGCCGGCCGCGATGACGAAGAGGGTGTTCTCGTGGGCCCGCGCGAGTTCCTCGGTGGCCTGGGCCATCGGGTCGGTGCAGTCCCGTTCGTCGGGGTTGCCGAGGCTCATGGAGACCACGTCGGCGCCCTGGTCGACCGCCCACTGCATGCCGGCGATGATCCACGAAGTCTCGCCGTAGCCGCCGTCGTTGAGGACCTTGCCGTTGAGGAGATCGGCGCCGGGCGCGACCCCCTTCTTCTTGCCGCCGCTCGCGGCGCCGGTGCCGCCGACGGTGGAGGTGGTGTGGGTGCCGTGGCCCTGGTGGTCGTCGGCGTCGGCCGAGTCGGTGAAGTTCCGCGACGCGCTGATCCGGCCCTTGAGGTCGGGGTGGTCGGCGTCGACGCCGGTGTCCAGGACGGCGACCTTGGTGCCCTTGCCGTCGTAACCGGCGGCCCAGGCCTCCGGGGCGTGGACCTGCTTCGTCGACCGGTCGAGGGTGGCCTCCACCCTCGCGTCGAGCCACAGTTTCTTCAACGATCCCTGGTTGACGTCGGACCAGAACGCGTCGGCCTTCTCCTTGTCCGCGTCCAGCGCCACGCCGTCGATCGAGTCGAGCACCCGGTCGCGGGCGGCGCCGCGCGGGGTCTTCGGGACGCTGCGGGCGGTGACGGCTTGGTCGTACGTCGCGATCAGCGGCAGCGTGTCGGTGTGGGCGTCGTCGTAGCCCTGCCGGACCAGGCCGGTGACGTTGAAGAGTTCCTCGTCCACGCGTCCGGCGGCCAGCGCCTCGATCGCGCCCTCGGGATAGACGTACAGGTCGTCGCCGTCCTGGCGGGTCTGGGTGAACGGGGTCGTGCCGTCCTCGCCGGGCAGGGCGACGGCCCCGTCCTTCGTGACGAGGACCCGGTCGCCGGTGACGAGGGTGACGACGGCGCCGGAGCCGGGGGTGGCCCGGCTGCCGGTCAGCGGTCTGGGTCTGTCGTCGTCGGCCGCGTGCGTGGGCGCGGCGGTCGTGACGGCCAGGACGACGGCGGTCGCCGCCCCCATGGCCGTACGGCGTATCGCTCTCGCCAAGATCGCTCTCCTGCCGTGTCGCCGCATGCCCGCGTACGCGAGACGCGCAGGCCGAAGAGGCCCAAGGCGGGCATTGCGGACGGTGGTTGATGCTGCGGTGGCGCCACGATGGCAGAGGGGCGGGTGGTGCGGCGATGATGTGCCGAGGCGGGTTTGCGCCGTGGCCGGTTCCCGCCACGGCGCTGCCGGGGAGGGGTCGTTGATGCTGGGTGTGCTGGGGCTGGACGAGACGCACGAGTCGGCGTACCGGGCGCTGGTGTCCGTGGGCGCGGCCGACGTGCCCGATCTCGCGCGGCGGCTGACGCTCGCGGAGCACGACACCGAGCGCGCCCTGCGCCGCCTGGAGCGCCATGGACTCGCGGCCCAGTCCTCCGCCCGCCCCGGCCGCTGGGTCGCCGCTCCCCCGGGCGTGGCGCTGGGCGCGCTGCTCACCCAGCAGCGGCACGAGCTGGACAAGGCGGAGCTGGCGGCGGCGTTGCTCGCCGAGGAGTACCGGGCTGCGGCGGCCGAACCGGCCGTGCACGATCTGGTCGAGGTGGTGATCGGGGCGGCGGCGGTGGCGCAGCGGTTCCTTCAGTTGCAGCTCGGGGCGACGGAGGAGGTGTGCGCGCTGGTCACCGGCAATCCGGCGGTGGTCTCCGGCGGGGAGAACGACGCCGAGGAGCAGGCTGCCGGGCGCGGGGTGCGCTACCGGGTGGTGGTCGAGCGGTCGGTCCTCGATCTGCCGGACGGCATCAGCGAGCTGTCCGCCGCGCTGGGCCGGGACGAGGAGGTACGGGTGGTGGACCGGGTGCCGACGAAGCTGGTCGTCGCCGACCGCGTCCAGGCCCTCGTACCGCTGACCTCGCACACGGCGGAGCCGGCCGCGCTGGTGGTGCATGCGAGCGGGCTGCTGGAGCTGCTGTCGGGACTGTTCGAGTCGGTGTGGCGGGAGTCGCTGCCGCTGCGCCTGGGTGTCGCCGGGGTGACGGAGGAGGAGGCCGACGCCCCCGACGCCACCGACCTGGAGGTGCTGTCCCTGTTGCTCGCCGGGATGACCGACGCGAGCGTGGCCAAACAGCTCGATCTGGGGCTGCGGACCGTGCAGCGGCGGGTGAAGCGGCTGATGGAGCTGGCGGGCGTGACGACACGATTGCAGCTGGGGTGGCATGCGTACGAGCGAGGGTGGGTGGCCCGCCAGTGACCTGGGCGAACCTTACTGACCTGCGGTTTCTCCGGTCGTCGGGCACCCTGGACGAATGGGAGTGTGGGACCTCCTGCTGGTCGGCCTGGTCCTCCTGCTCGGCCTGTGCGGAGTGCTCGTGCCCGGGGTGCCGGGGTCGTGGCTCGTGTGGGCCGCGGTCTCGTGGTGGGCGCTGAAAGATCCGCAGCCGGTCGCGTGGTGGGTGCTGGTGGGGGCCACCGTGGTGCTGTTCCTGTCCCAGGTGGTGCGCTGGGCGCTGCCACCACGCCGGCTGCGCACGAGCGGCGCGACGCCCCGGATGGGCGTGTACGCCGGTGTCGGCGCGTTCCTCGGGTTCTTCCTGATCCCGGTGCTGGGCGCGATCCCCGGCTTCATGGGCGGCGTCTACCTGTATGAACGCCTCCGCCTCGGCCGGCACGGAGAGGCGGTCGCGGCCCTGCGCACGGTGATGCGCTCGGGCGGCTCCAGCGTGCTGACGGAACTGTTCACGTGCCTGCTGATCGCGGGCGCGTGGCTGGGGGCGGTGATCTGGGGGTGACGTAGGCCTGCGGCCCTAGTCCGAGGAGCCGATGTGTGGGCGGGGCGGGCGTGTTTGGGTGGCCGCATGACCGAATTCAGCGAGGCCGAACGCGCGTATCTGAAGTCGCAGCGGCTGGGGCGGCTCGCCACCGTCGACCCCCAGGGGCAGCCGCAGGCGAACCCGGTCGGTTTCTTCCCGCAGGACGACGGGACGATCCTGGTCGGTGGCTACCAGATGGGCCGCAGCAAGAAGTGGCGCAACCTGGAGAAGAACCCGAAGGTCGCGCTCGTCGTCGACGACATCGTCAGCCTCCGGCCCTGGAAGGTGCGGGGCATCGACATCCGCGGGGAGGCCGAGCTGCTGGTGGGCCCGCACGGACTGGGCCCGCACTTCAGCGAGGAGGTGATCCGCATCCATCCGCGGCGGATCCACAGCTGGGGTCTAGAGGACGCCTTCGAGGGTGAGTAGCGCGGTCTTGCGCTCCAGCCCGCCCGCGTAACCCGTCATCGACCCGTCCGCGCCGATCACCCGATGACAGGGCCGGACGATCAGCAGCGGGTTGGCGCCGATCGCGCCACCGACGGCGCGTACGGCGGCTCTGGACGCCCCGACCCGGGCGGCGATCTCGCCGTAGGTGACCGTCGCCCCGTAGGGAACGTCGTCGAGCGCGGCCCAGACCCGCTCCCGGAAGGCGGTGCCCTCGGCACGCAACTCCAGCTCGAACTCCTTGAGTTCACCGGCGAAGTAGGCGGCGAGCTGCTCCTGGGACGCACGGAAGGGCCCGGGGTCGCACCGCCAACTCCCCTCCACCACCCGCCCGTTCTTCTGCCCGGGAACGGACAGGGAGGTGAGCGCACCGCCCGGCTCAGCGGTGAGCAGGAGCGGCCCCACCGGGCTTTCGACGGTCGTCCAGTAGAGGGTCATCGGGGCTCCAACTCCCCTGCGGTGCGCAGGTGTTGCAGGGCGTACGAGCGCCAGGGGCGCCAGCTGTCGGGGATGTCGAGGTCGGGCGGGGCGACGTCCGGGTCGCCGAGGGCGCGGGTGCGGATGACGGCGACCGTGCGGGCGTCCATGCCGGGGAGGGCGAGCAGGGCGGCCTGCGCGTCGTCGCGGTCGGCGCCGGGGTCGAGCCGTACAGCACCGTCGGCGAGGGCGGCGGCGAGGGCCGCGACGGGACCGTCGGCCTGGGCGAGGGCGGCGGCCTCGGGGAACAGGTGCGTGAGGCTGCCGCAGGGCGCGTCGAGGGCCTTGCCGTACCGCCGTACGAGCCGCTCGGCCTCCTCGGTCCCGACGAGCGCCCGCACCGCGAGCTCCTCGGGATCGGCCGCCCCGGGCGACCGCAGCCCGGGCCGGGCGGCGACCAGCGGAGCGAGCCTCGGATCGGCGCCGAGCCGCTCGTCGACGGCGTACGGATCGGCGTCGAGGTCGAGGAGCCGGCGCAGCCGGCCGACGGCGGTCGTCAGATCGCGCAGGTCGGTGAGGTGCAGCCGGGCGTCGAGCCAGCCCCGGGGGCGCTCGTCGACGGCGACGATCCCGGTGCCGTACGGCAGCCGGAGGGTCCGCCGGTAGACCCGCCTCCCGGGAGGCCCGCTGACCTCCTCGACGCCCGGTACGGCCTCGGCGGCCAGGACGTCGAAGACGGCGGAGGACTGGTAATGGCCCCGGTAGGCGAGCCGCAGCGGCACCCCGGCCGACGGGGTGGCCGTACGACGCGCGCCGGGGGCGGCGGCGCGCAGCTCGCTGGGCGTCGAGGCGTACACGGTGCGGATCGTGTCGTTGAACTGCCTCACGCTGGCGAAACCGGCGGCAAATGCCACCTGGGTGACCGGCAGCTCGGTGGTCTGGAGCAGGACGCGGGCGGTGTGCGAGCGCTGGGCCCGGGCGAGAGCCACGGGCCCGGCGCCGAGCTCGGCGGTGAGCTGCCGCTGGACCTGCCGGGCGCTGTACCCCAGCCGCCCGGCCAGCCCGGCGACGCCCTCACGGTCGACGACCCCGTCCCCGATCAGCCGCATCGCCCGCCCCACGACGTCGGCCCGCACGTTCCACTCCGCAGACCCCGGCACCGCATCCGGCCGACACCGCCGACAGGCCCGGAACCCCGACCCCTGAGCGGCGGCGGCGGTCGCGAAGAACCGCACGTTCCGCCGCTTCGGCGTGACGGCAGGACAGCTGGGCCGGCAGTAGATCCCGGTGGTGGAGACGGCGAAGAAGAACTCCCCGTCAAACCGCCCGTCCCGACTGCGCACAGCTTCGTACCTGGTGTCTTCGTCCATCACAGGTTCCAGTGTGGTCCAGGTACGAAGATGCGGCTGGCGGATTTCAGACACGGTACTGACGAGGCTCCTAGGGGCGCGGGGAACTGCGCGACAAGCCACAGCGCACCTGCACCCGCCGGACGGCCCCGCGCGGCACCCCACTAGGCGCTAAGCCCACCGCCCCCGCTTAACCTCCATGGCCGCCTTACCCTCGGCCCCCCGCTTCTTCCACTCCCGCCGAAGCTCCGCACGGACCCGCGCATCGGTCTTGGCGACAATCCGCTGGTTCTCCCGAATCAGCTTCCGATAGCTCTCCAGCCGCCGCTCGGGCAGCTCCCCGGAGTCGATCGCGGCGAGCACCGCGCACCCCGGCTCGCTCTCGTGCGCACAGTCATGGAACCGGCACTCCCCCGCCAGCTCCTCGATCTCGGAGAACACCTGCCCGACGCCGCTCTCGGCGTCGAAGAGCCCGACGCCTCGCAGCCCGGGCGTGTCGATGAGGACACCCCCGCCGGGCAGGGCGAGCAGATTGCGGGTCGTGGTGGTGTGCCGTCCCTTCCCGTCGACGTCACGGGCGGCCTGGACCTCCATGACCTCGGAGCCGACGAGAGCGTTGGCCAGGGTCGACTTCCCGGCGCCGGACTGCCCGAGCAGCACGGAGGTACCGCCGGAGACCACCGCGGTGAGGATGTCGAGCCCGTCCCCGTCCAGGGCGCTGACGGTGAGCACCGGCACACCCGGCGCCGTCGTCTCCACGTCCTGGACGAGATGCGCGAGCGTCACGGCGTCCGGGACGAGGTCGGCCTTGGTGAGCACGACGACGGGCTGGGCGCCGCTCTCCCAGGCGAGGGCGAGGAAGCGCTCGATGCGGCCGAGGTCGAGTTCGACGGCCAGCGACACGGCGACGATCGCGTGGTCGACGTTGGCGGCGAGGATCTGCCCCTCGGACCGCTTGGAGGAGGTGGAGCGCACGAAGGCGGTACGGCGCGGCAGATACGTCCGTACGTAGCGCGGGTTGCCGCCGGGTTCGACGGCGACCCAGTCGCCGGTGCACACGACCCGCAGCGGGTCGTGCGGGGTGACGAACGCGGTGTCGGCGCGCAGCGTCCCGTGAGCGGTGACGACGTCGCACTGCCCGCGGTCGACGCGGACGACCCGCCCGGCGAGCAGTCCTTCGGCGTCGTAGGGGGCGAACTCGTCCGCCCATGCGTCGTCCCAGCCGTAGGGAGCGAGCGCGGAGAAAACAGAAGAGGTGGAGCCGGAGGAAGTCAAGGGTGACCCTTCGAAGGGCGGCCCCGGCGAGGAAGTTGTGTGAGGTCAGCCGGTGGCCACGGAGGAGGTGGACGTGATGATCTGAATGCGGGCAGCGCTCATCGCAGTGACAGCCATCGGTCGACACCTCCTCGAAAAAACTCACTCGGCCAGCCCGTCCGGCTGGAACGTCCACACCGTATCCGGGGCACCCTCGGCCCCGTCAACCGAATTAATCAGGCCTTCGTGCAGGCCTGCCCGTTCAACGTCACGTCGTACCCCGGCGTGTTCGCCCCCTGCCAGGAGGCGAGGAAGCCGAAGGCGAGGTCGGCGCCCGCCGCGACGGTCTTGTTGTAGTCGGCGGCGGTGGCGGTGACGCGGGAGCCGCTCTGGGTGAAGTTCCCGTCCCACATCTGGTTGACCTTCTGGCCGTCCTTGAAGGACCAGGCGACCCGCCAGTCGTCGAGGGCCCGCGCGGTGGTGACGGTGATGGTGGCCTGGAAGCCGTCCGGCCACTGGTTGACGAGGGCGTACTTGTAGGTGCAGGCGGCCGGTTCGGTCGTGGCGGGGGCCGGTTTGTCGTCGTCGTGCGCGGCGGAGGAGGTGGTGCCCTGGGGTTCGGGGTCGGGGTTCTCCCGGGTGGGCGAGCCCTGGGTGTCGCTCGCGGACGGGGTCGGCGAGCCCGACGGGCGGGCGCTCGCGGAGGGCAGCGTGGTGCCGGGGTCGGCCGCGACCGGCTGGCGGTCGGCGGAGTCGCCGGGGCTCGCGGAGCCGTCGTCCATGTCGCCCTTGCCGAACGGCATCATCGAGACGCCGAGCGCCAGCAGCGAGACGAGTACGGCGGTGACGAGGAGGCTGTTGCGTACGACCCGCGCCTTGTGCGCGCCCGGGTTCGGCGGGCCCGCGTCGGCCGGTTCCGGGCGTCCGGCACCCAGCCGCACCTCGGCGGCCCGGCGTCTGCGCTCCAGGTAGGCGAGGCCGCCCCAGCCGATGACCCCGCCGGCGAGGGCCGCGGGCAGCCCTCCGCCGTGCAGCCGCAGACAGGCGGCGGCCTCGGCGCACTGCACGCAGGTGGCGAGGTGCCGGGAGAGGTCCTCGGGGGTGTCGGCGCCGGAGGACCGGGTGACCGCGTCGAGGAGCCGGGCGTAGCTGCGGCACTGCGCGGCCATCGGGGTGTCGAGGTGGTTGCGGTGGCTGCGGTCCCTGAACAGGCCGCGCACCTGGGCGAGTTCCTCGGACACCTGGGCCGGGTCGAGGCCGAGCCGGCGGGCCACCACCGACAGCGGCAGCGCCTCGACCTCGGCGAGCCAGAGCAGGTCGGCATCGTGTTCCTGCATGTCGCGCAACCCGCGCAGGGCGAGCGGACGTTGGAGCGGCGGGCCGGTGTAGCGGTCGGCCTTCTCGGAGTTGAGCCAGAGCCGCAGGTCGGGGTCGAGCTTGTGGCCCTGGCCGTCGGTCTCCCAGCCGGCCGCGGTGGTCCGCACCGCGGTGAGCAGCAGCGGGATCATCGGCAGCCGGGGTGCCCGCCGGCCGGCGCCGCGGCCCGGGCCCGTGTCGGCCGCTCTGGCCTCGCGCATGCCGAGCGAGAACGCCTCCGTGGCCAGTTGGTTGGCCGCGGTGGACCCGGACGTGCACAGGTCGGCATAGGAGAGCACCGCGTCCCAGCACTCCGAGAACAGCGCGGCCTCGGTGGCATCATGGGGGGTCGGCAGGTCGGGCATCGGTCTCCTGCATCCAGAGCGAGGTCAACTCACCTTATTGGCAACGGAGTTGTGGGGAACCTCGCGGCAGTGCACGAGCTTTTCACGGGTTCCACACAACTGACAAGCGGGCTATTCAAATCCGGTTACCGGGAGTTGGCGTACGCCCACGTCACGTTGCCCTTGTTGTGCCTGTTGCGCCTGTTCCTTCTGGTGTCACTTCTGGATACATACGCAAAGAAGGCCCGGACGTCTCTATCCGGGCCTTCCTTTTCGCGAACCTACGGCTACGCCTCCACCGACTCCTGCGCCGGGAGGCTGTCCATGAAGGAGCTCACGGAGAACACCGCGCGTCCGGCGCCGGGTTCACCGTAGCCGGGGGGCGAGGAGAGGCCGAACTCCTCCATCGTCCGGCGATAGGCCTGGAGCAGCCGGATGTGGTACTCCAGCGGCGCGCCCTGCGGGTTGGCCTTGCCCAGCGGGGTCGTCGGCTCGGGGCACCAGGTGGTGAAGCGGGGCGTGATGCCCTGCGACATGAAGAAGCGCAGGCCCTCCGTGGTCGAGGCGATCGCCTCGTCGACCGTCTTGAAACCGAAGGGCTCGGCCATCTCCACGCCGGCCACGAAGTTGGGGATCACGTTGCGCGCGCCGAAGATCTCCGCCGAGTCGAGGATGCGCTTGTGCCACTCGTCGCGGCCGACGTAGCGCTCCTTGCCCGGGCAGTACATCTTGAACAGATACTCGTCCCACACCTCGTAGTTGGGGTGGTAGATCTGCACGCCGTAGTCCTTGAACCGCTGCACGTCGTCCTTGGGCAGCGCCTGGGCGACGACCTTGCCGATCCAGCGGCCCGGGAAGCGCTCCTCGATGGCCTTGGCGTAGTGGCCGTAGAAGTCGGCCTCGTCGCGCCCGGAGACGGTCTTGGTGATCGCGCCGCCGGTGAGCGTGTAGGCGGTGGAGGCCTTCTGGGTGTCGTACCGGTCGATGATCTCCAGGGCCTCGAGGACCTCCTCGACGTCCTTCACACCGGTGTACGGCCGGCCTGCCGCCTTGTGCTGGCGCCAGTTGTGGTTGATGTCGCAGTACTGGCACTCCTCCTTGGCGCCGAAGTACTGGCACACCCGGAAGACCGTCAGATAGATGAGGTAGCCCCACTGGATGGTCGGGGCGACCTCCATCACGGACTTCCCGTTGGCGAGCTTGTGCTTGTAGTACTCCGGCATCGGCGGCACACCGACGTCGGCGATCCGCTTGCCGTCGAGATAGAGGCCGAGCACGCCCTCCTCGTTCGCGGCGACGCGGTACGGCGAGGCCGGGTTCACGCGCACGGAGACGACGGTGCGGCGCAGGTCGTACGGACCGCCGGTGAGGATGATCTCCTCCGGCGGGCGGCGCAGCGCGGCCTCGCCGAGCTCGGGGAGGGTGCCGTGGTCGAAGGAGAAGATGAAGTACGACTTCGGCTTGACCTCACCACCCTCGTTGTCGCTGAGGGCGGACGGGTCGAAGGCCACTCCACCCCGGAGCAGATCCTCCTTGAAGACGGCTTCCCGTGGCACTCCCGGGAACCTCTCCATCAGATCTTCGACCAGCGCGGTACGGCTGCCCATCCGTCATCTCCTCCCGACCAAGGCGTTCGACTCCTCACGGTATGCCCCCGCCCGCCCGTCACGCGTACCGGGTCCCCTCGCGCCGTGCGATGTGTCCGGGTACGGGCGTTTCGGCGGCCAGCGCCGGGTCGCCGACCGGCGCTCCCCAGACCGAGGTGAGCGGCAGCACACCGGCCCACAGCCCCAGCTCCGCGTCGGGCCCGTCACCGTCCTCGGGCGGACCGGTCCGGATCTTGACCGAGGCCTCTTCGAGAGAGAGGGCGAGGAGGGTGGTGGCAGCGAGTTCCTTGCGGTTCGGCTGCCGGGCGTACGACCACTGCCCCGGCGTCGCGTGTTCGGTGAGCCGGCGCAGAGCTTCGAGCTTCTCCTCGGGGTCGGTGACCTTGCGGGCGTCGCCGTGGATCATCGCGCTGCGGTAGTTCACCCCGTGCTCGAAGACGGACCGGGCGAGGACGAGGCCGTCCACGTGCGTGACGGTGACGCAGACCGGCGTCCCGCCCGCGAGACTGCGGCTCGCCACGGAACCGTGGAGGTAGAGATGCCGCTCGTCCCGCCCGTAGACAGTCGGCACGACCAGCGGCCGCCCCTCGACGACCACACCCAGATGACAGACGAACCCGGCGTCGAGGATCGCGTTCAGGTCGGCCCGGTCGAGGCTGCCCTGCGCGCGCAGGCGGCGGTGCCGGGTGAGGTCGGTGTCGGGGAGCGGATCGAGGGTCATGACGACAGAAGCTACTGATAGCGCATCGATAACGCCAGATATTTGCGAATAGCTCGCCTTAAGGCCCTGCAAATCAACGAAATCCGCACCGCTCAGGCTTCGCGCTCCAGCGCCGCCCACTCCACCGGATACGCCGGCCTCTCCCCCGCCCCCAGCCGCGCCGCCTCCTCCGCGACCGTCGCGCCCAGGCGGGCCAGCTCGTTGCCCTGGGAGCCCGCGAGGTGCGGGGTGACGAACGCGTTGGGGAGGTCGTAGAGCGGGGAGTCGGCCGGGAGGGGCTCGGGGTCGGTGACGTCGAGGACGGCGTTCAGGCGACCGGTGCGCAGTTCGGCGATCAGGGCGTCGTGGTCGACGAGTCCCCCGCGCGCGGTGTTGATCAGGGTCGCCCCGTCGGGCATCAGGGCCAGCTCGCGGCGGCCGACGAGGTGATGCGTCTCGGGGGTCTCGGGGGCGTGGATCGTGACGATGTCCGAGGTGCGCAGGAGATCGTCCAACTCCAGGAGGGGTACGCCGAGTTCGGCCGCGCGGGCCGCGTCGACGTACGGGTCGGCGAGAGCGGGGCACAGGTCGAAGGGGCGCAGGAGTTCCAGGACCCGGCGGCCGATGCGGGAGGCGCCGATGACGCCGACGCGGCGGCCGAGGTTGCCGATGCCGGGGACGACGCCCCAGCCGGGGTGGGCGCGGGTGCCGCGCAGCCGTTCGCGGGCGGTGAGCAGGTCCTTCCCGGCGAGGAGGATCATGGCGAGGGTGTACTCGGCGACCGGCAGCGCGTTGGCGACGGCGGCGGAGGAGACGGCGATGCCGCGCCGCCAGACCTCCGGCGTCGCGAAGCCCTTCACCGAGCCGGCGGAGTGCAGGACGGCCCGGAGTTTCGGGGCGGCGTCGAGGGCGGCCGCGTCCAGGCGGGGGCAGCCCCAGCCGGTGACGAGGATCTCGGTGCGGGCGAGCGCCTGCCGGACGCGCGGGTCGGTGAAGTCCTCGGCCACGAGGCCGTCGTCGATGACCACCGACTCCCGCAGCCGCGCCAGCACCTCCGGCGGGAAGACGAGCGGAACGTTGGCGGCGGTCATGGCGAACACGGCGTGGGGGCGCTCGGACAACGAAGGGCCTTCCCGCTGGGCGTCTTGGATCGGGCGTCTTGGATCTTGGCGGCTTGGATCTGGGCGTCTTGGATAGCAAACGGTTTCTAACGTAGGCGGCGGCGAATGAGAGGGTCAATGCACACGCACTCACGTGGAGGGACGCAGGAATGACGGAGACGGTCACCAACTGGGCGGGCAACATCACGTACACCGCGAAGGAGCTGCACCGGCCCTATTCGCTCGACACCCTCGCGGCGCTGGTGGCCGGGAGCGCGAAGGTGCGGGTGCTGGGCAGCGGACACTCCTTCAACGAGATCGCCGAGCCGGGCGCCGAGGGGACGCTGCTCTCCGTCGCCGGGTTCCCGCCGGTGATCGACGTGGACTCGGCGGCGCGGACCGTGCGGGTCGGCGGTGGCGTGCGGTACGCGGAACTCGCCCGCATGGTCGACGCGCACGGGCTCGCGCTGCCCAACATGGCGTCCCTGCCGCACATTTCGGTCGCCGGGTCGGTCGCGACCGGGACGCACGGCTCGGGCGTGGGCAACGGCCCGCTGGTCGGCGCGGTGCGCGAGGTGGAGCTCGTCCTCGCCGACGGCTCGACGGTCACGATCGGGCGGGGTGACCCGCGGTTCGGCGGTGCGGTGACCTCGCTGGGCGCGCTCGGGGTCGTCACCGCGCTGACGCTGGACCTGGAGCCGTCGTACGACGTCGAACAGCACGTCTTCACCGAACTCCCCTTGGAGGGACTGGACTTCGAGACGGTGATGTCGGCGGCGTACAGCGTCAGCCTGTTCACCGACTGGCGGGCGCCGGGCTTCCGGCAGGTGTGGCTCAAGCGGCGGGTGGACCAGCCGCTCGCCGACTTCCCCTGGGCCGCGCCCGCCACCGAGAAGCTGCACCCGGTGCCGGGGATGCCCGCGGTCAACTGCACCGAGCAGTTCGGGGTGCCCGGCCCCTGGCACCAGCGACTGCCGCACTTCCGGGCCGAGTTCACCCCGAGCAGCGGGGCGGAGCTCCAGTCGGAGTACCTGCTGCCGCGCGAGTACGCCGTCGAGGCGCTGCACGCGGTCGACGGCATCCGGGAGACGGTCGCCGGGGTGCTCCAGACCTGCGAGGTGCGCACGGTCGCCGCGGACGAGCAGTGGCTGAGTCCGGCGTACGGACGGGACACGGTGGCCCTGCACTTCACCTGGATCGAGGACACCGCGGCCGTGCTGCCCGTCGTACGGCGGCTGGAGGAGGCGCTCGACGGGTTCGGGGCGCGGCCGCACTGGGGGAAGGTGTTCACCACGCCGGGCGCGGTGCTGGCGGAGCGCTACCCGCGGCTCGACGACTTCCGGGCGCTTGCGCGTGACCTCGACCCGAGCGGTAAATTCGCCAACAGCTTCGTGCGGGACGTACTCGGCGACTGACTTTATAAAGCCCCTTTCCTAACCCCTTGTCGAAAGGTCGCGGCGGTCATAGCCTTGCCGCGCGCCGGTGCCGACGTCGTCCCGGCATGAGCGAAGGGACGGGGCTACCCGGTGAAGCGCACCTCACGTGACATCCGCACCGCGAACCGCTACGAGGTGCTGCGCCAGATCATCGCCGCATCGCCCACCTCCCGGCAGGAGCTGGCGGCCGCCACCGGGCTGAGCCTCGCCACCGTCGCCACGCTCGTCGGTGAGCTGCTCGACCTGCGGATGATCACGGAGGTCGGGTTCGAGGACTCGGCGGGCGGCCGCCCCCGGGGACTGGTCGCGGTCAACGCGTCGGGCGGCGCGCTGATCGGCGTCGACATCGCGGAGACGTACGTCCATGTCGAGCTGTTCGACCTCGGGCTGAACGTGCTCGCGCGCGCCGAGGAGGACGTCCGGCCGAGCGAGAGCCGGCCCGAGCAGGTGGTCGGGCATGTCGCCGCGGTCGTCGGCTCGGTGGTCGCGCAGGCCGGGATCGAGGGGGCGCGGGTCCTGGGGGTCGGGGTGAGTGTGCCGGGCCAGGTGGACCGGGCCACCGGTATCTCGGAGTACGCGCCCAACTGGGACTGGCACGACGTGCCGCTGCTCGACCTGCTGACCGAGCACATCGCCTACCCCCTCTACCTCGACAACCCGTTGCGCGCCTCGGCGGTCGCCGAGCTGTGGTTCGGGGCGGCGCGCGGGCGCGGGGACGCCGTGGTGGTCAACCTCGGCACCGGCGTGGGCTCCGGGCTGATCCTCGGCGGCGGGCTGCACCGGGGCGTCAGCAACAGCGCCGGGGAGTGGGGCCACACCACCATCGTGCTGGACGGCCGGCTGTGCCGCTGCGGCAAGAACGGGTGCGTGGAGGCGTACGTCGGCGCGTCCGGGATCATGCTGACGCTGCGCGAGTCGAGCGCCGACAGTCCGCTGCTGCACCCGGAGGACCAGACGGCGACGATCGCCGCGCTGGCGCGGGGGCTGGCCGAGCGGGACCCGGTGGCGGTCAAGGTGGTCCGCGACACCGTCCGTTATCTGGGTGCCGGCATCGCCGACCTGGTCAACCTGTTCAACCCGGAAGTGGTCGTGCTCAGCAGCTGGGTCGCGGCCGCCCTCGGCGAGCCCCTGGTCGAGGAGGTGCGCGGGGCCGTCGCCCGGCACGCGCTGCCCCGGCCCAACGCCGCCACCGAGATCGTCCTCTCCCCGATCCCCACCGACCCGGTGTGCCTGGGCGCGGCCACGTTCGCGCTCGAAGGGGCACTGCAGTCGGTCGGGCAGAGGCAGCAGAAACGCACCCCGTCGGCGCGAGCCAAAGCACACCACCGGCAGTAACCCCGGCCACCGGAAAAGGGGGTCGCGGGCCGCCGGGACGGCGGTCCGCACCTCGTGACGTCCGGCATCCCGAACGTCACGCAACGCTTCGAACAGACTTCGTCCAACCCCTTGCCGAAGCCTTAGCCGAAGGTTAACGTCCCGCACCGCAACTCCTTTTGAGCCATTGGCGCTGAGCCGCAGCCGTACTCGAGACAAGGACGTCAGCATGTCGGCATTGAGCAACAACAACTGGTCCCGCCGATCCCTCTTCCGGGCCGCAGCGGGTATGGCGGCCGCCGGCTCGCTGGCCGCGTGCGGCGGCAACACCGGCCGGAGCAGCTCTGGCGACAGCCTGGTGCAGTACTTCCACGCGTACGGCGAGGCGGGCACCGAGCAGGCCATCAAGCGGTACGCCAAGGCCTACAAGGACGCCAACGTCACGACCCAGTGGATCACCGGCAGCAACTTCGAGAACAAGCTGTTCCCGGCCCTGCTCACCAAGAACGCCCCCGACGTCTTCGAGTTCCACCCGCAGCTTCAGCTGGTGACGAGCGGTCAGGTCGCGGACCTGTCCGACATCATCAACCCGGTCAAGGACGACTTCAACCCGGCCGACATCGCCTCCCACACGGTCGACGGGAAGATATACGGCGTCCGGATGATCGACGACCCGCAGTTCTTCTACTACCGTCCCTCGCTGTTCGAGAAGGCGAAGGTCGAGGTCCCCCAGACGCTGGAGGAGCTGATCGAGGCCGTCAACAAGCTGACGACGGACAAGGTCAAGGGCGCCTTCCTCGGCAACGACATCACGCCGGTCCAGAGCCCGCTGATCTGGTCGGCCGGCGCGGACACCCTGAACGAGAAGAACGAGATCGCGTACCACACGGACGCCGTGGCCGAGGGCCTGGGCCAGCTCCGCAAGCTGTTCACCAGCGGCAACCTGCTGCTCGACGCCCCCGCCGACTGGTGGGACCCCTCCGCCTTCACGCAGGGTCTGACGGCGATCCAGTGGTGCGGCATGTGGGCCATGCCGGTCATCCAGAAGGCGCTCGGCGACGACGTCGGCATCTTCCCCTTCCCGAAGGTCGGCTCGGCCGGCAAGTTCTCGGTCACCAACGGCGGTTGGTCGATGTTCGTCAACGCCAAGGGCGACAACGTCGACGCGGCCAAGGAATACGTCAAGTGGCTGTGGATCGACCAGAAGGAGTACCAGGAGGACTGGGCGCTCTCCTACGGCTTCCACATCCCGCCGCGCACCTCGATCGCGCAGTCGGCGACCAAGCTCAAGTCGGGTCTGCCGGCCGAGGGCGTCAAGCTCTTCAGCGAGTACGGGCACTTCGACAACATCGGCTGGACGCAGGCCATGATCGCCGCGGTCAACGACGTGATCGCCAACTCCGTGCGCAAGGGCGGCAGCCCGGAGGCCGCGCTGGACGCCTGTGACAAGAAGGTCAACGCCGAGCTCAAGAAGCTCTTCGGATAGACCGGCGGACGGACCTCGACATGTCGACCACCACCAAGATCGACCTCGCGAACCCCGCCCCGGCCAAGCCTGCGAAGGCGCGGCCGCGGCGGGGCCTGCGGGCCAACGCCACGCTCAACTTCTGGCTGTTCACCGGGCCCTTCCTCATCGGCCTGATCGTCTTCGTGTTCGTGCCGATGGGCTGGAGCATCTACCTCAGCTTCTTCGAGGCCCGCTTCACCGTCTCGCCGAGCAGCTTCATCGGCTTCGACAACTACCGGGCGATCCTCGACAACCCCGACTTCACCGGGGCGCTGGTCACCTTCACCGTCTTCGCCGCGTTCATCGTGCCCACCACCTGGGCGCTCTCGCTGGGCCTGGCGCTGCTGGTGCACCGCATCCGGTTCATGAAGGCGTTCTTCCGGTCGGTGTTCTTCCTGCCGACCGCCGTGTCCTACGTGGCCGCCGCGCTGATCTGGAAGATGTCCATCTTCAACGGCGTCCGCTTCGGCATGGCGAACACGATCCTGAGCTGGTTCGGCGTCGACAACGTCGCCTGGCTCGCCAACCCCGACCCGCCCTGGTACTGGCTGGTCATCGTGACGCTGCGGCTGTGGCTGCAGGCCGGCTTCTACATGATCCTGTTCCTGGCGGCGCTGCAGAACATCCCGGCCGAGCTCTACGAGGCCGCGTCCATCGACGGCGCCAAGCCGGGCTGGCAGACCTTCCGGTACATCACCCTGCCGCAGCTGCGCGCCACCTCCACCGCGGTGATCCTGCTCCTGCTGATCGCCGCCTACCAGGCCTTCGACGAGTTCTGGAACCTGCTGAGCAAGGCGACCTGGGGCCAGCCGCCGCTAGTCGAGCTGTACAAGACGGCACTGGGCGAGAACCAGGACTACGGCCAGGGCAGCGCGGGCGCGGTCATCCTGACCCTGCTCATCCTGATCATCACGCTGTTCCAGGGCAAGATCATGGGCTTCGGAAGGGGTGAGGAGTCCAAGTGACCACCACCGCACCTGACGTCAGGAAGACTCCCGCGAAGAAGAAGCGCGGCGGGGTCATCGGCAACACCGGCCTCTACATCGCCACCGGCGTCGCCGCCCTGCTGTTCCTGATCCCCTTCTATCTGATCGTCCGCAACGCCCTGATGACGGACCCGGAGATCACGGGCGAGAACTGGAAGTGGTTCCCCACCGACATCCAGTGGGGCAACATCACCGAGCCGTTCAAGGACGAGACCGTCGACTTCGGCCGCGCCCTGTGGAACTCGTGGGTCGTCGCCCTCCTGCACACCAGCGGCATCCTGCTGATCTGCTCGCTCGCCGGTTACGGTCTGGCCCGCATCCCGTTCAAGCACGCCAACAAGGTCTTCTACGCCGTCCTGGTCACCCTGATGATCCCGACCGCCGTGACCTTCGTGCCCAGCTTCGTGCTGGTGTCGTCGCTCGGCTGGGTGGACACCTACCGCGGTCTGATCATCCCGGGCCTCTTCAGTGGTTTCACCTGCTTCCTGTTCCGGCAGTACTTCCTGGGATTCCCCAAGGAGCTGGAGGAGGCGGCGCGCGTGGACGGACTCTCGTACTGGGGGGCGTACTGGCGGGTCGTCGTGCCCAACTCGCTGAACTTCTTCGCGGCCATGGCCACGATCACGTTCATCAGCGGCTGGAACTCCTTCCTGTGGCCCCTGGTCATCGGCCAGGACCCCAGCGCCTGGACCATCCAGGTCGCGCTGTCCGCGTACATGACCAACCAGACCGTGAACTACCACCTGATCTTCATGTCCACGGCCATCTCCATCCTGCCCCTGGTCCTGGTGTTCCTCTTCCTCCAGCGCTGGCTGGTGCAGGGGATCGCGCAGACCGGCATCAAGGGCTGACACCACTTCCCGAAAGACCTGGAGACCGATGTCCTTCCGCACCACCGACGTCGACTACGTAGAGGACGTGTCACCGGGCAGCGGGGCTCTCCCGCCCCGCGCCTGGTACGCGTCCTCGGACGCCAAATCCCTTTCCTTGAACGGCAGCTGGCGCCTGAGGGTGTCCCCGACCGCCGACGCCGAGGACGACTCGTTCGCCGAGGAGGGATACGACGCCGGGGACTGGGCCGAGGTCACGGTCCCCGGGCACTGGGTCCTCCAGGGCGACGGGGCCTTCGGGAAGCCCATCTACACCAACCATCTCTACCCGTTCCCGGTGGACCCGCCGCACGTGCCGACGGAGAACCCGACCGGCGACCACCTGCACGTCTTCGACCTGCCGGCCGACTGGCCCGCGCTCGACGAGGGCGGTGCCGTCCTGCGTTTCGACGGCGTCGAGTCCTGCGCCCGTGTCTGGCTCAACGGCACGGACATCGGCGAGTTCAAGGGCTCGCGCCTCGCGCACGAGTTCGCGGTCGGGCATCTGCTGAAGCCGGCCGGCAACGTCCTCGCGGTCCGCGTCCACCAGTGGTCGGCCGGCTCCTACCTGGAGGACCAGGACCAGTGGTGGCTGCCCGGCATCTTCCGTGACGTCACCCTGCTGCACCGCCCGGCGGGCGGCGTCCTCGACTTCTTCGTGCACGCCGACTACGACCACGTGACCGGCGAGGGCACCCTGCGCGTCGACTCCGACGTCGACGGGCGGGTGCTCGTGCCGGCCCTGGACATCGATGTCGCGACCGGTGAGCCGGTGACGGTGCCGGTCGAGCCGTGGAGCGCCGAGGCGCCGAAGCTGTACGACGGTGAACTGGTCACCGAGGGCGAGCGGGTGCCGCTGCGGATCGGCTTCCGCACAGTCGTCCTGGAGGACGGCCTCATCAAGGTCAACGGCCGGCCGATCCTCTTCAAGGGCGTCAACCGGCACGAGTGGCACCCGCGGACGGGCCGCGCGCTGGACCTGGAGACCATGCGCGAGGACGTGCTGCTGATGAAGCGGCACAACCTCAACGCGGTCCGCACCTCGCACTACCCGCCGCACCCGGCCTTCCTGGACCTGTGCGACGAGTACGGCCTGTGGGTCATCGACGAGTGCGACCTGGAGACCCACGGTTTCACCGAGCAGGACTGGCGGGACAACCCCGTCGACGACGACCGCTGGACCCCGGCCCTCCTGGACCGCGCGGCCCGCGTGGTCGAGCGCGACAAGAACCACCCGTCGATCGTGTTCTGGTCGCTGGGCAACGAGGCCGGCACCGGCCGCGGCCTGACCGCCATGGCCGAGTGGATCCACCGCCGGGACACCTCGCGCCTCGTGCACTACGAGGGCGACTGGAACTGCCGTGACACGGACGTCTATTCGCGGATGTACGCCAACCACACCGAGGTCGAGGCCATCGGCAAGGAGCTCGACGGCGGCACCCTCAAGCGGCGTCAACTCCCCTTCATCCAGTGCGAGTACGGGCACGCCATGGGCAACGGCCCGGGCGGCATCGCCGACTACCAGGAGCTGTTCGAGAAGTACGACCGCATCCAGGGCGGCTTCATCTGGGAGTGGATCGACCACGGCATCGAGCACGCCGAGCTGGGCTACGCCTACGGCGGCGACTTCGGCGAGGAGCTGCACGACGGCAACTTCGTCTGCGACGGCCTGATCTTCCCCGACCGCACACCGTCCCCCGGGCTCGCCGAGTACAAGAAGGTCATCGAGCCGGTCCGCATCGAGGGCGACGGCGCCGACGGCACCGTACGCGTGACGAACAAGTACGACTTCGCCGATCTGTCGGCGCTCGCCTTCGACTGGTCGTACCAGGTGGACGGCGAGACGGTGGAGTCCGGCTCCCTGTCGGTGCCCGCACTGAAGCCGGGCGAGTCCGCCGATGTGAAGCTGCCCGAGCCGCCCGCTCACCAGGACGCCGCGGAGACCGGGTGGACGGTGCGGGCGACGCTCGCCGCCGACACGGCGTGGGGCGAGCGCGGGCACGAGGTGGCGTGGGGTCAGTTCCCTGGCTCCGTACGGGCGTTGCCGTCCGTGGCGGCCACCGACGGACCCGTGCGCGACGGACGGACGATCACGCTCGGCCCGGCCGCGTTCGACGCCCGCACCGGCGCACTGCGGTCGATCGGCGGAGTGTCCGTCGAGGGGCCGCGCCTCGACGTGTGGCGGGCGCCCACCGACAACGACGAGGGCACCGAGTGGGTGTCGGGCATCCAGTACTCGGCGCTGTGGCGCACGCTGGGCCTGCACCGGATGCGGCACCGACTCGACGCGGTGGAGCTCACCGACGACGCGCTGACCGTGCGGACGCGGGTGGCGCCGGCCGCCCGTGAGGTGGGGCTGGCCACGGTGTACCGGTGGACCTCCGACGGCAGCCGGCTGAGGCTGACGGTGTCCGTGGTGCCCGAGGGCGACTGGAAGGTGCCGCTGCCCCGTCTCGGCATCCGGCTCGGACTCGCCGAGGCCGACGCGGTGACGTGGTTCGGCGGCGGTCCCGGCGAGGCGTACCCCGACACGAGGGCGGCGTCGCGCATCGGCCTGTGGAAGTCGACCGTGGACGGCCTCCAGACGCCGTACCTGCGTCCGCAGGAGAACGGCGCCCGGGGCGACGTCCGTTGGGCGGAGCTCGGCGGTCTGCGGATCGAGGGCGACCCGGAGTTCGCGTTCAGCGCCCGCCGCTGGACGAACGAACAGCTGGAGGCGGCCTCGCACCTGACCGACCTCAAGGCCGGGGACACGGTGTGGGTCAACCTCGACCACGGTCAGCACGGCGTCGGTTCGCAGTCGTGCGGGCCCGGCCCGCTGCCGCAGTACCAACTGACGGCCGCACCCGCCGAGTTCTCGTTCGTGTTCTCGACCGACGAGTAAGAAGACCATTAATCGATTGACTGATTGATCGACTTTCCGACACCGTCGGAACGTAGTCCGCGGCCGATCGGCGCTTCTGCCGATCGGCCGCAACTTCGTTGTGCCCAAAAGGAGTTGATGCCACTTGGATGCCAGCATCGAGGTCCACGGACTGTCCCGTACCTTCCACACCACCGTCCGCCGTCCGGGCTTCACGGGAGCGGTCCGTTCCCTGGTGAACCCGGAGCGGGTCGCCAAGCACGCCGTCACCGACATCACCTTCGACGTCGCCCCCGGCGAACTCCTCGCCCTGCTCGGCCCGAACGGCGCCGGCAAGTCCACCACCATCAAGATGCTCACCGGCATCCTCACCCCCACCTCAGGGCACGCCCGGGTCGCGGGCGTGGTGCCGTACGAGGAACGGGAGCGCAACGCCCGTAACATCGGGGCGGTGTTCGGGCAGCGCACCCAGCTGTGGTGGGACCTGCCGGTGCGGGAGTCGTTCGCGATCCTGCGGGACATCTACGAGGTGCCGAAGGCCGAACACGCCGCCCGGCTCAAGGAGTTCGACGACCTCCTCGACCTGTCCTCCTTCTGGGACACCCGGGTGCGCCACCTCTCCCTCGGCCAGCGCGTGCGCAGCGACCTGGCCGCCGCCCTCCTCCACGATCCGCCGGTCGTCTTCCTGGACGAGCCCACCATCGGCATGGACGTCGTGGTGAAGGAGCAGGTGCGGGAGTTTCTGCGGCACCAGGTGACCGAGCGCGGCCGGACCGTGCTGCTCACCACCCACGACATGACCGAGGTCGAGCGGCTGGCGGAACGGGTCGTCCTCGTCAACCACGGGCGGCTCGTCCTGGACGGCACCCTCGACGAGATCCGCCGCAAGTTCGGCTCGACCTGGCAGGTCCGGGCGACGCTGGCCGACGCGCACACGGAGGTCGCCCCGCTGCCGGGCATCGCCCTGCTCCAACGGACCGGTCCGCAGGTCGTGTTCGGTCCGGACGGCCCCGACGCCCCGACCGTGCACCAGGCGCTGAAGGCCGTCATCGAGCACCACGAGGTGACGGACATCGCCCTCGACGAGGCGGACCTCGAGGACGTGATGCGGGCCGCGTACGTCCATGTGGAAGAGGTCTGACATGGCCGTGCTCCACGCCTGGCGCGCCGCCCGCGTCACCCCGCTCGGCGAGCTGCACACCCCGCCCCGGATGACCGCCGTACTGCTCCGCCTCACCGTGCAGATCGTGCTGGTGGCATCGCTGTGGCACGGCCTGTACGCCGACACCGGCACCACCGCCGGACTGGACCGCGACCAGGCGGTGACGTACGCCGTGCTGGCCGTCCTCGCCTCCAGGATGCGGGAGTTGGACCAGTACGCGGGCCGCGACACCGTGCTCCAGCACATGCACTTCGGCACGATCGTCTACTGGTACCTGCGCCCGCTGCCACCGCAGCGCTACCACGCCCTGCGCGCGCTCGGCGAGAAGCTGTACGGGTTCGCGTGGGCGCTCGCCGGATACACGGTGTGCCTCACGGCCGGAGTCGTCGAGCCGCCCAAGTCGGCGGCGACGGCAGGGGTGTTCGTGCTGAGCCTGCTGCTCGGCCAGCTCGTCCTGTACTACGTGCTGCTCGTCCTGGACCAGATGTGTTTCTGGACGGTCCGCAACAACGCGGCGATGCTGATCCTGATCTTCGCGCAGAACCTGCTGTCCGGCGTGTACGCGCCCCTGTGGTTCTTCCCCGGCTGGTTCGTGACGCTGAGCGCGTTCCTGCCGTTCCAGGCGACGCTCAACGTGCCGCTGTCGCTGTACATCGGCCGCATCCCGCTGTCGGACGCGGGACTCCAACTCGCCGTGCAGGCCGCCTGGGTGGTGGCGCTGCACCTGTTCACCCGGTTCCTGTGGCGGCGGGCCGCCCTTCGTGTCATGTCCCAGGGAGGCTGAGGACCGTGCAATCCCTGCGGATCATGTGGCGCATCACGCTGCTCAACTTCCGTGCCCAGCTGGAGTACCGCACCGAGTTCCTGCTGATGGTCGCGATCGGCGCGATCTGGCAGGTGTCGGTGATCGTGTTCGCGACGGTGCTGCTGGCCCGGTTCACCGGGATGGGCGGCTGGGACAGCTCCGAGGTCCTGCTGATCCCGGCGACCCGGATGCTGGCGCACGCCCTGTTCGTCCTCTTCCTGGGCCGGGTGCACGGCGCCGGCCGGCAGATCCAGGAGGGCAGGATCGACACCTACCTCCTGCGCCCGATGCCGGTGCACCGCCAGCTCCAGCTGGCCTTCTTCCCCACCAACGCGATCGGCGACCTGACGGTGGCGGTGGGCCTGATGATCGGCGCGCTCAGCCGGAGCGAACTGGACTGGACACCGGGCCGGATCGGCTATCTGATCGCCGCGGTCATCGGCGGCCTGTTCCTGGAGGCGGCTCTGTTCACGGCGCTGGCCAGTGCGTCGCTGCGCTTCCCGGCCGCCGACTACTGGAGCTACTGGCTGGAGGAACTGCTCGGCACGTTCGGCAGCTATCCGCTGAACGTCCTGCCGCGCGCGGTGGGCGGCTTCCTGACCTACGGCCTTCCGCTCGCGTTCGTCGCGTACTTCCCGGTCGCCGTCCTGACCGGGCACGGCCATGACACCGGCGCCCCCTACTGGCTGGCGGCGGCATCGCCGCTGCTCGGGGTGCTCGCGTATCTCGGGGCACGGTGGCTGTGGCGGTGGAGCCTGAGGCACTACAGCGGCATCAACGGCTGACGTCCATGGCCGGGCCCCCTGAGGGCGGCCCGGCCATGGACGCGGTGTCCGGGGTGACCCCTAGGGACAGCTGAGACGGGTGTCGCCGGTGTCCGTCGTGCAGGTGTCGGTGCCGAACCCGCCGTTGGCGGTGTCGTTGCCGGAGACGCCGTCGACGGTGTTCAGGCGGTCGTTGCCGTAGTTGCCGATCAGGTTGTCGTTGCCGGGGCCGCCGTTGAGGGTGTCGTCGTTGAAGCCGCCGTCGACGCGGTCGTTGCCGTAGTTGCCGTACACGGTGTCGCTGCCGTAGCTCGCGTTGATGCTGTCGTCGCCGCCGAGGCCGCAGATCACGTCGGTGCCGTAGGTCCCGGTGATCGTGTCGTTGCCGCTGGTGCCGATGCGGGTGCAGCCGCGGGCGTTGTTGACCGTGGTGGTCACCGTGGCGGTGTTGTTCGCGGTCGCCGGGTCGGTCTGGGTCGCGGTGACCGTGGCCTTCTCGGTGAGGGTGCCGGTGGCCCGGGGCTCGGCGACGACGGTCACGGTGGCCTTGGCGCCCGGGGCCAGGGTGCCGAGGGCGCAGGAGACGGCGGTCGTGCAGGTGCCCTGGGAGGGGGTCGCCGAGATGACGGTGCCGGCGGGGCCGGTGAGGGTGTCGGTGAGGGTCACGCCGGTGGCGCTCGTGGTGGTGCTGGTGTTGGTGACGGTCACGGTGTAGGTGGCCCGGTCACCGATGCTCACCGTGGTGGTGCCGGTCTTGGTGACCGAGAGGTCGACGCCGGTGGGCGGCGGCGGGGGCGGCGGGGTGCCGGTGCCGCCGAGGTAGCGGGCGAGGGCGCGGTCGTCGCTGGTGTCACCGGCCGCGACGATCTTGCCGTCGGTCTGGAGGGCGAGGGCGCCCACCCTGTCGAAGGCGCCGAAGTCGGTGGTGGTCCGGCCGGCGGTCGCGAAGCCGGTGTCGGCCGTGCCGTCGGCGTTGTAGCGGGCCAGGGCGAAGTCGCCGCCCGTGGAACCGCCGGCGAGGATCCGGTCGTCGGGCTGGACCGCGAGGTCGTTCACCGCGGACGTGGGGCCGAAGTCGGTGGTGACGACGCCGCCGGTGCCGAAGCCGCCGTCGAGGGTGCCGTCCAGGTTGTAGCGGACCACGGTGAAGTCCTCGCCGGTGGCACCGGACATGAGGATCTTGCCGGTGGACTGGACGGCCACGGTCTCGCCCCAGTTGTAGCCGCCGAGGTCCGTGGTGACCTTGCCGTCGCCGCCGAAGGTGGTGTCGAGGCTGCCGTCCGGGTTGTAGCGGGCCAGCGCGAAGTCGAACGAGGTCTCGCCCGAGTAACCGGCCATCACGATCTTGCCGTTCGGCTGCACCACCATGTCCTTCGCGATGGCGCCGCCCTCGTCGAAGAAGGAGGTGTCGACCACACCGTCGCCGTCGAAGGAGGTGTCGACGGTGCCGTTCGGCAGGAGGCGCACCAGCGCGAAGTCGCCGCCCGCGCGGGCCCCGGCGAGGATCTTCCCGTCGGACAGCACCGCGACGCCGGCCGCGTCCTCGGCACCGCCCGCGAGGCCGGGGCTGATCCAGCCGTCGCCGCCGCCGAAGGAGGTGTCGAGGCTGCCGTCGGTGTTGTAGCGGGCCACCGTGAACCAGCAGCAGCCGGCGAACTCGTCGTCGGTCTCCTGATGGCGCCCGACCACGACGATCTTCCCGTCGTCCTGGAGCGCGACCCCCTGGGCGATGTCCTCACCGAACTCGAAGTCGGTCAGCACCTCGCCGTCGCCGCCGAAGGAGGTGTCCGGGGTGCCGTCGGGGTTGTGGCGCATCACGGTGAAGTCGGACGCGTCGAAGTCGCCGCCCTGGCTGGAACCGACGGTGACGATCTTGCCGTTTCCGGCCTGTACGGCGACGTCCTGGGAGTCGGCGCGGTAGCCGTTCTCGACGACGACTTTCCCGCCGGTGCCGAACGCCGTGTCGAGGTCACCGGGTGCGGCGAGCGCGCTGCCCGGCAGGGCGACGACGAGCGCGAGCGCGGCGGCGCCCCGCAGGACCCCCGCGCGCAGAGATCCCCGTAGGGAGTCAAGGGTGGACATGCGCCCAGCTTCCGGACGTCCGTACGGCACGGTGGCGTGGCTGGCCGGTGTCTGGTCCCACTGGGCCGCACACTTCCACCCCACGGGGTGACCGGACCGACAATCGGCCCGCGCGGCATAGGGTCGGGCGCGATGGACGAGCGACAGGAAAAGGAACGGGCGTACGCCGCCGAGGGGGCCGTGTGGTCACGGCTCGCCGGGTTGCTGCCGGGCGCCGAGGACGTGGCCGAGATCCAGGGATGCTGGGACATCGGTGAGCAGGAGGCCGGTCTGTTCCGGCTGGTGGACCGGCTGTTCGAGCTGGGGCTGTCCGTGGACGACCGGACGCGGGCCGAGCTCGCGGCGATGGCCGAGCAGTGGGGCGTGTGGGACCAGCTGGCCGCGGACATCGTCGATCTCCCGGGTTTCGAGGGGCAGTTGCGGGTGGTCGAGGGCCTGGAGCCGGTCGACCGGGCGGGTGCTCCGGCGCTGGTGCCGTGGATGCGGTGCGAGCCGTGCGGTCGCATCCTCGCCCTGGAACACCGGCGTGAGGCGTGGGGCGCCCTGTCGTTCTCGCCGGTGTCGTACGTCGTGTCCGTCCCGGACGGCTCGGGCACCCAGCTCGTGATCGACGCCGAGGGACCGGACGCGGTGTGGCGGGCGCTCGACACGTTGACGGCGGGCTGCCGGGCGGCGGGGCGATGGTGATCGAGCACACGCGGGGGCGGTGAGAAGCCTGAGCTCGCCGCTCAGGCGTCGACGGTTTCGTACCGCTCCATGGAGTCCAGGCCGCGGATGCCCGGTATCGGCGACGGCAGCAGCCACAGCACCGACAGCATGCCGCCGACCGCCGCCACGACAAAGGTCGTTCGCAGGCCGACGCCGGTGGCGAGCGCCCCTCCGACGACGGCGCCGAGCGGCCGTACCCCGTAGTTGACGGTGCTGTACGCGCCGGTGACCCGGCTGCGCATCTCGCCCGGAATCGCCGCGGCCATCAGCGAGTTGAGGTTGACGTCGAACAGCATGACGCCGAGGCCGATGAGGAACTGGGCCCCGCCCAGCACCCCGGCACGCGCCCACATCGGACCGTCGGCCACGACCGCGAGGGCGAAGGGCGCCGGGAACAGCACGGCTCCCACGGCGACGGCACGGCCGATGCCGATCCGGCGCGACACCCAGGGCGCGAGCAGCGCGCCGACGAGGGAGCCGCTCGCGCCGATACCGAGCGTCAACCCGATGACGCCGGGCGGGAGTCGGAGCTCACGGTCGGCGAACAGCACGACCAGGCCGCTGCCCGTCAGGAACGTGAAGAAGTTGATGGTCGTCGTACAGCCGAGGCTGGCCCGCAGCACCGGGTGCCGAAAGACGAACACCAACCCCTCCCGGGCGCCGTGCCACACCCCCCGCCGGTTCCGGCGCTCCGGCACCGGTTCCTCGACCCGCACCCGGCGCAGCAGCAGCGCCGAGCCGAGGAAGGACACGGCGTCCACGACGACCGCGACCGGCGCGGTGAGCGCCTGCACGAGCCCTCCGCCCAGCGCCGGCCCGGCGATGAAAGAGGCCGAACGGGCCGCGCTGAACTTGCTGTTGGCGTCGACATACGACGAGGGCGGCAGCAGCCAGGTGAAGAGCGGCGTGAACGCGCAGCCCGCCAGCACGCTCGCGACGCCGCACAGCAGGACGACGGCGAAGAGGTGCGCGGTCGTCAGCGTGCCCCACAGGTAGGCCGCCGGCAGCGTCAGCAGCACCGCCGCGCGGAACACGTCGCACCCGATGATCAGCCGTCGCTTCCCCGCCCGGCCGTCGACCCACGCCCCCAGCAGCATGCCGAGCAGATTGGGCGCCCAGGCCAGCGCGGTCAGCCACGCCACCTGACCGGCGGAGGCATCCAGCGCGGTGACGGCGATGAGCGGCACGGCCACCTCGGAGACCCGGTCACCGACCTGCGAGACCGCGCTGCCGGCCCAGGTAAGGACAAAGGGCCGGTCACGCCAGAGGGAGCCGGTCCGCTCGGAGGCTTCCCGCCCAGAGGCGGCTCGACCAGAGGAATCTCCATCAGAGGCGGCTCGACCGGAGGCGGCTCGCGCAGCGTCATCTCGCCCCGGGGTCACTCCCCCTCGCCCGCTTCCGGCAGGGAGTACCGCAGCAGCCGTACGCCGCGCGTGCCCGGTGGGCGGTCGGCCGCGTCGCGTGTCACGTACGGCGCGAGTACGGCCTCCACGGCGTCCTCGATCGCGGCGAGTTCCTCGGCGGACACCACGACACGGGTGTTGGCCAGCCGGGCGACCCGGCGCCAGGCGGGCTCCAGTTCCGGCTCGGTCTCGGCCGCCCAGCGTTCGATCTGCTGGGCGCCCCGGGCGAACATCTCCATGCCGAGCGCCCGCGCGGCCGACAGCCCGTCCTCGTCGTCCGGCATCTCGAACCGGAACCCGCGCGCCACCGCCTCCCACCGCCGCTCCCGCCGGTCGCCGCTGCCCTCGGCGTCCCGCACCAGCCCGAAACCGGCGAGATGACGCAGATGCCAGCTGGTCACGGACGGGGTCGCGCCGACATGCGGGGACAACTGCGTGGCCGTGGCGGGCCCGTTGCGCTGGAGCCGCTCCAGGACGGCGAGCCGTACGGGGTGCGCGAGCGCCCGCATGGCCTTCGGGTCGGTGAGCTCGATGTCACCGAGACGGTTGCCGGACGTGCCTTCAGGACGATCGTCGGGTTCCATGACGTGAGAGTGTCCTCTCACAAAGTATGAGAGTCAACTCTCACGTCACCCATGAATGTTGAACAGTTTTCTCAACTACTCTTTTTAATCACTCGCGTTGACATGAACATGGGCCCATGAGACGACTCCTCGGCACCCTCGCGGCCGCGGCCCTGGCCCTCACGGGCCTCGCCGCCACCGGTACGACACCCGCCGCCGCTGCCACCACCGGCACCTTCAACGTGCTGACCTACAACGTCGCCGGCCTCCCGGAAGGCCTGAGTTCGGGACACCCGGAGACCAACACCCCGCTGATCTCACCGCGGTTGGCGCCGTACGACATCGTCAACGTGCAGGAGGACTTCAACTACCACGCGGCGCTGTACGCGGGCGACAACCACCCGTACCGCACCGCGACCAGCGGCGGTGTGCCCTTCGGCGACGGCCTCAACACCCTGTCGGACTACGCCTTCGACGACTTCGAGCGGGTGAAGTGGAACAACTGCACCGGCACCAACTGCCTGACGCCCAAGGGCTTCTCGCTGGCGCGGGTGCGGCTCGCCGAGGGTGTCTTCGTGGACCTGTACAACGTCCACACCAACGCGGACGACACCGACGACGCGCTGGCCGCCCGGCGCGCCAACGTCGAGCAGCTCTCCGACTTCATCCAGGCGAACTCCGCGGGCAACGCCGTGATCGTCATGGGTGACACGAACACCCGGTACACCCGCTCCGGCGACAACATCCGCACCCTGGCCGACGAGAACGGCCTCACGGACGCGTGGGTGCAGCTGGTGAAGGGCGGGGTGCGGCCGACGCAGGGCGCGGGCGCGCTGGTGTGCCCGACGACGGCGCCCACCAACGACTGCGAGGTCGTGGACAAGGTCCTGTACCGCGGCAGCAAGCTGTTCTCCCTCACCGCCACCCGCTACAACAACGAATGGGCGAAGTTCCTCGACTCCGCCGGCGGCAACCTCTCCGACCACTTCCCGCACACGGTCGACTTCTCCTACACCCTCAACTCGTCCCTGAAGGCGAGCGACTTCTTCGGCGGCCCGCACGGCACCGCGTTCAACGACGCGGACGACCTGCCGTCCACCGTCTCCCCGCGCACCCTCACCCTGCGCGGCGGCTCCCGCCTCGACGCGGTGTCGCTGACCCACGACGGCGGTACGGTGCTCGGTCACGGCGGTACGGGTGGCACGGCCACGTCGCTCACCCTGGCGTCCGGCGAGCACCTCACGTCGGTCAAGCTGACCCAGGGTCAGAAGGACGGCCGCACAAGGATCTTCTCGGCGGCGTTCACGACGGACAAGGGCCGCGCCCTGTCCTCCGGCACGGCGACCTCGGACACGAAGACCTTCACGGCACCGTCGGGCTGGCAGATCGCCGGCTTCACGGGCCGCGCGGGCGACGAGATCGACAAGCTCGGCGTGCTGTACGCGCCGATCGGCTGACGGGGCCGCAGCGCGGCCCGAGTTGGAGTTTCCGGCGTCCGGCCTGTACGTAAGGAGTGATCAGTACACGCAGGAGGGGGACCGGTGACGCCGGAGGCTCTTGGACCGTTCAACCGCCGGGTTCGCCTGGTCGTCGAGGTCCGCGACGACCAGGACGAACGGGAGCTGGCCGGCGGCCTGTTCGAGGCCCAGGGCTGGGGGGTGCGGCCGGTCCGAGACAGCGACGCGGTCACCCCCGACGACGGGTACGCGGCGTTCATCGTCGAGATACCCGTGCACGGCTCGCGCTGGACCGCACGCGGAGCGGCGGTCGAACGGCTGACCTCGCTCGCGGACCGGCGGAAGGTCGACGTGTGGGTGCGGGAGACCAAGCTGGTCCCGCGCAAGTCGGCCACGCCTCACACCACTTACCACGTGCATCACAAGGTGCCCGAGGGCGCGGGCCCCGTCCTTCGTCGGCTCGCCGAGCAGTGGATCGCCGTGGGCGGGTGGGACGTACGGCACACCCTGCATCTGCGCGGGGAGCCCACCGACGACCAACGCGAGCGGGCGCTGGCCGAGTTGGAGGCCCGCAACATCGGCGGCCGGCCGTTCGACCGGGAGGTGCATGACGTCCGCGTGGCGATGGGCCCGGCGAGCAACGGCACTCCGGCCGATCCGCGACGGCAGGCGCTCACGGCCGCGGTGATGATCGCGGTCGCCCTGGTGTGCCTGGCCTGCGGCGCGGTTCTCGGCGCCTTCGCGACCCCGTGGCGATGGGCGGCCCTGCTGCCTCCCGCCGGGCTCGCCTGGCCGGTGGGCGCCTGGCTGACCTCGAACGCCCCCCGGCCGTGGCCGGTCAGGCTGGGGTGCGGCGCCGTGTTCATGGCGGCCCTGACCTGCGGGGGCTACTTCTGGGCGAGCTCCCAAGAGGCGAGCCTGCCCCAGCAGTTCAACTGGCTCCTCGTCACCTTGGGCATCGGCTTCGTCGCCTTCGGCCTCTGGTACGCGCTCAGTGCGTCGTGGTTCAGCCGCAACGTGCAGTGGTTCCTGCCGGTGCTCGCCGCGCCGCTGCCGTTCGTCGTCCCGTGGGTCGGGGCGTTCCTGCACGCGGTGTACCTGGAGGACATGTTCGGCATCCCGGCGGACGCCGTGCACGTCGGCTTCTTCTGGCAGTACGCCGTGGCGCTCAAGCCCCTGGCCGTGGCGGTGGCGTGTGTCCTGACGGCCGTGGCGGTGGGCGGCTGGGCCCGGCACTTCAATGTGGCGCCGTCCGTGAGCGGCTTCTTCCGGCTGATGCTGGTGCTGGCCGGACTGGTCGCGGTACTGACGACGGTGACCCTGTCCCTGGACACGACGGAGAAGGCCGCCGAACGGGCAATGAACGCGGCATCCGAAGGCCGCCGTCCCCCCGCCTACTACGGCCTCCAGCCCGAACTGGTCTGCATCCACCCGCTCACCAAGCAAGTCCCGGTCATCAACGGCCCCGCCCCCAGCACCCACCCCGTCCTCTCCTTCCAGCCGAACGGCGACACCCTCTGGCTCTGGGACCCGTCCCGATCCCGCGGCAAGGACACCACCCGACATGCACTGCGCGTGCGGGCGGAGGACGTGATCCTGAGCCCGGCACAGGGCACACGCTGCTGACGCCTTTATGCACTAGCATGAAACCTAGGAACCCTAGGTTGCTGGAGACGCCCCCATGGCCCGCGCAGGAATCACCGCCGATCGGCTCACCGAGGCGGCGGCCGAGCTCGCTGACGAGGTCGGGTTCGACAAGGTCACCATGTCCGCGCTCGCCCGGCACTTCGGGGTGAAGGACGCGAGTCTGTACTCGCACATCAAGAACCTCCAGGAGCTGCGCACCCGCGTCGCCCTGCTCGCCGGGGCGGAGATGATCGACCGGATCGCCGTGGCCGTGGCGGGCCGGGCCGGCAAGGACGCGCTGGCCGCGTTCGCCGGGGCGTACCGGGAGTACGCGCTGGAGCGGCCCGGGCGCTACGCGGCCACCCAGATCCGTATCGACCAGGCCCTCATCGCCGACTCCCCCGACTTCCGCCGCACCGCCGAGATCACCTACGGCATGCTCCGCGCCTACGGCCTGGAGGAGCCCGACCTCACCGACGCCGTACGCCTGCTGCGCAGCACCTTCCACGGGTACTGCGCCCTGGAGTCCACCGGCGGCTTCGGCGCCGACCGTGACGTGCGGAAGTCCTGGGCCCGCGCGATCGACGCCCTGCACGTCCTGCTGGAGAACTGGCCCCGCGAGGCGTCCACGGACGAGTGAGCGGTGTGGGAGGCGCTCGTCAGGGCGTTCCGTCTCTGCCGAGCGCCACGACCTCCTCGTACGAGAGTGTGGCGCCCTGCGGTGAGCGGCCCTCCGCGACGGCCGTGACCGTCTCCAGCATCGCGCCCAGCGCCCGCCGGTACGGCAGCGAGCCGAGGCTGACCCGGCGGACGCCGAGGGCGGCCAGCTCGGGGAATGTGGGGCCGGTGGGCGAGTAGAGGATGTTGAGGGGGACGTCGAGGCGCTCGACCAGCGCGCCGATCGCCGCCGGGTCGGTCAGCCCCGGTACGAACACGCCGTCCGCGCCCGCCTGTTGGTAGGCGTCGAGGCGGTGCAGGGTGTCCACACCGACACCGACACCGACACCGACACCGTCGCCTTCGCCTTCGCCTTCGCCGAGCCAGTACGTGTCCGTGCGGGCGTTCACGAAGAGGTCCGGTGCCGCTGCCTTGACCGCGGCGATCTTCGCCGCGTGCACCTCGACCGGTCCGAGTCCGTCCTCCAGGTTGATGCCGACGGCGCCGACTGCCGCCAACTCCCGTGCGAACTCCGCCACTTCGTCGGGGTCGTCGCTGAATCCGCCCTCGGCGTCCACCGACAGCAGGAAGGGCTCCGTGCCCAGCGTCAACGCCAACCGCAGGGTCTCGTCCCGGGTGGCCGCCGCCCCGTCCGGCAGTCCGGCCGCCGCGGCGACGCCGAGGCTCGTGGTGCCGACGGCCGGGAAGCCCTGGGCGGCCAGCACCGCGGCCGAGGCGTGGTCCCAGGCGTTGGGCAGCAGGAGGGGCGTGTCGCCGTGGTGGAGTGCGGCGAAGGGCGTCACGACAGCTCACCCACCGCATCAGTCAGGAGCGTCACGACAGCTCACCCACCGCGTCGGCGTAGTACGTCGATCCCCTGAGGTGGCGGGCGAGTTCGCGGAAGCTCCAGCCCTCGCCCGGCGAGGCGTCGAGCTGTTCGTCGGTCAGTGCCTCCAGGCGGTTCGCCCAGATCCTGGCGAGCCGGGTGAGCCTGCTGCGGGCCTCGTCGAGGTCCTCCTGGGTGAAGGCCGCGAGGTCCGCCTCCGTGGTCACCGTGGACGCGTGCCAATGGTCCGCCTGCGGTTCCTCGCCCGCCAACCGGGCCTCCAGCTCGGCCAGATGATCGACCAGGTGGTCGGCGACCCGCCTGATCGCCTTGTGCGGGGTATAGACACGGTCGTCGATCTCGAAGAGTCTGCCGTCCCAGCGCGTCCAGGTCGCGGCCAGGGCGAGAACGTGATCGACCATGCCGGTGACGGCCTGGGCGGGGGTTTCGTGCGGGTGCTCGGTCATGGACGGCACGCTAGAGCCGTATCCGTTCGGCCCGCGCCGAAGTGTCCTCGCCCCCCTACTCCCCGCGCTCCCCCGCACTCCGCTCCACACAGAACTCGTTGCCCTCCGGATCGCCCATCACCACCCACCCGGTCCCGTCCGGCCTGCGCTGGTCGTCGACGACGGTCGCGCCGAGGGCAAGAAGGCGCTCGACCTCCTCGTCGCGGGTGCGGTCCTGGGGCTGGAGGTCGAGGTGGACGCGGTTCTTGACCGTCTTGGCGTCGGGGACGGTCACGAACAGCACGCCCGCGGACTCGATCAGCGCCATGGGGTCGCCGGGGTGGTCCTCCTCGTGGAGGGGCTGGTCGAGCACCTGGGACCAGAACGTCCCGAGGGTGTAGGCGTCGGCGCAGTCGATCGTCACATGGCGGATCAGAGAGGTCATGTGAGCGATCTTTGTGCACTGCTGTGAAATGAGGCAACCAAAGTGGCAACCTTCCCGCACTCGGCGGCCACTTGAAGGCATGACATCGGCACAACAGACCACCTCCCACCGCCGCGTCCGCGGCGCACGCAAGCCCCTGATCGCGGGGCTCGCCGCCACCGCCGCCCTCGTCGGCGCCTGGTACGCGACGGCGGGAGCCAGCACCACCGCCGCCTCCGGCCTCACCGTGTCCGCCACCTCGGTGACCCTGTCGGCCAAGTTCCCCTATCTGACGGCCGGTTACAACAACTCCCGCGAGTGGACGCGGACGGCGACGGCGGCCGCCCCCGACGGCACCCTGCGGGTGGCCTGGCCCGCCTCGGACGGCATCCATGTCACCCCGCTGACCGCGGCCGGCAAGCGCTCCGGTGCCGACACGATCGTCAAGGGCGCCAAGGAGGTCGGCGGTCTGGTCGCGCACAACGACGGGTTCGCGCTGCTCACCCGGGTCTCCGACACCAACAAGTGGAAGGAGACGGCGGCCGCGATCGTGCGCTACACGAACGGCAAGAAGACCTTCCAGACCAAGCTCACCGGCACGGCCACCCACGACACCTCGCCGACCCTCGACGGCCAACTCGTCTGGAACGGCACCAAGTACGGCGCCTACTTCGTGGTGCACGGCGCGGGCGGCTTCGCCGACGGGCACTTCGGCGACAAGATGCAGTACGTCACCGCGAAGGGCAAGAAGGCGAGCGGTGGCTGGAGTTGGGGTTGCAGCCACAACGAGGGCATCGCCCTGCACGCCGAGACCTCCGGCGCGTTCACGTCCCTCTGCTTCGACGACTGGCGCTCCGGTCTGTTCGTGTCGACCGGCATCGGCGCCCCCGACGACGCCCCCGTGGTGCAGCGCGAGCAGTGCTGGGCGGGCTACTGCGGCGGTACGTTCGCCGGCCGTACCGGCGATCTCGTGAAGTCCGCCTCCGGCCGCTACGCCACCGCCTTCGCCTCCCGCGGCGCCGCCTCGGCCAAGAAGAACCCCGACGACTCCAGCGGCCGCGGCTGGACGGTCACCCCCAAGACCGGCACCCATCAGGTCGCCGTCGCCTTCCTCAAGAACCGCAACACCCCGGCCGCGGCCAAGGCGATCCGGCTGTCCAGCACCACGGGCACGGAACACGTCAACGTCCGCCTCGCCCCGTACGGCAAGGACAAGCTCCTGCTCTCCTGGGAGTCCCTGAAGAACGCCAAGTGCAAGGACGGCACCTGCACCGGCACCTTCGCGGGCACGCATCTGCGTCTCATCGACTGGAACGGCACGTTCCAGAGCGCGGACAAGGTGGTCGCCACCCGGATCACCGGAGACATCGCGGTCGCCAAGAACGGCACCCTGACCTGGGCCTCCGTCCCGGTCACCCCGTCGTACGCGACCGCTCTCACGGGGGCGTCCCCGACCACGAAGACCCTGAAGATCACCCAGCTGACCCCCTGAGGGGTCCCCCTACTACCACCTCCCCCGTCCTGCACCCGTGCGGCATACGCGGCCGGGGGAGGTGGGCCACACAGGGCAGGCCCTCAGCCGACCGCGCCTGCCACCACCGCGTCGACCATGCGCCGCATGACCTCGACCGGCAGCCCCGGGTTCCGTGCCGCCGTCTCCGCTCCGAGCCCACGCAGCAGCCCGACCAGCAACCGGGCCGGCATCCGCGGGTGGAGTGCCGCGGCCTGCCGTACGTGCTCGTACGGGTCCTCCAGCAGCCTCGCCGCGGCGGTCGCCGACAGCCGTGGGTCGGTCGCGGCGCGGTACCGCACCTCCTCGCTGACGTCCCGGCTGAGCCGTTCGACCAGTTCGGGTGGCGACTCGGGGTCGTCCAGGGCGAGTTGACGCATCCGCGGGTTCGGGTCGTCGGCGTACCGGACGAGGCCGTGGCGGGGGAAGTTCGGGTGCCCGCGCGGCCGGTCGGGGGTGCTGAGGCTGCCGTCCCACCACTGCCACACCCGCAACAGCATGTCGGCGGGCGCGTCGTCGCAGGACTCGGCGAGGAAGAGCTGGACGATCCGGTCCTCGTCGCGGGCCAGGCGCTCGACGACGTCCGGGGGCAGCTGCCGGGCCCGCGCGACGCCTCTGCGCACCAAGGGGTGGGAGGAGGCGGCCAGGCGACGCATGGCGTCCTCGTCCTCGTGCAGGGCGTCGCCCCAGTCCAGCTCGAAGTAGCGGATGCCCGGGTCGAGTTCGACCGGGACGGCGGCCCGCTGCTCCTCGGTGAGGTCGGGCCGGGTGGACACCTGGAAGCGGACCCCGTCGTCCAGGTCCTCGGCGAGGAGGGCGACCAGGTCCGGGTCCAGACGCGGGTTGGCGGCGAGGGACCAGCGCTGCGAACGGTCTCCGTGACGGACCAGGTGCTCGGCGAGGTCACGCTCCAGGAGGCAGGTCTCCAGCGCCGCGCTCTCCAGGTCCTCGGCGTCGAACACCGACCGGGGCATCGGGTGATCCCGGTGGTACAGCACGCGGGCCCTGGCCCGCACGAGGTCGTGCGGGTCGGCGAGAAGGGCCTCCCGGCCCGCCGCGTCGAGATGGGGCCAGGCGGTCCGGCAGGCCACGGCACGCACACCGTCGGCCGGGTCGGCGGCCAGCGCGACCGCCGCGGAGGCGGGCAGCCCTTTGAGCCGCGCGGCCTCGGACCGCACCCGCGCGGACGGGTCCGCGGCGAGGACCCGACACGCGTCCTCGGCGACCCGGGCCTGGAACTCCCCCGCCGTCATGGCGAGGAGCCACCGCTGCCGCTCGTCGCGCTCGGCGAGGATCACGCGGCCCCACTGCTCAGGGGTGATGCCCGGCTGGGTGCTTGCCGTCCTCAACCGGACCTCCCAGTCGGGGTCGGCCAGCAGCCCGTCCACGACCTCGGTCGGCAGGGCTCCGTACAGGGCGTAGGAGGAGAGCACCGGCAGCAACGGCCGCAGCTCCACCGGCAGGGCCGGGTTCAGCGAGAGTCCGCTCGCCCAGGAATCCAGCACCCGCTGCGGACACTTGGGCCCCTGGAACAGCGCCTCCCAGGCGGCCGCCCGCTCCTCCGGGCTCTCCCGCCCCGCGACCCGGGCGGCCTCCTCCCGCCGCTCCCGCACCCCGTCGACGGCGACGAGCCGCACGTGCTCCTCGGTCGTGGCCCCCACCAGGGCGTCCCCGTCCAGCGCCATGCTGACGAACGCGGGCCGCTCACCGAGCACCCCGGCGAGGTCCCATCCCTCACGCAGCCGCACCCTGATCCACCCGTCACTCCCGCTGCCGGGAAAGTCGACGAGGAAGGCCCCGTCAGCACCGAAGACGCCGGCCTCGGACGCCAACCGATGCCACTCGGCGTTGAGTTCACCGACCAGGTCGGCCCGGCCCAAGGAGACCGACACGGTCGTCTCGGCCTCCCGCGCGACCACATACCGCCAGGCCAGCGGAGACGGCAACACCTCCTCACGCCGCCGCTCCCCCACGACGTCGAGCCCGGCCCGCCCCAGCAGTTCTACGAGTTCGTCTCCCCCGCCCATGATCCCCATACTGCCCGACCGCCGACGACGTCCACAGCGGCACTGTCCACCCGCGCCTCGACCGCCCACTCGTCGCGCCAACGCACGTGCAATACACCCGAGTTGTCGAGCCGCACGCTCACCGCGTCCTCCAACGGCACGGCCTCCACCTCACCACTGAGCCGGACCACGGCGACGAACAGGCTGTCCCCGTCACCGGTCACGCCGGACAGCTCGGGCCCCAACCCGACCACCGGCAGGATCTCCGCCCGCATCCCTTCCGCATCGGCCCACCCCGTGACGCGCACCGGCGTCCCCGGCTCCGCCCCCGCGACCAGATGCGCCCGCACCTCCACGGCCCCGTGCGCCAGCACCAGGCTGGTGACCCTCGCTCCCCCACCGGCCGCGTGCCGCGAGGCAGCCCAGCCGTCGCCCACCCCCAGCGGCTCGATGTCCGTACGGCTCGGATCGCCCCCGACGATCACGCTGTTGTCGTACGACGGTGAAGGCGTCGTGACCGTCGAATAGGCGAGCCGCGTGTAGTACGGGTCGTAGCGGACGTCCTCGCTGCCGTGGTTGTGGAGCCGGACGAGCCCGTCCGAACGCGTCGACTGGATCAGCCAGTTGGGGGCGCCGATCGACCGCACCACGTCCGCTCGCTCCGTCGGCCCGGGTTCCTCGGTGGCCGTCCACACCTCGTGATCGGGCGGCAGGAGAAGCCCGAGGAAGGCCTTGCTGGCCCAGTACGGGGAGGCAGGACCGGAGTACCCCTGGAGGACGGCCTCATCAGGACCGTGCCAGCCCAGGGTCAACAGCCCGTCCGCGTTCACGGCACCCCGGTCCAGGAAGTACTTCAGCGCACCGGACGCCAACCGCCGCGTCTCCCCCGGCGTGAGCGGCGTACGGCCGGTCAGGGCGCCGAGCCACAGCGGGGCGGTGGTCGCGAACCGGTAGGTGAGGGAACGCCCTTGGTGCAGGGGAGCGCCGTCGCCGCCGAACAGATGGGCGTAGTCGGCGAGATGGGCTTCGAGCCGGTCGCCGTACAGGTCCAACAGGCGGCTGTCGGCGGCGAGATGGGCGTGCAGCACGGGGTACAGGTGCATCGCCCAGCCGTTGTAGTAGTCGTACTTGCGGCCGTCGCCGTCGGTGTACCAGCCGCCGCCGACGTACCAGTCCTCGATGCGCTCCAGCCCACGGTCGATCGCCTTGCCGGCCGCCTCGGTCTCGTATCCGATCTCCTTCAGGAACCCGCCGACGGTGACGGGGAACAGCTCCCAGTTGCACGGCCAGGCCTCGGCGCCGAGCGCATCCCCGAGCCAGCCGGCGGCCCGCTGCCGCACCCCGTCGTCCAGCCGGTCCCACAGCAGCGGCCGGGTCAGCCGCAGCGCGAGAGCGATCGACGCGGCCTCGACGAGCGGTTGACTACGGTCCTCGATCCGAGGCCAGACCCCGGAGACCCCGGCGGCGAGCCCGTCGCCGTACCGCTCCAGCGCGGTCTCGTCCCGCCGAAAGGCCGCGAGCAGCAAGGTCCGGGCATACCCTTCCAGCCCATCGGAAAGCCGTCCGGACCAGCTCGTATGCGTACCGGGGAACTGATACAGCGCCCCACCCTCGACGGCATACGGCTCCGTAGCGGCCAGCAGCGCATCGGCAGCGGCTTCCCAGTGGACGCGGGTGTAGCCGGTGAACGGGCTCAGGATGCGGTCTTCGGCGGGAAGGTGCATGGGCTCGCTTTCAATCTTGCAGGGGTGAGACGCCGTTAAGGGGCGCGGGGAACTGCGCGACCAGCCCCCACCGGCCCGCAGACGAAAACCGCCCCCGGCCGGTAGGCCTGAGGCGCCCCGGTTCCGGTCGGGGCGCCCCAGGGGCTCATTCCGCCCGCACCCGGCCTTCCGGCACCAGATGCTGGGCAAGCAGTTCGTCACGGACAAGCCCCGCATACACCGTGGCTCCATGCACAGACGTATGCGTGTTGTCGCGCTTCTCGTTGTAGAGATACAGCGCCTTGGACCCCTCCGTCCCGAGGGACTCCACAAGCGCCTTCGTCTTCGCGGTCAGGTCGATCAGCGGGACGCCATTGTCTGCCGCGACCGAGCGGATGACGGCGGGGTGGTCGACGCCGAGGCCGTTGACCAGGAGTGCGGTGTTGTTGTTCAGGGTGCCGTCCGAGTTGAACCAGCGTCGCACGATCGGCGTCACGAGGACAGGCTCCCCGCCCTTTTCGCGGATGCCGGCGACCAGAGTCTCCAGGTTCGCCCGGTAGGTCGCCTCGTCGGTCGTCTTGTCGTTGTGGGCGAGCTGGACGAGGACGAGGTCGCCGGGCCGGATCAGCGGCTGGACGGTGCCCCAGAGCTGGGCGCTCGCGAGATAGGTCACCGTGCTCTCGCCGGAGTCGGCGTAGTTGGCGACGGAGAGGCCCTTGCGCAGGTACTGGGGCAGCTGCTGGCCCCAGCCGGAGTACGGGTCGCCGGGCTGGTCGCAGACCGTGGAGTCGCCGACGAGGAAGATCTGGCGGGCATGACGGGCCGGGGTGACCTTGATGTCGGCGAGCGCGGGGGCCGTGCCGCCGATGAGGAGGTCGAGGCCGGGGGTGCCTTCGGCGCCGGTGGGCTCGCCCTCGGGGGTGCGGACGTTCACGGTGAAGCTGCGGGCGACCCGCTCCCCCGCGGGCGCGGCCGTCGCCGGCAGCAGGGAGCGCCGGGTCTCGCCGCTGATCGCGGTGCTGGAGTCGGCGTCGCCGCCGAGGAGGACCTTCACGTCGTACGTGCCCGCCGGGACGTCGAAGTGACAGGCGCCGGCAGTGCAGTTGTCGATGCCGAGCGGGGCGTGCCCCTCCCCGGCGTGCGCCGGTACGGCGGTGAGTCCGGCGCCCAGGGTGAGCGCCGCCAGCACGGCGAGGTTGAAACGTCTCATTCGCTGCTCCTCCGACACATGACAAGACCTGGCGGCTGGACCGTACCCCTATCGGCAAGCGCTTTCTAGATCTCGGGTCGATTTCACAAGATTGCCAACCTCCTGCAAGCGAAAGCCCTTTCGCGAAATCGATTCAACTGTCACCCTCGACGACACCCGCACCTCCCCCACATGTCTCGAAGGAGGCACCCCCATGTCCGGAGCCGCATCCAACGGAGGCGTCGGCCGCCGTACCTTCGTGCTCGGCAGCGCCGCCGCGGCCGGTACCGCCGCGCTCGCCGGGCCGCTCGCCCAGTCGGCGTCCGCCGCGACCTTCGGTTGGTCCGACGACGGCTCGAACTACGTCGTCGACACCGGCGCCAGCCTCGTCTTCAAGGTCAGCAAGACCAACGGCGACCTGACCTCGCTGGTCTACAAGGGCACCGAGTACCAGGGCTACGGCGGCAAGAACTCGCACATCGAGTCGGGCCTCGGCACCTCGACCGTCACGATCAAGCAGTCCGGGACGACGATCCTGATCTCGGTCGCCTACGGCACCCTCAGGCACTACTACGCGGCCCGCAGCGGCGAGAACAACGTCTACCTGTGGACCAACCGCGCCGACACCTCCGTCGCCTCGACCCGCTTCATCCTGCGCGTCAAGGCGGGCCTGTTCCTCAACGACGAGCCCGATTCCTACACTTACGCGCCCACCACCATCGAGGCCTCGGACGTCTTCGCGAAGTCCGACGGCCAGACCCGCTCCAAGCACTACTCGAAGCTGCGGGTCATGGACTACAACTACATCGGCTGGAGCGCGAACGGCGTCGGCCTGTGGATCGTCCGCTCCAACCACGAGAAGGCCTCCGGCGGCCCCTTCTACCGCTCCCTCCTGCGCCACCAGAGCGCGGACGGCGGCGGCCTGTACGAGATCCTGCACTACGCCCAGAACCAGACCGAGGACGAGCGCTTCGGCCTCCAGGGCCCGTACGTCATCGCCCTCACGGACGGCGGCGCGCCCTCCTCCTCGCTGTACCCAGGCACCCTGACCACCTCCTGGGCCGACTCCCTCGGCATCTCCGGGTACGTCGCCTCGGGCGGCCGCGGCCGGGTCGCGGGCGTCGGGATCACCGGCCGCAACACGGCGTACCCGTACACGGTCGGGCTCGCCAACTCGGCCGCCCAGTACTGGGGTTCGGCCCGCTCCTCGGACGGGTACTTCTCGATCGGCGGGGTGCTGCCGGGGACGTACACGCTGACCGTCTACAAGGGCGAACTCGCCGTCCACACCACGTCGGTGACGGTGACGGCGGGCGGCACGACCACCCTCAACACCCTCGCGATCCCGTCCTCGAACGACCCGAGCAACGCGAGCGCGATCTGGCGCATCAACGACTGGAACGGCACGCCGAGCGGCTTCAAGAACGCCGACCTGATGACGTACGCCCACCCGTCCGACGTCCGGGCCGCGTCCTGGACCGGCAACGTGGTCATCGGCAGCGGGACCGAGACCTCGGCCTTCCCCTGCTACCTCTGGAAGGACGTCAACAGCGGTCTGCTCGTGTACTTCAAGCTGACCGCGGCCCAGGCCGCCGCCGCGCACACCCTGCGCATCGGCGTGACGACGGCCTACGCCAACGGACGGCCGCAGGTCGTCGTCAACGACACCTGGACGTCGGCGATCCCCTCCCCGCCCACCCAGCCGAGCACCCGGTCACTGACCAACGGCTCCTACCGGGGCAACAACTACACGTTCACCTACAGCGTTCCGGCGAGCGCCTGGCTCACGGACACCAGCCAGTACAACATCCTGAAGATCAACGTGGTGAGCGGTTCGGGGACGACGGCCTATCTCAGCGCCGGCACGTCGATCGACGCGATCGACCTGCTCGCCTGATCCGACGTCAGGTTCCGCGCGTCCACTGCTGGTTGGTCGCTCCGTTGCAGGTGTACGTGATGATCGCGGCGGAGTTGGCGGTGGACGCGCCGTTCACGTCGAGGCACTCGCCGGTGGCGCGGGCCTTGATGGTGACGTACGAGCCCGAGGTGACCACCGACCACTGCTGGCTGGTCGTACCCGAGTTGCAGTTCTCCTGGGTGACGTTGGTGGCGTTCTCCTGGAGGCACAGGGAGCTGCCGCGGCCGACCAGCTGGTAGTAGCCGGTGCCGAGGTCCTTGAACCACCACTTCTGGTTGCCGCCGCCGTTGCAGGTGTACTGGCTGATGGCGATGCCCTGCCAGAGCGACTGGTTGGCCACGTCCGCGCACTTGGAACTGTGGCGCGCGATCAGCGTGTTGTACGTGGCGCTCGTCCCGCCGATGGTGCCGGCGGCCGTGTCCACGGTGATCTCCGGGTACCAGGACATGGACATCGTGGTGGAGCTCGGGAAGGTCAGCGGCAGCCACACGTACCGGGAGTCCTGGACGGTCCCGCCGAAGGAGTTGCCCCAGCGGTCGCCCATGTAGAGGTACGAGGTGCCGGACGTCCCGGTGATCGGGAGGACGTACGCGGTCTGGGAGTTGTACGTCGTGGAGTCGCCGACGTTCGCCATCGAGGACCACGGTCCGGCGAGCGAGGTGGCGGTGGCGTACTGCTGCTGGTTGGCGCTCCAGCCGGTGGCGCCCGAAGTCAGCATGAAGTAGACGCCGTTGCGCTTGAACAGCGCCGGGGCCTCACGGTGGCCGCCCGGCCAGGGGTTGGCGACCAGGCTGTCGATGCCGGTGTAGGAGGCGTTGAGCTTGTAGATGTGCAGGTCGTAGTTCTCGTTGGCGGCCGAGACCATGTAGCCGGTGCCGTCGGTGTCGACGTACGTGGTGATGTCCCGGGACATGTACTGGCCGAGCGGGCGGAAGCTGCCCTGGTAGGTGTAGCTGCCGTCGACGGTGTCGGAGACGGCGACGGCCGCGCGGGCCTCGCTGTAGTCGGTGCCGTTCTCCTTGTGCATCCACATCACGAACTTGCCGGTGGACGCGTTGTAGATGACCTTCGGGCGCTCGATGTAGGCGGTGCCCAGCTCGGCGGCGGAGGACTGGGTCAGGACGTTGTTCCTGAACTCCCAGTTCTTCAGGTCGGTGGAGCGGTAGACGGAGACGGCCTTGAAGGTGTTGTCGGCGTTGCGGTTCTCGCCGAACCAGTAGTAGTACGAGCCGACCTTGATGACGCCGCCGCCGTGGGCGTGCAGGGCGTTGCCCGAACTGTCCGTGAACTGGACGCCGTTGGGGACGGTGAGGGCCGCGGCCTGGGCAGGACCGGCGGTGACGAGGGCGCCGGCGAGCGCCAGACAGAGGGCGAGCAGTACCGCGTACGCACGTCTCATGACGCGACCTCCATGTCCGTGACGGTGGTGTCCGCCACCGGGATGCCGAAATCGGGGGTGCCGTCCGCGTGCCAGCCGAGCTTCTGGACGCGGGTGTGCCGGTTGGGGTCGTTCAGCGGGTCGCCGACGATCTCCTTGTACTGGCGTGCGTGGTAGACGAGGACGTCGCTGCGGCCGTCCTCGGCGACGGTGAAGCAGTTGTGGCCCGGGCCGTACTGCTTGGTCGTGTCGTTGCTGGTGAAGACCGGTGTCGGCGACTTGGACCAGTTCGCGGGGTCCATGAGGTCGGCGTCCGCGTCGACGGTCAGCAGGCCCATGCAGTAGTGGAAGTCGGTGGCGCTGGCCGAGTACGACATGAAGAGCCGGCCGTTGCGGGCGATGACGGACGGGCCCTCGTTGACCTTGTAGCCGATGCACTCCCAGTCGTACTCGGGGGTGGACAGCCGCACTTGAGGCCCCGTCAGGGTCCAGGGGTTCGCCATCTTCGACAGCCACAGCGCGGTGTTGTTGGCCATGCCGGGCTCGTGCTGGGCCCAGGCGAGATAGCGGGTGCCGCGGTGGGTGAAGGTGGTGGCGTCGAGGGAGAAGGTCTCCCACGCGGTCTTGAGCTGGCCGCGTTCGGTCCAAGTGCCCTTGAACGGGTCGTGGTTGGCGTTCTCCAGCACCCAGATCCGGATGTCCCACACGCTCTCGGCGGGTGCGGAGGCGAAGTAGATGTACCACTTGCCGCCGATGCGGTGGATCTCCGGTGCCCAGATGTGCGCGCCCATCGGGCCGGTCGCGTGCTTGGTCCAGATGACCGACTCCGCGGCGGTCGCGAGACCGTTCAGGGTGCGGGAGCGGCGCAGGATGATCCGGTCGTACTCCGGGGCGGTGGCCGTGAAGTAGTACGTGCCGTCGGAGTGCCGGTGGATGTGCGGGTCGGCGCGGTTGCGGACGAGCGGGTTCACGAACGGGGCTGCCTTCTTCGGGCTCGATGCGGTCGGGCTCGGGGCGGCTGCGGCGACGGTGGGGGTCGCGGCCAGGGCGCCCGCGGCCAGGGCACCCTTCAGCAGCAGTCGTCGGTCGGGGACGGGGGGAACGCGGCTCATACGGACTGCCTCTCGGGTGGGGTGTCCTGAGAGTGATGTTCGATATTGAGAACATCTGTTGTTATTGCGAACAGCCGAAAGGTACGGCGGGCAACAGGGGAGGTCAACGGGTCGGACGCGACGAAAGAAGGCGCTTTCTGCGAGCGCTTTCTGTCTGCGCGTCCGGCGCGCGTGGCGGGGCACGTCCCAGGGGCGGATTTTTTGTTATCGCCCGCCGCCCCGCCGCGTCTCCCCTCCCGTGCGCAGCCATACCCACAAGACAGCAGCGGCCGCCGGTGCCCTCGCGGCGGTCGCCGCCCTCCTCGCCACCGCTCCCCCAGCCCGGGCGGCCGGCGGCCGGGACGTCACCGCCGACGTGCTCGCGGGCCGGGACGTCACGCTCACCGGCGACACGGTCGTCACCGTGCCGTCCGGGACGACGACGTACGACGGAGTCTTCCGCGGCGAGGGCACGCTCACCGTGCGCGGCACCGGGACGCTGATCCTGACCAAGGACAGCGACTTCACGCTCCCGAAGGCACGGCAGCGGCAGAAGGTGTCGGTCCAGGGCGGCAACCACCCGTACGTCACCACCGCCACCCCCGACCCGCCCGCGATCACGGTCGCCCGCGGCGCCACCCTCCAGTACGGCAACGGCGGGTCGACCGGGGTGATCGGCCACTACCCGTACAACACCCCGGCCTTCCGCCTCAACCAGGACAACATCCGGGTCGACGGCACCCTGAGGCTGTCCCTGAAGAACGTCCCCTACAACCTGGGCACCATCAGCGGCTCCGGCCTGATCACCCAGCCGCGCTTCCTCTGGGCCACATGGGACGTGACGTCAGGGCCCTTCTCCGGGGTGATCGACAACGGCACGCAGACGAACGCCGGACGACCGGAGTACGCGACCTCCCTGCCGGGGATGCGCAAGGTCCTCAACCAGGGCACCTGGACCGTGGACACCCCGCTCGGCCAGACGGTCACGATGGGCATGGACTTCTACCAGCGCGAGTACGGCAGCGACATCAACGTCCAGTCCCGCCCCGGCGGCAAGGTGATCCTCAGGGGCCAGTACAGCTGGTCGGACCAGGGCGGCGACACCGACCCCTCCCTCAGCGACCCGGCCCTGAACTGGACGCCCGCCCGCAAGAACGTCAACAAGCGCGGCACCAACATCAAGGGCGCCGACGTCCAGTGGGGCGACGGCACCACGCACAAGATCTTCATGCCGGGCACGGCGGAGACGGTCTACATCAACCTCCTCGCCGCCCGCTCCCGTTCCCTCCTCACCTTCGACTACAACGGCCCGGTGACCCTCGGCGCCCCCATCGGCGGCGGCAAGTTCCACGACACGCTCGCGGCGCCCGGCGCCGGGGACATCGTCATCGCCGGGACGCGCGGCAACGACGTCACGTTCGCGGCCGTCCAGTACTACGACGGCTCCACGACCGTCGAGAAGGGGGCGGTGCTGCGGCTGGGCAGCGGCCGGGCGGGCGGCGACGGTGGGCTGTACACCGCAGGCAGTCTGTACAAGGTCGTCAACGACGGCTCGCTGGTCCTGAACAACGTGACCAAGTCCCTTGCCCTGCCCCGGATCAGCGGCAGCGGCTCGCTCACGCAGACGGGCAGCGCGACGACGACACTGACGGGGACCTCGGTGACGTACACCGGCACGACGACGGTGAAGAAGGGCACGCTGGCGCTGCGCGGCGGAGCAACTCTGCGCCACAGCAAGGCGATCCGGCTGACCACGCCCGGCGCACGGCTCGACGCCGGTACGGCGGGGCTGCGGGTGGCGACCTCGCTGAGCGGCAAGGGCACGGTGAAGGGGGCGGTGACGAACGAGGGCGTGGTGACGAGCGGCGTCACGGTCGCTGGGGCGTACACCCAGGGCGCGAAGGGTGAACTCGTTCTGGGCGCAAGGCCGTTGAAGGTGACCGGCGCGGTCCGGCTGGCCGGGGACCTCGACCTGGCGGCGGCAGGGTCGGACCCCGCGAAGAAGATCACTGTGCTGGACCACAAGGGGACCGCGAAGACGAAGGGCGCCTTCACCGGGTTGAAGGAGGGCACGAAGATCAAGCTCGTGGACACCACTTACCGGATCACCTACAAGGGCGGAGACGGCAACGACGTCGTCCTCACCGCCACCACGGCCAAGACCACCGAAGCAAAAACAACCCCGTCCGCCGCAGCCGACGTGACCCACACCGCGGGCGCCGCACAGGACGACAAGCTCGCCTGGTGGCCGTACGCCTTGGGCCTGGGCCTCCTGGGCGGCTTGGCGGTCCCGGCGACGCGCTACAGGCGGGGCCGCCGCGGGGGCGGAAGGCACGCGGCACACTGACAGCGCCGGGCAGTGACACCCCCCAGGGGCGCGGGGAACTGCGCAACCAGCCACAACCGGCCCGCACCCGGCCCCCAACATCAAGACGCACCCCCGTAGCCGCACCGACTACTGTCACCCACATGACCAGCACCACACCCCTCGCCCAGGCGCTAGCCACCCGCACCGTCGTCCTCGACGGCGGCATGTCCAACCAGCTCGAGTCCGCCGGCCACGACCTGAGCGACGAGCTGTGGTCGGCCCGTCTCCTCGCCGAACGCCCCGAGGCGATCACCGAGGCGCACCTCGCCTACTACGAGGCCGGCGCGGACGTGGCGATCACCTCCAGCTACCAGGCCACTTTCGAGGGCTTCGAGAAGCGCGGCATCAGCCACGACCGCGCCACCGAGCTGCTGTCCCTCAGCGTGGAGCTGGCCCGCGAGGCGGCCCGGCAGGCGCAGGCGAAGGGCGTCACCCGCCCGCTGTACGTGGCCGCGTCCGTCGGCCCCTACGGGGCGATGCTCGCGGACGGCTCCGAGTACCGCGGCCGGTACGGGCTGAGCGTGGCCGAGCTGGAGGCCTTCCACCGCCCGCGCCTGGAGGTGCTGGCTGCGGCGGGACCTGACGTCCTGGCCCTCGAAACGGTGCCGGACGCCGACGAGGCGCAGGCGCTGCTGCGGGCACTGCGCGGTCTGGACACGCCTGCCTGGCTGTCGTACTCGGTCGCGGGCGACCGTACCCGCGCCGGTCAGCCCCTGGAGGAGGCCTTCGCCCTGGCCGCCGACGCGGACGAGGTCATCGCGGTCGGCGTGAACTGCTGCGCGCCGGAGGACGTGGACGCGGCGGTCGAGATCGCGGCCCGGGTCACCGGCAAGCCGGTCGTGGTCTACCCGAACAGCGGCGAGGCCTGGGACGCCGAGGCCCGTGCCTGGAACGGCCGCTCCAGCTTCGAGCCCCGCGAGGTACTGGCCTGGGAGGGGGCCGGGGCGCGGCTGATCGGCGGTTGCTGCCGGGTGGGCCCGGAGGCGATCGCGTCGATCGCGGGGACGCTGTCGCCGAAGGCGTAGTCCGCACCCTCCCTCTCCTCGTCGCTCGCTGCTAGCCTCCGTTTCGGGAACCGGTTGCCGTCGTGTTGCCGCAGTTCCCGAGGGGTGGGCCGGAGCGCGGGGAGAGGGACGGGGCCGGGCATGACCAGGAAGAGCGAGGACACCAGCCGGAGCACCATCCGTGACGTGGCGGCCCGCGCGGGGGTGTCCGCGTCGACCGTGTCGCGGGTGCTCGGCGGGGTCTACCCCGTGAGTGCGACGACCCGGACGCGCGTACTGCGAGCCGTGCGCGAGATGGACTACGTCGCCGACGCGCGCGCCAAGGCGATCGCGGGCGTCGGCACGCCCACGCTGGCGTTCGTGCTGGAGGACATCACCGGCCCGTCGTTCGCGCTGATGGCGCACGGTGTGGAGCGCGAGGCGACCCGGCTCGGGCATCTGTGTCTGGTGTGCAGCACGGAGGGTGACGCCCGGCACGAGGTCGAGTTCGTGGAGATGATGCGCGCCCAGCGGGCCGCCGCGGTGATCCTGGTCGGCGGTGGCGCCGACACCGTCGAGTACCGCGACCGCACCCGCCGCATGGCCGACTCCCTCGCCTCGGCCGGCTCCCGGCTGGTGCTGTGCGGACGTCCGCCGCTGGGCCCCGGGGCGCCGGTGACGGTCATCGAGTACGACAACGAGGGCGGCGCCTACGCCCTGGTCGCGTACGTCCTCGCGCAGGGCCACCACAGGGTGCTGTTCCTCGGCGGCAAGCCGGACCACACCACCGCCCAGGGCCGTGAGCGCGGCTATCTCGCCGCCCACCGCGCCCGTGGCCTGGAACCCGATCCCGAGCTGGTCCTGCACGGCGACTTCACCCGCGACTCGGGCCATCGGCTGATGCGCCAAGTCCTGGAGCGGGGGCTGGAGTTCACGGCGGTGGTCGCCGCCACCGACATGGTCGCGGCGGGTGCGCTCACCGCGCTGCACGAGGCGGGGCTGAGCGTGCCGGACGACGTGTCGCTGGCCGGGTACGACGACATCCCGTTCGCCCGGGATCTGCATCCGGCGCTGACGACCGTGCATGTTCCCTACGAGGAGTTGGGCAGGCTCGCGGTACGGACCGCGCTGGGGCGCGAGCCGAACACGCCGGACGAGCATCTGCTGCTGGGGACGCATGTGGTGGTGCGGAACTCGGTGGCGGCCGTGGAGGAGGCCGCGGCATAGCACGGCCACGACCGCCCCGTGTCGCCGTGGTGTAGCACGGCCATGGCACCCCCTTGTCGTCGATCCGGACGTTTCCTATGCTCACGGCGACAGCAACCGGTTTCTATCCGGGGAGTACCGCGCATGCCCACCGGCCCGATCCGTCTCACCGACCGCGCGTCGAGCGCGCTGCGCCCGGCGACCGCCGCCCGCATCACCGGCGGCTTCTGGGCCGAGCGGCGCAGAGCCAACGCCGAGGTGAGCATCCCGCAGGGCCCGGCCCGGCTGGAGTCGGCCGGGAACCTGGCCAACCTGCGGGCCGCCGCGGCGGGCGAGGGCGCCTTCACCGGCGACTTCCCGTTCCAGGACTCGGACGTCCACAAGTGGCTGGAGGCGGCGTCCTGGCAGCTGGCCGACACCCCGGACGACGCCGAACTGGCCGCCAAGGTAGCCGAGTTGACTGGTCTCCTCGCCGCCGCCCAGGAGAGCGACGGCTATCTCCAGACGTACTACCAGGTCGCCCACCCCGAGAAGCGCTGGCAGGAGCTGGGCTGGGGCCACGAGTTGTACTGCGCGGGCCATCTGATCCAGGCCGCGGTCGCCCACCACCGGGCGACGGGACGTGGTGAACTCCTCGACGTGGCCGAGCGGTTCGCCGTACTCGTGGACTCGGTGTTCGGTCCGGACAAGGAGATCGACGGGGTGTGCGGGCACCCCGAGATCGAGACCGCGCTGGTGGAGCTGTACCGGGAGACCGAGGAGCGGCGCTGGCTGGACCTCGCCGGGTACTTCGTGGACCGGCGCGGATACGGGCTGCTCGACGCCGAGGTCAACGCGCATCTGGGCAAGGCCTATTGGCAGGACCACACTCCGGTGCGCGAGGCCACGTCCGTCGCCGGGCACGCCGTACGGCAGTTGTATCTGCTGGCGGCCGTGACGGACCTGGCCGCGGAGACCGGCGACGGTGAACTGCGGGCCGTGGCCGAGCGGTTGTGGGACGCGATGGTGGCGTCGAAGACGTATCTGACGGGCGGGCTCGGCGCCCGGCACGAGGGTGAGGCGTTCGGGGAGCCGTACGAACTGCCGCCGGACCGCGCCTACGCGGAGACCTGTGCGGCGATCGCGTCGATCCAGTGGTCGTGGCGGATGGCGCTGCTGACCGGCGACGCGAAGTACTCCGACCTGGTCGAGCGCACGCTCTACAACGGTTTCCTGGTCGGTGTCGGCCTCGACGGCGACAGCTGGCTGTACGTCAACCCGCTCCAGGTCCGCGAGGAGTACGAGGGCGCCTTCGAGCCGGACAAGACGGCCCGCCGCACCCCGTGGTTCCGCTGCGCCTGCTGCCCACCGAACGTCATGCGGCTGCTGGCCTCGCTCCCCCACTACCTGGCGAGCGGCGACGCGGAGGGGCTCCAGCTGCACCAGTACGCGACGGGCGTGTACGAGGCCGGTGGCGGCCGGGTCCGGGTGGAGACCGCGTATCCGTGGCAGGGGCGGATCACGGTGACCGTCGAGGAGGCGCCGGAGGACGCCGACTGGACGCTGTCGCTGCGCATCCCCTCCTGGTGCACGGACTTCACCGCCTCGGCCCCGGACGGCGCGGCGCCCGCCGAGACCCATCCGGGCTGGCTGCGGCTGCGGCGCCGCTGGTACCCCGGTGACACCCTCACCCTCGACCTGGAGGTGGAGACCCGGCTGACCCGCCCCGGCCCCTACGTGGACGCCGTACGGGGTTGTGTGGCGATCGAGCGCGGCCCGCTGGTGCACTGTCTGGAGGCCGTCGACCAGGCGCCCGGCCTCCGCTTCGAGGATCTCACCCTCCCCGACGGCGCCCGCCTCGCCGCCCACCACGACCCCGGGCTGCTCGGCGGGGTCACCGTGGTCACGGCCGACGGACGGAGCCGGGGAGCCGAAGCCGTCGTACCACTGACCGCAGTTCCGTACTACGCGTGGGCGAACCGGCGGCCGGGGGCGATGCGGGTGTGGATTCCGCGGGAGTGACGTCGGGGGCCCACAGGGCCAGCTCGGCGTCGAGCGGGCCGTACGCGAGGTGCGGCTCGCCGTCGCCGAAGATCCGCACCGGGTGCGTGGCGTCCCACGCCTGCCAGCCGGGGTTGCCGTCCGTCGCGAACCGCACCCACGCCCCGTGCATGGCGTCGCTCAGCTCCTGCGGGGCGCCGTCGCCCGCCAGCTTGGCCGACTCGGGGCTCTCCCCGGTGTCGAAGACGAACCCGAGTTCGAGGGCGTGGCAGGAGCCGAGGTCGGGGAGGTTCGAGGGCCAGGCGAACTCGTAGACGTACGACATGCCGGGGCGGGCGTCGGCGAGCCGGTGGAGGGGGATGCGCAGCAGGTGGTCGGTGACCATCTGGCCGACGATCTCGGCGGTGCCGGCGTCGGGGTGCAGGGCGCGGTAGCCGCGCGGCACCTCGTGGCTGGTGTGGCAGCGGGCCATGGCGCCGGCGAGGGCGACCGGGCCGAGCCGGTCGACGCGTTCCAGCAGGCCGCCGGGGACCAGCCAGAGCCGGTACTCGTCCCGGGTCCAGCCGGCCATCAGCTCGACGTCACGGGCCGCGTCCCCGTCGACCAGGGCGTCCAGCGGGTCGCGCGGGACGAGGTCGCCGTCGACGACGATGCCGAAGGCGGGGCCGCCGAGCACCGGGCTGCTGAGCTTGCCGACCTCGGCCTGGGTGCGCAACAGCAGCTCGCGGTCGACCTCGGCGAAGGCCGCGGCGGTGGCGGGGATCTTCAGCCGGGTCGCCATCCGGCGCACCATGCGCCGCACCTTGTCCCGGTCGGCGGCCTCGGGCGGACCGCTCTGCAGGATCGCGCGCCGGACCAGGCCCTGGGCCTGCGGCGCGGCGAGCAGGGCACCGGTGCTGATCGCGCCCGCCGACTGCCCCGCCAGGGTGATGCGGGCGGGGTCGCCGCCGAACGCCTCCACCGAGCGGTGGACCCACTCCAGGGCGGCGAGCTGGTCGCGCAGGCCGGGGTTGGCGGGGGCGTCCGGGAACAGCCCGTAGCCCTCCACCCCCAGCCGGTAGTTCACGGAGACGAAGACGACGCCGTCCCTGGCGAAGGCATGCCCGTCGTAGACCGGAACGGCCGAGGAACCCCTGGTCAGAGCCCCGCCGTGCAACCAGACCAGGACCGGGAGCCGGGCCCCGCGGCCCGGCTCCGGTGTCCACACGTTGAGGTTGAGGCAGTCGTCCCCGGGCACCGCCGGGTCGGACAGGTACTGCGCGAAGGCCTCGGAGTACGGCGGTTTCGGCGCCGTCGGCCCGAAGGCGACGGCATCCCGCACCCCGTCCCAGGGCTCGGGCGGCAGTGGCGGCCGGAACCGGCGCGCTCCGAAGGGCGGCGCCCCGTAGGGGATGCCCCGGAACACCGCCACACCCCGTTCGTACCGGCCGCGGACGGCCCCGTAGGGCGTCCTGACCACGGGGTTCGCCTGGTCTGCCGTCATGCGCCCACCAGCCCTTCGCCGCGCTCGTGCACCGGTAACACAAGAGCATCACAGCCCCTGCTCGTATTCCGGTGCACGGGCACTGGCGAGGGCCATTCGGTGGACACGGCTACCGCGGGACAGCCGTGTGCGCGGCTGCCGCGGGCTACTTCGCGTACATGAGCGTGCCGAAGCCGAGCTGGTCGAAGCCTCCGCTGGTGCTGCCGTAGTCACCGCCGCCGCCCTCGGGGGCGACGAGGTTGTAGTACATCTGCGAGATGTACTTGTCGTCCAGATACAGGCGACGGTTGTAGTGGAAGTGGAGCTGGGCCCAGACGGGCCGGATCTGGCCGCGGCTGCCGGAGCCGATCACGGTCTGTGACTGCTGGGCGCAGTTCTGGCCGCTGCCCCAGGTGTAGGTGGTGTAGGGGACGTCGTTGCCCAGGTTGTACTTGGCGACGTACTGGGCGGCCTTCATGAAGCGGCGGCTGTCGTACGAGTAGAGGTCGTCGCCCTGGTTCCAGGCCATCTCGCAGATGGCGCCCATCTGGCCCATGCCCATGACGGTGTGCCCCTGGTCGCGCCCGGACTCCTGCCACTGGCCGAGCGCGTAGCCGTCGGAGTCGGTGTACAGGTACGGCACCGCGTGGGTGATGGAGCCGTTTCCGGCGCCGGACTTGAAGTAAGTGACGGCCTGGTCGTACTTGGCGGCGTCCTCGTTGAGGATGCCGATGGCCAGGACGGAGGCCATGTTGCACAGGTCCCAGTTGGCCCAGTAGTTGGTGATGCAGGCGTCGTTGTGGCCGGTGAGGAACTGGTTGTTGAGCGGGTAGAAGACGTTCGCCATCATCTCCTGGGCCGCGGCGAGGTCGAATCCGCTGTAGCCGCGCATGAGTTCGCAGGCGTTGGCGAACTGCCAGCCGTAGATGCCGGCGGCGAGGAAGCGGTCGGCGTTGCCGGTGACCGTGGTGAGCGTCCGGGACCAGGCGTTGAGGATGTTCGCCGCGCAGACGGCGTTGGCCTCGGTGCCGCCGACCTGCCAGCGCAGGGCGTTCTGGTAGGCGGCGGCGATGTCGTTGTAGAGGAGTCCGTAGTTCTCGCCGGTGCCGCCGCGGATGACGGTGGCGGTGGCCCGGTTCGTCCAGGTGGACTGGGAGTGGGAGTTGGCGGTCAGCCGGTTCCAGCCGGACAGCCAGGGGTCGGTGCCCGCGGCCACCCTGACCTTGGCGCGGTTGATGTCCCCGGCGTTGTGCAGCATGCCCGGGTGGGTCCAGGTGGCCGGGGCGGCGTCCGCGGTGCTGACGGCGGCCGTACCGGCGACGGCGAGTCCGGCGGCGAGACCGCCGGCGGCCTTCAGCAGACCGCGGCGGCTCAACTCGCTTTCGTGGAGGTGCTGGTGGGGGGAAGTGCGGCTCATGACAGCGGCTCTCCAATCCGTGGGGGGATCTAGAGAGAGGTGACGATCACCTCTTCGAACTGCGTGGTGCAGCGGACCAGCGGGCTGCGGGAGCAGACCACCAGGCCCACGTGGAAGGGGGCGTCACCGAAGCCGGGGATCTCGCCGGTGGCGAGGTCGGTCCAGGTGGCGCCGTCATCGGTGGACACCGCTGCGGCGAAGGCGGTCCCGACGCGCTTCAGCCGCAGCAGCAGGGGCAGTTGGATCGTGGCGGTGCCGGAGAAGGCGGACGCGCCGGCGACGGTCTTGCGCAGCATGAGCTGTGCGGTGGTGCCGCCGGTGACGATCGCTCCGGCGGCCTGGTCGAACGGCGACAGCGACTTGGCCATCAGCAGTCCGACCCGGTCGGCGGTGGCGCCGGTGCGGGAGACGAGCCGGGCGGTGACCTCGCAGTCGCCGGTGACGGGCCGTCGTACGAACTGGCCTGTCATCCCTTGGTTGTTGACGGTGAGGTCGGTGCCCGCGCCGCGGACGGTGAAGGTGCCGTCGGCGTAGGAGGTGCTGCCGGGTGTCACGACCGCCGCCACGCCGAGGGTGCCGAAGGCGCGGTCGTCGAGGACCGGGTCGCCGAGGTCGCCGTAGGTCCAGGGGGCGGGCGGGGGTGTGCCGACGGTGAGGGCGAGGGTGCCGGTGCCGTCGCCGGACGCGTTGCCGGCGCTGGTGGTGACCGTGAACTCGCCGGTCTCGGTGGGGGTTCCGTGGATCAGGCCGGTGCGCTTGTCGAGGCGCAGGCCGTCCGGGAGACCGTCGGCGGTGAACCGTACGGGCTCGTGCGAGCCGCGCAGGAGGTACCGGAAAGCGTCCCCCCTGTTCGCGAACGCAGTGCCGGAAGAGGTGAGTTGAGGGACGGAGGGGGTGGGCATCGTCGCGGCGGCGGCTTCCGACAGGGGGCCGCGGCCCGCGCTGTTGGTCTTCGCGACGACGTAGTGGTAGGTCGTGCCGGGGGTGCCGGTGGCGTCCGTGTATCGGAGGCGGGTGCCGAAGCCGACCGGGCCGACGCAGGTCGCGATCGTCTCGAAGGGGCCGTCTGCCTCGGTGGCGCGCAGCACCTTGTAGCGGGCGGAGAGATCCGGGTCGGTCCAGGTCAGCCGGACGGCGTCCGCGCCGGTGACGGCCTTCAGGTCGGCGGCGGCCCGACCGGGCCGTGGCACGGTCCACAGCGTGCCGGCGGTGCGGGAGACGACGCTGACGTTGTCGAAGGCGCCGGTGCCGGTCTCGGCGTACTCCGCGTCGACGCCGAGGCAGGAGGTGAGGGCGAGGCCCGCGTACGCGGTGCGGCCCAACTCGACCTCGGTGGTACCGACTTCGGTCCAGCGGATGCCGTCCGGGGAGATCGCGCCGGTGCAGCTGCGGCCCTTGCGGGTCACCCGCACCCAGTAGGGCGCGCGCAGCCGGTAGCCGTCGCCCGCGCCCTCGACGTACGGCGCCTCCAGGGGCGTCGCCGACTCGGGCAGGGTGCCAAGACCGGAGATCGGGAAGGACGCGTTGACGGTGAGGGCGTCCTGCTGGGAGGGCGGCACGGGGGTGCTGCCGGTCGCCGAGATCGCCGCCCCCGCCTCAGGCCGTACGCTCCACACGCCGCTCCAGGTGTGCAGCGGCAGCCCCTGGATCAGCATCGAGGCGTGCGCGGCGTCCGCGTCGAGGGAGGCGCGCAGGGTGACGCCGATCTTGGAGTACTGGGAGCTGAGGGGGAACACGATCCGTGCGGTGACGGTGCCGTCCCCCGGCAGCGGCAGGTGGGCGAGCCGGTAGGTGTCGGCGGTGCCGGACGCCTCCAGCACGAACCGCTCCCCGTCGAAGGCGGCGGCACCGGGGATCTTCACGTCGCCGACGTCCTGCGTGGACCAGGGCTCGGGCAGCCCGGCGGAGGCGGCGGCGAGACCCGAATCGGGGCTGGTGCCCTGGGAGTTGGACGCGGTGACGGTGTAGTAGTGGGTACGCCCGCCGCGCGCGTCGGCGTCCGTGTACGTCGTGCCGTCGACGGCCGTCGCGATCTCCTCGTACGGCCCCTCGGGGCGAGTCGCCCGGCGGACGGTGTACGTCGTGGCCCACGCCGACGGCAGCCAGGACACAGTGACGCTCTTGCCGTCACCCAGTGCGGTGACGCCCGCGGGTGCGGTCGGCGCGGTCGGGGACGGGGCCTGCGTTCCGGCGTAGGCGAAGGTGCCGAAGCTCGGCAGGTCGTCGTTGCTGCCCTCGACGACGCGGGTGCCACCGGTGCCGCGGAAGACGGCCGCCTTGGTGTACGGGGTGTCGAGGCCGCGGACGCCGGCGTAATGGGCGTAGTACATCTCGTAGATCGGCGGCAGGGTGCCGCGGACCTTGTCGGAGACGGCCGTCTTGATGTACTTGCCGGTGCGGTCGAGGTCGGGGGTGAAGGGGACGTCGCCGCCGAGGTTGTACTCCGCCCCGTACTCAGCGTTGGCGAGGATGCGGTGGTCGTCGTAGCCCCACAGGTCGACGCCCTGGTTCCAGGCGACCTGCGCGGCGTCGCCCATCAGACCGACGGCGAGCTGCTCATGGCCCTGGTCGCGGCCGGACTCCTGGCCCTGGCCGGCGTCGGTGACGACGCGATTGCGGACACTGCCGTTCCCGGCGCCCGCCGCCACGAACCGCAGCGCGTCCTCGAAGAGGGTGCGCTCCTCGCAGAACACGCCGATGGCCAGGATGGACTGAATAGCCGTCAGGTCCCAGTTGCCGTTGGCGTAGAGCATGTAGCCGGAGATCGCCGGATACCAGACGTCGAGGAACGACGCCTCGCAGCGGGCGATGTCCGCCGCGCTCCAGCCGTCGTAGCCGGTGTGGCGCAGCAGTTCGGCCGCGTTGACGAACTTGAAGGCCTGAAGGCCCGCGCCGAGCGGACCGTCGGCGCCGGTGATCATGGTCAGGGAGGCCGACCAGGCGTTGAGGATGTCCCGGGCCTTGTCCGCGTTCGCGCGGTTGCCGGTGACGGCCCAGACCAGGGCGTTCTGGTAGGCGGCGGCCGAGTCGGCGACGGCCTGGTTCATGAAGTTGGTGGGGCCGCGGCCCCAGGAGGTGATCTGACCGGTGTTCTGGATCGTGTACGTCGACTTCGAGCGGGCGTGCGCGGAAAACACCAGGTAACCGTCGTAGATCGGGGTTTCCTGGGCGGCGACCGCGGCCTTCATCCGGGCGAGGTCGGCGGCGCTGTGCAGCAGCCCGGGGTGGGTGAAGGCGCGGGAGGACAGGTCGGCGTCCTGGGCCCAGGCCGCCGCGGCGGAGGCGGACAGCAGTCCGCCGCCGGCCGCGGCCACGAGGCCCGCCGCGCCGAGGAAGTTCCGTCGGCTGAGAGGAAGCACGGGTGACTCCATGGTTCTACGGGTACTGGGGGTGCCGGGTCACGCGTGCTCGACGGTGAAGGTGACGGTCTGCGTGGCGGTGCCCACGCTGTTGGTCGCGGAGACGGTGGCGGTGCAACCGCCCACGTTGTCCCGGACCTTGCCGGAGATCAGACCGGTGGCCGTGTCGATCGACAGGCCCTTCGGCAGCCCCTCCGCGGCGAAGGAGGTGGGCAGGTTGTCGGCCGTGATCAGGTAGTTGAAGACCTGGTTCTTGGTGGCCGTGGCCTTCTCGGGGCTGGTGATCGCCGGCTTGTCGGTGGAGGTCGCCTCGGTGGAGTTCAGGAACCGGGTGTTCACGACGTGCTCGTTGGCGTACGCCGGCATCATGTCCTCGAACCGGTACCAGCCGGGCTTCTTCATGCCGTTGGCGACGGTCTTGCCGTTGATGACCAGGTTCTGGAACGTCACGTTCTTGATCGCGTGGTCGGCGTCGTAGCCGACCATGATCGACGGGTTGGCGTGGGTGCCGTTGTAGGACAGGTTCTTGATGTACACGCCGTCGATGCCGCGGCCGATCGAGGTGTTGTACTTCGTGTTGTACATGACCCGCATGTTGATCAGCTGGCCCCAGCGGAAGTCCTCCACCCGGATGTCCTGGAGGCGGACGTTCTTCAGCAGGTTGCTGTCGCCGGGGTTGAGCGCGATGCAGCCCTGGTAGTCCATCTGCGGTTCACGGTGGTCGAGGATGTCGATGTTGCTGAGGACGAGGTTCTCGATCGTCTCCGGGGCGTCGGTGTTGCCGTGCGTGCCCACATTGACCGGGTGCGCGACGTCCGCCCAGAGGGTGGAGTCCCGGACAGTGACGTTGCGGACGTCGCCGTAGTAGTCCCAGCGGTGGGTGTAGATCGCGATGCAGTCGTCGGAGTTGCGCATCCACACGCCCTCGATGAGGACGTCCTCGCTGGAGAAGATGTCGATGCCGTCGCCCCACTGACCGGCGCTGTAGGAGTGCAGGTCACGGATGACGACCTGCTTTGACTGCCCGACGGTGACGGAGTAGCCGCTGCTGGGGTTGAGGACGAGGATGCCGTCGATCTCGATGTTCTTCGAGTACTGCACCAGCACCCCGCTGGGCGAGTTGTAGAGCACACCGCGGCCGATCAGCCGCGAGTTTTCCACGTTGACGAACTCCACCCGAGAGGTCAGCACCGCGCCACCGGCCAGGTACACCGTCTTGCCGCTGGGCACCTTCAGCACGTTGTCCGTGGTGGTGTGCAGACCGGGGCCGAAGTAGAGGACGTCGGGGTCGTCCGCGTCCGGGACCTGGGTCTCGATCGGGTTGGCGTGCAGCTGGAGGTTGTCGAAGATCTCGCCGTTGATCTCGATGGAGAGGTTGCGCGGCTCGGTGAGCGTGAAGGTCACCGTGTCCCCGGACACCGTGTACTTCGTGTCGTACGACAGCGGACGCACCTTCGCCGAGGCGATGGTGCCCTTGGACGAGGTGACGGCGACCTCGACGGTGCCCTCGAAGTCGAAGGTGGCGACGGAGGAGTTGTAGACCGGGCCGCTGCCGGTGTCCGCGTTGATCCACTTCGCGCGGGCGCGGTAGACGGGGATGGTCTGCCAGTCGCCGCCCGCCGTACGGGCCTTGACGGAGAAGCTCGCGTTGGTGGGGACGCCACTCGGGATGGGGTACGTGACGAGTTTGCCGGCGGAGGCGGAGGCGGACGCGGTCTCGTCCGCTCTCGCCGTGCCGGCCGTCGCGCCTATCAGGGAGTACGCGGCGGCGGTGGCGCCGGCGGCCTGGAGGATGGTGCGCCGGGACAGACCGGTGCTCTGGATGTCGTTCATGGAGAAGTTCCTTCAGCAGGCGGGGAGATGAGAGATACGGAGATCACACGCGGAAGCGGCGGTTGAGGCCGTCCGTCACTTGAGGCCGCTGGTGGACATGCCGGCGACGAAGCCGCGCTGGGCGACGAGGAAGATCAGCAGGATCGGGACGACGTACATCACCGAGGCGGCGGCCTGGAGTTCGGGGACGGGCGTACCGCCCTCGTTGACATAGGCGGTCATGACCGCGACGGCGAGCGTGGTGCGGTCGGTGGACAGCAGCAGCTGCGGGGCGATGTAGTCGCCCCAGGTCCAGGTGAAGGCGATGATGAAGCTCGCGGACAGCACCGGCCACGACTGCGGCAGGAAGATCCGCCAGAAGATCGAGGTGTATCCGCAGCCGTCGACGATCGCCGCCTCCTCCAGCTCGCGCGGCATGCCCGCGAAGAACTGCCGGAAGAGGAACACCAGATAGGGAGCCGCGGACAGGCCCCACAGCACCCACGGCCAGTAGGTGTTCACCATGCCGAGCTTGGCGAAGATCAGATAGGTGGGCAGCAGGGTGACCATCTGCGGCAGCATCATCGAGCCGAGCAGCACCCCGAACAGCACCTTCTTGCCGGGTGCGTCGAGACGGGCGAAGCCGAAGCCGACCCAGGCGGAGCTCAGGGTGACGAGGGTGGCGTAGATCAGGGCGATGACAAGGGAGTTGCGGGCGTAGCCGAGGAAGTCGATCTGGTCGAAGGCGTCCGCGAAGTTGTGCCACTGGAAGGCGTCGGGCAGCCAGTGCACGGGCGAGGCCGCCAACTCCCCTTGTGTCTTCAGGCCGGAGAGGACCAGCCAGCCGAACGGGCCGAGGAACAGTCCGGTGACGGAGACGAGGACCGTGTAGAGGGCGAGACGCCTGGCCCGTATCCGCACCCGGACACCGGACGGGGTGGAGGTGGCCGCCTGGGAGGGCTTGGGCGGCAGGATGGTGGCGGTCACTTCTTCTTCGCCTCCGGGTCGACGTTGTAGAACACCGCGCCGGACGTGAACTTGAAGATGAGCCCGGTCACGACGAGGATCAGGACGAAGAGCACCCACAGCAGTGCGGAGGCGTAGCCGTAGCGGCCGAGCGCGAAGTACTGCGCGAACACGTGCATCATGTAGAGGTAGTTGGACTGCGGGACCGTGGTGATACCGCTCGTGTCACCGAGCGGCGCCAGCAGCAGCGGCATGATGGTCTGCACCGAGGCGATCATCCCGGTCACCGTCTGGAACAGCAGGACCGGCGACAGCAGCGGCACCGTGATACTGCGGAAGGTCCGCCAGGAACTCGCCCCGTCGATCCTGGCCGCCTCGTGCAGCTCCTTGGGTACGTCCTGCAACCCGGCCAGCGAGATGATCATGACGTTTCCGGCGGCCCAGAGCACCGTCATCAGCAACACGTACCGGGCGTAGGGGTCGGCGAGCCAGGGCACCGCGTCGATGCCGAAGAAGGTCAGCACCCCGTTGGAGGCACCGGAGTTCTGATCGAAGAGCAGCTTGAACGCGAGGCCCGCGCCGACCGGCGGCACCACGGCGGGCAGATAGAGCAGCGTGCGGAACAACCCGCGTGCCTTCAGCGGCCGGTTGACCAGCACGGCGAGCCCGAGACCGGCGAGGATCGACAGCGGCACCGAGGTCACCGCGAACAGTCCCGCGCGGCCCAGGGAGTCCCAGGTGACCGGATCGTTCAGCAGCTCGCGGTAGTTGCCGAGGCCGACGTACTTCCAGTTGGGCGAGATCCCGTCGAACGTGGTGAAGCTCAGCCACAGCGCGTACGCCATCGGCGTCACGGTCAGCAGCAGGAAACCGATGATCCAGGGCGAGGTGAACAGGTAGAACGCGCGGTGCCTGCGGGCCGTCATGGAGGCGCGGGAACGGCGGGCGCCGGTGGCCCGTGCACGTCCGGCCGCGAACCGGTCCGTACGGGAGGGAAGCTGATCGACCGTCATCCCACCTGCTCCTTACCGCGCTTGAGCTGCTCGTTGATGGCCGAGTTCAGGCGCCCGGCGAGGGTGTCGACGGAGATCTGGCCGTTCATCGCGGCGGGGGCGATCTGGTTGAAGAGGGCGTCGATCGCGTCCGCCCGGGAGTAGGGGGTGAACGAGACCACCGAGAAATGCTTCAGCTCCTCCTCCTGCACCCTCAACACCCGCTTCTGGTAGTCCTCCTGAGCAGGCATCAGGGAACGCAGCGACTTCAGGCTCGGGATGCCCCAGCCGCCGGAGGCACGCGCCTTGGCCGGCTCCTCGCCGAAGAACCACTCGAAGACCCGCCAGGCGGCGTCCTTGTTCTTCGCGCCACGCGGCATCCACAGACCGGTGCCGCCCTGACAGGCACTGATCCGCCGGCCGCCCGCGAAGAGCGGGGCGGGCGCCAGCCGGGACACCTGCGCCAGCTTCTTGTCCGGGTAGATCATGCCGCCCATCCAGTAACCGGAGTTCGACATGGCCATCCGGCCGGCCTGGTAGGTGGGACCGTCCCAGCCGTTGGGGTCGGGCTGGATGAGACTCGGCCCCACCTTCGTCTTCGCGTAGTCCACGTACCAGGTCAGGGCCTTACGGGCCTCGGGGGTCGTGAAGTCGACCCGGGAGAAGTCGTCACTGAAGAGGCTGCCGCCGGCGGACGCGGTCATGGTCGCCAGGAGCGTGGCCCGGGTCAGCCCGTTGAAACTGCCGCCGAAGACGGTGGTCTGGCCGCTCTTGCGCTGCACGAGGCGTTTCGCGTCGTCCAGCCACTCCTCGTACGTGACCGGCTCGGTCTCCGACGGATAGTCGAGACCGCCCTTGTCGAAGGCCGCGGTGTTGTACCAGTACATGGAGTCCTGGGAGAAGTCCTTCGCCATGCCGTAGCGCGGCCCCTTGCCCTGGGTACGGCCGTCGTACCGCCACAGGTCGTTCACGGGGTCGAGGTCGTCGAGCTTGAGGACGCTGCTGCGGGCGAAGTACGGGTCCAGGTTCTCCGCCACGTCGCGTGCCGCGAAGAACGGCAGGTCCACGGCGCCCACCCCGCGCACCAGGTCCGGCGGGCTGCCGCTGGTGAGCATCGCGATCAGCTTGGTGATGTCGTACTTGACCAGGGCGATCTTGATGCCGAGGGCCTTCTGCGCCTGCTGGACCTGTTCCGGGAGGATGTCCCCGGAGTTGACCATCACCGTGACGGTCTCGCCGGAACCGCTGACGCCGGAGGAGACCTGCATCGCGCAGCCGCTCAACGCCGCCGCGCCGGCGATGGCGCCGCCCGCCGACAGCGCGAGGAAACGACGACGACCCAACGGAACACCGGCCCGGGTGGCATCGGTGTGCATGAACTACCCACTCTCTTCATCGAGGGGACGGAGACGGGACGGGGGTGTGCGCACGCTCCGCGGAGGGTGAGACGTGGCGTGCGAAGTTTCGGCAACCGGTTTCTACGGCGGTGGTGGGAGCTTCAACCCGGACGCACGGCACGTCAAGGGGCGTGACGAACTTTCGAAAACTGTGAGGGCGGTGGGCTGAGGGGTCCGGCGGGCCTACGATCGGGGGGATTTGGGCAACCGGTTGCCGTGGCGTGAGCGGGTAGCCGGGGGCTTGTCAGGGCGCCCATCAGGGGTTTCTGTCCGCCGGGTGGGCCGTACGGGCGGGGCGAGAAACCGATTTCGCCGATGATTCAGCGCCGGGTCGGTGCCTGTGTGCACGCCGAGCGCGACAGATCCGCCAGGTCAGCCGCGATCGCGCCGAAGGCCGCCGACTCCACCGAGTGATTGACCGCCGCTTCTCGACAGATCTACGGTAGAAGGCGCTTTCTGAAACTGTTTCCACTCAGCGCGTCAGGAGACTCATGCCCAGCCCCCAGCTGCCGCGGGCCGTGTTCGCGATGGATCCGGTACACCTCCCCCTGCTGTTCCCCGCGCCCCTCATGGACCGGCTCCGCCAGGCGGCCGACCTCGACCCCGCCCTGGTCGTCCAGGACTTCACCGACCCGGTGGCCGCCGACGCGCTGGCCCGGGCCGAGGTCCTCATCACCGGCTGGGGCTGCCCGCCCCTCGACGCCGGCGTCCTCGCCGCCGCGCCCCGCCTGCGCACCGTCCTGCACGCCGCCGGCTCCGTACGCTCCCTCGTCGGCGACGCCCTCTGGGAACGCGGGATCACGGTTTCCAGCGCGGTCACCGGCAACGCCCTGCCCGTCGCCGAGTACACCCTCGCGATGATCCTGCTCGCCGGGAAGGACACCTTCGCCCACCGCGAGCGCTTCAGAAACACCCACGCCTACCCGACACCGACCGAGACCGCCCACACCGGGAACGTGGGGCGCCGGGTCGGGGTCATCGGGGCGTCCCGGGTGGGGCGCCGGCTGCTGGAGCTGCTACGGCCGTTCGACTTCACGGTGCTGCTGCACGACCCGTACGTCAGCGCCGCTGAGGCGGCGGGACTTGGGGCCCAACTCGTCTCGCTGGAAGACTTGTTGCGGCACAGCGACATCGTGAGTCTGCACGCGCCGGACATCCCTGAGACCTATCGGATGCTGGACGGGGAGCGGCTTGCGCTGATCCGGGACGGTGGGGTGCTGATCAACACGTCCCGGGGGGCGTTGGTGGATCCGGATGCGCTGGCGGACGAGCTTGTTTCTGGGCGGCTGCATGCGGTGCTCGACGTGACCGAGCCCGAGCCGTTGCCCGCGGGGTCGCCGCTGTACCGGCTGCCCAACGTCTTCCTCACGCCTCATATCGCCGGGTCACTCGGGAACGAGCTGGAGCGGCTGGGGCGGATCGTGGTGGAGGAGCTGGAGAGGTTGGGGGCGGGGGTGGCGGTCGTGCATGAGGTTCGGCGGGCGGATTTGGCTCGGGTGGCTTGAGGGGGGTGGGCGTGGCGGGGGGGGGGGGGGGGGGTGGGGGGGGGGCGGGGGGGGGGGGCGGATAACGGGGGGGGGGGTTTTCAATCCCGGGGGCGGGGCCCGGGG
>NZ_JADDXU010000002.1 GCF_015163075.1 Streptomyces justiciae
TGGTGGGGGTGTCAGGACTGGGGGACATCGATCCGGTCGATGTCCGGCGCGTAGCCGGTGCCGCTGTCGAAGGTGACCGTGTTGGCGCCGGCCTTCAGCGTCACGGGCACGTGGACGCTCGACACGGTGCCCCAGTCGCCGGTGGAGGGGAACTTGTGGCCGGCGCCCGCGCCGCCGTTGGCGGAGACGTTGACCGAGCGGGCGTCACCGCTCACGTAGGCGACCTTGAGCTGATAGGTACCGTTCTTGGGGACCACGATGTCGTTGACGGTCAGCTTGCCGCCGACATAGAGGTTGCCGACCTTCTTCCCGCCGGAGCACGCCGAGCAGTCGGCGACGGAGGCGTTGCCGGAGAGGGTGTTCGAGGGGGACTCGGCCTCGATGCCGGTCCACCGCAGCGTCGTTCCGCGCGGGGTGACGGTGAACAGGCGGGAGCCGTGGGCGGGCAGCGCCTGGGTGATCCCGTTCTTGTAGGTGCCGAGGTTCTCGTGGTTCCACAGGTCGCGGACGGCCGCCTTGCCCGTGAAGCCGAGAGTGGACCAGTCGGCGGTCACCGAGGCCGGCTTGTCGGCGAGGTTGAACAGGGCGACGGTGTAGGTGCCGTCGGTGTTCCGCGCGGCCCACACCTGCTGCGGGTCGGACGGGGTGACCGGGTGCGCGGGCGGATTGGCGTTCTGGTCGACGGCGATGACCTCGCGGTTGGTCAGCAGGGACAGGCCGTAGGAGTCGAGACGGGTGAGGTCGTCGCCGGTGTAGAGCGGGGACTTGGCGATGGCCCACAAGGTGGCGTAGCTCTGCCGCTCGGCCTTGGTCAGGCCGTCCATCTCGCCGTTGCCGACGTCGAGCGAGTCGAGGTCGTTCCAGCCGCCGGGGCCGGCGTGCCGGGTCCAGGCCGGGGTGTCGTCCCAGCGGTCGTCGACGGAGTTCTCCCAGCTGACGAGGGTGTTGCAGTAGCACTCGACGTCGGTGTCGACACGCCAGCCCTGCGAGTACTTCTTCCAGTCGGCGGCGTGGCCGATGTCCAGGGACCAGGACAGTTCGAGGTGGATCGGGCGGCCGGTGGCGGCGATGGCCTGGTGCCAGGCGGCCACGTCGGCAACGTTGTCGTACTGGTCGCCGCTCTTGCCGGAGCCGGGGCCGACGCCGTCGAGCTTGAGGAAGTCGTAGCCCCAGTCGGCGATCAACCGGGCCTGGGAGTCTATGTACTTGGCGGTGCAGGGCTTGGCGAAGTCGAGTTTGTAGGCGCTGTCCCAGCCGTTGGTGGTGCGCAGGTCGTCGTGGACGATGTCGGCGGTGGTGCAGCCGTCCGCGTTCCAGATCGGTGTCTTCCCGTCGCCGTAGGCACCCTTCTCCAGGCCGGCCGGGAGGTAGATGCCGGCCTTGAGGCCCTTGGCGTGCAGGTCGTCGGCGACGGCCTTCATGCCGCGCGGGAACCGGGTGGGGTCGGGCTTCTGGCGGCCGTACTCGTCGAAGCCGGACTTCCAGGCCTTGTCCATCCACCAGCCGGCGTCGATGTTGACGTATGCGTAGCCGTACTTCTTCAGCTTGGCGGCGAGGGCCCCGGCCTGCTTCAGGACGTTGGCCTCAGTGAGGTAGCTGTAGTCGCCGTCCGGGTTGAGACCGGGGTACTTGGAGGACTGCATGCTCCAACTCGACCAGCCCATATAGGGCTTGGCGGCGAGAGGAGCGGTCTCGGCGTGGGCGGTCGGCGCGGTGACCACGGCACCGGCGGCCAGGGTCAGCACCACCAGGGCTCTCAGGGTGCGTGCGGGCATGACGGAGTACGAGGGTGACCGCATGGGCCGTACCTCCTGGGATCGGCTCGGTTGTTCAGCTGTCGGCTCGGACGAAGGACTGGATCGCGGTGGCCGCGGCCCCGCGGGCCCACTCCTCGAAGGGGAGCGGGCGGGTCTGGACGTCGCACTGGGCGGCGGAACCGAAGGCGGCCGCGGTGAAGACGGCGCGGATGTGCTCGGCGAACAGGTCGTAGGCGGCCAGCCCCTCGCCGGAGATGATCACGCGCTCGGGGCCGAGGAGGTTGGCGACGGTGGCGATGCCGCGGCCGATCGCCTCCCCGGCGCGCGCGTACACCTCCCGCGCCCCGGGGACGCCTTCGCGGGCCATGGCCAAGGCCTGGGCGGCGTCGGCGAGTTGGACGCCCGTGGCCTCCTGGATCTGCCGGACGACGGCGGCCTCCCCCGCGATCGCCTCCACGCAGCCGCGGTTGCCGCAGTGGCAGAGCGGGCCGCCCGGGTCGACGGTGACATGGCCGATCTCCCCGGCCACGCCGTGCGCCCCCGCGACCACCCGGCCGTGGACGACGAGACCGCAGCCGATGCCGGCGCCGACGGTCACCACGGCGAAGTCGGACAGTCCGGCGCCGGCGCCGAACCACTGCTCGGCGACGGTCAGGGCGCGTACGTCGTTGTCGACGGTGACCGGCAACCCCGTGATCGTCGTGGCGAGTTCGGCGAGCGGTACGTCACGCCAGTCGAGGAACGGCGAGTAGCGGACGGTGCCCTCGCCGCGGTCCACGTCCCCGGAGACGGCGACGCCCAGGCCCAGGACGGGGGCCCGGAGTCCGTCCGCCGCCGCGAGGAGGTCGTGCACCAGCTCGGCGATCGACGCCAGGACCGCCTTCGGGGCGCGGTCGGCGAGCGGTACGTGCCGGGCCACGCGGATGCGGCAGCACAGGTCGGTGAGGACTCCGATGACCTCGTCGCCGGTCACCTTGACGCCGACGAACAGGGCCCGACCGCCGTCCACCCGGACCAGGTTGGCGGGCCGCCCGAGCGCCGGACGGGACTCCTCGTCCACGTCCTCCATCAGATATCCGGCCTCGATCAGGGGCCGGACCGCCTTGGTGACGGCGGCCGGGGAGAGACCGACGCGGCGGGCCACCTCCAGCCGGGCGAGGGGGCCTTGGGTGAGGACGGTGGTGAACACCTGTGCGGCGGCAGGGGTGTTGACGGGGAACGTCTCGGCGCGAGAGGGCGGGTGGGTCGGGCGCATGGCCGGAAACCTATGAGGGTTCTTTTCCGTCGTCAATAAAAGAACCCGAATTGACGGACGTCCGCGCGGTCAGAGCGGCTTGGCGAAGCAGTGGCTGTCCGAATAACCCCGGTAGGAACCGAAGTTGGCCGTCGGCTCGTAGCCACTCGGGCGAGCCCGCGCCCGCGGCCCTCGGGGACCACGAACATGCGCTTGCCCTCGGCGTCGCCGTCCGCGTAGCCCTCGCCATCGGCGTTCTGGGCACGCCGGCCGCCGTCTCCATGGCAGCGGACGCTAGGAGGCGCCCCGACCGCGCCTCAACCGGATGTCCCGGCCGCTCGACCGGATGTCCCGGCCGCCGGACACCTGACGTCCGGCGGCCGGGATCGCCTCAGTGCCGTGCCGCGGGCGTGTTGGCCGGGGTCACGTTGACGGCGGCCCAGGAGCGGTCCACCGCCTTGTACTCGGTGCTGCCGGCGCCGTACAGGTCCTTGGCCGCCTTCAGCGTCGCCACGCGGGCGTCGTGGAAGTCGGTCGTGGAGACCATGTAGCGGGTCAGCGCGCGGTAGTAGATCGCCGTGGCCTTGGCGCGGCCGATGCCCTTCACGGGCAGGCCGTCGAAGGTCGGCGAGTCGTAGGTGACGCTGCCGATCTTCTTGCGGCCGCTGCCCTCGGCGAGGAGGTAGTACGCGTGCGAGGAGACACCGGAACCGGCGTGCACCTCGGCGTCGTAGACGGCCGGTGACCAGTAGTCGATGGCGCCTTCGAGCTCGTCGAGGGACGGCTTGTCGAGGCGGCGCAGGAACTTCTGGTCCAGGCCGAGCTTCTCGCCGAGCAGGTAGTTCGGCGGGTTCTTCGCGTTGTTGGCGCTGAACTCGACGTTGGAGCCGAAGATGTCGGCGAGCGACTCGTTGAGGGAGCCGGCCTCGCCGTACTGGTTGCCGTCCTGGTCGACCCGGGTGGGCTCCAGGCGGGCGGTGGCGTCCACGACGCCGTGGGTGAGTTCGTGGCCGGTGACGTCGAGGACGACGAGCGGCTTCTTGAACATGTCCCCGTCGCCGTCGCCGTACAGCATGCAGCCGCAGGCGGGGTCCCAGAACGCGTTGGCCACCTTGTTGCCGAAGTGGACCATCGCCTTGGCGCCCTTGGAGTTGTTGGCGATCCCCTTGCGGCCGAAGGTCTTCTTGTAGAAGTCCAGGGTCTTGGTGATGCCGTATTGGGCGTCGACGGCGGCGCTGGCCCGGCTGGAGACGGCGCCGTTGCCCCACTTGTTGGTGGTGGAGGTGAACTTCTTGCCGCGGGCGAAGACCTCCAGCTCCTGGCCCTTGGCGTCCCGGGTCTCGGTGCCCCAGCGGCTGGGGTCCTTCAGGACGTAGCTGCGGCTGCCCGTCTTCGTGGTGGTCAGCGGGACCTTGCCGGCGAAGAGCGAGTTGCCGGTGCCGGAGGCCGTCGCCGCGAGCGCGGAGGCCTGCGGGGCGGTGCCGGTGGCGGGGTCGAGCGTCTCGCCGCGCTCGCGCAGGGTGTCGAGGAGCTTGGGCGAGAGGAACTCGTCGCTGTCCGGCGTGTTGCTGCGCACCTTGCCGGTGAGGGCGTCGACGACGACCGTGCGGGAGCCGGCCTCGGCGGTGGCGCTGTCGGTGACCCGCACCTGGTAGGCGAGGGCCGCCGCGCCGCCGCGGGCGTCGACGACGAGTTCGGCCGGCCCGGCGTCGCCCTTCGCGACGGCGGCGGCCTTCTCCTCGGCCTGTCCGGCCGTCAGCCGGGCGCGCGTGGCCGATGGGTCGACCTTGTGGTCGGCCGCCCGGGTGACACCCGCGTAGGTCAGCCGCTCGGTGAGGTGGACGACGAGATCGCCGCCGAGGACGGCCATGCCCTGATGCGCCCGGACGAACCGGACGTGCCGGCCCCCTTCCGGGTCGATCAGCACGTCCTGGGCGTGGAGTTCGTCGCCCTGGGCGACTCCGGTGGCGGAGGCGTGGGCGAACGCGGCGGCACGGGCCGCGTCGACGACGGTCGTGGCGGTGACGGCAGCGGCCTGGCTCGACTTCCCCGTGGACGGGTCGGCGAAGGCCGTACCCGCGAGCCCCGTGGCGGCCGTCGTCACCGCGACGGCGACGGCCAGGCTGCGTATGTGGGGTCTACGCACTGTTGAGGGTTCCTTCGTGCGAAGGCGGCCGGGATCACCAACCGCCCTGGGACATGGCGCGGTTGGGCGCCATGGGGGCTGGTCGGGCCCCGGATCGCAACCCTTACGGATGAGTCATGTCCACGTAAAGCCCAAATCATCGGTTTTCTGGCTTTTCATGGCAATACTTTGCAAATCCGCACCGCCCAGTGATCAACGGGTGACCAACTGTGCGTCGGCTGTGGAGATGTGACGGGATGCGAGAAGGTTGCCCGGCGTCCGTGTGACCGATCTCGCATCGAGGACTCACCGCCAGGAACGGGAGAAACAGTCGGATGTCATCACAAATGCTGCGCAGGGCAACGGTGTCGGGGACGGTACTGCTGTCCCTGCTGGCGGTCCCGGCCCACGCCACGGCGGACAGCGCCCCCGCCACGACCGGCACCGCGGCCCTGGCTAAGCCCGACCTCGAAGGTGTCCGCGCGGTGCTGCGCACGGCCCGGCAGCAGGGCGCGCCCGGCGCGCTCGCCCGGATCGACGACCGCGGCACGGTCTACCGGGCGGTCACCGGAGTAGCCGACCGGAAGACCAAACGCACCATCAGCACGCTCGACCAGTTCCGGATCGGCTCCGTCACCAAGACCTTCTCCGCCGTGGTGCTGCTCCAGCTGGTCGACGAGAAGAAGCTCAGGCTCGACACGTCGGTCAACCACTATCTGCCGGGCCTGTTGCCCGACGACCGCATCACCGTGCGGCACGTCCTGAGCCACCGAAGCGGGCTGTACGACTACACGAACGACATGTTCGCCCGCACGGTCCCGGGCTTCGAGGCCGTCCGCACCAAGGTCTTCACCTACCGCGAGCTGGTCAAGCGCTCCCTGCGCCACGCCCGCACCAACCGCCCCGGCGCCGCCTACTCGTACTCCAACACCAACTTCGTCGTCGCCGGGCTGCTCATCGAGAAGCTGACCGGCCGGTCCGTGCAGACGGCGTACCAGGACCGCATCTTCGAGCCCCTGAAGCTGCGCGACACCTTCTACGTCCACCCGGACACGAAGCTCCCCGGCCGCCACGCCCGCGGCTACCTCACCCCGGACACGCCCGGCGCCGCCCTCGTCGACGCCACCCGGCAGACCACGTCCTGGGCGCAGAGCGCGGGCTCGATCATCTCCACCGCCGGGGACCTCAACACGTTCCTGTCAGCACTGCTCCGCGGAAAGCTGACGTCCGCCGCGAGCCTGGACCAGATGCAGCGCTGGTGGAAGGTGAACAGCAACACGTCGTACGGCCTCGGCCTGCGCCGCCGGACGCTGTCGTGCGGCGTGTCGGTGTACGGCCACACGGGCGCCGTCCAGGGCTACTACACGTACGCGTTCACCTCGAAGGACGGCAAGCGGAGCCTGAGCGCGGCCGTCAACACCTCCAACAACGGCACGGTCCTCAACACCATGTTCGGCACGCTGGAGTCGGCGTTCTGCGGGAAGCGGGCGAAGACACTGCGCGGCTCGACGGCTGGGGTGGAGCGGTACGAGGACGTCGCGCCCGGCGTGCCGAGGGACTGAGGCGGCGGGAACCCGGGCCGGGGGGCGGACGTTGTCCGGACACCCCCTCCCGGGGCTCCGCACCTCGACACCAGCAGGACGGCACGATGACCGAGTTGGTTCCCGGGGGCAATCTGCCCCTCCCGGGCGGCATCGTGACCGTCCGGGTTCCCGGCCCGTTCGACGTGTCCGCGCTGATCACCGACGACGACGGCAAGGTCCGGGGCGACGCCGACTTCGTCTTCTACAACCAGCCCGCCGCCCCCGGAGCCCGGCTCACCGGCGACACCCTGACCCTCCATCCGGCAGGACTGCGCGCCGGCGCCACCAAGGTCACGGTCGTCGTCAGCCCGGCCGACCCCGGCACTCCCCTGGGCCACCTGCCCGCCCCCGTCCTCGACGTCACGGGCCCCGGCGGGCGCCCGCTCGCCCGGTTCACCCCGCCCCGCCCACGCCAGGAGACCCTCCTGCTCCTCGCGGAGGTCTACCGCCGCGGCCCCGGCTGGAAGCTCCGCGCCCTCGGCCAGGGATACGCCGACGGTCTGGCCGGACTGGCACGGGACTTCGGCGTGGACGTCACCGACGACCCGCCCCCGCCACCCACGCCGCATGCCACCCCGTCCCTCTCCCCCTCTCCTGACCCCGACGGCTTCCTCGGCCTGGTCAACTCCGCCCGCAGCGCCGCCGGTTCCCCGCCCGTCGCCCTGGACGCCCGTCTCACCTCCGCGGCCCGCGCCCACGCCTCCGCCATGGCCGCGTCGGGCCGCCTCGGTGTCGAGGCGCTGGACGGCGTCTCCGTCTACCAACGCCTGACCGCCACCGGATACACGTACGTCACCGTCGGCGAGCACCTCGTCTCCGGCCCGCGCACCCCGGCCGAGTTCGTCGACTACTGCCTGCGCACCGCCCAGCCCCGGCAGACCCTGCACGACCCGGCCTTCACGCACGCGGGTCTGGCGTACGTCACCGACCACCGCTCCGGCGACACCTACTGGACCGCCCTGTGGGCCCGCCCCCTCACCCCCGCCGAACTGACCCGCACCGCCTCCCAGGTGGTCGACCTCACCAACCGCGAGCGCGCCCGCCACGGTCTGCCAGCCCTGACCGTCGACCCTCGACTCACCGCCGCCGCCCAGGCACACAGCACGGACATGATCGCCCGCGCCTTCTACTCGCACACCTCACCGGACGGCAGCCAACCCTGGCACCGGGCGGCCGCCGCGGGCGCGAGCCGGCGCTCGATCGGCGAGAACATAGCCTGCGGCCAGCGCTCCCCTGCCGAGGTCGTCGAGGGCTGGATGAACAGCCCCGGCCACCGCGCCAACATCCTCAAACCGGACTTCACCCACATCGGGATCGGCTTCGCGGGCGGCGGTTCGGCGGGCACGTACTGGACCCAACTCTTCGGCGCCTGACCCCGACGACGCCGCTCCCGTCCGACACGCCGCCGCCCGGCCCCGTGACGGAACGAAACCGTCCGGGACACCATGCCCTCATGAAGGGTGACCTGTTTTCCAGTGAGCACATGGTCCAGCCGGCCACGGCGCCGGGCATGACGGTCGAGAACGCCAAGTGCATCAGGTACGCGGTGAACGGCGAGATGCTCGCCCGCCAGGGCGCGATGATCGCCTACCGCGGCAACCTCCAGTTCGAGCGCAAGGGCCAGGGCGTGGGCGGCATGTTGAAGCGTGCGGTCACCGGCGAGGGCCTCCCGCTGATGGCCGTGCGCGGGCAGGGCGAGGCCTGGTTCGCGCAGGAGGCGCAGAACTGCTTCGTCGTCGACGTCGACCCCGGTGACGAGTTCACGGTCAACGGGCGCAACGTCCTGTGTTTCGACGCCTCGTTGTCGTACCGGATCGCGACGGTGAAGGGCGCCGGGATCAGCGGGGGCGGCCTGTTCAACAGCGTCTTCACCGGGCAGGGCCGCCTCGGCCTGGTCTGCGAGGGCAATCCGCTGGTCATCCCGGTCTCGGCGCAGTTCCCGGTGTACGTCGACACGGACGCGGTCGTCGGCTGGACCGCCGGCCTCCAGACCTCCCTGCACCGCTCGCAGTCCATCGGCTCGATGCTGCGAGGGGGCTCGGGGGAAGCGGTCCAGCTGATGCTCCAGGGCCAGGGATACGTCGTCGTACGGCCGAGCGAGACGACCCCGCACAAGCCGCAGCAGCACTAGCGCGCCACCGAAGGTGATCCGCGCCTCACGAGCAACCCCATCGAGCCGACCGACGTCTTGATCGGCAACAGGTGACACGCCCTGGCCCGCAACGGGTCAGGGCCGGTTTTCGGCGCACTATACGCACCATGTATACACATCGCGTATACGCAGAGTGCATAGGTGCGCCGGTCACCGCTCGTGCACGCGTAGCGAAAGGCATCCATGTACGGCAAGGCATTCGCCCCGGAGTATCAGGGCGCCCTCACCACCCTGTCCGTGAACTCCTCCCTGACCGACGTACTGGCCGCCGGCACCGAGCAGTTGAGGGCCGCCGAGCAGGCCGGGAAGAGCGCGGAGGCGGCGCGCTCGGGACTGGCGGTCGCCGAGGCGCACCGGCGGCTCGGGCGCGTCGGCGAGGCGGACCGGGCGTGGTAGGCGAGTTACCGGGCGGCACGCAAGGCCGGGGATCTCGGCGCGATGGCCTGGGCCCTGTGGAGCGGCGGCACCCTGGCCCGGCAGCGCGGCGCGCTCGCCCTCGCCCGACGGCTGCTGGGCCTCGCGGCCGAACTCGGCGAGCGCGGCGGCGACATCGTCGTACGGGGCTACTCGCTGGCAGGGCTGGCGGAGACCGGCCGGATCCAGGGGGACTACGAGGCGGTCGGGCGGCTGCACGAGCAGTTGCTGGCCGAGGCGCGCCGGCGCGGGGAGGCACGGCACACGGTGTGGGCGCTGGAGGGCATCGCGCAGATGCACCGCAACACCGGTGCGTACGACACCGCGTTCGCGCTGTTCGAGGAGGCCGCGGAGGTCGCCGCGCGGGCGGACGACCGGCGCGGCCATGCCTGGGCGCTGCGCGGGCTCGCCGACATCGTCTCCGTGCGCGACGGTGACGTGGAGCGGGCCCTGGCGCTGCTGTCGGAGGCGGAGGCCGGCTGCCGCGCGATGAACCTCTCCGGCGCTCTCGCCTACAACCACAAGATGCGGGGCAACGTCCTTTACCGCGCCGGGCGTTACGCCGAGGCCCGGGACCTGTACGAGGAGGCGCTGGCGGAGTTCCGGGCGATGAGCGAACCGCGCGGGGAGGCGCTGGCGCGGCTGGGGCTGGCCAAGTCGCGGGCGCAGCTCGGCCGCGACCGCCGCGAGACCGCCGCCGAACTGGCCGATCTGTACGAGGTGTTGGGCCGCATCGGTCTGCGGCACGCGCAGGAGATGGTGGCGCGGGCCCAGACGGAGTTCGGCGTAGCGGCGGAGGCCGTACGGTGACCGCGGCCCTCACAGAACTCGTCGAGGTGCCCCAAGTCCTCGACCGCAGCCGCGCGTTGGTGCGCCCCGCCCTGCGGTCGGCCGTGGATCGGCTGCACCCGTGGGTGGGTGAGATGGCCGCCTACTCCTTCGGCTGGTGCGAGGTCGGGGGCGCGTCGGCGGTCGCGTCCGGCGGCAAGGGCGTGCGCCAGGCGCTGGCGGTGCTCGGCGCAGAGGCGGCGGGGGCGCCCGCTCGGGCCGGGGTGCCGGCCGCGGTGGCGGTGGAGCTGCTGCACACCTTCTCGCTGGTGCACGACGACATCATGGACGGCGACACGGCACGGCGGGGCCGCGCCACCGCCTGGAAGGCGTACGGCACCGGTCCCGCGGTGCTCGCAGGCGACGCGCTGTTCGCCCTGGCGGTCGAGACCCTCGCGGAGACGGGTCACGGGCCCGCCGCCGTCCGGCTGACGGCCCGGGCGCTCAGCGACCTGGTGCGCGGTCAGGCCGACGACCTGCTGTTCGCCGACCGGCCCTGGACCGGTCCGGGGCGGGTCCAGCCGGCCCAGTACCGGGCGATGGCCGAGCACAAGACGGGCGCGCTGCTGGGCTGTGCACTGGGGCTGGGTGCCCTGCTGGGCGGTGCCCCGGCGGCCGCGGTCGGCGCGCTCGACCGGGCCGGGCGGCACATCGGCATCGCGTTCCAGGTCGTCGACGACGTGCTGGGCATCTGGGGCGACCCCGCCGTCACCGGCAAGCCCGTGCACGCCGATCTCCGGGAACGGAAGAAGACGTACCCGGTGCTCGTCGCCCTCGACGCCCCGGGCCTCGCCGGGCTCCTGGAAACCGGCGACCGCCCCGCCGAGGCGGCCACCCTCATCGAGGAGGCGGGTGGCCGGGCGGCGGCGCTCGCCGAGGCACGCCGGCATCTCGACGCCGCGCAGGCCTCGCTCGACGAGGTGCTCCTGGAGGCGACCGCGCTGCACGAGCTGCGGTGCCTGCTGGACTTCCTGGTCCGGCGCGACCTCTGAGGCGGCCGTCGGCGGAACCCGGTTGACCCGCACCGCGCGCCGCGTCAGGGTCGAAGCGGTGCGGGACGTCCGTACCGGGAAGGGTGACTGCCTTGATCGGGATCTCCGAGATCGAAGCCGCGGCCGAGCGGATCACCGGACATGTCGTCCGCACCCCCACCGTGCCGAGCCCCGGCCTGTCCGCGCTGCTCGGGGCTCCGGTCACCGCCAAGCTCGAACTGCTCCAGCGCACCGGCTCGTTCAAGGCACGCGGCGCGACCGCGAAGCTGCTCTCGCTGAGCGCGGCCGAGCGGGCCGCCGGTGTGGTCGCGGTCAGCGGCGGGAACCACGGCATCGCGCTCGCGATGACGGCCGCGGCCCTCCATGTGAAGGCCACGGTGGTCATGCCGCGCTCGGCGCCCGCCCGTGCCGTGGAGATCGCCGAGGCGGCCGGTGCCGCGGTGCGGCTGACCGAGGACATGGACGGCGCGTTCTCGCTCGTGACCCGCTTGCGCGACGAGGGACTGACGCTGGTCCACCCCTTCGACGACCCGCTGGTCGTCGCCGGGCAGGGCACCGTGGGGCTGGAGTTCGCGGAGGACGCCGGTGAGCTCACGGACGTCCTCGTCAGCATCGGGGGCGGCGGGCTGATCGCGGGGGTCGCGGCGGCGCTGCGGGCCCGGCGTCCGGGGGTGCGGATCTGGGGTGTGGAGACCGAGGGCGCCACGGCCATGTCGGAGGCGCTGGCGGCGGGCGGGCCGGTGCCGGTCGCGCTGTCGTCGATCGTGTCCACGCTCAGCGCCCCTGCCGTGTCGCAGCTGACGTACGACCATGTGTCGGCCCTGGTCGACGAGGTGCTCGTGGTCACCGACCGGGAGGCCGTGCAGGGTTCGCTCCAGCTCGCCGACCACGCCAAGGTGTGGGCCGAGCCCGCCGCCGGCTGTCTGCTGCCCGCGGCCCGGCGCGTGCTGGAGCGGGTCGGGGACGGTGCCCGGCTGGGACTGGTCGTCTGCGGCGGCAACGCGACAACCGGGGACGTCATGGCGTGGGCGGAACGATTCGGCCTTCTCTGACCATTCGTCACCCATCCTTGACCAATCGTCAATTCCCGCTCGGTGACTGCATGTCAGGAAAGCAGTTGCCATTCGGCTGAACACACCCCGTCGCGCCCTTCGTACCTGTGGGAAAGGTGAGAGCCAGGGGTTCAGCGAGGGATGACCATGGTCAAGGCGCACGTCTCCACACAAGAGCTGGTCGCCGGACGGTACCGGCTCCTGGAGGTCCTCCACCGCGAGACCAACCGCGTCTGCTGGTACGGCGAGGACGTCGAGGCCGGCCGCCCCTGTCTCCTCACCCAGATCGGGTTGCCGCCGGACCCCGACGGGGAGAGCTCGCGGCGGGCCGTCGCCCGGGTCGTCCGGATGTCCGAGACCATGGGCCGGCTCTGTCCGGGCCGGGTCGCCGCGGTCGTCGACGCCGTCGAGGAGTACGGCACCCTGTGGACCGTCACCGAGTGGATCGAGGGCACCCCGCTGGGCGAACTCCTGGAGCGCCAGGGCACGTTCGACTACGCGCGCGCCGCCCGCATCGGCCTGGAGCTGCTCGACGTGCTGGAGGCCGGGCACGGCGAGGGCATCACGCACGGCGAACTCAGCCCCGGCCAGGTGTTCGTGCGGGACGACGGCCCCCTCGTGGTGACCGGCTTCGGGCTGGCCGGCGCGACCCTCGCGCCCCGGGTCAGCGCACCGTCGTACGCCTCCCCGGAGCAGGCCCGTGACGAGCGGATCGGCCCGGCCGCGGACCTGTGGGCGCTCGGCGCGATGCTCTACACGATGGTCGAGGGCCGGCCACCGTTCCGGGACCGGGACAGCCCGTCGACGACGCTGAAGGGCGTGGACCGGCTGCCGCTGCGCAGCCCGGTGCGGGCCGGACCGCTCACCCCGACCGTGCAGGGGCTGCTCCGCAAGAACTCCCGGGAACGCCTCAGCCGCCAGCTGGTCCGCGAGGCCCTCACCCGCGTCGTGGACGAGGACCCCGACGCCGCTTCGGGCGAGGCCGCCCCGCCCCGGCTGCGCCGCCTGTACGCCGCCGGACCGGGCCGGAGCCGGCGCACGATGGCCGCGGGCACGGCACTGGCCGTCGTCACCGTGACCGCCGCGATCCTCGCCGCGACGGGTCAACTCCCCACGGATTCCGACGACTCCGCGGCAGACGCCCCACCGGTCAGACCGACCGCCTCGGCCACCGGTGGTCCGGCGGCCCCGCCCTCCCCGAAGCCGACGCCCACGCCCACGCCCACGGCGACTCCCACCCCCACACCCACCCCCGAGCCGACCAGCGCGGCCCCGTCACCGACCCCGGAGTTCCAGCACTACACCGCGCCTCAGGGCTTCTCCGTCTCGCTCCCCCGAGGCTGGGAGGTGCTGAGCACCAAGACACAGGACGACCTGGCCTACCGGGTCGTCCTCGGCACCGAGGGCGATCCCCGCACACTCGCCGTCACCTACAGCACGCGCGTGGGCGACGACCCGGTCGCCGTCTGGCGGGACGACGTCGAGCCGTCGCTCCAGCAGTCCGGCGACTACCGACGCGTCGGGGACATCCGGGCGACGACGTACCAGGGCCGTGAGGCCGCCGACATGGAGTGGCTCGCCACCGTCGACGGCACCCGCGTGCAGACCCTGGGCCGGGGCTTCCTCATCGGCGGTGGCCGTGGCTACTCGCTGCGCTGGACGACCCCGGCGGCCGACTGGGACGACGCCGCCAACCAGGAGGCCCTGGAGACGATCCTGCGGACCTTCGAGGTGCCGTCAGACTGAGTCGCGGGGTGCCCGCATCGCCCCGATGCGGGAGCTGTGCAGGGGCTGCGTGCGCCACTTCGCGGTGAACGTCCGGTCCGTGAGCGAGCAGGTCACATCCAGGTGGTGCGGCGTCTCCAGCAGCGCCACGTCGAGCACGAGCGTGTCCTCGTCGGTCCATCCCCCGCTCACCGCGGCCGGTACCGGGCCCTCGGTGACGGTCCAGCCGGGCTCACCGCACCCCAGCTCCAGCCGGTGCCCGTCCTCGACGAGGGTCACCCGTCGGCCGTCCGCGCCGACCTCCACGGCCGTCAGCCTGGGAAGACCCGCGCAGCCGCCGTCGTACGGCGTGAACGTGACGGCACCGTCCAGCTGTGCCGGTTTGCCCGCGGCCGGCGGCAGCGCGAGCCCGGCCATGCGCTCCGCGAGCGAGGCGTCCGCCTCCGGCGTGGTGCGACCGAACGCGGGGAGCAGATGCCGCCAGACCAGGTCGAGGACGGCCTGCATCTGGTCGGTGGCCCCGGTGAACGCGATCACGGCGTCCTGCTCGGGCAGCACGAGGCAGTACTGCCCGTACGCCCCGTCGCCGCGATAGCCGTGCTGCGACATCCAGAACTGGTAGCCGTACCCGTGCCGCCAGTCCGCCGACCAGCTCTCGTCCCCGCTGGCGATGTGGGACCGGGTCGCCTCCTCGACCCACCCCTCGGGCAGCACCCGCTCGCCCTCCCACACGCCGTCCTGGAGATAGAGCCGGCCGAGGCGGGCGATCGCGTCGGTGGTGGCGTGCAGTCCGCTGTAGCCGAGCTGGCGTCCGGTCCGGTCCGTCAGCCAGGCGACGTCGCCGATGCCGATCGGGTCGAAGAGGCGGGGACGCAGATAGTCGGTGAGGGTCTGGCCGGTGACCCGCTGGACGATCGCGGCGAGGGTGTAGGTGGTGGGCTGGTTGTAGGCGAAGACCGTGCCCGGGTCGCCGTCCGGCGGCAGCAGGAGGAAGCCGCGCACCGGCTCCTCCCGGTCCGCCGCCAGGGCCTGCTCATGGGTCTCGGCCGCGTGTCCGCTGGCCATCGTCGCGACATGCCGGACGAGCATCGCGCGGCTGCGCGGGTCGGTGATGTCGGCGTCGAACTCCGGGAAGTACGAGATCACCGTGTCGTCGAGCCGGAGCAGCCCCTCGGCCACGGCGAACGCGGCGGCCGTGGCGGTGAAGCTCTTGCTGAGCGAGTACAGCAGGTGGGGGCGGTCGGCGGTGTACGGCGCCCACCAGCCGGAGGCCACGACCTTGCCGTGGCGCAGCAGCATCAGGCTGTGCGGCTCGATGTCGGGGGAGGCTTCCAGGGCGTCGAGGAAGGCGTGGACGCCGGACGCGTCGACGCCTTCGGCGGACGGGGTGCCCGTGGGCAGGGGGCGCACACTCATGCGGGCATCCTCCCCCGGCGGCCCCGCCATGATCCAGATGCCGGTCGGCCGTTTTCGGTGGCCCAGCCAGGGGACTCGCGGCTTATGGTGCAAATCGGATACACGATGATGACCGAGCAGGCCGGGCCCCGAGAGCTGGTCGACCATGTGGTGCGCGCCGAGGAGGTCGGCTTCGACTTCTCGGTGACCTCGGACCACTACTTTCCGTGGCTGCGCTCGCAGGGTCACTCGCCGTACGCGTGGAGTGTGCTCGGCGCCGCCGCGCAGGCCACCTCGCGCATTCCGCTGATGACCTATGTGACGTGTCCGACGTTCCGCTACCACCCGGCGGTCGTGGCCCAGAAGGCGGCGACGATGCAGTTGCTGTCGGAGGGCCGGTTCCGGCTGGGGCTGGGCTCGGGGGAGAATCTCAACGAGCATGTGGTGGGCGGCGGTTGGCCGTCCGTGGACGTGCGGCACGAGATGCTTCAGGAGGCGGTCGAGATCATCCGGGCGCTCTTCGCGGGCGGTCATGTGAACCGGCGGGGCACGCACTTCGACGTGGAGTCGGCCCGGTTGTGGGACCTGCCCGACGAGCCGGTGCCGATCGGCGTCGCCGTCTCCGGTGAGCAGTCCTGCGCGCTCGCGGGCCGGCTCGCGGACCTGGTGATCGCGACGGAGCCGAAGGCGGGCCTGCTGGACTCCTTCGACCGGCACGGCGGCGCGGGCAAGCCGCGCGTGGGCCAGCTGCCGGTCTGTTACGACCCCGACCGGGACACGGCCGTGCACCGGGCGCACGCCCAGTTCCGCTGGTTCGGCGGCGGCTGGAAGGTCAACTCCGAGCTGCCGCACCCCGATGCGTTCGAGTCGGCGACGCAGTTCGTGACACCGGACGATGTCACCGCGTCCATTCCGTGCGGCGACGACCCGGACGACTTCGTCGAGGCCGTACGTCCCTACGCGGACGCCGGTTTCACGGAGATCGCCCTGGTGCAGATCGGCGGCGAGTCGCAGCCGGCGTATCTGGACTGGGCGGAGAAGACCCTGCTCCCGGCGCTCCACGACGCCCTGGACAGCTAGACACAGAGGGCCTGCCAAAGCATCGCCAATGGGTCGATATAGGCTGCCGGTCTGCACGTGTGCAGTCCCATCAGCCCCTCCTCAGGAGAGACACCTGTGACCCTAGCGATCGATCCGTCCGAGACGTCGGCCGAGACGTCCCCCGCGCCGCTGTCCGACCTCGTGGCGCGGGACGCCCGCGAGTTCGGCGTCTACGCGCGGACCGGCGGATGGGCCTTCGGCCTGATGGTGGCGCGCAGCGTCCGGCCTGGCGGGCAGGGCGCGGACGAGACGCCGAAGGTGTCGGCGAAGGAGTTCGCCGAGCTCGCCGGCTGCTCCGCCGACCGTGTCATGCGCTACTACAAGGCATGGGACCGGGCCGCCGACGACGGCATCGTCCCGCAGTTCGAGGCGCTCGCGCCGGGCCAGGAGGTGGAGCTGCCGGACGCCGACGTGTGGCTCAGCTACTACGTCTCCCGCAACAGCGCCACGTCCGAGCGCGGCACCGCCATCGCCGAGGCCGCCGAGGCGGAGGGCATCCGGCCGACGAAGGCGCTGGAGGTCGCCGAGAACCCGACCGCGCTGCGGGCCGCGATCCTCGCCGACCCCTCCACCGCCCGCGCCGCCCGCCAGGCGCTCCTGGACCGGGTGCGCGAGGACCCGGAGCTCCAGTCCGAGCTGGCCCGTGACGTCGTGCGCACCGACGACCTGAAGAAGGCCGTCGCCACCGAGAGCCGGGCCGCCGACCGGATCGGCTACGTCCGCCAGATCGCCGAGTCCGGCCAGATCAAGACCCCGGCCGGCCAGACCGTCGACGCGCCCGTCGACCTCCGCCAGGAGGCCGAGCGCCACCTCTCGCTCCTGGACGAGCTGGAGGACGACGAGGACACCGGCGAGTGGGCCACGGAGGCCTACGACACCATGAAGACCCTCGTCGTCGAGGCCGTGGAGGCCGACCCCGAACTCCGGGTCCAGGAACGGCGGACGAAGTTCTACAGCAGTCTCCAGAAGGCGACGAAGGTCTTCGAGGAGCTGACCTTCGACGACGCGCAGGACTTCTACGAGGACGACATGGTCCAGCAGCTGGAGGAGTTGCAGCAGGCCATCGGCGCCTGCATCACCGCGTTGCGCGGGGCCCGCGGGAATCACTCTCCGGAGTGAGCATCTTGTGCGCGACAGGGGTACTAGAGGGGGCCAAGTCCGTTCTCCCCGGAGGCCCTCAGGTGAACCCCCTCGTGCACAAGTCCCTGGTCGTGCAGCTCCAGGCGGGCGTCACGCACCGTTTCCCCGTGCTCGCCCACCTGTCGTACGACGCCTCCGACCCGTTCGCCGTCACGGCGGTGTTCAGCCATGACGGCCGGGTCCTCGCCCGCTGGCGGCTCGACCGGGAGATGCTCGCCGAGGGGCTGTTCAAGCCCGTCGGGCTGGGTGACGTACGCATGTGTCCCGTGTCCACGGGCATGGGGCACGAGCTGCGCATCGAGTTCCTCGGCGACGCCCACCCCGACGGCGGCCGGCATCACGCCGTGATCTTCGTGTGGGCCCCGGCGGTGACCACGTTCCTGCGCAGAACCCGGGAACTGGTCCCGCCGGGCAGCGAGCGGAGCGGGGTCGACGAGTTCCTCGCCGAGCTCTTCGCTCAGGACCGGGCTGAGTAGCCGTACTCATGCCCGGCGCGCGCGGTGCCAGCACGATGGGGCTCCGACGAAAAGGAGCCTGAACATGACAGCAGTGCGCCGCCCGCTGCCCACCCTCCTCGCGGGGGCCGTGGTAGTGGGGATGGTCCTCTCCGCGTGGGGCCCGAAGGACCGCACCACCTGGTTCCTGGAGACCGTGTGGGTGCTGGTGGGCCTGCCGCTGATCGTGCTGGCCCGGCGCCGCTTCCCGCTCACCGACCTGCTGTGCTGTCTGCTGGCCGTGCACGCGGTGGTGCTGATGGTGGGCGGCCACTACACCTACGCGCAGGTGCCGCTCGGGAACTGGCTGCGCGACGAACTGGGCCTGGAGCGCAATCCGTACGACCGTTTCGGCCACCTCATGCAGGGCTTCGTACCGGCCGTCCTGGTACGGGAGTTGCTCAGCCGCACCTCACCGCTGCGCGGCAGCCGTTGGCTGGCGCCGCTGACGGTGTGCGCGTGCCTCGCCTTCAGTGCCGTCTTCGAGATGCTGGAGTGGCTGGCCGCGGTGGTCGGCGGTCAGGCGGCGGACGCGTTCCTCGCGACGCAGGGGGATGTGTGGGACACGCAGTGGGACATGTTCTGCGCGCTCCTCGGGGCGACCGTGTCGGTGCTGGTGCTGAGCCGTGTGCACGACCGTCAGCTGTCGAAACTGCCGCTCCCGGACGTCACTTCGTCGTATAGCGGCGCCGCACCCACAGCGGGACGACGAACCAGCACACGAGGTACCACGCCACTACCGCGGTGACCAGCCAGGGCACGAACGGGTCGTGGGTGGCGACGCGGAGGATCAGCAGGAGCGAGGAGGCGGTGGTGACGAGGAGCAGCAGCAGGCCGATGAAGGTCAGCCGCGAGGCCCACTCCACCGCCCGTGGCTTGATGCGCCGCCCGGAGACCAGACGGTGCAGGGAGACCGGCCCGATGAGGGCGCCGGTGGCGGTGGCGCCGAGGACGACCGTGACGATGTAGATGGCCTTCTCGGTGTGGCCGAGGTCGGCGTACTTCGGGGTGAAGACGACGGTCAGCAGAAAGCCGAACAGGATCTGCACACCCATCTGGGCGACGCGGATCTCCTGCATGAGCTCCCCCCACATGCGGTCGGCTCGCTCGTCCGCGGTCTCGTCACGGCCGGTACGCCTCTCCGGTGCCTGCACCATGCGGGACGGGTAACCCGGTGTCTGATCGTTCAAACAGCCGGGTCACCCGCGCCGGCGGACTACCAGCGGCTCTCGACCTGGTCCTTGATCCGCCGGTCGTAGATGTCCTGGATCGCGGTGAGCGTCTCGGCGGACAGCTCCGGCAGCGCGGCGGCGGCCGCGTTGGCGCGGGCCTGCTCCGGGTTGCGGGCGCCGGGGATGACGGTGGTGACACCGGGCTGCTGGACGATCCAGCGCAGGGCGAGCTGGGCCGGGGTGTACCCCTCGGGGGCGAGGGCGGAGAACTCGGCGGCGGCCTCCACGCCGGTCGTGTAGTCGACGCCGGAGAAGGTCTCGCCGACGTCGAAGGACTCGCCGTGCCGGTTGTAGGTGCGGTGGTCGTTCTCGGGGAAGACGGTGTCCTTGGTGTACTTCCCCGACAGCAGACCGGAGGCCAGCGGGACGCGAGCGATGATCCCGACGCCGGCCTCCTGGGCGGCGGGAAGCACCTTCTGCAGCGGCTTCATGCGGAAGGCGTTGAAGATGATCTGCACGCTCGCCACACCCGGCCGGGCGATCGCGGTGAGGGCCTCCTCGCAGGTCTCCACGCTGACGCCGTAGGCGGCGATGCGCTCCTCCGCGACGAGGGTGTCGAGGGCGTCGAAGACCTCGTCGCTCGAGTAGACGGGGGTGGGCGGGCAGTGCAGCTGCACCAGGTCGAGGCGGTCGACGCCGAGGTTGCGGCGGGAACGGTCGTTCCAGGCGCGGAAGTTGTCGAGGACGTAGTTCTCCGGGATCTGCTCGACGCGGCGGCCCATCTTCGTCGCCACGAACACATGCAGATCGGGGCGGCCGCGCAGGAACGTCGCGATGGTCTGCTCGCTGCGGCCGTCGCCGTAGACGTCGGCGGTGTCGAAGAAGGTGACTCCCGACTCGGCCGCCGCCTCCAGTACCGAAAGGGCTTCCTTGTCGTCGACGTCTCCCCAGTCGGCACCCAACTGCCACGTACCGAGACCGACGACGGATGCCCGCTGACCCAACCTGCCGAAAGTGCGCTCGTCCATGGCGTCAGTCTGTCATCCGCCACGGCCGCGCGCGGAACGGGCTCCGCCAGGCCGCCACCTGTGAATGATTCACTCACATGAGTGAATGCCTTCGACGGGCAAGCGCTCTCTGTCAAGCGAGTGCCTAGCTTGTGCCCGTGACGGACACATGGACCCGCAGGAGTTTTCTCCTCAGCGCAGCCGCTCTGACCCTGCTGCCGGCCGATCCGGCGGTCGCCGCGGCGGAACTCCCGGACTTCCCCGGAGACGTCGCCCTCTATCGCACGGCCTACCGGAACTGGGTCGGCGAGATCACCGCGGACGGCCTGTGGGCCTGCTCCCCGGCCGACGGGGAGCAGGTCGTCGCCGTCGTCAACTGGGCCTGGAGAAACGGCTGGAGAGTACGCGGCCGGGGTTCCTCCCACGGCTGGTCCCCGCTGACCCTCACGGAGGGCACCCCGTCGGACGCCCCCGTCCTCCTCGTGGACACCGCTACCCATCTGACCGGCCTGACCCTGGAGTCGTCGCACGCCGTGCGGGTCGGCACCGGCGTCACGCTGGAGGCCCTGCTGACGTTCCTGGAGGGGCACGGCCTCGGGGTCACCGCCGCCCCCGCGCCCGGCGACCTCACGCTGGGCGGCGCCCTGGCGATCGACGCGCACGGCACGGCCGTACCCGCGCGGGGCGAGGAGCGGCTGCCGGGACAGACGTACGGCTCGCTCAGCAATCGCGTGCTGACCGTCACGGCGGTGGTGTGGGACGAGGCGAGCGACGCGTACGTCCTGCGGACCTTCGACCGCGCCGAGGCGGACAGCGCGGCGCTGCTGACCCACCTCGGTCGGGCCCTCGTCACCGAGGTGGTGCTGCGGGTCGGTGCCAACAGCAATCTGCGCTGTGTGAGCCGTACGGACATCCCGGCCGCGGAGCTCTTCGCCGCGCCCGGCGGGGACGGGCGCACCCTCGCGAGCTACCTGGACCAGGCGGGGAGGGTGGAGGCGATCTGGTTCGCCTTCACGGAGTTCCCGTGGTTGAAGGTGTGGAGCGTCGAGCCGACGAAGCCGCTCACCTCGCGGCGGGTGACGTCGCCGTACAACTACCCGTTCTCCGACAACGTCCCCACCCTGGTGGCGGACATCGCCGGGCGGATGGTGTCGGACGCGGCCTGGTATCTGGCGCCGGTACTCGGGAACGCGCAGTACGACGCGGCCGCGCTCGGGCTCGTGGCGACGCTGTCGGCCGACATCTGGGGGCCGTCGAAGAACACGCTGCTCTATCTGAAGCCGACCACGCTGCGGATCAACGCCAACGGCTACGCGGTGCTCACGCGGCGGGACCAAGTGCAGCGGGTCGTCGCCGAGTTCACCGACTTCTACCGGGAGCGCCTTGCGGTGTACTCCGCGCTCGGCCGGTTCCCGGTCAACGGCTCGGTGGAGATCCGGGTGACGGGCCTCGACGACCCGGCGGACGCCGAACTCGTCGGCGCCCGGGCCCCGTTGCTGTCCGCGCTGCGGCCCGACGCCGGGCACCCGGAGTGGGACACCGCCGTCTGGCTGGACATCCTGACGCTGCCGGGGACGCCGTACGCGGAGCAGTTCCTGCGCGAGATCGAACGGTTCCTGCTGGACAGCCACGACGGCACGGACTCCCTCACCCGGGTGGAGTGGTCCAAGGGGTGGGCCTACACCGAGGACGCGGTGTGGGACGACGAGGAGGTGCTGGGCACGGTGGTGCCGGCGTCGCTCGGGGACGGGGCGTGGGGGCAGGCGGCCGGGATGCTGGACCGGCTCGATCCGCACCGGGTGTTCGGGAACGCCTTCCTGGACCGGCTGTTCGGCTAGGGCGTCAACTGGGCCTGCACCAGAGGGGCGTAGCGGTCGACGATGTCCTCGATCGCGCTCGCCCTCAGATGCGGGCCGCGGGCTATGCCGTACATGACGCCCAGGCCCAGCAGGGTGCCGACGGCGAGTTCGGCGCGCAGGCCGGCGTCGGGGCCGGTGAGGCGGTCGGCGAGGAGTTCGGTCACCTGGGTGCGGAAGTTGGCGCGCAGGATGTCGCCCTGCTCGCCGTGCAGGGGCGCGAACGCGATCCGCAGCAGGGGGTCGGCGCCGCGTTCGCTCTGGCTCTCCAGGACGTGCCGCACCATGTGCCGGCCCAGTTCGGGCAGCGAGGCGTCCAGCAGCGCCTCCGCGTCGGCCTCGAAGGACATGACGCGGGCGAAGAGGGCGTCCTTGTTGCCGAAGTACTTGAGGATCAACGGCGGGCTGACTCCGGCGCGTTCGGCGACGTCCTTGAGGGTGATGTCGGTGTGGGCGTGCCGGGCCAGGAGGTAGCGGGCAGACCTGAGGATCGCCGCCTTGGTGGCCTCGGCGTCCCGGCGCGCGGGTGCCGCGTCGGAGGCGGTGGGTGGAGTGCTCACAGCTCTCATGCTCCCTCCATCACCTCCTTCCGGGGTCCCCGGGCCCGCCACGTGCCGCCGGTCTCGGGATCGCCGGGGATGCAGAGCGCGACGGCGCTGCCCGCCAGGGCGATCGCGCCCGCGATGCCGAAGGCGAGCAGATAGCCGTCGAGGGTGGGCACCGGGAGGCCGCCCACCGGGCTGGTGTGCCGGACCAGCACCGCGGCGACGGCGGCGCTCGACACGGCCTGGCCGATCGTGCGCATGAGGACGTTGACGCCGTTGGCGGACGCGGTCTGGCCGGCCGGGACGGCGTGCAGGATCAGCGTCGGCAGCGCCGAGTACGCCAGAGTGGTGCCGGTGCCGACGACCGCCGCGCCCACCATGATCATCCACAGGTCGCGGCTGTCGGCGATCCGCACCGCGTACCCGGCCGCGATGACCGCGGCGCCCAGGGCCAGGGTGACGCGCGGGCCGCGGGCCGCCGAGATCCTGGCGGAGAGGGGTGAGAACAGCAGCATGATGAAGCCGCTCGGCAGCAGCACCAGTCCCGTCTGCACGATCGACAGGTCGAGCCCGTACCCGGTGGCCTCGGGCGCCTGCACCAGCTGGGCGGTGACGAGGGAGTTGGCGTAGAACGCGAACCCGGTCAGCAGCGCGGCGACGTGCGACAGCCCCACACGCGGCCGGGAGACCAGCCGCAGGTCGACCAGCGGCCGTTCGGCCCGCAACTGCTGCCACCACCACAGGGTGAGCACGGCGACGGCGGCCGCGAAGAGTCCGACGATCCGCGCGCTCCCCCACCCCCACTGCCCGCCCTGCGACACCCCGAGCAGCAGACACACCAGGCCGGTGGCCAGCCCCAGCGTGCCCGGCACGTCGAACCGGCCCGGCTCGCGCACCGGCGACTCCCGCACCGCCCACCACACCGATCCGACGCCCACGGCACCGAGGGCCGCGGTCACCCAGAACATGGCGTGCCAGTTCGCGTACTGCACGATCACCGCCGCGAGCGGCAGCCCCAGCGCCGCACCGATGCCGACGGTCGAGCTCATCAGCGCGACGGCGTGCCCCCGCCGCTGCGGCGGGAGCTCGTCGCGCAGGATGCTGATGGACAGCGGTACGACCGCGGCGGCGGCGCCGGACAGCGCGCGGGCGGCGATGAGCACCCGGATGTCGGAGGACAGGGCGCACAGCACCGAGCCGGCGGCCATCAGCGCGAGCGCCGCCATGAGGACCCGGCGTTTGCCGTACATGTCCCCGGCGCGGCCGAGGACCGGGGTGAGGACGGCGCCGGCCAGCAGGGTCGCGGTGACCATCCAGGAGACGGTGCCCGGCGAGGCGCCGGTCAGTCGCGGCAGGTCCGGCAGCAGCGGGACGACCACGGTCTGCATGACGGCCATGAGGATGCCGCCGAAGGCCAGCACCGGGACCGTCAGCCGGTCCCGGAGCGGGCGGGGTATCGGGGCGGGTGCGTCCATCGGCACTCCAGCGGGACATGAAAAAATGGTGAATGGCTATTCACCATAGTGGGTGAATAGCCATTCACCTAGCGAAATTCCCGACGCTCCTTCAGTCCTTGCGGGAGTCCAGCGCCCGTGCGTGCACGTTCCGGGCGATCTTCGGTCCCAGCCAGCGCTTGAACCGGCGCAGCACCTCCAGCTGTCCGGCGGCCCGGTCGATCCGGTAGTAGAGCTGGGGCGGGACGTAGGGCAGCAGCGGGGAGTGGCGCTGGCCGAGCAGGGCGAACATCTGCTGCGGGGGCAGGCCGATGTAGCGCGGGAGGTTCTCGTACCACTGGGCGCTGTAGCGGGCGGCGCTCTGGACCGAGAGGAGTTCCGCCTTGCGCCGGCGCTCGTACCGGGCGAGGGCCTCGGGGAGCTCGGCGTGCTCGCGCAGCGCCTCGGCCAGGGCCATGGCGTCCTCCAGGGCGAGGGTCGTCCCGGCGCCGATGGAGTAGTGCGTGGTGTGGGCGGCGTCGCCCATGAGCACGAGGTTGCCGTGCGACCAGGTGCGGTTGGTCAGGGTGCGGAAGTTCAGCCACTGGGCGCTGCCGTCGGCCGAGGAGCGGCCGATGAGGGCGTGCCCGTCCAGGATGTCGGCGAAGAGCTTCTCCAGCAGGGCCAGGCCCTCGCCCTCGTCGGCCCGGTCGAGGCCGAGGCCGGTCCAGGTCTCGGGGGCGCATTCGATGACGCAGGTGCTGCGGTCGGGGCCGAAGCCGTAGCCGTAGCACCAGATCCAGCCGTGGTCGGTCTCGACGAAGGCGAAGGTGAAGGCGTCGAAGACCTTGGTGGTGCCGAGCCAGACGTAGTGGTTGCGGCCGGCCCTGACCTCGGTGCCGAAGTGTTCGGCGTGCGCGGTGCGCAGCGCGCTGTGGACGCCGTCGCCCGCCACGACCAGGTCGGCGTCGGGCACGTTCTCCGGGGTGATGCCGTGCTCGAACTCCAGGCGGACGTCGAGGGAGCGGGCGCGGGCGGCGAGGAGTTCCAGGAGGCGGTGGCGGCCGATGCCGTGGCCCTCGTCGCCGTCCTGGCGGGTCGCGAGGTCCCGCACATGGGCGACGCCGTGGTTCCAGCGGACGGAGTGCTCCTCGACGGCACGGGCCGACTCGGGGTCGTGTGCGTGCAGCTTGTCGAGCAGTCCACGCCAGTAGGTGACGCCCCAGCCGTACGTCGAGCCCTCCGGATTGCGCTCGTAGACGGTGATGTCGTGGGACGGGTCCTGCAGTTTGAGCAGGATCGACAGATACAGGCCGGCGGGCCCGCCTCCGACACAGGCGACCTTCACGCGCACCCCTGGGAATCACTCAGAGCGGTCATTTGACGACGCAGGGTAGCAGGGCTTTGCGTCAGCTTCCGCGGGTGAGGCAGGTCACCGGCGAGGCGCCGTTCGGGGAAAGATCACCGGGCGGGCGGGTGCGCGCGGTGGAATTTCCCCTTCCAGAGCCTCTCCTTCACACTTCACAGCAAGATCATCTTCGTTCAATCTTGCACCGGATATCGGGAATTGTCCGGATCGCAGCCAACCGGTCGCAGCCGCCTCTTCGGCACCGATAGGCATACGGGGTCATCCGCCGCACCCATCCGAAAGGACCGACCCCGTGGCCGAACTGACCCGGCGTCACGCCCTCGCCTCCGCGGCCGCCGTCGCCACCACGGTGGCCGTCGCCCCGCAGGCCTCCGCCCACGACCACCACTCCCCCGACATCTTCGACGAGGTCTACAAGGGCCGCCGGATACAGGGCCGGCCGGCCTCGGGCGGCGGTCACCACCACGGCGCCGGATACGCCGTGTTCATCGACGGGGTGGAGCTGCACGTGATGCGCAACGCCGACGGCAGCTGGATCAGCGTCGTCAGCCACTACGACCCGGTGCCGACACCGAAGGCCGCCGCACGCGCCGCGGTCGACGAGCTCCAGGGCGCGCCGCTCGTCCCGCTCCCGGCCAACTGACCTTCTCCGTACACGTTTTGGAGTACCGCACATGACCGTCCGCAAGAACCAGGCGAACCTGACCGCCGACGAGAAGCGGCGGTTCGTCGCCGCCGTCCTGGAGCTGAAGCGCAGCGGCCGCTACGACGCCTTCGTCACCACGCACAACGCGTTCATCATGTCCGACAGCGACAACAGCGAGCGCACGGGCCACCGTTCACCGTCGTTCCTGCCCTGGCACCGCAGATACCTCCTGGAGTTCGAGCGGGCGTTGCAGTCGGTGGACGCGTCCGTCGCGCTGCCGTACTGGGACTGGTCGGCCGACCGCTCCCCCCGCGCCGCGCTGTGGGGGCCGGACTTCCTCGGCGGCACCGGGCGCAGCCGGGACGGCCAGGTGATGGACGGGCCGTTCGCCGCGTCGGCGGGCAACTGGCCCATATCCGTGCGGGTGGACGGCCGCACGTTCCTGCGCCGCTCGCTCGGCACCTCCGTGCGCGAGCTGCCGACCCGGGCGGAGGTCGACTCGGTGCTGGCGATGGCGACGTACGACATGGCGCCCTGGAACAGCGCGTCGGACGGCTTCCGCAACCACCTGGAGGGCTGGCGCGGGGTCAATCTGCACAACCGGGTCCATGTCTGGGTCGGCGGCCAGATGGCGACCGGGGTCTCCCCCAACGACCCGGTGTTCTGGCTGCACCACGCCTACGTCGACAAGCTGTGGGCCGAGTGGCAGCGCCGGCATCCGGACTCGGGGTATCTGCCGGCGGCCGGGACGCCGGACGTCGTCGATCTGGGCGAGACGATGAAGCCGTGGAACGACGTACGCCCGGCGGATCTGCTGGACCACCGGGCGCACTACACCTTCGACACGGACTGAGGCCGGCTGATCAGGCCCCTGCCGTACGGCACTCCGGGTGACCCCAGCCCTGGTCGTTCTTGGCGATGTCCGCGCCCGCCGCGTAGGGACGGCCGCACATGCAGCGGCCGGGGAACTTCGCCTTGACGGTGCGGGACGAGGAGGCCGAACCGCCGCTTCGCCGGGGCGACTTGGCCTTGGCGGGGCGGGAGGTCTTCGGGGTGTCCGGGGAGGGCGGCGGCTCGGGGGAACCCTGATCGCTGCCCGCGGGCTCCTGGACCGTGGCGGCCTGGCTGGCGGCGCGGTCCGCGAAGTCGTTGAGGCGGTCGCCGTCGACCTGGTGGGCGGGGACGTAGCGGAAGTCGACCGTGCGGCCGTCGAGAAGTTCGTCGATGCGGACGACCAGTTCCTGGTTGGCGACCGGCTTGCCCGCGGCCGTCTTCCAGCCGTTGCGCTTCCAGCCGGGCAGCCAGGTGGTGACGGCCTTCATGGCGTACTGGGAGTCCATCCGGATCTCCAGCGGCACGTCCGGGGCGACCGCCGTCAACAGGCGTTCCAGCGCGGTCAGTTCCGCGACGTTGTTGGTGGCCCGGCCGAGCGGACCCGCCTCCCAGCGGGCCGGGGTCTCCGCCTCGTCGGCGACGACCCAGGCCCAGCCGGCCGGTCCGGGATTTCCCTTCGATGCACCGTCGCACGCGGCCACCACACGTTCACGCATGCGACCGATCATGCCACGGTCGGGCCAGGGCCTGTCCGGCGGACCAAGTCGCGGGAAAGCAGCGGCGCCTCATCAACGCCGATGCCCGGCCCCAGGGCCCGGGAGCTCAGACCTCGCTGATCTTCGGCATCTCTCCCTCGGTGGTCGACATGTCGATCACCGAGAAGCTCGCGCCCTGGGGGTCGCTGAGGGCGGCGAACCGGCCGAAGGGGCTGTCCACCGGCCCGAAGCGCAGGGTGCCGCCGAGCTTGGTGGCCTTGGCGACGGCGTCGTCGCAGTCGGCGACCGCGAAGTAGACGTTGATGTACGAGGGGACCTCCGGCGGGAACTCCTCCGTCATCTTCATCCGGCCGAGGACCGTGTTCTCGCCGACGTCGAACATGCCGAAGTCCATCGAGTCGTCCTCCATCCGTTTCCTGGAGTACGGGAAGACGGCCGGGAAGAACGCGTCCACCTTCTCGGGGTCGCGTGTGAAGATCTCCGCCCAGGCGTACGCGCCCGGCGTGCCGACGGCCTCGAAGCCCTCGTGGACACCGGCCTGCCAGACGCCGAAGACGGCGCCGCCCGGGTCGCGGCCCAGGCACATCGTGCCGAAGTCGCCGACCGCCATGGGCTCCATCAGGATCTCGCCGCCGTTGTCGCGGATCTTGGCAGCGGTCGCCGCCGCGTCCGGGCTCGCGAAGTACAGGCACCACTGCGACTGGCCCTCCTGCCCGGGCATGGGCGGGACGACGGCGGCGACGGCCTTGCCGTCCGCGTAGGCCTGCGTGTAGTTGCCGTACTCCGACGACGCCTCGCCGAAGGTCCAGCCGAGGACGTCGCCGTAGAAGGTCTTCGCTCCCTCCACGTCGCTGAACATCGCGTCGGCCCAACAGGGGGTTCCCTCAGGTTGTACGGCCATGACTGCGGCCCTCTCCGGTTCGGTGGGTGGTCCGGTTTCTCACGCTAGCCACGTGTTCGCCGGGGCGCGCGCCGAACGGTTCGGTCCGTTTCAGACTGGATAAGGGCCTTCGCGGAGAGGGGGAGCCTCATGACGGCCGGTGTGATGCGGGCGTGGTCGGTGGTGCGGCCGGGGCCTCTGGAGGAGGCGGCCCTCCAGTTCGTCGAGAAGCCGGTGCCCACTCCGGCGGACGACGAGCTCCTCGTGCGGGTGACCGCGTGCGGGGTGTGCCGGACCGATCTGCATGTCGCCGAGGGAGATCTGCCGGCGCACCGGCCCGGGGTGACGCCGGGGCACGAGGTCGTCGGGGTGGTGGCCCGCGCGGCGCCCGGCTTCGCCGAGGGCGACCGGGTGGGGGTCGCCTGGCTGCGCCGTACCGACGGCACGTGCGCGTACTGCCTGCGGGGCGCCGAGAACCTCTGCCCGGCCTCCCGCTACACCGGCTGGGACGCGGACGGCGGGTACGCCGAGTACACGACCGTGCCGGCCGCCTTCGCCCACCGGCTGCCGGCCGGGCTCGACGACGTTGCGGCGGCGCCGCTGCTCTGCGCCGGCATCATCGGCTACCGAGCGCTGCGCCGGGCAGCGCTGCCGCCCGGCGGACGGCTCGGGTTGTACGGGTTCGGCGGCAGCGCCCATCTGTGCGCCCAGGTCGCGCTCGCCGAGGGCGCCACCGTGCACGTCCTCACGCGCGGCGCCGCGGCCCGACGCCTGGCGCTCACCCTGGGAGCCGCCTCCGCGCAGGACGCGTACGCCGCGCCGCCCGAGCCCCTGGACAGCGCCATCCTGTTCGCCCCCGCCGGGGAGCTGGTCCCGGTGGCGTTGAGGGGGCTCGCCCGGGGCGGGACGCTGGCGATCGCCGGCATCCATCTCAGCGACATCCCGTCGCTGCGCTACGAGAGCGAGCTGTTCTACGAGAAGCAGGTGCGCAGCGTCACCTCCAACACCCGCGAGGACGCCCGGGAGTTCCTGGCCCTCGCCGCGCGTCACGGCGTACGCGCCACGACGCACACCTATCCGCTGGAGCGGGCCGACGAGGCGCTGCGGGACCTCGAGGCCGGTCGTTTCGAGGGGGCGGCGGTGCTGGTGAACGACCCGGGCCAGTAGGCCGCCGCCCTCTTGACGCAGGTCGTACAGGTAGGCGATTTTAACGATAAACACGGCCTCGTCCTGGAGTGCATCTAGTGTCAGACACCACTGCCGTCATCAACCTCGACCTCGAGGGTCCGACGATCAGCCGGCATCTCTACGGCCACTTCGCCGAGCACCTCGGCCGCTGCGTCTACGGCGGTTTCTGGGTCGGCGAGGACTCGCCCATCCCCAACGAGGGCGGTATCCGCCTCGACGTCGTCGAGGCCCTGCGCGCCCTGAACATCCCCAACCTGCGCTGGCCCGGCGGGTGTTTCGCCGACGAGTACCACTGGAAGGACGGCATCGGCCCGCGCGAGCAGCGGCCCCGGATGGTCAACACGCACTGGGGCAACGTCGAGGAGAACAACCACTTCGGCACCCACGAGTTCATGGCCCTGTGCGAACTGCTGGGCGCCGAGCCGTACATCAGCGGCAACGTCGGCTCGGGCACCGTGCAGGAGATGAGCGAGTGGGTGGAGTACCTCACCCGCGACGGCGACAGCCCCATGGTGCGGTTGCGCAAGGCCAACGGGCGTGAGGAACCGTGGCGGGTCAGGTTCTGGGGCATCGGCAACGAGACCTGGGGCTGCGGCGGCAACATGCGCGCCGAGTACTCCGCCGACCTGGCCCGCCAGTACGCCACGTACTGCCGCGACCACGGCGAGAACAAGCTGTACCGGATCGCCTCGGGCGCCTCGGACGCCGACTACAAGTGGACCGAGACGCTGATGCAGCAGATCAGCTGCTTCGGCTGCGAGGCCACCCCGAAGAACTTCTTCCAGGGCCTGTCCGTGCACTACTACACGCTCGCCGGCCCCTGGGAGGCCAAGGGCAGCGCCACCGACTTCGACACCGACGACTACTACCGCACGATGGCGGCGGCCCAGAAGATCGACCGCATCCTCACCGGCCACTCCACCGTCATGGACGTCTACGATCCCGGCCGCACGGTGGGGCTGGTGCTGGACGAGTGGGGCACCTGGTGGGACGTGGAGCCGGGCACCAACCCCGGGTTCCTGTTCCAGCAGAACACCCTGCGGGACGCACTGGTCGCGAGCGTCCACTTCGACATCTTCCACAAGCACGCGGCGCGGCTGCACATGGCCAACATCGCGCAGACCGTCAACGTCCTCCAGGCGATGATCCTCACCGACGGCGACAGCCTGGTGCTGACCCCGACCTACCACGTCTTCGAGATGAACAAGGGCCACCAGGACGCCAGTTCACTCACCGTCCACCTGCGGGGCGAGGACACGGAACAGGGGCGCCTGTCCGCCTCCGCCAGCGTCAAGGACGGCACGGTGCTCATCTCGCTCTCCAACCTCGACGCGGAGGCACCGGCCCGGGTGACGCTCGACCTGCGCGGCGGCGGCCTCGGCGCGACGACCGCCCGTATCCTCACCGCCGACCGGCTCCAGGACCACAACGCCCCCGGCACACCGGAGACGGTCGCCCCGCGCCCCTTCGACGACCTCAAGACAACCGACCGGGGGCTCGAACTGACCCTGCCGCCCCACTCCTTCGTCACCGTCCAGGCCCCGCTGACCTGACCCGCGCCCCGGCCCTGCCGCTCACGAGGGGGCAGGGCCGGGATGTAATGGTCCGGCGGACCTCGGCAGCACAGAACAGGGGGTGACCATGGCGACCATGCAGGACGTGGCCCGGGCGGCCGGTGTCTCGGCGATGACGGTGTCCAACGTCATCAACGGTCATCCCAAGGTGAGCGAGGCGACCCGGGAGAAGGTCCTCCAGGCCATGGCCCGCCTCGACTACCGCGTCAACGTCTCCGCCCGCAACCTCCGCAAGGGCCGTACGGGCACCATCGGCCTGGCCGTCCCGGAGGTCGACAGCCCCTACTACGGCCGGCTGGCCGCGGCCATCATCGCCGCGGCCGCGCCGCGCGGCCTGCGGGTCGCCATCGAGCAGACCTACGCCCTGCGGGACAGCGAACTCGAGGCGCTGGCCCTGTCCCGCAACCGCCTCTACGACGGGCTCATCCTCAGCACGGTGGGCATGGGACCGCAGGACACCGAGTGGCTGACCATGGACCACCCGGTGGTCATCCTGGGCGAGCGGATCTTCGGCGGCCCGGTGGACCACGTGGCCATGCCCAACGTCGAGGCCTCCCGGGCGGCCACCCGTCACCTCGTGGAACGGGGCTGCCGGCGCATCGCGTTCGTGAGCGGCACGGTCGGCGAGGAGGTCGACGTGTCGAGCCTGCGCCACACCGGCTACCGGCAGGCCCTGGCGGAGGCCGGCCTGCCCCCGGGCCCGGAGCTGCACCGACGCCTGGCGGCCTTCTCCATGGCCGAGGGGGCGCGCTGCGCCCGGGACATGGTGGAGAGCGGTCTCGACTTCGACGGGGTCTTCTGCGTGACCGACACCGTGGCCATGGGGGTGCTGCGCGGCCTGGCCGACGCCGGGGTCCGGGTACCGGAGCAGGTCAAGGTGATGGGCTTCGACGACGTCCCCGAGAGCGGCTTCCTGGTGCCCTCCCTGTCCACCGTCGACCCCGACCACGACACGATGGCCGAGCGCGCCGTCAGTCTCCTGGTCCGGCGGATCGAGCGGACCGGCGCCCGTCCGGAGCCGGAGGAGTTCGTCAGCCGTTTCACGGTGGTGGCACGGGAGTCGACGGGCGGCCCCGCCTGACACCGCCCGCCGCCCTCACCAAGGCATCGGTGAGCGTGACAGCGGGCGCGTGCTCCCCGGCCGGGGCCCGGTAGGCAGGGCCGAGCGGCTCCAGCGTGTTCTCGTGCGAGCCGTCCGTCCCCGTGCCCTGCCCACCGTGCGCCCCGGACGCCATGTTCCGGAGCGGGCGCGGGCGGTGATGTCGTCATCCCCGCACCGCGCGCACCCGCTCCGGAACTCCCCCTGGGCGGCTCCCCCTTGAACCGTGGGCATTTACTGTTCTACCTTCGCCACATGGTCGGGGCATCAACGCCCGCTCACCGGTGCCACAACGAGCGGACGGCAGTTGGGCCGGGTGATGCGGCATGCGTCCGCACCTCGCCTTGATCGAGGACGACTCCGACTTCGCACTGATGTGCCGTTCCTATCTGGAGCGGGCCGGTTTCACCGTCACCTGGGCCATGGACGCCCGCGCCGGCAAGGCCGCGCTGCACGAGGGCGGCATCGACCTGGCCGTCCTCGATCTGGGCCTGCCCGACGGCAGTGGCCTGGAGCTGCTGCGGGCGCTGCGCTCCACCAGCCGGCTCCCCGTCATCGTGATCACCGGCCGGGGTGCGGAGGCCGACCGGGTGGCGGGCCTGGAGATCGGGGCGGACGACTACCTGGTCAAGCCGTTCTCGCAGCGGGAGCTGGTGGCCCGTATCCGCGCCGTGCTGCGCCGCTCGCAGCCGCCGGAGACGCCGGCCGTGTTCCAGATCGGCCCGCTCCGTATCGACACGGCCGCCCGCCAGGCGTCCTGCGAGGGGTTCCTGCTGGTGCTGCGGCCCAAGGAGTACGCGCTGCTGGAGATGCTGGCCGCCGCGCCCGGCCGGGTCTTCTCGGCGGAGCAGCTCCTGGAGCGCATCTGGGGCGCGTCCTGGCAGCAGCCCGCCACCGTCATCGAGCACGTCTACCGGCTGCGCGGCAAGCTCGCCCGGCTGCCCGTACCCGCGCCGCGGATCACGACCGTCCGCGGCTACGGCTACCGACTGGACCCCTGACCTGCTCCGGAGAGCCGCCATGCCCGAGACCCTGGACTTCCGGCGCCTCTTCGACGCCACTCTGTCGCCGCTGCTGATCCTCACCCCCGACTTCACCATCGTCGAGGTCAACCGCGCCTACCTGACGGCGACCAGGACCGAGCGCGCCATCGTCGGGCAGCGGATCTTCGAGGTGTTCCCCGACAACCCGGACGACCCGACGGCTGACGGCGTCGCCAACCTGCGGCGTTCGCTGGAGACGGTGGTGGCGACGGGCCGTACCGACACCATGCCGCTCCAGCGGTACGACATCCCCACGGGCGAGGCGGGCGGCTTCGACGAGAAGTACTGGAGCCCGGTCAACACCCCGGTCCTGGACGCGGACGGGCGGGTCACGCACGTCATCCACCGGGTCGAGGACGTCACGGAGTTCGTGCATGTGCGCCGGGTGGGGCGGGAGCAGCGGCGGGTGGCCGCCGAGGCGCAGATGCGGGCCGAGGGCATGGAGATCGACCTGTTCGTGCGGGCCCGGGAGATCCGCGAGGTCAACGAGCAGCTGCGCCGCGTCAACGCGGAGCTGGACGCGGCCGGGCGTCGGCTGCGGGAGGAGCAGCAGGCCAAGGACCGGTTCATCGCCACGCTCTCGCACGAGCTGCGCAACCCGCTCGCCGCGGCGACCGCGGCCACGGAACTGCTGGCGCTCGACATGCCCGACGGTCATCCGGCGCTGTCCGTGCTGGAGCGGCAGCTGGGCACGCTGGTGCGCATGAGCAACGACCTGCTCGACGGCACCCGGGCGCTCACCGGACGGCTGGAGCTGGTGCGCGAGCGGGTCGACGTGCGGTCGGTGGTGGAGAGCGCGTGCGCCGACATCCGTGGCTTGTTCGGGCACGAGGGCCGCAAGCTGGACGTGGGGCTTCCGGCGGCGCCGGTGGTGGTGGACGGCGACCGGCTGCGGCTGGCGCAGGTGCTGACGAACCTGCTGTCGAACGCGCTCAAGTACACGCCGCCGGGCGGCCGCACCGAGGTCGCACTGCACGCCGACGACGGCGGGGCCCGGCTGACCGTCCGGGACGATGGCATCGGTTTCGACCCCGCCCAGGCCGAGGACCTGTTCGGGGTGTTCACGCGGGCGGCCCCGGCCGGTCCCGACACACCGGAAGGCCTGGGCCTCGGCCTGGCCGTCGCACGGACGGTGGTCGAGCTGCACGGGGGCCGGATCAGCGCGCACAGCGAAGGCCCGGGCCGCGGCGCGGCGTTCACGGTGCTGCTGCCTGTCGCGGACCCGACGGCACCGGAGCCGCCCCGGCCCGTGGTGGTGCGCCCGGCCCGGCGTCAGCTGTCCATCCTGATCGTGGAGGACAACGCCGACCTGGCCCTGACCTACCGCACCCTGCTCCAGCGGCAGGGCCACCATGTCACCGCCGTGCACACGGGCGCCGACGCGCTCACCGCCACCGAGGACGGCCTCTTCGACGTCGTCCTGTGCGACCTGGGTCTGCCCGACGTCGACGGCTACACGGTCGCCCGCACGATCCGGGCCCGGCCGCACGGGGACCGGGTGCGGTTGATCGCGGTGTCCGGATTCAGCCGGGGCACCGACCGCGCCCGGTCCCGTACGGCGGGCTTCGACGCGCACCTGGCCAAGCCGCTGCCGCTCAACGACCTCATCGACCTGCTGGAGGATCCCGACCGGGCGTGACCGGCGTACGTCTTCCGCCTTGTGCCCTGCTGTGCTTGCCTGGGGAGCCGATTTCGGTGTCCGGGGCGGGAGTTGCCGCATGCGCAAGCCGTGGATCGTGGGACTGCTGCTGGCCGGGGTGCTGCTCGGCGCGTGCGGGGACCCGGAGTCCGGACCGGAGGCGGCCCCGCCGTCGCCGGCGGTCGGCACCACGCATCAGCGTGCCGCCGCCAGCCCCAGCGCCACCGTCCCCGCCGAGCCACCGAAGGTGCTCTATCTCGGGGACTCCCTCGCGATGGAGGCGCAGAAGGTGCTCGGCCAGGAGCTGCGCCGGGATCTGCGGGCCGACTACACGAGCCGTCCGTACTCGGGGACGACGGTCTGCGACTACCTGGAGGGCACCGGCGCGAAGTCCCTCGTACCGGACGGCCACAAGGCGGCCGCGCTCGTGCGGTCGCTGCACCCGGACTTCGTGGTGCTGCAGTTCTGGGGCAACGCGTGGGGCTACACGTGGTGCATGGACGGCATCACCCACGCCGACGACCCGACGACGTACTACAAGCGGTACCGGGCCGACATGTCCCGGCTGACCGAGCAGATCGCCGCCGCGGGCGGTGCCGCGCGGCCGCGGATCGTGTGGGTGGCGCAGGGCCCGGACCCGATCACCCCCGACCGGGTCCGGCGCGTCAACGAGCTGTACGAGCAGCAGGCCGCCGCCACCGGGGACGTCGTCGCGGACGCCGGGGCCCGGGTGAGCGCGGCCGGCGCCCGCTACACCTGGGTGCAGTACCTGCCGTGCGACACCTACGAGCACGAGCACCCCGCCTACTGCACCCAGCCGGGCCGGGACCGGACCGCCCTGCACCTCGACAAGGACTATCTGCACTTCTGCCTGGCGCCGACGACGGCCACGCCGAAGCCCTGTCCGGTCCGCTCGCCCGGCATCCTGCGGATCGCGCGGGAGATCACCCGCGTGATCGGCCGGGCCGCCGCCGGCTGACGCTCACTCGCCGGCGTAGACCCGCTCCAGCTCGGCCTTGTCGAACTTGCCCATCGCCATGAACGCCTTCGTCACCCGGACCGCCTTCGCCGGGTCCGGGTCGCTGACCATGGCGATCAGGTTGTCCGGGACGACCTGCCAGGACACGCCGTACTTGTCCTTGAGCCAGCCGCAGGGGCCGGGCTCGCCGCCGTTCTCGGTGAGCTTGGCCCAGTAGTAGTCGATCTCCTCCTGGCTCTCGCAGAAGATCTGGAAGGAGATCGCCTCGGTGAACTTGAACTGCGGTCCGCCGTTCAGGGCGACGAACTTGTGGCCGTTGGCCGTGAAGTCCACGGCCATCACGGAGCCGGGCTCGCCGATGCCGCCCTCGTTGACCCGGGCGATCGAGCCGATGCTGGAGTTCTTGAAGATCGAGACGTAGTGGTGCGCGGCTTCCTCGGCATTGCCGTCGAACCAGAGACACGTGGTGAAACCGTCGGTCGCCATGGGTTCCTCCTGGGGCGTGGAATCGCTGTCGTGGGTGTGGACCGATCCATGCCGCGAAACTCATCGGTCGTACGCCTGACTGCCCCGTCCGGCCTACGATCCGCACCATGACGTCAGCTCCCACGGAAGGCAGCGCGGAGACCGTCCGCCCCTACCGCATCGACATCCCGCAGAGCGACCTCGACGACCTCCACACCCGCCTCGACCGCACCCGCTGGCCCGACGACCTCTCGGCGACCGGCTGGGCGTACGGCGTACCGGCGGACTATCTGCGCGACCTCGTCCACCACTGGCGGCACTCCTACGACTGGCGGGCCGCCGAGGCGGAGCTCAACGAGTGGCCCCAGTTCACGACCGTCATCGACGGGTCGACCGTGCACTTCGCCCACGTCCGCTCCCCCGAGCCGGACGCCACGCCGCTGATCGTCACGCACGGCTGGCCGGGTTCGATCGCCGAATTCCTGGACATCGTGGGCCCGTTGACCGATCCGGCGGCCCACGGAGGCGATCCCGCCGACGCCTTCCATGTCGTCGTACCGAGCATCCCCGGCTTCGGGCTGTCCGGGCCGCCCGCGGACACCGGCTGGGACGTCGGCCGGATCGCCCGTGCCTGGGACGAGCTGATGCGGCGGCTGGGCTACGAGCGGTTCGGCGCGCAGGGCGGTGACTGGGGCTCGGCGATCTCCCGTGCGCTGGGCCGGGTCTGTCCCGACCGGGTCGTCGGCGTCCACCTCAACCTGGTGATGGGCGCGCAGGCCACCCATGAGCCGACGGAAGAGGAACTCGCCGCGCTCACGCCCGAGGAGCGGGAGCGCACGCTGGAGTCGTGGCGCCGGTGGAGCGCCTGGTCGCGTGACGGGATCGGGTACGCAATCCTGCACTCCACCCGGCCGCAGACCCTGGCCTACGCCCTGACCGACTCGCCGGTCGGCCAACTCGCCTGGATCGTCGAGAAGTTCCAGGAGTGGACGGACTCGGAGCGGTACCCGGAGGAGGCCGTGGACCGGGACCGGCTGCTGACGAACGTGATGCTGTACTGGCTGACGGGGACGGCCGGTTCGGCCGCCCGCATCTACTACGAGAACGCCCGCTCCCAGGCCGGGCGGGCGGCCCGGCCCACCGAGCCGTCGACGGTCCCCACCGCGGTGGCCGTCTTCCCGGCCGAGATCTCGATCCCGCTGCGGCGGAACGCGGAGCGCACCGACACGATCGTGCGCTGGACGGAGCTCGACCGCGGCGGGCACTTCGCGGCGCTGGAGGAGCCGGAGCTGCTGGTCGAGGACGTCCGGGCGTTCTTCCGGCAGCTGCGCGAAAAGGCCTGATCCTGCGCGGAAAGGCCTGATCAGAGCCCCTCCACCGGCTTCTCTGCCCGTGGCGAATCTGCCACGGGCAGAGAAATCGGCCACGGGCGGCCGGTGGGGTCAAGAGTGAAGTCGACGGCATCCCGACCACTCCGCACGGAGGCGAACCGATGACTCCACTCACCCCGCTCCTGCCGCGGGCCGAGGAGGGCGACACCCCGCCCTCCCGGTTCGACGACGACCTGGCCGCTCAGTTGCTCGGGCAGCGGATCGTCCTGCTGGGCACGCAGGTCGACGAGGTCTCCGCGAACCGCGTCTGCTCGCAGCTGCTGATCCTCTCCGCCGAGGACCCGCGCACCGACATCAGCCTGTACATCAACAGCCCGGGCGGCTCGGTGTACGCGGGCCTCGCCATCTACGACACGATGCGGCTCATCCCGAACGACGTGTCCACGCTCGCCATGGGGTTCGCGGCCAGCATGGGGCAGTTCCTGCTCTGCGCCGGCGCACCCGGCAAGCGGTACGCGCTGCCCAACGCGCGGATCATGATGCACCAGGGCTCGGCGGGCATCGGCGGCACCACGGCCGACATCGAGATCCAGGCGGAGAACCTGGACCACAGCAAGCGGACCATGGAGCGGCTGCTGGCCGAGAACACGGGCCAGACGCCGGAGACCATCGCCCACGACGGCGACCGGGACCGCTGGTTCACGGCCGAGGAGGCCAGGGAGTACGGCATGGTGGACCGGGTCCTGGAGTCCCTCGCGGACGTCCGCCCGGCCGCCTCGAAGCGACGGATGGGGCTGTGACATGGGGAACTACACGATTCCGTACGTCGTCGAGCGCACCGCGCACGGCGAGCGCACCTCTGACGTGTTCAGCCGGCTGCTGTCGGAGCGGATCATCTTCCTCGGCACCGAGATCGACGACGGCGTGGCCAACGTCGTCATCGCGCAACTCCTCCATCTGGAGTCCTCGGCGCCGGACCACGAGATCTCGATCTACATCAACTCCCCCGGCGGCTCGTTCACCTCGCTCATGGCGATCTACGACGCGATGACGTACGTCCAGGCGCCGATCTCGACGGTCTGCGTCGGCCAGGCGGCCTCCACGGCGGCCGTGCTGCTCGCCGGCGGGGACCCGGGGCGGCGGATCGTGCTGGAGCACGCGCGTGTGCTGCTCGGCCAGCCGGCCAGCGGCGGCAGCCGGGGCATGATCTCCGACCTCGCGCTCCAGGCCAAGGAGATGATCAGGATCCGCGCGCAGGTGGAGGAGGTGCTCGCCCGGCACACCCACCACGACATCGCCACCCTGCGCGCCGACATGGACCGCGACAAGTTCTTCACCGCACAGGAGGCCGTGGCGTACGGGCTGGCCGACGAGGTGCTCAGCCGGCGCCTCGTGACGGTGTGAGACGCCGGGCGCGCGTCAGGCGGCCAGGCAGAGGCCGTCGTACGACGAGGCCGTCGTCCGGCGGGTTCCGGTGGACGTCCGGCTGGTGAGGCGGATCAGCTCGCCCTGGGCCCGCGCGAGCAGGTCACCGAGTCCGAGGCCGAGGGCCTGGGCGGCGGCCGCGAGAACCTCCGACGAGGCTTCCTTGCGGCCCCGCTCCACCTCGGAGAGGTAGGGCATGGAGATCCGCGCGGCATCGGCGACGTCCTTCAACGTCCGCTCCTGCTCCAGCCGTTCACGCCGCAGCACGTCACCGACGAGGTCCCGCCACAGGGGTTCCTTCGGGGGCGGCGAGCCGGCGGGCCGATCGGCGACGGGGCGGACCGGTGCGGCACTGTCGGACAGCCGCCGGGCAGTTCCCGGACCGGCGATCTCCGGGCGGGTGGTCGCGGGGCGGGCGGAGGACGTGCGGGCGGGCGCGGGGCGCGTGGTTCCCTGGCCGGTGGTTCCCGGGTGGGCGGCGGACGGGCGGGCGGTCTCGGGGCGGCCCGGGATCGGGCGCAGCGGGATGACGCGGGCTTGGTTCGGCGCTTGTTCGCTCACCTTCCCAGCCTAAAAGCGTTGGACGGCTTGGGAAGGGATCAGCATTCTGCCCTGGGTGGAATCGCGGAGAGCGAAAGGTGCGGGCATGGCGCTGCGGGAGACGTTCAACGAGGACGCGGAACTCTACGACCGGGCGCGGCCCACGTATCCGCCCGACCTGGTCGGCCAGTTGGCCCGCGCGTCCGTTCTGGGCCCCGGACGCCGCGTCCTGGAGGTGGCGCCCGGCACCGGTCAACTCACCCTGCCGCTGGCGCAGTTCGGAGGCCAGGTCACGGCCGTGGAGCTGGGCCCCGACATGGCCGCCGTGGCCCGTCGACGGCTGCGGGACTTCCCCCAAGTGTCCGTGGAAGTAGCCGACTTCGACGACTGGCCCCTGCCGGCCGAGCCCTTCGACCTGATGGTGTGCGCGACCGCTTGGCACTGGCTCGACCCGGCCCGGCGTGTGGAGAAGGCCGCGGACGCGCTGGCGCCCGGCGGCCTGCTGGGCGTGATCGTCACGGACCATGTGGCGGGCGGCACCACGGAGTTCTTCCACCGCTCCCAGCAGTGCTACCGGCGCTGGGACCCGGCCACACCGCCCGGTCTGCTCCTGAAGGAGGCGGACGAGATCCCCCCACCGACCGAGGAGTTCGAGCACTGCCCGCGTTTCGAGAACGTCGCGGTGACCCGGTACTTCCAGGAGATCACGTACACCACCGACGAGTACCTGGACGTCCTGCTCACGTACTCGAACCACCGCGCGCTGGACACCGCGCGCCGCGAGGGCTTGCTGGCCTGCATCCGGGAGCTGATCGACTCCGCCTACGACGGCCGCATCACCAAGCGCTACCTCCACGACCTGATCACGGCCACCCGCACCGGATCGTCACCAGTGGATCTGTGACGTCCGTCATAGACGCGCGCAGGAGCCGCACGCCACACCCGCCGTCCACCGCCTTCTCACCGTCCCGGCACCGCGCCGCGGGCATGCCCTGCCCCACCAGGGGTACGCGCTGAGTGAGGACCGGCGGGTCGCCCGCTGGTCAAACCGTGACGTGGGAGAGGACATGGACACCGCCGTGACCGGGTCGGAGGCACAGCTCGTCGAGAGGACCGCCGGGACCAGCACGGGTGACGGACCGCTGCCAGGAGTCGTGGACCCGCGGAGCGTCGCGCCGCGTGACGCGCGGGAGCTGTCGCGCCAGTTCTTCCAGCGCCTGACGGAGGTCGAGGAAGGCACACACGAGTACCAGTACGCGCGCAACACGCTGATCGAGATGAACATGTCCCTCGTGCGGTTCGCCGCCGGCCGCTTCCGCGGTCGCGGCGACGACATGGAGGACATCGTCCAGACCGGCATGATCGGCCTGATCAAGGCCATCGACCGGTTCGAACTCGCGCGGGAGGTCGAGTTCACGTCCTTCGCGCTGCCCTACATCGTCGGCGAGATCAAGCGGTTCTTCCGGGACACCACCTGGGCGGTGCACGTGCCGCGGCGGCTCCAGGAGCTGCGGGTGGAACTGGCCAAGGCGCGCGAGGAGCTGGCCAGCAGGCTGGACCGGGAGCCGACGGTGGCCGAACTCGCCACCTTGATGAACATCTCCGAGGACGAGGTCGTCGAGGGCCAGATCGCCTCCAACGGCTACAACTCCGCCTCGCTGGACGCCGCCCTCACCGGCGACGGGCCCGAGCACGGCGAGTCGGTGCTCGCCGACTTCATCGGCGTCGAGGAGGACGGACTGCGGCTGGTCGAGGACTTCCAGTCGCTCGCGCCGCTGATGGCCGAACTCAGCGACCGCGACCGGCAGATCATCCATCTGCGGTTCGTGGAGGAGGCCACCCAGGCGGAGATCGGCGAACGGCTGGGCTGTTCGCAGATGCATGTGTCCCGGCTGATCAAGCGGATCATCGCGCGGTTGCGCGAGGGCATGCTGGGCGAGCTGGGCTGCGCCTGAGGACCGGGGCGAGGGGTGGCCTGCCGGGACGGCTCCGGCGGTCACCTCTCGCCGAGTCTGAGAACCGCGCTGACCCGCTTGCCGACCGGTACGCGCTCGGCGGTGACCTCCGCCGCCAGCGCGTGGACGATCTCCAGGCCGTGCCGGCCGACCCGTTCCGGGTCCTTCGGGAAACGCAGCGGCAGCGCGGCGCTGCTGTCGTAGACGGACACGGTCACGGCGGCGTCCGTGCCCTCCAGATCCAGGATGTACGGCCCGTTGCTGTGCCGGTCGGCGTTGGTGACCAGCTCGCTCACCACCAGGAGCACCTCGTCGTCGGCCCGGGCGCCGATCTCGGCGCACCACTCGGTCCTGAGCTGGTCGAGGAAGTGCGCGGCGAAGTGCCGGGCCTCGGCGATGCATCCCGGTTCGCCCGTGTAGTGGGCCGCCCGCCGGAGTGGGTCGACGGGCACGTCGAAACCAGTCGGTATCACTGCCCCGTCCAGGTGCTCGATCATGCGTTTCTCTCTCGGAAGCCGGACTGGCCGGACGCTGCTGCACCAGTGCTCGTACCCCGAGTGAAGCGCCGCAGTCCCCATAACGGGTCGTGTCGGTCACACCGGCGGTGATGTCACGTCCGGGGCATCGGGGGCGGGGGTGCCGAGCGAGGACTGCTCTTCCGGCGTGTCCTCCTGCGGCGTCGCCGGTTCGGTGGTCTCCGGTTCGGGAACCACCGGCGCGGAGCTCGGCGTGGGCGAGGACGGGCTCGCGGACGTCGGCGGACACGGGGTCGCCGAACCGGTGGGTGTCCCGGTGGGCGTTCCGGTGGCCGTGGACACACACGGTGCCGGGGAGGACGGGCCGGTGGGCGGCGTGGTGGACGGTGACGTCGGGGTCGTGGGAGGTGTCGGCGTCGTCACGGTCACGGACGGCGAGGGGTTCACCGGTGGGACGGTGTGCTGGTCCTTGTGACCCGTGTCGCCGCGGTGGCGGGCGATCCACTCGTTCTCGTCGGGGTCGTAGATCACGAAGACGTTGATGACCGTGATCGACGGCGCGACCACGACCACGTTCGTGGGCCGGTACGACGCCCATCTGTCGCCGGTCTGCTTCGGCGTGGTCTGCTGGGCGACCGGCGGGGTGAGCGGGTTGCCGCAGGCGCAGCGGACGCGGGGCACGCCGCGGCTGTCGACGAGGACGGCGGTGCCGGCCTGGAGGACGGCCTGGTAGCTGGTGGCGGCGCCGTCGCGGTAGCCGTGGTTGGTGACGCGGGTGTCCATGCGCAGTTGTACGGGGGTGAGCGCGCGCAGGTAGGCGGGGACGCGGGACGGCTGGACGCCGGCGACGGAGGCGAAGGCGTTGTTCTTCGCGGGGGCCGCCTGGAGGGCCTTGATCTGGGCCTCCACGTCACAGCTGGAGACGTTGCGGGTGCCGCCGTAGAGGCCGGGTGCGCCGCCGTCGACGCCGCGTACCGCGTTGGTCGCGGCCGACTCGGTCGCCGGGGAGGGGGAGACGGGCGGGGCGGAGCTGTCGTTCGCGGTGGACTCGGTGAAGGGTTCGGGGCCGGTCTTGGAGGCGGTCTGGAGGAAGACCTCGCCGCCCTTGGCGGTGCCGCCGCCCCCGCCGCCGTCGGAGCGGCTGAAGACGAGCGCCAGCACCACGGCGGCCACGACCGCGGTGGCGAGCACGGCGACCCTCGGCACCGACCGCCACCAGGGGCGGTGCGGTTCCGGCGAGGGCGTCCCGCCGCTGCTGCCCGGGGGCTGCGAAGGCGGCCCCGAGGGCGGCTGGGAGGGACCCGACAGCGGACCTGAGGGCGGTCCGGTGGGCCGGCCGGAGGACGGAGGTTCGGCGCTCACGAGCCCTTCTTCCCGACGTGGGGCTATGCGGCTTTTCTACGCTTACGCCGCTTTTATCCACGACGATTCCATTGTGTGCTCCGGTCCGGTGCGGCTCGCAAGCCGACGCGGACGGCCCTCCCGGCGGGCGGCGTCCCCGGGGGCTGCTTAGCGTGGGCAGGGTGAGCCCGAGAACCCGCTCCGACCAGGCCGTTGCCCCGCACGGCTGGGTACAGGCCGCCGTCACCGTGCTGTCCGGACTCCTCGTCATGGGCGTGACCGCGGCCCTGGGGCTGTGGGCGGCGGGGGCGACGGATCTGCCGGACGGGGCGTTCCTCCGGGTCGTCGCGGCGACGGTCGTCACCGCGGTGGGCGGCACGATCGAGCTCTCCGGGAACGCCGGCGGCCTCGCCGACACCCAGGCGGGTCTGACGGTGATCCCGCTGTCGGTCACGCTGGCCGGTGCCCTCGTCCTCGCGGCGGGTTTTCTACGGCCGCTGCGGCACCGCGTGGTGGCGGGCGCCACGGAACTGGCGGGCTGGGCGGCCCGGGTCGCCGTGCTGTGGGTGCTCGGCCTGATCGCCCTCGCCCTGGGGGCGCGTCAGACCTTCACGCTCTCCCTCGGCGAGAGCGCGCTCTCCGACCTCGGCGACCTGTTCGGCGTCACCCCGGAGGTCGGCTTCAAGACGGACGTCCCGCTGACGCTGCTGTTCGGCCTGCTCTGGCTGGCCGGGGTGCTGGCGCTGGCGCTGCTGGTCTCGCGCGGGGCGCCGCTGCCGGGCCGGCTGCTGCGCTTCCAGGCGTCGGTGCGGCCGGCGGCGTACGCGATGGTCGTGCTCCTGCTCGCCTATGTGGCCCTCGGCATCGTCATCGCCCTGGTCGTCGCGGTCACACGCGGTCACGCGGTGGAGACCCTGGCCGTGATCCTTCTCGGCCTGCCGAACCTGGTGTGGCTGACCTTGACGCTGGGCCTCGGCGCGACCTGGAACGGCCGGGTGGAGGGTCCGTTCGGGCTGCCGATGCCACACGTCCTCGACGAGGTGCTGCGCTCGAAGGACACCGCCACGCTGAACCTGTCCACCCTCGCCGACTACGACGGCAGGGTGTGGTGGCTGGTGGCCGTCGACGCGGTGCTGCTGCTCGCCGCCGCGTTCGTGATGGCGGCCCGCTCCCCCGCCCGGATGCGCGCCTGGCAGCACGCCCTGCACCTGGCGGTCGCCCTCGCGCTCACGGTCCTGATGATCTGCCTGCTCGGCCGCATCACCGCCCACTACGGCCTGTCGGTCCTCGGCATCGGCGACCTCGGCGGCGACCTGAACGGGGAGCTGTTCCTCGAGCCCGAGGTGTGGTCCGCGGTCGGACTGGGCGCGCTGTGGGGTCTGGTCGCGGGCTTCCTGGGCGGGTTGCTGGCGCGGCCGGTGCGACGGCGGGGCGAGACGGACGCGCACGGGCCGGCCGACCCCGGCCACGGCCCTGTCCGGCCGTGACACCGCCCCGTCCGGTCGCCTACGGCTAGCCGCCCCTGAAGACCGGTTGTGCCCATGGCGGCGGCTGTTTCGGGCCCGCCACCGCGGAGTTCGCGATGCGCAGGGCGACCTGTGTCGGCGCGTGGCCGCCCGTGCGGTCGCCGGTCATGGCCGTGCGCAGGGCGGAGACGAAGGTGAGGCAGGTGCCGTACCGGTCGTCGGGGCTCTTCGCGAGGGACTTGGCGAGGACCGTGTCGGCGTTCGGCGGGAGGTCGGGGCGGGCCTCGGTCAGTGGGGGCGGTTGGTCGTACTGGTGGGCCCAGAGCAGGGCCATGTCGTCGTCGCGGCGGAACGGGGGGCGGCCCGCGAGGGTCTCGTAGACGACGCAGGCGAAGCCGTAGACGTCGCAGCGGCCGTCGACGGGCTTGCCGGAGATCTGCTCGGGGGCCACGTAGTCGAGCGTGCCGACGAACTGGCCGACCGTGGTGAAGCCGGTCAGGGACAGGGACTTCTTCGTCAGGCCGAAGTCGGTGAGGTAGGCGTGCTCGGGATGGTCGCTGTCGGTGCCGCGGGCGATGAGGATGTTGCCGGGTTTCACGTCCCGGTGGACCAGTCCGTGGTCGTGGGCCGCGTCCAGCGCGGAGGCGATCTGGGCGGCGATCCGCAGAGCGGGTTCGGGCGCCAACGGGCCGCGGCGGTCGAGGAGATGGCGCAGGTCGCTGCCCTCGACGTAGCGCATGGCGATGTACAGGACGCCGTCCGTCTCGCCCGCCTCGAAGACGGGGACGATGTGCGGGTGGTCGATCGCGGCGGCGGCCCGTGACTCGTGGGTGAAGCGGCGGCGGAAGGTGTCGTTGCGGGCGAGTTCGGGGGCGAGGAGCTTGAGGGCGACCGTGCGGTCCAGGCGCAGGTCGTGGGCGCGGTAGACGACGGCCATGCCGCCGCGGCCGATCTCGCGCTCGATGCGGTAGCCGGCGATCTGCCGGCCGATCAGCTCGGAGGGCCGGCCGGAGAAGAGGCTGGTGTCACGGGCCATCGGGCGTCACGACCTGGGTGGCGGCGTGCCCGGGCTCCCCGGCGGCGGCGCGGGGCGCCTCCTCGGCGGCGTAGGTGCTCAGCCGGGTGCCGTCGGCGTAGACCCAGCGGCCGTGCTGGGCGTCGTACAGCCAGACCGACTCCCCGTCGACGACGACGCCGATCCGCAGGCCCCGGGTGCGGCTCTGGAAGCCCTCGCCGTCCAGGCCGCCGCCGGCCAGTTCCTCGACCGCGGACCGGTAGCGCGTGAGGGTCTCCTCGGCGCGGGCGAGCAGGGGGCGGGGGTCGGCGGTGCGGGCGAGCGGGGCGTCCGCGACGGGCGGGTCCTTGGGTACGGCGACCAGGAAGCGGCCGTCGACCCAGGCCGACCAGCCGTTGGCGCACAGCACGTGCCCCCAGTCGCCGCGCCGCTCCACCAACTGGACCGGCAGCAGCGGGTCGAGGGGGACGGTGGGCCGGGCGGGGTCGGGGGCCTCCCAGGCGGGCATGCCGTGCTGGGGAACGACGTGGGTGGGCCGGAAGCCGGGGGTGGTCATCACGACTTCCGCAGGACGGCCGGTTCGTGGCGGCGCAGCAGGCGGGAGACGACGTATCCGAAGAGCGCCGACAGGACGACGAGCATCCCGACGTCGATCAGCCACACCTTCGCCGAGTGCCGGAAGAGCGGATCGGTGGTCAGTTCGCCGGGCACGATCCGGGCGAGGCCCACCGTGCCGGCCATCGCGCCCAGGGCCCAGCGCGAGGGCACCAGCCAGGACAGCTGCTCCAGGCCCGGCACCCCGTCGAGCTTCAACAGGGCGCCGCAGAACACAACTTGGACGATGGCGAGCAGCACCAGCAGCGGCATCGTCACCTCCTCCTTGCGGACCAGCGCGGAGATCAGCAGGCCGAGCATCATCGCCGTGAACGCCAGCAGGGCGACGGCGACGGTGATTTCGACAAGGGGCGACATCAACACGCCTTCGCCGCCGGGCGCGTTGAGGTCGACGCCGAGCAGGGCGACCAACGTCAGGACCACGGCCTGCAGGACGGTGACCGTGCCCAGGACGACGATCTTCGACATCAGGTACGCCGATCTGGACAGGCCGACGGCCCGCTCGCGCTGGTAGATGGTGCGTTCCTTGACCAGTTCGCGCACCGCGTTGGCCGCCCCGGTCAGCACGCCGCCGACGCACAGGATCAGCAGCGCGTTCATCGCCGTCTCCTGCGTCAGCTTGCTGCCGGCCAGGGCGCGGGCCATGGCGCCCATCACGAACGGCAGCGCGATCATGATGACGAGGAAGGTGCGGTCGGCGCTGAGGGCGGTGGCGTAGCGGCGGATCAGGGTGCCGAGCTGGGCGCCGCGGCTGCGCGGCCTGGGCGGCGGGGTGATCACGACGGGGCCGGACCGCGGCACCCGGGGCTGGCCGGAGGCCTCGGTGACGTACTGCCGCTGGAAGGGGGAAGTGCGGAACTCCCCCGCCCAGTCCCGGTCCTGGTCCCGTTCGAAGGCCTCGAAGGCCTCGGGCCACTGCTCGTAGCCGAAGTAGGCGAGGGTGTCCTCGGGCGGCCCGTAGTAGGCGATCCGTCCGCCGGGGGCGAGGACGAGGAGCCGGTCGCAGACGTCGAGGCTGAGGACGCTGTGGGTGACGACGATGACGGTCCGGCCGTCGTCGGCGAGGCCCCGCAGCATGTGCATCACCGAGCGGTCCATGCCGGGGTCGAGGCCCGAGGTCGGCTCGTCGAGGAAGAGCAGCGAGGGCTTGGTGAGCAGTTCCAGGGCGACGCTGACGCGCTTGCGCTGGCCGCCGGAGAGGCTGTGCACCGGCTGGTCGGCGCGCTGGCGCAGGCCGAGTTCGTCGATGACCTCCTCGACGCGCGCCTGCCGCTCGGCCTTCGCGGTGTCCTGCGGGAAGCGGAGCTCGGCGGCGTAGGTGAGGGCGGCGCGGACGGTGAGCTGGGCGTGCAGGATGTCGTCCTGCGGGACCAGGCCGATGCGCTGGCGCAGCTCGGCGTAGTCGCGGTACAGGTCGCGGCCGTCGTACAGGACCGTGCCGTGGTCGGCGGGGCGCTGGCCGGTGAGGGCGCCGAGGAGGGTGGACTTGCCGGCGCCGCTCGGGCCGACGACCGCGAGCAGGCACTTCTCCCCCACCGGGAACGACACGTGGTCCAGGAGCGTCTTGCGGCCGCGGTCGACGGCGACGCTCAGGTCCTGGACGTCGAGGGAGACCTCGCCGGTGTCGACGTACTCCTGCAACTGGTCGCCGACCAGGCAGAACGCCGAGTGGCCGATGCCGACGACGTCACCGGGGCCGAGCAGGGCGCGGGTGACGGCGCTGCCGTTGAGGTAGGTGCCGTTGTGGCTGCCGAGGTCGACGATCTCGTAGCTGCCGTCGGGGAGGGCGCGCAGTTCGGCGTGCCGCCGGGAGACGACCAGGTCGTCGATGACGAGGTCGTTGTCGTCGGCGCGGCCGATGCGGACCGTGCGGGTCGGGAGCGGGCGGACAGTGGTGGGCTGCCGGAAGGTGCCGGTGAGGCCGGGCATGGAGACGGCCGAGGGGCGCTCCGGGGCGATGAGGACCGCGCGCGGCCCGTCGGAGGGGCTGCCGAAGCGGATCACGCAGCCGGGGCCGACGTCCCGTTCCTGGATGCGCAGGCCGTCGGCGTAGGTGCCGTTCGTGCTGTGCTCGTCGGCCAGAGTCCAGTGGTCGGCCTCGGGCCGCAGCACCGCGTGGTGCCAGGAGACCCGGGCGTCGTCGATCACGATGTCGCTCAGGGGATCGCGTCCGACGTGGTAGTCGTGGCCCGGGCTCATCACGGTGGAGCCCGCCTCGGTCTCCAGGACGAGTTCGGGCGCAGTCGGCGCGCTCGGCCGCTCTGCCATGCCGAGATTCTATCGATTCGTCCTGGTGTGCGCCTTTTGTGCGAGGTGCCTCGACCGGCACCTGCGAGGTGCCTCAGCCGACGGAGACGACCAGTGCCGGGATCGTGCGCTGCATGCGCAGGGCGTCCACCGACTCGGCGAGGAGTTCGTACTCGGTGGTGTCGTCGCTGGTGGCGATGCGGATCAGCCGCCCGGCCGCCAACTCCTCGGCGACCAGCTCCTGTTGGGCGGCGTCCCCGCACCAGGCGCGGAGCACGGCGGGCACGTCGGGCACGGAGTGGGCGACCGGGACGAGCGCGCTCGGCGGGATACGGCTGATCTCGGGCTGCGGATCGAGACGCTCGGCGATCCACGACGCCCGGTCCCGTAACCACCACAGGGCGAGGGCGAGGGTGGGGGCCCGGTAGCTGCCGAGCGGTACGCCGATGCGCTGCCCTCCGCAGGTTCCGTACGCGGTGACATGGCACAGGAATTCGTCGTGCACGTTCACTCCCCCGGTGCGTAGTGCGCCTGTCGGCTGGCCTCGCTTTCGATGCGGCTCCGGACTTACGGGTCACCGCGGCTCATGTGCGGTGTGTGATGGCATCCTCGCTGGATGTGAATGCCCTGTCAGTTGAGTATGTTCACTACTGAAACACTGTCACCACGACTTTCCGGCCACTCTCCTGGCATATTCACCAAGGGAGTTGGCCGAAACGAGGCGACCCTCGCATTACCCGTGGGGTAATCGACGGGCCGCGGCGCGGCGGGCATGGTTGCGGTACCGGGTCACCACGACAGGGACTCGGGTCCTGACCAGCAGAGACGACCTCGACGGAGGCTGATGCCGCATGTCCGCGAACACCGAGCGTTACGACAGTGCCGTCGCACGTTATTTCGAGGCCTGGAACGCCGTCGACCAGGAGACCCTGACGAAGGCGGTGGCGGCTGCCTGGGCCCCGGAGGGCAGCTACACCGACCCTCTGGTCGACGTCAGCGGCCACGAGCAGATCGCCGCGGTGATCGCGGCGGCGCACGAGCAGTTCCCGGGGTTCGTCTTCTACCCCACCGGGGTCGTGGACGGTCACCACGACACGGCGCGTTTCTCCTGGGAGCTGGTGAACGAGGCCGACGGCTCCGCGCCGGTCGCGGGATTCGACGTGATCACGCTGGACGAGCAGGGCCGCATCCGGTCGGTGCTGGGGTTCCTGGACCGGGTGCCGGCCGGGGCGTGATGAGTTTCGGCGCCCGTGGCGGTCTCCTGAAGGAGAGCCCACCACGAGCGAGAGGCGGACGTCATGACCGCGAAGATCGACCGGCAGTTCACCGCGGAGCTGGTCAAGAGCCCCGAGGAGGGCGGCTGGACCTATCTGGTCTGGCCCGAGTCCGTCGCGTTCTTCGGCACCCGCGGCCTGGTCAAGGTCAGCGGGACGATCGACGGACATCCGTTCCGCAGTTCCTTCATGGCCCTGGGCGACGGCCGGCACAAGCTGCCGGTGAAGGCCGAGGTGCGCAGGGCCATCGGGAAGGAGGCGGGCGACACGGTGACCGTCCGCCTCCAGGAACGCCTTTCTTCGTAAACGGCCCTACTTCTTGATCACCGCGTCGATGCGGGCCAGTTCCTCCGCGTCGAAGTCCAGGTTGGCGATGGTGCCGACGCTGTCCTCGATCTGCTGCGGGCTGCTCGCGCCGACGAGGGCGGAGGTGACCCGGCCGCCGCGCAGGACCCAGGCCAGCGCCAGCTGCGCCAGGGTCTGGCCGCGGGACTTGGCGATGTCGTTCAGCTCGCGCAGCTGGGCGACCAGGTCCTCGGTGAGGGCGTCGGAGTTCAGGAAGGGGCTGTCGCTCGCCGCCCGCGAGTCCTCGGGGATGCCGTCGAGGTAGCGGCCGGTGAGCACGCCCTGCTCCAGCGGGGAGAAGACGATCGAGCCGACCTGGAGCTCGTCCAGGGCGTCCAGCAGGCCCTCGTCCTCGGGGCGCCGGTCGAGCATCGAGTAGCGCGGCTGGTGGATGAGGAGCGGGGTGCCCAGGTCGCCCAGGATGCGGGCGGCCTCGCGGGTCTGCTCGGCGGAGTAGTTGGAGATGCCGACGTACAGCGCCTTGCCCTGCTGCACGGCGGAGTGCAGGGCGCCCATCGTCTCCTCCAGCGGAGTCTCCGGGTCCGAGCGGTGCGAGTAGAAGATGTCGACGTAGTCGAGGCCCATCCGCGTCAGGCTCTGGTCCAGCGAGGACAGCAGGTACTTGCGGGAGCCCCACTCACCGTACGGGCCGGGCCACATCAGATAGCCGGCCTTGGTGGAGATGATCAGCTCGTCGCGGTACGCCGCGAGGTCGGACTTCAGGGCCTCGCCGAAGGCGGACTCGGCGGCGCCGGGCGGCGGGCCATAGTTGTTGGCCAGGTCGAAGTGGGTGACGCCGAGGTCGAAGGCGCGGCGCAGGATGGCACGCTGGGTCTCGACGGTGCGGTCCGCCGGGCCGAAGTTGTGCCACAGGCCGAGCGAGATCGCGGGAAGCTTCAGGCCGCTGCGTCCGGTGCGCCGGTAGGGCATGTCCGCGTAGCGGTCGGGGTGTGCGGTGTACAACGCGACTCCAGAGGGGTTGGCACGGTTTCCCGAGGGGCTCTGAGCAGATGCCTGAGAGCCGGTATCCACTCTTTCGTGACCTGGGCGCATTGGTCCAACAGAAGAATCCGATGGAATTCAGCGGACGGGTTTCTGAGTAGGCTTCTGCGTCATGGAACTCCGCCATCTCCAGCACTTCGTCGCGGTCGCCGAGGACCAGCACTTCACCCGGGCCGCCGAGCGGCTGCTGGTGTCCCAGTCCGGGCTGTCGGCCTCGATCCGGGCGCTGGAGCGGGAGCTGCAGACCCCGCTGTTCGTGCGCACGACCCGGCGGGTGACGCTCACCCCCGCCGGGCGGGCGCTGCTCGGCGAGGCGGAGCGCATCCTGGCGCAGGTCCGCTCCGCCCACGAGGCGGTGGCCGCGGTGCAGGGGGTGCTGCGCGGGATGCTCGCGCTCGGCTCCGAGCAGTGCATCGCCGGCGTGTACGTGGCGGGGCTGCTCGCCTCGTTCCGGCGCCGGCATCCGGACGTCGAGATCTGTCTGCGGCAGGCCGGTTCCGGCGCGCTCGCGGAGGAGGTCGCGGCCGGCCGCCTGGACCTGGCCTTCGCGGTGCGGACGGCACAGGAGGACACCGACCAGCTGCGTGTCGTACCGCTGGCCGCCGAGCCGATGACCGTCCTGTGCCATCCCGACCACCGGCTCGCGCGTGCCGGGGCCGCCGTGACCCCGGAGGACCTGGGCGGCGAGGTCTTCGTCGACTTCCACCCGGACTGGGGCCCGCGCCGCACCACCGACGCCGCGTTCGCCGCCGCGGGCGTACGTCGGGCGGTCGCGCTGGAGGTGAACGACGTGCACAGCCTGCTGGACCTGGTGGACGAGAACCTCGGCGTCGCCGTCGTACCGCGCCACTTCCGGCACAAGCGGCCGTCCCTGACCGCACTGCCCATGAAGGGCACCGGGGAGGCCGTGTACGAGACCGTCGCGCTGCTGCCGCCCGAGCAGGCCACCAGCCCGGCGGCCCGGGCCCTGATGGCGCTGCTGGAAACAGGGGGCGTAGGTACACCCCAGGACGGGGCCCACCCCTCCTGACCCAGCCCGTCCCCCACCGCAGACTCATGAGCGTCCACTCACGACAACTGCGGTCAGGAGCACGGGAGATGACGGACCACACACGACGGAACGTACTGCGCGGCGCGGCGGCCATCGCTGCCGCGGGAGGACTGGTCGGGGCAGGAGCCCGGGCGGCGGTCGCCGCGCCCCAGGCGCCCACGACGCACCGATTCCCCTTCCTGGAGGGCGCGTTCGCGCCCGTCACCGAGGAACTGACGGCCTTCGACCTGCCGGTGACCGGCCGCGTCCCGCACGATCTGAACGGCCGCTACCTTCGAAACGGCCCCAACGTCCTGGGACTTGAGGACCCGCGCGCCCATCACTGGATGCTCGGCGACGGCATGGTGCACGGCGTGCGGCTGCGCGGCGGATGCGCCGAGTGGTACCGCAACCGCTGGGTGCGCTCCTCCCAGGTGGCGAAGAAACTGGGCGAGCCCTACCCGGGCCCGGTGCCGCCGGACGACTTCCCGTGCAACACCCATGTGATCCCGTACCGGGGGCGCGTCCTCACGCTCCAGGAGAGCGGCCCGCTGCCGTACGAACTCGACGACGAGCTCAACACCGTGGGGACGTACGACTTCCGGGGCACTCTGAAGGGGCCGCTCACCGCGCACACCAAGTTCGACGTCCACGCCGGTGAACTGCACGCCATCGCCTACTACCCGACCTGGGACCACGTACGGCACCTGGTCGTGGACCCGACGGGCCGGGTGTCACGCACGACCAGGATCCCGGTGGCGGACGCGCCGATGATCCACGACTTCGCCCTCACCGAGCACCACGTGGTCATCCTCGACATGCCGGTGACCTTCGACCCGGCCGGCGCCGAGCGCGGCGACATCGTGCCGTACGTCTGGAACGACAGGCATCCGGCGCGGGTGGGGGTGCTGCCGCGCAAGGGCGGTGCGGTGCGCTGGTTCGAGGTCGACCCGGTCTACTACTCGCACACCCTCAACGCCTACGAGGAGGGGTCGGAGATCGTCGTCGACATGACGAACTTCGACGCGCCGTTCTTCGTCGCCGGCAAGGGTTCGGGCGGCCCGTACGGGGCGAGCACGCCGCGCCTCGACCGCTGGACGATCGACCTGCGGCACGGCCGGGTGCGCACCCGCACTCTCGACGACCGCCCGCAGGAATTCCCGCGCGTGAACGAGGCGTTGGTGTCGCGTCGGCACCGTTACGGCTACTCGGCGGCGTCCGCCGAGATGGCGCAGGCCTATATGACGGTCGACGGCGACCCGCCCGACCGGGCGTTCAGCAACGCGCTCATCAAGCAGGACCTGCTGCGCGGCACGACCCAGGTGCACCGGCTGCCGCGCGGCGCGGCGGCGAGCGAGGCCGTGTTCGTGCCGCGCGAGCACGGCACCGCCGAGGACGACGGGTACGCGATCGCGTATGTGCACAACCCCGATCGCGGGGCGTCCGACCTGGTGATCCTCGCCGCCCAGGACTTCACCGGTGAGCCGGTGGCCCGCATCCATCTGCCGGGGCGGGTGCCGCTCGGTTTCCACGGGAGCTGGATTCCGGACGCGTGAGGCGGCCGGGTGCGCGATGGTGGAGGGCATGCATGCAAAGGACATCCTCATCGACGGTTTCAGCCGCATCCAGGAAGAAGTCCACGCCGCCGTCGAGGGCCTGACCCCCGACGACCTCAACCATCGCCCCGCCCCCGACGCCAACTCCATCACCTGGCTGGTCTGGCACCTCACCCGCGTCCAGGACGACCACGTGGCCGACGCGTTCGGGCTCGACCAGGTGTGGCTGACCCAGGACTGGGAGAAGCGCTTCGGCCTCGACGTGCCGCCCCGCGACCACGGGTACGGCCACACCTCCGCGCAGGTCGCGAAGGTGCGGGTCGACTCCGCCGAGCTGCTGACCGGCTACTACGACGCCGTCCACGCCCAGAGCCTGGAGGCGCTGCGCGGGGTGACCGCGGCGGACCTGGAACGGATCGTGGACGACAACTGGGACCCGCCGGTCACGCTGGGCGTACGGCTGGTCAGCGTCCTGTCCGACGATCTTCAGCACGTCGGACAGGCCGCGTATCTGCGGGGGCTGCGTCAGAGCGCGGCTTCGTAGCCCGGCAGGACGACGTCGTCGATGAGGGCCTTGCGCTCGTCGAACGGGATGAACGCGCTCTTGAGGGCGTTGACCGTGACCGTGCGCAGGTCCTCGACCGTCCAGCCCGCCTCCTCGACCAGCAGGGACATCTCACGGGTCATGGTCGTGCCCGACACCAGCCGGTTGTCGGTGTTGAGGGTGACGCGGAAGCCGAGGTCCTTCAGGGCCGTGATCGGGTGCTCGGCGATCGAGGTGGCGGCGCCGGTCTGGAGGTTGGAGGTCGGGCACATCTCCAGGGCGATCCGGCGGTCGCGCACCCAGCTCGCCAGGCGGCCGAGCTTGCCCTCGACGATGTCCTCGGTGAGGCGGACGCCGTGGCCGATGCGCTGGGCGCCGCACACCTGGACGGCCTGGTGGATGCTGGGCAGGCCGTGGGCCTCACCGGCGTGGATGGTGAACGGCACGCTCTCACGGCGCAGGTGCTCGAAGGCGGCGAGGTGGTCGGCGGGCGGGAAACCGTCCTCGGCACCGGCGATGTCGAAACCGACGACGCCGGCGTCACGGAAGGCGACGGCGAGGTCGGCCGCCTCGGCAACACGGTCGAACATGCGCATGCCGCAGAGCAGAGTGCCGACGCGGACCGGCGTCCCGGCGGCGGCCGCCTTGGCCATACCGGCGGCGAGGCCCTCCTGGACGGTCTCCACGACCTCGCTCATGGCGAGCCCGCCCCGCGTGTTCAGCTCGGGGGCGTAGCGCACCTCGCCGTAGACGACCCCGTCCGCGGCCAGGTCGAGGACGTACTCCTCGGCGACGCGCAGCAGGCCCTCGCGGGTCTGCATGACTGCGAGGGTGTGCTCGAAGGTGGCGATGTAGCGGACCAGGTCACCGGAGTTGGCGGCCTCGAAGTACCAGGCGGCCAGCTCGTCGGGGTCGGTGGTGGGCAGGGTGTGGCCGACCTCCGCCGCGAGCTCGATCACGGTGGCGGGGCGCAGGCCGCCGTCGAGGTGGTCGTGCAGGACGGCCTTGGGGAGGCGGCGGATGAGGTCGGCGTCTACGCGCGTAGCAGTCATCATGGCGGGGTCTTTCCTGGGGCGGGGCGGAACGGCGGTGGAGGAAGGTCAGGCGGCGGGCTGGAGGAGGTCCCAGCGGTTGCCGTACAGGTCCTGGAAGACGGCGACCGAGCCGTAGGGCTCGTGGCGGGGCTCCTCCAGGAAGGTCACGCCGGCGGCCAGCATCCGGGCGTGATCGCGGGCGAAGTCGTCGGTGTGCAGGAAGAAGCCGACGCGCCCGCCTGTCTGGTCGCCGAGGCGGGCACGCTGGGCATCGTCCTTGACACGGGCGAGCAGCAGACCGGTGCCACCCGCTTCCGTGCCGGGCTCCACGACGACCCAGCGGGCGCCGCCGGGACGCGGGGCGTCCTCGACGAGCCGGAAGCCGAGGGCCTCGGTGTAGAAGCGGATCGCCTCGTCGTAGTCGTCGACGACGAGGGTGACCAGGGCGATGCGTCTCATCGGGGCCTTTCGGGGCGTTGGGTTAGCGGGAGAGGTTATACGTAAAACTCGGTGGGCGCCAGTCCCTGTATTCGGTGGGCGAGCGGGGGCGGCCTCGGGCGGGGCCGGGGCGGTTCTGAGGGGGGCTGGGGGCGATGGCATGCAGGGGTTCGGGCGGATCCGGGGGTGCGGGGGCTGGGGGGGAGCGATGCCCAGCGAGGCGGAGGGCGATGCCTGGGTGGGCCGGAGGCGATCCCTGGGTGGGCCCGGAGGCGCGGACAAGCGCGGACCGGAGGCGAGGACGGGCGCGGGCTATAGGGCGATCCCCAATGGCGGCCGACGGCGACCCACCGGCAGGCCCGAAGGGCGCGCCGGTACAAGACGGAGAACGGCCGCCGGTGGGGGCGAAGGCGACCGCGAGTCGGGCCCCGAGGGCGATGCAGGACGGGGACCAGGGGGCCCCGGCGGAGACCGAGGCCGGTGCTCAGTGGGGCCGGGGGCGATTTCCAGTTTCGGATGGGCGCCGCGTCCGACCGCAGCCCTACGACCGCCGCCCGATGCAGGGCGTCGTGGAAGCCGTTAGCGTCCGGGCCATGAAGATCAGCGAGCAGCCCCGCGATCCCGGACAGCGCAAGCGTGACGCCCTCGCGCGGCTGGAGCGGGAGATGGACGTGTGGGTGGCCACGGCGGACACAGACGGACTGCCCTGCCTGGTGCCCCTCTGGTTTCTGTGGGACGGCGAGGCCCTGTGGCTGGCGACGCGGCTGAAGACACCGACCGGGCGCAATCTGCGCGACGCCGGGCGGGCTCGGCTGGCGCTCGGGGACACCCAGGACGTCGTGCTCGTCGACGGTGAGGCGGAGATGTACGCGTCGGACACCGTGCCGCCGGCCGCCGTGGAGGGGTTCCTGGCGAAGACGGGCTGGGATCCGCGGACGGAGAGCCTGCCGTACGTCTGGTTCCGGGTGCGTCCGCGCGCGGTGCAGGCGCGGAACGGTGTGCACGAGATGCGGGGCCGGTATCTGATGCGGGACGGCGACTGGGTCGTGTGAGGCCTACCGCTGTTCGACATTTCGTGTGCGCACGGGAGTTACCTGAGAGTAATCCCCGGTGGTTGGATGTGCGGCGCCACTCAACCCCCTTCACCCTCAGGGAGATCCAGTGACACCTCTCGCACCGCGCCGCACCCTGGGCGCGACCGCAGTCGCAGTCGTGTTCGCGGCCACCGCCGCACCCACCGCGACGGCCGCCGAACCGGCCCCGGCCGTACGGGTGTTGACGTACAACACGTTTCTTTTCAGCAAGACCCTCTACCCGAACTGGGGCCAGGACCACCGGGCCGCGGAGATCGCGAAGGCGGGGTTCTTCCACGGCAATGACGTCGTCGTGCTCCAGGAGGCGTTCGACAACTCCTCGTCGGACGCGCTGAAGAGCGCCGCCGCGGGCGAGTATCCGTACCAGACGCCGGTCGTCGGGCGGTCGAAGGACGGCTGGGACGCCACCGGTGGCGCCTACTCGGCGACCACGCCCGAGGACGGCGGGGTGACGGTGCTCAGCAAGTGGCCGGTCCTGCGCAAGGAGCAGTACGTCTACAAGGACGCGTGCGGTGCGGACTGGTGGTCCAACAAGGGCTTCGCGTATGTGGTGTTGAACGTCAACGGCAGCAAGGTGCACGTCGTCGGCACACACGCCCAGTCGACCGACCCCGGGTGCGACACGGGCGAGGCCGCCGCCATGCGCAGTCGGCAGTTCAGGGCGATCGACGCCTTCCTGGACGCCAAGAACATCCCCGCGGGCGAACAGGTCCTGGTCGCCGGGGACATGAACGTCGACTCGCGCTCGCCGGAGTACGCCTCGATGCTCGCCGACGGCGGTCTGGTGGGCGCCGACGCGCGGGCCGGGCACCCGTACTCCTTCGACACCCAGGACAACTCCATCGCCCACGACCGCTATCCGGACGACCCGCGCGAGGATCTGGACTACATCCTCTACCGCGCGGGTCACGCCCGGCCCACGGCCTGGAAGAACGAGGTCGTCAAGGAGGAGTCGGCGCCCTGGACGGTGTCGAGCTGGGGCACCGACTACACGTACACGAACCTGTCCGACCACTACCCCGTGATCGGGTACGGCGGCTGATCAATCCGCCTGGGCGTGCAGTGAGTTGAGGCGGGTCAGCTCCTCGTCGGTGAGCCGGATCGCGCCCGCCGCCACGTTCTCGGTCAGGTGGTCGGGGTTGCCGGTGCCGGGGATGGCCAGCAGGTGCGGGCCCTGGTGCAGCGTCCAGGCGATACGGATCTGCGCGGGGCTCACACCGTGCGCCTGGGCGACGGCCAGCACCTCGGCGTCGTGGTTCGCGGTGGCGCCGTGTGCGCCCGCGTCACCGGCCACCGCGTAGAACGGGACGTAGGCGATGCCCTGTTCACCGCAGATGCGCAGCAGTTCGTCGGGGTGGTCCAGGGCGTAGCGGTTCTGCACGCTCACCACGGGGGCGATGGCCTGCGCCTCGGCGAGGTGGCGGGGTTCGACGCCGGAGATGCCGAGGTGGCGGATCAGGCCCGCCTCGCGCAGTTCGGCGAGGGCGCCGAAGTGGTCGGCGATGGAGTCCTGGCGCATGCGGCGCAGGTAGACGACGTCGAGGTGGTCGCGGCCCAACTGGCGCAGGTTCTCCTCGACATGGCCGCGCAGGTCCTCCGGGCGGGCGGAGGTGCCCCACTCCCCCGTCCAGTCGCGGAAGGGGCCGACCTTGGTGGCGATGACGAGATCGTCGGCGTACGGCGCCAGCGCGGTGTTGATCAGTTCGTTGGCGGAGCGCAGGGCGGAGAAGTAGAAGGCCGCGGTGTCGATGTGGTTGACGCCGAGCTCGATCGCCTTGTGCAGCACGGCGATCGCCTGCCGTCGGTCGCTCGGCGTCCCGAAGTGGAAGGCGGCGCTGCCCGTCAGCCGCATCGCGCCGAGACCGAGGCGGTGGACGGACAGGTCGCCGAGCTTCCAGGTGCCCGCGGCGTCCGCGGTGATCGTTTCGGTGGTCATCGGTGGAGTGTCACACAGGGTTCGGTGGTGGACGCACCCTTTACGGACACATGGGTCAGTCAGCCGTCCCAGGACCAGTCCGCCACCTCCGGCAGGTCCGTGCCGTGCTCGCGGATCCACTCGTGGTGGCGCAGCCGGGTGTCCTCCATCTCCTGGCGTACGGCGGTGGCGCGGACGGCGAGGCCGGGGACGCGGTCGATGACGTCCATGACGAGGCGGTAGCGGTCGAGGTCGTTGCGGACGACCATGTCGAAGGGGGTGGTCGTGGTGCCGATCTCCTTGTAGCCGCGGACGTGCAGATGGGCGTGGCCGGTGCGGCGGTAGGCGAGGCGGTGGATCAGCCAGGGGTAGCCGTGGTAGGCGAAGATCACCGGCTTGTCCGGGGTGAAGAGGCCGTCGTACTCGAAGTCGCTCATCCCGTGCGGGTGTTCCTCGCTCGGCAGCAGCCGGGCGATGTCGACGACGTTCACGACGCGCACGGCGAGGTCTGGCAGGTGGCGGCGGAGCAACTGGGCGGCGGCCAGCACCTCCTGGGTGGGGACGTCGCCGGCGCAGGCGAGCACCACGTCGGGTTCGCGGGTGCCGTCCTCGGTGCCGGCCCAGTCCCAGACGCCGAGTCCGCGGGCGCAGTGGATGCGGGCCTGGTCCATGGACAGCCAGTCGTAGCAGGGCTGTTTGCCGGCGACGACGACGTTGACGTAGTCGCGGCTGCGCAGCACGTGGTCGGCGACGGAGAGCAGGGTGTTGGCGTCCGGCGGCAGGTAGACCCGGACCGCCTCGGGGCTCTTGTTGAGGATGTGGTCGACGAAGCCGGGGTCCTGGTGGGAGAAGCCGTTGTGGTCCTGGCGCCAGACGTGCGAGGTGAGCAGGTAGTTGAGGGAGGCGATGGGGGCGCGCCAGGGCAGTCGGCGGGTGACGCGGAGCCATTTGATGTGCTGGTTGACCATCGAGTCGACGATGTGGACGAAGGCCTCGTAGCAGGAGAACAGTCCGTGCCGGCCGGTGAGGAGGTAGCCCTCCAGCCAGCCCTGGCAGGTGTGTTCGGAGAGGATCTCCATCACCCGGCCGTGCCGGTCGAGGTGTTCGTCGACGTCGTAGGTGGCGGCCTGCCAGGCCTTGCCGCTGGCCGAGTAGACGGCCTGGAGGCGGTTGGAGGCGGTCTCGTCAGGGCCGACCAGGCGGAAGTCGCGGCGGTCGGCGGTGGCCTGCATGACGTGTTCGAGCAACTCGCCCAGGACGCGGGTGGGTTCGTGGAGGGTGGCACCGGGTTTGTCGACGGGCACGGCGAACCGTTCCAGGGGCGGCAGGGGCAACGACCGTAGGAGGAGGCCTCCGTTGGCGTGCGGGGTGGCGCCGAGACGGTGCGGTCCGTCAGGGACGTGGGTGAGGAGGTGGGGGCGCGGGCGGCCCTGGTCGTCGAAGAGTTCCTCGGGGCGGTAGGAGCGCAGCCAGGTCTCCAACTGCCGTAGGTGTTCTGGGTTGTCGCGTACGGCGGACAGCGGGACCTGGTGGGAGCGCCAGGTATCGGCCACGGGGAGGCCGTCGACCTCGGCGGGGCCCGTCCAGCCCTTGGGTGTGCGCAGCACGATCATCGGCCAGCGGGGGCGTTCGCCGGTGTCCTGTTCGCGGGCGGCGTGCTGGATGGCCGCGATGCGGTCGAGGGCGGTGTCCATGGCGTGGGCCATGGCGCGGTGGACGGTGGCCGGGTCGTCGCCGGTGACATGGAGCGGGTCGTGGCCGTATCCCCTGAGCAGGGCGTCGAGTTCGTCCTCGGGGATGCGGGCGAGGACGGTCGGGTTGGCGATCTTGTAGCCGTTGAGGTGGAGGATCGGCAGGACGGCGCCGTCGTGGATGGGGTCGAGGAACTTGTTGGAGTGCCAGGAAGCGGCCAGCGGGCCCGTCTCGGCCTCGCCGTCGCCGATGACGCAGGCGACGAGCAGGTCGGGGTTGTCGAGTGCGGCGCCGTAGGCGTGCGAGAGGGAGTAGCCGAGTTCGCCGCCCTCGTGGATCGAGCCGGGGGTCTCGGGGGCGACGTGGCTGGGGACGCCGCCGGGGAACGAGAACTGCTTGAACAGCCGGGCCATGCCCTGCGCGTCCCGGGTGATGTCCGGGTACGTCTCGCTGTACGCCCCCTCCAGCCAGGCGTTGGCGAGAACGGCGGGGCCGCCGTGTCCGGGGCCCCAGACGCACAGGGCGTCCAGGTCGCGGGCCTTGATCACCCGGTTGAGGTGGGTGTGGACGAGGTTGAGGCCGGGTGAGGTGCCCCAGTGGCCGAGCAGCCGTGGCTTGACGTGCTCCGGGCGCAGCGGCTCGGTCAGCAGGGGGTTGGCCATGAGGTAGATCTGGCCGACGGCGAGGTAGTTCGCCGCGCGCCAGTGGGCGTCCAGGGAGGTCAGCTCCTCGTCCGTGAGTACGCCGGGCTGCTGCCGGGTGGCGGCGGACATGGGTTCCCCTTCCGGTCGGTGTCGGGGTACGGCGGGCGCGTGCGGGTGGTGGTGTCCAGATTCACCCTGGTCCGTCGCGCCGGGTACCCGACAGGGCCGACCGGGCCACATGAAGGAAGGCCGACGGGGCCCACTCAGGGGGCGAACGGGACGCCGTACATGCCCCGTCCGCCGACGAGGGCGCGTTCGGTGACCAGTTCGGGCTCGATGCGGACGAAGACCTCCCGGGGAACGGGGACCCAGGAGAGGCGGGCCTGAGCGGGACGGCCGTGCGTGTGCGGCCCGGTCCGTGACGACGGCGGCGTGACCGGTGACGACGACACTCCAGCCGACGTGCGCGCCGGCGTCGACCTCGTCGACCTCGTCAGCCTCGAAGGCCACCACGGCACCATCGACGGCCCGGCCGGCTCGGACGCGGCCGCGGTGCGCAGCAGCACGGCTCCGTCACCGTCGAGGGCGAAGTGCACGGGCAGGAGGGCGGGGAGGGCCTGACGGGTGCGGACGATCCGCCCGATGGGCGCGGTCACCAACAGCCGCAGACACTCCTCCCGACCGAGCTCGCGGAATCCGTCGTTGGGGTACACGGGTCACCCTTCGCGAGATGCCGGTGTCTGCGGCCCATCCTCCTGCGCCCACGCGACGGGGTTCAGAGACGACGGACCCTCATCGCACGGACGGCGGTCCCGGGCTGCTGGGCGGCAGCTCCGGATACGGAAAGGACCTGCCGAGCGCGGCCCGGTCCGGCGGAAGCCCGCGGGATGATGGGGCCTTCGACCAGGCAGGGGCGGCGGAGGCTTCGGGTGGGGTACGAGGTGGAGGCGGCGATCGCGGGAGGCGAGCTGCTGCGCGCGGCATCGCGGGACGTACCCGGCGCGCACGTGGTGCCGATGCTCCAAGGCCTGTCGCTGCTGCCGATGATCGATGAGGTTTTGGACGCCGTTACGGACGGCAGCCCCGTGGGTGCCCTCGGGTTCTGGAAGCTGCCCGGCGGGTTCGAGGGGGTGCTCGCCCAGTGGTCCGCGGCCGGGCCCGTCGCCTATGTCGAGGCTGAGTATTTCGGGGGCGTCGGTCAACAGCGCGCCGCCGTCTGGGACGGCGGGACCCTGGCCCTCGGGCCACTGGAGAGAGCCGCCCGGCGCGGGCTTCGCACCGTCAGCCCCGTCAGCCCCGTCTCACAGGCCCTTCGTCTGCTCGGCGTGCGTCGGAGTCTCGGGGAGGACGAGTTCTCGGCTGTCGGGCTGGATCGCAACCGCCGTACCGACGACTGGATCCTGTCCGGTACGAGGTGAGGCCGGGCGGCCCGACGGCCTGCGCCCGCGCCTCAGCCCAGCCGCCCACCCCAACGCCCACGCCCAAGCCCAGCCGCCCACCCCAACGCCCGCGCCCAAGCCCAGCCGCCCACCCCAACGCCCGCCCGCACCGGCTCCTCAGCCCAGCGGCTTGTTCAGGATCGCCTTGCGGTGGCTGAACGTCTCGATGGAGTAGCGGCCGTGGTAATTGCCCATGCCGCTTTCGCCGACGCCGCCGAAGGGGAGGTCGGAGACGGTGAGGTGGGCGAGAGGGAGGCCGTAGCCGAGGCCGCCGGAGGAGGTTTCCGCGGCGAGGCGGTCGCGGGTGGTCCGCGACTCGGCGAAGACGTACAGGGCGAGCGGCTTGTCGCGGTCGTTGATGAAGTCGATCGCGCCGTCGAGGTCCGGCACGGTGACGATCGGGAGGATCGGGCCGAAGATCTCCTCCTGCATGACGGGCGACGCGGGGTCGACGTCCGCCAGGACGGTGGGGGCGATGTACTTCTGGGAGCGGTCGGTGTCGCCGCCCACGACCACGCGGCCCGAGTCGAGCAGGCCGGTGAGCCGGTCGAAGTGGCGTTCGTTGACGATGCGGCCGTACTCGCCGGAGGCGGACGCGTCGGTGCCGTACACCGCCTGGATCGCCTTGGTCAGCAGGGGCTCCAGGGCCGCCGCCGTCTCCGGGTCGGTGAGGACGTAGTCGGGGGCCACGCAGGTCTGGCCCGCGTTGAGGAACTTGCCGCGGGCGAGGCGGTCCGCGACGACGGCGAGGTCCGCGTCGGGGTCGACGAACGCCGGGGACTTGCCGCCGAGTTCGAGGGTGACCGGCGTGAGGTGCTCGGCGGCGGCCCGCATGACGATACGGCCGACGACGCCGTTGCCGGTGTAGAAGATGTGGTCGAAGCGCTCGGCCAGCAGCGCCGTCGTCTCCGGGACGCCGCCCTCGACGACCGCGAAGGTCTCCGTGTCGAGGAACTCCGGCAGCAGCCGGGCCAGGGCGGCCGACGTCGCCGGCGCCAGCTCGCTCGGCTTGACGACCACGGCGTTGCCCGCGGCCAGGGCACCCACGACCGGCGCGAGCAGAAGCTGGGCCGGGTAGTTCCAGGGCGCGATGACGAGGACGACGCCGAGCGGGTCGTACTGCGTCCAGGCGGTCGCGTCGGCACCGAGGTGCGCGGGGACCGGCGCGGACTCGGGGCGCAGCCACTCCTCGAGGTGGTCGAGGGTGTGGTCGATCTCGCGGATCGTGAAGTCGATCTCGGTGCGGTAGGCCTCGGTGGAGCTCTTGCCCAGGTCGGCGTGGAGGGCGGCGGCCAGGTCCGCGCCGCGCTCGGTGAGCATCTCGCGCAGGCGGCGCAGCTGTGTGGTGCGCCAGGTGAGGGGCTTGGTGCGGCCGGTGCGGAAGGCGGCGCGCAGTCGGGCCACGACGTCGGCGGGCTGCTCGGGGGCGGGCTGCTGGTTCACGGTGCCTCACTGGTGCTGCGCGGGCCGCTGGGCACGGCCTCGACGGTTAGATGCAAATGCCAACCTTTTCTGCGCCGGAATACATTCCCGTACCACGTACATAACTTTGCGCTACGACACGATCACACTCGGCTGGTCGCGTCGAGCGTCCCCGCCAGCCGCTCCAGCAGCCCCCGCAACAGCTCCTCGTCCCCGTCGCTCAGCGCGGGCCAGTCGGCGCGGACCGCGCGGTCGACGCGCCGCCAGTACTCCTGGCCGCGCGGGGTGAGGTGGGCGAGGATGCGCCGCCGGTCCAGCGGGTCCACCCGGCGGTGGACGAGGTTCTGGTCGACGAGGTGGTCCACGAGCTTGGTCAGCGTCGGCGGCGGCAGGAAGGCGGCCTCGGCTATCGCCGTCATGTGGTGCCCCTGCCCGTCGGAGAGCAGCCCGAGCACCCGCCAGGCGTCCAGCGAGCAGCCCTCCTCGTCCAGCACCGCCTGGAGGCGTCGCGCCGCCAGCCGCTCGGCCCGGGTCAGAAGCTGCATCAGGTCGCGGGGCTGACGCGGTGATGAGTGGGGCATCGCGCTCCTAGGTCACGGGGTGCGTACATCGTATGAGACAGGCTGGAGTTCACCGGGCGGACCGGAAATCATGACGCCATGTTCCGGCCCCGTCCGCCCGCCCCCGACTGGTTCACCGCCGACGCCTCCGTGCTCGGCGTGGCCCTGGTCTTCCCCTTGCAAGGGCCCGCCGGGATCTTCGGGCCGACCTGCGAGTTGTGCGCGCAGCTCGCGGCCGAGGAGGTCAACCGGGCGGGCGGGGTCCTCGGGCGGGAGCTGAAGCTGGTGCCCGTCGACGGGGGTGCCTCGCCGCGGGAGATCGCCGACCATGTCGAGGCGCTGGTGGACCTGGGGGTCGTGCAGGGCGTCACGGGCTGGCACATCTCCTCGGTGCGGCAGGCGCTGGCGCCGAGGATCGCCCATCGGGTGCCGTACGTCTACACCGCCCTGTACGAGGGCGGCGAGCACACCGCCGGGGTGTTCCTGACGAGCGAGACACCGCGCGACCAACTGCGGCCCGCGATGGGCCTGTTGGCGCACGAGCGTGGGGTGCGCCGCTGGTTCGTCGTCGGCAACGACTACGTGTGGCCGCGGCGTACGGCCCGGGCGGCCCACGCGTACGCCCGCGAGTCGGGCGGAGTGATCGGCGGCGAGGTCTATCTCCCGCTCGGCACGCACGACTTCGAGCCCGTCCTGCGGCGCATCGAACGCTCCGACGCCGACGGGGTGCTGATGCTGCTGGTCGGCAGTGACGCCGTGCGCTTCAACCGGGCGTTCGCCGCCTACGGGTTGGCCGCACGCTGTCTGCGGCTCAGCACGCTGATGGACGAGAACATGCTGATGGCGAGCGGCCCTTCGGCCACCGAGGACCTCTACAGCACCGCCGGCTTCTTCGCCTCGCTCGCCAACCAGGACACCCTCGACCTCCACGGCCAGTACGCCGATCGGTACGGGATCGAGGCGCCCGCGCTCGGCAGCCTCGGCGAATCCTGTTACGAGGGCGTGCTGTTGCTCGCCGCGCTGCTCAAGCGGGCCGGGACGCTCGACGTGACCGCGATCGGGGCGGCGGCCGGGACGGTGTCGTACGAGGGTCCGCGCGGCCTGATGCATCTGCGGGACCGGCATGTGCGGCAGCGGATCTACCTGGCCCGCGCGGACGGGCTGGACTTCGACGTCCTCACCGAGCTCGATCTCCACGGAACCCGCCCTTGACAGGTACCCGGCGACGCCAAGATACTTCCCACAGAAAGTAATTAGAATGCCTCGGGCGAATTGTGATTTCTGTTTCCGAATGCAGATCACACGCTGTCCGGGGCGTTTTTTGTTGCCTCCGGGAAAGTCGAGCGAAACACCCCGGAAACAGGGGGACTTGAGTCTGTGGACCGCACTTCAGCAGGCCGTTCACCCTAGGGGGTTGGTTTGTCCAGCGGTTCCAGCGGTTCCCGCAGTTCCCGTGTTCCTCGCCGTGGCTTCCTCGCCGTCGGCGCCGCCCTCACGGCGGTCGTGACGCTGTCCGCGTGCGGCGCCAAGACCGACGCGGCCGGCTCGTCGTCCGACAAGGCGGCGAAGATCGACGTCAGCGGTGACACCGTCAAGGTCGGTCTGCTCAACTCGCTGTCCGGCACGATGGCGATCAGCGAGGTGACCGTCCGCGACTCGCTGAAGCTCGCGATCGACGAGATCAACGCCTCCGGTGGCGTCCTCGGCAAGAAGATCAAGCCGATCAGCGAGGACGGCGCCTCCGACTGGCCGACGTTCGCCGAGAAGGCGCAGAAGCTCATCAAGGAGGACGGGGTCGCGGCCACCTTCGGCTGCTGGACCTCCGCCAGTCGCAAGGCCGTCAAGCCGGTCTTTGAGAAGAACAAGTCGCTGCTGTTCTACCCGGTGCAGTACGAGGGCCTGGAGGAGTCCCCGTACATCTTCTACACGGGCGCGACCACCAACCAGCAGATCGTCCCGGCCCTCGACTACCTCAAGTCCAAGGGCCTGAAGAAGCTGTACCTGGTCGGCAGCGACTACGTCTTCCCGCGCACCGCCAACAAGGAGATCAAGGCGTACGCGAAGGCCAACGGCATGACGATCCTCGGCGAGGACTACGCGCCGCTGGGCTCCACGGAGTTCTCCACGATCGCCAACAAGGTGAAGGCGTCGAAGGCGGACGCCGTCTTCAACACCCTCAACGGCGACTCCAACGTGGCCTTCTTCAAGGAGTACAAGTCCGCGGGCCTGACCGCCAAGTCCATGCCGGTCGTCTCGGTGTCGATCGCCGAGGAGGAGGTCAAGTCGATCGGAACGCAGTACCTGGCCGGGCAGTTGACGGCCTGGAACTACTACCAGACCACCGCGGGCGCGGCGAACGCGAAGTTCGTGAAGGCGTACAAGGCCAAGTACGGCCAGGACAAGCCGACCAGTGACCCGATGGAGGCCGCCTACACCTCGGTCTACCTGTGGAAGGCCATGGTCGAGAAGGCGAAGTCCTTCGACCCGGAGAAGGTGAAGGCCGCCTCCGACGGCATCACCTTCGACGCCCCCGAGGGCAAGGTCACCGTCGACGGCGCCTCGCAGCACGTCTACAAGACCGCCCGGATCGGCGAGATCGGGACCGACGGCCAGATCAAGGAGGTCTGGAACTCCGGTAAGCCCGTCAAGCCGGACCCGTTCCTCAAGGGCTACTCCTGGGCCTCCGGCCTGTCCTGACCGACCGTCATCCCCCGCGGGGTCCCCAGGGGCCCCGCGGCGGCCGTCCCCCGGAGCCGCCTCATGACCGTGATCCTCGGTCAGACCTTCACCGGCATCAGCATCGGTGCCGTCCTGCTGCTCATCGCGCTCGGCCTCTCGCTCACCTTCGGCCAGATGAACGTCATCAACATGGCCCACGGCGAGTTCATCATGGCGGGCGCCTACACGACGTACGTCCTGCAGAAGTCCATTTCGAGTGCGGGAATTTCGCTGCTCGTCGCTCTTCCCGTCGCATTTCTCGTCTCGGGCGCGCTCGGCGCGTTGCTGGAATGGCTGTTGATTCGCCGCCTGTATCTGCGGCCACTTGACACTCTTCTCGTCACCTGGGGTGTCTCGTTGATGCTCCAGCAGCTCGCCCGGGACATTTTCGGCGCCCCGAATGTGCAGACCCGCGCGCCGGACTGGTTGACCGGCAACATCACGGTCATCGGCGGGGACGACCCGCTCACCTTCGCCAACAGCCGGCTGTTCATCCTGGGGTTGGCGGTCGCGGCGGTCGTCGCGCTGTCGCTGACCCTGCGGTTGACGCCGCTGGGCCGACGCATCCGGGCCGTGGTACAGAACCGGGACCTCGCCGAGGTGTCCGGCATCTCGACCTCGACCGTGGACCGTACGGCGTTCTTCCTCGGCTCCGGGCTCGCGGGCGTCGCCGGGGTCGCGCTGACCCTGGTCGGGCCGATCGGGCCGACCATGGGCACCAACGTCATCATCGACGCCTTCCTGGTGATCGTGGTCGGCGGCATCGGACAGCTCAAGGGCACGGTCATCGTCGCCTTCGTGCTGGGCGTGCTCCAGTCGGTCCTGGAGTACTCCACGACCGTCAGCGTCGCCAAGGTGCTGGTGCTCGTCGCGATCGTCGCGTTCCTCCAGTGGCGGCCCCAGGGGCTGTACACGCTGCGCACGAGGAGTCTCGTATGAACGTCCTGAAAGGCCGCTCGGTGCGGGCGTGGGCCGGGTTCGCCGGTGCCGCGGTCCTCCTCTTCGCGATCGCCCCGCTCGCGCTGTCCGACTTCCGGCTCGGGCTGCTCGCCAAGTACCTGTGCACGGCCATGGTCGCCGTCGGCATCTGTCTGGCCTGGGGCCGCGGCGGACTGCTGACGCTGGGTCAGGGCGTGTTCTTCGGGCTCGGCGGCTACGCCATGGCGATGCATCTGAAGATCGCCGACGCCGGGCCCGGCAACCTGCCCGACTTCATGCAGCTGTACGGCACGGCCACCGAACTCCCCTGGTGGTGGAAGCCGTTCGAGAACCCGGCCTTCGCACTGGCGGCGACCGTGCTGCTGCCGATGGCGGTGGCCGCGCTGCTCGGGTTGTTCATCTTCCGGCGCCGGGTCAAGGGCGCGTACTTCGCGATCCTCAGCCAGGCCCTCGCCGCCGCGCTGGCCATCTGGCTGATCGGCCAGCAGGCCACGACCGGCGGCACCAACGGACTCACCGACATCCAGGGCTTCTTCGGGTACTCCCTCGACGACCCGGTCAACCAGCGGATGGTGTACTTCGTCATCGCCGCGGCCCTGCTGCTGCTCATGGCGATCGCCCGGCAGCTCATCAACAGCCGGTACGGCGAACTCCTCGTCGCCGTACGGGACTCGGAGGAGCGGGTGCGCTTCCTCGGGTACGACCCGGCGAACGTCAAGCTCGTCGCTTACGTGGTCGCCGCTGGCATGGCGGGGCTGGCGGGTGCGCTGTTCGTGCCGGCGGTCGGGATCATCTCGCCCGCGCTGATCGGCATCGTCCCGTCCATCGAGTTCGTGATCGGCGCCGCGGTGGGCGGCCGGGCGAGCCTGGTCGGCGCGGTACTCGGCGCGATCGCGGTCGCCTGGGCCAAGACCGCGCTGTCCGAGGAGTTCCCGGCAGCCTGGACGTACTTCCAGGGGCTGCTGTTCATCGTGGCGCTGGCCTTCCTGCCGGGTGGGCTGGCCTCGCTCGCGGTGCTCGTACGACGTCGTAAGGCCGTGGAACGCAAGACGGCCGTGATTCCCGTGGGAGAGGCGGCATGAGCGAACTGGAGATACGCGGGCTGCGGGTGACCTTCGACGGGTTCACCGCCGTCGACGGCGTGGACCTCGACGTCGCCCCGGGTGACCTGCGGTTCCTGATCGGGCCGAACGGCGCGGGCAAGACGACCCTCGTCGACGCGGTCACCGGTCTGGTGAAGGCCGAGGGCTCGGCGAAGTTCGGCGGCGCGGAGCTGCTCGGGCGGCCCGTGCACCGGATCGCCCGGTCCGGCATCGGACGGACCTTCCAGACCGCCACTGTCTTCGAGGAGTTGACGGTCCTTCAGAACCTGGACATCGCGGCGGGCGCGGGCCGGAGCAGGTGGACCATGCTGCGGCGCCGCAAGGACGTCCCGGAAGCGGTCGCGCAGGCCATGGAGACGGTCGGCCTCACCGACCTCGCCGACTCCCCCGCCGGCACCCTCGCCCACGGGCAGAAGCAGTGGCTGGAGATCGGCATGCTGCTGGTGCAGGACGTGAAGCTGCTGCTGCTCGACGAGCCGGTGGCCGGGATGAGCCACGACGAACGGCAGGCGACCGGCGAGCTGTTGCAGCGGATCAGCGAGGAGCGCACGGTCGTCGTCATCGAGCACGACATGGACTTCATGCGGTCCTTCGCGCGCAGCGTCAGCGTGCTGCACGCCGGCAAGGTGCTCAGCGAGGGGACGGTGGCGCAGGTGCAGGCGGACCCGAAGGTGCAGGAGGTGTACCTCGGGCACGTGGAGGACACCGCCGTGGTGCAGGAGGCGTGATGCTCGAGATCGACGACGTCCGGGTCGGCTACCACCGCAGTACGGTCCTGCACGGGGTGTCCGTGACCGTCCCCAAGGACGGTGTGGCGGCCGTGCTCGGGCACAACGGCGCGGGCAAGAGCACGCTGCTGCGCGCGGCCGTGGGCCTGCTCACGCCGGTCGGCGGGACGATCCGCCTGGACGGCGAGGACATCACCCGCCGCAAGCCGCACGAGCGGGTCGCGCGCGGGATGGCGTACGTCCCCCAGGGCCAGCAGTCGTTCCCGCACCTCACCACCGCCGAGAACCTCCAACTCGTCGCCGACGGCCGCAAACGCGGCAGGGCGGCGGTGGCGGAGGCGCTGGACCTCTTCCCCGCGCTCAGGGCGCTGTCGAACCGTCGCGCCGGGCTGCTCTCGGGCGGCCAGCGGCAGCAACTCGCCATCGCCCGCGCCCTGGTGACGGAGCCTCGGCTCCTGCTGCTCGACGAACCGACCGAGGGCATCCAGCCGTCGGTGGTCGCCGAGATCGAGGAGACGATCCTCGCCCTGGCCGCCCGGGGCGGGCTGTCGGTGCTGCTGGTCGAGCAGCACGTCGGCTTCGCGATGCGGGCCGCCGAGCGCTACTACGTCCTGGAGGCGGGCCGGGTGACCTCCTCCGGCGCCGGCGGCAAGGAGTCGGAACTCGCGGTGCGGGAGGCGCTCAGCGTGTGAGCGGCTCAGGAGCGTTCACCGTAGGAGCCGTGCGCCAAGCGCTCAGCGTGTGAAGCGTTCCAGGTAGGCGCGCTCGGCCGGACTGCGGCTCAAGGCGACGGCGGCCTCGTACTCCTCACGGGCCTCCGCGTCCCGGCCCAGCCGGCGCAGCAGGTCGGCGCGGACGGCGTGGAACACGTGGTAGCGGTCGAGGGCAAGGGTGTCGACGAGGTCGAGGGCCGGTTCCGGGCCCTCGACCTCGGCCACGGCGACCGCCCGGTTCAACGCCACGACCGGGCTGGGGGCCAGCGCCATCAGCTGGTCGTACAGCTGGAGGATCTGCCCCCAGTCGGTGGGCGGCACGTCGCTGTGGACGGCCTGGATGGCCGCCTGGACCTGGTACGGCCCGGGCTGGTTGCGGCGCAGACACCGTCGTACGCGCTCGTGCCCCTCGGCCACGAGCGCGTGGTCCCAGCGGTCGCGGTCCTGCTCGGGCAGAGGGACGAGGACCCCGTCGGCGTCCTCCCGGGCCGCCCTGCGGGACTCGACGAGCAGCATCAGCGCGAGCAGGCCCGTGGCCTCGGGCTCGTCCGGCATCAGCTCGGTCAGCAGCCGGCCGAGGCGGATCGCCTCCGCGCACAGGTCGGCCGAGCCCTCGTTGAAGATCAGGTAGATGACCGCGAGGACCCCCTTGAGCCGGTCCGGAAGGTCGGCGTCCCGGGGCACCCGGTACGGGATGCGGGCGTCGCGGATCTTCGCCTTGGCGCGGACCAGGCGCTGGGCCATGGTCGGCTCGGGCACCAGGAAGGCGCGGGCGATCTGGGGTGTGGTGAGCCCTCCCAGGAGGCGCAGGGTCAGGGCGACCTGCGCCTGAGGGGCGAGCGCGGGGTGGCAGCAGGTGAAGATCAGACGGAGCCGGTCGTCGCGCACGGGGCCCTCCTCGGCCGGTGCGTCGGGGGTGTGCAGCAGGGCGGCCTCGGCGTGCCGGTCGTCCCGTGTGGCCTCGCGGCGCAGCCGGTCGATCGCCCGGTTGCGGGCGGTGGTGATGATCCAGCCCGCCGGGCTCGGCGGCACGCCGGACTCAGGCCAGCGCTGCACGGCCGTGGTGAAGGCGTCCTGGACCGCTTCCTCGGCGAGGTCGATGTCGCCGAGGAAGCGGACGAGGACGGCGACGGCGCGGCCGTACTCCGCACGGAAGACGGCCTCGACGTCGACGGGCTCCGGTGTCACTCCTCCGCCTGGTGCATGAACGGGCGCACCTCGATGGGCAGCGTGGTGGCCCAGGTCGCCTTCCTGCCCCACTCCAGGGCCGCGTCCAGGTCGGGGGCCTTGATCAGGCAGATGCCGCCCAGGTACTCCTTGCCCTCGGCGTACGGCCCGTCGGTGATCAGGACATCGCCGTCGCTCGGGCGCAGCACGGTGGCCGTCTCGGGGCCGTGCAGCCCTCCCGCGAAGACCCAGGCGCCCGCCTCGCGCAGCTCGTCGTGGAAGGTGTCGAGGTTGCGGACGATCTCCGCCATGGCCTCGGGCCCGGGCGGCGTCCCGTCGGTCGGGGTGATCACACTGAGCAGGTAGTACTGCATGACGTCCTCCTTGGCGTCGTGTCGTTCTCTCACCTCCTACACGAACGGCACACCCCCGGATCGACACCGCGCACGACGAGATCGGGAGAATCCTTCCCATGACCACCTCGCCACTGATCGCCCGCGCCCAGGAACTCGCCGACACGCTCCTCGTCCCGAACGCGGAGCGAGTCGACCGGGCGGAGGTGCCCGCGAGCCACCTCGACGCGATCCGCCGCTCGGGCCTGCTCGGGGTGAGCGCGCCGGAGGCGTACGGCGGGGCGGGCGCCCCCGACGCGGTGGCGCGGGAGGTCCAGGAGATCCTGGCCGGGGCGTGCTGCTCGACCTGGTTCGTCCAGACCCAGCACCACACGCCGGTGCGGATGCTGGCGAAGTCCGAACTCCCGGTGCGGGAGCGGCTGTTGCGGCCGCTCGCGACCGGCGAGCTGCTGGCCGGGATCGCGTACGCCCATGTCCGCGCCTTCCCGCGCGTCGTCGTGCGGGCCACGGCGGAGCGCGACGGCTGGCGGTTCGACGGGACCGTGCCCTGGTACACGGGCTGGGGGCTGAACGACGTGATGCTGCTGGCGGGGATCACCGACTCGGACGAGATCGTGTTCGCGTTCGCCGACGCCCGCGAGCAGCCGGGGCTGCGGGCCTCGGCCCCGATGCGGCTGGCCGCGCTGACGGCCGCCCGTACGGTCTCTTTGGAGCTGGACGGGCTGTGGCTGCCGGAGTCGTCGGTGCTGCTGCGCACCCCGCAGGAGAAGTTCGCCCTTCTCGACATCCCCCGCAGCACCAACGCCTCACCGGCCGTCTTCGGGGTGGCGTACGCCGCGCTCCGGGTCGTGGCGGAGAACGGTGAGCCGGAGACGGCCGAGGCGTTGCGCGCCCGTGTCGACGAGGTCCGCCGGAGGGCGTACGCGCTGGCCGACCACCCCGTCCCGCACGAGCACGTCGAGGAGCGGCTCGCCCTCAGGACACGCGCGTACGACCTGATGCGGGCGGCCACGACAGCGGCGGTCGTGTCCGGCGGTGGCCGCACCATGGACCTGCGCAGCCCGGCCCAACGGCTGGCCCGCGAGGGGATGTTCCTGCTGATCCAGGGCCAGACGTCGGTCGTGCGGCGGGCCCATCTGGACGCTCTGAGCGGCTAGTTCAGGAAATCGAGCAGGGCGGCGGTCAGTTGCGCCGGTGCGTCCTCCTGTACGAGGTGGCCGGCGCCGGCGATGAGTTCGAGCCGGGCGCCGGGGATGCGGGCGGCGAGTTCGTGGGCCCTGGCGACCGGGATCCAGGTGTCGTCCTCGCCCCAGCAGATCAGCGTAGGGATCGTGATCTCGCCGTACCGGTCCTGGATCTCGTCGGTGTACGCCTGGTCCGCCTGGGCGATCTGCCGGTAGAAGGCGGCCTGCCCCTGGTCGCCGAGCCAGGGCTGGACGAGCCGGTCGAGGACGGCGGGGTGCAGTCCGGGGCTGCTGGCCGAGGTGACGTACTCGCGGACCAGGGCCCGGTGCAGTGCGGGCGGGAGTTGCTCGAAGACGTCCGAGGACTTGCCGACGAGGCGGAAGAACGGCGAGCCCCAAGGGGCGAGGGCAACCGGGTCGACCAGGGCGAGCGAGTGGTAGCGGGCGCCGTGCAGCAGATGGGCGCGCAGCGACACCGCGCCGCCGAAGTCGTGTGCCACCACCCGGGGTTCGTCCAGGCCCCAGTGCGCAAGGAGTTCGGTGAAGACCCTCCCCTGGGCCGCCAGGGAGACGTCCTGGCCGGCGGACATCTGCGAGCTTCCGTAGCCGGGCATGTCCCACACGAACACCTGGTGGCGGCGGGCGAGCGCGCGGGCCACGGCACGCCACACGTACGAGGAGAAGGGCGTGCCGTGGTTGAGGACGACCGGCGGGCGACCGGGCTCGCCGACGCTGTCCCAGCGGGCCTCCCCGGACGTGCTGCGGTAGGTCCTGGTCAGCCGCCACTCACCCACGGACTTGCTCCTCTCGATGCCCGCCGGAGGACCCGGCGAGCTCAGCTCGCGAACGGCACCTGTGCCGAGGAGGTGACCTCCTTCCCGGACGGGTGGTGCCACAAACCCTGCGCGGCCAGCCGCGGGAGCACTCCCTCACCGAACCAGTACGCCTCCTCCAGGTGCGGGTAGCCGGAGAGGACGAACTCGTCGATGCCGAGGGCGTGGTACTCCTTGATCCGCTCGGCGACCTCGTCGTGGCTGCCGACCAGGGCGGTGCCCGCGCCGCCGCGCACCAGGCCGATGCCGGCCCAGAGGTTGGGGTGGATCTCCAGGCCGTCCCGGCTACCGCCGCCGTGCAGCGCGAGCATGCGCTGCTGTCCCTCGGACTCGCTGCGGGCGAGTCCCGCCTGGACGGACTTCACGGTCTCCGGGTCGAAGCCGTCGAGGAGCCGGTTCGCCTCGGCCCACGCCTCCTCCGAGGTGTCGCGGGTGATGACGTGCAGCCGGATGCCGAAGCGCAGGGTCCGGCCGTGCTGCGCGGCCAGCCCCCGCACCCACGCGATCTTCTCCGCGACCTGGGCGGGCGGTTCGCCCCAGGTGAGGTACACGTCCACGTGCTTGGCAGCGACCTCCCCGGCGATGGGTGAGGAGCCGCCGAAGTACACCTCGGGGACCGGGTCGGGCAGCCGGGCCAGCTTGGCGTCCTCGACCCGGAGGTGCTCGCCCTTCAGGTCGACCGTCTTGCCGTCCCACAACCCCCGTACGACTTCCAGGAATTCGTCGGTACGGCGGTAGCGGTCGTCCTTGTCGAGGAAGTCGCCGTAAGCCCGCTGCTCGTGGCTCTCGCCGCCGGTGACGACGTTGAGCAGGAGCCGTCCGCCGGACTGCCGCTGGAAGGTGGACGCCATCTGCGCGGCGAGGGTGGGTGAGACGAAGCCGGGGCGGAAGGCGACGAGGAACTTCAGGCGCTCGGTGTTCTGGCTGACCATCGCGGTGGTGAGCCACGCGTCCTCGCACCAGGCGCCGGTCGGCGTGAGCGCGCCGACGAAGCCGAGATCCTCGGCGGCCCGGGCGATCTGGCTCAGGTAGGCCACCGTCGGCGGCCGGTCCCGTCCGGAGACGGTGGCCGGGGTGCCGTGGCCGCCGCCCACGACGTGCCGGCTGTCGCCGTTGGTGGGCAGGAACCAGTGGAAGGTGAGGGACACGTGGGGGTCTCCGATCGTGGGGCTAGAGCAGACCGTGCCGGGGTGGCCGGGTGCCGTTGAGCACGTACCGGCCGATGTGCTGGATCTTCCAGCGGGTCGGGTCGTGCAGGGTGTGGGTGCGGGCGTCGCGCCAATGCCGGTGCAGATTGAGGGAGTTGAGGGCGGCGCGGGTGCCGGACACCTCGAACAGGGCGCTGGCCACCTCCACGGCGGTGTTCGCGGCCTGCACCTTGGCGGCGGCCACCGCGATGGACGCCTCGGCGGCGGAGTCGTCGGTGAGCTCGGCCTGGGCCGCTTGAACCACCCGCCCCGCCTCGCGCAACAGCGCCTCCGCCGACCGCACTTGGACGGCGAGTTCGCCGAACCGCTGGATCAGCAGCGGGTCCTCGGCGGCGGTCTCGACGCCGCTCTCGAACCATGGCCTGCTCTTCGTCCGCACGAACTCCGCTGCTTCCGTGAGCGCTCCCCCGGCGATCCCGGTGTCGATGGCCGCGTGCAGCAACTGGGCCACCGCGCCGTGGAGTTGCGGGCCTTCGAAGGTGAGGTGATGCGGCAGGACGCGGTCGGCCGGGACCGGCACGCTCTCCAGGCGGACGGTGCCGCTGGCGGTCGTACGCTGGCCGAGGCCGTCCCAGTCGTCGATCACAGCGACCCCCGGCGCCTCCCGAGGCACGTACGCCACATGGAGCTTGTCCTCCTCCGCGCGGGCCAGCACCGGGATCCAGTCGGCGAACAGGGCGCCGGTCGAGTAGTGCTTGACGCCGTCGAGGACGTACGAGCCGTCCGCCCGCGGTGTCAGGCGGGTGCGGATGTCCTGGACGTGTCTGGTGCCCGCCTCGGACTGGGCGTTGCCGAAGCGGCGGCCGGCGAGGAGTTCGGCGAAGAAGAACTTCCGCTGTGCCTCCGTGCCCTGACGGCGGATCACATTGACGTAGGCGAAGTGGCTCTGCGGGATCTGCGCGAGGCTTCCGTCGGCGGTGGCGAGCAGCCGGAAGATCTCGGCGAGGGTGGACGCGCCGACGTCCGCGCCCCCGTGGTCGGCGGGGACGGTGACGGCGAGCAGACCGGACGCGGAGAGCCGGTCCAACTCCGCGCGCGGCAACCTGCGTTCGGCGTCCCGCGCGGAGGCTCCGGCACGGAACTCGTCGGCCAGGGCCGCCGCGACGGCGAGGGCCTCAGCGTCGTCGGCGATCACATGGGCGGTCATCGTCGGCTCAGCTCGCCGCGGCCAGGACCGGGGTGCGGCCGAGGGCGGCCGAGAACTGGTCGACGACCTGGGTGAGGGCGTCACGAGCGGTCGCGGCGACGGACAGGGTCCCGTCCTCGTGCAGGGTGATGTCCTTGTCGAGGGTGAACCAGCCCTGGACGATGTGGGCGGCGCCCATGGAGTTGAGGACCGGGCGCAGGGCGTAGTCGATGGCCAGGACGTGGGCGGTGGTGCCGCCGGTGGCGAGCGGCAGCACGGTCTTGCCGGTGAGCGCGTACTGCGGCAGCAGGTCGAGCAGTGCCTTCAGGACCCCGGAGTACGACGCCTTGTAGACCGGGGTGCCGACGACGACGCCGTCGGCGCGGGCGAACAGCTCGGTGGCCTCGACGATCGCCGGGTGCTTGAAGTCGGCGCCGAGGAGGGCCTCGGCGGGGATCGTGCGGACGTCGAGCGGGACGACCGTGTGGCCCTGGGCGGTCAGGCGCTGGTCGAGGTGGCGCAGCAGCCGGTTGGTACGGGAGGAGGCGGACGGGCTGCCGGAGACGGACAGGACGGTGGCCATGGGTCCTCTTTCGGGGAGGAGGGGCGGGGCGCCCCCTGTTCAGGAGGGGGCGCCCCTGGGGAAGCGGTCAGGAGTACCAGGTGGGTTCGGGCAGTTCGCCCTCGAGGACCCAGCGGCCGACCTCGCGCCGCTTGTAGGCGACGGGGTCGTGGAGGGTGTGGGTGCGGATGTTGCGCCAGAACCGGTCCAGGCCCTCGGCGGTGGCCGTGGAGCGGGCGCCCGTCACCTCGAAGATCTTGCCGGCGATCTCCAGGGCGACGTCGGTGGCGCGGGCCTTCACGGCCGCCACCCGTACCTCGAAGTCGCCGCGCGTCTGCTCGGTGACCGCGTCGGGGTCGTCGTGCAGCTTCTGTCCCTCGGCGGCAACGGCGTCGGCGAGCGCCTCGACGGCCCAGAGCTTGGCAGTGAGGTCGCCGTAGATGTCGATGACGTACGGCTCGTCGACCGCGCGTTCGTGGCCGCCGTGCAGCCAGGAGCGGGACTTGGTGCGGGTGTATGTGGCGGCCGTCTCCAGGGCGCCGCCCGCGATCCCGAGGTAGAAGTTGACGAAGACCAGTTGGATGGTGGGGACGTTGAGGGTGTTGTAGACCCGCGGCTGGAAGACCTTGTCGACGTAGCCGGCCGCCGACGACCACGGTGTCCGGACGCCGTCGAGAGTGACGCCGCCGCTCTCGGTGAGGCGTTGGCCGATGTTGTCCCAGTCGTCGTGGAAGGTGAGGCCCTCGCTGTCGGAGGGCACGATCGCGAAGACGTGGTCGTCGGTGCCTTCGAGGACGCCTTCCAGGACGGTGACGTCGGAGACCTTGCTGCCGGTGGAGAAGGTCTTGCGGCCGGTGAAGACGAGGTCGTCGCCGTCCTCGGTGACGATCACGTCCTTGTCGCGGGGGTTGACGGCGCCGCCGAAGAACCAGCGGTTGCGCGCGGCCTCGGCCTCCACGTGCTCCCACTGCTCACGGGTGCCGACCAGTCGGGCGGCCCAGTTCCAGAGGTAGTGGTAGCCGAGGAGCTGGCCGATGGAGCCGTCGGCCTTGGCGACCTCGCGGACGACCCGGTACGCGGTGGGCCAGTCCTGGCCCCCGCCGCCGTGCTCCGTGGGGCCGAGCAGGGTGACGAGGCCGGCGTCCTTGAGCAGCCGGACCTCGGCGTACGGGGTGGCGCCGGCCCGGTCGCGGGCGGCGGCGTCGGTGGCGAGGACGGCGGCGACCTCGGTGGCGCGGGTGATCCAGTCCTGCGCGGTCTCGGGGGCGGGACGGTTGTGCCAGTCGGTGTGCGTGGCGGTGCTCATGTCGGTTGCCTCCTCAGACCTGGGCGGGGACGGACTCGGGGAGCTGGGCCTCCAGTTCGCGCACGAGCGGCAGGACGCGCCTGCCGAAGTACTCGACCTCCTCGTGGTAGTGCAGGAAGCCGAGGAGGAGCAGGTCGACGCCGAGCTTCTTGTAGGCGACGATCCGCTCGGCGATCTGCTCCGGGGTGCCGATGAGGCCGGTGCGGAAGCCGTCGTTGTACTGGACGAGGTCCTCGAAGGAGGAGTCCTGCCACATGCCCTTCTTGTCGGCGGTGGACTGGCCCGCCTGCTGCACCGCCGCGCCGAAGCCCTCGACGGCCTCGGTGTCGGCCTTGGCGACGATCTCGCGCAGGGTGTCACGGGCCTCGGCCTCGGTGTCACGGGCGATGAGGAATCCGTTGAGGCCGAACTTCGGTGCCGTACGCCCCACTTCGGCGGCCGACTTGCGGACGTCGGTGAGCTGCTCGACGACCCCGTCGAAGTCCTTGCCGTTGGAGAAGTACCAGTCGGAGACCCGGCCCGCCATCTGGCGGGCGGCGGTGGAGTTGCCGCCCTGGAAGATCTCCGGGTGCGGTCGTTCGGGGGTGTTGAGGGGCTTGGGCTTGAGGGAGAAGTCGCGCAACCGGTAGAAGTCTCCGGCGAGTTCGGTGTGGTCCTCGGTCCAGATCTGGCGCAGGGCGCGGATGAACTCCTCGGAGCGGCGGTAGCGCTCGTCGTGCTCCAGCCAGGGCTCGCCGAGGGCGGTGAACTCGCCCTTGAACCAGCCCGATACGACGTTGACCGCGAACCGGCCGTTCGACAAGTGGTCGGCGGTGGCGCCGAGTTTGGCGAGGACGCCCGGATGCCACAGGCCGGGGTGGACGGCGGCGATGACCTTCAGGCGCTCGGTGGCGAGGAGGAGGGCGAGGCTGAAGCTGGTCGACTCGTGCTGGAACTCGGCGCCGTAGCTGGCCATGTAGCGGACCTGGCTGAGCGCGTAGTCGAAGCCGTTGTTCTCGGCGAGGACGGCGAGTTCGCGGTTGTAGTCGTAACCCCAGTCGGTGCGCTGCTCGATCTTGCTGGTGACGAGTCCCCCGCTGACATTGGGGACCCAGTAGGCGAATTTGACGGGCTCTGCGGGCATGCGGAACTCCTGTTGCGGAATGTTTTCAGGCACGCCGAATTCAGGGAATGCGCGGGCGCGGTGAATTCGGGCGGGAAAACGAAGGGAACGCGGTGAACCTGAGGAGTGATCAGGCCGCGGGGCAACAGGAGGCGCTGGAGACGCGTGCGAGGTCGACATGGCGTCGCCGCGTGAGGTCCAGTCGCATCTTCATGCCGTCGATCGTGACAGTCGCCGGTCGGGGCCGTCAAGGTAAACCCGACCGGTCTCGTATCGCGGACCATTGAATTTCACGAAGGTGTGACAGGGAAACCCTTGAACACGCCGGGAAATGGGCCGCATTCTGCCTGCCATGCGCACCGAACAGCTCGAATACATCGCCGCGGTGACCCGGCTCGGTTCCCTGCGCCGGGCCGCGGAGGAACTGCGCCTTTCACAGCCCGCGTTGAGCGAGACCGTGCGGAATCTGGAACGCGAGCTGGGCGTGGACCTCCTGGAGCGCAAACGCTCGGGCGCGACGATGAGCTCGGAGGGCCGGGAGCTGCTGCCGCACATCGTCAACGTGCTGGACGCGGTGGACCGGCTCAGGGCGGCGGCGGGCGAACAGCACCGCATCAGCCGGATGGTGCGGGTCGGCACGGTGAACGCGGCGACCGTGCCGCTGCTCATCCCGGCCGTGCGCGACTTCCGCGCCTCCCATCCGCACACCCAGGTAGAGGTGGTCGGCGCGCAGCAGACCGAGATCCACCGGGCACTGGACGAGGGCGGATTCGATCTCGGGCTCGTCAATCACCTGGAGGGCGACGACGTCCCGGCCGGGCTGGAGGGTACGGAGCTGCTGCGGGGCCGCCCGGTGGTGTGTCTGCGTCCGGACAGCCCCCTCGCCGCACGCGACACCGTGTCGGTGGCCGACCTGCTGGACGTGCCGCTCATCGCGATGCGCTCCGGCTATGTGATGCACCGCTATGTGCACCGGCTGCTGAACGGGCGGGCGCCGTCGTTCTCGTACTCCACCGACGGCGCCGAGATGGGCAAGCTGATGGTCGCGGAAGGGCTGGGCGTGACGGTCCTGCCGGACTTCAGCGTGATCGACGATCCCCTCGTACGCGGTGGCGTCCTCACGTACCGCCCGATCGCCGGGGACGCGACGCGGGTCCTGCTGATGCTGCAGCGGCGCAGGGCGGACCCGGTGCCGCGTGCGGTACTGGATCTGCACGAGGTGTTCGTGTCCCGGGCCCGGCTGCTCGGCGGCACCCTGGCGGCGGACGCCTGAACAGCGGTCAGCCCCGTGTCCGCTCGTCCTCCCCGCCCGGCACCACGACGAGGAACGCGTCCGACTTCAGGTCCATCACGACCGTCGCCGGCTCACCCGCCGCGCGCCGCCGTTCCGCGTACTCCTCCGCCGGCCACGATCCGCGCGGAGCGCCCGCCGGGAACCGCTCCAACACCTTCGCGCCCATAGCGGCGATCACCTCCGGTATCGATCTTCCGTCCCGTACGACGGCGGAATGACGGTCCACCGTCACACTGTCCGCTTGCCCGGGAACGCCGCGGACAGTCCACCTGCAAAAGAGACCGCATCCGGCACGGCCCCTCGCGTGGAAGTGATCACAGGGGGACGTGACACGAAGGGTCTGCGGCAGATGAACGACGAAGACACCGGAGCGGCGCCGCGCTGTCTGGTGACCGGCGCGACGGGCTACATCGGCGGCCGGCTCGTGCCCGAGCTGCTCGCCGCCGGGCATCAGGTGCGTTGCCTGGCCAGGTCCCCCGGCAAGCTCCGCGACCAGCCGTGGTCGGGTGACGTGGAGGTCGTACGCGGGGACGTGCTGGACCCCGACGCGGTCGTCGAGGCCCTGCGCGGCACCGATGTCGCCTACTACCTGGTGCACGCGCTGGGCACCGGCGCCGGCTTCGAGGAGACCGACCGGCGGGCCGCCCGGATCTTCGGGGAGCAGGCCCGTGCCGGGGGCGTGCGCCGCATCGTCTACCTGGGCGGGCTCACCCCCGCGGACGTGCCTGAGCGGGAACTGTCGCCGCATCTGCGGTCCCGGGCCGAGGTGGGCCGCATCCTGCTGGCCTGCGGGGTGCCCACCACCATGCTGCGGGCCGCGGTCGTCATCGGCTCGGGCTCGGCCTCCTTCGAGATGCTGCGCTACCTCACCGAACGCCTACCGGTGATGGTGACCCCGGTCTGGGTGCGCACCCGCATCCAGCCGGTGGCGGTGCGCGATGTGCTGCGGGCCCTGGTGGGCAGCGCCCGGATGCCGTCCGACGTGAGCCGCGCCTTCGACATCGGCGGGCCGGAGGTGCTGACGTACCGGGAGATGATGATCAGGTACGCGGCGGTCGCGGAGCTGCCGCGCCGGCTCATAGTGTCCCTGCCCATGCTCAGCCCCGGCCTGTCCAGCCACTGGGTCGGGCTGGTGACGCCCGTACCGGCGTCCATCGCCCGCCCGCTGACGGAGTCCCTGCGGCACGAGGTCGTCTGCCGGGAGCGCGACATCGCCCGGTACGTGCCGGATCCGCCGGGCCACCCGCTCGGCTTCGACGAAGCGGTCCGGCTGGCCCTGCGCCGGGTCCGCGACGCACAGGTGGCGACCCGCTGGTCCTCGGCAGCCGTCCCGGGTGCCCCCAGCGACCCGCTGCCCACCGACCCCGCCTGGGCGGGCGGCAGCCTCTACACCGACGTACGGGAGATCGACGTCGACGCCCCGCGCGCTGCCCTGTGGCAGGTCATCGAGGGGATCGGCGGGGAGAACGGCTGGTACTCCTTCCCGCCGGCCTGGGCACTGCGCGGCCGGCTGGACCGTCTCGCCGGCGGGGTCGGCCTGCGCCGGGGGCGCCGGGACGCGGCCCGGCTGCGGGTCGGCGACTCGCTGGACTTCTGGCGGGTCGAGGAGATCGAGCCGGGGCGGCTGCTGCGGCTGCGCGCCGAGATGCGACTGCCGGGGCTCGCCTGGCTGGAGATGCGCGCGCAGACCGACGACGTCGGCCGCACCCGCTACCACCAGAGGGCCCTGTTCCACCCCCGCGGCCTGTTCGGGCACGCCTACTGGTGGAGCGCCTCCCCCTTCCACGCCCTTGTGTTCGGCGGCATGGCCCGCAACATCGCCCGCGCCGCGGCCCGGACGCAGGCCGAACCCGCCCCCACCCGCTGACCACCTCCCCCACACCCTCTCCCCCGGAGCTCACCATGCACGTCTCGATCGTCCTGTTCACCTCCGACCTCCGCCTCCACGACCACCCGCCGCTGCGCGCCGCGAGCGAGGCACGCCACGTGGTGCCGCTGTTCGTGCGCGACCGGGGGGTGACGGACGCCGGGTTCGCCGCCCCGAACCGGCTGGCCTTCCTCGCCGACTGTCTGCGGGACCTCGACGCGGGCCTGCGCGAGCGGGGCGGCCGTCTGGTGGTCCGCAGCGGTGACGTCGTCGAGGAGGTGTGCCGGGTGGCCACGGAGACGGACGCGGACGAGGTGCACATGGCGGCCGACTTCAGCGCCTACGCGCAGCGACGTGAACAGCGGCTCCGGGGCGCCCTGGAGGCGGACGGCCGCCGCCTGCACGTCCACGACACGGTGACCTCGGCGGTCGCCCCCGGCGCCCTGGCCCCGGCCGCCTCCGACCACTTCGCCGTCTTCACCCCGTACTTCCGGCACTGGAGCGGCGTACGGCTGCGGGAGCCGCTGGCCGCGCCGAGCACGGTCCGGGTCCCGGACAGGGTCGGCTCGGAGGAACCGCCCTCGCGGGCGGGGCTGTCGGGGGTGTCGGCGGGCCTGGCCGGCGGCGGCGAGGCGGCGGGCCGCGAGCGGATGACGTCCTGGCTTCGCGACGGCGTCGGCGGGTACGAGGACCGTCACGACGACCTGGCCGACGACGCCACCTCCCGCTTCTCGCCGCACCTGCACTTCGGCACCCTCTCCCCGGTGGAACTGGCCCACCGGGCGCGCAAGGTCGGCGGACCGGGCGCCGAAGCGTTCGTACGGCAGCTCGCCTGGCGGGACTTCCACCGGCAGGTGCTCGCCGCGCGCCCGGCCGCCGCCCTCGCCGACTACCGCACGAAACACGACCGTTGGCGGTCCGGACGCACGGCCCGCGAGGACCTCGAGGCCTGGAAGGAGGGCCGCACCGGCTACCCCGTGGTCGACGCGGCGATGCGCCAACTGCGTCACGAGGGCTGGATGCACAACCGCGGCCGGCTCCTGACCGCGAGTTTCCTCGCCAAGACGCTGTACGTCGACTGGCGCGAGGGCGCACGCTACTTCCTGGAGCTGCTGGTCGACGGCGACATCGCCAACAACCAGCTCAACTGGCAGTGGATGGCGGGCACCGGCACCGACTCGCGCCCCAACCGGGTCCTCAACCCGGTCGCCCAGGCCAAGCGGTACGACCCGGACGGCGCGTACGTACGGCGCTGGGTGCCCGAACTGGCGGACGTGGACGCCCCGTTGGTGCACGAGCCGTGGAAGCTGCGCGGCCTGGACCGGGCCGCCGTCGGCGACTACCCGGACCCGATCGTCGCCCTCTCCGACGGCCTCGCCCGCTTCAAGCGGTCCCGCGGACTCGATTGAGCGTGGCCTGCATCAAGGGCCCGTTGCGGCGGCGGACAGCAGCTCGACGGCGTCCTTGAGGGCCGCGGGCCACGGCATCTCGCGCGCCGCCGCGCCCGACCAGCCGGGCCCGCCGACGACCACCACGGGCCGCCGGCGAGCGCCCTTCACGCCCCAGCGGGTGGCGGCGACATGACGGGCGAGCGGCAGGTTCGCGGTGGAACGCGCCTGCGCCCACAGGAACACCGCGGACGGCCCGAGTCGCCGCACCGCCGCGGTGAGCGCCTCCCCCGGCACCGCCGCGCCGAACATCCTGGTGGGCAGCCCGAGTTCACCCAGCGCGGCGTTGAGGGCTTCGAGGGGCAGGGTGTGCTGTTCGCCGGGCACACAGGCCAGGACGACGGGGCCGGCCGCCGTCTGCGGCACCGCGGGGGTGCGGCGGCGCAGAGCAGTGGAGACATGCCAGGACAGCAGGTGTTCGACCTCGACGTAACGGTCGCCGGAGGACGCCCACTTGCGCCCCACGGCGTGCAGGGTGGGCATCATCACCTCGTGCCAGGCGGCGACCACCCCGTGCTGCTCCACGGCCGCGGCGAGCAGCTCCTCGACGGCCGGGGCGTCGAGCCGGACGGCGGCACGGGCCAGCCCGCGGCACTCCTGGCGCACATCCCCGAGCGGCAGCGTGCCGGCCGCCCGCGAGCGCGGCGTCTCCCGCGCGGCCACCTCGGCGTCCGGGTCGAGGCCACCGGTACCGGACCGGGCGGCGCGGGCCGCCTCGGCGGGCGGCACCCCGGACGAGGTCAGCCGGCACATCGTCTCCAGGACCTCGATGTCCCGGGGGCTCCAGCGCCGGTGCCGTCCTTCGTCCCGTACGGCGGGCCCGATGCCGTAGCGGCGGTCCCAGGAGCGCAGCGTGGTCGGCGACACGCCCAGCCGCCGGGCGACGGCGCCGGTGGTGAGCGGGGCGTCGGCGGTCAGGGAGGCCGGCTCGGCCCTCTCCGCGGGGCTTCGGTGCGGGGGCGGCTCACTCATGGCGCGAATATACGACGCAGAACCGATGCAAGTTGATGACCTTGGTCGACGGCTCCCACGATGAGTGCACCGGGCCGAGTGCCGGTGAGGCGTTCCGATGGGTGAGGAGCCGTCGCCATGACCGAGCAGCCGATCGCCGCCCCGGCGTCCCGATGGGCGCCCGGGGAAGCGGCCCTCGCCGATGAGGAGGTCGCCCGAGGGCTCGTGGCGGGCGACGAGGCGTGTCTGGCGGAGGCCTACCGTCGCTGGTCCGGGCTGGTGCACGCGCTGGCGCGCAGGTCTCTGGGTGACGCCGAGGAGGCCGCGGACGTGACCCAGCAGGTGTTCCTCGGGGTGTGGCGCGGGCGCGGGGGTTTCCGCCCCGACCGCGGGGCGATCGGCGGCTGGATCGTCGGCATCACCCGGCGCAGGATCGCGGACGCGCTGTCCGCCCGTACTCGCCGTACGGAGCTCGTGGCGGCCGTGGGTTCGGCGTACGGGCCGGCCGCGCCCGCCACCGGGCACGCCGAGGCGGTCCTGGACCGGGTCGTGGTGCAGCACGGGCTGGCCAGGCTGCCGGCCGCCCAGCAGCGCGTGCTGCGGCTGACGTTCTACGCGGACCTCACCCAGACCCAGATCGCCGACCGCACCGGCTGGCCGCTCGGCACCGTGAAGAGCCACGCCCGGCGCGGGCTGCGTCAGTTGCGCGGGTTCCTGGAACAGGACCCGCATCCGGAGCCCTGACGGCGGCGGAAGAAGGGGCGGGGCGAGGCGTGCGCACCGGCGCCGCCCGCGCCTGTTCCGTGGTGGCCTCCGGGGAGAGTCGGTGCTCCCCGGGGGCCACCACCTCACCCTCGGCGGGACGCAACAGCCATCTACACATAAAGGAAAAATAAGAGCAGAATGTACGCAGGCGGCGCTTACCGCACACCGCACCAGACGCGGTCAGCCTGCGAGTCAGAAGGAGACGAGTCATGGCCAACGTCTCGCCCACCAGAGGTGACATGACCGGTCACCCCGATGTTTCCGAAATGCGGGCCCGGTACGCCCGTATGCTCGGCGGTCGCGATGTGGCGCTCGTGGACGGACCGGTGTTCCTGCTCGGTCTGTACTGCGCCGTGTCCCCCTGGATACTCCACTACACGACGAGCCAGCCCGCCCTCGTGACGCACAACCTCATCGTCGGCATCGCGATCGGTCTGCTCGCCCTCGGGTTCACCCAGACCCCGGAGCGCATGTACGGCCTGAGCTGGGCGTTCTGCGCGGTCGGCATCTGGATGATCGTCGCCCCGTGGGTCGTCGGCGACAGCCCGGACACCGGCGTCGCGCTGAACAACATCATCATCGGCGGTCTCGCCGTGATCCTGGGGCTGCTGTGCACCAGCGCGTCGGCGAAGAGCGCCACCAGGACGTGACAGCCCCCTGCTCCCGAGCACTCCGAGAGGACGGCACGACGGCCGGTCCGCCCCCGCGGACCGGCCGCTTCGCGTGCGGCTCAGCCGTTCGGCACCAGCCACGGCTCCTGAGGCAGCGGACTGCCGGTCTCCAGGAGCGACTTGAGGTTGGACAGCACCGCCGGCCAGCCCTGGGACACATCGCTCAGCGCGCCCTCGTCGGCCAGGTCCTCGTGGGTCACGGTGAGGCGGACGATGTCGCCGTGCGGCTGGATGTCGAAGGTCACCCGGGAGTGCTTGTCGTCCCGCCCCTCGTCCTCGGGCGCGGCCCAGCTGGTGACGAGGCGGCGGGGGCGGTCGCTCTCCACGACGGTGCCGACGACGTCGGCGACGCCGGAGCCGTCCGTGCGGACGTGTTCCCAGCGGGAGCCCTGCTGCCAGTCGGAGACGTTGCTGTGGCCCCAGTAGGCCGCGGTGAGGTCCGCGTCGGTGAGCGCGTCCCAGACCTTCTCGGGGGCGCTCCGGATGTAGGTGACGTACACGAACGTGGGCTTGTCGGTCATGGCTTCCTCGGCTCGTCGTTTCACGGCGCCGAGCGCGCTCAGGCGTGGGCGCTCGAACTTGTCGATCCACCGCTCCTGGATCTCGTGGAGCGGGACCGGGTTGAGGTAGTGCAGCTTTTCCCGCCCCCGCCGCACGGTGCTGACCAGGTTGGCGGCCTCCAGGACGGACAGGTGCTGGGTCACGGACTGCCGGGTCATGGCGATGCGCTCGCACAGCTCGCCGAGCGTCTGGCCGTTCTCCTCGTGCAGCCGGTCCAGCAACCGTCTGCGCGTCTCGTCGGCCAGCGCCTTGAAGATCTTGTCCATCCCCGGGTCGCTCTCTGATCGCACACTCAACGTTATGCAGGTAATTGCCTGCATGTCAATGCGACCAATTTGAACAATATGTGCCATATGCCTGTTACATGATGTATGGGGTGCCTTGATGAAGGGTCCGTAGCTTCGAATGCGTCGGAACGAACCACACCGAAGGACACCCCCTCTGATGCGTGCCCCCCACACCCTCCGCACCGCCCTCGTCGCCGCCGGCGTCACCGCCGCGCTCGGCATCTCGGCCGCCGGTGCCGTCGCCGCCCCCGCCCACGCCACCGAGTCCGTCGCCTCGGCGCACGCCCACACCTCGGCGAAGCGGGTCTATGTCAAGACGGTGAAGCTCGCGGACAAGGTGTCGAAGGCGAAGGTCTACAAGACCGGCAAGCACCGCTACCAGGCGGAGATCTGGGCCAAGGGCGTGAAGTACGGGACCCTGTACGCCACCGGCAGGACGGCCCACGGGAACCACAACGGCCTCCATGTGTCGCTCACCGCGAACGGGAAGGTCACGTCCTGGGTCGAGCGTGCCAAGCCCAAGCCCAAGCCGAAGCCGAAGCCGGTGGTCAAGCGCGTCTTCGTCTCCTCCCAGACGCTGGCGGACGGCGCGTCGACGGCGAAGATCTACAAGCTCACGGCCGACCACTACCAGGCCGACATTTTCGCGAACGGCACCAAGATCGCCACCCTCGACGCCAACGGCCGTGCGGCGTACGGCGAGAACAACGGTCTGCACGTCGCCCTCCAGCCGGACGGCGGGCTGACCTCGTGGGTCGACGAGGCACCGGCCCCGGACCCGACGCCGCAGCCCGACGACTCCGACGAGCCGCTCCCCGAACCGGACACCACGGTCACGCCTCCGGCGGGCGACGTCCAGAGCACGCAGAACCCGGTGACGGACCCCGCGCCCACCCCCTGACACCCGCAGGTCCCAGCGCGTCGCGGAGCCCCCTTGAAGGCTCCGCGGCGCGACAATCCGCCCAGATCGCGCCGATGCCCGGTCAAAAGGCTCCGCGACGCATCGTCGGCCCAGCAGTTCGCCCAGAGCCCGCCGATGCCTGGTCGAAAGGCTCCGCGGCGCGTAGTCGACCCAGCAATCCGGCCAGACCCACCGACACTGGTCGAAAGGCTCCGCGGCGCGCAGTCCGGCCAGATCCCGCCTATGCCTGGTCGGAGAGGCTCCGCGGCGCGTAGTCGGCCCACCAGCCCGGCCAGTCCCGCCGATGCCGGTCGAATATCTTCGCGGCGCGCCGTCAGCGCAGCCGCGCGTCCAGTTCCCGGCGATGCCGGTCGACCCACTCGTACGCGGCCCGCACCTCGTCCACGGCGCCGCGCTCGCGCAGGCCGACCAGGGCGGGCTCTCCGCGTTCGGCGCCGGCCTCGATGCCGCGCCGGCACCGGTCCTGCCACCACAGGACCGCCTCCACCAGTCCGGCCCCGCCGGTCAGCCCGTAGGCGTCGCGGACCAGCCGCATCCCGCGCGCCGCCTCCGCGACGTCCGTCACGCCCGGGCCGAGGTCCAGGTACTGCCAGCAGACGTGGGCCACGTCGTGCACCCGTTCGCCGGGGGCCGCGAGGTCCCAGTCGACGAAGGCCAGCGGCCGCCATCCGGTGCCGTCGACCGCGTAGACGGTGTTCTTCGGCGCGAGGTCGTTGTGGCAGACGACGTCATGGTCGCCCGCCAAGGGGGTGCCGTGGGTGAGGTCGTGGAACTCCCGCACGAGCCGGGCGACACGGACGAGCGTCTCGTCACGTCGAGCGGCGGCCCGCTCCTGCGGGGTCACGGCCGCGCGCCCCTCCAGATAGCCGAGCACCTCCCGGCCCTGCTCGTCCGTCCCCAGGAGCCGGGGAGCACCCTCCCAGCCCCGCTCCGCGAAGAGCGCCAGCAACTCGCGGACGTACTCCGATCCGGCCGACGGGGCGCGGCGCACGGTCGATCCGATCCGTACGGCCCCACTGACGGCTCCGCCGTCCAGCGACGTCTCCTCCACGATCTCCTCCACGGAAAAGAAGTATCCGGCCCTCGCCGCCGGCTGGCACGCTCGCCCCATGGATCACTCCGAGGTACTGCTCATCGGCGGCCGAGCCGGGGTCGGGAAAACGACCGTGGGCTGGGAGGTGTCGGCGCAGCTGCGGGGCGCGGAGGTCGCGCACGCCGTGATCGACGGGGACTTCATGGGGGCGGTGCACCCCGCGCCGGCCGACGATCCGCATCGGGCCCTCGTCGCGGAGCGCAACATCACTGCCGTGTGGGGCAATTACGCCGAACTCGGCTGTCGGAGGCTCGTCTACACGAACACCGTGTCCGTGCTGGCGGAGGCGACCGGCATGTGGCGGCGGGTCATGGGCGACGACGTGCGGATCGTACGGATTCTGCTCACCGCCACCGACGAGACGGCCGGACAGCGGCTGACCGGGCGGGAGTTGGGGTCCGAGTTGGAGCAGGAACTGCTCGGCAGCGCGCGCAAGGCACGGCTGCTGGACGAGCGTGCGCCCGCCGACACCCTGCGGGTGGTGACGGACGGGCGCACGGTGATCGACATCGCGGCCGAGGTGGTGGCCGCGACCGGATGGGCCACGACGAGGGTCAGCTGACGTTGAGCGCCGTGTCGTCGATGACGAACGACGTCTGGAGCGTGGAGCCCTCCGTGCCGGTGAACTTGAGGGTCACGGTCTGGCCGGCGTAGCTCGCCAGGCTGAAGCTGCGCTGGGTGTAGCCGCTCGCGGCGTTGAGGTTGGAGTAGGTGGCCAGGGTGCCGAGGACCGTGCCGGAACTGTTGAGCACCTGCACCTTGAGGGTGTCGTAGGCGGTGCTGGTGGTGGTCTCGGCGGTGTCGACGTGCAGGTAGAAGCTGAGCGTGGCGGTGGTGCAGGCCGACGGGATGGTCACCGACTGCGCGAGCGTGTCGGTGTGCGCGGAGCCGTAGCCGTCCAGCCAGGCGTAGTAGGAGCCCGAACGGGCGGACTGGCTGCTGGAGTTGGTGATCACGCCGCTGCTGGCGCTCCAGGTGGTGCTGCCCGACTCGAAGCCGTTGTTGCCGAGGAGTTGGGCGGCGGTGCAGGTGGTGCCGCCACCGCCGCCGTCCCCGCTGCCGCTTGCGCCGGCCAGCCATTCGGTGGCGTTCAGCGCGAGGGCGGCGTTGGTGGCGCCGGTGTCGTTCCAACCGTCGTAGAGCGTGTTGCCGGACTGGCCCGTGTCGTCGTCGATGGGCGAGCTGTCACCCCAGAACGCGACCCGGCCGCTGCCGAAGGTGCTGGTGGCGAAGAAGGCGCCGGTGTTGCCCGAGTAACCGGTGCGGTAGAGAAGGCCCTTGACGGAGGAGTTGTCGGCGGGCTTGAGCGTGGCCGTCGTACCGCTGGCGATCAGACTCTTGGTGACGGTGCCGAACGAGCCGTGCAGCACCGGGTTGGTGCTGTCGCTGATCGCGCTCGGATAGTCGGAGCTGATGCTGAGCGAGTCGATGGAGAAGCCGAACGGGTCGGTGGAGTCGACGCTGTTGTTGGTCATCAGGTCGTTGAGGATCTCGACCGCGTCCTCGCCGTCGTTGTTGCGGTCGGCGCCGGTGTGGTCGGAGATCATGAACAGACCCCCGCCGTTCTGCACGAAGTTCATGATCGCCGTCTTCTCGGCCGTCGTGAACAGCGTGTTCGGCTCCGGCAGCACCAGCGTGTCGAAGTTCGCCAGGTCCTGGGCGCCGGAACCGCCGTACGTGAGGCTGGAACCGGAGGGCAGCGTCTTCAGGCTGTAGTCGCCGGTCTTCTGGAGCGCGACGCCCCAGGAGGAGATGGCCCCGGTCCAGTCGGTCTCCGACGACGGCGAGGAGTCCTCGCCCAGCGGGTCGGGCTGACTGGTGGAGATGATCCAGTCGGCGTTGCCGGCCGTCTCCGCGTGGGCGTTGTCGAACAGGATGCGGTGCGGAGTGGCCGCGGCGGCCGGGATGGCCGTGGACGTCTCGACGGCGGCGCCCGTGACGAGCAGGCCGAGGATCGCGAGGGCGGTGGTGAGTCTGTGGCGGGATCTGGGGCGCTGGGGCATCCGGCTTACCTCCGAGTGGGGTTGGGGCAGGAGCGGGTGCGGGGCCGGGCTACACGCGTAGACGCAGGACAGATCTGCGCGCGTAGAACTTCGGTCGCAGGCATGCCTGGACCGCTGCCTTGAAAGGTACATGGCAGGCAGGACACTGAACAGACGTCACTTCGAACACCGGGCCAACGTTTGACCCCACATTGGCCGTTGGTTGAAACGGCACGGACTGTCCCCGGCTCCCGGGGGCATTCGAACGAGTGCGGGGGTCTGGAGAAGAGGGGCTGAGATGGAGATCTCGGGCATCATCAGTGCCATCGTGATCGGCATCGTCATCGGCGTGCTGGGCCGGCTCGTGGTCCCGGGCCGGCAGCACATCGGCATCCTGCTGACCATCGTCGTCGGCATCGTCGCCGCGCTGCTCGGCTCGGCGATCGCGGCGGGGCTCGACGTGGCCGACACCAAGGGCGTGGACTGGGTCGAGTGGCTCATCCAGATCGGTCTCGCCGCGGTGGGTGTCGCGGCGCTGGACCGGTCGAGGGTGCGGCGCTGAGGAGGAGGAAAGGCGGGCTGAGGACAGGCAAGCGGCTGAGCACGGGTGACGGGCAGAGCACGGGTGACGGCTCGATAACCCATTGCGGACGGAGTCGGGCGGCGGCTAGCTTCGGCGGGCCCGCCGCCCGAACCCGACCGTGACGGAGCCCCGTTGAGCCTGCACATCACGCCACTGGCCGACCCCGAACCCGGCACGTCGAGCCGCAGGCTGGCCTGGCTCGCCTCGGCCGCCGACGGAGCACCGGTCGGGTCCGCCTTCCTCCGGCTGTTCACCAAGGAGGGCCAGGAGCATCTCGCCGAGCTGGAGATCGCGGTGCACGCCGTCGAGCGACGGCACGGGGTCGGCACCCGGCTGCTGGACGCCGCCGTGGCCGCGGCCCGGACCGAGGGCCGGCGGTCGGTCATCGCGCAGGCCGAACAGGGCTCCGCCGCCGACGAGTTCCTCGCCGCGCGGGGCTTCCGCCGGGTGCTGTCCCTGACGTACGCGAGGCTCGCACTGAAGGACGTCGACCTCACGGCGCTCACCGAACAGGACAGGCCGGGCTATGAGTTGACCGAGTGGGACGGCACGGTTCCTGCCGAACTCGCCCAGTCCTACGCCGATTCGCGGCGCGCCATGGACGACATGCCCATGGAGGGCACCGACTACGGCACGGTCGTGTGGGACGTGGAGCGCGTGGTCGCGGCCGCCGACGCGGTCGCGCGGCGCGGGGATCTGCTGCACACGGTCGCCGCGGTCGACACGGCGGACGGGTCGATCGTCGGCTTCTCGGAGCTGGTGGTGCCCGGTGACGGACTCGGCGACGGCCAGCACTACGGCACGGCCGTCCTGCCGGAACACCGCGGCCGGGGCCTCGCCCGCTGGATGAAGGCGACGTCGGTCCGCCGGGCCCGCGAGCGGCACCCGGACCTCGCCGGTCTCCTCACCGACACCGCGGACAGCAACGCGCCGATGCTCGCGGTCAACGCGGCCCTCGGGTACGTACCCACGCACAAGGCGGTCGAGTACCAGCTGGACCTCTGAGTCAGCCCCGCGCCACCCGCAGCGCCGCCAGCCCCTCCCGGGCCGACGGGTACACCGGCGTCCAGCCCAGTTCGCGCTCCGCCTTCGCGATGGACACCCGCAGTGTCGACGCCATGATCGCGTGGGCGTACGACATCGGGCGCATCATCCACAGGGGCGCGGGCAGCGGCTTCGGGAGGTCGAACTCCTCGGCCACGGCGAGGAGATGGGCCCGGAACCCGAGGGGCGTGCGGTCGGCGATGTTGTAGGCCTGGCCGGGGCGGCCGTGCTCGACGGCGGCGACCATGGCGCGGGCCGCGTCGGTCAGCTCGATCCAGGGCACGACGTGACCGTGGTCGGCGGGGGCGGGGAGTTGCCGCTTGCGCAGCATGGGCAGGAGGTTCTCGGTGCCGCCGGGGCCGTAGAACGCTCCGTAGCGCAGGGCCACGCCCTCGAGACCGGTGGCCTCGAAGGTCAGCCGCTCCTTGGTGCGCATCCCGGCGAGGTGCCGCTCGAACTCCGGGTTCGTGCCGCGCGGGCCGAAGGCGTCGTCCTCGGTGAGCTCCCGGTCGCCGTGGTCGCCGTAGCCGTAGCCGAAGACCATCGACTCCGCGACGAAGCGGCGGGCGCCGGTCGCCTGTGCGGCCTCGATGAGGTGGGCGGTGCCCTCGATGCGCAGTGCGTTGGTGGCGTACATGTCGCGGTGGCGCAGGGGCGGCTTGCTCAGGGCCGTCACGGCGTGGATCACGGTGTCGAAGTGGTGGCCGTCGACGGCGCGGAGCACGGCGTCGCGGTCCATGAGGTCGGCCCGCACGCCGTTGTCCCGGCCACGGCCGAGGCCGGTGACCTTGTGGCCCGCCTCGGTCAGAGCGCGGGTGATGTGCCGGCCGAGGACACCGCTGGCGCCCGCGAGCAGGATGCTCTGGCTCTGGCTGCTGGGGTTGCTCTGGTTCGTCGTCATGCCTCTGCGACGGATCGGGCGGGCGCCGGCGTGACATCCCGCCCGTGTGCGCTAGGTCACGGTGTGTACAGGTACGGCGTCGTCGTGGTCAGCGGTTCGAAGCCGAGGCGTTCCAGGATGGGACGGCTGGTGCTCATGGCGTCGACCTGGAGGTAGCGGTAGCCGCGTTCCACGGCCTCGCGGGCCCGCAGGGCGACCAGGGCGCGGTAGATGCCGCGGCCGCGCCAGGCCTCGACGGTGCCGCCGCCCCAGAGGCCGGCGAACCGGGTGCCGGGGACCAGCTCCATCCGGGCCGCGCTGACCGGGGTGTCCCCGTCCAGGGCGACGACGGCGACCACGCTGTCGGGGTCGGCGGTGAGCTGGGCGAGGAGCTGGTGGCGCAGCCGGGTGCTGTCGGTGCCGAAGGCCGCCTCGTGGACGTCGGCCACGAGGTCGACACCGGCCCGGTCGGTGACGGGCAGGACGCGGATGCCCTCGGGCGGCTCGGCGTCCAGGGTGAGGTCGTTGACCTCGCCGATCATCAGGGTCTCCTCGGGCTGCGGGGTGAACCCGGCCGATCTGAGCCGCTGTCCGAGGTCCACGGGCAGGTCGTGACCGTAGAGCTTCCACTCGAACTCGTGGCCGAGTCCGGAGTAGTACGCGATCTGCTCGGCGATCGCGGCGTCCGCGCCGGCGTCGTCCAGGTCGGACCACACCACGCCGTTCCAGCCCTGCGCGGTGGAGACCTGCCGGACCACCTTCCCCGTCCGCTCGATCCGGGACTCCGGGCTGTCCGGCTGTGCGCCCTCGCGCATGTCCCGGTCGTACAGGGCGAGCACCGCGGCATGATCCATGGGTTCACTCCAGCACCAGGAGGCACCCGGGGCAACACCTTTACGGGCCATGATGTCCGGGAACATTCCGCAGCCGCCCGGTCGAGGAGGGCCGTACACCATGGTCGTGAAGGACGAGGAGCTGCCGTATCTGCGCCGCTGTGTGGAGTTGGCCGCCGAGGCGCTGGAGGCCGGGGACGAGCCGTTCGGCTCGGTCCTGGTGGGCGGGGACGGCGTGGTGCTCGCCGAGGACCACAACCGGGTGGCCTCGGGGGACCGCACCCGGCACCCCGAGTTCGAACTGGCGCGCTGGTCCGCGGCCCATCTGACGCCCGAGGAGCGGGCGGCGGCGACCGTGTACACCTCCGGCGAGCACTGCCCGATGTGCGCCGCCGCGCATGCCTGGGTGGGCCTCGGCCGCATCGTGTACGTGGCCTCCTCCGAGCAACTGGTCGAGTGGCTCAGCCAGTTGGGCGTGCCTGCGGCTCCGGTGCGCGCCCTGCCGATGCGGGAGGTGGCGCCGGACGTGGTGGTGGACGGGCCGGTGCCGGAGCTCACGGAGGAGGTGCACGCGCTGCACCGCCGTTTCCACGAGCGGTGAGGCCCCTGGGGCTCGGGATGCAGCCGTCCGGGTGAGGTGCCTACGATCGGAAAGGATCCCGGACCAGGTAGGACGGCCCGGTCTCCGCCACAGGGGGAGGCGCTTGCCCTTGCTGCCGGCACATCGGCTGATGGCGGCCTACATCTCGGCGGTCGCCGTCGCCACCCTCGTCTATCTGACGGTCCCCGTCGCGCGTACGCCGCTGTGGGCCGTCATCGGACTCTCCGGTGTCGCCGCCGTACTCACCGGTAGCCGGCTGCACCGGCCCGCGCACCGCTGGCCCTGGTGGGTGCTCGCCGCGGGGCTGCTGACCTTCATCGCGGGCGACACGTACTACAACGTGATGGAGGACTACTTCGACGCCTCCAATCCGTTCCCCTCCCCCGCGGACGCCTGCTACCTCGCCACCTACCCGCTCTTCGCGATCGGTCTGTCCGGTCTCATCCGCTACCGGTGGTCGGGGCACGACCTGCCCAGCCTGCTGGACGCGCTGATCCTCACCAGCGGTCTCGCGCTGCCGGTGTGGGTGTACCTGGTGCAGCCGCTGACCGAGGTGGAGGGGCTGACCTGGGAGCAGCGGGCGATCAGCATCGCCTACCCGCTCGGGGACGTGCTCGTCCTCGCGCTGCTGGCCCGGCTGCTGACGCCGAGCCCGGTGGACGGCCCCAACCGGTCGGTGCAGCTGCTGTTCGTCGGCACCGCCACACTGCTGGGCTTCGACATCGCGTACGGCATCCTCCAGCTGAACGCGATGTGGGAGACCGGCACCCTGCTGGACACCGGGTGGATCGTCTTCTACACGGCGTGGGGTCTGGCCGCCCTGCACCCGTCGATGGTGGCGCTGACCGCGGCCGTACCGCAGAAGGTGTCGCTGCTCCCCCGGCCGCGCCGTCTGCTCCTGCTGGCCGCCGCGACCCTCATCGCGCCCGGCATCCTGCTCTACGAGGGGCTGAGCGGCTCGCCCCACCACGCCTCCGTGATCGCCGCCTTCTCCAGCGTGCTGTTCCTGCTGGTCATCCTGCGGCTGGCGGGCATCGTCGTGGTGCACCGCAAGGCGGTGGCGCGGGAGCTGGCGCTGCGCCGGGCGGGGGCCTCGCTGGTCTCGGCGGTGCGGATGGAGGAGGTCGCCCGCTCGTGCGAGACGGCCGTCGACACGCTGCTCGGCCCCACGGTCCGGCACCGCACCCTGCTGCTGCCCGCCGAGCGGGCCGCGGAGTTCACCCCCGACGGCAGCCGCATGATGTCCCGCGCCGGTATCGACCGCGACGTCGCGGCCGGCTTCGCGGGGCTGTCCGCCGTCCTCGCCTGCCCGATGACGCCGCCGGACCGTCCCGCGGGGCAGATCCCGGGGGTGCTGCTGGTCGCGGGGCCGCCCCAGCCGCTGCACGAGACGCGGGCCTCGCTGGAGATCCTCGCCTCCCACGCGGGCCTGGCCGTCGAGCGTGTCGCGCTGCGTCAGGAGATCATCCGCCGCGAGAGCGAGGCCTACTTCCGCACCCTCGTGCGCAACACCTCCGACGTCATCCTGATCGTCGAGGACGACAACACCGTCCGTTACGCCAGCCCGTCCGCGGCCTCCGTCTTCGGCCACACGGACCTCGTCGGGGCGTCCCTGCCGGACCTGGTCGACCCCCGCGACCGCAGTCGGGCCGCGCGGGAGCTCGACGCCGTACGGGAGAGCGGGCCGCGGGCCACGCACGACCACTGGTGGGTGCGGCACCGGGACGGCCGGGTCGAGGTGGAGGTGCGGTGCAGCGACTTCCGGGACGAGCGCACGGTCGCCGGGCTCGTCGTCACCCTGCGCGACGTCACCGAGCAGCGGCGCCTGGAGCACGAGCTGACCCAGCGGGCCTTCCACGACTCCCTGACCGGGCTGCCCAACCGGACGCTGCTCCTGGAGCGCATCGAGCGGGCCCTGCTGCGCGGCCGCCGTGAGTCGTCCCTGACCTGTCTGCTCTTCATCGACCTGGACGACTTCAAGCTGGTCAACGACACCCTCGGGCACTCCGCGGGCGACCATCTGCTGATGGCCGTCGGCAGCCGGCTGTCCAGGGCGCTGCGGCGCACCGACACGGCGGCCCGGCTGGGCGGCGACGAGTTCGCGGTGCTGATGGAGGACGCGCGCGAACCGCTGGACGCGGAGCTGCTGGCGGCGCAGGTGATCCAGACGCTGACCCGGCCGTTCGTGCTGGGCGAGGAGTCGGTGACCGTCTCCGCGAGCGTCGGGGTGGCCACGGCCCGGGACAGCACCGACGCGGAGGAACTGCTGGGCCACGCCGACCTCGCGCTGTACGCGGCGAAGGCGGCCGGCAAGCGGCAGTGGCGGCGCTTCCAGCCGCTGCTGCACAGCCGCATGGTCGAGCGGCACGACCTGCAGAGCCGGCTCGCCCAGGCGGTCGCCGGGAAGGAGTTCGCGCTGCGCTACCAGCCCGTCGTGGACATCACCGCGGGTGAGGTGGTCGGCTTCGAGGCGCTGGTGCGCTGGCCCTCCCCGCGCCGCCGGCCGGTGTCGCCGGAGCAGTTCATCTCGCTGGCCGAGGAGACCGGGCACATCGCGGTGCTGGGCTCCTGGGTGCTGGAGAACGCGGTCCAGGACATCGCGGGGCTGCAACGGCTGCCGGGGCCGGGCGAGCCGCCGTACGTCAGCGTCAACGTCTCCGCCCGGCAGTTCCGCGACGCCGGTTTCGTCGACCAGGTCGGCGAGGCGCTCAGGACGCCCGGCCTGGCGCCGGGATCACTCCAACTGGAGCTCACCGAGACGCTGTTGCTGCGCCACGACATCCAGATCCAGGGGGTCCTTCAGGCGCTCAAGGAGCTGGGCGTGCACATCGCCGTGGACGACTTCGGCACCGGCTTCTCCTCGCTGCGCTATCTCCGGGACTTCCCGATCGACGTGCTGAAGATCGACAAGACGTTCATCGACGACATCACGCGCGACCCGCAGCAGGTCGCGCTCGTCGAGGGCATCGTGCGCATCGCCGACACGCTCGGGATGCAGGTGATCGCCGAGGGGATCGAGGAGCCCGGGCAGCGGGACCTGCTGGCGGGGATGGGGTGCCGGTTCGGGCAGGGCTATCTGTTCGCCCGGCCGATGACGGTGCAGCAGAGCGAGCGGGTGCTGCGGGAGCGGGAAGGCGTCCGGCGCGCGACGGTCACCAACGGGGCGCCAGCCGCCGGGAAGACGCCGGTACGGGGTGAACGGGCGGTGCGCTGGGCCGACCTGGAGCATCTGCGGCGCACCAGCCTGATGACCGACGCGGTCCTCGACGAGGTGCGGGGCCGGCACATCCGCAGCCGCGGCCACTGGCTGATCGACTTCGCCTCCTGCAACTACCTCGGCTTCGACTGGGACCCGGAGATCGCCGCCCGCATCGAGCCCATGGTGCGCCGCTGGGGCACCCACCCGAGCTGGTCGCGGCTCATCGGCAGCCCGCGGCCGTACCCGGAGATCGAGGAGCGGCTGGCCGGACTCCTGGGCGCCCCCGACACGTTGCTGCTGCCGACGCTGACGCTCATCCACTCCTCCGTCATCCCGGTGCTCGCCGAGGGCGGCCATGTCTTCGTCGAGGCGACCGCGCACCGGACCGTGTACGACGGGTGCGTCGCCGCCCGCAGCCAGGGCGCCACCCTGCGCCGCTTCCACGCCGAACGCCCCGAGGAACTGGACGCGTTGCTCGCCGCGGTCCCCGGCAGCGGACCCCGTCTGGTGTGTCTCGACGGCGTCAACAGCATGAGCGGCAACGTGCCCGACCTGCCCGCGCTCGCGGCCGTGTGCCGCAACCGGGGCGCGACGCTCTACGTGGACGACGCGCACGGCTTCGGGGTGATCGGCGAACGCGGACCCGACGAGAGCTGCCCGTACGGTTCGCGCGGCAACGGCGTGGTGCGGCACACCGGGGAGACGTACGACGGGATCATCCTCGCCGCCGGCTTCTCCAAGGCGTACTCGTCGCTGCTGGCGTTCCTCGCCCTGCCGACCGAGTTGAAGCAGCGGCTGAAGACGGCCGCGGCCCCCTATCTGTACTCGGGCCCGTCTCCGACCGCGTCCCTGGCCACGGTGTTGGCCGGGCTGGACGTCAACGACCGCCGCGGTGACGGCATACGGGCCGATCTGTACCGCAAGACGGTCCGCGTGCTCGACCATCTCGACGACCTGGAGGTGCTGACCCTCAACACGGACCGGCTGCCCATCGTGGAGATCCCGCTGGCGGACCCCGCCGACCTCGACGCGGTCGCCGCGTTCCTGTGGGAGGAGGGCATCTACGTGACCCTCGCCGCCTATCCCCTCGTACCGCGTGACCGGGTCGGTTTCCGCGTCCAGATCACGGCGCTCAACTCCGACGAGGACATCGAGCGACTCACGGCGACACTGTCACGGCTGGCCGCCAGGTTCCGGCTGCGGTCGAAGGGGTGAGGCGGTGATGACGACGCACAACGACGACGTGGACTGGGACCGTTGGCCGGTCGCGGACTACCTCGCGGAGAACTACCGCGAGCTGCACCCGTCGGACGCCGCCGTCATCGCCCACCACTCGGCCTTCTACCGCAGGTTCGCGCCGGGCGAGATCGCGCGGTCGGTGGAGTTCGGCGCGGGGCCCAACCTCTACCCGCTGATCCTCGCGTCGGCCGCCAGCCGCCGGATCGAGGCCGTGGAGGCGGGGGCCGGCAACGTCGCCTATCTGGAGCGGCAGATCCTGTGCGGACCGGAGGCGAGCTGGCTGCCCTTCCACGCGTTCTGCCGGCGCCTGAACCCCGATCTGCCGACCACGCTGGCCAGGTCGCTCGCGCGCGTGCACGTGGTCCACCAGGACGTCCGGACCCTCGAACGGGGCGGGTACGGGCTGGCGTCGATGCACTTCGTCGCGGAGGGGGCCACCGAGGACCGCGCGGAGTTCGCGGACTTCTGCCGGGCGTTCGTGCGGTGCGTCGCGCCGGGCGGGTATCTGGTAGCGGCGTTCATGGAGAACATGCCGACGTACCGGATCGGGCCGGCGTCCCGGTGGCCGGGCTGCCCGGTGGACCCGGAGACCGTGAGGACCGTGTTCGCGCCGCTGACCAGCGAGTTGACGGTGCGTCACATCGATTCCGATCCGACGCTGCCGGACTACGGGGACTCGGGGATGGTGCTGCTGACGGCCACCGTGGCACCTCGGTGAGCACGGCGCACGGCGGAGACCCCGCCGGTCGCCATTCCGGCAGGGTCTTCCGTCGTCCTCGCAAGAAGTGTCGTCCTCGCAGGGAGAGGGGTCAGCGATCCGCGCCTGGGCGGAACCGGCGGTACAGGGCCGCTCCGCCGAGCAGCAGCGCGGCGCTGCCCGCCGCGGCCGGGAGCGTGAGGTCGGTGCCGGTGTGGGCGAGGGAGGCCACGGGCTGCCGGGGTGCGGGCACGGTGGCCTCGGGGCCCGGGTGCGTCTTGGGCGGCGCGGGCGGCTTCGGGGCGGGGTGCTGCGGGGTCTCGCCGGGTTCGTCGCCGGGGGTGTTGACGGAGGTGTTGCCGGTGGCCGGGTTGCCGACGCCGACCACGTTCACGCTGTTGCCCGTGACGTTCACGGGGAGGTGGACGGGGAGCTGGACGCCGTTGCCGGAGATCACCCCGGGCGAGTCCTTCTCGTCGCCCTGGGCCGCGGCGCCCGCGGGTGCCCCGGAGTCTCCCCCGCCCTCGTTGGCGCAGCTGTTGCCCGCGGCCGGGTTCAGGAGCCCCACCACGTTCACGGTGTTGCCGCACACGTTGACCGGCACGTGCACCGGCAGCTGGATCGTGTTGCCGGAGATCACCCCGGGCGAGCCGGCCGCGGTACCGTCCGCCGCCGAGTCGGCGTACGCCGGCATCGACACCGCCATGGCGCCGGACACCGCGGCGACGGCGATCACACCGTTTCGGGTAACCCGTTTCATAGGTTCCCTGCCTTCCAGACTTGGTCACGGGCAGTCGCCCGCACCGGATAAAACGCCGGTGAACCATCCGAGTTATGGCTAATCGGCCTTTCACCCCATCGAGCGGCACGGTTGTCGAACTAGCAGTAAAACCGTCGAATGTGCATGGAGCGGCGCAGGATAAGGCACTTCATATGATCCCGCCCGTCCGGAGGCGTCCCTTCCGGAGGCCGCCTATCGTGAGCGTGGGTGCCGTTCTCCCCGGTCCGCGACGGGCGCCCTTGGAGGCTTCGATGCTGGCCAAGCTGTCTGGGCGGCCCCTGCTCCGGCACTGCGCGGTCACCGGGGCGGTCGGACTGGCGCTGCTGGGCGCGGGGCTGCCGACGGTGACCGCGGACAAGGACAAGCCGGACCTGTCGCGGTTCTACGACCAGAAGGTCACCTGGTCCAAGTGCAAGGGGCTGGACGCGCCCAAGAACCTGCAGTGCGGCAAGGTCACGGTCCCCCTCGACTACTCCCGGCCCAAGGCGGGCACGCTCGAACTGGCCCTGGCCCGTTATCGGGCGACCGGCGAGTCCCGGGGTTCGCTGCTGCTGAACTTCGGTGGTCCGGGCGGCGCCGGGGTCAGCGAACTCGCCGCCGGTGGCGACGAGTTCATGGGCCTGGCCAAGGGCTACAACGTGGTGTCCTTCGATCCGCGCGGCGTCGGCCGGTCCTCGCCGGTCAGTTGCGGGGACGGCACCGACGAGGCGCTGGCGGCGACCGACGACGGTTCCGAGGTGAGCGAGGATCCGCGGTCCGTGCTCACGCAGTTGAAGAAGGCCGCCGCCGCGTGCGCCGAGCACTCCGGGCCCGTCCTGCCCCACATCGGCACGGTCGACGCGGCGCGCGACCTCGACGTGATGCGCCAGGCGCTCGGCGACAAGAAGCTCAACTACCTCGGTTTCTCGTACGGAACCCGGCTCGGTGCGGTGTACGCGGCCCAATTCCCCAAGAAGGTCGGGCGGTTGGTCCTCGACGGCGTCGACACGCTGACCGAGCCCATGACGGAGCAGGCCCTCGTGGGCGCCGAAGGGCAGCAGAGGGCGCTGGACGACTTCATCGACTGGTGCGCCGAGGACATCGCCTGTCCGTTCGGCCAGGACCCGCGCAGCGCCCGGGACCAGGTCGTACGGCTGATCGACTCGTTGGACGAGGACCCGGTGCCGACCGACTGGGGCGACACCTTCTCCGGCCAGGACCTCGTGAGCGCCATCTCCCAGGCCCTCTACAGCAGGGAGCTGTGGCCGTCCCTGGAGCGGGCGATCGCCCAGCTCGTCGAGGACGGCGACACCCGTGGCGTCGTGATGTTCTCGGGCGGCGGCTACGCGCTGCCGCGCCGGGCGGCCGACGACGACGGCGACGGCGAGCTCGCCGACGAGGAGGACGTCCCGCTGGACAACCTGCCGGCCGCGCTGATGGCGATCAACTGCGCGGACGACCCGGACCGGCCCAGCGCCGACGAGATCACCCGCAACCTCGGCCGGCTGCGCGCCGAGTACGAGCAGGTGTCCCCCGTCTTCGGCCGCTACCGCCTGACCGAGGTGCTGATGTGCTACGGCCGCCCCAAGGGCACCGACTACATCCGCGAGGACGTCCGGGACGTCCACGGCCCGAAGATGCTCCTCGTCGGCACCCGCGGCGACCCGGCGACGCCGTACCGCTGGACGGTGGAGACCGCGAAGCGGCTGGGCGACGCCGCCGTGGTGCTCGACAACAAGGGCGACGGCCACACCGGGTACGGCTCCTCGAAGTGCGTGCAGCGCAAGGTCGACGCCTTCCTGCTGTACGGCTCCCTGCCGCCCAGCGGCAGCTCCTGCGGCTCGGAGGAGGACGACCATTGAGCGCCTTCACCGTCCTGGCCCTGACCGCCACACTGCTCACGGCCGCCCCGGCGAGCCCCGGCGCCTCCCCCGCCTGCCCGGAGCGGGCGCTCACGCTGCGGGCCGAGGCCGCGGCGGCCGACCCGGCGGTCGTGCGCGTCAGCGTCACCAACCGCGGCGACCACACCTGCACCGTGGCCCGTACTCCCACCGTCACCTTCGCGGACCTCGACGGCTCGGCCCAACCGGTGCCCGAGGGCGCCACCGGGCGCTATGGCCTCGGCGCGGGCGGTACGGCGTACGCGACCGTCCGCACGGTCGCCGACCCCTCCGATCCCCAGGCCCGTCGGGCGGACGCGCTGGCGGTCTCCGCGGACCCCGCCCGGTGGGGCCGCGCCTTCACCGCCGCCGAGCTCGGCACGGGCGACACGATCCGGGTGTGGGAGCCGGTGACGAGCTGGTGGCAGATCTCGCCGGCCGCCGCGGACCGGGCACTCGGCCTCGGCTGAACCCGTCCGCCCCGCACCTTTCGCCGTTTGCCCCCGCCTGCGTTTGACTCGTGGTGTGCGTCGGTTCCTGTTGCTCGTGTCGGTCATCCTGGCCGCAGCCGGGGCCCTGGTCCTGTCCCTCGCCGTCTCTCCCTGGTGGTGGTGCGCGGCGGGGCCGCTGCTCGCCCTCACCGCGCTCGGCGCCTGGGATCTCGTGCAGACCCGCCACTCGGTGCTGCGCAACTACCCCCTGCTCGGGCATCTGCGCTTCCTGATGGAGAAGCTGCGGCCGGAGATGCAGCAGTACTTCGTCGAGCGGAACTACGACGGCCGGCCCCTGCCGTCGATGCGGCCGGTCAAGGTGCCGGAGGACGTGCCGACGGTGCGGGTCGGCGGTCCGGACTGCACGGCGCCGTACGACATGGCGCTGCTGAACGTCTCCGCGATGAGCTTCGGCTCCCTGTCCTCGCACGCGATCCTCGCCCTCAACCGGGGTGCGGCGCTCGGGGGTTTCGCGCACGACACCGGCGAGGGCGGCCTGTCCGAGTACCACCTGCGGGGCGGCGGTGACCTCATCTGGGAGATCGGGACCGGGTACTTCGGTTGCCGCACCCCCGAAGGGCGGTTCAACGGGCGGGAGTTCGCGGACAAAGCGGCGCTGCCCGAGGTGAAGTGCGTGTCGCTGAAGCTCTCCCAGGGCGCCAAGCCGGGGATCGGCGGGGTGCTGCCGGGCGCCAAGGTGAACGCCGAGATCGCGCGGGCCCGGGACGTGCCGGAGGGCGAGACGGTGGTGTCGCCGCCGTACCACCAGGTGTTCACCACTCCGCGCGAGCTGGTCAAGTTCCTCGCACTGATGCGGGAGTTGGCGGGTGGCAAGCCGACCGGGTTCAAGTTGTGCGTGGGGTCGCGGCGGCAGTTCCTGGCCGTGTGCAAGGCGATGCTCGCGGAAGGGGTGACGCCCGACTTCATCGTGGTGGACGGCGCCGAGGGCGGGACGGGCGCGGCGCCGCTGGAGTTCGCCGACCATCTGGGGATGCCGCTCACGGAGGGGTTGATCACGGTGCGCAACGCCCTCGTCGGCACCGGCCTGAAGGACCGTGTCCGGATCGGCGCGAGCGGCAAGGTGGCCACGGGCTCGGACATCGTGAAGCGGCTGATCCAGGGCGCCGACTACACCAACGCGGCCCTGGCCATGATGTTCGCGGTCGGCTGCATCCAGGCCCAGCGCTGCCACACCAACACCTGCCCCGTCGGCGTCACGACCCAGGACCGGCGCCGGGTCCGCGCACTGGACGTGACCGACAAGTCGGCGCGCGTGCACCGGTTCCAGCGGGCGACGGTCAAGAGCGCGGTGCAGATCATGGCGGCGATGGGAGTGAGCGATCCCACCGACCTGACCACCGGGATGCTGGTGCGGCGCCTCGATCCGACGACGGTCACGCCGTACGCCGAACTGTACGAGTGGCTCGCCCCCGGCGAGCTGCTCCGGCAGCCGCCCGCCTCCTGGGACGCCGACTGGCGGGCGGCGGACCCGGACACCTTCGCCTGAGGCTCACGCCTCCCAGTACGCCAACCGCCGCAGCGCCTGCGCGGCCTGGCCGAAGCCGTCGTCGCCGAGCACGGCACGCAGCTCGGCGTTGAAGCGGTCGATCTCCGGCTGCGCGGCGGTCAGCGCCGTCGCGCCGGCCTCGGTCAACTCCAGGACCACGGCCCGGTGTTCACGCGGGTGCGGCGACTTCGCGACGAGCCCCGCCCCGGTGAGCCGGGCGACCAGCGCGGTGACGGCCGATTCGCGCAGGCCGAGCGTGCGGGCGAGCTGCTGCTGGGTCTGCCGGGGCTCGTCGCGCACCGCGAACAGCGCGCCGATCTGGGCCGTGGTCACCCCTGCGGCGGCCAGACAGCGCCGGTCGGCGCTCGTGCGCAGGCGGTGGGCCGCCCGCTGGAGCAGGAAGTAGAGGCGCAGGTCGGGCTCGGCGGACATGGGCCGATGTTGACAGAGGACACCGGCTCGCGCCACTCTCACTTCACTGATGAAGTGAGGTGTGCGGTGAGCGACACGATGGATCTGGAGCTGGCCCGGAAGGTCCTCGGGGAACAGCCCTTCAGCAGACTGCTGGGCGCCCGGGTGACGGCCTTCGGGGACGGTGAGGCCTCCCTGGAGCTGGACATCCGTGAGGAACTGCTCCAGCAGTACGGCTTCGTCCACGGCGGGGTGCTCTCCTACGCGGCCGACAACACGCTCACGCTCGCCGCGGCGACCGTCGCGGGGCCGGGCCTGATCACGTCCGGGTTCACCATCGACTACCTGCGTCCGGCGACCGGCACGGTCCTGCGCGCGCACGCCCGGGTGGTGCGGGCCGGCCGCACCCGGGTGGTGACCCGCTGCGACGTCGTCACGGTCGACGACACCGGCGCGGAGAGCCTGTGCGCGGTGGCCCAGGGGAACATCGCCGTGCTCGAAGGACCGGGCGGGAAAAGCTAGTTCAGAACTCGACCGGGTCCCGCACGATCGGGCAGGTCATGCAGTGGCCGCCGCCCCGGCCGCGGCCGAGTTCCGCGCCGACGATGGTGACGACCTCGATGCCGGCCTTGCGCAGCAGGGTGTTGGTCTGGGTGTTGCGGTCGTAGGTGAACACCACGCCGGGCTCCAGGGCGACCGCGTTGTTGCCGCTGTCCCACTGCTGGCGCTCGGAGGCGTAGACGTCCCCGCCGGTCTCCACGACCCGCAGCCCGGGCAGGCCGAGCGCCTTGGCGACGACGTCGACGAAGGGGGTCGAGCCCTCGTCGATCAGTTCGATGCCGGGCGCCTTGTCGCTGGGGCGCAGGGAGAAGGTGTGGACGCCGTCCATGATGGTCGGGTAGAGGGTGACCAGGTCGCGGTCGGCGAAGGTGAAGACGGTGTCGAGGTGCATCGCGGAGCGCAGCTTCGGCATGCCGGCGACGATGACGTGCTCGGCGGCGCCGTTCTTGAACAGCGCGGCGGCCACCTGGGTGATGGCCTGGCGCGAGGTGCGCTCGCTCATGCCCATCAGGACGACGCCGTTGCCGACCGGCATGATGTCGCCGCCCTCGAACGTGGCCTGGCCCCAGTCGAGTTCGGGGTCGCCCCACCAGACGGTGGAGCCCACGTAGTCGGGGTGGAAGCTGTAGACCGCCTTCATCAGCAGCGTCTCGTCGTGCCGGGCGGGCCAGTACAGCGGGTTGAGGGTGAGGCCGCCGTAGAGCCAGCACGTGGTGTCGCGGGTGTAGAGGGTGTTGGGCAGCGGCGGCATCAAGTACTCGCGTACGCCGGTGGATTCACGGGCGAGTTCGAGATAGCCGGAGCGGAAGTCATCGGGCAGGTCGGTGGTGGCGAGGCCGCCGATCAGGTACTTGGCGAGGCGTTCGGGTTCGAGGGACTCCAGGTAGGCGCGGGTCTGCTCGACGAGGCCGAGGCCGACCTCGTTGGCGACGATCTTCCGGTCCAGGAGCCAGTCCCGGGCGCCCGGCACGGCCATGGTCTGGGCGAGCAGATCGTGCAACTCGACGACCTCAACGTCCCGTTCGCGCAGCTTGTTGACGAAGTCGGCGTGGTCGCGCTGGGCGTTCTCCACCCACATGACGTCGTCGAAGAGCAGGTCGTCGGAGTTGGTGGGGGTGAGCCTGCGATGGGCGAGCCCGGGGGCGCAGACCAGCACCTTGCGGAGTCTGCCGACCTCGGAGTGGACGCCGTACGCGGGACGGGTGTCTTGGCTACTGGTCACGGTGCACCTTCCGGGTCTTCACAGGCTGATCCAGCCCACTGCCAGGGCCACGACGCCGAGGACCGCGCCGGCCACCCACACGGCGAGGATCACCAACTCGCGCGGCGAGAACAGGCGTCGGCCCTGTTCCTTGCGGGCCATCACGAACAGCACGGTGGCGGGGGCGTAGATGATGAAGGAGACGAGGACGAACTTCAGGCCCGCCGCGTAGATGAGGAACGCGGTGTACACGGTGGCGATGACGGCGATCGCCAACTGGCCGCGCGGCCCGCCCCAGCCGATCTTCACCGCGAACGCCGCGGCCAGCAGGAACGGGATCAGCGTCAGGGCGCTGGTCAGGTCGAGGGCGAAGTTGAAGGCGTCGTCGGAGAACAGGGTGACGACGAGGACGATCTGACTGAGCACCGTGGACATCACGAGCGCGGGCACGGGCACGTCGGCGGCGGTGGCGCGCTTGAGGAAGCGGGGCATGTCGTCGTCCTTGGCGGCCACGTACAGCACTTCGGCCGCCATCAACGTCCAGGCCAGATAGGCGCCGAGGACGGAGACGATGAGGCCGACGCTGACGAAGACCTTGCCCCAGGTGCCGACCGCGTGCTCCAGCACCTCGGCCATGGAGGGCTGGCGCAGTTCGGCGATCTCCGCCATCGGCATGATGCCGTACGACACGATCGTCACCGAGGCGAAGATCGCGAAGACGCTCACGAAACCGAGGATCGTGGCCCGGCCGACGTCCTCACGGCGCCGCGCGTGCCGGGAGTAGACGCTCGCGCCCTCGACACCGAGGAACACGAACACCGTGGCCAGCATGGTGCCTTTGACCTGGTTGAACAAGGAGCCGGCATAGTCGGCGCCGCCGAAGTTGTCGGCGAAGACGCTCGGCTTGAGATAGAAGAGCGCCAGGATGACGAAGACGATGATCGGCACAACCTTGGCGACCGTGACGATCCGGTTGATCGCCGCCGCTTCTTTCACTCCCCGGCTGATGAGCGCGAAGAACAGCCAGAGCCCGACGGAGGAGAGCACCACCGCGAGGACGGTGTCGCCGTCGCCGAGCGCGGGGGCGATCGCGCCGATCGTCGACATGATCAGCACCCAGTACGTCACATTGCCGACGCAGGCACTCGCCCAGTAGCCGAACGCCGAGAAGAAGCCCAGGTATTCACCGAAACCGGCCTTGGCGTACGCGTACACGCCCGCGTCGAGATCGGGCCTGCGCACCGCGAGGGTCTGGAAGACGAAGGCGAGCATCAGCATGCCGGTACCGGCCACGGCCCAGGCGATCAGGGCGCCCGCCACGCCGGTCTCCTGCGCGAACCGGCGCGGCAGGGAGAACACACCGGCGCCGACCATCGAGCCGACCACCATGGTGGTGAGCGTCGGCAGGGACAGTTTGGCGGCGGGGGGCGCCTGGGTCTTGGTGTCGGCCTGACTCATCGGAGACCTACCGTCCGTCATGAGGAGACCCCAGCGACGCTAACAGCGAAATGCCCTGTTTGCCTGACTTGGTTGCCCCTAATGCCCTATCCGGCAATCAGTCCTATCGTGCTGATATGGAGCACGCACTCAGTCCCACGACCCTTTCCGAGCTGCGGCGCCCGCGCCCCTATCCGGCGGTGTCCGTGCTGACTCCGACCCATCGCCGGGAGCCCGAGAACACCCAGGACCCGGTCCGGCTGCGCAATGTCGTGGCCGAGGCCAAGAAGCAGTTGGAGGCCGATCCGGCCGTTCCCCGGGAGCGGCGCATCGACGTCGCCCGCCAGCTCGACCAGGCCCTCACCGAGGTCGACCTCACCCACGCCGAGGACGGCCTGGTGATCTTCGCCGCGCCGGGTGAGCACCAGGTGTGGTCGCTCGCCCGTTCGGTGCCCGAACGCGTCGTGCTGTCGGACACCTTCCTGACCCGCAACCTCGTCTCCGCGCAGGCCTCCGAGCGCCCCTTCTGGGTCCTCTCGGTCGCCCCCGACCGCGCCACGCTCTGGAACGGCGGCACGGACCGGGTCGTCGAGGACCATCTGGCGGGCTTCCCGCTCACCAGGGACCACCGCGAGAACTTCGACGCCGAACGCCAGGAACGCATCGGCGACATGCCGAGCACGTTCCGGGACGAGAGCACCCGCCACTTCCTGCGCGACGCCGACACCGCGATGGCCAAGATCCTCAGGGATCAGCCACGCCCGCTCTACGTCACCGGCGAGCAGGCCGCGCTGTCCGTCCTGGACGAGGTCGGCAGCGTCACGAAGGAGGCCGTGCACGTCCCGCACGGCGGCCTGGCCCACGGCACTCCGGACGCCGTGTGGCAGGCGGTACGGCCGCTGCACGAGGCCGAGAACCGCAAGAACACCGCCGCCGTGGCGCGCGAGCTGGAGACGGCGCGCGGCAGGCGGGCGTTCGCGGCAGGCGTCGACGAGGTCTGGCAGAACGCCCGGGAGGGCCGTGTCCGGCTGCTGGCCGTCGAGGAGAACTACCGCATCACCGTGCGTGACGCCGGTGGCGATCACCTGGTACCGGCCGCGAGCGACGACCTCGACGCCCGCGAGGACATCGTGGACGAGATCGTCGAGCAGTGCCTGGAGACGGGCGCCGACGTGCGCTTCGTCCCGGACGGCACGCTGGGCGACGCCCGGGGCATCGCGGGGGTGCTGCGGTACTGACGCCGACCTCGGGGACGACCACACCGCACGGAAAGGCCCTGAAATGGCGCAGACATCCAGCGGGGTCCGACGCCCCGACCTCAGCGCACGACGCCTGGGCGGAGGCCTCACCCTCTTCGCCGGCTGGGCGCTGGAGCTCAGCGGAACGCTCAGCATCCTCCTCGGCGTCGTCGGCGTCACGAGCGACACCATCTTCAGCTCGCCCGACTACACCTACGAGTTCAGCCTGACGGCCTGGGGCTGGATCCACATCGTCGTCGGCATCGGACTCGTCGCCGCCGGCCTCGGCGTACTGCTCGGCAAGAGCTGGGGCACGGGGGCCGGTGCCGCCCTGGGCGCGATCAGCCTGATCACCCAGTTCATGTTCATCCCCTTCTATCCCCTGTGGTCGATCAGTGTGATGACGCTCGACATCGTCGCCGTCTGGACGCTGGCCAGAGCCATGGCGGTGGACGACCGGCAGCCCTGAGCGACAGGTCCTCTTCAGACGCTCCCGAACAACGCGCTCAGGCCCCGCTCGACCTCCGCCCCGACGTCCTCCTGCCCGGCCGCCACCACCGCGTACGTGCGCAGCAGGAAGCGGCGCAGCGCGGACGTGTCGAACTGGAGCAGCGCCAGCCCGTACGGCGAGTGCAGCTCCACGACGGTGCGGGCCCGGCCGCACGGCCACAGGTGCACGTCCCCGCTGCCCGCCGGACCGCGCAGGCCCGCCTCCAGCAGACTCCGCGCGAAGGTCCAGGTGACCACGTCGCCGTCGAGGGAGATCTCGGGCGGGAAGTCGATGTGCACCGCGAGCGGGTCGGCGGCGGTGTAGCGGAAGGTCGCGGCGACGGGCAGCTCCTGCTCGTCGGCCGTGACCAGACGGCCCTGGGCGGGCTGCTCGATGGTGATGTCCATGGTCGGTCCCCACTGCGGGTCGGAGGTCGGCCGTATTGCCGATGTCTTTACGACCTCGCAGGTGCCGTCTGCATTACGCGGAAGCCCCCACCAATTGCTGTGACCTGCATCACCCCCAAAAGGTGCATTGGTCATTTAAGGTTACGAACTTGTCCGAACCCACCGCAGGGGACGGGAGAGTTCCTGCCATGTCCGACGGCCCCGCCGCCATAGCCGCGTACACCCGCGTCTACGAGGAGGAGCAGCCGCGCCTGGTCGCCTACGCCCGCTCGCTGACCTGCGACCCCTGGGTCGCCGAGGACCTGGTGGCCGAGGCGCACTTCCGGGTCTGGCGGCGGCTGTCGGCGGGCCACGAGGTCGACAACGTCCCGGCGTACCTGACGACGACCGTCCGGCATCTCGCCGCGACGGTGGGCAGCGCGGCGGCGCGTGAGACCCCGCAGGACCCGTGGGTCGCCGAGGGCATCCAGGTCGAGGCCACGGACGACGACCCGGCCGAGCGGATCTCCTCCGTAGACCTGCTGTCCCGCGTGCTCGGCCAGCTCCCGCAGCGCTGGGTCGAGGCGCTGTGGCTCGCGGAGGCGGAGGACGTCCCGCTGGAGGACATCGGCCGTCGCATCGGCACCAAGCAGGGCGCGACCGCCGTACTGCTGCACCGGGCCCGCGAGGGCATGCGCCAGGCGTTCCTGCGTGCGCACCCCGGCACGCCGGCCGACCCTGCCTGCGAGGCCCACTGGGCCCGCATGCCTGCCTACGTGCGCGAGACATCCACACCCCGCCAGTCCGAGCAACTCCTCACCCACCTCGCCGACTGCACCGACTGCCGGTCACGCCTCGCGACACTGACCCGCACCAACGACCGACTACCGGCACTGGTGGGTCCGGCACTGCTGATCTTCGTCCTGGGCGGCTCGGGCAAGTTCCTGTTGCCGTTGGCGGCGGGGGCGGCGGGTGCGAGCACGGCCGGGACGGCAGGCGCGAGCACGGCCGGGACGGCAGGCGCGAGCGCCGGTGCGGCCGGGTCCGCGGGCGCGGGTGCCGGTATCGCCGGGACGGCAGGCTCAGTTTCGGGCGCCGCCTCGGGCTCCGGAGCGCACGGGGGTGGTGGGCTGTTGCATGTCGTACGTCATGTCGTGACCGGCGGGTCCAAGGTGCCGGCCGCGGCGATGACCGCGGTCGGGGCGACGGTGGCGGGCGCGGCGATCGCCGCCGGGATCGTGCTGAGCAGCGCGGGCCACTCGACGCCGGCGCCTGAGCCACGAGCGGCCGCGGTGCAGAGCGCGCCTGATCAGACGCGGGAGGCGGCGCCGTCGGAGGCGCCAACGGCCAAGGCGGAAGGGGGCGAGGACGAGGACGCGAGCGACGGTCCCGAACCCGCCGCCGATGCGCCGAGGGCGGCCGCGGCCGGTGTGAGCCCGGCGGCACCGGAGGCGACCGCCGCGGAGGAGCGGACCACGGCGGAAGCCCCCGCGGAGGCGGAGGAGGCACCGGTGCGGGACGTTCCCACACAGGACCCGGCGGCACCCAAGCCCCAGGCTGCGACGCCCGACGCCGTGACGCCCGAGGCTGACGTGGCCGCACCCGCGGCGACCGCTCCCTCGGCTGCGGCGACACCGCCCGCGTCCACACCCACGCCGACACTGGTCACACCGACACCTCCGCCCACGCCGGCACCGGTCACACCGACACCCACGCCCTCGCCGACTCCGTCACCGCGCGTAGTGCCCCCGACGCCCACACCCGCGCCGCCGACGCCCGTCACCCCCACCCCGACCCCCGTCGAGCCGTCGCCGGAGCCGGTCACCCCGACGCCCACCCCGGTGACCCCCACCCCGATCGACAGCCCCACCCCCGTCGACCCAACACCCGTCGATCCCACCCCCGTTGAGCCCACTCCCGAGCCCACTCCCGAGCCCACCGCCCCGCCGCAGATCTGCGTCTGGCACGGCCCTGTCCTGATCTGTTACGCCTCTTAGAACATTCGCCCGTCGAACACACAAATGAATCCGCGCCCGAAGCCCCCGACGCTCCGTCAACTCACGTACGCTGACTACGACTTGCCCCACCAGGCGACGTACAGCAATGACACGGCGAAACCCCTCCGTGAAGACTGTGGCATATGCCAGAAGCACCACCGTATCGTGTGTTGCCAAATCCCTTACAGGGCGTCGCGGGCTGTGCAACAGTCGTAACGGTCCCTCCGCCCGCCTTGGTCGTACCGTCCCGCATCGGAGTGCGTCATGCCGTCCCACCTCTCCGCGGACCGCCCAGCCGCCCAGCCACCCGGGCGCGGCTCGGTCGACGCGCTGATATCGCAGGCGCGGCGACTCAAGGGCGACGTGGACGCCGTACGGCGGGACGCACAGGAGGAAGGATCGGACCCGCAGGGACGCTGGCAGCGCGCGCTGTGCGACCTGGCGCTGCACCAACTCAACGACCTGGACGAGCACTTGGCCCAGCTGCGGGACGGCCCGTCCGTGCCGGCGTCCGCCGGGCCGGTGCCCGCCGAGCAGTCCGCGCCGACCGCTCCCCGGCGCGGCTCCCTGCTCAGCCGCGTGGGCAGCGCGGAGTGGAACCTGCTGACGGACGAGGCGAGTTGGTCCGGTGAGCTGTACCAGATCCTGGGCCGCGACCCGGCCCATCCCCCGCTCACCCTCGACGAACTGCCCGCCCTGGTCCTCGACGAGGACCGGCCGAAGCTGACCTCGATGGTCACGGACTGTCTCGTCGACGCGCGGCCCATCGACGGCGAGTTCCGGGTGCTGCACGCGGACGGCACCGTGCGCACGGTGCACATGATGGGCGAGCCCGTGCTCGACACTGACGGCAGCACCGCCTCGATGTGGGCCGTGCTGCGGGACGTCAGCGAACTGCGCCGCAGTCAGAGGGTGGTGAGCGAGACCCGTGACTCGCTCCAGCGCCACCGGCACCGCGCGCAGACGGAGCACCGGCTCGCGGTCGAGCTGCAGGAGGCCGTGCTGCCGCCGTGGCGCGGTTCCCTGCGGCTCCCGCAGCAGGGACCGGAAACCCTCGATCTGGCGGCGCACTATCTGCCGTCGTCGACGAGCGCGCTCATCGGCGGCAACTGGTACGACGCCCTCCAACTCGCCGACGGCGACATGCTGCTCAGCGTCGGCGACCTCACCGGACACGGCGTCGCCGCGACATCCGGCATGGCGACCCTGCTCGGCGCCGTACGCGGTATGGCGATGGCGGGCACCGGGCCGGGCCAACTGCTGTCCTGGCTCAACCAGTTACTCGACGCCACCGTCCAACCGGCCCTGGGCAGCACGGTCTGCTGCCGCTACCGGCCCGAGACCCGCACGCTCACCTGGGCGCAAGCCGGACACCCCGCCCCGCTGCTGTTCCGCGGCGGGACGGGGCGCAGGCTGAGCGCACCCGACGGTGTCCTGCTCGGCGCGACCCCGGGTGCCGTCTACGAACAGGCCGAGGAGCCCCTCGAAGCCGGCGACCTGCTGGTGCTGCACACCGACGGACTGGTGCCCGGGCATGACAGCACGGAGGCCGTGAACCGTCTCCTCGACCTGGCGCCACGCTTCGGCGAGGCCGCCACCGCACAGGACTGCGTACGGCTGGTCGTGGCGGAGTTCGGCGGGACCGAGCGCGCGGACGACGCCTGCGTGCTCATCGCCAAGCTCACCAACTGAGAATGCTCATCGACTGAGAGTCGGTTTCAGCGCACAAACCCCCTATGCCCGTGCGCTGTTGCCGCCCTTCACCTGCTTCGGCAGGGCCAGCTTGATCTCCTCCCTCAGCTCGTGGATCTTCGGATAGCTGGAGTACTCGGCGGTGAGCCGGTACATCTGGCGGAGCCGGTCCCAGGTGCGGTGCGAGGAGTTGGACCCCATCGACACCAGGGCCAGCCGGGCGTAGGTGCCGCCCTGTTCCGGGTCGTCGGCGATGAAGCAGGCGGAGGCCATCGACAGGAAGTCGAAGATCTTCGACCGCTGCCGTCCGTCGACCCGCAGGGCCAGGGCCTTCTCCGCGTAGTGCTGGGCGTGCACGGCCGCGCCGGGCTCGTGCTCCGCCAGCGTGCGGTAGGCCAGGGCCTGCATGCCGTACAGGTCCTCCTCCTTGAACATCTGCATCCAGCTCGGCGGCGGCACATCGCTGCGGTCGGAGACGAAGAGGTCCTCCGCCTGGCCGAGCGTGCGGCGCATCGCCTGCCCCTTGCCCATGGACGCCTGTGCCCAGGCCTCCACGGTGTAGAGCATCGCCATGGTCCGCGGCAGCACCTCGTCACCGGAGCCGGACTGGGCGAGCTTCATCAGGTCGAGCGCGTCGTCGGGCCGGCCGAGGTGCACCATCTGGCGAGCCGCTCGGGAGAGCGCCTCCCCGGCGCGCGGCCGGTCACCGCCCTCACGGGCCGCATGGGCGGCGATGACGAAGTACTTCTGGGCCGTGGGCTCCAGGCCGACGTCGTGCGACATCCAGCCCGCGAGGACGGCGAGGTTGGCGGCGACGCCCCACAGGCGCCGCTGGAGATGGTCGGGGTGTCGGTAGGCGAGCATGCCGCCCACCTCGTTGAGTTGGCCTACGACTGCCTTGCGCTGCAGCCCGCCGCCGCGGGCCGCGTCCCACGCCCGGAACACCTCGACCGAGCGCTCCAGTTCCTCGATCTCCTGCGACCCGATGGGGGCGGCCTCGTAGCGGTCGAACCCAGCGGGGTCGGCGTGCAGAGGATCGTCGAACTGGGGGGCGTCGGCCGTGAGGGCCGGATCGGTGTGGAGCCAGTCGTGCATGGCGCTGCTGAGTGCGGATCCCGCGGCGAGCGCGGCACCCGCGCCCACCAAGCCGCGTCGGTTGAGCATGAGGTCCATTCCCGTGAATTCGGTGAGGACCGCAGCAGTCCGCTCGGGCGCCCACGGCACACCGTCGGGATGTTCCGCATTCCCGCCGTCCTGCCGTTTCCCCGCACGCCCGTGCCGGACCAGACCGAGGTCCTCGATGGTCACGACACGGCCGAGACGCTCGGTGAACAGGGCAGCCAGCACCCGGGGCACCGGATCGCGCGGGATCTCTCCCATGTCGATCCACCGCCGCACCCGCGAGGTGTCGGTCGACAGCTGGGGGTGGCCCATGGCCGCCGCCTGCCGGTTGACCAGCCTCGCGAGTTCACCCTTGGACCAGCCGGCCAGGCCGAACAGGTCCGAGAGTCGGGTGTTGGGTTGTCCGCTCACGTCAAGCCCCCAGGTTCTCGGCTGAGTTGACAGTAGCCCGGTGGGAGGTGCCGGGCGACTATTCGCCAGGGTTCGCCAGGGTGCGCCAGATGGTGTGCCACTGGGCATCGGGTGTCAGGTAGGAACGCGCCACCCCGACCCGGTCGCTGCCATATGACGGGTGCATTCCCCAGGGTGCACCCGGGCGACCGGGCCGGGTAGCGCGACAGCGCAACGCATGCGATTGCGCAGGCACACCTGTCCGTGCAGACACGACCTGTTGCGCAGACACACCTGTACTGCTGGCACACGAAGGGATCTGTTTCGCCCATGTACGCAGCATCGTCCTCCGTGTCCGCCCCGCCCCGGTCGCTGCACCCCCGCCCGGCGGGCAGCGGCCCCTACCTCGATCCCGCCCGCCCGGCGGCCCCCGTTCTCGGTGCCGGCAGGACGCGGCGTGTTCCGGGGATCGGTACCCAACCGCTCAGCGGGAGACTCGACTTGTCCGGCCCTCAGGGCGCGCAGTTGCGTACGGCGATCGCGTCGGTGCACCGGATCTGCCCGGAGTTCGCTCCGGTCCAGGTGCTGCGCCGCAGCGGACGCTCCGTCCTCCTGGTGGGGACGACCGGGCGCAGCACGGCCGTCGCGAAGTGTTTACTGGACCACTCCCCGGTGTGGGCCGAGCGGATCCGCCACGAGATAGCGGCATACCGCTCGTTCGTCCGGCAGCGCCCGCCCGTGCGGGTGCCCCGGCTGATCGCGGCGGACCCGGACAACTGCACTCTCGTGATCGAGCGGATGCCCGGCCGGGTGGCGGCGCTGCACCGGCATCCGGCGGAGGCGCCGCCGCGGGCGGACATCAGGGCGGCACTCGGCGCGATCTGCCGGCTCAACGCCTGGCGGCCCCCGGCGGGCACCTTCGACGCCCCGCTGGACTACGCGGCCCGGATCAACCGCTACCACGAGCTGGGCCTGCTGACCGACCGGGACATGGGCGACCTGCAGAAGCTGCTGCACGGCATCGCGCTCTCGGCGGGCCGGCAGGGCATGGGCCAGTTCTGCCACGGCGACGCACTGCTCTCGAACATCCTGCTCTCACCGGCCGGTCCAGTGCTGGTGGACTGGGAGCACGCGGGCTGGTACCTGCCGGGGTACGACCTGGCGACGCTGTGGTCGGTGCTCGGGGACGCGCCGGTGGCCCGGCGTCAGATCAGCCAGATCGCGCAGTCGGCGGGCCCGGCCTCGCGTGACGCGTTCCTGGTGAACCTGATGCTCGTACTGACCCGTGAGATCCGTACGTACGAGACGGCCGTGCAGCGTTCGATGCACGACACGACCCCGGCGGCACCGGGAGTGGCCCACCCGGGTGCTGCGCCGTCCGGCGAGGAACAGCGGCTGCTGCTGAGGCGGCTGCACGACGACTGCCAGCTGGCCCGGCGGGCCGTACGCGCGGCGGTCGGCACTCGCTGACGGGGACGAGGGTCCGCGGTGCGCCAGGGACAGCGGCGCACCGCGGACCTTCGTATGTCCGCTCACCGACCACCGGTGAGCAGGCCATTGGTGTACGCCACTGACGCCCCGCAGGCACGCGGGCCGCCGCCACGAAACTCCCGCACCCCCTGGTTGACAAGGGAATTCGCCCTTCCCTGGGCATGATTGACGGATCGTCGGCAAGCCGGTACCACTGACGCACGCCCGGCCCCGCACGGCTCATCGCGCCCGACCGTCCCAGGAGGCTGCTTTGCGAGTCCCTGCCCACAGTGCCTCCGGGCACAGACGTACGCGTACCGTCATCGCGACGGCGGCCCTGCTGCTCCCCCTCCTCGGCGCGGCCCCGTCCGGCGCGCAGACGTCGGCGAACGGCCTCCAGTTGGCCTTCGCCTCGGCGGCTGCCGAGTATCACGTGCCGCAGAGCGTCCTGCTCGGTGTCTCCTACCTCCAGTCCCGTTGGGACGCGCACGCCGGGGCGCCGAGCGTGACCGGCGGTTACGGCCCGATGCATCTCACCGACGCGCGCACCGCGCTGGCCGGTGCCGCCACGCATCACGGCGAGGGCACGGAGGACGCGCGCGGCGACAGCGCCCGCACGCCTCTCCTCCCCACCGCCGAGGTGCCGACGCCCACCGAGCTCCCGGCCCGGCTGAAGACGCTGCCGAAGGCGGCGGAACTGACCGGCCTGAGCGCGGAGGAGCTGCGCACCGACCCGGCGGCGAACGTCGCCGGTGGCGCCGCGCTGCTGGCCGACGCCCAGAAGGACCTGGGCGAGCCGCTCAGCGACGACCCGGCGGACTGGTACGCGGCGGTGGCCCGCTTCTCCGGCGCGGACGACACCGCGACGGCGGCGGCGTACGCCAACGACGTGTACGACGTGATCCGCACCGGCGAGGAGCGCACCACGGACGCCGGCCAGCAGGTCGCCCTCGCGCCTCAGCCCGGCCTCTCCCCCGCCACCGCGCAGCTCGCGGAGACGGGTCTGCGCACGCTCGACACCGGTGACACCGAGTGCCCGAAGTCGGCGTCCTGCGAGTGGATCCCGGCGCCGTACGAGGAGTTCGGCGACAACGACTACGGCAACCACGACCTGGGCGACCGCCCGGCCGCGCAGAGCATCAAGTACATCGTCGTCCATGACACGGAGGGCGCCTGGGACGGCGTCCTCAACCTGGTCCAGGACCCCACCTACGTGTCGTGGAACTACACCCTGCGCTCCACCGACGGCCACATCGCCCAGCATGTGAAGGCCAAGGACGTGGCCTGGCACGCGGGCAACTGGTACGTCAACGCCAAGTCGATCGGTCTGGAGCACGAGGGCTTCCTGGCGAACCCGGACGCCTGGTACACGGAGGCGATGTACCGCTCGTCGGCGCGGCTGGTGAAGTACCTGGCGAAGAAGTACGGCATCCCGCTGGACCGGCAGCACATCCTCGGCCACGACAACGTGCCGGGCCCGACCACGTCGACGGTCCCCGGTATGCACACCGACCCCGGCCCGTACTGGGACTGGCGGCACTACTTCGCACTGCTCGGCCGGCCCTTCAAGGCCACCGCGAAGAAGGACTCCGGGGTGGTGACGATCCGTCCCGACTACGCGACGAACCAGCCCGAGTACACCGGCTGCGTCACCAAGGACGTGCCGTGCGCGGCGCACGGGTCGAGCGAGGTGCGCCTGTACTCCGGCCCCGGCGAGAGCTACCCGCTCATCAAGGACATCGGCCGGGGCACCGCACCGACGACCGGGGTGAACGACATCTCCTCGCGGGTCTCCACCGGCCAGCAGTACGCGGTCGCCGACCGCGACGGGGACTGGACGGCGATCTGGTACCTGGGCCAGAAGGCCTGGTTCAGGAACCCGGCGAAGGGCCCGACCGCGGTGCCCGCGTCCGGCCAGGTCATCACGCCCAAGGCCAGTCTGAAGGACATCCCGGTGTACGGGCGCGCCTACCCCGAGGCCTCCGCGTACCCGGCGGGGGTGCCCGCGCAGGCGGTGTCGCCGTTGCCGTACAAGGTGCTGGAGAACCAGAAGTACGTGGTCGGCGACAAGGTGCCCGGCGAGTACTACTACGCCGTCACCTTCACCACGGACTCCCACAAGGTCGTGGTCGGCAAGGACCTCTACTACGAGATCCAGTACGGCCACCGCGTGGCGTTCGTACGGGCCGCCGACGTCGACGTGCGGCCGTCCCGCTAGGGGACGGCCGGTTCAGCCCTGCTGGAACAGCTCCGCCGGGAGCGGTTTCAGCAGGGCGTACAGGTCGTCGGTGATGGGGCGGTCCCAGGCGGCGATGGTCACCAGGACGTTGTCACTGCGGTCGAACTGCACGCAGGAGATCCGGCTCTCGGAGAGCTTGAGGCGGCGCACGATCATGAGGTTGTCGCCCTGCATCACGGGCATGTCCTCGGTCTCGGTGACGGTCACCTCCTCGTCGTTCTCCAGCGCGATCAGCAGCTGGGCGACCTCAAAGGGGATCTCGCCCTCGGCTAGGTCACGGGCCGGGGAGCCCTCGGGGAGGTTGCCGATGATCATCGCGGGGCCGCGGCCGCCGAAGAGGTCGTAGCGCAGGAAGACGCCCTGGCAGGTGCCGTCAGGGGCGGGCAGCAGGCCGGCGCCGAGGTTTCCGGGCCAGTCACCCGGGTCCATGGCCAGTACGTCGAAGTCTGGGCCGGCGGGAGTCGCGCTGCGGCGGCGGAGGAACGACATGCGCCAATGGTAATGGGGGGTAGCCGTTGTCGTGCGACTGCGGGTGGGTGGGGGCTGGTCGCGCAGTTCCCCGCGCCCCTTGAGGGCGTTGCCCTCAGGTCCCTTCCAGCGCCTCCCTCAGTCCACTGCTGTCCGTGCCCATCTTCCGGTAGACCGCTGACAGCAGGCGTACCACGGTCTGCTCATCTGTGTGCAATTTCTTCGCGATCTCCGACCTGCTCAAGCCTTCCACCGTCAGGTTGGCTGCCATGCGCTCCCGGGACGTGAGCGTGTCCGTCTCCGTGCTGTGCAGCCGGCGTGGGCGCAGGCCCGCCGCGGCCAGCTCGTCGCGGGCCTCCTCCACCAGCCCGTCGGCGCCGCACTGCACTGCCGCGTCCAACCCCCGGTACAGGTACTCGGCAGCCTCCGCCGCCCGCCCCGTCCGCCGCAGCTCGGTGCCCAGGGCCACCAGCGCACACGCCAGCTCGTACCCGGCCGGGGAGCATTCCAGGTGGGCGACGGCCTCCTCCAGGTACTTCACCCGCGCTGAACCCGACGAGACCTCGGCTGCCGTGCGCAGCGCCTGGCCGATGGCCGAGGGGGTGCCGAACTGGCGGGCTCGGGAGAGGGCCTCGAGGGCGGTGGTGACCGCGCGTTCGGGGGTGTCGTGGCTCTCCGCTCGGGCCAGGTGGAGCTGCCAGGGGCACCAGGCGGGGTTGCGGATGCCGCGTGGGTCGAGGCGGCGGCCCGCGGAGGCCAGCTGGTTCACCGCGTCCTTGGTGAGGCCGCGGGCGAGGAGCAGTTCGCCGTACACGGTCTGGGCGTCGGGGAAGACGACGGCGGCCGGGAAGGGCTCGCTGAAGGCGTAGTCCTCGGCGGTCTGCGCGGCCTCCGTGACGCGGCCGCGGGCGAGGAGGACCTCGATGAGGATGCCGACGGCGTACCAGTGGGCGGGGGTGCCGGGGCCGACGCGTTCGGCCAGCCGCAGTCCCGCGCGGACGAAGTCCTCGGCCTCGGCGAGGCGCCCTCGGCGGTAGCGGACGTAGGCGAGGAGCGTGTAGCCGAAGGAGAGGTGGGCGCCGCGCCAGCCCTGGCGTTCGAAGTCGGCGATGCCGGCGGCGAAGAGTTCCTCGGTGCGGCCGGGGCGGTCGGCGTACATGAAGGCGAGCGCGACCAGGACCGGTACCTCGAAGCCGCGGTCGGGTTCGGCCCAGCCGAGGCCGCCGGCGAGGGCGCGTTCGGCGTGGTGGAGGGCGACGTGGGCGGGTTCGCCGCGCAGGACGGCGTCCCAGGTGCGCAGACCGATGATGTACCGCTCGGTGAGGTCGCGGCCCTTGAGGCGGTCGGCGAGTTTGGTGAGGCGGCGGGAGCGGGAGGGGTGGTCGGGTTCGTCGGCCCGGAAGGCGTCCCACATGAACTGCTCGGAGACCATGCGCAGCTTGACGCGGGCGTCGTCGGTGACGCGGATCTCGCGGGCGAGGGTGTCGGAGGCCTCGGCGAGGCGGTCGCTGTGGGCGAGGACCTGGGAGAGGCGGTAGACGATGCGGTGGCGCAACTCCCGGTCGGCTATGGGTTCTTCGAGGGCGGCGCGCAGATGGTTGACGGTGGTGGCGGGTTCGGTGAGCAGGGAGGCGCTGCCGAGTTCGTGGAGGACGGCGGCCCGGTCCTCGAAGGGCGGGGGTTCGCGCAGGGCGCGGGCGAGGTAGCTGCGGGCGGCGTCGGGGGCGCCGGAGCGGAGGGTCTCGGCGGCGGCGGCGCGCAACTGCTGGACGACCCAGGTGTCGCCGTCGGGGTGGGTCTCCAGGAGGTGGCGGGCGGCGGCGGAGGGGCCCTGTCCGTCGTTGATCAGGCACCAGGCGGCCTGGCCGTGCAGGGCGACGCGGACGCCGGAGGGGATGGCCCGGTAGACGGCGGTGGCGATGAGGGGGTGGACGAACTCCAGGGTCTCGGCGCCGGTGAGGATACGGGCGCCGCGCAGGGCGTCGGCGGCGTCCGCGGCTTCTTCGTGGCCGAGGCCCGCGACGGCGGCGGCGAGCATGGGGTGGATCTCGGTGCCGAGGACGGCGCAGGCCCAGGCGAAGCGGACGGTGGAGGTGCCGAGGCGTTCGAGGCGGGCGATCAGACCGCTGCCCTTGACGGCGGCGGCGAGGTCGCGCAGGAGATGGGCGCCGGCCTCGGTGGGGTTGAGGCCGCGGTCGTGGACCTTGGCGGTGAGCTCGACGGTCTCGAAGGGGTTGCCCGCGGTGACGGCCCAGCACTCGCGGCAGAACGCGTCGTCGGCGTGCGTGCCGAGGGCCTCCCGGACGAGACCGGCCACGGCGACGGCGCTGAGCGGTTCGAGGTCGATGGGGCGACCGCCCGCACGCCCCGGCAGTCCCCTGAACGACTCGGCGTGATCGGGGAGTTCGTCGGGCCGGTACGCCACGACGACCAGCAGCGGCAGTTCCTCGGCGCGGGGCGCGAACGCGGCGAGCCAGCCCAGGGATTCCGGGTCCGCCCAGTGCGCGTCGTCGAGGGCGAGGACCATCGGGGCGCGCTGCACGGCGAGATGGGTGAGCACCCAGTCGAGGCCGTCGCGCAGGCCCTGCGGGTCGGGCGGGGCGCCGTCGGTCGGGGCGCACAGGCCGAGGGCGGGGCCGACGATGTCGTACCAACTGCCCAGCTGGGCGCGGAGATCGGCCTCCGCCGCGCCGGCGAACTGGGGTTGCAGCAGTTGCCGGGCGACGTGGAAGGCGACGCGCTGTTCCTGGTCGCCGCCGCGGGCGGAGAGGACGGTGCAGCCGCGGGCGGCGGCGCGGCGGCGGACCTCGGCCATCAGGGTCGTCTTGCCGAGTCCGGCGGGTCCGGCGAAGGCGAGGAGGGCGCCGCGGGGCTGCCCGGCCGGTTCGGCGCCGTCCGGGCGCAAGCCGGTGAGTTCTCCCAACGCCTCGTCCACTGCGGCGAGTTCGCTCTCGCGCTCGAAGAGCGTTCGGTTGATCCGCATGCTGCGCCGACCCATGGCACACCCCCTGCCGCGGTGGTACGTCCGCGCGGGGAGCGGGCGCACACCGTGACCTACAGGCACCTCAGCGTACGCCTCACGGGGGTCGCGCGACCCGGTTCGGCCGTTACTGCCCGAGGCTGTCGGCGGGTTTCCGGTGCCGCTCGTGATGCCGGGCCACCCGCGCCCGGTTTCCGCAGGCCGGCTTGCACCACTCCTGCCGTGGATGGTCCTTGAGGAAGTACCGCACACAGCGCGGCGCGTGGCAGGCGCGCAGGCGGTTTCGGTCGGGACCGGCGAGGAAGGAGATCGCTGCGCGCGCGAGCACGGCCGTGAGGTCGTCCTCACCGTCCGACACCCGGTGCTCCACGACGGGTTCGGCGTCCTCGGGCCAGTGCAGCACCGGGACCGTGGGCGTGCGGGCGGCCGCCGTGTTGAGTAGATCGACGGCGTCCGGCACCGGCATCAGCCGGGCCGCGTCGGCGGGGCTCGGGGCTCCCGGGCGTACCGCGCGGGCGAACAAGGCTCGCACCGCCGCGCGCAGTTCGCGTACGGCGGCCACCTCCGCGTCCCCGGCGGTGAAGCCCGGCGCCACGGTGTCGGGGTGGGCCTGGACCCAGGTCGTGAGGCCTGCCGGGTCGGTCAGGTCGTCGGCGACGCCGCCATGGCCGTCGTGGCGGATGGTGAGGGCGAGGTCCAGGGCGAGGCGGGCGTCCCTGCTGAGCGAGTCCGGCATGGATCTAATGATAAGGGGCGGGTTTACCCATTAGCGGCCTCGGGCGGCACCACCGCCACCGGGCTCGCCGCGTGCAGCAGCACCGCCTGCGTCACCGACCCCATCATGCGGGCCGGTGCCAGCAGCCTGCGCCGGTGGCGGCCGACGACGACCAGCTCGGCGTCCTTCGAGGCGGCGACGAGATGCCCGGCTGCGTCGCCCGGCGCGGCGTGGATGTCGACCGGCACGTCCGGGTGGCGCTTGCGGTGCGGAGCGAGGAAGCCCTCGGCGAGCGTACGGGTCTCGTTCTCGACGGCGTCCTGGTCGACGATCGGCGGGACGAGTTCGCCGGGGACGGCCCAGGCCTGGAGTGGCCACTGGTAGGCGGCGACCACTTGGAGGCGGGCGCCGCGCAGGCCGGCCTCGGTGTGGGCGAAGGCGAGCGTCGCCTCGTCGGGGGCGTCGACCTGGAGGCCGACGACCACGCGGGGTCCCGGCTCGACGGCCATGCCCTCATCGTCGTGCACCTCGCGGTCCGGGCGGGGCACCACGACCACCGGGCACTCCGCGTCGCGGGCCGCGGCCATGCCGTTGGAGCCGAGCAGCAGACTGGCGAAACCGCCGCGTCCCCGGGAGCCGAGCACCAACAGCTGGGCCGAGGAGCCGAGTTCGGGCACCACGGCACTCGGCGCGCCCTCCTGCGCGAGGTACTCCACGACGGGCCGGTCGGCGATGTCCGCGAGGCGTTCGCGCACGTCGTCGAGGACCGGGTCGTCGTCCGGCGCGGGCGGCCCGGCGACCAGCACGTCGGGCTGGGCCCAGGCGGCGTACTGCCGCACATGAACCACCCGCAGCGGCGCCCGGCGTCTGCGGGCGGCGTCCACGGCCCAGTCCAGGGCGCGCAGGCTGTCGTCCGAACCGTCGACCGCAGCGATGACCGGCAGGGTGCTCATGGGTTCCTCACCTCCGGGATACGACCGTCCCCCGGGGCCAGCCTCGCTCAGGCGGTCACCCCGGGGGTGTGCTCACGGTCGCGTGTCCGGAAAAACGGGTGGAACACCCCCGGATCAGCGGCGCGCTTCGAGCCGCGCCACCTCGCCGTACCTCATCTCACGTGAGGTCGAACTCCCCTTCCCTCGCGCCCGACACGAAGGCACCCCACTCGGCGGGTGTGAAGATCAGGGAAGGGCTCTCCGGGCGGCCGCTGTTGCGCATCGCGATGAATCCCTCGACAAAGGCGATCTGGACATCCCCCAGGCCACGGCTGCTGGACTGCCATTCGGCGGTGCTGAGGTCCAGCTCGGGCTTGTCCCAGCCCATGAGCGGCTGCTGCTGGATGGTGGTCTCGGCCACGTCCGTGCTCCTCCCGATTGCGTCGTCCGCGGGCCAGCCTAGCGATCGACTCCGACCGCCGACAGGCCACGTGAGGGGGACCTTTCAACGACCTTCCGGGTGGCGTTTCACGCATCAGGGGGTTCGGACCCCACGAGCCACATCGAGAAGAACTGCGAGCCGCCGCCGTAGGCGTGCCCGAGCACCTTCCGCGCCCCGTCCACCTGGTGCTCCCCGGCCTGCCCGCGCACCTGGAGGGCCGCCTCCGCGAAGCGGATCATGCCGGAGGCGCCGATGGGGTTGGTGGACAGCACGCCGCCCGACATGTTGACGGGAAGGTCGCCGTCGAGTTCCGTCACGCCCGACTCGGTGAGCTTCCAGCCCTCGCCCTCGTCGGCGAATCCCAGGTTCTCCAGCCACATCGGCTCGTACCAGGAGAACGGCACGTACATCTCGACCGCGTCGATGTCCCGGCGCGGGTCGGCGATCCCGGCCTGCCGGTACACGTCCGCCGCGCAGTCCTTCCCGGCCTGTGGCGACACCGCGTCCTTGCCGGCGAAGAGGGTGGGTTCGCTGCGCATGGCGCCGCCGAGCATCCAGGCGGCCGGGCGGGGCGCGCGGGCGGCCCCGGCACGGCCGGTGAGCACCATGGCGCAGGCGCCGTCGGAGGACGGGCAGGTCTCGGAGTAGCGGATGGGGTCCCAGAGCATGGGCGAGGCCTGGACCTTCTCCAGGGTGATGTCGTGCTCGTGGAGGTGTGCGTAGGGGTTCTTCAGGGCGTTGCGCCGGTCCTTGTACGCGACCAGGGAGCCGACCGTGTCGGGTGCGCCGGTGCGGCGCATGTAGGCGCGCACGTGCGGCGCGAAGAAGCCGCCCGCCCCGGCCAGCAGGGGCTGCTGGAAGGGGATGGGCAGGGACAGCCCCCACATGGCGTTGGACTCGGACTGTTTCTCGAACGCGAGGGTGAGCACGGTGCCGTGGACGCGGGCCGCCACCAGGTTCGCCGCGACCAGTGCCGTGGACCCGCCGACCGAGCCCGCCGTGTGCACCCGCAGCATCGGCTTGCCGACCGCGCCGAGCGCGTCGGCGAGGTACAGCTCCGGCATCATGACGCCCTCGAAGAAGTCGGGTGCCTTGCCGATGACGACGGCGTCGATGTCGGCCCACGTCAACTCGGCGTCGTCGAGGGCGCGTTGCGCCGCCTCCCGGACGAGCCCGGCGATCGACACGTCCCGGCGGGCAGCGACGTGCTTGGTCTGGCCGATGCCTACGACGGCCACGGGCTCCTTGCTCATCGCGGATCCCCTTCGAGTACGGCGACCAGGTTCTGTTGCAGACAGGGGCCCGAGGTGGCGTGGGCGAGAGCCCGGTCAGACTCACCTCGGTGGATGCGGGAAGCCGCCTCACCGATGCGGATCAGTCCCGCGGCCATCATCGGGTTGGCGGCGAGGGCGCCACCGGACGGATTGACCCGCACGTTCCCGTCCAGCCCCAGCGCCTTGCACAGCACGACCTCCTGCGAGCTGAACGGCGCGTGCAACTCCGCGGTGTCCAGGGGCCGTTCGAAGGCGCCCGCCTTCTCGGCGGCCAGGCGGGTGGAGGGCGAGTCGGTCAGATCGCGCACGCCCAGGCCGTGGGCCTCGATGCGGTGGTCGATGCCGCGGATCCAGGCGGGGCGTGAGCAGAGTTCGCGGGCTCGCTCCCCGGCCGCGAGGATCACGGCGGCGGCGCCGTCGCCGACGGGCGGGCAGTCACCGGTGCGCAGGGGTCGTACGACATAGTCCCCTTGCGGCACCGAACCCCGCAGCTGGGCACGGGTGTTGTCGGTGGCGCGGCTGCGGGCGCCGATCCCCGCCAGCGCGGGCTCGTCGGTGTCGCCCGCGTCGATGAGTGCCTGCGCCTGGAGGGCTGCGAGGGCGACGGAGTCGGGCCAGAGGGGCGCCACGTAGTACGGGTCGAGTTGCCGGGTCAGTACGTCGCGGACGGAGCCGGGCGAGGACTTGCCGTACGAGTACACGAGCGCGGTGTCCGCGTCCCCCGACAGGAGTTTGGTCCACGCCTCGTACAGCGCCCACGCGCCGTCCATCTCCACGTGCGACTCGGAGATCGGCGGCCAGGCGCCCACGCCGTCGAGGGCGAGGGTGAAGGAGAAGGCGCGTCCGGCGAGGTAGTCGCAGGAGCCGGAGCAGGTGAAGCCGATGTCGCCGGTCTTGAGGCCGGTCCGGTCGAGGACGTCGTGCAGGACCGGCATGAGCATCTCCACCTCGGACTGTTCCGCGGTGGAGCGCAGGACGTCGGACTGGGCGAAGGCGACGACGGCGATGTCCCTGGTCACGGCTGTCACAGCAGCTCCTTGTAGATCTCGTAGTCCGCGTCAGGTTCGCCGGTGGGCCGGTAGTGGTCGGGGTAACGGCCCCCCTCGGTCCACACCGGTTCGACCCTGAGGCCCATCCGCACCTGGTCGTACGGGATGCCGCCGATGCGTCCATGGAGGGCGAGGTCGGCGCCGTCGAGGGCGATGTGGGCGTAGACGTAGGGGACTTCGATGTCGAGGTTCTTCGCCTTGATGTTGACGATGCAGAAGGTGGTGACCGTGCCCGCCGGGCCCACCTCGACCTGTTCCGAGGTGGCGACGCCGCAGGTGGGGCACGCGCCCCTCGGGGGGACATAGACCTTGCGGCAGGACGGGCAGCGTTCGCCCACGGCGCGGCGGTCGGCGAGGGCGTTGATGTAAGCGGTCTGGGCGCGGCCGGGCGAGTAGGTGTAGTCGAGGCGGGCGGGGGCGACGATGCCGGTGACGGGGGCCTCGAACTCGCCACTGTGGCCGGTGGGTTGGGCGGGATCGCCGTCGTACGGCTCGAAGCAGGCGATGTCGGTGATCGCGCCGACGCGGTCCTCGGCCCAGCGGACGCGGACGCGCATGCCGGTGCGGACGGCGTCGGGGCCGGGGGCGTCGAGGACGTGGAGGAGGGCGGTGTCGGCGCCGTCGAGGCGGACGAGCACCCAGGCGAAGGGCGACGACAGGGGCTGACCGCGGCGGGGTTCGTGGTTCCAGGCCCAGGTGGTGACCGTGCCGGTGGGGGCGACCTCGACGAGGTCGCGGATCTCCTCGGCGGTGACGGGGTCGTACTCGACGGGTGGGACCAGGGTGCGGCCGTCGCGGGTGCGCACGCCGAGGACTACGCGTTCGCGCAGGCCGGTCAGGAAGGCGCTCTGGACCGGGCCGAGGGAGCGGGTGAAGGGGAACTCGACGACCAGCGGGGCTTTCAGGACTTCCGGCATCGCCGGCCTCCTTCAGTGGCGCTTGTAGACGGGCGGGCGCTTCTCCGCGAAGGCACGGGCGCCTTCCTTGGCGTCGGCGGTGTCGAACACCGGCCAGCCGCGCTTGAGTTCGGCGGCGAGGCCGTCGGTCTCGGTCAGTTCGGCGGTCTCGTAGACGGACGCCTTGACGGCCTCCACCGCCAACGGGGCGCAGGCGTTGACCTGTTCGGCGATCTCCAGGGCCTTGGTCAGGGCCGTGCCGTCGGGAACCACGTGCCCGATCAGACCGATGTCCGCCGCCTCGCGGGCGCTGTACGGGCGGCCGGTGAGCAGCATCTCCAGGGCGTGGGTGCGCGGGATCTGGCGCTGGAGGCGGACGGTGGAGCCGCCGATCGGGAACAGGCCGCGTTTGACCTCGAACAGGCCGAAGGTCGCGGATTCGCCGGCGACACGGATGTCGGTGCCCTGGAGCATCTCGGTGCCGCCCGCGACGCAGTACCCCTCGACGGCGGCGATGACCGGTTTGCGGGGGCGGTGGTGGCGGAGCATCGCCTTCCAGTGCAGGTCGGGGTCGGCCTTGAGGCGGTCGCGGTACTGCTCGCCCTCCATGCCCTTGCCGGCCAGGGCCTTGAGGTCCATGCCGGCGCAGAAGGAGCCGCCCGCGCCGGTGAACACGATCGAGCGGACCGTGTCGTCCGCGTCGGCTTCCAGCCAGCCGTCGTACAGGCCGACGAGCATCGCCAGCGAGAGCGCGTTCTTGGCCTCCGGCCGGTTGAGCGTGAGCACCAGTGTGGCGCCCTCGCGCCGCACGGTGAGGTGTTCCGTCCCACCCATTGACCGTCTCCCCTCCGAGCATCTCTCCGCCGAGCATCTCTCTGCCGAGCATCTCTCTGCCGACAGACCGGCAGAACGAGAACAGGTTGCAGGAGTGGACCGACCTCTTCAAGAGTTTTCTGACAGACAGTCAGATTTGTTGTGCGCGGACCCTTCACAGTTGTGCCGCCCTTTGCTCTGATGACCGGCAGCCGGTGATGGGCGGGGTCAGGAGGAGCTGTGGAGTACAACCTTGCCGACCTGTTCGAGTCGGTCGTCGACGTGGTCCCTGACCGCGAGGCGCTGGTGTACATCGACATCCCCGGAACGGGTGCGGAGCGCCGGTTGACGTACGCGGAGCTCGACGCGGCCGCCAATCGCATCGCCCACCATCTGATCGACCAGGGAATCCGGCCCGGTGAGCACGTCGGGCTGCACCTCTACAACGGCATCGAGTACCTTCAGGCCGCGATCGGCTGCCTCAAGGCGCGGATCGTGCCGGTGAACGTCAACTACCGGTACGTCGAGGACGAGTTGGTGTACCTGTACCGGGACGCCGACCTGGTGGGGCTGTTCTTCGACGCGGAGTTCGGCGACCGGGTGGCGGCGGCGCTGCCGCTGACGGAGAAGCTGCGGCATCTGGTGCGGGTCGGGGACGGGGAGTCGGGGCCGGACGCCGTGGCGTTCGCGGACGCCGAGGCCGCAGGCTCGCCCGAGCGGGGATTCCCGCGGCGCTCGCCCGACGACCAGTTCATCATCTACACCGGCGGCACCACCGGGATGCCCAAGGGTGTGATGTGGCGTCAGGAGGACCTGTTCTTCTCGGGGATGGGCGGTGGCGCGCCGACCGGTGAGCCGGTGAAGAAGCCCGAGGAACTCGCCGAGCGGGTCGCCGCGGGCGGCTCGGGGATCACCTTCTTCCCCACTCCCCCGCTGATGCACGGCACCTCCACGCTGACCGCCTTCATCGGCTTCAACTTCGGCCAACGCATCGTGATCCACCGCAAGTTCGTGCCCGAGGAGGTGCTGCGGACCGTCGAGAAGGAACGCGTCACCAGCATGTCCCTGGTCGGCGACGCGATGCTGCGCCCGTTGATCGACGCGCTCGAAGGGCCCATGAAGGGCACGGACATGTCGTCGATGTTCAGCGTGTCGTCTTCAGGGGCGATCATGTCGGACACCGTGCGCCGGCAGTTCCAGGCCCTCGTCCCGAACGTCATGTTGCTCAACAACTTCGGCTCCTCGGAGTCCGGCTTCAACGGCACCGCGACGGACGACTCCGGCCCCGAGCGAGGCTTCCGGGTCCGGGTCAACTCCCGTACCCAGGTGGTCGATCCGGCCACCCACGAGCCCATCGCGCCGGGCGAGGTCGGCCGGGTCGCACAGTGCGGCCACGTCCCCCTCGGCTACTACAACGACCCGCGGAAGACGGCCGAGACCTTCTTCGAGAAGGACGGTGAGCGCTGGGTGCTGCTCGGCGACATGGCCACCGTCGACGAGGACGGAGTTGTGGTGGTCCTCGGGCGGGGGTCGCAGTGCATCAACACCGGGGGCGAGAAGGTGTACCCCGAGGAGGTCGAGCAGGCGCTCAAGTCCCATCCGGACGTGTACGACGCCCTGGTGGCCGGGGTGCCGGACGCGAAGTGGGGCCACCATGTGGCAGCCGTCGTACAGCTGCGGGACGGCGCGGCCCAGCCGTCGCTCGACGACATCCAGACGCACTGCCGGTCCCACCTCGCCGGGTACAAGATCCCCCGGCAACTGGTGATCGCGGAGTCCATCCGGCGCTCCCCGAGCGGCAAGGCGGACTACCGGTGGGCGCGGGAGGTGGCGGTACGGGCGGACGGATGAATTCCGCTCGCCTCGATTGAACCGTCGGTGACGCACGGACGTACTGGTGGTGGCAGGCTCGCTCTGAGGGCTTTGTTCGTCATGCTCAGGGCTTTGCTCGTCATGCCATCGCAAGACCGTACGGAAGGACCGCCGGGTGTCGCTCTTCACACCTCGCTCTCGTCAGTCGTCGGACAGCACCGAGATGTCGGACGCCACCGGGAGCGAGGAACCGGCTGAGGCGGAAGCGACGGAAGAGCCGGAGGATGCGGCGCCCGCCGGGAAACCCGGCTGGTTCCGCTGGCGCCACCGCTACCCCCGTACCGCACGCGGCGTGACCATCGGGACGACCGTGCTGGCCGCGGCGCTGGTGCTCGGCGCGCTGCTCGTGCCCAACCGCCTCGACTGGATCAGGTTCGAGTCCTTCCTGCGCCTCCCGGTCGAGGCGATCCTCCTGGCGGGCCTGCTCCTCGCACTGCCCCCGAGGGCGCGCCGGATCACCGCCGTCGTCTCGGGCGTGTTCCTCGGCCTGTTCACGGTCGTCAAGTTCCTCGACATGGGCTTCCGGCAGACCCTGGCCCGCCCCTTCGACCTGGTCTTCGACTGGATCCTGCTGGACGACGCGGCGGACTTCGTCCGGGAGTCGTACGGCCGTTCTGGGGAACTGCTCGCGATCACCGCGGTGATCGTGCTGTTCGTGTCCGTGCTCTCGCTGTGCACGCTCTCCGTGGTGCGGCTGGCGAACCTCATGGCCCGGCACCGCGCGGTGGCCGCCCGTACGACGCTCGTCCTGGGCACCGTATGGATCGTCTGCTTCACCATGGGCGTGCAGTTCAGCGGGCTCACGTTCGCCACCAAGGGCAACATCCAGTTCGTCGCCAACCGGGTCCAGCAGGTGCACGACGGGCTGGTCGACGCCAAGGTCTTCGAGAAGCAGGCCAAGGTCGACGCCTTCGCGAACACCCCGCCGGACCAGTTGCTGACCGGGCTGCGCGGCAAGGACGTGCTGTTCACGTTCATCGAGAGCTACGGCCGGGTCGCGATCGACGATCCGGCGATGGCCCCGCAGATCAACGCCGCGCTTCAGGACGGCGACAACAGGCTGAAGGCGGCCGGTTTCCAGTCCCGCAGCGGCTGGCTCAGCTCGCCCGTCACCGGCGCGGGGAGCTGGCTCGCGCACTCCACGTTTCTGTCCGGTCTATGGGTGAAGAACCAGCAGCGGTACCGCAGCCTGACCACCGGCGACCGCGCCACCCTCACCAGCTACTTCCAGAAGACGGGCGCCTGGCGCACGGTCGGGATCGTGCCGGGGGTGCGCAAGTCCTGGCCCGAGGGCAAGTACTTCGGGCTCGACCACATCTACGACTCCACCCACCTCGGCTACAACGGCCCCTACTTCAGCTGGACGCCGGTCCCTGACCAGTTCAGCCTCGAATCCTTCGAGCGCCTCGAGCACGGCAAGGAGAACCGCGACCCGATCATGGCGGAGATCATCCTGGCCTCCAGCCACAACCCCTGGTCGCCGATCGCCCACATGATCGACTGGGACCAGCTCGGCGACGGGTCGGTGTTCGAGCAGATCAAGAAGGAGGGGACGGACCCCAAGGAGGTCTGGAAGAGCGCGAAGCGGGTGCGCACCGAGTACCGCAAGGCCATCGAGTACTCGTTGCAGAGCCTCACCGAGTGGGTCGAGCGCTACGGCGACGACAACACGGTCCTCGTCTTCCTCGGCGACCACCAGCCCGTCCCGACCGTCACGGGTGGCGACACCAACAAGGACGTGCCGATCACGATCGTGGCCCGTGACCCGAAGGTGCTGGACCGGATCTCCTCCTGGGGCTGGACGGAGGGCCTCAAGCCGGCCGGGAACGCGCCGGTGTGGGGCATGGACAAGTTCCGGGACCGGTTCATGACGGCGTACGCGAAGTGAAGTAGCGGGTCACTCCGCGAGGAAAGGTAACACCGCCGCGAGGAACTCCTCCGGGCGGCTCTCGTGCACGAGATGTCCGGCCCCGTCGACGGTGACGAACCGTGCGTCGGGGATCGCGGCGGCGACCGCGGCGACCTGATCCTGCGGAATCAGGCTGGTGGCCCCGCCCCCGATCACCAGCGTGGGCATGGTGATCCGCCCCATGTGGTCCCACCACACAGGTTCGGGGGCGTTCCGCTGCCGGTCGGTGTCCCGCACCATGTCCCAGTCGAACGGCAGGTCGCCGTAGGGCCGTTCGGCGGGTGGGCGGGGCGGGTCGAGGGGGAAGGGCGCCGGTACGTCCTCCAGGACGAGACGCCGTACGAGGTCGGGGTCGTGCTGGGCGAGGAGGTAGGCGACGGTGCCGCCGAGGGAGTGCCCGACGAGGTCGGTCCGCCGGATGCCGAGCGCGTCGAGAAAGCCGAGGACGTCATCGCGCATCGCCTCGCACGCATAACCGCCCGGCCAGTCACTGCGCCCGTGACCGCGCAGGTCGGGGGCGTACACCCGGCGTGGCCCGGCGGCGAGGCGTTCGGCGATCGGGGCCCAGTCCGCGCCGTCGGCGCCGCGGCAGTGCAGCAGGAGGACGGGCGGCGCGTCCTCGGGGCCCCAGGTGCGGTAGGCGAGGGTGATGCCGTTGGCCTTGAGGGTGTTCATGCGGGGAAACGTATCCGGGAGCCCGCGTTTCAGGTGGCTGCTCTGCCGTGGGCAGAGTGGGTATCGGGGACCCGGCGCTCCACGCCACCCCGCTGCCGTGAGCAGAGGGGCTATCGGGGCCCCGGGGACTCTGCCGTGGACAGAGCCGGCGCCCCGCTCCCGTCGAGGAACGCGCTGACCCGTCGTACGAACCACTCCGGATCGTCGAGCCACGGATAGTGCGCGGCGCCGGGCTGGACGGTGAACTCGGCGTGCGGGAAGACGTCGGCGGTGTGGCGGGCCAGCTCGGGGCGAGGGGCTCCGTCGAGTTCGCCGGCGAGGACGAGGACCGGGGCGGGCAGGCGGGTGAGGGTGGCGCGGGTGGCGGGCGCGTCGTAGGCACCGGCGGAGCCGTAGACGTCCGCGGCCGCGTCGTTGAACTCCTCGTCGCCGCGGGCGTGGTGCTCCTCGGCGGCCTGGTCCCAGCGGCCGTAGAAGAAGGGTGCGATGGCCGGATCGTAGTCGGGCGCCCCGCTCAGCCAGGCCTCGAAGGCCGGGAACGCGGCCGGGAACCACGGTTCGTCCTTCCGCAGGAGGGCCGCGGCCAGCCGGTCCTCGGGCGTGGCCGCCGTCCCGAGCGCCCACGGATTGGCGGTGATCAGCACCAGCCGCCGCACCCGCTCCGGGTACCGGGCCGCGTACAGCATGGCGAGACTGCCACCGGCCGAGTGCGCGAGGAGGTCCATGCGCTCCAGCCCCAGATGAACCCGCAGCGCCTCCACGTCGCCCACGAGCCGGTCGCACCGGTACGTCGCCGGGTCCACCGGCACGGCGGAGTCGCCGGTCCCCCGCAAGTCGAGCAGCACGAGCCGACGATGCGCGGCGAGCCCACCCAGGTCGCCGAGATAGCGGGAGGCCTGCATCGGCCCACCGGGCAGCACGACGAGCGGGGCACCCTCCCCCTTCAGGTGATAGGCGAGCCGGGTCCCGTCGGGCGCGGTGAAGGTCGACATACCGCCGATCCTCATGACGGACCACGGCCACCGCAACGGATTTCCGTCACAGGGCGATGGGACGGTAGGCCTGGGCCACGTCCACGATCCGCTCGGCGGAGGCGTCCTCCAGGCCAGCGGGTGGATGGAAGATCAGATCCGAGGCGCCCGGATCAGCCACGTTCGTCGTGAAGAGCAGCAGGAACCAGGGTTGGTCCGGTCCGGGCTCCCGAGCCGCGCGGACGACCTCGACGAGTTCCTCCCGGGTGATGTCCGGGAGCCGTGGGTACGCCGGGCGGGCCGCTTCCCGCGCGAACTCCTCCGCGCTCCGCGATCCGGCGTAGGAAAGGAAGGAGTATGGGCCGTAGGTGTGCCCGGTGTCCGCGTTGAACGCGGCGATGGCCGCCTCCGCTTCCTCCTGTGGGCCGCGGTGCAGCAGTTCCTCGATCCGCACGATCTCACGCACCAGTTCACGCAGCCGTGCTGCCGGCACCGGGGCCGGGCGGAGTTCGGGTCGTAGGTCCACCAGTCCATCCTGCCGCCCCGGTGCCGGCGGAAAAGTGTCGGCTCACCTCTTGCTTGATCCCCGGTGGACTGGATTACTGATCCCCGAGACCTCGACCGAATGATCGGTCGCCCGGATTGGTGTGGTTGGTGAGGTGGACGTGGCGATGGCGGATGCGGCGGAGTTGCTGGACGCGGGGGAACGGCTGGACGGGGCGGCGTTGCGGGCGCTTCAGTTGGAGCGGTTGCGGGCGTCGCTGCGGCACGCGTACGACCATGTGCCGTTCTACCGGGAGTCCTTCGACAAGGCGGGCGTCCACCCGGACGACTGTCGCTCCCTCGCCGACCTCGCCCGCTTCCCCTTCACCACCAAGGCCGACCTGCGCGAGAACTACCCGTACGGGATGTTCGCCGTGCCCCAGGACCGCATCCGGCGCATCCACGCCTCCAGCGGGACGACCGGCCGCCCGACCGTCGTCGGCTACACCGACGGCGACCTCTCCCTGTGGTCGGACATGGTGGCCCGCTCCCTGCGCGCCGCGGGTGCCCGGCGCGGCGACATCGTGCATGTCGCGTACGGATACGGCCTGTTCACCGGCGGACTCGGCGCGCACTACGGTGCCGAACGGCTCGGCTGTACGGTCGTCCCCGCGTCCGGCGGCATGACCGCCCGCCAGGTCCAGCTGATCCAGGACCTCAAGCCCCGCGTCATCATGGTGACGCCGTCGTACATGCTGACGATCCTCGACGAGTTCGAGCGGCAGGGCCTGGACCCGCGCGGCACTTCCCTGGAGGTGGGCGTCTTCGGTGCCGAACCGTGGACGGAACAGATGCGCCGGGAGATCGAGGAGCGGTTCGCGATCGACGCGGTCGACATCTACGGGCTGTCGGAGGTGATCGGCCCGGGCGTGGCACAGGAGTGCGTCGAGACCAAGGACGGACTGCATGTGTGGGAGGACCACTTCTACCCCGAGATCGTCGACCCCATCACCGGCGAGGTACTGCCGGACGGCGAGCAGGGCGAGCTGGTCTTCACCTCGCTCACGAAAGAGGCGATGCCCGTCATCCGGTACCGGACCCGGGACCTGACCCGTCTGCTGCCCGGCACCGCCCGCGTCTTCCGCCGCATGGAGAAGGTCACCGGTCGCAGCGACGACATGGTGATCCTGCGGGGCGTCAACCTCTTCCCCACCCAGATCGAGGAGATCGTGCTGCGCACGCCGGGTGTCGCGCCCCACTTCCAGCTGCGGCTGACCCGGGAGGGACGGCTCGACGCCCTCACCGTGCGAGCGGAGGCGCGACCCGATGCCACGCCGCAGGACCGGGACGCCGCCGCGCGCTCCATCGCCGCGGCCGTGAAGGACGGCATCGGTGTGTCGGTCGGCGTCGAGATCGTCGAACCGGAGTCGCTGGAGCGATCGGTGGGGAAGATCCGGCGGATCGTCGACCTCCGCGACCGCCGATAGCCCTCCGCGCGCCCGCTAGGAGAACCTGTCCCGCAGCTCCCGCTTCAGGATCTTCCCGCTCGCGTTCCGCGGCAGCTCGTCCACGAACACCACCCTCTTCGGTGCCTTGAAGTGGGCGAGCTTCTCGCGGGCGTGGGCGATCAGTGCCTCCTCTGTGACCTCGCCGCGCGGTACGACCACCGCTGTCACCGCCTCGATCCAGCGTTCGTCGGGGAGACCGATCACCGCGACCTCGGCGACGCCCTCGTGTGTGTAGAGCGCGTCCTCGACCTGTCGTGAAGCGACCAGTACGCCACCGGAGTTGATGACGTCCTTCACCCGGTCGACGATGGTGAAGTAGCCGTGCGCGTCGCGGACCGCGAGGTCGCCGGAGTGGAACCAGCCGTCGCGGAAGGCCTCTTGGGTTTCCTCGGGCTTGTCCCAGTAGCCCTCGCACAGTTGGGGGGACTTGTAGACGATCTCACCGGGGGTGCCGTCGGGGACGTCCTTGCCGTCCTCGTCCACGACCCGTGCGTCGACGAAGAGGACCGGGCGGCCGCAGGAGTCCATCCGGCCCTTGTGTTCGTCGGGGGCGAGGACGGTCGCCAGCGGGCCGATCTCGCTTTGACCGAAACAGTTGTAGAAGGCGAGCTTCGGCAGCCGTTCCCGCAGCCGCTCCAGGACCGGTACCGACATGATCGAGGCGCCGTAGTAGGCCTTGCGCAGGCCGCCGAGGTCGCGGGTGGTGAAGTCGGGGCGGTTGGACAGGCCGATCCAGACCGTGGGCGGTGCGAAGAGGCTGTCGGCGCGGCCCGCTTCGATGAGGTCGAAGAGGCGGTCGCCGTCGGGGGCGTCGAGGATGATGTTCGTCGCGCCGACCGCGAGGTAGGGCAGCAGGAACACATGCATCTGCGCCGAGTGGTACAGCGGCAGCGAGTGCACGGGGCGGTCGCCGGCGCTCAGATCGAGGGCGGTGATCGCGCTCAGGTACTCGTGCACCAGGGCGCGGTGCGTCATCATCGCGCCCTTCGGGAGGGCGGTCGTACCGGAGGTGTACAGCAGTTGGACGAGGTCCTCGCTGCGCGGCTCCGGGCCGTCGTACGCGGGGGACGACGGGAGGCGGGCGAGCAGGGAGTCGTCAGCGTCCCGGAGGGGCAACGTCCGTACGCCGTCCGGGAGTCGGGCGGCGAGGTCGGGGTCGGTGAGGACCAGCGTGCTGCCCGACTGGCCGACGATGTACGCGAGGTCGTCGCCGGTCAGGTTCTGGTTGACCGGGACGTGCACGAGGCCCGCGCGGGCGCAGGCGAGGAAGGCGATGAGGTAGGCGTCGGAGTTGTGGCCGTAGGCGCCGACCCGGCCGCCGGGCGCGAGGCCCTCGCCGAGGAGGACACTCGCCGCGCGGGAGACGGCCGCGTCGAGTTCCTCGTACGTCCATGAGCGGTCGCCGTACTCCACGGCGACCCGCGCCGGGGTGCGCCGGGCGGTGCGTCGCAGCACCCCGTCAACCGTGCTGCCGTGTCCGGGCGTCATGACACATGATCCTCGGCCCGCCGTCGCGCGAGGTCAAGCACCTTGTCGCGGACCGGGTCGCGGACGCATACCCGTTGGTACGCTCAACCGCTCCTTCCCTCAATGACGTTGGGAGGCACCATGCGCACCCGCCTCAGACGAGCCGTCGTCGCGGCCGTCGCCCTGCTCACCGCCACCTCGGCCCTGCCGGCAGCCGCCGCTCAGGGCCAGGACCGTCAGGAACACCCCTCGCACGGCGGTCTGTCCGCCACCATCCGCTACACCGAGTACGGCATTCCGCACATCGTCGGCAAGGACTACGCGGACCTCGGCTTCGGCACCGGGTGGGCGCAGGCCGCCGACCAGGTGTGCACGCTCGCCGACGGTTTCGTGACCGTGCGCGGCGAGCGGTCCCGCTTCTTCGGGCCCGATGCCGCGCCCGACTCCTCACTCTCCTCCGCGACGAAGAACCTGTCGAGCGACCTCTATTTCAAGGGAGTTCGCGAGTCCGGCACGGTGGAGAAACTGCTCGCCGAACCGGCGCCGGTGGGCCCGAGCCGGCAGGTGAAGGACCTGATGCGGGGCTTCGCCGCCGGGTACAACGCCTGGCTGCGGCAGAACCGGATCACCGACCCGGCGTGCAGGGGTGCCGCCTGGGTCCAGCCGGTGACCGAACTCGACGTCGCGGCACGCGGGTTCGCGTTCGCCGTGCTCGGCGGCCAGGGCCGGGGCGTGGACGGGATCACGGCCGCCCAGCCGCCGACGACGGCCGCGGCGGGCGCTCCGAACGCCCAGGACACCGCTCGGTCGGCCCGTGAGCTGCTGGCCGCCGACTCCGCGGACATGGGGTCCAACGCCGTCGCCTTCAGCGGCGCGACGACCGCGAACGGCCGCGGCCTGCTGCTGGGCAACCCGCACTACCCCTGGCAGGGCGGCCGGCGCTTCTGGCAGTCGCAGCAGACGATCCCGGGTGAACTGAACGTCTCCGGCGGCTCGTTGCTCGGCTCGGCGACGATCTCCATAGGCCACAACGCGCGGGTGGCGTGGAGCCACACCGTCGCGACCGGCGTCCCCCTCAACCTCCACCAGCTGACGCTCGATCCGGCCGACCCGACGACGTATCTCGTGGACGGCAAGCCGGAGCGGATGACGAAACGCACGGTCACCGTCGAGACGAAGGACGGCGCCCCGGTCACCCGTACCCAGTGGTGGACGCGGTACGGCCCCGTCGTCACTTCGCTCGGCGCGTCCGTCCCGCTGCCCTGGACGACCACGACGGCGTACGCCCTCAACGACCCGAACGCGGCCAACCTGCGCGCCTCCGACACCGCGCTCGGCTTCAGCAAGGCGCGCGGCACGGCGGACGTCCTGAAGTCGCTGCGGCGGACGCAGGGGCTGCCGTGGGTGAACACGATCGCCGCCGACGCGGCCGGTCACTCGCTGTTCACCCAGTCCCAGGTGCTCCCCCGCATCACCGACGAGCTGGCCCAGCGCTGCTCCACCCCGCTCGGCAAGGTCACCTACCCGTCGGCGGGGCTCGCGGTCCTCGACGGCTCGCGCGGTGACTGCGCGCTCGGCGGCGACGCGGACGCCGTACAGCCCGGAATCTTCGGCCCGGCGAAGATGCCGACGCTCACGGACGCCCCGTACGCGGAGAACTCCAACGACAGCGCCTGGCTGGCCAACGCCGAGCGGCCGTTGACCGGGTACGAGCGGATCTTCGGCACGATCGGCACGCAGCGGTCGATGCGGACGCGCGGGGCGATCGAGGACGTGGCGGCGCTGGCGGGTCGCGGCGAGCTGACCGTGAAGGACCTTCAGCGGCAGCAGTTCGCCAACCGGGTGCCCGCGGGGGACCTGATCGCGGCCGACGCGGCGAAGGCCTGTGCGGCGTTGCCCGGCGGCACGGCAACCGGCAGTGACGGCAAGGCTGTTGACGTCACCGAGGCGTGCGGGGTGCTCGCGGCGTGGGACCGTACGGCCAACACCGACAGCCGGGGCGCGCTGCTCTTCGACCGCCTGTGGCGCCGCATCCCCGCGGCCCAGCTGTGGAAGGTGCCGTTCTCGGCGGCCGACCCGGTCGGCACCCCGAACACCCTCAACACGGACACCACGGCGTTCACCACCGCATTGGCGGACACGGTCACCGAGCTGCGCACGGCGAGCATCCCGCTCAACTCCCCCTTGGGAGACCACCAGTTCGTCGTCCGGAACGGCAAGCGCATCCCCGTCCCGGGCGGCACCGAGTCCCTCGGCGTCTGGAACAAGGTCGAGCCCGTGTGGGACGCGGCGGGCGGCGGCTACACCGAGGTCTCGACCGGCTCCAGCTACATCCAGGCGGTCGGCTGGGACGGCAGCCGCTGCCCGGTGGCCCGCACCCTCCTGATGTACTCCCAGTCCTCGAACCCCAACTCCCCGCACTACAGCGACCAGACCCGCCTCTTCTCCCAGGAGCGCTGGGTGACGTCCCGGTTCTGCGAGAAGGACATCCTGTCGTCGCCGGGGCTGAAGATCGTGCACGTGCGCGAGCGTTGACGGAACGGTGGTCCCGTCCGGCACCGGACGGGACCACCGTTCCGCACCGACAGGGCTGTGTGTTCAGCCCTCCTCGGCGAGAAACGCGCTCAGCTCGGCGTGTGTGCGCACATAGAAGTGGTCCCAGTCGTACGGCCGCATGTCCGCACTCAGCTCGATCAGACGGCTCGACAAGGTCACCGGTGGCAGCTCCGCGAGCCCGGCAAGTCCGAAGAGTTCGTTGGCGACCCTCAGAATCGCGTTGCGTCCGACGTCCACCCGGTCCATGAGTTCGATCGCGTCCCGCACATACCGCTGGGACACGCTGCCCGAGGAGATGAGGCCCCCCAGGTAGAACTCCATGTGCCAGATCTTGCCGTCGTCGGTCCCGGGCGCCCGCTTGCCGATCTCGAGGGCGACCTTGTCCGGGGCCGCGAGATGACTGTGCAGGTGAGCCACCGCCCGCTCCAGGGCGGCGAGATGGTGCCTGATCCGGTCGAGCGACGACACGAACGGTTCGGTTTCGAACTCGCTGCGCTTGGCGATCTCGTAGAGGTTTCCCTCCCAGGCGGGGGTGCGGACCTGTCCCGTCAGCATCGCCAGGCTGATCTGGTTGCAGGCCCGGTCCACCGCCTCCAGCGACGCTTCGAAGATGCACGGCATGGCGAACGCGGGGCGGTCGAGGAGGTGCCGGTATCCCCGGATCCTGTCCAGGTCGCGCGAGCGTGCGGGAGTGAGCTCGTGCTCGACCGCGTCCCTCCTGCGGGGCCGGTCCTCCGCGGCGAGGCGCGTCACCGCCCTTCTGATTCCGGCGGCCACGTCGGCGAAGGCGTCGTCCCTGTCCCCCCACGACGTCACCGGCCGGGCGCCGGAGGGCAGCGCCTGGAGGGACATGAACGGCGCTCCCACGAGGTCGACCGGCCGCAGCAGCACCGGAATGACCACGCACTCACCGAGATCATGACGGCGCAACGCCTCGGTCATTTCCACGTCATGGCAATAGTCCGAGGCCATGAAATCCGGACTCACCAGCAGCAGGACGACATCCGCCGTCCCTAGATTCCGGTCGATCTCCCCCTGCCATTGCGCGCCGGCCGAGATCTCGCGGTCGTGCCAGCCCCTGATGACCCCCTGGCGTTCCATGGTCCGCAGATGCTTCGACAGCTCGTCACGGAGTGCCTCGTCCTCATGTGCGTACGAGTAGAAAAGACTGAAGCCCTGTTCTCCCATGGAAGCCCCCGCAGCGCCGACGCACAGAACCAGCGCCTCGTACTGTAGGACGCGCAGGCCCGCGGCGCGGCGGCTCCGGTCAGACGGCTCGTGTGCGGCCCTCCCAGTACGGGTCCCGCAACCTCCGCTTGTACAGCTTGCCGTTGGGGTCGCGGGGCATCTCCGTGATGAAGTCGACGGTCTTGGGGCACTTGTAGCCGGCGAGTTGTCCGGCGCAGTGGGCGAGGAGGGCGGCGGCGAGGTCCGGGCCCGGTTCCTGACCGGGGGCCGGTTCGACGACCGCCTTGACCTCCTCGCCCCAGTCGTCGTGCGGGATGCCGAAGGCGGCGGCGTCGGCGACGGCGGGGTGGGAGAGGAGGGCGGACTCGATCTCGGCGGGGTAGATGTTGACGCCGCCGGAGATGATCATGTCGATCTTGCGGTCGCGCAGGAAGAGATAGCCGTCCTCGTCGAGGTAGCCGAGGTCGCCGACGGTGAAGAAGTCACCGATGCGGTTCTTCTTCGTCTTGGTCTCGTCCTTGTGGTACGAGAACCCGCCGGTGTTCATCTTCAGGTACACGGTGCCGAGTTCACCCGCCGGCAGCCGGTTGCCCTCGTCGTCGAAGATCGCCAACTCGCTGATGGGCCAGGCCTTTCCGACCGTGCCGGGCTTCTTCAGCCAGTCCTCCGCCGTGGCGAAGGCGCCGCCGCCCTCGCTGGCCGCGTAGTACTCCTCCACGCACGGGCCCCACCAGTCGAGCATCGCCCGCTTGACGTGGTCGGGGCAGGGGGCGGCGCCGTGGATGGCGTGGCGCATCGAGGAGACGTCGTAGCGTGCGCGGGTCTCCTCGGGCAGCGCCAGCAGACGGTGGAACTGGGTGGGGACCATGTGGGTGTGCGTGCAGCGGTGGGTGTCGATCAGGCGCAGCATCTCCTCGGGCGTCCACTTGTCCATCAGGACCAGACGGTGGCCGATGTGCAGGGACGCGCTCGCGAACTGGAGGACCGCCGTGTGGTAGAGCGGCGAGCAGACGAGGTGGACGTTGTCGTCGTACGGCTTGATGCCGAAGATGCCGAGGAAGCCGCCGAGGTAGGCCTCCTCGGGGGCCTTGCCGGGCAGTGGGCGGCGGATGCCGCGGGGGCGGCCCGTGGTGCCCGAGGTGTAGTTCATGACCCAGCCGAGCTCGCGGTCCTGCGGCGCCGACTCCGGTTGTCCGTCGAGGAGTTCGGCGTACGGCCGGAAGCCCTCGACCTCGCCGACGGCGTACCGGTGCGTGGCCGGGAGGCCCGCCTCGTCGGCGGCGTGGCGGGCGGGCGCGGCGAAGCGCTCGTGGGCGAGGAAGACCTTGGCACCGGAGTCGGCGACGATCCAGGCGATCTCGGGGCCGACGAAGTGGTGGTTGATCGGGACGAGGTACAACCCGGCCTGGGTGGCGGCGAGATGAGCGGTGAAGAGCTCGACGCCGTTGGGCAGGACGACGGCGAAGGCGTCACCGCGACGCAGTCCGGCGGCGCGCAGGCCGTGGACGAGACGGTTGGCGGCGGCGTGCAGCCGACCCGCGGTCCACTCCTCGCCGTCCGGGGCGACGAGGGCGGTGCGATCGGGGTCGACGGCGGCCTGCGCCCAGAATCCGGCGGGGGGTGTGCTCGTGGTGCTGGTCATCGGCCGCTCCTTCCGGTGGGGGGTTGGGTCGTCGCCGGGCGCCTTGCGGAGAGGGGGTTCCGTGTCATTGGCCGCCGTACGGAAAGGGGGTGGCGTGTCACTGGCCGCCGTACGGAAAGGGGGTGGCGTGTCACTGGCCGTCTTGCGGAGTGGGGGTTCCGTGTCATTGGCCGCCTTGCGGAGAGGCGGTAGCGGCTTGCTGGCCGCTTTGCGGCGAGCGGTCGGCGCGTCACCGGCCGCTCCTTCCGGCGATGCGGTTGATGCGGTCGACCGCCCGCTCGAAGCCTCGCGTGAGGTCGTCGAAGACGTCCTGGACGCTGCGTTCGCGGTTCATCCGGCCGACGATCTGCCCTACGGGGGTGCCGAGCAGCGGCTCGACCTCGTACTTCTGGATGCGGGTGAGGGCGTCGGCGACGAGGAGGCCCTGGAGCGGCATGGGGAGGGTGCCGGGGCCGTCGGGGTCGTCCCAGGCGTCGGTCCACTCGGTGCGCAGCTGGCGGGCGGGCTTGCCGGTCAGGGCGCGGGAGCGGACGGTGTCGGAGGAGGTCGCGGCGAGGAGTTTGCGGGTCACCGCGGGCGAGGACATGTCGGCCTCGGTGCAGGTGAGCCAGAGCGAGCCCAGCCACACGCCCTGCGCGCCGAGGGCGAGCGCGGCCGCCACCTGCTGTCCGCTGCCGATGCCGCCCGCGGCCAGCACGGGCAGCGGGTCCACGGCGTCCACGACCTCCGGGGTCAGCACCATGGAGGCGATCTCGCCGGTGTGGCCGCCGGCCTCGTAGCCCTGGGCGACGACGATGTCGATGCCGCCCTCCTTGTGCTTGAGCGCGTGCCGGGCGCTGCCCGCGAGCGCGGCCACGAGGACGCCCCGGCCATGGGCGCGCTCCACGACGTCGGCGGGCGGTGAGCCGAGGGCGTTGGCGAGCAGCTTGATCGGGTAGTCGAAGGCGACGTCGAGCTGGGTGCGGGCGACCTGCTCCATCCAGCCGGTGATGCGCCACCCGGACGCCTCGCCCTCGGCCAGCTCGGGCACGCCGTACTTGGCGAGGGTGTCCCGCACGAACTGCCGGTGCCCCTCGGGGATCATCGCCTCGACGTCCGCCTCCGTGACGCCTTCCACCTTCTTGGCGGGCATGACGACGTCCAGGCCGTACGGCATGCCGTCCACGTGCCCCTCGATCCAGTCGAGGTCGCGTTTGAGGTCGTCGGGGGCGGTGTAGCGGACCGCGCCGAGCACCCCGAACCCCCCGGCCCGGCTGATGGCCGCAGCGACGGCGGGGAACGGCGTGAAGCCGAAGATGGCGTGCTCGACTCCCAGTTTCTTGCTCAGCTCCGTCTGCATGGGCGCAGGATGCCGCAGTCCTCCGGAGGACGGAAGAGGTTTCCTGATGCTCCGTCAGATTCCGGGCCGGGGCTGAAGTCACCTGCCGGGGATAGAGTTTCCCGATGACTGATGAGGCGCACACCGGACTGTCCCGCCGTCAGCTCACCCGAAGAGTCCTCGCACTCGGGGGCGCCCTCGCCATCGCCCCGTTCCCGGCCGGCCCCGCGTCGGCGGCGCCCCAGGGCGGCCGCCCCACCCTCCGCCACGGATCGGCGCGGCAGGCCGGCCTCCTGGAGGATCACCTCCGTCAACTCGTCACCGACGCCGAGGTGTTCCTCGGCCCGTCCCCCAAACACCCCTGGTACGCGGGCGCCGTGCTCCTCGCCGGGCGCGGCGGCACCGTGGCCCTGCACCGGCCGATCGGGACGGCGGTGCGCTACTCGGCGTACGACGAGAAGACGGACACGGGCGTGGAGTTCCCGCCCGCCGACCAGATCCCCATGGCCGAGGACACCGTCTTCGATCTGGCCTCGGTCTCCAAGCTGTTCACCTCGATCCTCGCCGTCCAGCAGATCGAGCGAGGCCACCTGGAACTGGAGGCGACCGTCGCCTCCTACCTCCCGGAGTTCGGCGCCGCGGGCAAGCAGGATGTGACTGTCCGTCAACTCCTCACGCACACCTCGGGATTCCGCGCCTGGATCCCGCTCTACAACGCGCCGACGTACGAGGAGAAGCTGCGCCTCATCTGGAACGAGGCGCCGCTCAACCCGCCCGGCACCAAGTACCTCTACTCCGACCTGAATCTGATCTCGCTCCAACTGGTCCTGGAGAAGCTCACCGGCCGCACCCTGGACGCCCTCCTCCACGACGAGATCACCGCCCCGCTCGGCATGCACCGCACCCGCTACAACCCACCCGCCTCCTGGAAGCCGAGGATCGCGGCGACGGAGGACGCCCGTAAGCCGTGGTCGGGTCTCGACCGGGGTCTGGTGTGGGGCGAGGTGCACGACGAGAACGCGTTCAGCCTGGGCGGAGTCGCCGGTCACGCGGGCGTCTTCTCCTGCGCCTGGGATCTGGCGGTATTGGGGCGGACGCTGCTCAACGGCGGCGTGTACGGCCGGACGCGCATCCTGCGCCCTGAGTCGGTGGAGCTGATGTTCACCGACTTCAACACCGCCTTCCCCGGCGACGAACACGGCCTCGGCTTCGAGCTCTACCAGCACTGGTACATGGGCGCGATGGCCACCCCGCGCACCGCGGGCCACACCGGTTTCACCGGCACGTCACTGGTCCTCGACCCGACGACCGACTCGTTCCTGATCGTCCTGGGCAACTCGGTGCACCCGGTGCGCAGTTGGCGCTCGGGCTCGGCGCCCCGGGTCGCCGCCGCCAACAACCTGGCGCGCGCGGTCCCCGTCCGCCCACGGCACGGCCGTACCGCCTGGTTCTCCGGCATGACGAACGCCACGACGGCCACCCTCACGCTCCCCGCGCTGGACACCTCCTCCGGCGACACGCGCCTGCGCTGCGCCCTGTGGTGGGACACCGAACCGCAGGCGGACACCCTGACGTTGGAGGCCTCGACGGACACCGGCACGACCTGGCAGCCGGTGCCCTTCACCACGAACACCGAGAACCACCCTTCCGGCACGGTCACGGGCTGGTCGGGCCGGGCGTGGCACCGCCTGACGGCCGCCCTCCCGGCACACCGGCAGCTGATCCTGCGCTGGCGCTACGCCACGGACCGGCTGTACGTGGGGCGCGGGGTGTATGTCGACGGGCTGCGCGTGGAGACCGCCGACGACACCCTCTTCGACGAGGCCCGTCCGGCGGACGCGGCGCGCCTGACGGCGGCGGGGTGGACGGCCTCGGCGGACTAGCCCTGTTCTGCTTCCAGTACGGCCATCGCCGCGTTGTGCCCCGGCACCCCGCTCACCCCACCCCCGCGCACCGCGCCCGCGCCGCACAGCAGGACGTTGGGGTGACGGGTCTCGACGCCCCAGCGGCCGGTGTCGTCCTGGGCGTAGGGCCAGGACAGGTCGCGGTGGAAGATGTTGCCGCCGGGGAGGCGCAGGTCGCGTTCCAGGTCCAGTGGGGTCTTGGCCTCGATGCAGGGGCGGCCCTCCGCGTCGGTCGCGAGGCAGTCGGTGATGGACTCGGCGAGGTGGGCGTCGAGTTGGGCCACAGTCGCCTTCAACAGGTCCTCGCGCACGGCGGAGTTGTCGGCGTCGAAGAGGCGCGCCGGCGTGTGCAGTCCGAAGAGCGTGAGGGTCTGGTAGCCCTGCTCCACCAGCTCTGGCGCCAGGATGGACGGGTCCGTGAGCGAGTGGCAGTAGATCTCCGACGGCGGTGCGGAGGGCAGCCGGCCCGCGGCGGCCTCCGCGTGGGCGACTGCCAGCTGCTCGTAGCTCTCGGCGATGTGGAAGGTCCCCGAGAACGCCTCGCGCGGGTCGACGGCGGTGTCCCGCAGCCTCGGCAGCCGCTTGAGCAGCATGTTCACCTTGAGCTGGGCGCCCTCGGCGGGGGTGGGGGGCGCGTCGCCGGTCAGCTCGGCCAGCGCCTGCGGGGAGGCGTTCACCAGGACGTGCCGGGCCGCGACGACGCTCTCGTCGTCGGCCGTCCGGTACGTCACCTCCGCCGTACGGCCATCCGTGGCGATTCGCACCGCCTCGTGGCCGGTGGCGAGGACCGCGCCCGCGTCCCGTGCCGCCGCGGCCAGGGCGTCCGTGAGGGCGCCCATGCCGCCCACGGGAACGTCCCAGGCACCGGTGCCGCCGCCGATCACGTGGTAGAGGAAGCAGCGGTTCTGCTTGAGGGAGGGGTCGTGGGCGTCGGCGAAGGTGCCGATGAGGGCGTCGGTGAGCACGACTCCGCGGACCAGGTCGTCGGCGAAACGGTCCTCGACCGCGACGCCGATCGGTTCCTCGAAGAGGGTCCGCCAGGCCTCCTCGTCGTCCACCCGGCGGCGCAGCTCCTCGCGGGTGGGCAGCGGTTCGGTGAGGGTCGGGAAGACCCGCTCGGCGACGCGGCCGGTCATGCCGTAGAACCGCTGCCAGGCCTGGTACTCGCCCTCACCGCCGGTGAGCCGCGCGAAGGCCTCCCGGGTGCGCCGCTCGCCGCCGCCGACCAGGAGGCCGGTCGGCTGTCCGTCCCGCTCCACGGGGGTGTACGACGAGATCGTGCGCGTACGGACCCGGAAGTCCAGGCCGAGATCGCGCACGATCTTCTTCGGCAGCAGGCTGACCAGGTAGGAGTAGCGCGACAGACGGGCGTCGACGCCGGCGAAGGGCCGGGTGGAGATCGCGGCGCCGCCGGTGCGGTCCAGCCGCTCCAGGACCAGGACGGACCGTCCGGCCCGGGCCAGGTAGGCAGCGGCGACGAGGCCGTTGTGTCCGCCACCGACGATGACGACGTCGTACGTGTGTCCAGGGAGTGCAGGCATGCCTCTTCGTAACACGCGTTGATCGCGGACGACCAGGGGTGGACGGCGTCGGGGTCGGCCTGTCCACGCCTCCGACCACACGCCCCTCAGGACCCACCCGCAGCATGCTGTTGGCGCAGCACCGCCACCCTGCGGTACAGCTCCACCGCCTCCGCGCCGCGGCCGAGCTGTTCCAGGCAGTGGGCCTCGTCGTTGCGGCTGGCGAGGGTGTCGGGGTGGCCGGCGCCGAGGACGCGTTCGCGGGCGGTGGCGACGCGGCGGTACTCGGTGAGCGCGTCGGCCCAGCGGCCCAGCCAGCCTAGGCCCACGGCGACCTCGCGGCGGCTGACCAGGGTGTCGGGGTGCTCGGGGCCGAGGACGCGTTCGCGGATGGCGCACACGTCGCGGGACTCGGCGAGGGCCTCCTCCCAGCGGCCGAGGCGGCCGAGGTTGACGCCGAGGCCGTGGCGGGCGCGCAGGGTCTCGGGGTGGGCGGGGCCGTTGACGCGGGTGCGGTCCTCGATGAGGTCGCGGTAGAGCTGGAGGGCCTCGGCGCTGCGGCCGAGGCGGCCGAGGCTGATGCCGACCTCGTAGCGGGCGGCGAGGGTGTCGGGGTGATCGGGCCCGAGGGCCTGGGCGCGGGCCTCGGCGACCTCGTGGTACGTCTGGAGGGCCTCCGGCCAGCGGCCCAACTGGCCAAGCGCGTACGCGACTTCGTAACAGGTGACCAGGGTGTCGGGGTGGGTCGGGCCGAGGACGCGGGTGCGGGCGGCGGCCACGTCGCGGGCCATGCGGTAGGAGTCCTCCAGGCGGCCGAGGCGGCTGAGGTTGAAGGCGAGGTTGTGACGGCAGCGCAGGGTGTCGGGATGGTCGGCGCCCATGGTGCGCTCGCGGGCGGCGAGGACGGACGAGTAGACCTGGTGGGCGTCGAAGTGGCGACCCAACTGCCCCAGTACGTAGGCCATTTCCTGGCGGGCGGCGAGGGTGTCGGGGTGGTCGGGGCCGAGGGCGAGGCTGCGGGCGCGGGCGACGTGTTTGTACTCGCGCAGGGCGTCGGCGGCGCGGCCCGTGCGGGAGAGGGTGAAGGCGACCTCGTAGCGGCTGGCGAGGGTGTCGGGGTGGTCGGGGCCGAGGAGGTGCTCGCGTTCGGCGGCGACCGCGCGGTGCACCTCGCCCGCCTCCGCCCAGCGCCCGAGGCGGCCCAGGCTGAGCCCGGCGTTGTGCCGTCCGGCCAGGGCGGTGATCGCCTCCTGGGACGGCGCGGGCGGTTCGTCGGGGACGGGCTCGGGGGGCCTGGCGACGACCGTGCGCGGAATCCACTCACCGGTCAGAGCGGCGCCTTCCCCGGGCGGCGCGGGACCGGCGCCGGGGCCGATCGCCTTGTGTCCGGTGGTCATCCCCCGCGTCCAGGAGGGCAGGCGGGTCTCGCGGGACGGCGGTTCGAGAGCCGGGCGGAGCGTCGGCTGCGGGGTCACCACGGTGGGCACGTACGTCGGTGTGGTGCGGCCCAGGCTGATGCGGCGCCCCAACTCGCGGGCGTCGTGCGGGCGTTGTTCGGGCAGCTTGGCCAGCAGGTCGAGGATGATCTTCTCGAAGTAGGCGGGCACCTCGGCGCGATGGCTGCGCGGCGGGCGGGGCGGGGTGTCGCGGTGGCCGACGAGGATCGCCCACGCGTCGTCGAGGTCGAAGGGCGGCACGCCGGTGGTGATCTCGTACAGCACGCATCCCAGCGAGTACAGATCGCTGCGCTGGTCGACCTCGGAGCCGCCGATCTGCTCCGGCGACATGTAGTGCGGGGTGCCCATCGCGATGCCGGTGCCGGTGAGCCGGGAGGTGAAGCCGATGTCATGGCCGAGCCGGGCGATGCCGAAGTCGCAGATCTTCACGGTGCCGTCGGTCAGCCGCATGATGTTCGCGGGCTTCAGGTCGCGGTGCACGATGCCCTGCTGGTGGGTGTAGGCGAGCGCGGCGGCCACCTGGTCGGCGATCTCGACGACATCGGAGACGGGCAGCGGATGCTGTCGGTTGTCCTCCAGGAGCTGGCTGAGGTTGCGGCCCTCCAGCAGTTCCATGACGAGGTAGAGGATGCCGTCGTCCTCGCCGAAGTCATGGACGACGGTGACCCCGCGGTGCTGGAGGGCGGCGGCGACGCGGGCCTCCCGCCGGAACCGCTCGCGCAGGACGCGGGTGAACGTCTGGTCGTGGGAAGGGCCGAGCGGCTTGAGGCACTTCACGGCGACATGGCGGCCCAGCGACTCGTCGCGGGCCCGCCACACCTCGCCCATGCCGCCGCGCCCGATCAGGTCGAGCAACCGGTAGCGGCCCTGGATCAGCTTGCTGTCCCCCATCTGCTGCGATCGCCCCCGTCGAAGTCGCGCCGCCCCGCCCCTGGTCCCGTCCAGTATGGCGAGCTATCTCCCGACTTTGTACGGTGCCGGGCGGGAGCCGGGGCCGAGCCGTGACATGGCGCGGAGGATGTGTTTGGGCGGCAGTTGCCAGCGCAGACGTGCGGGAACACAGCGCAACAGGGTGCCGGTGACACGCAGTTGGCGGGTGACGGTGGTGGGCCGCGGGGCCGGTCTGCCGTACAGGTCGTGGGCGTACGGCGGCAGAGCGGCGTACGCCAGGTGTGCCACGCGCCGCCACAGCATCTCGCGCGCCGGGACGAGCAGGGGGTGCGTCGGCGGACGGAGCAGGAAGTCATCGACCGCGCGTGCCTCCGGTCCGGCGGCGAGTTCGGGCCGGACCTTCTCGAAGTAGGCGGCCATCTCGGCCTGGTTCGCCGGTACGGCGTCGGGGTCGAGGCCCACCAGGCGGGCGCTGACCCGGTGTTCGGCGATGTAGCGGTCGGCGAGCTCGTCGGTGAGGCGGAATCCGGAGCGGCGGGCGACCTGGAGGTAGGAGTCGATCTCCGCGCAGTGCACCCACAGCAGCAGCTCGGGTTCGTCGACGCCGTACGTCTCGCCGGTGTCGGGGTCGGTCGCGGACAGCATGCTGTGAATCTTCCGGACCCGGGCGCCGGCCCGCTCGGCGGCCTCCGTGGTGCCGTACGTCGTGGTCCCGACGAAGTTCGCGGTCCGCAGCAACCGCCCCCAGGCGTCCTGCCGGAAGTCGGAGTTCTGCATGACCCCGCGCACGGCACGCGGATGCAGTGCCTGGAGATACAGCGCCCGGACACCGGCCACCCACATCATCGGGTCACCGTGCATCTGCCAGGTGACCGAGTTCGGCGTGAACAGCCCGGCGTCACCTGCTCGAAGGGGGTCCATACCCGTCAGTGTGACCAGGTGGCGCGGGCGTCATCAAGCGGCCCGACGGGGCCTCATTCGGTGACGGCAGGCTGGGGGCGGACGTAGGTGACAGTCAGTACGGCTATGTCGCGGGCGCTGAGCACTACGAGGTTGACGTTCGGCAGGGCTGCCGCAACCCGGCCGCGGGCCGTCCGGTAGGTGATCTCGCCGCGCAGGGTGAGGTCCCGGTCGCCGTGTTCGGCGGAGGCCCTGCTGTAGCTGTGCAGGATGCCCGCGACGTACGAGCCGTCGTGCAGGATGCAGCCGACGTGCACCGTGGCGTCGGGGTGCTCGTGGAAGGCCAGCCACCAGGCGGACTGCTGGGCCTCGGTGAGCCGTCCACCGAACCGCTGCGGCGGACGCGAGGCCAGGGCGTGCCCCAGCAGCGCGGCGACGGCCAGGAAGGCGGCCGACCAGAGGACCACGGCGAGGAAGTGACCGGCCGCGTAACGGTTCGGGTCGTCGAGCAGCCGCGCCGGGTCGAGCGTCGCACGGGGGAGGAAGTGGGCAAGGAACGCGAAGGCGGCCAGTACGACCCAGTCGACGACCACGCTCACGAAGACCACCGACAGCGTCTCGGTGAACGCGGTGTGCTCCCGTTCGGGCACCGCCCGCGCTCGGCGGCGCTGGTACGCATATCCGGGGACGAGCAGGGCCACGAACAGTACGAGTCCGGCCAGAGTACTGGGCATCGGCCCCTCCCCCGCTTGGTGATCGATGGCACAGTTGCAGGGCCACCGGTCGTCGAAGTCCGGCATACCGGAGTCATCATGACGTGTCCGTGCACAAGGAGGTGCTCGTGAGCGACGACGAGAGCGGCGCGGTCCCCGAACTCCCTCCCCTCCCGCCCCTCTTGGACGACGACGGTGAGCACCGGGGCGGGCAGATCCTCGCGGACGAGACCGCGCTTCCGGACACCTCACCGGCTCCGCCACCACCCCCGCCGTCCCCGGGCGGGGACGACTGAGGCGGGGCGCGTGGCTCCCGACGAGGACGTGACCGACCTGTGCCAGGAATTGGTCGACCGCATGGAGGGATACCGTGCGACCGGTGACGTCCGGCATGTGCTGGGCGACAGCGCGCTCGACACGGCCTCACGCCTGGCGGAGGCGCTCCCCGGCCACTCGTCCGTCGGCCTCGGGCTTCTGATGACCCTCATCCCGTTTCACCTCCTGCGCGCCCGGCTGGGAGCGGGGCCCCAGGCCGAGCTGGACGCCGAGCGGGCGGCAGCCCATCGGCAACGGCTACAGGAGGAGTACGGCATCGCTTTCGTGGAGGACGGCGACGACGACTTCGATCCGGAGTCCACGCTCGTCGTGAACCTCGACGAGCCGGAGCCGGAGGACGAGGGGGTCGACGACGAGGTCATCCGGCTGTGGAACCTGTTCATGCTCACCGGCGACACCCGGCTGCTCGTCCACGTGGTCGACCTGCTGCGGGACGTCGTCCAGGACACCGCGCCGGACGATCCGCTGCTGGTCGAGCGGGTCGCGAAGCTCGGGACGGCGACGGGCCGCCTCGCCGCCGTGACCCACGACGCCGCCCTGTCGGACGACGCGGTCGCGCTGCTGGACCTCGCGGTCCGGCTGGAGCCCGACAACGCCAGGAACCTGGACCGGCTCGGCGTCCAACTCCAGCAGAACGTCGAGCAGACGGGCCGCTGGGAACACCTCGACCGCGCGGTCGCCGTGTCGCTCGCCGCCGTCAAGGCCACGGCCACCCTCTCGCCCGACTACCCGGTCAGGCTCGGCAACCACTGCGCCGCGCTGTGGACCCGGGGCCGCTACGCCAACCACGTCGAGTCCTTCGACGACGCGATCAGGCTGCTGCCGCTCGTGCTGGACCACCCGTACCTCGACCCGTCACTGCGGGCCGGCCACCGGACCAACCTGGGGAACGCGCTCCGCGACCGGGGGCAGCTCGTCGGCGATCGCCACGCGATGAGCGAGGCCATCCTCGTCCAGGAACAGGCCCTGGCCGAGATGGCCGACGACCCGACGCCGTACGTCAACACCATCGGCGTCCGGATGAACCACGCGTCCACCCTCCTGCTGTGGCACAAACACACCCACCACCCGGACGCCCTCACGGACGGCATCGGCCTCCTCCTCGACTGTCTGAACGAGGCGGGGCCGGACCATCCGATGCGCCCCATGCTGCTCTGCGACCTCGGCAACGCGCTGGACCAGGCCGACGAGGGCGACATCCGGACACGCCTGGAGTCGGCAGACGTCTTCCGTGAGGCGATCGACCTGCTGCCACCAGGACACCCGGTCGCGCCGCTCGTACGCTCCAACCTCGTCGCCACCCTGCTACCGACCGAGATCCCGCCGGACGGGATGCCCGCGGAGGTGGTCGCCGAGGCCATGCGGCACGCCGAGCAGGCCGTGAACATGACGACCCGGGACGACCCGGAGGCGGGGCACCGCCTCAATCACCTGGGACTCGCGCACCGGCACCGGCACCGTCTCTCCGGCGACCCCGACGACCTCTCGGCGGCGGTGCGGGCCTACCGCGCTTCGGCGCTGCTGGAGACGGCTCCCCTGTGGGTGCGGTGGAACTCCTACGAGGCGTGGGGCGAGGCCGCGGCGCTGGCCGGCGACTGGGCGGGGGCTCTCGCGGGCTTCGGCGGGATCGCCGCCCTGTTGCCGCTGGCCGTGGGCGAGTTGACCTCCCGCCGCAACCGCGAGATGCAGCTCATGCGCCTGGGGTCCGGCATCCGGGACGCCGCCGCCTGCGCCCTGCGGCTCGACCGCCCGGAGGAGGCCGTGCGACTGCTGGAGGAGGGGCGCGGTGTGCTGCTGCGTCAACTCGTCGAGCAGCGGACGGCGATCGACGACCTCCAGGAGCGCGCGCCCGATCTCGCCGACGAGTACCGGCAGTTGCGCGAGGTCCTCGGCTCCGCGTCCGCGAGCCGGATCGACGCCGACCACGGGCTCACCCTGGCACGGCAACGCGCGGCACACCGGTTGACCCGGTTGACCGAGGAGATCCGGCAACGACCCGGTCTGAGCACCTTCCCCCGGCGCCTGGCCCCCGACCCTTCCGCGGCGGCGGCCGACGGTCCGGTGGCGGTCGTCAACATCAGCCGGTACCGCAGCGACGCCCTCGCCGTCACCGGGCACGGCATCGTCGTCGTGCCGCTCCCGGACGCGACACCGGAGGCGGTCTCGGCGCGGGTCTCCGCGCTCTACGAGGCACTCGACCGCCGTTCCGCCGCGCGCGGTGACGCCGCCGCCCGACGTCGTGTCGAGGCGGACGTGGAAGAGGTGCTGGCCTGGCTGTGGGACGCCGTCGTCGGCCCGGTCCTGGCCCGGCTGTCACTGGACCGTGCGGCCGAGCCCGGCGCCCGGCCTGCCCTTTGGTGGTCGCCGACCGGTGAACTCACCCTGCTTCCCCTGCACGCCGCACAGCGCCGCGGTACGGCGGACGCCGCCCGGCTCTGCGCCCTGGACTGCGTGGTCTCCTCGTACACCCCGACCCTGCGGACGCTCACCCCGTCCGCACCCGCCTCGGCGAGGCGCCCGATGATCGTCGCCATGCCGCACACCGAGGGGCACGGCGATCTGCCGGGGACCGAGGACGAGGCGGGCCGGGTGCGTGCCCTGCTGGGTGGCGGACAGTTGCTCGTCGGGGCCGAGGCGACCCGGGAGGCGGTGCTGGGCGCCCTGTCGACGGCGACCCACGCGCACTTCGCCTGCCATGCCGTGTGCCGACCGCAGGACCCGTCCCGTAGCGGGCTCATCACCGCGGACGGACCGCTGACGCTCGCCGAGCTGGCCGGGCTGACGCCGGAAGGAGCCGAGCTGGTCTATCTGTCGGCCTGTGAGACGGCCCGGGGCGGCGATGTGCTGACCGATGAGGCCGTCCACCTGTGCGCCACGCTCCGGCTCGCCGGGTTCCGGCACGCGGTGGGCACGCTGTGGCCGATCGGCGACCAAGTGGCCGTGTACACAACGGACGCTTTCTACCGGGCACTTGTGGGCAACAAGGGAAGCGAGGCCTCACCCCGGGTAGTGGTCAACGAGGTGAGCAGCCGACTGCGGAACGAACACCCGGACCTGCCGACCCGCTGGGCCACGCTGATCCACGTCGGCGGATGACCGGCCCGGCCGTCGGCGCCGCCCTAGGGGGGACATGGACGACAACGACGGCCGTAGGACCGCACCGGCGCGGGTGATCCGCGACCCGGAGCAGATCGCGGGCCTGTCGCGCGCCGAACTGGCCGCGCTGCAGCCGGTGTTGGCAGAGTTCGAGTTCCGGGTCTCCCCCTACTACGCCTCACTGGTGGACTGGGGCGACCCCGCGGACCCGCTGCGCAGACTGGTCCTGCCGGACGCGGGCGAGCTGGGCGGCGACTTCTCCTACGACGCCAGTGACGAGGCGGCCAACACGCACGTGCCCGGTCTGCAGCACAAGTACCCGCGTACGGCACTCCTGCTGCTGACCGGGGTCTGCGCCGCGTACTGCCGCTTCTGCTTCCGCAAGCGTTTCACCCTCGCCGCCGACGACACGCACCACATTTCCGCGGGCGACGACGGCCCGGAGACCCGGCTGGACGTCTCCGCGGGCATCGACTACATACGGCGCCACCAGGAGATCGACAACGTCCTGCTGACCGGCGGCGACCCGCTGATGCTGTCCCCCGCCCGCCTGAACCGAGTCCTCGAGGCACTCTGCGACGTGCCGCACGTCCGCACCGTACGCATCGGGACGAAGGTGCCGGCCTTCGACCCCGACCGCCTGACCACGGAGCTGTTCGCTTCGTTCGACGCGGTGCGGCGCACCGGACGCCGGGTCGTCGTGGTCGCACACTTCAACCACAGCCGGGAGCTGACACCGCCCGCGCTCGACAGGACCGAGCGGCTGCTGGACCGTGGGGTGTCGGTGATCAACCAGACGCCGGTGCTGCGCGGAGTCAACGACGATCCGGCCGAACTGGCGCGCCTGCTCAACGGGGTGACGGCGGCGGGCATCGCCCCTTACTACCTGTTCCAGTGCCGTCCCGTGCACGGCGACGAGTCCTTCCAGGTGTCCGTCCAGGACACTCTCCGTCTGCTGGAGCGGACCCGCCCGAGCCTCAACGGCCTGGCTCGGCGCTTCCGCTACGTCGCCTCGCACGCCCGGGGCAAGATCGAGGTGCTCGGACAGTACGGGGACGAGCTGCTGTTCCGCTTCCACGAGGCGCGGGACCCTGCCGACGACGGGCGGGTCTTCACCATGCCCGCCGCCGAACCGGTCCTGTGGCCCCGCCCCCCGGTCAGCGACGGACCCGCGGCATCCCCAGACCGATCCACGAGATGATCTCCCGCTGGATCTCGTTGTTGCCGCCGCCGAAGGTGAAGATGACCGCGGAGCGGTAGCCGCGTTCCAGTTCGCCGTGGAGGACCGTGCCCGCGGAGCCCTCCTTCAGGGCGCCGGCCGCGGCGACCACTTCCATGAGCCAGGCGTAGGCCTCGCGGCGGGCCTCGGAGCCGTAGACCTTGACGGCGGAGGCGTCCTGGGGGGTGAGCGTGCCGTTCTGGACGGCGTTGACCATCTGCCAGTTGAGCAGTTTCATCGCGTCGAGCTTCACATGGGTCTGGGCGAGGCGGCGGCGTACCCAGGGCAGGTCGACGACGCGGCGGCCGTCGGCGAGTTTGGTCTCCATGGCCCAGCGCTGGACGTCGTGCAGGGCGCGGATCGCCATGGTGCCGTGGGCGGCGAGGGTGACGCGTTCGTGGTTGAGCTGGTTGGTGATCAGCCGCCAGCCCTGGTTCTCCTCGCCGACGCGGCGGGAGACGGGGACGCGGATGTCCTCGTAGTAGCTGGCGGTGGTGTCATGGCCGGCGAGGGTGTTGATGACGGTGCAGGAGTAGCCGGGTTCGGTGGTCGGGACGAGGAGCATGGTGATGCCCTTGTGGGGCGGGGCGCTCGGGTCGGTGCGGGTCGCCAGCCACACCCAGTCCGCGGTGTCGCCGTTGGTGGTCCAGATCTTCTGGCCGTTGACGACGTATTGGTCGCCGTCGCGCACCGCACGCGTCTTCAAGGACGCCAGATCCGTGCCGGCGTCGGGCTCGCTGTAGCCGATCGCGAAGTCGATCTCGCCGGAGAGGATCTTCGGCAGGAAGTAGGCCTTCTGCTCGTCGGTGCCGTACCGCATGATCGTCGGGCCGACCGTGTTCAGGGCCATCAGCGGCAGCGGGACGCCGGCCTGGGCGGCCTCGTCGAAGAAGATGAACTGTTCCATCGCGGTCAGGCCGCGGCCGCCGTACTCCTTCGGCCAGCCGACGCCCAGCCAGCGGTCGGCGCCCAGCTTCCGGATGATCTCGCGGTAGAAGCGCTTCTGCTCCCGCCGGTCGCCGTGCCGGGCGTTCGCGTCGTCCGGCACCAACCCGGCGAAGTACGCGCGCAGTTCGGTGCGCAGCCGCTGCTGCTCGGGTGTGTATGCGAGATGCACGGCGCCTCCAGGCTCCCCGGGACCGGTCCTGACGGCGCACACGGTAGAACGTGTTCCAGAAATAGGGAATGGCAAGGCCGCACCGAGGCACACGAAAGGGCCCCCGCCAGGCGAGGGCCCTTCAACCGGTGTCGTGAACCGCTCAGTGGGCGACGGGAGTCGGCCGATTCCCGGCGCCCGCCGACCGCTCGGCCGGCTTCGGCGCCAACTGCCGCTCCGCCAGCAGCCCGAAGACCAGCCCGAAGGCGGTCCACAGGGTCACCTGCACGGCGAGTGCGGCGAGCCGGTACTGCCACAACAGGGCGGCCGGGAAGTGCTCCGGCACCTCGTTGAACGACGGCAGGAACGCGTACGCCAGCCCGACGACGAGGACGAAGAACGCGCCCGCGGCGAGGGTGGCGTTCCAGTTGCCGAGGCGGGGTGCGAGACGCTTGCCCAGGATGACCGTGCCCACCGTCAGCAGCACGCTGAGGACGATCATCAGGAAGAACAGCGCGGTCCGCTGGTTGAGCGTGTCGGGGTCACCGACGGCCGGCGGGTTGGCGGGGTACTTGAGGAACGGGACGACGTACACCGCGACCAGCCCGGCGACCGCCAGGAGCAGCGCGCTCGCGCGCGGCCCGAAGCGGCCGATCCGGCCGAGCGCGAAGCAGTACGCGAGTGCTGCGATGCCGCCGAAGGCGACCCCGTAGACGAGGACGCCGGTGGACAGGCCCGCGGTGGACTGGAGCGTACGGCTGAACAGTTCCTCGCCGCCGTGCTCGTGCGCGTGGGCCTCCTCGAAGGCGATGGCCTGATCAACGCGCGGCTCCCCGAGGAAGTACGCGACGACGAGCGCGGCCAGGCCCGCGACGAGGCCCGCGAGCATGCCGCGGACCAGGAGGTTTCTGACAGTTGCGGAGTTCATGCGCGGATACGCTTCCTCGCCGCTGTCAGTGGCAGGGGAAGCCGAGCAGATGGCGGGCGTCATGCACCCACTCGTGGACCCCCTCGCCGGAGAGGAGGGAGGTGGCGCCCTGTTCGGCGCCGACGAAGTAGAGCAGGACCAGCATCAGGACGCCGAAGAAGACCGCCCAGGGGACGATGGCGCCGATCGGCAGCTTGGCGGGTACGGCGGTGGAGCTGGTTGTCGGCTGAGCGACGGTCTGCGCCATGGCAGGACCTCCTGGGGGAACTCGCGTCCCGTCTCGGTGGTGCACAGGACGACGGGGCGGGTCTGACTCACCCGGCCCGCCCTTCAGGAGCGTGCCCGGCATACAGTGGCGCGACCGTGCCGGAATCCCACCGGCTTCCACCGAACCGTCGTCGATATCGACGAGAAGGTACCGCGTGGGAGAGGTGCGGCCAAGAGCGCGTGGTTCGGCCACGAGCGCCCCTCGAGCGCTGTGCGCATGTCAAATACGCGGTACGGAAAGGATGTTGAGCGGGGGAATGGGCGGATGACCAGCCGAGTGATGTTGATCTCACCCGCGATCAGCGAGGCCCTGCGGGAGGCCCGCTTCGACGACGGTTGCCCGTTGGACGCCTCCGGCCTGCGGAGCGCGAAGGCCGCCGCGGGCACGCTCCCGACGGCGCACCGGGTCTGTTCCTCCCCCACGCTGCGCTGCCGCGAGACGGCCGGCGCGCTCGGCCTCGACGCCCTGGACGCACCGGAGTTGGCCGCCCTCGACACGGGGCGCTGGCGCGGGTCGACGCTGGCCGAGGTGGGCGCCGCGGAGCCGGAGGCGCTGACGCGCTGGCTGTCCGACCCCGAAGCGGCCCCGCACGGCGGGGAGCCGGTGGCCGCGCTGTGCGAACGGGTCGGGGCGTGGCTGGACCGGCTGGCCGAGGTCGACTCGGAGTCGGTCCGTACGATCGCCGTGGCGGAACCCGAGATCGTCCGCGCGGCCCTGGTCCACGCGCTGGGAGCGCCGAGGTCGGCCTTCTGGCGGACGGACGTGCCGCCGCTGACCGCCGTCGAGCTCAGCGGAAGGGCGGGGCGCTGGAACGTCCGGATGGGGCGGCCTCTGTGAGAGGTGCCCCGCCCCTCAGTTCAGCGTGGCGATGAAGTCCGTGCACGCCTGGGCGCACTCCCGGCAGGCCTTCGCCGCGTCCTCCGCTCCCGGCTGGTCGTCGAAGGCGTGGGCGCACTCCAGGCAGACCGTCCGGCACCACTCCAGCTGGACGCGGATGCCGCTCTCGTCCAGCCGGTTCTGCTCGGACAGCACCCGGCACGTCGCGTCGCACACCTCCGCGCACATGATGCCCTTGCGTCGTACGAGTTCCTGTTGCTCGGTCCCGTCCGGATCCACGAGGCTGGCACGCACCGCGCATGCCCGGGCGCATTCGGTGCACGCCTGCGCACACGCGAAACGGTCCTCCAGGAACCGGAAGAGCTCCTGTTGGGATGTCGTCGCTGTCACACCGCGCGGGTAGCCGCCACAGATCGCGTCAAACCCCCTCACCGGAGGTTTCCGCCGGTCGCGGCGGTCGGGTTCACCCCGGACGCCGGGGGTACTCGCGGGATCATGACTACCGCATGGATGGAGATGGCCGCGGGCCGCGGCGCCCTGGGCGTCGGGCTGATCGTGGCGGGCCTGGTCGTCGTCGCCCTGCTGCTCGGCGCGTTCTGGATGGGCGCGCGCGTGCGTCGCCGGGAGCCTCCGCCGCCGAGCCCCGAGGAGCAGCCGCGGCTGCCGGAGGGCGGCCCCGTGCGCGAGGTCGCGGAGAACAGGGAACCCGACGAGGTGCCCCGGAGCGACCACCGGCTCACCCCGCACGAGATGCCCGCGTTCGGCAACAGCAGCACCCGGACGGGGTCCGAGAAGTCCCGCCGCCGGTGGACCGACGGCAAGAGCGGATCGTTCGGCAGCGGGTAGCCGGGCGGTCGTCGTTCCGCGGCCCGCGGGCCCGTACAGAGCACAGCACCGAGGGAAGTGAGTTTCATGGCCGACGGCGGTCGCAGCGCCCTGCCGCTGCCCGACTACGACCATCTGCCCATCGGCGGCCTGGAGAGCCGCGTGCGATCACTGGCCCCGGAGGAGGTGGAGACGCTCCTCTCCTACGAGCGCACCCACGCCGACCGGCTCCCGGTGACCGAGTTGCTGACCGCGCGCCTGGAGCAGCTGGAAGCCGGCGCCGAACCGACGTCCGGCGATCCCCAGGCGCTGCGCCCCGAGGCACGCGCGGGACGCCACGGCTCCCCCGTGTCCCCGACGACGTCACCGGAACCGCACAACCCGCCCCCGCACGGCACCCCCGACCAGCGGGGCAGGCCGAAGGGCGACCGCACCTAGGGCCCAACCGGTCAGGCCGTGAGCGGCAGCGCCTCGAAGGTGTGTCGCTCCCACAGTCGGCGTGAGGACTCCTCCGGGTAGGCGGTCACCGTCGGTTCGGTGTCGAGGAGGCGGGTGAGGCGGCTCTCGGGGTCGTACGCGGGCCAGCCGGGGTCACCCGTGCCCGCGAAGGCGGTCCACGCGGACCGTACGTACGCGGAGAGCTGTTCGGTCTCGGGCGTGGGCTCGGGGCCGATCAGCATGCTGCCGAGTCCGCCGCCCTGGGGGCCGAAGACCAGGGGGACGTCCAGTGCGTGGCAGGCCCCGAGGGCACCACCGTGGACCGGGGCGGACCAGGTGAGTTCGTACAGGTACGCCCGGCCGCCACCGGCCGTCTGCGCGTCGGCCAGGTGGAGGGAGGGCATGCGGAACAGCCAGTCGGACTGGACGAGTTCGAAGAGGTGCTCCGCCGAGGCGTCCGGGAACGCGGCGCGGTAGGCCTGTCCGGCGTCGGGCGCCGGTCCGAACGCGGCCAGTGCGGCGGACGCCAACTGGTCGTCGACCTTGCCGAGCAGCCCGCCCATCATCAGGAAGAGCCGGAACTCGTCACGGTTGTGCCCGACGATCAGGTCCACGTCCCGAGCCGCGCCCTCCGCCAGCGCCGTCCACGGCGTCACGGGCAGGACGTCCCCGTCGACGACCGGCGAGTACGGGCTGGCGGTGAGGGCGACCGTCCCCCAGCGGGGCAGGAACTCGCGCATACGGCCGCCCAGCGCGGCCCCCGCCTCGGGCAGCTTGCGCGGGTCCACTCCCGCCAGGTCGGCGACGGTCGCGCGCAGCCCGAGCTCACCGGCGACGGCCGCGCCGATGTCCCGGGCCAGCGCGTCCGAGAAGTACGTGCCCGGCACGCTCTGTGCGATCGCCCGGCGGAAGAGACCGCGTGCCCGCGGCATGGCCAGCAGCGCGGCGACGGACCCGGCGCCGGCCGACTCGCCGAAGACGGTGACCTGGTCGGGGTCCCCGCCGAAGGCCGTGATGTTGTCACGCACCCACTCCAGTGCGGCGACCTGGTCCAGCAGCCCCCGGTTCGCGGGCGCGCCCTCGATCCGCAGGAACCCTTCGACGCCGACCCGGTAGTTGAGGGTGACGACGACCAGGTTCCCGTCCCTGGCGAGCCGGCCGCCGTCGTAGGTGGGGTCGTCGGTGGCGCCCAGCTTGTAGGCGCCGCCGTAGATCCACACCATCACCGGGCGGCGGGCCGCCGGGTCCGCCTCGGGGGTCCAGACGTTGACGGTCAGCCAGTCGTCGCCGGTCGGCAGGGACCAGGGCGCGACGGCTGGAGCGCCGGGGCCGAACGGCTCCTGCGGGGGCGGCGGTCCGAAGGCGGTCGTCTCCCGCACCCCCTCCCACCGCTCCGCCGGCCGCGGCGCCGCGAACCGCGCCTCCCCCACCGGGGGCTGCGCGTAGGGGATGCCGCGGAAGACATCGAGACCGGACTCGCGGCGACCGCGGACCACACCGGCCGTCGTACCGGCCTCGGGAGACTCGCTCCTGCTCATCGACGACTCCTTGAAGGATCTGTGTTGCGCCGAGTGTCACACCGGGGGCCACACTTGACCAGCCCCCGGTGAAACACCCTTCACCAGGCGAACACGCCTCTCCCTCCGTACGACGTCACGGATAGCTCACCAGGTTGGCCACGTTCGTCGAGGAGTTGGACGGGCCGCCCCGGTCGTTGATCACGTGCCGGATCGTCCCGGTGCCGCCGAGCGAGACGGTCACCATGTTCTGGAAGCGCACGTTCGGGGTGTTGGGGACCTCGAAGGCGTGCTCGGCGGTGACGCTCGGGTTGACGTTGAAGTAGCAGTAGCTGCCGAGTCCGTAGGCCTGGTGGCTGGTGACCGAGTTCGCGACCTTGTAGGCGGCGTAGCCCTGCGTGGAGCCGTTCATCCAGGACGCCTGGTTGGGCGGGTCGTAGGGCATCTCGTTCTGGTAGAAGTACGTCCGGCCGCCGTTGCCGTTCCAGACGGTCTGGTGCTTCTGGTAGTGCTCGACGAACAGGCCGTACATGGTGACGTCGTCGCCGTTGACGACCAGCCCGGTGTCGGCGGTGTTGGTGGTCCAGCCGACGCCGGTGCCGTGGTCGGCGCGCCAGATCCACATGTGGTCGCCGATGACGTCGTCGCTGTTGACGACGAGGCTGGTGGTGGCCTTGCCCACGGCAGCGCCGCCGACGCGGAAGTAGACGTCGTGCAGCGAGGTCGGGTCGGCCGCGTGGTCGGCGGCGGCGCCGGACGGGCCGATCTCCACCAGCGTCTGGGAGTTGGTGGTGCCGGCGTCGAAGAGGAGGCCCGCGAGCTTCACTCCGTCGACGTCGGCGACCGTCATGGCGGTGACGCCGTTGTCGGGGACGAAGGTGGCGAGTCCGAGGCCGAGCACGACGGTGTCGGGGCGGGTCACGCGCAGGGTCTGGTCGAGGTGGTAGACGCCGGGGGTGACCAGGAGGTTCTTCCCTTCGGCCAGCGCCGAGTTGATCTGCGCCGCGGTCGCGCCCGGCTTGACGACGTAGAACTGGTCGATGCCGAGCGAGGTGCCCGGGGCGTTGCCGCTCGCCCAGCTGGTCGCCGAGGAGTTGGTCCGCATGCCGGGCACGAACACCTTGTAGGCGCCCGCGCCGTCGACGTACAGGAAGGGCTTCTCGCGGACGGTCGGTGTCTGGTTCACCGTGGTGTAGGGCGGGTTGGGGAAGCTGTTGCCCGGGACGCCCTGGCTGCCGACGAACACCATGTTCCAGTTGGAACCGGTCCAGCTGCCGAGCTGGGAGTTGCGGGTGAGCCACTGCTGCTGGGTGCCGGAGCGGACCTGGCCGTCGATCTTGCTGTCGGCCATGAAGCCGCCGCTGGACCAACCGCCGTCACTCAGCTCCAAGTTGCCGCGCACATGCATGCGCCGGTACCCGGAGGCCTGCGAGACCGCCCAACGGTCCGTGCCGCCCGTCGGGTTGACGGACAGGTTCTCGGCGCCGCGCCAGAAGTTCTGGGTGGCGTTCTGCGGCGGGAACCAGTCGGCCTCCACATGGACGGCCCCGTTGATCGTGACCGAGTCGGGCGACTGCCCGAGCCCCAACACCTGGGTGTAGAAGCCGACGTTGACGTCGTTGCTGTAGGTGCCGGGCTTGAACATCACGGCGTAGCGCTGGGCGCCGAACTGGTTGGTCTCCTGCTGCTGGAAGATCTGGTTCAGGCGGCTCTGGATCGTGGACGACGGCATCGAGGGGTCGAAGACGACCACGTTCGGACCGAGGTCGACGTCGCCGGGCGCGGTGCTCACGGGTGCGACCTCGAAGCGCTGGGCGCCCGTGCCGTTGCAGGTGTATTGCACGAGTTGGACGCTGTCGGCCGTGGACGCGGCGGGGACGTCGAGGCATTTGCCGCTGTTGCGGTTGACGAAGTGGTAGGCGCCGCCGCCCTCGTCGACCGGCAGCCACTGCTGGTTGGCGCCGCCGCCGTAGGTCCACAGGTGCACGGCCGCGTTGTCGGCGGTGGACACGTCGCTGACGTCGGCGACCTGCTGGGCGTCGTTGCGGTTGTTGATCCGGACGTAGCCGTCGCCGGTGGCGGTGAAGCTCCACTGCTGGGCGGTGGTGTTGTTGCAGGCGTACTGCTGGACGGCGGTGCCGTTGACGGTGGCCGCCGAGCGGGCGTCCAGGCACTTGCCGCTGCCGGCGTTGACGACCGTGGCCCAGCCGGTGGGCAGGGCGGCGGCCGCTGCCTCGGCGGGCTGGAGGCCGGTGAGGATCGAGGCGGCGAGGGCGGCGGCCACACCGGTTGCGGCGATACGAGGTCTGGGGAGTCGGAGCACGTCATCTCCTGCGCCGGCGCGGCGGCGTGAAGTGGGGGGCGGGGAGGCTTAGTTCACTGCGTGATTTAAGAAGTGAGAGATGGACATGTCAAGAGTTTGGTATGGACCAGTTGCCGACGCGGGGGGACACAACGGGCCGCACCGGTCGCCCGTCGTGACCTTCGCTGCCGCACGTTCGATACTGCATGCATCAGGTATCCCGTTCACGTTCGGCCAGGAGGTACCCATGCGGATGCTCATCAACGTCCCCGAGACCGTCGTCGCGGACGCGCTGCGCGGACTGGCGGCAGCCCATCCCGAACTCACCGTCGACGTGGAGAACCGGGTGATCGTACGGCGGGACGCCCCCGTGGCCGGGAAGGTGGGCCTGGTCTCCGGCGGTGGTTCCGGGCACGAGCCGCTGCACGGCGGGTTCGTGGGCCCCGGCATGCTCTCGGCGGCCTGCCCCGGCGAGGTGTTCACCTCTCCCGTGCCCGACCAGATGGTGCGGGCGGCGGCGGCCGTGGACAGCGGCGCCGGCGTGCTGTTCATCGTGAAGAACTACACCGGCGACGTCCTCAACTTCGACATGGCCGCCGAACTCGCCGAGGACGAGGGCATCCAGGTGGCGAAGGTCCTCGTCAACGACGACGTGGCCGTCACCGACAGCCTCTACACCGCCGGCCGGCGCGGCACCGGCGCCACCCTCTTCGTCGAGAAGATCGCCGGAGCCGCCGCCGACGAGGGGCAGCCGCTGGAGCGCGTGGAGTCGATCGCCCGTCAGGTCAACGAGAACTCCCGCAGTTTCGGCGTCGCGCTGAGCGCCTGCACCACGTACGCCAAGGGCAGCCCCACCTTCGACCTGCCGGACGGGGAACTGGAACTGGGCATCGGCATCCACGGCGAACCGGGCCGGGAGCGGCGGGCGATGATGACCTCGCGCGAGATCGCCGACTTCGCGGTCAACGCGATCCTGGACGACATGAGCCCGCGCAACCCGGTCCTGCTGCTGGTCAACGGCATGGGCGCGACCCCGCTCCTGGAGCTGTACGGATTCAACGCCGAGGTGCAGCGGGCGCTGGACGAACGCGGTGTAGCCGTCGCCCGCACCCTCGTCGGCAACTACGTCACCTCCCTCGACATGGCGGGCGCCTCGGTCACCCTGTGCCAGATCGACGAGGAGACGCTGCGGTTGTGGGACGCGCCGGTGAAGACCGCGGGGCTGCGCTGGGGCATGTGAGCGTCACCGTCAACCGACCTACCACGCAAGGAGATCCAGTGCTCGACGCCGACTTCTTCCGCCGTTGGATGACGGCGACCGCCGCGTCCGTGGACCGTGAGGCGGAACGGCTCACCGCCCTCGACTCCCCCATCGGCGACGCCGACCACGGCAGCAACCTCCAGCGCGGGTTCCACGCCGTCACGGCCGTACTGGAGAAGGAGGCCCCGGCGACCCCAGGTGCGGTGCTCATCCTCGCCGGACGGCAGCTGATCTCCACGGTCGGCGGGGCGTCGGGGCCGCTGTACGGCACGCTGCTGCGGCGCACCGGCAAGGCGCTCGGGGACGATGCGGAGGTGAGTGAGGGGCAGTTCGCCGAGGCGTTCCGTGCGGGGGTGGACGCCGTCATGGCCCTGGGCGGGGCGGCACCCGGCGACAAGACCATGATCGACGCACTGGTGCCGGCCGTGGACGCGCTCGGCGACGGGTTCGGCGCCGCGCGGGCCGCCGCGGAGGAGGGCGCCCTGGCGACGACACCGCTCCAGGCCCGCAAGGGCCGGGCGAGCTATCTGGGCGAGCGCAGCATCGGGCACCAGGACCCGGGCGCCACGTCATCGTCGTTGCTGGTCGCGGCGCTCGCGGAGGCGAACGGTGAGTGACGGCAAGCTCGTCGGGATCGTGCTGGTCTCGCACAGCGCGGCGGTGGCCGCGTCGGTGGCGGAGTTGGCCAAGGGCCTGGCCGGGGGTGGCGTGGACGTTCCCGTCGCGCCGGCGGGCGGCACCGAGGGCGGCGGGTTCGGCACCAGCTCCGAGCTGATCGCCGCGGCCGCCGCTTCGGTGGACCGGGGCGCGGGCGTCGCCGTCCTCACCGACCTCGGCAGTGCTGTCCTCACCGTGAAGGCCCTGCTCGCGGAGGGCGACGAACTCCCCGACGGCACCCGCCTGGTGGACGCGCCGTTCGTCGAGGGCGCCATCGCCGCCGTCGTCACCGCGTCGACGGGCGCCGACCTGGCAGCTGTGGAGGCGGCGGCAGCGGAGGCCTACACGTACCGCAAGGTCTGAGAGAGACCCCTCTAGGAGAGCCCCCGCGCCGCGACGGCGAGGGCCGAGCGCATGGTGTCCGCCAGCTCGGCCTCCGCCCTCGCGGCGTCCGTCTCCTCGCCCTCGACGCGCCAGGCGTAGTGCTCCACCGCCGCGCGCAGGGCCGCGTTGAACATCGCCGCCTGGATCGTGGGCCGCAGGTCGTCCGCGGGCAGCCCGGCCCGCTCGCCGAGGGCACGGGCGAACGCCGGCTCGGCCTCGTCGTACGTCTGGAGCCAGATCGCGCGCAGGCCGGGTTCGGTGCGGGTCAGTCGTACGAGCGCCCCGACCGTCGCCCGCTCCGGGCCGGCGACGAAGGCGGGGTCGGTCGCGAGCCAGCGGTCGAAGAGGCGGTCCAGGGGCTGGCCCGGGCGCCACTCCCGCAGACAGTCGGCGATCACGTCGATGCCGGCCGAGAACAGCGGCCGTACACAGCTCTCCTTGCTCGGGAAGTAGCGCCAGACGGTGCGGGCGGAGACGCCGACCGCCTGGCCGATCTGTTCGCCGGTGGTGGCCGCGACGCCTTGCCTCACGAACAGGTCCACCGCGGCCCGGGCGATCTCCAGCCGGATCTCGGCCCTGCGCTCCTCGGTGAGCGGCGGTCGTCCCGTGCGTCCGCGGGCTGCGGTCATGTCGTCCTCCGGCTGGCGGTGATCGTCTTCCGGAATTCTCCACCACGACTTTATGTCACTCACAGACATTAAGTCGTAGAGTGAGGGCATCAAGGCACACCGGGCGCGCCACGCTCGTACGTCGCCCTCGCACCGCACAGACAGGGAACCGCCATGGCCACTGGACTCGACGGACGCAGCGTCATCGTCACCGGAGCGGGCTCGGGCATCGGGCGGGCCGCCGCCCTGGCCTTCGCCGCGGAGGGCTCGAAGGTCGTGGTGGCGGATCTCAACGCCGAGGCGGCGGAGAAGGTCGTGGGCGAGATCGAGGGGGCGGGCGGCACCGCGGTCGCCGTCACCGGCGACCTGAGCGAGCAGGCCGTCGTCGACCGCGTGACCGCGACCGCCGTGGAGCGCTTCGGGGGTGTGGACGTGCTGGTGAACAACGCCGGGATCATGGACAAGATGTCGGCGGCGGCGGACGTGAGCGACGCGGAGTGGGAGCGGGTCATCCGGGTCAACCTCACCGCGCCCTTCCTGCTCACCCGGGCCGTCCTGCCGCACATGCTCTCGGCGGGCAAGGGCGCCATCGTGAACACCGCGTCCGAGGCCGGGCTGCGGGGCAGCGCAGCGGGCGCCGCCTACACGGCCTCGAAGCACGGCGTCGTGGGCCTGACCAAGAACCTGGCCGTGATGTACCGCAACCAGGGCATCCGGGCCAACGCCATCGCCCCGGGCGGCACGGCGACGGGGATCGCCGTCGACGTCGACCGCGAGGCCCACGGCCCGCAGGCGCTGGGCCCCTACTTCGGCAACGTCGGCCGCGTCTCCGAGCCCGAGGAGCAGGCCGCCGCGATCGTGTTCCTCGCCTCGGACGCGGCGAGCAACATCAACGGCGTGGTACTGCCCGTGGACAACGGCTGGTCGGCGGTCTGACCGAGCCGCGCGGGGTCATCGTCCGCGGACGAACAACCGCGCCAGCCGCTCCCCCGTGGCGATCGCGGCGGCGTGGTCCTCGATGGGTTTGACCTGGGAGTCCTTGAAGACGATATAGGTCACCCCGGAGGGCGTGCCGCCGCCGTGGGGGTCGGGGCGGATGCCGAGGGCCTTGGCGCTCGCGTAGGAGGCCTCGCCGATGATGCCGCGGGGGCCCACGTCGCCGACGACCGCGTACTGCACGCGGTCCTTGTAGATCACCGCCGCGACCGAGCCGCCCCGGATGCCGCCGGCGCGGTAGTCCCAGACGCGGCTCGGGGTGGGCACCACGATGTACGGCAGGCGTTCGGCGCTCAGGTAGCGGCCGTCGGCCTGCTGGTAGGCGGTGGCGGCGGAGAACAGCGGGTCGGTGCGCCGGTTGCAGTACCGGCCGGGCCGGCCGTCGCAGTCGATGTCCATGTCGGCCTTCCAGAACACGGCCTCGTCGGTGCCGCAGACCGGGACGGTGGCGGGCAGGCCGTCGTCGGTGGCGTACCGGCCCCGGGAGACGGGGGCGCAGTCACGCACCTTGGCCAGCAGGTCGGCGGCCCGGACGTCGCCCTCGTGGCGCACCACCGACTCCCGGAAGGCGAGGGGCTCGACGGCGGGCGACGTCGTCGGGGCGAGCAGGGCGACGCCTGCCGCGGCCAGCGTCAGCGACTGGACACGCACGATAAGGAACCCTCTCCTGGGGGACACTGACGGACACTCAGCCCAATCTGGTGCCGTATCGCAGACCCGGCCACCCTGAGGGGGCCGGACGGGGGCGTGTGCATGTCCGCCCGAACTTCCGACAGGGGCCGGGCGCCTGAGCCTGCGTCGGCTCCGGCTGCCCGGCCGCCCGCGTCCGGCGCGGGGACAGCGACGACAGCGGCCCGCGCCAACGGCATGAACTCCCGAGCCCTCGAAGGGAGTTCGCCGTGAGGTGGTTCAGCATACGTAACCGTCCGCCGCGTTCACCAATACCGCCCTCTTGATGCGACCACGACAGCAGCTGCATAGTGAGTGACGCCCCATTGGTCCGGACCATTAGCTCGGGAGGCGGACTCGTGCGACGCCTTGCCGCCCTCTGCGCGGCGCTCCTGCTGCTCGCGGGCTGCGGCTGGGGCGGCGCCGAGGCCGACGAGGGCAGGCTCCCCGGCGCGCCGACGGGCGTCACGGCCGCGGCCGGCAGCGCGACCAGCGTGCATGTGATGTGGAGCGCGGTGTCGGCGGCGGACGGCATCGACGGCTACGAGGTGTATCGCGGCACCACGAAGGTGCGGGACGTGCCGGGTTCCGAGCACATGGTGGACGTCTCCAGGCTCAGGCCGTCCACCAGCTATGTGTTCACCGTGCGGGCCCGGGACACCGCCGGACGGCTCGGCCCGCCCAGCCGCGAGGTCCGGGCCACGACCCCGGCGGCCACCCGGGCGGACGCCTCGGCACCGACCCGTCCGGGCCAGGTGACGGGCCGGGTGGTCGGCGGCCGGGCGGTGCAGCTGTCCTGGTCCGCGGCCTCGGACGACGTGGGTGTGGTGTCGTACGACATCCATCAGGGCGGCACGAAGATCCACAGTGTGGGCGGGAACCAGACGGCGACCGTGGTGACGGGGCTGCGCCCCGGCGTCCGCTACTCCTTCACCGTGCGGGCCCGCGACGCGGCCGACAACGTCTCCCCCGCGAGCGCCGTCGTCCGCCTCACCACCGCCCCTGGCACCGACGACGGGCGGGGCACGGCCCCCACCGACTTCCGCGCGGCGACCCGGCGGGCCGACGACGGGGCGTACTACTTCGACCTCTCCTGGGTGCCGCCGCGCGCGGACGGTGTGATCACCGAGTACCAGATCCGGCTGGACGGACGTCCGGCGACCTCGCTGGTGTACGGCGGGACGGCGCCCACCGGGCGGGCGACGTACAGCTTCTACGCGGGGCGGGACGCGGGTGCCCTCCACCGGTTGCGGGTGCGGGCCAGGCTGCCCGACGGCACCTGGGGCGGCTGGTCGCCGGAGCGGTCGGTCACCACCGGCGCCGGGCCCTGACGAGACGGCGTGCTTGCGCCGGACGAAGTAATCCGTCACCTGCCCGGGGGCGGTCCGCATGCGGGGCGGGCCGGGGGGACGTTGGCTGCCCCTGAGGCGCACGGGCCTTTTCCGATCCTCGGCGGCGCATGGGACGTACCGCCAACCGTGCCGCCGGAGGGCAGTCCATGCGTACAAGTCAGTTTCTCCTCCGCTCCGGCCCGATCGCGGCTGCCGTCGCGGCGCTGGCCGCCACGCCGGCGGTCGCGGCCTCGGGCATCTCCGTGAGCACCACCGGGTCCACGGTCTCGGTGACGACCAGTGCCTGCACCCAGGTCAACGGCAGCTGGGGCACCGCCTCGCTGCTCAACAGCAGCCAGGCGAACTTCGCCCAGGGCCGTCAGGTGACGCTGTCGGGGACGAACTCCCTGCAGTCGGCCGCCTGGTCGAACGTGAGCCCCGGGACCTACACGGTCGTCGTCATGTGCTCCAACAACGCCACCGCGGGCACCCAGTCGGTCATCGTCTCGACGGCCTCCACGCCGACCATCTCCGCGACCGCCTCACCCTCCCGGGGCGTGATGGGCGGCCTCGGCGGCGGCATCAAGGACTACGGTCCGCTCACCCTGGGCGCCGGTGCCGCGCTCGTCGGGATCGGCGGTATCGCGGCGGCCTGGTTCCTGCGCCGCCGTTCCAAGCCCTACCGGCTCTGATCGGGGAGTTCCGCGAACTCCTCCAGCGCGTGGGTGAGCCACCGCGTCCAGAAGGTCTCCAGATCGATCCCCGCCCGCAGGATCAGGTGCTGCAACCGGTCCTGCGGGCTGTCCTTGCCCGGCGGGAAGTCACGCTGCTCGATCTCCTCGTACTCCGACAGCTGCCGCCGGTGCAGCTCCAGATGGCGGCGCAGATCGGCCTCGATGCCCGCGACGCCCTCGGTGCCGATGGCGGCCGCCGCCCGCAGCCGCAGGAACAGCGTCTCGCGGTACGGCTTGGGGTCCTGGGAGGCGGCCGTCCAGCGGGCCAGTTCGGCGCGGCCCGCGGGCAGGACCTCGTAGCTCTTCTTCTGCCCGCGCGCCGGCTGCTGTGACGGCAGCGCCCTGATGTGTCCCTCGGCCTCCAGTTTTCCCAGCTCGCGATAGATCTGCTGGTGCGTCGCCGACCAGAAGTAGCCGATCGACTTGTCGAAACGCCGGGTCAGCTCGAGGCCGGAGGACGGCTTTTCCAGCAGGGCGGTCAGGATCGCGTGCGGGAGTGACATGGGGTCATCCTAGGGACGCCCCTACAGGGCGGCCGCGACCTCGGTGCCCTGCTTGATCGCCCGCTTCGCGTCCAGTTCGGCGGCCACGTCGGCGCCACCGATCAGGTGGGCCTTCACACCCGCGGCGACCAGCTCCTCGTACAGGTCGCGGCGCGGCTCCTGCCCGGTGCACAGCACGACGGTGTCGACCTCCAGGACCGTGCTCTCCTCCCCGACCGTGACATGCAGACCGGCGTCGTCGATCCGGTCGTAGCGCACGCCCGGGACCATGGTGACGCCGCGGTGCTTGAGCTCGGTGCGGTGGATCCAGCCGGTGGTCTTGCCGAGCCCGGCGCCGACCTTGCTGGTCTTGCGCTGGAGCAGGTGGACGGTACGGGGCGGGGCGGGACGCTCGGGGGCGGCGAGACCGCCGGGGCCGGCGTACTCCATGTCGACGCCCCAGTGGCGGAAGTACGTCGCGGGGTCCTCGTTGGCCTTGTCGCCGGTGTCGGTGAGGAACTCGGCGACGTCGAAGCCGATGCCGCCGGCGCCGAGGATGGCGACGCGGTCACCGACGGGGACCTTGTCGCGCAGGACGTCGAGGTAGCCGACGACGCTCGGGTGGTCGACGCCGGGGATGTCGGGGGTGCGCGGGGTGACGCCGGTGGCGACGACGACCTCGTCGTAGCCGTCCAGGTCGGCCGCCGTCACGGGGGTGTTGAGGCGTACGTCGACGTCGTGGGCGTCGAGCTGGTGGCGGAAGTAGCGCAGGGTCTCGTCGAACTCCTGCTTGCCGGGGACCTGGCGGGCGACGTTGAGCTGGCCGCCGATCTCGCTCGCGGCGTCGAAGAGGGTGACGTCATGGCCGCGTTCGGCGGCGGAGACGGAGCAGGCGAGGCCCGCCGGGCCCGCGCCGACGACCGCGACGCGCTTCTTCAGGCGGGTCGGGGACAGCACCAGCTCGGTCTCATGGCAGGCGCGCGGGTTCACCAGGCAGGAGGTGATCTTGCCGCTGAAGGTGTGGTCGAGGCAGGCCTGGTTGCAGCCGATGCAGGTGTTGATGGCCTCGGGGGTGCCGGCCGCGGCCTTGTTCACGAAGTCGGGGTCGGCGAGCATCGGGCGGGCCATGGAGACCATGTCCGCGTAGCCCTCGGCGAGCAACTCCTCCGCGACCTCCGGGGTGTTGATGCGGTTGGTGGTGACGAGGGGGATGCCGACCGCGCCCATGAGCTTCTTGGTGACCCAGGTGTACGCGCCGCGCGGCACCGAGGTGGCGATGGTGGGGATACGGGCCTCGTGCCAGCCGATGCCGGTGTTGATGATGGTGGCGCCGGCCGCCTCGACGGCCTTGGCGAGGGTGACCACCTCGTCGTGCGTGGAGCCGCCGGGGACCAGGTCCAGCATGGACAGCCGGTAGATGATGATGAAGTCCTCGCCGACCGCCTCGCGGACGCGCTTCACGATCTCCACCGGGAACCGCATCCGGTTCTCGTACGACCCGCCCCAGCGGTCGGTCCGCCGGTTGGTCTGGGCGGCGATGAACTCGTTGATCAGGTAGCCCTCGGAGCCCATGATCTCCACGCCGTCGTAGCCGGCCCGCCGGGCGAGGCGGGCGGCGCGGGCGTAGTCGTCGATGGTCTGCTCGACCTCGGCGTCGGTGAGCTCGCGGGGCGGGAAGGGGCTGATCGGCGCCTGGAGGGGGCTCGGGGCGACGAGGTCCTGGTGGTAGGCGTACCGGCCGAAGTGCAGGATCTGCATCGCGATCCGGCCGCCCTCGCGGTGCACGGCCTCGGTGATGGCCCGGTGCTGGTCGGCCTCCGCCTCGGTGGTGAGCTTCGCGCCGCCTTCGTAGGGCCGCCCGGCGTCGTTGGGCGCGATGCCGCCGGTGACGATGAGGCCCACTCCCCCGCGGGCGCGCTCGGCGTAGAAGGCCGCCATGCGCTCGAAGCCGCGCTCGGCCTCCTCCAGGCCGACGTGCATGGAGCCCATCAGGACGCGGTTGGGCAGCATGGTGAAGCCCAGGTCCAGCGGGCTCAGCAGATGGGGGTAACGGCTCATGGCAGGCCTCCGTGCGCGGTGTCGTCCCTCCTGTTGTAGAGGACCGCGCACGGTTTATGCAACTAGTTGCAGAACCAGGCCGGGGGTGATGTGCCGCAGGTCACCTGCTCTCGAGCAGAACGTGCAGTTCCCGCTCCTGGTCCCCGGAGGCCGAGGAGAGGTCGCGGACCGCGAACAGGGAGTCGAGGGTGGAGCGCAGCCGTTCGATGGCCCAGTAGCCGCCCTGCGCGTCGGCCTCGACGGAGGACGAGAGCCGGGGCGGGGCCGCGCACTCGTGGGCGTCGGTGACCTCGAAGGTGCCGAGCCACACCATGGGACGAGTCTCGTGGAGCTGCTGGGGCACGTCCTCGGCGGACCGGTCGGACTCGAAGCACTGGCAGAGCACGTCGAACACGATCCGGGCGTCCTCCTTGCTGCACCCGCTGATCTCCAAGGAGACGGGTTCCTCGTGCATGCGCACACGATCCATCGTGATCGCTCCTCTCATGGCGACGGCGCGGTCGCACGAGTTCCCCCGTGCACCGCGCCACACCTTCAGAAAAGCACCACTGCCGGGCCGCGACCAGTGGCGGCCTCAGCTCTTGGTGAACCGGTACGTCTTGCTGTCGGTCAGCACGCAGAACCCGGGCGAGACGACGATCACCCGCAGGGTGCCGGTGCGCCGGTCGTAGTCGATGCCCTCGGCCTCGAAGGTGCCCGAGCAGGAGCTGCGCAGCGGGAGCTGGCGGAGCGCCGTGACATGGCCGGTGACATTGCTCGCGCCCGGCTCGGCGGACAGGTCGATCTGGAGCAGCGGCTTGGTGATGCCGAATAGGGTGCCCGCCGGGTCGTCGGAGGAGCAGAGCAGCCGCGTCGCGGTGACGAAGTCGCAGCCCTGTACGTCGCGTACGGCGTGGTCGAGGGTGACGGTGGACGCCTGCGGGAGGTTCGCCGAGGGCGAGGTGCTCGCGTTGACGCCGGGGGTCGGGAAGACCAGGAAGCGGGTCATGGTGCCGTACTCGCCGGACAGCATCCACTGGCCCGACGGGGCGATGGCGACCCAGGAGTTGTTGAGCGCCTCCCCGCTGCTGAGCGTGTGGACGTACTCCGACCACGCGCCGCTCGGGGACTGCACCCGGTACATCTTCGCGGTGCCCGAGTCCGCCTGGTAGGGCTCGATGTAGTGGCCGTCGTAGGAGGCGTCGGGATCGCCGACGTGGTTCCAGCCGCGGCTGGACACGCTCACCGGGATGGTGCCGATGCCCGTGTAGCGGTTGGCGCTGTTCGCCGGGACCTCGACCGAGGTCAGGCCCTGGCTCTCGGTGAGCGGGTCGGCGCGGTCGGAGCCGACCTCGCTCCAGGTGTCGGCGGCGGTCGCGGGCGTGGCGGTCGACAGGACGGCGGCGGCGGCGAGGGCGACGAGTCCAGTCAGGGCGGCTCGACAACGTTGCCGGGTGTGCAGGGGCATGGCGGGCGGCTCCTCGGAGGGGGGTGGGTGCGCTCGGCGGACAGTGTGGCGTTCCTGAGTGGTCATGTACAGACCAATAGAGGAAAGGAGAATCGAACTTCTGGCCTCGCAGGACGCGCTCCCCCGTGTTGAGGGATGGTGGAGGAGGACGCCGATGGCGCCCCAGAGACGGTTGGACGCGGTAGAACAGGGGAGTCGGCACGGGGGACGACGTGCCGTGTGGACGGTCGAAGGCGGTGCGTGCGATGAGTGCAGCCCGGTCTCCCGTCGCCGAGGGCGACGAACCGGTGCGCGGGGCGGTACGGCCCAGCGGGCTGCTCGATGTGCTGGGTGTGGCGTCGGTGGTGCTGGACGCCCAGGGCCGCATCGTGCTGTGGAGCCCGCAGGCGGAGGAGCTGTTCGGTTACTCGGCCCGGGAGGCGCTCGGCCAGTTCGCCGCCAGGATCATGGTCCACGAGCGCTACCTCGACCTCGTCGTGAAGCTGTTCGCCGACGTCATGGCCACCGGGCAGAGCTGGGCGGGCGCCTTCCCGATCCGGCGCAAGGACGGCACCACGCGCCTGGTGGAGTTCCGCAACATGCGGCTCCTCGACGACCACGGGGACGTGTTCGCCCTGGGCCTGGCGGCCGACCAGTCCACCGTGCGCAGCCTGGAGCGGGACGTGGCGCTGTCGACCCGGGTGGTGGCGCACTCCCCCATCGGCCTGGCCGTCCTGGACACCGATCTGCGGTACGTCTCCGTCAACCCGGCACTCGAACGGCTCAACGGCGTCCCGGCCGAGGACCACCTCGGCCGGACGATCCACGAGGTGCTGCCCCACATAGACGCCGGCGCCCTGGAGGCCGCGGCGCGGGACGTGCTCAAGACCGGCCGCCCGCTCGTCGACCGCGAGACCGTCGGGCACACCCCCGCCGACCCGGACGAGGAGCACGCCTGGTCGATCTCGCTGTACCGGCTGGAGGACGCCTTCGGCACCGTTCTCGGGGTGGCCGCCTCGGTCGTGGACGTCACCGAGGAGCACCGGGCGGCCGTCGAGGCGGAGTCCGCGCGGCGCCGGCTCGCCGTCATCGCGGACGCCTCCGCCCGGATCGGCACCACCCTGGAACTGGACCGCACGGCCCGCGAGCTGGCCGACGTGGCCGTGCCCGAGCTCGCCGACATAGCGGCCGTGGATCTGCTGGAGGCGGTGGTGGACGGCAGACGCAGCAGCCTCGGCCCCACCGAGCCGGCCGTGATCCGCGCCCTGGCCGTCAAGGCGGACGACGAGACCTCGGCGGCGCTCGGCGCGGCCGACCCGCCCGGGCAGGTCGCGCGGTACGGACCCGACCGCCTCGTCACCGAGTGCGTGCGCACCGGCGATCCGGTGCTGGTGGCCGAGGTCGAGGAGGGCGACCTGCCGCGCATCGCCCGTTCCCCTGAGGCGGCGGAGCTGCTGGCCCGGGCGGGCGTGCACTCGTATCTGGCGGTGCCGTTGATCGCGCGCGGGGAAGTGCTGGGCGCCCTCGACCTCAAACGCACCCGCAATCCGCTGCCGTTCAGCGCGGACGACCTGCTGCTGGCCCGGGAGCTGGCGGCGCGGGCTGCCGTGCAGATCGACAACGCCCGCTGGTACCAGAACGCCCGCGACACCGCGCTGACCCTCCAGCGCAGTCTGCTGCCCAGCCATCCGCCGGTCACGGGCGGCCTGGAGGTCGCCTCCCGCTACCAGCCGGCCGGGGCCACGGCGGAGGTCGGCGGCGACTGGTTCGACGTGATCCCGCTCGACGGGTGCAAGACCGCGCTCGTCGTCGGCGACGTGATGGGCAGCGGCATCAACGCCGCGGCCACCATGGGCCGGTTGCGCACCGCGACCAACACCCTGGCCTCCCTGGACCTCGAACCGGCCCGGCTGCTGGAGCACCTCGACCGGATCACGCAGGACCTGGACCACTCCATCGCGACCTGTGTCTACGCCGTCCACGACCCGCATCTGCGGCAGTGCCGGATCGCCAACGCCGGTCATCTGCCGCCGGTCCGGCTGCGCGCCGGACGCAAGCCGGAGCTTCTCGAACTGCCCACCGGGGCGCCGCTGGGCGTGGGCGGGGTGGCGTTCTCCACCACGACCGTCGACCTCGACCCCGGCGACCGGCTGGTCTTCTACACGGACGGCCTCGTCGAGACCCGCCAGCACCCGCTGGACGAACGCCTCGACGCGCTCCTGGAACTCCTCGACGGCCCCGACCGCGCCCTGGAGGAGGTCTGCGACCTGCTCGTCCGCACCCTGCACCAGCCGGACAACTCCGACGACGTGGCGCTGCTCATCGCCCGTGCGCAGGCGCCGAGTTGATCTTCGCGGACGCGCGCGAGGATTCACAGGCAGGCATTACCCGCTTCTTATCGGCCGCCCACGACAATCACAGCAAGGCAGGGTATGGGGCCAGAACGCCGGTGGGAGCGAGCCATGACGGACGATCCGGATCAGGAAGCGACGCGGCCCGAGGTGCTCGTCGGCCCCGGCGGGGCCGAGGAACCCACTCCGCTGCGGGACCGGTGGCGGCGCCAGTCCGTCCGCGCGCGGGCGGTGACGGCCGCGGCCGCGGCGGCCGCCCTCACGCTCGGCGGCGCGGCCCTCGCGTACGCGGCGACCTCGTCGGGCTCGGACGGCGGGGCGACACCCTCCGCGTCGGGTTCGGCGTCACCGTCACTGGGCGAGCGCGGGCCCGGGCACCCGCACGGCTGGTGGCTGGGCGGCGAGGGGGTGCACGGGGAGTCGACGGTGAAGGACCGCGACACCGGCAAGTGGGTCGTACGGGTGTGGCAGCGCGGCACCGTCGAGAAGGTGGACGGCGACCAGGTGACCGTCAAGAGCGAGGACGGTGCCCGGTGGACGTGGACCGTGCCGTCCGACGCCACGGTGCTGCGGGACGGCGACAAGGGTTCAGGGGCGGGCACCCTCACGAACGGCGACACGGTCTACGTCTCCGGCACCCGCTCCGGCGACGGCACCAGGACCGCCGACCACGCCTTCGCGGGCACCTGGGAGAAGCCCGACCCCGGCAAGTGGCGGGACAGGATGCCGGGCCCGGAGAACTGGCGTGACGGTTTCCCGGGACACGGCCGCGGCGGCATGCCGACACCGTCGCCCTCGGAGAGCGGCGCCACCACCTGACGCCGCAACCCCGCCCGCCGCCTGTGCACCGCCGACCGGTTGTCTAGGTCCTGACGCCGATCACGACGTTGGCGTACAGCTCCTCCGACCCGAGCAGACGGGTCGTCAGACCGCTGCGGGTGAAGGCGTCGACGGCCGCCGGCGCCTGGCGTTCGCTGGTCTCGACGAGCAGGCAGCCGCCGGGGGCGAGCCAGTCGGGCGCCCCGGCGGCCACCCGGCGCAGCACGTCGAGGCCGTCCGAACCGCCGTCCAGGGCGACCAGCGGCTCGTGGTCGCGGGCCTCCGCGGGCAGCAGTCCGACCTCTTCGGTGGGGACGTACGGCACGTTCGCCGCGAGGATGTCCACGCGCCCCCGGAGCCGCTCGGGCAGTGCCTCGAAGAGGTCGCCCGCGTGGACGTGACCGCCGTAGGCGGCGACATTGCGGCGGGCGCAGCGCACGGCCGCCGGGTCGATGTCGGCGGCGTGCAGTTCGGCTCCGCCGAGCGCGTCGGCCAGGGCCGCGCCGACCGCGCCCGAGCCACAGCACAGGTCCACGACCACCGACGCGGCCGGGGCGTGGGCGAGGGCCCGCTCGACCAGGAACTCGGTGCGGCGCCGGGGCACGAACACGCCGGGTTCGACGGTGATGCGCAGACCGCGGAACTCGGCCCAGCCGACGACGAGTTCGAGGGGGGCGCCGGTCGCGCGGCGCTCCACCATGGCCGCCAGCTCGTCCGGGGTGCGGGCGGCGGCGAGGATCAACTCCGCCTCGTCCTCGGCGAAGACACAGCCGGCGGAGCGCAGCGCGGCCACGACGGAGTCACGGGACGCGGAAGCGGAGGAGGAAGAGGGAGAAAAGGGAGGCATGGAAGCCGAGGGCCTTTCGGTAGCCGAAGGGCGCTCTCGCGGTCACCTACTGCCGGTGATCCGCGCCGACTCGGGGAGAGAGCACCCGACCTGACACAGCGGTAATGGGTCTCACCTCCTCGGTCCTGCGGCCGGGACCATCCTCGACCGGACGGCCACCTTACCCGAAGGATCACACCCCGACCGTCTCCTCGATCTCTTCCTCCGTCTCCTCCACCTCACGGGCCTCCTGGACCACCGGCTCGGGCTCCTTGTTCCGCTCGTAGGCGGCGGCGACCGCCGTGATGGCGAGCCCGAGCAGCAGCCAGATCACCAGCGTCCAGATGTCGCGGGCCAGACCGTCGCCGCCGAAGTACAGGAGGCTGCGGGCGCCCTCGACGAATCCGGCGCCGTTCCAGAAGGCGTGCAGGGTGCCGAAGAAGCCGTTCTGGAGCTCGGGGCGGTACAGGCCGCCAGAACTGGTGAAGTTGAGCATCACGAACAGGACCATCATCGCGAGAGTGGTCCAGCGCCTGAGGAAGGTGTGCAGGCCGACGCCGATCAGCAGGATGCCCGCGGAGTAGAGCCACGCCATGCCCCACAGACCGGCGAGGTCGTGGTGGGCGAGGTGGAAGACGGGTCCGGCGAGCAGCGCGCCGATGCCGCTGACGACCGCGGAGACGCCGACCGCGAGCAGTGCCCGCACCTTCAGGGGCAGCGTGGCGCCCGCGGCGCCGAGCGCGGCGACCGAGGCGTACGAGCCGATGCTCAGCGCGATCAGCAGGAAGAACAGGCCCTGTCCGGTGGGGTCGTCGTCGACGGGTGCGGCCACGTCGGTCACCTTCAGCGGCACGCCCTGCCCGGCGGCGACGGGCGTGAAGACCTTCTCCACGGCCAGCGCGTCCATGTCGGAGGCGGCACTGGCGATCACGAGCTCGGGCGTCCTCGCGCTCGGCACGTAGGCGCCGGTTATGTCGCGGGACGTGAGCAGATCGACGGCCTCGGCACGTGTCGCCACCGTACGGACGTCGAGGGCCTCCCCCGCCTTGTCCTTGACGGTCTGGGCGAACACCTTCGCCTCCGGCCCGGAGCCGACGACGGCAACCGGCAGATGGTGGGGCTCCGGGGTCACGAACGCCCCCATGTACGCGAGCCCCATGCCGATGCACATCAGCAGCGGGGTGACAAGGTGGGTGAGCACATGGCGCAGCGCGGGCGGCCTCATCGTGCGCGACCTCCGAGTTCAACGGTTGGCCAAGAAACGGGTTGGCCAATAGATGGTTGGCTTATACAACTCTCACTTCAAGTTGTACTATACAACCAGAACTGGAAGAGGGTCCGGAGGAGGGTTTCCGTGGACGCCATCGAGGCCGTCGAGAGCATCCAGCGCGAGATGACGGCCTTCGCCCGTCGCGCCCGGGCCTCAGCGGGGCGCATGCACCCCGAGCTGTCGCTGGTCTCGTACACCCTGCTCGGGCATCTGGAGGAGCGCGACGGCTGCCGGGCGACCGACCTGGCCGCGCACTACGCCCTCGACAAGTCCACGGTCAGCCGGCAGGTGGCCGCCCTGGAGCGGGCCGCGCTGGTCGAGCGGCGGGTGGACCCGGACGACCACCGTGTGCAGGTGCTGCATCTGACGGAGGCCGGCCGGGAGATCCTCGCCCAGGTCACGGAGAGCCGCCGGGCCGCCTTCCAGGAGCGGCTGGCGGACTGGCCGGAGGAGGATCTCGTGCGGTTCGCCGGTTATCTCGTGCGGTACAACTCCCCCGGCACGGACCGCCCCTAGGACACCGCCACCAGCCGTTGCGGGGCGCGGGCCGCCGCGAACGCGGTCGTGCGGCGCAGCCGGAAGCCAAGGGCCTCGTAGAGCCGGATGGCATTGGTGTTCTGGGCGCTCGTGTGCAGGAACGGGGTCTCGCCGCGCTCCCTGATGCCGTGCGCGACGGCGAGGATCAGCCGGGTCGCCAGGCCCTCGCCACGGAAGGCGGGGTCGGTGCAGACCGCGCTGATCTCGGTCCACCCGGGCGGGTGCAGCCGCTCCCCCGCCATGGCGACGAGGGCGCCGTCCCGTCGTATGCCCAGGTAGGTGCCCAGCTCGATGGTGCGGGGCAGGAAGGGGCCGGGGCGGGTGCGGGCGATCAGGTCGAGGATCTCGGGGACGTCGGCGGGCCCGAGGCGGACCGCCTCCGGTTCGGGGGCGGCGGCGAGGCCGTCGTCCACGAACTGCACGCCCTCCATCCGGAACGTGACCTCCCAGCCCTCCGGCACCTCGCCGCGGAAGCCCGGCAGCGGCACTTCGGCGCCGGGCCCGGCGAGCGCCGCGAGGTCCGCCCAGTCGTCCGGGGTCGGGTCCTCGGGGAGGGCCAGCCACGGGGAGACGTCGACGGGGTAGCGCAGGACGCGGCCCCGTCGTTCGGCGAAGTGGGCGTGCGGGCCGGTGAGGGCGGCGAGGGCGGGGTTGTCGAGGACGTGAGGCGCGTCCACTCGCGGGATGCCGAGCTCGCTCATCGGGCGACCTCGATGACGACCTTGCCGCGGGCGTGACCTTCCTCGACGGTGCGCAGGGCCTCGCCGGCCTCGTCGAGGGGGAAGCGCAGGATGACGTGCGGGTCGAGGCCGCCGTTCACCACGAGCCGCGCGACCGCGTCCAGGACGGCCGCCGTGCGGGCCCGGGCCACGCGTGCGCCGCCGAGTTCGGCCACCACCTCGGGCGGCGCCCCCGCGGTGATGAGCTTCGTCCGGTCGGTGAGCAGTTCGGCCGCCTCGGTCAGCACCTCGCCGCCGACCAGGTCGTAGACCCCGTCGACGCCGTCCGGCGCGGCCGCCGCGGCGCGCTCGGTCCAGCCCGGTCCGGAGGGGACGTGCACGGCCCCGAGCGACTCGACGAAGTCCTTCTTGCCCTCGCTCGCGAGCGCGAGCACCCGCATGCCGTCCGCCCGGGCGATCTGCGCGGCGGCCGAACCGACCCCGCCGCCCGCGCCGGTGACCAGCAGCGTCGACCCGCTCGGCAGGTCGAGCTGGCGGACCCCGTCGTACGCGGTAGCGGCGGCGACGGGCAGGGTCGCGGCGTCGGCGAAGGACAGCCCGGCGGGCTTGTGCGCGGTGAGCGCGGCGGGCAGCAGCGCGTACTCGGCGTAGCCACCGGCCGCGGTGTTGCCGAACACCTCGTCGCCCACGGCGAACCCGTCGACGTCCGCGCCGATCTCCTCGACGACGCCCGAGACCTCGCTGCCGAGAACGGCCGGGAAGACAGGCTCGCCGGAGTCCGTGGGACGGCGATAGCCGGTGCGGAGCTTCCAGTCGACGGGGTTCACGCCCGCGACGCGCACCGCGACCAGGATCTGACCGGGGCCGGGGACAGGCCGGTCGACCTCGACGAGGGCCTCCGTCTCCGGTCCGCCGTACCGCGTGAACACGTACGCCTTGGGCATGGCTCCCACTCTCCTTCGCTCGCGCCGGGCATCAGACGGCAAGGAAGATCGGCGGACGGCTATTCCCAGGGCGATGGAGAGTTCATACGCGCTTAATGAACGCCGCGGTGTTCATGCTGCCGCCATGATCAGGCCCGCTGACCAGGGGCGGAGCACGGGTGACGACAGCGTACGGTTGAACCATGAACGTCACCCGAGGCTTCACCGGACGTGCCCGCGTCCACAACGCCGGGCTGCCACCCGGCCAGTACGACGCGGGCGACGACTGGCCCGTGCTGTCCGCGGAGGTCACGCCGGAGCTGTCGCCGGCCGACTGGACCTTCCGCGTCGACGGGCTGGTCGAGGAACCCCGCACCTGGGACTGGAAGGAGGCGCACGCGCTGCCCGGCTCGGTGTACGAGGGTGACATCCACTGCGTGACGAGCTGGTCGAAGTTCGGCGTCCGGTTCGGAGGCGTGTCCCTGGACGCGTTTCTGGACGTCGTACGCCCGCAGGCGGCCGCCACCCATGTCGTCGCGTACTCGCACACCGGGTACACCACGAACCTGCCGCTGGCGGACCTGACCGGTGGACGGGCGTGGATCGCCTGGGAGTTCGACGGGAAGCCGCTGTCTTCCGAGCACGGCGGCCCGGCGCGGCTGCTGGTGCCGCATCTGTACTTCTGGAAGAGCGCCAAGTGGATCGCGGGGCTGCGCATCCTCGACCACGACGAGCCCGGGTTCTGGGAGCAGAACGGCTATCACGCGCGGGGCAACCCGTGGGAGGAGCAGCGGTACTCCGGTGACTGACACCCTCGCGACCTTCACTCCGCCCACGCGGTTCGCCGTGCCCGGGCGCATCGCCGTGAGCAACCGGGCCGCCGCGCTGTGGCAGACGGCGACGCTCACCGAGATCCGCCGGGAGACCCCGCACGCCGCCACCTACCGGTTCGCGGTGCCCGCCTGGGCCGGTCATCTGCCCGGCCAGCACCTGATGCTGCGGCTCACGGCCGAGGACGGCTATGTGGCCCAGCGCCACTACTCGATCGCCTCCGCGCCCGACGACGAGGGGTACATCGAACTGACCCTGGACCATGTCGAGGGCGGTGAGGTGTCGGGCTGGTTCCACACCGTGGCCAGGCCCGGCGACCAGGTCGAGGTGCGCGGCCCGCTGAGCGGCTTCTTCGCCTGGCCCGGCGACCGGCCCGCCCTGCTGATCGGCGCCGGCTCCGGCGTCGTACCGCTGATGTCGATGGTGCGGCACCACCGGGCGCGGCGGTCGGACGTCCCGCTGCGGCTCCTGGTGTCCGCGCGCAGCCCCGAGGAGCTCATCTACGCGAGCGAGTTGGGTGCCGAGACGACGCCCGTGTTCACGCGGAGCGCGCCCCCGGGGGTACCGGTGGGACGTATGGCCGCCGCACATGTGGCGCCGCTCCTGGCCGAGCAGCCCGAGGGTGGGTGGGAGGCCTATGTGTGCGGGTCCAACGCCTTCGCCGAGCACGCGTCGCGGCTGCTGGTGGCGGCCGGGCAGCCGGTGGACCGGATCCGGATCGAGCGCTTCGGCTGACCCCTCCCGAGGCCGTGCGCAGCCACGGCCTCCGGGTGGACAATGTCCTGCATACGGGGTATCGGAGAACGATGTGGGCACTCGCACAAGTGCGAGGAGGTCGACATGCGAACCCGGGTCCGCGGCTGGCGCTGGCGGCACAATCCGCTGCGGCGCCGGTCGGACGTCGTCGAGGCGTGGACAACGCTGGTCGTCGTCCTGCTGCTGCTCCTGCTCGCGCCCCTCGCCGGGGCCCTGACGGCCCGGTGGGCGCACTCCGAGGCGCAGGCGGCTGCGGTGTCCCAGCGCGCCGACCGCCACAGCGTGCGCGCCGAGGTCGTCGGCAAGATTCCGGACGAACTGCCCACGGTGCAGGGCAGCCGGGCGCACACCTTCCGTACGACGGTCACCTGGACCGAGCCGGGCGAGGGACGCAAGACGGCGACGGCCCGGGTGCCGGCCGGGTCGCGCCACGGTGACATGGTCACGGTGTGGTTCGACAGCCGGGGCCGCAATGTCGCCGAACCGACGGACGCCGTCTCCGTGTGGCAGCACACCGTCACCATGGGCGTCTGCGCGACCGCCGGGACGGTCGGCGTGATCCTCCTCGGCCGGGTCGCCGTACGCCATGTCGCCACCCGCCACCGCCTCGCCGAGTGGGAGGCGGAGTGGGCCCGCACGGAACCGGAGTGGACGCGCCGCCGGCCGGCGTGACGAAACCGGAGTGGAAGCGCCGCCGACCGGCGTGACGAAACCGGAGTGGAAGCGCCGCCGGCCGGCGTGAACGACTCCCCAGCTCCCGCCTGCTACCCGCCGACGCCCTGCATCCGCCGCGCCACCCGCCCATGGTCGCGCAACGCGCCCCGCAGTCCCGGCAACACCGGTTCGCCCCGGTCCACCAGCACCCGGCCCGCGACCACCGTCGTCCACGCGCGAGCCGGTCCGCAGCGCAGCCACGCCTCCACGGGGTCGGTCAACGCGCCCGCGAGGGCGATCTCATGGAGGTCCCAGACGACCAGGTCGGCGCAGGCGCCGGGGCGGAGGTGGCCGATCTCGTCGGCGCGGCCGAGGCAGCGGGCCGAACCGCGGGTGGCCATGTCGAGGGCGTCCCGGGCGGTCATGGCGCCGGGGCCGCCCCGGTAGCGGCCGAGCAGCAGGGCGTTGCGGGTCTCCATCCAGAGGGAGGCGTGGTCGGTGGAGGCGGAGCCGTCGCAGCCGATGCCGACAGGCAGGCCGAGTTCGCGCATCTCCCGCACCCGGGCCGTGCCGCCGCCGATCAGCATGTTGGAGCTGGGGCAGTGGGCCACCCCGACGCCCGCGTCCGCCAGGCGGCGCAACTCGGTGTCGTTCGGGTAGATGCAGTGCGCCACCCAGGTGCGGTCGCTCATCCAGCCGCAGTCCTCGAAGTACTCGACAGGCCGGCAGCCGTACGTCTCCAGACAGTACGTGTCCTCGTCGTGGTCCTCGGCGAGGTGGGTGTGGAGGCGGACGTCGTACCGCTCGGCGAGTTCGGCGGTGGCCGTCATGACCTCCTTGGTCACCGAGAACGGCGAGCAGGGCGCGAGCGCGACCCGGATCAGGGCGCCCGGTTCGGGGTCGTGATGGGCCTTGATCAGGCGCTCGCTGTCGGCGAGCACCTCGTCCGTCGACTGTGTGACGCTCCTCGGCGGCAGTCCCCCGTCCTCGACGGACCGCGTCATCGAGCCGCGGGTGGCGTGGAAGCGGAAGCCGATGTCGCGGGCGGCGCGGATCTCGGCGTCGACCAGGCGCGGGCGCGGGTGGACATAGAGGTGGTCGGAGGACGTGGTGCAGCCGCCCATGAGGAGTTCGGCCATGCCGACGTACGCCGACACGTATGCGGCCTCCTCGTCGAGGCCGGCCCACAGCGGATACAGCGTGGTCAGCCAGTCGAAGAGGGAGCCGTTCACGGCGGGGGCGTAGGAGCGGGTGAGGTTCTGGTAGATGTGGTGGTGGGTGTTGACCAGGCCGGGCGTGACCAGCCGTCCGGCGGCCGACACCGTCGTGTCGGCCTCGGGTTCGCTCCCCGCCGTACCGACTCCGGTGACCCGACCACCTGCGATGGCCACCCAGCCGCCCCGGATCTCCCGCTCCCCGTCGACGACGAGCAGGTCGGCATCCCTGACCAGCAGTTCGGCATTCCGAACAGGCACTTCGGAGGCAGCTGACATGGCGCCATCGTAGGCCCGTGACCGGGCAAAGGCCTGGCGATTCGTCGGACCACCGACGTACGGTGTGATCATCCGCACCCGTCATGCGCACTCCACATCCGCACCTCATCCCAAAGGCGGTCCTACATGGCCCTGTTCGACCTTCCCCTCGATGAGCTCCGCACGTACCGCAGCACTTCGCCGGAGCCCGAGGACTTCGACGCGTTCTGGTCGAAGACGCTCCAGGAGGCCCGGGAGCACGAGCTGGACGCCCGTTTCGAGCCCGTGGACACGGGGCTGTCCACGGTGCGGGTGTACGACGTGACGTTCGCCGGGTTCGGCGGCCACCCGGTGAAGGGCTGGCTGACCCTGCCCGCCGGAGCGGAGGAACCCCTCCCGGTCATAGTGGAGTTCATGGGGTACGGCCTCGGCCGCGGGCTGCCGCACGAGCACCTGCTGTGGGCCTCCACGGGCCGGGCGCACTTCGTGATGGACACCCGCGGTCAGGGCAGCGGCAACGGCGGTGGCGGCGCCACGGCCGATCCGGTCGGTGCGGGGCCCGCCTACCCCGGTTACATGACCCGGGGCATCGAGTCGCCCGAGACCTACTACTACCGCCGTCTGTTCACCGACGCCGTGCGTGCCGTCGAGGCGGCCCGTTCGCATCCGCTCGTCGACCCCGCGCGGACCGCCGTCACCGGCATCAGCCAGGGCGGCGGCATCACGCTCGCGGTGGGCGGGCTGGTGCCGGACCTGGTGGCGGTCGCGCCGGACGTGCCGTTCCTGTGCCACTTCCCGCGCGCGGCGACCGTGACGGACCGTCACCCGTACCGCGAGATCCGCCTGTTCCTCAGGACGCACCGCGGCCGCGCCGAGGACACCCTGCGCACCCTCTCCTACTTCGACGGCGTCCACTTCGCCGCCCGCGGCAGCGCCCCGGCCCTCTTCTCGACGGCCCTGGAGGACCTGACCTGCCCGCCCTCCACCGTCTTCGCCGCCTTCAACAACTGGGCGCACGACGACCGGGAGATCGAGGTGTACGACTTCAACGACCATGAGGGCGGCGGCCCTTACCAGGAGGCGGTCAAGCTGCGCTGGCTGCGCTCGCGCCTCTGACGGACGTCGCACACCTTCCCTCCAGTCCGACCAGTCGGTACGTTCAAGGGGCCCGGGTCGCGGCGTCGCGGCCCGGTTTCCGGTGTGCGACACGGAGGCGGCCCATGTCCGAGCACGACCCCTTGATCCAAGGCCACTGCGACGCGCGGTTCGCGGCCGTCCGCACGGCGTTCGAGGAGAACTTCCGCGACCGGGGCGAACTCGGCGCCGCCGTGACCGTGACGGTCGACGGCCGGACCGTGGTGGATCTGTGGGGCGGCTGGGCCGACGCGGCACGCACCCGTCCGTGGCAGCGGGACACGCTGGTCAACGTGTGGTCGACGTCGAAGGGGCCGACGGCCCTGTGCGCCCACATCCTCGCCGACCGGGGACTGCTCGACCTCGACGCGCCGGTGGCCGCGTACTGGCCGGAGTTCGCGGCGGCGGGCAAGGAGAAGGTGCTCGTACGGCATCTGCTGTCGCACCGGGCCGGACTGTCCGGGCTGCGGGAGCCGCACTCCCTCCAGGAGCTCTACGACTGGGAGTTCACCACGCGCCGACTCGCGGCGAGCGAGCCCTGGTGGGAGCCCGGGACACAGTCGGGGTACCACGCTCTGACGTACGGCTTCCTGGTCGGGGAAGTGGTGCGGCGGGTGTCGGGACTGCTGCCGGGGGCCTTCCTGCGCCGGGAGGTGACCGGGCCGCTGGGCATCGACTTCAGCATCGGCCTGCCGGAGAAGGAGTACGGCCGGGCGGCGGAGCTGGAGCACCTGGCACCCGCGGCGAACAGTCAACAGGGCGCGGCGGCCGTGCAGTTGCCGCCCCTGGCGCTGGCCGCGCTGGCCAACCCGCTGATGGGCGCTGCGGACGCCAACTCGCCCGGGTGGCGGGCCGCGGAGATTCCCGCCGCCAACGGACACGGCACCGCGCGTGCGGTGGCCCAGCTGTACGGGATCTTCGCGGGCCGAGGGATGTGGGACGGCCGTCGCGTCCTGTCCCCCGAGGCGGCCGAGCGGGTGCGCGAGGGACAGGGCGGCTGCCGTGACCTGGTGCTGGGCGCCGGCCTCGGCCGGGACACCGAGGTGGCGCTCGGGCTGTGGCTGAGCGGGGACGGCGGGTCGTACGGGCCGAACCCGCGCGCTTTCGGACACGACGGCTTCGGAGGTTCCTGCGGCCTCGCGGACCCCGAGGCGGGGGTGTCGCTCGGGTACGTCATGAACCGCATGGGGCCTCAGATCGCCGACGATCCGCGGAAGATGACCCTCGTCGACGCCCTGTACAGCGCCCTGTGACGGGCGGTCCGGTTTCGGCCGAACCGGCGGGCCGCTCTTCCCAGGTGGTTTAGACCAATGCTAGATCTGGTGGCGCAATGAGCCCGCACGGCTACGGCACGTCACTACAGGAGGCGCGGCATGGCCCGCACCACCCCGCACCAGGTCCAGGACCCACCGCTGTACCGGAGGATCGCCACGCAACTCCTCGGGGAACTGCGCGACGGCACCGTCCCGCCCGGTGAACGGCTGCCGGGCGAGCGGCGGTTGGCCGAGCACTACGGCGTCAGCAGGGAGACCGTACGGCAGGCTTTGGAGGTGCTGCGCCGCGAGGGCATGGTCGCCACCGACCGGCGCGGCAGCCATGCCGCCCTGCCCGGGGAGCCGGTCCGGGCCCCGTCCGGGCTCGCGTTCCCGGTCGGCGCCGCCACCGCCGTCGCCGCCGACCGGGCCACCGTCGCCTGGGAGACTCCCCCGCCGGAGCACGCCGAGGCGCTCGGACTCGCCCCGCACCGGCCGACGCTGGTGCACCGCTACGAGTCGGCGGGCGCGGGAGGCGGCCGTACGGCCGTGACGTCCTTCTCGGCGGTGGCGCTCGCCGAGGTCGAGGAGCTGGCCCGGTACCGGGACCGGGCCGACGGAACCGCCTCGGCGCAGCTGTGGCGGGCGTACGACTGGATGCGCAGGGCGGGCCTGACCCTGCACCACCGCGACTCCATCACCCCGCTCGCGGACTCGCCGGCGGTACGGGTGACCCGGCGGGTGCACGACCAGTACGCCCGGCCGCTGGAGATCACCGACCTGGTGCTCGACGACCAACAGGGGGCTCTGGTCTACGAGTTCACGCTGCCGGCCGACGGAAGTACAGCCGCACCACGGAGCCCGCGGGATCCAGCCGCTCCGTGACGAGGTCGGTCAACTGCCGTACCAGCCACAGGCCGTGGCCGTTCGGAGCGCGCGGCTCGGGCGGCAGATGGCCGGGGAAGTCCGGGAGCGGCGACGAGGTGTGCGCTCCCTCGTCACTGATCTCGCAGATCAGGTGATCCTGGTCGCCGTGCAGGCGTACGACACCCCGTCCGCCGCCGTGCCGCAGCACGTTGACCACGGTCTCGTGGGCCGCGGCCACCAGGTCGTACGTCCGCTGCTCGGGCAGGCCCGCCCGGCGGGCGTACGCGGCGACGGCTCGACGCACGGCGGCAGAGCCGTCCCGGGTGATCGGGATGCGGTCCGCGGCCCCGGGTACTTGGTCGGGGCAGTGCGCGTCGCATTCCGCGTAGAAGTGGGCCGGGTCGGCATAGACCGAGCTGATGCTGCCGTCGTCGAGTTCGGGATGGGTGCGGGCCGCGGTCTCCACGACCAGAGCGGGCAGTCGGCGGGTGTCGTACGGGCACAGGATCCAGTGCGGGCTGTCGGCGAAGGCGACGTTCAGGAGGGACTCGTAGCGCATCCACTCCCGGGTCTCGAAACCGCTGCGGCCCGCCCAGACGGGTTCGCCGATCACCCGCACCCTGCGGTTCGGGCCGTGGCGGTCGCAGTAGGCGTGGTAGCGGCCCAGGGTGCGGGAGGGGTAGTCGTACCAGTCGTCGGCCGCTACGAACTCCACCTGGCGGGAGCGGTCGCCGAGCGCCTCGCGCAGCAGCGGGATGTTGCGGGCGGCTACGACGGCGAGGACCGCGTCCCCCGCGGCGAGGCCGTCGGTGGCGAAGTCGACGGTCCCGCCGAGGAGTTCGACGTCGGAGCCGTAGCGCAGGGCCTGGTGGACGAAGCCGGTGCGGCTCATGAGGTCGGCCTGTCTGGCTGAAGGTGCCGGTTCATGGCGTCGGCCCGGCCGGTTCGAGGCGCAGGCCGGGGACGCGGTCCCAGCCGGCCACCCGCATCACCCGCTGGACGTGCGGGGCCACGCCGCACAGCACGAGGGTGCCGCCGGCGGCGGACAGGGCGAGCGCGGAGAAGACCAGCAGGCGCAGGGCGCCGACGTCGATGAAGAGCAGGTCGCGCAGGTCGAGGCGGGTGCGCGGGCCGTCCGGGGTGCGGGAGTGCGGGCGGGCCCGTTCGGCGTGCAGAGCGCGGGCGACGGCGGTGACGTTGGTGTCGTCGACCTCGCCGGCGAGCGCGAGGCCCGGGGGCGCGAAGGTGCGGGTGATGGAGAGCAGGTCGTCGTGCCACACCTGGTCGGCGCCGACCCGGCCGTGGTGGAGTCCGGCGAGGGGCGCCAGTTCGGACTCGTCGAAGACCCGGCGGTCGTACTGGCAGATGCCGAGCACGGGCAGGGACGCGAAGACGGGATCGAGGAGCAGTTCGCTGTCGTGGAGGCTCTTCAGACCCCGGCCGGCCTGGGCGCGCAGCACCTCCGTGGCCACGCGCAGACCGAGGTAGCCGTCGCCGACCGCGCGGCGGGCCTCGCGGCGGATCACCTCGTCGAGGTCCCAGAGGCCTTCGGGCTGCGCGAGATGGGCGTCCACGCAGAGCCGGCCGGCCGCGAGCTCCTCGTCGACCCGGCAGCCGTACGCCTCCAGGAAGGACAGGGCGACACCGGCCGGGATGTCCGCAGGCGGCAGCAGGAGCCCGCGGTGGCCGCAGGCCAGGCCGTCGAGCAGGAACGCGGCGAGTACGGTCTCCCGCTCCTCGTCGGTGTCGTAGCCGAGGAGCAGATGGTCGCCCTGGCGCATCCGTCCCACAGTGGTCCGGGTGGGTGATACAGCCATTCCCGCACCTCCGTCGGTGTGGTGGAGCACATCCACGCTACGCCGGAATCGGGCCTGCCGTGAGGGGTTAGGGTGACCTCCCGTCGGAACCGGTGAGGGGGGACGATGGCGGCTTCTGTGCACGGTGGCAGGATCGGCAACCTTCCCGCCGAGGCGAACGCGTTCATCGGACGTGGCCTTGAACTCGCCGAGATCGCGGGCCTGTTGGGGACGTCGAGACTGGTGACGCTGACGGGGCCGGGGGGTGTCGGGAAGTCCCGCCTCGCGCTGCGCGCCGCGCATGCCGCGAAGGCCGGGTTCCGCGGCGGGGTCTGGCTGGTGGAGCTGTCGGAGTTGCGGGACCCCGACCTGCTGACGAACGCGGTGGCGCAGGCGACCCGGCTCACCGAGCAGACGCTGCGGCCGCTCCTGGAGGCCGTCTGCGAGCATCTCGCGGGGGCGCCGCTGCTGCTCGTGCTCGACACCTGCGAGCATGTGCTCGGCGAGTGCGCGCGGGTCGTCCGGGAACTCCTCGCGAACGTACCGGAGTTGCGGGTGCTAGCCACCAGTCGGCAGGCCCTGGGGGTGCCGGGCGAGCAGTTGCTGACGGTGGTGCCGCTGCCGTTGGGCGAACACGACGACGCGGTGCAGCTGTTCGCCGCGCGGGCCGCGGCCGCGGTGCCGTCGTTCGCGCTCACGGAGGACAACCGGGCGCGGGTCGCCGCCGTTTGCACCCGCCTGGACGGGATACCGCTGGCCCTGGAGCTCGCCGCCGTACGCCTGCGGGGCCTGCCGCTGGAGCGGCTCCTCGAAGGGCTCGACTCCCGCTTCGATCTGCTGGTCTCCCCGGCCCGGCCGCGCACCGCCCGGCATCAGACCCTGCGGACGGCCATCGGCTGGAGCCACGAACTGTGCACGCCGCTGGAGCGGTTGCTGTGGGCACGGCTGTCCGTGTTCGCGGGCGGCTGGGACGTCGAGGCGGCCGAATTCGTGTGCCACGGCGGCCCGTTGGACCCGGAGCAGGTCTTCCCGCTGCTCGTCTCGCTCACCGAGAAGTCCATCGTGACCCGGGACGTCGAGGGACTGGTGGTCCGGTACCGGATGCTCGACACCGTGCGCTCCTTCGGGGCCGAGTGGCTCGCGGGGCTCGGTGAGGCGGCGGCGGTACGGCGGCGGCACCGGGACTACTTCCGGTGGATCGCCCGCCAGGGTGAGGCGGAGTGGCTGGGGCCGGGCCAGCGGATGTGGGCCGAGCGGCTCACCGCGGAGCACGCGAATCTGCGGCTGGCGGTGGAGGAGTGCCTGGCGGCTCCCGAGCCGGAGACGGCGCTCGAACTCACCGGCAGCCTCTGGTTCTTCTGGTTCGCCTGCGGATTCGCGGAGGAGGGGCGGGGATATCTGGAGCGGGCGTTGGGGCGCGCCCCCGCCGACGGCGGCCCGGAGCACGGCCTCGCGGTGTGGGCGCACCGGTTGGTCACCGTCGTAGCCGAGGATCTGGAGGCCGCCGAGTCGGTGAGCGCCGCCTATGTGTGGCTGGCCGAGGAGCGTCGACTGCCGGTGCCCGCGCTGCCGTTGACCGGGGCGAGTCTCGCGGTGCGGGGTGAGTCGGCGCGCTCGGCCGTGCTGTACGGGCCCGGTGGGCAGGCTCCGGTGGGGGACGGAGGTGCCGAGTTCTTCCAGCTGATGACGCTCGCCCTCCAGGCGTATCTCCTCGCCGGGCAGGCCGCGTTCGAGCGCTGCGCGGCGGTCGCCGAGCGGCTGCGTCAGGACTGCGCCAAGCGGGGCGAGGTGTGGATGCGGGCCTGGGGCGACTTCTTCGTGGCGCTGGCCGGGATCGGGCTGGGGCACGCCGACGAGGCCGTGGCGTCGGCGCGGGAGGCGCTGACCGCGAAGTGGCGGGTGCACGACCGGATCGGCGCCGCCGCGGTCGCCGACCTCCTGGTGGCGGCGCAGGCGGCACGGGGCGAGGACGAGCCGGCCGCCCGCCTCATGGGCATCAGCAGACACCTGTGGCGCACGGCGGGCCTGCCGCAACTGGGCAGACCCGACACCACGGTCTTCCACCGCGAGTACGAACGCCGCCTACGCGCCTCCCTGGGTGACGCCCGCTTCACGGAGGCGGTGCGCGAGGGAGGGGAGCTGGGGGTGGAGGCGGGGATCGGGGTGGCGCTGGGTGGGGAGGGCGGCAGTGCGTAGCCGCGGGAGGCGGCTGTTCAGGTGGGCGGGGAGGCGGCACTGCGTAGCGGCAGGAAAGGGCCGTTCAGCTGGGCGGGGAGGGCGGCACTCCGTAGCCGCAGGAGACGGCCGTTCAGTCGGGCGGGAGGGCGACGCACCGTAGTCACCGGAAGCGAGGCCTCAGCCGGGCGGAGGACGGCACACCCAAGACACAGGAGGCGGCCCTTCAGTCGGGCGGGAGGGCGACGCGCCGTAGTCACCGGAAGCGGTGCTTCAGCCGGACAGGCGGGCGGTACGCCGTTGGCGCAGGAGGCGGACTTCAGCCGGGGTGGTGGGCGGCACTCCGTAGCCGCCGGAGGGGCTGTTCAGCCGGGCAGGCTCGCCACGATCATGCGTACCCGTGGGCTGCCGTCGTCGCGCCGGCCGAACTCGGGGAGGGCTTCGAGGTCGACGTGGAAGCCCGCGGCCTCCAGTTGCCGGTGGACGTCTGTCAGCCGGAAGGCCCGGTAGTACATGACGAACGGTGGGCGCCAGACGGCGTTCCGTACCCGCATGACCAGGTCGAAGCCGAGGAGCATCCAGTAGCCGAGGGACCCCGGGCGGGGCGGCGCGACGACGGGGAACGCGAAGCAGCCGCCCGGTCGCAGCACGGAGCGGACCTGGCCGAACAGCCCGGGCAGCTCGCACGGCAGGAAGTGCCCGAACGCCCCGAAGCTGACGACGAGGTCGAAGGCGGGGCCGAACGGCAGGGCCCGGGCGTCGGCGCGGACCCAGTCCACGCGTGGCCCGGCGGGTCGTACCTGCTCTCGGGCCACGGCGAGCATGCCTTGGCTGAAGTCCACGCCGGTGACGCTCCCCCGGCACACCCGCGCGAGCACCCCGGCTCCGGCACCGGTCCCGCAGCACAGGTCCAGGCCGGCTTCGAAGGGCCCCCTGCGGGCCAGTGCCCGGCCTACGGAGTTCAGCACGGAGTCGGGGGTACGGAAGGGCGTGTGGTCGAACTTCGGGGCGAGCAGGTCGTAGCCGCGCTCCACGGACGACAGGGCCTGGACGGCGAGTTCGCGGAGGCTCGGGCCTTCGGGGCTGAACATCGCGTCAGCTTAGGGGAGCACCCGCCCACCCCCGTGGACATCCGGTCACCCACGGTCTACCCTCAAACGCACTTACTCAACTAATTGACTATGAGGTGAGGTCGGATGCGTGCTTTCCGCGAGGCCGTCGAGGCCTGGGACTTCGACGCCGTCGAGGCGCTGCTGGCGCAGGACGTCGTCTTCACCAGCCCGGTCGTCTTCAAGCCGTACCCCGGAAAGGCGATCACTGCCGCGATCCTGCGCGGCGTGTCCCGGGTCTTCGAGGACTTCCGCTATGTGCGGGAGATCGAGGGCACGGACGGCGAGAACCACGCCCTGGTCTTCGAGGCGCGGGTGGGCGACCGCAAGATCACCGGCTGCGATTTCCTGCACGTCAACGGCGACGGTCTGATCGACGAGTTCATGGTCATGGTCCGCCCGCTGTCGGGCGCCCAGGCCCTGGCGGAGGCGATGGGCGCCCAGTTCGCGCGGATCGAGGAGGACGCGCGGGCGCGGCTCGCGTGAGACAGCCGCGCCCGCACCCGCCTACGCGACGGTCAGCGTGATCGCCCCGGTGTAGCTCTGGCCCGGCGTGACGGTCGTCTCGGTGCCGTCGACGGTCACGGTCAGGGTCTTGCCGCGCGGCGCCTTGACCGCGGCGTCGTCGGCGAGGGCGAGCGAGGTGACGTACGACGTCCCCGTGACCGTCCAGGAGGAGCCGCTGCCGAGCGACACCACGACGCCGTTGTTGACGGCGGCCTGCACGGTGTTGGTCACGATGCCCAGCTCGTAGAAGGTGGACGCGTCGATGGTCGACACCCGGTGCTTGGCCTGCGTGGCGGAGATGACGCCCTCGACGGTGGCGTCCTCGAAGGTGAGGACCATGTTCTTGCCCTTGCGCATGCCGTTGTAGAAGTCGCCCTTCAGCTTGATGGAGGTGAAGGTGGCGGCGCCGTCGGTGGTGTGGGCGGTGGTGACGTCGAAGGTGGCGTCCTTGGTGGGGTCGCCGGTCGGCTCGGTGTAGACACCCGTGTTGAGCATCTTGCCGTCGACGTTGACCGGTCCCGGGTCGTCCAGCTCGATCATCTGGAGGATGATCCCGTCCCGCGGGTTGAGCCGGGCGCCCTGCGAGCCGTCGACGGTGATCGCGGTCTGCTGGCCCTTGTTGAGGAAGGTGGCCCGCTCGGAGTTGATCACCGTGCCGCCGTCGAGGGTCAGGGTGCCGGCGCCGAAGAACATGTAGCCGAAGTGGCCGGAGTTCACGACGGTGTTGCGGACCGGCAGCGCCTTCAACTCGGTGTCGGTCAGGCCGAGTTCCAGCTCGGTGTTGAGTGCGGCCACGGCGGCCCTGGTGCTGTCGCCGTAGTGCACGACCGCGGCCGGGCCCGCGATGATGGTGGCGTAGCTGCCGACGTCGAACCGGGAGCCGAGGACACGGACGGTGGCGTCGCCGATGGCGTAGGTGCCGTAGCCGTACGTGCCGGTGTTGCCGACGTGACTGTTGACGGCCGTGAGCTTCAGCCCGCTGCCGCCCTCGACGGACAGCGCGCCCCAAGTCTCCGAGAAGACGGTCGAGTTCAGGTAGGTCGCCTTCGTGTTCTTGCCGATGAGGTTGGTGGCGCGGACGTTGCCGTCGAGGCCGAGCATCCAGGGTACGGACTCCATGTACGGAGTCTCGACGGTGGCCTGGTAGTCGTCGGGCAGGACCCCGTTGCGGGCGCGCAGCACGGAGTTCTTGACGACGACGTTCGCGCCGTCGTTCGCGATGACGGTCGTACGGACGACGCCCTTGGTGGCGATGCGGGCGCCGTCGACCACCAGCTTGGTGGCCGAGCCGTCGCCGACGACCGCGGCGCCGTAGCCGGCGAAGTCGCAACGGCCGTTGCCCGTCAGGGAGATGGTGGGCTTCTCCAGCGTGTAGGTGGCGTCCTGCACGAACACGCCGTCGAAGCACTCGCCCGTCGAGGTGATCGAGACGTTCCGGGCGAGGGTGTCGGTGAGCTTGCCGCCGAGCACCGCCGTCAGGACGGACTTGTCGCGGTCGACGCCGTCGGCGTCCACGTACACCGCCTGCCGGAAGGGGAAGGTGAGGGTCTCGTAGGTCACCGCGTTGGCCTCGGCGACCGTGAGGACGACGTCGCCCCGGTAGGTGCCGGCCTGGATCAGGGTGGCGGTGCCGCCCGTCTCGGTCAGCAGCTGGCCGGTCTCCACGCCGTCGACGGTGAGGGAGAGGCTGTAGCCGTCGGGGGCGGCGATGATGCCGCCCTCGGCGATGGACAGCTCGCTGACGCGGGTGGTGCTGGAGAGTTCGTACGTCTCCCCCGCGGCGACCGCGATCTTCTTGCCGGTCGTCCGCGTACCGGCCGTGGCGGTGGCCGCCGGGAGGAGGACGGCGCCGGCGGTGGCCGTACCTGCGATCAGGACCGAGCGTCGGGTGATCAGCGTCATTGCTTGCCTTCCGAGGGTTCGAGTGCGCCGTCGCGCAGCGTGATGGCCCACCGTCGGCAGATGGTCACGACGGCCCGGGCGAGGGCACCTTGCGGTGCGCTGGAAGGAGTGAAGCAGCCTGCCCCAACAGGCAATAGGGGCCGTGCGGAGACATCCTGGAACCCGATGCCTCGGATCGCACGGCCCACTTCATGGCGATCACACAGGGTGGCGACAGACGTCGGCTAGGCGGGTGCGACCATCCCCGCCGACAGGTCGATGTCGGCTCCGCAGAGGCCGGGCATGGCCAGCATCGCCACCAGGGCCTGCGCGACCTCGTGCTCCTCCACCAGTCGGCCGAGCGCGGCACGGGAGGCGAAGTCGCGTTCGGCCTCCTCGACCGTGCAGCCGGTGAGTTCGGCGGTGAGGCGGAAGTTGCGGTCCATGCGCGGGCCCCGAACCGGCCCCGGGGACAGGGAGTTGACGGCGACGCCGAGCGGGCCGACCTCCCCGGCCAGGGTTCGGGTGAGACCGAGCAGCGCCATCTTGGAGGCGGTGTACGGGGTGCGGTTGAGGAGGGGCCGTTTTCCGCTGACCGAGGCGACGTTGACGATGTCGCCCCGGCCTGCCTCGATCATCGGTGGCAGGAAGGCGCGGCACATGAGGTAGACGCCGCGGACGTTGGCGGCGAACACGTCGTCCCACTCACCTGGTTCGATGTCGACGAGCGGTTTGACCGGGCCCGCGACGCCGGCGTTGTTGACGAGCAACGACACGTTCTCGTCGGCGAGTTCGACGGCCAGGTCGCGCACGGATTCCGGGTCGGAGACATCGCACACGGCCGTCCGCACGGAATCCGGGGCAGGGTCGTCGTCAGACACGGCGGTCCGCGCGGCCTCGCCCACCTGTTCCGCCGCCTCCTTCAGCGCCCGTTGGTTGCGCCCGACCAGCACGACCCGGGCCCCTTCCGCCGCGAGGGCGCGCGCGAACGCCCGCCCCAACGGCCCTCCCCCGCCCGTGACGAGGGCGGTGCGCCCGTGCAGGCTCACTCGGTGTTCCACGGCAGCGCGTCACCGGCGGCCTTCGCGGCCCGTACGTCGCCGGAGCGGGCGTGCCCCTCGAACAGCTCCACGCGGGAGGCGCGCCCGCACAGCCGCCCGAGCAGCGCCTGCGACTCGGTGTCGGTGACCTCCTGGTACGTCACCGTCTTGAGGTACTTCCCCACCCACAGCCCACCGGTGTATCGGGCGGCGCCCCGGGTGGGCAGGACGTGGTTCGTGCCGATGACCTTGTCGCCGAAGGAGACGCAGGTGCCCTCGCCGAGGAACAGGGCGCCGTACTGGGTCATGCGCGCCAAAGCCTCGCGCGGCTCGGCCGTCAGCACCTCGACGTGCTCGAACGCGAACTCGTCGGCCAGCGCGTACATTTCGTCGACCGAGTCGACGACGTGCACCTGCCCGTGGTCGCGCCAGGCCGGCTCGGCGTAGTCGCGGGTCGGCATGCCGGGCAGGATGCGTTCGACCTCGGCGATCGTCCGCTCGGCGACCTCGCGGGAGGTGGTGATGAGGACGGCCGGGGAGTCGGGGCCGTGCTCGGCCTGGGAGAGCAGGTCGACCGCGCAGACGAACGGGTCGGCGTCGTCGTCCGCGAGCACGAGGATCTCGGTGGGCCCGGCGAACAGGTCGATGCCGATCTCCCCGAACAACTGACGCTTGGCCTCCGCGACATAGGCGTTGCCGGGCCCGGCGATCAGGCTCACGGGCTGCATGGAGTCGGTCCCGACGGCCATCGCGGCGACGGCCTGGACCCCGCCGAGGAGCCAGATCTCGTCCGCGCCGGCGAGATGCATCGCGGCGACCGTGGCGGCCGGTATCTCCCCGCGGATCGGCGGCGTACAGGCGACGACCCGGGGCACGCCCGCGACCTTGGCGGTGACGATGGTCATGTGGGCGGAAGCAGTGAGCGGGTAGCGGCCGCCCGGGATGTAGGCACCGGCCGCCTGCACGGGGATGTGCTTCTGCCCGAGCCGCACGCCCGGCAGCGTCTCCACCTCGAACTCCCCCATGGAGTCGAGCTGATGACGGGCGAAGGCGCGCACCTGGTCCTGCACGAACCGGATGTCGGCGATGACCTGTTCCGGCACCGACGCGACGATCTTCTCCACCCCCTCGGCTGAGAGGCGGAAGGAGCCGGGGCTCCAGTTGTCGAACTTCTCGGAGTACTCCCGCACGGCCTCGTCACCGCGCTCGCGGATGTCGGCGATGACGCCGGCGACGGTCTCGCGCACCTGGTCGAGGGAGGCGGTCACCTCGGCCTTGGGGACGGCGTGCTTCAGGATCTCTGCCACAACTGCGGCCTTTCTGCTGTCGGTTGCTCAGACGGGCGGGGCCACGAAGAGCACGTCGGGGTCGTTGAACTGCTCCTTGGCCACCGACTCGCTCATCGGGTCGGCGGTGCCCCACTGGTCCTGGGTGATCGGGTCGTCGACGTCATGGCGGCCGGGGTGCCACAGGTCCTCTTCGAGGACGGCCAGTTCGGTGGTGTACTCCACGGTGTTGCCGTGCGGGTCGTGGAAGTACGAGAAGGTGTTGTCGCCCGCGAGATGCCGCCCCGGCCCCCACGTGAGCCGGGTCCCGGCGCGCAGCGCGCGTCCGGTGCCGCGCATGTACTCCTCGACGCCGCGCATCTCGAACGAGGCGTGGTGCAGGGAGACATGGGGGCCGCGGGCGATGGCGAAGGAGTGGTGCAGGGGGCTGCACCGCAGGAAGTACATGAGGTCGCCCATGTGCGTGGAGTACAGGGTGTCCGTCAACCGGAAGCCCAGGTGCGTCACATAGAAGTCCCTGAGCCCTTCCGGGTCCTGGGAGTTGACCACGCAGTGCGAGAGCCGGACGGGGATCGCCTCGCGCTCCTCGATCTTGCGGTGGGTGCGAGTGGCGACGTCGGCCGACACCTCGACGACGCGGCCGTCCGGGTCGAAGAAGCGGAAGCCGTAGCCGCCGCCGGGTGTGTCCAACGCCCCCGGTTCGCTGATGAGTTGGACGTCAGCCCGGCCGAGCCGCACATGAAGCTCGTCCACGGCGGCAGGTGACACGGCCCCGAAGGCGACCAGGTCCATCCGCTTCCGCTCGTCCTCGCGGATGCGGACGATGTACTGCTCGGGGCTGCCCTCGGCGGCGAAGAAGGCGATGCCGCTGTCGTTGGCGACCTCGGTCAGCCCCCAGGTGCCGCCGTAGAAGGCACGCTGTTTCTCGAAGTCCGGTACGGCCAGGTCGACATGGCGCAGATGGGTGATGGGCTGGAAGCTCATGCGTGGCTCCTGACGGTGTTGCGCTGGTGGCCGAGGCCGGTGATCTCCGCCTCGACCACGTCCCCTGGTGCGAGGAAGACGCCCCAGTGCGCGCCGTTGCCGGCCGGGGAGCCGGTGAGCAGCAGGTCGCCGGGGCGCAGGGTGGTGGTCGTGGAGACGTAGGCGATCAGCCGGGGGACGTCGAAGATCATGTCCTTGGTCGACTCGTCCTGCCGGACGACTCCGTTGTGCCGGAGGGTGATCCGCAGATCGCCCGGGTCGCCGACGAAGGCGGCCGGGACCAGGAAGGGGCCGGTCGGCAGGAAGGTGTCGGCGTTCTTGGCGGTGAACCAGTCGGTGCCGATGGCCTTGAGGTCGGGCCGGTAGAGGCGGTCACGGGTGGTGAGGTCGTTGCAGATGGTGTACGCGGCGACGTACGACATGGCCTCGTCCGCGGGAATGTTCCGGCCCGACTTGCCGAAGACGAGGGCGAGTTCGAGCTCCCAGTCGTGCTGCTCGCCGAGTTCGGGCAGGACGATGTCGTCGTACGGGCCGCACATCGCGCGCGGCGAGCCGAGGAAGACGTACGGCACACCGTTGCGTATCCGCTCGTCCATCATCTTCTCGGCGTCGGCGCGGGCCTCGTCGGGCGTCGCGCCGTGCACGCTCTCCTTCTCGGCGGCGACCAGATCCACCACGTGCTTGCGGTAGTTGGCGCCGCTCTGCAGGATCTGGCCGGGCTCGATCGGGGCGAGCACCTCTAGGTCGGCGAGGTCGTGCCAGATGCCGTCGGTGAGCGAGTCGAGCCTCGGGAACCACCGGTCCCAGTCCTCGACCAGCGCCCGGACGGAAGGCACCAGGTCGGACAGGTCGCGCACTCGGGCGCCGGTGACCAGGCCGGGAAAGGGCTCGGCATCGAAGCGGAACGTGCCGAGGGCGAACGGTCCGGCGTGGGTGGGCAGGGGATCGGGCACGGGCGCTCTCCTGGTCGGGACGGGAGCCGTGGGAACGGTGACGGCTCGGCTTCGACGCTAGGCATGTCGCAGGCGGGGCGGAAATGGCCGTTCACGATGCCTGCCATCACCGGCCCGCCTCCGCGCTGAGCTGCGCCTCCATCGCCGTACGACATGCATGACGTCCCCCTTGCCGATGCCTCGATCCGTTGACCGCGCACACCCCGCCGACCAGGCTCGGAGCACCCCCGAAGCAAGGAGATCGCCGTGGTCGTCGAGCATGCCCAACTCACCGTCGAGGCCGGTCGGGAGGAGGAGTTCCAGGAGGTCTTCGGCAAGGCGCGGCAGGTGCTCGCCGAGGCCGACGGCTTCCAATGGGCCGAGCTGCTGCGCTGCGAGGAGCGCCCGCGGGTGTTCCTGCTGCTCGTCGGCTGGGAGTCCGTCGAGGCCCATATGACGGGCTTCCGGGAGTCCGAGCGGTTCCAGCGGTGGCGGGCCCTGGTCGGCCCGTTCTTCGCCGAGCCACCGGCGGTCGAGCACTACCACCAAGTCAGCCCGCGCTGACGCCGTTCTTCCGGCGCCGAGTCGTCCCGCGCCGGGCCCCTGGCTTCTCCGTCCCTTCCTACGTTCGCAAGGATCCCCCATGCCCGTACACAAGGTGCTCGTCGTCGGCGGCGGCATCACCGGAAGCGTGCTGTCCCTGGCGCTCGCCCAGCGCGGCGCCGACGTCGAGCTCGTCGAGATCTCGCCCCAGTGGTTCGGGGTGGGACACGGCATCACCGTGCAGGGCAACGCGCTCAAGGCGCTGCGCTCGGTGGGGGTGCTGGACCGGGTGCTGCGGCGGGCGGTGCCGTTCGACATCATGCGGCTGCGCCGCGCCGACGGCGGGCTGATCGTCGAGCTGGACACCCCGCACACAGGCGGCCCGGACCTGCCGTCGACGGCGGGCGCCCTGCGCTCCGACCTCCAGAACGCGCTGTGCGACGCCGTGTACGACCATGGCGTCACCGTCCGCCTGGGCCTGAGCGTCGAGCGCCTCGACCAGTCCGCCGACCACGTGGACGTCACCTTCACGGACGGCTCCACCGGGCGCTACGACCTGGTGGTGGGCGCCGACGGCATCAACTCGGCGATGCGCGGCCTCATCGGCATCGCGACGAAGCCGCATCCCGTCGGGATGTCGATCTTCCGGGTCGTCGGTCACCGCCCGCCGGAGATGGACTGCGCCGAGGTCTACTACGGCGGCCCCCGCTTCAAGGCCGGCTACAGCCCCATCTCCCCCGACCAGTGCTACGCCTACCTCCTCGACGAGAACCTGGACGCCTCCCTGGTCGGCCCGCGCGCCCCGCTGGCGCTGCTGCGCGAGCGCGGTGCCGGGTACGGCGGCCTGTGGGGCGAGGTCATCGCCTCGCTGCCCGCCGACACGGCGGTGGACTACCGCTGGATTGAGGCCGTCCTCGTCGACGAGCCCTGGCACCGCGGCCGCGTGATGGTCGTCGGCGACGCCGCCCACGCCTGCCCGCCGTTGATCGCGCAGGGCGCGGCGATGTGCATGGAGGACGCGGTGCTGCTGGCGGAGCTGGTCACCGGGGACGAGCCGGTGGAGAAGGCGCTCGGCGACTTCATGACCCGGCGGCTGCCGCGGGTGCGGATGGTGCTGGAGAACTCGCTGCGCCTCGCCGAGTGGGAGATCCACCCGGGCACACCGGGCGCCGACCCCGCCCGCATCATGTCGGAGACCCTCCAGTCGCTGACGGCGGCCGCATGAGCGCCCCGGTCGTCGACTTCCACGGCCATCTCGCGGCCCCCGCGGCCGACGCCCTGGTCGCCGGCACACCGGGCCTGGCCGCAGAGCTGGCGGCGGAGCAGCGCGCCCACTCCCCCGAGTCACTGGCCGTGAACCGGGCCCAACTCCAGGGCCTCGCAAGCCGGTTGACGGGCGTCGGGGCCCGCCTCGCCGACCTCGACGCGATGGGCGTCGACGTCCAGGTGGTCGGCCCGATGCCCATGCACCACTACTGGGCCGACCCGGACCTGGCCCTGGACCTCGCCCGCACCACCAACGAGGCCGTAGCCGCGCACTGCGCGCAGGCCCCCGACCGCCTCTACGGACTCGGCACCATCCCCCTGCAACACCCGGACCTCGCGGTCGCCCTCCTAGACCGGGCCGTCACCGAGCACGGCCTGTACGGCGTCAGCGTCTCCACGACCGTCGACGGCCGCGAACTCGCCGACCCGGTCCACGATCCCGTGTGGCACAAGGCCGAGGAACTCGGCGCGATCGTCTTCGTGCACCCGTGGGGCTGCTCCCTCGGCGCCCGGCTCGCCACCCGCTACCTGGGCAACACGGTCGGCCAGCCGGTCGAGACCGCGGTCGCCCTCTCCCATCTGATCTTCACCGGCGTCCTGGACCGCTTCCCCCGGCTGAAGCTGGTCGCCGCGCACGGCGGCGGCTATCTGCCGACGTACATCGGCCGCTCCGACCACGCCTGGCGGGTACGGCAGGACGCGCGCGGCTGTGCCGAGCCGCCCAGCGCGTATCTGCGCCGCATCTGGTTCGACGCCCTCGTCTACACCCCGCGCGCCCTGCGCCACCTCGTCGAGGAGGTGGGCGCCGACCGGGTCGTCCTCGGCACCGACCACCCCTTCGACATGGGCGTCGACGATCCGGTGGCCCGCCTGGACGCCGCCGGACTCGCCCCGGCCGACCGTGCCGCCGTCGCCGGGGGCAACGCCCTCGATCTGCTGCTGAAAGGACGTACACGATGACCCTGGGACCGATCGAGGAGGAGCTCGCCAAAGCCCGTTCCGCTTACCGGAATTGGGGGCGCTGGGGCGAGGACGACGTGCTCGGCACGCTCAACTTCATCGACGACGCGATCCGCGCCCACGCGGCCGGTCTGGTCCGGCGCGGTCGGCCCTTCTCCCTGTCGCTGGAGTTCAACGAGGACGGTCCGCAGCGCGGTTTCCGCGGCCGGATCAACCCGGTCCACTACATGAAGGACACCGGCTCCGACGCGGCGGCCGGGACGCAGGGCTTCCCGCACGGCTTCGGCGGCGCCGACGACCACGTCGTGATGCCCCTTCAGGCCTCCACGCAGTGGGACGGGTTGGGCCACATCTACGACAACAAACAGGCCTGGAACGGCCGTCCGTGCACGATCGTCAACGGCAACGGCGACTCGGTCACCGGCATCGAGCACATGCGGGACGCCTTCACCGGACGCGGTGTCCTGCTCGACGTGGGCCGCGCGGTCGGCGACGCGAACGGTGAACTCCCGGACGGTTTCCCCATCTTGGAGGAGCATCTGCGGGCCACCATCGAGGCGCAGGGCGCCACTTCCACCGTCCGCCGCGGCGACCTGGTCCTCGTGCGCACGGGTCAGATCGGCCGGGTACGGCGACAGGGCGGCTGGGGCACGTACGCGGCCGGTGACGCGCCCGGCCTGTCCTTCACCACGCTCGGCTGGCTGCACCGCACCGAGATCGCCGCGATCGCCTCCGACACCTGGGGCCTCGAGGTACGTCCGTACGAGTTCGCCGAGCCGGCGATGTCCCCGCTGCACCAGATCGCCATCCCCAACATGGGCCTGCCGCTGGGCGAGATGTGGGACCTGGAGGCGCTCGCCGAGGACTGCGCGGCCGACGGCGTCTACGAGTTCCTGCTGGTCGCCGCCCCGCTGCCGGTGACCGGCGCGGTCGGCGCGCCCGTCAACCCGATCGCCGTGAAGTGAGGACGAACATGTTCACCGGGACGCTCCACCTCCCCGACGACCCCGACTTCGAGGAGGCCTGCCTAGGCCGCGTCTTCAACGCCCGCCGCCCCGCCGACCGGCTGCCCGCCGCCGTCCTCGAAGCCCACACCGAGCAGGATGTCGTCGAGGGCGTACGACTCGCCCTGGAACGCGGCTGGCAGGTCGCCGTCCGCTCCGGCGGCCACAGCTGGGCCGCATGGTCGGTGCGCCGGGACGCCCTGCTCATCGACCTCGGGCACTTCCGCGAGATGGCGTACGACCCCCACACCGGGATCGTGACCGCGACGCCCAGCATCAAGGGCGGCGACGAACTCAACCCGTACCTGGGCGAGTTCGGCCGCTTCTTCAACGGCGGGCACTGCCCCTCCGTCGGCATCGGCGGCTTCCTGCTCCAGGGCGGGCAGGGCTGGAACGCGCGCGGCTGGGGCTGGGCGGCGGAGAACATCGTCGCGATCGACGTCGTCACCGCCGAGGGCGAGCTGGTACGCGCCGACGAGACGCGGAACAGCGACCTGTACTGGGCGGCACGCGGCGCCGGGCCGGGCTTCTTCGGCGTGGTGACCCGCTTCCATCTGCGCACCCGACCCCTGCCAAGGCATCTGGCCCATACCGTGCACGCCTACTCCCTGGACCTCTTCGACGAGGTCATGACCTGGCTGCACGGCATGCACCACACGGTCTCCGACCTGGTCGAGATCGTCGCCCTCACCCAGACCCCGCCCGACCTGGACGAGCCGGTGCTGCTGGTGACGGGCGTGTCGATGACCGACACCCCGGAGGAGGCCGCCGAGACGCTCGCCCCGCTGCACGCCAACCCGTACGCGGACCGCGCACTGTTCCGCGTCGAGGCTCAACCCACCACACTCGCCGAGCAGTTGGACGGCCAGCGCACCGCCAACCCCGAGGGCCACCGCTACCTCGTCGACAACGCCTGGCTGACCGGACCGGCGGAGGACGTCGTCCCGGCGATCCGCAAGGCCTTCACCGAGCACCCCACCCGACAGACCTTCACCATCTGGTTCTCCATGGCCCCGCTCCGCCAACTCCCCGACATGGCCTTCTCGTTGCAGTCGGAGATCTACTGCGCCACCTACGTCGTCCACGACGAGCCCGAGCGCGACGCAGAACTGCGTAGCTGGCTGGACGAGGCGATGGCGGCCATGCAGCCGGTGACCGCGGGCCAGTATCTCGGCGACTCCGACTTCACCGTGCGGCAGTTGAGGTTCATGGGCGACGCCCAGTGGCGGCGGCTCCAGGAGATCCGGGCCATCCGCGACCCGAAGGGCCTTTTCGCCGGCTACCTCAGCGCCGGGACCGTCACCAACACCAACCACTGGGAGCAGTGAGCGATGCGTTTCGCGACATACGAGTACGAGGGCGTGGAGCACGCCGGTGTGGTGCGGGACGGGGTCGTGCATCCGCTGCCGGTGAGCGTGCTGGAGCTGATCGAGGGCGAGGCCCTGCACAGCGCGGGCGCTGAAGCCCTGCGAGGAACAAGTGATTTGACGGTGGATCAGGTGAGGCTGCTGCCTCCGCTCAAGCCCCCGTCCATCCGTGACTTCGTCGGCTTCGAGGCGCACATCGAGGGTGTGTCGAAGTCGCTGGACGGGCTTGAGCACGTGCCCGAGGAGTGGTACCGGGCACCCGCGTTCTACTTCACCAACCCGCACGCCGGTTACGGTCCGAACGACGACGTGCCGATCCCTGCCGGGTGCTCGGTGCTCGACTTCGAGCTGGAGGTCGGCGCGGTGATCGGCCGCGGTGGGCGTGATCTCACGCCGGAGCAGGCCCGGGAGCACATCGTGGGCTACCTGGTCTTCAACGACTGGTCGGCGCGGGATCTCCAGAAGCCGGAGAAGAACCTGGGGCTGGGCTTCTCCAAGGGCAAGGACTTCGCCAACACGCTCGGCCCGTACCTGGTCACGGCCGACGAGGTGGCGGACCGGCGGGACGCCGACGGGTTCCTCGACCTGGAGATGACGGTCACCCTCAACGGGGAGCTCATCGGCCGGGACACCCTCGCCAACATGTCCTGGACCTTCGAGGAGATGGTCGCCTACGCCTCCCGGGACGCCTGGGTGCGCCCCGGGGACGTTCTCGGGTCCGGCACCTGCGGCTGGGGCGCGCTCGCGGAGTTCTGGGGGCGCCTCGGGGAGCGGACTCCGCCACCTTTGAAGCCGGGCGACGAGGTGACGCTGACCGTGGAGCGGCTGGGCACGCTCAGCAACCGGATCGTGCCCGGCCGCTGTGACGTGTATCTGCCGCGGGCCCGCAAGCGCGGCCGGACGCCTCGCCCCTAGCTGTTGGCTGACCTGCACGTATTCACCGCTCACATGGTTCTTATCGCATCCCTGTGAGTTCGCCCCCGAGCTCTTCCTCGGGGGCGGAGCGTTGTTTACGCTCCGGAAACCAGGCTTCAAAGACGCGGCCGGAAGGGGCATCCGTGGGACTCGGAGCGATCGATCTCAATCTTCTGGTGGCACTGGAAGCACTCCTGGAGGAGAAGAACGTCACGCACGCCGGTGTACGCCTGTCGACCAGCCAGTCCGCGATGAGCGGCTCGCTGGCCCGGCTGCGCCGGCACTTCAACGACGAGCTGCTGGTGCGGGTGGGCCGTGAGTACGAGCTGACCCCGCTGGCGGAGCGGCTGCTGCCCGTCGTGCAGTCCTCCCTGCACAAGGCGGAGGAGGCCCTGTCGCTGACCAGGCACTTCGACCCGACCCGCAGCCGTCAGCGGTTCTCGGTGGTGATGTCCGACTACGTGATGACGGTGCTCGTCGAGCCGCTGCTGCGGGTGATCGCGGAGGAGGCGCCGGGGGTCCGTATCGACTTCCATCCGATCGTCGTCGGGCAGCTGGAGACCGAGACGCATCTGCGCTGCCACGACCTGATGATCGTGCCGCTCGGCTACCAGCTGCCGGGGGTCAGCGAGACCGTGATGCACGACCGGTTCGTGTGTCTGGTGGACCCGGACAATCCGCGGCTCGTGGACGGCCGACTCACCCTGCGCGACCTGGCGGAGATGCCGCACGCGGCCTGCGCCATCGGCAAGCTCACGCCCGCCGACCGCCAGCTGGAGACCCTCGGCATCACGCCGAAGGTGCAGGTCAGCACACCCGGCTTCAATGTGCTGCCGTTCCTGGTCGGCGGCACCGACCTGGTCACCCTCGTACCCGAGCGGCTGGCACGGCGCTACGAGTCCTTCGCCCGCTGTGCCGTCGTACCGACGCCGTTCCCGGACGTACCCTTGGTGGAGGCCATGTACTGGCACCACAACCGGCACTCCGACCCGGCCCATCGCTGGCTGCGGGAGACGGTCCGGCGGATCGGCGCCTCGCTCGGGGAGGAGATCGCCGGCGCGGATGACAGCCATGGCGAAGACGCGTTTCCGGAGCTGACCGTGGCTTCCTAGCGTGGACGGGAGACATCCCGCACCCACTCCCAGGAGGAGCCGTGAGCCGTACGCGTCTTCAGGGCCGTACCGTCGTCGTCACCGGAGCCGCGCAGGGCCAAGGAGCCGCGGAGGTGGCGGCGGCCGCCCGTGAGGGCGCGACGGTGATCGCGACCGACGTCCTGGACGAGCCGGGCGAGAAGCTCGCCGCTGCCCTGCGCGCCGACGGCCTAGACGTCCGCTACCGGCGTCTGGACGTGTCCTCGCCGGACGACTGGGCCGCCCTCGCGGGCGGGCTGGAGGTCGTGCACGGCCTCGTCAACAACGCGGGCATCCCGATGCGGGCCCGCCTGGGCGAGGTCGAACTCGCCGACTGGAACCGGGCGTTCGCGGTCAACACGACCGGTGCCCTGCTCGGCATCCAGGCCCTCGCACCGCTGATGCCGCCGGGTTCGTCGATCGTCAACGTCGGTTCCGTGGCGGGCCTCACCGCTCATCACGCGGTCGCCTACACGACCAGCAAGTGGGCGCTGCGGGGCCTGTCGAAGGTGGCCGCGCTGGAGCTGGCGCCGCGCGGCATCCGTACGAACGTGATCCATCCCGGGTACATCGAGACGCCGCTGATGGCGTCCGCGAACCCGGTGTTCGTCGGGGCCCATCTCGCGCTGACGCCCCAGGGCCGGGCGGGGACGGTCGACGAGGTGGCGCCACTGGTGGTGTATCTGCTGTCGGACGAGGCGTCGTACGTGAACGGCGCCGAGATCACCGTCGACGGCGGGTACGCGGCACACGGCGGGGTGAAGGCGATCACCAACGCCCTCGATCAGCCCGCCACCGGCCAGAACTGAAGCAGGAACCGCTCGACGCCGTGCGGGACCGCCTCCGGGTCGTCCCGCAGCAGCGCGTCGACCTGCTCGCCGCCGGTGCGGTGGGCCCGTACCGCGTACCGGCCGGGCGGCCCCACCACCAGCGGCTCCCCGGCGACCTCGCCGCCGCCGAACGGCAGGATGCCGACGGTTCCACCGCTCAGCCGCAGCACGGCCTCACCCGTGTTGGTCCAGCCCTCGTCCGCCGCCGGTGCGCGGTCCCACGCCTCCACCCGCACGGCCGGGTACTGCAACAGCGCGTCCGAGGCGCTGACCAGGATCACGATGTCGTCCGCGGTCAGCAGCCAGGGCGCCCCGGCCGAGGGCCCGGCGGCGACGGCCCAGCCGCCCGCCAGGTCCTCGACCGTGAGCCGGCCCTCGTCGATGACGACCTCGGCCTCGGTGGAACGCGGGTGGGTCACGGCACGATGTTGACGTAGAACTCGTCGTGGTCGCCCATCAGGATGCGGTCCCTCTTGTAGAAGTCCTTCAGCTGGTTCCCGCCGGCGATGTTCTGCGCCGAGTCGACCCAGGCGACCGAGCCGTTGCCGAGGAGGTTGCCCTGGGCGTCCTTGGCGCCGAGTCCCTCGCGGGTGGAGGCGAAGGGGAACTCGTCGGCCTGGACGTCGGCCGGCGGCTTCACCGGCAGGTCGTCGGGGCCGTTGTACGGGGCGCTGCGGTCCCTGATCCTGCGTTGCTCGGCGCGGTTCGCCACGTACTCCGGCGAGCCGACGGCGATGCGGTGCAGGCCGGGGTCGTCCGGGTTCCCTGTGTACTTGCCGGGGATGGTCTTCGGGGTGCCCCGGTTGGGATAGGTGTCGGCGGGCCGGTTCAGCGCCGTCTCGATGTGCTGGGCGACGCCGGCCGCCGGCCCTGACTTGCTGTAGGTGATGTACGGCAGCACGTCGTCGTTGATGCACGCCTTGGCGGTCCAGCCGCCGTAGCCGGGCACGGTCCCGGCGGAGTCGCAGCGGATGTGGTGGTCGAGGCCGACACCGGGGACGGTCGCCTGGCCGTACGAGGTGACGAGCTGGCCGGAGAAGTTCCAGCGGTGCCGGGCGATGCGTTCGGCGCCCACGCCGTCGTCCTGCGAGGTGATGTCCCAGGAGACGAAGCCGGTGAAGTCCCGCCAGGTGAGCAGCATGTTGTCCTTGTCGCTGTCGTCGTTGCCGCTGACGTCGCACAAGGCCTGGCAGCCCACGCTGATGCGCATGTCGGTGAAGGAGTTGATGACTCCGTAGTTGGTGTCGAAGTCGTCGACCTGGAAGAAGATCCGCACCTTCCGGTCGGCCTGGTCGGCGTAGGCGAGGGCGGTGTAGGTGATGTCCGCTCTGCTGGTCTGGCCGTTGACGATGATCTCGCCGTAGCTGGTGGTGTGCTGGCACCAGGTGGTGCGGTCCCAGACCCTGCCCTGTTCGCTGTTCGACTCGGGGTCGTTCTGGCACTGTTCGACGAAGTCGTCGTCCGGTTCGTCCGGGAGGGCGGCGACCGCCGTGGGTGCGGGTGTCTCGGCGGCCGTGGCGGGTGGGCCGGTGGGCAGTGTCAGTAACGCTGCTGCAAGGACGGCGAGTAAGCCTGAGGTGCGTCGCATGGTTCCCCCTTGGAATCCATCGCGTGCTGTGGTGGCCTTCCTGTCGCCCGACCCTGGTGCGAACTCCCTCTCGCCTCCTGTGCTTTCGCATCCCTTTCACGACAGCGTTGCGGTGTGGTCATGGGTGCGCACAAAGGGCCGGGACTCGTGAGTCCCGGCCCTTTTCTGGGGTGGTGTCGGTCAGACGGACGCCGGCTGCACCGCCGCCTCGACCGTCGCGCGGGCGGTGTTCTTGCGGACCAGCAGCAGCGTGACCACCGCGCCGAGCAGGGAGGCGCAGCCGCAGATGACCACGCCGACGGCCATGCCGTGGGCGAGGGCGTCCTGGGCGGCGGCGCGGGCGCTGTCGCTGCCGGCGTTGACGACGGCGAGCGGACCGGCCGCCGCCTCCATGCCCGCGTCGGCGCCCGACAGCTTGCCGACCAGGGCGGAGGACGCGAGGCTCATCGCGACCGTGCTGATCACGGCCGGGCCGAGGCCCTGCCCGAACTCGCGGACCAGGCTGGTGGCGCCCGAGGCCATGCCGGTCATGTTGAGCGGTACGGCGTTGACGGCGGCGGAGGTCAGTGAGGACACCACGCAGATGAAGCCGACGCCGAGCAGCAGCACCGGGCCGATGAAGGCGGCCAGGGAGGTGGTGGTGATGGGCAGGGCGGCGATCCAGAACTGCCCGGCGGCCATCGGCAGCAGTCCGCCGACCAGCAGCCATCGCGGCTCGACGCGGGTGAGCATCTTGCTCAGCACGGGCGCCAGGAGCAGCGGGATGAGCTGAAGGATCACGAACGGCATGCCGGCCTTGAGCGCGCTGAGGTGCATGACGGCGCCGAGGCGGATGGAGACGCAGTAGGCGGTGCCGATGAAGCCGAACATGCCGGCCAGTGCGACGACGGCCGCCGCGGCGAAGGACGGGATCTTCAGCAGGTCCAGGTTGAACATCGGGGACGCGGCGCGCTTCTCGGCGACGACGAAGGCGGCCAGGGCCACGGCGGCGAGGGAGAGGGTGCCGACGATCGCCGGGCTGCCCCAGCCGCGCTCGCCGCCCTCGATGATGCCCCAGAGCAGGGCGGTGAGGCCGACGGCGACGGTGATCTGGCCGGGCCAGTCGAGGGCGCGGCCCTCGGGGGCCTTGGAGTCGGTGACCAGGAACCAGCTGGCGACGCCGACGACCAGACCGAGGACGATCGGCGGCACGAACGCCCAGCGGAAGTCGGCGACGGTGGCGAGCACGCCGGAGGACAGCGGGCCCACGGCCGAGGCGAGGGAAATGCTCAGCGCCCAGGTGGAGACGGCCTTCGCCCGGTCCTTCTCGTCCGGGGTGGCGGCCGCGATCACCGCGAGGGAGCTCGGGAAGAGGGCGGCGGCGCCGATACCGGCGAGTGCCTGGCCGATCCACAGCATTTCGATGTTCTGCGAGGTCGCGTTCAGCAGTTCACCGAGCGCGAGGACGAATCCGCCGAGCACCAGCAGCCTTTTACGGCCGAACAGATCACCCACCACACCGAAATTCAGCTCGAGAATGGCGGTGGGCAGAATGAAGGCGGACGTCACCCACGCCACCTGAGATCCGGAGGCGCCGAATGCGGCCTGGATCTCGCCGTTGATGGGCGAGGGCACGGTAATGCACAGCTGCGCGGCGGCCACGGCCAGACAGCAGGCTATGAGGGTTCCCCTGTCGAGTCTTTTCAGCACGCTTGTCATTCCGTACTCCGTCGCTCTATGAGTTCGATGAGATTTCCCTCGGGGTCGGTGACCCAGGCCATGCGCACACCGGGTTCGGGGGACGGTCCCGGTGCTACGGCCTCGCCCGCTCCATGGGCCACCAGGGCCGCGTGGACGGGGTCGAGTTCAGGGGTGGTGACCGCGAAGTGGCCGTATCCCTCGGTGCGGGCGGCGGTGATCGGGTCGGGGGCCTTCAGGCCCGGGGTGGAGCCGGGGCGGGCCAGCAGTTCGAGGCGCCAGCCGTGCGGATGCTCCAGCACGACGCCGCGCAGGCCGGGTTCTTCTAGGTGGAACTCGAAGACGGTCCGCAGCCCGAACGCGGCTCGGTACCAGGTGGTTTGGGCGTCGAGATCGCGTACGTTGACGCCGACGTGGTCGAGTCGCAGGTCCACGTCAGCCCGCCATGGCGCTGTCGCCGCCGTCGACCATGAGGTTCGCGCCGTTGACGAAGGCCGCCTCGTCGGAACAGAGGAAGGCGGCGGCCCGCGCGATGTCCTCCGGCTCGCCGACCCGCCCGACCGGGATGCGCGCCTCCAGCTGGGCCTTCGGGCCGTCGGGGTCGTCGAGGAAGGGGGCGGTGGCCGAGGTGCGGGTCATGCCGGGAGCGATGGTGTTGACGCGGATGCGGTGCGGGGCGCCAGCCGCGCACAGGTGCTTGCTCATCGCCAGGACCCCGCCCTTGGCGGCACCGTGCGGCACCATCGGCAGGAACGGGGCACCGCGTACGGCGGCCACCGAGGCCACGTTGAGGACGGCGCCGCCGCCGCGGGCGATCAGGTGCGGCCAGGCGGCCTGCGTGCAGAAGTACGGGATGTCGAGCTCGTTCTTGATGGTGAAGTACCAGTCGTCGGCCGGCATCGTCTCGAACGGCCCGTTCCGCAGCGCGGAGGCGTTGTTGTAGAGGATGTCGATTCCGCCGAAGGCCGCGATCCCGGCGTCGATCCATTCGCGCGCCCCGGCCTGCGTGGAAAGGTCGACGGGGGCGAGGGAGCGCATGACTCCCCCGGCCTTCTCGACCATTTCCACGGTTTCGGCCGCGCTGTCCTCGTCAATGTCACAGCCGAATACCAGCGCACCCTCAGCCGCGAATACCTGAGCGGCCGCGCGGCCGATTCCGGCTCCCGTCCCACTGATGAAGGCGATTTTTCCCGCCAGTCGACCCATGATTGTCCAAGCCCCTTGTTCCGTCCCGCCGAAGTGCGGTGGTGGCAGCGTAGGGAGGGGATTTGGCCAGAACAAGAAATGCGTCGGCGAACCGCCATCGGGGGTTCGTATGGCTGGTATGCGGCACAGCCGGCCGGGCCGCGTTGCCGGGCGGCTCAGCTGACGTCCAGCACCGCCTTCCCCCGCAGCCGGCGCTCGCTCAACGCCGCGACGGCGTCCGCGATCTTGTCCCACGGGCCTCGCCAGCCGACCGGCACCCGCAGCTTCCCGGCGGCGACCAGGGCGAGCAGACGATCCAACTGCGCGCGGCGGTCGGTGACTCCGCCACCGTTGTACACCGAGACGATCGACCGGGGTGCGGGGCTGCCCAGTGTGGAGCCGACCGGCAGCACCGCGTCCCCGCCGGACGCCCAGCCGACGCTCTGCAGGTTGCCGCCGGACGCCAACAGGCCGTATGCGGCGACGAGTTGGGCGCCACCCACGTTGTCGATGACGACGTCGACCGGCTTCGTCACCTGCTCGGGTCCGGACACCACCTCGTCGGCCCCGAGTTCCCCGACCCACCGGCGCCCGTCCTCGGAACCGGCCACGCCGATGACGTACGCCCCGCCGAGCGCCGCGAGCTGCACCGCGAAGCCGCCCACCCCGCCGGACGCCCCGGTGACCAGGACCCGCCGGCCGAGCAGCGGTCCCGCCTGTTCCAGCGCGCGCAGGGCGGTGCCCGCGGCGACGGGCAGGGCAGCGGCCTCGCCGAGGTCGACGCCGTCCGGGACCACAGCCAGGTCGGCCACGTCCAGGGCACGCGACGCGGCGAATCCGCCGCCCTCCCCGAACCCCACGACCCGGGTGCCCACCGCGGGCCCCGTGCCGTCGGCGGCGGCACGCACGACGACGCCGGACGAGTCGAAGCCGATCACCTCGCCCGGTGCGCCGCGCTCCGCGAAGTACAGTTCGGCAGCGTTCAGGGAGCTGTGCCGTACTTCCACCAGGACCTGCCCCGGCCCGGGTGCCGGTTCCGGCGCCTCCCCCGGGCTCAGTCGTCCGGGTGCCTCCGGGTCCACGATCAATGCGCGCATTGCCTGTCCCTCCGGTCGCCATCGGCCATTCGCCGACCCCAACCGTGGCCGATCCGGGCTTCTTCCCACCACCCCACCGCCGTTGCCGCTTGGATGGCCTCATGACCACCGACGAGCACGCGCGGTTCATGCGGGCCAACCAGGCGAACTGGGACGCCCGCACGCCCGTCCACCTCGCCAGCCGCTTCTACGGGCTCGACGAGGACCTGGACCCGGCCCGCTGGTTCGCCGGCTTCGAGTGGGACGACCTCGGCGATCTGTCCGGCCGCGACGTGCTCCACCTCCAGTGCCATCTGGGCACGGAGACCATCGCCTTCGCCCACCGCGGCGCCCGCGCGACCGGCCTCGACTTCTCGGCGGCCTCGGTGGCGGCGGCGCGGGACATCGCGGCGAAGGCGGGCGTCGACGTCGACTACGTCCAGGCCAATGTGTACGACGCCGAAGCGGCCCTGGGCGGGCGGCGGTTCGACGTCGTCTACACGGGCAAGGGCGCGCTGTGCTACCTGCCCGACCTGGAGCGATGGGCGGGCGTCGTCGCTCAACTCCTCCGCCCGGGCGGACAGTTGTACGTCGTGGAGTTCCATCCGCTCCTCAACTCCCTCGGCCCCAAGCCCGCCCCGGGAGAGGGGCCGGAACTGCTGCTGCGCCACGACTACCTCGGCGGCGCGGGGGCCGTGCGCCGGGACGCGACCCACACGTACACCGACGGGCCGGCCGTCGAGGGGGCCACGGACAGTTACGAGTGGATGCACGGAATAAGCGAGGTCCTCAACGCGTTGGTGCAGGCAGGACTGACCGTCCGGCGCCTCACCGAGAGCGACGAGCTGCCGTGGCCGCGCTGGCCGCACATGGTCCGCACCCCGTCCGGCTGGTGGCGGCTCCCCGAGCCGCGCATCCCGCTCCTCTACGGACTCCTCGCCACCCGCTGAACCGGCGTGGTACGGTCCTGCTAGCACTTGTGTACGCCCAGTCGTGGGCGCCGGTGCCAGTTCTCTCCACAGTTCGCCGATCGGCGTACAAGCCGTACCGGCTTCTTCTCACCACCTCGTGACCAACGGGTCCGATGGCTGGTTTCCCGCCGCTCGAAGGCGCTGTGTCCGCCTTCCCTCTCGTTCGCGGCCTCCCTCCCTTCCGCATGCCTCATGCCGTACGTCCGTGAAAGGACCCACCACCATGACCACCACACTCGAACACCCCCCGATCCAGCAGGAACCCCCGGTCCGCGCCGTCACCGGCGTCCTCGACATCGACGCCGGCGGCAAGGGCCACCTGCGCTCCGCCGACCTGCTGCCGCAGCCCACCGACCTCCAGGTCTCCCCCGCGCTGATCCGCCGCCACGGCCTGCGCAAGGGCGACCTCGTCGACGGTGTCCGCGGCACCCAGCGCGCCCTCACCGAGGTCGCCCGGGTCAACGGCCGCACCCCCGACAGGAACCGTCGCCGCTTCGGCGACCTGACCCCGCTCCACCCGCGGGAGCGCATCCGCCTCGAACACCCCGCGTCCGGTCTGACCGGCCGCGTCACCGACCTCCTCGCCCCCGTCGGCAAGGGGCAGCGCGGGCTGATCGTGGCCCCGCCCAAGACCGGCAAGACGGTGCTGCTCCAGCAGATCGCGGCGGCCGTCGCCGGCAACCACCCCGAGTGCCGCCTGATGGTGGTGCTGCTCGACGAGCGGCCGGAGGAGGTCACCGACATGCGGCGCTCCGTGCGCGGCGAGGTGTACGCCTCCACGTTCGACCGCACGCCCAAGCAGCACATCGCGCTCGCCGAGCTCGTCATCGAGCGGGCCAAGCGGCTCGTCGAGGCCGGCGAGGACGTCGTGATCCTGCTCGACTCGCTCACCCGGCTGTGCCGGGCCCACAACAACGCGGCCGCCGCGGGTGGCCGCACGCTCAGCGGTGGCGTGGACGCGACCGCGCTGATCGGCCCCAAGCGCTTCTTCGGCGCCGCCCGACTGGCCGAGGAGGGCGGCTCGCTCACCATCCTCGCCACCGCGCTGGTGGAGACCGGCTCCCGTGCCGACGACTTCTTCTTCGAGGAGCTCAAGAGCACCGGCAACATGGAACTCCGCCTCGACCGCGAACTCGCCGCCCGCCGCGTCTTCCCGGCCGTCTCCCTCAACCCCTCCGGCACCCGCCGCGAGGAACTCCTCCTGCCCCCGGCCGAGTTGACGGCCTCAAGGGGGCTGCGCCGGGCCCTCCGCGACAAGGATGGCCTGGAAACCCTCCTGGAGCGCATGCGCGAAACCCCGGACAACGCGACGTTCGTACGCCGCATCCAGCCGACGCTGCCCACGACCTGACGCGCCGTCGACTCATCCCGGCCGAGGCCGCCCCTGATCCGCCGGCCCATCCCCCGTCCGGGTGCTCGCGCGTCCCGTACGGCCCGGGCAGCACCGCGTAGAGCAGGTCCGTTTCTAGTTTTGCGGTATGACCATCGGATTTCCTTCCCGGGCTGTCGCGTCGGCCTGTGGGCTGTGCACGGCGGGTCTGCTCGTGCTCGCCCCCGCCGCGGCCGTCGCGTCCACCGGCTCCGACCCCGACGCGCCCGGCGGGCCGCAGGCCTCCGCCCCGCAGCCGCGGCTGCTGTACCGGTCCGGCACCCAGGTGCGGCCGCTCACGAAGGCACCGCGTCTCCCGGACGTCTCCGCGCTGTCGTGGGTCGTGGCGGACGCGGACAGCGGGGAGGTGCTCGCCGCGCACGACGCGCATCGCAAGCTGCCGCCGGCCAGCACGCTCAAGACGTTGTTCGCGCTGACCGTGCTGCCGCTCCTGCCCGCCGGCATCCGGCATCGGGTCGGGGACGACGAACTGGCCGACGTCGGTGACGGCAGCAGTCTGGTCGGGGTGCGGGAAGGACAGACGTACAAGGTCGCCGATCTGTGGCGCGGCGTCTTCCTCAACTCCGGCAACGACGCCGTGCACGTCCTCGCCGGGCTCAGCGGCGGCTGGCGCTCCACGGCCGTCCGGATGCAGGCCAAGGCCCGGGCGCTCGGCGCCCTCGACACCCATGTGCGGTCCCCGGACGGATACGACACGCCGGGTCAGGTCTCGTCTGCCTACGACCTCGCCGTCTTCGGGCGGGCGGGGCTGCGCAACCCCGACTTCGCGCGGTACTGCGGCACGGCCGAGGCACAGTTCCCCGGGGGCGGCGGCTGGTCGTACGGCATCCAGAACACCAACCGGCTGCTCACCGGCGCCGACGGCGTCGAGCCGTACGACGGGCTGGTCGGCATCAAGAACGGCTACACCAGCCACGCCGGCAACACCCTCGTCGCCGCCGCGAAGCGGGGCGGGCGCACCCTCGTCGTCACCGTCATGAACCCTCAGGCGGGCGGCGGTTTCGCCGTGTACGAGGAGGCGCGGGAGCTGCTCGACTGGGGGTTCGGCGCGGCCGGTCGCGTCGCGGCCGTGGGCTCGCTGGACGCGCTGCGCGGCCGACCGCGGCCGGGCCCGGCCGCGGTGCCCGTGGCCGCCGCGACCGTGTCGGAACGCGGGCCCGACTGGACCCGGGCCGGGGTGATCGTCGGCGTGTCCGCACTCGGCGCGGGCGCGGTCGCCTTCGCCCTGCGCGCCAGGAACGGGCGGGCCGGGCGCGGCTGACCGGTCGGCAGCCACAGCAGCAGGCCGAGCGTGATCCAGGTGTACGTGTTGCTGCCGAGGAACCCGTCGACGCCGGACGCGTCGTCGAACCACAGCCACACCACGCTGGTGCACAGCACCGCGTACAGGGCGCCCGCCACGCGCGCGTGCCCGGCGCGCACCAGCACGGCGAAGGCCGGCAGCAGCCACACCAGATGGTGCACCCAGGTGATCGGGCTGATCAGACAGGCGGTCAGCCCGGTCAGCGCGAACGCCGCCGTCCAGTCACCCGCGGCGGCCGCCGCACGCGCGCGGACCGCCCAGACGCCGAGGGCCAGCAGGACCGCCACCGCCCAGGCCGCTCGGTCCGTCTCCCCCAGCCGCGCCAGAATCCCTTGCAGCGACTGGTTCGAGACGTAGTCCAGGCGCCCCACCCTCGTCGTGTCCCACATCGCCTGGGTCCAGTAGAAGCGGGAGGCCTCCGGGGCCACCCACACGGCCAGGGCAGTGGCCCCAGCGGCCACGGCCGTCGCGACGGCGGCGGCCCGGCGGCGCCCGGCCAGCAGCAGAAGGCCGATGAAGAGGGCGGGCGTGAGTTTGACGGCCGCCGCCAGACCGATGCCCCAACCCGCCCACCGGCCCCGGCCGCCCGCGAGCAGCCAGGCGTCCGTCAGCACCAGGGCCAGCAGCAGGAGGTTCACCTGGCCGAAGCTGAACGTGTCCCGCAGCGGTTCGAACAGGGCCAGCGCGCAGACGGCGAGGGCACAGCCGTACCAGCCGAAGCGCCTGAGCGGCCGTCCGCTCAGCACCCGCGCGACGACAGCCGTCGCCGTCGCGTTCAGCAGCACGGAACCCGCGATCGCGGCGGACAGCGGCAGCAACGCCATCGGCAGCATGGCGACGGCGGCGAAGGGCGGGTAGGTGAAGCCGTACGTCGTGCCGGGCATCCGGTAGTCGTAGATCCGCCCGCCGTGATGGACCCAGCTGTCCACGGTCCCGTAGTAGACGCGCAGGTCGAACCAGTCGCGCAGCAGCGGCACGGTCGCGGTGAACACGGTGACGGCGGTGGCGAGCGCGAGGAGCAGCAGCAGTCGGCCGCGGTCCGTGCGGGGCGGGTTCATGCCGTACGACCCCACGCCGGCGCCCGGTCCGTCTGGTGGGCCTGCCACAGGACGACCACGGCCAGGACGCCCCCGGAGACGGCCAGCACCAACTGGCCGGCGTCGGCGGGACCGCCGCTGGGCAGGGTGGCGAGCGCGAGGACACCGGTCACGGCCGCCACCCGGTGCCGTACCGAGGCGGTGGGTGCCGCGGCGGCGATGAGGAACAGGCCCCACAGGGCGTACCAGGGGCGTATCGCGGGGCCGAGGGCGGCCACGGTGGCGAGGCTCAGGCCGAGCGCGTACACCGGGCGTGGGCGCAGCCGCCACCATATGGCCGCCACGAGACCCGCGGTGAGGGCGATGCCGAGCGCGTGCCAGGCGGGGACGGCCAGAGGTGCCAGGTCGCTGCCGAGGTGTTCCAGGAGGGCGCCGGTGGCGCGGCCGAGGAGGCTGGTGAGGGCCCAGTTCTGGGGCGACACCGGTGTGCTGAGGGCGCGTATCCAGCCGTAGCCCGTCCCGGCGGCCGCCGTCGCGACGACCGTGGTGGCCGCCGCGGCGAGAGCGGTGGTCAGGACGGCCTTCGCCGGTCGGCGGCCGGCCCGGGTCTGGAGGACGACGACCGCGACCAGCCCGAGCACGGCGGGCGCCTTGACCAGCGCGGCGAGGGTGACGAGCACGGCGCCCACGACCGGCCACCGGCCCAGCGCCGCGACCAGGCCCGCGCCGAGCAGTCCGAGCATGATCGCGTCGTTGTGGGCGCCGGCGACCAGATGGAGCAGGACGAGCGGGTTGAGGGCGCCGAGCCAGAGCGCCGCGGCCGGGTCGGCGCCGCTGTGCCGGGCGAGCCGGGGCAGTGCCGCCGCCATCAGGGCCACGCCGGACAGCGCGACGAGCCGCATGCCGAAGAGGCCGGCGGGGAGTTCGCCGCGGGTGAGGCCGGCCAGCGCGGAGGCGACGGCGAGGAAGACCGGGCCGTACGGCGCCCCGGTGTGCCGCCAGATCGGGGCGACCTCGTCGGCGAGCGGACCGCCGAGCTGCGCGGGGCCGTGGGCGTACACGTCCATGTGGGCGTCGACCATGGCGCCCTGGGCGAGGTAGCTGTAGACGTCGCGGCTGAAGAGGGGCGGGGCGAGGAGGAGGGGTGCCGCCCAGAGCGCCAGGACGAGGAGCAGTTCGCGCGGAGTGGGCGACTCGGGGGTCCTGATCAGCCGGCCCAGCAAGGCCCAGGCCGCGATGAGCAGGACGACGCCGAAGTAGACGCCGATGAGGCCGACGGCGGCGTGTACGGAGGCCGGGCTGAGGAGGTCCCGCACGGGGAGGGCGCCGGCCGTTTCACCGCCTGCCGCGAGGACGGTGGTTCCGGCCAGGCCGAGTATTTGGCAGCGGCGTAGGTCGACCACGCTGGGAGCGTTTCGCTGCCAGGTGGCCGGAAATTGACGGGGGTGTGGCACACCTGTGTCAAGAAGACGCCCTAGAACACCGACAGGCCCGTCAGCGTCGTGAACCGGTCCAGCGCCGCCACTCCCGCCACCGAGTTGCCGCGTTCGTCGAGCCCCGGACTCCACACGCACAGCGTGCACCGCCCCGGCACCACCGCGATGATGCCGCCGCCGACTCCGCTCTTGCCCGGCAGGCCGACGCGGTAGGCGAAGTCGCCCGCCGCGTCGTACGTCCCGCAGGTCAGCATCACCGCGTTGACCTGCTTGGCCTGGCTGCGGGTGAGCAGCCGGGTGCCGTCGGCACGGATGCCGTGCCGGGCCAGGAAGCTGGTCGCCAGGGCCAGGTCGGCGCAGGAGGCCAGGAGGGAGCACTGCCGGAAGTACTGGTCGAGCAGGCCGGGCACGGGGTTGTCGATGTTGCCGTACGACGCCATGAAGTGGGCGAGGGCGGCGTTGCGGTCGCCGTGGGCCGACTCGGAGGCGGCGACCTCCTCGTCGAACTCCAGCCCGGGGTTGCCGCTCTCCGCGCGGAGGAACGCCAGCAGTTCGCCCGCCGCGTCTCCGGTACGGGTCAGCAGCCGGTCGGTGACGACGAGGGCGCCCGCGTTGATGAACGGGTTGCGCGGGATGCCGTTCTCGTACTCCAGCTGGACCAGGGAGTTGAAGGGGTTGCCGGAGGGCTCGCGGCCCACGTGCTCCCAGAGTTCGTCGCCCTCGCGGGCCAGGTCGAGGGCGAGGGTGAAGACCTTGGTGATGGACTGCGTGGAGAACGGCTGCCGCCAGTCCCCCACGCCGTACACCGTGCCGTCGAGCTCCGCGACGGCCATGCCGAAGCTGCGCGGGTCGCAGGCCGCGAGCGCCGGGATGTAGTCGGCGGGGCGGCCTCGTCCCGGGGTGCGCTCGATCTCCTCGGCGATGCGCTCCAGGACCGGCTCGAAGGTCAGGGACGAACTCATGATCACCATTGTGCCTCCGGGCCGGTCGGGACGCGCATCCGCACTGTTGTGGCTGATCAGGCCAGGGCCTGCCCGCTGCCCGCGACGACCTCGGGCCGCAGCAGATCGGCAAGGGTCTCGGCGGGCAACAGCCCCTTCTCCAGCACCAGTTCGGCCACGCCGCGGCCGGTGACGAGGGCCTCCTTGGCGATGTCGGTGGCGGCCTCGTACCCGATGTGCGGGTTGAGGGCGGTGACCAGACCGATGGAGTTCTCGACGCTCGCGCGCAGTTTCTCGGTGTTGGCGGTGATCCCGTCGACGCAGCGCTCGGCGAGGGTGCGGCAGGCGGCGCCCAGGTGCGTGATGCTCTCCGACAGGGAGTGCAGGATGATCGGCTCGAAGGCGTTGAGCTGGAGCTGTCCCGCCTCGGCGGCCATGGTGATGGCCACGTCGTTGCCGATCACCTCGAAGGCGACCTGGTTGACGACCTCGGGGATCACCGGGTTGACCTTGCCGGGCATGATCGACGAACCGGCCTGCACGGGCGGCAGGTTGATCTCCCCGAGCCCCGCACGCGGCCCCGACGACAGCAGCCGCAGATCATTGCAGCTCTTGCTCAGCTTGACGGCGATCCGCTTGAGTACACCGGACATCTGGACGAACGCCCCGCAGTCCTGGGTGGCTTCGACCAGGTTGGCGGCGGTGACGAGGGGCAGCCCGGTGAGGGCGGAGAGATGCCGCCGCGCGGCCTCGGCGTACCCGGCGGGAGCATTGAGCCCGGTCCCGATGGCAGTGGCACCCAAGTTGATCTCATGGATCAACTGGACGGCCTCGTCAAGACGGTTGCGATCCTCGTCAATCATGACGGCATACGCGGAGAACTCTTGACCGAGCGTCATGGGCACCGCGTCCTGCAACTGTGTACGGCCCATCTTGAGCACGTCACGGAACTCGACCGCCTTACGGGCGAACGAGTCCTGCAGTACAGCCATCGACTTGAGCAGTCCACGCACCGCGAAGACCGTCGCGATCTTGACTGCGGTCGGGTAGACGTCATTGGTGGACTGCCCCAGGTTGACGTCCTCGTTGGGGTGCAGGTGCTGGTACTCGCCCTTCGCGTACCCCAGCAGCTCCAACGCCCGGTTGGCCACGACCTCGTTGGCGTTCATGTTGGTCGAGGTCCCGGCCCCGCCCTGGATCACGTCGACGACGAACTGGTCGTGCAGCTTCCCGTCCCGGATCTCCCGGCAGGCCTCGACAATGGCAGCGGCCTTGCGCGGCTCCAGCAGCCCCAGCTCCTCATTGGCAAGAGCGGCGGCCTCCTTGACGGCGGCGAGGGCGTCGATGAGATGCGGGTAGCTGGAGATGGGCGTCCCGGTGATGGGAAAGTTCTCGGTGGCCCGCAGGGTGTGCACACCCCAGTAGGCATCGGCGGGGATGTCCCGGTACCCGAGGAGATCGTGCTCGGTGCGGGCGACGACGGAGGTCATGAGGTTCGGTTCCTCTTTCTGAGAGGGGTGAGGGTGAGTGTCTTGGGGGCGCGGGGAACTGCGCGACCAGCCACAACCGGCCCGCAGTCGCGATTCAACGAACGAGGCACATCCCTAGGCGCAGGCCGAAACCACAACGGGCTCCAGCGACCGAACCGGCCGCACACACCCCACCGGCTCCCCGCCCCCAAGAAGCGCCTCGCCCTGAAACTCGGTGAGCAGCTCCGGAGACACCCCGGCCCACGCCAACGCCGCCGCCGCCACAGGAACCCGCGCCCGATTCGCCCCGTCCGCGATCTTCACGGCAACCGCCCGCCCATCAGGCAACGCGGCAACCTGAACACCCTCGAACCCGTCCTTGGCGAGCAGCCCCGGCACGGCCCGCATCAGCGCGGCGACATCCCGCCCGGCCCCGGACGCCATCTCCGGATGCGCACGCATCGCCTCGGCGACCCGCGCCTCCGGCGTACCGGGCACGGCGGAGGCGATCCGCGAGACGGCACGGGCCAGCCCGTTCAGGGACACGGAGAACAGCGGAGCCCCGCACCCGTCCACCGTCACGCGTGCGATCCGCTGCCCGGTGAGGTCCTCGACGATCTCGGCGATGGCCTGCTGCAGCGGATGGGAGGGGTCGAGGTACCCGTCGAGCGGCCACCCGTTCAGCACGCAGGTGTACAGCATCGCCGCGTGCTTGCCGGAGCAGTTCTGGGCGAGCCGCGAGGCCGTACGCCCTTCCCGCACCCATGCGTCCCGCACGGCGGGACCGAAGGGCATGTCGGGAACGTTGCGCAGGGCGTCCTCGCCGACACCGGCCAGTTCGAGAATCCGCCGCGTCCCGGCGAGGTGCCGCTCCTCGCCGGAGTGGCTCGCGGCGGCCAGTGACAGCAGTTCGCCGTCGAGCGGCAGCCCCGCCCGCACCATGGCGACCGCCTGCACCGGCTTGAGCGCCGAGCGCGGATAGAACGCGGCCTCGATGTCGCCGAGCTGGAACTCGACGCGGCCGTCGGCACCGAGGACGACGACGGAACCGTAGTGGATGCCCTCCACGACCCCGCCGCGTATGAGGTGGGCGACGGGAGCGTGGAGGGGCTCGCGGATCAGGGGTGCGTCCGCGACGGAACTGCTGAACATAACTGCCTTCTCGGGAAGCGCCCCGCGGATCACGCGTGGCCGCCGGTGGAGGGGATGTCGCCGCTCACGTGAGGGGTCACGTGGCCGCGCGGGTGAGGTGGGTCTCGGCGCTCACGTGCGTGGTCACGCGTCGGCGCCTGCGGATTCGGATGTGGTCGCCGTACGGGCGACCCGGCCGCGGACGGCGAACCAGCCGGCGACCAGCGCCCCGACGATCAGCGGCAGACACAGCACGGTGGTGCGTCCGGCGCCGCCGTCGGCGTACATGAGGACCAGGACGGAGGCGAGGAAGGCCAGCGTCACGAGTTCGGTCCAGGGCGAGCCCGGCAGTCGGTAGCCGGGGCGGGACAGGTCGCCGCGCTGGGTCTTCTGCCAGAACACCAGGTGACAGATCATGATCATGCCCCAGGTGGCGAGGATGCCGATCGCGGCGAAGTTCAGCACGATCTCGAACGCGTCGGCGGGGACCACGAAGTTGAGGCCGACGCCGAGGACGCAGATGCCGCTGGTGAGCAGGATGCCGCCGTAGGGAACCTGGGTGCGGCTCATCACGCCGGTGAACTTGGGCGCGGAGCCGGACTTGGCCATGGAGCGCAGGATGCGGCCGGTGGAGTACAGGCCGGAGTTGAGCGAGGACATGGCCGCGGTGAGGACGACGAGGTTCATCACGCCGCCGGCCGCCGGGACGCCGATGTTGGAGAGCACGGTCACGAAAGGGCTCTCGCCGGAGGTGTACTTGTTCCACGGCAGCAGCATCGACAGCAGGACCACCGAGCCGACGTAGAACAGGCCGACGCGCCACATGATCGAGTTGATCGCCTTCGGCATGATCTTCTCGGGGTTCTCGGTCTCACCCGCGGCGACGCCGACGAGTTCGACGGAGGCGTAGGCGAAGACGACGCCCTGGATGATCAGCAGCATGGGCAGCAGGCCGTTGGGGAAGACGCCGCCGTTGTCGGTGATCAGGGACGGGCCGGGGGTGGAGCCGGCGACGTCGTGCTGGGTGACCAGCAGGAAGATGCCGATGCACATGAAGATCACCAGCGCGCTGACCTTGACGATCGCGAACCAGAACTCCAGCTCGCCGAAGATCTTGACGGAGATCAGGTTGACGGTCAGCACGACCGCCAGGGCGATCAACGCGATCACCCATTGCGGGATGTCGGAGAACATCCCCCAGTAGTGGGTGTAAGTAGCAACCGCGGTGATGTCGGCGATGCCGGTGGTGGCCCAGTTCAGGAAGTACATCCAGCCCGCGGTGTACGCGCCCTTCTCGCCCAGGAACTCCCTGGCGTACGACACGAAGGCGCCGGAGGACGGGCGGTACAGGACGAGTTCGCCGAGGGCGCGGACCACCAGGAAGGCGAAGATGCCGCAGACCGCGTAGGCGATGAACAGGGAGGGGCCGGCGTCGGCGAGGCGGCCGCCGGCGCCGAGGAAGAGGCCGGTGCCGATGGCACCGCCGATGGCGATCATGTTGACGTGCCGGTGCTTGAGGGACTTGCTGTATCCCTCGTCTCCCGCGTCGACATGGCCGGAACGTTTCTGCACACCATCGTGCAGGATCTGCTCGCTCACGCCTGGGGGTCGCCTTCCGTGGGGGTGTCCGTGCCCTTGCCAGGGGGACGCACGATGTCGGTGAGGGTGGTCTCGACGCGGTCGAGGTGGTGGGACATGGCCTCCACCGCGTCGTGTTCGGAACCGTCCAGCAGCGCTTCGACGATCGCCCGGTGCTCGCGGTTGGACTGCTCGCGGCGCCCGCCCAGCTCGTTGAGGAAGGCCGACTGACGCGCCAGTGCGTCCCGGATCTCCTCGATGACCCGGCGGAACACCGGATTCTGGGCGGCCTCGGCGACGGCCAGATGGAACAGTGTGTCCATCGCGACCCACGCGGTGGTGTCCGTCTCCCGCTCCATGCGGTCGAGCAGGTGCGCGAGGTGGTCGAGGTTCTCCGGGGTACGGCGCAGGGCCGCGTACCCGGCGACGGGGATCTCGACGTGCCGGCGCACCTCCAGCAGGTCGCTGGCCGCGTAGTCGCCGAAGGTGGGGTCCTCCACGGCGCTGGCGACCACGAAGGTGCCCTTGCCGGTCTTGGAGACGGTCAGCCCCATGGTCTGCAGCGCCCGCAGGGCTTCGCGCAGCACGGGGCGACTGATCTCCAGGGTGCGGCAGAGCTCGGCCTCGGAGGGGAGCTTGTCGCCGATGGCGTAGTCACCGCGCTCGATGGCGGCGCGCAGATGCGCCAGCACCGCTTCCATGGCGCTGACGCGCCGCGGGGGCTGTCCGGCTGTCCGGCTGTCTGACAGGTTCACGGGAGAGATACTCCGGGCGGCGGGAGGGTGCTGTCAAGGCGCCTGAAAGGAGATTTTCACGGGGCGTGTGAGGTGAATGCCCTCTCACGCCCCGTCGGGGCCGGTCAGCTGTCGAGAACGCCCGTGGCCAGCAGGCCGAAGAGCAGCACGCCGACGACGATCCGGTAGATCACGAACGCGTTGAAGGAGTGCTTCGCCACGAACTTCAGCAGCCAGGCGATGGAGGCGTAGGCGACGACGAAGGAGACGGCCGTGCCGACGGCCAGCGGGGCGGCGCCCGCGCCGGTGCCGAGGGCGTCCTTGAGCTCGTAGATGCCGGCGCCGGTCAGGGCGGGAATGCCGAGGAAGAAGGAGAGGCGGGTAGCGGCCACGCGGTCCAGGTCGAGCATGAGCGCGGTGGACATGGTGGCGCCGGAGCGGGAGAAGCCGGGGAAGAGCAGGGCGAGGATCTGGGAGCTGCCGACGAGCATCGCGTCCTTGAGCGTGGTGTCGTCCTCCCCACGCTTGTGGCGGCCCATCTGATCCGCCGCCCACATCACACCGCTGCCGACGAGCAGGGAGCCGGCGACCACCCACAGCGAGGCGAGCGGCCCCTCGATGAGCGGCTTGGCGGCGAGTCCCACCGCGACGATCGGGATGGTCGCGTAGATCACCCACCAGGCGAACTTGTAGTCGTGGTGGTACCGCTCCTCCTTGTCGCGCAGTCCGCGGAACCAGGCGGAGACGATCCGCACGATGTCCTTGCGGAAGTACACGAGCACCGCGGCGATCGCGCCGACCTGGATGACGGCCGAGAACCCGACGACGGCGTCGTCGTCGACGGGGATGTTCATGAGCCCCTCGGTGATCTTCAGATGACCGGTGGAGGAGACGGGCAGGAACTCGGTCACCCCCTCGACGGCTCCGAGGACGACGGCCTGACCGACGCTGATGACGCTCATGGGATCCAGTTCTTCCGGCGGGGAGGACGAGACAAGGCGGGCACAGTTTTACACCGCCTGGGCAAGCTCCACGCCCACGTAAGCCGCCCCCAGACCGGCGACCAGACTCGCGCCGACATTGGCGAGGGCGTACAGCCCCGCCCCGGTCTCGGCCAGCCGCAGGGTCTCGTACGAGAAGGTCGAGTACGTCGTCAGCGCCCCGCACAGTCCCGTGCCGAGCAGCAGCTGCACGTGCGCCCCCGCCGCTCCGGTGATCAGGCCCAGCAGCAGACAGCCGGTGACGTTGACGGCGAAGGTGCCCCAGGGGAAGACCGAGTCGTGGCGGGACTGGACCGCGCGGTCGGTGAGATAGCGCAGCGGGGCGCCGACCATGGCACCCGCGACGACCAGCAGCCAGTTCACAACGACCTCTTACCCTTCGTGCCCGTTTTGCCGGATTCTGGGCCCGGGTCGGCGCCGGCGTCGCGGCCGACGTACCGGATGACCTCGCAGTCGTCGAGGATGACCAGGCCCTCGGTGACGAGTTCGTCGAGCTGGGGCAGGAAGGCGCGGACCCGGTCCTCGGTGTCGACGATGACGACCGCGACGGGCAGGTCCTCGCTCAGGGACAGCAGCCGCGAGGTGTGGATCAGGGACGAGGCGCCGAAGCCCTCGATGCCGCGGAAGACGCTGGCGCCCGCGAGGCCCGCGGTGTGGGCGCGGTGCACGATCTCGCTGTAGAGGGGCTTGCGGTGCCAGGTGTCGTTCTCGCCGACGAACACGGTCACACGCAGGGCACTTCCGGTCAGCCTCGTCATGGCTGCCTCCGCTTCAGGACGCGGCGGGTGGCGGTCGCGGCGAGCCACACCGCGGTGAGGGCCGCGAGGAGGGTCGCGGCGAGGTAGGCCAGCCCCGTGCCGGGGTGGCCGGAGTCGACCAGTTTCCGGATGTCGACGGCGTACGTGGAGAAGGTCGTGAAGCCGCCGAGGACGCCGGTGCCGAAGAACGGGCGGACCAGCTTGCGGGCGGCCCATATGTCGGTGATGACGACCATGAACACGCCTATGACCGCGCAGCCGATCACATTGGTCCAGAAGGTCGCCCAGGGGAACCCGCCCGGCTGGTGGGGCCACCACAGGGAGAGCGCGTAGCGGGCCGTGGCGCCGAGGGCGCCGCCGAGCGCGACCACGGCCACGACGGACGCCTGGCCGCGCAGCACCGGCGGTCGTCGCGGGGTGGGAACGCGGAGGCTGTCGGTCTCCGGGGCTGTCATGGTCGTACGTCTCCCTGCCTGGCCGGCCTGATCATGGCCGGTCAACAGGGTAACGCCGGGGTCACTTACCGCTGGGCGGCTCGCACAGGGCGATGCCCCGCTCCCAGAGGCTGCCCAGGACCAGGTGGCCGGCCGCCTCGCAGACGCTGGTGACCATGCGGAAGCCGGAGTGGCGGCGGGCGAGGTGGTGGACGATCCCGCCGTGTTCGTCGACGGCGAGGACGCCGATCGTGCCGGAGGGGCGGAAAGGGGCGTGGACCGCCAGGCGGGCGGCGGAGCGGCGGGCGGCCGGGCCGGCGCGGTGCAGGAGGTCGAGCGGGGGGACGCGGGGGCCGGCCAGGGAGACCCAGATCGGTCCGTCGGGGCCGGCGCGCCAGAGGTTGTCGGGCATACCGGGGAGGTTCTCGGCGAAGGGTTCGGTGCGCCCCGCGTGCGGTCCGGTGAGCCAGTGGCGGGTGAGGCGGCGGGCGCCGGTCTCGGCGACGACGAGAAACGATTCGTCGGCGCTCAGGGCCAGTCCGTTGGCGAACTGGAGTCCCTCCGCGAGGACTTCGGGCCTTTCGCTGCCGGGCCCGAGGCGCAGCAGCCGGCCCGTGGCGGTGTGCTCGACGATGTCGCCGATCCACTGGTCGAGGGGGTAGCGGCGGCTGGAGACGGTGAAGCAGATGCTGCCGTCGGACAGGGCGACGGTGTTGCTGCAGAACCGCAGCCGCTCCCCCGCCACCGAGTCGGCGAGGATGCGTACGAGGCCGTCGGTGAGGTCGACGCGGAGCAGGCCGAGTTCGGCGTCGCACACCAACAGGTCGTCGTCGGCGAGGAGTTCGAGGCCGAGCGGCCTGCCGCCGGTCTCGGCGAGCACCTCGACGCGGGTCGTGGCCGGATCGGCGAGGCCGTCCAGGCGCAGGATGCGGCCGTCCGCCACACCGGTCAGCACGCGGCCCCGGCTGTCGGCGACGACGTCCTCGGGGCCCTGGCCGCCGATGGCGACGTACCGGTGCGGGACCAGCTTCTGTGCACGCTCCACGAACTACCGCCTCTCTCGCGCTGCTCTGTCTACCAGCCTTTCTCGAACATGCGGGCCACCTCGGCTATCCGCACCTCGTCGCGCCGGTAGTAGACCCGGCGGCGGATCCGCTTGGTGCGCAGCAGGCCGATGTCGGCGAGCAACTCCAGGTGGGTGTCGGCGACTTGGCGGCGCACGCCGAGTTTGGCGGCGACGGCCTCCGCGGTGACGCCGTCCTCGGCCGGGCAGCCGTGGTGCCGGCCCGGGAAGTGCGCGACCGGGTCCTTCAGCCACTCCAGGATGTCCAGCCGCCGCTGACTGACGGGAGTCCTCAGCATGTCGTCCCCCTCCGTTCGACCTCCTCGTACCGCGTGTTCCCACTGTCCCGCAGTCGACGCCGTCATGGATGGACTTCTCACACCTTGTCCGGTACCGAACGCACTTGCGAGAAAAGGCAGTTCGGAACTCACACAGCACAACACAGGGGCCCGGCCGCGTCTGCGCGGCCGGGCCCCTGTCGTACGGGGGACTACCGGTGGCTGAACCACGCCATCGCGGGCTGCGCCTTGTTGTCGTAGTCGAACAGGGCCTGGTTCTCCCAGCCGTTGCCGGAGGAGGAGTCGGTCGGGTCCCAGCCGTTGCCGGTGACCGCGGTCCAGGTCGACTCCCAGTAGAAGACGCCGAGGCCACGGCCGTTGGGGACGGCCTCCACGATGCTGGCGACGTCGTTCATCCAGCGGGTCTGGCCGGCGGTGGTGGCGGGGTAGCCGGAGACCAGCTCGCTGGAGAGGTCGATGATGTTCTCGTAGGAGTCGTCGCTGTCGAGACGGAAGGGGTAGGCCGTCTCGGCGACGAAGACCGGCTTGCCGTAGCGGGAGGCCGCGTCGTCCAGGGTCGTCTGGAAGTCGTAGAGCGAGCCGTGCCAGTAGCCGTAGTAGGACAGGCCGATGACGTCGAAGTTGACGCCGTTGGCGACCGCGTTGTCGAACCACCAGCGGGTGCCGGTCAGGTCGCCGCCCTTGGCGAGGTGCAGCGCCACCTGGGTGGAGGAGCTGACCGCCTTGACCGCGCTGTAGCCGGAGTTGAGCAGCCCGGCGAGCTGCGACCAGTTGTCGGTGGAGCCCGCGGACCACAGCATGCCGCCGTTGATCTCGTTGCCCACCTGGACCATGTCGGCCGTGGTGCCCTGCGCCTTCAGCGCGTTGAGGACGTCGTAGGTGTGGTTGTAGACGTCCGTCTTCAACTGGCTGTAGCTGTGGCCCGACCAGGCGGACGGCACGGTCTGGGCGCCCGGGTCGGCCCAGGTGTCTGAGTAGTGGAAGTCGACCAGCAGCTTCATGCCCTGCGCCTTGATGCGCTTGGCCATCGCCAGGACCTGGGTCTTGCCGTTGTAGCCGTCGGCCGCGTTGACCCAGACCTTGACGCGCGCGTAGTTCTGTCCGGCGGACTTGAGGATGGCGAGCGCGTCTCCGGTGGTGCCGGAGCTGGTCTTGTAGATGCCGCCCTTGGCCTCGCTCTTGGCGAGGGAGGAGACGTCTGAACCCTTGATCGACGTACTGGACGTACCGGACGCGAAGGTCAGGTCGTCAACATTGATCCAGTTGCCGGCGTTCGCGTCACTGTTGATGCTGATCGTGCACTGGTTGTTGGTCACGTTGACCGGCACGACGATGTGGAGCCAGCCGCTCGGGGAGACCGGCAGGTCGGTGCGCTGGTCGGTGCCGCCGCAGTTCTTCAGGGCTATGTAGGCGGAGTTCTGGCCGCCGCCGGAGCGGACCCACGCGGTGAGCTTGTAGTTCCCGTTGGTCAGCCCGGACAGGTACTGGTAGGTCTCCACCTTGTAGGCGGAGGACGAGTAGTGGGTGAGGCGGTAACTGCCGCCGTGGCCGCCGGACTCGGTGTAGGAGGCGGCGGTCGTGCCGTACTCGGACCAGCCGGTGGGGGCCGCCACGCCCGCGCCGTCGGACTCGAACCCGCCGTTGGTCAGCGTGCTCGCCGCCTGGGCGGTCTGTGCGGGCAGGGCGGTGAGGGCGAGCCCCGCGGTGAGCGGGAGGAGCAGGGCTCGCAGGGTGCGTCTGGGATGGAACATCTTCGTCCGTCGTCCCTTCGACATATGGGGTTGGGGGTGCCTTCGCCGGGGCGACGAAGGGGCCCCTCCACCCGCGGCTCGCGGCTCGCACGGGCGGAGGGGAGTCGATGGGGCCCCAGGGGCCCGCGCTCAGCCGTCGAGTCGTACGACCCGCACGGCGCCCGCCGGGACCTCGAGGCGGCCCGCGGCGCGTTCACCGGTCAGCAGCTCGGTGCCGGAGACCTCCAGCGGCACCTTGGCGTCCGCCCCGGTGTGGTTGATCGCGAAGACGTACGTGCCCGTCTCGCCGGTGCGGCGCACCACTTCGACGTCGCGGGGCAGGTCGGCGCGCGGCGCGATCCGGGCGTCCTCGGTGGCCCAGCCCAGCAGGGCGTCGAGGCCCTCGGCGCCGAGGCGGGTGGAGACGTACCAGGCGGAGCCCTGGCCGTAGCGGTGCCGGGTGACAGCCGGGTGGCCGGCGGTGAGGCCGTCGGCGTAGGTCCAGACGGTCTCGGCGCCGCGGGGGACGACGAACTCCGTCCAGACGTCGCCGCTGAGCTCGGAGCCGTCGGGGCCGGTGAGCCGCACCGACTGGTCCTTCAGCAGCGGCGAGAACTCCTCGATCGTCAGGCCGAGGACGTCGCGCAGCGGGCCGGGGTAGGCGCCCTCGTGCACGGCGTCGTGCTCGTCGACGATGCCGGAGAAGTACGACACGACGAGGGTGCCGCCGTTCTCGACGTACTCCCGGACGTTGTTCCCGGCCGCCTCGGTCATCAGGTAGAGGGCCGGTACGACGACAAGGGGATACCTCGACAAGTCGGCTTCGGGGTGGGCGAAGTCGACCGTGAGGTGGCGGTCGTAGAGCGTCTCGTAGAAGGCGTCGGCGCGTTCGCGGGCGTCGTGGTCCTCGCTGGGGCGCCAGTCCAGGCTCTGCGCCCACCAGGAGTGCCAGTCCCACAGGACGGCGACGTCGGCCTCGGTGCGGGTGCCGCGGATCGTGCTCAACGAGTCGAGGGAGGCGCCGAGTTCGACGACCTCGCGCCACACGCGCGTGTCGGTGCCGCCGTGCGGGAGCATCGAGGAGTGGAACTTCTCGGCGCCGCGCCGGGACTGGCGCCACTGGAAGAACATGGCTCCCTCGGAGCCGCGGGCCACGTGGGCGAGGGAGTTGCGGGCCATCTGGCCGGGTGCCTTGGCGGGGTTGCGGGCCTGCCAGTTGACGCCCGAGGTGGAGTGCTCCAGGAGGATCCAGTGCGCTCCCCCGGCGACCGAGCGGGTGAGGTCGGCGGCCATCGCGAGGTTGACGTGGGTGCGGCGGCCGTCGGTGATCAGGTAGTGGTCGTTGGTGACGATGTCGACCTCGCGGCCCCAGGCCCAGTAGTCGACGGAGTCGCACTGGCTGAGGGCGGTCATGAAGTTGGTCGTCACCGGGATGCCGGGGGCGAGGCGGTGCAGGATGTCCCGCTCCATACGGAAGTTCTCGCGCATGGTGGCGTCGGCGAAGCGCTTGTAGTCCAGTGCCTGGGCCGGGTTGCCGACGGTGGGGCTCAGGCGCGGCGGGTTGATGTCCTCGAAACCGCCGTAGCGCTGGCCCCAGAACGCCGTGCCCCAGGCCTCGTTGACGGCGTCGACCGTGCCGTACGTCGACTCCAGCCAGCGGCGGAAGTGGGCGGCGCAGGAGTCGCAGTAGCAGGCCGAGACGGGGACGCCGTACTCGTTGTGGACGTGCCACATCGCGAGCGCCGGGTGGTCGGCGTACCGCTCGGCGAGCCGGGTGGTGATGTTCGCGGCGGCGGCGCGGTAGTCGGCGTTGCTGTGGCAGATCGCGCCCCGGGAGCCGAACTCGTAGCGCACGCCCTCCGCGGTCACCGGCAGCGCGTCGGGGTGGGCCCGGTAGAACCAGACCGGGGGCACCACGGTGGGGGTGCCGAGGTCGACGCGGATGCCGTTCTCGTGCAGCAGATCGAACAGGCGATCGAGCCAGCCGAAGTCGTACACCCCGGGTGAGGGCTCCAGGAGCGCCCAGGAGAAAATTCCGGCACTCACCATGGTGACGCCGGCCTCGCGCATCAGGCGGACGTCCTCCTGCCAGACGCTTTCCGGCCACTGCTCGGGGTTGTAGTCCCCACCGAAGGCGAGCCTGGCGAGGCCCTTGGGGCTGGTCTCCGGCATGGATCTCTCCCGTTAAATCGATCATTTGGGAACGTGCACACACTTGATCAGTGGTGCGAGCCCAACATAACCGCACAGCAACAACCATTGACAAGTGTCCGGGATGTTTCTCTACTGTGAACGCTCACAGAAGCACCGCGAGCGAGCCGAAGGGGCGCGCCGCGAAAAAGAAGGTGCAGGTTCTCGCACCAGGCGGGAACCCAGGTCAGGGGAGAGATCCATGCCCATCACGAAGCGCAGCCGGCTCAGCAGAGTGGCAGCATCCACCGTCGCCGTCGCCCTCGGCGCCACCGCGCTCGCCGCCTGTGGTTCGGACGACGACGACGCGAAGACCGAATCAGGGCCGGTCTCGCTGACGTACTGGACCTGGACCCCCGGTATGGACAAGGTCGTCGACCTCTGGAACAAGGGCCAGGGCAAGAAGGACCAGATCACCGTCACGGTGAAGAAGCAGGCGTCCGGCGACACGCTGGTCACCAAGATCCTCACCGCGCACAAGGCCGGCAAGGCGCCCGACCTGGTCCAGGCCGAGTACCAGGCGCTGCCCACGCTGGTCAGCAACGACGCCCTCGCCGACATCTCGAAGAACGTCGGCGACGCGAAGGGCAAGTTCGCCGAGGGCGTCTGGCAGCAGACCACGCTCGGCACGGACGCCGTGTACGCGGTCCCGCAGGACATCGGCCCGATGATGTTCTACTACCGCGAGGACCTCTTCAAGAAGTACGGCCTGACCGTCCCGACCACCTGGGACGAGTTCGCCGAGACGGCCCGCGCGCTGAAGAAGAAGTCCCCCGACACGGACCTCACGACCTTCTCCGCCAACGACTCCGGCCTCTTCGCGGGCCTGGCCCAGCAGGCCGGCGCCAAGTGGTGGACCACCGAGGGCGACAAGTGGAAGGTCGGCATCAACGACGCGGCCACCAAGAAGGTCGCCGACTTCTGGGGCGGCCTCGTCAAGGAGGGCGCCGTCGACAACCAGCCGATGTACACGCCGGCCTGGAACAAGGCGCTCAACACCGGCAAGCAGATCGCCTGGGTCTCCGCCGTGTGGGCGCCGGGCACGCTGACCACGGCCGCGCCCGACACCAAGGGCAAGTGGGCCATGGCCCCGCTCCCCCAGTGGACCGCGGGTGAGAACAAGACCGGCAGCTGGGGCGGCTCCTCCACCGGCGTCACCACGGACTCCAAGCACCAGGAGGCCGCCGCGAAGTTCGCCGCCTGGCTGAACACCGACGACCAGGCCCTGACCGCGCTGGCCAAGGAGAGCGGCATCTACCCGGCCGCCACCAACGCCCAGACCTCGGGCGCCTTCGCGCAGGCCCCGGAGTACTTCTCGAACCAGGCCGACTTCTACACCAAGGCCGCCGAGATCGCGAAGACCACGGCGCCCTCCGCCTGGGGCCCGAACGTGAACGTGGCCTACACGGCCTTCAACGACGCCTTCGGTGCCGCCGCCAAGAACAAGTCGGACTTCGCCGCCGCCCTGGACAAGATGCAGGACGCCACCGTCGCCGACCTCAAGAAGCAGGGCTTCGGGGTCTCCGAGTGACGAGCGCACGCCGGAAGTCGTACGGGGTCAAGGGGGCCCCGTACGCTTTCCTCATCCCCGCCACGGTCCTGTTCCTCGTCTTCTTCGCGCTGCCCATCGGATACGCGGTCTGGCTCAGCTTCCGCAAGGTGCACGTCTCCGGCCTCGGCCTCGGGAAGGGCGCCCGCGAGGAGGTCTGGGCCGGCCTGTCCAACTACACGGCCGCCCTCCAGGACAGCGAGTTGCTGCACGGCGCCCTGCGCGTCCTCGGCTACGGCTGCATCGTCGTCCCCGTGATGCTGGGCCTCGCCCTGCTCTTCGCGCTGATGCTCGACAGCGACAAGGTCCGGTTCACCCCCTTCACCCGCCTCGCGATCTTCCTGCCGTACGCCATCCCCGGCGTCGTGGCGGCCATGCTGTGGGGCTTCCTGTACCTGCCGGACGTCAGCCCGTTCTACTACGTGCTGGACAAGCTCGGTCTGCCGCAGCCGGACCTGCTCAGCGGCGGTCCGCTCTACCTCGCCCTGTCGAACATCGCGGTGTGGGGCGGCACCGGCTTCAACATGATCGTCATCTACACCGCGCTCCAGGCCATCCCGGCCGAGGTGTACGAGGCGGCGAAGCTGGACGGGGCCACCCCGAGCCAGATCGCACTGAGGATCAAGATCCCGATGGTGGCGCCCTCGCTGGTGCTGACCTTCTTCTTCTCGATCATCGCCACGCTCCAGGTGTACAACGAGCCGACCACCCTCAAGCCCCTCACCAACTCGGTGTCCACGACGTGGAGCCCGTTGATGAAGGTCTACCGGGACGCGTTCGGCACCAACGACATCTACGCGGCGGCCGCCCAGGCCGTGATCATCGCGCTCGCCACACTGCTGCTGTCCTTCGGGTTCCTGCGGGCCGCGAACCGTCGTCAGAAGCAGGAGGCAGCACGATGAGTTCTCTTGCCGTCCGCAAGACCGAGCCGGCGGCGGGCACCACGCCCGGCGCCGCCCAGGGCCCGCCCCTGCGCCGCCGGATCGCGCTCGTCCCGACGCTCACCCTGCTGATCGGCGCGCTGTACACGCTGCTGCCGGTCGCCTGGGTGGTCATCGCGTCGACCAAGTCCGGCGAGGAGCTGTTCTCGACCTTCACCTTCCTGCCGGGCTCGGGCTTCGTCGACAACCTCAAGGACCTCAACGCCTACCGCGACGGCGTCTACTGGCAGTGGATGGGCAACTCCGCCTTCTACGCCGGGCTGGGCGCGCTGCTGTCCACGGTGGTGTCGGCGTTCAGCGGCTACGCGTTGGCGATCTACCGCTTCCGCGGCCGCGAGACGATGTTCAACGTGCTGCTCGCGGGTGTGCTGATGCCGCCGGTCATCCTGGCCGTGCCGCAGTATCTGCTGCTGGCGCAGGCCGACTTGACGGACTCGTACCTGTCCGTGCTGCTGCCGCAGATCCTCTCGCCGTACGGCGTCTACCTCGCCCGTATCTACGCCCAGGCCGCGGTGCCCGCGGACGTGGTGGAGGCCGGGCGGATGGACGGGGCGAGCGAGTGGCGGATCTTCAGCCGGGTCGCGCTGCCGATGATGGTCCCGGGCATGGTCACGGTGTTCCTGTTCCAGTTCGTGGCGATCTGGAACAACTTCCTTCTGCCGTACATCATGCTGAGCGACGACGAGAAGTTCCCGATCACGCTCGGTCTGTACACGCTCCTGGAGCAGGGCGCCAACACCCCGGCCCTGTACACCCTGGTGATCACCGGAGCGTTCCTCGCGGTGTTCCCGCTGATCGCGCTCTTCCTGGTCATCCAGCGGTTCTGGAGCCTCGATCTGCTGTCCGGGGCCGTAAAGTCATGACCATGAACAATGCGGGGGGTCGGCGCAAACCGCCGACGATCCACGACGTGGCGCGCGAGGCGGGGGTCTCACGAGGCACCGTCTCGCGGGTGCTCAACGGCGGGCACTACGTCAGCCCGGCCGCCCAGGAAGCGGTCAACGCCGCGATCCGCAAGACGGGTTACGTCGTCAACCGCCACGCCCGCTCGCTGATCACCGGACGCTCGGACTCCATCGGCTTCCTGCTGACGGAGCCTCAGGAGCGGTTCTTCGAGGACCCGAACTTCAACGTCCTGCTCAGCAGCTGCACCCAGGCGCTGGCGGCGCACGACATCCCGCTGCTGCTGATGCTGGCGGGCACGAAAGACGAACGGCGGCGCATAACGCGGTACATCACCGCCGGTCACGTCGACGGGGTGCTGCTGGTCTCCAGCCACTCCGGCGACCCGGTCGCCGAGGAGCTGCGCGAGGCGGGCGTACCGCTCGTGCAGTGCGGCAAGCCGATGGGGCCCGGCGCCAGGGTGAGTTACGTGGCCGCGGACGACCGGGACGGTGCCCGTGACATGGTGCGCCATCTGCTGTCGCTGGGGCGGCGCCGGATCGCCATGGTCAGCGGCCCGCTGGACACCCCGGGCGGTGTGGACCGGCTCGCCGGGTACAAGGAGGTGCTCACGGACGCGGGGATCGCGATCGACGAGCGGCTCATCGTCTCCGGCGACTACAGCCGGGCGAGCGGTGAGGCGGGGGCCGAGCGGCTGCTGGCGCAGGCCCCCGACCTGGACGCCGTGTTCGTGGCCTCCGACCTGATGGCCCAGGGCGCGCTGGCCGCGCTGGCCAGGGCGGGCCGCCGGGTCCCCGAGGACGTGTCCGTGGGCGGCTTCGACGACTCCGTCGCCGCGCTGGAGGCCACCCCGGCCCTCACCACGATCCGCCAGCCCTACGACCGGATCAGCGCCGAGATGGTGCGGGTGCTGTTGGCGCAGATCAACGGCGAGGACCCGATGGCGGTGATCCTTCCGACCGAGCTGGTGAAGCGCGACTCGACCTGAGGGTGTTCGCCTCGGGCACGGGCGCGTCGCCGGCTTTCGGCCGGGGGCGCGCCCTTCGTCGTACGGCCGCCCGTGCCGTCCCGGGAAGCGGTCAGGATCGGAGAAGCGGTTCCCCCTCCCCCGCCCTACGGTGAAACCACCGACGAGAACCCAACGGAGGAGCACACCATGACCGCCGGACTGAAGACCATCATCTACCCCGTCAAGGACGTCGCCCGCGCCAAGGCTGTGTTCAGCGCCCTGCTCCAGACCGAGCCGTATGCCGACGAGGCGTACTACGTCGGCTTCAAGGACGCCGGTCAGGACGTGGGCCTCGACCCCAACGGGCACGCGCGGGGCATGACCGGCCCGGTCCCGTACTGGCACGTGGACGACATCCGGGCCCGGCTCGCGGCGCTGCTCGACGCGGGCGCCGAGCTGCTCCAGGACGTCACCGACGTCGGCGGCGGCAAGCTGATCGCCTCCGTGAAGGACCCGGACGGCAACCTCGTCGGGATCACCCAGGACAGCTGAGAGCACCCCCGCCCCGATATGGATGCATGCGCATTAACATGGGGTCATGGCAGTGAACGCGGCCGGCGCCCGGCTCGAGGAACAGTGGCGGGACATCCTTGCGGTCCACGCCCGCACGATGTGCGAGATCGACCGGGTGCTGCACCCGCACGGGCTGGGCGCGAGCGACTTCGAGGTGCTCGACCTCCTCGCCGCCGAGGCCCCGGCGGAGGGTGACCTGTGCCGGGTGCAGAACCTGGTCGGGCGGGTCCATCTCAGCCAGAGCGCGCTCTCCCGGCTGATCGGCCGGCTGGAGAAGGACGGTCTGGTGGAGCGCTCCGTGTGCGTGGAGGACCGGCGTGGCGTGTGGGTGGCGCTGACCCGCAAGGGGCGCGAGCTGCATGCCGAGGTCCTGCCGCTTCAGCGGGAGGCCCTGGGGCGGACGCTGGGCGGCTGAGGCTCAGCTCCGGGCGCGGATGCGGAAGACCGGGTGGTCGGCCGGGTCGGGGAGCGCCGCGAGGACATCCTTGACCGTCGGCATCCCGCCGTACTGCTCCTGGTAGGCCGCCATCAGGGGTGGGCGCTCGGACTCGGGCACCTCCTCCGCGGTGATCTCCTCGGTGCGGCCGCGGACGGTCAGCCTGCAGTCGGGCGCCGCCCGCAGGTTCAGGGCCCAGTCGCTCAGCCCCCGGTAGGACACGAGGTAGCGCTCGCCCTCGTGGTCCAGGACGGCGACGGGCACCGTACGCCACTGTCCGCTCCGGCGCCCGCGCACCGACAGCCGGGACACGACGGACCTGCCGAACAGCGGCGCCAGCCGGTTGCCGACGTGCCGCTGCATCCACGGGGGTTTCAGGTAGGTGCGGTTCGTCATGGACGACTCCCAGGTCATGGCCAGTCGAACGCTCACGGAATGCTAGGGTAACCCTAATTTTCTGGTCACCCCAAACAGGAGTGGTGCGTGAGCCTGCGGGAGCTGAAGAAGCAGCAGACGCGCGAGCGGATCGGCGACACCGCGTGGCGGCTGTTCGCCGAGCGCGGCTTCGACCGGGTCACGGTCGTGGAGGTGGCCCGCGCCGCGCAGGTCTCCGAGGCCACGGTGTTCAACTACTTCCCGGCCAAGGAGGACCTCTTCTTCTCCCGCTTCGAGGCCTTCGGGGAGCGCCTCGTCGAGGCCGTGCGCACCCGCCCGCCCGGCGAGTCGGTCCTCTCCGCCTTCCGGCGCCGGCTCCTGCGGCCGGAAGGGCTGCTGGCGCAGATGGAGGCAGGCGACACGGAGGCGCTGCAACAGCTGCGCACGGTCAACCGGCTGATCGCCGACAGTCCCGCACTGCGCGCCCGCGAGCAGCGGGCCCACGCCGCGTGCGTCGACGCCCTCGCCGCCGCGCTCGACGACGACGTCACCGCCCGGGTGACCGCGAGCGCCCTCTTCGGCGTGCACCGCGCCCTCGTCGATCATGTCCGGCACCGGGTCCTGACGGACGACACCCCGACCGCGCTCCCCGCCGAGGTGCGCCGGCTCGCCACCGAGGCCTTCGCCCTGCTGGAGAACGGCATGCGCGACTACGGCGCCGTCGCCGCATCGGCAGCTGCCGAGTCCCCGGAAGGGCGCTGAATCCCCGCGTAATCCCCGATGCTGAGAAGAGGCTGTGAAAACCGGAAACGGGCGGGGTGTATCCGGTCACGCGCGTGGCCATGCTGAACGGAGTACTGCGCGCGCAGATCGGAGAATCGGCAGTGACCGTGGTACCGGGCCGGGCGGCCGACTTCAGCTCGTACGCGACGCGCTCCGTGGCGGAGGCGCACGATGTGATCGCCGCCCACTACTACGACATGGACCTGCAGGTCGTGGGCCCCACCGAGGACTTCGCGACCAGGCTGAGCGTGCTCGGCCTCGGCTCGCTCACGGTCGGCGACATCTGTTTCGGCACCGAGATCCGCAGCGGTTTCGCCGCGCCCGGCGCCTATCACGTGGCCGTTCCGGTGCGGGGCTGCTTCAGCATCCAACAGGGGCGCGGCGACGTCGTGTTCGCGACGACGGGCAGCGCCGTCTTCTTCGATCCGTCCCGGCACATCCGGATCGACGCCTGGTCGCCGGACTGCCAGGCGCTCACCGTGAAGATCGACAAACAGGCCCTCCACGACTCCTTGGAGTCCCTGCTCGACCGGCCGTTGTCCCGCCCGCCGGTCTTCGGGCCGTCGGTCGACGTGCGGGACGGACCCGGCCGCAGCTGGGCGCAGTTGGCCACCTGGGCCCTGCTGGAGAAGGACACCTCGCTCGGGCTGCTGGAGCGGCCGCTGATCCGGTCGCGTATCGAACAGACCCTGCTCGAAGGGGTGTTGCTGGCGGCCGAGCACAGCTACCGGGAGGAACTGGAGGCTCCCTCGCCGCCGATGCGGCCCGCCTCGGTCAAGCGGGTGATGGACGCCGTGCAGGAGCGGCCGGCCGAGGCGTACGACGCCGCCCGGCTGGCGCGGATCGCACAGGTCAGTGTGCGCACGCTCCAGGAGGCGTTCCGCAGGCACGTCGGGATGTCGCCGATGGCGTACGTGTACGACGTGCGCCTGCAGCGGGTGTGCGCCGAGCTGCGGGCCTCCGGGCCGGGGGCGACGACCGTGTCGGACGTGGCGCACCGGTGGGGGTTCGTGCATCTGGGCCGGTTCGCGTCGCGCTACCGGGAGCGGTTCGGTGAGACGCCCTCGCACACGCTGCGCGGCGCGTGACCTGTCTGCCGTAATCCGCCGCGTTTTGCGGACAGGGGCCGCGCATCCCGGAGCGACGCCACCACCGCCGTGGTCATATCGTCACATCACGTCGATCGTGGGCGTCCGGGGAGGAGCGGAGTCGGCGCCGTTCCTCCCCCAGCGGTGCCTCACCGTCGTCCGGAGCGCGGCAGCGGGAGGCGGCCGTGCTCCGTCCACCGGGCCCGGCCGCTCCCCCTCCGTCACCGGTGGCCGGGCCCCTCACCGGGTCAGCCGTGCGAGCGGCCCAGCAGGGTGCGCACGCCCTCCGAGGTGAGCGTCAGCGGATGCGCGGACGCGGCGTCGATGGTCAGGGCCAGATCGTCCGTCGGCCATTCCGCGGCCAGCGCGCCCAGTGGGACCAGCCGGTAGCGGGAGACGAAGGGCAGCAGCCCGGCCATCTCGTCCTCCGAGGTGAACACCGGCACCACCGGGTCGCCACCGGGCTGCTCGATGACCGGCAGGGCCACCGCCGAGGGGTTGTCGACGTCCTCCTCACTGGCGTCGTCCGGCACGGGCACGAGGACATCACTGCTCACGAGCGTGTCCAGCGCCACCGTGTCCTCGGTGTTCTCGGCCAGCGCGTCCAGCGCCCGCCGGGCCGGTGTGGTGTGGTCGTGCGCGGGTGTGTCCATGGTGAATCCCCTGGTAGCGGTGGTCGTACGGCTCGCCCGGGGCGCTCGGCCCCGGGCGCGGTCCTGCTCACGTACCCGATCCGGACTGCGGCATTCCCCCGCGGATCAGGGAATCAGCGGGATGTGGTCCGAGGGCAGGCCGAGGCGGTCGCAGCCGACCCTGCGGAAGAGGGGTTCGGCCATGCTGGGGCCGACGTGCGTCCAGTACGTGGCGGCGTTCCGGAAGTAGCGCTGCATGCGCTCGCCGTCCCGGGCGTGCCGGGAGCCGGCCGTGCGGAAGAGGATGTTCTGCAGGGCGTCCCAGGCCAGGCGGCCTGCGTTGAGGAACATCAGGGCGAGCCGGTTGTCCTCCGCCATGGTGAAGGGTGCCTCGCCCGCGACACCTCGGCGGCAGGTCTCCATCCAGTCGGCGGCCGTGTGCTGGAGCGCCGCCTCGGCCGTGCGGATCAGCCCGAGTGCCTCGCCGAGGTGACGCTGGTAGTCGTGCAGGTCGGCGCGGGTGCGGTCGGGCTCCAGGTGGAGGGGGCGGCCGGACAGGACGCGCACGTATTCGTCCGCCGCCGCGTATCCGATGCCGGTCATGATCGCGGCCAGTTCGCCGTGGTAGAAACTCGGCGCCCGGTGGGCGTACATCGGGTTGCCGTGCAGTTTCGAGCCGACGCTGCCGCCTTCGATGGGCAGGTCGAGGAGGCTGGCCTCGCGGGTGAAGTACGCGGGGATGCGGGCGTTCTCCATGTGGACGCTGTGGGAACCGCTGCCGCGCAGGCCGAGGACGCCGTGCCAGTCGTCGAGCACGGTGAACTCCGAGCGCGGAACGACGAACAGCAGCACGGGGCCGGGAGGATCGCCGGCCGCCAGGGTCTGGCCGAGGTAGTGGGTGGAGTAGGGGGCACCGGAGGAGTACGGCCAGGTGCCGTCGAGGACGAGATGGCCCTCGCCGTCGGGACGGGCGACGCCGACGGGGGCGACGGTCGAGGCCGCCCTGAAGTCGCCGTCGGCGCCGAAGATCTCGTCCTGGGCCCGCTCCTCGAAGAACCCGGCGACCTGGAGGACGTGGGCCGAGGTGAGCGACAGGGCCCAGCCGGTGGAGGGGCAGCCGCGGGCGATCTCGGTGACCACGCGGTAGAAGACGGGCAGGCCGAACTCGTAGCCGCCGTACCGGCGTGGCTGGAGCATCCGGTAGAACCCGGCCCGCAGGAAGTCGTCGTGGGTGTCCTTCGGATAGTGCGTCAGCCGCTCTGTCTCCGGCTGGCGTTCGAGCAGCACGGGCCGCAGCCGCACGGCCCGTTCGATGACGTCTTCCGCGGTGAGTTCCGGTTCGGGAGCGGCGATCACGGTGCCTCCTGACGTGTGGGGACGTCCGAACCTGTCGCGACAGGAATGATTGAACACGGCAACCGCCGCTCCTGTACCCACCGGATAACGCCAACTACTTCAGGTACGGACCGTCCGTCCCGATCTTGCCGGGTCCGTTGAGGACGTACACCCGCAGGTTGCCCTTGCCCGGTGCCGACACGGCGAGGGTGCCGTTGGTGACGGTCTTCGTGTCACCTGTGACGGCGTCCTTGTAGGTGCCGTTCGGGATGCCGGTGTAGGTCGCTTCGCCGGTGACGGTGACGAGCGCGAAGCTGTCCGTGCTGCCGCTGGTGTAGCGGCGCTTGAAGGCCATCGAGCCGCTGATGCCGTCGGTGGAGTACTGGCCCATCTGGAGGGCCGGGACGGCCCGGCGGATCTGGTTGAGCCGCTGGAGGTGCTTGACGAGCGGCTGGGACAGGGTGGTGGCGACCTCGCCGCTCGCCGAGTCCGCCTTGCCGAACTCCGAGGCGGTGACGGTGCCTTCGAGGTGGTCGCCGTAGTACGCCCGGCCCGTGGACGCCAGCGGGCAGGTGGGCCCGCAGTCGATCTGCTTGCCCTTCTGGAACTCGATCTCCGAGCCGTAGTACAGGGTCGGGATGCCACGGAAGGTCCACATCAGCGACATGTTCTCGGCCCAGGCGTCGGTGCCGCCGCTGTAGCGGGTGCTCGACTTGTTGGGGCCGTAGTCGTGGCTGTCCACGTAGACGACGTTGTACGTCGCGTCGTTGACGCTGTCGTCGGAGTCCTTGCCGTTGCTGTAGGCGTTCTGCGCATCACTGAAGTTCATGTGCATGCGCATGTCGATGATGTTCATGCCGCTGAACTGGCTGTGATCCGGGGTGTGGTAACTGTTGCCGTTCAGGAAGGCGTTGGTCGAGGTCGGCTGGTTGCCGGTGCCGAGGTTGTTCTCGTAGTTGAACTGCTCCATGGCGGCGGTCTCGTCGTCGGCGCTGTACTCCTTGCGCTCCTTCCACGTGAAGAACTGCGCGGAGTGGTTCACCGAGCCGCGGTTCCACTTGTCGTTGACGAAGGCACCGACCTCGCCGAAGACATAGAAGTTCTGGGCAGCGGTGGTGCCGAACTTCTGGGTGACGCGGTCGTAGATCGCCGGCAGGAAACGGCGGTTCCAGGTGACGCGCGGGATGTGGACGGCCGTGTCGATGCGAAAACCGTCGACGCCCATGTCGATGTACTTGTTGTAAGCGCCGATCAGGTAGTTCTGCACGGGTGTCGACTCTGTGTTGAAGTCGGCCAGGTCCTCGTGCAGCCAGCAGGAACGGGAGTCCTCGCCCTCCCAGTTGCCGATCCAGCACTGGTGGTAGTACGCCTTCGGAAACATGCCCGAAGTGGGGCTCGGCCACTGGCAGTTGTAGAGGGTGTAGCCCTCGGCGCTCTTGCCGCCGGTGGGCTTGCCCCAGTTGACGCAGGTGTTGCCGGTGGGTTCGGCGGTCGACCACAGGTCGCCGTTGTAGTACGACTTCCCGGACTTGGGCTCGACGGTGAGGCCGTCGTACTCGAAGCCCTCGTTCTTCTCGTCGTAGTACCAGCTCCACTGGGAGTCACGGACGCCGTACACGGTGGGTGTGTACAGGCCCTTGGCGCCCCAGCGGGAGCTGTGGTTGTAGACGACGTCCTGGTAGATCTTCATGCCCTTGGCATGGGCGGCGTTGATCAGGTCCTGGTAGGTGGCGCCGGCCGACTCCAGGCGCGGGTCGACCTTGTAGAAGTCGTAGCCGTGGTAGCCGTGGTAGTCGTAGTCCGAGCGGTTGAGGACGACCGGGGTGATCCAGACCGCGGAGAAGCCGAGCGCCTTGATGTAGTCGAGCTTGTTCACCAGGCCCTTGAAGTCGCCCCGGAACATGGGGTCGTTGTTGGCCGCGTTTCCGGACTTGGTGTGCTGGCTGCCGCCGCGGTCATTGGAGGTGTCGCCGTCGTAGAAGCGGGCGGTGAGGACGAAGTAGATGGGGTCCTTGCGGGGGTCGGTGCCGAGCGGGGTGCCGGCGGCGGGAGCGGGGGCCGCGGTGCCGGTCGTCGCGGTCGCCTCGGCGGAGGCGGGCGAGGTGTTGCCGGCCGCGTCGACCGCCTTCACGGTGTAGGTGTAGGCGGTCTTCTCCTCAAGTCCCGTGTCGGAGGAGACGGTTGAGCCGACGTCGGTGACGACCGTGCCCTTCGAGCCGCCGGCGCGCATGACCTGATACTTCGTCACCGCCTTGTTGTCGGTGGCGGCTTCCCAACTCACCACGACGGAGGTGTCGGTGGCGCTGGCGGTGACCTTGGTGGGGGCGGTGGGAGCCTCGGTGTCGGGGGCCTCGGTGGCACACGGGTCGGCGGCGGACGTGGTGACCGTCCTGTCCTTCACGGTCGTCGTACCGGTCGGGATCGTGTAGTCGGAGCTGTTGTTGTTGTCCCAGACGCCGTTGCCGTTGTTGAACGCCGCCTTCAGGGAGGTGGCGGTGCCGATGTCGAGGGTCTTCTTCCACCAGCCCGTGCACGCGGATTCCATGCCGAGGCCGGGGACGGCCGTCCACGAACCGCCGCTCGGCGCGTAGTGGATGTTGGCGATGGTCCAGCCGGAGGTGGCGGTGGAGTAGTAGACGGTGGCCTGGTTGCCGCTGCCGGTGCCGGTGTCGGCGCACGGGTCGCTGTGGGCTATGACGCCGTCCTTGACGGTGATGGTGCCGGTGCCCAGCGCGTAGTTGTTGCCGCCGTTGTTGTCCCAGGTGCCGCTGCCGTTGTTGAAGGTGGCCTGGAGGCCGGCGGCGGAGCCGAGGTCGACGGTCTTCTTCACCCAGTCCGTGCAGGCGCTCTCCATCTGCACGCCGGGGACGGTGGTCCAGGAGCCGCCGTCCGGGGCGTAGTGCAGATAGGTCGACGACCAGTTCTTGGTCTTCGTGTAGTAGAAGACGGTCGCCGTGTTGGTGCTGTCTGCAACGGTTTGCAAGGGGATCGAGGTGCTCGTGTCCGGTACCGCGGACAGCAGTCCGAGCAGCCCGGACGCCGCCACGAACGCCACCAGGGGGCGTCGCGGCAGGCGTGGGGGTGCGGATCTCATGGCGGCTCCCATAAGGGTCGAGGCCCCACCGGTTCGCCTCCGCCCCGCAAGAAGCACCGGCAAGTTCCTGAAAGTTCTTGCGACGCTCGGGAAGCTACAGGGACATGACAGCCGCGTAAAGGGTCGTGCACAGGCAGATCACTGAGGGCGGAGGCGCTGCCAGGTGGGAGTGAAGGTGAAGGACTCCTGGAAGGGGCGGTCACCCAACCGGACGGCCCACAGGACGGGTTGCTCGTACGACGGCTTCCACGCGGGGGACGCCTCGTCCAGGTCACCGTTCCAGAGGTGGAAGAAGACCAACGGGTGCCCGGGGTCCTCGCTGACGTAGGCGAGGGTCTTGCCGTACCTGGGGTTGGTGCCGCCGAACAGGATCGAGGGTTCGCCGAACTCGGCGACGACGTCGGGCCATTGCCTGTCCTGGCCGGCCCACTCGGGGGCTCGGTCCATGAGGGACTCGTGGGTACGGGCGTCGAGGAGCCGGTCTGCGTGGAGCCAGCGGCGCTGGTGGGCGAACTCGGCGTACACCGAGGCCACGTCATGCTCGTCGCGGCCCCGGATCAGCTCGCGGAACACGCCCTTGACCCCGATGGCCGTGGACGCGCCCCGTTCACGGAAAGGTTCTCTCACCGCCTCCCACCGGCACTCGGGCTGCCCCTCCATGAACAGGAGGTGGTCGAGCAGCATCAGGATGGCGATCTCTCCGCCGAACATCCCGGGACGTCTCAGTGCTTGGTTCAACTGGTCGACGAGGTACGCGTGCATCTCGTCGGCGGACACGACAGGTCGGCCTTGGGCCTCGCTCACGCCCCCGCCCCCTTCAGCACGTCCGCGACCGTGCTCACCCGCACCAACGGTCGGTACAGGTCCAGCAGTTGCAACGCCTTGGCGTGGGAGTCGTCGTCCGCTCCCGCGCACGCGTCCGCGATGACCACCACCTCCACGCCGGCGTCCGCCGCCGGGAGGGCCGTGGAGAGCACGCAGCAGTCGGTGCTGACGCCGGCGAGGTACAGGGGGCCTTGCGGGCCTACCCGTTCGGCCAGTTGTGGGGTCCACTTGCCGAACGTCGGGGCGTCGATGACGTGTTGGGCCATGGGAGCGAAGTCGTCCGTGAGGTGCCACAGGGGGGCGTCCGGGGGTTGCAGGGCGAACGGCCACTGTGCGTAGTAGGCCTGCCACGCGCCGGTCGGGTGTTCCGGGGCCACGAAGCGGGTGAACGTCACCCGGTCGCCGAAGGCCGGCAGCAGGCGTCGTACGCCCTCCTCGGCCTCGGCGAAACGTGGGGTGGCCCAGGGGCTGTCCTGGTCGGCGAAGACGCGCTGCATGTCGATGACCGTCAGGTGGCCGGTGGTCATACGGCACCCACCTCCGCCTCCTGCTCACGTACCCTTCCTCGGCGCAGGGTGAGCGTGCCGAGGAAGCCGAGCGCCAGTGCCGCGAGGACGCCCAGGTTGGCGTAGGCCCAGGCGCCCGACTTGCCGCCCAGGCCCAGCGGTTCGAGGAGATAGCCCTGCCATGTGAGCCAGTCTGCCGTCGAGTTGGTGACCAGGCCCCAGCCGACGGCGGTCGCGACGAGTGTGAGGAGCAGGGGCGTCAGGGGGACGTCGCCGTAGCGGCCGTCAGGGCGGTAGAGGTCGGGCTCGGCGTAGTCGCGGCGGCGGAGCAGGATGTCCGCGAGCATGATGCCGCACCACGCGGCGATCGGGACGCCGAGGGTGGTCAGGAAGCCCATGAACGGTCCCAGGAAGTCGTCGGCGAAGAAGACGATGTAGACGGCGCCCGCGATCATCAGGACGCCGTCGACGAGGGCGGCCAGCGGGCGCGGGATGCGGATGCCCGCCGACAGCAGCGCCAGGCCGGACGAGTAGATGTCCAGGACGGCGCCGCCGACCAGGCCCAGCACCGCCACCACGGCGAACGGGACCAGGAACCACGTCGGCAGGATCGTGGTCAGCGCGCCGATGGGGTCGGCGGCCACGGCCGCATTCAGACCGGTCGACGAACCCGCGAGGAGCAGCCCGAACACCAGCAGGAGCAGCGGCGCCACCGACGCGCCGAACGTCGTCCAGCCGATCACGCCCCGGCTCGACGAGGTGCGCGGCAGATAGCGGGAGTAGTCCGCGGCGGCGTTGACCCAGCCGAGGCCGAACCCGGTCATCATGAACACCAGCGCACCGATGAACTCCTGCGCGGAGCCCGCCGGGATGTCGCTGACGGCGCTCCAGTGGATGTGGTCGGCGACGAGACACACGTACACGACCGTCAGCACGCCCGTGACCACGGTGATCAGGGTCTGCAACCGCATGATCACGTCGAAGCCCATGACCCCGCCGACGACGGTGAGCCCGGCGACGACGATCAGGGCGACCACCTGGGTGCCGGTGCCGCCGCCCCAGCCGAGCCGGTCGAAGACGGTCGCGGTGGCCAGGGTGGCGAGGGCGCACAGGACCGTCTCCCAGCCGACCGTGAGGACCCAGGAGATCACCGACGGCAGCCGGTTGCCGCGGACGCCGTACGCGGCCCGGCTGAGCACCATCGTCGGGGCGGAGCCGCGTTTGCCCGCGACCGCGACGAAGCCGCACAGCAGGAAGGAGAAGACGATGCCGATGACGCCGGCGATCAGGGCCTGCCAGAAGGAGATGCCGAAGCCGAGCGCGAAGGCGCCGTAGCTCAGTCCCAGGATGGAGACATTGGCGCCGAACCACGGCCAGAACAGCGTCCGCGGGGTGCCCTTGCGTTCGGCGTCGCCGATCACGTCGAGGCCGTGCGTCTCCACCTGGAGCTGTCTCGGGCTGTTGTCGAGGGAATCCCGGGCGTCCGTCATCAGCGACCTACCTGTCCACTTGAGGCTGAGTGGACCTTACCCAGCTGACTCAGTCCCCCGCGGTCGCCGCCTTCTTGATCGCCTCCCGGATACGGGAGTACGTCCCGCAGCGGCACACGTTCTCGATCTTGTCGATGTCGGCGTCCGTCGGCTCGGGCGTCGTCTTCAGCAGGGCGACCGCGGCCATGATCTGGCCCGGCTGACAGAACCCGCACTGGGAGACGTCGCAGTCGAGCCAGGCCTGCTGCACGGGGTGCAGGGTGTCGCCGTCGGCGAGGCCCTCGATGGTGGTGACCTCGCGCCGCGCGCAGTCGGCGACGGGGACGACACAGGGCTGTATCTCGGCGCCGTCGAGATGGCTCGTACAGGCGCGGCAAACGCCCACGCCGCAGCCGTACTTGGGGCCGGTGACGTCCAGCAGGTCGCGCAGCACCCACAGCAGCGGCATGTCGTCAGGGGCGTCGACAGTGACCGGTTTGCCGTTGAGGACGAAGGTGTGACGGGGCATCAGAGGCCTTCCGGGGGTCAGAAGTTGAGGGGGAAGCGGCGGGGCTTGGTGCCGGTGGCGCGGGCGTAGGCGTTGGCGACGGCTCCGGCCGCTGCCGGGACGCCGAGCTCGCCGGCGCCGCCCGGCTCTCCGCCCGTGGGAAGGATGTGCGCCTCGAAGTGGAGGGGGGCGTGGCGCTGGCGGGCCCACCGGAAGTCGGCGTAGCTGCCCTCGCGGACGGCGCCCCGGTCGATGTGGAGGCCGGCCCGCAGGATCGTGGAGATGCCGTCGACCGCCGTGCCCATGAGCTGGGCCTCCAGTCCGCGCGGGTTGACGGCCGTACCGACGTCGGCCGCCATCACGACCTTGGTCACCCGGGGGTTCTTCGGGTCGGCGGCGTCGATCTCGACCAGGCAGGCCACGCAGGACCCGTACTCCTCGTGGACGGCGACGCCCTGGGCCTGCCCCGCGGGCATCGTCCGGCCCCACTGTCCGGCGGTGGCGACCTTGTCGAGGACGGCTCTGACGGACTTGCCACGCAGGGTCGTACGGCGGAACGCCACCGGGTCCTTGCCCAGGGTCCGGGCGATCTCGTCGACGACGATCTCCTCGGCCGTCCGCACGGTCCCGGAGTCGACCGACCGCCAGGCGCCGAGCGGCATCGCCAGCTCGACGGAGCCCGAATCCCCGGACAGTTTCCCGAAGTTGTAGAGACCGCTGTCGCTGGGCAGCGGGGATGACGCGGCCGAGGCGGCGATCCCACCTTGGGCAGCGGCCCCCTCCCACGCCTCGCTCACCGAGGCCGTCGCGATGGCGAAGGCGACGACCCGACCCTGGGCGTGACTGACCCGTATGCGGTGCTGGAAGGCGGGGCGCATCCGGCCGTGCTTGATGTCGTCGGCGCGGCTCCACATCAGCTTCACCGGGAGGCGTGCCTTCTTGGAGATGAGGGCCGCCTCCATGGCCGCGTCGTGGTTCAGCCGGCGCCCGAACGAACCGCCGCCGCGCACGACATGGACGCGTACGGCGGACGACGGCAGCCCGACCGCCGAGGCGATGTCCTCCCGCGCGCCCATCGGCGACTGGGAGGAGAACCAGATCTCGGCACGCCGGGCGCGTACGTCCGCGACGGCGGTGAGGACCTCCATCGGGGCGTGGCCGACGAAGGCGAACTCGAACCGCTCCTCCAACTGGGCCGATCCGCGCGGCGGTCGGCCGAGCGCCGGGACCGCGGCCCGCAGCCGTGAGCGGATGGCCGCGTCGGACAGCTCCGCCAGCGGTCCCGGCGACCAGGTGATCTTCAGGGCGTCCCGTGCCTCGAAGGCGTAGTGGAAGGACTCGGCGACGACGGCAACTCCCCCGGGAATCCTGACCACTTCCAGCACGCCGGGCAGGGCTCGGGCCGCACGGTCGTCCACCGAGGCGACCTTGCCGCCGAGCGTGGGCGGGCGGGCCACCACGGTCGGCTTCGCCGCGGCCGCCGACAGGTCACCGGTGTAGCGCACGCGGCCGGTGACGATGTCGCGGGCGTCGATGCGGGTCGTCGGGTGGCCGATCACCTGATGCCTGGACGCCGGTTTGGGCTTGCTGGACACGCGGGGGCGACGGACCCGGGCGGCGGTCTCGGTGAGGGAGCCGAAGGTGGCGGTGCGGCCGTCCGGGGCGACGACCATGGTGTCCCGGGTGCGCAGCACGCGCGCGGGCAGCCGCCAGCGCTGCGCCGCGGCGGTGACGAGACGGGCGCGGGCCGTCGCGGCGAGGTTGCGGGCCGGGCCGTACAGCGAACTGACCGAGTTGGAGCCGCCGGTGAACTGGTTGCCCCTGGTCCGGGCCTCGGCCAGCGGGATGTCGACGTCGGTGAGCCGGGCGTCGAGTTCCTCGGCGATCATCATGGCGACGGCGGTGGTGACGCCCTGGCCGACCTCGACGCGCGGCAGTCGTACGACGACCTTGTTGTCCCGGGTGATCTCCAGGACCAGCATCTCGTCGTCGGTGCCGGTCACGACGACGTCGGACCGCCGGGCGGTCGCGCCCTCGGCCGCCGGCGCGTCGCAGCCGAGCGGGGCCGCGACGGTCAGCGTGGACGCCGCCAGCGTGTAGACCACGAACTGGCGACGGGACAGCTCTGGCACGGCGCACTCCCCCTGTGAACGTCCTGTGTCTGCGGTTGGTTCAGCAGATAGGAGGGTTCTCAACGGGCGCGGGTTGCGTCACGGGCCGATCTCCCTCTCCCGACCAGCCGGGAAAGCGCTTACCGTGCTGATCATGACTCATGAACACCACCCGTCCGACCGGCACTTCGACCACTGTCCGTGGCTGTTCGCGGCGGAGGCCTCCGCGGAACAACGAGCGGCGCAGGACGAGCGGCGGGCGGCGATCGGCGGGGACAGCGAGTTCGGCGAGCGGTGTTTCGTCGCCGGGTCGGCCGCGGTGTTCCCGGACCGGCTGCGGCTCGGCGACGACTCGTACATCGCCGCGCACGCCTATGTGACCGGGGAGTTGACGACCGGAGCGGACTGCACGCTGAACCCGTACACCACCGTGCGGGGTACGGTCGCGCTCGGTGACGGGGTGCGGATCGGCGCGCACACCTCGCTGCTCGGCTTCAACCACGCCATGGCCCCCGACCGGCCGGTCTTCCGCCAGCCGCTCACCAGCCGGGGGATCACGGTGGGCGACGACGTGTGGATCGGCTCGCATGTGGTCGTGGTGGACGGCGTCACCATCGGGGACCACTGTGTGATCGGTGCCGGGGCGGTGGTCACGCGGGATCTGCCGGCTTGGACGGTGGCGGCGGGGAATCCGGCGCGGGCGGTGCGGGATCGGCGGGATGTCGGGGGGTCGTCGTCGGGCCGGCGGGATGCCGGGGGGTCGTCATCGGGCCGGCGGGACGCCGGGAGGTCGTCATCGGACCGGCGGGACGCCGGGAGGTCGTCATCGGACCGGCGGGACGCCGGGAGGTCGTCATCGGACCGGCGGGACGCCGGGAGGTCGTCATCGGACCGGCGGGCCGCCGAGGGGGGTTCGGTGTCTCTCGTACGGTTCACCGAGACCGTACGGGCGCAGGCCGCGGGGTTGCTCGCGCGGTGCTGGGACGGAGAACGGTACGTCGACCGTCCCGGCGCGGCGCCGACCGTGCGGGCACATTGCGATGCCGTGGAGATCGCCGACCTGGTGCTCGGGGCCGTGCCGGAGCAGTTGACCGCCGACGCGCACGTCGAGCGGCTCGCGTCGGCGCAGGACGCGGCGAGCGGTCTGGTGCCGGAGGTGGGTGAGCCGGTTCCGGAGGCGGAGGCGGACGGTTCATCGGGGAGGGGGCCGCGCTCTACCACGTCCTGTCGGTGGGCTACGCGCTCGACCTGCTGGGCGCCTCCTTCCCTCATCCGGTGCGCGGGGTAAGGGACATGACGGCGAATCAACTCATCGCGCGGCTCAACGGGTTGCCGTGGCGGTCGGGGGCGTGGGAGGCCGGTGCGTGGATCGACGCGTGGGCGACGGCCGCGCACTGGAACGGGGTGCGGGAGCACGGTTCCGTCGAGGCGTTGTTCGGCTGGTTGCTGACCCGGGCCGACCCGTGGACGGGTATGTGGGGCGAACCGTCCCCGGAACAGGGGCGGTTGCAGGTGGTCAACGGCTACTACCGGCTGACGCGCGGCTCGTTCGCCCAGTACGGGGTGCCGGTGCCGCATCCGGAACGGGTGGTGGACGCCGTACTGGACCATGCTCGCGATGGCCGGTACTTCGGTTCGGGGCAGGAGAACGCCTGCAATGTGCTGGACGTCGCCCATCCGCTGTGGCTGTGCGGGCGGCAGTTGGGGGCGGGGACGGGCGGTGACGGATACCGGGCAGCCGAGATCCGCGCCTGGGCGGAACGCCAACTGTCGGCCGCCCTCCCCCGCTGGCGAAACGGCGAGGGCTTCACCTTCGGCCCGGGCACACCGGCCGGCCTCCAGGGCACGGAAATGTGGCTGGCGATCATCTGGTACCTCGCCGATCTGACGGGTCGGTCGGGGGAACTGGGGTATCGGCCGCGGGGGGTGCATCGGCCGGAGGCGGCGGGGGCACGGTGAGGAGACCGAGGGCGCGCGTGGTTTGCCGGGCGTCCGGCACGGGGGCTTGGCGCGGGTGAGTGTCGTCCACCCGCGCCGGCGGGGTGCCGCTTCATTGGGGCGGGTGCCGCCCGAGCGGTACGACTACCCGCAGCGGGGGCGGGTGACGGGGCTCAGGGTAGGTGGCGGGTGAACGGGGGCTCGGCGTGGGCAGCCGGCCTAGTGCCACCACCGCCCGCAACGGACGCGGGTGAACGGGGGCTCGGCGTGGGCAGCCGGCCTAGTGCCACCACCGCCCGCAACGGACGCGGGTGAACGAGGCTCGGGGCGGGCGGGTGAACAAGGGCTCCGCGTGGCAGCCGGCCTGGCGCCACAACCGCCCGCAGCGGACGCGGGTGAACGAGGCTCGAGGCGGGCGGGTGAACAAGGGCTAGGCATGCGCAGCCGACCTGGCGCCACCACCGCCCGCAGCGGACGCGAGTGTACGAGGCTCGGGGCGGGCGGGTGAACGAGGGCTCGGCATGCGCAGCCGGCCTGGTGCCACCACCGCCCGTAGCGGACGCGATGGACGAGGGCTCGGCGTGGGCAGTCGGCCTGGTGCCGCCCCTGCCCGCAGCGGACGCGGGTGAACAAGGGCTCGGGGCGGGCGGGTGAACGAGGGCTCGGCATGCGCAGCCGGCCTGGTGCCACCACCGCCCGCAGCGGACGCGGGTGAACGAGGCTCGGGGCGGACAGCCGCTCCGGCCGCCACCCCGCCCGCAGCGGACGCGGCGGACGAGGGCTCGGGGCGGGCGGCCGCCCTGGCGCCGCAACCGCCCGCAGCGGCGGCGGATGCGCAGAGGACGCTGATGGGGTGGCCGGGCGGGCCGGGCGGGTGGTGTTCGGGCTGCGTTGGCCTGCGTCGAAGTGCGGCAGGGGTTGTCGTCAGTTCGTCGTCTCCGGGCGGCCCGGTGCGGCCCAGTGGGTGTGGAATGTGCCCGGGCGGTCCACGCGCGCGTAGGTGTGGGCGCCGAAGTAGTCGCGTTGGGCCTGGAGGAGGGCGGCGGGGAGGCGTTCGGCGCGCAGGGTGTCGTAGTGGGCCAGGGCCGCGGAGATGGCCGATACGGGGATGCCTCGGCGGGCCGCGGAGGCGACCGTCTCCCGCCAGGGGACCTGGGCGTCGGTGATCTCCATGGCGAACTCCATCTCGCCGAGCAGGCTGACCAGGTCCCGGTCGGCGGCGTAGGCCGCGCGGATGCGGTCCAGGAAGGCGGCCCGGATGATGCAGCCGCCGCGCCAGATGCGGGCGACGGTGCCGAGGTCGATCTTCCAGCCGTACTCCGCGGCGGCGTCCTGGATCATCGTCCAGCCCTGGTCGTAGGCGATGACCTTGGAGGCGTACAGGGCGTGTTCCACCTGGGAGGTGAAGCGCTCGGCCTCGGTGCGGCTCAGCGGCGGGGTGGTGCCGCCCGGCAGACCCCGGTACGCGGCGCGCAGGTCGGCCTGTCCGGAGGCCGCGCGGGCGAAGGTGGCCTGGGCCACCGCGGTGACCGGGGAGGCGAGGTCGAGGGCCGTCTGGACCGTCCAGCGGCCGGTGCCCTTCTGGCCCGCGGCGTCCGCGACGACGTCGACGAAGGGCGCGCCGGTGGCCTGGTCGGTGTGGGCGAGGACCTCGGCGGTGATCTCGACCAGGTACGAGCCGAGGCGGCCCGCGTTCCAGCGGCGGAAGACGGCAGCGATCTCGGCCGGCGTGTATCCGGCGACCTGGCGCAGCAGGTCGTACGCCTCGGCGATGAGCTGCATGTCGGCGTACTCGATGCCGTTGTGGACCATCTTGACGAAGTGCCCGGCGCCGTCGGTGCCGATGTGGGCGGCGCAGGGCTCGCCGTCGACGTGCGCGCTGATGCTCTCGAAGAGGGGGCCGAGTACGGCGTACGACTCCGTGGACCCGCCGACCATCACGGACGGACCGTTGAGCGCGCCCTCCTCGCCGCCGGAGATGCCGGTGCCGACGAAGTGCAGGCCGCGCTCCCGCAGCGCGGCCTCGCGACGGCGGGTGTCGGCGAAGTGGGCGTTGCCGCCGTCGACGACGATGTCGCCGGCGTCGAGGAGCGGGACGAACTCCTCGATGACCGCGTCGGTGGCGGGACCGGCCTGCACCATGATGATCAGCTTCCGGGGGCGTTCGAGCGCGGCGACGAACTCCTCGGCCGACTCCGCGGCCACGAACGTGCCCTCGTGCCCGAACTCCTCGACCAGCGCGCGGGTCCGTCCGGCCGAGCGGTTGTGGACGGCGACCGTGGCCCCGTGGCGGGCGAAGTTCCGCGCCAGGTTGCGGCCCATCACGCCCAGTCCGGTGACGCCGATGGTTGCGCTTGCGTTCATGTGGTCCGTCCCTTGGATCGGTGGCGTGGTCTGGCCGGGCACGCGGCCCTGTGCCCGCTGGTACGGGCGGCGGGCCGGTTCTTCTCGATGCCCTGCGAGGAAACCGCCGGCCGCTCGCGGGACCTTCGACCCCACCCCGTTCGAGGGGCCAAACGAACATGTGGTTAACATATGAGCGCTGCCTAGCTCGAAAGATGGATCTTGTGACTGTCAACGAGGACTCGTTCACCAACTGGAAGACCCGCGAGGAGATCGCGGAGTCGATGATCCCGATCATCGGGAAGCTGCACCGCGAGCGGGACGTCACCGTCCTGCTGCACAGCCGCTCCCTGGTGAACAAGTCGGTGGTCAGCATCCTCAAGACCCACCGCTTCGCCCGCCAGATCGCCGGCGAGGAGCTGTCGGTCACCGAGACGCTGCCCTTCCTCGAGGCGCTCACCACCCTGGACCTCGGCCCGTCCCAGATCGACATCGGCATGCTCGCCGCGACCTACCGCGCCGACGACCGCGGCCTGACGGTCGAGGCCTTCACCGCCGAGGCCGTCGCCGGTGCCACCGGCGCTAACAAGATCGAGCGCGGCGAGGGCCGCGACGTCGTCCTGTACGGCTTCGGCCGCATCGGCCGCCTCGTCGCCCGCCTGCTGATCGAGAAGTCCGGCTCGGGCAACGGTCTGCGGCTGCGCGCCATCGTCGTCCGCGGCGGTGGCGACCAGGACCTCGTCAAGCGCGCCTCGCTGCTGCGCCGCGACTCGATCCACGGCCAGTTCCAGGGCACGATCACCGTCGACGAGGCGAACGACACGATCACCGCCAACGGCAACGCGATCAAGGTGATCTACGCCAACGACCCGTCCGAGGTCGACTACACGGCGTACGGCATCAAGAACGCGATCCTCATCGACAACACCGGCAAGTGGCGCGACCGCGAGGGCCTCTCGCAGCACCTGCGTCCCGGCATCGACAAGGTCGTGCTCACCGCGCCCGGCAAGGGCGACGTCCCGAACATCGTGCACGGCGTCAACCACGACACCGTCAAGCCGGACGAGCAGATCCTGTCCTGCGCGTCCTGCACCACCAACGCGATCGTGCCGCCGCTGAAGGCGATGGACGACGAGTACGGCGTGCTGCGCGGCCATGTCGAGACGGTCCACTCGTTCACCAACGACCAGAACCTGCTGGACAACTACCACAAGGCCGACCGCCGCGGCCGTTCCGCGCCGCTCAACATGGTGATCACCGAGACGGGTGCCGCGTCGGCCGTCGCCAAGGCGCTGCCCGACCTCAAGGCCCCGATCACCGGCAGCTCCATCCGCGTGCCGGTGCCGGACGTGTCGATCGCCATCCTCAGCCTGCGCCTGGGCCGCGAGACCACCCGCGAGGAGGTCCTCGGTTACCTGCGCGACGTCTCGCTGAACTCGCCGCTGAAGCGCCAGATCGACTTCACCACCGCCCCCGACGCCGTCTCCATGGACTTCGTCGGCTCGCGCCACGCGTCGATCGTCGACGCCGGCGCGACGAAGGTCGACGGTGACAACGCGATCCTCTACCTCTGGTACGACAACGAGTTCGGCTACTCCTGCCAGGTGATCCGGGTCGTCCAGCACGTCTCCGGGGTGGAGTACCCGACGTTCCCGTCGACGGCGGTCTGATCCACGTTCCTCGCGAAGCGGCCTCAGGTTTTCCTGGGGCCGCTTTCGTGTGCCTCAACTCGCTGTCAGCGCGCATCCGTTGACCGGGGCGAGAGGTGACAGCAGAATGAGCGCGCCATCTGAGAGCGCTCTCAATCGCGAGGAGACCCATGACCGGCACGCTCAGTCGTCGCGCACTCATCGGGACCGGACTCGGCGCGGGCGCCGCGGTCCTCACCGCGGCCGGCGGGGGTACGGCGGGAGCGGCGCCGCAGCGCCCGGCCGCCGCCCGGCATCGCGCGCAGGCCTTCCTCGCCGCCGCCATGGACGCCTATCCGGAGCACGGCACGATCCGGCTGGCGCAGAGCTACACCGATCAAGCCGGCCTGTTCAGCACGGCGTTCACCTACGACAACGCGCTGACGATCCTGGCGCTGCTCGCGAGCCGGTCAGCGGACGGCACGTCCCGGGCCACGGTGCTCGGCGACGCGCTCCTGTACGCGCAGGCCAATGACCCCGACCACGACGACGGTCGGCTGCGGCAGGCGTACAACGTGGGCCCGTACACCTTCTACGACGGCTCCCCGCAGCCGGACGGGTTCGTCCGGGCGGACGGCAAGGCCAACGTCGGTTGGCAGTTCGGCTTCACGGGTACGGCCGTGGGCGACATGGCCTGGGCCGGGATCGCGCTGGCCGCGCTGGCCCGGTGCACCGGGGAGCGCCGGTTCCTGGCGGGCGCGGTCCGGATCGGCGAGTGGATCGACCGGGTGGGCCGCACCGACGAGCCGCTCGGCGGCTTCAAGTTCGGCGTCGACGGGGCGAACGCGAGGCTGCCGTTCACCTCGACCGAGCACAACACCGACCTGGTCGGTCTGTTCGGGCAGCTCGCGCGGCTGACCGGGGACCGGGTGTGGCGGGAACGGCGGGCGGTGGCGCGGGAGTTCGTGGCGAGGATGTGGGAGCCGGACGGCGGTTTCTTCTACACCGGCACCAACGACGGGGTGACGATCAACAAGTCCCCGATTCCCGAGGACACCCAGACCTGGACGCACCTGGCCCTCAACACACCGGGGTATTCGGGGTCGTTGGACTGGGCCGCGCGTGAACTCGCCGTCCTGGACTCGGCCGACCGCCCCAACAGCACGGTGCCCGCGGGTCAGTCGTACGCGGGAGTGACCTTCAGCTCCGCCAGTCTGCTGGCGAACGAGGACGCCCCGATCGCCTCCGGCCAGCCCAAGCCGGACCGCAACGGCGTGTGGTTCGAGGGGACGGCCCACCTGGCTCTCGCCCTGCGCGACCGCCGCGCCGCCGGGGACGAGAAGCGCGCCCGGAGTCTGCTCGCCTCCATCGAGCGGGCGCAGGAACTGCTGGGCGGCGGGCAGACGTTGGGCTCACGTCCCGTGGCCGCCGGGTCCGGTGTCGTCTCGGCGAGCAGCCCGCTCGACACCGGTTTCGGGTTCGGCTACTACCCGTACCGGCACACGGGCGCGACCGCCTGGTACCTGCTGGCGGCGACCGGGACGAACCCGCTGCGCGCCTAGGCGGAGACCAGCCCGGCGATATGAGCGGTGACGGTGTCGAGGATGTCGGTCCAGGCGTCCTCGTCACCGAGGACCAGGTAGTTGAGGGTCAGGCCGTCGGTCATGGCGGCGAGATAGCGGGCCAACGCCGGGACGGGTATGGCGAGTTGGAAGCCCATGGTCTTGGACAGCTGCTCGATGATGTCGGTGTAGAGCTCGCCGTAGAGCTCGTACTGACGTCGTGCCAGATGCTCGAACCCCGGTTGCCGCAGGGCGTACTGGGTGAGTTCGTAGGTGAGCATGTGCTCGTCGGGGTGGGCGCGCACATGGTCCCAGTACGCCTGGAAGCCGGCCCGGACGGTCTCCTCCAGGGAGGCCCTGGGTTTCAGGGCCTCCTTCACTATGCCGACGTAGTGGTCGGTGATGGTCGTGATGACCGACTCGACCAGCTCCTGCTTGGAGTCGAAGCAGTAGTGGAAGACGCTCAGGGAGACGCCCGCCTCGGCGGCGATGGACCGGGTCGTGGTCCGGGCCACGCCGTCCCGGGCCATCGCCCTGATCGCCGCCTCGGTGAGCTGCCGACGCCGTTCTGCCGACGGCATGCGTGCCATGTGCGCGTCCCCTGTCCCCCGTGGTCGTGTCAGGCGCTGTGGACGCCGACTTCGTAGAGCGAGTATCCCCAGTCGGTGCCGCGGTCGAGTCCGTGGACGCGGACGTAACGGGCGGGCGTCCCGGTGAACTTCGCGGTGTCCAGGCCGCCGTCGCCGGAGGTGGTGGACCAGGCGGTCGTCCAGTTCGTGCCGTCGGTGGACAGTTCGATGCGGTACGACTTGCCGTACGCCCGCTCCCAGTCGAGCGTGACGCGGGAGACCAGGTGGGTGGCGCCCAGGTCCACCTGCCACGACTGGTCGTCGCTCCAGTCGCTGGCCCAGCGGGTGTCGTCGTCGCCGTCGACAGCGCGGCCCGGCTGGTAGCTGGTGAACGGGTTGGACTCCGAGGAACTGGCCGTGGCGGTACGCCCCTTGGCGAGGTTGACGCCGGCCTGATGCTGTTCGGTGGCGCCCCAGGTGTCGAGGTAGGACTCGGCACCGCGGAAGAGGTCGTTGACGACGTCCTGGCCGCCGACCTGCCGGATGTCCTCGATCCAGTCCGGGATCATGCCGACGTGGGCGCCGCCGTCGGTGTTGTAGTCGAAGGTGCGTTGGCCGGTGGTCTGTTTGTCGATGACGGAGCCGCCGTCGACGCTCTTGAACGGGTACTTCACGGGGTTGGAGGTGTTCGCGCCGCGCGGCGCGGGGTGGTCTCCGACGCCGTTGAAGTCGGTGCCGAAGCCGTAGCCGACGCCGTACTTCTCGCGCAGTGCGTCGGTGCGGGCGGCCTCGGCGACGAAGCCCTCGGAGCCGTGCATGTACTGGGCGACGAACCCGCCGAGGGAGTAGACGCGTTCGGTCCAGTCGATGTCCATCCAGCTGTGCGAGGAGAGCACGCCGGGGTAGTCGGCGGCCTCGAAGAGGTCGAGGGCCTGGCCGGTGGCCTTGACGCTCATGTGGTCGATCTCGAGCATCATCTTGCGCTGCATCATGCCCTTCACGGCGTACTCACCGAGGTCGGTGAGGCCGCGGACGTTGCACTGCGCGTCGTCGTCGTACGTCGGCACCTCGGTGCCTGCGGGCAGGTCCGCCTCCGCGGCGGAGGAGGCGGTGCCGATGGGGTTGTCGTGTTGGGGGCCGGTGCACTTCTCGGTCTTCCAGAAGGTGCCGGTGGAGAGGAACTGCCCGACGTTGATGGCGGTTCCGAGCCCGCCCTCGTCGAAGCGGACGCCGCACAGCGCGTTGTCGAACTTGTGGCACAGGAACATGCTGCGCACGCCGAGGTCGTAGAGCTCGTCTAGTCCCTTGTCGATGTCCGCCTTGCTGCACTGCGGGATGTCGAGGATCTGCTTGCAGCCGAAGGGCTCGGAGGTCTCGACGCCGAGGATGACGGCGAGCTTGCCCTCCTTGATCACCTGCCGGGCCTGGGCGGTGCCGGTGACGATCCGGAACCAGCCCTTGCCGGTGCCGCCGTACATCGCGTCGATGTAGTCCTGGAGCTGGTACGTCAACTTGGCCTGGAGCCGGATCGAGGTCATCTCGTCACAACTGCGGTCCTTGAAGGGGTAGACCGAGCAGATCACGCCGTTGGTGACGAGGTCGTTGACGAGCACCCGCTGCCCGCCGCGCCAGGCGCGCTCGATCCAGGCGTAGTAGTTGGCCTGGTGCGTCATCGAGTCGTACGCCGGCCAGTCCTTGAACGTCGGCCAGCCGACCGGGTCGTGCCGGCCGTCCCCGCCGTGGGTGATGTAGTCGAAGATCGCGAGGGTGCCGTCGGGGTAGTGCTCGGGACAGTCCTTGAGCGCGTCGGCGACGCCCTGTGTGGAGAAGACCTTGCCGCAGATGAGCCGGCCGCCGAAGGCCTCGTTGGAGAAGAGGTGGTTGTGCGCGTCGACGAACCCCCGTACCTCTCCTGCCGAGTTGGTGCCGGTGAACGGCTCGCCGGTGACGTTGATCTGCGAGTCCGGCGCGGGGCGTGCGGTCGGGTTCCACCAGTCGCTCGCCGCCGCGGAGCTCGGGGTGGGGCCGAGGATCACGGCGAGTGCGAGGAGGAGGAGCGACACGACGGTGACGTGTTTCCGTCTGCCGTACGGGCGTCGAGGCTTGGTCATGACCCACGTCCCTCGGTCGGCGGCCATGCATCTTTGTCATGACCGGCGCAAATCGGTGGGACGAGGATGGCTACTGGCGAGTTATGAGTCAAGGGTCCGGGACAGTTGACCTGATGAGCGGGCAGGAGCATCGACTGTTCACGCTGTCTTGACGTGTTCACTTCCGTCGCTAAGCATGCTGGAGAACTGATCGCTTCTGGTCGATTCTGTGTCTCCCCGTGCCTCGTGTCCCTTGCCCCGGAAGGGAGTTCCATGCCCCCGCGTCGACGCCGCACCGTCCGAGCGCTGGCCCCCACGATCCCTCTCGCACTCGCCACAGCCCTCCTCGCCACCCCCACCCCCGCCACAGCCGAGACCGCGCCCCTCCCCTCGGTGACCGTCCACATCGACCCCTCCTACCAGCAACAGAAGTTCGAGGGCTGGGGCACCAGCCTCGTCTGGTTCGCCAACGCCACCGGCGGCTACCCGGAGCCCATCCGAAGACGGCTCGTCGACATGCTGTTCGGTGAGGACGGGCTGAACCTCAACATCGCGCGCTACAACATCGGCGGCGGCAACGCCCCGGACGTCCGCAAGGACTACATGAAGGCCGGCGCGACGATGGAGGGCTTCTGGAAGGCGCCCGAGGGGATCACCCAGAAGGACATGGACTGGTGGAACCCGGATGATCCCGAGCACTGGGACTGGGACGCCGACGCGAATCAGCGCTGGTGGGTGGACCAGATCAAGGACAAGGTCACCACGTGGGAGGCGTTCAGCAACTCGCCGCCCTGGTTCCAGACGGTGAGCGGCTACGTCTCCGGCGGATTCAACTCCAGTGCCGACCAGATCCGCACCGACACCGTCGACGACTTCGCCACCTACCTCGTGCGCGTCGCCGAGCGGATCGAGCAGGAGCACGGGATCGACTTCGACACCATCGACCCGCTCAACGAACCCAACACCTCCTACTGGGGCACCCAGTTGGGTGCCGACGGACAGCCCACCGGGGGTCGGCAGGAAGGGGCCCACGCCGGGCCCGGACTCCAGCAGAAGGTCGTCCTCGCGCTCGACAAGACCCTGCAAGGGGCGACCACCGACGCCCGCGTGTCCGCCATGGACGAGACCAACCCCGGTATCTTCACCACCAATTGGAACGCCTACGGTGCCGACGCCCGCGCCGCCGTCGACCAGCTCAACGTGCACACGTACGGCACCGGCCAGCGCACCAGCGCCCGTGACATCGCCAAAGGCTCGGACAAACCCCTCTGGATGAGTGAGGTCGAGGGCACCTGGGGCACCGGTACCGACTTCACCGGCATGGAGCCGGGGCTCGGCATCGCCACCCGCATGGTCGACGACATGCGTGAACTGGAGCCCTCCGCCTGGGTGTTCTGGCAGCCGATCGAGGACTCCGTCCCGCAGGCCGCCGCCGGGAAGAACTGGGGCAGCATCCACGTCCCGTTCAACTGCACCGCCGACGACACCCTGGAGACCTGCCCGATCAAGGCCAACTCCAAGTTCCACACGATCCGAAACTTCACGCACTACATCCGGCCCGGCGACCACTTCGTCAAGGTCGACGACACGTCGAGTGTCGCCGCCGTCGCGGCCTCCGGCCGCTCCGCGACCGTCGTGCACGTCAACAGCGGTACGACCGCCCGCTCCGTGACCCTCGATCTCTCCCGATTCGGCAAGGTGAAGCCCGGAGCCACCGTCACGCCCGTCGTGACCAGCGCCGACGGCGCCCTCGTCGAAGGCGACCCCGTCCGTGTCACCGAGCGCTCCGCCACCCTCACCGTTCCCGCCAAGTCCGTCACCTCCTTCCTGATCGGAGGCGTCAGCGGTGTCGCCAAGGACGCGGCACTCGTGCAGCCGGACCACGTCTACCGGCTCCAGGGCGCCCAGAGCGGCAAGTCGCTCACCCCGGCGGACGACGGCAGCGGGGTCGTGCTCCGTACCACCGACGCAGGCAGTGCCCAACAGCTCTGGTCCGCCGAGAAGTTGACGCCCGGCACCGGCAACCGCACGCGCTACGCCCTCACCAGCCCCACCAACGGAAAGCAACTCGCCGTACGCGACAACCAGGCCGTCCTGGAGGAGCCGTCCGAAGACGACGCCGCCGCGCAGTGGATCATGTCGACCACCGGCGACGGCACCTGGACCTTCGTCAACGCCGCCACCGGCCGACTCCTCGACGTCACCGGGCAGTCGACGGCGGACGGCGCCAAGGTGTCGACGTACACGCCGACTTCGGCGGCGAACCAACGGTGGAACGTGACAGACGAAACCGTGCTGCGCACTGACAAGGCGAAGGTCTTCACCGTGCCGGGGCTTGCGCCGGTGCTTCCGGAGACTGTGACGCCCGTGTACCGGGACGGCAGCCGTGGATCGCTCCCGGTGGTGTGGGACGTACCCTCCGAGCGGGCCTGGCGGCATCCCGGCACCGTACGGGTGAGCGGTACCGCCACCGACCCGCTCGGCCGCGAGATCCCCGCCAAGGCGGTCGTCACCGTCGACACCATCGCCGCCACCCTTCCCGGACGCGCCAAGACCTACGTCGGCGGCAGCCCCACACTGCCGGACACCGTCGTCGGTGTCGGAACCCACGGCGGGCGGACCGATCTCCCGGTGGACTGGGACCCGGCGTCCGAAGGGGCGTACGACGCGACCGGCGTCGTCACTCTCCACGGCACCGCACACATCGTGGACGGCAGTACCGCGGCCGCCACCGTGCGCGTACAGGTCACCGAGCCGACGCGGGTCGACATCGCACCCGACGCCGATGTCTCGGCCACCTACACCGAGAGCGGCTACTCACCCGAACGGCTGCGCAACGGCGACACCACCGACAAGGCCTGGTCCAACTGGAGGTCGGGCACCAAGAACCCGTCCGACACGATCACTTTCACGCTGCCCGCGGCACGCGACCTGGACCGGGTCGTGGCGCACTTCTACAAGGACGGAGCCAACATCTCGTTCCCGGCGAGCCTCAAGGCTCAGGTGCGTGGCGCGGCAGACGGGACGTGGAGCGACGCGAGCGAAGAGATCGCCGTGGGGAGCGAGGGCACTCCGGTGGTCGAGGTGCCACTCCGGGCCGGTCCGGCCACCGGGGTGCGGCTGGTGATGACCGCCCGCTCCGGCGGCTACATCACGATGAGCGAGGTCGAGGTGTACGCCAAGGCTCCCGGCGTCTCCTCGGACGCCGCCGCCACGTCCGTGAAGGTCGGCGGGGTGCCGGTCGCCTCCTTCGATCCCGGCACGACCGACTACCGAGTGGTGACGGACGATCCCGCCCGGGCCGCTGTGACCGTGACCGCCCGCGATCCCTATGCGCGCGTGACGGTCGAGCGGGTCCGGGAGGGGCACCGGTACGTCGCGCTCGCCACCGTGACCAGTGAGGACGGGACGCGGACGACGACGTACCGGATCGAACTCGTGCGGCGCGGCTAGTCGAGCGTCGGCAGCCACACCCGCATCGTCGAAGGTCCGCGGTTCGCCCAGGAGTGGTACGGGACCAGCACGATGCGGGTGGGGTCACCGCCGGTCGCCCGGGCGCCGTCGAGTGGGTGGTACGGCCAGGGCGCGTCGGGCTGCGCGGTGATCTCGCCGGCGACCGCCACGGACCCGTCCTCGCCGTCCTCCGGGGCGGCCGACGGGTCCACCCGTATCGCGTCGACCTCTTGCTCGCCCGGGAGGTCCGTGGACTCGGCGCAGTACACCAGCGGGCCGCGTTGGACGGCGACCGTGCCCCGGATCGCGTCGATGCGCGGATCGGGGGTCAACCAGCGGGCCAAGACGGGGAGTTCGAGCCGGACCTCGTCGCCGGGGCGGAAGACACGAGTCACTTCGGCCGTGCCCGGCGCGACGGCCCGTCGGCTCCCGTCCGGGGCGGTCAGCCAGGTCTCCGTGCCCTGTGCCCACGCGGGGACTCGCAGCGAGAGGGTCCAGGGGTGGGCGGGCGCGCGGTCGATCCGGATCGTCACCCGTCCGTCGTACGGGTAGTCGGTGATGACGCGGAGCGCGATGCCGCCTGTGGTGATCTCCGCGTCGGCGTACTGGTGCAGTTGGATGCCGGAGCCGTCCGTCGTCGCCAGGTACGCGGGCAGCACCGCGAGCGTGCGCGCCACGTTGGTCGGGCAGCAGGACACCGCGAACCAGGGTGCGCGCAGGCTCGATTCGGCGCGCGGGCTGTCCGTGTCCGGCGGCGGGACGGTGCCGCGGCGCCGTCGGTGGAGGGTGTTGGCGTAGAAGAAGGAACGGCCGTCCTCGGACGGGGAGGCGGCGACGACGTTGAAGAGGGTGCGCTCGGCGAGGTCGGCGAAGCGGGGCTCGCCGGTGGCGAGGAGCAGGCGCCAGCTGAGCATCACGGAGGCGACACCGGCGCAGGTCTCCGAGTAGGCGCGGTCGGGCGGGAGGACGAAGTCGTCGCCGAAGGACTCGTCGCGGTGGTGCGAGCCCATGCCTCCCGTGAGATACGTGCGGCGGGCGACGGTGCTCTCCCACTGGCGTACGACCGCCGCGAGCAGTTCCTCGTCCCCGTTCTCCACGGCTACGTCGACGGCTCCCGAGGCGAGGTAGAGGGCGCGTACGGCGTGGCCGCGCAGGACCGTCGCGTCGCGTACGGGGATGTCGTCCTGGTAGTAGGCGCGGCCGAACTCGCCATCCGCCAGGGTGCCTTGGCCGCGACGGGCGATGAACAGGGCCGCCTGGTCCAGGTAGCGCTGCTCCCCCGTCAGCCGGGCGAGTTCGACCAGGGCCGTCTCGATCACCGGGTGTCCGCAGACGCTCTCGATGCCGCCCTTGCCGAACATCGCGCAGACGTGGTCGGCGGCCCGGCGGGCGGTCTTCGCCAGTTCGGCCTCGCCGCGGGCGCGGGCCTGGGCCACGCCCGCCTGGATCAAGTGGCCGTAGCAGTACAGCTCGTGGCCCCATTCGAGGTCGCTGTAGCGGGGCTGCTGACCGGGGCGGCCGTAGGCGGTGTTCAGGTAGCCGTCGGGTTCCTGGGCCGCGGCGATGGTGTCCTCGAGGGCCGGGTCAGCGGGGTGCCCGCGCTCCCAGGCCATCGCCTCCAGCAGCTTGTAGACGTCGGAGTCGGCGAACTCCCGTCCCCGCCGGTCGTGTTGGATGCGACCCTCGACGGCGGCCTTGAAGTTGCCGGTCCAGCCGACGCGTTCCTCCCAGTCTCGGCAGTGGTCGAGGGTGGCGGTGGCGTTCACGTGCCGGCGCCGGGCCCAGAAGCCGCCGCTGATCCTGACCTCGCCGAGGCCGAGCGGCCGCAGGCGTCCCCGGGTCGGTGCCACCGGCAGTACCGATGACGCCGTGGTGTTCTCCTTCACCCCATCATCCCTTCAGCGCACCCGACATGAACCCTCGTACGTAGTGCCGTTGCAGGAGCAGGAACACGAGGAGACAGGGCACGGCGAGGACCACCACGCCCGCCTCGGTGGCCCCGTAGTCGACGGCGCCCATGCTCTGTTGCCGCAGGTTGGCGACGGCGAGGGGCAGGGGCGCCTTCTCGCTGTCGGAGATGAGGATCAGGGGCGCGATGAAGTCGTTCCACGCGGCGAGGAAGGCGAACAGCCCGACCGTGATCAGCCCCGGCCGTACCGCCGGGAGCAGGACCCGGCGGAGCGCGCCCGCCGTGCCGCAGCCGTCGACGAGCGCCGACTCCTCCAGTTCGCGCGGGACCGCCTCGAAGGAGATCCGCATCATGAAGGTGGCGAAGGGGAGTTGGAACATGGCGAGGACGAGGCTCAGCCCGATCAGCGAGTTCTGCAGGTGCAGCCGCCCCAGCAGCACGTAGAGCGGGATGAGGAGGGTGGCGTACGGGACCATGAGGATGGCCAGCGTCAGCAGGAACAGGGCGTTCCTGCCGGGGAACCGGAAGCGGGCGAAGGCGTAGCCGCCGAGGAGGGAGACGCCGAGGGTCAGGGCTACGGTGAGGCCCGAGACGACGGTGCTGTTGAGGAGGTACCGCCACAGGCCGGCGTCGTAGTCCAGCAGGGTGCGGTAGTTGCCGAGACCGTAGCCGGAGTCCTGGGCAGTGCCGGGCTGTTCGCTGACCGAGGCCCAGGTGTTCCACAGCAAGGGGAACAGGAAGATGACGGCCAGGCCACCCGCGACGACGTGATAGGGGGTGCGGCCGAGCGTGGTGCGCATGCTGGAGTCCCTCCTCATGACTCGTCGGCGCGGTGAAGTCCGCGGAACTGGAGGACGTTGAGCAGGAGCAGCGCGGCCAGGACGAGGATGGACAGGGCCGCCGCGGTGCCGAGGTTCAGCCGCTGGAACGCCTCGCGGTAGATCAACTGCACGACGGTGACGGTGCTGTTGTCCGGTCCGCCCTTGGTGAGGACGAAGAACTGGTCGAAGGCGAGCAGCGATCCGGTCACGCACAGCAGCAACGACAGCGCCAGGGAGGGGCGGAGGAGCGGCAGCGTGATGCCGCGGAAGATCTGGCCCCGGCTCGCTCCGTCCATGCGGGCGGCCTCGTACAGCTCGTGCGGGACGCGTTGCAGGCCGACCAGCAGGATCAGCATGTAGAAGCCGGCGAACTTCCAGACGACCAGGAACACCGTGGAGAGCAGGGCGGAGGTCGGCGTGCCGAGGAAGGACACCGGGTCGTCGACCAGGCCGAGCTTTTCGAGGGTGCGGCTGAGCGGGCCGGTGGTGGGGCTGTAGAGGCCCCAGAAGAGCAGGGACGCGGAGGCCAGTCCGAGGGCGCCGGGCAGGAAGTAGACCGTGCGGAAGAACCCGGCGCCCGGGCGCGACTCCTGCACCAACAGGGCCAGCAGGAGCGCGAGTCCGAGGAGTACGACCGTGACGATCGCGGTGTAGAGGAGCGTGAAGCGGACGGCAGGCCAGAACAGCGTGCTGTCGGTGACATCGGTGAAGTTCTCGGGGGCGTTGCGGCCCTGGTCGCCCGCTATCAACGGCCAGTCGCTCAGGGACATCTGACCGACCAGCAGCAACGGCAGGACGAAGAAGACGGCTACGTACACGGCGGTCGGGGCCGCGTATCCGATCCCCTGGAGCGTGCGGGAGCGCCACAGGGGTCCGGTCGTACGAGGTCGGCGGGCCGGGCGGTCCTCCGGCCCGGCCCGGTGTGCGGCGGCCGTGCGGTCGGGCGCCTTCACCTGCATGGCTCTCCTTTCGGTAAGCCCGTCTGGTGTGCCCAGCTGGGCAGTTCGGTCGGCAAGCCCGTCAGCGGCGCTCAGTCGGCGAGTGACGCGCTGACCGCCTCGTTGTCCTTCTTCACGTTCGCCCCGTCGCCGAAGACGGCGTCGCGCATCAGCGTCAGCCAGGGCCCGTTGGGGTCGTTGAAGGTCTGGCCGAACTTCAGGGCGTACGGTGTGTGTCCGTCGGACACGAGCTGGTTGATGGTGACCAGGCGCGGGTCGGCGTCGGAGTACTTGTTGGACGCGAGGTCGGTGCGCGCCACCACGTCCTTGTGCGCGGCGACCACGTCGACCTGGGCCTTGTCGCCCACGGACCAGGCGAGGAAGTTCCAGGCCTGGTCGGTCTTCTTGCTGGTGGCGGCGATGCCGATGGAGTCCCCGCCGACGAAGGTTGCCTTGCCGCCGTCCGGTCCGGGGATCGGCGCCACCCCGAGGTCGAGGTCCTTGGGCATCAGGCCGAGGGTGGTGGACGGCATGGGCATCACGCCGACCTTGCCCTTGGGGAAGACGCCGGTCCAGGTCGCGCCGGTCTCGTCGCGGGCGCCGGGGGCGACGATGTCGTCGTCGACCCAGCGTCGGTAGGTGTCGTAGACCTTCCGCGCGGTGGGCGAGTCGAGGGTCGCCGCGGTGCCGTCCTTGTTCAGTACGTCCTCGCCCGCGGCCCAGATGGACGGCCACCAGGTGAAGACCCCGCAGCCGCCGCAATTGCCGCCGAAGAAGGTGCCGTTGACGTCCCCGCCGAGCGCGTCCACGGCCCGCGCCTGCCGGTCCCACTCGGCGAGGGTGGTGGGCGGCTTCTCGGGGTCGAGTTCCGCCTTGCGGTACAGGTCCTTGTTGTAGAACAGCACCGACAGATCGAGGGTGTGCGGGACGACGTACTTCTTGCCCTCGTACGTACCGGCCTTGATGTGCGACTGGGCCAGCTTGTCGGCGAAGGGGAGGCCGTCGATACGGTCGGTGAGGTCGGCGAAGAGCCCGCTGGAGGTGTAGTTCGGCACGAACACGACGTCCGAGGCGAACAGGTCCGGCAGGTCGCGGGAGCCGGCCGCGGCGCCGACCTTGGCCTGGTAGTCGTCGGTGGGGATGACGGTGAGTTCGACCTTGTTCTTGTGGCTGTCGTTGTATGCCTTGACCAGCGCCTCGCTCTGCGGACGGGTCGCCGCCCGGGTCCACATGGTGAGCGTGGACCCGTCGTCGACGCCGTTCGCGTTCGCGGCGGAGCCGCCGCCCCCTCCCCCGTCGTCCTTGCCGTCCTCCCCCGACCCGCAGGCGGTCAGCAGGCCGGCCGTGGCCAGCAACGCGACGGCCGTGGTGACGAGGCGGCGAACGGGCCCGTGCGATCCAGTCGGGCTCCCCATGACGATCTCCCTCCGTGACACGCACCGGGAAGAAACAGGCCGAAAAGGCTTTCGTCAAGCTAGAGCCGAGCTGAAAGCCCGTCAATCCCCCGCGCAGGAACAGAGTTTCAGGTGTGCACCGAAAGTTGTCGCGTACGGTTTAGGGACGCGACGTGAGACAGGAGACCCTCATGACACCTGCCCCCGGCCCGGCCCGCTCGCACACCGCCACGCTCTCCGACGTCGCCCGGCTGGCAGGCGTGTCCGTCGCCACCGCCTCCAAGGCCCTCAACGGGCGCAGCCAGGTGCGCGCCGAGACCCGGCAGCGGGTGATCGAGGCGGCCGAGCGGCTGTCGTTCCGCCCCAACCAGCTGGCCCGGGGCCTGCTCGCGGGGCGGACCGGCACGGTCGGGCTGCTCACCAGCGACCTGGAGGGCCGGTTCAGCATCCCGATCCTCATGGGCGCCGAGGACGCGTTCGGCGCGGGCGAGGTGGCGGTGTTCCTGTGTGACGCCCGCGGTGACGCGATCCGTGAACAGCACCATGTGCGGGCCCTGTTGGGGCGCCGGGTAGACGGTCTGATCGTGGTGGGCAGCCGGACCGATCCGCGGCCGTCGCTGGGCCGGGGCCTGGGGGTGCCGGTCGTGTACGCCTACGCGCCGTCGGACGATCCGGAGGATCTGTCGATCGTGCCGGACAACGTGGACGCCGGGCGGATCGCGGTGGAGCATCTGCTGGCCTGCGGCCGGACGCGGATCGCGCACATCACCGGCGACCCCGGGTACGCGGCGGCGCACGACCGGGTCACGGGGGCGCGGGCCGCGCTCGCCGACGACGGGCTCTCCCTGGTCGGCGAACCCCGGTTCGGGGACTGGTCGGAGGGGTGGGGGCGGGCCGCGGTCACGCTGCTGCTCGACCAGCACCCCGAGGTCGACGCCGTGCTGTGCGGCAACGACCAGATCGCCCGGGGCGCGGTGGACGTGCTGCGCGAACGCGGACTGCGGGTGCCGGAGGACGTGGCGGTCATGGGCTTCGACAACTGGCAGGTGATGACGTCCGGTTGCCGGCCACTGCTCACCAGCGTGGACATGAATCTGGAGCAGGTGGGGCGGGCCGCGGCGAAGGCCCTGTTCGGCGCGATCGCCGGCGCCCCGCGCCCGGCGGTGGAGGCGCTGCCCTGCCGGGTGGTGATCCGGGGGTCCACGGCCCACCTGTCGTGAATCGCCCGCTGCGCGAACTCACCTCCCATCCACCGCCCTTGACACCCCATCAGCTCGCTCCTACGTTGCGAAAACCTTTTAGGTTCGTTTCAGAGCCGTCGTTTCAGCAAAGGGGAGCCCGATGCGAAGACGAACAGAGTCCGGCTTACAGCGCCTCCTGGTGGTCCTGGCCCTCCTGATCGGTTCCGTCCTCACCGCGACGCCGGCGGCGCAGGCCGCGCAGACCATCGGTTTCCCCACCTTCAGCGGCCCCGCGATCCCCGCGCCGCCGGTCGCGCAGACGCCGGGCGACATGATGCGCGCGATCTACGACGCCGAGAGCTCGGGCACCGACTTCTGGATGGACCGTCTGCTCGCCCGCACCGGCAACGACCCGGCCGGCAGCTGGTTGATGAGCCGTGGGCGGGCGTTGTTCATGAAGACCCATGACCCGGCGGTGCTCGGCTTCGGCGGCCATGTCGCCTACTCGGAGAGCGTCAACGACAACAACGCCTACACGGTGGCGATCTCCCCGGGCACCTTCACCGAACAGGTCGCCCAGCGGCGGCAGACGCCCAGCCACTGGAAGAGCGTCCACACCAGCGGCATCATCTCGGTCGAGCAGACCAAGTTCATCACCGACAACAACGTGGCGGTCACCAACCTGGCGATCAAGAACAACGGCAGCAGCTCGACCACCCTGCAACTCCGGGCCACTTCGCCGTACGCCACGACCGGCAGCGGCAGCGAGCTGACCGGCCAGGTGAACGCGTACAACAACCTCACCACCCTCCGCCCCCGGCTCACCGGCGACGGCTTCTCGGTCACCAACGGCGGCCTGAACCGGTCCGTGACCATCGCGGCCGGAGCGACCGTGACGACCAAGGTGGTGATGGGCTTCGTCACCAACGAGATCCCCGCGTCGCTCACCGAGTACAACGCCTACGCCGGCTACTCCCCCGCGACCGCGTTCGCCACCCACGTGCGGGCGTACAACCTGTGGTGGGCGCAGAACGTGCCCTACATCGACGTGCCCGAGCCGGCGATCAAGAAGAACATCTACTACCGCTGGTGGCTGATGCGCTTCAACAACCTCGACGCGGACATCCCGGGGCAGACCTTCCAGTTCCCGACCTCCGTCGAGGGCGCCCTCGGCTACAACAACGCGATCGCGCTGACCCAGCCGATGCACATCGACGACCTCAAGTACCTGCGCAACCCGGCCTACGCGTACGGCGACTGGCTGAGCGTCGGCCAGACGTCCAAGGGTGCCCGGTTCCTCGACAACCCCGGCGATCCGGAGAACTGGTCCAACAGCTACACCCAGTACATCGCCGAGGCGGCCTGGAGGAGCTACCAGATCCACGGCGGCCAACCCGCCATCGCCGGCCAGCTGGCGCACTACGCCGAGGGCGATGTGAAGGGCCAACTCGCCTACTACGACCACGACAACAACAAGCTCATCGAGTACGACTGGGGCGCGCTGACCGGCAACGACGCCGACGCCGTCTCCTTCCACTGGAAACCCGGCACCATGGACCGCGCCGAGTCCGCCTACCAGTACAGCGGCGCGCTCGCCGCCGCGCAGGCCTACGAGGCGACCGGCAACACCGCCAAGGCCACGGAGATGCGCACGCTGGCGACACAGATCAAGGACGCCATCGTCAACGTCCTGTGGAACCCGAACCGGCAGTTGTTCGAGCACCGGCTCAAGTCGACCAACGAATGGGTGCCTTGGAAGGAGATCAACAACTACTACCCGTTCTCGGTCGGCGCGATCCCCGACACCGACACCTACAAGCAGGCGTTGCGGCTGTACGACGACCCGGCGCAGTACCCGGTGTTCCCGTTCTACACCGCCAACCAGGTCGACAAGCAGGCGGCGGCCGACGCCGGGAACCCCGGCTCCAACAACTTCTCGACCATCAACTCCACGGTCCAGTTCCGGCTGTACTCCTCGGTGCTGCGCAACTACCCCAACTCCTGGATGAGCGCGACCGACTACAAGAAGCTCCTGTACTGGAACACCTGGGCGCAGTACATCGGCGGCAACACGCAGTGGCCGGACGCCAACGAGTTCTGGGCGGACTGGAACGGCAGCTCGATCGATTACCGCTCCTGGATCCACCACAACATCCTGGGCAGCAGCAACTGGACGGTCATCGAGGACGTGGCGGGGCTCAGGCCGCGCAACGACGCCAAGGTGGAGCTCTCCCCGATCAACATCGGCTGGGACCACTTCACCGTCAACAACCTGCGCTACCGGGGCGCCGACCTGTCGATCGTCTGGGACGACCCGGCCGACGGCGTGGTCCGCTACCCGGGCATCCCCGAGGGCTACTCGATCTACGTCAACGGCAACCGCGTCGCCACCGTCAACTCGCTGGTCCCCCTGACCTGGGACCCGGCCACGGGTGACGTCACCACCAGCGGCACGGTCACGCACCACATCGCGGTGCCCGGCCTCAAGGCCCCCAACCAGGTCGTGCAGGACAGTCCCCGCATGGTCGACATGCTCGCGAAGGCCGGCGTCGACCTGACCGCCGACCTGACCGACCTGGCCGCCGGCGCGACCGTGTCCGCGTCCTACACCGGCTCCGGCAGCAGCGCGGCCGGAGCGGTCGACGGCTATCCCACCAACGAACCGTTCTGGGGTGCGGGCGGCTCCGCCAACAGCCAGGACTGGTACGAGCTGAACCTCGGCAGTGCCCGGACACTCAACGAGGTGCGCCTGTACTTCAAGGACAGCCGCCCCGCGAGCACCACCTACCGGGCCCCTTCCTCATACACCATCCAGTACTACAACGGCAGTTCATGGGTGAGCGTGCCGAGCCAGACCAAGAGTCCGGCCGTGCCGCGCGCCAACTACAACCTGGTGCAGTTCCCGGCGATCAGCGCGCAGCGGGTCCGGGTCCTCGCCACCAACGCCTCCGGCGCCAAGACGGGCCTGACCGAGGTGAAGATCTACAACCGGGGCGGGGTGCAGCCACCGGCCAACCAGGCGACGTCCGCGACGCCGTCCGCCTCGTACACCTCCCCCTGGGAGGCCGTCACCGCGATCAACGACGGCATCGATCCGCCCTCGTCCAACGACACCGTCAACCCGCGCTGGGGCACCTGGCCGGAAACGGGCCAGCAGTGGGCGGAGTTGACCTGGCCGACCGCCAGGACGCTGAACAAGGCCGACGTCTACTTCTTCGACGACGACCAGGGCATCGACATGCCGTCCGCCTGGAAACTCCAGTACTGGAACGGCAGTTCCTACGTCGACGTCCCGGGCGCGAGCGCGTACTCGCTCACCAAGAACCAGTACAACAGCGTCACGTTCACCGCGACGAGCACCACCCGGCTACGGGTGCTGCTCACCAGCAACGGCTCGAACTCCGTCGGCCTCCTGGAAGCAAAGGTGTACGGCCCGTGACCCGTTCCCGCTGTCTCTCCGCGCTCATCGCCCTGCTCACGCTCGCGGTCGCCTTCCTGGTGGCGCCGCCGACCGCTGCCGCCGCCGTCGCGTTCACGTCGACCGGGGTGAACCAGAACGGCGGCAACTGCCTGGACCTGCCCGGCGGTTCGACCACGGCCGGGGCACAGCTCCGCGCCTTCACCTGCGGTTCCGGCGCCAACCAGAGCTTCGGCTTCACGCCGGTCTCCGGGACGACCGACGTCTACACGATCACCACCCAGTCCGGCCAGTGCGTCGACGTGTACGGCGCCTCGACCGCCGACAACGCCGCGATCATCCAGTGGCCCTGCCACGGCGGCACCAACCAGCAGTGGCGGCTGGCGCCGGTCTCGGTGAGCGGCACCGACAGGACCTTCAACCTGGTCGCCGTCAGCTCGGGCAAGTGCGCGACGCCGAGCGGGGGTTCGTCGGCGTCGAACACCAACCTGGTGCAGCTGCCGTGCAGTTCGACGAACGGCAGGGTGTGGCGGCTGCCCGCGTTCACCGGCGACGCGGCGAAGACGTACACCAACCCACTCTCCCAGCACGGCCCCGACCCCTGGCTGACGTACTACGACGGCTACTACTACCTCGCCACGACCACCTGGAACTCCACGATCACCATGCGCAAGTCGAGCACCCTCGCCGGGCTCGCGACCGCCACCGACCAGGTGATCTTCAACCTGACCCGGCCCAACGGGGCGGGCACCATGTGGGCGCCGGAATTCCATCTGCTGGACGGGCCGAACGGCAAGCGGTGGTACTTCTACTACACGGCCGGGCGGGAGCCGTACGACCTCGGCACCCAGCGCATCCACGTGCTGGAGAGCGCGGGCCTGGACCCGATGGGCCCCTACAGCTTCAAGGCCGACCTGCTCGACCCGACGCAGGACAACACCTGGGAGCTGGACCCGAGCATCCTCCAGATCAACGGGCAGCTGTATCTGCTGGGCACCTTCTACAACGGCTCGCAGCCGATGTTCATCCGTCCGCTGTCCAACCCGTGGACCGCGAGCGGCACCCGGCGCGTCCTGTCCACGCCGACGTACAGCTGGGAGACGGTGGGCGGCGCGGTCAACGAGGGGGCGGAGGTGCTCCAGCGCAACGGGAAGACGTTCATCGTCTACTCGGCCAGCCACTGCTCCACGCCCGACTACAAGCTGGGCATGCTCACCTACAACGGCGGTGACCCGCTCAGCTCCTCGTCCTGGGTGAAGTCGCCGAACCCGGTGTTCCAGCGGTCCAACGCCAACGGCGTGTACGGGCCCGGCCACAACGGCTTCTTCAAGTCGCCGGACGGAACGGAGGACTGGATCGTCTACCACGCCAACAACTCCACCAGCGGCGGCTGCGACATGAACCGGACGACCAGGGCGCAGAAGTTCACCTGGAACGCGGACGGCACGCCGAACTTCGGCACACCGGTGGCCCTGGGCGTCCCGTTGGCCGCGCCGTCCGGGGAGTAGGTTCGGGCGGACTCCTGAACGCGCTCACCGAGGGACGTGATGTCAGCCATGACCACCACGCCGGAACAGCCAGTTGTCGTCACCGGCGCCACAGGTCGCCTCGGTGGGCGCGTCGCCCGCCTCCTGGCCGAGCGGGGCACGGCCCAGCGGCTCCTGGTGCGCAGCCCGGACCGGGCACCCGCGCTCCCCGGTGCCACCGCGGTCCGGGCCGAGTACGCCGATCACGACGCGGTCGTCCGCGGGCTCGACGGTGCCGGCACCGTGTTCATGGTGTCGGCGTCGGAGAGCGCGGACCGGCTCGCACAGCACAAGGCGTTCGTGGACGCCGCCGTCGCGGCCGGAGTACGGCACCTGGTCTACGTCTCCTTCTTCGGCGCGGCCCCCGACGCCACGTTCACGCTGGCCCGCGACCACTTCCACACCGAGGAGCACATCCGCACGACCGGGCTGGCGTACACGTTCCTGCGGGACAACATGTACGCCGACTTCGTGCCGGCCCTGGTCGGCGAGGACGGCGTCATCCGGGGCCCGGCCGGTGACGGGCGGGCGGCGTTCGTCTCCCAGGACGACATCGCGGAGGCCGCCGCGGCGATCCTGGCCCGGCCGGACGACCACGCCGGTGCCGTGTACGACCTCACGGGTCCGGAGTCCCTGTCGCTGGCGGAGGCCGCGGCGATCCTCACCGAGGTCCGGGGCCGCGCGGTCACCTATCACCCCGAGACGGTCGAGGAGGCGTACGCCTCCCGCGCCTCCTACGGCGCCCCGCCCTGGCAGCTCGACGCCTGGGTGTCGACGTACACGGCGATCGCGGCCGGTGAACTCGACGGGGTCGGCGACGCCGTGCCCCGCCTCACCGGCCGGCCCGCCACGACTCTCGCGGACGTCGTCCGGTCGGCGGAGGGCTGAACTCCGCCGCTGGCGGGAAATGGCCGGATCTGCCGTCGTGACGCGACGGAACCCTTCAACCCGTAGCCAGAGCGCGATCGGTGATCGATGATGAGCGCTCCGTGCGACTTGAAGAAGGGTTCCGCCCGATGAACGTCAGAATCCAGCCCACCGCCCAGGTCGACGAGACGGCCACGATCGGCGACGGGACGACGGTCTGGGACCTGGCCCAGATCCGGGAGGACGCCCGGCTGGGCGGCGGATGCATCGTGGGCCGGGGCGCGTACGTCGGCCCGGGCGTACGGATCGGCGACAACGTCAAGCTGCAGAACTACGCGTTGGTGTACGAACCGGCGGTGCTCGCGGACGGGGTGTTCGTCGGCCCGGCGGCCGTGTTCACCAACGACTACTTCCCCCGTTCCGTGGACACCGAGGGGAAGCTGAAGCGCGGCGGTGACTGGGAGGCCGTGGCAGTCACCGTGGCCGAAGGGGCGTCCATCGGGGCGCGTTCGGTCTGTGTCGCACCGGTCCACATCGGTCGTTGGGCGTTGGTCGCGGCGGGGGCCGTGGTGACCAAGGACGTCCCCGACTTCGCACTCGTGGCGGGTGTGCCGGCGCGCCGGATCGGCTGGGTCGGGCGGGCCGGCGTACGCCTGGCGGAGCGCGAACCGGGCACGTGGGAGTGCCCGGAGACGGGCTCGCTGTACGACGAGAAGGACGGCGAACTCGTCGAGCGCGCATGACTCCTGTTTCCAGCCGTTCCCAACTGTTTCCCTCAAAGGCCAAATCCTCGAACATCTACAGGCATAACATGTGTGCGAAGTGTGCAGACCATGCACAATGACCGCACAAGCCAGTAGTGCCCAGGGGGGGTTACGGGGTGGTGGGGACACCTGTGTCCGCGTCCAGGAGTGACAGCCGCTCCGGCGCCTGACGTCTGCCTTCCGTCGTAGGCCGATTTTGGCCCGACGTTTCACCAGTCTGTCCACAACAGGGCCCACAGGGGGGTTGGTGTGTCCCAAAGATGACCATGTCACGTCTGGCCGCGCTCGGTCGTGAGGAACCGTCGCTGCTCGCACTCGCCCAACGGCTGCTCACCGTGGCGGAGTTGGGCCTGCCGGCGATGCTGCTGCCCGGCAAGGAGGCCTTCGCCTTCACCATGGCCGGGCGACGGGCACCGGACGGTTCCTGGGCCCTGGACCGGCGCGGGACCAGCACCCGGTACGCGGCCATCACCGCGCTCGGCGTGCGATTCCTGCCCGAGGACCGGCAGCGGGCGGCGCTCGGCGGGCGCACCGCCCAGGAGTTCACGGGCCTGCTCGTGGAGTCCCTGCCCGGGGTGACCAACCTCGGGGACGCGGCGCTCATCGCCTGGGCCGCCGCCGAGACCGGGCACCCGAAGCTGTCCGACGCGCTCGCGCGGGTCGAGGCGCTGGACGCGTACGACAAGCCGCAGTACACCGTCGAGGCGGCCTGGGTGCTCTCCGCCTACGCGGCGGCCCGTGACACGGTCGATGTGGAGAGACGTTTCACCTCCGCGCGTGACCGGCTGCTGAAGGCCCGCATCGGCACCGGTCCGCTGTTCCCGCACGCGACCGCGCCAGGGCTGCTGCCCTGGTACCGGGCGCATGTCAGCTGCTTCGCCGACCAGACGTATCCGCTCCAGGCCCTGGCCCTCGCGCACGCGAGCGGCGACGGGGACGCCGAGGCGCTCGCCGCGTCCGAGGCCTGTGCGCAGCGGATCTGCGCACTGCAGGGTGACGGCGGGCAGTGGTGGTGGCACTACGACGCGCGCACCGGCGGTGTCATCGAGGGCTACCCGGTCTACAGCGTCCACCAGCACGCGATGGCGCCGACCGCGCTGTTCGATCTCACCGACGCGGGCGGCAGCGACTTCGGCGCGGCGATCCGCAAGGGTCTGCGCTGGATGACGGAGGTGTCCGAGTTCTCCGAACACCCGGACGTCCGCGAGCCGTTGATCCTCGACGAGCTCGGTGTGACCTGGCGCAAGGTCTACCGGGGTGATCCGAAGAAGGCCGTCCGTGCCGTCCGGGGACTGACCACCCGGGCCCTTCCCGGGCTGCGGCTCGCGTCCCTGGACCGGGTGTACCGGCCGCTGTCGGTGGACCGCGAGTGCCGGCCGTACGAGTTCGGCTGGATGCTCCACGCCTGGCAGGGGGGCCGGATATGAGCGGGCGTCAGACGCTGTTCGGGGTCGAGCTGGACCCGTTGACCATGGACCAGACCGTCGAGCGCTGCCTCGAAGCGGTGCGGGACGGCAGGCAGTTGGAGATCGGCGTGGTCAACGCCGCGAAGCTGGTCAACATGCGGCGGGACGAGCGGCTCGCCACGGCGGTGTCCGGCTGCGATCTGGTCCTCGCCGACGGACAGGCCGTGGTCTGGGCCGGGCGGGTGCTGAAGGCCCCGCTGCCGGAGCGGGTGGCGGGGATCGACCTGTTCCTGCGGCTGCTGGCCGAGGCGGAGACGGCGGGCATGTCGGTGTACTTCCTCGGCGCCAAGGAGGAGGTGCTGGAGGAGATGGTGCGCCGGGTGGCCGCACGTTTCCCCGGCCTGAAGGTGGCCGGCCGGCGCAACGGCTACTTCGACGACTCCGAGCAGGCGGCGATCGCCGATGCGATCGCCGAGAGCGGCGCCCAGATGCTCTTCCTTGGCATGACCTCGCCGAAGAAGGAGATCTTCACCGCCGCGTACGGCGAACGCACCGGCGCCCGTGTGGTGCACGGCGTCGGCGGCTCCTTCGACATCCTGGCCGGGATCACCAAGCGGGCCCCGGCCGCCTGGCAGCGCTGGGGCCTGGAATGGCTCTACCGCGTGCTGCAAGAGCCGCGTCGTCTGGGCCGGCGCTACCTCACCACCAATGCTGCCTTCCTTCTCATGACGGCGCGCGAGCGTTTCCGGCTCACCCCGTCGACCGCTCCCGCGAACAGGAGTCACTGATGCGTGTCGTCGTGGTGGGACAGGGATACGTCGGACTGCCGCTGGCCATCCGGGCCGCCGAGGTCGGACACGAGGTGATCGGGTACGACGTCGACGCGCGCCGGATCAAGAGCCTTGCCGCCGGTGAGTCCTTCGTGGAGGACGTCTCCTCCGAGCGCATCCGCGCGGCGCTGGACAACGGCACCTACCGCGCGAGCGAGTCGGCCCGCGACTGCGGCGGTTTCGACGTCGCCGTCGTGACGGTGCCGACCCCGCTGCACGAGGGCACCCCCGACCTGCGGTACATCAAGGAGTCGGCGGTCACCCTCGGCCGCTATCTGCGCCCCGGCGCCACGGTGATCCTGGAGTCGACCACCTATCCCGGCACCACCCAGGAGCTGTTCGCGCCGCTCCTGGAGGAGGGTTCGGGCCTCGCCGCGGGCACCGACTTCCATCTGGGGTACAGCCCGGAGCGGATCGACCCGGGCAACACGGTGTGGGGCTTCAAGGAGACGCCGAAGGTCGTCTCCGGCGTGAACGAGGCCTCCCTGAAGGCGGTCGAGGGCTTCTACGCCCAACTCGTCGACACCACCGTGCCGGTGAGCTCGCCGAAGGAGGCCGAGCTCGCCAAGCTCCTTGAGAACACCTTCCGGCATGTGAACATCGCGCTGGTCAACGAGATCGCGATGTTCGCGCACCATCTGGACATCGACGTGTGGCAGGCCATCGAGGCCGCGTCCAGCAAGCCGTTCGGCTTCATGAAGTTCACGCCGGGACCGGGAGTCGGCGGGCACTGCCTGCCCATCGACCCGTCCTATCTGTCCTGGCGGGTGCAGCGCGAACTCGGCCAGAGCTTCCGGTTCGTGGAGCTGGCCAACGACATCAACAGCCACATGCCGGAGTACGTGACCCGGCGCATCACCGACCTGTTCAACGCCAGACGAAGATCCGTCAACGGCTCGCGCATCCTGCTGCTCGGTCTGGCCTACAAGAAGAACACCGGTGACGCCCGCGAGTCGCCCGCCCTGCGCATCTCCCAACTCCTCCTCGACATGGGGGCCCAGGTCCGAGCCGCCGACCCGCATGTCGTCGAGAGCCTCCCGGTGGACGCCCGGCTGGTCCGGGTCGAACCGGACGCGGAGGAGCTGGCCGCCGCCGACGTGGTGGTCCTGCTCACCGACCACGACGGCTTCGACTACGAACTCGTCGCCGAACAGGCCCCGTTCGTCCTCGACTGCCGTCGCCGCCTGACCCCCGGACCCACGATCGAGGTGCTCTGAACCATGCCGCGGATCGTCTGCGTCGCCGGGGCCCGCCCCAACTACATGAAGATCAAACCGGTGATGGACGCCCTGGAGCGCCGCGGCGCCGAGGTGCTCCTCGTCCACACCGGCCAGCACTACGACCCGGCCATGAACGACGTGTTCTTCGCCGACCTCGGCATCCGGCCGCCCGACCGCTTCCTCGGCGTCGGCTCCGGCAGCCACGCCGAGCAGACCGGACGCGTGATGACCGCGTTCGAGCCGCTGCTGGAGGAGGTCTCCCCGGACATCGTCGTCGTGGTCGGCGACATCAACTCCACGCTCGCCTGCGCCCTGGTCACCGCCAAGGCGGGACCGCTGCTCGCGCATGTCGAGTCCGGGCTGCGCAGCCGGGACTGGAGCATGCCGGAGGAGGTCAACCGGGTCGCCACCGACCGGGTCAGCGACTATCTGCTGGCCCCCTCCCCCGACGCCGTAGACAACCTGCGGGCGGAGGGGTACCGGGAGGACCAGATCCATCTCGTCGGCAACGTCATGATCGACACGCTGCTGGCCAACCTGGAGCGGGCCCGCGCCTCCGACGTCCTGGACCGATTCGGCCTGACCCGGGGCGAGTTCGGCCTGGTGACCCTGCACCGCCCGGCCAACGTGGACGACCCCGAAGTGCTCGCGGGGCTCCTCAAGGCTCTCGGCGAGATCGCCGGCCGCTGCCCGCTGGTGCTGCCCGTGCATCCCCGCGCGGCCGGCAAGCTGGCCGAGCTCGGTGTTCCCGGTGGCATCCAACTCGTACCGCCTGCCGGGTACTTGGACTTCATCGCGTTGCAGGACGCGGCCCGTGTCGTACTCACGGACTCGGGCGGTGTGCAGGAGGAGACCACCGCACTCGGGGTGCCGTGTGTGACGCTGCGGGACAACACCGAGCGGCCCATCACCGTCGAGCAGGGCACCAATGTGCTGGCCGGGCGCGATCCCGCGCGGATCGTGGCCACCGTGAACGGCGTCCTGGACGCCCCGCCCGCACCGCGCCGGCCCGAACTCTGGGACGGCAGGGCCAGCGAACGCATCGCCGAGGTGCTGGTGAAGGGAGGCTCCTCGAGCACCCGGCCGAGACCCACCGATCAACCGAGACCCACGGACCGAACGCTCCCCATATGATCCGCTTGCAACATATGCTCGTCGAACATCTGGTCACTAGGGGGGACCATGGATCTCGCGGAGATCTTCCGTGTCATGCGCAGGCGTTGGTACGTCCTGCTGCCGGGGCTGTTGCTGACCGCAGGCCTGGTCTTCGGTGTGACCCGGGTGGTTCACGTGACCTACCAGTCGCAGAGCACGGTGGTGCTGCTGAACTCGCAGAAGGCGACGCTGGCTTACGACGGCAACCCCTTCCTCAGCACCCAGACCTCGCTCACCGGCATGGCCGACAGTCTGGCGCGCAACCTCAACTCCGACGACTCGCTCCGGGAGCTCAAGTCCCGTGGCGCGAAGGGGACGTTCGAGGCGAAGCTCGCCGACAACGCGCAGGGGCCGCTGCTCTGGCTGACCGTCACCGGCACCGACAAGGCGTCCGTCCTGTCCTCGGACAAGATCCTCACGGCCTACGCCAAGGAGCGGCTGGAGGAGTTCCAGCAGGACCAGTCGGTCGCCTCGAAGGCCATGATCCGCATGACGACGATCGTGGCCCCGCAGACCCCGGTGGCGCAGACCAAGACCCGGCTCGAGTACATGATCATGGCGGGCGGCGCGGGGCTGGTGCTCAGCCTGGTCGCCGTCTTCTACGTGGAGGCGCGCAGGCGGCCGCGGCAGCCCGACGCACCGGCGGAAGAAGAGCCGGAGTCCGCGATCGACGTGCCGGTCGTGGAGGAGACGCTCGCCATCCGCAGGCCGCCGAGCTGGTCGCAGTCCACCGGGAACGAGCGGACCGCCGCCCAGCCCGAAGAACCACGGCCCGTGATGGCCGGTGCATCCGCCGCAGAGCCGCGCGACGAGGAGTCGACCCATGGACATCGCCCGCGCACCGGACAGCGCGACCGGTGAGACGAGCGACGCGCCGGCTCCCCCAGCTCCCTCCCTCGGCCGCAAGGTCCGTTCGGCGGCCCGCTGGAGCCTGATCAACACCGTCGTCCTGCGGCTGGGCAACTTCGCGACCGGTATCGTCCTGGCCCGCTTCGCCCTCGGCCCCGCCGAGTGGGGCGTGTACGGCATCGCCCAGACTGTGCTGCTGGTCCTGCTGTCCGCGAACGAACTGGGCGTGGGCCTGGCCATCGTGCGCTGGGAGGGCGACGCGCGCCGGTTCGCGCCGACCGTGCTGACCCTGAGCACCCTCTCCAGCGGTCTGCTGTACGTGGCCCTGTTCGCGTCCGCACCCACGGTGGCCGGTCTGCTGGACTCGCCGGACGCGACGGGCGTGCTGCGGGTGATGTGCCTGTGCGTGCTCATCGACGGCGTGGCCCAGGTGCCGGGCGGCTTCCTCACCCGTGAGTTCGCCCAGGGCAAGCGGATGATCATCGACGGCCTCAACTTCGTCGTCGCCACCGGCGTGACCCTGGCCCTGGCCTTCGCGGACTGGGGCGCGATGAGCTTCGCCGTGGGGGCCGTCGCCGGGAACGTGGTGACGCTCATCGGCTGCGCGCTGGCCGCGCCGGGCACCCTGAAGTACGGCTGGAACCCCGAACAGGCCCGGGCGCTCCTGCGGTTCGGGCTGCCGCTCGCCGGGGCGAGCATGCTGGCGCTCGCGGTCGTCAACGTCGACACCATGGTGGTCGGCGCGACACTGGGCAACATCTCGCTGGGTTTCTACGTGCTCGCCTTCAACATCTCCGGCTGGCCCGTGCGGATCATCTCCGAGGCCGCCCGCCGGGTCTCCTTCGCCGGCTTCTCCCGCCTCGCCGACTCACCACAGGCCCTCGCCCAGGGCTTCAGCCGCGCCCTCGGCGTCCTGATGACCGGCACCGTCCCGCTGTGCGTCCTGCTGGCCGGCCTCGCGGAACCCGTCATCCGGCTGATCTACGGCGACCAGTGGGCGCCCGCCGCCGCGGCCCTGCCGTGGCTGATGGCCCTCGGCCTGATCCGCATCGGCAGCGAACTCGCCTACGACTGTCTCGTCGCGGTCGGCCAGCGCCGCTCGCTCTTCCTGGTGCAGGGCCTGTGGCTGGTCGCCCTCATCCCCGTACTGCTCGTCGCCGCCCGTCTGAACGGCACCGCCGGGGTCGCCCAGGGCCATGTCCTGGTCGCCGGCGGCCTGGTGGCGCCCGTGTTCCTGATCGCCCTCGGCCGGGGCGGCATCGGCGTCGCCCTGATCGCCCGGGCCTGCGCGTGGCCCTTCCTCGGCGGGGCCGTCATGGCGGCGGTCATCCTCGGCCTGGAGCCCCGGCTCGGGGACGGCCGGCTCGCCCTTCTCGCCATCGGCACGATCGCCCTGGCCGGCTACACGGTGTGCGTCCTGCCCAGCCGCGGCTTCCTGCGCGGCGTCGACCCCGGCGACCGGCCCCACCGCGGCCGGCACCGGGCGACCGCACCGGTCCGGTCTCCCCAACAGGACTTGAGGTGACCCGGATGTCACGGCCCACCAGCCGACGCTCACTCCAGGGGCTGCTGCTCGCGGCCTTACTGACGGTCGCGAGCGCGGCCTGCTCGGGATCGGACGAGCCCACGTCGGCGGGCTGCCCGAAAGACAGTCCGTCCTGCCGTACGAGCGCCTCCCCCACGGCGTCGAGCGCCACGCCCTCGGCCGAGATCGGCGAGGCGACGGGAACCCCGGCCGCCTCGTCGCCGCCGTCCTCCGCTTCCGCCTCCACCTCCGCGACACCCTCGGAGACAGGCTCCGGGACCGGCACGCCCGCGGCGCGGACCGGCTGCGCCTCCCCCGGCGCCTGCGGCTTCCCCGACGCCCGCACCACCGGCCCCCGCACCCGCCTGACCCCCAAGAAGACCGGCTACAAGACCATCCGCACCGACGGCACGGTCATCCGGGGCCAGGACATCACCGGCTCCCTCGACATCTACGCGAACAACGTCACCATCATCGACACCAAGATCACCTCGGACAGCTGGTGGGGCATCAACCTGCGCCCGGGCTTCAGCGGGCTGCGGGTCCTGCACTCCACCATCACCGCCGTACCCGGCACCGGCCCGGACAACGGGGGTGTGGACTACGCGGTGTCGAACATGGGCGGCAGCTCCATCGAGGTCGGCTGGTGCAACATATCGGTGTTCGGGGACGCCCTGTCCATGGGGCAGGGCAACATCCATGACAACTACGTCCACGACATCGAGCCGTTCGTGAACCTCGGCGGCGAGTGGCAGCACACCAACGCGGTGATCAGCGGCGGCGGCAACACCGGGCACCTCACCATCCGCCACAACACGCTGCTGAACGAGACCAGCCTCAAGCAGGGCGCCTCGGGCAGCATCGGCCTGTTCGCGGACGTCGGCGTGGTCCGCAACGTCACCGTCGACGACAACTGGATCGCCGGCGGCGCGTACGCCCTCTACGGCGGTTCCACGGGCGCCACGGGGATCAAGGTCACCGACAACATCTTCTCGACGGAGTTCCATCCCGCCTCGGGCGGCTACGGCGTCGTCGCGCACTGGAACGAGAAGGGTGCGGGGAACGTGTGGCGCAACAACCGGCTGTCCGACGGCCGTCTGGTCACCCCGGAGCCCGCCTCGTGAGGCGCGTCGCGCGGATGCCGTGGACGCTGCTCAAGGCGGTGTTCGGCTGGCTGGTGCTCTTCGAGGCCAGGAACAAGGTCCTGCTGGCGCCTTCCGCGGTGCGGCTGCGCCGGATCGAGGACGCCGAGGTGCGGCGGCTGTCGGCCGACCTGCCGTCACCGCCCTCCGCGCTGGTCGCCACCGTGATCGCCACCCACCGGCGCCCCGACGCCCTGCGCGCCGCCGTCCGCTCCGCCCTGGACCAGACCGTGCGCGACCACGTCGTGATCGTGGTCGACGACGGCGCCGGACTCCCCGAACTCCCGGACGACCCACGGCTGTTCGCCGTCTCCCTGTCCCGCAACACGGGCGTGGCCGGCGTCGTGCGCAACGTCGGCATCCGGCTCACGCGTTCGCGGTACGTCGCCTTCCTCGACGACGACAACCTGTGGGAACCCGACCATCTGGAACGCGCGTTGGCGGCCCTGGAGTCCGCCGACGCGCCCGCCGGCGTCTACACGGCACTGCGCCGCGTCCTGCCGGACGGCAGCGAGAAGGACATCCTGTCGGTCCCGTACGACCGACACCGCGCCGCCCGCGAATCCTTCCTCGACACCAACGCCTTCGTCGCCCGCCGCACCCGCTCCCTGCACTTCAGCCGCCTGCGCCGCACCCCGGAGGTGCTGCCCCGGGAGGACTGGGAGCTCATCCACCGGTACGCCCGACGACACCGGGTGCGCCATGTGCCGCACCCGACCGTGCGGTACCTCGTGAACCCCGCCAGCTTCTACACGGACTGGTGACGGCCCGTGCCCTCCACTCCTCCTACCGTTCCGCTCCGACCTCAGGTGGTTGCCCCGATGCCCCGATCCCGCGCCCTCAGAAACAAGTTCGTCGACGCACCCGGCTCGCTGGGCGAACGGATGCGTGTCGCCCGCTGGGAGCGGTTCCGGCGCTGCTTCCCCGGCATCGAGGGCATGCGGGTCGTGGATCTCGGCGGCACGGCCGAGATGTGGCTGCGGGCGCCGGTGCGGGCCAAGCACGTCCACCTGATCAACCTGGAGGCACATCCCGCCGACCTGCCCGGCTGGATCACCGCGGAGAACGCCGACGTCACCGACCCGGAGGTCGCCGCCGAGCTGAGCGCCCAGGGCGGCTACGACCTGGTGTTCTCCAACTCGACCATCGAGCACGTCGGCGGCCACAGCCAGCGGCAGAAGTTCGTCGCCGCGGTCGAGCAACTCGCCCCGCTGCACTGGATCCAGACGCCGTACCGCTACTTCCCCGTCGAGCCGCACTTCGTGGCACCCGGCTTCCAGTTCCTGCCGCTGGCCGCCCGGGCCCGCCTCGTCCGGCGCTGGCCGCTGGTCCACAGCCGCCCCGACAGCCCCGAGTCGGCCATGAACGCCGTGATCAACATCGAGCTGCTGACCCGCACCGAGATGCGCTACCTGTTCCCCCGGTCGGTGCTGCTCAGCGAGCGGGTGCTCGGCGCCCCCAAGTCGCTCATCGCCGTGAGAACGGAGACCGCATGCTGAACAACCTGGTCAACAGACATGACGCGGACCGGCTCCTGCGCAAGGTGCGCAAACTCGAACTCAACCCCGTACTGGCCAAATTGCGGGTACGGGGCGGAGCCCGGGTCGTCCAGCACTGGTCCCAGGTCGACCCGTCACTGACCGAGTGGTGGGCGATCCCCTCGGTGATCAAGCGGTGGAACCTGCTGATGACCGGGGACGCGGAGGTGCCCTTCCCGCAGTACGTCGCCGCCAAGCACTTCGCGCCGCGCACCGATCTGCGGGGGCTGTCGCTGGGCTGCGGGACCGGCGGCAACGAGCTGCTGTGGGCGAAGACCGGCGCGTTCTCCCTGCTGGAGGGGGTGGACGTGGCGCCGGAACGGATCGGGTTCGCGACCCGGACCGCCGCGGAGGAGGGGCTGGCCGACGTCCTGCGCTTCCGGGTCACCGACGTCAATCAGATGACCGCGGACGGCGAACGCTTCGACGTGCTGCTCGGGTTGCAGTCCCTGCACCACTTCGACAACCTCGACGAGACGCTGCCCCGTCTTGCTCAGCTCATCGAGCCGGACGGGCTGTTCGTGATCGACGAGTTCGTGGGACCGACGCGCTTCCAGTGGACCGACGCGCAGCTCGACGCGGCGAACGCGCTTCTCGCGCGCCTTCCCGAGGAGCGGCGGCGGTTGGCGGACGGGCGGATCAAGCGGCGGGTCGTGCGGCCCAGTCGGATGTCGATGGTGCTGGACGATCCGTCGGAGGCGGTGGACGCGGCGGCGTTGCTGCCGGGGTTGCGGCGGGAGTTCGAGGTCGTGGAGGAACGGCCGTACGGGGGGACGGTGTTGCACATCGCGTTCTCCGGGATCGCCCACAACTTCCGGGATGGGGCGCCGGAGACGTTGGAGTTGCTGGAGCGGTGTTTTGCTGCGGAGGACGCTGCGCTTCCTGAGGTGGGGCATGACTTCGTTGCGATGGTGTGCCGACGTCGGCCGTAGTCGTCTGCGGGTGGGTGGGGGCTGGTCGCGCAGTTCCCCGCGCCCCTTACCGGCGTCACGGTCCTGGTGTCTTGTGCAGTGCACCCCGCCGGACCAAGGCTGCGGCCGCCGCTCTGCTCGCGGGACGGCCCAGTACCGCGCGGGAAGTTTCCCTGAGGAGGACCGCCGTACGGAAGGCTGTCGTCGACACGCGGCCGTGTCTACGACCGTACAGGCGGACCCGGTTCAGGGTGAGCAGTGTCCAGAGGCGAGGTGATACCTGGGAGTCGCCTCCCAGGTGTACCGCCTCTGCGCTGGGTTCCAGCTGGGTCACGTACCCCAAGCCCCTTGCCCGGAGGCAGAATTCCGTCTCCTCCGAGTAGAGGAAGAAGGACTCGTCCCACTTGCCGCACGCGGCCATGCACTCCCCGGAGATGGCCATCAGCGCGCCCGTCGCCCAATCCGCGCGCGTGGGACGCTCGTACGCGGCCGGGTCCGTGACCAGCTCGCTCAGGGCCGGGAAGCGGCCCGCGCGGGTGTTGCCGATGACCGCCTCGCCGAGTGCCCGGAGCACGGTCGACTCGCGGCGCAGGGAGCGATGAGGCGTGTCCCTGCCTTCCTCGTACAGCAGAGGTACGGCGATCCCGACACCGCCCCCGAGACTGTCCACCAGGCGTTTGGCGCAGCCCTGCCGCATCCGGACGTCGGGGTTGCAGATGAGGGCGACCCCGTACTCCCCCGCCGCGTCCAGCGCCGCGTTGATCCCGGCCGCGTACCCGGCGTTGCGGCCCGTCTGGACCACCGTCGCCTCGGGGGCGAGGGTCCGGAGCACCTCCACCGTGTCGTCGGCCGAGTCGTTGTCGGCGACCACCAGCCGCCAGTCGAGCCCCGCCATGCCGTCGGGCAGTGCGGCGAGGAACCCGGGGAGCACCGCGGCGCTGTTCCAGGTGACGACGATGACGGCGACGGTGCTCATCGGGACTCCACGAGTTGGGGGAGCTTGGTTTCGGTCGGCGTACGCGGGACGGGCACTTCGAGGACCGCCTTCGCCTCGCGGCGCACGAAGCCCAGATAGCTGCCGCCCGCCCCCAGGACCAGGAAGAACATCCCCGCGTACATCGGGAAGCTCAGCGCGTCGAAGGTGGCGCTGATGACCAGGGCGACCAGGGCCGAGGCGAGGAAGGCCTGGCCGAGTTCGCGGTCGGACTCGGTGCGGGCGAGGCGGCGGATGGCGCCGCCGGTGTGCATCCCGGTGATGAAGAGGGCGAACAGAGCGATCAGGCCCAGGATGCCCATCTCGGCGAGGGTGAGCATGTACTGGTTGTCCGTGAAGAAGTAGAGGTCCGGGGTGAAGGTGCCGAAGCCCCTGCCGAACCAAGGGTGTTCGTCGAAGTACGGCACGATCGCGCTGTACTTCACCGTGCGGGCCTGCGTGCTGCTGTCGGAGTTGGACAGGAAGCTGGCGAACAGGTTGGTGATCGTTCCGATGAGGCCCGGGATGATCACCTTGAAGCCGGCCACCGAGCCCAGGATCAGCCCGATCGCGGCCCAGCGACGCTGCGGCTTCCAGCGGGGCACCATCACCAGGATGACGATGAAGGCACCGATGATGGACGTCCGCGACACCGTCAGCGGAAGGGCGCCCGCCATGATGGCCACCGGCGCCCAGCGGCGCCACGCGCGCACGTGTCGTCGTACCGGATCGAAGGCCTGGTGCACGGCGAAGGGGACCAGGATGGCCAGCATGCCGCCGAACTCCAGGGGGTGGGCGGTGGTGGAGCGGGGCCGGGTGAAGGAGCCGCGGTCCATCGCACTGATCCCGGCGGTGCTGGACTGGAGGCCGGGGATGTGGATGGAGTCGGCGATGTTGGTGGCGGCGAAGAAGTCGTAGTAGCCGATCAGCGCGACGACCGTGCCCATGACGACGAGGCGGCGCATCAGGGTCTCCAGGCGGCTGCGTTCCTGGATGCCTGCCGAGGCCAGCACCACCAGCGCCACCCAGACCCCGAGTCCGATGAGTCCGCGGTCGGCGCCGAGGACCTCCTCGTGGGTGCTCTCCCGGGTCGCGTTCGCGAGGTAGGAGAGGAGTACGGCCGCGGCGAGCAGGCACATCACCACACGCACCAGCCTCGTGCCCCGGGCGGGCAGGATGCGGCCGCCGAGCCAGGTCGCGAGGTACCAGAGGAGGCCGAGGAGGGCGAAGACGTTGGCCGGCGTACCGACGCCGCCCAGCGCGGGCAGGGTGAGGTTCGAGGGGACGAAGAAGGCCAGGGCCAGATAGCCGGTGAGGATCGTCGTGGCGTCCAGGCGCCGGGCCAGCAGGCCCTTGGGGCGCTCGGGGGGACTGGCCCGGTGGCGCCGGGGGACGTATCCAGGCTGGGCGCGGCCTCGGCGGCGTACCACCGCGACGCCCTCGGCCAGGATGGACAGCAGGAACGCCGCGACCATGCCGACGATGACGACCGCCGCGATGTTCTGGTAGCGGCTCTTGGGCTGCGAGACCGGCGTCTGGGGCAGCACGACCGGCGCGGTCTGCACCGCGTACACCGACGGCACCTTGGAGGCGGCCTGCAGGGCCTTCAGCTGCTCGCCGGTGAACTTGGTGAGGGTGGTGGTCTCACGGAGCACCTTGGCCCGGTCGGTGCCGGTGACGCTCAGGGTGAGCAGCGGGCTGTCGGCGTTGGGGGCGAAGCCGACGGTGTAGCGGTCCGTGACGCCGCGGGAGTGCAGTTCCTTGGCCGAGTCGCTCGACTGCAACGTCCTGATCAGCACGTCGGCGGTGACGACCAGTGAACCTCCGGCGTTCGACAGGGGGTTGCCGAAGGTGGGTGCCAGTTCGGCGATCGCCGAGGAGTCGAGCAGGGTGACGGAGCTCTGCGACTCGTAGGACACCGGGACGGTTCGGAAGAGGTAGCCGCCGGCGAGGATGCTGAGCAGGGTCAGTGGCACCATGCAGTACCAGCGCCTGCGCATGATCGCCAGGATGTCACCGAGGCTCATGATCCCTCCCTCCGCGGCAACCCATGTGATTCGGTGGCGACTTGCCCCGGTTGATGCGAGTATCGCTGGCGACGGAAGGAATCCCCGCTGTGTCGCCTCGTGAGGTCGCCGAAGCGCTGCTGCGCCGCTGGTACGTGCTGGTGTTCGCGCTCGTGCTGACGGCCGCCGGAGCGTACCAAGTGCTGCATCCCGCCCCGCAGTTCCTCAGTTCGGCGGTGGTCGTCCTCAAGCCGCCGGTCACGGGGAACCAGCCGAACCAGCTGACGAACCTCCAACCGCCGCTCGCCACCCTGTCGTACGGCGTCGTCCAGCAGCTGGAGTCGCCCGCCGGGCGCAGGGAGCTTCAGGCCGCCGGTGTCCACGGGTCGTACCAGCTGATCCCGCGCAACAGCGGCACCAGCGCCACGCCCCGCTATCTCATCCCCTCGCTCCAGGTGCAGGTGAAGGGCGCGAGCGCCGAGGCGGCGAACACCGCGGTCAGCCGGGTCATCGACGTCTACTCCCGGCATGTCACCGAGTTGCAGGACGCCGAGGGCATCGCGGCCGGGTCGCGGATCAACGCGTCCGTCCTGGTGGCGCCCAGCGCGGCCCCGGTGCAGGGCACACGGACCCGCGCCCTGGCGGGTACGGCGCTGCTCGGGGGCATCGGCGGCATGCTGGCCACGCTGTGGTTCGACCAGTACGCGCTGCGCCGCAGGAGCCGGAAGGACGGCTCCCCGGAGCCGCAGCGGCCCGTCGAGGAGCTTGCGGTGGCGGGCTGAGTGGTTCACGGGCATCAGATTCCGCGGCGCTTCCAGGACTCCCACCACAGCCACTCCCGCCCGCGTTCGGCCACGGCCGACCACACCAGCGGCTGGAGGTACGGCATCGCCTTCGGCCCGATCCTTCTGCGCAGCCGCAGGGCGCGGTACTCGGGCAGCGCCTGGTAGCCCGGCAGGCACTCCGCGGCGAACGACACGCACTCGTCGACCGGTACGACACCGGTGCGGCCCCGGTCGTAGGCGCGGTAGGCGCGGCGCAGCGCGTAGCGGGCGAGGCGGGTGTGGACCTGGTCGGCGAGTCGGTCGGCGTGCGGGAGCCGGTCGCCGCACTTGGCGAGCACCGAGTCGTAGGCGATCAGGCGCTGGCGCAGGTCGTCGAGCTGGCCGCCGAAGTCGGTCGTCGACATGTTGTTGCCGTGGACGCGGTAGAAGGCCTGGTCGGCGCCGCGGATGTAGCCGACGTCGGCGTGGGCGGCGAGCCGCATCCACATCTCGATGTCGCCGGCGTGCGGAAGGGCCGGGTCGTAGCCGCCGACCTTGCGCTGGAGGTCGGTGCGGACGACAACCTCGGGCGAGGTGATGCAGCCGGTGCCCTCCCTGAAGCGCCGCTCCAGCCACCACTGGCCGGGATAGACGACCGAACCCGTGCTCTGGGTACGGGCCTTGGGCAGCGGGCCGCCGTGCTGGAAGCGCAGCGGGCGCCCGTAGGCGAAGCCGGCCTCGGGGTGGGCGTCCAGGAGCGCGGCGGCCCGGGCCAGGGCGCCCGGGACGAGCCGGTCGTCGGCGGAGAGCAGGGCCACGTAGTCGCTGTCGGCCCACTCCAGCAGGCCCTCGTTGTACGTGGCGATGTGGCCCTTGTTCGTCTCGTGGACGTGCACCTCGATCCGCGGGTCGGAGGCGGCCAGCCTGCGGGCGGCCTCCGCCGAGTCGTCCGGCGAGGCGTCGTCGATGATGAGCACCCGGAGGTCGACGCCGGGGTTCTCGTCCAGGACGCTGCTCACGCAGTCGGCGAGGAAATGGCCGTACTTGAAGCACGGGATGACAACACTCACGCTGCTCATCGGTGGGGGTAGCCAATCCCCGGTGGCGGCCTCCCCGTCGGGCGCGGGAGACCACCACCGGTGGGTTCTCGTCGGTCAGTTCTTCTTCTTGCGGACGGTCTTGCTGGTCAGGGTCCAACTGTGGGACTTCACCTTCGTGTGGTGCTTGTCCTCAGCAATGACCCTGACCTTGAACCTCGTTCCGTCCGGCAAAGGACCGGTCAGATGGACGGACACCTTGTGCGTGGCACGGTTGTAGGAGACGACCGCCGTGACATGCAGCTTCTTGGCGGCCTTGGTGCCCTTGACGATGGTGAGGTCCGCGTCGACGTCCGTCACCTTGAGCTTGTCGGAGACGGTCATGACGAGGGGGTGCTTCGCGTCGGCGGTGTAGGTCACCGTGGACGCGCCCGCCTCCGAGGCCGTCTCCGCCGCCAGGGACCCGCTGGGGTCGGTGGCGGTGAAGACCGGGCCGACCCAGTAGTTCGCCGAGCCGTAGGAGCCGGTCGGGAAGGCCGAGTCCGCGCCGTACTTGTAGAGCCCGTTGTGGTGGGCCGTGGTGTCGGCGGTGCCGGTCAGCGGATAGGACTGATGGGCCGAGGCGAAGTAGCCGCCGTCGACCGCGTAGTGGCCGTTGGGTGCGTGGTAGGAGACGACGTACGCCGTGTCAGCGGTGACCGCCACCGGGGTGGCGAAGGTCAGCGTCTGCCAGCCGGTCGCCGTCTCGTTGGTGAAGGTGCCGCTGGCCAGCAGCGTCCCGGAGTCGGTCCACAGGCTGCCGGTGTGGGTGCCGGTGTTGCCGGTGCCCTTGTAGAAGGTGACGCCGGTGATCCAGCCGGCCGCCGAGGACGTGAACCGGGTGCCCAGCTCCACGGAGTTGGGGTCGGCGGTCATGTCGGTGGTGGCCGGCACCGCGGAGGAACTCCACAGCGTGCAGGGGCAGGTGACCGCGGGCGGGGTGGCGCTGGTGGTGAAGGACCAGGTCACCGGGTCCGCCATGGCGTTGCCCCACACGTCGGAGGCCTGGACCGTGGCCGTGTACTTGGTGTGCAGCGACAGCTCGGTCGACGGGGTGAACGTCGCCTTGTTCGCCGCGGGCAGTGTCACCGCTCCCGGCACGGTGTTGCCGTCCGGGTCCTTCAGCGTGAACGTCAGGTTGTCGGAGTCGACGGACGCGCTGAACACGGCCGACACCGACGCGGTGATCGCGGTGTCGGTCGCCCCGGAGGTCGGGGAGGTGGAGGTGACGGTGGGCGGGGTGGTGCTGGCCGTCGAGGTGTCCAGGACCACGTCGACCCAGTAGTTGCTGCCGGAGGCCGCCGAGGTCGGGAAGGCGCTCGTCGAGGTGTAGCGGTAGACGCCGTTGCCGCCGTCGGTGCCGGACTTCAGTGCCGTCAGCGGCGCGAGACCGGCGTCGCTGCCCGCGAAGGTCGTGTCGTAGGAGTAGCCGCCGTTGGGCGCGAAGTACGAGGCGACATAGGTGGTGTTGGCCTTCACGGTGACCGGGGTGGCGAAGTTCAGCTGCTGCCAGCCGGACGCCGACTCGCCCGTGAAGGTGCCCGTGGCGAGCAGTTTGCCGTCCTTCGTCCACAGGTTGCCCGTGTGGGTGCCGGTGTTGTAGGGCGACTTGTAGAAGCGGACGCCGGTGATCGAACCGGCCACCGTGGTACGGAACTTGACGCCGAGCTCGACCGAGCCGCCGTCGCCCGCGTTGACGGTGCCGGGCACGGCCGTGGCCGGCCAGACGGTGCACGGGCAGGCCTGCGGCCCGACCGTGATCGGGATCGTGGTGACGGCACCGATGTTGACGCTGTCGTCGACCGCGCGGACCTTGATGGAGGCCGAGCCCGGGGTCGTCGGGGTCCAGCTGTAACTCCAGGAGCCGAGCCCGGTCGCGGCTTGCCAGGTCGTGCCGCCGTCCGTGGACACCTCCACGCGGGCGACCACACCACCGGAGTCGGTGGCGGTGCCCTTGACGGTGACCGGCTTCAGCGCGGGCACGGTGACCCCTGAGGCGGGGCTGGACACGGTGATCGTGGGGCCGGTGGTGTCGGTGGACTTGGTCGCGGCGACGAGATTGCTCTGCCGCGTCAGCGGCTGGACGCCCATGTCCGCGAAGAGGTTCACCGTCGCCTGCTGCATGCGGACGTCCTCGGTGACGACCTGGTCCTCCGGGTTGTACGTCGGCAGGTTCGTCAGACCCCACGACCACTGCACGGTCCCCGCGCCGAAGACCAGGGCGCCGGAGTCCTGGTCACGGAAGGCCACGAGGCTGTGCTTCGCGGTGCCGTTGCCGTAGGTGTTGCCCCAGTCCATGCGCAGCTTGCCGTCGTTGATGTCCACGGTCGTGGACGACAGGTCGATCGCGCCCGCGGGTCTGGTGGCGTTGTCGATGTCGCTGTCCCACTCGTAGCCGAGGGTGCCCTCCGGGAAGGTCGCCGTCTGGCTGGAGGTGAGGTTGGCGATGGAGGTGTTGCGCCACAGCCGGTTCTTGCCGTACGAGCCGGGGACGGTGATCGCGTCGGCGCGGTAGCCGTTCACCGTGAACATGGAGCCGGTGAGGATGTTCGGCGGCTGGTAGGACTGCCCGTACTGGGTGCTGGTCGGGTCCATCCAGGTGCCGGTCCACTGGCCGCTGGGGTCGGCGACGCCGTTGTTCTGCGCCATCTTGGTCATCTTGTAGCAGACCAGGGTGCGGTTGGCGGTGTTCGCGCCGTCGATGCTCGGCGTCAGGCGGGTCTTCCAGAAGACCTCGTTGCCGCTGAAGTAGCCCTGCTGCACACCGGCCTTCCGGGCGGCGAGGACCTTGGAGTACTGGTCCTGCGTCCAGTACTCGTCATGCCCGGAGGACAGGTACACCTTGTGGTTCGTCAGCAGGGTCTCGCCGCGGGTCGACACGTCCACGCCGGACAGGTAGCTGACGTCGTAGCCGTTGCGCTCCAGCCAGGCCAGCATCATGTACTCGGAGCCGTAGATGCCGTTGTCGCCGCCGATGTCCAGCGGCCGGTTGTAACTGACCTCGTAGGCACGGCCGTCGGGCGCGGGCCCGGCACCGCCGTACAGGTCCTGGCCGCCGTAGTCGTTGTACGCCTGCCAGGTCTGGTCGCTGGTCTGGACGACGATGTCGGAGGTGCTGGAGTCCTTGCGGACGACGAACGGGTAGGGCATCAGACCGTCGCCGTCGGTCTGGGTGAGGTTGGCGATGTACAGCCCGGACACGGCGTCGCTGGGCACGGTCCAGCTCGCGGTCACGGGCCAGTTGCCGCAGTCGACCAGGCCGGTGCTGGCCTTGGTGGTGCAACCCGCCGGGTTGGACGTGTAGTTGGCGGGATAGGTCGTCGCTGCCTGCGCCGCCGTCGACATCAGACGGGCGCCGTCACCGCCGTACCAGCCGAGCCGGTAGATCTCGATGCGGTACGAGGTCTTCGACTGGATCTTGAACTGGACGGTGTCCCCGGCCTGGACGCTCTCCTTGGTGGTGAACCCCTTGATGTCACCGTAGGAGTTGGGCGAGTACCAGTCCGTCGACGGGCTGCCCGCCTTGGAGTTCTCGCAGACGATCGGATTCGAGCCCGACCCGCACGGATCGGCTGCCGCCTGGGCGGTTCCGGCCTGTGGGAGCACCGCCCATATCAATGCTGCTGCGACGGCCAGGCGCACGCCCTGGAGCCGTCTGCTCCATCTGTTCATGTGTACCTCTCAGCGGTGCTGTGCAGGACCGACCCGTGCGGTCGGGGCGAAGCGGGGACCAGTCAGCCGGCGAGCGCGTCGGTGAGCGTGTCGACGACGCGTTGCTGCTGGTCGGGGGTGATCTGCGGGTACAGCGGCAGCGACAGGATGCGATCCGCCGCCTTCTCTGCGTTGGGGAAGTCGCCGCGCTCGTGGCCGAGTTGGGCGTATGCCGGGGTGAGGTGGACGGGGGCCGGGTAGTGCACCCCGGCGCCGATGCCCTCGGCGTTGAGCTTGCCGACGAGGGCATCGCGGTCGGCGTCGGTGACCTGGACGACGTACAGGTGCCAGACGTGGACGTTGCCGGGTGCCGTCACCGGCCGCACGATCCGACCGGCGGTCGCCAGGTCGGCGAGCAGTTCGTCGTAGCGGGCCGCGGCCGCCCGGCGGGCCGCGTTGCCGTCCGCGAGCCGCTTGAGCTTGGCGCGCAGGACGACGGCCTGGAGTCCGTCGAGGCGGCTGTTGAACCCGGGTACGTCGTGGCGGTACTTGGCGACGCCGCCGTGGTTGGCGATGGCCCGCACCAGGTCTGCGGCCGCCTCGTCGTCGGTGAGCACGGCGCCCGCGTCGCCGTAGGCGCCCAGGTTCTTGCCGGGGTAGAAGCTGGTGGCCGCGATGCCGCCGCTGCCGGGTGTACGGCCGTCGCGGCTGGCGCCCTGGCACTGGGCGGCGTCCTCCACGACCTTCACGTGGTCGGGCAGTTGCGCCCTGAGGGCCGCCACCTCGGCCATCTGGCCGTACAGATGGACCGGCACGACGGCCCGGGTCGCGGGACCGACGGCGGACAACGCGGCCTGGGGGTCGAGGAGATGACTGTCGGGCAGGCAGTCCGCGAGGACGGGACGGGCGCCGATCCTGGCGACCGCGCCGGCGGTGGCGATGAAGGTGTTGGCGGGCACGACGACCTCGTCGCCGGGCCGTACCCCGCCGGCGCGCAGGGCGAGTTCGACGGCGTCGGTGCCGTTGGCGACGCCCACGACATGGCCGACCCGGCCGAAGTCGGCGTACTCCCGCTCGAACCGGCGCACCTCGTCGCCGCCGACGAACGCGGTCTGGGCGAGGACCCGTTCGAAGCCGGCCCGCACCTCCTCGGCGACCTCTTCGTGGGCCGCCTTCAGGTCCACGAGCGGAATCTGGTTGTTCACGTGGCCGGTCCCCCCATAGTTCGCGTCACAAGTTCTGCCAGCGCCGGAGCGCCCGCCTCGCGCAGCCGCCGGGCCGGGCTCCCCACCCAGACCTCGCCCGGCGGTACGTCGCCGAGCACGCCGCTGCCCATCCCGATCTGCGACCAGGCGCCGATCGTGGTGCCTTCCCTGACCAGGGCGCCGGAGCCGACATAGGCGCCGCGCTCCAGCCGTACTCCCCCACCGAGCCGGACGCCCGCGGTGAGCGTCGCGAAGTCCTCGATCACGTCGTCGTGGGTGAGGACGACGTGCGGCATCACCGAGACATGCGCGCCGACCCGCACCGCGGCGGTCAGGACGCAGTGCGCGAGGAGCACCGAACCGGGGCCGATCACCGAGCTGCCGGACACCACGGCCGTCGGGTGGACGACGGTGGCGTACCGCTCCTCGGGCAGGTCGAACCGGCGGACCAGTCGGGCGCGGGCCGCGTAGTCCCGCGGGTTGCCGATGCACACCACGACCCGGGCCTCGGACAGGTCGTGGACCAGGTCGCTCCCGCCCAGCACGGGGACACCGTCCACCTCGGTGCCGTGCAGGGCCGGGTTGTCGTCGAGGTGTCCGAGCAGCTCGAACTCGCCCGCGTCCCGCACGGCCTGTGCGGTCTCCCGGGCGAAGCCACCGGCGCCGACGATCACAAGTCCGGTCATCTACGGCCCTGTTCGCGCAGAGTGGCGACCACCCGGTCCTGCTGGGCCTCGGTCATCGTGTGGAACAGCGGCAGGATCAGCGAGTCGCGGGTGATCCGCTCGGTGACCGGCAGCGGGGCGTGCGGGTGGTCCGCGTAAGCGGGTTCGAGGTGCGCGGCCATGATCCCGCGCCGGGCGGAGACCCCGGCGTCGGCGAGCGCGCCGAGCAGCTCGTCCCGGCCGACAGGGAAGTCCTCGTCCAGCAGCACCCAGTAGGACTGGAAGTTGGACTGGCCGTGCCCGGGATCGCGTACGACGGTCAGGCCGGGGACGTCACCCAGCAACGCGTCGTAGCGGGCCGCCAGTTCACGGCGGCGGGCGATCATCGCGTCGAGCTTGCCGAGCTGGACCATGCCGATCGCGGCCTGGACGTCGGTCATCCGGTAGTTGAAGCCGACTTCCAGGTACTGCTCCAACACCGGCTTGTTGCTGGCGTGACGCTCGGCCGCCGAGGCGTTCATGCCGTGCTCGCGCAGCCGGCGCAGCCGGGCGGCCCACTCGGCGTCGTCGGTGGTGAGCATCCCGCCCTCGCCGGTGGTGACGAGCTTGCGGGGGTGGAAGGACCAGGCGGCGAGCAGCGCCCCGTGCCCGACCGGCTTGCCGCCGACCGTGGAACCGATCGCGCAGGCCGCGTCCTCGACCAGGGGCAGGTCCCAGTCGGCGCAGGCGGCGCGCAGGGCGGTCACGTCGGCAGGGACGCCGCCCTGGTGAACGGCCAGTACCGCCTTGGTATTTGGCGTCCGAACTGCGTCCACCGTGGCCGGGGTCAGGTTGCCCGTGGCCAGGTCGACGTCGGCGAACACCGGCTCCGCGCCGACGTACCGTACGGCGTTCGCGGTGGCGATGAAGGACAGCGAGGGCACCACGACCTCGTCACCGGGTCCCAGCCCCAGGGCGACGAGGGACAGGTGCAGGGCGGTGGTGCAGGAGCTGACGGCGATGCCGTGCTCGGCGCCGACGCGTTCGGCGAAGGCCTTCTCGAAGGCGGCGACGCGCGGGCCCTGGGCCACCCAGCCCGACAGCACGGCGTCGGAGGCGGCCTTGGCCTCCTCCTCGCCGAGCCACGGGATCATCACCGGGATACGGTCGGTGCTCACTTGGCGGCCTCCCGCTCCGCGCGCCACCACTCGACGAGGTCCTTGAGGCCGGTCCGCAGGTCGATCTGTGCCGTGAACCCGAGCCGTTCGGCCGCGTGCGAGGTGTCGGCGAGCCGCCGGCTCACGCCGTTCACCGCGCGGGCGGGCCCGTGCACCGGCTCAAGTCCCGTCGCCCCCATGGCCTCCAGCAGACCCTCGGCGAGCTCCTTCAGCGAAGTCTCCGTGCCGCTCGCCACGTTGAACACCTCGTCGGTGACCTCCGACTCGGCGGCCAGCACATTGGCCCTCGCGATGTCACGGACGTCGACGAAGTCCATGGTCTGCGTGCCGTCGCCGAGGATCAGCGGCGGCTCACCCGCCTCGATGCGCTCCATCCAACGGATGAGCACCTCGGTGTACAGGCCGTGGATGTCCATGCGGGGGCCGTAGACGTTGAAGTAGCGCAGGGCCACGTAGTCCAGGTCGTACATGGCGTGAAAGCTGCGCAGCATGCCCTCGTTGAAGGCCTTCGCGGCACCGTAGAAGGTGTCGTTGTTGTACGGGTGGTGCCGCTCGGTCGTCGGGAAGTCCTCGGCCATGCCGTAGACGGACGCCGAGGACGAGGCGATCACCTTGGACACGCCCGCCGCGGCCGCCGCCTCCAGGACGTTGAACGTCCCGTCGACCAGCACCTCGTTGGCGAGCCGCGGCTCCTCCGCGCACTGGGTGATCCGGATCGCGGCGAGGTGGAACACCAGGTCGGCGCCGTCGGTCACCTTCTTCACGGTGTCGATGTCACGGACGTCGCCCTCGACGACCTCCACCACCCCGCTCGGCATCGCCTGCGCGAGGTTGGCGCGCCGCCCGCGCACGAAGTTGTCGAGTACGACGATCTCGCGGGCGCCGCCTTCGGCGAGGAGGTCGACGAGGTTGGAGCCGATGGTGCCGGCTCCCCCGGTGACCAGGATCTTCTTGCCACGAACGCTGCTCAACTGCTGTGCCCTCTCACGAATGGTGACTTGGTTCATCGCCCGGCGCGCAGGCCGACGACCGCGCCCTTGAACTCGAGGCTGCGGGACGCCGCTTCGAGGATGTCCAGCACCCGCAGACCCGCCCGGCCGTCGGTCAGCGGCGCTCGGCGCTCGCGGATGGCGTCGCCGAACTCGTCGACCATGCTGCGCAGCGCCTCCTTCTCACCGATGGCGGGCGCGACCATGTCGCCGGAGCGGTACGAGACGAGCATGTCCCGGCGTTCGTCCGCGCCGATCTCCTGCGGCGAGGCCAGATCCACGCCCCGGTCGTAAACGGCCACCCGCTGAAGGGGGTTGAGGTCGTCCCAGACGAGGGTGCGCTTGGCGCCGCCGACCATCGTGGTGCGCACCTTGGTCGGGGAGAGCCAGTTGACGTGCACGTGGGCGATGGCCCCGGTGTTGAGCGTCAGCGTCAGATAGGCCACGCAGGCCTGTCCGGCACCGATCGGGTCGGCCCCGTGGGCGGCGACGGCGACCGGTTCGACGCCCGCGGGGAGGATGAAGTCCAGGATCGACAGGTCGTGCGGGGCGAGGTCCCACATGACGTCGATGTCCTTCTGGACCAGCCCGAGGTTGATCCGCACGGAGTCGACGAAGTGGATCTCGCCGAGTTCCCCGGAGTGGACCATGTCCCTGATCCGGCCCACGGCGGGCGTGTAGCAGTAGGTGTGGTCGCACATCAGGGTGAGGCCGCGTTCCTCCGCCTCGGTCACCAGGCGCATCCCGTCGGCGTAGGTCGCCGCGAGCGGCTTCTCGACGAGGACGTGCTTTCCGGCGCGCAGGGCGGCCAGGGCGATGTCGAGGTGGGTGCCGGCGGGCGTGGCCACGGCGACGGCGGCCACGTCGGGGTCGGCGAGGACGGCCGCGTAGTCGGCGGTGGCCTGGACGGTGGAGTAGCCGCCGAGGACCCGCTGGGCGCGGTCCACGTCGAGGTCGCACAGCCAGCGCAGCCGGAACCGTTCGCTGGCCTGGAAGTTGCGGACGAGGTTGGGCCCCCAGTAGCCGGCCCCGACGACCGCGACCCCCATCGGCTCCTGCGTCACAGCGCTCCTCTTTCCTCGGTTCTTCGACAGGTCCCGGCTCATCAGTAGGCCCCCGTTCCGCGCACCACCGCGGACCCGGTGCGCAGGAGGATGGTCAGGTCGAGGCCCATCGACCAGTTGTCCACGTATCCGAGATCGAGCCGGACGGCCTCGTCCCAGGGCAGGTCGGAGCGGCCGCTGACCTGCCAGAGCCCGGTGAGTCCCGGCTTGACGAGCAGGCGCCGTTTGATGTCCGCGGTGTACTCCTCGACCTCCGCCGGCAGCGGTGGGCGGGGGCCGACGAGCGACATGTGGCCGCGCACCACGTTGAGCAGCTGGGGCAGTTCGTCGAGCGAGCTGCGGCGCAGGAACGAGCCGACCCGGGTGATGCGCGGGTCCTTCTTCACCTTGAACAGCAGGCCGTCGCTGTTCTCGTTGAGGTGCTCCAGCTCCGCCTTGAGGGCCTCCGAATCGGGCCGCATGGTCCGGAACTTGAGCATGGTGAAGTGGTCGCCGTACCGGCCCACCCGCTGCTGGCGGAAGAGTGCGGGGCCGGAGCTGTCCAGCCGTACGACCAGAGCGACGACCAGCATGGGCAGCGCCAGGAGAAGCAGCAGCACAGCGGCGAGGGAACGATCCAGCAGTTCCTTGGGCAGCCGGGAGAACCGGGAGAGGTTCGGCGACTGGATCCGCACCAGCGGCACGCCGTTGGTGGGGCGGACCGCGAGCCGGGCGGCGGACACGTCGGCCAGCGTCGGGGCCAGCAGGAAGTCGACGCCCTGCGCGGCCGCCGTCCAGGACATCCGGCGCAGGACGAAGGCGTCGAGCTCGGGCGCCGGGAGCACCACCATGGCGTTGACGCCCATGGCCCGCACGACGTCGTTCATGTCGTCGACGCCGCCGAGGACCGGAATCCCCAACTGGCGGATGTCCGTGGCGTTCTCGGGATCGGTCAGGCACACTCCGGCCAGTTGCAGCTCCTGTGCGCCGCCGCGGCGCAGCACGCCGACCAGCTCCAGGATGCCGCGCGAGGGCCCGACCAGAAGCGTCGAGCTGCGGTCCCGGCCGCGGGCCCAGCGCCTGAGCAGTCTGCGACGCAGCAGGTGCCGGACCGGCAGGGCGAACAGGACGGCGGGCACCGAGGCCATGGTCATGTCATGGAGAAGGGCCGAATCGTGCGTGAACAGCCAGTACGCGGCCGCGGCCAGCGCCGGCAGAGCGACGGCGCCACGCAGCACCCTGCGGTACTCCTCGGTACCCTGCCCCAGGGCACCGCGGTCGTAGGTGCGATGCGCGAGCATCGCCAGGATCCACGTCGGAGGCAGCGCGAGGGCCACCGCCCAGCGGCCGTAGGCTCCGTGGATCAGCAACGCCGCGGCAACGGCCGCGAGGCCGTCCGCGACCAGCAGAACGGTCCGGTACTTACGGTCCCAGGGTCTTCGTCGAGCAGCCGGACGTCTAAGTTCCACATCCAATTGCTCATGCGTGACCTCAATGGTCATGGCCCCCCACCACAGGCGCAGCTACCCCTGGCCGCAAGAGATCAGGACATACCGTCGCACGTCCGCGGCAGGGCTGGATCAGTGCCGTCGTGTCTCCTCCACACCACGACACCGGAATCAAGAAAGCAGAGCCAGAAAAGCAATCAAGAAGGCCTGCGACGGTTCCCCAACCGCCTCATGCCCTTTGCAAGTTGGTCAATGAGAGTTTCCCATCCGGTTACCAAGGCCGTGCCTTGACATGCCTTCAGAGGCAAGTTCCCCTCCCTCACCGGCCCGGCGGACCTCAATCTAGAGCATTGACCGCAGTCACGGGAACAGTTGGACGAAACACACATCGCAATCGCGACACCGACGTCATACTGCCCAGGTGACGAGCATTGTGATACCGGCGCACAACGAGGAGCGCGTCATCGGCCGGCTCCTCGATTCGCTGCTGGACGACCCCGCGGACGACCGGACGGACATCGTCGTCGTGTGCAACGGCTGCACCGACGACACCGCCCGGATCGCATCCGAACGCGGCCCGCGGGTAACGGTGGTGGAGATCCCGGTCCCCTCCAAGCACGCGGCACTGCGCGCGGGCGACGATCACGCGCTCGGCTTCCCCAGGATCTACGTGGACGCCGACGTCGTCCTCACGGGCGCGGACGTACGGGCCCTCGCCGAGCCCCTGGCCGACGGCGCCTCGGGCATCCTCGCCACCGCCCCCGAACGCCACCTCCCGCTGGCCGGCTGCGCCTGGCGGGTGCGCGCCTACTACCAAGTGTGGCAACGCCTCCCGGCGGTGCGCGAGGGCCTGTTCGGCCGGGGTGTCATCGCGGTCTCCAAGGAGGGGCACGCCCGGATCGCCGCGCTGCCTCCGCTGATGGCGGACGACCTGGCGGCGTCCCTGGCGTTCACCGCCGAGGAGCGGCGCGTGGTCGGCGGGGCGCGGGTCGTGGTCCATCCGCCGCGCACCTGGCGGGACTTGATCAAACGGCGGATCCGGGCCATGGTCTCCACGGCACAGGTCGAGGAGCATCGCGGTCCGGAGGAGGCGTCGGCCCGCACCAGCACGGCGGACCTCAAGGCCATGCTCCGCGGCGAGCCGAAGCTGATCACGAGTGTCGTCGTCTTCGCCGCGGCGGCGGTCGTCTCCCGGCGGCGGGCCCAGAAGGCCATCCGGGCAAGGGACTTCGACACCTGGCTGCGGGACGACAGCAGTCGGCAGAACTGATCGCAGCGCACCTGGAGTCCTGTTCATGTACCTCACCGACCGCTCCGCCACGCCGGAGGCGGACACCGCCCCGGGCCGAAGACGCGGCCCGGGGCCCAAGGTCGCCCCGGTCGTGCTCGTGCTGGGCACGGTCAGCCTGATCACCGACGTCTCCGCGGAGATGGTCACCGCCGTCCTCCCGCTCTACCTCGTCACCACGCTCGGCTTCAGCCCCCTGGGCTTCGGCGCCCTCGACGGCGTCTACAACGGCGTCAGCGCACTGGTCCAGCTCACCGGCGGCCACCTCGCCGACCGGGTCCGCAACCACAAGCTGCTGGCCGGGCTCGGCTACGGCCTGTCCGCGCTGTGCAAGCCGCTGCTCCTGCTCGCCGGCAGTATCGGCGCCCTCGGCACCGTCCTGGCCCTGGACCGCACCGGCAAGGGGCTGCGCACCGCCCCGCGCGACGCGATGATCTCCCTGTCCACGCCGGTCGAGCGGCAGGGCCGGGCCTTCGGTGTGCACCGGGCGATGGACACCACCGGCGCGATGCTCGGCCCGCTGGCCGCCTTCTTCATCCTGCGCGCCGCGGCCGACGGCTACGACGCCGTGTTCGGCGTGAGCGCGTGCGTCGCCGTGCTGGGCGTGGTCGTACTCCTGCTGTTCGTGCCCGGCAAGAAGCGCGATGTACCGGAGGAAGGAGCGGAGGCCAGGCCGCCCGTGCGGGTCGGGGAGGCCCTCGCCCTGCTGCGGTTGCCCCGGCTGCGGGCGCTCGCGGGCTGTGCCGCGCTGCTCGGTCTGACCACCGTCAGCGACGCGTTCGTCTATCTGCTGCTCCAGCGCCGGGCGGGGGTCGGCGAGGAGTGGTTCACACTGCTGCCGCTGGGCACCGCGGTGGTGTTCCTGCTGCTGGCCGTGCCGCTCGGCGCGCTGGCCGACCGGATCGGGCGGCGCACGGTGTTCCTCGCCGGGCATGTCGGCCTGCTCACCGCGTACGCCCTGCTGCTGTGGGCGCCGGACACCCCGCTGCTGGTGCCCGCCGTGCTCGCCCTGCACGGCTCGTTCTACGCGGCCACCGACGGGGTCCTGCCGGCCGCGCTGGCCGGGGTCGTGCCCGAGCATCTGCGCGCCAGCGGCCTCGCCATCGTCGGCACCAGCCAGGCGCTGGCCCGGTTCTGCTGCTCGCTCGCCTTCGGCGCCGCCTGGACCATGTGGGGCGACGGCACGGCCCTCGCCGGCTCGGCGATCGGCCTGCTGTGCTGCGCGGCGGTCGCGGGCGTGGTGCTACGGCCGTCCGGCGGGCCGCGATGACCGGCGCACCACCCTCCGGCATCACCACGGAACCGACAACCGCCTCGAGGAACCCCATGACTTCGCTCCGCCGCCGCCTGCTCGTACTCGTCGCGGCGGTCGTCCTGCTCGCCGGTCTGGCGACCGGCATGGTCCTGCGCGCAGCCGACCGCGCCGACGAGGCGAACCGACCGCAGGCCGGCGGACCCGCCGTCAGCTCAGGGAAGTTGACGCTGGACCGCAAGAACCTCCTGACCTTCGTCAACGCGGCCGCCGGCCCGCACCGCACCGCCGTCGCCTCGGTGCCGTCCGCCGACCCGGGCGCCGGCCGGACCGCGTCCGACCTGAAGTGCGCGCGCTTCTACGCGGCGGCGGGCACCGGCGTCTGCCTCCAGTCCGACACCGGCGTCCTCAAGCAGAGCAACCGCGCCCTGCTCCTGGACGCCGAGCTGCGCACCGTACGGACCTTCCCGCTCGCGGGCATCCCGAGCCGGGCCCGGGTCTCGCCGAGCGGCCGCTTCGTCGCCTGGACGGTGTTCGTGTCCGGCGAGTCGTACGCGTCGGCCTTCTTCTCCACCCGCACCTCGATCCTCGACACCCGCACGATGAAGCTGATCCCGAGCCTGGAGACCTTCGCGATCACCCTGGACGGGAAGCCGTACAAGGCGGCGGACGTCAACTTCTGGGGCGTCACCTTCGCCTCCGACGACGACACCTTCTACGCCACCCTGAACACCGCCAACAAGACGTATCTGGTGCGGGGTTCGATCTCGGGGAAGTCGGTGACCACGCTCGTCGAGAACGTCGAGTGCCCTTCCCTCTCCCCCGACGGGACCCGGGTCGCCTTCAAGAAGCGGGTGCTCTCGCGCACCGACCTTTGGCGTGAATACGTCCTCGATCTGCGCACCCTGCGCGAGACCCCGCTAGCCGAACGCCACAGCGTCGACGACCAGGCCACCTGGCTCGACGACGACACCGTCGCCTACGCCCTGCCCACCGAGGGCAAGGTCGGCAGCACCGACCTGTGGAGCGTGCCCGCGAACGGCAAGGGAAAGCCACGCCTGTTGATCGCGGGTGCGTCGTCCCCGGCCCCGCTGTAGACGCGTCACAGCTGTGGGAGCACCTCAGCGGCGATGAGTTGCAGATGGTCGAGGTCGTCGAGGTCGATGAGTCGCAGATGGACGCGGCTCGTGCCGATCGCGGCGAACTCGCCGAGCCGCTCCACCAGTTGGTCCGGTGAGCCGATCACCGGGTCCTCCGGCGGCAGTGCGGTCTTGGCGTGCAGCGGGGCGGCCCGCCTTCGCGCCTCCGCGTCGGTGCGGCCGATGGCGACGACAACTCCGGCCGAGAGCACCAGCGGTAACCGTCCGGCGTCGGCCCGCCCGGTCCGCTCGCACGCCTCGGCGACCCGCCGGTACGCCCGGGCGGTCTCCGCCACCGACTTGAACGGCATGTTGAACTCGTCGGCGTACCGGGCCGCCAGCTCCGGGGTGCGCTTGGGGCCCCGGCCCCCGACGACGATCGGCGGCCCGGGCACCTGCACGGGCTTCGGCAGACCGGGCGCGTCGACCAGCTGATAGTGCTCGCCGCGGAAACTGAACCTCTCGCCGACCGGTGTCCGCCACAGACCGGTGATCACCGCCAACTGCTCCTCCAGCCGGTCGAAGCGCTCCGGGGCGGGCGGGAACGGGATGCCGTACGAGGTGTGCTCGCGCGCGTACCAGCCCGCGCCGAGCCCCAGTTCGACCCGTCCCCTGCTCATCCGGTCGACCTGCGCCACCGTCACGGCGAGCGGACCCGGGAGCCGGAAGGTGGCCGGGGTGACCAGGGTGCCGAGCCTGATCCGGGAGGTCTCCCGGGCGAGCGCGCCGAGCGTCACCCAGGCGTCGGTGGGGCCGGGCAGTCCGGGATCGGTGCCCATCGTCTGATAGTGATCGGCCCGGAAGAACCCCTCGAAACCGCAGGCCTCGACGCCTTGCGCGAAGCGCAGCTGGTCCTCGTGGTCGGCGCCGCGGTGCGGCTCGGTGAAGACGCAGACCCGCAGGCTCATCGGCCCTCCGCTTCGACCGGCGTGGACATGTCCCGTTCCATGAGCAGCTCGTGCAGATCCGCGCTGCACCGGGCCACTTCGCCCAGGTGCTCGGTGCGGCCCAGCGTGCGCGGCCGGGGGACGGCGATGTCAATGATCTTGCGGATGCGGCCCGGGCGCGGGGTGAGGACCACCACCCGGTCGGCGAGCAGCACGGCCTCGTCTATGGAGTGGGTGACGAAGACGACGGTGGAGGAGTTCGCGAGATGGATGCGCTGCAACTCCTGCGCGAGGTCCGCGCGGGTCAGCGCGTCCAGCGCGGAGAACGGCTCGTCCATGAGCAGCACCCGCGGCTCCCCCATCAGCGACCGGCACAGCGCGACCCGCTGCTGCATGCCGCCGGACAGCTCGTGCGGCCGGTGCCTCTCGAAGCCGCCCAGTCCGGCCGTTTCCAGCAGCCGGTACGCCCGTTCGCGGTGCTCGGCCCTGTTCCAGCCGAAGATCTCCACGGGCAGCAGGACGTTGTCCAGAACGGATCGCCAGGGCAGCAGGGCCGGCCGCTGGAACAGCAGGGCGACATCCCGCCGGGCCCCGGTGACCCGCTCGCCGCCGACCGTGATCTCCCCCTCGGTGACCGGCAGCAGTCCGGCGATCAGCCGGAGCAGGGTGGACTTTCCGCACCCGGACCGGCCCACCACCGCCACGAACTCGCCCTCGGCGATGTGCAGTCCGATGTCCCGCAGCGCCGGCGTCGCCCCGGACCGGCCGACGAAGCTCCGTGACACACCCGTGAGTCTGATCATCCAGCGGTCTCCCCTCCTTACACCTGGCTCACAACTACCCGTCCCTCGTACCCTGTTGACCGCTACAAGTGTCATGCCCTCGACGGTTCCGTCCCACCGTTCGGAAAGGACAACACTGTGCGCATGACCAGGTTCGCCCGTACGGTCGCCGCGGTAGCCCTGACGACAGCGCTGGCGCTGACGGCCGGGTGCGGCGACTCGGATTCCGACGCCGACGCCGGGAGCGACGGCAAGGCGCTGAAGAAGGTGACCTATCTGACCTCCTTCGGCAACTTCGGCCGGGACGCCTACGCCTGGGTCGCCAAGGACAAGGGATTCTTCAAGGACGCCGGCTTCGACGTCACGATCAGGCCGGGTCAGGGCACCGGCGGCGTGATCCCGGCCATCGTGGGCGGGCAGGCCCAGTTCGGCCCCATCGACCTGACAGGCGGGCTGCTGAACATGGGCAACGGCCAGGCGAAGGACTTCGTCGCGGTGGCCGCTGTCCAGCAGCACACCATGGCCGCGATCGCCACCACCGAGGGCAACGGCATCAGCAAGCCGAAGGACCTGGAGGGCAAGCGCCTCGCCGACACGCCCGGCTCCGTCGTCCGCAACCTCTTCCCGACGTACGCCCGGCTGGCCGGCGTCGACGCCACCAAGGTGAAGTGGGTCAACGGTGAGGCACAGACCCTGATGGGCACGCTCGCCGGCGGTTCGGTGGACGGCATCGGCCAGTTCGTGGTGGGCAAGCCGACCGTCGAGGCGGTGACGAAGAAGAAGGCCGTGCTGCTGCCGTACAGCGACGTGATCCCCGATCTGTACGGGAACGTGCTGATCACGTCGAAGAAGACCGCCGAACAGGAGCCGGAGTCGGTACGGCGGTTCACCGCCGCGCTCCTCAAGGGCCTGGAGTACAGCCTCGCCCACACGAACGAGGCCGCCGAGATCCTGAAGCGGAACGTGGACACCACGAACCCGGCCGCCGCGGCAGCCGAGTTGGAGCTGATGGCCGGGTACGTCACCCCGAAGGACGGTTCCGGCGCGGTGATCGGGTCGCTGGACTCCGGACGGGTCGCGAAGAGCATCAGCATTCTGGAGGACGCGGGCACGCTGCCGAAGGGAATGACCCCTGACCAGATCATCGACTTCGACCTGGTACCGAAGGGCTGACCGCGTCGGGCGCGGCACGGGGATCGGTGTCGTGCTGCTGCCCCTGGCCGGGCTGCTGGTCGCGTTCGGCGTGTGGTGGCTTCTCACCTCGGGGCTCGAGTTGATCCACCCGGCGGTGCTGCCTCCGCCGGGTGCCGTGCTCTCGGCGTTCACCGCGGCCCCGGACCGGTTCCTGGAACACACCGGCCGCACCACGGTGGAGACGGTCGCCGGGTTCGTCCTCTCCAGCGCCTGCGGCGTGCTGATCGGCCTGTCACTGGCCGCCTCGCGCGTCCTGGAGCGGATGTTCACGCCCCTGCTGGTCGCCGTCAACGCGGTTCCGAAGATCGCGCTCGGGCCGCTGCTGGTGGGGGCGCTCGGCTGGGGGCAGAAGCCGGTCCTGACCATGGTCTTCCTGCTCTGCTTCTTCCCGATCGTGCTGTCCACGGCGACCGGTCTCACCTCGACCCCGGCGGACCTGGCCGAGTTGGCGCGCTCACTGGACGCCTCCCGCTGGCAGGCGTTCCGCAAGGTGCGGCTGCCCGCCGCGCTGCCGCAGATCTTCGTCGGGCTGAAGGTGGCCATGCCGCTCGCCGCGATCGGCGCGGTCATCGGCGAGTTCCAGGCCGGCGAGTCCGGCCTCGGCTATCTGATCGTGCAGGCCGGCGGGGTGGGCGACACCGCCACCGCCTGGGCCGCGATCATCCTGATCGGCCTGATGAGCATCGTCCTCTACTTCGCCCTCGTGCTGCTGGAACGCTGGGCACTCCCCTGGGTCAGGGACACCACCTCCCCCCACTGACCCGCCGCTCCACGCCCGAGCATGGTGGTCTGACGCATAGCCGTGGACCGAACTATGTTGTCCCGCCACATGTGCGCCTGACCTGCGTGTTTCTACGGTGTGCGACACGTACCCGTCCCCACAGCACACGAGGAAGTGGCGCTCATGGCCTCCGCAGCATCCGCTCCACCCACGCCCACCACCCCGGGCAACCTGAAGCGCATCGTCGCCGCCAGCCTCATCGGCACGACCATCGAGTGGTACGACTTCTTCCTCTACGGCTCCGCCGCCGCCCTCGTCTTCAACAAGCTGTTCTTCCCGGACTCCGACCCCCTGGTCGGCACCCTGCTGTCGTTCCTCACGTACGCCGTCGGTTTCGCCGCCCGGCCGCTCGGTGCCCTCGTCTTCGGGCACTACGGCGACCGCCTCGGCCGCAAGAAGCTGCTGGTGCTGAGCCTGCTGCTGATGGGCGGGGCGACCTTCGCGATCGGTCTGCTGCCGACGCACGCGACGGTCGGCTCGGCCGCTCCCGTGCTGCTCACCGCGCTGCGCCTGGTCCAGGGCTTCGCGCTCGGCGGTGAGTGGGGCGGGGCCGTCCTGCTGGTGTCCGAGCACGGCGACGCCAAGCGGCGCGGATTCTGGGCCTCCTGGCCTCAGACCGGCGCACCCGCCGGCCAGCTCCTGGCCACCGGCGTGCTGTCCCTGCTCACCGCGGTCCTCTCGGACAGCGCCTTCACCAGCTGGGGCTGGCGGATACCGTTCCTGCTCTCCGGCGTCCTCGTGATGGTCGGTCTGTGGATTCGTCTCTCTGTCGATGAATCGCCCGTGTTCAAGCAGGCGTTGGCGCAGGCCGAGGCCCGCAAGGCCGAGCAGGACACCGCCGCGGAGAAGCTGCCCCTTGTCTCCGTGCTGCGCCACCACTGGCGGGACGTCCTGGTCGCGATGGGCGCGCGCATGGCCGAGAACATCAGCTACTACGTCATCACCGCCTTCATCCTCGTCTACGCCACCACCGCGGCGGACGTCTCCAAGCAGACCGCGCTCAACGCGGTCCTGATCGCCTCGGCCGTGCACTTCGCGGTGATCCCGCTGTGGGGAGCGCTGTCGGACCGCATCGGACGGCGTCCGGTGTATCTGCTGGGCGCGGCCGGCATCGGCCTGTGGATGTTCCCGTTCTTCTCCCTCATCGACACCGGCGACTTCGCCAATCTGATCCTCGCCATCACCGTGGGCCTGGTGCTGCACGGCGCGATGTACGCGCCCCAGGCCGCGTTCTTCGCCGAGATGTTCGCGACCCGGATGCGCTACTCGGGTGCCTCGATCGGCGCCCAGTTCGCCTCGGTCGCGGCGGGCGCCCCGGCCCCGCTCATCGCCACCGCCCTGCTGGACGACTACGACAGCTCCACCCCGATCGCCCTGTACGTCATCGCCGCGGCGGTGCTGACGCTGATCGCGGTGGGCGTGGCCAAGGAGACCCGCAACCGGGATCTGGCGGACGTGGACTCCGCGGCCGACACGGCGCCCACGACGACGGCGCCGGCGGACGCCCGCACCGTCTGACCTCGTGCGCGACCGGCCCCCGTACGCCTCGGTGTACGGGGGTCAGTGCTGTACGGGGGCCACATGACACCGTCAGTGCTGTGCCGACGCGGACAGCACGTGCAGCCGCAGCGCCAGCTGGATCTCCAGGGCGCGGGCGGGGCTCTGCCAGTCGTCGCCGAGGAGGCGGCCGATGCGCTCCAGGCGCTGGGCGACGGTGTTCACATGGACGTGCAGTGCGTCCTTGGTGCGGGCCGGGCTCATGCCGCAGGCGAAGTAGGCGTCGAGGGTGCGCAGCAGATCCGTGCCGCGTCGCTCGTCGTACGAGACGACCTGGCCGATCGTGCGGTCGACGAAGCCGGTGATGTCCCGGTCGCCGGCCAGCAGCAGGCCCAGGAACCCGAAGTCCTCGGCGGCCGCCCCGTCCCCGGCGCGGCCGAGGAGCCGCAGCGCGTCGAGGCAGCGCCGGCCCTCCTCGTAGGCGGCGGTCACCGTGTCCGGGCGGGTGGCCAGGTCCTCGACGGGGGCGGAGGCGCCGACGGTGACGGCCTCGTGGACGGCCGTGCCGAGGTGGCGGGCGGTGCGGCGGGCCAGGGCGGTCGCGGTGTCGCCGGGTTTCAGGGGGAGCAGCAGGACGGTGCCGCCGTCGCGGGCTGCGGCCAGGCCGTGCCGGGTGGCGGCGAGGTGGGAGGCGGCGGACCACAGGCGTCTGCGGGCGTCGGCCTCCTGCTCGGCGTCGGCGGTGGTGCTGTCGAGACGGGCGGCGAGGACCACGTGGGTGGCGTCCAGGTCGGCGTGCAAGCGGGAGGCGCGCTCGCGCAGGAGGCGGGGGTCGCGGTCGCGGGCGTCGAGGAGGTCGTCGAGGAGCTCGCCGCGGACGCGCTGTTCGGCCTCGGCGGCGGAGCGTCTGGCGAGCAGGAGCAGCGAGGTGACCATCGCCGCGCGCTCCAGGGTGAGCTGGTCGACGGGGTCGAGCCCCGGGTGGCCGTGCAGGACGAGCGCGCCGAGGAGTTCACCGCCCGCGGCGACGGCCGCGATCCAGTCGTCGCCGTGCCGTACCGCGTGTCCTTCGGCGCGGGAGGTCTCCAGGGCGTCGGCCGGTGCGGCGCCGGCGTCCAGGAACTCGACCGTGCCGTGCAGGACCTCGGCGACGGCCGCCGCCACGTCTTGCACCCCGCCGCCGCGCAGCACGAGTTCGGCGAGCCGGTCGTGGACGTCGGAGGCGCGCTCGATGACACCGCTGCGGTCGCGGATGATCTCGTTGGCCCGCTCCAGGTCGGCGAGGGCGGAGCGGGTCTCGGTGAGGAGGTTCGCGGTGTCGATGGCGGCCGCGGCCAGCGCGGCGAAGGAGCCGAGCAGCGCGATCTGCTCCCGCTCGAAGACCCGGGCGCGCCGGTCGGCGGCGAACAGCACCCCGATGACGTGGTGCCCCAGCGTCAGCGGCACGCCGAGGATCGCCACGAGGCCTTCGTCGCGCACCCCGGCGTCGATGGTGCGGGTGTGCTGGAAGCGGTCGTCCTTGAAGTAGTCGTCGGTGACATAGGGGCGGGCGGTCTGGGCGACGAGGCCGCCGAGCCCCTCCCCCATGCCGAGCCGCAACTGCTGGAAGCGGGCGGCGACGGAGCCCTCGGTGACCCGCATGTAGGTGTCGCCCCGGGCGGGGTCGTTGAGGCTGAGATAGGCGACGTCCGTGTTGAGCAGCGACCGGGCGCGCTGCACGATCGCCCGCAGGACGGCGTCCAGGTCGCGCAGGCCCGCCAGGTCGTGCGCGGTCTCGAAGAGCGCGGACAGCTCGGCCTCGCGGCGGCGCCTGCCCTCCAGCTCCGAGCGCACGCGCAGCGCGACCAGCTTGGCCTCCTCGAGCGCGGCGATCCGCTCGGCGGGGTGTCCCTCGGCGCGGGCGAGCAGCACCGGCTGCTCGTAGGCGTCGGCGGACGCGCCCCGGGCCAGCAGCTCGAGGAACGGGGCCTCGGCGCTGCCGGTCGGGCGTTCGGCGGACTGCACGTGATCGCGGGACATGCTCACAGGATTCCTCATCGCACGCTCACCTCGTCAGCCCTGTGGAAAACCCCGGCGGGCGGCACCACTCAGTGCGCCGTCCAGCCCCCGTCCAGCACCAGGGACGTGCCGGTCACGAACGAGGCCTGCGGGCTGCACAGATACGCGACGGCGTCGGCGACCTCCTCCGGCTCGATGAGCCGCTTGACCGCGCTGTCCTGGAGGAGCACCTCGGTCAGGACGCGCTCCTCGGGGATGCCGTGCGCCCGCGCCTGGTCGACGAGCTGCTTCTCGACCAGGGGGGTGCGCACATAGGCGGGGTTCACGCAGTTGGAGGTGACCCCGTGCGGGGCGCCTTCCAGGGCGGCCGTCTTGGACAGGCCCTCCAGGCCGTGCTTGGCGGCGACGTACGCCGACTTGAAGGCGGAGGCGCGCAGCCCGTGCACGGAGGAGATGTTGACGATGCGGCCCCAGCCCTGCCCGTACATGTGCGGCAGGGCACCCCTGACGAGCCGGAACGGGGCCTCCAGCATCACGGTCAGCACCGTGTGGAAGACGTCGGGCGGGAACTCCTCGATGGGGCGCACCAGTTGCAGCCCGGCGTTGTTGACGAGGACGTCGGTCCCGGCGGCGGCGAGTTCGGCGGCGTCCAGGTCGGTGAGGTCGAGGACATGCGGTTCGACGGCGCCTGCGAGTTCGCGGGCCGCGTCGACGAGTTCCTCCAGCCCGGCGGCGTCCCGGTCCACCGCTCTCACCTTCGCGCCGGCCGCGGCGAGCCGCAGCACGCAGGCGCGCCCGATGCCGCCGGCGGCGCCGGTGACGAGGGCGGTGCGGCCGCCGAGGTCGAGCGTGGGGGCGTGGGGGGCCGGGAGGGCGCGCGCAGCTGTCATGGCACGACCCTAGGCAGCCGCCGCACCTCACCCCATGTGGCCGTAACCCATACTTCAGCCGGTTCCAGTGGGGTCGAACCATGTGGGTGCGTCCGCCAGGGCCTGCTTGATGCGGAACTTCCCGAACTCGTTCAGCTCCGGCAGGGCGTCCACGTCGAACCAGCCCACCTCGAGCGACTCGTCGTCGTTGACCTGGGCCTCGCCGTCGACGGCCCGGCAGCGCACGGTGATGTCCATGTACTGGCAGACGTCACCGTTGGGGTAGGTGATCGGCTCCAGGGCCTGGACGAGGACCACACGCTCGGCGACGCAGCGCACCGCCGTCTCCTCGAACACCTCGCGCACCGCGCAGGCGGCGGGCTGCTCCCCCGGCTCCGGGATACCGCCGATCAGCGACCACCGACGGGTGTCGGAGCGCCGGTTGAGCAGCACTCTGCCCTCGTCGTCGAAGACGACGGCGGCGACTCCGGGGAGCCACAGCAGCTGATGACCGACGGAGGCACGGAGATCACGAATGAAGTCGGGAGTAGCCATGCCCCCGACCCTAACCGTCCGCTCCTACCCGCCTGTTGCGTACGTGCGCCGAGATCGCCCAGCCCAGTCCGCCCGCGGCGACCAGGACCAGCAGCATCTCGGGCAGGGTGCCGAGCTTGGTGGCCGGGGTCTCGGAGGACCGCAGCGGCACCTTCTGCACGAGGGAGTCGGCGACGAACATGCCGGTCTTCTGGGTGATCCGCCCGTCCGGCATGATGATCGCGCTGACCCCGCTGGTGACCGGCACCGTCACCGTCCGGCTGTGCTCGACGGCGCGGACGCGGGACATGGCGAGCTGCTGGTAGGTCATCTCGCTGCGGTCGAAGGTGGCGTTGTTGCTGGGTACGGAGATCAGCTGGGCGCCGTCGGTGACCTCGGAGCGCACGGCCCAGTCGAAGGCCGCCTCGTAGCAGGTGACCAGGCCGACCTTGGCGCCCGCCATGGTGAAGACGCCCGGTTCGGTGCCGCGGCTGAAGTCCTGGCGGACCATCGAGGTCCAGTCGCTGTTGATCGCGCCGATGAGCGAGCGCAGCGGGAGGTACTCGCCGAAGGGCTGGATCTGCCGCTTGTCGTAGGTGTCGGTCGGACCCTTCACCGGGTCCCACAGGATCTGCTCATTGTAGAGCTTGCCGTCGCGCTCGACGACGCCGCCGACCGAGATCGGCACGCCGATCGCCTTGGCGGCACCGTCGATGACGGCGCGGGCGTCGGAGTTGGCGAACGGGTCGACGTCGGAGGAGTTCTCCGGCCACAGCACGAAGTCGGGCTTGGGCACCTTGCCGGCCTTCACCTTCGCGGCCAGCCGCTCGGTCTCCCGCGCGTGGTAGTCGAGGACGGCACGCCGCTGGGCGTTGAAGTCGAGGCCCGCACGGGGCACGTTGCCCTGGATGAGGGCGACGGTCACGGTGCCGTTCTCGGCCTTGTCGCTGACCAGCGGGCGGGCGGCCAGCGCGCCGAGGACGGGGACGACGAGGCTCAGCAGGGCGACCGCGGCGGCCGACCTGCGTATCTCCTGGCCGCGGCGCTTGGCGACGGCGACGCGGACGACGTCGTAGAGCCCGAAACCGCACAGGACGACCGCGAAGCCGAGCACCGGGGTACCGCCCACCGCGGCGAGCGGCAGGAAGACGCCGTCTGCCTGGCCGAAGGCGATCTTGCCCCAGGGGAAGCCGTTGAACGGCACGCGCGCGCGTGCCGCCTCGCCGGCGATCCAGAGGGCCGCCGACCAGAGGGGCGCGCCGGGCAGCTTCGACACCGTGGCGATGCCCGCGCCGACCAGCGCGACGAAGATCGCCTCGATGGCCACCAGCGCGATCCACGGCCCGGGGCCGACCTCCACGCCGGTCCACACCAGCAGCGGCAGCAGGAAGCCGAGGCCGAAGAGGTAGCCGAGGCCCAGGCCCGCCTTCCAGCTGCGCCCGCGCAGCACCCAACCGAGGACGGCGAAGGCGGGCAGCGCGAGCCACCACAGGGTGCGGGGCGGGAAGCTGACGTAGAGCAGCACTCCGGAGAGCGCGGCGGCGAGGGCCGGGACGAAGCGCACGAGGCGGGCCCCGCGCGGGGCGGCGGCGAGCGGCTGAGCCTGGTCCGACTCGTCCACGGATGTTGCGGTGACGGTCACTCCGGGAGTGTACGGCGGGTGACCTTGGCACCGACAGCGCGGTCCACATGGCAGCACGCCTGTCGCCCCGCTCCGCTGCCCCCCTGCCGCATCCGTCCTGCACAACTCGTCCACAAACCGCCCATCAGCGGTTACGGTGTGCCGGAGCCTTTGTCGCGCGGCCGGTCAGGCGGCGGTGCGATGGCGTACGGCCGGTCAGGCGGCCGTACGAGCGGGCCCGGCACAGGTCGTGGGGCGACCGGTTCGGGGGGTCGGGTGGGATCCACGGGGATGACGTCTGCGTCCGGTCCTGGGGAGGACGGCGACAGACGAAACGTTTCTGACGCGGCGGGTGTCGTGGTGCTGGGGGCCTGCGCCGTGTGGGCCCTGGTCACGGCGGCGGTGCACGACGGCCGCCCCGAGGGCGTACTGCTGGCGGTCCTCGCGGTGGCCGCCGGGTACGCGGCGGGGCGGATCTGCGGCGCGCTCCTGCCGGTCGCGGCGCTGTGTGCGGCGGCGGCGACCGGGGTCGGCCTGGTGGTGGCCACCCCACGGCTGTCCCCCGGGCCCGAGATCGTCGCGCCGCTCGGTCATGCCGGCGGCACCGCGGCCGTGCTGACCCTGTCCACGGGCGCGGCGTGCTGCGCCGCATGGGCCGCGCGCACCCCGGCATGGCGGCTCGCGCTGCGCGTTCCGGCCGTCGGGATCGTCGTGACGGCCGGAGTGCTCGGCTCGGTCGGCGGCTGTGTCGCGAGCGGCGCGGTGCTGCTGGCCTCGCTCGCCGCCGGCCGGATGCGCGACCACCGGGGCGCGGGTTTCGCCGGGCTGGCGCTGACGGCGGCTGTCACCACCGGGCTGCCGTGGGCGGTCGCCGGGAAGGCGCTTCCGGAAGGGCTCACCGTGTCGTTGGAGGGCCAGCTGACCCGGCACCGGATCGACCTGTGGCACGACGCCCTGCACCTGGCGCACCACGACGCCGCGCTGGGCGTCGGCCCCGGCCGCTTCGGGGAGCTCAGCACCACCGCGACCCGCACCCTGCTGTCCGACGGCAAACCGCACTCGGCTCCCCTGCAACAGGCGGCGGAACAGGGAGTCGTCGGCGTGCTCCTGCTGGCCGCGGCGTTCTGCTGGATGCTCTACACGCTGTGGCGCTCCCCGCGCCCGACCCCGGTCGTGCTCACCGCCGGGGCGGCGCTGACGGCGCTCGCGGCGATCGCCTCGGTGGGCAACGCCCTCAGCTTCACGACGGTGTCCGTGGGTGCCGGACTGCTGGCGGGACTGGCCACAGCCCGCCCGCTCACGGACGAGTCACCGCTCCGGGCGGCGGAGGCACGCCCCGCGGGCGACCGACTGGCTCCGTGACCTCAGTGCGCCGCACCGGGCGTCCGCGGCCGCAGCCGGTCCCGGATGATCTGTACGGCGGCCTCCGCGTCGTCCACGGTGATCGTGAACGTGTGTCCGTCCCACAGGCTCAGCCGGACGCCCTCACCACGGCGGACGACGACGGCGGTGCCCTTCTCGGGCCGCCAGCGGTAGCCCCAGCCGCCCCAGTGCCGCGGGGTGACATGCGGGTCGACCTCGGCGCCGGCCACCGACGACAGGGGGATGCGGCGGCGCGGCACACCGATGTGGCCGCAGCGCACCTCGAGGGAGTCCTCGTCGACCTTCAGGGCGACATGCACGAAAGCGAGCGTGCCGAACAGGACCAGCAGCCCGGCCGCGATGCAGCCGACGACGGCCATCGCGAGCGGGGCGATGCCGGAGGTCCAGGCCGAGTCGACGGCCAGCTCGATGCCGAGCGCCAGGCACGCGGCGCCGACGAGCGCCAGCAGCCACTGGAACCGGTTGGTGGCCCGGCCGGTCCAGACAGCGGGATGCGGCACGTTCGCGCCGTGGGGGTGGTCCCTCATGCCTATGAGGTTACTCAGGTTTCGCCGCGCGGGTAGCGCGTCGCGGAGAGTGACCGGTCCGGACGGGTCCCTTCGTTGCCCTCGGTCACCGGGCGGGGGTGACCGCCTGGAGGAACCTTCCCTCTTCGTACGTCAGGGCGGTCCCGGGGAGGGCCTCCTGCCGTCCGCTGAGCAGGACCGTGAGCGTGCCCTCCGCGGCGGCGTCCGGCGCGGGGGCCGCGCCGACGCGGCGCAGGGCCTGGGCCGCCACGGCCCCGGCCGTGCCGTGCAGGATCAGCGGCGGGCGGCCGGGCTTCTGGACGGCCGCCCGGATGCGTTCGGCGACCAGTTCGTAGTTGGTGCAGCCGAGGACGACGGTCGTCACGTCCTCGGGCGTGAGCGCGGCCGCGGCGGCGACCGCGACGTCGACGGCCGCCTCGTCGGCGTGGTGCACGGCGTCCGCGAGCCCGGGGCAGGGCACCTCGGTGACGTCCACGCCGACGGCGAACTGCTCGATCAGACCGCGCTGGTAGGCGCTCCCGGTCGTGGCCGGGGTCGCCCAGATGGCGACGTGGCCGCCCCCGGCCGCGGCCGGCTTGATCGCCGGAACGGTGCCGATGACCGGCAGGTCCGGCTCGAAGCGGGCGCGCAGGGCGGGCAGGGAGTGCACCGAGGCGGTGTTGCAGGCGACGATCAGGACATCCGGGTCGTGCTCGGCGGCGGCCGCGGCGACGGCCAGGGCCCGCTCGGTGATGTCCTCGGGGGTGCGCGGTCCCCACGGCATGCCGTCGGGGTCCCAGGACAGGACGAGATCCGCGTCGGGCCGCAGCCGGCGTACCGCGGCGGCGGCGGGGAGGAGGCCGAGTCCGGAGTCCATGAGCGCGATCTTCACCCGGCCACGATAGACGATGAGCCCTTCCGGGCCGCCGCCGTGGGGCAGACTGCGGCCGTGAGCGCCATCGCGTGGACCGCCGCCGTATCCCTCACCGCCTGGCTGTGGCTGTTGCTCTGCCAGGGCTTCTTCTGGCGCACGGACGTCAGACTCCCCGCACGGCGGGAGCCGGACGACTGGCCGGCGGTCTGTGTCGTCGTCCCCGCGCGCGACGAGGCCGAGGTACTGCCCGCGAGCCTGCCCTCGCTGCTGGCCCAGGACTATCCGGGACGGGCGGAGATCTTCCTCGTCGACGACGGCAGCTCGGACGGCACGGGTGAGCTGGCCCGGGAACTGGCCCGCCGCCACGGCGGCCTGCCCCTCACCGTCCTCTCGCCGGGTGAGCCGCCCGCGGGCTGGACCGGCAAGCTGTGGGCGGTGCGCCACGGCATCGGCCTGGCACGCGCGCGTGACCCCGAGTACCTGCTCCTCACGGACGCGGACATCGCCCACGCCCCCGACAGCCTGCGCGGTCTGGTCGCGGCGGCACGCACGGGCGGGTTCGACGCCGTCTCCCAGATGGCCCGGCTCCGGGTGGAGAGCACCTGGGAGCGCCTGGTCGTGCCGGCCTTCGTCTACTTCTTCGCCCAGCTGTACCCGTTCCGCCGGATCGGGAAGAAGGGGTCGCGTACGGCGGCCGCGGCGGGCGGCTGTGTGCTGCTGCGCGCCGACGCCGCCGAGCGGGCGCGCATCCCGGACGCGATCCGGCACGCCGTCATCGACGACGTGGCGCTGGCGCGGGCGGTCAAGGGCGGGGGCGGGCACATCTGGCTGGGGCTGGCGGAGCGGGTGGACAGCGTCCGGCCGTATCCGCGGCTGCACGACCTGTGGCGCATGGTGTCGCGCAGTGCGTACGCGCAGCTGCGGCACAGCCTCCTGCTGCTGACCGGCACGGTGGCGGGGCTTGCCCTGGTCTATCTCGTGCCGCCCGTGGCGCTGCTCGCGGGGCTCATGGTGGGAGACGCGACGGCCGCCGTCCTCGGCGGTGCGGCGTGGCTGGTGATGACGGGGACGTACGTGCCGATGCTCCGTTACTACCAGCAGCCGCTGTGGCTCGCTCCGCTGCTGCCGTTCACGGCGTTCCTCTATCTGCTGATGACCGTCGACTCCGCGGTGCAGCACTACCGAGGGCGCGGTGCGGCCTGGAAGGGCCGCACCTACGCACGTCCGGACACCGTCCCCGAGGAGGGGTGAGCGTGGGCTACTTGCGGCCGGGGGTCCAGTTCATGCCCCAGCCGTAGGCGTAGTCGACGGTCCGCTGCGGGCTCACGCCGCGCTCGGGCACCAGGTAGCGGGCCTCGCGCTGGACGACGAGGTCGGAGCCGGTGTTGGTGATGAGCGCGAGCGCGCACACCGTCGAGGGGACCGTGCACTCGTCGAGCGAGAAGTCGATCGGGGCGCCGTACTGCGGCTGGAGGGTCACGGTGGCGTGCAGGTCGGCGAAGGAGCGCGCGCCCTCGTAGATGGTGACGAAGACCAGGACGCGGCGGAAGAGCTGCTTGTGGTCGAGGTTGATCGTGAGGTTCTCGCCGCTCGCGACGGCGCCGGTGCGGTCGTCGCCGTCGAGGTGGATGAACGGCGGCTGGTGCAGGGAGCCGAAGGCGTTGCCGAGGGCCTGGACGACGCCCTTGCTGCCGTCGGTGAGTTCGTACAGGGCGCACAGGTCGAGGTCGAGGTCGTTGTGCATGGCGACCGGACGGCCGAGCTTGCTCGCCCACCCCGAGAACTGCTTGCGCACCTCCCAGTTGAGGTTCACGCGCATCGCGCCGGAGGTGCCGCCCTGCTTGGTCAGCGAGACCGAGGGGGAGGCCTTGGTGAGCGTGACCTTGGTGAGGCGGACCGGCTGGGCCGCGGCTGCCGGGGGTGCCGCCGGCGGCGCGGCGGGCGGCGGTGGCATGGTCACCGGGGGCATGGGCGGGGGTGCGGTGACCGGGGGTGCCACGGGGGCGCGCGGCGCTGCCGGCGCCGGGGCGGCCTGCTGGGGTTCGTCCACCGTGATGCCGAAGTCGGTGGCCAGGCCCTCGAGTCCGCTGCTGTAGCCCTGGCCGACGGCGCGGAACTTCCAGGCGCCCTGACGGCGGTAGAACTCGCCCAGCACGAAAGCCGTTTCGACGGTCGCGCCGGTGCTGTCGAAGCGGGCGACGGAGGTCCCCTGGGCGGCGTCCTTGACCTCGATGTGGAGGCCCGGCACCTGCCCGAACGCGCCGCCGTCCGCGGAGGCGGCCAGCACGATCGTCTCGATCGCGGGCTCCACGCGCGCGAGGTCGACGAGCAGACTGTCGATCACCTGACCGCCGGCATTGCGCTTGCCCTCGTGCCGGACCGCGCCGGAGGAGTGCGCGGGCTGGTTGTAGAAGACGAAGTCGCCGTCGGATCGGACCTTCCCGCCGACCAGGAGCAGCGCCGACGCATCGGCGTCGGGCACCCCCGGCCCGGTGCTCCAGCCCAATTCGACCCGCAGCGCCGTGGCCGGCACCGGAGTATTGGATCCTTTCGGCATTGACATGTCCGCCCCCATCACGTGTCACCGCGCCAGGCATGTCCCGGCAGCCCATTGGTTCTCTACAGGGTCAACCTATTCCCCGCGACAGCGAACTCCCATGACACGCACGGAAAGATCGTTGTCCAACCGCCGGTAACCCGCCCGGAACTCGGCCTTTACAGGATCCGAACGCAGGTCGCGGTCCCTTTTTGCCGAGTTCGCTCGCATTGGGGATCCCAGGTCACTGCCGACACGGAAAACAACCCTCTTATCGGTCTCCCCAACCAGCACATCGTGGGCTTAACTTATGTGCCATGACCTCCCCCCGCTCCACTTATGGCGGCGGCTACTACTCCGCCTCCTTCCCGGACACTCCGATCTACGACTCGCTCGTGGCCGAGCGGGGCACCCCGCAGATCGCCCCGATCCGGGTCCCGGCCGAGTACGCCATGCCGAGCAGCAGCAACCTGCCCGCGCTGCCGTCCGCGCTGCCCGCCCTCCCGGCGGGACCGTCCCAGCCCTCCTACGGCTATCCGCAGGCGCAGCAGCCCTCGCCGCTGCAGCAGGCGCCCGCCGCCTACATCCCGCAGCAGGCGTCCGCGCCCCGCGGTTACCCCGGGCCGCAGCAGCAGCCGCGTCCGATGAACCAGGGCATGGGCTACGAGGCGATGCGCCCCGCGGCTCCCCGGCCCGCTCCGGCGCCGTACCAGGAGCCGTACAACAACCAGCAGTACCGCGGCTACTGAGCCGACCCCGGAACCGGCCGTGCCTGCTGGCACGATGGGTCCATGGGGAAAGCGCAGCTGCAGTCGATTCACGTACATCCGGTCAAGGCGTTCCGGGGCCTGGCGCCCCGGGAGGCCGTCGTGGAGCCCTGGGGGCTGGCCGGAGACCGGCGCTGGGCGCTGATCGACGACGGGGGAAAGGTCGTCACGCAACGCCAGCAACCGCGCATCGCGCTCGCCGCCGCCGAGCTTCTGCCCGGCGGCGGCGTTCGCCTGTCCGCACCCGGCATGGAGCCGCTGACGGTGCCCGTGCCGCGACCGGTCGACACCGTGCCGATGCAGATCTTCCGGGACAAGGTGGAGGCGGTACCCGCCGAGGACCCGGCCGTGCACGCCTGGTGCAGCGCCTATCTGGGCGCGGACGTCCGGCTGGTGCACATGGACGATCCGGCGACGCGCCGGCCGGTCGACCCGGAGTACGCGCGCGAGGGCGAGACCGTCAGCTTCGCCGACGGCTATCCGCTGCTCGTCACCACGACCGCCTCCCTCGACGCCCTCAACTCCCTGATCGCGCAGGGTGATCACGCGGCCGAGGGTCCGCTGCCGATGAACCGGTTCCGGCCCAACGTGGTCGTGTCCGGCACCGAGGCCTGGGCCGAGGACCACTGGTCACGCCTCGCGATCGGCGAGGTCGTCTTCCGCGTCGCCAAGACCTGCGGACGCTGCGTGGTGACCACCACGGACCAGGCCAGCGCCGAGCGCGGCCGGGAGCCCCTGCTCACGCTGGGTCGTCATCGGCGTCTGGGCGGCAAGCTGGTCTTCGGGCAGAACCTCGTCCCCCTGTCACCGGGCGTGATCCGCGTCGGCGACCCGGTGACGGTCCTGGAGTAGCAGAGATCCGTTCGAGGGCCGCTCGCGGGAACTGGCGCCGGGGGGCGTGGCGTTGGCATGTGTGAGAAGTTCATAAGAAGGGCCCGGCGCGGGTGATTTCGCTCTCTCTTTGACCGGGCCCGCGGGTGTTCTGCCGTCCCGAGGGTTATCACGGAGCGGGAAGGGGGTGCGGACGGTGCGAGCGATCAGCGGACTCTGGCGCTGGCGGCACAATCCGCTGCGCCGTGCGACCGACCTCGCCGAGGCCTGGATCGCACTCGCGGCGCTGCTGCTGGTCCTGGTCGTCACACCACTGGCCGGCGCTCTCGTCGGCGGCGTGGCCCAGGACGCCCTGCAGAAGTCCGTCCGGCAGCAGCAGATGTCCCGGCATGAGGTCACGGCCACCGTGACCCGCGCCCTGGGCCGTTCCCCGCTGGACGCCGATCCCGAGACGACCACCGGCAGGGATCTGCGCAGCCGCGTCCTCGCCGACTGGACCGCGCCGGACGGCACCGCGCAGCACGGCCCGGCGATGGCGAACCTCAAACACCCGCACAGCGGCGACCACTTCCCGATATGGACGGACGACCACGGCCGCATAGTGGCCCGCCCGCTGGACTCCGCGACCGCCACCACGCACGCCGTCCTCGCCGGAGTCGGCGCGGCCCTGCTCGGCATCGGTCTCGTCGAGGGCAGTCGGCGGCTGATCGTCTGGCGCATGGTCCGTCGCCGGTACGCCCGTTGGGACCAGGCGTGGGCCAAGGCTGGCCCGGACTGGGGCAGGACCGGGACCGGCAGCTGACAGCCTTCCCACTCTGGTCAACCCACCACCCGCACGCACGCTACGGTGGACCGGCCGAGGCATTCGGCAATCCAGACCCGCGTACCACGAGGTGGGGGCACAGCAACGCCATGGCACAGGGCACGGTCCAGGTGACGCACACCGGCACATCGCGGTGGCGGCGCCGCACGGGTGAGTACGCGTCGCTCGCCGCCGCCCTGGAGGCCGCGGCCGAGGGCGACGTCCTCACCATCGCCCCCGGCACCTACCGGGAGAACCTCGTCGTGCAGCGGGCGGTGACCCTGCGCGGTCCCGAGGGCTCGCCCGGCTCGGTGCGGATCGCGCCGGTGGACGGGGTGCCGCTCACCGTGCGGGCCTCGGCCGTGGTGCAGGACCTGCATGTGGAGGGCCAGGACGCGGCGGCGCCGGCGCTGCTCGTCGAGGAGGGCACTCCGGAGCTGACGGACATCCGGATCGTCACCCGGTCCGCGGCCGGCATCGAGGTCCGCGGCGGCGCCCGCCCGACGGTGCGGCGGTGCACGGTCGACAACCCGGCCGGGGTCGGCATCGCCGTACTCGACGGCGGGGGCGGGGTGTTCGAGGAGTGCGAGGTCGTCGCCGCCGGTCAGGCCGGTGTCGCGGTCCGCGGCGGCGCCCACCCGCGCCTGGAGCGCTGCCGGGTGCACCACGCCTCGGGTGTGGGTCTTTCGGCGACCGGCGAGAACTCCGCGCTGGAAGCGGTGGGTTGCGAGGTCTACGAGGTGCGGGGCAGCGGCGTCCAGGTCACGGGCCGGGCCACCGCGCATCTCACCGACTGCGATGTGCACCGCACCACCGCCGACGGGGTCACCCTCGACACGGACGCCGTGCTGACCCTGGCCGACTGCCGCATCCACGACATCCCGGAGAACGCGGTGGACCTGCGCTCGCGCTCGGTCCTGACGCTGACGCGCACGACGGTGCGTCAGTTCGGGCGCAACGGCCTGTCGGTGTGGGACCCGGGCACCCGCGTGGACGCCAACCAGTGCGAGATCTTCGACAGCACCGGCGACTACCCGGCGGTGTGGGTCAGCGACGGCGCGACCGCGGTCCTGGACTCCTGCCGGGTGCACGACGTGCCGGACGCGCTGTTCGTCCTCGACCGCGGCTCCCGCGCGGACGTCGTCGACAGCGACATCTCCCAGGTGCGCAACACGGCCGTGTCGGTGAGCGACGGCGCCACCGCCCAGCTCGACGACTGCCGTATCCGCGACGCCGCGACCGGCGCCTGGTTCCGTGACCACGGCAGCGGCGGCACGCTCAACAACTGCACGGTGGACGGCACCCAGACCGGCGTGATCGTCACCAAGGGCGCCGACCCCACGATCGAGCGCTGCACGGTCGACTCCCCCGCCGAGGCCGGCTTCTACGTCTCCGCGGGCGGCCGGGGCAGCTTCCTCAACTGCCGGGTCACGGGCAGTTCCGGCTACGGCTTCCATGTCATAGACGGCTGTCGCACGACGTTGCGCAAGTGCCGTACGGAGCGCTGCTCGCGCGGCGGCTACGAGTTCGCGGACGCGGGGCCCGACGCGGGCTCCGGGACCGGTCCGGTCGTCGAGGACTGCACGAGCGACGAGAGCGCGGGCCTGCGGCCCCCCGCCGCCCGCGAGACCGCCGTGCAGACGGCGAGCCAGTCCCCCGGCCTGCTCGGCGCCATCCCTGGGCAGCGCACCACCGAACAGGAACCGCTGGTCACCCCCGCCGAGCCGGAGCAGCCCTCGCGCACCTCGAAGGCCGTCCTCGGTGAACTCGACGCGCTGGTGGGCCTGGACAGCGTCAAGCGCGAGGTGCGCGCCCTCACCGACATGATCGAGGTCGGCCGCCGCCGCCAACAGGCGGGCCTGAAGGCGGCGTCCGTCAAACGGCACCTGGTCTTCACCGGCTCCCCCGGCACCGGCAAGACCACCGTCGCGCGGCTCTACGGCGAGATCCTCGCCTCCCTCGGTGTGCTGGAGAAGGGCCATCTCGTCGAGGTGTCCCGCGTCGACCTGGTCGGCGAGCACATCGGCTCGACGGCGATCCGCACGCAGGAGGCCTTCGACAAGGCGCGCGGCGGCGTGCTGTTCATCGACGAGGCGTACGCGCTGTCACCGGAGGACTCGGGCCGTGACTTCGGCAAGGAGGCCATCGACACGCTCGTGAAGCTGATGGAGGACCACCGGGACGCGGTCGTGGTGATCGTCGCGGGCTACACGGCCGAGATGGAGCGCTTCCTGTCGGTCAACCCCGGTGTGGCGTCCCGCTTCTCACGGACCATCACCTTCGGCGACTACGCGCCCGACGAACTGCTGAGGATCGTCGAGCAGCAGGCGGACGAGCACGAGTACCGGCTGGCGCCGGGCGCGCCGGAGGCCCTGCTGAAGTACTTCACGGCGATCCCGAAGGGCCCCGCGTTCGGCAACGGCCGTACCGCCCGCCAGACCTTCGAGGCGATGGTGGAACGGCACGCGAGCCGGGTCGCCCAGGTCGAGGAGCCGAGCAAGGACGACCTGACGCTACTGTTCGCGGAGGACCTGCCGGAGCTCCCCTGACCTGGCGGTGCTGTTCGCGGAGGACCTGCCGGAGCTCCCCTGACCTGGCGCTACCGCTGCGCCGGTACGTCCGGTCGCAGCCTCGCCAGCAGTTTCGCTCGCTCCTGCGCGAAGGCGGGGTCGGCTTGGTAGTCGGAGTGCCCCAGGATCGGCGCGGGCAGCGGGTGTTGGTCGGTGCGGCCGTAGGCGAGGGGGTCCTTGAGGGGTTCGTGATCGACCTCGGGGCCGCACTCGCCGGACAGGCGCATCGGGCCGCCGATGGGGTCGGTGGGCCGGTAGAGGTTGCGCCAGCAGGCGACGTCGTGGTGGAGGGCGCTGAGCGCGGCCGGTCCGAAGTGGGCGGGGAACCAGCGGCCGTAGAGGCGTTCCAGCGGTGAGCCGTAGGTGAGCAGGGCGACCCGCCTACGGTCGGCGGGGGTGAGCTGCCAGGCCGCGGCGGCGGCGAGGACGCTGCCCTGGGAGTGTCCGGAGATGACCAGGCGGCCGCCGGTGGCGCGGGTCCAGGTGGCCATCCGCCAGGTGAGGTCGGGGACCGCGCGCTCCGCGTAGCAGGGCGGCGCGAAGGGGTGGGCGGCGCGCGGCCAGAAGGTGCCGACGTCCCACAGGATGCCGATGGTGCGGCGGGCGGAGGGGTCCTTGTAGGCGCGCCTGCCCCAGGTGACGAAGAGTATGAAGCCGAACCCGATCAGCCAGGAGCCGAGCGCCTGCGCGGTGTCGGCGGCGCCCTGGAGGAAGGCGTACGAGTCTCCCGCCGCCTCGGCCGGCACCTTCTTGGTCGTCATCGCGCCGACCAGCGCGCCCGCGCCCAGGAGCAGGGTGACGGCGGAGGTGACGCCAAGGATGCGCGGGGCCCGGTCGGTGAGGGTGGCCAGGGCGCGGGCGGTGGCGATGCTGCGGGTGCGGGCCCGGTCTGTGGGCTCTCCCGGGTAGTCGGTGTCGACGGCGGTCAGCTCGGCCCGGCGCAGCTGCCAGGCCCGGCGGCCCAGCCAGGCGCCGAGCAGCAGCAGGACCACGAGGAGCGGCGGGATCACGGATGCCTGCCAGGTCAGCAGGACCGGCGGGCCGGGGATCGAGGTGCCCGTGCCGTCCAGCCAGTCGGACACCCGCTGGGCGACCCCGCCGGACATCACCCCGCCGAGCGCGCAGGCCAGCATCGCGACCGCGGGGCCGCCGAGGCCGCGCATCGCGGCGCGCGGGTCGGGGTGCGTACGGTGCAGGACGTGGGCGACGACGGCCATGACGATCACGATCAGCCCCTGGACCAGGGCGATGCCGCCGAAGGTCGCGTCCCCCGGCAGTCGCCCCCGCGACTCCCACCCTGGCCGCTCCCAGCCCGCGTACACCAGGGTGAGCAGGAGCAGGACGAGCGCGGCGAGCGGCAGTCGTCGTACGAGATGCTCGTCGAGCTCCCGGTCGAGGCGGTTCTCGCTGCGGCCGCGGCGGCAGACCACCCATACGACGACCACCGCACCGGCGGCGATGGCCAGGAGCAGCAGCCGGCCGAGCGTGTCGAGCGGGGCGGGGCCGCCCGTGCGGTGGTCGAAGCCGGCCGCCGCCGAGGCGACGGCCGCGGCGACGGTGAGCAGGGCCGCGGCGGTGTGGGCGGCGCGCAGCCGGGCCACCAGGCGGCGGCCGTACCAGAAGCCGGGGCGGCCGAGGGCGGTGCGGGCGGTGTCCTCGTCGTGCTCGGCGGGGTGAGTCAGGGGCTGCTGGGACTCGTACGCGTTCCAGGTGCGGTGGGACAGGTACCACAGCAGGCCCGTCAGCGCGGCGGGCAGCAGGGCGGCGAGGGCGAGGCGGCGGCCGGGGCGGCTCCACCAGCCGCCGTCGGAGACGGTCGGGGACAGGAAGCCCAGCCAGGAGTGCCGGTCGGCGCACGCGCGCGTGCCCGCGCACTGCCAGGCGGTCAGGTCGAGGGCGACCTCGCAGACCGCCGCGACCAGCAGCACGGTCAGGGTGAGGGCGGCGAGCCGCACCAGCAGTCCGTACAGGCGGACCGTCCGCGTACGGCCGCGGGCGCTGGGGCGCATCCAGTGGGCGAGGTTGACCACCATGAACGGCAGCAGCAACAGCCACAGCGCGCGGGAGGAGTTGCCGGAGGTCAGATTGCACCAGACGTACGCCTCGGGCACCGGCTCCTCGCGGCGCCCCTCCGGTCGTCGTCCCGCGTCGGCGTCGACGTCCTCGGCGCGCCGGAACACGGCCGCCGTGTCGTCGCCAGTGATCCGCACGGTCCGCGGATCGTCGAGCATCTTCTCGGGCGTCGTCCCGCCCACCCCGTGGACCAGCAGCTCCAGGGCGGAGCCGGTCGTCGAGGCACGTTCCTGCGCACGTTCCACTGTTCGCACTTCCCCCGTGACGCGCCGTCGGCATGTGTCGGTGCGGGCTCAAGGATCTCCGCTGCGGCGGCCTCGTACACCCCTCGTCACGGAATCTCCCCGATCCGTGTGACACGCGGGAGAACGATGGGGTGAAGGTGACATGCGCGCGTCGTGACAGTCGGTGCCGCGACCCGTACCGTGACGTGCGAGGATGGGACGTCCGCGGGCTGGTGGGAGCCGGTGCGCCGGGCGTGTCGAACGGATTGCGGCGAAAGGACCGGAGCGTACGTGAGTGAGAATCAGAACCTCCTCGCGGAGCAGCGGCGCGCCCTCATCCTGGACGAAGTGCGGCGCCGCGGCGGCGTCCGGGTCAACGAGCTGACACGAAAGCTCGGCGTGTCGGACATGACGGTGCGCCGCGATCTCGACGCGCTGGCCCGGCAGGGCGTCCTGGAGAAGGTGCACGGCGGCGCGGTGCCGGTGGTCGAGGCAAGCACCCACGAGCCGGGCTTCGAAGCGAAGTCGGGCCTGGAGCTGACCGCCAAGGAGGACATCGCGCGCGCGGCGGCCGAACTGGTCGCGCCGGGCAGCGCGATCGCCCTGTCGGGCGGTACGACGACATACGCGCTGGCCCACCATCTGCTGGACGTGCCGGATCTCACGGTCGTCACCAACTCGGTGCGGGTGGCCGACGTGTTCCACGCGGCGCAGCGCACCTCGGGCCCGCGACAGGGCGCGGCCACGGTCGTGCTGACCGGCGGTGTGCGCACCCCGTCCGACTCCCTGGTGGGCCCGGTCGCCGACCAGGCCATCGCGGCGCTCCACTTCGACGTGCTCTTCCTCGGTGTCCACGGCATATCGGTCGAGGCTGGCCTGTCCACGCCGAACCTCGCGGAGGCGGAGACCAACCGCCGGCTGGTGCAGTCGGCGCGCCGGGTCGTGGTGGTCGCCGACCACACCAAGTGGGGCACGGTGGGCCTGAGTTCGTTCGCCGCGCTGGAGCAGGTCGACACGCTGGTGACGGACGCGGGGCTGCCGACGGCGGCGCGCGAGGAGGTCGCCGAGCATCTGCGGCGGCTGGTCGTGGCCGGCGAGGCCTGAGCCGGTACAGACAGTTGATGGTGCGTCAGCTACCGTGACACCCTCCGTTCGTCACGAGGAGGGTGTCGGCCATGGCGCACCAACTGCGCGCGGTGGGGCTCGAGTTCGTCGACTCCGCACCCGTACGGCTGGTCTTCGCACGGGAGATGTCCGCCCCGCCGGAGCAGGTCTTCCACGCGCTCGTCGATGACGTGCCGGGCTGGACGGAGTGGTTCGCCGCGGTGACCCTGGCCCGGCCCACCGGTGACGGCACCACGCGCGAGATACGCCTCAGGGGCGGCGGGCGCTTCCAGGAGACGATCATCGCGGCGAAGGAGCCGGAGGTGTACGCCTACCGCGTGGACGTCGCCAACGTGCCTGGCGTCCGGGCCCTCGTCGAGGAGTGGCGGCTCACCCCTTCGGGGGCGGGCACCCGGGTGCGGTGGACGTTCGCCACGGACGGCACGGCCGCGTTCCGCGCCGTCGCGAGGCTCGCCACACCGGGGCTGGGGCGGGCGTTCAGGGATGCGGTCGGCGCGCTCGACCGGCGGTTGGCCTCCTGACACGGGCGCCGGGCGCTCCGCGCGCGTCGGCCGTCGGTCGGGTGCGGCGCCGTCGTGGCTGGTCGCGCCCACGCGGCGGAGCCGCATATCGATGCAGCCTCGCGCCCCTTGCGGGGCGCTGCCGGGCCCGGGGGCGACATCACCCGCCTGCTCAGCTCGGCCAGGCCCCCGTCTCCAGGAATGCATCGATCGCCGCGCTGTACGGCGCGATGTCCAGGCCCTGTTCGGCGAGCCAGGCGTCCGAGTAGTACTTGTCGAGGTAGCGGTCGCCCGGGTCGCACAGCAGGGTCACGACACTCCCCTGCCGTCCTTCGGCCACCATCTCGGCGACGATCTTCAGTGCGCTCCACAGCCCGGTCCCGGTCGAACCGCCCGCCTTGCGGCCGATGGCCCGCTCCAGGGCGCGGACAGCGGCGACGCTGGCCGCGTCCGGGACCTTCATCATCCGGTCGACGGCTCCCGGCACGAAGCTCGGTTCCATGCGCGGCCGGCCGATGCCCTCGATGCGGGAGCCGCAGTCGCAGGTGACGTCCGGATCGCCGGTGGTCCAGCCCTCGAAGAAACAGGAGTTCTCCGGGTCGGCGACACAGATGCGGGTGTCCCGCTGCGTGTAGTGGACGTACCGGGCGATGGTCGCCGAGGTGCCGCCGGTGCCGGCCGTGGCGACGATCCACGCGGGCTCCGGGAACCGCTCCAACTCCAGCTGGCGGAAGACGGATTCGGCGATGTTGTTGTTGCCGCGCCAGTCCGTGGCCCGTTCCGCGTAGGTGAACTGGTCCATGTAGTGGCCGCCGGTGTCGACCGCGAGGCGGGCCGACTCCTCGTACATCTTGCGCGGGTCGTCCACGAAGTGGCACTGCCCGCCGTGGAACTCGATCAGGCGGATCTTCTCGGCGCTCGTCGTGCGCGGCATGACGGCGATGAAGGGCACCCCGATCAGCCCGGCGAAGTAGGCCTCGGAGACCGCCGTCGAGCCGCTGGACGCCTCGATCACCGGGCGGTCCGGCCGGATCCAGCCATTGCACAGGGCGTAGAGGAAGAGCGAGCGGGCCAGTCGGTGCTTGAGGCTGCCGGTCGGGTGGGTCGACTCGTCCTTCAGATACAGGTCGATGCCCCACCGCTCGGGCAGCGGGAAGCGCAGGAGGTGGGTGTCGGCCGAGCGGTTGGCGTCGGCCTGGACCTTGCGGACGGCCTCTTTCAGCCAGTCGCGGTAGGTGGCGTCGCTGCGGTCGACGTCGAGGGTGTCGAGGGTCTCGCCCGTCCGGGACTGCTGGGGAGTGCTCACAGCGGGGCTCCTAAGGGGGTGGCGTCGACGGCGGATCGCGCTGTCGACGCACCGATCATAAACACCTTCCGCACGCTTCTCACCTGCATAAACACACCTTTGAGCACCTCAAAGACCACCCTGTAGGGCGTGCTTCGCAGGGCCATGGGGGCGCATTCGGACGAGTGCTCCGGGCGCTCGGGGCGAGCGCGTCATGCGTACTGGTGCTCGACGCCTGGTGCGGGCAGACTTCACCGGACGGGACGCAGGTCCCCACGGGGGCGCACACTGGATCATGCAGACAGCCGGTTCACGACCCGCGCGGGATCAGGAGCCGGCCCGACGAGGGCGCACTAGGGGGCGGGGAGGCATGGCGGAACCGGAGTTCACGGCCACGGGCGTGCGGATCGGGAAGCGGCTGCGCTCCCTCACCCGGGCCGGTCAGGTCCGGATCAGCGACGGCAGACTGGAACTGCTCACCAGCTACGGCAGCGAGATCGACAGCGCTCCGGTGCAGGCGGTGCGCGCCTCCAAGCCCTGGTTCGCCGCCGACGACCGGGCGCTCGCCGACCTCAACGGCAAGCGGTACCTGCTCACGCTCGGCGACCACGACCCCGCTCCGGGCGAGCCGGGGCCACCGGCGGCGCGGCGGTTCATCGAGGCGGTACGGAAGGCTGCGGGACGTAACAGGTGAGGCACCGCGAGTTGCGGCACCTCACCCCTTGAGCCACGCTGTTCTCACGTCACTCTGGGTTTACCGGCGATAACGCTGCGAACCAGCCCGCCGGGCATGGCAGCAGGTGGCCGTTTCACCAGGCGCCCTGCTGGATCGATCCCAACTCCGTGTTCTTCCGGACCTCTTCAGTCGGGGAGTCGCAGCCGTGATCAGTCACCCAAGCAGGCACTGCACGGTGGAGCTGCAAGCCCTGCCGTCGCGGATCGGCCAGGTCCGCAGAATCGTCTCTGCGCAGTTGCGCTACTGGCATCTGGACCCCCTCATAGACCGGGCGGCGCTCGGTGTGACGGAGTTGCTCACCAACGTCCACCGGCACGCCCAGCCCGACAAGATGTGCACCGTGGAGATCGAGCTGCTGCTCGACCGGCTCACCGTGTCGGTGCACGACCACGACCCGCGTCTGCCGGCCGTGGACACCATGACGGACGACGACTCGCTCGCCACGTGTGGACGTGGGCTCGCGATGGTGGCCGCCGTCAGCGAGAGCTGGGGGGTGCGTGCGGAGGGCGACGAGGGAAAGGTCGTCTGGTTCGCGCTGTCCGCGCCCGCCGTCGTGGGCGCCGGTACGTCGCGGCCGTCGCGGCGCGCGGGTGGGGAGAAGAGCGGGCGGGTGTTCGCCGAGGTCGAGCACGCCGTCGACGGCCGCAGGGCCGAACATGCTCCCGCCCGGTCGGCCGTTGTCGGCTGACCGGGCGGTGACAGGCTCCGGTCGGCTGTTGCCGACTGACCCGGCGGTGACAGGCTCCGGTCGGCTGTTGTCGGCTGACCCGGCGGTGACGGACTCCGGTCGGCTGTTGTCGCCTGACCCGGCGGTGACGGACTCCGGTCGGCTGTTGCCGACTGACCCGGCGGTGACAGGCTCCGCCGCGCTCAGGGCACCGGCTGGAGTCGGCGTGCGCGCAGTGCCGCCGTGTACACGTCCGCCGTGGCCGTCGCGGCCGCGTCCCAGCCGAAGGCCCGGGCATGCCGGACGGCGGCCTCGCCCATCCGGGCGGAGCGCGCCGGGTCGTCGGCGAAGCCGCGCAGGGCCCGCGTGTAGTCCACCGGGTCGTGTCCCGGTACGAGAACGCCGCTCACCCCGTCGCGCACCGCCACCGGCAGACCGCCGACCGCGGCCGCTATGACCGGGGTGCCGCAGGCCTGTGCCTCGACGGCGACCAGGCCGAAGGACTCGCTGTGGGACGGCATGACCAGGACGGACGCCGCCCGGTACCAGTCGGCGAGCCGGTCCTGGCCGACCGGCGGCATGAACCGCACGACGTCGGCGATGCCGAGCCGGGCCGCCAGTTTCTGCAGTCCTTCCGGCTCGGCCAGGCCGCTGCCGCTCGGTCCGCCCACGACCGGCACCACGATCCGTTCCCGCAGCCCGGGCCGCTCCGCCAGCAGCCGGGCCACCGCGCGCAGCAGCACGTCCGGCGCCTTCAGCGGCTGTATGCGGCCCACGAAGAGCGGGATCAGCGCGTCCCGTGGGAGGCCCAGTCGGGCGCGGGCCACGGCCCGGCCGGCCTCGACCCCGCGGGCGTCCGGCCGGAAGCGTTCCAGGTCGACGCCGGGATGGACGACGGCGACCCGGGCGGGGTCGGCGTCGTAGTGGCACAGCAGTTCGGCCGCTTCCTTCGCGGTGTTCGCGATCAGACGGTCGGCGGCCCGTACGACATGCGTCTCGCCGCTCACGCGCGCCGGGGGCTCGGGGGTGTCGCCGCGGGCCAGGGAGGCGTTCTTGACCTTGGCCATGGTGTGCATGGTGTGGACGAGCGGGACACCCCAGCGCTCCGCGACGAGTCGGCCGACGTGCCCGGAGAGCCAGTAGTGGGAGTGGACGAGGTCGTAGTGGCCGGGACGGTGGCCGGCCCAGGCACGTGTCAAGCCGTGAGTGAAGGCGCAGAGCTGCGCGGGGAGGTCCTCCTTGGCCAGGCCCTCGTACGGTCCGGCGGGGACGTGGCGTACCAGGACGCCGGGGGTGAGTTCGACCGTGGGCAGGAGCGCGGCGGAGCCGGCGCGGGTGAAGATCTCCACCTCGATGCCGAGGGCGGCGAGCCGCCGGGCGAGTTCGACGATGTAGACGTTCATCCCGCCGGCGTCACCGGTGCCGGGCTGGTGCAGCGGTGAGGTGTGCACGCTGAGCACGGCGACGCGGCGGATCACGTGCGCGCTCCCGCCGTCGTCGCCTCGGTGCGCAGGTCGAGGCGGTGCTCGCCCGCGTACACGTTCATGGAGCCGCCGCGCAGGAAGCCCACGAGCGTGAGGCCGGTCTCGGCGGCCAGGTCGACGGCGAGGGAGGACGGTGCGGAGACCGCCGCGAGCAGCGGGATGCCCGCCATGACCGCTTTCTGCGCCAGCTCGAAGGAGGCCCGGCCGGACACCAGCAACACACTGCGGGAGAGCGGCAGTTGGCCGGACCGCAGCGCACGGCCGATCAGTTTGTCGACGGCGTTGTGCCGGCCGACGTCCTCGCGCAGGTCGAGCAACTCGCCCTCGGGCGAGAACAGTCCGGCGGCGTGCAGCCCGCCGGTCCGGTCGAACACCCGCTGCGCGGCCCGCAGTCGGTCGGGCAGGGCGGCCAGCAGTTCGGGGGTCGTCCGGAGCGGGGGCGAGTCGGCGATCGGCCAGCGGGCCGTGGTGCGTACGGCGTCCAGGCTCGCTTTTCCGCACAGACCGCACGACGACGTGGTGTACACGTTCCGTTCGAGGGTGATGTCGGGCAGCGGGACGCCGTCGGCGAGTCGGACGTCGACGACGTTGTACGTGTTCGAGCCGTCCTGTGTAGCGCCCGCGCAGTACACGATGTTCGCCACGTCCTCGGCCCGGCTCACGACGCCCTCGCTGACCAGGAACCCGGCGGCGAGGGCGAAGTCGTCGCCCGGGGTGCGCATGGTGATGGCGAGCGGCTTGCCGCCCAGCCGGATCTCCAGCGGTTCCTCCGCGACCAGCGTGTCGGGTCGGGTGCTCACGGCACCGTCCCTGATCCGCAGCACCGGCCGTCGCTCGGTGACCCGTCCCATGCCCGGCCTCAGCACTCGATGACGTTGACGGCGAGGCCGCCGCGGGCGGTCTCCTTGTACTTGATCTTCATGTCGGCGCCGGTCTCCTTCATGGTCTTGATGACCTTGTCGAGGGAGACGTGGTGCCGTCCGTCGCCGCGCAGGGCCATCCGCGCGGCGGTCACGGCCTTCACCGCGGCCATGCCGTTGCGTTCGATGCACGGGATCTGGACCAGGCCGCCGACCGGGTCGCAGGTGAGGCCGAGGTTGTGTTCCATGCCGATCTCGGCGGCGTTCTCGACCTGTTCGGGTGAGCCGCCGAGCACCTCGGCCAGTCCTCCCGCGGCCATCGAGCAGGCGGAGCCGACCTCGCCCTGGCAGCCGACCTCGGCGCCCGAGATGGAGGCGTTCTCCTTGAAGAGCATGCCGATCGCGCCGGCGGCGAGCAGGAAGCGGACGATGCCGTCCTCGTCGGCGCCCGGCACGAAGTTGATGAAGTAGTGCAGGACGGCGGGGATGATGCCCGCGGCTCCGTTGGTGGGCGCGGTGACGACCCGGCCGCCGGCCGCGTTCTCCTCGTTCACAGCCATCGCGTAGAGCGTCACCCACTCCATCGCGCCGGCCAACGGGTCGCCCTCGCCGCGCAGTTGGCGGGCGGCCGCGGCGGCCCGCCGGCGGACCTTCAGCCCGCCCGGGAGGATGCCCTCGCGCCCCAGACCGCGGGCGACGCAGGCCTCCATGACCCGCCAGATCTCCAGCAGTCCCGCACGGATCTCCTCCTCCGTGCGCCAGGCCTTCTCGTTCTCCAGCATCAACGCGGAGATCGACAGACCGGTCTCCTTCGTCAGACGCAGCAGCTCGTCGCCGGTACTGAACGGATGGGCGAGCACGGTGTCGTCGAGCTTGATGCGGTCCGCGCCGATCGCGTCCTCGTCGACGACGAAGCCGCCGCCCACCGAGTAGTACGTCTTCTCCAGCAGCGGCACCCCGTCGGCGTCGTACGCGAAGAGGATCATGCCGTTGGCGTGGTAGGGCAGCGAGCGCCGCCGGTGCAGGACCAGTTGGGTCGAGGCGTCGAAGTCGATCTCGTGGGCCGGACCGATCTCGGCGCCGAGCAGGCGGATGCGCCCGGTGTCGCGGATGCGTTCGACGTCCAGGTCGGCCTGGGCGACGTCGACCGTGTGCGGCTCGTTGCCCTCCAGGCCGAGTAGTACCGCCTTGGGCGTGCCGTGGCCGTGGCCGGTGGCGCCGAGGGAGCCGAAGAGCTCCGCGCGGACCGCGACGGTCTGGGCGAGCAGGCCGTCCGTCTTCAGCCGGGCGGCGAACATCGCGGCGGCGCGCATGGGTCCGACGGTGTGTGAACTGGACGGTCCGATGCCTATGGAGAACAGGTCGAAGACGCTGATTGCCACGCCATGCTCCGTGGGATTGGAGGGGCGTGCCGGTGGGTCACGGGCACGCCCCTGCGGGAGGGGTGTCGGTTACAGGGCGGGGTAGAGCGGGTGTTTGTCGGCCAGGGCCTTGACCCGGGTCTTGAGCGCCTCGGCGTCGTACGACGGCTTGAGCGTCTCGGCGATGACGTCGGCGACCTCGGTGAAGTCCTCGGCCGTGAAGCCGCGGGTGGCCAGCGCCGGGGTGCCGATGCGCAGACCCGACGTCACCATGGGCGGGCGCGGGTCGTCGGGGACGGCGTTGCGGTTGACCGTGATGCCGACCTCGTGGAGACGGTCCTCGGCCTGCTGCCCGTCCAGCTCCGACTCACGCAGGTCTACGAGGAGCAGGTGCACGTCGGTGCCGCCGGACAGGACGTTGACGCCGGCCTCGCGAGCGTCCGCGGCGGTCAGGCGCTCCGCCAGGATGCGGGCGCCGTCGAGCGTGCGCTGCTGCCGCTCCTTGAACTCCTCCGAGGCGGCGACCTTGAAGGACACCGCCTTCGCCGCGATCACATGCTCCAGCGGGCCGCCCTGGAAGCCGGGGAAGACCGCCGAGTTGAGCTTCTTCGCGAAGTCCTTGTTGCGGGCGAGGATGATGCCGCCGCGCGGGCCGCCCAGGGTCTTGTGAGTCGTGGAGGTGACCACGTCCGCGTACTCGACCGGGTTCGGGTGCAGTCCCGCCGCGACCAGGCCCGCGAAGTGGGCCATGTCGACCCACAGGTAGGCCTCGACCTCGTCGGCGATCCGCCGGAACTCCGCGAAGTCCAGTTGCCGCGGGTACGCCGACCACCCGGCGATGATCACCTTCGGACGATGCTCCTTGGCGAGCTGCTCCACCTCGGCCATGTCCACGAGACCGGCGTCGTCCACGTGGTACGGGACCACGTTGAACTGCTTGCCCGAGAAGTTGATCTTCATGCCGTGGGTGAGGTGGCCGCCGTGCGCCAGGTCCAGGCCGAGGATCGTGTCCCCAGGGGAGGCCAGCGCGAACAGGGCCGCCTGGTTGGCTGAAGCACCCGAGTGGGGCTGGACGTTGGCGTACTCGGCGCCGAACAGCTCCTTGACCCGGTCGATGGCGATCTGCTCGGCGACGTCGACATGCTCACAGCCGCCGTAGTAGCGACGGCCCGGATAGCCCTCGGCGTACTTGTTCGTCAGCACCGAGCCCTGCGCCTCCATCACCGCGACCGGCGCGAAGTTCTCCGAGGCGATCATCTCCAGGGTGGACTGCTGCCGGTTCAGCTCGGCGTCGACCGCGGCGGCGACCTCGGGGTCGAGCGCGTGGAGGGAGGTGTTGAACAGGGTCATCGGCGGTCTCCTTCGGTGTGGGCGCAGTGGGCGGCGTAGGCGTCGGCGGACAGCGCGCCGGCGATGTTCTCGACCCGCAGCCGGAACAGCCAACCGCCGGTGTAGGGGGCGGCGTTGACGACGCCGGGGTCGTCGGCCAGCGCGGAGTTGACTTGCAGGACCCGGCCCGAGGCGGGGGCGTACAGCTCGCTGACGGCGGACTGCGAGGTGATGCGTCCGCAGCTCTCCCCCGCCTCGACCCAGGTGCCGACCTCGGGCAGGCGGAGGTGGACGACGTCACCGAGGGCCCGGGCCGCGTACGCGGTGATGCCGACGGTCGCGTCGCCCTGGTCCACGGCCAGCCACTCGTGGTCCCAGGTGTAGCGCAGGTGCCGCGGAATGCCCGGGGCGGTCTCCTGCGTCGGGTGCGGGGGCGGCGGGGTCATGAGAGGGCGGCCGCCGTGGCGGGGACGAGGGTGCGGCGCAGGCGGTTGAAGAACTTCGGCTGGTTGAGGGAGAGCACGGCGACGGGGGTGCCCTCGTGCCGGTAGACGGCCGTGAAGGCACGGGTGTCGACGGCGCCCTCGACGACTTCGGGTGCGGCGCCGGGCGTGATGTGGCCGGCGACCTGGATGCGGACGCCGTACTGGTCGGACCAGAAGTACGGCGGGGTGGCCGGGGCCGCGGCGGAGACGCCGGTCAGCAGGGTGCGGGCGGCGGTCCTCGCCTGTTCGGTGGCGTTGCTCCAGTGCTCGATGCGGGTGTGCCGGCCGGTGAAGGGGTGGGGGCAGCGGGCGACGTCGCCGACGGCGACCACGCCCGGGACGCCGGTGGCGCAGCCGCTGTCGCAGACCACGCCGTCGTCCACCTGGACGCCGGAACCGGCGAGCCAGTCGGTGTTGGGGCGCACGCCCACGCCGACCACGACGATGTCGGCGGGCAGCAGGCGGCCGTCCGCCAGCCGCACCCCGGTGACCCGGTCGTCGCCGACGAGTTCCGCGACCCCGGTGCCGCACAGCAGGCGCACGCCGTGATCGGTGTGGAGCGAGGAGCACACCAGGCCCATCTCGCGGCCGAGTTGGCGTTCCAGCGGGACGTCGAGCGCCTCCACCACGGTGACGTCGAGGCCGAGCAGGCGTGCGGTGGAGGCCACCTCGGCGCCGATGAACCCGGCGCCGATGACGACGACCGTGGGCCGGCCGTCCAGCAGTTCGGCGCGCAGGGCCTGGGCGTCGTCCAGGGTGCGCAGGGTGTGGACACCGCGCAGCCCGTCCGTGCCGGGGAGCATGCGGGGGCTGGCGCCGGTCGCGATGACGACGCCGTTGGTGCGGACCTGGCGGCCGCCGGTCAGGGTGACGGTGCGGGCGACGGGGTCGAGCCGTACCGCGCGCTCGCCGAGCAGCCACTGGACGTCCAGGTCGTCGTACTCGGCGGGGTCGCCGAGCGCGAGGGCGTCGGCGCCGATGTCGCCCTTGAGGAAGTCCTTGGACAGGGGCGGGCGGTCGTAGGGAGTGTGCCGCTCCTCCCCCACGACGACGAGCTCGCCGTCGTAGCCCTCTGTACGCAGCGCGCGGACCGTGCTCAGGCCTGCCAGCGACGCTCCGACGACGGTGATGCTCCTCATGCGGGCTCCTGACGGGAGTTGTCTCACATAACACAACGACGATCGCTATACGCAACATGCTTTCCGCGCAGTGCGGGGATTGTCAAGGGAGCGGTCGCACATCAATTTCCGATGACGCTTTATGTTGCGCGCCTCGCAACGAGGGTCGGTCAGAGCGGTGGCTCGTCCCACTGGTCGAGGAGGGCGTCGCCGGTCATCTCGTCGAGCCCGGACTCGGCGCCGTCCAGGGACTGTTCGCTCCAGATGACCTTGCCGCGATCGGTGTAGCGGGTGCCCCAGCGCCGGGCGAACTGGGCGACGAGGAACAGTCCTCGGCCGCCTTCGTCGGTGGTGGCGGCGTGGCGCAGATGCGGGGAGGTGCTGCTGCCGTCGGAGACCTCGCAGATGAGGCTGTCGCGGTCGTACAGCAGACGCAGGCGGATGGGTTCGCCGCCGTAGCGGATGGCGTTGGTGACCAGTTCGCTGAGGATGAGTTCGGTGGTGAAGGCGATCTCGTCCAGGCCCCAGTCCGAGAGGCGGCGGATGCAGGCGGCGCGGAGCGGACCCAGGGCGGCGGGGTCCGGGGGGACGTCCCAGTCGGCGACCCGGTCCGGGGCGAGCCGCAGGGTGCGGGCGACGAGGAGGGCGACGTCGTCGCGCGGGCGGTCGGGCAACAGGGCGTCGAGGACCGCCCGGCAGGACTCCTCCGGGGTCTGGTCGGGGTGGGCCAGGGCTCCGGCGAGGAGGGCGAGGCCGACGTCGATGTCCCGGTCGCGGTCCTCGACGAGTCCGTCGGTGTACAGGGCGAGCCGGGAGCCCTCGGGCAGCCGCAGGTCGGCGGTCTCGACGGGGAGTCCGGCACCGAGGCCGAGCGGGGGCGAGACCGGGACGTCGGGGAAGGTGACGGTGCCGTCGGGGTGGACCAGGGCGGGCCCTGGATGGCCGGCCCGGGCGATGGTGCACTGCCCGGAGACCGGTTCGTAGATCGCGAACAGGCAGGTGGCCCCGGTGACGGGCGCGCTGTCCGCCGTGTCGGCCTCGCTGTCGTCGATGCGGGCGACCAACTCGTCCAGGTGGCTCAGGAGTTCGTCCGGGGCGAGGTCCAGGGAGCAGAAGTTGTGGACCGCGGTGCGCAGCCGTCCCATGGTGGCGGCGGCGTGCAGTCCGTGGCCGACGACGTCGCCGACGACCAGGGCGACGCGGGCGCCGGGCAGCGGGATGACGTCGAACCAGTCGCCGCTCACCCCGGCCTGGGCGGGCAGATACCGGTAGGCGACCTCCAGGGCGGACTGCTCGGGCAGGGCGTGCGGCAGCAGGCTGCGCTGGAGGGTGACCGCGGTGGTGTGCTCGCGGGTGTAGCGGCGGGCGTTGTCGATCGCGACCGCCGCCCGGGCGGCCAGCTCCTCGGCGAAGGCGAGGTCGTCCTCGGTGAACGGCTTCTGCTCCGAGCGCCAGAAGTCGACCATGCCCAGCACCATGCCCCGCGCCCGCAACGGCACGGTGATCAGGGAGTGGATGCCGAAGTCCAGGACGCGCCCGGTCCGCTCGGGGTCCTGGGCCCGCCAGCCCGGCTCGCCGCTCGGCTCGGACACCAGCACGGCGTGGCCACTGTGCAGTCCCTGCGCCTGCGGCATCGACGGCAGGAACGTGATGCGCTCCCCCGCCGGATACAGCGGCGGGTCGTCCCGGATGCCGCTGACGGCGATGCGGTCCATGGCCGGGCTCGCGCCGTCGGGTTCCTCACCCTGGCGGACCGCTTCCAGCAGCTCGACGGTGACGTAGTCGGCGAACCGGGGTACGGCGATCTCGGCGAGTTCCTCGGCGGTGCGCACGACGTCCAGCGTGGTACCGACGCGGACCCCGGCGTCGTAGAGGAGTTGCAGGCGCTCGCGGGCGACCTGGGCCCGGCCCGCCAGGGCGCGCAGCTCCGTGGTGTCGCGCAGGGTGGCGACGCTCCCGGCCGGGGCGGTGGGCCGGAGGTTGACGGCCAGCAGGCGCTCCCCGGCCAGGATCACCTCGTCGGTGACCACCCGGCCCGAGGTGAGCAGCGCGGTGGCGGGCGCGGGGAGGCCGAGTTCGCGGACCGGTCGCCCTTCGCCGTCGCCGGGCAGGTCCAGCAGCCGGCGTGCCTCGTCGTTGGCGAGGAGCAGCCGGCCCTCGCCGCTGACGACGACCACGCCCTCGCGGACCGAGTGCAGGACGGCGTCGTGGTGCTCGTACATCCGGGTCATCTCGGCCGGATCGAGGCCGTGGGTCTGCCGGCGCAGCCGCCGGCTCACCAGACCCGCGCCCGCCGTGACCAGGGCGACGCCGCCGACGGCGGAGCCGATCAGCAGGGGCAGCTGGTCGGTCACGCGCTGGTCGATGCTCTTCAGCGTGATGCCGACGGACACCAGTCCGACGACCTTCCCGTCCTTGTCGAAGACGGGGACCATCGCGTCCACGGCACGGCCGACGCCGGGCGTGTCGTACGTCTCCTGGTGCACATGTCCGCCGAGCGCCTCGGCGTAGGAGCCGACGACGTGCTTGCCGATGAGGTCGGGGTCGGGATGGGTCCAGCGGATCCCCTTGGTGTCGAACGCGATGATGTAGGCCACCCCGGAGGCCTTCCGGGCTGCCTCCGCCTGCGGCTGGAGCAGGGCGCTGGGGTCGGCGGACTGCATGGCGGCCAGCGTCCCGGGCGCGTGCGCGAAGGTCTCGGCGCCGACCAGCGAGCGTTCCTGGGCCTCCCGCAGACTCGCGTTGCGGGCCTGGAGCACGAGGGCCGTCAGCGCCGCTGCCACGAGCAGCAGCACGACGGCCACCTGCAGGAAGAAGACCTGGCCCGCGACGCTGTGGGCGCTCAGCACGGAGGGCAGACGTACCGAGGATCGCCGTGCTCTGGACCTCTCCATGCCTCAAGTATTGGCCGTCACCGGTCCGGCGGGGCTTCCCGTGGCCCGTCCACCTGCCGGAGGGGCCGCAACAGCAGGTGGACGGGCGGTTCTGGGGTGGGGTCAGTGCGCGGGCCTGACCTCCAGCTTGTTCTGCAGCCAGGTGTGGAACTCGCCGATGTGGTGCTCGCTGGGCACCAGGACGCCGCCCTTGGCGTACGCCTTCGAGCTCATCGCCGGCTGGGTGCGCTCGCAGGCGTCGAAGTCCTGCTGGTTGACGCGGTGGAAGAGTTCCACTGAGCGGCTGACGTCCTTGCCGCTCTCCACGACGTGCGGCAGGTACAGCCAGTCGCACTCGACGATCGTGCGGTCCGCGGCCATCGGGTACATGCGGTGGAAGATCACATGGTCGGGGACGAGGTTGATGAACACCTGCGGGCGGACGGTGATGGCGTAGTAGCGGCGGTCCTGGTCGTCGGCGACACCCGGGATGCGGTCCAGGCCCTCGGAGCCGTCGACGGTGAAGCCCTGCACCTCCTCACCGAACTCCGCGCCGTGGCCCACGTAGTACTGGGCTGCGTAACCGTCCGCGAACTCCGGGAGCACCTCGGTCAGTTCGGGGTGGATCGTGGCGCAGTGGTAGCACTCCATGAAGTTCTCGATGATGAGCTTCCAGTTGGCCTTCACGTCGTAGGTGATACGACGGCCCAGCTGGAGGTTGTCGATGTCGTAGCGCTCGATGGACTCCAGGTCGCCGAGCCGCTCGACGACCGCGCCCTGCACGTCGGCCTCGAACGACGGCGGCTCGTCGGCCAGGGACACCCACACATAGCCGAGCCATTCGCGGACGTGGACGTTGATCAGGCCGTACTCGACCCGGTCGATGTCCGGCATCGACGTCAGGTTGGGCGCGGCGACGAGCTTGCCGTCCAGGCCGTAGGTCCAGGCGTGGTACGGGCACTGGAAGGCGCGCTTGACCTCGCCGGACTCCTCGGTGCAGAGCTTGGCGCCGCGGTGCCGGCAGATGTTGAGGAACGCCTTGACCGACCCGTCCCGGGAGCGGGAGACGAGCACGCTCTCGCGGCCCACCTGGTAGGTGCGGAAGGCGCCGGGCTTGGCGAGGTCGGCGGCGCGGGCCACGCAGAACCACATGGTCTCGAAGACCCGCTCCTGCTCCTGGGCGAACACCTCGGGGGCGGTGTAGTACTCACCGGACAGGGTGGGGATCAGGCTGGGCGGCAGGTTCGTGATGGTCATCGTGTCACCTTCGGAAAAGATGCGGACTCGGAAGATTCAGACCCGCACGCGGCGAGGGTCGAACAGGGCGATGGGGTGCTCGGTGGCGCCGTCGAGGGCGAGGTCGGCGATGATCTCGCCGATCACGGGCACGAACTTGAATCCGTGTCCGGAGAACCCGCAGGCCACCGTCACCTGCGGATGGTCGGGGTGGCGAGCGAGGACGAAGTGCTCGTCCGGGGTGTTGGCGTACATGCAGGCTGCGCCCTTGAGGAAACGGCCGGGCAGGGCGGGCAGGCGGGAGCGCAGATGGTCGGCCATGGCCGCGATCTCGTCCGGGTGGATCTCGCGGTCGAGGGTGTCGGGGTCGCTGGGGACGCCCTTGCGGAAGAAGGCGACCTTGGCGCCGCCCTCGGGGCCGTCGAGGGCGGGAAAGCCGTAGATCTGGGTGCCGTCCGGGTCCTCCCAGATGTAGACGGGGTGCCGGTCGGGGGTGAAGGGGGCGGTGCCGCCCTCGGGCTGGAACCAGTACATGACCTGGCGTTCCACCATGACCCGCACCCCGAGGTCGGACAGCAGCTTCGGCGCCCACGCCCCGGGGGCGATGACCAGCCGGTCGGCGAGGTAGGCGCCGCGGTCGGTGACCACCCAGGCCTTGCCGCCGGGGCCGTCGGCCTCCCAGCCGAGGACCATCTCCGCGAAGTGCAGTTCGGCGCCGTGGGCGCGGGCCAGGTCGAGGTGGGCCGTGACGGTCTCCTCGGGGCGGGCGATGCCGGCCTTGCGCTCGTAGAACGCGATGTCCTCGGCGGCCGGGTTGAACGTGGGGAAGCGGCGCCGGATGTCGGCGGCGCCCAGCACTTCGTGGTCGAGGCCCCACTGGTGGGCGCTGGCCAGGGTGCCCGCGAAGGCCTCGCTGTGCTTGCGGCCGATCATGAGGCCGCCGGTCTCGGTGAAGACCTCGCGGCCGGAGTCGGTGGCCAGCTTCTCCCACAGTTCGCGGGCGCGCAGCAGTAGCGGCACGTATGCGGGGTCCTCGAAGTAGGCCTGTCGGTAGATGCGGGAACCGCCGTGGCTGGAGCCGAGGTTGTGGGCCGGGGCGAAGCGGTCGATGCCGAGGACGCGTTGACCGCGTTCGGCCAGGTGGTAGGCGGCTGCGCTGCCCATGCCGCCCAGGCCGACGACGATCACGTCGTAGGAAGTGGCCATGTGTCCGTCTCCTGGAAGCTTGCCGGTGTTGGAGTGATTCGTCTGCGGGCCGGTGGCGGCTTGTCGCGCCCACGCGGCGGAGCCGCAAATCGATACAGCCCCGCGCCCCTTCGGGGCACTTCGCCCGAGCCTGGTTCAGCGGCGGATGCGGGACATCTCCGGGTCGAACAGCGGCTCTGCCGCGGTGACCGCCGGGACCCTCGTGCCGAAGTACTCGATCTCCACCCGCGTTCCGGGGGTCGCGTGTTCGGCCGGGAGCCAGGCGTAGGCGATGGGGGCGTCGATCGTGTAGCCGTAGGCGGCGCTGGTGACGTAGCCGGCCGGGGTGCCGTTCACGTAGACCGGTTCGTGGCCCAGCACCACGGACTGCCGGTCCTGGAGGACCAGCGGGGTGAGGCGGCGGGTGACCGTCTCGTCGGTGATGCCCTCCAGGGCGGACTTGCCCGTGAAGCGCTCCTTGGTGCGGCGGACGGCGAAGCCGAGGCCGGCCTCGTACGGGTTGTGCTCGGTGGTCATGTCATGACCCCAGGAGCGGTAACCCTTCTCCAGGCGCAGGCTGTTGAAGGCGCTGCGGCCCGCGGCGATGATGCCGAGCTCCTGTCCGGCCTCCCACAGGGTGTCCCACAGGCGGGCGCCGAGGTCGGCGGTCGTGTAGATCTCCCAGCCGAGTTCGCCGACGTAGCTCAGCCGCATCGCGGTGACCGGGACGTCGCCGAGGTAGGCCTGCTTGGCCTTGAAGTAGCCGAAGCCTTTGTGCGAGAAGTCGGTGTCGGTGAGCGGCTGGACGAGGTCGCGGGCGCGCGGGCCCCAGACGCCGAGGCAGCAGGTGCCGGCGGTGATGTCCCGTACCTGCACGGAACCGTCGCCGGGCAGGCGGCGGCGCAGCCAGTCCAGGTCGAGGTTGCCGTTGGCGCCGAGCTGGAAGCGTTCGGTTTCCAGACGGGCGATGGTCAGGTCGCTGCGGATGCCGCCGGCGGCGTCGAGGAGGAGGGTGTAGGTGACCGAGCCGACCGGCTTGTCCAGCTGGTTGGTGGTCAACTCCTGGAGGAACGCGAGCGCTTCGGGGCCGGTGACCTCCAGCCGCTTCAGCGGTGTCATGTCGTACAGGGCCACGCGCTCGCGGGTGACGAGGGCCTCGGCGCCGACGATCGGCGACCAGTAGCGGGACGCCCAGGCGCCGCGGCCGGGGACCCGGGCCACCTCGGGCAGGTCGGCGTTGGCCTCGTACCAGTGCGGGCGTTCCCAGCCGCCGCCCTCCAGGAAGACCGCGCCGAGCGCCTCCTGACGGGCGTGGAAGGGGCTGGTGCGCAGCGGGCGCGGGCGTTCGGCGGGTTGCAGCGGGTGCAGGATGTCGTACACCTCGGCGAAGTTCTGGCAGCTGCGTTCCATGACGTACGACGGCGCCAGCTGGACTTCCTCGAAGCGGTTGATGTCGCATCCGTGGACGTCGGTCGTGGGGCGGCCGTCGACCAGCCACTCGGCCAGGGCCTTGGCGACGCCGGCAGAGTGGGTGACCCACACGGCCTCGGCGAGCCAGAAGCCCTGGACCTTCGGCGACTCGCCCATGAGCGGCATGCCGTCGGAGGTGAAGGAGAAGATGCCGTTGAAGCCCTCCTCGATCTTCGTGTCCGCCAGCGACGGGAGCAGGGCGACGGAGTCGGTCCAGGCGCCCTCGAAGTCGGCCTCGGTGAACTCCAGGGAGGACGGCATCGCGGTGTCGCGCGGGTGGGCGACCTCGTCCAGGGAGACCGGCATGGGGCGGTGGGCGTAGGAGCCGATGCCCATGCGGTCGACGAGTTCGCGGTAGTAGAGGCCGGCGTCCTGGTTGCGCAGGATCGGCAGGGAGGCCTCGGTGCGCTCGTCGTTGCGTCCGGCGAGGAGCGGGAGTCCGGTGGTGCGGGCGTACTGGTGGGCGAGCGGGATCAGCGGGACCGGCTGGTCGACCATGCGGCCGATCCGCGGGCCCCAGAAGCCGGCGCAGGAGACCACGATGTCCGCCGGGAAGGTGCCCTGATCGGTGACGACCACGCTGACCCGGTCGCCGGTCGTCTCGATGCCGGTCACGGTGTGGTGGGGCAGGAAGCGGGCGCCGCGGGCCATGGCGAGGCGGGCCTGGGCCTCGCCGGCGCGCAGGGCCTTGGCCAGGCCGTCGGTGGGGATGTGGAAGCCGCCGAGGATGCGCTCGGGGTCGAGCAGTGGGTGCAGTGCGGCGGACTCGGCGGGGGTCAGCAGGCGGCTGTCGACGCCCCAGGAGCTGAGCCAGCCGTGCCGGCGCTGGATCTCCGCGAGGCGCTCGGGGCTGGTGGCCACCTCCAGGCCGCCGACCTGGTTGAAGCACCACTGTCCGTCGAGGGTCAGCGCGCTGTACTTCTCGACGGTGTACCGGGCGAACTCGGTCATCGTCTTCGCCCCGTTGGTCTGGAACACCAGACCGGGGGCGTGGGAGGTGGAGCCGCCCGTGGCGAAGAGCGGGCCCTGCTCCAGGACGGTGACGTCCGTCCAGCCGCGGGCGGTCAGTTCGTCGCTGAGGGCGCAGCCGACGATGCCGGCGCCGATGACGACGACCTTCGGCTGGGCCGCGTTGTTCGTCCGCGCGGTCACAGGACCACCACCGAGCGCAGGACCTCGCCGTGGTGCATCTTGGCGAACGCCTCCTCGACGTCGTCCAGGCCGATCGTCTCGCTGACGAAGTCGCCCAGGTCGAAGCGGCCCTGGAGGTAGAGGTCGATGAGGGCGGGGAAGTCCCGGGAGGGCAGACAGTCGCCGTACCAGGAGGACTTCAGGGCGCCGCCGCGGCCGAAGACGTCCAGCAGCGGCAGGTCGAGGGTGAGCTCCGGGGTGGGGACGCCGACGAGGACGGTGGTGCCGGCCAGGTCGCGGGCGTAGAAGGCCTGCCGGAAGGTCTCGGGGCGGCCGACCGCGTCCACGACGACGTCGGCGCCGAAGCCGCCGGTCAGCTCGCGGATCGCGGTGACGGCGTCGGTGCGGGAGGAGTCGACGGTGTCGGTGGCGCCGAACTGCTCGGCCCACTTGAGCTTCCGCTCGTCGACGTCGACGGCGATGATCCGGGAGGCGCCCGCCACCTTGGCACCGGCGATGGCGGCCATGCCGACGCCGCCGCAGCCGATCACCGCGATCGAGTCGCCGCGGCCCACGCCGCCGGTGTTGACGGCGGCGCCGAACCCGGCCATCACCCCGCAGCCGAGCAGTCCGGCCGCCGCGGGCGCTGCGGTCGAGTCCACCTTGGTGCACTGGCCCGCGGCGACCAGGGTCTTCTCGGCGAAGGCGCCGATACCGAGGGCCGGGGCGAGCGGGGTCCCGTCGGCCAGGGTCATCGGCTGCGTCGCGTTGTGGGTGGCGAAGCAGTACCAGGGCCTGCCCTTGCTGCACGCCCGACAGGTGCCGCAGACCGCACGCCAGTTGAGGACGACGAAGTCGCCGGGCGCGACCTCGGTGACGCCCTCGCCGACCGCCTCGACGACGCCCGCGGCCTCGTGACCGAGCAGGAACGGGAACGCGTCGTTGATGCCGCCCTCGCGGTAGTGGAGGTCGGTGTGGCAGACGCCGCAGGCCTGCACCTGGACCAGCGCCTCGCCCGGACCGGGGTCCGGCACCAGGATCGTCTCCACCGAGACGGGCGCGCCTTTCTGCCGGGCGACGACGGCGCGTACCTCGTGTGTCACTGTCGATCTCCTCGCTGGGGGGACGGCCGCGTGCGGGGGTTCGGCCGGATGTTCTGGAGGGCGGGGCGTCAGGGCCGCTGCGCGTGATGTGCGCTCCGCTTATCGCTTGTTGCGTACTACGCAATCATCTTCGCCATAAGCAACGACGCCCAAACTGTCTCCTTGCGGACACCCACTGTCAAGGGGTTCGCCGGGCGTAGTTGTCGGCGGTCGTGGACCGCGGGGCCGCGCCGGGCCGGGCGCTGGTCTCCGCGAGGGTGCGGCCTCGCGTCTCCTCGGCCCAGGCGAAGGAGACGAGCCAGCCCACGCCGGTGATCGCGGCGCCGATGAGCATGGTCGTGCCGATGCCCAGCCGGTCGAGGGAGATCGGCAACAGATAGGTGCCGGCAGCGGCGCCGACACGGCTGATCGAGGTCGCCACGCCGCCCGCGGTGGCGCGGATGCTCGTGGGGAACAGTTCGTTGGGGTACGTCCACTCCAACACCGTGGGGCCGCCGGAGAAGAGGGCGTAGGCGCAGAAGCACGCGATGACGACGGCGACGGGGAGCGCGGAGCCCCCGCCGAGCATCGCGAGCGGGACCACCATCAGCGCGAACGACCACACGATGACCGGGCGGCGCCCCACGCGGTCCACGAGGCGGAGCGCCGGGACACAGCCCAGGACGAACACGCAACTGATGAGCGCGGAGCCCAAGTAGCTGTCGTTGCCCTCCCCGAGGCCGAAGGAGCCGAGGATGGTCGGGCCGAAGGTGTACAGGGCGAACATCGGCGTGATCTGACACATGTAGAAGAGCCCGCAGAACAGGGTGCGCCTGAGGTAGACGCCCTGGAAGAGATCGCGGAACCGGCTCTGTCCCACGGCCTGTTCGGCGGCCGAGGCCGCGAGCAGTTCCTCGACCGGGACGGTGCGGTCGAGGGCCTGCTTGATCGCCTTCCGGGCGTCGGCGGTACGGCCCTTGCCGACCAGCCACAGGGGTGACTCGGGCGTTCCGACGCGCAGCAGCAGGATCACCGCGCTCAGCACGGCACCCGAGGCGAGCATCCACCGCCAGGCGCCCTGGCCCCCGATCTCGGCCATCACATAGCCCACCGCGTAGGCGGCCGCCGCGCCGACGTACCAGGCCAGGATGAGCACGCCGAGCAGCCGTCCCCGGTGCTTGTTGGGCACCCATTCGGCCAGCAGGGACGTCGCGATCGGGTAGTCGGCGCCGATGGCCATGCCGAGCACGAAGCGCAGCACGACGAACTGCCAGGTCTCGGTGGCGAACACCGACAGCACCGATCCGGCGACCAGGACCGCGAGGTCGCTGGTGTACATCGCCTCCCGGCCGAGCTTGTCGGTGACGGGGCCGAAGAACAGCCCTCCGGCGAAGATGCCGATCAGGGCGGCGGCGCCGATGAGGCTCTCGTCCCCGGTGCTCAGGTTCAGCTTCGGTGGAATCGGTTCAGTGGCGCCTCGTCGACGGCACGGATGGACATCTGACCTCCCGGGGCGGGGGACTGGGGACCATGAGCGGTGCTGCGCGGCGTCGCGCAGCGTTGCGCAGTGTTGCGCAGTGTTGCGCATTCAAGAACGCGTCTCTCCATACGCAACCGAACACAGAGCTGGCGCAGCCGTCAAGAAGGCGTACGGAATCTCTTGAGGCAGCCGTCTTCCGTCGCGGGGGCGGGCACGCCTAGTGTGCGCGGAGAAGGCCGACGCCAAGCCCCCGACCGGCCTCACGTGAAGGCGTCGCGACCCCTCGCCGACGGTCGTCGATCGCGTACAGTTGCGCTATGAGCAACTCCAACGCAGATAGCGAAACAATGGCTCCGGCGTCGACCGGGGTGCAGTCCGTCGACCGTGCCGTCAGCGTCCTGGAGATCCTCGCCCAGCGCGGCGAGGCGGGCGTCAGCGAGGTGGCCGCCGAGATCGACGTCCACAAGTCGACCGCCTTCCGGCTGCTCGGTGCACTGGAGGCGCGCGGCCTGGTGGAGCAGACCGCCGAGCGGGGCAAGTACCGGCTGGGCTTCGGGATCGTACGGCTGGCCGGTGCGGTCACGGGCCGGCTCGACGTCACCCAGCAGGGCCGGCAGGTGTGCGAACGGCTCAGCGAGGAGATCGGCGAGACCGTCAACATCGCCGTACTGCAGGAGCACTTCGCGGTCAACCTGCACCAGGTGCGCGGCCCCGGCGCGGTCGGCACCCACAACTGGGTCGGCCAGCTCACCCCGGTGCACGCCACGTCGAGCGGCAAGATCCTGCTGGCCCATCTGTCGGAGCAGGAGCGCGCCCAGGTGCTCGCGGCGTCCGGGACGAAGAAGCTGACGCCTCACACGCTGACCGCCAGGACGAAGCTGGAGAAGGACCTCGCCGAGGCGCGCGAACGCGGATACGCCGTGACGCTGGAGGAGCTCGAGATCGGACTGCACGCCGTGGCGGCCCCGATCCGGGCCCGGGACGGCGAGGTCGTCGCCGCCCTCAGCGCCTCAGGACCGGCGTACCGCTTCACCGAGGAACGCATCCACGAACTGGCGCCGCTGCTGATGAAGGGCGCGCAGGAGATCAGCCACCGGATGGGCTATCTCGGCGGATGACCGGCTGGGCTGAGCCCAGGGGATCAGCCGGCGGATGAGCTACCTGGGCTGAGCCGCCCTCCCCCGGATCGCCTCGGCGCCCCAACGGGCCGTCACCCGTACCGCGTCCAGCGTCGAGGCGACGTCGTGCACCCGCAGACACCACACGCCCTGCGCGGCGGCGAGCACGGACACGGCGGTGGTCGCCGCGTCCCGCTGCGGTGCCGGCCGGGGCCGGCCCGTCGTGCGGTCCGCCAGCAGCGCGCCCAGGAACGACTTGCGTGACGCACCCACGAGCACGGGATGGCCGAGCGCACCCACCTCCCCGAGGCGGCCCAGCAACTCCCAGTTGTGCTCGGGCTCCTTGGCGAAGCCCAGCCCCGGGTCGACGATCAGCGAGCCGGGCGCGATCCCGGCCTCCAGCGCGGCCTCGATCCTCAGGCGCAGTTCGTCGAGGACATCGGCGACCACGTCGTCGTAGCGGGCGTTCGCCTGCATGCCGGCGGAGTGGCCCCGCCAGTGCATCAGGACGTACGGCAGGCCCGCCCGGGCCATCAGCGGCAGCATCGCCGGGTCGGCGAGGCCGCCGGAGACGTCGTTGACCAGCCGCGCGCCGGCGTCCAGCGCGCGGGCGGCGACCTCGGCCCGCATGGTGTCGATGCTGACGACCGCGCCCGCCGCCGCGAGTTCCCGGACGACGGGCAGCACCCGGCGCAGCTCCTCCTCGACCGAGGGGCGGGCCGCGCCGGGGCGGGTCGACTCGCCGCCGACGTCCACGATGTCCGCGCCCTGCTCCAGCAGCGCGAGCCCGTGTGCGACGGCGGCGTCCGCCGCGAACGCCAGTCCGCCGTCGGAGAACGAGTCGGGCGTGACGTTGAGGACGCCCATGACCAGCGTCCGGCCGGGCCGGGGCAGCCCGGGCGGATGGACGTCCGGCCTGCCCGGGTGCGGGAGGCCGGCGTGGATGTCCGGCGTTCCCGGGTGCGGGAGGCCGGCGTGGGTCGTGACGGTCACAGGGATCGACTTTCCGTGCGGATGACGGCAGCGGCCGCTCAGACGTATTCGGTCGCCGCGTCGAGCAGCCAGTCCGCCAGATAGCCGGCGAACGACGAGCGGACCAGGACCCAGAATCCGGCCCGGGGTTCGTCGCGGGCGACCAGCACCACCTGCGTGCGCCCGAGGGTGGTCTGGGCGCAGCGGCCCGGGCCGAAGGCCCGCGGATGCAGGTCCAGGGCGCAGCCGTGGGCCAGCAGGTCGACGGCGCGGGGGCCGGTGACCAGGAGGGTGGTGCGCTGGGCGGAGACGTCGGTGACGGAGACCGGCTCGGCGCCCGCGGCCTCCCTGATCCGGCTCTCCAACTCCCGTTCGCTGCCCGGCTGTGCGACGAGCAGCCATTCGTCGGGGCCGAGCCAGAGCGCGGTCAACTCCCCCGCGCGGACGACGGTGTTGGGCTGGAGGGGCAGCTGGAGGCCCAGCGCCAGCCCGACGGCCTCCGCCGCCGGGCCCTTGGCGTCGAAGCGCACGTTCAGCTGGGTCAGAAAGGGGAGTTCGGCCAGCCGGATCGCGCCGCCGGAGCCGCGGGTGGCGGCGGCCAGACGACCGGCGGCGTGGGCCAGGGGGCTGGTGAGTGCGGTGTCAGCCATCGCGGCGGGCTCCCTCGGGGTCGTAGAGGACGGGGCTGGCGACGGTCACCGGGACCAGCTGGTCGCCGACGGGGGCGTAGAGCCGCTCGCCGATGCGGTCCCGGCCGCCCTTGATCAGGGCGAGCGCGAAGGTCCGGCCGAGGGCGGCGCTGCGGTAGCTGGAGGTGACGTGGCCGAGCATCGGCACGGGCGGGGCGGGCAGCACACTGTCGGCGACCAGGTGGGTGCCCTCCGGGAGGAAGGTGCCGGGGTCCTCGGGGAGCAGGCCGACCAGGTGCTTGCGGTCGGGGCGGACGGTGTCGGCGCGGGCGTAGGAGCGCTTGCCGATGAAGTCGGGCTTCTTCTTCGAGACCGCCCAGCTCATGCCGAGGTCCTGCGGGGTGACGGTGCCGTCGGTGTCCTGGCCGATGATCGGGTAGCCCTTCTCGGCGCGCAGGACGTGCATGGTCTCGGTGCCGTACGGGGTGATGCCGTACGGGGCGCCGGCCTCGTACAGCGCCTCCCAGAGGGCGCGCGCCCGCCAGGGCGACACGTTGATCTCGTAGGCGAGTTCACCGGAGAAGCTGATCCGGCAGACCCGGGCCTCGATGCCGGCGACGGTCGTCTCACGCCAGGCCATGAACGGGAAGTCGTCGTTGGCGACGGCGAGTTCGGGCGCGAGCGAGCCGAGCACCGCGCGGGACTTCGGGCCGACCAGGGCGACCGTGGCCCACTGCTCCGTCACGGAGGTGCAGTGGACCTTCAGGTCCGGCCACTCCGTCTGGAGCCACTCCTCCATCCAGTCCAGTACGGTCGCGGCGTTGCCGGTCGTCGTGGTGACCAGGAAGCGGTCCTGGGCGACGCGGATGACGGTGCCGTCGTCGAAGACCATGCCGTCCGGACGGCACATGACGCCGTAGCGGACCATGCCGACCTTCAGGGTGCTCATCATGTTGGTGTAGAGCAGGTCCAGGAAGGCTCCGGCGTCCGGGCCCTGGACGTCGATCTTGCCGAGCGTGGAGGCGTCCATGAAGCCCACGCTCTCGCGGGTCGCGGCGCATTCGCGCAGGACGGCCGCCTCCATGTCCTCGCCGTCCTGGGGGTAGTACCAGGGGCGCTTCCACTGGCCGACGTTCTCGAACAGGGCGCCGTGCGCGACATGCCACTCGTGGATGGCCGTCGTGCGGACCGGGTCGCTCAGGACGCCCCGGTCGCGGCCCGCGAGGGCGGCGAAGGAGACCGGGGTGTACGGCGGACGGAAGGTCGTCGTGCCGAGCGCCGAGATGTCCACACCGAGCAGTTCGGCGACGACGCCGCTGGCCAGGACCCCGGAGGTCTTGCCCTGGTCGTTGGCGGTGCCGGCCGTCGTGTAGCGCTTGGTGTGCTCCACCGAGCGCATGCCGGCGCCGGTCGCGCGGGTCAGGTCGGCGACGGTGACGTCACGCTGGAGGTCGACGAAACGGGAGGCGTCCGCGTCCGAGGGGCCCGGGACGACGTACACGTGCAGGGGCGGGGTGTACGGCTGGGCGGCGACGGCCGGAAGGCGGGGGGCCTTGGCGGTGTAGCCCTCGGCCTCGATCGCGCGGGTGCCCGCGGCGGCGCCCTGGGCGAGGGCTCCGGCGAGGGTGAACACGCCGCTCGCGGCGCCCGCGACCTCGACCGCCTGGCGGCCGGAGTCCGGGACGAAGGAGCCGAGTTCGTCGTCGTAGCGGAGCTTGCCGCCGGACTGGCTGAACAGGTGGGCGACCGGGTTCCAGCCGCCGGAGACCAGGAGGAGGTCGACGGCGAATTGCTGCTGGCCCGCGGACTCGCCGTACGGCGCGACGGTCACGGAGGTGATCCGCGGGTCGCCCTCCGTGCCGACGACGGCGTGGCCGGGGAGGACCTCGATGCCGGCCTCGCGGGCGCGGTCGGCCCACTCCCCCGGTTCGGGGCGGGCGTCGACGATCGCGGTGATCTCGATGCCGGCCGCCTTGATGTCCAACGCCGCCGCGTACGCACTGTCGTTGGTGGTGAAGACGACCGCGCGACGGCCCGGCAGGGCGCCGTGCCGGTTGATGTGCGTACGGGCCGAGGAGGCCAGCATCACGCCGGGGCGGTCGTTGTCCGGGAAGGCGAGGGAGCGTTCGTGGGCACCGGTGGCGAGGACGACCCGGCGGGCGCGGATGCGCCACACGCGTTCGCGGGAGGTGTTCGCGGGGGCCGCCGCGCCTAGGTGGTTGGTGCGGCGTTCGACGGCCAGGAGGTGGTTGTCGTCGTAGTAGCCGAAGACCGTGGTGCGGGGCAGGACGCGGACCTCGGGGGCGGTGGCCAGGAGGGCGGTGGTCTGCCTCACCCAGTCGAGGTGTTCGGCGGTGCCGAGGAGGCTGCCGCCGGGTTCCGGCTGGTCGTCGGCGAGGATGACGCGGGCGCCGCTGCGGGCGGCTGCGGCGGCTGCGGCGAGGCCGGCGGGGCCTGCGCCGACGACCAGGAGGTCGCAGTGGGCGTGTACGGCGTCGTAGCGGGCCGGGTCGGGGGTGGTGGCGAGGCGGCCCTGGCCGGGGAGGCTGGTGGCGACGAGGCCGTCGTAGAGCTCGACCGTTGTCGCGGGGAGCATCGGCTCGGGGAAGGGCTCCTCGATCTGGATGACCGCGTTGGGTTCTTCGACGCCGGCGGAGAAGATGCCTCGGGGGCGGCCGAGTTTGATGCTGGTGCCGGTCTGGATGATGCCGTTGGCGAGGAGGGCGGAGGCGAGGGTGTCGCCCTGGTAGCCCTGGTATTCGGTGCCGTCGAAGGTGAAGGTGAGGGGGGTGGTGCGGGTGATTCGGCCTCGGGTGGGGTGGCGGAACGGTTGGGTTTCCTCGCCCCCGCCGCCCCTACCCGTCCCATCCTGAAGGGGCTCCGCCCCTTCGACCCCGTCAGGGGGCTCCGCCCCCTGGCCCCCCGTCGGCCCCGAAAGGGCCTCGTCCTCAAACGCCGGACGGGCTGGGATACCCGGACCGGCATCAGAAGGCGAAGCCCCCTGCGGGTGGGTGGGGGTTCGGGACGGCAATGCCTCGTCCTCGGACGCCGGACGAGCTGAGGGATGCGGGGTGGCGTTCAAAAGTGCCGCCTCGTCCTCGGACGCCGGACGGGCCGGGATGACGGGCTTGGGTTTCACAGGTGCCGGGCGTTCCTCTCCTGGCCTGTACACCGTCAGGATCTCGTTCGTCGAGGTGTCGCGTATCGCGTTGAACCAGCGGCGGCAGCCCGCCGCGTGGCTCCAGCGTTCCGCGAACGGGCCCTTCGGGTTGTCGCGGAAGAAGAGGTAGCGGGCCCATTCCTCGTCGGTGAGGGTCGACGGGGTCTCCGGGTAGGGCACGTGGGCCTGGCCGCCGTAGTGGAACTCGGCCTCGTCGCGGGGCCCGCACCACGGGCAGGGGATCAGCAGCATGTCGTTCGGCTCCCTTGAGGATCCCTTAGTGGGCCACCGCGGCAGCGCCGTGCTCGTCGACGAGCGCGCCGGTGGTGAAACGGTCGAGCGAGAAGGGGGCGTTGAGGGGGTGGGGGGCGTCGTTGGCGATCGTGTGGGCGTAGACCCAGCCCACTCCGGGCGTGGCCTTGAAGCCGCCCGTTCCCCAGCCGCAGTTCAGGTAGAGGTTCTGCACCGGGCTGAGGCCCACGATCGGTGAGGCGTCCGGGCTCACGTCGACGATGCCGCCCCAGGTGCGCAGGACGTGGGCGCGGGCGAAGACCGGGAAGAGCTCCAGGGCCGCCGCCATCTGTTCCTCGATGATGTGGAAGGCGCCGCGCTGGGTGTAGGAGTTGTACGCGTCGATGCCCGCGCCCATCACCAACTCGCCCTTGTGCGCCTGCGATACGTACACGTGGACGGCGTTGGACATGACCACCGTGGGGTGGACCGGTTCCAGGAGTTCCGAGACCAGGGCCTGCAACGGGTGGCTCTGGACCGGGAGTTCGATGCCCGCCATGGCCGCCAGGACGGAGGTGTGGCCCGCCGAGCACAGGGCCACCTTGCCCGCCGCTATCGGGCCCAGGTTCGTCTGGACTCCGACGACCCGGTTGCCGACCACGTCCAGGCCGGTGACCTCGCAGTTCTGGATGATGTCGATGCCGGCCGCGTCCGCCGAGCGGGCCAGGCCCCAGGCGACGTGGTCGTGCTTCGCTATGCCCGCGCGGGGCTGGTACGTCGCGCCGAGGACCGGGTAGCGCACGTCAGGGGAGATGTTGACGATCGGGCAGACGTCCTTGACGCCGTCCGCGTCGAGCCACTCCGCGTCCACGCCGTTGAGGCGGTTCGCCTCCACTCGGCGCACGCTGTCGCGGACGTCCTGGAGGCTGTGGGCGAGGTTCAGCACGCCGCGCTGGGAGAAGAGGATCGGGTAGTCGAGTTCGTCCGCCAGGCCCTCCCAGAGCTTGAGGGCGTGCTCGTAGATGCCCGCGCTCTCGTCCCACAGGTAGTTGGAGCGGATGATCGTGGTGTTGCGGGCCATGTTGCCGCCCGCCAGCCAGCCCTTCTCCAGGACGGCGACGTTGGTGATGCCGTGGTTCTTGGCGAGGTAGTGGGCGGTCGCGAGGCCGTGGCCGCCGCCGCCGACGATGACGACGTCGTACGACCGCTTCGGCTCGGGCGTGCGCCACAGCCAGTCGGGGTGTTCCGGCAGCTCGGCGCCGGGGGTTCGGGGGCTCATACGGTGTTCGCGTTCCTCTCGGCGGCCTCGACGACGTTGGCGAGCAACATCGCGCGGGTCATGGGGCCCACTCCGCCCGGCATCGGCGCCAGCCAGCCGGCGACCTGGGCGGCGTCCGGGTGGATGTCGCCGACCAGGCCCTGGTCGGTGCGGGTGATACCCACGTCCAGGACGGCCGCGCCCGGGCGGAGGATGTCGGGGGTGATCAGGGCGGGTGAGCCCGCGGCGGCGATGACGATGTCCGCCTCGCGGACGTGCCAGGCCAGGCCCTTGGTGCCGGTGTGGCAGAGCGTGACCGTGGCGTTCTCGGAGCGGCGGGTCAGCAGCAGGCCGATGGGGCGGCCGACCGTGATGCCGCGGCCGATCACACAGACGCGGGCTCCGGCCAGGGGGACGTCATAACGGCGCAGGAGTTCGACGATGCCGCGCGGGGTGCACGGCAGCGGGGCCTCGACGCCGAGGGTGAGGCGGCCGAGATTGACGGGGTGCAGGCCGTCGGCGTCCTTGGCCGGGTCCATGCGTTCCAGTACGGCGTTGGCGTCCAGGTGCTTGGGGAGCGGGAGTTGGACGATGTAGCCGGTGCAGGCCGGGTCGGCGTTGAGTTCGTCGATGACGTCCTCGACCTGCCGCTGGGTCGCGTCGGCGGGCAGGTCGCGGCGGATCGAGGCGATGCCGACCTGGGCGCAGTCGCGGTGCTTGCCGCCGACGTAGGCACGGCTGCCGGGGTCGTCGCCGACCAGGACGGTGCCGAGGCCCGGCGGGCGGCCCGTGAGGGCGGTCAACTTGGCCACGCGCTCGGTGAGTTCGCGGCGGATCGCGGCGGCGGTCGCCTTGCCGTCGAGGAGTTGGGCGGTCATCGTCTTCCCTCGGTCAGCCACGGAGGCGGGACATGGTCGGGTCGAACAGGGGCTCCTCGGCGACGGTCGCCTCCACGCGCTGGTCGAAGTAGCCGATGTGCAGAGCCGTGCCGGGGGTGGTGAGTTCCGTCGGGAGCCAGGCGTAGGCGATGCCCTTGCCGATCGTGTAGCCGTAGGCGGCGCTGGTGACGTAGCCGACGGCGCGGTCACCGTCGTAGACCGGTTCCTTGCCCAGGACGACCGAGTGCGGGTCGGCGATGGTGAGGCAGGTGAGCTTGCGCCGTACGTCGGACTTGCGGCGTTCCAGCGCGGCCTTGCCGATGAAGTCGCCCTTGTCGAGCTTGACGGCGAAGCCGACGCCGGCCTCGTAGGGGTCGTGCTCGTAGGTCATGTCGGTGCCGAAGGAGCGGTAACCCTTCTCCAGGCGGAGGCTGTTGAAGGCGCCGCGGCCGGCGATGACGCCGCCGAGGGGCTGCGCCGCCTGCCACAGGGTGTCCCAGAGTTTCTGGCCCTGGTCGGCGGTGGTGTAGAGCTCCCAGCCGAGTTCACCGACGTAGGACAGGCGCATCGCCGTGACCGGGACGCTGCCGATGTAGGCGCGCTTGGCGCGGAAGTACTTCAGGCCGTCGTTGCTGAAGTCCTCCTCCGTCAGGGGCTGGAGGACCTTGCGGGCGAGCGGTCCCCACAGGCCGATGCAGCAGGTGCCGGGCGTGATGTCGCGGACCTGGACGGTGCCGTCGGCCGGGAGGTGGCGGGTGAACCAGTCGAGGTCGAGGTTGCCGTTGGCGCCGACCTGGAAGAGGTCGCGGGCGAGGCGGGCGACGGTGATGTCGCTGCGGATGCCGCCGTCGTGGTCGAGGAGCAGGGTGTACGTCACCGAGCCGACGGACTTGGCGACCTTGCCGGTGCACAGCCGCTCCAGGAGGTCGGCGGCGCCGGGGCCGCTCACCTCGAGGCGCTTGAGGGCCGTCATGTCGTACAGGGCGACGGTCTCGCGGGTGGCCTGGGCCTCGGCGCCGACGATCGGCGACCAGAACTGGGCGGCCCAGTCGTTGGGGGTGGGGATGGTGCGGCCCTCGACCAGCGGAGCGTTGGCCTCGTACCACTGCGGGCGCTCCCAGCCGTTCGCCTCCAGGAAGAAGGCGCCGTGCTCCTGCTGGCGAGCGTGGAAGGGGCTGGTGCGGATCGGGCGCGGGTCCCCGGACGGCTGGAGGGGGTGGAGGATGTCGTAGACCTCCTCGAAGTTCCGGCAGTCGCGGGCCAGGACGTACTCCGGGGAGAGCTGGTGCGGCTCGAAGCGGTTGACGTCGCACTCGTGCAGGTCGAAGGACGAGCAGTGGCCGTCGACCAGCCATTCGGCCATGGCCCGGCCGACGCCCGCGGAGTGGGTGACCCACACGGCCTCGGCGACCCAGAAGCCCTTGACGTCCTGGGACTCGCCGAGGAGCGGGAAGTTGTCGGTGGTGAAGGAGAACAGGCCGTTGATGCCCTCCTCGATCTTCGCCTCGCGGGTCGAGGGGAGCAGCGACTGGGTCTCGGCCCAGGCGGGCTCGAAGTCCTCCTCGGTGAACTTCAGGACCGACGGCATCTCGGCGTTGTCGTCGAAGGCGCGGATGTCATCGGCGGAGATCGGCATCGGGCGGTGGCCGTAGTACCCGATGCCTATGCCGTCGTAGCGGTCGCGGTAGTAGAGGTCGGCGTCCTGGTGGCGCAGGATCGGGCGGACCGCCTCCTCGGTCTGGCCGGCCAGCGCGGGGACCGGGCCGGTCCAGGCGAGCTGGTGGGCCAGCGGGGTCAGCGGCAGGTTCATCCCGGCCATGCGGGCGATCTTCGGGCCCCAGATGCCGGCACAGCACACCACGATGTCGGCCGGGATCTCGCCCTGGTCGGTCAGGACGCCGGTGACCTCGCCGTCGGCCTTGAGGACGTCGAGGACCTCGTGGCGGGCGAGGAAGCGGACGCCGCGCTCGCCGGCCCGGCGGATCTGCGCCTCGACGGCGAGGACGGCCTTCGCGAGGCCGTCGGTCGGGACCAGCAGACCGCCGAGGACCTTGTCGCGGTCGACCAGCGGGTGCTGCTCCACGCACTCGTCGGCGGTCAGCAGCCGGGACTCGATGCCCCAGGCGGTGATCCAGCCGTGCCGGCGGTGCAGTTCCGCCAGTCGCTCGGGGGTGGTCGCCACTTCCAGACCGCCGACCTGGAGGAAGCAGGGCTTGCCGTCGACGTCGAGGGAGCAGAACTTCTCGACGGTGTAGCGGGCCAGTTCGGTCATGGTCTTGGACGAGTTCGTCTGGAAGACCAGGCCCGGGGCGTGTGAGGTCGAGCCCCCGGTGGCCGGGAGCGGGCCCTGGTCGACCACGGTCACTTCGGTCCAGCCGCGCGCGGAGATCTCGTCCGCGAGTGCCGCGCCCACGACTCCCGCTCCGATGATGACCACTCGGGGTCCCGCCATCGCCGCACCTCCGGTTGAGTTGCTTTCTGCGCAACGTGATTCAGGTTGCGCAACTCAATGTGCCTGCCGTGCAGGTGGGTGTCAAGAGGTCCGGTGACGTCGGCGAACAGCCGGGAAACAGGAACGCCCGGTGGGCGGCGCGCAGGGAGTGCGCGCCGCCCACCGGGCGTGTTCGACCGGTCTGTGACCTGCGGGTCACTTGATCCAGGCGTCGACCTTGGAGCGGTTGGCCTCGACCCACTTCTTCGCGGCCGCCTCGGGCTTCATCTTGTCCACCGCGATGTACTTGGCGACCGTGTTCTGGTCGTCGTTCGTCCAGTTGAAGTTCTTCACCAGGTCATAGGCGGGGCTCCCCGACTTGGCGAACTTCGCGCTGACGATCTTGTCCAGCTTGTACACGGGGTAGTCGCAGGCGACCTTCTCGGCGTTCGCGTCGCAACCCGACGTGTACGCGGGGAGCTTGACCTTCTTCAGCGGCACCTCGGACATGAACCACTGGGGCTCGTAGAAGTAGCCGATCACCCATTCCTTGTCCTTCTCCGCCTTGCGGAAGGCCTGGATGAGGGCGGTCTCGCTGCCCGCGTACACCACCTTGAAGTCCAGCTTGAGGTTCTTCACCAGCGCCTCGTCGTTGGTGACGTACGACGGGTCGCCGTCGAGGAGCTGGCCCTTGCCGCCGGACTCGGAGGTCTTGAAGTTGGCCGCGTACTTGTTGAGGTTCTTGTAGTCGAGGATGTCGGGGTGCGCCTTGGCCAGCCACGGCGGCACGTACCAGCCGATGAGGCCTTCGTTGCCGGTCGTGCCGGCCTCGACGGCGGTCTTCTGGTCGGTGATGTACTTCTTCTTCAGGTCGTCGTGGCCCCAGTTCTCCACGACGGCGTCGACCTCGCCGGTGCCGAAGCCCTGCCAGGCGATCTCCTCCTTCAGGTCCTTCTGGTTGACCTTGCAGTGGAGGTCGTTCTCGGCGACGTAGGCGAGGACCGCCGCGTTGGCCTCGTAGCCGACCCACGGGTTGACCGCGAGGTTGAAGGTGCCGCACTTGCCGGACTCGCCCGAGCCGCCGGCGCTGTCGTCGCCGACCTTCGCGCCGCCGCAGGCGGTCAGGGTGAGGCCGAGTATCGCCATGCCGGCCGCGCCGGCCCGCCAGTGTCTTGCCATGGTGTGGTGCTCCTTAAGCGCCGGCGCGGCGAGCCGCTGCCTGAGTGATCCGGTCGAACATGACTCCGAGAAGGACGATGGCGAGCCCCGCGGCGAGCCCCTTCCCGTACAGCTGGCCCTGCGAGAAGCCGGCCACGACGTCGTAGCCGAGGGCGCCCGCGCCCACCAGGCCGCCCACCACGACCATCGACAGCACGTAGATCAGGCCCTGGTTGGTGGCGAGGGTCAGGGCGCTGCGGGCCATCGGCAGCTGGACCTTGGTGATGATCTGCCAGGTGTTGCACCCGGCCGAGGTGGCCGCCTCCACGGTGGTGGCGGGCACGTTCCGGACCCCGTCCGCGACGATCTTCATGGCGACGGGCGCGGCATAGACGACGGCCGCGACGATCGCCGTGAAGCGGGTGGCGCCGAACAGCGCGAGGAACGGTACGAGGTAGACGAACGGCGGCATGACCTGCGCCGCGTCGAGGGTGGGCCGCAGGAGCCGGTCGACCAGGGCGCTGCGTCCCATCCAGACCCCGAAGCCGATGCCGAGCACCATCACGAGGACGGTGGCGACGACGGTGGAGGCGAGCGTCGTCATGCTGTCCGACCAGACGCCGGTGCCGACGAGCAGGCCCACGCAGACCGCGGTGGTGATGCCCGCGGTCCGGCCGCCGAGGACGACGCCGAGTGCGACGAGGGCGGCGCCGACGAGCCACCACGGGGAGTCGGTGAGCAGGGTCTGGAACGGGTTGAGCAGACCGTTGGTGATCGCGTCCCGGAAGCCGTTGGTGAGGCCCGACAGGTTGTCCTGCGCCCAGTTGGTCGCGGTGTCGGCGGCGCTGGCGATGTTGCTGCCGATGCCGCCCTCGCCGGGGAACTCCGCCGCCCACACATAGGTGTGCGACATGTAGATCAGCACGACCGTGACCACCCCGCCCGCCCCCAGCAGGGGCCGGCGCCAGGCGAGGAACCAGCTGCCGGAACCGCGGGACGCCTCCTCACGCGCGCTCGCGGCGGTGGTGACCCGGTCCAGCACGATCGCCATGACGACGATGGCGAGACCCGCGTTGAAGGCGGTGCCGACGTCGAGCGACTGGAGGGCCTGGACGACGGTCTTGCCGAGGCCGGGCGCGTCGATCAGGGCGGCGATGGTCACCATGGCCAGCGCGGCCATGATGGTCTGGTTGACGCCCATCACCACGGTCCGCTTGGACATCGGCAGCAGGACCTTGAGGAGGGACTGCCGCCGGGTGGCGCCGAGCGAGTCGGCCGCCTCGACCGTCGTCTCCGGTACGGAGCGGATGGCGTGCGCGGTGATGCGGATCGTCGGCGGGGCCGCGTAGATCAGGGTGGCGATCGTGGCGGAGGCGGGGCCGATCTGGAAGAACAGGGTCAGCGGGACCAGGTAGACCATGGTCGGCATCGTCTGCATGAGGTCCAGGAAGGGCGTCACGATCGCGTTGAACCGGTCGGACAGTCCCGCCCACACGCCGAGCGGGATCGCGAACAGCAGGGCCACGAGGACGGCGGACGCGGTGAGCGCCAGGGTGTCCATGCTCTCCTGCCACAGGCCCTGGAGACCGAGGAAGGTGAAGCCGGCCACCGCGAGCAGCGCGACCCGCCAGTTGCCCACGGCCCAGGAGACATAGCCGGCGATGCCGACGACCCCGAGCCAGCCGATCTGCGGGACCGGGCGGTCGCCGGTGGGCTGCGAGATCAGTTCCTGGACGAAGGTCACCACGTTGTCGATGACCAGGCGGATCTCGTTGAAGAAGTACAGGAAGAGCGGGTTGGAGTTGCGGTTCGCGCCGATGGAGTCGTTGACGTCGTTCAACCAGCGGTGCAGGTCGGTCAGGTCGGCCGCGGCCAGCGCGAGGGTCTGCTTGCCGCGCAGCACGACGAAGAGGACCAGCCAGACGACGAAGATCGCCGCCACCACCATGGACCGGTTGACCTTGCGCTCGGGCTTCGCGGGAGCGGCCTGTTTCCCGACGCTCTCGGTCTGCTCGGGTTTCTCTATCGCGACGGTCATCAGTGGCCGCCTTCCTGCCCGGCGACCACTGCGAGGATCTCCTCGTCGCCGACGATGCCGAGCAGCTTGCCGTTCTCGACGACCTTGACCGGCCGGTCCGCCGCGAGGACCGCGCGGGTGGCCTCCTTGACCACCACGTCCGGACCGAGCTCGGGGCCGTCCAGTTCGTCGCCGTCGGCCGGCGGGCGCATGATCCAGCGCAGGGTGAGGACGTCACCGCGCGGCACGTCCTTCACGAACTCCCGTACGTAGTCGTCCGCGGGGGCGCCGACGAGTTCGTCGCCGGTGCCGCACTGGACCATCTTGCCGTCGCGCATGATGAGGATGCGGTCGCCGAGCTTGAGGGCCTCGGAGAGGTCGTGGGTGATGAACACCATGGTCTTGCCGACCTCGTGGTGCAGCCGGATGACCTCGTTCTGCATGTCCCGGCGGATCAGCGGGTCGAGCGCGGAGAACGGTTCGTCGAAGAAGAGGACGTCCGGGTCGCCGGCCAACGCCCGGGCGAGGCCGACGCGTTGCTGCATACCGCCGGAGAGCTGGGCGGGGTAGGAGTTCTCGTAGCCGGCGAGGCCGACGAGTTCGACGACCTCCTGGGCGCGCCTGGTGCGTTCGGACCGGCTCATCCCCCGGATCTCCAGTCCGAACGCCACGTTGTCGACGACGCGACGGTGGGGCAGCAGACCGAAGTGCTGGAAGACCATGGAGAACTTGCGGCGGCGCAGGTCGCGCAGGCGCGCCGCGTCGGCCTGGCGGATGTCCTCGCCCTCGAAGACGACCTCGCCGGCGGTGGGTTCGATCAGCCGGGTGAGACATCGCACCAGGGTGGACTTGCCGGAGCCGGACAGGCCCATGACGACGAAGACCTCGCCGGGCGAGACGTCGAAGTGGACGTCTCGCACGGCGGCGGTACAGCCGGTGCGGTCCATGAGCTCGCGGCGGGTCAGGCCGCACAGCTCCTCGGAGTCCGGCACCTGGTCGGCCTTCGGCCCGAACACCTTCCACAGCCTGCGCACGGAGATGACCGGGGTCGCGCCCGAGTCCTGAGGGGTGCTGCCCCGCTGCGGCACCTCGGTCTGTGTGGTCACGTTCGACCTTCTTTCGGCGTTCAGCCGCGGAACCAGTGCTGCGGCCGGGGTTGGATGTTCTGCCAGATGTGTTTGGGCTCTCGGTACTCCGCGAGGCCGGTCGGTCCCAGTTCCCGGCCCACACCCGAATGCCCGAAGCCACCCCATTCCGCTTGCGGCACATAGGGGTGGTAGTCGTTGATCCACACCGTGCCGTGCCGCAGCCGCCGGGCGACCCGCTGGGCCTTCCCGGCGTCCTGCGTCCACACGGCTCCGGCGAGTCCGTACTCGGTGTCGTTGGCGATGCGTACGGCGTCGTCCTCGTCGGTGAAGCGCTCCACGGTGAGGACGGGGCCGAAGGACTCCTCGTGCACCACGCGCATGTCCTGCCGGCACTCGTCGAGGACGGTCGGCGGGTAGTAGTGGCCTTCCGCGAGCGCTGGGTCGGCGGGGCGTTCTCCGCCGCAGCGCAGTACGGCGCCCTCGGCGATCCCGGCGGCCACGTAGGCCTCGACCTTGTCCCGGTGCTGGGCGGAGATCAGCGCCCCGGTGTCGGCCTCGGTGTCGAAGGGCCCGCCGAGCCGGATCAGCCGGGCCCGGCGGACGACCTCGTCGACGAAGCGGTCGTGCAGCGAGTCCTCGACGATCAGCCGGGCGCCGGCCGAGCAGACCTGGCCCGAGTGCAGGAAGACGGCCGTGAGGGCGAAGTCCACGGCCGTCTCGAAGTCGGCGTCGGCGAACACGACGTTGGGGTTCTTGCCGCCGAGTTCGAGCGCCACCTTCTTCACGCTCGCCGCGGCGGTCGCCATGATCCGCTTGCCGGTCTCCAGGCCGCCGGTGAAGGAGACCATGTCGACGTCCCCGTGCTCGGAGAGCGGGGCGCCCACCTCGGGGCCCGTGCCCAGCACGAGGTTGGCGGCACCGGCCGGAAGCCCGGCCTCCTCCAGCGCCCGCATCAGCAGGACGGAGGTGGAGGGGGTGAGCTCACTGGGCTTGAGGACGATCGTGTTGCCGGCCAGGAGGGCCGGGGCGACCTTCCAACTGGCTTGCAGCAGCGGGTAGTTCCACGGGGTGATCAGTCCGCAGACGCCGATCGGCTCGTACACGACGCGGCTGACGGCGTCGTCCCGGCCGGTGTCGATGACCCGCCCGGTGTCGGTGCCGCCGAGGCCGCCGTAGTAGCGGAAGCAGGAGACGACGTCGGCGATGTCGTACTCGCTCTCCACCAGCCGCTTGCCGGTGTCCAGCGACTCGGCGCGGGCGAATTCCTTGGCGTCGCGCTCGATCAGGTCGGCGGTGCGCAGCAGCAGCGCGCCGCGCTCCCGCTCGGGGGTGCCCGGCCAGGGCCCTTCGTCGAAGGCGCGACGGGCCGCGGCGATCGCCGCCTCCGCGTCCGGGCGGGTTCCCTCCGAGACGGTCGCCACGACCGTGCCGTCTGCGGGGCAGCGGATCTCCCGGTGGCCGCCGGCCACCGCGTCCCGCCATTGTCCATCCACGTACAGGTCTGCCACGCGCCGAGCCTTTCCAGGGAAGCCGTTGCGCATTGTGCACCCGATTGCTTGTGATGGAACACCCTGGCGAATGTCCAGACAGGCGTCAAGAGGTTGGCGGATGACGATTTCGCAAGGTGCTCATCGGCCCCTCTCTCTTGACCGAGGGCCCCATCCAGGCCAACCATGTTGCGTATCGCTCACTGTGTTGTGCAATACGCACCGACGGAGGCTCAGATGTCCCCTCGACCGCAACCTGGCCGCGAATACGTCCTCACCGTCTCCTGTCCCGACAGCGCCGGGCTGGTCCACGCCGTGAGCGGCTTTCTCGTCAGGAACTCCGGAAACATCCTGGAAAGCCAGCAGTTCGACGAACGACTTCAGGGCCGCTTCTTCATGCGGGTCCACTTCGACGTCTCCGACCCCGACACCGGTCTGGAGCAACTGCGGTACCGGTTCGGCCCGGTGGCGCAGGCCTACAACATCACCTGGACGCTCAGCGACGCGTCGACGCCGACCCGGACGCTGATCATGGTGTCCAAGTTCGGGCACTGCCTGAACGACCTGCTCTTCCGGCAGCGCACCGGCGCCCTCAACATCGAGATCCCCGCGATCGTCTCCAACCACCGGGACTTCGAGGGGCTCGCGGAGACCTACGGCATCCCCTTCCACCATGTCCCGGTCACCCGGGACACCAAGCCGGAGGCGGAGGCGCGGCTGCTGGAACTCGTCCGGGACCTGGACATCGACCTGGTGGTCCTTGCCCGCTACATGCAGATCCTCTCCGACGACCTGTGCAAGCAGCTGGAGGGCAAGGCCATCAACATCCACCACTCCTTCCTCCCCAGCTTCAAGGGCGCCAAGCCCTACGACCAGGCCTACCAGCGCGGCGTGAAGCTGATCGGCGCGACGGCGCACTATGTGACGAGTGACCTCGACGAGGGCCAGATCATCGAGCAGGACGTGGTCCGCGTGGACCACTCGCTCGACCCCGGCGACCTGGTCACGGTGGGCCGGGACGTCGAGGCGCAGGTGCTCGCGCACGCGGTGAAGTGGCACAGCGAGAGCCGGGTGATGGTGGACGACAACCGCACGGTGGTCTTCCGCTGAGTCGTGCACGACGAGGGGCGGGTCCGGACTCCGGACCCGCCCCCCCCTTTTTCTTTGTATACGGCTTCAGGCGCCGAGCCGGTCCAGCAGCGCGCGCCGCCACTTCTCCGTCTCGGCGATCTGGTTGAACGTGAACAGGTGCAGGCCCGCCACCCCGGCCGAGGGCGCGGTGAGGGCCGCCTCGGTGCGGCCGAGCAGCCGCTCGGGGGCGTAGCCACCGGGCGCCGCGAACCGCACGAACCACGAGGCGTGCTTCGTCAGGAACCGCGTCGACTCCCCCACCCCGATCTTCGTGGCCATCGCCAGCAGCTTCGCCCGCTGCACGGGCCCGGCGACGCCCACGTGGACGGGCAGGGTGACGTCCCGGCGCCGTATACGACTCAGCCACTCCCCCAGCACCCTGGGGTCGAAGCAGAGGTTGCTGACGATGTACGTGGCGTGCTCGCGCTTGTCCCACATCGCCTGGATGGTGATGTCGTCGTGGATGAGCGGATGGCTCTCGGGGTAGCCGGTGACGCCGACGCGGGCGAAGGGGCTGCCCAGCTCACCGAGCCTGCGCAGCACCGGCAGTGCCCCGTCGTAGCCGCCCGCGGGCGGGTCGGCGTCGCCGGCCGGGACGAAGACGTCGGCCACGCCCGCCTCGGCCAGCCGGTCCACGACGTCCTTCAGATGGGCGTCGTCCCGCAGCAGCCGCGCGGGCACGTGCGGGACGACCCGGTAGCCGTGCGCGGCGAGCCGGCCGACGAGATCGAGGGTCGGTTCCAGGCCCTTGACCGGCGACGCCGTCACGGTGACGACGACGTCGCGCGGGACATGGGCGAGGACCTTGTCCTCGGTGGCCTTCGCGGGCAGCACCTCGTAGCGGACGTTCTCCAGCAGCGGCCTCAGTCCTGCGGCGCCCAAGGTCTACCCCGCCTGCTTCTGGGCGTCGCGGTGGCGGTAGTACGCGGCCTTCGACGGCGCCTCCGGCTCCTTGCCGAGGATCAGGTCGGCGGCCTTCTCGGCGACCATCATGACCGGGGCGTAGATGTTGCCGTTGGTGACGTACGGCATGACAGAGGCGTCGACCACGCGCAGCCCGTCGACGCCGTGCACCCGCATGCTCAGGGGGTCGACCACGGACATCTCGTCGGAGGAGGGGCCCATCTTGCAGGTGCAGGACGGGTGCAGCGCGGTCTCGCCGTCCTTGGCGACCCAGGCGAGGATCTCCTCGTCCGTCTCGACGGAGGGTCCGGGCGAGATCTCGCCGCCGTTGTAGGGGGCGAGCGCGGGCTGGTTGAGGAGCTTGCGGGCGACTCTGATCGCCTCCACCCACTCGCGGCGGTCCTGCTCGGTGGAGAGGTAGTTGAAGCGCAGGGCGGGGTGTTCGCGCGGGTCCTTGCTCTTGATCTTCACCGAGCCGATGGCGTCGGAGTACATGGGTCCGACGTGCACCTGGTAGCCGTGGCCGCCGGCGGGCACGGAGCCGTCGTAGCGGACCGCGATCGGCAGGAAGTGGAACATCAGGTTGGGGTAGTCCACGTCCTCGTTGCTGCGCGCGAAGCCGCCGGCCTCGAAGTGATTGGTGGCGGCGGGGCCCTTCCTGAACAGCCACTGAAGGCCGATGAAGGGGGCGCGCCACTTCGCCAGGTACGGCTGCATGGAGACGGGCTGCTTGCAGGCGTACTGGATGTAGACCTCCAGGTGGTCCTGCATGTTCTCGCCGACGCCCGGCAGGTCGTGGACGACGTCGATGCCGAGGGCGCGCAGTTCGTCGGCGTTGCCGACGCCGGAGAGCTGGAGCAGCTGCGGGGAGTTGATGGCGCCGCCGCAGAGGATGACCTCCTTGGCCCGCACCTGCTGGGGCGCGCCCTTGCCGCGCTGATACTCGACGCCGACGGCCTTCTTGCCCTCGAAGAGGACGCGGGTGACGAAGGCGCGGGTCTTCACGGTGAGGTTCGGGCGCTTCCGCGCGGGCTTGAGGTACGCCTTCGAGGCCGACAGCCGACGTCCTCGGTGGACGTTGCGGTCGAACTTGGCGAAACCTTCCTGCCGGTAGCCGTTGACGTCGTCGGTCGGCGCGTAGCCCGCCTCCTCGGTGGCCTTGAGGAAGGCGTCGAAGAGGGGGTTGGTGGCCGGGCCGCGTTCGAGCACCAGCGGGCCGTCGTGGCCGCGGAACTCGTCGTCGGGGTCGGCGGCGAGACAGTTCTCCATGCGCTTGAAGTACGGCAGACAGTGCGCGTAGTCCCAGGTCTCCATGCCCGGGTCGGCGGCCCAGCGCTCGTAGTCCATGGGGTTGCCGCGCTGGAAGATCATGCCGTTGATGCTGCTGGAACCGCCGAGCACCTTGCCGCGGGCGTGGTAGACGCGCCGGCCGCCCATGTGGGGCTCGGGCTCGGACTCGTACTTCCAGTCGTAGAAGCGGCTGCCGATCGGGTAGGTCAGCGCCGCGGGCATGTGGATGAAGACGTCCCACGGATAGTCGGACCGGCCCGCCTCCAGCACCAGCACCTGGTTGGCCGGGTCCGCGGAGAGCCGGTTCGCCAGGGCGCTGCCGGCGGAACCGCCACCGACGATGACGAAGTCGTACTGCACAGGAGCCATGGTGCCTCGTCTCGCTCGCGCCGTAGATATGCGAGGCATGCTAGCGCCGGTCGCGCTATACGCACCAGGTTGCGAACCGCGCAACTTCAAACGACTTGGTTTCAGGGTCGTTACTTGCAGGCGCGTTGTTTACTGCGCGTATAGTTTCACTGTGAGCAACTACAGCACTGATACGGAAACGTCGAATTCACACGCCGGCGGCGTGCAGTCGGTGGACCGGGCCATCAGCGTCCTGGAGATCCTCGCGCAGCGTGGCGAGGCGGGCGTCAGTGAGGTCGCCGGTGAGATCGACGTCCACAAGTCCACCGCCTTCCGCCTGCTCGGCGCCCTGGAGGCCCGGGGTCTGGTCGAGCAGGCCGGAGAGCGGGGCAAGTACCGGCTCGGCTTCGGGATCGTGCGGCTGGCCGGCGCGGTCACGGGGCGTATCGACATCACCCAGCAAGGCCGCCCCGTCTGCGAGCGGCTCGCCGAGGAGATCGGTGAGACGGTCAACATCGCCGTCATGCAGGAGCACTACGCGATCAACCTGTATCAGGTGCGCGGGCCGGGAGCGATCACCGCGCACAACTGGGTCGGCCAGCTGACCCCGCTGCACGCCACCTCCAGCGGCAAGATCCTGCTGGCCCACCTGCCCGCGAAGGAGCGCGCCGCGCTGCTCGCCGAGGCCGGTATGAAGAAGGTCACCCCGGCCACCATCACCGCCAAGACGAAGCTCGAGAAGAACCTCGCCGAGGCGCGGGAGCGCGGCTACGCCTTCACGCTCGAAGAGCTGGAGGTCGGCCTGCACGCCATGGCCGCCCCGGTCCGCAACCGGGACGGCGAGGTCATCGCGGCGCTCAGCGCCTCGGGACCGGCCTACCGGTTCACCGAGGAGCGGCTGCACGAGCTCTCCCCGGTGCTGGTCAAGGGCGCCGAGGAGATCAGCCACCGCATGGGCTACCTGGGCTGAGGTCAGCCCTGGGACAGGCCCAGGCGCTCGTTCACCCAGTCGTGGAAGGCACCGATGTGGTGCTCGCTGGGTACCAGCACACCGCCCTTGGCGTACATACGGGAGCTCATGCCGGGCTGGGTGCGCTCGCAGGCGTCGAAGTCCTGCTGGTTGACCCGGTGGAACAGCTCCACCGACCGGCTCACGTCCTTCCCGCTCTCCACCACATGCGGCAGATACAACCAGTCGCACTCCACGATCGTGCGGTCGACGGCCACCGGGTACATCCGGTGGAGGATCACATGGTCGGGCACGAGGTTGATGAACACCTGCGGCTTGACCGTGATCGCGTAGTAGCGGCGATCCTGGTCGTCCGCGACACCCGGGATACGGTCCAGGCCCTCGGAGCCGTCGACGGTGAAGCCCTGCACCTCCTCACCGAACTCCGCGCCGTGGCCCACGTAGTACTGGGCTGCGTAACCGTCCGCGAACTCCGGGAGCACCTCGGTCAGTTCGGGGTGAATGGTCGCGCAGTGGTAGCACTCCATGAAGTTCTCGATGATGAGCTTCCAGTTCGACTTCACGTCGTACGTGATGCGCCTGCCGACGGACAGGTTGTCGATGTCGTAGCGCTCGATCGACTCGACGTCGCCGAGGCGGGAGACGACCTCGCCGATGACGTCCTCCTCGAAGGAGGGCGGGTTCTCCGCGAGGCACACCCAGACATAGCCGAGCCACTCCCGCACGGCCACGCTCACCAGGCCGTACTCGGTGCGGCCGACGTCGGGCATCTTGGTGAGGTTGGGGGCCGCGACCAGCTTGCCGTTCAGGTCGTAGGTCCAGGCGTGGTAGGGGCACTGGAAGGCCCGCTTGACCTCGCCGGACTCCTCGGTGCACAGCTTGGCTCCGCGGTGCCGGCAGACGTTGAAGTAGGCACGGATCGAGTTGTCACGCGCGCGGGTGACGAGGATGCTCTCGCGGCCCACGTCGACGGTGCGGAAGGCGCCGGGCTTGGCCAGTTCGGAGGCGCGCGCGACGCAGAACCACATGGTCTCGAATATGCGCTCCTGCTCCTGGGCGAAGATCGCCGGATCCGTGTAGGAGGAGCCGGGAAGGGTGGCGATCAGACTGTCCGGCAGGCTGGTCGAGGTCACGGTGCACTCCTCGGGAACGTCGTGGTGAGGGCGCCCCATAGGGGCGCGGGGCGGTGCTTTCTTGCGGCTCCGCCGCGGGGCGCGACCAGCCACAACGGCGGCGCGGGCGACATACGACCCATCTCGCTGCTCACCGCGGAGCGCCCAGCTGCTTGCGCCAGCGTGTGAACAGCTTCGGCTGGTTCATCCCGAGCACGGCGACCGGGTCGCCGGCCCGCCGGTAGACGGCCAGCACGTCACGGCCGTCCGCGCTGCCCGCCTCGACGGTCACGCTGTCGGCAGCGGCGGCATGACCGGCGAACTGGATCTTCACGCCGTACTGGTCGGACCAGAAGTACGGCGGCCGGGGCACCCCCGGTTCCACCGCGCCCTGCGCCAGCAGCGTGGCGATCGCGGCGTCGGGGCGCTCCAGGGCGCCGGTCCAGTGCTCGACCCGGCGGTGGTGGCCCGCGCGCGGGTCGTACCAGTTGGCGCAGTCGCCGACCGCGACCACTGCGGCCAGGCTGGTGCGGCCGTCGGCGCCGCACTTGACGCCGTTGTCGAGGGCGATGCCGGAGCCTTCCAGCCACTCGACGTTGGGGCGGGCGCCCACGCCGACGACCACGATGTCGGCGGGGAGGCTGCAGCCGTCCTCCAGCAGGACGGCGTCGACGCGGCTCTCGCCGCTCAGCCCCTTCACACCGACGCCGCACACCAGGCGTACGCCGTGGTCGGCGTGGAGACCGGAGACGACGGCGCCCATGGTCTCGCCGAGCGGGCCGGCGAGCGGGGTCGGGGCCGCCTCGACGACGGTCACCTCCAGGCCGAGGGCGTACGCGGTGGAGGCGACCTCGGCGCCGATGAAGCCGCCGCCGATCACCACCAGCCGTCCGCCGCGGGCCAGTTCGTCGCGCAGGGCGCGGGCGTCGTCCAGGGTGCGCAGCGTGTGCACCCCGGCGAGGCCCTCGGAGCCGGGCAGCGTGCGGGCCGCGGCGCCGGTCGCGAGGACGAAGCCGTCGGCGCGGACCTCCCGTCCGTCGGCGAGCCGGACCGTGCGGCCGCGGTGGTCGAGGCCGACGGCGCGGGTGCCGAGCAGCCATTCCGCCGCCAGGTCCTCGTCGTCGGTCTCCAGGGCGAGTTCGGCCTCACCGAGGGTGCCGGCCAGGAACTCCTTGGACAGCGGGGGCCGGTCGTAGGGGCGGTGCGGTTCGTCCCCGACGACGACCAGCCGGCCGTCGTAGCCCTGCTTCCGCAGTGAGCGCGCCGCCGACAGTCCGGCCAGCGACGCGCCGACCACGGCGACGGTCCTCACGCGGGACCTCCGGCGAGCCGGGCCGAGATGCAGGGCGGCAGGTTGGGGGCCGCCGTGGACAACTGGACGTAGACCATGCCGTCCTCGACGACGACCTCGTGGGTCCGGACCGGGAGCTTGGCCGGCGGGGCGTCCACCGCGCCGGTGCGCAGGTCGAACTTCGAGGCGTGCAGCGGGCATTCCACCTCGCAGCCCTCCAGCCAGCCGTCGGCGAGCGACGCGTCCTGGTGGGTGCAGGTGTCGTCGATGGCGAAGAGCTCGCCGTCGTCGGTGTGGAACACCGAGACCGGCGGATCGATGTCGAGCCGGTGGGCCTCACCTCGCGGGAGATCCGCGAGACGGCACGCGGGAATCATCATGACACCTCGGTGCGTATAGCGAAACGGATTGCGATTGACGCAACGCCAGTCTGCGGGCCGCTCCGAACCGTTGTCAAGGCATCACCACGCCCTGTTCGAACGGTTCTGCGGGCGGGTCTCCGGGCAGCTCGAAGCGCCCGGCCCACCTGCGGAAACAGGCGGAACGGGCGCCGTACGAAAGCCCCGTGGGAGCGGTCAGAAGCCGCGGTCGATCCACTCCTTCAGGTGCGGGGCCTCCGCGCCGAGGGTGGTCGTCTCCCCGTGCCCGGTGTGGACGACGGTGTCGCCGGGCAGCGTCAGCAGCCGGTCCCGGATCGAGTCGATGATGGTCGGGAAGTGGCTGTACGACCGTCCCGTCGCCCCCGGCCCGCCACAGAACAGCGTGTCACCGCTGAACAGGGCGGTCAGGGCCGGCGCGTACAGGCAGACCGCTCCGGGCGCATGGCCGGGCGTGTGCAGCACGGTGAGCTCGATGCCGGCCACCGAGATGCCCTGCCCGTCGGCGAGTTCGGCGTCCGGCGCCCGGTCGGGGTGGGCCTGTTTCCACAGCGGGAGGTCCTCCGGGTGGAGCAGGACCGGGGCGCCGGTGCGTTCGGCGAGCGCGGGCGCGGCGTCGATGTGGTCGTTGTGGGCGTGGGTGCACACGATGGCCCGCAGGGTGCGCCCGCCGACGGCCGCCGCGATCGCCTCGGCGTCGTGGGCGGCGTCGATGACGATCGCCTCGGTGTCGTCGCCGACGATCCACACGTTGTTGTCGACGTCCCAGGTGCCGCCGTCCAGGGAGAACGTGCCCGAGGTGACGAGGTGTTCGATGCGGGCGGCCATCAGAGGACCACCACCGAGCGCAGGACGTCGCCGTCGTGCATCCGCTCGAAGGCCTTCTCAACCTCGTCCAGGGCGATGGTCTCGGTGACGAAGGCGTCGAGGTCGAGCCGGCCCTGGAGGTAGAGGTCGATGAGCATCGGGAAGTCCCGGCTCGGGAGGCAGTCGCCGTACCAGGAGGACTTCAGCGCGCCGCCCCGGCCGAAGACGTCGAGCAGGGGCAGTTCGAGCTTCATCTCCGGGGTGGGCACGCCGACGAGGACGACGGTGCCGGCGAGGTCGCGGGCGTAGAACGCCTGCTGGTACGTCTCGGGGCGGCCGACCGCCTCGACGACGACGTCGGCGCCGAAGCCGCCGGTCAGCTCACGGATGGCCTCGACGGCGTCAGTCGCCTTGGAGTTGACGGTGTGCGTGGCGCCCAGCTTCTTAGCGGTCTCCAGCTTGCGGTCGTCGATGTCGACGGCGATGACCTTCGCCGCGCCTGCCAGGCTCGACCCGGCGATCGCCGCGGCACCGACACCGCCGCAGCCGATGACGGCGACCGAGTCGCCGCGTCCGACGCCGCCGGTGTTGATGGCCGCACCGATGCCGGCCATCACGCCGCAGCCCAGCAGGCCGGCGGCGGCCGCCGAGGCCGACCGGTCGACCTTGGTGCACTGCCCCGCCGCCACCAGCGTCTTCTCCGCGAAGGCCCCGATGCCCAGCGCGGGCGAGAGTTCCTCGCCGGTGGAGGCCAGGGTCATCTTCTGCTTGGCGTTGTGGGTGTTGAAGCAGTACTGGGGGCGGCCGCGCAGACAGGCCCGGCACTGTCCGCACACCGCACGCCAGTTGAGGATCACGAAGTCACCGGGGGCGACGTCGGTGACGCCCTCCCCCACCGACTCCACGACACCGGCGGCCTCATGGCCGAGCAGGAAGGGGAAGTCGTCGTTGATGCCGCCCTCGCGGTAGTGCAGATCGGTGTGGCAGACCCCGCAGGCCTCGATCTTCACCAGCGCCTCGCCCGGTCCCGGGTCGGGCACGATGATCGTCTCCAGGCTGACGGGGGCGCCCTTGCCCCGCGCGACGACAGCACGGACCTGGTGCGTCATGGCCACTCCTCGGGTGATCGAGACTTGTATCTGATGTTGCTCATTACGGCACACATTTCATGTGCCGCAACACAGCATCATGGAGCGCGGACCGGGGGTCAAGGAACTCGACAGGGTTCCTCGACCCCCGGAAGCAGCGCGAGGTTCAGTGGACGGGGGAGGTGGAGTCGGTGGGCGGGGTGACCGACTCGGACTCCGCGGCCTCCGCGCCGTCGTTGCACGCCACGGGGCCGATACGGAGCTCGAAGTCGCCGTCGTACTTCTCGTGCCCGGTCAGGACGGCCGTCTCGATGGCCTCCTTGCCCCTCCGCCCGCGGATGATGAGCGGATCGTGGCGCAGATCCCGGGTCAGCGCGACGCACAGGCCGACCATCACCAGGGTGAAGGGGGCGGCCGCGAGGATCGTGAGGTTCTGCAGGCCGGTGAGCGCGTCGCCCTTGCCGCCGCCGATGAGCAGCATGACCGCGGCGACCGCGCCGGTCAGCACGCCCCAGAACACCACGACACCCCGGGTCGGCTCCAGGGAGCCGCGCTGCGAGAGCGTCCCCATCACGATGGACGCGGCGTCGGCGCCGGAGACGAAGAAGATGCCGACCAGGATCATCACGACGATGCTCGTGACCGTGGCGATCGGGTACTGCTGGAGCACGTCGAAGAGCTGGCCCTGGGCGGTGGAGGCGTCGCCGAGGCGCTTCTCGTCCTGCAGATGCATCGCCGAGCCGCCGAAGATCGCGAACCACAGGAGGCTGACGCTGCTGGGCACCAGGATCACGCCGCCGACGAACTGCCGGATGGTGCGGCCGCGGCTGATGCGGGCGATGAACATGCCGACGAAGGGCGTCCAGGAGATCCACCAGGCCCAGTAGAAGACCGTCCAGCCGGCCAGCCAGTCCGCGACGCCCTCACCGCTGGACGCCTCGGTGCGCCCGGCCATCTGGGTCAGGTCGCCCAGGAAGGCGCCGATGGAAGTGGGCAGCAGGTCGAGGATGAAGATGGTCGGGCCGACGACGAACACGAAGACCGCCAGGGTCACCGCCAGCACCATGTTGATGTTGGACAGCCACTGGATGCCCTTCTCGATCCCGGACACCGCCGAGGCGACGAACGCCACGGTGAGCACCGCGATGACGACGACCAGCAGTCCGGTGCCGACGGAGCCCAGCCAGCCGAGGCCGGTGAAGCCGCTGCCGATCTGGAGGGCGCCGAGTCCGAGCGAGGCGGCGGAGCCGAAGAGGGTGGCGAAGATGGCGAGGATGTCGATGATCCGGCCGCCCCAGCCGTTCGCGCGCCGCTCACCGATCAGCGGCGTGAACACGGCACTGATCAGCTGCCGGCGGCCGCGCCGGAAGGTGCTGTAGGCGATGGCCAGGCCGACGACCGCGTACATCGCCCAGGGGTGCAGCGTCCAGTGGAAGAGGGTGGTGGCCATGGCGGTCTCCATGGCCTCGGCGGCGTCCGCCGGGTCGGTGCCCGGTGGTGGCGTGACGAAGTGGGAGAGCGGTTCGCTCACCCCGTAGAACATCAGGCCGATGCCCATGCCCGCGCTGAACATCATGGCGATCCAGGACACCGTGCGGAACTCGGGCTGCTCGCCCTCCTTGCCCAGCGTGATCCGCCCGTACTTGCTCATCGCCAGCCAGAGGGCGAAGACGACGAAGCCCGAGGCGGCGAGGACGAAGGCCCAGCCGCCGTTGCGGATGGTCCCGTCGAGCAGCTTCCCGGACACGCTCTCCAGCGAGTCGGTCGCCACGGCGCCCCACACGACGAAGGCGAGGGTGAGGACCGCGGCGACGCCGAAGACGACCAGGTCGGTGCGCGGGCGGTCGGATGCCGCCGGGCTTCCTGGCAGGTCCGCTGGGACGGGATGGCTGCGGCTCCCGTTCCTGTCGCGGGTTTTGTTCATCGACGCGTCCTTTCCACCGGTGGGAAATCGTCGGCGCGGGGAGGTGCGGGGCGTCCACCATCGCCACAGAGTTGCGAATGACAGAATGCGGAGTTGCGGATGGCGCATTCTCATTCGCTATGAGCAACAACCATCTGGAGCGTCGGGAGGCCTGTCAAGGGGTGACGCACGACGAGTCGGAAAGGGCGGGCAGGAGACCGCCCGAGGCCAGGGCGAGCAGCCGGCGGGCTTTCAGCTCCGTCTCGGCCCATTCGCGCTCGGGGTCGGAGTCCCAGGTGATCCCGGCGCCGGTGCCGAAGCGCAGTGACGGTCCGTCAATGCCGGTGTCTATCCAGAACGTGCGGATGCCGACGGCGAGTTGGCCGGTGCCGCGGTCGGCGTCGACCCAGCCGACGCCCCCGCAGTAGGGGCCGCGGGGCGCGGTCTCCAGGGCCGCGATGACGCGCAGCGCGCTGGACTTGGGGGCGCCGGTGACGGAGCCGGGCGGGAAGGTCCCGGCGAGCAGCTCGGGCCATCCGGCGCCTTCGGCGAGCTCGCCGCGCACGGTCGACACCAGGTGCACCAGACCGGGGTGTTCCTCGACCGCGCACAGGTCGGGCACGGTGACGGAGCCGGTGGCGCAGACGCGTCCCAGGTCGTTGCGGACCAGGTCGACGATCATCACGTTCTCGGCGTGATCCTTCTCCAGGAGGTCGGCGGCGGTCCGGCCGGTGCCCTTGATGGGGCCGGACGTCACCGTGCGGCCGACGCGGCGCAGGAAGAGCTCGGGCGAGGCCGTGGCGATCTGGACGCCGTGCGCGGGGAGGCGCACGGTGCCCGCGTACGGGGCCGGATTGCCGTGCGCCAGCAGGGCGGTGAGGGCGTCGACGTCGGCGCGCTCCGGGTCGGGCAGCGGCGCGGACAGGACCCGGCAGAGGTTGGCCTGGTAGACCTCGCCGGCCGCGATGTGAGCGCGGATGCGTCGCACTCCGGCGGTGTAGGCCGCGCGGTCGAGGGAGGAAGTCCAGCTGTCCGGGTCCGGTCCGCGCCACGCGGCGGCCCGGGCGGCGGGCACGGGCGCATACCGAACGTCCCCGAAGCGCGCACACACCAGACGGCCCTCGAAGTCGGCGACCACGGCCCAGAACCCGGTGGATTCCAGGGCCGCTGGGTCGCCGGTCACGTCCCGGAGGTCGGTGGCGAGGAGGCCGCCGAAGCGGGCGAGCGGGGCGAGGCCGTACGACGGGGTCATCGGTAGCGCTACTCCGCGACGCAGGGAACCGAGGAATGTTGCTTATTGAGCAACAGTATCTTTATACGCAACATCCTTAGAGAAGCTCCCTTGCCCGCGCCTGTCAAGGCTCGGGAACGGATGCGCCCGCAGGAAGCGCCGGTTCGGCGCCCTGCGGGCGGTGGTCGGCGAGGGGTGCTCGCCGTCGTCATTCCGTGGCGATGGCTCGCAGTACGTCCAGACGGGCGGCCCGACCGGCCGGGCGCAGGCCCGCCAGGGCGCCTGCCGCGAGGCCGACCAGGGCCACGATCGCCAGTTGCGTCGGCGGCATCGCGAAGGCGAAGGCGCTGTCGCTCGCGCCGTCGGAGGCCTTGACCAGGACCCAGCCCAGGAAGGCGCCGAGGCCGAGGCCGCCGACGGTGCCGAACGCGGCGACCAGGACCGCCTCCCAGCGGACCATGGCCCGCAGTTGGGAGCGGGTCTGCCCGACCGCCCGCAACAGGCCCAGTTCGCGGGTGCGTTCGTGGATCGCCAGGGTCAGCGTGTTGGCGATGCCGAGCAGCGCGATGAGGACGGCGAGTGCCAGCAGCGCGTAGACGAGGGTCAACATCATGTCGATGCCGCCCGCCGACGACTGCGCGTACTCGTCCCGGGTCTGCACCTCGGGGCTGCCGTACCGCTCTGCCACCTTCTCCACGGCGGCCTTGCCGGTGTCTGTGCTGACGCCGTCCTTGAACGACACGGCGAGCAGGGTGTCGGAGTCCTGTGTGCGGTGCGGTGCCCAGGCGGCGCGGGTGATGACGTAGTCCCCGGCCAGCTCGGACCGTCCGTAGACGGCACGGACCGTGAAGGTCTTCGTCTCGCCGTCGGTGAAGGTGAGTCGGGCCTTGTCGCCGGTCTTCAGACCCAGCTTGTCGGCTTCGCTCTCGGTGACGGCGATGCCGTCGGTGCCGAGGCCGGCCAGGGAGCCCCGGACGTCGCCCAGGTCGAAGGTGCGCTCCAGGGCGAGCGGGTCGGTGACGGTCAACGCCCGTCCCTTGCCGTCGACTTCGGCGACTCCGCGCCCGAGACCCACGGCGGTGTCCACCTCGGGCAGCTCGGCCACGGCACCCGCCAGCCGGGGGCTCAGTCCGCTGCCGCCGGCGCCGAACGACGGGGTGCTCACGGCCACGTCGCCCGCGAAGGAGCGCGAGACCGTCTGGTCCATGGTCGCCTTCAGCGAGGCGGCGAAGACGGTGAACAGGGCCACGACGGCGACGCCGATCATCAGTGCGCTCGCGGTCGCGGCCGTCCGCCGGGGGCTGCGCAGGGCGTTGCGGCGGGCGAGGCCGCCGGTGACGCCCCGCAGCCGGTCGAGGGGGCCGCCGAGGACACGTACCGCCGTGGTGGAGGCGACCGGGCCGAGCACCACGAACGCCGCCAGGGCGAGCACGGCTCCGGCGCCGGCGAGCCACAGCGACGGGGTGACCAGGACGCCGCCGATCGTCAGGCCCAGGGCGAGGGCGCCGAGACCCAGACCGGTGACGGCGCGGACGCGGGAGGCGGCGGAGGTGTCGACCGCCGTCTCGCGCAGGGCCGCCATCGGTGCCGTACGGCCCGCGCGGACGGCGGGCAGCAGCGCGGAGCCGAGGCAGACGACGGTGCCCACGGCGAGCGGCAGCAGCAGGGACAGCGCGCTGACCACCAAGTCACCCTCGGGGAAGGGGAATCCGATCGCCGGGAACAGGGCCTGGAGACCCGCGGCGATGCCGATGCCGCCCGCCAGCCCCGCGAGCGAGGCCGTCACCGCGACCGCGGTGGCCTCCACGAGGGTCGACGCCGTGACCTGGCGCCGGGAGGCGCCGAGGGCGCGCAACAGGGCGTTCTCGCGGGTGCGTTGGGCGACGACGATCGCGAAGGTGTTGTGGATGGAGAACGTCGCGACCAGCAGGGCGACGCCCGAGAAGACGAGGAGGAAGAGGGTGAAGACGGTCAGGAACTGGCTGGAGATCATCTCGGTGTTCTCCTCGGCCGACTCCTGGCCGGTGATGGCCTCGACTCCCTTGGGGAGCACGGGAGTCAGCCGGTCCACCAGCTCCTGCTGGCTCACCCCGGGGGCGGCCCGGACCTTGATGGTCGACGCCTCGCCCGGGCGGGCCGTCAGGTACTTCTCGGCGTCCGCCCGGGTCATGCCGGTGAAGGTCACCTGGGCCATGCCGTCCTCACCGCCGAAGGTGGCCAGGCCGACGACGGTCACCTTCACGGGGTCGGGGGTCCGCAGGGTCGTCGTGTCGCCGAGGTGCAGGCCGCCCCGCTCGGCGGTGCCCCGGTCGATGACGACTTCGCCGGACTTGGCGGGGGCTCGGCCCTCGGCCAGTTGGTAGGCGTTGAGTTCGGGGTCCGTGATCCAGTTGCCCGCGAGGGTGGGCGGGCCCTTGCCGCCGATGGGCTCTCCGTCCGCGCCGACGAGCTGGCCGGCGCCCTGGATGTCGGGGGCGGCCGCGGCCACGCCGGGGACCTTCTCGACGGCGTCCACGAGATCCACCGGGACCGGCGCCCGTACGCCCTGGCTCTCGCCGGGCGTGGTGATGGCGTCGGCGCTGCGGACCACGGCGTCCGTGCCGCTGGTGGCCCGCCCGAACATCGTGTCGAAGCTGGCGCGCAGGGTGTCGCCCATGACGAGGGTGCCCGCCAGGAAGGCGACGCCGAGGAACACGGCCAGGAAGGTCCCGGCGAAACGCCGCTTGTGGGCGCGCAGGGAGGAGGCGCTCAGACGTACGGCGGCGTTCATGACGACACCTCCGAGGCCGGGGAGGTCCCGCCGCCAAAGGACTTGGCCGGCGAGGCCTGGGAGGTCCCCGCGTCGAAGGCCTTGGCCTGGGAGGTCCCCGCGTCGAAGGCCTTCATGCGGTCCAGGACCCGTTCGGCGGTCGGTGCGGTCATACGGTCCACCAGGCGCCCGTCCGCGAGGAAGACGACCTCGTCGGCGTGGGCGGCGGCCACCGGGTCGTGGGTGACCATGACGACCGTGCGGGCCGTGTGGCGCACCGTGCGGCCGAGGAGGCCGAGGACCTCCGCGCCGGAGCGGGAGTCGAGGTTGCCGGTGGGTTCGTCGGCGAACACCACGTCCGGCTGCCCGGCGAACGCCCTGGCCACGGCGACGCGTTGCTGCTGCCCGCCGGAGAGCTCGGAGGGGCGGTGGTGCAGGCGGTCGCGCAGACCGACGACGTCGATCAGGGCCTCGACCCACTCCTGGTCGCCCTTGCGGCCGGCCAGGTCGAGCGGGAGCGTGATGTTCTCCCTCACGGTCAGCGTCGGCACCAGGTTGAACGCCTGGAAGACGAAACCGACCCGGTCGCGGCGCAGGAGGGTGAGGCGGCGGTCGTCCAGGGAGCCCAGTTCGGTGTCGCCTATGTAGGCGGCGCCCGCGCTGAGGGTGTCGAGACCGGCCGCACAGTGCATGAGGGTCGACTTGCCGGAACCCGAGGGCCCCATGATCGCGGTGAAGCGGCCGGCGGGGAAGGCGACGCTGACGCCGTCCAGGGCGCGTACGGCGGTGTCGCCACCGCCGTACACCTTGACCGCGTCGACGACGCGTGCGGCGGTGCGCACCTCGGTCGTGACGGTCATGCCGCACCGCCCTTGCCGGACCGGCGGCCGAACTGCTCGTCCAGGACGGAGAGCCGACGCCAGTACTCGTCCTCGTCGATCTCGCCGGAGGCGAAGCGGTGGCCGAGCACGGTGAGGGGCGAATTGTCGTCGACGGCGAACCGGCGGGGGCCGCCGCGGCCGCGCCACACCGTGCGGCGCAGGACGGTGACGGCGCCGACGACGACGGCCGCCCAGATCAGCGGGAAGAGAAGGATCCACGGGCCGGGCCCGCCGTCCCAGTGCGCCAGGGTCTGCATCTCGGGTCATCTCCCTAGTGGTGTTTCCGGTGATGTCTCGAGAGTGGCTTCGACCTGGGGTCCGGGTCGTCGTACAGCCAGCGGCAGTGCGGGTACCTCCCGGGGAGTACGGCAGGACGCTCCAGGCTGCTTCCTGGACCCCTAGCCTTGTGTAACTACTAGTATGTACAGTGAGCTCATGAGCACCCCGGAGCGACTGATCGAGTCCACCCGCGAGCTGCTGTGGGAACGCGGCTACGTCGGCACGAGCCCCAAGGCCATCCTGGAGCGCTCGGGCGCCGGGCAGGGCAGCATGTACCACCACTTCAAGGGCAAGCCCGACCTCGCGCTGGCCGCGATCCGGCGGACGGCCGAGGAGATGCGGGCTACCGCGGAGGGAGTACTGGGCGGGCCGGGGACGCCGTACGAGCGCATCGAGGCGTATCTGCTGCGCGAGCGCGAGGTCCTGCGCGGCTGCCCGGTCGGCCGGCTGACCATGGATCCGGACGTCGTCGCGAGCGAGGAGCTGCGCGCGCCGGTCGACGAGACGCTCGACTGGCTCCGGGAACGGATCGCCGGGATCGTCGAAGAGGGCAAGGAACAGGGTCAGTTCGCGCCCTCGTTGGACGGCGAGGCCATCGCGGCCACCGTCGTCGCCACCGTCCAGGGCGGCTACGTCCTGGCCCGCGCGTCCGGGTCGCCGGGAGCGTTCGACGCGGGTGTCAGGGGGCTGCTGTCGCTCCTCGCACCTCGACAGCGATAGCCGGGAGGCATTCTTCATGCACGCCATGCAGTACGAGCTGACGCTGCCCGCCGCCTACGACATGGACGTCATCCGGGCCCGCGTCGCCGCCAAGGGACATCTGCTCGACGACTGGAAGGGCCTGGGCCTGAAGGCGTATCTGATGCGGGAGCGCGGCGTTCACGGCTCGCCCGTGAACCAGTACGCGCCGTTCTACCTCTGGAACACCGTCGAGGGCATGAACTCCTTCCTCTGGGGCGGTGGTTTCCAGGGGCTGAGCGACGACTTCGGGCGGCCCTCGGTGCGGCAGTGGACCGGTCTGGCGTACGAGGAGGGCGGCGCCGTCGGCTCCCCCGCGCGAGTCGCGGTGCGGCGGCGCCGCCCCGTGCCGGACGGCGTGGAGCTGGGCGCGTTCACGGCGGACGCGGCGGATGAGGCGAGGCGGCTGGCGGGCGAGGACGGGGCGCTGCTCGCGGCGGCCGTCGTCGACACCTCCCGCTGGGAGCTCGTCCACTTCTCGCTGTGGGCGCACGAGACGCCCAAGGCGGACGGCGATGTCTTCCAGGTCCTGCACCTGTCGGCGCCGGGCCTGGGACGATTGGCCCGGGGACGCCAGTGGTGAGCGCGGTCCGCACGGTCCTCGGCGACGTGGACCCCGCGGGTCTCGGGGTGTGCGACGCGCACGACCACCTGTTCTTCGGCAGCCCTCAACTCCCCGGCCAGGAGCTGCGGGACGTGTCCGCGGCACGGGCCGAGCTGGTCGCGTTCCGGACCGAGGGCGGCCGAGCGGTGGTGCAGTGGACGCCGTACGGCCTGGGGCGGCGGGCCGCCGATCTCCCGCCGCTGGCCCGGGAGACGGGGGTCGCCGTGGTCGCCGCGACCGGGCTCCATCAGGCCGTCCACTACGACGAGCGGGTCCTGGCGGAGCTGCGGGGTGCCCGGCTCGCGGAGCTCTTCGTCGCCGAACTCACCGGCGGTATCGGCACGTCGGGGGTGCGGGCCGGGCTGATCAAGGTGGCGGGCGGTTTCCACGCGCTCGACGCGCACGCGCGCTGGACGATGTCGGCGGCGGCCGAGGCGCACCACGCGACGGGGGCGCCGATCGCGGTGCACCTGGAACTGGGCACCGGCGCACTGGACGTACTGGACCTCCTGTGCGGGGAGTCGGGCGTGCCGCCGCACCGGGTGATCCTGGGGCACCTCAACCGCTCCCCCGACCCCGTCACGCAGCTCCAGGCCGCGGCTTCCGGCTGCTGGCTCGCCTTCGACGGGCCGTCGCGCGCCCACCACGCCACCGACTGGCGGATGCCGGACGCGGTGCGGGCCCTGGCGGAGGCGGGGTACGGCGACCGGCTGCTGCTGGGCGGCGACACGACGACCGCGGCGGCCCGCTCGGTCGACGGCGGGCCGGGGATGCCGTATCTGCTGCGCCGGGTGCGGCCGCGGCTGGTGGCGGCCGTCGGTGCCGAGGTGGTGGAGCGCATGATGACGGTGAATCCCGGCCGGGCCTTCGCCGTCGACTGGCGGTGAATGAGCATGATCGGCACGGACCGACGCCGAGAGGAAGCACATGGCACTGGAAATGCGCGACCGCTGCGAACGCTGCGAGACGGCCGCACTGCCGCCGGACGCCGCCGCGCGCATCTGCGTCTACGAGTGCACGTTCTGCGTCGCGTGCAGCGAGGCCATGGGCAACATCTGCCCGAACTGCGGCGGCGAACTGGTCCCGAGACCACGCCCCGCCCGAAAGGACAGTGCCTGACATGCCGTTCGTCCGGATCGACGCCCTGAACGCCGGCCCCGAGCGACTCGACGCGCTCGGCCGGTCCGTGCACGAGGCCCTGGTGGAGACACTCGGCATCCCGCCGGAGGACCACTTCCAGGTGCTCACCGGCCATGACGGGGCCAACAGCACACTGCGCTACGGCGATTACCTCGGGGTGCGCCGCGACGAGGGCATCGTGTACGTCGCGATCACGATGCGCGCCGGGCGCACCCCGGACCGGAACCGCGCCCTGTACCGCCGTATCGCCGAACTCGCCCACGCCTACGCGGGCACCGAGCCACGGAACGTGTTCGTGACCGTGACCGAGAACGCGTCGATCGACTGGTCCCTCGGGCACGGGGTGGCGCAGTACGCGCCCGGCGACTGAGCCGGGCGTCGGCTAGGCCACCGAGATGTCCACCGGCGGACGCAGCTTCGCCGCTGCGGCCAGGGCCTCGTGGGCGGGGTGCGTGTCGAAGGCGTCCAACAGGGCCTTGTCCGCCGGGTGTTCGGCTGCCGGGTAGGCGATCTGCTCGTACGCGGCCTGGAAGCGGGGGCCCCAGCGGCGGGCGCCGAGGCGGGCCGTGCGGGAGCAGTTGTCGACCATGTGGGCCACGTCGCGGGCGTGCATGTAGGGCAGCAGGGAGTCGACGGCCTCGATGACGGACTCGTTGACGATCTCGGACCAGGGGTGGCCGCGGTCGGCGAACTCGTCGATCTGGGCGGTCATGGTGGCGACGAAGACACCTGCCGTGAACGGGTCGACGGGCAGCTCACGCGTTCCGCGCCGCGCCCGCACCCGCTCCGCGACGGACCACATAGGGGAGCCGCCGATCTCGCTCATCGGGCGGGCGCCCAGGCGGCGTTCGGCGAGGATCACGCTGCGCAGCTCGGTACCGTCGGCGACCTCGTCGTAGATCTCGGCGACGATCTCGCGGGCGGGGGCGTATGTCGCGGTGTACGCGCGGTCGAAGACGTCCCGCGCGGACGGGGTGAGACCCTCGCGGACCGCCCTCATCCCGGACCGGGAGATCGTGCGGGCGATCGGGCCGGTCACGTTCTCGCAGGAGCGTTCGTACGCCGTCACCTCGTCGTCCCCGGCGAGGCGGTAGCGCGTGAACAGGGTCTCGACGATGCCGTGGACGGCGCCGAGCAGGATCGCGCGTTCGCCCACGATGTCCGAGCGGTACTCGCTGTCGAGGGTGGTGCGGAAGGTGTACGGCGACCCGAGCCCGACCGACCAGCCCAGGGCGAGGTCGGCGGCCCGGCCGTCCGGGTCGGCGTGGACCGCGTAACTGCTGTTGATCCCGGCACCATTGATCTCCGCGCCCTGCCGGTACAGCCGTCGTACGGAGTCGCCCATGCCCTTGGGGCAGACGGCGATCACCGGGTGCCCGGGCGGGAAGTCGCCGCCGGTCTCCCGGAGGTGCCCGAGCAGGAAGCCGTGCGAGAGGCCGATGGCGGCTCCCGGCTTCAACACCGCGAAGATCTCGGTGTGATGGGCGGCCAGTGCCGCGTCGGCGATCAGCAGGATCACCAGGTCACTGTCGGCGGCGACGGCGAGCCAGTCGCCGAGCGTGCCGTCCTCCTCGGTGAAGCCGTGGGTACGGGCGTCGGCGACCGACGCCGATCCGGGGCGCAGTCCCACAGCCACGGTGATGTCGGTGCCGGCGAGGGAGTCACGCAGGTTGAGGGCCTGGGCGCGGCCCTGCGGGCCCCAGCCGAGGACACCGATGCGGCGCACGCCGGCGAAGGCCTGCGGCAGCAGCGGGAACAGATGCCGGCCGCCGCGCAGGATGGTCTCCGTGCCGCCGGGCACGTCCATCGTCTCGAGGCTGAAGACACGGGAGGTGTGCGTGGTCGAGGTCATGGTCGAGTTGTAGGCTCGGGGCGAGCGTTGCGGCAAGCGCAACCTGTGCAGCGCCCTCTTGCGGGATATGAAAGGTGCAGGTGAGCTGGTGCGTGATGACCATCGGGAGCTGCGTCTTTTTCTGCATCTGGCGCAGTCGCTGAACTTCGGGCGGACGAGTCTGGATTGCCATGTCAGTCCGGCGACGCTGACGCGGACCGTGCAGCGGCTTGAGGCGGATCTGGGGCACCGGCTGTTCGAACGGGGGCCGCGCGGGGTGTCGCTGACGGCCGAAGGGCACCGGTTCCGTGAATACGCCGTCCAGGCACTGGAGTTGTGGCGCTCCTACCGCGAGGAGCATCCCGACCCGGCCGAACTGACCGGCCGGCTGGCCGTGTTCGCCACGGTGACGGCCTGCCAGGCGCTGCTCCCCGACCTGTTGGCCCCGTTCCGGGTCGCCCACCCCCAGGTACGGCTCGACCTGCGCACCGGCGACGCGGCGGCGGCGCTGGCCCGGCTCGACGAGGGCGAGGTCGACGTCGCCGTGGCGGGCATCCCGGCGCGGCTGCCGGAGCCGCTGGTCGGGCGGACGGTCGCGGTGACCGAGCTGGTCCTGGTCACCGCCCGGGACCGGCCCGACCCCGGCCTCGACGGGCCCTTCGTCCTCCCCCACCGCGGGCTCGTCCGGGACGCCGCCGACCGCTGGTTCCGCGCCCGCGGCACCACGCCCGAGGTCGCCTGCGAACCGGACGGCCACGAAGGACTGTTGACGCTGGTCGCGCTCGGCTGCGGTACGGGGGTGGTGCCGCGGCTGGTGCTGGAGCACAGTGCGGTGCGGGAACGGCTGGCGGTGGTGCCGGCGGACCCGCCGCCCGAGGCGTTCCCGATCGGGTTGTGCGTACGGCGGGCCGATCTGCGCAGGACGCTGGTGGCGGCGCTGTGGAGCCTCACGGCGCCTTGAAGGTCACCGGTCCGTGAGGTCAACCGAGGCTCACGACTCCTTGTAGGTCACCGGTCCCTGAGGTCCAGGCGCCCGATGTGGGCCACGTTCTCCCGGTCCTCCGCGTCCTCACTCGCCTCGGCCGCGAACCACGCGTCGAGGATCTCCTTCATCAACGGCTCGGACGTCAGGCGCAGGCCGAGGGCGAGGACGTTGGCGTCGTTCCAGCGGCGGGCGCCGTCCGCGGTGTAGGCGTCGGTGCACAGGGCGGCCCGCACGCCGGGGACCTTGTTCGCGGCGATCGACGCGCCCGTGCCGGTCCAGCAGCACACGACCGCCTGGTCCGCCGTCCCGGCGGCGACCTCCCGGGCCGCCGCCTCCGAGCACGCGGCCCACTGGGGGTCGGCGCCCGGTTCGAGGGCGCCGTGGGTCGTCACCTCGTGACCGCGGCTTCGCAGCTCGGCGACGAGGGCGCGCGCCACGGGTTCGTCCATGTCGGAGGAGACTGAGATCCGCATGGTCGCGAGCCTACGCGGCTCACCAGGGCAGGGAGCCCTTGGCGTCGAAGTAGCCGCCGGTCGGGCCGTCCGGGGGTGTCTGGGCCATGCGGACGATGATCTCGGCGCCTTCCTCGACGCTCTGGGTGCCGGTGCGGCCGTTGAGGTCCGTCGCGGTGAAGCCCGGTTCGACGGCGTTGATCCGCATCCCGGGGAACGCCTTCGCGTACTGCACGGTGACCATGTTGACCGCGGTCTTGGAGGACGGGTAGGCGATGGCCGGGTAGAAGTGGGCCGGCGAGTCCGGGTCCGACAGTCCGGTCAGGGAGGCCAGGCCGCTGCTCACGTTCACCACGACGGGCGCCGTGGACCGCTGGAGCAGCGGGAGGAAGGCGTGGGTGACGCGGACGACGCCGAAGACGTTGGTCTCGAACACCGTGCGCATCTCGTCGGCGGTGGTGTCGGCGGCGGTCGGGATGGCGTTGTCCGGGCCGCGTACCTCGATGCCGGCGTTGTTGACCAGGACGTCCAGGCCGCCCTCGGCCTCGACGGTCTTCGCGGCGGCCTGGACTGAGGCGTCGTCGGTGACGTCGAGCTGGACGAAGCGGGCGCCGAGCTGTTCGGCGGCACGGCGGCCGCGTTCGGTGTCGCGGGCGCCGATGTAGACGGTGTGACCTGCGGCGATGAGCTGTCGGGCGGTCTCGAGGCCGAGACCCTTGTTGGCTCCGGTGATGAGTGTGGTGGTCATGGCTCCACGGTCCCGCCGGGGCTGCGGGACAGCCAGAAGACCCTTCTTCCTGGGACTCGCAGTACCAGGCACGGGCCTGACCCAAGCGGTTCACTGGAGGAATGACGACGACGGAACTGGGGCAGGCGCTGCGCCGCTGGCGGGACCGGGTCGCGCCGCAGACCGCGGGGCTGCCGGCCGGCGGTCAGCGGCGGGCGGCGGGGCTGCGACGCGAGGAGCTGGCGCTGCTGGCGGGGATCTCGGTCGACTACGTCACCCGGCTCGAACAGGGCCGGGCGGCGAACCCGTCCGGGCAGGTCGTCGAGGCACTGGCCCGGGCGCTGCGCCTGTCGGGGGACGAGCGGGCGTATCTGTTCCGGCTGGCGGGGCTGGTGCCGCCGGGGCCGGAGACGGTGCCCGGGTATCTCACGCCGAGCGTGCAGCGGCTGCTGGACCGGCTGGTGGACACGCCGGTCGGGGTGTCCGACGCGGCGATGACGCTGCTGATGGCCAACCCGATGTACGCGGCGCTGATGGGCGATCAGTCGGGCTTGCGCGGCTTCGAGCGCAACGGGGTGTGGCGCAACTTCATGGGTGCGCCGACCCGGGTCCGGCACACCCCGGAGGAGCGGCGCGCCTTCGAGGTCGGAATGGTCGCGGAGCTGCGGGCGACGTACGGCCGGTATCCCGCCGACCGGCAACTGCGGCGGCTGGTCGCGGAGTTGAAGGCGGGCAGTGAGCGGTTCGGCGAACTGTGGGACGCGGGGGTCGTCGGCCGGCTGGAGGGTTCGCGCAAGACGATCGAGCATCCCCACGTGGGGCTGCTGACGTTGGACTGCGATCTGCTCCGGGTGGAGGGCAACGACCTGCACATCTTGGTGTATTCGGCGGAGCCGGGCACCGAAGAGGCCGAGAAGCTGGCGCTGCTCTCCGTCCTCGGTACGCAGTCACTGGTGGGCTAGGGCCTGTCTGGCGTCGCGGGGCAGACGGGAATTGTCAGGCAGGCCCCAGGGCCCTGAGCGGGTCGTCCAGCACCGGCTGCCATGCCAGCTCGGCCGCGCCGACCAGGCTGTTGTGGTCCAGGGTGCACGCGAGGATCGGGACTCCGCCGCTCTGCCCCCACAGGCTGCGGTCGGCGACTACCGCGCGCAGCCGGTCGGGGTCGGCGGCGAGGAGGGTGCGGTGCAGGCCGCCGAGGATGATGCGGTCGGGGTTGAGGATGTTCACCAGCCCGGCCAGGCCCAGTCCCAGGCGGTCGATGAGGGTCTCGGCGGCGGTGCGGACGGTGGGGTCGTCGTAGTGGTCGCGGATCAGTTCGTTGGCCTGCTGGAGCAGCGACACCACGGGGCCCGGCTCGCGCCCGGCGGCCGTGAGGAGGGCGAGCGGGTCGGCCTCGACGTCGAGGCAGCCGCGGCTGCCGCAGTGGCAGGGGCGGCCCTCGGGGTTGACGGTGAGGTGGCCGACCTCCAGGGCTAGGCCCGAACTGCCCGTGTGCAGACGGCCGTCGAGGACGAGCGCGCCGCCGACGCCCCGGTGTCCGGTGGCCACGCAGAGCAGGTCGCGGGCGCCGCGTCCGGCGCCGTGCCGGTGCTCGGCGAGTGCGGCGAGGTTGACGTCGTTGCCCGCGAACGCCGGTCCGGTGATGCCGGCGGCGCGCACGCACTCGGCGAAGATCCGGCGGACGGGGGCGCCGACGGGCCAGGCCAGATGGAGCGGGTTGAGGGCGGTGCCGTCGGGTTCGGCGACCGCGGACGGCACGGCGAGACCGGCGCCGACGCAGTGGCGGCCGGTGGTGCGCAGCAGCTCGGCGCCTGCCTCGACGACCGAGCCGATGATCTTCGCCGGGTCGGCGTCGACGGTCTCGCGGGCGGGCGCGGTCGCGGCGATACGGCCACCGAGCCCGACCAGCGCCGCGCGGAACCCGTCGGCGTGCACCTGGGCGGCGAGGACGACGGGCCCGTCCTCGGCGACCGCGAGCCGGTGCGAGGGCCGGCCCTGGGAACCCGCGGCGGCGCCGGGCCGGGCGTCCACCCTGATCAGGCCGAGCGCCTCCAGCTCGGCGGCGACGGCTCCGGCCGTGGCCCGTGTCACGCCGAGTTCGGCGGTGAGCACGGCCCGGGTCGGGGCGCGTCCGGTGTGCACGAGCTCCAGTGCGGGCCCGAGCGCGCCGCGCCCCCGGTCCAACCGCGTCCTCGAGGTGGTCCCTTCCCCCGCCGGCCGGGGGTCCGCGTTGCCGCTCATGAGGGCGAGTCTCCCATGATCCGCAGTGCGGGCGACCTAGCGGCCACTGACTCTGAGCGTGATGTTCAGCCGCCCGGTCAGCCCCAACTCCGGCGGCGCCGTGCCCGGGTACACCTTCGGCACGCCATGGTAGGCGAGCCGCGCGGGCCCTCCGAACACGAACAGGTCGCCACTGCGCAGTTCGACGTCCGTATAGGGCCGGGCCCGGGTCTCGGTGTTGCCGAACCGGAAGACACACGTGTCGCCGAGGCTGAAGGACACGACCGGCGCGTCCGACTCCTCGTCGCTGTCCCGGTGCATGCCCATGCGGGCGTCGCCGTCGTAGAAGTTGATCAGTGCGATGTCGTACGGCGGGGGTGTCGCCCCGAGTGCCTCCCGCGCCGCGTCACGTCCCAGCTCCCCGAGCCACGCCGGGAACGGCTTCACCGGGGAACCGTCGCCGTCGACGACGGTGCGGGCATAGCCGTACGGGTACCAGTGCCACCCCAGACACACCTGCCGCGCGGTCATCGTGCCGCCCCCGGGTGTCCGCACCGTCCGCAGCCCGGCCGGCGGACGGGCCCACCCCCGGCAGGCCTCCAGCAGCTCCCGCTGCCGCCCGGCGTCGAGCCAGTCCGGCACGTGCACCGCGCCCGGCACCACCTCGGCACGGGACCTGGGGAACAGCTCGGCATCCATGGACACCATCGTGCCAAGAAGCCCTTGGCTGCGGCTCCGCCGGCGAGAGTGCGTGCCGGGCGGCGTGGGGGCGTGCCTGGGCCTTTCCCGGGGTCGCTTAGCCTGGACGCACGATGAACGACCGTATGACGACGCCCTGGGGCGAGCTGACGCTGGCCCGTTTTCCTGAGGACCCGCGTGACCGGCTGCGTGCCTGGGACGCCTCCGACGAGTATCTGCTGCGGCACCTCCAGGAGGTCCCCCTGTCCGGCACGGTCGTGGTCCTGGGCGACCGGTGGGGCGCGCTGGTCACGGCGCTGGCCGCGCACGGGCCGACGCAGATCACGGACTCGTACCTGAGCCAGGAGGCGACCCGGGCGAATCTCGTCCGCAACGGTGTCGAGACCGGCGCTGTGCGACTGCTCACGACGCAGGACCCGCCGCCGGGGCGGATCGACGTGCTGCTGGTGCGGGTGCCGAAGAGCCTGGCGCTGCTGGAGGACCAGCTGCTGCGCCTCGCGCCCGGGGTGCACGAGGGCACGGTCGTCGTCGGCACCGGCATGGTGAAGGAGATCCACACCTCGACGCTGAAGCTCTTCGAGCGGATCATCGGCCCGACGCGGACCTCCCTCGCCGAGAAGAAGGCGCGGCTGATCTTCAGCACCCCGGACGGGTCCGGCGGGAACGCCGCCAACCCGTGGCCGTACCGCTACGCCCTGCCCGAGGGCGTCGGGCCGGTCTCCGGGCGCACCGTCGTCAACCACGCGGGCGTCTTCTGTGCCGACCGGCTCGACATCGGCACCCGGTTCTTCCTGGGCCATCTGCCGGACAGCAGGGGCAACCGGCGCGTCGTGGACCTCGGCTGCGGCAACGGAGTCGTCGGTACGGCGGTGGCGCTGGCCAATCCCGAGGCCGAGGTGCTGTTCGTCGACGAGTCGTTCCAGGCGGTGGCCTCCGCGGAGGCGACGTACAAGGCGAACGGCGTGCCGGGGCATGCCGAGTTCCGGGTCGGGGACGGGCTGAGCGGGGTGCCGGACGGGAGTGTGGACCTCGTGCTCAACAATCCGCCGTTCCACTCCCACCAGGCCACGACCGACACCACCGCGCGCCGGATGTTCGCGGACGCCCGGCGCGCGTTGCGGCCGGGCGGCGAGCTGTGGGTGATCGGCAACCGTCATCTGGGGTACCACGTGACGCTGCGGCGGCTGTTCGGGAACAGCGAACTGGTCGCCAGCGACCCGAAGTTCGTGGTGCTCAGGACCGTCAGGAAGTAGCGCGGCCGAGCAGGCGGACGGTGCGCGCCACCTCCCTCGCCATCGCCTCCCGTCCCACGCCCAGGTGCTTGCGGGCGTCGACCGCCTGGGGGTGGGCGTCGAGGTACTCCCGTACGGCGCCGGTCAGGGCGATGTTGAGGGCGGTGCCGATGTTGACCTTGGTGATGCCGCCGGTGACGGCCGCAGTGAGTTCGTCGTCGGGCACGCCGGACGAGCCGTGCAGGACGAGCGGTACGTCGAGCGCCGCGGCCAGGCGTTTGATGAGGTCGTGGTCGAGGCTCGCGGTGCGGGTCGTCATGGCGTGCGTGCTGCCGACGGCGACCGCGAGGGCGTCCACGCCGGAGTCCGCGACGAAGGCGCGGGCCTCGGCGGGGTCGGTGCGGGCGCCGGGGGCGTGGGCGTCCAGCGGCGGTGCGCCGTTCTTGCCGCCGACCTGCCCCAACTCGGCTTCGATCCACAGGCCTTGGGCGTGCGCCCAGTCGGCCGCGGCGCGGGTGGCGGCGAGGTTCTCGGCGTAGGGCAGCCGGGCGGCGTCGTACATCACGGAGCTGAATCCGGCGTCCGCCGCCTGCCGCAGCAGGTCGTCGCTCTGGACGTGGTCGAGGTGCAACCCGACGGGTACGGCGGCGCGTTCGGCGACCGCGGCGGCGGCGCGGGCGAGGGGGTGCAGTCGCCCGAGCCTGAACTTGACGGCGTTCTCGCTGACTTGGAGGACGACGGGGGCGTCCGCCGACTCGGCGCCGGCGACGACCGCCTCGACGTGTTCGAGGGTGACGACGTTGAAGGCGGCGACGGCGGAGTGCGCGGCGGCGGCTGCGGCGACCAGTTCGCCGGTGGTGACGAGAGGCACGGCTACTCCTGCGCGCCGGCGAGGATCACCGAGCGGGTGAGGTGGCGCGGCCGGTCCGGATCGAGGCCCCGGGCGGCGGCGACGGCCACGGCGAGCCGCTGGGCGCGGACCAGTTCGGCGAGCGGGTCGCGGCCGCCGTCCACCCACAGCGCTCCGGTGCCCCGCACCTGTTCGGCCAGCCCCTCGGGCGCTTCGCCGAACATCCAGGTCGCGGTGCCCTGGGTGGAGATGCTGATGGGGCCGTGCCGGTACTCCATCGCCGGGTAGGCCTCGGTCCAGGACAGTGCGGCCTCGCGCATCTTCAGCCCGGCCTCGTTGGCCAGGCCCACGGTCCAGCCGCGACCGAGGAAGGTGAACTGCGTGCATTCCACGAGGCCTTGGGGCAGCGGGTCGGCGAGCGCTGTGCGGGCGTCGGCGACGGCTGCCTCGGTGTGCAGTCCGAGGTGGGCGCGGAGCAGGGTCAGCGCGGTCGTCGCGAACCTCGTCTGCACGACGGACCGTTCGTCCGCGTAGTCCAGCACGACGACGTCGTCCGCGGCCGCCATGACAGGCGTGTGCGGGTCGGCGGTGATCGCCGTGGTGCGTATCCGCCCCTTCAACTGCCCGAGCAGCTCCAGGACTTCGGTGGTGGTGCCGGACCGGGTCAGCGCGACGACCCGGTCGTACGACCGCCCCTGCGGGAACTCCGACGCGGCGAAGGCGTCGGTCTCGCCCTGCCCCGCGCCCTCGCGCAGCGCGGCCGCGGACTGCGCCATGAAGTACGACGTGCCGCACCCCACGATCGCGACCCGCTCCCCCGGCACCGGCAGCACCCCGCCGTGTCCGCCCGCCTCGGCCGCCGCGCGGGTCCAGCACTCGGGCTGGCTCGTCAGCTCGTCCTCGACATGCGTCATGGCGTTGCCCCTCCCTATGCTTCGATGATTGTTTATGCAAGATATAGCGAGCTTTCGAGCAGAATCAAGCATTCGGACGGGTGCGGGGTGCGCTAGGGTCGCCGGGTGATCGAGGATGGGAGGGTGCGGATGTCCCGTGACGCCCGCTGGAAGGCGCTGCTGGAACTGCTCGTGGAGCGCGGCCGGCTGGAGGTCGAGGAGGCCGCCGCCGAGCTGGAGGTCTCGGCCGCGACGATCCGGCGCGACTTCGACCAGCTGGCCGAGCAGCAGATGCTCGTGCGCACGCGGGGCGGGGCGGTCGTGCACGGGGTGTCGTACGAGCTGCCGCTGCGGTACAAGACCGCCCGGCACGCCTCCGAGAAGCAGCGCATCGCCAAGGCGGTCGCGGATCTCCTCGCACCCGGCGAGGCGGTGGGGCTGACCGGCGGGACGACCACCACGGAGGTGGCGCGCGCCCTGGCCGTGCGCAGCGACCTCGCGTCCGGCTCGCCCGCTCTGACGGTCGTGACCAACGCGCTCAACATCGCCAACGAGCTGGCCGTGCGCCCCCAGTTCAAGATCGTGGTGACCGGTGGGGTCGCGCGGGCGCAGTCGTACGAGCTCATCGGGCCGCTCGCGGACGGGGTGCTGAGCCAGATCACCCTCGATGTCGCGGTGCTCGGTGTGGTCGCCTTCGACGTCACGCACGGGGCCGCCGCGGCCGACGAGGCGGAGGCGGCGATCAACCGGCTGCTGTGCGAGCGGGCCGAGCGGGTGGTCGTGGCCGCCGACTCCAGCAAGCTGGGGCAGCGGGCGTTCGCCCGGATCTGCGCGGTCGAGACGGTGGACACTCTGGTCACGGACACGGCCGTGGGCACGGAGACGGTGCGGCGGTTCGAGGAGGCGGGTGTCAGGGTGCTCGCGGTCTGACAGGGCCGGCGAAGATCCCGGACCGCCGCCGTCCGACTCGTTCTCGACACCGGCGCTACCGGAGCGACCTAGGCTGGGTTCCATGGAGGCTGCCATGAGCGGACCATCGACCAACCAGCCGAACCAGCCGTACCTGCCGATCGCCGAGCACGGTCTCATCGGCGATCTGCGCAGCGTGGCCCTGGTGGGCACGGACGGCACCATCGACTGGTACTGCTGCCCGTCCTTCGACGCGCCGAGCGTCTTCGCGGCGATCCTGGACTCGGAACGGGGCGGCGCGTTCGAGCTGGCGGCGTCGGTGCCGGCCCGGACCAAGCAGTTCTACTTCCCCGACACCAACGTCCTGATCACCCGCTTCTTCACCGAGGACGGGGTCGGCGAGGTCCAGGACTTCATGCCCGTCGACGGTGAGAAGGCCGAGGTGGAGCGGCACCGGCTGATCCGCCGGGTGGTGTGCGTACGGGGTTCGATCCCGTTCCGGACCCGGGTCGCCCCGCGCTTCGACTACGGCCGGCAGCAGCACCGGCTGCGCATGGTCGGCGACGTGGCGGTCTTCGAGTCCGACAAGCTGTCGCTGGGCCTGACCGCTACCGTGCCGCTGGAGACGGACGGCCTGGACGCGCGCGCCGACTTCAAGCTCGCGGAGGGCGAGTCGGCGGTGTTCGCGCTGGACCAGGTCGGCGGGGACGTGTCGCCGCGCCGGTGCGCGCGGACCGAGGCCGAGGAGCAGTTCGCGACCACGGTCGCCTACTGGCGGCGCTGGCTGTCGCAGTCCAAGTACCGGGGCCGCTGGCGGGAGATGGTGCACCGCTCGGCCCTCACCCTCAAGCTCCTCACCTACGCGCCGACCGGCGCGATCGTCGCCGCGCCCACCACGAGCCTGCCCGAGCAGCTGGGCGGCGAACGCAACTGGGACTACCGGTACGTGTGGGTGCGCGACGCCGCCTTCTGCGTCTACGCCCTGCTGCGCCTCGGCTTCACCGAGGAGGCCGAGGCGTTCATGAACTTCGTGACCAAGCACGTCAGTCCGGGCGACGGCAAGCCGTCCGGACCGCTTCAGATCATGTACGGCATCGACGGCCGCACCGACCTCACCGAGTCCGAACTCCCGCACCTGGAAGGGCATCAGGGCTCCGCGCCGGTCCGGATCGGCAACGCGGCCTCGGACCAGCTCCAACTCGACATCTACGGCGCCCTGATCGACTCCATCTACCTCTACGACAAGTGGGCCAAGCCGATCTCCAGCGCCCAGTGGGACGACGTCTGTTCGCTGGTGGAGTGGGTGTGCGCGCACTGGGACCAGCCCGACGAGGGCATCTGGGAGACCCGCGGCGGCCGGAAGAACTTCCTGTACTCGCGCCTGATGTGCTGGGTGGCGATCGAGCGGGCGATCCGCATGGCCAACCGGCGTGGTCTGCCCGCCGATCTGCCCCGCTGGCGGGAGTGCCGGGACACCATCTACCGGCGGATCATGAGCCGTGGCTGGTCGGAGGCGCGTCAGGCGTTCGTGCAGCACGAGGACGGCGACGTGCTGGACGCGGCCGTGCTGATGATGCCGCTGTCGAAGTTCATCGCACCGACCGACCCCAAGTGGCTGTCCACGCTGGACGCGTTGACGCAGGAGCTGGTCTCGGACTCGCTGGTCTACCGCTACGATCCGCTGGCCAGCCCGGACGGACTGCGCGGCGACGAGGGCACGTTCTCGATCTGCTCGTTCTGGTACGTCGAGGCGATGGTGCACGCCGGCCGGGTCGACGAGGCGCGGCTCGCCTTCGAGAAGATGCTGACGTACGCCAACCATCTCGGCCTCTACGCCGAGGAGATCAGCCACACCGGTGAGCAACAGGGCAATTTCCCGCAGGCGTTCACCCATCTCGCGCTGATCAGCGCCGCGTTCAACTTGGACCGGGCGCTGGGCTGAACAGCGACCTGGGGCGCAGGTCGGTCCAGTTGGCCTCGACGTAGGCCAGACAGGCGTCCCGGGTGTTCTCCTCGAAGGCCACCGTCCAGCCGCCGGGGACTCCGGCGAAGGCGGGCCACAGCGAGTGCTGGCCCTCGCCGTTCACCAGGACCAGGAAACGGCCTTCGGCGTCGTCGAACGGGTTGGTGCTCACGTCGAGTACCTCCTGCGAACGTCAACATTAGGTTAGGCTCGCCTAATTGGATCGAGCGTAGCTTTTCGCCTTCCCTCCCACAAGGAGTCGTCCATGGCCCAGCACGCCCTCGGCTTCGGCGAGTTCGGGCTGGCGGAGGAGCCCGGCTCCGACGCGTTCTGGGCGACGGTGCGCGGGCCGCTCTCGGTGCCCGCCGGTGATGGCGGCTGGGTGACTTTGTTCCTGTGGCGCGGGTCCGAGGCGAGCGTCGGCTTCGAGAGCTGGTCGGGTCCGGTGGCATTGCGCCGGTGGGGCGACACGGACTGCTGGTACGCCGAGGTGCGGATGCCCGAACGGCTGCGGGTCACTTACCAGTTCCTCGTCGACGGCATCGCGTACGCCGACCCGTTCAACCCGGCCGGGGCGGGCGGTGACCGGTCCATCGCGGCCACGCCGGACGCGCCGCCGCAGCCGCACTGGCCCCTGGTCGGGGCCGACGACGTGCTGCCGCTGCCCCGCACCCGGCTCCGCTGGTCCTCCGAGCGGCTCGGTGGGCGTCGTACCGTACGCGTTCATCCGGTGGGCGGCGGTGGGCCGTTGGTGCTGCTCCTGGACGGGGACGACTGGCTGTATCTGCATCCGGCCATGACCGCCTTCGAGTCGGCGGTCGCCGGTGGTGACATGCCTCCCGTGACGCTGGTCTTCCTTCCGGCCAAGGACCGGGGGACCGAGTACGCGTGCCGGCCCGAGCTGTGGGAGGGCGTCCGGGACGAACTGCTGCCGCTCGTCGCGGAGTCGGGCGTGCCGGGCGACCCGGACCGGCTGGTGGTCGCCGGGCAGAGCCTCGGCGGGCTGAGCGCACTGTACGCGGCGCTGGAGTTCCCTGAGCTGGTGTCGCGCGTCGCCTGTCAGTCGGGGTCGTTCTGGTGGGCGCCGGGGGCGATGGAGTCGGCGGATCCGTTCGGGGGGACCGTGGGTGGCGCCCTCGCCGAGCGCCTGCGCCGGCTGCCCGACCCGTCCGGACTGCGGGTTGCCTTCGACGTGGGGGAACACGAGACGCGGATGCTCCCGCACTGCGGACGGGTGGAGGCGCTGACGGAGCGGTGCGGTGCGGTCGTACGGGTGTCGCGGTCGGCGTCGGAGCATGACCGGGCGGGGTGGCGGCACGCGCTGCTCAGGGATGTGGCGTGGGTGCTGCGCTGATGTGCCGGGATCACCGGCTCATCGGGCCACCGCCGCGCCGTAGCCCGCGTCCGTGGCCAGCAGGTTGCGGTGGCTGTCCTCGGCCGTGACGACCCCGTCGTCCAGGACGAGGACGCGGTCGGCGGCGTCCAGCAGGGCCGGGCTGCTGGTGATGACGAGGGTCGTCCGGCCGCGGCGGAGCTTCGCGAGGTTGCGGGCGATGAGCTGTTCGGTGACCGTGTCGACGGCGGTCGTGGGGTCGTGCAGGACCAGGATGTCGGTGTCGGCGGCCAACGCGCGGGCCAGGGACAGGCGTTGGCGCTGTCCGCCGGACAGGTTCGCGCCCCGGTCGCGGACGGCGTGGTCGAGGCCCTCGCGGTGAAGGGCGACGACGTCGGTCAGCAGGGACGCCTCGACGGCTTCGGCGACATTGCGGCTGGTGCCCGAGGGGTCGATGTTGGTGCGGAGGGTGCCCGCGAAGATCTCGCCGTCGTACGGGTTCACCAGCAGGTGCTCGCGGACCGCCTCCACGGACAGCTCCCCCAGCTCTCGTCCGCCGAGCCGGACCGTGCCCTCGTAGGCGTCGGGCGGGACGCGCACGGCCAGGACCGCCACGAGGTCGGCCGCGGCACGCGGCTGGTAGGCGGCGATCGCGACGAACTCGCCTGCCGCCACCCGGAACTTCAGCTTGCGCAGGGTTCCGTACCGGACGCCGTCGACCTCCAAGTCACTGCCCGCTGACGGACGTTCGGAACCCGGCGTGGCCACCGGCAGCGCGGTCAGCACCAATGCCATCCGCTCGGCCGAGGCGCGCGCGATCATCACGTACTTGGGCATCTCGGAGAAGAGTTTGAGCGGTTCGATGATGAACTGCGCCAGCCCGACGGCCATGACGAGTTCGCCGACGGTGATGCGGCCCTCGAAGGCCAGCCAGCCCGCCGTCAGGGTCACGGCGGCGGCGAGGAGGGCGTTGAGGGCCAGGGCGGCGCCCGCGTAGGCGCCGTTGACCTTGGCGACGGTGATGGCCTGGTGTTTCGCCTCGGTGCTGACCGTGCGGTACGACGCGAACGCCGCGTGGTTGCCGCCGAAGCCGTGCAGTGGGCGCAGCCCGGTGATCAGGTCGGCGACCTTCGCCCCGGCCCGCGCGACCCGGGCCTGCTGTTCCTGGGTGCTGTCGCCGATGCGTTTGGACAGCACGCTGAGGATCGACAGGATCGCGACGGTGCCGACGATCACCAGCAGGCCGAGCCGGAGGTCGGCCAGGCCCAGCGCGACGGCGGCGACCAGGACCGCGACCAGCGAGCTGATCAGCAGCGGCACCACCTCGATGATGTCGGCGGTCTGGTCGGCGTCCTCGGTGGCGATGGTGAGCACCTCGCCGGACTTCAGGTCGACGTCCCGGGCCACCGGCTGGAGTCCGCAGGCGGCGACCCGGACCCGCCAGCGGTGGGCCTCGGTCGTGTTGGCCTTCTGCAGGACGCGCATCCCGAACCGCCAGGACAGCGAGACGGTCGTGACGATCACGGCCAGCGCGGCGATCGACAGTCCGAGCGCGCCGGGGCTGCGGTGCTGCAGGGTGTGCTCGACGATGAGGCCCAGCGCGATCGGGAACGCCGTCTCGCCGGCCTGGTACAGGCCCATGAGGACCGTGCCCGCCACCATGGCACCGATGTTGCGGCGCAGGGCGATGCGGAGGATGTCGGCCCCGAAGCGGGGCGCTCGCGTGTCAGGAGGGGTCATCGAATCGGTCATCAAGGTGACGGGCGATCGCTTCCGGGGTCCGCAGGGTGAACAGGTCTCGGATGGTGATGACCGGGCCGAACTCCCGGCGGAGCAGCCCGATCAGCCGCACCGCCAGCATGGAGTGCCCGCCCAGGGACACGAAGTCTCCCACCGCGCTCACCTCGTCGTCGTCCAGGTCCAGTGCCTCGGCGAAGTACGCGCACACCACGCTCTCGGTCTCGGTCTCCGGCCCCCGCTCCCCTGCCGTGGACAGTGCGCCCAGCGGCTTGGCCTCCGGGAGCGCCTTGGTGTCAGCCTTTCCGTTGACGGTCAGCGGGATGCTGTCGACCTGGGCGTAGTGCGTCGGCCGCAGGAAGTCCGGGAGACCGGCGCCCACTTCCGTGGCGACCGTCGCCAACTCGGCGCCGTCCAGCACCAGATAGGCCGCCAGCCGGTGGGCGCCGTCGACCTGTGGATCGGCCTGGGCGACGGCGGCGACGAAACGCACCGCCGGGTGGGCCGCGAACGCGGCCTCGACCTCGCCGAGTTCGACGCGGTGGCCGCGGATCTTGACCTGCTGGTCGGTGCGGCCCAGGTACATCAGGTTGCCGTCCGGGCGCCGGACGACGAGGTCGCCGGTGCGGTACATGCGCTCGCCGGGGGCACCGAACGGGCAGGCCACGAACCGGTGGGCGGTCTGGCCGGGTTGGCCGAGGTAGCCGCGGGCGATGCCGATGCCCGCCACGTACAGCTCGCCGGGCACGCCGTCCGGCAGGGGTCGCAGCCAGGGATCGAGGACGTAGACGTCGGTGTTGTCGATGGCCACGCCCACCACCGGGTCCTCGCACTCGAAGGTGCCGACGCCGAGGGTGTTGATGGTGTACTCGGTGGGCCCGTACAGGTTGTAGCCGACGGTGCCCTCGGTGTCGGCGAGCCGCTGCCACAGCGTGGGGGTGACGGCCTCGCCGCCCAGCAGCACCAGCGGCGGCCGCCGGTCCGGGTCATCCAACAGGCCCTCGGCGACGAGCTGTTGGGCGTAGGTCGGGGTCACGTTGATGACGTCGATGCCGTGTTCCAGGCAGTACTCGACGAGCCGGGGCGCATCCCTGCGCAACTCCTCGTCGCAGATGTGCACTTCATGCCCGTCGGCGAGCCACAGCAGCTCCTCCCACGACATGTCGAACGCGAACGACACGGTGTGCGCGATACGGAAGACACGGTGGCCGTGGTCCGCCAACACCGGTTCGAAGATACGGCGCTGATGGTTGATCAGCATGTTGGTGAGTCCGGCGTACTCGGTCACGACGCCCTTGGGCTTTCCGGTCGAGCCGGAGGTGTAGATCGTGTACGCCGGGTGCCCCAGCCGGTCGGGGTCGTCGGGGGCGAACGTCACGTAGGGCTCTGCGGCGGGCAGCGGCCGGTCCAGCTCGACGAGGTCACCGGTCAACCGGGACGCCACCGAGCTCACGGTGAGGACCACGTCCGGGCGGGCGTCCTCGACGATCGCCGCGATCCGTTCGTCCGGGTGGTCCAGCTCCAGGGGCACATAGGCGGCACCGGTACGCAGTACGGCGAAGAGGGCCACGATCGAGTCGAGCGAGCGTGGCACGGCGAGGCCCACGGTCCGCTCCGGGCCGATGCCGCGCCCGGCGAGCACCCCGGCCACGGTCCGGCTGCGGTCCCGGAGTTCGGCGAAGGTCATCCGTGCGCCGTGGGCGACGAGCGCCACCCGGTCCGGATGACGGTCCGCCGCCTGGTCGAAGCGGTCGACGACGCTGTCCGTGCCGACGTCAGTCCGCGCCCCGGGCCCCGGAGCCGGCCCGAGCCCCGGCAGCGCACCGACCGGCCCGGTCGAGCGGGCCACGTCCTCCAGCACCCGCAGATAGTCGTCGAGCAGCCGCCGGGCACCGGACGTGTCCCCGTCGCGGTGCTCCAGCTTGACCGTGAGCCGATCGCCGGGCGTGACGACCCAGGTGAACGGGTAGTGGGTGGAGTCGTCGGCCTGCACCGACGTGATGCCGTGCCGGGCGTTCATCGCGGCCAAGGCGTCCAGGTCGAGGAAGTTCTGCAGCACGAACAGGTTGTCGAAAAGCGTGTCGTGGCCGCTGGCCCGCTGGATCTCCCCCAGCCCGAGGTGCTCGTGCTCCATCGCCGCGACCCTGGCCGCCTGCACCCCCGCGAGGTACTCCCGGACCGTGTCGCCGGGCCGGGCCCGCGTCCACATCGGCACGGTGTTGAGCAGCACCCCGACGACGTCCTCGAGCCCCTCCCCCTCCCGCCCGGACACGGTCACCCCGAACACGGCGTCGCCCCGCCCCGTGCAGGCGCCCAGCAGCAGCCCGAACGCCCCGGTCAGCACCGAGTTCAGTGTGACCCCGTGCACCCTGGCGGCGTCCCGCAGCAGCTCCGACAGTTCGGCGGAGACGGTGTGCACGAGGGTGCCCGGCAGGTCGTCGGTCAGGGTCGGTGCCGGCCCGGCGAGCAGGGTCGGACCGGGCAGGCCCGCGAGGTGCTCGGCCCAGAAGCGTTCGGATACGGCGGTGTCCTTGGCGTCGAGCGCCCGCGCATGCTCCTCGAAGCTCGGCACGGCGGGGACGGGGTCCGTCAACTCGCCTGCGACAAAAGCCTCGTAGGCGTCGAAGAGATCCCGCAGCACGATCTCGCGGGACCAGCCGTCCCACAGCAGCAGGTGGTAGCTGAGAAGCAGCCCGTCCCGCCCGCCGGGCAGTCGCACGACGGTCAGCCGGATCAGCGGGGGCTCGCCCGGGTCGAAGCCCGTGTCCCGGTCACGGGCGCGCAGGGCGTCGACCTCGGCGTCCGTGGACAGCTCGACCGTACGGACACCGACCCGTCGCCCGGCCTTGAGGACCTGCACCGGATTGCCGTCGTCGTCGGTGGTGAACCCCGCGCCCACGACCGGGTGGCGGGCGATGACGTGGGCCATCGCCTCGGCCAGCGCCTCCGTGTCCAGACGCCGGTCGAAGGTGAACCAGCTCTGCGCGACGTAGTGTCCGGTCGACCCCGTCAGCTGGGCCTGGAAGAACAGGCCGCGTTGGAGCGGGGTGACCGGGGCGGTGCGCTCGGCCGTCGCCGCGGCGTCGGCGATGTCCTCCAGGGCGTCCAGCCAGTACCCGGCTATGTCGTCGGAGACACCCTCGGCGAGCACGACCTCCGCGGCCAGACCGCCGGTCGCCTCGTCCAGCCAGGCGTTGACCTCGACGGCGTACGGACTGCCCTGCTCGCCCCCGGTGATGCGCAGCGCCTGGGACTCGCTGCCGCGGCCCAGGTAGTTGAACAGCACCTGCGGCTGGGCGGTGAGCAGGGGCGCCGACTGCGGGTTGAGGTAACGGAGTTGGCCGTAGGCGATGTGCGCCCGCTCGTCCGGCTGTCGTGCGGCGACCTCGTGCGCGGCCGCCACGGGGTCGGTGTGCGCGGTGAGCCGTACGGGTGCGACGGAGGTGAACCAGCCGACCGTACGCGTGTAGTCATGGCCCTCCAGGGCGGGGACCCGGCCGTGCCGCTCCAGGTCGATCGCCAGGTCGGTCGGGGTGGCCTGGACACGGGTGAGTGCGGTGCGCAGCGCGCCGCACAGCAGCTCGGTGAGGCCGACGCCGAAGGCCGCCGGGGCGGTACGGGTGACGTGTTCGCTGACCTCGGGGGCGAGGACGACGGTGGTCTCACGGAGCCCGCCGACCTCGGGCAGCAAGGCGGGCGCCTGGAGCGTCGTACGCCAGTGCCCGAGCCCGTCGAGGGCCTGGGCGGACCCGAGGGCCAGCGCTTCGGCGTACTCGGCGTACGAGGTGGTGGGGGGTGCCAGGGGCTCCCCGCGCAGGGCGGTGGCCAGGTCGTCCAGGAGGATCAGCCAGGACACGGAGTCGACGGCGAGGTGGTGCACGGTGACCACCAGGGTGCGGGTGACCTCCAACCACGCGAACGCCACGACGTCCCCCGACGCGGGGTCGAGGCGTGCGGCGGCCTCGTTCGCCGCATCGGTCGTGTCGGGGCGTACGACGGTGACCTCGCGGGCGGGTTCGGTGCTGAGCGCCCACACCCCTTGTTCGACGCGGAGGCGCAGCCGGAGTGCCGGGTGGGCGGCCACGACGGCCTTCGCCGCGCGTCCTATGTCGGCGTGTCCGAGGCCCTCGGGGACCGGCAGGGTGCGGGCCTGCGCGAACCGGGCCAGCGTGCCGCCCAGTTGACGTTGGCGCAGGATGATCGGTGTCGGCGGGAAGGGGCCGTCGGCACGGTGGGCGGGGGCGGTCTCCGCGTGGGGTGTGTGCGTGCCGAGGTGCTCGACGAGGGCACGCGGCGTCCGGAGCAGGAACACGTCCCGGGGCGCGATCGGCAGGCCCAGCGCTCGCGCCCGGTTGATCACGGTGATGGCGACGATGCTGTCTCCGCCGGCCCTGAAGAAGTCGGTGTCGGCGTTCACGTCGGCGCCGCCGGGCAAGGTCGCGGTGAAGATGTCGACGAGAGAGGCGAGCGCGGAGTCGTTGGCGGCCGTGGGAGTGTCCGGTGCTGCGAGCGCGGAGTCGTTCACGGGCGTAGGAGTGTCCGGTGCGGCGGCCGCCCGCTCGGTCAGTGCCTTCCGGTCCAGCTTGCCGTTGACCGTCAGGGGCAGGGCGTCGACCGTCAGCACCCGGCTCGGCACCATGTGCGCGGGCAGCTTCGCGGACAGTAGGGCGGTGACATCGCCGGGGGCCCGGCCCACGACGTGCGCGACGAGATGATCGCCGGAGGCGGCCACCGTGACAGCCGCGTCGACCACACCGTCGAGCCCCCGGAGCGCGGCCTCGACCTCGCCCAACTCGACGCGGAAACCCTTGAGTTGGACCTGGTCGTCGGCGCGTCCGACGAACTCCAACTCGCCGTCTAGCGTGCGGGCGGCGAGGTCGCCCGTGTGGTACATGCGGGAGCCGTCGCCCGCGAACGGGTCCGCCACGAACCGGCCCGCGGTGAGCCCGGGCCTGCCCAGATAGCCGAGCGACACCTGGTCACCGGCGACGTAGATGGCGCCCACACGACCGGGCGGCACCGGCCTGAGCCGTTCGTCGAGCAGATAGGTGACCAGGCCGGGGATCGGACCGCCGATCGGACTCGCCTCGGCACCGGCACGGAAGTCGTCGTCGGTCAGCACCCGGTGGGTGACATGGACGGTCGTCTCGGTGATGCCGTACATGTTCACCAACTCCGGCTGGTCGGAGCCATGTCGTGCGACCCAGCCGCGCAGCCGCCCGAGGTCGAGCGCCTCGCCGCCGAAGACGATCCGACGCAGGGCGGGGATCGGCGCCTCGGCCTGCCGATCGGCCTCGATGAACTGGTAGAAGGCGGACGGCGTTTGGTTGAGCACGGTGACCCCCCGTTCGCGGACCAGCCGGTGGAAGTCGACCGGCGAGCGGGTCAGCCCGTACTCCGGCACCAGCAGTTCACCCCCGTGCGCCAGGGCGCCCCACAGCTCCCAGACCGCGAAGTCGAAGGAGTACGAGTGGAACTGGACCCACACGTCGTCCGGGCCGAAGTCCATCACGGGCCGGGTGTTCGCGAGGAGGGTCACCACGCCGGCGTGCGGGACGACGACCCCCTTGGGGCGGCCCGTCGAGCCGGACGTGTAGATCACGTACGCGGGGTCGTGCCAGTCGGCCTCGAACTCGACGGGTGACTGCGGGAGTTCGTCACCCTGCACCAGGACCCGCGCCGATACACCGGTCCGGTCCAGCAGTTCGGCGAAGCGCTCCCGCTGCCCCGCCTCCACCAGGACGACCTGAGGGGCGGCGTCGGCAAGGATGTACTCCAGGCGTTCGTCGGGGTACGCCAGGTCCAGGGGTACGTAAGCGCCGCCCGCGCTGACGATGGCGACCAGGGCCACGACCTGCTCCAGGGAACGCGGCACGCCGACGGCGACCCGTTTGCCGGGGCCGACCCCGGCGGCGGCCAGTACAGCCGCCAACTCGCCCTTCTTGAGCGCTAGTTCCCCGTACGTCAGGGACCGGGTGCCGCCGTCGAGGGCGCACTGGGTGACGGCCGTGGCGGACGGGTCGCGGCGTGCGGCGGCGTCGAAGAGGGCGCCCAGGGTGGTCGGGGTGACGCGCTGCCGGGAGCTCTCCGTGGCAAGGTCGTCGACTGGTGTGTCCGGTCGGGTGAGCAGGCCGGTGAGGGTCGTCTCGAAGGTGCGCAGGATCGCCTGGGCTCCGGTCTCTTGCAGCAGCTCGCCGTCGTAGATCAGGTTGAAGCGCGGGCGGCCGTCGAGGGTGCGCTCCACGACCAGGGTCAACGGGTAGTGCGGGGCGCCCTCGTTCACGATGTCGGTGACGATCAGCTCGTCGGCCGGTCCGCGCAGCGCCTCCACGTCGGTCGCCACGTCGAAGACCACCAGGGTGTCGAACAGAGAGCCCGCGCCCGCCTCACGGCCGATCCTCGCCAGCGAGACGTGCTGATGCTGGAGTACCGCGCTCTGGTGTTCGCGGACCGAGGCGAGCAGGTCACGCGAAGTGGTCGTAGGGGTCCAACTGGCCCGCACAGGAATCGTGTTGATGAACAGGCCCACCATGTTCTCGATGCCGGGCACATCCATGTCCCGTCCGGACACGGTGGAGCCGAAGACGACGTCCGTGCCGTGCAGGATGCCGCCGAGCGTCACCGCCCAGGCGCTGTGCACGGCCACGCTGAGCGGGACACCGGCCGACCGGGCGGCGGTGTCGATGTCGTCGGCCGGGGTGCGGGAGGTGTCGGCGAACCGGTCGGACGGGGTGTGGCCCTCGGCGACGAGGGAGGGGCCGGGCAGTTCGGCGAGCTGGGTGCGCCACACCCGGTCGCTCTCGTCCTCGTCCCGCTCGGCGAGCGCGCGCACATAGTCGGCGAAGCCGCCGAGGGGATAGGTCGTCCCCGGCGCGTGGTACTCGGCGAGCAGGGCGCGGAGCATCGGCGGCACCGACCAGCCATCGGCGATGATGTGATGCACGGTCTGCACCAGGACGCTGCGCCCGGCCTCTGTCCGAATGAGGGTGTACCGCATGAGCGGCCCGGTCGCGAGGTCGAACCCGGCGCGGCGGTCGCGCTCGGCGTAGGCGCGGATCTCGTCGTCGGTGATGCCGGGGCGGTCCAGCGTGCTGAATGGCGCCTCGACGCCGCTCTCCAGTACGGAGACCACGCGACCGTCGCCGAGGGACACGAACCGTGCGGCCAGGTTCGGGTAGAGGGTGAGGAGCCTGGTGGCCGCCGCCGCGAGCCGTTCGGCGTCCACGTCGCCTTCCAGGGTGAGGAGTTGCTGCTCGACGTAAGCGCCGGCCGAGTCGTCGTCGAAGACCGAGTGGAAGTACAAACCCTCTTGCAGCGGGGTGAGCGCCAAGATGTCCCGCAGGTCCGGGCCGTCGAGGGCGTCGGCGTCGGCCTGGGTGAGCGGGACCAGGTCGAAGTCGCTGGGCGAGTGGCCCCCCTGGTCGAGGGCGGCGAGTCCGGCGAGGGCCGTACGGAAGTACGCGCCGATCGTCGTGATGTCCTGGTCGGTGAACAGGCCTTCGGGCCAGGAGAGGGTGGTGACCAGCTCGTACTCACCGCCGGCTGTGGCGGGTTCGGCGATCGCGTTGAACTCCAGGGCGCGCGGGAGCCGCATGGCGGGGTCACGCTTCTCGCCCAACTGGCCGGTCGTACGGGCGAGTTGCCAGTCACCGGCGGCGCCGGCAGCGAAGCGGCCCAGGTAGTTGAAGAGCACCTGGGGCGCGGGGGCGTCGAACTCGGTGTGGGTGAGGTAGCGCAGGGCGCCGTAGGAGACGCCGTTGTCGGGCACCCTGGCGAGGTCTTCCTTGACGGCCTTGAGTGCGGTGGCCAGGTAGTCGGGTGCGGTGAAGTCGGCTGCCGCGCCGGGGTCGACGACCACCGGGAAGAGGGTGGTGAACCAGCCGACCGTGCGGGCGAGTTCGGGTTCGAACCCGGCGGTGTCCGCCACGAAGTGGCCTTCGCGGCCGTGGCCCTCCAGTTCGATGTGCGCGAACGTCTGGTCCTGGCCTCGGTCGTGGCGCCAGCGGGCGAGGGTGACCGCGAGTGCGGTCAGGAGGACGTCGTTGACTCCGGCGTGGAACCTGGCGGGGATCTCACCGAGCAGGGCGGCGGTGACCTCAGGGCCGACGGTGACGGTGTGCAGCCGTTCGCCCGCGACGGTGTCGGTCTCCGCCAGGGGCCGCCTGCCCAGCAGGTGGTCGTCACCCGGCAGCGGACGCCAGTAGTAGGAGCTGTCGGCGTCGAAGGCCGCGCGCTCCAGCAGCTGGGTCCAGCGGCGGAAGGACGTGCCGGTCGGGGGGAGTTCGATCGGTGTGCCGGAGGATGTCTGGCGCCATGCCGTGGCCAGGTCCTCCATCAGGACACGCCAGGACACGCCGTCGACGACGACGTGATGGGCTGCCAGCACCAACTGCCGTGCCGCGGGCCGCCATAGGGCCCGCAGCATCACACCGCTGTCGGGGTCGAGTCCGGCGGTGGCGAGCGCGACGCACTCCTCCAGCGGACGGTCGCTCTCCTGCCAGGCCACGGTGGTCGCGCCCGACTCCGGGATGTCGAAGCTCCAGCGGTCGCCGCGCACCAGCCTGGCGCGCAGCATGGGGTGGTGTCGTACGACGGCGGTGAGGAGTGCGTCGAGGGTGACGGCGGTGAGGTCGGCCGGGGTGTTCAGGACCACCGACTGCACGAATCCGTCGACGGCGTCCGTGGTCTCGCCGAGCCACTGCACGACGGGTGAGCCGACGACGGTGCCGGTGGGGACGTCGCGGTGGTCGACGGTGGAGGTGTCCTCCCGGCTTGCCACGGCCGCCAGCGCGCGCGGGGTGCTGTGGGCGAAGATCTGCCGGGCCGTCACATGGAGTCCCTCGGCGCGCAGCGCGCTCAGCAGGGAGATCGCCAGGATGCTGTCGCCGCCGAGTTGGAAGAAGTCCTGGTCGGCGCCGATCTCGTCGAGGCGCAGTACGTCGGCGACGGCTTGGCACACCACGCGTTCGTCGTCGGTGGCGGGCGGGACGAGCGTGCCGGTGGCGAGCTCGGGCTCCGGCAGGGCGTTCCGGTCGAGCTTGCCGTTGGCCGTCAGCGGGAACTCCCGCAGGACGACGACATGGGCGGGGACCATGTACTCGACCATGTGCTCGGCGGCCCAGACCTTGACCTCGTCGGCCCGCAGCGCCTCACTCCCGGCGGCCGGGATGACGTACCCCACGAGGTAGGTGCCGCCGGCGGTGTTCTTCCTGGCGACGACACAGGTGTGCCGTACGCCCGGGTGTTCCGCGAGGCCGATCTCGACGTCCTCGATCTCCAGGCGCATACCGCGGATCTTGATCTGGTTGTCGGCGCGGCCGAGGAAGTCCAGCGAGCCGTCGGGGGCGTAGCGAGCGAGGTCGCCGGTGCGGTAGAGGCGGGAGCCGTCGGTGGCGAAGGGGTTGGCGACGAACCGGGAGGCCGTGAGGCCAGGCGCGTTCACATAGCCGCGGCCGAGGAGGAAGCCGCCGACGTAGAGTTCGCCGCCGACGCCGACCGGGACGGGGCGCAGCTCGTCGTCGAGGACGTACAGCTGGGTGTTGGGGTTGGCCTTGCCGATGGAGGTGGACAGGCGTTCGGCGGCACCCCGGTAGATGACGTGGGAGACGCCGATGGTCGTCTCGGCCGGTCCGTAGCCGTGATACATGGGGATGTCGAGCTGGGTGCGGAACCGCTCGTACAGCTCAGGGGTCAGCACCTCGCCGCCGCACCACACGTGGCGCAGGCTGTCCAACTGCCCGGAGTCGCCCGCGATGTCGAGCAGCACGTCCAGCATGGAGGACACCAAGTAGGTGAAGGTGACGCGGTGTTCGGCGATGACGCTCAGCAGGTGGTGCGGGTCGCGTTCGCCGCCGGGGCGCAGGACGACCAGTCGGGCGCCGGACACGAGGGGCAGGAAGATCTCGTTGATGGAGATGTCGAAGGACAGGGGCGCCTTGAACAGCGAGGCGTCGTCGTGGCCGAAGCCCAGGATCTGGTGGACCTGCCACAACAGGCGTTCGCTGATGGCCTCGTGCCGGATCATCGCGCCCTTGGGTCGGCCGGTGGAGCCGGAGGTGAAGATCACGTAGGCCAGGCCGGTACCGGGGACGGTGATCCCGGTGCCCTCAGTCGGGTAGCCGTCGAAGCGCCAGTCGTCGAGGTCGACGGCGACGGCTTCCGGCTCGCCCGGGGCGTGTTCGCCGTTGTCGTTGAGCTGGAGGACGACCCCGGCGTCCTCGATGACGACGGCCCGGCGTGCGGCGGGCCACTGCGGATCGAGTGGCACGAACGCGCATCCGGCCTGGAGCACGGCGAGGAGCCCGATCACCATGTCCGCGGAGCGGCCCAGGGAGATGCCGACGATCTGCTCGGCGGTCAGGTCGCGTTCGAGCAGGTGGTGGGCCAACTGGGCCGAGAGGGCGGCCGCTTGACGGTAGGTCAGTGTGCGGTGTTCGTCGACGATGGCGACGGCGTCCGGCCTGGTCCGCGCCTGTTCGAGGAACATCTCCACCAGGGTCGGGCGGACCCGGTCGGCGTCGGTCGCGTTCCACACGGCCAGGGCTTCGAGTCGTGCCGCCACGCTGGAGGGGCCGACGGTGCCGAGCGGGCGGTCCGGGAAGTCGGCGAGGTCGTCCAGGGCGAGCTGTGCGTCGGCGAGGTCGACGCCGTCCGGGACAGGGACAGCCACTCCGTCGTCCTGCCGACTACCGGCACTTGTACCGCCGTTGTCGACCCAGCCGAGGACGTCGGCGAACAGGGTGCCAGGGGTGAGGTCGATGCCGTCGGGGCTCTGCCCAGTCGCCCAGAACGCCAGCGCGATGGCGCAGGCCTCGGCGAGGGTCCGGTCGGAGTGGTCGCCGGTCCTCCGGCGCAACTCGGTCAGTCGGGTGGGGGAAAGAAGTACGTGACGAGCGCGCGGTTCGATCATCGAAGACTCAGCACCCTTCCACAGCATGAAAGTTAGGCTAGCCTAAGCTAAATTCTCTCAACTGCCTTCTCGCCAGGCCTGCCACAGTCGTGCGTACCGGCCGTCCAGGGCCACCAGCTCCTCGTGGGTCCCCTGCTCGACGACGCGTCCGGCGTCCAGCACGGCGATCCGGTCCGCCGCCATCGCCTGCGTCAGCCGGTGCGCCACGAAGAGCGTGGTCCGGCCCGCGCACGCGGCGAGTACGGCCCGTTCCAGCTCGGCGGCGCCCTCGCTGCCGGCCTCGGCGGTCGACTCGTCCAGCACCACCACCGGCGCCCGGCCCAACACGAGCCGCGCCAGGGCGATTTGAGTGACCTTGGTGACGTCGAGCCGCTCGCCGCCCTCGCCGACCGGCGTGTTCAGGCCCTCGGGCAGCGCCTCGACCCAGCCCTCCGCGCCGACCGTGCGCAGCGCGTCGGTCAACTCCGCGTCGGTCGCCTGCGGCGCGGCCAGGCGCAGGTCGTCGGCGAGCGGGCCGGAGAACACATGGGTCTCCTGCGTCAGCAGGCTCACCAGGGCCCGCGCCCCGGCCTCGTCCAGGTCCGCCAGGTCGGTCGTCCCGATGCGGACGGTCCCGGCCCGCGGGGTTCCGATACCGGCGACGAGCGCGGCCAGTGTCGTCTTGCCCGCGCCGGTCGCACCGACCAGCGCGAGCGAACTCCCCGCCGGAATCCTCAAGTTGACGTCCCGCAGGACCGGCTCCTCGGTGCCTGGATAGGCGAAGGTCACACCCTCCACGGTCACGGCGTACGCCACGGAGGCCGCCGGTGTCACCGCCTCGTCGCCCACCAGCCGTTCCTCCGCCTCCTCCCCCAGCACCCCGACCAGCCGGGTCAGGCTCGCCCCCGACTTCTGCGCCTCGTCGAAGGTGAACATGATCATGCCGAGTGGCACGAACAGCCGGTGGAAGAGCAGCGGGGCCGCCGACACCTCGCCCAGGCTGGCGGCGTCGGCCTCCAGGAGGGCGTAGCCGACGCCGAGGATCAGGGTGAGGCCGATGAACTCGGCGCGGTTCTCCCGGCCGACGAACCGGCCGAAGAAGTGGAACACCTCGATGCCCAGGTCGCGCACCCGCCGCGATTCATCGGTGACCTTCTCCCGGAAGGCCTCTTCGAGGCGGTACGCGCGGACCGTGTCGATGCCGTTGAGACCGCTGATCAGCGCCTGGGCGCGGTCGGCCTGGGCCGCGCGCTGCTTGCGGTAGAGCGGGGCCGAGCGCGGGAGGTACCAGCGCAGGGCCAGGGCGTACGCGGGCAGCGCGCCGGCGCCGGCCAGGCCGAGCCGCCAGTCGAGGCCGAACATGCCGGCCGTGGCGATGACGACCAGCACGCCCGCCGAGAACACCGTGGGGACGGCCATCCGGATGCCTCGCGAGAGCACGGCTACGTCGTCGCCGACCCGGGACAGCACATCGCCCCGGCCGACCTGTTCGATCCGGGCGCTCGGCATCCCGAGCACCGCGCGCACGGCGGACTCCCGCAGCTTGGCCAGCAGGTCCGCGCCCAGCCGTCCGATCAGGTAGGTCGAGGCCGCGGTGGCCACCGCGCCGAGCAGCGCGGCGGCCACCATGACGACCCCGATCCTGACCAGGACCGAGCGGGACTCCCCCGCGACGACCCCGTCGACCACCTGGCCGAGCAGCAGCACCGGGAGCACCTGGAGCGCGGCCCCGGCCACCGAGGTGACCACGGTGGCGGTGGTCAGCCAGGGCACTTCGCGGCAGTGTGCCGTGACCCAGCGGGCGGCCTCGCGGCCGGTGGTGGTGTGCAGGGCCGGCGAGGCCGGGCGCGTGACCGTGTCGTACGTCTCGGTGGCGCTCACACCTACCCGGCCGCCGACTTGACGAGCTCGTCGATGGCGTACGGCATCGACAGCAGGGTGCCCTGCGAGATGGCCGCGCCGACCGCCGGGCCCTCGCTGTCCAGCAGGTACGACACGTTGCCCTTCTTCACGGCGTCGAGGTTGGCGAAGAGCTTGAACTTCTTCAGCGCCTCGGTGTCGGCCTTGTCGTTGATGACGAAGATGTGGTCGACGTCGACCAGGTCGATGCGCTCCGGGGAGAGCTTGGTGTAGAAGCTGCCGCCGGCGGCCTTGTCGATCTCCGTCCGGTACTTGAAGCCGATGCCGGAGACGAGGCGGCCGCGGACGTCGGTGGAGGTGAAGGGGGCGACCGAGTCCTCGTACCAGGACAGCGCGACAGCGGTCCGGCCGGCGAACTCGGGGTGGGCCTTCTTGGCCGCGTCGAGTTTGCCCTGGATGTCCGCGACCATCTTCTCGCCCTCCTCGGCCTTGCCGAGGGCCTTGGCGATGTGCAGGGCGTTGTCCTGCCAGGGGGCGCTGAAGGGTTCCTTCTCGGCCTTGGTACGGCCGACCGTCGGCGCGATCCTGGAGAGCTTGTCGTAGGCGGCCTGGTCGATCTCGGAGTAGACCGCGACGATCAGGTCCGGGCGCAGGGCGGCGATCTTCTCGTAGTTGGGGCCGGAGTCACCGTTCTTCATGATGACCTCGGGCTTGGTGTCGCCCCACTTGTCCTTCACCCAGGGCCACTGGGTGTTGATGTCGGGGCTCTGCCCGGGCGGGTTGGGGTACTGATCGACCATGCCGACGGGCTTGATGCCGAAGGCGAGGATGGTCTGGTCGTCGGTGTAGCCGACCGAGACGACGCGCTGTGGGGCCTTGGTGATGGTCGTGGTGCCGAAGGCGTGCTCGACCGTGACCGGGAAGGCGCCGGCGGCGGCCGTGGCCTTGGCGTTGTCGCCGGTGGACTCGTCCGAGGAGTCGGAGCCGCATCCGGCGAGGAGGCCGACGGTCAGGCCTAAGGCGGACACCGTTGTCGCCAGCCGCCGCAAGGGCGTTGTGAGCGTCGTTCTACGGAGGAGCATCAGCCATCCCTTGCCTTCGCACAGTCGCTGCGCCACGTTCTTAGGGCAGGCAAACCTTATCCATAAAAATGAGGTTAGCCTAGCCTAACTACCGTTCTTTCCTCGGTAGTTGGGGTGCACCTGCGTGCGACCGATCGGCACGACGAGCGGGCGGTCCCCCACCGGGTCGTCGACGACCAGGGCGCGCAGTCCGAACGCCTCGTGCAGCAGCTCGGCGGTGACGACGTCCCGCGGGTGGCCCTGCGCCAGGATGGCGCCCTCCTTCATCACGACGAGGTTGTCGCTGTAGCGGATGGCGAGGTTGAGGTCGTGCAGCACCATGACCACCGTGCAGCCCGACTCGTGCAGGTCGTCGACCAGGTCGAGCACGTCGATCGCGTGCGCCAGGTCGAGATAGGTGGTCGGCTCGTCCAGCAGCAGCAGGTCGGTGCCCTGGGCCAGGGTCATCGAGATCCACACACGCTGACGCTGTCCGCCGGACAGGGTGTCGACGGGCCGGTCGGCCAGGTCGGAGACCCCGGTCAGGGCCAACGCCCGTGCCACCACGTCGGCGTCGTCCGAGGACCACTGCCGCAGCCAGCTCTGGTGCGGATGCCGGCCCCTGGCGACCAGGTCGGCCACCGTGAGTCCTTCCGGCGCGACCGGTGTCTGCGGCAGCAGGCCGAGCTTCTTCGCGACGTCCCGGGTCTTCAGCCGGACGATGTCGTCGCCGTCCAGCAGGACGGTGCCCCGGGTCGGCTTGAGCAGCCGCGACAGGGTCCTCAACAGGGTTGACTTGCCACAGCCGTTGGGGCCGATGATCGTGGTGATCACTCCGGGCGGCACGCTCACGTCGAGGCCGTCGATGACGGTCCGGCTGCCGTATCCGACGGTGACGTCCTCGGCCGTCAGCCGTGAGACCTGCTCGACGGCGGACTTGACCTGGGTGATGTCATGAGCGACCACGAGGCCCCCTGTGTTTAGGCATACCTGACTCTCGCATCGTCTACCGGGCGTTGGCCCGCACCAGCAGATGGACGAGGAAGGGTCCACCGATCGCGGCGGTCACCACACCCACCGGGAGGCTCACCGGCAGCGCGGTGCGCGCGACCAGGTCCGCACCGATCAGCAGCAGCGCCCCGACGAGCCCCGAGGCCGCCAACGGCGGTGTGGGGCACCGCGCCAGACGCATCGCCACCTGCGGCGCGACCAGCGCGACGAACGGGACCGGGCCCGCCGCGCTCACCGCCGCGCCCGCCAGCAGGACCGCGCACAGCAGCATGACCGCCCGCACCCGCGTGTACCGGACGCCCAGGCCCGCGGCCACCTCGTCGCCGAAGTGCAGCGGCCGGAACTGGAAAGCCACGCACGTCACGACGGCGAGCAGGGCGAGCGTGCACCACAGTGCGGTCCGCACCTCGTCCCACCCCCGGTCGTCCAGCGAGCCGACCAGCCAGGCCTGGGCCCGCGCCACGTCCCTGATGTCGGCCGTGGCCAGCAGCCAGGTGGTGATCGCCTCCATCACGGCGGTCACCGAGATGCCGATGAGGATGAGCCGGAAGCCGTCGATGCCGCGCCGCCAGGCCAGGAAGTACACCAGCAGCCCGGTGCCGAGACCGCCGCCGAGCGCGGCCGCCGACAGTCCCACGGAGTCGACGATCGCCGTGGCGGTGCCGCCGGAGACGGTCACCAGGAACACCGCGACCGCGCCGGCGCCCGAGGTGATCCCGAGCACGTCCGGACTGGACAGCGGATTGCGCGCGACGGACTGCGTGATCGCCCCCGACACCCCCAGCGCGATGCCGACGACGAGTCCGGCGAGGGCCCGCGGCAGCCGCAGGTCCATGATGACGAACTCGTCGACCGGCTCGCCGTGACCGAAGATCGTGGCGATCACCTGGGGCAGGCCGATGGGGAAGTCGCCGATGCCGATGGAGAGACAGAACAGCAGGAAGGTCACCGCGGCCAGCAGCAGCGTGACGCCCGCGATCCAGGGCCGCCAGACGAACGACACCCGGCCGAGCCGCAGGCCCGGCAGGACCGATGACTTCGCCTCTGCACTCATCAACTCTGGTCCGCTCATGCGTTCTTGAACTTTCCGAGCCACACCAGCGCGGCGAAGAACGGGGCGCCGAGCAGGGCGACGACGACGCCCGCGTCCAACTCGCCCGGCCGTACCACCAGTCGGCCCACGATGTCGCAGACCAGCAGCACGATCGCGCCGAGCAGTCCCGCGTACGGCACCAGCCAGCGGTAGTCGGGGCCGGTCAGATAGCGGGCCACGTGGGCCACCATCAGTCCGAGGAACGCGATGGGACCGCAGGCCGCCGTCGCCGCGCCCGCGAGGAGGGTGATGGCGACGATGCCGACGGTCCGGCTCAGCGCGATGTTCACCCCGAGCCCGCGGGCCACGTCCTCCCCGAGGTTGAGGAGGTTGACGGCGGGCAGCGTGATCAGCGCCAGCACCAGGCCGACCGCGACGAACGCGGTCACCGGCCAGATGACGCCGAAGCCGACCCCGGCGACGGAGCCCGCGTTCCAGAACCGCAGCGCGTTCAGCGCCGCCTGGTCCGTCAGCGCGATCGCCGTGGTCATCGCGGCGAGGAAGACCGCGACGCCCTGCCCGGCCAGGGCGAGCGTGAGCGGGTTCCCTGCGCCCCGGCCGAGGCTGGACAGCCCGAACACGACGACGCCGGCGACCGCCGCGCCCAGGAAGGCGAACCAGACGTACTGGAAGGGGTTGGTGAGCCCGAACAGGGTGATCGCCGAGACCACCGCGAAGGACGCGCCCGCGTTCACCCCCAACAGGCCTGTGTCGGCGATGGGGTTGCGGGTGTAGCCCTGGATCAGGGCGCCGCCGACGCCCAGGGCGATGCCCGCCACCACGGCGAGCACCGTCCGGGGGACCCGGACCGTCCGCACGATGAGCCTGATCTCGGTGAGCCGCTGGTCGGACTCCGGCGCCGCGAACAGTCCGTGCCACACCTCGGCGGGGCTCAACGCGCGCGCACCGACGGCGAGCGACACCGCCCCCGCGACCACCAGGATCACCACGAGCACGGCCAGGCCCACAACTCGCCGCCTTCGGGCCGGAGTTGAGGCTCTGGGCGCGGCACGCTCGACTGCGGTGATGGCCATGTGGACGTACGTTATCCCTTTGATCGAACCGGTGGAGCGGCTGTCGCTAGCGGGCGGCGGTGCTGCCGATCCCGTCGACGACCGGACGGGCCTCGTCGGGGCCGGTCTTGAGGACGGAGTCGAGGATCTCGCCGACCCTGATGGCGGTGTTGGAGAGCAGGGACGAGGTGATGCCGTGCGTGTGCTCGGTGCCGCCCTGAAGGTAGATGCCGCAGCGGAGTTCGGGGCGGGTGGCGATGCGGTAGTCGCGTTCGACGCGCAGCCGGCCCTCGTCGTCGCGCAGACAGAGGTCGGCGACCTCTCCCAAGAGGCCCTGCGGGTCGGCGGGGCGGTAGCCGGTGGCGAAGACGACGACGTCGGCGTCCAGGGCTGTTTCCTCGCCGGTGACAAGGGACTTGACGGTGGCCCGCACCCGGTCGGGCCGCTCCTCGACGCCGACGAGACGGGAGACGTTGAGGAAGCGCAGCCGCTCGGTGCCGAGGACCTTCTCCTGGTACATCTGCCGGTACAGGTCGTCGATGAGGTCGATGTCCACCACGGAGTAGTTGGTGTTGCCGTGGTAGTCCATGAGTTGGCGTTTGACGTCGTCGGGCGCCGCGAAGTACTCGTCGACCGCGGCGGGGTCGAAGATCCGGTTGGCGAAGCTGCTGTCGTCGGCGGGGCTGTAGCCGTAGCGGGAGAAGACCGCGCAGACCTCGGCCTCGGGGAAGCGGCGGTGCAGGTAGGCGACGTTCTCGGCGGCGCTCTGCCCGGCGCCGACGACGACGAACCGCGAGGGCGAGGCGCCCCCTAACTCCTCGACCCGCGCGAGGAGTTCGGCGTTGTGCCAGACCCGCTCGGTGCGCTCGACGCCGTCCGGCATGAGGGGGCGCAGCCCGGTGCCGATGACGAGGTTGCGCGCCCGGTGGAGCGCGAGCCCCTCGGCCGAGCGGACCGTGACGTCCAGGTGGTCGACGATGCCATCGCGGACGACCGGGGACACGGCGACGACCTCGTGGCCGTACGAGATCATGTCGTCGACCTTGGCGGCGGCCCACTCGAAGTAGTCGTGGAACTCCACCCGCAGCGGGAAGAGGTTCTTGTGGTTGATGAAGTCGATCAGCCGCCCCTTGCTCTGCAGATAGCAGAGGAAGCTGTACTCGCTGGCCGGGTTCCGGAGCGTCACCAGGTCCTTGAGGAAGGACACCTGCATGGTCGCGTCGTCGATCAGCATGCCGCGGTGCCAGCCGAAGTTCGGCTGCTGCTCGAAGAAGTGAGCGCTGACCGCTTCCTGCCTGTCGACGCGTGCGTTGTGCTCGCTGAGCGCGATCGCCATGGCGACGTTGGACGGCCCGAAGCCAACACCTATGAGGTCGTGGATCAGTGATGCGTCGTCAGGAAGAGCCTGTGCCATGTCACTCCCATCCTGCGGGGGAATGGGCGCACCCACGGACGGGCAGCCCAAAACTTAGGTAAGGCTAAGCTGATCCTGTGGAACTGTCGATAGGCCGGGCACCGTTGTGCGCTTAGGTAAGCCTTGCTTTACTGGCGCCGGTCAGTCCCTGCTCCGAGGAGGAACCGCATGCGGGTCGTCATGTTCGGCTATCAGACCTGGGGGCACCGGACCCTCCGCGCCCTGCTGGACTCCGAGCACGACGTGGTCCTGGTCGTGACGCACCCCAAGAGCGAGCACGCCTACGAGAAGATCTGGAGCGACTCGGTCGCCGACCTCGCCGAGGAGCACGGCGTCCCGGTCGTGATCCGCAACCGCCCTGACGACGACGAGCTGTTCGCGCGCCTGAAGGAGGCCGACCCGGACATCATCGTCGCCAACAACTGGCGTACGTGGATTCCGCCACGCATCTTCGACCTCCCCCGCCACGGCACTCTCAACGTGCACGACTCGCTGCTGCCGAAATACGCCGGCTTCTCCCCGCTGATCTGGGCGCTGATCAACGGCGAGACCGAAGTGGGCGTCACCGCGCACCTGATGAACGACGAGCTCGACGCCGGCGACATCGTGCGTCAGGAGGCGGTGCCGGTCGGACCGACGGACACCGCGACCGACCTCTTCCACCGCACCGTCGACCTCATCGCCCCGGTCACCATCGGCGCACTCGCCCAAATCGCCTCCGGACAGACGGAGTTCACCCGGCAGGACCGCTCACAGGCGAGCTTCTTCCACAAGCGCTCCCTCGAGGACAGCCGCATCGACTGGACCTGGCCGGCGGCGGACCTCGAACGCCTGGTCCGCGCCCAGTCGGAGCCGTACCCGAGCGCCTACACCTTCCACAAGGGCCGGCGGCTCGACGTCCTCGCCTCGGTCGTCTCCGAGGGGCGCTACGGCGGGACGCCCGGCCGCATCTTCTACCGCGAGGGCGAGGGTGTCGTCATCGTCGCAGGCGCCGACGCCCGCACGGGCCGCAACCACGGGCTGGCCATCACACGCGTACGGACCGAGGACGGCCGGGAGCTGCCCGCCACGGAGTACTTCACCGCCATGGGCGGCTATCTGACCAACCAGCCCTGAAGAAGCGGGAGTCGGAACACGGCGACCCGCCGCTGCACTCGCAGCGGCGGGTCGCCGTGTGTCCGGGTCAGTGACCGTGCGCGCCCTCGACGCCCTCGTGCCCCTCACCGGTGGTCACGGTGAACGCCGCCGTGTGGACCTGTCCCTGGTGCTTGAAGTCGAGGAACAGGCGGTACGTCCCGACGCTGGGCGCGGTGGCCGTGAAGGAGATGTCCGGGCCGGGCTTCGTCGTGGCGTCGCCCGGTTCGCCGTTGGGGTGGACGTGGAGGTAGGCGAGGTCTCCGGAGCGCAGCGCGACGAGGTGGCCGTAGGCGCCGAGGTAGGGCTGGAGGTCGGTGACGGGGCGGCCGTCGCGGGAGACCTTGAGCTTGAGCTCGGTCGCGGTGTTCGGGGTCAGTCCGCCGGCCAGTTCGACCTTGTAGCCGTCGACGGTCGCGGTGCCGTTCGGCTCGGGGAGCTTCTGGGCCGTGTAGCTGCCCGAGGCCGCCAGGTCCGCGCCGAGGACGAGGTTCTCGGCACCCTTTTTCGCCGGGGTGAAGTCGGCGAAGACGCGGTAGCCGCCCGCGCGGGGCAGCTCGACGGGGATGCTCCAGGTGCCGTCGGCGGCGCGGGTGGGGTGCAGATGGCGGTAGGTGACGAGGTCGCGTGAGGCAACGATGAGGTGGAGTTCCTTGTCGTGCTCGCGCTGGTACGCGGTGACGGCGCGACCCGCGGCGTCGCGTATCGCGAACCGCAGCTCGGTCCGCTGCCCGGCCGTGACCCTCGGGGTCTCCAGGTCGAGGGTGTAGCCGCCCTCGGAGATCTGCAGCCCGCCGGCCGGGCTCTCCTTGTGCGCCGCGTCGTCACCGCCTCCCTCCTGGGTCCCATGACTCTCATGGGAGGGGGTCGCACTCTCCGTGACCACCGGGTCGATGCCCTTGCCCACGCCGTAGGCGGTGCCGAAGGTCGCGGCGAGCGCGGCGGCGAACGCGGAGATCTTGAGTCCGGCATGCATGGCCAGCTCCTCGGGATCACGGCCACCGCCTGGTCGCGGCGGGCCTCGATGCAGTCGACAATACCCCTGGGGGGTATAAAGTCAAGCCGTCTCGGCGCTTGCGTCGGATACCCCCCATGGGTATATGTTTGAGCCATGGCGGTGATACCCCCGCCCCCTGTCCAGTCCACGAGGAGCAGCAGCGATGACCACCACCGCGACCGGAGCCCCTTCCGAGGTCGAGCTCGCCATCGGCGGCATGACCTGCGCCTCCTGCGCCGCCCGTATCGAGAAGAAGCTCAACCGCATGGACGGGGTCACCGCCACGGTCAACTACGCCACCGAGAAGGCGAAGGTCAGCTTCGCCGGTGACGTCTCCGTCCAGGACCTGATAGCGACCGTCGAGAAGACCGGGTACACCGCGCAGGAGCCGTCACCACCGGACGAACCCGGCGACGACGAGCCCGTGGACGACGAACTGCGCACCCTGCGGCAGCGGTTGACGACCGCCGCGCTCCTCGCCGTGCCCGTCGTCGCGATGGCCATGATCCCGGCCCTGCAGTTCGAGTACTGGCAGTGGCTGTCGCTCACGCTGGCGGCGCCGGTCGTCACGTACGCCGGCTGGCCCTTCCACAAGGCGGCGTTCACCAACGCGCGGCACGGAGCCGCGACCATGGACACCCTGATCTCGGTGGGCACGCTCGCCGCGTTCGGCTGGTCGCTGTGGGCGCTGTTCTTCGGCACCGCGGGCGAGCCGGGCATGACGCACCCCTTCGAGCTGACGATCGCGCGCGGCGACGGCGCCGGGAACATCTATCTGGAGGCCGCGGCCGGCGTCACCGCGTTCATCCTGGCCGGGCGGTACTTCGAGGCGCGCTCCAAGCGCAAGGCTGGTGCCGCGCTGCGGGCGCTGCTGGAGCTGGGCGCCAAGGACGTGACCCTGCTGGGAGTCGACGGGCGCGAACAGACCGTTCCCGTCGGTCAGTTGAAGGTCGGTGACCGGTTCCTGGTCCGGCCCGGCGAGAAGATCGCCACCGACGGCACGGTGGTCGAGGGTTCCTCGGCCGTCGACGCCTCGATGCTGACCGGCGAGTCCATGCCGGTGGAGGTCAGCCAGGGCGACGCGGTCACCGGCGCCACCGTCAACGCCGGCGGGCGGCTCGTCGTCGAGGCCACCCGAGTCGGCGCCGACACCCAACTCTCGCGCATGGCCAAGCTGGTGGAGGACGCGCAGAACGGCAAGGCGGCGGCGCAGCGGCTCGCGGACCGGATCTCCGCGGTGTTCGTCCCGATCGTGATCGCCCTCGCGCTCGGCACCCTCGGCTTCTGGCTCGGCAACGGCGCCGGACTGACGGCCGCGTTCACCGCCGCGGTCGCCGTGCTGATCATCGCCTGCCCGTGCGCCCTGGGGCTGGCCACACCGACCGCGCTGCTGGTGGGCACGGGCCGTGGTGCCCAACTCGGCATCCTCATCAAGGGCCCTGAGGTCCTGGAGTCCACCCGCAAGGTCGACACGATCGTCCTCGACAAGACCGGCACGGTCACCACGGGCCGGATGACTCTGCTGGCCGTGCACACCGCCGACGGCACCGACGAGGCCGAAGTCCTGCGGCTGGCGGGCGCGTTGGAGCACGCCTCCGAGCACCCGATCGCCCGTGCCGTCGCCGACGGCGCGCTGGCGAAGCTCGGTTCGCTGCCCACGCCCGAGGACTTCGCGAACGTGCCCGGGCTGGGCGTGCAGGGGATCGTCGACGGCCATGCGGTGCTGGTCGGCCGGGAGCGGTTGCTGGCGGAGTGGGCGATGGAGCTGCCCGGGACGCTGGCCCTGGTGAAGGCGGAGGCCGAGGCGTCGGGTCGTACGGCGATCGCGGTCGCCTGGGACGGCGAGGCGCGGGCGGTCCTCGAGGTCGCCGACGCGGTCAAGGAGACCAGCGCCGAGGCGATCACGCGGCTGCGGGCGCTCGGCCTGACGCCGATCCTGCTGACCGGTGACAACGAGGCGGTGGCGCAGTCCGTCGCCCGCGAGGTCGGCATCGCGCCCGAGGACGTCATCGCCGAGGTGCTGCCGCAGGACAAGGTCGACGTCGTCAAGCGCCTTCAGGGCGAGGGGCGTTCGGTGGCGATGGTCGGCGACGGCGTCAACGACGCGGCCGCCCTGGCCCAGGCCGACCTGGGGCTCGCCATGGGGACGGGCACGGACGCCGCGATCGAGGCCGGCGACCTGACCCTCGTCCGCGGCGACCTGCGCGCGGCGGCGGACGCCATCCGCCTCGCCCGGCGCACCCTGGGCACCATCCGGTCCAACTTGTTCTGGGCCTTCGCCTACAACGTGGCCGCCCTGCCGCTCGCCGCGGCCGGCCTGCTCAACCCGATGCTCGCGGGGGCGGCGATGGCCTTCTCGTCGGTGTTCGTGGTGGGCAACTCGCTGCGGCTGCGGTCGTTCAAGGCGGCGAACTGAACGCGCCAGGGCCGCGCTTGTCGACGACCGCGGTCTGAGGGACCGGACACCGAGCAACGCCACAGCGCCCGCCGGACGACACCGGCGGGCGCTGTGGCGTTGCGCTCAGCCCAGCTTCTTCAGCAGCTCGTCGGCGAGCGGCGCCGACGAGGCCGGGTTCTGGCCGGTGACGAGGTTGCGGTCGACGACGGTCTTCGGCGCCCACGGCGTGCCCACCTGGACCTCGACGCCCGCTTCGGTCAGCCGGTCCTGGAGCAGCCACTTGGCCTTGTCGGCGAGGCCGCCCTGGATCTCCTCGTCGTTGGTGAACGCGGCCACCTGGTAGCCGGCGAAGGAGTTGGTGCCGTCGTCCCGCACCGCGGCGAGCAGCGCGGCCGGGCCGTGGCAGACCACGCCGAGCGGCTTGCCGGACTCCAGGGCTCGGGTCAGCAGCTTGCCGGAGTCGGCGTCGACGGCCAGGTCCTCCATGGGGCCGTGGCCGCCGGGGTAGAAGACGGCGGCGTAGTCGTCGAGGTCGACGTCTGTCAGCTTGACCGGGTGCTGGAGCTCGGTCATCGCGGCGAGCGCGGCGGCGGTGCGGTCGGCGCCCTCCTGGCCGCCGTTGTACTCGGGCGCGAGGCTGCCCTTGTCGACGGTGGGGACGACCCCGCCGGGGGTGGCCACGACGATCTCGTGCCCGGCGGCCTTGAAGGCCCGGTACGGGGCGACGGCCTCCTCGGCCCAGAAGCCGGTGGGGTGCAGGGTGCCGTCGGCGAGGGTCCAGTGGTCGGCGCCGGTCATCACGAAGAGGATCTTTGACATGGTTCGAACGTAGGCCGTCCACTCATAGAAATCCAATAGGCTCACATATATGAGAGATAGGGAAACCAATGCCCACCCGGTCGGAGGCCCGCTGGACCTGAACCTGCTGCGCACGTTCCTGACCGTGTACCGCACGGGCTCCTTCACCGCCGCCGCCCGGCTCCTCGGCCTGTCGCAGCCCACGGTGACGACCCAGATCCGCGCCTTGGAGCGGCAGCTGGACCGGGAGCTGTTCGAGCGGCTGGCCCGCGGGGTGGCGCCCGCGCCTTACGCGGACGAGCTGGCTGCCCGGATCGTCGAGCCCTTGGACTCGCTCGCCTCGGTGGCGCGACCGGAGGACACCCCGGCCGAGCCCGTGCACCTCGCCGGTCCGGCCGAGTTCCTGGCCCGTTCCATCCTGCCGGGCATCGCGCCGCTCGTGGAGAAGGGCGTACGGCTGCGGGTCACGCCCGGCCTGACCGAGCCGCTCCTGGAGGATCTGCGCGCGGGCCGGCACGACCTGGTGATCGCGACCTTCCGGCCGCGCGGCCGGACGCTGACGGCGGTGCCGCTGAACGACGAGGAGTTCGTGCTGGTCGCCGGGCCCGCGTGGGCGGAGCGGATCGGTGGCGCGGGCCGGCTCGCGACGGAGGGGGCCGCCGCGCTGCACGGCGTCCCCCTGGTCGCGTACGCCGAGGACCTGCCGATCGTGCGCCGCTACTGGCGGCATGTGTTCGGCAAGCGCCTGGTGTGCCAGCCCGCGGTGACGATGCCCGACCTCAACGCGGTCAGGGCGGCGGTCGCGGGCGGTACGGGATTCTCGGTCCTCCCCCGCTATCTCTGCGCCGACGAACTGGCGTCCGGCGCACTGGTCCTGCTGCACGATCCGGACGACCCACCCATCAACACCGGGTTCCTGGTGCAGCGCCCCGGCGTCTCGGGCAACCCGCACGTGGCCGTCGTACGCGACCATCTGCTGCGCGCCGCCCGGGAGCGGTAGTCGGGCTTGAGGAACTCAGGGCTTGACGAACCTCAGGGCTTGAGGAACGAGGAGCGGGCGCCCTCCAGGGTCGCGTCGATGCGGGCCGCCTGGCCCTGGGTGAACATGAACATCGCGATGTCGTCGGTGTAGTCCATGTAGTTGACGAACATGTCCCCGTCGGGTGCGTTGTTGCAGGTCACGTGCGGGAACGTGGGGGTGCCGAAGTTGGGGCCACCCGCGTTGGGAGTGTCCGCGACGAAGTCGCTGCCGCTGCACCCCTGGCCGTCGTCACCCCAGATGTGGAAGAGGTTCAGCCAGTGACCCACTTCGTGGGTGGCGGTCCGGCCCAGGTTGAAAGGCGCCTGTGCCGTACCCGTCGTACCGAGGAAGCGGTGTCCGATGACCACGCCGTCGGTCTCGGGCGGGCCGCCCGGGAACTGGGCGTAGCCGAGGATCTCCCCGAGGTTGGGGTCGGGGTCCTCGAGGCGTGGGGCGACCCAGAGATTGAGGTACCGGTCGGCGGGCCAGGCGTCATGGCCGCCGCTCGCCGCGAACTTGACGGCGTCGTCGGTGCGGAAGAGGTCTGCCGCGGTCTCGGTGCGGGTGATGCCGTCGGTGGGCGCACCGAAGGGGTCCTCGGTGGCGAGCGCGAACTCGATGCGGCAGTCGGCGGTGAGGGACCGCCAGACCTCGGGGACCTTCGAGACGTCCGGGTTGAGCATCCGGTAGTCCTGGTTCAGGACCTCGATCTGGCCGGCGATCTGCGCGTCGCTGATGTTCTGGTCAGGCGTGTGGTGCACGACGTGCACGACCACCGGGATGACCGTCACGCCGACACGGGCCGAGGTCTCCATGCCGGTCTCGAAGGCGAAGGCCCTGTTCTCCACCGCGTCCCGCGCGAGGGCGTAGGAGGGGTTCTCGGTCAGCAGCCGCCGGTGCACCGGCATGGTGCCGCAGACGCGGCGGGCGGGGGCGGGGGTGGTCTCGTCGATCTCGTTCTCGGGCACGCTGCACCGCCTGACGATGGCCGCGTCCGTGCGACGCGGAAGGTGAGGGTGGAACGGGCCCGTTGAGGTTTACGGTAGGGCGACCGCACGGACACGGTCAGCAGAATCACCGAATTCACGGTAAGTACGGCGTTGCATTCCGTATCGGGTCAACCGGACAGGTTTCCGGCCGAACCCGCAGGGAGCAGGAGGTGCCCGGCCATGAGCGGTCCGCCGCCGGAACTGATCGGAACATGGGTGCATTCGTACGAGGAGGACTCGCCCGGCGTGACCGTCTACCGCCGGGCCGGGTACCCGCTGCCGCCCGCGCGGGGCCGCCGCGGACTGGAGTTCGCCGCGGACGGCACCTTCACCGAGCGGCCCATCGGACGCGGCGACGCACCGGGGCGGCGGACCGGCAGCTGGGCACCGGCGGACCAGGAGGGGCGTCGACTGGCCCTCAACTTCCCTGACACGGAACGCCAGTTGGAGGTTCTGCACGTCGACGACCAGATTCTCGAGGTGCGGGCCCCGGACGGAGGGCGGCGTGTTCCGTAGGAGTGCCGTGGCGGTGGCGGCGGTCGGTGTGCTCGCGCTGGCGGGCTGCGGTGCCGATGACTCCGGGGGCGCGGCGCCGGAGCCCACCGTGACTTCCGGAGCCCCGGCGCCGGAGGTGACGGCCGACGCCACGACGCCGACCCCGGCCCCCACCACTGACCCCACCCAAAAGCTCGCGTCCCTGAACATCAGCGGCGGTTTCGCCGGCGTCTCCCGGCAGGTGGTCCTGCGCGGCGACGGCACCGTCCACGCCCGCGACAACGGCAGGTCCGCGACGCGCCACCTCAAGGCCGCCGAGTTCAGGGAGCTGCGGACGCTGCTCGGCGATCCGGCGCTCGACAAGGTCCCCGACTTCACGGTCAACACCGGCGCCGCCGACCTCTTCCAGTACCAACTCCGCTTCGACGGCCGCACGATCATGACCGACCGCTCCGCATCACACCCCGCCCTCGACCGCCTCATCGACGCCCTGAGCGCGTTCCTGCCGAAGGGCTGACGGCGTACTCCCCCGTCAGTACACCGGCTTACTCCCGCTGTGAGACGACCTCGCCGTGCCCGCCCGGCACCGTGGGACCCATGAAACTCAGCCGCCCGGCCCGCAAGGGCTCCGTCGTCGTCCATGTCGTCGCCTCCGCCGGCTGGCTCGGGCTCACCTTCGGCCTGCTGGCGCTCGGGATCACCGCGGCCACCACCGGTGACCCGGTGATCGTGGAGTCGTCGGTCCGGGCCATGAAGCTGTTCGCCGACTGGCTCCTCCTCCCCCTCGCGTTCCTCACCTTCCTCAGCGGACTGCTGCTCTCGCTGGGCACGCCGTGGGGACTGGCGAGGCACCGCTGGGTCTACGCGAAGTTCTGGCTGACCCTCGCCACGCTCACCGCGACGGCGTTCGTCCTGCGCCCGGCCGTGAACTCCGCGGTCGCCGCCGTCGCCGCGGGGCACCCGCTGCCGGACACCGGCGACGTCCTGTTCGGTCCGATCGTCTCGTCGAGCGCGTACGTCTTCATGACGGTGATCTCGGTCGTCAAGCCGTGGGGGCCGACGCGGCGCGGACGCATGCACCGGGCAAGCTCAACTCCCGCCGCCCGACGCGGCATTGACGTCCCCGTCCGGACCGCGTCACGGTGATGGTCCGTCAGACATCTCCGGAGGGCGTCCATGACTTCAGCGTCGGCACCCCGCTCCGACTCCGAACTCCTCGCGCGGGTAAGGGAGATCCGTCCGCTGATCGCCGAACACGCGTTGCGGACCGAGCAGGAGAGGCGGGTGACCGGCGAGGTCGTCGCGGCGCTCACCGAGGCCGGCGTCCACCGGATGAACGTCCCCCGGCGGTACGGCGGTCATCAGACGCGGCTGCGCACCCAGGTCGACGTGCTGGCCGAGGTGGCCGGGGCGTGCGGGTCGGCCGGTTTCACCGCCCTGATCCAGGCGGGCTGCGCGTTCATCGCCGCGCTCTTCCCCGACGAGGCGCAGGACGAGATCTTCGCCCGCCCGGACGTGCGGGTCGGCGGCACGCTCATCCCGGACGCCACGGCGGTCGCGGTGGACGGGGGCTATCTGGTCAACGGCACCTCGGGCTTCGCCACCGGCTGTCAGGACGCCGACTGGCATCTGCTGACCGTCCGCGTCGAGTCCGGCGAGGGGCCGCCGGAGGTGCTGTGGACGGCCGTACCGGTGTCGGAGCTGGAGATCCTGGACGACTGGCACGTCTCCGGGCTGGCCGGTTCCGGCAGCAACAGCGTCGTCGCCCATGACGTCCTCGTGCCCGCGCATCGCGTGCTGCCCGTCGGGCCGCTGCTGGCGGGCGAGTTCCCCTCCAAGGCGAACGCCGACGACCCCTTCTACCGGATGCCCGTCCTGCTGCTGTTCTGCGCGTGGACGGCCCCGCACGCGCTCGGTCTGGCGCGGGCGTCCCTGGCGGGGTTCACGGACCGCATCCACCGGCGGGGCATCACGTACACCTTCCACGAGCGGCAGCACGAGGCGACCGTGACGCACCTCCAGGCGGCCGAGGCGGCGATGAAGATCTCTTGCGCCGAGCTGCTCGCGGACGAGTTCGTCGCCCGCATCGAGGCCGGGGAGCCGTACACGCAGGAGGAGCGGGCGAAGATCCGGGCGCAGAGCGGTTATGTGGCGCGGCTGTGCAAGGAGGCCGTCGATCTGATCGCCTCCGCCTCCGGCGCGTCCTCGCTGCGTCTGGACGTGCCGGTGCAGCGGGCGGTGCGCGATCTGCACGCTCTCAACCTGCACTCCTTCGTCAATCCGGCGACCAATCTGGAGCTGTACGGGCGGGTGCTGTCCGGGCTGGACCCGGGGACGCTCTTCCTCTGATCGAGGGGTGCTCGCTCTTCGGCGGAGAGGTGATCCAGACCACGAAAGAAACGATGCCGTTTCTCTGGTGGCGGGGCTATGCTGAGCTCCAAGCGAACGAAACCGTTTCGTTCAGGAGGGTCGCTCCCATGACCTCTGTACTCATCGTCAGCAGCCAGTCGCTCCAGCGTCTCGGCCTGCGCATGCTCCTGACGGACCAGCCCGACCTGACCGTCTCCGGCGAGGCGACCACCGGCGCCGAGGCGGTCCGCATGAGCGCCGTGCTGCGCCCGGACGTCGTCCTGCTCGACGGCCGCGTCCAGGACACCGACGGCATCGATGTCATCCGCCGGATCACCCATCCGCCGGCCTTCGCCGCCACCCCCGGCCTCTCCGAAGCGGCGGCCCGCCCTCCGCGCGTCCTCGTCCTCACCCCCGACACCCATGAGCAGCACGCCTACGCCGGGCTGCGCGCCGGGGCCGGCGGGTTCGTCCTGGAGAGCGCCGCCCCCGAGGAACTGGTCGCGGCGATCCGGGTGGTGGCGGTCGGGGACGCCGTCATCACCCCGAACCTGACCCGCGCCCTCATCGACACCGTCCGGCAGCAGCAGCCGGTCCGTCCCGCCACGACCGGGGTCGGCCTGGACACGCTCACCGAGCGGGAACGCGACGTCCTGACCGCCATCGCCTCCGGCTGGTCCAACGCGGAGATCGCGGCGCGCCTGAACATCGCCCCGACGACCGTGAAGTCCCATGTCAGCCACATCCTCGCCAAGATCGGGGCGCGTGCCCGCGTGCACGCGGTCGTCTTCGCCTACGAGACGGGCCTGGTGCGGCCCGCCGCCTGAGGGCCGCGCGGGCGTTTGAGCCCGCGAGAACTGGTCAGGCGCGGGGGATGTTCCAGCTTCCCGCCCCCGCGGTCCCGTCCCCCACGCCCGTCAGACCGGCCCCCGGCGCCACGCGTCCCCCGCGCGGCGTACCGGGGGCGGTGTGGTGAGCGGGCCCCTCACGAGCCGCCCGCCGGTCCAGGACCCGGCGCCCGGACCCGGCCGCCCCGCCGAGGACCGCGACGCGTTCTTCGACAACGCCAAGTACCTGGCGATCGTGCTGGTGGCGTCCGGCCACGCGTGGGAGCCGCTGCGTGACGGCAGCCGGACGGTCAGCGCGCTCTACATGCTCGTCTACGCCTTCCACATGCCGGCGTTCATCGTCGTCGCGGGCTACTTCTCCCGGAACTTCGACGCGAGCCCACGGCGGCTGAGACGGCTGGTGACCGGGGTCGCCCTCCCCTACGTCGTCTTCGAGACGGCGTACACCTTCTGGACGCGCTGGACCGACGGCGTCCCGGACCGTCCGGTCAGCCTCCTGGAACCGCTGTATCTGACGTGGTTCCTGGCCGCGTTGTTCATGTGGCGGCTGACCACCCCGGTGTGGCGGCACGTGCGGTGGCCGCTGCCCCTCGCGCTCGGTGTCGCGGTGCCGGCGAGCGTGACGCCGTCGATCGGCGAGGACCTTGATCTCCAGCGCACGTTGCAGTTCCTGCCGTACTTCGTGCTGGGCCTGTGTCTGCGGCCGGAGCACTTCCGGCTGGTGCGCCGCCGTGCGGCGCGGGTGCTGGCGGTGCCGGTGTTCGTGGGTGCGCTCGGTGTGGCCTACTGGGCGGTGCCGCGGCTGAGCGGTGCCTGGTTCTACCACCGGGACAGCGTGCAGGAGCTCGGTGCGCCCGGCTGGTCCGGCCTGGTCATGACGCCGGTGCTGTTCGGCTGCTCGGTGCTGCTGGTCGCGTGCTTCCTCGCCTGGGTGCCGGGGAGACGGACGTGGTTCACCACGCTGGGCGCGGGCACGCTGTACGGCTATCTGCTGCACGGGTTCGTCGCGCGGGGCTCCGAGCCCTGGGGCTGGTACGAGCCCGCCTGGGTCCACGGGCCGCTCGGCGCGGTCGTCGTCACGGCCGTCGCTGCGGTGACCGTGACGCTGCTGTGCACCCCGCCCGTGCGCCGGGTGTTCCGCTTCGCGGTGGAGCCGGACCTGCCGTGGGTCTTCGGACGTCACGGGTCGCGGGAGCGGGTCGCCGCGCCCGTGTGAGCGGGTGTGCCGTCACGGGGACGGCGGCCTGGAGGTGCCCGCGACGGTGGGGGTCGGGGTGACCTCGGGCAGGTGGGTGTCACCGCCCGACGGGATCGCGGTGACGGCCATGACGACGGCCACGGCCGCCGCGACGATCAGCACCAGGGCGACCAGGAGCCGCGAGCGCACGTCACGCACCGGCTCGGGGCTCGCCTCGGGTCGCGCCGCCACGGCGGCCAGTGCGGCCACGATCTCGTCCGCGCCCGGTCGCCGCGCCGGGTCCTTCGCCAGGAGCTCGCGCAACAACGGCGTCAACGGGCAGTCCGCGCCGGGCAGTTCGGGCTCCTCGTACACCACCGCGTACAGCGTCCCCGGCGCGGACGGCCGGGCGAAGGGGGAACGGCCGGTCAGGGCCGTGCAGAGCGTGGCGCCGAGCGACCACCAGTCGGAGGCGGGCCCCGGCACCCCTCCGGTGGCGCGCTCGGGCGGCATGTACTCGGGCGAGCCGACGAGCAGACCGTCCTGGGTCAGCCGCTGCGCGTCCTGTACGGCGGCGATCCCGAAGTCGGTGAGCACGACCCGGCGGCCGGGGCCGAGCAGGACGTTGCCGGGCTTGACGTCGCGGTGCAGCACCCCGGCGGCGTGCACCCGGCGCAGCGCATCGGCGAGCGCGAGACCGATGCGTGCCGTCTCCCGCACGCCCAACGAGCCGTACCGGGCGACCGTCTGCTCAAGCGAGGGCGCCTCGACCAGTTCCATGACGATCCACAGCCGGTCGTCCTCCTCGGCCACGTCGTACACGCGGACCACGCCCGGATGGTCGATACGGGCACCGGCCCGTGCCTCACGCAGTGCTCGTTCGCGGCGGGTGCGCTCGTCGGGGTCGGTGCCCGGGCCGTCGAGACGCAACTCCTTGACCGCGACCTGCCGTTCGAGCATCTCGTCGCAGGCCCGCCACACCCGCCCCATGCCGCCCTGTCCGACGCTCTCCGCAAGGCGGTAGCGGCCGGCGATGCGCATGGGTGGTCACCTCCCCGGCTTCCATCACAACACAGGCCGCCGGTCCACGACAGGCCACGACCGGCCGGACGCGGGGCGGGGGTGTGAACACGCCGTTCAGGGACGCCAGTACAGCGCGGGATCGGGGTGGTCGGTGAACCCCAGGTCGCGGTAGAGGGGTTCGCCCTCGGCCGAGGCGTACAGGTCCACGCGTGACACCTCACGCTCCCGGAACCAGTCCAGCAACTCCCGCATGATCGCCCGGCTGTGACCGCGCCGTCGGTGCGCGGGGTCGGTGACGACGCCGACGACCTGACCGACGCGGCCGTTGAGGAGGTGCGGTCCCGGCAGTCGTTGTTCGACGACCCCGATGCCGCAGGCGGCGAGCCGGCCGCCCGCGCCGTCGACGACGAGGATACGGACGGACTCCGAGGTCAGCTGCTCGGTCAGCACCACGGCCAGTGCGTCGAGCCAACCGTCGTCACCCGATGCGGAGTTGAAGAAGGGGTCCGCCAACTCGTCGAACAGCAGCGCCCTAAGACGCAGGAGCTCGACGAGGTCGTACGGCCCCGCCGGGCGTACGGCGGTACGGATCGCGGTGCGTTGTCCCATGCCCACGAGCCTGATGTAATGACCTTATGCATCTCAACCCTTACGGCGAGGATGCCGTGAACCTCGCCGCCGACCTGGCCAACCGCCGCCCGGCCGACGCCGGGGAGCTCGCGGACCGCTGCCGGGCCGCCGGGGTGGCGGTGGAGGGGCCGGTGACGCCGGACGACCTCGACCGGGTCGGGGCCGCGCTGGACGCCTGGGAGAAGGTCGTCGACGCGACGGCCGAGCACGAACGCGCCGCGCTGGTCAACGCGATGCTGGCCGCGGCCGCCGCCCATCCCCGGATGACGAACCACGTCGGCACCGGCTGGCACCTTCACTACCGCGACGACGGCCAGCCGCTCGGCGCGGTCGTCTCCTCACTGATCTCGGTCGGCACGGCACTGCACCTCGCGGGCCGCGGCATGCACCGCCTCGGCCGCTGCGCGGTGACCGAGTGCACCACGATCTTCGCCGACACCTCCCGCACCGGCAGACAGCGCTACTGCTCCCACCCCTGCGCCAACCGCGACGCGGTCCGCCGCCACCGCGCCCGCGGGGTGCCGCCCACCGGCTAGCGAACGGCACCCTCAGGATCAGCTCACTCGCCGACCGGCTTGCCGCGCTGCCAGGCCCAGGCCAGGCGGTCCGCGCCGGACTGGTTTGTGGTCTTCAGCCAGGGCTTCGCCGGGTCACCGGTCAGCTCCTGTATCGAGTAGATGTCGTCGGTGCGCAGGCCCGGCCAGTACACCGAGCCCATCTTCAGCTCGCGGAAGGTGTCCGTGACGGCCTGGATGAAGTTGACGTAGTTGTCGTCCGGCGTCTTCACGTTGTAGTTCAGGCCCGTGGTCATCGGCGCCCCGAACTCGTCGGCGACGGTCCGGTTCGCGCAGTCGCCGATGCGCACCTTCAGGTCGGCGACCCACTCGTCGTAGGTGGCGTACGACTTCCAGAAGCCGTAGTGGTGCAGGGACAGGTACGTGCCCTTCAGGCGCGGGTCGGCGCAGACGGACGTGACGTGGTCGTTGTAGCCGGCGCCGCTGACGAAGACGCGGTTGCGCGGCACGGACTTGTAGGTGTCCAGCCACTTCGCCGCGATGTCGGCCCACTCGGTGTCGGTGTAGCCGTGCGGCTCGTTCATCGGCTCGAAGTAGACCCGGGAGTTGCCCTTGTAGGCCTTCACGACGGTGTTCCACATCGGCCAGTAGGTGGCCTCGTCGTCGATGTAGCCGTCCTTGCGCTCGCCGGTGCCCTCCCAGTAGGACACGATCACCTTGAATCCGTGGGCCGTCGCGGCGTCGATGACCCCGCGGTACGACTTCCAGTAGGCGCCGTTGACCGTGGACGGGTTGATCGGCAGCCGGACCGTGTTGGCGCCGAGGTTGGCGCGGAACGCGGAGATGATCCGGCTGGCCTTGACGTAGGTCTGGGCGTAGGTGTCCGTCGTCGACAGGCCGGACAGCTGGAGCGTGTCGTCGGCGAAGTTGTCCCGCGGGTCGGCCCAGTTGACGCCCTTGAACTGGGTGGTGTCGATGCTCGGTGCGGCGACTGCGGGGCTGCCCGCGAGACCGGCACCGGTGACGGCGGCGATCGCGACCGCGGCGAGGGCGGCCCGTGTACGGGGCTTGAGGCGGGTGCTGACAGGGGTCTTGCGCATCGACGTACCCTTCCGGAGCGACAGGATGTTTACGTAAACATCACGGCGCCGGAATCGTGGCATCCACCCCCACGACCGTCAAGGTTTCCCACACGTAACATCCGTTGCGACGACAGTGCGGACAGCGGGGTCCGCGACGACCGAGGGGGTCACCAGTGGTGGAGCGAGGCGGTTCCGGGGTGCCCGGCGGGCGCCGGAGACAGCGGGTGTCCATGGCCGACGTGGCCCGGCTCGCGGGCGTCTCCTCGCAGACCGTCTCCCGGGTCTCCAACGGCCATCCCGGGGTGGTCGACGCGACGCGGGAGCAGGTCCTCGCGGCGATGCGGGAGCTCGGCTACCGACCCAACAGCGCGGCCCGCGCCCTGCGTTACGGCCAGTTCAACACCATCGGCGTGATCCTCTTCGACCTGGCCTCGACGGGCAACAGCCGCACCGTGGAGGCCATCGCCACGCATGCCGCCGCCGAGGGCTACGCGATCACCCTCATCCCGATCGACGTGCCGACGCAGGACAACGTGCTGGGCGCCTTCACGCGCATGGGCGAGCTGGCGGTCGACGCCGTGATCGTCATCATGGAGGTCCGGCTCCTGGACGCCGGAACCGTCCAACTGCCGCCGGGGGCCCATGTCGTGGTGGTGGACTCCGACGCCGGCGACCGCTACAGCGTGGTCGACACCGACCAGGCCGACGGCACCGGGAAGGCCGTACGGCATCTGCTGGACCTCGGCCATCGCACCGTATGGCATCTGACGGGTCCCGCGGAGTCCTTCGCCGGGCAGCGTCGCACGCAGGCCTGGCGGGCGGTCCTGGAGGAGGCCGGGTGCCCGGTGCCGGCGCCGCTGCACGGGGACTGGTCGGCCGAGTCCGGGTACGCGGCCGGGCTCGCGCTCGCCGAGGAGCCGGACTGCACGGCGGTGTTCGCGGCCAACGACCAGATGGCGCTGGGCCTGCTGCGGGCGTTCCAGGAGCGCGGGCTGGCGGTGCCCGGCGACATCAGTGTCGTCGGCTTCGACGACATCCCGGACGCCGCCTACTTCGTGCCGCCGCTGACCACCGTCCACCAGGACTTCGCCGAGGTGGGCCACCGCTGTGTCCAGAAGGCACTCCAGCAGATCCGCACCCCGGGCGCGGCCCTGCCGGGTCGCGATCTGGTCCCGACCCGACTGGTGCTGCGGTCGAGCACGGCACCGCCGCGGGGCTGAGGGCCAATTCGGCAACACCGTCTCGCGGAACCGGACGCCGAGTCCCGACTGCCCTGGCCACGACGGCGATGTGAAAGGTCCCCGAGAACGCCTCGCGCCCGTCGCGGCGGGACGCGGAGACCGACCTGAACGTGTGACGCGTGGGCCCGGCCCCAAGTGCGGCCGGGCCCATGCGGGTTCAGGCGGTGTGCAGGGTCAGGCCGTACCGGTTGAGGATCTCGTTGACCGGCTGGAACCAGGTCTCGCCGCCGCTGGAGCAGTTGCCCCAGCCGCCCGAGGTGACGCCCTGGGCCTGGTCGCCGCTGATGAACGAGCCGCCGGAGTCGCCCGGTTCGGCGCAGACACTGGTCTTGGTCATCTGATGCACCGCGCCCTGGCTGTAGTTGACGGTCTCGTTCATCGCGAGGACCGTGCCGCAGTGCCAGTGCGTGGTCGAACCGGACCGGCAGATGGAAGAACCCACCGGCGCCACGTTGGAGCCGCGCACCAGTTGGTCGGAGACGGTGCCCCAGCCGAGCACGACCGGTACCGTCCACCAGCCGCTGCCCACGTTGACCCAGGCGTAGTCGTTGTCGGGGAACGACGAACCCTGGAAGTTGCCGATGTAGCTGCGGTCCCAGCCGTAGACGGCGCCGGTGTGCTGGTCGCAGTGTCCGGCGGTGATGAAGCCGCCGTACACCGAGAAGCCTATGGAGCAGCGGACGTTGCCGGTGTAGAAGGGGTCGCCGCCCACGGTTCCGGCGGCGAAGGTCTGCGGTGCGGTGGAGACGTGCCGGACGGTGACGGGGCCGGCGCGGTGGGCCCGCTCCACGAAGCGCCGGACATCGTTGTCGGCCTGCTCGCCGGCGACGACGTTGACGACGACCGTGCTCTCCTGCGGGTCGACATGCCAACTGGCGACGCCCGCCGGGGCGTTGAGCTTGTCCAGGCGGGCCTGGGTGGCGGCGAGTTCGCGGGCCGTGTGGGCGACGGTGCGGACGTGGGCGCCGGTGGCCCGGACCGCTCGGACGGTCGCCTGCGGCGCGTCCGGGGTGAGGCCCACGGTCAGGGTGCCGGCGGTGGCGTCGTACCAGGTGCCGCCGAGTGAACTACCGGCGGCCTTGCGGGCCTTGGGATCGGCGGCCGTGGCCCGCTGTTCGGCGGCGAGCCGCTGCTCGGCCTGGGCCTTGGTGAGGTGCAGGTCGCTCTGCATCGCGGTGAGGAGACCGGCGGAGGCGGGTGCCTTCGTCGGACGTGCGTCGCCGGAGGAGGAGGCGGAGGCGGGTGCGGTGCCCGCCGCGAAGCCGGCCCCGAGCGTAAGCAGGGCGGCCAGGGCGGCATGGGTGAGTCTGGTGCGTCTCATGGGGGTTGCCCTTCGTCGTTCCAGTGGAGTGGGGTGGAACAGCGGGGAACAGCAGGATGCTGAGAGCGCTCTCAGGGGTGTGGCCGGGCAGAGCCTAGCGGCTGATCATGGTCAGGTCCATACCAATTCGGCCACTCTGTCGAAGGCCGCGCACGCCGGCTCAACTGGTCAGGGTTTGGCGCGTCGTTGGGACGGCCCGACATAGGCTGCTCCAAGATCCGCCGCGGAGCGGAGTCCCCTCGACAGGAGGCCCGATGGGTGTGGCGGATGCGATCAGGGTTCGGCCGGTGCCGGAGCTCCTCGCGGAGAACGCCGTACGGTACGGCGAGAAGCTCGCGTTCGCCGACGACCGGCGCGAGGTGAGCTGGGCCGAACTCGACCGCAGGACCGCACGGTTGGCGACCGGACTCGCGGTCGGGCGCGGCACCCGGGTGGCGTTCTTCCTCGACAACGGCGTGGAGCTGGTCGAGGGTCTCCTGGCGACCGTGCGTGCGGCGGCAGTCGGGGTGCCGTTGCCGCCGCGTGCCACGCACACCGAGCTGGCCCAGCTGTTGGCGGACTGCGACCCGGCCGTGGTGGTCACCGACCAGCGGCGGTTGCCTCGGATCGCCGGGATGGTCGCGGGGCGGCCGGTGCGGCTGGTGGTGATCGGCGAGGGACCCGTACCGGAGGGCGCGTCGCACTTCGAGGATCTGCTCTCGGGGCAGCGGGCCGAGCCCCGAGACGACCTCGGTCCGGACGAACCCGCCTGGCTGCTCTACACGTCCGGCACCTCGGGCACCCCCACGGCGGCCGTGTCCAGTCAACGCTCCGCACTCTGGTCCTCGTTCGCGTGCTATCTGCCCCGGCTCGGACTGACCGCCACGGACCGGGTCCTCTGGCCCCTGCCGCTCGCCCACACCTACGCCCACTCGCTGTGCGTGCTGGGCACGACCGTGGCCGGGGCGAGCGCACGCATCACCTCGACCCCCGGCCCCTCCCAACTCACCCGGCTGATCGGCGAGTTCGAGCCGACCGTGCTCGGCGGGGTGCCGCTCACCTTCCGGCAGCTCCTCGACACCGGCCTCGGCGCGGTGCCCTCGCTTCGGGTGTGCGTCACCGCGGGCGCGCCGAGCGACCCGGAGCTGCGGGAGCAGGTGGAGCGGCGGTTCGGGGCGCCGCTCCTGGACGGGTACGGCTCCACCGAGACCTGCGGCAAGATCGCCATGGAGTCGCTCGACGGGCCACGGGTGCCGGGGAGCAGCGGAACGCCGGTGCCCGGCATGGACGTCCGCCTGGTCGACCCGGACAGCGGCTTGGACGTCGTGGGCGGCGAGGGCGAGATCTGGGTGCGCGGCCCCGGCGTCATGCTCGGCTACCACAACCGGCCCGAGGCGGACGCCGACGCCCTGCGCGAGGGCTGGTATCGCACCGGTGACCTGGGGCGGCTCGGGGCGGGCGGCAGTCTGACCGTCACCGGACGGCTCAACGACCGGATCGTGCGGGGCGGCGAGAACGTCGATCCGGCCGAGGTCGAGCGGGTGCTGCGCGGTCTGCCCGGGGTGCGGGACGCGGCCGTGGTGGCGCGGGCGCATCCGCTGCTGGGTGAGGTCCCGGTGGCGTTCGTGGTCCCGGCGGAGGAGTCCCTGGACCCCGCCGGTCTGCTGCGCGAGTGCGCCGCCGTGCTGTCGGCGCACAAGGTGCCCGAGGAGGTCCTGTTCACGCCGGCCGTCCCGCGCACGGCGGCGGGCAAGCCGCGGCGGGCGGTGCTGCGCGAGACGCTCGCCGAGCGGCCCCCGGCGCCGGACCTCGCGGGGCTGGCCGGTCTGACCGCCGGTGAACGGCGGTCCGCGCTCACGGAGTTGGTGTGCCGGGAGGCCGAGGCGATCCGGGGCACGGTCGCCGATCCCGGCACCGCGTTCGCCGATCTCGGGCTGACCTCGATGGATGCCATGACCCTGTGGCACCGGCTCAGCCTGCGCACCGGACTGCGGCTGCCGGCGACCCTGGTCTGGGACCACCCGACCCCGGCCGCGGTCGCCGCCCACCTGGACACCCGGATGACCGGCGAGACAGCGGCGACGGTCCCGCCGCCGCGCGGCCCGGAGGCCGAGCCGGTGGCGATCGTGGCCGTCGGCTGCCGCTACCCGGGCGGGGTGAGCTCCCCGGAGGACCTGTGGCGGCTGGTCTCCGACGGTGTGGACGCCACGGGCGACTTCCCCACTGACCGCGGCTGGGACGTCGACGCCCTGCACGATCCCGACCCCGACCGGCTCGGCACGACGTACACCCGCCGCGGCGGCTTCCTCGATGGCGCGGCCGACTTCGACCCGCTCTTCTTCGGCATCTCGCCGCGCGAGGCCCTGGCGATGGACCCACAGCACCGCCTGCTGCTGGAGGTCGCATGGGAGACGCTGGAGCGCGCCGGCATCCCCGCGCCGTCGCTGCGCGGCAGCGCGACCGGCGTGTTCGTGGGCCTGATGCACGCCGGGTACGGCACCGGGCTCTCGCCGCACGAGCTGGAGTCGCACATCGGCATCGGCTCGTCGGGCAGTGTCGCCTCGGGGCGGATCTCGTACGTCCTCGGCCTGCGCGGTCCGGCCATGACCGTGGACACGGCGTGTTCGTCGTCGCTGGTCGCGATGGACCTGGCCGCCAAGGCGCTGCGGGCGGGTGAGTGCACGCTCGCGCTGGCCGGCGGGGTGACGGTGCTGTCGAGTCCGCAGCCGTTCATCGCGTTCAGCAGGCAGCGCGGGCTGTCGGCGGACGGCCGGTGCCGGTCGTTCGCGGCAGGCGCGGAGGGCACCGCGTGGGCCGAGGGTGTCGGCCTGGTGCTGCTGGAGAAGCTGTCGGACGCCCGGCGCAACGGCCACCCGGTGCTGGCGGTGCTGCGTGGGTCCGCGGTGAACTCCGACGGCGCGTCCAACGGCCTCACGGCCCCCAACGGCGAGGCCCAGCGCGACCTCATCCGCCTGGCGCTGGCCGACGCGGGCCTCGGCCCGGCCGACATCGACGTGGTCGAGGGCCACGGCACGGGCACGGCACTCGGCGACCCGATCGAGGCGGGCGCCCTCCTGGCCACCTACGGCCAGGACCGCGACCCGGCCGACCCCGTCTGGCTGGGCTCGGTCAAGTCCAACCTCGGACACTCGCAGGCCGCCGCCGGAGTGGCCGGAGTGATCAAGATGATCGAGGCGATGCGCCACGGCGAACTCCCCCGCTCCCTGTACGCGGAAGAGCCGTCGCCGCACGTGGACTGGACCGAGGGGGCGGTACGACTCCTCGACCGCCCGCGACCGTGGCCGCACCGCGACCGGCCGCGCCGGGCGGCCGTGTCGTCGTTCGGCATCGGCGGCACCAACGCCCATCTCATCCTCGAAGAGCCACCGTCGCAGGCCGCGGTCGGCGTCGAGAACCGCCTTGTGGCCGCCGCCCCTTGGCTGGTCAGCGGCGGCGACGAGGCCGGACTGCGGGCGCACGCCGCGAAGTTGGCGGAGACGCTGGCGGACGTCACGGACGAGGACGCGCTGGACGTGGCGTTCTCGCTGGCGACCACGAGGACACCCCTCCCCCACCGAGCGGCTGTGCTGGGCGACAGCACCGCCGAACTCCTCGCGGGTCTGCGCCGATTGGCAGCGGGCGAGGACAGCCCCGGGCTGCTGAAAGGCACGGTGCGCGGCACCCCGAAGCTGGCGCTGCTGTGCGCAGGCCAGGGCACGCAGCGGGCCGGGATGGGGCGCGAACTGGCCGCCGCCTTCCCGGCGTTCGACGCCGCCTTCACCGAGGTGTGCGAGCTGTTCGACCCGCTGCTGGACCGGCCGCTGCGTGAGGTGATCGACGACCACGACGGCGATCTACTGGACCGCACGGACTACGCACAGCCCGCGCTGTTCGCCTTCGAGGTCGCCCTGCACAGGCTGCTCGCGGAGTGGGGTGTACGCCCTGACTACCTGGTCGGCCACTCGATCGGCGAGCTGGCCGCCGCCCATCTCGCGGGCGTGTTCTCGCTGGCCGACGCGGTCCGGCTCGTGGCCGCGCGGGGCCGGCTGATGGCGGCCCTGCCCGAGGGCGGCGCGATGGTCGCGGTGCGGGCGCCGGAGGCGGAGGTCGCGCGCAGGCTCGCCGAGACGCCCGGCCGGGTGGCGATCGCGGCCGTCAACGGGCCGACGTCGGTAGTGGTGTCCGGCGACGAGGCCGCGGTGACCGCGCTGGCCGCCTCGCTCGGCGGGCACAGCACCCGGCTCCGGGTGAGCCACGCCTTCCACTCTCCGCTGCTCGATCCGATGCTGGCCAAATTCCGTGCCGTCGCCGAGACCGTGACGTACCGGCGGCCGTCCGTGCCGGTGGTCTCCACGGTCACCGGCCGCCCCGAGCCGGACGCGCTCGCCACCGCCGACCACTGGGTACGGCAGGTGCGCGAGACCGTCCGGTTCGCCGACGCGGTGAGCTGGCTGGCGGAGGCGGGCGTGACGGCGTTCGTCGAAGCCGGTCCCGCCGCCGCCCTGAGTGTGGCGGCCGAGGGGTGCGTCGTACCGGAGTCGGGCTCGGTGTTCACGTCGTGCGCCGATGCGCAGGGAACGCTCGCGGCACTGGCCGCCCTCCAGGTGCACGGGGTGCCGGTCGACTGGCGGTCGGTGTACGCGGGCAGTGGTGCGCGGCGGCGCGCGTTGCCGACGTACCCGTTCCAGCGGCAGCGCTACTGGCTGCATGCGGTACGGCATCCGGTCGCGGCCGGCCATCCGGTGCTGGGCGAGGCTCAGCCGGACGCCGACGGGCCCGGCGTGCGGCACGCCGGGGTGCTGTCCGCCGTACGGCAGTCCTGGCTCGCCGACCATGTGATCGGCGGCCGGGTGCTGCTGCCTGCGGCGGCCTTCGCCGAGCTGGCGTGTCATGCGGCCGGGGCGTCCGGGCCCGTACGCCTGGCCGAACTGGCCTTCCGGGAGCCGTTGGTGCTGCCGGAGTCCGAGCCGGTGCGTGTGCAGGTCGTGACCGGCGGTCCGGACGAGGCGGGGAACCGGCCGGTCGCGGTCTGGGCGCGGGAGGGCGAGACGTGGACGCGGCATGCGACGGCGACGATCGCCCCGGTCGGCGCGGCGCCCGTCGTACCGCTCCGGGTGTGGCCGCCCGCCGGTGCCGAGCGGCTCCCGGTCGACTACGACCGGCTCGCGGCTCACGGTCACGACTACGGACCGGCTTTCCGGGCGGTGACCGGTCTCTGGCGTCGGGGCACCTCCCTGTACGCCGAACTGGCCCTGCCGCCAAGGGAAGCGGCGACCGCGGGTTCCTACACCCTGCACCCCGCGCTGCTCGACGCGGCCCTGCACGCGGCACTCCTGGCCGACGGCCCCGGCGAGGCACGGGTCCCGCTCACCTGCGCCGGGCTCACGGTGTACGCCACCGGCGCCACCAGCGCCCGGGCCCACCTGGAACGGCTCGGCCCGGACGAGTTCCGGGTGACGCTCACCGACCCCACCGGGCAGCCGCTTGCCGCGGTCGAGTCGATGGTCACCCGGGTGCTGCCGCCCCAACGCCCGGTCGCACACGGCGAGTTGTACCGTCTGGCATGGCTTCCGGCGACGGCTTCCGGCAACGCCGACGCGCGCCATGAGGTGTTCGACGTGAAGAGGTCGGGCACGGACGCAGACACGCCTGCCCGCGTGCGGAGCCTGCTCGGCGGAACGCTCGCGCGGATTCAGGAGTGGGTCGCCGACGCGCGCCCGGGGCGGCTGCTGATCCTCACCCACAACGCGACCGGCGACGATCCCGACCCGGCCGAGGCGGCGGTGGCCGGGCTCGTGCGCAGTGCCCAGTCCGAGCATCCCGGCCGGATCGTGCTGGTCGACCGGCGCGGGGGCCCGGCGTCCCCGGCGGACCTGGAGGCGGCACTGCGGACCGGCGAACCGCAGGTCACCCTGCGCGACGGTGCCGTGCTCGTGCCCCGGCTGACCGCCGTGCCGTCCACCGTCGAGACCGAGGCGCCCGTTCTCGATCCCGACGGCACGGTGCTGATCACCGGCGGCACCGGGGCGCTCGGGGCGAGCCTCGCCCGGCACCTCGTCGACCGGCACGGGGTGCGTCAGCTGGTGTTGGCCGGGCGGAGCGGTCGTACGCCGGCGTGGGTCGCCGAACTCGGGGCGGCGGTACGGGTGATGGCCTGCGATGTGAGCAACCAGGACGCTGTCGATACCCTGGTGGCGGCCTGTGGGCCGAAGTTGACCGCCGTGTTCCATCTCTCCGGTGTCGTGGACGACGGTGTGGTGGACGGCCTGACGCCGGAGCGGCTCGCGGCCGTGCTCGCGCCGAAGGCGGACGGGGCCTGGCATCTGCACGAGGCCACCAAGGATCTCGGGCTGTCCGCGTTCGTGCTCTACTCCTCGGCGGCGGGCGTGCTGGGCCGCCCCGGACAGGCCAACTACGCGGCCGCCAACGGTTTCCTGGACGCGCTGGCCCGCCATCGCACCGCCCAGGGGCTGCCCGCGCAGTCGCTGGCCTGGGGACCCTGGACCACGGCCGACGACGAGGGCATGGCAGCCCAGGTCGCTCCGCACCGACTCACCGACGGGGGTGTCCTGTCCGTCGGCGAGGAGAAGAGCATCGGCCTGCTCGACCGGGCGTCGCGGACCTCGGAGCCGGTCCTCGTGCCGCTCGCGTTGGACCTGACGGCGCTCCGCGCGCAGACCGCGCCGCCGGTGCTCACGGATCTGCTGCCGCGCCGTCCGGCGGCCGCCCCCGCCACCACCGTTCCCGCGCAGGCGCCCGGTGCCTGGCGTGAGCGGCTCGCCGCCGCGCCGGTGGACGAACGCGAGGCAGTGCTCGTCGAGTTGATGCGCGCCGAACTGGCCCTGGTGCTGGGCTTCCCGGACGCCGCGTCCTTCCCCGTCGAGCGGGCCTTCACCGAACTCGGCTTCGACTCGCTGACGGCGGTGCAGTTCCGCAACCGGCTGAGCGCGTTCACGCGGGTTCGGTTGGCGCCGTCGATCGTGTTCGACCATCCGACGCTGCCCGCGCTGGCCGCGCATGTGCACGAAGCGCTGCGTCAGGTGTTGCCGGATGCCGGAGCGGAGGTCGCAGGGGACGAACCGGCCTCCTACCGTTTCGGCCCCCTGTACCACCAAGTCCTCCGCGAACGCGGCCCGTTGGAGGCCATGGGCCTGCGCTACCTCGCCTCCCACGCCCTCCCCTCCTTCTCCGCCGCCGACCGCGCCCGGCATGCCGTCCCGCCGGTCCGGCTGGCCCAGGGCGCGGGCACGGCCCTGGCCTACGTCCCGGACTACCTCACGCCGTACCACCGCGTTCCCGCCGGGCTGGCCAAGCAGTTCGACGGCGAACGCGACCTGTTCCTGCTGGAGCACCCGGGATTCGGCACCCGCCGAGCCGTTCCGGAGGACGTGGACGCGGTCGTCAGGACGCATGTCGACACCGTGCGGACCTTGTCGGCGAACAGTCCGGTCGTCCTCGTCGGCTACTGCGCGGGCGGCGCGATCGCGCACGCCGTGGCGCGGGAGCTCGCGCGGGCCGGGGAGCCGCCGGCGGGGCTGATCCTGCTCGACGGACACGCCGGTGTGCTGCGTCGGGACGACGAGCGGGCGTTGGCGCTGATGGCCGCCGGTGCCGAACTGCCGGACGACGTCGTGGTCGAGTTCGACGACTCGCTGCTGATCGCGGGCGGAGGCTACGCACGGGTGCTGGAGAACTGGGAGCCGGAGCCCTCTCCCGTCCCGACCCTGCTGGTACGGGGCCGCCCGACCGCGCAGATGCTCCGCATCGCCCCCAAGGCCGACTGGCAGCCGCGCTGGCCGCTCCCCCACCAGGCCGTCGACGTCCCCGGCGACCACTACACCCTCGTCCACCACGACGCCGACACCACGGCCGCGGCGATGCGCGCCTGGCTGCCGGCATGAGCGACCGAAACGACCACCAGACCGCAGGAGTTGACGCATGACCCAGGAGTACGACCTGATCGTCGTCGGCGGCGGACCGGCCGGCTCGACGGCCGCGACCGCCGTGGCCCTGCGCGGGCACCGGGTCCTGCTGCTGGAACGCGAGACCTTCCCGCGCTACCAGATCGGCGAGTCGCTGCTGCCCGCGACCGTGCACGGCCTGTGCCGCATCCTCGGCGTCGCCGACGAGGTCCAGCAGGCCGGCTTCACCCTCAAACGCGGGGGCACCCTGCGGTGGGGCCGTGATCCGGAGCCGTGGCAGTTCTCCTTCGCCATGACCCCGCGCGTCCCCGAACCCACCGCGACCGCCTTCCAGGTGGAGCGCTCACGCTTCGACGAGATCCTGCTGCGGGGCGCCCGGCGAGCCGGTGCCGAGGTGCGCGAGGGCAGCACGGTGCGGCGGGTCGTCGCCGACGAAGAGCGGGTGCGGGGCGTGGAGTTCAGCGACGCGGACGGCAACTCCCGTACGGCGTACGCCCGGTACGTCATCGACGCGTCCGGCAACACCAGCCGCATCCACACCGGCGTCGGCGGCGGGCGCGTCTACTCCGACTTCTTCCGCAACCTCGCCGTGTTCGGCTACTTCGCGGGCGGCGCCCGGCTTCCCGAGCCGAACAGCGGCAACATCTTCTGCGCCGCGTTCGACGCGGGCTGGCTCTGGTACATCCCGCTGCGCGACGACCTGACGAGCGTCGGCGCGGTGATCTCGCCCGAGCACATCGGCGCCGTGCAGCGGGACGCGCGGGGCGCCTGGCGGGACATGATCGAGGCGTGCCCGGAGGTGAGCCGCCTGGTGGCGGGCGTTCCGGAGGCGACCGAGGCGCCGTACGGCCAGGTGCGGGTGCGCCGGGACTGGTCGTACTGGAAGCAGTCCTTCTGGAAGCCGGGCATGGCGCTCGTCGGCGATGCCGCCTGCTTCGTGGACCCGGTGCTGTCCTCCGGAGTCCATCTGGCCACGTACGGCGCCCTGTTGGCGGCCCGCGCGGTGAACGCGGCGCTGGACGGCAGTGTGCCGGAGGAGCGGGGCTTCGCCGAGTTCGAGGCGCGCTACCGGCGCGAGTACCGCGTCTTCTACGAGTTCCTCATCGCCTTCTACGACATGGAGCGCAACGAGGACTCGTACTTCTGGTCGGCGAAGAAGATCACCAACGTGGATCTCGGCGAGGCGGCGGCGTTCGCCGAGCTGGCGGGCGGGCTGGTCTCCCGTGACTCCGCGGTGGTCCGCACGGACTGGCACACGGCGGCCACGCAACTGGACGGAGCGGTAGGCGAGTTGGCGACATCGGACGGGCGCATGAACCCCCTCCTCTCCGCTCCGGTCGTCGGCGAGACCTTCCGCACCGGCAACGACCTTCAGGAGCAGGCCCTGTACGGCGGTCCGCTCGACGACCCCGGCCCGGCGGCCCCGGACGGGCTGGCCGTCACCCCGGACGGACTGTCCTGGATCAAGGTGTGACCACGGCAACCTGTTGACCTTGCCCGAAGGGGAACCCGCAGCATCGGCGTACCGAGGGCTGCGGGAGGAGCGAGGGTGCGCGGGCTGCTGATCGACGTACGGCCGTTGCGGCGGGCCGAGTTCCGGCGGCTGTGGGCGAGCGGCATGGTGACCACACTGGGCGCCCAACTGACCGCGGTCGCCGTGCCGATGCAGCTGTACGACCTCACCGGGTCCTCGGCGTACGTCGGGCTGGCCGGGTTCGTGGGGTTCGCGCCGATGGCGCTCGCGGCGCTGTGGGGCGGCACGCTGGCGGACGTACGGGACCGGCGGCGGGTGCTGCTGGCGACCACGGCCGGGATCGCTCTGACGTCGCTGCTGCTGTGGGCGCAGGCGTGGGCGCGGCTGGAGTCGGCGGGGGTGCTGCTGGCGCTGGTGGGGGTGCAGCAGGCGTTGTTCGGCGCCAACGCGGCGGTGAGCGGGGCGGTCGTCCCGCGCCTGGTGCCGCGTGAGCTGCTGCCCGCCGCGAACACGTTGCAGTCGCTGGTGTCCTGGTCGGCCGGGATCGCCGGCCCGCTGCTGGCCGGCGGGCTGCTGCCGGTCGTCGGGGCCGCGTCGCTGTATCTCGCGGACGCGGCGACGCTCGGCGTCACGCTGTGGGCCGTGTGGCGACTGCCGTCGCTCCCGCCCGTCGCCGAACAGGGCGCCGGAACACGGCAGTTCGCCGCGGGCTTCCGGCTGCTCGCCGCCCGGCAAGTGCTGCTGGTCGTCTATCTCGCCGACTTCTCGGCGCTGCTCCTGGGCATGCCCGCCGCGCTGTTCCCGCAGTTGGCGAGGGAGACGTACCCGGGGGCGAACGTCGGGGTGCTGTACGCGGCGATCTCCGCCGGGGGCGTGCTCGCGGCCCTGTTCTCCGGTGGCTTCACCCGTGCGTCCCGGCACGGTGTCGCGGTCGCGGTGTCGGTGTGCGTGTGGGGGCTCGCGCTGGCAGCGTTCGGGCTGGCCGACTCGCTTGTGGTGGCGGCGGGTTGGCTGGTGGTGGCGGGCGGTGCGCTGCTGACGCTGGGTGTGTTCCGCAAGTCGGTCCTGCAGTCCGCGGTGCCGGACGGGATGCGGGGCCGCCTCCAGGGCGTCGACACCGTGATCGCCGCGGGAGGTCCACGGCTGGGCGACCTCGTGCACGGCCTGGCCGGCGCCTCTTTCGGGGCGACCTGGGCCGTCACCGGCGGCGGGCTGCTGACTGTGACGGCCGGGCTGGCGCTGCTGGTGTTCTTCCCCGCCTTCAGACAACACCGGGCCGCGTGAGGGGCGTTACTCCGGCGGGGTCGGTGTGTCGTGGGTGCGGTACATGGCCTGTACGTCCAACTCCAGCTGGACCGTGGGACCGACGACCGCGATGCCCCGGGCCAGCATGGAACGCCAGTTGAGGGTGTAGTCCTCGCGGTGCAGCTCCGCCTTCGCGAGGGCGGCGCAGCGCAGCTCCTCGCCGTAACCGCCGTTGACCATGCCCAGGTACGTCGTGTCCAGGGACACCGAGCGGCTCACGCCGTGCATGGTCAGCGTGCCGAGCAGGGACCACTTGCTGCCGCCGCGGTAGGCGAAGCGGGTGCTGCGGAAGTCGATGTACGGGAAGTGCTCGACGTCGAGGAAGTCGGCCGAACGCAGGTGGTTGTCACGGGTGTTGTTGCCGGTGGTGATGCTGGCGGCGTCGATCCGCACATGGACGCGGGAGTCGGCGACGTCCTGGGTGACCTGGATGCCGCCCTCGAAGCGTTCGAACCGGCCGTGCACATGGGCCATGCCGACGTGCTTGGCGATGAAGCGGATCGCGGTGTGCGGCGGGTCGAAGAGCCAGGTGCCGGGGACCGGGAGCTCGGCCTGCCGGGCGGGCTGGAGCCAGACGCGCTGCGAGGACAGACCGGCGTCGGCGGCGACCTCGACGGTCTCGCGGTGCGGTTCCAGGCCCTCCGCCATGACCATGAGGCTGTAGCTGCCGGCCGGCAGCACGGCCAGGAACGTTCCGTACGGGTCCGTGGTGCCGCGCGCCACGACCTGGTGGCTGCGGAGTTCGGTCACGGTCACGTCGGCGGCGCCCAGGGGCTGGTTCACCGGGTCGAGGACCTCGCGGACGAGGACACCGGCACCGGCCGGAACGGGAAGCGTGTGGCCCGCGGCGCCTCCGGAGGCACTCCTGAGTCGCCGCCGGAGCAGTCCGAGGGGCATGGGTCTCACCTTTCAGTGGGGGGACAGTGGGTGCGTGGGGGGAGGAAGGGGGTCAGCGGTGATGCCCGAGGATCGTCCGCACCGCTTCGGTGAGCCTGCGCTCGGCGTCGTCCGCGGAGTCCGGTGCCGTCGCGTGCCGGAAGGCGACATAACCGTCCGGCCGTACGAGGAGCGCGCCGGCGTCGGCCACCTCGCTCAGGCGGGCCCAGTCGCCGTACGGGTCCTCGTACTGCTGCCCCGGGCCGATGACCACGGTGGCGATCTCCACGTCCTGATTCGCGGCAGCCTGCACCCAGGCGCCGCCGCCGATGCCCGTGACGAGCGTGAACCGGCCCTGTCCCACGGTGTCGAGGGTGGAGAGCGTCCGGGTGCCGGAGGTGAGCCAGGCGTGCGGAAGCTTGGCGCCGGGGCGGGACGTGGGCTGGTGGTGGAGCTCGGGGTCGCGGTCGAAGCCGGGGTCGGCGGTGCCGTCCGGGACGATCGCGGCGGAGGTGTAACGCTGATTGAGGTCGACGCCGTGCGCGTTGAACTCGTACGCCTTGAAGGCGATGGCCTCGCGCAGCCGCGCCCGCTGCTTCTCGGCCGCCTCGCCGGTCTCCTTGCGGGCGGCGATGTTGGCCCACAGCTGCTCGGGGGTCTGCGGGGAGAGTCCGTCGAGCGCCTCGAAGATCGGGGCGGTCTCGCCGATGGACTTGTTGGCGCGGGTGACGATCTGGCGGCCGATCGGGGCGCGTTCGGCGGTGTAGGTGTCGAGGAGCTTCGGGGAGGCGGTGCCGTCGAGGACGAGCTTGAGCTTCCAGGCCAGGTTGTAGGAGTCCTGGATCGAGGTGTTGGAGCCGAGGCCGTTGGACGGCGGGTGGCGGTGCGTGGCGTCGCCGGCGCAGAAGACGCGGCCGTTGGAGTAGGTCTCGGCGTACATCTCGTTGACGGTCCAGGCCGAGGACGACTTGATGGTCACCGGTATGTCGTCGTCTCCGACCAGCTTGCGGACGATCGACTCGGCGTACTCGGTCGTCAGGTCGGGGGCGCCGGCCGTGACGTCGTACCCCCACACGATCAGCCACTCGTTCCAGGGCCGCACGCAGCGCACGAGGCCCGCGCCGATGCCGCCGACCGTGGCGCCGGGGGCGAGCACCCAGTAGAGGGTGGAGGGGCGGTGGGCGGTGTACTTGCTCAGGTCGGCGTCGAAGACGATGTTGATGCTGCCGGCCACGCCCATCTGGCCGCCCATCGGCAGCCCGGCGTCCTCGGCGACCTGGCTGCGGCCGCCGTCGGCGCCGATGAGGTACTTGGCGCGGATCGTGTACTCGTCACCGCGCAGCCGGTCCTCGACGGTGACCGTCACGCCGTCGTCGTCCTGGACGAAGGACTTGTAGACGGTGGAGAAGCGCAAGTGCGTGCCGCGCGCGACGGCCGCGTCCATGAGCACCGGCTCCATGAGGTGCTGGGGCATGTCGCACATGCGGCTGGGGCTGGCGAGCTCGTGGGCGGCCTGCACGAGCGGGTCGTTGCCCCAGGAGCGGACCCGGCCCAGTTCCTCGCCGGCCAGGCTCGTGCAGAAGGTCGTATTGCCCATCAGGTGCTGCGGGGTCGCCTTCGCGACGACCTCGTCCTCCACACCGAGGTCGCGCAGCACCTCCATGGTGCGCTGGTTGGTGATGTGCGCCCTGGGCGTGTCGGCCAGGCTCGCGTAGCGGGTGACGACCATGTTGGGGACGCCGTAGGTGCTGAGGGCGAGCGCGGCGGAGGCTCCCGCGGGACCGCTGCCGACGATGAGTACGTCGGTCACGACATCGGGCTCGGCGGTGGGGACGCGGGTCACGGGGGACGCTCCAGGGAATGAGAACAGGCACCGGCTCTTCAAGATCATGAAGGGGGTCGCCGGGCCGTGGGTGTCTCAATACGAGACAGACGGGTAGTTGTTTTGCGTTCGGGTAGTTGTTTTGCGTTCAACCGTTCCCCGTAGGCTGAGCGGTGCCATGACCACCGCAGAGCGCCCCACCGCCCTCACCTCGCTGCGCCGTGCCCGGGAGCTGTTCCTGCGCGGACAGCAACCGCCGGACGGAGTGCCGGACGACGTCCTCGCCGCGTGGAAGCGTGCCCGGTTCTTCGGCGTACGACACGACGTAGGTGACCCCGCGCCGGAGGCGGCGTCCGGGACCGCCGACTCCCCCTTGCTGGCCGCGGCCCGCCCGGTGCTCGACCGGATCGCCGGGACGCTCGGCGGCGGGGAGACCTCCCTCGTACTCACCGACGCGCGGCTGCGGGTGCTGTGGGCGTCCGGGTTCGCGCCGGACCACCACTGCCGGGACCTCTCCGAGGAGCTGGTCGGCCACAACAGCGCCGCCCTCGCCCTGCACACGCACCGCCGCGCCGAGGTGCACGGGCCCGAGCACTTCCTCGACCGCTGGCAGGACGTCTCGGCGGTGAGCGTGCCGGTGCGGGCGCCGGAGACGGGGGACACCGTGGGGACGGTGACCGTGGCTACCGGGTTGTACGGCGGGCGAGGGGAAGGACCAGGATACGGACCGCATCCCGGTGCTCCGCTGGCCGAGGCCGTGGCGACGGCCGTCGAGACCGAGCTTCTCTCTCGGTCGCGGGCGGCCGAACGGGCGCTGCTGGACGCGTACTTGCGGGCCTCGGGGAAGAAGGGCCAGGCGGTCGTCGCGTTGGACGGCCGCAACCGGCTCGTGAGCGAGGCGGCGGGGCGGATGTTGTCGCCGGAGGGGCTGGAGGCGCTGGAGCGGAGGGCGGTCGCGCTGATACGGGAGTCCGGGTCCGGGCGTCCGACAGCGCTCGCGGACGGCCCAGACGGGTCCGCGCAGCCGGACAGCCCAGACGGGTCCGCGCAGCCGACAATGCTCCCCGACGGCCCAGGCGGCACCGTCTCCCTCACCCCCGTCTCCCACCAGGGTTCCGTCATCGGCGCGGTCGCGATGCTGGAGTCGTCGGGGTGCCCGGCGCCGGTCACAGCCGACAGACGCGACCTCGGTCTGGCCGGGCGTTCCGTGCCGTGGCGGCACGCGGTCGGGCGGGCCCTGGAAATGGCCACGTCCAGCGAGCCGCTGCTGCTGGTCGGCGAACGCGGCACCGGGAAGACCTCACTCGCCCGCGAACTGGCCGCCGACGCCCTGCTCATGGACGCGGCCGAGACCGAACTCGGCACCCACGCTGACGTGTTGCGCACCGGCCGCCCCCTCCTGGTCCGCCACGTCGAGCGACTCGCCCCGCCCGACACGGCGACCCTCAACTCCCTCCTCGCGGCTCACCCGAACGTCCCGCTCCTCGCCACGTACACCCCCGGAGCCCCTCCGGGCCCCTGCCTCCAGCGCCTCCTGGACACCCTCGCGGCCCGCTCGGTCACGCTGCCCGCCCTCCGTGAACGCCCCGAGGACATCCGGGAGTTGCTCACCTCCCTGACCCCGCGCCCCGAGCCCGGACGTCCTCCGCTCACCTGGTCCCTCGATGCGCTGCGTGCCCTGGAGCGGCACCCCTGGCCCGGCAACGTCACCGAACTCGCCCACCTGGTCCGGACGTTGGCCGAACACCGCCGCACGACCGGCCCCGTCCGCCGTACCGAACTCCCGGACGCCGTACGCGAAGGCCCGGCGCCCCGCCCGCTGACCCCGATGGAACTCGCCGAACGGTCCGCCATCCTGGACGCCCTCCACCTCCACGGCGGCAACAAGGCCCGAGCGGCGGCGTCCCTGGGCATCGCCCGCGCGACGCTCTACCGGAAACTGCGGGGCTACCGGGTTTGAGGTGTCGTCAGGGGATGGGTACAACGACCGGGTGGGCGTCTGAGGCTGCCGGAGGGGGTGGCGCCGCATGTCGTTCGAGGATCTGCACCGGATATCGGTGCTGCACATCGACCGCGACGCCGACCTGCCGCTGTACTACATGTATCTGCCGGAGTCCGGCACCTTCCAGACCATGGGCTACGTCCGGCTGCGGGCCGTGACCGCCTGGAACGGTGTGACGCACACCGGTCCTGACACGGCCGAGGAGCGCGACGCGTTCCTGATGAAGGTGCTGACCACGCTCCTGGTGTCGCCCCGTGAGGCGCGGCGCATCGTGCGCACCGCCGACCACCTCTCACCGGACGGCGGCACCAGCTTCACTTCTCCGGCCCCCTTCACGGCCGCGACCCCGGAGGAGGAGCAGGGCGGCACCCACATGATCGGGCCCGGTGTCGTCGTGGGGCTGGTGAGCGGGCTGCTCATCGGGCTGCTGCTGGCGGGCTGGACCGGCGCGGTGATCGGGGCGTTCGTCGGGGTGTCCACGTTCCCGGACCTGTTCATGGGCGGTTGGCAGCTCGTCCACCGCGACAGCCCCCGCAACTACGTGGAGATCCACGACACTTGGGCCGTCCTGCTGCTGGCCGCGGGCACCGTCGCGGGAGCCGTGGCCGGTTACGCGGTCGGCGGCGGAGGCTTCGAGAGCGCGCGTGGTGTCTTCCTCGGCATGGCGTCGGTGGCGTTCGTCCTCGCCCTCCTCGCCACGCAGTTCAGCATGGAGCCGTTCCGGCAGCGGTCGGTGGTCTGGTACGGGCCGTTGATCGTGGGCGGGTTCGCCTGGGCCGCGCATGCCGTGTGGAGCGGCCCGGTGCTGTTGACGGTGGGGATCGTCGTCGGGTCGGTGGTCTCGGGCTCGCTCGCGCGCCGGATCGCCGGTGTCGGTTGAGCCCCGGGCGCGGTCAGGTGTCCGGCGGCCGGTCCTCGGTGCGGGGGGCCTGGCCCGGATCGGCCTGGGCGATGTGCCACGACCGGGACGGGGCGTCGTACGAGATCCGAAAACGCCCGTCGGCCTCCTGGAGGGTCGCCACGACGTCCCGCAGGTCCCGGGCGGCCTCCGGTGGCAGCCGCTCGGGCATGCTGATGGCCAAGCGGCCGTCGAGTGCGGCGATTTCGAGGAGACCGGTCTCCTCGACGCCCTGGCCGAGTTCCTCGCGCCGACCCGGCCGGACCAGGCCCGCGATCTTGGGCCAGACCTCCTCGCCGGCCTTGCTCGCGATGGCCTGCACGAAGGGCTGCACCGCCGCGGTGACCACGACCGTCGTCACCAGGTCGTGCAGGCCGATACGGTCGCCGGAGTCGCGCACATCGCATTCCCAGCAGCGCGCGGCCGTTCTCCGGTGACCGCAGACCGGGCAGGGGAACTTCGCCAAGTCGCCTGTCATCCTCACCTCGCTCGCGGGACGGCCGGGATCGTCGCGTCAGCGTGCACCGAAGACGGGATCACCGCAAGGCGGCGTGCGTCCGGGCACGGCAGCTCACAGGGCAGGGAGAGCCGGTGGACGACGGGTTCCTGAAACACAATCAGCTGGCGCGCCGGGCGTTGTGGGAGCTGCAACGCGCCGTCAAGAAGCGCAACTTGAAGAAGCTGGCGGGTGCCCAGGACGCGTTCGCGGACCTCCTGGACGTCATGTCGCCCGCGCATCCGGACCGGCCGGCCTGCCTCGGCAATCTGAGCACGGCCCTGCGCCTCCAGTACGAGTGGTCCCAGGACGTCTCGGCCGTCGAACGGCTCGTCGACGTGGACGAGTTGATCCGGCGGAGCCTCGATCCAGCCGATCCGCAGCGCGCCCTGCACCGGCACAACCTGCGGAACGTCATGGTGCACCTCATGACCGGCCCGCGCCGTCCCGGCCTGCTCGCGCGGGCGGTCCCGCTCGCCAGGGAGGCCGCGGCCGACCCCGCCGAGCGGACCCTGTTCCTGGAGGCGCTCGTCGCCTGCCTGGACGAGCTGTTCGAGCAGACCGAGGACGAGCACGTCATGGTCGAACTGATCGCGCTGGACCGGGAACGGCTTGCCGCGCGCCACCCCGACGACCCCGAAGTCGGTCCGATCCTGGCCGACTTGGGCGCCGGGCTGCGCACCCTCGCCCTGCTGCGGGGCCGCCCGGAAGACCTGCCGGGAGCCGTCGCCGTCGGTCGGCAGGCCGTCGGGAAGTGCCCGGACGGCCACGAGAACCGCGCGTTCTGCCTCGCCCTGCTCGCCAACTCCCTGCACGCCCGGTTCGTCCAGCTGGACCGGTCGATGGAGACCTTGCGGGAGTCGGTCACGGTCGCACGGCAGGCGGTCGCGGCGGCCCCGCCCGGGCACCCGGACCGGCCCGCCGCCCTCAACGGCCTCGGGATCGGCCTGCGTTCGGTGTTCGAGGAGGCCCGGGAGCTCGACGCCCTGCACGAGGCGGCGCAGGTCCTCCAGGACGCCGTTGCCGAGCTCGGCCCGGACGAGCCCGCCCGCCGCGCCCGTTACCTCGGCAACCTCAGCGCCGTGCACCAGGAGCTGTTCAAGCGGACCGGGGAGACCCGAGCGATCCTGGCGGCCGTGGAGGCCTCCCGCGAGGCCGTACGACTGAGCCCGCACGACACTCCGCAGCGGGCCGGCCGGCTCAGCGACCTCGGCAACGCGCTGCACATCCTGTCCACGGGCCTGTACTTCGCCGCGCCGGGGGACGAGGACGCCGTCACGACCGGCACGGAAGGCCCTGTCGATCTGCCGTACCTGCGGGAGGCGGTCGAGGTCGCCCGGGCCGCGGTGGCGGGCACCCGCGACGACCCCGACCTCGGCGGACGGCTCAGCAACCTCAGCGTGACCACCCGCACCCTGTACGAACTAACCGGCGACACCGAAGCGTTGGACGAGGCCGTCCGAGCCGCCCGCGCAGGCGTCGCCGCCGCGACGGCCGACACCACGAACCACGCGACAGCGCTCATGGCCCTGGTACGCGCCCTCGCCCAGCGCCCCGCCGCACCGGACGTCCTGCACGAGATGCAGGAGTGTTGCAAGGAACTCGCGACGGCCACGACCACACCCCGCACCCGGGTCATCGCCCACCTCCTCCTCGGCCGTACGGCGATGTCCGCCACGCCGCCCGAGGCCGCGACCGCCCTCGCGGCGTACGAGAAGGCCGTCGGGTGGCTGCCGGAGATCGCCCCGCGTCAACTGCTGCGCCCCGACCGGGAGTACGGCCTGGGCGAGCTGTCCGGTCTGCCCGCCGAGGCCGCCTCCGCCGCCCTGCACCTCGGCCGCCCCGAACACGCGCTTCTGTTGCTGGAACACGCCCGGGGCCTGCTCCTGCGGGAGGGCATGAGCGGCCGCGACGACCTCACCGAGGTACGCCGCGCCGACCCGGAGGCCGCCGACGATCTCGTACGCCTCAGGGACCTGCTCAACGCCTCCGACCAGGGTGGGGTGGACCTCTATCGCGGCGACGGAAACGCAGCACCACGGGCCCGGCACGGAAACGAAGCACCACGGGCCCGGCACGGCGCAAGGGCCCGCCGCCACCGTGAACTGGCGCTGGAGTGGGAGCAGTTGCTCGACCGCATCCGCTCGCGTCCCGGTCTGGAGGGCTTTCTGCTCCCGCCGACGATCGAGTCCCTGCGACGCCGTCCCGTGGACGGTCCGGTCGTCCTGGTCAACCCCGGTCCGGCCCGGTGCGACGCGCTGCTGCTCACGCCGGACGGCGGCGTCCGCGCCCTGCGCCTCGACTGCGACCACGTCGAACTGCGCGAGCGGGCGCGGGCGTTCCGTCGGCTGCCGCGCTCCGCTGGGGGCGCGTCGCCGGACGAGGCCGAGTTGCTGGGTCACCTGGCCTGGCTGTGGGACCGCATCGGCCGGCCGGTCCTGTCGGAGCTGGGGCTGCTGTCCCCGGTACGGCTCCCGGCGGAGGCGGCGCCCAGGATTTGGTGGTGCCCGATCGGGGTGGCCGCGTCCCTGCCTCTGCATGCGGCGGGCCGGCACGACGCCGCCGATCCGGCCGGGGTCTCCGCGGTCATGGATCACGTGGTGTCGTCGTACACCTCGACCGTGCACGCGCTCCAAAGGGGCCGCAAGGACGGCCACAGCGCGTCCGCGCACAGGCCACTGGGCAGGTCACCTGGGCAGCCGCTGAACAGCGTCCTGGTGGTCGAGATGAGCAAGACCCCCGGCGCGGGTCCGCTGCCCGGCGCCCGTCTCGAGGCCGAGCGGCTGACCGAGCTGGCGCCGCAGCCGACCGTCCTGTCCGGCCCTGGGGCCACCCGGGAGGCCGTCCTGCGGGAGCTGCCCGGCCACACCGTCGCCCACTTCGCCTGTCACGCCGTGACCGACCCCCGCTCCCCGTCCCTCGACCGGCTGCTGCTGCACGACCACGGGTCGACGCCCCTCACCGCCGTCGAGCTGTCGTCGGTGCACGTCCCGAACGGCACGCTGGCCTATCTGTCGGCCTGCGAGACGGCCAAGTCCGACGAGCGCCTCGCCGACGAGGCGATCCACATCGCCACCGCCTTCCAGCTCGCCGGCTACCGCCATGTCATCGGCACGCTCTGGCCCGTCGCCGACAGCGCCGCCGGACGCATCGCGGACGACTTCTACACGGGCCTCACCCGGTCCCCCGACGCTGCCGACGCGGCCAGAACCCTGCACCGCGCGGTGCTGGAGCTCCGCGAGGACGCCGCCGGCAGGCCGTCCCGGTGGGCGGCGCACGTTCACTTCGGCGGCTAGAAGGCGAGGGCGCAGTACCCCCGTACAAACGCACATGCGATGCCGTCACGGAGACTGGCCCGCTCATGCGATGCGACAGGAGACTTTCGCCTCGCACCTGCGGCACTATTATCGGCGCATGCACACCGTGACCGGTCCGCCAGGGCCGGTGCGATTGTGGCCGTGAGGACCAGAGGGAGTTGGACCCGTGAAGACCCGTTCCGTGCGTCGGACCCGTCGGATGATGCAGGTGACCGGCGCCGGCGCCGCCGCCCTGCTGGCCCTGACCGCCTGTTCGTCCTCCGACGACGACTCCTCCGCGGGGTCCGACTCCGCCGGCTCCGCCTCCGGCAAGCTGTCCGGCGAGGTCACCGTGTTCGCGGCGGCCTCGCTGAAGGAGAGCTTCGAGACGCTGGGCAAGCAGTTCGAGAAGGCCCACCCCGGTACGAAGGTCACGTTCAGCTTCGGCGGCAGTGACGCGCTCGCCGCGAGCATCACCGGCGGTGCCCCGGCGGACGTCTTCGCCTCCGCCAGCCCCAAGACCATGAAGATCGTGACGGACGCGGGCGACAACGCCGGCGAGCCGGCCACGTTCGTGCGCAACCAGCTGGAGATCGCCACCCTGCCGGGCAACCCCGACAAGGTCGCCTCCCTCAAGGACCTCACCGACTCGGACCTGAAGGTCGTCCTGTGCGACAAGACGGTGCCCTGCGGCGCGGCCGCCGAGAAGGCCCTGACGGCGAGCAAGCTGAAGCTCACCCCGGTCTCCTACGAGGAGGACGTCAAGTCCGCCCTCAACAAGGTGGTGCTCAAGGAGGCCGACGCCGCGGTCGTCTACAAGACCGATGTGAAGGCCGCGGGTGACAAGGTGGAGGGCGTGGAGTTCCCCGAGTCCGCCGACGCGATCAACGACTACCCGATCACCCTGCTGAAGGAGTCGAAGAACACCGACACCGCCAAGGCGTTCATCGCGCTGGTGCGGTCCGCCGAGGGGCAGAAAGTGCTGACCTCGGCCGGGTTCCTCAAGCCGTGACGTCCTCCGACTCGGGCAAGGCCGGCACCGTGGACACCCTCAGCGGTGGTCCGCGGCGCCGCGCACGCCGTCGTGGGGGTGCCGCTCCGCTGCCGCTCCTCGTGCCCGCGCTGATCGGTCTGGCGTTCCTCGTCCTGCCGCTGGTCGCCCTGCTGATCAGGGCGCCCTGGCACAGCATGCCCGACCTGCTGACCAGCACCGAGGTGTGGCAGGCGCTGCGGCTGTCCCTGGTCTGCGCGACGGCGGCGACCGCAGTGAGCCTGGTGATCGGGGTGCCGTTGGCCTGGCTGCTGGCCCGGGTGGAGTTCCCAGGACGTGGTCTCGTACGGGCCCTGGTCACCCTGCCGCTGGTGCTGCCGCCGGTCGTCGGGGGTGTGGCGCTGCTGATGGCGCTGGGCCGCAACGGGGTCGTCGGGAAGTGGCTGGACTCCTGGTTCGGGGTCACGCTTCCCTTCACCACCACCGGCGTCGTGATCGCGGAGGCGTTCGTCGCGATGCCGTTCCTCGTGATCAGCGTGGAAGGCACCCTGCGGGCGGCCGACCCGCGCTACGAGGAGGCCGCCACGACGCTCGGCGCATCCCGCTTCACCGCGTTCCGCCGGGTCACGCTCCCCCTCATCGCGCCCGGTATCGCGGCGGGCGCCGTCCTCGCATGGGCGCGGGCGCTCGGCGAGTTCGGCGCGACGATCACCTTCGCCGGCAACTTCCCCGGCCGCACCCAGACCATGCCGCTGGCCGTCTACCTCGCCCTCCAGAACGACCCGGAGGCCGCCATCGCCCTCAGCCTGGTGCTGCTCGCCGTCTCCATCGCGGTCCTCGCGGGCCTGCGCGACCGCTGGATGACGGCCTCATGACCGGCCGCGCCGGAAGACCGCCTCACGACCGGACGTGCCTGATGACCGCCCCATTTCGACCGTGCCGGAAAACCGCCTCACGACCGGACGTGCCTGATGGCCGCCCCGTTCCGACCGTGCCGGATGACCGCCCATGGCCGGACGCGCCGGATGACAGCCCCATGACCAGCCACGCCCGATGACCACCCCATGACCGACCATGCCGATGACCGCCTCATGACCGACACCTCTGGACGACCGCCCATGACCGACATCGAGAAGCCGAGCCGCTACGACGTCGACGCGCCGTCGGCGGACGGTCTCGACGCCCGTCTCGTCGTCCAGCGCGGCTCCTTCCGTCTGGACGTGGCCCTCACCGCGGCCCCCGGTGACGTCGTCGCCCTCCTCGGCCCCAACGGCGCCGGCAAGACCACCGCCCTGCGCGCCCTCGCCGGTCTCGTCCCGCTCACCGACGGCCATCTCCGCCTCGACGGCGCGGAGTTGGACCGTACGCCACCGGAGTCCCGCCCGGTCGGCGTCGTCTTCCAGGACTACCTGCTCTTCCCGCACCTCACCGCACTCGACAACGTGGCCTTCGGGCCCCGCTGTCACGGCGCCGGCAAGGCGGCGGCCCGCGCCCAGGCCGCCGTATGGCTGGAACGGATGGGCCTCGCCGCGCACGCGTCCGCCAAACCCCGCCGCCTCTCCGGCGGTCAGGCCCAGCGCGTCGCGCTCGCCCGTGCCCTGGCCACCCACCCCCGGCTGCTGCTGCTCGACGAGCCGCTCGCCGCTCTCGACGCCCGCACCCGCCTCGACGTCAGGGCCCAACTCCGCCACCACCTGGCCGACTTCGAGGCGGTCGCCGTACTCGTCACTCACGATCCGCTGGACGCGATGGTGCTGGCGGACCATCTCGTCGTCATCGAGGAGGGCCGGGTCGTCCAGCGGGGAACGCCCACCGACATCGCCCGCCACCCGCGTACCGACTACATCGCCCACCTGGTCGGCCTCAACCTCTACCGTGGTGAGGCCGAGGGGCACACGGTCCACGTCGACGGCGGCTCCACGGTCACCACCTCGGAGGACCTGACCGGCCCGGTCTTCGTCGCGTTCCCGCCCAGCGCGGTCACCCTGCACCGCGACCGGCCCACCGGGTCGAGCGCCCGTAACTTCTGGCGCTGCGAAGTGTCAGGCCTGGAGACCCACGGAGACCAGATCCGCGTCGCCCTCGGCGGCGAACTCCCCCTGGCCGCCGACCTCACCACGGTCGCCGCGGCCGAACTCGACCTCCACGCGGGAGCCGAGGTCTGGGCGACGGTGAAGGCGACACAGACCCACGCCTACCCCGCCTGAGCCGGCTACCCGTAACTCATCGCCCTCGCACGGCAGTTGTCAGCGTTCCAGGAACACCATCGCCGCCAGAACGACGACGAGCAGAGTGACGTAGGCGAGCGAGTGGACCCGGTCCGGGACCCGGCCGGTGAGGCGGCGGGTCAGCGCGATCGCGGGCAGGGAGCCCAGCAGCAGGGCGGCGCCGGCGGTGAGGTCGACGTAGCCGAGTGGTCCGGTGCCGGTGGGGGCGAGGGCGTAGACAAGGGTGCCGGTGACGGCGACGGGGACGCTGAGCGGGTTGGCCAGGGCGGTCGCCTCGGCCATCGGCAGCCCCCTGCGGCGCAGCAGCGGCACCGTCATGACGCTGCCGCCCACGCCCAGGGCGGCGGCCACGAGGCCGATTCCGGTGCCGCCGAGGGTGGTGGTGGCGGGGCCGAGCGGCTTCGGGCCTGTTCCGGGTGCCACGGAGAGGAAGCCCTTGCGCAGCACGCTGTCGGCGATCGTCACCAGCAGGTAGGCGGCGAACAGCAGGCGCAGCGTCGTACCGCCGAGCAGGGTGGCCGCGAAAGACCCGGCGGCGGCGCCGAGCACGATGTACGCCGCCAGGGGCCAGACGTACGCGCGCCGCAGCCGGCCCTGACGCCACGACGCACGGGCCGCCACCACGGCGTTCACGACCATCACCGCCGCCGAGGTCGCCACGGCGATGTGCATGGCGTCGGCGGCGGCGCCCGGGCGAGCGGTGGCGGTCAGGACGCCGTAGACGACGGGCACCGTGACGAAGCCGCCGCCGAAGCCGAAGAGGACGGTCGTGACGCCGGTCAGGCAGCCGAAGAACAGGAGGGTGAGGAACATGGTCAGCACGGGCACGACGGTAGGGATCATGAAGTGTGGCGGGCAATCGATGAATCGCCAGGTTCCTACGCGCAGCAGACACCCGTAGCCTGCGGGCATGCGCAACATCCCGGTCGCCGAGGTGGACGGCCTCGACCGTGCCGTGCTCGCCATCGGCACCGACTACCCCGCGGACCATCTGCTGCCGTGGCACGAGCACCGCCGCGCCCAGGTGCTGTACGCGGCGACCGGCGTCATGCGGGTGGAGACGGCGGACGGCAGCTGGACGATCCCCACCGCCCGCGCCGTGCTGATCCCGCCGACGACCAGGCACCAGGTCACCATGACGGGCGTCAGCACCCGCAGCCTCTACCTCGAACCGGCCGCCGTCCCCTGGTTCCCGGCCCGCTGCCAGGCCGTCGACGTCTCTGCCCTGCTCCGGGAACTGATCCTGGAAGCCGTCGAGATGGACCCGTACTACCCCGAACACGGCCGCGACGCGGCGGTCGCCGCCCTCCTGCTCCACGAGTTGAGGCACCTCGCCCCGCTCCCGCTGGACGTGCCACTGCCGTCCGAGCCCCGGCTGCGCGGCCTGTGCGAGGAGTTCCTCGACAAGCCCGACATCCATGATCCGCCCGCGCGTTGGTGCGCGGCCCTCAACGTCAGCGAACGCACCCTCGCCCGGCTGTTCCGGCGCGGTACGGGCCTGAGTTTCTCCGAGTGGCGGCAACGGGCGTGCGTCCTGCACTCCCTGCACCACCTCACGACGGGCGTGCCCGTCACCCGTGTCGCGGCCCTGCTGGGCTACGACAATCCCGCCGCCTACACGGCCGCGTTCGGGAAACTCCTCGGCCGGCCGCCGACGGCGTACCGGCAGACGGGCCGGTGATCCGCACGGTCGAGCGAGTTGATCACTCGATCGTGAGTTCCTCCGACCCGGCGGCCGACGTGCGGCGATGCTCGATGGCACGGGTGCGCGGCCGGTGCTCGGACGTACGGCGGGTGGGGAAGAAGTGACGCGAGAAGCAGGACGCGAAAGCCTCGACGAGCAGGCGTTACTCCTGGTGGCGGGGCTGGCCGACCTGGCCGTGAGCACACTGGGGTCGGCCGTGGGCACGGTCCGGGGCCTGCTGCGGCGTTCGGCCGCGGCGGACCTCGCCGCGCAGGCCGAGCAGGACCTCGCCGCGCGGGGACGCCTGGTGCTGGACCGGTATGCGGCCGTGCCACCGGCCCAGTTGGAGATCCTCGCCCGGCAGTCCCTGGCCCGGAAGAGCGCCGGTGAGGACTGACCGCTGGGAACCGGCGGCGTTCAAGGCCCGCGTCGACGAGGTGCTGAGCCGGTTCGTGGCCGAGGAGGCCGAGCAGTTCGCCGGGATCGACCCTCTGCTGGGGCCGGTGGCCGGGCAGTTGGAGGAGGCGGTGACGCACGGCAAGCGGCTGCGCGCGGCCTTCTGCTACTGGGGCTGGCGTGCCGTGGGGCAGCCGGACTCCGACGCGCTGGTGCGGGCGGCGGCGTCCATGGAGCTGGTGCACTGCGCGGCCGTCGTCCATGACGACCTCATCGACGACAGTCCCCTGCGGCACGGGCGCCCCACGGCCCACGTCGCCCTGCGTGACGTCGTACGGCATCGTCCGCATGCCCCGGCTGCGGCGCGGTCGTTGGCGATGCTGGTGGGCGATCTGCTGATGGCGCTGGCGGGGCAACTGTTCGCCACCAGCGGCCTGCCCGCCGCGTATCTCGCCCGCGCCCGGCCCCTGTGGTCGGTGATGGCCCGGGAGCTGATCGCGGGTGAGTGCCTGGAGATCCTGCGCACGGGAGCCGGGCCGGACACCGACGCGTCGCTGAAGGTGATCCGCTACAAGACCGCCAAGTACACCGTGGAACACCCCCTGTTGATCGGCGGCGCCCTGGCCGGGGCCGGCACCCGGCTGCGCGAGGGCTACTCGTCGTACGGGCTGCCCCTGGGCGAGGCCTTCCAGCTCCGGGACGACCTGCTCGGCCTGTTCGGGGACCCGGCGCACACCGGCAAGGCCAACACCGACGACGTCGAGGGCCACCGCCCCACGGCCCTGCTGGCCGAGACCTGGCGCCTGGCCGGCGACGCCGACCGGAAGCGGCTGAGCTCGCTTCTGGGCCGCCCCAGCGTGAACACGGAAGCCCTCGACGACATCCGCGAACTGATGCGTGCGCTGAGGGCACCTGACCGTATCGAGGACATGATCGGCGCTCGGGTCGAGGAGTCGCTCGGCGCCCTCGACCAGCTGAATCTCCCGCCGCACGCCGCCGCCGCGCTGACCGCGCTGGCGCGGTCGGCGACCGACCGCCTGTCCTGAAGCGACCCCGGGCAACCCCACGGACCACAAGGAGCATTGCCATGACCCGCACCGAGGCCTCGATGGACGCCCTGCGGCGGACCGGGGACGAACTCGCGGACGCCACCGTCGCCACGCTCTTCGAACGCGGCGAGGTGGGCACGTTCAACTCCCTGATGCGTTACGTCTCCACGGCCGGCGCTCCCCTGCCGGACGGACTGCCCGAGGTCGCACGGGAGTACCTCGAAGCCACCCGTGTCCCGCCGAGCTGGGTGGACTGGTCGGAGATGGAGAAGGCCCGGCTGTTCTTCATCGACAACAACGTGCACATCTCCACCGCCCTGTCCTTCGCCTCCATGCCCGCCTGCTACGTCGTCCCGCATGTGGCGAGACTGCTGTCGGCCACGCACGGGCTGAAGTACCCCGCCAAACGGATGGCGGAGACAGGCCAGTTCACCGTCCATCTCATGCAGCCGGACGCCTTCGAGGCGGGCAGCCGCTTCATCCCGGCCGCCCAGAAGGTCCGACTGCTGCACGCCTCCATCCGTCACCATCTGAGGCGCGAGAACCGCTGGGACGTCGACGCGTCGGGGGTGCCGATCTGTCAGGAGGACATGATCGGCGGGCAGATGTTCTTCTCGCTGCTCGTGCTGGACAGCCTGCACCGTCTCGGCATCCACATGTCGCAGGAAGGCGCGGAGGCCTACTACTACGCGTGGCGGGTGGTGGGAGCGATGCTCGGCGTGGACCAAGACGCCGTCCCCAAGTCCCTCGACGACGCACGCCAGTTCCTCGACCTCTACATGATCCGGCACATGGGCCCGTCCGAGGAGGGCGCGCACCTGACCCGCCAACTCATCGACCTGTACGAGGAGATCGTCCCCGGCACCTTCTTCGACCCGATCGTCTCCGCGCTGATCCGCTATCTCGTCGGCGACACCTGCGCCGACTGGCTGGAGGTGCCACACACCCCGTGGGACACCGCGGTCAAGGCCGTACCCCACCTCCTGGGCGTCCTGGAGTCGATCGAGGACCGCTCCCCGCTCGGCGCCTGGGCCCTGGACCGCCTCGGCCACCTCACGACGGTCCTCGAACTGTCCTCCCTGACGCGCGGCCGGGTCATGCACTACGCCATCCCCGAACACCTCAAGAAGGACTACGGCGTCCCGGGCACGGTCCCCCGCACCCGGCGGTGGGTCCCGCCGGTCGGCGCGTCGGGCCGATGAGTTTGCCGGTCACCGGAAGTCTTCCCTGTGGCAGGCCCGCACTCTCGGGGCAGTGAGGGAGAGGAAGAGCAGGATGGACAATCCGATTCGGCTGTACATGTCGATGTCGCTCGACGGTTATGTCGCCGGCCCGGACGACCGGCCGGGGCAGGAGCTCGGACGCGACGGTGGGCGGCTGTTCAACTGGCTCGACGACCGGGAGTCCGACGGCCCGAGCGGCCAGGTCTACCGCGAGGCGCTGGCGACCGGCGCGGTGATCTCCGGCCGACGCACGTTTGAACTCGCCGGCCGCTGGCAGGGCGACCACCACGACGGCGTACCGATCTTCGTCCTCACCCACCAGGTGGCGGACGGCGACGTCCCACCCGGCCACGCGCGTTTCGTCACCGATGTCGAGGACTGCGCCCGCCAGGCCCGCAAGGCCGCCGGGGACCGGCCGGTCATGGTCCACGGGGCGGGCGCGGCGCAGGCACTGCTGCGCGCCGGGCAGCTGGACGAGATGGAGATCCACCTGGTCCAGGTCCTCCTCGGGGGCGGTCGGCGGCTCTTCGAGCACCTGGGCGGCGACCACATCGAACTCGACCTCGTCCGACGCCTCGACGACCGGGACGTCACGCATCTCCGCTACCGGGTGCGGCGCCCCGAGGAGGCCGCGTGAGGACGCTCTTCGTCTCCTACCGCGTCACCGACCTCGCCCGCTCGCTCGCGTTCTACACGGCCTTGGGCTACACCGAACTGGGCAGGGTCGAACTCGACGGCGGGGCTCGCCTCGTACTCCTCAACTTCCCGGACGAACCGGCGGCGTCACTGGAACTGGTCCACCGCCCCGCCGCCGGACCGGTCGACGTCGGCAGCGGCTTCGACCACCTCGCGATCCAGGTGGAGACGCTCGCCACCACACTGGACACGCTGACCGCAGCCGGCCTGCGGCCCGAGCCCCTCCAGCATCCGGGCGGACCGCAGGGCCCGAAGACCTCGTGGCTCACCGACCCGGACGGCTACCGGATCGAGCTGGTGGAGTGGCCGCCCGGACACCCCGACGGCATCACCGCGGCGGACTTCGCGTGAGCGCGTCTCGGCCGGCCCCGCGGCTGGGTCAGCCCGGCTTCACCGCCCGCGTCGCGAAGTAGTGCGACATGTATGCGGCGGACGCGCTGGACTGGTGCGGCGCCTCCGTGAAGCCGGTGAGAACGAACCCCGCGGCGAGTTGCCCGCCGATCTGGTCGGTGAGGGTGTGGCTGTGTTCAAGAGCGGCGTCCGCACCGAACTTCGCCGCGCGCTCCTCGGCGGAGTACTGCGTGACATCGCTGTAGGGCAGCTTGTGCACGACGACCAGCTCGCCCCGCTCCTCGAGCGCCTCGTGGTCGAACAAGTACGCGTCCGGGTTGAGGAAGCCCGCGAGCAGCGTTCCGCCCGGTCGCAGGACGCGGAAGCACTCACGCCACACCGCCCCCAACTCCGGGACGAACAGGTTGGAGACCGGATGGAACACGACGTCGAAGGTGGCGTCGCCGAAGGCGCTGAGGTCGCGCATGTCGCCCAGGACGGTGCGCAGCTCGAGTCCGTCGCGGGCCGCCACCATCTGGTCCTGGCCGAGCTGACGGGGTGAGTTGTCGAACACGGTGACCCGCGCCCCGGCGGCGGCGAGGATCGGCCCCTGCTGACCACCGCCGGAGGCCAGGCACAACACGTCCGTGCCGGTCAGGTCCGTCGGCAGCCAGGAGCGGTCGACGGGCTCATGCCCGATGAGAACGACCGACCAGTCGCCCGTGCGGGCCCGCTCGACCTCCTCGGCACTCACCGGCCTCGACCACTCGCTGCCCTCTTGGACGTACTTGTCCCAGGCGGCCCGATTGTGGGCAACCGGGTCGACCTCCCTGTCCTGCACGTTCAACTCCCTGCTACGGGCAAGCGGACACCTGCGCCACTGATGGTTCGGTGCGCCAGCCAACACGATCACAGGGTGCGGGCTCAACGAAATTTGCGCCCGCGGCAAGGCAGCGGCGCAATGCCAGGACGGTCTCCCTCACCCCGCTCACCCGAACGCCCTTGCCCACAACCGAGCACACCCCTACCCTGATTTTGTGCCGCCAATAAACAAACCCCGAACGCACAACGCCGTGCCGGGCCACTCCACCACCGACCTCAGCCGCCTCCGCACCGCCCTCACCGTCTTCTTCGCCCTCGACGGCTTCATCTTCGCCGGGTGGGTCGTCCGTATCCCCGCGATCAAGGAACAGACGAACGCCTCCGCCACCACCCTCGGCCTCGCCCTCCTCGGCGTCTCCGCGGGCGCCGTCGTCACCATGATCCTCACCGGCCGCCTCTGCCGCCGCTACGGAAACCACCAGGTCACCGTCGCCTGCGCCGTCCTGCTCTGCCTCAGCGTGGCACTCCCGCCCCTGACCCACTCCGCCCTCGCCCTGGGCGCCGTGCTCCTGGTCTTCGGCAGCGCGTACGGCGGGATCAACGTCGCCTTCAACAGTGCCGCGGTCGACCTGGTGCACGCCCTGCGGCGTCCGATCATGCCCAGCTTCCACGCCGCGTTCAGCCTCGGCGGCATGGCCGGCGCCGGGCTGGGCGCGCTGGTCGCCGGTGCGCTCTCGCCGACCCAGCACCTGCTCGGCCTCACCGCGCTCGGCCTCCTGGTCACCGCCTTCACCGGCCGCGTCCTCCTGCGCATCCCACCGCCCGCACCGCCCCGGGACACTCCCCAGGCATCGCCCCGAGCGCACCGGCCGGGCGCCGGCACCCGCCCCCTCGTGCTGACCTTCGGACTGATCGCCCTGTGCACGGCCTACGGCGAGGGCGCCCTGGCCGACTGGAGCGCTCTGCACCTCAAACAGGACCTGGACGTCACCGCCGGCATGGCCGCCGCCGGCTACTCCTGCTTCGCCCTCGCCATGACCATCGGCCGCCTCACCGGCACCCGCCTGCTGGAACGCCTCGGACAGACCCGCACCCTCGTGGCGGGCGGAACCACCGCCGCGATCGGCATGCTGCTCGGCGCCCTCGCCCCGGCCCTGTGGATCGTGCTCCTCGGCTTCGTGATCACCGGGCTCGGACTGGCCAACCTCTTCCCGGTCGCCATCGAACGCGCCGGCACACTCGCCGGGCCCGACGGGGTGGCGATCGCCTCCACCCTCGGCTACGGCGGCATGCTCCTCGGGCCTCCCGCCATCGGTTTCATGGCCGACTGGTTCTCCCTGCCTCTCGCCCTCACCAGCGTCGCCGCGCTGGCCGCGACGGCAGCCGTCATCGCCCTCCTCACGCACCGCGCGACGCAACGCTGAGCAGGTGATCGGCCACGTCCGCCGATCCGCCGACGATCACCGCGCCCGCTTCTCGAACCCCCGCCTTTCGAGCGCACTCGATACGTCAGACTCACCCCATGGACACCTCCATGGACACCTCCTCGGACACACCCCTGGACGCCCCTTTGGACACTGCCGAGTTCATCCGGATCCTCGACCGGGAGGGCCGCCTGCTCGCCGACGCCGCGGAGCGGGCCGGCACCGACGCCAAGGTGCCCACCTGCCCGGAGTGGCAGGTGCGGGACCTGGTACGGCACACCGGCGCGGTGCACCGCTGGGCCACCGGCTACGTCGCCGAGGGGCACCCGTCCCGCCGCCCCTTCGACGACCCGCCCGTCCTCGACGGCGCCGAGCTTGTGGCCTGGTTCCGGGAGGGCCACGCGAACCTCGTCCGCACCCTCACCTCCGCCGCCCCCGACCTGGAGTGCTGGCACTTCCTGCCCGCCCCGTCGCCCCTCGCGTTCTGGGCCCGCAGGCAGGCGCACGAGGCGAGCGTGCACCGGTTCGACGCGGAGGCCGCCCGCGGTGGCACCCCGAGCGACCTGGACCCGCGGTTCGCCGCCGACGGCGTCGACGAACTGCTGCGCGGCTTCCACGCCCGCCCCAAGAGCCGGGTGCGCAGCGAGGAGCCGCGCGTGCTGCGGGTGCGGGCGACGGACGCGGACGACGCCGTGTGGACCGTACGCCTGACGCAGGAGCCGCCCGCTGCCGAGCGGGGCGAGACGGGGGACGCGGAGTGTGAAATCAGCGGGCCCGCGGCCCAGTTGTACCTGTCGCTGTGGAACCGCGTGCCGTTCCCGAGCGTGACCGGCGACCGGGCGCTCGCCGAGCTGTGGCGGTCGAACTCGGCCGTGTGATGCGAAGTCGCCCCGGCTCAGCCTGAGTTCAGCATCCGGGTCAACACCGCACGCTGCACGGGCAGTACCTCGCCGTGCAGCGTGCGCCCCTTGTCCGTGAGGCCCACCCGGACGCCGCGCCGGTCCTCGGGACACATGCCGCGCTCGACGAGCCCGTCCTTCTCCAGGCGGGCGATCAGCCGGGACAGCGCGCTCTGGCTGAGATGGATGCGGTCGGAGATCTCCTGGACGCGGTAGAAGCAGGCGTCGCCCTTCGCACGCCCGTCGGCGAGCACGTCGAGGACCTCGAAGTCGCTGGCGCACAGGCCGTGTTGGTGGAGCGCGCGGTCGAGTTCGCATTGGGTGCGCGCATGCAGCGCCAGGATGTCCCGCCACTGTTCCACGAGTGCCTGCTCGGCCTTCTTCGCCGCCATGGGCGCACCGTAGCAGAGAACGAGAATTATTGCACCGTAATTAAATGCGCTTGCATTCGATGCATGCGCATGTAGTGTCTTCGGCATGACCTCTCCGCTCACCACCCCCGCGTCCGAAGGACGCTGGACCCCCCGGCTGTGGGGCACCCTGCTGGTGCTCTGCGCCGCGATGTTCCTGGACGCACTGGACGTGTCGATGGTCGGCGTCGCCCTGCCGTCCATCGGTGCCGACCTCGGCCTGTCCACCTCGACCCTGCAATGGATCGTCAGCGGCTACATCCTGGGCTACGGCGGTCTGCTGCTCCTCGGCGGACGCGCCGCCGACCTGCTGGGCCGCCGCCAGGTCTTCCTGGTCGCCCTCGCCGTCTTCGCGATCGCCTCGCTGCTCGGCGGGCTCGTCGACTCCGGACCGCTGCTGATCGCCAGCCGGTTCGTCAAGGGCCTGAGCGCCGCGTTCACCGCGCCCGCCGGCCTGTCCATCATCACCACGACCTTCGCCGAGGGCCCGCTGCGCAACCGCGCCCTGTCCATCTACACCACCTGCGGCGCCACCGGATACTCGATGGGCCTGGTCTTCTCCGGCCTGCTGACGGAGGCCAGTTGGCGGTACACGATGCTGCTGCCCGCCCCCGTCGCGCTCGTCGCCCTCGTCGTCGGCCTGAAGCTGCTGCCGCGCACCGAGCGCGAGAAGAACAGCGGTGGCTACGACATCCCGGGCGCCGTTCTCGGCACCGCCTCGATGCTGCTGCTGGTGTTCACCGTCGTCCAGGCCGCCGAAGTCGGCTGGGGCTCCGCCCGAACCATCCTTTCCTTCCTGGCAGTTGCCGCCCTCCTCACCGCCTTCGTGGCCGTGGAACGGCGCAGCCCGAGCCCGCTCATCCGGCTCGGCGTCCTGCGCTCCGGTCCCCAAGTCCGGGCCCAGCTGGGTGCGTTGACGTTCCTCGGCAGCTACATCGGCTTCCAGTTCCTGGTCACGCTGTACATGCAGCAACTGCTCGGCTGGTCGGCACTGCACACCGCCCTGGCCTTCCTGCCGGCGGGCGCGCTCGTGGCGCTCTCCGCGACGAAGGTGGGCACCGTCATCGACCGCTTCGGCACCCCGCGGCTGATCGTGCTCGGCTTCGCACTGATGGTCGTCGGCTATCTGCTGTTCCTGCGCATCGACCTCGACCCGGTCTACGCGTCCGTGATCCTGCCGACCATGCTGCTCGTCGGCGCGGCCTTCGCACTGACCTTCCCGTCCCTCAACGTCCAGGCCACGAACGGCGTCGACGAACACGAGCAGGGCATGGTGTCGGGGCTGCTCAACACCTCGGTGCAGGTGGGCGGCGCGCTGTTCCTGGCCGTGGTGACGGCGGTGCTGACGGCCAACGCCCCGCAGGACCCGGCCGCGTCGAGGCAGGAGATCCTCGACGGCTATCTGCCCGGCCTGGTCGTGGTCACCGGCATCGCGGTCGCGGGCCTGCTGATCTCCCTCACGGGCCTACGCGTCCGACGCCCGCGCCAGCCGTCCGTGGTGGTCGCCAAGTCCACGTCCCAGGAGGAGCCGGACCGCGTCGCCGTACGCGACTAGCCGTACGTTTTCGACACGCTGGCCATGCCCTTTCTGAGTGCTGGCCGCCTTTTCGGAGTGCGCCCGGCGGAGCCTGCTTGCTCCGCCGGGCGCACTCCTGGGCGAAACCGCCGTTGCTCTTCGAGCTGCGTCGGGCTCGGGATCGCCCCCGTGTTGTTCGTGGCCCGGGTCATCAGCGTGCTGGTCCGGTTCCGTCAGGACGACGCTCAGCCCAGCCAGCCCGGTCGCACCAACCCCGACTCGTAGGCCAGCACCACGAGTTGGGCCCGGTCGCGGGCCCCCAGCTTCACCATCGTCCGGCTGACGTGGGTCTTCGCGGTGAGCGGGCTGACCACCAGACGCCGGGCGATCTCCTCGTTGGACAGCCCGATGCCGACCAGGGCCATCACCTCCCGCTCCCGCTCCGTGAGCCCCGCCAGGGCGCCCTCGGCCGCGGGTTCCTTGGAGCGGGCCGCGAACTCGGCGATCAGCCGCCGCGTCACCCCCGGCGACAGCAGCGCGTCGCCCTCGACCACCGCCCGTACGGCGCGCAGGAGTTCCTCCGGCTCCGTGTCCTTGACCAGGAAGCCGGAGGCACCCGAACGGATCGCCTCGAAGACGTACTCGTCGAGCTCGAAGGTCGTCAGCATGACCACCTTCACGTCCGGCAGGTCACCGTCGCCGGTGATCGCGCGGGTCGCCGCGAGGCCGTCGAGCACCGGCATGCGGATGTCCATCAGGACGACGTCGGGGCGGAGTTCACGGACCATCCGCAGCGCCTCCTCGCCGTCCGACGCCTCCCCGGCCACCTCGATGTCCGGCTGCGCGTCGAGCAGCGCGCGGAATCCGGCCCGTACGAGTGACTGGTCGTCGGCGAGCAGTACGCGGATCACCGGTCGTCCTCCTTGGCCTTGGTCGTCAACGGCAGTACGGCGAGCACCCGGAAGCCCCCGTCGGGCCGCGGTCCCGCCTCGATCGTGCCACCCAGCGCGGCGGCCCGCTCCCGCATTCCGGCCAGCCCGTTGCCGCTGCCGCCCGCGTCGGCGCCGGTCGCGGGACCGTCGTCGTCGATACGCAGCCGTAGCGTCGTACCGTCGCCGGAATCGACGTGCACGCGTGCGTGCCGCGATCCCGAGTGCCGTACGACATTGGTGAGGGCCTCCTGGACGATGCGGAACGCGGCGAGGTCCGTGCCGGGCGGCAGCTTGGGTGCCGTCCCCTCGACCGTCACGGTCAGGCCCGCGCTCGCGGCCTGCTCCACCAGCTCGGGGAGGCGGTCGAGGCCGGGGGCGGGCGCGCGGGGCGCGTCTCCGGGCGTGCGCAGGGTGTCGAGGACCTGGCGGACCTCGCCGAGGGCCTCCTTGCTGGCGGCCTTGATCGTGGTGAGCGCCGTGCGGGCCTGCTCGGGGTCGCTGTCGAGGAGGGCGAGACCGACACCGGCCTGCACGTTGATCACGGAGATGCTGTGGGCGAGGACGTCGTGCAGTTCGCGCGCGATCCGCAGCCGCTCCTCGTCGGCCCGCCGCCGCGCGGCCTGCGCCCGTTCGGCCCGCTCCCGCACCCACTGCTCCCGCCGGGTCCGGGCCAGCTCCGCCACCGCCACGATCGCGACGGCCCAGGCCGCGACCACACCCTCCGACCCCCAGGAAGCGGCCTGGTCCCCGGACGGCGGCAGCCACTGGTAGAGCCAGTGAGCCACCAGCACATGCCCGGCCCAAAGCCCGCCGAGCGCGGTCCAGGCGGCCGTACGGTGTCCGGCGACGATGGCGCTGAAGCAGGCCACCGCGACGGCCAGGAAGACGGGTCCGTACGGGTATCCGGCACCGAGATAGAGCATGGTCGCGGCCGCCGTGCCGAAAACGACGACCACCGGGTACCGGTGCCGCCACAGCAGCAGCCCGGCCGCCACCACGAGCAGCACGCGCGCGAAGGTGTCGAGCGAGGCCCGCTCGGGCACCTGCTGCTCGGCCGCGAAGCGTGACCCGCCGAGCACGAAGGCCGTGATCAGCAGGGTGGAGGGCCAGGGCCACCGGGAGGTGGTGCCCTCCTCGCCCCAGCGGTTCCACCAGGGCGGCCCGTGCCGCCACCACTGGGGCAGGCCGCCGCCGCGTACGCGCTGCTCGTCCATGTCCGCCACGCTAGACGCCACCACGCGCGCGGGGCGTCAGCCGGGCGAGGTGATCACACGTACTCCCCCCGAAGTACGTCGCCGTCCCCGGCCGCGCGCTCCCTGATCCGCAGCCCGCGCAGCCACCTCGGTGCCCACCAGTTCGCGCGCCCGGCGAGCCGCATCGTCACCGGCAGCAGCACCACCCGGATGAGGGTGGCGTCGACGAGGACGGTGAGGGCCGTGCCGACGCCGAGTTCCTTCAGGAAGACGACGCCGCCGGTGGCGTACGACAGGAAGGACAGCGCGAGGATTCCTGCCGCGGCGGTGATCAGCGGCGCGCTGCGCCGGATGCCCTCGCCCACCGCGCGCACGGTGTCGCCGGTCCGCTCGTGCTCCTCCTTGATGCGGGCCAGCAGGAACACCTCGTAGTCCATCGACAGCCCGTACGCCACACAGAACATCAGCACCGGGATGCTCGGCTCGATCGAGCCGGTCGGGGTGAAACCGAGGAGCCCGGACAGGTGCCCGTCCTGGAAGACCCACACCAGGCAGCCGAACATCACCGACAGGCTCAGCAGGTTCAGCACGGTCGCCTTCAGCGGCAGCAGCACGCTGCCGGTCATCAGGAAGAGGATCACGTACGTCGCCACCAGCACGATGCCCACCGCGAACGGCAGCCGGTCGAGGAGCGTGGCGCGGAAGTCGGTGGTCTCGCCCGGGTAGCCGCCGACGAGTGCGGGGGCTGGAGCTTCGGTGTCCCGGACCCGTTCGACGAACGCGGGCACGTCCCCGTACATGGCCTGCTGTGTCGGTACGACGGCCAGGCGCGCGCGTCCGTCGGCGGCCGTGAGCCGGTCCTGGCCCGGAGCGCCGGTGCGTCGGCCGTCCCGGTAGGCGCCCTCGGGCGCGTCGACCTGGAAGACGCCCGGGACGCGGGAGAGCCGGGCGGCGTACGCGCGCGTGTCGGCGGGTGCGGTGCGTTCGGTGAGGACCACCTGGATGGTGTCCGTGGGTTCGCCGGCGAACTCGCGGTGGACGATCTCGGACGTGGTGCGCGAGGAGGTGCCGGCGGGCAGGGTGCGTTCGTCCGGCAGGCCGAAGCGCAGGCCGAGCACGGGCGCGGCGGCGACGAGGAGGACCGCCAGGACCCCGGCGCCGGCGAGGACCGGGCGGCGCAGGGCCGCGAGGGCGGCGCGGTGCCAGAAGCCGGAGGCGGGGGCCGCGGGGCGTTCCACGCGGTGCCCCCAGCGGGCGAGCCCGGCCGGCAGGACGAGGACGGCGCCGGCGACCGCGGTGAGGACGACGAGGACGCCCGCGTACGCGAACGAACTCAGGAAGAAGAACGGGAACACCAGCAGCGCGCACAGCGACACCGCGACGGTGACCCCGCTGAAGACGACCGTGCGCCCGGCCGTGACGGTCGTCGCGAGGACCGCGTCCCGCTGCGCGCGCCCCGCGGCACGCTCCTCGCGGTAGCGGTTGATGACGAACAGGCTGTAGTCGACGCCGAGTCCGAGGCCGAGGACCAGCGCCAGGTTCGCGGCGAACGTCGACACGGAGGTGAACTGCGCCAGCAGCCGCAGGCCCGCGAGCGTGCCGAGGACGGAGAGGAGACCGACGGCCACCGTGAGCAGGGCGGCCACCGTGCGCCGGTACACCAGGATGAGCAGGAGCAGGACGAGGGGCAGGGCGAACGCCTCCGCGCGCAGGAAGTCGGCGCGGGCCTCTTCGCCGACCTGCCGGGAGATCTCCTCCTGTCCCCCGACGCGGACGTCGAGTTCAGCAGTGGTGCGGGTCAACTCAGGTGAGAGGGCGGCGAGTTGTTCGCGTGTATCGGTGGCGCTGCCCGCCAGGTGAGCGAGGATCAGGGCACGGCGGCCGTCCTCGCCGCGCAGGGCGGGACTGCGGGCGTCCCAGTAGGAGCTGACGTCCGTGACGCCAGGCAACTCCTCGACCTCGGCGACGAGTTCACGAGCGGCCCGCCCGGTGCGCGGGCTGTCCACGTCGCCGTCGCGGGCCGTCACGAGGAGGGCGAGGTTGGGGTTGCCGGTACGGAAGTCGGCGCGCAGCCGGTCCGCCGCCCGCACCGACTCCGTGCCGGGCGCGCTCCAGCGGGAGAGGTCGAGATCCTGCTGCGCGCCGGCACCGTAGGCAGCGAGGCCGAGCAGGACGAGGAGCGCGCCGAGCAGCACGGCACCACTGCGCCGCACGGCAAGACGGCCGAGCCGGGTGAGCATGAAGGGGCCTTTCCGGAGGGGGCGTTGACCCGCCCACCGTCCACCGGACCGCTGGAAGACCCACTGGAAGATCCGCTGGAAGGCCTTGGTCGGCCTGCCGGGCCAGCGCCCGGGTTAGGCTCGACGCATGGGTGAGGGGACGGAAAACGGGACGCTGCGCTTCGAACTGCTGGGCCCGCTGCGCGCGTTGCGCGACGGCGCCGACGTCCCGCTCGGCCCGCCGAAGCAGCGCGCGATCCTCGCCGTGCTCCTCCTCCAGGACGGGCGGACGCTGTCGTACGAGGGTCTGGTCGAGGCCGTGTGGGGCGACGCACCGCCGGCTCATGTCCGCAACCTGGTGCAGAAGTACGTCTCCGGGCTGCGCCGCGCCCTCGGGGACGGGGTGGAGCTGTCGTGGACGGGCGCCGGTTACCGGCTGACCGGCGCCGCCGTCGACGACCTGGCGGAGCGCCGGCAACTGGTGGACGCGGCGCTCACGGCGCGGGACGCCGGTGACGTGCGCCGCGCCGTCGAACTGGCCTCGGAGGCCGAGGAGTTGTGGCGCGGCGACTTCGCGGAGGGCCTGCGGGCGCCCTACCTCGCGGCGGAACGCCTGCGCTGGGCGGAGAAACGGCTCACGGTCCTCGAAGCGCGCCTGGAGGGCGAGATCACCCTCGGCCGCTCCTTCGAGCACGTCCACGAACTCGTCCGGCTCGTCGCCGCCCACCCCCTCCGCGAGCGCCTCGTCGAACTCCTCATGCTCGCCCTGTGCCGGCTCGGCCGCCCGACCGACGCCCTCACCACGTACGAGGCCGCACGCCGACGCCTGGCGACAGCGCTGGGCGCGGACCCGGGACCGGCACTGCGCTCCCTGCACACCCGAGTCCTGCGCCAGGACGCGGAACTGCTGCCGTCACCCCCGGTTCCGGTGGCCTGAGGTGCCGGCCCACGACTGTCACTGCCGTCCGCCATGCTCTGGCCCATGAACGAGAACACCTTCTGGGAACTCATCGCGGAGTGCACCCCGCAGACCCCTGACCCCGACGCCGAGCAACTGGCCGCCACCCTGACGGCCCGCCTGTCCGACGGCCCGATCACCGTGGTCACCGGCTTCGCCGAGCAACTGTCGTGGGCTCTTTACCGACTGGACCGCGAGGAGTACTGCGGCGACCTGTCGGGCGACCCCTTCCTCTACACCCGCGCCGCGGTCGTGGCCGCTGGTCGCGCCGCCCACGAGGCCGTCCTCCACGACCCGTCGAACTTCGCCCCCTACGCCGCCGGTCTCGTCTGGGCCGAGAGCCTGCTCTACGTGCCGGACCGGGCATACCTGCACCTCACGGGCGAGGAATGGCAGCGCGAGACGCGCTACAGCTATGAGACCGGCTCCAACGCGGAGGGTTGGGCAGCTGCATGAACGGCAGGGCCACCGGGCGTCCCTACTCGCCGTGCACCAGGCCCACCCCATGGGCGAGTTGACCGACCGCGTGCCGGAAGAACGTCGCCCGGTCCTCCACCACCCGTTTGAACTGTCCGAAGAGCTCGAACCCGATCAGCCCGTACAGCTGGGCCCAGGCCGCCACGAGCGTGGTGACCGTCTCCGGTGGGAGGTCGGGAGCAAGGTCGGCGGTCATGCGCTCGGCCTCGGGGCGCAGTTCGGCGGGCAGCCTGGGCTTGGCGAGGCCGCGGCCCTGGTACGCCTCACGCGTGATGCCGATGAGGAGGAGCCCGACGCGGGAGGCGGCCGGGACGGTCGCCTCGGGGGCGCTGTACCCGGGGACCGGGGAACCGTAGATCAGCGCGTACTCGTGCGGATTCCCCAGCGCCCAGCCGCGCACCGCCTCACAGACCGCCACCCAGCGCTGTGCGGGCGCGGCGCCGGCCGTCTTCCGGTGCGCCGCCTCCGCGCTCTCGCCGAGGGAGTTGTAGGCGTCGATGATGAGTGCGGTGAGCAGGTCGTCACGGCTGGGGAAGTAGCGGTAGAGCGCGGAGGAGACCATGCCGAGTTCACGCGCCACGGCCCGCAGCGAGAGCTTGGCGGCGCCGTCGACCGCGAGCTGTCTGCGCGCCTCGTCCTTGATGGCCGCGGTGACTTCGATACGGGCGCGCGCTCGGGCGCCGCGGGGGGTGCTGTCGTCTGCGGGGCTCATGAGGGCCAGTCTCCCATGAAACGAGAGCAGTGCACACAAACGAGAGCGCCGATACAAAAAGAGAGCACTGCTCTTGCTTTGGAGCACCGATCCGGTGCAGACTGAAGACCAAGCGAGAGCACCGCTCGCAAAAGAGAGCAGTGCTCCACACAAACCCCTGGGGGACCCCATGTCCGCGTCCACGCACGTCAAGAAGCCCGGCTGGTTCACCGTGAACGTCTTCAACCGCGTCGTGGCCTGGCTGACCCGCCGCGGCCTCAGCGTCTGGGGCTCCAGGGTCCTCGCCGTGCGCGGTCGCAAGAGCGGCGAGTGGCGGACCACCCCCGTGAACCTGCTGACCGTCGACGGACAGCAGTACCTCGTCGCCCCGCGCGGTCACGTCCAGTGGACGCACAACATGCGGGCGGCCGGCGGCGGCGAGCTGCACCTGGGCAAGAAGGTGGACGCGTTCACCGCGACGGAGGTCGCCGACGACGACAAGGTCCCGCTGCTGCGCGCCTACCTCAAGCGCTGGAAGGCAGAGGTCGGCGTCTTCTTCAACGGCGTCGGCCCCGACTCCCCCGACACCGACCTGCGCCGCATCGCCCCGGACCACCCGGTCTTCCGCATCACGTTCGCGAGCTGACGCCGCGCCCCACGACCGACGCCGTGCTCAGCCGCCGACGCCCCCACAAGCTGACGCCACACACCACGGCCGACGCCGCACTCAGCCGCCGCCGACACCCCCACAGGCCGACGCCGCGCCCCACGACCGACGCCACACTCAGCCACCGACGCCGCCCACCACAGGCTGACGCCGCTCACCCCACGCCCCGGCGTCACGTTCCGCGACCGACGCCGCCTCCAGAGGCTGACGCCACCCGCCAAAGCCAGCCGGCACGCAGGACAGGCCGACGTGCCGCTTCACCGCTGACGCCCCACAGGGCCGCTGACGTCCTACTCACCACCGACGCCACGCGTCACCGGCAGACGCCCGCCTCACCGGCCAGCACCCCACTCCACCGACGGCCCCCGTACGTCAGGAGCCCGCCCCACCGTCCGCCGGAGCAGCCGGAGCAGGCTCAGCAGCGCCCGCAAGCCCCACCCGCCGGTCCAACGCCGCCAACGCCCGCTGTGCCATAGGACGCCCCCGCACGATCTCCCCCAACGACGTCGACCCGCGGGTGATCTCCATGAACGCCCGCCAAGCCGGGCGGAACCCCGTCAGCGCCGCATGGAACAGCCCCGGCCGGCGCTCGAACGCCAGCAGCAGCCGCTTGCCGACGCTCATCTCCACGCCCAGCCCCGCCTTGATCGCGAAGGCGTAGTTCAGGGCCTGGCGCCGGGTGTCCACGGCGTCATGGGCCTCGGCGATCCGCACCGCCCACTCCCCCGCGAGCCGCCCAGACCGCAACGCGAACGAGATCCCCTCGCGGGTCCACGGCTCAAGGAGCCCCGCCGCGTCGCCGCAGACGAGCACCCGCCCACGCGACAGCGGGGAGTCGTCGGCACGGCAGCGGGTCAAGTGCCCGGAGGAGATGCTCGGTTCGAAGCCGGCGAGCCCGAGCCGGGCGATGAAGTCCTCCAAGTACCGCTTGGTGGCGGCGCCTTCACCGCGTGCGGAGATGACGCCGACCGTCAGCGTGTCGCCCTTGGGGAACACCCAGCCGTAACTGCCCGGCATCGGCCCCCAGTCGATGAGCACCCGCCCCTGCCAGTCCTCCGCGACGGTCTCCGGCACCGGGATCTCGGCCTCGAGCCCGAGGTCGACCTGGTCGAGCTTCACCCCGACATGTGCTCCTATGCGGCTGGCGCTGCCGTCCGCGCCGACCACCGCGTGCGCCAGCAGCGTCTCACCGCCCTGGAGGACGACCGCGACCGTGCGCCGGTCGGGCACCGCCGAGCCGTGCTGCTCGACCCGCTGGACGGTGACGCCCGTACGCAGCTCGGCGCCCGCCTTCTGCGCGTGCTCGACGAGCTGATGGTCGAACTCGGGCCGGTTGATCAGCCCGAACAGCATCTGCTTGGAGCGGCGGGTGCGGGTGAAGCGGCCGTTGTGCGAGAACGTCACCGCATGCACCCGATCCCGGAAGGGCAGCTCGAAGCCCGGCGGCAGGGAGTCACGGGAGGGTCCGATGATGCCGCCGCCGCACGTCTTGTAGCGGGGCAGCTCCGCCTTCTCCAGCAACAGCACACGCCGCCCGGCGACAGCCGCCGCATAGGCGGCCGAGGCCCCCGCGGGTCCCGCGCCCACCACGACGACGTCCCACACCTGCCGCGCGTCGTCCGCCGAAGAGTTCTCGCTGGTCACGATGGTCTACTGCTCCGATCAAGCCGCTTGCCGCTGCTGCCTTGTGCATCCTACGACCGCCATCGCCGCAGGCCACTGTGGGAGGATCTCCGTACCCACACGTACAACGTCGCACCTACAAGGAGCGTGCCCATGTCGTCGAATCCGGTCGCCGAGACCGTCGCCTCACTGATGCCCCGGGCGAAGGCGGAGCTCACCGAACTGGTGGCGTTCAAGTCGGTGGCGGACTTCGACCAGTTCCCGAAGAGCGAGAGCGAGGGCGCCGCCCGCTGGGTGGCGGACGCGCTGACCGCCGAGGGTTTCCAGGACGTGGCGCTGCTCGACACCCCGGACGGCACCCAGTCGGTGTACGGCTACCTGCCCGGCCCCGAGGGCGCGAAGACCGTCCTGCTGTACGCGCACTACGACGTGCAGCCGCCGCTGGACGAGTCGGCGTGGACGACTCCGCCGTTCGAGCTGACCGAGCGCGACGGCCGCTGGTACGGGCGCGGGGCCGCCGACTGCAAGGGCGGCGTGATCATGCACCTGCTGGCCCTGCGCGCGCTGAAGGCGAACGGCGGTGTGCCGGTGCACGTCAAGGTGATCGCCGAGGGCTCGGAGGAGATGGGCACGGGCGGTCTGGAGCGGTACGCCGAGGAACACCCGGACCTGCTGGAGGCCGACACCATCGTGATCGGCGACGCGGGCAACTTCCGCGTCGGTCTGCCGACCGTGACGACGACCCTGCGCGGCATGACCCTGGTCCGCGTCCAGGTCGACACCCTCGCGGGCAACCTGCACTCCGGCCAGTTCGGCGGCGCGGCGCCCGACGCGCTGGCCGCGCTGATCCGCGTACTGGACTCGCTGCGCGCGGAGGACGGTTCGACGACGGTCGACGGGCTCGCCCCCGGGACGGCGTGGGACGGGCTGCAGTACGACGACGAGCAGTTCCGGCAGGACGCCAAGGTGCTGGACGGTGTGGAGCTGATCGGTTCCGGCACGGTCGCCGACCGTATCTGGGCGCGTCCGGCCGTGACGGTCCTCGGCATCGACTGCCCGCCGGTCGTCGGCGCCACCCCGTCCGTGCAGGCGGGAGCCCGTGCGCTGGTGAGCCTGCGGGTGCCGCCGGGCGTGGACGCCGCCGAGGCGACGAAGCTGCTCCAGGCCCACCTGGAGACGCGCACCCCGTGGGGCGCCCGGGTGCGCACCGAGCAGGTCGGCCAGGGCCAGCCCTTCAGCGCCGACCCGACCAGCCCGGCGTACACGGCGATGGCCGAGGCCATGTCGGTGGCCTACCCGGGCCAGGAGATGCAGTACGCGGGCCAGGGCGGCTCCATCCCGCTCTGCAACACGCTCGCCGCCCTCTACCCGAGCGCGGAGATCCTCCTGATCGGCCTGAGCGAGCCGGAGGCGCAGATCCACGCGGTCAACGAGAGCGTCTCCCCTGAGGAGTTGGAGCGGCTGTCGGTGGCGGAGGCCCTGTTCCTGCGGAACTACGCGGCGATGTGAACCGCCTGACGGCACACTCCGACATCGGAATATCTCTGGCCCGCCTCGACGACCACGACCTCGCCGGTCTGGTGGCGTCGGGGCGGCCGCTGGGCACCGGGACAGGCGGCCGGACCACGGTCGTCGAGGTGGCGGGCAGACCGGTGTTCGTGAAGCGGGTGCCGCTCACCGACATGGAGCGGCACCCGTTTCACGTCCGGTCCACGGCAAACGTCCACGACGTGCCCCTCTACTGCCACTACGGTTTCGGCAGTCCGGGTTTCAGCGCCTGGCGTGAGCTGTCCGTCCACACGATGACGACCGACTGGGTCCTGTCCGGCAAGTTCACGGGTTTCCCGCTCCTGCATCACTGGCGGGTGCTGCCCGACACGCCCCAGCCGCTCCCGGCCGAACTCGCCGACGTGGAGCGGACGGTGGCGTACTGGGGGCCGGGCGTGCGCGAGCGCATCGAAGAGCTGCGGACGGCGTCCGCGAGCCTGACACTGTTCCTGGAGCACGTGCCGTACACCCTGCACGACTGGTTCGACGCCCAGTTGCGCACCAGCCAGGCCGACCGCGCCTGTTCCCTGGTGGAGCGGGGTCTGCGGGCGGTCACCGACTTCCTGCACGCGCGCGAACTCCTGCATTTCGACGCCCACTTCAAGAACATCCTCACCGACGGCCGGCAGCTCTATCTGACCGACTACGGCCTCTCGCTCTCGGCCCGCTTCCAACTCGCTTCGCACGAGCGGGACTTCTTCACGAGACACCGCCACTACGACCGCGCCTACACGGCCAGTTACCTGGTGAACTGGCTCACCGTCGCGCTGTACGGCTATGACCCGGACGATCGCCGGGCGTTCATCGAGGCCTGCGCCGAGGGCATGCGGCCCAGGGGCATCCCCCGGGCCGCGGCGAGCATCCTCGTCCGGCACGCGCGCGTGGCGTCTTTGATGGGCGACTTCAACCGCCGGTTCCAGCAGGTGAGCAGGACGACGCCGTATCCGACGGAAGAGCTGCGACTCGCGAGCGCCTAGCCCACCGGAATTCCGGCCTCCAGGTAGAGCGCGGCGCCGCGTTCGCGGGCCCGCAGTGCCCAGCGCAGCCGCTCGTAGCGGACGGGGGGCAGCAGGTCGGCGGCCTCTTCTTCGCTGACGAAGCGCCATTCGCGCAGTTCGGGCCCGGGCAGCAGGAGTTGAGCGGCCTCGGCGGCGTCGAGCCGGCCGCCGTCGAAGAGGAGGCGCAGACCGCCGTATCCGGGAGGCGCGGGCTGTTCCCAGTCGACGACGAGCAGGCGTGGTACGTCGTCCAGCTCGATCCCGGTCTCCTCGGCGACCTCGCGCATGCCCGCGCGCGCGGGCGCCTCGCCGGGTTCGACGACGCCGCCGGGGAACTCCCAGCCGGGCTTGTAGGTGGGGTCGACGAGCAGCACGCGGTCCTGCTCGTCGAAGAGGAGGACGCCGGCGGCGACGGTCTCGGCGGTCGGTTCGGGCGTCTGCACGATGTCGCAGACGGGGACGGCACCGGAGCCGACGGCCTCGGCGATCTGGACGGCCGTCTCGTACGGGGTGAGGGCGCTGGTGTCGACGAGATGGGCGTCGGCGGTGAGCCAGGAGGCGAGGGCGGTGCGGTACGGCTCGATGTGGTCGTACGACCACTGCCGTACCCGTATCTCGCCGTCGGGGAGGTCAGGCGGGATCTCCCGCCCGGCTATTCGCTCGCGCAGGATCGTTTCCGCCGGGGCGAGGAGGAGGTGCTGGACGGTGATGCGGCGGGCGGCGAGGCCGCCGAAGATCTCGTCGCGGTACTCCTGGCGCAGCAGGGTCATGGGGACCACGAGGGTCCCGCCGAGTTCGGTGAGCAGGGCGGCCGCCGTGTCGATCACGAGCCGGCGCCAGATCGGCAGGTCCTGGAAGTCGCCGACCTCGGCGAGGCGCTTGGGCGGGAGCAGGTGCGTGAGCGCTCCGCCGACGACCTCGGGGTCGAAGAGCGTGCTGTTCGGGATCAGTTCGATCAGTTCCCGTGCGGTGGCGGTCTTCCCCGCACCGAACGCGCCGTTGATCCAAACGACGGTCACGGTTCCCCCTCTTCTGTTGGCCCCCTGAGGCTTGCCCGCTCCACCCCGGCACGGAAACCAGCCCCAGTTGAGGGCCCTCGTACGACGGTGCCGGCGCCCCTCGCGGAAAGGGGCGCCGGCACCGGGGTGCGGTGGCCGTCAGTTGTTCTGGCCGAGGGCGTTCTCGTCGACGGCCAGGCTGTCGCTGGCGATCGTGTGGTCGAGGGTGCTGAGGGTCTTGTCGACGTCGAGGTCGGTGAGGTTGTCGCCGACCGCGTGGGACGGGGTGATGGCGGCGACGACGAAACCGGTGGCCAGGGAGGCGATGGCAGCCATGGTGCGCTTCTTCATGCCCCGTTCAACTGCGAAACGGCACGCGGGTCACGCGCCCGCCCGCGCGGGCACCCGGCCGGCTCCGGCGCGGGCGCGTCGTACGAGGTCACGGGCGGCGTCGGACCACTGCGGGTGCTCGAACTCGAACCCGGCCTCCAGCAGGCGCCCCGGCACCACCCGGCGGCTCTTCAGCAGCAGTTCGGTGTCCGAGCGCAGCACGAACGCCCCGGTCTCGGCCATCCACCGGGTGGCGGGCAGCCCGACGGGCATGCCTTGGGCGGCCCGCAGGTCCCGCATGAACGCGCGGTGCGGCAGCGGCCCGGGGGCGGCGAGGTTCACCGGCCCGGCGAGGTCGTCGCGGTCGACCAGGAACTCGACCGCGCGGACGAAGTCGTGCTCGTGGATCCAGGAGACGTACTGCGCCCCGCCCGCCACGGGGCCGCCCAGCCCGAGCCGCACCATGTTCCGCAGCACGTCGAAGACCCCGCCGCGGTCCGGACTCATGACCATGGCCGACCGGAGGGCGACCTTCCGGGTGTGCGGGGTGTCGGCTGCGTCCTGGGTGGGGCGCGTCGAAGCGATGGGCGTAGACGGTGGCCGTACTCATCTGCAGCCAGACGCGTGGCGGCCGTACGGCCCCCCGCGATCGCCTCTCCGACGACCCTGGCGGAGTCGACCCGCGAGTCCATCATGGCCTTCAGGTTGGCCGCGGTGTAGCGGCAACTGACGCTGCGCCCGGCCAGATTGATGACCACGTCGCTGCCGTCGACCGGACCGTGCCCACCTGCCCGAGTCCCCCGCGGATCACGAACTTCATCAGGACCGCGCGACAGGCGGTCTACCGGGATCCCGCCTCGACGCGTACATGTAGTCATCCCATCTTTCGCTGGTACGGAGGAACGTAACGATGCGTCACCTTCACACCCGCACAACCCGTGGCCGAGTGGTCGGAGCACTCGCCGCCGCGCTGCTCGCCGCGGCGGGACTCGCCGCACCGTCGGCGCGAGCCGCCGCGCCCGCCCTGGACGACGGTCTCGCCCTCACCCCGCCCATGGGCTTCAACAACTGGAACTCCACGCACTGCCGTGCCGAGTTCAACGAGGCGATGGTCAAGTCGATCGCGGACATCTTCGTGGACAAGGGCCTCAAGGACGCCGGGTACCAGTACGTCAACCTCGACGACTGCTGGGCCCTGCCCGAGAGAAACGCGGACGGCAAACTCGTACCGGACCCCGTCCGCTTCCCCAACGGGATCAAGGCGGTCGCCGACTACGTCCACTCCAAGGGACTGAAGTTCGGCATCTACACGAGCGCGGGCACCAAGACATGCAACAGCGCGGGATTCCCCGGTGCGCTGGGCCATGAGTACAGCGACGCCCAGCAGTTCGCGGACTGGGGCGTGGACTATCTCAAGTACGACAACTGCAACAACCAGGGCGTGGACGCGAAAACGCGTTACACGACCATGCGCGACGCCCTCCGGGCGACCGGCCGGCCCATCGTCTACAGCATCTGCGAGTGGGGCGAGAACAAACCCTGGGAGTGGGCGTCCGACGTCGGCCATCTGTGGCGCACGACCGGCGACATCAGCGACAACTGGGGCTCGATGCTCTCGATCCTCAGGCAGAACCTCCCGCTCGCCGCGCACGCGGGCCCCGGGCACTGGAACGACCCGGACATGCTGGAGGTCGGCAACGGCGGCATGACGGACACCGAGTACCGCTCGCACTTCTCCCTGTGGTCGATCATGGCCGCGCCGCTCCTCATCGGCTCCGACCTGCGCACCGCGAGCGACGCGACCTACGAGATCCTCGGCAACAAGGAGGTCATCGCGGTCGACCAGGACCCGCTCGGCAAACAGGGCACCGTCGTCTCCTCGGAGGGCGGCCGGTGGGTCGTCGCCAAGCCGATGCGGGACGGCAGCCGCGCGGTGGCCCTGTTCAACGACTCCGGCACCGCACAGCGTATCGCCACGACCGCCACGGTCGTCGGCCTGCCCGCCGCCGACGCCTACACGCTGCGCGACCTGTGGCAGCACCGGAGTTACAACACCGCGGGGACCATCGCGGCGACCGTCCCGGCGCACGGCACGGTCCTCGTACGGGTCTCCGCCGACTCCGCGTGGGCCAAGCACCCGCCCGCCGCGGAACTCGGCCTGGAGGGCGGCCAGTTGATCGAGGCCGGCACCCCGGCCACGCTGACGAGCACGGTCACCGACCTGGGCCGCACCCCGGCCCGGCAGGTCTCCGTCGCCCTGACCGGCCCCGCCGGCTGGTCCGTACGCCCCACCTCGGCGACCACGGCGGCCCTCCTGCCGACGAACCGTTCGCTGCGCACCGGTTGGACGGTGGCAGCCCCGGCCGGGACGCCTGCCGGGTCGTACGACCTGACGCTCAAGGCGAGTTACCGCTCACCGACCGGCGTCCGCGTCGCCACGGCGCTGACCGTTGCGGTCTCCGTGGTGGTGCCGCCGCCCTCAGGGACCTCCGAACTCGGCGACCTTCCCTGGCTGTCGGCCCTGAGCGGATGGGGGCCGGTGGAGCGCAACACCAGCAACGGGGAGAGCGCCGCGGGCGACGGACATCCGATCACCATCGGCGGCGTGGTGTACGCCAAGGGGCTCGGTGTGCACGCCCAGAGCATCATCGAGTACTACACGGGCAGGACGTGCGAGACGGTCACCGCGGACGTCGGCGTCGACGACGAGAAGGGTGCCGCCGGGACGGTCGCCTTCGAGATCTGGGCGGACGGCACCAAGGTCGCCTCGACCGGCGTCCTCACCAACGCCATGCCGGCCCAGCCGCTCACCGCGGACGTCACCGGCGCCCAGGTGGTCCGGCTCGTCGTCACCGACGGCGGCGACGGCCTCGACTCGGACCACGCGGACTGGGCGGACGCCCGCCTGAGCTGCTGAACCCCACCGGGCGGGCCGGTCGCGCCGACCGCCCCGCCCGGCATACGCCGTGAGCGTTCCGCCCGGCCCGACCAGCCCACGGCGTGAACGTTCCGACCGACCCGGGGTGTGACCGTTCCGACCGACCCTCCGGCGCCCGGCGTGAACGTTCCTGCGGAATCAGACCGTCGCCTTGTCCGCGCCCTTGGCGAGCGCCGCCGCGGCCGCCCCCACCAGGCCCGCGTCCGTGCCCATCTGGGCCGGCACGACCGCCAGACGCTGGACGAAGGACAGGGTGGCGTAGTCGGTCAGGGCCTTGCGGAGCGGGGTGAGGAGCACTTCGCCCGCCTTGCCCACTCCCCCGCCGATCACCGCGATGTCGATCTCGACGAGGGTCGCGGTGGCGGCGATCCCGGCGGCCAGCGCCTGCGCGGCCCGCTCGAAGGAGGCCACCGCGATCGGATCGCCGGCGCGGGCCGCGTCCGCCACGGCGGCGGCGGACGTGTCGCCGTCCGGCCCGGGCCGCCAGCCGTTCTCGTACGCCCGGCGGGCGATGTTGGGGCCACTCGCGATGCGCTCCACGCAGCCGCGCGAGCCGCACGCGCACGGGTCGCCGTCCATGTCCACGCTGATGTGCCCGATGTGGCCCGCGTTGCCGGTCGGCCCCGGGTGCAGCCGACCGCCCAGGACCAGGCCGCCGCCGACGCCCGTCGACACCACCATGCACAGCGCGTTGTCGTGCCCGCGCGCGGCGCCCTGCCAGTGCTCGGCCGCCGTGATCGCCACGCCGTCGCCGATCAGCTCGACCGGCAGCCCGCCGGTCGCCGCACGGACCCGCCGGACCAGCGGATAGTCGCGCCAGCCGGGCACGTTGACCGGACTCACAGTGCCCGCGGAGGCGTCCACGGGGCCCGCGCTGCCGATACCGAGGGCCGAGGCGCGTCCCCACAGCGGCGACACGGTGAGTTCACCGAGCACCTCCTCGACGGCCCGCATGACGGTCTCGCCGTCCTCCTGGGCGGGCGTGGCGCGCTGCGCGCGGACCAGGATGTGGCCGCGGTCGTCGACCAGCGCGCCGGCGATCTTGGTGCCGCCGATGTCGAGCGCTGCCACGAGGTCGGTGTGCATCAGTGTCAGATCTCCCCGTCAACCGTGAGAAAGGGCGGGCCGTTCCGAGGTGGGGGCACGGACACGGCAATTGCGGTGGACAGTGTCCCCCGCATCTGACAACGTTGTCCAGGCTCTATGCTCGACGCCACATCCTCATACAAAATCATGGACGCCGCACCCCTCCCCGTGGACGACAGGACAGGACGCCGCATCGTGCCCGAGACCACCCGCCGTGCAGACCGAATCGCCGCCACGCGTTACGGCAACCGTCCGACGATGAAGGACGTGGCCGCACGCGCCGGAGTGGGCCTCAAGACGGTCTCCCGCGTGGTCAACGGCGAGCCGGGCGTCACCCCGGAGACCGAACGCCGCGTGCAGGAGGCCATCGACGCGCTCGGCTTCCGCCGCAACGACAGTGCGCGCGTGCTGCGCAAGGGCCGTACCGCCAGCATCGGCCTGGTCCTCGAAGACCTCGCGGACCCGTTCTACGGCCCGCTCAGCCGCGCGGTCGAGGAGGTGGCCCGCGCCAACGGCGCCCTGCTGATCAACGGCTCCAGCGCGGAGGACCCGGACCGCGAGCAGGAGTTGGTGCTGGCGCTGTGCGCCCGGCGCGTGGACGGCCTGGTGGTCATCCCGGCCGGTGACAACCACCGGTATCTGGAGCCGGAGTTGAAGGCGGGCGTGGCCACGGTGTTCGTGGACCGTCCGGCCGGCCAGATCGACGCCGACGTGGTCCTGTCCGACAACTACGGCGGCGCCCGCGACGGCGTCGCCCACCTCATCGCGCACGGACACCGCCGGATCGGCTTCATCGGCGACATGCCCCGCATCCACACCGCCGCCGAGCGGCTGCGCGGCTATCGGGCCGCCATGGAGGACGCGGGGATACCGGTCGAGGAGAAGTGGATGTCCCTCGGGGTCACCGATCCGGAGCGGGTGCGCCGGGCGGCCGAGGAGATGCTGTCCGGGCCCGATCCGGTGACCGCGGTCTTCGCCGGCAACAACCGGGTGACGGTCACCGTGGTCCGGGTTCTCGCCGAGCACGCGCGCCGGGTCGCCCTGGTCGGCTTCGACGACATCGAGCTCGCCGATCTGCTCCAGCCGGGCGTCACCGTCGTCGCCCAGGACGCCGCCGCCCTCGGCCGCACGGCCGCCGAGCGGCTGTTCCGGCAGCTGGACGGCACGCTGGTCACCCCGGAGCGGATCGAACTGCCGACACGGCTGATCACCCGCGGTTCGGGCGAGCTGCCGCCGGCGGACTGAGGCCGTGCCCTTGAGCGACCGCACCCTGGAAGCGCTCGGTCTGGCCGAGGCGCCGCGCGATCACCCGCTGCTCTACCCGGGCGCGTGGCCCTCGGACTCCGGGCTCCTCGACGGGGACCGGCTGTTGCCCCTCGACCGCCTCGTGCACGAGGACCGCGTCCCCGTCCTCGCCGTCGGCTCCAACGCCAGCCCGGCCCAACTACGGCACAAAATGGCCGAGTACGGGATCGTCTCCCCGATCCCGATGGTGCGGACCCGTGTCACGGGCATCGACATCGGCGTCTCCGCGCACGTCAGCCGCCTGGGCTATGTGTCCGCCTCTCCGGTCGAAGCACCGGGAGCCGTACGGGAGTTGTTCGTCACCTGGCTCGACGCCGAGCAGCTGGCGGTCGTCGACGCGAGCGAGGGCGCGCATCTGGCGGCCGGGAACTACCGGCGAGCGTGGCTGCCCTCCCCCGAGGTGCGGTTCGAACTCGCCGACGGTACCGCACTGTCGGGCGCGTACGTGTACGTCAACACGCACGGCGTCCTCCACGACGGCACCGGCGCCCCGCGCGGTCACCCCGGCCAGCGGCCGCTGCTCACCGAACTCCTCGTCGGATCGGCCCGGTTGAGGGAGCTGTTCGGCGTGACGCCCGAGGAGTTCTGCGCCCGGGCGCGCGCCGACCACGAGCTGTGCCGACAGGGGACGCGGCTGTTCAAGCGGGAGAAGCTGGTGACGGTCTCCGGTCTGGAGCGGTACGCGGAGGCTCAGCAGACGGGCAGTCCGGGCACCGGCTCGTCGTTGTCGCCGCCCTTGAGGTAGACGTCGCTGACGAAGACGCCGGTGTTGCCGCTGTCGTCGTCGGTCTTCGCCCACCAGACGTTGGTCCACTCGCCGTAGGTCTCGCGGCGGCCCAGATTCTGCTGGCAGTAGAAGTAGTTGGTGCCCGCCTTGAGGATGCCCGCCTTGGCGCCGGAGGCGGTGTAAGAGTCGGCGGTCCGCCAGACCTCGCAGTTGTACTTGCCGCCGCCTATGGAGACGCAGGACGCGGCGGGCTTGGGCTCGCCGGTATCGCTGTCGCTGGGGGCGGGGGCGTTGCCCGAAGTCCTGCTCGGGGCCGGGCTGGTGGCCCGCTCGGTGGGCTTGCTGTCGGCCGTGCGGCTCGCCGAGGGGGTTTCCGTCGGCGTCTTCTTGTCGTCCTTCTCCGTCGGTTCGGGCTCGTCCGTGCGTACGGCGTCGCCACGGCCGCTCGCCGCAGACGTGGTCTTGGCGTCGGTGACGGAGGACGTCGACCGCGCGTCGGTGTCCTTGTCACCCGAGTCGTTCAGAAGAGCCACCGTCACGCCTGCCGACGCGAGCACGAGAGCCACAGCCGCGGCAACCAGCAGAACGCGGCGCCTGCCCCGGGTGGGGCGGGTGGTGTCCATGGGGCCGGTGACGACCTGGGCGTCCTGCGGCGGTCCGAAGCCCTGGGGTACCGAGGGCGCGTTCTGTGCCGGCGGCGGCCCGAATCCCGGCGGTACCGCCGGGACGCTGTGCTCCGTCACCACGGGCGCCGCCACCGCCGTACCCCGAAGGCGCGTCGTCGCGGAGTCGGTCGCCCCGGCATCCGCGACCGCCTGGAGCAGTGCGCGGGCCTCCTCCGCCTCCGGACGCCCCTCGGGGCGCTTGTCCAGAAGCCGCTGGAGCACGGGACCGAGCGCTCCCGCGCGGGTGGGTTCCGGCAGGGGCTCGGTGACGATGGCGGTGAGCGTGGAGAAGGTCGACGTACGGCGGAACGGCGAGGAGCCCTCGACCGCCGCGTACAGGGTGGCGCCCAGGGCCCAGACGTCCGAGGCGGGGCCCGGGTCGGCGCCTTGGGCGCGCTCGGGCGCCAAGTAGTCCAGGGAGCCGACGAGTTCGCCGCTGCGGGTCAGATGCGTGGCCGAGCCGTCGCCCGGGTCGTCCATCGTGGCGATGCCGAAGTCGGTGAGGACCACGCGGCCCGACCGGTCGAGCAGGATGTTGCCGGGCTTCACGTCCCGGTGCAGGACGCCTACTTGGTGGGCGGCGGCGAGCGCGTCCATGACCTTGGCGCCGATGCCGGCGGCCTCGTGGGGGTCGAGGGTGCCGCGGTCGCGCAGGACGTCGTCCAGGGAGGGCCCGTCGACCAGTTCCATGACGATCAGCGGGCGGCCGTCGACCTCGGCCACGTCATGGACGGCGACGACTCCGGGATGGCGCACCCGGGCCGCCGCGCGGGCCTCACGCTGCATGCGCAGCCGCAGATCGGACAGTTCCGGCCCGTCCGCGTCGGTGTAGGTGCGCAGTTCCTTGACGGCGACCTCACGGCCGAGGACCTCGTCCACCGCCCGCCAGACCACGCCCATGCCGCCCCGCCCGAGCTGGGCCAGGACGCGATAGCGCCCGGCCAGCAGCCGGCCGGCCCCCTCCGTCTGTCCGTTGTCCCCCGAAGACACCGCGGCCCCGTTCCTCCGTACGCATGTGCAAGGTCGCGTCCAGAGTACGGGGCGGCTGTGACAGTCCTCGTCCAGGCGGCCGAGGTGTTACTTGGCCGAGGCCGTCAGGTCCGCGCGGCGGGGTCCGGCGTACGACTGGAGGCGCGCCAGGGTCAGCCCGGTGAGGCGGGTGACCTCGCCGGAGTCGAGGGCGCCGCAGTCCAGGCCGCGCAGGAGGTACCCGGCGAGGGCCTTGGCGGTGGCGGGCTCGTCCATGACGTCGCCGTCGACGTGGTTGGCGTAGGCGGCGAGGCGCTTGGCGGCCGCTTCGAAGCCTTCGCGGTAGAAGGCGAAGACGGCCGCGTAGCGGGTGGGGAGGTGGCCGGGGTGCATGTCCCAGCCCTGGTAGTAGGCGCGGGCCAGGGCGCGGCGGGTGAGGCCGTAGTGCAGCTTCCAGGCCTCGTGGACCTTCGCGGTGGTGCCGACCGGCAGGACGTTGGTGGAGCCGTCGGAGACGCGTACGCCGGTGCCCGCGGCGGCGACCTGCATGATCGCCTTGGCGTGGTCGGCGGCCGGGTGGTCGCTGGCCTGGTAGGCGGCGGAGACGCCGAGGCAGGCGCTGTAGTCGAAGGTGCCGTAGTGCAGGCCGGTGGCGCGGCCCTCGGCGGCGTCGATCATGCGGGCGACGGTGGCGGTGCCGTCGGCGGCGAGGATGGACTGGCTGGTCTCGATCTGGATCTCGAAGCCGATCCGGCCGGGGTTGAGTCCGCGGGCCTTCTCGAACTGCTCCAGGAGCCGGACCATCGCGGTGACCTGCTCGGGGTAGGTCACCTTGGGCAGGGTGAGGACCAGTCCGTCGGGCAGTCCGCCGGCCTCCATCAGGCCGGTGAGGAAGACGTCGAGGGTGCGGATGCCGCGGTCGCGGACCGGGGACTCCATGCACTTCATGCGGATGCCCATGTACGGCGCCGCCGTGCCGTTCTTGTACGCGTCCGCAATCAGGCGTGCCGCGCGGGCGGCGTCCTGGTCCTCGTCGGCGCCCTTGTAGCCGTCCTCGAAGTCGACGCGCAGGTCCTCGATCGGTTCGCGCTCCAGCTTGGCCCGCACGCGCGCGTGGACGGGTTCGGCGAGTTCGTCGGAGAGGCCGAGCACGGCGGCGAAGGACGCGGCGTCCGGGGCGTGTTCGTCGAGGGCCGCGAGGGCCTGGTCGCCCCAGGAGCGCAGGGTGTCGGCGGCGAAGACGTTGCCGGGCACGTAAACGGTGTGGACGGGCTGGCGGGTGCCCGGGTCGCCGGGGTAGCGGCGCTCCAGCTCGGCGTCGACCGGCGCGAGGGAGGCGCTGATCTCCTCGCTGACGGCGCCCGCGAGGCTCGTCGCCACCTGCTCCTGCTGACCCATGCCACACCCTCCTGTTTTCCGCAGTACGGAATCAACAATCCGTAGAATGAAGTTATCCGTGGATCTTCCCGCAGGTCAACACCCCGTCCACAGCATGGGCCGCCCCGCCCCTTCCGGCACGCCCGGTCCCACCACGCCCTCTTTCGCACACCGGTTCGCCCCTTCATCCTGATCCGTCGGGAGGGGATTACATGCCGGACACCGACAGAATGACGCGTCGCATGGGACTGAGAACCATGGTGGCCACCGCGCTCACCTTGCCCCTGATGGCCACGATGCCCGCCTCCGCCGCCCGCTCGGTCGGCCGCCGGCTCGACGCCATGACCTTCAACCTGCGTTTCGCCAGTGCCGTCGAACCCAACAGCTGGGCCGTCCGCCGCCCGGTGATGCGCGCCCTCCTGCGCCGCGAGGCCCCGACGTTCCTCGGCACCCAGGAGGGCCTCTACCAGCAGCTGCTGGACATCCACGCCGACCTCGGACCGCACTACGCCTGGATCGGCACCGGCCGCGAGGGCGGCAGCCACGACGAGTCGACCGCGGTCTTCTACGACACCCGGCGTCTGGCCCCGCTCGAACACGACACCTACTGGCTCTCCGACACGCCCCGGACGATCGGCTCGAACACCTGGGGCGCCGCACTCCCCCGGATCGTCACCTGGGTGCGCTTCCGCGACCGCGCCGACGAGGGGCGCGAGTTCTACGTCCTCAACACCCATCTCGACCACGTGAGCCAGTACGCGCGTGAGCGGGCCACCCTGCTCATCGCCAAGGGGATCGCCGCGTTCGACCGTTCCTTACCGGTCGTCGTCACGGGCGACTTCAACGCGGCGGCCCACAACAACCAGGCCTACGACAACCTCGTCGAGTCCGGGCTCGTCGACACCTGGGACGCGGCCGCCGAACGCAGCGACGCCTACGGCACGTTCCACGGCTACCAACCGCTCACGCCGGACGGCGAGCGCATCGACTGGATCCTGGCCACGACAGGGGTGAAGGTCCACCGGGCCTCGATCAACACCTTTGCCGTCGACGGGCAGTTCCCGAGCGACCATCTGCCGGTCCAGGCGTCTTTGACCCTGGGATGAGCCGAGGCCCCCGCCGCCGCCGGGAAGGCGGTAGCGGGGGCCTCGTACGGGCGCCTTCGGGGATCAGCCCTTGCGGGACTTGATCTCCTCGGTGAGGGCGGGGACGACGTCGAAGAGGTCGCCGACCACGCCGTAGTCGACGAGGTCGAAGATCGGGGCCTCGGCGTCCTTGTTGATCGCCACGATCGTCTTCGAGGTCTGCATGCCCGCGCGGTGCTGGATCGCGCCGGAGATGCCGGAGGCGATGTACAGCTGCGGCGAGACGGACTTGCCGGTCTGGCCGACCTGGTTGGTGTGCGGGTACCAGCCGGCGTCCACCGCGGCACGCGAGGCACCGACGGCCGCGCCGAGGGAGTCGGCGAGCGCCTCGATGATCGCGAAGTTCTCGGCGCCGTTGACGCCACGGCCGCCGGAGACGACGATCGCGGCCTCGGTCAGCTCCGGGCGGCCGGTCGACTCGCGCGGGGTGCGCGCGGTGACCTTGGTGCCGGTCGCGGCGGCGGAGAAGGTCACGGCCAGCGCCTCGACGCTGCCTGCGGCCGGGGCGGCCTCCACGGCGGCCGAGTTGGGCTTGACCGTGATGACCGGGGTGCCCTTGGAGACACGGGACTTGGTGGTGAAGGAGGCGGCGAACACCGACTGGGTGGCCACCGGGCCCTCGTCGCCGGCCTCGAGGTCGACGGCGTCGGTGATGATGCCGGAGCCGATGCGCAGCGCCAGACGCGCGGCGATCTCCTTGCCCTCGGCAGAGGACGGCACCAGCACGGCGGCCGGGGAGACGGCCTCGACGGCGGCCTGGAGGGCGTCGACCTTGGGGACGACCAGGTAGTCGGCGTACTCTGCGGCCTCGTGGGTGAGGACCTTGACCGCGCCGTGCTCGGCGAGGGCGGCGGCGGTGTCACCGGCGCCGTTGCCCAGCGCGACGGCGACCGGCTCGCCGATGCGGCGGGCCAGGGTCAGCAGCTCCAGGGTGGGCTTGCGGACGGCACCGTCCACGTGGTCGACGTAGACGAGAACTTCAGCCATGGGAATGCTCTCCTGCTTGGATCAGATGAGGGGCGGTCGGCGAACTCGGGCTCAGATGAACTTCTGGCCCGCGAGGAACTCAGCGAGCTGCTTGCCGCCCTCGCCCTCGTCCTTGACGATCGTGCCCGCGGTGCGCGCCGGGCGGGCCGCCGCGGTCTCGACCTTGGTCCAGGCACCCTCGAGACCGACCTCCTCGGCCTCGATCTCGAGGTCCTCCAGGTCCCAGGACTCCACCGGCTTCTTCTTGGCCGCCATGATGCCCTTGAAGGAGGGGTAACGCGCCTCGCCCGACTGGTCGGTGACGGACACGACGGCCGGCAGGGACGCCTCCAGCTGCTCGCTCGCGGCGTCGCCGTCACGGCGGCCCTTGACGGTGCCGTCCTCGACGGAGACCTCGGAGAGCAGGGTGACCTGCGGGACGCCCAGGCGCTCGGCGACCAGCGCCGGGACGATGCCGGCGGTGCCGTCGGTGGAGGCCATGCCGGAGATCACCAGGTCGTAGCCGGCCTTCTCGATCGCCTTCGCGAGCACCAGCGAGGTGCCGATCGCGTCGGTGCCGTGGAGGTCGTCGTCCTCGACGTGGATGGCCTTGTCGGCGCCCATGGACAGCGCCTTGCGCAGCGCGTCCTTGGCGTCCTCCGGACCCACCGTCAGAACGGTGATCTCCACGTCGTCGTCGGAGTTCTCCGAGATCTGCAGCGCCTGCTCGACCGCGTACTCGTCCAGCTCGGAGAGCAGACCGTCCACATCGTCACGGTCGACGGTCAGGTCATCGGCGAAGTGCCGGTCGCCAGTGGCGTCGGGCACGTACTTCACGGTGACAACGATCCTCAAGCTCACGCCGGCTCTCCTACTGCTGCGTCGACATTTCTGTGCTGCCTACTTGCAGGCAGCATAGGCGCCCCAAGCGGCCGATCCCGATCGGGGCGGCCCGCGCTCCGAACGAAATATTACTCGTCAGTACACCCAGTTCGTTCCCGCTAAGCAAGCGCTTTGAACTGTGACCTTCGCAACGCAGCGTAATCGGAATTCGACGGTCCCGCAGCGGGAGGGCCGACGTGCGGTGCGGGCCGTCAGTCGCGGAGACCGCTGAATCCGCCCTGGTGGTACAGGAGCGGACGGCCGGGGCCCGCGGGGTCGCCGAGGAGCACCTCGGCGAGGACGATCCGGTGGTCGCCTGCGGGCACGCGCGCGACGACGCGGCAGACCAGCCAGGCCAGGACGTCGTCGAGGACGGGGACGCCCTCGGGCCCCTCGCGCCAGCCGGTGGGGGCGCCGAACCGGTCGGCGCCGCTGCGGGCGAAGGTGGCGGCCAGCTCCTGCTGGTGCTCGCCGAGTATGTGGACGCCGACGTGCTCGGCTCCGGATATCGCGGGCCAGCTGGAGGCTCCGGTGCCGATACCGAAGGACAGCATCGGCGGCTCGGCGGAGACCGAGGTGAGCGACGTGGCCGTGAAGCCGACCGGGCCGGCCTCACCACGGGCGGTGATCACGGCGACGCCCGCCGCGTGCCGCCGGAAGACGGAGCGCAGCAGGTCGGGGGAGGCGAGCTGAGGGGTGCGGAGATCCGGCGTGGCCGTCATGGGGTCGTCCTTCTGCGAGGTGGGGCGAGCTGGTCCGTGGCTGCTCAACAGCCCGGACAGCGCGCGCTCGCGGTGCGGGCCAGGTCGACGTGGACCCGCCCGAAGAGAAGGAGTTCCGAAGGCATACGGTCAGGCTGACGATAGGTGGTGCGCCCAGTCAAGTACGTCCCGGCATATGGGAGCTGCCTCACCGTCACACGGCCTCGCCGAGTGCCGCGATGACGTCCGCCTTGCGCGGCTGCCCGGTGGCGCGCCGCACCACGCGGCCGTGGGCGTCCAGCACCAGCACGGTCGGCGTCTTGAGGATGTCCAGTGCGCGTACGAGGTCCAGGTGGGCCTCGGCGTCGATCTCGACGTGGGCGACCCCGGGGACCAGGTCGACGACCTCACCGAGGACTCTCCGGGTGGCCCGGCAGGGCGCGCAGAAGGCGCTGGAGAACTGGACGAGGGTGGCCCGCTCCCCCAACTCCGCGCCCAGTTCGGCCGAGCCGAGCCGCTTGTCGTCGTCGCGCCCGCGCACCCGCACTCTCCCGCTCCGCTGCCTGTGCAGCACTCCGTAGACGCTCGCCGCAGCGAGCACCAGCACACACACCACGACTCCGACCATCACCCAGCTCCAGCGTTCACGAGACTGCAAAGATTCCCGACTCCACCCACGGCGTTCCTTGCGGAATGCTTGATTCATGGACATCGACGTGAGGGGACCGCGCTTCGGGGCGGCCGTGACGACCCTAGTACTGGCCGTCGTGCTGATCACCGGCAGCGTGTGGCTGCTGGCCTGGCAGACGCTGGCGTTCGCGCTGGGGGCCGCGGGCGGGGTGGGGCGTTCGCCGTACGGCTGGCTGTTCCGGAAGGCCGTGCGGCCGCGCATCGGTCCGCCGACCGAGTTCGAGGCGCCCGAACCACCGCGGTTCGCACAGGCGGTGGGCCTGGCCTTCGCGGTCGTGGGTCTGGTCGGGTACGGCGTCGGACCGGAGTGGCTGGGGCTGGCCGCGACGGGGGCCGCGCTCGCGGCCGCTTTTCTGAACTCCGCGTTCGGGTACTGCCTGGGGTGCGAGATGTACCTGCTCGTACGGCGCGTGACGGTACGCGCGCAGTAAAGACGACGTAAAAGCACGAGGTGGATCAAGTGGCCGACGTGACAAGGATCTCGCCGTTCACGGGCACGAGGACTGGCCCCCCGCCCGTTCTTGGGGCACGATCTGCGAGATGCCGTAAACCTACGGTGTCGTAACTTTCCCGCCGGGAGCCCCTCTTCCCAGGCAGAGAAGGAAGGGTCCACCCCGTCCATGGCAGAGCTTGTCTACCGACCCGTCGTCGGCCTCGCCCTCACCCTGTTCAAGGCGTGGGACCTGAAGATCGACTGCAAGGGTTCGGAGAACATCCCGCGCTCTGGCGGCGCCGTGCTGGTGAGCAATCACATCAGCTACCTGGACTTCATCTTCGACGGACTGGCCGCGCTGCCCCAGAAGCGCCTCGTGCGCTTCATGGCGAAGGAGTCCGTCTTCCGGCACAAGATCTCCGGCCCCCTGATGCGCGGGATGAAGCACATCCCCGTGGACCGCAAGAACGGCGAGGCGGCCTACGAGCACGCCCTTCAGTCACTGCGCTCCGGTGAGATCGTCGGGGTCTTCCCCGAGGCCACCATCTCGCAGTCGTTCACGCTCAAGTCCTTCAAGTCGGGTGCCGCCCGCCTGGCGCAGGAGGCGGGCGTGCCGCTGATCCCGATGGCGCTGTGGGGCACGCAGCGGCTGTGGACCAAGGGCCACCCGCGCAACTTCAAGCGCAGCCACACCCCGATCACGATCCGGGTCGGCGAGCCGGTCGAGGCGCCCAAGGACAAGTACGCGGGCGCGATCACCCGTCAGCTGCGCGAGCGCGTCCAGGAGCTCCTGGAGGCCGCCCAGCGCGCCTACCCGGTCCGCCCCAAGGACGCCGACGACACCTGGTGGATGCCGGCCCACCTCGGTGGCACGGCGCCCACCCCGGAAGAGGTCAAGGCCGCCGAGGCCCGCTGAGCGCTCCGCGAGCCGAGCGGCTCGAAGCGGCCTGACCCCACTGAACAGGGCGCGTCCGCGGACCCGCGCCGTTCGCTGCGCCGCCCGACCGGTAGGGTCCCGCCCGTAAACGGGTGGACGCGCTACGGGGGCAAGGAATGCGGCGCTGGGTCAGGGTGTCGGTGTCGGCTGCGGTCGTGCTGGGGGTGGGCGGCTGGATCGCCACCCCCTATGCGCAGGACTGGTGGTTGCTGCGGACGGCCTGCGACGGTGCGCTGCCCGTCGACGCGGTGCGTGAACTGGGGCGCGACGGCGATCACTTCAAGCACGCGGAGTCCGCGACCCACGAGGAACTCGGCGACTACGGCTGCTCGCTCGGCTTCGACGGTGACGACCTGCGCGACGACCGGCTGCTGTCGACCGAGGCGTACACCCGGCGGGACGACCTGGACCGGGAGTTCATGACGGTCCTCCCCGAGTCCGGGTTCGACCGCGTGGGGGCCATGCCGGACGGACTGCCGGGCTTCGTCGACAAGTTCGGCGCCCTGCAATTCCTCCTCCCCTGCCCCGAGTTGGGCAAGGACGACGAGGGACGGCAGCGCAAGCTGCTCGTCCGCACCTGGCTGGGCCGGGACACGCTGCGGGGCACCCCCGCCGCCTATGAGACGGCGGTGGCGCTCACCAACTCCGCCTCCGACCGCCTCGGTTGTGGCGCCGAGCCGCTCAAGGCGCCCGGCGGGGACGCCGCGCCGACCGATCCGCAGGAGGAGCCCAAGACGGTGCCGCTCGCCGACGCGGGTGACACCGCATGCGGCTGGGCGCTCAAGACAGGAGCCCTGAAGGCCTCGCAGTGGCGGGTGGCGGTGCTCCTGAACGACGCGGGTCCGGTGGGTCGTTGCGATCTGTACGCGCGGGACGCCGACTCCGGCGAGTGGGAACCCCGCATGTGGTTCGCCGCCTGGTACGGCGACTGGAGCAACCGCCTGATGACCGAGCAGCACAAGCGCGAGCCCAACGGCCGTACGGCGACGGCCCGTTGCGACGGCGAGGCCGCCAACTTCGCGCTCAGCGCCGGCAAGGACCTCCCCGGCGTCGGGGAGGCGGGGAAGCGGAGGCTGTTCGCGGCCTTCACCGAGGCCCAGGTCGAGCAGCGGGGCTGCACGGAACTGAGCCTCGGCGGCTGAGCCGGTCCGGGGACCGGACGGGGCCACCGCCTCGGCGCCCGGGACCGTCCGGTTCAGTACGAGGTCAGCCAGAGCGCCCTGACGTACCGGTCGTCGATCAACTGCCGTAGCTCCGCCGCGCGTTCCGTCGGCACCTTGCGCGCCTTCGCCCAGGCGTCGAGGACGGTGAACAGCTGGTGCCGCCCGTCCATCAGGTCCCCGCTCAGCGGTCCGGAGACCGGCCGTTCGGCGATGTCCCCCATGACCGGCCGGCTGCTCACCTGACGCGGGGCCGCCTGGTAGGCGCCGCGCGTGTGCTGCCGTACGGCCTTGTCGAAGGCCGCGAGGTCGGGGATCGTGCCGTCCCTGCCGTACAGCGCCCGGTGGTTCATGAGGCTGCCGATGCGGTCGGTGAGGTGTTCCAGGTCGATGTCGGCCCAGGTCGTGGTCGACTTCGGGCTGCCGTCCTTCTCCTTGCCCGGCCGGTAGTCGGGGTCGGCGCCCGCGCTGGTGAGGCGTTCGAGGTAGTACGCGAAGTACGCGCGCTCGGCGTCGTAGAGGATCGCGAACGCCTCGGGGTCCTGGGCCAGTTCGCCGACCAGGTCCTCCGGGTCCGCGCGGACGTCCGAGTAGGGCACGGTGTGCTCGAAGTCGGCGTGCGCCTCGTCCGGGGCCAGGAAGCGGCCGTACGTCGTCCAGCCGGTGTCGTCGGGAGCGGCTCCCACGGCGTCCACGGCCGGGGTGTACGCGTCGCGGTCGGGGCTCAGGAAGCGGTTGGCGTCGACCACGTACTCGGCGAGGACGCGGGCCACGCCGGGTGCCGCCCCGTCGGGCACGGGCTCGTCCCCGTAGGCGGCGACGACGGCGTACGCGGCACGGGCCTGGGCGAGGGTGTGGGGCTTGCCCTCGGCCGTGGCCCGGGTGGCGGCGTCGACGACCTGCCCGAGTACCTCGCCGCCGTCGCCGCACGGGTTCTCGTGGACCAGCAGCTCGCGCACGGCGTCGTAGCGGGCCAGGTCCTCACCGGGGTCGAGCGCGCGGGTGGCGGCGGCCGGGGTTTTCGCGAGGGCGCGGGTCGAGGCGGGGATCTCCTGGCAAGGAGCGTCCTCGTGGGAGTCCGCGAGGACGATCGGTACGGTCGTGGCGGTCGCGAGCAGGGCCAGTGCCACGGCCGAGGTGAGCAGCCAGTGCTTCCCCAGCCGGGCGAGGGGCCTCATGGACTGCTCGTCGGTGCCGGTGCTGTTCTCTTGTGTTCCCCCGTCATGCATACGGGGAGGTTAACGACCGCGTGGGCTCAGCCGCGCACCGGGTCGGCCGCGTGCACCTCGATGCGCGCTCCGGGGCTGAACTTCTCCAGCAGCTCGGCGAGTTCGGCGCCCGCCCGCTCGACCTCGGCGACCGGCATCGGGGCCAGGCTCTCCAACAGGAAGATGCCCGAGACGGTCTCCTCGGTGAGCCGGGTGCGCGGACCCTGACGCCAGTTCCAGCGGCGACAGGTCACCCCCAGCTCGTCGCGCCACACCACCTCACCGGCGTCGGGGTGCTCGACGACCTCCTCGCCGCCGGCGACGGTCACGAAGTCCTCGTCACCGCCGGCCCGCACGAGCCGCATCCCGCCCTGGATGCGGTCGATGTCCTCACCGCCGACCGGGATCAGGTGGGCGACGCTGATGGCGTTGTAGAGGTCGACGAGCAGGTTGATCCGGGGCAGTCCGCCGTCCGCCAGCGCCCTCTTGGCCAGCGCCTCCGCCGAGTTGCGGGTCCGCGACGGCTTCGACCCGAACGCCGTGTACACCTCGCGCCACGCCGCCATGTGCGGGTCCTCGTGCGGGGCGCGCCCGTCCAGGCGTACGGCGAGACGGCGGACCGCGTCATCGAGGAGCGCCGAACTGGCGTCGGTGCTCGGCCCGTTGACGAGGCCGTGCGCCTCGATGGCGACGTGCGTGAAGCCGGGCGCGAGGGCGCGGACCTCGTCGGACACGGTGAGGGAGAAGGTCATCGCCTGCCTCAGAGTTCGGTCGGGAGCGTCTTCCACAGGTAGGGCCGGTCGGGGGCGGCTTTGAGGACGCTCAGGACGGCCGGGTGAGGTTCAGCATACAGGACTGGATAGTCCACCTCATTGGACTCAGGGTCAGGCACCCATGCCAGCCGCTCACCGTCGAGGGAGAACTGCGCGTCCACGCCCGGCTTGTTTCCGCGCGGGTCCTGTCGATGCCATGCCCCGTTGAAGCGCACGGCGACGAGTCCGTGGACGGCATGTCCGCTGCCGTCGTCGTGCGCCAGCCGCTGGTAGCACAGAGCGGTCGGGATGTCCTCGGCCCGCAACAGGGCCGCCAGCGCATGGGACTTGGCGTAGCAGATACCGGTGCCCTGCTCCAGGACGTCGGAGGCCCGCCAGGTGACGCGCGGGTCGCCGCTGTCGGCGGAGTGGGGGATGGTGTCGCGCACGAACTCGAAGGCCAGCCGCGCATAGGCATACGAGTCCTCGGCCTGCCGGGCGAGCCGGGCGGCCGTCTCCCGTACGAGCGGGTGGTCATGGTCGATGACCTCATCGGCGGCGAGATACGCGGACAGGTCAGGGGTGTTCTGGATCAGCTCCATGCCCGCAGAGCATAGGAAGACGATCACCCGGCAGTCAATTCTTTTCCGGGTGATCGCATATTTATGCATCCAGGGAGAAGGCTGTGCTCCTCAGTACCAGAACGCCTTGACGACCGCCTTGCCGTCCGCGGCGGTGCGCCGGTAGAAGTCACCGAGGTCGGCATGGTGCTGGAGGTAGATGCTCTTGAAGTCGCCCTCGGCCCACCCGGGGCCGAACGTCGCGCACAGCTTCGGCCCTCCCGCCTCCCAGAGGGCGTCGAACGAGACGTCCGTCAGGAAGGCGACGGCCCGCCGCACCGTCTCCGGGGCCAGGTGGACGAGCGGCGGTTCCCCGTCCCCGGCGCCGAACACGAGCTCACCGCCGAAGACGGGCAACTCCCATGTTCCGTCCCGGCCCTCGGGCAGACGGTCGGCCGCCTCGTAGAGTTCGTGCATCGGGCCGAAGTCCTTCGAGATGGACTCGGCGATTCCCGCCTTCAACTCCGCCTGATGGACGTCCCAGTCCCAGGCGGCCCCCATGAACTCCTCCAACCAGGCGTGGTCGAGCCGTATCTCGGAGTCCTGGACGGCGCGCAGATGCATGTCAAAGCCCATGGCGCCGACCCTAATGCACCCCTAGTGCGCCATCTCCTCCTTGAGCGCCGCCACGAACGCGTCCACGTCGTCCTCCGTCGTGTCGAAGGCGCACATCCAGCGGACGACGCCCGCGCTCTCGTCCCAGAAGTAGAAGCGGAAGCGCTTCTGCAGGCGCACGCTCACGTCGTGCGGGAGCTTGGCGAAGACGCCGTTGGCCTGGACCGGGTAGAGGATCTCGACGCCGTGCACGGCACGGACGCCCTCGGCCAGGCGCTGGGCCATCTCGTTGGAGTGACGGGCGTTGCGCAGCCACAGGTCCTTGGCGAGCAGGGCCTCCAACTGCACCGACACGAAACGCATCTTGGAGGCGAGCTGCATCGACAGCTTGCGCAGGTGCTTCATGTGGGAGACGGCGTCCTGGTTGATCACCACGACCGCCTCGCCGAACAGCGCGCCGTTCTTCGTCCCGCCGAGGGAGAGGATGTCGACGCCGACCGCGTTGGTGAACGTCCGCATGGGGACGTCGAGGGACGCGGCCGCGTTGGCTATGCGGGAGCCGTCGAGGTGGACCTTCATGCCGTGCGCGTGGGCGTGGTCGCAGATCGCACGGATCTCGTCCGGCGTGTAGAGCGTGCCGAGTTCGGTGCTCTGGGTGATCGAGACGACCTGCGGCATCGCGCGGTGCTCGTCGTCCCAGCCGTACGCCTGCTTGTCGATCAGCTCGGGGGTGAGCTTGCCGTCGGGGGTGGGGACGGTCAGCAGCTTCAGGCCGCCCATCCGCTCCGGCGCCCCGCCCTCGTCGACGTTGATGTGCGCGCTCTCCGCGCAGATCACCGCGCCCCAGCGGTCGGTGACCGCCTGGAGCGCCACGACGTTGGCGCCGGTGCCGTTGAAGACCGGGAACGCCTCCGCCGTGGGCCCGAAGTGGCTGCGGATGATCGACTGGAGGTTCTCGGTGTAGTCGTCCTCGCCGTAGGCGACCTGGTGCCCGCCGTTGGCCAGGGCCAGGGCGGCGAGCACCTCCGGGTGGGCGCCGGCGTAGTTGTCGCTCGCGAATCCCCTGCTGTCCGGGTCGTGGTGACGCCGGGCGTCGGTGCGGGGAGGGTTCACGGCTTCTCGGTGAGCCACAGACGGTTTCCGTTCACTTCTCCGGCGGGCTTGTCCCAGACCTCGGCGATGGCTCCGGCCAGATCCTTGACGTCCGTGAAGCCCGCGAACTTGGCGTTGGGTCGCTCGGCGCGCATCGCGTCGTGCACCAGGGCCTTGACCACCAGGATCGTGGCGGCGGAGGTGAGCTCCTCGCCGGCCCCGGCCTTGCGGAAGAAGTCTGCCATGGCGAGCGTCCACGCCTCGGCGGCGGCCTTGGCGGCGGCGTACGCGGCGTTGCCCGCGGTGGGCTTGCTCGCGCCCGCCGCGCTGATCAGGACGTAGCGGCCGCGGTCGCTGCGCTGGAGCGCCTCGGAGAAGGCGAGGGAGGTGTGCTGCACGGTGCGGATGAGCAGCAGCTCCAGGAAGTCCCAGTCGTCGAGGCTGGTCTTGATGAAGGTCTCGCTGCCGCGCCAGCCGCCGACGAGGTGGACGACGCCGTCGACCCGGCCGAAGTCCTTCTCGATGCCGTTCGCCCAGTCTCGCGTGGAGTCCAGGTCGAGCAGGTCGACCGGCTCACCGGTCACCGTGGCGCCACCCGCGCTGTAGCGGGCCGCGTCCACGGCCTCCGCGAGCCGCTCGGGGTCGTTGTCCGCGCCGACGACGGTCGCCCCGGCCTCGGCCAGGCGCAGCAGGGTCGCGCGCCCGGCGGGTCCACCCGCGCCGGCCACCGCGATCACCGCACCGCTGAGAGCTCCGTTCCCCGCCATGATCTTCGCCTCCTGAGCTTGCCGTGCAGTGTCCTGGGTACCGCGGTCGTTCACGCGGCGACCCGCTCGGCGCTCTCCGCACGGATGCCCTTGGTGCCGGCGATCACGTTCTTCAGCTTCTTGGAGAGGGCCTCATAGAACATGCTCAGCGGAAACTCGTCCGGAAGCACGTCATCGACGAGTTTCCGCGGCGGCTGGGTCAGGTCCAGGGCGTCCGGGCCCTTGGCCCAGCGGGAGCCCGGGTGCGGGGCGAGGTACTGCGAGACCAGGTCGTAGGCGGCGAACCAGTGGACGAGCTTGGGACGGTCGATGCCCGCCCGGTAGAGGTCCTCGATCTCGGCGCACAGCTGGTTGGTGACCTGCGGGGCGCGCTGCCAGTCGATGTGCAGCTTGTTGTCGGTCCAGCGGACGACGTCGTGCTTGTGCAGGTAGGCGAAGAGCAGCTGGCCGCCGAGGCCGTCGTAGTTGCGCACCCGCTCGCCGGTGACCGGGAAGCGGAACATGCGGTCGAACAGGACGGCGTACTGCACGTCACGGGCCTGCGGGACGCCGTCGGCCTCCAGCTTCACGGCCTCCTTGAAGGCGGTGAGGTCGCAGCGCAGCTCCTCCAGGCCGTACATCCAGAACGGCTGGCGCTGCTTGATCATGAAGGGGTCGAAGGGCAGGTCACCGTGGCTGTGGGTGCGGTCGTGGACCATGTCCCACAGGACGAAGGCCTCCTCGCAGCGCTTCTGGTCGTGGACCATCGCGGCGATGTCCTCGGGCAGGTCCAGGCCCAGGATGCCGACGGCGGCGTCGGTGACGGCGCGGAAGCGGGCGGCCTCGCGGTCGCAGAAGATGCCACCCCAGGAGAATCGTTCCGGCGCCTCGCGCACGGCGATCGTCTCCGGGAAGAGCACGGCGGAGTTGGTGTCGTAACCGGCCGTGAAGTCCTCGAACTTGATGCCGCAGAACAGCGGGTTGTCGTAGCGGGTGCGCTCCAGCTCGGCCAGCCACTCCGGCCACACCATGCGCAGCACGACCGCTTCGAGGTTGCGGTCGGGGTTGCCGTTCTGCGTGTACATCGGGAAGACGACCAGGTGCTGCAGGCCGTCCGCGCGGCCCTTGGCGGGCTGGAAGGCGAGCAGCGAGTCGAGGAAGTCGGGCACCTCGAAGCCGCCCTCGGCCCAGCGCTCCAGGTCCTTGACCAGGGCCTCGTGGTAGGCGCGGTCGTGCGGGAGCAGCGGGGACAGCTCCTCGACGGCCGCGGTGACCTCGCGTACGGCGGCCTCGGCGGTGGCGCGGTCCGGGGCACCCTCGGCCGTGAAGTCGATGGACCCGTCCTTGGACTGCCAGGGCCTGATCCGCTCCACGGCACCCTTGAGCACGGGCCACGCCGGGTGGTCCACCACCCTGGTCGCGGGAGGAACCTGCTCCCCCGTAGCCGCCTGCACAAGAATTTCCGTCATGTCCCATCCTCCACGGGAGAACCTCGCGTAAGGACACCGTATGCATATGAGGTTCCTGCCAGCAAGAGGGGCCTCCGTAAATTATCCTGCGCACCTTCATGGTCACGGAACTTTTTCCTGCCGGATGCCATGACGGCGCTCTCGATGGGTATACGTGATCCTCTTGGGCACATGAGCGGTCAATGCCCGCAGGACTCGCCCACCCCAGGGTGACCCGCCGAGCGGACCTCGGCCAGTTCCGCCCCTCGCGTCACCCCGATCCCCCGTGTACGCAGGGGTTCATCACCGGCCGAGGCCACTAGGCTGCGGATCTGTCCGCGCGTCCGTCCGCTCCGGTCCGCGCGGAGGCCGAGCCGCCGTCGACGGAAGCGAGTTGAACCTTGAACTTCCTTACCATCGGTCATCGCGGAGTCATGGGTCTCGAACCCGAGAACACCCTCCGTTCCTTCGTCGCCGCCCAGCAGGCCGGCTTCGACGCCATCGAACTCGACCTGCATCTCAGCAAGGACGGGGCCCTCGTCGTCATGCACGACACGGACGTGGACCGCACGACCGACGGGACCGGTCCGATCGCCGAGAAGACACTCGCCGAGCTGCGCACGCTGGACGCGGGCCGCGGCGAGAAGGTCCCCGTCTTCGAGGAGGTCCTGGAGGCGGTGCGGTCACCGCTCCAGGCCGAGATCAAGGACATCGCGGCAGCGCGGGCGCTGGCCGAGGTCATGCTCAAACGGGACCTGGTGGGCCGGGTGGAGGTGTCCTCGTTCCACGACGAGGCGATCGCCGAGATCTCCCGCCTGGTACCGGGCGTACGGACCGCGCTGATCGGCAGCCGGTACGGCACCGACATCGTGGACCGCGCCGTCGAGGCAGGCGCGGCGACCGTCTGCCTCAACATCCGCCGGATCACCCTGGAGATCGTCGAGCACGCCCGCAAGGCGGACTTGAGGATCATCGGCTGGGTGGTGAACACGCAGGACCATCTGCGTCTCGTACGCGCCCTGCAGCTGGACGGCGCGACCACCGACTACTCGGAGATCAAACGCACGGCCCGGTTCACGGCGTAACGATTATGCGAGCGGCTTGACCAGCAGCTCGAACTGGAGGTCGTCGCGCTGCGGGATGCCGAAGCGCTCGTCGCCGTACGGGAACGGGGTCATCCGGCCCGTACGGCGGTAGCCGCGGCGCTCGTACCAGGCGATGAGGTCGTTCCGTACGGAGATCACGGTCATGTGCATCTCCGTGACGCCCCAGGCCTCGCGGGCCGTCCGCTCCGCCTCCGCGATGATCACCTTGCCGAGGCCGCCGCCCTGGAGCCGCGGGCTGACGGCGAACATGCCGAAGTAGGCGTGGTCGCCGCGGTGCTCCAGCTGGCAGCAGGCGACGACCTCGCCCTCGCGCTCGACGGTGAGCAGCCGGCTGTCGGGCGACTTGATGACCTGGAGCACGCCCTCCGGGTCGGTCCGCTGCCCCTCCAGGATGTCCGCCTCGGTGGTCCATCCGGCCCGGCTCGCGTCCCCGCGGTACGCCGACTCGATCAGCGCGACCAGCGCGTCCACGTCGGCGTCGGTGGCATCGCGGAAGGTGAGTCCAGCGGTCATGGGGCGTTTCTCCACTCTCGGGCACGACACGGGCACCGACGAGGGTAACGCCCGCACTAGGCTCCGCCGCATGGTGCACGTACTGAGCGGCCGGACCCTGATCCACCCCGTCGACCCCGAACGATCCCGGTTCTTCTACGGCGAACAGCTCGGCCTCGCCGTCTACCGCGAGTTCGGCACGGGACCGGAACGCGGCACCGTCTACTTCCTCGGCGGCGGCTTCCTGGAACTCTCCGGCCGCGCCGACACCCCACCGTCCCCGGCGGTGCGGCTGTGGATGCAGGTCGACGACGTGACCGCCGCGCACGAGGAGCTGACGGCGAAGGGCGTCGAGATCACACGGCCCCCGGTGCGGGAACCCTGGGGCCTGATCGAGATGTGGCTCACCGACCCGGACGGCCTCAGCATCGCCCTCGTCGAGGTCCCCGAGGACCACCCGATCCGCTTCCGCCCGGGCATCTGAGAACCGCCGCACAGCACGAGCGAGAGCCAACCCCTGGCCGGTGAGGGGTTGTTGGGCGGCTGCGGCGTTTCGTACATTGGTTGCTCGCAGCATTGCGAGTCGTCACCGGACGGGGGTCCGGGGGCAGCTCGTGGTGCTGCGGCAGATCGACGCCGGGCAGTACGACTGCTCGGCGTTGCCGGCCCGCAGCCACATGCACACCGAAGTACCTCGACGAAGAACCCCCGGTCCACGGGGGCGCAGTTGGCGGGCGCTGCGTCTGACAGGCGTCCGCCTGCCTTCGTTGAGGGTTCGCCCCTTGGCGGAGTCTCTCGGAAGCGGCGGCTGACACCGTCCCGGGAGGCGGTATGTGGGCCGTACTGGAGCAAGTGGCCGTGGCTGCTCCGCAGATCTTCCTCTGTGCCATCGGGCTGTTCGTGCTGATGATCCTCCTGTCCCTGGTCATCAGTCTGCGCAAGGCCGAGGCCGAGCAGCGGCCCGAGATCATCAGGGCTCTCGCGGATCTGATGGCGTTCTGGAAGAAGCGCTGACCGGAACCACCCGCCGGCAGGTCCGCGGGTACCGCCCGTGGCCCTCGGGCCGGATGGCAGCCGCGGTTGACCGGGGCTAGCGTGCGAGAGAAGGCACTCGCGTCGGCGGAAGGGTCGTGGCGGCATGAGGCTCGACAAGCCGGTGGTCGGTGGGCCCTGCTGGGCCGAGGTGGGGACGCCGGATCTGGAGGCCGGCAAGCGGTTCTACGGTGCGCTCTTCGGCTGGCGGACGGAGACCGACGCGCGGGAGGGGATGGGCGGGTACACGATCGCGTACGTCGGTCATCTTCCGGTCGCCGGCATGGTGCCGCTCGGCGCGGAGGGGCGGCCCTGCTCGTGGTTCGTGACCTTCGCCGCTGCGGATCTCGACGCCACCCTGGCGAAGGTCGAGGCGGCGGGCGGGGCGGTGGTGTCGCCGCCGGCCGACGTGCCCGGCATGGGTCGCTTCGCGTCCGCGACCGACACGCAGGGCGCCGGTTTCCATCTGTGGCAGGCGCAAGGCTTCGAGGGGGCCGGGCTGCTCAACGCCCCCGGCTCGCTGGGCTGGGTGGAGCTGCTGTGCCGGGCGCCGGAGCGGGCCGTGGACTTCTACACCACCGTGTTCGGCTGGAGCGTCAACGCCTCCGAGCACTACACGCAGTGGGGCCTCGACGGCGCCGACTTCGGCGGCATGGTCACGATGGACGACAAGTTCCCGCCCGAGGTACCGCCGCACTGGCTGCCGTACTTCGCGGTCGAGGACGTCGACGCGACCGCCGCCTCCGCGCCCGAGGCGGGCGGCACCGTCCTCATGGAGCCCACGTCGGTACCGGACGGGCCCCGGATCGCGGTGCTGCGCGATCCCGGCGGGGCGGTCTTCGGCGTGTATCTGGCGGGCGCGGAGGGCTGAGCCGCGCCGCTTGCGTTGGAGCGCGCTCCACCCCATAGCGTCGTACGCACGACGACCTGCCTGAAGGGGAACTGATCGTGCGTCACACACTGTTCGGCAAAACCGGCCTGCGCGTGAGCGAACTCGCTCTCGGCACCATGGTCATGGGCGACGACCCCGCCCACGGCTCCGACAAGGAGACCAGCGCCCGGCTGCTGGACGCCTATGCCGACGCGGGCGGCAACTTCCTCGACACCGCGGACATCTACTCCGGCGGCGACTCCGAGCGCATCCTCGGCGAGCTTCTGGCAGGCCGGCGCGAGGAGTTCGTGCTGGCGAGCAAGTACACGTGCGGGACCCGCGACGGAGACCTCAACGCCGCCGGCAACCACCGCAAGAACCTGGTGCAGTCGCTGGAGGCGAGCCTGAGGCGGCTGCGCACCGACCGGCTGGACGTCCTGTGGGTGCACGCACGGGACAACTTCACGCCGGTCGACGAGGTGATGCGGGCGCTGGACGACCTCGTACGGACGGGCAAGGTGCTGTACATCGGCGTCTCGGACTGGCCGGCCTGGGAGATCGCGCAGGCCAACACGCTGGCCGAGCTGCGGGGTTGGACCGCGTTCGCCGGTTCGCAGCTGCGCTACAACCTGCTGGAGCGGACTCCGGAGCGCGAACTGCTGCCGCAGGCCCGGGCGTTCGGCCAGGCGGTGTTCGCGTGGGCGCCGCTGGCGGCCGGGAAGCTCACCGGCAAGTACCGGCGCGGTGAGACGGGCCGGCTCGGCTCGGGCGGCGACAAGCCGAACCCGCAGCAGGAGGAGGTCGTCACCGCGGTCCTGGACATCGCCGAGCAGGGCGGCTGGAGTCCGGCCCAGGTGGCGCTGGCCTGGCTGCTGGGGCGCCCCGGGAACGTCGTGCCGATCATCGCGGCCACCAAGGAGCACCAGCTCGCCGACAACCTCGGCTGTGTCGACGTCCGCCTCGACGCCGACGCAGTCGCCCGCCTCGACGAGGTGAGCGCGGTGCCCCTCGGTTTCCCGCACGACTTCGTACGGGAGCCGGCCGTCGTCCGCACCATCTACGGCGACCGCTGGGAGACCATCGACGACCGCCGCTCGGGCTACCGGCGGACGGCGACGGACGTCCTCTAGGGCCGTCAGGCCAGCGGGGTCACCGTCACCGAGTCGATCACCGGGGCGTGGGCGGACCGCTGGCCGTAGGTGTTCTTGGTGACGCCGTCGAAGTCGGGGAGCTCGTCGGCGGTGAACGTGACGGTGTTGGCGCCCTGTTGAAGGGTGACGGGGACGGCGAGCTGCCAGAAGTTGTTGAAGTGGAAGGTGGTGGGGAACAGGACGCGCCGGGTGCTGTCGCCGTTGACGCTGATGTCGGCGTGGCGGCAGACCGGGTCCGGGTTGTAGTGGGTGCCGGGCGGCTGCTCGCCGTTGGAGTAGCGGATCGTCAGCGCATGACGTCCGGGGCGGTCCGCCGTCACCGTCAGGGTGAGCGCGTTGCCGGGGCCGTGTCCCACACCGTCGACGGCCTTGCCGCCGGTGGCGTACGAGAAGGCGCCGACCTTCGCGGTGCCGCTCAGTTCCCCGTCCTCGGCGGCGTACGTCGTGGTCGGCAGCACCCCGCGCGACGGCCCCACGCTCAGCCGGTCCACGACGAGTCGGTCCGAAGTCGCCGTCACCGTCACCTTGTTGACGCCTCCTGCGAGAAAGAGCGGGATCTCCGTGTGCGGGACGGCACCGATCTCCTCGCCGTTGACCGTCAGCACGGCCTCGCCCTCCCCCGCCAGGGTCACCGCGGCCTCCCCGTCGTCCTCGGCGTGCACCCAGAACGTCACGGTGCCGCCGCGCGGGAGCACGGCCGCCGAGCCGTGGACGCGTGCGCCGCCGCCGAGGGCCGCGTACAGAGCGTCGTACGTCGCGATGGACTCCGTGTCGCGCAGGGCGAGTTCGATCCGGTCGACGACCGCGTCACCCCGGGTCGCTCCGAGGTCGGGGTCCTGAGCGGCCAGGGTGACGCGGTGCGGGCCGGCGGTCAGGCGCACCGTGGTGTCGGTGTGGCCCCACACGGCCCACTTGTAGCCGAGCGGCAGGCGCAGTTCGCGCGGGTCGTCGCCGTCGACGCGCAGGAAGACGTTGGTGGGGCCGTGCTCGCGCACCAGGTCGGCCTGGTTGTGGGAGTTGGCGTACACGCGGAGGTCGTACGTGCCGTCCCGCGGGACTTCGACGTCGAAGGCGAGGACGAGGTCGGAGCCGGTGCGCAGACCGCCGACGTGATGGCCGCCCGAGGTGGCGAACTTGTCGACGTCCGCCGGAGATCCCTCGGGACCGTTCTTGGCGTAGCCACTGCCGGTGTACGCGGCGTCCTCGGCCTCGTACGTCCGCCGCCAACCGGCCGGGGACGACACGGGCGCGCCGGCGGGCGACAGGATCAACTGGTAGGCGGACATCGCGTCGAGGCCGGTGAGGGGCAGCGCGAGCCGGCCGTTCACCACCGGGAGCTCGCCCTCCCTCACGACCAACGGCCGGCCGGAGGCGCCGAGTTGGCCCGTCCACGGAATCTCCTGGAGCCGGGCGTGGACGGTGGCGCCGAAGACGTCCGGGTCGATGTGCTCGACGACGACCTCGGCGGCGCCGTCGGCCCCGCCGAACAGCACCCGCGCCTGCCGCTTGTCGCGGTCGAGCGTGGCGACGCCCTGGAGGGTGTACTGCACGTTGGGGTGGGGCGCGGTGACCGCGACGGTGTTGCCGGTCAACTGGCCGTAGGCGTTGAACAGCCACCACTGGCCGTTGGCCTTGTTGGCCTCGACCGCCGAGTCGTTGAGGTTGCCGGCGATGTTCCAGTACGCCATGTCTGCGTCGACCTTGGACTCCTCGATCGCGGAGATCCACTGGATCATCTGGCCGGGGACGGAGAGGTGGTAGTTGTGCGCGTACTCGTTGAGGTTGACCGGGAGCGGGCCGATGCCCAACTCCCGCTCCCACGCCCGGTATTCGGCGACGTTGGTGCGCACCTCGGCGGGTGAGGAGAGCTCGTGCCAGGTGATGACGTCGGGCAGGACGTCGTTCTCCTTGGCGAACCTCAGGAATCCCTTGATCTCGGGGTAGAGGACGCAGGTGTTGGGGCCGGCGATCCGGGCGTCCGGGTGGCGGTCCTTGATCATGCGGTACACGTCGCGCCAGGCGGCGAAGTAGTGGCGCGGGTCGGTGCGCCAGGAGGTGCGGTCGTAGCTCCACTCCCCCTCGCCGAACATGTTGCCCTCGGGTTCGTTGAACGGCACGAAGACGACGTGGGACGCCAACTCGCCCATCGTCAGGACCTGTTCGACCTGTTTGCGGATGCTCTCCTTGAATCCGGCAAGGCGTTCCTCGCCGGTCGCGCCGGGCCATTCGTAGGGGAAGCCGCGCAGGATGTCGGTCATGTAGAGGTAGACGTCCCGGCCGCCCGCCGCGACGAAGGCAGGGAGGATCTCCAGGCCGTCGGCTCCGGGGTGCTGGACGCCGTCCTGGGCCTTGGTCGCGACCGTGCGGACGTACATGCCCTCGACTACGGCCCGGCTCGGGACCCCGTCGCCGTACAGGCCGTAGAGCGTGCCACTGGCGCCGCCGTGGAAGGGGCCGGTCTCGGTCCCCAGGTCGACGGTGAGCGTCTCGGCTGCCACGGCGTCCCTCTTTCGCCAGGACATGCGCTTGTTCGGCATGTCGTACACCAGTCGGCAAATCGAACCGACCGTAGAGACCGGACGTGGATCACGTCAACGGTGCGCGCGCCTCCTGGGCACGTCCCTCGGCGGGATCAGGCGCGCAGCGCCCCCAGCCGCCCTTCCAACTGACCCAGCAACTCACCGAGCAGTCCCGCGAGTTCGCCCTGACGCCGCTGGTCGAGGACGGACAGGACGGCCGTCTCGTACGCGAGTTGCTCGGGCAGGATGCCGTCGACGATCTCGCGGCCCGCGTCCGTGAGGCGGACGTGGGCGACGCGGCGGTCCCGGGTGTCCCCGCGGCGTTCGACGAGGCCACGCTCGGTCAGCTGCTTGAGGCGCTTGGTGACGGCGGCGCCGGAGGAGAAGGTCTCCCGGGCCAGGTCGCCCGGCGTCAGTTCGTGCCCGGTGCGGCGCAGGGCGCCGAGCAGGTCGAACTCGGGGCGGCTGAGTCCGGCCCGGCGCAGTGGGGCGTCCTCGGCCTGCTGAAGGAGGGCGGCGCAGCGGTTGACGCGGCCGATGATCTCCATGGGGCCGGTGTCGAGACCGGGGTGGACGGCCTGCCACTGCCGGACGACCGCGGAGACGGTGTCGCCCCCGGTCGCGTCCGCCTGCCGTCCGTTCGGTGCCGTCATGGCCGTATGCCCTCCGTCGTCGTGCTCCGGCGCACCTCCTGGTGCCGTACCGTCGCGGCGAGCGTACGGTGTCCGGTCTGCTCGGCGCGCACGACCCGCTCCTGGGGCAGCGCGCCCTGCCACCACTCGCCGGACGCGGCGTCGACGGCGGCCCGCAGCTCCACCAGGTGGGCGGCGAGGGCGCGACGGGCCGACTCCAGGGCGCGGGAGTCGGGGTGCGGCTCGGCGAGGAGGCGGGCGGTGTGTTCGCGGGCGCGTTCCACGGCGGCCAGCGTCCGCTCGATGCGGTTGCCCGCGCGGCGGTTGGTGACGACGATCGCGGCGCCGAAGCCGACCAACGCGCCGACGAGGGTGTCCACGACCCGCTCGGTGATCAGCCGGCCGGGCTCCTGGAAGCCGGCGAACTCGGTGATGAGCAGCGCCATCGGGGTGACGCAGACGCTGCCGAGCCAGTAGTTGCGGCCGATGAGCGCCTCGGCGCCGAAGTTGAAGGCGAGGCAGACCAGGACGAGGGCGGCCGGGCCGAGGTGGGCGAGCGGGACGACGGCGGCGAAGAGGAGGACGCCGGCGAGATTGCCGACGACGCGCTGGACGCCGCGGCTCCAGGTGAGGGTGAGGTTGGCCTGGTAGAGCGAGGCGGCGGTGACCAGGGCCCAGTACGGGCGGCCGACGCCGAGCGCGAGGGAGGCGTATCCGGCGAGGGCGCAGCCGATGGCGGTGCGCAGGGCGAGCGGGGTCAGCGGGCCGAGCCGGCGCCACAACGGGGTGGCAGGGGTGGCGAGTTCGGCGTCGACGCCGAGGAGTTCGCCGTGGTCCTCGGTGGGCGGGACAGGACCGTTGCCGCGTAGGTCGCGGGCCCAGGCGCGCAGGCGTCGCGGGTCGGAGTCGACGGGGGCCGCGAGGGCGACCTCCGCGCGGACGACCAGCCGGTCCAGGGCGCGGCGGGTGGGGGTGCGGGCGCCGGCGGACAGCAGGGACTGCCAGGCGGCCTGGATCGCGGCGGCCGCGGCGGCCCTGCTCCGGGGGTCGCCCTGCTCGACGTACGCGGCCGTGGCGTTCAGGGCATGTGCGGTGGCCCGGCGCTCCGGGCCGTGCGGCCGGACCAGTCCGGGCGCCATGCCGACGATCCAGGCCCAGGCGCCCGCCGCGAGCGCGAGGGCGAGGTGGCCCGGCACCTGGGCGAGGGTCTGCGGGGCGAACAGGGAGGCCGCGGTGATGAAGGTGAGGACCACGTTGCCGGGCGGGCCGACCCGGGTCGCGTCGCACAGCACCTTCTGCACGGCGGCCAGCAGGGCGCCGACGGCGACCAGGACGGCGGCGCTCGTGGTGAGCGAGGCGGTGACGAGGGAGACGGCGAGGCCGCCGACCATGCCGAGCACCACCCAGGCCAGGGCGCGGGCCCGTGCGGCGTAGGGGCGGTTGTGGGCGTACAGCGCGCACAGGGAGCCGGCCATGGTGTACATCGCCAGGTCGAGACGGCCGAGCGCGAGCAGGGTGAGGTTCGGCGGGGCGACCGCGGCGACGACGCTCAGGGCGGGCTTGAACCAGATGTCCGAGGGGCGGCCGAGTCGGAGGACGCCGGCCAGGGGGAGGCGCCGGACGCGTGAGGGGGCGGGGGCGGGCGTGGCACTGCTCATGCTCATAAGCTTAACAGGTGTTTTACCTGTAAAAGATAGCTGGCGACCTGCTGTGCTCCGTCGAATGCTCCCCGTGTACACCCTTGCGCTTGCGTGCGCGCCGCGTGACCGGGGCATCCCCTCCCCGTCCGACCGTCTAGCGGGGAGGCGCGTGTGCACGGACCGGCTTCGCCCGGCTGGCTGCTGGTCGCGCTGTGCGCGGCGACCGGGGCCTACTGCCTGCTGCGGATGCGCAGCGACGTCGAGGAGCAGCGCCGCGCGGCGGGCGGCGAGGCGCTCATGGGCTTCGGCATGGCCGCGATGGCCGTCCCGGCCGCGGTGTTCACCCCGCCCTCGTGGGCCTGGGCGGCGTACGCGGCCGTGTTCGGAGCGGCGGCCCTGCGGGCCCTGTGGGCGGCGCGGACCAGCGCCCACCATCTGCATCACCTGGTGGGGGCGTCGGCGATGGTCTACATGGCGGTCGTGATGGCGGCGTCACCCGGGCATCACGGCGGCGGCTCCGGGGTTCCCGTGGTGACGGGGGTACTGCTGCTCTACTTCATGGGCTACGTGCTGCTCTCCGGCGTACGGCTGGTGCCCGCCACGGCCGGGGGCGGAACCGTCGGGTGGGGCGACCGGCCCGAAGTGGCGCGGGCATGCCGGCTGTCGATGGGGATCGCGATGGTGGCGATGCTGGCGACGCTCTGACGACTCCGCACCACTGTGGCCGTAGCCGTGTCCTGCGTCACTTTGCCGCGGGATGTCGTACCCGTGGGCGGCGGGCCGCTCATAGGGTGCTCCCATGATGGTCCCCGCGGCACTGTTGCTGCTCGGCGCCCTGACCGCCGTAGTCGCCCCTCGGCTACTCGCCCGGGCCGACTGGCCGGACCGTGAACCGGTGGTCGCGCTGTGGGCGTGGCAGTGCGCGGTGGCGGCCGTACTCCTGTGCTGCGCCCTGTCGATGACACTGAGCGCGGCGGCGGCCTGGCAGGCGGTGCGCGGCCATGTGTTCGCGCCGGCACCGCGCTCGGTGGTGGAGGCCTACGCGCTCGGGGCGGGCGGCACCTGGGCGGCGACAACGGCCGTGACGCTGGCGCTCGGTGGGGTGTGGAGCGCGGCGATGCTGGTGCGCGAGGTCGTACGGGCGCGGGCGCGGCGTCGGCTGCGCCGGGCCGAACTCCTGGTACGGGCCCCGCTGTTGCCCGGCGAGGAGGGCAGCACCGGTCGTCTCGTGGTCCTCGAGGGTGAGCGCCCCGACGCCTGGTGGCTGTCCGGTCCGGCACCCCAACTGGTCGTCACCACGGCCGCGTTGCGACGCCTGAAGGGCCGTCAGCTCGATGCCCTGCTGGCCCATGAGGAGGGGCACGCGCAGGCCCGGCACGACTGGCTGCTGCACTGTTCGTCGGCGTTGGCGGGCGGGTTTCCCCAGGTGCCGGTGTTCGCGGCGTTCCGCGACGAGATGCACCGGCTGGTCGAGCTCGCCGCGGACGACATGGCGTCCCGCCGCTTCGGCCGGTTGACCACGGCGCTGGCGCTGGTGGAACTCAACGAGGACCGCGGTGTGTTCGGCCCCGGCCCGACCCCGCAGGCCCACGTGCCCCAGCGCGTCCACCGCCTCCTCACGCCCCCGGACCGGCTGCCGCCCACCCGGCGCCTGGGACTCACCGCCACGGCGGCGCTGGTGCCGTTGGTGCCGCTGCTGGTGGCGTTCGTACCGGGGTTGCGGGCGCTGGGCTGGGGCGGCTGAGCGGCGGGCGCCACCCGGTCGTCGATCCCGGCGGTCCGGCTCGATACCTCGTCACCCTCGCCACCACGGCGTGATCCACGGGGCAACCGGCGGAATTGGCCTCCGGCCCCCATGGTCGGCGAGGATCGTTGTATGCACTCCCCGCCCGTCGACGCCCCGCCCAGCCCGCCGGACCACCGCATCGCCGTCCGGGCGGCCGGGGTCCTGACCGTGTGCTCCGTGCTGCTCCTCACGCTCGTCGCGGTCCGCTGGCATCCCCTGATGAGCTTCGACGGGGACATCGCCGACACGACCCATCGGTGGGCGGTCGAGGATTCCGGGCTGACCCACACGTTCCGCATCCTCACGGACTGGGTGTGGGACCCGTGGACGATGCGATTGCTGTGCGCGGTGGTCGTGGTGTGGCTGGTGTGGAGACGGGCGGCGTGGTGGACGGCGGGGTGGCTGGCGGTCACGTGCGCGGTCGGCACGTTGATCCAGCAGTCCCTCAAGGCGGCGGTGGACCGGCCCCGCCCGGTCTGGCCGGACCCGGTCGACACGGCCCACTTCGCGGCGTACCCCTCGGGTCACGCGATGACGGCCACGGTCGTCCTGGGCCTCCTCCTGTGGCTCCTGCACCACCACGGCGTGCGCCGCGCCCTGTGGCGCACGGCCCTCACCCTCTCCGTCGTCTCCGTCCTGGGCGTCGGCCTCACCCGCATCTGGCTCGGCGTCCACTGGACCTCGGACGTCCTCGGCGGCTGGCTGCTGGGCGCTCTGGTGGTGGCGGTGGCAGTTCTGGTGCACGGGCGTCGACAGGCGTGAGGTACACGTACGTGGGGCCGCCCGAGATCAGGGCGTCGGTGCGACCGGGCTCCGAGGGCCGCGCCATCCGCTCCGCCGCGGATCTCGACGTCTGGGTGTCCGAGCGGGGCGCGGACGAGGCGGCCGAGCCGTACACCTTCGTCGTCGACCTGGACGGCGTCCTGCGGCTCGCGCCCCGGCGCAGCGAGCATGTGGCGTGTGCCGGGGGTCGTGCCGTCCTGGCCGCGGGCGAGATGGCATTCGTCCGCGTCGCGGGGCGCTGGACCGTTCACGAGGTCAGCAACCACTCGACCGGCTACTGCCCGGACCTGGCGTCATGGGCGGCGGTCGCCCACGCGCTCGACCTGGCCGGTGTCGCCCGTCCCGGGCGCTTCACCCACGAAGTGGTGTTCCGGCGCTGCGAGGGCTGTCGTGCGTGTTCGGTCGTGCGCGAGGGGGATTTCGTCTGTGTGTTCTGTGGCGGTGAGCTGCCTCTGGAGTGGAACGTCGGCTCGTAGGATCTCCGCATGATCGCTGTGCTGTTCGACTTCTCCGGGACCCTCTTCCGTATCGAGTCCGCCGAGTCCTGGTTGCGGGGCGGGCTCGCCGAGGCCGGGATCGTGCTGGCCGAGCGGGAGGTCGTCGAGACGGCGCGGGCGCTGGAGGTGGCGGGGGCGCTGCCGGGTGGCACGAGCCCCGTGCGGGTGCCCGAGGAGATGGCCGGGGCGTGGGCGACGCGCGACGAGAGCGCCGAGCTGCACCGGGCGGTGTACACGGGGCTGTCGCGACAGGTGGCGCTGCCGGACCCGGCGCTGCACGACCTGCTCTACGACCGCCACATGTCCCCGGCCGCCTGGCGGCCCTACCCCGACGCCGGCAAGGTGCTGCGGGCGCTGCGCGAGCGCGGGATCGCCATCGGGGTCGTCAGCAACATCGGCTGGGATCTGCGGCCGGTGTTCCGGGAGCACGGGCTCGACCCCTACATCGACGCCTATGTGCTGTCGTACGAGCACGGCGTCCAGAAGCCCGACACCCGGCTGTTCGCCGCCGCCTGCGCCCACCTCGGCGCGGAGCCGCACCGGACGCTCATGGTCGGCGACGACCGGCGGGCGGACGGCGGGGCCGCCGCGCTCGGGTGCGCGGTGCACTTCGTGGATCATCTGCCGGTGACCGAGCGGCCGGACGGGCTGCTGCCGGTGCTGGATCTGGTGGACGAGGACGGAAACGCCTCGACGGCCGACTGAACGGCGGGCCAGTAAGTAGCCTCAGGCCACCAGTGGGGTGAGAAGAACCGTCCGTCTCGGACGATCCCCCGCGTCGCCCGAGACGGACGGTAGCCCTGACCAGCCGTTTCATCGGCCGATCCGGACGCGTTGAGTATAGTTGGCTGGCAGCCAGTCAACGCAGGAGTTACAGCATGTCCCCGCGCAGCGCCTCGGTCAATGAAGAATTGCGGCGGCGATCCCGTGAGCGGCTGCTCCAGGCGGCGGTCGAGGTGGTCAGCGAGCACGGGTACGAGGCGACGACGCTCGGCGACATCGCGGACCGGGCCGGCTCCGCGCGCGGACTGGTGTCGTACTACTTCCCCGGCAAGCGCCAGCTGGTGCAGTCCGCCGTGCACCGGCTGATGCACCGCACGCTGGAGGAGGCACTGGAGCGGGAGCCGCACACCGAGGACGGCCGGGAGCGGATGGCGCGGGCCATCGACGCGATCCTGGGCCTGGCCCGGGACCGGCCGGTGCTGATGCGCCAGCACATGGCGGGACTGCTGCAGGCCGAGGGGTTCATGCCGTGCCCGGAACAGCGACGCCTGGCCGAGCTGCTGCGGGACACCGTCGCACGGCACGGCTCGCCGGATCCCGACGCCGACTACCCCATGCTGCGGGCCCTGTTGATGGGCTCGGTCTACGCCGCCCTCGTGCCGGGCGTGCCGATGCCGCTGCCGGTGCTCCGTGCCGAACTGTTCAAACGCTACCGGCTGGACTGGGAGTTGGGAGTCCCGCCGGACACCGAGGCGGCGTCCGGCGGGACGGGCGACACGGATCTGTCGCGGTTCTTCGCGACCGGGGCCGCACCGGAGTGCGGCCCTGAGGGTCAGTCGAAGTAGTCGGGCTGCGTCTGGGTGTTGAGCTCCTTCAACCGGACCCACTTGGCGGGGTCGGTGCGCCGGTCGCTCAGCTTCAGGACGTCGAAGCCCTTGGCGATGTCGTTCGAGTAGATGTAACCGTTGTAGTAGTACGCCGACCAGGAACCGCCGACGGTGAGCGTGTCGGTGGTCAGCGGGCCGCGCTCGAAGTAGCCGATCTCCTTGGGCTTCGAGGAGTCGGTGAACTCCCAGACGGAGACGCCGCCCTGGTACCAGGCCTGGACCATGATGTCCTTGCCCTTGACCGGGATCAGCGAGCCGTTGTGGGCGACGCAGTTCTCGGTGTCGGCCTGGTGGCGCGGGATCTTGAAGTAGCTGCGGAAGACGAGCTTGCGCTTGTCGCCCTTGCCGACGATGTCGTAGATGCCGTCGGCACCGCGGTTCGCGCCGACCGTCGCGTTGCAGGTGGCGCCGACGCCGCCGCCCAACTCGTCGGTGAACACGACCTTGTTCGCCTTCTGGTTGAAGGTCGCCGAGTGCCAGAACGCGAAGTTCACGTTGTCCTGCACCTGGTCGATGACCTTCGGGTGCTCCGGGTCGGCGATGGAGAACAGGATGCCGTCCCCCATGCAGGCGCCCGCGGCGAGGTCCTTCGAGGGCAGCACGGTGATGTCGTGGCAGCCGGTGGTCTTGGAGACACCCGGGTTGGTGGGCGCGCCCGGGTTGCCGCCGCCGTCCGGGCCCTCACCCGGGAACAGCACCGGGAAGCCCACGACCGCCGCCTTCTCGGGGGCGTTGCGCGGCACCTTGATGACCGAGATGCCGTCGTGCGGGGGCTGGCAGTCGGGGTAGGAGGCGTTCGGTGAGTACGAGGAGACGTAGATGTAGACGTTCTTGCGCTCGGGCACCAGCGTGTGGGTGTGCGAGCCGCAGGCGGTCTCGACGGCGGCGACGTACTTGGGGTTGGTCTTGTCGCTGATGTCGAAGACCTTCATGCCCTCCCAGGAGGACTTCTCGGTCGCCGGCTGCGTGGTGCTGTTGCAACTGCTGTCGCTGCGCGAGGAGTCGGTCGACAGGAACAGCAGGTTGCCGGAGACGGAGATGTCGTTCTGGGAGCCGGGGCACAGCACCTGGGCGACCGTCTTCGGCGCCTTCGGGTTGCTGATGTCGAAGATGCGGAAGCCGTCGTAGTTGCCGGCGAAGGCGTACCTGCCCTGGAAGGCGAGGTCCGAATTGGTGCCGGGCAGCGCGTCCTTGGGGATGTTGGTCAGGTGCTCGATGTTGTCGGAGTGGACGACCTCGTCCTTGCCGGGTATCTCGCCGTCGGCTATCGCGGCCTTCACCTGGGCCTCGGTGCTCTGCGACACCTCCTTGCCGGAAGCGGCCGTGCCGTCCCCGGGGTCGGGGGTCGCGGCGGCCGGGACGGCTGTCAGCAGGGCCGCGAGGAGTCCGGTCGCGGCGGCGACAACTCCCAGGCGTCTGTGGCGGGTTCGGGGATCTTTCAGGATCACTGCTTCCTCCCTGGTTCCGTTCGCCTCGGAACGGTTCACACACCACCGAAGTATGGTCTTGACCATGCACACACCAACAGGGGGCAACAGAATCGCAATGAAGTTTTCTGCTCGATAAACCGCGGAAGCGTGCTAGGACAGTCACGGCACTCACGAGGTGCCACCCAACCCGCCTGCCACAGGAGGTCGTTGTGCTCATCCGCCGCGCGTCCCTCGCCACGGTGACCGTTCTGGTGATGCTCGGCCTCGGGGCCTGCGACTCCGACTCCGATGGCAAGTCGGCGGCGGCGACCGGACCTTCGGTGCTCGCACCCGGCGAGCCCGGCGAGGCGAACCGCACCCTGTCCGCCGAGGAGGCCGCGGATCAGCGGGCCGAGGACGACTCCCCCAACTCGGCGGACGTCTCGTACGCCCGGATGATGATCGTGCACCACACCCAGGCCCTGGAAATGACCGAACTCGTCCCGGACCGCGCCGAGTCCACCAAGGTCAAGAAGCTCGCCGAGCGCATCGCGGCGGCGCAGGAGCCGGAGATCGAGGCCATGGAGAGCTGGCTGACGTCGTACGACAAGGACACGAAGCCGGGCACCCACGACCACGCCTCGATGCCGGGCATGGCCACCGAGGCACAGTTGAAGAAGCTGAAGGCGGCCAGAGGGAAGGCCTTCGACCAGCTGTTCCTGACCCTGATGATCACGCATCACGAGGGGGCGCTCACCATGGCCACGGACGTGAAGGGGCAGGGCAACAACATCCGCATCGAGGAGATGGCCGACGACGTGGTCGCCCAGCAGACGAGCGAGATCTCCAGGATGCGGGACATGCTGTAACACGCGTGTTCAGCGGCGCGCGTGACGTGGTGTCAGGTAGCCGGCGTCACGGGCCTGAGCGATCATCCTGAGCGACTTGCGGCGGCTGTGCCCGGTCGCGCACATCACCGCGAGCACCGGGTCGACGCCCTCCTCCTGGGCCGCCCGGTACTCCTGCGCGACGAGCCACCGCCCCTCGACGCCCCGCGGCCACGCGGGCCGGGCCCGCCGCGAGACGCCCGGCTCACCCTCCTCCGGAACCGGTCCGAGGCCGCACGCCTCGAAGAGCGGACCCTCGATCCAGTCGGCGAGGACCGCGAGGTCGTCCAGGGAGAGCGCCGGCTGGGCCCGCACATCCTCCAGGGAGGCGCAGCCGTCGGCCACCACGGCCAGCAGGTCGACCCGGGCGCCGTCGGTGAACGCCAGCCGGACGTGGAACCACGAGGTGGCGACCTCGTCCTCCTGCACTTCCCACGCGGGCCACACGGACACGGCACCGTCCGTCGGACAACGATCAGAAAGATTAAGAAACGATGCTTCTAGCACACACGGAACGTAACCGCATGATCACTTTCCATACCAACGGACACGCGTCCCCGGCCGCGTACAGCACCCTGTCAGCGCAGCAGCCGCGGTGCGATGCTGGAGACATCAGCGATCTGCTCTGATCCCCACGGGTAAGGAGTACCGCCGTGCTTCGTGTCGCCGTCGTCGGCTCCGGGCCGAGCGGGTGCTACACCGCCCAGAGCCTCGTCCAGCTGGACCCCGCGGTGTACGTGGACGTCCTGGACCGGCTGCCGTGCCCGTACGGACTCGTCCGCTACGGTGTGGCCCCCGACCACGAGAAGATCAAGTCCCTCCAGAACAACCTGCGCACGGTCCTGGAGCACGAGCGGGTCCGCTTCCTCGGCGGCGTCAGGATCGGCGCCGGCGGAGTACCGACCGCCCGGCTGCGGGAGCTGTACCACGCCGTCGTGTACTGCGTGGGCGCGGCGACCGACCGGCACCTCGGCATCCCCGGCGAGGACCTCCCGGGCAGCTTCTCGGCCACCCAGTTCGTGTCCTGGTACAGCGCCCATCCGGACGCCGTCGACGACGGTTTCGTCCGCGCGGCCCGCTCGGCGGTCGTGATCGGCGTCGGGAACGTCGCCGTCGACGTGACCCGGATGCTGGCCCGCGGCCCCGCCGAACTGAGCCCCACGGACATGCCTCAGTCGGCCCTCACCGCACTGACCGCGAGCCGGGTGACGGACGTCCACATGGTCGGCCGCCGCGGCCCCTCCCAGGCCCGCTTCACCACCAAGGAGCTGCGCGAGCTGGGCGACCTCCCGCACACCCAAGTGGCGGTGGACCGCGCGGAGTTGGCCCTCGACCCCGCCTACCTGGACCCCTCACCGCTCCCCGCCGCCCAACGCCGCAACGTGGAGGTGCTGCGCGGCTGGGCCGACTCCCCACCGACGGAGACTCCGCGCCGCATCCACCTCCGCTTCTTCCTGCGCCCCGTCGAACTCCTCGCCGAGGCGGGCCGGGTGAGCGCGGTGCGCTTCGAGCGGACGGTGCCGGATGGGCACGGCGGCGTGACCGGCACGGGCCAATACGAGGAGATCGAGGCCCAGTTGGTACTGCGCTCGGTGGGCTACCGCGGAGTCCCCCTGGAGGGCCTGCCGTTCGACGAACAGAACGGCACGGTCCCCCATCTCGCCGGCCGCGTGCTGCGCGAAGGCGTGGTGTCGCCGGGCGAATACGTGGCCGGCTGGATCAAGCGGGGCCCGACAGGAGTCATCGGCACAAACCGCCCGTGCGCGAAGGAGACGGTGACGTCGCTGCTGGAGGACGCCGACATGCTCGTACGCGCGCAGCTCCCGGATGATCCACTCGCGGCGCTGCGGGCGGAAGGTGTCGAACCGGTCGAGTGGGCAGGCTGGTGCGCCATCGAACAGGCAGAGGCAGAACTCGGGGCTTCGCTCGGACGCGGAGTAGTGAAACTCCCTGACTGGGGAGCACTGCTGAACGCCGCGCACGGCAATGCCGGTTAGGGGCGCGGGGCTGTATCAATATGCGGCTCCGCCGCGTGGGCGCGACCAGCCACACACAACCCGCACCGAGCAACGCACCCGCAACACCCCCGAAATCAACAATCTGTTCAAGGAGCCTACGGTCCCACCCATGACCACGCACCCTGTCGACGAAGTCCCACCCGCCCGCCACCTCCTCGCCTTCGGCCTCCAACACGTACTCGCCATGTACGCCGGTGCCGTCGCCGTCCCCCTGATCGTCGGCAGCGCGATGAAACTGTCGCCCGCGGATCTGGCCTATCTGATCACCGCCGACCTCCTGGTGTGCGGCATCGCGACCCTCATCCAGTGCATCGGCTTCTGGCGCTTCGGCGTACGCCTGCCGATCATGCAGGGCTGCACGTTCGCCGCCGTTTCCCCCATGGTGCTGATCGGCACGACCGGCGGCGGCCTCCCCGCGATCTACGGTTCCGTCATCGTCGCGGGCCTCGCGATCATGCTGCTCGCGCCGGTCTTCGGCAGACTCCTCCGTTTCTTCCCGCCGCTCGTCACCGGCACCGTGATCCTGATCATCGGCCTGTCACTGCTGCCGGTCGCGGGCAACTGGGCGGCGGGCGGGGTAGGTTCGGCGGACTTCGGGGAGCCGAAGAACCTGGGCCTGGCGCTCTTCGTACTCCTCGTGGTGCTGGGCGTGCAGCGCTTCGCGCCCGCCTTCCTCAGCCGGATCGCGGTGCTGATCGGCATCGTGGTCGGGTTGGCCGTCGCCGTGCCGTTCGGGTTCACGGACTTCGACGGGGTCGGCGACGCCGACTGGCTCGGGATCAGCACGTCGTTCCACTTCGGGGCACCCACCTTCGAGGCCTCGGCGATCGCGTCGATGCTGGTGGTGGCGCTGGTGACGATGACCGAGACGACCGGTGACCTGATCGCGGTCGGCGAGATGACCGACCGCAAGGTCGAGCCCCGCACGCTGGCGGACGGTCTGCGCGCCGACGGCCTGTCGACCGTCCTCGGCGGTGTCTTCAACACCTTCCCGTACACGGCGTACGCCCAGAACGTCGGCCTCGTCGGCATGACCCGCGTCCGCAGCCGCTGGGTCGTGGCCGCCGCGGGCGGCATCCTCGTGCTGCTCGGTCTGCTGCCCAAGCTGGGCGCGGTGGTCGCGGCGATACCGGCGCCCGTGCTCGGCGGCGCGGGGCTGGTGATGTTCGGGACGGTGGCCGCCAGCGGCCTCAGGACCCTCTCGACCGTCGACTTCAAGGGCAACAACAACCTGACGGTGGTGGCCGTCTCGGTGGCGATGGGCATGCTGCCGGTCGGTGTGCCGACGGTCTACGAGAAGTTCCCGGACTGGTTCCAGACGGTGATGAACAGCGGTATCAGCGCGGGCTGCCTGACGGCGATCGTGCTGAACCTGCTGTTCAACCACCTTCCCTCGAAGTCGGATTCAGCCGAGCCGGACGGCCTGGCGGTCGGCGGCGCCGAGAAGGGCGTCCAGGAGCCCCGGGAAGAGGTCGTCTAGGTCGTCCTTGCGCAGGCCGTTCATCTTGGCCGTGCCCCGGTAGATCTGCCGGATCACCCCCGCCTCGCGCAGCACCCGGAAGTGGTGCGTGGTGGTGGACTTGGTGACGGGCAGCTCGAACTGCGAACACGTGAGCTCGTCACCGACGGTGGCGAGCTCTCGCACGATCGCGAGGCGCATCGGGTCGGAGAGCGCGTGCAGAACCGGCTCCAGCCGGATCTCGTCCCGGGCCGGGTGCGGCAGGTCACGGCTGCTGACAGCGGGCGAGGTCACGGCGGCTCCACCTCTTCGAGAAGGCTTCGGGAAGGCTTTCGGAAGCCTTCGGGATGGCTTCCGATGCCTTCGGGACGCCCATTGTACGAAACCCTTCGTAGTTTGACATCCACCGTAATACGATGGCTATCGTACGAGTCGAGCACTGGTCCCGTGACGAATTGGAGCCCGCCGTGAGCGCACTCTTCGAGCCCTACACCCTGCGTGACCTGACGATCCCCAACCGGGTGTGGATGCCGCCGATGTGCCAGTACTCCGCGGCACCCGAGGGCCCGGACACCGGGGCGCCCAACGACTGGCACTTCGCGCACTACGCGGCGCGGGCGGCCGGCGGTACGGGCCTGGTCATCGTCGAGGCCACGGGCGTGAGCCCCGAGGGCCGGATCTCGCCGTACGACCTCGGCATCTGGAACGACACCCAGGTCGAGGCGTTCCGCCGGATCACCCGCTTCCTGGTGAGCCAGGGCACGGTCCCGGGCATCCAGCTCGCGCATGCCGGGCGCAAGGCCTCGACGGAGCGACCCTGGAAGGGCGGCGCGCCGGTCGGGGCGGAGGGTTACGGCTGGCAGCCGCACGGGCCGAGCCCGGTGGCGTTCGACGAGGAGCACCCGGTGCCGACCGAGCTGACGGCCGCTCAGATCCGGGACATTGTCGGGCAGTTCGCGGATGCCGCCCGTCGCGCCCTCGCCGCGGGCTTCGAGATCGCCGAAATCCATGGCGCCCACGGCTACTTGATCGGCAACTTCCTCTCCCCGCACTCCAACCACCGCACCGACGCCTACGGCGGCTCGTACGAGAACCGCACCCGCTTCGCGCTCGAAGTCGTGGACGCCGTACGGAAGGTGTGGCCCGAGGACAAGCCGCTGTTCTTCCGGATCTCGGCGACGGACTGGCTGGAGGAGGGCGGCTGGACGCCGGACGACACCGTCCGGTTCGCCGCCGATCTCCAGGCCCACGGCATCGACCTGCTCGACGTCTCCACCGGCGGCAACGCCTCCGGCGTGCGGATGCCGATCGGCCCCGGCTACCAGGTGCCGTTCGCGGCCCGCGTCAAGGCCGAGACGACGCTGCCGGTCGCCGCGGTCGGCCTGATCACCGAGCCCGAGCAGGCCGAGAAGATCCTGGTCAACGGCGAGGCGGACGCCGTGCTCCTGGGCCGTGAGCTGCTGCGCAACCCGTCCTGGGCGCGGCAGGCCGCGCGGGAGCTGGGCGGGGACGTGCACGTGCCGGAGCAGTACCACCGGTCGGTCTGAGCCGACGGCCCGCGGCTTCGGGAGGACCGGGACCTGGGGAGTACGTGCCGGTCCTCCCGAAGAAGTAGGGCGGCCCCGGCGGTTGCTCCCCCCAGGTCAGGGGTAATGCCTTCCCAGGCACGATGTGCCAGGCGCCCGCGACAGCGAGGCTGTTGGTATCAGGCATGAGGAGGGCGTCATGAAGGGCCAGACCCGTATCCGTGTCATCCGCAGGCCCGCCCCGCGCCGGGACGAGACGATCGACCGCAGGACACCGTCGGGACGACTGCTGCCGTACTGACGGCACCTGCGGCCGGAGCCGTCAACCGACCGTGCAGGCCGTTCCGTTGAGACTGAAGGCACCCGGCGCCGCACTGTTCCCGGTGTGGGTCGCCTGGTAGCCGATGCTGACGCTCGCGTTCGGGGCGAGCGTCGCGTTGTACAAGGCGTTCGTCGCCGTCACCGCGCCGGAACTCGGCGCGTACGTGGCGTTCCAGCCGTTGGTGATCGTCTGCCCGCCGGGCAGCGTGAAGGCGAGCTGCCAGCCGTTGACCGTGCTCGTGCCGGTGTTGGTGATCGTCACGGACGCGGTCAGGCCGGTGTTCCAGGCGTTGGTGGTGACGGTCACCTTGCAGGGCCCGGCCGGGGGTTGGGGCACGGTGCCGCCGCTGTCGAGGCCGAAGAACGTGAGCACGCGGGCGGCCATCCCCCAGGCGTACAGGTTGTGGCCGACGCCCTGGAGGCTGATCGCCTCGACCTGGGCGCGGTCACCGGTGCCGCCGTAGCGGGTGCGGGTCCAGCCGGACTGGGGCGAGTCGGTGGCGGCCGGGGTCTGGCTCACCCCCTGCACGTTCGTCCACTGCTTGATCTCCTCGCCGAAGTTGGGATAGCGCAGCACGTCGTCCTCGGTGCCGTGCCACAGCTGCATGCGCGGGCGGGCTCCCGTGTAGCCGGGGTAGGCGGCGCGGGCGATGTCGCCCCACTCCTGCGCGGTGTGGGTGATCGTGCCCTGCGCGCAGGCGCTGTTCCACTCGGAGCCGTCGGTGGTCGCGAAGCAGCCGAACGGCACGCCGGAGAATGCGGCGCCCGCGGCGAAGACGTCCGGGTAGTCGCCGAGCAGGACGTTGGTCATCATCGCGCCGGAGGAGATGCCGGTGGCGAAGACGCGGCTGGTGTCGGCGTCGTAGGCGTCGACCGTCCAGTCGACCATGGACTTGATGCCGACCGGGTCGCTGCCGCCGCCGCGCTTGAGGGCCTGGGGCGAGGAGACGTCGAAGCACTTGCTGGAGCGGGTGACGGACGGGTACACGACGATGAACCCGTACTGGTCGGCGAGCGAGGCGTACTCGGTGCCGGAGTACATCGCCGGCCCGGAACCGGTGCAGTAGTGGACGGCCACCAGGATCGCCGGATGGGCGGTGACGGTCTCGGGGACGTACAGGTACATCTGCAGGTTGCTGGGGTTGGCGCCGAAGTTGGTGATCTCGGTGAGGGTCGCGGTCGGGGCGGCCTCCTTCGCGGCGGCCGGGGGTGCGGTGAGGAGCGCGGCGGCGAGTAACGCCACCAGCATTCCGTGGAGCGCGACAAGGACCGCGCGCAGCGGTCTCCTCGCGAGGGTGCCGGCAGTGGCGGACACGGTGGGGTCCCTTCGTGATGGCGGCTCGTGGGGGCATCGCTGAGGGGAGCAAAAGGAATGGTGGCATGCACATGGCCACCATGGAAGCGCTCCCACGCCACAGAAACCTTCTGCGCGAAGCGTTGACCAGAAAGCGCTTACCCTCTACGTTCCGTTCAGCAGGGTGACCGAACGGCGCGATTTTCCCTGGGAGAGCCGCATGGATCTGTGCGCGTCGTTCGTAATGGCACACATCGTTCATGTATGCGATCAACGACCAAACCCCCCGCACAGAAGGAATCGGGACATGACTTCTTCACCACCTCCCCGCACACACCGGCGCGCACTGACCGGCGCGACGGCCGCACTCGGCCTCTCAGTTGGCATGATCATGGCAATCAACACGCCGACCGCGAGCGCCGCGACCTGGCCCACCCCGACCAGCAGCAAGGCGGTCACCGCCACCATCTCGGTGTCCGGCACCAAGGACTACGGGATGCAGCGCCTGTACGGCTCAGGCGACCTGGGCAGCGGCAGCCAGGACGAGGACCAGGGCCCGATCCTGAAGCTCGCCGCCGGCACCGTCCTGAAGAACGTCATCATCGGCGCGCCCGCCGCGGACGGCATCCACTGCGAGGGAAGCTGCACGCTGCAGAACGTCTGGTGGGAGGACGTCGGCGAGGACGCGGCGACGTTCAAGGGCTCCTCGTCGTCGAACGTGTACACCATCTCCGGTGGTGGCGCGAAGGAAGCCAGCGACAAGGTGTTCCAGTTCAACGGCGCCGGGACGCTCAACGTCTCCAATTTCGCGGTGAAGAACTTCGGCACCTTCGTCCGCTCGTGCGGCAACTGCTCGACGCAGTACAAGCGGACGATCAACCTCAACACCATCGAGGCGACCTACAAGGGCAGCAAGCTCGTCGGCATCAACACCAACTACGGCGACAGCGCGACCCTGCGGGGCATCACCATCGTCGGGGACTCCAGCAAGAAGATCGTCCCCTGCCAGAAGTACATCGGCAACAACACGGGCAAGGAGCCGACCACCAACGGTTCGGGTCCTGACGGGACGTACTGCAAGTACTCGTCCTCGGACATCACGTACAAGTAGTCACGTCAGCCCGTCTCCCCCCACGGTGAAGGCGGCCGTCCGAAGCGTCCCCGCACGGCGCTTCGTACGGCCGCCGCATCATGTGCGGCTCACGGCGTCCCGAGTTCGCGCCGGTAGTCGGCGTACGCGGTGCGCAGGGCGCCTCCCGGCCAGTCGGCGGGCAGGAGTTCGGCGGGCAGGACCGGGTCCGCGAGCAGATGACGTACGACCGCCGCGAACGCGGTGAAGCGGTCGGCGGGGCCGTCCACGCGCGCGGTGTGGGCGAGCAGGGCCCGGCCCTTCGCGGCCCAGGCGTCCAACGGCCAGAGAGCCGCCGCCAGTTCGGCAGCGGGGCGCTCGGGACGGGCCGTGCACCGCTCCCCCACCTGGGCGAGGTCGTCCGGCAGCGGGCGGCTCAGATTGGCCGGGCGCAGCCAGACACCCTCCCGGAGCTCGGCGAGCCGCAGCGAGGCCAGCCGGGTCCGCAGATCGGCCCGTTCGGCGGGGCCGCGACCGGTCGCCGTGATCACGAACATCTCCCAGTCGCCGTCCCACGCGCGCGTGCGGGGATGCACGGCGTCGTCCTGGCGCCGCTGCCGCTCCAGGAGCCGGTCGCTCAGGCGGTGGACGGTGTCGGTGCGGCGCAGGTCACCGGCTGCGACCATGCGGCTGAGCGCGGCCCGCGCGGTGGAGCCGCCGACACCGAAGGGCTCCACCCGGCGGACCAGCTCCTTCACCGGCAGCTCGGGCGGATGCGCGCCCAGCAGCAGGCTCAGGACCACCGAGCGTGCGGACAAGGGACGCAGTTCGAGCTGGTCGGGCTGCTCAGCCTGGTTCGTCCGCATGGTCACGTACTGTATTGCGTATTGCAGCATTGCTACAGCCGTAGAGATAGTGCAACACTCGATCCATGGTCTTCTCACTGGCCCACGAGGGCAGCGCGACGCACGACGTCACCAATCAGCCCCCTCCCCTGGCCCCGTACGACGCGTCGGAGGACGCGGCCCTGCTGGAGGGGCTGCGCAGAGAGGGCGCCGGCTGGGCCGAGGAGGACGTACGGCGGATCGGCCGGCTCGCGGGCAGCGCCGAGGCGCAGGAGTGGGCCGCTCTCGCCAACCGTCACGAGCCCGAGCTGCGCACGCACGACCGCTACGGCCATCGCGTCGACGAGGTCGACTTCCATCCGAGCTGGCACCACCTGATGCGGACCGCGGTCGCCGAGGGGCTGGCCGGCGCGCCTTGGGCCGACGACCGCTCAGGCGCCCATGTGGCGCGTACGGCGGGCGGGTTGGCGTGGGGGCACACCGACGCCGGGCACGGCTGTCCGACCTCGATGACGTACGCCGCCGTCCCCGCGCTGCGTCACCAGCCGGACCTCGCGAAGGTCTACGAACCGCTGCTGACCGGCCGGGAGTACGAGCCGGACCTGCGTGTGCCCACCGAGAAGCGCGGGCTGCTGGCGGGCATGGGGATGACCGAGAAGCAGGGCGGCTCCGACGTCAGGACGAACACGACGGTGGCCGTGCCGACCTCGGAGCCGGGCGTGTACACCCTGCGCGGGCACAAGTGGTTCACGTCGGCGCCGATGTGCGACGTGTTCCTGGTGCTGGCACAGGCACCTCAAGGGCTGTCCTGTTTCCTGGTGCCGCGCGTCCTGCCCGACGGCAGTCGCAACACCTTCCGCATCCAGCGGCTGAAGGACAAGCTCGGCAACCGGTCGAACGCCTCCTCCGAGCCGGAGTTCGACGGGACCGCGGCCTGGCTCGTCGGGCCCGAGGGGCGGGGCGTGAAGACCATCATCGACATGGTCAACTGCACGCGCCTCGACTGCGTGATGATGTCGGCCACGCTGATGCGCAAGACGCTCGTCGAGGCGGGACACCACGCCCGGCACCGCAGCGCGTTCGGGGCCCGGCTGGTCGACCAACCGCTGATGCGCAACGTCCTCGCCGATCTCGCCCTGGAGTCGGAGGCGGCCACGACCCTGACCCTGCGGCTGGCGGGCGCGGCCGACCGGGCGGTGCGCGGGGACGTGGATGAGCAGGCGTTCCGGCGGATCGCCACCGCCGTCGGCAAGTACTGGGTCACCAAGCGGGGCCCGGCCTTCACCGCGGAGGCCCTGGAATGCCTCGGCGGCAACGGTTACGTCGAGGACTCCGGCATGCCCCGCCACTACCGCGAGGCTCCCCTGCTGTCGATCTGGGAGGGCTCGGGGAACGTCAACGCCCTCGACGTACTGCGGGCGTTGACGCGGGAGCCGGGGACCGCCGAGGCCCTGTTCGGTGAACTGGCCCTGGCGCAGGGGGCGGACGCCCGGCTGGACGCCGCGGTGAGCCGCCTGAAGGGCTTGTTGCGCGACGGCTCGGAGGCCGGGGCGCGGCGCCTGGTGGAGCAGATGGCCCTCACCCTCCAGGCCTCCCTCCTGGTCCGGCACGCGCCGCCCGCGATCGCCGATGCGTTCTGCGCGACCCGGCTCGGCGGCGACTGGGGGCACGCCTTCGGGACGTTGCCGGATGCGGCGGACGTGGGGGCGATCCTGGGGCGGGCGTTGCCCACTGGCTGAGCCGCATTGGCCGACAGACCGTCACCCCGTGATTCCGCTTCGTTGTCAGTGCCGTGGTGCAGACTCGGGATCACTTGGCACTACGCCTGGGGAGGGCAGCGTGTTCACGGGGATCGACGAGGTCGACTGGGCTTCGATGCGGCATGCGTACGGCAGCGCGGAGGACGTTCCGGGACTGCTGCGGGGGCTGGCCTCCGCGGACCCGGCCGAGCGGGAGATCGCGCTCGACGGGATGTACGGCGCCGTGCACCACCAGGGAGACGTGTACGACTCGACGCTCGCCTGCGTTCCGTATCTCTTCGCGCTCGCCGCGCGCGAGGAGGTGCGGGACCGGGGCGGGATCGTGGAACTCCTCGTCAGCATCGGTGGCGACGGGGAGGTCCCCGAGGGCGCGGGCGCGGGTCACGCCATGGCCTGTGCGGCGGTCCGGGCCGGCGCGGAGGTCTTCGTCCGGCTGGCCGCGGATCCGGACGCGAGAGTGCGCCGGACCGCCGCGAGCGCCGCCGTGCGCTTCCTCGACCGGCCGGAGCGGGTGCTGAGCCTGCTGCGCGAGCGGCTCACGGTGGAGCGGGACGACCGGGTGCTGCTCGCGCTGACCGAGAGCCTCGGTTTCCTGGCCCGTCGGCACCCCGGGCACACGGCGGAGGTGGTGGATCTCCTCACGGCCCTGAGCAGGGCGCCCTACGGCCCGGAGCAACGGCTGGCCGCGCTGGGGCAGTTGGCGGGCAGCGCGCCCGACCGGCTCCCCGCCGACCTGGTGCCCATGGCCGTCGGACTGCTCCGGGAGCGGTCCGGCCAACGCCTCGACCCGTCGTGCGAACCCGATCGTCCGGACACCAACACGCTGGTGGGCCGGCTGCGGCGGCTGCGCCCCTCGGACGAGGAGGGCTCCCAGCTGCTGCGGACCCTGCACACCGCGCTCGGCGGCCGGCTGGCCGACCGGATCGCCCTGCTGAACGGACAGTTGACGAGCCCGGACCCGACCGACCGGTGCAACGCGATGTGGATGTCCTCAGGGCTCTTCCGCGACTGGCGCGCCGACTACAGCACGCCCGTCGCCCTGATCGGCGCCCAGCTCGCCGCCGAGGAGGACCAGTTGCGCGATGCCGCGACCTACGTCCTCGAGAACCTCTACCATCTGGCCGCGCCCGCCGCCGACGATCTGCACGCCCTGGTGACGTCCCGCCCCGACCTGTGGGTGCGGCACTGGGAACACGGCGCGCCGACGCTGGGCGAGCCGCTCAGGGCGCTGGCCAGGTGCGGGGATCCGCGCGCGGTGCCGGTGCTGGGGCAGCTCCTGGCCACCTCCGACGCTCCCTACGACCTGGGGCAGGTCGTCGACCACCTGGGCCCGGCCGCCGCACCTCTCGCGCCGGCGCTGCGGGAGAGCCTCGCGGGTCTTTCCTTCGACGGCCCCGACGACCACAGCCGTGCGGTGGCGCTGCTGTCGGCGCTCACGGCACTGGAGGACACCAAGAGCGTGCCGGTGATCCTGCGGCTGCTGACCGGGCTGCCGGAGCACAGGATGCGGTCCTTCGTCATCGGTGCGGCGCTCCGCGCGCTCGGGGCGTCCGGTGCCGGGGCCGTCGAGGCGATACCTGTCGTGCGGAGGCTGTTGGCGGGGGAGCACGCGATCGAGGCCGCGGATGCGCTCTGGGCCCTGGAGGGCGACGCCGAGGCCGTCCTCCCCGTTCTGGTGATGCCCGAGGGCGATGGCGTCGCGCAGAGGAGGGCGGCCGAGGTGCTGGCCCGGCTGGGTCCGGCGGCCGCGCCCCCGAGGGCCGGACTCCGGCGGGTGGTCGAGGACCCGAACGTCTGGGTGCGGACGCCCGCGGCGTGTGCGCTGTGGCGGATCGGCGACGAGGCGGAAGCGGATCTGGTTCTTCCGCTGCTGCGGGACACCTGGACGGGGACGCCGGCCCTCCGGCAGCCCATCGTCGAGTGTGTCGCGGCCATGGGCCCGGCGGGGGCACCGTTGCACGATCTGCTGCGGGCGGAGCTGGCCGCCCCGCAGCGGCACACGGCCCCGTCCGAGGTGCACTCGCCCCTGGCCGTCCTCTCCGACGAGCAGTTGCTGCGGAGCTGCCGGGAGGCACTCGGCGTCGGCTGACGACCGAACTGCCTCAGAGCTGCCTCAGAGCTGCCTCAGAGCTGCCCGGGGGTGCCCCACCGCCTTGGTGAACTCGCGGAACAGGTCCCACACCTCGCGACGGACCGCGGGGGAATCGGCGCCGGCCGCTCGCTCGCCGTCCCGCGTCGGCGTCGGTCCCTCAACCCGCCGTCCGCCCCCGCTGCTGTCCGAACCGGGCCCACTCCGCGTCCCATTGGTCGATCCGGCGGCGTTCCAGGCGGGCGCAGAGGGTGCGGCCGCCGACGAACGGCACGATCGCCGCGCTCGCACCCACGAGGGCGCCGATCAGAGCCGAGCGGAGGTGGGCCTGCGCCGGGGTCGTGGGGCGGGTGACCAGGCGGCCCTCCGCGTCGGTCCAGACGCTGACCGGAGTGCCCGTGGCGCTGCCGGGGCGGACGCGGACCTGGCCGGTGTGCGAGGAGCCGTCCGGGGCCGCCCAGCGCACCTTCGCCCACACCTGATCGCTGCTCGCGGTGCCGGTCTGCCCGGCGAAGGTGCCGGGTGCCTTGGCCACGAGCCGGGCCTCGACCTGCCGCCACTCGACGCGCTCCCGGGCGAGGGTGCCCTCGACGGACCGGCTCGCCGCCAGGCCGGCGAACACTCCCGCGAGGGCGGTGAGCAGCCAGGCGCCGAGCACGACCCAGGCCTCCACCTTGTCGGCGCGACGCCGGAGCGGATTGCGCCGCCAACGCCACAGCCACACCTTCGAACCACGGAACGCCATCGAAGGCTTCCTCCTCATGTGCGCATGAACATGCCGGGCCGCCCTTCCATACGGGGGAGGTCGCCGAGGTGCTCACGGCGAGTCCCCACGACTCGACCGTCGCACAGGCCCCGCGGCCCCGTCCGGTCTTCGCGAAAGCGGCCCGCGGATCGCCGACACGCGTTACCATCACCGCCCTGACCTGCGACGGAGCCCTTTCCGGGGGTGACTGTCAGTGGCTGGGTGCAGACTGGCCGATATCTGAGACAAGGACGTCGCGGAGGTGATCGGCATGACCGAGGTACTGCTCGCCGTGGGAACCCGCAAGGGCCTGTTCATCGGGCGCAGGCGGGGTGGGACCTGGGAGTTCGACGAGAGTCCGTATTTCAACGCGCAGGCCGTGTACTCGGTCGCGATCGACACCCGGGGCGAGCGGCCGCGGCTGCTGGCGGGCGGCGACAGCGCGCACTGGGGGCCGTCGGTGTTCCACTCCGACGACCTCGGCCGCACCTGGACCGAACCGGCCCAGCCCGCCGTCAAGTTCCCGAAGGACACCGGCGCTTCACTGGAGCGGGTGTGGCAGCTGCATCCGGCGGCCGCGGAGCCGGACGTGGTGTACGCGGGCACGGAGCCGGCGGCGCTGTACCGCTCCGAGGACCGCGGCGAGACCTTCACGCTGGTCCGCCCGCTGTGGGAGCACCCGACCCGGTCGAAGTGGGTCCCGGGCGGCGGCGGGGAGGGGCTGCACACGGTCGTCACGGACAAGCGTGACCCGCAGGCGGTGACGGTCGCCGTGTCGACGGCCGGGGTGTTCAAGACGTCCGACGGCGGCGCGAGCTGGGCGCCCTCCAACTCCGGTGTCTCCGCGGTGTTCCTGCCCGATCCGAACCCGGAGTTCGGCCAGTGCGTGCACAAGGTCGCCCAGGACCCGGCGACTTTGGACCGGCTGTATCTCCAGAATCACTGGGGCGTCTACCGCAGCGACGACTCGGGTGCGCACTGGACCGACATCGGCGAAGGGCTGCCGTCCACCTTCGGCTTCGCGATGGCGACGCACCCGCGCCGCGGCGACACGGCGTACGTGTTCCCGATCAACGCCGACGCGGACCGGGTGCCCGCCGACCACCGCTGCCGGGTGTTCCGTACGACGGACGCGGGCAAGAGCTGGGAGCCATTGTCCGCGGGTCTGCCGCAGGGCGACCACTACGGCACGGTGCTGCGCGACGCGCTCTGCACCGACGACGCGGACCCGGCCGGGGTGTACTTCGGCAATCGCAACGGTGAGGTGTTCGCCTCGGCCGACGACGGCGACAGTTGGCAGCAGCTCGCCTCGCATCTGCCGGACGTGCTGTGTGTGCGGGCCGCGGTGGTGGGATGAGCCACGAGGGGGGACCACCGGGCCTTGGCCACCGGTTGATCGCCGTTGCCTGTACGGCAGTAGGGTGACGCCCGTGGCACCACGACCCTTGCATGAGATCGTCGAACCGGGCTGGGCGAAGGCCCTCGAACCCGTCGCCGGACGGATCGCCGAGATGGGCGACTTCCTGCGGACGGAGATCGCCGCGGGACGCACCTATCTCCCGGCCGGACCCAACGTCCTGCGGGCCTTCCAGCAGCCCTTCGACGACGTCCGCGTCCTGATCGTCGGACAGGACCCTTACCCGACGCCCGGTCATGCGGTGGGGCTGTCGTTCTCGGTCGCGCCCGAGGTGCGTCCGCTGCCCGGCAGTCTGATCAACATCTACCGCGAGCTGAACACCGACCTGGGGCTGCCGCAGCCCTCCAACGGTGATCTGACGCCGTGGACCCAGCAGGGCGTGCTGCTGCTCAACAGGGCGCTCACCACGGCCCCGCGCAAGCCGGCCGCACACCGGGGCAAGGGCTGGGAGGAGGTCACCGAGCAGGCGATACGGGCGCTGGCCGCACGCGGCAAGCCGCTCGTGTCGATCCTCTGGGGGCGCGACGCCCGCAATCTGCGTCCGCTCCTCGGCGACCTGCCGTCCGTGGAGTCGGCGCACCCCTCCCCCATGTCGGCGGACCGCGGTTTCTTCGGCTCCCGTCCGTTCAGCCGGGCCAACGACCTGCTGGTCCGGCAGGGAGGACAACCGGTGGACTGGCGCCTGCCGTGACCGCAAGGGGCGCGGGCGACGGGGGACTTGTGACCGGCGCAGGTGGTGACGGCGGCCTCCCGGCCCCGAGCGGCGCGGATCGCGAAAGGGGCTTCTTGCCCCCGGTCGGCGCAGGTGGTGACGGCGGCCTCCCGGCCCCGAGCGGCTCGGGTCGCGACAGGGGCCTCTCGACCCCGGTCAGCCCGGGTGGTGACAAGGGCCTCCCGGGCCCGGTCGGCCCGGGAATCCTCGCGGTCGATTCCGGCGGCTCCGGTCTGCGGGTCGCCCTCGGTACGGCGGAACGCGGTGCGCTGGGGCTGCGGGAGTCGCGGGTGCCGGTGCGTACCGGTGCACGGGGCATCGATCCCGCGCACCTGATGGAACAATTGGTGCCGATGGTTCGGGAGTTGGCCGCCGAGACGGGTGTGACCCGGCCGGGCACGGCCGTCGTGGGGGCCGCCGGACTGACCACGCTCGGCGACGCCCTGCGCGCCGAACTCCCGGGCGCGCTGCGGCGGGAGTTCGGGGTCGGGTCGCTCGCGCTCGTCGCGGATGCCGTCACCGCCTACGTGGGCGCCCTCGGGCCGCGGCCGGGGGCCGTGGTCGCGGGCGGTACGGGACTCATCGCCGTCGGCACGGATCTAACCGGCTGGCGTCGGGCGGACGGCTGGGGGCATCTGCTGGGCGACTGCGGCAGCGGTGCCTGGATCGGCCGGGCGGGGCTGGAGGCGGCCCTGCGGGCGTACGACGGGCGGCCGGGCGGCTCCGCCGGGCTGCTGGCCCGCGCCGAGGGCAAGTTCGGGCCGCTGCCCGGACTGCCCGGCCTGCTCTACCCGCGCCCGGACCGGCCCGCCGTCCTCGCCTCCTTCGCACCGCACGTCGCCGCCTGCGCGGACGCCGACGACCCGGTGGCCACCGGCATCCTGCACGCGGCGGCGCGGCACATCGCCGAGTCGGCGGCCGCGGTCTGTCCGACCGGCGGCGAACCCCAGGTGGCCGTCACCGGGGGGCTGTTCAAGATGGGCGCCCCGCTCCTCGTACCCCTGGAAGAGGAGTTGGCGAAACGACTGCCGCACGCGCTGCGCGTCGAGGCCGCCGGGGACCCGTTGCAGGGGGCCGTGCGGATCGCGACGGACCTGGCGTCGGGGGCGCTCACTCTGCCGAGTGATGCGTCGATGGTTCACGTGATGACCGGAACGGGCGACTGATCCCGACAGGGCGCCCGCTTCCGATCCGTACGTAACTCATCAGACAAAACCGGACGGATACCGCTCACCTGCACCCTCCCCGAACAGGGAAGCCCAGTAAGCCAGTAACATGCGGCGCCATGAGCTCCCCCACTGGGCCCGCCGGCCTGCCAGTACGAATGCCGCGCCCCCGTCAGCCCGGACGGCACCGCCGTCCCGAGCCGCTGGCGGCTCCCGAGGGCGCGCCCGCGCTCGTCCTCGCGGTGCCGGGCACGCCGAGCGCTGCCACCCGCAGCCTCGCCGAGGAGGTCGTGAGCATCGCCCGCTCCGAGCTCCCCGGCCTCGACGCGCGGATCGGCTACCTCGACGGGGACGACGCGGAGTTCCCCACGCTCCAGTCCGTGCTCGCGCACGCCGGCGAGGAGCGCACCGCCCGCTACGAGCAGGCCAGGGCCGCGGGACTCGACGTCAAGGAGCCCGAGGGCCCCGTCGCCGTCGTCGTGCCGCTGCTGGCCGGACCGGACAGCGCGCTGCTGCGGGTGGTCCGCCAGGCCGTGATGGACAGCCGTGTCGCGGCCGACCTCACCGATGTGCTCGGTCCGCACCCGCTGCTCGCCGAGGCGCTGCACGTGCGGCTGTCCGAGGCCGGTCTGGCCCGCGCCGACCGTGCCCGGCTGTTCACCGTGGCGACCGCCGCGGACGGCATCATCCTGGCCTCCGTGGGCGGTGACGAGGCCGTGCAGGCGGCCGGGATCACCGGCATGCTGCTCGCCGCGCGCCTCGCCGTGCCGGTGATGGCGGCCGCGCTCGACCAGGAGGGTTCGATCGCGTCCGTGGCCGAGCAGCTGCGGGCGTCGGGTTCGCAGCAGCTGGCGCTGGCGCCGTACCTGATAGGGCCGGAGATCGACCCGGGTCTGATCGAGGAGGCGGCCAAGGAGGCGGGCTGCTCCGCGGCCGAGGCGCTCGGCCCGTACCCGGCGATCGGCAAGCTGGCGCTGGCGAAGTACACGACGGCGCTGGGCATCGCCCCGCAGCAGCCGCAGGGGGCTCCGACGCGCTGAGACGCGCGTACGGGACGAGCATGACGTGAGCAATGCCGAAGGGCCCGCTCCCACTACGGGAGGCGGGCCCTTCGGCGTACGGCATCGACGGCCGGGGCCGTCTCAGTCGAGGACCACGCAGGACGCCGCCGGCACCTTCACCGCGCCGGCACGGGTCGGCAGCCCCGTCTCCGGGTCGAGCGTGAACCAGGTGACCTCGCCGGAGCGCTCGTTGGCGACGTACAGGAATCCGCCCGACTCGGCGATCGCCCGGGGCCAGTGACCGCCGCACGGAACGGTGGCGACGAGCCGCAGTTCGTCACCGGCGACGGCGAAGGTGGACAGGACGTCCTCGCCGCGGGTGGCGGTCCACACGAAACGTCCGTCGGCCGAGACGACGACGCCGGAGGGGTAGGCGTCGCCGGCCGGGGCGTCCGTGAGCACCTGGACCTCCGTCAGCGGCTTCAGCAGGCCTTCCGTGGCGTCCCAGCGGCAGACGGTGAGGGTCGGGGCGAGTTCGTTGACGACGTAGGCGTACGTGCCGTCCGGGTGGAAGGCCAGGTGGCGCGGTCCTGAGCCGGGGCGCAGGGCGATCTCGCGGTGCGGGTCGGGCGTGCCGCCGGTCAGCGTGCAGACACGTACGGAGTCCGTGCCGAGGTCCACGCTGACGGCCCAGCGTCCGCTCGGGTCGGCCTGCACCTGGTGGGCGTGCGGGGCCTGCTGGCGCCGGGTGTGCGGGCCCGAGCCGGTGTGGCGCAGGGTGCCGGAGGCGGGGCCGGCGAGGGTGCCGTCGGGGCGCAGCCGTACGGCGGTGACGCTGCCGGAACCGTAGTCGGCGGTCAGGACGTGGCCGTCGTACAGGCCGAGGTGGGTGGGGCCGGCGCCGACCGGTACCGGGCGTCCGGCGGGTTCGGGGCGGTCGCCGGTGATGCGGAAGGCGGCCACCGTGCCCTCGGCGGTCTCGCTGACCGCGTAGAGCGTGCCGCCGTCCGGCGCCAGGGCCAGGTAGGAGGGGTCGGGCAGGCCGTCGTGGCTGCTCAGGAGCGTGAGCGCGCCGGTGTCCGGGGTGATGGCCGCCGTCACGATTCCGGGGCCTCCGGCCGCCGTGAACGACCCGATGTAGGCCTTCCGCTGCCGCTCGCCACCGTCTGCCACCGCTGTCCCCTCTCGGTCCTGAGCCGTTGGGGGTGACGGTAGCAGCGGTCTAGACCATACGGCGAAGGTTTCGCCCCGCCACGGCGGAAGCGGCGGTGCCGGCGCGCGAAAGGACGGGGAAGCGCGGGCGGCGGATGGGCGACGGTCGATGTGCGCGCTTCCGAAGGTGCGGCGGTGAGTGGGCGTGGCGCCGCCCGCCTGGGGTCGGGGACAGCGGACAGAGGCAATCCACGAGCGGTCGAGTGCGGCGGCGCGTGGGCGGGCTCGCCGAGCGAGCGGCCGGTACGGGCGCACCGCGGTCGCGGCGCCGGTCCGGCGGCGGTCCGGCGGCGGTCCGGGGCCAGGGTGCCCATCCGCGACGGACCACGGCGGTGCCGGGCCCGGGGTGCCCACCCCGCGAGGGACCACGGCGGTCCCGGGTCCGGGGCCCACCCCGCGACGGACCACGGCGGTCCCAAGCCGCAGCGCCCACCGCACGGCACCCCAAAGCCAAGGCACCCGCCCCACGACGCCCCACGGCCGTCCCAGCCGCAACGCCCACCCCACGGCACACCCGAAGCCAGGCACCCATCCCACGACGCACCACGGCGGTCCCGGAACCGGAGTGACCCGGCGGTCCCGGTGGTTCAGGCTCCGACCAGCGGTGATCCCGGCGGCGTACGCAATGGCGTCGCCAGGTCGGCCAGTGCTCGCTCCAGGCTGTGCAGGTGGGCCAGGGCGGGGCCCTCGGCGGGTGGGTGGTCCGTGAGCGGCAGGTCGTCGTGGGTGCCGCCCGTGAGAGCCTCGACCGCGGCCTCCACACGCCAGCAGGCGGCCGCGAGGCGGGCGTCGTGGGACGCCTCGGGGTCGGCGGCGACGGCGACCAGGCCACGGATCTCGCGGGCGCAGTCGTCGAGGAGTGCGAGGACCCGGCGGGCGCGCCGCTTGCGGCCGAGCATCGGGTTCAGCGGGTGCACGAGCGGGGCCACGGAGAGCCGTACCCGGGCCAGCAGCTGCTCCAGTTCGGCCACGCGCGGGGCCGGATCGGCGTCCGCCCCGGCGAGGCGCGCGGCGGCCTCGGCGGTGCAGGCGTGGACGCAGCGCAGGGCGCGCTGGATCCAGGCGTCGGTCGTGGTGTGGGTGGTGACCGGCAGGACGAACAGCACGGCGAGGGCCGCGCCGAGTGCCCCGATGCCGGTCTCCGCCAGGCGCAGCGCGAGCAGGCCCGGAGTGAGGACGCCGAGGAGGCCGTAGAGCAGCTCGGCGAGGACCGTGACGCAGAGCATCATCCAGGTGTACGAGACCGCGGCCGTGTAGAAGATCCCGAAGACGCAGGCGGCGAGGAGCACGGCCGTGGGGAGCCCGGCCCCGTTCAGCGGGACGGCGACGAGCAGGCCGAGGCCGATGCCGATCACGGTGCCGAGGACCCTGCGGAAGCCGCGGACGAGGGTCTCGCCGCGTGAGGTGGTGTTGACGAAGACCCACCAGGTGGCGCCGACGGCCCAGTACCAGCGGTCCCCGGACACCAGCTGGCCCACGACGAGCGCGAAGGCCGCGCCGACGGTGGCCTGGACGGCCTGGCGGGTGGTCACCCGGGCCAGGCCGGTGCCGGCGGGCGGGGCGGGCACGGCGGGCGGGGGCAGTCGGCGCTCGTAGCACCACAGGCCGAAGCGCACGGCCGCCGCGACGGCCACGGAGAGCAGGACGGCGGCGAACAGCTCGGGCAACTGGTCGGTGCCGGCCCGCAGGAACTGCGCCACGAAGAAGGTCATGAACGCGAACACGCCGAGGCTGTGCCCGCGCGGACCCCACCGGCGCGCGTACACGCCCGCGCCGATCACGGCGAGGAAGGTGAGGTCGCGGGCGACGGGGTGGTCGTGCAGCGCGGCCGCGGCGGCCAGCACGGGCAGGCCCACGGCGGGCAGCAGCGCGGTGGTGACGGCCTGGCCGCGGACGGTGGCGTCGGTGACGGTGAACAGGGCGAGCAGCGCGGCGAGCCCGCCGGTGACGGCGCCGACGAGGGAGTGCCCGGCGACACCGCACACGACGACCGCGAGCCCGATGCCGACGACGGCCCGCGCCGCGAAGCGCAGCCGCACCCGGCCCGGGTCGGGAGCCACGAACACCCTCTTCAGCACTGCTTCCCGCCCCCTGCGTCTCTTGGCACACCGGCATGAAAAAGGCGCCGCGGGTGTCCGCAGCGCCATCGACGCGTTCATTGCAGCACCAGCCCCGCGACTGGCTCAAGTGGCGTCGAATATGCTGGGCCATTGGCACAGACAAAAGGGATCAGGCCCGTCCATCAGCGGGCCAACGGACCATGGACGAGGAGAGCTGGGCGCGATGGCCGTGGACGAGCTCGACACCCGCATCCTGCGGCTGCTGCTGGAGCAGCCGCGCACGAGCGTGCGCGAGTACGCCCGCATCCTCGGGGTCGCGCGCGGCACTCTCCAGGCCCGCCTGGACCGGCTGGAGCGGGACGGGGTGATCACCGGCACGGGGCCCTCGCTCTCCCCCGCCGCGCTCGGCCACCCGGTGCTGGCGTTCGTGCACATCGAGGTCACCCAGGGGCGGCTCGACGACGTGGGCGACGCGCTGGCCGCCGTACCGGAGATCGTCGAGGCGTTCTCGATCGCGGGCGGCGGTGACCTGCTGACGCGGGTGGTGGCGCGGGACAACGCGCATCTGGAGGACGTGATCCAGAAGGTGATCAGCCTGCCGGGCGTGGTCCGCACCCGTACCGAGGTGGCGCTGCGCGAGCGAGTGCCGCACCGGCTGCTGCCACTGGTGGAGTCGATCGGCCGCGCGGCCCGTAACTGACCTTTGACATCCTGGACGCCATGAGCAATCTCGGCCCGACCTCGGTCATCTTCGATCTCGACGGAACGCTCGTGGACAGCGAGCCGAACTACTACGAAGCCGGCCGTCAGGTCCTCGCCGAGTACGGCGTCCCCGGCTACACGTGGGCGGACCACGAGCGGTACGTCGGGATCAGCACCCTGGAGACGGTCGGGATCTGGAAGCGGGAGTACCGTCTCGCGGCCTCCGTGGCGGAGGTGTTCGACGCCAAGAACCGCCGCTACCTGGAGCTGGCCCGCGCCGCCACGCGCGCGTACCCCGAGATGCGCAAGTTCGTCGAACTGCTGGCGACCGAGGGCGTCCCGATGGCCGTGGCGTCGGGTTCGTCGCCGGAGGCCATCGAGGCGATCCTGGCGGGCACCGGTCTGGACGCCTTCCTGCGCACCGTCGTCTCCGCCGACGAGGTCGAGCGCGGCAAGCCCGCCCCGGACGTCTTCCTGGAGGCGGCCCGCCGGCTCGGCGCGGCCCCGGCCGACTGTGTGGTCCTGGAGGACGCGGCCCCGGGTGCCGCCGCCGCGCACGCGGCCGGGATGCGCTGCATCGCGATCCCGTACGTCGCCGCCCAGGCCGACGCCCCGGAGTTCGCGACCGCCGGCCTGCTGCTGCGCGGCGGCCAGGAGGAGTTCACGGCGCGGGGCGCGTACGACTGGCTGGCGGCGTCGGCCCGCCCGTCCTGATCGGCCGGCGACCGGCGCGGTGCCCCGCCCCGCAGCCGGGGCACCGCTCGCTCGACGTACGGACTACGGTCGTGACCCGTGCGTCGGCTTCGGGGCCGGCTGGATGTTCTGGTTGAGGCGGAAGACGTTGTCCGGGTCGCGGTCGGCCTTGATGCGGGCCAGGCGGTCGTAGTTGTCGCGGTAGCTGGCCCGGACCCGCTCCTGCCCCTCGTCCATCATCATGTTCACGTAGGCGCCGCCCGCCGAGTACGGGTGCAGGGCGTCGAAGTAGTCGACCGTCCAGCGTTTGATGAGCTCGGCGTTGGCGGGGTCGGGGTCGACTCCGGCGTACACGGACGCCCAGTTGGCGTGGCGGTAGGCCCAGGGCGTCTCGTCCTGGCCGACGTCGTGGGCGGCGCCGTCGATCGGGTAGAGGTGCATGGTCGACTGCATGGTGGGGACCTCGGCGCCGAACTTGGCGTGGAGGGCGACGGCGTCGTCGGGGACGGTCTCGACGAAGTCGGCGCGCCAGTACCACTGGTGGCCGGGCGGGTAGAGCCCGTCGAACATCGTCTGGAGTTCCGGGTGTTGCAGCACCATGGGCGCGTGCAGCAGCGGCGCGGGCAGTGCGTCGAGCAGGGGGGCCATCTCACGGGCGGCGGCCTCGGGGTCGGCGCCGGTGTGGCACCAGACGATGCCGGCGGTCTTGCGGAGCTGGATCTCCTCGGGGAACGGCGGGGCGGGCGGCACGGTGCCGTGCAGGAAGAAGCCGTTGAGTTCGCGAGGGGCGTTCGGGATGAAGTCCCGGTAGGCGGCGAGGACTTCGGCGCTGTCCTCGACGGCCCAGAAGGTGGGCCCGGCGACGACCGTGCTGATCTCGTGCAGCCGGAACAGGAACGAGGTGACGACCCCGAAGTTGCCGCCGCCGCCCCGCAACGCCCAGAACAGGTCGCTGTTCTCGTAGCCGCTGGCGGTCACCTTCCGGCCGTCGGCGAGGACGACCTCGGCCTCCAGCAGGTTGTCGATGGTGAGCCCGCACTTGCGGGTGAGGTGGCCGAGTCCGCCGCCGGTGGCGAGGCCGCCGACGCCGGTGGTGGAGATGATGCCGCTGGGCGTGGCGAGGCCGTGGGCGTTGGTGGCGCGGTCGACCTCGCCCCAGACGCAGCCGCCGCCGACCCGGACGGTGCGGGAGTCGGGGTCGACCTCGATGTCCTTCAGCGGGGACAGGTCGGCGACGACGCCGCCGTCGACGGTGCCGAGGCCGGCGCCGTGGTGGCCGCCGCCCCGTACGGCGAGGGGCAGGTCGTGGGCGCGGGCGAAGGCGATGACGCGGGCGACGGCGTCCGCGTCGGCGCAGCGGGCGACGAGGGCGGGGTGCCGGTCGATCATCGCGTTGTAGACGCCTCGGGCCTGCTGGTAGGCGGTGTCGTCGGGGCCGATCAACTCACCGTTGAAGGAGGTGAGTTCCGTGCGCGCCGCGTGGGCGATGGTGCTGGACATGCGGTCCCCCGTTTCGGAAATTCGGGTCGATTCGCCCGTTCTACTCGCGTCGTCACCGAACGGACATCCGTGTGCGTCACCCAGCTCGGGTCCGCCGGGTACCTACGTTTCGGCGTGCGGAAGCGGTCCCTCGGGCTCCGGTAGCGGGCCCTCGCCGTCCGCCAGCAGTCCGAGGCGTGCCGCGCGGTCGGCCGCGTGCCGTCGGGTGGGGGCGTCCAGCTTGTCGAGGACGGCCCGTACGTGGTTGTCGACCGTCCGCACCGACACCACGAGCCGGGCGGCGATCTCCGCGTTGGTCAGTCCGTCCGCGAGCAGCCGCATGACCTGGAGCTGGCGCCGGGTGAGGCCGGCGGGGTTCTCCCGGGTCGCGGCGAGCGGGCCGCGCGGGATGTGCCGTACGCCGATCCGGCGCAGCTCGGTGCGGAGCAGCCGGGCCCGCGGTTCGGCGCCGAGGGCGTCGAGGGTGGTGAGCGCGGTGAGTTTGTCGGCGGGGTCGGGGCTCTCGGCGAGCGCGACGGCGTGTTCGTAGGGGCAGCCCGCCTCCAGCCAGCGGGTGGCGGCCTGCCGCCAGAGGCCGCGGGCCTGGAGGGCGTACGGATGGTCCGAGTCGTCGAGCCGGACGGGGTGGCCCGCCTTGGTGAGCCAGTAGCCGAGCTCGGCGCGGTAGGGGACGCCGGGCAGGTGGTCGGCCTGGGCGTGGACGGGTCCGGCGGCCTCCGCGACGGTCGCGAGGTCGCCGCGCAGCCAGGCCGCCTCGGCGAGCGCCGCCGCGACCGGCCCGGTGCGCTGGAGTTCCCTGGTGCGTACGGCGATCTCGCGGGCCTCGGCGAGGAGTTCACCGGCGCCGGGGCGGCCGCAGCGGACGCGGACCCGGGCGAGGACGGTGAGCGCGGGGCAGCGGGCGGGGACGAAGTCGTGCATGCCGTACTCGGCGTGTTTCTCGGCGTCCTCCCAGTCGGCGGCGGCGAGACGGCGTACCGCCAGCTCGACATGGAGGTAGTTGAGGAAGCCGAGGTGTTCGGCGCGGTCGGCGAGGTCCATCGCCGGGGGCAGGAACAGGTCGGCCTCGTCGTACCGGAGGTTGTCGAGGAGGGTCCAGATGAGGTTGGCGTAGGAGCGGCAGGCGTGTTCGACCTCGCCCGCGGCGAGCGCCACCTCCAGGCTCTCCTCCAACTGGAGCCGCCCGCCGGGGTCGCCGCCGCGCCAGCGGGCCGTGCCGACGTTGTTGAGGGCGTGGGAGAGGATCGCCGCGTCGTCGGCCTTGCGGGCCAGGGCGATGGCGCGTTCGCCGTGTTCGACGGCCTCGGCGTAGCGGTCGGAGAGCATGCGCAGTTGGGCGGTGTTGCTGACGGCGAGGGCGAGGAGCCGGTCGTCGCCGGCGTGTTCGAGGACGGCGACGGCTTCGCGGGCGGCCTCCTGCGCCTGGTCGGCGTCGCCCGCCCACCAGTGGATGCGGGACAGCCAGCGCAGGTCGGCGCCGAGCCCGAGGGTGTCGCCGAGGGAGCGGCGCAGGGCGACGGCCTCGTGCTGGGCGGTGACGGCGGCGGCCGAGTCGGCGATGGTGTAGCTCTCCACGGCGTAGCGTTCGAGCAGGTCGGCGAGGTCGGCCGGGCCGTAGCGGTGCCGTTGGTGCAGGACGAGACGGAGTTGGGCGGCGGCCTCGCGGTGGGCGCCGGCGCACGCGGCGTCCTTGGCGGCGTCGGGTCCGTAGCGGGCGATGGCGTCCTGGTCGCCGGCCTGGTCGGCGTGGTGGACGATACGGGCGGCGTCGCAGCCGGGCCGGGCGACGAGCGCGGCGAGGACCGCACGGTTGAGGTCGATACGGCGGGCGGCGGGCAGGGAGTCGGCGACGGCTCGCCGGATCAGCTCGTGCCGGAAGGTCACCCGGTCCGGCTCCACCGTGAGCAGTCCGCGTTGCTCGGCGGTGGCCAGCACGGCCACGCCGTCCGTGAACAGGGCGTCCACCAGGGGCCGTTCGACGGCGGAGGGCACGACGGCGAGCTGCTCCAGCGCGTCCACCGTCGCCGGGTCCAGGCCCCGCAGCCGGGCCAGGACGGCGTCGACGACCGTCGGTGGCACTTCCCCGGTGCCGCCCGCGGCGACGATCTCGGCGACGAAGAACGGGTTGCCGGACGTCACCTCGTACACCTGGGCGGCATCGAGTCGGCGGGAGGCGCTGAGCGCCCGTACCGCGTCGAGGGAGAGCCGGGCGAGGGGCAGCCGGTGCACCCGGGACGTGCGGGAGACCTGGCCCAGCAGGTGGCGCAGGGGGTGTTCGCGGCTCAACTCGTCGTCGCGGTAGGTGAGGACGAGGAGCGCGGGCAGCCCTTCCATCCGGCGGACCAGGAAGCGCAGGGCGTCCAGGGAGGCCTCGTCGGCCCAGTGGACGTCCTCGACGACGAGGACCGCCGGGTGCGGGGTACCGGCGAGTTCGCCGTACAGGGCTTCGTAGACGCGGTGGCGGTCGCCGCCCTCCATGACGGCCCGGGCGAGGTCGGCGCCGACGCTGCCGACCAGGTCGCGGAACGGGCCGAGGGGGCGGCGGGTGGCGAGGTCGTCGCACTGGCCGACGAGGACGCGCGCCTGCGCGGGCAGCCGCTCCGGCATGGCCTTCACCAGGCTGGACTTGCCGATGCCGGCCTCACCGAAGACGAGCGCCACCGAACCGGCACCGGCTGCCGCCTCCCGGGCGGCCGCGGCCAGTCGCGTCAACTCGCACTCGCGTTCGAGGATCCACCGATCCACGGGCCGATTCTGCCAGAGCGCTCCGCTGGGGAGCCGGGTCGGGAAGGTGCCGGATGCGGACATCCTGCCGGGTGCGGTCGTTCTGCCGAGTGCGGCGCCGTCGAGGCTGGTCGCGCCCACGGAGGGTGCTCCGCGCCGCCAAGGAGCTGTACATCGACGTGCGGCGGGAGTCAGTGCACGGAGAGCCCGCCGTCCACGAAGATCGACTGGCCGGTGACGTACGCGGAGGCGCGGCTCGCGAGGAAGACCGCCGCGCCTTCGAAGTCCTCGGCGAGGCCGTTGCGCCCGATCATCGTGCGGGCGGCGAGCGCCTCGACCTTCTCGGGGTCATTCGCGAGGCGGGCGTTGAGCGGGGTCATCACGAAGCCCGGCACGAGGGTGTTGCAGGTGACGCCGTACGGCGACCAGGCCTCCGCCTGTGACCGGGCGAGCGACTCCAGGCCGCCCTTGGAGACGCCGTAGGCACCGCTCTGCACGAAGGCGCGGTGGGCCTGCTGGGAGGTGATGTGGATGATCCGTCCGAAGCCGCGCTCGGCCATGCCGGGGCCGAAGCGCTGGCCCAGCAGGAAGGGCGCCTCCAGGTTGACGGCCAGGGTGGTGTCCCACACGTCCTCGGTCAGCTCGCCCATCGGGGGCCGCAGGTTGATGCCGGCGGAGTTGACGAGGATGTCGGGCTCCCCGAAGGCCCGCACCGCCTCCTCGGCAGCGGTGCGCACGCCGTCGCGGGTGCCGAGGTCGGCGCTGACCCACGCGGCGCGGCAGCCGTCGGCGGTCAGTTCGTCCACGGTCGCCGCCAGCTCCGCCTCCTTGCGGGCCACGACGACGACACTCGCCCCGGCGCGGGCCAGGGCACCCGCGACGGCCCGGCCGATGCCCGAGCTGCCGCCGGTGACGAGAGCGACGCGGTTTTCGAGGGAGAACAGTTCCGAGAGGTAGGCCTGCGAGATCATGCCCGCACCCTATTTCAGTACCGTCGGACGTCCCTGATCACCGAAGATGCCCGTATGACCGCACCGCTGTCCGTCCGCCGTGTCCTCGGCGACCACCCCTTCGCCGAGATCGGGAAGCCCTCGGCCGTCGCCGTGAGCGAGGACCGAGGCCTCGTCGCCGTGGGCGGCGACCTCGGTTACCTCCAGTGGTCCGGCGACGGCACCGGCGGGAGCCGGTGGCGGCAGCACCGGGTCGGTGTGTACGGCACCGCGGATCTGCGCTGCCGCCACGTCGTGGAGTCCCGGTGGCCCGTGCACTCCGTGGCCTTCCATCCGACGCTGCCGCTCGTGGCCGTCGGCACGGGGTCGTACGACGGCGGGTACTTCTTCGAGGGCGAACTGCTGCTGGTCCACCTGGAGTCGGGGCGGGCGACTTCGGTGCTGCGCGGGAAGCGCGAGGTGCTGAAGCTGGAGTGGGAGAGCCCGGCGGAACTGCGGCTTCTGCTGGCTCCGCCGGACGAGGAGGAGGACGAGGAGAGGGCGCACACGCACGCGATCGAGGTGGTCGTGGAGCGGCCCGACTGGGCTGCTGTGGCGCCGGGTTCGGTGCGGCAGGAGGAGCTGGCCGGGCGGTGGATCGCGTACGAGCGGCCCGTGGGCGGCGATGACGTGGCCGAGCGGCTGACCGCCTTGACCGGGGAGCCCTGGTGGGAGCCGCGTCGGTTGGTCTGGGACGTGCGCGGTCTCGCGGACGGGCGGGTGCTGGCGTGTCTGGAGGAGGTGCTCGCCGAGGCCTGGCTGCCCGACGGTCGTCTGGACTGGTCCGTTCCGGACGAGGAGGGCGGCCGGCAGCTGGTCGTCCGTGAGCGGGACGCCTGGGTGAACGTGGAGCGGCGGCGGGTGCGCTATGTGGGGCGGGAGCGGGTGAGCGAGCCGCCGTTCGTCGCCCGGGTCTCGCTCACGGACGGCGAGCGGCTCGGCGCGCTCACGCTCGGCCGATCCGTCACGTTCAGCACGCGCCGGGACGGCTGGCTCGCGCTCCGCGCGACCGAGGCGGTCATGCGGCGGCGCCCGCAGCCGGTCGACCTGGTCCCGCCCGGCGGCGACACTCCGACCCGGGCCGTGACCCTGAACGGCTTCGACCTCTTCAACCACCCTTTCCCGATCCGCCGCGCCGGTCGGCTGCTCCTCCTCCAGGGGAGCGAGCGCGAACCATGGCGGGACAAGTGGGTGGTCGAGGTCGATCCGTACGGCACCGGCGAACCGCGCCGGCTGCTCCCGCTCGACTGGCGGACGCCCGCCAGGCATCTGTTCGGCGGGCCGGGTGTCGAGGTCGGTGGGGATCTGGTGCACGCGGGGGCGGTGCACGACGGTGCCGGGCTGCTGCCGGGCAACGCCTTCGTCGTACGGCGGAGTCTCACGGACGGGGCATTGCGCTGGGAGTTCGCCGCCGACCACCCCGCGACCGCCGTGGACGGCGACGAGGACACGGTGTACGTGGCGTACAACTCGGGTGAGCTCGTGGCCCTCAACGCCCTGGACGGGGCCATCCGTTGGCGGCAGCACCTGACGGTCGACGGGCAGCCCGTCGTACCGCTGTCTCTCGAACTCACCGCGGCGGGCCGGCTGTTGATCGGGACGGTGGACGGCCGGATTCTCGACTGTTCGGTCGCACCGTAGCGAACGTCCGGAACTGAACGCTCCCGACCCGTTGACGCTCCCCCGCCCCCTCCCTATCGTCTGGCCGACCATTCGAATGGCGTTCGTAATCCCGAACCATTCGAACCCCCTCCAGAGGATGCACCTGAGGAGCACACATGGCCCCGCCCCTCTCCAGACGACACCTCCTCCAGGCCGCCGCGCTCGCCGCGGTCGCGCCCGCGATCTCGTACACGACGAGCGGCAAGGCCGTCGCGGCGACCGCCGCCGCACCCGCCGCCTGGTCCGTACAGCCGTTCTCGCTGGACGAAGTCGCCCTGAAGGCAGGCGTGTTCGCCGACAAGCGGCAGCTGATGCTCGACCACGCGCGCGGCTACGACGTGAACCGGCTCGTCCAAGTCTTCCGCGCCAACGCCGGTCTCTCCACCGGCGGCGCGGTCGCGCCCGGCGGCTGGGAGGGGCTGGACGGCGAGGCCAACGGCAATCTGCGCGGGCACTACACCGGGCACTTCCTCACCATGCTGTCGCAGGCGTACGCGAGCACCGGCGAGCAGGTCTTCGCCGACAAGATCGCGACCATCGTGGGGGCGTTGACCGACGCCCGGGCCGCTCTGCGCACCGACCCCAAGATGCTTGCCGTCACCGGGAGATGGGGCGGCGCGCTGGAGAACGTGCGCGGCTCCTACCAGTACGTCGACCTGCCCGCGGCGGTGCTCGGCGGCGCCTCCGCGATCACCCTGTCGGTGTGGGTGAAGCCCACGCACGACGCCAACTGGCAGCGGGTCTTCGACTTCGGCAACAACACCACCCGGTACCTGTACCTGACCACCCGCAACGCGAGCGGTGTGCCCCGGTTCGCCATCACCACCAGCGGGGCCGGTGGCGAACAGGGCCTCAACGGGACGGCCGCGTTGCCGCTGAACCAGTGGAGCCATCTCGCGGTCACGATCTCCGGCAGCACCGGCACCCTGTACGTCAACGGCACGGCCGTCGCCACGAACACCGCGATGACCCTCAACCCCGCCGCGCTCGGCACGCTCACCAACAACTGGCTCGGCCGCTCGAACTACTCGGGCGATCCCGTCTACGCAGGCGGCTTCGACGAGTTCAACGTCTGGTCACGGGCGCTCACGCAGGCCGAGATCACCTCGTTGCAGTCCAACGAGGCCAAGCTCTCCACGGCCGGACTCGGCAACCTGGCGTCGTACTACTTCCAGGCCACGAGCGGCGGCACCTTCTCCGACGCGTCCGGCCGCGGCCTCACCGCCACGCTGCGCCGCACCTGGGGCGGGCCGAGCCACCCCGGGTTCCTGGCGGCCTACCCGGAGACGCAGTTCATCGCCCTGGAGTCGATGACCGCGAGCGACTACACCAAGGTGTGGGCGCCCTACTACACGGCGCACAAGATCCTGCGCGGTCTGCTCGACGCGTACACCGCCACCGGCGACGCCCGCGCCCTCGACCTCGCCTCCGGTATGGGCGACTGGATGTACTCCCGGCTGTCGGTGCTGCCGGAGGCGACGCTCCAGCGGATGTGGGGGCTGTTCTCCAGCGGGGAGTTCGGCGGCATCGTCGAGGCGATCGTCGACCTGCACTCCGTCACCGGGAAGGCCGAACACCTCCAGCTGGCCAAGCTGTTCGACCTCGACTCGCTCATCGACGCCTGCGCCGCGAACACCGACACCCTCAACGGCCTGCACGCCAACCAGCACATACCGATCTTCACCGGTCTGCTGCGGCTGTACGACGCGACGGGCGAGACGCGTTACCTCACCGCCGCGAAGAACTTCTGGGGCATGGTCGTCCCGAACCGCATGTACGGCATCGGCGGCACCAGCACCGGCGAGTTCTGGAAGGCGTCCGGACTGATCGCGGGCACGATCAGCGACACCAACGCCGAGACGTGCTGCGCGTACAACCTGCTCAAGCTCAGCCGGACCCTGTTCTTCCACGAGCAGACCCCGAAGTACATGGACTACTACGAGCGGGCGCTCTACAACCAGGTGCTCGGTTCCAAGCAGGACAAGGCCGACGCGGAGAAGCCGCTCGTCACCTACTTCATCGGGCTGACGCCCGGTCATGTGAGGGACTACACGCCCAAGCAGGGGACCACCTGCTGCGAGGGCACGGGCATGGAGAGCGCCACCAAGTACCAGGACTCGGTGTACTTCAAGGCCGCCGACGGCAGCGCGCTGTACGTCAATCTCTACAGCCCGTCCCAACTGGCCTGGGCGGAGAAGGGGGTGACGGTCACTCAGGCCACCGACTATCCGCGGGAGCAGGGCAGCACCCTCGCCTTCGGCGGCGGCAGCGCGTCCTTCGCGCTGAAGCTGCGGGTGCCGTCGTGGGCGACGGCCGGGTTCCAGGTGACCGTCAACGGCGGTGCGGTGAGCGGGACTCCGGTCGCCGGGAGCTACTTCACGGTGTCCCGGACCTGGAAGGCGGGCGACGTCGTCCGCGTCACCGTCCCCTTCCGGCTGCGGGTCGAAAAGGCCCTGGACGACCCGTCGTTGCAGGCCCTCTTCTACGGCCCCATCAACCTGGTCGCCCGCAACTCGGCCACCAGCTACCTCCAGTTCGGGCTGTACGCCAACGCGGCCCTCTCCGGCGACCTGCTGCCCACCCTGACCCCGGTGAGCGGCAAGCCCCTCCACTACACCCTGAACGGCACCGAGTTCGCGCCCTTCATGGAGGGAACGGAGGCCGCGACGCACGCCTACTTCCGGCGCGTTGAGCCCAAGGTCGTCTTCGGGAACCTCGACTCGGGCGTCGCCAACCCCGCGAAGTCCGACGGCACGACACTGCTCGACGACATCTGGGCGGGGGCGCCCTTCGCGAGCAAGAGCGCACTGGTCGCCAAGGTGACGAGCACCGTGAACGCGTGGGTGTCGGCCGGGCTGCTCACCCAGGCCAACGGCCAGGTGGTGATCAACACGGCGGGACAGGCGACCTACGTGTCCTAGGACCTGCGCTTGGGCTTGCCCCGCTTGGCGGCGGGCGGCTTGCGCCGTCCGCCGGCCGGGGCCGCCCGCTTCTGCTGCGGCTTCCTGGGCTGAGCGGACGACTTGGCCTTCGCAGGCTTCGCCTCGGCCTGCTCCTTGGCACGGCCCCGCGTGCTGTTGACCGTGCGGCCGCGGACGATGCCGATGAAGTCCTCGACCATGTCCGTGGTCGCCTCCTCCGGCCACGACAGGGCGACAGAGGACTCGGGGGCGTCCGTGACCGGCCGGTAGGTGAGGTCCCTGCGGTGGTGCAGGCGGGCCAGCGACTGCGGGACGACGAGCACCCCGATACCGGCCGCGACCAGCTCGATCGCGTCCTCCGTGGTAGCGGGCCGCTCGAAGGCGGGCTCCCCCGGCGGCTGCTCCCAGTCGAAGACGTCGTCGAGGGGGTGCAGCACGGTCTCGTCGGCCAGATCCTCCAGGGTCACCTGCTCGACGGCGGCGATGACGTGGTCCTTCGGGACGACGACGACCGTGGTCTCGGTGTAGAGGGGGATGGCGCTGAAGAACGTACGGTCGACCGGCAGCCGTACCAGACCGGCGTCCGCGGAGCCGTCCCGCAGCGCGTCGACCGCCTCGGCGCCGGAGAGCTGGAGGAGGGTCAGCGGGATGTCCGGCAGCCGCTCCTGCCAGATCCGCACCCACTTCGCGGGCGTCGCTCCCGGGACGTAGGCGAGCCGGAACGCCGGGGTTGCTTCCGGGCCTGTCTTCGGGGGTTCGTCCACGCCTGTCACCTGGCCAGGTTACCCGCCGTGGTCGGCGGAGGTTCACCCAGTCGATACCCTGGACACCATGACGCAGCACCAGAGCACCCAGACGATGAAGCCCGCGACCGCGGCCAAGAAGCTGGGTGTGTACCTCGAGGCCACCCCCGCCGAGTTCCGTGAGGGTGTCGTCTCGCGGGCCGAGCTCAACCAGCTCCAGGCCGATCCGCCCCAGTGGCTCCAGGACCTGCGCGCCAACGGCCCGCACCCCCGTCCGGTGGTCGCGGCCAAGCTCGGCGTGTCCATCGCCGGACTGGCGCGCGGCGGCGTGACCGAGCCGCTCACCACGGAGCAGATCGAGGCGCTCAAGCAGGAGCAGCCCGAGTGGCTGGTCAAGGAGCGCGCCACGCAGGCCGAGGTCCGCAAGGAAGGCGCCCGCGTCAAGAAGCTGCACGCCGAGAAGGCGGCCCGCGCCGCCCGCGACTGACGTAGGACGCTTGGTTCCTTTCAGGGCTGGGACAGCCGCCCCTGACGTCCGAGACTGAGGTCAGCGACCGCCACCTCCCACCGGAACGTCACGGCTGACTCCCTCGGCTCTGAAAGGACCGGAGGCATGACCAAGGACGTCAAGAGCACCGCAGCGTTAACCCCGCCCCACCCGGCCCAGCTGTCCGCGCGGCTCGATCCCGGGCTTTCCCGCTGGCTGTGGCTGGTGAAGTGGCTGCTCGCGCTCCCGCACTATCTGCTCCTGACCGCCTTCAGCGGGGGCCTGCGTGCCCTGAGCGTCCTGCTCACCCTGTACGCCGGGATCGCGCCGGCGTTCACCGGCGTCTACCCACGCGGCATCTTCGACCTGGTGATCGGCCTCAACCGCTGGGCCCATGCGGGTCGCCGTGTACGCGGCCCTGCTCACCGACACGTATCCGCCGTTCCGGCTCGACCAACGCGGTGCGGAGCCGGTGACGGCCTGACCCCGGCCTCTCAGGTCCTCCGTTTCCCCTGCTGCACCACTCTGGACGCCCCGCGAAACCCTGACCTACGCTGCGCGAGAAAGCGCTTTCTAGCCTGGCCATGCCAACGGAAAGGCAGCATCTCGTGCCGCACCACGAGTCATCGTCCTGGACGCGCAAGTCGTTCCTGAAGGGAATGGCCGCCGTGGGAGCGGCCCCCTTGCTCCCCGGCCTGTCGCCCACGACCGCGCACGCCGCGTCGGCGACCCGCCCCGACTTCCCGCTGGTCGACGCGGGCGCCGCCGTCGCCGTCTTCGTGGACGCGGCCGACGACCCCGCCGTGATCCGCGCGGCCGGCGATCTCCAGGCGGACATCGAGCGGGTCAGCGGCGTGCGCCCCGAGCTGCTCGACACCCTGCCGGACCGGGCGACGGGTCTCGTCCTCGTCGGCACCCTCGGATCGAGTCCCGTCATCGACAAGCTCGTCGACGACGGACGCCTCGACGTCTCTCACGTGCGCGGCCGCTGGGAAGCCTCCGTGACCCAGGTCGTCGAGCACCCGGTGCCCGGCGTCGAGCGCGCTCTGGTGATCGCGGGAAGCGACCGGCGCGGCACGATCTACGGCGTCTACGACACCTCGGAGCGCATCGGGGTCTCGCCCTGGTACTGGTGGGCCGACGTCCCGGTGGAACGCCGTGACACGGTGACGCTCCCCGCCGGCCGGTTCCTGCGCCGCGAACCCTCCGTCCGCTACCGCGGTGTCTTCATCAACGACGAGCAGAACCTGACCACTTGGTCCCACCGCACCCAGGAGCCGGACAAGAACATCGGCCCGGAGACGTACAAGCGGATCTTCGAGCTGCTGCTCCGCCTGAAGGCCAACTACCTGTGGCCCGCGATGCATCCGTACTCCGACTTCTTCAACAAGTACCGCGAGAACCCCGAACTGGCCGACGAGTACGGGATAGTCGTCGGTTCGAGTCACCCCGAGGCGCTGCTGCGCAACGGCGTCCACGAGTGGGAGCCGTGGGCCGCCGAGCACCCGAACGCCGACGGGAGTCTGCCGGTCTACGACTACACCGTGAACCCGGCCGTCATCTCCGACTACTGGAGAGCCCGCGCAAGACAGAACGCCGCCTACGAGAGCAGCTGGACGCTCGGCATGCGTGGGTTGCACGACAGCGCGCTGGAGACGAAGTACGCGACGACGGTCCCCGAGAAAGTCGTCGTGATGAACGACATCATCGCCGACCAGCGCCGCATCCTCACCGAGGAGGTCGGCGCCGCGGTCGAGCCGCAGATCTTCATCCCGTACAAGGAAGTTCTGGAGCTGTACAACGCGGGTGTCCAGATCCCCGACGACGTGACGCTGATCTGGCCGGACGACAACCACGGCAACATGCGCCAGCTGCCGAACGACACCGAGCGCGCCCGCTCCGGCGGCAACGGCATCTACTACCACCTCTCCTACTGGGGCCGGCCGAAGAGCTATCTGTGGCTGGACACCACCCAACTGGCCAAGGTCTGGCAGGAGTTGCGTCGGGTGTACGAGCATGGCGTGGAGCGCATGTGGATCTTCAACGTGGGTGATCTGAAGTCGATCGAGACCGGGCTGTCGTTCTCGATGGACATGGCCTGGGACGTGGACCGTTGGGGCCCGGACGAGGTCGAGGACTTCCTCGCCGAGTGGGAGGGGCGGCAGTTCGGGCGCCGGTACGGGCGGGAGATCGCCGCGATCCGTACCGAGTACTACCGGCTCGCGGCCGAGCTGCGCCCCGAGTTCATCGCGCCGGGCATCCTGTCCGTGATCCACCACGGCGACGAGGCCGGGCGGCGGATGGCCGCGTACCACGCACTGTTGGAGCGCGTGCGAGCCGTCGCCGCCAAGGTACCCACGGAGTACGCGGACGCCTTCTACGAGCTGGTCGAATACCCGGCGCACGGGGCGTACTTGATGAACCTGAAGTACTACTGGGCGGACCGCAACGCGCTCGCCGTCCGGCAGGGGCGCGGGGCCGGTGCGAACCGTTTCGCGGACCTGGCGCTGGCCGCGCACGCGGACGAACAGGCGCTCACGCTGCGGTACAACACCCAGGTGGCGGGCGGGAAGTGGGACGGGTACATCAACCCGTACCCCTCGCAGATCCCCAAGGCGCCGGGGCGGCCGACCGTCACCCGGGTGCCCCGGACGGAGACGTCCGGGCTCGGGGTGGCGGCGGAGGGGAACGAGACGGGGGTGGCCCGGCCGCTGCTCTTCTCCTCCTACACCCGGGACCGGCGGTTCGTGGACGTCTTCAACACCGGTTTCCTGACGCTGGACTGGGCGGCGGAGGCGGGTGCCTCCTGGGTGCGGCTGAGTGCGTCCGGCGGCTCGCTGACCGAGCAGACGCGGGTGTGGGTCGACGTCGACTGGGAGCGGGCGCCGGAGGGCACGCTCGACACCTCCGTCACCGTCACCGGTGGCGGGCGCAGCGTCGAGGTGCCGGTGCGGGTGGTCAACGACGGTGCGCGGGCGCGCCGGCGGGCCCGGGGGTTCGTCGAGGCCAACGGGTATGTGTCGATCGACGCCGCGCACTTCGAGCAGCGGGTGGCGCGGGGCGGGGCGCGCTGGCGGGTCGTACGGGGGCTCGGGCGTCGTACGGGAGCCGTGGAGGCGGTGCCGTCGACGGCGGCCTCGGTCACCTCGGACTTCGCCTCGCGGGCACCGGAGTTGAGGTACCGGGTACGATTCTCGTCGACCGGCACCTTCCCCGTGACCGTGTTCCGGCTGCCGTCGCTCGACGAGCGCGGGTATCGCCGGGTGGCCGTGGCGCTGGACGACCAGTCGGCCGCCGTGCTCACCGGACAGGCCGTCGCCACCGGCAACCGGGGCGACGCGTGGGCCCGTAACGTCGAGGACGGTGTGGAGAAGCTGATCACCACCGTGACCGTCGCCGAGCCCGGTGAGCATGTGCTGCGGATCTTCATGGTGGACGCGGCGATCGCCGTGGACCAGATCGTGGTCGACACCGGCGGGTTGCCCGTGAGTTACCTGGCCGCGCCCGAGAGTCATCACCCGGTGTTCAACCCCGAGCCGTCCTACGAGCCGGGGCTGGACGTGCCCGGCCAGTAGGTTGTCCGGCATGAGCGAGAGCACGACCCGGCTGGCCGGGAAGGTCGTTGTCGTCACGGGCGCCGCCCGCGGTCAGGGTGCCGCGGAGGCGGCCGCCCTGGCCCGGGCCGGGGCCCAGGTGGTCGCCACCGACGTACGTCCCGCGGGCGACGGCTGCCGTCGCCTCGACGTGAGCAAGGAGACCGACTGGGCCGAACTGGCCGCCGAACTCGAGGAGTCGTACGGGCACGTCCACGGCCTGGTCAACAACGCGGGGATCATCCAGCGCGGCCGGCTCGGGGAGGTGACGGCCGCGGACATGGCACAGGTCCAGGCGGTCAACACCACCGGTCCGCTGCTCGGCATCCAGCACCTCGCCCCGCTGATGCCGCCGGGCTCCTCCGTCGTCAACGTCGGTTCCTCCGCCGCCCTGACCGGCTACTACCCGGTCGCGTACACCGCCAGCAAGTGGGCGCTGCGCGGGGTGTCGAGGATCGCGGCGACGGAGCTGGGGCCGCGTGGCATCCGGGTCAACACGATCCATCCGGGGTACATCGAGACGGAGATGACCGCCGCCGCCACGGAGGCCTTCCGTGAGACGACCCTGCGGGAGACGCCGCTGGGGCGCAGTGGCACGGTCGACGACATCGCGCCGCTCGTGGTGTTCCTGATCTCCGACGAGTCGTCGTTCATCACCGGCGCGGACATTCCGGTGGACGGGGGGCTCACGGCGCACGGGGGCGTCAAGTCCATCTCGGACGCGATGCGGCCGGACGCCTCGTAGGCCGGCCGCCGTGCGGGCCGTCGACCGCCTTATACGCGGAGCTGCCGTGCGGGCCGCCGGTCCCCCGTTCCGGCGGCCCGCACGGAAGAGGGAGAGAACCAGGCACCCCCTCCGGGCCTGTTCTCCCCCAGCTGTTGCATTCTGGAACGGCGGGGTGACACGCAGGTATGGGTACAACTGCGTACGCGAGCGGGCGGAGAGGGAACGTGGCACAAGGGCTGGGCGGGGCCTACGAACAGATGCTGTCGGTGGCGGTGGCCGCACTCCACGAACGGGACCCCGACCTGCTCTGGCCGCTGGTGGCGGCCGCTCTCCCGGGGCTGTGCGGCGGCGAGGCGCTGATCTACAAGCTGGACGACTGGAGCGAGGACGGCGGCACGCTGGGCCTGTCCACCGATGTCGCCCCGGAGTTCGGCGGTCTCGGGGAGGAGGCGATGGCTTTGCTGCGCGCGGGCTACCCCTTCGCCGGGCACTACGCGGCCGTACCGGACCGGGCGCCGGTGACGGCGCGGACGGCCGCGGGGCGGGCGTGGGGCGCGAGCCGGACCGCGCGGCTGCTCGACGAGCTCATGGACGTCGACCATGTGCTGGGGATTCCGCTGCCGGACTCCGGCTCCCCCGTCACCGGCTGTCTCGTCTACCGCTCGGGCCGGGACTTCACCGAGGACGAGGTGCGGGTCGCCGGGCGGCTCCAGCCGCTTCTCGCCGGGATCGAACAGCAGCGGCAGCTCCTGGAACGCGCGCGGCGGACGGCGGTGCCGGACGCGGGGACGGCCGAGGCGGGGCTGACGCCCCGGGAGACGACCGTGCTGCTCCTGCTCACCGACGCGCTGACCGCCGCCGCCATGGGCCGCAGGCTCGGTATCTCGGAGCGGACGGTGCACAAGCACGTCGCGAACATCTACCGCAAGCTCGGCACCCACGACCGGCTCGGCACCGTACTGCGCGCCCAGCAGTTGGGCCTGGTGCCGACGCCCGCCTCACTGCGGTGAGGGCATCCCGCCGCCGTTGCCCTGGAGCCGCTCCAGGTCGGACGGCCGTACCTGGATGGCGAGTACGGCGATCAGCGCGGCGACCGCGGTGAAGATCGCCGCGACGATGAACGCGGCCGAGACACCGGCGGTGAGGACCTGGTCGGCCCACTTGCCGGGCAGTTGCCCCGTGCGCTGGAAGAAGCGCTGCTCGACCGGCGTGGCCTGCTCGAAGAACTTCTCGGTCTCGTTGCTGCTGGCCGTGCCGAACGTCGTCACCAGGATCGACAGCCCCAGCGAACCGCCCACCTGCTGGGTGGCGTTGAGCAGCCCGGAGGCCGCGCCGGTCTCCTGCACGGGCACGTCGGAGAGCGCCATCAGCGTCAGCGACACGAACTCCATGCCCATGCCGAGGCTGAACACCAGCATCGGGCCTAGGACACTGCCCGCGTAGGTGGAGTGGATGTCGGTCAGCGTCAGCCAGGCGAGACCGGCCGCGGCGAGGATCGCGCCCACCACCATGAACGGCTTGGGCCCGTAGACGGGCAGGAACCGCGAGGCCAGTCCTGCGCCGACCGCGATGACCGCGCTGACCGGCAGGAACGCGAACCCGGCCTGCAACGGGCTGAAGTCCAGCACGTTCTGCACGAACAGCGTGAGGAAGAAGAACATCCCGAAGATCGCGGCCGCGAGGCAGAGCATGATGCCGTACGTCCCCGCCCGGTTGCGGTCGGCGAACATGTGCAGCGGCGTGATCGGCTGCCGGGAGCGCCGCTCGATGAGGACGAACGCGGTGAGGACGACGACCGCCGCGCCGAACGACCCCAGCGTGTACGCGTCCCGCCAGCCCTCCTGGGCCGCCCTGATGAACCCGTACACCAGCAGGACCATGCCGACGGTGGAGGTCAGGGCGCCGGCGATGTCGAAGTGACCGGGATGGCGCTCGGACTCCCTGATCCAGCGGGGTGCGGCGGCCGCGATGAGCAGTCCGATGGGGACGTTGACGAACAGCACCCAGCGCCAGTTGAGGTACTCGACGAGGATGCCGCCGGCCAGCAGTCCGATCGCGCCGCCGCCCGCCGAGACGGCGGCGAACACCCCGAACGCCCGGTTGCGTTCGGGGCCTTCGCGGAACGTGGTGCTGATCAGGGCGAGGGAGGTCGGGGAGGCGATGGCGCCGCCGACACCCTGGAAGGCGCGTGCGGCGAGGAGTTGGGCCTCGTTCTGGGAGAGGCCGCCGAGCAGGGAGGCGAGCACGAAGAGCAGCACGCCCACGATGAACATCCGCCGCCGCCCGAGGATGTCACCGGTCCGCCCGCCGAGCAGCAGCAGCCCGCCGAAGGTCAGCGTGTAGGCGTTGACCACCCAGGACAGGCTGGTGGTGGAGAAGTCGAGCGAACGCTGGATGTCCGGCAGGGCGATGTTCACGATGGTGATGTCGAGGACCACCATCAGCTGACACGAGGCGATGACCAGCAGCGCCATGGCGTTTCCGCCACCCCCGGTGCCGGGGGTGGCCGTCTTCGCCGCGGAACTGGAGCTGGTCATGGGCGTCGCACTCTCGGGAGTGGCACCGTCACCACGGGTCAGTGAACGGTGCCGTCCACTAGACGACCGTACGCCGGTGTGACGCCCGTCACCACTCGATCGGGAAATCCGCCCGGGCGGCTCAGCCGATCACGAACAGCAGATCGCCGCCCTCCACCTGCTGGATCTTGTTGATGGCCAGCCGGGAGACCTTCCCCGCCTTGGGCGCGGTGATCGCGGCCTCCATCTTCATCGCCTCGATGGTGGCGACCGTGCCACCGGCCTCGACCTCGTCGCCCTCGGCGACCGCGAGGGTCACCACCCCGGCGAACGGGGCTGCGACATGGCCCGGGTTGGAGCGGTCTGCCTTTTCGGTGACCGGGATGTCGGAGGCGGCGGCGACGTCACGGACCTGGATGGGCCGCAACTGGCCGTTGAGCGTGGACATCACGGTCCGCATCCCGCGTTCGTCGGCCTCACCGACGGCCTCGAGACCCATCAGCAGCCGGACGCCGGGCTCCAGGTCGACGGCGTACTCCTTGCCCGGGCGCAGCCCGTAGAAGAAGTCTTTGCTGTCGAGGACGCTGGTGTCGCCGAAGGTCTGGCGGTGCGTCTCGAACTCCCGCGTGGGGCCGGGGAAGAGGAGCCGGTTGAGGGTGGCGCGGCGGTCCTTCTCCAGCCCGTCGCGGTCCTCGGCCGTCAGCTGCGGCGCGGGCTTGGGGGCGGCGCGGCCCTCCAGGGCCCGGCTGCGGAACGGTTCCGGCCAGCCGCCGGGCGGGGTGCCCAGCTCACCGCGGAGGAAGCCGATGACCGAGTCGGGGATGTCGAAGCGCTCCGGGGTCGCCTCGAACTCCTCCGGTGACACCCCGGCGCCCACCAGGTGCAGGGCGAGGTCGCCGACCACCTTGGACGACGGGGTCACCTTCACCAGATGGCCGAGGATCTTGTCGGCGGCCGCGTACATCGCCTCGATGTCCTCGAAGCGGTCGCCGAGCCCGAGGGCGACGGCCTGGGTGCGCAGGTTGGAGAGCTGGCCGCCGGGGATCTCGTGGTCGTAGACCCGGCCGGTCGGCGAGGCGAGGCCCGCTTCGAAGGGGGCGTAGATCCGGCGGACGCTCTCCCAGTACGGCTCCAGGTCGCCGACCGCGAGCAGGTCGAGGCCGGTGGGCCGGGCTGAGTGGTCGGTGGCGGCGACGATCGCCGACAGCGACGGCTGGGACGTCGTACCGGCCATGGAGGCCACCGCCCCGTCCACGGCGTCCGCGCCCGCCTGGATCGCGGCCAGGTAGGTGCCGAGCTGGCCGCCCGCGGTGTCGTGGGTGTGGATGTGCACGGGCAGGTCGAACTCCCGCCGCAGCGCCGATACGAGGGTGGCGGCGGCCGGCGCCCGCAGCAGACCGGCCATGTCCTTGACGGCCAGGACGTGCGCGCCGGCCTCGACGATCTGCTCGGCGAGCTGCAGGTAGTAGTCGAGGGTGTAGAGCCGCTCCGCCGGGTTGGACAGGTCGCTCGTGTAGCAGAGGGCGACCTCGGCGATCGCGGTGCCGGTCTCGCGTACGGCCTCGATGGCGGGGCGCATCTGGCCGACGTCGTTGAGCGCGTCGAAGATGCGGAAGATGTCGATGCCGGTGGCGGCGGCCTCCTCGACGAAGGCGTCGGTCACCTCGGTCGGGTACGGCGTGTAGCCGACGGTGTTGCGGCCGCGCAGCAGCATCTGGAGGCAGATGTTGGGGACGGCCTCGCGCAGGGCGGCGAGCCGCTCCCAGGGGTCCTCGGCGAGGAAGCGGAGGGCGACGTCGTAGGTGGCGCCGCCCCAGCACTCCAGGGAGAGGAGCTCGGGCAGGGTGCGGGCGACGACCGGGGCGACGGCGAGGAGGTCCTTGGTGCGTACCCGGGTCGCGAGCAGCGACTGGTGGGCGTCGCGGAACGTGGTGTCGGTGACGCCGATGGTCGGGGACTCCCGCAGCCAGCGGGCGAAGCCCTCCGGGCCGAGTTCGGTGAGCTTCTGCTTCGAACCGGCGGGCGGCACCTCGCTCGTGTGGCGCGGGAGCTTGGTGGTGGGGTCGATCAGCTCGGGACGCTCGCCGTGCGGCTTGTTGACCGTGACGTCGGCGAGGTAGGTGAGCAGCTTGGTGCCGCGGTCCGCTGAGGTACGGGAGGTCAGCAGGTGGGGGCGCTGCTCGATGAACGACGTGGTGACGCGGCCCGCCTGGAAGTCCGGGTCGTCCAACACCGCTTGGAGGAACGGGATGTTGGTGGCGACGCCGCGGATGCGGAACTCGGCGACGGCACGCCGGGCGCGCTTGACGGCGGTGGTGAAGTCCCGGCCCCGGCAGGTGAGTTTCACCAACATGGAGTCGAAGTGGGCGCTGATCTCCGTACCGGCGTGGGTGGTTCCGCCGTCGAGGCGGATGCCGGAGCCACCGGGCGAACGGTAGGCGCTGATGCGGCCGGTGTCCGGGCGGAAGCCGTTGGCGGGGTCCTCGGTGGTGATCCGGCACTGGAGGGCGGCGCCGTGCAGGGTGACCGTCTCCTGGGAGAGTCCCAGGTCGGCGAGCGATTCACCGGCGGCGATGCGGAGTTGGGACTGGACGAGGTCGACGTCGGTGACCTCCTCGGTGACCGTGTGCTCGACCTGGATGCGCGGGTTCATCTCGATGAAGACGTGGTTGCCTTCGGGGTCGAGGAGGAACTCGACGGTGCCGGCGTTGCGGTAGCCGATCTCTCGGGCGAAGCGGACGGCGTCGGCGCAGATGCGGTCGCGCAGCTCCGGGTCGAGGTTCGGTGCCGGGGCCAGCTCGATGACCTTCTGGTGGCGGCGCTGGACGGAACAGTCACGCTCGAAGAGGTGGATGACATTGCCCTGGCCGTCCGCGAGGATCTGCACCTCGATGTGGCGGGGGTCGACGACGGCCTTCTCCAGGAAGACGGTCGGGTCGCCGAACGCGGAGGCCGCCTCGCGGGCCGCCGCCTCGATGGACTCCCGCAGCTGCGCCGGGTCCTCGACGCGCCGCATACCGCGCCCGCCGCCACCGGCGACGGCCTTCACGAACACCGGGAAGCCGATCTCCTCGGCCGCCCGCACCAGCTCGTCGACGTCGCTGGAGGGCTCGGAGGAACCGAGGACGGGTACGCCGGCCGCGCGGGCGGCGGCCACGGCACGGGCCTTGTTGCCGGTGAGCTCCAGGATCTCCGCGCCGGGTCCGACGAAGGTGATCCCGGCTTCCTCGCAGGCGCGGGCCAGCTCGGGGTTCTCGGAGAGGAACCCGTAGCCCGGGTAGACGGCGTCGGCACCGGCTTGCTGGGCGGCGCGGACGATCTCCTCGACGGAGAGGTAGGCCCGCACCGGGTGGCCCGGCTCGCCGATCTCGTACGCCTCGTCGGCCTTGAGCCGGTGCAGTGAGTTGCGGTCCTCGTGCGGGAAGACGGCGACGGTCCTCGCGCCCAGTTCATAACCGGCGCGGAAGGCGCGAATCGCGATCTCGCCTCGGTTGGCTACCAGTACCTTGCGGAGCATTCCCGATCCCTTCGGCCTGCCGGTGACGGACACCATGGTCGCGGCTATGGCCTCCGGGTGCCATGAGAGGCAGGTCACTCGGAAACGGAGATTTGACCTGTTTACCCGTTCCGGCCCCATCGGACGTGGAGCGCGGTCGGCTTCCGGAAGACCAGACCGTACGGTGCCGCCGTGTGCTCCTCGTCCAGGCGCAGGTCCGGGAGGCGGGCGAGGAGCGTGCGCAGGGCGATGCGGGTCTCCAGGCGGGCCAGGTGCGCGGCGATGCAGTGATGGGGGCCGTGGGCGAAGGCCAGTTGAAGGCGGGCGTTCTCACGGCGGACGTCGAAGCGGTCGGGGTCGGGGAAGACGACCGGATCGCGGTTGGCGCCGGCGAGGGAGACGGTGACCAGGTCGCCGCGCCGGATCGTCGCCGGGCCGAGGTCGGTGTCGCGGGTGGCGTAGCGGTCGACGACGGCGGCGCCGGGTTCGAGGCGCAGGGACTCCTCGATCGCGCCGTCGAGGAGGTCGGACTCGGCCTGGACGAGGGCGAGTTGATCGGGGTGGCGCAGGAGGTGGAGGAGGGCGTTGGTGATCATCGCCTCGGTGGTCTCGATGCCGCCGAACATCAGGACCGCGGCGTTGGAGGCGACCTCGGGCAGGGACAGCCGGTCGGCGGCGCCGCCGAGCAGGGAGGACGTGCCGTGGGTGGCGTCGACGGCCGCCCGCAGCTGTGCGTAGGCGGCGGTGCCGGCGGGGCTGGGGGCGTGTCCGGCGGTGATGTCGGAGACCGACGCCACGATGGCCTCGTACCAGGAGAGGACGGTGTCGGTGCTGACGCCGGACAGGCCGAGCGCCTCGGTGACCACGGCGACCGCGAGCGGGCCGGCGAAGGAGCGGCGCAGCTCGGCGGCGCCGGCCGGTTCGAGGGCGGTGACGAGCCGGTCGGTCTCCTCTTCGATGAACGCGGCGAACCGGTCGTACGTCTGCCGTGGCTTGAAGGGCGCGGCGAAGGGCTCGCGGTGCCGGGCGTGCTCGGGGCCGTCGAGGGAGAGCATGCTCGGGCCGACGACCTGGGCGGTGGAGAAGCGGGGGTCGTCGACGGTGAAGGTCCGGGCGTCCCGCATCACCGTCAGGGCCAGATCCCGGCGGGTCACCAGCCAGCCGTCGAGCTCGGGCAACCAGGACACGGGCTCATGGGCGCGGAGCAGGGCGAGACGGGGGTGCGGGTTGTCGGCGAGCTCGGCGAGGGTGGTGGCTGCGCCGAGGGGGAAGCGGGCGGCGAGGGGCATGGGGCGTCCAGGGTGGGGCGGGGAGGGTGGCTGCTCGCGTCGGGGGAGGTCGGTGGGTGAGGGTTGATGGGTGGCGGCCTGTTGACGGGGGTCTGTTGACGGCGGCTTGCGGTGGTGGCGGCTTGGCGATGGCGGTGTTGACGCCTGCCGGCGGTGGCGGCGGCTTGCCACGGCGATGCGGTCGGCGACAGCGGTGGCGGCTTGGCAGCGGTGGTGGTGTTGGCCATGGCGGTCGTGACGCCGTGGCGGTGGCGGCGTGGCGTTGGCGGCTTGGCGACGGCGGAGGTGTCTTGGCAGCGGCGGTGGGGCTTGGCGACGGGCGGTCGTGACGCCTTGGCCATGGCGGTCGTGACGCCGTGGCGGTGGCGGCTTGGCGGTGGCGTGGCGGTGGCGGCTTGGCGGTGGCGGCTTGGCGGTGGTCGTCAAAGTTATCCCTCCCGGCGCGACGGGTCCGGGCCGGGTCCGAGGGGCGCCAGCGGGTCCGCGGGTCTCGGTGTCGCCGCTGTCCGCTGTGGGGCGGGGCCGCGCAGGAGCGAGAGGGTCAGGGCCACGGCGAGCAGACCGGCGCAGACGCAGGAGGCCAGTGCGTACGCCGTTCTCGGGGAGGTCGGCGCGATGTGGAGGTAGACCGCGGAGACCGCGCTGAGGCACACCGCGGCGGCGATGCGCTGTGCCATCTGAAGGAGGCCGCCGCCCACGCCCGCGGCCTCCGGCGGAGCGTGCTGGAGCACCTGGGTCTGGTTCGGCGAGACGGTGAGTCCCCCGGCGACACCGCCCAGCGCCTGTGTGGCGGCGAACGCGAGCGGCAGGGCCGCGACCGGCGCCCGCAGCGCGACCGCCGCCCCCGCGAGCGCGGCGCAGATCCCGAGGGCCAGTCCGACGGTCACCGTACGCGGCCCGATCCGTCCAACCAGCCGCCAGGCGAGTCCCGAGGAGACGCCCATGGCGATCGCCGACGGCAGCGCGACCGCCGCCGTCACCAGGGCGGACAGTCCGAGCCCGTCCTGGAGGAAGACGGTGAGCACGAGATACGACGACAGCGAGGAGCCGAACTGGGCCATGGCGACGGCCGTGCCCAGCACGTACGGCCGGGACGACGTCAGCGCCGGGTGCAGCAGTGGCCGACGCCCTCTGCGGATCCGGAGTCGCTGCTGTGCGGTGAAACCGGTGGCGAGGGCGGCGACCAGGGCCGCCCACCCCAGTGCCGCTCCCCCGCTGTCCGGGGTGCGGATGAACGGCACCATCAGGGCGAGGGTGCCCGCGCAGATCAGGGTGAGGCCGAGGACGTCGAGGCGGGAGTCGCGGGCGGTGCGCCGGGGCGGGGGCAGCCAGTGGGCGGCGAGGGCGAGGGTGACGAGGGCGCACGGGGTGCTCAGCAGGAGGCAGTACCGCCAGCCGGTGGCGGGGCCGAGGCCGGCGACGAGCGCACCGCCGAGCGGCGGGCCGAGCGCCGAGGCCACCCCGGCCGTCACCGCGTAGCAGCCCAGCGCGCGACCACGGTCCTGCCCCTGGAAGACGTCCTGAAGGGTGCCGATCACCTGGGAGTTGACCAGCCCGGCCGCGACGCCCTGCACCAGCCGGGCGGCGATCAGGGTCCCCGGTCCGCCGCCGGTCGCGGCCGTCACCCCCGCGAGGAGGAAGACGGCCATGCCGGCGAGGAAGAACCGCTTGCGCCCGTGCAGGTCGCCGAGGCTGCCGCCCGGTACCAGTGCCAGACCGAAGGTCAGTGAGTAACCGGCGACGATCCACTGGACGTCCGCCGCCCCTGCTCCGAGCGACTCCCGCATGCCGGGCACGGCGATGTTCAGCACCGCCTGGTCCAGCAGGGTCGTCGCACCGGCGGCCATGCACACCAGCAGCACCCGCCGGGCGGCTCGGTCCTTGCCGGGGAGCATGACGTCCTCTCCGCGGGTGCGCATCGCAACAGGCGGATGGCACGGCTGGTTGACGGCAGATCAGAAAGACACGGAGGAAGGGGAGTTGGCCGCGAACCGAATGGCGGCGGTCAGCGACAGACCTGGTCGAACTGGTCGGCGCGGCGGCTCACCCAGAACGGGTCGAGCAGCACCGTGTGTGCCTGGCCAGTGATCTCCATGGCCCGGATCAAAGCACACGCGGGAAGGTGCGTCCACCATACGTCCCGCACCATGAGACGTCCTCGGCATGCTGGCGCGGAACGCCCGCGCTGTGGTTGTCTGGCCGCATGACCGTGCTCGTGACCCGCCGCCACGTCGACTACGTGCGTGTCACCACCACGGGTTGTCGCGCCGCGAGCTGACGCCTCGCTCCGGCTTCCGACCAGCACCTTTCACCTTCTCTCAGCATCGCGCTGACCGCTTCACCGCTTCCCCCGCCGCCGCGTTCCGCCGTGGCCGTGGGCGCGGTCGCGCCTGCCTGCCCTCCTCCGCACTCCGTACAGGGAGCAGCACCATGAGCCAGCCCATCGACTCCGTCACCGCCGGCCACACCCCCGAGGAAACGTCCTCGGGGCCCGACACCTCGGCGTGGTCGTTCGAGACCAAGCAGATCCACGCCGGGGCCGCCCCCGACCCGACGACCGGAGCCCGGGCGACGCCGATCTACCAGACGACGTCGTTCGTGTTCCGCGACACCCGGCACGCCGCCGACCTGTTCGCGCTGGCCGAGCCAGGCAACATCTACACCCGCATCCACAACCCCACGCAGGACGTCTTCGAGCAGCGGATCGCCAGGGCAGCACCGGGCCCTCGTCGCTCACCCCGGCGGGGCGCCGTTGGGGCGGCGACTTCCCGTTCCTGACCCAGCGCGACCAGGTCGCCGTGGAGGCCGAGCTGGCCGACGCGCTCGGCATCGACAGCTGGGCGCTGGTGATCGGCGGGTCGATGGGCGGGATGCGGGCGCTGGAGTGGGCGGTGACGTATCCGGAGCGGACCCGGGCGCTGCTGCTGCTCGCCACGACGGCCGCCGCGAGCGCGGAGCAGATCGCCTGGGCGAACATCCAGCTCCACGCCATCCGCAGCGACCCGCACTGGCGCGGCGGCCACTACCACGACACGGGCCGGGGCCCGCACACCGGACTCGGCCTCGCCCGCCGTCTCGCCCACGTCACCTATCGCAGCGAGCCCGAACTCGCCGTCCGCTTCGGCCGTTCGCCGCAGGGCGACGAGATTCCGTGGCACGGCGGCCGGTACCAGGTCGAGTCCTATCTCGACCATCACGCGGCCAAGTTGACGCGCCGCTTCGACGCGGGCAGTTACGTCGTCCTGTCCGAGGCCATGAACAGCCATGACGTGGGGCGGGGGCGGGGCGGCCTGCGGAGCGCCCTGAGCCGGGTGACCGCCCGCACGCTGGTGGCCGGGGTCGACTCCGACCGGCTCTATCCGCCGTCCCAGCAGGCGGAGTTGGCCGCGGGCATCAGCGGCGCGGACCGGCTCCGGACGATCGAGTCGCCGTACGGGCACGACGGTTTCCTCATCGAGGTGGAGCAGGTGGCGGCCCTGGTGACGGAACTCGTCGGACAGGCCAGTCCTCGTCGGTGAGGGTCGCCGTCAGGCGTTCTCCGTCGCGGGCCACGCGCACGTCCATGCCGCTCGCCACGGCCGGGCCGAAGGCGGCGGGCGGGGTGTCGTCGAGGAGGAGGACGAAGTGCAGGGCGAACGCGGGCAGGTCCTGCGGCATGCCGTCGGCGTCGAGCCTCAGGTTGGCCTGCCAGGCGGCCTGGCACAGGACGGAGACGAACAGGCCGAGGAAATCGGCGCTCAGCATCGCGTCGGCGTGATCGATCAGCACGGCCGTCCCCTGCGGGCCGCCCCCGCGGAAGTGCCGGTCGTGCAGGCAGTCCGCCAGGGCGTCCCAGTTGCGGCCGAAGTAGGAGGGGAAGGAGAGTTCGTCGGCGAAGGCGGTGAACACGGCTGCCGGGCTGGACAGTTGGCGTCCGTCCAGGCGGAACACGTGTCCGCCCCGCGCCCGCAGCTCGGCGGTTTCCGCCGTCACCCAGGGGTCGTCGCGGCCGGCGACGACGACCCAGGGCGGGCGGCGGTCGATGAGCGTGGCGTGCACGGGCTCAACGCGCCAGGAAGTCGGCCAGGCCTGTCAGGAGCCGGTCGACGTCGTCCGCGTCGTTGTAGGGCGCGAGGCCGATGCGCAGGCCGCCGGTGTCGCCGAGGCCGAGTCGCCGGGAGGCCTCGATCGCGTAGAAGGAGCCGGACGGCGCGTGAACGCCGCGGTCGGCGAGGAAGCGGTACGCGTCCACCGTGCCGTGTTCCTCGAAGGTCAGCAGCAGGGTGGGCGTGCGGTCGGCCGCCCGGGAGTGGATCGTGATCCCGTCGAGCGCGGCCAGCCCCTTGTCCAACTGCGTGCGCAGGGCCTGCTCGTGCGCTTCGAGCTCCGCGAAGGACGCCTCCAGGCGCTGTCGTCGCGTTCCCGTGGCCTCGGCGTCCATGCCCGCGAGGAAGTCGACGGCCGCCCGGGTGCCGGCGAGGAACTCGTAGGGCAGCGTGCCCAGTTCGAAGCGTTCCGGGACGACGTCGGTGGACGGCAGGAGCTTGTCGGGGCGCAGGGTCTCCAGCAACTCCGGGCGGGCGGCGAGGACTCCGTGGTGCGGGCCGAGGAACTTGTACGGGGAGCAGATGTAGAAGTCGGCGCCGAGTCGTGACAGGTCGAGCAGGGCGTGCGCGGTGTGGTGGACGCCGTCGACGTAGGCCAACGCCCCTGCCTCATGGGCCAGTCGGGAGATCGCGGGGATGTCGGGGCGGGCGCCGATGAGGTTGGAGGCGGCGGTGACGGCGACGAGCCGGGTCCGCTCGGAGAGTACGGCACGGATGTCGTCGACTGTCAGTTCGCCGGTGGCCGGGTCGAAGTCGGCCCAGCGCACGACGGCTCCGACGCGTTCGGCGGCCTGCACCCACGGGCGGATGTTCGCGTCGTGGTCGAGCCGGGTGACGACCACCTCGTCGTCGGCAGACCAGGTCTTGGCGAGCGTGCGGGAGAACTCGTAGGTGAGCTGGGTGGCGCTGCGGCCGAAGACGATCCCGGACGCCTCCGCGCCCAGCAGGTCGGCGAGGGCGGCGCGGGTCTCGGTGACGATCGTCTCGGCGTTGCGCTCCCCCGGCACGCCGTGCCCGCGGTTCGACAGGGGGTGTGCCAGGGCGTCGGCGATGGCGTCGATGACCGGCTGGGGTGTCTGGGTGCCGCCGGGACCGTCGAAGTGGGCCGTGCCGGCCGCGAGGGCGGGGAACCGGGAGCGGAGGGCGGCGATGTCGTACGTCACGTGCAGCTCCTTCGATGGTGGCCGGTGCACGAGTCAACCTCATCGAGCGGACGCGGGCGACCTCGCCCCCCGCGCCAAGGAGCCCGAACGTCCGAGGGGTGAGCGGCGTCCCAGGAGTGACGTGCTCCAGGGGGGGCGACGAACGAAGGGACCACGATGACGGTCGTACGCACCTGTGCCGGGCTGCTCGCCACGGCCGGACTGATCTGCGCGGTGGCCGCCTGCGGCGCGGAGACCTCCGCGACCTCGGCCCGGGAGGAGGTGACATGGGAGGAGCCCGCCTCGTACAGCTACACCCTGAGGTCCAGCGAGGGCGAACGGTCCCTCATCGGCAGGTTCCGGGTCACGGTCAGGGACGGCAAGGTCACGGAGGCGGTCGGTCTGGACGACAGCGCACGCCGGTTCGTGGCCCGGACGCCGGAGCAAGTACCCACCCTCGGCGCCCTGTTGGGCGAGCTGGAGCAGGCCCGGAGCGACGACGCGGACATCGCGGAGGCCGAGTACGCGGCGGACGGGCACCCGGAGCGGATCTTCCTCGACCGGGACGAGAACGCGGTCGACGACGAGGCACGGTACGTCGTCGAGTCGTACGAACCCGCCTAGCTGCTCGCGCCCCGCAGCTGCTGGATGGTGCCGCCGATCCTGGGGCGGGCCTCCTTGAGGAGGTTCACCTTGGCGCTGACGGCCCAGCGCGTGCCGACGAGGTAGGTGCCGCCGTACAGGGAGGCCGCGTCCAGCCAGGTCAGTTTGAGGCGCTCCTCGGGGAAGGTCGTGATGAGGTAGTCGCCCTTGGCGCTGTGGCAGGTGCCTTCCCGCAGTTCGTCCGCCTCCGTGCGGATCTCGGCCTCGCAGCCGATCAGCCCGGCGATGACCTCGACCTTCGCCGGGGCCACGACCCCGGCCGAGGGGGCCGCCGTCACCGCCACGTCCGCGGCGGCTTTCCGGGCGTCGTCCTCTTCTCCCCCGCCGCAGCCCGCGGCCAGCGGAAGGAGGACGAGGCTGCCGACCGCCGCCGCGGTGCGCAGCGGGCGTGAGGTGGGCTGGGGCACGTACCTCTCCGTTTCGGGCGTGGGGTCCTGACGCCCAGAGGTACGGGAGAGCCGCCGGGGCCGTTCAGCGGATGCTCATGGCGTTGAGCAGCCGGAGCGAGGCGGCCGTCTCCGAACCCGGCTCGACGTTGTAGACGCACAGGGTCTGGTCGGTGTCGCCGGGCGGTTCGAAGGACTCGTAGGAGAAGCGCAGTTCGCCGACGAGGGGGTGGTAATAGTGCTTGGTGCCGTGGGTGCGGTGGAGGACCCGGTGGTCGTTCCACCAGCCGCTGAACTCGGGGCACTTCAGGGTGAGTTCGCCGACGAGGTCGGCCAACTGCCGGTCCTGCGGGTACCGTCCGGCCTCCAGGCGCAGCACGGCGACGGTGTCGGTGGCGATCTGCTCCCAGTCGCCGACGCGGGTACGGGCCTCGGGGTCGAGGAGGTAGTAGCGGGCCAGGTTGCGGCGGTTCGCGGGGAGCGCCTCGAAGTCGGTGAGGACCTCGCGGGCGAGGCGGTTGGCGGCCAGGACGTCGGTGCGGCGGCCGAGGACGAACGCGGGCACGTGGTCGAGGGTCTGGAGCATCAGGTGCAGGCCCGGCCGGACCCGCTGCGGGGCGACCGGGGCGCGGCGCGGTGCGGACGGGCGGGCCAGCAGGTCGGTGAGGTGCTCGCGCTCGGAGAGGTCGAGTTGCAGGGCGCGGGCGAGGGCCTCGACGACCTCGGGTGAGGGGTTCTGGGCGCGGCCCTGTTCGAGGCGGGTGTAGTACTCGGTGCTCACCCCGGCCAGGCGGGCCGCCTCGTCGCGGCGCAGGCCGGGGACCCGGCGGACTCGGCCGTCCTCGGGCAGCCCGGCCCGGTCGGGGGTGAGGCGGGCCCTGCGGGAGCGCAGGAAGTCGGCGAGTTCTCTGCCACGGTCGTCCATGCGGTCCAGTCTGCCGAAGGCGGACGTGACCTGCCCCGGCGTGGGTGGTCCTGCCAGTACCTGCCTCGCGGATACCTGCCCGGTCAGGGCACTTTCCGGCGCCCCGCGAGGGCCCGGCGGGCGGTTGTCTGGATGAGGGCCGCAGCGGCCCGCTGCATCTCTCATCGCTACGGAAGGCATCCCTCATGACCACCTCCGCACTCCCCCTCTCCGGCCGTGTCGCGGTCGTCACCGGCGCCTCCAGCGGCATCGGTGAGGCCTCCGCCGAGCACCTGGCCGCGCTGGGCGCCCGGGTCGTCGTACTGGCGCGTCGCGCCGGGCGGTTGGACGATCTGGTCGCCCGGATCGAGAAGAACGGCGGCCAGGCTCTCGCCCTCTCCGTGGACGTCACCGACGCGGCGGCGGTGCAGGCGGCGGCCGACCGGGTGGCGGCCGAACTCGGGGGCGCCGACCTGCTGTTCAACAACGCCGGCGTCATGCTCCCCGCTCCCGTCGAGGAGTTGGCCACGGAGCAGTGGCGGCAGCAGATCGACCTCAACGTAAACGGGCTGATGAACGCCATCGCGGCCTTCACGCCGCAATTGGTGAAGTCCGCCGCCGAGCGCGGTGTGGCCGACCTGATCAACACCTCGTCGATCGCGGCGCAGAACATCTTCCCGACGTTCGCCGTCTACTCCGCGACGAAGGCGTATGTCAGCCATCTCTCCCGGCATCTGCGGGCGGAGTTGGGCGCGAAGAACGTCCGTGTCTCGGCGCTGGAGCCCGGCATCGTCGGCACCGAGTTGCAGAGCCATGTCACGGACGAGGGCGCCCGCGCCTGGCTGGACGGTGCCCGGGAGTCGATGGAGTGGCTCGTCCCGCGGGACATCGCCGAGACCGTCGGATTCATCGCGTCGCTGCCGCCGCGGGTGAACGTCCAGCAGGTCACGGTCATGCCGACCGGCCAGGCGAGCTGATCGCCACGACAAGGGCTCCCGGAGGCCTCGGCTCAATGTTGTGCACTTTATTGACGGCAGTCATCTGAGGGCCTAATTTCGCGGTGTCCTTCCCCGCTCATGAGAGACCGCTCTCCAGGGTCACCGCTCTCATGGCAGACCGCCTCCAAGGGAGACCGCGATGCCCTCGTCCCCCGTCGCCGCACCGCCCACGGCCTCCGAACGAACCCGCCAGCTGCGCCGAGTGGCCCTCTCCGGGCTGCTCGGCACAGCCGTGGAGTTCTACGACTTCCTCGTCTACGGAACCGTCGCCGCGCTCGTCTTCGGCGAACTGTTCTTCCCGGGCGCCGATCCGGCCGTCGGCACGATCGCCGCCTTCGGCACCTTCGCCGCCGGTTATGTCGCCCGACCGCTCGGCGGCGTCCTCTTCGGCCACTTCGGCGACCGGCTGGGCCGCAAGTCGATGCTGCTGCTCACGATGGGCCTGATGGGCGGCGCCAGTTTCCTCATCGGGCTGCTGCCCACGTACGAGACGATCGGCGTGTGGGCGCCGGTCCTGCTGATCGCCCTGCGCGTCGTCCAGGGCATCGCGATCGGCGGCGAGTGGGGCGGCGCCACCCTGATGGTCGTCGAGCACGCCGGGGAGCGGCGCCGCGGCCTGTGGTCCAGCTTCACGCAGATGGGAGCCCCGCTCGGCTCCCTGCTGTCCACGGCCGTCGTGGCGTACGTCGTGACGCTGCCGAAGGAGGAGTTCGCGGCCTGGGGCTGGCGGCTGCCGTTCCTGCTGAGCGTCGTCCTGCTCGGCGTCGGCATGTTCGTGCGGCTGAAGGTGGTGGAGAGCCCGCTGTTCGCCGAGGTGAAGAAGGACAGCGCCGAGTCGCGGCTGCCGATCCTCGACGTGCTGCGCAACCCGCGCCCGGTGCTGTTGGCCTGCTGCGTGGGCATCGGCGCCTTCACCGCCCAGTCCCTGCTGACCAGTTACATGATCGCGTACGCCACCGGCATCGGATACGCCCGCCCGCAGGTGCTGGACGCCCTCACCGTCTCCGCCTGTGTCGCCCTCGTGGTGCTGCCGTGCGCCTCCGCGCTCTCCGACCGCGTCGGCCGCCGCCCGGTGGTCCTCGCCGGAGCCGTCGCCTCGGCCGCGCTCGCCTTCCCGGTGCTCTCGCTGGCCGACTCGAAGTCGCCGGGGCTGCTGATCCTGGCCGTGGTCCTCGGTCACGGCATCGCCCAGTCGACGATGTACGGCCCGCTGGGCGCGCTGCTCACCGAGATGTTCGGCACCAAGGTCCGCTACACCGGCGCCTCGCTCGGCTACCAGGGCGCGACCCTCATCGGCGCCGGCTTCTCCCCCATGATCGCCGGCAGCCTGGTGGCGGGCAGCGGCAGCGGCGCGCCGGTCGCCTGGCTGCTCTGCGGCGGCGCCGCGATCACCGCGCTGACCGTGTGCTTCGTCCGCGAGACCCACCGCACGACCCTCACCGAGCCCGCCGCACAGACCACCGCCCCCCACACGGAGGAGATCTCCGCATGACGACCCGTACCCGCACGGCGTCCGGGCTCGCACTCCTGCTCGCCGTCGCCGCCCTGCCCACCTCGGCAGCGGCGGCCGCCCCGGAGACCAGTCACATCGAGGGCCAACTCCCCTCCGGCGCGGCGTACATGATGGACGTGCCCGCCGACTGGAACGGCACCGTCCTGCTCTTCAGCCACGGCTACCGCCCCAAGGGCGCCCCCAACCCCGCCCAGAACGCCCCGGACGACTCCACCAAGTCCCTTCTGCTGAAGCAGGGTTACGCCCTCGTAGGCTCCTCCTACGCGAGCACCGGCTGGGCGGTGACGGACGCGGTGCCGGACCAGCTCGCCACTCTCGCCACCTTCAAGGACCGCTTCGGGGCGGCTCGCCGGACCATCGCGTGGGGGCAGTCGTACGGCGGGCTCGTCACCACCGCCCTCGCCGAGCGCGCCCCACGGCGCATCGACGGTTCCCTGGCGATGTGCGGACTCGTCCACGGCGGCGTCGCCAACTGGAACAACACCCTCGACCCGGTCTTCGCCCTCAAGACGCTGCTCGCGCCGGACTCCGGCATCCCGCTCGTCGACTTCCCGGACCAGGCCGCGGCCACCGACGCCGCCAACACCCTGACGTCCGCGGTGGATTCGGCCCAGGCCACGGCCGCGGGGCGGGCCCGCATCGCGCTGGCCGCCGCCCTGCACAACATCCCGGGCTGGAACGACCCCTCCCAGCCCCGGCCCGCCGAGACCGACTGGGACAGCCGGGAGGCCAACCAGTACGGCGCCCTCAAGGGCCTGGTGCAGCTCCCCGCGTTCAGCTGGCGGCTGGAGGCCGAGACCCGGGCGGGCGGGAACATGTCCTGGAACACCGGGGTGGACTACGCGCGGCTCCTCGGGAAGTCCTCCGTCCGCAAGGAGGTCACCGAGCTGTACAAGAAGGCGGGTCTGTCGCTGCGCGCGGACCTCGCCACCCTCAACAAGGCGCCGCGGATCGCCGCCGACCCGTCCGCCGTCGCCTGGATGAGCGGCACGAGCGCCTTCACCGGCAAGCTGACCAAGCCGCAGCTGGACATCCACACCATCGGCGACGCTCTCGTCCCGGTCCAGACGGAGAGCGCCCTCAAGCGCACGGTCACCGCCGCCGGAACGTCGGCCCTGCTACGGCAGGCGTACGTCGACAACGCCGGCCACTGCACGTTCAGCCCGGCCGAACAGCTCGGCGCCCTGCACACGCTGGAGGACCGCATCGGCACGGGCAAGTGGCGGGGCACGGACGCGGCGTCCCTCAACTCCCGTGCCACGGCGGCCGATCCCACGACTCCGGCCCGCTATGTGACGTACCGCCCGACGCCGTACCTGCGCCCCTACGACCTCGCGCACCCGGGCGACGGCCGGTAGTTCAGTCGACCGGGAGCGCGGGGCACCCCTCGTCGGACCCGCCGGCGTGCCATCCGCTGCCGTCGGTCACCTCGACGGTGACCGGGGCGGCGGACGGGGCGGTGACCCGGTGGGCCGCCGCGGCCGTGCAGATGACCTGCCGGGTCGCCATGCGGGTCAACGGGCCGGTGCCGAGAGGCAGTCGGAGGGTGAGCCGGTCGCCCCGCACGTCGGCGGTGGGCTCGTCGGTCGGTGTCTGCCATTGCAGGTCGGTGGGTGCGTCGGTCGGCGGCTCGCTGGGGGCCGACGTCGGTGATGCCGGTACCGACCGCCGCCCCCGGATCGCCGTGGTCAGACGCTTCCCCGCCTCCCCGGGCGTCGGCCCGCGCAGCAGCAACCGCACCGCTTCCCCGGCGTCCCCGGGCCACGCGGTCGTGCGCGGGACCGCGACGAGTGTGCCGTCGCGGACGAAGTAGACCGGCGTGACCGGCCTGATCCCGCTCGCGGGCTCACCGGCCTCCACCACGCCGGTCGTGGGGATGTCGCAGGACGCGAGCGCGAGAAGCGCCGGCACCGCGAGCAGCGCGAGGCGGCGTGCGGCCTTCATGACGGGTGCTCCTCGGACAACTCGTCCCGCTGCAAAGGAAGTTCTACGGTGAAGACGGCGCCGCCCGCCGGATGGTTCGCCGCGCGGACGGTGCCGCCGTGGATGCGGACGTTCTCGGCGGTGATCGCCAGGCCGAGGCCACTGCCCTCGGAACGGCTGCGGGCGGTGTCGGACTTGTAGAACCGCTCGAAGACATGCGGCAGGACGTCGTCCGGGATGCCGGGCCCGCTGTCGCGCACCTCGATGACGGCCTCGCGTTCGCCGGAGCCGTGCACGTCCAGGCGTACGCGCACCGGTTCGCTGCCGTGCTTGAGCGCGTTGCCGACCAGGTTGGCGACGACCACGTCGAGGCGCCGCGGGTCCACGCGTCCGCGGGCGGTGTGAGGGGGCGGCAGTTCTGTGTCGACCCTGTCCGACCAGCCGCGGGCGGCGAGCGTGCGCCGGATCGACTCGGCGAGGTCGATCTCGTCGAGGTGCAGCACCGCCGCTCCCGCGTCGAATCTGGACATCTCCATCAAGTCGTCGACGAGTCGGGTGAGTTTGACGGTCTCCTCGCTGATCAGCCGGACCGCGGTGGCCGTGTCGGGGTCCAGCCGGGCGGCGTCCTCGTCCAGGACGTCGGTGACGGCCGACATCGCGGCGAGCGGCGTGCGCAGTTCGTGCGAGACGTCCGCGGCGAAGCGCCGGGCCCGTGCCTCCATCTCGCGCAGTTCCGCCACCGACGTCTCCAGCGCGGCGGCCGTCTCGTTGAACGCGTGGGACAGTTCGGCGAGTTCGTCGGAACCGTTGACGTCGAGCCGGGTGTCGAGGCGGCCCTCGGCCATCCGCCGGGTGGCCTGCCGGAGCGCCCGCACCGGGACGAGCACACCCCGGGCGGCGAACAGCGCGAGCACCACGGCGAGGCCCAGGGCCGGCACCATGGCCCGCTCGACGGCGCTGACCAGGGCGTCGACGGAGGCCTGTTCCGTGGTCTGCGGCACGACGAGGAACACCCGGACGCCGGACGCCAGCCGGGACCCGTCCGGGTCGCCGAAGGTGACCGACATGCCGACGACGAGGGACGTACGGCCGCCCTCGCTCACCCGCTGGAAGACGGTGGCCCGGCTGGTGGCGACGGCCGTGCGGACGGCGGGCGTCAGCTCGGCGAAGCGGTCACCGGGCACGGAGGAGGCGCTCAGCTCCCGGTACGTCACCAGCACCCGCCAGCTGCCCGACGCGTCGGCCGCCGCGACGTCCGTCGCGAACCTCCGCAGCGCCGACTCGCCCGGAGGGTAGGGGAGTTCGGGGGCCCGCTCGCTCAACCGCGCCCGCAACTGCCCGATCACCGCGTCCTGGCTCTGCTGGAGGACTCCGATGCGGGCCTCCCGGAAGGTCAGCGCGCCGGTCGTGGCGGCGGCGACACCGGCGACCAGCCCGAAGGCGACGACGAGGCGCGGCCGCAGCCCGCGCAGTACGCGGCGCTTCACGGGGCGGCGAAGCGGTAGCCGAAACCGCGGACCGTGTGGATGTACCGGGGTGCGCGGGGCGGTTCGGACATCTTCGTGCGCAGCCGCTTGACGCAGGCGTCCACCAGCCGGGCGTCACCGTGGAAGTCGTGCTCCCAGACGGCCTCCAGCAGCTGCTGACGGCTGAACACCCGGCCCGGCGAGGCGGAGAGCGTGAGCAGCAACCGCAGTTCGGAAGGGGCGAGCGCGATCGGTTCGCCACCCAGACTGACCGTCAACCCGGCCCGGTCCACGGACAGTTCACCGTAGGTGTCGATCTTCGGCAGCCCTTCGCCGGCGGGCACACCGCCCGAGCGGCGCAGGACGGCGCGGATGCGGGCGTCGAGCACCCGGGCGGTCACGGGTTTGACGACGTAGTCGTCGGCTCCCGCCTCAAGACCGATGACGATGTCCACCTCGTCGCCGCGGGCCGTGGCCATGACGATCGGCAGCGCCTGGTCGACGGCGCGTATCGCGCGGCAGACGTCGAGTCCGGTCATGCCGGGCAGCATCAGATCGAGGACCACGATGTCCGGCCGGAACGACCGCAGTTGCGCCAGTCCCTCCTCCCCCGTCGAGGCGGCGGCGACATCGTGGTTCTGGCGGCGCAGGGCCAGGGCGACGCCCTCGCGGACGGCACGGTCGTCTTCGATCAACAGCACACGTGGCATGGGCTCAGTATCCACAAGGGCACCACCAGCCACGGGAGTTACCCTTTCGTTATCCGCCGGGCCAGGTCCGATCACATGGCGATCACAACGTGAGTGACCGTGACCAAGCACAAGCGAAAACCCGTCAGCAGCCATCGCCGCAGGGGCTCCGCGCCCGCCCCCGCACGGCGTGGCAGAGGCCGACTGGCGGTCGGACTGGCCGCGTTGACCGTCCTCGGGGCCGTCGGCTGCACGGTGGTGGCATGGCCGCGGTCGGGCCCGCCACCGCGATCCTCGGACAACTCCCTGTCGGAGCCGACCAGACGCCCGTCACCGGCTCCGACTCCGAGCAGCACGCCCCGACCTGAAACCTCCCCGAGCGCCTCGAAGCCCCCTGCCCTCCCCCGGCAAGGTCCCGGAACGTACGTCACGGCACCGGGCGGGAGCGCAAGAGTCGGCGAGGGAACGCCGTTTCGCTACCGGGTCGAGGTGGAGAAGAACATCGACCTGTCCGCCACGGAGACCGCCGAGGCGGTGGACCGCATCCTCGGCGACCCCCGTGGCTGGACCGCCGACGGGCACTCGGCGTTCCAGCGGGTCGCCGACGGCCCCACCGACTTCGTCGTCCGCCTCGCCACGCCCGCGACCGTCGACGCCGTCTGCGGGCAGAGCGGCCTCGACACGGGCGGCAAGTACAACTGCTCGGCGAACGACCAGGTCATGGTCAACCTCGACCGCTGGGTGCTGGCGACCCCGGTCTACGCCAAGGACGTCACCGCCTACCGCGCCCTGATCATCAACCACGAGGTGGGCCACTTCCTCCACCACGGCCATGTCACCTGCCCCGGCAAGGGCAAGCCGGCCCCCGCGATGATGCAGCAGATCAAGGGCATGCACGGCTGCGTCCCCAACGTCTGGCCGTACGACGCCGAGGGCCGGCTCATCACCGGCCCCGCCGCCCCGTGACACCGCGCCCGCCGAGGTCCCCGCTACCTCTGCTGCTTCGCCTCCCCCTGTGCCGCCTGGAGGTCGGCGAGCAGTTCGGCCTGGCCGGCCAGGACGCCGGAGAGGATGGTGCGGGCCACGCGGAGCAGCTCCACGACGTGCGGGCTGGTCAGCGAGTAGTAGACGGTCGAGCCCTCCTTGCGCGTCACGACCAGGTTGGCCCGCCGCAGCACGGCCAGCTGCTGGGAGAGGTGGGCGGGCTCGATGCCGACCTCGGGCAGCATCTCGGCGACGGCGTGCTCGCGCTCGCTCAGCAGTTCCAGGACCCGGATGCGGGCCGGGTGGCCGAGCGTCTTGAAGAACTCGGCCTTCAGTTGGTACAGCGGCGTACTCACCCTGCCGTCGCCTCCCCGGTGCGGCAGCACGGCCCCGTCGGCCGGCCCCCGGCCCCTCGCGTCCACCCACTCGTCACGTCCATGCGCCCCATCCTCGCCTGTGCGCCCGACAGCACCGAATCAGACCCGGTCGCCGGGGTCCGCGCCCCGTCCGCGTCGCCACCGGTCAGCCCGCCGCGCGGGTGAGGCGGAAGCCGGTGACGGTCTTGGGGTGCAGGCGCAGCAGGGTGTCGTGCGGGCCGTGGGTCCAGCCGGCCAGGGTGCGGTGGTGGTGGGCGGCCTCGTCGGGATCGGTGATCACCTCGGCGGGCCCGTGGACGGTGACGGTCCAGCCGGTGCCGTGCACCGCGCGGATCTCGTCCACCTGGTACGTCGCCGTCGCGGCCACCGACTGAGCCGGGACCGGCGTACGGACGACCAGGCGCCCGTACTCCCACACGTGCCGGGCGGGCCGGACCGTCGTCGCGTCCCGGTGGGCGTACACCAGCCGGCCCAGGCTGCTGCCCTCCAGCAGCCACAGGGCCTCCGCGCCGGAGAGCTCGACCATGCGCAGAAGGGGCGGGGGTGTGCTCATCGGGCGGCTTCCTCGCTGGACGTTCGGGACGGGGACGCGGCGCGGGCCGGCAGCAGTCCGGCCGTCTCCAGGTGGTCGCGGGCGGCGCGGATCGCCTCGGGTGTCGTGGCGTACTCCCGGCCCTCGTGTCGCAGCAGCGCCAGCGCGCCCGTGGAGTCGAGGACCTGGCGCTGGCCGGCGCGTATCCCGGAGGCGAGGACGAGGATGCCGCGCCGGTGCAGCCTCTCCACCGCGTCCTTCAGGAGCAGGGCGCCGGTGGCGTCCATGGTCGAGACCCGGGACATGCGCAGGACGACGACCCGGACATCGGCCACCTCGGTCAGTTCCAGCAGGAAGCGGTGGGCGGCGGCGAAGAACAGGGGGCCGTCGATGCGGTACGCCACGATGTGCTCGGCCAGCAGGGCGTGCTCCTCGGCGCTGTGGTCGCCGCGGTCGAGGGGCACCTGGTCGAAGCGGGCCTGCTTGGCCACGGCACGCAGGGCGAGGGCGCCCGCCGCGGCCAGGCCGATGATCACGGCGTACACCAGGTCCAGGACCAGGGTCGCGGCGGCGGTCAGGACGAGGATCAGCGCGTCGGAGCGGGTGGCCTTCGCCATCGCCCGCAGGGAGCCGGTCTCGACCATGCGGACGGCGGTGGCCAGCAGGACGCCGGCGAGCGCGGCGAGCGGGATCTTGGACACGAGCGGTGCCGCCGCGAAGACGATGACGGCGAGGATCGCGGCGTGGGTGAGGGCGGCCAGCCGGGAGCTCGCGCCGGTGCGGACGTTGACGGCGGTGCGGGCGATGGCGCCGGTCGCCGGGACCCCGCCGAACAGCGGGGCGGCGATGTTCGCCAGGCCCTGGCCGAACAGTTCCCGGTCCGGGTCGTGCTTCTGGCCCACCGTCATACCGTCCGCCACCGAGGCCGACAGCAGGGACTCCAGGGCCGCCAGCGCCGCGACCGCCACGGCTGGGGCGAGCAGCGTGCCGAGCGAGGCGAGCTCCAGGAAGGACAGCGAGGGAGCGGGCAGCCCGGACGGCAGGTCGCCGATCGGCCGCGCCGCGTCCAGGCCCACGGCCTGGGCGACCACCGTGGCGGCGACGACCGCGAGGAGGGAGAAGGGGACGGTGGGCCGCCACCTGGCGCCGACGAGCATGACCACCGCGACGCCGGCGGTGAATCCGACGGCGGTCCAGTTCGGGGACTTCGCGAACTCCTCGACCGCCCGCCAGGCCACCACCAGCACCCGGTCGCCCTCGGGCTTGGGCACGCCGAGCGCGTTGGGGATCTGCTGGAGGCCGATGACGCAGGCGATGCCGAGCGTGAACCCCTCGACCACCGGGGCGGGCACGTACTGCATGTACCGGCCGGCCCGCAGCGCGGCCAGGGCGACCAGCATGACGCCGGCCATCAGCCCCACCGTGAGGACGCCCGTCGGACCGTACTCCGCGACGATCGGGACGAGGACCACGGTCATGGCGCCGGTCGGACCCGACACCTGCAGATTCGATCCGCCGAAGACCGCGGCGAGCGCGCCCGCGACCACCGCGGTCGCCAGTCCCGCCGCCGCGCCCAGCCCCGAGGAGACCCCGAAACCGAGGGCCAGCGGCAGCGCCACGATCGCCACGGTCAACCCGGCCAGCAGGTCCCGTCGCGGATCGCGCCGCATCTCGGCGAGGTCGTCCCGACCGGGCAGCAGCGCGCCGATCCGGGCCCGGACGGCCCGGGCGCGGGCCGTCGCGCTCATCGCACGACGACCTTGGCCTCGTACGGCTGATACGGCTGATGTGGCTGGTGCACGACGCCTCGGCTTCCCCTGCGAGCCCCACCCCGGTGGCGGACGCGAAAGGCTGTGCCCGCGGCTACCTGCGAGCACAGCCAACCCAGCATCTAACCAATTGCGAAATTATGCAATTGCGCATCAAGCCATGACGCCCGCGACCCCGCCGGAGAGCGGGCTCGCGCCCCGGGGTGTCAGCCCTTCTTCACCACGCTGGACTTCAGCTGCATCGCCCCGAAGCCGTCGACCTTGCAGTCGATGTCATGCCCGTCGACGCCGTCGACCAGCCGGATGTTGCGCACCTTGGTCCCGGCCTTGATCCCCGAGGGGCTGCCCTTGACCTTGAGCGCCTTGACGACCACCACGGTGTCGCCGTCCTGGAGCACGTTGCCCACGGAGTCCTTGACGACCCGCTCACCGGCACCCGCCTCGGCCTCGGTCGAGGCTTCGGTAGGCACCCACTCATGGCCGCACTCGGGGCACACGATCAGGGCGTTCATCTCGTAGGTGTACTCGCAGGAGCACTTCGGACAGGGGGGAGGATTCTCGATCATCCCGTCAGGGTAGCCACCCACCCCATCGTGCTCATCGGAGGCATCGGTGTTCAGAAATCGACGCACCACCCTCAGGCGCTCACGCTTATCCACCACGGTCCTGGGCCTGCTGGTCCTCGCCGCCGTCGCGGGGTCCGGCACGGGAGCCGCCGCTTCGCCCGCGGCCGGCGCCTCGGTGACCGGCGCGGCCGCCGCCGTCGAATCGCTGGGGGTCGCCGGGACGAGCTGGGTCGTGGACGAACACACCGGGCGGTTACGGGTGTTCGCCGACTCCACGGTCTCGGACACGGACCTGACCAGACTGCGGCGGACCACCGGACGGTTCACCGGCGCCGCGACCCTCGCCCGGCTCGACGGCCGGCTGCGCACCCTCGTGTCGGGCGGTGACGGCATCTACGCGGCCGCCTGGCGCTGCTCGGCCGGGGTCAACGTCCAGAGCGGCAGCACGTACTACTTCGTCACCGCCGGCCACTGCACCGACGGTGCGGCCACCTGGTACACCGGCTCCGCCATGACGACGCCGATCGGCCCGACCACCGCCACCAGCTTCCCCGGCGACGACTTCGGCATCGTCCGTTACACCAACTCGGCCGTACCGCACCCCGGAACCATCGGCACCGTCGACATCACCGGGACCGCCACCGCCTACGTCGGCCAGACCGTCTGCCGCCGGGGAGCGACCACCGGCGTCCACTGCGGCAGGGTCACCGCGCTGAACGCAACCGTCAACTACGGGGGCGGGGAGGTGGTCTACGGGTTGATCCAGACCAACATCTGCGCGGAACCCGGCGACAGCGGCGGCCCGCTCTACGCCGGCGACAAGGTCCTCGGCATCCTCTCGGGCGGCTCCGGGAACTGCACATCGGGCGGGACCACCTACTACCAGCCGATCCAGGAGGCGCTGAACGCCTACGGGCTGTCGGTCTACTGAGCCCCGCGGTCGACGAGCCGCTCCCTCGCCGGGTCGGCGGCGGACGGTCGGCGCCGGGGTGGTGAGCACGGCGAGACAGGCGATGACGAACGCGATCCCGGCCCAGCCGGCGGCCGGGAGGCGCTCACCGACGACCAGGACGGCGAGCACGGCCGCGACCGCCGGTTCGAGGAGGGACAGGGTCGTGGCGGTGCTCGCCGGGACGTGCGCGAGCCCCCAGCCGAACAGCACGTACCCGGCGAACATGGGGACGACGGCCATGTAGGCGCCGACGGCGGCATTGGACCAGGAGCTGACGAGCGCGCCACCGGTCACCAGCAGGACGGGTACGAGGAGCAGCCCGCCGAGCCCGAACACGGCGCCCATCGCCGCGCGGGAGGGGATTCCACGGGTGATGAGCCGGTGCGCGGCCCAGGAGTAGAGGGCGTACGTCGTGGCGGCGACCAGACCCAGGCCGACACCGAGCAGTGTGGCCGTCATCGAGCCGGCGTCCGTGGCGTCGGCGTGGGCGGCCTCGGCGACGCACAGCAGGGTGGTGCCGAGCAGGCCCAGGGCGGCGGCGAGCAGCCAGCGCCGGGTGAGCCGGCGGCGGTCCAGGACGCGTTCGATGACCGCCGAGGCCAGCGGGGCGGTGCCGATGGAGACGACGGTGCCGACGGCGACTCCGGCCAGGTGCATCGAGGTGTAGAAGGCCAGCGGATAGATCGCCACCGAGACCGCGCCGAGGAGCACTGTGCCCCGCCGCGCACGCAGCCGGTCGGCGTCACGGGCGATCCGCGGTGCGGCGACGAGGGCCTGGAGGAGTCCGCCGAGGCCCATCGCGACGGCGCCGATGGCGAGCGGGCCGACCTGGGGGGCCAGGGTGGCGGCCGTGCCGGTCGTTCCCCACAGCACGGAGGCCGCCAGCACGCACAGGGCTCCGGTCATGGCGGAACCGCCGGGTGCGGTGCCCTTCACAGGCGGTCCAGCAGGGCCGCCGCGAGGGTGCGGGCGTGCCGGAGGCGCTCGCCGTCGCCTTCCAGACCGGCGCGGGCCATCGCGCCCTCCAGCAGGAAGGAGAGGTGCTCGGCCGTGGCGTGGGCGGTGTCGGGGCGGTCGGGCAGCAGCTCCTCCAGATGCCCGGCGATCAGGCGCTCGACCTCCTCCTTGTGGGCGCGGACCACGGCTCGGCCCTCGTCCCCGGCCGGGAGTTCGGCGGCGGCGTTGAGCAGCCCGCAGCCGCGGAAGCCGTGTTCGTAGGCGAACGCGGCGTGGTCGGCGTAGGCATCGAAGACCGCCAGCACGCCGGCCCGTGGCCCCTCGGCCCGCTCCAGACGCGCCCGGTACAGCCCGAGCCATTCCTCGTGCCGGGCGTCCAGATAGGCGCGGACCAGGTCGGCCTTGGAGGAGAAGTTGTTGTAGAGGCTCATCTTGGCCACACCGGCGTCGGCGGTGATCGTGTCGATGCCGGTCGCGGCCACGCCGTCGGCGTAGAACCGGCGGGCCGCGGCCGCCAGCAGCCGTTCCCGGGCGGGCCGCCGCCGCGGCTTCCCGGCGGCGCCCGCGTCGGATTCACTCATCACTGGGTCCAAACTAGGTAGGTAGGTCTACCTAGACTGTAGCGGACGGCGCCGCCGCCGGGCCCCTGGTTTCGACCGCCTCAGGAGCCCGCGAGGAATGTGAGGCGCACTTTGCGCTGCGGGTTGTCCTTGTTGGTGTCGACCAGGCACACCGACTGCCACGTCCCGAGTTCCAGCCGCCCGTCGATCACCGGCAGCGTCGCGTGCGGCGGCACGAAGGCCGGGAGGACATGGTCGCGGCCGTGGCCGGGGCTGCCGTGCCGGTGCTGCCAGCGGTCGTCGGCGGGGAGGAGGGTGTGCAGGGCGGAGAGCAGGTCGTCGTCGCTGCCGGCGCCCGTCTCGATGATCGCGATCCCCGCGGTGGCGTGCGGGACGAAGAGGTTGAGGAGGCCGTCCCGGCCGGCGGCGGCCTCGCGCAGGAAGGCCGCGCAGTCGCCGGTGAGGTCGACCACGCGCTCGGTCGATCCGGAGGTGATGTTCAGTACTCGGGTGGTGAACGCATCTGACATACCGCCATCGTCACCCATCCGTCCGGCCGCGAGGGTGATCCGCCGCCCGCCCTGCGATACGGCGGGTCCATTCCGCGAGACGCCATTGACCATGGCCACGCCATCTGGCTACGTTCTGCGGCATGTTGCGTTCAGCCCTGCTCACCACGCGCGGTCACATCGACCTGCTGCGGGTGGCCTCCGCCGCGTGTCGCCGCGGCCGCTGACGCCCTTCACCGCCTCCTCCCTGCTTCTCGCACCCGCGCCACCTCCTGCCCGTCCGCGTTTCTGACGCGGCGGCGCTGCGGCGCACCCCGCTCTCCCCCTCCGTGGAGCACTCATGAGCATCAGCCATGCCCCACCCAGCAAATCTGGGCCGGATATTTCCGATATACCCGGTAAAGACGCCCCGTTGGAGCTCGACCCCCTCGTCCCCACCTCCTCCCGCCGCACCCGCGTCCCCCGCTGGCTGCGCCGCACGACCGGCCCCGTGGTGCTGGTCCTGCTGTGGCAAGTCCTCAGCGCCACCGGCGTGCTGACCTCCGACGTGCTGGCCTCCCCCGGGCGGATCGCCCAGGTCGGGAGCGATCTGATCGCCGACGGCTCGCTGGCCTCCGCCATGGGCACCTCACTCCAGAGGGTCGCGGCGGGACTGCTCCTCGGCACACTCGTCGGCACCGGACTCGCTCTGGTCTCGGGCCTGTTCAGGATCGGTGAGGACCTGGTGGACGCACCCGTCCAGATGCTGCGGACCGTGCCGTTCGTGGGTCTGATCCCGCTGTTCATCATCTGGTTCGGCATCGGCGAGGCACCGAAGATCGCCATCATCACGCTCGGCGTGACCTTCCCGCTCTACCTCAACGTCTACGCCGGAATCCGCGGCGTGGACTCCCAACTCATCGAGGCCGGTGAGTCGTTGGGGCTGTCCAGGTGGGGGCTGGTACGGCACGTCGTACTGCCGGGCGCCCTGCCCGGTGCCCTGACCGGGCTGCGTTACTCCCTCGGCATCGCCTGGCTCGCGCTGGTCTTCGCCGAGCAGGTCAACGCGGACTCCGGGATCGGGTTCCTCATGGTGCAGGCGCGGGACTTCCTGCGGACCGACGTGATCGTGGTCTGCCTGATCGTCTACGCCTTCCTCGGCCTGCTGGCCGACTTCGTCGTCCGCTCCCTCGAAAGGCTGCTGCTGCAATGGCGACCGACGTTCACCGGCCGGTGACCGGACACGCGGCGGTGCGGGTCGAGGGACTGACCCGCTCCTTCGACGACCGCGCCGTCATCGACGATCTCCGACTCGATGTCCGACAGGGCGAGTTCGTGGCTCTCCTCGGCCGCAGCGGCTGCGGCAAGTCCACCCTGCTGCGCATCCTCGCCGGTCTCGACCGGGACATCGAGGGCACCGTCCTGGTGCCGCGCCGCAAGGCCGTCGCGTTCCAGTCGCCCCGGCTGATGCCGTGGAAGAAGGTGTGGCGCAACGTCCTGCTGGGTCTGCCCGGCAAGCCGGGGCGTGGCGTCGCCGACCAGGCGCTGGACGAGGTCGGCCTCGGTCACCGCGCGGACGCCTGGCCCAAGACCCTCTCCGGTGGCGAGGCCCAACGTGCCTCCCTGGCCCGGGCGTTGGTCCGGGAGCCCGATCTCCTGCTGCTCGACGAGCCGTTCGGCGCGCTCGACGCCCTGACCCGCATCAAGGCCCAGCGTCTGGTGGGCGAGTTGTGGCAGCGGCGCGGCTGCGCGGTCCTGCTCGTCACGCACGACGTCGAGGAGGCCGTCCTGCTCGCCGACCGTGTCCTGGTGATGGACGACGGGGTCATCGCCCATGAGCAGCCCATCGACCTCGACCGCCCGCGCGACATCACCGACCCGCGCTTCGCCGAGCTCCGCGCCCAACTGCTGGAACGGCTCGGCGTCGACACCGCCGCCGAAGCCGCCTGAACCACCGCCCCCACCCCATGAACGGAACCGTCATGCGACGACGCCTCGCCCCCGCCGCCCTGCTCCTCCCGCTCGCCCTCCTGCTCACCGCCTGCGGCGGCAGCGCCACCGCAGGCACCGGCTCCGACACCGACGGCCAGGGTTCGCTCACGCTCAACGTCGGTGACCAGAAGGGCGGTTCGGAGGCAATCCTGCGGGCCGCCGGTGAACTCAAGGGTCTCGACTACAAGATCAAGTGGTCCACGTTCACCTCGGGCCCGCCGCTGCTGGAGGCCGTCAACGCCAAGGCCGTCGACATCGGCGGGGTCGGCAACACCCCGCCGGTGTTCGCCGCGGGCGCGGGCTCGAAGATCACGGTCGTGTCCGCCTTCCACGGCACGTCCAAGGGCGACGCCATCCTCGTACCGAACGACTCGAAGCTGACGGCACCCGAGCAGCTGAAGGGCAAGTCCGTTGCCGTGGCGCAGGGTTCGTCCGCCAACTACCAGCTGGTGGCCTCACTGAAGAAGGCCGGGCTGAGCCTGTCCGACGTGAACGTGAAATACCTTCAGCCGGCTGACGCGCTCGCCGCGTTCACGTCCGGCAAGGTGGACGCGTGGGCGGTCTGGGACCCGTACACCTCGCAGGTGCTCCAGGCCAAGCAGGGGCGCATCCTGACCACCGGCGACGGGATCACCAACGGTCTGACGTTCCAGGTGGCGGCGCCCTCCGCCCTGCGGGACAAGAAGAAAGCGGCCGCCATCGAGGACTACCTGGAGCGGCTGCGGCGGGCCACGGCGTGGGTGCACGACCACCAGGAGGAGTGGGCGAAGGTCTGGGCGAAGGACACCGGGCTGCCCTACGAGGTCGCACTGGCCTCGGTCAAGCGGACCAACGCCACCCGGATCTCGGTCGCGGTCGACAAGCCGCTGGTCGCCTCCGAGCAGGAGATCGCCGACACCTTCACCGAGCTGAAGCTGATCCCGAAGAAGGTCGACTTCGCCGACTTCGTGGACACGCGGTTCAACGCCGATCTGCCGCCGTCGACCACGCCGGCGCGCGGCGAGGGCTGAGCCGGGGAAGATCCAGGACCCCGACACGGTTAGTAGAAGGGTGAACAACACTGAGGTCGTCGTCATAGGCGCTGGACAGGCCGGTCTGTCCAGCGCCTATCACCTGCGCCGGACCGGTTACGAGCCCGAGCGCGACTTCGTCGTGCTGGACCACTCCCCCGGCCCGGGCGGCGCCTGGCAGTTCCGGTGGCCCTCGCTGACGTACGGCAAGGTGCACGGGATGCACTCGCTCCCGGGGATGGAGCTCACCGACGCCGATCCCGCGCGGCCGTCCTCCGAGGTGATCAGCGAGTACTTCGCCACGTACGAGCGGACCTTCGACCTGCGGGTGCGGCGGCCCGTGGACGTGCAGGCGGTGCGGGAGGGCGAGGGCGGGCGGCTGCTCGTCGAGACCTCGGCCGGCACCTGGGCGACCCGGGCGCTGATCAACGCGACCGGGACCTGGGACCGGCCCTTCTGGCCGCGCTATCCGGGCCAGGAGACCTTCCGGGGGCGGCAGTTGCACACCGCGCAGTACCCGGGACCCAAGGAGTTCGCGGGGCTGCGGGTCGTGGTCGTGGGCGGCGGCGCGTCCGGCACCCAGCACCTGATGGAGATCGCCCCGTACGCGGCCGCCACCACCTGGGTGACCCGGCGGCCGCCGGTCTTCCGTGAGGGCCCCTTCACCGAGGACGTCGGCCGGGAGGCCGTGGCGATGGTCGAGGAGCGGGTGCGGCAGGGGCTGCCGCCGAAGAGCGTGGTGTCGGTGACCGGGCTGCCGCTCAACGACGCGATCCGGCAGGCCATCGCGGACGGTGTCCTCGACCGGCAGCCGATGTTCGACCGGATCACCCCGGACGGCGTGGCCTGGGACGACGGGCGGCACGTCGACGCCGACGTCATCCTGTGGGCGACCGGATTCCGGGCGTCCATCGACCATCTGGCACCGCTGAAGCTGCGCGAGCCGGGCGGCGGCATCCGCGTCGAGGGCACGCGCGCGGTCGCCGACCCGCGGGTCCACCTCGTCGGCTACGGCCCCTCGGCCAGCACCATCGGCGCCAACCGGGCGGGGCGGGCGGCCGTGCGGGACATCAGGCGGCTGCTGGCCGGGGAGCCGGTCGCCGCCTGACGCCCCGGGACGTCACTTCTTGGGCTGCGCGCTCTTCTTCTGGTTGGCGTTGAACTCGGCCACGTTGCGCAGGTGTTCCTGGTAGTTGGCGGTGAAGCGGGTGTCCCCTGGCTTCACCGTGACGAAGTACAGCCAGTCGCCCGGCGTCGGGGTGATCGCGGCGCGCATCGCCTCCTCGCCCGGGTTGTCGATCGGGGTCGGCGGCAGGCCCATGCGCTGGTACGAGTTGTAGGGGCTGTCGATCCGGGTGTCGGCGTCGGACGTCCTCAGCGTGGAGCGGTTCAGCGCGTAGTTGATGGTGGAGTCCATCTGGAGCGGCATCCCGCGCTCCAGGCGGTTGAAGATGACCCGGGCCACCTTGCCCATGTCGGCCTTGGCTGCGGACTCCGCCTGGACGATGCTCGCGATCGTGACGGCCTGGTAGACGTTCATCGCGTTGCGCTGGGCGCCGGCGGCGATCGGCGCCCCGTTGAACTTCTGGTTCGCGGTGTTGACCATGAACGACAGCAGCGACTCGGGCGTCGTCTTGTCGTTCAGCGGATACGTCGCCGGGAAGAGGTAGCCCTCCGGGTTGCCCTCGGCGTCGTTCGGCAGTTTCAGAGCGGCCCTGGCCAGCGCCTTCTTGGCGGTGCCGGCCGGTCGGGCGAGGGCCTTGTCGACGGCGTCGTACACCTGACTGGAGCGCCAGCCCTCCGGGATCACCAGCGAAGTGGGCTTGGCGTCCTTGTCGCTGTCCAGGCTCAGCAGCGGCACCGCCACGGCGGTGCCGGCCACGACGGCCCCGGTCGCGATGAGGACGAGTCGGCCCCGGCGCGTCAGTCGAATCGTGCTCCGTGACGGAGTGTTCTGGTACATGCGGGCACGGTAACCCTCAGATCGTTACAAACCCGGCATATCTTCAGCTTGTCGGTTCCAGTTGAGCATCCCGGCGTACGAGGGCCGCGTACCGCCCGTCCAGTTCCAGCAGTTCCTCGTGCGTGCCGCGTTCGGCGGTGCGGCCGGCGTCCAGGACCACGATCTGGTCGGCGCCCCGGACCGTGGAGAGCCGGTGCGCGATGGTGAGCGTGGTGCGGTTGGCGGACAGGGCGTCGATGGCCTCCTGGACGGCGCGTTCGGTGCGGTTGTCCAGGGCGCTGGTCGCCTCGTCGAGGATCAGGACCGGCGGATCGCGCAGGATCGTCCGGGCGATGGCCAGCCGCTGCTTCTCGCCGCCGGAGAACCGGTGGCCGCGCTCGCCGACGACCGTGTCGTAGCCGTCGGGCAGGCCCGCGATGTGGTCGTGGATCTGGGCCGCCTTCGCCGCCGCGTGCAGTTCCTCGTCGGTGGCGTCCGGCTTGGCGAAGCGCAGGTTGTCGGCGACCGAGGCGTGGAAGAGGTACGTCTCCTGGGAGACGACGCCGACCGCGCGCGCGAGCGTGTCGAAGTCGAGGTCGCGGACGTCGACGCCGTCGAGGGTGACCCGGCCGCCGGTCACGTCGTAGAGCCGCGGCACCAGGTGGCCCAGGGTGGACTTGCCGGCGCCGGTCGGGCCGACGACCGCGAGACTGCCGCCCGCGGGGACGGTGATGTCGACGCCTGTGAGGGTGGGGGCGCTCTTCTCGTCGTACCGGAACTCGACGTTTTCGAACCGGACCTCGCCCTTGACGGTGTCCAGGTGGACGGGGTGTTCGCGCTCGGTGATGTCTATCGGCAGGTCGAGGTACTCGAAGATGCGCTGGAACAGGGCGAGGGAGGCCTGTATCTGGACGCCGGTGCCGAGCAGGCTGACCGCCGGGCGGAACAGGCCCTGCTGGAGGGAGACGAAGGCGACGATGGTGCCGATCGAGACGTCGGGGCCGCCCATCTGGAGGGCGAGGCCGGCGGTCCAGTAGATGACGGCGGGCATGGCGGCCATGACGATCGTGATGACGGCCATGCGCCAGCGGCCCGCCATGTTCGACCGCACTTCGAGGTCGACCAGGCGCTCGGACTCCTCCGAGAAGGACTGCGTCAGCGAGTCGGAGCGGCCCATGGTGCGGCCGAGGAGGATGCCGCTGACCGAGAGGGACTCGGTGACGGTGGCGGCCATCGCGGCCATCTGCTTCTGGCGCTGGGTGGTGATCTTCTTGCGTTCGTTGCCGACCCGGCGGCTGATCCACACGAAGACGGGGAGCAGGAGCAGCGAGACGACGGTCAGTCGCCAGTCGAGGGCAACCATCGCGACGATCGTGGCGACGACGCTGGTGGCGTTGGAGACCAGCGAGGTCGCGGTGGAGGTGACGGTGGCCTGCATGCCGCCGATGTCGTTGGCGATGCGGGACTGGACCTCGCCGGTCCGGGTGCGCGTGAAGAACGCCAGCGACATGCGCTGGAGGCGGTCGTAGACGGCGGTGCGCAGGTCGTGCATGACGCGCTGGCCGACCGTGGTGGAGATCAGGGTCTGCAGGACACCGAAGACGCTGGTCAGCACGGCGCTGAGGATCATGCCGAGCGCCAGCAGGCTGAGCAGGCCGGTGCGGCCCTCGGGGATCGCGACGTCCAGCGTCTCCTTCAGCATGAAGGGCGTGGCGACGGAGACCAGCGAGGCGGCGCCGACCAGCAGGCCGACGACGGCGAGGCGGCTGCGGTAGGGGCGGAAGAGTTTCAGGATGCGGCGGACCTGCCGGGGCTGCTCCGCGGATTCGGAGTCGCCGAGCGGCGTCCATTTGGGGGCGTTGTCGGGGTGCATGGGCTCCTTCGGAGGCTTGTCGCAGGGGACTCACGGACCTTAGCTCATTGTTACCTATACTCACAATGCACATGGTCCTGTTATTGTTCCCATATGACCACCCCCGATTCCGACGGCTTGCTCGCCGAGCAGCTGCTCCGGTTCACCCGCCGTGTGCACCGCATCCAGAAGCGGCACATCGAGCAGAGCGGTCTGGGCGTCACACCGGCCCAGTCGCGGTTGCTGCGCACCCTCGCGCACTACGGCTCGCCGCCGCGGATGGCCGATCTCGCCGAGCGGCTCGAGGTGGTGCCGCGTGCGGTGACGTCGTTGGTCGACGGCCTTGAGGGGAGCGGCAAGGTGCGGCGGGTGCCGGATCCCGCGAACCGGCGGGTGATCCGGATCGAGCTGACGGACGACGGGCGCAAGGCGCTGCGCGAGCTGCGGGAGGCGCGGAGGTCGGCTGCGGCGGAGATTCTGGCGCCGCTGACGGAGAAGGAGCGCGCGGTGCTGGGCGTGTTGCTGGACACGCTGGTGGACGGGGACGTTCCTGAGGCGGGGAAGCGCTGTTGAGGGCATGAGGAAGGGCCGCGGCTGGTCGCCGCGGCCCCTTTTGTTGTGGGTGAGGTCAGCCGGCCTCGGTGACGGTCTCCTTGGTCGGCTGAGCGGGGGCCTCGGGAGCGGTGGCCTTCTCGGCCTCACCGGCGGGAGCCTCGGGAGTGGTTTCCTGAGCCTCTTCGACCTCGCCGTCCAGCACCCTCCTCGCCTTCTCCAGATCCAGCGCCCCCTCCCACCGGGACACCGCGAACACCGCGACGCAGTTGCCGAGCAGGTTCGTCACGACGCGCATCGAGTCCATGATCCGGTCCACGCCCAGCAGCAGCGCCACCGCACCGGCCGGGATCGCGCCCAGCGAGGACGCGGTCGCGGACAGGGCGAGGAAGGCCGAACCGGGGATGCCGGCCATGCCCTTGCTGGTGAGCATCAGCACGAGGACCACGGTGATCTGCTGGCCGAGGCTGAGGTCGACGCCGACCGCCTGGGCGATGAACAGCGTGCCGATGGACAGGTAGAGCGAGGCGCCGTCGAGGTTGAAGGAGTAACCGGTCGGCAGCACCAGACCCACGGCGTCGTCACGAGCGCCCGCCTTGCGCAGCTTCTGCATGACACGCGGCATGACCGACTCGGTGGACGCGGTGCCGAGCGCGAGCAGCATCTCGGCGCGGATGTAGCGCAGGAACTTCCAGAGGCTGAGCCCGGTGACCATGCGCAGGGCGACGGCGAGCAGAGCGATGAAGAACGCGGCGGCCGCGTAGCACAGGACGATCAGCTTGGCGTACGTCTCGATGACGCCGAGCCCGTACTGCCCGATCAGGACGGCCATCGCGCCGAAGACCGCGATCGGGGCGAGCCGCATGATGAAGCCGACGACCGCGAAGATGATCTCCTGGGCCTGCTCGACGGCGGGCAGCACCTTGGGCACCTTGGTGTGGCCGAGGTGGAGCAGCGCGGCGCCCACCAGGCAGGCCAGGATGAGCACTTGGAGGAGCTCGTTCTCGGCGAACGCGCCGATGAAACTGGTCGGGATCGCGTTGACGATGAACTCGGTCGTCGAGGGCAGCGAGCCCCCGCCGGTCTTCGCGTCGACGGCCGAGGCGTCGAGCGTCGAGGGGTCGACGTGCATGCCGGAGCCGGGCTGGACGACGTTGGCGGCGAGCAGGCCGATGACCAGTGCGAGCGTGCTCGCCACCTCGAACCAGATCAGGGCCTTGAGCCCGATCCGGCCGAACGCCTTGAGGTCACCGGCCTTGGCGATGCCGACGACGACCACGCAGAACACGAGCGGGGAGATGATCGTCTTGATGAGCCGGGTGAAGCCGTCGCCGAGCGGCTGGAGGTCGGCGGCGAAGCCGGGCCAGAGCTTTCCGACAACGATGCCGAGGACCAGCGCACAGAGGACCTGGACGAAGAGAGAGGTACGCAGTATGTGTGCGACGCGTCGCGGCAGGGACGGGACGGACGGCGGCACGGGCACTCCTTGTGGGGGACGTGGGCGCACAGAAGTCCATGGGGGAAACTTCTGCGATACGGAAAGCGGCTTCCGTGTCGATCACTTTGACCGCGCCGTTGATCTCCCACAAGACCGCCGTGTTTCGGCCGCGTAAATGACGCCTTGAGTGACGCATCGCACACAACTCCCGTCAGCAGCCCGCGCGATCCTCGGTGAGCACCCCCTGGACGCTGGTCAGCGAACGGTCGTAGCAGCGGCCCGGGCTCTCCAGCCGGTAGTGCTCGCTCGTCGTGCCGACGGCGTGCCGTTGGTCGCGCGGGACGTTGAGGGTCCAGGTGGCGTCGCCGGTGTAGGTGTCGTCGAGGCGCTGCCGCAGCCGTCCGTCCGCGACGACCGAGGCGCGGTCCCCGAGCGTCAGCACGGTCCGCAGCCGGTCGTCCGCGCCGATCGTCGTGGTGCCGTCCATCGTGTACGTCCGTTGCGTGCGCGTGGTGTGCGCCGGGCCGCGTCCGTCGACGGTGACCGACTCGGTGTCCGTCCAGGTCGCGTCGAGTCCGTCGAGGTTCTCGCCCTCGGTCCAGCGGTGCGTGGAGGTGTTCGTCAGCGACCGGCGGACGGTGGTGGCGACGCGGCCGTGCGAGGTGTCGACGTATCCGGCGACGGTGAGCCGATGGGCGCCCTCGGTGTCCAGGCGGTGCTCCGAACCGGGCGTGTGCGCCGAGGAGTTGGTGAGGTCGCCGACGGTGTGCGTGGTGAGCTTTCCGGTGACGTGCGCGCTCTTGGCATCCTGCCAGACGGCGACGTTCACGGGCGCGCTCCAACCGCTCTGTCCTTCGGGGACGCCGACGACATCGACCTGGAGGCGATGCGGCTTGCCGTCGTTGAGGAGACCGGCGAACGGTGTCAGGTCGTATTCGATCGGCTTGACGTCGAAGGCGCGCGGTCCCGGAATGACGTACCAGAGGAAGGGATTGGACCAGCCACCGGTCCACACGTGCGGGAACGGGGCGGCGATTCCGGCGAGTTGGCCGTCGACCTTGATCTGCACCTCGCGGTAGGGGCCGCCGGCCGCTTTGCAGGAGTACGGCGCCTCGTCGGGCACCGTCAGATACCAGTACTCCTCGCACCCGCCGCCGGACCCGGTGGCGTACACCTCGGCGACGATGCGTTCGCTGTTGCGCGGGGTGGTGACGGTGCCGTCGGTGAGGGGCAGAACCCGGTCGGGGGTCTTGGTCGCGTCCGGCCGGCCCGCGTAGAACGTCAGCGTGACCTTGACGTCGATGACACCCGTGTACGTGTCGTCGACGACGTTGCCGATGAGCATCTCGACGTCCTGGGCGGAGCGGAGGGTGTCGCTGTAGTGCGTGACGTCCTTCTCGACCGACCACTCGATCCCGTCGGGCGACGGCTCCGGAGTCGACGTACGGAAGATCTCGATCCCGCCGACGCGCAGATAGCCGAGCCGGTCGTACTGACGGCCCTTCACCTTGCCGTCCATCCGCAGGACGACCTTGCTCCAGCGGTCGCCGCAGCCGTCGGGAGGTGTGTAACTCCCCTTGTACGGCGTGAAGTCGCGGAACTGGGCTTCCGCGAGGGTGCCTTGGCAGGACTTGCCGGAAGGCTTGGTGACCGGCGGGGCAGCGGTGATCGGGTCGTGCCAGTCGCTGCCGAACTCGGCCGGTACGTCGGCGGATCGGGCCGGAGCCGCTCCCAGGAGGGTGCTCGCGAGGAGGGTCGCCCCGGCGAGCATGGACATGATGAGCCGTCTCTTCATGGCCGGTGTTCTACGGCGAGTCGGGCGCCCCGCGCAATGACGCCTCCCACGTGAGTACTAGCCGGCCAGGTCGGCCCTGTCCCCCATCACCACCACAGGATGCCGGTCCGGGTCGAGTGTGCGCAGCAGGTACTCCATCGCGGACCTGGACAGGCTGACGCAGGCCGACGTGCCGCTGCCGTGGTCCATGTGCAGCCAGATCCCACCGCCCTTGCCGTCGCCCTCGGGACGGGTCGGGTCGTTCGGCGGGGTGCCCCTGACGCGGTTGTAGTCGATGGCGATGACGTAGTCGAAGTCGTGCCAGTGCGACTTCGCCCACCAGCGCGGGGCCGTGAAGGCGGCGGACCGCGTGTACGGGAGTTTCGAACCCGGGTTCGTCAGCACGCCGCCCGCGTCGGTGAGCGTGAACACGCCCACGGGGCTGCGTTTGTCGCCCTCGTGGTGGTCGGTCGTCCAGCCCTTCTTGCCGTTGTGCGCGGGCCAACTGCGCGTGCGGTCCCAGCCGGTGCCCCGCTTCGTGTAGAGCACGACCGTGGAGTCCGGCGCGTCGACGCCGTCGCCGTAGACCGCGACGACCTGGCGGGCGTCGGCGCGGATGCGGCGCTGGAAGCGGTCACCGAGGTCGGGGATGCCGGTCGGGGCCGCGGTCGTGACGCGGGCCTGCGGTTTCGCCGGTGGTTCGGCGTCCCTCGGCCCCGCGCAGGCGGCCAGGGTCAGGGCCAGGGAGCCGCAGAGCATCGCACGCCGTACATCGATCGCCACCCCGCCATGGTCCCACCCGGCCGCGCGGAAAACCGGTTGCTTCCGACCACGCAATGACGCGAACCTTTCACGGTTTGCTACCGCCGTCCGCGGTCCCACCCACCCCCCTGACACGAGCCACTGGGACGTCATCCGTCATGCAGATTCAAGACCTTCCGTATCCCGACCCGGGAGTGCCGGACGCACGCTCGGGTCCCCGATTCCTGTGGTGGCTCTTCCGGAATCAGCTGGGCGGCCAGCTCAGATCACTGGCCTGGGGACTGGTGCACTTCCTGTCCGTGTCCGCCCTGCCGTTCTGTGTGGGCTTCGCCGTCCAGGCCGTCGTCGACCGCTCCGGCACCCGACTCGCCCTCGCGGGCGGGCTGTTGGTGCTGGCCTGCGCCGGCAACGCGATCGGCGACACCTTCCTGCACCGCGCCGCCATCACCAACTGGATCACGGCCGCCGCCCGCGTCCAGCAGCTGCTCGCCCGCAAGGCGTCGACGCTCGGCTCGGCGCTGACCCGGCGGGTCGCCGCCGGTGAGGTCGTGGCCGTCTCCACCGGCGACGTCGAGAAGATCGGCTGGTTCGTGGAGGCCGTCTCCCGGTTCACCGCCGCCGCGCTGACCATCTTGTTGGTGTGCGTGGGCCTGGTCGTCTACCAGCCCTCGCTCGGAGTGGTCGTCGCCGTGGGTCTGCCCGTGCTGGCGCTCGCGGTGCTGCCGCTGCTGCCCCGGGCGACCCGGCGGGCCGACTTCCAGCGCGAGAAGGCCGGCCGCGCCACCGAGCTGGCCTCGGACACCGTCGCCGGGCTGCGGGTGCTGCGCGGCATCGGCGGCGAGGAACTGTTCCTCGACCGCTACCGCAGCGCCTCCCAGGAGGTGCGGCACGCCGCCGTGCGCAGCGCCCGGATGTGGTCGCTGATCTCGGCGATCCAGGTGCTGCTGCCGGGACTGCTGCTCATCGCGGTCGTCTGGCACGGCGTGGGCCTCGCCCGCGAGGGCCGGATCTCCGTCGGCGAACTGGTCACCGTCTACAGCTCGGTCATGGTGATGACCTATCCGCTGCGGCACTTCGAGGAGATCGCCATGGCGTACTCCTTCTCGCGTCCGTCGGCCCGCCGGGCCGCGCGGGTGCTGTCGCTGCGGCGCGCCACCTCCGAGGACGGCTCGCTCGCCGGTACGGCACCCACGGGTGACCTGTACGACCCGGCGGCCGGACTGCTCGCGCCCGCGGGCCGGCTCACCGCCGTGGTGTGCGGGGACCCGGACGCTGCGGGGCGGCTGGCGGAACGCCTCGGCGGCCATCCGTCCTCGACCGAGGAGGAGCCGTCGGTGCTGCTGGGCGGCGTGCCGCTGGACGAGCTGCCGCTCTCCGCCGCGCGTACGGCCGTCCTCGTGCAGGACAAGGACCCGGTCCTGCTGTCCGGCACGCTGCGCGAGCTCCTCGACGTGCCCGCGTCGGGGGACGTCGACGCCCGTGAGGCGCTGACGGCCGCGCAGTGCGAGGACGTCCTGGCCGCCCTGGTACAGGGCTCGCTCGGCGCCGAGGACCCGCTGGACGCCCGGATCACCGAACGCGGGCGCTCCCTGTCGGGCGGTCAGCGCCAGCGGCTCGCGCTGGCCCGGTCGCTGTTCACCGACCCGGAGGTGCTCGTCCTGGACGAGCCGACCTCGGCCGTCGACTCGCACACCGAGGCCCGCATCGCCGAGGGCGTACGGGAGTTGCGGGCGGGCCGCACCACCGTGGTGTTCACGTCCTCGCCGCTCCTGCTGGACCGCGCGGACCGGGTCGTCCTGGTCCACGAGGGCGAGGTCGTGGCCGTGGGCGTGCACCGCGAACTCGTGCACAAGGAACCCCGGTACCGCGCGGTCGTGACCCGCGAGACCGAGTCCGTACTGGAAGAGCTGGAAGAGATCGAGGAGACGGCATGATCGGCGTGGCGCCACCGGCGTACGACCCGGCGGCCCCGACGACGGCGAACACCCTGCCCGTCGGGGGCTCCGCGACCGTACGCGCCTATGTGACCGAACTGTTCCGCCGGCACCGCCGCGCCTTCCTCGTCCTCGTCGCCGTCAACACGGTGTCGGTGATCGCGTCGATGGTGGGGCCGTGGCTGCTCGGCGGACTCGTGGACCGGGTCTCGGACGGGGCCCGGGAGGTTCATCTGGAGCTGACCGCGGGCCTGTTCGTAGCCGCGCTCGCCGTGCAGGCCGTGTTCGTACGGCAGGTGCGGCTGCGCGGCGCGATGCTCGGCGAGCGGATGCTGGCCGACCTGCGCGAGGACTTCCTCGTGCGCTCGGTCGGGCTACCGCCGGGCGTCCTGGAACGGGCCGGCACCGGTGACCTGCTGTCCCGCATCACCACCGACATCGACCGGCTGGCCAACGCGATGCGCGAGGCCGTGCCGCAGCTGTCGATCGGCGTGGTGTGGGTGGTGCTGCTGCTCGGCGGGCTCGTCGTCACGGCGCCGCCCCTGGCCGCGGCCGTGCTGCTCGCCCTGCCGCTGCTGGTGATCGGCTGCCGCTGGTACTTCAAGCGGGCGCCGTCCGCCTACCGGTCGGAGTCCGCCGGTTACGCCGCCGTCGCCGCCGCGCTCGCCGAGACCGTGGACGCCGGGCGCACCGTCGAGGCGCACCGCCTCGGGGAGCGTCGCGTCGAGCTGTCGGAGCGGCGGATCAAGGAGTGGACGGCGTGGGAGCGGTACACGCTCTGGCTGCGGTCGGTGCTGTTCCCGTTCATCAACGTCACCCATGTGATGATCCTCGGCTCGGTGCTGATGGTCGGCGGCGTGATGGTGCTGCACGGCTGGATCGACGTCGGCCAGTTGACGACCGGTGCGCTGATCGCGCAGATGCTCGTCGACCCGGTCGGGCTGATCCTGCGCTGGTACGACGAGTTGCAGGTCGCCCAGGTGTCGCTGGCCCGGCTGGTCGGCGTCCGCGAGGTCGAACCGGACGCCGGTGATGCCGCCGTGGCTCCTGAGGGACGCCATGTGCACGCCGACCGCGTGCACTTCGGCTACCTGGAGGGCGTGGACGTGCTGCGCAAGGTGTCCCTGGAGGTCGCCCCGGGCACCCGGATGGCGCTCGTCGGCCCGTCCGGCGCGGGCAAGTCGACCCTGGGCCGACTGCTCGCGGGCATCTACGCGCCCCGGGACGGCCGGATCACCCTGGGCGGCGCGGAACTGTCCCGGATGACGGCGGAGGGCGTCCGCTCGCATGTCGCCCTGGTCAACCAGGAGCACCACGTCTTCGTGGGCTCCCTGCGCGACAACCTCCTCCTCGCCCGCACGGGCGCCGAGGACGCCGAGCTGTGGGCGGCGCTGGGCGCGGTCGACGCGGACGGCTGGGCACGGGCGCTCGACGACGGCCTCGACACCGAGGTCGGCTCGGGCGGTCTCGCGCTCACCCCGGCACAGGCCCAGCAGATCGCGCTGGCCCGCCTGGTGCTGGCCGACCCGCACACGCTGGTCCTGGACGAGGCGACCTCTCTCCTCGACCCGCGCGCGGCCCGCCATCTGGAGCGGTCCCTGGCCCGAGTCCTCGACGGCCGCACCGTCGTCGCCATCGCCCACCGGCTGCACACCGCCCACGACGCGGACGTGATCGCCGTCGTCGAGAACGGCCGCATCAGCGAGCTGGGCAGCCATGACGAGCTGGTCGCGGCGGACGGGGCGTACGCGGCGCTGTGGAGGTCTTGGCACGGGTGAGTCGTGGCACGGGTGAGGAGCCCTGAGGGGGGCCGTCGTCTTTGAGCGACGGCCCCCTTTCAGTACCCGTCTTTCAGTACCCGTAGCCGCTGTCGCCGTCGCTGTCCGTCGAGGGAGCGGCCTGCTTCATCGCCGTGCCCTTCGCGTTCAGCACGTACCAGATCCCGTCGATCCCCTGCCCCTTGAGATCGCCCGGCGCCTTGTCCTTCGCGTAGTAGTAGAGCGGGTGTCCGGCGTACGTCGCCTGCGGCGCGCTGCCCTTCGTGGTGCCGATGAGGCCCGCGTCGGCGCCGGAACCGGCTTTCGGCTTGCCCTCCAGCGGCGGCCACAGCTTGAGGCACGCGGTGTCGCACTTCATGGAGTTGGTGTTCTTGCCGTCCGCCGTGAACAGGTAGAGCGTGCGACCGCCGCCGTCGACGAGGATGTCGCCGAGCCGCGAGTCGCTCACCTTCACGGTGGAGGTGTCCGCCGCGGCGGGTGTGTCGGAACCGCCACCACCGTCGGAACCACCGCCGTAGGAGCCGCCACCCCCGCCGCAGCCGGCCAGCCCCAGCGCCGCCACGAGTGCGATCCCGGTCAGGGTGATCCTGTTTCGCTTCATGATCCTCTCCGTCCCTTCCGGCGGAGGTTGTACGGCTGCCGTCGGCGGAGGGATTGCGGCCACGGACGACACCGCAATCCCTCCGCCCGGATCGGACGTATACAGAAGCGTGGAACTGTTCCCCCGCGCGGACCGGGTCGACGACGCCTCGCTCGTCGCCGGTTTCGCGCTGGGCGACGAGCAGGCCGCGACCGCCTTCGTCCGCCGCTTCCAGAACGCCGTCTACGGCCTCGCCCTGTCGGTGACCCGCGAACCGGGCCTCGCCGAGGACGTGAGCCAGGAGGTGTTCGTACGGGCCTGGCGGGCGGCCGGCAACTACGACCCCCGCCGCGCCTCGGCCCTCACATGGCTGCTGACCATCACCCGTAACGCCGCCATCGACGCCGTCCGCGCCCGCCGGCCCACACCGGAGCCGGCCGAGACCCTCGAACGGCTCATCGACGTCACATTGCGCGCCGACGCCGAGGAGGCCGACGGTACCGAGCGGCTCGCCCTGGTCGCCCTGGAGAGCGAGCGTGCCCTCACCCGGCTGCGGTCCCTGCCGGAGGAACAGGCACGGGCGGTCGCCCTCGCCGTGATCGGCGGCTGTACGGCGGCGGAAGTGGGCCGGCACGAGGACATTCCGCTGGGCACCGCCAAGACCCGGATCCGTACCGGCCTGCGCAGGCTGCGCGAGGCGCTCAAGGAGGGAGGCCGTGATGGCACGTGAGCCCGGGCCGGACACCCACCCCGACGAGGACGAACTGCTCGCCCTGGCCCTCGGCACCCTCCCCGGTGAGTCGGCCGAGCTGCTGCGCCACCTCACCGTCTGCCCGGCCTGCCGCTCCACGTACGACGACCTCTCTGCGGCCGTCGACTCCGTGCTGCCCGCGGCACCCTCCGTGGCGCCCCCGGCCGGGTTCGACGCACGGGTCCTCGAACGGCTGGAGCTGCCCGCGCCGGGGCCGCGCACGGGGCGGCGGCGGTCGTACCGGTTGCCGCTGCTGGTCGCCGCCGCCGCGGCGGCCGGGCTCTGTCTGGGGGCGGCCGGTGCGGTGGTCGTCGACCTGGGGTCGCCGCCCGCCTCCCAGGTGGCCGTGAGCGAGCGCGGGGCGCGGCTGGTCACCGGTTCGGGGGCGACCGTGGGGACCGTCGAGCCCAGCCGCTTCGGCACCGAGTCCGTCCTCGTCATGCAGATCACGGACGGCCGTCCCGGCACGCACTACACCTGCCGACTTCTCCTCAAGGACGGCAGCACCCGCGACGCGGGCCACTGGTGGCTCCCGTCCTCCGGCCGGGCCACCTGGATCGCCTACGGGGCCGCCGACTCCGTGGACCGGGTGGAACTGGTGACGGACGAGGGGCGGGTGTGGTCGTCGGCGGGGCTGGAGAGCTGACGGCGGAGGGGAGGCGTCGCCTGGTCGCGCCGGGGTCGGACCCGCTTGCCTGCACCCGTGCCGTTGCGCAGTCCCGAAAAGGGGTGGAAGGCTGGATAACGGCACCGCGCGGCGGCCCCGCGTCACCGGCCGCCGCGGGACCGGGCCCGTCCCCATCACCTGGAGGTACCCGTGAACAGCGCCGACGGATGGGGAGACGACGTCTACCAGCCCGACGGATCCGAGATCCAGGAGGACTCCGGGCTGCTCGACGTGGAGGACACGTTGGAGAACGACGGTGTCGACGACCCCCTCGACCGCGGCTGGTCCCCTCCGGACCGACCATGGGCCGTGGAGCACACCGGTGTGACGGCCGCCGAGCGGCGGCAGGGCGAGAGTCTGGAGCAGCGGCTCGCCGAGGAGATGCCGGACGCCCCCGTCCCCGACGGGGACGGCATCGGCGACTGTGACGGCACCGACGGCGAACTCCTCGACAACGAGGTCGGCGCGCGTCGCTCCGGCCGTCTCGTCGCGCCCGACGAAGGCGCTCACGAGGACGAGGAGAGCGCCCTGATCGCCACGGACGTGGGCATCGACGGCGCCGCCGCCTCCGCCGAGGAGGCCGCCATGCACATCGTCGACGAGGACGCCCTGTCCGGCTGACCCCGAGGAGCACGCATGCAGCAGGACAAGCACCCCGACTACCACCAGGTCGTCTTCCGTGACCGCTCCGCCGGTTACGCCTTCCTCACCCGGTCGACCGCGACCAGCGAGCAGACCATCGAGTGGGACGACGGCGAGACGTACCCGGTGGTGGACGTGGAGATCTCCTCGGAGAGCCACCCCTTCTACACCGGCAAGGCCCGCACGGTGGACACCGAGGGACGGGTCGCCCGCTTCGAGCGGCGTTACGGGAGTGCGGCGGGGCAGGACGCCGAGGGCTGAGCGGCGCTCCGCCGGCGCACAGTCCCGCCTCGCGGTCAGATGAAGTTCAGCGCCGCCGCGCAGCCCACCCCGCCCAGCACCATGAACGCCGGCATCAGCACCTTCAGCTCGACCCAGCTGCCGGCCCGGAACCGCATGGCCTTGGGCGGGCCGATCGGGTACCAGCGCTTGCGGCCCACCGGGATCGGCCACAGGATCGGGCAGCCCGACACCGTCAGCGCGTCCCCGATGTCGTGGACCAGCGCGCCGAGCACGATCGGCAGGCCCAGCCACAGGTACTCCTGGCCCGGGTCCGTGAACAGCCAGTCCGAGCCGTTGCCCGGCTTGTCCAGCACGCCGGCGATGATCCAGGCGCTGGTTGCGGCCAGCAGCCAGACCAGGACGTCGGCACTGGAGCCGCGGGTCGCCCGCCACAGCAGGCCCTCGATGGCGAGCACCATGTGCACGAAGAGGATCGCGAGGACGGCCCAGCGGCCACCGGTGATCGCCGCGACCGAGGCGCCCGCGCCGATCAGGACCGCCCACAGCCAGGTGTGGGTGAGCGTGCGGTGCCCACCGGAGCGCCGGGGGTCGCCCTGCTTCTTGGTGGCCTTGTAGACGGCGTAGGAGAGCTTGTCGACGATCTCGCAGAGCCCTCGCGAGATGGGTCCGAAGGCGCGCGAGATGGTGGCCGCCTTGTGGTCGAGGTCGGGGGCGAGCGCCGCCCCCGCGCAGATCAGGGCTCCGGCCAGCAGGACCGGCCAGGGCATCGTGTGCCCCGCCGCGGCGGCCGCCGCTCCGACGCCGAGCCAGGCCGCGGCCCCCGACAGTGAGTGTGCTGGTCCCATCATCGCCGTTGCCCGCCCCATTCCTCGTGTACCGCTGCGCAGTTGACCGGATGCCCTGACGCCTCGTCGGCGACACAGCGTACTGCTCGTGATCTTCGTACCCGCATCCGATTCCCCTGTAGTGGGGAAGGGCAGGCAAGATGGGTGGGTGACCCTCATCGATCAGCTGCCGCAGACCGCAGACCCCGACGCCCTCTACGAAGCCTTCGAGTCGTGGGCCGAGGAGCGCGGGCTCACGCTCTACCCCCATCAGGAGGAGGCGCTGATCGAGGTGGTCTCCGGTGCGAACGTGATCGTGTCGACGCCCACCGGCTCCGGCAAGAGCATGATCGCGGCGGCCGCGCACTTCGCCGCGCTCGCCCGTGACGAGGTCACCTTCTACACGGCTCCGATCAAGGCGCTGGTCTCGGAGAAGTTCTTCGAGCTGTGCAAGATCTTCGGCACCGAGAACGTCGGCATGCTCACCGGCGACGCCTCCGTCAACTCCGACGCCCCCGTCATCTGCTGCACCGCCGAGGTGCTCGCGTCGATCGCGCTGCGCGACGGCAAGCAGGCGGACGTCGGCCAGGTCGTGATGGACGAGTTCCACTTCTACGCCGAGGGCGACCGCGGCTGGGCCTGGCAGATCCCGATCCTGGAGCTGCCGCAGGCACAGTTCATCCTGATGTCGGCCACGCTCGGCGACGTCTCCATGTTCGAGAAGGACCTCACCCGCCGCACCGGCCGCCCGACGGCGGTGGTCCGCTCGGCGACCCGTCCGGTGCCGCTGTCCTACGAGTACAAGTTCACCCCGCTCACCGAGACGCTGACCGAGCTGCTGCAGACCAGGCAGGCGCCGGTCTACATCGTGCACTTCACCCAGGCGCAGGCCGTGGAGCGGGCGCAGGCGCTGATGAGCATCAACATGTGCTCGAAGGAGGAGAAGGAGCAGATCGCCGATCTGATCGGCAACTTCCGCTTCACCACCAAGTTCGGCCGCAACCTCTCCCGTTACGTCCGGCACGGCATCGGGGTCCATCACGCCGGCATGCTGCCCAAGTACCGGCGGCTGGTGGAGAAGCTCGCGCAGGCGGGTCTGCTGAAGGTCATCTGCGGTACCGACACGCTCGGCGTGGGCGTCAACGTGCCCATCCGCACGGTGCTGTTCACGGCCCTGACCAAGTACGACGGCAACCGCGTCCGCACCCTGCGCAACCGGGAGTTCCACCAGATCGCCGGCCGCGCCGGGCGGGCCGGATTCGACACGGCGGGCTTCGTCGTCGCCCAGGCGCCCGAGCACGTCATCGAGAACGAGAAGGCACTCGCCAAGGCCGGCGACGACCCGAAGAAGCGGCGCAAGGTGGTCCGCAAGAAGGCGCCGGAAGGCTTCGTCGGCTGGACGGAGAATACCTTCGAGAAGCTGATCGCCTCCGAACCGGAGCCGCTCACGTCCCGCTTCCGGGTGACGCACACGATGCTGCTGTCGGTGATCGCCCGCCCCGGCAACGCCTTCGAGGCCATGCGGCATCTGCTGGAGGACAACCACGAGCCGCGCAAGGCGCAGCTGAAGCACATCCGCCGGGCGATCGCCATCTACCGCTCGCTGCTGGACGGCGGCATCGTCGAGAAGCTGGACGAGCCGGACGCCGAGGGCCGTATCGTCCGCCTCACGGTCGACCTCCAGCAGGACTTCGCGCTGAACCAGCCGCTGTCCACCTTCGCCCTCGCCGCGTTCGAACTCCTCGACCCCGAATCGCCGTCCTACGCCCTGGACATGGTCTCCGTCGTCGAGTCGACGCTGGACGACCCGCGGCAGATCCTCGTCGCCCAGCTGAACAAGGCGAAGGGCGAGGCCGTCGCCGCGATGAAGGCCGACGGTGTGGAGTACGAGGAGCGTATGGAGCGCCTCCAGGACATCTCGTACCCGAAGCCTCTGGAGGAGCTGCTCTTCCACGCGTACAACACGTACCGCAAGAGCCATCCCTGGGTCGGCGACCATCCGCTCTCCCCGAAGTCCGTCATCCGTGACATGTACGAACGGGCGATGTCGTTCACGGAGTTGGTGTCCTTCTACGAGCTCGCCCGCACCGAGGGCATTGTCCTGCGCTACCTCGCCAGTGCCTACAAGGCGCTGGACCACAACATCCCGGACGACCTCAAGTCCGAGGATCTCCAGGACCTGATCGAGTGGCTCGGCGAGATGGTCCGTCAGGTCGACTCCAGCCTGCTGGACGAGTGGGAGCAGCTCGCCAACCCGGAGGAGATGACCGCCGAGGAGGCCCAGGAGAAGGCCGACGAGGTCAAGCCGGTCACCACCAACGCGCGCGCCTTCCGTGTCCTGGTCCGCAACGCCATGTTCCGCCGCGTGGAGCTCGCCGCCCTGGACCAGGTGGAGGAGCTCGGCGAGCTGGACGCCGACGCCGGCTGGGACGCCGACGCGTGGGGCGAGGCGATGGACAAGTACTGGGACGAGTACGACGACCTCGGCACCGGCCCGGACGCCCGCGGCCCGAAGCTGCTCATCATCGAGGAGCAGCCGGAGAACCGCCTGTGGCGCGTCCGGCAGATCTTCGACGACCCGAACGACGACCACGACTGGGGCATCAGCGCGGAGGTCGACCTGACGGCCTCCGACGCGGAGGGCCGCGCGGTCGTCCGGGTCACCGACGTCGGCCAGCTGTGAGCACAGGAGAGACGCGGTCATGACGACGAACCCGGCCGAGCGACTGGTCGACCTTCTCGACCTGGAGCAGATCGAGGTCAACATCTTCCGGGGCCGCAGCCCGCAGGAGTCCCTGCAGCGGGTCTTCGGCGGACAGGTGGCGGGCCAGGCGCTGGTCGCCGCCGCCCGCACCACCGAGGGCGACCGGCCCGTGCACTCGCTGCACGCGTACTTCCTGCGCCCGGGCCGGCCGGGCGTGCCGATCGTGTACCAGGTCGAACGGGTGCGGGACGGCCGGTCGTTCACGACCCGTCGGGTCACCGCCGTGCAGCAGGGCCGCACGATCTTCAATCTCACCGCCTCCTTTCACAAGCCTGAGCAAGCGTCGTTCGAGCATCAGCTGCCACCGGCCCGCAAGGTCCCGGACCCCGAGTCCCTGCCGACGGTCACGGAGGAGATCCGCGAGCATCTGGGCGCGCTGCCGGAGCAGTTGGAGCGCATGGCGCGCCGTCAGCCCTTCGACATCCGCTATGTGGACCGGCTGCGCTGGACGCCCGAGGAGGTCAAGGACGCCGAGCCGCGCAGCGCGGTGTGGATGCGCGCGGTCGGGCCGCTCGGGGACGACCCGGTCGTGCACACCTGCGCGCTGACCTACGCCAGCGACATGACGCTCCTGGACGCCGTGCGCATCCCGGTGGAACCGCTGTGGGGGCCGCGCAGCTTCGACATCGCCTCGCTGGATCACGCCATGTGGTTCCACCGACCGTTCCGCGCGGACGAGTGGTTCCTCTACGACCAGGAGTCCCCGATCGCGACCGGCGGACGGGGCCTGGCGCGCGGGCGGATCTACGACCTGGAGGGGCGCCTGCTGGTGTCCGTCGTCCAGGAAGGGCTCTTCCGGGCGCTGTAGGTCCGGGGCCGGGCGGGTACGTGGCGTGCACGCGCCTTTCCGTCATGCGCTTCTGCGACGCAGCCAGCCCAGCAATCGTCGGGGCGATTCCGCGGGGGCGGCTTCGTCGGGCGGGGGCGGTGGTGTGGTCGGCCGCCGCTCCCCTGTGGGGCGCGGCTCGGTCGGCCGCTGCTCCCCCGCCGGGCGTGGCGCGGGCCGGAGGGTGCGGGCGTCCTCCATGGTCCGGGCCAGTTCGGTCCGCAGTCGGCTGATCTCGTCCGGGTCGTCGGCCGTCATGATCCGCTCGGTGAGGTGCGCGGCCGGTGTGCCCGGGGCGCCCTGGTTCGGCGGCACGGGGCGAAAGCGGTTCAGATAGGAGCGCTCGTACGGGTCGCGGACGAGCTCCGCGATCTGGGCGGGGTCGAGGAAGGCGGCAAGGGCTCCGGCGCTCTCCCACGGGCCGTCGGCCACCCGCAGCAGGAACTCCCGGTGCCGGGCACGCCAGTTGCGGGGACGCAGGTCCACACCCTCCTCCAGCAGGCCCCGCATGCCCTCGGGTGTGCGACGGGCGTGCAGCAGCGGGGTGTTCCGCTCGTCGGCGGCGAACTGCTCGAGTTCCTCGGCGAGATAGAGCCAGACGACGGCCCGATACCGGTTGAGATAGAAGCGCACCGGCGCCACCACACCGAGGCGTGCCAGGCGGGTGAACCTGCCGACGGGGATGTCCATGACGTCCGCGCCCTCGGTGGTGCCCACGACCCGCACCCGCTGCTGGAACGCTTCGGGGAAGTCGTCCTCCGCGCGGAGCCGGTCCAGTTCGGTGCGGGGGACCCGGCGGCCCCCTCCCCCTTCGTCGGGCACGGTCCGGATATGGCCGAGATGCACGCCCAGGTCGAACTCGTTGCGCTTCAGACCCAGTTCGCGCGCCGCGCGGCCCGGGGTGAGAGTGAGCTGCTGAGGCCTGGTGAGGGTGCTGCCTGTCATCGTCGTACTCCCCCGTGGAGTCGGTGCTCACGCTGTGTGCGTTCGCCGTGACAAAAACCGTAGCCGGTCGGGCGAATCTCGGAGCGGGCCTGTGGATAACTCCACGGGAGATGACGAATCAGCAGGTCAGAGGTCTATGGCCGAACTCCGCTCGGGCTGGCGGACGTCCACGCCGAGGTGCTCGCCGACCCGGTTGACGAGCAGCGTCATCTCGTAGGCGATCTGACCGATGTCGGCCTGCGCGCCGCTGAGCACGCACAGGCAGCTGCCGGTGCCCGCCGCGGTGACGAACAGCACCGCGTCGTCGAACTCGACCATCGTCTGGCGGACTCTGCCCGCGCCGAAGTGCCGGCCGGAGCCCTTGGCCAGGCTGTGCAGTCCGGACGAGACGGCGGCGAGGTGCTCGGCGTCCTCGCGTCGCAGACCCGTGCTGGCCCCCGCCACCAGGCCGTCGTTGGACAGCACCAACGCGTGCCGGACGTGGTCGACACGCTCGGTCAGATCGTCCAGCAGCCAGCCGAGTCCCTGGTTCTGCGCCATGTCTCCGTCTCCCCGTGTGACGTCTCCCCCTGGCCGGAGGAGTTCCTCGCCACCCTTCCCGACGACCGGTGCCGGGGGCAAGGAGAACAGGGCATGGCACAGGTAAGAACGGCGGCCTTCGGTCAGTTCGCCGCCGAAGCGCTGACCGGGGCTCAGCCCACCGAGTCGAGGAGCCGGGCGGTGTGCATCCGACCGGCGTACTCGACGAGCCGGATCAGCACCTCCTTCCCCGAGTCGCGGTCCCGGGCGTCGCACAGCACCACCGGGGTGCCGCGGTCCAGGTCGAGGGCGCGCGAGACGTCCTGAGCACCGTAAGTGCGGGCACCCGTGAAGCAGTTGACGGCCACCACGAACGGGATGTGGCGGTGCTCGAAGTAGTCGACCGCGGGGAAGCAGTCCTCCAGCCGCCGGGTGTCCGCGAGGACCACGGCCCCGAGGGCTCCCTGCGACAACTCGTCCCACAGGAACCAGAAACGGTCCTGCCCGGGGGTGCCGAAGAGATAGAGGGAGAGGCCGGAGCGGATGGTGATGCGGCCGAAGTCCATGGCGACCGTCGTCGTGACCTTCTGGTCCACGCCGTCCGTGTCGTCGACCAACTGACCGGCCTCGCTGAGCAGTTCCTCGGTCCGCAGCGGCCTGATCTCACTGACCGCGCCCACCAGGGTCGTCTTGCCCACGCCGAATCCGCCGGCGACCAGTATCTTCAACGCCAGCGCGGCCTGCTCGCCGCCGCCCTGGGCATCGGAAGTCTCGGAGACCATCGATCACTTCTCTCGGGAGTGCCGGCAACGGTCGGCGGTGCAGGTGCGTGAAGTCAGCATGATGACAACTGCGGCACCCCTTCGAGGGGTTGGACCGCTATTAGACCGATGTGACCGAGTCGTGGGCATGCGCTTTCGAGGTTTCATCTACAGAGCTCGCAGTCCTTCGATGACCTCGCGCAGAATCCGTTCGTCAGGAAGCTGCGCGGGCGGCACGGGGCGGCTGACGGTGACGCAGCCGAGTTCCAGGAGGTCACCGAGCAGCACCCGGACCACGCCCACGGGCAGGTCCGCGCCCGCGGCGAGTTCGGCGACGGACTGGGTCTCCAGGCGGCACAGTTCGATCAGCGCCCGGTGTTCCGGCCCCAGCGACGTGTCCTCGTCGGGGCCGGGTGCCGCCGCGTCCAGCGTGACGAGGGCGATCAGGTCGAAGCGCACCCCGGTGGGGCCGGGTTTGGTCCGTCCGCCCGTCATGGCGTACGGGCGGACGAGGGGTCCGGCCTCGCCGTCGTACCACTGGCTGCCCTGCTCGCGCGGGGCGCCCGTCATGTCCTCCGTCATGGGCGGACCGCCTTCTCGTCTCATCCGGCGGGCGGCCGTGCGGCTACCCGCGGCGCCGTGTACAGGTGCTCGCCGACGCGTTTGACCAGGCGGGCCATCTCGTAGGCCACGAGGCCGATGTCGGCGGTCACGGCCGTGAGGAGGGCGAGGCAGGAGCCGTCGCCGGCGGCGGCCACGAAGAGGAAGCCGTCGTCCATCTCGACCATCGTCTGCCGCACCCCGCCTGCGCCGAAGTGGCGTCCGGCTCCCTTGGCGAGGCTGTGGAAGCCGGAGGCGACCGCGGCGAGGTGTTCCGCGTCCTCGCGGCGCAGGTCGGTCGACGCCCCCACGGCGAGGCCGTCGTTGGACAGCACCACGGCGTGCCGTACCTCGCTGACGCGCAGCACCAGGTCGTCCAGCAGCCAGTCGAGTTCGCCGGACCGCTGAGCGGCCCTCATGGCCGGGTCCTGGATCATGCGGGGTCTCCTTCGCTGCTGTCTCTTGGCGCGGGGGAATCCGGGGCGGCGCCGTGTCCGGGCCGGCGGCCGCCGCCGCGCGCCCAGCCGTCGCGGTAGGCCGCCATCCGGTCCCGTACGAGCTCGGGGGTGCGCCGGTCGTCGCCCGGTGGCGCGGGCCGCGGTTCCGGTTCCTCGGTGCGCGGCGCACGCAGCTGAGGAGCCAGGCTTGCCTGCCGGACGCGACGCGGGAGGTCGTCCGAGGCGTCCGGTCCTTCGGGGTCCTCCTGGGGACGGTGCAGCCGCAGGGTGGCGACGCCGGGGGGCGGGGTGTCACCTGCGGACTCCGCCCTCGCCGTCGCCCTGTTCTCGGCCGGGGCCGGTGCGGGGGCCACCAGTGCGGGTCGGTCGGCCGGCGCGTGGACGGATTCCTGGAGCTGGGCGGCGCCGGGCACGCGCGCGTACTCGCGTTCCGCGTCGGCCGCCTTGCGGGGGGAACGTTCCTCCGCTCCGCTGTGCAGCAGGGCGGTGGGCAGCAGGACGACCGCGGTGGTGCCGCCGTACGGCGAGGTGCGCAGGTGCACCTTGATGCCGTGCCGGGCCGCCAGCCGGCTGACCACGAACAAGCCGAGCCGGTCGCTGTCGAAGAGGTCGAGCGCCTCGGACTGCTCGATGCGGCGGTTGGCCTCGGTGAGGGTGTCCTTGCCCATGCCGAGGCCGCGGTCCTCGACCTCGACGGCGTAGCCGTTGCCGACGGGTTCGCCGGTGACGCGCACGCGCGTGTGCGGCGGTGAGAACTGTGCGGCGTTCTCGACGATCTCCGCGAGCAGGTGGGTGAGGTCGGCGACGGCGCCGCCGACCACGGACGCCTCGGGGAGCTGGCGTACCTCCACGCGCGCGTAGTCCTCGACTTCGGAGACGGCCGCGCGGACCACGTTGGTCAGGGAGACCGGCATGCGCCAGGCCCGGCCGGGTGCGGCGCCGGAGAGGATGATCAGGCTCTCCGCGTGCCGGCGCATACGGGTGGTGAGGTGGTCGAGGCGGAACAGGTCGCTCAGCTCGCCCGGGTCGTCGGAACGGCGCTCCATGCTGTCCAGGAGGCTCAGCTGACGGTGGACCAGGACCTGGCTGCGCCGGGCGAGGTTGACGAACACCCCGGAGATGCCGCTGGCCAGCTCGGCACGCTCCACGGCGGCCCGCAGCGCGGCCCGGTGCACGGTGCCGAGGGCCTCGGCGACCTGACCCGTCTCGTCCTCGGAGGGCGGCCCGGACGGGGCCTCCGCGCGGATGTCGATCTCCTCCCCGGCCCGCAGTTTCCGCATGGCCTCGGGGAGTTTGCGCCGGGCGATCTCCAGGGCGCTGTTGCGCAGGCTCACCAGCTCGACGACCAGACCGCGTCCGATGCGCACGGAGATGACCAGGGAGGCGGCGACGGCGATGAGACCGAGCAGGACGGCCGCGCCGGCCGGGGTGAGCAGTCCGCGGGTGAACGGGTCGGCGCGGTCGGCGACCCCGCGTCCCGCGTCGGCCTCGATCGTCCGCATGCCGTTCTGCACGCGCGCGTGTGCCTTCGTCCAAGTGGCTTCAGGTGCCGCGTTGATCGCGGAAGCGCCCGCGCGGCTCGTGAGGACCCTGTCCTCGACGGTGGCGACGGCGACGTAGTCACCGCCGTCGGCGAGGTCCCGCCAGGCGGTGCGTTCGGAGCCGCGCAGATCGGCGACGGCGGACTCGGTGAGGGCGCGGCGGGTGTCGACGGCGCCGGTGAACAGCCGCAGCCGCGTGCCGTCGAGGCGTCCGGCGAGCCGTGCGCTGGAGAGCACCACGTCCTCCTGGGCCAGGGCCTCGCCCGCGCGGGAGAACTCGAGCAGCACGCGCGCGTCGGAGCCCAGTTGGGCGTCCTGGATGCCGGTGAGGGCGCCGCCGACGGAGAAGGCCGTCGAGATGGTGCGGGTGTAGCGGCCGTAGGTCTCGTCCCAGCCCGCGCGGCGGTCGAGGACCGCGGTGCGCAGGGAGCTCAGTTCCTCGGCGCCGCTGACGAAGGCCTCGAGGCGCTGGGCCACTCCGGCGGGCAGCTCCTCGCTGTCCGCGACGGTGTTGCCTTCGCCGAGCCGCAGTTCCGCGACGGCCTTGTCGGTGCGGTCCGCGAGGGCCTTGAGGTCGTCGGCGCGGTTGGCGGCCGGGTCGGTGGCATAGCGGACCGCGGCCGCGCGCTCGGCCTGGAGGGCGGCGACGGCCGCCGCGACCGGGGTGCGGATCTCGGAGTCGACGCGCTGCAACTGCCGTAGCCGGGAGACGTCCTGGGCGGTGCTCACGGTGGCGTACGCCCACAGGGCTAGCAGGGAGACCACCGGCACCATCAGCAGGCAGACGATCTTGGCGCGCACGGTGCGCGGGCGTATCCGCCAGCCGCCCACGCGCGTGGGCGGGTCGTCGGGGACGGCGCCCATCGGTTCGTCCGGCCCTTCGTCGGCCGGTGGTCCGGCGTGTGCGCGGCGGCCGCGGGCCGGGCCGGCGTTCGGTGGCTCGGAGCCGGTCGTGGGGGTCCTACGGGGTGTTCGCATGGCCTCCTGCCTCGGAGAGTGGTTCGGCTCGCCCGGCGGGCCCTCAGTGGGCGGCGGCGTTCTCGATCGGCCGCTGGGCGGAGGCGGATGCCTCGCGCTCTCCCGTCGAGGGCGACAGGGCGACGAAGGCCGAGGTCAGGAACAGATAGGACCCGAGCCCGACGGCGAGCGGGAAGATGAACTGCATCGCCGTCGCCCCGGCCAGCGCGGCGCCGGACGGGGTGACGCGCACGCTCACCGCGAACATCCCGGTGTAGTGCATGCTGCTCACCGCGGCGCCCATGATCAGGGAGGCGATGGTGACGGCGACGGGCGACTTGATGTTGAGCGCCGCCCACAGCGCGGCGGTCGCGGCCACCACGGCGATCAGGACGGAGAGCCCGACGAGCACCGGGTCGTAGCGCACCTGACCGTGCAGGCGTACGGCGGCCATGCCCAGGTAGTGCATGCTGGCGACGCCGAGTCCGGTGGTGAGGCCGCCGAGGAAGAGCGCGCGGGCGCGGTCGCGGCTGTAGCCGACGGCGAAGACGCCGGCACAGACGACGATCATGGCGACGAGCAGGCTCACGATGGTGAGCGGCACGTCGTAGCGGATGTCGGTGCCGCTGACGCTGAAGCCGAGCATGGCCACGAAGTGCATGGTCCAGATGCCGGTGCCGATCGCCGAGGCCGCGGTGATGAGCCAGTTGCGCCGCGAGCGTCCGGTGGCGCCGAGCGCGCGCATGGTGCAGCGCAGGCCGAGTGCGGCGCCGATGCAGGCCATCACGTACGACAGCACGGGGGTCAGCCAGCCGAGGGCTGCGTGGTCCAGGTGTCCCATGGCCCCGGGACGCTAGTCGGGGCACGGGAGCACAAAGGGGGCGCATTTCGAAAGCTGTTGGAATATGACGCAGCGATGTACCTGAACGATCGCGTCCCGCTCGAACGTGCGCACAGAAGCGTCACCCTTGTCGGTGAGGGATCATGCGGAACATGAGCGACGACCACACACATGTCCAGGAGTTCTTCGGCGCCCGGGCGGCCGACTGGGACGCCCGGTTCCCCGACGACGGTCCCGCCTACGCGGCCGCGGTCGCCGAGCTCGGTCTGCGCGAGGGGGACCGCGTCCTCGACGCCGGCTGCGGCACGGGACGCGCCCTGACGCCCCTGCGTGCGGCCGTGGGCCCCTCGGGAGCGGTGCTGGGAGCCGATCTGACCCCGGCCATGCTCCAGGCCGCCGTACGGGCGGGGCGGGACCGGGACGGGCAGTTGCTGCTCGCCGACGTGGCCGCGCTGCCGTTGCGCTCGTCGTCCCTGGACGCGGCGTTCGGGGCGGGGTTGATCTCCCACCTGCCCGATCCGGCCGAGAACCTGCGGGAGTTGGCGCGCGTGGTGCGCCCGGGCGGCATCCTGGCGCTGTTTCATCCGATCGGCAGGGCGGCGCTCGCGGCGCGGCAGGGCCGTCGGATCACTTCGGAAGACCTGCGCGCGGAGCCCAACCTCCGGCCCCTGCTGGCCGGTTCCGGGTGGCGGATGACGTCGTACGTCGACGAGGACGCGCGGTTCCTGGCGCTGGCCGTCCGCGAGGGCTGACCATGAGGGCCGTCCGCGAGGGCCGACCATGAGGGCCGACCGCGAGGGCCGACCATGAGGGCCGACCGCGAGGGCCGACCGCGAGGGCCGTCCGCACTCACAGCCGCCCGGCGACCGCGGCCACGTACGCCTCGGGGTTGTCGAACATGACGTTGTGGCCGGCGCCGGGCACGGTCACCACGCGCACGCCCGCCTCCTCCAGCCCCTCCCTGCCGTCGAGTTCGCCGCTCGACTCGCCCTGCAGGTACACGCGGTCGACGGTGAGCCCTTCGAGGATCGTGCGCATCACGGGGTCGGACCCGCGCCGCAGCCCGGCCGCCGAGCGGTGCAGGGCGCGCGGGTCGGCCAGCCGCATGGTCGCGGCCCACAGCGGCCCGACCGCCTCCAGCACGCGCGCGTGGCCGCCGTCGACGAAGGCGTCCTCCTCGTAGGAGGCGATGCCGCTGCTGCCCGCGGCCGGCGGCGGGAAGGGATCCAGGTTGGCCTCGGTGAGCACCAGGCGGGAGACCAGTTCGGGCCGCCGGTGGGCGAGCACGATCGCGACGGCGCCGCCCATGCTGTGCCCGATCACCTCGGCGCCGGTCAGTTCGGCCGCGTCCAGTGCCGCGGCCAGGGCGTCGGCGTGCTCTTCCAGCGTGTAGCCGAAGTGCTCGGGCCGGTCGCTGATGCCGTGCCCCGGCAGGTCCACGAACAGGCTGCGCCTGCCCGCGAGTTCGGGCCGGGCGGCGATGTGGGCGTGGTACACGGAGGACATCGACCCCAGTCCGTGCACGTACACGCGCGCGGGTTCCTCGCCGGGCACCTCCGTCCAGCGGATACGGCTTCCCTTGCTGTCGAACTCGGCCTGCTCCATCGCGTCCTCCCTCGTCGACGTCGACGGCAACAATACATCGGTCACGAGGTATAGAGAAGCCGATGTATTCACTGAGCGATGTACACCGGGCGTACGGCAGAATGCGGGCATGCTGGAGCTCGCCATCCTCGGATTCCTGTACGACACCCCGCTGCACGGCTACGAGCTGCGCAAACGCATCACCGCGCTCACCGGGCACGTGAAACCGATCGCCGAGAGCACGCTCTACCCGGCGATCAAGCGCCTGGAGAAGGCCGGGCTGCTGGAGCGCGCCACGGAGCCCGGTTCCGTCGCCGCGCCGCGCCACGTGCTGACGCTCACCGAGGACGGCCGTCACGAGCTGCGCCGACGGCTCGCCGAGCCGGCGCAGCGCGACATCACCGACGAGAACCGCTGGTTCACGCTGCTCGCGTTCCTCCGGCACCTGGAGGACGCGCCCGCGCAGGCGGCCGTGCTGCGGCGCAGGCTGGCGTTCCTGGAGGAGCCGGCGAGCTTCTTCTACGAGGGTGACCGGCCCCTGAGCGCCGAGGAGTTGGACGATCCCTTCCGGCGCGGGATCCTGACGATCGCGCGTGCCACGTCCCGCGCCGAACTCAGCTGGCTTCGGGACACCCTGGCGTCACTCGACGGCTGAACCGTCCAGGGGCCGTACGGGGCATCCACGTACGCCCGGAACGGGGCGGGTGCCCAGGTCCGCCAGCCGGTAGCCGTCCGGGTAGCCCTTGATCTCCCAGTTCTGCCGGGCGAAGTGCGGTGCGCTGCGCGGCGGGAGCAGCCGGACCGCGCGGCCGCGCAGGCGTACCACGCCCCGTACGAGCCGGCGGGTCGCCGCGCCAGGTGTCGGGTAGCGGAAGGCCCGCAGCAGGGGTTCGTCGAGGAGGGCGAGCGTCGAGGTCCGCAGCAGGGGCGCCAATGGGCGCGGGTACCAGGACGCCATCAGGTCGAGCGTGGCGTCCGAGACGCGCCGCGCTCCCTCGTCCCAGCCGAAGTGCGCCTCCTCGTAGGCGTCGAGACAGTCCGCGAACTCCTCGTAGGTCTCCGGGATGTCCCTGATGCCCATGTGCCGCCCCAGGGTGCGGTAGTGGACGGCCGAGGCGACGATCTCGTGACGGGACAGCCGGCGCCATCCGTAGGCGTCGATCCACCGTCTGGGCATCACCACGAAGGTGCACAGGACGTAGCGCATGTCGTCGTTCGTGATGTCGTAGCTGCGGTGCATCTGGTTGATGCGGCGGACCGCCGTGCGGCCCTCCTCGCTGCCGAAGCCGTGCTCGACGACGGCGTCCAGGAGCAGCGAGGTGTCGTCGTATCGTTTCTGCGTCCGGTCCGTGAGCTCCGCCGTCTCGGCGAGCAGTCGGCCGATGCTCGGGACGGCGTAGGTGCGGTAGAGGGCCAGCTCCAGGGAGCGGGTGAAGTCCCAGGGGAACTCGTACGCGGCCATCAGCCGGTAGATCTCCGAGGCGTCCTCGTACGGGTCCATCCGCCGTATCTGCTCGAGCCGCTCGAACCGCTTCACCGCGGCGTCCCCCTTCTGCCGTCGAAGCTCCAACTCTACGTTGAGTAGGAGGAGATGAACGATCAGTACAGGCGGCAACCACGCAGGGGGAAGGTGGTCAGCATGTGGGGCAGGATGCGCAAGGCGTTCGCCAGATTCGTCAACACCGTGCGCGCCGACATCGACGACGGCCGGGACAGGCGCACGCACAACCTGTTCGAGGCCGCGGCGGCCTATGTGTCGGCCTGCGCGGAGGACGACCAGGAGCAGATCGACGAGGCCGCGGGCTGGGTGTCACCGGAGGCGTTGTCGTTCGGGGTGAGCGAGCTGGCGTGCCGGGCCGTCATCGCGCTCGCGCGGGAGCGCGACGAGTCGCCGCAGACCGTCGCCCGTGCCCTGCTGGGGCTTCCGGCGGCCTGACGGACGGGTCAACCGCGGTCGATTCGCCCCGTCCGGTCGGAAAACTGCAGCTCCGGGGTGCATGGGAGTCGTGACAAGCTGCTTCCGCTCGCACTAGGGTGCGCGCCGTTGGACGAACCGATGGGGAGGCTGGGATGGCCGGGACGGACGAGGACGCCGTCGCCGCCGCGGACGATGCGCTCTATGTGCTCACGGCGGTGCTGCTGACGCCGGCGAAGTTCCCGAGCGTGCTGGGCGACGACTATCCGGAGGCCTGCGCGGCGCTCGGTCTCGCGCCGCTCGCCGACGGGTACGGCCTGGTGCTCGGCCAGGACGGCGACGGCTCCCGCTGGACGGTCGTCATCGACGACGTCTCGCTGGTCGCCGTCGCCATCGCGTCGTGGGACTGCGGCATGGAGTACGACCTGTCTCCCGACGAGCACACGGTCGTCGCCGCCCTGCCGGGCTGGCCGCTCGCCGTGGCCGTCGCCGCGCCGGGCGTGCCCGCGCCGCACGATCCCGGCCCGGAGGTGGCGGACCGCCCGCCGTTGACGCCGCCGGACACCTCCACGTGGGGGCCGGCCCAGCGACGTCTGGGCGCGGACGAGATCGCCGTCCAGTGGTCGCTGTGGCGGGACCAGATCGACGACGCGGAGTTCCCCATGCCCGGGGCGGCCGCCGCCGACGACGCCGAGACCGACGAAGCGTCGGGGACGACGGAGAGCTCAGAGAAGACCGAGGGCAACAGCGGCCACCAGGGCGTCCGGCGCGTTCTCGCCGAGGCCCGCGGGTACGTGGACACACCGCCGCCGCTCGGCCGGGTCCGGTCGTCCTTCGCGCCCGGGGACGCCCGCACGCTGCGCGCGGACGGCCCCGGCTGGTCGCTCGTGGCTCGCACCGACGACATCGCCTTCGTCCTGCTGGACGAGGAACCGGGCGAGGTCCTCCCGGTCGGGCGAGGCCCGGAGCTGCCGGGGCTGCTGGAGGCGCTCGACAAGATGGCGGTACGGCCGCTCTGAGCGAGGTCGGCTGGGTCGGCTGATCCAACTGACGGGCCGTGCGCGGTGGAACACCCATGTCGCGGCGTCATTCCATGTGGTCCCACCCCATGGATGACGCGGCGGCGCACTCGCAGGATGGGGCAGCTCTCGACTCCCCGTCCCGTCCTGGAGGCCGGTCATGCGTGTGTCCCGAGGTGTTCCCGTCGTCGCCACGACGTGGGTGGCGACAGCCCTCACGGCAGCCCTCGCCCTGCCGACTCCCGCCGCGGGCGCGGGCGTCGAGACGAGTCACTGCGCGCACCAGGGGCGAACGCGCGTACCGGGCGCGGCCTTCCAGCAGAGCGCCTGCCTCGCGGACCTGACCACGACCGGGCTCGCCGGTACGCCGTACACCGACGCGACCGACCAGGCGGGGCTCACGGCCCAGGGGACACGGACGCCGTCCGGGGTGCCCGGTGTGCAGATCGACGGCTATTTCCCGGACTCGTCGAGCTTCAACGCCACCCATGGCTGGCGGCACGACGCCCAGTTCGTGATCCGGCTGCCGGACCACTGGAACGGCGGGCTGGTCGTCACGGGCGCCCCGGGGACGCGCCGGCAGTACGCGACGGACAAGGCGATCTCCGACCGGGTGCTCGCCCAGGGCTATGCGTACGCCGCGACGGACAAGGGCAACAACGGCGCCGACTTCTACCGCGACGGCACCCGTCCCGGCGACGCGGTCGCCGAATGGAACACGCGCACCACCCAGCTCACGCGCGCGGCCAAGCGCGCCGTCGCCCAGCACTACGGGCGGTCACCGCGGCGGACCTACATGACCGGGATCTCCAACGGCGGCTATCTGACGCGCTGGCAGCTGGAGAACCACCCGGAGCTGTACGACGGCGGCGTGGACTGGGAAGGCGCCCTGTGGACCGAGGACGGCCCCAGCCTGCTCACCTCGCTGCCCACCGCCGTGGCCCGCATGACGGGTTCGGCGACGGACGACGACCTCTACGCGGTGGGGTTCGCGCGCGGCTCCGAGTTCCTGTGGCCGTACCACGAGAAGGCCTACTGGGGTGTCACGCAGAAGATCTACCGCGCCGAGTTCGACCCGTCCTACGACCCCGACTGCCCGGGTCCGACGGCCGGGACGACCACGGAACAGGTCCTGGCGCCCTGTGCCGCGGACGCCGCCTACGACCTGGCGTCGCGCCCCGAGTCGGTCCGGCGGGCCGTGGCCAGGGTCGCGCTGACCGGTCGCATCGGGCGCCCGCTGATCACGCTCCACGGTGACCTGGACGCGCTGCTGCCCAAGGCGGCGGACTCCGACGTGTACGCCCGCATGATCGACGCGCGCGGGAAGGGCCGTCTCCACCGCTATTACACGGTCCAGGGCGGTACGCACGTCGACGGGCTGTACGACACCTATCCGGACCGGCTGCGTCCGATCCTGCCCTGCTACCGGACGGCCTTCGACGCGCTGGTGGCGTGGGTGGAGCGGGGCACCCCGCCGCCCGCGGACCAGGTCGTGGACCGGCCCGCGAGCGGCGACGTGGTCGACTCCTGCGCCCTGGACCACCGGGCCGCGGCGGCCCGGTAGCCCGCGGGTCTCAGCGACCGAGCTCCTTGCGTGTGACACGGCGCAGCCTGCGCCGCTGCGAGGGGTCCAGCGTGAGGTACGCGGCGGCCGGGACTCCCAGGACGATCAGGAGCGCGGCCCACCACGGCAGCCAGAACAGCAGGATGATGCCGACCGCCACACCGCCTGCGGCGATCTTCGCGTTCTTCGACATGTGTCGCCTCCTTCGCGGCCACTGCCGCTCTCTGTCCTGAAAACGGGCCCGCGCTCCCCGCGGTTCCGCACCACGACCCTGAGACGTCCCTGAGGAGCGACCCCTACACGTCCCTGAGACGCACGTCCCTGATACACGTTCCTGAGACGGGGATACCCATCCCGTTGCCGAAGTGACCCGGCTCACAGCCGGGTCATGCCGGGCTCCCTCGGACGGTGCTGTACCCTCGGCCATCGCGCATCGAGTAGTCAAATTTGAGGAGTGCTGCATTCCTGTGCCGAGGATTCCCGCGGCAACACCGTCCGAGATCTCTCAACTGGCCCGCTGCTGTGCCGTGTTCGTACCCGGCGACCCGGCCCGTACCGGCCGCGTCGCCTTCTGGGACCCCGAGGCCGACGCGCCGCCCGGCGTCGCGTCGGGCACCGCGGAGGACCTGAGCATCGTCGTGCCCGGCGAGGGCGGCGTGGAGGCGGTGGTCGTGCCGGCGGTGCTGCTGCCGGTGCGGTCGGCGCTGCCGGTCCTCACGCGTGCGCGTGCCGTGGCCGACGGTCATCGGGCGGCCGTGTTCTGGGGCGCCGCCGCCGTGCACGCCCTCCAGCTGGCGGCCCGCGGGCTGCTGCTGCCAGGCCTGTCCGAGGGCGACCACGACGCCTGGCGGGCAGGGCCGCTGCGCACCGAGGACGTGGAGCGCATCCGCGCACTCGCCGCCGCGATGCCGCCTGAGGCGCACGCCGTGCCGCTGGGTGACGGCGAGCCGGCTGGCGGCTCCGACTCTCTGCGCCTGCCCGACCCGGAGCGGCTGCTGCGGGCCTTCCTGGACGCCGTGGCCGACGCCCTGCCCCGCTCCCCCGCGGCCTCGCTCGTGACGGGCGGTCCCGCCTATGCCGCGCGTGAACCTCGGCATCTGCCCGACCTCCGCCCCTGGGCCGCCGATGTGGCCGCCGGCCATGACGCCGGTGTGCGGCTGTCGCTGCGGATCGAGGTGCCCGGCCTCGAGACGGCGACCCAGGAGGACGCGGGCCTCGTCTTCCGGGCCGTGCCGCAGGTGCACAGCGTGAGCGATCCGGGTCTGGTCGCGGACGCCGCCGCGGTGTGGACCGGCGCGCAGGACGCGTTCGGCCCGCGCGCGCGGATGGACGCACTGCTGGCGCTGCGCCGCGCGGCCCGCGCCTGGCCTCCGCTCGCGCCCCTGCTGTCGGCGCCCGTGCCGGACGCCGTCGAACTCGCCGACGACGATGTCACCGACCTGCTCGCGGAGGGCGCCCGGTCGCTCGGCGCCGCCGGGGTCGACGTCCACTGGCCCAAGGAGCTGGCCCGCAAGCTGACGGCCCGCGCGGTGGTCGGCCCGCCCGACGAGGAGCCAGGCCCCGGGAGGGGCTTCTCCGCCACTCCGTCGTTCCTGTCCGCCGACGCGCTCCTGGCGTTCAACTGGTCGTTCGCGCTGGGCGAGCAGCAGCTCACCCGCGAGGAACTGGACCGGCTCGCCGAGGCCAACCGCCCCGTCGTGCGACTGCGCGACCAATGGGTCCTCATCGACCCCCAGGAGGTGCGCCGGGCCGCCGAGCGGCAGGACCGCAAGGTCACCCCGATCGACGCGCTCGCCGCCGCTCTCACCGGCTCCACGGAGGTCGACGGCCGCCGGGTCGACGTACAGCCCACGGGGTGGCTGGAGAGCCTGCGGGAACGTCTCGCGGACCCTGAGACGCAGGAGCCGGTCGGGCAGCCGGCGGCGCTCGCGGCTACCCTGCGCGACTATCAGCGGCGGGGCCTCGACTGGCTGGCCCGGATGACCTCCCTGGGGCTGGGCTGCTGTCTCGCCGACGACATGGGGCTCGGCAAGACCATCACCCTCATCGCGCTGCATCTGCACCGGCAGACCGAGCCCTCGGCCGCCGGTCCCACGCTCGTGGTGTGTCCGACGTCCCTGATGGGCAACTGGCAGCGCGAGATCGAGAAGTTCGCGCCCGGCACGCCCGTGCGCCGCTTCCACGGGCCGCGCCGCGACCTGGACGCCCTCGCGGAAGGGGAGTTCGTCCTCACCACCTACGGCACGATGCGGCTCGACGCGGGCCGGCTGGCCGCCGTGTCCTGGGGCATGGTCGTGGCGGACGAGGCCCAGCACGTGAAGAACCCGTACTCGGCGACGGCACGGCAGCTGCGGTCCATCGACGCACGCGCGCGTGTGGCGCTCACCGGAACCCCGGTGGAGAACAACCTGTCCGAGCTGTGGGCGATCCTCGACTGGACGACCCCCGGCCTGCTGGGCCGCCTCGGGACCTTCCGCACCCGGTACGCGCAGGCCGTCGAGAGCGGCCAGGACCCGGCCGCCGCCGAACGGCTCTCCCGGCTCGTGCGCCCCTTCCTGCTGCGCCGCCGCAAGTCGGATCCGGGGATCGCCCCCGAGTTGCCGCCGAAGACGGAGACCGACCGCGCCGTCTCGCTCACCCCGGAACAGGCCGGGCTGTACGAGGCCGTGGTGCGCGAGACGCTGGCGGAGATCTCCGGCGCCGACAGCATGGCGCGCCGCGGACTGATCGTGAAGCTGCTCACCGGCCTCAAGCAGATCTGCAACCATCCGGCGCAGTTCCTCAAGGAGGAGCAGCCGGCCATCGCCGGACGGTCCGGCAAGCTGGAACTCCTCGACGAGCTGCTCGACACGATCCTCGCCGAAAAGGCGGGCGTGCTGGTGTTCACCCAGTACGTGCAGATGGCCCGCCTCATCGAGCGGCACCTCGCGGCGCGCGGAGTGTCCTCGCAGTTCCTGCACGGCGGTACGCCGATCGCCGCGCGCGAGGCGATGGTGCAGCGCTTCCAGGACGGTGAAGTGCCGGTCTTCCTGCTGTCGTTGAAGGCCGCCGGCACCGGGCTGAACCTGACCCGGGCCGAGCACGTCGTGCACTACGACCGCTGGTGGAACCCCGCCGTCGAGGCACAGGCCACCGACCGGGCGTACCGCATCGGCCAGCACCGGCCCGTGCAGGTTCACCGGCTGATCGCGGAGGGCACGATCGAGGACCGCATCGCCGACATGCTCAGCCGCAAGCGGGAGTTGGCCGACGCGGTGCTCGGCGCCGGTGAGGCGGGACTCACGGAGCTGACGGACGCGGAACTGGCCGATCTGGTCGAACTGCGAGGGGGCGGGCGATGAACACGTACGACGGGACGAACCCGTATGACGACACAACGGAGCGGACGTTCGCCGCGTTCCCGCCCGCGCAGGGGCGGGGCTTCGCCCGGAGCTGGTGGGGGCAGGCCTGGCTGAAGGCGCTGGAGGACACCGCGCTCGACACGAAGCAGGTGAAGATCGGACGCGCGCTCGCGCGCGCGGGGGCCGTCGGCGCGGTGTCGGTGCGGCCGGGCAGGCTCACCGCCGTCGTCCAGGACCGCGACCGCACCCCGCACCGGGCGGACGTGCTGCTGGAGCAGCTGTCCGGCGAACAGTGGGACCGCTTCCTGGAGACGGCCGTGGAGCGGGCCGGGCACATCGCGGCGCTCCTGGACCGCGAGATGCCTCCGCACCTGGTCGAGGACGCGGCGGCCGCAGGCGTCGAACTCCTGCCGGGCCTGGGCGATCTGGAGCCGGAGTGCGACTGCGGTGCCTGGGACCACTGCGGGCACACCGCGGCGCTCTGCTACCAGGTGGCACGCCTGCTGGACCAGGACCCCTTCGTCCTGCTGCTGATGCGCGGACGCTCCGAACGGGCCGTGCTGGACGACCTCCAGGCCCGCACCGCCGCACCCGCGCCGTCCGAGACGCCGGCCCGTCAGGAGGGCGTGGACGCCGCGGAGGCGTTCACGGCCGGGGACATCCTGCCGCCGCTCCCCGCGCTGCCGGAACTCCCCGCGGAACCGGGCACACCGCCGTCGCTCGACACGGGGACACCGGCCCCGCCCGGCGTCGACCCGGCCGCTCTGGAGTTCCTGGCGGCCCGGACCGCTGCGGAGGCGCACCGTCTGTTGATCGAGGCGGTGCGTGAACAGGGTTCCGTGGAGGAGGAGTTGACGATCGGGCAGGACGCGGTCCGGCTCGCGCTGGGCGACCCCTGCGGGGCCGTGGCCGAGCGGTTGGCCGTGGGGTCGGGGCGGGACCCGGCGGAGCTGGAGTCGGCCGTGCGCGCGTGGCGGTACGGCGGCGTGGCCGCGTTGTCCGTCCTGGAGGAGGAGCGCACGGTCGAGGGCGAGGAGCTGGCACGCGCGCGTGCCGTCCTCGACGCGGCATGGGACGAGGACGAACGCCCGCCGTTGTCCGCGCGGGGCTGTCGTTGGACCGTCGCCGACGCCCGCAGCCAGTTGCGCCTGGGGCGCGACGGCCGCTGGTGGCCGTACCGGGAGGAGCGGGGACGCTGGGTGCCCGCCGGCCCGTCGGCCAACGACCCGGCGACGGCGCTGGCTTCGGCGGAGGAGGCCACCTCCACCGGTTGACCTACGGGGCTCGTCGAAGTGCCGCACGCGAGCTCGACGAGCCCCCGCCACACCCCGTTCACCCGGCCGTCGTACGGCGTTCCGCGCGGGGCCCAAATCTGGCCGCTGTCAGCACACTTGTTCCCAGGAGGCCCGATGTCCCCGCACGCCACCGGCAGGCGCCGCGTCCACCGTTCCGTCGCGGCGGGCGTGCCCCTCGCCGTGCTGGCCGCGCTCGTGGCGACCACCCCCGCCGAGGGGGCCACGCCCGAGGCAGCGCACGTGACGCGTACCGCGACCCTCGGGGACATCCCGCTGGGCACCTTCAGCAACACCCTGCTGCCCGGCACCGTGGACGACGACCGGGGCGTGGACCTCGGCGGCATCGGCAGCGACCTCTACCCGGCGGGCCGCAAGGGCGAGTTCTGGACGGTCACCGATCGCGGACCCAACGGCCAGATCAAGATCGACGGCAAGAAGCGCCGCACGTTCCCCGTGCCGGGCTTCGACCCGGCGATCGTGAGGATCAGGGTGTCCGGGGACACCGTCGAGGTGCTGGACGCGATCCCGGTCACGACCTCGTCCGGCAAGCCCGTCACCGGGCTGTCCAACCAGGAAGGACGCGACGAGGCGCCGTACACCTATGACGCGCGGACGCGGCTGGCGTACGACCCGAACGGGCTGGACACCGAGGGCGTCGTGCGGGCCGCGGACGGGAGTTTCTGGCTCGTGGACGAGTACGGGCCGAGTCTCGTGCACGTCTCCGCGCGCGGGAAGGTGCTCACCCGGTACGTGCCGCAAGGGCTGAACCTCACCGGCACCGACTACCCGGTCGTCGAGGCGCTGCCCTCCGTGCTGCTGCACCGGAAGATCAACCGCGGCTTCGAGGGGCTCGCCCAACTCCCGGGCGGCGACCTGGTGATGGCCGTGCAGAGCCCGCTGTCCCTGCCGGACACCGACGCCGGCGAGGCGTCGCGCACGACCCGTCTGCTGCGTTTCTCGCCCAGGAAGCAGGCCGTCACGGCCGAGTACGCGTACCGCTTCGACCCGGTGGACGTCGTCGACCCGGGCGAGGACGACACCTCGGAGCTGAAGATCTCCTCGGTGGTCGCCGTGGGCGGCGACCGGCTGCTGGTCGAGGAGCGCACCGACAAGGCCGCGCGGCTCCAGCTCGTGCGCCTGGAGCGGGACGCGGACATCCTCGGCGGCCCTTGGGACGACGACACGACGTCCCCGTCGCTGGAGCAGCTCGACGACCCGGCCGTCGCGGGGGTGCCGGTGCTCGGCAAGCGCCTCGTCGTCGACCTGGGGACGGTCGACGGAGTGCCCGGGAAGATCGAGGGGATCGCGCGCGTGGACCACGACACGCTCGCCCTGATCAACGACAACGACTTCGGGATGACCGACGGCGCGGGCGCGTTCGACGCGCAGGGCCGGCTGGTCGACAGCGGTGTGGAGACGACGGTGACGTACGTGCGGCTGCCGCGCGGGATCTGATCACGTCAGGGGTTGCGTGAGCTTTCGGCTGCCGGCACCCGTGTCGGCGGCCAGGCTGCACGCGACGTCGTCGATGCCGACCCGGTACCCGGTGGTGTCCGGGTACTGCACGAGGGTGCCGCGCACGGTGTCCTCGGGCTGGCTTTCCGCCTTGCTGTCCAGGGTCCGCTCGCAGAGGGCCGACGCGGCCTTTTTCAGGGCGCTGTCGGTCGCGTAGTCGCCTTCCAGCTCCGCCACTTTCACGACCTCGGCGTCATGCGGCTCCCGGCAGGAACGCTTGGCGGCCTGTCCGGGCCGGGCGGCGTCGGTGTCGAAGCAGTCGCCCGCCTGAAGCGTGTAGTAGGGCACCTCGTCGGCCGCCAGCGACGGGATCAGCGACTCCAGGCCGCTCGGGAACTCGCTCGGCAGCTCGGTGGGGAACTGCGACGGCAGCTTCGTCGGCACCTCGCTGGGGAGCTTGCTCGGCAGTTCGCTCGGCAGGCTCAGCGTGGGGCTGGGTGAACTGCTCGCGCTGGAACCGGGCTTGTCGTCGGGTGAGTCGTCGCCCCCGGCCGCCATCAGGACGACCGCGGCCACGGCGGCGCCCGCCACGAGCACGGCGAGCAGGATGAACAGCGGGTTGCGTCCCGGACCGCGCCGCCCGCCCGGGCCCTCGGGCGGGTCCGGCGGAGGCGGGGGCGGCTGCCATCCTCCGTAGGAGGGCGGGCCGTCGCCTCCGGGAGGAGGGCCGTACCCTCCGGGAGGCCCGTAGCCCCCTCCTGACCCGGGGCCGAAGCCCTCAGGGGGCGGTCCGAAACCGCCGCCGGAAGGCGGTGTGTCACCCGGCGGCCCGGGCGGCTGAGGCGGTACAGGCGGCATGGCCATACCGTCCAGAGTCGCCGCGAAGCGGGCAGGGCGCGACCCCCGCACGGAAGTTGATACGGACTCATGCCATGGACCGCATGATTCCGGAGCATTCCGTGCGGACCGTTCCGTGCGGAGGTCGGTCGCCCCTACACGCGCGCGTGCCTGACAAAACCTGCGGCGGCAGATGCGCCGCAGGCCCACGCGCGCGTGCGTTCATGACGTGCGCACGCGCACGTGTCAGCCGCGCGCACCCAGCAGGTGGTCCATCGCCAGCTGGTCGAGCTGCTCGAAGGCCATGCCGCGCGCTGCGGCCGCGTCCACGTCGAAGTCCTCGAACGCGGTGCGGTCGGCGAGCAGCGACTTCAGGCCGTCCGCCGCCGTGGGCTGCGCCAGCTCGTCCAGACGCGCGGCACGCAGCGCCTCCTGGACCGCAGGGTCGGCACGGAAGGCGGCCGAACGCTCCTTCAGGATGAGGTAGTTGCGCATGCAGCCCGCGGCCGACGCCCAGACGCCGTCGAGGTCCTCGGTGCGCGGCGGCTTGAAGTCGAAGTGCTTCGGGCCCGCGTAACCGGCGCTCTCCAGCAGGTCGACCAGCCAGAAGGCGGCACGCAGGTCGCCCGCGCCGAAGCGGAGGTCCTGGTCGTACTTGATGCCGGACTGGCCGTTGAGGTCGATGTGGAAGAGCTTGCCCGCCCACAGGGCCTGCGCGATGCCGTGCGGGAAGTTCAGCCCGGCCATCTGCTCGTGGCCGACCTCGGGGTTGACGCCGTAGAGCTCGGGGCGCTCCAGGCGCTCGATGAACGCCAGCGCGTGGCCGACGGTCGGGAGCAGGATGTCACCGCGGGGCTCGTTCGGCTTGGGCTCGATGGCGAACTTCAGGTTGTAGCCCTGCTCGGTCACGTACTCGCCGAGGAGGTCGAAGGCCTCCTTCATGCGGTCCAGCGCGACGCGTACGTCCTTGGCGCCACCGGACTCGGCACCCTCGCGGCCGCCCCAGGCGACGTAGGTCTCGGCGCCGAGCTCGACCGCCAGGTCGATGTTGCGGATGACCTTGCGCAGCGCGTAGCGGCGCACGTCACGGTCGTTGGCGGTGAAGCCGCCGTCCTTGAAGACCGGGTGCGTGAAGAGGTTGGTGGTGGCCATCGGCACCTTCATGCCGGTGGCGTCGAGGGCCTCCCGGAAGCGCTTGATGTGCCCCTCGCGCTCGCTGTCCGAGGACCCGAAGGGGATCAGGTCGTCGTCGTGGAAGGTCACACCGTGGGCGCCGAGCTCGGCCAGGCGCTGCACGGTCTCGACAGGGTCCAGGGCACGCCGCGTGGCGTCGCCGAACGGGTCCCTTCCCTGCCAGCCGACGGTCCACAGGCCGAAGGTGAACCTGTCCTCGGGGGTGGGCTGGTAGTTCATGCCGCGGCTCCTACTCGCTGACGACTGCTCTCCACGACTATTTCGTCATGGCGGTTTACAAATTAGTATGCCCACACGTCTCAGGGAAGAGACAAGATGTCTCCAGAGGGAGACACGCCGCACATGAGGGAGAAACCCGATGTCAGCTGCCGAGGGTCCGCTCGTCGTCGGCGTGGACACGTCCACGCAGTCCACCAAGGCCCTGGTCGTCGACGCGTCGACCGGCCGGGTGGTCGCGAGCGGTCAGGCGCCGCACACCGTGTCGTCCGGCGCCGGCCGCGAGAGCGACCCGCGTCAGTGGTGGGACGCCCTGGGCGAGGCCCTGCGCCAGTGCGGCGACGCCGCGCACGAGGCCGCGGCGGTGTCGATCGGCGGCCAGCAGCACGGCCTGGTCACTCTGGACGAGCAGGGCGAGCCGGTGCGCCCGGCCCTGCTGTGGAACGACGTCCGCTCGGCGCCGCAGGCCGCGCGGCTGATCGAGGAGCTGGGCGGTCCGAAGGCCTGGGCGGAGCGCACGGGCAGCGTGCCCGGCGCGTCGTTCACGGTCACGAAGTGGGCGTGGCTGGCCGAGCACGAACCGGACGCGATCCGCGCGACGAAGTCGGTGCGCCTCCCGCACGACTACCTCACCGAGCGCCTCACCGGCCAGGGCACGACCGACCGCGGCGACGCCTCCGGCACCGGCTGGTGGGCGTCGGCGACCGAGTCGTACGACGCCGAGATCCTCGCCCATGTGGGCCTCGACCCGGCGCTCCTCCCGCGCGTGGTCCGCCCCGGCGAGGTGGCGGGCACCGTGCGCGACAGCCACGACCTGCCGTTCTCCAAGGGCACCCTGGTCGCCCCCGGCACCGGCGACAACGCGGCCGCCGCCCTGGGCCTCGGCCTGCGCCCCGGCACCCCGGTACTGAGCCTGGGCACCTCGGGCACGGTGTACGCGGTGTCCAAGCACCGCCCCGCCGACCCGACCGGCACGGTGGCGGGCTTCGCCGACGCGCACGGCGACTGGCTGCCGCTGGCCTGCACCCTGAACTGCACCCTCGCCGTCGACCGCGTCGCCGCCCTCCTCGGCCTGGACCGCGAGGCCGTGGAGCCCACCTCCGACGTCACGCTCCTGCCGTACCTGGACGGCGAGCGCACCCCGAACCTGCCGAACGCCTCGGGCCTGCTGCACGGGCTGCGCCACGACACGACCGGCGGCCAACTGCTCCAGGCCGCCTACGACGGTGCCGTGCACGCGCTCCTCGGCGCGCTCGACCTGGTCCTGGACGAGGACGCGGACCGTTCGACGCCGCTGCTGCTGATCGGCGGCGGCGCCCGGGGCCGGGCCTGGCAGGAGACCGTACGACGACTGTCGGGGCGGCCCGTCCAGGTGCCGGAGGCCAAGGAGCTGGTCGCGCTCGGCGCCGCCGCGCAGGCCGCAGGCCTGCTGACCGGCGAGGACCCGGCCGCGGTCGCCCGGCGCTGGAACACGGCCGCCGGGCCGGTGCTGGAGGCCGTGGAGCGGGACGAGGCGACGATGGCGAGGATCTCCGGGGTACTCTCCGACGCGGCTCCGCTGCTGGCGGGCGGTCATTGAGCACCACACCCGATGACCGAGGACTGAGGGACTGAGGGAGGCATGACCGCACCGCTGCACGACACCCACCCGGCCGGTCCGGGGCGCTCGCTGCCCGACACCCAGCAGGGCATGCGCCGCCGCAACCTGGCCCGGGTGCTGCACACGGTCAGCGCCGAGGGGCCGCTGTCCCGTGCCGCGGTCGCCTCCCGGATCGGGCTGACCCGTGCCGCCGTGTCCAGCCTCGTCGACGAGCTCATACGCTCCGGCCTGCTGGAGGAGCTGGGACCCGAGCGGCCGGGCCGGGTGGGCCGCCCCGGGTCGGCACTCGCCGTCAGCGGGCACGGCCCCGCCGGGATCGGCGCCGAGATCGGCGTCGACCATCTCGCGGTCTGCGCGGTCGACCTGCGCGGACGAGTGCGGGCACGGGCCGAGCGGCACGTCGCGAACCGCGGCCGTGCCCCCGGGCCCGTGATCGAGGAACTGACCGAGCTGGTGCACCGGGTCGTCGCCGAGGCGCAGGGCGAGGGGCTGTGGCCGGCGGGGCTCGCGGTGGCCGTGCCGGGCCTGGTCGCCCGCGACGCCAGCACCGTCGTCCGCGCCCCGAACCTCGACTGGCACGACACCGATCTCGGCGCCCTGCTGCCCTCGGCGTACCCGCTCACCGTGGACAACGAGGCGAACTTCGGCGCCCTCGCGGAACTCTGGCTCGGGGACGCCACGCCGCACGACTTCCTGCATGTGTCGGCGGAGATCGGTATCGGTGCGGCGCTCGTCGTCGCCGGCGGTCTGCTGCGCGGGACCCGCGGCTTCGCGGGCGAGCTGGGACATGTGCCGGTGCAGCCGGAGGGTCCGCCCTGTCCGTGCGGGGGGCGCGGGTGTCTGGAGCAGTACGCCGGTGAGGAGGCGGTGCTGCGGGCCGCGGGGCTCGAACTCGGCGAGGACCGTGTCGGGCTTCTCGCGGGCCGTGCCGCCGACGGTGACGAGGACGTACGGCGGGCGCTGCGCGAGGCGGGGGCGGCGCTCGGCGTCGCGCTGACGGGGGCGGTGAACCTGCTGGACCCGGAGAGCGTCGTGCTCGGCGGCGCGCTGTCGGGGCTCGCGCCCTGGCTGCTGCCCTCGCTGGAGGCCGAGTTGGACCGGCGGACCGCGGGCCCCGCCTGTCCGGTGTCCGTGTCGCGGCTCGGCCCCGAGGGACCGCTGCTGGGTGCCGCGCACTCGGTGATCCGCGGGGTCCTCGACGATCCCGCCGCGGTGGCCGAACGGGCCTGATCCCGAGGTCGCCTCATGGCCGAACGGGCGTCTGATCCCGAGGGCGTCTCGTGGCCGAACGGCCCTGAACCCAGGCCCATTTCACCCCTGTGGGTGATCGAGATATCCACAGATCGGGCGTCGTCCACCGAAACCCGCCGCACCCTTCTGCCCACCCCGCCCGCGCCGTACCGTGATGCACGCGAGGCACAACTGCCATGACAGCGGTCGGGGACGAGGGGATGCTGATGTCGGGGGAAACGGTCACGGAGCTGCGGCACGATGCCGTCGGTCTGCGCGAGGTGCGGCGATGAGCGACCTCCGCGTCCTGACGGTCCGGCCCGAACCGGGCGAGTACGCCTGGACGTTCGGCGGCGCGCCGCCGGTGGCGCGGATCGCGCCCGGCACGGTCCTCGACCTGTACACCGAGGACTGTTTCGCCGGCCGGGTGCGGTCCGAGAAGGACCTGGTGTCCGAGGTGTGCGAGTTCCCGTTCCTGAATCCGCAGACCGGCCCGTTCCACATCGAGGGTGCCGAGCCGGGCGACACGGTCGCCGTGCACTTCGTGTCGATCGAACCGGCGAGGGACTGGGCCGCGTCCACCACCGTCCCCCTGTTCGGCGCGCTCACCTCCACGCACACCACGGCCACCCTCCAGCCGCCGCTCCCCGAGACGGTGTGGATCTGGCAGCTGGACCGGACACGTCGCACGGCGTTGTTCCGGGCGCGCGACAGCGACATCGAGGTCGAGCTGCCCATGGACCCGATGCACGGCACGGTGGGGGTGGCCCCGGCCAATCTGGAGGTCCGCTCGGCGCTGGTGCCCGACGCGCACGGCGGGAACATGGACACCCCGGAGATGCGGGCCGGCGTCACCTGCTACCTCGGGGTCAATGTGGAGGGAGCGCTGCTCAGCCTCGGCGACGGGCACGCCCGGCAGGGCGAGGGCGAGACCTGCGGGGTCGCCGTCGAGTGCGCGATGAACACGGTGGTGATCGTGGAGCTGCTGAAGGGGCTCGCCACGCCCTGGCCGCGCATCGAGTCGGACACCCACATCATCTCGACGGGGTCGGCACGCCCCCTGGAGGACGCCTTCCGGATATCCCAGCTCGACCTGGTGCGGTGGCTGGTGCGGGACTACGGGTTCAGCGAGCTGGACGCGTATCAGTTCGCCACCCAGGCCGTCGAGTCGCCGCTGGCCAACGTGTGCGACACCAACTACACGTGCGTGGCGAAGATCCGCAAGGAGTGGCTGCCCGCGCGGGAGACCCACCGAGGCGTGCACGCGCGGCTCCGGGAGACGGCTGCAACCCTGCTCGCCTGAGCCGCGTCTCGATCAACACCGCACCACCGAAAGGCTCTTCGACCATGGAACGGGCAAGACCCCTGCCCAGCAGGCGCCGGCTGCTCAAGGGCGCCGCCCTCGCGGCCGTCCCGTACGCCCTGCTGCCCGACCCGCCGGCGGGCGCGGAGACCCACGCCGTCGACCACACCACCGCCGAGTGGCAGCCCGCGACCACCGCCAACTACACCACCGCGGACGTCCTCACGCCCCGCCCCGTCGACCTGGTGATCATCCATGTCACGCAGACCAGTTACCGCAAGACCCTGGGCGTCTTCCGGAGCCCCGCGAAGAAGGTCTCCGCGCACTACGTGGTCCGCTCGCGGGACGGGAACATCGCGCAGTGCGTCCGGGAGGCCGACATCGCCTGGCACGCGGGGAACTGGGAGTACAACACGCGCAGTATCGGCATCGAGCACGAAGGGTGGGTGGACCAGCCGGCGTACTTCACCGGCGCCCTCTACGAGCAGTCGGCGGCGCTCACGGCGGACATCTGTGTCCGGCACGGCATCCCGGTCGACCGCGCGCACATCATCGGACACCACGAGGTACCGGGCACGGACCACACCGATCCGGGGCCGCACTGGGACTGGGGGCACTATCTGAGATCGGTCGAACAGGCCGCCCGGTGACGTCGTTCGGGTGACTGCGGTCGAAAAGGTTGTCCGGGCGCGTACCGGGAGTGACGATGGCACCAGCCGCATCGCCGTTCGGGGAGGCCGAGTTGACCGATCCGTGGGTGGCCCTGGAGCCGGGGGCCGACCCTGCCGAGCACGTGCGCATGCTGCGCCGGGCGCACGAGACATTCACCGAGGGAGGTGCCGTGCCGCGGCCGGTGCGTCCGGTGGTGGCGGACTCGTGGCGGCGTTCCGCGCGGGCCGGCGTCGGTCCGGACGCCACCGCGAGCGTGGAGCTCCTGGACGGCGACCTCGGCGCCTACCGGGCCGAGCATCCGCTGGCGCGGGTGATGCCGCTCTTCCGTGAACTGCTGGGCACGTTCGCGGCGGACGGCGAGCATCTGCTCGCGGTGTGCGACGCGCACGGCCGGCTGCTGTGGGTCGAGGGGCACGCGTCGACCCGACGGCGGGCGGACCGGATGAACTTCGTGCCGGGCGCGCGCTGGGCGGAGACCGCGGTGGGGACGAACGCGCCGGGTACGGCGGTGGCCGTGGACCGGCCGGTGCAGGTGTTCGCGGCCGAGCACTTCATACGGCAGGTGCAGCCGTGGACCTGCGCGGCGGCCCCGGTGCACGATCCGCGCACGGGCCGGGTGCTCGGTGCCGTCGACATCACCGGCGGGGACGGGCTCGCGCATCCGCACAGCCTGGGGTTCGTGCAGGCGGTGGCGCGGGCCGCCGAGTCCCAGCTGGCGCTGCTCGCGCCGGAGATGCCCGCCGCCGACCTGCCGGAGCTCAGCGCGCTGGGCCGCGACGAGGCGCGGCTGCTGGTCGGCGGGCGCGGGATCAGGCTCAGCCGCCGGCACAGCGAGCTCCTCGTGCTGCTGTCCCGCCATCCGGAGGGGCTGACCGGCGACGAGCTGCTGTGCGCGCTGTACGAGGACGAGTCGGTGACACCGGTGACGCTCCGGGCCGAACTGGCGCGGCTGCGCCGGGTGCTCGGGCCGGGGCTGCTGGAGTCACGCCCGTACCGGCTCACGGTGCCGGTCGAGTCGGACGTGGCCGTGGTGGAGCGGCGGTTGGAGACCGGCGCGGTGACGGCCGCGGCGGCGGCGTACTCCGGTCCGCTGCTGCCCTCCTCGCAGGCCCCGGCGGTGGTGCGGCTGCGGGAACGGCTCGCCGACGGGCTCCGGACGGCGCTGATCGCCCGCCGCGACCCCGACCTGCTGGCGGACTGGGTGCACACGCCCTGGGGCGAGGACGACTTCGACGTATGGCGGGCGCTGGCGGCGGCGCGGCCGACGGCGGCGGTGCGGGCCCGGCTCGCGGCCCTGGAGTCCGAGCTCACGTGGCGGCGGCCGGCGGCAACGTAGTTGCAACGTCCGCTTCCCTAGCCTCGCGCCGAGAGCTGCCCAACGGCGGGCAGCGCTTCGCAGGGAGGCAGAGCAGCATGACCCGTTACGCGGCGCCCGGCACCGAGGGCGCGATCGTCTCCTACCAGGCGCGCTACGACCACTTCATCGGCGGCGAGTATGTGCCCCCGGCCCGCGGGCAGTACTTCGAGAACCCGTCGCCGGTGAACGGGCAGCCGTTCACCGAGGTCGCGCGGGGCACGGCGGAGGACGTGGAGCGGGCGCTCGACGCGGCGCACGCGGCGGCGCCGGCCTGGGGGCGGACGTCGGTGACCGAGCGGTCCGACATCCTGCTCAAGATCGCCGACCGTATGGAGGCGTATCTCGAACCACTGGCCGTGGCGGAGAGCTGGGAGAACGGCAAGCCGGTGCGCGAGACGCTGGCCGCGGACATCCCCCTGGCGATCGACCACTTCCGCTACTTCGCGGGCGCGATCCGCGCGCAGGAGGGCTCGCTCGGCGAGGTCGACGACGACACGGTGGCGTACCACTTCCACGAGCCGCTCGGCGTCGTGGCACAGATCATCCCGTGGAACTTCCCGATCCTGATGGCGACCTGGAAGCTCGCGCCGGCGCTCGCCGCGGGCAACGCGGTCGTGCTGAAGCCCGCCGAGCAGACCCCGGCGTCCATCCACTACTGGCTGAGCCTGGTCGCGGACCTGCTGCCGCCGGGCGTGGTGAACATCGTCAACGGGTTCGGCGTGGAGGCGGGCAAGCCGCTGGCGTCCAGCCCGCGGGTGGCGAAGGTGGCGTTCACGGGCGAGACCACGACCGGCCGGCTGATCATGCAGTACGCGTCGGAGAACATCACCCCGGTCACCCTCGAACTCGGCGGCAAGTCCCCGAACATCTTCTTCGAGGACATCTGGAGGGCCGACGACGACTTCCGCGACAAGGCGCTCGAAGGCTTCACCATGTTCGCTCTCAACCAGGGCGAGGTGTGCACGTGCCCGTCGAGGGCGCTGGTGCAGCGCGGGCACTACGCCGAGTTCATGGAGGCCGCGGTCGCCCGCACCGAGTTGATCAAGACGGGCCACCCGCTCGACACGGACACGATGATCGGCGCCCAGGCCTCCAACGACCAGCTGGAGAAGATCCTCTCCTACCTGGACATCGGCCGGCAGGAGGGCGCCAAGGTCCTCACGGGCGGTCAGCGCATCGAGCACGACGGCGAGTTGAAGGGCGGCTACTACGTCCAGCCGACCATCTTCGAGGGCGACAACCGTATGCGGATCTTCCAGGAGGAGATCTTCGGCCCGGTCGTGTCGGTGACCTCCTTCGACGACTTCGACGACGCCATCAAGATCGCCAACGACACGCTGTACGGCCTCGGGGCCGGCGTGTGGACCCGGGACGTCAACACGGCGTACCGCGCGGGCCGCGCGATCCAGGCGGGCCGGGTGTGGACGAACTGCTACCACGCCTACCCGGCGCACGCGGCGTTCGGCGGCTACAAGGGCTCGGGCATCGGCCGCGAGACGCACAAGATGATGCTGGAGCACTACCAGCAGACGAAGAACCTGCTGGTGTCGTACTCGCCGCGGAAGCTGGGCTTCTTCTAGGGACGGGTTCCGGTGCCGGGGCGGACGGTGGCCCCGGCACCGGTCCGTCAGGCCTCGTCGCGGAGGCGGGCCGCCAGGGCGGTCAGGGACTCCGTGTCCTCGGCGTGGCCCAGGGCGGTCAGGCGGGTGATCGCCGCGTCGAGGCGGGTGAGGGCCGGGGCGGGGCGTTCCAGGTAGAGGCCCTCCACGGCGCCGGCGAGGCGGACGCACTCGGCCCACTCATCGGCGTGGCCGTCCTCCCGTCCCGGCTCGCCGAGCAGGGCGAGGGCCTTGTCCAGGGCGGTCAGCGCGTCCTCGTACTCACCGGCGTAGGCGTTGACCCGGCCGTGCTCGTAGGCCAGGGCGCTGTCCAGGGACCGGCCGTGGGCCTCGTACTCGGCGGCGCGGGCCTCGTCGGCGATCCGGCCGGCGTCGGTGAGGAAGGCGCGGGCGTCGGCGAGACCGTCGGGGCCCTGCTGCTGGGCCTGGAGGCGGGCCAGTTCGCGCAGGCAGTTGCTGAGCAGCTCGTAGCGCGGCGCCTTCGCATGGGCGGCGAGTGCCTGGTCCGCGGCCGCGCGGGCCCGGTCGAACTCGCCGGACTCGCCGAGGAGTACGGCCGTCTCCGCGGCGATCATGGCGTGGCTGCCCGGGTCGTCGTCCCAGCCCGCCGACTCGGCCGCGAGGGCGACGAACTCGGCGGTGGCGGCCTTGAGGTCCTCCCCCGTGCGCAGCGCGCGGGCGCGGGTCAGCCGCAGCTGGGCGACGAGCCGGTCGTCCAACTCACCCGAGACCACGTCCGGTTCGATCAGCAGGGAGTCGAGCAGCGCGATGCAGTCCTCGACGCGGCCCAGGTCGAGGCTGAGCTGGGCGGCGTTGCTGTAGGAGCAGAACGCGTCCGTCCGGCTGCCGCGGCGCAGGTCCGCCTCGGCCGAGCGCGTCAGGTGCCGCAGGGCCTCCTCGGGGCGGCCCAGGCGCATGCTCGCCTCGGCCAGGTCGCCGAGGAGCCGGGTGGTGTCGACGGTGTCGGCCGGCCAGTCGGCGGCCAGCCGCAGACCCTCGCTCAGGTCCGCGTACGCGGCCTCGGCGTCCCGGAGGCCGAGCTGGAGCCGGCCGCGCAGCCCGAGCGTCCGCGGAATGTGCCAGGCGGGGCCGTGCTCCTTCAGCCAGTCGAGGACGGTGTCGATCTCGGTGACGGCGGTGGGCAGGTCGCCGGAGACGGCGTGGGTGCTGGCCCGCAGCAGCAGCGCCCCGGAGATCTGCCCGGCGATCTCGTGCCGGGTGGCGAACGTGTGCAGCAGGTCCACTTCGGCGTGGACCGGCGCGATGTGCTCCTCCTTCCCCGACGTCTGGAGGCGTACGGCGAGCGTGGTGGCCCGCAGCCGGAGCAGTCGGGCCTCCTGGTACGGGGCGAGGTCGGGCGTCTCCTCGTGCAGCCGGACCATGGCGGCGTGCGCGTCGGTCAGCCCGGCCACCCGCGCCTCGACGGCGTCCTCGCCCTGCGGGGGGATCTCGGCCGTGGCGAGCAGCGCGCAGGCGCGGGAGACGGCGGCGTCGGCCGGTTCGCCGGCGTCGTCGTACAGGGCCGCGGCCTCCTCGTGGAGGGCGGCGGAGTCGGCGTACTCGTCCTTGACGCCCGCCCGGTGGGCTTCTTCGGCCAGCAGGTCCGCGCGGAGGCGGACGAGGGGGCCGACGGCCGGGTCGTCTGGGTGGCTGTAGTCGGGGGCGGCGACGAGGGTGCGCAGGCGGGCCCAGCAGGCCTGCGCGTCCGGGTGCCCCACCTCGTCCAACTCCCGTGCCCGGAGGATGAGTTCGGGCAGGGACTCGGGTACGGCGGCCGCTGCGGGGATAGTGGGCGCCGCTACCGGGGTGGCCGGGGCCACGTCGTCCAGCTCCCGCGTGCGCAGGGTCAGTTCGAGTCTCTCCAGCAGCGGGGCCCTGTCGAGGCGGGCCCTGCGGCGGTCGGCGTGGGTCGTGGTCCCGTTGCGGGCGTCGAAGCGGGCGGCGAGGTCGTCGGCGCGGCCGCGCACCTCGGCGCGCAGCCCGGCCACCGTCCAGGTGCGGCCCGGGTATCCGGCGGCGGGCAGGTCACCGTGGCCGAGGCCCTCGACACGCTGGAGGAGGACCTCCACGCCGGTGAGGAAGCCGAGTTGGTCGAGCGGCGAGTCGACCTCGTCGAACAGATTCCGGTTCTCGGCGAGCAGTTCGAGACCGCGGGCCTCGTTGCCGGTGAGCGCGCAGAACTCCAGGTGCCGGCCGACCTCTTCGGACATCGAGGGGTTGCGGCGGCAGGCGCGGTAGCCGGTGAGGTGCAGTTCGCGGGCCCGGTCGGTGGCACCGGTGCGCAGCAGCGGCAGCAGCGCGTACGAGGCGGAGCGGGCGGGCTCCTCCTTGCACGACTCCTTCCCCGCGAGGACCGGCTCGAAGGCGCGCAAGGCCCCTTCGTCGTCGCCCGCCCGGAGCAGATACCGGGCACGCTGGCAGGTCTCGCATGCCTCGCAGTCGCTGAGCCGGGTACGGGTGCGGGCCGCCCACAGGTCGTAGGCGAGGGCGGTGTCCTCGCCCACGTGCGCGGCGAGTTGGTACGCCTGCCCGTAGTACGGCTGGAGGCCGAGGTCGGCCTTCTCGTACCGCTCGCGCATCTCCGTGAGCCACTGGCGCAGGCTGGTCAGCGGGATCTCGGGGAGCTGGCGCAGGGCGTGGGCCACCCACTTGAACCGCCAGAACAGCTGGTGGCGCAGGCGCTCGTCGAAGACGTCGGGCTGCTCGTCGAAGAGGGTGAGCAGGCGCGCGAAGACGACGGGCGACTTTCGGGGTTCGGAGCCGTAGGTGTACGCCTCCTGGAGTTCGAGGAGCGCGTCGATGAGCGGGCCGGGCTCCGCGAACTGCTCGGCGGCGTCGACGAGTTCCTCGGCGGTGACGGTGCGGGTGCGGCCGTAGGGGCGCCGGTCGTTCTCCTGGAGCGCCTGGTACAGCTCGTCGGTGGTCTGGGGTGCGGTCGTCATCGTCAGCTGTCCTTGCGGAGGGCGTGGGCGAGGAGGTCGAGGAAGGAGCGGTTGATGAGGCTCGACTCGGCGGGCCGCAGGGGGCGCCGGGACAGCATCGCGGCCTGGCCGTAGAGGGCTTCGGCGCTGGTGCGGGCCAGTTCGGGCTCGTCGATGGTGACGGCGGTGCGGACCAGCGGGTTCAGCTGGTTGAGGATCAGCTGGGCGCGCGGGGCCTCCTGGCGCAGGGCGCCGAGGATGTCGCCCCACAGGCCGCCCTCCTGCTCGCGGGCGAGCTGGGAGCGGGTGCGTTCGTGCCGGGCCTCTCGGCTGTCGACGAGGAGCGCGGGGGCGGACGCGGGCTGGAAGGTGCGCAGGGCGACGTCGCAGTCGAAGACCGCGAGGGCGTCGCGGGCCTGGGCCAGGTAGGCCGCGGCGGCCAGCTCCGTCTCCCGGTCGACGGGGTCGAGGTGGGCGGTGAGAGTGGCCGGGTCGAGGTCGGCGACGGTGACCTCGGGCCTGATCTCGGGCAGCCGGTGGACCAGTTGGCGGTCGTAGGTGTAGCCGCCGTTGACGACACCGAGTCCGGCGGCCGAGGCGATGGCCGCGACCTGGCGGAACTCCTCGACGCTGGACGTGACGAGGACGGTGCGGTGGGTACGGGCGAACTCGTCGAGGGTGCAGTGCCCGGCGGTGGTCTCGAACGGCAGCCAGGGCAGCAGCATCCGCAGGATCTCGTCGTCGTGCACGGCGAGGGACTTCACGGCCAGGTGGTGGGCCTGGAGGAAACGGTTGAGGAGTTCGGGGTCGCTGGCGGCGGCGCGGGCGATCCAGGCGCGCAGCCGGTCGGCGAGGGCGTCGCGGACGGCGGCGAGGGTGTCGTCCTCGTAGAGCGCCTCGCGGGACGCGGTCGGGCGCAGGCTCTCGGCGTCGACGACACAGCGCACGAAGAACGCCCACTCGGGCAGGATCTCCTCGGCCTGCTCGGACAGCAGCATGCCCTTGACGTGCACGCGGTGTCCGTGGCGCCGCCCGGCGGGCACCGCCTCGGGCAGCACACAGGCGATGCCCTTCAGGCCGACGGCTGGGAGGTCCAGCTCGATGGTGTCCAACGGCGTGAATCCGAAGACCTCTTCGCCGTACGCGGCCAGGGCGCGGGAGCGGGCTCCGGGGGTGGGGTACGTGGCCGACCAGGGCGCGGGCTCGGGGTTCACCGGTACGGCCGCGCCGCCCGAGCCGTCGTGGAAGGTCACCGGGTGGCGCAGCAGGGAGCCGAAGTGGCGGGCCAGCGCGTGGACTTGGGTCGGGCGGGTCCACTCGCCCGCGTCGGCGCGCGGCGTCAGCGTGACGGTCGTACCGGGCCGGGGGCGGGCGGAGGCGGGCAGGGTGCGGACGGTGTAGCTGCCGTCGCCGCGGCCGCGCCATTCCACGGCGGGGGCGTCGGGGGTGCGGGCGGAGCGGCTGACGACGTGGATCTCGTCGGCGACCAGGAAGCAGGAGAGCAGGCCGATGCCGAACTGGCCGATGAAGTCGGCGCGTTGCTCGGCGACCTGGTCGGCACGCTTGCTGCTGCGGCCGATCGTGGCGAGGAAGGTGTGCACGTCGGCCTCGGTGAGACCGACGCCGTCGTCCTCGACGCGCACGGTCGCGCCGTCCGCGTACAGGCGGATGCCGAAGCCGCCGCCCGGCTCGACGGCGTGCCGTGCGGTGAGGGCGTCGACCGCGTTCTGCATCAGTTCGCGCAGGTAGACGCGGGGGCTGGAGTAGAGGTGGTGGGAGAGGAGGTCGACCAGACCGCGGAGGTCGACCTGGAAGGTGCGGTCGGTGGCGGCGGGCTCGGCGGCGTTGTGACGCAGGGGCATGGGGTAGTCCGGGGTGAAGGAAAGGGCGGAGGCGGGCGGTGGCTCAGAAAGCCTTGCGGAGACGTGCGTACGCCTTCTGATCGGCCGGGTGGGCGGTGGCTCAGAAAGCCTTGCGGAGACGCGCGTACGCCTTCTGATCGGCCGGGTGGGCGGAGGCTCAGAAAGCCTTGCGCAGGCGTGTGTACGCCTTCTGCGGATCCGACATGAAGACCCACGGCCACTCCGTGTACGCGCCCTCCAGCTCACGGAAGACATTGGAGGCCGTGCTGCTGCCCGCCAGCGCGAGGGCCATCGCGAAGATGTTGTAGTCGCCCTGCCAGCCCAGGCGACGCTCGTAGGCGTGGTGCAGGATGCTGCGCTCCGCCGCCTCTCTCAACTCGGTGCGGATCCGCGGGTCCTGGAGGCAGTCGCGGTGGTCGGACTCCACCCACTCCTCGATACGGGCCATGGCGACGACACAGCCCAGCCGGTGCCCGTCGGGGGCGGCGGCGAAGGCCTTCTGGGCGAACTCCAGGGCCTGGCCCGGCTCTCCGCCCCAGCGGGGCTGGAGGTGCGACACCCACTCCAGGTGGATGTCCACATTCAGCGGGTCACGGCGCAGACCGGCGGCGAGGCGGGCGTCCTGGACGTTGTCGTCGAGGGACATGCCGCGTCCCGAGGTGATCAGTTGGCGCCAGGGCGTGACCCAGTCGGGCCGCAGCTCGGCGGCTTCGAGCAGGTGATCCTCGGCGATGCGCAGCCGCTCGTAGAAGGTCTGCCACTGCTCGCGGCTGACGTCCACGGCACGCGCGGAGGTGCGGGCGTCCCAGCCCCAGGAGATGTGGCGCGCACCCGAGATCAGCAGGGCGGTCGCCCGGAGCTCGTCGTCGCCCTTGTCCTCGTCGGCGGCACGGACGATCCACTCCTCCACACCGTCCACCACGGACAGTTGCCCCAGGACCGCCTGCTCGCTGCCAAGGTCGAAGGGGGCCATGGCCGCCTTGACCGCCGTCCAGTCACCCGCGCGGGCCGCCTCGACCAGCGCGAGCACCCGCGCGTCCCCCAGCGCCTGAAGCTTGTAGACCCCGCCCCGCTGTCTGCGCGGGACGGGAAGCGCGTGCGGATGCTCCGCCGAGCCCGCGCTTCTCCCGAACAGCTTCCCCAACATGCCGTGCCCTCCCCTGGCCCCGCCTGATCGTTCGGTGCAGCATAAACGGCACCACCGACACCGCTTCCACAGGGTTTTCACACCCGCCGCACGCCACCGAGCCCTATGCCTTCGCCTTCCCGCCCACCGCACGCAGCACGAACGGCAGCAGCCGGTCCGCCGCCGCCCGCGCCGTGGCCTCGGCGACCTCGTGGGGCGGTTGCGGGGCGAGGGTGAACATGCTGACGACCGGGCCTATGACCAGGTCGCCGACCAGGTCGCGGTCCTTCAGGGGCGGGATCTCACCGCGGGCGACCGCACGCTCGACGATCACGTCCACGCGCTCCCGCACCGGCGTCATCAGTGCCGCCGTGAGCGCCTCGGCCAGGGCGTCGTTGTGGGCGGCCTCGCCGATCAGGGTGCGGATCAGCTGACCGCTGCGGCCGGTCAGCGCGACGGCCTTGTCCCGCAGGAGGACCCGCAGGTCGCCGTCGAGCGTGCCGGTGTCGGGCTGGGCCCCGAGGTCTCCTGCGTAGGCGGCCACGGCGGCGATCACCAGGTCCTCCTTGGAGGACCAGCGGCGGTAGAGGGTGGCCGTGGAGACACCGGCGCGGGCGGCGACGGCGGCCGTGGTCAGCCCGCCGTACCCGCTCTCGGCCAGGACGGCGAGCGTGGCCTCCAGCAGGGCCCGGTCGCGCGCGGCGTCACGGGGCCGGCCCCGCTGCGGTACGGCGTCAGCCACGCGTCAGTCCCGGCAGGTGCTCGGCGAGGTGGAGGGCGTGCAGGCGCTCGAACTCCTCGTGCGTGCAGCGGCCGTACGCCGGATGCGGTGCGTGGTCCGCGGTGTGCGCGGTGAACAGGTTCACGGCGTCCTCGAAGTCGGCGACGGCCTCCGCCACCGGCCGGTCCGCCACCAGCGGTGGGGCGCCGTCGATCTCCGCGCCGAGCGGGTGCCGCATCGCGCCGCGGCGCAGGAAGAGCCGCTTGGCCAGCGCTCCGGCGGTGGCCCGGAACAGGGCGGGCTTGAGGCGCGGGTATCCGACGACGGAGTAGCGGACGGTCTGGGCGCAGTGCTGGAGCGTCTGGGAGAGGTTCCACGGGCCGCCGGGGGCGAGCAGCTCCCGCTCGGGGCGGTCGAGGGCGCCGCGGAGCAGCGCCGCTGACTCGTGGAGGGCGGGAGGACTGGACGAAGTGGCCGAACTCATGGGTCACAGAATAACCCAATACCGAAACGAAAAGCTTTCGTTTCGTTTATGCTCGCCCGCATGCCCTCCTCCACAGACCTGGCACGCCCCGACACGGCGGCCGGCACCGTCTCCCGCCTGAACGCCGCCTTCGCCACCGGCCTGACCCGCCCCGTGGCCTGGCGCAAGTCCCAACTCCGGGCACTGCGCCGGATGTTGACCGAGCACGAGGAGGTGTTCGCAGCGGCCCTGCGCGCCGACCTCGGCAAGAGCCGCACGGAGGCGTACACCACCGAGATCGGGTTCCTGGTCAACGAGATCGACCACACCCTGCGCCATCTGGACCGCTGGCTGCGTCCGCGCCGGGTCGGCGTCCCCCTCGCCCTGGCGCCGGCCCGGGCCCGCACCGTGCGCGAGCCGCTGGGCACGGTGCTGGTCATCAGCCCCTGGAACTACCCCCTCCAGCTGGCCCTGGCCCCGGTGGTCGGCGCGCTCGCGGCGGGCAACTGCGCGGTCGTGAAACCGAGCGAGCTGGCGCCCGCGACGTCGGCCGCTCTGGCCGAGTGGCTGCCCCGGGTGCTGAACCCCGAGGCCGTCGCCGTCGTAGAAGGGGGAGTGGCAGAGACGACAGCCCTGCTGGAACAGCGGTTCGACCATGTCTTCTACACCGGCAACGGCACGGTCGGACGCATCGTCATGGCCGCAGCGGCCCGGCACCTCACCCCCGTCACCCTGGAACTCGGCGGCAAGAGTCCCGCCGTCGTCGAACCCGGTACCGACCTCGCCTCGGCCGCCCGCCGCATCGCCTGGGGCAAGTTCATGAACGCCGGGCAGACCTGCGTCGCGCCCGACTACGTACTGGCCGTCGGCGACACGGCCGACGGCCTCCAGGACGCGCTCGCCGCCGCGATCCGGGAGATGTACGGCGCGGACCCGGCCACGAGCGAGGACTACGGCCGGATCGTCAACGAGCGTCACTTCGACCGGCTCGCCGCGCTGCCGGCCGGCGGCCGGGTCGTGGTCGGCGGCGAACACGACCGCTCCCGGCTCTACTTCGCGCCCACCGTCCTCGCCGACGTCGACGTCGACTCCCCGGTGATGCGGGAGGAGATCTTCGGGCCGATCCTGCCCGTCGTGCGGGTCCCCGACCTGGACGCGGCGATCGCGTTCATCACCGCGCGGGAAAAGCCGCTGGCGCTCTACGCGTTCACCGCCTCGGCGGCGTCCAAGCGCCGACTGACGGGCGAAACCTCGTCCGGCGCCCTGGCGTTCGGGGTGCCCAACGCCCATCTCGCCGTGCCGGGGCTGCCGTTCGGCGGGGTCGGCGAGAGCGGACTGGGCCGCTACCACGGGACGTACTCCATCGACACGTTCAGCCACGTCAAGGCCGTGCTGGACAAGCCGCGGCTGCCGGACACCCTGCGGCTGGCGTACCCGCCGTTCACCCGCGGCAAGGACCGGCTGCTGCGCCGGTTCACCTGACCCGACCGAGAAAGGCCGTCACGCACGTGAGAACAGCAAGCCGGGCCCCCTTATCCATGCGGAACTGGCGCATGGCGAAGCGCCTGTACGTCGTCCTCCTCATCCCCGTGCTCGTCGCGCTGTCCCTCGGCGCCTTCCGGGGGAAACGCTCGATCGACACACTGCAGGACGCCGAGGACGCCGTGCGGGTCGCCCAACTGGTGCAGACGGCCAACAAGTACGCGAGCGACGTCATCAACGAGCGGGACGTCTCGGTCGTCCCGCTGCTCAAGGGGAAGCGGTCGGACAGCGCGATCACCAAGGCCCGCGCGATCACCGACCAGGACCGGAAGGACTTCGACAGGGCGGTGGCGAACATGCCGCGCTCGACTCGTCTCCTCAAGCGCGTCGCGGCGGTCCGCACCGGTGAAAAGGCGCTGACGGAGTTGCGCGAGGACGCCTTCACGGCCAAGCTCCCCGGCGTCCAGACCGAGGAGAAGTACCACCTCATCCAGCACCCCCTGATGGAACTCTCCAACGAGCTGGGGTTCGGCAGCAGCAACCAGGCGAGCTTCGGCCGCACCCTGTACGCCCTCTCCCTCACCCAGGCCGCCGAGTCGCTGACCCGGGCCATCGGCCAACGCGTCCTCGTCCAGGACCGCGACGACCTGGCGGACGGTGAACTGGACGTCCAGCTCGCCACGTTCCGCTCCTACGCCTACCTCCAGCAGGTCGCGCTCCAGGAGTTCGCCGGCGCCGGCACCAGCGAGGACATGGACCGCCTCGACCAGGCCATGGCGGCCGCCCGGAAGAAGGGCGAGTCACTCGCGGCCGAGGCGGCGCAGAAGGCCGAGGACGCCGGGAAGCCGTTCGTCGCCCCGCCGCCGCTGGAGGAGATGATCCAGCGGATCTCGTCCGGCGCCACGGCAGAGAAGCTGGCGGCCGAGGGCATCACCCCGGAGTCGTTCTTCACCGCCTCGACGCTCGCCTTCGACGCCTACCGGCGCGTCGAGGTGCAGCTCTCGGACACGGCGCTCGCCAAGGCCGAGGAGATCTCCGACGACGCCCGGCGGGACGCGCTCGTCAACTCCGTGGTCGTCGTGGCCGCGGTCGTGCTGGCCTTCCTGCTGGCCATGTGGGTCGCGCGCTCGATGACCGGCAGCATGCGCCGGCTGCGCGGGGCCGCCCTGGACATCGCCCAGACGCAACTGCCCGCACTGGTCGAGAAGTTGTCCCAGCCGCGCCCTCATCCGGTGAACACGCGCGTCGCCCCCATCCCCATCGACACCAGGGACGAGATCGGCGAGGTCGCCAGGGCCTTCGACCAGGTCCACCGCGAGGCCGTCCAACTCGCCGCGGAACAAGCCCTGTTGCGCGGCAACGTCAGCGCCATCTTCACCAGCCTCTCGCGCCGGTCGGAGGCACTCGTCGAGGGACAGCTGCACCTGCTGACCGACCTGGAGAAGAACGAGGCCGACCCCGACCAGCTGGAGAACCTCTTCCGCCTGGACCACCTGGCGACGCGTATGCGCCGCAACGGCGAGAACCTGCTCGTGCTCGCCGGGGAGGAACCCCGGCACCGCTGGGACCAGCCGATGCCGCTCATCGACACCGTGCGGGCCGCCGCGTCCGAGGTCGAGCAGTACGAGCGGGTCCAGATCTCCGGCATCCCCGAGACGCTCGTCCACGGCCGCGCAGCGACCGACCTCGTGCATCTGCTGGCCGAACTCCTGGAGAACGCGACCACGTTCTCCTCGCCGCGAAGCCCGGTACGGGTCACCGCGGCCCAACTCCCGGACGGGCGTGCCATGGTGGAGATCCACGACGAGGGAGTCGGCCTGACCTCGCAGGACTTCGCCGAGCTCAACCGTAAACTCGCCGACCCACCGACCGTGGACGCCGCGATCTCCCGGCGTATGGGGCTCTTCGTGGTCGGCAGGCTGGCCGAACGGCACGGCATCCGGGTCCAGTTGCGGCCCGCCCGGGCGGAGTACGGGGCCATCGCGCTGGTCATGCTGCCGTACACCACGCTGGCGGACGAGGGGGCACCTGCCGCGTACAGCAACCTCTGAGGCGACGGCACAAGCAGCGCGGCGCAGGGCGGCCCATTCATCGGGTGGATGAGCCGGATACGGGATTCGGATCGCGGGAGGGATGGCGGTGGGTGGGCCCGGCCACTCATAGTCGTCCCCACCTGGCCGTCCCCACCGCATGCCGCTGTCTGCCCCGGCGGGAGCTGCCACGGACGTCCCCGCATGCCGTGCGCCCTCGGCGCCCCGACCGGCATGCCCGCTCCCGCCCGTCCCTGGAGTCGCCATGCCCGCTTCCGTGCCCCAGTCCCCCACCCTCACGGACGACGACGAAACATCCGCGTCCCCCGTCGCCGTCGTGGGCCCGGCCCATCTGCTGCGCGTGACGCTGCTCATGGCGGGCAGCTGTCTGCCGATCCTCGGAGCGGTGCTCATCGCCCCGGTCCTGCCGAAGATGCAGGACCACTTCGCTTCGGTGCCCGGCGCCAAGGCGCTCGTGCCGCTGGCCCTGACCGTCCCGGCGCTGGCGCTCGCGCTGCTCGCGCCGTTCGCCGGGGTGATCGTGGACCGGCTGGGCCGCAGGCGGCTGCTGATCGTGGCGACCCTGCTGTACGCCGTGTTCGGCACGGCCCCGCTGTGGCTGGAGTCCCTCGGCGCGATCATCGCGAGCCGGGCGCTGGTCGGGGTCGCGGAAGCCGCGATCATGACGTGCTGCACCACGCTGATCGGCGACTACTACAGCGGGCAGCGGCGCGTGAAGTACCTCGCCCTGCAGACCATGTGCGCCTCCGCGTCGGCCACCGTCTTCTTCGTGCTCGGCGGGGCTGTCGGGTCGGCGGGCTGGCGGGTGCCGTTCTGGGTGTACGCCGTGAGCCTGGTCCTGGCGCCGCTGATGGCGTCGGCGCTGCCGGCACCGGCGAGGGGCGGAGCGGCGGCGGTCGGAGCGGCGCCGGCCGGGGCGGCGGTGGCCGGGGCGGCGGCGGCCGGGGCGGCGGCGGCCGGGGCGGCGGCGGCTGTCGAACCCCGACGCACCTTCCCCTGGCGGCAGTTGGGTGGCATCTGCGCGCTCACCTTCTTCGGTGCGATGGTCTTCTACACGGTCCCGGTCGAGATGTCGTACCTCCTCGACGACCTCGGCGTGGAGAGCTCCGGCGTGATCGGCCTGGCCACCGCCGTCGCCAGTGCGGCAACCGTGGGCGGGGCGGTCACCTTCGCGCGGCTGAAGCGCGCGCCCGAGCCTCTGCTGCCCGGGGTGCTGGCGGTGTGCGCCGTCGGCTTCGGGGTGATGGCCGTGGCCGGGAACGCGGCGCTGCTGGTGGTCGGCGCGGTGATCAACTGCGTCGGTACGGGGATGCTGCTGCCCGCCCTGCTGACGAGCGCGATGTCCCGGCTGGCGTTCGAGGACCGCGGCCGGGGGACGGGCCTGTGGATGGCCGCGTTCTTCGGCGGGGAGTTCGTCTGCCCGCTGGTGCTGTTGGGCGGGGAGGCCGCGGTGGGGAGCCTCGCGGGGGCGGTGGGGATGCTGGGGGTCGCCGCGGCGGCGGTCGCGGGCGGACTGCTGACGGCCGGGCGCCGAGGCCGAACCGCCGAGCCGCAGCCCCGGTCCTGACGCGCTGCGCCGAGGTCGGAGGACCGAACCGCAACCGCGGTTCTGACACGTCCGCGAGGAGGCCTGGCCATCGAGCCGCAGCCGCTCCCCCAACGCGTCCGCGCCAAGACCGGAAGACCGAACCGCAACCCCCGCCCCGACACGTCCGCCAGGAGGCCCGGCCATCCAGCCACAGCCGCTCCCCCAACGCATCTGCGCCAAGACCCGGAAAACCGAACCGCAACCCCCGCCCCGACACGTCCGCCAGGAGGCCCGGCCATCCAGCCACAGCCACTGCCCCAACGCGTCTACGCCAAGGCCGGAGGCCCGAACCCCAGCCACCGCCCTAACGCGACGCCGTCAGCCCCGCCCCCACCTCCTCCGCCTTCCTCCGCAGCCAGATGTGCGCCGCGTCCTGTGCGTGCACCGGGTGCCACCACATCGCCTGGCCCACCGGGACCGCCTCGAAGGGGCACGGCAGGACCCGTACCGCCGCGGAGCGGACCGCCCGGCGGGCCAGGCGTTCCTGGATCATCGCGATCCGGCGGGTGCCCTCGACCATGTGCGGGAGCAGTTGGAAGGTCTGCACGGACACCTCCACGCGCGGGCTGATGCCGAGCATGCTGAGCTGCCGGGCGACGGGGGCGTCGTAGGGGCGCTGGTATACGGCCCAGGGCAGCCGGGCGAGGTCGTCGAGGGTGAGTTCCTCGCCGACGTCGGGGTGGTCGTCGGCGAGCAGGCACAGCCAGCGGTCCTGGTAGAGGTCGACCGCGGGGAAGCCGTCGATGACGCCGTGCGGCATCAGCAGGCCGTCGACGGTGCTGAGCACGGCCGCGGTGTTCTCGACCACCGACGGCGCCGGATGCTGGAAGGTGAGCCGGACGCCAGGTGCCTCCTCGTGCATCGCGCGGGCCAGTGAGGCGCCGAAGACGGCCGCGCCGTAGTCCGAGGCGAGCAGCGTGAACTCGCGGGTCTCGGCCGCCGGGTCGAAGTCGGCCTGGCTGGAGAAGAGACGTTCGAGCAGGTCACAGGCGCTGGCGCTGCGGTCGCGCAGGGCGACGCCGAGCGGGGTGAGCTCGTACGAGTTTCCCGTCCGCGCCAGCAGTTCGTCGCCGAAGTGCCGGCGCAGCCGGGACAGCGCGGCGCTCATCGCGGGCTGGCTGAGCCCGACCCGCTCGCCGGCCCGGGTGACGTTGCGCTCCTCAAGCAGCGCGCGCAGGGCGACGACGAGGTTGAGGTCGAGTCGGGACAGGTTCACCGGGCACCACCAGGGACGTTCAGGGCGGTCCATGGAAGGGCTATCCATGGCGTGGATGCGGCTCATCCGCAGGATCTATTTCCGTGATTCGCCGATCGAGGTCAGAGTAGACCGCATCCCAGCAGGAGGAAATCTGATGTCAACGCTCGCGCAACCTGCCGGCCCCTTCGCGCTCGGCACGTTCTCCACCCCGGACGGGGCCCCCTTCCCCGGCCTCCTGGCCCGGGAGCGGGTGCTCGACCTGCGCCGGACCCTGCCGTGGGCGCCGTCCGACGTGCGGGCCGTGGTGGAGCGGTGGGACGACGCGCTGCCCCTCCTGCACGGCCTCGCGGACGACGACACCCTCGACCGGCTGCCGCTGGAGGGGCTGCGCGTGCACGCCCCGCTGGAGCCCCGGCAGATCTTCCAGTCCGGCGCCAACTACCGGCAGCACGTGATCGACCTGGAGGTCGCCCACCGCTCCCCCGACGACCCGCGCACGGTCGAGGAGGCCCGCGCGGAGATCGCCGCGATCATGGACCGCCGGGCCGCCGAGGACCTGCCGTACGTCTTCATCGGTCTGCCGAGCACGATCGCGGGGCCGTACGACGATGTCGTCCTCCCCGCCTGGGCCGAACAGCCGGACTGGGAGCTGGAGTTGGCGGCCGTGATCGCCAAGCCCGCCTACCGGGTGTCCGTCGAGGAGGCCTTGGAGCACGTCGCCGGGTACACGATCGCCAACGATCTCACCGACCGGGCGACCGTGTTCCGTCGGGACATGAAGGCCATCGGCACCGACTGGCTGCGCTGCAAGAACGCGCCCGGGTTCACGCCGCTGGGCCCCTGGCTGGTGCCGGCGGAGTCGATCGCGGACCCGGGTGAGCTGCGGGTGACCCTCAAGCTCAACGGCGACACCATGCAGGACGAGTCCACCAAGGACATGCTGTTCGGGGTGGCCCGGCTGGTGTCGTACATCTCGCAGAGCTCCCGACTCCTGCCCGGCGACCTGGTGTTGACCGGCAGCCCGGCCGGGAACGGCCTGCACTGGGGGCGGTTGCTGCGCGACGGCGACGTCATGGAGGGGTCGATCACGGGCCTCGGCGTGCAGCGCACGCGGTGTGTCGGGGAGAGCGCGTGAACCGGCACGACCCCGAGGGCGCGATCGTCGAGGCCGCCAAAGAGTTCTCGAACTGGGGGCGCTGGGGCGCGGAAGACGTCCTCGGCACCCTCAACTTCCTCGACGAGGCCAAGCGACGTGAGGGCGCGGCTCTGGTCCGCCGGGGTGTCAGCTTCTCGCTCTCGCAGCGCTTCGACATGAACGGCCCGCAGAAGGGCTGGCGTCGGCGGACCAACCCCGTCCACACCATGCTCGACACGGGCACCGACGCCGCCCTCGGCAACCAGGGCTTCCCGCACGGCATCGGCGGCGCCGACGACGTGATCGCGATGCCGTTGCAGTGCTCGACCCAGTGGGACGGGCTCGGGCACATCTTCGACCACGGCAAGGCCTGGAACGGGCGAGCGGCGGAGCAGGTCGTCACCTCCGACGGTGACCTCGTCACCGGCATCGAGCACATGGCACCGTACGTCGCCGGTCGCGGCGTCCTGCTGGACGTGGGTCAAGTCTGCGGGGACGGGGGCGAGTTGCCGGACGCCTTCGCCATCACGGAGGAGCATCTCACCGCGACCGCCGAGGCTCACGGGGTGACCGTGGGGCGCGGTGACATCGTCCTCGTACGGACCGGGCAGCTCGCTCGCGTACGGCGCGACGGCTGGGGCGACTACGCAGGCGGACCCGCGCCGGGGCTGTCGTTCACCAGCGCCGGCTGGCTGCACCGCACCGAGATCGCCGCGATCGCCACCGACACCTGGGGGTTCGAGGTGCGGCCCAACGAGTTCGACAACGCCTTCCAGCCGCTGCACCAGGTCGTCATCCCCAACATGGGTCTGCTGATCGGCGAGATGTGGGACCTCGACGCGCTGGCGGCGGACTGCGCCGACGACGGCGTGTACGAGTTCTGGCTCACGGCTGCTCCGCTGCCCATCACCGGCGCCGTGGGTTCTCCGGTGAACCCGATCGCCGTCAAGTAACCCCTCTCGCCCTCCATCTGCCCCCGCCGCCCGACGTCGCGCGGCCCCACCCCGGGAGGAATCCCCGACATGGCTGACCGCCGCACCCCTTCCGTCCTCATCATCGGCGGAGGCACCTCCGGAAACGCCCTGACCGTGCTGCTGCGCCGGGCCGGGATCGCCGTCGACCTCGTCGAGGCGAGCGCCGACTGGAAGGCCGCCGCCGGCTCGGGCATCACCCTGCAGGGCAACGCCCTGCGCGTGCTGCGCGAGGTCGGTGTCCTCGACACGATCCAGAAGGAGGGCTACAAGGCCGAGGGCGTCGCCATCCTCACCCCGGACGGCACCGTGCTGGCCGCCCACGAGGAGCTCCGTACCGGTGGCGACGACCTGCCGGCCCACATCGGCATGCAGCGCCCCCGGCTCCAGCAGCTCCTGATCGACGAGGTCCTCGCCTCGGGCGCCGACGTCCGCCTCGGCACCAGAGCCACCGCCTTCGCGCAGGACGGCGAGGGCGTGGACGTCACCTTCACGGACGGCACGAGCCGCCGCTACGACCTGGTCGTCGGCGCCGACGGCCTCGGCTCCGCCACCCGCCGGATGATCGGCGTCACCGACGAACCCCGCCCCACCGGCATGGGCATCTGGCGCGCCCCCGCGCCCCGGCCCGCCGCCGTCCGCCGCACCGAGATGGTCTACGGCGGCCGGTGTTTCATCGCCGGGTACTGCCCGACCAGCGAGGACACGGTCTACGCGTACCTCGTCGAGCCCGCCCGCGACCGGGCCACGATCGACCCGGCGGCCTACGCCGCCGAGATGCGGGCGCTCAGCGAGGGCTACGGCGGGGCGTGGGACGAGATCCGCCCGGCCCTGACCGATCCGACGGTCGTCAACTACACCTGGTTCGACCGGCACTTGGTGGAGGGACCCTGGCACCGCGGCCGGGTCGTGCTGGTCGGCGACGCCGTGCACTGCTGCCCGCCGACCCTCGCCCAGGGCGCCGCGATGTCCCTGGAGGACGTCCTCGTCCTCGCCGAACTGCTGACCGGCCTCGACGACTGGACCGCCGCACCCCTCGACCGGCTCCTCACCGACTACCACGCCCGGCGGCTCCCCCGCGTGCGTCTGGTCGTCGACGCCTCCGTCCAACTCGGCCAGTGGCTGCTGGACGGGGTGCGCGACGCGGACGTGCCGGGGCTGATGCACCGCACCATGACCGCCCTCAAGGAACTCCCGTGACCACGCCCGCACTCCGGCTTCCGACCATCGACGTCCACGCCCACCTCCTGCTCCCGGAGGTCGACGAGGCCGCCGCCGGTCACCCCGGCCTCGCCGAGGCACGCGCCCTGGACGCCCGCCGCAACGGCCCCGCCGCCCTTGCGGTGAACGGCCCCATGGTCGGCGCCCGCATACCGAAGCTGACGGACGCCGCCGTACGGCTGGCGGCGATGGACGCGCAGGGCGTGGACGTCCAGCTGGTCAGCCCCTCCCCGTCGCACTACCACTACTGGGCTCCCCCCGAACTGGCCGCGACAATGGGCAAGTTGGCCAACACCGGCACCGCCGAGCACTGCGCCAAGGCCCCCGACCGCCTGCTCGGTCTCGGACTCGCCCCGCTCCAACACCCGGTCCTCGCCGTCGAGTTGCTCGATCACGCGCTGGAACTGGGCCTCCGGGGCGTCGAGATCTCCTCGCACGCCCCCGGCCACGAACTGTCGGACCCGGCGTACGAACCCTTCTGGTCCCGGGCGGAGGAGACGGGCGCCCTCGTCTTCCTGCACCCCTTCGGCTGCACGCTCGACGAGCGCCTGGACCAGTGGTACCTGTCCAACACCGTCGGCCAGCCCACCGAGAACGCGATCGCGCTGTCGCACCTGATCTTCTCCGGCGTCCTGGACCGCCATCCGGGCCTGAAGCTCATCGCTGCGCACGGCGGCGGCTACTTGCCCACCCACATCGGCCGCTCCGACCACGCCTGGCGGGTCCGCCCCGACGCGCGGCGCTGCACACGGGAGCCGAGCAGCTATCTGCGGCAGCTGTACTTCGACTCCCTCGTCCACGACCCGGCCGTGCTGCGCGCGCTGATCGCCACGGTCGGCGCCGACCGTGTCCTGCTCGGCTCCGACTTCCCCTTCGACATGGGCACGGACGATCCGCTGGGCGCGCTGCGCGCGGCGGGCCTGTCCGACACCGACCTCGACGCCGTACGGGGCGGAAACGCGGCCGCCCTCCTCCGGAAGGACTGACATCATGCGTCTGCTCACCCATCTTCGGCACGTCGACCTCGCCGTGCCCGACTACGACAAGCAGCTCGACTTCTACGCCGGCGTCTGGGGCCTGACCAAGGTCGAGGAGGACTCCGGCATCTCCTTCCTGGCCGCCGAGGGCAGCCCCGAGCGCTATGTGATCCGGCTGCGCAAGGCCGCGGAGAAGCGCCTCGACCTGGTGTCCTACGGTGCGGCCTCGGCCGCCGACGTGGACACGCTCGCCGAGCAACTGCTGGCCGGGGGCGTGCAGTTGATCTCCCAGCCGGGCAAGGTCGACACCCCTGGAGGCGGCTACGGCTTCCGCTTCTTCGACGTCGACGGCCGCACCATCGAGGTCTCGGCGGACGTGGAGGTACGGCGGCACCGCAGGATCGAGGAGAAGGAGTCGATCCCGGTCAAGCTGTCGCACGTCGTGCTCAACTCCCCTGATCTGAACCGCACTCGGGAGTGGTACGAGACCCACCTGGGCTTCCGTCTCTCCGACACGCTCTCCTCGCCCCACATGGGCGAGGTCATGCACTTCATGCGGATCAGCAACCAGCACCACTCGATGGCGATCGCGCAGGGCCCGCACACCGCGCTGCACCACGTCTCCTTCGAGATGCGCGGCATCGACGAGTACATGCGCGGTTCGGGTCGTGTGATGCGCTCGGGGGCCCGCAAGGTCTGGGGTCCGGGCCGGCACATGGCGGGCGACAACACGTTCACGTACTTCCTCGACCCGCACGGCAACACCGTGGAGTACACGACGGAGTTGGAGAACCTCGACGAGGACACCTGGCACCCGCACGTCTACGACTTCTCGCAGCCCGAGGTCACCGACCAGTGGGGCACGGCCAATCCGATGAACGAGCTGGTCGCCAAGGAGTCGTTCAACGACGTCGACCGCGGCTGCTTCGTCGCCCCACCGGTCTGATCCGACCCGCTCGCCTGCCCCGCCCCACCGGTCTGATCCGGCCCTCCCGACAGGACCCCTTCCATGCGTTTCGCCACCTACGAGTTCCGGAACCGGCGGCATGTGGCCGTCGTCGAGGCGGACGGCACGCTGTACCCGCTGTCGGCCGTGCGCTCCCTGACCGGGCTGCTCGCCGAGACGGGCGGCCTGGACCGGCTGCTCGACGCGGGCGCGACCGCCCTCGACGTGCCGCCCGGACCGCACGTCTCCGAGGTGCGGCTGCTGCCGCCTCTCCAGCCGCCGACCGTGCGGGACTTCGTGACCTTCGAGGAGCACGTGGAAGGGGTACGCCGGTCCATCGACGGCAACGCGGGCGTGCCCGAGCAGTGGTACGCGGCCCCGACCTTCTACTTCACCAACCCGTACGCCGTGTACGGCCCTTACGACGACATACCCGTGCCGCCCGGGTCGGCCGTCCTCGACTTCGAGCTGGAAGTCGCCGCCGTGATCGGCCGGGAGGGCCGGGACCTCGCCCCGGAGGAGGCCCCCGAACACATCGTCGGCTACACGGTCTTCAACGACTGGTCCGCCCGCGATCTCCAGTCCGCCGAGATGAGGGTCAACCTCGGCCCGTGCAAGGGCAAGGACACCGCCACCACCCTCGGCCCGTACCTCGTCACGGCCGACGAGATGGAGCGGTACCGCGACTCGGACGGCTTCCTGCGTCTCGCCCTCACCGCCTCGGTCAACGGCGAAGTGGTGGGCAAGGACCTGCTGTCCAACATGAGTTGGACCTTCGAGGAGATGACCGCATACGCCTCACGCGGCACCTGGGTGCGCCCCGGTGACGTCCTCGGCTCGGGCACGTGCGGCAACGGCGGCTGTCTGGCCGAGCTGTGGGGCGTACGCGGCCGCCAGGACCCACCACCGCTGAAGCCGGGTGACACGGTCACGCTCGCCGTCGAGGGCATCGGCACCATCTCCAACACCGTCGTCGCGGGCGCCGCACCGGTGCCGCTCCCGACCGGTCGGCGGCGGGGCCGGGAGCGGCCGTGAAGCGGCTGCTGGGCAAGGTGGTCGTCGTCACCGGCGCCGCCCGCGGCCAGGGCGCGGCGGAGGCGGAGGCCCTGACCCGGGAGGGCGCCCGGGTCATCGCCACCGATGTGACGGACGCCCCGGGCTGCCGCCGCCTCGACGTCACCAACGAGAAGGAGTGGGCCGAACTCGCCGCCGAACTCGGGGAGTCGTACGGCCAGGTCCACGGCCTGGTCAACAACGCGGGCATCACCTGGCGCGCCCGCCTCGACGACGTACGACCCGAGGACTTCGACCGCGTGCACGCCGTGAACGTCACCGGACCGCTCCTCGGCATCCAGCACCTCGCCCCGCTGATGCGGCCGGGCGCCTCGATCGTCAACGTGGGCTCCACGGCGGCCCTCACCGGCCACTATCCGGTGGCGTACACGGCGAGCAAGTGGGCGCTCAGGGGCCTGTCGAAGGCGTCCGCCCTGGAGCTCGGCCCGCGGGGCATCCGGGTCAACACCGTCCATCCCGGGTTCATCGAAACCGAGATGACCGCGTCCGCCGCGCCTGCCTTCCGCGAGGCGAACCTCCGCGAGACGCCGCTCGGCCGCACCGGGACCGTCGACGACATCACCCCGCTCGTCGTCTTCCTCCTCTCCGACGCGGCGTCCTTCATCACCGGCGCCGAGATCCCGGTCGACGGCGGCCTCACCGCGCACGGCGGGGTCAAGTCGATCTCCGAAGCACTCCAGTAGCGAACAGCGCAAGAACGGAAAGGCCCATGGACAAGGTCAGCGCGAGCGCCGCCGAGGCGGTCGCCGACATCCCCGACGGCGCGTCGCTGGCCGTCGGCGGCTTCGGCCTCAGCGGCGTCCCCGACGTGCTCATCCAGGCCCTGCACGCCCAGGGTTCCCGCGGCCTGGAGGTCGTCTCGAACAACTGCGGCGTGGACGGCCGCGGCCTCGGCATCCTGCTGGCCGCCGGCCGGATCGCCCGCGTGACCGGCTCCTACGTCGGCGAGAACAAGGAGTTCGCCCGCCAGTACCTGTCCGGCGAACTGGAGGTGGAGCTGGTGCCGCAGGGCACGCTGGCCGAGCGGCTGCGGGCCGGCGGCGCGGGCATCCCCGCGTTCTACACCCCGGCGGGCGTCGGCACCCAGGTCGCGAACGGCGGCCTCCCCTGGCGGCATGCGCCCGACGGCTCGGTGGCGGTCACCTCGCCCCCGAAGGAGATCCGCACCTTCCAGGGCCGCCCGCACGTCCTGGAGCACGGCATCACCACCGACTTCGCCCTCGTACGGGCCTGGCGCGGCGACCGGCACGGAAACCTGGTGTTCCGCAGGTCCGCCGCGAACTTCAACCCGCTCGCCGCCATGGCGGGCAGGATCACCGTCGCCGAGGTCGAAGAGCTCGTGGAACCGGGCGAGTTGAGCCCCGAAGAAGTGCACGTCCCCGGCATCTTCGTCCAGCGGGTCGTCGAGTTGACGGCGCGTCAGGCCGCCGACAAGCACGTGGAGAAGAGGACCGTACGAGCATGAGCTGGACCCGCGACCAGATGGCCGCCCGCGCCGCCGCCGAACTCACCGACGGCTCCTACGTCAACCTCGGCATCGGCCTGCCCACCCTGATCCCCGGCCATCTCCCACCCGGCGTCCAGGTCGTCCTGCATTCCGAGAACGGCATCCTCGGCACCGGCCCCTACCCCACGGAGGCCGAGGTCGACCCGGATCTCATCAACGCCGGCAAGGAGACCGTCACCGTGCTGCCGGGGGCGTCGTTCTTCGACTCGGCGCTCTCCTTCGGCATGATCCGCGGCGGCCACATCGACACCGCCGTACTCGGCGCCATGCAGGTCTCCGAACACGGCGACCTCGCCAACTGGATGATCCCCGGCAAGATGGTCAAGGGCATGGGCGGCGCGATGGACCTGGTCCACGGCGCCCGCCGCGTCGTCGTCCTCATGGAGCACACCGCCAAGGACGGCACCCCGAAGATCGTCAAGGACTGCACGCTGCCGCTCACCGGCGAGCGCTGTGTGCAGCGGATCATCACCGACCTGGGCGTCCTCGACGTCACGCCCACCGGCCTCGTCCTCGTGGAGTGCGCGCCGGGCGTCACCGCCGAGGACATCGCCGAACGGACGGAGGCGCCGGTGGCGCTACCCGGGAGTCACGCCGCCGGATAGCCCGATTGCCGCCCGCAGTTACGCGGCCGCGTAGCCCTTGCGGCCGCCTGCCGTCACGCGGCCGTGTACCCCAACTGCCGCCTCATGTAGGGGGTCATGAGGGTCTTCGCCTTGGCCAGTGTGGTCGTGCGGCCGCCGAGGACCGCGTTCTCGCCGCCCGGCACGGGCAGCAACGTCAAGCCGTCGGCCGCGCCGAAGGGCACGATGAGCGGGGTGCGGCGCACCGCCCGGTAGGACCGCGGGTTCTTGCTGTGCCTGCCCGAACTCCGCAGATAGGAGCGGATGTTGTGGGCGGCCACCTCGGCCTGGGCGAGGGCGGCCGGGGTGACCTTGAGTTCGCCGACGTCGTTCACGTCGCCGACCGCGAACACGTCGGGGTGTCCCTCGACCTGGAGCATGGCGTCGACCTTGACGTGCCCCGACCCGTTCAGCCAGGCGCCGTGTCCGGCCAGCCTCAGCCAGAGCGTGTTGGGCGTGGTGCCGGTCGCCCAGAAGGAGGCGTCCGCTTCGACGATGGTGCCGTGGGCGTCGCGGTAGGTGCCGAAGTCGTTGCCGGGGGACATGAAGGAGTCGAGCCGCACCTCCACGTCGTGCGCCTCCAGCCAGGCCCGGGCCTTCTGACCGGCGCGGGCGCTGCCCGTGGAGTGCAGCAGCTCGGGGCCGGAGTGGGCGAGGGTGACCCTGGCGTCGGGGCGGGCCAGGCGGATCTCGGCGGCGAGTTCGACGCCCGAGGGTCCGCCGCCGACGACGAGGAGGTGCTGGGCCGTGGCGACCTTCCGCTGATGCTCGCCGAACGACTTGGCGGCCTCCTCGGCGGTGGTACCGGCGAAGCGCGCGGGCTCGGGGTAGTCCGCTCCGGTGGCGATCACCAGCACGTCGTACGGCAGGCGTTCGCCCGTGGCCAGGTGCACCTCGCGCCCGTCGCTGTCGATGCGGACCGCCTTGCCGGTGACCACCCGGCCGTGGGTGAGCAGACGGTCGTACGGGATGAAGGGGGTCACCGTCCACTCGGGGCGCACGCCGGCCCGTAGCGAGGCGATGCGGTGGAAGAAGACCTCTTTGCGGTCGACGAGCGTGACCCGTGCCGTCGTGTCCAGTCGCTTGGCGAGGCGGACGCCCGCGTAACCGCCGCCGATCACCACTACGTTGCCGTCTTGCACAACGGAACTCCTGTGCCTGGTGGGGGGAATGAGCGCGACGGTAACACTTGAAACCTAAAGCAATGGGCGGGCCGTGTGCGAGTCCCGTGAAGAAAGAGGCGGCGGGTCTGCCGCGCTCAGCGCGCGGCCTCCGGGGCCGGTCCGCTGGTACCCCGCACCACCAGCTTGGAGTCCAACACAGCCTCGCGCGGCTCCAGTTCGGGCTTCTCCAGGCGTTCCACCGCGAACCGCACCGCGTACTCCGCCATCAGCCGCGCGTCCTGGCGGACCGTCGTCAGCCCGATCGGCATCAGGTGGGAGAGGTGGCTGTCGTCGTAGCCGACGACGGACAGGTCGCGCGGTACCTCGACGCCGCCGCGCGTCATCGCCATCAACACGCCCATCGCGCAACGGTCGTTGCCGGCGAGGACCGCCGTGGGCAGCGGCAGCCCCTGGTCCCGCTCGGCCAGCAGCAGCCGCCCCGTCTCGATGCCCGACTCCTCCGTGTGCTCGCCGGGGATCACCCGTGCCTCGGACTCCAGCCCGTGGCGCCGCATCGCCGCCCGGTAGGCGCGCCGCCGCTCGGCCGACCCCGGCCCCCGGCCGCCGTCGATGTGCACGATGCGGCGGTGCCCGAGCTCGACGAGGTGGTCCATGGCCAGCCGTACACCCTTGCCCTCGGCGGAGTGCACGAAGTCCACCCGGGCCTGCGGGACACGGCGGCTGACCGAGACGGTCACCGCCCGCCGCCCCAGCTCGTCGAGATAGGCGGCCTCGGCGTCCGAGCCCAGCAGGATCAGCGCCTCGCAGCGGTGCGCGAGCAGCGCCTCCACGGCCTTGGCCTCGCTGCGCCCCTCGGCGGCGGCGGAGAGCAGCACGTCGTAGCCGAGCCGCTCCGCCTCCGGGTAGATCCCCTCGATGAGGTCCGTGTGGAAGGTCTGGTGGACGGTGAACATCACGCCGATGGTGCGGCTGCGCCCGCGCGCGAGCAGCCGGGCCGCGTTGTCGGGCCGGTAGCCGATCTCGTCCGCGACCCTCAGCACCCGCTGCCGGGTCTCCTCGCTCGCCCCCGGCTGGTTGCGGAACACGATCGAGACGAGCGCCCGGGAGACGCCCGCCTTCTCGGCGACGTCCGCCATCGTGGGCCGCTGCTTGCCCGATGCATCCACCTGTGAACCCACCCTCCGACGGCGCCCAGCCTAGCTGGCTCCCGGGAAATCTCCCTGCAACAAGCTATTGACAGGACATTTGGACAGGGGTCATCGTACTCGCACTAGAGCGCGCTAGTAGAGCGCGACAGTGAAAGGAAACCAGTGTGATGCCGTTCGAAGTGCTGACCATGGGCCGCATGGGGGTGGACGTGTATCCGCTCCAGACGGGAATCGGGCTGGCCGATGTCACCTCGTTCGGCAAGTACCTGGGCGGCAGCCCGACGAACGTGGCGGTGGCCGCGGCCCGGTACGGCCGTACCGCCGCCGTGATCACGAAGACGGGCCGGGACCCGTTCGGGGACTTCGTGCGCTCGGCGCTGGAGGGCTACGGCGTGGACGGCTCCTTCATCGGTACGTCGGACATCGCACCGACGCCGGTGACGTTCTGCGAGATCTTCCCGCCGGACGACTTCCCGCTGTACTTCTACCGCCTCCCCAAGGCCCCCGACCTGGACATCCGGCCGGAGGAGCTGGACCTGGACGCGGTGCGGGACGCCGCCGTGTTCTGGATGACCGGCACCGGCCTGAGCGAGGAGCCCAGCCGCTCGGCGACCCTGGCCGCGCTCGCGCACCGGGCGAAGGCGGGCACGACCGTCTTCGACCTGGACTGGCGGCCGATGTTCTGGGCTGATCCCGCCGAGGCCCGTACGTACTACGCCGAAGCCCTGCACCACACGACGGTCGCCGTCGGCAACCTCGACGAGTGCGAGGTCGCAACCGGTGAGCGGGAGCCGTACGCCGCCGCCGAGGCGCTGCTGGCCGCCGGTGTGCAGCTGGCGGTGGTCAAGCAGGGTCCGAAGGGCGTCCTGGCGATGGACCAGGACGGCTCGACCGCCGAGATCCCGCCCGTTCCCGTGGACGTCGTCAACGGCCTCGGCGCCGGCGACGCCTTCGGCGGCGCCCTGTGCCACGGGCTGCTGTCCGGGTGGGACGTACGGCGGACGGTGTCCTTCGCCAACGCCGCCGGCGCGATCGTCGCCGGCCGGCTGTCCTGCTCCGATGCGATGCCGACCGAGTCCGAAGTCAACGCCAAGCTCGACGAGGTGCCCAGTGCTGTCTGAGAAGCTGAGCCGGATCGTGACCGCCCGGGTGGGCGACCCCGGCGCCATCGCGGCCGCCGCCGCCCGGCGTGTGAAGGCCACCTCGCTGCTCGGCGAGCACGGCAAGGCGATGATCATCGCCGCCGACCATCCGGCCCGCGGCGCCAACGGGGTGGGCGGCGACCCCAACGCCATGGCCGACCGCGCCGAACTGCTGGACCGGCTGTGCGTCGCGTTGGAGCGGCCCGGGGTGACGGGTGTGTTGGGCACCGCCGACATCCTCGAAGACCTGCTGCTGCTCGGGGTGCTGGACGGCAAGACCGTCTTCGGCTCCATGAACCGCGGCGGGCTCGCCGGTTCGTCCTTCGAGATCGACGACCGGTTCACCGGATACGACGCACAGACGATCGCCGAGATGGGCTTCGACGGTGGCAAGACACTGACGCGGATCGCCCTCCAGGACCCCGCGACGCCGTCCGCGCTGATGGACACGGCGAAGGCGGTCAACGAGCTCAACGACCGTCAACTCATCGCCATGGTCGAGCCGTTCGTGTCGGTCTGGGAGAACGGGCGGATCCGCAACGACCTGTCCACCGACGCCGTCGTCAAGTCGGTCACCATCGCCTCCGGACTGGGCCGCCGCACCGCCTACACCTGGCTGAAGCTGCCGGTGGTCCAGGACATGGAGCGCGTCCTGGCCTCCTCCACCCTGCCCGCCCTGCTGCTGGGCGGCGAGGTCAAGGACGCCGAGGCGGCCTTCGCCTCCTGGGGCAAGGCGCTCAAGCAGCCCACCGCGCAGGGCCTGGTCGTCGGCCGCTCCCTGCTCTACCCCGCGGGCGGCGACGTCGCCGGTGCGGTCGACAAGGCGGTGAGCCTGCTGTGACGTCCAAGTACCACTGGCCGAAGGGCACTTCGGCCGACGCCGACTACGACCTCGTGGTCACTCCAGAGTCGGCGGGCTGGGGATACTCCGGGCTCAGGATCCTGACCCTGCGGCCCGGCGAGGCGCACGCCCTGTCCACGCATGACTCCGAGTTCCTGGTCCTGCCGCTGACGGGTTCCTGCACCGTCACCACGGAGGGCAGGACCTTCGAACTCGAAGGCAGGGCAGACGTGTTCGCCTCGGTCACCGACTTCGCCTATCTGCCGGGCGGGTCGGAGGCCCTGATCAGCAGTGCGGACGGCGGGACGTTCGCGCTGCCCTCCGCCCGTACCGAGCTGGGAGGTCACTCGGCTCGGTACGGGCGCAAGGAGGACGTACCCGTCGAACTACGCGGCGCGGGTGCGTGTTCCCGTCAGGTCAACAACTACTGCCTGCCAGGGACCTTCGACGCCGAGCAGCTGTTGGTCTGCGAGGTGCTCACGCCGGGCGGCAACTGGTCGTCGTACCCACCGCACAAGCACGACCAGGCCCGGCCGGGCGAGGAGTCCGAACTGGAGGAGATCTACTGGTTCCAGGTCGCCGGCGGCGAAAACGGCTTCGGCTACCAGCGGGTCTACGGCACCGAGGACCGGCCCATCGACGTCCTCGCCGAGGTCCGCTCCGGCGACGCGGTGCTGATCCCGCACGGCTGGCACGGCCCCTCGATCGCCGCCCCCGGCTACGACCTCTACTACCTCAACGTCATGGCCGGTCCGGGTCAGGACCGCGCCTGGCTGATCTGCGACGACCCCGCCCACGGCTGGGTCCGCGCCACCTGGGACACGCAGGACGTCGACGACCGCCTGCCCTTCGGAGAGAACTCATGAACACCGTCCGCCTGACCACCGCCCAGGCCCTGGTCCGCTTCCTGGCCGGCCAGTACAGCGAGCGCGACGGCCAGGAACAGCGCCTGATCCCCGGCGTCTGGGGCATCTTCGGGCACGGCAATGTCGCCGGCATCGGGCAGGCCCTGCTCCAGGCCGCGATCACTCAAGAGGCCGATCTGCCCTATTACTTGGCTCGCAACGAGCAGGGCATGGTGCACGCCTCGGTGGCCTACGCCAAGATGCGCGACCGGCTGGCGACCTTCGCCTGCACGGCGTCCACCGGGCCGGGTTCGACGAACATGATCACCGGCGCGGCGCTGGCCACCACCAACCGCATCCCGGTCCTCCTGCTGCCCTCCGACATGTTCGCCACCCGCGCCGCCGACCCGGTGCTCCAGCAGCTGGAGGACACCCGGGGCGGGGACGTCACGGTCAACGACGCCTTCCGCGCGGTGTCGAAGTACTTCGACCGCATCCAGCGCCCCGAGCAGCTCATCCCGGCCGCGCTGGCCGCGATGCGGGTGCTGACCGACCCGGTGGAGACCGGCGCGGTCACCCTCGCACTCCCCCAGGACGTGCAGGCCGAGGCGTACGACTGGCCGGTCTCCTTCTTCCGACGCCGGGTGTGGCATGTCGGCCGCCCGGTGCCGGAGCCCCAGGCAGTGCACAGGGCCGCGGCCCTGCTGAGGAACGCCAGGAAGCCCCTGATCGTCGCGGGCGGCGGGACGGTGTACTCCGGTGCCGAGACCGCGCTGCGCGCCTTCGCCGAGGCCACCGGCATCCCGGTCGCCGACACCCACGCGGGCAAGGGCGCGGTCCCGTGGGACCACCCCTGTGCCGTGGGCGGCATCGGCTCCACCGGCGCCTACGCCGCCAACGAGCTGGCGCGCGAGGCCGATGTCGTTCTAGGGATCGGCACCCGGTACTCCGACTTCACCACCGCCAGCCACACCGTCTTCGCCAACCCCGACGTCACGTTCGTCAACCTCAACGTGGCCCGCCTGGACGCCGTCAAGCACTCGGCGGAGCCGCTGGTCGCCGACGCCCGCCTCGGCATCGAAGCGCTGGCCGACGCACTCACCGACTGGGAGGTGGAACCGGCCTACCGGGCTCACACCGGCCAACTCATCGCCCGTACAAGGGAGATCGAGGACAAGTGCTTCACCGTAGGCCACGGCCCGCTCCCGGCGCAGACCGAGATCCTCGGTGCCCTCAACGACGTCCTCGACGACCGTGCCGTGGTCATCAACGCGGCCGGTTCCATGCCCGGTGACCTCCAGCAGCTGTGGCGGGCCCGGGACCCGAAGGCGTACCACGTCGAATACGCCTACTCCTGCATGGGATACGAGGTCGCCGCCGGGGTCGGCGCGAAGATGGCCGACCCGTCCCGTGAGGTCGTCGTACTCGTCGGTGACGGCTCGTATCTGATGATGGCTCAGGAGATCGTCACCATGGTCTCCGAGGGCCTGAAGGTCATCATCGTCCTGGTCCAGAACCACGGCTTCGCGTCCATCGGCGCGCTCTCGGAGTCCCTCGGCTCACAGCGCTTCGGCACCAAATACCGCTACCGCAACGACGATTCGGGCCAGCTCGACGGCGACGTGCTCCCCGTCGACCTCGCCGCCAACGCATCGAGCCTGGGCGCGGACGTCCTGCACGCCGCCGGCGTCGAGGAGTTCCGCGCGGCGATGGAGAAGGCCAAGGCATCGACGAAAACGACCGTCGTGCATGTCGAGACCGATCTCTACGGCCCCAACCCGCCCGGCCACGGCTGGTGGGACGTCCCCGTCAGCGAGGTCTCCGCCCTGGAGTCCACCCAGCGCGCCTACGAGACCTACGCCGCCCACAAGCAAGCGCAACGCCACTACCTGTAAGGACACCGCTTCCGTGAACACCATCCCCCACTGGATCAACGGCTCCCCCGCCACCGGCGAGACCACCCAGGCCGTGTTCAACCCGGCCACCGGCCAGGAGCAGGCGCGGGTCGTCCTCGGCGGCGGCGCCGAGGTGGACGCCGCCGTCCAGGCCGCCGCCAAGGCCTTCGAGACCTGGTCGGAGTCGTCCCTCAGCCAGCGCACCCAGGTCATGTTCACCTTCCGTCAACTCCTCGTCGAGCACGAGGAGGAGCTGGGCCGGATCATCTCCGCCGAGCACGGCAAGACCGTCGACGACGCCCGCGGCGAGATCGTCCGTGGCCGAGAGGTCGTGGAGTTCGCCTGCGGTCTCGGCGACGTGCTGAAGGGCTCCTTCTCCGACCAGGTCTCGCGTGGCGTGGACGTGCACGACTTCCGCCAGCCGCTCGGGGTCGTCGCCGGCATCACGCCCTTCAACTTCCCGGCCATGGTGCCCCTTTGGATGCACCCCATCGCCATCGCGACCGGCAACACCTTCATCCTCAAGCCGTCCGAGCGCGATCCTTCGGCCGCCAACTTCGTCGCCGCCCTCTACCAGAAGGCCGGCCTGCCGGACGGCGTCTTCAACGTCGTCCACGGCGGCAAGGACGCGGTCGACGCGATCCTGACCCACCCCGGCATCGAGGCCGTCTCCTTCGTCGGCTCCACGCCGATCGCCAAGTACGTGCACGAGCAGGCCACTTCGCACGGCAAGCGCGTCCAGGCTCTCGGCGGCGCCAAGAACCACGCCGTCGTCCTGCCCGACGCGGACCTGGAGTTCGCCGCCAACCACATCACCGCCGGCGCCTACGGCTCCGCGGGCGAACGTTGCATGGCCGTCTCCGTCGCGGTCGCGGTGGGCGAGGCGGCGGACGCGCTCGTCGGCATCCTCGAGCGCAAGGCGAACGAGGTGAAGGTCGGCCCCGGCGACCAGCCCGGTACCGAGATGGGCCCCCTGGTCACCAAGGCCGCCCAGGAACGCGTCGAGAACGCGGTCGGCGTCGCCCAGACGCAGGGCGCCACCGTCGTCGTCGACGGCCGTGGCCTCAAGGTCGAGGGCCACGAGGACGGCTTCTTCACCGGCCCCTCCCTCCTGGACCACGTCACCACCGGGATGGAGGCGTACAAGGAGGAGCTGTTCGGCCCGGTTCTCGCGATCGTCCGCGTCGACTCCCTCGACGAGGCGATCGACCTCGTCAACGCCAACCCCTACGGCAACGGCACCGCCCTGTTCACCGGCTCCGGCGAGGCCGCCCGCCGGTTCCAGCGCCGCATCAAGGTCGGCATGATCGGCATCAACGTCCCGGTCCCGGTCCCGATGTCGTACTACTCCTTCGGCGGCTGGAAGGACTCCCTCATCGGCGACCACCCCATCCACGGCCCCGAGGGCATCCGCTTCTACACCCGCCCCAAGGTCGTCACCACCCGCTGGCCCCAGCCCGCCCAGCAGGTCGCCGCCGGCTTCACCTTCCCCACCTCCAGCTGACCTCTCCCCTAAGGACAGACCATGGCAACGGCGCCATCCCCGCTCCGCACCACCGTCGGCAACCTCTGCCTCGGCTCGGCCCCCGACTCCTGGGGCATCTGGTTCCCCGAGGACGAGCACCAGGTCCCGTACACCCGCTTCCTCGACGAGTTGGAGCAGGCCGGGTACGAGTGGTTCGAGCTCGGTCCCTACGGCTATCTCCCCACCGACCCGCAGCGGTTGAAGGAGGAGCTCGACGTCCGTGGCCTCAAGGTCTCCGGCGGCACCGCCTTCGGCGCGCTGCACCGGCCCGAGGCCTGGGACGACATGCTCGCCCACGTCCGCCAGGTCGCCACGCTGACGCAGGCGGCCGGGGCGCACCACCTGGTGCTCATTCCGCCCATGTACCGGGACGAGAAGACCGGCGCGTTCACCGAGTCGCCGGTACTCACCGCCGAGCAGTGGGCGGGCTTCGGCAAGGCCGCCGACCGGCTGGGCAGGCTGCTGGTGGACGAGTACGACGTACGGCTGGTCGTCCATCCGCACGCGGACAGCCACATCCAGACGCAGCCGGAGATCGAGCGGCTGCTGAACGAGTCAGACGGCCGGTACACCAACCTGTGTCTGGACACGGGCCATGTGGCCTACGGCGGTGGCGACAACGTCGACCTGATCCGCCGCTTCGGCGAGCGCGTCGGGTACGTCCACATCAAGCAGATGGACCCGGAGATCCTCGCCCAGGTCGCCGCCGAGGACCTCGGTTTCGGCGAGGCGGTCAAGCGCGGCGTCTGTGTGTCGCCGCCCGCCGGGGTGCCGAACCCGGCCGACGTCATCGCCGAACTGGCCGAGCTGGACGCCGAGTTGTTCGTGATCGTCGAGCAGGACCTGTACCCGTGCGCGCCCGAGGTGCCGCTGCCGATCGCGGTGAGCACGCGTGAGCATCTGGCCGGCTGCGGGCTGACGGGTACCCGACGCCCGGCCCTCGACCGTTAAGGAGGCGGCCATGGTTGTCCGGGACGACGCCACCCAGGCCCCCGCCCTGACGCAGGACACCCCGCCGGCCGTCGCGCGGCGGCTGCGGGTCATCACGATCGTCGCCACCTTCGGCGGTCTACTCTTCGGCTACGACACCGGCGTGATCAACGGCGCCCTGCCGTACATGACCGACGACCTCGGCCTGACCCCGGTAACCGAGGGCATGGTCACCAGCTCGCTGCTGCTCGGCGCGGCGCTCGGGGCCGTGGCCGGCGGCCGGTTGTCGGACGCGCGGGGCCGCCGCCGTACGATCCTCACCCTCGCCGTGCTGTTCTTCGTCGGCGCGCTCGCCTGCACCCTCGCGCCGACGACGGCCGTGATGGTCGTGGCCCGGTTCGTGCTCGGCCTCGCGGTCGGCGGTGCGTCGGTGACCGTGCCGGTGTACCTCGCGGAGATCTCGCCCGCCGAACGGCGCGGTGCGCTGGTCACCCGTAACGAACTCATGATCGTCAGCGGGCAGTTGCTGGCGTTCACCTCGAACGCGATCATCGCGCAGGTGGGCGGCGAGTCCGGTGGCGTGTGGCGCTGGATGCTCGTCATCGCCACGATTCCCGCCGTGGTCCTGTGGTTCGGCATGCTGGTCATGCCGGAGAGCCCGCGCTGGCTCGCCTCGCAGAGCCGGTTCTCCGAGGCGCTGGAGGTGCTCAGGCAGGTCCGGTCACGGCAGCGGGCCGAGGCCGAGCTGAGCGAGGTCTCCGCGCTCGCCGTCAAGGACGAGCAGGAGAAGCTGGGCGGCTGGCAGGACATGAAGTCCGTGCCGTGGGTACGGAAGTTGATGTTCGTCGGCTTCGGCATCGCGATCGTGCAGCAGATCACCGGCGTCAACACGATCATGTACTACGGCACCCAGATCCTGGAGGACGCGGGCTTCGCCTCCGACACCGCGCTCACGGCGAACATCGCCAACGGCGTCATCTCGGTGGTGGCCACCTTCGTCGGCATATGGCTGCTGGGGCGAGTCGCCCGGCGTCCGATGCTGATGACCGGTCAGATCGGCACCACCAGCGCCCTGTTGCTCATCGGCGTCTTCTCGCTGGTGCTGCCCTCCGGCGATCCGCGGGCCTATGCCGTGCTCGCCATGACGGTCACGTTCCTCGCCTTCCAGCAGGGCGCGATCTCGCCGGTGACCTGGCTGATGCTGTCGGAGATCTTCCCGATGCGGATGCGCGGCTTCGGCATGGGGGTGGCGGCCGTCGTGCTGTGGCTGACCAACTTCGTGATCGGGCTGGTCTTCCCGTCGCTGGTCGACGCGATCGGGATCTCCAACACCTTCTTCCTGTTCGTCGCGGCGGGGATCTTCTCGCTCACCTTCGTGAAGCTCTACGTCCCCGAGACCAAGGGCCGCACCCTCGAAACCCTCGAAGCCGAACTCCGGGCGCGCTTCTCCTGAACCCCCTCAAGGAATGACCATGACTGTACGTGTAGGTGTCATCGGCGCCGGCTGGATCGGCACCGAGCACATCAAGCGGCTGACCGACACCGTCACCGGCGCCCGGGTCACCGCCGTCACCGACATCGACGCCGCCCGCGCGGCCGAGGCGGCGGCCCCGGTCGGCGCCCGTGTCCTGCCCGACGGCGCGGCCGTCGTCGCGGCCGACGACGTGGACGCCGTCCTCGTCACCTCCTGGGGCCCGACCCACGCCGAGCACGTGCTGAACGCGATAGCCGCCGGGAAGCCGGTGTTCTGCGAGAAGCCCCTCGCCACCACCGCCGAGGACTGCCTGAAGATCATCGAGTCCGAGCAGGCGCACGGCCGCCGCCTGGTCCAGGTCGGCTTCATGCGCCGCTACGACGTGGGCTACCGGCAGCTGAAGCAGGTCATCGACTCGGGCCGAATCGGCGAGCCGCTGATCGTGCACTGCGCGCACCGCAACCCGACCGTCCCGGAGTCCTACACCTCCTCGATGGCCGCCCTGGACACGGCCGTTCACGAGGTCGACGTCCTGCGCTGGCTCCTCGACGACGAGATCGTCTCCACTCAGGTACTGACCCCGCGCGCCACCAGCAAGCGGTTCGCGCACCTCAAGGACCCGCAGATCATGCTGTTCGAGACGGCGAAGGGCGTCCGCATCGATCTGGAGGTCTTCGTCAACTGCCAGTACGGCTACGACATCCAGTGCGAGGCCGTCGGCGAGGAGGGCCTGGTCCGGCTGCCCGACCCGGCCGCCGTCGGGGTCCGTACCGCCGCCGCGCACAGCACCGAGGTGCTGACCGACTGGGTGGGCCGGTTCCGGGACGCCTTCGACACCGAGTTCCGGGAGTGGATCACCGGGATCGCCGCGGGCGAGGAGCCCACCGGGCCGTCCGCCTGGGACGGTTACGCAGCCACCGTCATCACCGCCGCGACGGTCGAGGCCTTGGAGTCGGGCCGTGTCGTCGCCACCGACCTCAAGCCCCGTCCCGCCTTCTACGGAGGTGCCGCGTGAAGATCGCCCTCGACCCGTACATGTTCCGCGCCCTGCCGATCGACGCGATGGTGCGCACGGTGGCCGAACTCGGCTACGAGTACATCGAGTTGTCGCCCCGCGACGACTTCATGCCGTTCTTCCTGCATCCGCGGGCGGACGACGAGCGGATCGCGGAGCTGAAGAACGCCCTGCGCACGCACGGCGTCAAGCTGTCCTCCGTACTCCCGCTGTACAAGTGGTCGTCGCCGGACGAGACCGAGCGGCAGGCGGCCGTCCGCTACTGGAAGCGGATGATCGAGATCACCTCGGACCTCGAATGTCCGCTGATGAACAGCGAGTTCAACGGCCGTCCCGAGCGGGCCGCCGAGAGCGAGGCCGCGTTCTGGCGCTCGCTGGAAGAGCTGCTGCCGGTGTTCGAGCGGGAGGGCATCGCGCTGAACCTGGAGGCCCACCCGGACGACTTCTGCGAGGAGAACACCCCCGCCGTCGACCTCGTCCGCGCGATCAACAAGCCGTGGGTGAACTACCTCTACTGCGCCCCGCACTCCTTCCACCTCTCGGGCGCCGACCCGGCGGCGGACATCGCGGCGATGATGCGCTACGCCGGTGACAAGCTCCAGCACGTGCACATCGCGGACTCCTTCAACCACAAGGGTTCCTCCGGGCTGCGCTACATCCTCAACCCGCCCGGCACCACCGCCCGCATCCACCAGCACCTGGACATCGGCCAGGGCGAGGTGGACTGGGACGCCTTCTTCGGCACGCTGCGCGAGCTGGACTTCGACGGCGTCGCCACGGCCTGCGTCTTCGCCTGGGAGGAACGCGCCCGCGAGTCCTCGGCGTTCATGCTGGACCGCATCCGCAAGGAGCTTGCGGAGTAACCCCGTGAGACAGAAGTGCGCCGGACCTCCGCACGGGTCCGGCGCACTTCGCGTTTCTACTTCCGGCCGACTCCCCCGTAGAAGCCGATCGAGGCGGCGTTCTCCGGCAGCGGCCCGTCGGGGCGCCAGAACGGGACCTGGGTGAGTCCGGGGTCGACGAGGTCGAACCCGTCGAAGAAGCGCTCGACCTCGGCGTGGCCGCGCAGGTTCATGCTGGCCGTCGCGTTGTTGTAGACGGCCTGCGCGTCGCTGCGTTCGAAGAGGTCCCCGGTGGCGTGCGAGAGGACGAGGAAGCTGCCGTCCGGGAGGGCGTCGCGCAGGGTGGAGACGATCTCCGCCGGCTTCTCCGCGTCGGTCACGAAGTGCAGGATCGCGACGAGCAGCAGGGCGACCGGCTCGTCGAAGTCGATGATCCGCCGCACCTCGGGATGGTCCACGACGCTCCGCGGATCGCGCAGGTCGGCGAGGACGATGCTCGTCTCGCCCGTGCGGCTGAGCAGCGCGTCGGCGTGCCGCTTCACGATCGGATCGTTGTCGACGTAGGCCACGCGCACGTCGGTCGCCGCCTCGTGGGCGATCTCGTGCACGTTCGGCGAGGTGGGCAGCCCGGTGCCGATGTCGAGGATCTGCCGGACGCCCTCGCCGACGACGTACCGCACGGCCCGCCGGAGGAAGTCCCGGTTGGCCCGCACACTGACCCGCGCCTCGGGCGCGACGGAGACGAGCCGCTCGCCCGCCTCCTCGTCCACCTCGTAGTGGTCCTTGCCGCCCAGCAGATAGTCGTAGATCCGGGCGGGGTGCGGCCTGCTGGTGTCGATCTCCCCGACGATGCCGTCCTGCGTCACGTTGCACTCCCCTTGATGATCGACATGTGTGATCGACTGACGACAGTTTCACACATCAACTTCTGTGCGGGCAGACGGAGTTCGCCCGGCGGCCCAGCCCCTTCCCCGCGCTCCCTCCGGATGACGCGATTTATACCCCCCGGGGTATCTGTTACTTTGGAGGACAGATACCCCCGGGGGTAATTTCCACGAGTCCCGCGAAGGAGAAGTCCCGTGTTCTTTGTCGACACCCTGGAGACCGAAGGGCTGGGCAACCGCAGCTATCTGGCGGGCGGCGCCCGGACCGCGGTGGCCGTGGACCCGCCCCGCGACATCGACCGCGTCCTCGCCCGGGCGGCACAGCGCGGGGTGCGGATCGTGGCCGTCGCCGAGACCCATGTGCACAACGACTACGTCACCGGCGGCCTGGAGCTGGCCCGCCTGACCGGCGCCCGCTACCTGGTGCCGGCCGGCGCCGAGGTGGCGTACACCCGCGTCCCGGTCGCCCACGGGGACCTGGAACCGGTGGACGAGGACCTGACGCTGCGGGCGGTGGCCACGCCCGGACACACCCCGCACCACACCTCGTACGTCCTCCAGGAGGCGGGGCACGCGGTGGCCGCGTTCACCGGCGGTTCGCTGCTGATCGGCAGTGTGGGCCGGCCCGACCTGGTCGAACCCCGGCTGACCGAGCGGCTGGCCCGGGCCCAGCACGCCTCCGTGCACCGGCTCGCCGCAGAACTGGCCGACGAGGTCCCCGTCCTGCCCACGCACGGCTTCGGCAGCTTCTGCTCCTCCTCCGCCGCGGGCGGCGAGGACGGCACGATCGGCGGCGAGAAGGCCTCCAACCCGGGGCTCCTCCAGGACGTGGACACCTTCGTCAAGGAGCTGCTGGCCGGGCTCGACGACATACCCGCCTACTACGCCCACATGGGCCCGGCCAACACCGGCGGCCCCGCTCCCGTGGACCTGACGCCGCCGCGCCGCGCCGACGCCGAGGAGATCGCCCGGCGGCTCGCGGCCGGCGAGTGGGTCGTGGACCTGCGCGGCCGGGTCGCCTTCGCCGCCGGGCATGTCGCCGGGGCGTTCAACTTCGAGGTCGACGGGCAGCTGGCCACGTATCTCGCCTGGATGATCCCGTGGGGCAAGCCGGTGACGCTGCTCGCGGAGAGCGCCGAGGACCTGGCCCGCGCCCAGCGGGAACTGACCCGGGTGGGCATCGACCGCCCGGCCGCCGCGTCCGTCGGCACCCCCGCCGACTGGATCGCCGACGGGACCGCACCCGCCTCCTTCCGCCGGGCCACGTTCGCCGACCTGGCCGCCGCCCGTGAGCGCGGCGAGGACGTGGTGGTCGTCGACGTGCGCCGGGACGGCGAACGCGCGGGCGGCTGGATCGAGGGCAGCGTCCACCTCCCTGTCCACCAGCTCCACCACCGTCTGGACGAGGTGCCCGCGGGCACGGTGTGGGTGCACTGCGCGGGCGGCATGCGCGCCGCCATCGCCGCGTCCGTGCTCGACGCGGCCGGCCGCGAGGTGGTGGCCGTGGACGACGGCTACGCGGCGGCGGGCGAGGCCGGCCTCACGCTCTGTACCAACGGCTGACGCGCGGGATCGGGAAACACGCATGATGTACGACTCCCACGGCACCCCACGTGTCACCGCCACCGAGGCGCAGCGTCTGCTCCGCGACGCCGGGGCCGTCCTGGTCGACGTCCGCGAGCCGGACGAGTTCAGGGCCGGTCACGCGCCCGGCGCCCACCATGTCCCCCTCTCCCGGATCGCGACCGCGGACCTCCCAGGCACCGGCCCGCTGGTGCTGATCTGTCGCTCGGGCAACCGTTCCCGGCAGGCCGCGGCCCTGCTCGCCGCACGCGGTGTAGCGGCGGTCGACGTGATCGGCGGTATGCGGGACTGGGCCGCACAGGGCCTCCCCGTCGAGGGCGCCCACGGGGCCGTCATATGACGGCCCTCGTCCTGGCCCTGATAGCAGGCGGCCTGGTCGGTCTCGCGCTGGGCGCACTGGGCGCGGGCGGGAGCATCCTGACCGTCCCGGCACTGATCTACCTGCTCGGTTTCAGCCCCGCGGCCGCGGCCACGGGCAGCCTGGTCATCGTGATCGTCACGTCGGTCACCGCCCTGGTGGCCCATGCGCGGGCGGGGGCGGTGCGCTGGCGGGCCGGGCTGCTGTTCGCGGCGGCCGGTCTGCTGCCCGCCGTCGCGGCCGGCGTCCTCGCCGCGCGGCTGCCCGAGGCCCTGCTGACGCTGATGTTCGCGGCGCTGGCCGCCCTGGCCGCCGTACGCATGCTGCGTCGTCGTACGCCCCACGGGACCGGAACGGTGTCGACCGGCCGGGCGGCGGCGGCCGGGGCCGGACTCGGGGCGGTGACCGGGTTCCTCGGGGTCGGCGGCGGCTTTCTCGCCGTACCCGCGCTGGTGACAGTGCTGGCGGTGCCGATGAGCGCGGCGGTCGGGACGAGTCTGCTGGTCATCGTCGCCAACGCGCTGGTGGCGCTGATGGCCCGGGCGCAGTCGGCGGTCCAGCTGGACTGGGCGCTGATCATGCCGTTCCTGGCGACCGCCGTCCTGGGGGCGTGGGACGGCAGGCGGCTGGCCGCGAAGGTGTCCCCCGCGGCGCTTCAACGGGCCTTCGGAGCCGTCCTGCTGACGATCGCGTTGGCCATGGCCGTCACAGCGGCCTGGTGAACTCAGGCCAGTGAGAGAAAGAGCTTCTCCAGCCGGGACCGCATCTGCGCGGAGTTGCGCACCTCGGGGTCCTCGCTGGTCATGCACTGCTCCAGGCCGGTCGCGATGATCGAGAACCCGGCCCGGTCCAGGGCCCGGGAGACCGCCGCGAGCTGGGTGATGACGTCCTCGCAGTCCCGCCCCTCCTCGATCATGCGGATGACTCCGGCCAGCTGGCCCTGAGCGCGGCGCAGCCGGTTGAGCGCCGACTTCAGCTCCTCGGCGGACATGTCGAGTTGCACGTTTTCTCCTCCTCTATACCCCCACGGGTATCCTACCCGTGTGGGGCAACACCTCATCGAAGGGTTCTGTTCCATGACCACCCCCGTCACCGTGGCCCCCGCCCGGCTCGCCGAGTTCACCGTCGTCGACGTGCGCACGCCCGGCGAGTTCGCCGGCGGCCATGTCCCCGGCGCGTACAACATCCCGCTGGACCGGCTCGACGAGGCCGCGAGCGCGCTCCGGGCGGCCGCGGCGCGCGGCCCGCTGCTGATCGTGTGCGCCTCCGGGGCCCGCTCCGCCCAGGGCTGCGACCGGCTCCGGGCCCTCGGCATCGAGGCGCTCTCCCTGGACGGCGGCACCGGCGCCTGGGTCACGGCCGGCCACCCGGTCGAGCGCCCGGCGGGGGCCCGGACGCCGTGGCCGATGGACCGGCAGGTGCGGCTCACCGCCGGTTCGCTGGTCGTGGCGGGCTTCGCCGCCGGGTTCGCCTGGCCGCCCGCGCACTGGCTGTCCGGGCTGGTCGGCGCCGGGCTGGTCTTCTCCGCCGTCACCAACACCTGCGGCATGGCGATGCTCCTGGCCAGGCTTCCGCACAACCGGCCGGGCGCGGACGCGGTGCCCTTCGAGGAGACGCTGCTGCGCCTGGCCGGGTGAGCCGCCGGGGGCGGGGGTGATTCCGGCCCCCGCCTCTCGCCGTCTGGGTGCGGGCGGGGCCGTGGTCGCGTACCTATGAAGGACACGTCCTCATGAGGGCACCGCGTCCCCATGAAGCGCGTCGCCGCGACCCGACGGAGAGCCATGACCGACGCAGACCCCAAGGCCCCCGCCCCGGCCGATCCCCCGGACCGTGCCCCCGCCCCCGCCGCTCCCCAGGCCCGTGCCGCCACCCTGCTGCGGCGCCCCAAGCTCTGGATCGTCCCGACCGTACTGAGCGGACTGCTCGCCCTGCTCCTGTCCCTCCTCTACATGGGCGGCATCGTCAACCCGCAGGGCGACCTCAAGGACCTGCCGATCGCCCTGGTCAACGGCGACACCGGCAAGCCGCTGCCCGGCCAGCGGCAGAACCTCGGCACGCAGATCACCCGGTCGATCCTCGCGGACACGTCGAACGACAAGGCCGAGTGGCGGCAGCTGAGCCGGGCCGAAGCCAAGGACGAACTGGACTCCGGCAAGGTGTACGGCGCGCTCGTCATCCCCTCCGACTTCACGGACTCGGTCGCCGCGCTCACCACCACCGGCGCCGCCGAACGGCCGACGATCACCGTGCTCACCAACCCCGGCAAGGGCAGCCTCGGTTCGTCCCTCGCCAGCCAGATCAGCACCCAGGCGGCGCACCAGGCCTCGCAGACCATCGGCAAGGAGCTGGTCCGATCCGCCCCGCAGGCCACCGCCACGGACAAGCTGCTGCTCGACGACCCCGTGACCGTCGCCACCCAGGTGGGCCATCCCCTCGGCGACCACAGCGGCCTCGGGCTGACCGCGTTCTACTACACGCTGCTCCTGGTGCTGGCCGGCTTCATGGGCGCCAACGTCATCAGCAACGGCGTCGACACCTCGCTCGGCTACGCCGACAACGAGATCGGCCCCTGGCACACCCGGCTCCCCACGGTGCCGATCAGCCGCACCCAGACGCTGCTCCTGAAGATGGCGATGACCGCGGGCATCACCCTGATCACCGTGTCCCTGGTGATGCTGGCCTGCGTCACCCTCCTCGGCATGGACGCGACCCATCTGCCGCTGCTGTGGATCTACTCGTACTGCGCCTCGCTGGCCGTCGGCATCGGCGTGCAGGCCATCAACGCCGCGTTCGGCGGCATCGGCCAACTGGTCTCCATGTTCGTGTTCATCGTCCTGGGCCTGCCGTCCTCGGGCGCCACCGTCCCGCTCCAGGCGGTCCCCGGCTTCTACCGCTTCCTGTCCCACTTCGAGCCCATGCGCCAGCTCAGCGACGGCGTCCGCGCGATCCTCTACTTCGACGCGCGCGGGGACGCCGGTCTGAGCCGCTCCTGGCTGATGATCGCGATCGGCACGGCCGTGGGCCTGCTGTTCGGCTTCGCGATGACCCTCTACTACGACCGCAGGGGCCACCGACGCCTGACGCCGCAGCCCGCGTGAGGCTCAGTCCTCGACCAGCCGGGCGAGATTGGCCAGCGCCATCCTGGTGCCCTCCTCGTTCTGGTCGGCGGGCACGGCGTCGGGAATCCCCTCGTGCAGGACAACGACTTCCGTTCCGCCGTCCACCTCGGTGAGCGTGGTCGTCATCGTCATCGTGCCGCGCAGGGCGGGGTCCCCCGTCTCGAACTCGAACTCCTCGACGACCAGTTCGTCCGGCACCAGCTTCAGGAACCGGCCGTGGTAGGTGTCGGTGTGCGAGCCGGACTTGCCGGTACCGGTGGGCAGGTCGTAGGTCAGCGAGATCCGGAAGGCACCGCCCTCGCGCGCCTCGAAGGCGTGCACCTGGCTGGTCATGCCGTGCGGCACCCGCCACTTCGCGAGTGCGTCGGCGTCCACGAGCATCCGGTAGACCGCCGCGCGGGGTGCCTTCATCCGCCACGAGACCCTCGTCGAGTACATGGGCCCACCCTGCTCCGGGCTGCAACCTTGTCGCAACCTCCCGTGTGGTGCGCTGGGTCGTATGGATGAGGAGATCCCGCGCGTCGAGCTCACCCCCGCGGCCGCCGACCTGCTGCGCAGGCTGCGCGAGGCGCACGGCCCGCTGATGTTCCATCAGTCCGGCGGCTGCTGCGACGGCAGCGCCCCGATGTGCTACCCGGAGGGCGAGTTCCGCACCGGCGCCTCGGACGTGCTGCTCGCGGAGCTGGACGTCGAGGGCGTCGCGGAGCCGGTGACGTTCTGGATGTCCCGCAGCCAGTACGCGGCCTGGAGCCACACCCGGCTCATCGTGGACGTCGTCGAGGGCCGCGGAAGCGGTTTCTCCCTGGAGGCGCCCGAGGGCGTACGGTTCCTGATCCGTTCACACCTGGTCGCCCCCTAGTCACCCCCCGGACGGCCCTCGCCGTCTGGTGCGCTCCCCTTGGGTCCTGGGACAGTTGACGGGACCTCAGGGGGGACTGTGACGCATCGTCGAACAAGGTTCCGGGCGGGCAGACGGGCACTGACGTTTCTCGTGGCATTCGGCGCGCTGGCCGGTGCGGCCCTGACGGGGGCGGCACCGGCCGGTGCCGTGCAGGCCGCGGCCGTGCGGCTCGCGTCGGGTGTCACGTACCGGCAGTACGACGTACAGGCGGCCAAGGGCCCGACGCGCATCCATGTGATCAGGGCCGACCTGCGCGATCCGAAGGTCCGCCTCGACCTGCTGTATCCGGGGGCGGTGGCCGCGCGGGCGCCGGTGTCCCAACTCGCCGACGCCCGGGGCGCGGTGGCGGGGGTCAACGGCGACTTCTTCAACATCACCGAGACCCAGCATCCCGGCGTGGAGGCGACCGGGGCGAGCGTGGGACCGGCGATCGCGAGCGGGCAAGCCCTGAAGGCGGCGGTGCCGGACGGGCAGCGGTTCGGGCCCGCGCTGCCGCCCGGCACCTCGACGCGGGACGTGCTCGGCATGGGCGTCGACCGGCGGGTCCGGCTCGACGGCCTGACCCTGACCGGCACCGTGCGCGGCTGGGGCGGGAAGCTGCCGCTGGGCGGGTTCAACCAGTACGCGCTGCCAGTGGGTTCGATCGGCGCCTACACCAGCGCCTGGGGCAGCATCTCCCGGCTGCGCGCCACCTGCGGCACGGACACCGACCGGGCCGCCCCGTGCAGCACGGACACCCACGAGGTGACGATCCGCCACGGCCGGGTCACGGCGACGGCCGACACCCCGGGCAGCGGCCCCATCGACGCAGGAACCACCGTCCTCGTCGGCCGGGAGGAGGGCGCACAGCAGCTGCGCAAGCTGTCCGTGGGCGAACCGGTACGGGTACGGCACCGCCTGGTGCCGGCCACGAGCCGGGTCCCGTACCGCTTCGCCGTCGGCGGCTACCCGGTCCTGAGGGGCGGGCTGCCGCTGCCCGGCCTGGACGCCACGACCTCGGCCGTACGGACCGCCGTGGGCGTCTCGGACGGCGGCCGACGCCTGCTGCTGCTCGCGGTGGACGGGGCGCCGGAGTACCGCACCGGACTGACGATCGCCGAAGTGGCGGACACCCTGCGGGACTTGGGTGCCGTGGACGGCTTCAGCCTGGACGGCGGCGGCTCGTCGACACTGGTCGCCCGCGACCCCGGCGCGACCGCCGTGACGGTACGCAACCACCCCACGGGCGGCGCCGAACGTCCCGTCCCGAACGGCATCGGGGTCTTCTCGACGAACTGAGCCTCAGGGTCTGAGAGTGCCGACGATGTCCGCGGTGGCCGTCAGGCCGCTGCTGATGGTGGGCGCGATGCTCGTACCGGCCAGGAAGAACCCGAGCAGCGCGCACACCAGGGCGTGGGAGACCTTCAGCCCGCCGTTGCGCAGGAAGATCACCGCCAGGATCAGGAGCAGCAGCACCACTGAGATGGAAATCGCCATCGCCAACCTCCTCCGCCACGCCGTCCCGTCCGGTTCACGGCGTTCGGCCGCAAGTGTGGCGTAGCGGAGGGTTCGTCCGGGCAGCTGACCTGTCCTCCGAACGTGTGGTTTCCCGGCCTAGCGACGGGCGTCGAGGAAGGCCTCCAGGCCAGCCAGGTCGTCGGTGTTGAGGTAGTCGACGTCGGCGGCGAGGAGTTCACCCCACAGGGCGTCGCGGGCGGGTCCGGCCACGTCGGGAGTGGCCCAGAAGCGGACCTGCTGGCCGCGCGCGTGGGCGGTGTCGACGATGCCGTGCAGCTTCTGCCGCTCGGCGTCCGGGAAGGCGCCGACGCCCTGCCAGGTGAAGTTGAGCGTCCAGTTGTCGCTGATCAGCGAGATGAAGGAGGCGGGCGCCGAGGAGCCGAGGTCGGTGAGGCGGCCGTCGTAGAAGGCGCGCCGGACGGTCTGCGCCTCCATGGGCGTGCGGGCCGCGCGGTCACCGGAGATGACGGCGGTGACCGGCCCGGGGAACACCCTGCCGTGGGCGTAGGTCGTGAACAGGTGCTTGTACCGCTGGAGATGGCGGTCCAGCTCCAGGTACGTGGACGAGCCCTCGGTCTTGATGTCGATGAGCAGTTGCAGCGGCCTGCGCCAACCCCGGTACACCGAGCCGTGGTTGGCCTTGACGATCCGGGCCAGCGGGTCGAGGTAGAGGGACTCCAGGGTGCGGGTCGGGTCGAGGTCGTCCACGGTGTGGCCGATGAGCAGCTGGTCGCCGACGAGGAAGATGTCGGCCTCGACGCTGCCGAAGCGGTGGTCGAGGGCGTCGAGGAGCGGCCGCGGGTGCTCGTAGTCGTTGTGGGCGTGGGCGCGCCACAACGGCCGCGGCCGGTGCTTCTGTTCGCCCGCGAAAGCCTGCGTGGCGGGCAGGGCGACCGCGCCCGCGAGGGCGGCGCCGATGGTGGTGAGGGCTCTGCGACGGGTGGTGAGGGCCATGCTCTGCCTCCCTTTGGGGCGGTACGAGACATGGGCGAGTATGCGGTCGCGGAGCCGTCAATAGGCATGCTCGTGACAGGAGTTGGCCGGACTGCCGCTGTGTGTTCACCGTGCCCGCGCGGGGCGCACGAAAAAGCCCGCCCCAGGTGGGGCGGGCTTTGTCCGGTGAACGTCAGGGGGCTTGCAGGTCCACGAGTTCGGCCAGGGCCTCGCGGTGGACACCCGCGGTTCCGTACGCGATCGAGTCGGACTTGGCCCGCTTGAGGTACAGGTGGATCGGGTGCTCCCACGTCATGCCGATACCGGCGTGCAGCTGGAGCGCCTCCTCGGCGGCGTGCACCGCGACGGGCGCCGCGTAGGCCTGCGCGACGGCGACCGCCACATCGACGTCCGTCCCGGTGCTGAGCGCGTCGGCGGCGTTGCGCGCGGCGGCCCGGAGGTTGACGACCTCCAGCCACACCTGCGCCAGCCGGTGCTTGAGCGCCTGGAACCCGCCGACGGCACGGTTGAACTGCTTGCGCTCCTTGAGGTAGCGCACGGTCTCCGTCAGCACCCAGTCCGCGACCCCGAGTTGCTCGGAGGCGAGCAGCCCGGCACCGGCCCGCAGCGCGCGGCGTACGGCGGGTTCGGCGTCGCCGAGGAGCCTGCCGGGCGTCCCGTCCAGGGTCACGGTCGCGAGCGGCCGGGTCAGGTCGAAGGACACCTGCGGGGTGACGGTCGCGTCGGCGGCGTCCACCGCGTACAGCCCACCGTCGTCCGCGGGCACGAGCAGCACATCGGCGACCGCGGCATCCGCGACACCGGTCACCTCCCCGTGCAGGGACCCGCCTTCATGCCGTACGACCTGGTAGGCGCCGCCCGCGGCGACGTTCAGGGCGACGGCGAGGGCGCCGATCCTCCGCCCCGCGGCCAGCTCGGCGAGCAACGTCTCGTCCCCGACCTCCAGCAGGGCCTCGGTGGCGACGACCGCGCTGGTGAGATACGGGACGGGAGCCACCGCGCGCCCCAACTCCTCCAGCACCACGGCGACTTCGCGATGCGTGGCGCCCTGGCCGCCCTGCGCCTCCGGCACCAGCAGGCCGGCGAGGCCCATGCCGTCGGTGAGCGCCTTCCAGGCGGCGAGGTCGTGCGGGGCGTCCGACTCGGTGCGGGCGATGACGCCGGGGGCGTCGCAGTGGTCGGCGAGCAGGTCCCGTACGGCGGACCGGAGCGCCTCTTCCTCCTCGGAGTACAGCAGGTCGCTCATCGGGCCAGGTCCTTCCATGCGACGTCCTTGTCGGTGCGCGGCTCGGACGGCAGGCCCAGGACGCGCTCGGCGACGATGTTCAGCAGGACCTCGCTGGTCCCGCCCTCGATGCTGTTGCCCTTGGAGCGGAGGTAGCGGTAGCCGGCGTCGCGGCCGACGAAGTCCACCAGCTCGGGCCGGCGCATGGTCCAGTCGTCGTACAACAGGCCCTCCTCGCCGTGGAGTTCGACCTCCAGGCCACTGATCTCCTGGTTGAGGCGGGCGAAGGCGAGCTTCATGCCGGCGCCCTCGGGTCCTGGCTGGCCCAGCGCGAGCTGCTGGCGCAGGCGTTCGCCGGTGAGGCGGGCGACCTCGGCCTCGACCCAGAGCTTGAGGAGGCGCTGGTGGAGGTCGTGGGTGCGCAGTTCTGGGCGTTCGCGCCAGGTCTTCGAGACCGGGCCGATCATGCCGCCCTCGCGGGGCAGCCGCATGCCGCCGATGGCGACGCGCTCGTTGTTGAGCGTGGTCTGCGCGACCTTCCAGCCGTCGCCGATCTCCCCGAGGCGACGCGAGTCGGGGATGCGGACGTCGGTGAGGAAGACCTCGTTGAACTCGGCCTCGCCGGTGATCTGGCGCAGCGGCCGGACGTCCACGCCCGGGTCGGTCATGTCGCACAGGAAGTACGTGATACCCGCGTGCTTGGGCACGTCCGGGTCGGTGCGGGCGATGAGGATGGCCCAGCGGGCGTTGTGTGCGCTGGACGTCCACACCTTCTGCCCGTTGACCACCCAGTCGCCGTCGCCCTCGCGGACGGCCCGGGTGCCGAGCCCGGCCAGGTCGGAGCCGGCGCCGGGCTCGCTGAACAGCTGGCACCAGACTTCCTCGCCGGTCCACAGGGGCCGCAGATAGCGCTGCTTCTGCTCGTCCGTGCCGTACTTGAGGATGGTCGGCGCGGCCATGCCGAGGCCGATGCCGTTGCGCCGGGGGTCGTTGTCGGGGGCGCCCGCGGCCTCCAACTCGGCGTCCACGACGGCCTGGAGGGACCGTGCGGTGCCGAGTCCGCCGAGGCCCTCGGGGTAGTGCACCCAGGCGAGCCCCGCGTCGAAGCGGGCCCGCAGGAAGTCCAGGCGGTCGGTCGTGGCGGGCGGATGGGCGGCCAGCAACTCCGCTGTGCGGCGCTTGAGTTCGGCTGCGTCGATCATGCGGCGGCTCCCTTGCCGAGGGCCGGGACGACGGCGACCCGGCCGGTGGTCACCCCGTCGCCGACGCGCTGCACCGCGGCGGCGGCCTCCGCCAGCGGCACGCGCTCGCTGACCAGGGGCTTGATGGCGCCCCGGGCGGCGAGTTCGGTGAGCTGCTCGTGGCAGTGCTGGACCAGCTTGGGGTTCTTGGTGTTGTACAGGCCCCAGTGCAGGCCGAGGATCGAGTAGTTCTTCACCAGGGCGTGGTTGAGGCCCGGGCTGGGGATGGTCCCGCTCGCGAAGCCGACGACCACGATCCGGCCCTCGAAGGCGACGACCTTGGTGGACTGGGTGTAGGCGTCGCCTCCGACCGGGTCGTAGATCACGTCGGCGCCCCGCCCGCCGGTGGCCTCCTTGACCGCGGCGACGACATCCTCGGCACGCCGGTCGATGACGACGTCGCAGCCCAGCTCCCGGGCCACGGCGGCCTTGTCGGCCCCGCCGACGACACCGATCACGTGGGCGCCGGCGGCCTTGCCGAGCTGCACGGCCGCGCTGCCGACACCACCGGCGGCGGCGTGGACGAGCAGCGTCTCCCCCGCCTCCAGGTGGGCCCGCCGGTGCAGTCCGAACCACCCCGTCTGGTAGCCGATGTGCAGCGCGGCGGCCTCGGCGTCGTCCAGCGACTCGGGCGCGGGCAGCAGAGCGGCGGCGTCCGCGACGGCGTACTCGGCGAAACCGCCGTACGGCAGCGCGGGGTTGGCGAGCACCCGGCGTCCGTCCTCGGTCTCGCCGCAGATCTCCACGCCCGGCGTGAACGGCAGCGGGGGCCGGACCTGGTAGTGGCCGCGGCACATCAGCACGTCCGGGAAGTTGATGTTCGCGGCACGCACCTTCAGCAGGACCTGGCCGTCGCCGGGCGTGGGCGTCTCGACGTCCGCGAGCCGCATCACCTCACCCGGCTCACCGTTCTCGTGCACTTGCCATGCCTGCATGCGATGCCTCCACGCGACTACGTCGTACGACCTGGGGTAGTCGCATACTAAGCGGTCGCTTGCCGATCAGGGAACAGTAGTGTGCGTCACGACCGCTTCGGCTTGGCGCGTACGTGCATCCGCTCCCCCTGCGGCCCGAACAGACTGAGGAACTCCGCCGGCCCCTCCCCCGTCGACCCGAACCAGTGCGGCACCCGTGTGTCGAACTCGGCGGCCTCCCCCGCGCTCATCACCACATCGTGGTCACCGAGGACGACCCGCAGCCGCCCCGCCAGCACGTACAACCACTCGTAGCCCTCATGGGTACGCAGCTCGGGCTCCTCGTTCCGCTGCGGCACCAGCACCTTGTACGCCTGGAGGCCGCCCGGCTGCCGGGTCAGCGGCCAGTAAGTGCGCCCGTGCCGCACCAGCGGCGTGGCCCGCACCCGCGGGTCCCCCACCGGCGGCGTCCCGACCAGCTCGTCCAGCGGCACCTGGTGCGCCTGCGCGATCGGCAGCAGCAGCTCCAGGCTGGGCTTGCGCAGCCCCGACTCCAGCCGGGACAGGGTGCTGACGGAGATGCCGGTCACCTCGGACAGCGCGGAGAGGGTCACCTCGCGCTCCTTCCGGATCCGGCGCAGCCGGGGACCCACGTCGGCGAGAACGCCCTCTACTTCTTCGGTACTCATGTCCGTATTGCAGAATCGGCAAAGACATTTGTCAATCCCGCACCGGCGGAGCGACCGTGGCGGCATGACTGACACCCACGCATACGAAGTGATCGTGATCGGTGGCGGCGCGGCCGGCCTCTCCGCGGCGCTGGTCCTGGGCCGGGCGAGGCGCCGTACGCTGGTCGTCGACGCGGGCGAGCCCCGCAACGCGCCCTCCGCCCACATGCAGGGCTATCTGACCCGGGACGGCATGTCCCCGGCCGAGTTCCTGGCGACCGGCCGCGAGGAGATCGCCCGGTACGGGGTCGACCTGGTCCGGGACCGGGTGGTCGAGGTGGCCGAGGGCTTCACCGTGACCCTGGAGAGCGGTCGCACGCTCCGGGCCCGCCGCCTGGTCGTCGCCACCGGCCTCAAGGACGAGCTCCCGGCCGTCCCCGGCGTGGCCGAGCGCTTCGGCAAGGACGTCCTGCACTGCCCGTACTGCCACGGCTGGGAGGTCCGCGACCAGGCCTTCGGCGTCCTCGCGACGACGCCGCTGAGCGTGCACCAGGCGCTGATGGTGTCCCAGTGGTCGAAGGACGTGACCTTCTTCCTGCACACGGTCGCGGAGTCGGACCTGTCGGACGACGACCTGCGCAGGCTCGCCGCGGCGGGCGTGAAGGTGGTGCCGGGCGAGGTCGAGGCGCTACGGATCGAGGTCGACCGCCTGACGGGCGTACGCCTGACCGACGGCTCGGTACACGCACGCGAGGCCCTGTTCGTCGCACCGCGCGCGGTTCCGCAGAACGGGCTGCTGACCCAGCTCGGCGCCGAGATGAACGAGACCCCGTTCGGCGCGTACCCGGTGGTCGACGCGACGGGCCAGACGACGGTCCCGGGCGTGTGGGCGGTGGGCAACGCGATGGGCTTCGCCGAACAGGTGATCAACGCGGCGGCGGGCGGCTACAGGGCAGGAGCCACCATCAACGGGGATCTGCTCTTCACCGACCTCGATGCAACCCCCTAGGGGCGCGGGGAACTGCGCGACCAGCCACAACGAGCCCGCAGCCGAAAGACAACTGTTCCTCGGCATGTAAGTCTGGACGCATGCTTCTTGCCCGGCTGGCCCAGGTGTCCCAGGAGGTCGCCGCGACGTCGGCACGGTCGAAGAAGACCGCGCTGCTCGCGGAGCTGTTCCGGGAGGCGGAGCCCGACGACGTACCGATCGTCATCCCGTACCTCGCCGGACGGCTGCCGCAGGGCCGGCTCGGGGTCGGCTGGAAGGTGCTGAGCCGCCACGTCACCCCGGCCACCGAGCCGTCCCTCACCGTCCACGACGTGGACACGCTGCTGAGCACGCTGAGCAACGTCTCCGGCACCGGCTCCCAGGCCGAACGAACAAGACTCGTCGGCGAGTTGATGGGCGCGGCCACCGAGCCGGAACAGCGCTTCCTGCTCGGCCTGCTCAGCGGCGAGGTGCGGCAGGGCGCCCTGGACGCCGTCGCCACCGAGGGCCTCGCCCAGGCGACGCAGACCCCACCCGCGGACGTCCGCCGCGCGGTCATGCTCGCCGGCTCCCTCCAGACGGTCGCCGAGGCGCTGCTCGCGGACGGCCCCGAGGCCCTCGACCGCTTCCGTCTCACCGTCGGCCGTCCGGTCCTGCCGATGCTGGCGCACAGCGCCACGTCCGTGGCCGAGGCGGTCGAGAAGCTCGGCGCGTGCGCGGTCGAGGAGAAGCTCGACGGCATCCGCGTCCAGGTGCACCGGGACGGCGAGACCGTCCGCGTCTACACCCGCACCCTCGACGACATCACCGACCGCCTCCCCGAACTGACCGCCGCGGCACAGGACTTGAGGGGCGGCCGTTTCATCCTCGACGGCGAGGTCATCTCCTTCGACGCGGCCGGGCGGCCCCGCTCGTTCCAGGAGACGGCGGGCCGCGTCGGCTCCCGCGTGGACGTGGCCACGGCGGCCGAACAGGTCCCCGTCTCCCCCGTGTTCTTCGACGCCCTGTCCGTCGACGGCCACGACCTCCTGGACCTGCCCTTCGCGGAACGGCACGCGGAGCTGGCCCGGCTCGTCCCCGAGCCGATGCGGGTGCGCCGGACGCTGGTGTCCGGGCCGGACGACGTCGGCGCGGCGGAGTCCTTCCTCGCCGAGACGCTGGAGCGCGGCCACGAGGGCGTGGTGGTGAAGTCCCTCGACGCCCCCTACAGCGCGGGCCGCCGCGGCGCGTCCTGGCTGAAGGTCAAGCCCGTCCACACCCTCGACCTGGTCGTCCTGGCCGCCGAGTGGGGCCACGGCCGCCGCACCGGCAAGCTCTCCAACCTGCACCTGGGAGCGCGGCAGGAGGACGGCTCGTACGCGATGCTCGGCAAGACCTTCAAGGGCATGACCGACGCGATGCTGACCTGGCAGACGGAACGGCTCCAGGAGCTGGCCACCAAAACTGACGGCTATGTGGTGACCGTACGCCCGGAGCTGGTCGTGGAGATCGCGTACGACGGTCTTCAGCGGTCCACCCGCTACCCGGCCGGTGTCACCCTCCGCTTCGCCCGCGTGGTCCGCTACCGGGAGGACAAGCGCCCGGAGGAGGCGGACACCGTGGAGACCCTGCTGGCCGCGCATCCGGAGGTGAAGCCGTGAGGACGAGCGCCGGTCTGCTGCTGTTCCGGCGCACCGGTGCCGGCGTCGAGGTGCTCCTGGGCCACATGGGCGGTCCGTTCTTCGCGCGCCGGGACGCCGGGGCGTGGACCGTCCCTAAGGGCGAGTACGTGGCCGACGAGGAGCCGGCCTGGGAGGCCGCCCGGCGTGAGTTCCAGGAGGAGCTCGGGCTGGCGCCGCCGGACGGGGACGCCGTACCCCTCGGCGAGGTCAGGCAGTCGAACGGCAAGCTCGTCACTGTCTGGGCGATCGAGGCCGACCTCGACCCCGCGACCGTCGTACCGGGCACGTTCCGTATGGAGTGGCCGCCGAGATCGGGGCAGGAGCAGGAGTTCCCGGAGCTGGACCGGGTGGCCTGGTTTCCCCTCGACCGCGCTCGCGAGGTGATCGTGAAGGCACAGGCCACGTTTCTCGACCGGCTGGCGGAGCACTCGCCCTGACACGTTGCGGCGGGGCCCGCCGCGCGGGAAGGTCGAAACACAGCTCCGTTCCCCCAGGAGGTCGGTCATGCCCATCGCGACGGTGAACCCGGCGAACGGCGAGACGCTCAAGACGTACGAGGCCATGGGCGCCGAGGAGATCGAGCGCCGGCTCCAGCTCGCGGAGGCCACCTTCCGCACCTACCGGACGACGCCGTTCGCCGAACGCGCCAAGCTGCTGCACCGGGCGGCCGAACTGCTCGACGGCCTCCAGCAGGACATCGGCCGGGTCATGACCACCGAGATGGGCAAGCCCATCAAGCAGGCCCGCGCCGAGGCCGCCAAGTGCGCCAAGGCGATGCGCTGGTACGCCGAGAACGCCGAGTCGCTGCTGGCCGACGAGGAGCCCGCCGACGCCGATGTGAAGGACTCCGGCGCCTCCCGGGCCCTCGTGCGCTACCGGCCGCTGGGCCCGGTGCTCGCGGTGATGCCGTGGAACTTCCCGCTCTGGCAGGTCATCCGGTTCGCCGCGCCCGCGCTGATGGCGGGCAACGTCGGCCTGCTCAAGCATGCCTCGAACGTCCCCCAGACCGCCCTGTTCCTGGAGGACCTGTTCCACCAGGCGGGCTATACGGAGGGCACCTTCCAGACCCTCCTCATCGGCTCCGGCGCGGTCGAGGAGATCCTGCGCGACGAGCGCGTCAAGGCCGCCACCCTCACCGGCAGTGAGCCCGCGGGCCGCTCGGTCGCCTCGACCTGCGGTGACATGGTGAAGAAGACGGTCCTCGAACTCGGCGGCAGCGACCCGTACGTGGTCATGCCGTCCGCGGACATCGACCGCGCGGCCGAGATCGCCGTGACGGCACGGGTGCAGAACAACGGACAGTCGTGCATCGCCGCCAAGCGCTTCATCGTGCACGCCGACGTGTACGACGCCTTCGCCGAGAAGTTCGTGCGGGGCATGCAGACACTGAAGGTCGGCGACCCGATGGACGAGGCCACGGACGTCGGCCCGCTCTCCAGCGAGCAGGGGCGCGCGGACCTGGAGGAACTCGTCGACGACGCCACGCGCAGCGGTGCGCGGGTGCTGTGCGGCGGCGAACGACCCGAGGGCGACGGCTGGTACTACCGGCCGACCGTCCTCACCGACATCACGCGCGAGATGCGCATCCACCGCGAGGAGGCCTTCGGTCCGGTGGCCACGCTGTACCGCGTGCACGACCTCGACGAGGCGGTGCTGCTCGCCAACGACTCGCCGTTCGGCCTGAGTTCGAACGTGTGGACGCGGGACGAGGCCGAGGTCGACCGTTTCGTACGGGATCTCGAAGCCGGTGCCGTGTATGTCAACGGGATGACCGCGTCGCATCCGGCGTTCCCGTTCGGCGGCGTGAAGCGGTCCGGGTACGGGCGTGAGCTGTCCGGGCACGGAATCCGCGAGTTCTGCAACATCACGACGGTTTGGCACGGAGCGTGACGCTTGCGCGGCTAACATCCCCGGTGTGAACCGTGAAGTGACTCTGCCGCTGATCGTCGACGACCGGGGCACCTTGCAGGTGGCTGCGGCCGATGTGAGCAAGTTGTTGCGCACGGTCGGGGGGCGGTGGCTGCATCTTGTCGAGGCGGGTGAGGACGGCCTCGACGAGGACACGGTGGCGGCGTTGACCATCGAGTTGGCGAAGCTTGCCGATCGCATTGATGTGGCCTGCATTGCGCACAGTAGCGGTGGTGCGTCGTAGGGGTTGATCTTTGTCGCCGGGTGCCGGTCCGTTGTGGCTGGTCGCGCAGTTCCCCGCGCCCCTGAGGCTTCTCCACTCGTCCCGCGTTCGGAGTAACCCCGCGCGAAGTCGCCGCCCCTCCGGGTGATCGTGGACTGGACCACCCTCTGAGGCGAAAGCAGGCACGGATCATGGCGACTTTGTGCAGACCCTCGGTGTCCGTTCCAGAGCACGTGATCACGATGGAGGAGACGCTGGAGCTGGCGCGCTCCCGTCACGCGGACCATCCCCAACTGCCGCTGGCGCTCCGGTTGATCGAGAACACCGGGGTCCGCACACGGCACATCGTGCAGCCGATCGAGGAGACCCTCAAGCATCCCGGCTTCGAGGAGCGCAACAAGGTCTATGTGGCCGAGGCGAAGGCCAGGGTGCCGGCGGTGGTGCAGCGAGCACTGGACGACGCCGAGGTCCTGGCCTCCGACATCGATGTCATCATCTATGTCTCCTGCACGGGCTTCATGATGCCGTCGCTGACCGCCTGGCTGATCAACGAGATGGACTTCGACAGCACCACCCGGCAGATCCCCATAGCCCAGCTGGGCTGCGCGGCCGGCGGTGCGGCGATCAACCGGGCGCACGACTTCTGCACGGCCTACCCGGAGGCCAACGCGCTCATCGTGGCCTGCGAGTTCTGCTCGCTGTGCTACCAGCCCACCGACCTCGGCATCGGGAACCTGCTCTCCAACGGCCTGTTCGGCGACGGCATCGCGGCCGCCGTGGTGCGCGGCAAGGGCGGCGAGGGCATCGCGCTGGAGCGCAACGGCTCGTATCTGATCCCCAAGACCGAGGACTGGATCATGTACGACGTCCGGGCCACCGGCTTCCACTTCCAGCTGGACAAACGGGTGCCGGCCACCATGGAGCCGCTGGCGCCGGCGCTCCAGGAGCTCGCCGGGCTGCACGGCTGGGACGCCGCCGACCTGGACTTCTACATCGTCCACGCGGGCGGTCCGCGAATACTCGACGACCTCAGCAAGTTCCTCCAGGTCGACCCGCACGCCTTCCGGTTCAGCCGGGCCACGCTCACCGAGTACGGGAACATCGCCAGCGCTGTCGTACTGGACGCGCTGCGGCGACTGTTCGACGCGGGCGGGGCGCACCACCGGGCGCGCGGGCTGCTCGCCGGGTTCGGGCCCGGCATCACCGCGGAAATGACCCTGGGCCGCTGGCAGCGCACCGACGAGACGGACTGACATGACCGAAGAGACGATCACCGAGATCCTGCCGCCGATCCGGCACTGGCCGGCCCTCGACCTGAGCGGGACCGACTTCGACCCGGTGCTCACCGAGCTGATGCGGGAGGGCCCGGTCACCCGGATCCAGCTGCCCAACGGCGAGGGCTGGGCCTGGCTGGTCACCCGGTACGACGACGTACGGATGGTGACCAACGACCCCCGGTTCAGCCGGGAGGCCGTCATGGACCAGCCGGTCACCCGGCTCGCCCCGCACTTCATCCCCGAGCGGGGCGCCGTCGGCTTCCTGGACCCGCCGGACCACACCCGGCTGCGCCGCACGGTGGCCGCCGCGCTGACGTCGAAGGGCGTGGAGCGGGTACGGGAGAAGTCGCGCCGGATGCTGGACGAGCTGGTCGACGAGCTGGTGCAGGACGGGCCGCCCGCCGATCTCACCGCCACCGTGCTGACCCCGTTCCCCATCGCCGTGATCTGCGAGCTGATGGGCGTCCCGGCGGCCGACCGGCACGTCATGCACACCTGGACCCAGCTGATCCTGTCCTCCGCGCACGGCAAGCAGGTCAGCGAGAAGGCCAAGAAGGAGATGGGCGCCTACTTCGGCGATCTCATCGGGCTGCGGGAGGGCAGCACGGGCGAGGACGTCGTCTCGCTGCTCGGCGCCGCGGTGGGCCGGGACGAGGTGACGCTGGACGAGGCCGTGGGGCTCGCGGTGCTGCTCCAGATCGGCGGCGAGGCGGTGACGAACAACAGCGGGCAGATGTTCTATCTGCTGCTGACCCGCCCGGACCTGGCGGACCGGCTGCGTACGGACCCGTCGATCCGCCCCCGGGCCATCGACGAGCTGCTGCGCTACATCCCGCACCGCAACGCGGTCGGCCTGTCGCGGATCGCGCTGGAGGACGTGGGCATCCGGGGCGTGCGCATCCGGGCCGGTGACCCGATCTACGTGTCGTACCTGGCCGCCAACCGCGATCCGGACGTCTTCCCGTTCCCGGAGACGATCGACTTCACCCGCAGCCCGAACCCGCACGTGTCCTTCGGTTTCGGCCCGCACTACTGCCCGGGCGGCATGCTGGCCCGGCTGGAGTCCGAACTGCTGGTGGACGCGCTGCTGGACCGGCTCCCGGGGCTGAAGCTGGCGGTCCCCGCGGACCAAGTCCCCTTCAAGAAGGGTGCGTTGATCCGCGGTCCCGAGGCGCTTCCGGTGACGTGGTGACGGCTCCCGAAGGGCTGCTGGTCCCCCCGGGGCATGGCCGGGTCGTGCAAACCCCTGCCCAGCACGTGACGTTCAAGGTGACCGGGTCGCACTCGCGCGCGGCCTCCACCTTCGAGGTCGTCGTGCCGCCCGGCTTCGACGTGGGCGCCCATGTGCACACCCGCAGCGAGGAGTTGTTCTACGTCCTCGAAGGCGAGCTGGACGTGCTCGCCTTCGAGCCGAGGGTGCGCACACCCGACAACTGGCAGCACTGGGAGTCCAGTTCGGGCAGCCGGGTGGTACGGGCGACACCGGGCACGGTGATCGTCGTACCCCCGGGCTGTCCGCATGCGTTCGCGAACCCGACGGACACCCCGGCCAAGATGTTCTTCCAGGCGTCCCCGCCACCGGATCACGAGCGGTACTTCGAGGAACTGCTCGAGATCCTGGGCGGCGGGGGCCCGCCGGATCACGCGGCGATCGAGGAACTGCGCCGGCGGTACGACATCGAGCAGCTGACGCCGCTCAGGCACCGCTAGCGGATCGGCATCCCCGAGAGCGTCCGGGCGATCACCAGTCGCTGGATCTCGCTCGTGCCCTCGAAGATCGTGTAGATCGCCGCGTCACGGTGCATGCGCTCGACCGGGTACTCGCGGGTGTAGCCGTTGCCGCCGAGTATCTGGACCGCCTGGGCGGTGACCTTCTTGGCCGTCTCGCTGGCGAACAGCTTCGACATCGAGCCCTCGGCCGCGGTGAACGGCTTGCCGTTGATCGCCATCCAGGAGGCGCGCCAGACCAGGAGCCGGGCGGCGTCGATGGACGTACGCATGTCGGCGAGCTGGAAGGCGACGCCCTGGTTGTCGATGATCGGGCGGCCGAACTGCTCGCGGGTCTTGGCGTAGTCGAGGGCGACCTCGTACGCGGCCCGGGCGGTGCCGACGGCCATGGCGCCCACCGCGGGGCGGCTCGCCTCGAACGTGGCCATCGCCGCGTTCTTCACGCGCTCGCCGCCCTGCTTGGCCCGCTCGCGGGCCCGGGCGAGGCGCTCGTCGAGCTTCTCCTTGCCGCCGAGGAGGCAGGAGCCGGGCACCCGCACGTTCTCCAGGACGACCTCGGCGGTGTGCGAGGCGCGGATGCCGTGCTTCTTGAACTTCTGGCCCTGGGACAGGCCAGGCGTGTTCGGCGGGATGATGAAGGACGCGTGGCCCTTGGAGCCGAGCTCCGCGTCGACCACGGCCACGACCACGTGGACGTTGGCGATGCCGCCGTTGGTCGCCCAGGTCTTCGTGCCGTTCAGCACCCACTCGTCCTTGGCCTCGTCGTACACCGCGCGGGTGCGCATCGAGGCCACGTCCGAACCGGCGTCCGGCTCGGAGGAGCAGAACGCCGCGACCTTGACGTCGTTGGCGTCGCCGTACATCTGCGGGATCCAGGTACCGATCTGCTCCTCGGTGCCGTTGGCGAGGACGCCCACGGCGGCGAGACCGGTGCCGACGATCGAGAGCGCGATGCCCGCGTCGCCCCAGAAGAGCTCCTCCATGGCCATCGGGATACCGAGACCGGTGGAGTCGAAGTACTGCTGGGCGTAGAAGTCGAGCGAGTAGATTCCGACCTTGGCGGCCTCCTGGATGACCGGCCAGGGAGTCTCCTCACGCTCGTCCCATTCGGCGGCCGCGGGGCGGATGACGTCGGCGGCGAAGCCGTGCAGCCAGTCCCGGACCTCCTTCTGTTCGTCGTTGAGCTCCATGGTGAACTCGGCCATGTCCCCTCCAGCGGCGGCGGTGCGACTTGCGTGTTACTAGCGGTAACACGAGTGTGTTACCGGTGGGTAGGAAAAGTCAACTCCTGATGACCGCTCGGCAGCCCGTTCGATGCATGGGGCATGGTGAGTGTTAGTTTGCGCAGGCGTCACCGAATCAGCACGGGTGGGGAGAGCTCATGGACACCACGCAGCGGACCGATCAGCAGCGGTCCGCCGACCGCCGTCGGCGCGAGCTGCTGGAGGCCGCGGACCGGGTGGTCCTGCGTGACGGACCGCAGGCCTCCATGAACGCGATCGCCGCGGAAGCGGGCATCACCAAGCCGATCCTCTACCGTCACTTCGGTGACAAGGGGGGACTCTACGCGGCGTTGGCCAAGCGGCATACAGACGCGCTGCTGGATTCTCTGCGGGCCGCGCTGGACGCTCCCGCGGATCGGCGCGAGCGGGTGGAGGCCACGCTCGACACCTACCTCGCCGCGATCGAGGCGCGGCCTCAGGTGTACCGGTTCCTGATGCATCCCGCGGAGGGGTCTCAGGTCGGGGACCAGGGGTTCGACGTCGGGAAGCACTCGGCTCCGCTACTGCGGCGGATGGGCGAGGAGTTGGCGCAGGTCATCGAGGATCGGCTGGATCTCGGGCCCGGGAGTCAGCAGTTGGCTCGGGTGTGGGGGCATGGGATCGTCGGGATGATGCACGCGGCCGGGGACTGGTGGCTGGGGGAACGGCCTTGTTCTCGGGCTGAGTTGGTGCGGAGTTTGGCTGACCTGTTGTGGGGGCGGCTTGCGGCTGCGGGGGACAAGGTGGGGGGTCCGGGGTTCTGAGGGTTGTGCGTCGTCTGCGGGTGAGTGGGGGCTTGTCGCGCAGTTCCCCGCGCCCCTAACGGCATGCACTTCCCCGGCGCCATGAAGCTCGGTTCACTTGACGCATCAGCTTGCTGTGGCGCCAACCCTTCAGGCGGTCCGCATACACCTTGCCCTCCAAGTGGTCGCACTCGTGCTGCAAGCACCTTGCGAACCAACCCGTGCCATGCACCGTCACCGGCTCGCCCGTCATCGTGAAACCCTCCACCACCGCGTGGTCGTAGCGTTCCGTACCCGCCTCCAGGCCCGGCAGGGACAGGCAGCCTTCCGGGCCCCGGATCACCACGCCGTCGGCCTCCACCAGGCGCGGGTTCACCATGTGGCCGAGGTGTCGTACGTCCTCGTCGTCCGGGCAGTCGTACACGAACACCCGCAGCGACTCGCCCACCTGGTTCGCGGCGAGGCCTACTCCCTGGGCCGCGTACATCGTCGCGAACAAGTCCTCCACGAGCGTCGCCAGTTCCGGGCCGAAGTCCGTGACGTCCTCGCACGGGGCGTGCAGGACGGGGTCACCGAGCAGGGTGAGGGGCCGGACGCGGCCGCGGGTGCCCGGAATGGAGCCGTTTCGCATGGCCGCAAGGGTACGGCGATTCGGGACTGCGAATGGATCTCGATAGGCTGACCACCACCACGTTGCCGTCAGGCGCGGCGCGTACGCAAGGAGGATCGAGAACTGATGGCAGGCAACTCGGACCCGCTCACGCCGCGGGCCAAGATCGCCGTGACCGCCGGTAAGGCGGTCGCAGCGGCATCGCGCGCCGCAGGGCGCGGCAGCGGTTCGGTGATCGGCGGCCGGGTGGCGCTCAAGCTCGACCCCGACCTCCTCGCCCGGCTCGCCCAGAACCTGGATGTGGTTCTTGTCTCGGCGACCAACGGCAAGACCACGACCACCAGGCTGATCGCCGAGGCGCTGCGGGCCGCCGGGCCCGTCGTGTCCAACGCGCTCGGCGCCAACATGCCCGCCGGCATCACCTCGGCGCTCGCCGGCAGCTCGGACGCGCGTTACGGCGTCATCGAGGTCGACGAGAAGTACCTCGCAGGCGTCGCCCGGGACACCGACCCGAAGTGCATCGCGCTGCTCAACCTCTCCCGCGACCAGCTCGACCGGGCCGCCGAGACGCGGATGCTCGCCGAGAACTGGCGCGAGGGGCTGGCCGGCAGCAAGGCCGTCATCATCGCCAACGCCGACGACCCGCTGGTCGTGTGGGCCGCCTCCTCCTCCCCCAACGTCGTCTGGGTCGCCGCCGGGCAGATGTGGAAGGACGACGCCTGGTCCTGCCCGTCCTGCGGTGGCGTGATGCAGCGGCCGGGCGACGACTGGTTCTGTGGGGAGTGCGGGTTCCGGCGGCCTACGCCCAGCTGGGCGCTGTCCGGGGATCATGTGCTGGACCCGCACGGTTCCGCCTGGCCGATCCACCTTCAGCTGCCCGGCCGCGCCAACAAGGCCAACGCCGCCTCCTCGGCCGCCGTCGCCGCCGTGTTCGGCGTACCGCCGCAGGTCGCGCTGGAGCGCATGTACCAGGTGCAGGCCGTCGCCGGACGGTATGACGTGGTGCAGTTCCAGCAGCGTGATCTGCGGCTGCTGCTCGCCAAGAACCCGGCCGGGTGGCTCGAAACGTTTAGTCTCATCGATCCGCCGCCGACCCCGGTGATCCTCTCGGTGAACGCGCGCGGCGCCGACGGCACCGACACCTCCTGGCTGTGGGACGTCGACTACACGCGGCTGACCGGCCACCCGATCTGCGTCATCGGCGACCGCAAGCTCGACCTCGCGGTACGCCTGGAAGTCGCCAACCAGCACTTCCAGGTCTGCGAGAACCTCGACCAGGCCGTGCAGCTGTGCCCGCCGGGCCGTATCGAGGTCATCGCCAACTACACCGCCTTCCAGGATCTGCGCCGCCGCGTCGGCAACTGACACTTCAGGGGACTTTTGTGAGCGACAACCAGCTGCGGGTCGTCTGGATCTATCCCGACCTGCTCAGCACGTACGGCGACCAGGGCAACGTCCTCGTCGTGGAGCGCCGGGCGCGGCAGCGGGGCCTCGACGTGGCCCGGCTCGACGTGCGCAGTGACCAGCCGATCCCGACCTCCGGGGACATCTACCTCATCGGCGGTGGCGAGGACCGTCCGCAGCGGCTCGCGGCGGAGCGGCTGCGCCGGGACGGCGGACTGCACCGGGCCGTGGAGAACGGCGCGATCGTGTTCTCGGTGTGTGCCGGGTACCAGATCCTCGGGCACGAGTTCATCAACGACCTCGGTCAGCGTGAGCCGGGTCTCGGGCTGCTCGACGTCGTGTCCGTGCGTGGTGAGGGCGCGCGGTGCGTCGGTGACGTCCTAGCCGACATCGACCCGCGCCTCGGGCTGCCCCCGCTGACCGGCTTCGAGAACCACCAGGGCGTCACCCACCTCGGCCCCACCGCCCGCCCGCTCGCCAACGTCCGCCTGGGCAACGGCAACGGCACGGGGGACGGCACGGAGGGCGCGTACAACGACACGGTCTTCGGTACGTACATGCACGGTCCCGTGCTGGCGCGGAACCCGCTCATCGCCGACCTGCTGCTGAAGCTGGCGCTCGACGTGAACGCGCTGCCGCCGACCGACGACCGCTGGTACGAGGCGCTGCGGAACGAGCGCATCGCCGCTGCGCAGCAGCCGGCGTAGGCCTGGTTGAGCTGGGGGTTCATCTGCGCTCCAGCCGCGTTTTACCAGCCCGTCTGACGATGTGTCCGCACACCTGAGCGGGGCCGTCCAGCAGGCGGACGCACGGTTCGGTCCCGCCCCCTCCTGCCGCTAGGGTGGCGGGGATCGAGCCGGACAGCGTGGTCCGGTCCCCGGCCCACGTTGAGAAGGTTGTTTCGGGCTATGCGCATTGGTGTCCTCACGTCCGGCGGCGACTGCCCCGGCCTGAACGCCGTCATCCGGTCCGTCGTGCACCGTGCCGTCGCCGACCACGGCGACGAGGTCATCGGCTTCCGGGACGGCTGGAAGGGCCTCCTGGAGTGCGACTACCTCAAGCTCGACCTCGACGCGGTGGGCGGCATCCTCGCCCGCGGCGGCACCATCCTCGGCTCCTCCCGGGTCCAGCCCTCCCATCTGCGTGACGGGGTGGAGCGGGCCAAGGGGCATGTCGCCGAGCTCGGGCTCGACGCGATCATCCCGATCGGCGGCGAGGGCACGCTGAAGGCGGCCCGGCTGATGTCCGACGCGGGTCTGCCGATCGTGGGCGTGCCGAAGACCATCGACAACGACATCGCGGTCACGGACGTCACCTTCGGGTTCGACACGGCCGTGGGCGTGGCCACGGAGGCCCTGGACCGACTGAAGACCACTGCCGAGTCGCATCAGCGTGTGCTCGTCGTCGAGGTCATGGGGCGGCACACCGGCTGGATCGCGCTGCACTCCGGCATGGCGGCCGGCGCGCACGCCATCGTCGTACCGGAACGGCCCTTCGACATCGAGGAGTTGGCGCGGCGGGTCGGCGAGCGGTTCCAGGCCGGCAAGCGGTTCGCGATCGTCGTCGCGGCGGAGGGGGCGAAGCCGGCGCCGGGGTCCATGGCGTTCGACGAGGGCGGCAAGGACATCTACGGGCACGAGCGCTTCGCCGGGATCGCGCGGCAGCTGTCCATCGAGCTGGAGCAGCGGCTGGGGAAGGAAGCGCGGCCGGTGATCCTGGGGCATGTGCAGCGGGGCGGTACGCCTACCGCGTACGACCGTGTTCTCGCGACTCGGTTCGGGTGGCATGCGGTGGAGGCCGTGCATCGGGGGGAGTTCGGGCACATGACGGCTCTTCGGGGGACCGACATCGTGATGGTGCCGTTGGCTGAGGCCGTGGAGACGTTGAAGACGGTTCCTGAGGAGCGGTACGCGGAAGCGGAGTGCGTGCTCTAGCCGTATGGCGGGTGCGGGTCGTTCGTGGTTGCTCGCGCAGTTCCCCGCGCCCCTAGGGCGTTGACTGCCCCCGGTGTCAATAGGCGCCGGGGGCAGCTTTAGTCTTGGGGCGGACGTAAGCGCACAACCCCCACGAATCAGGAGCCGGCGTAATGGATCACAGCGGGCACGGCATGACCATGGATCTGCCGCCGTTCACGCTGGGGCGGGGGCTTCAGTGGTCGGCCGACCCGTTCTTTCTCGTCGCCTGTCTGGTGGGGCTCGGGCTTTACGGGTACGGGGTCTTCCGGCTGCGGCAGCGTGGGGACGCCTGGTCGGCGGGGCGGACCGTCTCGTTCGTCGTCGGCGTGCTGACGATCATGCTCGTGATGTGCACCCGGCTCAACGACTACGGCATGGTCATGTTCAGCGTGCACATGGTGCAGCACATGGTCATCAGCATGCTGTCGCCGATCCTGATCCTGCTCGGCGCTCCCGTGACCCTCGCGCTGCGGGTGCTGCCCGCCGTCGGCAAGGGGCGCAAGGGGCCGCGTGAGCTGCTGCTGGCGCTGCTGCACAGCCGGTACATGCGGATCATCACGCATCCGGCGTTCACCATCCCGCTGTTCATCGCGAGCCTGTACGCGCTGTACTTCACGCCGCTCTTCGACTTCCTGATGGGGTCCAAGACCGGGCACCTCGCGATGATGGTGCACTTCCTCATGGTGGGTGTGGTGTTCTTCTGGCCGATCATCGGCGTCGACCCGGGGCCGCACCGGCCGGGTTATCTGATGCGGATGCTGGAGCTGTTCGCGGGCATGCCGTTCCACGCGTTCTTCGGGATCGCGTTGATGATGGCGTCGACCCCGATGGTCGAGACGTTCAAGAACCCGCCCGCCTCGCTCGGCATCGACGCGCTCTCCGACCAGAACGCCGCGGGCGGGATCGCCTGGGCGTTCAGCGAGATCCCGTCCGTGCTGGTGCTGCTCGCGCTGCTGTTCCAGTGGTACGGCTCGGAGCAGCGGCAGGCCCGCCGCAAGGACCGGGCCGCCGACCGGGACGGCGACAAGGAACTCGAGGCATACAACGCCTATTTGGCCTCATTGAACGCACGTGGGCGCTGAAAGGCCTTTTGCGACTGGGTCATTCAGTAGCATGAAGCGCGTTGGGGGAACCGCCGGGGGGAGCGGTGATGACATTTCGCGCATTTATGCAAAGGCTCGCGACAAAGATTGCTTGTCTGCTGGTTCTCGTTCTCGCGGTGAGTGGTTGCGACAGAGGGGCACCCTTGCTGGCGGTGAAGGCGGTCGCGGCCGGTGTGCCCTCGCTCGCGCCGTTCTTCGACGAGAAGAGCGGGCTCGGCGAGGACGCGCAGGACGTCAAGGCGCAGCCCGTGCGAGGCAGCCTGCAACAGGGCGACACTCCGGGGCTGTACGGCGGCTCGAAGCAGCCGACGGTCTGTGACGTCGACAAACTCAAGGCATTCCTCACCGATCCCAGGAACGACCAGAAAGCACAGGCGTGGGCGCGTGCCCTGGGAATCACCACCGGCGAGATACCGGAATACCTGGATCGACTCACACCGGTTCTGTTGCGTCACGACACTCTCGTGAAGAACCACGACTACAAAAAGGGAAAGGCCGTTCCCTACGACTCACTGCTCCAGGCCGGAATCGCGATTCTCGTCGATCAGCAGGGGCAGCCGGCCGCGAAGTGCAGCTGCGGAAATCCACTGCGTCCTTTCACGGGTGACACGAACCGCATCTCGGTGAAGTTCGAGGACGGCAACAAGGAGTGGAAGGGGTACGACCGTTCCTCGGTCGTGGCCGTACGGCCCGCGGCCCGTGCGCTGGAGAAGATCGCGCTGGTCGACGTGGACGATCCCGACCGCGGGATCAACCGGCCGGTCGGCACCGGGGGCGCGAAGGACGACACCTTCGACACCCGGAAGACCGAGGCCGTACCCAGCCTTGCGGGGAAGACCTTCGGCGAGGCTCGTCAGGCGCTGGCCGACAAGGGGCTCGCGACCGGGTACGACACCGGGTCGATGCCGGCGGACGGCGCCCGGGTCACGGCGACCGATCCGCCGGCCGGGACCGAGCTGCGGTTCGGGCAGTACGTGATGCTGAGCGTGGCGGAGGGGGCGTCGCCCCGAGGCGGCAGCACCACCTCTCCCCCGCCGTCGACGCCGGGGACCTCGGCGCCTGGGACCTCGGCACCGGGGTCGAGCGGCAGCACGTCGAAGTCGCCGTCCACCGATCCCTCGACGAGCGCTCCGTCCGGCCCGTCGACGTCGACGTCACCCTCAGCCCCGACGTCACCCTCGACCCCGGTGACGAGCCCGCCGCCGGCCGTGACCAGCTCGCCCCCGCCGACGACGACCAGCGCCCCGCCACCGTCGCCGCCTCCGCCGGAGACCACGAGCGCGCCGCCGGTGACGACCAGCGCTCCGCCACCGGTGACGACCGTCGCGCCACCGCCGGAGAGCACCGGCGCACCGCCGCCCGTCAGTGAGTCCGCGCCCACGGAGCCCACCGCGAGCGTCGCCACGTAGCGCCTCCGCAGAACCCGGGAGTCACCGGATGCCTTCAGGACCATCGACATCGGGAGTGGGCCGGGTCATCGCCGGCCGCTATCTGCTGCTGAACCGGCTGGGCAGCGGCGGCATGGGCCATGTGTGGCTCGCCCACGACCAGAGACTCGCCTGTGAGGTCGCGCTCAAGGAGATCGTCTTCCGGGACCCGTCCGAGGCCGGTCACGAGCGGGAGGCCCGGGTCGCCCGGGCCCGCGCGGAGGCCCGGCACGCGGCCGGGCTGCGCGGTCATCCGCATGTGGTGACCGTGCACGACGTGCTGGAGCACGACGGGCTGCCCTGGATCGTCATGGAGTACGTGCCGGGCGCGGTGGACCTGCGTGAGCTGGTCGCCCGGCGCGGCCCGCTGGCGCCCGCCGAGTGCGCCCGCATCGGGCTCGCCGTCCTGGACGCGCTGACGGCCGGGCACGAGCGGGGTGTCATGCACCGGGACGTGAAGCCGGCGAACATCCTGCTCGCGCCGGACCGCACCGGGGCGCCGTACGGTCGCGTCCTGCTCACCGACTACGGCATCTCGGTGCAGCCCGACGCCGGGGAGACGCGCTACACGCTGACGTCCGTGCTCGTCGGTACGGCCGGATATCTGGCTCCTGAGCGGGCGACGGGCGGGTCGCCCACTCCGGCCGCCGACTTGTTCTCGCTGGGGTGCACGCTCTACCACGCGGTGGAGGGGTGCGGTCCCTTCGAGCGCGACTCGCACTTCGCGGAGATCAGCGCGGTGGTGACGGAGGAGCCGCGGCCACCGGTGCGGGCGGGCGCCCTGGCCCCCGTACTGGCGGCGATGCTGGTCAAGGAGCCGGGGCTGCGGATCTCCGCCGCGCAGGCGGAGGCGGCGCTGTCGCAGATCGTCACGCCGCAGGCCGACCCGTACGCCCGCACCCGGACCGACCTGGGTTCGCAGCCGCCGTGGGCGCAGCCATCGCCGCCGGGTCCGGTGGCACCGCCGCCGCAGCCCGTGCCGCAGGGGTTCGGGCCGCTGGTCACCAGCGGAGGTGGGAGTCGGCGTCGTACCCGTCCGCGGGCCCTGCACTCGGCCCTCGCCGGGCTGCTGGGGCTGGCGCTCGCCGGGGGCGGGGTCTGGTACGCCGTGGCGCAGCAGCCGCCCGGGAAGGGTGGTGGCGGCAGCAGCGCTACGGCGGCGCCGTACGGGACGGACGTCGGGCTCGGCAGAGCCCTGCGTGACGGGGACTGTGTGACCGTGGACTGGCCGGGTGAGGCGCCCTTCCAGGGGACGCCACGGGTGGCGCTGGACGCGAAGTGCGGCGGTCCGCCGGACGGGCAGGTGATGGCCTTCGTCGGTGCCGCGTCGGCGGCCGAGGCGCGGGCTCAGGGCCCGACGCGCTGCGAGGAGGCGACCCAGGAGCTCCGCGGGAAGCTGGCCGATGTACGCAGCCTCGCCCTCGTACCGACCGCGGACGGGTTCACGGCCGCGGGACGCCGTACGGCCTGTCTGGTGGTGGGCGCGCACGGGCCGGTGTACGGGCCGCTCGGCGGGCACCGCAAGCCGGGGACGAAGTTCCTCGACGTGTCCTCCATGCAGAAGCGGGACTGTCTGGACGTGCGGTCCAACCGGGACGCGCGGCTGGTGTCCTGTGCGGGGCCGCACGACGAGGAGGTCCTCGGGTTCACCCGACTGGCCGAGGACGTGACGCTGGACGAGGCGCGGGCCGAGGCGGCGGATCTGGCCTGTGGCCGGGACGTGGCGCCGGGCGACTACGGCTTCGATCCGTCGGTGTACCGGGCGGGGTCCTGGACGAGCGAGGGCCCGTGGAAGGCGGGCACTCATTTCGTCGTCTGCACCGTCAGGAAGCAGAACGGGGGCACCATGGAGGGGGACGGTTCCTGAGGAATCCCGAGGAGGGTGTCGCGATGCCCGGTTCCACGGACGGCTCGACCAGAACGATGGGGGTGCTCACCGTCGGCGGACTCGTCGTGGTGACCGCCTACACGGTGGCGCTCGGCAGCAACGGCTGGCTGTGGTTCGGCTGGGTCGTGCTGGGCCTGATCACGCTCGGCATGGTCGTCACGCGGAGCACATGAACCTCAGTGCACGCCCGGCTGGTACTTCGGCAGCCGGGCGGTGATCCGCATGCCAGCGCCCACGGCGGTCTCGATGACGAGGCCGTAGTCGTCGCCGTACACCTGGCGCAGCCGGTCGTCGACGTTGGAAAGCCCGATGCCGCCCGAGGGGCTGACCTCGCCGGCGAGGATGCGGTGCAGTACGGAGGGGTCCATTCCCGCGCCGTCGTCCTCGATGACGACGAGGGCTTCGGCACCCGCGTCCTGCGCCGTGATCTGGATGTGGCATTTGTCGGACTTGCCTTCGAGGCCGTGCTTGACGGCGTTCTCGACGAGCGGCTGGAGGCAGAGGAAGGGCAGGGTGACCGGCAGTACTTCGGGGGCGATCTGGAGGGTGACGGAGAGGCGGTCGCCGAAGCGGGCCCTCACCAGCGCCAAGTAGTGGTCGATGGCGTGGAGTTCGTCGGCGAGGGTGGTGAAGTCGCCGTGCCGGCGGAAGCTGTAGCGGGTGAAGTCGGCGAACTCCAGGAGCAGTTCGCGGGCGCGCTCGGGGTCGGTGCGGACGAACGACGCGATCACCGCGAGGGAGTTGAAGATGAAGTGCGGGGAGATCTGGGCGCGCAAAGCCTTGATCTCGGCCTCGATGAGGCGGGTGCGGGACTGGTCGAGGTCGGCGAGTTCGAGCTGGACGGAGACCCAGCGGGCGACCTCTCCGGCGGCCCGTACGAGCACGGCGGACTCGCGGGGCGCGCAGGCCACGAGGGCGCCGTGGACGCGGTCGTCGACGGTGAGCGGGGCGACCACGGCCCAGCTCACGGTGCAGTCGAGGGCGTCGCAGGTCAGCGGGAAGGCCTCGCCGCGGCCGGTCTCCAGGGGACCGGCGAGGCGTTTCATGATCTCGTCGCGGTGATGGCCGCCGACGCCGTCCCAGACGAGGACCCGCTCCTGGTCGGTCAGGCACAGGGCGTCCGTGCCGAGCAACGTCCGTAGTCTGCGGGCCGACTTGCGGGCCGTCTCCTCCGTCAGGCCCGCGCGGAGCGGCGGCGCGGCGAGGGACGCCGTGTGCAGGGTCTCGAAGGTGGCGTGCTCGACGGGGGTGCCGAGGCCGCCGAGGTTCTCGGGGCGCGCGGTACGGCGGCCGAGCCAGAAGCCGGCGGCCAGCAGGGGCAGGATCGCCACGCACAGCCCGGCGAGGAATCCGCTCACGCCTTCACCTCCGTCCGCAGCTCCTCCGGCAGATGGAACCGCGCCAGGATCGCCGCCGTCCCGGCCGGGACCTTGCCCGGGGTCGCCAGGGACACCAGGACCATGGTGAGGAAGCCCAGCGGCACCGACCAGAGGGCCGGCCAGGCGAGCAGGGCGTGCAGCGCGCCGGAGCCCGGGAAGCCTGCCATGGTCGCCGCGACCGCCACGAGCGCGGAGCCGCCGCCGACCAGCATCCCGGCGGCCGCGCCCGGCGGGGTCAGCCGGCGCCACCAGATGCCGAGGACGAGCAGCGGGCAGAAGGAGGAGGCCGACACGGCGAAGGCCAGGCCCACCGCGTCGGCGACCGGCAGCCCGCCGACCAGGGCGCTCGCCGCCAGCGGTACGGCCATGGCGATGACTGTGCCAAGCCGGAAGTGCCGTACGCCGCGCGACGGAAGCACGTCCTGGGTGAGCACGCCCGCGACGGCCATGGTCAGCCCCGAGGCGGTGGAGAGGAACGCGGCGAAGGCGCCCCCGGCGACCAGCGCGCCGAGCAGGTCACCGCCGAGGCCGCCGATCACCCGGTCCGGCAGCAGCAGGACGGCGGCGTCCGCGTCCCCGGTGAGGGTGAGCTCGGGGGCGTAGAGGCGGCCGAGGGCGCCGTAGACGGGCGGCAGCAGATAGAAGGCGCCGATCAGGCCGAGGACGGCGACGGTGGTGCGGCGGGCGGCGACGCCGTGCGGGCTGGTGTAGAAGCGGACGACGACGTGCGGCAGGCCCATGGTGCCGAGGAAGGTCGCGAGGATCAGTCCGTACGTGGCGTACAGCGGGCGTTCGCCGCGGCTCTCGGCCTGTGAGGGCGACAGTCCGGCGTCGCTGCGGCGGTCGGCCTCGGGGACGGGGTCGCCTGCGGCGAAGGTGAGCCGGGTGCCGGCGTCGATGTGGTGGGTGCCGGCGCGGAGGCGGAGCGCGGTGTCCGTGTGGGTGCGGCCGTCCACCGTGCCGTCGACCGTCACCGTCAGCGGGCGGTCGAGCTTCACGTCGAGGCTGTCGCCGACGCGGACGACGCGTTGCTCGCGGAAGGTCGCCGGTTCCTCGAAGGCGTGGCTGGGGGCGCCGTCGCCCTGCCAGGCGAGGATCAGGAAGAGGGCGGGGACGAGGAGGGCGGTGAGCTTGAGCCAGTACTGGAAGGCCTGCACGAAGGTGATGCTGCGCATGCCGCCGGCGGCGACGGTCGCGACGACCACGACGGCGACGATGACTCCGCCCAGCGAGTCGGGGGCGCCGGTCAGCACCTGCAACGTCAGTCCGGCGCCCTGGAGTTGGGGCAGCAGGTACAGCCAGCCGACCCCGACGACGAAGGCCCCCGCCAGCCGGCGTACCGCCTGCGAGGCGAGCCGGGCCTCGGCGAAGTCGGGGAGCGTGTACGCGCCGGAGCGGCGCAGCGGGGCGGCGACGAAGAGCAGGAGGACGAGGTATCCGGCGGTGTAGCCGACCGGGTACCAGAGCATGTCCGGGCCCTGGACGAGGACGAGTCCGGCGATGCCGAGGAAGGAGGCCGCCGACAGGTACTCGCCGCTGATGGCGGCCGCGTTCAGCCGTGGCCCCACGGTGCGGGAGGCGACGTAGAAGTCGGAGGTGGTGCGGGAGATGCGCAGGCCGAAGGCGCCGACGAGGACGGTGGCGACGACGACGAGGGCGACCGCCGGAACGGCGTAGCTGGAGTTCATCGGTCCTCTACGAGCCGCACGAAGTCCCGTTCGTTGCGTTCCGCGCGCCGCACGTACCAACGGGCGAGCAGCACCAGCGGGACGTAGACGCCGAAGCCGAGGACGGCCCATTCCACGCGGCGGGCGTCGGGCATCGCGGCGAACAGCAGCGGGAGCGGGCCGATGAGGAGGCCGAGGACGGCGAACACGGTGAGTCCGGCGCGGAGTTGGCTGCGCATGAGGGAGCGGACGTAGGTGTGGCCGAGGGTGGTCTGTTCGTCGATCTCGGTGCGCGGGCGGTAGTAGCCGGAGGCGCGGCGGGTGCGGCGGGGCGGGCCGGTGACGACCACGCGGCGTTCGGCGGGGTCCTGGTGCGGCATGTCAGGTCCTCCGCATCAGCAGGTCGCGCAGTTCGCGGGCGTGGCGTCGGCTGACCTGGAGTTCCTCGCTTCCGACCAGGACGCTGACCGTGCCGGCGTCGAGGCGGAGTTCGCCGATGTGGCGCAGGGCGACCAGATGGCGGCGGTGGATGCGGACGAAGCCGCGGGAGCGCCAGCGCTCCTCCAGGGTGGACAGCGGGATGCGGACGAGGTGGCTGCCCTTGGTGGTGTGCAGCCGGGCGTAGTCGCCCTGGGCCTCCACGTGGGTGATGTCCTCGACGGAGACGAAGCGCGTCACGCCGCCGAGCTCGACGGGTATGTGGTCGGGGTCGGGTTCGTGCACGGGGATGCGGGGGGCCTGGTCGCCGGGTTCGGCGGGGCGTCGTACGAGTTCGGCAGCGCGTCGTACGGCCTCGGCGAGCCGCTCCTTGCGGACGGGCTTGAGGACGTAGTCGACGGCCTTGAGGTCGAAGGCCTGGACGGCGAAGTCCTCGTGGGCGGTGACGAACACGACCAGCGGGGGCTTGGCGAAGCCGGTGAGCAGCCGGGCCAGGTCGAGGCCGTCGAGGCCGGGCATGTTGATGTCGAGGAAGACGACGTCGATCGCCTCCGGACCGTCCGGGCCGGACTCCAGCGCGCGGTTGATGCGGCGCAGCGCCTCGGTCGCGTCGCCGGCGCCCTCCGCGCTGCCGATCCGGGGGTCGGCGTTGAGGAGGTAGAGCAGCTCCTCCAGCGAGGGGCGTTCGTCGTCGACAGCCAGGGCGCGCAGCATGAACCCGGAGTGTAGGAGTAATTCGTACGTCTGGACATGTGCGGAGGTGTGGACGTTCCCGCTGGGTACGGTGCTGGGGCGCTGGTGGGTCCGGTGCTGGATACAGTGCCGCCATGAACAGCAGGACCCCCGCGTTCGACGAGCTCGACCGGAAGATCATCACCGCGCTGATGGCGAACGCGCGGACGTCCTTCGCGGAGATCGGCGCCGCGATCGGGCTGTCCTCCACGGCGGTCAAGCGGCGGGTGGACCGGCTCCGGGAGACCGGGGTCATCACCGGGTTCACGGCGACCGTGCAGCCGTCCGCGCTGGGCTGGCGCACGGAGGCGTACGTCGAGGTGTACTGCGAGGGCGCGGCGCCGCCGCGGCGGCTCGCGGAGGTGGTGCGCAACCATCCGGAGATCACGGCGGCGATGACGGTGACCGGCGGCGCGGACGCGCTCCTGCATGTGCGGGCGCGGGACGTGGAGCACTTCGAGGAGGTGCTGGAACGCATCCGCGTGGAGCCCTTCATCCGCAAGACGATCAGCGTGATGGTGCTGTCCCATCTGCTCCCGGAGAGCCCGGAGGCGGGCGCCACCCAGGCGGCTCCCGCAGCATCACCCGAATAAACATCCGAGCACGCAGCGAAGCTGCGCGTTCACGGTCGAAGACGCAGCATTCCTGCGCAGACACGCAATTCTCGTTGCTTGTCGGGTGTGACCGTCACTTCCTACCTTGGTGTCAACCCCCAGTCGACACCGCAGGAAGCGGAGGAACCCCTCTGTGTCCGACTCCCGTGTGCCGCGCCGACGGCGATTCCTCGTCTGCGAACCCAGACATTTCGCCGTGCAGTACGCGATCAATCCCTGGATGCAACCCGATGTCCGCGTCGACGTGGACCTGGCCCGGGAACAGTGGCAGGCGCTGATCGGCGCCTACCGGGCCCACGGCCACACCGTCGACAGCGTGGAGCCGGCCCCCGGTCTCCCGGACATGGTCTTCGCCGCGAACTCGGCGGTCGTCGTGGACGGCCGCGTCTTCGGCTCCCTCTTCCACGCGCCCGAGCGGCGCCCGGAGTCCCTCCACTACGACACCTGGTTCAAGGCGGCCGGCTTCGACGTCCATCGTCCCGAGGCCGTCTGCGAGGGCGAGGGCGACCTGGTCTGGACGGGCCGGTACGTGCTGGCCGGCACCGGTTTCCGCACCACCCGGGAGGCGCACCGCGAGGTGCAGGAGTTCTTCGGGCACCCGGTGATCAGCCTGACGCTGGTGGACCCGCGCTTCTACCACCTGGACACGGCGCTGTTCGTCCTCGACGACTCCACCGAGGGCAACAACATCTCCTACTACCCGGAGGCGTTCTCGCCGGGCAGCCGGGAGGTGCTCGCGCGCCTGTACCCGAACGCGGTGCTCGCCACCCTGGACGACGCGCTGGCCTTCGGCCTGAACTCCGTGTCCGACGGCCGCAACGTCTTCATCGCGCCCCAGGCCGAGTCCCTGTCCTCCGCCCTCGCCGACCGCGGCTATGTCCCCGTGCCCGTCGACCTGTCCGAGTTCCGCAAGGCAGGCGGCGGCATCAAGTGCTGCACTCAGGAGATCCGTTCATGACCGCTCCCGTGACCACGCGCACCTCCGCCGACCTGATCCGCGCCGAGGAACCGGTCCTGGCGCACAACTACCACCCGCTCCCGGTGGTCGTCGCCCGCGCCGAGGGCACCTGGGTCGAGGACGTCGAGGGCCGCCGCTACCTGGACATGCTGGCCGGGTACTCGGCCCTCAACTTCGGCCACCGCCACCCGACCCTGATCGAGGCCGCCCACCGCCAGCTGGACCGCCTCACCCTCACCTCCCGCGCCTTCCACAACGACAAGCTGGCCGAATTCGCCGAGCGGCTGGCCGAGTTGACGGGCCTGGACATGGTGCTGCCGATGAACACGGGCGCCGAGGCGGTCGAGTCCGGCATCAAGGTGGCCCGCAAATGGGCGTACGACGTGAAGGGCGTCCCGGCCGACCGGGCGACGATCGTGGTGGCGGCGGAGAACTTCCACGGCCGTACGACGACGATCGTGTCGTTCTCCACGGACGAGACGGCGAGGGCGGGCTTCGGCCCCTTCACGCCGGGCTTCCGGATCGTGCCCTACAACGACCTGGCGGCCCTGGAAGCGGCGGTCGACGAGACGACGGCGGCGGTGCTGCTGGAGCCCATCCAGGGCGAGGCCGGCGTGATGATCCCCGACGACGGCTATCTCACCGGCGTCCGTGAACTCACCCGCCGCAAGGGCTGCCTCTTCATCGCCGACGAGATCCAGTCGGGCCTCGGCCGCACGGGCCGCACCCTCGCCGTGGACCACGAGTCGGTCGTCCCGGACGTCCTGCTCCTGGGCAAGGCGCTGGGCGGCGGCATCGTGCCGGTGTCGGCGGTGGTGGCCCGGCGTGACGTCCTGAGCGTGCTGCGCCCCGGCGAGCACGGCTCGACGTTCGGCGGCAACCCGCTCGCGGCGGCGGTCGGCACGGCGGTGGTGGAACTCCTGGAGACGGGCGAATTCCAGCACCGGGCAACCGAGTTGGGAGTGGTCCTGCGCGACGGCCTGACAGAACTGGTCGGCAAGGGCGTCCTCGGCTTCCGGGCACGGGGCCTGTGGGCGGGCGTCGACATCGACCCGGCCTTCGGCACGGGCCGCGAGATCGGCGAACGGCTGCTGAAGGAAGGGGTGTTGGTGAAGGACACCCATGGCTCGACGATCCGATTGGCGCCGCCGCTGACCATCACGGCGGACGAACTCACCGACGCGCTGGGAGCGTTGGAGAAGGTACTGACGCGGGACTGAGCCGGCGGTGCGGCTCTCCGGTGGCGGAGAGCCGCACCTCGCGCTGCACAAGACCCCCACATCCGCCACTCATACTCGTCTTTTCCGTCATCGTGCACTCGATCACGTTGCCGCCGGACCCTCACCCGCACCAGGCTGTCCCCGCGGTCATCCCCACCCGCGTCCCCGTTCCCCGCGCTCCCGCATGCACTTACACTGGCACCCCCACGACACGCCGGTTGACCTGCTGGAACGCGGCGGTTGAGCCGATATGCCGGAGTGAGGAGCGTCCCCTTGTTCTATTACCTGCTCAAGTACGTGTTGCTGGGGCCCCTGTTGAGACTGGTGTTCCGGCCTCGGATCGAGGGTCTTGAGCATGTGCCGGCCAGCGGCGCGGCCATCGTCGCCGGGAACCATCTGTCCTTCTCGGACCACTTCCTGATGCCGGCGATCCTCAAGCGGCGCATCACGTTCCTCGCCAAGAAGGAGTACTTCACGGGCCCCGGCGTGAAGGGCAGGCTCACGGCGTTCTTCTTCCGGAGCGCCGGGCAGATCCCGGTCGACCGTACCGGCAAGGAGGCGGGGCAGGCGGCCATCCGCGAGGGACTCGGGGTGCTCGCCAAGGACGAGCTGCTGGGGATCTACCCGGAGGGCACGCGGTCGCACGACGGGCGGCTGTACAAGGGCAAGGTCGGCGTCGCGGTGATGGCGCTCAAGGCCGGGGTGCCCGTCATCCCGTGCGCGATGATCGGCACCTTCGAGGCGCAGCCGCCCGGGAAGGTCATCCCCAACATCCACCCCGTCGTCATCCGCTTCGGCGAGCCCCTGGACTTCTCCCGCTACGCCGGCATGGAGAACGAGAAGGCGATCCTGCGCGCCATCACCGACGAGATCATCTACGCCATCCTCAGCCTCTCCGGTCAGGAGTACGTCGACGAGTACGCGGCCGTCGTCAAAGCGCAGGAGGCCGAGGCCAAGGCGGAGAAGGAGCGGCGGTTCCCGCGGATGCCGCTGGGGTGAGCTCTGCCCTGGGCAGAGATCCCGGGACAGCGGGGCCCGGTCGTCGTAGCGTCGCCGTATGACACGACGAGCTGTGGTGATCGGGGCCGCCGGACAGATCGGGCGGGCGGCGGTGGGTGTGCTGGCCCGGGACGGGTGGGAGGTCACCGCGCTTTCGCGGGGTGGGGGGCGTGACGACGGGTGGCCCGAGGAGGTGCGGGCCGTGCCGGGCGACCGGGAGGACGACGCCGTGCTCGCCGAAGCGGTCGGTGACGGATGCGATGTCGTCGTCGACGTCGTCGCCTACGGAGGCGGCCACGCACGGCAGTTGGTCTCCCTCGCCGACCGGATCGGGTCCGCCGTCGTCATCTCGAGCGTTTCGGTGTACGAGGACGACAAGGGGCGGAACTTCGACACGCAGGAAGAGCCGGACGGTTTTCCCGAGTACCCGGTGCCGATCACCGAGCGGCAGCGCACGGTCCGGGCCGGCGACACCTCGTACAGCACGCGCAAGGTCGTCCTCGAACGTGAACTCCTCGCCGCCGGTGAGCAGTTGCCCACGACCCTGCTGCGGGCCGGTGCCATCCACGGGCCGTACTGCCGGACGCCGCGCGAGCTGTACTTCGTCAAGCGCAACCTCGACGGGCGGGCCCGGCGGGTCCTCGCGTACGGCGGGGAGAGCCGGTTCCATCCCGCGAGTGTGCACAACATCGCCGAGTTGATCCGGCTGGCCGCCGCCCGCCCGGGCAGTCGTGTCCTCAACGCGGTCGATCCGGACGCGCCGACGGTGGCGGAGATCGCCCGGGCCATCGACGACGTCATGGGAGTGGAGCAGCGGGAGGACGTGCTCGTCGACGGGCCACCGCCCGCGCCCACGGTCGGCGACACCCCGTGGTCGGTCCCGGCGCCCGTCGTCTGCGACATGGCCGCCGCCGAGCGGGAGTTGGGGTACCGGCCGGTGGTGCGGTACGCGGACCGGCTCGCCGAGTCCGTCGCCTCGATCGAGGAGCAGCTGTCCGGTCGGGACTGGCGGGAGGCGTACCCGAGGATGCTCCAGGCGTACGGCGACCTCTTCGACTACGCGGCGGAGGACGCCTGGTTGACGGCATGAAAGAGGGGCGGCCCGTCTCCGGGCCGCCCCTGCCTGTCACACCCTTACGGCTTCGGCGTGGCGTGCGGACCGCACGTCACGTCGGCGGCGTCCAGCTTGCCGCTGAGCAGGTAGGCGTCCACCCGCTCGTTGATGCACGGGTTGACCAGGCTGGTCACACCGTGGGAGCCCGCGTCCTTCTCGGTGATCAGGCGGGAGCCCTTGAACCGCTTGTGCAGCTCGACCGCACCGCCGTACGGCGTCGCCGCGTCCCGCTCGGACTGCACGATCAGCACACCCGGCAGACCCTTGCCGGTCTTGACGTCCACCGGCGTCTGCTGCTTGACCGGCCAGGTCGCGCACGGCAGGTTCATCCAGGCGTTGGCCCAGGTGAGGAACGGATAGTCCTTGTGCAGACGGGTGTTGTCCCGGTCCCACTTCTGCCAGCTGGTGGGCCACTTGGCGTCGGTGCACTCGACGGCCGTGTAGACGGCGTTGCCGTTCTCCGAGGCGATGTTGCCCGCGGTGTCGGTCATGTCGGGCGCGGCCGCGTCGACGACCGCCTGGGTGTCACCGGCGACGTACTTGCTGAGCACCGTGGCGGTGGAGACCCACGCGGAGTCGTAGTACGGGGCGCTCTGGAAGAAGCCGATCAGCTCGGCCGGGCCGACCACGCCACCGATGGGGTTCTTCTTCGCGGTGGCCCTCAACTCCAGCCACTTCGCCTGGACTTCGGCGCGGGTGGTGCCGAGGTGGAAGGCGGCGTCGTTGGCGGCGACCCAGTCCTGCCAGTCGTTCCAGCGCTTCTCGAAGGCGACGTCCTGGTCGAGGTTGGCCTCGTACCAGATCTTCTCCCGCGACGGGTTGACGACGCTGTCGACGACCATGCGACGGACGTGGCCCGGGAACAGCGTGCCGTAGACGGCGCCGAAGTAGGTGCCGTAGGAGACGCCGAGGAAGTTGAGCTTCTTCTCGCCGAGCGCGGCACGGATGACGTCCAGGTCACGCGCGGAGTTCGGCGTGGTCATGTGCGGCAGCATCTCGCCGCTGCGCTCGTAGCAGCCCTCGGCGTACTCGCGGGCCAGCTTGCGCTGGGCGCGCTTGTCGGCCTCGGAGTCGGGCACCGGGTCCATCTTCGGCGCCTTCACGAACTCCTGCGGGTCGATGCAGGAGATGGGCGCCGAGTGGCCGACACCGCGCGGGTCGAAGCCCACGAAGTCGTACGCCTTGGACGTGTTGACCCACACCGGCGCCTTGGTGGTGACGCGGCGCGGGAAGCGCAGGCCCGAGGCGCCCGGTCCGCCGGGGTTGTAGACGAGCGCGCCCTGACGCTCGGCGGGGGTCCCGGTGTTGCCGATGCGGTCGACGGCGAGCTTGATCTGCTTGCCGTTGGGCTTCGCGTAGTCGAGCGGAACGGTGACCCAGCCGCATTGGATGGGCTTCTCCAGCCCCCAGTCCGCGGGGCAGTCCTGCCAGTCGATGCCGGCCTTCTCGGCCCGGGCGGCGGCGATGGCGGCGCCGCGGGCCTCACGGTCCTGGCCGTGCCGTGCGCCCGCGCTCGCGTTGGCGGTGGGCGCCGCCACGGCCCCGGCTATCAGGGTCGCCGTGACGAGCACTCCGGCGGAGCCGAACGCCGTGGCCCGCCTTGTCGGTCTGTGGTGCTTCAAGTGCGACCTCCCCGTACGTCATTGATGAGTACGGGGATCCTCTCGGCTGTGGGTTCCCTGAGAACAGGGTCCGGCAGCGTTCTTTGCCAATCCGATAAACGGAGAGGGTTGTTCGCTAACCGAGCGACGTCAGGGCGTCGTCCAACAGCTTCCTCAGACGGAGTGCGTCCGGCGCCACCGCGCTCACCAGAGCGGCGGGTCCGGCCAGCGGCATGACCACGGCACCGTCCCCCAGCACCCGGGAGGCCGCCGGATCGGCGGCGAACTCCGGTCGTACGACGACGAGTTGGCCGACCGCTCGGTGCCCCGCCAGCACGGCCGGGCCGTCCCATCCGCCCGGCGCCCCTGGCCCGCAGGCGAGCTCCTGGTCCAGCACGGTCCGCCCGCCGACCCGCAGCACCAGCCTGCTGCTCAGCCGCCCCGGCTCCTCGGCGACCCGCCCCAGCACCTGCTCCTCGCGCAGCACGAGTCGACCGTACGCACCGACGTCGACGTGTGTCGAGACGTACAGTTCACTGCCGTTCGCCGAGATCAACTGTTCGGGCAGCCAGCGCAGTTCACCGCCGTCGGCGACGGTGAGGCGGACGTCGTAGCGCGCCTCGCCCTTGGCCTGCCCGGGCAGGGCGATGGTGGCGGCGGCCGACCCGACGTGCAGCCGGGCGCCCTCCTCCACCGCGGCCTCGACGGTGAAGTGGTCGCCGCCGAGCGGTCCGCTCATCGCGCCGACGAGCATGACCCGCGCCTCGGCGCCGCGCCCCCGCGTCCGGCGCAGCGCCAGCGGCCCGTCGCCCTCCAGGACGGGAAGCGAGGTGCCGCCGCGACCGTCGTCGCGGGCGAGAATCCGCGCGGTCGCCTGGACGCCGCCGCTCATGCCGTCCACGCGGCGAGCTGCGCCCGCACCCACGCGGCGACGTCCGTGACCCCGGCCTCGGTCCGCAACGACTGGAAGACGACCGGCAGTTCGGCGCGCTGCGCCTTGGCGTCGGCCGCCATCCGCGCGAGGTCCGAGCCGACGTACGGGGCGAGGTCGGTCTTGTTGACGACGAGCAGGTCGGCGGTGGTGACGCCGGGACCGCCCTTGCGCGGGATGTCGTCCCCGCCTGCCACGTCGATGACGAAGATCTGCGCGTCGACGAGCCCCTTGGAGAAGGTCGCGGTGAGGTTGTCGCCGCCGCTCTCGACGAGCACGAGGTCCAGCGGGCCGACCTCGTCCTCCAGGTCCTCTACGGCTTCGAGGTTGGCGGAGATGTCGTCCCGGATCGCGGTGTGCGGGCAGGCGCCCGTCTCCACGGCGGTGATCCGCTCGGGCGGCAGCACGGCCTCCCGGAGCAGGAACTCGGCGTCCTCGCGGGTGTAGATGTCATTGGTGACGACGGCGAGGGACAGCTCGTCGCGCAGGGCGCGGCAGAGGGCGGCGACGGTGGCGGTCTTGCCGGAGCCTACGGGGCCGCCGAGGCCGATGCGGAGCGCTCTGCGGGAGCCGTTTGGGCGGTGAGCGTCGGCGCTGACTGCGGCGGGGCCGTCGTGGTGGTGGTCGAGGTGCATGTGCGGCTCCTGGGGGGCTAGTTCGTCGTCGGGTGCGGGTGCGTGGGGGCTGGTCGCGCAGTTCCCCGCGCCCCTGAAAAGAAGGTGGGTCATCTGAGGGTCGCTATGAAGCGAACAGCCTCACTGGCCACGCCGCGTGCAGCTCCGCGCCGATCTCCAGCAGCGGCGCCGAGGCTGACGGCAGCGCGTCAACTCCGTGGTCTACGACCCTCCCGGCTGCTTCGACCGCCTGGTCCGCTACTCGGTCCAGCTCCGGTGCCAAACGGGCCAACACCGCCGTCGCGTCGAAGGGGTCGAGGCTCAGCAACCGAACCGTCGCACTCGCCGGGCCGCTCACGCTCTCGTACGCCGCGCAGTGAGCGGCATCCACCGCATCGAGCCCCGCCACCCTCGCCGTGACCCCCAACACCACCGGCTGATGCGCCCCCTTGGGGAACTCCCGGGCCAGCGCGTCGAGTTCCACCGACGGCCAGGTCGCCCGAGCCGCCCGCATCAGCTGGCGCCCCAGCTTCCGCGCGGCGACCCGCAACGCGGGTGACGGCGTACGGGCGTCCGCCGCCGCGTCCAACTCCATGGGATTCACACCGAGTACGGCGGCCGCAGCCAGCGACGCCGACACCAGTCCCGCCGTGTGCAACCGCCCACGGCAGAACTCCTCCAGGCTCGACGCCCCGGTGATCCGCCCGGCCTTGACGGCCGCCTCCGCCCCGCCGGAGTGCGCGTGTCCCCCGGCGGGAAAGCGGCCGTCGGCCAGGACCAGAAGTGCAGCCCTGGACATCAGAACAGGAAGTAACGCTGGGCCAGGGGCAGTTCGGCCGCCGGAGTCGCCTCGACCAGCTCCCCGTCGATGTGCACGGCGAAGCTGTCGGGATCGACCCGCACCGAGGGACGCGCGTCGTTCTCCCGCATGTCCGCCTTGGTCACCCCACGCGTCGACTCGATGGCGACGAAGCGCTTGCCGAGTTGCAGCCGCTCCGGCAGCCCGTCCTCGATCGCCAGCGGCGCGACGAAGTTGAACGAGTTGGTCGCGGGCGCCCGCCCGATCGCCCCGTACATCGGGCGCGGCAGGATCGGCTGCGGGGTCGGGATCGACGCGTTGGCGTCGCCCATCTGCGCGTAGGCGATCTGCCCGCCCTTGACGACGAGATGCGGCTTGACGCCGAAGAACGCGGGCTCCCACAGCACGAGGTCGGCGAGCTTGCCGGTCTCCACCGAGCCGATCTCGCGGGCCAGGCCCTGTGCGATCGCCGGGTTGATCGTGTACTTGGCGACGTACCGCCGGACACGGTGGTTGTCCGCGCGCCCGTCCCCGGGCAGCGCACCACGCTTGCGCTTCATCACATGCGCGGTCTGCCAGGTCCGCATGACGACCTCGCCGACCCGGCCCATCGCCTGGGCGTCGGACGAGATGATCGAGATCGCGCCGAGGTCGTGGAGGATGTCCTCCGCGCCGATGGTCGTCGGCCGGATCCGGGACTCGGCGAAGGCCAGGTCCTCCGGCACCGCCGGGTTCAGGTGGTGGCACACCATCAGCATGTCGAGGTGTTCCTCGGCGGTGTTGACGGTGAACGGGCGGGTCGGGTTGGTCGAGCTGGGCAGCACGTGCGGCTCGGAGACCACGGTCATGATGTCCGGCGCGTGCCCGCCGCCCGCACCCTCGGTGTGGTACGCGTGGATGCCGCGTCCGGCGATCGCGGCGAGCGTGTCGCCGACGAACCCGGCCTCGTTCAGGGTGTCGGTGTGGATGGCGACCTGGATGCCGGTCTGGTCGGCGACCGTCAGCGAGGCGTCGATGACCGCGGGCGTCGAGCCCCAGTCCTCGTGGAGCTTCAGCCCCAGTGCCCCGCCCCGGATCTGGGACAGCATCGCCTCGTGCGAGACGGTGTTGCCCTTGCCGAGGAAGCCGATGTTGAGCGGGTACTGCTCCATCGCCTCCATCATGCGGGCGAGGTGCCACGGGCCGGGCGTCACCGTCGTGGCCTTCGAGCCCTCGGCCGGACCGGTGCCGCCACCCATCAGGGTCGTCACACCGGCGGCCAGCGCCTCGTCGGCGATCTGCGGGCAGATGAAGTGGACGTGCGCGTCGACCGCGCCGGCCGTCAGGATGCGCCCGTTGCCCGCGATGATCTCGGTCTCGGGGCCGAGGACCAGGTCCGGGTGGACGCCGTCCATGGTGTCGGGGTTGCCGGCCTTGCCGATGGCGGTGATCCGGCCGTCGCGGATGCCGACGTCGGCCTTGACGATCCCCCAGTGGTCGATGATCACGGCACCGGTGATGACGGTGTCCGGGGTGCCGTCTGCGCGCGTAGCACGCGCCTGCCCCATGGACTCGCGGATCACCTTGCCACCGCCGAACACGGCCTCGTCACCGGCGAGTCCGGGCCCGCCGGAACGGTCCTCCTCGATCTCGACGATCAGATCGGTGTCGGCGAGCCGGATACGGTCGCCGGTCGTCGGGCCGAACAGGTCGGCGTACGCAGCACGCGAGATCTCAGGCATCGAGGGCACCTCCGGTCTCCCCGCGCAGCCCGGGCACGATCCGGGCACCGGCCAGCGGGACGAGTTCGACGTCGACGGGAATGCCGGGCTCGAAGCGCACGGCGGTGCCGGCGGCGACGTTCAGCCGCTTGCCGCGCGCGGCGGCGCGGTCGAACTCCAGGCCGGGGTTGGCCTCGGCGAAGTGGTAGTGGGAGCCGACCTGTACGGGGCGGTCGGCGGCGTTGAGGACGGTCAGGCGGGTGACCTCACGGCCCTCGTTGTAGACGATCGGGTCCTCGGCGAAGAGGATCTCTCCGGGAATCACGGCAGCCCCCGTCAGACGATCGGGTCGTGGACGGTGACGAGCTTGGTGCCGTCCGGGAAGGTGGCCTCGACCTGGACGTCGTGGATCATCTCGGGGATGCCCTCCATGACGTCGTCCCGGGTGAGCAGCTTGCGCCCGGAGGCCATGAGTTCGGCGACCGTACGGCCGTCACGTGCGCCTTCGAGGATGTGCGACGTGATGAGGGCGACCGCCTCGGGGTGGTTGAGCTTGAGCCCGCGGGCCCGGCGCTTCTCGGCGACGTCGGCCGCCACATGGATCAGCAGCCTCTCTTGCTCGTGCGGGGTCAGTTGCACGTCCCACCTCACAGTCCTCGCTCCGGACCGTGCGGGGTCCGGTTGCCGCAGCCGCCGGGCAAAGTCCCTGGTGGCGTGCCGGAAGGCTAGTTGGACCGGGTTTCAAGCAAGTTAACCGAGCTGTGATCCGTCGGTCGTGCCGCGGCCCTCACCGTCGGGGAGGTCCCGCACGCTCATCAACGCCCGCAGCCCGCCCTGGAGGATCTCGCTCGGCATCGGCCCGAACAGCGCCTGCTGGGCGAGGAAGCCCATGGCCGCGGACATCATGGTGCGGGCCACGTGGTCCGCGGGCACGTCCGACCGCATCAGCCCGGCGTCCTGGTAGGCCTGGACGATCCGCCCCCAGGTGTCCTGCACCGCGCCGTAGCCGTCGCGCAGGACGGCCGCGAGTTCCTCATTGCGCAGTGTCTCCGTCCATACCTGGACGACGAGCCGCGGGAACGCGGGACGCCCGTCCACGGTCAGGAACTCCTTGGTGGCGAGGATCCGGCCGAGCACCGTCGCCACCAGGACGTCCGGCGGCGGGGGCGGGCTGCTGAGGGCCGCCTCGTCGAAACCGTCGCGGACCTCGCGGAGCACCTCCTCGACGATCGCCGTGATGAGGGCCTCCTTGCCGCTGAAGTAGCGGTACACGGCCCCGGCCGACAGATCGACCTCCTTCAGCACGTCCTGCATCGAGGTGGCGTGGAAGCCGTTGCGGGCGAAGCAGACCGCGGCACCGTCGAGGATCTGCCGGCGGCGGGCGTCGAGGTGTTCCTGGGATACGCGGGCCATGGCCCAAATTTAAAACGAACGTTCCTTCTTGACAAGGCGCGCGCCCGGCAGGACGGTGAGAGGGAAAGAAAAACGAACGATCCTTCTCTTTAAATCTGAACCAGGAAGGCCACCTCATGTCCACCGCTTCCGCTACGACCCCCACCGGCGCCCCCCGCCGCCTACTGGCGGTCGCCGTCCTCGTACCGCTCCTCGCGGCGCTCGCCCTCTGGGCCTTCGCCTGGCCCGCCGCCCGCACCGCACCCCGCGACCTGCCGCTCGGCATGGCCGGCCCCTCCGCCGCGACCGCCCAGGTGGAGCAGCAACTGGCTGGGCACAAGGGCGCGTTCGAGATCCACCACTACGCGGACGAGGCCGCCGCCCGGGACGCCATCGAGGACCGGACCGTGTACGGGGCGGTCGTCGTCACCGCCCAGGGCCCCGAGCTGCTGACCGCGTCGGCCGCGAGCCCGGTGGTGGCGCAGCTGCTCCAGCAGGCCGTGGCGGAACCGGCGGCGGCCCAGGGCACCCAGGTCAGGACGGTCGACGTCGTGGCGGCGCCCGCGAAGGACCCGCGGGGCGCGGCCCTGAACGCCAGTGTGCTGCCGCTGGCCCTGGCCGGGATCGCCGCGGGTGCGGTGGTGACGTCGGTCGGGCTGCGCGGGACGCGTGCCGTGGTCGCCCTGGTCGGCGCCTCGACCCTGGCGGGCATGGCCGTCGCCGGGATCGCGGACAGCTGGCTCGGCGTCGTCACCGGCAACTGGTGGGCGGAGGCGGGGGTGTTTGGGCTCGCGACGCTCGCGGTGAGCAGCGCCGTCGCCGGTCTCGCCGCGCTCCTGGGCACCGCCGGGATCGGGATCGCGGCCGGCGTGATCATGCTTCTCGGCAACCCGTTCTCCGGGGCGGCCTCGGCGCCGCAGCTGCTCCCCGAGCCGGTCGGCACGATCGGTCAGTGGCTGCCGCCGGGCGCGAGCGCGACCCTGCTGAGGTCGGTGGCGTACTTCGACGGGGCGGCGGCGAGCGGCCCTGCCCTGACCCTGACCTGGTGGGCCGCGCTCGGCCTGGGCGCCGTACTGCTGGGGAACGCGCTCAAGGCGCGGAAGAAGAGCGCCGCGCTCGCGGCCGAACGGGAGCTGGTGCCCGCCGGCTGACCCGGGCACCCTGGGACGGACCGCGCACCTCCGCTGTAGCGGACGGGGGTGTGCGGTCTTTTTCGTGTCGCGCCAGGAACCCCACGAGCCTTACGAGCCCCACGAGCCTTGAGAAGTCTTACGAGGCGCCCGTGCCCCGGTGGTGGGCCGCGATGCCGAACCGCTGCGGCTCGCGGGGCGGCGAGGACAGCTCGCGCACGGTCGAGACCGCGCTGATCACCTGCTCCTCGGCGGGCTCCGGAAGCTCCTGGAGCTCCTCCAGCCGTTCGAGATCGGCGGCGGAGACCAGGGCGACGAGCGGCTTGCCGTGCCGCGTGACGACGACACGCTCACCGCCGTACACCACTCGGTTGATCAGGTCGGCGAGTTCAGCCCTGGCTTGCGTCACCGGAATCTCGTAGGCCATACCCCCATCATAACGTCACGTACGTCCTGTACATTTTTTACAGACGCCGAAGGAGGGGTACCCATGACCCGACCGACCGCCCGCCATGTCCTGCCTGAGTTCACCGAACGCACGAGCTCCGGCAGCAAGACGATGGACCCGTACTCGAAGCTGCTGGAGGAGCGGATCGTCTTCCTCGGCACACCGGTGGACGACATCTCGGCGAACGACGTGATGGCGCAGTTCATGCACCTCGAGTACCAGGACCCGGACCGGGACATCTCGCTCTACATCAATTCCCCCGGCGGCTCCTTCAGCGCGATGTCGGCGATCTACGACACGATGCAGTTCGTCACGTGCGAGGTGGAGACGATCTGCCTGGGGCAGGCCGGATCGTCCGCGGCCGTGCTGCTCGCGGCCGGCACCCCCGGCAAGCGGTTCGCACTGCCGGGCGCCCGCATGGTGATCCACCAGCCCTCCCTGCCCGAGCCGGTGGAAGGGCAGGCCAGCGATCTGGCCATCCAGGCCGAGGAGTTGGGGCGCGTCCGCGAGCGCCTGGAGGAGATGCTCGTACGACACACCGGGCGCACCCGGGAGCAAGTCACCGAGGACATCGAGCGGGACAAGATCCTCACCGCTCAAGAGGCCCTGGAATACGGCCTGGTGGATCAGATCATCCCGAGCCGCAAGGCCTCGGGCCCCGCGCCCGGCACCCGGTGAGCGGGCGATGCTGCCACCCGAACTCCCGCCGCTGCCCGCGCTGACGCGCGCCGAGGGCGAGTTGATCGACCGTTACCTCGACGTCGTCGATCTGCTCGGCCGGATCAACCCGGCGCACCACGGCGACACCTACCGCGGACTGCGGGCCGCGCAGGCGCTGGTCGCCAAGGCGGCCGAGCTGCGTGACGCGCTGACGCTGATGCACCAGCGGGGCGAGACGGAGCTGCATGCCGCAACCCTGGCGCGGGCGCTGCGCGTCCTGGACGGTGAGCGGCGCACGGCACGGGTCACGGTGCCACCGCACTCCGGCAGTTGACGCGGACGCAGCCGGTCCGGACCGTCAGCCCCGTCGGCGAAGCGTCCGGACCGGCCTTCAAACGGACCAAAAGACGTACCCCCATTTGGAGTAGTCGCCGGTCGTTCTGTGGGGCCGTCAGGGTTGCGCAACGCGCGTAGCCCGAGGGCGGAATGGATTGTTCCGCCGCTGGTCCGAGGCTCCTCGACCCCCTCGACGGTCGCTCGAACAGAGGAGTGTCCACCCGAACGGGTGAGTGGTGAGTAACGCCACAAATCCCCGATTCCATTGGGTTTTTCGTGTGTCCGTGCGTGAAGATCCCTGTCTGACGACAAGCCCCCGCCGCAGCGGCGGGGCGGTCCGGGTGGACGCCGAGTCCTGCCGCCACCCGGATGACCGGTCGACAGGAGTGGATCGGCAGGAGTGGAGGACCCAAGCACGACGGGTCGCCGGAACAGCGCTCAACGGCCGTTCCGAGCAGCCCTTGGGGTGAAGCCGCAGTACGCGGCCGGGCAACTTCGCCAGCCCGAATCCGACAGGTCATCCTTCACAGGCGGCTGACGAAGGGTTGCGCATGACTGCGCTCAATCGTGTCCCGTCGCTGATGGCCCGAGCCGGTACCGCCTCGGCCCTCACCATCGCCGCAGTGGGCGGCTCCATCGTGGTCCCGGGCGTCGCCTCCGACGCCGCGGCCGCGACACCGGCGACGAAGGCACTTCAGATCGCGGCCTCCAAGAAGGGCTCCCCGTACAAGTGGGGCGCCGCGGGGCCGCACAGGTTCGACTGCTCCGGGCTCACGCTGTACTCGTACAGGAAGGCGGGCAAGAGCCTGCCCCGGACGGCGGCCCAGCAGTACAACAAGACCCGCCACATCTCGGCCGGCAGCCGCAAGGCCGGCGACCTCGTGTTCTTCCACTCGGGGTCGAACGTGTACCACGTCGGCATCTACGCCGGGAAGGGGAAGATCTGGCACTCCCCGAAGAGCGGGGAGGTCGTGAAGCTCCAGAAGATCTGGACGAAGAGCGTCTGGTACGGCCGGGTCAAGTGACCTTCCCGCGGGGGTGGCGGCGACCTGACCCGCCGTCACCCCTGCGGGGCCTGACCCGCCGTCATCCCCCTGCGGGACCTCACGCCGATCCTCGCCCGAGGGCGAGCAGCGGTTCGAGGAGCAGGACCACGCCCAGCACCGTCAGCGCGGTGCCGGTGACGGCCGCGACGAGCCGCGCGGCGCGCGGCCGCCTGAGCCAGCGGCCCAGCCGGTCCACGAGCAGCGCCACCGCCGGGAACCACACCAGGGCGAGGGCGACCACGATCAGCGCCAGCAGCAGCGTGCGGGGCAGCGCGGGTTCGCCCGTCGGTACGAACTGAGGCAACAGGCTCAGGAAGGTGATGGGCGCCTTCGGGTTGAGGGCGTTGGTGACGAACCCCTGCCGCAACGGCCGTACGGCGCCGGTCCCGCTCTCCTCCTCGACCGCCGTGTCCGCGCGGCTCAGTGAGCGCAGCGTCCGTACCCCCAGGTACAGCACATAGGCGCCGCCCAGGAGTTGGAGCGCGCGGAACAGTGCCGGTACGGCCGCGAGGACCGCGGCGACTCCGGCCACCGCCAGCGCCGTGTGCAGCAGCAGCCCGCCGGCGACGCCGAGGGCGCTCGCGACCCCGGCCCGGCGGGAGACCAGGGCGTTGCGTACGACGACGGTGAAGTCGGCACCGGGCATGGCGACCATGCCGGCGGCGACTCCCGTGAAGGCGATGAGCTGTCCGTCCATGCCGTCCAGCGTGCCGTGCGGAAGCCTTCAGCAGGTATGTCGAATATTCTGGGTCTGCCTTAAGCGTTGCTTTAGGCTCACCTCTCGGACCCGGGACTCGACATGTACGACCCCAACCGGCTCGCCGCGCTGGTCTCGGTCGCCGAGGCCGGCTCGATCACCCGGGCCGCCGAGCGCCTCGGGTACACCACCCCCGCGCTCTCCCAGCAGCTGGCCAAGCTGGAGCGGGAGGCGGGCACCGCTCTTCTCGTACGGCATCACCGCGGCGCGCGGCTCACGGGAGCCGGTGAACTCCTGGTGGCCCGGGCCCGCCGGGTGCTGGACGAGATGGAGCAGGCCCGCCATGAACTCGCCCGGCTGACCGGGCTCTCCGGCGGCACGCTGCGGCTCGGCACCTTCCAGACCGCGGGTATCCAGCTGCTGCCGCCCGTGCTGAGCGCGTTCCGCCGGGCGCATCCGGACGTGGAGCTGACCGTCGCCCATCTCGAACCGCCGGCCGGGGTGGCGGCGGTGGCGGCCGGTGACGTGGATCTGGCGCTGACGCACTCCTATGAGCCCGCGGACCCGGTAGCGCTGCCCGCGTCCGTCAGCGTGGAGCCGGTCCTGGTGGAGGAGCTGGTGCTGGTGACCGCCCCGGGGCATGTCCTCGCCGACGGCACCGCACGCCTGCCGCTGACCGAGCTCGCCGGTCAGCCGCTGATCAGCATGGCCCCGGACCATCCCGCCCGGCGCGGCGTGGAGGCGGTACTCGCCCGGGTCGGGGCGACTCCGTCCGTACTGGTGGCGACTCCGGTGTACGCCTTGGTGTGCGCGCTGGTGAGTGCGGGGCTCGGGGTCGCGGTGGTGCCGGAGATGGTGGCGCGGACGGCGGTGACGCCGGTGGGGATGCGGCTGCTGGAACCGGGGGATCTGCGCCGTACCATCTCGGTCGCCCACCGCACCGACGAGTCGGCTCCGGCGGCGGACGCCTTCCGAGCGCTCCTCAGGGGCGCGTTCGGCCGCGCCAAGCACACCGCAGGCTAGGGCTCCTGCTGCCCCGCTGCCGACACCGGCTCCGCCGGTACCGTCCACGGGAGTTCGATGGAGACCGTCTTGCCGCCCTCGCGGGTGGGGCGGACTCTCAGCTTGCCGCCGCACTCCGCGGTCAGCCAGCGGATGATCACCATGCCGCGGCCGTTGTCCTGCTGGACGGCGGCCGGGAGCCGTTTGGGGAAGCGGGGGTGGCTGTCGGTGACTCCGATGCGCAGTTGCTCGTCGCGGTCGAGCTGGATGTCCACCGTGAAGGTGGGTGACTGTCCGAAGGTGTGCTGTACCGCGTTGGTGGCGAGTTCGGAGACGATGAGCCGGATCGTCTCCGCCGCCTCCGTGTCCGCCGGCAGGCCCCACTCCGAGAGGGTGCTCAGGACGTAGGCGCGGGCCGCGGAGACCGAGGCGGGATCGCTCGGCAGAGTGACGGATGCTTCCAGATGGTCTGCCATGGCGAGGTCGTCCCTTTCCCACGGGACCGCAGTCCGACACGGAGCGGATGGTTCGAGTACGGTCCCGGACTGGTGCTTCTTCGCCAGACTGCCATTACCAGGCCGGTCACGGTGCCGATCCACCAAGATATGCATATATCTGTCGCTCGAAGCGGTGAACTCTCCGACGGAAGACCGTATTTGGGCGGCCCGGAAGGAGTAAGGAGTAGCCCATGCAGCACGGTCCCGCGGTACGCCGCCGGAAACTGGGCGCCGAACTGCGTGCGTTGCGCACCGGTGCGGGGCTCACCAGTGGTGAGGCGGCCCGGCTGGTGGGCTGGCACCAGTCCAAGGTGAGCCGGATCGAGACCGGCGCCAGCGGCGTGAAACCGGCCGATGTGCGGTTACTCCTGGACGTCTACGAGGTCGACGACAGCCAACTCAGGGAGTTGCTCCTGGTGTTGGCGGGGTCCGACGAGGGCGGCGGACGCCACCACTGGTGGCACGCCTACCGCGGGGTGCTGCCCCCGACGTACCGCGATTTCATCAGCCTGGAGTCGCAGGCGAGCGCGATGCGTACGTTGGAGATCTCCGTCGTCCCCGGACTGTTGCAGACGCCCGAGTACGCCCGTGCGGTCACCCGGGCCGCGGTCGGCGGCCTCGACGGCGAGACCGACGAACGGCTGGACGCCCTGGTCGAGGTGCGGCTGGCCCGGCAGGACGTGCTGCGGGCCGACCCGCCGCTGGAGCTCGCCGCGGTGCTGGACGAGGGCGTGCTGCGCCGGGAGATCGGCGGGCCCGAGGTGATGGCCCGGCAGCTGCGGCGGCTCGTCGAGGCGGCCCGGCTCCCTCAAGTGAGGCTTCAGGTGCTGCCGTTCGCCGCGGGAGAACACATCGGCATCACCGGCCCTTTCGTTATCTTCTCATTTTCGCGCACTTCTGATCTGGACGTGGTTGTTCTCGACCACTTGACGAGTAGCCTCTACCTCGAGCGGAAAGAAGACCTCCGGGCCTACACCGAGGCCTTCAACGCCCTTCAGATCCACGCCCTTTCGCCCGAGGACTCGTTGGATTACATCGCCGGGATAGGTGACGGCGCGTAAGGAGGCACCATGTCTGCACTGCCTCGGAACGTACCTACCAGTACCGATCTGCTCGACGTGCGCTGGCTGCGCAGCAGTTACAGCACGGGAGCGAACAACTGTGTCGAGACCGCTCGGCCAGGGTCGGGCCCACGGGCCGGACTCGTCGCCGTACGCGACTCCAAGGACCCGTCCGGACCCGCGCTGCTCTTCTCCCCCGGGAGCTGGGCGGAGTTCACGGCCGCGTTCTGATCAGTTCCGATCCTGAACCGACACGGCCGTGTCACGCCGACTCATGGTCGTGTCTCACCGATCACACGTACAGCGCGTTCGATCTGCGCCTCGGAGAGGTCCGCGCGGGCGGTCAGCCGCAGCCGAGAGATGCCGTCGGGCACGGAAGGAGGACGGAAACAGCCCACGGACAGGCCTGCCGCACGGCAGTCGGCCGCCCACTGCACGGCCCCCTCCGGGGACGGCGCGCGCACGGAGACCACCGCGGCGTCCGGTCGTACCGCCTCGTGCCCCGCGGCGGTCAGGCGTGCGTGCAGTTCGGCGGCCACCTCGCGTGCCCGGGCCGCCCGCTCGGGCTCGCGGCGCAGCAGGCGCAGCGCCGACAGGGCGGCCCCGGCCGCCGCCGGGGCCAGCCCGGTGTCGAAGATGAACGTCCGCGCCGCGTTGACCAGGTGGTCGATCACCCGGGCCGGGCCGAGCACCGCTCCGCCCTGACTGCCCAGCGACTTGGACAGCGTGACCGTCACGACGACGTCGTCGGCGCCCGCGAGCCCCGCCGCGTGCGGGGCGCCCCGGCCGCCGTCGCCGAGCACGCCGAGGCCGTGGGCGTCGTCGAGCACCAGACCGGCGCCGTACTCCCGACATGCCTCGGCGTGCGCGGCCAGCGGGGCGGCGTCGCCGTCGACGGAGAAGACCGTGTCGGACACGAAGACGGCCGGGCCCGGTCCCTCATGCGTCTGCAACGCCTTGCGCACGGCGTCCGGGTCGGAGTGCTCCACCACCTGTGAGGTGCCCCGGGCCAGCCGGCAGCCGTCGATCAGCGAGGCGTGGTTGCCGGCGTCGGAGACGACCAGCGAGCGGAGCGGGGCCAGCGCGGTGACCGCGGCGAGGTTGGCCGCGTAGCCGGAGGAGAAGACGAGGGCCGCCTCGAACCCGCAGAAATCGGCCAGCTCGCGTTCCAGCTGAGCATGGAGCTCGGTCGTGCCGGTGACGAGTCGAGATCCGGTGGAGCCTCCGCCCCAGGTCCGGGCGGCCCGCGCGGCCCCCTCGACCACCTCGGGATGACGGGTCAGCCCCAGGTAGTCGTTGCTCGCGAGATCGAGCAGCGGCGAGTCGGCGGGGCGCGGGCGCAGCGTGCGCACCAGGCCCCTGCGGGTGCGCACCCGCACCTGCTGGTCGATCCAGCCGAACGCCATGGCTCCTCCGGGGGTTTTGTAGGCAGCGAACAGACACTAGTGGGACAAGCAGCCGCCCACTGTGTGGCAATACCCACACAGCGAATGGCCGCTGTTGTACGAACTCTCCTTGGCCGGAGACGGCTCCTTAGGACAGGATCAGCTTTCATGGACCTGCTGAACACGCTGGTGGACAAGGGGCTTCGGCGCGAGCTGCCGACCCGCGACGAGGCGCTCGCCGTCCTCGCCACTTCCGACGACGACCTGCTCGACGTGGTGGCCGCGGCCGGAAAGGTGCGCCGGCACTGGTTCGGCCGACGCGTGAAACTGAACTACCTCGTCAACCTCAAGTCCGGCTTGTGCCCCGAGGACTGCTCCTACTGCTCGCAGCGGCTCGGCTCCGAGGCCGGGATCCTGAAGTACACCTGGCTCAAGCCCGACGAGGCCTCCAAGGCCGCCGCCGCGGGCCTCGCCGGTGGCGCGAAGCGGGTCTGTCTGGTGGCGAGCGGGCGCGGCCCGACGGACCGGGACGTGGACCGGGTCGCCGGCACCATCAAGGCGATCAAGGACCAGAACGAGAACGTCGAGGTGTGCGCCTGCCTCGGGCTGCTCTCCGACGGCCAGGCCGAGCGGCTGCGCGAGGCGGGCGCCGACGCCTACAACCACAACCTCAACACCTCCGAGGCGACGTACGGCGACATCACGACGACGCACACCTACGCCGACCGCGTCGACACCGTGCAGAAGGCGCACGCGGCGGGTCTGTCGGCCTGCTCGGGCCTGATCGCGGGCATGGGCGAGTCGGACGAGGACCTGGTCGACGTGGTCTTCTCGCTGCGTGAGCTGGACCCGGACTCGGTTCCGGTCAACTTCCTGATCCCGTTCGAGGGCACGCCGCTGGCCAAGGAGTGGAACCTCACCCCGCAGCGCTGTCTGCGCATCCTGGCGATGGTCCGGTTCGTCTGCCCGGACGTCGAGGTCCGGATCGCGGGCGGCCGTGAGGTGCATCTGCGCACGATGCAGCCGCTCGCCCTGAACCTCGCCAACTCGATCTTCCTCGGCGACTACCTGACGTCCGAGGGCCAGGCGGGCAAGGCCGACCTGGAGATGATCGCGGACGCCGGCTTCGAGGTGGAGGGCGCGGGCGAGGTCACGCTGCCGCAGCACCGGGCGGACGTGGCGGCCGCGGCTGCCGGGGGTGGGTGCGGTTCGCACGAGAGCGCCGGTGGGTGCGGGTCGCACGAGGGCGCCGGGTGCGGGACCGGCTGTGGTTCGGTGTGCGGTTCCCATGAGCCCGCCGCCGTTCCCGAGGTCAACGAGCCGCGCACGGATCTGGTCGCCGTACGCCGTCGCGGTGCCGGGACGGATCTCGCGCCCAATGCCTGAGCTGCCCGTGTCCGAGCTGCTGGAGCTCGACCGGCGGCATGTGTGGCATCCGTACGGGCCGATGCCCGGCCGCGTGGATCCGCTCGTCGTGGAGTCGGCGAGCGGGGTGCGGCTGCGCACCTCCGCCGGGGAGCTGGTCGACGGCATGTCGTCCTGGTGGTCGGCCATCCACGGCTACAACCACCCGGTCCTCAACGAGGCCGCCGCCGGGCAGCTCGGCCGGATGAGCCACGTGATGTTCGGCGGGCTCACCCACGAGCCCGCCGTACGCCTCGCGAAGCACCTTGTCGACATGTCGCCCGAGGGTCTGGAGCATGTGTTCCTGGCCGACTCGGGTTCGGTGTCCGTCGAGGTCGCCGTGAAGATGTGCCTCCAGTACTGGCGCTCGCTGGGGCGCGGCGGCAAGCAGCGGCTGCTGACCTGGCGGGGCGGCTACCACGGGGACACCTGGCAGCCGATGTCGGTGTGCGACCCCGAGGGCGGCATGCACGACCTGTGGACCGGTGTGCTCCCGCGCCAGGTGTTCGCGGACGCGCCACCGACCGAGTACGAGGAGTCGTACGCCGACCATCTGCGCGAGCTGATCGAGCGGCACGCCGATGAACTGGCCGCGGTGATCGTGGAGCCGGTGGTGCAGGGCGCCGGCGGGATGCGGTTCCACTCCCCCGCGTATCTCCGGGTGCTGCGCGAGGCGTGCGACGCGCACGACGTGCTGCTGGTGTTCGACGAGATCGCGACCGGCTTCGGGCGCACGGGCGCGCTGTTCGCGGCGGAGCACGCGGCGGTGACGCCGGACGTGATGTGCGTGGGCAAGGCGCTGACCGGCGGCTACATGACGATGGCGGCCACCTTGTGCACGGCACGCGTGGCCGACGGCATCTCGCGGGGCGAGGTCCCGGTGCTGGCGCACGGACCGACGTTCATGGGCAACCCGCTCGCGGCGGCCGTGGCCTGCGCGTCGATCGAGCTGCTGCTCGGGCAGGACTGGCAGGCCGAGGTCAAACGGATCGAGACCGGGCTGGCGGAGGGCCTGGCGCCGGCGCGGGAGCTGCCCGGCGTCCGGGACCTCCGCGTCCTCGGCGCGATCGGCGTGGTCCAGCTCGATCACGAGGTGGACATGAAGGCGGCCACGGAGGCGGCCGTGCGCGAGGGCGTGTGGCTGCGGCCGTTCCGCGACCTCGTCTACACGATGCCGCCGTACGTCACCGGTGACGAGGACGTGGCGCGGATCGCGCGGGCCGTGTGCGCGGCGGCGGGAGAGGGTTGAGATGCCTGTACTGGTGATCACGGGCACCGGCACGGAGGTCGGCAAGACGATCACGACCGCCGCGGTCGCGGCCACGGCGGTCGCCGCGGGCCGGTCGGTGGCCGTGCTCAAGGCGGCCCAGACGGGCGTACGGCCGGACGAGCCGGGCGACGCCCAGGAGGTCGCGCGCCTCGCGGGCCCGGTCACGACGGCCGAACTCGCCCGCTACCCCGAGCCGTTGGCCCCGGCGACGGCCGCGCGACGCGCGGGCCGCGCCCCGGTGCACCCGCAGGAGATCGCCGAGACGGCCGCCAAGCTGGCCACCGAGCACGATCTGGTGCTGGTCGAGGGCGCGGGCGGGCTGCTCGTACGGTTCGACGAGACGGGCGGGACGCTGGCGGACGCGGCGCAACTCCTGGGCGCACCGGTGCTGGTGGTGGCCACGGCCGGACTCGGCACGCTCAACACCACTGACCTGACGGCCCGTGAACTCCGCTCCCGCGACCTGGAGTTGGCGGGCGTCGTCATCGGCGGCTGGCCCGACTCGCCCGATCTGGCGATGCGGTGCAATGTGACAGACCTGCCCGAGGTCGCCGGGGCGCCGCTGCTGGGGGCGCTGCCCATGGGCGCGGGTGCGCTGGCACCGGCCGACTTCCGTGCGGCGGCACCGAGTTGGCTAGCGCCACGGCTGGACGGGATGTGGGACGCGGAGGAGTTCAGGGGGCGGGAAGCCGCCTGAGTCCGAACAGCGGCGCAGCAGCGGGTCGTAAGGGGCGCGGCCCGCGGCGGCGTGGGGGCGGTGACCGCCTCGCGTCTGGCGCGGCCCGCGGCAGCGTGGGGGGTGATCGCCCCGCGTTGGCTCGACCCGCGGCACCGCAGGGGGTGACCGCCCCGCACCTGGCTCGACCCGCGGCAGCGTGGGGGGGGTGACCGCCCCGCCCCTGGCTCGACCCGCGGCACCGCAGGAGGTGACCGACCCGCGCCTGGCTCGACCCGCGGCAGCGCGGGGGCGGTGATCGCCCCCGCGTCATCTCACCCCCTCCCCCTCCGCCAGCAGCCGCACCAGTTCGATCCGTGACCGGATGCCCAACCGTGCGAAGACGCCCCGCAGATGGTGGTCGATCGTGCGGGGGCTGAGGGCCAGTCTCGTCGCGATCTCGCGGTTGGTGGCGCCCTCGGCGGCCATGCGGGCGACCATGAGCTGCTGGGCGGTGAGGCGGGTGGTGGGGTCGTCCGGAGCCGCCGCCGCGGGAGTCGCCGGGGTGCCCAGGGCGCGGAGTTCCGCCCGGGCCTGGGCGGCGCAGTGCGGGGCGCCGAAGTGTTCGAAGGCCTCCAGGGCGCTGTGGAGGCGGTCGCGGGCCTCGGTGCGGTGCCGCAGTCGGCGCAGCGCGCCGCCGAACAGCAGCTCCGTGCGGGCGCGTTCGAAGTCGCGGGTGCCTCGGGCGTGCAGGTCGAGTGCGGTGCGGTAGTGGTCGACCGCTTCGGCGCCGGGCGCCAGCAGGGCCCGGCAACGGGCGCTCAGCGCCAGGTCGTCAGGGCTGCGGACGGCGCTCGCCCATCGGTGGTAGTCGGCGTGCGCGACCCGGGCCACCCGGGTGTCGTCGGTGCGTACGGCGGCCTCGACGTAGTGCGGGGTGGCCAGGTGCCGGATGGCCCGGTGACCGTGACCGGGGCCGAAGCCGGCGAGCGCCCGCAGCCGGGCCGCCGCCGCGGCGAACCGCCCGCTGCTGAGGTCGAGATAGGCGAGCGCCCACTGGGCGAGCGCGGCGGGCAGCCCGAGACCGCGGCCGAGGGCGTACGACCGGGCCGTCGCCGCGCGTTCCCGGCACACGTCGGCGTCGCCCGTGAGCGCCGCGAACATGGCCAGGGCCGCCTGGAGATGGCAGGCGCCGTTGTCCTGGCCGGTGGCGTACGCCTGCCAGAGCGCGTCGGCCGCGGCGGCCTCCCCGGCGCGCGGGCGCCCGGTCCAGAAGTCGGCGTAGGCACGGAACTCCATCGCCTGCGCCACGGCGACCGTCGCGCCGCGCACGCGCGCGGAGGCGGCCGCGCGGACGGTCGCCGCGGTGGCCCGCGTGTGGTCGCCGAGCAGGAGGGCGGCGATGCCCGCGTGGATCAGGAGGGTCGGGTCGCCGCCGGGGCCGCAACGCCCGGCCGTCGCGCCGAGCAGGTCACGCGCGTCCTCGTACCGTCCCTCGAAGGCCGCCGCGAGCCCGCCGAGCGTGCCGGGCGGCTCGATCCCGAGCCTGCGCGCCACCCGGTCGGCCTCCCGGCATCGCCGCAGGTCACCGGTGTAGATGGCGGCCTCGGTGGCCCGGGCGAGGAGGTGCAGGGCGGGGTCGGGGACGTCGAGGGTGGTGACGGTGAGGCGCGATGTGTCTGGTGTTGCGGAAACGTTCCGGCCAACGGGGTCAGGAGCGTCACCGTCGGCACCCTCCTCCCGCACCACAGCCGTCAGCAGCGCGTCGAACGCCTCCGCCGCGTTCCCGGCCCGCAGGGCGAGTACGCCGGTCAGCGCGTCGTCCTCGGTGCGCGCGGTCAGGGCGCGCGCCCGGTCGCCCGCGCCGGACTGCCAGGCGTACACGGCGGCACGTGTCAACAGACGGGTTTGCTCGGCCCGGTCGGGACAGAGCGCGGCCGCGCGTTCGGCGAGGGCGCGGGCCAGCGGGAGGCGGCCCTCGTCGCGGGACCTGGCGGCGGCCGTGGCGAGTTCCGCGGCGAGCCGGGAGCTGGGGCCGAGGGCGCCCGCGCCGCGGTGCCAGGAGCGCAGCGGCGTCTCGCCCTCCGTGCGCAGGACGCGGGCCAGCAGCCGGTGGACGTCGCGTCGGTCGGCCGGGGAGCCGGTCTCGTACGCGGCGATCCTCGTCCAGGCGTCGCGGAAGACGACCCCGTCGGCGCTCGCGTGGGCGAGCCCGGCGGCCTCGGCGGCTTCCAGGGGGCGGGTGTCGAGGCGGGCGGCGGCGACCGCGCGCAGGAAGGCGTGGGTGGCGACCGGGTACTGGTCGGCCGCGGCGAGGAGCAGCAGGAGGCGGGTGTCGTCGGGCAGGGCGCGGATCTCCGCGCGGTGGGCGCGCAGCAGTGAGGGGGCCAGTTCGGCGGGTTCGGCGGGGAGGGGGTCGAGGCCGGCCGAGCGGCGGTCGCCGAGCAGCCGTACGGCCTCGACGGCCGCGCGCGGATCGCCGTGCACGGCGTGCAGGAGCCGTACGCGGACGCCCTCGGGCAGCGCGGAGAGCAGGCCCGGCCACGCGTCCGTGGGGGGCGGTGGCGAAGTGGGGGCAAGGGGCGGGGGGTTCACCGGAGTCACCACGCCATCGACGTTACTGGCGAGTTAATTGACACGTAAAGACCGGCGATTTCGCCGATGCGGCGCGCGTAGACCCGGCCGCACCCTCCTGACAACCCCACCCGTATCAGGAGGCATCATGCAACGCCGCATGCGCCGCATGTCAGCGGCCGTCTCGGCCGTGGTCACCTCGCTCCTTCTGTCGCTCTCCCTGTCCGCGGCCCCCGCTCAGGCCGCGACCCACAATCCGATCGTCTTCGTCCATGGTTTGAGCAGTGACGCGAGCAGTTGGGACGACTGGATCGCCGACTTCAAGGCCGACGGCTACACGTCCTCGGAGCTGTACGCGTTCTCGTACGACTGGTCCAAGTCGAACGTCACCACGGCGAGCCAGCTCTCCACCTACGTCAAGTCCGTGCTCTCCTCGACCGGTGCCTCGAAGGTCGACCTGGTCGTGCACTCGATGGGCGCGCTGAACTCCCGCTACTACCTGAAGAACCTGAGCGGGACGTCGTACGTGGACGACTTCGTGTCGGTGGCCGGGGTCAACCACGGCACGACGACCGCGTCCTGGTGCTCGTGGCTCTACACGTCGTGTGCCGAGATGTACACGGGCAGTTCGTTCCTGACCTCGCTCAACTCCGGCGACGAGACCCCGGGCAGCGTCTCGTACGCGAGCTACTGGTCGAACTGCGACGACGCGCTCACCCCGGACACCACCGCGATCCTCAGCGGCGCCACCAATGTCGAGGTCGGCTGCATCTCGCACACCGACATGAACAACGACTACGGCGTGTACCAGCAGGTGCGCGACTTCGTGGCGTAGCTCCCGGGCGGGAGGTGCACGGATCGTGTACCGGGGGACAATCACGGTAGGGCCCGTCCTTTCGGGAGGTCGCCATGCCGCTACGGTCCGCCGGCTCGGGCAGGTTGCCGAGTGATCCCGTGCACCACCCGCTGTTCGCCCGTTACTACGCCCGTACGAGCGTGGCCGCCGAGACCCGCTGGGGCATGGCCGGGGTGCGTGACCGGCTGCTGTCCGGCCTTTCCGGGCGGGTCATCGAGATCGGCGCGGGCAACGGACTGAACTTCGCGCACTATCCGCGCACGGTCGCGGAGGTCGTGGCGATCGAACCGGAGCGCGGTCTGCGGCAGTTGGCGGTGGAGTCCGCCCTGCGCTCCGGGGTGCCGGTGGACGTGGTGCCGGGCGCCGCGGAGGCGCTGCCGGTGAAGAGCGAGGCCTTCGACGCGGCCGTGGTCTCGCTGGTGCTGTGCAGCGTGCGCGATGTGCCGCGGGCGCTGGCGGAGATACGGCGGGTGCTGCGGCCCGGTGGTGTCCTGCGGTTCTTCGAGCACGGCCGGGGCGGCGGAGCGGCGATGCGCTTCACCCAGCGGGCGCTGGACCGGACGGTGTGGCCACCGCTCGCCGGAGGCTGCCATCTGTCCCGGGAGCCGGTGGCCGCGCTGCGCGAGGCGGGGTTCGAACTCGGGCCCTATCGGCGGGTGTTCATGCCGGAGAACGGGCCCAGGACACCGGCGTCCTTCTGCGTGCTCGGCACCGCCTGGCGCCCGACCGAATGATCACCGGCTCCACTGCCGCAGTTCCTCCGCGATGTCGTGCACCGAGGCCTCCCCGCTCTTGACGAGCCGGGCCAGGTCACGGACCTGCTCGGGCGAGGTGATGACCTTGAGGCCGCTGGCGACGAGGTAGGCGTAGGCGACGGAGGACGCGAACAGCGCGTTGGAGCGCTCCAACGCCGGTACGTGGATCAGGAGTTGGAGCAGGGCGGCAGCGCGGGCCTGCGGGCTGTCGTAGACGGGGACGTCGAATATCTCGGCCTGGTGGCGCGCGACGGCCGCGACGAGGGCGCCCCAGTCGACGACCTGCGGGTCACCCGGGGTCTTCTGTTCGGCGAGCATGAGCAGCCAGGCGAGGTCGATCTTCAATGGGTCGCTCAAGGGATCAGCGACGCCCCGCGCGGTCGTCCCCGAACTCCTCGGCGAACACGCTCTCGTACTGCTTCATGAAGTCGGCCGCCGCGTCCACGAAGGTCTGCCCGACCTCCCCCGCGTCCTGCTTGACCAGTTCTTCGATGTAGCGGTTGACGCTCATGCCGCGGGCCAGGGCGCGTTCGCGAGCCGCGCGGGCGGTGCCCTCGTCCACCCGTACGTTCAGCTGGGTCTTCGCCATACCTAGACGCTAGCGCCGAACCGCTAGCACCGGCAAGGGGTCCACCCGGGGATGGAGATTGCCCCTTACATCGGTATCAGGGGCCCGACCTGGGGTGGAGACGGCCTTGCACTCACGGGGGATATCGGGTGTGGGCGGGGTCACATTACCCTCGGCCGGACAAGGGAGTCGGTACGTCCAGCGAGCGAGGAGGCAGTCTTGTCCACATCTGCTGCGGAGCACGCCCCCGGCCATGCCTCGGCCGACGGGATCGCGGCCCGCGCCCGCGGACTGACCAAGGCGTACGGCTCGGGCGAGACCACGGTGCTCGCCCTGGACGCGGTGGACGTGGACATCGCGCGCGGCCGCTTCACCGCGGTCATGGGGCCGTCCGGCTCCGGGAAGTCGACCCTGATGCACTGCCTGGCCGGGCTCGACAACGTGTCCGCCGGTCAGGTCTGGCTCGGCGACACCGAGATCACGGGGCTGAAGGAGCGCGAGCTGACGCGGCTGCGGCGGGACCGGATCGGGTTCATGTTCCAGTCGTTCAACCTGATCCCGACGCTGAACGCGGCCGAGAACATCACCCTGCCCATGGACATCGCGGGCAAGAAGCCCGACGAGAAGTGGCTGGACCAGGTCATCGACACGCTCGGGCTGCGGGACCGGCTCAAGCACCGGCCCGCCCAGCTCTCCGGCGGTCAGCAGCAGCGGGTGGCGTGCGCGCGGGCGCTGGCCTCCCGGCCGGAGCTGATCTTCGCGGACGAGCCGACCGGCAACCTCGACTCGCGGGCGGGTCTGGAGGTGCTCGGCTTCCTGCGCGACGCCGTGGACGACCTCGGGCAGACCGTCGTCATGGTCACCCACGACCCGGGTGCCGCCGCCCACTCCGACCTGGTGCTCTTCCTCGGGGACGGGCGGATCGTCGACGAGATGGAGCGGCCGACGGCGGAGGCGGTGCTGGAGCGGATGAAGCGGTTCGACGTGATCCGCGGCCAGGCGGACGCCGCCGAGGGCCGGCCCGGCGACGGCGCGCCGCCCGGCGCATCCCCTGACGCCTCCCCCGACATCTCCCCTGACGCGTCCTCCGACGTCTCCCTCGACAAGGACTGAATCGGTGCTGAAGGCGACGCTCCGCAGCTTCCTCGCGCACAAGGGACGGCTGCTGCTGTCCGCGCTGGCCATCGTCCTGTCCGTGGCCTTCGTCGCGGGCAGCCTGATCTTCTCCGACACGGTGACCCGCACCTTCGACCGGCTCTTCGCCTCCACGTCCGCCGATGTGACGGTGGAGCCGAAGGACGACCTCGACTCGCAGGTGCCGACCGGCGAGGCCCGCACCCTGCCCGCCTCCCTGGCACAGCAGGTGGCGAAGGTCGACGGCGTCGCCTCGACCCACGCGGACGTGGGCGTCGAGAACATCACGGTCGTCGACAGCGACAACGAGTCGGTCGGTCCGACGACCGGCGCCCCCACCATCGCCGCCGACTGGTACGTCACCGACCGCAGCCCCGTGAAGCTCACCTCCGGCCATGCCCCACGCGGCGCCGCCGAGGCACTGCTGGACGCGGACACCGCCGACAAGAAGCACGTGAAGATCGGCGACACGCTGACGGTGCTGGCCCAGCCGGGCACGTTCAAGGTCCGGATCGTCGGCATCGCCACCTTCACCACGACCAACCCGGGCGCGGCCCTCGTCTTCCTCGACCCGGCCACCGCCCCGGACCAGCTGCTCGGCTCGCCGGACAAGGCGACGAGCATCTCGGTGGACGCGGCCCCCGGCGTGAGCGACGCGCAGCTCAAGAGGCGGATCGCGGCCACGCTCGACACCGGCGCCTACGACGTGAAGACCGCCGACGAGCAGGCCGACTCCGCCGCGGAGGATCTCGGCGGGTTCCTGGACGTCATCAAGTACGTGATGCTCGGCTTCGCCGGGATCGCGGTGCTGGTCGGCGTGTTCCTGATCGTCAACACGTTCTCCATGCTGATCGCCCAGCGCACCCGGGAGTTGGGGCTGCTCAGGGCGCTCGGCGCGGACCGCCGGCAGGTGCGGCGCTCGGTACTGACGGAGGCGATCCTGCTCGGTCTGGTCGGCTCGACGCTGGGCCTGGCGGCGGGCATCGGGCTCGCGGCGGGCCTGATCAAGCTGATGGGTGTCTTCGGGATGAACCTCAAGACCACGGAGATGGTGGTCGGTTGGGGAACTCCCGTGGCGGCGTACGTCGTCGGTGTCGGCGTCACCTTCGTGGCGGCTTATCTGCCGGCGCGGCGGGCGGCGGGCGTCTCGCCGATGGCCGCGCTCGCGGACGCCGAGATCGCGGGCATCGGAAAGCCGCTCAGGACGCGGGCGATCGTGGGCTCGATCGTCGGGGCGCTCGGCGCGGCGGCGCTGGTGGGCTGTGCGACGGCGACCAAGACGTCCTCGTCCGCGTCCCTGCTGGGGCTCGGCGTCGTCCTCACCCTCATCGCGACCGTGATCGCGGGACCGCTGCTGGTCCGCCCGGTGATCCGGGTCCTCGGCGCGGCCTTCCCGGCCCTGTTCGGCTCGATCGGCCGCATGAGCCAGCGCAACGCCCTGCGCAATCCCCGTCGTACGGGCGCCACGGCGGCGGCCCTGATGGTGGGCCTCGCGCTGGTCGGTGGCATGTCGGTGGCGAGCGCGTCGATGTCGAAGTCCTTCGACCAGCAGATCGACAAGACGCTGGGCGCGGACTTCGTCGTCCAGAACAGCAACTTCGTGCCGTTCTCGCAGACCGTCACCGACGCGGTGCGTGACACCGAGGGCGTCGGGCTCGTCGTACGGCAGCGGTTCGCGCCGCTCGCGGTGCGGTTGCCGGACGGCAAGCGCGTCGAGACGACCGCCGCGGGTTACGACGACAAGGTGGACGACGTCGCCCATGTGACGTACGCGGACGGGGACTCGGCGGCGGCGCTGGCGCCCGGCAGCATGGGCATGGACGTCGACTTCGCCAAGGACCACGACGTACGGATCGGGGACACGCTCCCCGTGGAGTTCCCCGGCGGGCAGCGCACCGAGATGAAGGTCGCCGCCTTCACCGACCAGGACGGCTCCGACGGGTTCGGCATGCAGGGCGGGCTGTTCTTCGGCATCGCCACGGTCGAGAAGTACGTGCCGGGCGGCCAGGACTCCGCGCTGTACGTCAACGCGGCCTCCGGCACGAGCGCCGACCAGCTGCGGGCCCGGCTGGACAAGTCCCTCGACCCGTATCCGCAGGTCCAGGTCCGTGACCTGGCCGACTACAAGAAGCTGGTGCACGACCAGATCGCCGTCCTGCTCTACCTCGTGTACGCGCTGCTCGGCCTCGCGATCGTCATCGCGGTGCTCGGCGTGGTCAACACCCTTGCCCTGTCGGTGGTGGAGCGCACCCGGGAGATCGGGCTGCTGCGCGCCATCGGGCTCGCCCGGCGCCAGCTGCGCCGGATGATCCGCCTCGAGTCGGTGGTGATCGCCGTGTTCGGCGCGGTCCTGGGGCTGGCGCTCGGGCTGGTGTGGGGGGTGTGCGTGCAGCAGGTGCTGGCGTTGCAGGGCATGAACGCGCTCGCGATCCCGTGGACGACGATCGTCGCGGTGGTGGTCGGCTCGGCGGTCGTCGGCATCGTGGCGGCCCTGCTCCCGGCGTTGCGTGCATCGCGCATGAATGTGCTGGCGGCCATCGCGCACGAGTGATGGAATCGGCGTGACCTCAAGTCGTAGGCGATCGAGGAGAGTTCATGCCGCGTCCGTTCCGCTTCGGCGTCAGCCTGATCGACCCCGCGCCCGCCGGGGAGTGGCGCGCCAAGTGTCGCCGGGCCGAGGAGATCGGGTACGACGTGATCCTCGTCCCGGACCATCTGGGCATGCCCGCGCCCTTCCCGGCGCTGGTCGCGGCGGCCGCGGCCACCGAACGGCCCCGGCTCGGCACGTTCGTGCTCAACGCGGGTTTCTGGAACCCGGCGTTGCTCGCCCGCGAGGTGGCGACGACGGAGGCGCTGACGGACGGGCGTCTCGAACTGGGCCTGGGCACCGGGTACGTACAGGCGGAGCACGACCGGGCCGGGCTGCCCTTCGGGACGCCCCGCGCGCGTGTGGACCATCTCCGGCACACGGTCGAGGAGTTGGGGCGGCTCCTCGATGCGAAGGTGCCGCTGCTGCTCGGCGGAAACGGCGAGCGGATGCTGCGGCTCACCGCCGAGCACGCGGACATCGCCGCGTTCACGGGCGCGTATCTGGTGCCGGGGAACACCGAGGGCAAGCTGGTGCCGACGACCCTCGCGGAGTTCGACGCGCGGTTCGCCCGGTACCGGGAGCTGGCGGCCGGGCGCGCGGAACCGGCCGAACTCAACCTGCTCATCCAGATGGTGGTCGTCACAGACGACCCGGAGGCCGCCGTACGACCGCTCGTCGACCGGGTCCCGGGCTTCACCGTCGAACAGGCGCTGGAGCTGCCCATCCTGCTGGTCGGCAGCCAGGCGGAGGTCACCGCGAAGGTGCGCGCGCTGCGCGAGACGTACGGGTTCAGCTATCTGACCGTGCTGGAGCCGCACATGGAGGCGTTCGCGCCGGTCGTCGCGGAGCTGGGCGGCAAGTGACCGGCCGGCGTCCGGATGCCGTCCGGATGCTGGAATTCCGGGTCTCGCCGCCGAGTGCGTGATGGGATCGTCGTATGACTGAACTGCACATCAGGGCCGCCGCCCCCGAGGACCTCGACGCCGTGCTGGCCTTCTGGAAGACGGCCGCCGAGGGCACGAGCATCAGCGACGACCGGGACGGCGTCGAGCGGCTCGTCGCCCGGGACCCCGAGGCGCTGATCCTGGCCGAACGGGACGGCGAACTGGTCGGCACGGTGATCGCGGGCTTCGACGGCTGGCGCTGCCATCTGTACCGGCTCGCGGTGCATCCGGAGCGTCGCCGCCAGGGCATCGGCTCGGCGCTGCTCGCCGCCGCGGAGGAACGGTTCGTGGCGCTCGGCGGGCGCCGCGGGGACGCGATGGTGCTGGTGCGCAACGAGACGGGACAGGCGGCATGGCGGGCGGCCGGGTACGCGCCGGAGGAGAAGTGGCGGCGCTGGGTGAAGCACCTCACGGTCTGAGCGGCTCACGGGTATGGGTCTGAAGGTTTAAGTGGTCTGAAGGTTTAAGTGGTTTTACTTTTCCTTTGCCATGGGTAGGTCACCCGACCTCCCGGCGAAAGGTGTGGGCTGCCACGCCCTGTCCGATCATGGGACGGAGGTGACCCGATGACCGAAGTGCTCCTGCTGCTCGTGGCGATCCTGCTCTCCGTGGCCTGTGGCGCCTTCGTGGCCGCGGAGTTCTCGCTGACCACGGTCGAGCGCGGCGCCCTGGAGCGGGCCGTGGAGCGCGGCGAGCGGGGCGCGTCGGGCGCCCTGAAGGCCGTACGGAATCTGACCTTCCAGCTCTCCGGGGCGCAGCTCGGCATCACCGTCACCAACCTGGTCGTCGGCATGCTGGCCGAGCCGTCGATCGCCAAGCTGATCGCCGGCCCGCTGGAGTCGCTCGGCATCTCCGCGTCGACGGCCTCCTCACTCGCGCTGGTGCTGGGTACGGCGCTGTCGACGGTGTTCCTGATGGTCGTCGGCGAGCTGGTCCCGAAGAACTGGGCGATCTCCTCGCCGCTGGCCGTGGCCAAACGGGTCGGCAACGCGCAGCGCTGGTTCAGCGCCGCGTTCCGGCCCTTCATCACGCATCTCAACAACACCGCCAACCGTGTCGTACGGCGTCTCGGCGTGGAGCCCACCGAGGAGCTGGCCGCCGCGCGCGGACCGCAGGAGCTGGCGGCGCTGGCCCGCTACTCCGCCAAGGAGGGCGCGCTGGAGGCCGACACCGCCGAACTCTTCGTACGCACCCTGAACCTCGCGGACCTCACCGCGGAGAACGTGATGACGCCGCGCGTGCAGGTCATCGCGCTGGACGCGCAGGCGACCTGCGAGGACGTCGCCAACGCCACGCGCGCGACCGGGCTGTCCCGCTTCCCGGTCTACCGCGGCAACCTCGACTCGGTCGTGGGCACCGCGCACATCAAGGACGTCCTGACCGTCCCCGCCGAGCGTCGGCCCAGGGTGCCCGTCTCCGAACTGATGCGCGAGCCGCTGCTCGTACCGGAGTCCCTCACCGTGGACCGGCTCCTGGACCGGCTGTCCGGGAAGCGCACGATGGCCGTGGTCATCGACGAGTACGGCGGCACGGCCGGGGTGGCGACGCTGGAGGACATCGTCGAGGAGGTCGTCGGCGAGGTCCGCGACGAGCACGACCCGCACGAGACGCCCGACCTCGCCGCCGCCGGGAACGACGACGAGGGCCGCGCGCTGTACTCGGCCGACGGCTCGGCCCGCGTCGACCAGCTCGCGCGCGTGGGGCTGCGGGCGCCCGAGGGGCCGTACGAGACGCTGGCGGGGCTCGTGGCGACCGAGCTGGGCCGTATCCCTGTCGTCGGCGACACGGTCGAGGTCACCGGGTGGCGGCTGGACGTCGTGGACGCCTCGGGGCGCCGGGCCGCGCGGGTGCTGCTGCACGCGCCGCTCGACGATCCTCAGGACGGGGAGGTCGGGCCGTGACCGCCGTCCAGCTGCTGATCGGTTTCGCGACCCTCGTGGTCAACGCGTTCTTCGTGGGAGCCGAGTTCGCGCTGATCTCCGTGCGCCGCAGCCAGATCGAGCCGTATGCCGAGGACGGCGACCGGCGCGCCGACAGTGTGCTGTGGGGGCTGCGGCACGTGTCGGCGCTGATGGCGGCCGCGCAGCTCGGCATCACGCTGTGCACCCTGGTCCTGGGTGTCGTCGCCGAACCGGCGATCGCGCATCTGCTGGAGCCGGTGTTCCACGCGCTGGGCGTGCCGAAGGGCGCGGGGCACGCGGTGTCGTTCGTGATCGCGCTGACCTTGGCGACCTATCTGCACATGCTGCTCGGCGAGATGGTGCCGAAGAACATCGCGCTGGCGGAGCCGGTGCGCAGCGCGCTGATGCTCGGCCCGCCCCTGGTCACCCTGGCCCGGGGGCTGCGCCCGGTGATCTTCGCGATCAACGCCTTCGCGAACGCCCTGCTGCGGCTGCTGAGGATCGAGACCAAGGACGAGGTCACGGCGACCTTCTCGGACGCCGAGCTGGCCCGCCTGGTGAAAGACTCCGACGAGGCGGGGCTGATCGACGACCGCACCCGGGAGCGGCTGCACGACGCGCTGGAGCTGGGCCGCCGCCCGGTGGGCGACGTGGTGCTCCCGCTGGAACGCGTCGTCTACGCGCGCGTGGGCGTCACTCCCGAGGAGCTGGAGCGGCTGTCGGCCGAGTCCGGGTTCTCCCGGTTCCCGGTCGTGGACGAGACCCGCAGGATCGTCGGTTATCTGCATGTGAAGGACGCGTTGGACGCCTCGCCGCGGGACGTGCCGTTCCGGGTGCGCGAGATGCGGCCCATCGCGCGCGTGCGGGAGAGCACACCGCTGGACGACGTGCTGACCGCGATGCGGGGCAGCCGGACGCATCTGGCGGCGGCGGTCGGGGACGACGGGCGGCTGGCGGGGCTGGTGACGATGGAGGACGTGCTGCGCAGGCTGTTCGGGCAGCGGGCCTGAGCGCTGCGAGGCCCCCGGGGGCCGGCCGCCGCGCCTGAGTCCGGGGTCACGCGGAGGGGACCGACCACCGGGTATGTGCACGGGATACCATTTCTGTCGCCATGCAGAAGAACCCCACACACACCAGCCTCGTCGCGGTCGGCGACTCCTTCACCGAGGGCATGTCGGACCTGCTGCCGGACGGCACCTACCGCGGTTGGGCCGATGTCCTGGCCGGCCGGATGGCCGCCCGCACGCCCGGTTTCCGCTACGCGAACCTCGCGGTGCGCGGCAAGCTGATCCAGCAGATCGTCGACGAGCAGGTCGACGTCGCGGCGGCCATGCAGCCGGACGTGATCACGCTGGTCGGCGGGCTGAACGACACCCTGCGCCCCAAGTGCGACATGGTCCGCGTACGGGATCTGCTGACCGAGGCCGTGGAGCGGCTCGCCCCCTCCTGCAAGCAACTGGTCCTCATGCGCAGCCCCGGCCGCGAGGGCCCCGTCCAGCAGCGCTTCCGGCCGCGCATGGAGGAGTTGTTCGCCTGCGTCGACGAGCTGGCCGAGCGGCACGGCGCCCTGGTCGTCGACCTGTACGGGGCGCCGTCGCTGAGCGACCCGCGCATGTGGGACGTGGACCGGCTGCACCTCACCCCCGAGGGGCACCGCCGGGTCGCGGAGGCCGTGTGGCAGACGCTCGGCTACGACCCCGAGGACACCGAGTGGCGTACGCCGATGCCGGCGACGGTGCCGCCGCACTGGCTCGCGCGGCGCATCGCCGACGCCCGCTTCGCCAAGCAGCACCTGCTGCCCTGGATCGGTCGGCGCCTGACGGGCCGGTCGTCCGGGGACGGACTGCCGCCGAAGCGGCCGGAACTGCTGCCGTACCAGGACCCGACGGCCTGACCTGGCGTGACGCAGGTCTCGTAGGTTCCGCCGAAGCCACCCATGGCGCTGGCCTGCACGATTCGCCAGTAGAATCCGTACACGTGACTTCTGCGCCCGCCAAGCCCCGCATCCCGAACGTCCTCGCCGGACGCTACGCCTCCGCCGAGCTCGCCACGCTCTGGTCGCCCGAGCAGAAGGTGAAGCTCGAGCGGCAGCTCTGGCTCGCCGTGCTGAAGGCCCAGAAGGACCTCGGCATCGAGGTCCCGGACGCGGCGATCGCCGACTACGAGCGTGTCCTCGACACCGTCGACCTGGCCTCCATCGCCGAGCGCGAGAAGGTCACCCGGCACGACGTGAAGGCACGGATCGAGGAGTTCAACGACCTCGCCGGGCACGAGCACGTTCACAAGGGCATGACCTCGCGCGACCTCACCGAGAACGTCGAGCAGCTCCAGATCCGGCTGTCCCTGGAGCTGATGCGCGACCGTACGGTGGCCGTGCTGGCCCGTCTCGGCAAGCTGGCCGGCGAGTACGCCGAGCTGGTCATGGCCGGCCGCTCCCACAACGTGGCCGCGCAGGCCACGACGCTGGGCAAGCGGTTCGCGACCGCCGCCGACGAGCTGCTCGTCGCGTACGGCCGCGTCGAGGAGCTGCTCGGCCGCTACCCGCTGCGCGGCATCAAGGGCCCGGTCGGCACCGCGCAGGACATGCTGGACCTGCTGGGCGGGGACGCCGGCAAGCTGGCCGACCTGGAGGACCGGATCGCGCAGCACCTGGGCTTCTCGCAGGCGTTCACGTCGGTCGGCCAGGTCTACCCGCGCTCGCTGGACTACGAGGTCGTCACCGCGCTGGTGCAGCTGGCGGCGGCGCCTTCGTCCCTCGCCAAGACGATCCGTCTGATGGCCGGGCACGAGCTGGTGACCGAGGGCTTCAAGCCGGGCCAGGTGGGCTCCTCGGCGATGCCGCACAAGATGAACACGCGGTCCTGCGAGCGCGTCAACGGCCTGATGGTCATCCTGCGCGGCTACGCGTCGATGACCGGCGAGCTGGCGGGCGACCAGTGGAACGAGGGCGACGTGTCCTGCTCGGTGGTGCGCCGGGTCGCGCTGCCGGACGCGTTCTTCGCGCTGGACGGTCTGCTGGAGACGTTCCTGACCGTGCTCGACGAGTTCGGCGCCTTCCCGGCGGTCGTGGCCCGGGAGCTGGACCGCTACCTGCCGTTCCTCGCCACCACCAAGGTGCTGATGGGCGCGGTCCGCGCGGGCGTCGGCCGTGAGGTCGCGCACGAGGCGATCAAGGAGAACGCCGTGGCGTCGGCGCTGGCGATGCGCGAGCAGGGTGCCGAGCGCAACGAGCTCCTCGACAAGCTGGCCGCCGACGAGCGCATCCCGCTCGACCGGGCCCAGCTGGACGCGCTGATGGCCGACAAGCTGTCCTTCACGGGCGCCGCGGCCGACCAGGTCGGCGTGGTCGTCGGCCGGATCGAGGAGATCGCGAAGCAGCACCCGGAGGCCGCCGGTTACACCCCCGGAGCCATCCTCTGACGCGCTTCACCGCCGCCGAGCTGGAGGCCGCCCGCGACCGTCTGGTACCGGACGTCGTCGCGGACGGTCTCCGCGTGCTGTTCTGCGGGATCAACCCCGGTCTGATGACGGCGGCGACGGGCCATCACTTCGCCCGTCCGGGCAACCGCTTCTGGCCGGTGCTGCATCTGTCGGGCTTCACGCCTCGGCTGCTGAAGCCGGCGGAGCAGCAGGAGTTGCTGTCGTACGGGCTCGGTATCACGAACGTCGTGGCGCGGGCGACCGCGCGGGCGGACGAGCTGAGCGCGGAGGAGTATCGCGAGGGCGGGCGGCGACTGGCGCTGAAGGTGGCGCGGTTGCGGCCGCGCTGGCTGGCGGTCGTCGGGGTGACCGCGTACCGGGCGGCGTTCGACGACAAGAAGGCCCAGGTGGGTCCGCAGGGGCGGACGATCGGGGACACGCGCGTGTGGGTGCTGCCGAATCCGAGCGGGCTGAACGCGCACTGGACGGCGGCGACGATGGCCGAGGAGTTCGCGCGGCTGCGGCTGGCGGCGGAGGCCTGACCGGTCACGGTGGGGCCGTCTCCGTGACGGCGGCCCATATCCGTGGCCGGTTCTCGTCCTCCCGGTCGGCCACCGCCAGGGTGACCCGGCGGATGCTGTCGGACACCTCCCACGTCCGCACGTCGATGGCCAAGTCGGTGAGCAACGCCCAGGGTTCGGGTATCTCCTCACCTCGCGCGATGCGCTCCTCCAGGGTCACGGTCCCCCAGCGTGCCGCCTCCCCCCATCTCTGTGTGAACCGTTCGACGAGCGCCGCCTCGTACGCGTAGCAGTCGCTCACGTCCGGCCAGTCCCCCGGCCCTAACCACGCGATGTGGTAGCGCTCGTGCTCCGAGGGAAAGTCCCGGGCGCACAGTTGGTCGATCAGGGCGAGGTCCTTCGCGATGTCCATGTGATCCAGTAAACCGGGCCCCACTGACAACTGGTGTGCCGTCAGGCATCCCTGCGCCGCACGCTCCACGCAGCCGCGGTGATCGCCGCCGCGGTCCACAGCGCGGTCACCGCCAGCCCGGACCACGGCCCCAACCGCCCGTCGTACGTCTCGTACAGCACGATCTGGCCCGCCCGGTCGGGCATGAAGTCGGTGACGCCGCCGGGTACGTCCCCGACGACGAACGAGACGACGAGGATGAACGGGATCAGCAGCGACAGGGCTCCCACGCCGCTGCGCAGCAACGCCGCCAGGCCCGCCGCGAACAGCGCCATCAGCATGATGTAGACGCCGCAGCCCACGACGCCGCGCGCCTGTTCGCCGACGCTGAGGCCGCTCGCCGCGTCGCCGAGGCCCGCGCGGGCGACGGCAAGAGCGGCGAAGGCGGTGACGAGGCCCACCAGCAGGGCCGGTACGACGATGGCGGTGAGCTTGGCCGTGAACCACCGCCCGCGCTGCGGCACCGCGGCGAGCGAGAGCCGGAGTCCACCCCCGTGGAACTCCGAGGAGACCGCCATGGCACCGAAGGAGATCGCGGCGATCTGGCCGGGCATGACGCCGGACAGTGCCATGAACAGCGGGTCGAACTCCGGGTCGGAGGTCTCGGAGACGCCGGCGATCGCGGAGAACGCCGTGGTCGCCGCGAACAGCGCCAGCAGCGCCCCGAGCAGGGAGCGGAGCGTGCGGATCTTCAGCCACTCCGCTTGAAGGACGGGAACGAACAGCATCTCAGGCCTCCTGCGGCTGTGCGGTGAACTCGGTCTCGGTGGCGGTGAGGTCCAGATACGCCTGCTCCAACGTGGCCTCCTCAGCGGCCAGTTCGAGAAGGGGGACGCCGGCGGCGGAGGCGAGGCGTCCGATGTCGTCCACGCGTGCGTGCCGCACGCTCCAGTGCCCGTCCTCGTGTTCGGCGGCGTCGTGACCGTGCTCGGCGAGGACCGCCTTGAGGGCGGTGGGGTCCGTGGTGCGGACGCGTACGCTCGGCTGCACGCGCGCGTGGATGAACTCCCGCATCGGGGTGTCCGCGAGGAGCCGGCCGCGGCCCAGCACCACGAGGTGGTCGGCGAAAGACGCGGTCTCGTTCATCAGGTGGCTGGAGACCAGGACCGTGCGCCCCTCCCCCGCGAGCCGGCGCAGCAACTCCCGGATCCAGATGATGCCTTCGGGGTCGAGCCCGTTGGAGGGCTCGTCGAGCATCACCACCTCGGGGTCGCCGAGCAGGGCGGCCGCGATGCCGAGGCGCTGGCGCATGCCCAGGGAGTACGTCTTCACCCGGCGCCGGGCCGCCGGAGCGAGGCCGGTCTCCTCCAGCAGTTCGTCCACGCGGCGGCCCGGGATGCGGTTGCTCGCGGCCAGCGTGCGCAGATGGTCGCGGCCGGTGCGCGAGCCGTGCGCGGCCTGCGCGTCGAGCAGGGCGCCCACGTGGCGCAGCGGCTCCTGGAGCGTGGGGTAGGCGCGGCCGCCGACCGTGGCGGTGCCGGACGTCGGCCGGTCGAGGCCGAGGACGAGCCGCAGGGTGGTGGACTTTCCGGCGCCGTTGGGGCCGAGGAATCCGGTGACACGGCCGGGGAGGACGGTGAAGGTGAGCTCGTCCACGGCTCGCCGGGTGCCGAACTCCTTGGTGAGGGCCTGGACTTCGATGCTGGTCATGGCAGCAGCCTCGCCGCCGGGGGCGGGTCGGGGCCTCCCCCGCGGGTGGAGATCGTCTCCCCCGTGCGGGGGAGGCTCGCTGTCAGTGGCGGCTGGCACGATGACGCAATGGCCCGCTTGCTGCGCCCGTTCGGTCGGGCGGTGACGTACACACGATTGCTGCATCTGTACATCGCGATCGTGTGGCCGTCCATGTGGCTGTTCATCGAGGAGGCCTGGTGGACCTGGGTGGTGGCGGGTGTGGTGCTCGCCCCGGCCGGGCTGGTGCCGGCGATGCGGACCGTGGAGGGGTTGCAGGCAAGGCTGCTGCTGACCGGTCACCGGCACGACAGCGAGAGCACCGAGATCGTCGTCGCACCCTCCGCGTCCTGGAGCGACCGGGGGCGGGTGGTCCTCTGGCTGGAGGCGCGGCTCCTGCTGGGCTGCGCGACCTCGATGTTCACCTTCCAACTCCTTCTGGCGACCGTGGACCTGACGCTGTCCCCGTTCGGCGCCGACGCCGACGAGGGCGTGCTGTTCCTGCTCGACGGCCACCATTGGTGGCACTTGCTGCTGGCGCCTGTGACGCTCGCGGTCCTGGCGGCGTCCGTGGTGGGCTCGGGGCACTTCATCACCGCACTCGCCCGCCGTCTCCTCGGCCCTTCCCCGGCCGACCGGCTCGCCGCCATGGAGGAGCGCACCGAGCAACTCCTGGAGCGCACCCGCATCGCCCGTGAGCTGCACGACTCCATCGGCCACGCCCTCACCGTGGCCGTCGTCCAGGCAGGAGCGGCCCGGGCGGCCGACGATCCGGCGTTCACCGACCGGGCCCTGGACGCCATCGAGGAGACCGGCCGGGCCGCCCTGGAGGACCTGGAACGCGTCCTCGGCATCCTGCGCGAGTCCGAGCGGCCGGTCAGCAGCCGCCCGACGCTGGCGGACGCCGACCGGTTGCTGGAGTCCGCGCGGGCGTCGGGCGCGAAGGTCGAGGTCGACATGACCGGCCCCCTCGACACCGTCCCCGGGCCGGTCTCCCGCGAGGGGTACCGCATCCTCCAGGAGTCGCTGACCAATGTGCTGCGGCACGCGGGCGCCGTCCCCGTCCGGGTCCGGGTCACGGTGGCCGGCGGCGCGCTCGTGCTGGAGGTCCGCAATCCGCTCACCGCCGACATAGCCGGGCCCGGCAGAGGCAGCGGGCTGCGCGGGATACGCGAGCGCGCGGCACTGCTGGGCGGGCGGGCCCACACCGGGCCGGACCAGGGTGACTGGCAGGTGCATGTAGAGCTGCCGGCGCGCTGATCTACGCTGGCCGGATGCCGGTCACCGTTCTCCTCGTCGACGACGAACCCCTCGTACGCGCGGGTCTGCGGGCCGTGTTGGAGGCGCAGCCCGACATCGAGGTGGTCGGGGAGGCGGCGGACGGGGCGGCGGTCATTCCGCTGGTACGGCAGCTGCGGCCGGACGTGGTGGCCATGGACGTACGGATGCCGCTGCTGGACGGGATCGAGGCCACGCGCGCGGTGCTGCGGACGGTGGCCGAGCCACCGAAGATCCTCGTGGTGACCACGTTCGAGAACGACGAGTACGTGTACGAGGCGCTGCGGGCCGGGGCCGACGGGTTCCTGCTGAAGCGGGCGCGGCCGGCCGAGATCGTGCACGCGGTGCGGCTGGTCGCCGAGGGCGAGTCACTGCTGTTCCCGGCGTCGGTGCGGCGGCTCGCCGCGGAGTACGGGGAGGGCGACGGGAACCGCGCGGCCCGCGCGGTGATGGAACGGGCGCAGTTGACCGAGCGGGAGGCCGAGGTGCTGCGGCTGATGGCGCGGGGGCTGTCGAACGCGGAGATCGCCGAGCGGCTGGTGGTGGGGACGGAGACGGTGAAGTCCCATGTGAGCGCCGTCCTGGCCAAGCTGGGGGCGCGGGATCGCACGCAGGCGGTGATCGCGGCGTACGAGTCGGGGTTCGTGGCGCCCGGCTGACCGGAGCGACGAACGGCGCCCTCGGGGCAGCAAGCGATCTCTGCGTCCCCGCACTCGCCGGGGTCCGCCGTGCCGAGTACGATCCGGCCAACACGCGCACTAGCTGGGAGGACGGACGGTGGGGCGGCTGACCGGCGGGGATCCCTCGCTGCTGCGGAGGATCAACTCCGCGGTGGTGCTGCACGCGCTGCGCGCCACGGACTGCGCGACGCTCACCGAGATCACCCGCGTGACGGGCCTGTCCCGGCCGACGGTCGAAGGTGTGGTCGAGGGACTGATCGAGGCCGGGTACGTCGTCGAGAAGGCCGCGGACGAGAGCGTCGTACGGCGTCAGGGGCGGCCCGCGCGGCGGTTCCGGTTCCGGGCCGAGGCCGGTCATCTGCTGGGCCTCGACATCGGCTCGCACCGGGTGGCCGCGCTTCTGTCCGACCTCGACGGCCGGGTGCTCGGCGCGGTCGCGAAGGACGTGTCCGAGTCTGCCCCCGCCGACGAGCGGTTGGAGCGGCTGCGGACCGCGGTGGCGGAGCTGCTGCGCCGGGCCGGGGTGTCACGGGACTCGCTGCGGGCCGTGGGGGTGGCCTCGCCGGGGATCGTGGAGGCGGACGGCACGGTGCGGCTGTGTGCCGCGCTGCCCGAGTGGACGGGGCTGCGGCTCGGCGAGCGGCTGAGCCGGTCCTTCAAGTGCCCGGTGCTGGTGGAGAACGACGCCAACGCCGCGGCGGTCGCCGAGCACTGGAAGGGTGCGGCCACCGAGTCGGACGACGTGGTGTTCGTGCTGGCCGGGTTGAGTCCGGGGGCCGGGTCGCTGATCGGGGGGCGGCTGCACCGGGGGTTCGGCGGGGCGGCGGGTGAGATCGGCGCGCTGCATCTGCTGGGCCGTGAGGTGACGCCGGAGACGCTGCTGTCCACCACGGACGAGCCGTTGCACCCGCTCGACGAGCAGGCGGTCGCCGAGGTCTTCGCGCAGGCCCGCGAGGGCGATCAGCGGGCCCGCGCGGCCGTCGAACGCTTCATCCAGCGACTCGTCCACGACGTGGCCGCGCTCGCCCTCGCCCTCGACCCGGAGCTGGTGGTGATCGGCGGCTGGGCGGCCGGTCTGGACGGCGTACTGGAGCCGCTGCGACGGGAGTTGGCGCGCTACTGTCTCCGGCCGCCGAAGGTCACCCTGTCGCTCCTCGGCGAGGCGGCGGTGGCGACGGGCGCGCTGCGGCTGGCCCTGGACCACGTGGAGGAGCAGCTCTTCGCGGTGGAGGGCACGGTGACGGCGCGGCGGTGAGCGCTGCACGGGCAGTGCCGGACAGATCGTGGTCCGGCTGTGCGCCCGTAACGTGGCCGCTGATCGCGCGGCTGGGCGCTGTGGCTCGGCCGCTGATCGCGCGGCTGGGCACTGTAGCTCGGCCGCTGGTCGCGCGGCTGGGCACTGCGGCTCGGCCGCTGGTCGCGCGGCTGGGCACTGGACGCATCGGGGGCGACGGGCTTGGCGGCAAGTACCCGGCGAGCTGCCGTCGGCGTGCCCCGGCCGCACGTGGACGCGGCCCCGCGCCCCTTCCAGGCGCGTCGGGGAGCCACCCGGATCGACCCGCGCCCGGGACGTCGTCCAGGCGCGGGTCGTGGCGTGCTGCGGTGTTCAGGACGCCTGGCGTTCCGGATGCTGGTGGATCTCCACGCCGCCGGAGTCGCCGAAGGTCAGCCGGCAGGTGTCGGCGCGGTACGTGGCGACGGAGAGCGCCGCGGTGCGGCCCCCGGCGAAGAAGCGGGTGGTGACGACGAGGACGGGGGCGCCCGGCAGCCGGTCCAGCTGCTTGGCGTCGTCCGCGCGGGCCGAGCCGAGCTCGACCGCGCTGTCCTGCCCCTCCAGCTCCAGCCGCTGCAACTCACGCAGCACGGCACGCGCGCGTGCCGTCCCGGAGGGGGCGTCGATGGCCGACAGGTCGGGCACCGACGACTGCGGGACGTAGAGCAGTTCCGCGGCGACGGGCTGGCCGTGGGTCATCCGGGAGCGGCGCACGATGTGCACGGTGTCCTCGGGGCCGGTCTCCAGCGCGACGGCGACGGCGGCCGGCGGGAGCTCCAGCGCGCTGTCGGCGAGCTGCCAGGCGTCGGTGGCCGTGCCCGGCCAGGCGTGCTGCTCGGTGCCGACCGCGACCCCCACGCGCGGCGGCGCGACCGTCGTACCGACTCCGCGACGGCGCTGGAGGCGGCCTTCCAGTTCGAGCTGTTCGAGGGCCTGGCGGAGCGTGGCGCGGGCGACGCCGAAGCGGGCGGCGAGGTCTCGCTCGTTGGGCAGGATCTCGCCCACGGAGAACTCGGAGTCCAAGGCCTCACTGAGCACCGTCTTGAGATGCCAGTACTTCGGTTCCGGCACCGATTCCAGTTGCGTGGTCCCCACCCTGTCCTCCGCAATCGCCGTGGTCCGGCGGCGTTTTAGCGCCCTTGTTTATTAAAGGTTGTTGCACTTCTCTGCGACCATAGGGCGGCCCCCACCCTTGGTCAAGACCAATCCTCGATCCCTCGCGGCACTCACAGGGACGGCGCCGCGGAGCGTTCACGAAGCGTTCGTACCGGGCGGTGTTCGTGACATGACGGCAAAGCCCCCGTCGTAGGGGACGGGGGCTTCGAGCGCGGGCGCCGCTAGGCAGAAAGCGATTGCAGCTTGTCGGGGTTGCGCACGATGTAGACGGACTGGATGCGGCCGTCGGCGATGTCCACCTGGAAGACCGAGTCGGGCTTGCCACCGGACAGGACCAGCACCGCGGGGCCGCCGTTCACCTCGACGAAGCGCCAGGTCATGTCCTCGACACCCTTGCGGGCGGCACCGACGACGAAACGGCCCACGTGATCCGCCGTCTCGAGGACCCGCAGCGGTGCCCTCGACTTGCCGCCGCTGTCGCCGACGAGGCGGACGTCCGGCGCCAGCATCGACATGAGCCCCTCCAGGTCGCCCTCCGCGGCGGCGGCGAGGAAGCGTTCGGTGAGGTCCCGGCGCTGCACGGGGTCGACCTCGTAGCGGGGCCGGCGTTCCTCGACGTGCTTGCGGGCCCGTCCGGCGAGCTGGCGTACCGCGGGCTCCTCGCGCTCCAGCATGGCGGCGATGTCCGCGTACGGGTACGCGAAGGCCTCCCGGAGCACGAACACCGCGCGTTCCAGGGGCGAGAGCGACTCCAGGACGACGAGGACGGCGAGTGAGACGGAGTCGGCGAGCACGGCCTGCTCCGCGGTGTCCGGGACGACGTCCCCGAAGTCGGTGACGTACGGCTCCGGCAGCCACGGGCCGACGTAGGCCTCGTGGCGCGCCTTGATCTGGCGGAGCCGGTCGATGGCGAGGCGGGTCGTGATCCGCACGAGGTAGCCGCGCGGCTCGCGCACGTCGTCCCGGTCGGCTCCCGACCAGCGCAACCAGGCTTCCTGGACGACGTCTTCCGCGTCGGCCACCCGCCCCAGCATGCGGTAGGCCACTCCCAGCAGGACGGGGCGGTGCTCTTCGAATACGTCGGTCACGGTGTCGGTACTCACGACTCCATCCCATCCGACGCACCCCGTGCTGTCCAGGCGGAATCAGGGGTCCGACCCACAAGGGCTACCCGCCGGTAGTAATTGCTGACAAGCTGTCTACGCAGCGTCCGTCAGCGAGCCCCAGACGAGGAGCACACCCCCATGGCCGCCACCGTCTCGTTCAAGGTCCCTTCCCCGCACGGCCCGCGGTCGGTGACCGTCGACTACGCGCGCGTGGGCAGCGGTGAGCCGCTGCTCCTGCTGCACGGCATCGGTCACCACCGGCAGGCCTGGGACCCGGTCGTGGACATCCTGGCCACCGAACGCGACGTGATCGCCGTGGACCTGCCCGGCTTCGGTGCCTCCCCGGGGCTGCCCGACGGACTCTCGTACGACCTGGCCAGCACGACCGCCGTGTTCGGCGCGCTCTGCGAGGAGCTGGAGCTGGACCGGCCGCATGTGGCGGGCAACTCGCTCGGCGGTCTGCTCGCCCTGGAACTCGGCCGGGAGAAGCTCGTACGGTCCGTCACCGCGCTGTCTCCCGCGGGCTTCTGGTCGGAGGCCGAGCGGCGCTACGCCTTCTCCGTGCTGCTCGCGATGCGGGGCATCGCCCAGCGGATGCCGCTGCCCCTGGTCGAGCGGCTGTCGCGGTCGGCGGCCGGCCGGACCGCGCTGACGAGCACCATCTACGCCCGCCCGGGCCGCCGTTCACCCGAGGCCGTCGTCGCCGAGACGCTCGCGCTGGTGAACGCCACGGGCTTCGCCGACACCCTCCGCGCGGGCGGTTCGGTGCGGTTCACGGACGACATCCCCGGCATCCCCGTCACCGTGGCCTGGGGCAGCAAGGACCGGCTCCTGCTGCGTCGCCAGGGAGTCCGCGCCAAGCAGATCATCCCCAAGGCCCGCCTCGTGCGGCTGCCCGGCTGCGGCCACTGCCCGATGAACGACGACCCGGCGCTCGTCGCGCGCGTGATCCTGGACGGCAGCCGCTGACGTCGTCCTGTTCCTGATGAACGCCCCTGATCCCAGGGCGACTCCGGCGCCGACGAGGCCGCTGCCGACTGCCTGGGCGGCGCCGTAGGCGCCCGTGCCGACGAGCGGGGCGGTGCAGGCCGCGGCGACCGGGATGAGGCCGGAGAACAGCGTGGCGCGCTCCGCGCCGATCCGCTGCATGCCCATGTACCAGTACACGAAGCCGACGACCGTGACGACCGCCGCCTGCCACAGCAGCGCGGCGGCCTCGGTGCCGTCGGGCCTGCGCAGCCATGCCGTGCCGTCCATGGCCAACCCCGCCGCCAGGGACTCGGCCGCGGCGACGCCGCACACCGTGGCGGACAGCAGCCGCGGGCCCAAGGGACGCAGCACGGGCACGGCGAGGACCGCGAAGCCGACCTCACCGGCCAGGGCGCAGACGGAGTAGGCGATCCCGGCCGCGTCCGTGCGCCCCCAGCCCTGGACCGTGAAGGCCCCGACGGCCACGAGCAACGCCCCGTACAGGACGACGCGTTGCGGCCGACGCCCGTCGAGCGCCGGGACGACGACGGCGACCACGACCGGCGCGCAGCCCACGAAGACGCCCGGGACGGCCGGTTCCGCGGTCCGTTCGGCGGCGATGACGGCCATGTTGAACGCGACCATGCCGACGGCCGAGAGGAGTGCCAGGCGGCCCCATGAGCGCGGTCCCAGCGCCCGCAGCCGGGCGGGGGCGCCCCGCCCGGCGAGGGGCAGGAGCAGCAGGCAGGCCAGGCCGTAGCGGAGGAACTGGCCGCCCGCGTACGGGTAGTCGCCGAGCTTGCTGTTGGCCGTGAAGGACGCGCCGACGAGGACGCACGCGAACCCGGCGAGCAGCGCTCCGCGGGTGGTGGTGGCGTTCATGGGAGCGACGCTAGGCAGCGGGGCGGTCCGGTTTAAGGTCCATTTGTGGGACGTGATCGGGGACCAATCGGGACGGGTGCGGGGAGCGTGGCGTGGACGTAGGAGAGGCGGAGTCGGCGCCGGTGGTGCGGCAGGGCTCGGTCGCCTGGGAAGTGCTGCTTCCGGCGGCTTCCGCCCCCGCACGCGCGCGTGGGCGGTCGTTGCAGGCCGCCTTGCGGGAGGCGGTGCGGTCGGGTCGGCTCGCGCCGGGCACACGGTTGCCGTCGAGCCGGGATCTGGCGGCGGACCTCGGGGTGTCGCGGGGGCTGATCACGGAGGCGTACGAGCAGTTGGCGGCTGAGGGGTATCTGCGCAGCGGCCGGGGCGCGGGGACCTGGGTGGGCGGTGCCGTACGGGCCGCATCGGCACGCGCGCGTGACCTCGCGCCGCGTCCGCCGGGCGCCCGGGCCGACTTCGTGCCGGGGACGCCGGACCTGTCGCTGTTTCCGCGGACCGCCTGGGCGGCGGCCCAGCGCGCGGTGCTGGCGGAGCTGCCGCACCACGAGCTCGGCTATCCCGACCCGCGCGGGCTGCCCCGGCTGCGGACCGCGCTGGCCGAACTCCTCGCGCGCCGCCGGGGCGTGGTCGCCGATCCGGAGCGGATCGTGGTGGTCTCCGGGGTGGCCCAGGCGACGACACTGCTCGGCTTCGCACTCCACGCGCGCGGGCTGCGCACGGTGGGCGTCGAGGATCCCGGCAGCCCGCAGCACGACGACCTCTACGCGGCGGCGGGCGTCACCCCGGTGCCCGTCCCGCTGGACGACGAGGGGCTCGCCCTGGGGCCGCTGCGGGCGTCGGGCGTACGGGCGGTCGTGACGACGCCCGCCCATCAGTACCCGACCGGCATTGCCTGCTCCGCGCGGCGCCGGGCCGAACTCCTCGACTGGGCGCGCTCGGTGGACGGGTTCCTCCTGGAGGACGACTACGACGGCGACTTCCGCTACGACCGCGCCCCCGTCGGCGCGCTCCAGGGCCTCGACCCCGAGCGGGTGGCGTACGCGGGCTCGGTCAGCAAGTCCCTCGCCCCGGGGCTGCGGCTGGGCTGGCTGCTCGTACCGGAGGCGCTCGCCGACGAGGTGATCGAGCGCAAGCGGACCATGGACCTCGGTCATCCCACCCTCGACCAGGCGGCGTTCACCCGGTTTGTGGAGCGCGGCGACTACGACCGTCAGCTGCGCCGCTGCCAGCACGCCTACCGCGAGCGGCGCGACGCGCTCGTGGCCGCGCTGGAGGAGCACTTCCCCGGTGCGCGGGTGTCCGGGATCGCCGCCGGACTGCATGTCATCGCCACGCTGCCGCGGCGGTACGGGCCCGAGGCACGCTTCCTCACCCGGGTGGCCGCGGCCGGAGTGGCCGTACGTCCGCTGTCGGCGTGCACGCACGCGCGTACCGGTGACTCGGCGGAGGTGCGGCTCGTGGTCGGCTACGCGCACCTCTCGCCCGCGCGCATCCGTGAGGGCATACGGCTGATGGCCGAGGCAGGCTCTCAATGACCGCCCGACGCTGAAGGCCTCGCACGCGCGGGCTCTGTCTCGAAACGCCGGTTCCTTTGCGAATGCGGTCAGTTGTTCACTTGTGGTTTCCGTGTGCGCTGCGGCGCACCAGTAGTCATGGCATCGCACACTGGCCGGATCCCGTCCCTGGAGGCGCATCCATGTCCCAACGTCCGTTCCCCGGCCGCCGCAGCGTGCTGCGCGGCTCCCTGGTCGCGTCGGCGGCCCTGACCCTGCCCGCCGCGGCCGGCGCGGCACCGGCGTTCGCCCTCTCGGGGCGTCCCGAGGCGGGGTGGGGTGTGCAGACCGGAGACGTGAGCGCGCACTCCGGGCTGGTGTGGGTGAGATCCGACCGTCCCGCGCGGATGATCGTCGAGACGTCCGCGACCGAGTCGTTCCGCAACGCGCACCACTGGCACGGCCCGCTGCTCGGCGCCGGCACGGACTTCACCGGCACCACCCGGCTGCACGGCCTCCCTGCGGGCGAGCAGATCCACTACCGGGTGCTGCTCGCCGACCCGGACGACCCGCGCCGTACCGGCGAGCCGGTCACCGGCACCTTCCGCACCGCGCCGGCCGGGCGCCGCGACGGTGTGCGCTTCCTGTGGTCCGGCGACCTCGCGGGCCAGGGCTGGGGCATCAACCCGGACTTCGGCGGCTACACGATCTACCGGGCGATGGCCGCGCTCGACCCGGACTTCTTCCTGTGCAGCGGCGACAACATCTACGCCGACGGCCCCATCTCGGCGACGGCCGCCCTGCCCGACGGGAGCGTCTGGCGGAACGTCACCACCGAGGAGAAGGCGAAGGTCGCCGAGACGCTGGCCGAGTTCCGCGGCAACTTCCGCTACAACCTGCTCGACGAGAACCTGCGGCGGTTCAACGCCCAGGTGCCGTCGATCATCCAGTGGGACGACCACGAGGTGCGCAACAACTGGTACCCGGGCGAGGTCATCGCGAACACCGACACCCGCTACACCGAGAAGAGCGTCGACGTGCTCGCGGCGCGGGCCCGGCGGGCGTTCGGCGAGTACTTCCCGATCTCCACCCTGCCGACGGGGAAGCGGGAGGGCCGGGTCTACCGGGTGCTGCGGCAGGGGCCGTTGCTGGACGTGTTCGTGCTGGACATGCGGACGTACCGCAACGCCAACTCGGCCGGCGACCAGACCGTGGACCCGCAGGGCATCCTCGGGCGCGAGCAGCTGGAGTGGCTCAAGCGGGAACTGTCGCGGTCGCGTGCGGTGTGGAAGGTGATCGCCGCCGACATGCCGCTCGGCCTGGTCGTGCCGGACACCACCGAGGGCAAGGCGAACATCGAGGCGGTGGCTCAGGGCGACCCCGGCGCGCCGCTCGGGCGTGAGCTGCAGATCGCCGAGCTGCTGCGGCACATCAAGCACCGGCGGATCACCGGCACGGTGTGGCTGACGGCCGACGTGCACCACACCTCAGCGCAGCACTACCAGCCGTCGCGGGCCGCGTTCACGGACTTCGAGCCGTTCTGGGAGTTCGTCTCGGGTCCGCTGAACGCCGGCGCCTTCCCGGCGAACGCCCTCGACAACACCTTCGGCCCGGAGCGGGTGTTCGTGAAGGCGCCGACCGCGTCGAACGTCTCCCCTGCCGGCGGCTACCAGTTCTTCGGCGAGGTCGACATCGACGGCGACAGCGGCGAACTGACGGTCCGACTCCGTGAGCAGGACGGCACCGTGCTGTTCACCCAGACGCTCCAGCCGGGCCGCGTGGGTCAGTAACCCCTCACCGGCTCCCGTACTCTCGACGGCGGGCCGCGTACCGGCGTCATCCCCCGGTACGCGGCCGTCGAACTCCCTCTCCCGCAGGGCGTTTTCGCAGGTCAGGGCCGATTGTCAGTGGTCGCCTCTACGGTTTTTCCATGACGCGATCTTTGCAGGCCGTGGCCTATCGCCGACCCTCCGCGCTGGAGTCCGCGGCGGGTGCACAGCGCCTGGGACTGGAGACCTCGCGGGGTGCGACCCCATCGGGCATGGCGGACCATCCGCGGTTCTTCACCGGCTTCCTGACGTCTCCTCAGGTGGCGTCCGCAGGTCTGCTCGCGGTCGCCGACGTGGCGGCGGCCCGCTACTACCAGCGGCAGCTGCGCGCCTCGCTCGACCCGGTGGTGACGGGCAACGGCGACCGGCTGCGCTTCGAGTCCTTCTCCGGCTGCGGCGGGGTGTACGCCCGCCTGGACGTCCTGGAGCCGGGCCTCGACGGCGGCGAGGTGGGGCACGGCACGACGAACGTCGACGTGAACAACCCCCTGCGTGAGGCGCTTTCACGGATCGGCGCGGACGATCCGCTCCATCTGCGGGTCGGGCCCGAGGAGTTGGCCGTGACCACGCTGGACGGTCCGGTCGTGGAGAAGAAGGTGCCGCTCCCCGACCGCTGGCTGCGGGGCTTCGCGGAGGCCCAGGTGATCGCGGCGGGCTTCGATCTGCGGGCCGAGCTGTCTGCGGCCGAGGCGGTGCGGTTCCTGCGCTCGCTGCCGCGCGGTGCGGCGCGGGGCGGCCCGCGCTGGGTGGTGCCGGCGGGCGGCGCGCTGCGTCCGACGACGCGTGCGGTGCCGGGTGCGGTCTGTCTGCCGGGCCCGGAGCGGCTGATCGCCCTGCAGCGGGTGCTCCGGCACGCGACCGCGCTGCGGGTGTACGGCCCCACGGTGGCGGCGGGAGCTGACGCGACGGCCAGTGCCTGGGAGGCCGTCCTGCCGGGCATGCGGCTCACCCTCACCCTGTCCCCCGACGCCTCGCGCGGTTTCTCCGGCGAGGGCGGCGTCCTGGACGCGCTCGCCACCGACGAGGCCGCCGAGGACGCGGAGCTGATCTCGGTACTGCTGGCCTGGGAGCCCCGCGTCGACGTGACCGACCTCGCCGCGGCGGCGGGCCTCACGGCCGAGCGGGTCCGGGCGGCCCTGATACGCCTCGGCACCTCGGGCCGCGTCGGGTACGACACGGCGGAGGCGGCCTACTTCCATCGCGAGCTGCCGTACGACGCCGAGCGCGTCGAGCGGCACAACCCCCGGCTGCGTTCGGCCCGGGCCCTGGTGGCGGCGGACGCGGTCGCGCTGGACGGCGCGGGGGGCACGGTGACGGCGGAGGACGGCCATGTGCACCGGGTGCGGGACACGGCCGGGGTGCTCACGTGCAGTTGTGTGTGGTGGGCGAAGTACCGGGGCGGGCGCGGCCCGTGCAAGCACGCGCTGGCGGTGCGGATGGTGCGGCGAGGTGCCGCGGTGGGGCGGGAGACGGTGCGGATCGACGGGGGTGTGCGATGAGCGCGTTGATGGAGGCGGTGCGGGCGGGGCGGACGGGTGAGCTGCCGGGCCTGCTGGACGGGATGACGGACGCCGAACGGCGGGCGTTCCTACCGGAGTTGAAGGAGCTGCGCAAGGAGCTGCGGGCGGACCGGTGGGGGGCGCAGGCCCGGCGTGCCTCCCCGGCGCTCCAGGTGGCCGGGGCGGCCTGCCAGACCGGTGCGGCCGCCGTGGCGAACTGGCTGGCGTCCGCCGACATGCGCTGGTGGCAGGCGCCCCCGGCGGTGCTGATCGACGTCCTGGCCGACCGCGAGTCCGACTGGCTCGCCGATGTGGTGCACCGGCTCGCCCAGCGCCCGCCGAGCGCGGAGGTGCCGTACGAGCTGCTGGCGGGCCTGGTCCGGCTCTCGGCCTGCCGGGTCCCGACGACACAGGCCTACGTCGAGGGCTGGGTGCGGCACATCGGCAGCGTCTGGCAGCGCGGGGACACCGTGCTCGCCCGGCTCCGCAAGGACCCGCACCTCCCGCAGCTCGTGGCCGCGCTGTTCGAGACGGACGACATCGGCGGCACCCTGCAGTGGCCGGCCGAGGAGGGCCCGAACAGCTGGACCGGCGCGCTGGCCCAGCTCACCGCCGAGGGCGCGCTGGAGCGCGGGGCGATGGTCCACGCGTGTGTGTCCCGGCTGCTGCGGGGCGGATCCGCCGCCGATCACCGGGGGTTCCTGCGACTCCTCAAGACCCTCGCCCTCACCCGCGACGAGGAGCGGGAGCGCACGCCGGAGTGGCTGGCCCTGGCCGCGGACGCCCCCTCGGTGGTGGCCGGGTACGCGCAGTCGGTGCTGGGCGGCCTCGCTCTGGAGGGCCGGTTGTCGGGGCGCCAGCTGGCCGAGATGTCGGGCGGGGTGCTGTTCCGCACCGAGAAGAAACTCGTCCGCGCCCAACTGGTCCTGCTGGGCAAGGTCATGGCACGCGACGCCGCCACGGCCGACGAGTTGCTGCCCGCCGCCGCGCAGGCCTTCGGGCACGAGGACTCGGACGTCCAGGAGCGGGCGCTGAAGCTGGTGGAGCGGCACCTCAAGAAGGCCGGCCCCGAGACGCGGGACGAACTCGCGGTGTCGGCCGAGCAGTTGATCCCGACGCTGCGCGCCCGGGCGGTCGCCTCGCTCGGCGCGGCCCCGGCGGCCATGGGGCCGGTGGTGTACGAGGAGGTGCTGCCGCCGGTACCGGAGCCCGTGCGGCTGGCGCCCGCCCCGGAGTCGGTGGCCGAACTCGCCGAGGAGGTCGGCGCGTTGTTGGTGACCGGCGATGACGTGGCGGCGTTCGAGCGCACCCTGGACGGGCTGGTGCGTCACGCCCACGACGACCGGGACGCCCTGGTCGAGGCGCTCGGCCCGGTCGTGGCGCGGCTGTGGTGGGTCACCACCGATGACGAACGCGTCCGGGAGAGTGCGTACTTCGCCAACTTCACCCACCTCCATCTCGTGCTCGCCTCGCTGTTGGGCAAGGTGCGGACGGCGGCGCTCCACGCGGCCGTCACCCAGGGGACGACGGGGCAGACCTGTGTGCACAGCGCCCTGGACCGCGCCTTCCAGGCACGGATCGCCGAGGTGGCGTTCCGGATGCGGACCGACCCGCTGCCGTTCCTGCTGTCCACGCCGACCTGGAGCACGGGCCTCCTGGAACCCGAGGACCTGGTGGAGCGCCTGATCGAGTACCGGCGGCTGGGCGCCCGGCCCTCGGACGCCGACTTCGCGCAGGCGCTGCTGCGAGTGCGGCGCGGGGACCGGGCGACGGCAGCATCGGCGGCGGAGCGCGCGGCGGCCCTCGGCACCGCGGAAGGCACCCGGCTGGCCCAGTGGCTCACCTCCGGCGGACCGCAGCTCCCGGTCGGATGGCGTCGCACGACCCACGCCCGCGTTCTGGTCGAGTTCGATCAACTCGAGGAACTGCAGGACGACTTCCCGCGCGAGTTCCGGCCTCTGGGGCAGCCGGTGAGTGTCTACCGGGAGCGCTGGTACTGCCACCACTGGGACGACTCGATACGTCCGCACTGGCTCGCCCTGCTCCCCGAGCGCCGCGAGCTCGTCGCCGCCCGGATGCTCCGCGACCTCTCCACGGTCGCCGTCGAGGACACTCGTGGTGCCGCGGCCGTGCTCCCCCTGCTCGCCGAGTCCGGCGGCGAGGCGGGCGACGCCGTCCACCTGTGCGTGGCCTACGGGCTCGGTGCCCGCCACGAGGAGGACCGGCTCGCCGCGGTGGACGCACTGCTGGTGCTCGCGGCGCGGGGGCAGCTCGACGCGACGCTGCTGGGCACGGATCTCGGGCAGTTGGTGCGGGACGGGGTGGTGAAGCCGCTGCGCCTGGCCGACTCTCTGCGCACGGCGGCCTCGACGGGGGCGAACGCCACGATCTGGGGGGTGCTGCGCCACACCCTGCCGCTGCTGCTCGGCGACCTCGCCGTCGGCGGTCCGGAGGGACAGGCCGCGAGGAGCCGGGGGCTCGGGGAGCTGCTGGCGGTGGCCGCGGAGTGCGCCGAGCGGTCCGGAGCGCGGGGTGAGCTGCCGCATCTCGCCGGGGCGGCGGCCCGGCGCGGGTCGTCGCGGCTGGCGACGCAGGCCCGGCGGTTGCAGGGGGCGTTGGTCGAGGAGGTCGCGGCGTGACGGGAGGGGCGTGACAGGACCGCAAAGAAACAGACAAAAACCCCAGATCCAGTCTTTACCGCCCGGTCACAAACCGTTCGTGATCACGCAACACCGTTCCTTCACAGTGGCTGCATGAGTCGAGAAATGTCTGATGTGACGCGTGCGAAGCACGGACGTCCGGTGCACCACTGGCGCCGGGACGTCATCGAACTGGCCGCGCTGTTCACGGCGGTCGCGGTGGCGGACGCCGTCGCCAATGTGATCGGGCACGGGCCCGACGGGCCCGAGCTGCTGCTGGTCTCGGCGGTCGTGCTGGTCGCCACGGCGGCGTTCCACACATGGTGGGCACGCCGCCACGGTCACGCGCCGCCGGTGAGCGATACCGGTGCCCGGCCGCCCTCCGCGGAGGCGCAGGCCGGGCCGTCCGCCGACACCGGGGAGAGCGTGCTGTGGCGGATGCGGACGACCGTGAAGGACGAACCGGGGTCGCTGGCCGCGCTGTGCACGGCCCTCGCCGACCACCGGGTCGACATCCTCAGCCTCCAGACGCACCCGCTGGCCGAGGGCACGGTGGACGAGTTCCTGCTGCGGGCGCCCGGTGAGCTGTCGGCGGCAGAGATCACGCGTGCCGTCGCGCTGGCCGGCGGTGCCGGTACCTGGATCGAGCGGGCCGACGCCCACGACCTGGTCGACGCGCCGACGCGGGTGCTCGGGCTGGCGACCCGTACCGCGCTGGACGCGGCGGAACTCCCCCTGGCGCTGCGGCAGTTGCTGGGCCGGTGCACCATCAGGTCGCTGCCCGGCACACCGGCCGGAGGGGGCCGTGGTCCGGAGGGCGTGCCCGTGGAAGGGGTGCTCGAGGACACCGCGATGAGGCTGCGGGCACCGGAAGGCGGAGTGATCACCGTGGAGCGGCCGTATCTGCCGTTCACCCCGACCGAGTTCGCCCGGGCGCGGGCGCTGGTGGAGCTGGACACGGTCCTCGGACCGCGCGTGCCGCACAGCCAGGACGTGCTGACGCTGCCCGAGGGCAACGACATCACGGTGCGGCGGGCGGACATCGGAGACCTGGAAGCGGCGAAGGCGATGCACGAGCGGTGCAGCCCTCGGACGCTGTCGTTGCGCTATCACGGGCCGGTGGGTGACGCGGACCGGTACTTGAACCATCTGCTCAGTCCGCGGTTCGGGCGGACGCTGGCCGTTCAGACCGCGTCGGGGCGGCTGGTCGGGCTCGGGCATCTGCTGTGGGACGGGGACGAGACCGAGGTGGCGCTGCTCGTCGAGGACGAGTGGCAGCGGCGTGGGATCGGGGGCGAGTTGCTGCGCCGACTGGTGGGGATGGCTGGTGAGGCCGGGTGCGAGAGTGTGTACGCGGTGACTCAGTCGTCCAACACCGGGATGGTTGCGGCGATGCGGGATCTGGGGCTCCCCCTCGACTATCAGATCGAGGAGGGGACCCTGGTGATCACTGCGCGGTTGGATGCGCAGGGAGTTGCTGAGCAAGTGGGTTCAGGGACGCCTGAGCGCCGTAGGGGCTAGTGATGGCCGGCGGGTGCGGGTTCGTTGTGGCTGGTCGCGCAGTTCCCCGCGCCCCTGAGGGACGTCGCCCCCAGGGCGTTGTTCAGATCCGTCCAGAGATCTTCCACGTCCTCCAGGCCTACCGACATCCTTAGCAAGCCCTCGCTCACCCCGGCGTTCCGTCGGTCGCCCTCGTCGACTATGCGGTGGCTGATGGACGCCGGGTGCTGGATCAGGGTGTCCACGCTGCCCAGGCTCACCGCGGGGGTGATCAGGCGGACGTTCGCTATCACCTCGTGCGGGTCGCCGTGGACCTCGAAGGCGATCATCGCGCCGCCGATGCGTGGGTAGTGGACGCGGGCGACGCGCGGGTCGGCGGTGAGGCGGCGGGCCAGTTCCGCGGCGGTCGCGGAGGCGGCGTGGACGCGGACCGGGAGCGTCGACAGGCCGCGCAGGAGGAGATAGCCGGCCAGCGGGTGCAGGACGCCGCCGGTGGCGAAGCGGACCTGGCGGAGGCGGCCGGCGAACTCCTCGTCGCAGGCCACCACGCCGGCCATCACGTCACCGTGACCGCCGAGGTACTTGGTGGCGCTGTGCAGCACCAGGCGGGCGCCCTGTTCCGCCGGGCGCTGGAGCACGGGCGTGGCGAAGGTGTTGTCGGCGAGGAGCGGGATCGTGCCACAGGCGTGGGCGACCGCGCGCAGGTCCACCTCGGCGAGCGTCGGGTTGGCCGGGGACTCCACCATGACCAGGCCGGTGTCGGGGCGCAGGGCATCGGCGATGCCGGCCGGGTCCGTCCAGGTCACCTCGGAGCCGAGCAGGCCGGCGGTGAGGAGGTGGTCGCTACAGCCGTACAGGGGGCGGACGGCGACCACATGGCGCAGGCCCATCGAGCCCCGTACCAGAAGGACCGCACTCAGCGCGGCCATGCCGCTGGCGAAGGCGACCGCGGACTCGGTGCCCTCCAGGCGGGCCAGAGCGGTCTCGAAGCGGGCGACGGTCGGGTTGCCGAGGCGGCCGTAGACGGGCGGGCCGTCCGGGTCGGCGCCGGTGGCGGCGAAGGCGTCGATGCGGGCGGCCTCGGCGCGGCTGTCGTACGAGGGGTAGGTGGTCGACAGGTCGATGGGCGGGGCGTGCAGTCCCTGCCGGGCGAGGTCGTCGCGGCCGGCATGGACGGCCTCGGTGGCCAGGGCTCTGGTGGGCACAGGCGTCGTCTCCATGCGGGACAGGGTGAACATCGGCCGGGGTGGTGGCGGCGAAGACCGTGCTACGTTCGGCGCATGGCCGAATCTGTCGCACTGGATCCGGTGGACCTTCATCTTCTGCGGCTGTTGCAGAACGACGCCCGGACCACCTACCGCGACCTCGCCGCCCAGGTGGGGGTGGCGGCGTCGACCTGTCTGGACCGGGTGACCCGGCTGCGCCGGGCCGGGGTGATCCTCGGCCATCAGCTGCGGCTGGACCCGGCGAAGCTGGGGCGGGGGCTGGAAGCGCTGCTGTCCGTACAGGTGCGGCCGCATCGGCGGGAGTTGGTGGGGCCGTTCGTGGAGCGGATCAGGGCGCTGCCCGAGTCGCGGACCGTCTTCCATCTGACCGGGCCCGACGACTACCTCGTCCATGTCGCCGTCGCGGACATGACGGATCTGCAGCGGCTCGTCCTAGACGAGTTCACGGCCCATCGCGAAGTGGCCCGGGTGGAGACCCGGTTGATCTTCCAGCAGTGGGACTGCGGGCCGCTGCTCCCGCCTACGCCCTCGGCTCAATCCGGGTGACGTGCGGCGTCCCCTCGTACGAGGATGGACCGCATGTCACAGACCAACAGCCTGCCCCGTGAGGTGGCCGACGCCTACGTCGACGCCCTCATCGCCCTCGACCCGGTCACCGGCACCTACCTCGGCGTGAAGGAGAGTTCGAACCGCCTTCCCGACACCTCGCCCGCGGGCCAGGAGAAGCTCGCCGAGCTCCAACGGGCCACGCTCGCCCGCCTCGACGAGGCCGAGCGGCAGCCCGGCGCGGACAGTGACATCGAGCGGCGCTGCGCCCGGCTGCTGCGCGAGCGGCTCACCGCGGAACTCGCCGTGCACGAGGCGGACGAAGGGCTGCGCTCGGTCGGCAACATGGCGACGGCCGCGCACTCGGTGCGCGAGGTGTTCACGGTGACGCCGAGCCAGACCGACGAGGACTGGGCGGCGATCGCCGAGCGGCTGCGGGCCGTACCGGCCGCGTTCGCCGGGTACCGCGAGTCCCTCGCGCTCGGTCTGGAGCGGAAGCTGTACGCGGCGCCGCGGCCGACGGCCACGTTCGTGGAGCAGTTGACGGAGTGGGCGGACACCGGGGAGGGGCGCGGCTGGTTCGAGGACTTCGCGGCGGACGGCCCCGAGGCGCTGCGTGCCGAGCTGGACGAGGCCGCGCGCGCCGCGACCGCCTCGGTCGTGGAGCTGCGGGACTGGATGCGGGACGTGTACGCGCCGACGATCGAGGGCGCGTCGAACACCGTCGGCCGGGACCGGTACGCCCGTTGGGCGCGCTACTTCAACGGCACGGACCTGGATCTGGACGAGGCGTACGCGTACGGCTGGTCGGAGTTCCACCGGCTGCTCGGCGAGATGAAGCGGGAGGCGGAGAAGATCCTGCCGGGTGCCGAGACGCCGTGGGTGGCGCTCAAGCACCTCGACGAGCACGGCACCCGCATCGAGGGCGTCGACGAGGTCCGTGAATGGCTGCAGGGTCTGATGGACCAGGCGATCGAGTCGCTGGACGGCACGCACTTCGAACTGGCCGAGCGGGTACGGCGGGTGGAGGCGCGGATCGCCCCGCCCGGCGGTGCGGCGGCGCCGTACTACACGGCCCCCTCGGAGGACTTCTCCCGGCCGGGCCGCACCTGGCTGCCGACGATGGGCCAGACCAGCTTCCCCGCCTACGACCTGGTCTCCACCTGGTACCACGAGGGTGTGCCGGGCCATCACCTCCAGCTGGCGCAGTGGGTGCACATCGCCGACAGCCTCTCCCGCTACCAGGCCACGGTCGGCATCGTCAGCGCCAACGCCGAGGGCTGGGCGCTGTACGCGGAGCGGCTCATGGACGAGCTCGGGTTCCTCACGGACGCGGAGCAGCGGCTCGGTTACCTCGACGCGCAGATGATGCGGGCGGCGCGGGTGATCGTGGACATCGGCATGCACCTGGAGCTGGAGATCCCGGCCGACTCGCCGTTCCACCCGGGCGAGCGCTGGACGCCGGAGCTGGCCCAGGAGTTCTTCGGCGCGCACAGCAGCCGGCCGGCGGACTTCGTGGAGAGCGAGCTGACCCGCTATCTGACGATCCCGGGCCAGGCCATCGGCTACAAGCTGGGCGAGCGTGCCTGGCTGCTGGGCCGCGAGAAGGCCCGGCAGCGGCACGGCGAGGCGTTCGACCTCAAGGCCTGGCACATGGCGGCGCTGTCGCAGGGTTCGCTGGGGCTCGACGACCTGGTCGACGAGCTGGCGCAGCTGTAAGGGCTGAGCCGGCGGAGCTGTAAGGGCTGCGCCGGCGGAGCTGTAAGGGCTGGGCTCAGCGCCGGAACCCGCCCTCCGAGTCGATCACCTGCCCCGTGATCCAGCCCGCCTCGTCCGTCGCGAGCCATGCGAGGAGGCGGGCCGGGTCGTCGGGCATCCCCCAGCGTCCGGCGGGGAAGCGGGCGGCGACGGCCTCGTAGACCTCGCCGGTCAGGTAATCGGTGTCCACCGGGCCAGGGTTGACGGTGTTCACGGTGATGCCCTGCTCGGCGAGCGTCGTCGACAGCGAGCGGGTGATGGAGGCGAGGGCGCCCTTCTGGAGCGCGTAGGCGATCTCGCCCGGCATGCCTCCGGCGATGTCCTGGCCGGAGGTCATCATCATGATCCGGCCTCCCGAGAGGCCCGCCCGGTGCCGCGCAAACGCCTGCACCAGCAGCAGCACCGAGCGGGTGTCGACCGCCCAGTGCGCGTCCAGCATGGCCGCGTCGATCTGGTCGAGGGTGCCGTCGCTGCCGCTCAGGGCGTGGTTGGCGACCAGGATGTCGAGCCGGCCGCCGAGTGCGCCGACGGCGGTGGCGATCAGTTCGGCCGGGGCGGCGGGGTCCGTGAGGTCACCGGGTCCGGCCACGACCCGCGCCTCGGGGTCGCCGAGCGCGCCGCGCACGGAGGCGAGCACGTCCTCGGGGCGGTCCGCTCCCCAGGGCTGGGCGGCGTCGTGCGGCACATGGTGGTGCAGATAGACGCTCGCCCCGTAGGCGGCCAGCCGCCGGGCCACGGCGTGCCCGATGCCGCCGCGTCTGCTGGCTCCGGTGACGAGGGCGATGCGGCCCCGCAGCGGCAGGGGGTCGCGGCGGAGTTCCTCGGGGGTGGGGTGGGGAAGTCGGGGCATGGACGACCATGATGGGGAAGCGATGCGTGCGGCGCACGGGAATTTCCCGGCCGTCCATGCACCGGGCGCCCAACTCGCCGGCCGCGCGCCACGGCCGCTATCCGTGCGCCAGCGGCCTCAGTTGGACGAGTCCCAGCCACGTCTCCGGCCCGGGCCGCACGTGCGCCGCGCGCACCGCGTAGCGGCCGGGGTCGAGGGCGATCCAGACGTGGTCGGTGCGCAGGGAGTCGGTCCCCGGCCAGGCGGCGTCGAACAGCAGCACCGGGCCGGGTACGTTCCAGGCGACCTCCGGCCCCCACACCGCCGCGTCGAGTGCGGCCGGCACCTCGGCGAGCAGCTGTTCCTCGGACTCCGCCGCCGACCACCGTACGAAGACGCCGCGGTCCGGCAGATACGTGGTGGAGGCGGGCTCGTCGCCGAACACCAGCGCCGCGCTGTCGCCGACGGGCAGCAGGCCGACGTAGCCGTCGACCTCGCAGGCCCGGTCGTAGTCCGAGGCCGTCTCGTCCCCGTCGGCGCCCGCCCAGAACGGCAGCACGGTCTCCGGGACCGCTATGAGCGGCCCACCGCCCGACTCCACCCACTCCGCCGCGCCCGGCTCCGCGTATCGCACCATGGCGCGGAATCTACCTGGTACATGACAGTGCGCGTCGCCGTTCACAGGAAGATCCGGAATCCATCATTCAGCAGCGGCCACGGCCCGGCTCAGCAGCCGCAGTTCTCCGCGTCCACCGGCGCCGTCAGCGGGTCGGCGTCGCGGCGCTGCCTGCCCTCCCAGGTCTCGTACTCGAAGCCCTCGCGCGCCCAGTACTCGAAGCCGCCGAGCATCTCCTTGACCTGGTAGCCGAGTTCGGCGAGGGCGAGCGCGGAGCGGGTGGCGCCGTTGCAGCCCGGTCCCCAGCAGTACGTCACGACCGGCACGGACTTGTCGAGGAGCTGCTCGGCCTGCTCGGGGACGAGGGCGGTCGGCAGGTGGACGGCGCCGGGGATGTGGCCCTGGTCCCAGGCCTCGGTGGAGCGGGAGTCCAGGACGACGAAACCGGGGTCGCCCTCGGCCGAGAGCGCGGCGGCGACGTCGGAGACGTCGGCGTGGAAGACGAGGCTCGCACGGAAGTAGGCGGCAGCCTCGGCCGGGGCCGCGGGGGCGACCCGCAGGACCGGGTTGACGGTGTTCGTGCTGACGCTGCTCATGCTCTGGCCTTTCCCTGACATGCCTCGCGGGGTTTCTCGTCGGGCCTCGTCGCCCTCCCCGCACCCAGAAATCTACGTCGGACGATCACTTCCCTGAAGTGGCGATCCCCGGCGTTCCGCTTGATCCGCCGGTGATTCCCCTGGTATCTCTCCGGCATGACCGAGTTTTCCCCGGACGCCACCGACTGGCGCATCCTCGACGTCCTCCAGCGGGAGGGCCGCGCCAGCTTCGCCGAGCTCGCGCGTGCCGTCTCCATGTCCCCGAGCGCGGTCACGGAACGGGTGCGCCGGCTGGAGGAGGCGGGCGTGATCCAGGGGTACGCGGCGGTCGTCGACCCGGACCGGCTGGGGCTGCCGATCCTGGCGTTCGTGCGGCTGCGTTATCCGAACGGCAACTACAAGCCGTTCCACGACCTGGTCGAGGCGACGCCGGAGATCCTGGAGGCGCACCACGTCACGGGCGACGACTGCTTCGTCATCAAGGTCGCCGCGCGGTCGATGCGGCACCTGGAGGAGGTGTCCGGCAAGATCGGCTCGCTCGGCGCGGTGACGACGAGCGTCGTCTACTCCTCACCCCTGCCGCGCCGCCCGCTGGGCCGCTGAGCGCACCTTCAGGGCCGATCCGGCTCTGCCCTTCACGACCTCCAACTGGGCGTGGATGCGCCGCCGCAGATCGGCGACATGGCTCACGATGCCGACGCTGCGGTCCCGTTCGCGCAGCGAGTCGAGCACGTCGAGGACCTCGTCGAGGGTCTGGTCGTCGAGGCTGCCGAACCCTTCGTCGATGAAGAGCGTGTCGAGCCGGACCCCGCCCGCCTCGTCGGTGACGACGTCCGCGAGGCCGAGGGCGAGGGCGAGCGAGGCGAAGAACGTCTCGCCGCCGGACAGTGTGGCCGTGTCCCGTTCCCGTCCGGTCCAGGCGTCGACGACATGCAGCCCGAGCCCGCTGCGGCCGCGTCCGGCCCGGTCGTCGGAGTGGACGAGGGTGTAGCGGCCTGAGGACATCCGCAGCAGCCGTACGGTCGCTGCGGCGGCCACCTGTTCCAGGCGCGCGGCCAGCACGTAGGACTCCAGGCGCATCTTGCGTTCGTTGTCCGCCGAGGTGCCCGCGGTGAGGGAGGCGAGGCGGGCGACCCGGTCGTACTCCTCGCGCAGCGGGGCGAGGCGGCGTACGGAGACGGCCGCGCGCGCGGAGAGCCGGTCGAGGTCGGCGCAGCGCCGGGCGGCGGCGTCGCGCGCGGAGGCGGCGTCGCGGACCCGCTGGGCGGCGAGGGCGGCGGCCTGCTCGGCCGAGGCGAGGTCGGCGGGCGGCTGCTGGGCGGCGGCCGCGGTGTCGGGCTCGGCGAGGACGGCCCGTACGGCGGCCTCCTGCGACTGCCAGTCGTCGAGCCGCCGTTGGAGGTCGCGGTGGGCCGCGTCGTCGAGGAGGGCCTCCGCCGCGGCCTGCGGGGTGTCGAAGCCGGCCCGGAACGCGGCGTCGGCCAGCCGGGCGTCGGCGTCCTTGAGCCGTTGCGCGGTGTCCTCGGCGACGCGGGCCGCGTCGGCGGCGTCGGTGAGCAGTCTGACCTGCCGCTCCAGTTGGTCGGCGCGCGCGGCGACGCTGTCGAGGGCGCCGCGCGCCTGCGCCAACTCCTCCTCCAGCACGGCCCGTTCACGGTCGAGGCGGTCCCGGTGCCCGACGCGGGAGGCGGCCCGTACGGCGGCCTGCTGGCGTACGGCAGTGCGTCGCTCGTGCTCCTGCTCGGCCCGGCGCAGCTCCTCGTGCGCGGGGTGCAGCACCGAGGCGGCGTGCCGGGCCTGCGCGTAGAGCCGCTCCAACTCATCGGCAGCTGCCGCGAGTTGCTCGGTGGACGCGTCACCGGCCTCCGCCGTGGCGGCGGCAAGTGCCTCGCGTACGACGCCCAGTCGCTGTTCCTGCTCGCTGTGCCGTTCCTCCGCCTGCTGGTAGGCGGCCAGGGCCCGCTCCTCCGCTTCCCGGCCGACGTGCCCGGCGTCCTTGCGGGCCGGGGCCGGGTGTTCGGTCGCCCCGCAGACCGCGCAGGGCTCCCCGTCGGTCAGTTGCGCGGCAAGCTCGGCGGCGATGCCGTTCAGCCGCTGCTCCTTGACGTCCAGCCAACGCGCCTTGAGCGCCAGCGCGTCCGCCTGGGCGAGACGGACCTGTTCGGCGGCCGTGTCGGTGTCGCCGGCCAACTGGTCCCGCATCCGCGCGGCGCCCAGCCGCTTCTGCGCCGGCTCACGCTGTACGCCGAGCTGCTCGGCCCGGGTCGCCGCCTCCTGGGCGGAGTCGATCCGGGCCTGGAGCCCGGCGCGGGTCGCCTCCCACCCGGCGAGCCAGTCGTCCGCCTCGCGCAGTACGTCGTCGTCGGCACGCTCCTGCCGGTCCAGTCCTGCCCGCTCGGCGACCAGGTCGGCCAGCCGCTGCTCGGCACGGCGCGCCGACTCCAGCCCGCCCAGCTCCTCGGCGGCCCGGCGGGCTGCGGACGCGAGCCCGGCCGCCCCGGCGTCGGCGTAGGTGTCCGGCAGCAGGGCACGCGTGCGTGCCCGGGCCGCGTCCGCCCGGCGGTGCTCGGCGTCGGCGGCCTCTCTGAGCTCCAGCGCCGGTGCCACGGCCTCGGCCTTGCGGGCGCGTTCCATGCGGGCCAGCGCCTGCCGGTAGCCCTCGGACCGCTCCTCCATCAGTGCGGCCCGCTGCTGTGCTTCCCCGAACCGCTGCTGGAGCCGCGCCACTTCGCGTACGTCGGCCAGGGCGCGCTCGGCGGCGGCCTGGGCGGACTCAGCGGCCGTGAGCCGGCTGTGGGCGATGGTGAGCTGTTCGCGGGCGGTGCTGCGGGCGACGGCGGCGGCGCTCATGACGGCGTCGGCGAGACCGGGCTCCCCGGGGGCGGCGTCCGGCAGGGCCATCGCGTCGCCCGCCGCCTGCTGCATGCGGTGGGCGTCGGCGAGCAGCTCGGTGTCCCCGTCGCGGACCTGTGCCTCGGTGGCGCGGCGGCGCTCGGCGAGGCGTTTCTCGACCTCGGCGAAGCGGTGGGTGTCGAAGAGGCGGCCCAGCAGCCGGCCGCGCGCCTCGGCGTCCGCGCGCAGGAAGCGGGCGAAGTCGCCCTGGGGCAACAGCACGACCTGACAGAACTGCTCGCGGCTCATGCCGAGCAGCTGGGTGATCTCCTCGCCGATCTCCTGGTGGGAGCGGCTGAGGTCCTTCCAGGCGCCGGTCTGGGCGTCGTACTCGCGCAGCCAGCTCTGGGCCTTGTCGAGGGTGCTGCCCGAACCGCGCTTCTTGGGGCGCTCCCAGGGCGGCTGGCGGGTGACCTCCAACCGGCGTCCGGCGACGGTCAGTTCGAGACGGACCTCCGTGCGCGTGCCGGGCGCGGCGTGGTCGCTGCGCAGGGTGAGGCCCTGGCCGGACTGGCGGGCGCCGGGGACGGAGCCGTACAGCGCGTAGCAGACGGCGTCGAGGACGGAGGTCTTGCCCGCGCCGGTCGGTCCGTGGAGCAGGAAGAGCCCGGCGACGGAGAGCTCGTCGAAGTCGACGGACTGGGCCCCTCCGAAGGGACCGAACGCGGTGATGTCCAGTCGGTGCAGCCTCATCGGACGCCCGCCCCGTTGTTGAGCCGATGCGGCCTCATCGGACGCCCTCCCCCCATGTTCAGCCGGTGCAGCCTCATCGGACGCCCTCGCCCCATGTTCAGCCGGTGCAGCCGCCTCACCGCGCGACCTCCTTGACCGTCTCGTCCGCCCGCACCGCGTCGAACGCGTCCCGCAGCACGCCCTGTTCGTCCGTGTCGGGGCCCGCGCCCCGCACATGGGCCACGAAGTCCTCCGCGATCTCCTGGTCGCTGCGCCCCGCGAGCCGCTTGGCGTAGGACACCTCGGGGTCGTCCGGGGCGCGCTCGGGGTCGAAGACGAGGCTGAGGGTGTGCGGGAAGCGCTCGGTGAGGCGGGCCATGGGGTCGGCGGGGCGGACGGTGTCGGTGAGGGTCGCCTCGACCCACGCCTCCTCGTGCCGGACGAGGCCGGGGTCGGCGAGCAGCTCCTCCAGCGTCCCGCGCACCCGGGCCAGCGCGCGCGGCACCGGGCAGTCGACGCGCTCTGCGGTAACCGTGCCCTCGGCGTCGAGGTCGACGAGCCACATGGTCTTGCGGTGGTCGGCCTCGGAGAAGGAGTACGGCAGCGGGGAGCCGGAGTAGCGGACGCGGTCGGTGATGGTCTGGCAGCCGTGCAGATGCCCGAGCGCCGCGTAGTCGACGCCGTCGAAGACGCCGGACGGTACGGCGGCCACCCCGCCGACCGTGATGTCCCGTTCGCTGTCGCTGGCCTCGCCGCCCGTCACGAAGGCGTGCGCGAGGACGACGGAGCGGGTGCCCCGCGCGCGCGTGGCGAGATCGGCGCGGACGCGGTCCATGGCGGCGGCGAGCACGGCCTCGTGCCCGGGCTTCTCCACCCCGAACTCGTCCTTGACCAGGGCGGGTTCGAGGTACGGCAGACCATAGAAGGCCACGTCACCGAAGGCGTCCTGAAGGACCACCGGTGTCCCGCAGGCCGCCGGCTCGGTCCGCAGATGGATGCCCGCGCGGTCGATGAGGCCCGCGCCGACGCCCAGCCGGCGCGCGGAGTCGTGGTTGCCGGAGATCATCACCGTCGGCACCCCGAGGTCGGCGAGCCGGTGCAGGGCGTCGTCGAAAAGCTCGACCGCGGCCAGCGGCGGCACCGCGCGGTCGTACACGTCTCCCGACACGACCACGGCGTCCACGCCGCGCTCACGCACGGTCGCGACCAGGTGGCCGATGAACTCGGCCTGCGCGCCGAGCATGTTGACCCGGTGGAACGCCCGGCCGAGATGCCAGTCGGAAGTGTGCAGCAGTCTCATGATCCCCGAGACTAACGGCCGGGTCTGACAACACGGGTGGTTACCTGCATTTCAGGCATCTCCGTAGGCCTCTCCACCCAGTTCGAACCCGGCCGTCCCGGCGGTCGCGTCCGCGAGCCACGCCTCGAAGGCCGGTACGTCCGCGTCCGGGAGGCCGATCTCGATGGTGACGGCCTCGCCGTAGTGCACGTCGCGGACCTCGCGGCCGGTGGAGCGCAGGTCGTTCTGGAGCTTGCCCGCGCGGTGGTGGTCCACGGTCACCGTGGCGAGGCGGAAGCGGCGGCGGGTGATGCTGCCGAGGGTGTCCAGGGCCTCGCCGACCGCGCCTCCGTACGCGCGGATGAGGCCGCCGGCGCCGAGCTTGACGCCGCCGTAGTAGCGGGTGACGACGGCGACGACGTACCGCATGTCACGGCGCAGCAGCATCTGGAGCATGGGGACGCCGGCGGTGCCGCCCGGTTCGCCATCGTCGCTCGCCTTCTGGATCGCGCCGTCGGCGCCGATGACGTAGGCGAAGCAGTTGTGGGTGGCGTCGGCGTGCTCCTTGCGGACGGCCGCGACGAAGTCCTGGGCCTCCTGCTCGGTGGCCGCCGGGGCGAGGGCGCACAGGAAGCGGGAGCGGTTGACCTCGGTCTCGTGCACGCCCGCGTGGGCGACTGTGCGGTACTCGTCCTGCATCGGGCCAGCCTAGTCCGTGGCCGGGGCAGCCCTGCGCCTACCTCAGTCGGAGTTCTCCCAGGCCAGGAAGCCCGGCCCGTCCGGGGTCAGCACCGGCACCCATGCCTCGTCGGCCTCGGACAGCCTGGACTCGTCCAGGGCGAGGGCGGCGGGCCAGGTGTCGTCGCGGTTCGCGGAGCCGTAGACGCGGAACTCCGCGACCGCGTCCCGGAGCCGGTCGAGGAGCTCCGGCGGCCAGTCCAGGCCGCGTGCGCCCTGCCCCTTCAGCTCGCCCACGAAGATCGCCTTCAGGTCGTCGTCGAGATCCCGTCCGAACAGGGGGATGAGATAGCCCTCCTGCTCGTACGGGACGCAGCCGAAGCCGCCGCCCTGGGTCTGGTAGACCACGCCGGTCGGCGCCGCCACGACCACGAAGGCCCAGCCCCGTTCGGTTCCGCTGCCGTCCGGGTCCAGGAACACGTACCGCTTGCTCACTTCGCCTTCTTCCCCCGCGGCACCGTCACCGCCGTCAGCAGCGCCGTGCCCGGGGTGAGGGCCTCCCAGGCCGTGCCGCGCCAGCTCAGGACGGCGATGGCCGACGTGGGGAACTTCACCCGGACCGTGTCCAGGGTGTCGTCGAGGCCGTCGCCGGCGAGGTCGAGGACGAGGTCCTCCAGGCCGGGGTTGTGGCCGACCAGCAGCAGCGTCTCGACCTCGGCGGACACCTCGTGCACGACCTCCAGGAGTTCGGGCACGTCGGCGCCGTAGAGCCGGGCGTCGTGGCGGACCGGGGGCGGGGTGCCCCACTGGGCGGAGGCCAGGTCCCAGGTCTGCCGGGCGCGTACGGCGGTGGAGCACAGCGCGAGGTCGGGCAGGCAGTCGGCCTCGGCGAGCGCGCGGCCCGCCGCGGGAGCGTCGCGCAGACCACGCGGGGCGAGCGGGCGCTGGTGGTCGCGGACGCCTTCCGGCCAGGCGGATTTCGCGTGCCGCAGCACGACGAGGCGGCGCAGCGGTCCGGCTCCGGCGCGCGCGATCATGCGAGCGAGCCGATGTCGCGGGTGAGTTCGAGGCCGAGGAGCCGATCCGCGTAGGCGTACGTCTCGAAGCGGGCGCCGGCCGGCAGGTCGGAGGTCTCGACCCACCTCAGGACGCGCAGGACGCCGGGTACGTCGAGATCGTCCTCCCACGCCGCGCGCAGCTCTCCGCGCACCTCGTCGGGGACCGGCCGGGACGGCTCCCGCGCCCAGGTGGCGACGGCACGACGCCACCGTACGAGGGTGTCGTGGGCGTCCTGGAGGGCGGCCGCGTCGAGCCGCGCCGCCTGACCTCGACGCCGGGACAGCAGGGCGAGCCGCAGTACGTCGGGGTCGGCGCCCTCCGCCGGGTGCTCGACGGGGGCGACGGCGACCTGGACGCCGTCCGGCGTCGGGCTCCCCTCGGCCGCCACATGAATGACCTGCGTCCCCCCGAGGCCTGTGTCGTGGCTGTCCTCGAAGGGGCGGATGCCGAGCGCCGCGGCGCCCGCCCGTACCTCGGGCCGCTGCCGGGCGGCGTCGAGCCGGGCCCAGACCGGTGTGCCGGTGAGTTCGAGGGCGCGGACGAGGGTGTCGGCGACGAGCAGGACCCGCAGGGCGGTGCCGTCGAGGCCGGGCACATGGGCCTCGACGCGGGTCAGGCCACGGCGGGTGGGGGCGGCCTCGACGGGGTCGCCGGTTCGGGCGTCGATGATGCGGAGCACGGGGTGAGCGTAGGCGGGGCGGGGGCCGTCCGCAGGCAGGTGGCGCGGATTCCGGACAGGGTGGCGGGGTTCTGCGGGGCTCGCGGGCCCGCTGGTCAGGGGTGCGCTCGGGACGTCGTACTCCGGCATCGGTCACCCCCACACGGTGCGGACTGCCCGAACGCTACAGCGCCACCACCCCGGCCGAACAGACGTTCAGGCGAGGGTGCCCAGGAAGCGCACGTGCGGGCGGCCGTCCGCGCCGTCCCTGGTCACGGCGGCCCGTACGCCGTACACCTCGGCGATGAGCTCCTCCGTCAGGACGTCGCCGGGGGTGCCGCAGGCGTGGACGCGGCCGGTGTGCAGGACGGCGACGTGGTCGCAGTACATCGCCGCGAGGTTCAGGTCGTGCAGGGCGACGACCGTGGTGACGGGGAGGCCGGCCACCAGGTTCAGGAGGTCCAGCTGGTGGTGGATGTCGAGGTGGTTGGTGGGCTCGTCGAGGAGGAGTTCGCGGGGCTCCTGGGCGAGGGTGCGGGCGATCTGCACGCGCTGGCGTTCGCCGCCGGAGAGGGTGTGCCAGGGCTGGTGGGTGCGGTCGGCGAGGCCGGTGCGGGCGAGGGCGGCGCGTACGGCGTCCTCGTCCCGCGCGGTGGCCGGGGTCCAGGCGCGGCGGTGCGGGACGCGGCCGAGGCGTACGACGTCGATGACCGTCAACTCGACCTGGCTGTCGGCTTGTTGCTCGACCACGGCGAGTCTGCGGGCGACCTCGCGGCGGGGCAGGTCCGCCAGGGGGCTGCCGTCGAGGGTGACGACTCCGGCCGTGGGTGCGAGGAGCCCGGCCAGCAGGCGCAACAGGGTTGATTTCCCTGAGCCGTTGGGGCCGAGGAGACCGACGACGGAGCCGGGCTCGGGGGCGAGGGTGACGCCGTCCAGGATGAGATGACCGTCGATCGTGCGACCGACGCGGTCCGCGCGCAGGCTCATCGCGCACCCCGCGTGTGGCCGACCCGGTCGGCGTCGCGCCTCATCGCGCACCCCGCGTCCGGTACAGCACGGCCACGAACGCCGGCACCCCGATCAGCGACGTCACCACGCCCACCGGCACCTCCTGCGGGTCGAGGACGGTACGGGCCAGCGTGTCGACCCAGACCAGGAACACCGCCCCGGCCAGCGCCGACAGCGGCAGCAGCCGCGCGTGGCCGGGACCGGCGAGGGCGCGTACGGCGTGCGGCAGGACGAGGCCCACGAAGCCGATCGCGCCCGCGGAGCTGACCAGCGCTGCCGTGAGCAGGGCGGTGACGCTGAGCAGCACCAGCCGGGTGCGGGCGACGGACACCCCGAGGGCGGCTGCGGCGTCCTGACCGAAGGCGAAGGCGTCGAGGGTACGGGCGTACGACAGGCAGACCACGAGCGCCACGGCGAGGACGGCCCCGCACACCCCCACGTCGGTCCAGCCCGCGCCGCTCAGCGAGCCCAGGAGCCAGAACAGCACGCCCCGGGTGGTCTCGGCGTCGGCGGCGGTCATCACGACGAACGACGTGAGCGCGGAGAAGAGTTGCATCGCGGCGACGCCGGCCAGGACGACCCGGTCGGTGCTGCCGCCGAGGGTGTGGCTGAGCAGCAGCACCAGCGCGAAGGAGACCAGGGCGCCCAGGAAGGCGCCCGCCGGGACGGACACCAGACCGCCGCCGATGCCGAGCACCACGACCGCGACGGCGCCCGTCGACGCTCCCGAGGAGACGCCGAGGACGAACGGGTCGGCGAGCGGGTTGCGCAGCAGCGACTGCATCACCGCGCCGCAGACGGCGAGTCCGGCCCCGCACACGGCGGCGAGGAGGGTGCGGGGCAGCCGCAGCTGCCAGACGATGCCGTCCCGGATCGGCGTCAACTCCGAGGTGCCGACGCCGAGATGGGCGACGACCGTGGACCAGACGTCCTCGACCCGGATGTCGGCCGGGCCGATCGTGATGGCCAGTGCGACGGACACGGCCAGCAGGAGGGCCCCGGCCACCCCCAGGGCGAGGGGCCGCACGGTCACTTGGCGAGCCCGAACTCGCGGAGCGCGGCCGCGACCTTCTCGACTCCCTCGACCGTGCGGATGGTCGGGTTCATGGCCTGCCCGCTGAGCAGGACGTACCGCTTGTGCCGTACCGCGTCCATGTTCCTGGTGACCGGGTCGGACTCCAGGAAGGCGATCTTCTTCGCGGCCGACTCGGCGGTCTGCGACTTGCGGGTCAGGTCGCCGATGACGAGGACGTCCGGGTCGCGGTCGGCGACGCTCTCCCAGTTGATCTGCGGCCACTCCTCATGGGTGTCGTCGAAGACGTTCTTCGCGCCGAGGGCCCGGGTGATGACGCCGGGGGCGCCGCAACAGCCCGCCATGTAGGGCGAGTCGGAGTTGGCGAACCAGTAGAGGAGGGTCACGTCCGAGGCCTCGAGGCCCGAAGTGGCCTTCGTCATCCGCTGCTTGAGGGAGGCGATCAGCTTCTCGCCGCGGTCCTCCACCCCGAACACGGCTGCCAGGTCGCGGACTTCGCCGTAGACGGCGTCGATACCGAGGGCCTGCTTACGCGCCCCGTCCCCGTCACCGGAGTTGTCCTTGCCCGCGCAGTCGGACGGGGAGACGTACGTCGGGACGCCGAGCTTCTCGAACTGCTCCCGGGTGGCCACGCCGCCCTTGCCGAGGGTGGAGACGAAGGAGGCGGCGACGAAGTCGGGCTCGGTCTCCAGGACCCGTTCGTAGGAGGGGGCGTTGTCGGCGAGGCGCGTCACTTTCGCGTTCGCCTTCTCCAGCCCCTTCAGCACGGGGTCGGTCCAGGTGGCCGTGCCCACCATCCGGTCGGCGAGGCCGAGGGAGAGCATGATCTCGGTGGTGCCCTGGTTGAGGGAGACGGCCCGCTTCGGCGGGGAGTCGACGCGGACGGTGTGACCGCAGTTCTTCAGGGTGACGGCGGCCTTCGGGGTGTCGGCGGCGTCGGAGGCGTCGGTCGCGGAGCAGGCGGTCAGCAGCAGGGCGCCCGCGGTCAGCAGGGCAGCGCGTGCGTGGGGCACGGGAGTCGGTTCCTCAGTCGTCGAGGGCTCGAACGCGGAGCCCGGTCGTACGGGTCTCCCCCGCCGTCCACCGACCGCGGGGGCCGCCAGCAGGTCTTCGGACTCGGGATCCTCCGGATCGGGGCGCCTTCCCGGACGCCGTACGACTCGTACGGCCCTCCAGTGGCGAAAGGCCCCGCCCGTCACCCTCACCGCTGCGCGTCAGCTCCGGATTCGCACCGGATTCCCTGACCCACGTACATGGGTTCGACTGGCCTCGGCAAGCTATCACGGCGGGGAATCAGCGGGAGCGGCGCACTGTTGTGCGGAAAGGCCCGGCAACGCAGACCTTCAAGGAGACCCACGGTGTACGGCGACGACGCGACGGTCCGCAAGATCCTCACCGAGAGCGGTGACACCTGGGCGGTGGTCGGCCTGTCCTCCAACCGGCGGCGGGCGGCCTACGGCGTGGCCGAGGTGCTCCAGCGGTACGGCAAGCGGATCGTGCCCGTGCATCCCAAGGCGGAGACCGTGCATGGCGAGCAGGGATACCCCTCGCTGGAGGCGATCCCCTTCGAGGTCGACGTCGTGGACGTGTTCGTCAACAGCGACCTCGCCGGCCCCGTCGCCGACGAGGCGATCGCCAAGGGCGCCAAGGCGGTCTGGTTCCAGCTCGACGTGATCGACGAGGCGGCGTACGACCGGGCGCGGGCCGCCGGGCTGGACATGGTCATGGACCGGTGCCCGGCGATCGAGATCCCGCGCCTGGGCTGAGCGCCCCGGCGTCCTAGCGGCCGCCCTCGCACGCGTTGATGTAGTACAGCTCTATCTCCACCCGGTCCGCCGAACCCCCGGACCAGAACGGGCGCGTGCCGACGTTGCCGCCGCAGAAGGCTTGGGGACGGCGGGACTTGAGGGTGGCGTTGACGTCCTCGGCGAGGTCCGTCGCCGCGCCGAGCATCGCCTGCGGGGCGACGCCGAACGTGATGACCATGCCGATGCGACGGCCGTCGCCGCTCTTGCCCATCTCCTTGTCGAGGGCGGCGATGATCTTCTTCCGGTCGGCCGCGTTCAGGCCTCCGCTGCCGGCGGCGCGGCCGGTCGCGCCCGAGGACAGGGACACCGCGATGGTGTGCCGTTTCGGGTCGAGCCCCGTCGGCCCCTTCGCCGTGCGCGAGGGCGAGGGCGACGCGGAGGACGACGGGGACGCGGACGCCTTCGGGGACTTCTTCGCGCCCGTCTCGCCCGCGCCGTCGGAGGCGACCATGCCGAGCACGACGACGAACAGCACCAGGAACAGGTCCGCGAAGAGCCAGCCCGCGAGATGGCGCGGGGCGATTCCGGCGCCCGGCGGGCGTCGCCTCACCGCTGTTCCCCGCCGTACCAGTCGTCACCGGGCCGGCGCGGCGACAGCGTGCCGGGGTCGGGACTGGGCGGCGCGGGCGGCGCCGGAGCGGCGGTGGTGCCGCCGGGGGAACCAGCACCGGGATGCCCGCCGCCGTTGCCGTTGTACGGGCCGGTGAAGGCGCCGCCGGAGTTCGACATCGGCGTGAGCACGGGCCCGGAGCTGACCGGCCGGTCGTTCTGGAGCAGCGCGAGGATCCGCTCCAGCGCGTCCATGTAGGCGTACATGCGCTCGCTGTTGTCGTTGAGGACGCCCATGGCCTCGCCGACCCTGCGAGTGGTCTCGGTGACCTCGTCGGCGACGGTCGCGTGCACCCGGTTGGCCTCCTGGGAGCTGCCCGCCGCGCGGCGCAGTTCGGCGAGGAGGCGGGTGAGGGACTCCCGGGTCGCCTGTTCGTCGCCGCGCAGGTCGTCGCGCATCTTGGCGAAGTCGCGCAGGAGTTGGTGCGGCACGGTCAGCGAGCGGCCCATCTCGCCCAACTCGCCCGCGGAGCGGGTCCACTGGTCGAGGGCGGTGACGAACCTGCCTTCGGGGCCGGGCGCGAAGATCCGCTCCATGCGGTCGGCGCTGTCGGAGAGGGTGCGGGAGAGTTCGGCGGTGCTGCGGGTGATGTCCCGTGCGATGCCGACGAGTTGGCCGGCCGGTACGACCTGGGCCTCCAGGACGGCGTGCTTGGACAGCTCCATGGTGAGGACGGTCAGCTGTCCGGCGATCCGGGTGCGCAGCCGTTCGCGTGACGCCTCGTGCTGGGCGGCCCATTCGAGGCGTTGCAGCCACATCGTGGCGAGGACCACCCCGCCGATGAGCAGCACCACGAGGAGCACGGCGGTGCCGCCGAAGCCCGACGCCCACAGCCTCAGGAAGTTGGTGCCCTTCGCGGAGTCCTCGAAGTCCCCGAAGGCGAACCACAGGGACAGCCAGGTCAGCACGATCGGCAGGAAGACGGACACGTCCCGCGCGGTCGACACCACGGCGATCAGCCCGCTGTGGCGCGGCTCGTCGTCCGGCACCAGCGCGTCGGGCGGGTAGGCGTGCAGCAGATTGACACCGGACAGGGCCCGGCCGCCGGCCCGGGCGTCGTCGGCGATCCAGGTCAGCACCGAGCGCCCGGTGCTCTCCTCGGGGCACTCGCCGGCCAGCTCGGTCAGCCGGTCGGCGGCCGCCCTGAGCGCCCCAGAGGGTTCGGGCGCCGGGGGCGCGGGCTGATGTGTGGCGGGTTTCCTGCTGGACAAGACCTCTCCCTCAGTTCCGGGGACCGCGGCGGTCGGGGCCGTGGTCTCCGTCGTGCGGCCGGGCGGGCAGATGCTGCCGGAAGTACTGCTGGACGACGACGGCGTGGACGGTGTCCTGTGCCTTGCCGCGCCGGCAGCCGTCGAGCAGCGCCTGCAACAGGGCGGGCGACGGGTTACGCCCCGCCGCCTCCAGGACGTCCAGCACCTCGCGCTGGCCCAGCTGCTCCCCCGTCGTGCACAACAGGAGCAGCCGGTACAGGTGCACTGCCTGCCAGGGGTTCTGGGGCGCCATCCGGTCCACGGCCTCGGCGTGGAACTGGGTGCGGCGCAGTACGTCGAAGGGGTGGTGGCGTTCCTTGCCGGGGCGGCGCCGGGCGCAGCTCTCCAGCAGGGTGCGGGCCTGCGCCGGGGCGATCCGGCTGATCCGGTCGACCTCGCTCATCAGGAAGGCCATGGAGAAGCGGGTCACGAGCACCCGCATCATGTCGTCCAGCACGGCCTGCGAGGCGCCGATCTGCAGGGCGATCCGCAGCAGGGGCAGGACGTCGAAGTCGGCCTGCCGGCGCGCGGCGCTCTCCAGCCGTTCCTCCAGCACCCGGTACACCACCCGCCCGCCGGGCGGCGCCAGGGACAGCTCGCGCAGCAGGTCCCGGCCGCCGCCGTCGAAGGCGCGGTGCAGCGCCCAGGTGTGGATCTCCTCCCGCAGATGCCGGTAGGGCTGGAGTTCGAGCGAGTCCGGGCGCCACAGGGCCAGCAGGCGGGCCAGCTGTCCCTCGGTGGCCCGGTCGAGTTCCAGCTGTATCCGGGGGATCGCGGCGGCGCTGCGCAGGTAGGCGTCCTCGCGGTCCGACAGGTCGCCGTGCGGGGCCGCCTCCAGCAGGCTCATCACATCGCTCATCAGCCCGGGGGCGACCTGGTGTCCGGCCGCCCACTCGCGGATCTTCGAGGGGTTGGCCATGGGCTGGTCCGGCAGCAGCCGGGTGAGCGCGCCGGTGCCGCGGCGCCGCTGGAAGGCGACGAGGCGTGCGGCCTGGTCGCGCAGGGGGCCGGGCGGGCCGGGGTCGGCCTTGGCGTCGACGCGGCGCCGGGTGGAGTGGCGGGTTCCGGTGCCGTCGCCCCGTACGAACACGAACTGCGGCAGGTCCTTCGCCGCGTCGTTCTCCTCCCGGGTGGCGAAGCCCCAGCTGCCCAGCACGACCCGGCCCAGCAGCCCGGCCAGCGCGTGCACGACGACCTCGCCGTCCACCGGCGAACCCACCACCGTGAGCGGTGCCCCGGGCTGCTCCATGAGCGCCTCGGCGAGGCGCACGAGCAGGTCGTCGGGCACGTCCTCGGCCGCCGTGTCGAGGGCGCCGAGGAGTCGCTGCTCCTCGACCAGCAACTGCCGTACGAGGTCCAGCGGGACCCGCTCCAGGCGCTCGGCGCCGCTGCCCCGGGCCGCCTGGCCGTCGAGGAGGGCGCTCTGCCGGACGGGCGGCGGCAGCCAGTCGTCCCAGTCGCTGCGGCAGGCGGCGAGCGCGAGGTGCAGGTCGATGCCGCCGGCCGGGCCGGTCAGAACGTGGGTGAGGGTGGAACCGGCGCGGCCGTTGGGGTCGCGGACCGGGAGTTTGCGCAGGACGGCGGCCTCGTTCTCGTGGCGGAAGTAGACGAAGCCGGGGGTGGTGTCGCCGGGGTGTTCCTGGCTGGCCCACACCAGGTGTTCGATACGGCTGTTCCAGCGCAGCAGCGCCTCGCGGTCGAGGGAGGTGGCGACCGGGCCGACGTCACCGCGGCCGGTGAGGGAGCGCTCGGACCACTGGTAGACGGTGATGTCGGCGCGCAGGCCGCCGCGCGCGGGCAGGCTCATGTGCCGGGCCCCCGTCCCAGCAGCAGGGCGTCGGCGGCCGGTCCCGTCATGACGCCCTTCATGGCGAGCAGCGCCAACAGCGGTCGCAGTACCCGGTGTTGGCGGAAGAGGGCCTCGTCGAAGCGGCGGGCCGCGGCCTGGTCGGTCTGGGCTCGGGGGCCGGTCCCGGTGGCGGAGGCGAGATGCAGGGTGGAGCCCTGGCACTCGCCGGCGAGTTGCAGCCAATCGCCGCCGCCGCGGGCGCCGAGGAAGGCGTAGACGTCCTCGCTCTCCCGCTCGACGGTGCTCAAGTCGGCTTCGGCGTCCGGCTTTTCGTGCAGCCAGCCGTCGATCTCGCGGTAGCCGCGGAAGCGCAGCAGGTCGCTCTTGGTGACGACGAGGGCGCACGGGACCGGCAGGAACGGCAGGGCCGGGTTGGCCTGTTGCTGGCGCAGCCGCTGGCGGACGTGCTCGAACGCCGGGTCGCGTCCGGTCGTACCGCCCTGGGACGTCAGGCCGTACACCCGCGTCGGGTCGACGACGCAGAGCAGGGCGCTGAGCCGGTTGAGGAAGTCGGACTCGCGGCCGGGGCGTTCCAGGCGGCCGCCGGCCACGTCGAAGAAGACGACGCTGTGCGAGCGGCCGGAGTGCTCGTCGGTGACGACGAGGCCGGTGGAGTAGCGCAGTTCGGGGCGGTCGGCGGTGGCGACGAGTTCCTGGCGGCCGTCGATGAAGGGGGCGACGACCTCGTTGAGGTAGAGGTGGTAACGCTGCGGGTCCAGGGCCTCGACACGCAGGCCGTAGCGGGCCATGACGGTGGACTTGCGGGCCTGGTCGATCATCGCGGCCAGCAGGTGGGACTTGCCGGTGCTGGACGCGCCGACCAGCCCGATGCGGACCGGTTCGGTGCCGAACAGGGGGTAGCGGTACGGCAGTTCGTGCTGGGGCACGTCGTCGTTGCCGGGGCAGACCACGTAGGTGCGGGCGAGCTGGGCGTCCCGCTCGGCGTCGGAGTGGGTGGGCAGGTCTGCCTCGGGGAGCATGCCGCCGGAGGCGTCGAGGACGACCCGCTCGGCGGTGTCCCAGTTCAGCGCCCGCAGACACATGGGGCACTCGACGGGGCCGAGGGCGGGCAGCGGCCGGTCGGTGACGATCCGCAGCCGGCGACCCATCCGGCGCCACCAGCCGGGCGGTTGGACCGCGGGCGGGGCGTAGCCGTTGGCGCGCAGGCTGCCGGCGCCGGTGCGCTGGCGGGCGCGCAGGGCGCGGAACTCCTCGCGGGCGAGGGTCTCGCGGCGCTTGGCCTGTTCCGCGAGGGGCCGCTCGAACAGGCCGTTCGGCGCGGCGCCGTCGACGAGGCGGCGGACCAGTTCGCGGGCGGGCGGGGAGACGGCGGAACCCAACGGGAAGGCGGCGCGCAGGAGTTCCTGGAGCCATTCCTCGTGACCCTGGTCGAGGACGGCGTGGAGGTGTTCGCGGGAGGAGCCGCGCGGCAGGGTCTCGCCGGTGGCCATCCAGAACGCCACGAGGGCGGCGCTGAGCACGTCCTGGTCGGCCGAGGCCGGCAGCCCGGGGCGGAAGCCGGGCGCGTCCCACTCGGTCGCCGGGCGGTCGGGCAGCGGCTCGGTGGCGTACACGGCTCCGTCCAGACCGGCGAGTTGGAGCCCCTCCGCCTCGTCCCACCACAGGTGCTCGGGGCTGATCCGGCCGTGCACCAGGCGGGGTTCGTGCAGCCCGGCGACGGCCTCGAACAGGTCCTGCACGACACCGCGCAGCCGCGGCCCGTGCAGCACGTCGGGGGTCTCGAAGCCGGACAGGGGGACGCCCCGGCAGTCCAGCAGCAGCCGGTGCGGGCGCTCGGAGTCGTCGTAGGCGAGGACGTGGGCGAGCTGACGCGGCAGATGCGGGCCGTGGAAGTCGGCGAGGCTGCCGAAGAGTTCGAAGTGGCGGCGCATCCGCCGCTCGGCCTCCGGCCCGACCGCCTCCTGCACCATGACCGGGTGCCGGCCGGGCAGCCTGCGGTAGCGGCGTACCCGGAAGGGCGGCAGCTCCAGGCGGGCCTGCTCCCCCATGTCCTCCTCGAGGCTGAAGACCGCCTCTTCCCCGTCCCCCGAACCGGGCCGTCGGCCCCGGAACTCCACCACCCCCGCGTCTCCTCCCCGTAGCCCTCCCGAACACCAACTATCACAGAACGTTGCCCAGCCGACGGGTGCTTCAGGCAGAGCATCAAAATGAGTGCACCTGGCGTTCACCAGTTCCTGACGACTGATCAACTCCGGTTGGCGAAAGCCCAGTCGGGGGTATGACCGGGGCCGGTACAGTCGGAGCACCTGAGGCTGGGGGGAGCGGCACATGGCGGCACTGACGGCGGGGCAGTTGCAGCGGGACGGGGTGCTGCGGGTGCTCGCGGAGCTGTACGCCGACCCGCTGAGCGCCGAGCTGCTGCTGCGCGGGCTGGGTGCCGATCTGACCCGGTTGCCGCCCTTCGGGGGTTCCCAGGCACCGCTCGGTCACTGGTTCCGGATCTGTCTGACGATCGAGCACGGGGCGTTCGGCTTCACGTTGGAGGACCTCCTCCGGGCGGCGCACCGGGACTTCCCGACCAACGACGTGCTGGGCCGGTTCGCGAAGCCGCAGACGCCGGACGGATCGCCGGACGGCCGGCTGACCGTGCTGTGCCTGCTCGCGGGCCCCCGGGAGGCGTCCCAGCTCCAGCTGCGGCACGAGTACCGCACCATCGAGGAGGCCGCCCGGCGCGGCCGTCGCCGCGTCCTCGACATCCGGCTGTCGGCCGCGACCCGGCGCCGCGACCTGATCCCGGCGCTCACCGAGCACAAGCCGGACGTCCTCCACTACGGCGGGCACGGCTCCGCCGACGGCGCTCTGCTGCTGGAGGGGGACGACGGCTCGGTCGCGCCGGTGCGCGCGGAGGCGCTCGGCGCGGTCCTGGAGGCGGTGGGCGGGGTCCCGGTCGCCGTCCTCAACGCCTGCCATCTGGGCCGGTACCTGGACGTCGTCAGACCCTACGTAGGCGAGGTCATCGGCTCCCCCGCGAAGCTGGACGACGACGACGCGCTCACGTTCTGCCAGGACTACTACGCGGCCCTCGCCCTCGGCGAGTCCTGGGAGGGCGCCTTCAAACAGGCCCGAGCAGGCGTGAGCCTCGGCCGCCCCGGACGACCGGACCTGCGACGCGAGGTGGGGTTCCGGGAGGGCGGGGCGGTATGACGGGGCGGGGCGCGGAAGGCGGGGTTTCGGGAGGGCGACGCGGCGTGGCGGGGCAGCGCGCGGAACTTGGGGGGCCGGTCGGGCGACGCGGTGTAACGGGACAGCACGCGCGAGGACATCACCGTACGACCGGGCCGTTCGCCCGGACGGGCGGCGACGCAGGAGCGAGCAACGGTCCCCGAGCGGGCGGCCCCTCCAGAAGGGCGGCCGCGCATGAGTGAGCAGCGGTCCCCGACCCGGCGGTCCCTCCGGAAGGGCGGCGCCGTATGAGTGAGCAGCGGCCCCGTACCGTGAGTGTCCATGTGCCCGCCGGGGTGAACGTCGCCGAGCGGCGGCGGCGTAGTCAGGAGCGGGAGCGGGCGGAGGCCGGGGTGCGGGACGCGGCCGAGGGTGGGCCGAGTCCGGCGGCGTACGACTTCCTGCTCGGGCAGGCCGGCGGGCGCCGCGAGGCGGTCGACGTGCCGCAGCCGGACGGCGAGCCCGGCGAGGAGGTCACCGTCGTCACCTCCCAGTTGCTGCGCAAGCTCGGCTCGGCCGGGACCACCTGCCCGGTCTGCCACCACTCCTTCCGGCTGGGCGAGCAGATCTCCATCGAGCGCGCCGACGCGGGCCCCGGTGTCGTCCTCAAGCACCGCAGCCGCCGCCTGGACTGCCTCAACCCCGAGGCGGGCGAGCAGTCCTCCGCGTCGGCCGAGCTGTTCCACCAGGGCCTCGACGAGGCCAATCCCCCGCCGCCGGAGCTGAACACCGTCCGGCTGCGTCGTGGACATCCCCTGCTCCGACTCCACCCGGGCCCGGGCGACGGGGCGCCGACCCGGCACCGCTGCTGGGTGTGCGGGCACACCTTCCGGCCGGACGAGATGGTCATCCACTGCACCTGCGCACCCGACGCACCGAACTGCGCGAGCGCCGTCCACCGCGACCCCGACCACGGGCTGGTCTGCTACGACGACTGGAAGGCCCAGCATCCCGGAGTGCCGTGCCTCATGCTCAACTCCCCGCGGGACACCCGGTGACCGGCGACCGGTTCGCGCGGCACGCGCTGATCCCCGGCTGGGACCAGAAGCGGCTGGCCGACGCCACGGTCGTCCTCGCGGGCGCCGGGGCACTCGGCAACACCGTCGCCCAGACGCTGGCGTTGGCGGGCCTCGGCCGGCTGGTGGTGTGCGATCCGGACACGGTCGCGGTGAGCAACCTCAGCCGCTGCCCGCTGTTCCGCGCGGCGGACGTGGGCCGGCCGAAGGCGCAGGTGCTGGCCGGGGCGCTGGCGGACCTCGCGCCCGGCACGATCGTGGACGCCCGTGAGGCGCCGCATGTCTCCGGGACGGGGCTCGCCGAACTGCGGGACGCCGACCTGGTGGTGAGCGCACTGGACAGCCGGGCCGCCCGGATCTCCCTGGCCGGGCGGTGCACGCTCGCCGGGACCGGCATGCTCGACGGCGGCACGCACGCGTGGGGCGGCGAGGTCTCCTGGTACCCGCCCGGCGGACGCTGCCGGGCCTGCGGTCTCGGCCCGGCGGAGCGCGCGGTGCAGGACGACCCGTGGTCGTGCGCCGCGCCCGATCCGGCCGCCGAGGTGGGTGCCTCGGCTCCGGTGTCGGCGCTGGTCGGCGCGTGGCTCGCCGACTTCGCCGTACGACTGCTGCTGGGACTGTCCGTGCCGGACGCGCCGTTGCGCGTCGACGCCGCCGGGTTCGCCGTACCGCTGTCCGGCGCCCCGTCGCCCGAGCTGCCCGACCCGGACTGCCCGCTGCACGAACGGCTCCCCGCGGCCGTCCCGGTGCTGCCGCTGGACCACGAGGCCACGGTGGCCGACCTGTTGGACCACGTCGACGTGCACGAAGAGCCGCTCGCCTGGGCAGGATTCAGCAGGCCGGTGCGGCGGCGGGCGGCGGTGCGCGCCGTCACCACCCGGCTGCGGTCCGCGCCCGCCTCGGCGCGGCTGAGCGCACTGGGGGTGGCGCCGCGTGAAGTACTGCCCGTGGCCCGACGGGACGGGTCGGGGCTGCGGTACGTCGAGTTGGCCGCCCTCCAGGAGGAACGGCAGGGCATACCGGGCGACTTGACCGAGGCACGGCGCGCGACGACGGAGGGTGTCCTGTGAGGGACGAGCTGTACAACGAGCTGGAGCGGGTGATCAACCCGCGCGAGGGCGAGATCATCCTGCGGACCATCGGCTTCCCGGAGAGCCGGCTGCCGTCCGTGGACGCGACCGCCCGGGTCTACTGGTCCGAGGCGCGTCGGCTGATCGACGCGGGCGTACTCGTGGACGGCGAGGCCCAGTTGGCGCGCGCCGTGCACAACGAGTACCCGGGCAACGCGCTCTTCCGCGCCTCCGTCGAAGCGCTGGAACCGGTCACCGAGCCCCCGCAGCCGCCGCGCGCCGAGCAGCACCGCGTCCCGCCGCCCGCCGGTCCGACGCCCACCGCCGCTCCGCAGGCCGAACCGGAGCCGGACACCTACCCGACGCTGGTCTTCGTGTGCAGCACGCACCACGCGTCGTTCATCGAGGAGGTGCGCCGCCTCGACGCCCGCGCCGAGCTGTTCTTCGTCAGCCAGGGCGAGGAGGCCCAGGTCGGGCAGATCGCGATGTCGCTGACCCGCGAACTGACCTTGGGTCAGATCGAGGGTGTGCGCGGCGAGTTGATCGCGGCGGGCGCCCCGGCGGACCTGGAGATCCTCCAGGAGGTCTACGACCACCGGCCCTATCTGCTGGAGGCGCTCCGGGTCAACGGCCCCGACCAGCAGCCCTACGACCTGGCGGGCGTGCCGTCGATCACTCCGGTGCGGGACATCGCCGCCGCCGTGCTGGCGCACTACGAGGGCCGGATGGGGCGCCGCCCGCGCACCGTCGTCGACCATCAGCAGCCGGACGGCAGCTTCCGCCGTCTCGACCCCGCGCAGTCCCTGCACGAGGCGGGGGTGCGGGAGGGCGACACGCTCAACGTGTATCCCGAAGCGACCGCCGGGCACGCCGAGTTGCGGATGCAGGCGATCATCCGGGTCCGTGAGGAGATGCACCGCTACGCGGACCAGCACGAGGACTTCGAGATCGTCGACACCGACGACCCCGAGTTCCCCACCGACTACGAGATCCGCTTCAAGGGGCCGGGGCTGCGGCTCCCGGAACAGCAGAGCGAGAGCGCGCTGCCGCGTCCGGAGACGCAGGACAAGCACAACCTGCTGATCCTGCTGGGCCCGGACTTCCCGCTGGTCGCCCCGGCCGTCTTCTGGCTGAGCCCGATCTTCCACCCGAACATCAAGGGACCCGACCCGCAGTACCCCGAGGCCGAAGGGGCGGTGTGCCTGGGCGTGCTGGCGCACTCCTGGCGCCCCGCCCTCGACTTCGGCCAACTGTGCCAGATGCTCGTGGACATGGCTGGGTATCGTAATTACGAGATCTCGGACAGTTTCAACCCAATCGCGGCATTGTGGGCCACGACGGAGGACGGTGCGGCCATGATCGAGGCCATCGGGGGCAAGCCGCCGGTGCCTGCCCCGCCGCCGGACGACGGCGCGCTCCGCGTCGGCGCGCTGCGGATACGGCGGACGGACGGGGCGGCCGATGGCACTTGACATCGAGCTCTTCCAGGGCGAGTCACGCCAACTGGTGCGCACCGAACCGCTGATCGCGCTGCTGAAGCCGGCCTTCGCGGCGGAGACGGCCCCCTTCAAGGGCCGGCCCCGCTTCGTGCTGATGCTGCGCAACGACCCCGGACCCGACACCTACGAGCCCGAGAGCTCCGAGACCCCTGGGGCCGACACGTACGAGGGAGATCTCCACCTCACCAATCTCCGCGCCGACTTCGGGTACATCCATGTCGCGATCCATATGGAGGGACGCGTGGTCTACCAGAAGCCCTACTCCGTCAACTCGCTCGTCGGCCCGGTGCTCGCCCGGCTGGCCCGGGAGATCTCCCCCGAGGAGCGCCAGTGGGCGTTCCGGATCGCCGGGCTGCCCTCGCCCGAGGACGGGGAGTCGGCGCAGCGGCTGCCCCCGGTGGTGGACGGCACGGACGACATCGACGTCTCCCGCTCCACCCGGCTGCCGTTCGGCATCCGCCCGGCGGCCGAGCCCGAGATCCCGCTGCTCGACCTGGCCGAGTACGGGGTGACGCTCAGCGACACCGGGGCGCCGGTGACCGTGCTGCTCGGCACCGGGGTGCAGCGCAGCATGATGGAGATGGAGCTGTCGACCGAGATCGAGGAGGGCGGCTTCCTGGTCGGCCGGGCCTTCCGGCGGGCCGACGACCCCGCGCTGCACGCGGTGATCGTCGACGAGGTGCTGCCCGCCGAGCACTCGGGGGCCTCGCTGATGCACTTCACGTTCACCGGGGACTCGTTCCGCGCGATGAGCCGGACGCTCGGCGACCGCCAGCTCGTCGGCTGGTACCACACCCATCTGTTCCAGACCGAGCGCACCATCGGCCTGTCCCGCACCGACATCGACCTGCACCGCGACACCTTCCGACGCCCCTGGCAGGTGGCCGCCCTGATCAACCTGACCTCGCGCCGACGGGTACTGACCTGCTACGCCTCCTCCGACGACTGGATGGCACCCTGTCCGATCCGGAACCTCGATGACGACCCTGACAGCCACCGCAGTACGCATCCTTCACTGGGCCATCACTGAACCGGCGCCCGACGGCACCCTGGTGCCGCCTCCGACCACCTCGGCGCGGCCGCCCGAGACCGACGACGACCCGGTCGTCCTCCTCGAACGGCTGGCCCGGGTCACCGCGGCCCGGCTGCACCTGTCCGACCCGCCCCTCGGCGACCGCGGGCCGACGGGCCTGGAGCCGCTGATGGTCGCGGCCGCCCTGGCGCTACGGGACGATCCGCCGACGGCCCTGCTGGTGGCCGAGGGCGTGGGCGGCTCGGGCACCGTACGTGATCTGATGGCCCGTCACGGTCTCGTGGGGCGCGCCCTGTCGGCGACCCCGGTCAACGCCGAGCTGCGCACGGAACTGCTGCGCGCCTCGCCGCTGACGGCTCTCTTCGACCACCCTCCGCCGGGCACGGAGGAGCGCTGCGGGCAGCTCCTCGACCGGTTCCTCGACCACACCGAGGGCAGACGCGCGGCGGTGGCGGGCCTCGCCGCACCGCCGTCCTCGCCCGCCACCGCCCGTCACCGCGCGGCGCTGCTGCGCCGGTTCCGCTTCACCCCGGGGGAGAGAACAGTCGTGTACGAGGTGTACGAGACGGCGCTGCTGCACCACGGCGGCCACTACCGCCGACTCACCGACGACGTACGGAAGTTGGCGCGCGACAGCGCGGCCCGGCTGCTCGCGGACGACGCCCGCGGCCAGTGGGCGCGGGCCACGCTCGACTGGTGGCAGCCCCTGGCCGTGCTGGCCCGGCGCCATCCCGACGAGCTGCGCCGCCGCCCGCTGCTGAGCGGCTACCGCATCGGCACGGAACTGCACCGCATCTACGGCCGGGTAAGGGAGTTCGAGGCGCTGCGCGAGGTGCTGGACCGATGACCAGAGCGCTGCGCCTGGCCACCGCGGACCACGGCGACCGGATGGACCTGCTCGGCACCGCGGGCGACCGTCCGCTGCGGGAGGTGCTGGCCTCCTGCGAGGTATGGCTGCTCGACCCGCTGGACGAGGAGTTGCTGGACCGGCCCTGGTCGGACTTCGCCGCCGACATCCGGCTGCGGTCCGAACTCGCCCCGGGCACCTCGCTGTTCGCGCCCCCGGGAATCACGGCCGCCCCGGCGCCGACCTCGCTGACCAAGCCCCCCGCTCCCGGCGTCGAAGCGGCGCAGGAGCCCGAGCAGGCCGACCACCCGGACCGCATCACCGACGCCCAGGCCGTCCGCCTCGCCTACTACCCGCACATCGAACGCGTGGCGTCCCTGCTGCGCAGCCGGCTGCCGGTGCTCGTCATCAGCGAGAAGCTGATCGTGACCCATCTGTGGGAGGAGATGGTCACGTTGGCCGAGTGCCGCGGCATCCGGCTCGACGACGACTCGCAGGAGGACGAGAGCGGCCGCGGCTCCGGTGACCCGGTCGGGGACATGAACGGCGCGTCGATGAACACCCGCCAGCGCCGCCTGGCCCGACTACGCGCCCAGCTGGAGGAGTTGAAGGAGGGCGACGTCATCGTCCTCACCCACCTCGACCTGCTGGCCGGCAGCGCCGACATCGGCCGGCACGCCGAGGCGCGCGAACTGGTCGAGCTGCTCTACGCCTTCCCCGACCAGCTGGTCCTCGCCTTCGCCGACCCGACCCTGCCGTTGCCGGACGTGCTGGCCGAGCGGTTCAGCGCCCGCGTCACCCTCAGCGGTCTGCCACCGAAGGTGAAGACACCGGAGACCGAGGAGACACTCCTGGGGGCCGCCCTCGTGACCCGGGAGGAGGCGGAGACCTTCGAGGGGTTCCAGCCGCGCGAGTTCTACAAGCACGTCGCCGGCATGAACCCCGTACGACTGCGCCAGGCCATGCGGTACGCGCACGAGAAGCACCGGACGCAGCCGAAGCGGGCCACCCAACAGGATCTGCGGGAGACGCTGTTGACGTTCAAGGCGCAGCAGTCCTCGCACTTCGAGGTCCCCAACGTCACGCTGAACGACATCGGCGGCTACGACGAGGTCAAGGACGAGATCCGGCAGACGCTCGCCATCATCAGCGGTGCGCAGAGCCTGCCCGACGACATGGAGGAGGTGCGCTCCGAACTCGTCCCGCGCGGCATCATCTTCTACGGCCCGCCCGGCACCGGTAAGACGCTCTTCGCGAAGGCCATCGCCAACGGCATGAACGCCACCATCCAGGTGGTGTCCGGGCCCGAGGTCACCGACATGTACGTCGGTGAGAGCGAGCGCAAGGTGCGGGAGATCTTCGCCTCCGCGCGGCGCAGCGCGCCCTCCGTCATCGTCTTCGACGAGATCGACGCGATCACCATGGAGCGCAGCAACCGCCCCGACGGCGGCAGCCGGGCCGGCAACAGCGTGGTCGCGCAGATCCTCACCGAGATGGACGGCTTCCGGCCCGAGGTGCCGATGCTGGTGATCGGCACGACGAACCGCATCGACATCATCGACAAGGCGCTGCTGCGGCCGAGCCGGTTCCGCTCCATCGCCATCTCGCTGCCCGACGTCACCGCCCGCCGCGCCATCCTGCGTCACCACGCGGGCCGCTACCACATCTCCCTGGACGACGAGGTGCTGGAGCTGATCGCCGAGGCGACCGCGGGCCGCAACGGCGACGAGCTGCGCTCGCTGATGCGGGACGCGTTCGTCGGCCGCCACATGCACGGCATCGAACCGGACGCCCGCCGGCTGGGCTGGCTGGTGGGACGGCTCCAGCAGGGCCGCCTGGAAATGATCTCGGAGCGCCGATGAGCACCGCGACGGCCACCTGGAGTGGCGACGACCTCAATGCCGTACGACGTCTCAAGGCGCTCGGCCGCAGCATCGACCAGCACTTCGTGGGGCGGCGGCTCGCCCTGGACCTGCTGGAGGTCGCGGTGCTGGCGCACGAGCACGTGCTGCTGCTCGGGCCGCCCGGCACCGGCAAGACGGACCTCGTCAGCCGGTTCGCGTCGGGGCTCGGCAGCCGTCCCTTCGTACGGCTGCTGACCCGGTTCACGGAACCGGCGGAGCTGTTCGGGCCGGTGGACGTGCCCGCCTTCCAGAACGGCGACCAGTACCGGTTCCGCACCGACGGCATGCTGCCGAAGGCTCATGTCGCGTTCCTCGACGAGATCTTCCAGAGCGGCAGCCCGATCCTCAACACGCTGCTGACGGTGATGAACGAGCGCGTGTTCCACAACGGCCACGACGTCGAGGCCGTCCCGCTCATCACGCTCGTCGGCGCGGCCAACTCCCTTCCGCAGGACCCCTCGTTGCTCGCCTTCGCCGACCGGTTCCTGCTGCGGCTGACGATCCCGCCGGTGGCCGCGAACCGGCTGGACGAGCTCCTGGAGAAAGGCTCCGCGCCCGGCCGCGGCACGTCCGCCGGTGACGAGCACGCGTGGATCGACCCGGCCACCCTGGACCGCCTCGGCCGGCAGCTGGCGCACGCCGATCTGAGCGAGGTCACCCCCGAGTACGCCGAGCTCGTCCGTGAACTCCTCGGCCAGGGCGTGACGTTGTCCGACCGCAGGATCATCCGGGGCCTGCGGCTCGTCGCCGCGGCGGCGCTGCGCGAGGAGCGGGTCCGGGCCGAGGCCCCCGACCTGTGGCCGCTGGAACACTTCTGGTCCGACCCGGCGCACGCGCCGGTGGTACAGGAGGCGGTACGCCGTCGCACCGGCGGCCCCGCCGAGGACCCCGACGAGCCCGCCCGGACCGTACAACGCCTGGTCTCCGAGGCGCGCGTCCTCGGCCGCCAGGTCGGCGCCGGGTCGCCGCCCGCGTCCGTGGAACGCGTCCTGCGTCAACTCAATGCCCTGAGGCTGGAGTTGAGGCGTGCGGTTCCGGGCAACAGAGAGGGCGAGAGGGAGCTCGCGAGTATCATCGACAACACTCTGGCCTTGCTGGACCAGGGCTGACGCACACCTCCGGGCGCCCGCGCCCGGCCGCGGAATCAGGGGGACACCAACTCTATGTGCAATCCGCGCAGGGTCCGTGTCGAAGCCACCAGGGAAGTCGTCGAGGCGTGGGAACTGGCCCTGGAGCGGCGTGCCAGCGCCAGCGACTCCGTGGTCAGCGAGCTGGAGGTGCGCCACCCCTTCGGCGGCACGCTGGGGCAGGCCACCCGGCAGGTCTTCGAGGCCACGCTCACCACGGCCGAGGGCTGGCGCGCCGAAGGAGGCGGCCATGTCCTGGAGTTGACGGACGGCCGGGTCCGCTACGACCCGGCCACCGGTGAACTCGTCGTCACCGCCCGTCTGGAGGACCAGGTCACCGTGGAGGGCCACGCCGCCGAGACGCTGCGCGGCACAGTCCGCGAACAGGCGACCGGCAGCGGTGAAGGGCGGTACTACGCCGACGGGTTCGCCGGACGCACCCGTGAGGTGGCCGAGCGCGAGGCGCAGGCGGTCGCCGAGGCCGACGCCGTGCGCCGGGCGCGTGAGCTGGCGGGGCGGCTGCGGGTGCAGGCGAGCCGCGAGTCGACCACCGCGGCCGCCGCGGCGGAGGCCCGGCTCCAGCGGGCCGCCGACGACGACGCGCGGGCCCGGCTGGCGGAGGAGCGCGAGCGGGTCCGGGCCGATCTGGAGGCCCGCAACCGGGAGCGCATCACCCGGCTCGGCCAGGACGGGCTGCGGGCCGTCAACGGGGTGCTGGCCACGGCCTACCAGCGGGCGCTGCTCGACTTCGCCCGGCAGCACGGCGCCACCGGCATCCGGCAGGAGGAGTCCGACGGCGGCATCGACATCGAGTTCGAGCTCGACATCGACGTCGACGGGATGGCGAACTGAACTCCGGACCCGCTCGGAGGCTTCGGCGGCGAGGGGAGTCCGGCTGGAGATCGGTTCCGGCGGCGAGGGGCGTCCCGCTGGAGATCGGTTCCGGCGGCGAGGGGCGTCCCGCTGGAGATCGGCTTCGGCGGCGTGGGGAACTGATCCCGGAGGGAGAACTGATCGATGCGGGTGCGGGTGCGGTTCCGGTTCAACACGGACACCGGAGAGGTCGAGCTGTTCCAGGTGGACGACATCGGTACCGGCTCCGGTCCCGACCACGACGCCGAACACGACCGGATCAGCGCCGAGTTGGGGCAGGTCCTGGCGCGCAGACCGGACGTCGAGGAGATCTCGCCGTTCGACGAGCCGCCGCTGTGGCGGCACGACCCGACACCGCAGACCCCGGCGCACGACCGGGACGAGGAGACCGAGGGTCCCGAGCCGGGTGAGCGGGAGACCACATGAGCCGGCGCACCCGGCTGCTGCTCAAGGCCGCGCGCTGCTACGCCGAGGCCCAGGCGCACACCGAGGCCGCCCGCTGCTACGACCTCCTCGGCTGGCAGTGGTCGGCGGCCGACGCCTACCAACGCGCCGGCGACCTGGAGCACGCCGCGCGCACCTACCGGCAGGCCGGCCACCCGGAGCAGGCGGCCCGCTGCTACCGGCTCCTCGGCCGCCCCGAACTCGCCGCCCGCTGCTGGCAGGAGCGCGGCCGCAGACTGGAAGCCGCCTGGGAGCTCCTCCTGGCCGGTGACATCGCCCCCGCCCGCAGGCTCCTCGCCGCCGCGGACACCGTCGGCAAGGGCCCGCAGCAGCTCCGCCTCGAACTCGCCCGCGCCCTCGCCGACCGTCTCGGCGGCGGCCCGCCGGGCCCCCTCCTCGACCTCTTCCCGCGCGTGGAGGCCCGTCTGCCCGCCCTGGCCTCGCGCACCGAGCGGCGTCTGATGCTGGACTGGGGCGTCGAGGCCGCGGACCGCGTCGAACGGTTCGACTGGGGGGCACGGCTGTTCCGTGCGGCCTACGACGGCCAGGGCGGCGGCGACGTGCTGAACCGCTGGCGGGAGTGGGCCGGCGAGCGGCTCGGCTCCGCCGCCTGGCTGCCGTCCGGGCCGCCCGTGGAGGCGGGCGTCGCGGCGGAGGCCGGCCGGGCGGAAGGTCCCTGATTCCATGGAACGCAGCGAAAGCCCTCTGCGCCGGCTGCTGAACCGCATCACGCCGGAGAACGCGCCCTCCTCCGGCACTCCGCCGACGCCGATCGTGGCCCGCCCCGCCCCGCGCGGAGCCCCGCCACCGGCCCCACCGACCCCGCAGCCGCCTCCGGCCCGCCCCCAGCCCCGGCCGCCGCACCAGTCCAACGGTGCCCACGACCACGGCGTCCCCTTCAGCGTGCGCCCGGCACGTCCGCCGGAGGAGGAGCCGCCGATCCCGGTGCCGCCGGTGTCGTACACCTCCTCCCCCGTCGTCGACTGGCGGGTCGCCGCCCGTTTCCCCGCCCCGCACCGGATTCTGGGCGCGATCGAGGCGCTGCACCGGGCCGGGGCGGCGGAGTGGAGCTGTCACGTCGAGCCGGGCGGCGGGGCCGTCTGGCTGCTCAGCGTCATCGGCCCGGCCGTCGGCACCGACCTCCTGACACTGCACGGCGGGGAGCCCCGGCCGGTGCTCGGGCACGGCGCACTCGCCGAACGCAGCGGCGGGCCGCACCAGTTGGCAGAGGTGCTGTCCTGGCCCCGGCTCGACACGGTGGACCTGGTCTCCCGCCTCCCCCTCTCCCCACCGGACCGCACCACCCACCCCACGCTGCACGTCCTCGCGGCACCCCAACTCCTGTCCTCCGTGGCCCGCCAGGCTCTGACCTTCGGTGTGGAGGTGTCGACGCTCGCGGTGCGGGCCCGCCCGTTGGACAGCCCGGAGACACCTCAACGCGAGGCGACAGTCCTGTTGTTGACATCGCCCGACGAGATCCCGCACGCGCTGCTCGTGGCCCTCTCCGCGCTTCCCCGCACCTCGGTGTGCCGCCCGGTGGCCGCCTGCGAACGCCTGCTGCTGGACGTACGACTGCGCCCTCCCGTCGACGACGCGCTGCTGTACTCCCCGGTACCGCAAGGAGAGTTGTGGTTGATCGGGGACGTCGAGGAGTGGCCACCGCTAAGGCTGGAGCCGCTCGGCACGCCCTCACCGATACCGGCCGAACTGATCGGCGTGGCCCCCGAACCACCCTCCGCCTCCTACGTGTTGCCGGAGGGGGCACCCTCGGCGGAGATACGGCTGATGGCCGACGTGCACGCGCCCACCGCGGTCGACGCGGTCCTGCTGCACGACGACGAACTCCCGTTGCTACGGCGGTATCTGCCGGGCCGCCCCCTGGGCGAGGCGGGCTTCCTGCTGCCCGGCCCCGGCCATCATCTGCTCCTGGAACCGGCCGGGTTGGCCCGCGACCTGCCCTTCGGGGTGCCCTTGTGCCGGATCGGTCCCGGCAGCCTGTTCCTGGAGTCCGGGCACACGCTCACGCCCCCGCTGCCGCCCGCGGCCCGCGCCCGCCTGTTCGGCCTCGACGGCACGTCGGCGGTCGTCTGCTGGCACGGCGGCCGGCACCGCTTCCCGCTCGCCCCGATGGTGCCCCTGTGGGCCCTGTGGGCCCCACCGGACCCGGTCGCGGTCTCGACGGGCCTGTCCAAGGCGGGCCGCGAACTCCTCGACGCCCTGGACGCGCTGGCCGGCGCGACGGGCACGCCCCAGGGGCCGGCCCCGACACCTCACCAGGACCCCGGCGAAGCGCTCGAACGGGCCACGCGACTAAGGGCGTTGGGCGACCACGAGGCCGCCGCCGAGGCGTACCGTTCAGCGGGCGACCCACTGGAGGCGGCCCGCCTGTTCGAACAGGCGGCGCTGGAGGGGACGGAGGACCGGTGACGGCAGCACGTTTCGGCGCCGAGCGCCTCACAGTGGTGACGGCAGCGCTCTTCGGCGCCGAGCGCCTCTCAGGAAGCCGTACTGGAGCAGGAGCGGTAGGCCCCCATGCCGAGCGGCCCGCAGCGAGCCGTACACGTCCGCCGTGGCGAACGGCTGCCCGGCCGGCGTGGAGCGGGGCCGGTGCCGCAGATCTCGGCGGCCGGCCACCCGCGGGAAGCCGCCCGACCCACGGGCCCAGCCCCACCGCTCCGGACGCCGTCGCCTCGCCGTCAATCCCCCATCGCCGACCCGGCGCATCGGAGTGCCCGTGACCGCCGCCCCCGGGACCACGGCCCCGCCCGGCCCCCGCCGGCTCCTCACCCTCACCGGTACCGACCCCTGCACCGGCCTCTCCCGTGACGGCACTGCCTTCGTGCATCTCACCGACCGCACCCTGAGTTGTCGCGACGACACCGGGCGGGTGTTGTGGTCGGCGGCCGGTGAGGGGCTGCCGGCGGCCGTGGCGTGGGGCCCGGACGGCGGTGAGGTGTTCGTGCTGCGGGCCGGGCGGGTCGAGGTGTACGACGGGGACAGCGGGGTCCTCGCCGACGACGGGTTCCCGGTGCCGGCGGGCGCGGACACGCTCACCGTGTCGCCCGACGGACTGTGGCTGGCCTGCGCCGGCGACGGGGTGCTGGTGCACCACCGGGGCACGCTCACCTCGACCCCGCTGCCGACCGTGGACCCGGTGATCGCCCTGGCCTGGGACCCGCAGGGCCGCCAGCTGTGCCTGGCCACCGCCACCGCGCTCCAGCTGTGGAGCGTCTCCCCGGTCCGGATGGACTTCGCCCCGTGCACCGGCCGTACCGGCATCACCGCGCTCGCCTGGTCACCGGACCGGGACGTGCTCGCCTTCGCCGACGCGACCGGCCTGCACCTGGTCGACCGGGCCACCGGCCGCCCCCTCGCCGACGCGTCGGTCTCCGGTGCCGTCGTGGGGCTGGGCTTCAGCCGGACCGGACGGTACGTGGTGGCCGCCACGGACCAGGAGGCGCTGCTCGTCCTGGACCGCGCGCTGGAGCGGGTCGCGACACTGCCCGCCCGCGCTACGTCACCGCGGGACCTGAGCGTGTCGGCGACGGGCCGGGTGCTCGTCACGGCCGGCGCGGGCACGGAGCTGTGGGAGCTGCCGGACGCGGCCCCGTATCGCGCGGAGCGCCGTGTGGGCGTAATGCTGCGCGGCTGGGCCGCGGCGATGTGCCGGTCCGTGGGCAGCTCGCTGCCGGCGCTGCGGGACCGGGCGCCACGGATCACCGGGCAGACGCTCCTGAACGACGGCGGCGACGGCCTGTGGGCCCCAGCGGTCGCGGCGTCGACACGCGACGGCCGATGGCTGCTGGAGACCGAACCGGGTTCGCTGGCCGCACTGCACACCGGCCGTAACTACGCCCACGGACAGCCGAGCGCACCCACCGGCCGTAACGACGCCCACCGACAGCCGAGCACACCCACCGGCCGTAACGACGCCCACCGACAGCCGAGCGCACCCACCGGCCGTAACGACGCCCACCGACAGCCGAGCGCACCCACCGGCCGAGCCGACACCCACCGACAGATCACCACGGCCACCGGCCCCGGCGGCGCCCACGACCTCGAACTCTCCCCCACCGCCCCCGATCTGCTGGCGTGCGCCTCGCGCGAAGGACAAGCCGGGCTGACCGTCCTCGACCTGGCCAGCGGTGAGGCCCGGGCCGTGCTGGAGGGCGGTCAAGGTCCCGCCTGGTGCCCGGCTCCGACCACCGACGGATCGGCGACGCTCGTCGTGCCCGAACCCGGACCCGCACCGACCCACCTGTTCGTCCACGTCCTGGACGCCCGCGGCACCCCGGCACAACAACGCAAGAGCCTGCATCTGCCGCAGGGCACCGGCCGCCCCTGCTGGTCACCGGACGGTACGACGCTGGCGGCCGGCACCCTGGGCGCGGTCATGCTGTGGCACATGCCGCGCCGGGAGCGGGCCCGTCGACTGCCCCTGCCCTCCGGCGCGTTCGCCACCCGCGTCGCCTGGTCGCCGGACGGCAGCCGGCTGGCCGCGACGCCGCCCGCCGGTCAGGGGTCGTTGGTGGTGTGGTCGACGCTCACCTGGCGCGTGCAGCGCGAGTTCGGTGCGCCGGGCGGGCGCGGCTGGGCGCCGGCGCTGGCGTGGTCACCGGACGGTTCGCTGCTCGCGGCGCCGGGTCCCGGTGCGGACACCACGGTGGTCGAGGTGTGGGACGTGGGCCGGGGCACGGTGGCGATGACTCTGGAGGGCGCTCCGGGTCTGGGGCCGGTGTGGGCGGTGCGCTGGGACCGGGACGGTCACCGGCTGGCGGTGACGCACAGCGGTGGGCGTACGGTCGTATGGGAGCTCCAGACCTCCGCGGAGGCGACGGAACCCGGACCGCGGCTGCCCGAATCCCCTGACTACCTGGCCGAGTTGGGCGCCATGGCCGCCGCCGTCGACGCGGCCGTACCCCTGGCCGCGCTCGCGGACATCTCGGCGCTGCTGCGACCGGCGCCGCCTCCGGGGCGACGCATCGTCCACCGAAGCCCGGCCGCCCGCGCGCTGCGGGACCTGGGCTGGCCGCGGTCGGCGCATCCGGCGCTGAGCGCGCTGGTGGCGTCGCGGCTGCCGGGGGACGCACGCTACGTCCCGCCGCCGGGCGTCCCGCTCCAGGAGCTGCGGACGACGCTGGAGTGGGGCCTGCGGGGCAGCGCCGAACAGCCGGAGCGGCCCTCCGTCACGGGCGACGAGCTGGCCGCCGCGCTCGACCGCGTCGACCGTGAACTCCTGCCGCTGCTCGCCCTGTTGGGGCCGGACGCGGTCCGCGAGGACCCGGCGCTGCCGCTGCGGCTGGCGGACGGGCCCTGGGCGTCGGCCGCGGAGGCCGCCGCCGGGCTCCCTGACCTGCCCTCGCGGCTGCCCGTCCTGCTCGGTGACGACGTCCCCGGCCCCACCACGGCCGGCGCCCCGGCGCAGTGGGCCCGGCACGGCCCGCCGGACCGGCTCGTGCCCAGCCAAATGGCGTTGCCCGCACCCCTGTTGAACGCGCTGTGGGCGCAGGACGCGCTGCTGTACCGCACCCGGCGCGGGCGGCTGCCGTGGACCGAGCGGGACGCGGTGCTCGTCCTCGACACGGGGGCCGCGGCCCAGGGGCAGGTGGGGAGTTGTCTGCGGCTGTGCGCGCATCTGCTGGCGGCGGCGCTGCTGGAGGCCGACCGCGCGGTGGCGCTGGTGCGCCTCGACGGCCGTGAGGCGGCCGCCCGGTTGACGTCGGCGTCGGATCTGCGCCGGCTGTGGACGCCGGTGCTGCCGGAGCCCGCCGACCCGGTACGCGCGGCGGCGCTGGCCCGTGCGGCGGCGCGCGCCCTGGCCGCCGTCGACTCGGGCGAGCCCCGCACCCTGCTGCTGACCCATGTCCACGAGCCGCCCCTGCCCGTGCCGGGCGCGCTGACCCTGCGCGTCCACTATCCACGGCATCCGGCACCGCCGGACGGGCCGGACACCTGGGTGCTGGCACCCGAGCCCGAAGGGGCCGACCTGCGGCGGGTGCTCGTACAGATCCTCGGGAAGCTCTAGCTCGCCCCTGCGAAAGCTCTAGCTCACCCTGGTCACTCTGGTCACCCGCACAGCATCTGCTCCACCGCGTCGGGCCCCATCTTCTCCAGCAACGCCTCCAGCGTGTCCGGCCGGAAGGCGTCGCCGAGCACCTCGACGCCCGTCTCGTCCCAGCTGATGCGCAGCCGTACGAGCCGTCCCTCGGGATGGTCGTCGTACTCGGCGGCGTCGATCAGGTCCGGCAGGTCCTCCACGAAGCGGTACTCGGTGCTCATGCCCCAGTCCTCTCGTCCACGGTCCAGATCCCGGCGATCCGCTCCCCGCACGCCGGGCAACTCCCGTCGCGCAGAAGGCTCTCCGTCTGCCCCCATACCCCTCGGGACACCACCTCGACCCCGCATCCCGGGCAGCGGGTGGCCCGCCCCTCCGCGCCGAGCGCCCGCTCGACGTACACATAGCGCAGTCCGGCGGCCCTCCCGATACGCGCCGCGTCCGCGAGGCGCTCCGGCGAGGTGGGGCGATGGTCGCGCATGCGGTACGTGGGGGTGAAGCGCAGCAGATGCCAGGGGGTGTCCGGGCCGAGGGAGGCCACGAACTCGGCGATGCGCACGAGCTGTTCATCCTCGGCGCTGGTTCCGGGGATGAGCGGCGTGCTGACTTCGACCCACACCCCGGCGGCCTTCAGCAGCCGCAGCGTCTCCAGGACGGGGGCGAGCGGCGCCCCGGTGAGCCGGCGGTGCGCGTCCTCGTCGGCGGCCTTGACGTCGACGTTGACGGCGGCGAGGACCGGGCCGACGCGCTCGACGGCTTCGGGGGTGAGGAAGCCGTTGCTCTTCCAGACCAGCGGGACGCCCAACGGGCGGGCGTGGGCGCCAAGTTCGAGGGTGAGTTCGGCTGCGAGGGACGGCTCCGAGTAGGAGAGGGCGAGTCCGCCGCCCCGCTCGGCGGCGGTGGCGACCAGCTTCTCGACGTCGGCGTCCTGCGCGGAGACACGGCTGCCCGGGTCCCTGCCGTACTGCGAGACACGGTGGTTGACGCAGTAGTCGCAGCGGAACGAGCAGCCGGGCGGGGCCAGCGTCAGCAGCGGCAGGCCTGGGCGGAAGTGGTAGAAGGGCTTGCGCTCCACGGAGGACCAGTGCTCGACGGTCGTCCCCCAGGTCGCCGTCAGGACCCGATCGCCTTCCCTGCGCCGCACCTTGCAGGCGCCGGTGTCACCGTCGCGCAGCCGGCAGCGGAAGGGGCAGAGCGTGCACTGGAGGCCGCCGTCGACGGCACGGTAGAAGTCCGCCGGTACCCACGCGACCACCCAGCCACCTCACCCCGTCACCCGGATTTCCACGGTACTCCGTTCCCGAGCGCCGCAGGGCGCGGACATAATGCTCGGATGACTGAGGTCTCCCCCTTCCCCAGCGGGGCGCTCCCGCTCCACAAACCGGTCGTCGTCATCGGCGCCGGGCCCGCGGGTCTGACGGTCGGCAACATCCTGCGGGCCGCGGGCATCGACTGCGTGGTCCTGGAGACGGAGACCCGCGCTTTCATCGAACAGCGGCCCCGCGCCGGGGTGTTGGAGGAGTGGGCGGTACGCGGCCTCGAACAGCGGGGCCTCGCCGCGAACCTGCTGGAGCGTGCGCAGCGGCACACGGAGTGCGAGTTCCGGCTCGGCGGGGAGCGGTACCGGTTCGAGTACCGGCGCCTGACGGGCCATCACCACTGGGTGTACCCACAGCCGTTGCTGGTGACGGACCTGGTGCACGAGTACGCGGACGTCCGCGGCGGCGACATACGCTTCGGCGTCCGGGACGTACGGCTGCACGGCCTGGACTCGGACCACCCCGTCGTGGAGTACGTCGACGACCTGGGCGAAGACCGGCTGATTCCCTGCGACTTCGTGGTGGGCGCCGACGGGGCACGCGGGGTGACCCGCGCCCTGCTCACCCCGGACCGCGCGCTCGTCTCCCGGCACGACTACGGCATCGGCTGGCTGGCGCTGCTCGCGGAGGCGCCGCCGTCCAACGACTGCGTGGTCTTCGGCATCCACCCCAACGGCTTCGCCGGGCACATGGCACGCAGCCCCGAAGTCACCCGCTACTACCTGGAGTGCCCTCCCGGCGACGACCCGGACAACTGGTCGCAGGACCGGGTGTGGTCGGAGCTGCAACAGCGCCTGGGCGCGAACGGCGCCCCGCCGCTCACCGAGGGCCGCCTCATCGAGAAGCGCGTCCTCGACATGCACAACTACGTGGTCGAACCCATGGTGTTCGGCCGCCTCTTCCTCGCGGGCGACTCCGCCCATCTCACCGCGCCCATCGCTGCGAAGGGCATGAACCTCGCCCTGCACGACGCGTTCCTGCTCGGCGACGCGCTCGTCGCCCAGCTCACCAAGAGCGACTCCACCGGCCTGACCGGCTACTCGGCGGCGTGCCTGGGCCGCGTCTGGGACTACCAGGAGTTCTCCCAGTGGCTGTCGGAGATCTACCACGGCACGTCGTCCGGCGACCCGTACCTCGCGGGCACCACCCAGGCCCGCCTGCGCCGCCTCTTCAGCTCCCCCGCGGCGGGACTCGCGTTCGCCGAGCAGTACCTGGGCAAGGACCCGCAGTACTGAACCGCGCTATCTAGTCGTGCACCGGCCGGTCACTGAGCCGGTGGTCCGCCACGTTCAGCGCCTCGTCGACCAGGCGGCGCAGATGCCCGTCGCGCAGGGCGTAGATCACCCGCCGCCCTTCCTTCCGCGTGGTCACCAGCCCCGCCAGCCGCAGCCGCGCCAGATGCTGGCTGACCGCGGGCCGGGCCGCCCCGCACGCCTCGGTGAGGGTCGTGACGTCCGCTTCCCCGCCGGTCAGGGCGTGCAGCAGGGTCAGCCGGGTGCGGTCGCCGAGCAGGGCGAGGAGTTCGGCGGCGAGGGCGAACTGTTCGTCGCCCGGGGTCTGCGGGTGCGCATGATGCGCAGGTGATAGGTGCATGCGTGCGCTCATACGCACATAATGGCGGTGTGGGCGGCGCGCGTCCACCGCACGCACCGGAAGGGGCTTCACGTGAGCGACCGGCACCACCACGAACACGGCCACGGCCACGGGCACACCCACGCCGCTCACGGCCACGGGGACGGCCACACCCACGCCCCTCACGGCCAGGCCCACAGCCATGAGCACACCCACACAGCCCACCAGCACAAGCACAAGCACACCCTCCGCCACCGCCTGAAGCACCTCCTCACCCCCCACTCCCACGAGACCGCCGACAAGCTCGACCCGGCCCTGGAGTCCTCGGCGCGCGGTATGCGCGCCCTGTGGGTGTCGCTGGTGGTTCTCGGCGTGACGGCGCTGGCGCAGGCCGTCGTGGTGGCCGTGTCGGGTTCCGTCGCGCTGCTCGGCGACACCGTGCACAACACGGCGGACGCGCTGACCGCCGTACCGCTCGGGATCGCGTTCGTGCTGGGCATGCGCGCGGCGACCCGGCGCTTCACCTACGGCTACGGGCGGGCCGAGGATCTCGCGGGCATCGCGATCGTGCTGACGATCGCCGCGTCGGCCGCCTTCGCGGGGTGGACCGCGATCGAGCGGCTCCTCGACCCGCGTCCGGTGCAGCACGTCCCGGCGGTGGCGATCGCCGCGCTGGTGGGGTTCGCGGGCAACGAGTGGGTGGCCCGCTACCGCATCCGCGTCGGCCGTGACATCGGCTCGGCCGCGCTGGTCGCCGACGGACTGCACGCCCGCACCGACGGGTTCACCTCACTCGCGGTGCTGCTCGGTGCCGGCGGTTCGGCGCTGGGCTGGCAACTGGCCGACCCGCTCGTGGGGTTGGCCATCACGGCGGCCATCGCGCTCGTGCTGCGGGACGCGGCGCGCGAGGTGTTCCGGCGGGTGATGGACGCCGTGGACCCGGCGCTGGTGGACCGGGCCGAGCGGGCCTTGCTGGAGGTCGAAGGGGTTCGCGGGGTGGGCGAGTTGCGGCTGCGCTGGATCGGGCACCGGCTGCGCGCCGAGGTCGCGGTGGTCGTGGACGGCGACGCGACGGTACGGCAGGCGCACGCCATCGCCGTCGACGCGGAACACGCGCTGCTGCACGCCGTGCCGCGCCTCACCGCCGCCCTGGTGCACGCCGACCCGGCGCCGCTCCCGGGCGAGACCGACCCGCACCTCACCCTCGCCCACCACATGGCGGCCTAGGGCCTGCCCGGCGGATCATGCCGCAGACGCGAGGTCTGGCACGCGCATCTGCCGCGTTGTCGTCGGTTGCCGACGCTCCGCGTCGCCGCCCTCCTCCGCCTTGCAGCTGCACGCACCAGACCCCGCTCACCGGCGCTAATGAAGTTCCGCCGCTTTCCTGCGACCTGATCCGCCGGACAGGCCCTAGCTCAGACGCCCAGCCCGTCCAGCACCACCGCACCCGGCAGCTCGGCGAACGCCTTGCCCGGCACGAGGAGTTTGCCGCGCCGGCGTCCGCTGCCGACGAGGACGTAGGGCAGGTCGACGACGGCCGAGTCCACCAACAGGGGCCAGTCGGCGGGGAGTCCGAGGGGAGTGATGCCGCCGTACTCCATGCCGGTCTCCCCCGTCGCCGTGTCCATCGAGGCGAACGAGGCCTTGCGGGCGCCGAGTTGGCGCCGTACGACACCGTTGACGTCGACCCGGGTGGTGGACAGCACGACGCACGCGGCGAGCGTGGACTCGCCGCCGCGCTTGCCCGCCACCACGACACAGTTCGCGGACCGCTCCAGCAGCTCCTGCCCGTAGTGCTCCACGAAGACGGCGGTGTCGGCCCACTGGGGGTCGGTGTCGACGTAGACGATCTGCTCGGCGGGCACGCTGCCGCTCCACCGGCGTACGGCGTCCGCTACGGGCGCGGTCAGTTCGTCGAGGCAGTCCGGGGCCGGTGTGGCGTGGTCGAAGCGTCCGATGGGTGCGTCCATGACCGCACGCTAACAGCCGTGCGGCGCCGGCCCGCCGGGTGTCTCACGTCGCGGGCGGGACCGAGATGGCCAGCACGAACACCGTCGGTTCGGTGCCCTGATTGCCGTAGGTGTGCGCGGCGTTGGCGTCGAAGGTGACGCTGGAGCCGGCCGGGACGCGGTGCTCGGCGCCGTCGACCGTGAGGGTCAGCTCCCCGGCCGTGACATGGCCGATCTCGACGGTGCCGACCGGGTGCGGATCGGAGGAGCTGCTCTCCCCCGGCATCAGCTTCCACTCCCACATCTCCAGCGGGCCGGGCGCCTCCGTACCCGCGAGCAGCCGGCTGTAGCTGCCCGCGTCGGTGTGCCAGAGCCGCACCACCTGCTCGGGAGGGACGATCCGCACCTTGGGTCCCTGTTCGTAGTCGAGCAGGGTGGTGACGCTGACGCCGAGCGCGTCGCCGATCTTCACCACCGTGCCGATGCTGGGGTTGGTACGGGCCTGTTCGATCTGGATCAGCATGCCGCGGCTGACTCCGGCACGGGCGGCGAGCACGTCCAGGGTGAAGCCGCGCTCGGTCCGCCAGCGCTTGACGTTGCGCGCCAGGGACTGGGTCAGCAGGTCGAGGTCCGACACTTCACGTCCAATATTTTGTATGACAGCGTGCAAGTTGATGAACTACGGTGGGGTGCACCGAATCGTTCATCGAACTGTACTGCGAGGCGCTCCCGTGACAGCACTCTTCGCCCTGGCCACGAGCCTGTTGTGGGGCCTGGCCGACTTCGGCGGCGGACTGCTGACCCGGCGCACCCCGGCGCTGACGGTGGTCGTCGTCTCGCAGGCGATCGCGACGGCCGTGCTCGGCGCGGTCGTGGTCGCCACGGGCGGCTGGAGCGAGGTCGGCCCGCGCCTGTGGTTCGCGTTCGCCGCGGGCCTGGTCGGCCCGGTCGCGATGATCTGCTTCTACAAGGCGCTCGCGCGCGGCCCGATGGGCGTCGTCTCCCCGCTCGGCAGCCTCAGCGTCGCGGTCCCGGTCGGGGTGGGCCTCTTCCTCGGCGAGCGTCCCGGCCCGATCCAGTTCGCGGGCATCGCGGTCGCGGTCCTCGGCGTCGTCCTCGCGGGCGGCCCGCAGCGCGGAGGCGCCCCCGTGCAGCGCGAGACGATCGTCCTCACCCTGATCGCCGCGCTCGGCTTCGGCATGGTGTTCGCGCTGATCGCGGAGGCGTCGACGAACGTCACCGGCCTGTTCCTCGCGCTCTTCGTCCAGCGCGTCACGAACGTCGCGGCGGGCGGCGTGGCCCTGTACGCCTCCGTCCGCAAGGGCAACGCGGCCCTCCCCCCGACCGGCTTCGACTGGTCCACGCTCCCGACGCTGGCCTTCGTCGGCCTGGCCGACGTCGCGGCGAACGGCACCTACGCGATCGCGGCCCGCCTCGGCCCGGTCACGGTGGCCGCCGTACTCGCGTCGCTCTACCCGGTGGTGACGGCCCTGGCCGCACGCGGCTTCCTCAGCGAACGCCTGAAGGCGATCCAGGCAGCGGGCGCGGGCCTCGCCCTGGTGGGCACCCTGCTCCTGGCGACCGGCTGAATCAGTCGAGCTCGGCGAGCTTCGCCGCGGTCTCCTCGTCCAACCCCGCGAGGGCGTTCAACTGCTCCGGGGTGATCCCCTCGGGTATCGGCACCGGCGCCGGCGTCCGCAGCGGCGGCTGCCACCCCTCCTCGGCAGTCCAACGCCGTACGACGCGCGCGGGCGCCCCCGCGACCACGGCATGGTCGGGCACGACACCCCGCACCACCGCACCGGCGGCGACGACCACGTTCCGCCCGATCCGCGCACCGGGCAGGATCACGGCACCGGTCCCGATCCAGCACCCCGACCCGATCTCCACCGGCTCCATGCGCGGCCACTGCTTGCCGATGGGCTCGTGCGGATCGTCGTACGAGTGGTTCGTCGACGTCACATAGACGTACGGCCCGAAGTAACAGTCGCTGCCGATGGTGACGGTCGTGTCGGCGATGACATGGCTGCCCCGCCCCAGCACCACTCCGTCCCCGATGCGCAGGATGGGGTCGGGACCAAGATCCAGGTCGGGCATGAGCCCGGCCGTCAGCGTGACCTGCTCCCCGACGATGCAGTGCGAGCCGATATGAATCCACGGCTCCCCGAAGACTGTGCCCAGCGGGAAGGCGAGCCTGGTACTCGTTCCCATCGCGCCGAAGCGGAAGCGCCCCGGCTGCTCGGCGGTCACGGAGCCCGTGCGCTGCACCCAAGCCCAGCCGGCATGGACGGCGCGCTGCGCCACGCGGCGCCGCCAGGATGAGAACGTGTTCTTGCGCTTCAGCACCCGCTCACGGTACTGAGAGGACGGCCCCCGTATGAGGTCGGGGGCTTGTGATCTTCGCCCTACCGGGTGGCGTACGGTGCGGAGGTACCGAGGACGGCCAGGAGGAGCGAGGCGATGACGCACAAGGCGTTGATCACGGGCATCGGCGGCAGGGAACCGAAGATCGACGGGGAGGCTTTCGTCGCCCCCAACGCGACGGTGATCGGAGACGTGACCCTCGCCGCGGGCGCCAGCGTCTGGTACGGAGCGGTGGTCCGAGGCGACGTCGAGACCATCTCCGTGGGTGCCCGCAGCAACATCCAGGACAACTGCACCCTCCACGCCGACCCCGGTTTCCCGGTGACCATCGGCGAACGGGTCTCGGTGGGCCACAACGCGGTGGTGCACGGGGCGACGGTGGGCGACGACTGCCTGATCGGCATGGGCGCGACGGTCCTGAACGGCGCGGTGATCGGCGAGGGCTCCTTGGTGGCAGCCCAGGCGCTGGTACCCCAGGGGATGCAGGTCCCGCCGGGTTCACTGGTGGCGGGAGTCCCAGCGAAGATCAGACGCGAACTGACGGAGGAAGAGCGCCAGGGCGTAACCCTAAACGGCACGCTCTACGCAGACCTGGCGAAGGCCCACAACGAAATCCACGGCTAGGGCAGCCCACCTAGGGGCGCGGGGAACTGCGCGACCAGCCACAACAGACCCGCGCCCAAAACTACTCAGCAACCCCTACGGTCTCAGCCTCCACCGAAGCCCCCTGCGCCTTCTTCGCTTTCCTCTTCAGCACCAACATCGAGGTCAGCCCAATAAGAACGGCCAGCGCCAGCCCCAGCCAAGAGAACCGCTTCAGCCAGTCCTCCGCGACGACACCCACGTAGTAGATGACCGCGGTCGTACCCCCGGCCCAGATGATCCCGCCCAGCACATTGGCGATCAGGAACTTCCAGTACGGCATGTGCAGCACACCCGCCAACGGCCCCGCAAAGATCCGCAGCAGCGCGACGAAACGGCCGAAGAACACGGCCCACATGCCCCACTTCTCGAAGGACCGCTCGGCCGTCGCGATATGCCCCTCGCTGAAGTGCTTGGGGAACTTCTTCCCCAGCCAGGCCAGCAACGGCCGCCCACCCTTGCGCCCGATCGCATAGCCGATCGAGTCACCGATGACCGCACCCGCGCTGGCGCAGGCGCCGAGGACGACGGGGTTGATGTCACCGTGCTGGGAGGCGAGCAGCGCGGAGGAGACGAGGATGATCTCGCCCGGCAGCGGGATGCCCAGGCTCTCCAGGCCGATGACCAGGCCCACCAGCAGATAGATGCTGACCGCGGGTACGGTCTCGAGCCATTCCTGGACGTGCACCGCCGGTTCCTCCCGTGTCCTGTGATCCCGTGTGATCCCGGCGCACGCCCACGTGGGCGTGCGCCGGAAGCCTACCCGTTAGGAGACGGCGGCCGAGTCCCAGAGGTTGCACCGATGCGCGCTGTGGACGTCCGTGCTCACGGCGTTACCGCCCGCGGAAGCGGTCCGCAGCGAGAGCACCTTCCCGGTACCGGAGGGCATCGCGGGCTGTCCCTCCGCCCGCGGCACCCCGCCCCGCACGAAGGACCCCCAGTACTGGACCATCTGCCGGGACAGGACCCGCTGCTCCGTGTTCAGCGGGGATTCCAGGCCGAAGTGCTTGAAGAGGTACTGCACCTCGTTGACATGGGTCGCGCCGAAGTCGAAGTCCGTCCCGAGGTTGCGCAGCGAGGCGAAGGGCGGGCCGGTGCGGTCGGCGAACTCGTACGCGTAGACCGGTCCGCGTCCGGCGAGCACCTCGTCGAGCCGGAGCGCCGGGCAGGCGAAGAGCATGTCGCCGAAGGCCGTGGCGAAGCCGATGGTCGGGGACTGCTGGGCGGCGAGCGGATAGCTCCGGAGGGCCTCCTCTCCGAACTCCTTCCGCATGATCGTCGGGTACTCCTCGGCCGTGAGCGGGTTGCCGCCGAGGTCGAAGCGGGCGAAGGCGAACAGCCGCCCCTCGTCCTGGTTCGCGCCGTTCATCACCGGCACCCCGGCCGCGGCCCCCTGGGCCAGCGCGATGGACGGCTGCCGTGGCAGGAAGCGCCCGCCGGTCACCGGCCCCCAGTCGAAGTCGCCCTGGGCGGCGAGGATGTCGGCGGCGGACTTGCCGCGCAGACAGGCGACGGTGTCGCAGCCCAGCTTCCGCGCGAAGTCGGCGCCGTCGGCCACGGCCGTCTCGTGCGGGCGGGCGGCGCAGTCGTCGTACGCCCCGCTCTCGATGATGCCGGCGCGGAACAGGCCCTTGGCCGTGGGTGAGGCGAGCTGGGTGCAGACCGAGCGGCCGCCCGCCGACTCGCCCGCGATGGTCACCCGTCTGGGGTCGCCGCCGAAGCGGCCGACGTTGACGCGCACCCAGCGCAGCGCGGCCTGCTGGTCGAGCATGCCGAAGTTGCCGGAGACACCGTCGGACGCCTCGTCGTCGAGGCCGGCCGTGGCGAGGAACCCCATCGCCCCCAGGCGGTAGTTGACGGTCACGACGACCGTGCCGGTCTGCCGTGCGAACGTGTCCGGCACGATGTCCTGACCGGCGCCCGCGGTGAGCCCGCCGCCGTGGAACCAGACCATGACCGCGTTCCGGCGGGCGCCCTCGGGGACGTAGACGTTGAGATCGAGACAGTTCTCGGTGTACGAGGGCTGCTCGTATCCCGGGTCCCAACTCGCCGCCTGGACACACTTGTTGCCGAAGTCCTGTGCCCCGCGCACTCCTTGCCAGGGCCGGACCGTCCGTGGCGCGGTCCAGCGGAGCTTCCCGACCGGCGGCTCGGCGTACGGGATGCCGAGGAACTGCCGCCCCTCGGTGGTGACTTCACCCCGCACCAGGCCCGCTTCGGTGCGCACCACGACGTCGCCCGGTGCGGCCTGGGCCGACGCGGGCAGCACCAGGGTGGCCGCGAGTGCCGTCAGTGCGACGGCGATCCGGCGTATCACCGCGCCACCCCCGCCCGCGTCCGCAGCCGCAGATCCCCGGCCGACGCGCCGACCCACACGTCCCGGCGCCCGGTCCCGAGCACCCAGTCATGGCGTTCCGGGTCCCAGGAGGACAGGGTGCGCGCGGCGACGCGCACGGTGACCCGCTTGCGCTCCCCCGCCCGCAGGGTGAGCCGGCGATAGCCGCCCAACACCCGTACCGCCTGGTCGAGTCGGAGGCGCGGCGAGGGTCCCACGTACACCTGGGGCACGGCGATTCCTTCCCGGCGGCCGGTGTTGCGGACGGTGAAGGACACCGAGAGACCGTGGCCGTGGGCCTCGGCTGACAGGTCCTCGTAGGCGAAGGTCGTGTACGACAGTCCGTGTCCGAAGGGGAACAGCGGCTCTACGCCCTCGGCGGCGTACCAGCGGTAGCCGACGTGGATGCCTTCCGAGTACTCCTCGACGCCGTCCACGCCCGGGTAGCGGCGCGGGTCCCCGGCGACCGGGTGGTGGTCGTCGTCGGTCGGGAAGGACTGGGTGAGCCGGCCGCCGGGGTCGGTGTCGCCGAACAGGACGGCGGCGGTGGCGGCCGCGCCCTCCTGGCCCGGGTAGTACATCTGGAGCACGGCTCCCGTGCGCTCCAGCCAGGGCATCGACGTGGCGGACGAGGTGTTGAGGACGACGGTGGTGCGCGGGTTGGCCGCGGTGACGGCCTCGATGAGCTGCTCCTGGTGGCCGGGGAGGGCGATCGTGGTGCGGTCCTGGCCCTCGGTGGCGTCCTCGTAGGCGAACAGGACGACCTGGCGGGCGGCCTTCGCCGCCGCCACCGCCTCGGCGACGTCCGCGGCCCGGGTCGCCCCGGTGACCCGGCGCAACCGGAAGGTCTGTCCGGTGTCGTCGCCCTGTGCGGTGATCTTCAACGTGTGTGCGCCCTTGGCCAGTTGCAGCGTTCTGCGGCGCACGAGCAGTCCGTCGGGCGCGGTGGAGACGAGGCCGCCCGCGAAGTACTCGCCGTAGCCGGGCAGCACCGGGAAGAGGTCCTCGCCGTCGAGGAGCACCTTGGGCCGGGAGGCGGACGCGCCGGTGAAGTGGAGGACGAAGGTCCACTCGTCGGCGTCGGAGAGGGTGAGCGTGCCGTCGTACGTCCACTGCTCGCCCGCGGCGATCTGCCGGCCCTCGCTGTCGAGGACGGGGCTGACCGCGGACGCGGGGATCGGCTTGCCGTAGAGGTCCTCGCCGAGAGCGTATGTCACGTGCGCCGCACGGGACTTGAGGGCGCCGAGGGGGCTGTCGGCGTGGTCGGGGACGACGTGGGCGCTGCCGCCGCCGCTGACGAAGGGCAGGGAGCCGGTCGGGCCGATGACGGCGATGCTGTCGGCGGTCAGGGGCAGGGTGCCGTGCTCGTTGCGGAGCAGGGTCGCGCCCGCCTTGGCGACCTCCAGGGCGACGGCCGCGCCCGCCTTCGCATCGCGCTCCGGACGGGCCGGGGCGGTGCCGTCGAGGAGGCCGAAGCGGTCCATGGTCGTGAGGATGCGGCGTACGGACCGGTCGACGTGGTGCTCGGGGACGCTGCGGTTCCGGACGGCCTCCTTCAGTGCCGTACCGAAGTAGGTGCCGTCCGGCATCTCCATGTCGAGGCCCGCGGCGAGGGCCTTGCGGGTGCTGTGGGCGGCGAACCAGTCGGTCATCACCCAGCCGTCGAAGCCCCAGCGCTCCCGCAGGACGTCGGTGAGGAGTGTCCGGTTCTCACAGGCGAAGGTGCCGTTGACCTTGTTGTACGCGCCCATCACCGCGCCGGTGCCGATGCCGACGGCCGCCTCGAAGCCGCGCAGTTCGACCTCGTGGAGGGTCTGTTCGTCGACGCGCACGTCGATGGACATGCGGTCCTTCTCCTGGTTGTTCATGGCGTAGTGCTTGACGGTCGCGACGAGGCCCTCGACCTGGATGCCCTGGATCTCGGCGGCGACCAGGTCGGCGGAGAGCAGCGGGTCCTCGCTGAAGGTCTCGAAGTTGCGGCCCGCGTACGGGGTGCGGATGACGTTGACCATCGGGGAGAGCAGGACGTCCTGGCCGAGGGCGCGGCCCTCGTGGCCGATGACGCGGCCGTAACGGCGGGCCAGTTCCGGGTCGAAGGCGGAGGCCAGCATCACCGGGGCCGGCAGGGCGGTGGCGTGTTTGGTCACGCGGACGCCGGCGGGGCCGTCGGCGAGGCGGAGCGGGGGGATGCCGAGGCGTTCGACGCCCGGGACATAGCCGGCCTGGCCGAGGGAGGCGGGGTCGGTGGCGCCGTGCAGGAGGGAGATCTTCTCGTCGAGGGTGAGCTTGGCGAGGAGGCCTTCGACGCGGGGCCCGGCGCCGTGGCCGGGTCTGCCCGCGGCGTGGGCGGGGGGTGTGAGTCCGCCGGTGGCCGCCGCGGCGACGGTGATCGCTCCGCCCAGCAGACGCAGGGAGGATCGCCGGGAGACGGGGTCGGTCATGAGCCGTCACTCCTTCGGTATCTGAACGCACTTGCGACAAAAAGGACTTGACGCGGGGTCAGAAACGCCTGGGACGCGGCGCGAAAACTATGACCGCTGGTGACTCGTGTCAATGAAATGAACAAGGACCGCCCCGAAGGGGCGGCCCTCATCTTCAGCGAAGGACGGAACCGAGGGAGGTGACGACCTCGGACACCACGGCGGGCACCTCCACCGGCACCCGGGGCACCACCCCGGCTTCCGGCTCCTCCCGGTGATCGACCTGCGCCACGCGCGTCTCGTAGGGCTCGGGATCGTCGCCCTGGGGCCGGTCCTCACTCGGGGGTTCGACGGGCAGCCGCGGTGAGGGCACGGCGGGGAGGCGGCCGTCGCCCTTCTCCTCCTCCGGCGCCGCCTGCTTCCCCTTCTCTCCCGTCCCGCTCTTCTTCCGCGGCTCTCCCGTCACCGCGGAGTCCGTCGTCTCCAGCACCCATCGCCGGCCCTCGGCGCCGTCCCGGTCGACGAGCACGACCTCCCTGTCCTTGCCGGACGCGAGGGCGAGGTCCTTGTGCCAGCGCAGCAGGATCTCGCCGCGGACCGTGAGGTCGTACTGCACCTCACCGGCGTGCACCAGGCAGCCGGCCAGGACGACCGATCGTTTGCCGGGGTCGGAGCCGAGGCACAGGGTGGGGTCGGCGAGGCTGCGCAGCAGGCCGTCGTCCTGGTACGACCACTGCTGGGACACGGCCGTGGAGCAGGCGGCGAGGACCGCGGGGACCCCGTCCGCGGCCGTGTCGCCCTGGAGGTCGAGGCAGAGGTCGGTGGCGAGGTTGCGAAGTCTGCCGTGTCCGATCTCCACGGGGTCGGTGGCGGAGGCGGCCGAGGGAGAGCTCACGGGGCCCGGCCGCACCGAGGGGTCGGTGTCGTGGCCGCTGGGGGCGCCCCAGGTGGCGCTCGGTTCGGGGACACCGTTGTCGGTGGACCAGCCGCGGGCGGCGAGCACGGTCGCCAGCAGGGCCAGGGAGGTCAGGCCGATGACGGCGACGGCCTTCGCGTGCCGGCGCGGCGCGACGCGGCGACGGATCGGTGCGGGGCGGTGCCGGCCGCCGCGTGGGCGGGCGCCCGGTGACTGGCTGGTGCCGCCGCGGCCGGGGCGGGAGTCGAGGTAGCGCCGGGCGCCCCAGCCGAGCACGGTCTCGGCGAGCAGCGCCTCCAGGCCGCCGTCGAAATGGCTCAGTTGCTCGGCGGCGTGCCGGCAGTAGCGGCACTCCATCAGATGCTGTTGCACATCGGGCAACAAGGCGCCGCCGCGGCGGATCGGGACGTCGAGGAGGCGGTTGTAGAAGCGGCATTCCTGGGAGGGCGCGAGTTCCCGGTGGGCGCGGACGCAGCCCTGCCGGAATTGCTCGCGGGCCTGTTCCAGCGCGTCCGCCGCGCGGCCGACGTCCACACCCAACAGACCGGCGGGTACGGATATGGGCTCGGCCTCGACCTCGATGTGCCACAACAGGCATTGGGAGGCTCCGGGAAGCGCCTGGAAAGCGCGCTCGGCGAGCTTCCGCCTTTCGGGTGTGGCACCGCGCGCCGCACGCAGTCCGCGCCCTCCGGTCGGCTTGCCCAGTTCCGGCAGAGCCGCGGAAATACGGTCCTCGGCGGCCCAGTCCTTCACCGTCTCCCTCACGGCGGCCAGGAGTTGCGGGCGTACGGCGCCGCCGTTGGCACGGCCGAACACCCGGTGGAACGCCGCGGCGGCCACGAGCTCGGCCGAACCGGACGACGAGGCCAGGCAGATGACCGCGTAGTCATGTGTCGCCCGCCAGTGCCGGGCGAGCAGCAGGGCAACCGCGCGGGCGCCGCCCTCGGCGCCGCCCAATTGGGCGACGAGATTACGGTCGGACTCTCCGGGGCTCGCTCCTGGGCGTGGCGGGTAGGGGGGCCGTGGGGGGGAAGGGGATTGCACTGAACCATTTCCTTCCAAGCCGCGGACGCGCAGGGAAAGCACGTACGTCGGAAAAGCAGGTGCGTGATTGGTGCATACCTATGCCGCGTCAGCTACTGAGCGGTCACCAGGGGGCGCTCACTTTCGCACATACGAATCACAGGAAACAAGAAGTTCGAGTGACCGATGTTCAAAACGCTGTGAATTCAGATAAGTTACCGGCGGTATCCGCACCCGCATTCGAAACCGCGGACGGAGGGACGTCAAGTTGTGTGCGGGTAAGGGTGGTTGGCACACGAAATCTCCAACCTTCGCGCCACTGCCGCCGGACGCACAGGCCGCTCCCATGGTTCTCCCTGGAAGCTCTCATTCCCGTCGGCCAGCATGAGCCGCATGACCGCCCCCCACACCCTCGCAGCCCCCGCCGCGCCCGCCTCGACCCGCACCGTGCGCAAGGCGGTCGTACCGGCCGCCGGGCTCGGCACCCGCTTCCTGCCCGCCACGAAGGCGACGCCGAAGGAGATGCTGCCGGTCGTCGACAAGCCGGCCATCCAGTACGTCGTCGAGGAGGCGGCCGCCGCTGGTCTCGACGACGTGCTGATGATCACCGGCCGCCACAAGCGCGCCATCGAGGACCACTTCGACCACGCCTTCGAGCTGGAGCAGGCGCTCGCCGCCAAGGGCGACACGGTCCGCCTGGACGCCGTGCGCGACCCTGCTCGCCTCGCCAACATCCATCACATCCGGCAGGGCGAGCCCCTGGGCCTCGGCCACGCGGTGCTGTGCGCCCGCCGCCATGTCGGCGACCAGCCGTTCGCCGTACTCCTCGGCGACGACCTCATCGACCCGCGCGAGACCCTGCTCAGCCGGATGCTCGACGTCCGCGACCACTACGACGGCACGGTCGTCGCCCTGATGGAGGTCCCCCCGGAGCAGATCCACCTCTACGGCTGCGCGGCCGTCGAACCCACGGAAGAGGACGGCGTCGTCCGGGTCACCGGCCTGGTGGAGAAGCCGTCACGGCGGGACGCGCCGAGCACCTACGCGGCCATCGGGCGCTACGTCCTCGATCCCGCGGTCTTCGACACCCTGGAGCGCACCCCGCCCGGCCGCGGCGGCGAGATCCAGCTGACCGACGCCCTCCAGGAACTCGCCGCGGGCGGCACGGTGCACGGGGTCGTCTTCGACGGGCTGCGCTACGACACCGGCGACAAGGCCGACTATCTGCGCACGGTGGTCCGGCTGGCCTGCGACCGGCCGGACCTGGGCCCCGAATTCCTGGCCTGGCTCAAGGAGTTCGTGGCGACGGCCGAAGCGGAAGGGGCGGACCGGCGCCGTCTCGCCGCTTGATCCGCCCCTCCTCTCAGCTGTTGGGACGCAGCGTCCACAGGACGGTCATCTCACCGGTGACCGCGCCGTCGCCGCGCCGGATCTCGATCGCCACCGGGAACTCGGGCCGCTCCCCCGCGTCCAGCTCGGCGACCACGTCGGCGGCGGGACGCCCGAGCGTCGCGGTGGCGGTCACGGGACCCATGGCCAGCTTCTTGTAGGCGATCTCGGCGCTGACCGCGAGCGGCACGGCGCGCGAGAGCTGGTCCCCGAACGCGGCGAGCACGATCGCCCCGCTGGCGGACTCACCGAGCGTGAACATCGCCCCGGCGTGCGGTCCGCCCACGTGATTGTGGAACTCGCCCTGGTCCGGAAGGGAGACCACGGCCTTCTCCGGCGTGGTCTCCAGGAACTCGAGGTTCAGGGTCCGGGCCATGGGCACCGTGGCGGCAAGCATCTCGCCGATGGACATCTGGTCTGCGCTCATGGCCGCATGTTACCCACGAGTAGCGTTTGCTGACCAGAGCGGTGTGATGATCGTCGTATCCTTGCGCCCCATGTGGCCAGGAGAGCGCTCGCCGGGGGACGGCACCGATCCGCAGCAGCACGCGAACCCCTATCGGCAGCCCGGATACCAGCAGCCGAACCCGTACACCGTCCCCGCGCAGCCGCCCGCGCCGCAGGGCCGGGACCCTCGTGACCGACGTACGAGAACCCTCGCGATCGCCCTGGCCGCGGCCGTTGTCGTCGCCGCGACGGTGACCGGGGCCGTGCTGCTCGGTGGGGGCGACGACGAGGCCGGACCGGACCCGACGCCCACCTCGGCCTCCCCCGCCACGTCCGCCGACCCGCGCGGCGGCGGCGAGCAGAAGCCGACGGTGGCCGGCTGGAAGGTCGTGGTCAACCCGGGCCTGGGGGTCGCGTTCGACGTCCCCGCCGACTGGGCGCTGGAGTCGCCGGACTGGGTGTCGTACGTAGCCGCGAACGACGATCCCGAGGACAAGCCGCTCGTCGCCATGAAGGCGCCCGCCGTCCTGAAGAAGCAGTGGTGCTCGTCGGACGACGACAAGGACGGCCGTACGGAGGACACCGCGCTGGCCAGTGCGGGCTCGCGCGGGAACAACGGGGCGAAGAGCACCGAGGAGATCGCCCGCGCGGACTCGGCGGCCTGGGTCTACGGCCTGTACACCCAGCCCGACAACAAGAAGGTCAGCACCGGACCCGTCACCTCCTTCACCACCGCGTCCGGTCTGACCGGCAGCGTCGCCACCTCGCAGTCCTCCGGCGTCGTACGGCGGGACAAGTGCGACTCGGACGGCAAGGCGACGACCTTCGCGTTCACGAACTCGGCGGGCGACTTCGCCTCGTGGTCGTTCGTCGGCGCCAAGGGCGTGACGGACGAGGTTCCGCAGGCCACGGTCGAGAAGGTGCTGAGCACGGTACGGGTGTTCACGGCGACGGATTCCTGACAAGGGCCGTTCCACTTGCTACGTCCCTGACAAGGGTCGGTGACCGAACCGATGCACAGGCGCCACTAAGGTGGCCTCCCATGTGGCCAGGACAGCAGCCGCCCGGGGGCGAGCAGAACCCGCAGGACCAGAACAACCCGTACCAGCAGCCGGGGTACCAGCAACCCAATCCGTACCAGCAGCCCGGCTATCAGCAGCCCAATCCCTACGGGCAGCCGCCGCAGCCGCAGCAGCCGCCGACGCAGTGGGACGCGCCGGGCGTTCCGCAGCCCGCGCAGGGCGGCGGCAGCGGCGGGGGCGGCAACCGTACGAAGGTGACCGCGATCGTCGCGGCCCTCGCGGTCGTCGTGGCCGCCGGTGTCACCGGGTTCCTGGTGCTCGGCGGCGACAAGGACGACGAGGCCGACGGCGGCTCGGGCAAGGGCGGCCGGTCGGCGGCCCCGTCGAAGTCCACCGCCACGGACCCGAGCGCCTCCGCCTCGGGCTCGGACGACAATCCGCGCGGCGGCGAGGCGGAGAAGGCGACGATCCCCGGCTGGAAGGTCGTCATCAACCCCAAGTGGGGCACCGCCTTCGACGTCCCGGCGGACTGGGAGGTCGAGTCGCCGGGCATGCTCATCGGCTTCGAGAAGGACGACGCCAAGGCCGGCGACAAGCCCATCATCACCATGTCGGCGCCGGCGTACCTCAAGGAGAAGTGGTGCACCTCCGACGACGACAAGAACGGTGACACCGAGGACACCGCCCTCGCCACCGCGGGTACCAAGGGTGCGAACGGCGCCAAGGACACCGACGAGGTCGCGGTCAACCAGGTCCCGTGGTGGGTGTACGGCGGCTACACGCAGCCGGACAAGAAGAGCATCACGTTCGACGAGAAGGCCAAGGAGTTCACGACCACGTCGGGCGTCGAGGGCAGCATCGCCTGGGCCCGCTCCAAGAACACGCCCCGCAAGGGCAAGTGCGCGACCGACGGCAAGGCGGTCACGTTCGGGTTCAAGAACTCCGCGGGCGACTATGTGGCGTTCAGCCTGTACGGCGCCACGGGCGTGAAGGACGAACTCCCCGACTCCACCATCATGAAGATCCTCGGCACGGTACGGCTGCACGGCGAGCCGACCGGCTGACGCCCGCTCCCGGAGGCCGGTCGTCCACCCTTCGGAACCTTTCCGGTTCCCCGTGGCACCGGCCTCCCGGCCCCTCTAGGGTTACCGGCCATGTGGCCAGGACAGCAGCCGCCCGGGGGCGAGCAGAACCCGCAGGACCAGAACAACCCGTACCAGCAGCCGGGACATCAGCAGCCGAACCCGTACCAGCAGGCCGGGTACCAGCAGCCCAATCCCTATGCTCAGCAGCAGCCGCAGTGGGATGCCCCCGGCGCTCCGCAGCCCGCGCAGAGCGGCGGCAACGGCGGAGGCGGCGACAACCGTACGAAGATCACGGCGATCGTGGCGGCCCTGGCCGTCGTCGTGGCCGCCGGTGTCACCGGGTTCCTGGTCCTGGGCGGCGACAAGGACGACGAGGCCGGCGGGGGCGACGACCCGAGCCCGACCGCCACCGCGTCCAAGTCCCAGCCTGCGAGCCCGAGCTCGTCCACCGGTGCCGACGACCCGCGCGGCGGCGAGGGCGCGCAGCCCACGATCCCGGGCTGGAAGGTCGTGGTGAACCCAAAGTGGGGCACCGCCTTCGACGTACCGGCCGACTGGAAGGTCGAGACGCCCGGCGTCTTCATAGGCTTCGAGGACGAGAAGAAGGGCGACGGCTCGGTCCTCATCGGCATGTCCGCCCCGGCCTACCTCAAGGAGAAGTGGTGCACCTCCGACGCCAACAAGGACGGCAGCAGCAGTGACACCTCGCTGGCCGCGGCCGGCACCAAGGGCCAGAACGGCGCGAAGAACACCGCCGACGTGGCCCGCAACGACTCGGCGTGGTGGGTGTTCGGCGGCTACACCGACCAGACGGACAAGTCCAAGAAGCTGCTCACCATCGGCAAGCCGAAGTCGTACACCACCGCCTCCGGCGTCGAGGGCAGCGTCGCGACGACGTACTCGACGGGCGTGACGAAGAAGGACAAGTGCGACTCCGACGGCAAGGCGACGACGTTCGCCTTCAAGAACTCCGCGGGCGATTTCGTCTCGTGGACGTTGTACGGGGCGAAGGGCGTGAGTGACGAGGTGCCCGAGGCCACGATCCAGAAGATCCTCAGCACGGTCCGGCTGTACGGCGAACCCACGGGCTGACCGGAGGAAACCGGCCGGAATTCGTTTGGCATGCGAGGGACGGGGCGGGGATAGTCGGCCGGTGACCTCCGCCGACGCCTCGACACACCGCCGCATGCCCGACTGGGCGGGCCGCAACTACACGCTGCTGACCTCCGCCGCGTTCATCACCAACCTCGGCAGCCAGGGCGCGCTGATCGCCGCCGCGTTCGCCGTGCTGGAGAGCGGCGGCGACGGCGGTGACGTGGGCCTGGTGGCGGCCGCGCGGACGCTGCCGCTGGTGGTGTCCCTGCTGATCGGCGGGGCCGTGGCGGACCGGCTGCCCAGGCACCGGGTGATGGTCGCGGCGAACGCCCTCAACTGCGTCTCGCAGGGCCTGTTCGCCGTACTCGTCCTCGCCGGTGAGCCGCGGCTGTGGCAGATGATGCTGCTGACCGCGCTGGGCGGCACCGGACAGGCGTTCTTCGGCCCGGCCGCCGAGGGCATGCTGATGTCCTCGGTCTCGGGCGAGCAGGCGAGCCGGGCGTTCGCGGTGTTCAGAATGGCGATGCAGGGCGCGGCCCTGGGCGGCGCCGCGCTGGGCGGTGCGATGGTCGCCGTGATCGGTCCGGGCTGGGTCCTGGCGGCGGACGCGCTGGCGTTCGCGCTGGCCGGGGCGCTGCGCTCGTTCCTCGACGTGAGCCACATCCCACCGCGCACACCAGGGCACGGTCTGCTGTCCGATCTCCGGGAGGGCTGGCGGGAGTTCATCGGTCGGCCGTGGCTGTGGGGCATCGTCGTCCAGTTCTCCCTCGCGAACGCCGTCGTCGCCGCCGCTGACGCGGTCTACGGTCCGCTCGTCGCCCGGGACCATCTGGGCGGGGCGGGGCCCTGGGGTCTGGCCTTGGGCTTCTTCGGCGCGGGCACGGTCGGCGGGGCCCTGCTGATGACCCGCTGGAAGCCGCGCCGCCTGCTCCTCGTCGGCACCCTCTGCGTATTTCCGTACGCCTTCCCCTCGGCCGCCCTCGCCGTGCCGGTGTCGGTCCCGGTGCTGTGCGCGGTGATGTTCCTGACCGGCGTGACGCTCGAGGTCTTCTCGGTGAGCTGGATGACCGCGCTCCATCAGGAGATCCCGGAGGAGAAGCTGTCCCGGGTCTCGGCGTACGACTGGTTCGGCTCGGTCGCCATGGTGCCGCTGGCGACGGCGCTGGCCGGCCCGGCGGAGTCGGTGTTCGGCCGCTCCCACGCGCTGTGGGGCTGCGCGGCGCTGGTCGTGCTGGTGACGGCGGCGGTCCTCTGTGTCCCCGACGTACGCAACCTGCGCCGGACCGGCAGCAGGACGGTGATGACGCAGCCCGCCGGCACGGACTCAGCCGATGCCGAACGCCCCGTCGGGGGGCTCGGGTGACGGCACCGCGTCCTCATCCCGCACGGGCCGCGCGACGCCCGTGAACATCCGCAGGGCGTCCCCGTGCTCGACCCGGGCCGGAAAGGCGTCCGCGGCGGTGCGCCGGGCCAGCGCGGCGGTGTCGAGGGGATGCCGGGCGGCGACGACCACGGCGTTCCCGAACCGCCGCCCGCGCAGCACCCCCGGCTCGGCGATCAGCGCGAGCTCCTCGAACACCGTCCCCAGGGTCGCCAGTTGGGAGCGCAGGAACGCGAACGGCGCGGCATCGGCGAGGTTGGCCAGGTAGACGCCCCCGTCCCGCAGCACCCGGCCCGCCTCCCGCGCATACCCCACGGACGTCAGATGCGCGGGCACCCGCGAGCCCCCGAAGACATCGGCGACGAGCACGTCCGCGGAGTCACTGGGCGCCCCCTCCAGCCACGTACGCGCGTCGGCGGCGTGCAGCGCTATGCCGGAGCCGTCGGGGAGCGGCAGATGCTCCACGACGAGCTCCAGCAGCCCCTGATCGGCCTCGACGACGTCCTGCCGGGAGCCCGGCCGGGTCGCCGCCACATACCGGGGCAGGGTGAGCGCCCCGCCTCCGAGATGCAGCACGTCGAGCGGCTGTCCAGGGTCGGTTGTGATGTCCAGGACATGGCCGAGCCGACGCGCGTACTCGAACTCGAGATGCGTCGGCTCGTCCAGATCGACATACGACTGAGGCGCCCCGTCGACGGTGAGCAGCCAGGCCCGCTTGCGATCGACGTCGGGCATGAGCTTGGCAAACCCGTGATCAACGGCACGGGCGACGGGGATGGCTTCGGTCACTTGTCCATTGTGCCTTCAGTGGACATCCCTGAAGGGGCGCGGGACTGTGTCCATATGCGGCTCCGCCGCGTGGGCGCGACCAGCCACAACCGGTCCGCAGCCCCCCGCACACCTCAGCCCCTCACACGACGGCGGTCACGGTCCCAGCCCCTACGGTCCGACCACCCTCACGAATGGCGAACCCAAGACCGGGCTCCAACGGCACCTCCCGCCCCAGCTCAACGGTCATCGCAACCGTCTCCCCAGGCCGAGCGACTCCCACCTCACCAAGGTCCACATCCCCCACCACATCCGCGGTCCGGATGTAGAACTGCGGCCGATACCCCGTCGCGACCGGCGTCGTACGCCCACCCTCACGCGAGGACAACACGTACACCTGCGCCGTGAACCGCCGTCGCGGCTCGACGGAACCCGGCGCGGCAACAACGTGCCCACGCCGTACGGCATCCCGCGGAACCCCGCGGAGCAGCAACGCCACGTTGTCCCCGGCCTGCGCCTCCTCCATGGGCTTGCCGAACGTCTCCAGGCCGGTGACCACGGTGTCCACGGAGGCACCGAGCACTTCGACCCGGTCACCCACCTTCACGATCCCCCGCTCGACCGCACCGGTGACCACCGTCCCCCGGCCGGTGATGGTGAGCACGTTCTCGACGGGCAGCAGGAACGGCGCGTCCAAGTACCGCTCCGGCATGGGCACATACGTGTCCACCGCGTCGAGCAGCGCCTCGATGGACGCCGTCCACCGCGGGTCGCCCTCCAGCGCCTTGAGTCCGGAGACCCGTACGACAGGGACCGTGTCCCCGCCGTAGCCCTGCGAGGTGAGCAGGTCGCGGACCTCCAGCTCGACGAGGTCGATGAGCTCCTCGTCGCCCGCGTCGGCCTTGTTGAGGGCGACGACGATGTGGTCGACGCCCACCTGCCGGGCGAGCAGGACGTGTTCGGCGGTCTGCGGCATGATCCCGTCGAGCGCGGAGACGACGAGGATCGCCCCGTCGAGCTGGGCGGCGCCGGTGACCATGTTCTTGACGTAGTCGGCATGGCCCGGCATGTCCACGTGGGCGTAGTGCCGGGTGTCGGTCTCGTACTCGACGTGCGCGATGTTGATGGTGATGCCGCGCGCCGCCTCCTCCGGGGCCCGGTCGATGCGGTCGAACGGGACGAAGGTGCCGGCGCCGCGGTCGGCGAGGACCTTGGTGATGGCGGCGGTCAGGGTGGTCTTGCCGTGGTCGACATGACCCATGGTGCCGATGTTCAGATGTGGTTTGGTGCGCACGTATGCCGTCTTGGGCATGGCTGTACCTCGAAGTCTCTTCGTCAGGAAAGCGGGGACCCCAAGGACTTGCCGACCCTCCCCCTGCGGGGTCCGCCGGACGATCCGGAGAGGGTCAGCTTCGGGCGCCGTCGACGGCTGTCAGGAAGACGGGAACGGCAGCCTTCGGCGCATCCGCGACTGCGGATGCTGCGAGGAGGAAGGCGTGCCGGAACATGGCGTCGATCATTGCCGACACCCGGCCCGACGTCGAACGATTTTTCCCCGTACGGGACTTCACGCCCCGATGTTCTTCAACGCCTCCCGCACCGACAGCGGCGCGAAGCGGCCCTTCTCCCGCGCGAGGAAGCCGCGCACGGCCTCCGGGTCGGTCTTGGCGTACTCGCGCAGTGCCCAGCCGATCGCCTTGCGGATGAAGAAGTCGGGGCGTCCGGACTGGTGGAGGCAGTAGGTGAAGAGGCGTTCGGTGTCGGTGCGTTCCTTGTAGCGGAGCTGGTGGAGGAGCGCGGTACGGGCGATCCACAGGTCGTCGTCGACGATCCAGGCGTCCATGTCCGCCTTGAGCGCCGGGTCGGCGGCGACGAGGGCGCCGACGACGTGAGCGGCCAGCAGGTCCACGGTGTCCCACCAGGGGACCGTGGAGACCAGGTGCCGGGCCACGGGCAGGAAGCCGGACGACAGCACGCGCGCGTGGCGGCGCAGATAGTCGACGGCGAAGTACTGGTACTCGCGCTCGGGCAGCCGCCAGCAGCGCAGCGCGACGGCCGTGCAGTCGGCCTCGTCGGGCCGCGGCATGCCCTCCACGACGGTGCGGGAAAGGGCCCGGCGAACGGGGGTGGTGAGGCCGAGGAAGGGGGCGACGTCCTTCATGTACGCGCGCATGGGCTCGGCCCGCGCGGGGTCGGCCGCGGCCCCGTAGGTGGCCGTGAGCCGCTCCAGCACGGTGTCGGCAAGAGTGCTGCGCGGCAGTGAGGGAGATCCCACACCTGTGACGCTCATGAGACGAACCATACGGCGATCACACACATCGGTCGGTTAGTGTCACCGGATGCTCGATGCCACCACCCGCTCTGGCGGCACCGCCACGGCCACTCCCCCGGCCACCGCCACGGAGCTCGCGCTCACCGCACCCCTGCCGGTCGGTCTCGCTGCCCGCTGCTCCAGAGTGCTGCTCTCGCCCTGGTCACGGCTGTCCCTGCTCGTCGCCCTGCTCGTGGCTGCGGGGGCGACCGTGCTGCTGTTCGAGCCACAGCGGCTGCTGGCGGACGGCTGGCCACCCCAGCTGGGCGGGGCCGCGGCGGCCCTGGTCTTCGCGGCGGCGTACGGCCTGTGCACGGTGGCGTTCGTACCGCGCCCCCTGCTGAACCTGGCCGCGGGCGCCCTCTTCGGCACCCAGCTGGGGCTGGGCGCCGCCCTCGGGGGCACGGTGCTCGGGGCCGGCATCTCCTTCGCCCTCGGCCGCATCCTCGGCCAGGACGCCCTGCGTCCACTGCTGCGGGGCCGCTGGCTGAAGGCGGCCGACGGCCAGCTGAGCCGGCACGGCTTCCGCTCGATGCTGGCGGTGCGGCTGTTCCCCGGCGTGCCTTTCGCCGCCGCGAACTACTGCGCCGCGGTCTCCCGCATGGGCTACGTCCCGTTCCTGTTGGCGACGGCCCTGGGCTCGATACCGAACACGGCGGCGTACGTGGTGGCGGGGGCCCGCGCGTCGACACCGACGTCCCCGGCCTTCCTCATCGCCATGGCCGCGATCGCCGTACCAGCACTGGTGGGGGCAGCGGTGGCCTGGCGCAAGCGCCATCACTTGCGGAGCCGCTGAAAACACCGGGCGCGCGGGACGCAGGTCAGGGGCGCGGGGCTGTATCGATTTGCGGCTCCGCCGCGTGGGCGCGACCAGCCCCCACGCACCCGCACCCGCTCAAACAGCCTCAAGCACCATGGCGTTGGCGAGCCCACCCGCCTCACACATGGTCTGCAACGCATACCGCGCCCCGCGTTCCCGCATCGCATGCACGAGCGTCGTCGTCAGCCGCGTACCGCTGGCCCCCAACGGATGCCCGATAGCGATCGCACCCCCGTGCACATTCACCTTCCCCAGATCCGCCCCGGTCTCCTGCTGCCAAGCCAACACCACGCTGGAGAACGCCTCGTTGACCTCGAACAGGTCGATGTCGTCCAGCGACAGTGAGGCCCGCCGCAACACCTTCTCCGTGGCCGGGATGACCCCGGTCAGCATCAGCAGCGGGTCCGAGCCGGTCACGGCGAAGCTGTGCAGTCGCGCCAGCGGCCGCAGCCCAAGACGGGCAGCCGTCTCACTGGACGTGATCAGCACGGCCGACGCCCCGTCGTTGATCGGGCTCGCGTTGCCCGCCGTGACGTTCCACTCGATCTGCGGGAACCGCTCGGCGAAGGCGGGGTCGTAGTAGGCGGGCTTGAGGCCGGCGAGGATCTCGGTCGTGCTGGACGGTCGTACGCACTCGTCCCGCGCCACCCCGTCCAGCGGAGCCACCTCCGCGTCGAAGAGGCCCGCGGACCACGCCTCGGCCGCCTTGTGGTGCGAGGACACCGCGAAGGCGTCCATCTGCTCACGCGTGATCGACCACTTGGCCGAGATGAGTTCGGCGCTGATGCCCTGCGGGACGAGCCCCTCGGGGAAGCGCTCGGCGACTCCGGGGCCGAAGGGGTCCTTGCCGGGCGGCACGTTGGACCACATCGGCACGCGGCTCATCGACTCCACGCCACAGGCCACGACGAGGTCGTACGCGCCCGCCATCACGCCCTGCGCGGCGAAGTGCACGGCCTGCTGGGAGGAGCCGCACTGGCGGTCCACGGTGGTCGCCGGGACCGTCTCCGGGAAGCCCGCCGACAGGGCGGCGTAGCGGGTGGTGTTCATGGCCTGCTCGCCGACCTGGTCGACGGTGCCGCCGATGACGTCGTCGATCAGCGCGGGGTCGACGCCGGAGCGCTCGACGAGGGTGCGCAGGGTGTGGGCGAGGAGCTCGACGGGGTGGACGTGCGCGAGGGAGCCGTTCGGCTTGCCCTTGCCTATGGGGGTGCGTACGGCTTCGACGATCACTGCGTCACGCATGGTGCGGCCTCCGCGGTCACCAGACAGCTACCGGTCAGTAGGAAATCCAAACTCACCATAGCTCCGTGAGTTGGAAAATCAAACCCTCCCCTAGAATCGGGCTCATGGCCGCCACCAAAGACCCGCGCCCCTGTTCCATCGCCGACGCCCTGGCGCTCGTCGGCGAGAAGTACTCGCTGCTCGTCCTGCGCGAGGTGTGCCTGGGCAACGGCCGCTTCGACCAGCTGGTGCGCAACATCGGCGCCCCGCGCGACATCCTCGCGACCCGCCTGCGCCGGCTCGTCGACGCCGGCATCCTGACGAAGCGTGCCTACAGCGAGCGGCCGCAGCGTTTCGAGTACCGGCCCACTCGGGCGGGCCTGGAGCTGGAGCCGGTTCTGGTGACCCTCATGGCCTGGGGCGACCGGCATCTGCGCGAGGACGACAACCGGCCGATGGTCGTCGAGCACGCGTGCGGCAACGAACTGCTCCCGGTCGTCGTCTGCCAGGCCTGCGGCGACGCCGTGCGCCACGAGGACCTGAGCGCCCATCCGCAGGCTCCGGGCTGGACGGTGGCGGGGCCGACGGCGGCGTGAGGACGCGGCCGGTCAGCGGTGTGCGCGGCAGAACGCGCGGACGGCCTGGTTGAAGCGCTCGGGTGCCTGGAGGTTGCTGACATGCCCCGCGCCGGGCAGCACCACCAGCTCCGTGTCCGGGATCGCCGCCTCGAAGGCGCGGGCGACCTCCAGGGGTGACCGCACGTCGAGTTCGCCCCACAGGAGCAGGGTCGGCACCCCGATCTGCGGCAGCAGGTCTCGTTGGTCCGCCTCGGCCATCAGGAGCAGCTGCGCCCCCATGGTGGCCTGGCGCACGTCCCGCGCCATCGCGTCGAGCATCGGCACGTACTCGGGCGGTGGCTCTCCCGCGAACAGTCCCGGCAGCGTCGGGTCGAACTCCTCCGGCGGTACCGCGAGCATCCGCCGCGCGCCTTCGACCCGCAGGGCCACCTCCTCGGGCGGCAGCGAGCCCCTCCAGCCGGCGTAGGTGTCGGCCAACAGCAGGGTCTTCACCAGCTCCGGACGGTGCCGGTACAGCTCCAGCACGACCGTTCCGCCCCAGGAGAGTCCGCCGACGTGGGCGGGACCGAGTCCCACGTCCTCGATCACCGCGGCGAGACAGAGGGCGTAGTCCGCGAGGGTGAAGCCGGCAGGCAGGTCGGAGGAACGTCCGGCGCCCGGCTCGTCCCAGGCCACGACCGTGAACTCGTCGGCCAGTCCGGTCAGCTGCGGCCGCCATATCCGCGCGGCGTCCCCGGCGCCGTGCGCGAGGACCAGCGGAGGTCCCTGGCCGACGCGGTCGTAGGCGATCTCCACGCCGCCCACCTGCACCGTCGCCATGACTCCAGGCTAGACGCGGCCACCGCCGATGTCGCGACGGACCGGGATTCTCAGGCGCCCCGGTAGACGTCCAACCGCCCGCACATCCCGAACTTGCCGCGCTCCGAGGGCTGTTCGGACCGTACGACGGCGTCCGCGAGGTGGGAGAGGTCGCCCCTCTCCAGACGGTCGAGCTGCTCCTCCGTGGCCGCGGCGGCGGCCGCGGCACCGGCACGCCAGCGCTCCCGCCAGTCAGCCAGCCGAGGCCGTACGAGGGCGGCCGCGGCCCGGTGGAACGCGGCCAGCGCCTCCGGGCCCTCCGCCTCCCGCAGCAGCCGGTACCCCTCCAGGGCGAGGTCGCGCCGGGCCCGGGCGATCCGCTCCCGTTCCGCCTCGGGCGCGTCCGCCGGGATCGTGGTCGCGGCGGCGTACGTCTCCGGGTCGGTCAGGTACTCCGGGGGCAGCGTCAGCACCGCGTCGCCCGCCTCCGGCAGCCCGCTGTTCTGCATGAGGACGGTGATGCGCAGCTCGCCCTCGTTGACCAGCCGGTGGACGGTGCCCGGCGTGAACCGGGCGACCGTGCCGGGTACGAGGGGCGTGACCTCGTACCCGGCCGTCGTGAGGGTCTGCACGGCACCCCGGCCGCCGGTGACGACGTACGCCTCCGAACAGGTCAGGTGCACATGGGGCGTTCCGCCGTGCAGGCCGTCGGCGGCGGGCCAGTCGTAGACGCACAGGTGCGACACGGCGACCCCGCCGGGGAGCCCTTCGTAGGAGGTCACCAGGGGTGGGTCTCCAGGTACTTGGCGATCTCCTCGCGCTGCCAGGCGCCGTCGGCGACGACGACGCGGTAGCGGCGGGTGAGGGTGGCGCCGGGGGCGAGTGCGAGTTCGTCGTAGAAGGCCCAGGAGGGGGCCACGCCGGCGAACGGGTCGTTGCGGACGAACCAGTGGGCCGGGTGGGCGCCCTGGGTGCCGAGGTGGTCGTTCTCGGGGGCGTGCTCGAAGACGAGGGTGGCGTGGCCGTCGGTGCCGTCGTGCTCGCCGGAGAAGGCCAGCCAGGGGGCCTGCGCGCCGAGCAGGCCGGGGCCCTCGGCGTCCGGGGCGGTGATCCGGCCGTCCCGGAAGGCGCGCGGGCCGCGCCAGAACAGGCCGGTGTACCCGGCGAGTTCGCGTCCGGCGGTGGTCGGGCTGCCGAAGAGCAGCGGCTCGTCGCGCCGGTTGGTGATGGCGCTCGTCCAGGTCAGCGCCCAGGAGCCGGACTCGGCGTCGACGTCGTGGATCTCGATCCGGCGCCGCTCGTCGGCCCACAGCTCGCCGCTGTAGGGGTGCCAGGTGAGGCGCTCGGCGATGACGACCCGGTCGTCGTGCGCGGCGAGCTCGTCGAAGGCGACGTGGGCCATCGAGCCGACCCGCTCGGGGAGTTCGAGGTAGCCCTCGCCGTGCACGTAGGAGTTGCCGCCCCACAGGTTGGCGCCCGAGACATGGGACGCGGTCAGGGACAGGCCCTTGTGCCAGCGGTGGTCGTTGGGGCGGTAGTCGGTGACGACGTCCCCGGCCAGGGTCCGCAGCGGGTGGATGTACGGCTTGGGCGCCTCCCAGGCCGCCTCCGGGCGGTAGACGTACGCGAGCAGCTCGACGCCGGTGGCGGGGTCGGTGACGGTGATGCGGTCGCCGTGCGCGTGGACGATGCGCAGCGCGCTCATACGGGCACCTCCTCGCCGACGGCGGGGGCGGTGGCCGCGGGGGCCCAGCCGGGCGCGTTCCCGTGCATGGCCGTGTAGAACGGGTCGCCGGGGCCGATCTCGCCGGCCTTCACCGTGGCGTCCGTGAACGCCGACTTGTAGAGCGCGGCGACCAGTTCGAGGCTGGTGCGCCCGTCGGCGCCGCTGCTGCGCGGGCGTTCGCCGGCCCGCATGCTGGCGACGAGTTCGCGCAGCTGCTCCAGGTGCGAGCTGGGCACGTCCGGGCCGAAGTCCCGCCAGGTGTCGGCCTCCTCGCCCGGCACGCCCGCGGCCGGTGTGATGTGCCAGTTCGCGTTGGAGTGGCCGTACAGGTGGGTGAGTTCGACGGTCGCGCGCTCGCAGTCGATGCGGATGCGGCTGACCTCGTCGGGGCTCAGGACGCTGTTCACGATCGTGGCCATGGTGCCGTTCGCGAAGCGGACCAGGGCGGTGGAGACGTCCTCGGTCTCCACGTCGTGCACCAGCCGCGCGGCCATGGCGCGCACCTCGCTCCACGGGCCCAGCAGGTCCAGCATGAGGTCCATCTGGTGGATGCCGTGGCCCATGGCCGGACCGCCGCCCTCGGTCGCCCAGCGGCCACGCCAGGGCACGGAGTAGTAGGCGGTGTCGCGGTACCAGGTGGTCTGGCAGTGGGCGACGAGCGGTCTGCCGAGGGCTCCCTCGGCGAGCAGACGGCTCACATGGCGGGTTCCTGAACCGAATCGGTGCTGGAAAACGATGGAGGAGTATGGACCGTTCTCCACACCCTCTTCCGCCTCCACGGCGGCGTAGTCGGCCAGCGTCGGCACCGGCGGCTTCTCGCACCAGACCCAGGCCCCGGCGCGCAGCGCGGCGATGCTCTGCTCGCGGTGCAGGGTGGGCGGGGTGCAGATGGTGACCAGGTCGGGCCGCTGTTCGCGCAGCATGCGGTCGAGGTCGGTGTAGGCGTGCGGGATGCCGCCCGCCGTGCAGAACTCCTCGACGGCCGTGGCATCGATGTCGACCGCGGCGACCACCTCGGTCTCGCCCTCCTCGGCGAGCTCGGCCAGCGCGGGCAGATGGGAGCCGCGCGCGATGGCGCCGGTGCCGATGACGGCCGCGCGGATACGGCGACCTTCGAAGGGAGTGAGGGGGGACATGGGCGTGATCAGCACTCCTCTTACGAACGGCGGACAGCGCCGACGCCTGCCACCCGACCAGCAAGCGCTTTCTCTCCGCAGCAACCTAAGCGGCGGGACTATGACCGGTCAACAGGTCGTACCCCAGCTCACGGGGGCTTCTCACACCCTGGTCACCACGTTCCCCCGAAGCCCCTGTGGCGGGCCTGTCACCGCCGGACGCTAGGCTGCCCTCCGCACCTGTGATCACCGTGGCCCGGCGGCTCGGTGTGCCCGTCGCTCCTCCCACGATCAGCGCTTGGACTCCGTACCTTCATGTCTTGGTTTGAATCCCTCATCCTCGGACTCGTCCAGGGGCTCACAGAGTTCCTCCCCGTCTCCTCCAGCGCGCATCTGCGGCTGACGGCGGCCTTCTTCGACTGGAAGGACCCGGGGGCGGCCTTCACGGCGATCACCCAGATCGGCACCGAGGCGGCCGTGCTGATCTACTTCCGCAAGGACATCGGGCGGATCATCTCGGCCTGGTTCCGCTCGCTGACGAACAAGGCGATGCGCGGTGACCACGACGCCCAGATGGGCTGGCTCGTGATCGTCGGCTCGATCCCGATCGGTGTGCTCGGCGTCACCCTCAAGGACCAGATCGAGGGCCCGTTCCGCGATCTGCGCATCACCGCGACCATGCTGATCGTGGTCGGCGTCATCATCGGCATCGCCGACCGGATGGCCGCGCGCGACGAGAGCGGCGGCAAGCACCGGGCGCCCACCCAGCGCAAGTCCCTGGAGGACCTGGGCGTCCGGGACGGCCTGATCTTCGGCCTCTGCCAGGCCTGCGCCCTCATCCCGGGCGTCTCCCGCTCCGGCGCCACCATCAGCGGCGGCCTCTTCATGGGCTACCGGCGCGAGGCCGCGGCCCGCTACTCGTTCCTCCTCGCCATCCCCGCGGTGCTGGCGTCCGGCCTGTTCGAGACCAAGGACGCGCTGGAGGGCGGGCATGTGGAGTGGGGGCCGACGATCTTCGCGACGATCGTGGCCTTCGTGGTCGGGTACGCGGTCATCGCGTGGTTCATGAAGTTCATCTCGACCAAGAGCTTCATGCCGTTCGTCTGGTACCGCATCGCGCTCGGCATCCTGGTCATCGTGCTGGTGTCGGTCGGCGCGCTCAGCCCGCACGCGGCGGAGTCGGCGGGCTGACGCTCCCCCACGCCTCCAGCAGGACAGAATCCAACATGTTCGCCCAGTGAACTCCGTGACCAATCACATACGTTGTGCGTAGCCGTTCGGTAGCGCAGTGTCAGTGCTTGCCCCTAGGCTTGTCCGCATGTCCCCCGATTCCATGGCCTCTGGTTCCGTGCGGTCTGCTGCCGAAGTCAACGAGCAGATCCGTGCGCTGTGGCTGCGGGCGGGCGGTTCGCTGTCGACCCAGGAGCGCGAGGAGTACGAGCTGTTGGTGGTCGAGTGGGCGGCCGCGATCCGCGGCAATGTCATCGAGGCGGCCTGATCAGGGCCGCCCGGCTCAGTCGTTGACGGCTCCATAGCGCAGAACCCCGCCGCTGGGCAGGAGATACGCCATGCCCCGTTTCTCGGGCAGCACACCGCCCAGCGTCTCGGAGTCAGTCAGTCCGGAGACGCTCCACCCGATCAGGCCGAGGCTGAAGGCTGCCTCGCGGAACGCGTCGAGGCCGATGCCGGCCAACCACGCGTCGGCCGCGGCGGACCGGAAGTACGGACCGTCCTCGAACTCCACACCCGCCTGCCGCAGGGCCGACAGCGGCACTCCGAACGCCAGCCAGTCGCTGCCGTCGTCACCACCACCGCGCACCGCCGTGACGTCACACACGACGAGCTCCCCCGAAGGCAGCCGGGCCTGACCGAATAGATGCCCGAACTCCGCCAGCGAGGCGACCGTGCGCGGCACGGTCTGCTGCTCCTCCGGCTCCCGGTCCTTGTGCCCGTAGCAGCCCTCCGCCCCCGCCGCGCCCCACACCGCGTCCAGAACGGCCTGCAATCCGACGTCGTCCGTCGAACCGACCTCGATGGCCAGCTCGTACGTGCCTTCACCCCAGAACTGGTGGCGGAAGAGGGCGGCATCAGTCATCCGGCCATCATCGCCCACCCCCGCCCCTCCTAAGATCCACTCCATGGAGCACCTCGACAGCGTCCCCGCGCGCCAGGGCCTCGTCATCTTCCTGAACGGCACCTCCAGTTCGGGCAAGTCGAGCATCGCGGCCGAACTGCTGCGGGTGCTCGACGAGCCGTACTTCCACATGCCTGTCGACGCGTTCCACGCGATGCGGTCGAGCGCGCCGGTGCCGCCGGACGAGCTGGGCACCGTGCTGCACCGCACCTGGCAGGGCTTCCACCGCGCGGTCGCCGGGATGGCCGCCGCAGGGAACAACGTCGTCGTCGACCATGTGCTGAGCGCCGAGTGGCGGCTCCGCGACTGCCTGTCCCTGTTCGTCCCGCAGGACGTGGTGCTCGTCGGTGTGCACTGCCCGCCGGAGGAGCTGGAGCGCCGCGAGCGTGAGCGCGGCGACCGGCCGGCCGGGCTCGCGGCACGTCAGCTGGAGCAGGTGCACTCCCACGGGATCTACGACATCGAGTGCGACACGAGCCGCGCGACCCCGCTCGAATGCGCCCTGCGCATCAGGGAGTTCCTGCCCGGCCGCCCGACGCCGACGGCGTTCGAGCGGCTGCGCGCGGCCGGGTGACGTCAGGGGTCAGGGGTCCAGCAGGTCGCAGGCCTCCCGGAAACCGTCGTACGCCTCGCCGTACTGCCTGGCCGCGAGGAGGAACATGGCCTGGTCCGTCAAGGCCGCGCGCAGGGTCCCGGGGTCGGCGAGACGGCGAGCGAGGGCCACGCCCTCGGCGAAGACGGGGCGCAGCGGTTCGAGGAGGCGGTGGTTGAGGCGGTCCCGGTACACCGCGGTGCGGACGGCCAGCCTGCGGTGCTGGACGATCAGCTCGGGGAGCGGGGTGGACGGGTCCTCGCGCAGCGCGGTGACCTGTTCCTCCAGCGGCCCCAGGCCGTCCAGGTAGGCGTCCCTGATGTCCGGCGACCACTGCAGGCAGGGTGCACCGAATGCGGGCCCCGGCCTCCGTGCGGTCGGTACGGGCTCCGCCGACCGGCCCGACAGGGCGAACAGGACGACCCACCACGAGGACATGTCGCTCCAGCTCCTGCGTTCACCGGTGCGGTCCAGGTCGGCAAGCAGGGTGAGAGCCTCCTGCCGGGCCGCCGCGGCCTCGACGCGACGATCGGCACCGTCCAGCATCCCTGCCTGGTGCACCAGTTGGCAGACCAGTATCGCCAACGAGGCGCTGTCCGCCGCGACTTCCGCCCGGGTGACGTCCACCAGCTCCGCGAAGGCGTCCAGAGCCGCGTCCTGCTGTCCAGCGGCATCCAGGGCGGCCACCCATCTCACCACTGCCCAGAACGAGTTGTCCCCCGCGGCCAGCGGGCGCTCCGCGTCGACCGACTTCTCACACACCTCGGCCGCTTCCTCGTACCGCCCCTCCTCGGCCAGCACCTCCGCCAGTCGCCAGTGCCCGTACGCGGGGCTCCCCACCTGCCCGTGCTCGAAGCCCCAGCGCCCGGCCGCGGCCATCTCCTCGCAGACGGCGAGGCCCTCCGCCCGCCGCCCGAGGGCATAAAGACCGTGCTGACAGGCGTCCAGAGCCCGGACCAGCAACGTGGCCCGCCGCGGATCCCCCTCGTCGATGCGCCGCGCCACGGCCGCTGCCTCCGCGTGCCGGGCCAGCCGCACCTCCGGCAGATCACGGACCTCCCACTCGTACCCGTACGACACCAGCGCGTCGGCCAGTTTCGGCACATAGGTCAGCGGACTCACCGCCGACAGCACCCGGTACGCCTCGACCTGCCGCGCGACGCTCGGCCTGTCCGACTCCAGCAGAATCGTCCGCGCCCTGAGCACCGCATCCTGATCGACCTTCTCCGAGTGATTCATGACGGCGATTCTGAGAGCCGGGGCAGGGCCTCAACAAGGCTCCCGAGCAGTGCCGTTCGTCCTACGAAAACCGGCGCTGACCTGTCATGATGGAGACGTCTTCACCCCGGACGACCTCCTCCGACCTCCCGGCCGGAGATGCCCGAAACGCCTCGCACCACACCGGAGTCGTCTTCGCTACCGTCGTGCCATGCGAGCGATCGTCATGGGCGCGGGCATCGGAGGGCTGGCCGCGACGCTGGCGCTGCGCCGGGCCGGGGCCGAGGTGACGCTGGTCGAGCAGACCCCGCGGTACACCGAGGCAGGCGCCGGGATCCAACTCGCCCCGAACGCCACGCGGGTGCTGCGCCGGCTGGGGCGACTCGACGCGGTCGCCGCGCTGTCCGGGCCGCCCGGCCATCTCAGCTTCCGTAGCTGGTCCGACGGGACGGAGATCTGCCGTTACACGCTGGGGCGCGAGGTCGACGACGCGTTCGGGGCGCCGTATCTGCAGGTCCACCGGGCCGATCTCCAGCAGGCGCTCGCCGCCGCGGTGCCGCCCGGGGCGGTACGGCTGGGCACCGAGGTCGTGGGCATTGACCAGGACGACAGGTCGGCCACCGTGACGACCGCGCACGGCGAACGCCTCAGCGCCCACCTGGTGGTGGCCGCCGACGGCATCCGGTCCGCCGCCCGCCAGTGGCTCTTCGGCACGGACGAGGCGGTGTTCTCGAGGACGGCCGCCTACCGGGCGCTGCTTCCAGCCGCCGCGGTCGCCGATCTGGAGCTGCCGGACACCGGGATATGGCTCGGCCCCGGCCGGCACTTCGTCCACTACTGGCTGCGGCGGGGTGAACTCCTCAACGTCGTGGCCGTGTTCGGGACGGAGACCGCCCACGAGTCGTGGACCGAGCGGGCCGAACCGGGGGAACCACTGCGGGCGTTCGAGGGGTGGGAGGACCGCGTGGTCCAAGTCCTCACGCGTGCCGGCCAGATGTACCGCTGGGGCATCTACACCCGCGCCCCGCTCCCCCGTTGGCATATCGGGCGGGTGACCCTGCTGGGCGACAGCGCGCACGCGATGGTGCCGTTCCAGGCGCAGGGTGCGGCGCAGGCCATCCTCGACGCGGCCGTGCTCGGCGACTGCCTCACCGACGCGGCCCCGGACGACGTACCCGAAGCGCTCGACCGGTACGTACGACGGCGGCTCGCGGCCGCCACCGGGATGCAGGCCCGCTCCGCGAGCGCCGGCGAGGAGTTCCATCTCCCGGACGGCCCGGCGGCCCAGGCGCGCAACGCCCGGATGGCGGCCCACGCCGCGGAGCACCGGTTCTGGTCGGCGTCGAGCGCCTGGGGCACCGACGCCCTCGAAGACCCGGCTCCACGATCAGGACCGCGCAACCGCATGAACGCCCCGCGCCGCCCCAACTGAAGCCCCCCCGCCGCCGATTGGAGTCCCCGCCGCCTAACTAGAGCCCTCCGCCACCCGACCGAGGCGGCCCCGCACCCAACCGAAGTGCCCCCGCACCCGACCGCAGCCCCGCCACCCAACTGAAGTCCGCCGCCACCCGATTGAAGCCCCGCCAGCCAACTCAAGCCCCCCCCGCCACCCGATTGAAAGCCCCGCCACCCAACTGAAGCCCTCCGCCACCCGATTGGAGCCCCGTGCCGCCCGATTGGAGCCCCCATCGCTCGATTGTCGACGCACACCCCTTGGCCCGGCCCGTCCCATGCCCAACACTCGGCCCATGACGCAGCGTGTGGAGCTCGCCACCGTGATGGACCGGCTGGCCGTCGACGAACTCATCACCGACTACGCCGTGGCCGTGGACGACGGCGACTGGGCGGCGTACCGGCGCCTGTTCGCCCCGGACGGCCGGGCGGACTACCGGTCCGCGGGCGGGGTCGAGGGCGACGCGGGGCAGGTCGCCGCCTGGCTCGCGGAGAGCCTGAGCCTCTTCTCCATGCGGCAGCATCTGATCGTCAACCGGCGCATCACCTTCGGCACGCTGGACCACGACACCGGCGACACGGCCCGCGTCCAGGCGGACTACGTCAACCCGATGCGCTTCGTGCAGGACGGCGATGGCGCCGAGGGCCCTTCCGCGCCCGACTTCGTGTGCGGCGGCCGGTACGCCTTCGGGCTGCTGCGCACGTACGACGGCTGGCGGCTGCGCGAGGTGGTCGTGCAGGAGAAGTGGCGGCGTCTTCCCGGTCCCCGGCCCGCGCCCGTGATCAACTGAGCCGATGCCCTCTGTCCCCGGGGCGTCCGTACCGAGCACACTGGAGGGACGCACGGGGTAGGGAGGCGCCGCATGAAGACGCTCGGCCACTGGCTCACCACCCCGTGGCGGAGATCCGTGGTCGCCGCCCTGGCCGGCGCGCTGCCCGTGCTTGCGTTCCCGGCGCCGTCGCTGTGGTGGTTCGCCTACGTCGCCCTGGTCCCCTGGATGCTGCTGGCCCGCTCCGCGCCGACCGGGAAGCGGGCGGCGTACGACGGCTGGGCGGGCGGCTTCGGTTTCATGCTGGCGATGCACCACTGGCTGCTGCCGAGCCTCCATGTCTTCACGCTCGTCATCGCGGCCCTGCTCGGCGGGTTGTGGGCGCCCTGGGGATGGCTGGTCCGGCACTTCCTCACCGGTCCCGGCCGGCGGATCGTCGGCGCCTTCTTCGTGCTGCCGTCGGGATGGCTGCTGGTGGAGCTCGTCCGGTCCTGGCAGGGGCTCGGCGGACCGTGGGGCGTGCTCGGCTCCAGTCAGTGGCAGGTGGAACCCGCGCTGCGGCTGGCCTCGGTGGGCGGGGTGTGGCTGATCAGCTTCCTGATCGTGGCCGTGAACGTCGCGTTCGCCGTGCTGGTCGTCGTCCCGCGCTCCCGCGTCCCGGCCCTCGCCGCGCTCGTCGCCACCGCCGCCGTCACCTCCGCGTCCTGGATGTGGTCACCGCGCCCCGACGCGGACGGGCGGGTCCGGATCGCGGTCGTGCAGCCGGGTGTGATCGACGGTCTCGGCAGCGGTGACAAGCGTTTCGCCCGCGAGGAGCGGCTGACCCGGGAACTCGCCGGGCAGGACGTCGACCTGGTCGTGTGGGGCGAGAGCAGCGTCGGCTTCGACCTCGGCGACCGGCCTGACCTGGCCGGACGGCTCGCGACGCTCTCCCGGGAGACCGGCGCCGACATCCTCGTCAACGTGGACGCCCGCCGCTCGGACAAGCCCGGCATCTACAAGAGTTCGGTGCTGGTCGGCCCGGACGGGCTCACCGGCGACCGCTACGACAAGATGCGGCTCGTGCCGTTCGGCGAGTACATCCCGGCCCGCTCCCTGCTCGGCTGGGCGACCTCGGTCGGCAAGGCCGCGGGCGAGGACCGGCGGCGTGGCAGCGAGCAGGTCGTCATGGACGTCGGGCACGGGCTGAGGGTCGGCCCGATGGTCTGCTTCGAGTCCGCGTTCCCCGACATGAGCCGCCATCTCGCCGAGTCCGGCGCCGAGGTGCTGATCGCCCAGTCGTCGACGTCGACGTTCCAGGACAGCTGGGCGCCCGCGCAGCACGCCTCGCTGGCCGCCCTGCGCGCCGCCGAGACGGGCCGCCCGATGGTGCACGCGACGCTCACCGGGGTGTCGGCGGTGTACGGCCCCGAGGGACAGCGCGTCGGCTCCTGGCTCCCCACCGACGCGAGCACCTCCGCGGTCTACGAGGTCCCGCTGGCCACCGGTGTCACCCCGTACGTCCGCTACGGCGACTGGCCGACGCACGCGGCGCTGCTGATCCTGGCCGCCTGGTGCGTCGTACAGGGGCTGAAGGCCGTACGGCTCAGGCGGCCCGCTCCCGCACCGCGCGTACCACCCGCTCGCACAGCTCATGGGTCGCCAGCGCGTCCCGGGCGCTGAGCACCTTGCCCGCGCGCACCGCGTCGAGGAAGGCGAGCACCGCCTGTTCGATGCCGCGCTGCCGGGCCACCGGCACCCAGTCGCCGCGCCGGCGCACGGTCGGCTGGCCCTTGTGGTCGATCACCTCGGCAAGGTTGACGATCTGACGCTTGGTGTCCTGCCCGGAGACCTCCAGGATCTCCTCGGCCGAACCGCTGAGCCGGTTCATCACGCCGAGCGCGGTGAAGCCGTCCCCGGCGAGCTGGAGGACGACGTGGTGCAGCAGTCCGTCCTGGACGCGGGCGCGCACGGTCACGTCGTCGACCGGGCCCGGGGCGAGGAAGCGCAGGGTGTCGACGACGTGGATGAAGTCGTCGAGGATCATCGCGCGCGGTTCCTCGGGCAGCCCGATCCGGTTCTTCTGCATGAGGATCAGCTCGCGCGGGTGGTCGGCGCACTGCGCGTACCCGGGCGCGAACCGCCGGTTGAAGCCGACCGCCAGCGACACCCCGCGCTCCTCCGCGAGCGCCACCAGCCGCTCGGAGTCGGCCAGCTCGTAGGCCAGCGGCTTGTCGACGTACGTCGGTACGCCCGCCTCCAGCAGCCGCGTCACGATGTCGGGGTGCACGACGGTCGGCGCGTGCACGAAGGCCGCGTCGAGTCCCGCGGCGAGCAGCGCGTCGAGGTCCTGGTGCCGCTGTGCCTCCGGAAGGCGCAGGCCGTCGGCGACCCGGGCGAGGGTGGCGGGCGTCCGGGTCTGGAGGTGGAGTTCGACGCCGGGGAGGCCGCCGAGCACCGGCAGGTAGGCCTTCTGGGCGATGTCGCCGAGTCCGATGCAGCCGACCTTCACTGGTGGGTCTCCCTAACGCTCGCCCGTGCCTGACACGACGGCAGCATACGGCGACCGCGGCGGCCGCCAGTCGGCGATGCCGTCGAAACCTCGCAGGAGGAGGGCCGGCCCGACCTGTGACAGCGCGGCGATCGCCGTGTCGCGTACGGCCATCAGGGCGCGGTTGCCGGTCATGTTCAGGCGGCTGATCCGGACGGCCTGGCGGGCGATGGACGTCGTACGGGGCAGGCGGGCGGCGGTGTAGGCGGGGAGGTCGTCGCAGTGGTGGGCGAGGACCACCGCGTCCTCCAGGGCCTGGTTGCCGCCCTGGCCGAGGGTCGGCGGCATGGCGTGGGCGGCGTCGCCGAGGAGGGCGACGCGGCCGCGGTGGAAGGCGGGCAGCGGGTCGGCGAGGTGGTGGACGTCGTGGCGCAGGACGTCCTCGGGGCGGGCGGCGGCGAGCACGGCGGGGATCGGGTCGTGCCAGTCGCCGTACCGGCGCAACAGTTCGGCCCGCTCGTCGTCGGGGGCGTGCTGTCCCGCCGGGGTCATGGCGGCGGCGTAGGCGTAGACCCGGCCGTCCTTGAGCGGGTGGGTGCCCCAGATGCGGCCGCGGCCCCAGGTCTCGTGGGAGGCGAACTCCACGCCGGGGACGGGGATCACCACGCGCCAGGTGGTGAAGCCGGAGTAGACGGCTCCGGGGTGGTCGGGGAAGAGCGCGTGCCGTACGGCGGAGCGGACGCCGTCGGCGGCGACGACCAGGTCGGCCTCCAGCTCGCCGTCGGGCGTCCGGACGCGGGCCGGGCGGTGGGCGTCGCCGGGGTCGAGGAGGGTCGACGCGGCGGCGGTGCGGACGGCGTCGGGCGGGAGCAGGGCGGCGAGGCTGGTGACGAGGGTGGCGCGGTGCAGCAGGACGAGGGGGCCGCCGAAGCGCTCGGCCGCGGCGGCGGCGCTGGTGCGGGAGAGCCAGCGGCCGCGGGGTGTGCGCAGTCCGCCGTCGCCCTGCCAGGCGGCCAGGTCACGGATCTCGTCGCCGATGCCGAGGACGTCCAGGGCGCGCAGCGCGTTGGGCGCGAGGGAGATGGCGGCGCCGACGGGTTCGAGGGAGCGGGCCCGTTCCAGGACGGTGACCCGGTGGCCGCTCAGCCGCAGGGCGGCGGCCGCGGCCAGGCCACCGATGCCGCCTCCGATGACGACGACGTTCTTGGGCTGTGCCATGGCTCCTCCTGGGGCAGGGGTATCCGGCCACCTCGTCACTACAGGTGTAGTGACGAACGATGTCGAGATTACTACGCCTGTAGTGCGGATTACTACAGGCGTAGTGCGACGGGTAGGTTGAGGCCCATGGCCGTACGCACATCGACCGCCGCCGCCACGGGCGCCTCCCGCGGCGACCGCGTCGCCGACGCCGCCCTCGCGCTGCTCGCCGAGCGGGGCATGCGCGGTCTCACCCACCGGGCCGTCGACGAGGCGGCGGAGCTGCCGCCGGGGTCCACCTCCAATGTCGCCCGCACCCGCCAGGCCTTGCTGGAGCTGGCGGTACGACGGCTCGCCGACCGCGAGGCGAAGGTGCTGGGCCTGCACGAGATGCCGGCCCCCGACAGCGGTCTGCCCGCGATGGTGGACGCCTTGGCCCTGGCGACCCACCGCGCCCTGACCCGCAACCGCGAACTGACGCTGGCCCGCTACGAACTGGCCCTGGAGGCCACCCGCCGCCCCGAGCTGCGCGCCTACTTCGACGCGACCGGGGCCCGCTTCCGCGACCAGCTGAGCGTCCTCGTCACGGCGCTGGGCTCGACCGAGCCGGCCCGGCATGTGCTGTCCCTGGTGGCGTGGGCGGACGGGCTGATGTTCTCCTGCGTGGCCGGGGCGTTCGGGACGCAGGTGCCGAGCCTGGACGAAGTACGGGCGGGACTGCGGGAGTTGCTGGACGGCATGCTGGGGGCGTGAACCCGCGCGTCGGCGGCCCCGCGTCGCCGTCACCCCTGGCGGTGCCGCGCCCTCCGTACGGGGCCGGAGATCACCCGTGCGGGGCAACCTGCGCTTGTCCGCTGTCCCGAACCCGGCGGTAAGCAGCAGAGTGACGCAGGTGCATCGAACGACGACCACCGCAACGCTCCTGGTCACCGTGGCTGTCTCGGCCCTCTCCGGCTGTGTGACGGTCCAGCGACCGGTCGCCCCGGGCCCACCGGCGGCGCCCTCCCTGCCGGCGGCGCCCCGACCGGACGGTCAGGCCGAGCCGCAGATCGTGCAGGCGCCGGCGCGGGAGGCCCTGGAGCTCATCGGCCCGTCCCGCGAGGCGAAACCCGGGGCGCCCGCCACGCACCGGGCGGCGCCGCCGTCGCCCACGCAGGAGCAGGCACCGCGGCAGCAGCCACCGCGCGCACACCCCGAGCACCCCGCCCACCCGGCGCATCCCGAGACCCGCCGGCCGCCGCATCCGCACGTCGAGATCCCCGACGTGGCGACGGCGGTGCCGAAGAACCCGGATGTCTGCGGCCTCGGCAAGCGGTACGGCGGCTGGCGCAAGGACAGCCCGGAGGCGAGGATCTGCGAGCAGACGTACGGGCGTTAGGGCCTGTCCGGCGGATCAGACCGCAGAAGAGCCGCGACGCCTCGCCCCGCGTCCGCGACATGATCCGCCGGACAGGCCCTTAGGCCCTCCGCAGGCTCACGGGCGCTGTCTCGGCGGCGCCCATCCGCCCTCCCCCGGCGACCCCTCCCCCAGCCGCAGCTCCAGTCGGCTGATCGCGGCGCGCACCCCGTCGCCGTAGCTGTCGTCGGCGAGGGCGTCCGCTGCTCCGCGCGCCCGGCGGAGGTGGGTGCGGGCGGCGTCGGAGCGGTCGAGTTTCACGTAGTCGGCGGCCAGATTGAGATGCAGCGAGGGATACAGGGCGCGCACCGCCAGCGTGCTCTCGTGCTCGGCGAGGCGGTCGTCGGTGAGTTCCTCGGCGGCCGTCAACGCCCGCAAATCCCAGGCCAGTTCGTCCGAGGGGTCGTCCTGGGCGTCAGCCATGTAGTGGGCGAGGGTGCAGCGGTGCAGCGGGTCGCCGTCCTCGCCGATCTCCGCCCACAGGTCCAGGAAGCGGTGCCGGGCCTCCTCACGGTCCCCCGCGTGATGCAACATGACGACCTGCCCGATCCGCGTCATCACGGCATCCGGCGCCGCCTGCTCCTGTCGCTCCGCCACCGCGTCCTCCACACCCTCGGGCCGTCCTGTCCCGCCCGACGCTAATCGGGAGCACTGACAATCACGGCGAGGCGGGGCCGACCCGGTGGATCGGCCCCGGGAGCAGGTCAGCCCAGGTTGGGGATCGTCCAGTCGATCGGCTCGTGGCCCTGGAGCGCCACCGCCGCGTTGATCTGGGTGAAGGGGCGGGAGCCGAAGAACTTCTTCGCCGACAGGGGCGAGGGGTGGGCGCCCTTCACGACCACGTGCCGGGTCTCGTCGATCAGCGGGAGCTTCTTCTGGGCGTAGTTGCCCCAGAGGACGAAGACCGCCGGGTCGGGCCGGTCGGCCACCGCGCGGATGACCGCGTCGGTGAACTTCTCCCAGCCCTTGCCCTTGTGCGAGTTGGCCTCACCGGAGCGGACGGTGAGCACCGCGTTGAGCAGCAGGACGCCCTGCTGGGCCCACGGCAGCAGATAGCCGTTGTCCGGGATCGGGGTGCCCAGCTCCTCCTTCATCTCCTTGTAGATGTTCCGCAGGGAGGGCGGGGTCTTCACACCGGGACGGACCGAGAAGCACAGGCCGTGGCCCTGGCCCTCGCCGTGGTACGGGTCCTGACCGAGGATCAGGACCTTCACCTGGTCGTACGGCGTCGCGTCGAGCGCGGCGAAGACCTCCTCGCGCGGCGGAAAGACGGGACCCTTCGCCCGCTCCTCCTCGACGAACTCGGTCAGCTCCTTGAAGTAGGGCTGCTGGAGCTCGTCGCCCAGGACCCCGCGCCAGGACTCGGGCAGCATGGCGATGTCGGTCACGTCAACGTCCTTATGTCGTGCGGTCACTTCAGTGCTCAGAACCTACAGGCGACCACTGACAACGGACCGCACACCCTCAAAGCCCCCACTCACCAGCTCGTCTTGCGGTACAGCTCGCCCATCATCATGATCGTCGACGGGTCCAGGGCCGTCTCGCCGCCGGAGATGTCGTCGTTCGCGGCGACGTACTGCCGGCCCTGCCACAGCGGCAGCAGCCGGGCGTCGTCGGTGATGATCTGCTGGGCCTCCTCGAAGTCCTTGACCACGTTGGCGCGGTCGCTCTGGCGGCGCGAGCGCGGCAGCAGGGTGCCGGTGATCTCGGGCTGCGGGTAGGGCGTGCCGAGGGCGTTCTTGTCGCCGACGAAGGGAGAGATGAAGTTGTCGGCGTCCGGGAAGTCGGGGAACCAGCCGCGCCCGAACACGGGGTACTCGCCGTTCTGGTAGCCGGTGACGTAGGTCTTCCAGGGGCGGCTCTTGAGGGTGATCTCGAAGAGGCCGGAGTCCTCCAGCTGGCTCTTCAGCTCCTCGAACTCGGCCTTGGTGGCGGAGCCGTAGCGGTCGGTGGTGTACCAGAGGGTGAGCGGGACGGTCTGGGTGATGCCGGCGTCCTGGAGGATCTTCTTGGCCTTGGCGACGCTGGGGTTGCCGTAGTCGTCGAAGAAGCCGGTGGTGTGGCCGGTGAGGCCCTTCGGGACCATCGAGTACAGCGGCTCGACGGTGTCCTTGTAGACCTTGTGCGCGATCGCCCCGCGGTCGACGATCTGGGCGACGGCCTTGCGGACGGCGAGCTTGCCGGCCCAGGGGTCCTTCGGGTTGAACACCAGGTAGCTGATCTCGGTGCCGGAGCCGTCGAAGAGCTGGAGGTCGGTGTCGTTCTGCTCCTTGTCCAGGCTGACGACGTCGTCGGCGCCCAGTCCGCGGAAGGCGACGTCGAGGGAGCCGTCCTTCAGGCCCTGCACCATGGGCGCGGATTCCTTGAAGTAGCGGATGGTCACCGCGTCGTTCTTGCGCTCGGCGTACCCGTCGTAGTCGCCGTACTTGACGAGTTCGGCCTTGTCCTCGCTGTACGACTTGAGGGTGTACGGCCCGGAGCCGACGATGCTGTCGCCCTTGCGCAGCGCGTCGGCCGGGTACTCGTCGGGGTCGACGATCGACATGGCGGGGGTGGCGAGGACGAACGGGAAGGTCGCGTCGGGCTTGTTGAGGTGGAAGACGACCTCGCGCTCGCCGAGCGCCTGGACGCGTTCGAGGCTGCCGAGGAGACCGGCGGGGCCACCGTTGACGTTGATCTTCCCGATCCGGTCGATGGAGTGCTTGACGGCCTTGGCGTCGAGCGTGTCGCCGTTGGAGAACTTCAGGCCCTCGCGCAGCTTGCAGCTGTAGACGCGGTTCGCGTTGTCGGTGAACTTGCAGCTCTCGGCGGCGTCGGGCTGGGGCGTGGTGGCGCCGGAGGGATAGCTGAGGAGGGTCTGGTAGATGTTGCGGAACAGCTCCCAGGAGCTGTCCCAGGAGGCGGCGGGGTCCAGGGTGCTGGGGGCGCTGGTGGTCCCGACGACGATCGGCCCCTGGTCGTCGGAGGAGTCCGACGACAGGACACCGCACCCGGCCACCAGCGACGATATGGACGCGAAGGCCGCCATCCGACGAAGGCCTCGGTTCCGGTTGAACACGCGCACGCTCCTCGATCTGCCATGCCAAGGGTTGGCAGACCATACCGCAGCCTCGGGCGAGCCGAACCGGGTCTTCCGGCTGGTTCTCGACCGCTGAGATCGCGGCAACGCTGTCAGGAGTCTGTGCGGTTGTTGTACGTCCCCGTGTGGGTTGTTTGTACGTCGACACGGGCGCCGTTTCTGTCGAGCGGCGCCCGTGCCGGTCGTACGTCGTGGGTCAGCCGACGCCGGCGTTGAGGAAGATGCCGCCGTCGACGACGAGGGTCTGGCCGGTGATCCAGGCGGACTGCTCGGAGGTGAGGAACTCCGCGGCGCCGCCGATGTCGGAGGGCACGCCGAGCCGGGCGAGCGGGTAGGAGGCCGCGGCCTCCTCCTCCCGGCCCTCGTACAGGGCCTGGGCGAACTTGGTCTTCACGACGGCCGGGGCGATCGCGTTGACCCGCACCTTGGGCGCGAACTCGTGGGCGAGCTGCTGGGTCAGGTTGATCATCGCGGCCTTGCTGACGCCGTAGGCGGCGATGAAGGGCGAGGGCGCGATGCCCGCGACGGAGGCGATGTTGACGATCGCGCCGCCGTTGTCCTTCTGCCAGGCGTGCCAGGTCTTCTGCGCGAAGCCGAGCGCCGAGATCACGTTGGTCTCGAACACCTTGCGGGCCACGTTCAGGTCGAGGTCGGCGATCGGGCCGAACACCGGGTTGGTGCCGGCGTTGTTGACCAGGAAGTCGACGCGGCCGAAGGCCTCCATGGCGCGCTCGACGGCGACGGCCTGGTGGGCCTCGTCGTGGGCCTTGCCGGCGACGCCGATGACGCGGTCGGCGCCGAGCTGCTCGACGGCCTCCTTGAGGGCGTCCTCGTTGCGGCCGGTGATGACGACCCGGTCACCGCGGGCGACGAGCGCCTCGGCGACGCCGTAGCCGATGCCGCGGCTGGCGCCCGTGACGAGGGCGACCTTGCCGGAGAGTTCGGGGAGTTCCACCGAAGTCATGTTCCTGTTCCCCTAGTCGAGCGGTCCGCCGGCCACGTACAGCACCTGGCCGGAGACGAAGCCGGCGGCCTCGTTGGTGAAGAAGGCGATGGCGTTGGCGATGTCGTCGGGCTCGCCGACGCGGGCCACCGGGATCTGGGTGGCGGCGGCGGCCTTGAACTCCTCGAAGCCCATGCCGACGCGGGCGGCGGTGGCCGCGGTCATGTCGGTGGCGATGAAGCCGGGGGCGACGGCGTTGGCGGTGATGCCGAACTTGCCGAGCTCGATGGCGAGGGTCTTGGTGAAGCCCTGCAGACCGGCCTTGGCGGCGGAGTAGTTGGCCTGGCCGCGGTTGCCGAGCGCGGAGGACGAGGACAGGTTGACCACGCGGCCGAAGCCGGCGTCGACCATGTGCTTCTGGACGTACTTCGTCATCAGGAAGGAGCCGCGCAGGTGCACGTTGAGGACGGTGTCCCAGTCCGAGGCGCTCATCTTGAACAGCAGGTTGTCGCGGAGCACGCCCGCGTTGTTGACGAGGATGGTCGGCGCGCCCAGCTCCTCGACGACCCGCGCGACCGCGGCCTCGACCTGCGCCTCGTCGGAGACGTCCGCGCCGACCGCGATCGCCTTGCCGCCGGCTGCGGTGATCTTCTCGACGGTGTCCTTGCAGGCGGCCTCGTCGAGGTCGATCACGGCGACCGCGCGGCCCTCGGCGGCCAGTCGTACGGCGGTGGCCGCGCCGATGCCGCGCGCGGCACCGGTGACGATCGCTACCCGCTGCTCAGTGGTGGACATTGCTGCTTCTCCTCGCCCTTGAAGAATGTGCGGCCCGGTCGGTGAGCGACCGCTTAGTACCTTCGGCAGACGTGACGCTAGAAGGCCTGGCACCCGGTGTCAACGCCACGCGGCCCGGGTGTGATCCATTACCTGACCAGGAGGTCCAGCAACCGCTCGGTCTCGGCCGCCGGATCGAGCGTGAGCCCGGTGTGCACGGGACCCGGCTGGACGACGGTGGAGCGGGGCGCGATCAGCCAGCGGAAGCGCCGTCCGGCGTCGTCGGAGGCGGCCTGACCGGCGCTGTCCCCGCCACCGCAGACCCGCTCGACTGCGCTCAGTGCCGCCCTGATGCCGGCCACGTCGGCGCTCGGGTCGAGGGCGCGCAGCCGGGCCTCGTCGAGGTGGGTGCGGGCTCCGACGTACCCCTTCGCGCGGCAGTAGACGAGCACCCCGGCGTTGATGCACTCGCCGCGTTCCACGCGCGGGACGACGCGCAGCAGGACGTACTCGAAGACGTCCCGGTCGTTGCCCTCGCCACCCTTGATGATGTGGCGCTCGACCACGCTGCCGGCCATGTGGATGTGGCGCTCGCTCATTTGATCCCCTGGATGCGGTCGTGGATGACGGCGGCCCGGGCCAGCAGGGGCCGGGCGTAGGCCCGGCGCAGGTCGTCCGGGGTGTCGAAGCCGGGTTCGTCGGCCAGCCACGCGTCCGGGATCTCGGCGGTGACCTCGGCGAGGAGGTCCTCGGTGACGCGCGGGGCCAGCTCCGCGGCGGCGCTCGCGAGGTCGGGGGCGAAGCGGGCGAGGGCGTGGTCGGCGGCGTCGTAGGGGCGGGCCGCGGAGGCCTCGGCGCCGGGCCAGTTGTGGTGCCAGATCATGGTGGCGCCGTGGTCGATGAGCCACAGTTCGCCGTGCCACATCAGCAGGTTGGGGTTGCGCCAGGACCGGTCGACGTTGTTGATCAGTGCGTCGAACCAGACGATCCGCCCGGCCTCAGCCGCGTCCACCTCGAAGGCGAGCGGGTCGAAGCCGAGCGCGCCGGAGAGGAAGTCCATCCCGAGGTTGGTGCCGCCGCTGGCCCGCAGCAAGTCCTGCACCTGCTGCTCGGGCTCGCCGAGGCCGAGCACCGGGTCCAGGTCGAGCGTCACGAGCCGCGGCACCCGGAACCCGAGCCGCCGCGCCAGCTCACCGCAGACCACCTCGGCGACCAGCGTCTTGCGGCCCTGTCCGGCGCCGGTGAACTTCATGACGTACGTCCCGAGGTCGTCGGCCTCGACGAGTCCCGGCAGTGAGCCGCCCTCACGCAGGGGCGTGATGTAGCGGGTCGCGATGGCTTCCTTGAGCATCGCCCCAGGTTACTGGGGCTGCTCTGAACAACCCGCACTCCGGGCCCGTACCTCAGGGCAGTTCACGAGGTATCCGCGGAAGGGACTCAGCATGGCCAGCGAATCGCTTCATCCCGCTTCGGCACCGAGCCGCCGTACGGTCGTGGCGGCGGTGGGGGCGGCAGGGCTCGCCATCACGCTGAACGCGTGCGGCTCGGACGACGAGGGGTCGACCGCCGCGGCCGGGACCGCGCTGGGGAAGACCTCGGAGATCCCGGAGGGCGGCGGCAAGATCTTCGCGGACGAGGGTGTGGTGGTGACCCAGCCGACCGCGGGCACGTACAAGGCGTTCTCGTCCAAGTGCACGCATCAGGGCTGCGCGGTGACCGGGATCGCCAACGGGGTCATCACCTGCCCGTGCCACAAGAGCGAGTTCTCGGTGACCGACGGCAGCGTGAAGAAGGGTCCCGCCACCCAGCCGCTGCCGGAGGAGAAGATCACCGTGAGCGGGGACTCGATCACCCTCGCGTGAGGGTCATGCACGCTTTCGGCGGCTGAGGCAGGCCAGCATGTCGGCCGTCGTCGTGAGCGTGGCGACCAGGGCGAGGGTGTTGCGGATCATCGCCGGGGTGTAGTCGGAGGGCACCCCGGCGATGGCGTCCGTGGGCACGACGGCGGTGTAGCCGCGGTTGACCGCGTCGAACACCGCGTTGGGGATCGCCACGTTGGCGGAGACGCCGGTGACGACGAGGGTGCGGCAGCCCAGGTTGCGCAGCAGCGGATCGACGTCCGTGCCCTGGATCGGCGACAGCCCGTGCAGCCGTCGTACGACGAAGTCCTCCTCGGAGACCTCGATCGGGGCCGCCACCCGGACCGCGCTGGTGCCGGACAGCTGCTGGACGGGGAGCCGTTCGGCGGCCCGGAAGAGGCGGGCGTTGCGGTTGGCGCCGCGGCCGTCGGGGCGGCGTTCGGCGATCGCGTGGACGACCTGGACACCACTGTCGTGGGCGGCCGCGACCAGTCGGGCCACGTTGGCGAGAGTCCCCGACGACCGTGCCTCCTTGGCGAGTTCGGGGAGCGCGCTGTCCGGGCCGACGACGCCCTGCTGGCACTCGACCGTGAGCAGCACGGTGGTGGCCGGGTCGAGGAGTTCGCTCAACTGCTCGTGCGACGGCACGTTCTGCCCCCTTGTCGCCAACGGTGTGGGCGGGCGAGCGTAACCACCATTGCGTGTTGAAGGAAGACACCGCATTGTTTTCTGACGCACTGTCAGATTCCGAGCAGGAGAAAGAGGGGGCGGATGACCGTCACTCAGCGTCGGGGCCGGAAGATCATGATGACGCCGGGCGAGCTGGACGAGTTCCTGACCAGCCAGCGCACCTGCCGGGTCGCCACCGTGTCCAAGGACGGCGCTCCGCATGTGAGCACGCTCTGGTTCGCCTGGGACGGCACCTCGTTGTGGCTGTACTCGGTGGTGAAGAGCAGGCGTTGGACCGATCTGCGCCGTGACCAGCGGGTCGCGATCGTGATCGACACGGGCGAGGAGTACGACGAGCTGCGCGGCGTGGAGCTGTCGGGTGCCGTGGAGTTCGTGGGCGAAGCACCCCGGGTCGGGGATCTGTACGCCGAACTCGACGTTCCCGAGACGCTGTTCGCCCGCAAGAACTTCGGCCTCGACGAGATGCCGCACGACGGACGGCACGCGTGGGTGCGGCTGACGCCGGACAAGATCGTGTCGTGGGACTTCCGCAAGTTGGCCTCGATGTGAGGAAGTTCAGCCGAGTGATGTAGGGAAGTTCAGCCCAGTTTCGCCGCCGCTTCCCTGAGGGCCTCGACCGCCGCCCTGATCGACGGGCGGCGGTCCGCGTCCGCGCGCCAGACGACGTACACATGGCGCCGGACCCGCTGCTTGAGCGGGACGGTGACGACGCCTTCGGGCATCGGGTGCCGTCCCAGCAGCGGGGCGATACAGACGCCCAACCCGGCTGCCACGAGGCCGAGTTGGGTGTGGGTCTCGGCGGCGCGGTGGCCGACGATGGGCTCGATGCCCTTGGAGCGCAGGGTGAACATCAGCCATTCGTGGCAGAACTCGCCCTGCCCCCAGGTGATCCACTCGTCCCCCGCGAACTCGGCGAGGTCCACCTCGTCGCGGTCGGCGAGCCGATGGCCGACCGGCATCGCCACGTCCGCCGGGTCGTCCAGGACGGATGCCTTGACCAGGCCGTCCGGGAGCGGCATCGGCTTGTTGTACCAGTCCAGGACCACGGCGAGGTCGAGGTCGCCGCGGACCACGCCGGCGATGCCGAGCTCCGGTTCCAGCTCGCACGAGCGGACCCGCAGGGCGGGGTGCTCGGCGACGAGGGCGGAGAGCGCGGCCGGGAACAGCCCGCGCGCGGCCGTGGGGAACGCGGAGATGCGCAACTCGCCCACCACCTGGCCGCGTTGGGCCTCCAGGTCGGACTGGGCGAGTTCGACCTGCGACAGGATGCGGGCCGCATGCTCGGCGAGCAGCCGGCCGGCGTCCGTGAGCCGCACGCCGCGGCCGTTCTTGGCGAGGAGCTGCTGGCCGACCTCGCGCTCCAGCTTGGACATCTGCTGCGAGACGGCGGACGTCGTGATGTGCAGGCCCTCGGCGGCGCCGCTCACCGAGCCGTGCCGGGCGAGGGCGTCGAGGGTGCGCAGGCGCTCCAGGTTCAACATGTAAGCAATGCTACGAGATATCGCGTCGAATATCTCGCTTGTGCTACGAGGTTGTGGGCGTCATCGTTGCCTCCATGACCACCGCCGCCCCCGCCCGGACCCGCACCCTCGACTGGCGACTGCGCTTCGCCGCCCTCGCGCTGATCTGGGGTTTCAGCTTCCTGCTCATCAAGGTGGGCACGGACGGGTACGCCCCCTTCCAGGTCACCTTCGGACGGCTGCTGTTCGGGACGCTGGTGCTGGCGGCCGCGATGGCGGTGAAGCGGGAGCGGTTGCCGCGGGGCGCCCGGATCTGGGGCCATCTGGCGGTCGCGGCGTTGCTGCTCAACGCCCTGCCGTTCTCGCTCTTCGCGTACTCGGAGCTGACCATTCCGTCCACGCTGGCGGGCATCTGCAACGCGACCTCGCCGCTGTGGGGCATGGCCCTGTCCGTGGTCGCCCTCTCCGAGGACCGGCCCACGCGGGTCCGGGTGGCAGGGCTCGGGATCGGGTTCCTCGGGGTGCTGACGGTGCTGGGCGCCTGGCAGGGCTTCCACGGCCTGGACGCCGGGGGCACGGCGATGGCGCTGCTCGCCTCGCTGAGCTACCCGATCGGCTGGATCTACGTCCGCCGCACACTGGCCGGGTCGGGCCACTCCCATCTCTCCATGACCGGCGCCCAGTTGCTGCTGGCGACGCTGCAACTGGCGGTCGTGACCCCGCTGTTCACGTCTGTCCCGACGCACTTCGCGGGCGTGCCGCTGCTGGCGATCGTCGCGCTGGGCGCACTCGGCACCGGGCTGGCCGTTCTCATCCAGTACGGCCTGGTCGCCGAAGTCGGGCCTACGACCGCCCAGATGGTCACGTACTTCATCCCCGTCATCGCCACGGGAGCGGGCGTCGCGATCCTCGGGGAGTCACTGAGCTGGTCGACGCCGGTGGGGGCGGTGATCGTGCTGGCGGGGGCGGCGTTGACCCAGGTGAAGCAGGCTCCGAAGGCCGACAGCGCCACTCGCACCCCGACCCCGGCCGACAGCGCCACCCGCCCCTCCCGACCCGCCGACCGGGTGGGGCGCGCCTCCGACGTCACCGACAAGGCGAGGCACAGCCCGGCCCCGGCCCCGGCCGACTAGGCGAGCCATACCCCCGCCGGTGTCACACGCATCCCCACACCCGCCAGCCAGGCCAGCCGCGCCCGCGACCGTACCGACAAGCCGAGCCACCCCGTCAGCCCGACCGACAGCGTCACACGTACCCCCGCCCCCGCCCAGGTCCCACCGCCGCCGCGATCGCCTCGGCCAGAGGTGCTGCCTCCGACTCGTCGAGCCTCGCGATCGTGACACGGATGCCGGGGGCCGCGTCCATCCGGAAGCGGGCCCCCGGGGCGACCGCCCAGCCCGCGTGGAGGAGGCGGGACACGGCGCCCGTCTCGTCGGGGACCGGGATCCAGACGTTGAGGCCGCTGCGGCCGTGCGCGGGGACGCCGCGCTTCGCCAGTTCCGCGATCAGGGTGTCCCGGCGGGCGGCGTACGCGGCCGCCACCGCCTTCGGGTCGATCGCGCCCTCGACCCACAGCCGGGCCACCGCTCCCTGCGTGATCCTGCTGACCCAGCCGGGCCCGAGGCGCTGCCGCCCGCGTACCCGGTCGACCGTGACGGGGTCGCCCGTGAAGACGGCGAGCCGCAGGTCGGGGCCGTAGGCCTTGGCGGCCGAGCGGACGAACGCCCAGCTGCGGGTGGTGCCGGCGAGGGCATGCAGGGGCAGGTCGACGATGCCGTGGCCGTGGTCGTCCTCGATGAGCAGGGTGTCCGGGTGTTCCCTCAGCACCGCACGCAGGGCACGCGCGCGGGCGGCGGTCACCGCGGCGCCGGTCGGGTTCTGGGCCCGGTCGGTGACGATCAGGGCGCGTGCCCCCGACCGCAGCGCCCGCCGGACGTCCTCCGGGAGCGGACCCTCGTCGTCCACGCCGACCGGGGCCGTGCGCAGTCCGACGGCCGGGATCAGATCGAGCAGGCTGCCCCAGCCCGGGTCCTCGACGGCGACCGTGTCGCCCGGCTTGAGGTGGGCCGCCAGGACGCGTTCGATCGCGTCGAGCGAGCCGGAGGCCACCGCGAGCGGCCCGTCCGGGACACCGTCGGCGTCCAGCGCGGCACGCGCGAGCCGGGCCAGCTCCGGGTCCACGGCCGCCTCCCCGTACATCACGGGCTCCCGGTCGTTGTGCCCGGCCGCCGCCGCGAACGCTCCCGCCAGCGCGGGCAGCAGCTCCGGGTCGGGGTTGCCGCTCGCCACGTCCCGGACGCCCTCCGGCACCTCCACCCGGATCGACTCCCGCGCGGTCGTGGCCGGCTTGGGCCGCACCCGGCTGCCCCGGCGCCCCGCGGTCTCGATCACCCCGCGTTCACGCAGGACTCGATAGGCCGCCGCGACCGTGTTCGGGTTCACCCCGAGCTCGCCCGCCAACTCCCGCATGGGCGGCAGGAGTTGCCCCGGCTCCAGCTCACCGGCGCCCACCGCGCGCTCGACGCTCGCCGCGATCTCGGCTGCGCCACGCCCTTCGATCCGATATCCTACTAGCACAAAGCAGATTATGCACTAGTGCAATAGCGGTCGCAACTCGTACTGCTATTGCCACTCGTACCGCTATGGAGACCGCCATGCAGGGGACCACGCAGCCGACGACACCACAGCCCGCCGCCTACCCGGCGACCGACCGCACGGTGCCCACCCGCTCCGCGGACCGTGCCTCGTACGACAAGGACGTCGTGCACGCGATACTCGACGAGGCCTACGTCTGCCACCTCGGCTTCGTCCGCGACGGCGCCCCGGTCGTGCTGCCGACGCTCTTCGCCCGGGTCGGCGAGCGCCTCTACGTGCACGGCTCGACCGGCTCGCGCCCGCTGCGGATGACCGGCCAGGCCGACCCCGGTCTCCCGGTGTGCCTGACGGTCACGCACGTCGACGCGCTGATCCTGGCCCGCTCGGCCTTCCACCACTCGATCAACTACCGGTCCGTGGTGGTGCACGGCACCGCGTACGACGTGACGGACCCGGAGGAGAAGCGCCTCGCCCTGGACGCGCTCGTCGACCACGTCGTGGCGGGCCGGTCCAAGGACTCGCGGCCCGCCAACAAGAAGGAGCTGGCCGCCACCGCCGTCATCCGCCTCGACCTCGACCAGGTCTCCGCGAAGATGCGCACCGGCGGGGTGAACGACGAGCCGGAGGACCTCGCCCTCCCCCACTGGGCCGGCGTCGTCCCGCTGCGCAAGGGCTACGACACCCCAGTCGGCGACCCTGACCTGGCTCCCGGCACCGGACTCCCCGACTACCTCACGACCCTGTGATGCTGATCCACCCGTGGGACGCGCCGCACGCCGACGCGGAGTGGCAACAGTGGCTCGCCGTACGGGACTTCGGCACGCTCGTCGTCAACGGGCTGGACGGCGAGCCGCCGTACGCCCAGCCGCTGCACTTCGTGTACGACGCCGAGCGCGGTGAGGTCCTCACGCATCTGGCCCGCCCCAACCCGATGTGGGCGGCGCTGTCGGCGCACCCCGACGTCGTGCTGAGCGTGGTCGACGACTATGTGTACGTCCCCGGCCCCTGGCAGGCCGAACCGGACGTCCCGGCCGAGCACGGCACGCCGACCAGCTTCTACGCCGCCGTCCAACTCCGGTGCCGGGCCCATGTGGTGGACGACCCGACCGAGAAGGCGGCCCTGCTCAACCGGCAGGTCGGCCACTTCCAGCCGGAGGGCGGCACGGCCGAAGTGGCGGTCGGCGAGGTGCCGTTCGACCAGATGCTGTCGGGCCTGCGCGGGGTGCGGCTCGAAGTCACCGGCGTACGGGCCAAGTTCAAGTTCGGGGGCCGGCGGACCGAGGAGGTCCAGGACTCGATCGCCGTACGCCTCGCGGAGCGGGCCGGTCCGCGGGACGCGGCGGCGCGTGCGCACATGCTGCGCCGCCGCGTCGGCTGAAGCCCCTACGCCGGTACGGGCTCGCCGCGCCGCACGGCACGGGTCTCGGCCACCGCGAGACCCGTGACCGACCCCAGCATCAGGAAGGTGCCGAGGAGGGTCGGCGCCGTCAGGTGCTCGCCGAGCAGGGCCACGGCGAGCACCGCCGCGCTGACCGGCTCCAGCAGCATGATCACGGACACCGTCGCCGACCGTACGGCTGCCGCGCCCGCGAAGTAGAGGGCGTAGGCGAGGGCCGTGGGGACGGCGGCGAGATAGGCCAACAGCCAGAGCAGCAGGCCCGGTTCGACGGTGTGCGGGACCAGGCCCTCTGCCAGCGCGAACGGCAGCAGCAGCGCGCTGGTGACGGCGAACACCCCGACGGACGTGGCGGCCGCGTCCGCCCCGCCGTCACGACCCCAGCGGCGGGTCAGCAGCGTCATCGCCGACCCCCCGGCCGCCGACGCCAGCCCGCACAGCACACCCCAGGGCCGTACGGCGGACCCCCCGCCCCCGAGGGTCAGCACCCCGAGCCCGGCGAGCGCCCCGGCGACGGCGACCGTGCCACCGCGCCCGAGCCGCTCCCCCAGCGCCAGCCGGGCGCCGAGCGCGACGAGGACGGGCCCCGCGCCGAGCGTGACGATCGTGGCCACGGCGAGTCCGGTGGAGCGTACGGCCGCGAAGTAGCCGGTCTGGAACACGGCGAGCCCGAGGCCGGTGACCCCTGCCCGCCACATCTTGCGGCCGAGCGGTCCGCGCGCGGCGGTACGGGTCCGGGGGCGCAGCAGCCGTACGGCGGCCAGCAGGACGAGCCCGGAGGCGCAGCGCCAGAAGGACAGGGCGACGGGCCCCAGATCGCTGACCCCGTAGGCCAGCGCGGCGACCGCGCCCGCGGTGCCCCAGGCGACACCGGCGATGATCAGATAGAGCAGGCCTCGCCCGACGGGCAGGCCGGAAGAAACAGCAGAAGCATTCGACACTTGTCGTCTCCGCAGACATGGAGAAGCGAAGAACCCGGCTCAGCGGGGTCCGTGGACTTCGTCTGCGGGCAGCACCGTGCCGCCCTGCGTGCGGCAGGGCGGGGATGACCGGAGGGCCCGCCTCAGGCGGCCGGCGGTGCGATGACGCGATGCGTATGCATGATCGGCAGCCTAGGCAGCCGTCGAGCGGCGGGACAACTGCCTTTCCGGCCCGCCGCTCGCCACCGGTTCCGGGGACGGCTTGACCGGGGTCGAGGACTGCGCGATGAAGGCGCCGAGCAGGACGATCGCGCCGCCGAGGATCTGCGGGGCGGACAGGTGCTCGCCGAGCAGGACCCAGGCCAGCACGGTCGCGACGACCGCTTCGAGACAGGCGACGACCGTGGCGACCTGCGGGGAGAGCCGGCGTACGGAGACCACGCCGGTCACGTAGGCGACGACCGTGGCGATGAGCACGATCCAGGACAGCAGCAGGGCGGCCGCGACGGAGGTGCCGTTCATGTCCGCCGTGCCACCGAGCACGGACCAGTCCATCGACCACGGCCGGGCGACGACGGTGAGGACGGCGGCGCCGACGAGGAGGCCGTACGCGATGACGCCGAGCGGGTCGGGGGTGTCGGCGCCGGAGTCGGTGCCCTGGTCGGACAGGACGAAGTAGCCGACCTGGCAGCAGGCCGCGCCCAGCGCGAGCAGCAGGCCGACCGCGTCGATGCTCAGCCCCGACCAGACCTCGACGACACAGGCGAGGCCGCCGACGGCGAGGACCACGCCGACCGCGGCGGCACGCGTGACGGGCCGCCGCTGCACGAACCGCACCCAGCCGAGGACCAGGGCGGGCGCGAGGTACTCGATGAGCAGCGCGACCCCCACCGGCAGCCGGGAGATCGAGGCGAAGTAGAACGCCTGCACCCCGGCCACGCCGAGCAGACCGAACCCGGCGAGCAAGGCGGGGCGGCGGCGCAGCAGCGCCCGGTGCCGCACGGCGAGCGGCAGCATCACGAGGGCCGCGCCGGCGACCCGGAGCCACACCACGTGGAGCGGGTCGAGGCCCGCCTCGATCAGCGGCTTGGCCGCGACACCGGAACCTCCGAAGGCGACCGCCGACGCGAGAGCGAGCCCGAGCCCGACGCCTCGGCCACGGTGACCGGCACTGCTGTCAATCGTCTGCACCGGCACATGATGACAGGCGATGACATGACCGTCACCCCCGTTGACACCTGTCTCGATGGCTGGACGATGTAGGGCGCTGCGGGCGGTGGGGGTTTGGCGTGCGGCTGTCGGGACCGGTGAGTGTCTGGCGTGTGGCTGTTTGGGGCGGTGGCTGTCCGGGGCGACACGTTTGGGGCGGTGACTGTTTGGGGCGGTGGCTGTTTGGCGTGTGACTGTCCGGGGCGACGACTGGCTGGTCCGGCGCCTGTCCTGAGTGCGGCTGTCCGGGCCGGTGACTCTCCCGCTTATGGCTTGTCCGGGCCGGTGCCTGCCTGGCGTGCGGCCGTCCCGTCCGGCGACCTGCCCGAGCCCGCCACCCGCCTGACGTGCGGCCGTGCGGTGCGTGGCTGTCCGGGCGGCTAGCGATTGCCGGGTACGCGGCCCTCGAGCCCGGTCAGCAGCGCCTCCGCGTCGATGCCGGCCCGGGTCAGTACCTCGACGGCGCGGGCCTCTGGGTCGGTGACGACCGCCGCGAGGAGGTCGACGCCGCTCGGCCGGCCCGCGCCTCGGCCGACGGCGCGCTCGTGGGCGTACTCCATCGCACCCGCGGCGAGCGGCGAGAAGCCGTCCGCCTCCGTCACCACCGGCACCGCCCCGGAGTCCTCGACGCTGCCTTGCCAGCGCAGCCCGTAGCCGATGCTGCGCTGCACGAGATAGGCGAGCAGGCGGGCGAGCTGCGGTCCGCCCTCGAACACGGCCCGCACCTCGGGGTCGTGCTCCAGGAGGGAGTGCAGCAGATGGGCCGTGTCGATCTGCCGGTCCCCGTCCCTGAGCGCACGCCGGCGCGCGCCGGAGACCACCGCTGCCAGCTCCTCGCCGAGCCGGGCATCGTGGTCCGCGCGATGACCTCCCGGCTCGCTCACCGACTGCCGGGGTATACGGGGTTGCACATCCCTCACCCCATCAGTCCCGCCGGACCGGGTCATCCCCGGCGGGAACCATCTTCGCGTCCGACGGAGAGTGGACCGGACGACCGGAATCTCCTCCTTGCGGATGAGATCAGGCCGTTCTTCCGCCGGGGGCGCGCGCCGCCTTGATTCGCGCCCGGTACGCAACCGCCGTGCCCCCTCGTTCGTCCCACAGGGACATGGAGAGCAGGTGCTGGCTGGTGGCGCTGCCGGCCGTGGACGGGATGCAGTACGTGTACCGGGTGTACGCCCCGGAGGACGCACTGCTCGCCGACCTGTTCTGGGAGGCGTGGCACTGCCACGACGAGAGCGCGTTCCCGCGGGCGTGGGACGTGTTCGACGCGGCGGTGATACGGCTGGTGGCCTGACCGTCCGGCAGCCGAATCTGGGCACCTCTGGGCGACTCCGGGCGTCTCCAGGCGTCTCCACATTTCCTGACGGTTCATCAGCATTGAATATTGCGGGCCCTACGGCTACGTTCCGCGACACCGTAGCCGGAGTCGAAGGGGTGGTCGCATGGCCGAAGTCAGCGCGGAGGCACGGATCGAGGCGCCGGCCGAGAAGGTGTGGGGCCGGCTCACGGACTGGTCGTCGTACGGCGAGTGGAACGCCACCCACACCAGTTTCCCCGAGGGCGGTCCGAAGAGCCTCGAAGTGGGCGGGACGTACCAGGAGAACATGAAGCTGATGGGCTTCCCGGCCGAGGTCGAGTGGACCATCGACGAGTTGGAACCGGCCCGGGTGTTCGCGACCAAGGGCAAGGGGCCGATGGCGGTGAGCCTGGTCAACCGCTACACGCTCGTCCCGGACGGCGACGCCACGACGGTCCGCATCGACAGCGAGTTCACGGGCGCGGCGGTGTCCCTGATGGCGGGCAAGCTGAAGGACTCGGCGACGGCCGCGCTGAACGAGTCGCTGCGGAAGCTGGCGGGGCTGGTGGCCTGACCGCCGGAACACAGGAAGGCGCCCCGCGGAACGATCCACGGGGCGCCGATGTCCGGCCCTGAGGCCGCCGGTCAGTCCTCTTCGGCGAGGATCAGGTACAGCTTCTTGCGGGCTTCGTTGATGACGCCGACCGCCTTCTCGCGCTGCTCCTTGTTGCCGGTCTTCCAGACCTGCCCGAAGGCCTCCATCAGACCGAAGCCGGCCTGCCGGATCTCACCCAACGCCTCGAAGTCCACGCCGCGGGAGGCTTCCTCCCAAGGCGCGTCGGGGCCCTCCTCGGCCGTGGTGCGGCCCGCCTCGGTGAGCGAGAACAGCTTCTTGCCGCCTTCGCTCTCGCTGGCGATGAGGCCCTCGTCCTCCAGCAGCTGAAGGGTGGGGTACACCGAGCCGGGGCTGGGCTTCCACGCCCCGCCGCTGCGCTCGGCGATCTCCTGGATCATCTCGTACCCGTGCATGGGCCGGTCCCTGAGCAGGGCGAGGATCGACGCGCGTACGTCGCCGCGGCGCGCCCTCCCCCGGGGTCCGCCGCGCCCTCGTGGGCCCCAGGGGCCCGGACCGAAGCCGGGTCCGCCGAAGCCGGGACCACCCGGGCCGCCCGGCCCGAACGGGCCGAAGGCACCACGTCGTCCATCGAAACCACCTCGGCCGCCGCGGGGGCCGGGTCCACCGTGTCCACGTTCGAATCCATGGGAACGCATCGCAATCACTCCATCCATCGTTGATCTGTCGCGATGCGTCAACGATATATCGGAATAGTTCGCATGGCAAGGCCCGAGGATTCCTTCCTCCACGGGCCCGGGGTTCCCCCCGGTCAGACGGCCTCCAGCACGAAGAACAGAAAACACAGGAACGCCTCGGACCCCATCCCGGCAACCTCGGGAAACACCTCCCGAGCACCCGGAGCCGGCGCCGGCTCACTGACGACGACGATCCGAAAACCGGCCGCGCCGAAAGCCCCGGTCATGGCATGCAACGGCCGATGCCAGAGCCGCAACACGGCACGCTGACCACCGAAGGTGTACTCCTCGGACCAGGCGTGGGTGGCGAAGTAGTCGGCCTCGGGGTCGGCCAGCTTCCGGACGAACGGATGGTTGACGGCCGCGACGAGCCGCCCGCCGGGCACCAGCACGCGCCGCAGCTCGGCGAGCGGCGCCGCCCAGTCCTCCAGGTAGTGCAGCACGAGACAGGCGATGACGTCGTCGAAGGCGCCATCGGCGAACGGCAGTGGGCGGCTCAGGTCGGCAGCGTGCAGCGCTGTGTCGTCCCCGAGCCGTTCCCTGGCCAGCTCCAGCATCCTCACGCTGGAGTCGACACCGGTGACGAACGCACCCCGCTCCCGCAGCGCCACCATCAGCGCCCCGGCACCACAGCCGACATCCAGAACACGCCGCCCGGCCACATCACCGACCAGGTCGAGGATCGCGGGCCGCGTGTAGTAGCCGTTGATGAGGTTGGACTCGGTCTCGGCCGCGTAGGCCTCGGCGAAGCTGTCGTAGTCGTTGGCCGCGGCCTGACCCGTGGACGCGGCGGGCTGCTCAAGATCAGAAGACATGCGGCCCATCCTGGCACCCACCCCCGCCGCCACCCGCCCCGCGAACTCAGTGCCCCCGGAACGCCTCCTCCAGCCACCAAGCCCCGTGCTCCTTCGCCACCTTGGCATCCACGAGCAGCGGGGCCGAGCGTGGTCCCGTCACCCAGTCCTCCACGCCCTTCAGGTCGGCGCGGGCGCGTACCGTCACCGCCTCGAAGCCGTGGCCTCGGGCTATGACGGCGATGTCTGTCGGTGGGAAGGTGACCGTGTCCAGGGGGAAGCCGTCGGGGCCGAAGTGGTGGACCTCGGCTCCGTAGGACTCGTCGTCGTAGACGATCACGACCATGGGCAGCCCGAGTCGTCTTACGGTGTCCAGCTCGGCGACCCCCATCAGCGCGCCGCCGTCGCCGAGCGCAGCGACGGGCAGGCGGTCCGGCTGGGCCAGGGCCGCGCCGATCGTCGTGGCGAGGCCCAGGCCGATCGACTGGAAGGCCTGGGTGAAGCAGAAGCCGTTCTCGTCGGGCACCGAAAGGTAGGCGCTCGGGTAGCCCATGAAGTTGCCCGAGTCGACGCCGACGACCCGCTCCGCCGGAAGGATGTCGTCGAGGGCCGCGCTCAGGGTGCGTGGGTCGATGCGGTCCCGCGTGCTCTCGTCGTCGTACGGCACGTCCCGCCACCGCCCGCGGGTGCGCAGGGCCCGCGCGATGTCGGCGGTGCGATACCCCTCGCGCCGTTCCCCACCCACGGCGAGCGCCCGCCAGGCCGTCGCGGCGACGTCGCCCGTGACGCCGAGGTGGACCTCGCGGTGCGCGCCGAGCGCGGACGCGTCGTCGTCGACCTGGACGACGGTCGCGTCCGGGCCGATGAGCCGGCCGTGCCGCATGGTCCACATGTTGAGGCCGCAACCCCAGCCCACGATCAGATCGGCGTCCTCGATCAGTTCCGCGGCCAGGGGCGTGGCGAAGCCTCCCGAGATGCCGAGCGACCAGGGGTCGTCGTGGAACAGCCCGTGCGCGACTGCGGACGTCGCGAGGACGGCGCCGTGGTGGTCGGCCAGGGCGCGGAGGGCGTCCCGGCCCTCCGGCGACCGTGCGCCCCGGCCGGCCACGAAGACCGGGCGGCGGGACCGGGCGAGGGCGGTCACGAGGGCCGACACCTCGGACGCCGACGGCTCGACGGCGGCCCGCTGCGGTGGCGGTACGACCGCGATCGCGGCGGTGTCGGGGACGTCCAGTGCCTGCACGTCCAACGGGAGGTTGAGCAGGACGGTGCGGCGCTCGTGCAGGGCACGTCGGACGGCGCCGCAGGCCTGCTCGACGGCGGAGTGCGGGGACGTCACCCGTTCCGCGACCGCGCCCACCGCCTCCGCCAACGTCTCCTGGTCGACGTAGAAGTTGGAGGTCGGCTGCGTCGCCTCCGCGGCCACGACGAGCAGCGGCGTGCGGCTCTTCGCGGCCTCGGCGATGCCGGTGAGGGCGTTGGTCAGGCCGGGTCCCTGGTGCACGCTGAGGGCCGGGACCGTGCCGCTCATGCGGGCGTAGGCGTCGGCCATGGTGGCCGCTCCGCCCTCGTGCCGGGCGGCGACGAAGCGGGAGCCGGCCGCGACCATGGCGTTGGTGACGTGGAAGTTGCCGGAGCCGACCACGCCGAACACCTGATGCACACCGGCCGCGGTCAGCGCCCTGCCGACGGCCTCGGCGACCTTCATGACCGCTCCACCAGCGCGATGACCCGGGCCGGCGACCCCGAGCCCCGCACGATCGGCAACGGGCCCGCGACGACCACGGCACCCGTGGCCGGCAGTTCGCCGAGGTGCTGGAGCTGCGTCAGCCCGTACTTGTCGTTGCCCATGAGGTACGAGTGGCAGGGGAAGACCGGGTCGAACGAATGGGCCGCCCCGGCGTCGGTGCCCACCGTCTCCGTACCGAGCCCGATCACCGGCGACTCCTCGGCGACCCAGCGGGCGCACTCCGGTGACAGACCCGGGGTGTGGGGGCCGTTCTCGTCGGCGTTCAGGAACTCCCGCTGGGAGTCCGAGCGGGCGTCCCACCCGGTGCGCAGCAGCAGCCAGCCCCCGTCGGGCAGCGGACCGTTCTCGGCCTCCCACGCCTTGATGTGGTCCACCTCGACCAGGAAGTCGGGGTCCTTGGCCGCTGCGGCGGAGAAGTCCAGCACGACCGCGGGCGCGATCAGCCGGCTCACCGGCACGGAGGCCACGTCGGCGAGGTCCTTGCCGGTGACCCAGTGGTTGGGGGCGTCGAAGTGGGTTCCGGTGTGCTCACCCGTACGGAAGTTGTTCCAGTACCAGGCCGGCCCCCGGTCGTCGTACCGGCTGATCTCCTCCAGCTCGAACACCTGCGTCTGCCCGAACGGCTCCGGCAACTGGATCACCGGTGTCTCGGAGGACAGCGGCGCCGTGAGATCGACGACCTCGATCGCACCGCCGCGCAACCCGGCCAGCAGGGCTTGGAGAACGGACGGCTGGGACATGGCGGCCTCCTGAACTGTCGTGAGTAGGTGACGCGTTGACGACAGTCGCACCGCCGGAGCTGGACGTCCAGACAGCGCCCGCCGTACAGCCGTACGACACGTCCAGACACCACCCCAAAGACGAAATCAGGCCAGTGGTCCCGAATTGGCCTTGGTCCGGCCTGCCACTCCCCTCTAGCGTCGAGCCCATGCGCATCCGAATCGTCGACGCCTTCACCGACCGTCCCTTCGCCGGCAACCCGGCCGGAGTCCTCCTCCTCGACTCCTTCCCGGACGACGAGTGGCTCCAGAACGTGGCCGTCGAGGTCAACCACGCCGAGACGGCCTTCGCGCACCGCCTGCCCGCGGGCGGGGACGCCGACTGGGCGCTGCGCTGGTTCACGCCGGCCGCCGAGGTGAACATGTGCGGCCACGCCACGCTGGCGACCGCCCATGTGCTGCACACGACCGGCGCCCACGAGGGCCCGGTACGGTTCGCCACCCGCAGCGGGGTGCTCATCGCGACGCCGGGCGAGGACGGTTCGATCACCCTGGACTTCCCCACCGCGCCGCTCATCCGGACCGAGGTGCCGTACGGGGTCGCGAAGGCGCTCGGCGCGAAGCCGCTCTCCGCGTTCGACACCGGTCCGAACGTCGGCGACCTCGTCCTCGAACTCGCCGACGAGAAGACGGTCCACGCCCTCGACCCCGACCACAAGGCCCTCGGCGTCTTCTCCGAGCGGGGCATCATCGCGACCACCCGCGCCGAGGACCCGTCCCGGGGCTACGACTTCGTCTCCCGCTGCTTCTTCCCGAACGTCGGCATCGACGAGGACCCGGTCACCGGCAGCGCCCACACCGCGCTGGCCCCCTTCTGGGCCGAGCGCCTCGGCCGCACCGAGCTGACCGGCCTCCAGGCCTCCCCGCGCTCCGGCCGCGTCCGCACCGAACTGCGTGGCGACCGCACACTCCTGGCGGGCCGCGCGGTCACCACGATCGAGGGCGAGCTGCTCGTGTGACCCCTCAGGCTGTCGGCAGCCAGCCCACCTTCCCGGCCAGCAGCGCGTACCCGACGAACGCGCCGATGTCGAGCAGCGAATGCGCCACCACCAGGGGACCCACCCGACCCCATCGGCGGTAGAGGTAGACGAACACCACCCCCATCGCCATGTTGCCGATGAACCCGCCGATGCCCTGGTAGAGGTGGTACGACCCGCGCAGTACGGAACTGGCCACCAGAGCCGTCCCCGGTGTCCAGCCCAACTGGCCGAGCCGGCGCAGCAGATAGCCGACGACGATGACCTCTTCGAGGATCGCGTTCTGCAGCGCGGACAGCACAAGGACCGGGTACTTCCACCACACCTCGGGCAACGCCTCCGGTACGACGGTGAGGTTGAAGCCGAGGCCGCGTGCTGCCAGGTAGAAGGCGATTCCGGTGCTGCCGATCACCGCCGCGATCGCCGCGCCGCGGGCCAGGTCGAACCAGGGCCTGGTGCGGTCGAAGCCGAGGACGCGCAGGCTGCCGCCCTCGCGCAGCAGCAGGTGCGCGACGAGGGCGACGGGGACGAGCGACGAGGCGATCCCGAAGAGCTGCCAGGCGAGATCGAGCCAGGGACGGCCGGGCGCGGCCGAGGCGTTGAGGGTGGCCGCCTGGTCCTTGAGGCCGCCCGGTTTGGTGACCGATCCGACAAAGCTGATCAGGGCGGACACACCGCTCGCACCGAGCGAAAGCCCCAGAACGAGCAGGGTCTCGTCCCGGAGAATCCGTCGTGAGGACCGCTCCGGCGGAAAAGAATCAGCCACCGCACCCGCCTCTGCCTGCACACCTGACTCCAATTCAGTAATCCCGTCTCATCCCCCGCGAAGCCCCGCTAGGGTCCTCGAAAGAACTTACGAAGATCGTGAGAACTTACGACGATCGTGCGAGACAGGCCGTTGGGGGACGGACACCGTACGGGGCGCACCTCCCCCTTTGCCCGACATGCGGCCGGAAACCGGCAGAAGGTCCGACAGGGAGGGGCACCACCGTCATGGGACGTCACAGCTTGCCCGATCAGTATGGGGCGGGCGGCAGCGACCCCCGCCCACGCACCCGGCGCCGCACGGTGGCCATCGCGACCGTACTCGTCCTCACCGTCGCCGGGGGGACGGCGGCCGCCGTCCAGAGCGGCCTGCTCTCTTTCGGCACGTCCTGCCAGGAGGACGCGGTACGGCTCAGGGTCGCGGCCTCTCCCGACGTGGTCCCGGCGCTGCGCGCGGCGGCGGAGCGGGCTCGTGACAGCAGCCTCACCTCTGACGGCCGCTGTGTGGACGTCACGGTCACCGCGCAGGACTCCTCCAAGGTCGCGGACACGCTGCTGGCCGGCCGGAAGTCCGATGCGCAGGTGTGGGTGCCGGACTCGCAGGTGTGGGTGGAGCGGGTCGCCGCGGACACGGGAGCGACGGAGGTGACGCCGGTCGGCAGCTTCGCGTCCTCGCCGGTGGGCGTGGCGGTGGTGCCGCAGGCGGCGAAGTCACTGGGGTGGCCGGAGAAGACGTACAGCTGGATCGAACTGGCCGGTGCCACCATGCGGGACGACGCGCTCAGGCTCGGCGCGGCCGACCCGGCGCGCAGTGCGACCGGTCTGCTGGCCCTCACCCGGCTGAGCGCGGCCGCGGGCTCGATCGAGGGCGGGGACACCCAGGCCGCGGCCATGATGAAGACGCTGTCGCAGCGCACCTCCGACAGCGACACGCAGGTCCTGGACACCCTCCCGCGTGACGCGTCCGGCACCGAGCAGGGCAACCCCAAGCGCAACCAGGCGCTGATCCTCAGCGAGCAGGCGGCGTTCGCGTACAACACCGCCGGCGGGGGCGACGGTCTCGACCTCTTCTATCCGAAGGACGGCTCACCGCGGCTCGACTTCCCCTACGCCCTGGTCGACCAGGCGGTGCTGACGACCGACGAGAGCCGGGCGGCCCTGCGGTTCGTGAACTATCTGCGCAAGCCCGAGCAGCAGAAGCTGCTCCACAAGTACGGCTTCCGCACGTCCGACGACGAGGTGGACGCGGCGGTCGTCACCGGGGCCGGCGGCAGCAAGCCGCAGCCGTACACGAAGTCCGCCGTACGGCCGGCCTCCCAGACGGCGCTCCAGGAGGCCCTCGGCACCTGGACGATCACCGTGCAGAGCGCTCGCATCACCACGGTCGTGGACGCGTCCTCCTCGATGTCCGAGGAGGTCACGCGCGACGGCCAGTCCCGGATGGACGTGACCAAGGCGTCGCTCCTCCAGGCCCTCGCCACGTTCACGCCGGACGACGAGATCGGTCTGTGGGACTTCTCCACGAAGCTGGACGGCGACAAGGACTACCGCGTCCTGGTGCCGACCGAACGCCTCGGCGCGGCCCAGGGCAACGGCACCCAACGGGACCGCCTCACAGCGGCGTTCAGCGGCCTGGCACCGGTGCCGAACGGCGCGACGGGCCTGTACGACACCACGCTCGCCGCCTACAAGGCGGCGGTGTCCTCCTACGCCAAGGGCAAGTTCAACGCCCTGGTCATCCTCACCGACGGCGTCAACCAGGACCCCGGGAGCATCTCCCGCGGCGCCCTGATCAGCCGCCTCCAGCAACTCACCGACCCCGACCGCCCGGTCCCCCTCATCATGATCGCCGTCGGCCCCGACGCGGACCGCGCGGAAGCCACCCAGATAGCCACAGCAACAGGCGGCTCCGGCCAGGAGGTCACCAACCCGTCCGAGATCCACGAGGTGATCCTGAAGGCGATCGTGGCGGCGGGGGCGGAGGGAACCGGTACAGGCGCGGGGTGACACCCCTTCGCCGAGCGACCCGCCTCCGACCTCACCCCAGTGGTACCGGCTCCGGCAACCCCACCGGCCATGTGTGCACCGGGTCGCCGGCGTGCATCAGTTCGCAGTACCGCCGGGTCAGCGCGGCGAACGCGGTGTCGCGGCCGAGCCCTTTCTCCAGGGCCCGGTGGAAGGTCGCCGACTGCCAGGTCGCGCCGTTGGCCCGGCGGCGGCAGCGTTCGTCGATGACGCCGAGGTAGAAGTCCCGGTCGGCGGGTTCCACGCCCCAGCCGTCCAGCCCGGCCTCGGCCAGTGGCAGCAGTTCGTCGCGTACGAGGGTGACGGCGTCGACCTGGGTCAGCCCGCCGTAGCGCCCGCGCCGCGGCCAGTCGAAGCGGGCGTCGATGCCGTGCCGGCAGGCCGCGTCGAAGTTGGCGGCGGCCGACTCGAAGGGCAGCCGGGTCCACACCGGCCGCGACTCCTCGGCGAGGGCGCGGACGACGCCGTAGTAGAAGGCGGCGTTGGCGATGACGTCGGTGACGGTGGGGCCGGCGGGCAGGACGCGGTTTTCGACGCGCAGGTGCGGGACGCCGTCGGCGATGCCGTAGACCGGGCGGTTCCAGCGGTACACCGTGCCGTTGTGCAGGACGAGCTCGGCGAGGCTCGGCACCCCGCCCTCGTCGAGCACCTTCAGCGGGTCCTCGTCGTCGCAGATCGGCAGCAGCGCGGGGTAGTAGCGCAGGTTCTCCTCGAAGAGGTCGTACGCGGAGGAGATCCACCGCTCCCCGAACCACGTGCGCGGCCGTACCCCCTGCGCCTGGAGCTCGGGCGGACGCGTGTCGGTGGACTGCTGGAACAGCGGGGGCCGGGACTCGCGCCACAGCTCCTTGCCGAACAGGAACGGCGAGTTGGCGCCGACGGCGATCTGCGCGGCGGCGACGGCCTGCGCGGCGTTCCACACGTCGGCGAAGCGCCCCGGGGTGACCTGGAGGTGCAGTTGCACGGAGGTGCAGGCGGCCTCGGGGGCGATCGATTTCGAGGTGCAGCTCAGTCGTTCCACGCCGTCGATGTCGAGCGTGAAGTCCTCACCGCGGGCGGCCACGATCTGATCGTTCAGCAGGGTGTAGCGGTCGACGTCGGAAAGGTTGGAGGAGACCAGGTCGTCCCGGTCGAGCGTCGGCAGAATGCCGATCATCACGATCCCGGCGTCGAGCTCTCCCGCTTTTCGGTCCGCATATGCCAGCGAGGTACGTATTTCCTCGGCGAGCCGGTCGAATACGCGCCCGCCCAACGGATGTGGAGCTATGTTGACTTCCAGATTGAACATGGCGAGTTCTGTTTGGAAATCTCGGCTCGCGATCCGTTCGAGTACCTGCGCATTCAACATTTTCGGCATACCGTCGGCGCCGGTGAGATTCAGTTCGATCTCCAGCCCCATGAGGTTCTTCGGCCGGTCGAACCGCTTCTCCTCCAGCAGCCGCTCCAGGCCCGTCAGACACTGCCGGAGCTTGCCGCGGTAGTGCTGGCGATCGGACAGATCGAACCGACCTGCCACGACCTTCTCCCCCATCGAAGCGTCCCTCCTCGGATGGGCGTGCCGTAGACCGGCCGCCGGGCGTCCCGGGTCAGGTGGGATGATGCCCAGCGGAGGCGATCGATAACGTCCCGCGCGGGCCCGGCACCCGCTACTCTGACGCACATGACCGGGGGCACATTCACCGGGCATGCGGCACTGTGCAGTTTCGAGTGCCCTGAACAACTCGTGAAAAACGCCGACGACAATTGGCCGTCCACTTCCGCGGCATTCCCCGAGGTCATCGCCGTACGGCCGATGCAGAATCGGGATGATTCCCACGTATCGACGACCGGATGAACCCTTGCCGTTCACCTCGGAAACGGCTAGACGAAACACCGTCTGAACACGTGTCGTATAAACTCCGCGAACGAGGCAGAAGGTTGGCGCCCCCGGTCGAACGATCCTGCCGTCGAGGTGACGTAAGGCAGGCCTCACCCTCACCACGCGCACTCATGACCCGGCCCCCGCCTCTCTGGCCCCGCGAGCTGACAGCGCCGTCCGCCCACGCCCTCGCGCCACCGTGCCTGTCGAATGAGAGGCGACCCACCATGCCGCTGCATGTGCCCCCGGCCCCCGCGCCCGCCCTTCGCTCCGTCCTCACTGCGCTCGGTTCGCCCACCGCGGTCCGCGAGGCCCGGACACCGTCACTGCGTAACGCCCAGGGTCCCGCGACCCCCGAACTCCCGCTGCCCCTCCATGTCCTCGACGAACTCACCGCCGCGGGCGCGGCCGCGACCCGGCTGGCCGGGTGGCGCTTCCTGATCCGCTGCGGCGACCGTGCCGTGGCCGCGGCCGAGACCCGGCTGACGCCCGACGGCTGGGCCTTCTCGCACTTCTTCGAGGGCCCGTACATCGCCTCCACCGAGCGCGCGCTGCGCCAGGCCGAGACGATGCAACAGCCCTATCAGCCGCGCCTGCTGTCGGTCCCGGGCCTGTACATGCTCACCCTCTGGTTGCACGGCGACTGCACCGCGGACGGCGCCTCCGGCCACCCCGCCGCCACCGATCTGCTCGTCCCGCTCGCGCCCGCGCCGCCCGGTATCGCCGCCCACCGGCCGCACCGGGTCGCCGAACTGCTCCCGGTGCTGACCCACCGGGTGACACCGGCGCCGGCACCCCTGCTGAGCCAGCCCGCCTGAAGCGGGCACCACCGACTGCGGCTCGTACGAGCGAAACCCAGCTCGTACGAGCCTCTTTCGTGCCCGCACCCGTCCGGACTAGCCCCATCCGGCCATCGCGAACCACCCGAAGAGACAGTGCAGTTGGGATGAACCGTCCGCGCGGGTGATGCGTCATGAACCTGTGAGTAGCGGTGCTGCCAAATCCCTGCGGATCGAGGCCCGTGGGGCAACACTGGTTCCGACCGACTTATCACAACGGGGGCAGCGATGAAAACCACGACAAAGCGAAAGATCCCACCCATGTGCCAGCACCAGCCGCCGTGTCCGACCGCCGACTCCGCCGACCGGGAATCCGCCCGCCTCGTGGCGCACCACCCGGAACAGGGCTGGAGTCTGCTGTGCAACGGCGTTCTGCTCTTCGAGGACACCGGCGAGCTCCTGCCCGACGGCCAGATCATCGCCCCGCACCGCCCGTTGGGCACCGACAAGGTGATGACCGCCGCCTGAGGCACCCCGGGCGGCCGGCGCACCGCCCGCAGACCAAGTGGGGCCGGCCCGCAGACGCACGCTGCGAACCGGCCCCGACGCATGTCCGGTGGTGCTCACTCCCCGTAGCCCCGCATGCGGAATCCGCTGATCCTCGTACTGCCCTCCGGTCCCCTCTTCCCATCGGTGCCCGTTTTCCGGAAGACTCCTGGAAGTTTCGACACAGCCACGGAGGTGGGGAGTTGGCAACACACGAGGTCGGCACCGACGGGCCGGCCGCGCCCGGGAGCCGGGTCACGATCACCGAGATCGCCCGGCAGGCCGGCGTCTCCGTGCCGACCGTGTCCCGGGTCGTCAACGGCCGTTCCGACGTGTCCCCCAAAACCCGGGCGCGCGTCGAGGAACTGCTCCAGCGGTACGGCTACCGCAAGCGCCCCACGTCCTCCGGAACCGGCGCGGCCCTGCTCGACCTGGTCTTCAACGACCTCGACAGCCCCTGGGCGGTGGAGATCATCCGCGGGGTCGAGGAGGTGGCCCACGCGACCGGCGTCGGCACCGTCGTCTCGGCGATCCACGGCCGCTCCGGCGACGCCCGCGAGTGGATGCGCAATCTGCGGGCCCGCGCCTCCGACGGCGTCATCCTCGTCACCTCGGACCTGGAGCCGGTGCTGCACGAGGAGTTGCGCATCCTCGGCGTCCCCCTGGTGGTCGTCGACCCGGCGGGCTCCCCCGCGCTGGACGCCCCCACCATCGGCGCCGCCAACTGGTCGGGCGGCATGGCAGCCACCGAGCATCTGCTCTCCCTCGGACACCGCAGGATCGCCCTGATCGCGGGCCCGCCCCGGCTGCTGTGCTCCCGGGCCCGGTTCGACGGCTACCGCGCGGCCCTGGAGGGCGCCGGGCTCGCCGTCGAGGACTCCCTCGTCGTCCCCGGCGACTTCCACCCCGAGTCCGGCTTCGACGGCTGCAACGCCCTGCTCGACCTGCCGGAGCCGCCGACCGCGATCTTCGCGGCCAGCGACCAGATGGCGCTCGGCGCGATCGAGGCGCTGCGCCGGCGCGGGCTGAGGGTGCCGGAGGACATGAGCCTGGTCGGTTTCGACGACCTTCCGGAAGTGCGCTGGTCCGCCCCGCCCCTCACCACCGTCCGTCAACCGCTCGCGGAGATGGGCAAGTTGGCCGTCCGTACGGTGCTCAGGCTGGCCCGCGACGAGCAGCCGGACTCGCCACGGGTGGAGCTGGGCACGGAACTCGTCGTCAGAGCCAGCACCGCGCCCCTCGCCCCCTGACACGGCACCGGCCCTGCGGTGGGACGCACCGCAGGGCCGGGCCGCACCCCGGCGGACTCCCCTCCTTGCCCAGCCGCCGGGTGTCCTGAGAACGCGCCGCTACTTCAGCGCGTCCCTGATCGCGAAGTACGCGGGCTTCGGCTGGAGTTGCTCGTCGTACGGCAGGGCCGAGCCCTCGCCGTCGAAGAACGCCGGTATCCAGCTGTACTTGTCGGTGTAGTCCCAGATCGTGATGCCCACGCACCGGCGCACCGCGAGGCAGGCGTCGGTCACATCGGCGTACCACTGGGCCTGTTGGGCGAGCTTCTCCTCGGTCGCGGGCAGGATCATCCGGATGTCGACCTCGGTGAGCGCGGTGTCCAGGCCCAGCTTGGCGAACCGGCGGAGGTTCTCCTCCAGCGAGGTGGGATAGCCGTACTGGAGCGCGAGGTGCGCCTGGAGGCCGATGCCGTCGAGCGGGACGCCTTGCGCCTTCAGCTGCTTGGCGAGGTTGTAGTAGGCGTCGCTCTTCGCGCCGACCGCCTCGATGTTGTAGTCGTTGAGATAGAGCTTGACCTTCGGGTCGGCCTGGCGGGCCCAGCGCAGGGCGTCGGCGATGTAGCCGGGGCCGAGCGTCTTGTAGAAGATCGTCTCCCGGTAGGTGCCGTCCTCGTTGAAGGCCTCGTTGACGACGTCCCAGGCGAACACCTTGCCGCGGTAGTGCCGTACCTCGGTCTGGATGTGCTTCTTCAGCACGGCGCGCAGCTCGCTCGCCGTCCACTCCTTGCTCGTCAGCCAGTCGGGCAGCTGGCTGTGCCACACGAGGGTGTGGCCGCGCACCTTCTGGTGGTGGGCGCGGGCCAGGTTCACGATCTCGTCGCCTGCGGTCCAGTCGAAGACGCCCTGCTGGGGCTCGGTGGCGTACCACTTCATGCCGTTGCCGGGCGTGATCTGGTCGAACTCGCTGCCGAGGATGGCCTTGTAGGGCTCGTCGACGAGTTCGGGGTTGTCGGTGGCACTGCCGAAGTAGCGGCCGTGGCGCTGGGCCAGCTCGGCGAGGGTGGGCTGCTTGTCGTGGGCCTGGGCGGGGGTGCCGAGGCCGGCGGCGACGAGGACGGCGGCGAGGGCGCCGACGAGTCTGAGACGGTTCTTGTGCATGGTGGTGCGACTCCTCACGTGCGGGGGTGGGGGCCGTACAGCCGCCGTCAGCCCTTGGTGGCGCCGGCGGTGAGGCCGCCGACGAGCTGGCGCTCGGCGACCGAGTAGAAGGCGAGGGCGGGAACCATCGCCAGGACGAGGTAGGCGAAGACACGGGCGTAGTCGGACGAGTACTGGCCCTGGAACTGCTGGACGCCGATGGGCAGGGTCCACCAGGTGTTGTCGGTGAACACCAGCAGCGGCAGCATGAAGTTGTTCCAGCTGGTCACGACGGCGAGCACCGAGACCGTGCCCAGCGCGGGCCGCGCCATGGGCAGCAGCACCCGCCAGAAGAACCCGAAGGAACTGCACCCGTCGAGGGTGGCCGCCTCCTCCAACTCACCGGGGATCTCCCGGAAGAAGGCCCGCAGGATGATGATGGTCATCGGCAGCCCGAACGCGGCCTGCGGCAGGATCACGCCCAGCGGGTTGTCCAGCAGGTCGAGATAGCGCAGCAGCAGGAAGAGCGGCAGCGCGGCGACCGCGAAGGGGAACATCAGCCCCATCGTGAACAGCGTGAACAGCACCTCCCGCCCCCGGAAGGCGAACCGGGCGAAGGAGAAGGCCGCGAGCGCCGACACCGCGACCACCAGCACGGTCGTGGCGACCGCGATCAGGGTGCTGTTGCCGAGCAGCCGCCAGAAGTCTCCGGAGCCGAGAATGCCGGTGTAGTTGCCGGTCAGCCAGTGGTCCGGCAGCCCGAAGGGGTTGCGGGAGAGCTCGTCGGTCGACTTGAAGCCGGACAGGACGGCGTACACCAGGGGTACGACCATGAGCGCGCCGACGGCGACGAGGATGACGTGCAGCGGCAGCGTGCGTGGGGTCCGGCTCTTGCGGCTCACGGCCTCGCTCTTGAGGCCCACACCCTCGCTCTTGAGGCTCATTTCCCGGCTCCCCTCATCGTGGTGGTCGCCCCTTCGAGGTCACGGCGGAGCACGAAGCGCTGGTAGGCGAGGGCGAAGACGAGGCAGATGCCGAACATGACCACGCTGATCGCGCTGGCGTAGCCGACCTGGTAGCGCTTGAAGCCGTACTGGAACATGGTCACGGCCATGGTCTCGGAGTGGTGGTCGGGACCGCCCTGCGTGATCACCCACACCAGGTCGAAGAGCTGGATGGCGCCGATGACCGCGAGGAAGATGCTGATGCGGATGGTGGGCATCAGCAGCGGCAGGGTGACGCTGCGGAAGCGCTGCCAGGCGCTGGCGCCGTCGATGAGCGCCGCTTCGGTCAACTCCCGTGGTACGGACTGGAGTCCGGCCAGGTAGAGCATCATGTGGAAGCCGAAGTACTTCCAGGTCATGACGATGAACAGGGTCGCCATGACCCACGACGGGTCGGCGAACCACTCCCCGCCGAGGCTGTCGAGGCCGATGCCGCCGAGGAGATGGTCGGCGAGACCGTCGTCCGGCGCGAACACCATGCTGAAGAGCACACCGGTGATGGCCTCGGACAGGACGTACGGCGCGAAGAACAGCATCCGGTAGACGGCCCGGCCGCGCAGCTTCTGGTTGAGCAGGACCGCCATGGCGAGCGCGAAGGGCAGTTGCAGCGCGAGCGTCAGCAGCACCAGGACGAGGCAGCGCCACAGGTCGCCCATGAACACCGGGTTGTCGAAGAGGTCGGTGAAGTTGTCGACACCGACGTAGTCCTCGGGCATCCCGAAGCCGCCCCAGCGGAAGAAGGCGGCGTACAGGGCGAACAGCATCGGCAGCAGCACGAGCCCGATGAACAGGACCAGCGCGGGCAGCTGGAAGCCCACCGCGGTGAGCCAGTTGAGCGCGCGGCGCCGGGCCCGCCCCCGGGCCCTGACCGTGTCCGGGGGCGGGGCGTCGGCGCCGGGACGGCTCCGCTTGTCTGCGAGGAACGTGGAGGTCATCGCCTGTTACTGCTCTTCCTTCGTGACCTTCGTGATCGACTGGGCGACCTGCTCGGGCGACTTGGAGCCGGCGATGAGCGCGGCCACGCTGTCGTTGACCTCCTGGCCGACGGCGGGGGCGTAGGCCTGGTCGAGGTAGAGCTGGAAGCCGGTGGCGCTGTTCAACTGGGCCTGTACGGCCTTGAGGTTGGCGTCGGTGATGGCGCTCTCGGCACCGGGGACCACCGGGAGGGTGCCGGTCTTCTTCACCAGTTCCAGGTCGGTGGCCTCGGAGGCGAAGAACTTCAGGAAGTCGACGGCCGCCTGCGGGGCGCCCCGGCGCAGCGCGTGCCCGCCACCGCCGCCGAACACCTCGGTGATGGCACCCTTGCCGCCGTCGACCGCCGGGAACGGGAAGAAGCCGAGGTCCTTGCCGAGGCCCTTGCCCGCGTCGGCCTCGACCTGGGGCGCCCACTGGCCCATGAGCTCCATGGCCGCCTTGCCGTTGCCGACGCTGGCCGCCTGGCCGGTCGGGGTGGAGTAGGCGGCGTTGAGGAAGCCCTTCTGGAACGGCTGGAGCGCGACGAGGTCCTTCAGGTGCGCGCCCGCCTGGACGAACTCGGGGCCGGTGAAGTCCTTGTCGTCGTAGGCCTTCTGCAGGGCGCTCGCACCGGCGGTGCGCATCGCGAGGTAGGCCCAGTAGTACATGCCGGGCCACTTCTCCTTGCCCGCGAGGGCGATGGGAGTGATGTTCTTCGCCTTCAGCTTGCTGACGGCTTCGAGGAACGCGCCCCAGGTCGTGGGGGGTTCGGTGATGCCGGCCTGCTTGAAGAGCGCCTTGTTGTACCAGAACCCGATCATGCCGATGTCGAACGGTATGCCGTAGACCTTGTCGTCGATCAGGTAGGCCTCCTTGGAGACCTTCAGCAGGTCGTCGGCCCACGGCTTGGTCTTGTCGGTGAGGTCCTCGACGAGGCCCGCGTCGACCTGCTGCTTGAGGACGCCGCCGCCCCAGGTGTGGAAGATGTCGGGGAGCTTCCCGGAGGCGATCAGCGCCGTCATCTTCGACTTGTAGGCGTCGTTCTCCATCTGAACGATCTTCACCTTGACCTTGGGGTTCTGGGCCTCGAACTTCTTGGCGAGGCCCGCCCAGACGGTGTGGGCCGGTTCGGTGGTGGAGATGTTCCACCACTCGATCGTGGTCGTTCCGTCGGACGACCCACCGTCCGAATCGCCACCGCAGCCGCTCAGTGCCGTCATGCCCAGACCGGTCGCGGCGGACGCCGCCAGGAAGCCGCGGCGAGACAGTGCCGGGTCGCCCATTTTGCACTCCTTGGGTACGGGACGGCGTGTCCACTACACCGTCCTCAGGACCGAAAGTTTCGGAGTTGATCCAGAAAGCTTCGTTGTTGCCGCACCCTAGAGACAGCTCCCAAACGGTGGCAACCCCTTGTACGCGGTGAATCTGCGGCCAACTTCCACGGCGTCCGCGGGGCTTGCCCCCATCGCGACCGGACCGAACGTTTCCGAAGCCTTCCGGAACTACCGCGAAGGCCCGGCCGCGTAGACGAACCAGTCGAAGGCGGCGCTGCCCTCGGTGACGTACATCCCGATCACGCGGCCGGTGAATCCACCGGCGACCTGAGTGGACAGATAGCGGCCGTCGAGCGCGGCGAGCGGCTCGCCGTCGACGGCGAACGTGATCGCGTCGGGCCCGCCGGCCCGCAGCCCCGGCAGGTCCTCGCCGGTGGCCGTGACCAGGGGTTCTGTACGCACACCGACGGTGAGGGTGAGCGGCCCGGCGGCCACCGCCCGGCGCGCGACACACTGCCGCGCCGGCCCGACCCGGGCGATCACGCTCGCCTCTCCCCCGGCGATCTCCAGGTCGTAGTGATGGGCCTCGTCGATCCGCACGGACAGCCCGGCCCGCCCGTGCCCGGGCACCAGCAGGGCGTCCACCCGGCACTCGGGGTGCTGCTGGCGGCGCCCGACGAAGGTGTGCCCGGGCCGGTCGAGACTGTCCCCGGTGGCGTGCAGGGTGAGCGCTCCGGGCCGCTCGACGAGCGACCACGAACCGGCCGGCCTGCGGCGCGGGGAGATCCAGTACGGGGCGAGGTCGGCGGCGTCGAAGTCGTCCCGCTCCGGCTGCGGCGGTACGGGGTGCCAGGCGGCCGGCGCCGGATGACTCTCCCGCACCGGCCCCACCCGCGGCCAGCCGTCGACCCACTCCACCGGCGTCAGGAAGGTCTCCCGGCCGAGCACATGGAAGCCCGGGAAGTAGCCGCGTGGACGGGTCCCCAGCAGCACCATCCACCACGTGCCGTCGGCCGCCTCGACGAGGTCGGCGTGGCCGGTGCACTGGATGGGCGAGTCGGTGCTGCGGTGACTCAGCACGGGGTTGCCCGGGGCGGGTTCCCAGGGCCCGCGCGGCGAGCGGGCCCGGGCGATCGACACACTGTGCCCATGGGCCGTGCCGCCCTCGGCGAGCATCAGGTACCACCAGTCGCCGATGCGGTAGAGATGCGGCGCCTCGGGGTGCTCCAACCCCGTCCCGGACCACACCGGAAGGGGCCCTTCCAGCACCTTCCCCGTCCCGGGGTCGATGCGCGCGAGGCGGCACCCGGCGACCGTGCACCAGCAGTTGCCGTCCTCGTCCCAGGCCAGGTCGGGGTCGATGCTGGGCACGTCGACCCACACCGGGTCGGACCACGGCCCCTCGGGCCTCTCGCTGGTGACGATGAAGTTCTCGCCGGCGCCGACGACGGTGGTGATCATGTAGAAGCGGCCGTCGTGATGGCGCAGGGTCGGGGCATAGATCCCCGCGGAGGCCGGGATGTCGTCAGAGAGCTCCAACTGCCCCGGCCGGTCGAGGACGTTGCCGATCTGCCGCCACTGCACCAGGTCGCGGCTGTGGAAGATCGGGACGCCGGGAAAGTACTCGAAACTGGAGCAGACCAGGTAGTAGTCGTCACCGACCCGGCACACGCTCGGATCGGGGTGAAAACCACCGAGAACGGGGTTGTCGTACGTCCGCATGAAGCGTCAGCCCTTCCAGCGGGCCGATCGAAACATTCGGCCCCGTTGGCGAACATTACGAAAGCGGACTGTACGAGGATGCCTGGGCGGGGACAAGAGAACGCTTGCCCTCTTCGAGAGGCAGATGAGAGGCCCGCGGGGCCCTCGGACCGGTCTACGGCGAGGTTGGGTACGTCAGGAGACCACCGCCCTCGGCAGTTCCGGCTCCTCCCCCGGTCGCCGTCCCCCCGCCATCCGCAGGCTCAGGACCATCGTGAGCCCGCCCCCAGGAGTGTCCTCCGCGCTGATCGTTCCGCCCATCGCTTCGGCAAAGCCACGGGCGACCGCGAGGCCGAGTCCGACTCCGGCGCCGCGCGGGGCGTCGCCGTAGCGCTGGAAGGGGGCGAAGATGCGCTCCTTGGCCTCGTCGGGGACGCCGGGGCCGCGGTCGACCACCCGCACCTCGACCCGGTCGGCGATGGCGCTCGCGGAGACCAGCACCGGCTCGTCCTGCCGGCTGTACTTGACGGCGTTCTCCACGACATTGGCGACGACCCGCTCCAACAGCCCCTTGTCCACGGAGACCATGGGCAGCGTCTCCGGAATGTCCAGCTCCACGCTGTCCTCCGGCACCCCGCCGAGCGCCATCGGCACCACCTCGTCGAGGTCGACCTCCCTGATCAGCGGCGTTACCGTACCGGTCTGGAGGCGGGACATGTCCAGCAGGTTGCCCACGAGATGGTCCAGCCGGTCCGCCCCTTCCTCGATCGCCGCGAGCAGCTCTGCCTGGTCCTCCTCGGACCACGCCACGTCGTCGGAGCGCAGGGACGACACCGCGGCCTTGATCCCGGCCAGCGGAGTGCGCAGGTCATGGCTCACGGCAGCCAGCAGGGCCGTCCGGATCCGGTTGCCCTCGGCGAGCGTGCGCGCCCGGTCGGCCTCTTCCTGGAGCCGCCGCCGGTCCAGCGCGACGGCCGACTGCACGGCGAACGCGGCCAGCACCCGGCGGTCCTCGGCGGGCAGCACCCGCCCGGTCAGGGCCAGCGCCATGTGGTCGCCGACCGGCACGTCGACGTCCGCGTCCTCGGGGCTGCCGCAGGGCCGGGGCCCCACGCTGCCCGCACAGGTCCACGGCTCGACGTCACTCGCCCGCTCCAGCAGGGCCGCCGACTCCATCCCGAAGGTCTCCCGGACCCGCTCAAGCAGCTCCTCCAGGCTGGTCTCGCCCCGCAGCACGTTCCCGGCAAGGAAGGAGAGAATCTCCGACTCCGCCCGCAGCCGCGCCGCCTGATGCGTGCGCCGCGCGGCGAGATCCACCACCGAGGCCACCGCCACCGCCACCCCGACGAAGATCGCGATGGCAACGATGTTGTCGGGGTCGGCGATGGTCAGCGTGTGGACGGGCGGGGTGAAGTACCAGTTCAGCAGCAGCGAACCCACCACCGCCGAGGCCAGCGCCGGCAGCAGTCCGCCGAGTAGCGCCGCCGCGACCGTGAGGGTCAGGAACAGCAGCATGTCGTTGGCGAGACCGACCTCGCGGGTCACGCTGGTCAGCAGCACAGTGAGGAGCAGCGGGCCGAGCACACCGACCAGCCATCCCCGGACGATCCGCGCCCGCCCGAGCCGTGCGCCCCGGGCCACGGGCAGCCCGCGCCCCTTGCCGGCCTCCGCATGGGTGATCAGGTGGACGTCGAGGTCGGGTCCCGAGTCCCGGGCGACCGTGGCACCGACGCCAGGACCGAAGACGTACTGCCAGCTGTTGCGACGGGAGACCCCGAGCACGATCTGGGTGGCGTTGACGCCGCGCGCGAAGTCGAGCAGCGCCGCGGGGACGTCGTCGCCGACGACATGGTGGAACGTACCGCCGAGATCCTCCACCAGCCCGCGCTGCACCGCGAGTTCCTTCGGCGAGGCGGACGTGAGCCCGTCGCTGCGGGCGATGTAGACGGCGAGCACCTCACCGCCCGCGCCCTTCTCGGCGAGTCGCGCGGCCCGGCGGATCAGCGTCCGCCCCTCGGGGCCGCCGGTCAGCCCGACGACGATCCGCTCGCGTGAGCCCCATATCGCGGAGACCTCGTGCTCACTGCGGTAGGCGTTGAGGTACTCATCCACCCGGTCGGCCACCCACAGCAGCGCCAACTCCCGCAGCGCGGTGAGGTTTCCGGGCCGGAAGTAGTTCGACAGGGCCGCGTCGACCTTGTCGGGCCGGTAGATGTTGCCGTGCGCCATCCGCCGCCGCAGCGCCTCCGGCGACATGTCGACCAGCTCGACCTGGTCGGCACGCCGTACGACCTCGTCGGGGACGGTCTCCTGCTGCCGTACGCCGGTGATCGACTCGACGATGTCCCCCAGCGACTCCAGGTGCTGGATGTTGACGGTCGAGATGACGTCGATGCCGGCGGCGAGCAGTACCTCCACGTCCTGCCAGCGCTTGGCGTTGCGGGACCCGGGGACGTTGGTGTGGGCGAGTTCGTCCACCAGCGCCACCTCGGGCCGACGGGCCAGTACGGCGTCGATGTCCATCTCTGTGAAGGAGGTACCCCGGTACTCCAGCTCCCTGCGGGGCATCTCCTCCAGGCCGTGCAGCATCACCTCGGTGCGCGGGCGGCCGTGGTGTTCCACGAACGCGACCACGCAGTCGGTGCCGCGTTCCACCCGCCGGTGCGCCTCGGAGAGCATCGCGTAGGTCTTGCCGACGCCGGGTGCCGCACCGAGGTAGATCCGGAGCTTGCCGCGTGCCATGTTCACCCTTCGAAGCGGTAACCCATGCCGGGTTCGGTGATGAGATAGCGCGGATGGGACGGGTCCGCTTCCAACTTGCGGCGCAGCTGGGCCATGTAGACGCGCAGGTAGTTGGTCTTGCCGGCCCGGGACACCCCCCAGACCTCCTGGAGCAGGTGCTTCTGCGTCACGAGCCGGCCGGGGTGGGTGACCAGGATCTCCAGCAGCTGCCACTCGGTCGGCGTCAGCCGGACGTCACGGGTGCCGCGGACGACCTTCTTGGCCCGCAGGTCGATGGTGAACCCGGCCGTCACCACGAGTGTCGTCTCGGGGGCGAGCGGGGTCTCCTCCGTCCGGCGGACGGCCGCCCGCAGCCGGGCCATGAGCTCGTCCATGCTGAACGGCTTGGTGACGTAGTCGTCCGCACCCGCGTCGAGCGCCGCCACCTTCTCGGCGGAGCCCTGGCGCGCCGACAGCACCAGGATCGGCACCCGGGACCAGCCGCGCAGCGCCCTGATGACGTCGACCCCGTCCATGTCGGGCAGGCCGAGGTCGAGCATCACCACGTCCGGCCGGTGTGCGGCCGCCAGCCGGAGGGCCGTGGCGCCGTCGGGCGCCGCGTCCACTCCGTACCGGCGTGCCTGCATGTTGATCACGAGTGCTCGTACCAGTTGGGGGTCGTCTTCCACGACCAGCACTCGGGTCATCGGTCAGTCGCCCTCGACCAGTGCCTTGAGCGCGATGTTGAGCTCCAGGACGTTCACCCGGGGCTCGCCCATGAAGCCCAGGGTGCGGCCCTCGGTGTGCGCGTCGACCAGCTTGCGCACCTGGCTGACGGAGAGGCCGTTCCGCTCGGCGACCCGGTGGACCTGGAGGTCGGCGTAGGCCGGGGAGATGTCCGGGTCGAGCCCTGAACCCGAGGAGGTGACCGCGTCGGCGGGGACCTGGGAGGGCTTGACCTTGTAGTCGGCGGTGGAGTTCTCCTTGACGACCTTGGCCTTGGCCTCCTTCACCCACTTGATCAGCTCGGGGTTGTCGCCGGAGCGGTTGGTGGCGCCGGACAGGATCAGCTTGTACTGGGTGTTGACCGAGTTCTCGCCGAGCCCGTTGGCCGGCCGGGGCTGGAAGTAGTCGAGGCTGTAGCCCTGTTGGCCGATCAGCGAGGAGCCGACGACCTTGCCGTCCGCCTTGACCTCGGAGCCGTTCGCCTGGTGGTTGAAGAGCGCCTGCGCCACGCCGGTGACGGCCAGCGGATACAGCACACCCGTGAGCACGGTCAGCACGAGCAACGCCCGCAGGCCCGCCCCCAGCAACCGGCCGGTGTTCGCAACGGAGTTGTTCATGGTCCTTCACCCGATCCCGGGGATCAGCGAGATGAGCAGGTCGATGAGCTTGATGCCGATAAAGGGCGCGATCAGGCCGCCCAGGCCGTAGATCGTGAGGTTCCGCCGCAGCAGCCGGTCCGCGCTCACCGGCCGGTACTGCACGCCCTTCAGGGACAGCGGCACCAGCGCGATGATGATCAGGGCGTTGAAGATGACGGCGGAAAGGATCGCGGAGTCCGGTGAGTTGAGCCCCATGACGTTGAGCTTGTCCAGGCCCGGGTAGACGGCCGCGAACAGCGCCGGGATGATCGCGAAGTACTTCGCGACGTCGTTGGCGATCGAGAACGTGGTCAACGCGCCCCGGGTGATCAGCAGTTGCTTGCCGATCTCGACGATCTCGATGAGCTTGGTCGGGTTGGAGTCGAGGTCGACCATGTTGCCGGCCTCCTTCGCGGCCGACGTACCGGTGTTCATGGCCACGCCGACGTCCGCCTGGGCCAGCGCGGGCGCGTCGTTGGTGCCGTCCCCGGTCATCGCGACCAGCTTGCCGCCGGCCTGCTCCCGCTTGATGAGGGCCATCTTGTCCTCGGGAGTCGCCTCGGCGAGGAAGTCGTCGACGCCCGCCTCGTCGGCGATCGCCTTGGCGGTCAGCGGGTTGTCACCCGTGATCATGACGGTCTTGATGCCCATGCGGCGCAGCTCCTCGAACCGTTCCCGCATGCCGTCCTTGACGACGTCCTTGAGGTGGATGACACCCAACACCCGTGCTCCACGATCGTCTTCGACGGCCACGAGCAGCGGGGTGCCACCGGCCCCGGCGATCCGGTCGGTCAACTCCCGTGCGTCCTCCGCGACTTCACCACCCCGCTCGGCCACCCACGCAATGACCGAACCGGCCGCGCCCTTACGGATCTTGCGCCCGTCGACGTCCACACCGGACATCCGCGTCTGTGCGGTGAAGGCGATCCACTCGGCACCCCTCAGCTCACGCTCCCGGAGCCCGTACTTCTCCTTCGCCAGTACGACGACGGAGCGGCCCTCCGGCGTCTCGTCGGCCAGCGACGACAGTTGGGCGGCGTCGGCCACCTCGGCGTCGGTCGTCCCGCGCACCGGCACGAACTCGGCGGCCTGGCGGTTGCCGAGGGTGATGGTGCCGGTCTTGTCGAGCAGCAGCGTCGAGACGTCACCGGCGGCCTCGACCGCACGGCCGGACATGGCGAGGACGTTGCGCTGCACCAGCCGGTCCATGCCGGCGATGCCGATCGCGGAGAGCAGGGCGCCGATGGTCGTGGGGATCAGGCAGACCAGCAGCGCGACCAGCACGACCATCGTCAGATGCGTGCCCGCGTAGTCCGCGAGCGGCGGCAGGGTGGCCACGGCCAGCAGGAAGACGATCGTCAGCGAGGCCAGCAGGATGTTCAGCGCGATCTCGTTCGGCGTCTTCTGCCGGGCCGCGCCCTCGACCAGGTTGATCATCCGGTCGATGAAGGTCTCACCGGGCTTCGTCGTGATCTTGATGACGATCCGGTCGGAGAGAACCTTCGTACCGCCGGTGACGGCACTGCGGTCGCCGCCGGACTCGCGGATGACCGGGGCGGACTCACCGGTGATGGCCGACTCGTCGACGGAGGCGACGCCCTCGACGACGTCACCGTCGCCGGGGATGATGTCGCCGGCCTCGCAGACGACCAGGTCGCCGATCTTGAGCTCGGTGCCGGCGACCACGGTCCCGTCGGCCTTGCGCGCCACGGTGTCGGTCTTGGCCTTGCGCAGCGTGTCGGCCTGCGCCTTGCCACGGCCCTCGGCGACGGCCTCCGCCAGGTTGGCGAAGATCACCGTCAGCCACAGCCAGGCGCTGATGGTCCAGCCGAACCAGTCGCCGGGGTCCTTGAAGGAGAAGACCGTGGTCAGCACGGACCCCACCAACACCACGAACATCACGGGGGACTTGACCATCACCCGCGGATCGAGCTTGCGGACGGCGTCCGGCAGCGACTTGAGCAGCTGCTTGGGGTCGAAGAGGCCCGCTCCGACACGGCCCTCGGGGGGCTTGTGCCCGGTGGGCGCGTCCTGGTGGGGCGCGAGGGTGGAGGTGGACATGGAGTCCTGCTTCTTTACGTCGGACTGGGTCTCGTCGGACTGGGTCTCGTCGGACTTGGTCACGTCGGTGGTCATGAGGCCAGCCCCTCGGCCAGCGGTCCCAGCGCCAGGGCCGGGAAGTAGGTCAGCCCGGTGATGATGAGGATCGCGCCCACCAACAGGCCGGTGAACAAGGGCTTTTCGGTGCGCAGGGTGCCCGCCGTCTCCGGCACCGGCTTCTGCTCGGCGAGCGAACCGGCGAGCGCCAGCACGAACACCATCGGCAGGAAGCGGCCGAACAGCATGCACAGGCCGAGCGTCGAGTTGAACCACAGCGTGTCCGCGTTCAGCCCGGCGAAGGCCGAGCCGTTGTTGTTGGAGGCGGACGTGTAGGCGTACAGGATCTCGGAGAAGCCGTGCGCCCCGCTGTTGGTCATGGAGTGGCCCGGCGTGGGCAGGGCCATCGCGATCGCGGTGAAGACGAGGACCAGCGCGGGCGTGACGAGGATGTAGCAGGCGGCCAGCTTGATCTCGCGAGCGCCGATCTTCTTGCCGAGGTACTCGGGCGTACGGCCGACCATCAGACCGGCGATGAACACCGCGATGACCGCCATGATCAGCATGCCGTAGAGGCCGGAGCCGGTGCCGCCGGGCGCGATCTCGCCCAGCATCATGCCGAGCATGGTGATACCGCCGCCGAGCCCGGTGAAGGAGGAGTGGAAGGAGTCCACGGCACCGGTCGAGGTGAGCGTCGTAGAGGTCGCGAAGATGGACGAGGCACCTACGCCGAAGCGCACCTCCTTGCCCTCGTAGGCCCCGCCGGCGAGGTCGAACGCCGGGCCGTGGTGGGCGAACTCGGTCCACATCATCAGCGCGACGAAGCCGACCCAGATGGACGCCATGGTCGCGAGGATCGCGTAGCCCTGCTTGACCGAGCCGACCATGATGCCGAACGTGCGGGTCAGGGCGAACGGGATGACGAGGATCAGGAAGATCTCGAAGAGGTTGGTGAAGGGCGTCGGATTCTCGAACGGATGGGCGGAGTTGGCGTTGAAGTAGCCGCCGCCGTTGGTGCCGAGCTCCTTGATGGCCTCCTGCGAGGCGACGGCACCACCGTTCCACTGCTGCGAACCCCCCATGAACTGCCCGACTTCATGAATCCCGGAGAAGTTCTGAAGGGCACCGCAGGCGACGAGCACGAGGGCGGCGACGAAGGCCCCGGGCACCAGGATGCGTACGACACCCCGCACCAAGTCGGCCCAGAAGTTGCCGAGTTCACCGGTCCGCGACCGGGCGAACCCACGCACGAGAGCCACCGCCACCGCGATCCCGACGGCCGCGGAGACGAAGTTCTGCACCGCCAGCCCGGCGGTCTGCACGACATGCCCCATGGCCTGTTCGCCGTAGTACGACTGCCAGTTGGTGTTGGTCACGAAGGACACGGCGGTGTTGAACGCCTGGTCCGGGTCGATGGAGGCGAACCCGAGCGAGCCGGGCAGCACGCCCTGCGCGCGCTGCAACAGATACAGAAAGAGAACCCCGACCGCGGAGAAGGCGAGGACGCCACGCAGATACGCGGTCCAGCGCATCTCCGTGTCGGGGTCGGCACCGATGCCCTTGTAGATCCACTTCTCGACGCGCCAGTGCTTGTCGGACGAGTAGACCTTGGCCATGTAGCTGCCGAGGGGGATGTAGGCGAGAGCCAGCGCGCCGATCAGGGCGAGCAGTTGGAGGACGCCTGCGAGGACGGGACCCATGTCAGCTCTCAGAACCTCTCCGGGAAGATCAGGGCGAGGACGAGATAGCCCAGCAGGGCGACGGCCACGACGAGGCCGACGATGTTCTCGGCGGTCACAGCTTCGTCACCCCCTTGGCGACGACAGCCACCAGCGCGAAGCACGCGATCGTGACGACGACGAAGGCCAGATCGGCCATCGTGAGCTCCTGGAGTGAGGTGCGTTCGAACAGGGACACCCAGAGCAAACAGCCCCGCTGCCCGAATCCCCGCGCCGTTGACACCTCCCATACGGCCCACGGCACGCCCTTGACGCATCCCTGACGCCCAGGACCCGTCACCCACCTCAGGCCACCCGAAACCGCAGCCGTCAGATCACCGCTGCGGCCGCGTCAAGATGCGCCGGGAAGCCGTCAGAGACCCGTCAAGGCACCCGGCAACGCCTCGCACCCTGCCTAGCGTCAGCCCTATGGGACAGCACACGGAGACCGCCCACGACCGCCGTTGGTCACGCGATCTGATCGACTCGGTCCGCTGCGCGGGCGTACTGCTGTGCCTGCTGCTCCTGGTCGACCGGGCCGCCGACACGCTCAGTCCCTGGCGGTGTGTGCTGTGGTGCACGCTGGCCGGGCTGCTCTTCCTGGTGCTGTACCCGTCCCGGGTCTCGGTCGGCGAGGGCTGGCTGGCCTCCCGCCGCCTGCTGCGCACCCGCCGTGTCCGCACCGACCTGCTGCTGTCGGTCCGCTGCCGAGACGGCGTCTCCCCACGCCTGGTGTTCCGGGACATCTACGGCGACCGCGTCGAGATCGGCCCCCAGGTCCTCCTCGACAACCCCGACATCTGGCACCGCCTGACCGAGGACACCCACAAGTCCCTCGCCAACGGCACACTGACGTGCGGTGCGACCGCCCTGCGTCAGATGACGGAACGCATCGACCAGGAGACCGCGGCAACGGTCTTCAAGGTCTCGGGTCTGAGCTGAGGCCGGTGATGACGCTGGGTGTCCACCCTCCCGCCCCATCGCGCCGTCCCCCGTTCAGCGCAACACACCGCCACCCACCCCACACGCTCCACCCTTGACGCGCGACAAGCTCCCACACCCCCAGTCTTAACGGACTTTTGACGCCTCCGACCCCCTGATCCGTGGGCCCATGCGTCACTCTCCGCTTACGCTGAACCCGCCGTCCGTGTGATGGCCGGAACCGTACGGAACCGCACTCCGAGCCGCACATCAGGAGCCCCCGATGGCCACCACCGAACACCCACCGCCCAGTCGCCTGCGCGCCTGGATGCTGGAGGGCCTGTCCGACATGGCCAAGAGCCAGGACCAGGGCCAGGGCGAACAGGCTCCGCGGACCGAGTCCAAGCTGGAGCACCCGGGCCAGCCCTGGTACCGGGTCATGTGCCTCACCGGCGTCGACTACTTCTCGACCCTCGGCTACCAGCCCGGCATCGCGGCCCTCGCGGCCGGCCTCCTCTCCCCCGTCGCGACGATCGTGCTGGTGATAGTCACCCTCGCGGGCGCCCTGCCCGTGTACCGCCGCGTCGCCGAGGAGAGCCCCCACGGCCAGGGCTCGATCGCGATGCTGGAGCGCCTGCTCACCTTCTGGAAGGGCAAGCTCTTCGTCCTGACCCTGCTCGGCTTCGCCGCGACCGACTTCCTGATCACGATCACCCTGTCCGCCGCGGACGCCTCCACCCACCTCGTCGAGAACCCGCACCTCAACAGCGCCCTGCACGACAAGCAGATGCTGATCACCCTCATCCTGGTGGCGTTGCTCGGCGCGGTGTTCCTCAAGGGCTTCCTGGAGGCCATCGGCGTCGCGGTCGCGCTGGTCGGCATCTACCTGGCGCTGAACGTCGTCGTCGTGATCGTCGGCCTGTGGCACGTCGTCACCGCCGGCCATGTGGTCACCGACTGGTCCAGCGCCCTGACCGCCGAGCACGGCAACGTCTTCGTGATGATCGGCGTGGCCCTGGTCGTCTTCCCGAAGCTCGCCCTCGGCCTCTCCGGCTTCGAGACCGGCGTCGCGGTCATGCCGCACGTCAAGGGCGACCCGGGCGAGACGGAGGAGAACCCGGCGGGCCGCATCCGGGACACGAAGAAGCTCCTGACCACGGCCGCGCTCATCATGAGCTGCTTCCTGATCGCGACCAGCTTCATCACCACCCTCCTGATCCCGGAGAAGGAGTTCGAGTCGGGCGGCCAGGCCAACGGCCGCGCCCTCGCCTTCCTCTCGCACGAGTACCTGGGCGGCGCCTTCGGCACGGTCTACGACGTCTCGACCATCGCCATCCTGTGGTTCGCCGGCGCCTCCGCGATGGCGGGCCTGCTCAACCTGATGCCCCGCTACCTCCCCCGCTACGGCATGGCCCCGCACTGGGCCCGCGCCGTACGCCCCATGGTGATCGTCTTCACCCTGATCGCCTTCCTGGTCACCTGGATCTTCGACGCCGACGTGGACGCCCAGGGCGGCGCGTACGCCACCGGCGTCCTCGTCCTGATCAGCTCGGCGGCGATCGCGGTGACGATCGCGGCGCGCAAGGCGGGCCAGCGCAACTGGACGATCGGTTTCGCGGTCATCTCCGCGGTGTTCCTCTACACGACGGTCGTCAACGTCATCGAGCGCCCGGACGGCGTCAAGATCGGCGCCTGCTTCATCGCCGGCATCATCCTGGTCTCGCTCCTCTCCCGGCTGGCCCGCGCCTTCGAACTCCGCGTCACCAGCGTGAGCCTCGACCCCATGGCGGAACGATTCATCAGGGACATGGCCAGCCGCAAGATCCGTTTCATCGCCAACGAGCCCGACAACCGGGACAAGGCCGAGTACCGCGACAAGATCGAGCAGATCCGCGCCGACAACGACATCCCCGGCCAGGAGGACTTCGTCTTCGTCGAGGTGACGGTCACCGACCCCTCGGAGTTCGAGGCCGGGCTGACGGTCCGCGGCGAGGTCCTGCACGACCGCTACCGCGTGCTGACCCTGGAGTCGTCCTCCATCCCCAACGCCCTGGCCGCCCTGCTCCTCCACGTCCGCGACGCGACGAAGTGCACCCCGCACATCTACTTCGAGTGGACCGAGGGCAACCCCTTCGCCAACTTCCTCCGCTTCTTCCTCTTCGGCCAGGGCGAGGTGGCCCCGGTAACCCGAGAGGTCCTACGAGAAGCAGAACCAGACAGGGCCCGCCGCCCGAGGGTCCACACAGGCTGAGCCGCGGCCGCGGCCGCCGACGGCGCCATGCCCCCACAAGGGCCACCCGCACCCGAAATCGAAACCCGCACGGGCGGTGCGGGTGGGAACCCCAAACCCGGCCGAAGGCCGGGTGCCCCACCAACCACCCGCACCCGCTGCACAAACCCCCACCACTATCGTGACCGCATGCAGTCCTACACGATCGGCCAGGCCGCCCGCCTGCTCGGCGTAAGCCCCGACACCGCCCGCCGCTGGGCAGACGCCGGCCGCGTCACGACCCACCGCGACGACAGCGGCCGCCGCCTCATCGACGGCCGCGACCTAGCCGCGTTCTCCGTAGAACTCGCCAAGGGCACCACAGCCGACGACGAACCGTCGTACACCTCGGTCCGCAACGCCTTCCCCGGCATCGTCACAGCCATCAAACTCGGCGACGTCGCCGCCCAGGTGGAGATCCAGGCCGGCCCCCACCGCCTCGTCTCCCTCCTCACCCGCGAGGCCGTCGAAGAACTCGGCCTGGAGGTGGGCATGGAGGCCACGGCCCGCGTGAAGTCGACAAACGTCCACATCGACCGGACGTAGAACCAACCGAACGCAAAAAGCCACGAACAAGCACATACCCGGCCCAACCCGCCCAGAGCCCTACGGTTGATGCCCATGACCCTGAGCATCCGCAACCAACTCCCCGGCACCGTCACCGCCATCACCTCCGGCGAGGTCATGGCCACCGTGGGAATCCGCCTCACCGGCGGCCAGGACCTCACCGCGGCGATCACCAAGGAAGCGGTGACCGACCTCGGCCTGGCCCCGGGCTCCCCCGTCCGCGCCCTGGTCAAGTCGACGGAGGTGGCCCTCGCCACCGGCCCGGTGGAGGGCCTCTCCATCCGCAACCAGCTCCCCGGCACGGTCACCACCGTCGCCACCGGCGCCGCGATGGCCTCCGTGAAGGTCGCGTTCGAGGGCACCGAACTCACCGCGGCCATCACCAAGGACGCCGCCAGGGCCCTCTCCCTCGCGGCCGGCACCCCGGTCGTCGCCCTGATCAAGTCGACCGAGGTCTCCCTGGCAACGCCGTGACGGCGCCGACGTAGCCCCGGAAAACGAGAGGACCCCGCCGAAGCGGGGCCCTCTCACACACCACGGACCGGCTCAGTCCTCGTACGCGTCCAGCGGCGGGCACGAGCACACCAGGTTCCGGTCCCCGTACGCCTGGTCGATCCGCCGCACCGGCGGCCAGTACTTGTCGGCGACCACGACCCCGCTCGGGAACACGGCCTCCTCACGGCTGTACGCGTGCTCCCACTCACCACCGAGCGCCGCGGCGGTGTGCGGAGCGTTCCGCAGCGGGTTGTCCTCCGCGGGCCACTCCCCGGACCCGACCTTCTCGATCTCCGCGCGAATGGCGATCATCGCGTCGCAGAACCGATCCAGCTCGACGATGTCCTCGGACTCGGTCGGCTCGATCATCAGCGTCCCGGCCACCGGGAACGACATGGTCGGCGCGTGGAACCCGTAGTCGATGAGCCGCTTGGCGACATCGTCCACGCTCACACCCGTCGCCTTGGTCAGCGGCCGCAGATCGATGATGCACTCGTGCGCGACCAGCCCACCGGGCCCGGTATAGAGCACGGGGTAGTGCGGCTCGAGCCGCTTGGCGATGTAGTTGGCGCTCAGCACGGCCACCTGCGTGGCCCGCTTCAGCCCTTCCCCGCCCATGAGCCGCACGTAGGCCCAGGAGATCGGCAGAATCCCCGCCGAGCCCCACGGCGCGGCGGAGATCGGCCCGACACCCGTCTCGGGCCCGGCCGCGGGCTGCAACGGGTGGTTCGGCAGATACGGCGCCAGATGCGCGCGCACACCGACCGGCCCGACGCCCGGCCCGCCACCACCGTGCGGGATGCAGAAGGTCTTGTGCAGGTTCAGGTGCGAGACGTCACCACCGAAGTGCCCCGGCTTGGCAAGCCCGACCAGCGCGTTGAGGTTGGCGCCGTCGACGTACACCTGCCCACCGGCCTCGTGCACCTGAGCGCAGATGTCGGCGACATGCTCCTCGAACACCCCGTGCGTCGAGGGGTACGTGATCATCAGCACCGCGAGCTCGTCCCGGTACTGCTCGATCTTCGCCCGCAGATCCTCGACGTCGATCTCACCGTCCTCGGCGGTCTTGACGACGACGACCTTCATGCCCGCCATGACAGCGCTGGCGGCGTTGGTCCCGTGCGCGGAGGACGGAATCAGACAGACGGTCCGCTGCTCATCGCCATTGGCCCGGTGGTACCCGCGTACGGCGAGCAGACCGGCCAACTCACCCTGCGACCCGGCGTTGGGCTGGAGCGACACCTTGTCGTACCCGGTGACCTCGGCGAGCCGCTCCTCCAGCTCCTGGATGAGCGTCAGATAGCCCCGCGCCTGTTCGGCGGGCGCGAAGGGGTGCAGCTGCCCGAACTCGGGCCAGGTGACCGGCTCCATCTCGGTGGTGGCGTTGAGCTTCATGGTGCAGGAGCCCAGCGGGATCATGCCGCGGTCGAGCGCGTAGTCCCGGTCGGCGAGCCGGCGCAGATAGCGCAGCATCGCGGTCTCGGACCGGTACTGGTGGAAGACGGGGTGGGTCAGGAACTCGTCGTCGCGCACCAGCGCCCCCGGCAGCGCGTCCTCGGCCGCGGCGTCCAGCGCCTCGACGTCCCCCTCGACCCCGAACGCGGCCCATACGGCGGCCAGTTGGGCCCGGTTGGTGGTCTCGTCGCAGGCGATGGAGAGATGGTCGGCGTCGACGAGACGCAGGTTGACCCCGTTCGCCTCGGCGGCGGCGACGACCTCACCGGCCTTGCCGGGCACCCGCACGGTCAGGGTGTCGAAGTAGGCCCCGTGCACGACCTCGACCCCACCGGCGACAAGCCCCGCGGCAAGGACACGGGCGTACCGATGGGTCCGCCGGGCGATGCCCTTCAGCCCCTCCGGGCCGTGGTAGACGGCGTACATCCCCGCCATGACAGCGAGCAGCACCTGAGCGGTACAGATGTTGCTGGTGGCCTTCTCCCGCCGGATGTGCTGCTCACGCGTCTGCAGGGCGAGCCGGTAGGCCTTGTTGCCGTCCGCGTCCACGGACACGCCCACGAGCCGCCCGGGCAGGCTGCGCGCGAACTTCTCGTGCACCGCCATGTAACCGGCGTGCGGCCCGCCGAACCCCATCGGCACACCGAACCGCTGCGTGGTCCCGACGGCGATGTCGGCCCCGAGCTCCCCGGGCGACTTCAGCAGCGTCAGCGCGAGCAGGTCCGCGGCGACGGTCACGAGGGCACCGAGCTCGTGCGCCTGGTCGACAACCGCCTTGATGTCGCGTACGGCACCGGAGGCGCCCGGGTACTGGATGAGCACGCCGTTGATCTCACGCGCGGCGATGTCGGCGGGAATCCCGTCGCTGAGGTCGGCGACGACGACCTCGACGCCGGTCGGCTCGGCCCGGGTCTGGATCACGGCGATGGTCTGCGGCAGCGCGTCCGCGTCGACGAGGAACAGACCCTTCTTGTTCTTGCCCATGCGCCGGGACAGCGCCAGCGCCTCGGCGGCGGCCGTGCCCTCGTCGAGCAGCGAGGCACCGGAGGTCGGCAGCCCGGTGAGCTCGGCGACCATGGTCTGGAAGTTGAGGAGGGCCTCGAGCCGCCCCTGGGAGATCTCGGGCTGGTAGGGCGTGTACGCCGTGTACCAGGCGGGGTTCTCCATGACGTTGCGCAGGATGACGGGCGGGGTGAAGGTCCCGTAGTACCCGAGCCCGATCATGGACCCGAGAACCTGGTTCTGATCGGCGAGCGACCGGAGCTCAGCGAGCACCTCGGCCTCGGTCCGCGCCCCCGGCAGATCGAGGGCGTCAGCGTTCTTGATCACATCCGGCACCGCGGCGGCGGTGAGCTCGTCCAGCGAGCCGTACCCGACCTGCGCGAGCATCTTGGCCCGGGCCTCGTGGTCGGGGCCGATGTGACGCTGCTCGAAGGGAATCCCCTGCTCGAGTTCGGTGAGCGGAGTGCGGTGGGCGGTCATTACGGAGGCCTCCTGGTCTATGCGACCTTCGAGGGACACCACGGCTGCGGGGTCCCGGCGGCCTCCCCCTCTGTCATCTCAACCTGAGAGCTTCACCGGGCAACCCGAGGGTGCCCGGCTTTCACCGTCGGTGAGAGCGGAAGCCGTCGACACCCGCTCTGCTTTCCAGAGTGACCTCGTCCGTGCGGTACGTGGGCCTGAGAGATTCCGGGGAGGATTTGCTCCTTCGGCGCCCCCGGACGATCTCCGGAGGACTCTCCCGCACAGGGTCAACAGCCGCTTGCCAGCCTACCAGCGCACAAAAAGCGGATCCCTTGAGGAGCCCTCGAGTGGCCACTCGTCCCAATGTGCTCTTTTGTAGTGCTTACGGATGAGTTGCGAGTGGCGACCTAGTGGAGGGCCCGTGCAGACCGACATCGATCCGCGCAACCTGATCGGCCGCAAGGCGTTCGACCGCAACGGCACCAAGATCGGCACGATCGACGAGGTCTACCTCGACGACGCGACCGGAGTGCCGGAGTGGGCCGCCATACGCACCGGCCTGTTCTCCCGGGACGCCTTCGTCCCCCTGGAGCCCAGCGAACTGATCGAGGGCGCCCTGCAGGTCCCCTTCGACCGCTCCTTGATCAAGGACGCCCCCGACTTCGGCGTGGGCCGCCACCTCTCCCCCGACCAGGAACTCCAGCTCTACCACCACTACGGCCTGGACGTGGCCCCACCACCCCCACTCCCGGACAGAGACTTCGGCAAGCTGGCAGGCACGGAAGAGGCAGACGCCTGACACAGCCGACGAGAAGCCACGAGAGCCGACCACCCTCCCGCAGCCGCCGACGGAGCCCCCGCCCCACAGGGGCCACCCGCACGCGACAACGAAACTGTCACGGGTGGTGCGGGTGGGAAACCAAATCCGGCCGAAGGCCGGTTGCCCCACCCTCCACCGGCACCAACGGCAAAGGCTCAGCCACAGCCAACGCCGCATCGTCCACCCGAAACGTCCGCACCCTCCCCGGCTCGGAATCCGGCGTCTCGAACCGCACCGTCACCCGCCCCAGCCCACTCCCCTGCACCCACCCATGCCCGAACTCGGCATGCACCACGTCATGCCCCGCAGCAAACCGCCGCTCAACAGCCACCTCCACCCCCTCGGCGGCCACCGCATCCCCCGGTTCCTCCTCGGAAATCTCCCCCACTTCCCCCGCGGCCTGCGCGAACAGATCCTCCTGCGTGTAATCGGCCAGCCCGGAAACCCCCACCCCCAACAACCGCACACCCCCCGTGGTGTCCACGGACTCCAGCAACCGAGCCGCAGCCTCCCTCACCACAGCCGGATCATCGGTCGGCCCCCGCAACGTCTCGGACCGAGTCAGCGTGGAGAAGTCGTACCGCCGCACCTTCAGCACGATGGTCCGCCCCGACAACCCGGCCCCCCGCAACCTCCGCACGCACCGATCCGCCAGCCGCTGCACCTCCATCCCCACCCGCAGCCGATCGTGGATGTCCACGTCGTACGTGTCCTCGACCGACACCGACTTGGTCTCCCGTTCCGCCACCACAGGCCGCTCGTCCCGCGCCAGCGCCATGGCATACAGCCCATGCCCGTGCGCCTTCCCGAGCAGCCGTACGAGCTCGTCCTCCCCCGCCTCGACGATCTCGTCGACCGTGTGGATGCCGGCCCGCCGCAGATGGTCCCCCGTGGCCGGCCCCACGCCCGGCAGAATCCGCACGGACATCGGCCCGAGCAGTTCCCGTTCGCTCCCCGGGTCGATCACCACCAGGCCGTCGGGCTTGGCCTGCTCGGACGCGATCTTCGCGAGCATCTTGGACGCCGCAAGGCCCACCGACCCCGTGAGCCCGGTGACCGCCCGTATGTCGGTGCGCAGCTTCTCCCCCGCGAGCCGCGCCGACGCCTCGTCCCAGGCCGCGCCCCCGGCCTCCAGGTCCACGAACGCCTCGTCGAGGCTCAGCGGCTCCACCAGCGGCGACAGAGCGCGCAGCAGCCCCATCACCTGCTCGCTGATCGCCCGGTAGAACCCGAAGCGCGGCACGAGATACGCGGCATTGGGCGCCAGCCGCCGCGCCTGGGCCATCGGCATTGCGGAATGCACCCCGAAGACGCGGGCCTCGTACGACGCGGTCGCCACCACACCACGCGGCCCCAGCCCACCCACGATGACGGCTTTCCCGCGCAGACTCGGCTTGGACGCCTGCTCCGCGGAGGCGAAGAAGGCATCCATGTCGAGATGCAGGATCGTGGGCGCGGTTCTCACATGTCCGATGCTGCCCTACGCCACTGACAATGCCCTCGGTAATGCCCCGGGCAAAGCCTCAAACGGCCCGATTGCCGCGCCGCCGCGCCAGCTCGTCGGCGGGGTTGTGCCCCACCAGCGTCTCCCCGGTGTCGATCCGCTCCCCGTGCAGCTGCGACAGTGCGCTCTCGACGTCCCGCCACACCACACCCACGGCGATACCGAAGATGCCCTGTCCGCCCTGGAGCAGCGCGTGCACCTCGTCGGGCGAGGTGCACTCGTAGACGGTGGCACCGTCGCTCATCAGCGTCATGCGCTCCAGGTCGCGGAAGCCGCGCTCCCGCAGGTGCTGCACAGCGGTACGGATGTTCTGGAGCGACACACCGGTGTCGAGGAACCGCTTGACGACCTTCAGGACGACGACGTCCCGGAAGCTGTACAGGCGCTGCGTCCCCGACCCGTAGGCGGGCCGCACACTCGGCTCGACGAGCCCGGTGCGCGCCCAGTAGTCGAGTTGCCGATAGGTGATGCCGGCGGCCGCACAGGCCGTCGGACCGCGGTAGCCGATCTCCTCGGACGCCATGGACGTCGCCCCTCCGCCACTGCTCGGCACGGCCGCCGGTCGCTGCGGAGCGTGATCGGCCGCGCTGGTGTGATGGGGGTCCCCCCAACTCGAACGCAGTTGAGAGCTTGGGGGAGGATACGGACCGCTCGCCCCGAGACTGCGTCCGGGGGCACCCCCAGCCGTACCGTCGCCGCTGCTTCTCACGCCGACCTCCGTCCTTGACCTGCCTTCTCGACGGTAGGCAGTCACCCGGGGTGCGTCAACGATCGCCACACTCGGCACGCCGAGTGATAATCACCCTAGGAGTGGTTTCCCGCACCCCACCGCGGGGAAAGGCTAGCCGAATGCGCTCGAGGCGGGCCGTAGGACGCTCTCACACGCCGGTGGCAAATGCCGGCATTTCCGCGGTGACCGGACACAGCCGACCCGTCACGGACGGCGAGTCCGCCGGGCCGGCCCCGTCTCACTGGCTGCTGGTGCCGAAGTCCTCGGGCGAGATCTGGTCGAGGAACTCGCGGAACTTCTCCACCTCGTCCTCCTGCTCGTCCGGGATCGCGATCCCCGCGTCGTCGAGCACACCGTCGCTGCCGTAGATCGGCGTTCCGGTGCGCAGCGCCAGCGCTATGGCGTCGGACGGCCGGGCACTCACCTCCACACCGCTGGCGAAGACCAGCTCCGCGTAGAAGACGCCCTCACGCAGATCCGTGATGCGCACTTCGGTGAGCTCCTGGCCGACGGCCTCCAGCACGTCCTTGAACAGGTCGTGGGTCAGCGGTCGTGCGGGGGCCATGCCCTGCTGGGCGAAAGCGATCGCCGTCGCCTCCCCCGGCCCGATCCAGATGGGGAGGTAGCGGTCGCCTCCCACTTCACGCAGGAGCACGATCGGTTGGTTGGAGGGCATTTCGACCCGGACACCTACGACATCGAGCTCGTTCACACAGCAACCCTAGGCCGTGCCCGGGACGTTTGGGTAGTCGGGCAGGAAACGGGGGCCCGATCCGCCGTCCGCGCCCATCAGGGCAGCCGTACCCCGAGGGCGGTCTGCACCAGCGCCGCGTGCAGCTTCACCGTCAGCCCCGCCAGTTCCTTCGTACGGGCCTCGGCGTGCGCCCGGGTCTGCGGATTGCGGTGGCGCTTCAACGGGGCCACCACCTGGTCCACCAGCCCCGCCTCGCGGTCGGCGGCGGCCTTCATCGCGCGCAGATGCCGCGGCTCGATCCCGAACCGCCCCAGCTCGACGACGAGCGCCGCCACGGTGACCGCCTCGGCGTCGTACGCCCCGTCCGGCAACGGGGCGATGAGTCCGTACGACTCCCACTCCTCGAGCTCCTGCTCGCCGATCTCGGCGGCGGCCATCAGCTCCGACCGGCCGATCCGCGCGGCCGTAGGGGCCTCCCAGGGCTCCTGAAGCGTTTCTCCGTCCCGCTGGCGCCCCACCACGGGCAGCGCCACGGCCTCCCCGCGCTCCATGGCGTCCAGATGCTCCCTGATCACCTTGAGCGGCAGATAGTGGTCTCGCTGCATCCTCAGCACATGCCCGAGACGCTCGACGTCGCCGGCGCTGAACTTGCGGTACCCCGAGGGGGTTCGCTGCGGCTCGATGAGCCCCTCGGACTCCAGGAAGCGGATCTTGGAGATGGTGACTTCGGGGAACTCGTCGCGCAGCACGTTGAGCACCGTGCCGATGCTCATCAGCCCACTGTCCGCGGCGGCGGTACCGTGACCGGCACCGCCGCTCGGTGTTTGAAGCATGGACCTTCCCTGACGGGGTCAGTAGCCCCGCTGGCTCGCGTAGAAGACCAGCCGGTACTTGCCGATCTGTACCTCGTCCCCGTTGTGCAGCGGCACCGTGTCGATCCGCTCGCGGTTCACGTACGTGCCGTTGAGGCTGCCGACGTCGCCCACGGTGAACGAACCGTCCTGCTGGCGACGGAACTCCACATGCCGACGCGACACCGTCACGTCGTCCAGGAAGATGTCGCTCTGCGGATGACGCCCCGCCGTGGTCAGATCGCCGTCCAGCAGGAAGCGGCTGCCCGAGTTCGGTCCACGGCGCACGACCAGGAGCGCGGAACCCAGCGGCAGCGCGTCCACGGCCGCCTGCGCCTCCGGGGAGAGCATCGGCACCTGCGTCTGACCGGTCGCCTCGGCGTCGTAGGCCTCGAGACCGGAGATGGAGATGGTGGAGGTCGTCTCGGACGGACGCTCGGGCGCACCGCGCAGCGGCGCACCGCAGTTGGAGCAGAAGCGGCTGTTCTCCGCGTTGCGGTTACCGCACCTCGTACACACCAGGGCCGACATGGAAAACTCTCCACCCGTACTCGAGGTTGACGGTTGCCCGAAACCTATGCCGCCGGACTGCGCAGGGTCAACAGACGGCGCGCCCTGACCTCCCGGAACGCCGCCCACCTGGTCCCGGAACAGGGGGCGCTGGCCCTCCGCGTCTGGCTGTGCGCGATGACGAGCGGTGGCGTTCGCATTGTCGCTACCCTCTCGCGCGCTCTTGCCGAACAACTTCGCAAACAACTTCACGGGCGATTCCCCTTGACCGAAACAGACCCGCCCGTGGGGCAGGACGAACCCTGATTGCATACACCGGCCGACCCGGACATCCTGACAACGTCCGTATCCACCAGACAGTTTCCACCACGCACCACCCAATCGGTGCGCCGACCCCCCGCAACCTCATGCCCTGGCCGGACGTCCCTCATGCACCCGCGGTTCACCGGGAGGACGACCGAGCGTAGTCAGGCTGCTTCGCGGCTCGCAAGGCGTCCACGACGATCTTGGTCGACCGCTCGACGGTGACGGTGGCCTGCTCCTTCTCCAGAGTCTGCACCACGCCTCCAGGAATGTTGAGCGCCGGTTCGAGGTCCTGCGGCTTGCCGATGACCTTGAAACGATAGGGGGCGTTGATCTTGTTCCCGTCGACGCTCACGCTGTTGCCGGAGTCGGTCAGATAGGTACCGGCGACCACCCGCACACCGTTCACCTGGATCGCCTCGGCACCGGCCGCGCGCAGCTCCTGGATCGCGTCGAGCAGCATGTCCGCCTCGACCGTCCCCTTCGTGTCGTCGATCGTCATCGTGATACCCGGCCCCTGCGCGGCCACCGTGCCCGCGAGGATGCCGAGTTGCCGCTCCTTCTCCAGCGTCTGCTTGCGGGCCTCCTCCGCCTGGTCCGAGCTGTTCTCCAACTCGTCCCGCTGCTTCTCGAGGCCCGCCTTCTCGTCCTCAAGACGCTGAGTACGGTCATCCAGTTCATCGAGAATGCGAACAAGATCTTCCTGACGGGCACCGCGCAGCGCGCTGTCGCCGTCACTGTTCGACGCCACCTGCACGGCCAGCCCGAATCCGAGGCCGAACAGCAGCACGGCGACGATCAGTTGGGCACGCGTGACACGCGGCGGCCACAGTCCCTGGACCAGCCGCTGACGCCCGGTCAACCCGGACTTCTCGTCCTTCTCGTCGTTCTCGCCCGTCGGGACCGCCTCCGGAGCCGTCGCGGGCGTCTCCTCGGGCAGCTCCTTGCGCAGCCTGTTCTCCGGCGTACCGTCCTGGTCGCTCATCGGCCTCACGCCCGGAAGACGTGCCGGCGGATCGCGGCGGCGTTCGAGAAGATGCGGATGCCGAGGACGACGACCACACCGGTGGACAGCTGCGCGCCCACGCCCAACTTGTCGCCCAGGAACACGATCAGCGCGGCGACGACCACATTGGACAGGAACGACACCACGAAGACCTTGTCGTCGAAGATGCCGTCGAGCATGGCCCGCAGACCACCGAAGACGGCGTCGAGCGCCGCCACGACGGCGATCGGCAGATAAGGCTCGACGACCGCCGGAACCTCAGGCCGGACCAACAGGCCGGCCACGACTCCCACGACGAGGCCCAGTACGGCGATCACGATGTGCCCTTCTCAGTTCTCGGCTGTGCTGTACGTACGATCACACTCGTTGCTGCGGGCAGCCGGAGATCCCCCTCCACGGAGATGCTCGTCCGGATGCCGTAGTTCTCCTGCAGGGCGTTCAGATACAGCCCGTCGGCACTGTTCTGGAACCTGGTGCTCAGTCGCTGCCCGTCCCCCACCGCGAGCACCGTGTACGGCGGCACCAGCGGCCTGTTGTCGACCAGTATCGCGTCACCCGCGGCTCTGATCGCGGACAGCGCCGTCAGCCGCTGCCCGTTGATCGAGACGGCCTCCGCGCCCGACTCCCACAGCCCGTTGACCACACGCTGCATGTCCCGGTCCCGTACCCGGCCGGTGTCGGAGAACCCGGAGGTCTCGCGCGGGTCGCCGTCACCACCGGTGGTGGCCTCCTTGGCGTCGTCCACGACCAGCTTCACACCGGGACCGTGCACGGCCGTGGCGCCCGACAGGATGCCGACCAGGTCCGCCTGCCCACTGCCCCCGCTGTCCCTGAGCGCCGCGCGCTGCATCGCGCTCACGTCGTCGCGCAGGTCGTCGACCGTGCCCTCCAGCTTGTCGGCCGCGTCCGTCTCACGGTCGATACGGTTGATCAGCTCCTCGCGCTCCTTGGCGACGGCGGGAGCCGCGACGCGCGCCTGCGCCGCCCCTACGGTCACGACAAGCGCCGCCAGCACCAGGCCGGCGGCAAGCCCGAGCTTCGCCCGCAGCGTCTTGGGCAGGCCCCCCTCGCCCGCGGCCTTCTTCCGAGCGGCCGCCTCGGCATAGCCGTCGTCGAGGCTGTGGTCCATGACGTTGGTGAGCAGCGACATGGACGCGTCCGGACGCGAGGGGCGCGTAGGTCTGCTCCGAACGGGGGGCTGCTGCGGCATGCCGCACATCGTCGCACGTCGCGACCAGTACCTCCGAATGGCCCCACCGGCGTGCCGGACAGGCCCCCTTGGGGACACTTGTCCGGCACGCACGCGTACTGCGGATATCAGCGACCGGCGCTGTCCACAACCGCCGCCCACTCGTCGAGCAGCGCCTGGGCAGAGGCGTCATCGGGCCCTTCCGCCCACAGATGGGTGACCGCCTCGGCGGGGTCGGGCAGCACCATGACCCACCGCCCGTCGGTCTCCACGACCCGCACGCCGTCGGTCGTGTCGACAAAGCGATCTCCCGCGGCCTCCACGACCCGCCGCATCACAAGTCCCTTGACCGCCCAGGGAGTAGCCAGGTCCCGCTTGAGCACATACGCCCGCGGAATCCGCGCGTCGATCTGGCTGAGCGTGAGCTGCGTCCGCGCGACCAGCCCGATGAGCCGTACGAAGGCCGCCGTACCGTCGAAGACACTGCTGAACTCGGGCACGATGAACGCGCCCTTGCCGTCACCACCGAAGATGGTCGAGTCATCACGCCCGACCCTCGTCAGGTCGTCGGGCGACGTGGTCGTCCACTCCACCTGCGTCCCGTGGTACGCCGCCACCTGCTCGGCGATCCGCGTGGTGGTCACCGGCAGCGCCACCCGCCCGCTGCGCCGCTCCGCGGCCACCAGGTCGAGCATGACGAGCAGCGCCCGGTCGTCCTCGACGATCCGCCCCTTCTCGTCGACCAGCGACAACCGCTCGCCGACCGGGTCGAACCGCACCCCGAACGCGGCCCGCGACGACGCCACGATCTCCCCGAGCCGCACCAGCCCCGAGCGCCGCACATCAGCGGTCTCCGTGGGCCGCGACTCGTCGAGCCCCGGGTTGATGGTCAAGGAGTCCACCCCGAGCTTCCCGAGCAGACTGGGCAGCACAAGCCCCGCACTACCGTTCGAGGCATCGACGACGACCTTCAGCCCCGACTCGGCGATCCCCGTCGTATCGACGTTCCGCAGCAACGACCCGGTGTACGAGTCGAACACGCTCGCGGGGAAGTGCAGATCCCCGATCTCACCGGGGAACGCACGCCGGTACTCCTGCCGCGCGAACACACGGTCCAGCTTCCGCTGACTGCCCTGCGACAGATCGGCTCCGCGCCCGTCGAAGAACATGATGTCGACGGAGTCCGGCACCCCGGGCGTCGTCCGAATCATGATCCCGCCCGCACTACCCCGCGCGGTCTGCTGCCGGGCGACGGGCAACGGTACGTTCTCCAGATCGCGTACGTCGATGGCGCTGGCCTGCAACGCGGAGATGACCGCCCGCTTCAGCGCACGCGCACCACGCGAGTGGTCGCGGGCCGTGGTGACGGTCGACCCCTTCTTCAGAGTAGTCGCGTAAGCGCCGGCGAGACGCACGGCGAGCTCGGGAGTGATCTCCACGTTCAGAATTCCGGACACCCCACGGGCGCCGAAGAGATGCGCCTGCCCCCGGGATTCCCAGATCACCGAGGTGTTGACGAAGGCACCGGCCTCGATGGTCTTGAACGGGTAGACCCGCACATTGCCCTGAACGATCGATTCTTCACCGATGAGGCACTCGTCGCCGATGACCGCGCCGTCCTCGATCCGGGCCGCACGCATGATGTCGGTGTTCTTCCCGACGACACAGCCACGCAGATTGCTGTGCTGCCCGACATAGACGTTGTCGTGCACCACGGCCTTGTGCAGGAACGCCCCGCTCTTCACGACGACGTTGGATCCCACGACGGTGTGCTCACGGATCTCGACGCCGGCCTCGACCTTGGCGTAGTCCCCGATGTAGAGAGGGCCCCGGAGTACGGCGTCCGGATGCACTTCCGCACCCTCGGCGACCCACACCCCGGGCGAGAGCTCGAAGCCGTCGATCTCGACGTCGACCTTGCCCTCCAGGACGTCGGCCTGGGCCTTCACATAGCTCTCGTGGGTACCGACGTCCTCCCAGTAGCCCTCGGCCACAAAGCCGTAGATCGGCTTGCCTTCCTTCATCAGCTGCGGGAAGACATCACCGGACCAGTCGACGGGCACATCGGCCTCGACGTAGTCGAAGACCTCGGGCTCCATGACGTAAATACCGGTGTTCACCGTGTCCGAGAAGACCTGCCCCCAGGTCGGCTTCTCGAGGAACCGCTCGACCTTTCCTTCTTCGTCGACGATGGTGATACCGAATTCCAGCGGATTGGGGACGCGCGTCAGGCAGACGGTGACCAGCGCGCCCTTCTCCTTGTGGAAATTGATCAGCTCGGTGAGGTCGAAGTCGGTCAGCGCATCGCCGGAGATGACGAGGAAAGCATCGTCCTTCAACGCCTCTTCGGCGTTCTTGACGCTTCCGGCGGTACCGAGTGGCTTCTCCTCATTGGCATAGGAGAGCTCCATTCCGAGCTCTTCGCCGTCACCGAAGTAGTTCTTGACCAATGAGGCCAGGAACTGGACAGTAACGACGGTCTCGTTGAGCCCATGCCTTTTGAGCAGCCTCAGAACGTGCTCCATGATCGGGCGGTTGGCCACGGGTAGGAGCGGCTTGGGCATGCTTGAGGTCATGGGGCGAAGGCGCGTGCCTTCGCCTCCGGCCATCACGACGGCCTTCATGTCGGAAGCGTCCTCCTCCAAGAGACGACGGTCTAGCCGACTTCACCCGTCCAGATTGTCCCGCACTTTTCCACCGCGGGCCATCGCACTACTACAACTGCACCAATCGGCGAGTTCAATCGGCCATGGCGTCCGCACGGACCAGGCGGCGGACTTGTACCACGTAGAGGACTCCTGCCCACCAGTACAGCGTTGTACCCCAACCTGCGAACGCCCATCCGAAAATAGCAGCGAGTGACGGGAGCCAGCCAGTTCCGTCACTGAGCAGTAGCAAGGGGAAGGCATACATCAAGTTGAACGTGGCGGCCTTGCCGAGGAAGTTCACCTGAGGCGGCGGATAGCCGTGGCGCCTGAGGATGCCCACCATCACCAGCAGAACCAGCTCCCGCGCCAGCAGTACAGCGGTCAACCAGATCGGCAGAATCTCGCGCCACGTCAGTCCGACCAAAGTCGAGAGAATGTAGAGCCGGTCTGCGGCGGGATCCAGAAGCCGGCCAAGGCTGCTGATCTGGTTCCAGCGCCGGGCGAGCTTGCCGTCCAGGTAGTCACTGACGCCGCTGAAGGCCAGTACCAGAAGCGCCCAACCATCACTCTGGGGGCCTCCGAACTCGGGCCTGAGGATCAACCACAGGAAGAGGGGCACACCAACGAGCCGCGCCATGCTGAGGATGTTGGGGATGGTGAGGACTCGATCCGTCTGGACGCGAGTCTCCTGGACCTCCACCCGGGGGCCTCCTGTGGGAAACGTGCCAACGATGCCCCCTGACCTTACCTCAACACAAAAAAGCTCCGGCTCTCGGGCGGTATGCCCAAGAGCCGGAGCTGTAAAAGAA
>NZ_JADDXU010000020.1 GCF_015163075.1 Streptomyces justiciae
GCACCGGTTCGGTGCGGGGTTTTCTGCGTTTAGGCTCTGGGCTATGCGCTATGACTTGGTGATCTTCGACAATGACGGTGTCCTCGTGGACAGCGAACCGATCTCCAATCGGTTGCTGGCCGCCTATCTGACGGAGCTCGGGCACCCGACCTCGTACGAGGACTCCATCCGGGACTACATGGGGTCCGCGATGCATCGGATTCATGATCTGGTGCTGGAGCGCACGGGGGAGCGGCTGCCGGACGAGTTCGACGACGTCTTTCATCGGCGGGTTTTTGAGGCGTTCGAGCGGGAGTTGAAGCCCGTGGGTGGGGCGGTGGACGTGCTGGAGAGGTTGGCCGGTGCCGGGGTGCCGTACTGCGTGGCCTCGTCCGGGAGTCATGAGCGGATTCGGGTGGGGCATCTTACGACCGGGCTGGACCGGTGGTTCGAGGAGTCGCGGGTCTTCAGTTCGCAGGATGTGGGGCGGGGGAAGCCGGCGCCGGATCTGTTCCTCTACGCCGCCGAGCGGATGGGGGTGGCACCGGCGCGGTGTGTGGTCGTCGAGGACAGTCCGCTGGGGGTGCAGGCGGCTGTCGCGGCCGGGATGGACGTATACGGGTTCACCGCCATGACGCCTGCCGACCGGCTTGCCGGGGCCACTCAACTCTTCTCCGACATGGGCGAGTTGGCTGACCTGCTGATGTGATCCTGGGCATCGTCGTCGGCCTGACATTTGTCACGCCCAGCTCCGGACGATCGTTTCTACTGAGGGACCCCCGGTGGACGAGAAGCTGAGGGCATGACGACGACGAGTGTGAACAAGGCCCAGAACCAGCCGCAGAACCCGTTCCGCCCCCTGCTCCTGGACGTGGCGGTGCCCGTCGGGTCGTACTACCTCTTCCGGGAGGCCTTCGGGATGAGCACCTTCGCGGCGCTCGCCTGGAGCAGTGTCGTGCCGGCCGTGCGGACCGTGTGGGCGGTCGTCAGGGAGCGGAAGGCCAACGGGCTCGCCGGGCTGATCCTGGTCGTGAACCTGGTGTCGCTGCTGCTCAGCTTCGTCTCCGGGGACCCGCGGCTGATGCTCGCCAAGGACAGTGCGGTGAGCAGCACGATCGGGATCGGGATTCTGGCGTCGGTGGTGCTGGGGCGGCCCATGATGACGGCCGCTCTCAAGCCCTTCCTGGTCAAGGCGGACGTGGCCAGGCACGCGGCCTGGGAGCGGTTGCTGGGTGGCGGCGCGGTCGGGTCCGCGGACTTCCTGCGGGCCGAGCGGGTGTTCTCGGTGGTGTGGGGTGTGGTGCTGCTCGCGGAGTGTGTGGTGCGGATCGTGGGGGCGTACACCGTGCCCGTGGACACCATGGTGTGGCTGGGCTCGGTCGTCATGGTCGGTGCGATCGGGGTCGGGATCGTGGCGGGTGGGGCGCTGGCCGCCGGGCCCATGGAGCGGATGATCGTCCACGAGGTCGAGGCGGCCGAGGAGGGCATGAAGGCCCAGGTCGCCGTCGCCGCCTGACCTCATCGTCGTAGGCCAAGACCTTCCTGGACCAGCACGGATCAAAGCTGAGGGAAATTCATCTTTGGCTGGATCTACCCACGGGTAGTCCGGGGCCCTACGCTCGCCGCCATGACAGATGTGCTGCGGCGCGGTAGGGCCTCGTTGGCGTTCAGCTTCTTCGCGCAAGGGGCGGCCTTCGCTCTGCTCGTGACGCGGATTCCGGCGATCCAGGACCGGTACGGGGTCTCCGACGCGTTGCTGCCGGCCTTCCTGGCCGCGGTGCCGGTGCTGGCCGGGGTCGGGAGCGTGACCACCGAGAAGCTGGTCAAGCGAATACCGCCGAGCCGGCTGCTGCGGTGGGCCCAGCCGGTGGTGCTGCTGGCGCTGCTCGGGGTGGGGGCGGGGGACGCGACGGTCGAGCTCGCGGTCGCGCTGGCCGCGTTCGGGCTGGCCGTGGGTGCGCTGGACGCCTCGATGAACATGCTCGGGGTCAGTCTGCAGCGGGCGTACGGGCGGAGCATCATGCTCAGCTTCCATGCCGTGTTCAGTCTCGGCGGGATCGTGGGGGCGTCGCTGGCGTGGGTGGGGGCGCACTGGGATCTGGCGCTGTTCGTGTCGTATCTGCCGGTGGTGGCCGTGCTGCTGCCGGCCGCGTTCGTCGGGAGTCGGTGGTACGTCGATGGCGGCGCCGCCGACGAGCCGGTGGCGGGCGGAGAGGCTTCGGCCGGTGGGGGTGTGGTCTTCAAGGCGTTGCTGCCACTGTGTCTGGTGATGACGTTCGCGTACATCGGGGACTCGACCGTCTCCAACTGGAGTGCGAAGTATCTGGAGGACGTGCTCGGGAGCAGTGAGCAGCTCGCGACCGTGCCGTACAACGTCTACATGGTCACCACCTTGATCGGGCGGGGGCTCGGGGACTTCGGGGTGCGGCGGTTCGGGGCCGTGACGGTGGTGCGGGTAGGGGCGGTGGTGGCCGCGCTCGGGTTCGCGGTGGTGGCTTCGGCGCCCGGGGCGTGGGTGGGGATGCTCGGGTTCACGCTGCTGGGGTTGGGGCTGTGTGTGCTGGTGCCGCAGACCTTCGCGGCGGCCGGGCGGTTGTTCCCGGGGGCGTCCGATGCGGCTGTCGCGCGGCTCAATGTCTTCAACTATGTGGGGTTTTTGATCGGTTCGCCGTTGGTGGGGGCGCTCGGTGACGCCTGGAGCTATCGCGGGGCGATGCTGGTGCCGATGGTGTTGGTGCTGGTGACGCTTGTGTACGCCCGGTCGTTCGCCGCTCAACCGGACCGATACGGTGGCGGGCATGAGCGGCCGCGCACAGCTGATGTGGGACGAGGCAGTAACGGGCTATGACTTCGGTCCGGAGCATCCGATGGATCCGGTCCGGCTTGCCCTGACCCGGAGCCTGGTGAGTGCCTTCGGGCTGGACCGGTACGTGGACGTCGTGGCGGCCAAGCCGGCCGGGGAGTCGACGTTGCGGCTGGTGCACCGGGAGGACTACATCGAGGCCGTGAAGGCGGCGTCGGAGAATCCCGGGGCGGCGGACGGGGCGTACGGGATCGGGACGCTGGACGATCCCGCCTTCGCCGGGATGCACGAGGTGTCCGCGATGATCGCCGGGCAGTCGGTGGGGGCGGCGGAGGCGGTGTGGCACGGGGACGCGCTGCACGCGGTGAACTTCGCGGGTGGGTTGCATCATGCGATGCCGGGGGGTGCGTCGGGGTTCTGCATCTACAACGACGCGTCGTTGGCGATCGCGCGGTTGCTGGAGCTCGGGGCCGAGCGGGTCGCGTACGTGGATGTCGATGTGCATCACGGGGACGGGGTGCAGGCGGCGTTCTGGGAGGATCCGCGGGTTCTGACGATCTCGCTGCACGAGCATCCTCGGACCTTGTTTCCGCAGACCGGGTGGGCTGAGGAGACGGGGGCGGACTCGGCCGAGGGGAGCGCGGTGAATGTGGCGTTGCCTGCGGGGACCGGGGATGCGGGGTGGTTGCGGGCGTTCCATGCGGTGGTGCCGGAGCTGCTTGCCGATTTTCGGCCGCAGGTGTTGGTGACGCAGCACGGGGCGGATACGCACTTCGAGGATCCGTTGGCTCATCTCGCGGTGTCGTTGGATGCGCAGCGGGCTGTGCAGGTGGCGTGTCATGAGCTGGCGCACTCGTACGCCGACGGGCGGTGGGTCGCGTTGGGTGGGGGTGGGTATGCGGTCGTGGACGTCGTGCCTCGGTCGTGGACGCATCTGGTGGGGATTGCTGCGGGGCGGGAGTTGGCGCCGGAGAGTGTGATTCCTGAGAGTTGGCGGCAGGAAGTGTTCGCTCGGACGCGGCAGTTGGGGCCTATGCGGATGACTGATGGGCGGTGGCCGGTGTCTTGGGCCGAGTGGGAGGCGGGGTACGACCCGGCTGACCGGCTGGATCAGGCGGTGCTGGCTACTCGGCGGGCGGTGTTTCCGTTGCGGGGGTTGTTGGCGTAAGGCTGCTGGGCTGGGCGGGGCTGTGCGGGTGCCCGGCGTCGGTGCTGGGCGGGGGTGGGTTTCGCTCGCCCGCGCCGGCGGGGTGCCGCTGCGCCCACCCGTGCCGCCCCAGCGGCACGACTGCCCGCAGCTGCGGCGTGAGGCGGTGCCGCGGCTAGGGTAGGCAGCCAGCCGGTGCTGCTGCTTGGGTGGGCGCCGCCTCAGCGGCACGACTGCCCGCAGCTTGGTAGGCGGCCAGTCGGTGCTGCTGCTTGGGTGGGCGCCGCCTCAGTGGCGTGACTGCCCGCAGCTACGCGGGCAACAGTGGCACGACTGTCCGCAGCCCCGTACCAAGCAGCGGCACGACTGCCCGCAGCCCCGTACCAAGCAGCGGCACGACTGTCCGCGGCCAGGGCGGAGACGTGGGTGGCGTTACGCCAACTGTGCGGTGTTTTGCTGTTCGCATGTTGTTCTGTGGGGGGATCCGTCAGCATCGCTCCCGTGTTGAGCACCGGCGCGCTGCGCGCTCATCTGTTGGCCGCTCGGCTGGCCGGGACCGTGGCTACCTCTCGGGAGGAGAGTCTGCGGAGTTATCGGCTTTTCGCTGCTCGGGATCCTCGGGTGTTGATCGGGCTTGACCCGGAGTGGGCTTGGGAGCAGCGGGATTTGATCGCTTTGATGGCCGATAAGTGCGGGGTTTCCGGCGATCCCGGGCATACAACTGGCCATGATGTGATCGATCCTGAGCGGACGCTCGCCGCGCTTGACGCCTTCGCTGCTCGGCTCGCCGCTGTAGCGGAGCGTGGCGCCACGGTGTTGCTCGGGACCGGGCACCCCCATCGACTGCTCGGGTTCTACGCCGCCTTGGCGGACGCGCTGTCGGCGGCGGGATGTACCGTCCTCACCCCAGCGCAGGGTCACTGTGTCGACATAACGACCCGGTTCGGCCTACGCACGTACAACCTTGACTACGTACGAGGAGTCGCGCTGGTACGCGAACCGGGCGGGTTGAGCTCCGGTCGTGCGACCGGCGTGCACACCCACTCGCCGCTCCCGGTTCGGACCGTGCTGGCGGCCGCCGCGGAGCGGGGCGCGGGGCTGCCCGAGCTTGTCATCGGGGATCACGGGTGGGTCTGCGGGGCAGGTCAGCTGGGGTTTGAGGCCATTGGGCTGGCCGACACGGATGATCCCGCGTTGTTCGTGGGGGAGGCCGAAGGGGTCGTGTCCGTAGTCGTTCCACTTGATGACGCTGTGCGGTCTGATTACTACCGGCCGCTTACCCGCTACGTACTCAATCGAGCGTGTCTGTCACAGTAGGCCGCCGATGGGTGCACCTCTTCCCCACTCGCATCACCCGCCCCTACATTGGGGAGTGAGCACGCAACGACGAAGAGTCACCGGAAGGGGAAGCCGGTGGCCGTCGAGTGCGGAAGGTTCAGGTGTGTCATGGCTGCAGCTGGCGAGAGGCCTCTGAACGAGGTTCAGTTCCTTACCGTGGCGGAAGTCGCCTCGGTGATGCGAGTGTCGAAGATGACCGTGTACCGGCTGGTGCACAGCGGTCATCTGCCCGCGATCCGGGTGGGGCGGTCCTTCCGCGTCCCCGAGCAAGCGGTTCACGAGTACCTTCGCGAGAGCTATGTGGGGGTGGAAACCGCCTGATGACTGTGGGGTGGGGGGATCCCTCAGGGCATGTTCCGGACCCCCCGTTCCCCCTCGATTACGACCTCAGCGCTCGGGCGGGTAGGCTAGCCCCTCGTAGGTCGTGTGGGCCCATGGCGCCCAAACGCCGAGTGGATGAGAAGTGAGCGAGGGTAGTCGTGGGCTCTGTTATCAAGAAGCGGCGCAAGCGGATGGCGAAGAAGAAGCACCGCAAGCTGCTCAAGCGCACGCGCGTTCAGCGTCGTAACAAGAAGTAGTACGGCGCCGCGCAGACGGCGTGATGTGGCCCCCCACCACACCCGGTGGGGGGCCACACGCATATCCACGAGTCCCACGACCGCTTCACATGGCCTGGTCTGGTCGTACGACTGTGGATGTCGTCACTTCGTGCATTGGGTGGTCATCACAGCGCAACATCGACCCGCTAGGTTGGCCGCACACGGGGAACGCGGCAGGGTGTGCAGGGGGACGAGTGCTGGAAGGAAGGCGCTGATCTTGGGCAAGGTCGTGCTCGTGACCGGAGTGGCCCGTCAACTGGGGGGCCGGTTCGTCCGACGCATCCAGCGTGACCCACAGGTCGACCGGGTGATCGCCGTGGACGCCGTGCCGCCCGAGCACCATCTGGGCGGTGCCGACTTCATCCAGGCCGACATCCGGCAGCCGACCATCGCGAGGGTGCTGGCCGAGACGGCAGCCGACACGGTCGTACACCTGGACGTGACGGCGATGGCGCTCGGCAGTGGCAGCCGGACCACGGTCAAGGAGACCAACGTCATCGGCACCATGCAGCTGCTCGGGGCCTGTCAGAAGTCGCCGACGGTCAAGCGGCTGGTGGTGAAGTCCAGTACGAACGTGTACGGGTCGGCGCCCCGTGATCCGGCCGTCTTCACCGAGACCACCCCGCCCAAGTCCCTGCCCAGCGGCGGGTTCGCCAAGGACGCCGTCGAGGTCGAGGGGTATGTACGGGGCTTCGCGCGACGGCGGCCCGATGTCGCCGTCTGTGTGCTGCGGTTCGCGAACATCCTCGGGCCGAGCGCGGACACGCCGCTCGCCTCGTACTTCTCGCTGCCAGTCCTGCCGACCGTGTTCGGGTACGACCCGCGGTTGCAGTTCGTCCATGAGGACGACGTGATCGAGGTGCTGCGGATCGCCTCGCACGAACCGGAGCGGGGCACGCTCAACAGCGGCACCTTCAACATCGCCGGCGACGGGGTGCTGCTGCTCTCGCAGTGCTCGCGGCGGCTCGGGCGGCCGACGGTGCCGCTGCTGCTGCCCGCCGTCACGTGGGCGGGCTCGCTGGTCCGTACTCTGGGCGTGACGGACTTCTCGCCCGAACAGATCCGGCTGCTCACCCATGGCCGGGTCGTGTCCACGGACCAGATGCGGGAGACGCTCGGATTCCAGCCGAAGTACACGACGGCGGAGACCTTCGCGGACTTCGCGCGGGTCCGCGGCCCCGGGCTGCTGCCGCCGGAGGCCCTCGCGGGGGCCGTCGACCGGATCGCCGCGCTGCCCGCCCTGGGCGGCGGCCACCCCCCGACGCAGAGCGCCAACTGAGGAGCGCATCAACGATGGCGGACGCCAAGGTCATTCCGTTCGACGACGACAGGTCCCGTGGGGCCGCCGTGCAGCGGCCGGCGCGGCGGCGCGGCGCGGGGAGCCGACGCAAGGAGTCGTCGCTGGTCCGTGAGGTCCGTGAGGTCCAACCCCTGCCCGGCAGGGCGTCGGCGCAGGATGATGTCCCTGTGACGCGTGAGGAACAGCCGCCGCCGGAGGCGCCGCAGGACCAGGGCGGCATCGAGCGGCGTATCGCCGGTGGGCTGTCGTTCCTGCGCCGCCGTCTCACCGGGGACTACGACGTCGACGACTTCGGTTACGACGAGGAGTTGACCGACCAGGTCCTGATGTCGCTGCTGCGGCCGGTGTACGAGAAGTACTTCCGGGTCGAGGTGAAGGGCATCGAGAACATCCCGGCGGAGGGCGGCGCGCTGATCGTCGCCAACCACTCCGGGACGCTGCCGCTGGACGGCCTGATGATGCAGGTCGCGGTCCACGACAACCACCCGGCGGGCCGGCACCTGCGCCTCCTGGCCGCGGACCTGGTCTTCATGCTGCCGGTGGTCAACGAGCTGGCCCGCAAGCTCGGTCACACCCTGGCCTGCGCGGAGGACGCCGAACGGCTCCTCGGCCAGGGCGAGTTGGTCGGGGTGATGCCGGAGGGCTTCAAGGGCATCGGCAAGCCGTTCAGCGAGCGCTACAAGCTCCAGCGCTTCGGCCGCGGCGGTTTCGTCTCGACGGCCCTGCGCCGGGGCGCCCCGATCATCCCGTGCTCGATCGTGGGCGCGGAGGAGATCTACCCGATGATCGGCAACGCCAAGACCCTGGCGCGCCTCCTGGGCTTCCCGTACTTCCCGCTGACGCCGACCTTCCCGTGGCTCGGTCCGCTCGGTGCGATCCCGTTGCCGACGAAGTGGACGATCCAGTTCGGCGAGCCGATCCACACGGACGGCTATCCGCCGGAGGCGGCGGAGGACCCGATGCTGATGTTCAACCTCACGGACCAGGTACGCGAACAGATCCAGCACACGCTGTACAAGTTGCTAGTGCAGCGCCGGTCGGTGTTCTTCTAGTTCGTCCTACGACAGTGGGGGCGCCCTTCCTGAGAAGGGCGCCCCCACTGTCGTACCGCCGTTTCTAGCTCGCGTCTTCTCCGTCGATGCCCAGGCCGGGCAGGAGGCCCGGGAGGAGGGGCGGGAGGGTGACGTCCGGTTCGGTGGACGGGGTTGTCGTCGGCGTGGAGGTGCCGCCGGTGCCGGTCTCCGGGGGGTCCAGGAGGCCGCCGGTGTTGCCGCCGAGCAGGCCGTCGTCGGTGCCGGAGGAGGCGGAGTGGCTGGGGCTGCCGGAGCCGGTGCCCGAGCCGTCCGAGGTGCCGTTGCCCTTGCTCGGGGCCGCCGAGCGGTCGGAGCCGGAGGTACCCGTGGACGTCGTACCGGAACCGCCCTGCCTGCTGCCCGCGCCGCCGTCCTGGGCCGGGGGCTGGGGGAGCAGGGACTGGAGCGGGGCGACCTCTTCGTCTATGGCGTCGAACACCGACGACACCTGCTGACTGACGTCGCCCAGCTGCACGGGGAGGCGGTCGCGGAGCGCGCCCCAGACCTCGCGGTGCGAGCGCGAGAAGGAGGAGAGGGCCTGGATGGGGCCGAGGGAGTCCGGGTCGCGCTCGTACGCCTCGTGCAGCAGGCGGTGGCCTTCGGTGGCGTCGTGCTGCATGCCGAACAGCGCGCGGCGGATCTCGCCCAGCGACTCGTGGTCCAGCCGGCCGCCGCGGTCGCGGTCCATCAGCCGGCGGGCCTCGTTGAGCCGGGTGGAGGCCTGGTCGAGATAGGCCTCACCGCGCTCGTCGTCCCCGTCGGACAGGTAGTTGAGCTTGAAGTCCTCGATGCCGCGCTTGAGGCCGTAGAGCGAGTCGCCCGGGAGGGCGTCCGAGCTGGCCGCTGCGACTCCGCCGAAGGCTCCCGCGGCGACCCCGACACTGAGCCCGCCGGCGGCGAGGCCCTTGGTGAGCCGGGAACGCGGTCGCAGTTTGCCCAGCCCGGTCGCCCGGTGGGCGCCCCGCGCGCGATGCGAGCGCTGCTCGGGCACCGAAGCGCTGCCTGCCTCGCCTCCGACGGTGCCCTCTTGGAGCATGGCCTCGAACGCTGCCACCAGCTGGGCCCGCTGGACGACCTTGACCTCGGGATCCAGCTCCGGTTTCGGCAGCTCGCCGAGACATTCCGCGAGGGCCAACATGCGGCCCCGCTCGGTCTGTTCGGCGGCGGCCGGGTCGGGCGCCGGTCCTTCGGCCTCTTGGGCCGCCGTGCCCCGGTCGGACTGGTCCTCCAGGGCCTGGGCGAAGGCGTTCGCCCGCCGGTGCGCCGATACGTTCGCGATCACTGGCGGCACCTCCTCTCGTCATGACGGTCGACTCCCCAGGGGGTCCTGAGGGTTGCACGCCCTGACCACATGCACACGATCGAGTGATCGATGTCGGCCAGGGAGTGACCACAGGGAGCCTGCATCCCGCACAACGAGCGGCGCGGCACTTGGGTTACGGACTGCGGATGATCGGATCGCGAAGTCAACAGACTTTAACTGACCGTGAGTTGGGTGTCGCGGATAGTGGCGGAGCGTGGCCGGGCGGGGTCGAGCGGGGCTCGGATCAGCGGGCGTCTTCCGGCAGGAGCCGGGCGAGGGTGCGGACGGCCCGGTACTGGAGGGTCTTGATCGCGCCCTCGTTCTTGCCCATCACGCGCGCGGTCTCGGCGACGGACAGGCCCTGGAGGAAGCGGAGCGTCACGCACTCCTGCTGCTGCGGGTTGAGGCGGCGGACCGCGTCCAGGAGCGCGGCGTTGGAGAGGGACTCCAGGACCGAGTCCTCCGGGGAGCGCTCCACCTCGTTGGCGTCGAGCATCTCGCCGGTGGTCACCTCCAGGCGGAAGCGGCTCGACTTGAAGTGGTCGGCGACGAGGTTGCGGGCGATGGTCACGAGCCACGCGCCGAAGTCGCGGCCCTGCCAGGTGAAGGTGCCGATCCTTCTGAGCGCCCGCAGGAACGTCTCGCTGGTGAGGTCCTCGGCGGTCGCCTTTCCGCCGACGCGGTAGTAGATGTACCGGTAGACGGTGTCGCTGTACTGGTCGTAGAGCCGTCCGAACGCGTCGGCCTCGCCGGCCTGGGCGCGCTCCACGAGATCCATCATCCGGGCGCTGTCGCTGTCCGCGGCGGGACGGCGGGCGGTGGTGGCGGCGCCGGCCGAGCGTCCCCTTCTGCCGACGGCCGCGCTGCTCTCGGCCAGTGCGTAGCACGGGCCGGTTGGTGCGGTGGCTACGGCAAGGGCGGGGACGGCGTACGCGGTGGGGACGAAGCGCATGAGGTTGTTGACCGTCGCGCGCAGCGTAGCCAGGCCCGAGGCGTCAACCCCGACGTGTGAGTACACGGGACTCCCAGAGGCAGAGCTTCCATCACGTGCAGTGCGGGACCGTTCACCCGTCGTAGCGACGGAGGGGTACCGGATTGCGTCTGAGGAGAATAACGCTTCGTGCAGGCACTGCTACACCCAGTTGCTCTATTCATCGATTACGTCGCTTCTGTAACCGATTGATGCCCTCTCAAGTACCGCAGAGTGACCGGTTGTTGATCGCTTTGGATCGGGTTTCGGTCAGGAGCGGGGCGTGTTGTGGCCGTGTGCCGACAAGACGACTGGAGGGAGGGGGTGGGGGGTATTGGTTGTGTTTTGGGCGCGGGTGCGTGGGGGCTGGTCGCGCAGTTCCCCGCGCCCCTAAAAGCAAAAAGCCTTTACCGGCGGCGGCGATGCAGTGCGATCGCTGCTGCTGTGCCGCCCGCCACCGCGCCTACGCCCGCCGCCGCCGGGATGCCCACCTTCGCGGCCTTCCTGCCGGTGCGGTAATCGCGCAAACGCCAGTCCAGTTGGCGGGCGTGCTTGCGTAGCTTTGTGTCCGGGTTGATCGCGTAGGGGTGGCCGACCAGGGAGAGCATGGGGATGTCGTTGTGGCTGTCGCTGTAGGCGGCGCAGCGGGAGAGGTCCAGGCCCTCCGCGGAGGCCAACGCGCGTACCGCTTCCGCCTTTGCGGGGCCGTGCAGGGGTTCGCCGACGAGCTTGCCGGTGTAGACGCCGTCCACCGACTCCGCGACCGTGCCGAGCGCACCGGTCAGGCCGAGGCGGCGGGCGATCACCTGGGCGATCTCCACGGGGGCCGCCGTGACGAGCCACACCTTCTGGCCCGCGTCCAGGTGGGCCTGCGCGAGGGCGCGGGTGCCGGGCCAGATGCGCTCGGCCATGTACTCGTCGTAGATCTCCTCGCCGATGGACATCAACTCGGAGACGCGGTGGCCCTGGACGATGGAGAGGGCCGAGTCGCGGGCCTCCTGCATGTGCTCGGGGTCCTCGATGCCGGCCAGCCTGAACCAGGCCTGCTGCCAGGCGAACTTGGCGAGGTCGCGGGTCTCGAAGAACTTCCGCTTGTACAGGCCCCGGCCGAAGTGGAACAGCGACGCACCCTGCATCACCGTGTTGTCGAGGTCGAAGAAGGCGGCTGCCTTGTCGTCGCCGAGCACCGGGAACTCCGGCTCCGGGGTTGAGGTCTCCTCGACCTCCTGCGACGACTTGCGCGCGGCCTCCGCCGAGGCCTCGCCTGCCAACACGCTCCGCGCCGTGGCGGAGCGCCTACGGGGAGTGAGCCATCCGAGAGCGGCCATGGCGTGAGCATAGCCAGTTTGTTCGGTGGTTCCGGAGTCGAGAGGTTTGGAGGGTGTGAACTCTCCGCGACTCCATCGTTAAAGGACTGCTCGCAGGCGGGTGGAGGGGCGCGGGACAATGGCCGGTATGAGTCCCCTCTTCCGCCGGAAGCCGTCGGCGCCCCAGGACCGGCTTGTCACTCTCATCCGCAAGCCGGGCTGTCATCTGTGTGATGACGCACAACTCGTGGTGGAGAAGGTGTGCGACGAGCTCGGTGTGACGTGGGAGCAGAAGGACATCTCCACAGATCAGACGCTGCACGACCAGTACTGGGAGCAGATTCCCGTCGTACTCGTCGACGGTGAACAGCACACGTTTTGGCGGGTGAACGAAGATCGACTGCGCAGGGCACTGACCGAGTAGTCCAAACGATCCGCAAACTCGCTTAGGATCGTTGGCGGCTTGGCCTTGGGGGTGGGATTCGTGAGGAGAGTGACCCGTTTTGCCCCCGAGACTGCAGTGCGTGACCCCGGTCACGTTGGCCGGGCAAATCGGACACCATCTTTGTGCACGCGTTCACAAAGACATAGCCTGCATTCGACGGGGCGGTCTAGGTACGTGTGACCGCCTGCAGCCCCGCTCTACCCGCAGGAGCACCGTGGCAACTGGCCGAACTCACCGACCGGCGACCCGTAGCCGAGGGATTCCCGAGGCCACCGTCGCCAGGCTTCCGCTGTACCTCCGCGCGCTGACCGCACTGTCGGAGCGCTCGGTCCCCACGGTCTCCTCCGAGGAGCTCGCGGCCGCGGCGGGGGTCAACTCCGCGAAGCTGCGCAAGGATTTCTCTTACCTCGGTTCTTACGGAACGCGTGGTGTCGGGTACGACGTCGAGTATCTCGTCTACCAGATCTCCCGTGAGCTCGGGCTCACCCAGGACTGGCCGGTCGTGATCGTCGGTATCGGTAACCTCGGCGCCGCCCTCGCCAATTACGGCGGGTTCGCCTCCCGTGGCTTCCGGGTCGCGGCCCTCATCGACGCCGACCCGGCGATGGCCGGGAAGCCCGTCGCCGGCATCCCCGTGCAGCACTCCGATGATCTGGAGAAGATCATCGAGGACAACGGCGTCTCCATCGGGGTCATCGCGACCCCCGCCGGTGCCGCCCAGCCGGTCTGTGACCGGCTCGTCGCCGCCGGTGTCACCTCCATCCTGAACTTCGCGCCGACCGTGCTGTCCGTTCCGGACGGGGTCGACGTGCGCAAGGTGGATCTGTCGATCGAACTCCAGATCCTCGCCTTCCATGAGCAGCGCAAGGCCGGTGAGGAGGCCGCCGCCGGGACCGACGGGGGCGCTCCGGCCGTCGCCGCGCGCAGCGAGTCCGCCGACAAAGGGCCTGACGGGGACGTACCCGCCGTGATGCCGGCATGAGTCTCCTCGTCGTAGGGCTGAGCCACCGCAGCGCTCCGGTCAGCGTGCTGGAGCGGGCGGCGCTCAATGCCGACGCCCAGATCAAGCTGCTCCAGGACACGGTCGCCGCGGAGCCGGCCGCCGAGGCCGCGGTGCTCGCCACCTGCAACCGCATCGAGCTGTACGCCGACGTCGACAAGTTCCACGCCGGTGTCGCCGAGCTGTCCACGCTGCTCGCCCAGCACAGCGGGGTGGGGCTGGAGGAGCTCACTCCTTATCTGTACGTGCACTACGAGGACCGGGCGGTTCACCACCTGTTCTCCGTCGCCTGCGGTCTCGACTCCATGGTGGTGGGGGAAGGCCAGATCCTTGGGCAGATCAAGGACTCCCTTGCCAAGGCGCAGGATCTGCACACCGCCGGGCGGCTGCTCAACGATCTTTTCCAGCAGGCCCTTCGGGTCGGCAAGCGGGCGCACTCCGAGACCGGGATCGACCGGGCGGGGCAGTCGCTGGTGACGTTCGGGCTTGAGCAGCTCGCCCCCGGTGGTGAGGTCGCGGACTGGGCCCGGGGGAAGAAGGCGCTGGTCATCGGGGCCGGGTCGATGTCCTCGCTGGCCGCGGCGACGCTGGTGCGGGCCGGGGTGGGTGAGGTCGTCATCGCCAACCGGACTGCGGAGCGGGCGTCGCGGCTGGTCGAGATCCTCAATGACGGTGCCTCCTCCGACTCCGGTAACGGGGACGTGGTGGCTCGCGCGGTACCGATGGATGCGGTGTCGGGCGAGCTGACACGTGCCGATGTTGTGGTGTCTTGTACGGGCGCGACGGGGCTGGTGCTCACGGCTGAGGCCGTTTCCGTGGCCGTTGCTGGGCGGGTGCCGGTTGTGGGGGCTGGGGGCGGGGGCGTTGCGCAGCCCGGCGCGGGCGGGGTGCCGCCTGCGCCCACCCGTGCCGCCCTAGGCGGCACGAATGCCCGCAGCTGGGCGGATGAGGCCGGCCGCAGCATGGCGGACCGGAATGCCGCAGGCTCTGCGGATGACGAGAACTGTCCGCTTGATCTGAACGCCGTTCAGGCCACGCCCGGTTTCTCCGTGCTCGGGGAAGCTGCCGTTGCCGGGATGGCTGCTGCTGAGCTTGAGCAGCATGCTGCCTGGGTCGACAACGCGCCTCGGCCGCAGGGGACCGGGTCCGTCGTCGACGAGGCCGAGGCCATTGCCGCGCTTGCCGCTGCCGCGGCCGCCGGTGGGCGGATTCCCGAGCGGCGTCGGCCCGAGCCCCTCGCCGCGGGGCCGCAGCCGGTGCTCTTCCTGCTCGACCTCGCCATGCCCCGTGACATCGACGCCGCCGTGCATCGGATTCCCGGGGTGCGGCTCGTCGACATCGAGTCGTTGGCGGAGGCTTCCGCCGACGCACCCATGGCCGCCGACGTGGACCAGGTGCGGCGGATCGTCGCCGACGAGGTGGCCGCGTTCGGGGCCGCGCTGCGGGCCGCGCACATCACGCCCACCGTCGTCGCGCTGCGCACCATGGCCGCCGATGTGGTGGCCGGGGAGATGGCCCGGCTTGAGGGGCGCCTCCCGGGGCTCGACGACAAGCAGCGCGGCGAGATCACGCAGACCGTGAAGCGCGTGGTGGACAAGCTGCTGCACGCGCCGACCGTACGGGTCAAGCAGCTCGCGGCCGAGCCCGGCGGTGCCGGGTACGCGGACGCGCTGCGGACCCTGTTCGACCTCGACCAGGAGACGGTGGCCGCCGTGTCCCGTGCCGAGGACAGCAACACCAATGAGGAAGACCGAGGGCCGGCATGAGTGAGAAGGCGCTACGGCTCGGGACCAGGCGGAGCAAGCTCGCCATGGCCCAGTCCGGGCAGGTGGCGGACGCCGTGAGCCAGGTGACCGGGCGGCCCGTCGAGCTCGTCGAGATCACCACGTATGGAGATGTGAGCAGGGAGCAGCTCGCGCAGATCGGTGGCACGGGTGTGTTCGTCACCGCGCTGCGGGACGCCTTGCTGCGCGGCGAGGTCGACTTCGCCGTGCACTCGCTGAAGGACCTGCCGACCGCGCAGCCCGAGGAGCTCTCGCTCGCCGCGATCCCGCAGCGCGAGGACCCGCGGGACGTCATCGTCGCCCGCGACGCGCTGAAGTTCACCGACCTGCCCCGCGGGGCCCGGATCGGTACCGGCTCGCCGCGGCGCATGGCCCAGCTGAACGCGTACGCACGCGCCCACGGCCTCGACATCGAGACGGTGGCGATCCGCGGGAACGTGGACACGCGCATCCGGTACGTGCACGACGGTGAGCTGGATGCGGTGGTGCTGGCCGCGGCCGGGCTGAACCGCATCGGGCGCATCGAAGAGGTGACCGACTTCCTGTCGGTCGACACGGTTTTGCCCGCTCCCGGCCAGGGAGCACTCGCGATCGAATGCGCCGCGGACAACGCGGACCTGATCGCCGCGCTCGGAGAGCTCGACGACCCGTTCACGCGGGCCGCCGTGACTGCCGAGCGGTCGCTGCTCGCCGCCCTGGAGGCCGGTTGCAGTGCCCCTGTGGGCGCGCTGGCCGACCTGCTGGCCGACGGGCACGTTGTCAAGGAAATGCGCCTGCGGGGGATAGTCGGTACCACCGACGGCTCTCGTACGGTGCAGCTGTCCACCACCGGTCCCGTGCCCGAGACGTACGACCAAGCAATGGCGCTCGGCCGTGAACTCGCGGCCGAGATGCTTGCCCAGGGCGCGGCCGGTCTGATGGGGGAGCGAGCACAGTGAGCCCCACCACCCTTCCTGCCGCCGGTCCTGAGCACGGGCACGTCACCTTCCTGGGTGCCGGACCCGGGGATCCGGGACTACTGACTCTGCGCGCCGTGGAGGCGCTGGCGAGCGCGGACGTCCTCGTCGCCGAGCACGAGGTGCTCGACGTCGTACGCGTCCACGCCCGGTCGGGCGTCGCCGTCGTGAACACGGAACCGGGGTCCTCGTCGGACCCGATCCCGGGCACAGGCGCGCCTCAGCTGACGGTTGTTGACGGTTCGTCAGCAACCGCGGGTGTCCCCGCCGTGAGGGATGCCGCACATCTTGTCATGGAGGCCGCGCGGGGCGGCAGGCGGGTCGTGCGTGCGGTGTCCGGGGACCCCGGGCTCGACGCGTACGCCGCCGAGGAGATGCTGGCGTGCGCCCGCGCCGGGGTGCCTTTCGAGGTGGTTCCCGGTGTCGCGGCCGCGGTCGGCGTGCCCGCCTACGCCGGTGTGCCGCTGCGGGACGCCGAGGGCGCGGACGTGCGGTTCGTGGACGCCCGGACCGCCTCCGACCGGTGCTGGACGGAGGTGGGGGCCTCGGACGGCACGGTCGTCGTGTCGACGACCCTCGACTCGGTCGCGGCGGCGGCCGGTGAGCTGGTGGCCGCGGGCCGCAAGCCGGACACCCCGATGACGGTCACGGTCGCTGGTACGACCACTCGTCAGCGGACGTGGACGGCGACCCTGGGCACCATCGCCCAGACCCTCAAGCAGGCCAAGGTGCTGCCCTCGCCGGAGGGCGGGCGGCCGGTGATAGCCGTGGTCGGTGAGCGTTCCGCCGCCGCCCAGCGCGACCAGCTGTCGTGGTTCGAGAACAAGCCGCTCTTCGGGTGGCGGGTCCTCGTGCCGCGTACGAAGGAGCAGGCGGCCTCGCTCTCCGACCAGCTGCGGTCGTACGGGGCCGTGCCGCACGAGGTGCCGACGATCGCCGTCGAGCCGCCGCGCACGCCCCAGCAGATGGAGCGGGCCGTGAAGGGCCTGGTGACGGGGCGGTACGAGTGGATCGCGTTCACCTCGGTGAACGCGGTGAAGGCCGTACGCGAGAAGTTCGAGGAGTACGGGCTTGATGCTCGGGCTTTTGCGGGTATCAAGGTGGCTGCGGTGGGTGAGCAGACCGCGAAGGCGCTGATCGCGTTCGGTGTGAAGCCGGATCTGGTGCCGAGCGGTGAGCAGTCCGCGGCGGGGTTGTTGGAGGACTGGCCGCCGTACGACCCGGTTTTCGACCCGATCGACCGGGTGTTCCTGCCGCGGGCGGACATCGCCACGGAGACCCTTGTCGCCGGGCTGATCGAGCTCGGGTGGGAGGTCGACGACGTGACCGCCTACCGGACCGTGCGGGCCTCGCCGCCGCCGGCGGAGACGCGGGAGGCGATCAAGGGGGGTGGCTTCGATGCCGTTCTCTTCACTTCGTCGTCGACCGTGCGGAACCTGGTGGGTATTGCCGGTAAGCCGCACAACGTGACCGTGATCGCGTGTATCGGGCCTGCGACGGCGAAGACCGCCGAGGAGCACGGGCTGCGGGTGGACGTGATGGCTCCGGAGCCGTCCGTGCACAAGCTCGCGGAGGCCCTGGCCGACTTCGGGCTGAAGCGGCGGGCGGCGGCGGTCGAGGCCGGGGACCCGGTGACGCGGCCGAGTGAGCGGCGGCCGGGGGCGCGGAGGCGTCGTACGACGACCTGAGGGCTGCGGTTGCTGACGGGGTGGGTGTCGCCGGCCCGCGCTTGCGGGGTGCCGCTGCGCCCACCCGTGCCGCCCCAGCGGCACGACTGCCCGCAGCTGGGCAGGGCGGGATGGGCGGTGCCCCGGCCGACGGTTTGTTGGTAAAGGGGGGTCGGGGGCGGGCGTAGCTTAGGGGTATGTCGAAGTACGGATCGTTTCCTGGTAGTCGGCCGCGGCGGTTGCGGACCTCTCCTGTGATGCGGCGGATGGTTGCCGAGACCCGGCTGCACCCTGCCGACTTCATCCTTCCCGCCTTTGTGCGGGAGGGCGTGAGCGAGCCTGTGCCGATCGCCGCCATGCCGGGGGTCGTGCAGCACACCCGGGACAGTCTGAAGAAGGCTGCGGCTGAGGCTGTCGCTGCCGGGGTTTCCGGGATCATGCTGTTCGGGGTGCCCGAGGAGAGCAAGAAGGACGCCCTCGGGACGCCTGGGACCGATCCCGACGGGATTCTGCAGGTTGCCCTGCGTGATGTGCGGGCCGAGGTCGGTGACGAGCTGCTCGTGATGTCCGACGTGTGTCTCGACGAGACCATCGATCACGGGCATTGCGGGGTGCTCGACAGCGAAGGGCGGGTCGACAACGACGCCACCCTGGAGCGGTACGCCGAGATGGCCCAGGTGCAGGCCGATGCCGGCGCCCATGTCGTCGGGCCCAGCGGGATGATGGACGGGCAGATCGGGGTCATCCGTGACGCCCTTGATCAGATCGGGCGGGAGGATGTCGCCATCCTCGCCTACACCGCCAAGTACGCGTCCGCCTTCTACGGGCCCTTCCGCGAAGCCGTCGGGTCCTCGCTCAAGGGGGATCGCAAGACCTACCAGCAGGACCCCGCCAACGCGCGGGAGTCGCTGCGGGAGCTGGCCCTCGATCTGGAGGAGGGCGCCGACATGGTGATGGTCAAGCCGGCCGGGCCCTACCTCGACATCCTGGCCCGGGTCGCCGACGCCGTCGACGTTCCCGTCGCGGCCTACCAGATCTCCGGCGAGTACTCGATGATCGAGGCCGCCGCCGAGAAGGGGTGGATCGACCGCGAGCGGGCCATCCTGGAGACCCTGACCGGCATCAAGCGGGCCGGGGCCCAGAACATCCTCACCTACTGGGCCGTCGAGGCGGCCCAGATGCTGAACGACGGCCGTCAGTAGGACAGGGCGTCGTCCGCCGTCGTCTGCCAGTACGTCGGCGCCAGGGTGCTGTCGTAGTACACGCCCTTCGCGGGGAGCGTCGGGGTCGCCGACGCTCCCCCGTCGCTGTTCGGCGTGCCCGCCTGGAACATCACCGTCAGCTTCTTCCCCGTCGTACCGCCGTCGCCGCTGCCGTCCGCGGCCGACAGCAGCACACCCGCGTAGCCGGACTCACCGGGGTTCAGCGTCACGACCGCCTGCGGGTGCGAGGCCTCGATCGGGCGCGGCGCCCACTGCATCTCGTCGAAGCGCAGCACCGGGTAGTAGGTGAGGTTGCACGGCTTCGATCCGGTGTTCTTCACCGTCAGGAGCATGTGGTTCAGGGGGCGGGAGACCGGCTGGGCGGTGACGGTGGTGTTCGAGCCGTTGCAGAAGGCGTACGCGGCGGGGTCGTCGTCGTCCGCGGAGGGGGCGGCGGTCGACGGCTTCTGCGCCGACGGCTTCTGCGACGGGGACTTCGTGGTGTCGCTCGCGGGCGTGGCGGCCGGGTTCTCGGTCGCCGGCTTCTCCGTCGACGGCTTGTCCGTCGTGGATGCGGTCGCGGATGCGGTGGGCTTTGCCGCTCCCTCGTCCGTCGTGCCCGTTCCGTCATTGCAGGCGGTCAGTGCGAGGGTGGCGAGCGTGAGTCCCGCGGCGGCGAGCAGGTGGTGGCGAACGGTGCGCATGGCAAGTTCCCTTTCGGAAGGGCTGGTTGGGATGATCAGAGCTTGTGGGGTGTCCTGTCCCGACCGCCAGCGCTGCCGGTCCATACGGGACACTGGAACGCCCATAGGGGCTTTGACCTGCTAGAACAGTCCGTTCCTGGAACGCCGGAACGGGACGACACGGGGGTGGAGAACGGTGACCGACGGCTCCGGCGCGGATGCGTTCGCCGAGTTTCTGCGCGAGTTGAAGGACCGCTCGGGACTCAGTTACGGGGTGCTCGCCAAGCGGCTTCACATGAGTACGTCGACGCTGCACCGCTACTGCAACGGCGATGCCGTACCGGCGGACTACGCACCCGTCGAGCGGCTCGCGCGGCTGTGCAAGGCCACGCCGGAGGAGCTCGTCGAGCTGCATCGGCGGTGGGTGCTGGCGGATGCGGGGCGGGGGAAGAAGGCGGCGGCGCCAACGGCGGGAGCGGCGACGCAGGTTGTTGTGCCTGAGGTACCTGAGGCCCCGCAGGCGTCTGAGGTGGCTGAAGCGTCTGAAGTGCCGCAGGTTTCCGAGGCGCACCCTCGCCGCCGTCGTCGTACCGCCCTCGTCGCCGCCATCGCCGTAGCCGGTGTTCTCGGTGCCGTCGGGCTTGCCCTGGGGTTGCCCTCGGGTGGGGACGATGATCGGGGGGAGCGGCCCGCCGGGTCCGTGTCCGTCGCCGGGGAGGACGGGGCGGGAGAGCGCGCGAGCGCGTCGCCCTCCCCGTCGAAGAGCTCGCCGTCCGCCTCGCCCACGGCCACCGCGAAGGGCGAGGGCAAGAGGAAGGGCACCGGTGCGCAGGCGAGTTCCGAGCCCTCGGCGTCCTCCGGGGCCGATGCTTCCGCCGCCGTTCCGCTGACCGTGTCGGCCGCCCCGTACTCCTGGGAGAGCCCCTGCTCCCAGCGCTATCTCATCGACAAGCCGCCGGGCGAGGTGCCCCCGCCGCCGATCGAGCAGGACGCGGCGGCGTGGGTGGCGGCCACGGGGGCGGTGTCGTCGGGGGAGCAGTATGTGACGCTCACCGTGCAGGGCACCGGCGAGGAGACGGTGGTCGTCAAGGATCTGACCGTGCACATGGCCGGCAAGCGGTCGCCGGTCGCCTGGAACGACTACGCCATGGGCTATCCGGGCGTCGGCTGCGGCGGCAACGTGCCGACCCGGTCCTTCACCGTCGCCCTCGACGCGGCGCGGCCGGCCGTGGTGCCCGAGGCGGGGCACCGGGACTTCCCGTTCAAGGTGAGCGAGTCGGACCCCGAGGTCTACTACATCCGCGCCGACGCTTCCGCGTACGACGTCAGCTGGTATCTGGAGTTGGACTGGTCGAGCGGTTCGCGCAGCGGCACGCTGCGGATCGACGACGGGGGCAAGCCCTTCCGGACCAGTGGCAACAACGGGCGGCCCGCCTACGAGTTCCCGCTCGGCGGGGACGCTTGGGAGGAGGGCGACGGGTCGTCGTCGTAGGCCGGCGAGGTCGATGTCGAGGACGACGGGCCCTCGTCGCGCAGGCCCTCGCCGTCCTCGCACGCCGTGAGCGTGAACACGGCGAGTACGACCGTCAGCGCGGCGAGCAGCCGGGCGGTACGGGCGGTGGGTGCGGAGCTGGGCATGGTGCGGCCCTCTCAGGTGGGGGAGGTCGGTGGGCCCAGCCTGCGCGGTGGTGATCGGCGGGCGCCAGGGGCGGCCTGGGGATTCGGGACGCGAGCGCGGCGGGACGGCCGCTGACCTGCGCGTTCGACGCGTCCCAGGCGGGCGTTCCGGGACGCTGGACCGAATCCTGGAAACCTATTTGTAGAGGGCAGGTAATTGTCTAGGGTGCTCCGCATGACCCTTACGAGCGCGCCCGCAGACGTCTTCGCCCCCGTGCCTCCGCTCGCCGCGCGGGCCCGGTCGATCGGTGGTTCTCCGGTACGGGACATCCTCGCCGTCACCGCACGGCCCGAGGTCATCAACTTCGCGGGCGGGCTCCCGGCACCCGAACTCTTCGACGCCGAGGGCATCGCCGCCGCGTTCCGGGCGGTCCTCGCCGAAGTGCCCGCGCAGGCGCTCCAGTACTCCACGACGGAGGGCGAGCCGACGCTACGGGCCGCGCTCGCCGCGCGGATGTCGGTGCGCGGGCTGCCCACCGCCGCCGACGACGTCCTCGTCACCACCGGCTCCCAGCAGGCCCTGACTCTCCTCGCGACCGCGCTCGTCGAACCCGGCGACACCGTCCTGGTCGAAGAGCCCTGCTATCTGGCGGCACTTCAGGTGTTCGGCTTCGCCGGAGCACGGGTCCTCGGCGTGCCCGGCGACGCCGACGGTCCCGACCCGGAGGCGCTCGCCGAACTCGTCGTACGGGAACGGCCGAAGCTGCTCTACACCGTGCCCACCTTCCAGAACCCCACCGGCCGTACCGTCTCCGCGGAGCGGCGGGCCGCGGTCGCCGCCGTCGCGGCGCGGCACGGCCTGTGGATCGTCGAGGACGACCCGTACGGCGAACTGCGCTTCGAGGGAGAGCGGGTGCCGTGGATCGCGGCGCACGCGGAGGCCGCCGACCGGACCGTGCTCCTCGGTTCCTTCTCCAAGGTCATGGCCCCGGGACTGCGGCTCGGCTGGCTCCGTGCGCCCGCCGCGCTGCGGCGAGCTTGCGTGGTCGCCAAGCAGGCCGCGGACCTGCACACCCCGACCGTCAACCAGCTTGCCGCGGCACGGTACTTGGCGGACCGGGACCTCGACGCCCACGTGGCCCGGGTCGCCGCCGTCTACGGCGAACGCCGCGACGCGATGCTCGCCGGGCTGCCCGGCGCCCTGCCCGAGGGCGCCACCTGGAACCGGCCCGAGGGCGGCATGTTCCTCTGGGTGGGGCTGCCTTCGTCGTACGACACGACGGCACTGCTCAGCGAGGTCGTACGGCACGACGTCGCCTACGTGCCGGGCGCGCCCTTCTACGCCGGCGAGCCCGACCGGGCCACCCTGCGGCTGTGCTTCGTCACCGAGACACCGGAGCGGATCGGGGAGGGGCTGCGGAGGCTGGGGGCGGCGTTGGCGGCGCCCACTACCTGACGGAGGCGGTGAAGGCGGCCCAGGTGGCGGGGGTGAGCTTGAGGGTGGGCCCTGTGGGGGAGGGGTTCTTGGAGTCGCGGATGTGGATGGTGTGGGGGGTGGTGGCGACTTCGAGGCATTCGCCGCCCTCGTCGCCGCTGTACGTCGACTTGAACCACTGAAGTGCCTCGGCGCTCATTGCTCTCCTAGCAGACGGTCCAGCAGGCCCTTCGACTCCAGTGGGGACAGGGCCTGTGCTCGCAGCATCGCATACTTGCGGGCGAGGATGGACACCTCATCTGCGTCGGAGACCCATTGGCTGCCTCGCTGGCCTTCGATATAGGCCAGGTGCTGATGGTCGGCGGTTTCGAGGAGGACGAAGGGGCCGTTCAGCCCGGCGTGGGAGGGGCTCGCCATCGGCAGGAACTGCAGTGACACGCATGGCAGTTCAGCGCACGCTCGTAGGTGTTGAAGCTGTTCTGCGCGGACTTCGGCGCCGCCGATCGCCAAGTACAGCACCGGCTCCCAGACTACGAAGCTGAGGGTAGGCGGAGTCGCGCGCTGCAAGATCTCCTGGCGCTCGACGCGTGCCGCTGTCTTGGTCTGGATCTCCTCCTCGCCGTGCGCCGGAACGCGCTCTCGGAGGACCGTCTCCGCGTACGTCCGCGTCTGAAGCAGGCCTGGAAGCACCTGGTTGGCATAGAGGGACAACGCGATCGCCTCCCGCTCATGCTCCATATAAAGCTCGGCCCACATCGGGAACTGGTCGATCTCCGGCAGGTTGGCCACGCCCGCCGACAGCATCCCCTTGGTGTCCAGGATCTCGTCCAACAGCCGTGCCAGATCCGGCTTCAGGGCTCGCCGGCCCTGCTCGATCGACGCGATCGTCTCCTCATCCAGCCCGACGAGCGCGCCCAGCGCACTCTGCGTGTAGCCCGCTGCCCGGCGCGCCGCGCCGAGTTGCTTGCCCAGCATCTTCATCGAGGTCAGATTCTTCGGCCGCGGCGGCTTCTTCGCGCTCATGCTGGTCTCAATCCCCCAGGGCACACGTACGTCACCGGGTAGGAGCCCGTACAAAAAATCTGTACGGGTTCACTCGGTGATCCACCGTAGTGACTCTGCGCGACATTCGTCCCGTGAACGAGGAAAGCCAACTTCCCTATCAGCGCGACCAGTTCTACGCCCGGGACCGCAGATCCGTGCCCGCTGCCAGGAGGTTGGTCCAGTGGGCGCTGATCTACTGGGGGCTCGGCGGCTGGGAGCGGGGCGAGGACGTGTCGCTGTGCGTGAGCGAGCTCGCGACCAACGCCCTGCTGCACGGGGCGCCGCCGGGGCGGGGGTTCCTGCTGCGGGTGCGGTACGACGGTGACGTCTTACGGGTCGAGGTGCACGACAGCGGCGGCGGGGAGCCGTGCGTGCCGGACCAGGCCGACGAGGGCGGGCGCGGGCTGTTTCTCGTGGCGGCGCTCGCCGACAAGTGGGGGGTGGGACAGCGGGACCCCGGCAAGGTGGTGTGGTGCGAGTTCGTCCACCCTGCCGGGGTCCTGCTCAGCTAGTTGTCACGCGCAGTTGTGCGCCCCGCTCGTGCTCGACGCGACCACCACGTCCGCGCCGCCGAGGGCGGTGAGGTGGAGGGCGTTGACCGTCAGGCCGTTCGGGGTTTTCAGTTGTTCGTTGACCACCAGTTTCGCGGTCGGGCCGAGGTCGATGGAGTAGTTGGGGACGTTCGGGACCGTGATCGGGGTGCCCGCGATCGTGAGTTTCAGGTCCGTCGCGCCGGTGCTTGCCTCGCAGGTGCTCTTCGAGGTGGCCGTCACGCCTGTCGCCTCTACGACCGGGAGGCCGGGGAGGCCCAGACTGACCTTGGTCAGGGTCGACTTGGCCGTTGTGGTGCTCGGGCCGGTCGCGGTGGTGACGTCGGCGCACAGGGCGTCCGCCGTCAGGACCAGGGCGCTGATGTTCTGGGTGCAGGGCGGGGCGGTCGTCTTCGCGTCCGCCGTGCGGACCTCGCCGGTGTCGGGAGTGGGCGCTATGACGACCGGGAGGACCAGGACGGGGACGGTGGCCGAGAGGCCGTACGCCCTGCCCGTGACGTACTGGAGCTTGAGTTCGGCTGTCGCCTCGGATGCCTTGTAGGCCTCGTCGCCCGCGAAGGTCGCCTTCAGTGGCACGGTGGCTGAGTCGGTCAGTGGCTGAGCCACTTTCTCGATGGTGCAGGTCGCCTTGCCCTCGGCGGTCGTCTTCGCCTTGCAGGATTGGTTCGCGCCCAGCGCGAGGGTGACCTCGCGGTCCGCCACCGGGGTGCCGGACTCCTTCTCCTTGAGCGTGGCCGACAGGGGCGCCGGGGAGCCGTTGGCGATCGTCGCCGGGCCGTCGTAGGTCAGCGCCGTGTCCTTCTGGACCGGCGGTTCGGGCTCGCCCGGGTCGCCGTCGCAGCCGTTGGTGCTGGTGATGAACTTCTCGCCGTACTCGCCGGGATACGGCGTCAGGACCTTGCCCTCCAGCTCGATGTCCTGGTGGACGCCGTTGAGCTCCTGCTCGTAGTGCAGGTGCGGGCCGGTGACATTGCCGGTGCTGCCGACCGTGCCGATCAGCCGGCCCTGCTCGACCTGGGTGCCGTCCGGGACCTCGTAGGTGGCGAGGTGCATGTACTCGGTGATCCAGCCGTCGCCGTGGTCGATCCTGATGTACTGGCCACCGCCGCCGGGCTGGTTGTGCCGGGTCGCGGTGCCCGCGGCCGAGGCGAGCACCGGCGAACCGGGGGTCGTCTTGCCGTCGGAGCGGACGAAGTCCAGGACGTTTCCGTGGCCCGGGTAGGTCGAGTACGTCCACTGGGACTCGCACTCGAAGGGGGCCAGGAAGGCCGGTTTGGCCAGCGGGGCCGGTTCGTCGGCGGCCACCGCCGTGGTCGGTACCGCCAGGGCCAGTGCCGTGAGCAGGCCCGTCAGTAATCTGTTGCGCTTCCTCATCGTGAACGTCCCCCGTTTCACGCGCAGTTGTAGGCGTCGCTCGCGGCCGACGCGATGGTCACGTCCACGCCGCCCGCCGCCGTCAGGTGGGCCGCGTTGACCGTGATGCCGTTCGCCGTCTTGATCTGCTCGTTGATCACGAGCTTGGCGGCCGGGCCCAGGTCGATCGCGTAGTTCGGCAGGTCACCGACGTCGACCGGGGTGCCGGCGATCGTCAGCTTCAGGTCCGTGGTGCCGGTGGTGGCCGTGCAGCTGCTGGTCGAGGTCGCCGTGACGCCGGAGAGGGCGACCACCGGCAGGCCGGGCAGGCCGATCCGGGCGTCCTCCACGTTCGCGGTCGACGAGGCGCTGCTCGGGCCGATCTTCGTCTCCACCTTCGCGCAGAGCGTGTTGGCGGACAGGACCAGGAGGTTGATGGGTGTCGCGCAGGCCGGGGCCACCGTCTTGGCGTCCGCCGCGCGGACCACGCCGGTGTCCGGGGTGGGGGCGATGCCGATCGGCAGGGTCAGGACCGGGATCTGCGCGGAGAGGCCGAACGCCCGGCCCGACACGTACTGGAGCTTCAGCTCGGCCGTCGCCTCGGAGGCCTTGTACGCCTCGTCGCCCGCGAAGGTCGCCTTGAGTGGCACGGTGGCTGAGCCGGTCAGTGGCTGAGCCACTGCCGCGATGGTGCAACTCGCCTTGCCCTGCGCGTCGGTGTTCGCCTTGCAGGTCTGGAGATGGTCCGTCGGGCCGAGGGCCAGGGTGACCTCGCGGTCGGCGACCGGGGTGCCGGACTCCTTCTCCTTGAGCGTGGCCGAGAGGGTCGCCGGGGAGCCGTTGGAGACGGTCGCCGGGCCGTCGTACGTCAGGGCCGTGTCCTTCTGGACCGGCGGCTGGGTGCCGCCCTGGCCCACGTCCAGGAAGTCGTTGTCGAGGTCGAGGGTGATACCGCCGTACGTCTCCTTGTTCGGGTCGTCCGCAGTCGGGCCGTCGTACTGCTTGACCCGCTGGTGGTTCGCCCACATGTCCGCCGGGATCACCCGGTCCTCGGTCGTCGCCACCTCGTCCCAGCGGGCGAAGTTGATGACGTCCGGCTGGACATAGCCCCCCGTGTTCGCCGCGACCAGGTCGGCGGCGAGCGAGGTGGCGCTGCCGTAGGCGCCGGAGCGGTAGCCCAGTTCGTGGATCGTGGTGGTCCAGGACTGGAGGAAGGCCAGGACCTTTTCCTTGCCGGAGTTGTAGTGCTCCATGTTGTAGTAGAGGACCGAGCCCGCCGGGAGGCCGTAGTTCTGCGCCTGCGCGACCGCGTCCCGGGCGGATGCGGCGCCCTCGGGGACCGGGTCGGTGATCGGGACACAGTCGCCTGTGCAGCTGCCCGAACCGGCCTCCGCCTGCGGTCCGACGTAGATCGGGATGAACCGCCAGCCGTTGGTGTACTGCGTCTGCACCCACTCGGCGCTCGCCTGGTCCTTGCAGCCCGCGTTGACGCCGCCGATGTAGAAGCCGATCGCGCCGTACGGCGACTCCGCCTTCCAGGCGTTCATGATGTCGGTCGACGGGGCGGCGCAGCGGTCGAAGCCCTTGCCCTGGTAGGAGGTGGCGTCGGCGGGGACGGCCTGGACCGAGACGCCGGGGGCCTTGGTGCCGACGGTGGCGGCCGGGGAGGCCTTGTCCGCCGGGAGGCCGGCACTCGCGAGGATCTTCTTGATCCCGGCCCGGTTCTCGCCGTAGGAGGCGGTGACAGCGATGTCGTCGGCCGTCGCCCAGTAGGTGTGCGAGGTGCGGTTCTCGGAGACGCGCTCTTCGGTGGTGCTGGCGCCCGGCTCCAGCACCAGCGCCTCGGTGCGGCCCAACACGTCCGCCGGGCAGTTCTGTTGGGCGTTCACCGCCGGCTTGCCCAGGTACACGGCGTGGCGGTCGTAGCGGACGCAGGTGTCGGGGTTCTCGGCGAGGTCGATGACGTCCCAGTCGGCGGGGACGGTGAAGGTGTGGCCGCGGTAGGCGACTTGGGTGGTGTCGGAGGCCGCTGAGGCTTGAGTCGGGTTGCCCAGCGCGGTGACGGTGAGTGTGGTCGCGGCGGTGAGCGCCAGCAGCGCGCCGCGTACCGAGCGTGCGGAACGTATGGATCTGCGTTGGATGTTGATGACTTCCCCCGTGGTTGTGGTGTCGGCTCGTCCGGGCCGATGCGACTCGGAGTTACCACGGGGAGCGTGGCGGGGGTGTTGTGTATCGGTCAACGACACGGGTGGGAGGGGCGGGACTAACCGGACGCCGTTACGGGCGAGTAAAGCCCGGGGCGGTTGCGGAGCGCCGCCTTGATGTGTGCGAAGCGTGGTGTGGGGGGTTGGTGAAGCCCGGGGTCCCGTCCGGGATGCGGAGGGGCTCTTGGGGCTCGGGTGCACCAGGTCTTCACAGGCGACGCACGGCGGGACTTGTCCGGATGAGGACCGCGGCGGGAGATGTTCCGGGGGGCCGGGCTCCGGTCGGCATGAGAATGAGGGGCGGTCCGGTGCTAGCAGCCCGCTCCAACTGGGGTCGCCCGCTACGGTGTTGAGCACGCGACGGCAACATCAAGGGGGCCGGGATGACCGACGGGCCGCTGCTTGCGCAGCTGAACTTCGGGCGTGAGGATGCCGAACGGGACGCGACCGAAGGGCTGTTGCTGCGCGGCGGCTTCCTGGAGAACGCCGCCTACCGGGGTGCCCTGAGCGGACGGAAGATGCTGATCATCGGCCGCAAAGGATCCGGGAAGAGCGCCATCTGCATGCGGCTGATGTCTGACGGCGGGCACGACGGGGACAAGATCCTGATCACCCCGGACGAGGCGGCGGGCGAGGAGATCCGGCGGTTCGAGCTGCAGGGGCTGCCCGGAGACTCGGCCAAGGAGCTGATCTGGCGGTATGTCTTCGCTGTTCACGCGGCCCGGCACATCGTGGCCCACGCCAAGGGCGCGCATGCCGGGCACAGACTCGACTCGGTCAAAGCGCTCGGGCGGTTCCTCAAGCAGAACGGCGAGTCCCCGGACGCGACGCCCGGCAATGGTCGACTGGGGGAACGGCTGGCCCAAGGGGCACGGGGGCTGCAGACCTCCCTCGCGCTGGAGGCGTTCGGAGTCAAGGCAAGCATGGATCTCGGGCAGCCGTCGTCCTCCGAAGGCGCCGGAGCGCTCAAGCAGTTGGAGGTCGTCGAGCAGGGCGTGGTGAAGGCCTTCGGTGAACTGGGGTGCGACGGTGACGTCCACGCCCCGTTGTTGCTCATGGTCGACCAGCTGGAGCGGGTGTGGTCCGCCGAGCCGGACAGCAACTCCATGGTGATCGGGCTGCTGCTGGCGGCGAAGCACGCGGCGAGCCAGTACGGGCGCTCGGTGCGGTTTCTGCTGTTCCTGCGCGCCGACATCTACGACTCGCTGTCCTTCGGGGAGGGCGACAAGTTCCATGGCGACGAACTGCGGATCGTCTGGACCCAGCAGGCTCTGAAGGACCTCGTGCTGGCCCGGGCCAGGGCGTCCGTCAGGGAGGAGTTGAGCGAGGAACGGCTGTGGAAGGACCTGTTCCCGGCGACCGTCGAGGGAGAGGACACCGCGACGTATCTCCTGCGCCATTGTCTGCCACGGCCGCGTGACGCCATCCAGTTTCTCAACGCCTGCCAGGACGAAGCAGGGTTGAAGGGCCAGCGGGAGCGGATCACCGAGGCGGATGTCGATCAGGCCGGGCGGCAGTTCTCCACCTGGAAGCGGAAGGACCTGGCCTCCGAGTACGAGGTGGCCCATCCCTTCCTCAAACACCTCTTTCTGTTGTTCGAGAACACGGGGTACGTCGTCTCCCGCAGCACCCTCGCCACTCGCTACGAGGCCGCGGCCGCGTCGATCCACGCGAAGTTCCCCGCATACGTCGACACGTTGACGCTCACCGGGATCATCGGCGTGCTCTACGAGGTGGGTTTCCTCGGAGTGCGACGTGGCAACGACGTGGTCTTCGCCGACGGCCACCACCTGCCGGTCCAGCCGCACGAGACCGAGTTCCAGATCCACCCCTGTTTCCGGGCCGCGCTCGGCGCGACCAGCGCCACGGACCTGCGGCACTATGAACCGCGGTTCTCGGACGAACGGCTCGCGTCCGGCAGTCTCACGGCGTCGGGAAGCTCCCCGCTCAACCGCGACGACCGGCTGCTCCGGGCCGTCGCGAGCTCCTGCCGCTCCATCCTCGGCCAGATCGAACGCGCCGTGCAGCTGACCCGGGCCGTGAGCGACGAGATCGGTCAGCGGATCGGGCGCGTCCTCGACGACGTCAACCGCATTCCTCCCGGATCCGCTCGGTCCAACGGGGTGGACGTGGACGAGTATCTGCACTCCACCGCCCGCTACTTCAGAACCCTCGCCGTGCAACTCAGCGCCGGCAGCCTGGGCGCCGACCGCGTCGCGGACCGCCTCGAAGCGGAGGCCCGGCGACTGATCCGCCTGGCGGGCGGCGCGCAGGGCAGCACGGGGGACTCCCTGGGACCGTGAGGCGCCGGAAGAGCGGGGCCGTGCGGAGGCGGAGGCGCCATACTCGTAAGGGAGTTACCGGCCAGGCCGTCGCGCGGCAGTGGCTGTGCGCCGACTGGGGAGGACACTGGTGCTGAACGAAGTGCTCGCCGATCGGTTCCGGATCACGGGCGAGTTGGGTGCCGGCGGTATGGGGCAGGTCTGGGCCGCCGAGGACACACGGATGCGGCGGGATGTCGCGATCAAGGTCATGCATCCGCAGTACGGCATCTACGAGGCCAAGGCACGCGCCAGGTTCGAGCGCGAGGTGCAGCTGGCGGCGCGCCTGAACCATCGGAACATCGTCACCGTCCACGACTGGGGAGAGGTTCCCGTGGGCGGCCGTCAGACCCCCTACCTCGTGATGGAACGCGTCGAAGGGGTGGCCCTCGACGATCGGCTCGCGGAGTCCACCCCCCTGCCCTGGCCGGTCGCCGTCGCGTGGGCCGCACAGATCGCTCAGGCGCTGGACGCGGCGCACCGGCAGGGCGTGGTCCACCGTGACATCAAGCCGGGAAACGCGCTGATCACGCCCGACGGGACAGTGAAAGTCCTGGACTTCGGGCTCGCGAAGTTCCTCGGCGACACCATCGGCGCCCGCAAGCTCACCACCGTCGGCTCAGCGCTCGGCACGCTCGAGTACATGTCTCCCGAGCAGGGCTTGGGCGGCTCGGGCGGCAACGCCATCGACCACCGCAGCGACCTCTACTCCCTGGGCTGCCTCCTCTACCATGCGGTGACCGGCGAGCCACCCTTCACCAGCACGGGCCTGGCCGTACTGCGCATGCACATGGAGGACACTCCGATCGCGCCCGCCACCCGGGTCGAGGGCCTCCCGGCCGCGCTGAACGACCTCATTCTGAGCCTGCTCGCCAAACGCCCCGCCGACCGGCCGAAGGACGCGGCGGCCGTCGTCGACGTGCTCGGCACGGTTCTGGTTGACCAGGCCGTGGCGTTCCCCGCCGAGGACATCCTGGCTCTCCCCCGACCCTGGAACGCCGACTCCGTCACCGGCAGGATGCTGCACAAGGCGTGGGAGCTGTGGCAGGAAACGGAGAAGCGCAGCGCGGCCACGATCGAAGCGGCGGAGAACCAGGCCGCGGATCTGCTGTTCAGTGCCCGGGCCGAAGCGGACCGGCTGGTGGCCGAGGCCTCCCGCAAGACTGAGGAGTCTCTCGCCACTGCCCGCCGCCTTGCCGACGAGGGCTTCGCGGCTCGGCTGGCCGAGGCGAACCGGGTCGGTGAGGAGATCATCGCCAAGGCGTCCGAGGAAGCCGGTTCGACCGTCGAGGCCGCCACCGCGGAGGCCGCGCGGATCCGCAGGGAGGCGGAGAGCCGGGCCGACCGAGTGCTCGCGGTGGCACAAGAGGCCGGTGAAGAGGCGCAGGGCGGCGTCGAGGACGACCTGTCATCGCTGATGAGTGAGCTTGAGCGCTGGTTCCGCCAGCGCACGAAGAACTCGTCGGTCACGGAGCCGTCCACCCCGTCGCGCACTACCGAACTCACGGGGGCGACAAGGGACACGCTTGAGATCGAGGTGAAGGCCGCCGAGCTGATGAGGATGCTCGACATCGAACGCCGGGACGTGGAGCGCAATGTGCAGATGGCCAAGGCCGCCCGTACGGGTACGGCACGCGTCGACACCAACCGCCCGGTCCCGCAGACGACGGGAGCGGCGGCTTCTTACGGCATCGAACTGGTGCGGCGGGGCTACGACATCCAGCAGGTGGATGACTACATCGCCACGCTGGTGGCCATGCGTGACGACTCGCGGAGCCGGATCGACATGATCCAGTTGATTGTTGAGGAACTGCTCGGCCTGTCCCTGCAGAGGGCAGGCGCCGACGCGAACGATGACCACTTGTCGCGCCGAGTGGCCCAGATCATCGGCGACGCGACACGGCGGGCCGCTTCGAGGCTTCCTTACAAGGCCGATCACCAGGACATGCCTCAGAGCAACCCGGGCTCGTATCTGACGCCACATGGCTTCGAGCTGGTACGACGGGGTTATGACCGCGTGCAGGTGGACGAACGCATCGACAAGCTCATGTCCGAGCTGCACGCGGTCAAGGTGCGCGTCATCGCCCTCGCCGACCTCGTCGAGGACGCGCGACGAGGACGTATCGAGCGCTGACTCTCCGTCAGAGGCGCTCGGGGGTGCGGATGCCCAGGAGGGCCATGCCCTGGTGGAGGGTGCGGGCGGTGAGGTCGCAGAGGAAGAGGCGGTTCTCCTTCTGCTCCTCCGTGTCCGCCTTCAGCACCGGGCACTTGTCGTAGAACGACGTGTACAGCGACGCCAGTTGGTACAGGTACGCGGCCAGCTTGTGCGGGGCGTACTCGGCCGCCGCCTCGAAGACCGTGTCACCGAACGCGTCCAGGTGCAGGCCCAACGCCCGCTCCGCCGCGTGCAGTTCGAGCTCCGGGTGCGCGGCGGGGGCCACGGACTCCGCCTTGCGCAGGATCGACTGGATACGGGCGTACGCGTACTGGATGTACACCGACGTGTCGCCGTTCAGCGACACCATCTGGTCCAGGTCGAACTTGTAGTCCCGGTTCGCCGACGTCGACAGGTCCGCGTACTTCACGGCACCGATGCCGACCTGCGCCGCCCGCTCCTGGATCTCGGCCTCGCTGAGGTCCAGCGCCTTCTCCCGGACGACCTCGGCGGCCCGCTGCACCGCCTCGTCCAGCAGGTCCTCCAGCCGTACCGTCTCGCCCTCACGCGTCTTGAACGGCTTGCCGTCCGCGCCCAGTACCGTGCCGTAGCCCATGTTGTGCGCGGTGACCTCGTCGGTCAGCCAGCCCGCCCGGCGGGCCGCCTCGAAGACCATCTTGAAGTGCAGGGACTGACGTACGTCCACGACGTAGATCAGGGACGTGGCGTGCAGGTCCTGGACGCGGTTGCGGATCGCGGTCAGGTCGGAGGCCGCGTAGCCGAAGCCGCCGTCCGCCTTCTGCACGATCAGCGGGACCGGCTTGTCGTCCTTGCCGCGGATCTCGTCGAAGAACACGACGAGCGCGCCCTCGGAGCGGACGGCGACGCCCATCTCCTCCAGGAGGCGGGCGGTCTCCGGCATGCCGTCGTTGTACGCCGACTCGCCGACGATCTCGTCGTCCCGGATCTCCATGTCGAGCTTCTCGAAGACGGAGTAGAAGTAGACCTTCGACTCGTCCACGAACCGCTGCCACAGGTCGAGCGTCTCCTTGTCGCCGGACTGGAGGGCGACGACCCGCTTCCTGGCCCGCTCCTTGAACGCCTCGTCCGCGTCGAAGACCGCGCGGGACGCCTTGTAGACCCGGTTCAGGTTCGACATGGCCTGCTCGCCGTCCGTGTCGGTCTCCGCGGACAGTTCGTCCGGGTTCTCGATCAGGTACTGGATGAGCATGCCGAACTGGGTGCCCCAGTCGCCGATGTGGTGCCGGCCGATCGTCTGCTCGCCGGTGAAGTCGAGCATGCCGCGCAGGGCGTCGCCGATCACGGCCGACCGCAGGTGGCCGACGTGCATCTCCTTCGCCACGTTCGGCTGGGCGTAGTCGATGACCGAGATGCCGGGCTGGTCCTTGAGGGGGACGCCGAGACGGTCGCCATCCGCGGCGCGGGCGGCGAGGGTCTCCGTGATCGCCCTGTCGGTGATCGTGATGTTCAGGAAGCCGGGGCCGGAGACCTCGACGTCCTTGATCACGTCGCCGGTGGTGAGGTTGGCGACGACGTCCGTGGCCAGGTCGCGGGGGTTCGCCTTGTTCTTCTTGGCGAGGGCGAGGATGCCGTTGGCCTGGTAGTCGGCCCGGTCGCTGCGTCGGAGCAGGGGGTCGACGTCGGTGGTCTCCGGCAGGGTGGCGGAGATGGCGGACGTGAGCTGCTGTGCGACGGAGGCGCTGAGGGGCTTGACCGGGGCCATGGGGTGGGAGCCGTTCTCCTCGTGGGTTTGATAGACCCCGTCAGTATCCCATGGGGGGTGTAGCGGTTTTTTGGCTGCGGCCCGGTGGGGGCTGGTCGCGCAGTTCCCCGCGCCCCCAAGAGGCGGCTGCGCCGCCTTGGGGCGCGTCCATGAAAAGGCGTTTTCGTGCTTGCCGACCTAGCTGGGACAATGGCAGCGCCAGCCGTAGACCGTACCGGCTGCTTCAGGAGAAAGAAGGACGTGCCCCGTGGCTCAGAGCACCGAGACCACCGACTGGGTCTCCCGTTTCGCGGATGAGGTCATCGAGGAGTCGGAGCGTCGGGCCCCGGGCAAACCGGTCGTCGTCGCGTCCGGGCTCTCCCCGTCCGGGCCCATCCACCTCGGCAACCTGCGCGAGGTCATGACCCCGCACCTCGTCGCCGACGAGATCCGCCGCCGTGGTCACCAGGTGCGGCACCTGATCTCCTGGGACGACTACGACCGGTACCGCAAGGTGCCCAAGGGCATCGCGGGCGTCGACGACTCGTGGGCCGAGCACATCGGCAAGCCGCTGACCTCCGTCCCGGCGCCCGCCGGCTCGTCGTACCCGAACTGGGCCGAGCACTTCAAGGCCGCCATGGTCGAGGCGCTCGCCGAGTTGGGCGTGGAGTTCGACGGGATCAGCCAGACCGCGCAGTACACCGCGGGCACCTACCGCGAGCAGATCCTGCACGCCATGAAGCACCGCGCCGACATCGACGCGATCCTCGCCCAGTACCGGACGAAGAAGGCCCCCGCCAAGCAGTCCCAGAAGCCGGTCGACGAGGCCGAGCTCGAGGCCGCCGAGGGGTCCGGCGCGGCCGGTGAGGACGACGGGTCCTCCGGGTCGGCCGGGTACTTCCCGTACAAGCCGTTCTGCGGCAACTGCGAGAAGGACCTGACGACGGTCACCTCGTACGACGACGACACCACCGAGCTGTCGTACACCTGCAACGAGTGCGGCTTCGCCGAGACCGTGCGGCTCAACGAGTTCAACCGCGGCAAGCTGGTCTGGAAGGTCGACTGGCCGATGCGGTGGGCGTACGAGGGGGTTGTCTTTGAGCCCTCCGGCGTCGACCACTCGTCCCCGGGGTCCTCCTTCCAGGTCGGCGGGCAGATCGTCGGGATCTTCGGGGGCAAGCAGCCCATCGGGCCGATGTACGCGTTCGTGGGGATCTCCGGGATGGCGAAGATGTCGTCGTCGCGCGGTGGCGTCCCGACCCCCGGTGACGCGCTCCAGATCATGGAGCCGCAGATCCTGCGCTGGCTCTACGCCCGCCGTCGTCCCAACCAGTCCTTCAAGATCGCCTTCGACCAGGAGATCCAGCGGCTCTACGACGAGTGGGACAAGCTCGACGCCAAGGTCGCGGACGGGTCCGCCCTGCCGGCCGACGTCGCCGCGCACTCGCGTGCGGTGCGCACGGCGGGCGGGGAGCTGCCGCGGACGGCGCGCCCGCTGCCGTACCGGACGCTCGCGTCCGTCGCCGACATCACCGCCGGGCACGAGGACCAGGCGCTGCGCATCCTCAGCGAGCTGGACCCGGCGAACCCGCTGGCGTCCCTCGACGAGGCCCGTCCCCGGTACGACAAGGCCGAGGCCTGGATCAACACGCACGTCCCCGCCGACCAGCGGACCATCGTGCGCGAGGAGCCGGACGCCGAGCTGCTGAAGTCCCTCGACGAGGCGTCCCGGGAGTCCCTGCGGCTGCTGCTGGAGGGTCTTGAGGCGAACTGGTCGCTGGACGGGCTGACGCACCTCGTCTACGGGGTGCCGAAGGTGCAGGCCGGGTTCTCGGCCGACGCCACGCCCAAGGAGCTGCCGCCGGAGATCAAGACGGCCCAGCGGACGTTCTTCGCACTGCTGTACCACCTGCTGGTCGGGCGCGACACCGGTCCGCGGCTGCCCACGCTGCTGCTGGCGGTGGGGCAGGAGCGGGTGCGGAGCCTGCTCGGCGAGTAAGCGGTAATGGAGAAGGGGCCCTCGATGAGGGCCCCTTCTTTTGCTGTCCGCTACGCGATGTGGTCTTCCTGGAGTTCCGCTGTGTGGCGGTTGGTGAAGCGGTTGACCATGCGGTCGGCGTCGCGCTGCGGGAGCGTGATGCCGTACGTCGCCTCCACGTCGTCCCTGAGCTGGCCCGAGGTGGGGTAGCTGCCGTCTATGGACTTCTTGAAGACCAGGTAGAAGTCTTCCTCGGTCGGCTCCGGGGCGCCACCGCCTTCGCCCAGTTCTCGGGTGCGGCCGGGGCCGGCGGGGATGGGGAAGCTGCCGGTCTCCTCCGGGGAGGGCTCGTCGTAGACCGGCTGCTGCTGTTGCTGGTACTGCTCGGCCTGGAGCTGTTCCTCGTACCACTGCTCGTACTGCTGCTGCGGGTCGTAGGTGGGGTCGTAGCCGCCCTGGTACTCGACCTGCTGGGGGACGTTGAACCAGGGGCTCTCGTCCGGCTCCGGCTGGTACTGCTCCTGGGCGGGTGCCGCCTGCTGTTGCGGGACGGGCGCCGCCTCGACCACCCGCGGGGCGGGCGCCGGTGCCTCGATCTCCTGCTGCGGTGCCGGAGGCAGTAGTACCGGCTCGATGCCTGCCGCTGCCAGGCCCGCCGGGGCCGTTTCTGCCAGAGGGACGCCGTAGCGGGCCAGGCGGAGGGGCATCAGGGACTCCACCGGGGCCTTGCGGCGCCAGGCGCGGCCGAAGCGGGAGTGGAGGCGGGCCTGGTAGACCAGGCGGTCCTGCTCCAGCTTGATGACCTGCTCGTAGGAGCGCAGCTCCCACAGCTTCATACGGCGCCACAGGAGGAACGTGGGGATCGGCGAGAGGAGCCAGCGCGTCAGGCGGACGCCCTCCATGTGCTTGTCCGCCGTGATGTCCGCGATCCGGCCGATCGCGTGGCGGGCCGCCTCGACCGCGACCACGAACAGGACCGGGATCACCGCGTGCATGCCCACGCCCAGCGGGTCCGGCCAGGCCGCCGCGCCGTTGAAGGCGATCGTGGCCGCCGTCAGCAGCCACGCCGTCTGGCGCAGCAGCGGGAAGGGGATGCGGATCCACGTCAGGAGCAGATCCAGGGCCAGCAGGACACAGATGCCCGCGTCGATGCCGATCGGGAAGACGTAACTGAAGTTCCCGAAGCCCTTTTTGATGGCGAGTTCGCGGACTGCGGCGTACGAACCCGCGAAGCCGATGCCGGCGATGATCACTGCGCCGAACACGACCACGCCGATGAGAACGCGGTGCATCCGAGTCAGCTGCATAGGCGCGGCCACCCGTACTCCCCTCCCCTTGCGTGTTGTTGCGCGCAACAGAGTGGCACATGTGTGCGGCGCACGGGTGGCCGGTAGGGCTCGTCAGCCCCGTATCAGGGCTTTGTCAGCTCTTCTTCGCGGTCGACTTGGACGGAGATGCGGAGGGAGAGGCCGACTTGGACGCCGACTTCGACGCGGACGGGGAGGGGCTGGTCTTCCCGGCGCTGCCGCTGCCGCCGCCCGTGTTCGCCTTCGTCACCGACGCCACTGCCTCCTTCGCCGCCGACTTCACCAGCTTCGCGAGGGAGTCGGCGCTCGGCGTCTTCTCGCCGGCCAGGCCCGCACCGTTGTAGTCGAGGGTGACGACGACGTTCTCGACGCGGGTGACCAGCGTCTGCTGCTTGAAGGAGCCTTCCTTCTTCTTCAGGTCGTAACGGACCAGCGTGGCCTGGTCGCCCGTGCCCGTCACCGGCTCCGTCTTCGCGTTCTTCGCACCGTCCACCGACTGGGCGTCCTGGACCTGCTTGTCGTAGTACTCCTGCGCCAGCTTGTCGCCCTCGCCGCGCGTGACGTCGGAGTCGAAGCGGAGCAGGGAGACGTTCAGCCAGCGGAACTGGGAGCCCTTGACGCCGTTGTTGTCCAGGCTCGACCACGAGCAACTGCCGCGCGTCGCCACGTCGTCCGACTTGCCCTGCTTGCCGGACTTGGACGCCTTCGGGACCAGATCGCCGAGCGTGCCCTTCGACAGGGTGTCGCACGCGTCCGGAAGCGACTTGTACGCCGCCGCCTGCACGGTCGGCGACGGGCTGACCGAGGCCGAGCTCTCGGAGCTCTTGCCGGCGCCCGCGGCGTTGTCGTCCGACGACGAGCCGGAGTCCGAGGAACAGGCCGTGGCCACCAGCATCAGGGGGACGGCGGCTGCGCCGAGAAGCACCCGGTAAGTGCGCTTCGTTCTCCCCCACTGCCTTGAGGGCGTGGGAGGGACCCCCAGGTCACGCTGGTCGCTCTGTGCTGCTCGCTGCATGGTTCCTTCACTCATGACGCTGCTCGTGCTCCTGCGGTCGGATCGGGTCCGAGGGGCCACGGTACGCGGTGGGACAGCTGTGCGGTTCGGCTTCACGAGCATTGCGGAACGTCACCGAGGGGCATCAGCCCGCCAGCGCCTCCGCCAGCTCGGCGGCCAGATTCCTTGCCCTGTCCTGCATTTCCTTGCTGTCCGGGGCGGTGCCGACGGTCGTCGGCTGCTCCTCGTACTCGACCGTCACGATCACGTTGGACGTGCGGAACGCCACAGTCACCGTGCGCTGCCGGGCCGTCGAACCCGAACTGCTCACCACGTCGTTCAGGAACGCCTCGTCGCCCAGATCGTCGAGAACCCGGGGCTGGAGATCGGCGGGTGTGGACCCGTCGGAGGGCGAGGCGGAGGAGGAAGAAGAGGGAGTGGCGGAGGCGGACGCGGCATCGCTCGGCGTCGCCGAGGAACTCACGTCCGACGTCGCCGACTCGGACGGCTCCGGGAGATGCGCCGCCGTCTGCGCTTCCGCGAACAGCGCCTGCGCCTGGCTGTCGTCGCTGACGGAGTTGTCGTACGACACGACCCGCTCCAGGTCGACGAGGAGATGGTCGGTGGCGTCGGCCGACTCCACCTTCCACTGGCAGCCGACCTTGCGGTCCGTGTCGAAGGTCGTGGTCGGGGTGCCCTCGTACGCCTTCTCCTGCTGGGCCTCGTCCGTGAGCTGCTGGATGCCGGGCAGGAGCGTGTCGAGGGTCTCCTGGCTGACCGCGCCGCAGGGCTCGGGGAGCGTGCGGTAGCGGCCGGGCTCGGCCACGGCGGAGGCGGTGCCGGCGTCGCCCGGGTTGGAGTTGTCGTCCGTGCCGCCCGTGTCCGAGCCGCTGGTGCAGCCGGCGGCGAGCAGCGCCACGAGGAGGGCCGCGACGCCGGGTACGTACGCCTTCCGCTGCACGGTCGGCTCCTCTCGATGGTGCTGGTCGCCACTGATCGCTGCGCTGGTCGCTGCTGATCGTCACGGCTGATCGCTGCTGGTTATTCGCTTGCCGGGCGGGGGTGCCCCCTGCGCACCATGTGTATCGCACGCACAGCCGTGGACGCCGGTCCGTTGTCCCTTTTCGTTGACCCTGGCGCAGGTTTTGCGATTTGAGCCTTTGTTTGTGATTCCGGGGGAAAGAGGTAGTTGTGTCGTACGTGGAAATGCCGGGCGCCAAGGTCCCCATCCGTATGTGGACCGACCCCGCGTCGGTGGAGGAGGGCGCGCTCCAGCAGCTGCGCAACGTCGCGACCCTGCCCTGGATCAAGGGCCTGGCGGTCATGCCGGACGTCCACTACGGGAAGGGCGCGACGGTCGGGTCGGTCATCGCGATGCAGGGGGCGGTGTGCCCGGCCGCGGTCGGCGTCGACATCGGCTGCGGGATGTCGGCGGTGAAGACGTCGCTCACGGCGAACGATCTGCCGGGGGACCTGTCGCGACTGCGGTCGAAGATCGAGCAGGCCATTCCGGTGGGGCGGGGGATGCATGACGATCCCGTCGACCCGGGACGGTTCCATGCGCTGCCGACGGCCGGGTGGGACGACTTCTGGGGGCGGTTCGACAGGGTGGCCGAAGCGGTCAAATTCCGTCACGAACGCGCCGGAAAGCAGATGGGAACGCTCGGATCTGGCAACCACTTTGTTGAGGTATGCACTGATACGACCGGTTCCGTCTGGCTGATGCTCCACTCCGGTTCCCGGAACATCGGCAAGGAACTGGCCGAGCACCACATCGGCATCGCCCAGAAGCTCCCGCACAACCAGGGCCTGATCGACCGCGACCTCGCCGTCTTCGTGGCGGACACCCCGCAGATGGCGGCGTACCGCAACGACCTGTTCTGGGCGCAGGAGTACGCCAAGTACAACCGCACGATCATGATGGCGCTCCTCAAGGACGTGATCCGCAAGGAGTTCAAGAAGGCGAAGCCGACCTTCGAGCCGGAGATCAGCGCGCACCACAACTACGTGGCCGAGGAGCGCTACGACGGGATGGACCTGCTCGTGACCCGCAAGGGCGCGATCCGGGCCGGTTCCGGCGAGTTCGGGATCATCCCGGGTTCGATGGGCACGGGTTCGTACATCGTGAAGGGCCTCGGCAACCCGCTGTCCTTCAACTCGGCGTCCCACGGCGCCGGTCGGCGCATGAGCCGCAACGCGGCCAAGCGGCGCTTCTCCACGAAGGACCTGGAGGAGCAGACGCGGGGCGTGGAGTGCCGTAAGGACTCCGGCGTCGTGGACGAGATCCCGGGCGCCTACAAGCCGATCGAGAAGGTCATCGACCAGCAGCGGGACCTCGTGGAGGTCGTCGCGAAGCTCAAGCAGGTCGTGTGCGTGAAGGGCTGACGTGGGCAAGGCCCCGGCTCCGGCCGGGGCCTTCCTCGTTTCACGGCAGCCGCTTCTCCAGCAGGGTCACCGCGTACGGGCTGCCCGAGCCGTCCTTCTTTGCGGGCTGTTCGCCTACGACCGTGTAGCCCGCTGTCTCGTAGTACGTGCGGAGGCGGGGGTTGGTGGAGAGGCAGTCCAGGCGGGCGTGGGGGAGGGCGGCTGCTGTGATGCGGGACTCCGCGTGGGTCAGGAGGGCCTGGCCGGCTCCGGGTGGGGCCAGGTGTGGGGTCGTCATCAGGCGGTGGATGTAGCCGGCGTCGGCTGGGCGGGGGCCCCAGGCCGCCTCGTCCGACCACCAGAGTTCGTAGGCGCCCGCCAAGTGGCCGTCCGCGTGCGCCAGCCAGACCTCGCCCTCCTTCATGCGGGTGCGGAAGTGGGTCGCGTCCTTCTCGGCGGGCTTCCACTGGTCGATGTCCCGGGCGAGCATCCACAGGGCCACCGAGTCGCGGAGGCGGACAAGTGTCTCCGCGTCCGCCGGAGTTGCCTGGCGGTAGGTCAGGTGGGGGTGTGTGGTGGGCTGTGGCTCCAGGAGGTTGTCTCGGAGCTTCGTCGCCAGGTCCAGGGCATCCATGCCGAGGGCCTGGGTCACATACCCCTCCACCGAGCCGTATCGCTCCTTCAGCAGCCCGAGGAAGCCTCGCATCACCGATGCCGGGGCCCTTCCGAAGCCCAACCACGTGGGGGACTCGCCGTTGTTGCGGGCCTTCCAGTCCGCCAGGAGGGCCGCGGACGCCAGTTCCGTGAGGGTGAAGTCCTCGATGATCGTGTGTTCGTCCACGCCCAGCAACGTCAGGACCAGCGCCGCCAGTTCGCCGGTGCGGTCCTTGCCGGAGGCGCAGTGGAAGACGAGGGGGGCCGTGGGCGACGCGTCCGCTATGCGGTCCAGGGCCTCGCGGATTTCCTTCCTGCCGTCCTCCGCCACCTGTAGGTAGCGCTCGGCCAGGTACGGACCGGGGTCGATCTCCGGGGCCAACGCCGCCTGGTTGTACGGGCGGTGCTCGATGCTGAGGTTGACGTACGCGTAGGAGTCGTCCGCCGGGGCACGGCCCTGGCGTTCGATCTCCCAGGGGTAGCGCAGGTCGATGACCGTGCGGATGCCGAGGGCGCGGAAGCGGGACCAGTCGGGGGTGTCGACCGTCAACTTGCCCAGGGAGTCGGAGCGGTAGAGCACGCCCGGGCGGATGCGGCGGCCGTCCGCCGTCCGGTATCCGCCCAGGTCGCGGAAGTTGTGCAGGGCGTCGAAGGGTACGTGTCTGTCCACAGGCCGTGACCCTATGTCGCCGATTCGCCGACGCGCTCGGCTATTTCGCGTGCGTGACCGCGTAGATCATCACGAACGCGACGATGTGGATGCCGAAGAGGAAGTAGCCGAGGTAGTACCAGACGATGCGTTCGCGCTTCTTCTCCAGGGCCAGGCGGCGCTGTTCCACGTCGTCGGCGTCGGCCTCGGCCATCACAGCTCCCTGTGTACCTTCGTGTTCGACGCCTGGGCGCGCGGGCGCAGGACCAGGAGGTCGACGTTGACGTGGGCGGGGCGGGTGACCGCCCAGGTGATCGTGTCCGCCACGTCGTCGGCCGTGAGGGGCTCGGCGACGCCCTGGTAGACCTTGGCGGCCTTCTCCTCGTCGCCGCCGAAGCGGGTGAGGGCGAACTCGTCCGTCTTCACCATGCCGGGCGCGATCTCGATCACCCGGACCGGCTGGCCGACGATCTCCAGGCGGAGGGTCTCGGCGAGGACGTGGGCGCCGTGCTTGGCGGCCACGTAACCGCCGCCGCCCTCGTAGGTGCCGTGGCCCGCGGTGGAGGAGACGACGACCACCGTGCCGTCGCCGCTCGCGATCAGCTTGGGGAGCAGGGCCTGGGTGAGGTTGAGGGTGCCGATGACGTTCGTCTCGTACATCGTGCGCCAGTCGGCCGGGTCGCCGGTCGCGACCGGGTCGGCGCCGAGCGCGCCGCCCGCGTTGTTGACGAGGACGCCGATCGTCTTGAAGGCGGTCGCGAACTCGTCGACCGCGGCCCGGTCGGTGACGTCCAGCTGGTACGCCGTGGCCTGGTGGCCCGCCGCGTTGATCTCCTCCGCGAGCGCCTCGATACGGTCCTTGCGGCGGGCGGTGAGGACGACGCGGTAGCCGGCGGCGGCCAGCCCGCGGGCCGTGGCGGCGCCGATTCCGCTGCTCGCACCGGTGACGACGGCGATGCGGGACGCTGCGCTGGGCATGGGCGGGAGCTCCTCGGGTCGGCGATCAGGGGGCCTTCGGACGGCCTTGGGCTTGCCTTCGGGTGGCCTTCGGTGGTGCTGAGCGGTCGCCGATGGCCTTCCCCAGGATAGGCGGGCTCCCGCGGTCCCCTTCGTGCGGTCCGTATCGCGGGCCCGGTGAGAAAATGAGGGGGGTGATCCCCTGGACGACGGAGGTGGATCATGGGAGAAGCGCGTGAGGTCATGGACCGGCTCACCGACGCGGTGACCGCGCACCGGGACCTGAAGGTCGTCGCCGAGCTGTACGCGGAGGACGCCGTCGCCTACACCCCCGACGAGGGGGAGATCCACGGGCGCGACAACATCGTGGAGTACTGGCGGCAGATGACGGAGTCGGTCCCCGACGGCCGCTTCGAGTCCCTGCACTCCTACGAGATCGGCGACACCGCCATCGACGAGGGCGTCTACCGCGGCCACAACACCGGCCCGCTGTATCTGCCGGACGGCGACACCCTGCCCGCCACGGGCAAGGAGGTCGGCATCCGCGGGGTCGACCTCGCCACCGTGAAGGACGGCCGGATCACGGAGTACCGGCTCTACTTCGACGAGCTGGAGTTCCTGGGGCAGCTGGGGCTGCTGCCCGACGAGACACCCTGACGGTCCTCCGCGGGGCTCACTGTCCTCGGGGCGCGTACATGATGACCGCCATGCCCGCGAGGCAGATCAGCGCGCCCGTGACGTCCCAGCGGTCGGGACGGTAGCCGTCCGCGGCCATGCCCCACAGGATCGAACCGGCGACGAAGACACCGCCGTACGCGGCGAGGATCCGGCCGAAGTGGGCGTCCGGCTGGAGCGTGGCGACGAAGCCGTAGGCGCCTAGGGCGAGGACGCCGCCGCCGATCCAGAGCCAGCCGCGGTGCTCGCGCACGCCCTGCCACACCAGCCAGGCGCCGCCGATCTCGAACAGGGCGGCGACGACGAAGAGGACGGCGGAGCGCAGGACGTGCATGCCGGAAGGGTGGCACAGCGGCTTCACCTGATGGACGGCGCCTGTCCGCCGCTCCGCGTGGGATACATCCGTACGACCACGGTGGACTGAGAGGTGGGCGGTATGCGGGTTCTTGCTGTGTGCGTCGCGGCCGGGTTGGCGGTCGGCGGTATGACCCCGGTCGCTGTGGCGGCCGACGGGCCCGACGACGGGTGGGTCGCCTTCGTCCCCGAGGCCGATCTCGCCTATCACGGTGCCGCGAGCATGGCGGCCGGCCGGGTCGACGTACGGTTCGTGCCGCGCAATCACGGGCCCTCGGCGGTCCCGGACGCGACGGTACGGCTGCGCTGGTCGGAGCCGCTCGCCAACCGGCAGACGCTGCCGGACGGGTGCGCGCGGTCGGGTGCGCGGGTGGTGCTGTGCAGGGTGGGGGCGCTGGACGCGGACGGGCTGGGGGAGCGGATCGAGCTGCGGGTGCGGCTGCGGGGCGAGCCGTCGGAGGTGCTGCTGGAGATGGACACGGTGTGGAGCGGCGGCGTGGTGGACCGGAACCGGGCGAACGACCGGCAGCGGGTGCTGGTCCTCGACACCGGGGACTCGTACTACTTCTGAGGGGCGGGTGTGTGCGTCGTACGATTTCTGCACGGCGCAGACGACGGAGGTGCGGGCGGTATGGGTGGAGCGGCGCGTGAGCGGGCGTTGGAGGAGCTGTCGGTCGTGTCCCGTCGGTACATGGCCTCGTACGCCCTCTTCAACCAGGCGCTCGCCGACCATCTCGGCCTGCACCCCACCGATCTGCAGTGTCTGAACCTGCTGACCCTGGAGGGCGGTCCGGTGACGACGGGGCGGATCGCCGAGCTGACGGGGCTGACCACTGGGTCCGCGACGCGGCTCGTGGACCGCCTTGAGCGGGCCGGGTACGTGGTGCGGGAGCGGGACGTGGTCGACCGGCGGCGGGTGCTGGTGACCACCGTGCCGGAGAAGATTGTCGAGTTCGGGCGGGTGTGGGACCGGCTCGGGGACGGCTGGACCGCCCTGTTCGACGACCTCGACGCCGGTGAACTCGCGCTGATCGTCGACCACATGAGGCGGACGACGGAGTTCAGCGCGGCGCAGGTGGCCCGGCTCCGGGCCGGGGACGTCTAGGCCTGTCCAGCGGGTCAGGCTCTAGGCGACCTGCTCGTCCTGGGTGTCGTAGCGTTCGCGGGCCTCGTGGACCTCGTCGATGTGGGTCTCCGCCCAGTCCTTCACCGCGGTCAGGAGCAGGGCCAGGCTGTGGCCGAGCGGGGTGAGTTCGTAGTCGACGCGGACCGGGACGGACGGGGTGACCGTGCGGGCCAGGATGCCGTCGCGTTCCAGTGAACGCAGGGTCTGCGTCAGCATCTTGGGGCTCACGCCCGCGATCTTCCGGCCGAGGTCGCTGTAGCGCATGGTGCCGCCGGCGAGGGCGGAGACGACGAGGCTGACCCACTTGTCGCTGAGGCGGTCCAGGAGCTGGTTGGTGGGGCAGCCCTTGATGAACGCGTCGTACTCGATGCGGGCCTGTTCGCGTCGCTGGGCCGCCGTCATGGTCGCCATGGCTCACCTCTGGGGGACATACGCACTCTCAGGTAACTACTTACCAGGAGATAGTAGCTCTTCCTAGGGTTGCCGGCAGATGGAACGCGGTCGCCGAGGTCCTCGGCGGTCGTTAACAGCCGGTTTTCTCAAGGGAGTTGGCAGTCATGCGTGCTGCGGTCGTGAACGCGTTCGGTGGGCCCGAGGTCGTCGAGGTCGTGGAGACGGAGGTGCCCGAGCCGGGGGCGCGCGAGGTGCGGATCAAGGTGGCGGCGGCCACGGTGAACCCCGTCGACGCCGGGGTGCGGCAGGGCGTCTTCGGGGGCGCGGGGAAGCGGATCGGGCTGGGGTGGGATGTCGCCGGGACCGTGGACGCGGTGGGCGTGGCCAGCGCCTGGAGTGTGGGGGACGAGGTGGTCGCCCTGGACTACGGGATGGTGAAGCCGCTCGGGACGCATGCGGAGTACGTCGTCGTGCCCACGGACGCGGTGGCGCTCGCGCCTCGGACGGTGGGGGCGGTGGAGGCGGCGACCTTGCCGTTGAACGGGCTTACCGCTGCGCAGGCGCTGGATCTGCTGGGGCTGTCGGCGGGGTCGTCGTTGCTGGTGACCGGGGCCGCGGGGGCCGTCGGGGGGTTTGCCGTGCAGCTCGCTGCTCAGCGGGGGGTTGTGGTGACGGGGCTGGCTCGGGCGGGGGACGAGGAGTTGGTGCGGTCGCTGGGGGCTGCGGAGTTTGTGGTGGAGGGGCGGGACGGGGCGTTCGACGCGGTGCTGGATGCGGCCGTTCTTGGGGCGCCGGCGCTTGAGTGGGTGCGGGACGGAGGGGCGTATGTGGGGGTTATTCCGCAGGTTGCTCCTGAGGGGGTTCGGGGGGTTCGGGCTACGGCTGTTGAGGTGCAGGCCGATGGTGGGCGGCTTGCGGAGTTGGCGGGACTGGTGGATTCCGGGGTGCTGAGCTTGCGGGTTGCGGAGGCGTTCTCGCTGGAGGATGCACGGAAGGCTCATGCGGTGTTGGCGGGGGGTGGGGTTCGGGGGCGGGTTGTGCTCGTGCCGGGTGCCTAGGAGCTCGGGGGGGTCCTGTTGGTTGGCGGGTGCGGGTTGAGTGTGGCTTGTCGCGCAGTTCCCCGCGCCCCTGGGTGGGTCAGTGGTGGCCTTCCTTTTGAGGGGTGCGCGGCAGTAGCGCTGCCAAGGGCAGGCAGGCCGCCACCGCCGCTGTCACCGCCAGCAGGCTCCACTCGCCGTTGCTGTGGAAGTACACCGTCGTCACCGTTGCTGCGCCCATGGCGTTGGCGAGTTGCTGGACCGCGTTCAGGGAGCCGCTGGCGCTTCCCGCCTCCGAGGGGGCGATGTCGCCGATCGTGAGGTCGTAGATCGTGCCGAAGCAGGTGCCCATTCCGATGCCGAGGATCACGAGGGGGGTGAGCAGCTGCCAACTGGTGGTGTGCGAGCCGGTGTTGTGGATCTGGAGCAGGAGCCAGACGCAGCCTGCCAGGAGGATCAGCAGGCCCGTCACGGCCAGGCGGCGGCCGTAGGTGTGGATCAGGCCGTGGCAGGCGATCGAGGCGATCACTATGCCGAGGGTCAGCGGGATCAGGCCCAGCGCGGTGTCGGCGGGGGTGCGGCCCAGGTCCTGCTGGAGGAAGAGGGAGATGACGTAGAGGAGGCCGGACGTCGCGGCGAACGCGGCGATGCCGAGGGTGAGGCCCGCCGCGAAGCCGCGGTTGCGCAGGAGTGACGGCTCGATCAGGGGGTGGGCCGCGGTGCGCTGGCGGTGGCAGAAGGCGGCGAAGGCGGCCACGCCGAGGAGCAGGAGGGTCAGGGGGCGGCTCGTCCAGGCGTTGGCCGAGCCGTCGATCAGGCCGCCCAGGACGCCGAGCATCGCGCCGGCGAGGAGGGCGGAGCCGGGGCCGTCCACGGAGACGGAGCGGTCGCCGGTGTCGCGGGGGAGCAGGCGGGCGGCGGCGAGGAGTGCGGCGCCGCCCAGGAGCAGGTTGATCAGGAACATGGGGCGCCAGCCGAGGCCCGCGAGGTCGGCGTCGACGAGGAAACCGGCCAGGACCGGGCCGCCGACGGCGGAGAGACCCATCGCGGGGCCGAACAGGGCGAAGGCCTTGCCGATCTGGTCGCGGGGCCACGTCGCGCCGAGGATGCCGAAGCCCTGCGGGATGACGAGGGCCCCGAAGGCGCCCTGGATCAGGCGGGCGGCCACCAGGGTGGCGGGGGTGGGGGCGAGGCCGCAGGCCAGGGAGGCGGCGACGAAACCGGCGAGGCCGATCAGGAACATCCTGCGGCGGCCGTACTTGTCGCCGAGGCGTCCGCCGGGGACGAGCAGCACGCCGAGGGCGAGTGCGTAGGCGGCGCCCAGCCACTGGACCAGGGCCGGGCCGCCGCCGAGGTCGGCGGTGATGGTCGGGGCGGCGACGTTGGTGATCGTCGCGTCGAGGAGGTCGAGGACGTCGGCCGCGAGGATCACGGCCAGGATCGCCCAGCGGGTGCGGGCGGGGAGACCGTCCGGCTTCTTGCTTGCTGTGTTGTGCAGTGTCTGCGTCACGCAGGTAAATATGAGAGACGGGTTCGGCTCGTGTCAACCGGGATCTTCTGGCGGGGGGGGGGCCTCCTTCGTCGCCAAGGGGGCGGAGGGCGGGGCATATGCATTCACGGATATTCGGTGAAGAATGAAATGCCGCGCCCGTTCGAATTCACCGGCTCTTCCTTTTCTTCACGAAATGCATTGCACGCATTGGGGTGGCAAGGTCCGTTCTCACAGACACCCCCCAGGTCGAAATGAGGCAACGAAACGATCGATTAACTGACGTGTAGCGGAAGGGAATCGTCCCGGCAGTGCACTCCTGGTCACCGTTGTTCACGCACAGCGTCAGGAGGGACCCATGTCCTTCTTCGCCAGGGCATCCTGGCCAGGAGACCACCGGGACGAAATAGTCGCGGGCACACTTGTCGCGGCCGTCGTCGTCATACTCGGATACGCCTCCGGCATCGGCGTATCCACACCGCCGACCGTCGACACCGCGGCGCCGCCGGCCTCGGAAGCGCCCGCCCGCGAGCCCACTTCCCGCTCCGAGACCGGCCCGTCCGACGCCTCCGCCGGAAATACGGGGGCCGGGTCGGCGGGCGGTTACTGGACCGGGCGGAGTGGTGGCGGGATTCCCGTGGTCGGTGTCCCGTCCGACGCGGGTGGGGGTGGGAGCGGCGGGGACCACGATCACGGCACGGGCGGTACCGGTACCGGCGGGTCCGGAAACGGGTCCCCTTCCCCCTCCCCCTCCCCTTCGCCGACCCCGTCACCCACCTCCTCCGACGGCTGTGACGAGGGTGAAGTCCGCCTCGTACAGCCGGTGTTGAACGGGGTGGTGACCCCCGTGACCGGCCTGCTGGACGGTCTGCTCGCCCCGGCTTCGGCGAGCCCGTCGCCGTCGCCGTCCCCCTCGCCCTCTTCCTCCACCTCGCCCTCTTCCTCGACCTCGCTCTTGTCCTCCTCGTCGGCGGACGCTCCCTGCGTCGGTGTCGCGGCCTCGCCCTCGCTGCTGACGGGGCTGCTCCCGTGAGCCGCCGCGTCGCGTCCCTGCTCGGCGGTCTCCTGGCCGCCCTCGCGCTGCTGTTCCTCGCCGCGCCGGCCGCCTCGGCCCATACGGAGCTGGAGTCGTCCACCCCGGGGAACGGTGCCCGGCTCACCCACACCCCGGCCACCGTGGAGCTGGTCTTCAGCGAGCCCGTCGAACCGGGCGACGTCCACATCGAGGCGGCGGGCAAGCGGCTCGCGGCGTCCCGGGGGAGTGGCAACGATGCCATCCGGGTCACCGTCCCCAAGAAAAGCACCGGCCAGGACCGACTCACATTGGTTTGGCAGGTACTTGACATGGAGGACGGGCACTCCACCTCCGGCACGCTCTCCTTCCCGCTCACCGCGAAGGCCCCGGCCGACACCGCCGCGCCGGCGGTACTGCAACCGGACGGGACCGTGCACACGGCCTGGATCACCGCCCGCTGGGTCGGCTACCTCGCCCTCGCCCTCTACGTCGGCGGCCTGGCGTTCCTCGCGCTGCTGTGGCCGCAGGGCACCACCGACCGGCGTACCCGCCGCATCCTCACCCTCGCCTGGGCCGCAGGTTTCGCGGCGAGCCTGCTCACGCCGGGGTTGCAGAGCGCGTACGGGGCGATGGGCACGCTCGCCGATGTGTTCCGACGCTCCACCTACGCGGACCTGTCGGCCACCGAGGTCGGTGTCGTCGCCGCCTGCCGGGTGCTGATGTGGGTGCTCGCGGCCGTCGTGCTGGCCTCCGTCCTGCAGGGCGGCGACCGGGCCGCCCGCTCGCCCGGCTGGCGCGTCGGCGCCCTGGCGGTGGCGCTCGGACTGCTCCGTACGACCGGCATGGCCGGCCACAACTCCGAGGGGGACCACCCCGGTTGGGGAGCGGTTGCCGACCTGGTCCATCTGCTCGGCGTCTCGCTGTGGCTCGGCGGTCTGACCCTGCTGCTGCTCGGGGTGCTGCCCCGGCGCCGGCCCGAGGAGCTGTCGGCCGTGGTCTCCGGCTACTCGGCGCTGGCCGGGGGGTCGGTCGCGGCGATCGTGGCAGCCGGCGCGGTGCTCACCTGGCAGGTCGTCGGGTCGTACGACGCCCTGGTCGGCACCGGGTACGGGCGGCTGCTGCTGGTCAAACTGGCCGTACTGCTCTCGGTGTTGGCCCTCGCGCACCTCAGCCGCGGCTGGGTGCGGACGCGGCTCGACATCGCCGTACTGCTGCGCGGCGACCGCGCCACCGTACGGCCCTTCGTCCACTCGGTCGCGGCCGAGACGGGGCTCGTCCTCGTCGTCCTCGCCGCGACGAGTCTGCTGGTCACGTCCGCTCCCGGCCGCTGACCGGCGCCTGTCCCACCCCCTCCCCGCATCGGGGACCTCACAAGGGAGACGCACCACCATGCACACAGAGGAAACCACCGCACCCGCGTCGCACCAGCGGCGGTCCCGGGCGGGCAACCGCGTGCTGCTGGCCACCGGTCTGGGCGCGGGCCTCGCGGCCGTCGCCGGGCTCGGCCTGCTCCAGGCGTCCGCCGGGGCCGCGACCCCGCAGCACGCGGCACCCGCCGCCGCGGCCCAGCCGATGGCGGACATGGACCACTCGGCCACCGAGGCCGACGCGGCCGACCACACCATCGAGATCAAGGACTACAAGTACGCCCAGCCGAAGCTGACGGTGAAGGTCGGCGACACCGTGAAGTGGGTCAACGAGGACACCGCTCCGCACACGGTGACCACCACCAGCGGCCCGGCGAAGTTCGACTCCGGGAACCTGCAGAAGGGCGACAGCTGGTCGTACACCTTCACCAAGGCCGGTACCTACGAGTACTACTGCGCGGTCCACCCAGACATGACGGCCTCGATCACGGTGGTCGCCGACGACGACTCGGGCTCCTCCGGCGGTTCGAGCGGCGGGTCGACGGGCGGCAGCACGGGCGGGTCGACGGGCGGTAGCACGGGGGGTTCGACCGGCGGGTCCACGGGTGGCGGCACGGGTGGCTCCACCGGGGGTTCGACCGGCGGGTCCACCGGTGGTTCGACAGGGGGTTCGACCGGCGGAGGTGGCGGCGGCGACGAGAGTTGCGTCAGCGTCCAGCAGGTGCTGCTGCCGATCCTGCGGCACCTCAACTCGGCGCACCTGGAGGAGTCCCCGGGGCAGCAGGTGAAGGACGCGCTCGAACTGGACAGCTACCTCAAGATGCACACCGTGTGGCTGGAGTCGATCCTCACGCCCGCGGTGAACGGCGTCGGCAGCGTCTCGGACGACACCCTGAGCGTGCTGTTGCAGCACATCAACTCGGCGCACCTGGAGGAGTCGCTGGGGCAGCAGGTCGCGGACCTGCTCAACGTCGACTCCTACATCAAGATGCACACCGTCTGGGCCGAGCACCTGCTCGCCCCGACCGAGGACTACGTCACCAACTCCTGCTGACGTCCCCACGGCAGGACGCGAACGCGACGGGCTGGCCGAGTCGCAGTCGGCCGGCCCGCCGCTCTCCTGATTCTTCCAACGAGGTGCCGAGATGACCACCGAGACTCTGCCCACAGCCACGCTGCCGCCGCCCCGGCCGGGGCCCGACTGGCTGCCCGACCCCGGCACCTACGGGGCCGCTCCGGACCGCTGCATCGTCGAACTGACCGCGCGTCTGGGCCCGTTGACGACACTGCGCCGCCGGCTCACCGCCCTGGACGCGACCCTGACCGTGGCGCCCGACTCCGACGACTGCGTGCTGAGCCTGGAGCTGGCCGGCCGGCTGCTCGCCGGCAGGACGCTCACCTTCGTCAGCACCAGCCTCACGCCCACCGACGAGGCCACCCGGCTGCACGTCCCCGGTGAACTCGCCCTGGCCGGCCCGGCCGAGGTCGTGTTCGGCTTCCGTGTCGTCGAGCGCACCGCCGACCGGCTGCTGGTCCTCGGCACGCTCCGGCTGTCGTACCGGCCGCTGCGCCGCAAGACCGGCCTCACCCTGCCCCGCACCCGCCCCGCAGCCCGCATCCGGCTGCTCGTCGCCGCGGAGTTCACATGCCCCGCCTGACCGTCCCGCGCACCCTGCTCGCCGCCTTCCTCGTGGCCGCGCCCTGCACCGTGCTGCCCGCCTCCCCGGCCGAGGCCGCCACCCACCAGGTCCTCATGTCCGGGTACGCGTTCAGCCCCCGGTCGCTCACCATCACCGCCGGGGACACCGTCACCTGGACCAACCAGGACCAGGCCCCGCACGACGTGAAGACCACCTCCGGCCCCGCCTCCGTCCACTCGCCGATGCTGAACAAGGGCGGCAGCTGGAGCCACACCTTCACCACCGCGGGGAGCTACGGCTACGTCTGCACGGTGCACCCGGACATGACCGCCCAGCTGGTGGTGAAGCCGGCCGCGGCGCCCGCTCCGACCCAGCACCAGCACCAGCACCCGACGACCTCCGCCCCGACCCAGGCCCGCACCACCCGGCCCGCCGCCTCGGCGGAGCCGTCCCGGCACATGAGCCACTCCGAGGAGTCGTCTAAGGAGTCGTCTTCGGCCGAGGCCGCCGTCCCCGCCTCGCCGGACACCCCGTCCCCCAGCGCCTCCGCGGCCACGCAGCCGGCCGCGATCGACGCCCAGGCCGCCGCCTCCGCGGCCCGCCCGCTGGACCCGCTGCTGCTCCTCACCGGGGTGATCGCGGGGGTCGCCGTCCTGTGTCTGCTGCTGGTCGGCTCGCGCGCGGCCGCCCGGGGAGAGGGGGAGCGCGGCTGAGGAATAGCGGGGGCGTGGTGGTCGTTCAGGGGTATAGTTGAACGGTCAACAACTTGGAGGATGATCGGCCATGCAGTTCGGGATTTTCAGCGTCGGTGACGTCACTCCGGACCCCACCACGGGCCGGACGCCGACCGAGCGCGAGCGCATCAAGGCCATGGTCGCCATCGCGCTGAAGGCCGAGGAGGTCGGGCTCGACGTCTTCGCGACCGGCGAGCACCACAACCCGCCCTTCGTGCCGTCCTCGCCGACCACCATGCTCGGCTACATCGCCGCCCAGACCGAGCGGCTCGTGCTGTCCACCTCCACGACCCTCATCACCACCAACGACCCCGTGAAGATCGCCGAGGACTTCGCGATGCTCCAGCACCTGGCCGACGGGCGCGTCGACCTGATGATGGGGCGCGGGAACACCGGGCCGGTCTACCCGTGGTTCGGGCAGGACATCCGGCAGGGCATCAACCTCGCCGTCGAGAACTACGCCCTGCTGCGCCGGCTGTGGCGCGAGGACGTCGTCGACTGGGAGGGGAAGTTCCGTACGCCGCTCCAGGGGTTCACCTCCACCCCGCGGCCGCTGGACGACGTACCGCCGTTCGTCTGGCACGGCTCCATCCGCTCGCCCGAGATCGCCGAGCAGGCCGCCTTCTACGGCGACGGCTTCTTCCACAACAACATCTTCTGGCCGGCCGACCACACCAAGCGGATGGTCGAGCTGTACCGGACGCGGTACGCCCACTACGGGCACGGCACCCCCGAGCAGGCCATCGTCGGCCTCGGCGGGCAGGTGTTCATGCGGGCCAGGTCGCAGGACGCGGTACGGGAGTTCCGGCCGTACTTCGACAACGCGCCCGTGTACGGACACGGACCGTCCCTGGAGGACTTCACCGACCAGACGCCGCTGACCGTGGGCTCGCCGCAGGAGGTCATCGAGAAGACGCTGGCCTTCCGCGAGTACGCCGGTGACTACCAGCGCCAGCTGTTCCTGGTGGACCACGCCGGGCTGCCGCTGAAGACGGTCCTCGAACAGCTCGACATCCTCGGCGAGGAGGTCGTTCCGGTGCTGCGCGAGGAGTTCGCTAAGGGACGCCCGGACGATGTGCCGGAGGCGCCTACCCATGCGTCGCTGCTGGCCGCCGTGAAGAAGGAGACTGTGTCGTCATGAAGCTTGTCGTCGTCTCGGCGGGGCTGAGCGTGCCCTCGTCCACGCGGTTGCTCGCCGATCGGCTGGCCACGGCCGTGAAGCGGGAGACACCCGTCGACGTGCGGGTCGTCGAGCTGCGGGAGCTCGCCGTGGAGATCGCGCATTTCTTCACCAACGGGTTCCCGGGCAAGGCACTGGCCGCCGCGCAGGAGGCGGTGGCCGGGGCCGACGGGCTGATCGTCGTCACGCCGGTGTTCTCCGCCTCGTACAGCGGGCTGTTCAAGTCCTTCTTCGACGTCCTCGACAAGGACGCGCTGGTCGGGAAGCCGGTGCTCGTCGCCGCGACCGGGGGCAGCGCGCGGCACTCACTCGTGCTGGAGCACGCGCTGCGGCCGCTGTTCGCCTACCTGCGGGCCGTGGTCGTGCCGACCGCCGTCTACGCCGCGTCCGAGGACTGGGGCGCGGAGGGGCTGGAGGGGCGGATCGAGCGGGCTGCGGGGGAGCTGGCGGGGCTGATGGCGGGGTTGTCGTCGTCGTTGTCGGTCTCGGGGAGGTCGGCGGTGGGTGCGGCGGGTGCGGCGGGTGCGTCGGGTGCGGCGGGTGCGGCTGTGGAGTCGCCGGGTACGTCGCGTGCGGCTTCGGAGGTGCCGGCTGCGCGGGGCGGGGGCGACGCTGGGTTCGAGGTCGTGCCCTTCGCCGAGCAGCTGGCCGCGCTGGCGCCCAAGCGGTGAGAAGACGGTAGGGGTACGGGGTGCGGTTGCCTCTGTGACGGTGAGAGAGGGGTAAAAAGGCTGATCGTCGGGTCGCTCACCCGGCTGAACCGGCGGATGCCTTGGCAGTATGGAGGCGTGCCTCAGACCGTGCTGCTCGCCGAAGACGACCGCGCCATCCGTCATGCGCTGGAGCGCGCCCTCACCCTGGAGGGCTACCGGGTCACCGCGGTCGCCGACGGGGTCGAGGCGCTCGCGCAGGCCCACCGCACCCCGCCGGACGTGCTGGTCCTCGACGTGATGATGCCCGGCATCGACGGGCTCCAGGTGTGCCGGGTGCTGCGGGCCGAGGGCGACCGGACGCCGATCCTGATGCTGACGGCGCTCGTGGAGACCCAGGACCGGATCGCCGGCCTTGACGCGGGCGCCGACGACTATGTGCTGAAGCCGTTCGACGTCGAAGAGGTCTTCGCCCGGCTGCGGGCGCTGTTGCGGCGGACGGGTGGTGCGGGGGTGAGCGGGAGCGCGAGTGGGGGCTCTCCCGGTGGGGCGAACGGAGCTGCGGGTTCCGGGCCTGTCGACGTGGCCCAGAAGGTCGTACCCGAGCGGTATCTCGAAGCCGCCGGGCTGCGGATGGATCCGCAGGCGCGGCGGGCCTGGCGGGACGGGCGGGAGCTGGAGCTGACCCGTACCGAGTTCGAGCTGCTGGAGCTGCTCGTCCGCAACGCCGGGATCGTGCTCGACCACTCGACCATCTACGACCGGATCTGGGGCTACGACTTCGGGCCCGGGTCGAAGAACCTCGCCGTCTACGTCGGCTATCTGCGGCGCAAGCTCGACGAGCCGGGGGCGCCGCAGCTGATCCACACCGTGCGCGGCGTGGGGTACGTGCTGCGGGAGGACTGAGTGGGACGCCTCGCGCGGCTGCTGCGTCGGCGGCGGCCCGGGCTGGTGTCCCTCGGGACCACGTTCGCCGTCTCCTTCGCGGCCGTCACCGCCGCCGTCACCGTGCTCGTCGGCATCCTCTCCTACAGCGCGGCCGCCCGGCTGGTCCGCGTCGACCAGCAGTCCGTGTTCGACGAGGTCGTGCAGGATCTGCGGGACGAGGTGCGGCAGCACCGGATGTCGCCGGAGGACTTCTCGTCGTCGGCGCCGGGGCATGATCTGGTGCGGCCTGCCCGTACGGACGTGCAGGTGCTGGGGGCGGACGGGTCCGTCGTCGATCCCGGTAGTCCTGGGCTGCCGGTCACCGATGCGGATCGGGTTGTCGCGCGGGCCTCCGACGCCGGGGAGCTGACCGAGCACAAGGACGTCGACGTCGGCAGCGACGTGTATCGCGTGGCGACCGTGTCGCTCGGGGGTGGGCGGGGGGCCGTGCAGGTCGCCCAGGAGTTCAGTGACACCGAGGATCTGTTGCAGGCGCTTCAGCAGCGGACGCTCATTCTCATGGCGGCCGTGGTGGTGGGTGCCGGGTTGTTCGGGTGGTGGCTGGCTCGGCGGATCACTCGGCGATTGGTTGTTCTTACGGGTGCTGCGGAGGACGTCGCTCGTACTCGGCGGCTGGGAGTTCAGGTGCCGGTGACGGGTTATGACGAGGTGGGGCGGCTCGGGCGGGCCTTCGACCGGATGCTCGGGAGGCTCGCGCAGTCGGAGGAGGATCAGCGGCGGCTGGTGCAGGACGCCGGGCATGAGCTTCGTACGCCGTTGACCTCGTTGCGGACCAATATCTCGCTGTTGCGGCGGATCGACGAGTTGCCTCCTGAGACTCGGGAGGAGTTGGTTGCCGACCTTGGGCAGGAGGCGCGGGAACTCACTGATTTGGTCAATGAGTTGGTCGAGCTGGCCGCCGGGCAGTCTGATACCGAGCCGCCTCAGCGGGTGGATCTCGCCGACATCGCGGAGGACGTGGCGGGGGTGGCTCGGCGGCGTACCGGGCGGGAGATCCTCGTGCGGGCCAGCGGGGACACGTCGACCGATGGGCGGCCGGGGATGTTGACCCGGGCGGTGTCCAACCTCGTGGAGAACGCGGTGAAGTTCGACCGGGAGGGGCGGGGGCCGGTGGAGATTCGGGTGGCTGGGCCTGCGCGGGCCGGGGTGGTGCGGGTGGAGGTGCTGGATCGGGGGCCCGGGATGGGGGACGAGGATCTCGTGCGGGTCTTTGATCGGTTCTATCGGGCTGCGGATGCTCGGTCGTTGCCGGGGTCTGGGCTGGGGCTGTCGATCGTGCGGGAGGTTGCGTTGGCGCATGGGGGTGCGCCGTTCGCCGTTCGGCGGGACGGGGGCGGGATGGTTATCGGGTTCACCGTGGGGGGCGGGGTCTGAGCCGCGGGTGCGGGTGCGGGTGCGGGTGCGTTCGGGTTCGCGTTTGCGCGGTTCGGTTCGTTGGGGGTCGGGGCCGTGCCGGGGGGTGTCCGTCCTCGGAACGGCGCGGAATCGGGCGTTCAGATAAGGCGCCCGTGTTGACGCGCCAACCGCTGCGGGCGGACACCCCCCGACACGTCCCCTTCCCGCCGTTGCGCGCTTGCGGGGCCGTGCCACCTGGGGAGGGATGGGGCGTTGCATCATCCGTTTCCCGGGAGGCCCGCCGTGTTGCTCGATCATGAAGCTGCCGTGCTCGATGCCATTGATGAGGCTGCTGTCGGGCGTACGTTGATGGAGCTCATCGCCGTTCCGAGTGTGACCGGTAGTGCGGCTGAGGGGGAGATTCAGCAGCTGTTGGCTCGGCGGCTGGAGCTTCTGGAGCTCGATGTTGATCTGTGGCGTATGGATCTCGATGCCTTGCGTGCGCATCCTGAGTTTCCCGGGACCGAAGCACCTCGTGAGGAGGCTTGGGGGCTGGTCGGGCATCTGGGTGAGGGTGGGGACGGGCCCCTGTTCGTGTTGCAGGGGCATGTTGATGTGGTGCCGGGTGGGGATCTGGGGGCTTGGGTGGGGGATCCCTTTGTGCCTCGGGTGGTTGGGGATGTTGTTCATGGGCGGGGGGCCTGTGACATGAAGGGTGGGATTGCCGCGCAGTTGGCTGTGTTGGGGGCGTTGCGGGATGCCGGGGTGCGGCTTCGGGGGCGGGTCGGGGTGCATTTTGTCGTGGGGGAGGAGGACGGGGGGCTGGGTGCCTTCGGCACCTTGCAGCGGGGGTACGGGGGTGATGTGTGCGTCATCGGGGAGCCGACCGGGGGGACGCTGGTCACCGCCAACGCGGGGGCGCTCACCTTTCGGCTGACTGTCAAGGGGCTTGCCGCGCATGCCAGTTCGCGGGAGAAGGGGGTCAGTGCCGTCGATGCGTATGTGGGGGTGCATCGGGCGTTGGGGGAGTTGGAGGCGCTGCGTAATCGGGAGCCGCATCCGTTGCTCGCCGAGTATCCGATCCCGTACGCGCTGTCCGTGGGGACCGTGCGGGCCGGGGACTGGGCGAGCAGTGTGCCCGATGTGCTGGTGGCGGAGGGGCGGCTCGGGGTGCGGATCGGGGAGGAACCGGCCGCTGCTCGGGAGGAGTTCGAGCAGTGGGTGGGGGAAGTGTGCGGTCGTGATCCGTGGTTGCGGGAGCATCCTGTGCAGGTGAGCTGGCCTGGGGGGCAGTTCGCCAGTGGGCGGCTGCCGGAGGGGCATCCGTTGGTTGGGGTGTTGCGGGACGCGTATCGGGATTCGGGGGGTGGTGGAGCTCTGCGGGAGCGGGGGGCCACCTATGGGAGCGATCTTCGGTTGTATGCGGGGGCCGGGGTGCCTGCCTTGCAGTACGGGCCGGGGGACATCGAGGTCGCCCACAGTGCGCGCGAGTGTGTCTCCGTGGGGGAAGTGGTGGGCGTGGCACGGACGTTGGCACTTGCCGTGCTGCGGACCGTCGGGGTCAGGTGACGGTCAGTCCGGGACGCCGAGGACCTTGAGCATCGCCCTCGTCGCCGGGCTCGGGTTGAAGCGGCTCCAGATCAGGTACTCGATGCGGCGTGGGCCGTCGGCCACCGGGATCAGGGCCAGGGCCGGGTCCGCCGCTGCGAGCGGGGTGATGAAGGCTGAGGGGAGGAGTGCCACGCCCAGGCCTCGGGCGACCAGGCGGGTGATCAGCTCGACGACTCCGGCCTCGTAGGCGACGTCGCGGGTCAGGCCCGCGGCGGCGAACGCCTGGTCGGACTGAGCGCGGGCGGGGGTGCCGGAGACGAAGTCCACGAAGGTCTCGTCGGCGATCTGACGCAGGGTGACCTGGGGTGTGCCGGCCAGGGGGTGTCCGGCCGGGACGAGGAGGGCGTGCTTGTCGTGGTCCAGGGCCAGGGCCTCCACGTCCGTGGGGCGCTGGCTCTCCGGCAGGCCCAGGAACGCGATGTCCAGCTTGCCGTTCCGGACGGCCGCCGCCAGGGCGTCGCTGCGGCCGGAGCGCAGGTCGACCCGGACCTGCGGGTGCCGCGCCCGGTAACGCTGGAGCAGCTCCGGTACGTCCACCGCGGCCGTCGTCACGATCACGCCCACGGCGAGCCGGCCCCGTACCACCCCCGTCGCGGCCGCGGCGTCGGCCGCCGCGCGGTCGGCCGCGGCCAGGCACTCGCGTGCCGCGGTGACGAACGCCTCGCCCGCGCTGGTGAGTTCGACGCGTCGGCTCGTGCGGGCGAAGAGCTTCACGCCCAACTCCCTTTCCAGGCCCGCGATTCGGTGGCTGAGGGATGACTGGACGACGTCGCAATGTTCCGCGGCTCGGGTGAAGTTGCGGGTTTCGGCGACCGCTACGACGTAGCGCATCTGCTGGAGGTCCATGGTCGGCATTATGTATGTGTGGCGTGCATCGCTGCCATCTCAATGATGCTTTGGATTCATTGGTCTTCGCGTTGACACTCGGCCTATGACTGCCTTGCTCGAACGGCCGCCGGGCACCTCGCAGGTTCGGCAGGCCTCCAACGTCGCGCTCACCGCGCTGGCCCCGGCCGCCTGGGGCACCACGTACGCCGTGACCACCGAACTGCTGCCGCCCGGGCACCCGTTGTTCTCCGGGCTGATGCGTGCCCTGCCCGCCGGACTGGTCGGGCTCGCCCTGACCCGGGTGCTGCCGCGCGGGGCGTGGTGGTGGAAGGCGGCGGTGCTCGGCGTGCTCAACATCGGTGCCCTGTATCCCCTGTTGTTCGTCGCCGCCGAACGGCTTCCCGGCGGAGTCGCCGCCACCCTCGGCGCGACCCAGCCCCTGCTGGTCGCCGGGATCGCCGCCGCCGTGCTGCACGACCGGCCGACCCTCTGGCGCTGGGCCTGGGGTGTGGCCGGTGTCGTCGGGGTCGGGCTCGTCGTGCTCGGGCCGGGGGCGCGGCTGGATGTCGTGGGGGTGGTGGCGGGGCTCGGTGGTACGGCGTCCATGGCCGCCGGGATCGTGCTGCTGAAGCGCTGGGGGCGGCCGGCCGGGGTCGGGCCGTTGGCGTTGGCGAGTTGGCAACTCGTGGGCGGGGGGCTGGCGTTGGTGCCGCTTGTTTTGGTCGGCGAGGGGGTGCCTCAGCGGATCGACTCCGGGGCCGTCGCCGGTTATCTGTGGCTCGGCAGCATGGGCGGGCTCATCGCCCACATGCTGTGGTCCCGCGGGATCGGCAGGCTGCCGGTCGGCGCCTCGGCCCCGCTGGTGCTGCTGTCCCCGCTGGTCGCCGCCGTCGTGGGCGTCGTACTGGGCGAGTCGCTGAGTCTGCCGCAGACCCTCGGGTTCGTGCTGGCGCTGGCCGCGATGCTCGCGGCGCAACTGGATGCCCCGGGGTGGGGCAAGTGGAGGGGGAGACGTTGATGAGGACTGACATGACCGTTGCCGTGCTCGGTGCCACCGGGATGGTCGGGCGTCGGGTGGTCGCCGAGGCCGGGGCGCGGGGGCATCGGGTGCTCGCCTTGTCGCGGAAGGGAGAGACGGTGGGGGACGGTGACACCGGGGTCGCGGTCGACGCCGGTGACTCGGCCGCCCTTGCCGAGGTGCTCGTGGGATCCGGTGCGGACGCCGTTGTCCTTGCCGTGCGGAGTCATCCGGCCGACGAGGAGTTTCTCGTGGGGGTGACCCGTACTGTGCTCGACGCCGCCGCGCGGCTCGGTGCCCGGGTGCTCGTGGTCGGCGGTGCCGGGGCCCTGCGCAGCCCGGGGGAGGGGGAGCTGTTGGTCGCCCATGACCCTGTGTATGTGCCGGATGCGCTGCGGGCCGTCGCCGAGGCCGGGGTTGCTCAACTTCGGGTGTGCGAAGGGCACTTCGGGGCTGACTGGGTCTATCTGAGTCCGCCCGGGCTGTTGGAGCCGGGGGAGCGGACCGGGCGTTATCGGCGCGGAACCGACACGTTGCTCACCGACGCGGGTGGGCGGTCGTGGATCAGTGCCGAGGATCTGGCCGTCGCCGTACTCGATGAACTGGAGGGCGGTGGTGGGGCGCGGCACTTCACCGTGCTGGCGGAGGTCGCGGATGAGTACCTGTACCCAGGGCGGGGCGAGTGATCGCGCCCATCCGGTGAGGCCCGGGGGCGGCTTAGCGTCCTTCCATGTCCTCGAACGCCTCCCCTTCCCGCCCCTCCGGCGCCGGTGCGCTCGGCTGTGGCTGTGTCGCGCTGGTCGCCCTGCTCGGTGTCGTCGTCCTGCTGTTCGTCGGGCTCGCCTGGGGTTCGGCGGGGTCGACGGACTACCCCCGCGTCGCGCCCGAGGAGATGGCGGACCGCGCCTTCGAACGGTCCCAGGAGGCGTACGACGTCCTGGGGTTCACGCGGACCGTGCGGCCGGGCGTCGAGAAGGTCGGCGTCAGCACGGAGAACACCTTCGACTCCGGGTTCTGCTACGACGGGGGGCTGCTGGGCATGGACGACAGGACCGTCGACGGCGCCTACACGATGAGCCACGCCTGGGCCCTGGACCATGTGCCGGCGAGCCAGGCCGTGCCCGGGCTGCGGCGGCTGCACGAGCGGTTGCGGGACGAGGGCTGGGAGGTCACGTCGTACCGGGAGGGCACGAACGGGCAGGACTGGAGCCTGTTCGTGCAGCGGGACGGCGGCGACGAGCGGATGTCCTTCACCTGGTTCCGGGACCGCGAGTACTTCATGGGCGGCGCGAGTGTTCCGTGTGCGTACGACCCCGCCTGGGAGGAGGGTGACGTCGGGCCCGCGGGGGACTACCTGCGGCCGCCTGTGTTCGGGCCCGCGTAGACACCGGCGGGCAGGCCGGGCGCCGTACACGGCATGATCGGGGGACTGCACACGGCAGACGGGAAGGGCGGCGGGGACGTGGACGAGCGGGCGGAGATCTCTTCGGCCAAGGAGGCCGCCGACAATCCGCTGGTGCTGGCCTTCGGGCGGCTTCAGGGGGCGGCCAACCGGCTGGAGTACATCCTGGGCCGGGCCCTGGAGGAGGAGTGCGGGATCAGCCACCTCATGTTCGAGGTGCTGCTCATCCTCGGACGGGCCGAGGGGGCCGGGCTGTCCATGCGGGCCGTCGCCCAGGAGCAGGTGCTGACGACCGGCGGTGCCACCCGGCTCGTCGACCGGATGGAGGCGGCGGGGCTCGTCGAGCGCGCCGAGGACCCCGGTGACCGGCGCGGGAAGCTGGTACGGCTGACCGAGCTGGGGGAGCGGACGGCGGTACGGGCCTCGCGGGTGCACGTGGAGAACATCCGGCGCTACTTCCTGGCGCCGCTGCCGCCCGAGGACCACGACCGGTTCGCCGAGGACCTGCGCATCCTGAGCCACTCGGCGCGGGATGTGCTGCCTCGGCTGCCCTGAGGCGGGCGGGCGCAGGGTTCGAGGCTGCGGGCCGCCTCGGCCCAGGTCGGTGGGGTTCGAGCTGCGGGCCCTGGGCGACGTTGGTTCACTGACAATCGGCGCTCAGGTGTGGCGGCTGTCACATCGCCGGTCATCTCCTCAGGGAAATATCTGACGGATCAGTTACTGTTCTGTCAGGTGAACTGCTCGCGTCCGGCGGGCGCCCCCACCCTTTGCCGAGGTCCTCGATGAAGCTCGTCTACGTCTTCGACGCCTACTGCGGCTGGTCGCACGGTTTCTCCGGCACCCTGCGCGAGGTCGTCTCCCGCCACCCCGAGCTGCCCGTCGAGGTCGTCTCGGGCGGCCTGTTCACCGGGTCGCGCCGGGTGCCGATCCGGGAGTTCGGCTACGTCCAGGGCGCCAACGCCCAGATCGCCGAGCTGACCGGCGCCGAGTTCGGGCCCGCCTACGACCGGCTGATCGCCGACGGCTCCTTCGTGATGGACTCCGAGGCCGCCGCCCGCGGGGTCGCCGCCCTGCGCCAGGCCGCCCCGGACCGGGCAGCCGAGCTCGCCGTCGCCCTCCAGCGGGCCTTCTACGTCGACGGCCTGAGCCTTTCCGACCCCGCCACCTACCGGACCGTCGCCGAGGCCGCCGGTCTGGACGCCGCTGCCGTCGTCGCCGCCTTCGAGGCGCCCGCGGCCGACGACGCTGCCGAGGCCGACTTCCGCCGGTCGGCCGAACTGGGCGTCACCGGCTTCCCCACCCTCCTCGGCTTCGACGGCGACCTCGTCACCGTCCTCGCGCACGGCCACGCCACCGCCGACGACGTCGACCGGCGGCTCGCGTCCGTCCGCATCCACTGACTTCCCCGTCCCCACCCCTCCCCGCAAGGAGCCCTCGATGAGCACCCTCGACTTCAAGGTCCTCGACCTCGACTTCCCGGCCGGCAGCAAGAACAAGACCGCCACCCTCGTCACCGGCGAGACCGAGGCCCTCCTGGTCGACGCCGCCTTCACCCGCGCGGACGGCCACCGCCTCGTCGCCGAGATCCTCGACTCCGGCAAGACGCTCACCACCGTGTTCGTCTCTCACGGCGACCCCGACTTCTACTTCGGCGCCGAGGTCGTCGCCGACGCCTTCCCCGAGGCGAAGTTCGTCGCGACCCCGATCGTCATCGAGCACATCAAGCACTCCTACGAGGGCAAGCTCAAGGCCTGGGCCGCCCTCGGCCCCAACCTCCCCACCCGCCTCGTCGACCTCGAGCCCCTGACCGGCGACCTCACCCTCGAAGGCCACCGCTTCGAGCTCAAGGGCGGCGTCCCCGAGCTGTCCGACCGCCACTACCTGTGGCAGGCCGAGCACCGTGCCCTCCTCGGCGGCGTCCTGCTCTTCCAGCAGGAGCACGTCTGGGTCGCCGACACCGCCACCCCCGCCTCCCGCGCCGCCTGGATCAAGCTCCTGGACGAGATGGCCGCCCTGGAGCCCGCGCTCGTCGTCCCGGGCCACCGCCTCCCCGGCACCGCCGCCGACGCCTCCGCCATCACCGCCACCCGCGACTACCTCGTCGCCTTCGAGGAGGAGCTCGGCAAGGCCGCCGACGGCGCCGCGCTCACCGAGGCCCTCGTCGCCCGCTACCCCGACAACGGCATGCTGATCGCCGCGCAGATCGGTGCGAAGGTCGCCAAGGGCGAGATGAAGTGGGGCTGACCATGAGCGACTTCGCCACCTCCACCGCGCCCGCCGACGTCGTACGCCGCCAGTACCTGGCCTCCGCCGCCGGTGACCTCGACGCCCTGCGCGCCACCCTCGCCCCCGACGTGGAGTGGACCGAGATGGCCGGCTTCCCGCTCGCCGGCACCTACCGCACTCCCGAGGGCGTCACCTCCAACGTGATGGAGAAGCTCGGCCAGGACTGGGACGGCTGGACCGCCCACGACGACACCTACGTCGTCGACGGCGAGAACGTCGTCGTCCTCGCCCGCTACAGCGCCGTCAACAAGGCCACCGGCAAGGCGATCGACGTCCGCGTCGCCCACGCCTTCGTCGTCCGCGGCGGACTCATCGTCCGCTTCGAGCAGTTCGTCGACACCGCGCTCGTGCGGGACGCGATGACGGACTGATCCGTCAGCGGTCCGTCATGGGCCGCGCAGTGCCGTCGCCCCCTGCCGCCAGGCTCCCAGCAGCCTGGCGGCCAGGCGTTCTTCCAGGTACGTCGTCGCGCGGACGCCGAACGCCACGTCGGCGTCCAGCTCCGGCTCGCTCTCCAGGAGACCGGCGACGACGTCCTGCCGTACGACCTGCTCGTGCACGGCGTCGGCCTCGACGTGCTCGGTGTAGAACCGTACGGCCGCCGGGCCCGCCCCCACCCGGCGCAGTGCCTCGGCCAGGCGGCGGGAGCCGGGGGACGAGGTCACCTCCACGGCGGCGAAGTGGCCGACCAGCGCGCCGCGCAGCGCCCGGTGCAGACCGAACAGGGTCATCATGTTGACGGTGGCGAGCGCCTCGGCCGGGGACGCGTCGACGTAGTGGCCGTACGCCGTCTCCAGCTTCAGGTCCGTCATCAGGTCGGCGAACAGCTGCGCGTGGATCTCGTCCGGGCGGCCCGCGCCGAACTCGTCGAACTCCACCGCGACCATCCCCGCCTTGGCCCGCCCGTGCAGCCGGGGGATGACCCAGGCGTGCGGGTCGGCCTCCTTGAGGTGGTAGAGCGAGCGCAGGGCCGCGTACTCGCGCAGCTGGTCGAGGGTGCCTTCGTCGCGCAGGAAGAACGACACGCTCGTGCCGTCGGGGTCGGCGGTCGGTTCGAGCTGGAGCTCGTCAAGGGCGGTGGTGGCGGTCGTGCCGGTGGTGGGTACGTCCTCGCGCAGGGCACGCAGGAAGCGGTCCTCGAGGGTGGCGCGGCAGGCGAGCAGGGCGCTGTCCCACTCCAGGGTGTCGGGTACGTCGCGGAAGCCGCGGTAGTGGAGTTCGTAGAGGGTGTAGAGGGCGAGTTGGAGGTCGTCGCCGTAGGCGGGGGAGTCCGGGACGTTCTGCGGGGCCGGGGCGCCCAGCAGGGCGGCCCGTACCGCTGCGGAGAGCGGGCCGCGGGGGGTGGGGAGCGGCGGGGGGAGGCGCCTGGTCATGTCTGCGAGCCTTCGTCGGACGCGGTGCCGGTGCGGCGCTCGCGGCGGCGGTGGCTGGTGTCGCACCACGGGTACAGGCGGCTGCGGCGGCAGGTGCAGACCGCGACCTCGAAGCGGTCGGAGACCGTCACCTCGCCGTGCTCGTCGACCACTTCGACCGGCCCCTCGATCAGCAGGGGCCCGTCGCGCTGGACGCGGATGCGGCGGGGGCGGTCAGAGCGGGCGGCCACGGATCACCACCAGTTCCTCCGTCACGTCGCCGTTCACCAGGCCCGTCTCGCGCAGCCAGCCGAGCCGGGAGCGCAGCACCGGGCCGAACGGCAGCCGGGTGCGGTCGACGACCTCCGCGCACAGACCGGCCTCGGTGAGCCGGGCCAGGGTGGCGTCGACGCCGCACAGATGCGAGTGGACGAGGAGCAGGGCTCCCGTGGGTTGCAGGACGGTCGGTGCGGAGTCGCAGACCCTGTCGATCAGCAGACGGCCGTCGGGCCCGGCGTCCCAGGCGCGGGCCGGGCCGCGGGGCGGGGCCGCGTCTGGGGCGGGGACGTAGGGCGGGTTGGCGAGCACCAGGTCGAAGCGGCGGCCGGGGACCGCCGAGGCGAGGTCGCCGTGGCGGACGCGCAGGCTCTGGCCGTTCAGCACGGCGTTGAACCAGGCGGCCGCGACCGCCCGCCAGGAGATGTCGACCGCGGTGACCCGGCCGCCGAGCCGTGCCGCCTCGACTGCGAGCGCCCCGCTGCCGGTGCCGAGGTCCAGCACGTCCGTCCGGTCCGTGATCGGTTCGCGGTGCAGGGCCCGCCCCAGGAGCCGGGTGTCGGCCTGCGGCGCGTACACGCCCCGGGGGACCCAGCAGCGGCGGGGGTCGGCGGGGGTGGGGCAGCCGACGGTGGTGGGGGTCATGGGGTTCCTGGGGTCTGTCGGAGGCCGAGGGGGTTCCAGGGCGCTGCGGTCATGGGGTGCGTGGGGTGGCTGCCGCGGGGCGCGGCCCGGTCTCGTCAGCCCGGCGGGCCCAGCGGGTGGGACGTCAGGGCGCGGGCCACGCCGTGGAGGTTGTCGGCCATCGTGCGACCGGTGCTGTGCGCCCAGTCGCGGCCCTTCACCTCGTCCAGGTAGTCGGGGCCGGGGCCCGGGCCGAGATGCCAGTACGTCCAGGCCTGGCCGGGGATCGTGTAGCCGATGTCCGCCAGCGCTCCGGAGATCTCGCTGATGACGTGGTGGGCGCCGTCCTCGTTGCCGGTGACGACCACGCCGGCCACGCGGTTGTAGGCGACGGGCCGCTCCTCGTCGTCCGTCTCGGTCATCATCGCGTCCATGCGTTCCAGGACGCGCTGCGCGACCGAGGACGGCCGGCCCAGCCAGGTGGGCGAGGCGACGACGAGGATCTCCGACTCCAGGAGCCGGTCGTGGACGCCGGGCCACTCGTCGCCGTCGCCGGCGTCGGTGACGACCCCGGGCGCGATGTCGAGGTCCACGGCGCGTACGGAGGAGACCTGGACGCCGTACCCGGACAGCCGGGCGGTGACCACCTCGGCCAGCGCCTCGGTGTTGGAGGGCTCGGGGGACGGCTTGAGCGTGCAGTTGATGACGAGTGCCTTCACGGTTCCTCCGGGCTGGGAAGCCCTCGGTCGGTCTCCGGTCAGTCGTCGCCGCGGACGATGTTCCACTCGCCGCTGGTGCCCGTGGCGGACGGGCGGGTGCCGTCGTCGACGGGGGAGAGGCAGGTGCGTACGCCCTTGTCGCGCAGCGTGCGGGCCTTCCTCCAGCCCGTCTTGGCCACCCGCAGGGAGTCGGTGGGGTCGTTCTTGACGGTGGGCGCGGTCACGGCGGTTCAACTTCTCTCTCTGTCTCGTCGAGCTGTGGACCGAGTGCCCCCGCGGGGCGTCGGAAAACGGTCGTCCTCAGATGTCGCGCCGCTCCAGCGGGCGGACCGCCGGCCCCTGGAGGATGTGGCCGTCCGGGGCGAACCGGGAGCCGTGGCACGGGCATTCCCAGGCCTGTTCGGCGCGGTTGAAGGCCAGGACGCAGCCGAGGTGGGTGCAGCTCGCCGAGACCGCCCGGAGCTCTCCGCTCTCGTCGCGGTGCACCGCGCACCGGTGGCCGCCCACCCGCATCACCGCGCCGTCGCCCGGCGCGAGGTCCTCCGGCGCCGGACCCGACAGCGGCGGCAGCCGGTCGCCGACGAAGTGCCGGGCGACCTGCGTCTGGTGCTTGAGGAAGGACACGCCCTCGCGGACGACGGAGCCGAGGCGGCGCGGGTCGTACAGGCCGGCCCACGCCACCTCGCGGCCGGCCATCAGCTCGCAGATCAGGCGGCCCGCCATGATGCCGCCGCTCAGTCCCCAGCCGCCGAACCCGGTGGCCACGTAGGTGTGCCGGCTGCCGGGGTGGAGCGGGCCGACGAGGGGCACGGAGTCGGTGGATTCGTTGTCCTGGGTCGCCCAGCGGTGGGTGAGGGTCAGCCCGCGGAAGTGGTCGTCGGCCCATTCCGCGAGCCGCGCGAAGCGCTTGTCGACGTCCGCGGTGCCGGGCGTGAAGTGCTCGCCGGTGACGATCAGCAGCCGTACGCCGTCGTCGTCGCCGTAGGGCGCGCTGCGCACCGAGCGGGTGTGCTGCTCCGGCGTGATGTACATGTCGCGCGGGGCGCGGCTCGCGTCGATGGTTCCGGCCACCACCAGTTCGCGGCGGGGGGAGAGGCGGGTGAAGAGCAGGGCCCGGTCGAAGACGGGGTAGTGGGTGGCCACGACCACGTCGTTGGCCCGCACCTTCACCCCGGCGTCGGTCGTCAGGACGCACGGCTCGCCCTCGGTGAGGGCGACGACCCGCGTGTCCTCGTACACCGTGCCGCCGCGCCTGCGCAGGTCCTCGGCGAGCGCCAGCAGGTACTTGCGCGGGTGGAACTGGGCCTGCCGCACCACCTTGACCGCGCCCGCCACCGGGAACGGCAGCTCGGTGTCGGCGACGAAGGAGGCGTCCAGGCCCGCCTCGCGCGCCGCCTCCGCCTCGGCCCGCAACTCTGCGACGCCGTCCGCGTCCTCGGCGTACGTGAACGCGGCCGCCTCCTCCCAGTCGCAGTCGACGCCGAGCTCCGCCACGATCTCCGCGGCGTGCCGGATCGCCTCCGTCTGCGAACGGGCGTACAGGCGCGCTCCCTCGGGGCCGCGCGTGCGGCGCAGCCGGTCGTAGACGAGGGTGTGCAGGGCGCTCAGCTTGGCCGTGGTGCGGCCGGTCACCCCGGCGGCGAGCCGGCCGGCCTCCAGCACGGCCACCTCACGGCCCTCCCGGACCAGCTCCCAGGCCGTGCTCAGCCCGGCCATGCCGCCGCCGATCACGGCGACGTCGACGCTCAGGTCGCCGGCGGGCGGGGGTGCGGGGTCGCCGGGCGGGGCGGTCTCGAGCCAGTACGACCCCCGGAGTCCTGCGTCGGCGTTCATGGCCGCCTCCTGTCTCGTGGTTGTCCCTGATCGCTGTCCCGCAGCAGTCGAAGTACCGCCTCCTCCACCGCTCCCTGCGTGGCCGGTTCGCCGAAGCGGACGTCCGCGCCGAGGCGGTCCAGGGAGGGGGCGATCGTGCGGCCCTCCTCGTAGAGCTCGACGACCCGGGGATTGATGTACGAGGCCCGGCAGACGGCCGGGGTGTTGCCCAGGTAGCCGGCCACCTCGCGGACGGCGCGGTGCACGGCGCGGGCGCGGGCCGCGCGGGACTCGGACGCGACGGGCTGGGCCACGGCCAGCGCGACCGCCGCGAGCACGGTGGCGTGCCAGGTGCGGAAGTCCTTGGCGGTGAGGTCGGTGCCCGCGCGGTCGCGCAGGTAGGTGTTGAGGTCGTCGGCGTGCACGTCGTGCCAGGCGCCGCCCTGCCAGTAGGCGAAGAGGCGGTCGCCACCGCGGTGCCCGCGCCGCAGCAGCGCGCGTACCGTCCGGCACACCGCGTCCTCGGCGAGCGACTGCTCCACGTCCTTGGCGTTCTTGGCGGGGTAGGCGAAGCACACCTCGCCGCCCCGGCACGAGGCGTGCTCGCGGAGCAGGGTGGTGAGCCCGTGGGTGTCGTTGTCGCGGCGGTAGGAGTCGTTGCCGATCCGGAAGAACCCCAGGTCGAGCAGGCGGGCCGCGCAGCCCAGCACGCGTTCGCGGCACAGCCCCCGGGCGTTGAGGTCCGCGGCCAGGCGCTCACGCAGCCGGGGCAGGGCCGGGACGACGTCCAGGACGTGCTGGTGCTTGGCCGCCTCCTGCTGCTCGCGGAACCGCGGGTGGTAGAGGTACTGGCGGCGCCCGGCGGCATCGGTGCCGGTCGCCTGGATGTGCCCGTTGGGGGCGGGGCAGATCCACACGTCCTCCCAGGCGGGCGGGACGACGAGTCCGCGCAGGCGCTGCTTCTCGGCGGCGTCCGTGATGGCGCGGCCGCCGGGATCGACGTACCGGAAGCCCCGTCCGCAGCGGACCCTGGTGATGCCGGGGCCGTGGATGTCGCTGGTGCGCAGTCTCGCCGTGCGCCGCGAACCACCCGGTCCCGGCGGCGAGTTCACCGCCACGGTGTGCCGCGCTCCTCTTGGTCGGACCCCTCCCTGCTGGCGCGGCACAGCAGCCGGAAGCCCTGGAGCAGGGTGAGGGGCCACAGCGCGGCGAAGCACCACAGGACGGCGGGGTCGGACGTACGGACGCCCATGACGACGAGGAACACCGAGGCGCTCAGCAGCGCGGCCGTCGACAGCGGCAGCCAGCGGCGGGAGACGGGGCGGCGCAGCCGGCGGCTCATGTGGTGGCGCATACGACGGGTGAGGCGTCGGTCGGCGCTCAGTTCCGCCTCTATCCGGCGGAGGGCCAGGCGTTCGTGCGGGGAGAGCACGACGTCGTCGGGGTCACTGCGGTCGTTCACGATCAGCACCTCTTTCGTCACCGGCCGGGTTCCCAGCCGGGGTGAGGCGACGCCTCCCGGGTACTCGGCGCCGTGCACGCACGGAACCCGAGGACCAGGGAGGAACTCATGAGCACGGTCAAGAAGGCGGTCGAGGTGGAGGTGCCGCTGCACCGCGCGTACAACCAGTGGACCCAGTTCGAGGAGTTCCCGAAGTTCATGGAGGGCGTCGACGAGGTCACCCAGCTCGACGACCGGCACAACCACTGGACCACCAGCATCGGAGGCGTCCGGCGCGAGTTCGACACGGAGATCGTCGACCAGCTGCCCGACGACCGGATCACCTGGCGCACCATCGGCGGCGACACCGCGCAGCGCGGCTCGGTCCGCTTCGAGCGGGTGGACGACATGCACACCAAGGTGGAGCTGACCATGGACGTCGAGCCCAGCGGTATGGCCGAACGGAGCGCGGACGCGCTCGGCATGATCGACCGCCGGGTCTCCGGCGATCTGCGCCGCTTCAAGGACTACGTCGAGAGCGGCGCCGAGAGCGGTGGCTGGCGCGGGCGGATCCGCCCCGAGGACCCGGGCATGTCGCCCCTCTGATCAGGGGTCGAGTCTCATGCATTCCGAGGTGGACCGGATCGCGCAGCCCTGGGGCGAGCGCACCCCCTACGACCGTGGCGGTACGTGGCCGGTGCGCGTCGACTCGTATCTGGCGCCCGGTGTCACCGCGGACGGGGTGCGGCGGTGGGTGCCGACGGCATCGCTGCTGCACTCCAACGGGGACGCGATGGACATCGCCGTCGCCGACGGCCGGATCGTCGGCGTCCGCGGGCGGGCCGGGGACCGGGTCAACCACGGCCGGCTGGGTCCGAAGGACCTGTTCGGCTGGCAGGCCAACCACTCCCCGGACCGCCTGACCACCCCGCTGATCAGGGCGGACGGCCACCTCGTCCCCTGCGACTGGGACACGGCCATGGAGCGGATTGTCGCCCGCACCCGGCACCTGCTGGCCGAGCGGGGACCCGACGCGCTCGGCTTCTACACCAGCGGCCAGCTGTTCCTGGAGGACTACTACACCCTCGCGGTGATCGCCCGCGCCGGGCTGGGCACGAACCACCTCGACGGCAACACCCGGCTGTGCACGGCGACCGCCGCCGAGGCGCTGAAGGAGACCTTCGGCTGCGACGGGCAGCCCGCCTCGTACACGGACGTCGACCACGCCGACGTCATCGCCCTGTTCGGGCACAACATGGCCGAGACCCAGCCGGTGCTGTGGATGCGGGTCCTGGACCGGCTGGCGGGCGGTGACTCGCCGCGGCTGCTGTGCGTCGACCCGCGTCCCACGCCGGTCGCCCGGCACGCCACCGTCCACCTGGCGCCGCGCTCCGGCACGAACGTGGCCCTGCTGAACGCCCTCCTGCACGAGATCATCCGCACCGACCGTGTCGACCACGCCTACGTCGACGCCCACACCGTCGGCTACGAGGAACTGGCCGCGCGGGTCGCCGAGTTCACCCCCGCCCGGGCCGCCGGGATCTGTGACGTACCGGCGCGGAGGATCACCGAGGCGGCCGAACTCCTGGGCGGCGCCGAGCGGTTGCTGTCCACCGTGCTCCAGGGCGTCTACCAGTCCCACCAGGCGACGGCCGCCGCCTGCCAGGTCAACAACCTCCAGCTGATCCGGGGGATGCTCGGCCGGCCCGGCTGCGGGGTGCTCCAGATGAACGGCCAGCCCACCGCCCAGAACACCCGTGAGTGCGGCGCCGACGGCGATCTGCCCGGCTTCCGCAACTGGCAGAACGACGACCATGTCGCCGACCTCGCCCGGGTCTGGAACGTCGAGCCGTCCCGCATCCCGCACGACGCCCCGCCCACCCCGGCGATGGAGATCTTCGGCAAGGCCGAGGAGGGCGACATACGGCTGCTGTGGATCTCCGGCACGAATCCGGCGGTGTCCCTGCCGGAACTGCACCGCATCCGCGACATCCTGGGCCGCGACAGCCTGTTCACGGTCGTCCAGGACCTGTACCTCACCGAGACCGCCCAGTTCGCGGACGTCGTCCTGCCCGCCGCGACCTGGGGCGAGAAGACGGGCACGTTCACCAACACCGACCGCACGGTCCACCTCTCCGAGAAGGCGGTCGACCCGCCGGGTGACGCCCGCCCGGACCTCGACATCCTGCTGGACTACGCCCGCCGGATGGACTTCCGCGACAAGGACGGCGGCCCGCTGATCCCCTGGCACGACCCCGAGTCGGCGTTCCGGGCCTGGCAGGAGTGCAGCCGGGGCCGCCCCTGCGACTACACCGGCCTGACCTACGAGCGCCTCCGTACCGCGGGCGGCATCCAGTGGCCCTGCACCAGCGCGTCACCCGACGGCACGGAACGCCTCTACACCGACGGGATCAGCTGGGCCGCGCCGGAGACCTGCGAGTCGTACGGCAAGCACGTGATGACCGGCGAGTCGATGACGGAGGACGACTACCGCTCGCTCAACCCGGAGGGGAAGGCGGTCCTGAGGCCGGCGGACTACGACCCGCCGGAGGAACCCACGGACGACGCGTACCCCCTGCAACTGAACACCGGCCGTACCGTCTACCACTTCCACACCCGCACCAAGACCGGCCGCGTCCCCCAACTGAACGCCGCCGCCCCCGAGGTGTGGGTGGAGATCTCCGCCGGTGAGGCCTCGCGGCACGACGTGGCGGAGGGCGACCTGGTCGAGGTCACCAGCCGACGCGGGTCGCTGCGCGGGCGGTTGCGGGTCACCGACATCCGGGACGGCATGGTGTTCGTCCCGTTCCACTACGGCTACTGGGACACGGCGGAGGGCGACCGCCCCGGCAAGGACGGCGGCCGAGCGGCGAACGAGACGACACTCACCGACTGGGACCCGGCTTCCAAACAGCCTCTGTTCAAGACGGCGGCCGCCCGTCTGACTTTGGTCGAGCGTGCCGGGGAAGAGATCAGCCCGGCCCCCACGACCACAGCCTCGGCCCCGACCGGCCCGTGCAGGGCACCGGCTACGACGGGTGGGGCGGCGGCGATGGCGGGGCAGGCCGGTGAGGAGTGAGAAGGCTCAGGACCGCACCGGGCAGTACGGGCTCAGGGCCACACCAGGCAGTACGGCTGATGCCCCGCCTCGTGCAGCCGATGGCTGAAGTCCTGCCACTCGTGCAGCAGCTGGTACACGTTGAACGCGTCCCGCGGGCCGCCCCGGTCCGGGACCGTCGACCAGATGAACGCCGCCGCGCCCACCGCCTCCTCGCCGATGCCGCGCAGCGGGTCGACGACCGTCATGGGGAGCTTGACCACGGCGTAGTCGGGGTGCAGGACGACCAGTTCCAGCGGGGGCACCTTGTGCAGCGGGACGCCCTCTATGCCGGTGAGGACCATCGCGGCCATCGTCTCCGGCTTGATCTTGGTGAACATGCCGTTCATGCCGAGCTCGTCGCCGCCGAGTTCCTCGGGGCGCATCGAGATCGGGACGCGGGCCGCGGTCGCGCCGTCGGGCGCGCCGAAGTACTTGTACGTCACCCCCACCCGACCACCATTCCTGCTCCCCGCCCTCAGCCGATCGATCCGACGTTCGATACGTCGCTCGTCCGCCTCTGACTCACTCGGTACGCGTGCCGCTTCCGCGGCTTCCTCCGCGTCGCGTCGGTGCCTTCCCCGCCGGGCACGTCGAGGACCCAGGTCATCAGTCCCCTCGCCCAGTCCGCCACCGCGATGCATATCTCCACCCGACTGCTTTTCTAGGACGCGTGGCCCCCGCCGCGCAACCCGATCATCGTGTCAGTGACCTCCCCCACGGCCGCCCGCCGAAACGTGCGTTGAAACACCTGTCCGCAGGATCCTCACAAGGATCTTCGCGGCCTGTCGAACACCACGGGCCGTACGAGCTGTGTGTATCAGCACCCAGTTTCGCAGATGCCACCGCACCTCAGCCCGCGGTCGCCCGGGGTCGCTGGCCTACCCTGAGGAGGAAAGTCGGCAACCGGAGTCCGAGAAGTCGGAGAAGTCGCAGGTCATGAGCGAAACGCCCTATTCATACGATGCGCCTGCCTCACAGGCCCTGTTCGACCGTGCGGCCGCTGTCACACCAGGCGGCGTGAACTCCCCGGTGCGCGCCTTCCGCGCCGTCGGCGGCACGCCCCGGTTCATGGTGTCCGGCAAGGGGGCCTATCTGACCGACGCCGACGGACGCGAGTACGTCGACCTCGTCTGCTCCTGGGGGCCGATGATCCTCGGGCACTCCCACCCGGACGTGATCGCCGCCGTGCAGGACGCCGTCTCGCGCGGCACCTCCTTCGGCACGCCCGGTGAGGGCGAGGTCGCGCTCGCCGAGGAGATGGTCGACCGCATCGAGCCGCTCGAGCAGGTGCGGCTCGTGTCGAGCGGGACCGAAGCCACCATGTCGGCCATCCGCCTCGCCCGTGGGTTCACCCGGCGCACCAAGGTCATCAAGTTCGCCGGCTGCTACCACGGTCACGTCGACTCGCTCCTCGCCGCCGCCGGCTCCGGCGTCGCCACCTTCGCGCTGCCCGACACCCCCGGCGTCACCGGCGCCCAGGCCGGCGACACCATCGTGCTGCCGTACAACGACCTCGAAGCCGTCCAGGAGGCCTTCCACCGGCACCCCGGCGAGATCGCCTGCGTGATCACGGAGGCCTCGCCCGGCAACATGGGCGTCGTCCCGCCGCGGCCCGGCTTCAACCAGGGGCTCAAGGACGCCTGCTCCAAGAACGGCGCCCTCTACATCTCCGACGAGGTCATGACCGGCTTCCGTACCAGCCGCGCCGGGTGGTACGGCATCGACGGCGTCCGCCCCGACCTCATGACCTTCGGCAAGGTCATGGGCGGCGGCTTCCCCGCCGCCGCCTTCGGTGGGCGCGCCGACGTCATGGCCCACCTCGCCCCCGCCGGGCCCGTCTACCAGGCCGGCACCCTCTCCGGGAACCCGGTCGCCACCGCCGCCGGTCTCGCCCAGCTGCGGCTGCTCGACGAGGCGGCGTACGACAAGGTCAACGCCGTGTCCACGCAGATCCAGGCGCTCGTCACCGAGGCGCTCGCCAAGGAGGGCGTCGCGCACCGGTTGCAGACCGCCTCCAACATGTTCTCCGTCTTCTTCACCGACCGTGAGGTGCGCGACTACGAGGACGCCAAGAAGCAGGAGTCGTTCCGCTTCACCGCGTTCTTCCACTCGATGCTGGCGCAGGGCGTCTACCTTCCGCCCTCGTCCTTCGAGTCGTGGTTCGTGTCGACCGCCCACGACGAGCAGGCGGTTCAGAAGATCGCCGACGCCCTTCCGGCGGCGGCCCGTGCGGCAGCGGAGGCCACGGCAGCATGACGAGCAGCACTGACATCACCGTCGTCCACGTCATGCGGCACGGCGAGGTCGCCAACCCGGACGGCATCCTCTACGGCCGCCTCGCCGGGTACCACCTCTCCGAGCTGGGCCGGCAGATGGCCGACCGGGTCGCCGAGCACCTGTCCTCGCGGGACGTGACGTACGTCTGCGCGTCCCCGCTGGAGCGGGCGCAGGAGACCGCCACGCCGATCGCCAAGGCGCACGGCCTCGACCTCGCGACCGACGAGCGGCTCATCGAGGCCGACAACGTCTTCCAGGGCAAGACCTTCGGCGTCGGCGACGGCGCGCTGAAGAACCCCGACAACTGGAAGCACCTCGTCAACCCCTTCAAGCCGTCGTGGGGTGAGCCGTACGTCGACCAGGTCGTCCGCATGATGGGGGCGCTGGACGCGGCGAAGGACGCGGCGCGGGGGCACGAGGCCGTGCTCGTCAGTCACCAACTGCCGATCTGGATCGTCCGGTCGTACGTCGAGCGCCGCCGACTCTGGCACGACCCACGCAAGCGCCAGTGCACGCTCGCCTCCCTGACGACGTTCACGTACCAGGGCGACAAGATCGTGTCCGTGGGCTACAGCGAGCCGGCGATCGACCTCGTCCCGGCGCACCTGCGCGCGGGCGCGAAGCCGGTGAAGGGCAAGGACAAGGCCTTCGGGGCCTGAGTTCCGCTGGGGGCGGTCTGTTACGTAATCGCGAAAAAACAGACGGAACGTCTCCGTTCGTCCCGTCCTCTGAATGGGTGACCACCAGAGAACGTGACGAACGGGGATGCCATGCGCACTCTCACCCGCAGGGGAGCCATCGGACTCGGCGTCGGGGGTGCCGCCGCTGTCGGACTCGCGGGGTGCGGCACCCTCACGTCGTCAGACGGGCCGAGCCCGGCCTCGGGTTCCACCACCGGCGGCAACAAACCCGGCAAGAAGACCCCCAGCGCCCGCCCCATCGGCGACGGCTCCACCTCGTACACCGGCAAGCAGCCCGGCCAGCCCGCCAAGCCCGAGCCGCTGGAGCCGGGGCAGACCCCGCCGCAGTTCGTCGTCTTCTCCTGGGACGGGGCGGGCGAGGTCGGCAACGGTCTCTTCCCGCGCTTCCTCGACCTCGCCAAGGAGCACGGCGTCCACATGACCTTCTTCCTCTCCGGGCTGTACCTCCTGCCCGAGTCGAAGAAGCGGCTCTACGACCCGCCCAACAACCCCGTCGGCGCCTCCGACATCGGCTACCTCACCGACGAGCACGTCAAGGCCACTCTCACCAACGTCCGCCGCGCCTGGCTCGAGGGCCACGAGATCGGCACCCACTTCAACGGCCACTTCTGCGGCGGCTACGGCAGCGTCGGCAACTGGACGCCCCAGCAGTGGCGCAGTGAGATCGACCAGGCCAAGGCCTTCGTGAAGGAGTGGCGGACGAACACCGGGTGGACCGATCTGCCGGCGCTTCCCTTCGACTACGAGAAGGAGCTCGTCGGGGGTCGTACACCCTGTCTCCTCGGGCAGGACAACCTGCTGCCCACCGCGAAGGAACTCGGCTGGCGCTACGACGCCTCCTCGCCCGGCGGGCGGCAGGTGTGGCCGGAGAAGAAGGGCGGGCTGTGGGATCTGCCGCTCCAGCAGATCCCGTTCCCCGGGCGCAGCTTCGAGGTCCTCTCGATGGACTACAACATGCTCGCCAACCAGTCGGTCAACTCCACCAACGCGCCCAGCTACAACTACCCGGCCTGGCGCAAGCAGTCCGCCGAAGCGTACATATCCGGCTTCAAGCGGGCATACGAGACGAACCGCGCCCCCTTCTTCATCGGCAACCACTTCGAGCACTGGAACGGCGGCATCTACATGGACGCCGTCGAGCAGGCCCTGAAGCACATCGCCGCGGAGAAGGAGAAGGGCGAGGACGTACGCCTCGTCTCCTTCCGGCAGTTCGTCGACTGGATGGACGTGCAGAAGCCCGAGGTGCTGGAGAAGCTGCGCGGTCTGGACGTCGGTCAGGCGCCCGTCGGCGGCTGGGCTTCGTACATGAAGGACGCCTCTGTGAACGCCGCCTGATATGCGGGTTTCCGCCCCCGAGGGGGGTGCGCAAGATCCCCAGAACGGGCATGCGAAACTTTTCACATGAGTGCCGCCAGCAGCGCTTTCCAGCGCCCGAACCGCACCAAGCGCACCCGCCGTCGCGCCGTCCTGCTGACCGCGACAGCGGCGGCCGCCGCGCTGACCGTCACCGCGTGCAGCTCCGGCGGAGTGTCGGGGGGTGGCGGCGACACCAACTTCGTGACCGGCAACAACGGCGTCGACACCGTCGCCCAGGGCAAGCGGACCACGGCGCCCGAGCTGTCCGGCAAGACCATCGACGGCAAGAGCCTGTCCACCGCCGACTACAAGGGCAAGGTCCTCGTCCTCAACGTCTGGGGCTCCTGGTGCTCGCCCTGCCGGGCCGAGGCGAAGAACCTCCAGACCGTCTACGACCAGGTCAAGGGCCAGGGCGTCGAGTTCGTCGGCCTCAACACCCGCGACGCCAGCACCACCCTCGCGAAGTCCTTCGAGAAGGAGTTCGGGATCACCTACCCGAGCCTCTTCGACCCGACCGGCAAGCAGATGCTCCGCTTCAAGAAGGGCACGCTCAACCCGCAGCTGATCCCCTCCACGCTCGTCATCGACCGCGACGGCAAGATCGCCGCCCGCGCGCTCCAGGCGCTCAGCGAGGACACGCTGCTCGGCATGATCAAGCCCGTCCTCGCGGAGAAGTGACGTGAGCGCAGCCGTCACCGGAGTGACCACGCTCGCCGCCGGGGTGGGGCAGAACGACACCGTGATGAGCGGCGCCCTGCTGCTCGCGCTGCCGGTCGCCCTGCTCGGCGGGCTCGTCTCCTTCTTCTCCCCCTGCGTCCTGCCGCTGGTCCCCGGCTATCTGTCGTACGTCACCGGCGTCAGCGGCACCGATCTCGCCGAGGCCCGGCGCGGGCGGATGGCCGCCGGTGCCTCCCTGTTCGTCCTCGGCTTCACCGTGGTGTTCGTCTCCGGCGGGGCACTGTTCGGCTACTTCGGACAGACCCTCCAGGAGGAGCGGGACGTCCTGTCCAAGGTGCTCGGCGTCCTCATGATCCTCATGGGCGTGTTCTTCATGGGCATGATGCCCTGGCTCACCCAGCGCGAGTTCCGCTTCCACACCAAGCCCGCCACCGGACTCGCCGGCGCCCCCCTCCTCGGCGCCCTGTTCGGCATCGGCTGGACGCCCTGCATCGGACCGACCCTGTCCTCGGTGCAGACGCTCGCCATGCAGGACGGCAGCGCCCTGCGCGGCGCCATCCTGACCGTCGCCTACTGCCTCGGCCTCGGTGTCCCCTTCGTGCTCGCTGCCGTAGCCTTCCGCAAGGCGCTCGGCGCCTTCGCCTGGGTCAAGCAGCACTACGTCTGGGTGATGCGCATCGGCGGCACGATGATGATCCTGACCGGTGTCCTGCTGCTGACCGGCGCGTGGGACAGCATCGTGCAGGAGATGCAGGCCTGGTCCAACGGATTCACTGTGGGGATCTGATCGATGAGCAAGACGACACCCGACGCGACCCGGACCCCGCCCGCCGGTGACGAGGACCTCGGCGCCGCCGGCTCCCAGCTGTCCACCGCGCCCGAGGACACCCTGAGCATGCCCTCCCTGGGCGTCATCGGCTGGGCCCGCTGGTTCTGGCGGCAGCTGACCTCCATGCGGGTCGCGCTGCTGCTGCTCCTGCTGCTGTCGCTCGGTGCGATCCCCGGCTCGCTGATCCCGCAGTCCGGGACCGACGAGACGAAGGTCGCCGACTTCCGCAAGGCCAACCCGACGCTCGGCGACCTCTACGACAAGCTCGGTCTCTTCCACGTCTACAGCTCGGTGTGGTTCTCCGCGATCTACATCCTGCTGTTCGTCTCCCTCATCGGCTGCATCATCCCGCGCACCTGGCAGTTCGTCGGCCAGCTCCGCGGCCGCCCGCCGGGCGCGCCCAAGCGGCTGACGCGGTTGCCCGCCTACACCACCTGGCGGACCGAGACCGAGCCCGAGCAGGTCCGCGAGGCCGCCCTCGCCCTCCTGAAGAAGCGCCGCTTCCGCGCCCACCTCGCCGGTGACGCCGTCGCCGCCGAGAAGGGCTATCTGCGCGAGGTCGGCAACCTCGCCTTCCACATCGCCCTCATCGTGATGCTGATCGCCTTCGCCTGGGGCCAGCTGTTCAAGATGGAGGGCAACAAGCTGATCGTCGAGGGCGGCGGGTTCTCCAACACCCTCACCCAGTACGACGACTTCAAGTCCGGCAGCCTCTTCACCGCGGACGACCTGGACCCGTTCAGCTTCAACCTGAAGGACTTCCAGGGCACCTACGAGAAGTCCGGCCCCAACCGCGGCACCGCGCGCACCTTCCAGGCCTCCGTCACCTACAGCGTGGGCGCGTTCGGCAAGGGCAAGAAGACGCTCATCAAGGTCAACGAGCCGCTGGAGATCGGCGACTCGAAGGTCTACCTCACCGCCCACGGCTACGCGCCCGTCATCACGGTCCGCGACGGCAAGGGCAATGTCGTCTACCACGACGCCGTGCCCCTGCTGCCTCTCGACAGCAACATCACCTCCTCCGGTGTCGTCAAGGTCATGGACGGCTACCGCGACGCCAAGGGCGAGCGGCAGCAGCTGGGCTTCGAGGCCTTCTTCCTGCCCACGTACACCCCGGGCAACGAGGTGTCCTCCACCTTCCCCGCGCTGGGCAACCCGGTGCTGAACCTGGCCGGCTACTACGGCGACCTGGGCGTCGACTCCGGTGTCCCGCAGAGCGTCTACCAGCTCGACAAGACGCACCTGAAGGAGTTCAAGGACGCCAAGGGCCAGCAGCAGCGGGAGAACCTGCGGCCGGGCGAGACCATGAAGCTCCCCAACGGCGCCGGTTCGATCACCTACGAGTCCACCGAGGAGTGGGCCAACTTCCAGGTCACCCGCCAGCCCGGCAGCGGCTGGGCACTGGCCGGCTCCATCGCCGCGATCTTCGGCCTCGCCGGCTCCCTGTTCATCCAGCGCCGCCGCGTGTGGGTACGGGCGGTCAAGGGCGACGACGGCATCACGGTCGTCGAGATGGCCGGCCTCGGCCGCAGCGAGTCCGCGAAGGTGCCCGAGGAACTCGGGGCGCTCGCCGAAACCCTCTACGACCAGGCGCCGGGGGCGTCCGATGCGGGGAGAGTGGAGCCGGACAGTGTGTCCGACTCCGACTCCGCAACTGCTGCCGAAAGGCCCGGGAATTGAGACCGCTCCCTCGCGGATCCAGGGAGCTTCCTGGCTCACGCCGCCCGGCGGACCAGCGGCCCGTCAGGTCTTCCACGATCAACACCAGCCGGGTTGAAACCAGCCCGGTAATACGACCGCCATCTTCTCGTCAGACCTCACCGCCCGACCGCAAGTCGCCGGGACATTCACCCGAAGGAGTGCTGAGGTGACTCTCGCCGCCACAACCGATTTGGCCGCCGCCACCAACGAACATCTCGCGAACCTCAGCAACACGCTGATCTACTCCGCGATGGCCGTCTACACGCTGGCCTTCTTCGCCTACATCACCGAATGGATCTTCGGCAGCCGCAGCAAGATCGGCCGCACGGCCGCCGCGCTGACGGCCGACCCGGCGGCCCGGAAGGCGGCGCCGGCGGTCACGGTGAAGAAGGGCGGCTCCACCGCCGTACTGGAACGGCCGAAGGTCGTCGTACGGGCGGCAGCCGGGCAGCGGGACGTGCCGGACGGGCCCGGGGCGCACGGTGGGGACGAGCAGGGTGACCTCTACGGGCGTATCGCCGTGTCCCTCACGGTGCTCGCGTTCCTCATCGAGCTCGCCGGGGTCATCGCCCGCGCGGCCTCGGTGGAGCGGGCGCCCTGGGGCAACATGTACGAGTTCAACATCACCTTCTCCACGGTGGCCGTCGGTGTGTACCTCTCGCTGCTGGCGCTGAAGAAGAACGTGCGCTGGATGGGCCTGTTCCTCATCACCTCGGTCCTCCTCGATCTCGGCATCGCCGTCACTGTCTTGTACACCGCCAGCGACCAGTTGGTTCCCGCCCTCCACTCGTACTGGCTGTACATCCACGTCTCCACGGCGATCCTGTGCGGCGCGGTCTTCTACGTGGGCGCGGTCAGCACGATCCTGTACCTGTTCAAGGACTCCTACGAGAGCAAGCTCGCGGGCGGCGGCAAGCCCGGCAAGTTCGCCACGTCCTTCCTGGAGCGGCTGCCCGCCTCGTCCTCGCTCGACAAGTTCTCCTACCGCGTCAACGCGGCCGTCTTCCCGCTCTGGACGTTCACGATCATCGCGGGCGCCATCTGGGCCGGTGACGCGTGGGGCCGCTACTGGGGCTGGGACCCCAAGGAGACCTGGGCCTTCATCACCTGGGTCGCCTACGCCTGCTACCTGCACGCCCGCGCCACGGCCGGCTGGAAGGGCCGCAAGGCCGCCTACCTGGCCCTGATCGCCTTCGGCTGCTGGCTGTTCAACTACTACGGAGTGAACATCTTCGTCTCCGGCAAGCACTCGTACGCGGGCGTGTAACTCCCGTACGCAGGCTGTGACGCGGCGTGCGGAACGCCGCGTCACGCGTCACGCTGGTGTCATGACCGGATCTGTCGAACAGGGCACCAGTCAGACCCACGGGAACACGCGCATCCTCCACTTCCTGGTACGGCTGTCCCGGCCCATGGAGGACGTCTGGCCGGCCGTGGCGACGCCGGACGGGCTCGCGGGGTGGTGCACCCGCGTCGAGGTGCTGGAACCCCGGCTCGGCGGTGCGGTCACCTTCGGTGAGCTGGGTGCCGGGCAGGTCACCGCGTGGGACGTGGACCGCGTCGCCGAGTACACGGTGGAGGGCGGGCGGCTCAGGTTCCATCTGGAGCGGGACGGGGAGGACGGCAGCGCGCTCCGCTTCACCCATGAGTTCCAGGGCGAGGGCCCGGCCGAGCCGCTCTGGCGGGATCGCTTCGAGCGGCTCGTCGACGTGCTCAGTCGACCGTGATCGAGTCCAGCTGGGCCCGCAGATACACGTGCGAGTCCACCGGCTCGTACGCCACCCGCCCGATCGGCGCCGGCACCGACTCCACCCGGGTGCCCGGGGTGCACTCGCCGAAGTAGACCAGGGACATCAGCTCCTCGGCGGGCGCGTCCGCGGGCGGCGGGAGGACGCGGTGACGGCCGGAGCGCCAGCGGTCGCCGGTCCAACGGGCCATCAGGTCACCGATGTTGATGGTGAAGGCGTCGGGGTCGAAGGGCGCGTCCTCCCAGCCGACCCCTCCAACCGCAGGGTCTGTCCAGACCTGCAACCCGCCCTTCCCCGCCTGCCGGTCGAGGATCGTCACCGTGCCGAAGTCGGTGTGCGGGCCGATCCGGAACTGGCCGGGTTCCGGCTCGCCGACGACCTCGGTCCCCGGGTACCAGTTGATGTTGAAGCCGTAGGTGGGGTGGTCCATGTGGCGGGAGAAGAAGTCCGGTTCCAGGCCCAGGGCCTCGCCGAGCAGGGAGAGCAGTTCCTTCTCCAGGTCGGCCATCTTCCCCAGGTACTCCTCGCACAGCCTCCGCAGCTCCGGCACCTCCGCGGGCCAGACGTTCGGCGCGTACCACTCCGCGTTGACCACCGGGTCCTCGAAGGGCTCGTGGGTCGCGAAGGTGAGGGACTCCTTCAGGTCCGGCGGGGTCTCGGTGCCCTCGGAGTAGCCGTTGGCCTCCGCTCCGGGGCCGAGCCAGCCGCGGCCGCCGACCTTCGCCTCGTACGCCTGCTTGACGTCGACGGGAAGCCGGAAGAAGGTGCGCGCGGCCTCGCGGATGCGGGTGCGCAGGGCCGGGTCGACGCCGTGGCCCGTGACGAGCAGGAACCCGGCCGTCTGGAGGGCCTCGTCCACGGTGCGGGCGATGCCGGCGCGGGCCTCGGGGTCGCCGGCGAGCCAGGGCCTGAGGTCGATGGTGGGGATACGGGGGTCAGACACCGATGTCCTCGTTCCAGAGAGCCGGGTTCTTGTCGATGAAGTCGCGCATCATCGCGATGCACTCGGGGTCGTCGAGGAGCACGATCTCCACGCCGTGCTCGGCCAGCCAGTCGTGTCCGCCATGGAAGGTGGCCGCCTCGCCGACCACCACCCGCGAGATGCCGAACTGCCGGACCAGACCGGAGCAGTACCAGCAGGGAGAGAGGGTCGTGACCATCGTCGTGCCCCGGTAGGAGCGCTGTCTGCCCGCCGCGCGGAACGCCGCCGTCTCCGCGTGCGTCGACGGGTCGTCGTCCTGGACGCGCCGGTTGTGGCCCCGGCCGAGGAGCGTGCCGTCGGCGCCGTAGAGCGCGGCGCCGATCGGGATGCCGCCCTCGGCGAGACCGGCGCGGGCCTCGGCCACGGCGGTCGCCAGCCACGTACGGAAAAGATCCATGCCCTCACTCTGCTGCCGCGGAAACACCAGGGCAACGTGCGGAAAGTACTCTCCGGGCAGCCCGCGGCCCGACGAACTGTCGGGCGGCCCACAGCCGGACAACTGTCGGGAGGCGCGCATGCCCGCACTCACCCTCCGCGAGATCCTGGCCCTCGACCCCGTCCGCGCCACCGAACCCGAGCTGCTCGCCGGCGCCGGGGGCCTGGACCGGCCCGTGCGGTGGGTCCACTCCAGCGAGGTGTACGAGGGGGCCAACTTCCTCGACGGCGGCGAGCTGCTCCTCACCAACGGCTTCGGGCTCACGGACGCCGACGAGGAGGTGCGCCGCCGGTACGTCCGCGAGGTCGCGGCGCGGGGCGCGGCCGGGCTCGCGGTGGAGGTCGGACGGTCGCTGCCCGCGATGCCGGCCGAGGTCACCGACGAGGCCCGCCGCCTCGGACTGCCGCTGCTCGCCCTGCGCCGGGTGGTGCCCTTCGTACGGATCACGGAGGCCGCCAACCGGGCGATCGTGGCCCGTGGACTGTCGGGGCGCACGGTCGTACGGCCCTTCGGCGACGACCACACCGCCGCCCTGCTGGCCGACCTCGCCGACCGGGCGGCGCTGAACCAGCCCGAGGTCGAGGCGCGGGCGGCGCTGGCCGGGTTCCACCCGGGTCCGGGGGCGCGGCTGCTCGGGGTGTCCGTGCACGGGGCGCGGGATGCGGGGGTGGTGGACCGGGCGGTACGGCAGCTCGGCGGGGCCGGGGTGTTGCGCGCGGTGTTCCCGGCGGACGTACTGGCGCTGCTCGCGCTGCCCGGCACGCGGTCGGGCGACCTCCCAGGCCCCCGGTCCGGCGATCTCGTGCGGGCCGTCCAGGACGCCTTCCGTACCGTCGCCGAACCCGGGTCCACGGTCGCCGTGGGGCACGCGGTCGCCGCGGGCGGCGGCTGGCTGCGCTGGAGCGACACGCTGCGCGCGGCCCGTACGACGCTGGAGCTGGCCCTGACCGTGCCGGCCGCCGAACCGGCCGCCCCCGACGGCCCGTTGGTGACCTCGTCGAGGGCCCTGGCCCTGGAGCGGGAGCTGACCCGGGGCGGGGTGGACGCCAACCGGGAACGCCTCGCCGGGATGGTCCAGGCCGCCCTGGGCCCGCTCCTGGAGTGGGAGGCGGTCCATGCCAGCGACCTCGTACGGACGTTGGAGGTCCATCTCCGCAACGGCTGCTCCCCGACCCGCACCGCGGCCCTGCTGCACATCGGCCGGCAGTCCCTCTATCAACGCCTCGAACGGATCGAGTCGTTGCTGGGTCTTGAGGTCGGCGACCCGGATCTGCTGGGCGAGTTGCTGGCGGCGGCCTGTGCGCACCGGGTGGTCCGGGGCCGGGCGGGGGAGCGGCCGGTGGCCGTGGTTCAGCGCAGGGTGACGGCGCTGGGGCCGTTGAAGGGCGCGTAGCAGGTCACCGTCGGCGGGGTGCGCAGGATGTCGTCCGCGGTGAACAGCTCACGGGCGGCGGCGAAGGAGACGGTGCCGCTGACGACGGGGGCGACTCGGTCGTAGAACACCCGCGACTCCTCCGGCAGCGGGGTGCCGGGCTCGCCCTCGTCCTCGCCCCACACGTCCCACAGCAGGGTCTCGACCTTGTTGAGCGCGGCGAGGTCGAGGCGGATGTTGCCGGCGACGAAACGCTCGCCGTGGAACGGGCCCTCCGCGGGCGGGTGGAGCCCGAACCTCCGCTCGTCGGCGCCCTGTTCACGGATCGCCCGCCAGGCCTCGCCCGCGACGAGGAAGCGGTCGCGCGGGATGTCCATCGGGTCGAAGTCGACGTGGTGGTGGGCGGGATCGGCGAGTTGGGGATCGGCGAGCAGCCAGGTGCCGCGGTCCGTGTCCCAGTACTCGGTGACGACGTGGTCGACGTGGAAGCCGTCGCCGCGGAAGTAGTCGGCGAACCCCGAACGGGTGCGGGCCGGGATGCCGTGGTGGCGCAGGAACGAGGTGTGCAGGAGGGCGAAGTCCCGGCAGGTGCCCACGAAACGGTCGGCGGGGGCCCGGCGTTCGGGGAGCGGGGCCGGGTCGCGGTCGGCGAGAATCCGCAGGATGTCGTCGACGTAGCGGGTCTCGGCGTCGTTGTGGAGCCGGTCGGTCGGATGGCGGTGGCCGAACATGGCGTCCTCGCCGCGGTGGATCAGCAGGTCGCGGGAGATGCGGGCGAGTTGAGCGACGTCTGGCGGTAAGTCGGCGTAGAGGGCGGTCAGTTCGCCCGGGTCGGAGAACGTGCTCTGGGTGGCGTAGAAGGCGAGTGCCTCCTGGGTCTCAGGCATGACCGGACAGTGCCAAAATTCGGCACAAAATGTCCAGACGCCGGAAAGGCCGGCCCCGTTTCGGGGACCGGCCTTCAAGGCATTCAGGCGACTGCGTCAGTCCGTGCCGGACTCCATCGCCGCGCGGTCCAGCAGGGCCTCGTCCTCGGAGACCTCGCCGCGGGAGGCGATGGCCTCGGCGCCGCCCTCGGGGAGTTCCGGCATGGTGCCGATGAGGCCGGTCGCGGCGGCCTGGGAGGCGCCGATGGTGGGGCTGCCGGTGCCGATCAGGCCGAGGCCGACGTACTGCTCCAGCTTGGCGCGGGAGTCGGCGATGTCGAGGTTGCGCATGGTCAGCTGGCCGATGCGGTCGACGGGGCCGAAGGCCGAGTCCTCGGTGCGCTCCATGGAGAGCTTGTCCGGGTGGTACGAGAACGCCGGGCCGGTCGTGTCGAGGATCGAGTAGTCCTCGCCGCGCCGCAGCCGCAGGGTGACCTCGCCGGTGATCGCCGCGCCGACCCAGCGCTGGAGCGACTCGCGGATCATCAGCGCCTGCGGGTCCAGCCAGCGGCCCTCGTACATCAGCCGGCCGAGGCGGCGGCCCTCGATGTGGTACTGGGCGAGGGTGTCCTCGTTGTGGACGGCGTTGACGAGACGCTCGTACGCGGCGTGCAGGAGGGCCATGCCCGGGGCCTCGTAGATGCCGCGGCTCTTGGCCTCGATGATCCGGTTCTCGATCTGGTCGGACATGCCCAGGCCGTGGCGGCCGCCGATGGCGTTGGCCTCCATGACCAGGTCGACCGCCGTGGCGAACTCCTTGCCGTTGATCGTGACCGGCCGGCCCTGCTCGAAGCCGATCGTCACGTCCTCGGTGGCGATCTCGACCGACGGGTCCCAGAACTTGACGCCCATGATCGGGTCGACCGTCTCAAGACCGGTGTTCAGGTGCTCCAGGGTCTTCGCCTCGTGCGTGGCGCCCCAGATGTTGGCGTCGGTGGAGTACGCCTTCTCGGTCGAGTCCCGGTAGGGCAGGCCGTGGGCGACCAGCCACTCCGACATCTCCTTGCGGCCGCCGAGCTCCGTGACGAAGTCCGCGTCCAGCCAGGGCTTGTAGATGCGCAGGTGCGGGTTGGCGAGCAGGCCGTAGCGGTAGAACCGCTCGATGTCGTTGCCCTTGAAGGTCGAGCCGTCGCCCCAGATCTGGACGTCGTCCTCCAGCATCGCCCGCACCAGCAGCGTGCCGGTGACGGCACGGCCCAGCGGCGTGGTGTTGAAGTACGCGCGCCCGCCGGAACGGATGTGGAACGCGCCGCACGTCAGCGCGGCCAGGCCCTCCTCGACCAGCGCCGCGCGGCAGTCGACCAGGCGCGCGACCTCGGCGCCGTACGCCTTGGCGCGGCCGGGCACCGAGGCGATGTCGGGCTCGTCGTACTGGCCGATGTCGGCGGTGTAGGTGCAGGGGACGCTGCCCTTGTCGCGCATCCACGCGACCGCGACGGAGGTGTCGAGGCCGCCCGAGAAGGCGATGCCGACGCGCTCGCCGACGGGGAGGGAGGTGAGGACCTTGGACATAGGAAGATTATGCATCGCGATGCATGGTCATGCAAACCCCGTGCTGGAGTGGTCCCCGTCACGTCCCCGTCACGTCCCCGTCCTGCCCCCTCACTCTCCCGCGACCGACCTCCAGATACGTTCCGGCAAGATCCGCATCGCCTCGTCCAGATCCACGTCGTCGATCCCGGACAGCCAGCGCCTCGCCACCCCGATCACCGGCCCCATCACCAGCGACTCGATCAGCCCGAGCGGCAGCGCGGCCAGCTCCCCCGACGTCACCCGCGGCTCGATCCACAGCGCGAACGGTGAAAGCCGCGCCTCCTGGGCGTCCCGAAGCTCCTTGCCGTGCGCCATCCCCCGCCGGTCGGCGAGCGGGGAGTGCAGCAGCAGGGCCGCGTCGTGGTGTTCGCGGACGAAGGCGAGATACGTCCGCACGAGCGCCCGGATGCCCGAGCGGGCGGTACGGGTCTGCTGCAACGCCGTGGCCAGCTCGCCCAGCAGCCGGCCCAGCCAGCGGTGCATCAACGCGTCCGTCAGTCCGTTGATGCTGCCGAAGTGGTGGTAGAGGCTGCCGAGGCTGACGCCGCTCGCCTTGGTGATCGCGGTGACGGTCAGGCCCTGCTCGCCCGACTCCGCGTACACCCGCAGCGCGGCGTCCAGGAGCAGCTCGACCGTGGCCTCGCCGCGTTGTTGCTTGGGGCTCATCGCGGCCAGAGTAGAACACGCGCTTTCTGAAGTGAATTTCTAGAAAAGATCTCCAATTCGCCCGCGCGGGCCCAGGTGTGACCTCCACACTCGTCCTGTGTCGCAACAGGAGACCTCCATATCGCTGACGCCGCAGCAGGCCGCTGTCGGCGCCGTCGTCACCGTGCCACTGCCCTCCGGCGCCGTCCGGGTCCGCATCCCGCCCGCGCGGGACGGCGACCTCGTACGGCTGTGGGTCGGGCAGCAGGAGGTGCTGCTGCGCGTCCGGGTCACCCCTGGCGCGGCGGGCGGGACCGGTGCGGGGAAGTGGGTGGCGGTCCTCGCGGTCGCGGCACTCGTGGTGTTCGTCGCTGTCGTCGCCAACGGGGGAGGCGACGACAGCGCGGACGACGCGTCGCCGTACAGCTCGTACAGCGGGTACAGCTCGCCGTCGTACTCGTACTCGGGGACGTACGAGCCGTACACGGATGACCCGTACTCCGAAGACCCCTACACCGAGGACCCGTACTCCGAGGACCCGTACGACTACGGCACGGACGACCCGTACGCCGAGGAGACCGAGACCGAGGCGCCCGACCCCTACACCTCCGGTACCTGCCTCAACGGCACGCTCCCCGACTCCACGACCGCGCAGGAGGTCGACGACGTCGAGGAGGTCGACTGCTCGGCGTCGGACGCGCACTACCAGGTGATCCAGACGATCCCCTTCAGCTCCGACATGAGCCAGTGCAACGCCAACCCGCGGACGCAGTACGCCTTCTCGTACCGCTACACCCTCAACGGGACGGCCATCAACGAGTACGTCTACTGCCTCGTCGGCCTGGGGGCATACGCCCGGTGAGCGAAGAGAACAGCGAAGAGAACATCGAGAACAACGCCATGGTGGAGCCGCTCACCGGCGACGACCCCCGGGCCATCGGGCCGATCCCGCTCGTCGGGCGGCTCGGCGCCGGTGGCATGGGCCGGGTCTATCTCGGCGTCCACGAGGGCCGGTACGTCGCCGTCAAGCAGGTCCTGCCCTCGATCGTCGGCGAGGACAAGAAGTTCCTGCGCCGCTTCGGCCAGGAACTGGACAACCTGGCGTCGCTGCCCGCCGGCGCCACCGCCCCGCTCCTCGCGAGCGACCCCACCGCCCAGCCGCCGTGGTTCGCCACCGCGTACGTCCCCGGCCTCACCCTCGGCGAGGCCCTCGACGCGCACGGCGGCCCCCTGCCCGCCGACGCCCTGTGGCTGCTGCTGCGGGAGGCGGTGAAGGGGCTGGCGGCGGTGCATGCGCTGGACATGGTGCACCGGGACCTCAAGCCGTCCAACGTCATGCTGACCCTCGACGGCCTCACCCTCATCGACTTCGGCGTGGCCCGCGCCGCCGAGCAGAGCCAGCTCACCAGCACCGGCCTGGTGGTCGGCACCCCCGCCTACATGTCGCCCGAACAGGCCTCCGGGGCAAGGAGGTTGACCGGCGCGGTCGACATCTTCGCCCTCGGTTCGGTCGTCGCGTACGCGGCGTGCGGGCGGCCGCCCTTCGGCGAGGAGTCCGGGCACGGGGTGCTGTACCGGATCGTGCACGAACAGCCCGACCTCACGCCCCTGCGCGACCTGGACCCGGACCTCGCCGAGGTCGTCGCCCTCTGCCTCGACAAGGACCCCGAGGGCCGGCCGACGGCGGCGGAGCTGCTGCGGCAGTTCGAGGGCGTGCCCGTGCCGTCGGCGTGGCCGGCGTCCGTCGCCGAGCGGCTGGCCGAGCGGGCGGCGTTCGCCGCGGACGTGCCGGAGCTCGCCCCGCCGCCGGTCCGCACCCCGACCCTGCCCGACGTGAAGCCGGCGCCGACGGCCTCGGACCGCCGCGGGCGCCGCCGTACGCGGGTGTTCCTCGCCGTCGTCCCGGTGGTGATCGTGGCCGGTGGCACGACCCTGGCCATCCAGCACCTGCCGTACACGTCCGCACCGGAGAGCGAGGGGCGGGCCACGCCCTCGGTCACTGTCTCGGCCGAGGCCTCCCCGTCCGTGTCCGTGTCGGCGTCCGCGTCCGAGGCGAGCCCCAAGGGCAGGACATCGCCGTCGCCCAGCAAGTCCAAGGCGTCGGACCGACGGGAGAAGGGCGGCTCGGGAGGCGCTGACAGCGGGAGCGGTTCCGGCGGTTCCGGCACGGTGGACGACGCCAACGACTCGTCGTCCTCCGGCTCGTCCTCGTCGTCCTCGGGCTCGTCGTCCTCCGGTTCCTCGTCCTCCGGTTCGACCACCGGCTCCCCGCCGCCGAACCTGACGAGCTACCGGCTCGACTACGTGAACTCCTGCGTCGGAGCCTGTGACATGCCGATCAAGGTGAGCTGGTCGGCGGTCTCCCGCGCGACCCGCTACGACATCCACTACACCAACAAGGGCAGCAACTTCACCGCCAAGGACGTCGACACCGTCTACTCCACCGGCGGCACCAGCTACACCATCAACGGCCCGTACTCGGGCGACGAGGTCTGCATCACGGTGCGCGCGGCCAACAAGTACGGCGCGTCCGCCTGGGCGGAGACCTGGTGCGACACGGTGGCCTACTAGCCGGCCACCCTCAGCAGCAGCTTCCCCGTGCTCGTCCGCGCCCCCATCAGCCGGTGCGCCTCCGCCGCCTCCTCCAGGTCGAACTCGGCGGTGACCGGCAGGCTGACCGTCCCGTCGACGACCTTCGTGAACGCCCGCTCGGCCAGCGCCCGGAGCTCGTCCGGGGCGGTCCGGGCCAGGGTGAGGATGGAGAAGCCGCCGACCGTGACGCCGTACGGGTACAGCTCGGGCTGCCCCACGCTCCACGCCTCCGCCCCGCTCGCGTTACCGAAGGAGACCAGGCGTCCGAAGACGGCGAGCGAGGCGAGGCCGGCGCGCAGGGTGTCCCCGCCGACCGGGTCCAGGACGAGGTCGACCCCGCGGCCGTCCGTCGCCGCCCGCACCGGCTTCTCGAAGTCGCCGACGAAGACCTCGTCGTACCCGTACTCCCGCGCGTAGTCGGCCTTCGCGGCGCTCGACACCACGCCGTACACCGTGCCGCCGGCCGCCTTCGCCAACTGCCCGACCACCGTGCCGACACCGCCCGCCGCGCCCTGCACGAGCACGCTCTCGCCGGGCTGGAGCCGGCCCACGGAGTGGACCAGGGCGTACGCCGTCGGCAGCACCGTCGGCAAGGTCGCGGCCGTGCGCAGGTCCACGCCGGACGGGACCGGGAAGACGGTCGCCACGTCCGCCACGGCCACGTCCGCGTAGGCGCCGCCCTCGGTCAGCGCGGTGACCTCCTGGCCGACACTCAGGCCGGTCACCCCCTCGCCCAGCGCCCGGACCCGCCCGGAAACCTCCAGACCGGGCACGAACGGCAGCCGCGGCACCCGGTACCCCGAGTCCCGCGCCTTGAGGTCGGCGAAGTTGATCCCCGCGTACGCCACGTCCACGCTCACCTGCCCGGGGCCGGGGTCGGGGACCTCCGCCTCGACGACCTCGAGGACCTCGGGACCGCCGTACTCCTGGAACTCGATCGCGCGCATGCCACACACCCCGTTCTGGGCCGCTCAAACTGTTCAATGAGAAGCGAACACTCGAGACTGTATGGTTTTCATCGAACACTCGCAAGCGTCAGCGTCATCGTCATCGGGAGGACAGCATGGCCACCGGTACCAGTCATCGGGCCGCCCCCGAGCACACCCACCCCGACGACGTCCCGGTGCTGACCGCGCTCGCCGCCCTCGCCGACCCCGTACGGGCCCAGTTGGTGCGGGAGCTGGCCGGCTCCGAGGACTGGTCGCGCAGTTGCGGCACCTTCGACGTCCCCGTGGGCAAGGCGGCCAAGAGCCATCACTTCGCGGTGTTGCGCGCCGCCGGGTTGGTGGAGCAGCGCGACGAGGGGCCCAGGCGGGTCAACCGGCTGCGGCGCGAGGAGTTCGACGCCCGGTTCCCGGGGCTGCTGGAGCTGGTGCTGCGGGGCGACTGAGGGTGAACCTCCCGGCCCACTCCCGCGTCACAGTCGTATGAGGAACCGCAGCTGGATTCTGGCGGCCGTGGCCACCGCCGGTGTGGTGGTGGGGGCGGCCCTGTACGTCGACGCGTCGGAGACCGGGCACGCGGACATCGACGTCGCGGCGACCGTCTCGCCCTCGCCGCCCGCCGAGGACTGGTGCGTCGGCACCCGGACGAGCCCACCGGACGGCGACGCCCCCGACGACAGCCCCCTCAACCGCACCCTCGCCCGCATCGACAAGCTCGCCGCGGGCAGGTACGCCGACGTCTACACCGGCATGGGCGTCGACGAGGACGCGGGCGCCGCCGACGTCTGGCGCATCCCCTCCGACGACTTCGACACTGCCGTCTGCGACGCCGCCGAGAAGGGCGTGAAGCTGCGGCTGCACCCCGCCGACGTCGACCGCAGGACCCTCGACGCCCTCGCCGAGCGGATCAGCGAGGACATGACCCGCTGGGACGCCACCTTCCAGATGCGTGAAGTCGGGGTCGACGAGCGGGGGTTCGTGCATGTCGGCGTCGACGACCCGAAGAAGGCCGAACCCCTCATCGAGAAGGAGTTCGGCCCCCGGAACATCAAGGTGGAGTACGTCGATCAGGCCTACGCGGCCGAGGACTGAGGCGCCTTCGCCCTCCGGAGCACCGCGTACAGCCCCGCGCTCACCACGAACCCGACCAGGCAGGTGATGTCCCCGAAGGACGGCCACCTCTCCGGCACCCATCCCACGTACTTCTCCTGGTTGGAGAAGAGCGGCACGGACACCGCGATGCCGATCAACAGGGCCGTGACACCGGGCCAGTTGGAGAAGCCCCGGTCGGTCAGCCGCCCCGCCAGTTCGTCCACCGGCGTCCGCGACCGCGCCCACCGCTCCACCAGCACCACGCCCAGCCACGGCCCCACCCAGTACGCGATCACCAGCAGGAACGCCTCGTACGCGTGCCCGGCGTCCGCGAGCGACGCCCACGCCGCGCCCGTACCGGCGAGCCCGCACAGCACCACGATCGCGCTCCGCCCCAGCCATGCGGGCAGCTTCAGGCCGAGCGAGGTGATCGACATGGCGGAGGAGTAGACGTTGAGCGCGTTCGCCGACACCGCGCCCAGGATGATGGCCAGCAGGACCAAGTTGCTCAGCCAGCCCGGCAGATGGCCCGTGAACGCCGCCGTCGGGGTCGCGCCGTCCGGCGCCACGATCGTCGCCGACGCCGCGCCGATGACCGAGACGACCGCGATGGACACGAACAGGCCCACCGCCGGGTAGACGACCGTCTGCAACCTGCTTGCCGTACGCGGGAGATAGCGCGAGTAGTCCGACGCACCGGGGTTCCAGCCCGCCGCGTACCCCCAGGCCGTGCTGAACGCCAGCAGGAAGCCGCCGATGCCGCCACCCGCCCCCGCGCTCAGGTCACCGGCCTCCTTGAAGGTCCACACCCCGGCCAGCAGGAAGATCACCGCGAGCGCCGGGAACGCGTACTTCTCGAAGGCGTGCACGAAGTTGTGGCCGATGAAGCCGATCACGATCTCGGCGGCGACCACGATCAACAGGGACGGCAGCGGACGCAGGTCCGTCAGCGTGTTCAGCGCGAAAGCGGCGCTCACACTGTTCACCGCGAACCAACCGACGCCCGCGACAAGGGCGTTCACACCGGAAGGCAGCAGGTTCCCGCGGTACCCGAACGCGAACCGGCCGATCGCCATCTGCGGGACGCCGAAGCGGGGACCGTCCAGCGACAGCACCCCCTGCGTCAGCGAACCCAGGGCCGTCCCCAGCAGCAGCGCCGCCGTGGCCTCCCAGAAGCTCAGCCCGAAGAACAGCACCGAGATCACGCCGATGTAGACCGTCGCGAACTCGATGTTCGGGGACGCCCACGTCCACAGCAGTTGCAGGGGGCTACCGTGGCGCTCGGCGTCGGGGATCGGCTCCGAGCCGGCCGTCTCGACGGCGATGACCTTGTCGCCGTACTCGGGGGCGGCCGTGCCGGCCGTGGTGGCAGTCGTCATGCGAGGTAAGTGTCCGGTCCCGGCGGCCCGCCCGACAGGGGCGCATTGTCCGCTTCGGAAGCCTCACCGGCGTACAACCTGCACGCATCGAAGACGCCGATGGGGTCATCGGCAGAACCCCCCACTGGCGCGTGGACCTGCACCGATGCCCGCTCCTACCGTCAGGGGCATGACCTCCGACAGCAAGGGCATCGCCCAGCTCACGACCGCCATGATCCTCTCCGGCACCCTCGGCGTCTTCGTCGTCGAGTCGGGCGCCTCCCCCTTCGACGTGGTCTTCTTCCGCGTGGTCTTCGGCGCCCTCGCGCTCGGAGGCTACGTGCTGGCCCGCGGCTGGCTCCGTGACCACGGCTTCACCCCGCGCACCCTCGGACTCGCCGTCCTGGGCGGCGTGTTCATCGTCTTCAACTGGGTGTTCCTCTTCGAGTCGTACGAGAACACCTCGATCTCCGTGGCGACGGTCGTCTACCACACCCAGCCGTTCTACGTCGTGCTGCTGGGCGCCCTCCTCTTCCGCGAACGCCTGACGGCCGCGAAGGCGGGCTGGATCGGCCTGGCCTTCGCGGGCCTGATCCTCGTCTCGGGCGTCACGCCAGGCGACTTCACCAGCGGCGGCACGTATCTCCTCGGCGTCGGCCAGGCGCTCCTCGCCGCCCTCCTTTACGGCCTGTCGACTCTGGTGACCAAGCGCATCACTGGAGTACGACCCCATCTCATCGCTCTGGTCCAAGTCCTCGTCGGCATCCCGCTGTTGCTGCCCTTCGCCGACTTCGGCGCGATGAGCGGCACGAGCGCGAGCGACTGGGGCTGGCTGGTCGGGCTCGGCTTCATCCACACCGGGCTGATGTACGTCCTGATGTACGCCGCCTACGCCCAGCTGCCACTGTCGAAGATCGCCGTTCTGGCCTTCGTCTACCCGGCCGTCGCGATGGGCATGGACTGGGCGGTGTACGGCCACCACATCGGCCTCGTCCAGGCGCTGGGCGTCCCGCTGATCGTGCTGGCGAGCCTCAAGGTCACCCTTGCTCGGACACCAGTTTCCGTGCCTGCTCCGCGAACAGCCGCACATGCGCCGGCAGCCGCTTCCCGGACCGCCACGCGAGCTGCGTCCGGAGCGTGAACGGCGGCTCCCAGTCCAGTCGTGCGAGAGAGCCCTCCGCGAGTTCGGCGGCGACCGTGATCTCCGGCAGCAGCGCGATGCCGAGACCGGCCGCCGCCGCGCGTTTCGTGGCCTCGATGGTGCCGAACTCCATGAAGTCGACCGGTCCACCGAGGGAGTTGAGCTCCTGCTCGAACAAGTCCCGGTAGGCGCAGCCCGGTTCGGTGGCCAGGAGGGGCTGGTGCAGGAGATCGGCGGTCGCCAACTCCCGTCCCTTGAGCGCGTGTTCCGGCGCCGCCACCAGCGCCAGCGGTTCCACCGCCAGCACCTCGCTCTCCAGGCCCGGATGCGCGGTCTCCGCCTCCATCAGGAAGCCCACGTCGTACGTGCCCTGCCGCAGCGCCTGCCGGGTCTCGTCACCGAGAGTCGTGCGCAGCGACAGCCGTATCTTCGGATAGCGGTGGTGGAAGAGTTCGAGGAGCGGCGGCAGCCGGTACGAGGTCAGCGACTCCATGGTGCCGACGGCGAGCGTGCCGGAGGGATCCTCGGCGTCGGTCACGGCCGCCCGCGCCTCCTCGCTCAGCTCGATGATCTGGCGGGCGTACGGCAGCAGCCGCTCCCCGGCCTCCGTGAGCCGGATGCGGCTGCCGAGCCGGTCGAACAACTCCACGCCGAGCGAGTCCTCCAGGGCGCGGATCTGGCTGGTGACGCTGGACTGGGCGTAGTTCAGCTCGGCCGCCGCCCGGGTGAAGCTGAGCACCCCGGCGACCTTCTCGAAGGTGACCAGCAGCCGCAGCTCCACGTCAGGGCTCGTCCCGCTTCTTCCGGTCGTGGTCGTCGTCCTCGTCGAGGGACTTCAGGAACTCGGGGTTGTCGTCGGGCGCGACCCAGCGCTGCGACTGGCCGGCCCGGGCGCCGGACCAGCCCTCGGCGGCCAGGCTCCGCTTCTTGCCCGCGATCATCCAGGAGATCGAGCCCACCAGCGGGAACAGCAGCACGAGGATCGCCCACAGCGGCTTGGGCATGTGCCGTACGTCCTCGTCCTGCGTGCTGATGCAGTCGATGAACGCGTAGATGCTCAGCGCCAGCGGCACGAGGAACATCAGCACCCGGAGCATGGGGCCCTCCCACGGGACGGTCGTCGGGGCCGCGATCACAGCCCCCAGGTACAGGGCCAGGGTAGCCCGTACCGGATACTGGGACGCATGGCTTACGACGATCTTCGCTCGCTGCTCAGGGCCCTGGAACGCGAGGGCGACCTCAAGCGCGTCAAGGCCGAGGTCGACCCGTATCTGGAGGTCGGGGAGATCGTCGACCGGGTCAACAAGGCCGGCGGCCCCGCGCTCCTCTTCGAGAACGTGAAGGGCTCCTCGATGCCCCTCGCGATGAACGTCTTCGGTACCGACCGGCGGCTGCTGAAGGCGCTGGGCCTGAAGTCGTACGGCGACATCTCGGAGAAGATCGGCGGGCTGCTGCGCCCCGAACTGCCGCACGGCTTCGTGGGCGTGCGGGAGGCCTTCGGCAAGCTCGGCGCGATGACGCACGTACCGCCGAAGAAGGTGAAAGAGGCTCCCGTCCAGGAGGTCGTCCTCACCGGCGACGACGTCGATCTGGACGACCTGCCCGCGCTGTTCACCTGGCCGCAGGACGGCGGCTCCTTCTTCAACCTGGGCCTGACCCACACCAAGGACCCGGAATCCGGCATCCGCAACCTCGGCCTGTACCGGCTCCAGCGCCACGACAAGCGCACGATCGGCATGCACTGGCAGATCCACAAGGACAGCCGGAACCACTACCAGGTGGCGGCGCGGCGGGGCGAGCGCCTGCCGGTCGCGATCGCCTTCGGCTGCCCGCCGGCCGTGACGTACGCGTCCACCGCGCCGCTCCCCGGTGACATCGACGAGTACCTGTTCGCCGGGTTCATCTCCGGCAAGCGGATCGAGATGGTCGACTGCAAGACGGTGCCGTTGCAGGTCCCGGCGCAGGCCGAGGTCGTCATCGAGGGCTGGCTGGAGCCGGGCGAGATGCTGCCCGAGGGCCCCTTCGGCGACCACACCGGCTTCTACACCCCGCAGGAACCCTTCCCCGCGCTGAAGATCGACTGCGTGACGATGCGGAAGCGGCCGCTGCTTCAGTCGATCGTCGTAGGCAGGCCTCCTACGGAGGACGGACCCCTGGGCCGGGCAACCGAACGCTTCTTCCTCCCCCTGCTGAAGATCATCGTGCCGGACATCGTGGACTACCACCTGCCCGAAGCGGGCGGATTCCACAACTGCGCGATCATCTCGATCGACAAGAAGTACCCCAAGCACGCCCAAAAGGTGATGCACGCTGTGTGGGGCGCCCACATGATGTCCCTGACGAAGTTGATCGTGGTCGTCGACTCGGACTGCGATGTCCACGACCTCCACGAGGTCGCGTGGCGGGCCCTCGGCAACACGGACTACGCGCGCGACCTGTCGGTCGTCGAAGGACCGGTCGACCACCTCGACCACGCCTCCTACCAGCAGTTCTGGGGTGGCAAGGCGGGGATCGACGCGACGCGGAAGTGGCCCGAGGAGGGCTACACCCGCGACGGCGGCTGGCCGGACATGGTGGTGTCCGACCCGGAGACGGCGGCGAAGGTCGACCGCCGCTGGAAGGAGTACGGCCTGTGAGTTCCGCGTCTGCCGCGATCCCCCAGCCGGGACGGACGAAGGCGTTCCTGCGCCTGGTCATGATCGAGCACTCGGTGTTCGCGCTGCCCTTCGCCTACATCGCGGCGCTCACCGCGATGTTCGAGTGGGACAAGAACATCCACTGGGGCCGGCTGCTCCTTGTCACCATCTGCATGGTCGGCCTGCGCACCTTCGCCATGGCGGTCAACCGGATCATCGACCGGGAGATCGACGCGCGGAACCCGCGCACGGCCCACCGCGAGCTGGTGACCGGCGCGATGTCGGTGAAGCACGCGTGGACCGGCGCGCTGGTGGCCGTCGTCGTCTTCCTGGGCTCGGCGGCCCTGCTGAACCCCCTGTGCCTGGCCCTCGCCCCGGTCGCCGTCATCCCGATGGTGGTCTACCCCTACGGCAAACGCTTCACGAACTTTCCGCAGGCCATCCTCGGTCTCGCCCAGGCGATGGGCCCGGTCGGCGGCTGGCTGGCGATCACCGGCGAGTGGTCCTGGGACGCGGTGCTCCTCGGCCTCGCGGTCGGCATCTGGATCGGCGGCTTCGACCTGATCTACGCCTGCCAGGACGTCGAGACCGACCGAGAGATCGGCGTCATGTCGGTCCCGGCCCGCTTCGGTATCCCGGCGGCGATCTGGGGCGCGCGGGTGTGCCACGCCCTGACCATGGGGTTGCTGGTCTGGTACGCGGTGGCGACGGACGCGGGCGGGTTCTTCTGGGTCGGCCTGATGATCGTCGCGGCGGCCTTCGTCTACGAGCACAACATCGTCCGCCCGCATGACCTGTCCCGCCTGAACAGGGCGTTCTTCAGCGTCAACGGCTTCATCGGTATCGCCCTGTTCGTGTGCGCGCTGCTGGACCTGCTGGTCCGGGGGCTGACCGTCTGAGGATCCGCTCCACCGGTACGCTCAAGATGTGAACGCAGGAGAAACGCAGCGCGTGCCTTGGATCGTGGGGGTGTCCGGAGCTTCCGGGACGCCGTACGCGGCTGCGGTGCTGCGGGCGCTGCTGGAGGCGGGGGAGAGCGTCGACCTGGTCGTCAGCAGGGCCTCGCGGCTGACGCTGCTCGACGAGACCCAGATCGCCTTCAGGGACGCGCACTGGCAGGACGACCTGCGGGAATGGCTGGCCAGGGGGGCCGACGGCAAGCCGGGGACGTTCGACGTGGACGTCGAGCGGGTGCGGTACTGGGCCGCCGGTGACCTCGCGGCCGGGCCGTCCTCGGGGTCGTATCCCGTCAAGGGCATGCTGATCGTGCCCGCCTCCACCGCCTGCGTCGCCGGAGTCGCTCTCGGGCTCTCCAAGGACCTGCTCCAGCGCGCCGCGAGCGTGACCCTGAAGGAACGCCGCAAGCTCGTCGTCGCCGTACGGGAGACCCCCTTGAACGGCCAGACGCTGCGGCACCTCGTCACCCTCGACGACCTCGGCGCCACCGTCGTCCCCGCCTCACCCGCCTTCTACGCCGGCGCCACCCACATCCAGGACCTCGTCGACTTCGTCGCCGGACGGGTCCTCGACGCGGCGGGGGTCGAGCACCGGCTGTACCGGCGTTGGAAGGGCGAACTCGGCGGCGGGTCCGGAACCCGCACGACGTAGACGCCATCTGAGCAAGTCGCAGTACCTCTCATCACTTCGGGAACTTTCGGGATCTCATCGGGATCCTCTTCAGCGGAAGGCTTCGATCGCATGGACGCGGTGGACAGGCAGCTCATCCAGGCCCTGAGGGAGAACGGCCGGGCCTCCTACGCGGAGCTGGGCCGCCTCGTCGGTCTGTCGGGACCCAGCGTCACCGACCGCATCAACCGTCTTGAGGCGGCCGGTGTCATCACCGGCTACCGCGCCACCGTCGACGCCGCCTCGCTCGGCCTCGGCGTCACCGCCCTCATCGGCATCTCCCTCTCCGACGCCGCCGACCACGAGGACGTGGCCCGCCGGATGAAGGACCTCCCCGAGATCGAGGACTGCTGGTTCATCGCGGGCGACGACTCGTTCATGCTCAAGGTGCGGGCCAGCGACGTCGACGGCCTGGAGAAGATCATCCGGCGGCTCAGCGGGACGAAGGGCGTCTCCCGGACCCGTACCACCATCGTGCTCTCCACGAAGTGGGAGAACCGGGTCGGAGAGCTTCCCGAAGAGGCGTAGCCGTACGGTTGTCGAAGTCGTCGGAGTTGTCGGAGAAGGGTGTGACCCCCATGGACGTCGGGCTCAAGCGTGAGCTGGAGCAGAAGGTCAGGGCCGGTGAGCGGCTGACCCGCGAGGACGGCATCGCGCTGTACGAGTCGGACGACCTGGCCTGGCTGGGCGGTCTCGCGCACGAGGTGCGCACCCGCAAGAACGGTGACGTGGTCCACTTCAACGTCAACCGGCACCTCAACATGACCAACGTGTGCACCGCCTCCTGCGCCTACTGCTCCTTCCAGCGCAAGCCGGGGGAGAAGGACGCGTACACGATGCGCATCGAGGAGGCGGTGAAGCTCGCCAAGGCGATGGAGGGCGAGAACCTCACCGAGCTGCACATCGTCAACGGGCTGCACCCCAATCTGCCGTGGCGCTACTACCCGCGGTCGCTGCGCGAGCTGAAGGCCGCGCTGCCGGACGTGTCGCTGAAGGCCTTCACGGCGACCGAGATCCACCACTTCGAGACGATCTCCGGGCTGAGCGCGAGCGAGATCCTGGACGAGCTGATCGACGCCGGTCTTGAGTCCCTCACCGGTGGTGGCGCCGAGATCTTCGACTGGGAGGTCCGGCAGCACATCGTGGACCACAAGACCCACTGGGAGGACTGGTCCCGTATCCACCGGCTGGCGCACGAGAAGGGGCTGAAGACCCCGTGCACCATGCTGTACGGCCACATCGAGGAGCCGCGGCACCGGGTGGACCACGTGCTGCGGCTGCGTGAGCTCCAGGACGAGACCGGGGGCTTCCAGGTCTTCATCCCGCTGCGCTACCAGCACGACTTCGTCGACATGAAGGACGGGAAGGTACGCAACCGGCTCCAGGCCCGCACCCAGATGGCGACGGGTGCGGAGGCGCTGAAGACGTTCGCGGTGTCGCGGCTGCTGTTCGACAACGTTCCGCACGTCAAGGTCTTCTGGGTCATGCACGGTGTGCAGACCGCGCAGCTGGCGTTGCTGCATGGTGCTGATGACATGGACGGGTCGGTCGTCGAGTACAAGATCACCCACGACGCGGACAACTTCGGCACGCCGAACAAGCTGACTCGGGATGATCTGCTGGATCTGATCCGGGACGCGGGGTTCCGGCCGGTGGAGCGGAACACTCGGTACGAGGTGATTCGGGAGTACGACGGGCCTGACGCGGGGCGTCGGGAGTCGCCTCAGCCGATGAGGCTTTGACGGCTGGGTGGGGTACCCGGCAGGCATGGTCAGTACCAAGGCTCCTGAGGATGCCTATACCGCCGAACCCTTCGTTCCTGACCGTGGTGGGCTGCCTGCGCTCCGCCGGGCTGCCGCTGAGTGCCGGGGCTGCCCACTGCACCGCGACGCCACTCAGACCGTCTTCGGGGACGGCAACGCCCACGCCCGCGTGATGCTCGTAGGCGAACAACCCGGTGATCAGGAGGACCGGCAGGGGAAACCCTTCGTCGGGCCTGCCGGGAAGCTGCTCGATCGGGCGCTCGCCGAGGCCGGGATCGATCCGGGGGACGCGTACGTCACCAACGCCGTGAAGCACTTCAAGTTCACGCAGGCCGAGCCCCGTAAGCGGCGTATTCACAAGGCGCCCAGTCTGCGGGAGATGACCGCCTGCGGGCCGTGGTTGGCGGCGGAACTGGCCGTCGTCGAGCCGGAGTTGATAGTCGTCCTCGGGGCCACCGCGGGGAAGGCGTTGCTCGGGTCGTCGTTCCGGGTGACGCAGGTGCGGGGGACCGTGCTGGAGGAGGAGATCCACGGCCGGAACGAGCGGCTGGTGCCGACCGTGCACCCGTCGTCCGTGCTGAGGTCGGACGACCGGGAGGCCGCGTACCAGGGCCTGGTCTCCGATCTGAAGGTGGCAGCCCGGGCCCTGGGGTGAGCGGAGCGCTTGCCTAGACTCGGGGGTCATGGACCTGACGTACCGCCTCGACCCCGAGCTCACCCCCGGCCTCCTCGACCAGCTGACCCGGCTGTGGGTGGACGTGAACAACGCGGGTGGGGCGGTCGGGTTCGTCGGGACGACGTCGTACGAGGACGTACGGCCGGGCGTGGACGGTTACGTCGAGTCGATCGCGGCGGGGCGGCACCGGATGCTCGCCGGGCTGGACCCCGAGGGGCGGCTGCGGGCCACGGCGTTCTTCGGGTTCAACGAGCATCGTCTCCAGCGCCACTATGCGTGGCTCTACACCGTCATGGTCGCCCCGGCGCTTCAGGGCGGAGGCCATGGGCGGGCCCTGCTGGGGGAGGCCGAGCGGCATGCGCGGGGCTTCGGCCTTGAGGCGTTGAAGCTGACCTGCCGGGGCGGGCTCGGGCTTGAGCGGTTCTACGCGGCCGCCGGGTACAAGGAGGTCGGCCGGGTGCCGGACGGGCTGCGGGTGGCGGCGGACGACTACCGCGACGACATCATGATGTGGCTCCCGCTGAGCTGAGGTCGCCGTCCCCGGACCCCCTGCAAGATCGGGGAGCGGACGTGCTTCACTGGAAGGCGCCCTTTGGGAACTTTCAGGGACACTTTCAGCCGGAACGGAAGAGTGGATTGAGATGCTCCGCTACACACTGATGCGCCTCGGGATCTTCGTGGGCTGCCTCGTGGTCGTCTGGGGCCTCGTCTACTCCGGCGTCGCCCCGCGCGGCCTCGGCGACTCCAACGGCATGTGGATCGTCCTGCTCTCCCTGGTGATCTCGGCCCCGATCAGCTTCGTCGTCCTGCGCAAGGAGCGCGACCGCGCCTCTATCCAGGTCGCCGAGCGCGTCGACCGCATGAAGTCCAACCTGGAGGCCAACCGCAACCAGGAGGACATCGCGGACGACGCGGCACGCGCCCAGGGCCAGGCGTCCTAGTCGCTCACCCAGTCCTCTCACCCCGGCGGACGTCTTAGTCTTGGCCTCATGGGTGCCGTGAAGACCAAGCGGATGCCGCGCGCGGTCCGTGAGCAGCAGATGCTGGACGCCGCCGTGCGGACCTTCGGCCGTCGTGGGTACATGGCCGCCTCCATGGACGAGATCGCCGAACTCGCCGGTGTCTCCAAGCCGTTGGTCTATCTGTACCTGAACTCGAAGGACGACCTGTTCACGGCCTGCATCCGCCGTGAGGCGCACGCGCTCACCGAGGCCGTGCGCTCCGGCGTCCGCACCGACCAGCCCGCCGACCGGCAACTCTGGGACGGGCTGCTGGCGTTCTTCACGCACACCGCCGAGAACCCCGACGGCTGGTCCGTGCTGCATCTCCAGGCCCGTATCCACGGCGAGGCGTTCGCCGCCGAGGTGGCGGCGATGCGGGAGGAGATCGTCGCGTTCGTGACGCAGCTGATCGTCGTCGCGGCGCGGGAGGCGCACCGGGACCCCGATCTCCCCGAGCGGGAGGTCGCCGGCCTCGCCGAGGCGCTGGTGGGCGCCGCCGAGTCGCTCGCCGCCTGGGCCAACGCCACGCCGGGCGTCACGGCCCGGCAGGCCGCGGCCACCCTCATGAACTTCGCCTGGGCCGGGCTGGGGGAGCTGATGGAGGGGCGGCCGTGGGCTCCGCCGGCGCCATGACACACCCTCACCGCCTCCCTCATCGGCGGCGCCGACATCGACCTCACGGACGTCGACATCCCGGACGGCGTCGAACTCATCGGCGGGGTCGACGTCCGGCGCTGAAGGGGTGGTTCAGGCCGGAGTCAGCGCCCGGTGCGCAAGGGGTCGTTCACGGCGGGGACCCGTTCACCGTTCCGGCCACGTGCAGACGGTCCCCGTCGCGCAGTTCGAAGCGGTCGCCCTCCGCCCCGTACGTCACCGTCCCCGGCAGCAGCACCGGCGCCCTGAACTCCGCCCGTACCACGCCCACTTGCGGGGTGCCGTACGCGGCGAGGCAGCGGGCCACCGTCCACATGCCGTGCGCGATGGCCCGGGGGAAGCCGAAGAGGCGGGCGGTGAGCGGGTGGAGGTGGATGGGGTTGCGGTCGCCGGACGCGGTGGCGTACCGGCGGCCGATGTCCCCGGCCAGCCGCCACTCGGCGAGTGGCGGGAGGGGCGCTGGCCCGACGCGCTCGGGCGCCGGCTCGGGTGCGGTCGGGGTGCGGTGCCGTGCCAGGTAGGTGCTGCGGGACTCCCATACGACGTCCTCGCCGACCCGCACCCCGGTGACGACCGTCGCCTCCGTGCCGCGCCGGTGCGGGGCCAACTCGGCGACGTACACGCTCAGTTCGTACACCCCCGTCGCGGGCAGCGGCCGGTGCTGGGTGATCCCGATCGACGTGTGGACCAGACCGAGCAGCGGCAGCGGGAAGCCCCGGCCGCTCATCAGCCGCATCGCCAGCGGGAAGCCGAGCACATGCGGATACGTCACCGGCAGCGCGTCGTCGCCGGTTGCGAACCCGCACACCCGCTCGTAGGCCGCGAGCCGGGCCAGGTCGACGCGCAGGGCGGGCAGCACCAGCCGGGTGCGGGGGAAGCCGGCGTCCGGGCGGGGCCGCTTGAAGGGGGACAGCAGCGCGCCCCGGGTCAGGACGGGCGCGAGGGCGGGGGAGCGGCGCAGGACGACGTCCGTCATCACGCCCCCAGCAGGCTCTGGCCGCAGACCCGTACGACCTGCCCGTTCACCGCGCCCGACGCCGGGTGCGCGAGCCATGCCGTCGTCTCGGCCACGTCGACCGGAAGGCCGCTCTGCGCGAGGGAGTTCATCCGGCGGCCCGCCTCACGGATGAGGAGCGGCACCGCGGCCGTCATCTTCGTCTCGATGAAGCCGGGGGCCACGGCGTTGACCGTCACCCCGTGCTCGGCGAGGGCGCGCGGCGCGAGCGATCGCACCAGGCCGACCACACCCGCCTTGCTGGCGCCGTAGTTGGTCTGCCCGGCGTTGCCCGCGAGCCCGGCGATGGAGGCTGTGGCGACGATCCGGCCGCCCGGCCCGAGCGTCCCCGACGACAGCAGCGCGTCGGTCGTGCGCAGCACGCTCGCCAGGTTCACCTCCAGCACCGAACTCCACCGCTCCGCGGGCATGTTGACCAGCCGACGGTCTCGGGTGATCCCCGCGTTGTGGACCAGGACGTCAAGGCCGTCGGGCAGCGCCGCCGCGATCCGTTCGCCCGCGTCGGCGGCCGTGATGTCCAGCGCGAGGGCCTCGCCGCCGAGGCGTTCGGCGAGCCTCCGGGCGTCCGCCTCGGCCTGCGGCACGTCGAGTACGACGACCCGGGCGCCGTCCCTGGCGAGCGTCTCGGCGACGGCCGCGCCGATCCCGCGCGCGGCGCCCGTCACCAGGGCGGTGCGCCCGGCGAGGGGCCGCTCCCAGTCGACGTCGTCAGGCCCGGTCCCCTCCGCCACCTCGATCACCTGGCCGCTCACATAGGCGGACTTGGGGGAGAGCAGGAAGCGCAGGGTGGACTCGGCGGCGGCGCGGTCGGTGAGCCGCACGAGATTGACCGTCCTGCCCCGGCCGATCTCCTTGCCGAGCGAGCGCGTGAAGCCCTCCAGGGCCTGCTGGGCGGCGGCCTGGTGGTGGTCGGCGGGGTCGAGGGGCGCGCCGAGGACGACGATCCGGCCGCTCACGGCGACGGACCGGACGACGGGGTGCAGGGCCGCGTGGACGTCGGCGAGGCCTTCGACGTCCCGGACGTGGGTGGCGTCGAGGACGACGGCGGCCGGGGCTGCGGCGGGGTCGGGGGCCGGTTTGCCGGCGGTGAGGTGGAGGACCTCGCCCTTCAGCGCCGGGTGCTCGGGGGACCAGCGGTGGAGTTCCGCCGGTTGCGGCAGGCCCAGGCTGCGGGTCAGGAAACGGCCGGGCGCGGTGCCGGTGAAGCGCAGATAACGGTCGGCCATGGCCGTCTCCCCACTCGGTGCTCTCTTGCTGACTCTGGAGTAAGGTTACCGGAGGTAAGCCTATGTCACACAGGTCCATGTCACGTATGGGGAGCAGGTCGAGATGAGCCTTCTTCGGGCACCCGCGACGCGCCGGGTCGCGATCATCGGCGGCAGCCGCGGCCCCTTCGCCCGCTCCGACGGCCCGTACGCCACCGCCTCCAACCAGGAGATGCTGACGACGGTGGTGGACGGCCTCGTGGACCGTCTCGGGCTGCGTCAGCCGGGCGCGGTCGGCGAGTTCGTCGCCGGGGCCGTCCTCAAGCACGCCCGTGACTTCAACCTGGCCCGCGAGACGGTCCTCGGCTCGAAGCTGGCGCCGACGACCCCGGCGTACGACATCCAGCAGGCCTGCGGCACCGGACTCCAGGCCGTCATCGCCGCCGCCAACAAGATCGCCCTCGGCCAGACCGAGTCCGCGATCGCGGGCGGCGCGGACACCGCGAGCGACGCGCCGCTCAGCGTCAACGACGGCCTGCGGCGCATCCTGCTGGCGGCCCGCAGGGCGAAGTCCGTCGGCGGCCGCCTCAAGGCCCTCGCCCGGGTCCGCCCCGGCCACCTCGTCCCCGACATCCCGCGCAACGCCGAGCCCCGCACCGGCCTGTCGATGGGCGAGCACGCGGCCGTCACCGCACGCGCCTGGGGCGTGACCCGCGAGGCCCAGGACGAGCTGGCGGCGACAAGTCATCAGCGGTTGGCGGCGGCGTACGAGCGGGGCTTCTTCGACGACTTGGTGGTGCCGTTCCGCGGCCTGGACCGGGACCAGAACCTGCGCCCGGGCTCGACGGTGGAGAAACTGGCCTCCCTGAAGCCGGTGTTCGGCCTGGACGCCCCCAACCCGACCATGACGGCGGGGAATTCGACCCCGCTCACCGATGGCGCCGCGGTCGTCCTGCTCGCGTCGGAGGAGTGGGCGGAGGCGCGCGGCCTGAAACCCCTGGCCTACCTGACGGCGTACGAGACGGCGGCCGTGGACTTCGTCGCCGGGGACCCCGCCGAGGACGGGCTGCTGATGGCCCCGGCGCGCGCGGTGCCGCGCATGCTGGAGCGGACCGGGCTGGTCATGGACGACTTCGACCTCGTCGAGGTGCACGAGGCGTTCGCGTCCCAGGTGCTGGCGACGCTGGCGGCGTGGGAGAAGGCGGGGCTGACCCCCGTGGACCGCGCCCGCCTGAACGTGACCGGCTCCTCCCTCGCCACCGGGCACCCCTTCGCGGCGACCGGCGCCCGGATCGTGGCGACGCTGGCCAAGCTGCTGGCCGAGCAAGGAGGGCCGGGGCGAGGGCTGATCTCGGTGTGCGCGGCGGGTGGGCAGGGGGTGACGGCGGTGCTGGAACGGCCGTGATCCCCGTGTGTCCCGGTCATTGGTTCACACATAGCTGACAAAGGCTCACTTTGCGCCAGATGTTGCACAGACCCGGCCCGGGAGCCTCCCCGAACCCTCACAAGCTCGCCACGTAGGCCTCCTAGGATCGCCGGGTCCCCAAGACCTAACTGCCGGTAACCCCCCAAGTCGCACTCGCCGGTGAACGTCCAGGTACGCCCGGTGCGTACCTATGCAGCAGAGCGGTATTGAGCTGCGCGCCCCAGGAGCTGCCCATGTCGTCGTCCCTGCCCTACGCCGCTGCCACCGACTACGACGGCGCGCCCGTGCTCGTGGCACCGGAGATACGTCGGCTGGACGGCGAGGTCCGCGAGGTGTCCGTCCCGCCGGTCGTGCCGCCGGTGACCCACGGCTCCCTCGCCGACCTGCCGTTCGAGAACGCGGAGGCGGGCCCCGGGGACCGGGTGCTCAGCCGCCGTACACCGGACGGGGGTTGGTCGGACGTGACGGCGGCCGACTTCGCCGCACAGGTGCGCGCGCTGGCGAAGGGCCTGATCGCGGAGGGCCTCGTCCCCGGCGACCGGATCGCCGTCATGGCCCGCACGATCTACGAGTGGACCCTCCTCGACTTCGCCGCCTGGGCGGCCGGCCTGGTCACGGTCCCCATCTACCCCACCTCCTCGGTCTTCCAGACCCGCTGGATCCTCCAGGATTCGGGCGCGGTGGCCCTGGTGACGGAGGCCGTCTCCCAAGCCGCCGCCCTGGGCCCGGAGTTGAACCGCCTGCCCGACCTGCGCCACCTGTGGGTCATCGAGAAGGGCCACGTCGACCGCCTGGCCGAGCTCGGCACGCAGGTCCCCGACGCCGAAGTCGACGTACGGCGCGGCATGTTGGTCCCCGACACCCTCGCCACGGTCATCTACACCTCGGGCACCACCGGCCGCCCCAAGGGCTGCGCGATCTCGCACGGCAACTTCCTCTCCGAGGTCGACAACGCGATCGAGATCCTCCACCCGGTCTTCAAGTCCCGCTCGGACGAAGAGCTGGCGACCCTCCTCTTCCTCCCCATGTCCCATGTCTTCGGCCGCATGGTGGCGGTGGCGTGCGTCCGCGCGAGGGTCCGCCTGGGCCACGCGCCGAGCCTGAAGTCGGACGACCTGCTCGGCGACCTGGCCAGCTTCCGCCCCACCTTCCTCCTCGCCATCCCGTACATGCTGGAGAAGGTCTTCAACAACGCGCGCGCCAAGGCGGAGAGCGGGGGCAGGGTCTCGGCCTTCGACCGCGCTGCGAGCGTGGCGATCCGCTACGGCGAGGCGATGGAGGAGAAGGCGGCGGGCACCGGCGGAGGCCCGAGTACGGCCCTGAAGGCGGCCCGCACCTTCTACGACCCCCTGGTCTACCGCCGCATCCGCAACGCCATGGGCGGCCGAGTCCGCCACATCATCTCCGGCGGCTCCCCGCTCGGCCGCAACATCGCGGCGTTCTTCGCCGGGGCGGGCATGGAGATCTACGAGGGCTACGGCCTGACGGAGACGACGGGCGCGGCGACGGTGACGCCACCGCTCAAGCCCCGCCTGGGCACGGTGGGTTGGCCCCTGCCCGGCATGAAGGTCCGTATCGCCGCAGACGGCGAGATCCTGCTGGCCGGCGGCCCGGTGTTCCGCGGCTACTGGGACCCGAACGCGGGCGGAGTGACCCCCGCGTCGGTGGACGGCTGGTTCGCGACGGGCGACATCGGCAGCCTGGACGACGAGGGATACCTGACGATCACGGGCAGGAAGAAGGAACTCCTGATCACGGCGGGCGGCAAGACGGTGGCCCCCGCCCCCCTGGAGAACTGGCTGCGCCAGCACCCCCTGATCTCCCAGTGCATGGTGGTGGGCGACCGCCGCCCCTACGTCGCGGCCCTGATCACCCTCGACATGGACGGCATCACCCACTGGCGCCAGATGAACGGCAAGCACCCGGTACCGGCCGAACTGCTGGTGGGGGACGACGAGTTGCGCGCGATCATGCAACGCGCGGTGGACGAAGCGAACAAGCTGGTGTCCCGCCCGGAATCCATCCGCCGCTTCGAGGTACTGCCACGGGACTTCACGGAGGCGGAGGGGCATCTGACCCCGTCGATGAAGCTGCGGAGAGAGACGGTGATGCAGGAGTTCGCGCGGGAGATCGAGGGGTTGTACGAGCGCTGAGGCCGGGGTTCACAACGCCGACCGGGGCGGCGCGGGGCTTGCCGCGCCGTGGCGGACGTACCACTCCGTGGACAGCAGCCGGACCCGCTCGCCGAACGGCAACGCGGCGAGCCGCCCGGGCAGGGCACCGCGTACGACCTCGCTGCGGTGGGCGGCGATGGCACGCAGCTTCGTCTCGATCCAAGGGCGTACGTCGATGACGGCGGCGACCCACTCGTCGGGGACGCTGTAGGAGTCCCGGCCAGGCCGGAGGAGTCGCCCACCCAGCGCGCCGGCTGCTGAGTCGGGGTGGGTGGCGAGGTAGAGGGCCCGGGGTTGCCAGGGGGCGCCTGCGTCGGGGTAGAGGTGCGGCCAGTTGGCCGCCTGGACGGCGAGGGCGGTGACGCGGTGGGTGTGGATGTGGTCGGGGTGGCCGGTGAGCCCGCCGTAGGCGTCGTGGGTGACGAGGACTTCGGGCCGGAACTCCCGGATGTGCGCAACGAGTTGTCGTACGACGTCATCGAGAGGCGCGTCGCAGAGGCGGGGGCGGCCGACCGCAGACTCCGGCACGCGGGCGTCGGCGTACCCGAGGAGGCGTGGCTTCCCGGCACCGAGGATGCGGAGGGCGTCCGCCAGTTCCCCGGCGCGATGGGTGTCTGCGCCCCAGGTCGCGGTGACCACGGCGGTCCGTGCGCCGGAGGCGGCGTGCTGGGCGAGGACGCCACCGGCGGAGAGGGACTCGTCGTCGGGGTGGGCGAAGACGGCGAGGAGGCTGGGGAGGCTGGGGAAGGGCATGGGGGTGCAGGTTAACGGCGCTTTCGAGGTGCCGTCGGGGCCGCCCGCTTCTGGGCCAGTGTCGTGCTTCCACGGCCCGCGTCAAGGGCGCTTCGCGTCGGCTCCGCCGATGGCCCTACGGGCCACCCTTGACCCGGTCCGCTCCAGCACGGGAGAGAAGCGAGCGAGCGGCCCGGAGGAACGGGTGGCCCGGGCCGGTTGGCGAACCCCGTCCGCTTCCCAGCCCCCGGCACGGTCGGGCGCGACCGCGCCTCGCCAGCACGCCGGGTGGGCTTGGCGGCTATCGGCCGGTGGTGAGTGTTGGGTTTGTTGCGTAGGGGCTGCCCATTTCCGCAGGTCGCGCTCGCCTCGGGTGTTACAAACTTCCCAATCGCTGCTTCTTGCGGCTGGGAGGGGGGTGCTGGTCGCGGCTCTTGGGGCTTGCGGGCTCCGCCGTTGAGGGAGCGGGGGGAGCGGTCGAGTGCGCTTGAGTCGTTCCGGGTCAGTGGGGGGGGGCCGGGCGTGCGGCGCCCCTCTTGATGCCGTCGCGTACTTCCTGGCCGGCGCCGCGCACATGCTGACCGTCGCAGGAGAGCTGCGCGGCCCGCCCTCATGTAAGCAACCCATCACGCACCACCGGCCGTTCGCCGCTAAGCCCACCCGGCGTGCTGGCGAGGCGCGACCGCGTCCGGCAACGCGGGCGACTGGAAGTCGACGGTAGCCGTCGGCGGGCGTCGGCCACCCGTTCCTCCGGGCCGCTCGCTCGCTTCTCTCCCGTGCTGGAGCGAGGTGAGTCAAGGGTGGCCCGGAGGGCCATCGGCGGAGCCGACGCGAAGCGCCCTTTACTCGGCTCGTGGAAGCACGACACTGGCCAAGAAGCGGGCGGCCCCAACGGTCACTTGAAGACGCCGATGAAGGCAGCCCAGGTGGAGGGGGCCAGCGTGAGGTGCGGGGCCTCGGGAGTTTTGGAGTCGCGGAGGTGGATGGTGGAGGGGGCTAGGGCGACTTCCAGGCACTCGCCGCCTTCGCCGCTGCTGTAGCTGGACTTGAACCAGGTGAGCTGCTCGCCGTTCATAGCTCCTCCAGCTTCTGCTCGATCAACTTCCGGGTCTCCGCAGGGGAGAGTGCCATCGCTCGCATGATCCCATAGCGGTCTGCGATCGTCCGCACCCCTTCCGGGTCGGTGACCAGTCGGGGGTGCCCGTGGGCCTCCATGTACGCCACCTGCCCATGCCCCTTGGGGGTCAGTAGGTTGAACGCGCTGTCCAGGTTGGGGTGTTCCTCCACCCGCGTCGGCATCACCTGGATCTCGACGTTCTGCATCCGCCCGACCTGCAGAATGCGCCGAAGCTGGTCCTTGTGCACGCGTTGCCCAGCGATCGGCCGGTCCAGCACGACCTCTTCGAGTACGTAACTCACGATGGGCGACGGCCTACGCTCGAAGAGCTGCTGTCGGGAGAGCCGGTCCGCCACCCGCCGCTCGATGGTCTCTTCGTCAAGGAACGGCCGTCGCTTGGCGAACACGGCCCGTGCATGGTCCTCGGTCTGGAGCAGCCCAGGCACCGCATGGTTGGCGTAAAAATGCAGCTCAACCGCCTCCGCCTCCAACCCCGCATAATCCCGATACCACTCCGGATGCCGAGTCCGTGCCTTCGTCATCGCCGCCTCGACCTCCGGGACCACCTCCAGCAACAACCCACCGGCGTCGAGTACTTCATTCGCCTTGATGAGCACCTCGGGCCGAAGTGTCCGCACCCCGCGCTCCATCGCCGAGATCGCGTCCGGCCCGTACCCCACCAGTTCCCCGAACTCCTTCTGCGTCAGCCCTTTCCGATCCCGCAGGAACTTCAGCATCTTGCCCAGCGCGACGAAGAGCCCAGCCGTCCCTTCCGCCTCCGCAGGCGTCTCAGGTCGCCGCTCGCTCACCTACCTCACCCCTCCCACCCGACAACCCGTACGCACGACCCACCGCACCCGTACAACTACCCAGCGTCGCCGAGCCGCACCTGGCCAGCGTAAAGACAACCCACCACGCTCAGTCACGTGAACACCGAAATCTCCACCCGCCTCAGCGCAACGCCCCGCGGTGCCCGCCTCGCCCGGCGGCTCACCGCACATCAGCTGGACACCTGGGGCCACCCCTACGACAGCGAGGTCAACCACACCGCCCAGCAGGTCGTCGCCGAGCTCGCCGCCAATGCCGTCACCCACGGCAGAGTCCCCGGCCGCGACTTCGAACTCCGGCTCAGACTGACCTCGGAGGACACGGTCCGTATCGAGGTGAGCGACGCCCGTCACGACCGTCGACTCCGTTACGTCACCGACCCGGACGCCGCCAACGGCCGTGGGCTCATCCTCGTATCGCTGCTCGCACAGGCATGGGGCGTCACCGAGCGGACCGTCGGCAAGACCGTGTGGGCCGAAATCCCCCTCAAGGAACCCAGGCCCTCAGCCGTCAACGCCCGGGGGTTCGGCGGAACCTCTCCACCGTGTCCGCGAACGCCCGCGCCGGCGGACTGAGCGCCTCCCACCGCCGTACCGCCCACCCCACCGGCAACGGCCGCAACTCCGGCACCGGGATCAGCCGAAGATCGCCCCCCGTCGCCGCCAGCCCGGACAGCTCCGGTACGACCGCCCGCCCCACCCCCAACTCGGCGAGCAGCAAAGCCGTGTCCCAGTCGGCCACGTTGGTGTCGTGCGTCAGCTCCACACCCAACTCGACGCAAGAAGACTCCAGTTGCGCGGCCGACGCCGAGTTGGGCGGCAGTCGGATCAGCCGTACGTCCGCCAACTCGGCGGCCCCGATTCGGTCCCGCTCCGCCAGCGGATCGTCCGCCCGTACCGCCAGCACCCACGGCAGCTCCGCCACCGCCCGCTGCTCGATCCCCCGCACCGGGCGGCCGAGTGTGATCCACGCCAGGTCCAGCGAACCGTCCGCGAGTGCCTCGAAGCTGCCCCGCCCCGAACTCACCGTCCGGAACTCCAGGTTCACGCGCGGATGGCGGCGCCGGAACTCCACCACCGCGTCCCCCATGAAGTGCCGTACCGTCGTCGCGCCGGTCGCGACGCGCACGTACCCGCTCGACCCGTCGATCAACTCCCGCAACTGCCGTACGGCCAGGTCGAGTCCGGCGATTCCCTCGGACGCCGCCGCTTCCAGTAGCCGGCCCGCCTGCGTCGGCACTACACCCCGCGGCTGCCGCTCCACCAGTGCGACGCCCGTCTCCCGCTCCAGCCGCTTCACGTGCTGGCTCACCGCGGACTGCGTGCACCCGAGCTCCCGCGCCACCGCACTCAGGCTCCCGGCCCGGCACACCGCCACGAACACCCGCAGGTCATCGAGGGTCATACACCCAAGCTAACACTTGGGTTCCTCCCATAAATCCCAAGGATTGACTGTGCTGTTCGTCCGTACGACGATCTCCTCAGGGCCCCACGGGCGGCAACCCGCTCCACCCGGGAACGAGCGGGTGCCGACCCACCCCGTACCCGGAAGGGAATCCCCATGGCGTACGACCCCTTCGGTCAAGCGGACTCCCTACTAAGGGAGTTGGGCGCCGAGCACATCCCCCACCCCGGCGGCACCCTCCTCACCCACCTCCACCGCGTACGCGACCGCCTCGCCACCTGGAACGCCCGGCCCGCCCTCCAACTCGCCGGCCTCTGCCACGCCTTCTACGGGACTGACGGGTTCCCTCAGCCCCTGCTTCCGCTCGACCGTCGCGCCGAACTCAGGGCAGCGATAGGCGTAGAGGCGGAGGCGATCGTCCACCTCTACGCGAGCTGCGACCGCGCGGCGACCTATCCGGCCCTCACCACCCCCACCGGCCCGTTCCACGACCGCTTCACCGGCCGCACCCACACCCCAGCCCCGGCCCTCCGCCAGGACTTCGCCGAGCTCACCGCCGCCAACGAGCTCGACCTCGCTGCCGAGGACCCTGCCTTTCGCGACCGCCACGGTCCCGCCCTCCTCGCGCTCTTCACCCGCTTCCGTCCGCTGCTGAGCCGACCGGCATGGGAGGACTGCACGGCCCTCCTCCCCGGCCCTTGACTTCACAAGGTCCCCGCGTCACATTCCCCTTTCCGGCACAGAATCTGACGCTGTATCAGACAGGGGGGCGGACCCATGACGGGCAGCCCGGACGCCGCAAGACCGACCCGTAGACAGGTACTCGGCACCTCCGTGGCCGCCGGGCTCGCCGTCGCCACCGTCGCTCCACAGACCGCCCGGGCCGCCGACCTCCCCCTCCTCGGCACCTACGACGTCGTCGTCATCGGCTCCGGTGCGGCCGGGATGACCGCCGCGCTCACCGCCGCCAAGCAGGGGCTGACTGTTGTTGTGCTGGAGAAGGCGCCCACCTTCGGTGGGTCCGCCGCCCGTTCCGGTGCCGGGATCTGGATTCCCAACAACCCGGTGATTCTTGCCGCCGGGGTGCCGGACACGCCCGCCAAGGCCGCCGCCTACCTCGCCGCCGTCGTCGGGGCCGATGTCCCGGTCGCGCGGCAGCAGGCCTTCCTCGCCCACGGCCCCGCCATGCTCTCCTTCGTCATGGCCAACAGCCCGCTGCGATTCCGGTGGATGGAGGGGTACAGCGACTACTACCCCGAGCTGCCGGGCGGCCTCCCCAACGGACGTTCCATCGAGCCCGACTACCTCGACGGCCACATCCTCGGCGCCGAACTCGCCCATCTGAACCCGTCGTACATGGAAGTCCCGGACGGAATGGTGGTGTTCTCCGCCGACTACAAGTGGCTCACCCTCGCCGCCGTGAGCGCCAAGGGGCTCGCCGTCGCCACCGAGTGTCTGGCGCGGGGCACGAAGGCCCTCACCCTCGGGCAGGCCCCGCTCACCATGGGGCAGTCCCTCGCGGGCGGGCTCCGGAAGGGGCTGATGGACGCCGGGGTGCCCGTCCGGCTCAACACCCCCCTCACCGACCTCCTCGTCGAGAGCGGAACCGTCACCGGCGCCGTCACCCCCGCCGGTCTCTACCGCGCCCGGCGCGCCGTCGTCGTCGGCTCCGGCGGCTTCGAGCACAACCTCGCCATGCGGACGCAGTACCAGCGGCAGCCCATCGGGACCGACTGGACCGTGGGCGCGAAGGAGAACACCGGGGACGGCATCCGCGCCGGGCAGCGGGTCGGGGCCGCGCTCGGGCTGATGGACGACGCCTGGTGGGGGCCCGCGATCCCGCTCCCCGACCAGCCCTACTTCTGCCTCGCCGAACGCACCCTCCCGGGCGGGCTCATGGTCAACGCGGCCGGCGGACGGTTCGTGAACGAGGCCGCCCCCTACAGCGACGTCGTCCACGTCATGTACGACCGGAATCCGACCGACCCGGACATCCCGGCCTGGCTGATCGTCGACCAGAACTACCGCAACCGGTACCTCTTCAAGGACGTCAGCCCGACGTTCACCTTCCCCGACGACTGGTACAGCTCGGGGGCCGCCCACAAGGCCTGGACCGTCGACGCCCTCGCCACCGCCATCGGCGTCGCGCCGGCCGCTCTCCGCGCCACCGTCTCGCGCTTCAACTCCCTTGCCCTGCAAGGCAAGGACCCCGACTTCCACCGCGGCGACAGCGCCTACGACCACTACTACACGGACCCCTCGGTCCTCCCCAACTCCTGCCTCGCTCCCCTCTGGCTGCCCCCGTACTACGCCTTCCGTATCGTCCCCGGCGACCTCGGCACCAAGGGCGGCCTCGTCACCGACGCCCGTGCGCGCGTCCTGCGCGACGACGGCACGGTCATCCCCGGTCTGTACGCGGCCGGGAACGCCAGCGCCGCCGTCATGGGGCACAGTTACGCGGGCGCGGGCTCGACGATCGGGCCGGCGATGACGTTCGGGTACATCGCCGCCAAGGACATCGCGGGCACCCTCTGAGCCTCAGGCGCGGGCGATCAGGAACGCCTGCGGGCTCAACTCGCCTCCCTCTGCGGCCCGTACGGTCCGGGACAGCAGCTCGAAACCGGCGGCCTCCAGCAGGCCGCCGATGAACTCCGGCTGCCGGCGCTGGAAGTCGAGGATCACGTCATGCCCGAAGGGCTTGTCGTGGCGCTTCGGCTCGTCACCGACCTGGAAGCCGATGAGCAGATGACCGCCTGGGGCCAGGACCCGCCGGAACTCCCGGAACAGCGACGGCAGTTCCTCCACAGGGGTGTGGATGGAGGAGTACCAGGACACCGCCCCCGCGAGCGAGCCGTCCGCCACGTCCAGCTCCAGCATCGACCCCTGCACGAAGAGCAGGTCCGGGTTCTCCCGGCGGGCGATGGCCAGCATCCCCTCCGAGAGGTCGAGGCCGAACACGTCCAGGCCCAGCGACCGCAGGTACGCCGTAGCCCGGCCGGGCCCGCAGCCGAGATCGGCCACCGCCCCACCGGGGCCCACGAGTTCGGCGAACACCCCGAACACCGCCCGCTCCATCGGCGCCTTCGCGAACGGCTCACGGAACCGCTCGGCGTAGTCCTCGGCGACGGTGTCGTAGAACACCCGGGTACGGGTCAGGAAGTCAGCAGGGGCGGAGGCCGGGGAGTCGGCGGAGGCAGAGGCCAGGAAGTCAGCGGGGGCGTCGGGGTTCAGGAAATCGGAGTCGGTCATGGCGCGCGACCCTACAAGCCCCCACTGACACTCCCTCTCCCGTCCGTGCCCTACGCCACCCCGGCCGCCCGCAGCACCGCCGCCGTCCCCGCCGCCCCGAGCACCACGACCACGAACGGCGCCCTGCGCCACGCCAGTACCGCCCCCACCAGCACCCCCGTCGGCCGCGCCCACCCCGCGAAGCCGCCGCCCTCCGTCAGCGCCCCGGTCGCGAGCAGCGCGGTCAGCAGGACGATCGCACCCGCCGACAGCAACTCCTGGACCCGGGCGGGGAGTTCGACGCGGCCGTGCAGTGCGGGGCCGACCAGCCGGAAGGCGTACGTCCCCACCGCCAGCGCCAGGATCATGGCCACGGTCGCGCTCATGCCGTACGCCCCTTTCCGAAGGCCAGGAGACCGGCCAGCGCCAGCAGGACCGGCACGCCCGCCGGGGCGACCGGCGTGAGGGCGAGGGCCAGGCAGGCGCCGAGCAGTGCTGATCGTCGTACGGGAGCGTCCTGTCGTAGCGCCGGAAGGACCAGCGCCACCAGTACGGCCGGGAAAGCCGCGTCCAGGCCGTAGCGGGCCGTGTCGCCGATCGCGTCTCCGGCGAGGGCGCCGATCAGGACGCCGGTGTTCCAGACGGCGTACAGGCCGAGCCCGGAGACCCAGAACGCCGTACGGCGTCGTACCGGATCGGGCTGGGCCAGGGCGAAGGCGACCGTCTCGTCGGTGACGAGGTGGGCTCCCAGGAGCCGGGCCCAGCGGCCCCGGCCGAGGGTCTCGGCGACGGCGAGGCTGTACGCGGCCGTGCGGGTGTTGAGGAGCAGGCCGGTCGTCGCGGCGGCGAGCGGGCCGCCTCCGGCCAGCAGGACACCGACCGCGCTGAACTGCGCGGAGCCCGCGTAGACGACCAGGGACATCACCACCGGCACCCAGACCGGCAGGCCTCCGGCGACGGCGATCGCGCCGAAGGAGACGCCGACGACGCCGCTGGCCAGCCAGACGAGGGAGGCGTCCCGTATCAGCTCCAGATGGGGTGTTCGCTCTGCCGTACGCATGTTCTCTACAATGAACAAGAAGTGTTGTGTTCGTCAAGGCGAACAGTCGTACCGATGGAGCGAACGAACATGGCCGACAGCCGTCTTCCGTTGGAGTGGATCGCCGCTTCGCTGCGGCGCGAGCGCGCGCGTACCGGGCTGTCGCTCTCGGAGCTCGCCAAGCGGGCCGGGATCGCGAAGTCCACGCTGTCCCAGCTGGAGGCCGGTGGCGGGAATCCGAGCGTCGAGACGCTGTGGGCGCTGGGGGTGGCGCTGGGCGTGCCGTTCAGCGCGCTGGTGGAGCCGCCAATGCCGTCCGTGCAGGTGATCAGGGCGGGGCAGGGGCCCACGGTGGCGTCCGAGAAGGCCGAGTACGCGGCCACGCTGCTGTCCGCCAGCCCGCCCGGGGCGCGGCGGGACATCTACCACCTGCGGGCCGAGCCGGGGGCCGTACGGGAGTCGGAGCCGCACATTCCGGGGAGTGTGGAGCATCTGATCGTGAGCACGGGGCGGCTCAAGGCCGGCCCGGCGGGGGAGACGGTGGAGCTGGGGGCCGGGGACTACATGACGTATCGCGGGGATGTGCCGCACTCGTACGAGGCGCTCGCTCCGGGGACGACGTTCGTGCTGGTCATGCAGCACATGTAGATGCTCAAGGGCATAAAGGCAGGAGCCCCGTCGCCTTGCGGCGCGGGGCTCCTTGGGTACTGCTCTCAGGTCCGGATCAGAGACTCGAAAAGTCTCAGACGGGGGTGACGTTCTCCGCCTGCGGGCCCTTCGGGCCCTGGGTCACGTCGAAGGAGACCTGCTGGTTCTCCTCCAGCGAACGGAAGCCGCTCGCGTTGATGGCGGAGTAGTGGACGAAGACGTCCGGGCCGCCGCCCTCCTGGGCAATGAAGCCAAAGCCCTTTTCGGCGTTGAACCACTTCACGGTTCCGGTAGCCATAAGCCCTCCTTGGGCCCAAAGGGTTGCCCTGCTCCAGAACCTGCGATTGTGAAAACAGTGCTGCACAACTGCATACGTCTGAAAACGACTAGAGCCCGCGGTTACATGCTCCGCAGGCTCTGTACTGCAAGGGAAACCAAACTGCAACTTGCGGCGAGCCTAGCATGTGGGCAGCCGAAAGCAATAGAGGCCAAGATCACGTCACCCGGAAGTTTGATCTCGCTCGTGTCGGGTTGACGGCGGGGGTGGCCATCGTACGTCAGGCCCCAGGGTCTAGCCTCACGATGTGGACAATTACCGCACCCGGCCGCGCGTCGGCCACATCCAGTTCCTGAACTGTCTGCCCCTGTACTGGGGGCTGGCGAGAACAGGCACGCTCCTCGACTTCGAGCTCACGAAGGACACCCCGGAGAAGCTCAGCGAGAAGCTGGTGCAGGGTGATCTCGACATCGGTCCCATCACCCTCGTCGAGTTCCTGCGCAACGCCGACGACCTGGTCGCCTTCCCCGACATCGCGGTCGGGTGCGACGGCCCGGTGATGTCCTGCGTGATCGTCTCGCAGGTCCCCCTGGACGAGCTCGACGGCGCCCGCGTGGCCCTCGGCTCGACCTCCCGTACGTCCGTCCGTCTCGCGCAGCTCCTGCTGTCCGAGCGGTACGGCGTCCAGCCCGACTACTACACGTGCCCGCCCGACCTCAGCCTGATGATGCAGGAGGCTGAGGCCGCCGTCCTCATCGGCGACGCGGCGCTGCGGGCCAACCTGCTTGACGGGCCGAAGTTCGGCCTGGAGGTCCATGACCTCGGCTCCCTGTGGAAGGAGTGGACGGGGCTGCCGTTCGTCTTCGCCGTGTGGGCGGCCCGCCGGGACTACCTGGAGCGCGAGCCCGTCATCACCCGCCGCGTCCACGAGGCCTTTCTCGCCTCCCGGAACCTGTCCCTCGACGAGGTCGGCAAGGTCGCCGAACAGGCCGCCCGCTGGGAGGAGTTCGACGAGCGGGTCCTGGAGCAGTACTTCACCACCCTCGACTTCCGCTTCGGCGGCCCGCAGCTGGAGGCGGTCGCGGAGTTCGCCCGCCGGGTGGGGCCGACGACGGGATTCGCGGCGGACGTGAAGGTGGAACTGCTTCAGCCGTAAGAAGGGGAACTGCTTCAGTCGTAGTCTGCATCTGAGTCTTACGGGGTCTCGACGGCCCCACGGGGGAGGGTGGGCGAGATGCAGCCACTCGGAGTCGACGAGCCGACCGCCGTCGGGCCCTACCGGCTGCTCGGCCGGCTCGGCTCCGGCGGCATGGGCCGGGTCTATCTGGGGCGCAGCGCCGGGGGCCGCACGGTCGCCGTCAAGATCGTGCACCCGCACTTCGCGCTCGACGAGGAGTTCCGCGCCCGCTTCCGGCGCGAGGTCGAGGCGGCGCGGCGGGTGGGCGGCGCCTGGACCGCCCCGGTGCTGGACGCCGACCCGGACGCGGCGGTGCCGTGGGTGGCCACGGCGTACGCGGCCGGCCCGTCCCTGACGGCGGCGGTGGCCGACGACGGTCCGCTGCCCGCGCATTCGGTACGGGTGCTGGGGGCGGGGCTGGCGGAGGCGCTGGCGGCGGTGCACGAACTCGGGCTCGTCCACCGGGACGTGAAGCCGTCCAACGTGCTGCTGACCCTCGACGGCCCGCTCCTCATCGACTTCGGCATCGCGCGGGCGACGGACGGCACGGCGTCCCTGACGTCGACCGGCGTCTCGATCGGCTCACCCGGATACATGTCGCCCGAGCAGATCCTCGGCAAGGGCGTCTCGGGGGCGGCGGACGTCTTCTCGCTCGGCGCGGTGCTGGCGTACGCGGCGAACGGGGCGTCGCCGTTCCCCGGGGACTCCTCGGCCGCCCTCCTCTACAAGGTCGTCCACGAGGAGCCCGAACTCGGGGCGCTGGACGGCGAGTTGCGGGACGTGGTGGCGGCCTGTCTGGCCAAGTCGCCCGAGGAGCGCCCGGCTCCGGCGGAGCTGTCCCGCCGGCTCGCCCCGGAAGGAGCGGCACGGCTGGTCGCGGGCGGGTGGCTGCCGGGGGCGCTGGTCGAGAGGGTGAGCCGGAGTGCCGTACAGCTGCTGAACCTGGAAGCGGCGGGGGAGGTCCCTTCGGGGGTGGTGGGGTTCAGCAGTCCCTCGGTGGGGGTGCCGGCGGGGCTGCCGACCGTGGGGGAGTTCGGGCCGCCGCCGGTGATGCCGGCGAAGCCGGTGGGGGCGCCTGTCGTGCCGGTGGTGCCTGAGCCGCGGGACGCGGTGCCGGGGGTCTCCGACGCGCGTGACACGCCCGGAAAGCTGTCCGTCTCCGTGGCGGCCACCTCCGTGCCGGGGGCGGGCGGGCGCGGGCGGCGGCTCAGCTGCACGGTGGCGCTCGCGGTCGCCGGGGCGTTGGCTGCGGTGACGGTGGGCTCGGTGTTCGTGTTCGATCTGCTGCCCGACGACGACAAGGACACCAGCGCGGGGAGTTCCGGTGCGTACTCGCCGCAGCCGACGGCGAGTTCGGCGCCGACGGAGAGTGCCGGTGCGGACGGCACGGCCCCTGGCGTCGTTCCCGATCGCTACCTCGGCACCTGGGAGGGCCAGGCCACCGGCTCCGGCATCCCGATGGGGACCTTCCGGCTGACGGTCAAGGAGGTGGCCGTGGGGGAGGAGTTGGGCAAGCTCAAGCAGACCGACATCCTCGGCGGTGTCTGCAACGACGTACTGACCCTGAAGCAGGTGACGAGGACGCAGCTGGTGGCGACCTCGGTGGGCGCGAAGTCCAACCACGAGGGCTGCAACCCGGCCGCCCACACGGTCCGGTTGACGCCGACCGGCGACGACCTGACGTACGTCTCGGAGAGCGAGGCGGAGGGGAATCCCGAGGCGCGGTTGTCGAAGGTCAAGTAGCGGTAGGAGCGGGGGCCTTGGTCCGTTGGTCGGCACGGATGCCGATCGTGAAGAGCAGGGCGAGGCCTACGGCGGCGAACGCGACGAGGCCGACGAGCCAGGCGTACGGATAGTGCTCGTGCACCCAGCAGGGGTGCCCCTCAAGATGGCAACCGCCGCTTCTGTGACGTTTCTTGGGGCGCATGCCCGCGAGCGCCACAGCCGCGACCAGCCCGAACGCGACCGCGCCCGGCAGGGCGGCGGCGCCCCAGGCCGCCGAGCGCAGCTTGTTCCCCTTGCGCCTCGCGCGGGCGAGCGGGGCGATGCACGCGCCCGCGGCGAGCGCCTCCAGGACGCCGAGGGTGAGGCTGAACCCGTACCCCTGGCCAGGCCATTCGGGTGCCAGGTCACCCCAGGCGGCAGGCCCCCACGCCTTGCCGACGAGAGCCATGACGGCGACGACGCCGGTGGCCACCGGCAACACCACCAGGGCCACCAGCCAAGGGCGTTCCCGCTGTTCCCGCTGCCGTCGGGAAGCGGGCCGCTCCCTGTTGTGCTCGTACCGGAGCGAGGGCCGGGCCGCCTTGCGGCTCACCCGGGCACCACGACCGTCCGCAGCTCCCCGTCCCCGAGGTGCAGCATGCCCTTGCCCGGGGTGATCTGGCCGCCGACCAGGCCGCGGTTGAGGCGGACGCCGATGAGGTCGCCGGAGGAGGTCTCCTGGGGGGAGAGGAGGATGCCGCGGCGGGCCTTCTTGGCGTCGACCTGCCAGCCGGAGAAGCCGGAGCAGACGTCCTCCTCGTCACCGGCGATGACCATGGCGAGACCGCGCTCGGCACCGCGCGAGACGAGCTTCTTGAACTGGCTCGCGGCGTCGCAGTCCTCGAGGATCTCGCCGTCGTCGACGAGGACGACGATCGGCTCCTCCGGGCTCGCCTCGTCCATCAGCTCCTCGAACTCGTCCTCGTCGATGTCGTCACCGGTGAAGACCTTCAACACGCCGTCCGTGCCGTCCAGTTGACGGAGCGGGGACTGGCGCGGGGCGGCGATGACCAGTCGTACGCCCTGAGTCAGGTACGACTGCGCGAAGTTCATCAGGACCGTCGAGCGGCCGGACTTGGCCGGGCCCGCGACCACGAACGTCGGGACACCCTGCGACAGGTCCGGGCCGAAGCCCACGATCTCGTCGCCGCCGATGCCGACCAGACCCCACAGCCGGGCGCGGGACGCGTCCGGGTCGCGCATCTCCCAGGCCTCCGGGAAGGAGACCCGGCTCGGCAGGCTGTCCACGCGGAAGGGGCGGTGCGTGCGGGGGACGGCGGCGTCGCGCGCTGCTGCGGCCTCGCCGATCGCCGCCAGCGCGGCGGCCTGGCCCTGGCCCGTGGTGTCCTCGGAGAGCAGCGCGAACTGCGTCTCCGTACCGAACTCGTTGCGGAAACCACGGCCCGGCGGAATCTCCTCCGGCACCTTGCGGGCCGGGATGCCGAGCGCCGAGAAGTCGCTGCGGTCGGCGAGCCGCAGACCGTACTTGTCCTCGGTGAGCGTCGCGATCCGGCCGACCAGCAGGGTGCGGTCACCGGTGAGGACGAGGTGGATACCGACCGAGGCGCCCTCGCGCATCATCGTCTGCAACTCGTCCGTCAGCGAACCGTGGTCGACCTCGCCGAGCGTGGGCACCCAGCCCTCCCAGCGGTCCAGGAGCACCACGATGTGCGGCAGCCGCTCGTCCTCGGCGACCGAGGCCCGCTGCTCGCCGATGTCCGCGAACCCCTTGTCGGCCAGGAGGTTCTGCCGGCGGTCCATCTCGGCCTTGAGGCGGTTGATGAGCCGTACGACCCGCTCGGTCTGGTTACGGCCGACGACCGCGCCGACGTGCGGCAGCCGGGTCAGCGCGTTGAGCGCGCCGTTGCCGCAGTCGATGCCGTACATGTGCACGTCCGCGACGGAGTGCGTGCGGGCGATCGAGCCCGCGAGCGTGCGCAGCACCTGCGAACGACCGCTGCGCGGCGCACCGCCGATCATCAGATGCCCGAAGGACGCGAAGTCGACCGCGACCGGGCGGCGGGCCTGCTGCGCGGGCAGGTCCTCGACACCGTACGGCGCGGGCGCCAGCTTGCCGGGCCCGCCGGCGAACGCGGGCAGCTGGATGTCGTCGAGCAGCAGCTGCTCGTCGAGCGCCGGCAGCCACGGGCTGTGCTGCGGCGGGATGCCGAGCGAGCGGTTGGCGTCCCGGATGGTGTCGACGAGGACCTTGAGGTCGGTGATCTCCTCGTCCTCACGGGACTCGGCCTTCGGCTTGACCAGCGCGGCCCGCCCGAGGTCCTCCCAGGCCAGCGGCCCCACCCACGGCATGAGTACGGCGGGATCGGCGGCACCCGGCCGCCGGCCACCCACACGCCCCGACTGGAACGGCACCAGCGAGGCGTGCCCGAGCCGGACGTACGCCCGACCCGGCGTGCTCTTGCTGATGTGACCGGCCTCGGGGGAGTCGATGACGTCGGACGACTCACCGCCGTCGGTCACGCGCAGCGCGATACGGAGGTTGGTGTTGGCGCGGATCTCGGGGGACACGACACCGGAGGGCCGCTGGGTGGCGAGGAGGAGGTGAATCCCGAGGGAACGTCCTCGCTGGGCGATGTTGACGAGTCCGGTGACGAAGTCCGGCAGGTCACGCACCATCGACGCGAACTCGTCGATGACGATGAGGAGTCGGGGCACGGGCGCGTGCGACGGATCACGCCGGACGAGATCCTGGTAGTCCTCGATGTCCTTGGCGTCGGCGGCGGCGAGGATGTGCTCGCGGCGGTGCAGCTCGGCGCCGAGGGACTCCAGGGCCCGCTCGACGAGATGGGCGTCGAGGTCGGTCACCATGCCGACGGTGTGCGGGAGATGGACACAGTCCTTGAACGCCGCGCCACCCTTGTAGTCGACGAGGACGAACGTCATGTTCTCGGGCGTGTTCGCGACGGCGAGCGCGGCCACGATGGTCTGGAGCAGCTCGGACTTACCGGAACCGGTGGTACCGGCGATGAGGCCGTGCGGACCGTCCTTGCGGATGTCGATGCCGAAGGGCCCGTCGTACGACTCACCGATCACGGCCATCGTGGACTGCCCGCCCATCCGCCAACGGGCCACGATGGCATCGCTGGTCGGCGGTTCGAGCTGAAGGACGTCAAGGAGGCGGGAGGCGGAGGGCAGCGCCGAGTCCTCGGTCTCCCCGCTGATGTCCCGCAGCGGCGAGAGCGCGCGGGCGAGCCGCAGACACCACGCCGGCGACACGAAGTCGGGCCGCACGTCCTTGATCCGCTCGGCCCCGGCCTCCTCGACGCGCAGCCGCAGTTTGTCGGCGGCTTGGGTGTGGGCCGGGTCCTCGGTGGTCTGATGCCAGGCCTGGAAGGAGGGGAAACCGGGGAAACCGCCGCCGGTGGCCTGCTGCTGCGCCTGGGCCTGCTGAAGGTGGTCGTACTCCTGCGCGGGCGGCTCGGCGACGACGTACGCCTGGCACTCCCCGGGCAGGAACCGCTCCTCGGCGTCGAGGCAGAGGGCGTAGATGGAGACGGCAGGCCCCTCGCGGAGGATTCTGACGACTCCCGGGAGGGAGCGCAGCCGGCGAGACCCGTCCCATACGACGACGATGTCGGGGTCGCTGAAGTTTGTGCCCTGGCCCTTGTTCTGTTCGGCGGCCTTCTTGCGGGCGTCGAGGATCTGGGTCAGCTCACCGATGCGGGCGCCGACGGTCTCGGCGTCGGTGCCGATGAGGACGTTGACGTCCTGCCCGGAGCCGGGCTTGGCGTGCGGCAGCCACCGGGTCCAGTCCCAGGACTCCTGCGCGGTGTTCTCACTCAGCACGTAGAACTGCACGTCCATCGGACTGTGCAGGGCCGCGGTCTGCGCGACGGCCCAACGCCCCATGGAACGAGCGGAGTCACCGGGCCCGGCCATGCCGATGACGCCGAGGGACCGGAGCGAGAGGGCGACGGGAGCGTCCTCGATCTTCCAGGTGACCTGCCGCTTGTGGTCGAGCTGTTCGGGATCGTCGAGGACGACCTCCGAATCCATCTGCCCGGTCCCGACGCGGATGAGGAGATGGTCACGGTCCGTCCGCCGCCGCTCCCAGAGGCGGGTACGCGGACCCGTGCCGAGGGAGAGGACGGTGGCAGGGTCGGGAATGGCGTGCCGCCGATCCGTCCGCTCGGCGACAAGGGCGTCCTGGGCGTCCTTCTCGACCTTCTCCTTCTGCTCCTCGTACTCCTTGACCTGCTTGGCGTGGGACTTGCGGCCGTGCTTCTTGTCGTTGAAGTAGTTGGCGAAGAGGAGGAGGGGGCTGAGGGCCGCCATGATCAGGTAGTACCAGCGCTGGAAGATCAGCACGGAGACGATGGCGCCGACGAGGGGCGTGAGCGCCATCAGCCAGGGAAGCGGCCGGGCTTCGTACTCGCGGGGAGGCGACGGCAGCCGGAACTTGGTCTGCCGGTCCGGGGGCCGGAGCCGCGGGGGCCGGTTGTAGTCGAGGCCGATGCCGTCGTCGGACCACTTGAGGGCGGCGTTGGGCGGCGAGTAACGGGCCAGCTCGAGAAGGGTGTTGCCGACGGCGATCTGCCCGCCGAGGGGCCAGTCGGTCTTGTCGCCCTTTTCTTCTTTGATGGGTTCGCCGTCGAGGGTGACGGGTGCGGGGTCGTCGTCGCTCTCGGCCTTGGTGTGGACGGCGACCTGGCAGGTGCCGTCGGTGGCGACGGACAAGGTGAGGGCGCGGGCGTCGAGTTCGGGGTCATCGATGCGGATGTACGAGGCCGGCCCGCTGCCGATGTCGTACCGCCCGACACCGAGCCGGTGCACGAACCCGGCGACGGGCCCACCGACGACACGGAGCTCGACGAGACCGGTGGGCTCGCCGGGGAGACAGCCGGCGGGGTCCTGGAGGGAGACGACCGCGCCGTCTCGGAGCGGGGAGTTGACGACCGTGGACGAGGGGTCGACGCCGTATCCATCGACGTATACGAGTGGGGCATTGTTGGCGGGGACCTGATGCTGCTGGAGCCCGAGCGGAATGACCTGGGCGCCACCGGAGGCACCGACCTGCTTGGCCAGCTCTGCCGCGATGTCCCCGACGGTGGACTCGGGATCGGCATCGAGCACGACATCGGCGGTGCCGCCACCGAACGGGTCGACGACGGTCAGAGTCAGGCGCACGGTATGTCCTCCCCACGGCCACTGTGGCCCCCGTGGCTGCTTCTGCAACGCAGGCCACGGCAGGAATCGACGATATCGGGTGGGTGTGACAACTGGGGAGCGGGGAGGCGAGGGCAGGGTGCGGTGCTGTGGATAACTTCCGATAACTTCCCGATGGCAACGGCGGTGTGCACGAGTTCGTGACGCCTTCACGACGTCTTGTTCACAACCGGGGATGTGACACCTCAGGTCCCACCCGTAAGCTGCTGCACCAAGAGCGGACGATCACACCGGCTGCCCCGGGTGCCTCCGGGCCACCCAGGGCGGCCCGGCTGCCGATCGCTCTGCAAACAGGGAGCCACGGGGGTTGGCCCTGCGGCGTTTTGATGGGAGCGGCCACATGGCCAAGGACCTTGATGTCACATATCAGGACATGCGCGACGCTGCGAAGCACGTCGTCAAGGAGAAGGAAAAGCTCCAGGAGAAGCTCGACGGGCTGAAGAAGTACATCAACAACCTCGTCCAGTCCGGCTACGTGACGAAGAGCTCGTCCAAGGCCTTCGACGAGAACTTCGACGAGTTCGTCCGCGGCACGAAGGACACGCTGGACGGTCTGGACGGGATGGGGGACTACCTCACGACCGCGGCGGACAAGTTCGAGCAGATCGATGAGGAGCTGGCTAAGTCGGCTCGTAAGTGACGTCTGACTAGACGGCTACGGCTACGGTGCGGTGGGGCGCAGGGCGCTCTGCCGCACCGTGCTCATCGTCGGGGTGATCTTGCTGCTGACGGCGGCTGTGGCCGTGCTCCTTGCGTATTTCTTCGATAGCCCCACGGCCCGGAACGGTCAGAACGCCGCCGCAGAGCCCATCGCGGTGAGCACGGCACGGAAGGCGCGTGTCATGTGCGTACCGCCCGAAGGGCAGGGGCGAGAGCCGTGTGGCGGGCGTGCAGTAGGGCGTTCCCGCAGCGCCGAGGATTGGTCAATGAGCGTTTTCAGCGTTGCTTCTCCAGGGTGAGGACAGCCTTGGTGATGACGCTCATGCGGTTGGGGCTGATGCGGGATCTGCGGAAGATCTGCCAGGACTTCAGCCGTGCCATGCCTCGTTCGACAGGTGCCCGGGCCGCAGACAGGGCCCGGTTCTCGGTCCGCTCGGTGAGGGTGAGTTCACCGCCTGGCGGGCGACGTTTGGCGGTAGTGACCCAGCCGCCCGCACCGATGTAGGCCATGTCGGCGAGGATCGGGACACCTTGGCGCGCGCAGATCCGGAGGATCTGGTGGGTGCGGGCGGCCGTCAGATCGTGGGTCCGGCCAGGCAATGCCGGCGACAGCCAGAGAATCTCGCCGGCCGGGTCCGTGACGACCTGCACGTTCACCCCGTGCCGCTTATGTTTCGACGAGTAGTCGGCCCTGCCGTCGCCGACGCGGTCGCACTCGGCGAGCGTGCCGTCCAGGAGGACGAAGTCCGGGTCGTGCACGCGCAGCGTCTTGAGCAGGCCCGGCGCCTGCTCGGCGAGCAGACCGGTGACCGCGGTGACGTAGGCGTGGGCGGTACCGACGGATATCCCGAAGGCTCTGGCGATACGGGCGAGGGTGTCGTGGCGACGCAGGTACACGAGTGCGACCAGCGCACGGCGGTGCGGCGGGAGTTTGCACCGCCGGTCACCCTCGCGGGTGACGATGAGCATCGTGACCGACTCGACCAAGGCGTGAGGCAGGTCGAGTGCGGCAGGATACGGAACCAACAGGGCTCCTGTGCTGCTGAGTTGAGACGTCGAACACCTCCCTCAACGGCACGGGAGCCCTGTCCGTTGCGCGCCCCGACCTCACACCGCTCCGTCACCCGATCAGTGGCCACACTGAAAACGCTCAATGTCAGGCGCTGGCTGGCCCCTTCGCGCCAAGTGCACCGGATGGTGTTCCCGTCGTACGCCCGTGCCTGGATTAACCGCTCACACGGCTCGGTAACAGCGGAGTCGTTCGGGCCGGCCAAGACGATCGTGCTGGTGGGTGGTGGGTGGAGGGTGCGGCAGAGGCTGAGTGTGCGATCTCTTACAGATCGCCCGGATGCGGCTGTGCCGGTTCGCCTGCATCGTCCATCAGAATTCCGACCGCGTTGACGAGATCCTTGCCTGCCTTTGACGGAACGTAGGCCTCCACGAAGACGATTCCGCTGTTCAGTTTGATGTACACCGGACGTTGTGTCGCGTCGTGATGGCCCGAGATGAATTGGGTGACTCGTCGGCGCTGCCCTTCAGTAAGCATGCTTTCGGGCACGGCCTGCTCGCTGCCGGAGAGGATTCCTGTGATTCGTTCGGCGCAATTCGGGTTGCCAGTGAAGAGACGGATCCAGGATTGATCAAAGAAGGTGATACGTACGTCCGCTCCGGCCCTGCTGAATTTCATCTTCTGAGCCCCCGAGATCACCTCCCGGGAGAATGCGGCGAGTTCTTCTTCGGCGGGTTCTTCTTCGGCGAGGTTGCCGCCTCGGACGCCGAGGAACAGCAGTCGTCGAGTGGTCAGCACAAGATCAGTGCTGTAGCCGTCCGGCTGTCGCCCAGGATCCAACTGCCATGGGACGGTACGTGCGAGAGTGCTGGGAGGGGCCCACATCACCGGGAAATCGTGAACCTCGTTCTCGGGTTCTTCCGGCTTTTCACCACCGACAGCGCTGCCGAAGGGCGAACCAGCGGCACCGCCGACGTTGGCGACGAGGTTCGCGATCACCTGGACGGCGCCGAGAAGCCCGCGACCGGTGCGACGAGCGGCCTGATCACCCGTCGTATGCGGAGTGAACACTGGACCGGCGGGCCAGCCGTCCAACTCGTCCTGGATGTCGTTACGTTGCGGGTCGCGGAACCATCTGCTGCCCGCCACCGCGGGTGCCACGCCGGTGGCGAACTTGACGGTGATCCGGAAGAGGAGTTCCTCGTCGACCACGGGGCTCCATCCCATCAGCGCGTCACCCTTTCTGAGTCATCCCTCGGAAACTCCAACGAACCAACGATCCCGGCCATGGCATGTGTGAATTCCTCCCACTGCTCGACCGAGGCCGTGTCCAAGGTGATCACGGCTGTGTAGGGGCCCGTCGAGAAGGGGATGTGCACCTGCATCTGGCCCATCGACAGTTCCTCGTCCTTGCCGCTTTTCGTGTACTGGCCGTCGATCACGAGCTTACGGAAGGAGATCGCCGAAACCGCGGGACCACAAGGCAGGTCCAGCCATGTCACGTCACGCATGGGGTCGGGGCTGAGAAGGGCGAAGATGCCCTGGGCGACGATGTCCTGCTCTGCCTCACCGGACTCGAACACCGCCACAGTGAGTGAACAGTGTGCTACGCCGCCGCCGTCCTCGATGTCATACAGGCCGATGCCGAAGAAGGAGACGCCGGCCGACAGCATCTCCAGTGCACTTGCGCTGTACAAGGCGCTCATGGCTTGCCACAAGGGCACCTCGCCCCGTGGATAGATGTCCCGGACCAGTTGTTCCACGGCTGCGGTTCGTTCGACCTCGTCCAGCGAGACCTCGATCGCGTGGATGCCTCCAGGGAGACGGAGGGCCATGGGCGGCAGAGCCATGCCTTCCACACTGAGTACCTGAGGTTGTTCGGCACTGTCCATACTGTGACTCTTCTTCTTGAGACTCCGCGGCGATCACGTACGTACGGACGTGCTCAGTTCGCAGTGGCGATGGTGTTTGCTTTGTGTCCGACAAGGCCTGCCTTGATGGCGGCATCCAAGCCGCGACCCAGATTTCCCATGGGCGCGATTGCTTCGGCGCTCTTCACGAACGGCAGTTTGGAGGCGAGAAGGTTCATCCCCTGGGTGCCCATCCATTGGCCTTGGCGAAAGTTCTGCAGCCCGCTCTCGACAGCGAGCTTCATGCGACTGCCGCCTTGGGCAAGCTTGACGACCGGGACTTCCTTAGCCGGACCGAAAAGGATGAACAGCTTCTTCGATTCCATGGCTCCTTCGTAGCCTGCCCCGAGCTTTGCGGCGCGTGCTGCGGCGTTAGTACCTTTGGCGAGTTCGGCGGTGCCGAGGAGGCCTTTGACGCCGGGGAGGATGCCGAGTGCATCGAGTCCAATGTCGGCCCAACTGACGTCCGCGCCAGCCGCTTTGGCGACCACATGGGTCAGGAGGGCTGCGCCGCTTGCGATCATCGCCGCAGCAGCGAAGAAGGCGCCGATCGGTTCAAAGGGCGCGGTGATGATGGCGAGGAGCCCCAAGGCGCCACTCACCAGACTCAGCACATCACCGATCTCCTTGATCAGATCGGCGTGTTCCTTCAGCCAGTCGCCGGTGGCATCCCATGCGTCCGCGATGCCCTTGCCGAGTTTGTCCCAGAAGCCGGGCTCGTCCGGGGCGATGTCGGCGGCCTTGTCCAGCTCCTTGCCGATCTTGGCGGCTGCCAGCTTGTAGCGGTCCTCAAGGTCGTGGACCTTGTTGGTGACCTCGTTGACGTCGCCGGAAGCCTTGCCGTACTCCTCGGTGCCCTCTTTGGCTTTGCCCTTGGCTTCGAGCTTCTCTCCGGCGGACTTCTCCAGCCGGTCGGCCTCGTCCTGGAAGTCGTGGAGCTCGTTCGCCCAGCGGTGCAGGGCGCGCGAGGCCTTGTCGAAGGACTCGTGGCTCTTGCGGATGAGGGGCGTGACGTCCTCGCCGATGTACTCGGTGAAGGCGATGGCGGTCTTGCCCTTCCAGGCGCCGCACTCGATCCGCTCCAGCTCGCGCACCGCCGTGCCCAGCTCACCGGCCAACCTGCCGAGGCGCTTGGCCAGTTCGCGCGTCTCCTCCACATTCCCCGGAGTGGGGTCCCAACCTATGTGCGGGAAGGTCCGCTGGCCCGCCACGTCACTTGCCCTTCTTCTTGACCTTGAGAGACTCGGCCAGCTCCAGGTCGAGCTTGTCGAAGGTCTCGCTGATCTTGTTGATCATCTTCACCGCACCGTGGGTGTGCTTGCCGAGCTGCTTGATGCCGTAGCCCCAGTCGTCGGCGAAGTCCTGCACGTCCTCGACGAGTTTGCTCTCGCCCACGGCCGTGGCGTCCGTGCCCTTGAGATCGCGGCGGGCGTCCTCCATGCGATCGCTGATGGAGGAGAAGGTCTTCTTCAGGTGCTCGAAGATCGTGTCTTCGAGCCGCAGGTCACTCATGTCCTGTTCCGGATTCCTCGAACGGCCGATGCGCCGGAGCCAATCGGCCGCCCATGTGTGAGATCAGCGGTTGACGGCCTGGATTCCCTGGACTGTCACGGCCTGTTCGTTGTCGAGGGCGCCACCGAGTCGCTGGCACCTGGGCTCGGAGACGCCGACGTTTCCGTGTCGCCCGTATCGGCCCCAGCGGGCAAAGCGCGGCGCATCACAGTGAACTCCCCGTGTGACATCAGTTCAGTCAAGAGGTCTGACGGTATCGGTGACGTTCTCTGTTTCGCCAGAGCGAACTTTCCTGTGAACGGGGATAAGTCGGATGTATGGGGTTCTTGTGGGTGTGAGATCTGTCCTGATCGCCCTCGAACCCTGCATCTCCGGCATGAGAGGGGGATACGTCGGCATGGGGGCGGCGTTAGGAAAGCGCCCAGGATCTGCGAACGCCAGGGCCACCTCTCCTGTCGCAGCGGCGACGCCGAAAGACTTCAGTGGGCCGTCGCGGGAAGTCGGAGCGTCCGTGCGAAGTCGTCCAGTGCTTCCATCACGGCGGCGATCACTTCCGGATCGTCGTGGTGGCCGCGGAGCACGACGTCGGGGAGGCCGAGCGGGGTGTGCCAGTGGTACGTCACCGACGTCATCATGATGGTGCAGTCCGCAGGGTAGGAGCGGGTGGCCCGGACCCCGTCCGCGCCAAGGTGCGGGGAGGCGAAGGGCGCGATGCCGGTTCGCTGCTGCCACTCGGGGACTGCGGGGTTCGGCACCGTGAGCGCGGTGACTCCCTCGCAGGAGGCCACGTCAGGGCCTCGCAGTGGAAGCGGGTGGCGTGCATCACCAACGGCATGTAGGTCAGAGGAACGGGGCGGTAGATGAAGGCCTCGTCGGCCTGTAGCTTGTCCCGGAGCGTCACGATCGTCTGCTCGTAGAAACTCTTGTGGAATCGACGGAGTGCCCCAAAGGCCCTTATTGGCATCCGTGTCCATGTGAAGCGCACCGAGGTCGGCGCTCCACAGGGTGCCTTCGGACAAGGGGGTCTCTTTCTTTTCTTTTTGGGTGTATGTGCAAGTCAGCCGTCAGGAACGGTGAACTGGAGGTGCGCAGGCGGCGCGAACGGCCTTTCGTTGTTGGCATCGCCTGCGCTCGCTGAACCTTCTAGGCCGTAGTCACAGGGACACCATTGCCGACGAGGGCGTCCGTGATGGCTCGGGCTGCCGGTGACCGGAACTCGATGGCCTCTCCGGAACGAAGCAGCACGTCGACCGAGGCCGGAACCCAAGCCACGCCGCTTGAGAAGTACACCGCGCCCTGCACGTCGGTGATCGGCAGATCAAGCGTGGCGCCGTCCATCCCGCGCAGACGCAGGACTCCTGAGTCGACGGCTAGTACCCCAGTACGAGAGGGGCCGTGATCCCATGAGGATGCGGTCGAGGTGACTGCAGTCCGGCTGTCCGACTCGCCGAGTCCATAACGCACCGGGTGCGTCATCGTTCCGTTGGTGAACGCGGAAGCGAGAGAACTCGTGGCTGAGTCGAGTTCGGCTCGCTCACGGCGGCGCATGAGGAGGACCTTGGGCAGTCCGATCACCAGGATCGCCAGGGCCACCAGGCCCGCCAGGACGAGGCCGAGGGCGTTCTTCGGGCGGGCGACGACGAAGACGAGAGTGACGATGACGGCCGGGCCGAAAAGAGCCGCATAGAGCAGAATCGGGTGGATGCGAGTCCCGGCCAAGTACGTTGTCGGTGACCCGCTGGCCGTGGACTGTGCGAGGTGCGTGCGATGCAGTTCCCGCCTGCGAGCCCGGGCCCGGATTACCCGTTCGTGTTCGGACCAGCTATAGCGCTGCGCGTACTTCCTGACCGGGCCCCAGGAGAACAGCCCCGCGACAACCAGGGAGGGTAGCAATCCGAGTGCGGTGGGGTCGGACAAGTCCGAGAGGAGAGCCGCTCCGAGGATGAGAACGAGCGCCAGGACGACAGCACCGTAGAAGAAGCGGCCATGCGGGTATCCCCGGGTGCCGTAACGCGTGGGGAAATCGGAGTCGTGGCTGCGATCCACAGCTGCCCACTTCTTCAGCAGCTCGAAGCGCTTGGTGGACCGTTTGCGGAACGCCCGCAGGACGAACAACGCCGGTACGGCGAGGACGGCGAGCATCACCACGCCCAGTACCACCGCCACGGCAACGTCGGTTGAGTTGTCCGGTTCGGAATCGGCGGCGTCGATCACCATGGCGGGAACCAGACCAGCAACGAGGGTCACCAGCGCCGCGCACAGGAGGAAGACGAGCGCGCGGCCACGCGAGAGATCTTCGCGGATCAGCGTGTTCAGCGCGCTCGCCTGATCTTTCAGCCGCGAGGCTCGGTCTGGCCAACTGCTCGGTACATCAGGAGGCTCCGGTAGGGGCGCTGCCCTGAAGAGTGATGTGCGGGCGGGGGCCGGGGGGTGACCGTTGGTGGTGTTCGTCATGTCCGTTCCTGTGTCGTCCGCTTGGTCACTCGGTATTCGGGGGGATGAAAACCGAGCGGCTGGCGATGACCGCGATGAGGCCAGCCAGCTCTCGAACCTGATCCGGGTCAAGGCAGGTTCCGATGACCAGGAGACCCTTACCACCCTCGGGAGGGCAGGCGAGCACTCCGGCGAGACCGGTTCGCATATCCGTGCCAGCATTGTCGTCCCAGTCGCTGGGGACCAGGACAGGAGGCTGTGAGATGAAGCCGATACCCAGCCCCATGTCAGTGGTGAAGTGCTCGACATAGGCCGTCTTCTCAGCGAACTGCTCATCGAACACCTGGGTCAGCAGTACGCCGAGATCCATCTCCTCGGGGCGTTCAGGTACGGCGACGACGCCGCCATAGACCTGCCAGACCGCCTGCGCGCCGGTAGTCGGCAGAGGCGCTGTGATCACCCCGTACATCAGCACACCGTCGGCGAGGTACCGGTCGTAGCAGTAGAGCAGTCCGTCGGTGAACTCTTCCCTACGCTCCAACGGGGTGTCCGGGTAGGTGAGGCGGACAAGGTCAGCACACCGCGCCCGGGTGGCGGCCCTGTCTGTGCCATCAGCCATGAGATCGAACCAGTCCGGTGGAACGAAAAGCTTGACCTCGCCGGGCTCGATGTCCCTGGTACTCGTAGCGGTGCTCAATTGGTGACCTTTGGCTTCTGTGTCAGAGGACCGAAGTCCCAGGAGAAGATCTTGCCGAGTGTCTCGACGGAGTCACCGCCACCTTCGGCCGTCATGACGTTTCCGGTCCAGGTGGTGAAGTACTGCCCGGTTCGCCAGAGGAATTCGCTCTGCCCCATTGCGTAGCTACTCGACGCCAACTGGAAGTAGCCCATGGGAAGTTCCTTGGCTGAGCCGATCAACTGAGGAACCATTCGGGTGGGGGCCCCAGACGCCTTGGCCGCAGCGAGGATGCCGTCGCCGAGCATTGCGCCGGCCTTGCCCAGACCGAACCCGACGGCATCCATGATGACGTCCTTGGTCAGCAGCGCCTTGCCGAAGCTGCCGGTCGTCCCGACGGCAGACAGATAGTGGGCGCCCAGGGCGACACCTGCCAGGACGAGAGAGGCGGCACCGAGGAACTGCAGACCCGGGATGAGTGCGAGCAGGCCGGTGACTGCGCTGAGCAGTCCGGCGATGTCACCGATCAGGTCCAGGAGTGGGGCGAGCTTCCCCAGGAGTTCGATCGCCTGGTCGTGCAACCATGCCGCCGCGTCAGCGATGGCGTCGAAGGCATTGCTGATGGACTCACCAAGCTTCTCCCAGAAGCCTGGCTCGTTCGGGGCGATATCAATCGCCTTCTGCAGCCTCTTGGCGGAGTTCTTTCCCTCTTCCTCGTATTCGGCGTGGAGGGTTCGGGCACGCTTTCGTACATCCTCAACGGGATCTGAAGAATCGTCGCTCCCGCTCGTCGGCTTCTTCTTTTCTCCGTCTGATTCGGCCTGCTTGGCCTTATCTGCCGAATTCTTGGCCTCAGCGGCCTCTCGTTCGAGGCTGCGAGCCTTCTTCTGCTTGTCCTCCATATAGTCGGACCAGCCCTGGATTACTCGCTTGGCCTGATCAAATGAGTCGTATGCATCCTCGATCTTCGGACGGAAGTCGTCATCCAGGAGTTCCCGGAACGCGATAGCCGCCTTGCCTCGCCAATCGCCGTCAGCGGCTCCCTTGAGGACGCGATTGATTTCACCGAGAGCATCAGCGGTGTGACGGATAGATCCAGCCACCTTGTCCACCGCTACGTGGTCTCCGGGGCATGGAACGAACCCAAGCACCGGAAAATCATCGACAGTAGGCGCACTCACTTCTTCTTGGCCGCCTTCGAAAGCGCCGCTGCCAGGTCCAGGTCGAGCTGGTCGAACGTCTTCTCGATGGTGTCGAGAGTTTTCACAGCGCCCTTGGAGAACTTCCGCAACTGCTTGATTCCGTACGACCACTCGTCGCCGAATTCTTCCATCCGTCGTTCGAGTTGAGATGCACCCATGGCTTTGGCGTCGATTTCCGCCATTGCATGGATAGGCTTGGAGAAGAGTTCGTCGATGTGCCTCAAATTGTGGCGCACACGGTTCAGCATTTCACCATCGATGTACAAGTCGCTCATGGAGCCCCCGCTTGAGTGAGATCTTTGATGCAGTCGACGAGCTGAGCGTCAAGCTGAAGTTGAGGAGCCCGACAGTGCCGGTAACTCTTGTCGGCGATCCGCAGTGGGTTGCCGAACGCCGGAGCGACGGGTAAGGGCCGACATCTCACCGTCGTCTCCTGGTGGGATGAAGGGTCAGGCGAGAGTAAAGACAGTAGCCGTGTGCGGTCTTGTACCGCCACTGTGAACTTCGTTGCGGGATAGGCCATAGGGGAAGAAGGGGATGAATGGAAGGTGTTCCTGGCTTGATCATGCCGTGGTGCGCAACTGCCCCGAACGTGAAGTTCATGCTCGGGGCCATGAGTTGTAGCACTCCTGGGGGTATTGCTCGTTGGTCATGTGGCAGAGATGCAGATTTCGTGAAGTGGATCTCTGCTGGCTCTCGGAAATCAGTCAGGCTCACCAAGCGTTCGCCGGGGTCATCGGTTTACGGCTTGGATTTCCTGGACGGTCACCGCCTGTTCGTTGCCGAAGGTGCCGTCGGGGAGGTCGCCGCCGGCGCCGCCCGTGCCGGTCCAGGAGATTTGCCAGGTGATCGTGGCGCGGAGTTTGTACGTTCCGTCGCCCGAAGAGCGCAGGTACTTGAGGCCGCAGGGCGGGGTCTCGTCCGACTTGCCCTTGGCGTACGGTTCGCCGATCGAGCCGTCGGCGTTGATCGTGCACTCGCCCGAGGCCGGGTAGGTCTGGGCGTCGTCGGTGCCGGGCTCCAGCTTCAGGGATACCGGCTTGGCCGTTGTCGTTGCCTGGATGTTGAAGCCGGGGACGTTGATGGCTGCCGTCGCCTGGACCTCGTCGAAGACGGCCTTGTCGAGCCAGGCCCAGGTCGGGAGGTTCACCTTGGTCGTGGCCGCGGGGGCGAGGGTGACCTTGGTGTCCGGCAGGGTCATGTGCTGGTACGCCAGGGCCGCCAGCATCTCCGGCTTGATCGCCTCTTCGTGCTGGGGCGGCGGAGGCTCGCCGTTGTCGACCCAGAAGGGGATGTCGCTGCATGAGCCTCGCTTGAGTGGGTCGGGCTCGTTGGGGTTCTCGACCCCGGCCCAGAACATCCCCTCGCCGTCCTTGTCGACGTTGTAGTCCTTGTAGCCGGGGGTGTCGGTCCAGCCGTACTCGTCCTCGTAGTGGCGCTGCAATTCGCCGATCGCTGCGCCGGAAGTGCCGCCCATGCCGGGGGTGTTCTTGGCGTCCTCGATCGACTTGGACATCTTCTCCTTGAAGGCTTTGGCGCCGAGGTAGGGGGCGTACCAGCAAGGCGGGGGCGTCCAGTTGACGTCGGAGGACGTCACGTTGCCAGTGCTGCCGTCCTTGGTGACAGAGCCGGAGTACTGGATCTTTGCGGCGGCGTAGATGCCGGTGTCGTTGCTGCCGGCAGACTGTTCTGTGTCGGAGCCCTGGGTGTTGCCCGGCGCCTCTCCCGCGTAGGCCGGTTCCACGAGGGCGATCAGGCTCAAGGTCAGCGTCAGGACTGCCGCGCCGGCGCTGAGGGTCGTACGGCGTGGCCCGTTCACTGGCACTTCGCCGCCTTCGGCTCGACGTACACGTGGGATGCCTGCCACAGGTCGTCGCCGGTGGGGAGCTTCACCATGATGATCTTGAAGTAGTCGAAGTCCGAGATGCTGGGCGCGCCCTTCAGGACTTTTCCGGTCTTGACCTCTTTGGAGTAGAACTTGGTCGAGTCCACGCAGAATGCGACCTCGACGGTGTTTCCGTTCGACGCGGACCGGGTGGTGGCTTGGTAGTGACGCCGGGTACCCGTTGCCGTCCAGCCGCCGTCGAGCCTGACCTTGATCTGGGTCTGCCCGTACTTCAGCCCATTGCCCGTGGCGTAGGTGACCAGGGCGGCGTCCTTGGTCGTGCGCTTGTCGACGCCGTGGTAAATGGCGCGCATGAAGTTCGCCGCATCCGCCATCGCGGCCGCCTCGTTCTTGCCCTTCGGCTTGTCCCAGTCGAAGACGAGGTTCATGTCCTTCGGCAGCGACACGTCCACGCCGTCCGGCTTGTCCTCCGCCGGTGCTCCGGAGGCCGACGCCGACGCGCTCGGCGTCTCCGACCCCTGGTCCGCGCCGGCGATCTTGTCGTTGCCCTTCGAGCCGTCGTCCCCGCTGCCGCAGGCCGTCAACAGCAGTGAGGCCGTCGCCACCAGCGCGGCGGCAACGGGCAAAGTGCGGCGCTTCACAGTGAACTCCCCGTGAGAAATAAGTTCAGTCAAGAGGTCTGACGCTATCGGTGAGGTTCCCGCTTTCGCCAGAGCGAAGTTCCCTGCGAATAGGGGCAATCCCGTCTATATGGGGCGTCTATGGATGTGAGCTGTGTCCTGATCGTGCCCGAACGGGCGACAGCCCTGGACGCGTTGGCGAGCTGCGTCCGAGCCCTCGGCGTCAGGTCACCGGCACCTCGCCGATTCCGTCTCGACGTACACCTTGGATGCCTGCCACAGATCCGTTCCGGTGGGGAACTTGACCATGATGATCTTGTAGTCGTCGAAGTCCTTGATGCTGGGCTCGGTCTTGAGGACCTTCCCCGTCTTGGTCTCCTTGCCGTAGAACTTGGTCGAGTCCGAGCAGAACGCCACCTCCACCGACTCACCGTTCGAGCTGGATCGCGTGGTGGCGTCGTAGTGGCGCCGGGTGCCGGTGACGGTCCAGCCGCCGTCGATATAGGCGTTGATCTGCGTGGTCGCGTACTTCAGGCCGCCGCCAGTGGCGTACGTGGTGACAGCCGCGTCCTCAGGCGTTCCCTTGTCGACGCCCCGATAGATGGCTCGGAGGAAGTTCGCGGCGCCGTCCATCGCCGCCGCCTCGTTCCTGTCCTTCGGCCTGGTCCAGTCGAAGACCAGGTTGATGCCCTCAGGGAGAGAGATGTCCACGCCGTCTGGCCTGTCTTCAGAGGGTTCTACCGCACGCGTTGCCGACTTCTTAGGTGGCTCTGCTCCCTGGGCTGGTCCGGAGGTTTCGCTGTTCCCGTTGCCGCAGGCGGTGAGGAGCAGGGACGCAGCGGCCGCGAGCGCAGCGGCAATGGGCAAACGGTGGGGCTTCAAGGGTGCACTTCTCGTGAGACATGAATTCTGAGGAGAGGAGTCGGGAGCAAATGGGGCGGTGGGCGCCGGGGCCGGGCCTGCAGGTCGAGGTCAACGTGGGTCGAAGCGCCCGCCCTGGGTGCGCGTGAAGTCGCCCCGAGTCACCCTCTCCGTCAGTGAATCCCCGCCCCGCAGTAGCGACCCGTACCCCGTCGCCGCCCACACGCTTTGCTCGTGCGGCGCCTCGAAGTACGGCATCCCGTCCGCGTCCGTGAGGGTCTCCGGGGCGCGGTGATGGCGGAGGGCGGTGGTGCAGGTGGGGCATGTGGCGATCTGTGCGCGGGCTGTGCGGCCGAGAGGGCGCCAGGTTGTGCGGTTGGTTGCTCGGCCGTGTAGGGGGTTGAAGAAGCAGAGGGGGAGAGGGTGGGGGGTGTTGGTCAGGGCGTCTCTGCCCTCGGTCACCAATGCCAGTACGCCCGCCAGGTCCGGGATGTCCTGGGCCGCGTCCAGGACCTTCGCCGCGGCGGCGTAGGCGTCCAACGCCCGCCCCAGGGACGGGGTGTTAGCCGCGTTCGCTGCCTGGGCGCTTTCGCCCAGGGCGATGACCTCCTGCCCCGCCCGGCGTCGTAGCGCCGACTCGTCCGCCGTGCGGGCTGCGGCGAACACCGCCTGGGGGTACGAGAAGGGGGAGGGTGGCCGTGGGTTCGGTGTCCTGCTACTACCACTACGACTACTACGACTGCTACGCCTTCGTGCGAGGAGCAGGGCTCCCAGTGTCAGCAGCGCTAGCAGCGGGATCGTCAGCAGTGGCCATGTCCAAGTCGTGCTGTGGGCACCCTGCTTGGGGGCGGGCGAGGATGCCGGAGGTGGGTCTCCCAAGTCCTGCATCGCCTCCTCGTACACCCTCGTCCCGTTCCCCTCCGCCACCAGCGCCACCGCCTTCGACGTCAGGTCCGCCAAGCCCGCGTCCCGTGTCTCGTCCAGGAAGCCGGCCGCGGCTACGGCGTCGTGGGTCTGGTGGGTGTCGGAGGGCCATTCGTAGCCGTTGAGGGAGTTGGTGAAGTCGCCGTCCGTGGTGATGAGGATGAACTTGCGGAGGCCCAGGCGGTCGTGGACGACCGACGCCAGCGTGTTCGCCTCGCCGTCGAAGTCGTCGCCCTTCGTGAGGGGGGTCAGGACGACCTTGATGGGGAGGCCGGTTGCGGTGATCTGGTTCACCAACTGGCGTTGGCGAGTGGGGGGTACGGCGTCCTTGTAGGCGTCGGCCACGTAGACCGGTGAGTCGTGCAGGGCGTTCGCGATGTGTTCGCCGGGGGACTCGGCTGCCGCGGTGGGGGTGGTCGAGAGTAGCGCCGCCAGCAGGGCGGCTGCGGCTGCCAGGGTGCGGGCCGTGTTCCTACTGCGCATGTGCCGCCTCCCGTACCTTCCGGCCCAGCTTCGTGAAACCGTCCGGGACCGCCGACAACAACTCGTCCTCGTAGTACGGGCGTCCGTTGGGCGGCAGCTTCAGCAGGCGGGCCGGGATCTTGTGGGGGTCGTCGAGGCAGATCTCGCACACCGGGAGCATCCGCCTTCGGGTCTCCACGCTGGACGTGCGGACGTGGCGGCTGGTCTTCGCCGGGCCGTGCAACGGGTTCACGCCGCAGCACAGGGTGCTGTCGTCGCCGGCGAGGGCCGCGCGGGTCGCTCGGGCCAGGATGATCAGCGCGGTGAGGGTGGAGGGGGACAGGTCGTCGTCCACGCCTCCACTGTCCGCTGTCAGGAGCATTGTTGCTTCGTAGCGGTTTCGGGCGCGGGTGTCGGCCCCTTCGCCGGTGCCGTATTCGCGTGCCATCGCCTGGAGTTCGGTGCGGGCCGTGTCGCGCAGGTACGGCTTCGTCGGCATCGCCGGTGACGTGGTGGGGAGGGTCGAGGTCTGGAGTGGTTTCGGGTGGCGGCGCAGGAGTGGCTTGCGGGCGATGCCCAGCGCCGCCGCCACCAGCGCGAACAGCGCGCCCGCTGCGAGCGCGCCGATGGTCAGGCCCGGCCAGAAGTCGCCGTAGAAAAGGGGGTTGAGCTCGTCCTCGGTGATCGGGTCCGTGAACGGGTACGCCTCGTCGTCGTCGGACGTCGTCAGGTCCTCCGTGCGCTCCGTCTTGTCGAGGGCGGTCATGACCTTGGTGAGGCGCTCGCCCAGGAGGTGGTCGTCGGCGTCGTTCGACTTCTCGTCGCCGTAGACCACGGACTCGGGGAGGGCGTTGAGGAGGTCGTACGTGTCCAGGCCCAGGCCGTGGTCGAAGACGTTGATGTAGCCGTCCAGCGGGTCGGCGACGATGTACACGCCGTCCTTGCCCAGCTTGTCGTGGACGGCGTGCGCGAAGTACTCCTCGTCGCTGCCGGACTCGTCCTCGTACAGCTGCGGGACGAGGGCCATGAAGACCTGGCCGCCGGCCGCCGAGGACCGGAACTTCTCTATGAGGGTGTGGAGTTGGGCCAGTTGCGTCTTGTCCAGGGCTCGGGGGCTCTCCGGGTCCTGGTAGACCGGGTCCTGGGACAGGGCCTCGGCCACCCGGTCGATACGGGCGTTCAGGTCGATCGCCCGGGGGCGCGGGGACGCGCTCGACGTCGTCTGGTCGAAGACTTGGGGGGCGGTCGCTGCGATTACGGCAGCGGTGGCGACGGCTGCGGCCGGTAGCAGGTAGCGGCGCCAACGCCCTGGCTGGGACCGCTTGTTGAGGGACACGGGAGCTCCCGGCCTACGGCGCCACCAGCGTCGTACGTAGGGAATCAGGAGCAGCATCGCCAGCGGTACGCCCGTGATCGCCATGCCGGTGAGGAACGACTGGTTGTCGCGGTCGCTCGGGCCGATGTACATCTCGGCCGGTTCGCCTTCGGCGTCGTACTTGTCGCGAGCTGCCTGGGCTCGGGTGGCCGCCTTTGCCGCGCCTTCCGCGACGACGTCGACGAAGCGCTCGAAGTTGCGCAACGGGCCTGCGTCGAAGGGGAGTTCGTACTGGGCGGTCGTCAACGCGTCGTCGGCGGGGGCGGTCACGCCGTACGCCGTGGCGTCCGTGACCGACGAGTCGTCGATCAGGACGTACAGGCCGTCCTTGCCGAGGCGATCGTGGACCGTGCCGAGCAGGGCCTCGCCGTCGGCGGCCTCCACGGGGAGGACCAGGACGTAGGTCGGGACGCCGGTGCGCTTCGCGAGCTTGGTGAAGGCCGGGGTCGTGGACTTCGGGATCTCGCGGGGGAGTTGGTCGGTGACGTAGACCGGGTTCGTGCGGAGTTGCTCCGCCAGGTAGGCGGCCTGGGTGTTGGGGGAGGGGCTGGTTGCCTGTGCTGACGGCGTGCCGGTCGCGAAGAGCGTGATCAGGAAGGCGAGGATCGCCAGGAGTCTCGTTCCGGTGGTTCCGTCCGTCTTCTTCGTTGCCGCCCGCATCGCCGAGTTCCCCCGCTCCCCGCCTGTTTTCACGCGCGGCACTCTACTGGGGTGGTTCGCTAGTGCGAAACCTGCGGGGGCGGCAACGACGGTGAGGCAACGCCTGTGACTCAGCGGCAGAGTTGCTCCATGTCCTCGTCGAACGTCGGGAACTCGGCCCGAGCCGCGGCGAAGATCGCGTGGGCCGAGCGGCGCCGGGTCGTGGCGTGGCGGTGGGCGAGGGCCGTGAGATGGGTGTTCGAGCGAGGGGCGCGAGTGGGGAACAGCGTCGCCTCCAACGGGCCGAAGCCGTCGGCCAGTACCCACAGAAAGTCCGACAGGTTCCCGGCGACCACGCCGCTCTCGCCTTCCGAGCCCAGGAACACGACCGGCTGATCGGTGAGTCCATGTCCCTCGCGAACGCACCACAGCGCCGCCCTGCCGCCGGTGCCGTCCTGCCCGAAGAACCGGTACGCGGCGCAGTCGAGTTCGTGGTTGCCGGTCCACTGGCGGAGCCAGGCCGTGGTGTCGTCGGCGGTGAGGAAGGCGTCGTACGGCTCGAAGTCGATGCCGTCGCCGTCGTCGTAGTCGAACTCGGTCCGGGAAATGGAGGCCAGGGCGGGCGGGAAGGCGCGGTGAGTGTCGTCGGTCGAGGCGATCATGGAGGCAGAGTAGTGACGAGCACGGACATCGCCGGCCGGTGAGGAGCATTCGAGATGTGGCGGGAGATTCTCACGGAGTACCCGGAGGTGCAGGCGGCCTCCCCTGCCGACCCCGTCGCGCTCGACCGTGCCGAGGCCGGCCTCGGGCAGCGGTTGCCGCCCGATCTGCGGGCGCTGCTGCTGGAGTGCGACGGGGTAGTGGGGCAGACCGGTGAGGATGTCGTTTGGTCGGCGGCGCGCATCCTCGACGACAACCTCGCCTTTCGCCGTACGCCCGAATTCCGTTCGCTGTACATGCCGTTCGAGCCGTTGATGTTCTTCGGGGACGACGGCGGGGGTGACCAGTTCGCCTTCGTGCGGGTGCCGGAGCGGGACCACGACGTGTTCGTGTGGGACCACGAGACCGACTCCCGCAGCTTTGTGGCCGGAAACCTGGTGGCCTATCTGCGGCACGCCCTCGGCCGCGAGGAGTTCTAACCGAGTTTCGCGTTCTGCGCCTTGACCACATCCGCCGGGACCGTGGCCTCGGACGAGCGGCCGTTGATGAAGCCGCCGCTGTCGATCGAGAAGTAGTTGACGATCGTGTCGCCGAAGCGGAACGTCTGGGTGCGCATCGTCTGGGTGCCCTTGTACGGGACCGTCGAGACGGTGGCGATCGACTCGTCCGCGCCCGTGGCCGCCGGAGCCGCCTCCTTCTTCACCGAGGAGTAGGTGGTGGAGGCCTTGGCGGACTTCGCGGTGTAGCCCGACGTGCAGGCGGAAGCCGCCTCGGCCAGGCCCTTCATCGCCGCCTCGGCCTTGCCCGCCGAGTAGCTCGCGAGGGTGATGTAGGTGTAGACGGTCCTGCCGTTGTCGGCGATGCGGACCAGTGACGCCTCGGGGTCACCGAGGGGGAGGTAGTTCGTCGCATACGCCATCGGGGCGCAGACCTTCTTGTCGAGCGTCAACTGTTTCTGGCTCGTGGCCATGGCGTCGCCCGAGGCCGGTTCATGGACGCTGTAGTCGTTGTCGTCGGACTTGACCTTCGTGACGAGCAGCTTCGCCAGTTCCTTCGCCGGGTCCGCGGCGGGCTTCGTGGCGGAAGCGGATGCCGAGGCCGAGGACGAGGCCGTGGCCTTCGCCTGGTCGGTCGTCTTCGCGTCCGAGCCCTGTTCTGCTCCGCCGCACGCCGTCAGTGCGGCGAGGGACAGTACGGAGATGAGGGAGAGGGCGGCCGGTGCGGCGCGCTTCATGGGGGGACTCCTCGGTCTTCGGATGGGTCTTCCGTGTGCTTACGGGACGTATGTTCCGTGCAGCAACTTCTTCAGCTGCGGCGAGAGTTCGGGCACCTGCGCCCCCGCCGCCTGCGCCGCCGCGATCGCCTTGACGTACTCCGTCGCCTCCGCCCGCAGCCGGGCCTTCTTGCTGCCCTGGTTGCGGCCGGCGAGCCACACGATGATCGCGAGGGGGATCAGAGCGAGTGCGCCGTACCCGATCGGCTCGGTCTCCGACCAGGCCCACCCCGCACCGACCGCGCCCGCGATGATCAGCAGACAGCCCGCCTCGTCGTGCCAGCCGCCGGCGTCGGCGACGCGCTCGTACTCGTCGACGGCGGGGGGCTTCGGGGGGATTGGCACCGGCGAGTGGGGGGTCGGAGCTGACGGGGCGGCCGTATCCGCCTTCGGGTACGCGGCCGTATCCACCTTCGGGTACGACGGGATCGGCGTCGCGCCCTTCCTGCTCCCCGCCGCGTTCGTGGTGGTCGTGTCGTAGGACGGGCGCCCCTCCAACCACGGCGGCACATGTGCCAACGGCAGGCCGTGCGCCATGGCCACCCCCAGCAGCTCGCGGTAACCGGCGAGTGCGGGATGCATCAGCTCGCGCTTCCAGCCCTTGTGGACATGGACGTACATGGCGATGGCCACCACCAGGAGCGGGCCCGCCGCCAGCGCCGCTCTGCGATCCAGCGACGGTATCTGCAGGAACACCATGCCCCAGACCACGGCCGCCGCTATCAGCAGGCCGCTCACCCACGCCAACGGCCTGTGCTGGGCCTTGTGCGCCGCCCTACGCCGCTCCGCCAGCAGCGCCGTAACCACCGCGTCGTTCGTGTAGTCGACGCCGGTGCGGGCGCCGATCGCCCGGGCCGCCGCCAGGACCCGTGGGTCGGACGCGAGCGCCGTCCCGCCGATCGGAAGAAGATCCGGGCCTGCGTCCGTCATCGCCTCATCGCCCCCGTGTCCGTGAAACCGAGCAAAGATCATGGCATGGCGCCCCGTGGCCTTCGTGAGTGAATCGTGCAGGCCTCATGGGCGGGTGGTGACGAACGTCGCGTTACGGGCGGGACGGGGTAGGAGTCCACGGTTCGCTCGCGCACAGCTGACAAGCCCTTTCGGGCAGCCGGATAACTGGGCACCACGCGCCTGAAGTTGCAGATGGATAACAGGATGCGGGGTGAGATGCGTGACCTCGAACGCGCCTTGAGGGGCTTATGTGCGGCTGATACGGTGCCATGGCTTGACACTCACCCCAGCGATGGCTATTCGCACAAGTCGAGTGGACCTGGGTGAAGTGTCCTAATTTCCAGCTTATTTGGCAGACTTTTTCTTGGGTGTACGGGGAGCGGTTGCGTGAAGATCCAAGAGCGTACGGGGGCGGGTCAGGGTCGTTCCGCCGCTCCGGCTCAGCCGTCGGTCGGTGACCGGCTTCCCACGCCGCCTCGCGAGCGCAAACCGGCGTTGGCCGCGTTGGCGGTGCTGCTGATTCTGGTGGGGGCGCTCGGCGCGACCATGCTGGTGTTGCAGGCCGGTGACCGGGTCGAGGTCGTCAAGGTGACGAAGGAGATCCCGGCCGGCGAATCGGTCAACACCAGCAACGCGACGTCCGTGCTGGTCGCCAAGGACGACAGCATCAACTACGTCGAGTGGTCCCAGCTGGACGCCCTCAAGACGTACAAGGCCAAGTCGACGATCTACGCGGGCACCGTCGTCATCGGCGACATGTTCGCCAAGGGCGAGAGCCTCCCGGCCGGCAAGGCCGCCGTCGGCGTCGCCCTCAAGGAGGGCCAGTACCCGTCGGACATCAAGGCGGGTGACACCGTCGCCGTCTACAACGTGGACAGCGGCTCCTCCAGCTCCAACTCGAACTCGGACAACAACAGCTCGTCCTCGTCCGCGGCCTCGTCCGGCGGGCTCATCGTGGACAGCGCGAAGGTCAACACCGTGGCTGCGGACGACGACGCCACCGTGAGCACCGGCAACCTCTCGCTCACGCTCCTCGTCGACCAGTCCGACGCCGCCGCCGTGGCCAAGGCGGCCTCCGCCGGCGCGGTCGCCGTCGTGCACGTCTCCGGCAACTAGAAGGCGGCCCCACCCATGGCGCTCATCGCTCTCGCCGCCGACAAGGGTTCCCCCGGCGTCACCACCGCGGCCGTCGCCCTCGCGGCGGTCTGGCCGCGGCGTGTCCTGCTCGCCGAGACCGACCCGGCGGGCGGCGACCTCGTGTACCGCAGTGCCGCCGCGCACGGAGGCCCCCTCAACCCGAACACCGGCATGCTGTCCATCGCCGCCACCGCGCGCCGCGGCCTCGTGCCCGACCAACTCTGGGACCACGTCCAGCCGTTGAGCGGCGGGCTCGAAGTCCTCGTCGGGCTCGGCAACGCCGAGCAGGCCGCCGGTCTCGCCGGGCTCTGGCCGACCCTCGGCCACTCCTTCGCCTCCCTCGCCGAGTCCCCGCACGCCGCCGCCGACGTCATCGCCGACTGCGGCCGCATCGCCGGCGACACTCCCGTCGTAGACCTCTTCCCGCACGCCTCCCTCGTGCTGCTCATCTCCCGTACCGAGCCGGAGGCCATCGCGCGCGTCCGCGACCGTGCCGCCGCCCTCGGCAACAAGCTGCACGGCGGTCAGCGTGGCGTCGCGACCATGGGCAACCCGATGATCGGGGTCGTCCTCGTCGCGGACACCAACAACGCGGCGAAGATCGCGGGCCAGGTCAACGACATGCTCGTGCACGCCCAGACCGGCGCCCGGGTCGTCGGCACCATCGCCGACGACCCCGCCGGCGCCGACCAGTTGGCCGGCCGCAAGCGCGGGCGCCTCGACAAGTCGCTGCTCATCCGCTCCGCCCGCAAGGTCACCGCCGACCTGTACCAGCAGTACGGCGCCGCCTGGTCCGTACCCACCCAGGCCCAGCACGGTCAGCCGCTCGGCCAGATGAACGGCCATGCGGAGGCCGGGCGATGACCGCTGTCGACCATCAACTGGTCAAGCGGTTCCGGCAGGACGCCGGTGACCGGATCGCCGAGCAGCGGCGTCAGGACCAGGTCGCCGGTGTCACGCCGATGTCGGGCGAGGACGAACGGCACTACGCCCGCGCGGTCATAGCCCAGATCCTCGAGGACTACGCCCGCGCCGAGATCAACGCCGGGCGCACCCCGCTCGACGCGGAGACCGAGGAGCAGTACGCCGCCGCAGTGCACGCCGCGCTGTTCGGCGTCGGGCGGCTCCAGCCCCTCCTCGACAACCCGGATGTCGAGAACATCGACATCAACGGGTACGACCAGGTCTTCGTCGGCTACTCCGACGGCCGCGAGGTCAAGGGCGACCCGGTCGCCGAGTCCGACGAGGAGCTCATCGAGCTGATCCAGGTGCTCGGCGCGTACTCGGGTCTGTCGTCCCGTCCCTTCGACTCCGCCAACCCGCAGCTCGACCTCCGCCTCCCGGACGGTTCGCGTCTGTCGGCGGTCATGGACGTCACCCGGCGCCCGGCCCTCTCCATCCGTCGTGCGCGTATGGGCAAGGTCTTCATCTCCGACCTCGTCGGGAACGGCACGCTCAGCCCCGAGGTCGCCCACTTCCTTGCCTGCGCCGTCCGCGCCCGCAAGAACATCATGATCGCGGGCGCGACCAACGCCGGCAAGACGACGCTACTGCGTGCGCTCGCCAACGAGATCCCGCCGCACGAGCGCCTCATCACCGTCGAGCGCGCGCTGGAGCTCGGCCTCGACACCTTCCCCGACCTGCACCCCAACGTCGTCGCCTTCGAGGAACGCCTGCCCAACTCCGAGGGCCAGGGCATGATTTCGATGGCCGAGCTGGTCCGCCGTTCGCTCCGTATGAACCCCTCCCGTGTCATCGTCGGTGAGGTGCTCGGCGACGAGATCGTGACCATGCTCAACGCGATGTCGCAGGGCAACGACGGCTCGCTCTCCACGATCCACGCCAACAGCTCGCACGAGGTCTTCAACCGTATTTCCACGTACGCGCTCCAGGCGTCCGAGCGACTGCCCATCGAGGCCAGCCAGATGCTCATCGCGGGCGCCGTGAACTTCGTCGTCTTCATCCAGCGGCGCAACAACTACCAGACGGGCGGCCGCCTCCAGCGCATGGTCACCTCGGTCCGCGAGGTCAACGGCGTGGACGGCCGGGTGCTGTCCAGCGAGGTGTTCGCCGAGGCGCACGACGGCCGGATCGTGCCGCACGCGCCCATCGCCTGCGTGGACGACCTGATCGCCCAGGGCTACCGGCCCACGGGGACGTGGGGGTAATCATGAATCTCGCAGTGAATGCAGCGAACGCGGCGGATGCAGGGCATGCAGCGAATGCAGGGAACGCGGTGAATCTCGCGGCGTTGGACTCGCTCGGCTCCATGGGCGGGCTCTTCTCCACCACCGTCCTCTACTCACTGGCCTGCGGTGTCGCCGTCGGCGGCGGGCTCGCGCTGTTCCTGGTCGCCGTACGCGGTCTGCCGGCCAAGCCCGAGCACGAGAAGCAGAAGGCCGCCGAGCGGGCGAGCGAGCTGATCCGGTTCGCCGGGCAGCGCGGCTCGCTCGCCGCCATCGTCGGACTCGTCGTCCTCCTGCTCACCCGCTGGGCCGTCGCGGGCATCGCGGCTGGTGTACTCGTCTTCTTCTGGGACCGGCTGTTCGGCGGCGCCGCGGAGGAGCGGGCCGCGATGCGCCGCGTGGAGGCGCTGGCCTCCTGGACGGAGTCCCTGCGCGACACCATCGCCGGCGCGGTCGGCCTGGAGCAGGCGATCCCGGCGTCCGCGCGAGCCGCGGCCCCGGTGCTGCGTCCGCACCTGGACGCCCTGGTCGACCGCCTGCGCGCCCGCACCCCGCTGCCCGACGCGCTCCAGCACCTCGCCGACGAGATCGACGACGCGTCCGCCGACATCATCGTCGCGGCCCTCATCCTCAACGCCCGCCTCCGCGGCCCCGGTCTGCGGCAGGTGCTCGGCGCGCTCGCCAAGTCGGCCCGTGAAGAGGTCGACATGCGGCAGCGCGTGATGGCCCAGCGCTCCTCGACGCGCCGCTCGGTGCAGATCGTCGTCGCCGTCTCGATCGCCTTCGTGCTGGGGCTGTCCATCTTCAACCGCGACTTCGTGGAGCCGTACGGCACGGCCGTCGGCCAGCTCGTACTCGCCTGTGTATGCGGCCTGTTCGCGCTCGGCTTCTGGTGGCTGCGCAAGCTGTCGACCATCGAGACTCCCGAACGCTTCCTGATCAAGGACGAGTCGTCGGTCCAGTTCGTCCGGCCGCGCAACCCGTCGTCCCAGTCGCCCCAGACGCTCCAGCAGGAAGAGGGGGTACGTCGATGAACCTGACCATGCCGGTAGTCGTCGGCGCCGTCATCGGCCTGGGCCTCTACGTCCTCGTCCGCGCCCTGATGCCGTCGAAGCGGAGCGCGATCGCGCAGGTGGCGCGGATCGACGCGATGCGGGCGCGCGGGGCGGCGTACGAGTCGTCCCGGACCTCCTCCGACCAGGGCAGGATCGGCAGCATCCGGGCCGATGTCGGCGCGCGCGTCGCCGAGTTCTATCTGCAGCAGGGCTGGGAGCAGCGGTCGCTGCGCGCGGACCTCGCCGTCCTGGACCGCAGCTGGGAGAAGTTCCTCGCCACGAAGGTGCTGCTGGGGGTCGCGGGCCTGTTCTTCGGCCCGTTCCTGTTCGCGGTGGCATGGACGCTGAGCCTGGGCAGCAGCCCGATCATCCCGATCTGGCTGGCGCTGACGTTCGGCGCCATCTTCTTCTTCCTGCCCGACCTGGAGGTACGACGGGACGCCGCCGAGAAGCGTCGTGACCTGCGGCGCGTCATCGGGGCGTACCTGGACCTGGTGTCGATGAGCCTCGCCGGCGGCCGCGGCCTCCCGGAGGCCCTGATGGCGGCCGCCGAGGTCTCCGACGGCTGGGCCACCCAGCGCATCCGCAACGCCCTCGCCGACGCCCGTATCACCGGCATCAGCCAGTGGCAGGCGTTGGGCGCGCTCGGTGAGGAGCTGGGCGTGGAGGAGCTCAAGGACCTGTCCGCCTCGCTCGCCCTGGTGGCGGACGACGGCGCGAAGGTCCGTGAGTCCCTCGCCTCCCGCGCCGAGACCATGCGGCACCGCGAACTCGCCGAGATCGAGGGCAGCGCGGGCGAGAAGTCGCAGTCGATGCTCGTGGCCCAGCTGCTGCTGTGCGCCGGATTCCTGGTGTTCCTGATCTTCCCGGCGGCCATGCGGGTCTTCCAGGTCTCCTGAAGCCCCTGAAGCCCCTTGGGCCGTCTCCACAACTGCTGCCAACCGCTGTACCGAGAGGACAACACATCATGAACGGACGGAACTTCAGCACCGGGATCCCGGCGGTGGACTTCCTGGTCACCTTCCTGACCGCGCGCGTCGAGCGCGCCCGCTCCGGCGAGCTGGACCGCGGTGCCTCCGCGGTCGAGTGGGTCATCATCTCCGCGGTCGTCGTGGCGATCGTCGGCGTCGTCGCCGCGATCATCAACGCCGCCCTGAGCGAGGGTGCCAACAAGGTCGGCGACTGCATCAAGGGTGCCGACGCGGGCAAGACCTGCTGATCTCACTGAAGACAGGGTCGAGTTGACGGGGTTGCGCGTGGGCTGGGGCGTGGGCGTGGGCAGATGGGTGCGCCGCAGGGTGCGGACGGCTCGGGAAGAGGCGTCCGCCCGCGGCGACTCCGGCATGACCGCGATCGAGTTCGTGCTGCTCACCCCGGTCCTGTTCTTCATGATCTTCGCGACGGTCCAGTTCGCGCTGTACTTCTTCGCCGACCACGTCGCCCAGGCGGCGGCCCAGGCGGGCGCCCGCAAGGCCCGCGCCACGGCCGACGCCCAGCCGGGCGGCTGGCGCGGGGAGGCGCAGGACGTCGTCGACAGCTACATCAGCCAACTCGGCCCGCAGCTGGTGCTGTCGCCGCGCGTGACGATGCTCCAGCCCGAGCAGAACACGGTGGGCGTGGAGATCACGGCGAAGGTGCCGACGGTCTTTCCGGGCCTGGACCTGACGGTGCACGCGCAGTCGCAGGGGCCGGTGGAGAGGTTCGTCCAGGAGGACGGGAACTAGAAGATGAAGTCCTCTCTGCGCGGGGTGGCCCGCCGGTTCCGCAGCGATGAACGCGACCGGGGTCTGTCCACGGTCGAGGTCGTGATCCTCGCCCCCGTGATGATCCTGTTCATCCTGGTGCTGGTCGCCTTCGGCCAACTCGTGGACGGTCGCGGCGCGATCGACAGTGCCGCGCGGGACGCGGCGCGTGCCGGGTCGATCCAGAAGGACCACGCGACGGCGATGTCCGAGGCCCGCAAGGCGGCGGAGGCGGACCTCGCGGATGTCTGCTCGGGCCCGGTGACGGTGAACCAGACGAGCGCCGGTTTCGAGGCGGCGACGTTCTTCACGGTCGAAGTGAGCTGCCAGGTACGCGGGTTGGCCATGCTCGGCCTCGACGTCCCGACCACCCTGACGGCGAGCTTCAGCTCCCCCCTCGACCCCTTCCGGAGAACGGTGTGAACGGCGTGCGGAACCGTGTCGCAGGCTGGCTGTCCGCCCGCCGGGCCGCGATGGACGACCGCGGCTCGGGCGCCGGCGCGGTCATCATCTTCGCGCTGGTCTTCCTCTCCCTCTCGGCCTTCGTGATCGACGGCGGCCTGTCCATCAGCAAACGCGAACGCGCCGCCGACATCGCCGAACAGGCCGCCCGTTACGCCGCCCAGGACATCGACCTCGAATCCCTCTACGACGACGAGAACGGCCCCGCCCCGATCAACTTCGGCAACTGCGACGCCCGCGTGAAGGCGTTCGCCCGCGAGATGAACATGTCCGGCGCGGACATCGCCGCGACGCACTGCGTGGCGGCGGACGCGGAACAGGTCGAGGTCGAGGTGCAGTTGACGTACTCGCCGGTGTTCACGGGGATGTTCTACGGCGGGGATGTGGTCGTGCATGGGCAGGCGGTGGCGGAGAACGAGGTCGGCTGAGGCGGGCGGGGGCCGGGGCTGGGCTTAGGCGCGGTACAGGTGCCGGCGCGGGTGTTGGTACCGGTGCGGGTACGCGTCCGGGGTCGGTGCTGTTGCAGGCGCTGGTAGGGGTACGGATACGGGCGCCGAGGCCAGGAACTCCAGGAACTCGGCGCCCGAGGTGTTGTGGTCTGCCTTTGACGCCGGGTCGCTCAGTCCTGGACGGGTGAGTCAGGGCCTTCTGGGGCCGAGCAGTTGTCTCCGGGGGTGGGCTCGGGGGCGTTCGGCGCGGGGTCGGGCGCCGGGTCTGCTGTGGCCGGGGGGGTGGTGGGCTCGGGCGTTGTCGTGGTGGGCGGTGGCGTGGCCGGGGTCGGGGTGGACGCCGGGGGGTTGACCGGGGCGGGGTCCTCAACGGGCGTGGGATTCACGGGAGTCGGGGGCGTGGGTGCGGGGTCCTCTGGGTTGGGCGTCGGGCTTGATGGGGGCGTGGGGTCCGGTGCGGGGCCGGGATCAGACGCGGGGTCGGGCGCCGGGGTGCTCGGTGAGGCGGGTGCCGGGGTGTCGTTGGCGGGTGGTGCCGGTTCAGCGGGGGTGTCCTTGGTTGGGGGCGCGGGCTTCTGCGGAGCGTCATCGGCGGGGGGTGGGCGGGGGATCCGGCTGTGCTCTGCTGCCGGCAGGTCAGGCCGCCGGAGGAGCTTCCGTGGGGTGGGC
>NZ_JADDXU010000021.1 GCF_015163075.1 Streptomyces justiciae
CCGTACCGTCTTCCCGGACGTCGAGGGTGTGCCGTACCAGGAGATCCGTGAGGGCGCCGAAGGCCGCCCCCAGCTCCAGGTCGTCGAGGCCGGCGAGCAGTGGCGGGCGCTCATGCAGGAGGAGGCCGAGCGTGGCTTCGACGTCCGGGGTGATCTGCCGTGGCGGACCACTCTGCTGAAGGTCTCCGACACGGAGTGGGTCCTGCTGCTGGTCGCGCATCACATCGCGACCGACGCCTGGTCGATGGGCGTACTCGCCCGCGACCTTCAGGGCGCCTATCGCGCCCGTCTTGTCGGGGCGGCCCCGGAGTGGGAGCCGCTCCCCGTGCAGTACGCGGATTACGCGCTGTGGCAGCGGGAGGTGCTGGGCGACTTGGACGACGACGGGGCCGGTGCGGGGTCGGCGCAGATCGAGTACTGGCGGGGGGTGCTGGAAGGGGCGCCGCAGGAGACGGTGCTGCCGTTCGACCGGCCGCGTCCGGCGGCGCCGTCGATCCGCAGTGGGTCGGTGCCGGTCGGGGTGGATGCGGAGACGCATGCCCGGCTGACGGAGCTGGCCGCGCAGGGCGGGGCGACGATGTTCATGGTCGTGCATGCCGCGCTGGTGGTGCTGCTGGCCCGGATGGGGGCCGGGGAGGACGTCTGCGTCGGTACGCCGGTCGCGGGCCGGTCCGATGTGCAGCTGGAGGATCTGGCCGGGTTCTTCGTCAACACGCTCGTCCTCCGCTCCGACGCCTCTGGCGACCCCACCTTCGGGGATCTCCTGGCGCGTATCAGGGAGACCGATCTCTCGGCGTACGCGCACCAAGACGTGCCGTTCGAACGGCTCGTCGACGAGCTGGGTGTGGCGCGTTCCGCGGCCCGCAACCCGCTGTTCCAGGTGATGCTGGCGCTTCAGAACGTGCCGAAGGCGCAGTGGGATCTTCAGGGGCTGGCGGTCGAGGAGATACCGCCCGCGTCCGACCCGGCCGCACGGTTCGACCTGTCGGTGGCGCTGAACGAGTTCCACACCGCCGAGGGCGAGCCGGAGGGCATGCGCGGCGGCATCCTGTTCGCGGCCGATCTGTTCGACGAGGCGACGGTCCGTGCGCTGGCCGGGCGGCTGGAGCGGGTGCTGGAGCAGGTCGCGGCCGATCCGGAGCTGCGGCTGAGTGCCGTGGAGGTGCTGGACGAGGCCGAGCGGACCACGGTCGTGGCGGAGTGGAACGCCACGGCTCGCGACGCGGACGACGTCACCACGGTCGTGGAACGGTTCCGCGAGTGGGCCGCGCTGACGCCGACGGCGGTGGCACTGCGCACCCTCGACCGGTCGCTGACGTACGCCGAGGTGGAGGCGCGGTCGGACGCGCTGGCGCGTGGGCTGGTGGCGCGGGGTGTGGGCGCGGAGTCCCGGGTGGGGCTGTGCCTGCCGCGTGGCGCCGAGATGGTCGTGGCGATGCTGGCGGTGTGGAAGGCCGGTGGGGCGTACGTCCCGCTGGACCCGGAGTATCCCTCCGACCGGCTGGCCTACATGGTGACCGACAGCGCGGCACAGCTCGTGCTGGTCTCGGACGAGACCGCCGGCCGGCTGTCCGAGGGCATCGCCACCGTCCGCCTCGATGAACTCGCGGGCGGTTCCGGTGACTTGCCGGATGTCGGTGCCGGCCAACTGGCCTACGTCATCTATACGTCGGGGTCGACGGGCCGTCCGAAGGGTGTGGCCGTGGCGCACGGCCCCGTGGCGAACCTGGCCACCGCCATGCGCCCGGTGCTCGGCGTCGAGCCGGGCGTGACGGCGTTGCAGTTCGCGTCGTTCAGCTTCGACGCCTCGGTCCTGGACGTCGCGGTGACGCTCGCCGCCGGCGGTACGTTGGCCATCGCGTCGGCCGAGGAGCGGCTGGACACCGCTGCGCTCGCCGCCCTGGTGGAGGCCTGCGGGGTCGAGGTCGCGAGCGTCGTCCCGTCGCTGCTCGGGGTGCTGGAGCCGGAGGCGGTCGCCGGGATCGGCAACTGGGTGCTGGGTGCCGAGCGGCTGGAGGCCGGTCTGGCCGCCAAGTGGCGGGCGCGGTCCAGGGTGTGGAACACCTACGGTCCGACCGAGGCGACCGTCATCACCACGGCGACGTTGCTGCCGAAGGGCCTCACCGCCGAGGACGCGCCGCCGCCCATCGGGCGCCCCCTGGAGAACGTCCGGACCCATGTCCTGGACGCCTATCTGCGGCCGGTGCCGGTAGGGGTGCCCGGCGAGCTGTACATCGCCGGTGACGGACTGGCCCGCGGTTACATCGGACGCCCGGACCTGACGGCGGAGCGGTTCGTGGCCTGCCCGTTCGACGCGGACGGTGGCCGGATGTACCGCACGGGTGACCTGGCCCGCTGGATGGCGGACGGGCGACTGGAGTTCGTGGGCCGTGCCGACGAGCAGGTGAAGATCCGTGGCTTCCGGGTCGAACTCGGGGAGGTGGAGGCCGCGTTGGCCGCCCACCCGGAGGTGAAGACGGCCATCGCGGTCGTACGCGACGAACGGCTGATCGGCTACGTACTGCCGGTCGCCGGGCGGGAGCCGCGGGCGGACGCGGTACGGGAGTTCGCCGCCGGCCGGCTGCCGGACTACATGGTGCCGTCCGCCATCGTGCTGCTCGACGCCCTGCCGCTGACCGTCAACGGCAAGATCGACCGTGCCGCGCTGCCCGAGCCCGAGCGCGCGGCGGACGGTGGCCGTGCCCCGTCGACCCCGACCGAGGAGGCGCTGGCCGCCCTGTTCGCCGAGGTGCTGGACCTGGAGCAGGTCGGCGCCGAGGAGAGCTTCTTCGAACTCGGTGGTGATTCGCTGAAGGTGATGCGGCTGATCGCCCGTGTCCGCTCGGTGCTGGAGGCGTCGGTCGGGGTCCGTGAGGTGTTCGCCGAGCCGACCGTGGCCGGTGTCGCGCGGCTCGTCGACACGGCGGGGGCGTCGGCGGGCGTGGTGCTGGCGCGCCGGGAGCGCCCCGAGCGCGTCCCCCTGTCCTTCGCCCAGCAGCGGATGTGGTTCCTCAACCGCATCGACGAGACCGGGGCGTCCGCCTACAACCTCCCCTTCGCGCTGCGCCTGTCCGGCACCGTCGACACCGAGGCCCTCCAGGCGGCGCTCTGGGACATCGCCGACCGGCACGACAGTCTGCGGACGGTCTTCCCGGACGTGGAGGGAGTGCCGTACCAGGAGATCCGCGTGGGCGCCGAGGGGCGTCCGCGACTCCAGGTCATCGAGGCCGGCGAGCGGTGGCACGACCTCATGCAGGAGGAGATCGGGCGCGGCTTCGACGTGCGGGTCGATCTGCCGTGGCGGGCCTCCCTGTTGAGGATCTCGGAGACGGAGTGGGGCCTGCTGCTGGTGGCCCACCACATCGCCTCCGACGGCTGGTCGATGGGGGTGCTGGCGAACGACCTCCAGAACGCCTATCGCGCCCGTCTGTCGGGTGCCGAACCGGGATGGGAGCCGCTTCCCGTCCAGTACGCCGACTACGCGCTGTGGCAGCGCGAGGTGCTCGGCGAGCTGGACGACCCGGAGAGCCCCGGCGCTGGGCAGATCGCTTACTGGCGGCGGGTGTTGGAGGGGGCGCCGCAGGAGACGGCGCTGCCGTTCGACCGGCCGCGTCCGGCGATGCCGTCGTTCCGCAGCGGTCAGGTGCCGGTGCGGGTGGACGCGGAGACGCATGCCCGGCTCACGGAGTTGGCCGCGCAGGGCGGCGCGACGATGTTCATGGTCGTGCATGCCGCGCTGGTGGTGCTGCTGGCCCGGATGGGTGCGGGGGAGGACGTCTGCGTCGGTACGCCGGTCGCCGGGCGTTCGGATGTGCAGCTGGAGGGGCTGGCCGGGTTCTTCGTCAACACGCTCGTTCTCCGCTCCGACGCCTCCGGTGACCCCACCTTCGGTGACCTGCTGGCCCGTATCAGGGAGACCGACCTCTCGGCGTATGCCTACCAGGACGTGCCGTTCGACAAGCTCGTGGACGAGCTGAACCCGACCCGGTCGGGGGCCCGCAGCCCGCTGTTCCAGGTGATGCTGGCGCTCCAGAACGTGCCCGAGGCGCAGTGGGACCTCGAAGGGCTGGCGGTCGAGCAGATCCCGCCGGCGGAGGACCCCGCGGCCCGCTTCGACCTCTCCTTCTCACTGGGGGAGCGGTGGTCCGAGCAGGGAGTCCCGGCCGGCATGGGCGGCGGCATCCTGTACGCGGCCGACCTGTTCGACGAGGCGACGGTCCGTGCGCTGGCCGGACGGCTGGAGCGGGTCCTGGAGCAGGTCGCGGCCGATCCGGAGCTGCGGCTGAGCGCCGTGGAGGTGCTGGACGCCTCCGAGCGGGCTGCGGTCGTCGACGGCTGGAACGCCTCCGACCAGCAGGTGGACACGTCAACCGTGCTGGAGCGGTTCCGTGCCCGTGCGGCCGGCGCGCCGGAGGCGGTCGCGGTGTGGTCCGAGGGTCGGGGGCTGTCGTACGCCGACCTGGACGCGCGGTCGGACGCGCTGGCGCGTGGGTTGGTGGGGCGCGGTGTGGGCCGGGAGTCCCGGGTGGGGCTGTGCCTGCCACGCGGTGCCGAGATGGTCGTGGCGATCCTGGCGGTGTGGAAGGCCGGTGGTGCGTACGTCCCGCTGGATCCCGAATACCCGTCCGAGCGGCTGGTGTTCATGGCCGCGGACAGTGACGCCGAGCTGGTGCTGGTGACGGCCGAGACCGCCGACCGCCTGTCCGCCGAGGTCGACACCGTCCTGCTCGACGAGTTGGGCAGTGACGTCGGTGTACTGCCGGAGGTCGGCTCCGATCAACTGGCTTACGTCATCTATACGTCGGGGTCGACCGGGCGTCCGAAGGGCGTGGCCGTGGCACACGCCTCCGTGGCCAACCTGGCGTCGGTGATGCGGCCGGTTCTCGGGGTCGAACCGGGCGTCACAGCCTTGCAGTTCGCGTCGTTCAGCTTCGACGCGGCGGTGCTGGACGTGGCGGTCACTCTCGCTGCGGGCGGCACGTTGGCGATCGCCTCGTCCGACGAACGACTGGACGCGGCGGCGCTTGCGCGCATGATCGAGGCGGCCGGCGTCGGGGTGGCGAGTGTGGTGCCCTCCCTCCTCGGCGCGCTGGAGCCGGAGATGGTCTCCGGGATCGGGAACTGGGTGCTGGGCGCGGAGCGCCTGGAGGCCGGTCTGGCGGCCAAGTGGCGTGAGGGCGCCCGGGTTTGGAACACCTATGGCCCCACCGAGGCGACCGTCATCACCACCGCCGTCCTCCTGGACGAGGGCATCACGGGCGAGGACGCCCCGCCCGCCATCGGCCGACCGCTCGGAAACGTCCGTACTTACGTCCTCGACGCCTCTCTCCGCCCCGTCCCCGTAGGGGTGACGGGTGAGCTGTACATCGCCGGTGACGGTCTGGCCCGCGGCTACGTCAACCGCCCCGACCTGACCGCCGAGCGCTTCGTGGCCTGCCCCTTCGGTGACGGTGGCCGGATGTACCGCTCCGGTGACCTGGCCCGCTGGACAAGTGAAGGACAGCTGGCCTTCGTCGGCCGTGCCGACGAGCAGGTCAAGATCCGTGGCTTCCGGGTCGAACTCGGGGAGGTGGAGGCCGCGTTGGCGGCCCACCCGGACGTGAAGACGGCCATAGCGGTCGTACGGGAGGACCGCCCGGGCCAGCCGCGCATCGTCGCGTACGTCCTTCCGGGCGACTCCGGGGCCGCGGACCTTGAGGCCGGGAGTCTGCGGGAGTTCGCGGCGACGCGGCTCCCGGACTACATGGTCCCCTCGGCCGTGGTCGTCCTCGACGCGCTGCCGCTGACGGTCAACGGCAAGGTCGACCGGGCCGCGCTGCCCGTCCCCGATCCGGAGAGCGACGGCTCGGGTCTCCTGCCCCGGAACGGGACCGAGGCGCTGCTGTGCACCCTGTTCGCCGGGGTGCTGGGCGTCGACCGGGTGGCCGCCGACGGCAACTTCTTCGATCTGGGCGGCAATTCGGCGCTGGCGATGCACCTCGCGGGCCGGGTCCGGTCGGAGATCGGGGCGGAGCTGAACCTGAAGCAGTTCTTCGGTGATCCGACGCCGATCGGCGCGGCACGCATCCTGGGCACCAAGTCGCGTCCCTCGCTGCTGCCGGTCGACCATGAGGGGGGCGAGGCGCCGGCGACGGCCGGGCAGCGGTTCGTCTGGCGGCGGGCCGCGGCCGATCCGGGTACGCGGGCCCTCCAGTCGTCGGTCGCCCTGCGGCTGCGCGGGGAACTCGACCGGGACGCGCTGCGGGCGGCGCTGGCGGATGTGGCCGCACGGCACGCCATCCTGCGGACGGTCTTCGCCGAGACCCCGGACGAGGGACTGGTCCAGCGGATTCTGGACGCCGGCGATCCCGCGGCCCGACCGGAGCTCCCGGTCGTCACGGCGGCCGAGCGGGAACTTCCCGCCGTACTGGCCGCCGGGGCCGCCCGCCGGTTCGACCTCGCGAGCGAAACCCCCTGGGCCGCCACGCTGTTCGAGCTCTCCGACACCGACCATGTCCTGCTCCTCGTACTGCACCGGATCGGTGGCGACGACGCGTCCCGCGACGCTCTCGTGCGCGATGTCTCCGTGGCGTACGGCGCGCGCTGGGAGGGCCGGGCCCCGGAGCGGGCGCCCCTGCCGCTCCAGTTCGCCGACTACGCGGTCTGGGAGAGCCGGCTGCTCGCGGACGCGGACGCGGAGACGGCGGAGAGCGTGGCCGGTGATCAGCTCGCGTACTGGAAGGAGGTGCTGGCGGACGCGCCGTCCGCGATCACGCTTCCCGTGGACCGGCCGCGGTCCGCGCGGCTCAGCCGGCGGACCGGCGCGGTGCCGCTGCGGGTACCCGCCCCGGTGCACGTCCAGCTGACGGAGACGGCCCAGTCGCTCGGCGTGACCTCGGTCGCCGTGGTGCACGCCGGGCTGGCGATGCTGCTCGCCCGGATGGGCGCCGGCACCGATCTGGTGCTCGGCGCGGTGGCGCCGCGGCCGACCGGCGAGGGTGAACTCGAGGCGGTCATGGGCCCGTTCGCCGGGTTGCTGCCGCTGCGCACCGATGTCTCGGGCGACCCGACGTTCCGGGAGATGCTCGGCCGGGTCCGGGAGACCACCGAGGAGGCGGAGCGGTCCCGGGACGTGCCGTTCGCGCGGATCGCCGAGGCCCTGGGCGTCGCGGACACGGCACCGGGTGACCCGCATCCGCTCGTCCAGGTCGTCCTGGACGTCCGGGACGACACCGCGGCGAAGTGGGACGTCCCGGCGGTCCCGGGGCTGGACGCCTCGCTCGTCGGCCTCGGCACCCCGGCGTCCGCGTTCGATCTGACGGTACGGCTGACCGACCGGCACCGGGACGACGGCGGGCCCGACGGCCTCGACGGCAGCCTGGACTACGCCGAGGAACTGTTCGACCGGGCCACCGCCGCCGCTCTCGTACGGCGTCTGCTGCGGCTCCTCGGACAGGTGGCGACCGAGCCCGAACTGCGGCTGAGCCAGCTCGACATCCTGCTCGGCGAGTCGGAGCGGCGGCAGCTGACCGAGGACTGGAACCGCGGCGCGGCCAGGGTCCCGGACGGCACCGTGCTCCCGGCGCTCGCCGAAGCCGCGGTACGCGAGCCGGGCGCGCCGGCCGTCCAGGACCGGCACGGCTCCCTCAGCCGCCGCGCCCTGGACCGGGCCGCCGCGTGGCTCGCCGCGGGGCTGGACCGGCGCGGGGTGGGCGCGGGCGACACCGTGGTGGTGGCGGTACGGCCCGGCACCGACTGGGCGGTCGCCGTGCTCGGCGTGCTCCGGTCGGGCGCCATGTGCCTGATCGCCGACCCCGACGCCCCCGAGGGTCCGTTGTCGGCGGCGGCCGGACTGGGCTGCGTACGGCCGGCCGCGCTCGTCGTGGCGTCGGGGACGGGGGAGAAGGACTCCGTGGCGACGGTGCCCGTGCTGCGGGTGGCGGACGCGATCCGGGCCGCGGGCAGGCGGCTGCGCCGTCCCGCCGTACTCCCGGACCCGCTGCCGTCCCAGCCGGCCGTACTGCTCCCCGCGGAGGCGCCGGACGGCACGCTCGTGGGCGAGCTGGTGGACCACCGGTCCCTGCTCGGCCGGGTGATCGACCGTCAGGCGGCCTCCCCGTCGTCCGAGTCGGCCGCCGCCACGCTCCACCTGGACGCGGCCGCGCCGGTCACCGACCTGCTCGTCGGACTGCTGGCCGCGCTGAGCGGGGGGCGTACCGCTGCTGTGGAGACCGGCGCGCAGGGTGAGGGTCGTACCGCCGCTGTGGAGACCGCCGCATCGAGCGACGGCCCTACCGCCCCTGCCGGGGCCACCGCCTCGGGTACGGGCTCCAGCCCGATCGCCGCCCTCTCCCTCCCCCGCACCGCCCGCGCCTACGTCCTCGACGAGTGGCTCCGGCCGGTACCGGTCGGGGTGGCCGGTGACCTGTACGTCGCGGGGCCGTCGCTGGCCCGTGCCTACGCCGGGGCCCCCGCCCGCACCGCGGGCAGCCTCGTCGCCGATCCCTTCGGGCGCGGCGGTGATCTGATGCTGCGTACCGGGCGGCGTGCCGCGTGGACCTCGGACGGGCTGGTGCAGCCGCGTGCCGCGCTGGACGGCGCGGCCGGGCTGACGGCGCCGCGGCGGGCCGGGCGGCGGCGTGACGACCTCGACGCGCTGCTGGCGTTGCAGAGCGGCGGGTCCCGGACGCCGCTGTTCTGCCTGCACCACAGCACCGGGCTGGCCTGGTCCTACGCCGCGCTGCTGCGCCACCTGCCGCAGGATCTGCCGGTCTACGGCCTCCAGACGCCCGGGTTCACCGACCGCAGGGCGATGCCGGGCAGCGTGCCGGAGCTGGTGGCCGACTACGTCGAGCGGATCCGCTCGGTGCAGCCCGAAGGGCCGTACCAGCTGCTCGGCTGGTCCTTCGGCGCGGTGCTGGCCCAGGCCATCGCCGCGGAGCTGGAGGAGCGGGGCGAGGAGGTCACGCTGCTGGCGCTGCTGGACGGCTTCCCCGGCGGACACCACCGCAGGGACGAGGACGGGCCGCGCCAGGAAGGCGACGACGGCGACGCCGCCGGTGTGGACGGGACGCGCGTCCGGATCGACGGCGCCGCGGACCAGGAGGGGCGGGCCCTGCTCGACGGGCCCGGGGCGATGAGCCCGCCGGCCGACTCGTTCACGGTGAACGTGGAGGAGACGAAGGAGCACATGATCCGGCTGGCGCAGGGCCACACACCCCGGCGCTTCGGCGGTGGCGCGCTGCTGTTCCTGGCCACCGAGGGCGATCTGGCCCAGCTGTCGCTCGCGGCGGCGCGCTCCACCTGGGAGCAGTACATCGCCGAGCCCATCGAGGGGTTCGAGATCGCCGCCGACCACGTCGGGATGCTCCGCGGCACGCACGCCGAGACCATCGGCCGGGAGGTCGCCCGACGCCTGGTGGCACCGGAATCCACGTCAGACCACAAGCCCGTGTCAGAAAGGTAGGACTCGCATGACGCAGTCGTTCGAGCTTCCGGTCGACAAGCGCCGGAACGTCCTGGACCCGGTGCCGGAGCTCCTGGAACTCAACGCGCGGGCGCCGCTGTTCCGGCCCCCCGGCGGGATGCCCCACTGGATCGTGACCGATCGTGAGGTGGTGCGGCAGATCCTCGCCGACGCCGAGCGGTTCTCCAGCATGCCGCCGCCCGAGCCGGACGGCCGCAAGCCCGATCCGCACCCGGGGAGCCTGCTCCAGACCGACGGGGCCGAGCACAGCCGGCTGCGGCGGCTGGTGGCGCCGATGTTCACGGTGCGGCAGATGAAGGCGCTGGAGCCGATGATGGCGCGGATCGTGGACCAGCGGCTGGAGGTGCTGGAGCGGGCCGGCCGCCCCGCTGACCTGATGCGGTACTTCGCCCGGCCGGTGTCGGGCCTGATCCTCGCCGAGCTGATCGGCCTGCCCCGCGACGACCTGTCGGAGCTGTCCCGGCTCGGTGACCACCGGGCGTCCGGGCACAGCCCCCGGCGCCATCCGGCGACGTCGGAGTACGTGGGGCACTTCCGGAAACTGGCCGCCGCCCAGCGCCGCGATCCGGGCGAGGGCCTGGCCGGGATGCTGATCCGCGAGCACGGCGACGCGGTGTCGGACGAGGAGGTGGCCGGCATCTGCGAGAGCGTCGCCAACGGCTCGATCGAGAACACCGCGGAGACCATCGGCCTGGGGGTGCTGGCGCTGCTGTGTCATCCCGACCAGCTGGCCCTGCTGCGCGAGCGGCCGGAGCTGATGGACCGGGCGGTGGAGGAGCTGCTGCGCTATGTGTCGGTGGTGGCGTCCGTGTCGCCGCGGACCGCGCTGGTGGACGTGGAGATCGGCGGGGAGCTGATCAAGGCCGGCGAGGTCGTGTCGTGCTCGGTGTTCGCCGCGAACCGCTGCCCGTACGGCGGCGACGACGGCACCGCGGACCGTCTGGACGTCGCCCGGGAGCCCGGCAACCACCTGGCGCTGGGCTTCGGCGTGCACTTCTGCCTCGGTGCGGCGCTGGCGCGGCTCCAGCTGCGGATCGCGCTGACGGGGCTGCTGGAGCGTTTCCCCGGCCTGCGGCTGGGCACCGGGGTGGAGGAGCTGCGGTTCCGGTCGCTGGCGCCGCAGTTCGGCGTCGAGACGCTGCCGGTCCTGTGGTGAGGCCGGTGGCGGACACGGCACACCCGGCACACACGGCGGATACGGCGGATACCGCGGATACGGCAGATACGGCGGGCACCGCGGGTACCGCGGACACGGCCCGGGTGGGCATCCGGGTCGACCGGGACAGCTGTGTGGGCTCGGGCGCCTGCGCGCTGTTCGAGCCGGAGTTCTTCGACCAGTCGGAGGAGGACGGCCTGGTCGTGCTCCGGGCGCGGGAGGCGGGCGCTGAGGCGCTGCCCGCGTTGCGCCGGGCCGCGTCCCGCTGTCCCGCTCGCGCCATCACGCTGGTGCCGTCCGACGGACAGGGAAGTGCCGGGTGGGACCGGTCTGACTGAACGGCCCCGCGGGGCGCCCGTTGCAACCCTGGTGTGACCGGGCGCCCCGTAGAACTTCTGGTATGCCGAATAACCATCAGAAGCGCGTGACCGGGCCCCTCCTGGCGGTGCTGTCCGTGATGACAGCAGGAGCACTTCTCGCCGGCTGTTCGTCGGGCGAGGAGGACGCCACCGTGACCAGCGAAGGCGGCGCGAACTCCTCTTCCTCGAGTGCGGGCGGCACGGAGAGCGCGGGCGTGGCTTACGCGCAGTGCATGCGCGAGCACGGTGTCTCGGAGTTCCCCGACCCGGAGAAGGACAGCGGGGGCGGCGTGAAGCTCGTCATCCCGCAGGGCGTCGACCAGAACTCGCCGACCTTCAAGTCGGCCCAGTCCGCCTGTCAGGGCCTGCTCTACCAGGGCGACACCGGTGACGCCGCCGGCAGCCGGGCCTTCGACGCGACGAAGGTCGCCGCCTGGGCCAAGTGCATCCGCGAGAACGGCGTCCCCAACTTCCCCGACCCGCAGGTGAACGGGAACACGATCGTCATCGACGCCAACGCCTCCGGCCTGACCGGGCGGGACGATCCCAAGTTCTCCAAGGCGGCCGAGGCCTGCTACAGCATCCGGCCCGGCGGCACGCTCGCCTTCATGGGAGGGCCGCAGGGATGACCAGTCAGGAGGAGGGGACCGTCGCCCGGACGGCTCCCGAGGAAGCGCCGGGCATCGACGGCAGGGAGCTGGAGTTGCGGCCCGAGGCCATCCCCTCCCCTTCCTACGAGGGGAGCGGCGGCGCCGTGGACGAGGCGCCGGTGGACCGCCGCCGTCGCCGCCGAGGGGTGCGTATCGCCCTGGTCGTGGCGTGTGCGGCGGTGGTCGCCGCGGCCGCGGCCGGTGCCGCCCTCGGGGTGTTCGGCGGCGGGGACGACGGTACGGAGGCGACGGCGCCGTCCGGGCCGCCCGCCACGACGCAGGTCAAGCGGACGACGCTGACCAGCTCGCAGGCCCTGGACGGGCAGCTCGGGTACGGCGACACGGTGGCCGTGCAGGCCCCGGCCGCGTCCGGCTCGGCGCAGTCCGGGCAGGCGCAGGGCGGGGGCGGGGCGGCCGCCGGGGTCGTGACCTGGATGCCCTCCGACGGCGACACCATCACCCGCGGAAAGCCGGTCTACAAGGTCAACCAGCAGTCGGTGCCGCTGCTTTACGGCTCGGTGCCGCTGTACCGGACGCTGAAGCCGGGCGTCAGCGGCAGCGACGTCAAGATGCTGGAGAAGAACCTGAAGGCGCTCGGCTACGACGGCTTCACGGTGGACTCCGACTACACCTCCGACACGGCCGCCGCCGTCGAGGAGTGGCAGGACGACCTCGGCCGTACGGAGACCGGGGAGGTTTCGGCCGGCGACGCGGTGGTGGCGTCCGGCGCGCGGCGGGTCGCCAAGGCGGGGCTCGCCGTCGGCGACAGCCTCACCGGTGACGTGCTCACCTGGACGGGCACCGACCGGGTCATCTCCGTCGACCTTCCCGTGCAGTACGCGGACCTGGCGAAGAAGGGCGGGAAGTCGACCGTCACGCTGCCGGACAACACGACGGTGACCGCCGTGGTGACGGACATCGGCACGCCGACCTCGTCGGGCGACTCCGGGGGCGAGGGCGGGGACCAGCAGAAGTCCTCGGGCTCGGGTTCCTCGAACGCCACCGTGCCGGTGGAGCTGAAGGTGGAGGACGCCAAGAAGCTCGGCGCCTACCAGGCCGCCTCCGTCAGTGTCGAGTTCGCGGCGGAAGCGCGGTCGAACGTGCTCGCGGTGCCGATCAGCGCCCTGTTCGCGCTGCCGGGCGGCGGTTACGCGGTCGAGGTGGTGACCGGGTCGAAGACGGAGTACCGGAACGTGAAGCTCGGCATGTTCGGCAACGGCATGGTCGAGGTCTCCGGCACCGGCATCACCGAGGGCACCGTCGTGGGGGTCCCGAAGTGACCGTCACCGCCCACCCGGTGATCGAGCTGGCCGGGGTCGGCAAGTCGTACGGGGACGTGGCCGCGCTGGTCGAGGCGGACCTGGTGGTCCACCGCGGCGAGATGCTCGCGGTCGTCGGCCCCTCGGGCTCGGGCAAGTCCACCATGCTCAACATCATGGGCACCCTGGACCGGCCCACCTCCGGGACGGTGGCGATCGCCGGGCACGCCGTGGACTCCCTCAACGACCGGGAACTGTCGGCGCTGCGGGCCGGGACCATCGGCTTCGTCTTCCAGCAGTTCCATCTGGCCTCCGGGGTGTCCGCGCTGGACAGCGTGGCGGACGGGCTGCTGTACAGCGGGCGGCCGCGCCGGGAGCGGCGCCGGGTCGCCGAGGTGGCGCTGCGCAGGGTGGGTCTGGGGCACCGGCTCTTCCACGAGCCGCAGCAGCTGTCGGGCGGTGAGAAGCAGCGGGTGGCGATCGCCCGGGCGGTGGTCGGCGATCCGCCGCTGCTGCTGGCCGACGAGCCGACCGGCGCCCTCGACTCCCGCTCGGGGACGGTGGTGATGGAGCTGCTCCACGAACTGCACGAGGCCGGCACGACGGTCGTTGTCATCACCCACGACCGGGACATCGCGGCGTCCCTGCCGCGCGAGGTCCGGGTGCGGGACGGCCGTATCGAGCACGACTCGGGATCACCGGGGCCCCGGGCCCTGACGCACACGGGGGTGGGGCGATGAGTACGGCGTATCCGGCGCTGCCGGCCGAACGGCAGCGGCCCTGGGACGACCTGCCCCCGCCGCCGCGGCCCAAGGCGGCCCGGCTGAGCCTGTCGGACGTGGCCCGGGTGGGCGGCTGGGGCCTGCGCTCGCGCCCCATGCGGGTCTTCCTGTCGGCCCTCGGCATCGCGATCGGCATCGCCGCGATGATCGGCGTGGTGGGCATCTCCACCTCGTCGACCAACGACCTGAACAAGCAGCTGGCCGCGCTCGGCACCAATCTGCTCACCGTCGCCCCGGGCACCACGATGACCGGCGACAACGCCCATCTGTCCGAGGACGCCGTCGCGATGATCGCGAACCGGCCCGAGGTGATCTCGGCCTCCGCGACGGGCACCACGGACGCCAAGCTCTACCGCAACGACCGGGTGCCGGCGGTGGAGTCGGGCGGTCTGACGGTCAGCGCGGCCCGCACGGACCTGCTGCGCTCCATCGGCGGGAAGATCGTGGACGGCCGCTGGCTCAACAACGCCAACAGCCGCTACCCGGCCGTGGTCCTCGGGTCGGAGACGGCACGCAGCCTGGGCATCCACCGGGCCGGGACGGACGTACAGGTGTGGCTCGGCAACCGCTGGTTCACCGTGGTGGGGCTGCTGGCCCCCAACGAACTGCTGCCCGCCCTTGACACCCAGGCCTTCGTGGGCTGGTCGGTGGCGGAGAAGGAGCTGTCCTTCGACGGCTACCCGACGACCGTCTACACCCGCGCCAAGGACGCGGACGTCGAGACGGTGCACAGCGTGCTCGGCCCGACGGTCTCCCCGGAGGACCCCAACGAGGTCAACGTCTCCCGCCCCTCCGACGCACTGGCCGCCAAGCACGCCGCCGACAAGTCGCTGAGCGGGCTGCTCCTCGGCCTCGGCGGGGTCGCGCTGCTGGTCGGCGGGGTCGGGGTGGCCAACACCATGGTCATCTCGGTGCTGGAACGCCGCTCGGAGATCGGACTGCGCCGCTCGCTCGGCGCCACCCGGGGCCAGATCAGGATCCAGTTCCTCGCCGAGGCGCTGCTGCTGTCCGGGCTCGGAGGCCTCGGCGGTGTCCTGCTGGGCATCGGGGTGACCGACGGCTACGCCGCCTATCAGGGGTGGGCGGCCCTGGTGCCGCTGTGGGCGATGGCCGGCGGCCTGGCCGCCACCCTCGCCATCGGCGGACTGGCCGGCTTCTACCCCGCGGTCCGCGCGGCCCGGCTCCCCCCGACGGAGGCCCTCGCGACCAACTAGCCGCCCTGGACGGTGGCTTGACATTCCGGACCGCGGCGCCTCCGTCGCCATCCCCCGCCGGCGGGGGCGCCGCACCCCGGTCGTCCGGTGTCCAACTGCCCGGGTCGGCCGGTTGGACGACCCTGTCGCGCCGGACGCCCGCAGGTCAGACTGTGATCCGGCTCCGCCCGGCCCACCCCAAAAACAAATATCTAATGCCGCGGAATGTCCTCGAATTGGTGAACCTTGTTCGCCCCAATGGCTCGGGCTAAGGTTTTCTTATCCATCGAGGAATTAATCCGATCCGCGGGAGTGATTATGGCGAACCCGTTCGATGATGAAGACGGGACCTTTCTGGTGCTCGTGAACAGGGAGAATCAGCACTCGTTGTGGCCTGCATTCGCTGAAATTCCGAATGACTGGAGGCTCGTTTTCGGAGAGGCCTCGCGCAAGGAATGCCTCGCCTATGTGGAGGAGAGCTGGACGGACCTGCGTCCGCAGAGCCTCATCGACGCCATGAAGGAGACCGAGGCGGCCCGCTAGTGGCCCGCCCGACCGCAGCGACGCTACCCAGGGAGTACCCGTGGCCATGATGGGCGGACCCGTCATGATCCGGTCCGACGGGCCGGATTCCTCGAACAACACCCAGCGGGCGAAGCCCGGAACGACGAAGAGAATCATCCCGTACACCCGCGGACACCGCCGCGCCATCGGCTATCTCGTGGTCTGCACCACGCTGAACGCCCTGTGCGCGGTGGCCCCGCCCCTGCTCCTGAAGTACCTGATCGACGACGGCATCATGGCCGGCGACAACGGGACCGTGGCCTGGCTCGCGGGCGCGGTCGCCGCGGTCTCCGTCCTGGCGGCCGTGGTCGGCTTCGGGGAGAGCTGGTTCTCCGCCAAGGTCAGCGAGGGACTCGTCTACGACCTGCGGGTGCAGGTCTTCGACCACGTGCAGCGCCAGTCGCTCGCCTTCTTCACCCGCGCGCAGACCGGCGCGCTGGTGAGCCGCCTGAACACCGATGTGATCGGCGCCCAGCAGGCGGTCACCCAGATGCTCTCCACGGTGGTCTCCGCCGGACTGACCGTCCTGTTCGTGCTCGGCACGATGTTCTACCTGTCCTGGACGATCACCCTGATCTCCCTGGTCCTGGTCCCGTTCTTCATCCTCCCCGGCCGGCTCGTCGGCCGCCGGCTCCAGGGCCTGGCCCGACGGCACATGCAGGTCAACGCCGAGATGGGCTCGCTCATGCACGAGCGGTTCAACGTCGCCGGCGCGCTCCTCGCCAAGCTCTACAGCCGCCCGGACCGGGAGACCGCCGGCTATGCGCGGCTCGCCGCCCGCGGCCGGGACATCGGCGTGCGCAACTCGGTGTCGATGAAGCTGCTCTTCCTGTCGAGCATGTTCATCGGCTCGATCGCCACCGCCGTCGTCTACGGCGTCGGCGGGACCCTCTCCGTGAACGGCGTCTTCGAGGTCGGCACCCTGGTCGCCCTCGCCACGCTGCTCACCCGGCTGATGGCCCCGGTCGGCCAGCTCTCCAACGCCCAGGCCGACGCGATGACGGCGCTCGTCAGCTTCGACCGGCTCTTCGAGATCCTCGACCTGAAGCCGCTGGTCACCGAGAAGCCCGACGCGGTGGCGCTGCCGGCCGCCGGCAGCCGCGAGACGGCCCCCGGCGTCGAGTTCCGCGGGGTGTCGTTCCGCCACCCGCGGCCCGCCGACGTCTCGCTGGCCTCGCTGGAGGACTTCGCCACACCGACGCCCGAGCGCGAGGGCGACAGCTGGGCGCTGCGCGACCTCAGCTTCACCGTGCCGGCCGGCAAGCTCACCGCGCTCGTCGGCCCGTCCGGCGCGGGCAAGACCACCGTCACGCACCTGGTGCCGCGGTTGTACGACCCGGAGGAGGGCACCGTCCTCATCGACGGCCGCGACGTGCGCGACCTGACGCTGCAATCGCTGAGCGACACCGTCGGCATGGTCACCCAGGACGGGCACCTGCTGCACACCACCATCCGGGAGAACCTGCTCTACGCCCGCCCGGACGCCACCGAGGAGGAACTGGTCGCGGCCTGCCGGGCCGCCCAGATCTGGCGGCTCGTCGCCTCCCTGCCCGACGGCCTCGACACCATGGTCGGTGACCGCGGCTACCGGCTCTCCGGCGGCGAGAAGCAGCGCATCGCCATGGCCCGGCTGCTCCTCAAGGCCCCGCCGGTGGTGGTGCTCGACGAGGCGACCGCGCACCTGGACTCCGAGTCCGAGGCCGCCCTGCAACTGGCCCTGAAGACCGCGCTCGCGGGCCGCACCTCCCTGGTCATCGCGCACCGGCTGTCCACCATCCGGGACGCGGACCAGATCATCGTCCTGGACCAGGGGCGGATCGCCGAGCGCGGCACCCATGACGAACTGCTCGCGCTCGGCGGGCTCTACGCCGAGCTGTACCGCACCCAGTTCGCCACGCCGGCCCTCGCCGACGAGGAGCCGGCCGAGGCCGAGGAGGTGCCGCAGCAGCGGGTCCCGGAACCGGTCGGCCACGGCCACGGGGGGCCGGTCTTCTTCGGCCCCGGCGGCCCCGAGGGCCCGGGCGGCCCCGGCGGACCGGGGATGCAGGGCGGTCCGGGGATGCCCGGCCCCGGCCCCGGGCCCGGACCGCGGCCGGTCGTCTTCGGCCCCGGCCCCCAGGGGCCCGGCGGACCGGGCGGCCCCCGGCCCCACTGAGTACGGCCCGAATGACCGGTGCCCGCGACGCTCCCACGGCGTCGCGGGCACCTCTTTGTCCAGCTCACACCCACACCCCCTAGAGGTAGGGGGGAGGCCCGCTCGAACCGCAGGGGTTTCGCCCAGGATGTCAGGCTGTTAATTTCGGTCACATCTGAAGCAGGCAAATGTCGACCTTGTGAAATCGCTCCCCCCACATTCCGACAACCGGCGATGGATTTTCGGCAGAAAGCGTGCTCGGACGAGAAATTCTTCTTCGTGGACGGCAACCGCCTTTCGCAGCAGCGTGGGGATGTAAGGAGCTGGGGTGGAGTCCGAGGGAGCAATAAGTCAGCAGCCCGTCGTGGAGGTCGAGATCGGCTCGTTGAGCCTGTCCGGATCGCCACGGTTGGCCGGAGAGAGAACGGAGCACATCCAGGTACTCGCGGCGGCGCAGAATCCGCTGCCGCCGATCACGGTGCACCGGCAGACGATGCGGGTCATCGACGGCTACCACCGGCTGAAGGCCGCCCGGTTGCGCGGCGAGAGCAGGATCGCCGCCCGGTTCTTCGACGGCGACGAAGCCGCGGCCTTCGTCCTCGCGGTCCAACTCAACGTCCACCACGGCCTTCCGCTGGCGCTCGCCGACCGCAAGCGCGCCGCCGAGCGCATCGTCGTCTCCCATCCGCAGTGGTCCGACCGCAGGGTCGCCTCGGTCACCGGGATCGCCCCCGGGACCGTCGGCGAGATCCGCAAGCGGGTCGTCCAGCTGCCGGGACCGGAGGGACGGCGGCTCGGTCAGGACGGCAGACTGCGGCCGGTCGACGGCAGTACCGGCCGCATCCTGGCAGGTGAACTGCTCACGGAGAACCCGGAGCTGTCACTGCGTCAGGTCGCGCGGGCGGCCGGGATCTCCCCGGAGACCGCCCGGGACGTACGCAACCGGCTGCGCAACGGCGAGGACCCGCTGCCCCGGCAGCGCCGGCGCAAGCAGGAGCGGACCGAACCCGGGGAGCCGCCCGGGCGCGGGGAGTTCGGGGCGCTGCGACTCGCCCGGCCGGCTCCCCGGACCCGCCCGGACATGACGCAGGCGCCGGACCGCGCCGTGCTCATCAAGCGACTGAAGGCCGACCCGGCACTGCGCTTCACGGAGACCGGCCGCAACCTGCTGCGCCTGCTCGTCCTGCACTCGCTGCGCAAGGAGGAGTGGGAGGCGATCGTCAGCAACGTCCCGCCGCACTGCAGCGACATCGTGGCGGATCTCGCCCGGCAGTTCGCCGACCTCTGGTCGGATTTCGCCGAGCGGGTCAGGGACGACGTCGCACAGATCGGCTGAGACCGCCTTTCGGAATGTCGACCGTCGCGAAAGTTGCCGCTTTCGCGACGGTTTTCCTGTCCACTCCGCCGGTGAGATGGCGCGAATCCTTCGCCCGTTATTCACCGAAGGGTTCTGTGTCTTGCCTTTGAGTTTCCCGTGGATTATCGGCCGATCGCTGTCCGAAAATCGCCCCCATTCCTCTAGCCGAGTGGCCGAAATCTTGCCGTGCTGGCGCTAATGAGCCGCTATCCTGGCGATGTAGTTGCAGGTCAGAGACGTTTTGTTCGGACCTCAAATACTCACGGGTCAGCGTAGGTACGGGGGGTACCTGTGAAGCTCCATGAAAGGGACGGAGAACTCGGTCTGCTGCGAGAACTCTACGAGGGGTGCGTGGCCGGAAAGGGAGCCCTGGTCATCGTCAACGGCCCCGTGGGCTGCGGCAAGACCACCCTCGTCCGGGCATTCGCCGAGCAGGTCACGGACCGGGGAGGAACCTTCCTGTCGGTGACCGGCGCCGCGAGCGAGAGCCTCGACAGACTGGGACTGATCGACCAACTGGTCACCGCGATGCGGGCGGCGGGCCCGGCCGACGGGCCACCGGCCGCCACCGAACTCGCCGGGGCCGCGGAGGCGAGCGGACGCGTGCCGCGCGCCCTCATGCAGCGCATCCACCGGTCCGTCGCCGAACTCGCCGGCCGCGGACCGCTCGTCCTGCACGCCGACGACGTGCACTTCGCCGACGAGGCGTCACTGCAGTGCCTGCGCTATCTCGTACGACGCATCGACGCGCTGCCCGTCCTGGTCGTCCTGACCGAGACCGCCGGCCACGACCGGGCCCTCGCCACGCTGCACGCCGAGACCCTGCACCTGCCGCACTGCCGACGGCTGCGGATCGGACCGCTCGGCGTCGACGGGGTCGCCGCCCACCTGGCCGGACATCCTCCGGCGCGCGCCGCGGCGCCGGAGACCGTCGAGCTGTGGGCCAGGACCAGCGGCGGGAACCCCCTGCTGCTGGAGGCGCTGATCGAGGACACCGCGCGGTGCGGCACGCCGGAGGCCGTGAGACGGGGCGCCCCGATGCCCCACGAGGCGTTCCGCAACGCCTTCCTGCGCTGCCTCCACCGCGGTGAGCCGACCCTGCTCGCCGTCGCCCGGGCCGCCGCGGTCCTGGGCGAATCGGTCACCCCGGCGCTGATCGGCACCCTCCTGGGGGCGGACGCGACCTCCGTGCGCTGGAGCATCACCGAGCTGCGCGCGGCCGGCCTGTTCTCAGGCGCCTGGTTCGGCCACGAACGCGCCCGGCTGACCGTCCTCGCGGACATCCCCGGACCGGACCTCGCCGCCCTGCGCACCCGGGCCGCCGAAGTGCTCCGCGAGAGCGGTGCCCCGGCCGCGGTGGTGGCCCGGCAACTCCTCGCGGCCCACGACCCGGCCAGGGCCGCCTGGCAGCTGGACATCCTGCGGGAGGCCGCGCGCGAGGCCCTGGCCGCGGGCGACCTCGCCGCCGGCGTCGACCATCTGCGGCACGCCTCCCGTCTGTGCACGGACGCCGACCAGGAAGCGGAGGTGATCGCCGCCCTCGCGGACGCCCAGTGGTCCATGGACCCGGTGAAGGCGTCCCGGTACCTCCCGCAGCTCGGCCGGATGGTGGGCGCCGGGCAGCTGACCGGCTCCGACGCCCTGGTCGTCGTCAAGCAGAAGGTGTGGCGGGGCGAGTTCGCGCAGGCCGACGACCTGCTGCGGATCATCGAGGCGCGCGAGGGCGGCGGCCCGGAGCAGGCCTGGGACACCGCGGGCTACCCGCCCGCCCTCAACCGCTCGGACCCCGCCCTGGTCCGGCTCTGGCTCTCCTTCTGCTGCCCCGGCCTGCGGCGCGGCAGCAGAACGGCGACCCGTACGGCGGCCCATGCGCGCACGGCGGGGGACGCGGCGGGCCGGCAGGCCACGATGTCGCCGCGTACGTTCCTCACCCTCGCGGCCGACCTCGTCGAGTTCGAGAAGGGCCGACCGGCCGGCCGGCTGCTGCCCGGGCCCGGCAGCGTGACCCCGTTCGCGGACCCGCTGGTGGCACTGATCTTCCTGGTCGGGGCCCAGCGGCTGGACAAGGCGGTGCTCCGGGCCGAGCGGCTGCTGGACGAGCCCCGCACCCGGCGCATCCCCATGGGGCACGCGCTGCTGGAGACGATCAGGGCGGCCGCCGCCCTGGGCCGCGGTGACGTCGAGGGCGCGGGCGAGGCCACCAGGATCGCGCTCGACCTCGTCAGCCCCGAGGCCTGGGGCATCGCGATCGGACTGCCGCTGGCCCTGGCGATCCGCGCGGCGACCGAGGCCGGTGACATCGAGACCGCGCGGACCTGTCTCAACGTGCCCGTTCCCATGGTCATGTTCGGCACGCCCTTCGCCCTGCCCTACCTCCACGCCCTGGGCCGTTTCCGGCTCGCCCTGCACCGGCCGCGCTCGGCCCTGCGGGACTTCGAGTCGTGCGGCGAGCTGATGGCGAAGTGGGAGCTGGACTCCCCGGAACTCATTGACTGGCGCAACGACGCGGCCGCCGCGCTCATCGCCCTGGGCGAGGGCCCGCGCGCCCGGGAGCGGATCGAGGAGCACCTCGCCCGGCTCGGCGCCCGGCCCAGCCGGGCCCGCGGCACCGCCCTGCGTCATCTCGCGGCGGTGAGCGCGCCCCGGCACCGGCTGCGGCTGCTGGAGGAGGCCGAGCGCGTCCTCGACGCCTGCGGTGACGGTCTGGAACTGCGGCGGGCCCGGGCCGACGCGCAGGCCGCCCGGCACGCGGCCCGGGCCGACGCACCGGAGGCCGTGGATCCGCTGGCCGCGCTGTGGGACACGCCGTCCCCGCCCGACCGGGAGGCGCTGCCCGCGCCGCTGGCCGAACTCACCGACGCCGAACTCCGGGTCGGGGCGCTCGCCGCGGCCGGCCGCACCAACCGGGACATCGCCGACCGGCTCTCCATCACGGTCAGCACCGTGGAACAGCACCTGACAAAAATATACCGGAAATTGAAGGTGCGCGGCAGGGCCGATCTCCCGGCGGCAATCACCGGCCTTTCCGAGGCCTCCTGCTCGCCGAATGCAAGCTGAATAACTCCCCGTCCAAGTGACGGTTTCGGGCTGTTGGACAGAGTTGTGACCAGGATTGCGATCGTGTGATTCTGGTCGCCGAAATCAACCTGCCAAATCCGAATCCGCCGGGGGGAATTCATGGGCCTGGATCTCGTGCTGGAAGAATCCCCGGAAACCGCGGTCCACCCGCTGCGCAAGGACGACCTGCACCCGAGCCTCTCCGACCCCGTCCTGGACACGATGACCTTCCTCAACGAGGTCACCCACCGCTTCCCGGACGCGATCTCCTTCGCGCCCGGCAGGCCCTACGACGGGTTCTTCGACACCGAGCAGATCTTCACGTACCTGCGCCGCTACCTGGACCACCTGGCCGCGCAGGGCGCCACGGAGCAGGACGTACGGACCGCGATGTACCAGTACGGGCCCACCGCGGGCCAGATCCGGGAGATCGTCGCCGACTCGCTGCGCAAGGACGAGGACATCGACGTCCCCGCCGAGTCGATCGTGATCACCGTCGGCGCCCAGGAGGCCATGCTGCTGGTGGTGCGGGCGCTGACCGCCGGCCCCGAGGACACGCTCCTCGTCGCGAGCCCCTGCTACGTCGGCATCACCGGCGTGGCCCGGCTGCTGGGCGTGCCGGTGACCGCCGTCGAGGAGCGGGAGGACGGGTTCTCCCGCGCCGACCTGGAGGCCGCGATCCTGCGGGAGCGCGCCCGGGGACGGCGGCCCCGCGCCCTCTATGTGATCCCCGACCACTCCAACCCGTCCGGGACCACGATGGACCTGCCGACGCGCCACGCGCTGCTGGAGGTGGCCGAGCGGTACGGCATCCTCCTCATCGAGGACAGCCCGTACCGCCGGGTGAGTCCCGGCACGCCGCTGCCGACGCTCAAGTCCCTGGACCGGTCCCGTCGCGTCGTCCACCTCGGCTCGTTCGCCAAGACGGTCTTCCCGGGCGCCCGGGTCGGCTTCGCCGTCGCCGACCAGCAGGTGGTCGACGACGAGGGCCGGACCGGGCTGCTGGCCGCCGAACTCGCCAAGATCAAGAGCATGGTGACGGTCAACACCTCGTCGCTGAGCCAGGCCGCGGTGGCGGGCGCCCTGCTGGCCGGCGACGGCCGGCTCTCCGTCCTCAACGCGGAACCGGCCGCCTACTACGGCGACGCCCTGCGGACCACGCTGCGCGCCCTGGACGCCCGGCTGCCCGAGGCCCGGCGCACCGCCCTGGGCGTGCGCTGGAACGAGCCCACCGGCGGCTTCTTCCTCACCGTCCACGTTCCCTTCCGGGCGGACAACGCGGCCCTGACCCGGTCGGCACAGGAATTCGGCGTCATCTGGACGCCGATGACCTACTTCTATCCGCAAGGCGGCGGCCATCAGGCCCTCCGTCTCTCCACCAGCTATCTGACGACCGCCGATATCGAAGAAGGCACCGAGCGGCTCGCGCGGTTCATCGAGGCACAGGCTTCGGCGTCGTGAACTCTCCGGAAAGGCGAGGCAAGTGAGCGGGAACAGCCATGCACAGCGATCGCGGTCCAAGCCGCGAATGTGGGGGTGGACTTTTCGATGACAGTCAGCCTGGACCGGCCGCCGCTGGCCCTGACCGGTGACGGCGCCCTGAAGACGCCGTACCGGCCGCGGATCGTCGGAGTGGGGACGGCCACCTCGGCCGCCGTCTACTCCCAGCAGGAGGTGCTCGACGCCTTCGCCATCACCGACCCGAAGATCCGGTCCGTCTTCGCCAACAGCGCCATCGACCGGCGCCACCTCACCCTGCCGGAACCGGACGCCGACGGAGTCCGCGCCCCCGAACCGCAGGGCGATCTCCTCGACAAGCACAAGGCCATGGCCATCGAGATGGGCGCCGAGGCCCTGCGCGCCTGTCTGAAGCGGGCCGGCGCCGAACTCTCCGACCTGCGGCACCTGTGCTGTGTGTCGTCGACCGGCTTCCTCACCCCCGGCCTCAGCGCCCTGATGATCCGCGAGCTGGGCATCGACCGGCACTGCAGCCGCAGCGACATCGTCGGCATGGGCTGCAACGCGGGCCTCAACGCGCTGAACGTGGTGGCCGGCTGGTCCGCCGCCCACCCCGGCGAACTCGCCGTCGTGCTCTGCACGGAGGCCTGCTCGGCGGCGTACGCCATGGACGGCTCGATGCGCACGGCCGTCGTCAACAGCCTCTTCGGCGACGGCGCCGGGGCGATCGCCCTGATGAGCGGGCCCGGTGACGAGGCGTCCGGGACCACCGAGGGCCCGACCGTCCTGAAGTTCGCCAGCTGCATCATCCCCGAGGCGATCGGCGCGATGCGCTACGACTGGGATCGCGAGCTGGACCGCTTCAGCTTCTACCTCGACCCCCAGATCCCGTACGTCGTCGGCGCCCACGCCGAGATCGTGATCGACCGCCTGCTCGGGGACACCGGCCTGCGGCGCAGCGACATCGGCCACTGGCTCGTGCACTCCGGCGGCAAGAAGGTGATCGACGCGGTCGTGGTCAACCTCGGGCTGACCCGCCACGACCTGCGGCACACCGTCGGCGTCCTGCGGGACTACGGCAACGTGTCGAGCGGGTCGTTCCTTTTCTCGTACGAACGACTCCTCGACGAGCAGGTGACCCAGCCCGGCGACTACGGAGTGCTCATGACCATGGGACCGGGCTCCACGCTCGAGACGGCGCTGGTGCAGTGGTGACAACAGGAGAGAGTGCAGTGAGCGAGCTGAGCGACGTGACGACACTGACCATAGACGGCTCCCAGCCGCTGTCGATCAAGGCCATCAAGGACGTCACCGTCCTGTGCGACACGGTGGAGGACCGGGGCGGGGCCGTGGTCCTGCGTGTCACCGGCGCCCCCGCGCCGGGCTGGACCGACGGGCTGGACGTCGCCCTCGTCACCAAGTGGGAGCGGGTGCTGCGCCGGCTGGAGCGGCTGCCCGCGGTGACCGTCGCGGTCGCGACCGGCGACTGCGGCGGAACCGCCCTCGACGCCTTCCTCACCGCCGACATCCGGATCGCGACCCGCAGCAGCCGGCTGCTGCTGCCCTTCGAGGGGGAGGCCACCTGGCCCGGCATGGCCGTCTTCCGGCTCGCCCGCCTGGCCGGTGCCGCGCGCGCCCGCCGAGCCGTCCTGTTCGGCCTGCCGATCCAGGCCCCCGAGGCGCTGATGCTGGGCATCGCCGACGAGCTGACCGAGACGCCCGACACCGCGGCGGCCACCGCCGTGCAGCGCCTGGAGGGCCTGTCCGGCAAGGAGATCGCCCTGCGCCGCCAGCTGCTCTTCGACGCGGCCACCACCAGCTTCGAGGACGCCCTCGGCCCGCATCTGGCCGCCTGCGACCGGGCCCTGCGGCGCACCGCCGAGGAGGCGGCCTGATGGCGGTGGCCGGCGACGCGACACAGAAGTGGTCGGCCCTGACGGAGGCCGCCGAACAGGTGGACAAGACGCTCGCGGCGCTCCCGGAGCCGACCCGCCGCACCCCGCAGCAGCGCGACGAGGCCGAGGCGGCGAAGAACCGGGCCCGCGCCCTGCGCGCCCGCTACCTCGACGCGCACGCCGACACCGTGTACGACCGCCTCACCGAAGGACGCACCCGCGCCCTGCGCATCGACGAACTCGTCGAGGCCGCCGCGACCGCCTACCCCGGACTGGTGCCGGACGCCGACCGCCTCGCCCAGGAGCGTGGCCGCCCCCAGGCCGACAAAGAGGGCCACGAGATAGACCAGGGCATCTTCCTGCGGGCCGTCCTGCGGTCGCCCACGGCCGGCCCGCACCTCCTCGACGCCATGCTCCGCCCCACCGCCCGCGCCGAGCGGCTCCTCCCGGAGTTCCGGCGCACCGGCGTGGTCGAGATGGAAGCCGTACGACTGGAACGCCGGGACGGCGTCGCACGGCTGACGATGTGCCGGCACGACCGGCTCAACGCCGAGGACAACCAGCAGGTCGACGACATGGAGACCGCCGTCGACCTGGCCCTCCTCGACCCGGACGTCCGGGTCGGGCTGCTGCGCGGCGGGGAGATGAGCCACCCCCGCTACCGCGGCAAGCGGGTGTTCAGCGCCGGCATCAACCTCAAGAACCTCAGCTCCGGCGACATCTCCCTGGTCGACTTCCTGCTCCGCCGCGAACTCGGCTATATCCACAAGCTCGTCAGGGGCCTGCGCGTCGAGGGCGCCGACGCGCCGTGGCACTCGCCCTACGTCGAGAAACCCTGGGTCGCCGCCGTCGACGGCTTCGCGATCGGCGGCGGCGCCCAGCTGCTGCTGGTGTTCGACCACGTCCTCGCCGCGTCCGACGCCTACCTCAGCCTCCCGGCGGCCAAGGAGGGGATCATCCCCGGCGTGGCCAACTTCCGCTTCAGCCGGTACGTCGGACCCCGCCTGTCCCGCCAGGTGATCCTGGAGGGCCGCCGCATCTGGGCCGCCGAACCCGAGGCGCGGCTGCTGGTCGACGAGGTCGTGGACCCGCAGGAACTGGACGACGCCGTGGAGCGGAGCCTGGCCCGCTTCGACGGGGAGGCGGTGCTCGCCAACCGGCGGATGCTCAACCTCGCCGAGGAACCCGCCGAGGCGTTCCGCGCGTACATGGCGGAGTTCGCCCTCCAGCAGGCGCTGCGGCTCTACGGGGAGGACGTGATCCACAAGGTCGGCAAGTTCGCGGCGAGGTCCGCGTGACCGCCGCCGGCCGTCCCCTTCGCGGCGAGGTCCGCGTGACCGCCGCCGACCGCCCCCGGGTGCGGTACGAGAAGAAGGACCACGTCGCCCACGTCACCCTCGACCGGCCCGAGGTGCTCAACGCGATGGACCTGCGGATGCACGAGGAACTTGCCGGTGTCTGGGACGACGTGGAGGCCGACGACGACATCCGCGCGGTCGTCCTGACCGGCGCCGGCGAGCGGGCCTTCTCCGTCGGACAGGACCTGAAGGAACGGAGCCGCCTCGACGGCGAAGGCGTCCCCCGCACCACCTTCGGCAGCCGGGGCCTGCCCGGCTGGCCCCGGCTCACCGAGCGGTTCACCCTGTCCAAACCGGTGGTGGCGCGGGTCAACGGCTACGCCCTCGGCGGCGGCTTCGAGCTGGCGCTCGCCTGCGACCTTGTCATCGCCTCGCACGACGCGGTGTTCGCCCTGCCCGAGGCCAGGCTCGGCCTGGTCCCGGGCGCGGGCGGCGCGTTCCGGCTCGCCCGGCAGCTGCCCCTGAAGACCGCCATGGGGTACCTGCTCACCGGACGCACCATGGACGCGGCGACGGCACTGCACTTCGGGCTGGTCAACGAGGTCGCCGACGACGAGGAGGGCGACCTGGACCGCCGGGTGGCCGCCTGGACGGACGACCTGGTCCGCAGCGCGCCCCTGTCGGTGCGGGCCATCAAGGAGTCCGTGATGCGCTCGCTCGACCAGCCGCTGGAGGACGCGTTCGCCACCCGCTACGTGTGGGAGGAACGGCGCATGCACAGCGAGGACGCCGTGGAAGGGCCCCGGGCCTTCGCGGAGAAACGCGCTCCTATGTGGTCCGGCCGCTGAGCCGGACGCGGTGACCCCCGGCCCGCCGACAGGAACCCGAACACGTCGGCGGGCCCGCCCCTTTCGGCTCCCCCACCTCCGGTCCTCTCCGGACCTCTCTTCTGGTTTCCGACCGCGGAAGGACATGCCGATGCCGATCGCGTACGTCAACGGGATCGATCTCAGTTACGACGACCATGGCCCGGCCGGCCGGGCGGAGCCCGTCGTGATGCTCGCCGGCACCGGCGGCCCGGGACGGATCTGGCGCAGCCATCAGGTCCCCGCGCTCAAGGCGGCCGGCCACCGGGTGATCACGCTCGACAACCGGGGCATCCCGCCGACCGGACCGTCCGTCGTCGGGTTCACCCTCGCCGACATGGCCGCGGACGTCGCCGCGCTGATCGAGCGCCTGGGGGCGGGGCCCTGCCGGATCGTGGGCCACTCGCTGGGCGGTCTCATCGCGCAGGAACTCGTCCTCGCCCGCCCCGAACTCGTCAGCCGTGCCGTGCTGATGGCCAGCTGCGGCCGGGCGGACGCGCTGATCGAGGCCATGTCGGCCGCCGACATCGAACTCGCCGACAGCGGCGTCAAGATCCCGCCCTCCGTGACGGCGTACCAGCACGCCCTGCAGAACCTCTCGCCCCGCACCCTCAACTACGAGGACGGGCTGCGGGACTGGCTCGGCATCTTCGAGCTCTCCGCGCCCGACCCGTCGACGATCCGCGCCCAACTCGGCCTCGAGGTCATCCCGAACCGCCTTCCGCACTACCGCCGGATCAGCCGCCCCTGCCTCGTCATCGGCTTCCAGGACGACCTGGTCGTCCGCCCGCACCTGTCGCGCGAACTCGCCCTGGCCATCCCGGGCGCCCGGTACACGGAGATCCCCGGCTGCGGCCACTACGGCTATCTGGAGCGGCCCGACGCCGTGAACGAGGCGCTCATCGCCTTCCTCGCCGACTGAGCGGAACCAACCGCCGTGCGATCTCGAGTTGTTGCGCGTCCATGGGACGGCCGTCCTCGATCTCCCACAGGGAGGTCTGCAGGACGCGCCCCAGCGTCCACGCACGCGCGCGTGCCCGGTCCAGCCCCAGTACGTCGGTCATGGCGTCGAAGCGCCAGATGACGTCGTCGGCGTCGAAACGGTTCCACAGGGCGGGCAGGAGGTCGAAGCCGGGGTCGCCGGCGAGGGGCTTGGGGTCGATGGCGAGCCAGTCCGCGCGGTCGGCGCCGAGGACGTTGTCGTAGTGCAGGTCCCAGTGCAGGAGGCGGTCGCCGGGTTCGTCGACGACTTCCCTGACGACGGCCGCGCAGTCGGCGACGAGCGCCCGGTCCTGCGGGTCCGGGATGCGCTCCAGCGCCCGGGGCGTCCGCGCCAGCATCGCCCGGGCGATGTCGCCGAGCCGACGCATGCCGTCCGGTGCCGGAACGGCCGTCAGCTGGGCCAGGAGGCGGGCGATGACGAGGACGGCCTCGCGGGTGTCGGGGACGTACGACAGCATGCGGGCCGGGTCGAGGCGCTCCAGGAGCAGGGTGCCCGTGGGTTCGTCGTGTTCGAGGAGGCGTACCGCGCCGTCGCCGTCCCAGACGCGCAGGGCGACGGGCTCGCCCTCGCTCTCGTCGTCGAGGAGTTGCAGCTTCAGGACGGCTCCGGAGCCGTCGGCCCGGAGGACGGGCAGGACGAGGGCCGCGACGCCGTGCATGGCGTCGCCGTCCAGCCGTAGGTCCCACTCCGCCAGGAAGCGCTCCGCCCGCTCCGGCAGTCCGGCGATGAACGCCCTTCCCGCCGCTCCGTTGAACTTCTCCTGCGCCGCCGCGAGTCCATCCGGAATGTCGATCACGCGTCGAGCGTATCGACGTGGGTAAATCGGCTCATGCGAATTACCCGGGGCCTGCACAGGGTGTGGACGTACGTCCGCGGCGCGCCCGGCACATACGTCTGGCTGGCGGTCCTGTTCGTGACGACGGTGGCGATGCACCACATGTCGCCGGACTTCGAGGCCGAGTTCCTGCGGCAGCGGTCGACGAACATCCGTGAGCTGTCCAGCAATCCGGTGCGGGTGCTGGTGTCCAGCGCGATGTGGATCGACGGCGGGCGGTGGCTGCCGTACGCCGTCCTGTACTCCGTCTTCCACGCACCGGCCGAACGCTGGCTGGGGACGGCGCGCTGGCTGGCGGTGTGCGCGGCCGCGCACGTGCTGGCGACCCTGATCAGCGAGGGCGCGCTGCTGTGGGGCATCCGGCACGGGATGGCGCCGGAGTCGGCGGTGAACACGCTGGACATCGGGGTGAGTTACGCGCTGGCCGGGGTGGTGGCGGTGCTGGCGTACCGGATTCCGGTGCCGTGGCGGGCGCCGTACGCCGCCGCCGTGCTGATCGTCTACGGGGTGCCGCTGGTGACCGGGCGGACCTTCACCGACCTCGGGCACTTCACTTCGGTGTTGATCGGGTTCGCCTGCTATCCGCTGGTCAGAGGGCGGGCAAGACCACGAAATCCGAAGGAGACAGCGGCGGTCGTGGAGAGCTAACGTCCCGGCATGAGCAGCTCGGCCACCGCTGTCGTGAACGGCGGCATCTCGTTCTGGTTCGCGGACGACGGTCTCCCGGCGGTGCGGGAGCCGCTGACCGGGGACGCCACGGCGGACGTGGTGATCGTCGGAGGCGGATACACCGGTCTGTGGACGGCGTACTACCTGAAGAAGGCCGCCCCCTTCCTCCGCGTCACCGTCCTGGAGCAGAAGTTCTGCGGCTACGGCGCCTCCGGCCGCAACGGCGGCTGGCTCTACAACGGCATCGCCGGCCGCGACCGCTATGCGCGACTGCACGGCCACGAGGCGGCGGTACGCCTGCAACGGGCCATGAACGACACCGTCGACGAGGTCGTCCGGGCCACGGAGGCAGAGGGCATCGAGGCCGACATCCACAAGGGTGGGGTGCTCGAAGTCGCCCGTACGCCCGCCCAGTTGGCCCGGCTGAAGGACTTCCACGCGCACGAGCTGTCGTACGGCGAGAAGGACCGCGAGCTGTACGGCGCCGGTGAGACGGCCGAGCGTATCCGGGTGGCCGACGCGGTCGGCTCTACGTGGACGCCGCACGGGGCGCGGCTGCACCCGGTGAAGCTGGTGAAGGGGCTGGCCGCGGTCGTCGAGGCGCTGGGCGTGGTCATCCACGAGCGGACGCCGGTGACGGAGATCCGGCCGAAGCACGCGGTGACGCCGTACGGCACGGTCCGCGCCCCGTACGTCCTGCGCTGCACCGAGGGGTTCACGGCGAGCCTGAAGGGACAGCGGCGGACCTGGCTGCCGATGAACTCGTCGATGGTGGTGACCGAGCCGCTGACGGACGAGCAGTGGGCGTCGGTCGGCTGGGACGGGCGGGAGGCGCTCGGGGACATGGCGCACGCGTACATGTACGCGCAGCGCACCGCCGACGGGCGGATCGCGCTGGGCGGGCGCGGGGTGCCGTACCGCTTCGGGTCGCGGACGGACAACGACGGGCGGACGCAGGCGACGACGGTCGAGGCGCTGCGGGAGATCCTGGTCGGCTTCTTCCCGTCGCTGGCCGGGGTCGCCGTCGAGCACGCGTGGTCGGGGGTGCTGGGGGTGCCGCGCGACTGGTGCGCGACGGTCACCCTGGACCGGGCGACGGGGCTGGGGTGGGCCGGGGGGTATGTCGGGTCCGGGGTGGCTACGACGAACCTTGCGGCTCGGACGCTTCGGGATCTGGTGCAGTTGGACTCCGGGCAGGGTGGGAAGACCGAGCTGACGGATCTGCCGTGGGTCGGGCACGAGGTGCGGAAGTGGGAGCCGGAGCCGTTTCGGTGGCTTGGGGTGCAGGGGATGTACGCGACTTATCGGGCGGCTGATCGGCGGGAGTCCCGGTTGCATACGGCGGAGTCTTCGAGGTTGGCGCGGGTTGCGGATCGGGTTTCGGGGCGGCACTGAGGGTTGTCGGCTGCGGGTGTGTGGGGGCTGGTCGCGCCCACGCGGCGGCAGCCGCATATCGATGCAGCCCCGCGCCCCTTAGGTGGGTCATGCTGCCGTTTCCGATAGGGGAGCCGGCGTTTGGGCTCCCTGCGCCGTCGGTTTCGTCGTCACCATCAGCGCTGCCACCACCCCCGCCAGCAGCATGATCCCCGCCGCCCACCAGATCGCGACCGTGTACCCGTGCACGACCGCCTCCTTCGCGACGAGGTCCCGGTTGGCACCGCCGGTCAGATGGGCCGTGAGATAGGCCGTGCTGCTGGTCGTGGCGATCGTGTTGAGCAGGGCCGTGCCGATCGAGCCGCCCACCTGCTGGGAGGTGTTGACGGTGGCCGAGGTGACGCCGGAGTCCTGCGGGGCGACGCCCGCCGTCGCGGTGGCGAAGACCGGCATGAAGGTCAGGCCCATGCCGAGGCCCATGAGGATGAGGGCGGGCAGGATCTCGGTGGCGTAGTCGCTGTGGATCGTCATCCGGGTCAGGATCAGCATGCCGCCCGCGGCGAGGACCATGCCGGGAGCCATCAGCAGCCGGGGCGGCACCCGGTCCATCAGGCGGGCCGAGATCTGGGTGGAGCCGATGATGATCGCGGCCGTGAGGGGCAGGAAGGCCAGGCCGGTCTTGACGGGTGAGTAGGCGAGGATCACCTGGAGGTAGTAGGTCATGAACAGGAACAGACCGAACATGCCGATGACGGCCAGGCCCATCGTCAGGAAGCAGCCGGCGCGGTTGCGGTCCTTCACGATGTGTAGCGGGAGCAGCGGCATGGGGGCCCTGTTCTGCCACCACACGAAGGCCGCCAGGAGGACCACGCCGCCCGCGAGGAGTCCCAGGACCAGCGGGTCGCTCCAGCCGCGCGGCTCCGCCTCGCTGAAGCCGTAGACGATCGCGACGAGCCCGCCGCAGCCCAGCAGCACGCCGGGTACGTCGAGGCGGGCGCCCGCGTGGCCGGGGCGGTCGTGCAGGAGGGTGAGGGCGCCGAAGACGGCGACGACGGCGATGGGGACGTTGACGTACAGGCACCAGCGCCAGTCGAGATACTCGGTGAGCAGTCCGCCGACGATGAAGCCGATGGCGGAGCCGGACCCGGCGAGAGCGCCGTAGATACCGAACGCCTTGCCGCGTTCCTTCGGGTCCGTGAACGTCGTCGTCAGCAGGCTCAGCGCGGACGGGGCGAGGACCGCGGCGAAGACGCCCTGGAGGGCGCGGGCGCCGAAGAGCATGCCGGAGCTCTGCGCGGCGCCGCCGAGCGCGGAGGCGGCGGCGAAGCCGACGAGGCCGATGACGAAGGTGCGTTTGCGGCCGACGAGGTCGGCGATCCGGCCGCCGAGCAGGAGGAGGCCGCCGAAGGCGAGGGTGTAGGCGGTGATCACCCATTGCCGGTTGCCGTCGGACATGCCCAGGTCCTCCTGCGCGGAGGGGAGGGCGATGTTCACGATGGTGGCGTCGAGGACGACCATCAGCTGGGCGAGAGCGATGATCACCAGGCCCCACCAGCGGCGGGGGTCGGCCTGATCCGGTTCACCTGTTCGGGTGACACTCACCCCGCCAGAAGACCATGAATCGGGACGTATCGCATCTGCGGCGGGTGTCTTGCGGTTGCTCATGGTTCGAGTACGACCTTTCCGGTGGTGCCGCGTGTCTCCAGCGCCCGGTGCGCGGCGGCGGCCTCGGCCAGCGGGAAGCGCTGTACGGCCGGGGTGAGGCGGCCCGCGGCGGCTTCGGCGAGGGCGCGGAGTTCGAGGGTCTGTACGGGGTGGGGGCCGCCGGCCTTCCGCATCATCACGGGGCCGAGGACCTGCTCGGAGATACCGTCGACGAGGTGGGGCTCGCCGCCCTGGATGCCTTCGGCGGACCAGCCGAACACGAGGTGCTTGCCGCCGGGCGCGAGGAGGGCGACGGCCTCCCGGGCGACGTCGCCGCCGACGCCGTCGAAGACGACGGTGACCTTGTCGCCGCCCAGATGGGCGCGGACCTTGTCGGGCCAGGCCGGGTCCTTGTAGTCGACGGCGAGGTCGGCGCCGTTGGCCTCGACGCGGGCGGTCTTCTCGGGGCCGCCGGCGAGGCCGACGACGGTGGCGCCGGCGTTCTTGGCGTACTGCACGAGCAGCGTGCCGATGCCACCGGCGGCGGCCGGGACGAGGACCACGGAGTCGGGCCCGAGCGCGGCGAACTGGAGAATCCCCATCGTCGTACGGCCCGTCCCGATCATGGCGACGGCCTCGGCGAAGTCCAGGTTGCCGGGGATCTCGTGGACGCGGTCGACGTCGGTGACCGCGAGCTCGGCGTAGCCGCCGGGCGCGAACCCGAGGTGGGCGACGACGCGCTTGCCGAGCCAGAGGTCGGCGACACCCTCACCGAGCGACTCGACCACACCGGCGACCTCGCGGCCGGGGATCGTGGGCAGCTGGGGGAGTTCCGGCAGCGGCCCCTGGGCACCCTCGCGCAGGGCGGTGTCCAGGAGGTGGACACCGGCGGCTCGTACAGCGACACGGACCTGGCCCGGGCCGGGCCGGGGGTCCTCGGTCGGCTCGTAGGTGAGGTTCTCGGCCGGACCGAAGGCGTGCAGACGGATGGCGTGCATGAAGGGGCTCCCTGGGCGGTTGCTGTCGAGGGCTCCAGCCTTCAACCTCAAGCATGCTTCAGGTCAAGGGCGTTGCGGCCGAGAGCCAGGGACACGGCGGTGAGAGCGCTGTTGAAGGAGACCTCGGACAGCACGCCGGGGGCGGCCACCTGGTCGCCGGCGAGGTAGACGCCGTCGCCGCGGTCGATGGCGGGACGGTCCCGCCAGCTGGTGCCGGGCAGGTCGACGGCGCCGGTACGGCCGTTCGCGAGGGCCTCGCTGCGCCAGGTGACGCGGTCCCGCCAGCCGTCGAAGGCCAGGTCGAGGAGGGTCTCGGCGCGGGCGACACCGTCTGCCTTGGACTCGTGCGGGGCGACGGGGATCTGCCCCTGGATCAGCTGCTCGCCGGCCGGGGCAAGCGTCCGGTCCTGGGCCGTGAAGCGCTCGATCCAGCCGGGGGAGTCCAGGTCGGAGACGGCGAAGGCGTCACCGCGCCGGGTACGCACGGCGAGGTCGATGAGCGCCGTACGGCCGCTGGTCCACGTCAGCGTGGGGTCGGCGAGGAGACGGCGGGCGGCGTCGAGGGAGGTGGCGACGACGACGGGGGTGTCGGTGGGGAGGGTGTCGACGCGGGACAGGGTCTCCATCCGCACCCCCAGATTCCACGCGCGGGCGGCCATGCGGTCGACGACCGTGGCCCAGCCGCCGACCGGGTAGTGGGCCTCGGGCGGCAGCTTGGTGGCGCGGCGCAGCCGCTCCTGCACGAAGGCCGCGGACAGGGCGCCCGGGTCGTGGTGGAAGAGGGCGACGGCGGAGTAGTGGGCGGCGGCGCGGGCGCCCTCCTCACCGGCGATGCCGGTGGCCCAGGTCAGGAAGTCGCTGTCGACGGGCGCCTGGGCGAGCCCGGGGCGCAGCAGCTTCAGCATCGCGAAGGGCGGGGTGCGGCGCAGGACGCCCTTGTGGCGCAGCCGCAGCCGGGCCGCCTCCAGGGGTGGTATCGGGGCGAGCGGCCCGATGAGGTCGCGCTGCTTGAGCCAGGCCCAGTGCGGGCCGCCGTTGTAGAGGGCGTGCGGGCCCTCGTTGGTCCGGTAGGGCCCCTCGGCGGTCCGCGCTCGCCCGCCGAGGGTGTGATGGGCCTCGTGGACGGTTACCTTGGCGCCCGCTTCGGCGGCGGTGATGGCGGCGGTGAGTCCGGCCAGGCCGCCGCCGATGACGGTGATGCGGTGCATGGAGTGTCCTCACGGTGGAGTGCGCTGTCGCTGTCTCGGATATGACGTCCGCAGGGGCCGAAATGTGACGTGAGGGGTGTTTCCGCAGGTCAGGGCCTTGGTGCTCGGGCGTTGTCAGTGGTGGGGTGCAGCATGGGGGGATGGTGAGCAGAGCGGCGGGCGGGACCGGTGTGAAGAGCGCGCGGCGGCCGGAGGTGCGGTTGCCGGCGTTGGAGGCGTTCGACGGGGGTGCGCTGGAGCCGGACGGGGACTACGACGGCCTGGAGTTCCGGGACCTGGACCTCGCCGGGCAGGACGGCGGGGGCGCCCGCTTCATGGACTGCGCGCTGACGGGCTGCGCGCTGGACGAGACCCGGCTGCGCAACGCACGCTTCCTGGACTCGCTGCTCACCGGCGTACGGGGCGTCGGCACCGACCTCTCCGACGCGACCCTGCGAGACGTCGAGCTGGTGGACGCCCGGCTGGGCGGCGTGCAGTTGCACGGGGCGGTGCTGGAACGGGTGGTGATCCGCGGCGGCAAGATCGACTACCTGAACCTCCGCACGGCCCGCCTCAGAGACGTCGTCTTCGAGAGCTGCGTCCTGGTGGAACCGGACTTCGGAGGCGCCCGCCTGGACCGCGTCGAGTTCATCGACTGCGCCTTGAAACGCGCGGACCTGACAGCGGCCACACTGACGGACGTCGACCTGCGGGGCGCGGCCGAGCTGGACATCGCAAGGGGGGTGGAGCGGCTGGCGGGGTCGGTGATCAGCGCGGCCCAACTGATGGACCTGGCACCGGTGTTGGCGGCGCAGATGGGGATTCGGGTGGAGGGCTGAGGGGCCGGGTCGGACAGCCCGGGGTCGTCACCCGATCAGGGCCTGGAAGCCCTCGACGGTACCGCGGCGTGCGGTCATGAAGGCGAGCCATGAGCCGTCGGCGTAGTGCAGCCGGAAGCGGGCCGGCAGCTGAAGGCGGGGACGCCGCTCGACCCGGACCACCCAGGCCCGCGGCACCTCCCACCCGGGGATGCCGTCCCGCTGGTGGCCGGGACGGCTGTGCCGTACGGCTGGCGGTCCATGCGCGGCCTGGGCGGGGTCAGCTCACCCGCGGGAACTTCGCCTGCAAGCTCCAGATCGCCGGGTTCTCGCCCAGGTCGTCGTGGAGGTCGATCAGGTCGGCGAGGAGGTCGTGGAGGAAGTCGCGGGCCTCGCGGCGGAGTTCGGCGTGGGAGAAGGTCAGCGGGGGTTCCTCGGCCGGCATCCAGTCCGACTCGATGTCCACCCAGCCGAAGCGGCGCTCGAAGAGCATGCGGTCGGTGGACTCGGTGAAGTCCAGCTCGGCGTGCTGGGGGCGGGCCGCGCGGGAGCCGGCCGGGTCGCGGTCGAGGCGTTCCACGATGTCGCACAGCGCCCACGCGAAGTCGAGCACCGGCACCCATCCCCAGGCTGTGGACAGCTCCCGGTCCGCCTTGGTGTCGGCGAGGTAGACGTCCCCGCAGAACAGGTCGTGCCGCAGCGTGTGGACGTCCACACGGCGGTAGTCCGTCTGGGGCGGGTCCGGGAAGCGGTTGGAGAGGGCGTAGCCGATGTCGAGCACGTACGTGATGGTGTCACGCCGCCGGGGCCGGGACCTCGGCGCGCCATAGGATCTCTGACATGTCCAGATCCGCACGCCTTGTCCCGGCCTGTGTGGCCGCTCTCACCGCCCTCGCCCTCACGGCCACGGCGTGCAGCGGCGGCGGTGGCGGCGTGCAGGGCACCCCGGGCGGGGCAGGGGTCCGGGACCCGTACTTCCCCAAGGCGGGCAACGGCGGCTACGACGTCGGCCACTACGACCTGCGGCTCTCCTACGACCCCGACACGGCACAGCTCTCCGGCACCGCCGCGATCACCGCCGAGGCCACCCAGGACCTGTCCGCCTTCGACCTGGACCTGAAGGGCCTGGACGTCGACAAGGTCACCGTCGAGGGCAAGGCCGCCCGCTGGAACCGCACCGGGCAGGAACTGACCGTCCGCCCCCACGACGACCTCGACGACGGCGAGACCTTCGAGGTCGAGGTCCGCTACTCCGGCACCCCGCGCACCCTCACCGACGCCGATGGCTCCCACGAGGGCTGGCTGCGCACCGCCGACGGAGCGGTGGCCCTGGGCGAGCCGATCGGTTCGATGACCTGGTTCCCCGGCAACCACCACCCCTCGGACAAGGCGTCGTACGACATCGACGTCACCGTCCCCGAGGGCCTGGAGGCCGTCTCCAACGGGGAGTTGCGCGGCAAGGAGACCGCCGACGGCCTCACCACCTTCTCCTGGCACACCGCCGAGCCCATGGCGAGCTACGTCGCCACCCTCGCCATCGGTGACTACGACATCCGCCGGTCCACCGCGGGCGGCGTACCGGCCTACACCGCCGTCCAGCCGGGCGGGAGCGCGAAGGTCCTGGCCCGGCTGCCCGAGGTCATGGAGTGGGCGCAGACCAACTTCGGGCCGTACCCCTTCTCCTCCACCGGCGCGATCATCGGCGGCGAGGACGACGCCGAGTACGCGCTGGAGACCCAGAACCGGCCCTTCTTCCCGGGCGCCCCCGACACCGGACTCCTCGTCCACGAGCTCGCTCACCAGTGGTTCGGCGACTCCGTCACGCCGAGGAGCTGGCGGGACATGTGGCTCAACGAGGGGTTCGCCACCTACGCGGAGTGGCTGTGGGAGGAGGACGAGGGCGGCGACAGCGCCCAGGACACCTTCGACGCGCTGTACCAGGAGGGCGAGGACGAGTACCCGGACCTGTGGGCCTTCCCGCCGGCCGAGCCGACGAGCGGCGCGCACATCTCCGACGACCCCGTCTACCAGCGCGGCGCGATGGTCATCCACAAGATCCGGCAGACCGTCGGGGACGACACCTTCTACGACATCGTCCAGGGCTGGACGGCCGAGCACCGGCACGGCAACGCCGGCACCGACGACTTCACGGCCTACGTCGAACAGCAGGCGCCCGACGAGGACTTCGACGCGATCTGGGACGCGTGGCTGTACGGAGACGGCAAGCCCGCACGGCCATAACGGTCACCGCGTGAACACAGAACGGTCCCGGACGGTCGGAAACAGGCACCTTATGGGCGGCCGCCCCGCGCGCGCATCGGTATACCTAGGGTGAGCGCCCCGGGTAGGTATCCGGTCCCGCTGCCGAGGGGGCGCCATGGACAGCTTCGTACAGCCCGCGCTGCCGGCCCATGACACGGACGACGTCGGACTGCCCGCCGAACTCACCCGGTTCATCGGCCGCGAGGCCGAACTCGCCGAGATCCAGGACGCGTTGCACCGGGAGCGGCTGGTGACGCTGATGGGCGCGGGCGGGGTCGGCAAGACCCGGCTGGCGCTGCGCACGGCCCGGCGGATGCGGGAACGCTGCCCGGACGGCGTGTACTTCGTGGAGCTGTCCGAGCTGCGCGACCCGGAGCTGCTGGCCAACGCGGTCGCGGCGGTCGTGGAGCTGCCCGAGCAGTCCGAGCGGGCGGCCCGCACCCCGCTGGAGGCGCTCATCGCCTACTTCGGGACCCGCAGGCTGTTGCTCGTCCTCGACACCTGCGAGCATCTCGTCGACGCCTGCGCGGTGTTCGCCCAGTCCGTACTGCGCTACTGCCCCCAGGTGCGCATCCTCGCCACCAGCAGACAGCCGCTGGACGCCCCCGGCGAGCGGGTGCTCCAGGTGATGCCGCTGCCCGTGATCGACCCGGACGACGACGCCCGGCCCGGTGCCGAACCCAGCGACGCCATGCTGCTGTTCGCCGAACGCGCGGCGGCCGTGGTGCGCGGCTTCGGGCTCACCGACGCCAACCGCGGCCTGGTCGCCCGCCTCTGCCACCGCCTCGACGGCATCCCCCTGGCCATCGAACTGGCCGCGGTACGCCTCCGCGCACTCTCCCTCGAACAGCTGCTCTCCCGGCTCGACCACCGCTTCCGCCTCCTGTCCGGCGGCAGCCGCGGAGTACTGCCCCGCCACCAGACCCTGCGCACGGCCATCGACTGGAGCCACGGACTGTGCACCGAGCAGGAGCAGTTGCTGTGGGTGCGGCTGTCGGTGTTCGCGGGGGAGTTCGAGCTGACGGCCGCCGAGGAGGTGTGCTCGGGACCGAAACTGCCGCCGGAGGAGATCCTGGAGTGCCTGATCGGCCTGGTCGACAAGGCGATCGTGCTGCGGCTCGACGACGAGGGCGACGGCAGCGACGCCCGCTACCGCATGCTCGACACCATCCGCGAGTACGGCCGCGAGCGCCTCGCCGAGAGCGGCGCCGAGCTGGAGTACCGCACCCGCCACCGCGACCACTGCCTCGCCCTGGCCGAGGAGTTCGACGCCCGCTGGCTCACCCGCGACCAGGTGGTGTGGCTGCGCAGGGCCTGGCGGGAGCGGGCCAGTCTGCGCTCGGCACTGGAGTTCTGCTGCACCGAACCCCGCGAGGCCACCGCCGGCCTCCGCCTCGCCGCCGCCCTGTGGGGCCTGTGGCTCGGCACCGGACGCACCGTCGAGGGCCTGTACTGGCTGGAGCGGCTGCTGCCCCTGTGCCCCGAACCGCACCCCGCCCGGGCCACCGCCCTGCGCGTCGCCGGCCACCTCAGCCTCATGTCCGGCGCCCACGGCCGCGGCCTGGAGCTGACCGAACGCGCCGAGGACGCCGCGCACGAGGGCGGCGGCCGCGTCGACGCCGCCTACGTCGTCTTCAACCGCGGCCTCGCCCACACCCTGGCCGGCGAGGTCGACTGGGCGCTGGAACGCCTCAAGGACGCCCGCGAACGCTTCGCCGGCCTCGGCGAACAGGGCGGCGAGGCCTGGATGCTGGGCACGATGTGCGGGGCGCACGTCTGCGCCGGCGAGTACGACAAGACACTCGCCACCTGCGAGGAGACCCGCCCGGTCCTGGAGCCGCTGGGGGAGCGCTGGGTGCAGGGCTGGGTCGGCTGGATCCAGGGCTGCGCGCTGTGGGGGCTCGGCCGGCACGAGGAGTCGGCGACCGTGCTGCGCTCCGCGCTCACCATGTGCCTGGAGATCAACCACACCCAGGGCATCGCCTTCTCCCTGGACACCCTCGGCTGGATCGCCGCCGCCGAGGGCCGCCACGAACGGGCGGCCGCGCTGCTCGGGGCCGCCGACCGGCTGTGGGAGAGGTTCCACGACCCGCGGCTCGGCATCCCCGCCATGCACCGGGCCCACGCCGAGGCGACGGCCACCACCCGCGGCGCCCTCGGCGACCGCCGCCACGAGGAGCTGTACGCCGCCGGAGCCGCGCTGTCCCTCCAGGAGGCCGTCGACCGAGCCGTCGGCGACAGCCACCCGCCCGGCACGAAGGCGAGCGCCAAACGGGCGCCGGGACACGGCGGTTGGGGCGCCCTCACGGTACGGGAGCGAGAGATCGCGGCCCTAGTAGCGGAAGGCCTGTCGAACCGCCGTATCGCCGAACAGCTCAGCATCTCCAAGCGCACCGTGGACTCGCACGTGGAGCACATCATGGGCAAGCTCGGCTACGCGTCCCGCACCCAGATCGCCACCCTCGCGGTGGCCCAGTCGACCGCCGACCGCTGAGCTTCCGCAGCCCTGGGGGCCGCCCGGCGCGTGCTGATGATCCGCCGACAGACCACCGTACGCACCGGACGGCCTCGGGACCCTTCGGCGGCGCCGCCGGACAGGGCGATGCCGTCGTCGCCGATCACCATGACGAGCGGGCTCTGTGGTCGCACCCCGCACAGTCTGGCGCCGGCCCGCGACCGCCCGCATCGGCAACAACACCCAACAGGGATACGTAAGGTGCCGAGGCGGACGGCCTAGGTATGCCCGCAGGGGCCGTACGGCTACTGGACGTTGACGGCCTTCCAGGCCGCCGCCACCGCGTTGTACTCGGCGCTGCCCGCGCCGTACAGGTCGCTCGCCGCCTGGAGGGTGCCGGTGCGGGCGCCCGCGTAGTCGGTCGAGGAGGTGAAGTACGTCGTCAGCGCCTTGTACCAGATCTGGTAGGCCTTGGCGCGGCCGATGCCGGCGACGGTGGAGCCGTCGTACGTGGGCGAGTTGTAGCTCACCCCGTTGATGGTCTTCGCCCCGCTGCCCTCGCTCAGCAGATAGAAGAAGTGGTTGGCGACACCCGACGAGTAGTGCACGTCGAGCCGGCCCACATTGCGCGACCAGTAGTCGGCCGAGCCGCCGTCCTTGCTGGGCTTGTCCATGTAGCGCAGCGGGGTGCCGTCCCCGTTGATGTCGATCTTCTCGCCGATGAGGTAGTCGCCGACATCGGCGGAGTTGTTGGCGAAGAACTCCACGGAGGTGCCGAAGATGTCGGAGGTCGCCTCGTTGAGCCCGCCCGACTCCCGGCTGTACTTCAGGCCCGCGGTGGCCGCCGTCAACCCGTGGCTCATCTCGTGCCCCGCGACATCGAGCGAGGTCAGCGGGTGGAAGTTGCCCGATCCGTCGCCGTACGTCATGCAGAAGCAGCTGTCGTTCCAGAAGGCGTTGACGTACGCGTTGCCGTAGTGCACCCGCGAGTAGGCGGCCTTGCCGTCACCGGCGATGCCGTTGCGGTTGAAGGCGGACTTGTAGAAGTCCCAGGTGACGGCGGCACCGTAGGCCGCGTCGACGGCGGCGGTCTGCCGGTTGGCCGGGGTGCCGTCGCCCCAGGCGTCGTCGGCGTCGTGGAAGAGGGTGCCGGTCCCGGACGTACCCCCGTTGAGGTCGTACGTCTTGTGCCCCCCGCGCCCGGAGTCGACGAGGTCGAACCCGCCGGAGGCGGCGGCGGTGGTGCCCAGGGGCACGGTCCCGCTGTACTCACTGGCACCCGTGCCGGTGTCGATGCCCTGGTACTCGTAGATCTTCTTGCCGGTGGTGGCGTCGGTGATGACGTGCAGCTCGCTCGGGGTGCCGTCGTGCTGGAGCCCCTTGACGACGGACTCGTAGGCGAGGACGGGCTTGGCCCCGGCGGCCCAGACCACCTTGCGGGCGGAGGCGCTCCCGGAACCGGCGTCGGCGAGCGCGGCCTTCTTGGCAGCGGCGGCGGATATCTGCGCATCCGTCGACGCCACGGCTATCCGGGCACCGGTCGCCTTGCTGACCCCCTTCAGCGCCCCGCTCTTCGCCACGTGGGTGACCAGGTCGCCGCCGAGGACGGGCAGACCGGCGTAGGTGCGCTCGTAGCGGGTGTGCACGGTGCCGTCGGCGTCCTTGACGACGTCCCGGACGACGAGCGCCTCCCGGGCGCCGAGCCCGAGCTCGGCGGCGGTCGAACCGGCCGCGTCCTGCGCCGACTTGAGCGCGGCGGCACGGGCCGAGGTGCTGAGCGGAAGGGCACTTGCGCCACTGACGGACTCGGGCGCCGCGGTGGCGGCACCGTTCTGCAGCGCGAGCACGACCATCGCCGCCGAGCCGATCAGGGCGGCGGCACGCAGGGTGGTCGTACGGGGAGTGCGGGAGGCGCTGGGGGTGCGGGACTGCAGTCTCACTCGGTCTCCTTCGGGCCGGCCTCAAGGGTGTCGAGGCACAGGCGAGGCACATGACTGGCACAGGTGGGGCACAGAGTTGCGGCGAGCGAGGAGAGGGTGCCATCCGAACCGGCCTGTTTGACAGGCCGCCGTCAAGACTTTACGTGTTCTTGTCCGAAAGTCAGTTTTCACAATCCGCTATGCGGACGCGTGATGCATGGTCAACTCTCCGCTTGTTAAGCGAAGTTGACGGAGAAACTGTCACTCACACAGGGCGCAGCGACTTCCGCAGAACGGCACAGGGCCGACCGAGCTGGAGGTCGGCACGATGCCCGATGACCTCATAACCGAGGGCGGTCCAGAAGGAGAGCCCGCGGGGATTGTTGTCGAGAACGGCGAGCCGCACGGCGGTACGCCCGCCCGCGAGAAACCGCTCCTCGACAAGCCCGGCGACCCGCCTGCCGAACCCCTTCCGATGCGCCCCCGCGTCCACCATCAGTAGCCCGATCCAAGGATCGGGATCGTCGGGATCGGGATGGCGGTCAAGAGTGATCACCAGCCCCACCACCCTGCCCTCACTACGGGCGAGGAGCACCTCCACACCAGGACCGGCCAACTCCTCGGCCAGCGCGGCGGCCACCTGCTCGGGACGGATGTCGTCCGGGTCGGGAAAGTCGCCACTGAGGGCGTGGAACTCGTGGTTGGAGGCGTAGAGCGCGGTGAGTTCGGTGAGGACGGGGGCAGGGATGTCGTGATCGACCGTCAGAGGCAGGGATTCGAGGCGCACGCGGGGACGCTACCCCGCACAAGCCGGAACCCCCGGCCGAAGCCGGGGGTTCCGATACAACCGGACGACCGTCAGACGTTGACGCCGAAGTCCTGCGCGATACCGACGAGGCCGGAGGCGTAGCCCTGGCCGACGGCGCGGAACTTCCACTCCGCGCCGTTGCGGTACAGCTCGCCGAAGACCATGGCGGTCTCGGTGGCCGCGTCCTCGGACAGGTCGTAGCGCGCGATCTCGGCGCCGCCGGCCTGGTTGACGATGCGGATGTAGGCGTTGCGGACCTGGCCGAAGTTCTGCGAGCGGTTCTCCGCGTCGTAGATCGAGACCGGGAAGACGATCTTGTCGATGTCGGCGGGCAGACCCGCGAGGTTGACGTTGATCGCCTCGTCGTCGCCCGCGCCCTCGCCGGTGCGGTTGTCACCGGTGTGGACGATGGTGTTGTCCGGCGTCTGCTTGTTGTTGAAGAACACGAAGTGGGCGTCGGAGTAGACCTTGCCCTGCGTGTTGACCGCGATCGCGGAGGCGTCGAGGTCGAAGTCCGTACCGGTGGTCGTGCGGACGTCCCAGCCGAGGCCCACGGTGACGGCGGTCAGGCCCGGAGCCTCCTTGGTGAGCGAGACGTTGCCACCCTTGGACAGGCTTACAGCCATGGTTGGGAGTCCTTTCCCTCGTTTATGTACTGCCTGAAGCTACATCTACCCGTATGAACGCCGAGAGGGGTAGCGAAGGTTCCAGGTGTCTTTACTTTCTTTACCGAACAGCCGGTGAACGATATTCGCGTGACGTGTGCCGGTCAGCCGAGGGACGATGGACGGCATGTCCGGTCCTTACGTCATCCGCGGCTCCGTCTCCCTCCCCGAGGCCGAGCTCCAGTGGCGTTTCTCACGCTCCTCCGGACCCGGCGGCCAGCACGTCAACACCAGCGACTCCCAGGTGGAACTCCGCTTCGACCTGGCCAACACCGAGTCACTCCCCGAGGTCTGGAAGACCCGGGCCCTGGAACGGCTGGCGTCCCGCCTGGTGGACGGCACCATCACCGTCCGCTCCTCAGAACACCGCTCCCAGTGGCGCAACCGCGAAACCGCGGCGGTACGCCTGGCGGCCCTGCTGGCCGAGGCGACGGCTCCGCCCCCGAAGCCGCGCAAACCGACGCGCATTCCGAGGGGCATCAACGAACGCCGGCTGAGGGAGAAGAAGCAGCGCGCGGAGACGAAGCGGGGCAGAACGGGCCGAGACTGGGGGTGACGGCAGTCGGCCGGCTGCGGGCACGTCGTGGCTGGTCGCGCAGTTCCCCGCGCCCCTGGCGGCACGACCCGCACCCGCGTTCGAACGTGAGGGGACGTGTCGGGGGGTGTCCGCCCGCAGCGGTTGGCGCGTCAACACGGGCGCCTTATCTGAACGCCCGATTCCGCGCCGTTCCGAGGACGGACACCCCCCGGCGCGGCCCCGACCCACGACGAACCGCACCGCGCCCGTGTCACAACCCGCACCCGAGATCCGTCAACACCACGACGGAAAGGTGTGACAGATGACCGACAACGGCAACGGCAACGGCAACGACTTCCTGGCCCGCCGCTTCGAGACCCACCGCCCCCACCTCAGGGCCGTGGCCCACCGCATGCTCGGCTCGGCCGCGGAGGCGGAGGACGCGGTGCAGGAGGCCTGGTTCCGCCTCAACCGCACCGGCGACGAGGACATAGACAACCTGGGCGGCTGGCTGACCACCGTCGTGGGCCGAGTCTGCCTGGACATGCTCCGCACCCGAACCTCCCGAGCCGAACAGCCCTTGGAGCTCACCACCCCCGTCCCCGACACGACCGCCGACCCCGAACAGGACGCCCTGCTCGCCGATTCCGTAGGCGTCGCCCTGCTCGTCGTACTGGACACCCTCACCCCCGCAGAACGCCTCGCGTTCGTGCTGCACGACCTGTTCGCCGTCCCCTTCGAGGAGGTCGGCGAGATAGTGGGCCGCACCCCGGCCGCCGCCCGCCAACTCGCCAGCCGCGCCCGCCGCCGCGTACAGGGCGCCCCCGCCCCCGACGCCGACGAGGCACGGCGGCGTCAGCGGGAGGTCGCCGACGCCTTCCTCGCCGCCACGCGCGACGGCGACTTCGAGGCCCTCGTAGGCGTCCTGGACCCGGACGTAGTGGCACGCAGCGAGGCCGGCGTGACGACCGGCGCACTCGCGGTCGCGAAGGGCGCGACGAGCTTCGCCGCGCTGGCCAGGTTCGCGCACCCCGCCCTGGTCGACGGCAGGATCGGTATCGCGGCGGTGGTCGACGGCCGCGTGGAGCGGACGCTGGCGTTCACGTTCGTACGCGACCGGATCGCGGTGATCGACATAGTGACGGACGCCGGACACGTGGCCGAGAGCAAGGTAGAGCTCCTCTAGCGCCCTCTAGCGCCTTCTAGCGCCCGCCCAACCCCAGCACCCCCACAACCTCCCCCTCCACCATCTCCCCGTTGGGCCGGAACCCGAGCCCGAGATAGAAGTTCTCGGGCCCGTGCTCCCCGGGATGCCAGGTCACGTACAACTCATCGCCACCCCGCCGCCGGATCTCCGCCGCCACCGACTCCACGGCGAACCGCCCATACCCCCGCCCCTGCGAGCCCGCGTCGATGTTCAGCCGCCACAGCCCGGACCGGATGACGCTGCCGTCCTCACCCCAGTCGATGTCGAAGAAGGCCATGAGGAACCCGACCGGCCGGGCGACGGCGTCGGTGTCGTCACCGTCGACGATCAGACGCGGCCAGGCGGTGCCGGGATGGACGTACGCCTCGGCGAGGGACTTCACCACCGGGGAGACCGCGAATTCCTGCTCGGGCCGGACGCGAATGCCGAGGGCGGCGTCGATATTGCGCGGGGTTATTTCTTCGAGACGGGGACCGTGGGTGATCATGCGCGGCACCTTAGACGGGAGCGCCCGCCGGCCCCACACGAATTAGGTCCCCCCTGTTTCACCCCAACTGCCGGTACCGCCCCCGGAAGTACGCCAGCGGCCCCCCGTCCGCGCTGGGCACATGCGCCGTCAGCACCCGCCCGATCACCAGCGTGTGGTCACCGGCCGTGACGCGCTGCTCGGTGCGGCACTCCAGCGTCGCCAGCGCGCCCCCGACGAGCGCGGCACCGGTCGCCGAGCCACGGACGTACGGGATGTCCTCGAAGAGCAGACGGTCGCTGAGCCGGCCCTTCATCGCGAAGCGCCCGGCGATGTGCCGCTGGCTCTCGGCGAGGACGGAGACCGCCCACAGGGGCTGTTCGTCGAGGAGGTCGTCCATGCGGGAGCCCGTACGCAGGCTGACCAGCACCAGCGGCGGGTCCAGGGACACCGACATGAACGAGGTCGCCGTCATGCCGACGTCCTCGCCCTTGGGCCCCTCCGCGTCCAGCGGTGGCTCGAAGGCGGTCACGAGGACCACACCCGCGGCCAGCCGGGACATGGCGGCGCGGAACTCGTCGTTGCTCACCCCCTCAGGATGCCCGGAGGGAAGGACGGTGGCGGTGGGGGCTGTGTTCGGCACGTCGGGAACGCTAGTGTCCGCCCAGCGCACCCCGCATCGGACCTCAGCCCGAACCCGGACCTAGGACCCGCGACCGACCCGCCTCGACCGCCTCGACCGCACTCATAGGCACAGCGCACATGCCCACAAAGTTTGCGTTCAGTAAACGCACAGCGAAAACGCAGAAACTCCACTCAATTGTTCATCTTTAGCTGTGACTTGAGTCACAAGGGGCATTAATTGTTGACCCTGTGTACCGAGTGGGCAGCGCGCTGTGATTCAGTGGCGGGGAAGCTGCCAGAACGATACGCCGATGAGAACCCTTGATTCGCTGCGAGGTCTCGGGGGGAGGGCGAGCATGGAGACCGAGTCGGAGCCCTACGTCCGTCTTGCCACTCTGCGGCAACTGCATCAGGTCATGGCGGACATGAACACCGCCCGGTCTCTTGCGGACACCCTGCAGACGGTCGCCGACGGCGTCGTCACCGGCCTCGGCTACGAACTGGCGTGCGTCAACCTCGTCCGCCCCGACGGCGACCTCGTCGTCGCCGCCTTCGCCGGCAACCCCGCCGCCGAGGCGCTGATCACCGGCCGGGTCGGCTCCCGCGAGTCCTGGGAGCGCCGGCTGAGCATGGGCGAGAACTGGGGCGACCTGGTCTTCATCCCGCACACCGAGGGCTGGGTCCTCGACGACGACGACGTACCGCAGTGGTACACCGACGGCCCCGCCCCCCGCTTCGAGGACGAGTGGCACCCCTCCGACCGGCTCTTCGCACCGATGTTCACGCCGGGCGTGCAGGGCGGCTCGTGCGGCGAGCTGATCGGCGTGCTGTCGGTGGACCGGCCGCGCAACGGACGACGGCCGGGCGCGTGGGGGCGCGAAGCGCTCCAGATGTACGCGTTCCAGGCCGCGATCGCGATCAGCAACGCGCGCCTGAGGGCCAACATGCAGCGCGCACTGGTCAGGCTCGAAAGGGAGCAGCAGGCGCTCAGGGCGAGTGAAGAGAGCTTTCGGCAGGCCTTCGAGTACGCCCCCTCCGGCATGGCGATCGCCGAGATGGGCGGCGACCAGCACGGTCGGATCCTGCGGACGAACGACGCGCTGTGCCGTCTCCTCGGCCGCCCCGCGTCCGCGATGCGCCGCTACTCCTTCTCCGACCTCGTGCACCCCGAGGACATAGGCACCCTGCTGCGCACCTCGGCGGAGGGCGGCCGCGCGGAGCTGCGCCTGGGCCGCCGCGACGGCACGTATGTCTGGGTCTCGCTGCGCAACTCGGTCGTCGCCGACGCCGCGGACGGCCCGCGCTTCCTCCTCACCCACGTCGAGGACATAGAGGACCGCAAGCGCCGCGAGCTCCAGCTCGCCCACCGCGCCTCCCACGACTCCCTCACCGGCCTGCCGAACTCCGCCGAACTGCGCGCCCGCCTCTCCTCCCGCCTGTGCCAGCGCCCCGCGCACCCCGGCGCCCTGGAGTCCCTGGACGCGGCCTACGGCCACCCCGCCTTCGACGCCCACGGCCACGGCTTCGACTTCCGGCCCGGCGCCGAGTCCTTCGACGCCTACGACCACCATGTGCACACCGTCGCCCCCGAGAGCGACCACGACGACGGCACCAAGGGGCTCGCGGTCCTCTTCTGCGACCTCGACGGCTTCAAGTCGATCAACGACCGGTTCGGGCACAACGCCGGTGACGCGGTCCTCATCGAGGTCGCCCGCCGGCTGACCCGGCAGGTCCGCGACGGCGACACCGTCGCCCGGCTCGGCGGTGACGAGTTCGTCATCCTCGCCGACGGCCTCGGCCGCGCCGACGCCGCCGACCTCGCCGTACGCCTGCGCAACGAGATCATCCAGCCCATCCGCGCCGAGGGCCGGGCCGTCCGGGTGGGCGCCAGCTTCGGCATCGGCTGGGCGCACTGCGGCATGACGGCCGACGAGGTGCTCAAGTCCGCGGACGAACGGATGTACGTAGAGAAACGATCTCGTCCCAAACAGCACAGGCGCGCGGGCTGAATCCCAGGTCAGGGCGTGAAGCGGTCGGGTGATGAGGTCCGAGTCACCCGTTTGGGGCAGCTGGAGCGGGTAGGCTCGCCCCAGTCATCGCACGTAACGCATCCACCCGCACCTGGTGAGGAGACCTGAGGGATGACGTCCGGCAACAACGGCGCCAGCACGCCCGAGGACGACGACCCGTTCGGCTACCTCTACGCCGACGGGCAGGCCAACGGAGCCCAGCCGCCCTCCGGTGGCTACGGCTACCCGAACACCGTCAACCGGGTGCGCCCCGTCGGACAGCGCCAGTACGGCCAGCAGCAGCCGACCGCGCCGTACGGACAGGTCCCGCAGCAGCAGGCACCGCAGCAGGGCGCGTACGGCCAGCCGACCAACGCGCACTACGCCGCCCCGGAGACGTTCCCGGGCGGCGCCCCCACCACGCAGCAGCAGCCGTACGGCGGCCATGGCGGCAACGGCGGCGGGCGCGGCCGTGGCCCCAACACCAAGGGTCTGCTGATCGGCGCCATCGCGGTGGTCGCCGCGGTCGTCATCGGCATCGGCGTGGCCATGCTCGGCGGTGACGACGACAAGGACGCGGGCGGCAGCGACGCGTCCAGCACGCCGTCCGCCCAGCAGAGCAGCGAGCCGAGCCCCTCGGAGAGCAGCAGCGCGGCGAGCGAGGAGGACCTGCCGAAGATCGACGCGAAGGCCCTCTCGCTGAGCCCCGGCATCACCACCGCGTCCGACATCCAGGGCGCCAAGGCCGACGGCGGGATCTACCTCAACGGCTTCAACCAGGTCGGCGCCTCGGTCACGTGGAACGTGAGCGGCATCCCGAAGAGCGGCAAGTACACGCTGTACACGGGTTACAGCGTCCCCGGCAAGGACGCCACCGCCACCCTCTCGATCAACGGCACGGCCTCCAAGACCCCGGTCGGCATGGACAACTACGCCAAGGCCGCCGAGGGCGACTACGCCAAGGGCTGGACGCAGACGTACAACTACGTCCAGCTCAACAAGGGCAGCAACACCATCAAGATCTCCTGCGAGCAGGGCAACCAGTGCGACGCCCTCCTGGACCAGCTGTGGCTGGTGAACGGCTGGGTCGACTCCTAGTCGTCTAGGCCGCGTTGACCCCGCCCGTCACCGCGACCCGCCCCAGCAGCTCCTCGTAGGCCTTCCGGTCGAACTCGCCCGCCACCGGTGCCGCGACCGTCGCCGCGGACAGCGCGACCGCGCGGGCCAGCCGGTCCGGCCACGGCAGGTGTTCCACCAGCCCCGACAGCAGGCCCGCGACCGCCGAGTCGCCGGCGCCGGTCGGGTTGCCGTGGAGGCGGGCCGGTGGGGTGGCGCGCCAGCGGCCCTCGGGGGCGGCGGCGAGCAGGCCGTCGGTGCCGAGGGAGGCGACGACCGCGCGGGCGCCCCGGCGCAGCGCGTCCTGCGTGGCCCGCAACGGCTCGTGGGAGCCGGTCAGTTCGGCCAGTTCGTCGGCGTTCGGCTTGATGAGGTCGGGGCGGGCGGCCACGCCCCGGCGCAGCGGCTCCCCGCTGGTGTCGAGGAGCACCGGCACTCCGGCCGCGCGCGCGGTGCGGACCAGCCCGGCGTACGCGCCCACCGGAACGCCCGGCGGCAGGCTGCCGCACAGGGCCACCGCGTCCGCCGACGCGAGGAGATCCTCGTACGCCTCCTGGAAGGCCGACCACTCCGGTGGGGTGACCGCGGGGCCCGGTTCGTTGAGCTGGGTGGTGTCGCCGGTCTGTTCGTCGACGACGGCGATGGTGCGGCGGGTGGCGCCGGAGACCGGGAGCAGCGCGTCGGTCACGCCGGGGGTCGTGGTGAGCCGGTCCTGGATGACGCGGCCGGTGGCGCCGCCCGTGAAGCCGGTGACCGTCACCTCGTGCCCGAGGGCCGCCAGCACGCGGGCCACGTTCAGGCCCTTGCCGCCGGGGCGTTCCGTGACCTCGGAGACCCGGTGGGAGGCATGCGGCTTCAGGGTTTGTACGCGATAGGTGATGTCGAGAGCGGTGTTCAGCGTGACCGTGAGGATCACCTGGGCCGACCTCCCCCGAAAGACGTTGCTGAGCCGTTTGGTGGGGTGATCATGCCAAACGGACGGCGGTCGGCCCAGTCTCCCAGGACAACCGCCGCCCTCAACAGATGGACAGATCACCCCAGTTGGGGAGCGACCACCCATTCACCGCGACGCATCACGCCCTTGAGCTCGAAGTCGGCGTCGAGAAGCACGAGGTCGGCGTACCTGCCGGGCTCCAGGGAGCCGATGCGGTCGGCCATGCCCAGCAGCCGGGCCGGGTTGGCGGACAGCGCCGCGACCGCGTCCTCCACCGGCAGCCTGTCGACCGTCACCGCACGCTTGAAGGCGCGGTCCAGGGTCAGCGTCGACCCCGCGATCGAACCGCCCTCCACCAGCCGGGCGACGCCCTCGCTGACCTCGACCTCCAGCGGGCCGAGCATGTAACGGCCGTCACCGAAGCCGGCCGCGTCCATCGCGTCCGTGATGAACGCGACCCGGTCCGCGCCCTTGTGATGGAACGCCAGCTGGAGGGCGGCCGGGTGCAGATGCGTGCCGTCGTTGATCAGCTCGACCGTGATCCGCTCGTCCTCCAGCAGCGCGGCGATCGGGCCCGGGGTGCGGTGGCCGAGGGCGGGCATCGCGTTGAAGAGGTGGGTGGCGACCGTGGCGCCCGCGTCGATGGCCTCCACCGTCTGCTCGTACGTCGCGTCGGTGTGGCCGATCGCCGCGATGACGCCGTGCTCGGCGAGCAGCCGTACGGAGTCGATGCCGCCGGGGAGTTCGGTGGCGAGCGTGACCATCTTGGCCTTGCCGCGGGCGGCGTCGATCAGCTTGCGGACCTCGGCGGGGTCGGGGTCGCGCAGGAGTTCCTCCGAGTGCGCGCCCTTGCGGCACGGGGAGATGAACGGGCCCTCGAAGTGGATGCCGGCGATGTCGCCCTGCTCGGCGAGTTCGCTGAGCAGGCCGGCGCGCTGGGCGAGGAAGTCCATGTCGCCGGTGACGGTGGAGGCGACGAGGGTGGTGGTGCCGTGCACGCGGTGAGTGTGGATGCCGGTGAGTACGTCGTCGGCGGTGCCGGAGGTGAAGCTGGCTCCGCCGCCGCCGTGGTTGTGGATGTCGACGAACCCTGGGACGAGGGTGTGGCCGGTTACGTCGATGACCTGGGCGTTCTCCGGTGCGGCGCCGATGATTTTGTCGCCGTCGATGATCACTCGGCCGTTTTGGACGGTTCCTGTGGGGAGGACGACCGTGGCGCCGGACAGGATGAGGGGGGCGCTGTCCGTTGCGGGGTGCGGGCTCGTCGTGGCTGGTCGCGCAGTTCCCCGCGCCCCTTGCGGCGTTGCCATCAGGGCGTTACCTCCATGCCGTCAGTTGTTGTGAGGAGATCCCAGGCCAGTAGCCCGGCACCCAGGCAACCCGCTGTGTCGCCCAGTGCCGCCGGGACCACCGACGGCAGCTTCTGGAAAGTGATCCGTTGCCGGATCGCGTCCCGCAGTGGTGTGAACAAGGTTTCCCCCGCCTCCGCCAGGCCGCCACCGATGATCAGGGTGCTGGGGTCCAGGAGGGTGAGGGCGGTGACCAGGCCGTCGGCGAGGGCGTCGACGGCGTTCTGCCAGACGGTCTGGGCCCGCGGGTCGCCGGACTCGACCGCTTTCGCGCAGTCGGCCGCGTCGGCCTCCGGGTCCCCGGTCGCCGCCGCCCAGGCCTCGCTGACCGCGGACGCGGAGGCGTACCGCTCCAGGCAGCCGACCTGTCCGCAGGGACACGGGGTCCCTCCCGGTCGTACGACGATGTGGCCGATCTCGCCCGCGAAGCCGTGGGCGCCCGCCTCCACCCGGCCGCCGATGCCGACGGCGCCCGCGATGCCGGTGCCGAGGGGGACGAAGAAGAAACGGTCGGCTCCCTGGCCGGCGCCGATCCGGCCCTCGGCGAGGCCGCCGGTGCGGACGTCGTGGCCGAGGGCGACGGGGATGCCGCCGAGCCTCTCGGTGAGCAGATCGCGCAGGGGGACGTCGCGCCAGCCGAGGTTCGCGGCGTAGACGGCGACGCCCTGCTCCGCGTCGACGATGCCGGGGACGGCGACGCCGGCGGCGGACGCGGGCTCGCCGAGGTGTTCGGCGCCGTACGCGTGCAGCTCGGCGGCGAAGTCGAGGATGCCCTCGACGACCGCGTCCGGGCCGCGCTCACGGCCGGTGGCCCGGCGGGCCTGGTGGAGCAGCTCGCCGGAGGCGCCGACGAGGGCGGCCTTCATTCCGGTGCCGCCCACATCGAGGGCGATGACATGTCTCACGGGGGTAGTGTGGCCCGCCGACCCGTGAGAGGTCTAGTCCACTCACGTGGTGTAGACCTTATGTCTGACCTTTCGAAAGTTTCGGAGACCATGAGGGGCTTGGCAGTGCAGCGGCGTAGGACAGGAACGATCGCGGTGGTGTCCGCACTGGGCATGACGGCGGTTCTCGGCGGCTGCGGCCTCGGCGGGGAGTCGGGGGACGTGACCTTGAGGCTGGTCGCCGCCGACTACGGGGACAGCAAGGCGAACAGCTCCCAGAAGTACTGGGACAAGCTCGTGGCCGACTACGAGTCCGCGCACCCGGGTGTGAAGGTCGACGTCAGCGTCTACTCCTGGAACGACGTCGACCGCAAGGCCAAGGAGATGGTCGCGGACGGCGACGCGCCGGACATGGCGCAGATCGGCGCGTACGCCGACTACGCCCACGACGACCTCCTCTACTCGGCGGACGAACTGCTCTCCATCCCCACGCAGGCCGACTTCGTCTCGCAACTCGCCACGGCGGGCGAGGTGGACTCGACGCAGTACGGGATGCCGTTCGCCTCCTCCACCCGGCTGCTCTTCTACAACAAGACCCTCTTCAGCAAGGCCGGGCTGACCCCGCCGAAGACCTGGGACGAGCTCGCCGAGGACGCCGCCGCGCTGAAGGCGGCCGGCGTGAAGTACCCGTACGCCCTGCCGCTCGGCTCCGAGGAGGCGCAGGCCGAGACCATGCAGTGGCTGCTCAGCGGCGGGGGCGGCTACACCGAGGACACCGGCACCTACGGCATCAACTCCCCGGCCAACATCGAGACCCTCACCTGGCTCAAGGACGACCTGGTCGGCAAGGGGCTGACCGGGCCGGTCGCGCCGGGGAAGCTGAACCGGGCGGACGCGTTCGCCGCGTTCGCGAACGGCCAGGTCGGCATGCTCAACGGGCATCCCACGCTGATGAAGACGGCCGCGGCGAAGGGCGTGAAGTTCGGCATGGTCCCGATGCCCGGTGTCGACGGCCCGACCAAGTACTCCATGGGCGTCGCCGACTGGATGACGGCGTTCAAGCAGAACGGGCACGCCGAGCAGATCGGGGACTTCCTCGACTTCGTCTACGACGAGAAGAACGTGCTCGCGTTCTCCCGCGAGTACGACCTGCTGCCGGTGACCATGTCGGCGTCCGACACCATGAGCACGGCGAAGCAGGACCAGGACCTCAAGCCCTTCCTGACGGAACTCACCGGCTCCGAGCTCTACCCCGTCGGCAAGGTCTCCTGGGCGGAGGTCAGCGCGGCGGTCAAGCAGCGGATCGGCAAGGCGGTGACGGCCGGCGGCAGCCCCTCGGCGATCCTCAACGGCCTCCAGTCGACGGCGCTGATGGCGGAGAGCGCGGAGTAGGGCTTGTCAGTGGCGGGGGCTACGGTCGGTGACATGAACGACCTGGCCCCCCGAGAACAGGCCATCCTCGCGCTGGAACGCCGCGGCTTCACCGGCCCCGGCGCGAAGGAGCGTGCGATACGCGAGGAACTGGGCCTGGCCCCGGTCCGCTACTACCAACTCCTGAACGCCCTGCTGGACGACCCACGAGCCCTGGCCCACGACCCGGTGACGGTGAACCGACTGCGCCGGGTCCGGGAGACGCGCAGATCGGAGAGGTGACGGCGGGGGCGAGAAAAAGGCGTGTCATGCGCCCGCGTGGATAGGGTCCCCCTATGGGCAGCCACAAGGACTCCACGGACGACTCCCTGCCGACGCCGACGCCGACGCCGACGCCGACGCCGACGCCGGTGACCCCGGCCGGGCGGGACGGGCTCGCCGCGATCCTCGCGCACCCCGCGAAAACCATCGTCGCGCTCGACTTCGACGGCACGCTCGCCCCGATCGTCGCCGACCCGGAGCAGGCGCGGGCCCACCGCGACGCCGTACCCGCGCTCGCCGCGCTCGCCCCGAAGCTCGCCGCGGTCGCCGTCGTCACCGGCCGCCCCGCCGGTGTCGCCGTACGCCTCGGCGGCTTCGCCGGCGTCCCCGGCCTCGAACACCTCGTCGTCCTCGGCCACTACGGCGCCGAGCGCTGGGACGCCGTCAGCGGCGAGGTCACCGCGCCCGCCCCGCACCCCGGTGTCGCCGCGGTCCGCGCGGAACTGCCGGGCTTCCTGGACGGCATCGGCGCCTGGCAGGGCACCTGGATCGAGGAGAAGGGGCGGGCCGTCGCGGTCCACACCCGCAGGGCCGAGGACCCGCAGGCCGCCTTCGACGCCCTCCGCACCCCGCTCACCGACCTCGCCACCCGCCACGGCCTGATCGTCGAACCCGGCCGCCTCGTCCTGGAACTCCGCCCACCCGGCATGGACAAGGGCCGCGCCCTGACGGACTACGTCCGCGAACTGGGCGCCGAGGCCGTCCTCTACGCCGGCGACGACCTCGGAGACCTCCCCGCCTTCGCCGCCGTGGACAAACTCCGCTCCGACGGCGTACCGGGCCTCCTGGTGTGCAGCACAGGCAGCGAGGAGGTGACGGACCTGAAGGAACGGGCAGATCTGGTGGTGAACGGCCCGGCGGGTCTGGTGGAGCTGCTGAGGCACCTGGCGGACCAACTGCCTCCCCCAGGTCACCCCTCCAGCGCCGCCAGCTGATCCAGGAACCACTGCGCCGGCGGCAACGCCGTGGCCGCCGCCGCGAGCCGCTTCGTGCGTTCCGCCCGCTCGCCCGGCGCCATCGTCAGCGCCTCGTGCAGCGCGTCGGCCGTGCCGATCACGTCGTACGGGTTGACCACGATCGCGTCGTCGCCCAGCTCCTCGTACGCCCCCGCCTCCCGCGACAGCACCAGCACGCACCCCTCGTCGGAGACGACCGGTACCTCCTTCGCGACGAGGTTCATGCCGTCCCGGATCGGGTTGACGAGCGCCACGTCGGCGAGCCGGTACGCGGCGAGGGAGCGGGCGAAGTCGTCCTTGACGTGCAGCACCACCGGCGTCCAACCCGGCGTCCCGTACGCCGAGTTGATCTCCTCGGCCAGCCGCTGCACCTCGGCCGTGTAGTCCCGGTAGACGGCGAGGTCCTGCCGGGACGGGTAGGCGAACGCCACGTGCACGACCCGCTCCCGCCACTCGGGGCGGCTCGCCAGCAGGTGTTCGTACGCGTGCAGGCCGCGCACGATGTTCTTCGACAGCTCGGTGCGGTCGACCCGGACGATCGTCCTGCGGCCCGCGCCGATCTCCGCCCGCAGGGCCGTGATCCGTTCGTTCACGTCCGCCTCGTGCGACCGCTCGCGCAGGAAGTCCGCGTCCGCGCCCAGCCCGTGCACGCCGATCCGCGTGTCCCCGAGCCCGCCGACGATCTCCGCAGCGCACGCCTCGAACGCCGACGCCCAGCGCCGGGTCAGGAACCCCAGCCGGTCGGCGCCCAGCATGCCCCGCAGCACCTGCTCCGCCACGTCGTCCGGCAGCATCCGGAAGTACTCCGGCGGCGCCCACGGCGTGTGCGAGAAGTGTCCGATCCGCAGGTCGGGGCGGAGCTCGCGGAGCATGCCCGGTACCAGGGTGAGGTGGTAGTCCTGGACGACGACCGCCGCACCCTGCGCCGCCTCGTCCGCGAGCGCCTCGGCGAAGGCCCGGTTGTACGTCTCGTACGACGCCCACTGCCGCCGGAACTCCGCGTCGAAGACCGGCTCCAGCGGGGTCTGGTACAGCATGTGGTGGACGAACCAGAGGACCGAGTTGGCGATGCCGTTGTACGCGTCCGCGTGCACGTCGGCCGGGATGTCGAGCATCCGTACCCCGGCCTCGCCCACCCCGCGCCGCACCGCCTCACGGTCGCCGTCGCTCAGCGCCGAGCACACCCACAGCGCGTCCGCGTCCGTCCCGATCGCCGACAGCCCCGAGACCAGCCCCCCGCCACCGCGCCGCGCGGACAGCGTGCCGTCCGCCTGGACGTCGTACGAGACCGGTCCCCGGTTGGAGGCCACCAGTACCCGCGCAGCACCGAACGTTGAAGCCATACGAGCCATACGGATCAACCTAGCCCGGCCGCGGATTGCTCAAACGTTCGTCCGGTTCACCGAGGCCCCGGCCTGGCGGACTCACGCCACCTTGCGTTCCGCGTACTCGGCGATGTCCACCATCGGCGGGCGTTCCTCCGTGTCCACGGAGTAGGTGCGCGGTTCGAAGCCGGTCTCGCCGCGTTCGAACTGGGTGAGCGCGGGGCGGATCAGATGGCCGCGGGCCAGGCGGAGCTGGGCCGTGCGGTAGATCGCGGCGGACATCCGGCCGAGGGCCTGGCCGTCCTGGTGGCGGTGCTTGCGGACGCCCACGTCGACCTGGGCGAGCGCGTCGAGGCCGACCAGGTGCAGGGCGTCGACCAGCATGCCGAGCTCGACGCCGTAGCCGACGGGGAACGGCAGCTGTTCGAGCAGGGAGCGGCGGGCCGCGTACTCGCCGCCCAGCGGCTGGACGAAGCCGGCCAGCTGCGGCCAGTGCATGTTCAGGAGCGGGCGGGCCATCAGCTCGGTCACCCGGCCGCCCTGGCCCGCCGCGCCGCCCAGCGGGCGGTCGTACATGGCCTTGACCAGGTCGACCCCGGGCTCGGTCAGCAGCGGGCCGACGATCCCGGCGACGAAGTCGGAGGAGAACTCCTTCAGGTCCGCGTCGATGAAGCAGACGATGTCACCGCCGGTCACGAGCAGCGACCGCCACAGCACCTCGCCCTTGCCGGGGACGGCAGGGAGGCGGGGGAGGATCGCGTCGCGGTGCACGACCGTGGCCCCGGCCGCGGCCGCCACCTGTGCCGTACGGTCGCTGGAGCCCGAGTCGACGACGACTATCTCGTCGACCAGCGGAACCTGCTGCATGAGGTCGTGACGGATGATCGCGACGATGTCGCCGACCGTCTCCTCCTCGTTCAGCGCGGGCAGCACGACGCTCACCGACTGGTTCGTGCGTTGCTTGGCGGCCAGGATCTGGTGCAGCGGCCGGTCGGTCACGGACCAGGAGCGCGTGGTCAGCCAGCGCTCGACTTCTTCCAGCACGTAGGCGGCCCCTTCTCATGTGATCCATCTCGCGGTTCGGACGACTATCTCAACTGTCCTGGTCGTCGGTTACAGTCTTGAACAACGCGGATGACCATCGCATGTCCTGGATCGTCCGACGTTCACAACTTCATACCGCTCATCCAGAGGGGCAGAGGGATACGGCCCGATGAAGCCCCGGCAACCCTCCAGCCGGTCTCGTAGCGATCAGAGACGATCGCACCGCGAGGCTCCCGGCTAGGGAAGGTGCCAAATCCGTCTCACGGCGAGATGCGTCGTGAGGAAGATGAGGAGAAAGGGCCTCGCCTCTCATGGCTGCGCAGACTGTTGCAAGCACCACCGAAACCACCGTGGACCTCGGCCCCGCCGCGGCGCTCAGCTGCCGCGAATGCGGCCACCGCGTGCCTCTCGGCCCGGTCTTCGCGTGCGAGGAGTGTTTCGGCCCGCTCGAGATCGCGTACGACTTCTCCGCCTACGACGCCGAGGAGCTCCGCAAGCAGATCGAGGCGGGACCCGCGAACATCTGGCGCTACGCACCGCTGCTGCCCGTCCCCGCGGACGTGGCCGACAAGCCCAACATCAACCCCGGCTGGACCAAGCTCGTCAAGGCCGACAACCTCGCCCGTGAGCTGGGTGTCGAGGCCGGCAAGCTGTTCGTGAAGGACGACTCCGGCAACCCGACGCACTCCTTCAAGGACCGGGTCGTCGCCCAGGCCATCGAGGCCGCCCGCGTCTTCGGCTTCACCACTCTGTCCTGCTCCTCCACCGGCAACCTCGCGGGTGCCGTCGGTGCCGCCGCCGCCCGCGCCGGCTTCCGCTCCTGCGTGTTCATCCCGCACGACCTGGAGCAGGGCAAGGTCGTCATGGCCGCCGTATACGGCGGTGAGCTCGTCGGTATCGAGGGCAACTACGACGACGTGAACCGCTTCTGCTCCGAGCTGATCGGCGACCCGGCCGGCGAGGGCTGGGGCTTCGTCAACGTCAACCTGCGGCCGTACTACGCGGAGGGCTCCAAGACCCTGGCGTACGAGATCTGCGAGCAGCTCGGCTGGCAGCTCCCGGACCAGCTGGTCGTCCCGATCGCCTCCGGCTCCCAGCTCACGAAGATCGACAAGGGTCTCCAGGAGCTGATCAAGCTCGGCCTCGTCGAGGACAAGCCGTACAAGATCTTCGGCGCCCAGGCGGAGGGGTGCTCGCCGGTGTCGGTCGCCTACAAGGCGGGCCACGACGTCGTACGTCCCCAGAAGCCGAACACCATCGCCAAGTCCCTCGCCATCGGCAACCCGGCCGACGGTCCGTACGTCCTCGACATCGCCCGCCGTACCGGCGGTGCCGTGGAGGACGTCGACGACGAGCAGATCGTCGACGCGATCAAGCTGCTGGCCCGCACCGAGGGCATCTTCGCGGAGACCGCCGGTGGCGTGACGGTCGGTGTGACCCGCAAGCTGATCGAGAACGGTCTCCTGGACCCGACGAAGACCACCGTCGTGCTGAACACTGGCGACGGCCTCAAGACCCTCGACGCGGTGGCCGGCACCGGCCTCACCGCGACCATCCGCCCCAACCTGGACTCCTTCCGAGAGGCTGGCCTCGCATGAGCGTGACCGTCCGCATCCCCACCATCCTGCGCACCTACACCGGCGGGCAGGCCGAGGTCGCCGCCGAGGGTGCCACCCTCGCCGATGTCATCGCCGACCTGGAGAAGAACCACACGGGCATCGCCGCCCGCGTCCTCGACGACCAGGGCAAGCTGCGGCGGTTCGTCAACGTGTACGTCAACGACGACGACGTCCGCTTCGAGCAGGGCCTGGAGACCGCCACCCCGGACGGCGCGGGCGTCTCGATCATCCCGGCCGTCGCCGGCGGCTGACCGAATGACCGAACATTACCGTCGGTAAGGCGAATTACTGAGAGTTCAACGAATTGCCCCCTCCGTGAGAGAAGCGGAGGGGGCAATTCTCTATGGTTGAGCGCGGTACAGTTGGGGAAGCTGCTGCGCCTTCCATGCCACACGCATATGAGTACCTGCTCCACTTGCGACGAGAAGCAGCCAAAGTGTGCGGTTCTTTTGCGAGTTTTGCGCCTTTTATGGGGCCCGACTTGCCCTGAATTCGGGCGAATTCTCACTACATTCCGGACCCCGCACGTCCAGAATTCTCGTCCGATTGACCTGTTGCAGACGGCAGTTGGACAGATACATTCAGCCGCGGTCGACGCGTTCCGGCGCACGCCCCCAATCCGTGGGGGGTGAGGTCTGACCCGGATCCGCGAAGTGTGGATCTGTGCAAGGGCCAGTAATAGGGGAGTTAGGCATGGCTCAGGGCACCGTCAAGTGGTTCAACGCGGAGAAGGGGTACGGCTTCATCGCGGTCGACGGTGGTGCGGATGTTTTCGTCCACTACAGCGCGATCCAGATGGACGGGTACCGCACCCTGGAAGAAGGCCAGCGGGTGGAGTTCGAGATCTCGCAGGGCCAGAAGGGCCCGCAGGCCGACATGGTTCGCGTCACCGCCTGATCGCGCGACCGACCAAACCGCAAGCGACGTCTTCTGTTGAAGGGCTCGTACCTCGCGAGGGGTACGGGCCCTTCGGCCTGTCCAGGCCCGGTCCAGGTCCGGCGGCGGGATGCCTGGTGGGGCTGCCCGATCCCCGGGAGGCGCTTGCACTCGACCATGCCGAGTGCTAATCATTGGCGTTAGCACTCTGAAGGTGAGAGTGACAAAGAAGGACCGGGTCGGTGAGGCCCGCAGGCCAGGTGGGGCAAGGAACCACGGGCCGGCGAGCCGTCCGTCGCGGGCGCGGGCGCGGTCCGAAGGAATCACCCCCAGTCCTGGAGGGACCACTTCACATGGCCAAGATCATCGCGTTCGACGAGGAGGCGCGGCGCGGCCTCGAGCGCGGCATGAACCAGCTCGCGGACGCCGTCAAGGTGACGCTCGGCCCCAAGGGTCGCAACGTCGTCCTCGAGAAGAAGTGGGGCGCCCCCACGATCACCAACGATGGTGTGTCCATCGCCAAGGAGATCGAGCTCGAGGACCCGTACGAGAAGATCGGCGCCGAGCTGGTCAAGGAAGTCGCGAAGAAGACCGACGACGTAGCCGGTGACGGCACGACGACCGCGACCGTCCTGGCCCAGGCCCTGGTGCGCGAGGGTCTGCGCAACGTGGCCGCCGGTGCCAACCCGATGGCTCTCAAGCGCGGTATCGAGAAGGCCGTCGAGGCCGTCTCCGGTGCCCTCCTTGAGCAGGCGAAGGATGTCGAGACCAAGGAGCAGATCGCTTCGACGGCCTCCATCTCCGCCGCCGACACCCAGATCGGCGAGCTCATCGCCGAGGCGATGGACAAGGTCGGCAAGGAAGGCGTCATCACCGTCGAGGAGTCCCAGACCTTCGGTCTGGAGCTCGAGCTGACGGAGGGTATGCGCTTCGACAAGGGCTACATCTCCGCCTACTTCGCCACCGACATGGAGCGGATGGAGGCGTCGCTCGACGACCCGTACATCCTGATCGCCAACTCCAAGATCGGCTCCGTCAAGGACCTGCTCCCGCTCCTGGAGAAGGTCATGCAGTCGGGCAAGCCGCTGCTGATCATCGCCGAGGACGTCGAGGGCGAGGCCCTGTCGACCCTGGTCGTCAACAAGATCCGCGGCACCTTCAAGTCCGTCGCCGTCAAGGCCCCGGGCTTCGGTGACCGCCGTAAGGCCATGCTCGGCGACATCGCCATCCTCACGGGCGGCGAGGTCATCTCCGAGGAGGTCGGCCTCAAGCTGGAGAACGCGACCCTGGACCTCCTGGGCCGCGCCCGCAAGGTCGTCATCACCAAGGACGAGACCACCATCGTCGACGGTGCCGGCTCCGCCGACCAGGTCGCCGGTCGCGTGAACCAGATCCGTGCCGAGATCGAGAACAGCGACTCGGACTACGACCGCGAGAAGCTCCAGGAGCGCCTGGCGAAGCTCGCCGGTGGCGTCGCCGTCATCAAGGCCGGTGCCGCGACCGAGGTCGAGCTCAAGGAGCGCAAGCACCGCATCGAGGACGCCGTGCGCAACGCCAAGGCGGCCGTCGAGGAGGGCATCGTCGCCGGTGGTGGCGTGGCCCTGCTCCAGGCCTCCGGTGTCTTCGAGAAGCTGGAGCTGGAGGGTGACGAGGCGACCGGCGCTGCCGCCGTCAAGCTCGCCCTCGAGGCCCCGCTGAAGCAGATCGCCGTCAACGCCGGCCTCGAGGGCGGCGTCGTGGTGGAGAAGGTCCGCAACCTCACCCCGGGTCACGGCCTCAACGCCGCGACCGGTGAGTACGTCGACCTGGTCAAGGAAGGCATCATCGACCCGGCGAAGGTCACGCGCTCCGCTCTGCAGAACGCCGCCTCCATCGCCGCGCTCTTCCTCACCACCGAGGCCGTCATCGCCGACAAGCCGGAGAAGGCCGCCGCGCCCGCCGGTGGCGGTATGCCGGGCGGTGACATGGACTTCTGATCACCCCGGGCCGCGAGGCCTGACGGTTGATCAACGTCCGTACCGAGGGCGGCACTTCTCGCGAGAGCGGGGGGTGCCGCCCTCGGGCGTTTCAGGCGTAGTGCGAGCCGACGGCGGGCTGCCCCGTGTAGTTGGGCCCGGCGTCGGGATCGGCACCGACGTACCGGAAGGGAAGGACGACGGACCGTCCGCCACGCAGGCTGAGCCGATGGCTGCGGGCGTCGTAGCGGAACCCGGCCGCGCGCAGCGCCGTCACCGCGGCCCGCCCGGCCGGTGATCCGTCCGGTCGCCGGACGGAGTCGGGGTCGAAGTGCGCCACCAGCAGGCCCTCGGGGGTGAGCCAGGAGGCGGCGCGGGCGAGGAGCCCGAGCTGGTCGCCCACGTAGTGCAGTCCGTGGACGCAGGTGATGAGGTCGTACGTCCGGATCGGCGTCCAGGTCGTCACGGAGGCGACGATCTCCTCCAGCGCGGGCGGGGCCGGTGTCGGCGCGAGCGGTCCCACCAGGTCCACGGCGGTGAGGACGGCGTCCTCGGGCAGCCGCGCCGCCGCCTCCCGCAGGGCCCGGCCTTCGCCGCTGCACAGGTCCAGCCAGGAGGGAGAAGGGCTGCCCGACAGCTCGTCCAGGGGGTCCAGGCCCAGTTCGCGGGCGTAACTGTTGACCCCGGTCAGGCCGCGCTCGCGGTTCATCGTGTTGTTGGCGACCACGGAGGACAGCTCCAGGTCCTGCGCGGTGAGCAGCGGGGGTTCGGGCATGCGGTCATTGTCCTGTGCGGGCGGTGGCGGTGACCGTGGGCGGGATCACAGGGGCGGGAGGAAATGGAGGGGTGTACTGAGCGGTTGCTTACTGCGTAGTGTCCATGCGTATGCACATACCCGCTGGTACCCCACCGCTAGGAGCCCCCGCGTGACCGCCACCCCCACCCGTGCCGCCGAGATCCTCGCCCGGCCGATCGCGATCAACGGTCTGACCGTCCCGAACCGCATCGTGATGGCGCCGATGACCCGGATGTTCTCCCCGGGCGGCATCCCCGGCGCGGACGTGGCCTCGTACTACGCGCGCCGCGCGGCCGCGGGCGTCGGCCTGGTCGTCACCGAGGGGACGTTCGTCGGGCACGACTCGGCCGGGTACAGCGGCCGCGTCCCGCGTTTCCACGGCGAGGAGCAGCTCGCGGGCTGGCAGCGGGTCGCCGAGGAGGTGCACGCGGCGGGCGGCACGATCGTCCCGCAGCTGTGGCACATCGGCATGGTCCGCAAGGAGGGGCAGAACCCCGTCCCCGAGGCCCCCGCGGTCGGCCCCTCCGGCCTGCGCATCGGCGCGACCGAGCCCACCGGCACGGACATGACCCAGCGCGACATCGACGACGTCATCGGCGCCTTCGCCGAGGCCGCGGCCGCCGCGGAGCGCATCGGCATGGACGGCGTGGAGATCCACGGCGCGCACGGCTACCTGGTCGACCAGTTCCTGTGGGCGGGCACCAACCGCCGTACCGACGCCTACGGCGGTGACGCGGTCGCCCGTACCAAGTTCGCCGCCGAGATCGTCGCCGCCGTCCGCGAGACCGTCTCCGCCGACTTCCCGGTCATCTTCCGCTACTCGCAGTGGAAGCAGGAGGCCTACGACGCCCGGCTCGCCGAGACCCCGGAGGAGCTGGAGGCCATCCTGACCCCGCTCGCCGCGGCCGGCGTCGACGCCTTCCACGCCTCCACCCGCCGCTACTGGCTCCCGGAGTTCGACGGCGCCGACCTCAACCTCGCGGGCTGGACGAAGAAGCTCACCGGCAAGCCCGTCATCACCGTCGGCTCGGTCGGCCTCGACGGCGACTTCATCAACGCGTTCGTGGGCGAGGGCTCCCCCCTCAAGGGCCTCGACGACCTCCTCGACCGTCTGGAGCGCGACGAGTTCGACCTCGTCGCCGTCGGCCGCGCGCTGCTCCAGGACCCGGAGTGGGCAGCGAAGGTCCTCGCGAACCGGCTCGACGAGCTGAAGCCGTACGACGCGGCGGCGCTCCAGTCGCTGAGCTGACCTTCAACTCCTGTGTAGTGTCCGGGAGATGAGGATTCTCCAGCTCTCGGACACACACCTGGAGCGCACCGACGCCGTCAACCGGCACGGCGTCAACGCGCATGACTCCCTGCGGCTTCTCCTCGACGAACTCCGGCATCTGCGGGGCATCGACGCCGTCGTCGTCACCGGCGACCTCGCCGACGACGGTTCCCCGGAGGCGTACACGGCCGTGCGGACGCTGGTGGGCGGGTTCGCACGGGACGTGCTGGGAGGGGTGCCCGTGTTCTGTACGACCGGCAACCACGACGAGCGCGAGGCCTTCGGGAAGGTGCTCGGCAGCGGACACGGCGAGCCGGAGGCGGTGTTCGCGTCGGAGGCCGGTGAGCGGGCCGCGGTCAGCACCGTCGACGGATGGCGGTTCGTCACGCTCGACTCGCTGGTGCCCGGCAAGGTGCACGGCCGCCTCTCCACCGGACAACTCGCCTGGCTGCGGCAGGTGTTGAACACCCCGGCGGAGCACGGCACCGTCCTCGCCTTCCACCACCCGCCCATCGCCCTCGACAACCCCCTCCAGCAGGTCTTCGGTCTGCGCAATCCCGCCGACCTCGCCGACGCCCTGCGCGGCAGCGACGTCCGGGTCGTCCTCACCGGGCACTTCCATCTCCAGCTCTTCGGGCTGCTGGAGTCGGTGCCGGTCTGGGTGACGCCCGGCGTGGTCAACCGCATCGACCTGACGGCGGCGCCGGGCACCGAGCGGGCGGTGCGGGGGGCGTCCGCCTCCCTCGTGGTGCTCGGCGGGCCCTCCGGTCCGCTCTTCCACACGTTCCACGCGCGTGACCCCCGGGCGCACGAGACGGTCTACGAGCTGGGGGCGGAGCGCGTGAAAGAGCTCGTCGCCCGCCTCGGGAGCTGACCCGGGCGGCGATCCGCGCGGGCGCTGATCTGCGCCACTTGGTTAAGTCAATCAACTGACTTAAGGTTGCCTCGGTCAAGTACTAGTCGATGGAGGCCCAGCCATGTCCGACGCCCTTGCCCGTCCCGCCGCGGCGGGAGGCTCCGCGCCGCCGCGGTCGAATGCCGTGGTGGCGGTGCTGGCCTTCGCCGGAATCGTGGTCTCGCTGATGCAGACCCTGGTGATCCCGATCGTCCCCGAGCTGCCGAGGCTCCTGGACGCGCCCGCCTCCGACACCGCCTGGGCCGTCACCGCCACGCTGCTCGCCGCCGCCGTGGCCACGCCGGTCGTCGGACGTCTCGGCGACATGTTCGGCAAGCGCCGCATGCTGCTGATCAGCGGCGTCATGCTGATCGTCGGCTCGGTCGTCTGCGCGCTGGCCGACTCCCTGCTGCCGATGATCGTCGGCCGTGCCCTCCAGGGCCTCGCCTCCGGTGTCATCCCGCTCGGCATCAGCATCATGCGCGACGAACTGCCCGCCGAGCGGCTGGCCTCCGCCACCGCCCTGATGAGCGCCTCCCTCGGCATCGGCGGCGCCCTCGGCCTGCCCGCCGCCGCGCTCATCGCCGACAACTTCAGCTGGCACGTGCTGTTCTGGACCTCGGCGGCCCTCGGTGCCGTGGCCATCGGCCTGGTCACCGTCTTCGTACCGGAGTCCAAGGTGCGCACCGGCGGCCGGTTCGACCTCGTCGGCGCCATAGGCATGGCGGCGGGGCTCATCTGCCTTCTCCTGGCCATCTCCAAGGGCGCCGACTGGGGCTGGGGCAGCGGCACGACGATCGGCCTGTTCGTCGCGGCCGTCGTGATCCTGGTGGCCTGGGGCTTCTTCGAACTGCGCACCGACCAGCCGCTGGTGGACCTGCGCACCACCGCCCGCCGTCAGGTGCTGGTCACCAACCTCGCCTCGATCGCGGTCGGCTTCGCCATGTTCGCGATGAGCCTGGTCATCCCGCAGCTCCTCCAGCTCCCGGCCCAGACCGGCTACGGCCTCGGCAAGTCGATGCTGGCCGCCGGTCTGGTCATGGCCCCCTCCGGCCTCGTCATGATGGCCACCGCGCCGGTCTCCGCCGCCGTCTCCAAGGCCCGCGGCCCTAAGGTCACGCTGATGATCGGCGCCCTGATCGTCGCCGCCGGGTACGGCCTCAACATCGTCCTGATGAGCGAGGTCTGGCACTTCGTGCTCGTCTCCTGCGTCATCGGCGCCGGCATCGGCTTCACGTACGGCTCGATGCCCGCGCTCATCATGGGCGCGGTGCCCGCGTCGGAGACGGCCGCGGCGAACAGCCTCAACACCCTGATGCGGTCCATCGGCACCTCGTCGGCGAGCGCCATCGCCGGCGTCATCCTGGCCCAGCTGACCACCGACTTCGGCGGCTACGCGCTGCCGTCCGAGAACGGCTTCAAGGCGGTCCTGGCGGTCGGCGCGGGAGCGGCGCTGCTGGCCTTCGCGGTTGCGTCGTTCATCCCGCGGCAGAGGGTGGCGGGGGACGGGACGCTGGTGGCGGAGGGGGCGACGGAGTCGGCGGAGGCCGCCGCCAAGTCGTAGACGCAGTCTGTCGCTTTTACAGGTTCCCCAGTGGCTCGATGTCGACCTTCACCGGGGTGCCCCACACCCGCAGCACCTCGTAGTCGGTGAACTCGTGCACCAGCCGGTACGCCATCGCAGCACGCGGACCCCGGCGGGCCGCCGCGAGATACAGCTCGGCCTCGCGGCGGTCGCGGCGCGGGGTGCCGCACAGCTGCCACTCCTGCCCGTTCCACAGCTCGGGCAGCCAGCGCTGCTGCGGCTGCGGCCGGTCGTCGCGGACGCCGTAACGGGACGGGGCGGTGGCGGACGGGCCGGTCTGGGCGGGGCCGTTGATGGAGGCGCGGCGGGCGGCACGGCGCCGGGTCTCGCACAGCAGGCACAGGTCGGGGGCGTTCTCGTCGACCGGCCCGTTGGGGTGCTCGGCGCAGCGGGTGCTGGGCGCGGCGCTGGTGACGCTCTCGTCGAGCAGCTCCAGGGCGCGCTTGAGGTCGGCCTTGACCTCGTGGAGCTTGGCGTCGGGGGTGTCGGAGGAGAGGGCCTCGCCGTGCTCGCCGAGGAGACGCAGGGCTCGGCCCAGTGCGGTGAGCTGGGCGTGGTTCATGGGTGAAACCGTACACATCCGGATGAGGCGGCGAGACGGCCGCGCTCAACTCCCTAAGAATCTCCGCCAATATTGCTGACAATCTTGTGGGCGATCGTTTCCCTCTGTTCTGCTGTGGGCCTCAGCAGAGCCGCGCAGACAGGAGACGGCAGTGGCAGTGCAGCGCAGAACAGTGGTCAAGGGGCTCACCGCGGTCGCCGCGGCGGTACCGGCCGTCGGGTTCACCTCGGGCAGCGCCCAGGCGGCCGGAGCCTCCGGCGACTCCCTCGTCTTCGACCCCTCCGCCTACACCGAGCAGACGATCACCCTCACCGACACCGAGGGCACCGCCCACGAGGTCGTCTACCGCTTCCACAAGGTGGCCTCGTACGTCGCGAAGCCCGTCGACGCGACCTACCAGTCCCTCAACATCAGCGTCCCGGTGCGGATCGACGGCACGGCCGTCGACGCCTCCGACGCCCCCATCCTCTTCGCCAACTCCATCGGCGGGTACATGCCGTCCTCGCTCGCGAACCGCACCGGGATCGCCGCCACCGGCATGGGCGGCGCCACCAGCCGTCAGGGGCTCGCGCTCGCCGCCGGGTACGTCGTCGTCGAGCCGGGCGCCCGCGGCCGTACGCTCGTCGACTCGTCCGGTGTCTACTACGGCACCGCCCCCGCCGCGATCGTCGACCTCAAGGCCGCCGTCCGTTATCTCAAGTTCAACAAGGGCCGCGTTCCCGGCGACGTCCACCGCATCGTCTCCTGCGGCACCAGCGCGGGCGGCGCGCTGTCCTCGCTGCTGGGCGCGTCCGGCGACAGCCCGCTCTACGCGCCCTACCTGGAGGAGATCGGCGCGGCCGACGCCTCCGACGCCATCTTCGCGACCGGCGCCTGGTGTCCGATCACCGACCTGGAGCACGCGGACATGGCGTACGAGTGGTGCTGGGGGAGCAACCCGCTGGCCTCGGGCTCCCTCGTCGACCGGACCGTCTCCGGGGAGCTGAGCAGCGCCTACGGCCCCTATCTCGCCTCGCTCAAGCTCAGGGCCCGCGGCTTCGGCGCCCTCACCGCCCGGAACATGGACGACTACCTGCTGCGGACCTTCATGCAGCCGTCGGCCACCAAGTACCTTGCTGCCCTGTCGGACTCGGCCCGCGCGGCCTATCTCGCCGCGAACCCCTTCATCTCCTGGGACGGCAGCACGGCCACCTTCACCTGGGCCGACTTCCTTACCCACGTCGGCGCCCGCAAGAAGAACGCCCCCTCCTTCGACGCCTTCGACCTGTCCACCCCGGAGTGCAACCTCTACGGCACCGGCACCACCGCCGCCCGCCACTTCACCCTCTACAGCCTCCGGCACGAGAGCGGCGCCGGCGCCCGCCTCGACGAGGACATCCCGGCCAAGCTGCGGCTGATGAACCCGATGTACCACCTCGTCGACAAGGTCAACGCCGGCCGCTCCAGGCACTGGTGGATCAGACTCGGCACCAAGGACACCGACACCTCGCACACGGTCGCCGGCAACCTCTCCGCGCGGCTCACCGACCTCGGGGACGACGTCGACACGTCGTACTACTGGGACGCGGGGCATGGCGCCGACCAGGACCCCGGCGACTTCGTGAAGTGGATTGCCGCGGTGTCCGGGCACCGGCACCGGTAGCAACGCCGGCTGCGCCCCGGTCGACGGCGGCCGGGGCGCGCGACGGGCGGGGCTCAGCCCTGCGGGCAGGCGTGCGTCGGGGCGGAGGCGAGGTCGCCGAGGACCGGTGTGACGGCGTGCTCCGCGGTGCACATCACCGGGGCGGCCGTGCCCCAGTGGTTGCCGGAATGGGCGTCGGAGCCGTGATCGGCGTGCGCGGGGGCGGCGAGGGCAACGGCGGAGGAGGCCAGGACGACGGCCATGAGCGTCTTCTTCATGATCGGGCAACGACCGGCCGCGGCAGGGGTCACCTCTCCGTCGGGAGCCCGAAGGTGTACGCCGCCGGGGTCACCTCTCCCTCGGCAACCCGAAGGCGTACGTCGCCCCGAACCCGACCGCGTACGCCGTCCCCAGCCCGCCCGCGTAGATCGCCGCCGCCGTCCCCAGCCCGCCGTCCCCCGCGAGCAGCGGGAACAGCGCCCAGCCCGACGGCCCGATCGCCGTCGCCCCCACCCGCTCCCCGAGCATCGCGAACAGCCCCACGAAGGAACCCCCCGCCGCCCCGCCCGCGCAGGCGGTGAGGAAGGGGCGTCCCAACGGCAGCGACACCCCGTAGATCAGCGGCTCGCCCACGCCCAGCAACCCCGCGGGCAGGGCCGACTTGATCGTCGTACGCATGGCCGTGTCGTGCCGCAGCCGTACGTACACCGCGGCCGCCGCCCCCACCTGCCCCGCGCCCGCCATTGCCAGCAGGGGGAGAAGAGTCGTGGAGCCCTGCTGTTCGATGAGGGTGGCGTGGATGGGGATCAGGGCCTGGTGCAGGCCCAGCATCACCAGGGGGAGGAACAGCCCGCCGAGGACCGCGCCCGCGAAGGCGCCCGTCGTCGACAGCAGCCAGTTCGCTCCCATGCCGATCGCCGACGAGACCGCGCCGGCGGCGTACATGAGGACGTACAGGGTCGTCAGGCCGGACACCAGGACCGTCAAGGTCGGCGTGAGCAGGACGTCCAGCGTCCCCGGCACCCGGCCGCGGCACCACTTCTCCACGTACGTCCCGAGCAACGCGGCCGCCAGCGCGCCCAGGACGCCGCCCTGCCCGGGCGCCAGCGTCACCCCGAAGGCCGTCACCTTGGCGACCCCCGGGTACACGACGACGGCCGCGACCGCCCCGCCCAGTACCGGCGTGCCGCCGAACTCCTTGGCGGTGTTGTAGCCGACGAAGACCGCGATGAGGGACATGAAGGCGGACGCGCAGGCCGCCAGGGCCGGGGTCAGCCCGGGCAGCCAACCGGCGTTCGTCAGTAGCCCGCCCAGGCCCGCGAGGATGCCGCAGCCGATGAGCGCGGGGATGAGCGGGACGAAGACGTTCGCCACCCGGCGCAGCACCAGCTTCAGCGGGGTCGCGTTCCGGGCCTTCCGCGTCTCCTTCCGCAGCAGCGCCTCGAAGTCGGCCGTCACCCGCGCGACCGCCCCCGGCCCGAGCACGACCTGATACGTCCCGTCGTCCTCGACCACCCCCAGCACCCCCGGCAGCGCCCGCAACGCCTCCCGGTCCACCAGCGACGGGTCGGCCAGACCCAGCCGCAGCCGGGTCATGCAGTGGGCGACGGAGGTGACGTTGGCGGGGCCGCCGACCAGGGGGAGGAGCGCTGTCGCGGTGTCGTACGAGGTGGTCACGCACCGAGCGTGCGGGTCAGCCGCCCGCCGCCGCCAGCGCGGCACGCAGATGCCCGCCGGACTCCTCCAGAAGGCGGGTGGCCGCGGGGCCGTCCACGCCGGTGAGGAGCACCAGGATGGCGTTCTTCACCTCGCCGTCCGTCTCCGCCAGCGCCCGCTCGATCTCGTCGTCCTCGGCGCCCGTGGCGAGGGCGACGATCCGCCGGGAGCGCGCCCGGAGCTTCTCGTTCGAGGCGCGTACGTCGACCATCAGGTTCCCGTACGTCTTGCCCAGCCGGATCATCGTGATCGTCGACAGCATGTTCAGCACCAGCTTCTGGGCGGTGCCCGCCTTGAGCCGGGTGGACCCGGTGACCAGCTCGGGGCCGACGACGACCTCGATGCCGTGCTCCGCCGCGGCGGCCAGCGCGCTGTGCGCGTTGCAGGCCAGCCCGATCGTCAACGCGCCCTGCGCGCGGGCGTGTTCGACGGCACCGATGGCATAAGGGGTACGACCGGACGCGGAGACCCCGACCACGGTGTCCAGGGGCGTCAGCTTCAACGCGTCCAGGTCGGCTCTCGCCAGCTCCTTCGAATCCTCGGCGCCCTCGACCGAGGTCACCATGGCCTCCGGCCCGCCCGCGATCAGTCCGACGACCTGCGCGGGATCGGTGTTGAACGTCGGCGGACACTCGGAGGCGTCCAGCACACCGAGCCGCCCGGCGGTACCGGCCCCGGCGTAGACGAGCCGCCCGCCCTGGGCCATCCGGGCGGCGACGGCGTCGATGGCGGCGGCGATCTCGGGCAACCGCTCGGCGACAGCAGCGGGCACGGTGACGTCCTCACCGTTCATGAGCCGGGCGATGTCGAGGGTGGGAAGCCGGTCGATGTCGGCGAGCTCCGGCCGGAAGGCCTCGGTGGTGAGGCCTTCCAACTCGGCACGGAGATCACGGGGGTTGGAGGTGGAGGTCATGGGGGGCGGCTCTTTCACGTGGTTCTTTCACGTAGCGGAGTTGGGGGGAGGCTTTACGTTCTCCCGCGATGCCGGTGTGCCAACGCCTCGTACGACGAGGCCAGCGCGGGCGCCGCAGTCTCGTATGTCCGTTGCGCCACCCCCACAAACAGGCAGTCCACGACCAGCAACTGACTCGTCCGCGACGACATCGCCGCCGGCCGCAACTCGCTCTCCCGAGCCGTCGATGTCGTCAGCACATGGTCCGCGTACTGCGTCACCGAACTGTCCGGCCGCCCGGTGATCGCAACGGTCGTCGCCCCGCGCTCGAACGCGACCCGCAGCGGCTCGATGACATCCCCCGTCGCGCCCGAGTGCGTGATCGCGATAGCCACATCACCCGCCCGCAACTGCACCGCGTTGGTGACGGCGAGATGCGGATCGCTGTGGGCGTGGGCTATCAGCCCGATCCGCAGCAGCTTCTGCACCAGGTCCTGGGCGACCAGCCCGGACGCCCCCACGCCGTACACGTCGATGCGCCGCGCGGTCGCCGCCGCGGCGACGGCCGCCGCCAGCTGCACGGTGTCCAGACCGGCGGCCGTGTCGGCCAGCGTCTGCTGCTCGTCGTAGGCGAGTTTCGCGACGACGTCGGCGATGGGGTCGTCCACCGCGATGTCCGTCGTGATCGCGGGCGCCCGCCCCGACTGCTGCTGCGCGGCGAGCCCGGCGAGGGCGAGGCGCAGGTCGCGGTAGCCGGGGTAGCCGAGGATGCGGGCGGTGCGGACGACGGTCGCCTCGCTGGTGCCGGTCAGTTCCGCGAGGCCGGTGACCGTCAGGGCCGCGCAGCCCGCCGGGTCACCGGCGACGGCCTCGGCGACCCGCTGCATGGAGCGGGTCATGGAAGGGGTGAGGGTGCGTACCTTGGCGGCGAGCGCGGCGGGGGCGGGCGGTGTGCCCGGGCCGCCCGAGGCGCTGCCGAAAATTTCCTTCACTTCCTGGGTCACCCATGAAAGATATTTTCGGCTCGGTCTCGTGGTCAAGAGTGCGCACAATGGGTGCATGGATCCCTCCGGCCTCCCCGTAAGCCCTTTGGAGCAGGCGTTGCACGCGGCACGCGCCCTGGTGCTCGCCGATCTGGTCGCGGGAGAGGTCGCCGACGCGGACGTGGTGTCGCTCGTCGAGGAGTCCGTCGTCCAGCGCCGCTGGTGGGTGGAGCAGTGGCCGGACGGCGCGGACTTCGTGGCCGGGCTGGTCGCGCAGGACGTACAGGACGCGCTTCTTGAGCGGTACGGCCGCTGGCCGCTGTGCCCGGTGTGCGGGGCCGGTGACCCGCACGCGCTGGAGGTCGAGCCGGAGCTCGGGCCCGATCCGCACTGGGTGTGCCACAAGGCGGGCGTGAAGGTCGCGTCCGTGGGCGCGCTGGGCTCGGCGGCCGGCGGGGCGCCTTCCTCGTGACCGTCTACATCGACCCACCCGCCTGGCCGGGGCACGGCCGGATGTGGTCCCACCTGGTGAGCGACGTGTCGTACGACGAACTCCACGCGTTCGCCGACGGGTTGGGCGTCCCGCGCCGGGCCTTCGAACGCGACCACTACGACATCCCCTCGCACCGGTACGCGGACGTGGTCGCCGCCGGCGCGGTGGAGGTCAGCAGCCGCGAGGTGGTGCGGCTGCTGACGGAGTCGGGGTTGCGGCGGCCGAAGGGGCGCCCGGTCTAGGCCTCCCGGGTCAGGACGTACAGCCGCAGGCCCTGCTCGACGGCGTCCCGTTCCTCGTTCACCGTCCGCTCCTCCTCCACCGTCGCCCGCCGGAAACCGGCGCGGGCGACCACGCGCTGGGAGGCCGGGTTGTCGTGGTCGATCGTCGCGACCAGGCTCTTCAGGTCGTCCCTGGCCAACGCCCACTCGCTCAGCGCGCGCAGCGCCTCCGTGGCGTAACCCTGGCCGCGGGCGGAGGCGGCGAGGTCGTAGCCGACCTCGGCGCGGCCCTCCTCGTCCGGGGCGCCGTGGAAGCCCATGCCGCCGACCGCCTTGCCGTCCTCGCGGCGTACGAGGACGAAGACGCCCCACTCCGGCCGGTGCACGCCCGCCTCGTACGCCTTGACCAGCATCCCGGCGGCCTCGCGGGTGCCGTCGTAGGGGCCGTCGGCGACCCAGTCGTAGCCGCCGTCGCCGCCGAGGCGCAGGTCGGCGGCGGCCGCGGGGGTGAGGCCTTCCAGGGTGAGGCGGTCGGTGGGGAGGACGAGGTTGTTGTACCAGTCCCACTCGGTGACCGGGGCGCGGCCGGGCAGCTCGCCGCGGCCGGTGGCCCACAGCAGGGTGGGCCAGTGCTCGGGGCCGGGCTGGATGTGCGGAAACATGCGGGTGAGCACGAACTCGGCGAGTTCGGCCGGGGGTTCGTAGGCCAGGTTGAGGCCCTCGGCGATGTCGTGGGTGTGCAGCAGCACCTCACCGACGGCGAGCGCGGCGAAGCCCTCGGGGTTGGCGGAGTAGTACGGCCGCGGGTGATAGGCGCGGGCCCGGGGCGGCGTCACCCGGATCGTCGCGGTGAGCAACACCCCACCCCCCTCGATGAGTTGGAGCACGCGCGCGTTGTCCGTGCTGTCGTCGACGACGACATCGAACGGCCGGTAGGTGTCCTGCACCCGCCCGGCCAGCCGCCCCGCGTACACGATCAGGTCCTGCGCGATGTGCTGGGCCGTCTCCCGGCAGCTCCACTCGCACCGACCCGCCCGCACGCCGCCCCAGTCCCGTTCGACCGCGCTCCGCAGCACCGCGACGGCCCCCGCGACGGCCTCTTCCACCCGCTCCGCACCCCTGTTTGCCATGAGGGCAGGCTATGAGGCCGGTCTGCTCAGGGCGACAGCATTTCCAGCTCGGCGGCGAGGTTGTAGCGGGCGGTCGCCTCCCACTCGGCCGCCCCGTACGGCGTCCGGAACAGCCGGGGAAGGTCGAGGAGTTGCCTCAGGACCGCCGAACGGCCCTCCCGGAAGGCCTCGTTGGGGACGAAGTGGTACTCCTCGCGCACGGCGGCCGTGTACGCGGCGTACGCGGAGGGCGGGGCGGCGAGGATCGCGAGGTCGGCGTCGCACAGCACCTGCCCGTCGCGGTCGTCGTCGGCGGGGTCGTGGGTGACGGTGAGCCGCACGAGCCGGGCGACCTCCGCGGTGGTCGCCGACGGGACGCCGGCCTCGGGGAGGGCGCGCTCGGCGAGGCGGGCGGAGCGTTCCTCGTTCGTGGACCGCTCCGGCAGATACACCGCGTCATGGAACCAGGCGGCCAGCCGTACGGCGTTCGGATCGTCGGCGTACTCCTCCAGTACGTCGATCCGGTCGAGGACCGCCGCCAGGTGTTCCACGGTGTGGTACCGGCGCTGCGGCTCCTGCCAGCGCCGCAGCAGGTCGTCGGCGTACCGGTGCGGGGAGATGGCGCAGGAGTCGTCGGCGCGTGCCGCGAGCAGCGCGCGCAGCCAACGGGAACGAAGGTCGTCGAGATCGGCCATGGCCTCATTGTCCCGCCTTCCGCCTCCTGGCAGGTTGGGCGGCATGACTACTGCTGACGTACGCGACCCCGAACTGCCCGGCCTCCTCCTGACCACCGAGCGCGACGGCCTGATCCCGCTGCTGCGGGCCCGCCCGGACGCCGACTTCGCCCTGCCCACGGCCGGGTGTCCCGGCTGGACCGTCCGGGACGTGCTGGCGCACTGTTCGTCCGCGCTGATGAGGGTCGTGGAGAGCCGCTTCGAAAAGGGCGTCTTCTCGCCGGAGTCGAACGACCGGGACATCGCCGAGCGCGCCGAATGGACGAACGCGCAGGTCGTGGACGAGCTGGAGCGCGGGATGACCGAGGCCGGGCCGGTGATCGCCAAGGCGGGCGGGGTGCTGGACATGGTCGCGCTGGGGGAGTGGGTGCACGGCGGGGACGTACGGGATGTGTTCGGGGAGCCGGGGGCTTACGCGGGGCCGGGGCTGCCGCATGCCCTTGTGTTGTTGTCCCGGATCACCCGGGAGAAGGGCAGCCTGCCGCTCCACGCCGACCTCGACGACGTCGACGAGCCGCTCACGCTGGGCGCGGTGTCGGGCGAGCGGACACCGGCCCGGTTCATCGGGGACGCCGCCACGCTCGTACGGCTGTACGCGGGGCGTCCGGTGGAGGGGCGGGCCTTCGAGCTGGCGGGGGCGGAGGCGGCGGAGCTGAACATCTTCTTCTGATTCTTCTGAGGGGCTGGCGTACCCTGAGATTGGACTAGACCTGTCACCTACGCCTACGAACGGGGTCCCATGAGCAAGCGTGCAGTCCTCGAGGTCATCGCCCTCGACGCCGAGGACGCGATCGCGGCGCAGGCCGGTGGCGCGGACCGGCTGGAGCTGGTGACCGACATGGCGGCCGACGGTCTGACCCCGTCCGTGGCGACCTTCACCGTGATCCGGGCCGCCGTCGACATCGACCTGCGCGTGATGCTCCGCCTGACGGACGGCTTCGCGGCGGGAGACGTCGACCGGCTGGTCCGCACCGCCGGCGAGCTGCGCGCGGCCGGCGCGGACCAGTTCGTGCTCGGTTTCCTCGACGCGGAGGGCGGCGTGGACCTGCCGGCCGTGGAGCGGCTGGTTGCTGAGCTGGACGGCTGCCCGTGGACCTTCCACCGCGCCCTCGACCACGCCGCGGACCGGGACGCCTTGCGCAAGCAGCTGGCGGACCTGCCGGGCCTGGACACCTACCTCACGGCGGGTTCACCGAAGGGCGTGGAGACCGGCCTCCCCACGCTCCTCGCGGAGGCGGAGAGGGCGGGGGAACCGGGGTACGAGCAGCAGGTGCTGGTGGGCGGGGGCTTGGGGCTGGAGCATGTCCCACACCTCCTGTCGGCCGGGATCCACGGCTTCCACATCGGAGGGGCGGCCAGGCCGAAGGGCTGGGACCACCCGGTGTCGGCGAGGGCGGTAGAGGACTGGCGCCGCGCACTAGAGGGCCTTTAGGGGCGCGGGGCTGTATCAATGTGCGGCTCCGCCGCGCGGGCGCGCCCAGCCCCCACCAACAAGAACCACTGCTGCTCAAAGAAACCAGCACCGGCGGACACGGCCAACGCGCTCGGCAGCGTGCGCAGCGTCCAGGGCCTAGGCGAGCTGGGGCGGCAGCGGGGCCGTGTGGGTGACGATCAGGCCTGATACCGCACGGGTGAGCGCCACGTACAACCGCCGCAACCCCGTCCGCTCATCGGGCTCGCCGTCGACGACCGCCTGCGGCTCGTCGAGGACGACGTAGTCGTACTCCAGGCCCTTCGCGAGCGAGGCGGGGACGAGGGTCAGCCTGGTCTCCTCGGTCGTCTCCTCACCGGGCGCGAGGTAGCCGATGCCCGCCGCGTCGAGCGCCTCCGCCAGCGCCGGGACGCGGGCGTCCGCCGCGATCAGGCCCGTCGAGCCCTCGTTGCGCAGCAACTCATCGCAGGCGGCGACCACTTCGGCCGTGTCGGTGATCGCGCGGAGGTCGAAGAAGCCGGGGTTCTCACGGACCGACGCGACCGGGGTGAGGCCCGGCGCGATGTGCGGGAGCAGCCGGGAGGCGTACGTGATGACGTCCGTCGGCACGCGGAAACCGGCCGTCAGCTCCTCGATCACGCCGTCCGACTTGCCGAGGTGGGCGAGCGCCTCGTCCCAACTCCGGGTCGCCCAGGGCGTGGTGCCCTGCGCCAGGTCGCCGAGGACGGTCGCGGAGCCGGTGGTGCAGCGGCGGCCGACCGCCCGGTACTGCATGGGGGAGAGGTCCTGCGCCTCGTCCAGCACCACATGTCCGAGCGAGTGCGTGCGCTCGACGACGTCCGTCGCCTCGTCGATCAACACCGCGTCCGCGGCCGACCACTTGGCCGACTTCACGGACCGCGCCGGCTTCGCCCACAGGATCGTCTTCTGCTCGTCCTCGTCGAGGACACCGTCCGCGTGCGCGGCGAGGAAGTCCGCGTCCGTCAGCAGCCGCAGGACCAGCTTCGCCGGGTCGACGGGCGGCCAGATCTGTTTCACGGCCGCCTTCACCGCCGTATTGCGGGCCACCGCGTCCTGCACCCGGTCGTCCGGCGCCTCGCCCGAGCGCTCCATCTGCACCAGCACGGCGTGCGCGATGCGCTGCGGGAGGGCGTCGCGGGCGGCGCCGTAGCGGATGTCGCGGTCGAGCAACTCGCGGACGATGTCCTCCAGTTCGTACGCCGGGACCCGCCACCGCCGTGACCCGCGCACGACCACGACCGGCTCGGTCGGCATCGTGACGTGCGAGTAGACGGCCCGCCGGATGACCTCCGCCATCCGCGCGTCGCCCTTGATGACCGCGGCGGCCGCGTCGTCCGTGCCGCGCACCTCGACGCCCTTCGCCACCAGGTCGTCGACCGTGGCCTGCTGCACGCTCAACTCGCCCAGCGCGGGCAGCACTTGCTCGATGTAGTGCAGGAAGGACCGGTTCGGCCCGATGACGAGGGTGCCGGTGCGGGCGAGCCGGTCGCGGTGGGCGTACAGCAGGTAGGCGACCCGGTGCAGACCGACGGCCGTCTTCCCGGTCCCCGGTCCTCCCTGGACGCACACCGTGCCGCCCAGCCCCGACCGCACGATCTCGTCCTGCTCGGGCTGGATCGTCGCGACGATGTCGCGCATCGGACCCACACGCGGCCGCTCGATCTCCTGCTGGAGGAGCTTGCTGGTGGTGGCCGCCTCGGCGGGGTCGGAGAGGTGCTCGTCCTCGTACGCCGTGATGTCACCGCGCGTGTAGCCGAAGCGGCGGCGCAGGCCGACGTCCATCGGGTCCTTCTTGGACGCCCGGTAGAACGGCTGCGAGACCGGCGCACGCCAGTCGATGACCATCGGGTCGCCGTCGTGGTCGTGGACGTGCCGCCGCCCGATGTAGAAGCGCTCGCCCTCCGCGCCCTCCGCCTGCTCGGCGCCCGGTGCGTGCAGATAGTCGAGGCGGCCGAAGAAGAGCGGGGTGTCGCTGAGGTCGGCGAGGGCCTTGATGCGCTCGTTGATCTGGCGTTCCAGGATCTGGGCGTTGACCCAGTTCGCGGTGACGTCCTTGATGTCGAGGGACTCGACGTCCTCACGCATGGCGCGCAGGGCGGCACGGGACTCGGCGAGATGGCCGCGCTCGCGGCCGAGGGGGTCGTCCAGGGGCGCGGGGTCGTCGACGGACGTGGACAAGGGGGTGCCTCCGAAGGTGCTGCGGGCTGGGTGGCTGCTGCTGCGAGGTACCGACCGGTTTCCGTCCGGGCGGCGGCGCTCCGTCGAGGGAGGCGGGCAAGAGCGGAGATTCTAGGTGAGGGAGGTAAGAGGCCGCCAACGGATTTCCACGGACCCGGACCCCATGGATTTCCACGGGCCCGGACCTCATGGATTTCCACGGGCCCTGCCCCATGGATTTCCGCGGGCCCTGCCCCATGGGTTTCCGCGGACCTGGACCCCTAGGGGATGCGGCCCTACGGCCCCTACGACTCAGGTATCACAGCAAGTCGGGACCTTGGGCCGATGCCCTCCTTATGCCTCGAAAGCCACCATGGAGACATGAGTGCAGCGACCATCACCCCAGCCCCCGGTCGCCCGTCCGGAGCGACCTCCCTCACCGACACCCACCCCACCCACCGCCTCGGCGACACCCTCCGCGCGATACGCGTCTTCGCCGGCGCCGCGTTCGAGGTGATCATCCTCGGCGAGTACGGCGAGGAGGCCGGCGTCCGCCGCAGGCGCTAGGCCGTCAGCCCCCGCCCTGAGCCCTCCGCCCCTCAGCCCTCCGCCAGCAGTTCGTCGGCGTCCACGATCCGGTAGGCGTACCCCTGCTCCGCCAGGAACCGCTGCCGGTGCGCGGCGAAGTCCTGGTCGATCGTGTCCCGGGCGACCACCGAGTAGAAGTGCGCCTGGTGCCCGTCCGCCTTGGGCCGCAGCACCCGCCCCAGCCGCTGCGCCTCCTCCTGCCGTGACCCGAAGGTGCCCGACACCTGGATGGCGACCGTCGCCTCGGGCAGGTCGATGGAGAAGTTCGCGACCTTGGAGACGACGAGGACGCTGATCTCGCCCTCCCGGAAGGCGTCGAAGAGCTTCTCGCGCTGCGCGTTGGGCGTCTCGCCCTTGATGACCGGCGCCCCGAGGTGCTCCCCGAGTTCGTCGAGCTGGTCGATGTACTGCCCGATGACGAGGATCTGCTGCCCGGCGAAGCGCCGCACGAGCGCCTCCGTGACCTTCCGCTTCGTCGCGGTCGTCGCACAGAAGCGGTACTTCTCCTCCTGCTCGGCGGTGGCGTACGCGAGCCGCTCGGAGTCGGTCAGGTTCACCCGGACCTCGACACAGTCGGCGGGCGCGATGTAGCCCTGCGCCTCGATCTCCTTCCAGGGCGCGTCGAACCGCTTGGGCCCGATGAGCGAGAAGACGTCCGACTCCCGCCCGTCCTCGCGGACGAGGGTGGCCGTGAGGCCGAGCCGCCGACGCGCCTGGAGATCGGCGGTGAACTTGAAGACGGGCGCGGGCAGCAGATGCACCTCGTCGTAGACGATCAGCCCCCAGTCCCGGGAGTCGAACAGCTCCAGGTGCGGATAGACGCCTTTACGCCGGGTCGTCAGCACCTGGTAGGTGGCGATGGTGACGGGCCGGATCTCCTTCTTCGTCCCGCTGTACTCGCCGATCTCGTCCTCGGTCAGCGAGGTCCGCTTCACCAGCTCGTGCTTCCACTGCCGGGCGGAGACGGTGTTGGTGACGAGGATGAGCGTGGTCGACTTGGCCTGCGCCATGGACCCGGCGCCGACAAGGGTCTTCCCGGCCCCACAGGGCAGCACCACGACCCCGCTCCCGCCGTGCCAGAAGTTCTCCACGGCCTGCTTCTGGTACGGCCGCAGCGCCCACCCGTCCTCCGCGAGCTCGATCGGGTGCGCCTCGCCGTCGACGTACCCGGCGAGGTCCTCGGCCGGCCAGCCCAGCTTCAGCAGTGTCTGCTTGATCTGTCCCCGCTCGGACGGATGCACGATGACGGTGTCCGGATCGATCCGCGCTCCGACCAGCGGCGCGACCTTCTTCGACCGCAGGATCTCCTCCAGCACCGGCCGGTCGGTGGTCGTCAGCACGAGCCCGTGCGCCGGGTGCTTGGAGAGCGTCAGCCTTCCGTACCGGTCCATGGTCTCGGCGACGTCGACGAGCAGCGCGTGCGGCACCGGATACCGGCTGTACTGCACGAGCGCGTCGACGACCTGCTCGGCGTCGTGCCCGGCCGCCCGCGCGTTCCACAGTCCGAGCGGCGTCACCCGGTACGTGTGGATGTGCTCCGGTGCCCGCTCCAGCTCCGCGAACGGCGCGATGGCCCGACGGCACTCGTCGGCCTGCTCGTGGTCGACTTCCAGGAGCAGGGTCTTGTCCGACTGGACGATCAGCGGTCCGTTCACGTACGCACTTCCCTTCCGCACGGGCCAAACGTCCAGTGTGCCGCATACCGGCGGGAACCGATCGGGGCGCCTGTGCAACCTCCGCCCCCGGTTGTCTGTCTAGTCGGTCGGGGAACCGGCGGAGTGAGGAGCACGCGGTGTCGGTGGTCAGGTGGGGGGTCGGGCTCGGGGCCACGGCGGTGCTGGTGGCCACGGGGGCGTGGGTGGTGTGGCCGCAGGACGTCGACAGCGACCTGTGGCACGAGATACGTCCGGCGATAGAGGCCCGCCTCGTCGCCGAGTCGCACGGCACGGGGTACGGCGAGAGCGTCCCGGAACTCGGCGCGCGATGGTTCTGCCACGCGGAGGCGCTGGAGCTGGACGAGCGCGACGGGGTCGTGAGGGCGGGCGTCGACACGCTCTGCATGGAGTACGGCGTCCAGGCACACTCCCTCGTGGAGTGCTCCGGCGCCCACGTCCCGCAGGTGCTGCGCCTGGAACGGGACACGGACGCGCCCGGCGGCTACCGGATCGTCTCGCAGGAGGAACCCCCCGACGGGGCGGGCTACACGGAGTGGACCCACGCCCACTTCGGCCACTTCACCCGCGCGGAACTCGACGACACCCTCTCGGCCACGCCCCTGGAGGCGGCCGCCCGCACCCACTTCGGCCTGGCCGCGGACGCCCCGGTGAGCGACTGTTAGCAGCCTGGGCCCAGCCGCCCAGCCGCCCAGCCGCCCAGCCGCCCAGCCGCCCAGCCGCCTAGTCGTCGGCGAGTTCGGCCACCCCCGTGATCCGGTGCAGTGGGTACGTCCGTACCTCGTCCGCCGTGTGGTCGTACGCCGTCACGAAGCCGCCCTCCACCCGGACCGGGGCGATGACGCGCTGGCTGGCGGCGCCCTCGGCGTTGACGTAGCCGATCCACAGGGCCTCGCCGGTGAGGACGGCGGCCTGCATGGTGGCGAGGGTCTCGGCGGAGCTGGTGCGCGGGAGTTCACCGGTCGGGCCCGTCGACGGGGTCTGCTTGCGCGGTGCCGTGGAGGCCAGGTCACCGGCCCGGATCGCGCGGATCGCCGCCGCCAGCAGCGTGGCGTCCGGCACCGGCGGGCCGTCCGGCACCGGCTCGGGGGCGGTGCGCGGCGGGGTGCGGTGGGCGTGGGCGCGGGCGATCAGGACGTCGCCCTCGGCGGACTCGGCGGCAGGCGCGAACCCCATCGAGCGCAGCCCGTCCAGCAGGGCGGCCGGGTCGGCCTGAGAGGCGAGGACCGTGGGCGCCAGGCGCCGTAGCCCCAGCCCCGCGGCCCGCTTGTCGGCGAGGATCTCGTTCAGCACGGCGTCGTCGTCGCAGCGGACGTACGCGGAAGCCGCGCCGACCCGTAGGTGCCCGTGCTTGCGGGCCACGTCGTCGATCAGATAGGCGAGCGGCTGCGGCACCGGCGTACGGGAGTGCGCGGTCAGGAAGGCGTGCAGGTCGGAGGCGGACTGCCCGGCGTCCAGCGCCCGCCGCACCGAGCCCGGCGTGAACCGGTACACGGTCGCCCCGCCCTTCGACTCCACGTCCGCGAGCACCCCCAGCATGTCGGCGAGCGGCCGCCGCAACGGCCCCGGCGCCACCGCGGTCAGGTCGGCCTGGAGCAGCACATGATCGAGCGGCTCGGGCAACAACGGCGCGAGCAACCGCCCGGCAGCCGCGACGGCGACGGCCTGCTCGGCGGCGGAGAGGGGTTCGGGGTGGGGTGCCGGTACGGGGTGATGGTGCACGGGGAGCTTGTCGCCGGGTCCGGTCGGCTCGTCGGGTTGCTCCGGTTCTTCCTCGGCGGCCCGGACGGGGGCGGCCGCCGCCCCCAGCAACGCCCGCCCGTGCGCCGACAGCGCTCCGCGCCCGGTGACGCCCAGCAGCTCGGCCTCGTCCAGCGTCCAGCGGGCGAGCCGCGAACGCAGGTCGTCCTCGCGGCGCTGCGGCCGTTCCCACCGCAGCCGTGCCAGTACCGACTCCGCCGTCGGTGCCGCTCCCTCCGGGAGGCCCGCCAACAGCGTCAGTACCCGGTGTCGTACCTCCGACGCGGCGCTGCGGTCCAGGCCGGGGCCCAGTGCCGACAGTGTTCGTTCCTTCGCGTCCCGGCCGCCGACCAGGCCGGCCGTGCGGGTCGCCGCCAGCCACGCCTCCGCGAGCCGTGCCCAGCGCTCGGCGGGGGGCTGTTCCAGCCACTCGTCGTACGCCGGGGTCGCCGCGTAGCGTTCGTCGGCCTCGCCGTCGGAGGCCAGGAGCCCGGCCGCGTAGGCCAGTTCGACCCAGAACGCGGCGACCGGCTCGGGCACGTCGAGGGCGACCGCCGTCCGCTTCAGGTCCCGCACGCTCAGCCCGCCGGCCCGCAGCACCGCGGGCCCGCCCTCGTCCCAGTCCTTCAGCAGCTCCTCGACGGTCGCGAGCGCGGTGTACGCCTGTCCGGCCGCCGTCGCGTCCACAACCTGTGGACGGTACGAGGCCGCCGCCTCCACGACCGGCGGCACCGGCTCGGTCGCCCGGTGCGCGAGCCCGCCCCGCAGATGCAGCGCGACCTCACGCGGCAGGACGACCGTCCCCGGCGCTGTCGGCAGCAGCAGCCCGAGGTCGAGCAGCCGCCGCAACCGAGGCGCCGGATCGGCGGTGACCTGCCCGTACGGCGGCCCCCACACCAGCCGCCGCAGCACGTCGAGGGACTCCTCCGGCAGCCCGCCCAGCAGCTTCGTCATCCGCTTGCGGTCGGTGAACAGCCCGGTCAGCGCGGCCACCGCCGACACCGAGTCGTGCGTGGACGGCAGCCCGGCCGCGGCCACGATCTCCTGGATGCGCCCCGGGGACATCCCCGCCGACGCCTCCTGCACGGTCGGCCCGAGCCCCGTCGGCGACGGATGCTGCGGCGAGGGCGCGAGCAGCTCCCGCGCGGTCCGCACCAGCCGCAGCCGCGCGTCCTCGCCCCACACCAGCGCCTGCTCGCGCAGCGTGCCCAGCGCGCGGGGCAGCGCGGCGGCGACGGCGCGGTCCCCGGCGTCCCCGGCCATCAGCCCGAGCAGTTCCTCGTACGACGCCGGGTCCCCGGCCACGGCCAGCGCCTCCGCGGTCTGCAACGCGAACCGGTCCAGGCGTTCGAGCGCCCGCACGACCGAGGCACGCGTCCCGGCACGGGTGGCGAGCTGGGTGAGATCGGTCGGGACGGGGGTGATGAGGTCGGGGCGGGCCCGCAGCAGCAGGGCCAGGGAGGCGTCGTCCCTGGCCCGGAGGGCTTCGGCGAGGGAGCGGGGCGGGGTGGCCGGGGTGCTCATCCGACCCACGGTATCCGGTCGGTACGACGGTGAGGTGTGGCTCGGTGGGTCGCAACCCGCCCCGGCGGCACGACCGTACGCGGCTACGTCGGCCGCCCCGCGCGCGATACCGTCACTCCGGGGTTTCAACGCGCCGCCCCCCGGAGGGACTTCGTGGGTATCGAGAGCGATCAGGTCGTCTACGAGTATCTGAGCCGCGTCGGCGACGTCGCGCAGCAGCGGCAGTTGCCGTCCGGCACCCGCATGCGCCTCGTCTCCGAGCTGCGCAACGAGATCGACCGGCGCCGCGCCAAGGCCCCCGTGGACAGCCCCGCGGCCGTGCGCCGCATCATCGACCGGCTCGGCAGCCCCGACGAGGTCGTCACCGCGGCCGGCGGCGCCCCGCAGGCCGCGTCGGTGCCCGCGCCCACCCCCACCGCCGTACCCGTGCAGCGGGACCGGGACGTGGCGGAGCCGCGCCCCAAGGGGCTGCGCCGGATCATCCCCAAGCCCCGCCCCGCCGAGACCCCCGAGGCCGATGACGAGGCCCCGGCCCCGCCGCACCTCGCCGGCGCGGCCGAGCTCGGGAACAGCACGCTGCCGCCGGACTGGTGGCGGGGGGAGGACTCCCCGTTCGGCGCCGGCGAGAGCGTTCCCGGTTTCGTCGGCGGCGTGGAGATCCCCGAGCTGCTCAAGCCCCCGCCGCCGAAAGAGGCCCCTCAGGCCCCGAAACCGCCGGCCGAGAAGGCGGCGGAGGAGGCGGCGGAAGAGGCCGCCGAGGAGGCCGCGGCCCCGCGCCGCCGTCGTCTCTTCGCCCTCCCGAAGGGCAAGTGGACCAACCCCCTCCTGCTGCTCGCCGCCGGCTGCCTGGTCGTCGGCGCGGTGATCGGCAACCTCGTCGTGCTCCTCGTCGGCTGGCTCATCGCCTACGCCTCCCGGCGGCTCACCGACACCGAGACCAAGTGGGCGGTGATGTACCTGCCCGGCCTGGCGCTCAGCGCCGGGATCGTGTGGCTGTGGGGCAGGAACGAGGGCCGCTGGGGCGACCCCGTCGCCGAGGGGCAGATGAACGCCGCGGTCGCCGACACCTGGCCCTGGGTGGTGCGGGGCGCGGCGGTGGCGTCGGCGCTGTTCGTGGTGTGGCGCTCGCAACGGCAGCGCTAGGAGAGGCCCACGGCCCGCTTTTATCCGCTGTCTGTCCGTCGTACCGTCCGGGCACAATGGCCCATATGGCCTCTACACCCATCACCGCCGCCCCGACCGTCGGCTTCGACCTGGACATGACCCTCATCGACTCCCGCCCCGGCATCCACGCCTGTTACGTGGCGCTCGCCGAGCGGACGGGGACGTACATCGACGCCGACCTCGCGGTCTCCCGGCTCGGGCCGCCGCTGGTGGAGGAGATCGCCCACTGGTTCCCGGCGGAGCGGGTGGCGGAGACGGCCGATCTCTACCGGTCGATGTACCCGGCGATCGCCATCGCCGCGACCCCCGCGATGGCCGGCGCCCGTGAGGCCATCGCCGCCGTGCGCGCGGCGGGCGGGCGCGCGATCGTCGTGACCGCGAAGTACGAGCCGAGCGCCAAGCTGCACGTGGAGCACCTCGGGCTCGCCCCCGACGCGGTCATCGGCGACCTGTGGGCCGAGCAGAAGGCGGTGGCGCTGCGCGAGCACGGGGCGTCGGTGTACGTCGGCGACCACCTCGGGGACGTGCGCGGAGCGCGTACCGCCGAGGCGCTCTCGGTCGCCGTGGCGACGGGCCCGTGCAGCGTGGCGGAGCTGACGGAGGCCGGCGCGGACGTGGTCCTGGGCGACCTCACGGAGTTCCCCGACTGGCTCGCCGATTACCTCTCGGCGGCCCGCGCCTGACGCCGCCCCGCCGCGACCGACCGCAGCACCCCGGCACCGGCGATCAGGAAGCCGACGCCCATGAGCATGCTCAGTCCGAACATGTACGTCGGAAAGGGCGTCGTACCGAGCAGGAACGGGGCCACGGTGACCAGAGTGGCCACGGCACCGACGAAGAACACGACGGCTCCGGCACGGATCAGTCGGTCGCCGGGCTCGGCGGAATTCGTTTGGGTTTTGTCACGCACCGGACCAGGGTAGTTCCCTGCCCGAAGGAACAACCGGGCGACGTCTTGTCACCGGCCCTAAGACCATTAGCCTTGGTACCGGCGGGTCCGACGACCCGCCCCAGTGCTATCAAGAGCCGTTTTCAGAAGCAGTTTTCCGACGAGTACGAGGACGAGGAACAGACGTGCCTACCGGCAAGGTCAAGTGGTTCAACAGCGAGAAGGGCTTCGGCTTTCTCTCCCGCGACGACGGCGGTGACGTCTTCGTCCATTCCTCGGTCCTCCCCGCCGGAGTCGAGACACTGAAGCCGGGCCAGCGAGTGGAGTTCGGCGTCGTCGCCGGACAACGCGGTGACCAGGCCCTTTCGGTCGTCATCCTGGACCCGACCCCGTCGGTCGCGGCCGCCACCCGAAAGAAGCCGGACGAACTGGCCTCCATCGTCCAGGATTTGACGACCCTCCTGGAGAACATCACGCCGATGCTGGAGCGCGGCCGCTACCCCGACAAGGTCGCCGGAAAGAAGATCGCCGGCCTGCTGCGCGCGGTCGCCGATCAACTCGACGTATAGAAGACGTACGGAGACCACGTACGGAACTGGTGGATTTCTAGGGGAATTCCAGTGCGTTCGGGCCGAGGGGCGGCACCAGCCCCTCGGCCGCCGCACGCGTCAGCAGACCCCTGACCGCGGCGTACCCGTCCGCGCCGAGATCCGCCGTGAACTCGTTGACGTACAGCCCGATGTGCTGGTCGGCGACGGCCGGGTCCATCTCCTGGGCGTGCTCCATGACGTACGGCCGGGACACCTCGGGCTCGTCCCAGGCGGCGCGCACGGAGTGGCGGATGGAGTCGGCGAGCCGCGTCAGCGTCTCCGCGCCCAGCGACCGCTTCGCGATGATCGCGCCCAGCGGGATCGGCAGCCCGGTGGTGTCCTCCCAGTGCTCGCCCATGTCGGCGAGCTTGTGCAGCCCGTAGTTCTGGTACGTGAAGCGCGCCTCGTGGATGACGAGCCCGGCGTCGACCTTCCCGTCCCGCACGGCCGGCATGATCTCGTGGAACGGCATGACGACGATCTCGCCGACCCCGCCCGGCAGCGTGTCCGCCGCCCACAGCCGGAACAGCAGATACGCCGTCGACCGCTCACTCGGCACCGCGACCGTCCGCCCCGTCAGATCGGCGCCCGCCTCCCGCGTCAGCACCAGCGGCCCGCAGCCCCGCCCCAGCGCCCCGCCGCAGGGCAGCAGCGCGTACTCGTCGAGGACGTACGGCAGCACGGCGTACGACACCTTCAGCACATCGAACTCACCACGCTCGGCCATGCCGTTGGTGAGGTCGATGTCCGCGAACGTGACGTCCAGCGCGGGCGCGTCCGGCACCCGGCCGTGCGCGAGCGCGTCGAAGACGAAGGTGTCGTTCGGGCAGGGGGAGTAGGCGATGTCGAGGCTCATACCGTGTTCCAACTCTCCAGTACGGGTGCGAGCTTCCCGAAGCCCTCGGTCAGTGCCTGAAGCGCGTCGCCGATCCGCCAGGCGGCGCGGTCGCGCGGGCCGACGGGGTTGGAGACGGCCCGGATCTCCAGCACGGGCACGCCGTGCAGCGCGGCGGCCTCGGCGACGCCGAAGCCCTCCATCGCCTCGGCGAGCGCGGTGGGGTGACGGTCCTTCAGGAGGGCGGCGCGGGCGGCGGTGCCGGTCACCGTGGAGACGGTGAGGACGGCTCCGGCGCGGGCGCCGGTGGCGCCGACGACATCTCGTACGAGTGTTTCCGGCGGACGGTGGGTGACGGTCCCGAAGCCGAGTTCGGTGACCGGCAGGAACCCCTCGGCCGTCTCGGCGCCCAGATCGGCCGCGGTGATCTCGTCGGCGACGACGAGCGACCCGACGGGCGCGTCCGGCTGGAAGCCGCCGGCGATCCCGGCGGAGACGACGAGGCCGTAGGGGGCCGCGGCGAGGGCGGTGGCGGTCGCGGCGGCGGCGAGCGCGGGACCCACCCCGGCGGCGATCACCTCGACGTCCGCCCCCGTCAACGCGCGAGCCACCGCGTCCCGTTCGACCGGGACCGCGGTGGCTACGAGGATGCGCATGACGTACGACGGATCAGGCGTCGGCGTTGTGGAGCTTGAAGTTCCAGACGCCCTTGAACTCCTTGCTGGTGCCCGCGCTCTTGGGCTTGTCCTGCTCGACGATGCTGATGTACAGCGTCTTCGGCGCGGCCTGGCCCTGCTGGTCGGCGAAGAGGTCGACGCCCTGGAACGAGTAGTACGTCTTCTTGTAGACGTTCGTGACCTGCTGGCCGTTGATCCACAGGGCCCAGCCGGTGTCCGCGATCTTCGGGTCGACGCCGATGCGGAGGGTCTCGCTCTGGGAGACCTCGATCGAGTCGGACGCCTTCTTCAGGGCGCACTTGGTGGCCTTCTCCTGGCCGAGGTCGTCGCCGTCCTCGTAGCAGGTGGCCTCGGCGCTGATGGAGTTCTTGCCGACCGTCACGGTCGCGCGGGGCGTCGGCTTGTCACAGGCCGCCAGGACGAGCAGTCCGGCGGAAACGGCGCCGGCGACGGCGACGGCGCGGCGGCGTCGCACAGCGGCTTGCATCGTGGTCATGGCCGAAGGCTATCGGGCAGGTGCGACAGTCTCTTTATGCGGGGTACGGCGTGCCCTGTTCGTTACGCCACGCGCGTGCGCGGAGTGCCCCCGTGGCGGGCCGATCCGAGCAGCCCCTTCACCGTCGTCAGCCAGCCCGTGGCGATGACCGCGGCGGCCACCGCCAGGCCCAGGGTGCCGTTGAGGGGCATCACGATGCCGACCGCGCCGCCGAACACCCAGGCCATCTGGAGCATCGTCTCCGAGCGGGCGAACGCCGAGGTGCGCACCTGTTCGGGCACGTCCCGCTGGATCAGCGCGTCCAGGGACAGCTTGGCGAGGGCCAGCGTGAAACCGGTGACCGCGGTGAGGACGGCGACGAGGAACGCGCCGAAGAAGATCGCCGCCGTGATCGCCGTACCGAGGACGACCGCGAGGACGGTCACGATGATGATCTCCGGCGCGCGGGAGCGCAGCCCGGCGCCGACCGCCGTGCCCAGCGCGTTGCCCACACCGGCCGAGACGGCGACGATCCCGAGGGAGACGGCCGCGCTCTCGCCGGTCAGGGGGTGCTCGCGCAGCAGGAAGGCGAGGAAGAAGGTCAGGAAGCCGGACAGCCAGCGCAGGGCGGCGTTGGCGCCGAGGGCGTGGGTGACGGCGATGCCGACGGTCCGCAGGCCCGGGCGCTTGACCGGCTGGCGGTGAGGGCCGTGCAGATGCTTCTCGTCGGCGGCGAGCAGGGCGACGTCCTCGCCCTTGGCGGAGTCGACCTTCGGCGGCAGCGTGAAGGACAGGAAGGTCCCCGCGACGAAGATCACGAAGGCGCCGTAGAGCGGCCAGCGCGGCCCGAGCGCCTGGAGCCCGGCCCCGATCGGGGCGGCGATGCCGGTGGCGAGGAGCCCGCCCAGCGTGACCCGGGAGTTGGCCTTGACGAGGGAGAACTTGGGCGGCAGCAGCCGGGGCACGACGGCGCTTCTCACCACCCCGTACGCCTTGGAGGAGACCAGCACCCCGAGCGCCGCCGGATACAGCTCCAGGCTGCCGGTGACGACGGCCCCGGACAGGACCAGGGCCAGCAGCGCCCGGGCGAGCATGGCACCGGCCATGGCGGCGCGGCGGCCGTGCGGGAGCCGGTCGAGGAGCGGGCCGATCACCGGGGCGAGGACCGTGAAGGGCGCCATCGTGATCGCGAGGTAGAGGGCGACACGCCCGCGGGCCTCGTCGGTCGGGACGGAGAAGAACACGGTCGAGGCGAGCGCGACCGTGATCATCACATCGCCCGCGCCGTTCACACCGTGCAGCTCGATCAGCTTGCCGAGGCCGGATTCCCCCGCCCCGTGCGCGTGCGTGGCCTTGCGGATGCCGCGGGCGGGCCCGGACACCGGGAAGTGCAGGGCGCGCCCGACGGAACGCAGGGAACCTCGCGTCCTGCCGTTGCCCTTGATCCCGGTGGCCCCTTGGGGCGTCTTCGCGGCTGCCACGACGTTCATAGTGCCCCGAGTGAGGCGTTCGTAGTGCGGTTACCGCGCGTATGTCCGTGCTTTCGTGAGGTGCTTTCACGAGGTGCCGAGCCGGACGGGTGGGGGTAAACGTCCCGTCGGTGTAGGCCGTACGCACGCGAGCAGGTAGCGTGCGTATCTCAGCCATCCCGCAGAATGGATGGACAGGTGCGCCCGAGTGCGAGCGGGCGCGGACGTCGACGCGGTCCCTCGGTCCGCTCCGTCCGCCCGACCGCGCTTTCAGGCAGGCGCACCGACGAGACGGCGTAGGAGAGAAGCGATACCTGTGAGCGCAGCGACCACGCGAAGCCGCACCCCCGACCGCCTGTGCGCCGAGGCCGTCGACCTCGCCCGCGCCGCAGCCGAGGAGGCGGCGGCTCCCGGCGTGGTCGGGGAGCACACCGGTGCGGTCTCCGAGGGCGACCGTGTCGTCACGCACTTCTTCGAGTGCAAGGAACTCGGCTACCGCGGCTGGCGCTGGGCGGTGACGGTGGCGCGGGCGTCGCGCGCGAAGGTCGTGACGCTGGACGAGGTCGTCCTCCTCCCCGGCCCGGACGCCCTCCTCGCCCCCGAATGGGTCCCGTGGAGCGAGCGCCTGCGCCCCGGTGACATGGGCCCCGGCGACCTGCTCCCCACCGACGCCGAGGATCTCCGCCTGGAGCCCGGCTACTCCGGCGAGGACGAGCCGATCCCGAACTCGGCGGTCTCGGAGGAGATGGCCGAGCTGGTGGAGGCGGAGGACGCGGAGGTGACCGCGGGCACCCCGTCGAACCTCCCGGTGGCCCCCGCGCGGGGCACGATCGCCGCGATCGCCGAGGAACTCGGCATGCGCCGGGCCCGCGTCCTGTCCCGCTACGGCCTGCACAGCGCCGCGGACCGCTGGGAGGAGGCGTTCGGTTCCAAGACCCCGATGGCCCAGGCGGCCCCCGCCACCTGCGTCAGCTGCGGCTTCCTCACCCCGATCGGCGGCTCCCTCGGCCAGGCCTTCGGCGTCTGCGCCAACGAGTTCGCCCCGGCGGACGGCAGGGTGGTGTCCCTGGCGTACGGCTGCGGCGGCCACTCGGAGGCAGCGATCATGCCTAAGCCGCCCCGCCCGGCCCCCCCGGTGATCGACGAGACCAAGGTCGACGCCTTCCCCCTCCGCCCGGCGGCGGACTCGGGCTCGGTCCCGGCGGTCCCGGACGAGGACTCGGCGGAGCTGGGACACTCCTGAGAACGCCGTGCGCCTCGCGGTGAGCAACGCGAACGCCGGCCCCGGATGGCTTCCGGGACCGGCGTTCTTGTAAGGCCGCTTACTGCACGTCGACGAAGTCACCCGCGGCGGAGACCGCCGGGGTGGTCGTGGTGCCCGCGAAGGCGTAGCGGAAGTAGCCGTCGGTGGAGGCGGTGACGGTCGTCTTGAGGTTGCCCGTCGAGTTGGTCTTGATCGTCTTCACCGTGGTGTAGGTGCTGGTGCCCTTCTTGCGGAACTGCAGCTTCACCGGCTGGTTGGTGTACCCGTGGTACTCGTTGTCCTCCCAGTTGGCGCGGGAGAGCTTGCCGGTGACCGTGATGGTCTTGCCCTTGCGGACCGGCTCGGGCGAGGCGTTGACCGTCAGCTTGGAGTAGCGCTGGACGAGCGTGGTGCCCAGGTCGCCCTGGATCGCGGTGTCCTCGGTGGTGTAGTTCAGGGCCAGCGCCCCGGCCTTCCACGTGCCGGCGTCGGAGTTCAGCAGGTCGCCGTCGCCGGGGTAGATGTCGATCAGACCGGCGCAGTCGGCGGTGGTCGCCGAGGTGGCCGTGCAGGTGGCCGCCTCGTAGCCGAGGAGGACGTTGACCGGCGCGTCGAGGGTGCCCTTGTAGATGAGCGGGCCGTTGGCGAAGTCCTCGGACGTGATGTCCACGTCGGCGCCGTGGGTCAGCGTGTAGGTGACCTTGGTGGAGACGTGGTTGCTGATGCCGACCTTGACCGCCTTGGCGATCTTCAGGTTCGAGAAGGAGACGTCCAGCTGCGCGGCGTCGGACGCGGCGAAGGCGGACTTGCCCGAGACGGCCTGGACGGCGGCGTCACGGTACGAGGTGCTGTTGTCGGCCTGCGCGGCCGGGACGGCCAGCGCGGAGAGGGCCAGGGCGCCGGAGACGGCGGCCACGGTGGCGCGAATACGCATGTGTTTCCCCAGAGGAGAGAGGGAGTACGGAGATTTACTGCACGTCGATGTAGTCACCCGTGGCGTTGACCGCCGGGGTGGTCGAGGTGCCCGCGAAGCTGTAGCGGTAGTAGCCGTCGGCCGACGCGGTGACCGTGGTGCTCAGACCGCCCGTGGAGGTGGACTTGATGGTCTTGACCGTGGTGTAGGTGCTGGCGCCCTTCTTGCGGAACTGCAGCTTCACCGACTGGCCGGAGTAGCCGGAGTACTTCTCGGCGTCCCAGTTGGCGCGGGTCAGCTTGCCGGTGACCGTGATGGTCTTGCCCTTGCGGACCGGCTCCGGGGAGGCGTTGACGGTCAGCTTCGACAGACGCTGGACGAAGAAGCTCTTGGCGTTCTCCTTGATGACGTAGTCGGCGTCGTCGCCCGTGGCGATCGCCCACGTACGCCAGGTGCCGGCGTGCTTGTTGAAGACGTCGTAGCCCGCGTCCAGGGTGTAGCTCGCCTTGCAGTTCGACTTCGTGGCGGAGACGGCGGTGCAGGTGGCGCGGCCGTCGCTGCTGTTGGCGAGGGCGCCGGCGTCGGAGCTGTCGATGTCCGCGCCGTGGTAGAGGATCGCCTCGGCGTAGTCGACGCCCGAGTTGTCGGTCACCGTGAAGGTGACGTTGAAGGTCTTGGTCCCCGTCGCGCTGATGACGACCGGCTTGCCGCCGTTGACCACGACGTTCGAGATCGCGGTGTCCCCGTGGACCTCGTCCGCCTGCGCGGCCGGTACGGCAAGAGCGGACAGTGCCAGGGCGCCGGTGACGACGCCGAGGGTGGCACGCATGCGCATGTGTTCCCCAGGTCGAGAAAGGGGCCCGGACGGAGGTCGTCCCCCACGGCTCGTCTCCACGCCTGGGCCCAAAGTGATCAGGGAGTCTGTTGACTCAGCTGATCAGATTCGTGGCGCATGGGAATGGTTGTACGGCTGGTAAGAAATTTGTGCGGGAATTTTCAAGATCGGCCGAGCGGCTCCGCCCGCTCAGCCGAGCTGCCCCGTCCGTCTCAGTCGAGCCGCCCCGTCCGGCTCAGTCGAACCACCGGTCCCGCGCCAGTTCCTCCGTCCGCGACGGGTCCTCCAGGAGTGCCGCCACCTCGAACCGTCGCGGCCACTGCCCCGCCGCCCAGGCCAGGCCCGCCGCGACCCCTTCCAGGGTCGCCGCGTGGAGCACCCCGTCGCCGGTCAGGCGCCAGTCGATCTCCACGCCGTCCACGACGAGCTCCTCGTGCTCGACGTAGGAGGACGGGGTCCGTGCACCCAGCAGCACCCGCACCGACTCCGGTACGTCGTGCTCGGTGCCCTCGGAGTCCACCGACCCGGTGACGGACTCACTGAGCCGCCGCACCTGGAACAGTTCGGCCAGCTCGGCGGCCCGGGCCGGCCGGACCGGCAGCAGCGGCACCCCGTCGGTGAAGGGCAGCAGGTCGGGCGAGTCGACGACCACCGCGTCGGCGGCGTCCACGACCTCGACGTGACCGTCCACCACGGCCCGCAGCTCGTCGGGGAGGGTGACCTGTTCCGGGTCGAGGTCGGCCAACGCCCCGTAGAGGGCGTGCAGTTGCGCCCCGCTGACCTCCCGCTCGGGGTCGGCCAGGCGGTCGAGGAGCTCCGCCGCGCCGCCCGGCTCGTCGAGCAGCGCGGCGACCGACGTCCGTACGCCCAGCGCCCGCAGCACCTGCTCGTCGTCGAACCCGGTCGCGTCGGCCTCGTCGTACAGCCCGCGCAGGAGCGGGTCGCCGCCGGCCGCGAGCAGGCCCGCCGGGCGGCGGCCGTCGAGCACCGGGTGTCCGCGCAACCACCATGCCGTGTACGGCCGTACGACCTCATGGGTGCCGTCCGGGAGCAGGACGCGCACCTGCTGGGTGAGCGCGTCCCGCAGGGGCGGCTGGGCGAGGAGCGCGAGGGCCTGGGGCCAGCGTTCCTCGTCGACGAGTTCCAGGTCCCGTACGGCGACCAGCTCGGTGGCGACCGGCGGGACCGGCGAGTCGGGGAAGCGGTCGAGGACGTCCTCGCTCCACACGTCCACGGCGTCCAGCAGCCCGGCGTCGTCCGGTTCGGCGAAGTCCCCGTCGCGCGGCTCCAGTTCGTCCGGGTCGAGGACGACGTCGGTGGCACGGATGAGGGCGAACGTGGCGAGGACACCGCAGGCGGCCAGCGGTTGTTCGCCCCAGCGTTCGGCCAACTCCGCGTCCACGGTCGCGAGTTCACCCTCCCGCATGACCTGGTGGAACGGGCTGCCGGGGAAGACCAGTTCACCGGCGGGGGCGGGCTCGCCGTCCTCGTCGGGGAGGGCGAGTGCGCCGAGCCAGGGCTCGTCACCGGGTTCGAGGCCCGCGTCCCGCACCAACGCCAGGACGGTGTCGGCGAGTTCGTCGGCGTCGAGGGTGTCCTGCTCCCAGTCGAGCCCGCCCTCGTCGTCCAGCGAGGCGGCGACGGCGGCCCGCACCTGGGGGGTCGTGAGGACGGCTCGCGGGGACGCGGGCAGCGCGCCGAGCTTCTCCAGCAGCGGGTGCGCGCCGTCGGGATGCGCGACCTTCAGCCCGAGCCGGGCGAGCGTCTCCGGCTCGACCGAGGCACCCTCGGACGTGGGCAGCAGCACCTGTCGCGGCCCGATGGTGGTCCGTCCGTCGGCGAGCGGCACGGGCAGTCCGGACAGCCGGTCCGGGTCGACCCCGGCGAGGCTGTCGTAGAGCCGCCGCCACCAGCCGGGCTCCTTCTCCAGCCCGGCGAGCCGGTCGACCGCGTCGGTGAGCGGGACGCGGGCGACGCCCAACGTCCGCAGTTCCACACGCCGTTCGAGTCCGGCGGGGAGCAGGGTCGGCAGCACTTCCGCCAGCACCTGGACGGTCTCCGCCCCCGCGCCCTCGACGACCTCGGCCTCCCGCGGCCGCAGCGCCTCGGGCAGTTCGTCCGTGGGCTCCAGGGCGGGCGGCAGGAAGGCGGTGCGCGGCAGCCGCTCCAGGATGGCGTGGCGCAGCGCGCCGTCCAGCTCGCCCTTGCCCAGCGGGCCGGGCACGAGGTCGATGATCCCGGACGTCACCGGCCGCCAGGCGGCGAGCAGTTCGGTGTACGCGTCCGCCGCCCGCTGCACCAGGAAGTCGGTCAGCGGGCCGGGGGCCGCGTGTCGCCGGGTGGGGTCGAGGGGGAAGGAGGCGATGAGCAGGGCGGGGACGCCGAGGGGCTCGTCGCTGGGGGTCGGGGCGTGCACGACGGGGTTGGTGCGGGGCCGGACGGGCGCACCGTCCGCGTCCACCGGCACGGCCCAGGTGACCGACCAGTGCGGCCGCAGCCGCTCCTCGACGGGCCGGTCGGCGAGCAGGTCGGCGGTGAGCGGCCCGTGCCCGGAGACGACCCGCCACGTGGTGGCGCCGGTCTCCCCGTCCCGCGTGTCCTCTACGACGACGAAGGCGCCGTCGGTGCGGCGGCGCAGCGTGCGGACGTCGGCGCCCGCCTCGATCACGACCTCCTCCAGGCCGGGCAGGGCGAGGAGCAGGGCGTCGTCGACGGCGCGCAGCAGCCGCTCGGCGAGGTCGGCGGCGGCCGTGTCGCGCAGCGGGAGGATGACGGCGGTGTCGTAGGTGTCGGGGGCGGTGCCCTCGGCGGCGAAGGGGAGCCGGAGCAGCGGGACGTGCCCGTCGCGCCGCCGGATCTCGTCACCGAGGCCGGGGCTGTGCCGGGCAGTCTCGGCGGCGTGGTCACGGGCCTCGGCGAGGGACCACCGCACGCCACCATGCCGGCCGACGACGGCGGGCTCGTCGGTGACGGCGAGGACGGCCGCGAACCCGACGCCGAACCGCCCGACCGAGGGGGCGCCGGAAGCGGTGTCCCGCTTGGCGGAGGCGCGGAGGGTGGAGAGCGACTCGACACCGGCGGCGTCCAGCGGGGCACCGGTGTTGGCGGCGACGAGGACGCCGTCGCGGAGGGTGAGCCGGAGGCGTCCGGGCACCCCGGCCCTCGCTGCCGCGTCGGCGGCGTTCTGGGCGAGCTCGACGACGAGCCGGTCCCGGTAGCCGCCGAGGACGAGATCCTCCTCGGCGTTCGCGTCCTCGCGGAACCGGGCGGGGCTGGTGGCCCAGGCGTCGAGCACGCCCCGCCTGAGACGGGCGGTCCCGAACGGGTCGGCTCCCTCGGCTGCGGGCCGCACGAACTTGCTCACGATGACTCTCCTCGTCTGCGTGCGACGAAGGTACCGCGAGTTGGTCTTGGGGCCCTGACGGGATCTCCCGTCAGGGGGATCGGCGCGAGGTCAGCGGGTGGCGGACTCGGCGGAGGGAGGCGGCGGACTCAGCGAGGGTGGCGCAGCCCCGCGACGAGAAGCCCGACCATCCGGCGCGCGTCGTAGCGGGGGTCGGTGTCCGCGCCGATGCACAGGTTGCCGACGCCGCGCATGAGCTCGTAGGCCGTCAGGTCGGAGTCGATCTCGTCGGCGGTGGACGCGGCGTCGAGGAGCTCGGCGCAGACGGGGACGAGCCGGTCGAGGAAGTAGGTGTGCAGGGCCTCGAAGTCGGCGTTGCCGGACTGGAGGACGGCGGCGAGGCCGTGCTTGGTGACGAGGAAGTCGACGAAGAGGTCGATCCACTGGACCAGAGCGTCGTACGGCGTCGGCCCCGCCGCCAGCAGGGCGGGCCCCGCCTCCACGCAGGCCTCGATCTGATGCCGGTAGACAGCGATGACGAGGTCCGCGCGGGTCGGGAAGTGCCGGTAGATGGTGCCGAGCCCGACCCCGGCCTCGGCGGCGATGTCCCGGACCGGCGCGTCGACGCCCTTGGCGACGAAGACGGCGGCAGCGGCGTCGAGCAGCGTCTCCTGGTTGCGCCGGGCGTCCTTGCGCCGGGGCGGGGCGGAGGGCCGGGTGGCGGGGTCGCGGTCGTTCACGGGCTCACGGTACGGCATGACGCGGCACCCACATGCAGAAACGGAACATGGTTCCGTATCGTCTTGCACGGCAGATCCGGAACACAGTTCCGCTTTTCCAGCTGAGGAGTGACCATGCAGTACCGCACCCTGGGCCGCACCGGCGTACAGGTCAGCGCGCTGGCGCTCGGCGCCATGAACTTCGGTGCGATCGGACGCACCACGCAGGACGAGGCCACCGCCCTGGTCGACCGGGCGCTGGAGGCGGGGGTGAACCTGATCGACACCGCGGACTGGTACGGCGCCGGCGAGTCGGAGGAGATGGTCGGCAAGGCGATCGCGGGCCGCCGCGAGGACGTCGTACTGGCCACGAAGGCGGCCATGCCGATGGCGGAGGACAAGCCCAACCACCGCGGCACCTCCCGCCGCTGGCTGACGAAGGCCCTGGACGACAGCCTGCGCCGGCTGGGCGTGGACCACGTCGACCTCTACCAGATCCACCGCTGGGACCCGGAGACGAGCGACGAGGAGACGCTGGCGGCCCTGACCGACCTCCAACGCGCGGGAAAGATCCGCTACTTCGGCTCGTCGACGTTCCCGGCGTACCGGATGGTGCAGGCGCAGTGGACGTCCCGCGAGCTCCACCTCGCCCGCTACGTCACCGAGCAGCCCAGCTACTCGATCCTCCAGCGGGGCATCGAGGCGGACGTCCTGCCGGTGTCGGAGGAGTACGGGCTGGGGGTGCTGGCGTGGAGCCCGCTGGCGTCGGGATGGCTGACGGGAGCGGTCCGGGAAGGCCGTGAGGTGACGACCAACCGCTCGGCGTTCATGCCGGACCGCTTCGACCTGAGCCTGCCGTACAACCGGGCGAGGCTGGACGCGGTGGAGAAACTGACGAAGCTCGCGGAGGAGTCGGATCTGACCCTGATCCAGCTGGCGCTGGGCTTCGTGACGGCGCACAGGGCGGTGACGAGCGCGCTCATCGGCCCACGCACGCCGGAACACCTGGAGTCACAGCTGGCGGCGGCGGAAACGGTGCTGCCGACCGCCGTACTGGACGAGATCGACAAGATCGTGGCCCCCGGCACGGACCTGGCCCCCCACGAGAAGTTCAACACCCCGCCGGCGCTGCTGGACCCGACCCTGCGCCGCCGCTGAGTGACACCGTGTGGGAGGGCGGCACGGCACCGCAGGCCACGCCGCCGTACGTGATCCTGGAGGAGTATCTGGGGAGGTTCGGCCGGCCCGGCCTGTGGTCCGAGCTGGAGTGGCTGGAGGCGGCACCGCTGCCCGAGGCGATCAGACGGCTGGCCGGGTGCTGCTTCCACCAGGACTACGACCCCGACTCCTGCGACCCCCGGCAGGCTGTCGAGTCCTACCGCGACGAAGACCCGCCGGAGGCGGTGGCGGCACTGCGCACGGCGGTCACGGAACTGCTCGCCACCAACCCCTCGGAACGCGACCTGACCCGCCTCTGGCTCGGCCAGGCCGGGGCGGCGTACGACCCACGTGACGAAGGGATCGCGCTGTCAGGGTGGTTCGCGACGGTCCTGGAGGTGCTGGGCTCGGATTGATCGCGGACGTCGTCGTTTCGTCATGCGGAACCCATATGGCGATCAAGCACTCTGCATGTAACGACAAAGTCGGCAAATTCGGCGTAGGGCCCTACAACCCGCTCTCCGGGCCACGGATCTGATCCCGTGAGTCAACAGACTCCTAGATCAACTCTCCCCCTGGGGAACGCACATGCGCATCAGAGCCACCGTGGCCGCCGTCTCCGCCGTCACCGGCGCCCTGGCCCTCACCTGCCTCGCCGTCCCGGCCGCCCAGGCCGCCGACTCCGGCACCCCCTACACGCTGGACGTCAGCTTCTCCAACTTCAAGATCGCCTCGTCGATCAAGGTCGGCACCTCCGCCGTCGTCAGCGCGAAGGTCAGCTACACGCTGACCCACGGCTCGGACGTCGACCCCACCGCGTCGGACTTCTACACCGACCCGTTCCTCTACCGGGGCACGTTCGGCGCCGACAGCACCCCCGAGCTCTACGGCGACAACCCGGCCACCTGCACGGTCACCTCGGCCACCACCGCCACCTGCACCGGCACCGTCGACATCCACCCCGCCGACGGCGACCTCAGCAACGCGAACGCCGGTACCTGGAAGGGCGCCGCCGAGGCCGTCGACTTCAACGGCCAGGACCCGAACAGCAGCAACCTCGACCTCAGCAAGGTCGGCTACAAGGACCAGGGCGACCTCGCCACCACCAAGGTGCTGCGCCTCGGCAAGCTCACCGCCAACGCCTCCCCTGAGCCGGTCCGCAAGGGCAGGACCATCACGGTCACCGGCAAGCTGTCCCGCGCCAACTGGGACACCGGCAGCTACTCCGGCTACTCCGGCCAGTACGTGAAGCTCCAGTACCGCAAGGCCGGCACCACCACGTACACGACGGTCAAGACCATCAAGTCCAGCTCCACCGGCGGCCTCAGCACCACGGTCACCGCGTCGGCCGACGGCTACTACCGCTACAGCTTCGCGGGCAGCGCGACGACGTCGGCGGTGAACGCCACAGGCGACTACATCGACGTTCAGTAAGACGCCCTAGGGGCGCGGGGAACTGCGCGACCAGCCACAACGGACCCGCAGCCACCCCACAAGCCCCCGGCTCAAGCCAAGCGCTAAGCGGGAACGCGGCGGTCGACCCATTTCCATGTGACTTCCAGGGCGGCCGCCGCCACCACCGAGATGCCCACCGCTATCCACGGCATCGTCAGTCCGACCAGCTTCAGCGCGAAGAAGTCCTGGAGCCACGGGACGGCCAGGACCAGCAGGAACCCCGCGCCCATCGACGCCACCAGCACCACCCGCCACCACGTGTACGGCCGGGCGATGATGGCCAGCACCCACATCGAGATCAGGAACAGGGTGAGGGTCGCGACGCTCGTCTCCGCGTCCAACGAGCCTTCACCTGTGTAGTAGTGACGGGCGATCAGGTAGGTCACGAAGGTCGCCACCCCGGCCACCAGCCCGCCCGGGATCGAGTACCGCATCACCCGCCGTACGAAGTGCGGCTTCGCCCGCTCCTTGTTGGGCGCCAGGGCCAGGAAGAACGCCGGTACGCCGATCGTCAGCGTCGACAGCAGGGTCAAGTGGCGGGGCAGGAACGGGTATTCCACCTGCCAGCACACCACCAGCACCGCCAGCAGCACCGAGTACACCGTCTTCACCAGGAACAGCGTCGCCACCCGCGTGATGTTCCCGATGACCCGGCGCCCCTCCGCCACCACGTCCGGCAGCGTGGCGAAGCTGTTGTTCAGCAACACGATCTGGGCGACCGCGCGCGTGGCCTCCGACCCCGAGCCCATCGAGACGCCGATGTCCGCGTCCTTGAGCGCCAGTACGTCGTTCACACCGTCGCCGGTCATCGCGACCGTGTGCCCGTGGGACTGCAACGCCCCCACCATGTCCCGCTTCTGCTGCGGGGTGACCCGCCCGAACACCGTGCCCTCGTCGAGCGCGTCCGCCATCCCGTCCTTGTCGGAGGGGAGCGTACGGGCGTCGACCGTCGTGCCCTCCAGGCCCAGCTTCCCGGCCACCGCGCCCACCGACACCGCGTTGTCACCGGAGATGACCTTGGCGCGGACGTCCTGCTCGGCGAAGTAGCGCAGGGTGTCGGCCGCGTCGGGCCGCAGCCGCTGCTCCAGTACGACGAGAGCGGCGGCGGAGGCACCGCGCGCGACCTCCGGATCGTCGAGGTCACCGGTCACCCGGGCCAGCAACAACACCCGCAGGCCCTGCTCGTTGAGGCGTTCCGTCTCGGCCAGCGCCGGGTCGTCGGCGCCCAGCAGCACGTCCGGCGCGCCAAGGAGCCAGGTGCTCGCCTCCCCGTTGCCCTCGCTGAAACTCGCGCCGCTGTACTTGCGGGCGGAGGAAAAGGGGAGCGACTCGGTGCAGCGCCAGTCCTCGGCGTCCGGGTAGGCGTCGATGATGGCCTGCAACGAGGCGTTCGGGCGCGGGTCGGACTCACCGAGGGCGCCGAGCACCTTGCGGACGTACGTCTCGTCGCTGCCGTTGAGGGCGCGCAGCTCGGTGACGTCCATACCGCCCTCGGTCAGCGTGCCCGTCTTGTCGAGGCAGACGGTGTCGATGCGGGCGAGGCCCTCGATGGCCGGCAGCTCCTGGACGAGGCACTGTTTTCGGCCAAGTCGGATCACGCCGATCGCGAAGGCGACGGAGGTCAGCAGGACCAGTCCCTCCGGGACCATCGGGACGATGCCGCCGACCGTGCGGGCGATGGACTCCTTCAAGTCGTGGCTCTTGACGACCAGTTGCGTGATCACCAGGCCGATCGCCGCCGGGATCATCATCCAGGTCACGTACTTGAGGATCGTGGAGATACCGGTCCGCAGCTCTGAGTGGACCAGCGTGAAGCGGGAGGCCTCCTCGGCGAGTTGGGCGGCGTACGCCTCGCGCCCCACCTTGGTGGCCTGGAACGCGCCCCCGCCCGCGACCACGAAACTCCCGGACATGATCGGGTCGCCGGGCTGTTTGACGACCGGGTCGGCCTCGCCGGTGAGCAGCGACTCGTCGATCTCCAGGCCGTCCGCCTCGACGCACACCCCGTCGACGACGGCCTTGTCGCCGGGCCCGATCTCGATCAGGTCGTCGAGGACGATCTCCGACGTACTGACCTCGAGCGCCTCGCCGTCCCGCCGTACCGTCGGCTTCGCCTCGCCGATCACCGCGAGGGAGTCGAGGGTCTTCTTCGCCCGCCACTCCTGGATGATGCCGATGCCGGTGTTGGCGATGATCACGTATCCGAACAGGCTGTCCTGGAACGGCGCGACGAACAGCATGATCAGCCAGAGCACGCCGATGATCGCGTTGAACCGGGTGAAGACGTTCGCGCGGACGATCTCGCCGAGCGACCGGCTGCTGCGCACCGGTACGTCGTTGACCGCCCCCCGCGCCACCCGCTCGGCGACCTCGGCGGTGCTCAGCCCGCCGTTCGCCACGGGGACGGGCATGGGTACGGGATGCACAGGATCGAGTTCGGCGCCCGCGTCGATGTGCGTCATGCATTCGACGGTACGTGCGGTTTTGCGGCTTCACCCGCCGAGTGGGCGGAAGTTCCGACCTGGGGAGGAGAGGCGGCCGGGCCGAGTGGTGCCCAGGTAGTACGGGCCTACTCGGCTTCCCGTAGGGCCTCGGCCCGCTTGATGGCCGCGTCGCGGCGGCGGACGTAGTAGATGCCGATCAGGCCGAGCCCCGCGCCGGCCAGGCAGGTCCACACCCACCAGGCGTGTCCGCGGTCGTCGAACCAGCCGTAGAAGGGGAGCTGGACGACGAAGAGGACGAACCAGAGGATCGTGCCGCCGATGATGGTCGGCACGATGGGGCCCTCCAGGGGCTCCGGTGCCTCGTGCTGAGGGGTCCACTTCGCCATGGGCACAGCTTACGAGGCGGTTCGCGATGATCCGTCGACGATCAGTTCTACGCGCGGAGATAGCTAACTCCGGGTTTATATGTTCATACTGAAACTGTTTGACTCTGTCCACTTCTGCTCGTAGGAACATCCAATGTCCACCTCGGCCACCGCCAAGGCTCCCGCGCCCGAACAGCCGGGCGGCACGCCCGCGTACGGCGCCCTCGACCGCTACTTCAAGATCTCCGAGCGCGGCAGCAGCCTCGCCCGCGAGGTCCGCGGCGGTTTCGCCACCTTCTTCGCGATGGCCTACATCATCGTGCTGAACCCGATCATCCTCGGCAGCGCGAAGGACATGTACGGGCACCAGCTCGACAACGGCCAGCTCGTCACCGCCACCTGTGTCACCGCGGCCTTCACCACGCTCCTCATGGGCGTCATCGGCAACGTGCCGATCGCGCTGGCCGCCGGCCTCGGCGTGAACTCGGTCGTCGCCCTCCAGCTGGCGCCCCGGATGTCGTGGCCGGACGCCATGGGCATGGTGGTCCTGGCGGGCTTCATCGTGATGCTGCTGGTGGCGACCGGTCTGCGTGAGCGCGTGATGAACGCGGTGCCGTTCGGTCTGCGCAAGGCGATCAGCATCGGTATCGGCCTGTTCATCATGCTGATCGGCCTCGTCGACTCCGGCTTCGTCTCCCGCATCCCGGACGCCGCCCAGACCACCGTCCCGCTCCAGCTCGGCGCCGACGGTCACCTCAACGGCTGGCCGGTCCTGGTCTTCATCCTCGGCGCGCTGCTCACGCTCGCGCTGATCGTCCGCAAGGTGTCCGGCGCGATCCTGATCTCGATCGTCGCGATGACCGTCGTGGCGATGATCATCGACGCGGTCGCCAAGATCCCGTCCTGGGGTCTGACGACGCCGAAGTGGCCCGGCAACCCGGTCGCCAGCCCGGACTTCGGTCTGATCGGTGACGTCAGCCTGTTCGGCGGCTTCGACAAGGTCGGTGTGCTCACCGGCGTCCTCTTCGTCTTCACCGTGCTGCTGTCGTGCTTCTTCGACGCGATGGGCACGATCATGGGCGTCAGCGACGAGGCCAAGCTGACCGACGCGCAGGGCCAGATGCCCGGCATCAACAAGGTCCTCTTCGTGGACGGCCTCGCGGTCGCGGCGGGCGGCGCGAGCTCCTCGTCCGCCACGACCGCCTTCGTCGAGTCCACGGCCGGCGTCGGCGAGGGCGCCCGCACCGGCTTCGCGAACCTCGTCACCGGCGGCCTCTTCACGGTGGCGCTGTTCCTCGCGCCGGTCGCCACGATGGTCCCGTCCCAGGCGGCCACCCCGGCGCTGCTCGCGGTCGGCTTCATGATCCTGGCCAACTCGGTCAAGGAGATCGACTGGGCCGACTACACGATCGCGATCCCGGCGTTCATCACGATGGTGATGATGCCGTTCACCTACTCCATCACCAACGGCATCGGCATGGGCTTCATCACCTTCGTGGTGCTGCGCCTGGCGGCCGGCCGCGGCAAGGAGATCCCGGTCGCGATGTACGTCGTCTCCGCCGTGTTCGCCTTCTACTACCTGATGCCGGCCCTCGGCCTCACGTGACGCGGACGGAGGGCCGGCCTTCCGCTCAGGAGGCCAGGTCGCTCTTGTAGAACACGCTCGCGTCCAGGGTGTCCGGGTCGGTCGAGGTGGTCTTCGACGAGAAGCCGAAGGCCAGCCTCGGCGCCCCGGACACCATCCAGACGGCCGCGCCCTGGGGCTCGCGGCCCGGCAGGGAGGCGCCGGCGGTGGTCTCGAACTTGTCGTAGTACGAGCCGCCGGTGGCGTTCAGGTCGAGCGTGACCAGGTACGAGGGGCCGCTCGGGCCGCCGTAGGTGAGGTACGCGTACTGCCCGCACAGGGTGATGCCCTGGAACAGGTCGGAGTCGGTGAGCCCCAGCTCGTCGTTGTTGGGGATGGCCCGCTCGACCAGCCGGTAGCCGTCGCTGAGGCGGCCTGCGACCGCGTCCGCCATGTCGAAGACGGCGAGCCGCCACACCCGGGCGGCGGAGTCGCTGGTCGCGTACCGGATCAGCAGCCGGTTGGTGGACGGGTCGATCGCGGGCCGGGGCAGCTTCACGAAGCTGGAGATCGTCGGCGTACGGTCGTAGATCGTGATCGACGGGTTGAAGTACTCGAGGGTCAGCCCGTCGGTGAAGCGGAAGCGGGCCAGCGTCTCACCGGCCCCGTTGTCGTTGGAGTCGCCGCCCTCGATCCACAGGTACGGCGTCGAGCCGGAGCCGGTCGGCTCCACGCCCATCGACGAGCCGTGGCCGAAGCCCTGGATGGCCATCGCGCCGAGCACGTTGCCCGCGAGGTCGGTCTGGGAGATCCACAGGTCGCCGTTGTGGCCGGCGCTGTCGCCGATGCGGTGCTGGGCGAAGTAGATGTGGCCGTTGACGTTGTCGTAGGCGAAGGACTGCATCGCCCAGTACGGCTGGTGCAGGGTGGCCCGCCAGACCGGGTTGCCGCCGTTGCCGGAGAGCACGAAGTGCTGCGAGGCGGGGACGACGGCCTGTGCCGTGCCCGCCGCGATCAGCGGGGCCGCCGTACCGACCGCGGCCGCGGCGGCGAGTCCGGCACCGCCCCGCAGCAGCCCCCGCCTGCTCGGCCCCCGCAGGGCTCTCCCCGCTGTCCCGTCGATCCCGTCACGCATGGGTCGTCCCCTCCCGAGTGGCCGGGCGGGCGCCCGGCACGGAAGATCGACCCTAGGCGTAAGGAAGTTGACGGTTGATCGAGTTGGTCAGGTCAGTCCGTAAAACTTCTCTGTCTCGTCCACGGCGGCCTGAAAGCGCTCGTCGAAGTCGTCCCGCACGAGCGTCCGGATCACATAGTCCTGGACGCTCATTCCCCTTTTGGCCGCATGGTCCCGGAGCCGGTCGAGCAGCTCCCCGTCTATCCGCAGGCTGAGCACGCTGGTCCCCATGAACACGAGGGTCGCGGGCCGATCCGGGCGCCGTTCACTTTCCGCTGCCGTCTCACTCGTACGGGTGAAGGTCCGGTTTCAGTGGCCAGGCTCACGGGAATCCTCGCGCGCGCCAGCTTGTTTAGCGAGAGTAATGAGTTACCCTAAAGAGATGCCGGACCTTACCCATGGCGACGACGTAGCCGCCGTGAACTCCCTACGCTCCGCCGTGATGCGACTGTCGCGCCGACTCAAGCACCAGCGGGTCGACGAGTCGCTGAGCCCCACCGAGATGTCGGTCCTGGGCACCCTCTCCATCTGCGGCAAGGCCACCCCCGGTGAGCTCGCCCGCAAGGAGCACGTACAGCCGCCGTCGATGACCCGCATCGTGGCGCTGCTGGAGGCCAAGGGACTCGTCCGGCTGGAGCCGCACCCCGAGGACCGCCGCCAGAAGGTCGTCACGAAGACGGAGCAGGCGGAGGCGATGCTCGCCGAGAGCCGCGCCAAGCGCAACGCCTTCCTGGCCACCCTGGTCGACGGACTCGACGAGGACGAGTGGGCGAAACTGCGCGCCGCCGCCCCCGTGCTGGAGAAGCTCGCACACCTGTAACCGTCTTGAGGAGGCGAACCCTTTTGAGTACGGGACCCGGAGCAGACTCCGCCCCCGCACCGTCCACCTCGACCCTTGAGGACCCTGGCAGGTCCTCGATGTTCAGCTCACTCAGGAACCGCAACTACCGCCTGTTCTTCCTGGGACAGGTCGTCTCCAACACCGGTACCTGGATGCAGCGCATCGCCCAGGACTGGCTCGTCCTCAGCCTCACCGGCTCCGCGACCGCCGTCGGTGTCACGACGGCACTCCAGTTCCTGCCGATGCTCCTGTTCGGCCTCTACGGCGGCGTCCTCGTCGACCGGCTCCCCAAGCGCCCCACCCTCCTGGTCACCCAGTCGGCGATGGCCCTCACCGGCCTGGCGCTCGCCTTCCTCACCCTGACCGGCCACGTCGAGGTCTGGCACGTCTACCTCGCCGCCTTCGCCGTCGGCCTCGCCACGGTCGTCGACAACCCGGCCCGGCAGACCTTCGTCTCCGAGATGGTCGGCCCCGACCAGCTCCAGAACGCCGTCAGCCTCAACTCCGCGAACTTCCAGTCCGCCCGCCTGATCGGCCCCGCCGTCGCGGGCCTGATGATCACCGGTGTCGGCACGGGCTGGGCGTTCCTCGCGAACGGCCTGAGCTTCATCGCCCCGATCACCGGCCTGCTCCTGATGCGCGCCCGCGAGCTGTACGACGTGCAGCGCGCCCCGCGCGGCAAGGGCCAGCTGCGGGAGGGGCTGCACTATGTCGCGGGCCGCCCGGACCTGATCTGGACGATCGTGCTGGTCGGCTTCGTGTCGACCTTCGGCTTCAACTTCCCCGTGTACCTGTCGGCCTTCGCCGACGACGTCTTCCACGCGGGCGCCGGCTCCTACAGCCTCTTCAACACCGTCATGGCGGTCGGCTCCCTCGCGGGCGCCCTCCTCGCCGCCCGCCGCGGCACCGCCCGGATGCGGGTCCTTGTGGTGGGCGCGGTGGCCTTCGGCACGCTGGAGATGGTGGCGTCCCTCGCCCCGTCCCTCTGGCTCTTCGCCCTGCTGATGATGCCGATCGGCATGTTCGGCATGACGGTCAACGTCACCGCCAACAGCAGCGTCCAGCTGAGCACCGACCCGGCCATGCGCGGCCGGGTGATGTCCCTCTACATGATGGTGTTCATGGGCGGCGCCCCGCTGGGCGCCCCGATCGCCGGCTGGATCACCGACGCGTACGGCGTCCGGGCGGGCCTGGCGGTCGGCGGCGCGATCGCCGCGGGCGCGGCGGTCGTCATCGGCCTGGTCCTCGCCAGGGTCGGCAACCTGCGGCTGTCGGTGGGCTGGAACCGCGGCCACCCGCAGGTCCGCTTCGTGCCGCGGCAGGCACAGGAGCAGCTGGCACCGGCGGCGTAGCTCTTTCGACTGGGGCCGGCTCGGAGGGCTAAACCCTCCGGGCCAGCAACTGTCCCGGCCACTCCTGCTCGCCGACCGTGAAGGCCTGGACGCGGCTGAAGCCGTTGTCCTCGTAGTAGCGGACGAGCTTGCCGTCGTCGCCCGCGTAACAGTCCACGCGGAGCAGCGCGACGCCCGCCCGCCGAGTCTCCTCGGCCGCGTGTTCGATGAGGGCGCTGCCCACGCCCTGGCCCTTGAAGCGGCGCTCCGAGGCCAGCCAGTGGATGTACCGCTCGGGCTCGCCGGGCGCGGGGAGATGGGCCAGATAGGCGCCGGGCGCGTCGGTGAGGCTGAGGGTGGCGGCCGGTACGCCGTCGACCTCGGCGATGTAGGTGATGCCGTCGTCCATGTACCGCGTGACGGACTCCACGGTCTTCGGGCTCTCCGACAGCGGCTTCGATCCCCACTGCCCGGTACGCCCCTGTGAGACCAGCCACTCCACACAGCTGTCCAGCATGCCGAGTATCGCCGGGATGTCGTCGTGGTCGCCGTTCCTGATGGTGATCGCCATGACGGCAGCGTAGATCTTTGCCAAGGTGACGGGCATGAGACTTTTCGCCGCGGTGCTGCCGCCGGAGGACGTGGCCGAGGAACTGGCCACCGAGCTGGACGGATTGAAGCGGCTTCCGGGGGCGGATGAGCTGCGCTGGACCGGCCGGCCCGGCTGGCACTTCACGCTGGCGTTCTACGGCGAGGTCGACGACGACGTCGTACCGGAACTGTCGGCCAGGCTGGAGCGCGCGGCGGGCCGTACCGAGGCCTTTGAGCTGACCCTGCACCGGGGCGGGCAGTTCGGGCGCGGCCGGGCCCTGTGGATCGGGGCGGACGGGGACATGGCGGCGCTGCGGCTGCTCGCCGAGCGGGCGGAGGCGGCGGGGCGCAAGGCCGGCGTCGACATGGGGGAGCACCGGCGGTACAAGGCGCATCTGACCGTGGCGCGGAGTCGGTCGGAGGTGGATGTGCGGCCGTATGTCGCGGAGCTGGGTGCGTTCCGGGGGCGGTCGTGGACCGTGGGTGAACTGGCGCTCGTGCGGAGCAGCCTGCCGCGGTCTGGGATGCCGGGGGAGCAGCCTCGGTATGAGGTGGTCGGGCGGTGGGGGTTCGGAGGGGCCGGTTAGGCTCGGGGGTGTGGACCCGAAGACCCGGAACCGGATCATGGCCGTTGTGCTGGTGCTGATGTTTGGCGTTGTCGCGGTGGCGGCGGCGCTTGGTAAGTGACGGCTGGGGAACTGCGGGTGCGTTTTCGGCTGCGGGCCGGATGTGGCTGGTCGCGCAGTTCCCCGCGCCCCTTGGGGGCGTAGCCGTCACCGGTGCTACCAGGCGAAGGCCTCCGGGGAGGGTCCCGGGCCCGGGAAGATCTCGTTCAGGTCGGTCAGGAGCTCTTCGCTCAGGTCCAGCTCTGAGGCTCGGATCGCTGATTCCAGCTGTTCCGCCGTGCGCGGGCCGACGATCGGGCCCGTGACGCCGGGGCGGGTGAGGAGCCAGGCCAGGGCCGTCTCGCCGGGTTCCAGGCCGTGCTTGTCGAGGAGATCCTCGTACGACTGGATCTGCGCGCGCACGGCCGGATTGGTCAGCGCCTCCGCCGTACGGCCGGAAGTACGGCGACCGCCCGCCACCTCCTTCTTGATGACCCCGCCCAGCATGCCGCCGTGCAGCGGCGACCAGGGGATCACGCCGAGGCCGTACTCCTGCGCGGCCGGGATGACCTCCATCTCGGCGCGGCGCTCGAAGAGGTTGTAGAGGCACTGCTCGCTGACGAGGCCGATGGTGCCGCCGCGGCGGGCGGCGATCTCGTTGGCCTGGGCGATCTTGTAACCCGGGAAGTTGGAGGAACCGGCGTACAGGATCTTGCCCTGCTGGACCAGGACGTCGATCGCCTGCCAGATCTCCTCGAAGGGGGTGGCGCGGTCGATGTGGTGGAACTGGTAGACGTCGATGTGGTCGGTCTGGAGGCGCTTGAGCGACGCATCGACGGCACGGCGGATGTTCAGCGCCGAGAGCTTGTCGTGGTTGGGCCAGGCCTCGCCGTCGGCGCCCATGTTGCCGTAGACCTTGGTGGCGAGGACGACCTTGTCGCGATGGGCGGGGTTCTTGGCGAACCAGGTGCCGATGATTTCCTCGGTACGGCCCTTGTTCTCGCCCCAGCCGTACACGTTGGCGGTGTCGAAGAAGTTGATGCCCGCGTCCAGCGCCGCGTCCATGATCGCGTGGCTGTGGGTTTCGTCCGTCTGCGGACCGAAGTTCATGGTGCCGAGGACGAGCCGGCTGACCTTGAGTCCCGTGCGTCCGAGCTGCGTGTACTTCATGGGTTCTTAGCCAACGGCGTGGAGTGGGCTCTAGGCAAGCATCTTGAGGAAGGCGGTCCAGGTGGCGGGGGTGAGGTGGAGGTGGGGGGCGTGGGGGTCGGGGGATTTTGAGTCGCGGAGGTGGATGGTGGTGGGGGTGGGGGCTATTTCGAGGCACTCGCCGCCCTGACCGCCGCTGTAGCTGCTCTTGAACCAGTGCAGTTCGGTACTCATAGGTCCCGGGCCACCTTGTCGATCAGTTCCGCTGACTCATCAGGGTTGAGAGCCTGAGCTCGAAGAATGCCATATTGAGTGAACAGGTCGCCTAGGTGCGGCTGTTCACTGACGAAGTAGCCGCCCCCTGGTCCTTCGACGTAGGCGAGCGGGGTGCGCTCGTCGGTTTCCAGCAGGATCATCGGGCCGTTCAGAGAGGCGTGTTCCTCACGGTCACCGGGCATGACCTGGACCTCGACGTTGCGCCGCTTGCGCACGTGCAGAAGGTGCTCCAGCTGCTCTTTGAGAGCCTGCTTACCGCCCAGCGGGCGCTTCAGGGCGTGCTCCTCCAGTACGAAACCGAGGACTGGTGCGGGTTTGCGTTCCATCACCCGCTGCCGGTCGAGGCGTGCAGACAGCCTGGTCTCGATCTCCTCGTCCTCCAGGGGAGGACGCTGCGAGTCGAAGATCGCACGGGCGTAGGCCTCGGTCTGGAGCAGGCCCGGGATCACGTGGTTGGCGTACATGTAGATCGCACTGGCCTTCGCCTCCAACGCCGCGTAGTCCTCGAACCACGAGGGAAACCGACTGACCTTGAGCTTCCGCGCAGTGGCGAGCAGTGCACCTTGTGCACCGAGCTTCTCGTCCGCGATCTCGACGAACTGCCCCTTCGGAGCCCGTTCTCCCCGTTCCACCATGGCCACTTGGGACTTGGAGTAACCGACGTACTTGCCCAGTGTCTCCTGTGTCATCCCAGCTCGCTCCCGGTAGAACCGCAGCAACGAGCCGAACATCTCCAGGTTCCCCGAGCCCTGTTCACCGGAGTGCACAAGGACCTCCCCAACTACACAGCGCTGCACCACCCTTGCTCAACCCTGGTCACAGTATGTGACCGCCCGCCACGATTTGCGGCATGAACGAGAGAATCGACGCCCCCTGGATCCCGCTCTGGATTCCCGACGCCGGTCACGCCCTGCGGCTCGTCGGCGTGCACTTCGATGCCGTACGGATGAGGGAGCCGCTGGCCGAGCGCGTCGCCTCCGAGCTGCTGCGCTGTACCGACTTCGACGCGGGACCGATCGTCACCGAGTCCACGGGCGACCGGAACATGTACTTCCTGTTGCCCCCGCAAACCGGCGGCGCCTATGCATGGCCGCCGGGCGTACGGGTGCTGACACGCAGTCACGGCGGCATGGCTTACGTAGGCGTGCCCGCGCTGACCGGGATCACCTGGCCACTGGGATGGCGGTCGGTACCGTCGGCCGGAGTGCCGTTCGTGGACGGGGAGTTGCTGTGGGAGGTGGGGTGCCGGCTCAGTCCCGGGGGAATTCTTCGGTCTTGAGGACGAGGTCGACGACGGTGCCGGTCAGGTCGAGGTCGGTGCCGAAGTCGACCTTCGTGGGTTCGGCGTAGTCGCCCTGCTTGGGGTCGGTGTAGATGTAGCAGCGGCCCTGATAGGGGTCGGCGATGACGTACAGGGGGACCTCGGCCTCAGCGTAGGCGAACCTCTTTGGACCGTAATCGTTGGCGGCCGTGCCTTTGGAGATCACCTCGGCGACGAACACGACGTCCTGCCAGCGCCAATGGCCCGTGCCGTCCTTCTTCGCCGAGTCCTTGAGCAGGGCGACGTCCGGACAGAAGCCGTTCTCGTGACCCGGGAAGTCGATACGGACGTCCGAGAACGCTTTGACGTGCATCCCGAACTTGTCTTCCAGCGCCCGCACGATTCGGCGGATGATGATCCAGTGCGTGTCCCGCTGCGGCGTCATGTGAACGTTGCCCTCGACGATCTCGACCCTGTAACCCTCGGGGACGGGCATCCGCTCCAGCCGCTCGAACCACTCGTCCAAGCGCTCGGTGTTGGCGTCGGCGTCGGCCATCTCGATCCTGTCGGTCTCTACGACGGTCATCGTGGCGCTCCTCCCCGGCTGCCCCACGGACAGGTGCAGCCGCGCAGTACAACGATACGCACGGTGATCAGGGTGCGCCGATATTCAGTCAGCCTGTTCCGGCCTCGTACGTCTGTCCCCATCCCCAAGCCTGGTACATCGCCTCCGCGAACGCCCCCGCGATCTTGTGCTCGCCGTCGGCGTTCGGATGGGTCCCGTCGTACGTGTCGACCCTGAAGTCGTACGACACCGGCGGCGACGCCAGCAGCAGCGGCGAGCGCGGCTCGTCGAGGTCGGCGACCGTCTTCGCGAGCAGCTCGTTGAAGAGGGTGACCTGGGCGGCGAAGTCGGCGTCCTCCTCGACGCGGACGTTCGTGAGCACCGGGAGGACGACCATCCGGACGCGCGGGTTCGCTTCCCTCGCCGCCGCGATGAAGGCGCGCGCGTTCTCCGCCGTCTGCTCCGCGTTCGTGTAGAAGCCCAGGTCGATCAGGCCGAGCGAGACGAGCAACACCCCCGCCCGGCACGACCGCACCGCCTCGCCGATCAGCGGCGTCATGTGGAGCCAGCCCTCGCCCCAGCCGGCCAGGTGGGCGCTCGGGAAGTCGGGGTCGGCGTACTCGTACGACGTCGGCGCGTCCGTCGCCTTGTCGTGCAGGGTCTCGCGCGGGCCCACCACGGCGAACGGGCCGCCGTACGTGTCGCGCAGGTGCTGCCACATCCGGTAACGCCATGTGTGTTCGCCCGCGCTTCCGATCGTCATGGAGTCGCCGACGGGCATGAACCTGAGCATCCGCTCATGATGAACGATCACGGCGAGAGGTGGGGTGTGACAGTCACCACGTGATCACCGTCCCTCCCCATCCGGGGATGGCAAGCTTGACCGCATGCGTGCGCTACTGGGTGTCGTCGGAGCCTCCGCCCTGCTCCTTCTCATGGGCGCGGCCCCCGCCGCCGTCGCCGCGGACGGCAAGGGTGACCAGGACTTCACCATCGAGGACTCCCGCATCACCGAGTCCAGCGGCCTCGCCGCCTCCCACCAGCACCCCGGCATCTACTGGACGCACAACGACCAGGACACCGGCAGCTACATCTACGCGGTCGACAGCAGCACCGGGAAGACCGTCGCCCGCATCACCCTCGCCGGCGTCGGTCAGCAGCGGGACGTCGAGGCGATCTCGATCGGGCCCGACAACCAGATCTACGTCGGGGACATCGGCGACAACGATGGTGTGAGCTGGCCGTACGTCTGGATCTATCAGCTTCCCGAGCCGAAGAAGCTCGTCGACCAGACCATCCGCGCCAAGCAGTACGTCGTGAAGTACACGGACGGATCGCGCGACGCCGAGTCGATGATCGTCCACCCCAAGACCGGGCGCGTCTACATCATCGACAAGCAGGAGGACGGCGGGCATCTGTATGAAGGGCCCGCCAAGCTCTCCACCTCCGGCACCAACGTCTTCAAGCCCGTCAAGCCCGTCGACCTCTGGGCCACCGACGCCGCCTTCTCACCGGACGGCCGACACCTCGCCGTACGCGGGTACTTCGGCGGCATCTGGTACGACTGGAACGGCGGCGACCTGAAGAAGGAGGGGCGGCTGAGCGTGCCCCTCGGGCAGGGCGAGTCCGTCACCTACTCCGCCGACGGCACCAAGCTCATGCTCGGCAGCGAGGGTGAGGGGAGTGAGGTCGTCGCGCAGGACGCGCCGGGAGGCGACGGGTCCTCCGACTCGTCGTCCGGGGGCGGGAGTTCGGCCCAGGGCGGCAGCGGGGACGGCGATGGCGGCAACGGCACCGTCAAGGTCGGTGCCCTCGCCGTCGCGGCCGTCGTCGCCGTCGTGTTCGGGTTCCGGCGGCTGTTGCGGCCCCGGCGCTGACCTACTGGTCCTGGTCCTGGTCCTGGTCCGCCGACCGGCGGCGTGCCACCAGCACTTCCAGGCCGTCGAGCATCCGTTGCAGCCCGAACTCGAAGTGGTCGAAGTCGGTGCCGAAAGCGTCGTCGGAGAGAGTGGCGAGGAGCGGGTAGCGGCCGGACGCCATGACCTTCTCCAGCATCGGCACCTGCGCCTGCCAGAACTCCGTGTCCGTCAGGCCCGTCCGGCGTTCCACCTCCTGCTGGTACAGCTGGGTGCGGGCGGCGCCGACGACGTAACCGTCGACCATGATGATCGCCGAGACCAGCTCGGGATCGGTCAGGCCCATCGGCTTGATACGGCTGAGGATCTTCTCCATGCCGTCCAGCGCGCTGGGGCCGAGGATCGGGCGGGACTGGTTGACCTGGAGCAGCCAGGGATGGCGGCGATAGAGGGCGAGGGTGGCCCGGCCCAGCGCCTCCAGGGCTGAGCGCCAGCTTCCGTCGCCCACGTCCGCCGGGTTCTCCGAGGGGCGCTGGACCCGGTCCAGCATCAGGTCGAGGAGCTCGCCCTTGCCGGGGACGTAGCGGTACAGCGACATGGTGCCGGTGCCGAGTTCGCCGGCGATCCGCCGCATCGATACCGCCTCCAGACCCTCCGCGTCCGCGACCCGGACGGCCGCTTCCACGATCCGGTCGAGGGTGAGGGTGGGCTTCGGCCCGCGGCTGGGGCGCTTGCCGGTGTCCCACAGCAGTTCGAGCGTGCGCGCGATGTCGCCGCTGCCACTGGTCTCCGCGCTGCTCGTCATGGGGGCAGTCTAGTTCCGTCCGAAAAAACTGGGTACGGCGTACGCTCAATCGGGTACGGTGTACTCAGTTAATGGACAGCAGGGCGAGCAAGGGGGACCCATGACCATCGACGGATACGCCGTCCACGCCGAGGCGCTGGAGAAGCGGTACGGCGAGAAGCGCGCCCTCGACGGCTTCGACCTGGCCGTCCGCGAGGGCACCGTGCACGGACTGCTCGGGCCCAACGGCGCAGGCAAGACCACCGCTGTACGCATCCTGTCCACGCTCGTCCGGCTCGACGGCGGGCGGGCGGAGGTGGCCGGCCTGGACGTCGCCTCGCGGGCGCGCGAGGTGCGGGCGCGCATCGGGCTCACCGGGCAGTATGCGGCCGTGGACGAGGTGCTCACCGGGCGGCAGAACCTGGAGATGTTCGGCCGCCTCTTCCACCTAGGCGGCCGGCGCGCCAAGGCGCGGGCCGTGGAGCTGCTGGAGCAGTTCGACCTCACCGACGCCGCGGACAAGGGCGTCGGCAAGTACAGCGGCGGCATGCGGCGCCGGCTCGACCTGGCCGCCTCGATGATCCTCGCCCCGGCCGTCCTCTTCCTCGACGAGCCGACGACCGGCCTCGATCCCCGCAGTCGCGGCGAAGTCTGGGATTCCGTACGCGAGTTGGTGGCCGGCGGCACGACCGTGCTGCTCACCACGCAGTACCTGGAGGAGGCCGACCGGCTGGCCTCCCGCATCACCGTCATCGACCAGGGGCGGGCCATCGCCGACGACACCCCGGACGGGCTGAAGGGCAGGATCGGCGGCGACCGCATCGAGGTCGTCGTCGCCGAACGGGCCGACATCCCGCAGGTGGTGAAGGTCGTCGCCCGGGTCTCGGACGGCGAACCCGAGGCGGAGGAGGGCGAGTTGCGGGTCCACGCCCCCGTCGTCGACCGGGTCTCCGCGCTCACCGAGGTCGCCCGCACCCTCCAGGACGAGGGCGTCCGGGTGGAGGACATCGGGCTGCGCAGGCCCAGCCTCGACGACGTGTTCCTGCGCCTGACCGGACACCGCACGGAGACGGAGACAGAGGAGGCCGCCGCATGAGCGCGAGCACGAGCGTGAACAGCTTGGAAGCGACCCGCGGCCGGACGTACTGGGTCCTGGCCGACGTCTGGAACATCGTCCGCCGCGGCCTCACCCACTACCAGCGCCAACCGATCAACATCGCCTGGCAGTTGGGCTTCCCGATCCTCTCCGTTTTGCTCTACGGCTATGTCTTCGGCAGCGCCATGCAGGTGCCCGGCGGCGGGGACTACAAGGACTTCCTGATGCCGGGGATGTTTGTGATGACGATGGCCTTCGGCTTCATCAACACCGCGACCCTGGTGGTGTACGACGCCACGAAGGGCGTGATCGACCGGTTCCGGTCCATGCCGATGGCGTCCGCGGCCGTCGTCGCCGGACGCGGGGTCACCGATCTGCTCGTCGCCTGCGCCGAGTTGGCCATCATGATGCTGACCGCGCTCGCCATGGGCTGGCGGCCGGACGGCGGGTTCGGCTTCCTCGCGGCCTTCGGGCTGCTGCTGTGGCTGCGGTTCGCGCTGATCTGGATCGGGGTGTGGCTGGGGCTCATCGTCCCCAACCCGGAGGCGGCGGGCGGCCTGTTCGCGGTGGCCTTCCCCCTCACGATGATCTCCAGCATCTTCGTCGCGCCCCAGCTCATGCCCGACTGGCTGGGCCATGTGGCCGCCTGGAACCCGATCTCCTCCACGGCCGCCGCGACCCGCGACCTGTTCGGCACGCCGGTGGGCGGCGGGGACTCGTGGGTGGAGCAGCACGCGCTGCTGATGGCGTGCGCGTGGCCGGTGATCCTGACGGCGGTCTTCCTGCCCCTCGCGGTACGCAGGTTCCAGAAGCTCAGTCGGTAGCGTCACGTGTCTTGACGTGTTCATGTGACCTGACTTCCATGGGGGGAGCGGGTGATGGGAGCGCTCCCATCACGTTCCGGGCCCGCGCTCCCCGAGAGAAGGCAGCGACATGTTCCGCACCTTGCGAAGAGCGTTGTGCGCGGCGGCGCTTCTGATACCGCTCCTGGCCGGCGTCAGCCCCTCGGCCCAGGCGGCCGAGGCTGCCGCCGGTGCCGGTTACTGGCACACCAGCGGGCGCCAGATCCTGGACGCGAACGGCCAGGCGGTCCGGGTCGCCGGGATCAACTGGTTCGGCTTCGAGACCAGCAACCACGTCGTCCACGGCCTCTGGTCCCGCGACTACAAGTCCATGATCGACCAGATGAAATCGCTGGGCTACAACACCCTCCGTATCCCGTTCAGCGACGACATCTTCAAGTCCGGGACCGTCCCCAACAGCATCGACTTCAGCAGCGGCAAGAACGCCGACCTCCAGGGGCTCAGCTCCCTGGGCGTGCTGGACAAGATCGTGGCGTACGCCGGACAGGACGGCCTCAAGGTCATCCTCGACCGGCACCGCCCGGACTCCGCCGGCCAGTCGGCGCTCTGGTACACGAGCGCGGTCCCCGAGTCGACGTGGATCGCCAACCTGAAGGCCCTGGCGACGCGTTACCTCGGCCAGGACACCGTCGTCGGCATCGACCTGCACAACGAGCCGCACGACCCGGCCTGTTGGGGCTGCGGCGACACGGCCACCGACTGGCGGCTGGCCGCCCAGCGGGCCGGCAACGCGGTCCTCTCCGTCAACCCCGACCTGCTGATCTTCGTCGAGGGCGTGCAGACCTTCAACGGCGTCTCCGGCTGGTGGGGCGGCAACCTCATGGGCGTCGCCCAGTACCCGGTGAACCTGAGCGTCGCCAACCGGGTCGTCTACTCCGCCCACGACTACGCCACGTCCGTCGCCCAGCAGAGCTGGTTCAGCGATCCGTCCTTCCCCGCGAACATGCCGGGGATCTGGGACAAGTACTGGGGCTACATCTTCAAGCAGAACATCGCGCCCGTGTGGGTGGGCGAGTTCGGCACGACGCTCCAGTCGACCGTCGACCAGAAGTGGCTGGCGGCACTCGTGGACTACCTGCGGCCGACGTCGACGTACGGCTCGGACTCCTTCCACTGGACCTTCTGGTCCTGGAACCCCAACTCCGGTGACACGGGCGGGATTCTGAAGGACGACTGGCAGACCGTCGACACCGTGAAGGACGGGTACCTGGCGAGCATCAAGGCACCGGGCTTCCCGTCGAACGGTGGCGGCGGTGGCGGAGGGGGCGGGGGTGGCGGCGGTGGTACGGCGGCCTGCACCGCCGCCTACACCGTCAGCAGCGACTGGGGCGGCGGCTTCAACGCCGAGGTGAAGGTCACCAACTCCGGTACCACCGCACTCAGTTCCTGGAAGGTGACCTGGACCTGGAGCGGGTCGCAGCAGATCACCAACATGTGGAACGCGTCCTACACCCAGTCCGGCGCGACCGTGACCGCCACCAACGCCGCACACAACGGGACGGTGGCCGTGGGCGGTTCGGCGAGCTTCGGGTTCGGCGGGGCGCCCGGGGGTGGGGGTGTGCCGACGGTGACCTGCACGGCGAGCTGAGCGATCGTCCGGAACAGGGCGGATCCGGCCGGTGTCACGCGCCGGCCGGATCTCTGGCTCTACGATGAACATCTCCGGGGCCGCTCAGGGGAGGAACGCGGACAGGTGCAGATAGTCATCACTTCCGGCGACGATCCGACGGACATGCCTTCGCTGCGACGGTGGCTGATGGCGGAACCTGAACTGCGCGGCCGGGCCGTTGTCTCCACCAGGCCCGCGACCGGTGGGCCAGGGCACATGGGTGGAGCCCTGGACGCGGTCGACGTCGTACTCTCCAACGGCATCGATCTGGCATCCCTCATCGTCTCCATCGCCGCATGGCGCGCCTCACGTCCGAGGCCGCCACAGATCACACTGGAACGCGACGGCTCGGTCATCACCCTGCGGGACAGCTCGCCCGAAACGGTCGAGCGGATTCTGCGCGAGTGGAACGGCGGCCCCGGTGCCGCGCCGGTGAGGCCGGACGGGGACGCTGATCAGCCGTGACCCAGGCCGTGCTGTCGGACCCGACGCGTTCCCAGGCCGTGTTGGTGGGCGCGCATCGCTACACGAGGCTGGAAGACCTGTCGGCGGTCGCCGCGAACCTCGAGGGACTGCACACCGCGCTCACCGATCCAGAGGTGTGGGGGCTCCCCCCGGAAGCCTGCACCGTGCTCGCCCAGCCCGACGACGCGGGGACAGTGCTGGACACGGTGCGGGACAAGGCACGGCTGGCCCGGGACACCCTGGTCGTGTATTACGCGGGGCACGGTCTGACCGACCCGCACACCGACGAGCTGTATCTGGCCCTGCCGGACTCGGACCCGGATCGCGAGTACACGGCCCTGCGCTACGAGTACCTGCGCAGGACCGTCCTCGACCCGCAGGCGGGCGCACAGCGGACCGTGGTGATCCTCGACTGCTGCTACAGCGGTCGGGCTCTGCTCGGCAGGATGAGCGCCAGCGCCCATATCGCGGACCAGGCCGTCGTGGACGGCACCTGTGTGCTTACGGCGTCCGCGGAGACCCGTCCCGCCCTGTCCCCGCCGGGGGAGGTGTACACCGCGTTCACCGGAGAGCTGATTGCGACGCTCACCGGCGGTGTCGCGGACCGGCCGGATCCGCTCGACATGGACACCCTGTACCGGCATCTCCATCAGCGGCTGGCGAGTAGGTCCCGGCCACTGCCGCAGCAGCGCAACCGCAACGCCGGGGGGTTGATCGCGATCGCCCGCAACCGGGCCGTGTCCGCCACCCCGCGGGCCGTTGCCGCAGCCCCGATCGACGCGTCGGCCCATGCGGCCCGGCAGCGCGAGGCCGCGAGGCTCGCGGCACTGTTGAGGCCCGGCGTAGAGGCGCGCAAGATGGCGGAGCAGGAACTCCGTGACCAGCGGTCGCAACTGGCCGGGGCGGTCCTCGCCAAGCTGACCAAGGCCCTGGAGACGCCGGACGACACGGCTTTCAAGCCTTTTTGGTTCGCTGTACCGGAGCCGCGCCCGATCTTCGCCGAAGACGGTTCGCGGACCTCGGCCGTGGCCAAACTGATGCCGGGCGCCTGGTACCTGGCCGTCGGCCGACGTGGCGACGCCCTGGTGGCGCAGACGCAGGAGGGGCGCAGAGGGCTGCTCCTCGACACCCGGGACATCGAGCGTGCGGGGGAGGACGGGGGCGTCGCGATCGACTCGGATTTCACGCCGTTCTGGTTCGCGGTGCCCCGTATGCGTGAGCTCTGCAGCGACGACGAGGCGCGGGAGCCGGTGGCGCGCCTGATGCCGGGGACCTGGTACCTGTGTGCTGGGCAGCGCGACGACGGCCTGGTAGTGCGGACCCGGGACGGTGGCCAAGGGCTGCTGCGCGACGTCAGCGACATTCAGCGGGGCTGACCGGCGGTACGAGCGAGGGCGCCCGGGGTGTGCCGGGCGCCCTCGTCGTCGTAGCGACTGTGGTGACGTGTGACTACAGCTTCTCGATCACGTAGTCGATGCACTTCGTCAGGGCCTCGACGTCCGCCGGGTCGATCGCCGGGAACATCGCGACGCGGAGCTGGTTGCGGCCGAGCTTGCGGTAGGGCTCGGTGTCGACGATGCCGTTGGCGCGCAGGACCTTGGCGATCGCGGCGGCGTCGATGTCGTCGGAGAAGTCGATCGTGCCGATGACCTGCGAGCGCTTGGCGGCGTCGGTGACGAACGGGGTCGCGTGCTTCGACTCCTCCGCCCAGCTGTACAGGCGCGTCGAGGAGTCCTTCGTACGGGCCGTCGACCACGCGAGGCCACCCTGGCCGTTGATCCACTCCAGCTGCTGGTTCAGCAGGAAGAGCGTGGCCAGCGCCGGGGTGTTGTACGTCTGGTTCTTGCGGGAGTTGTCGATCGCCGTGGGGAGGCTGAAGAACTCCGGGATGTGGCGGCCGGACGCGTGGATCCGCTCGGCGCGCTCGATCGCGGCGGGGGAGAAGACGCCGATCCACAGGCCGCCGTCGGAGGCGAAGGACTTCTGCGGGGCGAAGTAGTAGACGTCGGTCTCGGTGATGTCGACCGAGAGGCCGCCGGCGCCGGAGGTGGCGTCGACCAGGACCAGGGAGCCCTCGTCGGCACCGGCCACGCGCTTGATGGGGGCCGCGACACCCGTCGAGGTCTCGTTGTGGGTGAAGGCGTAGACGTCCACGCCCGCCTCGGCCTGCGGCTCCGGGTGCGTGCCCGGGTCGGAGGCGATGACGGTCGGCTCGGCCAGCCAGGGAGCGAGCTTGGCCGCCTTGGCGAACTTCGAGCTGAACTCGCCGAAGTTCAGGTGCTGCGACTTGTTCTCGATCAGACCGTGGGTCGCGACGTCCCAGAACGCGGTGGAGCCGCCGTTGCCGAGGATCACCTCGTAACCCTCGGGCAGGGAGAACAGCTCGGAGATCCCCTCGCGCACCTTGCCGACCAGGTTCTTGACCGGAGCCTGGCGGTGGGAGGTGCCGAGCAGGGAGGTACCGGTCGCGGCGAGGGCGTCCAGCGCCTCGACACGCACCTTGGAGGGGCCCGCGCCGAAACGTCCGTCGGCGGGCTTGATGTCAGCGGGAATCTGGATCTCAGCCACGAGCCGGAGGGTATCTCCTCGGCGAAACGGGATGGAAACCCGTCCGTTCGATGAGACGACTCCTCCGGCCCGTGGACTTGTGGGGATCTACGGTGCCGTCAGCCGCACCGGCAGCTCGAACAGGTCGTTCTGGGTCACCACCGGCTTGTTGCGCAGTTCCGTCGCCGGGACCGCCAGGTCGAGGTCGGGGAAGCGCTCGTAGAGGGCCGGGAGGGCGACGCCCGCCTCCAGGCGGGAGAGGGCGGCGCCGGGGCAGACGTGCGGGCCGTGGCCGAAGCTGATGTGGCGGTTGGGGGAGGTGCGGGTGATGTCGAACTCGCCCGCCGTGGGGCCGTGGGCCTGCTCGTCGCGGCCGATCGCGGCGTACGACACGATCAGCGCGTCGCCCGCCGGGAGGACCTTGTCGCCGACCTGGACGTCCTCCGTCGCGAAGCGGATCAGGACGTGGGACGTGGGAGTGGAGTGGCGAAGCGTTTCCTCGACCACCGAGGACCAGTCGACCTCACCCGCGAGGACCAGGGCGCGCTGCACCGGGTGGAGTGACAGCTGGACCACCGCGTTGACGATGAGGGAGATCGTCGTCTCGTGGCCCGCCGCGACCATCAGCTGGAGCGTGGAGACGATCTCCTCGTCGGTGAGGTGGTCGCCGTTCTCGGAGGCCTGGATGAGGGCCGAGGTGAGGTCGTCACCGGGTTCGGCGCGCTTGGCGGCCACCGTCTCCGCCATGATGCCCGCCAGCTCCATCAGCGTGGCGATGACCTCCTCCGGCGGCGTCTGCGTCGAGAAGAACTTCTCGAACAGCTCCTTCAGGCGGGGCAGCTTCTCCTCGGCAAGGCCCATCAGGTCGGCGATGACGTACATGGGCAGGGGGTAGGCGAAGGCCGCCTTGAGGTCGACCGTGTCCCCCTCCAGGTCGTCGAGCAGCTTCTCGGTCAGCGCCGTGATCCGCTCCCGCATCTCCTCCACCCGGCGCGGCGTGAGCGCCTGCGCGACGAGCGTGCGCATCCGGCGGTGGTCGGCGCCGTCGACGGTGAGCATCGAGCGGCCCGGGTTGGCCAGGCCGATCAGCGGCCAGTCCGCGGGGATCTCACCGCGCTGCCAGGCGCCCCAGACGTTGATGTCCTTCACCAGCCGCGGATCGGTCAGCAGCGCCTTCGCCTCGGCGTGGTGCGTGACCGCCCAGACGGGCACCCCGCCGGGCAGCTCCACGGCGGCCAGCGGACCGGCCGCGCGCAGCCGCGCGCTCTCGCCGTCCAGGTCGGTGACGAACGGGTCGAGGGCTATGCGCGTCTGTTCCAGGTCAGTGGTCATAGGGGTCTCCGGTCTCCAAGAGGGCGTAGGTGTCAGAGCGCGGGCACCGGCGTGAAGCGGACCGGCAGTGCGGTCAGCCCGCGCAGCCACGGCGAGGGGCGGCGCGTCAGGGAGTCGGCGGGGACCGCGAGGTCGATGTCGGGCAGACGGTCCAGGACGACCTCGATGCCGGTCCGCGCGATGACCTCGGCGACCTCCTGCGCGGGGAACGGGCACCGGTGCTCGCCGTGCCCGAAGGAGAAGTGCGCGCTGTTGCCGCCGGTGAGCGTGGAGCCGTCGGTGCGGACCTGAGGGTCGGAGTTGGCGCCCTGGAGGCCGAGCAGCAGCAGGTCGCCGGCGCGGACCCGGCGCCCGCCGAGCTGGGTGTCGCGGGACGCCCAGCGCCCGGCCACGTTCTGGGTCGGCGTGTCCTCCCACAGGACCTCGTTCATGGCGTCGGCGACGCTGTTGCGGCCGCCGAACAGGGAGGCCGCGAACCGTCCGTCGGTCAGCATCAGCCGCAGCGAGTTGCCGATCCAGTCGGCGGTCGGCTGGTGGCCCGCCGCCATCATCACCATCAGGTCCTGGGCGATCTCCTCGTCCGTGAAGCCGCTGCGGTTGGCGAGCATCCGCGAGACCACGTCGTCGGCGGGCTCGGCGCGCCGGTCGGCCAGGAGCTGGAACATCGAGGTGGCAAGGTGCGTCTGGCCCTCGATGGCCCGCTCCCGCCCGTCGATCATGTCGTTGAGGGCCGTGACCAGGCCTGGACCCTGCTCGTCGGGGAAGCCGTACAGCCGGGCCAGGACCCGTACCGGCAGCAGCATCGCGTAGTTGCCGACGATGTCCGTCTCGCCCTCGGCGCACACCGCGTCGATCAGCTCGTCGGCGAACCTCTCGGCGTAGGCGCGCAGTTCGGAGGGGTTCACCGCCTCCAGCGCCTCGCTGATCATCGCCGCCCGCTCGCGGTGCCGTTCGCCGACCGTGTAGAGGATCGACGGCTGCTTGCGGCCGATCATCGGCAGCAGCGGCCAGTCGTCGGGGATGCGGTCCCACTGGTTCCACAGCTCGGAGTCCCGGCTGAACAGCACGGGATCGCCCGTCACTTGGTGCAGCTCGCGGTAGCCCAGCACCAGCCACGCCGGGATGTCGCCATCGAGCACGACCGGGGTGACGGCACCGTGGTCGCGCCGCATCTCCCGGTACAGCCGCGCCGGTTCGGTCTGGAACCTGGGGCCGCTGAGGGGTACGGGGGCGGTCACCGCGTCAACTCCTGTTCGGATACGGGGGCGTGGGGGGCGTAGGTGTCCTGGTCGCGTACGGGGGCTTGGTTGGCGTACGTCTTCTTGACGTGCTCGACCAGGGTGATCAGGACCTGCTTGCCGGAGGCCCGGGAACGGGCGTCGCAGTCGAGCAGCGGAACCTGCGGATCGAGGTCGAGGGCGTCACGGATCTGGCTCGGGGCGTAGGTCGGGCCGCCGAAGTCGTTGCAGGCCACGATGAACGGCGTGCCGTGGTGTTCGAGCCGGTCGATCGCGTACCAACTGTCGTCGATACGGCGGGTGTCGACGAGGACGACCGCGCCGAGCGTCCCGGAGAACAGCCGGTCCCACAGGAACCAGAACCGCTCCTGCCCCGGGGCGCCGAACAGGTACAGCACATTGCGGGCGTCGAGCGTGATGCGGCCGAAGTCGAAGGCGACGGTGGTCGCCTTCTTGCCCCGGACCTCGCTGATGTCGTCGATGTGCTCGCCGGCCCGGGTCATCGTCTCCTCGGTGTTGAGGGGACGTATCTCGCTGACCGAGCGGACGAGGGTGGTCTTGCCGACGCCGAAACCGCCGACGACGACGATCTTGAGGCCGTTGTCGGCGGTGGCACCCAGGGGGGTGCGGGCGGCGGAGGCCGGCTGGGAGGCCTGCTCGGCGGCTGCCTCAGAGGTTGCGGAGTCCAACGAGCACCTGTTCCAGGACGTCGGGATCGGGGACGGCGGCCCTGCGGGGGTGGCGGGCGCTGACGCGGCCCGCCGCGAGCAGGTCGCCGAGAAGGATCTTGGTGATGCTCACCGGCAGCTTCAGCTCGGCCGCCAACTCGACGACCGCCGTCGGCTGTTGGGTCAGCCGCAGGATCGCCGCGTGCTCCGACTGCATGCCGGTGGTCGGATCGCACTCGGCGACCACGAGCGTCACCAGGTCGAAGGGGCTGTCCGGAGTGGCATGCGCGCGGCCACCGGTGAGGGTGTACAGACGGTCGGGTGAGTCGTCCCTGCCGGGGCGGCTCATGACGTCCGGGGCTGCGCGGTCAGATGGGCGCCGAGCTGCTCGACGAGCTCGCTCATGTTGTGCCCGACGAGACCGGCGTCCGCGTCCTCGGTGGTGACGACGGCCAGATGAGCGCCCTCACCGGCCTCCACGATGAAGAGGACACCGCCGTAGAACTCGGTCATCGCCGACCGGACGCCGCCGGTGCCGTCCCCGAACTCCACGGACGCGCCCTGCGACAGGGCCTGGATGCCGGCGGCGATCGCGGCGAGCTGGTCGGCCTGGTCGACGGTGAGCTCCGGCGTCCGGCACAACTTCAGCCCGTCCCGAGAGAGGACGAGCGCGTGCCGCGCGCCCGGGGTGCGCTCCAACAGGCCCTCGATGAGCCAGGTGAGCTTCTCGTCGGCGGTGGTCGTGCCGGTCATGACGTGGGGTCGCCTTCCGGGGTGGGATGGGTGTGGGACGGGGTGGATGCTTCGGGGGTCACTTCGGTGGTTGTCTCTACGGCCGGAGTGGCGGGGTCGCTCTGGTCGGTGAGGGTGCCGCGGACGGCTTGACGGAAGCTGCTGAAGCGGATGGCTCGGGTGGGGGTGTCGTCGGCGGAGCCGGTGGACCTGAGGTGGCCGGCGGATTCGGTGGGCTTGGCGTGTCCGGTGGATTCAGTCGCACTGGAGACGCTGGTGGACCCGCTGACTCCGGAGGTCCGCGCGGTCCTGGCCGTTTCCGCGGCACGCGCGCGTACCCGTTCCCGCTGCTCCCGCTCGGCCTCGGCGAGGGCGCGGCCCCGGCGGCGCTTGGGAAGGCCGTCGGGAAGCCCTTCGGAGCGGCCTTCCGGCCTGCCTTCCGACCGGCTTTCGGACCGGCCCGTGGGCAGGTCGTCGGGAAGGGTGGCGGCGCTATGGTCGGGGGACTCGTGGGTGGGAACCGGGTCGGGGGCCGGGTCCGGCTTCGTGCTCGGGTCCGTTGCGGCCGGCGCGCTGGGGGCTCGTACGACCGTATCGGCGGCCCGTACCGCCGTACCCGCACTCGTACCCTCGACTGCCCCCGCGCCTACCACCTCCGGAAGCGTCTGCGCCCCCTGCGGGCGGTCGGCCAACTGCTCCGGTACCAGGATGTCCTGGGGTACGAGGATGAGGACGCCGGTGCCGCCGCGGGCCGAGGGGCGGAAGGAGACCGTGAGGCCGTACTTGCGGGACAGGCGGCCGACGACCGCGAGGCCGAGGCGGGTGCCGGTGAGGCCGCCGAGTTCGGCGTCGTCGCCCGACACCGCCCGTTCGGCGCGCCGGAGTTGGACCTCGCCCATGACGAGGCCGCTGTCCTCGACGGAGACGATGACGCCAGCCGGGACCTCCTCGACGTACACGTGGACCTCGGCGGTCGGCGGCGAGAAGTTCGCGGCGTTGTCGAGGAGTTCGGCGAGCGCGTGCATCACGCCTTCGGCGGCGTGCCCGGCGACGGCGGCCTCGCAGGCGGAGTGCACCCGCACCCGCCGGTAGCCGCTGATGCGGCCCATCGCGCCGCGCAGGATCGACTCCATGGCGATGGGGCGGGCCCAACGGCGGCCGGAGCGGGCGCCGGTGAGGACGGCGACGGAGTCGGCGAGGCGGCCCGCCTGGGCGGTGCGGTGGTCGAGGTGGAGGAGGTCGGCGAGGACGTCCTCGTCGTCGTGCCGTTCCTCCATGGCGCGCAGGTCGGCGAGCATGCCGGTGGCCAGGGCCTGCATGCGGCCCGCAGCGTTGGCGGTGGCCGACAGGGCGGTGGACCGCTCGTGCTCAGCGCGACGGGCGCGCTCGCTGAGGCGGGCGTTCGCGGCGGTGAGGCGGGCCCGCTCCTCCTCCAACTCGGCGGTGAGGCGGGCGCGTTCCTGGGTGAGCTCGGCGGCGTGCCGGGCCCGTTCGTGGGTCAGCTCCTCGGTCAGCTGCACGCGCTCCTGGTCGAACTCCGCGCTCTGCCGGGCCCGGTCCTGCAACAGCCGCCCGGCGTCGAGGGTGACGGCTTCGAGGCGGCGGCGGGTGATCCGGGCGTTCTGCGTGGCGTGGACGGCCACGGCGACGGCGGCGGTCAGCAGCAGGGCACCCGCACCGGCACCGAGGGCGAGCGGGACGCGCGCCGACTCCGGTGCCCGGGCCACGGCGCCGGCGACCGCGAGCGCGGCGAGGACGGCGGTGAGCAGTGGGGCGGGGAGGAGGGTGCGGGCGGTGGGTCGTTCGCCGGGCAGGCTGGGGGCGGTCATGAGTCGGGTCCTCGGTAGGGGTCCGCTGTGCATTCCTGGGCGAGAAGCAACACCTGTCGCTCAATAAGCGGTCACTATATGAGAGTTGGTGATCAAACTGGGAAGGTTCTGGAGGCGTTCACAGATTCGGGCGGCGACTCCAGGGAACCTGTGCGGACCGTGAAGCGATGGGCCGCTTCGTCACTGTCAGTGGTCGGATGCATGCTTGAGCCATGACGGATCTCGAGTCGGCGCTGCGGGCGGCCGTCCGGGGTGAGGTCGGGTTCGACGTCACGTCCCGGGCGCTGATGACCATGGACGCGTCCAACTACCGGCGGGTCCCGCTGGGGGTGGTGGCGCCGAGAGACGCCGACGACGTGGCGGCGGTCCTCGCGGTGTGCCGGGAGCGCGGCGTGCCCGTGGTGCCGCGCGGCGGCGGGACGTCGATCGCCGGTCAGGCCACCGGCACCGGCGTGGTGCTGGACTTCACCCGCCACATGAACCGCCTGGTCTCCCTCGACCCGGAGTCCCGTACGGCCGTCGTCCAGCCCGGCCTGGTCCTGGACCGCCTTCAGGACGCCGCCGCCCCGCACGGCCTGCGTTTCGGCCCGGACCCCTCCACCCACAGCCGCTGCACGCTCGGCGGAATGATCGGCAACAACTCCTGCGGCTCCCACTCGGTGGCCTGGGGCACCACCGCCGACAGCGTCCGCGAACTCGACGTGATCACCGCGCGCGGTCGGCGGCTGCGGCTCGGGCAGGACTGGGCCGGTGCCCCCGATGGCCTGCGCGACCTGGTGGCCGGCGACCTCGCCCGGCTGCGCACGGGCTTCCCGGAGCTGCCCCGCCGCATCTCCGGGTACGCGCTGGACGCGCTGCTGCCGGAGCAGGGCGCCGACGTCGCCCGCGCCTTCTGCGGCAGCGAGGGCACCCTCGGGGTCCTCACTGAAGCGGTCGTACGCCTTGTGGCGGCGCCCCGCGCGCGTGCGCTGGCCGTGCTGGGGTACGCGGACGAGGGCGCAGCCGCCGAGGCCGCCGCAGGGCTGCTGCCCCACCACCCCCTGACCGTGGAGGGCATGGCGGCCGATCTGGTGCCCTCGGCGGCCGCGCTCCCGCGCGGCGGGGCCTGGCTGTTCGTGGAGACGGGCGGCGCCACCGAGGCCGAGGCACACGCGCGTGCGGAGACGATCGTGCGGGCGGCGGACGTCGTGGACGCCCTGGTGGTGACCGACCCGGCCGGGCAGCGGGCGCTGTGGCGCATCAGGGAGGACGCGTCCGGCACGGCGACCCGGATGCCGGACGGCGCCGAGGCCTGGCCCGGCTGGGAGGACTGCGCGGTGCCGCCGCCCCGACTGGGCGCGTACCTACGGGACTTCAGGCACCTCCTCACCGAGCACGGGCTGCGCGGGACGCCGTACGGCCATTTCGGCGACGGCTGCATCCACGTCCGCATCGACTTCGACCTGCTCACCGACAAGGGCGTCGCCCGCTTCCGCCGGTTCTCGGAGGACCTCGCCGACCTGGTCGTGGCACACGGCGGCTCGCTGTCCGGGGAGCACGGCGACGGACAGGCGCGGGCCGAGCTGCTGCCACGGATGTACGGCGCGGAGCTGGTGTCCCTCTTCGAGCGCACCAAGGCCGTCTGGGACCCGGACGACCTCCTCAACCCCGGCATGCTGGTCCGCCCGGCCCCGCTGGACACCAACCTCCGCTTCTCGGCCCTCCCGCGCGAACCGGTCGACGTGGCCTTCGGCTACCCCGCCGACGCCGGCGACTTCTCGGCCGCGGTCCGCCGCTGCGTGGGCGTCGCGAAGTGCCGTACGACGTCGGTGGCCGGGTCGGCCGTCATGTGCCCGTCGTTCCGGGCGACCGGCGAGGAGGCGCACTCCACGCGCGGGCGTGCCCGGCTGCTGCACGAGATGCTCGCGGGCGAGGTGGTGACCGACGGCTGGCGCTCGGAGGAGGTGCGGGAGGCGCTGGACCTGTGCCTGTCCTGCAAGGGCTGCCGCTCGGACTGCCCGGTCGAGGTGGACATGGCGACGTACAAGGCGGAGTTCCTGCACCACCACTACGCGGGGCGACGCAGGCCGGCCGCCCACTACGCGATGGGCTGGCTGCCGGTGTGGCTGCGGGCGGTGGCACGCACGCGCACGGCGGGCGTGGTCAACGCGCTGGCCACCGTAAGGCCGTTGGCGTGGGCTGCGAAGCGGCTGGGCGGGATCGCGCGCGAGAGGCGGCTTCCGCGGGTGGCGGCGGAGACGTTCACGCGGTGGTGGGGGAGGCGGAAGCGTAAGACGGTGAACGCCTCGGTGGTGCTGTGGCCGGACACCTTCACCGAGCACCTGTCACCGCAGGTGGGCCAGGCGGCGGTGCGGGTCCTGGAAGCGGCGGGCCTCTCCTTGGTCCTCCCGCCCACCCTGCGCCCGTCGTCCACTTTCGCCCCGTTCAAGGCCCGCCGCGGCCGGGTCTGCTGCGGGCTGACGTACGTCTCGACGGGCCAACTCGACCGCGCCCGTACGGTCATGCGCCGCACCCTCGACCTGATGACACCGGCGCTGGAGACGGACCTCCCGGTCGTCGTCCTGGAACCGAGCTGCGCGGCGGCCCTCCGCACGGACCTCCCGGAACTCCTCCACGACGACCCGCGCGCGGCCGCGCTGTCGTCCCGAGTCGTCACCTTCGCCGAGGCCCTGGAACGCCTGGCCCCCGACTGGACCCCGCCACGCGTGAACCGCCCGGCGGCGGGCCAGACCCACTGCCACCAGCACGCGGTCCTGGGCGACACGGCCGACCGCCGCCTGCGCGAAGCGGCAGGCCTGGACGGCGAGTTTACCGGCGGCTGCTGCGGCCTCGCGGGCAACTTCGGCTTCGAGGCCGGGCACTTCGAGGTGTCCCGGTCCTGCGCGGAGGACCAGCTCCTACCGGCGGTGCGCGACGCGCCCGACGACGCGGTGATCCTGGCGGACGGTTACTCCTGCCGGACGCAGTTGGAACAGCTGGCGGGGGTGCGCGGGAGGCATCTGGCGGAGGTGTTGGCGGAGGCGCTGGACGACTCGACGGCCTCATAGGCTGGTCGGCACAGACGTCCAGTTCTTGGAGCCCCCGCGCATGCCCCTCCTCGTCCGCCCCATCCCCCGCACCGACCACCTCGCCTTCATCGCCGCCCGTCCCTCCGCCAGTCACACGCAGATCCCCGCCTGGGGTGAGGTGAAGCCGGACTGGCGGGCGGAGAGTCTGGGGTGGTTCGACGGGGAGGGGCGGCTGGTGGGGGTGGGGCTGGTGTTGTACCGGCCGGTGCCCAAGCTGAAGAAGTACCTCGCTTATCTGCCCGAGGGGCCGGTCATCGACTGGTACGACGCCGAGCTCGTGGAGCGCTGGCTGGAGCCGATGCTCGCCCACCTCAAGCAGCAGGGTGCGTTCTCGGTGAAGATGGGGCCGCCCGTCGTCGTGCGCCGCTGGAGCGCCGACGCCGTGAAGGCCGCGATCGCCGACCCGGCCGCCCGGCGGCTGCGGGACGCCGAGGCGACGTCGTACGAATCCCGTGCCTCCGACGTGGCCGACCGGCTGTGGCGGGCGGGCTGGCAGCAGACGGAACCGGGCGGCGAGGACGGCTTCGCCGCCGGGCAGCCCCGGTACGTGTTCCAAGTGCCGTTCGCCGGGCGGTCGTTGGACGAGATCCACCGCGGCCTCAACCAGCAGTGGCGGCGCAACATCAAGAAGGCCGAGAAGGCGGGCGTCGAGGTCGTCCGGGGCGGCCCCGAGGATCTCCCGGCGTTCTACGCCCTCTACACCGAGACCGCCGAACGCGACCGCTTCATCCCGCGCCCGCTCGCCTACTTCCAGCGCATGTGGACCGTACTCAACGCCGAACACCCCGACCGCATGCGCCTCTACCTCGCCCGCCACGACGGCGACGTCCTCGCCGCGGCCACGATGCTCACGGTCGGCGAGCACGTCTGGTACTCGTACGGCGCCTCCACCGCCCACAAGCGCGAGGTCCAGCCCAACAACGCGATGCAGTGGCGGATGATGGCCGACGCCCACGAGCTGGGGGCCGCCGTCTACGACCTGCGCGGCATCACCGACACCCTGGAGGACTCCAACCACCTCCTCGGCCTCCTCCGCTTCAAGGTCGGCACGGGCGGCCAGGCCATCGAGTACCTGGGGGAGTGGGACTTCCCGATCAACCGGCTGCTGCACAAGGCGCTGGACCTGTACATGGCGCGGCGCTAGAGGGACTCAGGCGGGTCAGTGGCAAAAGGGGTTTGCGCACCTGACGTAGTCCATTACTCTGGACTGAACAGTACATCGCGATGGACGTCTCGATGAACACCCGCGTGCCGATCCCCTGGAAGGCCCCGTGACCACCCCCAGCACCGCCGCCTCGCCCTCGGCGACCGCGGCCGCCCCGACCGCCCCCGCCGAGCCGACGGCAGGCGCCGCCCACCGCCGACGCTCCCTCGGCTCCATCGGCCTGGTGCTGTCCGCGGGCATCTCCGTGCAGTTCGGCGGGGCCCTCGCGGCGAGCCTGATGCCGCGCGCCGGGGCGCTCGGCGTGGTGACGCTGCGGCTGGTGGCGGCGGCGATCGTGCTGCTGGTGGTGTGCCGGCCGCGCGTGCGCAGACACAGCCGCGCCGACTGGGCCACGGTGATCGTCTTCGGCCTCACGATGGCCGGGATGAACGGCCTGTTCTACCAGTCCATCGCCCGCATCCCGCTCGGCCCGGCGGTCGCCCTGGAAGTCCTCGGCCCCCTCGCCCTCTCGGTCCTCGCCTCCCGCCGCGCGATCAACCTCGTGTGGGCCGGGCTGGCCCTCGCCGGTGTCGTCCTGCTCAGCGGCGGCGGCTTCGGCAGCCTCGACGTCGTGGGCGTCCTCTTCGCCCTGGGCGCGGGCGCCATGTGGGCGGCGTACATCGTCTTCAGCGCCCGCACCGGCCGCCGCTTCCCGCAGGCCGACGGGCTCGCCCTCGCCATGGCGGTCGCGGCGGTGGTGTTCCTGCCGCTCGGCATCGTCGAGTCCGGCACCAGGCTCCTCGACCCCACGACCGTCGCCCTGGGCTCGGCGGTCGCCGTCCTCTCCTCGGTCCTGCCCTACACCCTCGAACTCATCGCCCTGCGCCGCCTGCCCGCCTCCACCTTCGCCATCCTCATGAGCCTGGAACCGGCCATCGCCGCGACGGCCGGCTTCCTGGTCCTGAGCCAGGCCCTGTCCGCTACGGAGGCCGCCGCCATCGCCCTGGTCATCGCGGCCAGCATGGGCGTGGTCCTGACGCAGACGGGGCGGGCGAAGACGAAGCCGCCGGTGGCGCTACCGGAGGAGCCCTGACCGGCGCCGGCCGACCCGGGACCGCCGTGCCCCTGACGCGCGGCTGCTCCCCCTCCGGAATCGCCGCGTCCGCGGCGCTCGGCCGTCCTCAACCCTGGGTCGCCGTCCCCCCGGCGCACTGCCGCTGACACCTTGAGGCCACCGCGTCCACGGCGCATGTCCGTCCTCAACCCCGGGCCGGCGTGTCTCTGGCGCTCGGCTGCCCGCACCCCGGGCCGTCGCGTCCGCGGCACTCGGCTGCCCGCACCCTGAGGCCTCGCGTCCGCAGCGCTCGGCCGCCCGCACCCTGGGGTCGCCGCGTCCGCGGCGGACTGCCGTCCTTCAGCCCGCCCAGCGCGGCCGTCCTCACCCCGACGCCGCCGCATCCCCCGGCAGCTCCGGCGCCCGCACCAACCGCAGGAACGCCTTCACCCCCGCGATGATCTCCTGGTTGTCGGTGAGGCGGTTCACCGTGGACTCGAACTCCCGGCCCAGCGCGGCGATCCTGCGATCCGCCTCCTCGGCCCGTTCGTACGCGCTCATCGCCAGCGCGTCCACGGTCCGGCGCAGTTCGGCGAGGGCCCGGTACTGTTCCTCCGCCTTCTCCTCCAGCACCCGCGTCCCGGTCTCGGCGCGGTCGAGGCGGGCGTTCAGCTCGACCACGTCGTCCCGGGGATACGTGACGTCCTTGAGCAGGGTCCCGAGCCGCCGCCGGAGCTGGCCGAACCAGGCGCCGGCCGGGCGGAAGAACGTACTCAGCAGGAAGAACGCGGCGAACCAGTAGCCCGTGAACGCCCCCGTCGCCCACGTGACCGCGACGACGACCGCCGCCGTCACCACATGCCCGGCCACCGCCGTCCGCAGCATCGCGCGGGCGATCCGCCGGGCCTCGGCGTCCCGGGCCGAGGAGATCTTCAGCCCCTTCTCCCGGCTCACCGCGATCTCCGCGAGCACGGCATGCGCCCGGAAGTAGAGGTTCCACGGCACGGTCAGCAGAAGCAGCAGCCACAACAGGCTCAGCACCCCCGCCCCGGCCCCGAACACCACATCCGCCGGCGCCCCCGCCAGATAGGCCACGATCAGCGCCACCCCGGCCGCGACCACGGCCCCGACCCCCGCCAGAAACCTGCCCATGCCCCCACCTTCCGGGTCGGCTGTCCCCCTCGTTCATCGTTCCCGCCCGGGCGCGCGGCGGCATGAGTAGCCGTACTCACTCGAAATGATCCCCGAAAAGAATGCAAGCACGCTTGCTTGTTTATGGCGCCGCTGCCATCCTCGCTGCCATGGCAGATCCCACGCCCGTCATCGACGACCTGTGCGCGGAGAGCGAGGAACTCGACCTGCTCGTGGCCGGGTTGAGCAAGGAGCAGTGGTCGTCGCCGACCCCCGCCCCCGGCTGGACCGTCGCCCACCAGATCGCCCACCTCGCCTGGACGGACCACTCCTCCCTGCTCGCCGTGACCGATCAGGAGGCCTTCTCGCGTGAGGTCGAGAAGGCGCTGGCCGCGCCCGGGGACTTCGTGGACAACGGCGCCGAGGAGGGCGCGGCGAAGCCTCCGGAGCGGCTGCTCGCTTACTGGCGGGCGGGTCGCGAGGACCTGGCCGACGCGCTGCGGGCCGCTCCCGACGGCGCCCGTTTCCCCTGGTACGGCCCGCCCATGTCCACCGCCTCCATGGCTACCGCCCGCCTGATGGAGACCTGGGCCCACGGCCTGGACGTGGCCGACGCGCTCGGCGTCACCCGCACCCCCACCGACCGGCTGCGGCACATCGCCCGACTCGGCGTCCGCACCCGCGACTTCGCCTTCGGGGTGCACGGACTGACCCCGCCGTTCGAGGAGTTCCGGATCGAACTCGTCGCACCCTCCGGCGAGTTGTGGATCTACGGCCCCGAGGACGCCGCCGACCGCGTCACCGGCCCCGCCCTCGACTTCTGCCTCCTGGTCACCCAGCGCGCCCACCGCACCGACCTCGCCCTGACCGCCGTGGGGGAGTGCGCCGACCGCTGGCTGGACATCGCCCAGGCCTTCGCGGGACCGCCGGGAGACGGGCGCGTACCCAAAGGGGCCGGCAAGTGACCCTGCGCATCGGCAACGCCTCCGGCTTCTACGGCGACCGCTTCGACGCCCTCCGCGAGATGCTCACCGGCGGTGAACTCGACGTCCTCACCGGCGACTACCTCGCCGAACTCACCATGCTCATCCTGGGCCGCGACCGGCTCAAGGACCCCGGCGCCGGGTACGCCCGCACGTTCCTGCGGCAGTTGGAGGAGTGCCTCGGCATCGCCCACGAGCGGGGCGTACGGATCGTCGCAAACGCCGGTGGCCTCAACCCGGCCGGACTCGCCACCCGAGTACGGGAGTTGGCCGACCGGCTCGGCGTCCCCGTCCGCGTCGCCCACGTCGAGGGCGACGATCTGACCGCCGCCCACCCCGGCAGCCTCGCCGCCCATGCCTACCTCGGCGGCTTCGGCATCGCGGAGTGCCTGCGCGCGGGCGCCGACGTGGTCGTCACCGGGCGGGTGACGGACGCGGCCCTGGTCACCGGGCCCGCCACCGCGCACTTCGGCTGGGAGCCGACGGACTACGACCGGCTGGCGGGCGCCGTCGTCGCCGGGCACGTCCTGGAGTGCGGGACGCAGGCCACCGGCGGCAACTACGCCTTCTTCGCCGAGTCACTCGCCAAGAGCAGCCACGACCTGCGCCGCCCCGGCTTCCCCCTTGCCGAGCTCCACGAGGACGGCACCGCCGTCATCACCAAACACCCCGGCACCGGCGGCTTCGTCGACGTCGGCACGGTCACCGCACAGCTGCTGTACGAGACCCAGGGCGCCCGGTACGCCGGACCCGACGTCACCGCCCGCCTCGACACCGTCCGCCTCGCCCAGGACGGCCCCGACCGCGTCCGCATCTCCGGCGTCCGCGGCGAGGCCCCACCGCCCACCCTCAAGGTCGGCCTCAACAAGCTCGGCGGCTTCCGCAACGAGGTCGTCTTCGTCCTCACCGGTCTCGACATCGAGGCGAAGGCGGCGCTGGTGCGCGCGCAGATGGAGCCGGTCCTCGGCAAAGTCGCCTCGGTGCACTGGGAGTTGGCCCGCACCGACCGCGTGGACGCCGACACCGAGGAGACCGCCAGCGCCCTGCTGCGGCTCGTCGTACGCGACCCCGACCAGGACGCGGTCGGGCGGGCACTGAGCAGTGCCGCCGTCGAACTCGCCCTCGCCAGCTACCCCGGCTTCCATGTGCTCGCCCCACCCGGAAAGGGCGCGCCTTATGGGGTCTTCGAGGATGTGTACGTCCCCCATGGCGCCGTCGACCATGTGGCCGTCCTCCACGACGGCCGCCGTATCCCTGTGGCGCCGGCCCAGGACACCCTCGTACTCGAGAGCCCGCCGGAACCACCCCTCCCCGAGCCGCTGCCCGAGGGCCCGCTGACCAGGGCGCCCCTCGGCCTGGTCGCCGGGGCCCGCAGCGGGGACAAGGGCGGCAACGCCAACGTGGGGGTGTGGGCCCGGACCGACGAGGCCTGGCGGTGGCTCGCCCACACGCTCACCGTCGACCGCTTCCGCGAACTCCTCCCGGAGACGGCCGACTTGAAGGTCACCCGGCACCAGCTCCCCCATCTCCGCGCCCTCAACTTCGTCGTCGAGGGCATCCTCGGCGCCGGTGTCGCCGCCCAGCACCGCTTCGACCCGCAGGCCAAGGCGCTCGGCGAATGGCTGCGCTCCCGCCACTTGGACATCCCGGAGGCCCTCCTGTGACGGTCATCGACTCCGCCCTGGACACGGCGGGTCCCGACTACCGGGCGAACCGCGAGGCCATGCTCGCCAAGCTGGACGAGCTGACCGCCGAGCACGCCAAGGCGCTCGCGGGCGGCGGCGAGAAGTACGTCCAACGGCACCGGAAACGCGGCAAGTTGCTGGCCCGCGAACGCATCGAACTGCTCCTCGACCCGGACACGCCCTTCCTCGAACTGTCCCCGCTGGCCGCCTGGGGCAGCGAGTATCCGGTCGGCGGCTCGCTGGTCACCGGCATCGGGGTCGTCGAGGGCGTGGAGTGTCTGATCACCGCCAACGACCCGACCGTGCGCGGCGGCGCGAGCAACCCGTGGAGCCTGAAGAAGGCACTCCGGGCCAACGACATCGCCCTCGCCAACCGGCTCCCCTGCATCAGCCTGGTGGAGTCCGGGGGCGCCGATCTCCCCTCCCAGAAGGAGATCTTCATCCCCGGGGGTGCCATCTTCCGGGACCTGACGAGGCTCTCCGCCGCCGGAATCCCCACGGTCGCCGTCGTCTTCGGCAACTCCACGGCGGGCGGGGCCTACATCCCCGGCATGTCCGACCACGTGATCATGGTCAAGGAGCGCGCCAAGGTGTTCCTCGGCGGTCCGCCGCTGGTGAAGATGGCCACCGGCGAGGAGAGCGACGACGAGTCGCTCGGCGGTGCGGAGATGCACGCTCGCGTGTCGGGTCTCGCGGACTATTTCGCGGTTGACGAGAGGGACGCGCTGCGGCAGGCGCGGAGAGTGGTGGCACGCCTGAACCACCGGAAGGCGTACGACGATCCAGGCTTCGCCGAGCCGCCCAAATACTCCAACGACGAACTCCTCGGCATCGTTCCCGGAGATCTGAAGACCCCCTTCGACCCCCGCGAGGTCATCGCCCGGATCGTCGACGCCTCCGACTTCGACGAGTTCAAACCGCTGTACGGCACGAGCCTCACGACCGGCTGGGCGGCCCTGCACGGCTATCCGGTGGGCGTGCTGGCGAACGCCCAAGGGGTGCTCTTCTCCGAGGAGTCGCAGAAGGCCGCCCAGTTCATCCAGCTCGCCAACCAGCGCGACATCCCCCTCCTCTTCCTCCACAACACCACCGGCTACATGGTCGGCAAGGAGTACGAGCAGGGCGGCATCATCAAGCACGGCGCCATGATGATCAACGCGGTGTCCAACTCGAAGGTTCCACATCTGTCGGTGCTCATGGGGGCGTCGTACGGCGCCGGGCACTACGGCATGTGCGGCCGCGCCTACGACCCGCGCTTCCTCTTCGCCTGGCCCAGCGCCAAGTCCGCCGTGATGGGCCCGCAGCAGCTGGCGGGTGTCCTCTCGATCGTCGCCCGGCAGTCGGCGGCGGCGAAGGGCCAGCCCTACGACGACGAGGCCGACGCGGCCCTGCGGGCCATGGTGGAGCAGCAGATCGAGTCCGAGTCGCTGCCGATGTTCCTCTCCGGCCGCCTCTACGACGACGGCGTCATCGACCCGCGCGACACCCGCACGGTCCTCGGCCTGTGCCTGTCGGCCATTCACACGGCGCCGTACGAGGGTGCGCGCGGCGGCTTCGGCGTCTTCCGGATGTGAGGGACCTCCCGTGACTTCCATGATCACTTCTGTTCTGGTCGCGAACCGCGGCGAGATCGCCTGCCGGATCTTCCGCACCTGCGGTGAGTTGGGAATCCGAACGGTCGCCGTGCACTCCGACCCGGACGCGAACGCCCGCCACACGCGCGTGGCCGACACAGCGGTACGACTCCCGGGGGCGACGCCCGCCGAGACGTATCTGCGCGGCGACCTGATCGTGAAGGCCGCCGTCGCCGCCGGCGCGGACGCCGTGCACCCCGGCTACGGCTTCCTCTCCGAGAACGCCGACTTCGCCCGCGCCGTCCTGGACGCGGGGCTCGTGTGGATCGGCCCGCCTCCGGAGGCGATCGAGGCGATGGCCTCCAAGACGCGCGCGAAGGAGCTGATGGGGCTCCAGCCGCTGGGGGAGGTGAGCGCGTCCGACCTGCCGGTGCTCGTGAAGGCGGCCGCGGGCGGCGGGGGGCGCGGGATGAGGATCGTGCGCCGCCTGGAGGAGCTCAGCGCCGCGCTGGAGGGCGCGCGCGCCGAGGCCGCGAGCGCCTTCGGGGACGGCGAGGTGTTCGTCGAGCCGTACATCGAGAACGGCCGCCATGTCGAGGTGCAGATCCTCGCCGACACCCACGGCACCGTCTGGGCGCTCGGCACCCGCGACTGCTCCCTGCAACGCCGCCACCAGAAGGTCATCGAGGAGGCCCCGGCGCCCGGGCTCTCCCCGGGGCTCGAAGAGGAGCTGCGCACGCTGGCCGTACGCGCCGCGCGCGCCGTCTCCTACGTCGGCGCGGGCACCGTCGAGTTCCTCGTCGCCGACGACAAGGCGCACTTCCTGGAGATGAACACCCGCCTCCAGGTCGAGCACCCCGTCACGGAGGCGGTGTTCGACGTGGACCTGGTCGCACTCCAGATCGCCGTCGCAGAGGGACAGCCCCTCCCCGAAACGCCCCCACGCGCGCGTGGCCACGCCGTCGAGGCCCGCCTCTACGCCGAGGACCCGGCCCAGGACTGGGCCCCCCAGACCGGCACCCTGCACCGCCTCACGATCCCCGGCATCCGCCTGGACACCGGCTACGAGGACGGCGACGAGATCGGCGTCCACTACGACCCCATGCTCGCCAAAGCCGTCGCCCACGCCCCCACGCGCGCGGAGGCGATCCGCAAACTGGCCGGCGCGTTGGAACGGGCCCACATCCACGGCCCGACGACCAACAGAACCCTCCTGGTCAACTCCCTGCGCCACGAGGAGTTCACGACGGCGGCCATGGACACGGCGTTCTACGACCGCCACCTCACGTCATTGACCTCACGACCCTCTGACCCGTACGCCCCCCTGGCCGCCGCCCTCGCCGACGCCCACGGCCGCTCCCGCTTCGGCGGCGGCTGGCGCAACGTTCCTTCACAGCCGCAGGTGAAGCGGTACGAGGTGGCGGGCGAGGAGATCGAGGTCCGGTACCGCTGGGGACGGGAGGGCCTGGAGGCGGACGGGGTGCGAGTGGTGCACGCCGACGCGCGTCTGGTCGTACTCGAAGTGGACGGCGTACAGCGCCGGTACGAGGTGTCGAGGTACGACGACGAGGTGTACGCCGGCACGACGGCGCTGAGGGCCCTGCCCCGCCTCCCCGACCCGAAGGCACAACTGGCCCCGGGTTCTCTGGTGGCCCCGATGCCGGGAACGGTGGTCAAGGTCGCCGAGGGCCTGACGGTGGGGGCAAAGATCGAGGCCGGTGAACCGATCGTCTGGCTCGAAGCGATGAAGATGCAACACCGCATTTCAGCCCCGGTGACAGGAGTGCTGAGCGCTCTGCACGCCGTACCCGGGCAGCAAGTCACAGTCGGTTCTCTGCTTGCGGTGGTGGACACGCCCTAGGGGCGCGGGGAACTGCGCGACCAGCCACGACGAAGGAGCCACATGACCACGACCGAAACCGAAGAACACAAAGCCCTCCGAGCCGCCGTAGCCGCCCTCGGCAAACGCCACGGCCGCAGCTTCGACCGAGAAGCCCTCTGGTCCGAGGCCGCCAAACTGGGCTACCTCGGCGTCAACCTGCCGGAGCAGTACGGCGGCGGAGGCGGCGGCATCTCCGAACTCTCCATCGTCCTCGAAGAGCTCGGCGCCGCAGGCTGCCCCCTGCTGATGATGGTCGTCTCACCCGCCATCTGCGGCACCGTCATCGCCCGCTTCGGCACCGAGACCCAGAAACAGGAATGGCTCCCGGCCTTGGCCGACGGCACCCGCACCATGGCCTTCGGCATCACCGAACCCGACGCCGGCTCCAACTCCCACCGCATCACCACCACGGCCCGCCGCGACCCGGAGACAGGGGACTGGCTCCTCACCGGCCGCAAGGTCTTCATCTCCGGCGTCGACATCGCCGACGCCACCCTCATCGTCGGCCGCACCGAGGACTCCCGCACCGGCCGCCTCAAGCCCTGCCTCTTCATCGTCCCGAGGGACGCAGAAGGGTTCCACCGCCGCCAGATCGACATGGAACTCCAGGCAGCCGAGAAGCAGTTCGAGCTCACGCTCGACGACGTACGGCTGCCCGCGGACGCGCTCGTCGGCGACGAGGACGCCGGACTCCTCCAGCTCTTCGCCGGCCTCAACCCCGAACGCATCATGACCGCCGCGTTCGCGATCGGCATGGGCCGCTACGCGCTCGCGCAGGCGATCACGTACGCCCGCGACCGCACCGTCTGGAACACCCCCATCGGCGCCCACCAGGCCATCGCCCACCCCCTCGCCCAGGCGCACATCGACCTGGAGCTGGCCCGCCTGATGATGCAGAAGGCGGCCCACCTCTACGACGCCGGGGACGACGTCGGCGCGGGAGAGGCGGCGAACATGGCCAAGTACGCGGCGGGGGAGGCCTGCGTGAAAGCGGTCGACCAGGCCGTGCACACCCTGGGCGGCAACGGTCTCACGCGCGAGTTCGGGCTCGCCTCGTTGATAACCGCCGCGCGCGTGGCTCGTATTGCTCCGGTGAGCCGGGAGATGATTCTCAACTACGTCTCCCACCAGACCCTCGGCCTGCCCAAGTCGTACTGACCCGGCACAGCGTTGTGCGAGGAGGAACCATGTTCCGCAGCGAGTACGCAGACGTCCCGACCGTCGAACTCCCCATCCACGAAGCCGTACTGGGCCGCGCCGCCGAGTTCGGCGACGTACCCGCCCTGATCGACGGCACCGACGGCACCACCCTCACGTACGCCCAACTGGACGCCTTCCACCGGCGCGTGGCCGCCGGGCTCGCCGAGGCGGGGGTGCGCAAGGGGGACGTGCTCGCCCTGCACAGCCCCAACACGATCGCCTTCCCGACCGCCTTCTACGCGGCCACGCGCGCGGGCGCCTCCGTCACCACCGTGCACCCGCTCGCCACCGCGGAGGAGTTCGCCAAACAGCTCACCGACTCGGCGGCCCGCTGGATCGTCACCGTCTCCCCCCTCCTCGACACGGCCCGCAGGGCGGCCGAACTCTCGGGCGGAGTCGAGGAGATCCTCGTCTGCGACAGCGCTCCAGGACACCGCTCGCTCATCGACATGCTGGGCACGAGGGCCCCCGAGCCGCAGGTCGACATCGACCCGGTCGAGGACGTGGCGGCGCTGCCGTACTCCTCCGGCACCACCGGCGTCCCCAAGGGCGTGATGCTCACGCACTCCCAGATCGCCACCAACCTCGCCCAGCTGGAGCCGTTGATCCCGGCGAAGCCCGGCGACCGCATCCTCGCCGTCCTGCCCTTCTTCCACATCTACGGCCTCACCGCCCTGATGAACGCCCCGCTCCGGCAGGGCGCCACCGTCGTCGTCCTGCCCCGCTTCGACCTGGAGACCTACCTCGCGGCCATCCAGAACCACCGCATCACCGACCTGTTCGTGGCCCCGCCGATCGTCCTCGCGCTCGCCAAGCACCCGCTCGTCGCGCAGTACGACCTGTCGTCCCTGCGGCACATCATCAGCGCCGCCGCACCCCTCGACGCCCGGCTCGCCGCCGCCTGCTCGGCCCGGCTGAACCTGCCGCCGGTCGGCCAGGCGTACGGCATGACCGAGCTGTCGCCCGGCACCCATGTCGTCCCCCTGGACGGCATGCGCGACGCCCCCGCCGGCACCGTCGGCAAGCTCATCGCCGGCACCGAGATGCGCGTCGTCTCCCTCGACGACCCCGACAAGGACCTCGACATCGGCGAGGCCGGCGAGATCCTCATCCGCGGCCCCCAGGTCATGAAGGGCTACCTCGGCCGCCCCGACGCCACCGCCGCGATGATCGACACCGACGGCTGGCTGCACACCGGCGACGTCGGCCATGTCGACGCCGACGGCTGGCTGTTCATCGTCGACCGCGTCAAGGAACTCATCAAATACAAGGGCTTCCAGGTCGCCCCGGCCGAACTCGAAGCCCTGCTCCTCACCCACCCCGGCATCGCCGACGCCGCCGTCATCGGCGTCTACAACGACGAGGGCAACGAGGTCCCGCACGCCTACGTCGTCCGCCAGCCCACCGCCGGCGACCTCTCCGAAGGAGAGGTCATGATGTACGTCGCCGAACGCGTCGCCCCCTACAAACGCGTCCGCCAGGTCACCTTCATCGACGACGTCCCGCGCGCCGCCTCCGGGAAGATCCTGCGCCGCCGGCTGAGGGAGCTCACATGACAGCGCACACGACCCTGATCGGCCGCACCCGCGCGCGGGGCGTCGAGACCCTCACCCTCGACTCCCCGCACAACCGCAACGCCCTGTCGGCCGCCCTGGTCGGCGAGTTGGCCGACGCGCTGACCGACTGCGCCAAGGACGGCGACGTACGCGCGGTCGTCTTCACCCACACCGGCAACACCTTCAGCGCCGGCGCCGACCTCAAGGACCCACCCGACCCCGACGCCCTGGTGGGCCTCCTCCGCCAGATCGTCGCCGCACCGAAACCCGTCCTCGCCCGCGTCACCGGCCACGTCCGCGCGGGCGGCCTCGGACTGCTCGCCGCCTGCGACATCGGCGCGGCGGCCACCGGAGCGACCTTCGCCTTCACGGAGGTACGGATCGGGGTCGCCCCCGCCGTCATCTCCCTGCCCCTCCTGCCCCGCACCGACCCGCGCGCCCTCGCCCGCTACTACCTCACCGGCGAACGCTTCGACGCCGCCGAGGCCACCCGCATCGGCCTGCTGACGGCGACCGGCGACGACGTGGACGCCGTACTCGAACCCGTTCTGGAAGGACTGCGCAAAGCCGCCCCCGAGGCCCTGGCGGAGACGAAGCGGCTGCTCACGGTTAGGGTGCTGGAAGCCTTCGACCGGGACGCGGCCGACCTCACCGCGCTCTCGGCCCGCCTGTTCGCCTCCGCGCAGGCCCGCGAGGGCATGACAGCCTTCCTAGAACGACGGGACCCCGCATGGGCGCTGTGAGCACGGTCGGCGACCGTATGGACCGTTCCCCCGGCGAACGCACGCCGAAGCAGGACCGCAGCCGGGCCACCCGGCAGCGGCTCCTCGAAGCCGCGGTGGCCTGCCTCGCCGAGCGCGGCTGGGCGGGCTCCACGGTCTCCGTCGTCGCCGAACGCGCGGGCGTCTCCCGGGGCGCCGCCCAGCACCACTTCCCGACCCGCGAGGACCTGTTCACGGCGGCCGTGGAGTACGTCGCCGAGGAACGCTCCGGCGCGATCCGCGCCCTGTTCCCGCAGGGCGCGGCGGGCGACCGCCGGGCCGTCGTGGCCGCCCTGGTCGACCTCTACACCGGCCCGCTCTTCCGCGCCGCCCTCCACCTGTGGGTCGCCGCCTCCAATGAGGAACAACTCCGCCCCCAGGTGACGGAGTTGGAGGCCCGCGTCGGCCGCGAGACCCACCGCATAGCGGTCGACCTGCTGGGCGCGGACGAGTCCAGACCGGGCGTACGGGAGACGGTCCAGGGCCTGCTGGACATGGCCCGCGGCCTGGGCCTGGCCAACCTGCTCACGGACGACAAGGGCCGCCGGGAGAAGGTGGTCGCACAATGGACGGCACTGGTGGAATCGGCGCTCAGGGACTGAGGTTCAGTGGCCGACAGGTTCAGTGGCTGAGCCTCTCAGAGGCCAGCAGGTTCATTGGCTGAGCCTCTCAAGGACTGAGCCGCTCCACCCGCCAGCTCCCGTCCGCCTCCGCCACGTACCGCAGCCGGTCGTGCAACCGGTTCTCCCGGCCCTGCCAGAACTCCACCGTCCGTGGAGCCACCCTGAAGCCACCCCAGCGCGGCGGCACCGGCACCTGCTCGCCCTCCGGATAACGGGCCGCCAACTCGGCGTACGACGCCTCCAGATCGGCCCGCGTCCCGATCACCGACGACTGCTCACTGGCCCACGCGCCCAACTGCGAACCATGCGGCCGGGTACGGAAGTACGCGGCGGTCTCGTCCCGCCCCGTACGACGCGCGACCCCGCTGACGATCACCTGGCGGGCCATCGGATGCCACGGGAAGAGCAGCGAGACGTACGGATTCTCCGCGAGGTCACGCGCCTTGCGGGAGTCGTAGTTCGTGTAGAAGACGAACCCCTGCTCATCGAACTGCTTCAGCAGCACCGTCCGCGAACTCGGCTGCCCCTCCGCGTCCGCCGTCGACACCACCATCGCGTTCGGTTCGAACAGATGAGCCTCCGTCGCGGCCTGCTTGAACCAGCGCGCGAACTGCTCCACCGGGGTCGCGGCGAGCTCGGCCTCGGAGACCCCCTCGGCCCGGTACTGCTTGCGCATGGAAGCGGGATCGGGGGCGGCGTCGGGTCCATGGGAGACGGCGTGTGCGTCGGTCACGTGGTCATCTTGCCGTATCGAACGTCACTCCACGGAAGGTGGCACTGAGTGCCGCGAACCCTGCCCAAGGGTGGCACTCGGGGATATGGTGCAGATGCCACCCCCCTGGGGTGACCGCCGACCGAACGGGGCATCACAGGGGTGACCGCCCAGGACCGCGAGCCCCGCACAGGCCGTGGATCCGTCGGCGTCATCCGTCGCACACATCATGAGGAGCCGCCTGATGTCCGACTTCGTACCTGGCCTCGAAGGAGTCGTCGCGTTCGAGACGGAGATCGCCGAACCGGACAAGGAGGGCGGCGCCCTCCGGTACCGCGGCGTCGACATCGAGGACCTCGTCGGTCACGTCTCGTTCGGCAACGTCTGGGGCCTGCTCGTCGACGGCGCCTTCCGCCCCGGCCTGCCGCCCGCCGAGCCCTTCCCGATCCCGGTCCACTCCGGCGACATCCGCGTGGACGTCCAGTCGGCCCTGGCCATGCTCGCCCCCGTCTGGGGCCTCAAACCCCTCCTCGACATCGACGAGGCCCAGGCCCGCGACGACCTCGCCCGCGCCGCCGTCATGGCCCTGTCCTACGTCGCCCAGTCCGCCCGAGGCCAGGGCCGCCCCATGGTCCCGCAGCGCGAGATCGACAAGGCCCAGTCCGTCGTCGAACGCTTCATGATCCGCTGGCGCGGCGAACCCGACCCGAAGCACGTCGCGGCCGTCGACGCGTACTGGACGTCCGCCGCCGAGCACGGCATGAACGCGTCCACCTTCACGGCGCGGGTCATCGCCTCGACCGGCGCGGACGTGGCCGCGGCGCTCTCGGGTGCCGTAGGCGCCATGTCGGGTCCGCTGCACGGCGGTGCGCCGTCGCGCGTCCTGCACATGATCGAGGAGATCGAGCGGACCGGCGACGCCGAGGCGTACGTCAAGCAGGCCCTCGACAAGGGCGAGCGGCTGATGGGCTTCGGCCACCGGGTGTACCGGGCCGAGGACCCCCGCGCGCGCGTGCTGCGGCGTACGGCGCGGGAGCTGGGCGCGCCGCGCTTCGAGGTGGCGGAAGCCTTGGAGAAGGCGGCGCTGGCGGAGCTGCATGCCCGCCGCCCCGACCGCGTCCTGGCCACGAACGTGGAGTTCTGGGCGGCGATCGTGTTGGACTTCGCCGAGGTTCCGGCGCACATGTTCACGTCCATGTTCACGTGCGCTCGTACGGCCGGATGGTCGGCGCACATTCTGGAGCAGAAGCGGACGGGGCGGCTGGTGCGGCCTTCTGCTCGGTATGTGGGGCCGGGGGTGCGGAGCCCTCAGGAGATCGAGGGGTACGGGAGCATTGCCGCCCAGTGAGGTGGGTGGCTGAGGGGCGCGGGCGGCTGCGGGCCAGTCAGTGGCTGGTCGCGCCCACGCGGCGGAGCCGCAAATCGATACAGCCCCGCGCCCCTGAGGGCGTTGCCTAAGCCGGAGTCAGCAAGTCCTGGTGATGGCGCTCCGCCACCAGCGGATGTGCCCGCAGCTTGCCCTTGAGCTCGTTGTAGCCGTACTCGGCGAAGAGAGGGTTGGACGGGTCGTCGGCGACGCCGGGGGCGGCGGACGCGTACGCGAAGGGCAGCGGCTCCACCCGCGCATCCAGCCGTGGGTTGTAGAAGAACGGCACGGAGAACCGCTCAGTGGCGCCGGGCGGGGAGACGACCCGGTGGTTGGTGGCCACGAGATACCCGTTCGTGGCCACCTCCAACAACTCCCCGAGATTCACGACGAACGCCCCCTCCAGCGGCGGCACGTCATGGAAGAGCCCGTCCTCACGCTGCACCTGAAGGCCACCGACCTGGTCCTGGAGCAGCAGGGTGAGGAACCCGTAGTCCTTGTGGGCACCGACGCCCTGATCGGCGCCGTCCCCGGCACTCCCCGGATAGCGCACGAGCTTGAGATGCGGGTGGGCCGGCTCGCCGAAGATCGGGTCGTAGAAGTCGGCGGGCGCTCCGATGGAGGCGAGCAGCTCGTGCAGCAGCCGCTCGGCGACCGAGCTGAGCCGCTCGACCCAGGCGAGCGCGGCGGTACGCAGCTCGGGCAGGGAGTCGGGCCACTGGTTGGGCCCCTGGAGCCACCAGTACGCGGGCTCGTGCGGGCCGGGTATCCGGGCGGGTCGCTCGGCCCCTATGTCGAGCTGATCCCGCCAGTCCCGACTGCCACCGGTGCGCTCGTCGCCGGTGCGGGTGTACCCCCGGAAGTGCGGCGACCGTACGTTGTCGAGGGCGAGCCGCTCACGCTCGGGCAGCGCGAAGAACCTCCGCATGGCGGAGAGCAGCGCATCGAGCTCGCCCCGGGGAACCCCATGCCCGATGAGCTGGAAGAACCCCACGTCATGGGCGGCACTGTGCAGCTGGGCATGGAGCAGCGCACGGGCCTGGGGGCCGCGGTCGGCGGCGGAGAGATCGACGATCGGGAGCTGCTGGTACGACGGATTCGACGGATTCGTCGACACGTGGGTCATGGTGCGTCCGCAAAGGGTGAGAGGGAGAAAAGGCGGCAGCGAATGGCTGCGCGGAAGGGCTGGAGGCTCAGACGGAGCGTCGACAGCCCATGCTCGTGACGCGGACGTAGTCCACGTGGCGGCGTCGAACGAGCGAAAGCATGCGGTCAGGGTACTGCGTGCCGCAAGAATGCCGGGTGTCGCAGATCACGCCCGCAAAACTTCCCCGTATCTCTGCGAGAAACGCAGACGACCCGCGAGCTCGGGTCCCCCCGCCTCAGCGGGGGAGCCGGCCGGACGTACCGGCGAGCTCACGGGTCGGGTGACTGCTTGGGATTGGGCCGGCTGCACGCGTCTATCGCGCACTGGTCCGGCACCGCACTGAATGTGGTGACGGGCCGCTAGCCCGCAGCCACCTCTTCCGTCCGGTATGAATACATCTGCCGAACCACCTCCCTTCTGAAGTAGCAGCAGCCTAAGAAGCCCTCGGCGCCCGATCAACCCGTTTTTCGAGATGTTGACGGAGCCGGTTCCGAGCCCTCCGAGAGCAGCCTGCTCCCGACCTCTCAGAGGATGCTCCTGCGCCCCTCCCCGAAGTAGTGCCCCTCCGCCAGGTCCGCGAGCAGGTTCGGCTGTTCCGGCTTCCAGCCCAGGCGCTGTTGGGTCAGGGTGCTGGATGCGCGGAGGTCGAGGGCGATGAAGTGGGCGAACCAGCCGAAGTGGGTGGCGGCCTCGGCCTGCGGTAGCCGCACCACCGGTACGCCCAGGCCCTGGCCGATCGCGGTCGCGATGGCGTGGAGGGGGACGCCCTCGTCGTCGATCGCGTGGACGCGGGTGCCTGCGTCGGCCTTCTCCAGGGCCAGGCGGTAGAGGCGGGCCGCGTCGAGGCGGTGGACGGCGGGCCAGTGGTTGGTGCCGGCGTCGATCGTCGCGGAGACGCCCTTGTCGCGGGCGATGTCGATGAGCTTCGGGACGAAGGCGCCGTCCTCGTGACCGTGGACGGACGGAGGCAGGCGGAGGACCGTGGCGCGTACGCCGCGGTCGGCGAGGGCGAGGGTGGCCTCCTCGGAGGGGACGCGGAAGGGCGCCACGGAGTCCGGGTGGGCCGCGTCCTCCTCCGTGGCGTAGATGCCCGGCTCGACCAGGAACGCCGACGTCGTCACGAACGGCTTGCCGGTGCCTTCCAGCACCGACCCCATGGCCTCGATGGCGTGCAGGTCGATCACGCCGGAGGCGGCGATGTTCGAGAAGTCGTGCTTGAAGGCGGTGTGGATGACACCGTCGGCCGCCTCCGCTCCGCGGCGCAGGCTGTCGAGGTCGTCCAGGTCGCCGCGGTGCACCTCCGCGCCCGCCGCCCGCAGCGCCGCCGCGGAGGAGTCGGAGCGGGCCAGGCCGACCACCTCATGACCGGCGCCGAGCAGTTCACGTACGACGGCGCTGCCCACGAAGCCACTGGCGCCGGTGACGAACACACGCATGCTGATGACCCCCAGAGGGATGGAATTCGGGATGCCTCCAGCGTCCGCGCCGCAGCGGCCCGGCGTCCAAAGCCTCTTTCGTATGCGGCAATGCGATCTGGGCATCACCGCAGCTAAGCTCGCCGTATGGCCGACTCTCAGTCGATCCCCGTGGACCTCGATCTCCGTCTCGTCCGGTACTTCACCGTCGTCGCCGAGCATCGCCACTTCGGTCGTGCCGCCGAGGCCCTGCACATCACCCAGCCCTCCCTGAGCCGTCAGGTGCAGCGGCTGGAGCGGGAGTTGGGGGCGCGGCTGCTGGACCGGACGCCGCAGGGGACGCGGCTGACGGAGGCGGGGGAGGCTTTTCTGCCGGAGGCGAAGGCGCTGCTGCGGGCGGCGGCTCAGGCGGCCGTACGCGCGCGTGCCGCCGCTCAGCCGCATCGGATGACGGTCGGTTTCACCTCGGGCATCATCGTCACCCCGGCGGTCCGGGCGGTACGGCACCGGCACCCCGACGCCGAGGTGCTGACCGCCCACCTGAACTGGGACGACGTACATCACGCCCTGCTCGAGCACCGGGTCGACGCGGTGGTGACCCGGCTGCCGTTCCGCACCGAGCGGCTGCGGGTGACGGTCCTCTACGACGAGCCGCGCGTGCTGATCGTGCCGCTGGACCATCGGCTGGCCGGCAAGGAGGCCGTCACGCTGGACGACATCGCCGACGAGCGGCTGCCGCGTACGGCGGACCCGGTGCGCAGCGCGTTCTGGCGGTTCGAGCCGCGTCCGGACGGGCGCCCGGCGCCGGACGGGCCGCTCATCGAGGCGGTCGAGGACAAGTTCGAACTCGTCGCCGCGGGCGAGTCGTTGGCCGTCGCCGCGCAGTCCGTGGGCCGGGTCCTGCGGCCCGACCTCACCATGGTCCCGCTGGAGGGTGTCGAGCCCAGCCATGTCGTCGTCGCCACCCGCGCGGACGACCGCAACCGCCTGGTGACCGCCTTCCGCAAGGCCGCGCGGGACCATCTCACCCCGGGTGCGTGACCGTCTCCAGGAGGTTCGCGACGAGCGGACTGTCGTCGCCCGAGCGCCAGGCCACCGCGACCACGGTCCGCGCGTCCGTTGCGGCGAGGGGCCGGAAGGCGACCCCCTTGAGCCGGATACGGCGGATGCTCGCCGGTGCGAGCGAGACTCCGAGGCCGGTCTCGACGAGGGCGCAGACGGTCTGCCACTCGGTGGCGTGCTGGGCGACGTGCGGGGCGCAGAGGCCGGTGATGCGGTCGTGGAGTCCGGGGCCCGCCTCGCGCGGCAGGAGGACGAAGGGGTGCTCGGCCAACTCGGAGGGCGTCACCCGGCGTTGGGCCGCCAGGGGATGGGCGCGGGGCAGCACCGCCACGAACGGCTCCGTCAGGACCGTACGGAAGGACAAGTCCGGGTCGGCGGACGGTGGTTCGCGCAGGAGGCCCACGTCGAGGGACCCGTCTCGGAGGGCGGTGAGCTGGGGTGCGGTGGTCATCTCGCGGATGTCCAGGCGTACTTGGGGATAGCGGTCCAGGTAAGTGCGTAGCAGTCCCGGCAGCAGTGTCAGGGCGAGCGACGCGGCGAAGCCCAGGCGCAGGGTGCCGGTCCGGCCGGCGGCCGCCGCGCGGGCCGCAGCCAGGCCGTCGGTGAGTGCGGCGAGGGCCTGGCGGGCGGCGGGGAGCAGTTCCCGTCCGGCCGGGGTGAGGGCGACGGGACCCGGGGGGCGTACGAGGAGCGGGGCGCCGACCTTGTCCTCCAGGCGCCGGATCTGCTGGCTCAGCGGCGGCTGGGCGATGCCGAGCCGTGCGGCGGCCCGCCCGAAGTGCAGTTCCTCGGCGAGGACGACGAAGGCGTGGAGTTGGGGAAGGGGGAGTTCCGGTCGCTGCTCCATATCCCCATGGATATCACTTCATCCGCTGCTGGATATTCGACGTATAACCGCAGCTCACCTACGGTTTGGCGCATGACGAAGCGACGCGCGATTCTCAGCGGTTCGGTGTTCGAGGAGCAGATCGGGTACGCCCGTGCCGTGGTCGACGGCGACTGGGTGCACGTCTCCGGGACGACCGGCTACGACTACGCGACGATGACCATCTCCGACGACGTCGTCGAGCAGGCGGCGCAGTGTCTGCGGAACATCGAGGCGGCCCTGGCGGAGGCCGGGAGCGGTTTCGAGGACGTCGTCCGGGTGCGGTATCTGCTGCCCGACCGGGAGGACTTCGAGCCGTGCTGGCCGGTGCTGCGGCGGGTGTTCGGTCAGGTGCGGCCGGCGGCGACGATGATGATGTGCGGACTCGCCGATCCTCGTATGAAGATCGAGATTGAGGTGTACGCGCGGCGGGGAAGTGGAGGACGTGTCTGATCTTCCGATAGTCCGGCTGGAGCGTGCCGTCGGCGACGCCATGCTCGAACAGTGGCGGTACGTCCACAACGTGATCATCCCGGCCGACCCGCTGGACCTCGACGTGGTGCGGGAGCGCAGTACGCGCTACCGCCTGGAGAACGCGTACGTCGGTGACGTCCTCGTCGGCTGCTCCACCGTGCGCCCGCCGGAGGGCGAGGACGCGGTGGCGACCGTCATCGCGCGCGTGCTGCCCGAGTACCGGCGGCGGGGATACGGGACGGCGCTGTACGAGAACGGGCTCGCCCACGCGCGCGTGCTGGGCGCGAAGGTGATCGAGACGTGTGTGCTGGCCGTCAACGAGGACGGGCTGCGCTTCGCCGGGAGACAGGGCTTCGTCGAGGTCGAGCGGTATGTGCTCGACGGCGAGAGCGACGAGTGGGTCGATCTCCGGCTGG
>NZ_JADDXU010000022.1 GCF_015163075.1 Streptomyces justiciae
TCCAACAGTCCCGTCTCCCGCAGCTCCTGCCAGAAGGCGTCGGGCACCGGCGTCGCGAACTGGTCGGCACAGTCGTGGACTTCGGCCGCCGAGCGGGCGCCGACCAGCACGCTCGTGATGGCGGGGTGGGCGGCGCAGAAGGCCAGGGCGGCCGCGCGCAGACTGATGCCGTGCCGCTCGGCGGCCTCCTTCATGCGCAGGGCCCGGTTCAGCAACTCCTCCGGCGCCCGGGTGTAGTTGTACGTCGCTCCGGGCGTCGGGTCCGCCAGCAGACCGGAGTTGAAGGCGCCGCCGACGACGACGGAGGTGCCCTTCGCGAGCGCGGCGGGGAGCAACTCGGTGCCGGCGCTCTGGTCGAGCAGGGTGTAGCGGCCGGCGCACAGCACCACGTCGACGTCCGTGTCACGGACGAAGCGGGTGAGCATCTCGGCCTGGTTCATGCCGGCGCCGATCGCGCCGACGACGCCCTCCGCGCGGAGCTTCTCCAGGGCCGGGTAGCCCTCGCGGAAGGCCTGTTCAGCGTGGTCGTCGGGGTCGTGGAGATAGACGACGTCGACGCGGTCGAGGCCGAGGCGTTCCAGGCTCGCCTCGAGGGTGCGTCGTATGCCGTCCTCGGTGAAGTCCCAGACCCGGCGGTGGGTGGCGGGGACGGCGAAGCCGTGCGCCAGGTCGTCGCCGCCAGCGGTCGACGGCTCCAGGCGGCGGCCGACCTTCGTCGAGATCAGGTACTCGTCGCGCGGGTGCTCGCGCAGGGCCGCGCCGAGGCGGCGCTCGGACAGGCCGAGGCCGTAGTGGGGGGCGGTGTCGTAGTAGCGGATGCCGCGGTCCCAGGCGGCTGTCACCGCCGCGTGCGCCTGCTCGTCGGAGACCTCCGAGAAGAGGTTGCCCAGGCCGGCGGCTCCGAAGCCGAGCCCTCGCGGGGTCCTCACCGGCCCGCCGGGCGCAGGCGCAGGCCCTGCATGCCGCCGTCGACGGCGAGGGAGGTGCCCGTGGTGGCACCGGAGAGCGGGCTCGCCAAGTAGGCGATGGCCCCCGCGACTTCGTCGGCCGAGACCAGGCGGCCGGTGGGCTGGCGGGCCTCCAGGGCGGCGCGTTCGGCGGCGGGGTCCGGGGCCTTGTCGAGGAGGCGGCCGATCCACGGGGTGTCCGCCGTACCGGGGTTGACGCAGTTGACGCGGATGCCCTCGCGGACGTGGTCGGCGGCCATGGCGAGGGTCAGTGAGTACACCGCGCCCTTGGTCGCGCTGTAGAGGGCGCGTTGCGGGAGGCCCGCGGTGGCGGCGATGGAGCAGGTGTTGACGATCGCCGCGTGCGACGACCGGCGCAGGTGCGGGAGGGCGGCGCGGGCGGCGCGGACCATGCCGACGACGTTGACGTCCAGGACGCGGTGCCATTCGGCGTCGTCGTTGTCCTCGACGGTGCCCTGGGCGCCGATCCCCGCGTTGTTGACCAGGACGTCGAGGCCGCCGAGTTCGGCGACGGCGGCGGCGACCGCCTCGCGGACGGAGGCGTCGTCGGTGACGTCGGCCTGGTAGCCGAGCAGGGGCTTGGTCACGGACGACGGGTCGAGGTCGAGGACGGCGACCTGGGCGCCGCGCGCGGCCAGGAGTTCCGCGGTGGCCCGGCCGATGCCGGAGGCGCCACCGGTCACCAGGGCCCTGAGGCCCTCGAAGTCGGTCATGCCGCGTGTCCCTTCTTGTTCGCTTCGTCGGCGAGATCTTCTGCCCAGAAGGCGCCGTCCGGGAACGTGTAGCGCGCGATCGACTCGGGCCGCATGGCGGCCGAGAAGCCCGGGGCGGTGGGTGCCGTGTAGTGACCCTCCCTGATCACCACCGGGTCAAGGAAGTGGTCGTGCAGATGGTCGACGTACTCGATGACGCGGTCCTCGGTGGTGCCGGTGACGGCTACGTAGTCGAACATCGACAGGTGCTGGACGAGTTCGCACAGGCCGACGCCGCCCGCGTGCGGGCAGACCGGGACGCCGAACTTGGCGGCGAGCAGCAGGATGGCGAGGTTCTCGTGGACGCCGCCGACCCGGGCCGCGTCGATCTGGACGACGTCGAGGGCGCCCGCCTGGAGGAGCTGCTTGAAGACGACCCGGTTCTGGACGTGCTCGCCGGTGGCGACCTTGACCGGGGCGACGGCCCTGCGGACGGCCGCGTGGCCGAGGATGTCGTCGGGGCTGGTGGGCTCCTCGATCCAGTACGGGTCGAACTCGGCGAGGGCCTTGGTCCAGCGGACGGCCTCGTCGACGTCCCAGCGCTGGTTGGCGTCGATCGCGATGCGGATGTCGGGACCGACGACGGCGCGGGCGACCCGGCAGCGCCGGATGTCGTCGTCGAGGTCGGCGCCGACCTTCAGCTTGATCTGCCGGAAGCCGTCGGCGACGGCCTCGGTGGCGAGGCGGGTGAGCTTGGCGTCGTCGTAGCCGAGCCAGCCCGGGGAGGTGGTGTAGGCGGGGTAGCCGCGTTCGAGGAGGCTGCTGATTCGTTCCTGCGCGCCCTCCCGGCCGCGACGGAGAAGGGCCAGCGCCTCCTCGGGCGTCAGCGCGTCCGTGAGGTACCGGAAGTCGATCTGACGGACCAGCCACTCCGGCTCGGCGTCGGCGAGGAACCGCCACAAGGGCTTCTCGGCGCGCTTGGCGGCGAGGTCCCACACGGCGTTGACGACCGCGCCGATCGCCATGTGCATCACGCCCTTCTCGGGCCCGAGCCAGCGCAGTTGGCTGTCGCCGATCAGGTCGCGGTTCAGGGTCCCGGGGTCGGCGCACAGCTCCTCGACGGACCGTCCGACCACGTGGTGCCGCAGCGCGTGGATGGCGGCCACCTGGACCTCGTTGCCCCGCCCGATGGTGAAGCTGAAGCCGTGCCCCTCGTGCCCGTCCCCGGCGTCGGTGCGCAGGACGACGTACGCGGCCGAGTAGTCGGGGTCCGGGTTCATCGCGTCGGAGCCGTCGAGCTCGCGTGAGGTCGGGAAACGGATGTCGTGGGTGTCGACCGCGGTGATGCGGGCGGGGGTCGGTGACACGGAGGGCCTTTCAGTAGGTGACGGGGTCAGTCCTGGGCGCGGCCGGTGGTGACGCGGGCGATCATGAGGGCGAGGAGGATGATTCCGCCGTAGATGGCGTCGATCCAGAAGGACGGCACCTGGGCCATGGTGAGCATCGTCTTGACGACGCCGAGCAGGAGTACGCCGGTCAGGGCGCCGAACATGGTTCCCCGGCCGCCGTCGAGGCTGATGCCTCCGATCACGGCTGCGGCGAACACCGTGAAGATCATGTTCTGGCCCTGGTTGGCGCCGATCGCACCGACGTAGCCCGTGTACATGAGGCCACCGATCGAGGCGAGCACTCCGGCCACGACGTACACCCCGAGCCGGACGCGGTCGACGCGGATGCCGGCCGCGCGGGCGGCCTCCAGGTTGCCGCCGATCGCGTACAGCGCGCGGCCGATCCGGTGGTACTTGAGCACGAGTCCGGCAATGGCGAAGGCCACGGCAGCCACCCACACCGACATCGGGACTCGCAGGAAGGTGGTGGTGGCCAACGAGAAGAACGAGTCCGGCATGCCGAACAGCGTCTTGCCCTTGGTCGCGCCGACCAGAAGACCACGCAGGATGATCAGCATGGCCAGGGTGACGATGAAGGCGTTGAGCTTCACCTTCACCACGAGAATGCCGTTGAACGCCCCGATGACCGCTCCGACCAAGGGGATGGCCAGCAGGGCGACGGCGGCGGGCAGCTCCGTACCCCATCCGGCCTGCGCGGCGGGCAGCACCAGGAGCGCCGCCACCGCCGGAGCGATGCCGACCACCGACTCCAGTGACAGGTCGAACTTGCCGGTGATGAGCACCAGCGACTCGGCGAGCACGACCATCGCCAGCGCGGCGGACGAGGCCAGGATGGAGACCAGGGTGGCTTCGGTGAAGAAGGAGTCGTTGAGCACGGCGCCGAGCACGAGGAGCAGCAACAGCGCCGGTACGAGCGCCAGTTCGCGCGCCCGGCGCAACAGCACCGCACGAGCCGCTCCCGCCTCGGGCAAGCGCACCTGCTTCACCGGCGGAGCCTTGGTGTCAGCCATGGTGGTCCACTCCTTCGATGGAGGCGATGAGCTCGTGGTCGCGCCAGCCGGCCGGGTGCTCGGCGACCACGCGGCCGTGGAAGAGGACGAGGACGCGGTCGCAGCGGCGCAGGTCGTCGAGTTCGTCGGAGACGACGAGGACGGCGGTGCCCTCGTCGCGGGCGCTGTCCACGTGGGCGAGCAGTGACTCCTTGGACTTCACGTCGACGCCCGCGGTGGGGTTGATGAGGACGAGGAGACGGGGGTCGGAGGCGAGGGCGCGGGCCATGACGACCTTCTGCGCGTTGCCGCCGGACAGGTCGGAGACGGGCTGGTCGGGGCCCTCGGTGTGGATGTCGAGGCGGTCGATCAGTTCGGCGGCGAAGCCTCGTTTGCGGTCGCTGCCGACGAAGCCGAAGCGGCCGAGCCGGTCGAGGACGCTCATGGTGGCGTTGTCGCCGATGCTCATGCCGAAGACCAGGCCCTGGCCGTGCCGGTCGCGGGGGACGCAGCCGACGCCGGCCTTCAGGGAGGCCTGCACGTCACCGAACGGCAGCTGCTCGCCGTCGAGTTGAGCGGTACCGCTCGTCGGTGTGTGCAGTCCCGTGAACGACTCGGCGAGCTCGATCTTGCCGCTGCCGCTGATGCCGGCGAGCCCGACGACCTCGCCGCGCCGGACGGTCAGGTCGATGTCCTGGTAGGCGTCGGAGGTGAGGCCGCGGGCGTCGAGCAGGACGGGGGCCTTCTGGTCGACGTCCCTGCCGCGCACGGCCTGTTCGGCGACCGTCTCCCCCGCCATGGCCTCCACCAGCGCGGCCCGCGGAAGGTCCGCCACGGGTGCCGTGGTGATCCAGCGGGCGTCGCGGAGGACGGTGACGGTCTGGCAGACCTCGTAGACCTCCTGGAGGTGGTGGGAGATGAACAGGAAGGTGACGCCGGACTCCTGGAGGGCCCGCATCCGGGTGAAGAGCCGTTCGATCTCCCGGTTGTCGAGCTGGGCGGTCGGCTCGTCGAGGACGATGAAGCGGGCGCCGAAGCTCAACGCCCGGGCGATCTCCACCATTTGGCGGTCCTCGACCTTGAGGTCGGAGGTGCGCGCCTCCGGGTCGACGTGGACGTCCCAGGTGTCGAGGAGTTCGGCGGCATCGGCGCGGAGTCTGCGCCAGCTGATGAAGCCGCGGTGCAGGGGCTGGCGGTTGATGAACAGGTTCTCGGCGACGGTGAGTTCGGGGACGACGGTCGGCTTCTGGTAGACGCAGGCGACTCGGCGCCGCCAGGCGTCCCGGTCGGTGAGCGCGGGCGCCGGTTCGCCGTCGAAGCGGACCGTGCCCTCGTCGGGTGACTGGAGGCCGGTGAGGATGTTCACCAGCGTCGACTTGCCGGCGCCGTTGCGGCCGACGAGGGCGTGCGACTCGCGCGGGAGGACGGTGAGCCGGCCGTCGGCGAGGGCGGTCGTGGGGCCGTACCGCTTGACGATGCCCTGGGCTTCTACGAGTGCCGTGGTCATTTGACGGTGTTGCCCCACAGGTCGGGGTCGTCGACGTTCTCCTTGGTGACCAGCGGCGCGGGCAACTGGTCCTCCAGGATGCCGCTGGGCAGCTTGACGATCGTCGAACCGTGGTCCGTGGGGCCGGGCTTGAACGTCTTCCCCTGCATCGCGGCCTTGATGTAGTACATGCCGTACTTGGCGTAGAGGTCCGCGGGCTGGGAGACGGTGGCGTCGATCTCGCCCTTGCGGATGGCGTCGTACTCCTGCGGGATGCCGTCGTTGGAGACGATCGTGATGTGCCCGGACTGCCCGGCCGTCTTCAGCATGCCCTTGGACTTCAGGGTCTGGAGGGTCGGCGCGAGGTAGACGCCGCCGGCCTGCATGTAGATGCCCTTGATGTCGGGGTTGGCGTTGAGCAGGGTGTCGAGTTTCGAGGCGGCCGCGTCGGACTCCCACTTGGCGGGGATCTCCAGCACCTTGAGCTTGGGGAAGTTCTTCTTCACACAGGCGCGGAACGCCTCCGAGCGGTCACGGCCGTTGACCGAGGCGAGGTCGCCCATGATCTGCACGACCTTGCCGGAGGGGATCTGCTTGCCGAGGTACTGGCAGGCCTTCTCGCCGTACGCGACGTTGTTCGCGCGGACGACCATGGCGACCTTGCCCTTGTCGGGGGCCACGTCGACGGCGACCACGGGCACGCCCTTGCGTTCCGCCTGGTCCAGGCCGGCTTCGATGGCGGCGCTGTCCAGCGGGGCGACGACCAGGCCCTCGACGCCCTGGTTGAGTTCGGTGTTGATGTCGGTGATCTGCTGCGACGGGTCGCTGTTGGAGTTGACGGTCTTGAGCGCGTCGACTCCTTCGGACTTCGCCATCTTGGGGACGTAGTCGTTGTACGACTGCCAGAACGGCGAGGTGAGCAGGGGCAGGATCACCCCGACCTTGCCGTCCCCGTCGCCTCCGGCGCTGGTGGAGCCGCCGGTGTCCTTGGTGCTGCCGCATGCCGTGAGCGCGAGTCCGGCGCAGGCGGCCGCAGCCGCCGTACGCACCGCCCACGCGGATATTCGCCTGTTGTGCCGTCCGTTCCGCACTGTCCAGCCGGCCATCTCTCAGCTCCTCGTCGAGCGTGATCGAGCAGATGCCCGCATATTTATCAGACCACTTCGCCTCCACAACACCCCGCGGAGCCGAATTTCCGCGCACTCTGGCCGTAGTGGTCTGACCACCTCGGTGGTTAGACTGCGGCGCACGGCGAGTGGAGGAGTGGTGGCGTGGAGGAGACCCCGCAGAAGGGCACGGTGACCCAGCGGGCGATCGAGCAGATCAAGGCGATGATCGCCCAGGGCAGCCTGGAGCCCGGGCAGCGGCTGCCCACGGAACGGGATCTGGCCGTGCAGCTGGGGATCTCGCGCAGCTCGATGCGGGAGGCGATCCGCGCGCTGACGGTGCTGGGGGTACTGGAGGCCCGGCACGGTTCGGGCATCTACGTCACCCAGCTGGAGGCGGGGGATCTGCTGGAGACGTTCGGTGTGGTGGCCGATCTGTCCCGGGGGCCGCGGCTGGTGGAGCTGCTGGAGGTGCGGCGCATCCTGGAGTCGACGGCGACGGCACTGGCGGCGGCCCGGATCACCCGGGACCAGCTGGCCGAGGTGGAGAAGCACCTCACGGCGATGAACACCACGGACGACCCCGAGGAGATCCTCGCCCACGACCTCGCCTTCCATCGCGAGATCGCCCTGGCCGCCGGCAACGACACGATGGCCGCGATCCTGGAGGGCCTGTCGTCACGCACCTTCCGGGCCCGGGTGTGGCGGGGCTACCAGGAGGAGGGCGCCTTCGAGCGCACCCGCCGGGAACACGCGGCCATCCATCGCGCCCTGGTCGCCTACGACCCCGAGGCGGCACGGGCCGCGGCGGCGGCGCATGTGGGTGAGGTGGAGCAGTGGCTGCGGTCGCAGATCAGTGAGGCCTGACCACAGGGGCTCAGTCGCCTGAGAAGCCGAATATCCCCAGGTGGGTCGGCTCCGTGCCGGTGTGTAGGACGACATACAGGCCGGTCCATCGCATACGGCACTCGTCGAGGAGCGTGTCGCCGGGGCCGAGCCTCTGTGCGAGGGACGCGTAGGCCCCGGTCACCGCGTCCTGGAACTGGTCGGGCGTGGGGTGCTCGGTGCCGAAGTGGTGTCTGACGCGGTCGGGCGCGAGCGGGCGCAGGGTCCCGTAGTCCTGGACGTCCCGGTCGGACGGGGCGGTGGTCGTGTGGACGACGCGGTCGATGTCCAGGATCGAGTGGGTCCCCTCCTCCCCCATGAACTCCTCGTCCTCCCAGAGCTCCGCGAGGCTCCCGTACGTGTCGTCGTCGCCGTACTCCTCCTCGAAGACCTGCGCGTGCAGCGCCTTCAGCGACTCCTCGACGGTCCCCTTGAACGGGGTGACGTACTCCCAACCGCTGGCACCCATGTGTGCCCCCTCCCGATACGACATCCGCAAGATCGATGCCACTCTAGGGACGGCCACTGACAACGCGGCGAGGACGGTCAGCCAGGGAGCACCCGTGCCTGTCCCGCGGGCAGCTTGGTCCACCAGTGGGCGTAGCGGCTGTAGACCGACGGGTCCCTGTCCGCCAGGAACGCGAGCAGGGCGCGCGCCTCCTCGGCCAAGCCGTCCCACACCGCGTCCGGGAGATCGTGGAAGGCGGTCGCCTCGATGCCGCCCTCCACGGGGCGCCAGACACCGGCCACGTACCCGTCGACCAGCAGCGTCGGCAGGACGTCGCCGTTGACGCGGGTCACCAGCTTGCGGAACTCGGGCGGGATCACCCGGCTGCGGTCGTCGTACGCCAGCAGGACGCTGTCCCACATCGGGAGGAAGCGGGGTGGGGCGGGGGTGTCGGCGGGTGGGCGCGGGCCGCCCTGGACGTCGTACAACGTCCTCCCCTCGGGTCCGGCGATCACCTCCAGCGTCTCCCCCAGCTCCTTCAACGCCGCCCGGACGCGCGCCCGTTGGACCATGGCGAACTGGGCGATGTCCGCCGCCGACGCGGGTCCGAAGCCGTTCAGGTAGCGGAGGACCAGGGTGCGCAGCGCCGCTTCGGGGTCATCGATGAAGCGACCCTCGGGGGCTGCGACGTACGACGGGGAGTACTCGAACGACCAGGGTCCGCCGGTCGGTACGTGCACGAGCGGGGCGTACGACCGCAGTCCCCACCACGCGCCGTCCTTCTTCTCCGCGCCGACCCGCTCCGCCAGCCAGCCCGCAAGGTCGCTGTTCGAGCGGGGCTGGGCCGCGAACTCCAGGAAGCCCGGCTCCAGTTCGGCGGCGTCCGCCGGGGTGAGGCCCGCGGCGGCGAAGCGGTAGCCGAGCCGGGAGGCGTACAGCGTCGGCTGCATCGCCTCCCGGACCGTGCGGTAGTCGTCGCGGTGGACGGTGTGCAGGGTGATCCGCAGCAGGGTCGCCTTGACGAGCGTGCGGTCGGCGAAGGCGGCGTCCAGTTCGGCCGGGTCGAAGCCGTCGAGCCGGTTCCACAGCGCGAGATACGGCGACGCCGGCTGCTGCGCCTGGAGGGCGAGGAGTCGCCGGACGGCATCGGCGACTCCCAGCGGCTCGCGGCGCAGCAGCAGTTGGCGGGCGAGGGTGGCCCGGTTGAGTTCCCGCGCGGTGATCGTGGAGGTGCTCGTCACACCCCGGATTCTGCCCTGCGGAAGCGCAGGGTGACGAGTTGGAAGGGGCGCAGGCGCAGGGGTACGCGGTTGCCGGGCACCGCCTCCTCGATGGGCCGCTCCAGCAGGTCCGTCGCCACGACGTCCGCGGCCTCGAAACCGGCCGTCAGGGTGGCGCGGGCCCGCCCGCCGTGGGCCTCGTGCAGGCGCACCACCACGTCGCCGCTGCCGTCGTCGGCCAGTTTCACCGCGGTGATCACGACGGCGTCCTGGTCGACCGTGACCAGCGGGGTGACCTCGTCGGCACCGGTGAGCCGTCGTTCCGGCAGGTTGATCCGCCAGCCCTCACGGACCGCGTCTCCGATGCCAGCGCCGGGGATCAGGGCGTGCCGGAAGCGATGGACGCCCTGGTCGGTCTCGGGGTCGGGGAAGCGCGGGGCGCGCAGGAGCGAGACGCGGACGGTGGTGGTCGTACCGCCGTCGCCGTCCGTCCGTACGGTGCGGGTCACGTCGTGGCCGTACGTCGAGTCGTTGGCGACGGCGACGCCCCAGCCCGGTTCCTCCAGGTGGACGAAGCGGTGGTTGCAGGCCTCGAACTTGGCGGCCTCCCAACTGGTGTTGGTGTGGGTGGGGCGGTGGAAGTGCCCGAACTGGGTCTCGGACGCGTACCGTTCGGCGTGCACGTCCAGCGGGAACGCCAGCTTCAGGAACTTCTCCGTCTCGTGCCAGTCGACCTCCGTGTCAAGGAGCAGCCGCCGCTCCCCCGGTGCGAGGGACAGCAGTTGGGTGACGCGGGAGGAGCCGAAGGTGCGGACGATCCGCACGCCGGTCTCGCCGTCGGGGACGACCTCGTCCGCGGCCGTCAGATCGGTGACCGTGTTGCGGTAGAACTCGTCGACGTCCCAGGCGTCCCACATGTTCGGGAAATCCGGGTGGAGTTGGAGGAGGTTGGCGGCCGTGCCCGGCGCGATGGTCTCTCGGTCGGCGTCGATGTCGTAGGCCGAGACGACCAGTCCGTCGCCGTCGATCTCGACACGCAGGAGACCGTTGTCGAGGATGTGGCCTCCGGCGGGGCGAGGCGTCAGCCGCGTGCGACCTTCGACCGCCGGTGTGCCGGCGCCGCCCGCCGGGATGCCCGCGCGGGTGTGCGGGGTGGCGTTGAAGACCAGTTCTCGGTCCCCCTCCCCCGCCAGGGCCCGCTGGGCGGCCTCGATGATGCCGGTCAGTTCCTCGGCGATCCGCTCGTACGTCCTCCGCGCCTCGCGGTGCACCCACGCGATGGACGAGCCCGGCAGGATGTCATGGAACTGGTGGAGCAGGACCGTCTTCCAGATGCGGTCCAACTCCTCGTAGGGGTACGGGAATCCGGCCCGCACGGCCGCCGTCGCCGCCCACAGTTCGGCCTCGCGCAGCAGGTGTTCGCTGCGCCGGTTCCCTTGCTTGGTCTTCGCCTGGCTGGTGAGCGTGGCGCGGTGGAGTTCGAGGTACAACTCGCCGACCCACACGGGCGGTTCCGGGTACTCGGCCTCGGCCTTCTCGAAGAACTCCGCCGGGGTCTCCCACACGACGGTCGCCGAGCCTTCCAGGTCACGCAGCCGGGCCGCCTTGGCGATCATCTCGCGGGTCGTGCCGCCGCCCCCGTCACCCCAGCCGGTCGGGGCGAGGGAGTGCCGGGCGACGCCCTTGTCCTTGAAGTTACGGGCCGCGTGGGCGATCTCGCTGCCCTTCATGGAGCAGTTGTAGGTGTCGACGGGCGGGAAGTGCGTGAAGATCCGGGTGCCGTCGATGCCCTCCCAACGGAACGTGTGGTGCGGGAACTTGTTCGTCTGGGACCAGGAGATCTTCTGGGTCAGCAGCCACTTGGAGCCCGCCGCCTTGATGATCTGCGGCAGACCGGCCGCGAAGCCGAAGGTGTCCGGCAGCCACGCCTCGTCGTTCTCGATGCCGAACTCGTCGAGGAAGAACCGCTTGCCGTGCACGAACTGACGGGCCATCGCCTCCGAGCCCGGCATGTTGGTGTCCGACTCCACCCACATGCCGCCGGCCGGCACGAACCGCCCGTCCGCCACCGCCTTCTTGACCCGCGCCCACACCTCGGGCCGGTGGTCGCGCACCCAGGCCCACTGCTGGGCCTGGGACATGGCGAACACGAACTCCGGCTCGTCCTCCAACAGGGCGGTCATGTTGGAGGTCGTACGGGCCACCTTGCGCACCGTCTCGCGCAGCGGCCACAGCCACGCCGAGTCGATGTGCGCGTGGCCGACCGCGCTGATGCGGTGCGCGGAGGGCACTGCGGGCTCGGAGAGGACGGTCTCCAGGCGGACCCGCGCCTGCGCGGCCGTGTCGTTCACGTCCTGGAGGTCGACGGCGTCCAGCGCCCGGTCCACCGCCCGCACGATGTCCCAGCGCCGGGCCGAGTCCATCGGCAGCTCGTGCATCAGCTCGCCGAGCACCTCCAGGTCGAGGACGAGCTGCCAGACGGTCTCGTCGAAGACGGCGAGATCCATGCGGGTGAGCGTGTACTGCGGTTCGCTGCCGGCGGTGTCCTTGTCGCCCAACTGCGTGGGCAGGAAAGGGTGATAGTCGAGGATCACGGGGTTGGAGGCGGCCTCGACGTGCAACCGCACCTCCTCGCCGCCCTCCACGGGCGCACCGATCCTGACCCACTGGTTGCGCGGGTTGAGGCCCTTCACCGGGGTGCCGTCGGGGCGGTAGACCAGGCCCTCGCACTGGAAGCCGGGCATGTTCTCGTCGAAGCCGAGATCGAGGAGTGCCTCGACGGTCTTCCCGGCCCACGCCTCGGGGACGGTCCCTGTGACCCGGAACCAGCTGGTCCCCCATGGAGCGCCCCAGCGGGCGCCGACCTCGATCGGTACGGGCTCGGCCGCCAGCCCTTCGGCGACCGGCACCGGCTCGCCGGGAGCGTGCCAGACCGCCACCTCCAACGGCACGGACTCGGGGTACACGGCGGGGCGGATGCGCTCGTCGAGGACGCGCTTGAGCCGGGCCTCGACCAGACGGCGGTCGTCATGCATGGGGGCACTCCAAGGCTGGGGGGATGGTTACCAGGGGTGAGTCAGGGTCACGGGTGCGGACGACGTGTACAGCTCCCCTACGGCACGCAGTTCGAACCGCGCCGCCCGCTCGCCCTGTTCGGGCTGGAGGCCGCCGAGGAAGTACGCGTTCTGGCAGGTGCCGCCGAGGAAGCGCCGGGTGCTGTCGGGGAGGACGCGATGCAGGGTGTGGTGGCGTACGGTGCCGGGAGCGGGGTTCCAGGCGAGGCGCAGATCGCCGCCGGACGCGGCGGTGACGCGGAGGCCGGTCGGAGGGGCGGGAGTCTCGACCGCGTCCCGCACGGCGATGCCGCCCAGCCGCCATTTCACGGGGCCTTCGGTCGCGGTGAGCCGCACACCGAGCGCGTGGATGGTCCCGGTCAGGCCTGTGAGCCGTACAGTCGCCGTCTGCCAGCCGTTGACCGAGTCGCCGGCCAAGCCGCCGTTGACCGAGTTCACAGGCAGATAGCTGTACGGCGGTGTCGTCCCCGGCACACCCGGCTCACCCGTCGCCACCGCGAGCTCGACGTTCACCGCGCCCGCATCCGTCCGGTGCGTCAGCTCGACAACCGTGTCAACACCGATCGGCAGCCGTGTCGCATACACATCCACCACCGTCGGCGCGTCCAGTTCACCCTCCACCAGCACACTGCTCCCGCCTCGCCACGCGTCCGCGAAGTCGAAGCCGACAGCCGGCCGCGCGCCACCGCCCTCCGTCCGCACGACCCACTGCCGCGACGGCATCCGGTCCTGGAGACCGAGGTGGTTCCATGGCGTGTCCGACGTGACCGCGCCCTCCTCGTACCATCGCAGCCCGTGCCCGGTGTTGAACACGCTCGCGAAGGGAAGCGAGGCGACCGTCGACCGGTCGGCGACGGACACGGCCGGGGCCCGCCAGGAGTCCGTCGCGTCCGGTCGTGACGGGTCCAGCGAACGGCCGCTCCAGAAGTGGTCGTCCGCCGCGTGGAAGTCCTCCGGCGTACGGGGCGAGGGCAGTTGGTTGCGGGTCCACTCCGGCCGGTACAGACCGAGCGAGGTGACGTGGGCGCGCCCGCTCGGCACGATCGCGTCCCAGTTCACGGACTTGTTCCAGCCGCTCGCCTCCACGTCCACACCCGCCCACAACTCGTAGCGACTGCGCCCCAGTTGATCAGCGCGCGTCCCCGAGGAGGCGAGGCTGCTCGCCGTCCAGCGGAAGTCCACGAACATGTCGTCGGCCGCCTCGAAGAAGGCCTGGTTGCTCCCGTTGAGGGCGCCCTGCCAGCTCACCGCCCCGTTCACGGTCATCGAGTCGTACCAGGTGACCCGCTGCCCCCGGGCCGCCGCAAGGGACTTCAGCTCCCGCAGGAAGCCGAGCATGGCGGCCCCGAGCGCACTGTCCCCGCCCCCGGTCTCCGCGTTCACGAACCAGCCGTCGAAGCCGTACGCCGCTGCGACGGCCACGAGTCGCTCGGCCAGCGGATAACGTCCGGCCGCGTCCTTCTGCACCAGATCCCGTGTCCACCGCAACTGCCCGCCGTACGCGACCGGCGGCAGGAAGATGTTGCCGAGGACGGGCACACCGTGCCGATGCGCGGCATCGACGATCGGCGCGTTCGGCGCGAGGATCAGGCCCTCGCCGGAGGAGCCGCCCCAGAAGACGAGTTCGTCGACGTACGCCCAGTGCCCGAACGCGTAATAGTCCGCCGTCGCCGAACCCTGCGAGGGGTTGCTCGACGTCGGCCCGAAGGACACCAGGGACTGGATACGGGCCTGCCCGGAGCGGGCCGTCGCATTCGCCGGGGTCGGGGTGAAGCGGGTGGCGAGCGGGACGGACGCCGCGTTGAAGGCGAGGTCGGGGTCGTCGGCGGCGCGCCAGGACTTCAGGCTGCGCCAGGTGATGCCGGTGCCGGGGCTGCCGGAGGGCAGGGAGTCCGGGTACCAGTAGGAGGCGTACGGCTGGAGGGCGGCCGCCGCCCTGGGGGCCGCCCTGGCGGGTGACGAGGGCAGCATGGTGGCCGCGGCCGCCGCGAGCAGGACCGTGCGTCTGGTGGGGTTCACGAGCGGGTGCCTCCTTGTGGGGTGGGGAGTACCTGATCGGACGTGATGACTTCGGTGATGCCGCGCGCGGCGAGGTGGGTGGCGTCGGCGGCGCGTGTGTCGAGGACGGTGGTGGGGCGGGCCCCGTCGGCGACCAGCCGGAAGAAGGCGTCGTAGACGGGTCCGCCGGGGGCGCACAGTGACCGCCTCGACGGGTGCGCGGGGACGACGAGGGCGGTGGTGCGAGGGGCCGGGGCGTAGGTGTGTTCGCGCGCTGCCTTCGCCAGCACGCGGGCGATGTCCTTGGGTCGGCGGTCGTTGGTCAGCAGGCCCAGCCCGTACTCGAGCGACGGGAAGTCGGCCAGCTCCCGTGACACGTCGTGCGAGCACCACCAGGTGATGCCCCACAGGTCGGGGCAGTCCAGGGCGTGGGCGACGGTCGCCTCGGTGAAGGCGGCGGCGTGCTCCGGCGGGACCAGGGGCGCGGGGGCGCCGACCTCCTGGAGCCAGACGGGGCGGTGCGGGTCGTCGGCCCAGGCCTTGCTCAGTTCGACGAGGTAGGCGGCGTGGTGCTCGGTCGGCACGGAGGTACGGCCGTGCCGTTGGGCGGTGCCGTTGAACACCCAGGAGTGCACGGCCGTGACGGCGCCGAGGCGGGCGGCCTGGGCCGGGGTGAAGGGCTGGTCGTCCTGGTACCAGGTGGCGTCGTACTCGGCGTGCAGATGCAGTCGGCCCGGGGCGCCCTCCTCGCACGCAGCCAGCAGACGCGTCAGCCAGGCGTCGATCTGGTCGGACGTGGCCCGGTCGGGGTCGGGGTGGGGGCCCGCCGAGAACTGGTTGACCTCGTTGCCGAGGGTCATGCCGATGAAGTTGGGCCGGTCGGCCAGCGCCGCGGCGAGCGTCCGCAGATAGGCCGCCTGGCCGTCGACGACGTCCGGGTCGGTGAACAGGTTGCGCCGGTGCCAGGTCCTGGTCCACGCCGGCAGGAAGTCGAAGCTGCTCAAGTGCCCTTGCAGACCGTCGACGTTGACGTCCAGGCCGCGTTCGGCGGCGGCGTCGGCCAACCGCACCAGCTGGTCCACGGCGGCGGGACGGATCAGGGTGCGGTTGGGCTGGAAGTACGGCCACAGCGGGAAGACCCGGATGTGGTCAAGCCCCAGCGCGGCGATCGAGTCGAGGTCGGCCCGGACGGAGTCGAGGTCGAAGTCGAGCCAGTGGTGGAACCACCCTTCGCTGGGGGTGTAGTTGACGCCGAAGCGCACGGCAGAAGGCATGCGGTGTCCTTGTGACTCAGGGGGTGACTCAGCCCTTTACCGCGCCCTCCCCCACCCCGCGGAAGAAGTACCGCTGGAGGCAGGCGAAGAGGGCGATCAGCGGGGCCACGGCGATGACCGTGCCCGCGGCGACGAGGCGTTCGTCGTTGGCGAAGGTGCCGTGCAGATAGTTGAGACCGATGGTGAGCGTGAACTTGGACGGGTCGCTCAGCACGATGAGCGGCCACAGGAAGTCGTCCCAGGCGCCCATGAAGGCGAAGATCGCGACGACGGCGAGGGTGCCCCTGACCGAGGGGACCGCGATCCGCAGGAACCGCTGCCACACGTTGGCGCCGTCGACGTAGGCCGCCTCCTCGATCTCGTACGGCAGGTTGAGGAAGGCGTTGCGCATCAGCAGGACGTTCATCGCGCCGATGCAGCCCGGCAGGACCACCCCGATCAGGGTGTTGTTGAGGCCGAGCTCCCGCATGGTCGTGAACTGGGCGATGATGATGCCCTCCACCGGCACGAGCATCGCCAGGATGAAGGCGAGGGTGGCGACCCGGCGGCCCCGGTAGCGGAGGCGGGCCAGGGCGTACCCGGCGAGGGCGGCGCCGACGCAGTTGGTGACGACGTTGGCGGTGGCGACCTTCAGGGAGTTGAACGCGTAGTCCCAGACAGGGATGGTCTCGGAGACCCGTTCGTAGTTGTGCAGGGTGGGGTGTTGGGGCAGGAAGGTCGGCGGGGAGCTGTAGATGTCCTCGGTGGGACCCTTGAGGGAGGTCGACAGCTGCCACAGGAACGGGCCCACGGTCAGGGCGAGTACGGCGATCAGCAGCACGTACCGCAGGACCAACTCCCCTCTGCGTACTCGGGTCATGACTCGCCCCTGCGGTCGGCCCGCAGCACGAGCAGCATCAGTGCGACGGTGACGACGAAGACGACGACGGAGATCGCGGAGGCGTACCCGACGCGTCCGGTCAGTCCGGTGCCGGTGCGCTGGACGAGCATCACGAGCGTGGTGTCCTCGCCCGCCGGGCCGCCGCTCGGGCCCGCCATCAGGTACACCTCGGAGAACACCTTGAAGGCGGCGACCGAGGACAGCGCCCCGACCAGTGCCATGGTCGAGCGGACGGCGGGCACGGTCACCGTGACGAAGCGGCGCACGGCACCCGCCCCGTCCACGGCCGCGGCCTCGTGCAGTTCGCGCGGGACGTTCGCCAGCGCCGCCAGGTAAATGATCATGTAGTAGCCGAGGCCCTTCCAGACCGTGACGGCCATCGCGCTCATCAGGAGCAGCCACTGGTCGCTCAGGAAGCCGACGCGGCCGACGCCGATCGTCTCCAACAGCGAGTTGACCAGGCCGCGTTCGTCGAGGAGCCACACCCAGATCAGGCCGACCACGACGATGGAGGCGACGACCGGGGTGTAGAAGGCTGACCGGAAGAAGGTGATGCCGGGGATGTTCTTCTGCACGAGCAGGGCGAGCAGCAGCGGCAGGATGACGAGGGCGGGGACGACTCCGAGGACGTACAACGCACTGTTGCGCAGCCCGATCCAGAACATGTCGTCGTGCAGCAGCTCGCGGAAGTTGGCGAGCCCGACGAACTCGCCGGGGATCAGGGTGCGGCGGTCGGTGAAGGCGTTCACGAGGGTCGACACGAACGGGTAGAGGATGAACGCGCCGATGACCAGCAGTCCGGGTGCGGCGAACAGCCAGGGGCTGGTGGGCAGTTGGCGCCGGACACGCACCGCACGTGTCCGGGGCCCGGTCGACGGCATCAGCATGGCTAGCCCTGCCGCTGGAGCAGCGTGTCGCAGGCCTTGACAGCGTTGTCGAGGGCTTCCTTCGGGCTCTCCTTGCCCTGCAACGCCTTGGCGACCTCGTTGCGCAGCGCCGTCTTCATCTGCTCGCTGAACAGCACCGGCGTGTAATTGACCGCGTTCTTCAGCGACTTGGCGGCGGCGACCCGCACTCGCGTCTCGTCGGTCCCGTCCTCCGTGGTGAAGTACGGGTCGTCGAGGGAGCCGGCGGTGCTGGGGAAGATGGCGACCTGCTTGGCGAAGGACATCTGGTGCGCGGCGTCGGTGACGTAGTGCGCGAAGGCGACCGCTGCGGGCTTCTTCTTGGTCTGGGCGTTGACCATCACGCCCATCACGTACATGTTGACGTGGCCGGTGCTGGTGATCTGGTCGGTGATGCCGATGTTCTTGTACAGGTTGGGCGCCTGCTTCTTGAAGTTGCCGAGGTCGAGGGCGCTGCCCGGGTTCATGGCGACGGCCTCGGTGAGGAACTTCTTGCCGGACGACTCGGGGGTGGCGGTCAGCGCCTGCGGGTCGAGGGCCTTGGCGTCGTACAACTCCTTGTACTTGGTGAGGAGTTCGACACCCTTGGCGTCGTTGAAGGCGAAGGCGGTGCCGGCGGGGTTCATGAGCTCGACGCCGTAGCGGCCGAAGTCCTCGATGGTGGGCACGTTGGCGAGGGTGGAGACCTCACCGTCGCTGTTCTTCGCGATCTGGAGGGCGTCGGCGAAGAGTTCGTCGTACGTCTTCGGCGGCTGGTCGGGGTCGAGGCCGGCCTTCTTGAACAGGGACTTGTTGTAGAACAGCGGCCCGGTGTTGAGGTACCAGGGGAAGGCGTACGTGCCGGTCATGCCGGGAATTTGGTGGCTGGCCCAGGCCCCCTCCAGGTACTCCTTCTTGTACTGCCCGGCCGCCTTGTCGAGGTCGAGGGCGAGGCCTGCCTTGGCGAGCGGGGCGACGAGGTCCGGGGAGACGTTGACGACGTCGGGCAGGGTTCCGCCGGCGGCGTCGGCGCTGATCTTGTCGGCGTAGCCCTCGGCGGGCTGGTCGACCCACTTGACCTTGGTGCCGGGGTACTTCTTCTCGAAGTCGGCGATCAGCCCTTCGAAATACGGCTTGAAATTGGCCCTGAGGTTCCAGGTCTGGAAGGTGATGTCACCCTCGACCTTGCCGGAGGCGTCGGTCGAGCCTCCGTCGTCGCCTCCGGAGCCGCAGGCGCTCAGCGGCAGGACGAGACAGACGGCGGCGGCGACCAGGGCTCTACGGGAAACGGGCACGGCGAACGGCCTCCTTGCAACGGTCGGTGCGGCGGAGTGGGTGGAGTGGGTCGGCCCGACGCAGACCCTGCACGCCCCGCGGAGGGCCCGTCAATAACTCTCACGGGGCTAATCTCATTAGTGACTAATGCGGTTTAGCCACTTGAGAGCTGAACCGCATTAGTGCATGCTGGCGCGAAATCGTTCGCGGGAATGGAGAAGCACGTTGTCAGGCAAGCGCTCACCGGCCCGTCGGCCCACGATGAAGGACATCGCGCGGCATGCCGGCGTCTCCCAGAGCGCGGTCTCCTTCGCCCTGAACGGCCGGCCCGGGGTCTCCGAGGACACCCGGGACCGGGTGCGGCAGGTCGCCGAGGAACTGGGCTGGCGGCCCAGCACGGCGGCCCGCGCCCTGTCCGGCGAGGGCGCGGCGACGGTCGGCTTCGTACTCGCCCGCCCCGCGGACACCCTCGGCGTGGACTCGTTCTTCCTCCAACTGGTCTCGGGTATCCAGGAGGTGCTCGCGGAACGCCATCTCGGGCTGCTCTTCCAGGTGGTGGAGGACGTCGCCGACGAGTGCGCGGTCTACCGGCGCTGGTGGGCCGAGCACCGGGTGGACGGCGTGCTGGTGGTCGACCCGCGTACGGCCGACCCGCGCCCCGATCTCCTCGACGAACTCGGCCTGCCCGCGGTGGTGATCGGCGGCGCGCCCGACGAACGCCACCCCGGTCTGTCGACGGTGTGGGCGGACGACGCGGGCGCGATGGCCTCGGTGGTGGACGGGCTCTACTCCCTCGGCCACCGCCGGATCGTGCACATCGCGGGCCTGCCCGGCCTCGCCCACACCGAGCGCCGCATCCGCACGCTGCGCGCCGAGGCCGAGCGGCGCGGTCTCAGCGGGGTGCGGTCGGTGACCACCGACTACTCCGACGCCGAGGGCGCCGCGGTCACCCGCCGGGTCCTGGAGTCCGCCGATCCGCCGACCGCGCTGATCTACGACAACGACGTGATGGCCGTCGCCGGTGCCGCCGCCGCGACCGAGCTGGGCCGGTCCGTGCCGGCGGACGTGTCCGTGGTGTCGTGGGAGGACTCGGCGCTGTGCCGCATGGTCAAGCCGTGGTTGTCCGCGCTGTCCCGGGACAGCGTCGAGTTCGGACGTACGGCGGCCAGGGAACTGACCGCTCTCCTGGACGGCGGCCCGGCGCGGACCGTACGGGTGCCGGTGCCGCGGCTGATCGAACGGGGCAGCACGGGCGCCGCACGCGAGGCCTGACGCCGGACACGACAGGGCGGTCACCAGATCACCGACCTCTGGTGACCGCCCGGCCCAAGTACCCCCTCAGACCTGCGACTTGTACAGCCCGAACGCCGAGATGTGCACCGCGCTCCGGGCCGCCGTGACCCTCAGCCGCCACCGACGCGCCCGAACTGCCGTCTGTAGCAGCAGAATCCGGCTCGCCCCGACCGTTCCGGCCGCCACGACCTCCCGCCAGGCCCCGTCGCGGTACGCCTCCACCACGAAGCCCTCGATCTGCTGACCGTGCCTGATGTCCTCCGCCAACCGGACCCGGTCAACGGCGCGGACGGCACCGAGGTCGACGGTCACCACGCCGTCCGAAGTGGTCGTACGGGCACCCCGCGCCAGATCCTCCGGAAGTTCCCGGTCGATCCGCTCCCGGAACTCACGCAGCCGGGTCACATCCGCGGCGGCCAGCAACCCGTCCGTGTCCGGCGGGACGTTGAGCAGGAGTACCGAGTTGCGGCCGACGGACCCGAAGTAGATGTCCGTCAACTGCTGGACGGACTTGGGCTGTTGGTCGGCGTGGTAGAACCAGCCGTCTCGGATGGACACATCGCACTCCGCGGGCCACCACTGGAGGTAGTCCGTCTTCGGCTGGGCGGCGACCAGCGCGGCCCGGCTTCCCTCGTCGGGGGTGTCGTAGGACAGGGCCCAGTCGGTGCGTCCGTACTGGTTCTCCTTGACCGGGATCACACTCCACTCGTCCTCCCGGGCCAGCCCGCTCTCGTTGCCGACCCAGCGCAGGTCGGGACCGGTGACGGCGATCGCCGCGTCCGGGGCGAGGGCACGGACCAGGGTGTACCAGCTGTCCCAGTCGTAGCTCTCCACCTTGTCCGGCGGGATGTGGCCCTGGGCGCCGTCGAACCACACCTCGTCCACCGGGCCGTACTCGGTGAGCACTTCGTAGATCTGGTTGAGCATGTGGGCGCCGTAGTCGGTGGCGTCCAGCGTGTACGTCGTCGGGGGTGTGCGGTCGTCGCCGTCGACGAGTGTGGGGATCGTACGGGTGGAGCGGGCGCTGCCGTTGGCGTAGACGCCGTGCAGGTACTGGTTCTCGTCGGCGGGCGAGATGTAGACGCCGACCTTGAGTCCGTACCGGCGCATCGAGTCGGCGAACGACCGCAGCACGTCACCCTGCCCGGCACGCCAACTGCTCGCAGCGACACTGTGGTCGGTGTAGCGCGAGGGGTAGAGCACGAAGCCGTCGTGGTGCTTGACGGTGAGGATGGCGAGCTTGAAGCCGCCGTCGCGCAGGGCTCTGGCCCATTGGTCGGTGTCGAGGCCGGTGGGCTGGAAGACGTCCGGGTCCTCGTCCCCGGTGCCCCATTCCAGGCCGGTGAAGGTGTTGACGCCGAAGTGCAGGAACGCGGTGCGTTCCAGCTGCTGCCAGGTGATCTGCCGTGCGGTGGGCCGGACTTGGGAGGCCTTGCGGACGAGATCGTCGGGTGTGTCGTCCGGGCTGACCGGAATGCGGTACGCGGGCTCGGCCGGCAGCGGGGAGCCGTGCGCCGAGGTGGTGGTGAGGCCGGTCGCGACGAGCGCGGAGACCGAGCCGGCGACGAAGGTGCGTCTGGAGACGGTCATGAGGTGGGGGCTCCTCAGGTCAACTGCCATACGGCGGGCGGGTGCTGGTCGGGCGGGTACTGCACGATCCGGCCGTCGTCGGTCACGCTCAGGGCCATCTGCGTGATGACGTTGACGAGGCGGTATCCGCCCGCGACGGGCTGCAACTGCCAGCGCTGCAAGGTGTTCGAGGCGGCGCAGCTGTCCCAGGTCGCCTGGACGCCCGGCTGGAGCGGCACGTTGAGGGTGAGCTTGCCGCCGCTCACCGCGAGACAGCCGGACGGGCCGCGCAGGGTGACATAGCCGTCCGCGGTGCGCGCGAGGCCGGCGTCGAAGGACGCGCCGTCCGTCCGGAAGGTGTACGACCCGTCCGGCACCGGCACCGACGTCAGGTCCCGCCATCCGGGTGCGTGCCCGACGGCCGTGCCGCGCGCGGTGAACCCGGCGTAGCCGGCGTCCGGGTGCGGGTCGCCCCAGGTGGCCTGGGCGATGTGGCGCAGGGCGGGCCAGAGCCGTACGGCGACCTCGTTCTCGGTCTCGCCGCGCCCGTTGTCCGGCCACAGGCTGATCTTCGCGCCGGTGACGCCTCGGGCGGAGGTGAGCTTCTCGCCCTCGAAGCTGCGCGGGTCCCAACTCTGGTCGTACAGACCCTCGGTGTCGCTGTGGAAGCCGCCGCGGATGAGATAGAGGGAGTAAGAGGCGTTCATCAACGGGTAGCCCGCGGCGATGAGTTGGCTGGGTTTGGTCGTCACGTTCAGCCAGTGCTCGACGGTGGTGCCCGCCGTCACCGGGACGGTGTTGGCACCGGTGAGCCCGTCGTTCCAGATGCGCAGCTTCTTGCCCTTGTCGGCCGCGTAGGCGTGGACGCGGTTGACGAAGTCGATGAAGGCGTCCTGCGGGGTGGCGCCGGAACCGTACTTGTCCTGGGCGTACTTGAGGATCTGCGGGTACTTCGCGAAGTCGGAGCCGAGCATGTACTCGTCGGCGCCCATGTGCCAGGCCGGCGCCTTGAAGACCTGCGCGTACTCATCGATGAGGCTCGTGTAGTAGTCGAAGGCGGCGGGCTGGGTGATGTCGAGTCGCGAGGGTTGCTTGGCGCCGTCGGAGTCGGTGAGCTGGAGGTCCGGGCGGTTCTCGATCCACGGGTCCATGTGGCCCGGGGAGTTGATCTCCGGGACGATCTCGACGTGGTACTTCTCGCCGAGGGCGACGAGCCGGCGTATCTCGTCCTTGGTGTAGTAGCCCCAGGTGTTGGCCTCGGGGTGGGCGTCGCTCTTCACCTTCAGCTCCAGGAGCAGCTGGTTGAGCTTGTGGTACGCCATCTCACGGACGAGGTTCTCCAGCCAGGGCAGGGAGACGTGGATGTAGCAGGCGCAGACGCCGACGCCCCGCTCCTTGTAGCGCGGTACGTCGACGGTCCGTCCGGCGGGGACTCGGTCGCCCTGCGCGAGGAGTTGCAGCAGGGTGCGGGTGCCGTAGAAGGCACCGGTCTCGGTCGCGCCGGTCACTGACAGCCGCTTGCCGGCGCGGAGTTCGTACCCCTCGGCGCCGAGCGACTTCCTGGCCGGCTGGATGTCGACAACGATGTCCCCGGTGCGGGCGGTGCCGCCGACCACCGATACGGTGCCGTGCCCGGCCGCCCGCAGATCGTCGGCGAGGGTGTCGGCGACACGGATCTCGGCGGGGGTGTCCGCGACGAGCCGGGCGCCGGGCCCGAAGCCGTAACTTCCGGACTCCGGAGTCCAGTCGGTGAGGGCCGGGACGGTGACGGGCGGCTCCTCGGCCTGCTGCCGGGCGAGGGCCGGGACGGGCGACAGGAGCAGGGCCAGGGCCGCGGCGACACCCACGAACCGGCGTCTGGGAAACGTACTCACACGCCACTCCAATTCATCGGATGGCTGATCATTGGACGGGCCTCAAGAGCTGTCAATGGGACTGGAAATCAGCCAAGTTGAGCCATTGATCGGATGACCTGCGTGTCTTCGGGAGCCGTCGCGCGAAAAGTCCAACAACACCGGCGCGATTGTCCAAGAGCGCCGCCCTCTCGACTCCGCGACCGAGCCGGGGCACAGTTCTCCCTACATACTGGCCAGTACGAGGAGAGACCCGTGACCAGCTGGACCGGCCGGACCGCCGCAGAGATCGCCGCCGCCGTGCGGGAGAAGCGGGCGACGCCCCGCGAGGTGGTGGCCGAGCACCTCGCCCGGATCGAGCGGCTCGACGGCCGGGTCGGCGCCTTCCGGACGGTACGGGCCGAGGCGGCGCTCGCCGAGGCCGACGAGGTGGGTGCCCGTGCCGACCTGGCCGAACTGCCCCTCGCCGGGGTGCCGGTGGCCGTCAAGGACAACCTCGCGGTGCGCGGCGAGTCCAAGCGCGTCGGCTCGGCGGCCACGCCCGACACGCCGTCGACGGAGGATCATGTGACGGTCGCCCGGCTGCGTGCCGCGGGCGCGGTGGTCGTGGGCCTGACGAACGTGCCCGAGCTGTGCGTCTTCGGTACGACCGAGGGCGTCCACGGCACCGCCCGCAACCCGTGGGACACCTCGCGCACGGCGGGCGGCTCCTCCGGCGGCAGCGCGGCCGCGGTCGCCGCCGGCCTGGTCCCGATCGCCCTCGGCAACGACGGCATGGGCTCGCTGCGCATCCCGGCCGCCAACTGCGGCCTCGTCACCATCAAACCGGGCCACGGCGTGGTCCCGGCGCGCGTCAGCGACGGCGACTGGTTCGGCATGTCCGAGAACGGCCCCCTGGCGACAACGGTCGAGGACGCGCGGATGATGCTGGGCATCCTGGCCGACGCGGAGTTCGTACGGCCACCCGAGTCCGGGATGCGCAAGGTCGCCGTCTCCTTGCGCAGCCCGCTCGCCGGCATCGCGATCACCGCGCCCTACAAGGCCGCGGTCCGGGACGCCGCCGAGGTGCTGATGAAGGCCGGCCACCAGGTGCGCCGCGCCGACCCGTCGTACCCGATGTCGCTGAGCCTCACCTCGCTCGCCCACTGGACGGCGGGCACCTCGGAGGACGCTCAGGGCCTGGACCCCGCCCTGCTGACCCGGCGCACCCGGGTGCACGCCGCGGTCGGCCGCCGCTTCGTGAAAGGGGTCGGCACCGGCAAGGCCCGCGAGGAACTCCGCCGCCGCCTGGAGCCGTTCTTCGAGGAGTACGACATCCTGCTCACCCCGGCCCTGGCCCGCCGCTCCCCCGCGTCGGCGCCCTGGCACGAGCGCGGCTGGCTCCGCAACATCCTCGCCAACACCAACTACTCGCCCATGACCCCGCCGTGGAACCTCACCGGCTGGCCCGCGATGGCGGTCCCGTTCGGCACACTGCCGTCCGGCGCCCCCACCGCCGTACAACTGGTCGGCCGCCCGGGCTCGGAGGCGGCCCTGCTGGAAACGGCGGAGCAACTGGAGAAACTGCACCCGTGGCAGCGGACGGCACCACTTGACTGAGGCCGGTCAGCCCCACCCGGCTGGCAGCAGATCCCAGGAGTTGCGGCCCAGCCATGCGGCGAAGGTGATCGGCGGCGTGCCCGGAAGCCGGTCGAGGGAGAGCGGCACGATCAGGCCGCAGGTGGCCCGCCCGTCCCACCACAGGGTGCCGGCGAGCGGGCCGGTCAGGGCCAGGAAAGTGGCGAAGCCGCAGCCGTGCTCCTGGGCGACGATCGCACCGGCCGTCTTGCGATCCTCGAACGCCCCGCACTCTTCGTCCCAGTTCCGCCAGGCGTCCGCGTAGGCGTGCTGATCGGCGAAGTCCTCGGCGCGCGGCTCACGGTCGACCAGCGCGTAGTCCTCGGCGGCGTAGGAGTCGGGGTGCGGGAAGGGCAGCGCGAGCGACTCCGGCGCGAGGGCCTCGTTGTTCTCCCACGCCCACCCGCGCTCGGTCAGCGCCAGCCGGGAGACGGCCCCGCCCGCGCTCACACCCCGCAGGTACGCGCAGTACTCGGCCGGAAAGGCGACGCCCAGTTCCCGTTCGGCGTCGGCCACCTCGGCCTCGGTCAGCGGCGGCGGTATCGGCGCCATCTACGGCGCCTCGTGTCGCGTCCGCGGCCGGTGACCGGCCGCGGTTCCTCTGATCGGCATGGGCGTGAGTGTCGCACGCCCATGCCGTCGGCGATCGCGAAGGGGACTGACCTCGTCAGTCCACGCTGGGCAGGATGTGGGGCTCGGCGAGGTCGTCCTCGTAGCCCGCGAGGCGGATGGGGGCGGAGCGCGCCCACACGTCGAGGCTGCCGAGCTGGCCGGGCCTGCGGCCGGCGCGCTCCGGACGTTCCTTGGGGCGTTGCTCGCGATTCGTCTTCTCCGGTGTCACCGCGCACTCCTTATGTGTCGGGTCACCCTCGGGGCGTACCAGCCAGGATGCGGCCTGGCGCCGGACGCCCGCTCGGGTCTGAGTCGAAATCAGTTCGGACGCGGTGGCGCCGGTAACTCTGGTGAGTACAGGCCGTGGTGACCGGCTTGCCCCAGGACGGACCGTGGGTGTGGGTGGGACCCCGTACTGCTGTCCGTCCGCTACAGGTTAACCAAATGAGCGGGGGCCCGCTCTATGGGGCTGAAAACTTGGGGTAACCATCACAAGTCCCCCGTGTTGATTGGCTCGTTTATGCAGGCATTTGCCCAGAAATACCCTGCCGACGAGCTCACCCGTTCGGCCTACACGTCCGTCGGCTCCCCTGTCATCTGACGGCCCGTCATGAGACGGTTCGCCGATGACGTCGTCGTACGGACTGGACGGGAAGGCCGCCGTCGTCACCGGTGGGACGCGTGGGATCGGGCGCGAGGTCGCCCGGCAGCTGGCCGAGGCCGGGGCGCTGGTGTGCGTGACGGCGCGGGACCCGGCGGACGTCCGGCGGACCGCCGCCGAGCTGGGCGGCGTCGGGGTGGCGGGCAGCGTGGCCGACCCCGCTCATCTGTCGGAGGTGACCGCGCTCGCCCTGGCCGCGTTCGGGCGGATCGACGTCGTCGTCAACAACGCGGCGACCAACCAGCCGTACGGCCCGCTGATGGACGCCGACCCGGACGCCTGGCGCACGGCGTTCGCCGTCAACGTCGAGGCGCCGCTGCGGCTGGTGCAGTGCGCGTGGCGGGCGTGGATGCGGGAGCACGGCGGCTCGGTGATCAACGTCTGCACGGAGGGCGCCACCCATGTCGGACCGCACATCGGCGCCTACGGCACCAGCAAGGCGGCCCTGCTCCATCTGACGCGGCAGCTCGCGGGGGAACTGGCCCCTCGCGTCCGCGTCAACTCCGTCTCGCCCGGACTCGTCCGCACGGAGATGGCCCGTTTCGTGTGGGAGCCGGGCGAGGCGGAGGTCGCCGCGGGGCTGCCGCTCGGGCGGATCGGGGAGCCCGCGGACGTGGCGCGGGCCGTCATGTGGCTGGCCTCCGACGCGGCCGAGTGGATCACCGGAGCGGATCTGCTGGTGGACGGCGGGACGCGGGTCAGGGCGGCGCACCCGGGCGGGTACGCCGTCCATGACCGACTGCGGTCGTACGCGCCGCCGCAGTCCTGAAGAAGCGACTCTTTACGGGAAGAGCGCGATCCCCATGAGGACGATCAGCACGATGAACGCGACGAGCGCGATCGTGCCCCAGGTCCAGGGGTGTTTGTAAGGGTCGTGGGCGCCGCCGCGGGGCCGGTCCTCGGGAAGGACGGCATGGGCCGGGCGGTCGCTCGCGTAGAACTCCTCGTCGGTGGGGTAGTGGTTGCGCGGGTCACCGAGAGCGCGCGGATCGATGTTGTGCGAACTGGCCATGACTCACTCCTGGCGCGGTAGTCACCAGGGTCCGGGTTCCCTTCGGGCGCCGCGTGACACGTCACGGCCGGCGCGTCACCACTTCCCGGGCGCGTAGTCCTTGAGGAAGACGCCGTACAGGTCCTCGCCCTGCTCACCGCGCACAATCGGATCGTAGACCCGGGCCGCGCCGTCGACCAGGTCGAGCGGGGCGTGGAAGCCCTCCTCGGCGAGGCGCAGCTTGTCGAAGTGGGGACGCTCGTCGGTGATCCAGCCGGTGTCGACGGACGTCATGAGGATGCCGTCGGTCTGGAACATCTCCTGGCCGCTGGTCCGCGTGACCATGTTCATGGCGGCCTTGGCGGCGTTGGTGTTGGGGTGGCCGGCGCCCTTGTAGCCGCGGCCGAAGACGCCCTCCATGGCGGAGACGTTGACGACGTAGGCCCGTCCGCTCGCCGCCTTCTTCGCGGCCTCGGCCATGCTCGGGCGGAGCTTGCTGATCAGGATGAACGGCGCCGTGTAGTTGCACAGCTGGGTCTCGAGGAGCTCCACCGGGGAGATCTGCTCGATGGTCTGCACCCAGGTGTTGGTGTCGACGACGTCGGGGACGAGGCCGCCGGCGTCGATCGCGGTGCCGTCGAGGTGCTTGGCGACGCTGGCGTTGCCCGCGACGAGCGCGAGGTCGGCGACCTGCTGGGCGTCGATGCCGGAGATCCCGGCGGGCAGGGACGCGAGGCCGTCGACGGCGCCGGAGCCGAAGGCGCCGATGACGTGGTGGGCGGGCAGCTCGCCGGCGGGCAGCGGGGCGCTCTCGCCGTCGACCAGGGCGGCGTACGCCGAGGGCAGCCGCCGTACCGTCTGGGTCGCGTTGTTGACGAGGATGTCGAGCGGACCGGCCTCGGCGACCTGGTCGGCGAGGGCGACGGCCTGGGCCGGGTCGCGCAGGTCGATGCCGACGACTTCCAGGCGGTGCATCCAGTCCCCGGAGTCGTCCATGGCCTTGAAGCGGCGGATGGCGTCCTTGGGGAAGCGCGTGGTGATGGTGGTGTGGGCGCCGTCGCGCAGCAGCCTGAGCGCGATGTACATGCCGATCTTGGCGCGGCCGCCGGTGAGCAGGGCGCGCTTGCCGGTGAGGTCGGCGCGGACGTCCCGCTTGGCGCGGTTCAGGGCGGCGCAGTCCGGACAGAGCTGGTGGTAGAAGTAGTCGACTTCCACGTACCGGGTCTTGCAGGTGTAGCAGGAGCGGGGGCGCTGGAGTATCCCCGCGATCCGGCCCTCCTCGGTGATCGACGACGGCAGGATGCCCTCGGTCTCGTCGTCGATGCGCTGGGCGGAGCCGGTCGCGGTGGCCTCGGTGACCGCCTTGTCGTGGGCGGTCTTGGCGGCCCGGCGCTCCTGGCGGCGGCGCTGCTTGACGGTGCGGTAGATGCCGGCGGTGGCCCGGCGCACGGCGATCGCGTCGGGGTGGTCGACCTCCAGCTTGTCGAGCTCGTCGAGCACGCTGAGGCAGACGGCCAGCCGCTCGGGGTCGATCCCGGGGCCGTACACGACCTCGTCCACGGCCTCGTCCGTGATCGCCGAGCCGTCCTCTGTCACCGTCATCGCGCTGCCGTTCCCTGCTGCCCCGTGCGGCGCTCCGACCGCGTCCGCTTTCGAACGGGGAATTCTACGGAGCGCCGGGCCGGTCCTCCAAAAAACGGCAGGGTCAAGCCTCGCAGGCGGTGATGAGCGTCTCCACCTCCTCGGTGAGGGCCCTGGCCAGGACGTCCAGGTCCGGCACGGCTTCCGCGTCGGCGACGAGGCCGTAGTGGACATGGCCGCGGTACGTCGAGACGGCGATCGCGAGGGACTGGCCGCGGGCCAGCGGGGCGAACGGGAAGACGTGGGTGACCGGGTTGCCGCCGAGCTTCAGGCCGAGGCTGGGCAGGGGCACGCTGGTGACGAGGATGTCGAACCAGAGCCGGGCGGCCTGGCTGACCAGGGGCCCGCCGAGCCGGTGGCCGAGCGCGGGGACGTGGTCGGCGAGCAGGGCGACGGCACCGGCGCCCCGGTTGGGTCCGGCGTCCTTGTTGCGGTCCATGGCCGTGCGGACCGTGTCGAGGCGGGCGAGCGGGTCGGGGTCGTCGACCGGGAGCCGTATCAGGTAGCCGGAGAGCCGGTTGCCCTGTGGGTGGGCGGTGCGCGGGCGGCGCTTGGAGACGGGGATGAGGGCGCGGGGGGCGACGCCGTCGCTGCCGTCGCCGCGCTCGTCGAGCCACCGGCGCAGGGCGCCCGCGACGACCGCGATGAGGACGTCGTTGACGGTGCCGCCCTGGGCCTTGCGGACGCGGTGGACGTCGTCGAGGTCGATGACCACGCCGGCGGTACGACGGGTGCCGCTGGGCTCGGCGGTGAGGGCGGCGGACGAGCGCACGCCGACCGTGGAGAGCGCGACGGACGCCCCGATGTCCAGCGCCCGGCCCACGTCCGAGACGGCGCCGCGGACCAGCCCGGGCAGCTTGCGCACGTCCGGGAAGAAGCCCTTCGACGGCTCCTCGGGGCGCGGCTTGCGGGCCGGCAGGTCCATCGGGTCCAGGATCGCCGCCGCCAGCGTCAGGGCACGCAGACCGTCGGCCAGGGCGTGGTGGAACTTGAAGAGCACGGCGAAGGAGACGCCGTCCTCCCCCGGCAGGACATGCGCCTCCCACGGCGGCCGGCCGCGTTCCAGCGGGCGTTCCATGAGCCGGCCGGCGTCGGCGTGGAAGTCGGCGGTGGGCGCGTGCAGCCGGACGTGGTCCAGGGGGTCGAAGTCGGGGGCGGGCTCGCGCGTCGCCCCTCCGAAGGACAGCGGCTGCCAGACGTCCCGGATGCGCATCCGCAGGCCGGGCACCGCGGCGGCCCGGGCCGCGAGCAGGTCGGCCGCGTGGGCGCCCGCGGTGGGCGAGTGCGCCGAGAAGACGCCGAGGGCGCCCAGGTGCATCGGGTGTTCGGCGGACTCGATGTTCCAGAACGCCAGGTCGAGAGGGGCGAGCAGGTCAGAAGTCAATGGCTTGCCTCGCGTCGACGACGGGTGAGCAAGCAGTCAACCGCCCTCGGGCGATTACGGTCAAGTACGATCAAGCTACGCACAGTTAACAGCAGATTAAGTCCAGCCTTCCGTACCCCAGGGTTCACTGGTGCACCGGAGGCGGAGTTCAGGACACCTGCTGGCCCTTCCCGAGTGCGATCACCCCGCCCTTGGAGACCGTGTAGAGCTCGGCGTCGCGCTCCGGGTTCACCCCGATCGTGGCACCCGGTGGCACCTCCACGTTCTTGTCGAGGACCGCGCCGCGCACCACCGCGCCCCGCCCGATCTTGACGTTGTCGTGCAGCACCGACCCCTGCACGACCGCCCCCGGGTCGACCACCACCCCCGGCGACAGCACCGACCGGGTGACCTGCCCCCGGATGAGGCAGCCCGCGCTGATGATGGACTCGCTCGCCATGCCGCCGGCGTTGAAGCGGGCCGGGGACAGCTGGCCGGAGTGGGTGTAGATGGGCCACTGCCGGTTGTAGAGGTTGAAGGCGGGGCGCTCGGCGATGAGGTCCATGTGGGCGTCGTAGTACGCGTCCAGGGTGCCGACGTCCCGCCAGTAGCCGCGGTCGCGGTTGGTCTCGCCGGGGACGTGGTTGGCGCTGAAGTCGTACAGCTGGGCCTCGCCGCGCTCGGTGAGCTGGGGCAGGATAGAGCCGCCCATGTCGTGCACGGAGCGCTCGTCCTCGGCGTCCCGCTGGAGGGCCTCTATCAGGGCCTTGGTGGTGAAGATGTAGTTGCCCATGGAGGCGAACACGCACTCCGGGTCGTCGGCGAGACCGGGCGGGTCGGCGGGCTTCTCCAGGAAGCGGTCCACCGTGAGCCCATCCGAGCCGGGGGTGATCACCCCGAACTGCGAGGACTCCGAGCGCGGAACGCGTATCCCGGCCACCGTCACGCCCGCGCCGCCCTCGATGTGCTGGGCGAGCATCTGGCGCGGGTCCATGCGGTACACGTGGTCGGCGCCGAACACCGCGACATACTCGGGCCGTTCGTCGTAGACGAGGTTGAGGGACTGCAGGATCGCGTCCGCGCTGCCCAGGTACCAGCGGGGGCCGAGCCGCTGCTGGGCCGGGACGGGGGTGACGTAGTTGCCGAGCAGGCTGGACATCCGCCAGGTCGTGGTGATGTGCCGGTCGAGCGAGTGCGACTTGTACTGCGTCAGCACGCAGATGCGCAGGATGTCTCCGTTGACGAGGTTGGACAGGACGAAGTCCACCAAGCGATACGTTCCGCCGAAGGTGACCGCGGGTTTCGCGCGGTCCCCGGTCAGGGGCATCAGGCGCTTGCCCTCTCCGCCCGCCAGTACGATCCCGAGCACCGAAGGTCCGCCACGACGCATGGTCGCTCCCCTCACCCTGGTTGTGACCCATGCCTGCCCCTGCCCGGGGCGCACTACGCCTGTTTGAGGATCTCCTCGTAGAGCCCCACCGTCCGCCGGGCGACCGCGTCCCAGCCGAACTCCCCGACCGCGCGCTCCCGTCCGGCCTCGCCCATCCGCCGGGCGCCCTCCGGATCACCGAGAATCGAGTCCAGCGCGCGGGCGAGGGCGGGCTCGAAGTCGTCGTCGACCGGGACGAGCAGCCCGGTCTTGCCGTCGTCGACGACCTCCGGGATGCCGCCGACCCGCGAGGCCACCACGGGAGTTCCGCACGCCATGGCCTCGAGGTTGACGATGCCGAGGGGTTCGTACACCGAGGGACAGACGAACACGGCCGCGTGCGTGAGGAGTTGGATCACGTCCGGGCGCGGCAGCATCTGCGGGATCCAGTGCACGCCCTCGCGGACCCGGCTCAACTCCTCGTACAGCTCCCGGAATTCACGGTCGATCTCCGGGGTGTCCGGCGCTCCGGCACACAGCACGACCTGGGCGGCGGGGTCGATGTCCCGTACCGCGCGCAGCAGATGGGGGACGCCCTTCTGGCGGGTGATGCGGCCGACGAAGAGCACGAAGGGCCGGTCGGGGTCGAGGCCGACGCGGGTGAGGGCCTCGGTGCCGTGGTCGGGGCGGTAGAGGGTGGTGTCGATGCCGTTGTGCACGATGTGCACCCGGGCCGGGTCGAGGGTCGGGTAGCAGGCGAGGATGTCCTCGCGCATGGCTCCCGACACGGCGATCACCGCGTCGGCGGACTCGATCGCGGTGCGCTCGGCCCAGCTCGACAGGGCGTATCCGCCGCCGAGTTGCTCGGCCTTCCAGGGGCGCAGCGGCTCCAGGGAGTGGGCGGTCATCACGTGCGGGATGCCGTACAGGAGCTTGCCGAGGTGGCCGGCGAGGTTGGCGTACCAGGTGTGGGAGTGCACGAGTTCGCGCCCCTCCAGCCCCGCGGTCATCGCGAGGTCCACGGAGAAGGTGCGCAGCGCGTCGTTGGCGGTGTCGAGCACGGACCAGGGGCGGTGGCGGACCACGCCCACTCCGCGGCCCTCGCCCCAGCAGTGCACCTCGACGTCGACCAGGGCGGCCAACTCCCGGGCGAGGAACTCGACATGGACGCCCGCGCCGCCGTACACGTCCGGCGGGTACTCCCGGGTCAGCAGTCCCACTCGCACCCGGAACCCCCTGTTCTCAGCGGCTGGTTGCCCTTCATGGTCACCCAGATGCGGCGCGCGGGGAAGACCGCGGGGGTCGTGTGAAGCAACAGTCGCCGCACACGCCTCCGCCGGGGACGCGGTAGTAGAGGCAGCAGCTGCGGCGCCGGAAGGCGGTGCCGGTGAGGGTGCCGGTGCCGGCGAGGAGGGGGTGGGCGAGGAGTTCCGTGGTGAGGGCGCGGGTGCGGGCGGCCACCTCGGTACGGCCGTGCGCGCGGGCCCAGCCGGACAGCTGCCGGGCGGCTCCGGCGAGCGCGGAGGCGGCGTTGCCGCGCAGGAGGCCGGGGGCGAGGCGGTGGTGGACGCGCAGCGCCGCCGCCAGCGGCTCCAGATGCCCTTCGAGTACGACCGCGGCGAGGGTTCCCGCGTCGCCGGGCAGGGCGTGCACCTCGGTGAGCCACAGATCGTCGGGGGCGCTGCCGTCGGCGTCCCAGCGCAGCAGACGGGCGTCGAGGTCGGGGACGTGGCCGTAGAGCACGGCGCAGCCCAGGGCCGCGGACCAGAGGCGGGCGGCGAGGCCCTGCTGGGCGATCGAGGCGGCGATCCGCAACTCCGGCGCCCGAAGAGAATCGGCCACCTTCCGGACACGAAAAGTCACGGATTCTCCGCAAACGTCCGACTTTTCGATGTCGTACGCCCGTGCGAGCGTGGGCAGCGTTGAACGCGGCGGCGCACCCGTGCGTAGTAGGAAGAAGCCGCCGAGCGGGCGGAGCGCGGCGAGATCGGCGTCGAGGTCCACGAAGAGCAGTAGTACCAAGGCCCCTAGGGGGCGGCATCAGGGGGGCGCGGGGCAGTGTCACCCACCCTGGGGAGGACTGACCCTCCGTAGTACTCCATCGGCAGTAGGACCCATTGCCTGCTCAGGTACGACGACGGGAATGTCTTTTCACGGCATCGTGTTGGACATGGAAGCCGACCGTTCGCCGCGCCGGGGTACCCACCCCTGCTTCACGCAGAGGAGCTGCTGATGAGCGCCCTCGCGTTGTCCGTCGTCCTGTCGCTCGTCTCTGCCGTCGCCTACGCCGGCGGGGCGATCGTCCAGGAGCAGGTCGCGGTGTCCTCCCCCGAGCAGCAGTTCGCGCCGCTGCGCCGGCCCAGCTGGTGGGCGGCGGTCGCGCTGAACGGCCTCGGCGGACTGCTGCACGTGGTGGCGCTGGCGTTCGGCCCCCTCAGCCTGGTCCAGCCCCTCGGCGCCCTGACCATCGTGTTCGCCCTGCCCATGGCCGCGCTGTTCGTCGGCCGCAAGGCCGGGGCGACCGCGTGGCGCGGCGCGATCATGGCGACCGTCGGCCTCGCCGGCCTGCTCTCCCTGGTCGGCGCGTCCGACGCGCAGTCCCTCGACACCGCCCAGCGGGTGGCCGTCGCGACGGTCACCGGCATCGCGGTCGTCGCCCTGATGATCGCGGGCCGGGCGGCCCACCGGCACCCGGCGGTGCGCAGCATCCTGCTCGCCACCGCGTCCGGTATCGCGTTCGGTATGTCCTCGGTGTTCACCAAGACCGTCGCGGTCGACTGGACCGGCGGCGTCTCGGCGGCCGACGTGCCCTCCCTCGCCGTGATCGGTGTCCTGGCCACGGCCGGCATGCTGCTCTCCCAGGCCTCCTACCGGGGCGCCGGCCTCGCGGCCCCGCTGGCCACGCTGACCGTCGTGAACCCGGTGGTCGCGGCCGTCGTCGGCATCACGATGTTCGGCGAGACCTTCCGCTACGGCACCACGGGCACCGCGCTCGCCCTGAGCTGCGGTGTGGTGGCGGCGGGCGGCCTGATCCTCCTCACCTCGGAGCGGATCGCTCGCACCGAGTCCGCGCCGCAGGAGCCGGTGCGGCTGCCGGCGCAGTCCGGCGACCCGGAGCCGGTGCGGGACCCGCAGGAGGACGAGCTGCGGGTGCAGGTGCCCGCCTCGGCCGCGGAGCTGCTCGCGGCCCTGCCCGGGCAGGCCCGCGAAGAGGTCCTGGTGGCGGCGGCCGACTCGGCGGTACGCGAGGACGTACTGGTGGCAGCGGCCGACTCTGCGGTACGGGAGGACGTCCTCGTCGCGACGGCCGAGGCGGCCCTGGAGGACGTCCTCGTACCGGCACCCCAGCAGGACGACGCCGAAGCCCTGGACACCGAGGAGCGCCCGATCTTCTACGTCGGCCCGCTCTACGGCGCCTCCTACATCCCGATGCCAGTCCTCGACCGACACCGCATGAGGGTCAAATCCTGAGGGGGCAGGCCTCCTGGTCCCTGGATCAGACCCTGACCCCTCCGGCCCGGAGATAGGCGACCGGGTCGACATCGGTACCGAAGCCGGGCCCCGTCCGCACCTCGAAGTGCAGATGCGGGCCCGTGCTGTTGCCCGTGGACCCCGAGCGCCCGATGCGCTGGCCGGCGCTCACGCTCTGCCCGGTCTTCACCGAGATCGCGGAGAGGTGGGCGTACTGGGTGTAGCGGCCGTCGGAGTGCCGGATCACCACCTGGTACCCGAACGACCCGGCCCACCCGGAGGCGACCACCCGCCCGGCGGCGACCGCCTTCACGGAGGTGCCCGTGGGGACGGCGAAGTCGACGCCGGTGTGATAGCCCTTCGACCAGGCGGAACCGGCCTTGTGGTACGGGGTGCCGGTGGGGGCGTCGACCGGGGCGACGAGGGTGTGACCGGTTTCCTCGGTCTCCTTCGACTTCTTCTTCTCGGTGGCCGGCTTGGTGGACGTCTGGGTCGTGACCGTGGCCGCCTTGCCGCGCAGGCTGAGCCGCTGCCCCGGCAGGATGAGGTCCGGATCGGCGCCGATGGTCTTCCGGTTGGCGGCGTACAGGCCGCGCCAGCCGCCCTTGACGTCCTCCCGGTCGGCGATGCCGGAGAGGGTGTCGCCGTGGACCACGGTGTACATCTCGGCGGAACCGGCCCTGGACTGGGGCGTGGTCTGCGGCTGCACGTCCGGCACGGCGGCCTTGGTGCCCCCGGCCGGGTGGACGTCGGGGGTGTCCCCGCCCCGGGTGAGCCCGGCCCGCACCGAGCACGTCGGCCAGGCGCCGGGCCCCTGTCCGTCGAGCACCTTCTCGGCCACGGCGATCTGCTGGTCCTTGGTGGCGAGATCGGCGCGCGGCGCGTACCGGGTGCCGCCGAAGGCCTCCCAGGTGGACTGGGTGAACTGGAGGCCGCCGTAATAGCCGTTGCCGGTGTTGATGCTCCAGTTGTTGCTCGACTCGCACGCGGCGACCTTGTTCCAGGTGTCCACGTCGGCCGCCTGGGCGGTGCCGGCGCCGATGAGCGGGATCGCCATTCCGGCGCCGCCCGCCGTGACGGTGAGCGAGGCGCGGTTGATCCTGTTCGGCTGATACCGGCGGTGCCGGCCGCGTACGGCCATGGAGCTCCCCCTACGACGTACGTCAGGAGGGCCAAAAGTAAGCGCCCCGAACAGGCCATGACAAGACGGCAATCGGCCGCCTCTTGCCGAATACCGTTCCCGCAAAGGGGCGTTGAGAGCCGCCCCGGCGACTACACTCCGTCCCGTCCGGGGGACTGCGCAGGTGAACGGGGCGGCGGTGGAGTACGAGTTCGACGTGTTCGTCAGCTACAGCAGAAGTGCGGGGAACGTCTGCGAGTGGGTCTGGAACCACTTCTATCCGGCCCTCAAACGCTGCCTCGAGGACGAGATCGGCAAGGCCGAGATATTCATCGACCGTCAGCTGGACGAGCACATCGGCAAGCCGTGGCCCGACCAGCTCGCGCACTCGCTCGGCAGGAGCAAGCTGCTCGTTCCGGTGCTGTCCGCGCCCTATTTCCGCTCGCCCTGGTGCACGGCGGAATGGGCGACGATGGAGAAGCGGGAGGAACGGGCGAACGACAGCGGACTGATCTTCCCGGTGGTCTTCGCGGACGGCACGAGTTTCCCGGCCGAGGTGCAGCGGCGCCAACTCCACAAGCAATTCAAGAACTACAACGTGCCCTACCCCAAGTACCAGGATTCCGAGGCGTATCCGTACTTCCATCAGGAGGTGCAGCGTCTCGCGGAGCTCATCGCCGTCCGCCTGCGGGAGGTTCCCGAGTGGCGCGCCGACTGGCCGGCCCTGAGACCTCCGCTGCCCGACACGCCCGTCCGCGGCCGACTCCCCCGCTTTGGAGCGTGATGAACACCGGACAGATCGTGACGTTCTACTCCTACAAGGGTGGAGTGGGCCGCAGCTTCGCGCTCGCCAACACGGCGGTGGTGCTGGCGCGTTGGGGCTATCGCGTGCTGTGCGTGGACTGGGACCTGGAAGCGCCCGGGCTGTCGTACTACTTCGACGAGCATCTGGCCGAGCCGCCCCGGGCGGGCCTGCTGGAGATGATCGAAGAGGCCCGCACAACACCGGAAACGGCCCACGCGACCGCCCTGCGGCACCGCACCTCGGTGCGGCTCCCGGAGGGCGCGCGCCTGGATCTGATCGCGGCGGGCCGGAAGGGCGACGACTCGTACATCTCGCGGCTCCAACAGGTCGACTGGGAGGCGTTGTACGAGAAGTACGACTTCGGCGCGACGCTGGAGACGTGGCGCGAGGAGTGGATGCGGGAGTACGACCTCGTCCTGGTCGACAGCCGCACCGGCATCACCGACTCCGGCGGCATCTGCACCGCGCAGGTCCCCGATGTCCTGGTCTTCGCCTACACGGCGAACGACCAGAACGTGGACGGGGTGCTGGAGATCGTCGACCGTGCCATGAAGGCGCGGGACGGGCTGCCGTACGACCGCCCCCGGCTGCTGACCGTGCCGCTGCTGAGCCGGTTCGACGCGCAGCCCGAGTACAAGGAGGGGGAGAGGTGGCGGCGCGAACTGGCCCGCCGGATGGAGCCACGGCTGCGGGACTGGGCGCCGCGCGGCAGCTCCCCCGGGGAACTGCTCCAGCGGGTGACGATCCCCTACTTCCCCGTCTGGTCCTTCGGTGAGCTGCTGCCCGCGCTCAGCGAGAGCCCTCGCAACGCCGAGCAGGTCACCTACAGCATCGCGAGCCTCGCCGCGCTGCTGGCGCGCCGGCTGGAGGACGTGGGCCTTCTGATCGAGAACCGCGACTCCTATGTGGAGGGCGCCGAGCAGGCCGCGCGGCGGGACTTCGAGGTCGACGTGTTCATCAGCCACTCCGTGGCGCAGTACCGACTGGCGCGGCAGTTGCAGCAGCTGTTCCTGGAGAACGGGGTGACGAGCTGGGTCGCGGGCGAGAACCCCGAGCACCGCGCGGAGTTCGTCGACCGGTGCCGTCACCTCGTCATGATCGTGGACGAGGGGGGCGAGGACCCGACCCAGAACCACGACACCAGCCTCTTCCTGCGGCGCTCCGTCAACGCGGCCACCGAGCGGCTCACCCTGCCCGTGGTCACCTCGTCGGCGGCCATTCGCCAACTGCCGCGCCTCGCCCAGTCCTTGCAGGCGTTCAACCTGGAGGACGGCACCCTGTCGCAAGCCGCCCGCGCCATCGCCGCGCGCCTTCGGCAGGAGTCCCGCAGCCTGCGGCCGCACACTTCCCGGGGCGGCGGCTACGACGTCTATCTGTCCTACGCCCACGCGGACGAGAACTGGACGCTGGCGCTGGCGGAGAACCTCAAACGGCTCGGTCTCACCGTGTTCGTGGACGCGTGGGAGGTGCAGGCGGGCGACCACTGGCCGTCGCGGCTGGATGCCGGTCTGCGAGGCGCCGACACCGTGGTGGCGGTGGTGAGCACGGCCTGGAGCCGGTCGGAGTACACCATGCACGAGTTCGAACTGGCCGCCCAGCGGACGGGACGCCAGCAGCTGATCCCCGTGCTGGTGGGTGACGTCGTCCCCCCGCCGCCCGTGGCCGAGCGGGACCTCGTCGACTTCCGCGACGCCATGACACCGAGGGAGTACCTGGGACGGGTCCAGGCGCTGGCCCGCAGGATCCTCCACCTGCGCGGCGAGGAACCCCTCCCGCCCAGCGGGTCGGTCGTCCTCCCGGACAGCATGTTCTAGCCGAAGGTTCCGGCTGAACACGACAGGGCTCCCGATCCGTATCTGCGTAGGCTGCTAACCAGCACGACCGGCACCACCGATAACGACCTACGCGATCCACTGGATCTTTGGGAGCAGACGGTATGAGCACTACAGCGCAGATCGGCGTCACGGGCCTCGCGGTCATGGGCAGTAACCTCGCCCGCAACTTCGCCCGCAACGGCTATACGGTCGCGGTGCACAACCGGACGGCGTCCCGTACGCACGCCCTCGTCGAGGAGCACGGGAGCGAGGGCGACTTCATCGCCGCCGAGACCGCCAAGGAGTTCGTCGCCGCCCTGGAGCGGCCGCGTCGGCTGGTCATCATGGTCAAGGCCGGCGACCCGACCGACGCGGTGATCCAGGAGTTCGCCCCGCTCCTGGAGCCCGGCGACATGATCATCGACGGTGGCAACGCGCACTTCGCCGACACCCGGCGCCGCGAGCGCGAACTCCGCGAGAAGGGCATCCACTTCGTCGGCACCGGCATCTCCGGCGGCGAGGAGGGCGCGCTCAACGGGCCCAGCATCATGCCCGGCGGCTCCAAGGAGTCGTACGACTCCCTCGGCCCCATGCTGGAGAAGATCTCGGCGAAGGCGAAGGACGGGGCGCCCTGTGTGACGCACGTCGGTGCCGACGGTGCCGGGCACTTCGTGAAGATGGTGCACAACGGCATCGAGTACGCCGACATGCAGCTCATCGGTGAGGCGTACCAGCTGCTGCGCGATGTCGCCGGCTACTCGCCCGCGCAGATCGCGGAGATCTTCCGGACCTGGAACACCGGCCGCCTCGACTCCTACCTGATCGAGATCACCGCCGAGGTGCTGTCCCACGTGGACGCGGCCACCGGCAAGCCCTTCGTGGACGTGGTGGTGGACCAGGCCGAGCAGAAGGGCACCGGCCGCTGGACCGTGCAGATCGCCCTCGACCTCGGTGTCCCGGTGTCCGGCATCGCCGAGGCCGTCTTCGCCCGCTCGCTGTCCGGCCACGCGGCCCTCCGAGACGCCTCCCGAGGCCTCGCCGGGCCCTCGGCCACGCCGCTGAGCGAGGCCGAGGCGGGCGCGTTCGCCGACCGGGTCGAGCAGGCGCTGTACGCCTCGAAGATCGTGTCGTACACGCAGGGCTTCCACGAGATCGCGGCCGCGCGCGAGGAGTACGACTGGAACATCGACCTCGGTGCCGTCTCCGCGATCTGGCGCGGCGGCTGCATCATCCGGGCCGCGTTCCTCGACCGCATCCGCGCCGCGTACGACGCCCGCGCCGACCTGCCGAGCCTGCTGTCCGACGAGACGTTCGCCCGGGAGATCGCCGACGCGCAGGACGACTGGCGCGAAGTGATCGTCGCGGCGACGCGCCAGGGGGTACCGACGCCGGGCTTCTCGGCGGCGCTCGCGTACTACGACGCGCTGCGCGCGGAGCGGTTGCCCGCGGCCCTCACGCAGGGGCAGCGGGACTTCTTCGGGGCGCACACGTATCGGAGGACCGACCGGGACGGGTCGTTCCACACGTTGTGGGGCGGGGACCGGTCCGAGGTGTCCGCCTGAGGGGTGGGGCGGTTTCGGCGGTACGGCGGGAGCGGCTGAGTGGGGGTTGATCGCGCAGTTCCTCGCGCCCCTGGGGGCGTTCAGCCGCCCACCGTCGTCAAGTGCCGTTCCTCAGCTCAACGGCGGGCCGGGCTCCGGGTTCGGGACCGGCTCGGGGCCCGGCGGGATCGGTGACGGGTCCGGAGTCGGACCCGGGCCCGGGCCCGGCGGTGGCGTCGGGGCCGGGGGCTGCGGTGGTTCCGGAGTCGGGCCCGGTGTCGGCGCGGGGCCCGGGGTCGGGTCCGGGTGTACCGGGTCGGGGTACGGGGTCGGGGGGTTGGTCATCGTGTCCTCCAGCCAGGTGTGACGTCGGCTCTGGACTTCTCCCCCGCCTACCCGGTCCGCGGCGGGGCAGTCACCCGTACGGCGGGGTCAGAAGCGGTCGGGGTGGGCCTTCAGCCACTCCTTCGCCGCACGGAGCAGTTCGGGGGCGGCGGCCGGGGCCTCGTCGGGGTGGCGTTCGGCCCACTTGACGACGTACGGGCACAGGGGTGCCACGACCACGCCTTCGCGCGCGGCGATGGTGTAGAGCTCGCGGGCCAGGGAGCCCGCGATGCCCTTTCCCTCGTGGGCCGGTTCCACGATCGTGTGGACGGGGACCAGGGCGCGCCCGGGTGTCTCGAGGACGAAGTACTCGATGTGGCCCACGACTTCGCCGCCGCCGATCGCCTCCAGGCGGCCGGCCGGTCGGTCGTCGCGGATCTCGATGTCGTCGCTCATGGGCACGCTCCTGGTGTCGGCCGTCTCTGACTCAGGCCGGTACGGCCTGCGGGCTGCGCTCCTGGTCCGAGCCCGGCACCGGCTCCGAGGGGTCCGCGCCCAGGGCCACGATGCGGTTGTCGTGGTCCACGTGCACGACCCGGGGTTCCAGTGCCCGCGCCTCGGCGTCGGTCACCTGAGCGTAACTGATGATGATCACCAGATCACCGGGGTGGACGAGATGGGCGGCGGCCCCGTTGATACCGATCACCCCCGAACCGCGCTCGCCCTCGATGACGTACGTCTCCAGACGGGCGCCGTTGGTGATGTCGACGATGTGGACGAGTTCGCCGGGCAGCAGGTCGGCGGCGTCGAGCAGGTCCGCGTCGATGGTCACCGATCCCACGTAGTGCAGGTCGGCCTGGGTGACGGTGGCGCGGTGGATCTTCGATTTGAACATGGTGCGCAGCACTGTGGACTCCTGGAAGTCGGCTCCCTGCCTGCTTTGTGCAGGTCAAAGGCGGTCGTCACTGTACACGCGGGTGCGGCGGACTCGAAGGGGGCGAGGAACGTCGGTTCCCTCACATGACACGAGCCAGCCGCCCGTGCGGCCGGGTCTCTGCCGCACGGGCGGTCGCGGTTCTCAGAGGTGCTGTTCCGTGGCCCTGATGCGGTCGTACTCGTCCTGGCGCTCGTCGGTGATGTACGCCGGGATCGGGAAGTCCCACCAGCCGGGGACCCAGGGGCCCGCGGCGTCGCGGTCCGTGGGGACCTCGATCACGGCGGGTGCGCCGGACTGGACGGCCTTGCGCAGGGTCGGCTCCAAGGACGCGGCGTCGCTGACCTTCCATGACTCGAGCCCGAAGGCCCGGCCCATGGCAGCGAAGTCGGGGCTGTACGGCGAGCCGTCGGGGTGGGAGAACTCGGTGCCGATGTGGCGCGAGGTCTGCTTGCGCTGGCCGCCGCGGATCGACATGTAGCCCGCGTTGTTCTGGACGACGAAGATCACCGGTGCGCCGGCGGTGACGCTCAGGGCGATCTCCTGGGCGGTCATGAGGAAGTCGCCGTCGCCGAGGACGCACACCACAGGGCTCTCGGGGCGGGCGAGCTTGGCGCCGACCGCGGCCGGGATCGCCCAGCCCATCGAGGAGAAGCCGCCGGAGGTGAGGTGGGTGCGCGGTGAGTAGACCGGGAACGTCTGCTTGACCGCCCCCTGGGTGTTGCCCGAGCCGGCGACGATGATCGCGTCGCGCGGGAGGACGGAGCGCAGGGCGCCCAGCGGGCGTTGGGACGTGAACGGGAAGCGGTCGCTGTCGCGGCGGCCGGCGAGCTTCTCCTCCCAGTCCTGCTTCAGCGTGGCGAGTTCGGCCAGGTACTCGGACCGGTCGACGCCCTTCGAGGGGAGCGAGTCGACGATGGCGGCCACGGCGCGCTGTGCGTCGGCGACGATGCCCACCTCGGCCGGGTAGTTCTTGCCGATCTCGTGCGGGTCGATGTCGATGTGGATGAGCTTCGCGGGCGGGATGGAGAAGCTGATGCCCTTGGCGTAGCTGGAGGCCGACCAGTCGGTGAAGCGGCAGCCGACCGAGATCACGACGTCGGCGGAGCTCGCGATCGCGTTGCCGGTCATCGTGCCGGTCTGGCCGACGCTGCCCGCGAACAGCTCGTGGTCCTCGGGGAAGGCGCTCTTGCCGTTCCACGTGGTGACGACCGGGATCTGCCACCGCTCGGCGAGCGCGAGGACCTGGTCGGACGCCTCGGAGGTGATCGCGCCGCCGCCGACCACGATGACCGGCCGGGTGGCCGCGCGCAGCACGTCGACCGCACGGTCCACGGCCTCCGGGTCGGGGTGCTGACGGCCGACCGGGATACGCCGCTCCAGGTCGTGGAGCTCGACGTCGGCGGCCTCGGCCTGGACGTCCATGGGGACTTCGAGGTGCACCGGGCCGGGGCGGCCGGTCAGCATGGAGTTGAAACAGCGGTGCAGGACGAAGGGGAGCTCCTCGACCCGGGTGACGACCCAGTGCCGTTTGCTGACGGCCTCGGCCACCTTGGGGAAGTCGTTGGCCGTGTAGCGGTCGAGTTCCTGGAGGAGTCCGTGGCCGCGCATATGGGTCGGCGGGCCGCCCGTGACGACCAGGACGCTGGTGGAGTCGGTGAACGCGGTGCCCATGCCGATAACGGTGTTGCTCGCGCCGGCGCCGATGGAGGTCACCGCGGCCTGCGGGCGGCCGGTGACGCGGTAGTAGCCGTCGGCGAGGTGGACGGCGCTCTGCTCGTGGAAGGTCTGGACGAAGGGGATCCTGGACTCGTCGTCGAGGAAGGCGTCGGTCAGTGACCAGATGCCGTGGCCGGGGATGCCGGCGACGACGTCGACCCCGTAGTTGCGCAGGGTCCGCGCGACGATCTGGCCTCCGGTGAGGACGGGCATGGTGGGTTTCCTTTCGGCGGCAGCTCAGTCGGAGGTGCGGGCGGCCCAGGCGAAGCCCTGGGTGCACAGGCGGGTGACGTCCGGGTTCTGGAGGTCGTCGAGGTCGTGTCCGACCGCGCTGTAGAAGACGCGGCCCCGTCCCCAGGTGCGGGTCCACGCCTGGGGGATCGTCTTTCCCTCCAGCCACGGCAGGTGTTCGCCGGTGAAGGTGGTCTTGGCCAGGACGTGGTTGTTGGGGTCGACGGACATGTAGTACTGCTCCGACGCGACCCGGAAGTCCTTCACACCGGCGGTGATGGGGTGGCCGGGGTCCGTGACGGTGACCTCGTAGGGGTGCTTCACGCCTTCGCCAGCGGGGTGTTCGAGGAAGCTGCCGCCGATCAGCCAGTGGTACTTGAGGCTCGTGCGGAACGCGGCGGCGGCGCCGTGCCAGGCGGCGATCCCGGTGCCGTTCTCCACCGCCCCCAGCAGGTTCGACTCCTGAGCGGCCGTCAGCCCCTCCGACAGCAGGGCGTTGTTCCAGTTGAGGGCGATGAGGTCGTAGTCGGTGAGGTCGGCGTCGAGGGAGAAGATGTCGTGGGTCTCGTCGACGTCGTATCCGAGGTTCTTGAAGATCGGCAGGGCCCATTCCTCGGCCACCTGGTAGGGCTTGTGCCCCGGCCAGCCTCCGTACAGATACAGAACGCGGGTCATGCGGTGCTCCCTCGGGTTGTACGGGTCAGGGCTTCGGCGCGGCTGCGCAGCCGCTCGGCGACCACGATCGCGTCGCCTTCCGGCGCGGTGGACTTGCGCTCGGGCTTCATGGTCAGCAGATACACCAGGCCCACGGCCGAGACGACGAGGAATCCGATGAGGGCGATCCACCGGTCCACGAACGGGGTCGCGGAGTCACCGGTGGGCCAGGCGAGCAGCACCATCCCGAGCACGCCGTAGACCAGGGCCGCCACGTTGACGACGAAGCCCCAGCGGCCGAGGGTCCAGGCTCCGGCGGGGCGCCAGCCTTTCAGACGCATCCGCAGCGCGGCGAGTACGACCATCATGAAGGCCGCGTATCCGGCGAGCATCTGGAACGCCACGATCTTGGTCAGCGAGTCGGGCGAGTAGTAGACGAAGACGAAGATCAGCAGCGGAAGGACGTTCACGGCCAGCAGCGCGTTCATGGGGACGCGGTGCCTGCGGGTGATCTGCGAGAAGACGCGGGAGCCCGGGAACATGTCGTCGCGGGCGAAGGAGAAGACGATCCGGCTCGCGGCGGCCTGCTGGCTCATCACCCCGGCGATGAAGGATGTGATGGTGACCGCGAGGACCAGCTTGGTGCCGACGATGCCGAGCGAGCTCTGCAGGATCGAGGGGATCGGGTTGGCGTCCTTGCCCGAGAGGATCGAGGCGAGGTCCGGAGCCGCGAGGGCGTAGCCGACGAAGGCGAGGAGGGCGGCCAGTCCGCCGACGGCCACGGTCAGCTGCATCGCCCGCGGGATGCTGCGGGAGGGGTTGGGGACCTCCTCCGCGATCTCGCCGCACGCCTCGAAGCCGTAGAAGAGGAAGAGGCCGACGAGTGAGGCGGCGATGAAGGCCATGAAGTAGCTGTCGTGGTTCGAGCTGCTGGTCTGGAAGAAGATCGAGACGGAGTTGTGCCGTTCGAAGATCAGCAGGTAGAGACCCACGAGGACGATGCCGATCAGTTCCGCGGCGAGGCCGATCTTCGAGATCAGGGCCAGGGTCCTGGTGCCGAAGCAGTTGCAGATCAGGCAGACGACGGTCATGCCGATCGCGATCCACAGCCGCTGGGTGGGGGTGGAGCTGATGCCGGGCTCGTCGGCGGTGCCGGCGACGAGGCTGGCCACGAAGTCCGAGCTGAACAGCGCGGTGCTGGTGATGCCGATGGTGATGCAACAGATGTACGTCCAAGCGTTGAACCAGGCGTAGCGCCCGTTCCACAGCCGGCGGACCCACTGGTAGAGCCCGCCCGCGAGCGGGAACTGCGAGACGACCTCCCCGAAGACGAGCGCGACCAGGAACTGACCGGCCCCGACGATGCCTATCCAGAAGACGGACGGTCCGCCGGCGGTCGCCAGACCGACCGCGAAGAGGGACACGACACCCACGAGGGGTGAGAGGTAGACGAAGCCCAGGGCGAAGTTCGCCCACAGGCTGACCTTTCTGTCGAACTTCTGCTCGTAGCCGAGTACGGCGAGCATGTCCGCGTCCTCGGCCGATGATGCGGGGCGTGCGGTCCCGCCCGAGAGACTTACGGGGGTTGGTGTGTGCGCCTCGTTGTCCGTGGCTGACATGACGATCTCCGTGGGTCGAGGGGGAATTGCTCCTTGCCGGACGGCTGCCGGGCTGCTTCGGCGGTCCGGCATAAGTCGCGATCCGTCATCGCGGATCAGCTCTGCTCGAAGGTGTGGTCGGTCCAGTCGAGACGGGCCGATCCGTGGCGCGCGGCGCGGACGTCTCCCGAGCGCGCGTGTCCCTCGAAGTTCTCGATGCGTGAGGCCCTGCCGCAGATCTCGCCGAGCTGCGCGCTGGACGCGGCCTCCCTGATCTCCTGGTAGGTGACGGTCTTGAGGTACTTGCCGACCCAGAGACCGCCGGTGTAGCGGGCCGCTCCGAGGGTGGGCAGCACATGGTTGGTGCCGATGACCTTGTCGCCGTACGCGACGCAGGTCTTGTCCCCGAGGAACAGGGCGCCGTAGTTGCGCATCCGGTGCAGGGCCTCGCGGGGCTCGGCGGTGAGGATCTGGACGTGCTCACTGGCGTAGTCGTCGGCGAGTTCGTAGGCGGCGTCCAGGGTCGGGACCACGACCACCTCGCCGTGGTCGCGCCAGGCACGCCCTGCGACGTCTCCCGTGGGCAGGTCGGGCAGCAGCTTGTCCACCCAGGCGATGGTCTGCCTGCCCACCTCCTCGGACGTTGTGATGAGGACCGTCGGGGAGTCGGGTCCGTGCTCGGCCTGGGACAGCAGGTCCGTCGCCACCACGAAAGGGTCCGCGGTGTCGTCGGCGACGATCAGTACTTCCGTCGGTCCGGCGAAGAGATCGATGCCGACCTCGCCGAACAGCTGGCGCTTGGCCTCCGCCACGTAGGCGTTGCCGGGGCCGGCGAGCATGTCGACCGCGTCGATCGTCTCGGTGCCGAGGGCCAGGGCGGCCACGGCCTGGACGCCGCCCATGACGTGGATCTCGTCGGCCCCGGCCAGGTGCATCGCGGCGATGCTGACGGGCGGCGGGGCGCCCCGGTCCGGCGGGGTCGTCGCGGCGACGCGTTCGACACCGGCGACCTTGGCCGTCAGGACGGTCATGTGGGCTGACGCGGTGAGGGGATAGCGGCCGCCGGGGACGTAGGCGCCGGCCGCGCCGATGGGGATGTTGCGCTGGCCCAGGAACACTCCGGGCAGGGTCTCCACCTCGAAGGCGGTGAGCGAGTCCCGCTGCGCCTGGGCGAAGCCGCGGACCTGCCGCTGGACGAACCGCAGGTCGTCGAGGACCGTCTCGGGGACGGAGGAGACGACGGCGGCGATCTGGTCGGGACCGAGCCGATAGGACTCCGGGCTCCAGTCGTCGAACTTCTGCGACCAGCGGCGTACGGCCGCGTCGCCGTTGGCCCGTACGTCGGCTATCACGTCCGCGACGGTCTCGACGATTTCCGGACGGCTGGTCCGCGCCGTCTTCACGGCGACAGGCGCCTTGATGGTCTTGTGCTGTGCTGACACTCTGCGCTCCTTGCAGGGGTCGTGCCTGCGGGCTTGACCTGAAGTCTGGGGAAACGGGAGGTGGGACGACAGGCACAGTGTGTGCAATATTGGCCGCCGGTCCTGCACACACCGAGGTAGTGGCTCATGGCTGAAGTCCTGACGGTTCGCACCGCCCTGGAGCTCGAGGTGTTCACCCGCACCACCGTGCGGGTGTACGCCGGGGAGCGGAATCTGGACCGCCCCGTGCGCTGGGTGCACACCGGCGAGATCCCTGACATCCACCGCTTTCTCACCGGTCAGGAGATGCTGCTGACGGCAGGGCTGGGCATGGGCGCGACGCCTCTTGAGCAGCGTGCCTTCATCCGGCGGCTCGCGGACGCCCACGCGGCCGTCCTCGTCATCGAGCTGGCCGGGCGCGTGTTCGACGCCATGCCGGAGGCGGTGATCGAGGAGGCGGAGGCGGTCGGTCTGCCCCTGGTGGGACTCGCCGACGAGATCCCCTTCGTCGAGACGTCGGCCCAGGTCCACGAGGTCCTGGTCGGGATGCGCGTCAAGCAGCTCATCGCCGAGGAGGCCACCAGTCAGGCGTTCATGGATCTGCTCCTGGCGGACGAGGACTACGTCGGCGTGGTCAGGGAGCTGGCCCGGCGCACCGGGCATCCCGTGGTGCTGGAGGACGTCGCCCATCAGATGCTGGCGTACGGGGGCGCGACGCCGGAGGCCGACCGGGTCGTGGACGAGTGGAGCGCGCACTCCCGGGCGATCCACGAACGCCACCCGTCGCTCCTGGCGCAGGGGCCCGGCGTGCCCACCGCCTCGCCGGCTTCGTTCCGCGAGGTCGCGCCGTGCGCCCGCCAGCCGGTGGTGCTCCGGGGCGAGTCATGGGGCTGGCTTCATCTTCTGCACGGCGACCAGCGGCCGAGCCCGCCCGAACTGCGCACCCTGGAGCGGGCTGCCGCAGCCGTGGCGATCTCGCTGCTGAGCGAGCGGGAGAGCGGCGCCCGCGCCTCCCAGCGCCAGACCGCGCTGCTCAACCGGCTGCTCCTCGGCGACATCACGGGAGAGCGGTTCGTGACCCTCAGCCTGGCGCTCGGCCAGGACCTGCGCGGACGGGACCTGATCGTCGTCACGGCTTGGGCAGGCGACGAGGAGCCACTCAAGGACCACCTCCTCGCCCGCCTTCTGCAAGAGGCGGGCTGGCCCGCCGTCGTGGGCGACACCGGGGACTTCGACGTGGCGGTCGTGGGCCTGCCCACCCGCACCGACGCCGGCCATGTCCAGACGCTGCTGGCCGATCACGGGGTACGGGCCGGCGTCAGCCGGATCGTGGAGCCGGCGGCCCTGCCGCTGGCACTGCGCCAGAGCCGCAGCGCGGCGTCCGTCGCCGCGGTGGCATCGACCACCGAAGTCCGTCACTTCGACGACCTGGGGGCTCTGCGCCTGCTCGTCGCGCTCTCGGAAGGTCCCGAGCTCAGGCGGTACGTCGAGGACGAACTCGGCCCGCTCCTCAAGCACGACGCTCTGGTGAAGAACCCTCTGCTGCCCACCCTGCGCACGTTCCTCGACTGCGGTGGCAACAAGGCACGGGCCGCGGAGGAACTCTTCATCCAGCGCCGCACCCTCTACCACCGCCTCGACAAGCTCTCCGAGATCCTCGGCCTCGACCTCACGCAGGTCAGCAACCAGCAGCGGCTCCAACTGGCCGTGCGCGGGCATGACTTGCTGCGCAAGCCGACACTGCGGCGGACCTGACCGCTACGACGCCTTCGTCGTCCTGGCCAGGGAAGGCGCGACGCGCAGGGCGTTCGCCCCGATCGTCAGGGCCGGATTGAGCGCGGCGGAGGACGGGAAGAACGACGAGTCCGTCACCCAGAGGTTGTCGACGTCGTGGCTACGGCACAGCGGATCGAGCACGCTCTCCGCCGGGTCGTGACCGGCCACGGCCGTTCCGCACATGTGGGAGTTGGTCTCGATGCCCATGCGCTGGGTGAAGATCAGCGGATAGCCGGCCTTGCGCACCGCGCGGGTCACCCGGCGCACGAGTTCGTGGTGGGGCGCGAGGTTGGTCGGCGTCCAGTCGATGAGGATGCGGTCGCCGTCCACGCGGACCCGGTTGTCCCGGGAGGGAAGGTCCTCGGTCGTCAAATAGATGTCGAGGCTCCTGGCCGCCATGAGCTTCAGGGCCCAGGTCGGTGCCCACGGGCGGGCGGGCTTGAGCATGGGTGCCTGCAGCTTGCCCAGCATCTGAAGGTTCCCGAGCGGGAAACGCGTGCCCGGTCCGGCTTCGTAGAAGTCGTTCAGACCGAGGGTCTTCTGCCACTTCGTGGGGTTGGTCCGCAGCGGGTTCACCCCGACGAAGAACGTGCTGTTGTGGACCATGTAGTTGCGGCCGAGCAGCCCTGACGAGTTGGCGAGACCCTGGGGGTGCGCGTCGTCGGCCGAACGCAGCAGCAGCGCGGCCGAGTTGACGGCGCCTCCGGCGAGGGCGAAGGACTTGGCGTTGATCCGGAGAACGCGGCCCTCGTACCGCGCCTCGGCGGCGACGACCCTCCGGCCGTCGGGCGAGGTGATCAGGCGCGTGATCTCCGCACCCGCGAGGATCTTCACGCCGTCGCGCAGCGCGGGGAGGAGGAGCCGGTTCTCGGCGTCGGACTTCATGCCCGTCTCGTCCGGACAGCCGTCGGCGGTCGTCACGGCGGCGCGATCGGCCTGCGTGCTGATGTTCAGGGCGTTCGGGGTGTGGAACGGGTGCAGGCCCTGCCCGCGCAGCGACCGGGCGAACCGCTCGATCTCCGGTTCGTGCTGGAGCGCCGGATACGGATAGGGCTTGGAGCGCGGCGGCTCGGTCGGGTCCTCGCCGGTCTGCCCATGCACCTGGAGCAGCTGCTCCATGGCGGTGTAGAAGGGCTCCAGGTCGTCGTACCCGAAAGGCCAGGCCCGCGAGACACCGTCGTGGTGTTCCACCTCGGTGAAGTCACTGCGCCGGAAACGCGGCAGCATGGCGCCGTAGAAACGGGTGTTCCCGCCCACCCAGTAATACACACCAGGCGCGAACGGCTTTCCGGTGCGGCCGTCGTACCAATAACCGGCGTTCTTGTAACGGCCTTTGAGATACATCTCGGCGGGCTGCGAGTTCTCGGGCTCACGCGGAAGGAAATGGCCGCGTTCCGCGACGAGTACGTCCAGACCGGAGTCCTTCAGGGCCCAGGCCAGCGAGGACCCGCCCATGCCGGAGCCGATGATCAGGACGTCAGTGCTGATCTCCTCGGCGGTGCCGGGTGAAACGAGGGCATCGGGCCGAAGCTCCGGGGGCGTGTAATCCATACGGACCGGGTCGGACATGAGTCGGGGTCCCCTCTTCGGCGCGGGTATTTCAAGCGGTATTTCAAGCGGCATTTCGAAGAGAGCCTACGCAGCGGCACGGACGCGGCACATGCACGGAATGGGTAACGGCTGCCGCGCGCATTGCTCACTTCGTGCATGTGCCGGGCAGGTCCCGCGTCCCTAGCCTCTCCGGAAACCAGCTCTGTGGAGGCGAAATGGACAGGGAATCGTACGACTACGTCGTCGTCGGGGCCGGCTCGGCCGGCTGTGCGGTGGCGGCCCGGCTGTCCGAGGATCCGGAGGTCACGGTCGCGCTGATCGAGGCGGGGCCGCCGGCCCGGGGCCGCCTGTTCGAGATACCCGCCCTGTTCTCGCAGCAGCTCAAGACGGCGTACGACTGGGACTTCGAGACGGAGCCCGAGCCGCGACTCGCCGGGCGCCGCGCCTACCTGCCCCGCGGCCGGGCGATCGGCGGGACCAGCTCGATGAACACGATGCTGTACGTCCGCGGGCACCGCTACGACTACGACACCTGGGAGCGGCTCGGCAACCCGGGCTGGGGCTACGACGACGTCCTGCCGTTCTTCAGGAAGTCCGAGGACAACGAGCGCGGGGCCGACGACTTCCACGGCGTCGGCGGCCCCCTCACCGTCAGCGACCCCCGCTCCGTCCACCCACTGCTGACGGCGTGGGTCGAGGCGGCTCAGGACGCGGGCCACAAGTACAACGCGGACTTCAACGGAGCCGAGCAGGAGGGCGTGGGCTATCACCAGGTCACGCAGCGCAACGGCCTGCGGTGCAGCAGCGCGATCGCGTTCCTGGAGCCGGCCGCGGGACGTCCGAACCTCACCGTCCTTCCCTCGACGACCGCCCTGCGTCTGAGCTTCGACGGCTCGCGCGCCGCCGGCGTGGAGGTCGACCACCTCGGGGCCGTCCGGACGATCCATGTCGACCGCGAGATCGTACTGTCCCTCGGCGCCTACAACTCGCCCCATCTGCTCCTCCAGTCCGGCGTCGGGCCGGCCGGTGAACTGGCCGCGGGAGGGATCATCCCGCTGCACGACCTGCCGGACGTCGGCAGGAACATGCAGGACCACACCGGGTGCTTCATCAGCTTCTTCAGTGACACCGAGCCGCTGCTGGGACCGGACACCTCCGCGGAGGAGCGGCTGCTGCGCGGGCAGGGCACCGGCCCGATGGCCTGGAACGAGACCGGCGGGTTCTTCAGCTCCGGCGACGACGTGCCCGCCCCCGACATCCAGGTGCACGCCGCGCTGGGCATCGTCCGCGACGAGGGTCTCGCCGCGCCGCTGGAGCCGGGCATGTCGTTCGGGCCGTACGTGGCAAGGCCCGCGAGCCGCGGCTCGGTGCGGCTGCGGCATTCCCACCCCTACGCCAAGCCGCGCATCTTCCACAACTACCTCGACGACCCCGACGACCGGCGCCGACTGCGTGAGGGTGTCCGCCTGTGCATGCGCATCGCCCGGGAGCAGCGGCTGACGTCCTTGTTGAAGTCGGATCTGCGGAGTGCCGCCGACGCCGGGCTCGCCCCGCTGTCGGACCGCGACCAGGACATCGACGAGTTCATCCGCACGCAGTCGTTCTCCTTCTACCACCCGTCGGGCACCTGCATGATGGGCAAGGTCGTCGACCACGAACTGCGGGTGCACGGGCTGGAGAACGTCCGCGTGGCGGACACGTCGATCATGCCGACGCTCGTCACCGGGAACACGAACGCCCCCGCGATCATGATCGGCGAGAGGGCCGCCTCCTTCATCCGGACGTCGGCGGGCTGACGCCGAGGGGGCGAGGTCAGACGGTCCGGACGACGGTTCCGCCCGCCTCGAGTGCGGTGACTTCCTCGGTGGGTGCGGTGGTGTCGGTGACGAGGGTGTGCACGAGGCCCGCGGGACCGACGTGGGCGTGGGCGGTGTGGCCGAGTTTGCTGCCGTCGGCGGCGGCGATGACGCGGCGGGCGGAGGCGATCGCTGCCTTCTTCACGGCGGCGTCGTCGAGGTCGTAGGCGGTCAGGCCGTCCGCCGTGCTCAGTCCGCAGCAGCCGATGATCGCGGTGTCGAAGCGCAGCGCGGCCAGGGAGGCGAGGGTGAGGGGGCCGGTGAGCGCTCCCTCGGCGGCCCGGGGTCGGCCGCCGGGCACGATCAGGGTGGCGGGTCCGGGGGGCTCGGCGAGCAGGTGGATGGCCTGCAGGGACAGGGGCATCACGGTGACGGGCCGCTCGCGCAGCAGGCGGGCGGCCTCCAGGCAGGTGGTGCCGCTGTCGAGCACGACGGTCTCGCCGTCGGCGATGAGGGCGCAGATCTCGGCGGCGATGCGCTGCTTGGCGGCGACCGCCTCGTGGGCGCGCAGTGCGAAGGGGGGTTCCTCGCCCCTCAGCAGCAGCGTGCGGGCGCCGCCGCGGACGCGTTCGAGGACGCCCTGGGCAGCGAGGGTGTCGAGGTCACGCCGGATGGTCATCTCGGAGGCGCCGGTCAGCTCGGCGAGTTCCTGGACGGTGGCGCGGCCGGAGTCCCTGACGGTCTTCGCGATCAGCCCGTGCCGGTCTGCGTTGCTCATGCCGCGATTGAACACCACCGAGAAACGAACATTCAACTTGTTCATTTACTAGGTTTTCAAACATAGCCAGTGTTCGTTACGGTGGTCGGCATGGAACGTCCCCTGCGAGCCGCCCGCGCGGCCACCTACGTCTATTTCGTCTTGTGCGGCACTTTGATGGGCACCTGGGTGGTGCAGATCCCCGCGATCGAGGAACGCGTGGGCATCAGCCACGCCACGCTCGGCGGGCTGCTGGTGGTGCTCGGGCTCGGGGCCTTCGTCGGCATGCAGGTGGCGGGCCCGCTGACCGACCGACTGGGCGCGCGCATCGTGGTGCCCGCCGGAGGTGTCCTGTGCGGCGCGACGCTGATCCTGCCCGGCCTCGCCCACGATCCGTGGACGCTGGGTGGTGCGCTGCTGGTCTTCGGGCTCTGCAACGGCTGTCTGGACGTGAGCATGAACGCCCACGCCGTGCACGTGGAGAAGGCGTACGGACGCCCCGTCATGTCCGGCTTCCACGCCACGTTCTCCGTCGGCGGCGTCCTCGCCGCACTCGCTGGAGCGGGCGCGGCGAGCGCGGGCCTGCACCCTGCCGCGGCCATGACCGCCATGGGAGCGGTGGGCATCGCGATCGCGCTCATGGCCGCGCGGGCCCTACTGCCCGCCGCCCAAAGGACCGAGGCGCCCGCTGAGAGCGGCCGCGCCACGGGCCGGGTCTGGCTGCTGGCCGTCCTCGCGCTCATGGTCATGTTGTGCGAGGGCGCCGCGAACGACTGGGGCGCCCTGCATCTCAAGGACGTCCTGGGCGCGTCCGCCGGTACGGCCGCCTTCGCGTACGGCACCTTCGCCGCGGCCATGACCATCGGCAGGCTGCTCGCCGACCGTCTCGCGGCCCGGTTCGGTTCCCTGGCGATCCTGCGGCACGGCGCGGCCATGGCCGCCGTCGGCATCACGCTGGTGGCCCTCGGCCCGTGGCTGTGGGCCGCCTTCACCGGCTGGGCCCTGTTCGGCCTGGGCCTGTCGGGCTGTGTCCCGCAGCTGTTCAGCGCCGCCGGGCACGCCGACCCCGCGGCCGCCGGCGCCAACGTCTCCCGGGTCGCCGGACTCGGCTATGTCGGCATGCTGGCCGGTCCCGCCGTCATCGGCTGGCTGACCCACCTCCTCGCCCTCAACCACACCTTCATCCTGCTCACCCTGCTGTGCGCCACCACCGCCGTGGGCGCCGGCGTCCTGCGCACCGGACCCGACCGCGCCCGCCGGCCCGCGATGGCGGCCGACAGCCACTGACCGCTTGTGCGGCACGGCCCCTGACAACCGTGCCGCACAAGCTCTCCTCTCCCCCGGTCACCACGGCCGGGGGCGCTCAGCGACCGACCGAAGGAGCCCCCGATGTCCGAGTCCCACGCCCACCCCTCCCGCGGCCGGGTCGGTGTCATGCTGCCCCGCGACCTCCCCGTCCGTGACGTGCTGCCCTTCGCCCGGCGCGCCGAGGAGTTGGGGTTCGACCAGGTCTGGGTGGTGGAGGACCTCGGCTGGCGCGGCGGTGTCGCCCAGGCCGCCACCGTGCTGGCCTCGACCTCGCGCCTCACCGTCGGGATCGGCATCATGCCCGCCGGTGCCCGCAACGTGGGCTTCGCCGCGATGGAACTGGCCACCCTCGCCCAGCTCCACCCCGGCCGGCTCATCGCAGGGATCGGCCACGGCATGCCCGGCTGGATGCGCCAGGCCGGTTGCTGGCCCGCCAGCCCGCTGACGCTGATCAAGGAGTACGCGCAAGCGCTGCGGCTGCTCATCGCCGGAAAGCCCGGCCCCACCAACGGCCGTTACGTACGCTGCGAGGGCGTCGTCCTCACCGAGGTCCCGGACGTCGTCCCCCCGGTCGTGCTGGGCGTCCGCGGCCCCAAGTCGCAGACAATCGCGGGCGAGTTCGCCGACGGACTCCTCCTGGCCGAGCCCGCTGCCCCCGCGTACATCACCGCCTCGTTGGACAACCTGGGCTCCGCAGACCCTCGGGAGATCGTCACCTACGACGCCGCCGCCGTCGACGACGACGAGGAAGCCGCCCTCGCCCGGGTCCGCACCGCCCTGGAGGTGGTCGGCGAGCCCGAGTGGGCCGCGCACCTCGCGCCCCTGCCCTTCGCCGAGGAACTGCGCGCCCACCGCGAGGCCGGCCCCGACGCCCGTCAGTTCGCCCGGACGATGCCCGCTGCCTGGGTCCGTGAGTTGAGCATCGCCGGCACCCCCGCCCAGGCCCGCGCGGCGATCGACGCCCGCCATGCGGCCGGCGCCACCAGCGTCGTACTCGCCCCGGCGGGCCCGGACGCGCTGTCCGCCCTCGACTCACTCGCTCGCGCCCTGCCCCACCGGCACTGAGCCCGCAAGGATCCGCGTCATGGCCACAGCCCGCCACCGCATCGTGCTCTTCGACCTCTTCGGGGTCATAGCCCGCCACCAACGCCCGGGCGCCCTGGAGAAGATGGCCGCCCGCTGCCACGCCTCCCCCGACGCCTTCACCACGGCCTACTGGACCCACCGCCCGCCCTACGACGCCGGCCTGCACACCGCGTCCGCGTACTGGACCGACGTACTGCACGCGCTGTCCCGCCCCGCCGAGGCCGACACGATCGAGGAGCTACGGCTCACCGACATCGACAGCTGGTCCCGCGTCGACGACCGCATGGTCACCTACGTACGGAACCTGCGGGACCGCGCCCGGGTCGCCCTGCTGTCCAACATCCCGGCGGACCACGCGGACGCCTTCCTCGCCGCCCAGCCCTGGCTGCGCGACCTCGACCACGTCGCCTTCTCCGGGAAGATCGGCGCGGCCAAGCCGGGCCCGGCCGCCTTCCGGCACTGCGTCATCGCCCTGCGGGCGGCCCCCGCCGACTTCCTCTTCGTCGACGACCGCGAGGAGAACGTCCGCGCGGCGCAGGCCGTCGGCATGAACGGACACCTGTTCAACGGCCAGGACGACCTCGCGGCCGTCATCGACGGCTGGCTGCCCACGGACTCATGAACAGCCTGACCACCGACAAGACTCGCTCACGTTCCGGCCGGGGTGAAGGTCACTCCGCCGCAGTCGGCCTCCGGGACAGCTCCGTCGCCGCGTCCACGTCCATGATCGGGCGCAGCCGGTAGGTGTAGGTGTAGTCCCGGTCGGCGAAGAGCTTGTACTCGTCGTGCGTGTGGGCGCCCCAGCTGTTGTCGCCGCCAACTCCCATCTGCCGGTGGTTCACCCGCAGAACGACCTCCTTGCGCGGGGTGAGCTGGTAGTCGTGGCGGGCGCCGACCGAGAGGTCCTCCGGGGTGAAGTGGGAGGCGTTGACCTCCAGCAGCGGCTCGCCGCTCACCAGCAGTCCGGTGCCGTCGCGGCCGGTGAGGGCGGCCCAGCGGACGTCGGTCTTGTTGCCGTTCTCCTGCGGGCGGATGTAGGAGGTCCACTGGTCGGCGACCGAGCCGGAGTACAGTCCGACGTCGGTGCCGTTGTTGCGGTCCCAGTGGTTCTCCTCGGGGCCCCGGCCGTAGTAGTGGATGCGGTCCAGGCGGGCGGGGAGGAAGAGGAGCGTGCCGACCTCCGGGATGTACGGCAGTGAACTCGCCCCCGGGTGCAGGGTGTTGTCGACCTTGATCTCGCCGTTGCCGAAGACCGTGTAGGTGGTCGTGTACGTCGATTCCGTGGTCGTGGGGAGGGTGCCACTGACCTTGATCCTGACCGCTCTGTCGCGTACGGCATCCACCGTCACGTCGGTGACCTTGCGGCGGGCGCCCGCGTCGCGCCAGGTCTGGTTGCGGGTGTGCTGGCCGTTGCCGTGGTCGTTGTCGGTGGGCGCCCGCCAGAAGTTGGGGGCGGGACCGGAGGCGATGAGCTGGACGCCCGCCGCCTCGTAGGAGGTGATCACGCCGCTGCTCTTGTCGACGGTGACCGTGAAGTCCTCGCCGGTGACGGTGACTTGCGCCGCGCCGTCCTCGTACGTCACGGCCGGCACGTCGTCCAGGGGGACCGGCGTGACCGCGGGGCTGCCCGCGTCCAGCGGGAGTTGGACCTTGGCCACCTCGAAACCGGGCCCGGCCCACGGCGTGCGTTCCTTGGTCGTGAAGGACAGCTCCAGGAAGTACTCCGTGCCGGGCGCCGGGTCGGACGGCAGTCGTACGGGGAGGGTGATCTCCTTGCTGGACAAGGGTGCCACGTCCAGCTGGTCGCGGGTCAGCCTGCCGCGGCGGACCGGCTTTCCGTCCGCCACCAGCGTCCAACCAGCCGCGAATTCCCGGAGGTTGGTGAACAGGTACTCATTGGTCAGGGTCACCGCGGCCGCGTCGCCGGTGGCGTTGATCGCCTGGTAGATCCGCTTGATCTCGGCCGCCTTGCCGGTGTGACCCCGGTCGGCGGTGACGATGCCGTCGGCGACGAAGTTGCCGTCGTTGGGGTTGTCGCCCCAGTCGCCGCCGTAGGCCAGGAAGGTCTTCTCGCGCGGGCGTTGGGCCGTGCGGCCGACGCTCGCCGCGTCGAACCAGAACCGGACGCCCTCGTCACCGGGGCCCCGGCTTTCGGAGGCCAACTCGGCGGCGCTCAGGGCCCGGGCGTAGACCCGCGCCCTGCGGATGGTGCCGCTGAACTCGCGGGTGATGTTGTCGACGTCGGTGGCGAGGGCGAGCGGCGCGGTGTTGCTGCTGGGCCGTCGCGTGGTGGTGCGGGTGGCCCGGACCGTGCCGTTGACGTACAGGGTCAGGGTGCCGGCCTCCGCGTCGAAGACGCCGGCGACGTGGTGCTCGCTGCCCGTCCAGTCGCTCGGCAGGGCCCAACTGGTGGAGACCCACTGGCCGCCGCCGTAGATGAAGAACTCCAGGTTGTTGCTGCTCTGCTTCAGGGCGTACTGGGTGTCGCCCTTGGCGATGACCGGCTGGTGGTAGCCGAGGACGTGCGGGGTGATCCAGGCTTCCAGGGTCAGGGAGCCGGTGAGGTCGAGGCGGTCGTCGCGGGCGAAGACCGTGCCGCCGGAGACCCCCTTCTCGCGGTCGAACGAGCCGCCGGGGGCGATGAGTTCGCCGCGTATCGCGCCGGGGCCCTCTTCGGTGAACCGCTGTCGCGCGGGTGTCTGCCAGTTCAGGGACTGGTCGACGAAGTCCCAGATCCAGCCGCCCTGGAGGACGTCGTGGGCGCGGACCAGGTCCCAGTACTTCTTGAAGTTGCCGTTGGAGTTCCCCATCGCGTGGCAGTACTCGATCATGACGTACGGCCGGGTGTCCGTGGTGTCCTTGGCGCGGGCCTCGACGCGGGCGGGGCTCTCGTACATCTCGGAGCGGATGTCGCTGACGCCCGGGCGGTCGTCGCCCTCGTACTGCACGACGCGGGTCGTGTCGTAGGACTTGATCCAGTCGTGCATGGCGACGAACGTGCTGCCGGCGCCCGCCTCGTTGCCGAGGGACCAGATGACGACCGAGGCGTGGTTCTTGTCGCGGTGGACCATGTTCTGGGCGCGGGCGACGCAGGCGGCGGACCAGTCGGCGTGGTTGCCGGGGTACTCGCCGCGGATGCCGTGGGTCTCGAGGTTGGTCTCGTCGACGAGGTAGAGGCCGTACTCGTCGGCGAGTTCGAGCCATTGCGGGTTGTTGGGGTAGTGCGAGGTGCGGACCGAGTTCATGTTCATCCGCTTGATGATCTTGATGTCCTGGATCATGTCGGCGCGGGTGAGGGCGGTGCCGCGGTCAGGGTGCATCTCGTGGCGGTTGGTGCCGCGGAAGGACACCGGCCGGCCGTTGATCCGCATCAGGCCGTCCTTGAGCGCGAACTCGCGCAGTCCGACCCGGTGGGAGAGTGTCTCGGTGACCTTGCCCGAAGGGTCGCGCAGCCGCAGCACCGCCGTGTAGAGGTACGGATGTTCGGCCGACCACAGGCGCGGCTCGGGGACGGCTCTCGCCGCCTGTACGGTCTCGTCCTCGCCGACCGTCTGCACGTCGACGGACTGCTGGAGCGGGCGGGACCAGACCGCGTGGCCGTCGGCGTCGTACAGCTGCGTCTCGACGGTGTACGCACCGGCGTGGCCCGCCGCGTAGGCGCGGACGCTCGCCGTCACGGACAACTGGGCGGACGTGTGGTCGTCGCTCAGCGGGGTGTCCAGCTTGAAGTCGCGCAGGTGGACGGCCGGGGTGGAGTAGAGGTGGACCGAGCGGAAGATGCCGCTCAGCCGGATCATGTCCTGGTCCTCCAGCCAGTCGCCGTCGGAGTAGCGGTAGACCTCTACGGCGATCTGGTTGGTGCCGGGCTTGAGGTGATCGGTGATGTCGTACTCGGCGGGGGCGAAGGAGTCCTCGTGGTAGCCGACGAGTTCGCCGTTGATCCACACGTAGTGGGCCGACTTCACGCCCTCGAAGTGCAGGAAGGTGCGGCGCCCGGACCAGGCGCGCGGCACGGTGAAGGTCCTTCGGTACTGGCCGACGGGGTTGTAGCGGGTCGGCGCGGCGGGCGGCTGCGGCTCCTCGCCCAGGCCGTTGGGGCCCCAGTAGGGGTAGGTGATGTTGACGTAGATCGGACGGTCGTAGCCGTGCTTCTGCCAGACGGACGGGACCGGGATGGTGTCCCAGTCGCTGTCGTCGACGTCGGTGGCGTAGAAGTCGGCGTCGCGGTCGTCGGGGCGCTCGGCGTAAGCGAACTTCCATCTGCCGTCGAGGCTCAGCCGGTACGGCGAGTCCGTGCGGTCGGCGGCGAGCGCCTGGCCGAGGCTCGCGTACGGCATCAGGGTGGTGTGGGGCGGCTGGGTGCCGAGCCGGAAGACGTCGATGCGGCCGTTCCACTCGGGGGACTCGGCGGCGGCGTGGGCCGTGCCGGCGGTCCAGGAGGGAAGGGCCAGGGCGCCGACGAGGGCGGCCCCGCCCTCCAGGAGCCGGCGGCGGCTGACGGGCGCCCAGGCGGGGGACTGGGATGTGTGCGACATGACCGTTGCCTTCCTCACTACGGCCGGGAGGCCGTGCGGCTTTGAGGGAGCGTCAGATCTTGTTCGGTGATGTTGGGAAACCGAACGCACACTAAGTTCTGCGTCAGATGGTGGCAATGATGCTGTCGAGCTTTGTGTCCTTCTGATCGATGCCATTGCTGACCTTGGCCGAATCCCGCTCCTCGAACTGGGTGCGGTGGAGTTCGGCGTAGCGTCCGCCGGCCGCCAACAGCTCGTCGTGCGTGCCGCGTTCGACGATCTGTCCGGCCTCGACGACGAGGATCTGGTCGGCCGCGCGGATCGTGGAGAGCCGGTGGGCGATGACGATCGCGGTCCTGCCCTCCAGCGCCTCCGTCAGGGCCTCCTGGACCGCCGCCTCCGAGGTGTTGTCGAGGTGGGCGGTGGCCTCGTCGAGGATGACGACGCGCTGGCGGGCGAGCAACAGCCGGGCGATGGTCATGCGTTGGCGTTCGCCGCCGGAGAGCCGGTAGCCGCGCTCGCCGACCACGGTGTCGAGGCCGTCGGGCAGGGACCGTACGAGATCGTCGAGGCGGGCGCGGCGCAGGGCGTCCCACAGCTCGTCCTCGGTCGCGGTGGGGCGGGCCAGCAGCAGGTTGGCGCGGACCGTGTCGTGGAAGAGGTGGCCGTCCTGGGTGACCATGCCGATGGTCTCCCGCAGGGAGCGGGCGGTGAGGTCGCGGATGTCCTCGTCGCCCACGCACACGGCGCCCTCGTCGACGTCGTACAGGCGCGGCAGCAGCTGCGCGATGGTCGACTTGCCGGCACCGGAGGAGCCGACGAGGGCGACGGTCTGGCCGGGTTCGGCGCGGAAGGAGATGCCCTTGAGGACCTCCTCGCCGCCCCGGGTGTCCAGGGAGGCGACCTCCTCCAGCGAGGCCAGCGAGACCTTGTCGGCGGACGGGTAGCCGAAGCGGACGTCGTCGAACTCGACCGCCACCGGGCCCTCCCCGATCTCGCGGGCGTCCGCCTTCTCCTCGATGAGCGGCTTCAGGTCGAGCACCTCGAAGACCCGCTCGAAGCTGACCAGCGCGCTCATCACCTCGACGCGGGCGCCGGCGAGGGAGGTGAGCGGGGCGTAGAGCCGGGTCAGCAGCAGGGCGAGGGAGACGACGGCGCCCGGTTCCAGGGTGCCGCGCAGGGCGAACCAGCCGCCGAGGCCGTAGACGAGCGCGAGGGCCAGGGCGGAGACCAGGGTGAGCGCGGTGATGAAGACGGACTGGGCGGTCGCCGTGCGCACGCCGATGTCCGCCACCCGCCGCGCGCGGGCCGCGAACTCCTCGGACTCCTGCTCCGGGCGGCCGAACAGCTTGACCAGGGTGGCGCCGGGCGCGGAGAAGCGCTCGGTCATACGGGTGCCCATCGCCGCGTTCAGGGCGGCCGCCTCGCGCTGCATGCGGGCCATCCGGCTGCCCATGCGGCGGGCCGGGATCACGAAGACCGGCAGCAGGGCGAGCGCGAGCAGGGTGATCTGCCAGGACAGGGTGAGCATGACGGCGAGCGTCAGCAGCAGGGTGACCAGGTTGCTGACCACTCCGGAGAGTGTGTTGCTGAACGCTCGCTGTGCCCCGATGACGTCGTTGTTGAGTCGGGAGACCAGCGCCCCCGTACGTGTCCGTGTGAAGAACGCGACCGGCATGCGCTGCACATGATCGAACACAGCCGTCCGCAGATCGAGGATGAGCCCCTCGCCGAGCGTGGCCGACAGCCGTCGTCCGAGGATGCCCAGGGCCGCTTCGGCGACCGCGATGAGCGCGATGAGCAGGGCCAGCCGTACGACGGTGCCCTCGTCGTCGCCCGTCACGATCGCGTCCACGACATGGCCGGCGAGGACCGGGGTGGCGACGGCGAGCAGCGCGGTGGCCACCCCGAGCACCACGAACTGTGCGATGCGGGTGCGGTGCGGGCGGGCGAACGCGCCGATGCGGCGCAGCGTGGCGCGGGCGAAGGGGCGGCTCTCCGGCTGCGCGTTCATCACGCTGTGCAGCTGTGTCCAGGCTGTGGTTTCCATGCTCATGGGAGCGAACGTAGGACCTCAAGCGTTGTTGAGGTCAACGTTCCCCGAAGAATCACTCGCCGTACGTCCCCCTCCCCCGCCCCGTCCCGCTCCCCGAAGGATCCGATGACCGTCAGCAATGCCCCGTCCCCCCTGCCGCAACCCGCAGTTGGTGCGGCGCGGAAAACCTCTCCGGACGTGAGCCCCCGCCGCGTCCCCCTCCCCCTTCCCGGTCGCAGAGTCCGGCAGATCCTGTGTCTGCTGCCGCTGCTGCTCGTGTCCGTGGTCGCCGTGCAGCACCGCTCGGTGCTCGCCGAGGGCTTCGGTCATCTGCGGTCGGCCGAGTGGCCGTGGCTGCTGGTCGCGGTCTGTGCCACGTGTCTGACGTGGGTCGCCGCGGCCTGTACCCGGCAGGGCGCGGTCGTGGAGCGGCTGCCGAAGCGGCGGCTGCTCGCCACGCAGTTCGCGGCCGGTGCCGCCAACCATCTGCTCCCGACGGGGCTCGGCGCGAGCGCGGTCAACCTGCGGTTCATGACGGTGTGCGGGGTGCCGCTCGCCCGCTCCTCCGCCGCCCTCGCCCTGTATCTGCTCGCGGAGTCGATCGGCCGGCTGGGCCTGCTGGCCGCGCTGCTGCTGGCCTTCCCCGACGCGCTGAGCCTCGGCTCGCTCCTTCCCGAGGAGGCGGTCGGCGCGCTGCTGCCCGCGCTGGGGGCGGTGCTGCTCCTGGCCGCCGGGGTGCTCGTCCTCGTACGACGGGTGCGTACGGCCGTGACCGCGTTCCTGCGGACCGCGCTCGGTGAGCTGCGCGAGGTGCACACCCGGCCGTCCCGGGCGCTGGCGCTGTGGGGCGGGTCGCTGGCCTTTCCCGCACTCCAGGCGGCGGGGCTGGCCGCGGTGGGACAGGCCTTGGGACTGCCGGTGCCGCCGCTGCACATGGCGGTGGCGTACCTGGCGGCCACGGTCGCGGTCGCGCTGGTGCCGACCCCGGGCGGGCTGGGCTCGGTGGAGGCCGCGCTCGTCGTGGCGCTGGTGGCGGCGGGCGGACCGGCGGCGGTGGCGACGGCCGTGGTGCTGGCCTACCGGATCATCACGGTGTGGCTGCCGCTGCTGCCGGGGGCGCTGACGCTGGGGGCGCTGGTGCGGCTGAAGGTCATCTGATCGCCCTTGAAGATCGTCTGCGGTACAACGGCCGTATGGACATCACCGCCCTCGCCGAGGCGCTCGACCAGATCGAGGACAGCGCTGTCGTGCACCACGGCTTCACCGACTACCTGCGGGACTACGAGGTCGTCGCCTACGTGACGGCCGCTCCGAGCACGGGCATCCCCCCGGCCCATCTGCGCTGTCTGTTCCGGTACTGCGTGGAGGCGCGCTGCGAGACGTCGATGGTCCCGTGGCTGTGGCAGAAGTCGCTGGACGACCGCCTCATCGACCACGAGACGGCGGACGGCCTCGACGGCTGGGTCTGGGGCGTGAAGTGGGCCAACTTGGAGACGGCACAGGTGCTGCCCGAGTCGGACGCCGCACACCGGTGGGCAGGGGAGCTGGGGATCGACTTCCACGCGGTCCGCATCGAGACCCAGGTGCATGACCTCTCCCTGGTCTTCTCCGATCTGGAGATCACCGAACTGCCCGCGGACTGGGAGAAGTAGCCTCGGTCGAGCCCGCCGCCGTCAGGAGGATCACGATGCACGTCCGGACCGAACGCAGGGGACCCGTCACCACGGTGGTCCTCTCCCGCCCCGAGGCCCGCAACGCCGTCGACGGTCCGACGGCCGCCGAACTCGTCGCCGCCTTCCGGGAGTTCGAGGCGGACGAGGCGGTGCTGTGGGGTGAGGGCGGCACGTTCTGCGCGGGCGCGGACCTCAAGGCGCTCGGCACCGAGCGCGGCAACCGGGTCACGGAGGACGGTGACGGCCCGATGGGCCCGACCCGGCTGCGGCTCTCCAAGCCGGTGATCGCGGCGGTCGCCGGGCATGCCGTGGCCGGTGGGCTGGAGCTGGCGCTGTGGTGCGATCTGCGGGTCGCCGAGGAGGACGCCGTGTTCGGTGTCTTCTGCCGCCGCTGGGGCGTTCCGCTGATCGACGGCGGTACGGTACGGCTCCCCCGGCTGATCGGCACCAGCCGCGCCCTGGACATGATCCTCACGGGACGGCCGGTCCCGGCCCCCGAGGCCCATGAGTTCGGCCTCGCCAACCGCGTCGTCCCCACCGGCACCGCCCGCACCGCCGCCGAGGAACTGGCCGCCGAGATCGCCGCGTTCCCCCAGGCCTGCCTGCGCGCCGACCGGGCGTCCGCGCTGGACCAGGAGGGCCTGGACGAACCGGCCGCCCTGCGCAACGAACTCGGCCACGGCATGGGCGTGTTGGCGGAGAGCCTGGAGGGCGCGGCACGGTTCGTGTCCGGGGCGGGGCGGCACGGTTCGTTCAAGGACGCATGACAGCGGCGGCGACCTGCACGCCCGCACGTGCGGCCCTGGCCGCGCTCTCCCCCGGACGCGTCAGCCCTCCGGCGGCGAACACTCCGGGCCGTGAAGTCGTCCCGGCGTCGACGGTCAGCCCGCCCCGCCGCGCCAACTCGTTCTCGGGCACGAAGTCACCGGTGAACACGACGGTGTCACACGCGAGTTCGGCCGTACGACCGTCCCGGCGCCGGACGCGGATGCCCGACAGGCGTCCGTGACCGAGGAGTTCGGCGACGGTGGCCCCGGTGAGGAGAGGGACACGGCGACGGAGGCGGGCGTCCTGGGCGCGGACGAGGGACGCCTGTGCGCGCTCGGCCTCGGTGACCAGGGCGACGACCTCCGCTCCCGACGCCCGTACGGTGTCGGCGGCCCGGTACGACACCGGCTCCGCGCCCACGATCACCGCACGGGTGCCGATCCGCTGCCCGAACAGATGCACCGCCTGCTGGAGTTCACCGGTGGTGTAGACGCCGGCGGGACGGGTTCCCGGCACCAGGCGTGCGGCGCGGGGGCGTTCGCGGGCGCCGGTGGCCAGGACGATCGCGCGGGCCTCGATCGTCTCCGGTCCGCCCGGGCCGACGGTGTGCAGCGCGAGGGGGCCCGCCCAGTCGAGGGCGGTCACGCCGGTCCGTACGACCGCCCCGGCGCTCAGCGCGGTCTCGACCAGCCGTCGGGCGTACGCCGGGCCGGTCAGGGGGCGCCGCCAGGAGCCGAAGCCGCCGTGCGCGCAGTGTCGTGGCACTCCCCCGGCCTGCTGCTCCCGGTCCAGCACCTCTACTCGTCCGGCGCCGGAGGCGGCGAGCCGGGCGGCGGCGGTGAGCCCGGCGGGGCCCGCGCCGACGACGAGGACGTCGACCTGCCTCGTCACCCGCGGGCCTCCTCGAACAGCTGCCGCACGGCGGCCCCGCAGTAGAACCCCTGGCAGCGCCCGCCCCGCGCCCTGGTCCGGCGGCGGAGTCCGTCCAGGCTGCCGGGCGGGATCGCACTGGCGAGGGCATCACGGATCTCCCCGCGTGACACGCGTTCGCAGTGGCAGACGAGGGTGCCGTAGTCCGGGTCGGCGGCGATGAGGTCGGGGCGCTGGTACGGGCGCGGGGACGCCTCGCCCAGGTTGGGCATGCGCACCCGCTCCAACTCGCGCGACGGACCCAACTCCAGCCCGTTCGCGGGCAGTTGTCCGATCACGTACTCGGCGATGGCGAGCGACGCCGTCAGCCCGGTCGAGCGGATGCCGCCCACCGTGAGGTACGCCTGCTCGGGGTGGGCCGTGATGCGGTAGTCGTCGTACTCGGTCGCGGCGCGCAGCCCGGCGTAGACGGCGGTGACCTCTTCGTCGAGGAGCTCGGGCAGGATGCGGCGGCCCTGCTCGCGCAGGCGCGTCAGGCCGTCGGCGGTCGACTGGGTGGCCCGTTTGTCGTCGAGGTCCTCGGCGGTGGGGCCGAGCAGGACGTTGCCGTACACCGTGGGCGCGACCAGGACGCCCTTGCCGAGTGCGGTCGGGACGGGCAGCAGGATGTGCCGGACGAGGGCGCGGGCGAACTTGTCGAAGACGATGAGCTGGCCGCGGCGCGGGGTGACGGTGAAGTCGTCGTGGCCGAGGTCGCGGTCGAGGGTGTCGGTGTGGAGACCGGCCGCGTTGATGATCCAACGGGTGTGGAGGGCGCCCCGGTTGGTCGACAGCAGCCCCTGACTCAGCTTCTCCACACGGCAGTTGAGGTGCAGGTCCACGCCGTGCCGGACGGCCTGGGTGGCGTACGCCACGGTCGTCGTCCAAGGACAGATGATGCTCTCGCCGGGGACGTGGAGGGCGCCGAGCGCGCCGGGGCCGAGGTGCGGCTCGCGGTCGTACAGTTCGGCCGCCTCCAGCAGGCGGGTCTCTTTGTAGTCGTTGCGTTCGGCCTTCTCCGCGAGGCGGGGCAGTGCGGCGCGTTGTTCTTCGTCCCAGGCGACGAGCAGGGCGCCGACCGGTTCGACGGGGATGCCCGACTCGGCGGCGTAGTCAGCGAGTTGGCGCGATCCCTCGCGGACCAGTCGCGCCTCCAGGGAGCCGGGGACGGCGTCGAAACCGGTGTGAAGGATGGCGGTGTTGGCCTTGGAGCTGCCCTGACCCATGTCGTCCTGCGCCTCGACGACGGCCGTGCGCAGCCGAGGATGGCGGGCCAGTGCACGGGCGATGGCGCTGCCGACGACTCCGGCGCCGATGACGATCACGTCGTACGGTGTGTCGGGCAGCGGTCCGTGGGTGGTGACGGTCATGCGGGGGTCCGGTCGAGGAGGGCGGTGACCTCGCCGAGGAAGCGGGCGCGGCGGGCGGCGGCCTCGTCGGCGGTGATCCGCGGCTCGTGGACGGCGGCCGGTTTCCAGTCCGGCAGGGCCGTGGCGACCGTCAGGCCGGGCTCGGCGCCGAGGCGGGCGAGGGCGGCGACACCGAGGGCGGTGGCGTCGGGCAGGGCGGAAACTTCGACGGGGCGTTGCAGCAGGTCGGCCTGGGTCTGCATGAGGAGGGTGGAGCGGGTGAGGCCGCCGTCGACCCGCAGGGTCTCCAGCGGGGACTCCAGGACGTCCACGAGCTCGGCGACCTGCGCGGCGATCCCCTCGCACAGCGCCCGCACCAGGTGTCCTGCGGTCGTGTCGAGGCCGAGCCCCGTGAGCGAGCCGCGCAGGTCACCGCGCCACCAGGGGGCGGCGAGTCCGGCCAGGGCGGGCACGAAGGTGACCCCGCCGCTGTCGGGCACGGAGCCGCCCACCGCGTCGAGGTCCGCGGCACCCTTGATCACGCCGAGGTCGGTGAGCCAGCGGACGGCGGACGCGGCCGTGTACACCTGGCCGTCGAGGCAGTAGCTGGTCCGGCCGGCGAGGTTCCAGGCGACGCAGCTGACCAGTCCCGAACTGCCGCGCCTGGGGGTGTCCCCGGTGTGGGCGAGCAGGAACGCGCCGGTGCCGTAGGTGCATTTGGCGCCGCCGGGTGCGGTGACGCGCTGGGCGAGCAGGGCCGCCTGCTGGTCCACGGCCAGTCCGGTGACCGGGATCTCCTCGCCGAACTCCGTTGCCGTGCCGACTGGTTGGGCGTTGCCGACGACCCTCGGCAGCCGTTCGTCGGCGAGTCCGTACAGGTCGAGGGCGCGGGGTGACCAGTGCGCGCGGTCGAGGTCGAGGAGCTGGGTCCGGCTCGCGGTCGCCGCGTCGGTGACGTAGGCGCCGGTGAGGCGGTGGACGAGCCAGGCGTCGGTGGTGGTGACGACGCCCTCACGGGTGAGGTGGCAGCGGATCCACGCCATCTTGGGCGCGGCGAAGTACGGGTCGAGCGGCAGGCCGGTCAGTTCACGTAACTCGTCGGCGTACGGGGCGAGTTCCTCGCAGACGGTCTCGGCGCGGCGGTCCTGCCAGACGAGGGCCGTGGTGAGCGGGCGGCCGGTGGCGGGGTCCCAGGCGAGCACGGTCTCGCCCTGGTTGGCCAGGCCGAGGGCGGCCACGGGTTCGCGGGCCTCGGCGAGGGCACGTCGGCCCGCCTCGACGACGGACGCGTACAGCTCCTCGGGGTCGACCTCGACGAGACCGCCGGGCAGGTGCCGCGGGCGGACCTCGGCGAACCCGGCCCCGATGACGCCGCGTTCGGGGCAGACGACGAGGGCCTTGGTGCCGGACGTGCCCTGGTCGACGGCCAACACCGGACCGGTCATCGAGCCCTCCCTCGGCGATCAACAGGGCGCCAGCCTGCCGCCGCCCGCCGCGCCGCGTCAAGCGACCCCGTCGTCGGTGAATCTTCAATCACCGCGGCCCTCAACGCCCTTGCCCCGCAACGGAGTTCGAAAAGATCGGGAAACCGGAGGAGATGCGGAACCTCCGCCTCTATAGTGACCGCCGACCGGCACGAGCTCCTCGACCGCCGCCCGGAGGAGGGCTGTTGTTACTCCACCCTGCCGTCCCGCCCCGCCCGCCGACCGGGACGGACGGCTGATGGCCAGAGAAGGAGCACGCCCCGTCTACGACCCCGCGGGCCCGGACGCCGCCCTGCGGGCCGCCCTCCAGGAGGTGCGCACCGGACGCTGGATGTCGATGCGCCGACTGCTCGGCGAGACCACGGCTTGGTGGCAGTGGACGCAGCGCACTCAGGTCCTCGCCGCCGCTGCCGCGGGCACCGATGTGGTGCGGACCTGGCTCACGGAGGAACCGGACAGCGTCCCGGCCTCGGTCATGCATGCCAGGGTCGCCGTCGAGCGGGCGTTACGGGCCCACCGCGAGCGGCACTCCCAGACCCTCGATCTGTGGCGGGAGGCCTGGCAGGCGAGCCACACGGCGACCCGGACGGCACCCCAGGACCCGGTCCCGTGGGTGTGTCTGCTGGCGCTGGCCCGCCTCGACCGGGACTGGCGCTGGGAGGAGCACCGGGTGGCGCCGCCCGGGCCGATGCTGCCGCCGGGGCCGTGGGGTCTGCTGGCGGAGGCCGACAAGCGGGACCCGTACAACCGCGAGGCCCATCACCGGATGCTGCAGTTCCTCTACGAGCACGGCACCTCGGGCCGGCTCGCGGAGGCGGTCGGCTACGCCCACTGGGCGGCCGACACCGCGCCGCCCGGCTCGGCGCTGCACGTCCTGCCGCTGTACGTCCGGGTCGAGCGCTACCGGCGTTCCGGCGGCCGCGACGCCGCTCTCGATCTGCACTGGGTCGCCGAGGACGCCACCCGGGAGGCGCAGCGGACGTTGTACGCCTGGTTCGAGCAGACCTTCGCCGCCGAGCGCACCCCGCTGGACCTGAACCATCTCGCGCACGCCCTGTGGGGCGCGCTCCAATTTCCGGAGGCGGCCCGGGTGTTCGAGGCGCTCGGCCCGTACTGGACGCCCGTGCCGTGGGCGTACCGCATCCCCGAAACCGGCGACCGCGGGCAGGCCGTGGAGGTGTTCCTCCAGGCCCGGGCGCGCTGTCGCCCCGCCTGACCCCCACCACCCCGTTCTCTTTCGGAGGTTTCCGCATGTCCCGTACCAGCAACGGTCCGTCGAAACCGCACGACGAGGAACAACGCCTGCGGGAACTCGGCTATCGTCCCGTGCTCGCCCGCCGCATGGGCGGCTTCGGCAACTTCGCGATCAGCTTCTCGGTGATCTCGATCCTGTCCGGCTGCATGACCCTGTACGGCTTCGGCCTCGGCGCGGGCGGCCCCGCGGTGATGCTGTGGGGCTGGGCGGGTGTCGGCCTGTTCGTGCTCTGCGTGGGCCTGGCCCTCGCGGAGGTCACCAGTGCCTATCCGACCTCGGGCGCCCTGTACTACATGGCCGACCGGCTCGGCGGGCGCCGCTGGGGCTGGTACACCGGCTGGCTCAATCTGCTGGGCCTGCTGGGCGCGATCGCCGGTATCGACTACGGCGCGGCCCTGTTCACCGGCGCGTTCATGAACCTCCAGTGGGGCTTCGAGCCGACACCGGAGAAGACGATGCTGATCTTCGTGGTGATCCTGTTGCTGCACGCCGTGCTGAACCTGTTCGGCGTCCGCCTGGTCAGCCTGCTCAACTCCATCAGTGTCTGGTGGCACTTGGCGGGCGTGGCGCTGATCGTCGGCGCGCTGGCGATCGTGCCCGACCACCACCAGTCGCCGTCCTTCGTCTTCACCGAGTTCGTCAACGACACCGGCTGGTCGAGTCCCTTGTACGTGGCGGCGATCGGCCTCCTCCTCGCCCAGTACACCTTCTCCGGCTACGACGCCTCGGCCCATCTGTCCGAGGAGACCTCCAACGCGTCGGTGTCGGCCGCGCGCGGCATCGTGCGCTCCATCTGGGTCTCCTGGATCGCCGGCTTCGTCCTGCTGATGGGCCTCACCTTCGCCATCCAGGACTACGACGCCACGCGGGCCACCGACACCGGGGTGCCGCCCGCCCAGATCCTCCTCGACGGCCTCGGCACGGACGGGGCGAGCGCGCTCCTCGTCGTCGTCATCGTCGCCCAGCTGTTCTGCGGCAACGCCGAAGTCGCCGCCGCCAGCCGCATGGTGTTCGCGTTCAGCCGGGACGGGGCGCTGCCGGGTTCCGGGCTCTGGCGCAAGGTCAGCGCCCGCACCCAGACCCCGGTCGCCGCGGTGTGGCTGTCGGTGGTGGTCGCGTGCCTGCTGGCGCTGCCCTCGCTGTACTCGGCGACGGCGTACGGCGCGGTGACCGCGATCAACGTCATCGGCATCACCCCGGCGTACGCCATTCCCGTGCTGCTGCGGCTGCGCGCGGGGGACCGTTTTCAGCCGGGTCCGTGGAGCCTCGGCAAGTGGAGCAGGCCGATCGGCTGGACGGCCGTGATCTGGGTGGCGTTCGTGACGGTCCTGTTCTGCCTGCCGCAGTCGTCGCCGGTCACGGTCGACACGATGAACTACGCGTCCGTCGCCCTGGCCGTCGTACTGATCCTGGCCACGGTGTGGTGGTACGCCGCCCGTCGTTCGTACGGAACGCCCACCACCGCCGCCTACTCCGACCAGGAACAGGCCGAGCTGGCGGAGGGCATCGTCTGAAACCCCGCCGTCCGGCCCCGGACCGGCTACGAACTCCTGTGCCCGATACGGCAGGATGAGCGGTCGCGCCGACCACGGAACCCGCACGGTCGGCGCGAGCGCACATCCCGCAACTCGAACAGGTGGCAACGTGACGGCATTTCAACGGGATCTCACCATGGACGACCTGGTCGTCGCCGGAATCCCCGTGGTCGCGGGCTTGGTGGCGGCGTTCCTGCTGCGCATGGTGCTCAAGTGGCTGGGCAAGCACGCGGACCGCACCAAGTGGACCGGTGACGACGTCATCGTGGCCGCGCTGCGGACGGTGGTGCCGTGGGGTGCGATCGTGGGCGGGATCGCCATCGCGGCGGCGGCGCTGCCGCTGCGGTCGGGGTTCCAGCGCAACACCAACAACGTGCTGACCGTGCTGATGATCTTCGTGGTCACGGTGGCGGCGGCCCGGCTGGTGGCCGGTCTCGTCCGGACGGTCACCCAGTCCCGTTCCGGGGTCGCGGGCTCGGCCACGATCTTCGTGAACATCACCCGGGTGCTGGTCCTGGCCATCGGCTTCCTGGTGGTGCTCCAGACGCTGGGCATCTCGATAGCGCCCCTGCTCACCGCCCTCGGCGTCGGCGGTCTCGCGGTCGCCCTCGCCCTCCAGGACACCCTCGCCAACCTCTTCGCGGGCATCCACATCCTCGCCTCCAAGACCGTCCAGCCCGGCGACTACATCCGGCTGAGCAGCGGTGAGGAGGGCTACGTCGAGGACATCAACTGGCGTCAGACGACCGTGCGCGCCCTCTCCAACAACCTGGTCGTCATCCCCAACGGCGAGCTCGCCAAGACGAACATGACCAACTTCATGCGTCCCGAGCAGCAGTTGACGATCCTCGTCCAGGTCGGTGTCGCCTACGACAGTGACCTGGAGCAGGTCGAGCGGGTCACCTGCGAGGTCGTCACCGAGGTCATGACGCAGGTCGAGGGCGCCGTCCCGGACCACGAACCGCTGGTCCGCTTCCACACCTTCGGCGACTCCCGCATCGGCTTCACCGTGATCCTCGGCGTCGGCGAGTTCAGCGACCAGTTCCGCATCAAGCACGAGTTCATCAAGCAGCTCCACAAGCGCTACCGCCAGGAGGGCATCCGCATCCCGGCGCCCGCACGGACGGTGGCCCTCCAGCAGGGGTCGGTGACGATCCCGCAGCAGCGGGTCGCCGAAGAGGCGGGCGAGGTCACCGCCGCCCGCCTCGACTGACGCGACGTCTCAGAGCGTGGCCGAGTTGTCGTGGTGGCCGCTCGGCCGGTTCTGCGGCTGACGCAGGGACGAACTCACCGGCGTCACCGTCCAGTCCGGGTGGCCGGGCATGCGCGGGGTCTTCGTGCCGTAGAGCCAGTCCCGCAGGAAGCCGGACTGGTCGGAGCCGGAGACCTCGGAGGCGACGGCGATGTAGTCGGCGGTCGACGCCGAGGAGTTGCGGAAGCGGTCGAGGAAGGTGCGCTCGATCGACGCGAACACCGTCTCGCCGACCTGCCGGCGCAGGGCGTACAGGACGAGGACGCCACCGAGGTAGCGCTGGTTGTCGAAGAGGTTGGCCTCGTTCGGGGCGGCGACCGGGCCGGATGCCTGACGCCACTGGTCGCCCTTGGCGTAGGTGTCCTTCATCCGGGCTTCCATGGTGGTCAGGCCGATCGAGTCGGCCCAGCCGCGCTCGTAGCGGTACAGCAGCCCGTAGAAGTCGGCGTGGCCCTCGTTGATCCACAGGTCGGCCCAGGTGGCGGGGCTGACGCTGTTGCCGAAGTAGGAGTGGACCAGCTCGTGCATCATGTGCGAGCCGATCTTCGGCTCGGCCTGGAGCAGGTAGTTCGGCTTGTAGAGGGTCAGGGTCTGGGTCTCCAGGCCCGTGAAGTCGAACGCCGTCGAGGAGTCGTTGTTGCAGGGCAGCAGACCGTACGTCTCGAACGGGTAGGCGCCGAGCCGCTGCTCGATCCAGCTCACCAGGTTCGGGGTGAGGGCGAGCGCGGGCTCCAGGGCCTCGGCGCGGGCGACGGGGACGACGTCCCGCAGCGGCAGGCCGTTCGGTCCCTGCCGGTCCTTGACCACGTAGTCGCCGACCGTGAGCTGCACGAGCTCGGTGGCGATCGGCTCCCGGGAGCGGTAGGTGTACGCGGTCCGGCCGTCGCCGAGGTCCTCGGTACTGGTCAGGCTGCCGCTCGCGACGCCCTTGAGACCGGTCGGGACGGTGATGCGGAAGGTGAAGTCCGCCTTGTCCACCGGGTGGTCGTTGCACGGGAAGACGGTGTGCGCGGAGTTCGGCTGCGGGCAGACCGCGAAGCCGTCCGGGGTAGGCACCCAGGCAGTGTGCGCGAGGGTGCGGCGCGGGTCGGCGGAGTACGTGACGGTGACGGTGACCCGGCGCTTGGCCGGCAGGCAGCGGGCGGGCGTGATCCGCAGCTTCTCGCCTGCCTGCTCGAACGCCGCCGTTTTGCCGGCCACGGTCACGGTGCGTATGTCCAGGCCGAGTGCGTCCAGGGAGAAGCGGGTCAGGGCCTCGGTGGTGGTGATCCGCAGCGTGGCCGTGGCGTCGACGAGCCTGGTCGTGGCGTCGTAGGCGAGGTCCAGGTGGTAGGCCGACACGCGGTAGCCGTCGTTGCCGAGGGCCGGGTAGACGGGGTCCCCCAGGGTCTCCGGGCCGGCGACGCCGCTCGTGGCGGCGGCCTGCGCCGGGGCTCCCCCGATGGTCAGGGCTGCGGCGGTACCGATCAGGGCGGCGGGTGCCGTCACTCTGGTGCGATATCTCATGGTCCGCTTTCGCTCGGGCGGCCGGGTGGTCGGTCCGGCCGTCGGATGAGTGTGATCACCCCCCATCACTTCAAGATCGGGCGTTCGGGTTGCATGAGAAGGCGCATCAAATCCGACAGGGTGTGCGAGGACCCCTGTCGAGCCGGGCTCGATCACGAGATATCTTGATGTCGAGCAATGTTGCAGACGTGGAGCGGAGCACCCGGTGACTGACTCGACCATCATCTATACGCACACTGACGAGGCCCCGGCCCTGGCGACGTATTCCTTCCTGCCGGTGGTCCAGGCGTACGCCTCGCAGGCGGGTGTCGCCGTGGAGACGCGGGACATCTCGCTGGCCGGCCGCATCATCGCGGTGTTCCCGGAGTACCTGACCGAGGACCAGCGCATCCCGGACGCCCTGCACGAGCTGGGCGAGCTGGCGAAGACGCCCGAGGCCAACATCATCAAGCTGCCGAACATCTCGGCGTCGATCCCGCAGCTCAAGGCCGCGATCGCCGAGCTCCAGGCGCAGGGCTACGCGCTGCCGGCCTACCCGGACGACCCGAAGACCGACGAGGAGCGGGACATCCAGGCCCGCTACGACAAGGTCAAGGGCTCCGCCGTGAACCCGGTCCTGCGTGAGGGCAACTCCGACCGCCGCGCCCCCGCCTCGGTCAAGAACTACGCCAAGACCCACCCGCACCGCATGGGCGCCTGGTCCTCGGACTCCAAGACCAACGTCGCGACCATGGGCGAGAACGACTTCCGCTCCACCGAGAAGTCCGTCGTGATCTCCGAGGCCGGCTCGCTGAAGATCGAGCTGGTCGCCGAGGACGGCGCCACCACGGTGCTGCGCGAGTCCGTACCGGTCCTCGAGGGCGAGGTCGTCGACGCGTCCGTGCTGCACGTGGCCGCGCTGCGCGAGTTCCTCACCGCGCAGATCGCCGAGGCCAAGGCCCAGGGCGTGCTGTTCTCGGTGCACCTGAAGGCCACGATGATGAAGGTCTCCGACCCGATCATCTTCGGTCACGTGGTGCGCGCGTTCTTCCCGAAGACCTTCGAGCAGTACGGCGAGACGCTGGCCGCCGCCGGCCTGTCCCCCAACAACGGTCTGGGCGGCATCTTCGGCGGTCTGGCGTCCCTGCCCGAGGGTGACGCGATCAAGGCCTCCTTCGACGCCGAGCTCGCCGAGGGCCCGGCCCTGGCGATGGTCGACTCCGACAAGGGCATCACCAACCTGCACGTGCCGTCCGACGTCATCGTCGACGCCTCGATGCCGGCCATGATCCGCACCTCCGGCCACATGTGGGGCCCGGACGGCGCCGAGGCCGACACCCTCGCGGTGCTCCCGGACTCCTCGTACGCCGGTGTCTACCAGGCCGTGATCGAGGACTGCCGTGCCAACGGCGCCTACGACCCGTCGACCATGGGCTCCGTCCCGAACGTCGGACTCATGGCGCAGAAGGCCGAGGAGTACGGCTCGCACGACAAGACCTTCGAGATCAAGGCGGCCGGTACGGTCCGTCTGGTCGACCAGGCCGGCAACGTGCTCATCGAGCAGCCGGTCGGCGCCGGTGACATCTTCCGCGCCTGCCAGACCAAGGACGCCCCGATCCGCGACTGGGTCAAGCTGGCCGTCACCCGTGCCCGCGCCACCGGCGATCCGGCCGTATTCTGGCTGGACGAGGACCGCGGCCACGACGCCGTGATCATCGAGAAGGTCAAGCAGTACCTGCCGGAGCACGACACCGAGGGCCTGGACATCAAGATCCTGTCCCCGGTCGAGGCCACCAAGCTGTCGATCGAGCGCATCCGCCGCGGCGAGAACACCATCTCCGTCACCGGCAACGTGCTCCGTGACTACCTGACCGACCTCTTCCCGATCCTGGAGCTGGGCACCAGCGCCAAGATGCTGTCGGTCGTGCCGCTGATGGCGGGCGGCGGCCTGTTCGAGACGGGCGCGGGCGGCTCCGCGCCGAAGCACGTCCAGCAGCTGGTCAAGGAGAACTACCTGCGCTGGGACTCGCTGGGCGAGTTCTTCGCGCTCGTGCCCTCCCTGGAGCAGTACGCGACGGCCACGAACAACCCCAAGGCCAAGGTCCTCGCCGACACCCTGGACCGCGCCACGGCGACCTTCCTCAACGAGGACAAGTCCCCGACCCGTCGCGTCGGCGGCATCGACAACCGCGGCAGCCACTTCTTCCTCTCCCTGTACTGGGCGCAGGAGCTGGCGGCCCAGACCGACGACGCCGACCTGGCGAAGGCCTTCGCGCCGCTCGCCGAGACGCTCGCGGCCAACGAGCAGACGATCGTCGACGAGCTGAACGCCGTCCAGGGCGAGCCGGCCGACATCGGCGGCTACTACCAGCCCGACCCGGCGAAGGCCGCCGCGGTGATGCGCCCGTCCACCACGTGGAACGAGGCCCTGGCGTCCCTGAGCTGACGCACCCCGCACCCCATGTCCCGCCCCGGTCGGCAGTTGCCCGGCCGGGGCGGGCCGCGTTTCACCAGTTCCGCTCAGAGATCAGCTCCTCCGAATCGGCGTCCGTGAAGCCGTAGGCGCGGGCGATGAACCAGAACTGCTCGCCTATCTCCTCCCGAGCGAAGGTCTCGATCCCGCTGCCCGCCTCGTCGAAGGCCGCCTCCAGGTCGTTGAACTCCTCGGTGGCCGCATGCGTCAGCACGTACAGCGCGGCGAGATCGGCGGGGCGCTCCGCCTCGATCCGCTCGCACAGGCGCAGCAGGATCTCCCGGCCCCGGTCCAGCACCTGGTCCGGGTAGTAGTCGTCGTCGTAGAGCGCCTTGAGAAACGGGTGGGCGGCCACGAGCTCGTTGCTGATCGTCATGCTGTGATCGTGCACCACCCCACTGACAACGCCCCGGGAGCCGCCGCATGACCTCCGTCGTACCGTCCTTCGAGCTGGTGGCCGGGGCCGCGGCGTCCCCCGTGATCCTGCATGTGCCGCATTCCGCGCGGGAGATACCGGCCGACGTGCGCGCGGGGATCGTGCTGGACGACGCCGCGCTGGAGCGGGAGCTGGACCACATCGTCGACGCGCACACCGCGGAGCTGGCCGAGCGGGCGGCCGGGCTGTCGGCGGTGGCGCCGTGGCGGTTCGTGAACCGGCTGGCGCGGCTGGTCGTCGATCCCGAGCGGTTCCCGGACGAGCGGGAGGAGATGCTCGCCGTCGGGATGGGCGCCGTATACACGGGGACCACCGACCGGAAGGCGCTGCGGCCCGCGGACACCGACCCCGAGCCGCTGGTCGCGCAGTACTTCCGGCCGTACGCGCGGGCCATGACCGAGGCCGTCGCCGACCGGCTCGCCGTGGCCGGGCGGGCCGTGATCGTCGACGTGCACTCCTATCCCAGCGCGCCGCTGCCCTACGAACTGCACGGCGACGGCCCGCGACCGCCCGTCTGCCTCGGCACCGACTCCTTCCACACCCCGCCCGAGCTGCTCGCCGCCGGGCGTGAGGCGTTCGGGGACGTCGGGCTGGACAGCCCGTTCAGCGGGACGTACGTGCCGCTGGAGTTCTACGGCCGTGATCCGCGGGTCTCCGCGCTGATGGTGGAGATCCGGCGGGACACGTACATGACCGAGCCGGGCGGACCCACCGGCCCCGGCCTCGAACGCCTCACCTCGGCACTCGCGACACTCGTCGACACCGTGTCCCGCTGAGCGCCTGCGTCGTCTCCCCGGTCGGATCAGCGCGCGGCGGCGTTGGGGGGTCCCCCGCGCGAGCTCGGGTTCGAGTGTGGGGGAACATGCGAGCGCAAGGCGCCGGAGCCGCCCGCGATGGGGGTGCTCCCGCGTGAGCCGCGCGAAGCCCGGTCGGGCGTGGGGGAGGAGTCACGTGGGCATTTGGGCACGCGGCCAGGGGTCCCCCACGCCTTTTAGGGCAGTGGGGGGAGGAGTGCGTGCCAGGCGTCGCGCGCCCGGCCGGGGAGATGACACTGGCTCTGACCACCGGCTGGAGCACTCCCGCGCGACACCCGGCCGTGCCGCGGTGAGGGTGGAGGGCATGACCGAGGAGACCACCACGCTGACCGGACCTCCCGTACGGGACTGGCCCGCCCTCGACCTGGCCGGGACGGAGTTCGACCCGGTGCTGGCGGAGCTGATGCGGGAGGGGCCGCTGACCCGGATCCGGCTGCCGTTCGGCGAGGGGTGGGCGTGGCTCGCCACCCGCTACGAGGACGTCCGGCAGATCACCAACGATGCGCGGTTCAGCCGTACCGCCGGCATGGACCGCCAAGTCACCCGGCTCGCCCCGCACTTCGCCCCGCAGCCGGGCTCCCCCGCCTGGGCCGACCAGCCCGACCACAACCGGCTGCGCAAGGCCGTGGCCGGGGCGTTCACGGTGAGCGCGATGAAGCGGCTGCGGCCGCGGGCGCAGGAGCTGCTCGACCCGCTGGTGGCGGGGATCGTCCGGGACGGTCCGCCCGCCGATCTCGTCGAAAGGGTCCTCGAACCCTTCCCGGTGACCCTGATCTGCGAGGTCATGGGGGTGCCCGCCGCCGACCGGCCCCGGATGCACGCCTGGGCCGCGCAAATCGTCTCCACGAAGGGCGGGGCCGAGGCCTCCGCCGAGGCCAAGAAGGGCATGTTCGGCTGGATCGCGGACACCGTCCGGGCCCGCGCGAACAGTGCCGGCGACGACGTGTACTCGCTGATCGGCGCGGCGCTGCGGCGGGGCGAGATCAGCGAGGCGGAGGCGGTCGGCCTGGCCGCGCCCCTGCAGATCGGCGGTGAGGCGGTCACCCACAACTGCGGCCAGACCCTGTACCTGCTGCTGACGCGCCCCGAGCTGATGGAGCGCATGCGGCAGCGGCCCGAGGCGCGGGCGACCGCCCTGGACGAGCTGATGCGCTACGTCCCGCACCGCACCGCCGTCGGACTCGCCCGGATCGCCCTGGAGGACGTCGCGATCGGCGGGCAACTGATCCGCGCGGGCGACCCGGTGTACGTCTCCTATCTGGCCGCCAACCGTGATCCGGACGTCTTCCCCGACCCGGACCGCATCGACCTGGACCGGGACCCCAACCCGCACCTGTCCTTCGGCAACGGCGCGCACTACTGCACGGGCGCGGTGCTGGCGCGGCTCCAGATCGAGCTCATGGTCGGCACGCTCCTGGACCGGCTGCCGGGGCTGCGGCTCGCGGTCCCGGCCGACCAGGTGGCCTGGCGCCGGAAGACGATGATCCGCGGTCCGCAGTCCCTGCCCGTCACCTGGGACTGAGTCAGACGGTCAGCCAGTCGGTGACGATCGCCTCCCTGCCGGTCCGCAGCCGCAGCGCGAAGGGACCGGCGGGGGAATCGCCGTACGTGAACCGCCCCATGTCGTCGGTGGTCAGCGGGGCCCCGGTCTGCGGTCCGCTGAGCACCTCGATCAACGCCTGCTGGGGCGGCAGCACCTGCCCCATCAGGCCCTCCCCGGTGACCTCCACGTCCACGGTGACCTCACCCGCGCGGAACGTCAGCATCCGCGGCACGTCCGTGGCTCCCCTGACGGGGATCGCGTCCACCACCGAGTCGAAGGTCAGCTCGGCGATCCGGGCGTCGAGGTCATGTAAGGCGTACGCCTCCACGGCGATCTGCCGCAGCTGGGCCGGTACCGGGTCGAGGATGCCGGCGGCCCTGCGGAGCTCCTCCTCCAGCAGGTCCGCGTCGGCGTCCGCACCCTCGTAGGCCTCGTCCCACGTCTCGTCGTCGTTCATCTCGTCCCTCACACCGCCCCCCGTGCCTCGAGTCGGGCCCGCAGCCGGCGCAGACAGCGCTGGCGCAGCGGTCCGATGCTGCCCACCGCGATGCCCAGCGCGGCGGACACCTCCTGGTAGCTCGGCGGCGGCGACGCCATCAGGATGCGCAGCAACTGCCTGCACCGGTCGCCGAGTTCCTCGAACTCCTGCCACAGATGCCGGATGCGTTCGCTCTCCACGGCCGCCTCCTCGGAGTCGAGGAGGGACTGCTCCGGCGTCCGGTCCTCGCTGACCCGGTCGAGCAACTGCGGATCGTCGGTGGGCGTCAGCCGCCTTAAGCTCTTGAGCACCTTCAGACACTCGTGCCGCGCGGTGCTGGCCAGCCACGAACCCGCCTTCTGCGGTTCGCGGATACGGCCGAGGTGCTGGGCGAAACGGAACCACACCGTCTGGTACACCTCGTGTGCGTCGGCGTCGCTCAGCCGGTGCGCGCGCACCACTGACCACACCAGTGGGCTCAGCCCTTCCACGAGCGCCTTCCAGGCCGCCGCGTCGCCGTCGACGGCGGACTGGACCAACGCGCCGACATCTGCTCGGTCCACGGCCCCACCCCTCGTGTACGGCAAGTCATCGTACGCCGTGGAGGGGGCGAGTTCGGCCCTCATGCCCCAGGAGAGAGCTGTACGACCGTCCCCTGGCGCCAGGTAGGCGGTATGAGCGCCGGTACGTGCGCCCCGCGCACTTCCGCGAACTCGGTGTTGGCGGCGAGCAGTTGCTTGCGCGCCGCCCGCGGGTCGGTCTCCTTGTGGGCGGTCATGTGGGCCGCGACCAGGGCGGCCGCGGCCGGGGTGGCGAAGGAGGTGCCGCTCCAGTGCGCGTATCCGTCGAACATCACCTGGTCGGGCTTGGCGGAGCTGCCGTCGTCGCTCAACACGCCCGTGTGGCGGGGGTGTTGGCAGGTGCAGAGGTAGGTGAAGTTGAAGCGGCAGGCGTCGTACGTGGAGTGCTGGTAGACGTACGGGATCGGCGCGTCGAAGCCGGTGAGGGTGCTGGTGAGGCGCTCGCCGGGGGCGTAGGCGTTGACCCAGGAGCCGTGGTTGCTGAAGCAGGCGCCGTGGTCACCGTCGGTGCGCAGGGCGCCGATCGACAGGACGCTGTCCGCGTAGTCGGGCAGGGAGGCGTAGGCGGCGGGCCAGAAGGGCGTCGCGCTGGCGTTGTTGCCGGCGGCGGCGACCAACAGGGTGCGCTGCTGCCGCAGTTCCCGCATGAAGGCGTCCACGCCGAGCAGGCCGTCGGTGCGGCCGTTGGAGGTGCCGGCGGAGAGGCTGATGATGTCGGGCCAGCCGTCCCGGTCGACGGCGGCGAACAGGGCGTCGCCGAAGTCGGATTCGAGGATGGCGCCGGCGTCGTTGAGGGTGTTGCGCACGGTGATGTTCGTGTTGGGCGACACGGCCGCGAGGATGCCGGCGATGAACGTGCCGTGCCCGACGTAGATCTTGAGGTTGCCCTGGTCGTCGGTCTCGGTGCCGTGCAGGTCGCCCTGGACGTGTGAGAGCAGCGGGACCAGTGTGTGGTCGTGGGTGAGGCCGTTGTCGATGACGAGGACGTCCACGGCGGTGCCGGCGTCGTAACCGGCCTCCGCGGGGGCCGGGTTGGTGCCGCCGGTGAGCGGGGCGGGCACCGGCTCGTCGCCGGGACAGGAGTTGACCGCGATGGACACCACGTGGTTGCGGCTGACCAGCCGGCGTCCGGCGCGTCCCTCCGGTTCGCGCATGGCCCGCAGCGCGTTGGCGACCGCCCGGTCGGCGCGCCGGTCGCCGTGGCCGGGGTCGCCGACCTGGATACGGGTGATGCCCGAGCGGTTGGTCTCCGGGCCCGCGCGGCGGACCTGGTCGCCGCTGAGGCCGGTCGCCGCGGTGAAGTGGTCGCGGACGGTGTTCTCGACGAGTGCCGCCTCCTCACCGTCCCGGGCGAGGACGACACCCTTCTCGTAGATGAACTCGGCCGCGTCGTCCGGTCCCATCGCGAGGGGGACGTCGGGCATCGATCGCTGGATCTGGTCGAACTGCTCCGGGAATCGCTGAGGTGCCATGGCGTGTCCTCCCACTTGAGCGGTGGTCGTCAGTCAGAGTCTCGGGGCCTGGGATTGATACAGCGCCAACCCTGTGTGGCACACGACCCGGAGCACTACCATCCGTGGGGTGACGGCGGGAAGCGACTCGGTTCTCGAACTGCTGCCCATGGTGTTCGCCGCGCCCAAGCAGGCGGTGGCCAGGGCAGAGGAAGTACTCGGCTCCGCTCCCTCACCGCTGCACGCCTCCGTGGCCCACCAGGTCATCGGCATCTGGCAGCGCGACTGGGGCGACATGAAGCTCGCGCTGCACCATCTGCGCCGCGCCCGCGATCTCGCCGTACGCGCCGAGTCGACCGACCGGGAGGGCGACGCGCTGGCCGCGCTCGGCGTGGCGCTCGTGACGGCGGGACGCACCCGGCAGGGCCTGGACGCGCTGGAGCGGGGTGTCAGGGTGAGCAGCGGGCACACCCGCGCGCGGGTGCTGTTCCGGCGGGCCTACGCCTCCTGGGTGCTCGGCCGGCACCGGGAGTCGCTGGAGGACGTACGCCGGGCGATTCCCGTGCTGCGACAGATGGACGACGTGATCTGGACGGCGCGGGCGCTGACGCTGCGCGCGACCGTGCATCTGGCGGTCGGTGCGGTGGAGCGGGCCGAGGCGGACTTCGCGGCGGCCGAGACGCTGTTCGACACCACCGGCCAGGAGCACGACAAGGCGGACGGGGTGGAGAGCCGGGGGCTCGCCGCGTTCCGGTCCGGCGACATCCCGGCCGCGCTGCGGCTGTTCGACGAGGCCGGGGACCGGTACGCCAAGCTCGGCACGCCCTCGTTCATGCTCTACATCCGGCGCTGCGAGGTGCTGATGGCGGCCGGTCTCGCGCCGGAGGCGCTGGCCGAGGCGGACGCGGCGATCGCCGTACTGGACGGGATCGGCGGACAGTCGACCCTCAAGGCCGAACTCCTGCTGGCCGCGGCGCGGGCGGCCCGCCTCGCGGGCGATCCGCACACCGCGATCGCGCGCGCGGCGCTCGCGGTACGGCTGTTCGCCGCGCAGCGGCGGTCCTGGTGGGAGACGCACGCCCGGCTGGTGCTGGTCGAGGCGCGGCTCGCCGCCGGGCGCGGTTCGGGACGGCTGGTCGCCGACGCGGCCGAGGTCGCCGAGCGGCTGGCCGGGTTCGGCGCGCCGGCCGCGCCGGAGGCCTCGCTGCTCGCGGGCCGGATCGCGCTGGGGCTGGGCTGGACGGCGGACGCGGAGCGGCATCTGGCCGTCGCCGCCCGCAGCAGGCGCAGTGGTCCGCCGCTGGCGCGGATGACCGGCTGGGCGGCGCAGGCGCTGCGGGCCCGGGCCGCCGGGTCGCAGCGGGGTGTGCTGGAGGCGTGCCGCCGGGGCCTGGACGTGCTCGACGACCACCGGATGACGCTGGGCGCCTCGGAGTTGCGGGCCCGGGCCACCGAACAGGGCGCGGAACTGGCCGCGTTGGCGCAGCGGGCGAGCCTGGACTCCGGGAGTCCGCGCCGGTTGCTGGTGTGGAGCGAGCGCTGGCGGGCCACCGCGCTGTCGGCGCCGCCGACCCGCCCGCCGGCCGACCCGGCGCTGTTGGGCGACCTGACGGCGTTCCGGGAGATCGCGGCCCGTGCGGAGGCCGCCCGCATGGAGGGCCGGCCGATTCCGGCGCTGGAGCGTGAACAGCGGCGTCTGGAGCGGGAGATACGCGGCAGGACCCTGCACATCCGCGGGGACGCGCCCGGCTTCGGCAGCCGCTTCGACCCCGGGCGGCTGCTGGAGCGGCTCGGGGACGACGTGCTGCTGGTCGAACTGGCCGTGCTCGACGGGCGTGTTCAGGTGCTGCTGTGCGGGCAGGGGCGGGTGCGGCGGTTCGAGGCCGGGCTGCTCGCCGCGGCGGAGACCGAGGCGGAGCATGTGCAGGCCGGGCTGCGGCGGCTTGCCCATCCCGGGGCGGACGCACGCCTTCCCGTGGTGGAGGCCATGGGCCGCCGCCTGGAGGAGCTGCTGCTCGGTCCGGCGGCGGCGCATCTGGGCACCGGCCCAGTGGTGGTCGTACCTCCCGGTCGGCTGCACCGGGTGCCGTGGGCGCTGCTGCCGTCGCTGCGGGAGCGGGTGCTCAGTGTGTCGCCGTCGGCGAGCAGCTGGCTGCGGGCGCACGAGACCGAGCCGCCGCCCGGCGGACGTCACGTGCTGGTGCGTGGGCCGGGGTTGGCGACCGAGGGCGCCGAAGTGGCCGAACTAGCTGGCCGGTACGGCGGGTCGACGGTGTTGGAGGAGGACGAGGCGCGGGTGCCGCGGGTGTTGGAGGAGCTGGACGGGGCGGCGCTCGCGCACATCGCCGCGCACGGCAACTTCCGGGCCGACAGCCCCCTGTTCTCCTCGCTGCGGATGGCCGACGGGCCGATCGTCGTACACGACTTCGAACGCCTCGACCGCAGCCCGTACCGGATCATCCTGTCCTGCTGCGACACCGCCCGCTTCGCCTCGGTCGGCGCGGACGAGCTGCTCGGCCTGGTCACCGCGCTGCTGCCGCTGGGCACGGCGGGCGTGGTGGCCTGCACCGCGCCCGTGAACGACGCGGCGGTGGTGCCGCTGATGCTCGCGCTGCACAAAGGTGTGAGCAGCGGGCTGTCCCTGGCGGAGGCGCTGCGCGACGCGCGGGCGGCGCTGCCGGGGGATGCGACGCATCAGGCGACGGGGTGGGCGTTCTCAGCGTTCGGCGCCGCGTGAACGCCGTGGCGAGGCGTAGGGCGGCGGCCTGACCCCTCCCCCGATCACGGGGGTCAGACCGCCGGTCGGTGGGCCGGCTCAGGCCGGCTGTGCGGCGGGCAGTTCCACCAGCCACGGCAGCGCGCCGCGGTCGTTCGCGCCCAGGCGGGCGTACGCGCTGTAGAGGTGGTTGCCGACGGTGCGGATCGACAGCGTCAGCTTCTCCGCGATCTGCCGGTTGCTGAGTCCGGCGGCGGCGAGCGTGACGATCTGCCGCTGGCGGGCGGTGAGTTCACCGAGGACCAGCCCGGACAGCGCCGGCGTGCGGGCACCCTGGCAGCGGCGGGCGAGGGCGACTGCGCGGGTGCGTGAGGTGCGGGCGGCGCGTGGGTCGCGGTGGGCGCGCACGGCCTGCGCGTGCGCCTCGGCGGCGAACAGCAGAAACCCGCGCTCCTCCAGCCGCTCGGCGGCCCGGTCCAGCGCCGGCCCGTCGTGGCGGGCGAGCGCGTCGGCGTGCTGCGCGAACACGTCGTCACCGGGCAGCCGCCCGGCGGCCCGCCCGGGAGCACCGAGGCGTACGGCGTCGTAGGCGCCGTCCCCGACCGCCGCGAGCGCCGCGTCGAGGTCCCCGCGCGCGGCGGCGAGCCAGGCGGCGGCGCCGGCGTCGGGGCCGGCCGGCTCACCGGGCTCGTGGGCGGCGGCATCGAGGCGCGCGAACTCGCCGGACAGCCCGGCACCCGCGGGGGCATCGGCCGCATCCCCGAAGGCCGTGGCCTCTCCCGACTGCGCAGCCGCCAGGGCGAGTTCGGTACGGCAGGACAGGTCGCCCGCCGTCTCCCGCAGCCCCTCCCTCGCCCAGGCCGCCGCCTCCCGCAGCTCTCCGCGCAGCCTCGCGAACCGCGCCCGCACGGCCGCGTACCCCGCCGGGACCGGCTGCCCCTCCGCCACCAGCCACTCCCCCACGGGCGCGTCCGTGGACCGTACGTCGGCCCGCTCGATCCTGGCCGCCAGGGCGGCGGCCTCCGCGGCCAGAGCCTCCGTGCACTGTTCCGGCCTGCGGGCCAGCCGCCGCGCCCGCAGCCTGCCGGCCGCGGCCCGCAGCACCGGGCCGTGCAGGGGGTGGGCGAGGCGTACGGCCCCGTCGTCGTCGACGCGGACCAGGCCGTCGGCTTCGAGGCGTTCGAGGGCGGGCAGGTCGAGCCCGTCCATGGGCAGCGGCAACGGCTCGGCGAACGCCAGGAGTTCGAGCGTCCCGCGGTCCGCGCACTCCAGGACCTGGGCCGTCCGTTCCCGCACGGTCGCCGTCACCGGCACCGGCCCCCGCCACGCCCGGTCGTCGGTGCCGGGCAGCCGCGTGAGCAGCCCGCCCTCGCGGACCGCGCCGAGAAGGTCGCGCAGCAGCCGCAGATCGCCGCGGCACAGCCGGTGCAGCCGGTTGACGGTGAGCGGCTCAAGACCGGCCCCGACGCCGGCCGCGGCGAGCTGGGCGGTCTCCTCCTGCGGCAGCGGTTCCAGCACCAGGCGCGGCAGCAGCTCACCGGTCCACAGCCGGGAGACGGCCGAGGGCACGACGGTGCCGTCGGTGGTGACGACCAGCAGCCGGGTGCGGCCGTGCACGGCGAGCTGGTGGACGAGCGCGGCCGAGGCGTCGTCGAGCAGGTGGGCGTCGTCGACCAGCAACAGCCGTACAGCGGAGAGCAGTTGGACCGCGCGGTGCAGGGACACCGTCTCGGGCAGCAGATGGGCGAACGCGGCGAACGGGATGTGCCTGGTCTCGGGCGTCCCGGCCACCCGGGCGCAGTCGGTGCCGCGGACGGCCTCCGTGATGAGCCGGGTCTTGCCGCAGCCTGCCGGACCGGTGACCACGATGCCGTGGTGACCGGCCGACGACGACCGGCGGATCAGCTCGAGTTCGTCCTCCCGGCCGGTGAACGGCCAGGGCAGCTCCAGGGTTTTCGCGTCCCGTTCGAAAGTCATCACACCTACAAGAGGGCGAGTACTCACTCCTGATACACGGGGACTTGAGTAGCCTTCGACTCAGGCGCCCGCAGGTGGCCGACGGCACTCTTGGCGCATGGCTTCCCGCTACTGCTCCCTCGCGCAGCAGTCGGCCCCCGTCTTCACCCCGGGGTTGACCGCCGAGCGACTGAGCGCGCTGATCGGCGGGAGCCGGAAGTGGGTCAACAACACCGTCCTGCACTACTACTTCTTCGACGGCGACTCGGACGCCTCGGTGATCGCGGTTCCCGGCAGCGGGGCGACCCGGCGGGTGTCGTGGGTCGGCGCGGAGGAGCAGCGGGACGTCGTACGGGAGTGTTTCCTGGAGTGGCAGGACCTCGGCATCGGTGTCACGTTCGCCGAGGTGCGCGACCGTTCCGAGGCGGAACTGCGGATCGGGTTCCAGCTCGGCGACGGTTCCTGGTCGACGGTGGGCAAGGACGCCCTCCAGGTCGGACTGCACGAGCGCACCATGAACTTCGGGTGGGACCTGACCGCGCCGGGGGAGCGCGGGACGGCCCTGCACGAGATCGGGCACGCGCTCGGCATGCACCACGAGCACCAGAACCCGTTCGCCGGGATCCACTGGGACGACGAGGCCGTCTACGCCGAGCTGGCGGGCCCGCCGAACTTCTGGACCCGGGACAAGACGTTCTTCAACATTCTGCGCAAGCTCGACCCCAACGAGGTGAGCGGCTCCGCCTGGGACCCCCAGTCGATCATGGAGTATCCGTTCTCGGCGGGGCTGATCCTGGAGCCTGAGCAGTTCCGTGCGGGGCTGACCCCGCCCGGGACGCTCTCGCCCTCCGACAAGGAGTACGTCCAGCGCTGGTACCCGTCGGTCGGTCCCACACTGCCGCCCGCGCTCGTGCCGTTCCGCTCGGCGCCGCTCGGGCTCGGCCCGGGCGAACAGGCGGACTTCACCGTCCTGCCGCCGGAGACCCGCGAGTACAGCGTGGGCACCTTCGGCGACAGCGACACCGTGGTCGTGGTCTTCGAGGAACGGGACGGGGAACCCCGCTACCTCGCCGGCCAGGACGACGGGGGAACACCGCACAACGCCACCGTCAAGGCCCGTCTCGTCAAGGGCCGCCGCTACTTCGTCCGTGTGCGCCTGTACTCCGCGTGGGGTTCGGGGGAAACCGCGGTCATGTGCTGGTGACAGCACGTACGGGCCGCACACGGGCGAGGCTGGACCACTGTCCGGCGCCGGGGGAATGGCCGGTCGATCGTCACCTTCGGGGGAGGGAGACGATCGGCCGGCCACGCGGCATGCAGGGCCAACTCATCTGACGCAGAGCGGTTTTCACAGCTCCAGGGGCAGCGCCGGGTCCTTCGCCCCAGGCCGTGGCATTGCGTGCGTATGAACATTCGCCGGACCCGGTCCCGGGGTGGGGCAGGATGGCGGCATGCTCATCGTCGTCGGCGGGCTTCCCGCGTCCGGGAAGACCACGCTCTCCCGGCTCCTGGCCGCGCGGATCGGCGCGGTGCATCTGCGGATCGACACCATCGAGCAGGCGGTCGTACGGTCCGGGCTGGCCGCCCATCCGGTGGGGCCGGTGGGCTATGTCGTCGGGTACGCCCTGGCCGAGGAGCACTTGCGGCAGGGGCTGACCGTCGTGGCCGAGTCGGTCAATCCGCTGGCGGTGACACGGGACGCCTGGCGGGATGCGGCCCTGCGGGCGGGTGCGGAAGTCGTCGAGGTGGAAGTGCGCTGTTCGGACCGCGCCGAGCACCGGCGCCGGGTCGCCACCAGGTCGGTCGACGTGCCGGGGCTGCCGCTGCCGGGATGGGAGGAGATCGTCGGGCGGGAGTACGAGCCGTGGGAGCGTGCGCGGGTGGTGGTGGACACCGCGGGACAGGCACCGGAGGAGTCGCTGGCCGTGCTGCTCACGGCCGTTGCCGCCGGTCGGTCCCGCCCTTAGGATCCGCTCATGCTTGCTTCGGACGCCGGCACGGGCGATGAGCTGCGGGATTTCTTTCTGCTGGTCCTGTGGCTGCTGCCGCTCGCGGCGGGGCTGTGCGCGGTGTCCTGTGCGGTGTTCCTCGGCGCCGGGCGCAGGTTGCGGGCGGCGGGTGAGACGTACGCCGCGACCGCCAAAGGGCGCAATGCCGTGGCGACCGGGACGGTCGCCGTGGTCCTCGTCGCGTGCTGGGGTGCCGCCGCTCTGGTGATGCGCTAGCGCCATCGGTAAGTCGTTCAGTAGCGGGCGGCCGTCCGGCGTGCCGCGTCGGCCACCAACTCCCTCACCTCCGGCGGTTCGAGCACCTCGACCTCCGGTCCGAAGCCGAGAAGGCGACGGCAGGCGGCCTGCGGGTCGTCGAAGCAGAGGTCGAGCCGGTGGCCGCCCTCGTCCGGGACGGCCCGCGCGGCCGGCCGCGCGTCGCCGAGCACCGCGGGGAGTGCGGCGAGTCCCGCGTCCGACAGCCGTACGGTGACCCGGAGTTGGTCGAGGCTCGCCTCGAACTCCGCCGTCCAGCGCGTCCAGAAGTCGGCGAGGTCGAAGCCGGCCGGGCGCCGGAAGGACTCGGGGAGCAACTCGGCGCCGGTGATCCTGACCGCGCGGTGCGCCCGGACGCCCCGGTCCGAGGCCACGACGAGATACCAGACGCCCGCCTTGGCGACGAGGCCCAGGGGGTCCACGGTCCGGGTCCGGGCGCCGTGGGTGAGGCGCAGGCGGCGGTCTCGTCGTACGGCATCCACCAGGACCGGCAGTGACGGCACCGGTTCCGCGGGCTTGAACCAGGCCTGGCTGTCGAGGTGGAAGCGGGCCGCAGCGGCTCGCGTGTCGTCCCGGCCGGAGGCGGGCAGCGCGGCCAGCAGCTTCAGCCGCGCCTGGGCGAGCGCGTCGCCGAGCGCGATCCGCTCCAGCGGTCCGCCCGCCGACACCGCCAGCAGGGCCGTCGCCTCCTCGGCGCTGATGCCGAGCAGCGGACTGCGCCAGCCCTCCATCAGCCGGCAACCGCCGCCCGGGCCGCCATTCGCCACCACCGGGACGCCGGCCGCTCTCAGCGCCTCCAGGTCGCGGTAGACGGTACGGACCGACACCTCCAGCTCGGCAGCGAGTTGACGGGCCGTCATCTGCCCACGGGACTGGAGGCAGAGCAGCAGGGAGAGCAGCCGGTCCGCTCGCATCGCCCGATCACCTCGTCGCCGTATGACTGACCAAGGATGTCAGTCATCGGGTCCTAACGTCTCCCCCGGACCCAGAGGAGGAGACAGCACATGATCAACGGTTACGTCCTCGGCGAGAGCCTCCGTCCCGGCGCCGAGTTCACCCCGCCGGGATTGCGCGTCCGTGCGGTGAGGCGGCTCGACGTCTCGGCGAGCGTCGCAGGCGGTCAGCCTCCGCTGTGGACGCTTGTGGAGTGGGAGGCCGATGACGACGCCGCTCAGGAGATCACCGACGCGCTCGCCGCGGCGCTGGAGCCGGCGCACGGGTGGTACGCCGACTTCACCGCAGGTGACGAGCGGGTCGTCGTCTTCGCGGGCAAAGTGTTCCGCTATCGGCGCGGCGACCAGCGGGGCCGCGCCGAAGCGGTCGCGTACGGCAGGTCCGTGGGGACCCCCGAGCATCAGCTCGACTGGAAGGAGTGACCCCGACGGCGCCACTCGGCGGCGAGCAGTTCGTACGAGCGCACCCGGTCCGCGTGGTCGTGGGTGATGGTGGTGATGAGCAACTCGTCGGCGTCCGTGGCCTCTTGGAGCTGTTCCAGACGGTCCGCGACCGTGGTGGGTGAGCCGACGAACTGGGTGTCCAGGCGGTCCTGGACCAGCTCCTGGTCCGCCTCCGTCCAGGGCAGAGCGCGTGCCTCGTCCGGGGTCGGGAACTCGATGGCGCCCTCCGCGGTGCGGATGCTGCGCACCCACGGGCCGTAGCCGGTGGCGAGCTCGCGCGCGGTGGCGTCGTCCTCGGCGACCACGACGTCGGCGGACACGCTGACGTACGGCTTGTCGAGGACGTCGGACGGCTCGAAGTAGGACCGGTAGCCGTCCACGGCCTCCAGTACCGTGGCCGGGCTGACGTGGTAGTTCGCGGCGAAGCGCAGGCCCCGCGCCCCGGCGACCTCGGCGCTGGTGCCGCCGCTGCTGCCGAGGATCCACACCTCTACGTCGGCGCCCTCGCCCGGCACGACATGCGCCTCGACTCCGTCAGGGGATCGGTAGGTGCCGGCCAGCAGGGCGAGGAGGTCGTCGATCTGCTCGGCGTACTCCTGCGACTCGGCACCGGGGAGCAGGAGCAGCTTGCGCTGGAGAGCGATGCGGGGCGAGCCGAGGAGGCGTTCGAAGGAGAAGCGGGGCGGTATGACGAGACCGTTGGGTGCCCGGTCGGGAGTCGGCGGCTCCGCGGTCGGGCGTCCCGGTGGGCGTCCGCCGGAGCGGCCGAGGCCCAGGTCGAGGCGGCCCGGGTGCAGGGCGTCGAGGAGGCCGAACTCCTCGACCGTGTTCAGCGCGGTGCGGTGACCGAGCTGTACGGCCCCGGAGCCGAGCCGGATCGTGGAGGTCGCGGCGGCCGTCAAGGCGAGGACGACCGCCGGGGACGTGCCCGCCACCCCGGGGTTGAGGTGGTGCTCGGCGAACCAGTAGCGGGCGTAGCCGAGTTGCTCGGCGCGCCGGGCCAGGTCGATGGAGTTGCGCAGGGCGTCGGCGGCCGTGGAGCCGCTGGAGATCGGGACCAGGTCGAGGATGCCGAGGGGGATGTCAGGCATGGACGGGCTCCTCCCGTACGGGTCCCCACGCGAACGGCGGGTCCGGGATGTCGCGCCGCAGCACCGGAGCGACCCGGGACTGGAACAGCTCCAGCGAGTCCCTGTGCTGAGCGTCCGTCAACCCACCGGCGTCGGCGTGCAGATGGAGGACCGTGTGCCCGAACTGCTCGTGGTAGCGGTGCACCTTGTCGATGATCTGCTCGGGGCTGCCGATCAGGGCGGAGCCACGGTCGACGAAGTCCTCCAGGGTCTCGAAGACGACGGGGAGGCCCGCCTTCTCGTAGAAGGCGAGGTTGGCCTCGAAGAGCGGCCGGTAGACGTCGAGCGCCTCCTGGGAGGTGCGGGTCACCAGGAGCCCGGCCGTCCCGGCGCCGACCGCGATGTCCGCGGGATCGTGGCCGTAGTGCTCCCACCGCTCGCGGTAGTGACGGATCAACTCGGCATAGGGCTCTATGGGGTTGGTGACGTTGGCCGAGAAGAGCGGGTCGCCGTAGCGGGCGGCCAGGTCGACCGACTCCTTGCTGGTGGCGCTGCCGTGCCAGACCCGGATCGGCCGCTGGTACGGGCGTGGCCACACCTCGGCGTCCTTCAGCGGGGGTCGGAAGCGGGTGTCGGCGGTGGTCTTGTCCTGCCGCCAGAGCTTCCGGAAGACCTCGTAGCTCTCGGCGTTCCGGTCCCACTGGTCCTCGGGGGTGACGTGGAACAGCTCGCGCTGGGCAGTTCCGTTGCCCTTGCCGATGATCAGGTCGAGTCGGCCCTCCGCGAGGTGGTCGAGGGTGGCGTAGTCCTCGTAGGCGCGGACCGGGTCGAGCAGGCTGAGGGTGGTGACCGCGGTGAACAGGCGGATGCGGCGGGTCAGAGCGGCGATGTGGCTGAGGACGACGGTCGGCGAGGAGGAGAGGAACGGCCGCTCGTGCCGCTCCCCCACGCCGAAGCCGTCGAAGCCCAACTCCTCGGCCAGCACGGCGTTGTCGAGCACCTCACGGAACCGCTCGTGCGTCGACTTCAGCACCCCGGTGACCGGGTCCGGGCGGTGCACGATCAGGGTGATCGCGAGGAACTTCACGACGCGGCCCGCTCGCCGCGCACGTCGTCCGGGTGAGCGAGGCCCAGGTGGTCGCGCAGGGTCGTGCCCTCGTACTCGGTGCGGAAGACGCCCTGTTCCTGGAGGAGCGGGACGACTTTGTCGGCGAAGGCGTCGAGGCCGGTCGGGGTGATGTGCGGGACGAGGATGAAGCCGTCGCTCGCGTCGGCCTGGACGTAGTCGTTGATGGTCCTCGCGACGGTCTCCGGGGAGCCGACGAAGGTCTGCCGGTTGCCGGTGTTGATGACCAGGTCACGGATGGACCAGTTGTTGGCGGCGGCCAGTTCACGCCATTCGCGGGCGATGGCGAGCGGGTCGCGGTACATGCGGACCTGGGCGCGGCCCTTCGAGATGTGGTTCTCGCTGACATCCGGGTCGATGTCCGGCAGCGGGCCCTCCGGGTCGTACGAGGAGAGGTCCCGGTTCCAGACGAACTCCAGGTGCTTGAGGGCGGTGGCCCCGCTGACCTGCTGGCGGCGCACCTCCCTCGCCAGTTCCTCGGCCTCGGCGTCGGTGTCGCCGAGCGCGAAGGTGGCGGCGGGCAGGATCAGCAGGTCGCGGTGGCCTCGGCCGTACTTCGCCAGGCGGTTCTTGACGTCCGTGTAGAAGGCCTGGCCCTCCTTGAGGGCGGCGTACCGGCTGAAGATGGCGTCGGCGGACGAGGCGGCGAACTCGCGGCCCTCCTCGGAGTCTCCCGCCTGGAAGATCACCGGGCGTCCCTGCGGGGAGCGGGGGACGTTGAACTGGCCGTGGATGTCGAAGTGTTGGCCGGTGTGGACGAAGGCGCCGGCCTTCGCGTCGCGCAGGAAGACGCCGGTCTCCTGGTCGGCCAGGATCTCGTCGCCCTGCCAGGAGTCGAAGAGTTCGGTCGCCGTGGTGAGGAACTCCTTGGCGCGGGAGTACCGCTCGTCCTGCGGGAGGAAGCCGCCGCGGCGGAAGTTCTCGCCGGTGAAGGCGTCCCACGAGGTGACCACGTTCCAGGCGGAGCGGCCGCCGGAGAGGTGGTCGAGGCCGGCGAACTGGCGGGCCACCTCGTAGGGCTCGTTGAAGGTGGAGTTGATGGTGCCGGTCAGGCCGAGGTGTTCGGTGACGGCGGCGAGCGCGGAGAGGATCGTGAAGGTGTCGGGGCGGCCGACGACGTCCAAGTCGTATATCTTGCCGCCCTGTTCGCGGAGCCTGAGCCCTTCGGCGAGGAAGAGGAAGTCGAACTTGGCGCGTTCGGCGGTCCGCGCGAAGTGGGCGAAGGAGCTGAACTCGATGTGGCTGCCGGCCTCGGGGTCGCTCCACACGGTGGTGTTGTTGACGCCCGGGAAGTGGGCGGCCAGATGGATCTGCTTCAGCGGCTTGGTCATGGCTTGTGCGGTCCTTCCTGTCTCAGGCGGCGTAGCGGTTGGCGGGGCGGGCGAGGCCCAGCAGTCCGCGCAGGGTGTCGGCCTCGTAGGCCTGCCGGAAGGCGTCACGGCGCTGGAGTTCGGGGACCAGGCCACGGGTGATCGCGGGGAGGTCGTGGCCGAGGACGGCGGGGCGGAGGCGGAAGCCGGTGAGTCCGGCCGACTGGAACTCCTGGAGCAGGTCGGCGAGTTGGGCGGGGGTTCCGGCGAAGATCCGCGCGTCGCTCTCGTACGGCTCCCTCGCCGCCTCGTCGAGGCGTTCCCGGCGGGCCGTGGCCGCCGCGGGGTCGTCGTCGAGGAAGACCACCAAGTCGCCGAAGACATGCACGGGTTGGCCGGCGCGGCCCGCCCCCTCCCGCTCGGCGCGGCCCGCTGTCTCCTGTTCGGCGCGGATCTCCGCGACGATCTGACGGGCGTGCTCGGCGTCGCGCGGGGTGACGTATCCGACGTCGGCCTGGCGGGCCACCAGCCGGTACGGGACGGTCTGGTGGGCGAGGGCCGTGACGAGGGGCTGGCCCTGCGGCGGGCGCGGGGTGATGGACGGGCCCTTGACGCTGAAGTGGCGGCCCTCGAAGTCGATGTAGTGGAGCTTGTCGCGGTCGATGAAGCGGCCGGTGGCGGCGTCCCGGATCTCGGCGTCGTCCTCCCAGCTGTCCCAGAGCCGGCGGACCACCTCGACGTAGTCGGCGGCCTCGTCGAAGAGGTCGGTCACCACCGGGCTGTCGTAGGACTCGATGCGCGGGATCGTGCGGCGTCCGAAGTGGTCGGCCTCGTTGGGGCGGGCGCTGATCTGGACGCGGACGCCGGCGCGGCCGGTGCTGACGTAGTCCAGCGTCGCGATGGCCTTGGAGAGGTGGAAGGGCTCGGTGTGCGTGACGACGGCGGTCGGGACCAGGCCGATGTGCCGGGTCAGCGGGGCGATGCGGGCGGCGAGGAGCACGGCGTCGAGGCGGCCGCGGACCTGGTCGGTGCGGTCGTCCGGGGCCAGGTGGTGGGAGGACTGGAGGCCGAGGCCGTCCTCGAAGGTGACGAAGTCGAGCAGTCCGCGCTCGGCCTCGGCGACCAGGTCGGCCCAGTGGGCGGCGGTGAACAGGTCCCGGGGACGGGCGACCGGCTCACGCCAGGAGGCGGGGTGCCAGCCGGTGCCGTCGAGGGCGACGGCGAGATGCAGCGGGGAAGAAGGGGACACGAGGGGTGCCTTCCTGGAGATCCGTACGAGAACACCGGCCCAGGGCGTACGGCGCTCAGGGCACGGCGGCGGAGAGACGGTCAGGGGCGACAGAGAGAGCCGGCGACGCGCTGCAGATCGATGTGCGGCCGGGAGTGGAGGCGGATGCGGCGGCGGGGGTTCAGGGCACGGGGGCGGCGGACCGTGTGTCGCACGGGCCCACCTCCGGTCGCCGCAGAGCGCATCTCGTCGTGAGTCACAACGCCCCGCGGCGCGGATCTGTTCCTGGTGAGCGCACCTGGAGGATGGTCGAACGACGGCGGAGCGTGAAGCCGATCGACTCGTACAGCCGGACAGCGGACGCGTTGTTCGCGGCGGCGTGCAGGAACGGGGTCTCCCCGCGTTCCCTGATGCCCGCGGCGACCGCGCGGACCAGCCGGGTGCCGAGGCCGCGGCCGCGGTGGTCGGGGTCGGTGCAGACGGCGCTGATCTCGGTCCAGCCGGGCAGGTGGAGCCGTTCCCCGGCCAGGGCGATGAGCTGGCCGCGGTGGCGGATGCCGAGGTAGGTGCCGAGGTGGACGGTGCGGGCGAGGTAGGGGCCGGGTCTGGTGCGGGCGACGAGGTCGAGGATGTCGGGGACGTCGTCCGGGCCCAGTCGTACGGCTTCGGGGGCGGGTTCGGCCCGCAGCCCGGTGTCGACGAGCTGGACGCCCTGGCCGCCGCCGACGACGTCCCACCCGTCGGGCACGGTCTCGACGCCCTTGACCTTGGCGGTGGTCCCCGGGCCGAGCAGCGCGTGCAGGTCGGCCCAGGCGGCCGGGTCCGCCGGGTCGGCGAGCGCGGCGAACGCGTACACGTCCGCCGGGTAGCGCGCCGCTCGGCCCACCCGTTCGGCGAACCCGGCGTGCGGGCCGTCGAGCGCGGCCCACACGGGGTTGTCCAACAGGCTTGTGCCCAGGGCGGTCTGGTGGACCACGATGGCCTTTCTCTCAGCGGGTGATCAGGAGTTGGTGAGCGGCAGCCCGGGCGGGTTGACCTCGGACTTGGCGACGGCCTCGCCGGAGAGGTTCCAGGCCTTGAGCCACTTCGCGTACTGCCCGTTGTCGATCAGGTGGTTGATCGCGGCGGCCAGCGGCTTGGCGAGGCCGCTGTCCTTCTTGGCGGTCGCGGCGATCAGGCCCTGGAGGGTCTCACCGGCGCCGGAGAACTGGCCCGCGATACGGGTCGCCTGGGGTGTCTTCGCGGTCTGCGTGGTGTGGTACGAGAGGTTCGGGCTGGGGCCGAAGTAGGCGTCGATCTTGCCGCTGTTGAGGGCCAGGTAGAGGCTGTTGGTCTCCTGGAAGTACTTGACCGTGAGCTTCTTGCCCTCCTTCGCCAGCTTGGCCTTCCACTCCAGGAGGATCTTCTCCTGGTTGGTGCCGTTGCCGACGGAGACGGTCTTGCCGGCGAGGTTCTCGTAGTTGTTGTCGAAGTTCCAGGTGTTGTCCTTCTTCACCTCGAACGCGAGGTCGTCCTTGCGGTAGGAGGCGAACTCGTACTTCTGCTTGCGCTCCTCGGTGTCGGTGACGTTGGAGAAGGCGACGTCGACCTTGCCGCTGTCGAGGCCGATGAAGAGGTTCTCCCAAGTGGAGCGCTGCACCTCGGGCTTGAGGCCGAGGACGGCGGAGACCAGTCGGGCGAGGTCGATCTCGGAGCCGGTGAGCGTCTTCTGGTCGCTGCCGACGAAGCCGAGCGGCGGGGCCCCGGAGGGCAGGGTGCCGGAGCCGATGACCAGCTTGCCGCTCTTCTTGATGTCGGCGGGGAGCAGGGCACTGATGGACTTCACCTCGGAGACCTTCAACTCGGTCTCGGTGGCCGCGCCGTTGGACAGCCGGCCCACGGTCACCGTGCCGGCGGCGTCGTCGGTCCGGGTGGCGGCGTCGCTGTCGCCCCCGCAGGCGGCGAGCCCGGTGGCGAGGGTGGCGACGGCGGTGGCCGCGGTGAGGCCTCGTATCAGGCTGCGTCGGGTGAGGTGCGTGCGCATGGCTGTCCTTTGTCGGTTGTGATGGGAAAGCGGGGAAGGGAGAAGGAAGTTCAGAGGACCTTGCTGAGGAAGTCCCGGGTCCGTTCGTGCCGTGGCTTGTCCAGCACCTCGGAGGGCGGGCCCTGTTCGACGATCTTTCCGCCGTCGATGAAGACGACCCGGTCGGCGATCTCGCGGGCGAACCCGATCTCGTGGGTGACGATCACCAGGGTGGTGCCGCTCTTCGCCAAGTCCTTGATGACGGCCAGGACTTCACCCACCAGCTCCGGGTCGAGGGCGGAGGTGGGTTCGTCGAAGAGGATGACGCCGGGCCGCAGCGCGAGGGCGCGGGCGATGGCGACGCGCTGCTGCTGTCCGCCGGACAACTGCCGCGGGTAGGCGGTCTCCTTGTCGGCGAGGCCCACCCGGTCCAGGAGTTCACGGGCGAGCTTGTGGGCCTCGTCCCGGTCGAGCTTGCCGGTCGCCACCGGGGCCGCGGCGACGTTCTCCAGCACGGTCAGGTGCGGGAAGAGGTTGAAGTTCTGGAAGACGAACCCGATGTTGCTGCGCTGGGCCAGGATGGCCCGCTCGCTGAGCTCCTTGAGGTGGTCGCCCTGCTTGCGTACGCCGATGAGTTCGCCGTTGACGCTGACGTACCCGATCTCGGGCTTCTCCAGGTGGTTGACGACCCGGAGCAGGGTGGACTTGCCGGAGCCGGACGGGCCGAGGATGACGGTGACCTCGCCGGCCCGGACGGTCAGGTCGACGCCGTCCAGGACCCGGTGGGAGCCGTACCACTTGTGCACGTCGTGGACCTCGACGGCGGCGGGCACGATCTGGAGGGTCTCGGTGCTCATACGGCGGCCTCCCTGCGGACGCGGTCGCGCAGGTCGCTCACCGCGGTGCGCAGCTTCTGCAGCGGGGTCGGCGGCAGGGTGCGGGTGGCGCCCCGGGCGAAGTACCGCTCGACGTAGAACTGGACGACGGAGACGACGGTGGTCAGGATCAGGTACCAGACGGTGACGACCAGGAGCAGCGGCACGATGTCGCCGGGGTAGGTGGCGCCCATCGTCTGGGCGGCGCCGAACAGGTCGAGCAGCGACACGTAGAACACCAGCGAGGTGGCCTTGACCAGGTCGATGAGCTGGTTGACGTAGTTCGGCGTGATGGAGCGCAGGGCCTGCGGGAAGACGACCTTGCGGAACTGATAGCCCTTGGGCAGTCCGAGTGCGGCGGCCGCCTCGTGCTGGCCCTGGTCGACGGAGAGGATGCCGCCGCGGACCGCCTCGGCCGCGTACGCCGCCTGGTTGAGGCTCAGGCCGACGACGGCGACCACGATGTCGGTGGCGAGCCGGGACTCGTCGAAGGTGAAGAACGCCGGCCCGAAGGGGACGCCCACGCTGAGCGTCTGGTAGAGGGCGCTGAAGTTGTAGAGGAAGAGCAGGATGACGATCAGCGGGATGGAGCGGAACGTCCAGATGTAGATCCAGCTGACCGCCCGCAGGACGGGGCTCTTCGAGAGCCTCGCCAGGGCGAGCAGGATGCCGCCGAGGAGGCCCAGCACCGCGCTGTAGGCGGTGACTTCGAGCGTGACGAGCAGTCCGTCGAGGATCGTCGGCCGCAGGAACCAGTAGCCGAACCGGTCCCACTGGTAGAAGGGGTTGGTCACCAGGCCGTGCACGAACTGGGCCGCGAGGACCAGGACGACGGCGGTGGCGATCCACCGGCCGGGGCGGCGCAGCGGAAGAACTCGCTGTGCGGCGAGGGGCTTTGACGGGGCGTCGGTGGCGGACGGCGGTGCCTCGGTGAGGGACACGGCGGCGCCTGGGGGTTCGCTCATGGAGAGGCTCCGGCGGGAGTCGGATTCCCCGGGTACGGCGAACGAGGCGTGCTACGACCGTGAGGGGCGTGACACACGAGGACGCACGGGCACCGGGGCTTGGCGGACAACGGCACACCGCGAGGGCGGTGTTCGTCTTCGGGGCGGGGCTGCGGAGGTGGAGAGGTCAGCCCCGACAGCGGGCGCGGCCCGGTGCGGTACACAGTGCGCTGTTCACGCGGAGCAGATCGACGGCCCGGTCGGCGACGAGCAGGTCCACGTACGGCAGTACGCAGCCGTGGGAGCGGCGCGGGGCCGTCCTGGGAGCTGCGTACATGTCCGTCACCGTGTTCTTCCGGCCCGTCGGGCCCTCGCGCTTACCGATATGTCGTCGGTCCGGTCGTCACCTGGGGCACCCCACCGCGGAGCGAGGGTTGCCGGTCAGCAAGCCAGGGCTTTTCGCTGACACTCATGACCGTTCTGGGGCGTAAGTTAAGACACGCGCCCGAACGGATGTCAACGCCGTTCCACCACGTGGGCGGTGTGCGCGGCCCAGTCCAGGATCTGTACGGCCGACCCGGCGGCCTCCAGGCCACGACAGCGGGCGTGGTGGCGGCGGGCGATGCCGTCGAGGTCCAGGTGGGTGCCGAAGGCGGGGTGGGCGGCCAACCGGCGGGCGTACGCCCACAGTTCGGGATGGCCGGCGATCCGCTGCACGGCGGAGGCATCCAGGTGATGACGGTGCACGGTGTCGAGCTGGACGAGCGTGACCCACAACTCGACGTCGGCTGCCGTGATCTGATCGCGGATCAGGTACTCGCGTCCGACGAGCCAGCGCTCCAGCGCGCCGAGGGTCTCCAGCAGCTTGTCGAGCGCGGCCGTGTCACCGCCGGCCGATCCGGCGAGCTGCGCGGCGCGCTCGATGCCGTCGGCACACAGCCGCTCCACGGCTTCGGTCTCCGACTCCGAGCCGCACGGGTACAGCGCCGCACGTCCGCCGCCGAAGTGCCGGGCCAGGTCGCGGGTGATATCCGGGGCGTGGGTGCTGACGATGCGGCCCGACCAGTCGTCGCTCAGGACCGGCCCGGCGGCCGCCCCGGTGTAGCGGTGCGCGCTCGCCTCGTACAGCGGGCGCAGCGCGGAGTGTCCACCGTCGGGACAGTCGGGGACGGCGTCCAGGAAGGTCACGGGACAGGCCTCGGCGAGGCCGAGCAGGCTGTGCACGACGGCGATGCGCAGGCCGTCGGGACATGACGTCGACAGATGGAGCCGGTAGCGGCGCGGCACGGCGTAGTGCCCGCTGCGCGCGTCCCGGCCGATCCGGCCCCGGAACGCGGGGGCGGGCTGCGTGGTCGGGACGGGGGCGAGCGGTGTGACGGACATGGGTCTCCCCGGGGGTGGGCGCGCGGACGTACGCGCGGCGGAAGCAACGTCGGGCCAGAAGGAGGGGGCGTGCCGGTGCCCGGAGGCACGGCGGACGCGACAGGGAACGGCGACCGGGTCAGGCGTGTGCGCCGATGGCGCTGCAGACCCGCTGGAGGTCGATGTGCCGGCGGGAGGTGAGCAGAGGCGACGGCCAAGACGTACGGCTCACTCGGCCGACGGCCGGTTCAAGGCGCCTCATGTTTCCCTACCTGTTCACTAGGATTCCCATCTGGAGTGTCGATCGGCCGCCGCGTGACGTCAAGAGGGCGTCCACAGGCCGGTCACCGACCGGTGAAGGTCCCGTCCGAGGGCGCCCGGGGTCCCGTACGCTGACGCCTCATGGAACTCGTCTTCACCGGCCGGGTGATCGAATGGCGCGGCCCGGCGCCGTACTACTTCGTCCCCGTGCCCGACGAGGAGTCCGCCGACATCCGTGAGGTGGCGACGGCGGCCTCGTACGGCTGGGGGGTGATCCCGGTCGAGGCGAGCATCGACGGGACCGCCTTCACCACGTCCCTCTTCCCCAAGGACGGCCGCTATCTGCTGCCGCTGAAGGCCGCCGTCCGGGGGCCGCGGAGCCTGACGACCGACGACGACGTGACCGTCCGGATGACTGTCGTCCTGTGAGTCCGGAACAGCTCACGCGACGGCTTCGGCCAGCAGGTCGATCTGGTCCAGGCCCGATCCGGTCGGTACGAAGATGAGCTCGTCGCAGCCGGCCGCCTGGAACGCGGCGACGTACTGGGCGACCATCTCGGCGCTCACCGCCGCACTCCCCGCGATCTGTTGGGCGAAGTCGCCCAGGAAGCCGTAGTAGTCGAGCAGATAGCCGTCCGCCTGGGCGCGGGCGTCGGGGCCCAGGCCGAAGTACGCCAGGGACAGCTTGCGCGGTGAACCCGCCCGGCCCGCCTTCTGCCAGGCCGCGTCGACGCCGGCCGCGGCCTCGGCGAACATGTCCGGCGTGCCGCCGCCCATGATCCAGCCGTCCGCGAACTCGGCGACCCGCCGGAAACTGGCCTCGGTCCCGCCGCCGAGGATCAGCTCGGGGCCGCCCTCGCGCACCGGCCGCGGCCCGATCGCCCCGGCGAACCCGCGCTCCTCCCCCGCCCAGACGCGCTTCAACTCACCGAGCTGTTCCTCGAATCGGCGCCCTCGGCCCTTGGTGGACAGTCCGCTGGCCTCGTAGTCGTCGTCCCGTCCGCCCAGTCCGAGGCCGAGGACGAACCGGCCCCCCGATATCCGTTCCAGCGAGGCCGCCTGCTTCGCGAGCAGCGCGGGGTTCGTGTACAGCGGCGTGAGCAGCACGCTGGTCGTCAGCCGGATGCGGCTGGTCACCGCGGCGGCGGCCGTGAGGGCGATCAGCTCCTCGTAACCGCCGTACACCAGGCGCCCGATGGTGCCGAGGGTGCTGAACCCGGCGCCCTCCGCGCGCTTCGCCCAGTCGAGGAGGGTCTGTGCCTCGGTGCCGGGCACCGTGTTGGGAAGGCCGATCCCGATGTCCATCTGCGCTCCGTTCCATGCATGGGGAACACACAGTCGCCGCCATCATGCCTCCGATCGGGGCAATTCGACCGGCCGGGGTCGCCAAAGGATCGGCAACTCCCTTCCCTCAAGGCTTACTTCACCCCTTGACGGAAATGGTCCAGACCTTTAGGTTCCGGGTCAGCAACGCCCCGTGTGACGCCCGCTCACCCCCCGACACCCCCCTCAGGAGCGTCCCCACCATGCCCTTCTCCCTTCGCGCGGCCCGACTCCCGGTCCTCGCCGCGCTGTTCGCCGTCCTCACCGCACTGCTGACCGTGACCCCGGCGCACGCCGCCAGCGGCTCGATATCCGGGCTCGCGGGCAAGTGCGTCGACGTCGCGGGCGCGAGTGCCGCGAACGGCACCGCCGTACAGCTCTACGACTGCAACGGCACCGGCGCCCAGATCTGGTCCAACTCCGGTGACGGCACGCTCCGGGCGCTCGGCAAGTGTCTGGACGTCGTCGACCGCAGCACCGCCGACGGGGCCGCCGTCCAGCTGTGGGACTGCTCCGGCGGCGCCAACCAGCAGTGGGTGGTCACCGCGGCCCGCGACATCGTCAACCCCGCCGCGAACAAGTGCCTGGACGTCCGCGACAACAACAGCGCCAACGGCACCCGACTGCAGATCTGGACCTGCGCCGGTACGGCCAACCAGAAGTGGAACGCGCCCGCGAGCGGCGGCGGCACCACCCCGTCCGGGTTCGTGGTGTCCGAGGCGCAGTTCAACCAGATGTTCCCGAACCGGAATTCGTTCTACACCTACAGCGGTCTGGTCGCGGCGCTGAGCTCCTACCCGGGCTTCGCCAACACCGGCAGCGACACCGTGAAGAAGCAGGAGGCAGCCGCCTTCCTCGCCAACGTCAACCACGAGACCGGCGGCCTGGTGTACGTCGTCGAGCAGAACACCGCCAACTACCCCCACTACTGCGACTGGAGCCAGTCGTACGGCTGCCCGGCCGGCCAGGCCGCCTACTACGGTCGCGGTCCCATCCAGCTCAGCTGGAACTTCAACTACAAGGCGGCCGGGGACGCGTTGGGCCTGGATCTCCTCAACAACCCCTGGCTGGTGCAGAACGACGCGTCCGTGGCCTGGCGGACCGGCCTGTGGTACTGGAACACCCAGACCGGCCCCGGCACCATGCCCCCGCACAACGCCATGGTCAACCAGGCCGGCTTCGGCCAGACGATCCGCTCCATCAACGGCTCCCTGGAGTGCGACGGCAGGAACCCGGCGCAGGTGCAGAGCCGCGTCGACGCCTACAACCGGTTCACCTCGATCCTCGGCGTCGCGCCGGGCGGCAACCTCTACTGCTGACAAGGAGCCGCTGTCATGCCCAAGTTGAGACCGCTCGCCTCGGCACTCCTCGCCGCCCTGGCCCTCGTCGTCGCCGTGCCCACGTCCGCCCAGGCGAACGTCCTGACCCTGCTCCCGCAGAACGCCGACGGCCTGGAGCAGACCTTCTCCCCGGCCTACGACTACGACGGCGACGGCTGCTACGCCACCGCCGCCATCGGTGCCGACGGCACCCTCAACCCCGGTCTGAAGCTGGGCGGTGACGTCAACGGCCACTGCCACGACTACGCCCAGCTCGCCAACGCCAACACCTACTCGCGCGCGAAGTGCAACAACGGCTGGTGCGCGGTGATGTACGCCAGCTACTTCGAGAAGGACCAGGCCACCCTCGGCCCGGCGGCCATCGGGCACCGGCACGACTGGGAACACGTCGTGGTGTGGATCAGCGGCGACCAGGTCCAGTACGTGTCCGTCTCCCAGCACAGCGGCTACCAGGTGGCGGCCCGCTCGTCGGTCCGCTTCGACGGCACCCATCCGAAGATCGTCTACCACAAGGACGGCGTATCGACGCACTGCTTCCGCTTCGCCAACAGCAATGACGAGCCACCGGAGAACGTCACGGGCGGCTGGTTCTTCCCCCGCCTCGTCGGCTGGAACGGCTACCCGGCCGGCTACCGCGACAAGCTCCTGGGCGCGGACTTCGGCTCGGCCACCCTCAAGATCGACGACGGCGACTTCCAGTACGCCCTCGGGCTCGCGAAGCCCTCCGGCATCCCCTTCGACCCGAACGCGTGAGACATGCGGAAGGGGCCCCGCGAGCTTTCGCCCGCGGGGCCCCTTCCCTGCCGTCGGGACGACAGGATTTGAACCTGCGACCCCTTGACCCCCAGTCAAGTGCGCTACCAAGCTGCGCCACGTCCCGGCCGCGATCGCCACGGTTGTGCCGTGTGAACGCGCAGGTAAACCCTACCTTACGCGCGCGGCCGGCCCGACTGGCGGGACGTCAGCCCCGGGTGGCGACGGTCTCCCGGCGGGCCGGGGTGTCCACGGTGACCTGACGCACTGCCCGCCGGACGGGGACGAGCAGCGCGGCCAGGGACGCCGCGAGCAACAGCAGCGCCAGCAGCGTGAAGCCGTGGGTGTATCCGGACTCGTACGGCAGACCGGAGGGCTGGAGGTGTCCGGTGACCAGGACGCTGGTGACGGCGGCGCCGATGGAGCCGCCGATGGTGCGGATGTTGGCGTTCATGCCGGTCGCGGCGCCTGTCTGGTCGGCCGGGACGCTGCCCACGATCAGGTTGGCCATGGAGGCGAAGGCGAGGCCGATCCCGAGGCCGAACAGCCCGGAGACGAGGGCGACCTGCCACTGCTCGTCGTGCCACAGGGCGAGCAGACCGACGGCCGCCGCACCGAGCGCGGCGCCCGTCACCAGCAGCGTCTTCGCCCCGAGCACCGGCTCCAGACGGCCGCCGAGCACACCGGAGAGGAACATCGCCACCAGCATCGGCAGCATCAGGAGCCCGGCCGCGGTGACGCTCGCGCCGAATCCGTACCCGGCCGCCTTCGGCGTCTGGACGAAGCCCGGCAGGAACGACCACAGCGCGTACATGCCCGCGCCGAACAGCAGCGCCACGGTGTTCGTGGTCCACACGGCGGGCAGGCGCATCACCCGCAGATCGATGAGCGGGGTACGGGAGCGGGCCTCGGAGTACAGCCACAGCGCGAACAGGACGACGGCCAGGGCGAACAGACCGAGCACTCGGGCCGATCCCCATCCCCAGACGGCCGCCTGGCTGAGCGGCAGCAGCAGCGCGACCAGCCAGGCCGACAGCAGCCCGGCACCGAGCCAATTGACGCTGCCCTCGGCCCGGTTGGGCGACTCGGGCACATACCGTACGGCGATGAGCGTGGCGACCGCGACGACGCCGACCGGGATCCAGAACAGCCAGCGGAAGTCGAGCGCGGAGACGATCGGCCCGGCGGCGACGATGCCGACGCCACCGCCGGCGGCGATCACGGCGGACAGGTTGCTGATGCTCTTGCTCACCTGGGAAGCGGCGAACTCGTCCCGGATGATGCCGAAGGACAGCGGGAACAGGGCGCCGCCGACACCCTGGACGACCCGGGCGATGATCAGGACGCCGATGTTCGGCGCCAGCGCGGCGAGCAGACAGCCGACGGCCACCGTCACCAGGACGGCGACGAGGGTGCGCTTCTTGCCGATCAGATCGCCCACGCGGCCGAGGATCGGGGTGAAGATCGACGCGGACAGCAGGTACGCCGTCATCACCCAGGTCGCGGTGGACTGCGAGGTGTGCAGGGCGTGCTGGACGGTCGGCAGGGCCGGTGCGATCAGCGACTGGAGCATGGCGAACACGCCGGCACCGGTCGCGAGGACCGCGAAGGTGAGGCGGGTGGAATTGCGGGGCATGGAGAAGCCTCTCCGAGCACGAGGTGCGGCCGGAGCCTCTTGGGAGCGGTCGCGGAAAGGATGAAGGAGGACCTCGACTGCTAAAGTGGAGGTACGCCTCCACTCTACCGGAGGCGCACCTCCGCTTCAACCCGTAACGGAGGTATACCTCCGCTTCACCTACGGGAGGCGCCCGTGACCACCCAGTCCTTCCCCGTCACCGAGCTCGTCGCGGCGCGCCGCCCCACCCGAAAAGACGCCGCCCGCAACTACGACGCGCTGCTCGCCGCGGCGCGGGAGGCGTTCGCCGAGCACGGGGCGGAAGCGTCGCTGGAGGACATCGCGCGGCGCGCGGGGGTCGGCATCGGCACGCTGTACCGGAACTTCCCGACCCGGCGGCAGCTCTTCGAGACGGTGTACGCGGACGAGGTCAACGCGTTGTGCCAGCTGGCGGTGGAGGTGGCGGAGCGGGAGCCGTGGGAGGCGCTGACGGTCTGGCTCGACCGGTTCGCGGGGTACATGGTGACCAAGCGGGCGGTGCGGGAGGCTCTCGACGGGGAGTCGGAGGTCTTCGTGGCGTGCCGGGAGTCGATGTACGCGGGTGGGGGGCCGTTGTTCGCGCGGGCTCAGGAGGCGGGGGTCGTGCGGGGCGACATGGAGTTCGGCGATCTGCTGCGGATGGTCGCCGGGATCATGGCCACAGCCTTCGAGGACGAGGCTCAGCGGGATCGGGTGCTGGGGATTGCTTTGGATGGCGTACGTATGCGGAAGGACCCGGGCGCCTGAGAGCTCGGGTCCTTCGCGTCGTTCGCGTGTGCGGGTTGTGGGGGCTTGTCGCGCCCACGCGGCGGAGCCGCAAATTGATACAGCCCCGCGCCCCTTAGGTGGGCATCGGCACTCCGAGTTGTTCTGCTCGGTCGATCAAGTCCTTCCACACCTTCGGCGCCACGGGGATGCCCTTCGCTCCCCGCTCCGCAGCGACCGCTGCGCTGCGCTCGCCCGGGTAGTAGACGCCGTCCTCGCTCGGTAGTCCCTTCAGGGTGGTCAGGGTTTCGTCGACCGCTGCTGTGAAGGCATCCGCCCCACCGAAAGCCACCGGATCGATCGCGATCAGCAGTGCGTTCTGGCGGTGCTTGCGGCCCCCCGGGTCGTCCGAGTGGAAAGGCGTGAAGATCGGGGCGCCGACCAGGACGCTGGTGAGGAGTTCGAAGGCCAGGGACATGCCGGAGCCCTTCGCGCCGCCCAGCGGTAGTGGCATGACCGCCTGCTCGGGGTCGGTCGTCGGGGTGCCGTCCGCCGTGGCTGCGGCGCCCTCCGGGAGCGGGGTGCCGTTCGCCTTCGCCTGGCGGATCTTGCCGAGGGCGATGGTGGCGGTGGCCATGTCGAGGAGCAGCGGGGCGTGGGTGCGCGCCGGTACGGCGATCGCGAGCGGGCTCGTGGCGACGGCAGCGCCCTTGACGCCCGTGTAGCCCATGTTGGGCATGCCGGCCACGAAGCCGAGGCCGACCAGGCCCTGTTCGGCAATCTTGGAGACGTAGTAGCCGATGGCTCCGGTGTGGACGGTCTCGCGTACGCCCACGGTGGCGATGCCGGTCGTACGGGCCCGTCGTACCGCCTCTTCCGCCGCCGCGCTCAGGGCCACCGGGCCGGGGGCGCGGTCGGCATGGAGGACCGCGGCGGCGGGCGTCGTCGACTCGATCTCGATCTCCGGGGTGGCGTTCGCGACGCCCTTGGCGAGCAGGTCCAGATAGGCCGGGACACGGGCGGTGCCGTGGGAGTCGACGCCGCGCTGGGCGGCCCAGACGAACACGTCGGCGGTGGTCCGGGCGTGCTCGGGGCTCAGGCCTCCCTTCTCCAGGAGGGCGGCGGCGAAGGTGCGCAGGTCGTCGGCGGGGACGAGCACCTTCTGGGGGGTGGTGGACATCGAATTCTCCTAGCGGGTCACGAGGACGTCGACCACCGCGGTCGTGCCCTCGGCCACGGACTTGAGGGCGCGCTCCAGCGCGGGGGTGAGCGCGTCCGGGGTGTCGACGGTCTCGGTGTGCAGGCCGAACGGCTCGGCGAACGCGGCCAGTCGGGGCAGCCGGTGCAGATCGGTGCCCAGCCACTCCCCCGTCTCGGCGGCGGCGCCCTCGGGGTAGAAGCGGCGGTGGTTGAGATTCATCGACTTGTAGACACGGTTGTTGAACACCACGATCAGCACCGGGAGTTCGTACGCCTTCGACGCGTCGTACGACGGGATGACCGGGTTGTAGGTGAACGCGCCGTCCCCGATCGTGAGGACCACCGGGCGGTCCTGGGCGGCGAGTTTGACGCCCAGCGCGACCGCGATGCCCTGGCCGAGGCCGCCCTGGACGTAGAAGTACGAGTCGGGGTCGGCGGTCTGGACGTGCCGCTTCACCACCCGGCTGTGGGTGATGGTCTCGTCGACGACGATCGCGTTCCGGCCGTCGAGCAGCTTTCGCAGCGTCGCCGCGACCAACACCGGGTCGATGCCCTGGGCTTGGGAGGCGGCCTTCTCCTCCGCCTTGGCGATCGCCTGCTGCTCGGCGGTGTGCCGTTCCTCCTGCGCCGACCGGCGGACCGCCACCGCCGCCTCGTCCAGCTCCTTCGCCCGCTTCGTCAGCTGGCGCAGGGTGTTGGCGACGTTGCCCTCCAAGTAGCGGTCCGCGAAGAGGACTTGATAGACGACGTGCGGGCGTTGCGGCACTTCGTCGATCACCACGATCGCCGCCTTGGCGGGGCGGCGCGACGGCGGGTAGAACGGGGCCCGGCAGTTGACCAGGAGGATGAGGTCCGCCTCGTCCATCCAGGGGCCGATGTCGCTGCCGGCGTGCAGCGGGTGGGTGCGCGGGAAGTTGCCGCAGACCGCCGAGTCGGGCTCGACGACCGGGATGTTCCAGGCCTCGGCGAAGGCGACCAGGGCCTCGAAGCCGCCCGCCTCACGACCGGCCGTCTCAGTGACGACGACCGGGTTCTTCGCCTCCCTGATCAGCTGCGCGACCGGGTCGACCTCTTCCGGTGAGCTGTGCGTGGAGCCGGGGGCGACGAGGGGCTTGGCCTCGCGGCCGTCCCAGTCCTCCAGCAAGATCTCCAGCGGGATGTTGAGGTACGCCGGTCCCGCCGGGGCCCGCCAGGACAGTTCCGCCGCCCGGGTGACCATCGTGGGCAGCGTGTGGACGCTCGCCGCCTCGGTGGACCACTTGGTGAAGGGCTGAGCCACCCCGTGGGGTCCGCCCACGATGGACAGGTTGCGGTACCACTGGCCGCCCGGGTCCTGGCCGGGGCCGTCGCCGTACGTGGTCGACTCCGAGGAGCTGACCACCATCGGGACCCCGGCGAGCAGCGCCCCGTGGACCGCCATCGAGCCCTGGAGGAGTCCGGGCGCCGCGTGCAGGAGCACACCCTGGGGGCGGCGCTTGATCAGGCCGTAGCCGGTGGCCATGCCGACCGCGACCGTCTCGTGGGTGAGGTCGAGGTACTCGGGGCAGGGCAGCCCGTCCCGGTGGCGGCGGGCCAGGGACTCCCACACCGGGGCCCATTCGGACCCCGAGGAGCAGAAGAGGTAGTCGGCGCCGACGGCGTTGAAGGCGGTGACGAGAGCGTCGCCGCCGTCGGCGCCGGGGGATGTGGTGGTGTCGGTCATCTCTCGTGTTTCCTCAGCCCTCGATCGGCCAGTTCAGGACCTCGGAGATACCGCGGCCCATGATCCATTCAAGCTCCTCGGGCGTGAAGTCCCAGTGCTTGGTGAACTGCTCGATCGTGTCGGTGTAGGTGATGCCGTGGCCGAGCAGGCGGGTGATGTCAGTGCCGTAGAAGCAGCGCTGCGGGCCCATCTTGTCGACCATCTCGCGCACGTACTTCTGGATGTTGTTGTTCGGGAAGGGCTGCGTGGAGTAGCCGGGCAGCGCCGAGACCTTGACGTAGATGTTGGGGTGGGCGGCCAGGTCGGCGGTCTCGGACACCCAGTAGCCGATCGCGTCGTCGACGCAGCGGGCCATGATGCCCATGTGGTCGATGATGATCTTCAGCTCGGGGTGCTTGGCGGCGATCTCGCCCAACTCCCGCTTCCAGATGGGGGCGTGGACCATGGTGGGGATGCCGAGTTCCTCGGCGATCGGCCAGTACCAGTCGTTGGTGCCGTCGATCATCCAGTTGCGGTCCTGCGGCCGGTGGAAGGTGAGCCGCGTGCCCTTCACATGCGGGTTCTGGGCGAAGTCCTTGAGCATCGCCTTGCCCTCTTCGGGCTTGTTCTGCGGGATGCGGGCCATGATGCCGAAGCGGTCGGGGTGCGCCTCGCAGGCTTCCAGGGCGTAGTCGATGCGGTCGCCCTCCCAGGACGGCGGCAGGATCAGCGCGCGGTTGACGCCGGCCTCGTCCATCAGCTCCAGGGCCTCCTCGTAGGAGAAGGGGTCCTCGCGGTGGCCGTTGAGGCGGATGCGCTCGCGCGCGCCGGGCACCCAGGGGCGGTCCGGGGTCTCTTCCAGCCAGATGTGGATCTGTGTGTCGACAACGAACATCGTTGGACTCTTTCTCTTCGAAGGAGGGGTGGTGCGGTGTGGTGCGAGGGGAACGCTAGGCGGGCCGTGAGGCCTTGCGGAGCCCCTGGGAGCGCAAGCACTTGTTGCGCTCAAGTGCCCTCTCAGCAGGGCACTTTCAGCATGCGAAGACCGCTTGGACGATGTGTTCCGCGATCGCCATGGAGGCCGTCGCGGCGGGCGACGGCGCGTTGCGTACGGCGGTGATCCGGCCGGCGGTGTGGATGCGGAAGTCGTCGACGAGGGTGCCGTCGCGGTCCAGCGCCTGGGCCCGTACGCCCGCTCCGCCGCGTACGACGTCCTGGACGCCGACGCCGGGGACGTACAGCCCCGCGTCCTTCATGAAGGCCGCCGCGGACAGGGCGCCGCGGTACTCCTTGAGGCCGGTGCGCCAGTGCTGGGCCGCCATCCGCCAGGTGCCGGGGTAGGCGGCGATGCCCAGGAGGTCCTTCGGGGAGATCCTGCCGAGCGTGTAGCCCTCCCTGGCCAGGGCGAGGACGGCGTTGGGGCCGACCTCGACCGAGCCGTCGACGCGTGGCGTGAAGTGCACGCCGAGGAAGGGGTAGCGGGGGTCGGGCACCGGGTAGACGAGGCCGCGCACGAGGTGGGTCCGGTCGGGCTTGAGGAGCATGTACTCGCCGCGGAACGGGATGATCTTCGGTTCCTGCTTGTCCTGGGCGAGTTTCGCCACCGCGTCCGACTGGAGGCCCGCGCACAGGATCAGCCGGTCGACCTTGATGCGTTCCTGGCCGGAGGCGACCTCGATGCCGCCGGGCACATTGGTGATCGAGGTGACGGGGAAGCCCAGTCGTACCTCGCCGCCGGAGTCCTCGATGTCCCTGGCGAACTCCCGGGCGATCGCCTTGTAGTCGGTGATCGCGGTGCGCGGGGAGTGCAGGGCCGCGATGCCGCCGGCGTTCGGCTCGATCTCCTTGATCTCGTCCTTGGAGACCTTGCGCAGCTCGGGCACGTGGTTGTTCTTCGCCCGCTCGTAGAGGTTCTCCATACGGCCGAGTTCGTCCTCGCGGACCGCCATGACGAGCTTGCCGATCTCGTCGTACGGCAGCGCTCGTTCCTGGCAGTACTCGCGGAGCATCGCTACGCCCCGTACGCACAGGTCGGCCTTGAGGCTGCCCGGCGCGTAGTAGATGCCCGCGTGCACGACGCCGGAGTTGTGGCCGGTCTGGTGGACGGCGACGGCCTGTTCCTTCTCCAGCACCACGACCCGGGTGCCGGGGCGGCGCAGGGCGATCTCGCGGGCGGTGGCGAGGCCTACGATTCCGGCGCCGACGATGCCGACGGTCTCATCAGCCACGCGACGGCTCCCCGAAGTGAACGGCCACCGTCTTGACGCGAGTTGAGAAACGGAGCACCTCGTCGCCCTGCTCCTTGTACGCCGTACCGGAGTCGCGGAAGCCGCCGAAGGGCAGGTGGACGTCCCAGCCGGTGGTGGTCGTGTTGACCGCGACCTGACCGCACTCGACCTCGTCGGCGAAGCGGTGGGCGCTGCCCAGGTCGCGGGTGAACACGGCCGCGGCGAGCCCGAAGTCGGAGTCGTTGACCGCGTCGACGGCGGCGGTGAAGTCGTCCACCGCGCGAAGCGCGAGGACGGGCCCGAAGACCTCCTCCCGCCAGATCGCCATGTCCGGTGTGACATCGGCCAGTACGGTCGGGCGCACGTAACAGCCGTGCGGGCGGTCGCTGTCGGCCGTGCCGCCGGTGAAGAGGGTCGCCCCTTCCTCGATCGCCTTGTCGATGTCGGTGAGGACGCTGTCGCGCTGCCTCGGGCTCGACAGCGGGCACAGGGTCGTCGCCGGGTCGCTGCCCGGGCCGACCGTCAGCGTCTCGACCTCGGTGAGCAGCAGCCGGGCGAACTCGTCGTACACCGGCCGCTCGACGACGACCCGGCTGGTCGCCGTGCACCGCTGTCCGGCCTGTCCGAAGGAGGCGGCGACGACGGCCTTCGCGGCGGCCGGCAGATCGGCGTCGGCGAGGACCACCGAGGCGTTCTTGCCGCCGAGTTCGCCCTGGAAGCGGACGTTGCGGTCGGCGAGGCGGCGGCGGATGCGGTTACCCACGGCGTTGGAGCCGGTGAAGGTGATGCCGGTGATCCGCGGGTCGTCGAGGAGGGCTTCCTCCAGCTCGGCGGTGCGGCCCGTGATGACGTTCAGGACACCGGGCGGCAGGCCCGCGTCGTGCAGGGCGCGGGCGAGGTGCAGGCCGGAGACCGGGGTTTCGGTGGCCGGCTTGAAGACCGCCGTGTTGCCGGCCGCGAGCAGCGGGGCGAGCTTGCGGGCCGGGGTGATCAACGGGTCGTTCCACGGGCTGATCACCAGGATCACGCCGATGGGCTCCCGCTGGGTGTGCGTACGGTGGTTCGGGCGTACGTCGTGCAGCAGGGTGCCGTAGCCCTGGCGGGCGAGGCCGGCGTAGTACTCCAGGAAGTCGGCGGCCTTGAGGGTCTCGCCGGTCGCCTCGCCCAGAGTCTTGCCGTTCTCGGCGGTGACGTCCGCGGCGATCTCGTCCACGCGCTCCCGGATGAGCCGGGCCGCGTCGGTGAAGATCCGCGCGCGCTCGAAGGGGCTGGTGCGCTTCCAGACGGCGAAGGCGCGCTCCGCGTGGTCGTAGGCGCGGGTGACGTCCTTGGCGGAGAGGGCGGGGATACGGGCGATGGGGGCGCGGACGTCGGCCGGGTCGTGGACGTCGATCCACTCGCCGGTCGTCACCCACTCCCCGCCCGAGAGGGTTTCGAGAGTACGCATGCTGTTCACGACACCTCACTGGTTGGTGGTGGGACCAGCTCCGGGGCGGCAGACATTGGTTGCGCTCCGCGCGAGCCGCTCATCAGGGCATTCATGGTGGGATCGGTGGCCGGACGATCCATGAGGAGGAATCCGATGGCCTACACAGTCATCGCCTGTTACCACTGCGCCGCCGATGACGAGGCGAGCGTGCGAGCCGCGCTGCTGAAGGTGCGCGAGCACACCCGCGCCGAGCCCGCGAACCTGGCGTACGAGGTGCACTCGGAGGTGGGCGAGAGCGGGAGTTTCGTGTTGTACGAGCAGTACGCCGACCAGGCGGGCTTCGAGGCGCACAAGGCGGCGAGCCACTTCAAGGAGCTGATCGTGGAGACGGTGTGGCCGCTGCTCACCGACCGGTCGGTGACCTTCGCCGAAGTGCTGTGAAACGAAATGCCGGGCGACTCCTTCGAGTCGCCCGGCATTTTTCAGAACTCGTTGCCCCAGACGTACCGGGCGAGTGTTTCGACCAGGACCAGCTTCTTGCGCTGCTCCTCTGCGGTGAGCAGGGGGCTGCTTGCCACATCCGCGAAGCCCCTCGACGGGGACAGCGCCGCGTCCTCCAGGTCCTTGAGTTCGCCTACCGCGTCGATGCGGGTCAGTACGGTGTCGAGGTCCTCCAGGTCGGGCACCGTGGCGTCGACCACGCCCAGGCAGACGTCCCGGTCCTCCGGCAGGGCCCTGATCAGGTCCAGCTCGGCCTCGGTGCCCTCCAGGAGGGGCAGGATCCAGCGGTCGGCGGGGACTTCGCCGTACAGCTTCTCCAGGCGTGCCCGGTCCGCCTCCGCGGGGGCCGTCCAGCCGGGGCAGACGCCGATGCGTACGCCCTCGGGGCGTTCGTCGAGCCGGGCCGCGAGGGCGTCCACCGCCAGGGCGTCGTCGTAGGACAGGGGGCCCAGGTCGGCGTCGAGCAGGAGCGGGTTGTTGAGCTGGATCAGGCGGACGCCCTTCGAGACCAGGAGGGCGATCTCCGTCGCGATGATCTCCGCGAGCGCCTCCCCCAGCTCTCGCGCGGAGCCTACGCCCAGGCCCGGCTGGAAGGTTGTCGCGGCCAGGTACGCCGGGGACGGCAGGGAGACCTTCGGGGCGATCACCGTCAGTTCGGTGAGGCGCGTCGCCCAGTCCGCCACCAGCGGGCCGTTGGCCTTCGGAAGGGACTCCGCCACCCAGCGGACCAAGCCCCCAGGCCCTGTCTCGTCCGTGCGGCGAAGCCCTGATACTCCGTCAAGGACCGCGCTGCGGAAGTCTTCCCGAGGGAAGTCGCCATCCGTGACGACCGTGGAGCGCAGTTTGCGCTGGAAGACCACCGCGTCCTGGACCGCCTGGTCGGTGCCGATCGCGTCGAGGTCGGGCGGCCGGACGAGGCTGCCGTGGTGGTCGATGCGGTAGTTGAAAGTGTCGGCCATGATGTCAGTTCCCTCCGCCCGCGACGCCCCACGCGGCGAACTCCAGTTCGTAGCCGAGGGACTTGAGGACGTCCTCGGCGATCTGCTGGTCCTCGGCCGCGGTGCCGCCGGCGATCCCGAGGCCGCCGATGATCTCACCGTCCTTCTTGATGGTGACGCTGCCCTCGGTGGCCATGATCGGCATCGCGGCGCCCGGGAGCTGGGAGAGCTGGGAGAAGAAGACCGGCTGGCTCTCCTGCCACTTCTTCAGCATCGTTCCGGGGCGCTGCATGATCGCCGCGGTGTAGGCCTTGGCCCGGGCGATGTCGGGGGTGAGGGGGCGGGCGCCGTCGGGGCGGCGGATGGCGATGGGGAAGCCGCCGGCGTCGACCACGGCCACACTCACCGCCTTGCCGATCGCCTGGGCGCGCTGCTGGGCGGCGTCGAGGATCTTCTCGGCGGCGTCCAGGGTGAGGCTGGTCATGCGGAGTCCTTCGATGCGGTGAGGGTGCGGCGCAGGTGGGCGATCGCGGCGTTGTACGGTCCCGGCGTCTCCCAGTACATGGAGTGCGGGGCGCCCTCGACGATCTCCAGGTGCGAACCGGGCAGCAGTTCGTGGGCGCGCGTCACGGTCTTGACGCTGAGCACCGCGTCCTTCTCGCCGGCGAGGAAGGCGACCTTGACGCCGGAGGCCTGGATCTCCTCCAGGGAGGGGCCGTTGGTGTCGAGGTTGCGCAGGTCCTGCATCCGGGCGACGTTGAAGGTGCCCATCTGCTGGAAGAGGAAGGTGAGATCGGCGCGGCTGGTCTGGAACTCTTTGGTGAGCAGCCGGTCGATGACGGGCAGCTTCACCGCCTCGGCGCGGTCCGCCGCGGCCAGCTCCTTCAGCTCGGGGTGGCTGATGCCGCCCAGGGAGTGGCCGAGGACGACCGAGGAGACGCGCTCCGGGCGCAGGAGGCCGGCGCGCAGGGCGGCGACGGAGCCGATGGACTGGCCGACCAGCATCGCGTCGGTGAGGTCTTCCTGGTCCAGGACGGCGACCACATCGCCGGGGAAGTCCTGGCCGTCGAACTCCGGCATGGAGGAGTCGGACTTGCCGAAGCCTCGCAGGTCGATCGTGACGACCGTGAACTCGTCGCGCAGTGCGGCCACTTGCTGCCACCAGGCGGCGTGGTGGCCGCCGCTGCCGTGCACGAACAGGATCGCCGGACCGCTGCCGTGGCGCTCGTAGTAGATGGAGGTGCCGTCGGAGTCGGCAATGGGCATGGGGGTCAACTCCCGTGTGGGCAGGATTAGTTGGGGCGCTTGGCGTGGTAGACGAGCTCGATCATGGTGTGGTCGGGGTCGTGGATGTAGCAGAACTTGGACTGGTTCTCGGGGCGCTGGATCGGGCGGGTGTGCCGGATGCCCAGCTCCTTGAGGTGGTCCAGGAATTCGTCCCAGTCGTCGACCTCGACGGCGAAGTGATAGGGCGCCATGCGCTCCATCTCCTCGACGGGCGTGAAGTGGAGGTCGAAGTTGCCACGGGTCATCAGCACCACGCGGGTGTTGGACTTGGGCATGATCCGCTTCATCCCGAAGACCTTCGCGTACCACTCGGCGGTGCGGTCGGGGTCCGTGGTGGGGAAGTTGACGTGGTGGATGTAGCGAGGTGCTGCGGTCATTGCTGATTCCCTTCGAGGAGTACGGGGTTGGAGAGCACGCCGATGCCGCTGATCTCGACGTCCACGGTGTCGCCCGGCTCCAGCTGGCAGGTGGACTCGGCGCCCATCCAGAGCACGTCGCCGGGATGGACGGTGACGTGCTTGGTCATCTCGACCAGATAGTCGAAGGGGTCGAACACCATGTCACCGGTGGGGAAGGACGCGCGCGTCTCCCCGTTGACCCGCATAGTCGTCGTCTGGGCGAGCGCGTCGACGTCCGTCTCGATCCACGGGCCCATCGGCTTGAACGTGTCGCTGTTCTTGCTGCGCCAGAAGGTGCGGTCCTGGTGCTGCCAGGTGCGGGCGCTGACGTCGTTGCCGATCGTCCAGCCGAAGACGGACTTGCGGGCCTCGTCGTAGGTCGCGTGGCGCAGTGTGCGGCCGATGACGGCGACGAGTTCGGGCTCGGCCTCGAAGCGGCCCTCGACCTCGCGCGGCTTGATGATCGGTGAACGGTGGCCGGTGAGGGCGTTGTTGGCGCGGTAGCCGACCTCGGGGCGTTCCGGGGTGGCGACCTTGGCGTGCGCGATGTGCCGGGGGTAGTTCATGCCGACCGCGTAGAAGACGCCGGGGACGACGGGCGGGAGCCAGACGGCTGTCGCGTGCGGCACCGTGCCGATGACGTCCGGCGCGTCCTCCAGCGGGGAGCCGGACAGCAGTTCTACGTCCGTCTCCCCCACCCGGCCCCAGACCGGCCGTCCGCCGACCGAGAGGCGTGCGTACCTCATGGCACCAGCAGGTGGGAGACGCGCTTGGTGACCAGGTAGGCGTCGAGGGCCTCCGGGCCGCCCTCACGGCCGTAGCCGCTCTCCTTCACCCCGCCGGACGGTGCCTCGTGCACGGAGCCGCCGCAGTGGTTGATCGAGAGGATGCCAGCCTCCAGCTCCGCGGTGAGCTTCTCGGCGGTGGCGGCGGAGCGGGTGAAGCCGTAGGCGGCGAGGCCGTACGGCAGGGCGTTGGCCCGGGTGAGCACATCGTCCAGGTCGCTGAACGGCACGATCGGGGCGACCGGCGCGAACGGCTCCTCGTGCAGCAGCTCGGCGTCCTCGGGTACGTCGGTCAGGACGGTCGGCGCGAAGAAGTAGCCGCGGCGGTCGAGGGCGGCGCCGCCGGTCAGGACCTTGGCGCCACGCGCGACGGCGTCGGTGACGAGCCGCTCCAGCGCCTTGAGGCGGCGCTCGTTGGCCAGCGGGCCCATCTTCGTGCCCTCGGCCAGTCCGTCGCCGACGACCACTTCCTCGGTGGCTCGCACGAACTCGGCGGTGAACTCCTCGACGCGGCTCTCATGGACGTAGAAACGGCTCGGCGAGGTGCACACCTGGCCGGCGTTGGCGAACTTCGCCTGGGCGGCCTTCCGGGCGGCTTGGACCGGGTCGGCGTCGGCGCAGACGATCACCGGGGCGTGGCCTCCCAGCTCCATCAGCGAGGGCTTCATGACCTCGCCGGCCTGGGCCGCGAGCAGCTTGCCGACCGGGACCGAGCCGGTGAAGGCGATCAGCCGGGTGACGGGCGAGGCGATGAGGTGCGCGGAGACCTCGGCGGGCTCGCCGAAGACGAGGTTGAGGACACCGGCGGGCAGGCCCGCGTCCTCGTAGCAGCTGACCAGCGCGGCGGCGGTGGCGGGTGTCTCCTCCGAGCCCTTGATGATGATCGAGCAGCCCGCCGAGAGGGCCGAGGAGATCTTCCGGTTGGGGCCGCCGACGGGGAAGTTCCACGGTACGAACGCGGCGACCGGGCCGATGGGCTCCCGCCGGACGGTCAGTACGGTGCCGGCCTCGGTCGGGATGATGCGGCCGTAGGCGCGGCGGGCGTCGTCGGCGTGCCAGCGCAGGGTGTCGGCGGTGCGGCGGGCCTCGCCGGTGGACTCGGCGAGCGGCTTGCCCTGCTCCAGGGTGCTGACGCGGCCGATCTCGGGGGCGCGCTCGGCGATCAGGTCGGCGGCGGCGTGCAGGATCGCGGTACGGCGGGCGATCGGCGTGGCCCGCCAGACGCGGAAGCCCTCGTCGGCGGCGGCGAGTGCGCGGTCCAGGTCGGCGGTGGTGGCGAGGGGTACCTCGCCGATCACCTCCTCGGTGGCCGGGTTCACGATCGGGGCGGTACGTCCGGTGCCGCCCTGGCACCACTCGCCCGCTATGTACATGCGGACGGCGGGGTAGCCGTGGTCGGTCGTCATGGGTGGGTGCCCTCTCAAGAGGCTTCGTTGTCGCGGTTGGTGCGCAGGGCCCAGATGTGGTGGGGCGGGGTGGTGGCGTGGACGCGGGTCTCGTAGGAGTCGTCGACCCGGTCCATGTCGGCGGCGTACTCGACGCGGCCGCCGCTCGGGGCGTGCAGGAAGCGGAAGACGTTGGAGCCGATGGTGTGCCGGCCGAGCCGGCGGGCCTCGCGCCAGCCGTGCTCGATCATGTGGTTGCCGCCCTCGATGACGTCGTCGAAGCCGGGCACCTCGTAGGCGATGTGGTTGATCCCGGCGCGGTCGGGGCGGTGGCACAGCAGCGCGGTGTGCTGGTCGTCGTCGCCGGGGGCCTGCATGAAGACGCCCATGGGTTCAACGACGTCCGTGGGGCGGAAGCCGAGGCGGTCGGTGTAGAAGGCGACGGCCTCCTCCTTGCCGGGCTTCGGGATGTTCAGCGCCACATGGCACATCCGCAGCGGGCGGACCCGCTCGATCGGCTCCAGGGCGCTGTTCCAGCGGTTCACGCTGCCCAGGGCGTTGGCGGGGCGCGGGACGATCGGCGCCGGTTTCGGGCGGGCCAGGGTCAGTCCGACGCCGAAGCCGGTCTCGTCGACCGTGTGGTGGACGCCGTCGGCGCTCGCGCGGACCTCGCGGTCCTTGCCGGCGGCGGCGACGATCCGGTCCAGCTCCTCCTGGGTGTCGACGCCCCACACGACCTCGCGCAGGGTCGGCCCGTCCTCCACCGGGGGCGGCAGCAGCGGGCTCGGCCAGGCGTCGAGGTGGAGGGTCTGTCCGGTGAGCGTCTCGAACACCGCGTGGTCGTCGGTCCGCTCCACCAGGAGCAGTCCGAAATCGTCGTAGAACCGGACGCATTCGTCGAGGTCGTCGATGCTGTAGATGACCGATTCGATTCTCTGGATTCCCATGCATTCCTCGTTTCCGGGTCGCCTCGTGAGCGTAGGTTTCCGTGCGCGCGGCCCTCAATGGCCCGAGCTTCACGAGGTGCGCAATCGTTTCTTGCAGTCAGGGCCGGATTGCCGGGATCGGGTTCTGTGAGAACCACTCGGCGAGGAAGTCCAGGAAGACGCTGACCTTGCGGGGCGTGTCCTGCCCGGGGCCGTAGATCGCGTACAGCGGGCGGTCCGGGACCGCCAGCTCCGGCAGCAGCACCTGGAGGGCGCCGGAGACGAGGTCGTCGTAGGCCGGGCGCTGCGGCAGCAGGGCGATGCCGCGGCCGTGGACGGCGGCCTTCTGCAGGGCGATGTAGGAGTTGGACGAGAACGCGATGTTGCGGATCTTGTGCAGGGTGCTCGCGTGGCCGTGGCCGATGCGCCAGACCGGGTCGTTGACGTGGACCAGGCAGTCGTGGCCGGCGAGGTCGTTGGGGTGGGTGAGCGCCCCGTGCCGCTCGATGTACGCCTCGGAGGCGCACAGGACGAACGGCAGGGACGAGATCTTCTTCAGGCGGACGCTCGAATCCCGGAGATCCCGGGTGTGGAATGCGATGTCGAATCCGCTGTCCAGAAAGTCGTACGTCCGGTCCGACATACCGCCGAGTTCGAAACGCACCTGGATTTTCGGATAGGCGGCGGAGAACGCCGCTATGGCATCGCCGAGATCCAGGCTGCCTATCCATTTCGGACAGATGATGCTGAGCGTTCCCTCGGCGCGGTCGTGCGACTGCGCGATTCCCGCGTCCTCGGCCTCGATCTCGTCGAGGATGCGGGCGGCGAACTCGGCGTACCGCTGGCCCGGCTCGGTGAGGCTCACCGAGCGGGCCGTACGGTTGACCAGTCGGACGCCCACCTGCCGTTCCAGCTCGGCGACGTGCCGGGACACCAGCGAGCCGGAGGAGCCCAGCTTCTTGGCGGCTCCGCTGAAGCTGCCCACCTGTGCGACGGTGACGAAGCTGTGCATGAGGAGCAGGCGGTCCATGGGTGGCTCCTTACTTGGGGCAGTACTGCGGCGCTTCGTCCACGTTGTCCTTGGTGACCAAGACAAGAGGAATGTTGGCAATCTTGTCAACGGTCTTGTCCTTGTTGAGCAGGGCGATCGTGTTCTTCACCGCTGTCTGCCCGATGGTCATCGCCGAGTTGGCGACGGTCGCGGAGAGCGCGCCGCTCTTCACGGCGGCGACGCCGTCCTCGGTGCCGTTGACGCTGACGATCTTCACATCCTTCGCGCCGGCCGCGTCGAAGGCCTTGCGCACGGCGAAGGCCATCTCCTCGTTGGCGACGAAGGCGTAGTCGAGGTCCGGGTGCGCCTGGATCATGTTCTCGGCGACATCCTGGGCCTTCGCCGGGTTGAACATGCCCGGCTGGTTCGCGACCACCTTCGCGGTGCCCGGCAGCGCGTCCTTGAAGCCGCCCACCAGCAGGTCGGACGCGGCACCCGGCGCACCGGCGACGATCCCGACCTTGACGTCCTTGCCCGCGGCGTCCTTCGCGATCCAGCCGGCGTCCAGCGCGCCCACCTGCTTGAGGTCGACCTTGGCGACACCCAGCACGTCGGACATGTCGCCGGTGGCGACGGAGGTGAGGAAGACCGGGATGCCGGCGCTCTTGGCCTTGGCTATGTCGCCTTCGAGGGCATCGACGTTGACGGTCTGGACGATGAGGGCGTCCACGTTGCGGGAGATCATGTCCTCGATGTTGGACAGCTCGGTCCCGGCGTCCTGCTTGGAGTTGGCCGAATAGAGCTTGGCGTCCTCGGCCTTGGCCGTCTGTTCCACGGACTTCAGCAGACAGGTGTGGAAGTGGGTGGCGGCGCCGTTGACGAAGCCGAGGGTGACCGCGCCGTCGGCGGCGCCCGAGGCGTCGTCCTCGGTGCCACAGCCGGAGAGCATCAGCGCGGCGGCACCGAGGAGGGAGACCGCGGCGGCTGGGCGGCGGCGGGGAGTGCGGATCATGGGTACGCCTTTCCTGCAACGTTGAAGAGAAGGAGCAACAAGTGGGGGGAAATCAGGGGACGTCGGGGCTTCAGCGGCCCGGCAACGACTTGCGCTGGAACTCGTTGATGACAGCCGCCACCAGCAGCACTCCGCCGGTCACGACGTACTGGTAATTGCCGTCGACCTGAAGGAGGTTGAGGGCGTTGGCGACCACTCCCAGCAGCACCACCCCGAGCACCGTGCCGACGATGCTGCCGTGCCCGCCCGCCAGCGAGGTCCCGCCGATGACGACCGCGGCGACGGCCGTCAACTGGGTCATCAGACCTGCCGTGTTGGGGGCGGCGGCGCCCAGCCGGGACAGCAGCATCAGACCGGCCAGACCCGCGAGAGCGCCGGCGAGGGCGTACAGCGCGAGCTTGCGGCCGGGGACGTTGATGCCGCTGAGCCGGGCGACGTGTTCGTTGCCGCCCATGGCGTAGGCGTCGCGGCCGAAGGTGGTGAACCGCATGGACAGACCGACGCCCGCGAGCACCAGGACCGCAACGACCGTCAGATAGGGGATGCCGAGCAGCTTGTCGTTGCCGAGGGCGGTGAGCTTGTCCCCGATGGTGACGCTCATGCCGTCGAGGACGAGCAGGGCGACGCCGTCGAGCAGCATGGCGGAGGCGAGGGTGGCGACGAAGGGCGCGACCCGGGTGAAGGTGACGACCAGGCCGTTGACCAGGCCGATCAGCGTCGCCAGCAGCAGGCTCACCACCACGGCCGCGGTCGTGGACCAGCCGTCGTGCAGGAGTTGGGCGGCCACCGACAGGGTGACGGCGGCGTTGCTGCCCATGGAGAAGTCCATGCCGCCCGCAGTCATGAGCAGGGTGAGTCCGGCCGCGATGACGGCGTTCACGCTGATCTGCCGGAGCACGTTGAGCAGGTTCTGCGAGGTGGTGAAGGAGTCGGCCTGGACAGCGGTGAACACGGCCACCAGGACGAGGACGACAACGAGTCCGCCGTGCGGGATGTGCAGCAGCGCCCGGGGGGACCTGCGGGGTGCGGTGGGTTCGACCGCGGTGTCCGGGGCGGCCGAGGGGGTCTTGAGGCTCACTTCGGCTGACCTCCGAGTGCGGTGGCGACGAGCTCGTCGCGGGTGATGGCGGTGATGTCGTGCTCGGCGACGGTGCGTCCGGCGCTGACGACGACGACCCGGTCGGCGAGGCGCATGACCTCCTCGGCGGAGGAGGAGGCGAGCAGTACGGCGACGCCTCGCGAGGCGAGTTCGTCGACGAGGGTGTGGATGTCGGCCATGGCCGCGACGTCGACCCCGTTGGTGGGGTCCTCCAGGAAGCAGGCGACCGGCTCGGTCTCCAGCCACTTGCCGAGCAGCACCTTCTGCTGGTTGCCGCCGGACAGGGTGCCGACGGGCGGGTTGCCGGTGAGGGCGACGACGCCGTAGCTGCCGCGCAACGGGGCGGCCCTGCGGGCGAGTTCGCTACGACGGTGAAGTCGGCGTCCGGCGAAACGGTCACCGGCCAGCATCAGGTTCTCGTCGACGCTCATGCCCTGGACCAGTCCGAGGGTGCGACGGTCGCCGGTGACACAGCGCAGCCCGCTGGCGAGCGAGGCCGGCACCCGCCCGAAGGGCACGGCCCGCCCGTCGACCCGCAGTTCACCGGCGTCGGGGCGCTGGCGTCCCGACAGCAGGTCGAACAGCCGGGACTGGGCGTCGCCCGCGGGTCCGAGGACGGCGACGATCTCGCCCTTGCGCACCTCGACCGTGAAGTCCTCGATGGCCCGCCCGTGGCTCAGCCCGCGGACGGTGAGCCCGCTCTCCGGCTTCGGCGCGGGCCGCTCCGGGCGCCGCGAGACGACGTCCCTCCCGACCATGCTGCGCACCAGCGAGGCGGGGTCCATCTCGGCGGCCGGCGCGCTGGTCACCACCGCCCCGTCACGCAGCACGGTGAGCCGGTCGGCAACCGCCATGACCTCGTCGATGTAGTGCGAGATGTAGACGACGGCGACCCCGTCGTCCCGCAGCGTCCGCACCAACTGCCTTATTCGGTCGGCATCTTTGGCGCTCAGACAGGCCGTCGGCTCGTCGAGGATGAGGATGCGCCCGCCGCGGCGGACCTCGCGGGCCACCTCGACCATGGTCTGCTCGGCGACGGTGAGGGTACCGGCGACGCGCTCCACGTCGATGTCGATGCCGAGCCCGGAAAGGGCCGCACGGGCGCCGTCCTTCACCGCCTGCCAGTGGACGGTACCGCCCCGGGTGGGCAGGTCGCCGAGCAGGACGTTCTCGGCGACGGTCAGCCCCATGGCCAGCTCGCGGCGCTGCGGGACGCAGGCGATGCCCAGCTTGCGTGCCTTGCGGACGGTGAGCGCGGAGTGCCGCTCGCCGCCGACCTCGATCGTGCCGCCGTCGGCCGGGTGGGCACCGGAAAGGATCTGCACCAGGGTCGACTTGCCGGCGCCGTTCATGCCCATCAGGGCGTGGATCTCACCGGGGTACAGGTCGAGGTCGACTCCTTTGAGGGCGGCGGCCCCGCCGAAACTCTTGGTGACACCCCGCACTTGGAGTACGGGAGTCACGGCCGGTCACCCTCGGGGACCACGCGTGCGTAACCGCGGACGTCCGGGAACGGGGGCTCCTTGTCGGCCTGGAGGTCGACCTGGAAGGTGTTCAGACACATGCCGAGCATCGTGAAGTTGCCGAGCGCGCCGATCGCGTCGACCAGCCCCTTGGAGCCGAAGTGCGCCAGCGCCCGGGCGAAGGTCTCGTCGCTGACGAAGTGCTCCTCGAGCACCTCCCGGCAGAACTGGTAGAAGGCCTGGTCCGCCTCGCTGTCGAGGACCGCGTCGCGCTTCTCGGCGATCGCCTTGACCGCGGCCTCCGGGATGCCGGCCTCGATCGCCTGGTGGACGTGCGCGTTCCAGGAGTACTGGGCGTCCCAGTTGCGGGCGGCCATCAGCAACGTCAGCTCGCGCAGATGCTTGGGCAGGCTGCAGTCGAACCGGGCGAACGCGCCGAGCGACTCGGCCCGCTCGCACATCTCCGGGCTGTGCAGCCAGACCCGGAACGGCCCACGGACGGCACCTCGGCGGCCGGCGATGCGCGCGGCCAGCTCCTGCTGCCGCTGGTCCATTTCCTCTTGGCTGAGAACGGGGAGCCTCATGTGGCCGATACCTGCCTTTTCTTTCCGGCGCGTTTCCGGCACGGATCCGAAAGCCGTGCGATGCGAGCCGACCGTACCGCCGGGTTCGCAAAGCTCACCCCTCTCGAAATGCAAGGTAAAGGTGCACGCCAGAGGGCACCGGTCGGAGCGCGCGCGACCTAACGTCGGTCGACACAGCACCGTGCAGTGGAGAGGAACTCCGAATGACCACGATCATCAAGGCCGCGTCGGTACCCCTGCTCGACCGGGGCGGGGCCGTGGTGACGACACCGCTGATCACCACGCCGTCGGCGGGCGGGGAGAACCTGATCACCAGCGGCATGAGCGTGTACCCGGTCGGCTCCGGGGCGCCGCTGCACTCGCACAACTGCGACGAGCACGTGACGATCCTCGACGGCGAGGCGGAGGTGTGGGTCGACGGTGAGGTGACGAAGCTGGAGCAGTTCGACACCACGTACATCCCCTCGCCCATCCCCCACCTGTTCCGCAACGTCGGGAACACCCCGCTGCGCATCCTGTGGGTCTACTCCTCGGGCCATGTCACCCGGACGTTCACGGAGACCGGCAAGACGGTGGAACACCTGTCGGTCGAGGACCAGATGGGCAAGGACTGAGGGCAACTAGTCTTCTCCGGCATGCGATTGACGGTTCTCGGCGGTTGCGGTGCCTGGCCCACCGCGGAACAGGCGTGCAGCGGCTATCTCGTCGAGTACGAGGATTTCCGCCTGCTGATCGACCCTGGTTACGCGACGATGCCCAGGCTGCTGCGCCACGCCCAAGTCGACGCGGTCGACGCCGTGTTGGTCAGCCACGGGCACCCCGACCACTGCGCCGACCTCAACCCCCTGCTGCGCGCACGGGGGTTGAGTGACGTTCCGCCCCCTGCGCTGCCGGTGTACGCCCCGCACGGGGCGCTGGACGCCGTACTCGCGCTCGACCGGCCGGGCATGCTGGCGACGGCGTACGACCTCCATGAGTTCGGGCCGGGCGACCGGCTGACCGTCGGTCCCTTCACGGTCGACACCTGTCTGCTGCCTCACCACGTGCCCAACGCGGGCATCCGCCTCGCCACCCCGGACGCCGTGCTCGCGTACACCGGCGACACCGGCCCGAGCCCCGACATCCCTCGGCTGGCGGAGGGCGCGGACCTGTTCCTGTCGGAGGCGACGTATGTGGACAAGGTCCCGGACGCCGACGCACCGTATCTGCTCACCGCGCGCCTCGCGGGCGAGTACGCCCGACAAGCCGGTGCAGGAAGCCTTTTGCTTACTCATCTCTGGCCCGACACGGACCCCGGCGCCGCGCTCCGGACAGCCGCCGGGGCCTTCTCCGGGCCCATCGACATCGCCGCCCCCGACCTCACGCAGGAAGCCGGCCACCGCCCCTGACTCCGCGGTGGCCGGCTTCGGCCTTTCCCCCTGTGGTGGCTCAGGTCAGTGCGAGCCGACCAGCTCCTGCTCGCTCACGTTCTGCGCGCCCTGCTTGGCGCTGCGCAGTGCGGCCACGCCGATGAAGACCATCGACCAGACGCCGGTGATCGCGAAGGCGGTGAAGCCCCAGTCGCCGTTCCCGGCGGCGAGCAGCTGGCCGCCCAGCCACGGGCCGAAGACGGCGCCGAAGCGGCCCATGCCGGAGGTCCAGCCGACGGCCGTGGCACGGTTGCCCGGCGTGGAGCGGATGGAGACCGTTGCGTAGATCATCGTCTGGGCGCTGTTGAGGAAGACGCCGGTGAGGAAGACGATCACCATGGTCAGCGTCTGGTTCATGTGGACGCCGAGCAGGAAGACGCCCACCGCGGTCAGCGCGAACCACAGGGCCGAGATGCGCGGCGCACCGAACCGGTCGGCGGCCCGCCCCGCGACCAGCATGCCCACGATGCCGCCGATGTTGAAGACGACCACGAAGGTCAGGGCGTCGGCGAGTTCGTAGCCCTCGGCGCGCATCAGGGTCGGCAGCCAGGTGGCGACGCCGTAGACCAGGAGCAGACCGCCGAAGGAGGCGAACCAGTACAGCAGGGTCTGCAGCCACTCGCCGCCGCGGAAGAGCCCGACCAGCGCGTCCCAGCGGTCGGCCGCGGACTTCTTGCCGGCCGCGGCGGGCAGTTCGACGTCGTACTTCTCGGCCAGCGCCGCCGCCTCCGCGGTACGGCCCTTGGCGACCAGGAAGCTCAGCGACTCGGGCAGCATCTTGGCGAGCACCGGCGCGAACAGCAGCGGGAGCACGCACACCCAGAACGCCGCGCGCCAGCCCACCGGGTCGATGAGCCACTTGGCGACGTAGGCGGAGAGGATGCCGCCCGCGTGGTGGGCGGTCATCAGCACGCCGATGGTGATGGCGGCGCGGCCGCGCGGGGCGTAGTCGGAGACCATGCTGATCGCGGTGGGCAGCAGACCGCCGAGGCCGACACCCGCGAGGGTCCGGCCGAGGCCGAAGACCTCGACGTTGCCCGCGACGGCGCACAGGCCGGAGGCGAGCGAGAAGAGGGTCACGCAGACGACCATCAGCTTCTTGCGGCCGATCCGGTCGGCCACCGTGCCCGCGGTCAGCGCGCCGACCAGCATGCCGAAGGTGGCGTAGGAGCCGAGGTCGCCGGCCTGGTCGGCGGTGAGGCCGAAGGTCTTGGTGGCGAGCAGGTGCGGCAGCACGGAGCCGTAGATGAACATGTCGAGGCCGTCGAAGAGGACGGCCAGCCAGCACAGTCCGACGACCAGCTTGGCCAGTCTGGTGCCGCGAGCGGATGCGGTGGCGGAGGGGGAGGAAGACATCGTTGGTTACCTCTCGTACTTGGTGCGCTAGACGCTAAGGAGCCGCCCGCCAAGAGTCAACGTTTTTGTCAACAATCTCATCGACAATCACTGGCGACCCTCGGCGGGCGCCCTTTTGCCCAGCTCAGGCGACCGGCGGTGTCCCGTGCGTGTGGAACGACTCGATGGTCTTCAGGCCCCAGGCCTGCCCCTTCTTCCGCTCCTCCTCGGTCCAGGTGATCAGCGGCCAGTCGGGCGCGAGCACCAGCCGGGTGAGCGGGTTGCACAGCTCGATCCGGTTGCCGCCCGGCTCGTAGACGTAGAGGAAGAACGTCTGCTGGATGGCGTGCTTGTGCGGCCCGGTCTCGATGAACACGCCGCTGTCGATGGCGAGATCGGCCGCGCGCAGGATGTCCTCGCGGGTGTCGGTCGCGAAGGCGATGTGGTGCAGCCGCCCCTCGCTGCCGGTCCAGTCCGAGGTGTAGACGACGTCGTACGACTTGTTCGTGTACGTCAGCCAACGCGCCGCGATCTTCCCGCTGTCGAGCCGGATCTGCTCGGTGGGCCGGGCGCCGAGGACGTTCTGCTGGAACTCGGCGTTGGCGAGGACGTCGGCGGCGAGGAAGTTGATGTGGTCGAGCCGCCGCACGCCCACGCCCCGGTTGGGTTTGGCCTGCGGCTGGTTCTTCAGCGCGGGCCTGAGCTCCTCGGGCGCCCGGTAGTGCTCGCTCTCCCAGTAGAGGGCGTGCTCGTGGCCGTCCGGGTCGGTGGTGACGTAGAGCTTCCCGAGGCCGGGTTCGTCCTCGACCCACGTGCCGGTGCCGCCGGCCTCCTCGTTCGCCTTGATACGGCGGTGGAGGGCCTCCTCGCTGGAGGTGCGCAGGGCGAGACGGCCGAGGCCGGGCTGCTCGCGGGCGGTGAGGACCAGACTGTGGTGCTCGTAGTCGTCGAAGGTCCGCAGATAGACCGTGTCACCGTCCTGGCCGTTGACCGTGAGGCCCAGGTAGTCGGTGAAGAAGGCGACGCTGGCGTCCAGGTCGGGGGTGAACAGCTGGGCGTGGCCGATGTGTGCGATGTCGCCGAGGGGCGGAGTCATCGGTGACCTCCTTGGGGTCGTGCGGCGGCCCGGGGGAAGACGGTGCCGTCGAAGATCTTGCGGGCCGTGCGCACCACGGCGGTGCGGCGGGCGGAGGGCAGACCGGCGGGGGTGGTGCCGAGGCTGCTTTCGATGTCCAGGAATCCGGTGGGATGTTCTATGCGGATGCGGTCGGTGTCGGTCGCGAGCTCCGCCAGGTCCGCGCCCACCCCGCCCTCGATCCGCAGCCCGGCGGCCACACTGGCCGCGCCGAGCACTCCGATCGAGGTGTGGCAGCGGACGGGTATGAAGGTGCGGGTGCAGATCGCGCCGCCGTCGTGGGGCGGGGCGAGCAGGGTGAGCTTGGGGACGGTCGTGTCCGACACGTCACCGAGTCCCATCAGCCGACCGGCCGCCAGCCGGATCTCGCGCAGCCGGTCGGCGAGCGCCAGGTCCTCCTCCAGGTCCTTGGGCGTCTCGTACCCGGTGACCTTCAGTTCGCCGGCGGCGATCAGCACGGTCGGCATGCCGTTGTCCACGCAGGTGACGGGGACTCCGTCGATGACGTCACGGGCGTTGCCGGTGGGCAGCAACTGCCCTGCGCCTGCCGGGAATTCGATGACGACGGCGGCAGCCGTGCCCGGCACTCCGGAGATCCGGGCCTCACCGGTGTAGGCGACCCGGCCGCCCGGCGTAGGGAAGGTGGCGGTGGCGAGGTCACCGGAGTTGACCATGCGGATGCGGACGGAGGTGCGCTCCTCCCCCGCCGGGACCAGTCCGCGCTCGACGGCGAACGGGCCGACGCCGGCGAGGATGTTCCCGCAGTTCTGACGGTCGCTCACCTCGGGCCGGTCGACGGCGACTTGGAGGAAGAGATAGTCGACGTCGGCATCCGGGTCGGACGAAGGCGATACCACGGCCACCTTGCTGGTGAGCGGGTGCGCCCCGCCGAGGCCGTCGATCTGCCGGTCGTCGGGGCTGCCCATGATGCGCAGCAGCAGCTCGTCGCGGGCGGCCGGGTCGCCGGGGAGGTCGTCGGCCAGGAAGTAGGCGCCCTTGGAGGTGCCGCCGCGCATCAGCAGGCAGGGCACCTCCTCGGGCACGGCGGTCACGGCCGCTCTCCTTCGTACTCCTCGTACGTCCGGTACTCGACGCCGAGCCGCTTCAGGGTCTCCCGCAATCCGTAGCGGTCCAGGCCGAGTTGACCGTCGAGGAAGGCGGCCCGGGTGGCGGCCTCCTTGGCCTCGCGGGCCTCGGACTTCTCGACCGTCTCGCGGACGCGCTCGCGCGGGACGACCACGACACCGTCGTCGTCGGCGAGGATCGCGTCGCCGGGGCGGATCACCTGGCCGTCGACGGCGATCGGCACGTTGACCGAGCCGCCGGTGGCCTTGACGGTGCCCTGCGAGGAGACGGCACGCGACCAGGCGGCGAAGCCCATGTCGCGCAGCTCCTGGGTGTCGCGGATGCCGGTGTTCATCACGACGCCACGAACGCCGCGCTGCCGCAGGGCAGTTGCGAACAGCTCGCCGAACAGGCCGTCCGTGCACGGGGAGGTGGTGGTGACGACCAGGATGTCGCCCTCGCCGCACTGCTCGACGGCGGCGTGGATCATGAGGTTGTCGCCGGGCCAGCTGAGCACGGTGACGGCGGTGCCGGCGACCCGTACGCCCTGCTGGACGGGGCGAATTCCCGGGCCCAGCAAGCCCGTTCGGCCCATCGCCTCGCTCACCGTCGCCACGCCGTAGCCGGCCAGCGCGTCGACGTCCTTCAGCTCCGCCTTCGGCGGGTCGGTGACGATCACGCCGCTCATGCCAGCTCCTTCGCGATCTGCGGGTAGGGACGCATGTACGCCTCGGCCATGGTCTTGTGGGCGAGCCCCAGGTTCGGGCCTGCGTTGCGCTTGAGCTGGACGCCACGGCGGACGGCGAGGTCGGTGTAGTAGTCCCACAGGTGCTGCTGGGCGCCGAGGCACTCCATGGCCTTGCGCTTGGTGTCCCACACCTCGGTGATGTCGAGGAGCACCTCGGGCTTGAAGCCGCTCATCTCGGGCTGGTGAGGCTCGAAGAAGAACACGGGCGGGGCGCCGATGATCTCGCCGGGGCCGGGGTAGCCGATGGCCTGGGCGAGGACGCGGGCCTCCAGGGCCATGCGGTTGGCGGCCGGGTGGTCGCCGTTGTACGGGTCCTCGGTGGGGTGGGTGAGCACGACGTCGGGCTGGGTGTCGCGGTACACCTCCACGAGCTGGTCCGTCAGTTCGGGGGTGACCAGCAGCGGGTAGTCGCCGGCGTCGAAGAAGCGGACCTCGGCGCCGAGGGTGGCGGCGGCGCGTTCGGCTTCGTCCCGGCGTATCGCCTTGATCTCCTCCAGCTTCTTCCCCTCGCGCCACGCCTTGGCGGACTCGCCGCGTTCACCGAAGGTCAGACAGGCGATGGTGACCTTCTCGCCGCGCGAGGCCGCGAGGGCGATGGCCCCGCCGGCCCGCCACACGAAGTCGCCGGCGTGCGCGGTGACGACGAGTGTGGAGCGTGGGGTGGCGGGCGCGTTGGCCTGGGTCATTGCTGCAATCTCCCTTGGGTTACAGGTGAGCGCCCGCCCCGGTCCGTCGTGATCAGTCGCGCAGCGCCTCGATCACGCTGGTGAGGTGGGCGCGGACGGCCGCTTCGGCCGCCTGCGGGTCCCTGGCCCTGATCGCCTCGATCATCGCCAGGTGCTCGTTCAGGGAGTGCTGCGGACGCCCGGGCCGCAGCGCCAACTGGAACCGGTGGCGCACCAGTTGGGCGTTGAGCCGCTCCAGCAGGTCCACGGCCGTCTGCTGGCCGGAGAACTCCCGGACCTTGGCGTGCAGCTCCTGGTTGAGCTCGGAGTAGGTCACCGGCTCGCCGTCGGCGACGGCCTTGGTCATCGCCGTGCCCAGCTCGGTCAGCTCGGCGAGCTGCTCGTCACTGGCGGCGACGGCGGCCTTCGCCGCGCAGAGCCCTTCGAGGACCATCCGGCACTCGGTGATGGCGACCGCCTCCTCGACGGTCACCACCCGCACCCGGGAACCCCGGTTGCGGATCCGCTCGACGAGGCCCTGGGCCTCCAGATCGATGAGTGCGGCCCGGATGCTGGCCCGTGTCACACCGAACTGCTCGGCGAGTTCGTTCTCCACCAGCCGCTGCGCCGGTGCCATCTCGCCGTGCAGGATCGCCTGCCGCAGCTGCGCGAGCGCATGCTGTTTGGCCTGCTCCCCGGTGCTCGGACGGGCTTCTTTCGGCATCGTTGCCCTCCCTGAGTGAGTGCCTGTCGAACCTAAATCTAGCCAAACAAGATTGTCAACAATTTTGTCTGCCGTATTGCTTGCATTGATCACGTGAATACCCGGGCGCGGCCGTGTTCAGCCCTCGCGGTACAGCTCGGCGAGCAGCTCCATCACGGCCTGCGTCGCCGGATGCGGATCGTCCCGCCACCAGGCGAGCCGCACGGCGATCGGCTCCCCGTCACGCACCGGCCGGTAGACGACCCCGGGCCTCGGATACTGGTTGGCGGTGGACTCGGCCGTCATCCCGACGCACCGGCCGGTGGAGATCACGTTCAGCCAGTCGTCGACGTCGTGCGTCTCCTCCGTCGCCGGGCGGGCCTCCGGCGGCCACAGGTCCGGGGTGGTGGTGCCGGTACGACGGTCCACCAGAAGCGTCCGCCCCGCGAGGTCGGCCATCCGCACCGACCGACGCCGGGCCAGCGGATCGTCGGCGGCCATCGCGCACAGTCGCCGCTCCAGGCCGACGATGGCCGACTCGAACCGCCGGTCGTCCAACTCCCGGCGTACGACGGCCAGATCGCACGCGCCCTCCGCGAGCCCGGCGGTCGTCGAGTTGACGCGCACCAGGTGCAGGTCGGTCTCCGGACGCTCCCGGCCCCAGCGACGCTGGAAGGGCAGCGTGTGCCGGCCGAGCGCCGCCCAGGCGTAGCCGATGCGCAGATGAGCGTGGCCCGAGGTGGCCTCGCGCACCAGGTCGTCGACCTCGGCGAGCACCCGGCGGGCGTGCGCGACCACCTGTACGCCGGTCCCGGTCGGGGTCACCTCGCGCGAGGTGCGCCGCAACAGCCGTACGCCCAGGGAGCGTTCGAGCGAGGCCAGCGTGCGGGAGACGGCCGCCTGGGACACCCCGAGGGCGAGGGCGGCGTCGGTGAAGGTGCCCTCGTCGACGATGGCGACGAGACACCGCAGCTGCCGAAGCTCCACATCCATGACGCAAGCGTATAGATGAAGAAGTGGATGCATTTTGCGCAAGCGTCGAACGCACCCACGATCGGCGTATGCAAGGAGCCCCCGCACGCCCCGCCGCAGCCCCGCGCCTGCCCGCCACCCGCGCCCGGGAGCGCTCCGGTGTCTCCGTCGCCGGGGTGGCCACGATGGCCGGCAGCGGGCTGTCCAACCAGGTCGGCGCCGCGATCGGTTCGCTCGCCTTCCCCGTCATCGGCCCCGTGGGAGTCGTGGCGGTCCGTCAATACGTGGCCGCAGCCGTGTTGTTGGTGGTCGGCAGGCCGAAGCTGAGGTCGTTCACCTGGCGCCAGTGGTGGCCGGTGCTGCTGCTGGCGGTGGTGTTCGGGACGATGAACCTGTCCCTCTACACGGCCGTCGACCGCGTCGGGCTGGGGCTGGCGGTGACGCTGGAGTTCCTGGGCCCGCTCGCCATCGCCCTGGCGGCCACCCGGCGTCGGGTGGACGCGTGCTGTGCGCTGCTGGCGACCGCGGGGGTCGTGACGCTGATGCGGCCGCAGCCCTCCACCGACTACCTGGGCATGGGGCTCGGGCTGCTGGCGGCCGCCTGCTGGGCGTCGTACATCCTCCTCAACCGCACCGTCGGCAGCCGGCTGCCCGGGGCGCAGGGCTCGGCGGCCGCGGCGGCGGTCTCGGCGCTGATGTTCCTGCCGGTCGGGATCGTGGTCGCCGTGCACCACCCGCCGACCCCGGGGGCGGCCGGCTGTGCGGTGGCCGCCGGGGTGCTGTCCTCGGCGGTGCCCTACCTCGCCGACCTGTTCACGCTGCGGCGGGTGCCGGCCCCGGTGTTCGGCCTGTTCATGAGCGTCAACCCGGTCCTGGCGGCCGTGGTCGGCTGGGTGCTCCTCGGGCAGGGGCTGGGATGGCCGGAGTGGGCGGGGATCGCGGCCGTCGTCGGGGCGAACGCGATCGGCATCCTCACGGCGCAGCCTCCGCAGTCCGCCTAGGCCGTGTCTTTCGGATCAGCCCAACTCGAAGCGAGGGTGCCTGATGACGCGGGCGAGCGGGGCTTGGCGCGTGCAGCTGCCAGGCGGAGGAGGGAGTCGACGCGGAGCGATGGGGGCCCCTCCCGCTCGAGCGAAGTCGAGAGTGGGGGGAGGCTGACGACAACGCGACTGGGGGTCCCCCCACGCCTTTAAGGCAGTGGGGGAGGGCGTGCCAAGCCCCGCGGCCCCGGGATGATCCGAAAGACAGGCCTAGCCACCCAGCCAGTACCCGAACCCACGCCGCGTACGGATCAGCGCGGGCTCCTCCAGGTCCACCTTGTGGCGCAGGCGTGAGACGAGCTTCTCGATGGCCTGGTGGCCCCGGTACTCCCCCCAGACATGCCGGCTGATCTGCTCCTTCGACAGCACGCGCCCCGCGTTGGCGAGGAGGTGGCGCAGCAGCCGGTACTCGGCGGGGGTGAGGTCCAGCGGCCGGGGTCCGCGGCGGGCGCGGCAGGTGGCGTCGTCCAGGACCAGGTCGCCGTGCCCACGCATCCCGTTGCGCGGCCCGGGGTTACGGCGGCGCAGCAACACCTGCGCCCTGGCCAGGACCTCGGCGACGCGTACGGGCTTGACGACGTAGTCCTCGCCGCCGAGGCCGAGTTCGGGGAGCAGCCGGTGGAGGGAGTCGCAGGAGGCGAGGTAGAGCAGCGGGGGGCGGTCGGCGGGGGCGATGCGGCGGCCCCGGGCGAGGTGTTTCAGGTCCGGGAGTGTGGCGTCGAGGACGACGAGGTCGTACCGCTGCCGGGTGAGCCGGGCCATGCCCTCGGTGCCGCTGCCCGCGGAGCCGACCTGGTAACCGGCCAACTCCAGGGTGGTGGTGAGCAGTTCGGTGTCGCCGGGGTCGTCGGCGACGACCAGGACATGCTGCCCGCTGCCGCGGTGCGGCAAGGGTTTCTCCATGAGATCCGCGTACATGGCATGACCAATCGTGGGGGGATGGACGCCTGGACGTCGCTGCGGTCAGGCGGCGGGTGAAGGATCGAGGCGGTCCTCGGCGTGGGCGTCGAAGTCGTCGACGAGCCGGTGGAAGAGAGCCGCCAGCTGCCGCAGGTCCTCGTCGGACCACTCGGCCAGGGCCACTTCGAGCCCTCGGCGGCCGACTTCGCGTATGCGGTCGACCGCGGCGAGGCCGGCGTCGGTGATGCGGACCCGCTGGGCCCGGCGGTCGTCGGGGTCGGCGATCCGGACGACATAGCCTCCCCGCTCCAACTGCCGTAGCTGACGGGTGACATGGGAGGCCTCGACCGAGAGCCGGACCGCCAGCACCCCGGGGCGTATCGGCTCGCTCTCGGCGATGTGCCGCAGGATCGCCACGGCCGCCCGGTCGAGCTTCAGACCGGCCACCGCCATCAGCCGCTCGTGCCGCCGGGACCGCCCGATCAGATAGGCGACGCGGGTCAGCACGCGCTCGATCTCGGTCAACGTGGCGGACGCGGGCGCTGTGGCGGGCAGCTCTGCGGGCATGACCCCACCCTAGATGTGCTTGCCTAACTTAAGCAATGCAGTTTGATTGCTTGACTTAAGTAACAGGCATGTGCTTGCCTAACTCAAGTAGCCGGGTCGCATGAGCGGATGCGGCCTCTCGCGCCCGACCCGTGGGGACGGGGTACGGCGCGGCCACCGGCCCGGCGGCGGGGCACTCCCCCGCCCGCCGCCGGGTCCGGTGGCACCTCTCACGGAACTCTCGAAAGCGAGCCCCGCCATGGCCACCATGAAGTCCGTCCTGACCGCCAAGGACAAGGTCGACGTCCAGGACGTCGAGCGCCCCGTGCCCGGCCCCGCCGACGCCCTCGTACGGGTCCGGGCGTGCGGCATCTGCGGCACCGACACCTTCTTCCTGCACCTGGGCGGCATGCCCGCCGGCGCCGACGGGTCGCTGCGGGCGATCCCGCTGGGCCACGAACCGGCCGGCGAGATCGTCGAGGTCGGCGCCGACGTCACGGACGTCAAAATCGGCGACCGGGTCGTCGTCAACCCGCAGGGGGTGCCCTCGGGCATCATCGGCTGCGGCGGAGCGCACGGCGCGATGAGCGAGTACCTGCTGATCGAGGGCGTCGAGACCGGCAGGAACGTGACCGTCTTCCCCGACAGCGTGCCCTTCGAGGTCGCCGCGCTCAACGAACCGATGGCGGTGGCTCGGCACTGCGTCAACCGCTCCGGCGCGCGGCCCGCCGACAAGGTCGTCGTCTTCGGCGCCGGACCCATCGGGCTGGGCGCGACGATCTGGCTGAAGCTGCGGGGCGTCGAGCACGTGGTCGTCGCCGACGTCATCCCCGAGCGACTGGAGACCGCGCTCGCCGTCGGCGCCGACGCCGTCATCAACTCGGCGACCGAGAACATCACCGAGCGCCTCACCGACCTCCACGGCCCGGCCGCCAACGCCCTGGGCCAGCCCCGCCCCGGCACCGACATCTACATCGACGCCGCCGGCGCCCCCGCCGTCTTCCAGGCCGTCGTCGACAACGCCAAGTGGCACGCCAAGCTGGTCATGGTCGCCGTACAGAAGAAGTCCGACGCCATCGACCTCGGCGGCATGCTGCGCAGCGAGCTGACGCTGATCGCCTCGCAGGGCTACCCCACCGAGATCTTCGAGGTCACGCCCGAACTCGTGGAGCACCACGAGCGGTTCGCCCGGCTGGTCAGCCACCGCGTCCCGTTCGCCGAGGTCGACCGCGCCTTCGAGCTCGCGCTCACCCCGGGCGCCGCGGAGAAGGTCGTCGTCACCTTCGACGACCTGGCGTGAACCGCGCGGCGGCGTGAGCGCGCGCCCGGCGTGAGCGCACCGCCGGCGCCGCCGTCACCGTCACCTTGACATCCGCTTACTTAAGTCAAGCAATACAATTATGGTTGAGTAAGTCAAGCAATACCCCTTCGTGGAGGCCCCGCCATGTCCGACGCCCTTGCCCGACCCGCTTCAGCGGGGACGTCCTCCCCGCCGAAGCCGAACGCTGTGGTGGCGGTGCTGGCCCTGGCCGGGATCGTCGTCTCCCTGATGCAGACCCTGGTCATCCCGATCGTCCCGGAGCTGCCCAAGCTCCTGGACGCCCCCGCCTCCGACACCGCGTGGGCCGTCACCGCCACCCTGCTGGCCGCCGCGGTCGCCACCCCGGTCGTCGGACGTCTCGGCGACATGTTCGGCAAGCGGAAGATGCTGCTGCTCAGCATCGTGCTGCTGGTCGCCGGGTCGGTGGTCTGCGCGCTCGCCGACTCCCTCGTCCCGATGATCATCGGCCGTGCGCTGCAGGGCCTCGCCGCAGCCGTCGTGCCGCTCGGCATCAGCATCATGCGGGACGTCCTGCCCGCGGAGCGTCTCGCCGGCTCCACCGCCCTGATGAGCGCCTCCCTCGGCGTCGGCGGCGCCCTCGGCCTGCCCGCCGCGGCCTTCATCGCCGACAACTGGGACTGGCACCTGCTGTTCTGGACCTCCGCCACGCTCGGCGCCGTCTCCTTCTTGCTGGTCCTCACCGTGATCCCGGAGTCGAAGGTCCGCACCGGCGGCCGTTTCGACCTCGTCGGCTCGCTCGGCCTGTCCGCGGGCCTGGTCTCGCTGCTGCTGGCCGTCTCCAAGGGCGCCGACTGGGGCTGGACCAGCGGCACCACCCTCGGCCTGGGCATCGCCGCGGTCGTGATCCTGCTGGGCTGGGGCTGGTGGGAGCTCAAGACCCGCCGGCCGCTGGTCGACCTGCGCACCACCGCCCGCCCGCAGGTGCTCTTCACCAACCTCGCCTCGGTCGCGCTCGGCTTCTCGATGTTCGCGATGTCCCTGGTCCTGCCCCAGCTGCTCCAGCTCCCCGAGCAGACCGGCTACGGTCTGGGCCGATCCATGCTCACCGTCGGCCTGGTCCTCGCCCCGCAGGGCCTGGTCATGATGGCGATGTCCGCGGTCTCCGCGGGCGTCACCAAGGCGAAGGGGCCGAAGGTGACGCTGATGATCGGCGCGCTGATCGTCGCCGCCGGTTACACCCTCAACATCGTCCTGATGAGCGAGGTCTGGCACCTCGTCCTGGTCTCCTGCATCATCGGCGGCGGCGTCGGCTTCACCTACGGCGCGATGCCCGCCCTGATCATGGGTGCCGTCCCGGAGTCGGAGACGGCCGCGGCCAACAGCCTCAACACCCTGATGCGGTCGCTCGGCACCTCCTTCGCCAGCGCCATCGCCGGCGTGATCCTGGCCCAGATGACCACCGACTTCGGCGGCTACGCGCTGCCCTCGGAGAGCGGCTTCAAGGTCGTCATGGCCATCGGCGCCGGCGCGGCCCTGCTCGCCTTCTTCCTCGCCTCCTTCATCCCCAAGAAGCGGGCCGTCACGGCCGAGGGCGCGGACAGCCCGGCCGAGTCCGCGGAGGTCGCCGGCGCGAAGGCGTGAGGTGACAGGTCGGGCGAGTTCCGCGGAACCCACCAGCGGGAGGCCTGACGCCAAGGGCCCACCGAGCCCCTCGGAGCCGACCGCTCCGAGGGGCTCGCTCCTGTCCTACGACCGCTCCGGCGCCGCGCCCTCGAACGCGGCCCGCAGCAGCGCCAGCACGCCGTCCGCCGTGACCTCACGGGGGTTGGGGTACGCCTGACCCGCCGCCTGCTCGGCCGCCACCGCCAAGTCGGCTTCCTTGAGGCCGAGTTCGGCGATGGAGCGTGGTGCGCCGAGGTCACCGGCCAGTCGCCACAGGGCCGTTGGGGCGTCGGGCGCGTCCAGCGCGCGGGCGACGGCGGCCGCCGCCTCGGGGGCCGCGGGGGCGTTGTACGCCAGGGCGTACGGCAGGACCACGGTGTGGGTCTCGGCGTGGGGCAGGCCGAAGGTGCCGCCGAGGACATGGCAGAGCTTGTGGTGCAGGCCCATGGTGGTGGCGCCCAGGCAGGAGCCGCAGAGCCAGGCGCCGTAGAGGGCGCGGCTGCGGGCGTCCAGGTTCCGGGGATCGGCGGCCAGTTGGGGCAGCGCGCCCGCCATGGCTCGTACGCCTTCCTCGGCGGTCAGCGCGATCAGGGGTGAGGTGTCGGGGGCGTACAGGGCCTCGACGGCGTGGGCGATCGCGTTGACGCCGCTGGTGACGGAGAGCGGGACGGAGAGGGAGAGGGTGAGCTCGGGGTCGTAGACGATGCTGCGGGGCAGGACGGACGGGTCGCGGCCGGTGCGTTTGGCGCCGTGTTCGGTCAGGCCCCACACCGGAGTTGCCTCCGATCCTGAGTACGTGGAGGGGACGGCGATCAGCGGCAGGCCGGTGCGCAGGGCGATCGCCTTGCCGAGGCCGATGGCCGAGCCGCCGCCGACCGCGACGCAGCCGTCCGCGTCCGCGGCCCGGGCCACCTCCACTGCGCGGGCGGCGACTTCGACGGGGACGTGCATCCTGGCCCCGGTGTGCAGGCCCGCGCAGGCCGGGCCGAGGGAGTCGGCGACCGCCTGCGCGGTGTCGGCGCCGTGCGTGCCGGACACCACCAACAGCCGCCGCAGGCCCAGCCGTTGGGCCTCCCCCGCGGTTGCCGTCGTCGCGGCGCCGGGGCGGAAGACGACCCGCATGGGCGGTGTCTCGTGGGTGAAGGCGGCGAGGGGGTTCACGCGCGCTCCAGTACGAGGTCGATGTGCGCGTGCCGGAAGGGGTTCGGCACGCCCAACTCCGCGGCCAGGGACGGGTCGTCGGTCGGGGTGAAGTCGCGGACGAGGCTCTGCTTGACGGCGAACACCGCGTCCGAGTCGAGGTACTTGTCGCCCGCCACGAAGATGTGCGTGGTGACCGGGGTGTGGTCGGGGGCCGAGGCGATGAAGTGGATGTGGGCGGGGCGGTAGGGGTGGCGGCCGGTGGCCCGGAGGAGGTCACCGACGGGGCCGTCGGTGGGGATCGGGTAGGAGCTCGGGACGCAGGTGCGGAAGTGGAAGCGGCCCTCGGTGTCCGTGGTGAACAGGCCGCGGCCGTTGCCCGCCGGCTGGACGTCCGGCTGCTGGACGTCGTAGAACCCCTGGGCGTTCGCCTGCCACACGTCCAGGGTCGCGCCCGGCAGCGGGGTGCCGGGCGCGGAGAGGACGCGGCCGCTCACCACACAGGGCTCGCCGTCGCCCACGAGGTCGATGTCCGCGCCGAGTTCGCGGACCGGGGACTCGGTCATGTGGAAGGGGCCGAGGACGGTCGACTCGGTGGCGTCGGGCGTGCTGTGGCCGTGGAGGGTCTCCAGCAGCATCGACAGGCCGAGGACGTCCGACAGGAGGATGAACTCCTGCCGGGTGTCCGTGCAGGTCTGCCCGGTCGCCGTGAGGAAGCGGATCGCCGCCTCCCACTCCCCCTGGGTCAGCCGCGTCTCGCGGGCGAAGTCGTGCAGATGGCGGACGAGGGCGGTGAGCAGCTCGCGCAGGCGCGGGTCCGCGGTGTCGCGCAGGCTGTGGATCGCCTCGTCGGTCACGTCGGTGGTCATGTGGGCTCCCTTCCCCGGCAGGCCACGACCTTACGCTCCGTCACTTGATGACGGCGTTGGCCACGACCACCCCCACGCCCAGCAGCGCGTCCACCGCGCCGATGAGCAGGGCCGTGGCCCAGGGCCGGTGGGCCCAGCGGGCCGTCACCAGGCCGAGTCCGAACAGCAGGGTGATGTTCAGGGCGAACGCCGGGTACTCCACGCCCTTCGCGGGCCACCAGCCCCAGCCCGCGCCGGCCAGCACCGCGACGGTGGGCAGGACGGCCGCGATCAGGGGCCACTCGTTGATCAGCGTGCGCAGGGCGTCCCCGCGGCGGTGCGGGGTGCGTTCGGCGATGTAGTGGGCGTAGCCGTGGGCCAGGGCGGAGGCGAAGGCCGTGACCAGGAGCCACAGGGCGTCGTAGCGGCGGCTGTCCTGGGAGGTGTGGCCGTACTGCGTGAGCGCGGCGACCATCGAGCAGGCGAGGACGGCGCCGTAGACGCCGCCGAACAGGACGGCCTCGCGGGTGTCGTGCGGGTGCGGTGCGTCGGCGGTCCGTGCCGCAGCCTGTGCCATGTCTCCCACGATCAGGCGCATCACGGCGGGCCGCCAGTCGCGACGAAGTGTCGTCCCACCTGGGCCGATACCCCACACCCTGTCCACGGCCGAGGAGCGTGCGCGCTGGCTAGGGTCATCCCATGAGTCCCACGAGTCCCTTGAGCCACAGTTTCGTGGTCCACGTCCCCGCCGCCGAGCTCGAACCCGAGCCCCTCGCCCCGGAGCAGATCGTCTCCGGAACGCCCGAGGTGACCGGGAAGGTGGTCTGGGAGTCGGCGGACGGCAAGCAGATCCGCGGCGTCTGGCAGATCACGCCGGGCGTCGTCACCGACACCGAGTCGGACGAGCTGTTCGTGGTGATCAGCGGGTCGGCCACCGTCGCGGTGGAGGGCGGGCCGACGCTGGAGGTCGGGCCCGGCGACATGGCCGTACTCCGTGCGGGCGACCGTACGACGTGGACCGTGCACGAGACGCTGCGCAAGGCGTACGCGATCAACCTGTGAGCCGAGTGAGACCAGGCCTTACCGCCGTCAGTCCCGGCTCGGCATGTTGTACGGGGTCACGACCTGGATCGCGGACGGCAGTGTCGGTCCCGCCGGGGGCAGTGCGCCGTGGGCCCGCATGACGAGGTGGCAGGCTTCGCGCAGGTCCTGGCGCAGGTCGTGGTGGAGGACCGCGGAGAGGCGGTGCTCACTCAGCAGGCGGGTGTTGTCGTGGTCGAGGTCGTGGGCGACGAACACCGCGCACTCCCGGCCGAGGTCCTCGAAGGCGCGCAGGGTCGCGATGTTGCCGCCGCCGATGGAGTAGACGGCGCGGATGTCCGGGTCGCGGGCGAGGGCGGCGCGGACGAGGTCGTACTGGGTGGCGTCCAGGCCCTGGCCCTCGGCTATCTCGACGAGCGTGCGGTCGGGGTGGTGGGCCCGCATGGCGCCGCGGAAGCCCATCTCGCGCTCCTCCTCGTTGCGGAAGAAGCCGCTGCTGAGGCTGGTGAGGACGTTGCCGGGCCGGTCCCCCAGCCACTGGCCCATGAGGTACGCGGCCGTCGCCCCGGCCGCCCGGTTGTCGATGCCGACGTAGCCGAGGCGGGCGCTGGCGGGCAGGTCGGTGACCAGGGTGACCACGGGGATGCCGGCGGCGACCAGGCGGCCGACGGCAGCGGTGACCTCGGGGACGTCCGGCGCCTTGAGGATCACGCCCTGGGAGCCGCGTCGGGCTATCCGGTCCAGGGTGCGGATCTGCTCCTCGACCGGGCCGGTCTCCCGGAAGTGGAAGCGGGAGCGCACGACCGCCGGGTGCAGGGCGGGCAGTTCCGCCTCCAGCGCGGCCCGGACGGCGGTGCTGAACCGCTCGGGCGCCTGCATCACTATGTCGATCATGAAGGTGCGGCCCACCAGCCGGACCTGGGTGCGCTGCCGGTCGAGGTCGGCGATGGCCTGCTGGACCTCACGCGCCGTGCTCTCCCGGACGCCGCCCCTGCCGTTCAGGACCCGGTCCACCGTGGCCTCGCTCAAACCTGCCTGACGTGCGATTTCCCGGATCGGGAAGGGGTGGCCCATGGGCAGGCTCCTTGAGGGGTTTTTGATGGCTCCGTGCCGGTTGTTCGACGGGTTTGTACTGACAAGAATGACAGCGCTGCGTCGCCCCTGTCATCCAAGCGCTGCGTCGCCCCGTCACCGAGAGGACACCGATGTCCTTCACCGCCGTACACCGCCGGGCCTGGCTGTCCGAGCAGGACTGCGACCTCGCCGCCCTGCGCCCGCTCGTCGAGCGCGCCACCGACCCGGCCGACTACCCGTACGCCGCCGCCGTGGAGCGGAACGTCCTGCTCTACGACAGTGAGCGCGTCGGGGCGGCCGAGGACCGCCGTGAGGTCCAGGAGGAGCTGGTGCGGGCCCTCACCGACGGGCCCGGGGTCGTGGTCTTCCGGGGCGCGTTCCCCGACGCCGCGGTCGTGGACCGGGCCAGCGCGGTGTTCGAGGCGCTGATCCGCGAGCAGGACGCGGCGGGCACCACCGCCGGGGACCACTTCGCGAAGCCCGGCGCCAACGAGCGGGTGTGGAACGCGCTGGAGAAGGCCGCGCTGTACGACCCGACGGCGTTCGCCGACTACTACGCCAACCCCGTGCTCGCGCTGGTCTCCGAGGCCTGGCTGGGCCCCGGCTACCAGGTCACCTCCCAGGTCAACGTGGTCAACCCGGGCGGCCTCGCCCAGACCGCGCACCGCGACTACCACCTCGGTTTCCTCTCCGACGAGGTCGCCGCCGCCTACCCGGCCCATGTGCACCGCCTCTCCCCCGTGCTCACGCTCCAGGGCGCGGTCGCGCACTGCGACATGCCGGTGGAGTCCGGCCCGACGCTGTACCTGCCGTACTCGCAGACGTTCGAGCCGGGCTATCTGGCGTGGCGGCGGCCGGAGTTCCAGGCGTACTTCAAGGAGCACCACGTCCAGCTGCCGCTGGCCAAGGGCGACGCCGTCTTCTTCAACCCGGCGCTGTTCCACGCGGCCGGCACCAACCGCACCACCGATGTCCGGCGGGTCGCCAACCTGCTCCAGGTGTCCTCGGCGTTCGGGCGGGCCATGGAGACCGTGGACCGGGAGACGATGGCGAACGCGGTCTACCCCGTGCTGCTGCGCCGCGCCACGGAGGGCGCGAGCGAGGAGTGGCTGGCCAACGTGATCGCCGCCAGCGCCGAGGGCTACCCCTTCCCCACCAACCTCGACAGCGATCCCCCGGTCGACGGTCTGGCCCCGCCCTCCCAGGCGGACCTTGTCCGGCGGGCGCTGCGCGAGCGGTGGACGCCGCGGACGCTGCGGGACGAGCTGCGGGCGGCCGCCGAGCGGCGCGAGAGCTGAAAGGACCTGGATTTCATGGCACTTCTCGACGACAAGGTCGTCCTCGTCAACGGCGGGAGCCAGGGCGTGGGCGCCGCGATCGCGCGGGCCGCGGTGCGCGAGGGCGCGGTCGTGGCCGTGTCCGGGCGGCGCCCGGAGCCGGGCGAGGCGCTGGTGGCGGAGCTGACGGCGGCGGGCGGCAAGGCGATGTTCGTACGGGCCGACCTCGCGGACGCCGAGCAGGCGAAGGGGTCGGTGGCGTCCGTGGTCGCCGCGTACGGCCGGATCGACTGCCTGGTGAACTCGGCGGGGCTCACCTCCCGGGGCACGCTCCTCGACACCACGCCCGAGCTGTTCGACCAGCACATCGCGATCAACCTCAAGGCGCCGTTCTTCGCGATGCAGGCCGCGGTCGCCGACATGGTGGGGCGCAAGGCGCCCGGCACGGTCGTCAACATCATCACCTCCTCGGCGCACGGCGGGCAGCCGTTCCTCGCCCCGTACGTCGCCGCGAAGGCCGGGCTGATCGGCCTGACCCGCAACGCCGCGCACGCGCACCGCTGGGACCGGGTGCGGATCAACGGCCTGAACATCGGCTGGACGGCGACCGAGGGCGAGGACGCCACCCAGAAGACCTTCCACGGCGCCGCCGACGACTGGCGTGAGCAGGCCGCCGCGAAGCTGCCGATGGGCAAGCTGGGCCAGCCCGATGAGATCGCCGACTTCGTGGTGTTGCTGCTGTCTGATCGGTCGGGCGTGGTCACCGGATCGGTGATCGACTGGGACCAGAACGTGCTCGGCGGACTCGACTAGCACCACCGTTCTCCCGTAAGAACCCTCAAGGAGCTGCAACCCCCATGCGCATCGGAATCCTCGGCCTCGGCCGTATCGGCGCCTTTCACGCCGAGACCCTCTCCGGACTCGACGCGGTCGAGTCGCTCGTCCTCACCGACCCGTTCGCGGACGCCGCCAAGGCCGCCGCGGAGAAGTTCGGCGGCGAGGTCGTGGACTCGCCGGAGGCCCTGCTGGCCGCCGGCGTGGACGGCATCGTCGTGGCCGCGGCGACGGACGCCCACCCGGCGCTGATCCTGGCCGGTGTCGAGGCCGGCATCCCGGTCTTCTGCGAGAAGCCCGTCGCCAAGCACATGAGCGAGGGCGTCGAGGTCCTCAAGGCGATCCAGGGCACCGACGTGCCGATCCAGATCGGCTACAACCGGCGCTTCGACGCCGGCTTCGTGGCCGCGCGGGCCGCCGTGCAGTCCGGTGAGCTCGGCAAGCTGCACACCGTACGGTCCACGACCCTGGACCCGGCGCCGCCGCCCGCCGCGTACGTCGCCGCCTCCGGGGGCATCTTCCGCGACTGCTCGGTGCACGACTTCGACATCATCCGCTGGGTGACCGGCCGCGAGGTCGTCGAGGTGTACGCCGTCGGCGGCAACCGGGGCGCCGACTACATCAAGGCGGCCGGCGACGCCGACACCACCGGCGCGATCCTCACCCTCGACGACGGCACGATCGCGGTGATCTCCAACTCCCGCCACAACAAGCGGGGTTACGACGTCCGCATGGAGCTGCACGGCTTCGAGGACTCCATCGCGGTCGGCCTGGAGGACAAGCTGCCGCTGCGCTCGGTCGAGCCCGGGGTGACGTTCCCGGCCGGGACGCCGCACGACTTCTTCATGGACCGCTTCACCGCCGCCTACCGCGCCGAACTCACCGCGTTCACCGAGGTCGTGGCGGGCAAGCGGCCCTCCCCGTGCACGGTGGAGGACGCCCTGGAGGCGGGCTGGATCGCCGAGGCGTGCACACTGTCCCTGCACGAGCACCGCCCCGTCACCATCGAGGAGGTACGGCAGGCATGAGCGAACCGGGCCGGGAACCACTGCGCATCGGAGTACTGGGAGCCGCGCGGATCACCGCCAACTCCCTGATCGGTCCGGCCCGTTCGACCGGCCACCGCGTCGTCGCGGTGGCCGCCCGCGACCGGTCCCGCGCCGAGGAGTTCGCGCGCGAGCACGGCGTGGAGCGGGTCGTCGGCTCCTACGCCGCCCTGATCGCGGACCCCGAGGTCGAGGTCGTCTACAACCCCCTCGCGAACGGTCTGCACGGGCCGTGGAACCTGGCCGCCCTCGCGGCCGGCAAGCACGTGCTCTCCGAGAAGCCGTCGGCGAGCAACGCCGAGGAGGCCGCCGAGGTGCGGGAGGCGGCGGCGAAGTCCGGGACCGTCTTCATGGAGGCCTTCCACTACCTCTTCCACCCGGTCACCCGCCGCCTGCATGAGCTCCTGGAGAGCGGTGAACTCGGCGACCTCCAGCGGGTGGAGACGATGGTCGCGATCGCCGCGCCCCCGGACACCGACCCGCGCTGGTCGCTGCCGCTGGCCGGCGGCGCGATGATGGACCTCGGCTGCTACAGCCTGCACGCCGTGCGCATGCTGGCCCCGTTCGGCGGCGGCGCGCCACGGCTCGTCTCCGCGCGCGGCGGCGAGCGGGCGGGGGCGCCGGGCGTGGACGAACGGCTGGACGTGGAGCTGGAGTTCCCCGGCGGGGCCACGGCGTCCGCGCGCTGTCACATGGCGTACGACGGCCTCGACATGAGCTGCCGGATCATCGGCAGCCGGGGTGAGGCGACCGCGACGAACTTCGTGCTGCCGCACCTCGACGACCAGGTCGTGGTGCGCACCGACGCGGGCGAGCGCACGGAGCGGCTCGGGACCAGGTCGTCGTACACCTACCAGTTGGACGCGTTCGCGGCGCGGGTGCGCGAGGGTGCGCCGCTGCCGCTCGACGCGGACGACGCCGTGGCGACGATGGAGCTGATCGACGCGAGCTATCGCGCGGCGGGCTTCGAGCCGCGGCCTCGGTCGGTGGTCACGCGCCTGCCATGATCGAGGGCATGGCCGCACACATCGTTCCCGCGCACGTCACCGACATCCAGCAGGTGCTGGCGGACCACTCCCGCTACTGGGGCGAGCGCGACCTGCGCTCGCTCCATCTCCTGGCCCTGGTGCAGGAGTTCGGGTCGACGTGCCTGGTCGCCCGCGACGACACCGGCATCCTGGGCTACCTCGTCGGGTTCGTCACGCCCGACGCCACCGGGTACGTCCATCTGATCGCCACCCGCGACGACGCGCGCGGCACCGGGCTGGGACGCCGGCTGTACGACGCCTTCACCGAGGCCGCGCGGAAGCAGGGCGCGGTAAGGCTGAAGGCCATCACCTCCGTGACCAACACGGGTTCGGTCGCCTTCCACCGCGGGCTGGGCTTCGACGCCCGCGTCGAGGAGGACTACAACGGTCCCGGGCAGCCGATGGTGGTCTTCACGCGAGCGCTCCCGAAACCCGAACCCGGTCAGGCGTAGAGCCCCGGCCGCTCCACCAGCTCGACCTCCACCCTCCCGCCGTCCGTCAGCGCCCGCACCCCGGCCTCGCAGACGGCGGCGGCCGCGTACCCGTCCCAGACGCTCGGGCCGGTGACCTCGCCCCGGCGGGTGGCGTCGGCCCAGGCCTGGAGTTCGCGGTCGTAGGCGTCGGCGAAGCGGTCGGTGAAGTCCTGGGCGATGGTGCCGCCCCAACGCCCCGCCATGTTGGTGACCATGGCGTGGCCGTCGCCGATGCGGGCGGTGCCGCGTTCGCAGACCACCTCGGCCTGGACCTGGTAGCCGAAGCCGCAGTTGACGAAGATCTCCACGTCGACGACCGCGCCGCCGTCCGTCTCGAACACCACGAACTGCGGGTCCTGCAGACCGTCCGGCGCGTTCACCGAGGGCCTCGGCCGCAGCACGGTGACGGCGGTGATCTCCTGACCGAGCAGCCAGCGGGTCACGTCCGTCTCGTGCGCCACCGAGTCGCTGATGAGCATCTCGCTGGTGAAGAAGGGCGGGCTGGCCGCGTTGCGATGCCGGTTGTGCAGCATCAGCGGACGACCCAACTGCCCTGTGTTCAGCAGCGCTTTGAGGCGTACGTACTCGGGGTCGTAGCGCCGCATGAAGCCGACCTGGACGCGGCGGTGCCCCAGTTTCCGCTCGGCTTCGAGGACGCGCAGGGCCGAGGCCGCGTCCGGGGTGAGCGGCTTCTCGCACAGCACCGGGAGGTCGCGGTCGAGGGCGGCCAGCAGTGCGGCCTCGTGCGCGGGGCCCGAGGAGGCGATGAGGACGGCGTCGACGTCGTCCGCGGTCATCGCCGTGACCGGGTCGGTGTAGGCGGTGCAGCCGTCGACACGGGCCGCCACGGCCTTGGCGCGCTCCGCGTCGACGTCGACGACGGCGCTCACCCTGGCCCCGCTGACGATTCCCTGGATGCGCCGCACATGGTCGGCGCCCATCTTTCCCGTTCCGATGACGGCGACTCGGAGAGTGTCGCTCGACGTCATGCCGTCGCCCCCTTCAGGCGCCGCAGGACCTCAGGAACTTGCGGGTGCGCACCGCGATCGGCAGTGGCTTGTCCGGCGCGCACGGGTACATGTCCTGCTCGACGATCGCGAACAGCTCCACGCCCAGCTTCTGCGCCGCGACCAGCACCGGCTCCAACTCCGGTACGCCGGAGGGCGGTTCGCACATCACTCCGCGCTGCACGGCCGGGCCGAACGGCACCTCGTTCGCCACCACGTCGGCGAGGATCGCGGGGTCGACCTGCTTGAGGTGCAGATAGCCGATGCGTTCGCCGTACGTCTCGATCAGCTTGACGCTGTCGCCGCCGCAGTAGGCGTAATGCCCGGTGTCCAGGCAGAGGTTGACGAGTTCGGAGTCGGTCGAGTCGAGGAAGTGCTCGACGTGGTCCTCGGTGTCGAGGTGGGTGTCGGCGTGCGGGTGGACGACGAGGTCCAGGCCGTACGCCTCCTTGACCTCGTGTCCGAGCCGCTCCATGCCCTTGGTGAGGTGGGCCCACTGTTCGTGGGTCAGCTCCGGGGGTTCGAGAAGCTCGGCGGTCTTGTCGTCCCGCCAGAACGACGGGATGACGACGAGGTGTCGGGCGCCCATCGCCTGGGTGAGTGCGGCGACCTGGCTGACGTGCTCCCAGGTCGACTCCCACACCGACGGGCCGCGGTGCAGCCCGGTGAAGACGGTGCCGGCCGAGACCTTGAGGTCCCGCTTGGCGACCTCGTCGGTGAGCCGGGCCGGGTCGGTCGGCAGATAGCCGTACGGACCCAGCTCGATCCACGAGTAGCCGGCCTCGGCGACCTCGTCCAGGAACCTTTCCCACGGCACCTGTTGGGGGTCGTCGGGGAACCAGACGCCCCAGGAGTCGGGGGCGGAGCCGATCCGGATGCGGTCCAGGGCGGTCACGACGCGTCGTCCTTGGCGGTCGCCACCGGCGCCTTGAGATCGCCGGCCTCGGGGAGCTCCTCGACGTCCACGCCTCGCACCTGGGACAACTCGTGCTTGAGGGCGGCGAGTTCGGAGCCGCCCGCCATGTGGTTGGTCAGCTCTTCGAGGCTGACCTCGTCACGCGAGGCGTTGAGTTCCATGGTGCCCAGGCGCAGGACGCTGAAGTGGTCGCCGACCATGTAGGCGTGGTGCGGGTTGTGGGTGATGAAGATGACGCCGAGGCCGCGGTCGCGGGCGGCGGCGATGTACTTCAGCACCACACCGGACTGCTTCACACCCAGGGCGGCGGTCGGCTCGTCGAGGATCAGCACGCGGGCGCCGAAGTAGACGGCGCGGGCGATCGCCACGCACTGGCGCTGGCCACCGGAGAGCGTGCCGATGGGCTGCTCCAGGTCGTCCAGGACGATGCCCATGTTGCGCAGCTCTTCGTCGGCCGTCTTCTTCATCTTCTCGATGTCGAGGCGACGCAGTGGCCAGGGGCCCTTGGTCATCTCGGAGCCGAGGAAGAAGTTGCGCCACACCGGCATCAGCGGGACCACGGCGAGGTCCTGGTAGACGGTGGCGATGCCCTTGTCGAGGGCCTCGCGCGGGGTGGAGAAGCGCACGGGGGCGCCGTCGACGAGGAACTCGCCCTCGGTGTGCTGGTGCAGGCCCGAGATGATTTTGATCAGGGTCGACTTGCCCGCGCCGTTGTCGCCGAGCACACAAGTGACCTTGCTGGGGTGGACCTTGAGGTCGACACCGTGCAGGGCGCGGATGTTGCCGTACGACTTGCCCGCGTTGCGGAGTTCGACGATCGCGCCGTCGCTCCCCTCGGGGACGGTGTCGGCGAGGATGGCCCCATGGGTTCCCTGGGTTCCGTTGGATGTCATCACGTCACCTCCGGGTCGCCGTACGGCTGACCCACAGATTGATCAGGACGGCGCCGAGCAGCATCACGCCCAGGAAGGCCTTGAACCAGTCCGGGTTCCACCCGGCGTACACGATGCCCTGCTGCACCATGCCGAACATGAACGCCCCGAACACCGGACCGATCGCGGAGCCGGCACCACCGGTGAGCAGACAGCCGCCGATGACGGCCGCGGAGATGTAGAT
>NZ_JADDXU010000023.1 GCF_015163075.1 Streptomyces justiciae
ACAGGCAACAGTCGGGACGGCCCTCGGCGCAGCAGCCACGGCGGTAGCAGGGACAGGGGGTCCAGGTAGGTGTCCCCTCTGCGTAGGCCCCAGTGCACGCACGTCGTCGTGCAGTGGGAGCCCGTTGGTTCCACCGTGGCCACCACCTCGCCCGGTGTCACCTCCTCGCCCTTCTTCACCGTCGCCCGTACCGGTTCATACGTCGTTCGCAGATCCGTGCCCGTGAGGGCGATCGAGAGCACGCCCTTTCCGGCCACCCGGCCCGCGAAGGAGACCCGGCCGGCGGCTACCGCTCGTACGGGGGTGCCTGGAGGCGCTGCCAGGTCGACGCCTCGGTGGCCTCGGGCGTAGGCCGTGGGTGGGGGTTCCCAGGCGCGGAGGACAGGCGGGCGCAGTCCCACCGGCCATGTGCGGGCGATGGCGGGGACCGTCGCGGCGGGCGGCCGGGGTGGCGGCGGGGCCGGGTCGCCCGAGGCCGAGGGCAAGGGCGTCAGGAGCAGGGCCAGGAGTAGGGGCAGCAGTGCGGTGTGCAGGTGTCGCATGGCTCGAACCGTGCCTGATCAGGGGTGATCATGGCCGGGAGCTGTGGACTACTGCCCGGTTGTGGACAGCGGCGTCACCCGGTGCCTCGCGGGTCCCGTACACTTCTTCTGGCGATCCGGGTCACCGGGTCGACTTCGCACGCCCCGACATCGGGCTCTCGTAGCCATCGATGTCAGCGTCTTTCGGTCCCGTACGCACCTGCGTACGTGGCACGGCGCGTGCCGGGCGTCAGGACACAACCGAGAAAACACAAGGAGAACGGCCATGGCCGTCGTCACGATGCGGGAGCTGCTGGAAAGCGGCGTCCACTTCGGTCACCAGACCCGTCGCTGGAACCCGAAGATGAAGCGCTTCATCTTCACCGAGCGCAACGGCATCTACATCATCGACCTGCTCCAGTCGCTGTCGTACATCGACCGTGCCTACGAGTTCGTCAAGGAGACCGTCGCCCACGGCGGCACGGTCATGTTCGTCGGCACGAAGAAGCAGGCGCAGGAGGCCATCGCCGAGCAGGCCACCCGCGTCGGCATGCCCTTCGTCAACCAGCGCTGGCTGGGCGGCATGCTCACCAACTTCTCCACCGTCTACAAGCGTCTGCAGCGCCTCAAGGAGCTCGAGCAGATCGACTTCGAGGACGTCGCCGCGTCCGGTCTGACCAAGAAGGAGCTTCTCGTGCTCTCGCGCGAGAAGGCCAAGCTGGAGAAGACCCTCGGTGGTATCCGCGAGATGTCCAAGGTTCCCAGCGCCGTCTGGATCGTGGACACCAAGAAGGAGCACATCGCGGTCGGTGAGGCCCGGAAGCTCAACATCCCGGTCGTCGCCATCCTCGACACCAACTGCGACCCCGACGAGGTCGACTACAAGATCCCGGGCAACGACGACGCGATCCGCTCCGTCACCCTGCTCACCCGCGTGATCGCCGACGCCGTCGCCGAGGGCCTCATCGCCCGCTCCGGCGTCGCCACCGGCGACAAGGGTGACAAGGGCGCGGGCGAGCCGCTCGCCGCGTGGGAGCGCGACCTGCTCGAGGGCGAGAAGAAGGCCGAGGAGGCCCCGGCCGCCGAGGCTGAGGCTCCCGCCGCCGCTGAGGCCGAGGCGCCCGCCGCTGAGGCCCCCGCCGCCGAGGCCGAGGCTCCGGCCGCCGAGGCCGAGCAGGCCTGACCCCTCACCCCTTCGGGTCTTCTGACGGCGGGGGCCCACCAGCCCCCGCCGTCGGCCCGTAGATCTTCAGACTTCGAGAGAGATTCCAGGAATCATGGCGAACTACACCGCCGCCGACGTCAAGAAGCTCCGTGAGCTCACCGGCGCCGGCATGATGGACTGCAAGAAGGCGCTGGACGAGGCCGAGGGCAACGTCGACAAGGCCGTCGAGGCGCTCCGCATCAAGGGCCAGAAGGGCGTCGCCAAGCGCGAGGGCCGCTCCGCCGAGAACGGCGCCGTGGTCTCCCTCATCGCCGACGACAACACCTCCGGTGTCCTGGTCGAGCTGAAGTGCGAGACGGACTTCGTCGCCAAGGGCGAGAAGTTCCAGGCCGTCGCCAACCAGATCGCGCAGCACGTCGCCGCCACCTCCCCGGCCGACCTCGACGCTCTGCTCGCCTCCGAGATCGAGGCCGGCAAGACCGTCCAGGCGTTCGTGGACGAGGCCAACGCCAACCTCGGCGAGAAGATCGTCCTGGACCGCTTCGCGCAGTTCGCCGACGGCTTCGTCTTCGCCTACATGCACCGCACCATGCCCGACCTGCCCCCGCAGATCGGTGTCCTGGTCGAGCTGGACAAGGCCGACGCCGACCTGGCGAAGGGTGTCGCCCAGCACATCGCCGCCTTCGCGCCGAAGTACCTCTCCAAGGAGGACGTCCCGGCCGAGGTCGTCGAGTCCGAGCGCCGCGTCGCCGAGGAGACCACCCGCGCCGAGGGCAAGCCCGAGGCCGCCCTGCCGAAGATCGTCGAGGGTCGCCTCAACGGCTTCTTCAAGGACGCCACGCTGCTCGGCCAGCCGTACGCGCTCGACAACAAGAAGTCCGTCCAGAAGGTTCTGGACGAGGCCGGTGTCACCCTGAAGCGCTTCACGCGCATCAAGGTCGGCATCTGAGTCCGTACCGCGTTCGACGCCCGACCCCGATAGGGTCGTAGGCAGTCGTCCGGTACGCCGCCACGCACGCGCGTGGCGGACGACAGCAGATCTGACGAGGAGGCCATTGCCGCGCATGGGATGCGAACCAGTTCCCATCGGCAATGGCCTTCTTCGTATGTGCGACCCCTTGAAAGAGGCGAGATTCCGATGACCACCAAGGCCCAGAAGAGCGACGACGGCAAAGTGAGCGGCCGGTTTCTGCTGAAGCTGTCCGGAGAGGCCTTCTCCGGTGGCGGGGGCCTGGGCGTGGACCCGGACGTGGTGCACAAGATCGCCCGCGAGATCGCGGCCGTCGTGCGCGACGGAGCGGAGATCGCGGTCGTCATCGGCGGCGGCAACTTCTTCCGCGGCGCCGAACTCCAGCAGCGCGGCATGGACCGTGCCCGCTCCGACTACATGGGCATGCTCGGCACCGTGATGAACTGCCTCGCCCTCCAGGACTTCCTGGAGAAGGAGGGCATCGACTCCCGCGTGCAGACCGCCATCACCATGGGCCAGGTCGCCGAGCCGTACATCCCGCTGCGCGCCGTGCGTCACCTGGAGAAGGGCCGCGTGGTCATCTTCGGTGCCGGTATGGGCATGCCGTACTTCTCCACCGACACCACCGCCGCCCAGCGCGCCCTGGAGATCGACGCCGAGGCGCTCCTCATGGGCAAGAACGGCGTGGACGGGGTCTACGACTCCGACCCGAAGAAAAACCCCGACGCGGTCAAGTTCGACTCCCTCGGCTACGGCGAGGTCATCACCCGCGACCTCAAGGTCGCCGACGCCACCGCCATCACGCTGTGCCGCGACAACAAGCTCCCGATCCTCGTCTTCGAGCTTCTGACGGAGGGCAATATCGCGCGCGCCGTCAAGGGTGAGAAGATCGGCACGCTTGTGGGTGACCAGGGCAGCCGGGACTGACCCCAGTTGGACACCGTCCCTGACCGGGGGATGGACAATGTCCTGCCGGTCGGGAACCGTGCAGGAAGAAGACGCGACGCAGCCGGCCGCCGCCCCATCAAGGAACCGCAGCCGGGCCTACTCAAGACACGCAGGAGCAAGTGGTGATCGAAGAGACCCTCCTCGAGGCCGAGGAGAAGATGGAGAAGGCCGTCGTGGTCGCCAAGGAGGACTTCGCCGCGATCCGCACCGGCCGTGCGCACCCGGCGATGTTCAACAAGATCGTGGCCGACTACTACGGCGCGCCGACGCCGATCAACCAGCTGGCTTCGTTCTCCGTGCCGGAGCCGCGCATGGCGGTCGTGACCCCGTTCGACAAGACGGCGCTGCGCAACATCGAGCAGGCCATCCGTGACTCGGACCTGGGCGTCAACCCGAGCAACGACGGCAACATCATCCGGGTGGTGTTCCCCGAGCTCACCGAGGAGCGCCGCCGCGACTACATCAAGGTCGCCAAGGGCAAGGCGGAGGACTCGCGCGTGTCCATCCGCTCGGTCCGCCGCAAGGCCAAGGACGCGATCGACAAGCTCGTCAAGGACGGCGAGGTCGGCGAGGACGAGGGCCGCCGTGCGGAGAAGGAGCTCGACGACGCGACGCACAAGTACGTCGCTCAGGTGGACGAGCTGCTGAAGCACAAGGAAGCGGAGCTCCTCGAAGTCTGATGAACGACTCTTCCTGGGGCTCTCCGCCTGGGGCCGGGCCGCACGCCGGGTACTGGGGGCCCACCGACCAGGGGCCTGTCCAGGGGGCTGCCCCGGCGGGTCCCGCGTACGATGCGCCTGAGGCGCAGCAGACTCGCCCCATGCCCATCGTGCCCGACGTACCCGCGTATGGCGGAGACCAGGATGACGACCGGGGGGCCGCTCGGCTGAGTGGCCCCTTGTACCGGGACGACACGTTCCGGGACGCGACGTTCCGCGACGAGACCACGTCGGCGCAGCCCCGAGCGGCTGCGCCGCAGACGCAGAATCCGGAGCCCATGCCCGACGCCCCCCAGCCGGCTTCCGCGCCGCAGAAGAAGAGCGCGGGGCGTGACCTGAGCGCGGCCATAGGGGTCGGCGTCGGGCTCGGTGTGGTGATCGTCGCCTCGCTCTTCGTCGTCAAGGCCGTCTTCGTCGGCGTCATAGCGGTCGCCGTGGTCGTCGGACTCTGGGAGCTGACCTCGCGGCTGGAGGAGCGCAAGGGCATCAAGGCGCCCCTCGTGCCGCTGGCGGTCGGCGGTGCGGCCATGGTCGTCGCCGGGTACGTCCGCGAGGCCGAGGGCGCGTGGGTGGCGATGGCGCTCACCGCGCTCGCGGTGCTGGTCTGGCGGATGACGGAACCGCCGGAGGGCTACCTCAAGGACGTCACCGCGGGCGTCTTCGCGGCCTTCTACGTCCCCTTCCTGGCCACGTTCGTCGCGATGATGCTCACCGCCGACGACGGGCCGCAGCGCGTGCTGACGTTCCTGCTCCTCACCGTCGTCAGCGACACCGGGGCGTACGCCGTCGGCTGGCGCTTCGGCAAGCACAAGCTCGCGCCGCGCATCAGCCCCGGCAAGACCCGTGAGGGCCTGCTGGGCGCGGTGTCCTTCGCGATGGTGGCGGGCGCGCTGTGCATGCAGTTCCTGATCGACGACGGCACCTGGTGGCAGGGGCTGCTGCTGGGCCTCGCGGTGGCGGCGAGCGCGACGCTCGGTGACCTCGGCGAGTCGATGATCAAGCGCGACCTCGGCATCAAGGACATGGGCACGCTGCTGCCGGGACACGGCGGCATCATGGACCGGCTGGACTCGTTGCTGCCGACCGCTCCTGTGGTCTGGCTGTTGCTGGTGCTGTTCGTCGGTTCGGGCTGATCGTCGTACGGACGTCTGGGGAAGCCCCCGCTGCGGCGGGGGCTTCTGCTGTTCTCGGGGGCGGTCCGGTGGGACGATTTCCCTGTAAGCCCTCGAAGGGGATCGCCCTGGAAGGAGGGCGTCATGCCCGCCATCCGTGAAGTGATCGACGTCGACCGCAGTCCCGAAGACGTCTACGCGTACATCACCGACCCCTCCCATCTGCCGGAATGGCAGCTGAGCGCCGTCAAGGCGGAACCGCTCGACGAGGGGCCGATCCACGCCGGCTCCCGGGTGCGGGTCACCCGGCGGATCGGGAACCGCGAGATCCCGATGACCGTCGAGTTCGACGAGCTGGACCCTCCGCACAGCTGGGACCTGCACGGGGTCTCCGGGCCCGTCCGGCCCCGTACGCACGGTGAGATCGAGCCGCTCGACGACGGGCGGAGGTCCCGCGTGACGATCGAGATCGACTTCGAGGGGCACGGGCTCGGCAGGGCGCTGGTCCCCCTCGTCGTCCGCCCGCAGATCCGCAAGGAGCTTCCGCGGGACGAGCAGTTGCTCAAGGAGTGCCTGGAGCGGCCGAGCACCTAGGCCGTACCGACAGCGCGGCTACTCCGGGAACCCGCCCAGGAAATCGTCCAGCAGCGGCAGGACCGACGACGTCCGCCGCAGGACCGTCATGTGCGTGGTGCCGGGCAGGACGGCCAGCTGGGCGTCGGGGATCAGGCGCTGCATCTCGGCCGCGTGTTCGACGTGCACGAAGTCGCGGTCGCCGAGCAGCAGCAGCGTGGGCGCCGCCAGGCCGCGCAGGTCGTCCGCGGTCCAGGGCAGCGGGGCATGGGCCGCCGCCGTGACCTTGCCGAGGAAGTCCTGGAAGTGCTCGGGATACGGGGCGACGGCGGCGTACGCGTCGGCCATCTCCTGGAAGTCGGCCTGCGTGGGCAGCAGCGGGGAGGTGTAGTCGGGCGTGCGGATCTCGTCCCGCATGCCGTCCTGGGTGTACTGGGCGGAGACGAACACGAGCCGGCCGACGCGCTCGGGATGCCGTACCGCGATCTCCAGCGCGGTCAGCGCGCCGAGGCTGTAGCCGAGGAAGTCGGCCTGCGGGATGCCGAGCTCGTCGAGCAGGGCCACGACGTCGGAGGCGAGGTGCGGGACGGTCAGGTCGCGGTCGGTGTCGGCCGTGTGGCCGTGCCCCTGGAGCTCAGGGGCGATGACCTGGCGGTCCGCGGCCAGGGCGGGCAGCACGGCCCCGAAGGACAGCCCGATGGTGGTGACGCCGCCGTGCAGCAGCACCAGCGGGCGGCGGTCGTCCTGGGCGGCGCCGTGGATCTCGTAGTACATCTCCAGGCCGTTGACCTTGGCGTACGGCATTGTCATCACTTCCGGTGGCGGGTGGACGGGAACGTATGGCAGGAAGACCCGTCCCGCACCCGGAAGTCATCGGTCACGCTCGGCGACAGGCGGGGGCCCAGGTCACTCCATTCGATCTGCGACACTGGTACAGCCATGCCTAAGCCCGGAGAACTCACTTTCGTCGCCCCGCGCGGAGCCAAGAAGCCGCCGCGGCACCTTGCCGATCTCACTCCTGCCGAGCGCAAGGATGTCGTGGCCGAGATCGGTGAGAAGCCGTTTCGTGCCAAGCAGCTCTCGCAGCACTACTTCGCGCGGTACGCGCACGATCCGGAGCAGTGGACGGACATTCCGGCCGGCGCTCGCGGCAAGTTGCAGGAGGCGCTGCTTCCTGAGCTGATGACCGTCGTCCGGCATCTGTCGACCGACCAGGGGACCACGCGCAAGACGCTGTGGCGGCTGTTCGACGGGACGCTCGTCGAGTCGGTGCTGATGCGGTACCCGGACCGGGTCACCATGTGCATCAGCTCGCAGGCCGGGTGCGGGATGAACTGTCCCTTCTGCGCCACCGGACAGGCGGGTCTTGACCGGAATCTGTCCACCGCCGAGATCGTCCATCAGATCGTCGACGGGATGCGGGCGCTCCGGGACGGGGAAGTGCCCGGTGGGCCTGCTCGGCTCTCCAACATCGTCTTCATGGGCATGGGCGAGCCCCTCGCCAACTACAAGCGGGTCGTGCAGTCGATCCGTGCGCTCACCGATCCCGCTCCGGACGGGCTCGGGCTGTCGCAGCGGGGTATCACCGTCTCCACCGTCGGGCTGGTGCCGGCCATTCATCGGTTCGCCGACGAAGGGTTCAAGTGCCGGCTCGCCATCTCGCTGCACGCTCCCGACGACGAGCTGCGCGACACCCTCGTCCCCGTGAACACGCGGTGGAAGGTGCGTGAGGTCCTCGACGCCGGGTTCGAGTACGTCGAGAAGAGCGGGCGCCGGCTGTCGATCGAGTACGCGCTCATCCGCGACATCAACGACCAGGCCTGGCGTGGGGACCGGCTCGGGCGGCTGCTGCGCGGCAAGCCCGTGCACGTCAACCTCATCCCGCTGAACCCGACCCCGGGCTCCAAGTGGACCGCCTCGCGGCCCGAGGACGAGAAGGCCTTCGTCGAGGCCATCGCCGCGCACGGCGTGCCGGTGACCGTCCGGGACACCCGTGGGCAGGAGATCGACGGGGCCTGCGGTCAGCTGGCGGCAGGCGAACGGTAGTCTGACCGTCGTAAGAACAACTTCATATTTCTATCCGACAGGGGAGCGCCACAGCGCTGAGAGTGCGGCCGTCGGGCCGCAGACCCTCTGAACCTCGCCCAGGTCATTCTGGGTAGGAAGTTCGGTCATCACCGTGAGTAGCAAGAAGTACTTTGCTGTCGTCGTCGGCCTCGGCTTGGTCGCGCTGTCCGCGTGCGGGTCCTCCGACGACGGCGGTTCCAAGAGCGAGCCCAAGACCGTCACGCTCGTCAGCCACAACTCGTGGGCCGTCTCCAAGGGCGTCCTCGCCGCCTTCGAGAAGCAGTCCGGCTACAAGGTCAAGGTCCTGGAGGACGGCGACGCCGGGCAGGCCGTCAACAAGGCGATCCTGACCAAGGACAACCCTCAGGGCGACGTCTTCTTCGGCGTCGACAACACCCTGCTGTCCCGGGCGCTCGACAACGGACTGTTCCAGTCGTACGAGGCCAAGGGCGCCGGCACGATCAAGTCCGGCTACCGGGTCGACGGCGACAAGGTCACGCCCATCGACACCGGCGACATCTGCCTCAACTACGACAAGGCCTGGTTCAGCGAGCACAGGCTCCAGCCGCCGACGTCGTACGACGATCTGATCAAGCCCGCCTACAAGAACCTCCTCGTCACCGAGAACGCCTCCACCTCCTCTCCGGGGCTCGGCTTCCTGCTCGGGACCGCCGCCAAGTACGGCGATGGGGGCACCTCCCGCTCGAGCGAAGCCGAGAGTGGGGGAGGGTGGGAGGCGTACTGGACCAAGCTCAAGGCCAACGGCGTCAAGGTCGTCGACGGCTGGGAGCAGGCCTACAACGAGGAGTTCTCCGGGTCCGCCGGGGGCAAGAAGGCGAAGGCCGACCGGCCGCTCGTCGTCTCGTACGCCTCCTCGCCGCCCGCCGAGGTCATCTACGCCGACCCGAAGCCCTCGACCGCGCCGACCGGTGTCGTCGACGGCACCTGCTTCCGGCAGGTCGAGTACGCGGGACTGCTGAGCAACGCGAAGAACAGCGAGGGCGGCAAGGCCCTCATCGACTTCCTCCTGACCAAGAAGTTCCAGGAGGACATGCCGCTCAACATGTTCGTCTACCCGGTGGTCGAGGGCGCTGCCGTGCCCGCCGAGTTCACGAAGTACGGTCCCGCCGCCAAGGACCCCGAGACCATGGACCCGGCGAAGATCGCCGACAACCGTGACGACTGGGTCAAGTCGTGGACCTCGCTCGTACTGAAGTAGCCCCGCGTTTCAGGCGTTTCAAGGGGAACGCGGCGCGGCTCGGCCTCATGGTCGTGCCCGTCGCGTTCTTCGGGCTCTTCTTCGCCTGGCCCGTCGCCGCGATCGTCGCGCGGGGGCTGAAGGCGGACGGGACCTGGCAGTTCGGGCGGATCGCGGACGTGCTCGCGCAGTCCGACATCCGGCACGTGCTGTGGTTCACCACCTGGCAGGCGCTCGCCTCGACCGCGCTGACGCTCGCGGTCGCGCTTCCGGGCGCGTATGTGTTCGCCCGCTACGACTTCCCCGGCAAGCAGATCCTGCGGGCCGTCGTCACCGTCCCGTTCGTGCTGCCTACGGTCGTCGTCGGTACGGCGTTCCTGGCGCTGGTCGGGCGCGGTGGGCTGCTCGACGAGCTGTGGGGCGTACGGCTCGACACCACCGTGTGGGCGATCCTGCTCGCGCACGTCTTCTTCAACTACGCCGTCGTCGTACGGACGGTGGGCGGGCTGTGGGCGCAGCTCGACCCCCGGCAGGAGGAGGCCGCGCGGATGCTGGGCGCGTCCTCGTGGCGGGCCTGGCGGAAGGTGACGCTGCCCGCGCTCGCGCCCGCCGTGGCCGCCGCCGCACTCATGGTCTTCCTCTTCACCTTCACCTCCTTCGGCGTGGTGCAGATCCTCGGCGGGCCGACCTTCTCGACGCTCGAAGTGGAGATCTACCGGCAGACGTCCGAGATCTTCGACCTCGGTACGGCCGCGGTCCTGACGCTGGTGCAATTCGTGGCGGTGGGCGCGATCCTCGCCGTGCACGCGTGGACCGTACGGCGCCGGGAGAGCGTGCTGCGTCTCGTCGCGCCCGAGACGACCGCCCGCCGGCCACGCGGGGCCGGGCAGTGGGCGTTGCTGGGCGGGGTGCTGGCCACGATCGCCGTGCTGCTGGTGCTGCCGCTCGCGGTGCTCGTCCAACGGTCGCTCGACGCACCCGACTTCGGCTACTACCGGGCTCTGACCTCTGCGGACGGGGGCGTGTTCCTGGTGCCGCCGATCGAGGCGATCGGGAACTCCCTGGAGTACGCCGTCGCCGCCACCGCCATCGCGGTGCTGATCGGGGGGCTCGCCGCGGCGGCGCTCACGCGGCGGGACGCGGGGCGGTTCGTACGGGGCTTCGACGCGCTGTTGATGCTGCCGCTGGGGGTGTCCGCGGTGACCGTGGGGTTCGGGTTCCTGATCGCTCTTGATGAGCCGCCGCTGGATCTGCGGGCGTCCTGGATTCTGGTGCCGCTGGCGCAGGCGTTGGTCGGCGTTCCCTTCGTCGTACGGACCATGCTGCCGGTGCTGCGGGCGGTGGACCAGCGGTTGCGGGAGGCGGCGGCCGTGCTCGGGGCGTCGCCGTGGCGGGTGTGGCGGGAGGTCGATCTGCCGTTGGTGCGGCGGGCGTTGCTGATCGCGGCGGGCTTTGCCTTCGCCGTGTCGCTGGGGGAGTTCGGGGCGACCGTGTTTATCGCGCGGCCCGACAATCCGACGCTGCCGGTCGCGGTGGCGCGGCTGCTGGGGCGGGCCGGGGATCTCAACTACGGGCAGGCGATGGCCCTTTCGACGATTCTGATGGTGGTGTGCGCGGTGGCGCTGCTGGTCCTTGAGCGGCTGCGGACCGATCGGACGGGTGAGTTCTGATGCTGCTGGCGTTGGAGGACGCGACGGTTCGCTTCGGCGGGCGGGCCGTGCTGGACGGGGTCGAGCTGTCGGTCGCCGAGCACGAGATCGTGTGTGTGCTCGGGCCGAGCGGGAGTGGGAAGTCGACGCTGCTGCGGGTGGTGGCCGGGCTGCAACACCTCGACGGGGGGCGGGTGTTGCTGGACGGGCGCGATCAGGTGGGGGTGGCCGCGCACCGGCGTGGGGTCGGGCTGATGTTCCAGGACCATCAGCTGTTTCCGCAGCGGGACGTGGGCGGGAACGTGGCGTTCGGGCTGCGGATGCACGGGGTCTCGAAGGGGGAACAGGGCGAGCGGGTGGGGGAGTTGCTCGACCTCGTGGGGCTGCCCGGGGCGGCCGGGCGGGCCGTCGCGGGGCTGTCCGGGGGTGAGCAGCAGCGGGTGGCGCTTGCGCGGGCGCTCGCGCCCCGGCCGCGGTTGCTGATGCTGGACGAGCCGCTCGGGCAGCTGGATCGTTCGCTGCGGGAGCGGCTGGTTGTTGAACTCCGGGAACTGTTCGGGCGGTTGGGGACGACCGTGCTGGCCGTCACGCACGACCAGGGGGAGGCGTTCGCGCTGGCCGACCGGGTGGTGGTGATGCGGGACGGGCGGATCGCTCAGTCCGGTACGCCGCTTGAGGTGTGGCAGCGGCCTGCGGATGAGTTCGTGGCGCGGTTCCTCGGGTTCGAGAACGTGGTCGAGGGCGTGGTGAGTGGGGAGGCGGCGGACACTCCGTGGGGGAAGGTGCCGGTGCCTGCGGGGGCGTTGCAGGGGGTGCGGAGTTTGTTGGTGCGGCCGGCGGGGGTGCGGTTGGTGGAGGCCGGGGTGCGGTGTTCTGTGGTCGCGCGCACGTTCAAGGGGACGCATGTTGCTGTGCGGTTGCGGCCGGAGGGGGCGGGGCCGGTGTTGGAGGCGGCTTGTGCGTTGCGGGAGGCGCCGGGGGTGGGGGATGTGGTGGGGGTTGAGTTCGATGCGGGTGAGGTTGTTGTGCTGGGGTGAGGGGGCGGGTGCGGGGTGAGGGGTGCGGGTGGGTTGGGGCTGGGCGGGGGTGGGTTTCGCTTGCCCGCGCTGGCGGGGTGCCGCTGCGCCCACCCGTGCCGCCCCAGCGGCACGACTGCCCGCAGCTAAGCGGCCAGCGTGGGTGGGAACCCGCCTGAGCGGCACGACTGCCCGCAGCTGAGTGGGCGCGTGATGCGGAGACGTGGGTGTGGCCCGTCCTCCTGGTGGAGGGCGGGCCACATCTGTGTTCAGGTGTTGCTTATCGGCTGCTGCTTGCTCCCCGGCGGCGGAGGCCGAAGAAGACTGCGCCGCCGCCGATGGCGACCAGGGCTACCGCGATGCCCGCGATCATGCCCGTGTTGGAGTTGGCGCCGGTCTCGGCGAGGTTGGACTCGCCGGCCGCGGGGGTCGGGGCGTTGCTCGACGTGTCCGCGGGGGCGGTGCTGCTCTCGGAGGCCGACGGCGTCGGGCTGTCGGACTCCTCGTCGGCCGGGGTGGACTCCGAGGGCGACGGGGTGGCCGTCGGGGTCGGGGTCTCGTCCTCGGTCTTGCAGGCCGTGGCCGGGGTCGTCAGGTTCGGGCTGATGTCCTCACCCTTGATGTAGGGCAGGGCGACCACGTGGACGCGGTACTCCGCGTTGGGCTGCCAGGCCTCGTCGAAGGTGATGGTGGTGCCTTCTTTGGAGCCCTTCACCGTCTGCTCGCCGACCATGCGGACGTCGGCGTTGTTCTCCACCAGGTACACGGAGACGGTGGCCTCGACGCCGGACTTGTCGACGTCGGTGACGGTGATGACACCCTTGTCGCCGTCGCACTTGGCTTCGGCGGAGAATTCCTTGATGTTGCACGCCAGCGCGTTGCCGGCGGCACCGAGCGCGAGCGCGGCGGATGCGGTGGCGACACCGAGGACGCGCACGGAACGGGCGACGGTGCGGCGGGATATGGACAGAACTGCCACGTTTGTCCTTTACGGGATGCGCAATTGCGGGGGGTGGGCGGAGTGGTGACGGAACATCACGGGATGCGACAACACCATTCCCAAGAGGCTCACAGGTTTATAAGTGTGGCGTAAGTAGTGTCAACGCGTAAGCGCATCGCGGGCATTGGCTTTGCCTGCTTATTAACCACCGAGACGTTTCAACGCCGCCGGAGCCTCCTCGATTCGGTCAACCAGGGCGATTCGCGACTCCATCGAGCGTTCCCGCGCAAGTGCCGTCAGCAGGGGCCAGGTCGGCAGCCGCTCGGTCCAGTGCGCCCGGTCGACGAGCACCATCGGCGTCGGCTCGCCGCGCGACTCGTAGTAGTTGGGCGTCGCGTTGTCGAAGATCTCCTGTACGGTCCCGGCGGCGCCCGGCAGGAACACGATGCCCGCGTTCGAGCGGGCCAACAGGCCGTCCTCGCGGGTGGCGTTGGCGAAGTACTTGGCGATGTGCGACGCGAACGGGTTCGGCGGCTCGTGACCGTAGAACCAGGTCGGGATGCCGACGGACGTGCCGCCCTTCGGCCAGTGCGCCCGCACCTCGAAGGCGGCGGCCGCCCAGTCGGTGATCGACGGGGTGAACTTCGGTGCCTTGGCGAGGAGTTGGAGGGCCTCGGCGAGCATCTCGTCGTCGTACGGGGCGGCGTACGCGCCGAGGTTCGCCGCCTCCATCGCGCCGGGGCCACCGCCGGTGGCGACGGTGAGGCCGGACCGGGTCAGCTCCCGGCCGAGCCGGGCGGCACCGGCGTACGCCTCCGTGCCACGGGCCATGGCGTGGCCGCCCATGACGCCCACCACCCGTGTCCCGCGCAGGAGTTCGTCGAGGGCGTCGGAGACGGCGTCGTCGTGGATCGAGCGGAGCATCGAGGCGAATATGTCGCCGTCGGCCTTGGTCTGCTGGAACCAGGCGTACGCGCGGGCGTCCAGCGTCTCCTCGTAGCCCTTGTCGAGGCCGGCGAAGAGCTCGTCCGGCGAGTAGAGCAGGCCCCGGTACGGGTCGAAGGGGAGGTTCGGGACGGGCGGGAAGACCATCGCGCCGTCCGCGCGGACCTTGGCGGCGGCGTCGTCCCGCATCGGGCAGCCGAGGAAGATCGCGCCCGCGGTGTCCGTGGCGAGCAACTCCCTGGTGCGGTCCGTCAGATCGACGGCCTGGACACGGAAGCCGGCGAGGGTGCCGCGGGCCGAGACCGTCGCGTCGAAGTCGTCGAGTGTCTCGATCTCACGGTCGTCGTGGTGGGCCGCATGGGCGGGCATCGTCTGCACCCGCCCATGCTAGACACGGCGTTGCTGGAGGCTGGTTCAGCCCTGGACCGCGGCCGGGTCCATCCACACGATCTCCCAGGAGTGGCCGTCGAGGTCGTCGAATCCGCGGCCGTACATGAAGCCGAGGTCCTGGACCTTGTCCGAGGCGGTGCCGCCGGCGGCGACGGCCTTCTCGATCATCTCGTCCACCGCCGCGCGGCTCTCGGCGCTCAGGCAGATCGCCACCTCGCTGGTCTTCGTGGCGTCCGCGATCTCCTTGTCGGTGAACGTGGAGTAGAAGGGCTTCGTCAGCATCATCGCGACGATCGTGTCGCTGATCACCACGGAGGCCGCGTTGTCGTCGCTGAACTGCTCGTTGAGGGTGTAGCCGAGCGACGTGAAGAACTTCTTGGACGCATCCAGGTCGTTCACGGGCAGGTTGACGAAGATCATCTGCTGGTAGGGCTGCGCGGTCATCGTGGTCTCTCCCATCGGGGTGTGTGCTGTTCGGTGGGTAGACCGGGGGCGGATCAGGAACTCATCGGCGCCCGGAGATTTTTTCGTACGAGTTCAGCGAGTGAGGGGGAGCGCCGCCAGTTCCGCCACGATCAGGGTGAGCGGGCCGAACAGGGCCAGGACCGCGCCCGCGCGCAGGGCCGCGGCGCTGCGGAGCATCGTCGCGGGGGCGCCGAGGCGGAGGAGGGCCGCGGTGGTGTCGGCGCGGGCGTGTTTCGCCTCTACCGCCGCTGTCGCGAGCGTGGCGAGGGTGCAGCCGGTGACCAGGAGCAGGCCGAGGGTGGTGAGGGGGCCGATGTCCGGGGTGGTCGCCGTGTCGTGGAGCGTGGTCATGGCGTACGTCCCGGACGCGACCGCGCAGACCACGCCGAGGGGGCGGCCGATGCGGGTGGCTTCCGCCATGAGGATGCGGCCGGCGAGGAGGCGGAGGGCGCCGGGGTGGGCGGACTGGAGGAGGCGGCCGCAGAGGTGGGTGAGGCCGGGGCCGGCCAGGGCCAGGCCGATTGCGGTGAGGAGCCAGCCGATGAGTGTGCCTGGGGCTCCGCCGGTGAGGCCGCCTGGGAGGGGGGTGGTGTCTTGCTTGCCTGCGTATGCCTCTACCGCGAGCCCGGCGGCGAGTACTGCGATGCCCCAGGGGAGGCCCTTTGGAGACTCTCGCGGGGTTGGGGGGAAGGTGGTGGGGTCCAGGCTGTCGGGTGGCGTGCTCTGGGTGGGGGTTGCTGTGGGGGGCGTTTCGCTTGACCGCGCTGGCGGGGTGCCGCCTGCGCCCACCCGTGCCGCCCCAGCGGCACGACTGCCCGCAGGCTGGGTGGATCGAACACCAGCAGCTGGGCGGGCCCGGAAACGGCCATAGGAACCGAACGTCTCCCTTGGCGCCGTCGTTCCTCGTGCTCCGAACCTCCCGTACGACCTCCCCGTCCCCTTCGGTCTGTCGTCCTCCGGGCGCATCACCCATGCGACTGTCACCGACGCGATCGCCGGGACCAGGCCCAGCAACGTCAGGGCCGCCGGGAGCGGAAGTGGCTTTTCCGGGGCCAGGAAATCCGCTCCTGCGCCGTCGAAGGGCATGCCTGTCAGGTCGCCCCTCAGGTGGAGGAAGAACAGGAGCGCCACCATCGAACCCAGTAGGCAGGACAAGGCCGTTGTCGCTGCCGATACGGCCATCAGGCGGGCCGGGCCCAGGCCGATCGCCGCCAGGCCGGGGCGGGGGCGGGTGCCGGGGTCGGTGCGGGCGACGGCCAGGGCGAAGTAGACCGTGGTGGCCAGCGGGGTCAGGCACCAGGCGAGGCGGAGGAGGGAGCCGCGTGGATCGTCCTGGTGGGCCATCGCGTAGCCGAGGGTGCAGAGGAAGAGGAAGCCCGTGCCCGCCGCGGCCGTCGCGACCAGCAGGCGGCGCAGGTGGACGGCCGGGTGGGCGCCGCGGGTCAGACGGAGAGCGAGCACGCGGCCCCCTGGCCTGCCGGTTGCGTTTCCTGGACCGGGGGAAGGTGGACCGTGTTCACCCGGCGGCCGTCCAGCAGGGACACCGTGCGGTCGGCCAACGCGGCCGTCTCCGCGTCGTGGGTCGCCAGGACCACCGTGATGCCGTGGGAACGGGCCGCCGTGGTGAGGGTGCGGAGTACGTGGGCGCGGTCCGCCCGGTGCAGGGGGGCCGTCGGCTCGTCCGCGAACAGGACCGTCGGGGAGGGGGCGAGCGCACGGGCGATGCAGGCTCGTTGGCGTTCCGGCTGGGTCAGTTCGTGGGGGCGGTTGCGGGATCTGTCGCCGATGTCGAGGCGCTCCAGCCACTCCAGCGCGGCCACCTTGGCCCGGCGGCGGCTGGTGCCGCGCAGCATCAGGGGCAGGGCGGCGTTCTCCCAGACGTTCAGCTCGGGGACGAGGACCGGGGCCGGGTCGATCCAGCCGAAGCGGTCGCGGCGCAGTCGCTCACGGGTCATCGGACCCATCGTGTGCACGGGCACGCTGTTGAACCAGACCTCGCCGCGTTGCGCCGGGACCAGCCCCGACAGGCAGCTGAGCAGCGTCGTCTTGCCGCTGCCGCGCGGGCCGCTCACGGCGAGGATCTCGCCCTCGCGGACGCCGAGCGAGACGCCGCCGAGCGCGGGCGAGCCGTCGGGGTGCGTGAAGTGCAGGGCGCGGGCCCAGAGCACGTCGTTGTCGGGCGGGGCCTCCATGGGCGTACACCTCGTATCTGATCCGTTTTCCCTGCCGTTGATCCCCCGTGCGGGGGAACGAAGACAGGGCCGATCGGTTACCAGGCACGCTAGGGAGCCAGGGCCGTAACCCCGGACAGCACGCGGCCCGGGGTGCACCCCTGTCACTCGGACGGGTGCACCCCGGGCTACGGCCGAACAGCTTTACAGCTTCGTCCACGCCTCCGTGAGCGTGGCGCGCAGGATCTGCTCGATCTCGTCGAAGGTCTCCTGGTTGGAGATCAGCGGCGGGGCGAGCTGGACGACCGGGTCACCACGGTCGTCGGCGCGGCAGTACAGGCCGTTGTCGAACAACGCCTTCGACAAGAAGCCGTAGAGCACGCGCTCGGTCTCCTCGTCGTTGAAGGACTCCTTCGTGGCCTTGTCCTTCACCAGCTCGATGCCGTAGAAGAAGCCGTTGCCGCGGACGTCGCCGACGATCGGCAGGTCGTGCAGCTTCTCCAGGGTCGAGCGGAACGCGCCCTCGTTGTCGAGGACGTGCTGGTTGAGGTTCTCGCGCTCGAACAGGTCGAGGTTGGCGAGGCCGACGGCCGCGGAGACCGGGTGGCCGCCGAAGGTGTAGCCGTGCAGGAAGGTGTTGTCGCCCTTGTAGAACGGCTCGGCCAGGCGGTCGGAGATGATGCAGGCGCCGATCGGGGAGTATCCCGAGGTCATGCCCTTGGCGCAGGTGATCATGTCCGGGACGTAGTCGAACTTGTCGCAGGCGAACATCGTGCCGAGGCGGCCGAAGGCGCAGATGACCTCGTCCGACACCAGCAGCACGTCGTACTTGTCGCAGATCTCGCGCACGCGCTGGAAGTAGCCGGGCGGGGGCGGGAAGCAGCCGCCCGCGTTCTGGACCGGCTCCAGGAAGACCGCGGCGACGGTGTCGGGGCCCTCGAAGAGGATCTGCTGCTCGATCTGGTCGGCGGCCCAGCGGCCGTAGGCCTCGGGGTCGTCGCCGTGGATCGGGGCGCGGTAGATGTTGGTGTTCGGCACCTTGTGCGCGCCGGGGACCAGCGGCTCGAAGGGGGCCTTCAGGCCGGGCAGGCCGGTGATGGACAGGGCGCCCTGCGGGGTGCCGTGGTAGGCGACCGCGCGGGAGATGACCTTGTACTTGGTGGGCTTGCCGACCAGCTTGAAGTACTGCTTGGCCAGCTTCCAGGCGGTCTCGACCGCCTCGCCGCCACCGGTGGTGAAGAAGACCTTGTTGAGGTCGCCGGGCGCGTGGTGCGCGAGGCGCTCGGCCAGCTCGACGGCCTTCGGGTGGGCGTAGGACCACACCGGGAAGAACGCCAGCTCCTGCGCCTGCTTGAAGGCGGTCTCGGCGAGCTCGGTCCGGCCGTGTCCCGCCTGGACCACGAACAGGCCCGCGAGGCCGTCCAGGTAGCGCTTGCCCTTGTCGTCGTAGATGTGGGTGCCCTCGCCCCGGACGATGGTGGGGACGGGCGACTTCTCGTACGACGACATGCGGGTGAAGTGCATCCACAGGTGGTCGTACGCGGTCTGGCTGAGGTCCTTGGTGCTCACGGTTATCGGGTCCTCACGGGTTATCGGGTTCCCCACATGTAGGTCTGCTTCTTGAGCTTCAGGTAAACGAAGCTCTCGGTGGAGCGCACGCCGGGGATGGCGCGGATGCGTCGGTTGATGACCTCCAGCAGGTGGTCGTCGTCCTCGCAGACGATCTCCACCATCAGGTCGAAGGAGCCCGCGGTCATCACCACGTACTCGCACTCGGCCATGGAGGTCAGCGCGTCGGCCACGGACTCGACGTCGCCCTCGACATGGATGCCGACCATCGCCTGCCGCCGGAAGCCCACGGTGAGCGGGTCCGTGACGGCGACGATCTGCATCACGCCCTGGTCGAGCAGCTTCTGGACGCGCTGGCGCACGGCCGCCTCGGAGAGGCCGACGGCCTTGCCGATCGCGGCGTACGGCCGGCGGCCGTCCTCCTGGAGCTGTTCGATGATGGCGAGGGAGACGGCATCCAGGTGCGGGGTGCCGTTCCTGGACTCTCGGGAGTCCCTGGGGTCTGCGCTTCGACTGGCCACGACCTCACTGTGCACGACGTCTCGACACTTCCGCAAGGCCGTATCGATGAAATTCGTTGTTTACGCGACTGAGACCTGCGGATTTCGCAGCATCGGCGGGAGTGGGGGTGTTGAAAACGTGGGCGAGCCGATTAGGGTGGGTGTCTCAACCAATGGACAGTTCGACCCGACACAGGAGGCCGGCAGTGAGCACCGAGCTGCGTCGTCTGCGCAACTACATCGACGGTGAGTTCCGGGACGCCGCCGACGGACGGACCACGGACGTGGTCAACCCCGCGACGGGCGAGGCGTACGCGACCGCGCCGCTGTCCGGGCAGGCCGACGTCGACGCCGCGATGGAGGCCGCCGCCCGCGCCTTCCCCGCGTGGCGCGACACGACCCCCGCCGAGCGGCAGAAGGCCCTCCTGAAGATCGCGGACGCGTTCGAGGAGCGGGCCGAGGACCTCATCGCCGCCGAGGTGGAGAACACCGGCAAGCCGATCGGGCTCACGCGGTCCGAGGAGATCCCGCCGATGGTGGACCAGATCCGGTTCTTCGCGGGCGCCGCGCGGATGCTGGAGGGCCGCTCGGCCGGCGAGTACATGGAGGGGATGACCTCCATCATCCGCCGCGAGCCGGTGGGTGTGTGCGCCCAGGTCGCGCCGTGGAACTACCCGATGATGATGGCCGTGTGGAAGTTCGCGCCGGCTCTCGCCGCGGGCAACACGGTCGTGCTGAAGCCGTCCGACACCACCCCGGCCTCGACCGTCCTCATCGCCGAGATCATCGGGTCGATCCTGCCCAAGGGCGTTTTCAACGTCGTGACCGGTGACCGTGACACCGGTCGCCTCATGGTCGAGCACCCGACCCCCGCCATGGCCTCCATCACGGGGTCCGTGCGCGCCGGCATGTCCGTCGCCGAGTCCGCGTCCAAGGACCTCAAGCGGGTCCACCTGGAGCTGGGCGGCAAGGCGCCGGTCGTGGTCTTCGAGGACACCGACATCGCCAAGGCCGTCGAGGACATCTCCGTGGCGGGCTTCTTCAACGCCGGCCAGGACTGTACGGCGGCCACGCGCGTGCTGGTGCAGGCGTCCATCCACGACGAGTTCGTGGCGGCGCTGGCGAAGGCCGCGGCCGACACCAAGACCGGGCAGCCGGACGACGAGGACGTGCTCTTCGGTCCCCTCAACAACCCGAACCAGCTCAAGCAGGTCTCCGGGTTCATCGAGCGGCTGCCGGCCCACGCCAAGGTCGAGGCCGGTGGCCACCAGGTCGGTGAGAAGGGGTACTTCTACGCGCCGACCGTCGTGTCCGGGCTGAAGCAGGACGACGAGATCATCCAGAACGAGGTGTTCGGGCCGGTCATCACCGTCCAGTCCTTCTCCGACGAGGACCAGGCCGTCGAGTGGGCCAACGGTGTGGAGTACGCGCTGGCTTCGTCGGTGTGGACCAAGGACCACGGGCGTGCGATGCGGATGTCCAAGAAGCTGGACTTCGGGTGCGTGTGGATCAACACGCACATCCCGCTGGTCGCCGAGATGCCGCACGGTGGGTTCAAGAAGTCCGGGTACGGCAAGGATCTGTCGGGGTACGGGTTCGAGGACTACACGCGGATCAAGCACGTGATGACGTCCCTGGACGCGTAGTCCGTACGACGACACAGGCGGCCCCGGACGGATCAAGTACCGTCCGGGGCCGCCCCGTTCCCCCTCCTCCGTGGCCTTATGCCTTCTCTATGTGCTCGTGCAGGGACGGGAGTTCGTCGCCCGGCTCTCCCGGCTTGGCCGGGGTCGGGAGCTTGGGCAGGTCCGCCGGGTTCGGGAAGGTGATGCCCGCCTTCTTCAGGATCGGGGCGCAGGATTTGAGGGCCTTCTCGTACGACTTCGACGTCGGGTCGAAGTCCTTCCCGGCCGTCGACTTCACCTCCAGGCGCACCCTGCCCTCCTCGTCCGTCGTCGCGTGGAAGTCGGGGAATGTCGTCTCGCCCTGGTCGCGCATGCACGCGGCGAAGTCGTCGTTCGCCTCGTTGACGTCGTCGGGGGCGTTCCCGGTGGGGTGGTAGGCGACCGCGAAGGCGGCCCCGCTGCTCGGAGGCTCGACGTCGGTGGACGTCGTACCGGACGACTGGGCGGCCGACGCGCTGACCGTGCCGAGTGCGGCGGCCGTCAGGACGGCTATGCCGAGGGCGAGTCGCTGGGGCCGGGTCGGCAGAGCACGCATGGGGTCCTCCTCGTGGCTGGCGGTGGTGCTGACGGGGCCAACCCAAGCGCCCGGGCGGTTACGGCACGGGAACGGCCGTCCTTATCGCCGTGTAACCCCGGCGCGGACACACTGACCGCATGCGTGTGCTGGTGGTCGAGGATCACGAAGAGCTCGCCGAGACCGTGGCGTCCGGGCTGCGCCGGGAGGGCATGGCGGTCGACCTGGCCCTCGACGGGGCGACGGCGCTGGAGCGCGCCGAGGTCAACGGCTACGACGTCGTCGTACTGGACCGAGATCTGCCCGGCGTGCACGGCGACCAGGTGTGCCGGACGCTGGCGCGCGGGGGCAGCCGGGCGCGGGTGCTGATGCTCACCGCGTCGGGGGCCGTGGCCGATCGGGTCGCCGGCCTTGGGCTCGGGGCCGACGACTATCTGGCGAAGCCGTTCGCCTTCGCCGAACTCGTCGCGCGCATACGGGCGTTGGCGCGGCGCGCGCAGCCCGCGTTGCCGCCCGTGCTGGTGCGCGGGGAGTTGCGGGTCGATCCGGCGCGGCGGGAGGCGACCCGGGCGGGGTCCCGACTGCCGCTCAGCCCCAAGGAGTTCGCCGTGCTGGAGCTGCTGCTCGGCGCGCAGGGTGCGGTCGTCTCCAGTGAGGAGCTGCTGGAGCGGGCGTGGGACGAGGCCGCCGATCCCTTCAGCCAGACCGTGAAGGTCACCGTCAGCAGGCTGCGGCGCAAGCTGGGGGAGCCGCCGTTGATCGAGACGGTCGACCGGGCCGGGTACCGCATTCGATGAACGGGGGCGGGAGGGTGCCGACGTGGTGGCCGCGGAGTGTCCGGTGGCGGCTGACCCTGCTCTACAGCGCCCTGTTCGTGGTGGCCGGGGCCATGTTGCTGGGGTTCACCTATTTCCTCGCCGCGAGTTCCCGGTCGGGCAAGGCCTTCACGTCCACGCGGGGTGAGGGGCAGGGGGTGGGTGGTGGTCCGGTGGGGCTTGATCCGCCGGCCGTGAACGCCGTGGTCGAGGCTGTTCGGTCGGATCAGCTGCACGAGCTGCTGGTCAAAGGGGGCGTCGCCCTCGCCGTGATGGCTCTGCTGTCGGTCGCGTTGGGGTGGCTGGTGGCGGGGCGGGTGCTGGCGCCGCTGCGGACGATGACCGCGTCCGCCCGTCGTATCTCCGCCGACAATCTGCACGAGCGGCTCGATGTGGCCGGGCCGGACGACGAGTTGAAGGCCATGGCGGACACCTTCGACGCCGTACTCGCCCGGCTGGAGGGCGCGTTCGAGGCGCAGAAGGCCTTCGTCGCCAACGCCTCCCACGAGTTGCGGACCCCGCTCACCCTCCAGCAGGCGATCGTCGACGTGACGCTCGCCGACCCCGAGGCGTCCGTCGACTCCCTGCGGGCGGCGCTGTTGCGGGTGCGGGCGGCCGGGCAGGAGCAGGAGCGGTTGATCGACGCGCTGTTGACACTGGCTCGGAGTCAACGCGGGCTTGAGCGGCGGGAGTTCGTGGACCTGGCGAAGGTCGTGCGGGAGCGGCTGCCGGAGTCGGGGGTCGCGCGGGTCGAGACACGGCTCGAATCCGCGCCCGTGCTCGGTGATCCGCAGCTCATCGAGCGGCTGGTGGTGAACCTCACCGACAACGCCGTACGGCACAACCTCCCCGAGGGGGAGGGGAGTTGGGTCAGCGTGTGGACAGGGGTGGACGCGGCCGGGCGGCCAGGGCTGCGGATCGAGAACAGCGGGCCGTTGATCGCGGCGGAGCAGGCGGAGGGGCTGTTCCAGCCGTTCCGGCGGCTGGGCGGCCCGGAACGGGTGCGCAAGAGGGACGGGCTGGGGCTCGGGATGTCGATCGTGGCGGCCGTCGTCGCCGCGCACGACGGGCGGGTACGGGCGACCACGCGGCCGCAGGGGGGACTGACGGTGGAGGTCAGCCTTTCGCCGGGAGGGCCGGGGACAGCGGCCGTCGTCGGCTGATCGACAAGGTGTCCGTTGCCTGTGCCACGGCTCGACGCAGCGTCGATTGTCCGTCCACAGCCGGGCGCGACATGCTGCCGGAATGCCCCTCCCACAGCAGACGCCCCGCCTCTCCCGCCGTTCCCTGCTGCGCGCATGCGCCGGCACCGCGGCGCTGGGCGCCCTCGCCGGGTGCGGTGTGCCCGCCGCGTACGTGTCCGCCGGCGACCGCGCGGTCCCCGACCGGTCCGCCACCGACAAGCAGCTGAGCTGGGCGAACTGGCCCCTGTACATCGACACGGACGACGACGACACGACGAAGCGGCCGACGCTGGAGGCGTTCGGGAAGGAGACCGGCATCTCCGTCGACTACGTCGAGGAGATCAACGACAACGACGAGTTTTTCGGCAAGATCAGCCCCGCGCTGATGAACCACCAGTCGACCGACCGCGACCTCATCGTCATGAGCGACTGGATGTGCGCGCGCTTCGTCCGCCTCGGCTGGGTCCAGGAGATGGACCGGGCCGACCAGCCGAACGTCACCAAGTACCTCGACCCACTGCTCCGTTCACCCGCCTTCGACCCGGGCCGCAAGCACACCGTGCCCTGGCAGTCGGGCATCACCGGCATCGCGTACGACCATCGCCGCCTCGGACGCGAGATACGGCACGTCTCCGAACTGTGGGACAGCGACCTCAAGGGCAGGGTGACCCTGCTGTCCGGCCTCGACGAGGCGTTCGCGCTGCTGATGCAGGGCAACGGCGTGGACATCAGGAAGTGGACCGCCGACGACTTCCACACGGTCTGCGACCAGGTCGAGAAGTACGTGCACAGCGGCCAGATCCGCCGCTTCACCGGCAACGACTACACGAAGGACCTCGTCAGCGGTGACGTCCTCGCCTGCCAGGCGTACTCCGGCGACGTCATCCAGCTCCAGGCCGACAACCCCGACATCCGCTTCGTCGTCCCCGAGGAGGGCGCCGAACTCTGGTCGGACTCCCTGATGATCCCCGACCGCGCGAGCCACAAGGCCAACGCCGAGCGGCTGATCGACTACTACTACGACCCCGAGGTCGCCGCGGAACTCGCCGCCTGGGTCAACTACGTCTGCCCGGTACCGGCCGCGCAGGACGTCCTCGCCTCCGCCAAGGACGAGGAGACGGCCGCGCTGGCCGAGAACACGCTGATCTTCCCCGACGCCGAGATGCGCGAGCGGCTGGTGATCGCCCGCGACATCACGTCGACGGAACGGGTGGAGTTCTCGAAGAGATGGAACGCGATCGTGGGACTGTAGCCGTACGCCCGGCGACTTGTGACGAGGATTTTTAGTTGGCACAAAAGAGGGATAGTTGGCACTGAGGTCAACGTTCGTCGGCGGCGCTGCAGATCTCTCAGTGATGCTGCTGACTGGGCTTTGAACTGCTGTTATGTCGGGGCGAGGCTGCAGAGTTTGAGGCGCGGATGGCCGTTCCTTCCGCGGCTGCGACGGCTATGTCGAGCGGAAGCGCCGTGCGATGGTCGCAGGTTTATCTCGCATGCGTCGCGTAGAGAGTTCAGGGGAGCGGCGTCGGACCCTGGGATACCTGAGGCATCGATATGGCAGGAGTAGCGGCGATCTCGTCGATGTCGATGTCCAAGGGTTTCTGCAGGTCGCAAGCCTGGGACAGCAAGGAGGCGTAACGGTCGAGACGGAGGCGCAAGAGTCGACGAGGTGTGTGTAGCTGACCGTGGAAGACCCCTGCTCGGGCGACGACGTTCTCGGCCATGGACTTGTTGTCCTCGCGGAGCGCCCGTACCAAAGGGCTGAGGGCGCGTTCACCCTGGGTGACATTGCACCACACGAGGACTTCTCCAACACCTGGGTTATGTCCGTAGTGCGCGGACCGGAAGCGCGGAACGCCGCGGCAGATGGCATCCCAGTGTTGATCGGGGAGATGCCAGTCGGCCATCCTCTGCCGCCTGCGGGCATAGTTGACTCGAGTTCCGCTGGCATCCAGTTGACAGGCGACGGCTCTGACGCGGTTTTCGAACTCCAGCCAGAGGCCTGCTCTGTCGAGTCGTTTTCCAGTGGAAGCGAGGAGTTTTGCGGCGTAGCCGGGTGGAATTCCGATCTGCGGTGCACAACATGGCCACGTTTCTCCGGTGATGAACTGGGCGAGCTGTAGGGATGAAGCCCGTCTCAAGGAATAGGCGAGCCGGGCATCGGGGGTGTTCATTCGATGCATCAACTCCGCGAAGTTGGTGTCGAACCATTCCTTGGGCAAAAACGAGGGGATCTCTTCGATCGTGTAGCGGTGGCTCGCTTTTTGTTGCCGCAGCCTTGAGTGTCGCTGATATCCGTGTGCGCGCCACGCGATGGCCCGCAGCAGGTCCGGCGAGACGTGCTCGCTGGCCCGGACGACATTGCCGATGTAGCCCGGAGCGCGCTGGCGCGCCTCCTGTGCCAGTGGGCGGAGGCGCTCGCGTAGCGAGGACAGATCGCGGTTGGCAAGGGCTGCGTCGGCCGCCAGCAGGAGTGCGGCGCATTCGCCGGGGTCGGTGGGTGGTGTTCGTACTCCCGTGAGCTTCTTGGAACCGGCAGGGGCGGGGCCGGGTTGTTCGTGGAGCAGTTGAGTGATGGGCGAGAGGTGCCTGTCCAGCAGTTCGGTGAGAGGGGCGGTCGGAAGTAGTGAGGTGCCGAGCGGCCAGCTCAACTTGATGAGGTGGGTGACGAGCACCAGGTCCGGGATGGCTGCGCTGCCGTCGGAGTGGAGGTCGGCGTCCAGCCGTTGCTGTAGATCGATTAAGAGCGCTCGTTCGGTCGAGGTGAGGCTTGGTAGGGCGGGTTCGGTGCTGGCGTCCAGGCGAGTTCCGCAGAAGGTGGGGAAGCGGCCGCGGTAGATGTTGCCCCCAGCGACGGCCGCATGGCGGCACGCGGCTGGATGTGCGCCAGGGACTCGAGGTCGTTGGACCAAGCTCAAACGCCGGTCGGCAAGGCCATTGAGCGGCTGACGGCAGTCGGGGCATGTATCGGAGAGCAGGCGATCGTGCCTGGTGCAGGCGAAGGAGAACGGCAGGTGCCATCTCAGTTTCCAAGCTCCGCCGAATTCCCGCTGAATGGAACTGCCGTCACCGCGCAGACATGCGGGGCAATACCGGCTCGCCGCGTTCATGCCCCAGTCCACGGAGGTCAACGCGTTGGCACGAGACGCCGAATGCGGATGGGAGCGCAATACGGGATGAGCCGCCGCGAAGTGCTGCAGCGTGAGCGACTTGACCTCATGGGTGCTGAGCCGAGCCACCCAGGCGAATTGCAGTGTCAGATCTTCCGGCAGGTCCAAGAGGTAGCGAGCAGGAACGTGCCGCCTATAACTGCTCAACCCGCCCAACTCTGCGATGCGGGTGGGCGAGCAACCCAACCGGTGGGACAGGCGTAGGAGGAAGCCAGGCAGGGACTCCTCCGGTAACGGGGCGAGGCTTCGGGCGAGTCGGCGATGCCCGTCGCGTATGTCGGTCACGATGGCAACCTCATCGCTGTGGGTGTGGATCCTCGCGGAGCGTAGTGCAGGGCGGGGGCGAGCGTGATCGCAATGCTCTCAATTCACTCGGTCCGGAGTGTTTCAGGGCGTCGGATGTTCGTCGGGGTCCGGATGGTGGACGTCAGCCAGTTTCCTGTCGAGTTGTCACGGCCGTCTGATTGGTGACCCAGGACAGCCCTCCGAGGTCGAGGCGCTGGCATGTTCGGGTCACGGCGACATAGGCCAGGCGTGCCTCGCTCTCGTCGATCTGACGTGTGTCCGACTGCTCGTCGCCAGGATCGTCGGGAGCTGGGGGTTCGAAGTCGTCGGCGATCGTCACCGACCCCCATTCCCGGCCTTTGGCCTTGTGCGCGGTGGACACCGTCACCTCCGCGGTCTCCTCCGGGGCGAGGCGGGCCACCGCCGCCAGGATGGCATCGGGACCGTGGGTGTCGACGAGGTCGACGAAAGGCTGCAGGTCTCGGCCGCTGGGGTCGTACGCGGCGTAGTCCTGGAGCTCGCCCCAAGTAGTGAAGAGCAGGAGTTCGGGGTGGTGCGTGCGGCGGCCCTCCTTGAGGTCGCGTGCTGCCTGCGCCAGGGACTGCAGGCTCTGGCCGCCTCCGGCGAGGGCAACCCTGCCGCCCGACGCCATGAGTCGCATGACGTGGGCCATGGCCCCGACGTTAGTGCGGCACAGCACGGCATCAGGTCGGAGGACGGGTCCGAGTTCGGTGGGGACGGTGTCGGTTCCCGTCAGGCGTAGTGGGGCGTTGGCGAAGGCGAGCCAGCGGTTCGCCTCGGCGGCGAGACGGGGACCGAACCGGAAGGACTGCGTGAGGGTGAGCTGAGTGCCCTCGAATCCGGCCATGACGTCCTTGGCGCCGCGCCAGTGATAGATGGCTTGGGCGGAGTCGCCGACCATGACGAGCTGGGCGTGGTCGCGCTGAGCCAGGAAGACCTGTTCGACGACGGGGTTGGTGTCCTGGGCCTCGTCCAGGAGAAGGAAGTCGGTTTCGATCCGGGGTCGGGTGAGCGCCCAGATCTTGAGGTAGTGGTCATGGTCGAAACGGACGGCTCCGTCGTCGAAGTGCTGCAGGTCCATCCATGCCCTTCGGGCGAACGGCAGGAGGTGCTCGGCGAGTTCGGAGTGCAGATCGTCTTCATCGAGTCCCCGGAGCCGCGGGACGTGCCGGTGGCTGATCGTGAGGTCAGAGGTGTGACAGAAGCGGGAGATGGTGCGCAACGCGGCGTTGGAGAGGGTCCGTTGGGACACCTTGCGGTGGCCGATCTGGAGGGGTTCGGAGAGGCCGAGGGCGTGACCGGTCTGCCAGGCGGGGCGCCGTGGAGCGTTCAGGCGGCGCGTGTAGCGGTGGCCGACGGCGGCATAAGCGAGGGCGTGGGCCGTCTTGCAAGTGACGGTGGAGGGAAAGCGGGCGCGGGCGTCGTGGGCGATGGCGCGGTTGTAGGCGAGGTAGCGGCCGCGGCGCTGGGTGGAGCGGGCGAGCAGCGCGAGCGTGCTGGTCTTGCCGGTGCCCGCGCCGGCCTGCAGTGCCACGTGGTCGCCGGCGTGGAAGGCGTCCGCGGCGGCAGTTTGCTCGTCAGTGGGGTTCAACGGTTTCGTCCTCGTCCACGGCACGTTGTGCGTCGGCGGGTGGGAGACGGGAGCGGCCCAGTCGAGTCGGCCTCAGGGCCCCGGAGAGACGGGGGCGAGTCGGGGAGACTGGTGCGGATGTGGGTGTGGTGGGTGAGCGGGTCGAAGACCTGCCATCCGGCCAGTGCGAGGTCGGGGGCGGTATTCGCCGCCATGTGGGCGGGGCAGCGCTGTGTTCGCCACCGCAGCTGCTCCGCATACGGCACGCCATTCAGGTCGTATAGGACCAAATGGTCCGTCGGCAGAGCGAGTTGACCTGTTCCCGAAGAGATGGCGGCCGAGCTCCAGACGCCGCCCGGGGCGGCTGGGTCCAGGACCGGGTGGGGGCAGCGGTGGCCACGGCGAGTTTGGGACACGCACCGCAGCTCCTCAAGGGGCTGCTCGGCGAGGTAGCGGATGCGCAGGATCTCCACGATCGGCAACACCGGCCGCTCATCCGGCTGCGCCGTGGTCGGGCATGTGACAGGGGGTGGCGGGGTGAAGAGTCCCGCGTCGATCCGGCGGCGGGTGAGCACGGCCAGGCGGCGCCGTAGTTCCGTAAGGGTGGGAGTGAGGTTGCTGTCCGGAGCGCGCCGTGGGCAGACGGCGGCGTGCGGGATGCGGCACCACGCGGAGTCGGCGCCACGGTAGGCGATGCCGCCGCTCAGATGCCAGTGACAGGCGATGGGGACCGGGCAGGTGGGCAGCTCGTAGGGATGCAGTCCGATCGGCCGGTGATCAGCGCGCGGATACCAGTCGACGCGATTGCCGCACTCTCGGCACCTACGGCTCTGTCCCTGGCGCAGGAGACGGCTGGGGCTGGAGGTGGCGACGCGCAGGCGGCGACGAGGGACTGCGGGGGCGGCGCTGTCCCAGCGGTGGGCGAAGTCGTGCGGTTGCATGGCGAGCAACGTGCCAGGCTGCACGCCGCACCATGGCACTGCGGCCGCCTCAGGTCATGCGAATGGCTCACCGGATACGGCAGGCGTGCGACTAGTGGCGCGCATGTTCGATATCAGGTTTCCGTTCGGGTGAATCACCGGGCGGGTCTTCTCTCGCGAAGCGGCCGGTCAGGAGCCCACGGTGCTGGGTGGTTCGTGGCCCTCGCAGAGCGGTTCCAGCAACTGATCGATGGGCAGGCCGAAGGCGTGAGCCAAGGCGTGCCATGTGGTGATCTTTCCGGTGGTACGGCCGTGCTCAAGGTCGATGAGGGTGCGCCGGGCGAGGCCGCTGCGGTCGGCGAGTTCGTCGAAGGTCCACCCGCGCTCGCTCCTCAACCGCGCGAGCTGGACACGCAAGGCGTCGAGGTTCGGGTCGGGCGGGAAGATCGTCACCCCACCATCCGACGGTGCAGACCCCTGCCCCGTCAGTGCAGACTTCTGCACTATTTGCTAGGGAAGGGGTGATGTTTGCCGGGGGCGAGCCGCTGCGATGCAGTGGTGCGCCTGGCCTTCGCGTGCCCCGCAATGTCAAGTCCTTGGACAGGAGGAGAGCGAGAGCGATGAGGCTCTCCCTGCACACAGTGGTCCCCCGGGTGTGGACCGTGGAGCTTCGGCCGCGGGCGGGCGGCCCGCTGCTCGTGTGTCCGCGCTGTGCGCCCAGGGCCGTCTCGCTGCAGGCGTCCGCGGCGAAGTCCGACGCCCTACGGCATCTCGCGGCCCATGCGCGAGGTGACGCGCTCGCCGGACATCTTCGTACGTGCCAGTGTCGGCAGCGGGAATGCCGCTGGCATCCCCGGCATCGAGGTTGCGCCGGCCCCATCCGGCTTGTGCTCGCCCGCGACCGGGCCGGACGCAACTGGCGCCTGGCCGACGCTTGTACCGCGTGCGCCCGGGCAATTCCCTACGCGGCAGTGGTCCCCGACACCGCCACGGACATGGCTGTACCCGGGGAAGGCGATGGCTGCGTCCGGCCACAGCGAGCCGCGACGAGTCCGGGACTGCCGTCGGCCACCCGAGTCCGGGAAATGCTCGCTTACCTCGCGGCCGCCCTCCCGGCTTGTACCAGTGCTGCCGCTCGCTTGGTCGCGCTACAGTGCGCGCTTCGTGTCGACGGCGAGGGGAGCGTCACGCTCGCGGACGGGATCACGCGCAGCATGCGCTTGGGGCATCTGCACGTCATCTGGCACGAGTTGGAACAAGCCGCCTGGCTGCGTTCCGATCCTTCGGCGCAGCGGTTCCGCCGCTTCGACCTGCTCGACCCCTCGGTGCTCACCCAGGTCCCCGGCCGGCGCGCCCGCGCTCAAGCCGCCGACTGGGCGCTGCGTCAGACATGCCGTCCGGCCGTACGGCGACAGAGGGCCGTCGCCCGCCTGGTGGCTCTGCAAATCGCCGCATGCACCGATGATCACGGCCGGGGCAGCATCGAAACCATTCACCTCACCCGGACCGCAGGCATCTCCTCCGTTGCGGCGGCCACCCTGCTTGACCAACTCGCTCGGGTGGGCGCACTTGATCGCTGGCAGCTTGATCCAGCAACCGATGAAGTGCGCTGGACCTCCAGGCCGTGCTGACCTGCCTGGAGTCCCGTCGATCAGGAGCTCGCGGTGTCGGCGGCGGGTGAACGTCTCGGGCCGTCGCCGGCACGAGTACAGTTGCTTCCAGAAGGGGGTCGAGGGATCCAGGGTGATGTTGCGCTTGCGTCTCGGCCCCTCTCCACGGCGGCAGCGCCCAAGTCCGCCCCTCTGTGGCCTCGGAGATTGCTTGAAGCGGTGCTCTGCCGCCAGTTGCACGGCCTGGCCGCGAAGGGCTGCGTCAATCTTCTTGGGTACGTGTCCCATCCTGTCTGTTGGCTCGCAACGGAGCGGCAGAGGAGTCGGAACGGTTCAACGACGCTTCCGGGGCGCATCGGCCTGGGCCTCGACGCGCCCAGGCCCGCGGACCCTCATCGCGGCCCAGGCGCCCCCACGCGCAGACCGTCCATCACGAGGTCCAGAAGGCGGCCGGACCGGGTCCGCCAGTCCCCGCGGCCGTCGATCTGCCAGACGCCAGCAATGGCGAGGATGAAGTCGTCGGTGGTCATGTTCGGGCGGATGGTGCCGGCCTCGTGGTTGGCCTTGATGAGGAGTTCGATCGCGTCGACGACCAGGGAGTATCCGGGTTTCGCCGGGCCTCCCGTCGCGCTGATGGCCTGGCGCAGCGCGTCGGCCAGGCCGGCCCTGGCCGTGGCGAAGTATGCGAGACGGCTCATCCACTCGCGCAGGGCCTCATCGGGGCTTCCGTTGAGCAGAAGCTGGGGCGCGCTTTCGGCGAGGTGCTGCACCTCGCGCTGGTGGACTTCGAGAACGAGCGCTTCGCGGCTGGGGAAGTGTCTGTACAGCGTCCCCTGCCCGACTCCCGCTCTTTTGGCGATCAGGCTGAGTGGTGCGTCCGCGAACAAGGACAGCTCGGTCAACGCCGCCGCGAGGATGCGCTCGCGATTGCGTTGTGCGTCCGAGCGCTGAGGCGTCCCACTCTTCGGTTCCACTCGTCCTCCTCCCGGGCGTACCCGTCCCTGCACTTGATAACCGGACAGCAGTCCGCTACTTTCCCCGGTACCGGACTGTTGTCCGCTTAAGTTCACCATAACCGGCCGACGGCGCCGGTGTGAATGGCCGGTGGCGTGGGTGACCGGCGAGAAAGGAGGATGATCATGGGTCTGGCCCCTTCGACGGCATCCAGCGTCATCTCTTTGACCATCAACGGCGAGAAGCACCAGCTGTTCGTCGACAACCGCACCTCCCTGCTCGACGCCCTGCGTGAGAATGCCGGCTTGACCGGCACGAAGAAGGGGTGTGACCAGGGGGCGTGCGGCGCCTGCACCGTGCTGGTGGACGGGGTGCGGATCAACTCCTGCCTCGCGCTGGCCGTGCAGTACGACGATCGCGAGATCACCACCATCGAGGGGGTTGATCATCCGCTGCAGGAGGCGTTCATCCGCCATGACGGATTCCAGTGCGGCTACTGCACGCCCGGTCAGATCTGTTCCGCGATCGGGATGCTGGCCGAGCACAAGGGCGGGGCGCCCAGCGCCGCGACCGAGCACCTGGCCGAGAGCGGCGGTGAGCTGTCCGAGGCGGAGATCCGGGAGCGGATGAGCGGGAACCTGTGCCGGTGCGGCGCCTACAACGGCATCGTCGCCGCGATCGGAGAAGTGGCCTGATGAAGTCCTTCTCCTATCTGACCGTCTCCGACGTCGAGGACGCGGTCCGGGCCATCGCGGCCGAACCCAACGCCAAGTTCCTCGGCGGCGGCACCAACCTCGTCGATCTCATGCGGGAGAACGTCGAGCGTCCGGACACGATCGTGGACATCACGCGCCTTCCGCTGAATGGGATCGAGGAACTGCCCGACGGCGGCATCCGGATCGGCGCGCTCGTGCGCAACAGCGAACTCGCCGCGCATCCGGTGATCAGGACCCGGTATCCGATGCTGTCCCAGGCGATCCTGCACGGCGCCTCGGCACAGCTGCGGAACATGGCGACCGTCGGCGGAAACCTGATGCAGCGCACGCGCTGCCTCTACTTCTACGACGGCGCCTCACCGTGCAACAAGCGTGAACAGGGCAGTGGCTGCGCCGCGATCGGCGGCTTCACCCGTGGTCACGCGATCCTCGGGGCGAGCGAGCAGTGCATCGCCACCCACCCGTCGGACATGGCTGTGGCGCTGGTCGCCCTGGACGCGGTCGTCGAGGTGCGCAGCGAGCACGGGGCCCGGCGGATTCCGCTGGCCGACTTCCACCGCCTGCCCGGCAGCACCCCGCACATCGAGACAGAACTCGCCCCGGACGAACTGATCACCGCCGTCGAGGTGCCCGGCCTGCCGGTCGCGGCGACATCGCGCTACCGCAAGGTGCGTGACCGGGCCTCCTACGCTTTCGCCCTGGTCTCGGTGGCCGCGGCGATGGAGATCCGGGACGGGCACGTCAGTGCCGTACGGCTGGCGCTCGGCGGCGTCGCCCCCAAGCCCTGGCGTGCGCACGAGGCCGAGGAGGTACTGCTCGGGGCTCCGGCCACCGAGGAGTCCTTCGCGCGGGCCGCGGACGCCGCACTCGCCTCGGCGGTCGGCCGGGGCGACAACGACTTCAAGATCGAACTGGCGCGACGCACTCTCGTGGCGACCCTGCGCCGACTGCTCACGGACGGGAGCGCCGCATGACCGAGACCCTGCCCCACGCCGAGACGGGCGGCTCCGTCGTCGGCAAGCCCGTGGACCGTGTCGACGGACCCGCCAAGACCACCGGGGCCGCCGTCTTCTCCGCCGAGGTCGCCTATCCGGATCTCGCCTACGCCACGCTCGTCCCCGCGACGATCAGCCGTGGCCGGATCACCGCCATCGACACCGCCGCCGCGACCGCCGTACGCGGCGTGATCACCGTGCTCACCCACGAGAACGCGCCCGAGCTGAAGCCGCCGCAGCCGTTCAACCCGTTCAACTTCGCCACGTTCGCGGCCGGAACCCAGGTCAACTACCTCAGGACCGACGAGATCTTCTGGGACGGTCAGCCGGTGGCCCTGGTCGTGGCTGAGACCCTGGAGGCGGCACGCGAGGCCGCCGCCCTGGTCCGGGTCACGTACGACGAACGTCCGTCCGCCGTGGACTTCGCCGCCGAAGAAGGCAACGCCCAGCCGCAGAAGGCCAACATGGTGCTGCCTAGCGGTGCGAAGAAGGGGGACGCGGAGGCGGCGTTCGCGGCCTCGCCGGTCAAGGTCGACCTGCGGTTCACCACCCCGCCCCACAACCACAACGCGATCGAACCGCACGCCACGACGGCGGTGTGGGACGGCGACCGGCTCACCGTGCACGACAGCACACAGAGCATCGACTGGCTGCGCACCCACCTCGCACTGCGGTTCGACGTCCTGCCGGCGAACGTACGGGTCGTCTCGACGTTCGTGGGCGGCGGATTCGGCGGCAAGAGCGTGGTCTGGGCCGGCACGATCCTCACCGCTCTGGCCGCGCGGGCCATCGACCGCCCCGTGCGCATGATGCTCACCAGGGAAGCGGTCTACCACACCGTCGGCGCCCGGGGAGCCGCCACCCAGCGGGTCGCGCTCGGCGCCGGCGAGGACGGCAGGCTGACCTCCCTCATCCACACCACCGTCGCCCGCACCGGACGAGTCGGCGGTCTCCCGGAGACACTGACCAGCCCGTCACGGCACCTCTACGCCACCCCGACCATGCTGCTCCAGCAGCACCTGGTCGAGATGGACCTCATCCCGCCGTCGCCGATGCGCACACCGAGCGAGGGGATCGGGAGCTTCGCGCTGGAGTCGGCGATCGACGAACTGGCCTACCAGGTCGGCATGGACCCGATCAGATTCCGCATGCTCAACGAGCCCGAGACCAATCCCGTCGACGGCAAGGCCTTCTCCCGCCGCTGGCTGCCCGAGGCCTACGCGCTGGGCGCCGAGAGGTTCGGCTGGAGCGAGCGCACCCCGGAGCCGGGGTCGATGCGGGACGGCCGTTGGCTGGTCGGCATGGGGGTGGCCACCGCGTTCCACCCGGCCCAGCAGATGGCGGCCAACGTCACGGTCCGGCTGTCCGTCGACGGCACTGTGGTGGTCCGCTGCGCTTTCCAGGAGATCGGCGTGGGCGCCGCGACGGTACAGGCGCAGATCGCCGCCGACGCGCTCGGCGTCCCGTTCGAGAACGTACGAGTCGAATACGGCGACTCGGATCTGCCGAGCAGCGCCGCAGCGATCGGCTCGGTCCAGACCGCCACCGTCGCCAACAGCCTCCTGGAGGGGTGCGAGAAGCTCAAGAAGCGGCTGCGCAGCCTGGCCCGCAGACACGGCACCACCGGCCAGAGCCACACGGAGACGCTGGCCAGGGCGGGCCTGCCGTCCCTTGAGGTGGCGATCGGTTCGGACACCCGGGTCGGGAAGGTGACCGGTCAGGTGAAGTTCTTCACGAGGTTCCTGCGCGAACAGCGGCGCTGGATGAAGGCCGCCTACGGAGCCCACTTCTGCGAGGTCCGGGTCGACCAGGACACCGGCGAGGTGCGCGTCGCGCGCTGGACCGGCGTGTTCGACTTCGGCCGGGTGATCAACACGAAGACGGCCACCAGTCAGCTCCGCGGCGGCATCATCGCGGGGATCGGCATGGCCTTGGGCGAGGAGACCCTCGTGGACCCCCGCAACGGGCGGATCATGAACCCGAGCCTCGCGGAGTACCACCTCCCCGTCCAGGCCGACATCCCGCAGATCGAGGTCATGTGCCTCGACGAGCCCGACCCGACCATGCCCCTGGGCCTGACCGGCATCGGAGAGGTCGGTCCCACCGGGGTCGCCGCCGCGATCGCGAACGCCGTTCACCACGCCACCGGCAAGCGGATCCGCGACCTGCCCCTCACCCTGGACAAGCTGCTGTGATCGCCCGTGCTGGGGAGCCGCCACAGCGGCACCACCGGACCTGAGTCGCACACCCGTCTCGTACCGGGGTACGACGCCCACCCCGCGGTCCCGCCCGCGGGGGGACCGAATTGGGGCCCACCCGCTCCTAGCGTTGCTGGTGAGGCGCCCGACAGGCGTCCGTGGCCGAGGGAAGGCACGCTGATGATCGAGGCACAGGTACTGACCAAAAGGTATGGGGAGAAGACCGCGGTGGACCGGCTGGACTTCACCGTGAAGCCGGGCACCGTGACCGGCTTCCTGGGACCCAACGGCGCGGGGAAGTCGACCACGATGCGCATGATCGTCGGACTGGACGCCCCGACGAGCGGTTCCGTGACGGTGAACGGCCGTCGCTACGCCCAGCACCGGGCCCCGCTCCAGGAGGTCGGCGCGCTGTTGGAGGCGAAGTCGATCCACCCGGGCCGCTCGGCCTACAACCACCTCAACGCGCTCGCGCTGACCCACGGCATCCCGCGCAGCCGTGTCGACGAGGTCATCGACCTCGCCGGGCTCGGCAGCGTGGCGAAGAAGCGGGCCGGGGCCTTCTCCCTAGGCATGGGCCAGCGGCTGGGCATCGCGGCGGCGCTGCTCGGTGATCCGCAGATCGTGATGCTGGACGAGCCGGTCAACGGCCTCGATCCGGAGGGCGTGTTGTGGATCCGCAATCTGCTGACCGGGCTCGCGCAGGAGGGGCGGACGGTGTTCGTCTCCTCGCATCTGATGAGTGAGATGGCACTGGTGGCGGACCACCTGATCATCGTGGGGCGCGGGCGGCTGCTGGCCGACACGACCGTGCGGGACCTCGTCCGCGAGGCGGGCGGCGACACCGTGCGGGTGGCGACCCAGGACCCCGCGCGATTGCGGGACGTGCTGGCGGGACCCGGCGTCGACATCACCGGCCAGGTCGGCACCGAGGAACTGCACGTCACCGGGATCAGCGCGCGCGAGATCGGGCTGAAGGCGGCGGAGCACGGCATCGCGCTGTTCGAACTGAGCCAGCGAACGGTCTCGTTGGAAGAGGCGTTCATGGACCTGACCAGGGATGCGGTGGAGTACCACGGCACCACGACCGGCATCGACACCCTTGGGAGGGTGGCATGAGTTCCCTTACCGCTACCCCCGAGCCCCGGCTCAGCCCGGCCGAATCGCCCCGCCCCGCCTACAGGGTGACCGGATGGCGCGTGCTGCGCTCGGAGTGGGCCAAGCTCTGGTCCCTGCGCTCGACATGGATCACGCTGACGCTCGGCCTGATGTTCCTGCTCGTGTTCGGACTGATCATTTCCTGGCAGTTCAACGCCGGAAACCTGGACAGCGACTTCGACACGTCCAAGGCCGTGGACTTGTCCCTGTTCGGTGTCCCCTTCGCGCAACTGGCCCTCGGAGTCCTCGGAGTGCTCGTGATGGCAGGGGAGTACTCGACCGGAATGATCCGGTCCACGCTGGCGGCGGTGCCGCGCCGGCTGCCGGTGCTGTGGTCCAAGGCGGCGCTGTACGGGCTGGTGGCGGCGGTGGTCGCCTCGGCCGGCGCGTTCGTGGCCTTCCTCGTCGGCAGCCAGATCGTCTCCGGCACCGAGGCGGCGCAGAGCCTGTCGGACGCGGGCGTCCTGCGGTCGCTGCTGGGCGCGGGCCTCTACCTCGGTCTGATCGGGGTGATCAGTGTGGGCCTCGGCGCGCTGCTGCGGTCGGTGGCGGGCGGCATCTCGGTGCTGGTCGGAGTGTTCGTCCTGCTTCCCGGGCTGACCTCGCTGCTGCCCAGCTCCTGGGAGGACAACATCAGCCCCTACCTGCCGAGCAACGCCGGCGAGTCCATGTTCGCCCTGACACACGACTCCACCACCCTGTCCCCCGGGGCGGGACTGGTGGTCTTCCTCGGCTGGACGGCGCTCACGCTGGCGGGCGCGGCCTACCGGCTCAAGCGCAACGACGTCTGACCGCCTGGACAGCAGACAGGTGACCTTCGTGAGCATCGACGACACCGGCGGTATGGGACCCCTGGTCGCCCGGCTGAACCGCGGCGCCCAGCGGTTGCGGAACGCGGACCGTGCCCGTCCCTGGGTGCTGGACACCGCCGTGGTCGTCGTGGCCGTCGTGATGTTCTGTCTGCCGGACGTACTGCCCGCGGGGAGCGGGGACGACGGTCCGCGCAAGATTCGTCTCACGCTCACCGAGCTGCCCCTGGCGGCGACGCTGGCGCTGCAGGCCGGGCTGGTACTGCCCCTGCTGTGGCGGCGACGGAGACCGCTGACTGCCTTCGGGGTCATCGCGGCCGTGTTCGTGCTCCAGTGGGCGCTCGGTGCCGGACTGCGCGCGGACATCGCCCTCTTCGTCGCCCTGTACAGCCTGGCCCTGCACGGCGGACTTTCGCAGCTGCCGTGGGCCGGCGCCGTCACGGCGGGGGCGATGACGCTGGCCGCGGTCCGGGTGTCGGCGTCCGTGCCCGTCTGGGACGCGCTGTTCTTCCTGTTCAGCACGGCGACTGCGGCCCTCGCGCTCGGCCTCGTGATCCGGTTCCGCCGGGCCCAGCTCGCCGGGTTGCGGGAGCGGGCGGCCCGGCTGGAGATCGAGCGCGACCAGCGCAGCAGGCTGGCGACCGCCACCGAACGAGCCCGGGTGGCCCGGGAGATGCACGACATCGTCGGCCACAACCTGGCCGTCATCATCAACCTCGCCGACGCGGGCGCGTACGCCGCGAACACCGCTCCGGAACGCGGCAAGGAAGCGCTGCACCTGATCGGCGACACCGGCCGCCAGGCCCTCGGCGAGCTGCGCAGGACGCTCGGCGTGCTGCGCGAGGCTGCGAACAGCCCGTCGTCCGGGCCTCCGCTCAGCCCGCAGCCCGGCATGACGGACATCGAGATGCTGTGTGCCGGCGTTCGGGCCGCGGGCCCCAGGGTCGTCTATCGGACCAGCGGTGACCTGGACGCCCTGGACCAAGGGGTGCAGCTGACGGCGTATCGCATCGTCCAGGAAGCCCTCACCAACGCGCTCAAGCACGCCGGCGCCGAGACCCGGGTGAATCTGTCGATCGCCGTCGAGGACACGCGACTGGAGATCCGCGTCCAGGACACCGGCGCGCCGGGCGGCCCGGCGACACCGCGCAACGAGGAAGGACACGGCCTGGTGGGCATGCGGGAGAGAGCGGCACTCTACGGCGGGATCGTGAGCGCGGGACCGTCGGGGGAGGGAGGCTGGAGTGTGGAGGTCACCCTCGACCTCACGCCCCAGGGAGGTGACCGGTGACCACGGTGCTCATCGTCGACGACCAGCCGCTCCAGCGCTACGCCTTCCGCCTGCTGCTGGAATCCGCCCCCGAGACCACCGTGCTGGGCGAGGCCGCGCACGGCACCGAAGCGGTCCGCCTCACGGCCGAACTGCGCCCCGACGTCGTCCTCATGGACATCCGCATGCCCGGCATGGATGGCATCGAGGCGACCCGCCGTATCGTCGCCGCCGGGGACCGCTCCCGCATCCTCGTCCTGACCACCTTCGACCTCGACGAGTACGTCCACGCCGCTCTGCGCGCGGGCGCCAGCGGGTTCCTGCTGAAGGACGTGCGCCCCGAGGAACTTCTGGCCGGTATCCGGGCCGTAGCCGCCGGGGATGCTGTGATCGCGCCCGCGCTCACCCGCCGTCTCCTGGACGAGTACGCCCAGCACGTCCCGGAACCGGTCGACGGCCCGGCCCAGGAAGCGAGGTTGAACGGTCTCACCGACCGGGAGCGCGAGATCCTCGTCGCCATCGGCAAGGGCTGGACCAACGGCGAGATCGCCGCCCACTTCGTCGTGGCCGAGTCAACGGTCAAGAGCCACGTCCGCAGCATCCTGTCCAAGATCGGCGCCCGCGACCGCATCCAGGCGGTGATCTTCGCCTACGACCTGGGACTCGCCCGCCCCAAGTCCGGCTGAGCGGCACCGCGTCCCGCCGACCGAGCGGCCGGCGGGACGCGGTGGACGTGGCGTGTGTCAGAACATGCCGTTGTCGTTGGCCGAGGTCTCGGGCACCTGCGTCGAGGCGTCCCAGTGCTCGACGATCTTGCCGTTCTGCACCCGGAAGATGTCGATCGCCGCGGTGCCGCGGTCGGTCGGGGAGACCGTGATGTGCGTGTGCAGCGTCACGAAGTCACCGTCGACGAGGACCCGCTTGAAGTCCACGTTCACGTTCGGCACCGCCTTGACGAACCCCGTCGCCCAGGTGACCCACCCCTCCTTGCCGTCGGCGACGTTGGGGTTGTGCTGGACGAGGTCGCCCAGGTAGCGGTCGGCGGCCTCCTGAGGCTGCTTCTGGTTGATACCGAGGTCCACGAAGCCGAGCACGATCCGCTTGTTGCGGGTCTCCTTGGCGGTGTGACCGGACGGCGTGGCGACCGTGGTGGACGACCTGGGTGCGGTGTCGGTGTCCGCGTTGGCGAACGCGGTGGTGCCTACGGTCAGTGCGGCCGTGGTGAGGACACCGACACCGACGAGAGTGACGCGGCGGCTGAGTCTGCGGGACTTCATGACTGTCTCCAGTGGGGTGTGGTGAAGTGCGGTGATTTCGGGGATTCAGGCTGCATCCACGGCCGCGGGCGGTGCCGGGGTGCGGTGGATGGGGGTCTGGGTGCCGGTGAGGGGGACACCGGTGCCGCCGTGTCGCGCGGCGATGATCTCGGCGGCGATGGAGAGGGCGGTCTCCTCGGGCGTGCGGGCGCCGAGGTCGAGGCCGATGGGTGAGCGGAGCCGGGCCAACTCGCGCTCGGTCAGGCCGGCTTCACGCAGCCTGCGCTCGCGGTCGGTGTGGGTGCGGCGGGAGCCCATGGCGCCGATGTAGGCGACCGGCATGCGCAGGGCCTGCTGGAGGAGGGGGATGTCGAATTTGGCGTCGTGGGTGAGGACGCACAGGGCGGTGCGGGTGTCGGTCTGGGTGTTGCGCAGGTAGCGGTGGGGCCAGTCGACGACGATCTCGTCGGCCTCGGGGAAGCGGGCGCGGGTGGCGAAGACGGGGCGGGCGTCGCAGACGGTGACGTGGTAGCCGAGGAACTTGCCGGCGCGGACGAGTGCGGCGGCGAAGTCGATGGCGCCGAACACGATCATGCGGGGTGGCGGGGCGTGTGTCTCGACGAGCAGGGTCAGGCCGCCGGGACAGAGGGATCCGTCTTCGGAGAGTTCGACCGTGCCGGTGCGCCCAGCCCGCAGCAGCCCCTGCGCTTGGGTGGCGGCTGCGCGTGCCAACTCGGGGCGGTCGTCTGTGTGCGAGCTCTCGTGGGTGCCGTCGGCGTGGACGAGCAGGCTTGCGCCGAGGAGGTCGGCCGGGCCGCGGACGATCCGGGCGAGGGCCACGGGTTCGCCGCGGCTGATGGCGCTCACGGCGGAGCCGAGCACAGCCCTGGTCGGCGCGTCGGTGGTGACGGGTGTGACGAGGATGTCGATGGTGCCGCCGCAGGTCAATCCGATGGCGAAGGCGTCCTCGTCGCTGTACCCGAACCGCTCGATGCGGCTCCTGCCGTCCTGGAGCGCCTGTCTGCACAGGTCGTACACCGCCGCCTCGACGCACCCGCCGGACACCGATCCGACGGCCGTGCCGTCGCTGTCCACGGCGAGGGCCGCCCCGAGCCCGCGCGGCGCGCTGCCGCTGACGCCGACGACGGTCGCCACCGCGAACTCCCGGCCCTCTTCGAGCCAGCGACCCAATTCTCGGGAAATATCAAGCACTTGGTTACTCCGTGGACAGGGCCCGATCAGTACGGGAGGGCGCCTGGATGCGTCAGGGCACGCCAGACCGCGCCAGCGAGGAGAGTGGAGGACAATGCGGACCTGCGGGGGTCTCGCCCACTGATGCGCACGTGGAGGGCGTTATGGTGGATATAAGCGGACTGGTGTCCGCTAAGTCAGAACGTAGCGGACAGTTATCCGGTTAGCAAGGGTTGTGGGCATGAGCCCCGGAGGAGGGGAAGTGGACTCCAGGAACGACGGGCCTCAGCGCTCGGACGCGCAGCGCAATCGGGAGCGAATCCTGGAGGTGGCGCTTGCCGAGCTGTCGCGCGCCGAGGACGTCCCGCTGAGCCTGATCGCCAAGAAGGCGGGGGTCGGGCAGGGCACGTTCTATCGCAACTTCCCCAACCGTGAAGCGCTCGTCCTGGAGGTCTACCGTCACGAGGTGATGGTGCTCACCGACGCGGCGGCGGAACTGCTCAAGACCCGGGCTCCGGACGAAGCGCTGCGTGAGTGGATGGAGCAGCTCGCCCGCTTCGCCGTCGCCAAGGTCGGCCTGTCGGACGCGATGCGGCAGATCGTCGGAACGTCGGCCGGCCCGGCCCAGCCGGGCTACGCGCTCGTGGTCGAGGCGATCGAGGCGCTGCTCGCCGCCAATCGCGAGGTGGGCACCCTCCGTCCGGGGCTGACGGCCGACGACTTCATCCTGGCCATCGCCGGCATCTGGCAGATCGACTCCAGCGGGGACTGGCAGGCCCAGAGTGCGCGGCTTCTGGATCTCGTCATGGACGGGCTGTGTGCGGGGGCGCCCGGGCCTGGCTGATGGCCCGAAGGTCGGCTCCTGTGTGACCGGGCTTGCGAAGCGGACAGGTGTCCGATACGGTTTCGTATCGGACACCTGTCCGCTTATCTCTGTCGCGCGTGGAGGATTCCCCCACCATGAACTTGCTCATCCTCGGCGCGACCGGTCCCACCGGTCGCCAACTCGTCGACCTCGCCCTGCGATCTGGTGACTCGGTCACGGCCCTCGTACGCAACCCAGCGGCCCTCGGCGATCTGGCGGACCGGATCACCGTCGTCATGGGAGACGCCACCTCGCAACGCGATGTCGCGGCAGCCGCCCTGGGACAGGACGCCATCATCTCCGCACTGGGCCAGGGCAAATCACTGAACCCTGACGGCCTCTTCGACCGCGCGTCCGCAGCTGTCGTCGGCGCGGCCAAGGAGCAGGGGGTCTCCCGCCTGGTGTGGATGTCGTCCTTCGGCGTGGGGGAGACTTTCGACTGGGCGACCCCTGTGCAGAAGACCATGTACCGCACACTGCTGCGCCGGGTCTACGCGAACAAGAAGATCGCCGACGACCGCATCCGAGCCAGCGGCCTGGACTGGACGCTGGTCTTCCCGACCGGGCTGAACAACCGCCCCGCCAAGGGCACTTACCGCGTCGACGACCGGATCAAGATGAAGGGCGCCCGGATGATCAGCCGTGCCGACGTCGCTGCCTTCATGTACCAGGCGGTGCACGGCAGTGAGTGGATCCGGCGTGACGCGGTGATCACCGACTGACGGCGGTCGAGGGCTCCCGGACCTACTCGACGGTGGCAGGAGCGATGTTCTTGTTGTGGCGAAGCAGGTTCCGCGGATCCCATACGGCCTTGATCTCGGCGAGTCGCCGGTACTTGGCCTCACTGCCGAACACCCCCCGTCGCCAGGCCTCGCCCATGTCCTGGGTGAGGTTGGTGTAGGCGTTGGGAAGCGTGTACGGGCGCAGCGCTGACACAGTCGCGTCGGCCCACTTGTCGAACTGCGCGTCGTGGTCCCGCTCCGTCCACACCGGGGCGCACTCCCACAGCCAGGAGGCCCCGGTACGAGAGAAGGCGGTGGCGTCCTCGCCGACGTCCTCGGAGATCGCGCCGCCCAGCGACCAGACGTTGATCGTGCTCATCGTGCCCGGTGTGTCCGGCACGTCGGCCAGCCGCTCGAGCAGTGCGTCGACCACAGGTTGGTCGAGTGTGGCGAGGTAGCCGCCCCGGATCGTCGTGCGCCGGCCGTACGGGACGATTGCGTCCAGCATGCTGTTCGTTGCGAGCCAGGTGGTGGGCCCCACGGTGTTGAGGACGGGCGTGCCGAGCATGGAAAGCCGCTCGATGACTTCCTCCGCGTTCTGGAGCGGCCCGGTGTAACAGGGGATGAGGATCAGGACCGGTTTGCCGTGCGTCGCCTCGGTCAGCTCCGGCAACGGGGGCGCGACGGTGAGCGTGGTCCCGAGGCCGAGTTCGCGGGGTGCGTCGGCCATCAAGGCGTGCAGCTTCGACAGTACGGCGGCGGCCTGTTCGCCGGGGAAGACGATCTGGCCGGAGACGACGCCGGGGCCCAGGGGGTGCGCGCGGTACTCGAAGGCGGTGACGACGCCGAAGTTGCCGCCGCCTCCGCGCAGGGCCCAGAACAGGTCCGGGTTCTCCTTCTCGTCCGCGCGGACCTTCCGGCCGTCGACGGTGATCATCTCGCAGGCCAGCAGGCTGTCGACGGTGGCCCCGAAGCGGCGCATCAGGTGGCCGATACCGCCGCCGAGGGTGAGTCCCGCGATGCCGGTCGTGGTGACCGTGCCGGACGGCACCACCAGGCCGTGTTCCTGGGTGGCTGCGTCGAGTTCGCCGAGTACGACACCGGCCTGGGCCCGCACGGTACGGGTTTGCGGATCAACGCTGGTCTCCCGCATGCCGGACAGGTCCAGGACGAGTGCGCCGCCCGGCATGGCGTGGCCGTCGGCGCCGTGGCCGCCGCCGCGCACCGCGACAGGAAGGTCGCGCGCTGAGGCGTACCGCAGGGCTGCGGCGACGTCGTCCTTGTCGGTGCAGCGGGCGATCAGCGCGGGGGTCGTGTCGGCGGTACGGCCGTTGAAGACGACCCTGGCATCCTCGAAACCGTCGTCCCTGCTGCGCAGGACAGAGCCTCGGAAGCCGTCCGCGAAGTCGTCGTAGGCAGGCAATGTGGGGATGGAGCTGGTCGGGCTCACGTGTGCCTTTCTGAAGTGGTTCCCGCGTCACTCGAGGTCGGAGAGGTCCTCCGGCGTGAGGGCGATCGACCCGGCGGCTATGTTCTCCGCCAGGTGGACGGGAGACCCCGTGCCGGGGATGGCGAGGGTGACGGGGGAGGAGGCGAGCAGCCAGGCCAAGGCGATCTGGCGGACCGTGGCGCCATGGCGCTCGGCGACCCGTGCCAGACGGTCGGCGTCGACGTCGCTCGTGCCACCGCCGAGCGGGAAGAACGGCACGAAGGCGATGTTCGCCTCTTCGCAGGCCGCCAGGAGCTCGGCGTCGTCGCGCTTGCCGGCGTGGAAGTGGTTCTGCACGGCGGCGACCGGCGCGATCGCGCGGGCCTCGGCGAGGTGCTCCGTGTCGACGTTGCTGAGGCCGAGATGGCGGATAAGGCCCTCCTCGCGCATCGCGGCGAGTGTCTCGAAGCGTGCGGCGAGGGACTCGCCGTGGGGCGGTTCCATCGTGCCGATGCGCAGGTAGACGAGGTCGAGGCGGTCGACGCCGAGGGTCTTGAGGTTCGCCTCGATCATCGGGCGCAGGGCGGCGGGGTCGGTGGTCTGGTGCAGTCCGCCCTCGGGGGTGTCCGACGGGCCGACCTTGGTGGCCAGGACCAGATCGGCCGGGTAGGGCTGCAGCGCCTCGTGGATCAGGGCGTTGGCACTGACGGTGCCGTCGTCACTGCGGTAGAAGGAGGCGGTGTCGATGTGGTTGACGCCGAGCTCGACGGCGCGGCGCAGGACCGCGCGGCCGGCTTCGGGGTCGCGGGCCGGACCGGTGAAGCCGTTGGTGGACAGTCGCATGGCTCCGAAGCCGATGCGGTTGATCGGCAGGTCACCGCCGAGCAGGAAGGTGGGGGAAACAGGGTTCATCGTCGGTCCGTTCGGAACGCCGCCACGGAATGTGGCGGCGGAAGTCGTGCGTGCGTGGTGATGCTTGACCCGTCGTCAGTCGGTGATGACGGCGTCGCGGTGGATCCACTCGGGGCTGTGGGCCGCCTGGTACATGAAGTCGGCGACGTCCGCGCGGCTGATCGTCGGGTTGCCCTTCATGGGGAGACGGTCGCCGACGAGGTAGGTGCCCTTGGCGGGGTTCTTGGTCAGCATGGTCGGGTAGACCAGTGTCCAGTCCAGGCCGCTGGAGCGGATCTCCTTCTCGGAGAGCTCCTTGTTGGCGTAGATGTTCCGCAGGAACGTGCTGTACATGACCTTCTGCATGGGGCTCGCCGACCGGTAGGTGTCACCTACGCCGAACGAGGACAGCCACACCAGGCGGGAAATGCCCATTTCCCTGGCCGCGCCTGTCACGGCCGTCGCGGCACGCGTGAACAGGTCGTCGGCGCGCACGGACGTGCTCCGGCCGAGAGCCGAGACGACGACATCCTGCCCGGCCATGGCCTTGGCGACATCGCGCTGCGAGGTGGCGTCTCCGGCGACGACGGTGACCTGGCCCGCCAGGTCCTCCAACGCCTCCGGCCTGCGCGCGAGGACGGTGACGGTGTCGCCACCCGCGAGGGCCAGATCGACGACGTGGCGGCCAGTGGGCCCGGTCGCTCCGAGGATGAGCAGATTCATGGCGTGGAACCTTTCGTGAGGTGTGTGCGGAGCCTAAGCGGACAACTGTCCGTTGCGCCTTCTAAACGTACCGGACAGCTATCCGGTTAGCAACCGCACGCTGCGTCGAGGCGGCTGTCGCGGGGTGTGCTCCAGGGGTTCAGTGGTGGGGCGCGCGTCCGCTCTGCTGTCACTCCAACGGTCCAGCGCGAAGCGCTGTGCATGGCTTCATGGCGAACGATGAGGTTCGGACCGCTTGCCAACCGGACACCTGTCCGCTACGTTGCTCCCTAGCGGACAATAGTCCGCTTAGGTTGGCCGCATCAGCGGCCTCGGCCCCGGCGAGCACCTTGTGAGGCCGTCCCGGCCACCACGGCGGACACTCCGGCCCGGTGTGGCGGGTGATCGCTCGCCGACGCCGGCACCCCCCGTCCATCGAGTCGAGGCGCGCGGCTCACCGCTGCCTTTCAGCCCCGTTCTCGAGTCGAAGAGATTGGCAACACCATGACCGACCCCCGCATCGTGCTCCGCAACGGCCACGTCATCGACACGGAGCCCGAACCGGTCGTCCACTCCCACACGGACGTCCTGATCGAGAACGGCCGGATCACCGCCGTAGGCCCTGACCTGCCCGCGGAAGGCGCCACCGTCATCGACGCCACCGACCGGATCGTTCTCCCCGGGTTCGTCGACACCCACCGGCACGTGTGGCAGTCGGCGCTCCGCAGCGCGGCCGTGGACATGGACCTCATGGGTTACCTCGGTGTCATGGGGCAGCTCGGTGCGCGACTGGGGCCGCAGGACATCCACGCCGCGACCCTGGTCGGCGCGCTGGAGAGCCTCGACTCCGGCATCACCACCCTGATGGACTTCTCGCACGCGCTGCACACCCCCGAGCATGCCGACGCGGCTGTCGACAGCTTGCGGGCGGCAGGGCTGCGCGCCGTCTTCGGCTATGGCTTCCCTCTCACCGGAGCCGGGAACTACGCCGATGCCCGCCGGATCCGTGCAGAGCGGCTGGGTGACGACGACGCGCTCGTCACCATGGCGCTCGCCCCGCTCGGGCCGTCGTACACGCCGGCCGAGGTGGTGGCCGAGGACTGGCGTCTGGCGGCCGAGCTGGGTCTGCCGGTCACGTTCCACGTCAGCGCCGGTCCCGTCGCCACGCAACCGGTCTCCGTTCTGCGCGAGCAGGGTCTGCTGGACGTCAAGGCCCTCTACGTGCACGGCAACTCGCTCGACGACGACGAGCTGAAGCTGATTGCCGACTCCGGTGGTACCGCCTCGGTCACGCCGAGCACGGAGGCGATGCTGAGCATCGGCCGGCCTGTCACGGGCCGCTACCGCCGCGCCGGCGTCACCACCGGGCTCGGCGCCGACGCTGTGACCTCCGCGCCCGGCGACATGTTCTCCGTCATGCGGGCCGCGCTGATCGCCAGCCAGCTCGCCGACGACGCCGACCAGCGGCTGAGCGTCAAGGACGTGCTGCGGATGGCCACACTGGACGGTGCCACCGCGCTCGGGCTGGCCGACCGGATCGGCTCGCTGCGTCCCGGCAAGCAGGCCGACGTCATCCTGCTCCGACTGGACGACCTCAGCCTCCTCACCGCCGACCGTGATCCGATCGCGGCCGTGGTCACCGCCGCCCACCCCCAGAACGTGGACACGGTCCTCGTCGCCGGACAGGTGGTGAAGTCCGAGGGTCGGCTGGTCAACGGTGACCTCCCCCGGGCGGCCCGGGCCCTGCGGGCCGCGGCGGCCGTCGTCAACGGCAGCTGACCGCGGCCCGTCCAAGAACGACCCGACGACCGGTCGGCGATGCCGACCGGTCCAGCCGGGCCAACTGGCCCTCCGCTCCAAGACAGCTGTCATACCCGACCTGGTGCGCGCGGGTATCGCGCTGCTCGCTCGACAGGCAGTGGAGGGTCATTTTCTGATTCATCTCAATCCGAGGAGTTGCATCATGGCTGGAAAGTTGGCAGGCAGGATCGCCGTGGTGACCGGCGGCGCCAGTGGAATCGGTCAGGCGATCGCGAAGAAGCTGGCGTCCGAAGGCGCCGACATCGCGGTCGCCGACATCAACCCGGCGGACGAGACCAGGGAACTCGTCGAAGCAACGGGGCAGAAGTTCTTCAGCGCGCAGGTCGACATCACCGACGAAGCGCAGATGAACGCCTTCGCCGGGCGGGTGCGGGACGCTCTGGGCTCGGTCGACATCGTCTCGAACAACGCGGCCCTCGTGGAACTGGTCGACTTCGACAACGCGACCTTCGACAGCTGGCTCAAGATCATGACGGTGAACGCCGGAGGCATTTTCCTGACGTGCAAGGCGTTCCTCGACCAGCTCAAGGAATCCAGCGCCGGCCGGGTGATCAATATGACGACCACGGCCTACTGGGAGAACACTCCGCGCTTTATCTCGTACCTCTCCTCCAAGGGCGCCATCAACGGGCTCACCTACTCGATGGCGGCGGACCTCGCGCAGTACAACATCACGGTCAACGCGGTGGCTCCCAGTGTGGTCCGGACCCCCTTCACGCTCTCCAGGCTTCCTGAGCAGGTGTTCGAGCATCACATGCAGTTGCAAGCCCTGAAGCGGCAGGAGACGCCCGAGGACGTGGCCAACACGGTGGCGTTCCTCGCCTCCGACGAGGCGGCGTTCATCACGAGCCAGATCATCGCCGTAGACGGGGGACTCACCCGTCGCTGACATTCGTACGGCAAGTACCAGTCGACGCCGCGTCCCGCACTGTGCGGGACGCGGCGTCGCTGTCGATGCGGTGTCTGTGCCTGTCAGAGGGTGCGGCCGAACAGGTCGAGCAGGCCCGCCCAGTGACGCTCGTCCGCCGCCCTGTCGTAGAGGGGCAGGAGGTCGGGCGCGGAGAAGCCGTGCTGGGCATCGGCGTACATCTCGCTGCGGTGGCGGACGCCGGCGGCGGAGAGGATCGCGTTGAAGCGCTCGACCTCCTCGGGTGGGTTGATCGTGTCTTTGTCGCCGTTGGCGAAGAAGACCTCGCCCTTGATGTGCTCGGCAGCCAGGTGGGGGCTGTCCGGCGCGTCGGTGATCAGGTGGGAGCCGTGGATGATGGCCGCGGCGGCGACCCGGTCCGGGTAGGAGCCTGCCGTGCGCAGGGACAGCATGCCCCCATTGCAGTACCCCGTGATGCCCACTGGGCCGTCGGTGGTGAACTCGCTGGCCTGGAGGCAGTCGAGCCAGATCTGGGCGTCGCGCATCGCATCGCTCGGGGTCAGCGCCTGTGCCACCGGCACGGCCTTGCCGACGACGTCCCAGAGGATGTCTTCGGTGACGGCCTCGGGCATCTCCACGACAGGTGCCGGGCTGCTGCGGTGGAAGACGTTGGGTACCAGGACCGTGTAGCCGGCCGCCGCCAGGCGGTCCGCCATCCCCTTCATGCTCGGGCGCACGCCCATGATGTCCGTGTAGAAGAGGACGGCCGGGTGCGGGGCGTCGTCGTCGGGGCGCGCGAGGTACGCGTCGGCGACTCCGCCCTGGGTGGGCAGATTCAGGGTCGTCGCGTGGACTCCAGTCATGGGGATCTCCATTCAGAGGGAGTGGAGCCTGGCCGTGGCGCCGTCACCTCTGAACGGTGAACAACTGGGATGCGGCAATACAGGCTAAGCGGACAGCTGTCCACTAGTATTCGACCGTAGTGGACAGCAGTCCGCTTGGCAAGGTGGCGTCAGCCCTGGTCGCGGGAGGGCATGTCGATGCCGCGTGCGCGCAGGGAGTCGCCCACCTTTGTCAGCAGTCTGAGTAGTTCACCTCGCTCTTCGGGGGTGAAGTCGTCGAAGAGAGCCGCGGCGGCCGCCTGTGAGGGGGCGAGTTCCTGCTCGACCACGTCTTTTCCGGCCGGGGTCAGTTCGACCAACTTGATCCGGCGGTCGTCGGGGTGGGCGACCCGGCGGACGAGCCCTTCCTTCTCCAGCCCGTCGACCAGGACGGTCATGTTTCTGGGGGACAAGCCCAGGGGTTCGCCGAGTTCGCTCATGCCGGCCGGTTCGCTCTTGAGGGTCAGGCCGAGGAGCAGGGTGGCGCGGGGCACCGTCATCGTGCCGGTGGCCGCGGGCATGTTCATCTGCATCCACTGCCGCAGGCCCTTGCGTAGGCCCGCGAATCCGGCGAGCAGTTGGTGGCCGGTCGCGGACGAGCCGGATCTGCCGGGCGTTCCTGACTCATGAGTAGATCTTGACAACTGTTTCCTTACCAATTGATACTATCTCCGAGGTTACGTTCACAATGATCTCAAGGGTGGCGCCGTGCCGGCAACCGGCAGTGAGCCGTCACCGTCGGGTCGCGATCGATGCCGCGGCCGGCAGAGCCCCACTCATCCGCCTCGGAAGTTGCGCCTGCGCGTTCCGGCGTCGACGCGCCCGAAAGGAAAAGATCATGACCACGGTGTACGAGGAGCAGGCGCCTCCTTTCTCGCCGGTCGCCGGACGTCGTTCCCCGGCGATCCCGCTGCTGGTTGTGCTGTGGGCCGGCGCGGCTGCCGTGGTCGCCCTGTGGTGGCAGAGCGCCACCTCGGTGGTGGGTGCCGCGGGCTGGCTGACCGAGGCTGGGCGGATCGCGGGGCTGCTGTGCGGCTACTCCTGCGCGGTGCTCGTCGGCTTGATGGCCCGGGTGCCGCTGCTCGAGCGGCGGATCGGTTCGGACCGGGTGGCCCGTTGGCACGCGATGGCCGGGCGGTACACGATCTGTCTGCTGGTCGCGCACGCCGTGCTGATCATCGCCGGGTACGCGGCCCGCACTCAGACGTCGTTCCTGCGTGAGACGACCACCATCGTCTTCCACTTTCCTAGGGTCCTCCCGGCCACCCTCGGCACGATCGTCCTGTTCGCCGTCGGCGTCGTCTCGGCGCGCGCCGTCCGTCGCAGGGTCAGTTACGAGTTCTGGTACTACCTGCATCTGCTGACGTACGGGTCGGTCTTCCTCTCCTTCGGCCATCAGATCGAGCTCGGCGCTGAGTTCATCGGGAGCCCGGTCGCCAAGGCCGCCTGGTTCGCTCTGTACCTGAGTGTCCTGGCGCTGGTGGTGTGGTTCCGGGTCCTCACCCCGGTGTGGCTCAACCTGCGCCACACGCTGCGGGTGGAGTCGGTGCAACGGGAAACGCCGGATGTGTGGTCCGTCGTCGTCCGGGGCCGGCGCCTGGAGAAGCTCGGTGTCGAGCCCGGGCAGTTCTTCCGGTGGCGGTTCCTCGCGAGCGGCATGTGGTGGACGTCGACGCCGTATTCGCTGTCCGCGCCACCCCGCCACGACCGGCTGCGCATCACGGTCAAGGCGCTCGGAAACCACAGCGCGTCCGTGTCACGTCTGCGACCGGGCACCCGGGTATGGGCGGCGGGCCCATACGGCGCGCTGACCGCCGACCGGCAGACCTCCGGCATGACGCTGCTGATCGGGGCCGGGGTGGGCATCACCCCGCTGCGCGCCCTGTTCGAGACGCTGCCGGGTGAGGTGACGCTGCTGTACCGGGCGCACTCGGCCGAGGACCTGGCCCTTGCGCAGGAGTTGGAGTCCATAGCCCGGTGGCGCGGCGCCAAGGTGCTCTACGCACTCAACGGCGCGGACGGCAAACGGCCCCGCCTCACGCCCGGCGCGCTGCACAACATGGTGCCCGAGCTTGTCGACCACGACGTGTACCTGTGCGGGCCGTCCGGGTTCGCCGAGGACATGTACGAAGTGCTGTGTGCGGCAGGGGTTCCGGCCCGTCGGATCCATCACGAGTCGTTCGAGCTGTGAGGTCGTCATGCACCCGTTGAAGAGGAAGAGCCCGCTGCGCCGGATCGTGCTGGCGAGTGCCGTCACCGTGTCCGGGATGGTGCTGCTGCTGTCGCTGAAGCCGCATTCGTCCCCGGAGATCACCGTGGCCGCGCCCGCGCCCGCTCCGTCCAGCAGTGACAGCGCGGCGGGCGATTCGGGCGGGTCGAGTGCGTCCCCGGGTATGGGCACCCGTGCGACCAAGACCGTCACCGGTGACTCGGTTCAGACAGTGTTCGGTCCGGTCCAGGTCCGCGTCACGCTGCGGAACGGCAAGATCACCAAGGTCGCGGCCGTCGAGTATCCCAAGGCCGACCCGCTGGAGGAGCAGCTCAACGACTACGCCGTCGCGCAGCTGGAGCAGGAGGCGCTCTCCGCGCAGAGCGCGGACATCGACGTGGTGTCCGGGGCCACGTACACGAGCCAGGGGTACCAGCAGTCCCTCCAGTCGGCGCTGGATGCCGCGAAGAAGTGACCCGGGGGGGGCCGGGCTTCGCCCGTGCGGAGTTAAGTGAACACTGTCCTCTTGTTAAGAGTACGGTGTTCAGATAGCTTGACGACGGATGAACGAAGGCGCGTGAGCGCGCTACAGGAAGGCTGATCATGGCCCCAGCGACGTCCAGTTCCGTCACCCTGAACATCAACGGCGAGAAACACACGCTGTCCGTGGACCATCGCACGACCCTGCTGGACGCACTGCGCGAGCGACTCGATCTGACCGGCAGCAAGAAGGGCTGTGACCAGGGGCAGTGCGGTGCGTGCACCGTGCTGCTTGACGGCCGTCGGGCGGTGTCCTGCCTCCAACTCGCGGTGGCCGCCGAGGGCCGCGAGATCACCACGATCGAAGGTCTGTCCGAGGACGGCCGACTGCACCCCGTGCAGCAGGCGTTCCTCGACCTGGACGGTTACCAGTGCGGCTACTGCACCCCCGGGCAGATCTGCTCGGCCGTCGCGGTGATTGAGGAACACGCGGCCGGCTGGCCCAGCGCGGTCACGGATGACGTGCGACCCGAGGCCCAGCCGGCGCCGCTGAGCGCGGAGGAGATCCGGGAGCGGATGAGCGGCAACCTGTGCCGCTGCGGTGCCTACGTGGCCATCGTCGAAGCCGTCGCCCAGGCCGCGGCGACCGTCGCGGAGCAGGCCGGGACCGAGGAGGCGACAGCGGCATGAGGGAGTTCGGCTACCAGAAGGCGGCAGATGTCTCCGTCGCAGTGGCACTGCTCGACGCCGATCCTGAGGCGCGGTTCCTCGGCGGCGGCACCAACCTTGTCGACCTGATGAAGACGGGTGTCGAGCGGCCGGCGCGGCTCGTCGACGTACGCGAACTGCCCCTGAACCGGATCGAGACGACCGAGGACGGCGGCCTGCGCATCGGCGCCACCGTCACCAACACGGACCTCGCCGTCCACCCCGAAGTCCGGCGCCGCTACCCGGCGTTGGCCCAGGCTGTGCTGGCCGGCGCCTCAGGACAGCTGCGCAACATGGCCACCGTCGGCGGCAACCTCCTCCAGCGCACCCGCTGTGGCTACTTCACCGACGTGACCAAAGCCTGCAACAAGCGTGTCCCCGGGAGCGGTTGTCCCGCCATCGAGGGTGAGCACCACAACCACGCGATCCTGGGTACCTCCCAGCACTGCGTGGCCACCCACCCCTCCGACATGGGCGTGGCGCTGACCGCCTTCGACGCCGTCGTCTCGTACGAAACGGTCGACGGGCCGGGAGAGCTGCCGCTCGCCGACTTCTATCTGCCGGTAAGCGACACCCCACACCGGGAGACCGCACTGCCGCCGGGTGCGCTGATCACCGGCGTCACCCTGCCGCCCACCCCAGTCGCGGCCAACTCCCGCTACCGCAAGGTGCGTGAGCGGGCCTCGTACGCCTTCGCGATCGGCTCGATCGCCGCCGCGCTCGACATCCAGGACGGCGTCGTACGGGATGTGCGTCTGGCCTTCGGGGCGGTGGCGTCCCGGCCGTGGCGGGCCCGCGTCGCCGAGCAGATGCTGACCGGGGCGCCGGCCGAGGCGGTGAGTTTCGCTGCGGCCGCCGACGCCGAACTCGCGGCGGCCAGGCCGCTTGCGCACAACGCCTACAAGGTGAGGCTGATGCACAACCTCGTGGCGGCTGTGCTGACTGAGATGGTCCAGGAGGTCGCCCGATGAGCACGACAACAGGGGCGCACGGCAAAGTCATCGGACTCCCGTATGTCCGGGTGGAGGGCCGGGACAAGGTCACCGGGGCCGCCCGCTACGCCGGGGAGGTTCCCTTCCCAGGCCTCGCCCACGGCTGGCTGGTGCTGTCCACCATCGCCCGGGGCCGCGTCCGCTCCCTCGACACGGCTCCCGTCCTAGACATGCCGGGTGTGCTCGCCGTCCTGCATCACGGCAACGCCCTTCCGGTCGACATCAGCTGGGTCGATCCGCAGCTGGGCCCCCCGGACGCGACGCTCGGTGTCTTCCAGCACGACCGGGTGCCCTACGCGGGATGGCCGGTGGCACTGGTCGTCGCTGAGACGTCCGAGCAGGCCAGGGAGGCCGCCGAGGCACTCAAGGTCGACTACGACCAGGAGTCGCATGACGTAGACCTCTCCTACGACCACCCTGGCGTCTACCCGCTGGTCGGCCCGCTGAGGCCGGCGACGGAGGAGAAGGGGGACCTGGCCGCCGAGCTGGCCGCGTCCGACGTCGTCGTCGAGGCCGAGTACACCACTGGGCAGGGGCACCACAATCCCATGGAGCCCCACGCGGTGACGGCCCGTTGGGAGGGGGAGCGGCTCGAAGTCCTCGACTCGAACCAGGGCAGCCCGTTCGTGGCCGGTGCTCTCGCGCAGGTCTTCTCGCTCGAACCGACCGCTGTCCGGGTGCGGACCGAGCACGTGGGCGGCGCGTTCGGCAGCAAGTCGCAGGCCCGGACGCACCATGTGGCCGCCGCGATGGCCGCGCGCATCCTGGACCGGCCGGTCCGTGTGGTGCTGACCCGGCGCCAGATGTTCTCCCTCACCGGTTATCGCAGCGCCACGATCCAGCGGATCCGGCTCGGTGCGAATCCCGAGGGGAAGCTGCGGGCGGTGGAGCACCGCTCCCTGTGCCAGACCTCGACCACGTACGAGTACGTCGAGGCGAGCACGATGATGACCCGGATGATGTACGACGCCGACGCGCACCACACGGCCAACCTGGCGGTGCGGCTGGACGTGCCGACGCCCGGGTTCATGCGGGCGCCGGGAGAGGCGCCGGGCTCGTTCGCGCTGGAGTGCGCGATGGACGAACTCGCCGAGAAGTGCGGCATCGACCCGATCGAACTGCGCTTGCGCAACGAGCCCGAGCGTGGGCCGATCTCCGGGAGGGAGTACAGCGCCCGCAACGTGGTTGCCTGCTTCCGTGAAGGCGCCCGCAGGTTCGGCTGGGCCGAACGTGATCCGCGTCCCGGCGTACGCCGCGAAGGCCGCTGGCTGCTGGGGACCGGCACGGCCGCGGCCACGTACCCCATGCACGTCATGCCGTCCTCGGCCTCCGTGACCGCGAACGCGGACGCAACCTTCACGGTGCGGATCGCGGCGTCGGACCTCGGGACCGGAGCACGCACCGCGCTCACCCTCGCGGCCGCCGACGCGCTCGAGGTGGCGCCCGAGCGTGTCCGTGTCGAGATCGGGGACACCGCCTTCGGGTTCGCGATGGTCGCGGCCGCCTCGGCAGGCACCCGTTCCTGGGTGTTTGCCATCAGGAAGGCGGTCGCCCAACTCCGGGAGCAGTTGTCCCAGGGCGCCGCCGTTCCACCGGAAGGCGTCACGGTGATGGCCAACACCTTCGCGGAGGCCGGTGCTCTCCACCACGACGACAAGGAACGGCACACGTACGGTGCGCAGTTCGCCGAGGTGGCAGTCGACCCCGCCACCGGCGAGGTGCGTGTGCGGCGCATGCTCGGCATGTTCGCGGCGGGCCAGATCATCAACCCGCTCACCGCCCGCAGCCAGCTCATCGGAGGCATGACCTGGGGCATCTCCATGGCCCTGCACGAGGAGGCGGCCCTGGACGAGGCCACGGGCAGCCTGGTGGGTGCGGACTTCGCGGGCTATCACATCTCCGCGCACGCCGATGTTCCGGCCGTCGAGGCGGACTGGGTGGACGACCCGGACCCGGGCGACCCGGTCGGGATCAAGGGCATCGGCGAGATCGGCAACGTGGGCGCCGCCGCGGCGATCGCCAACGCGGTCTGGCACGCGACCGGCGTACGTCACCGCCATCTGCCGATCCGACCGGACCGCGTTCTCCTGGCAGCACCAAGTGCTTGATACTTCGGGAGAGTTGGGTTGGAGAGAACCATGAGACCTCGCGCCCTCGGACGCCACATACAGGTGGACGACAGAGCCGATCGGCAGGGGGCGATGCCCGGCGGCCCGGAGGGGAACGAGCGGCTGACCGCCGCGACCGGGGCGATGCTGCTGGTGCTGTTCGCCGTCGAGGGCGTCACCATCCCCCTGCTTGGGCGACTTCTCACCCTGCACTTCTTCGTCGGGCTGCTGCTGATCGGCCCGGTCTGCCTCAAGATCGGTTCGACCAGCTACCGGTTCTATCGCTACTACACGGGATCGTCCCCATACCGTCGCAAGGGGCCGCCGACGCTGCTGTTGCGGGTCGTGGGCCCGCTGGTCGTGATTACGAGCGTCGTAGTCCTGGGCACCGGGGTGGCGTTGGCTCTGCTCGGTCCCGGCAGTGGTTCGGATGTCGTGCTCATGCTGCACAGAGTTGGCTTCGTTTCGTGGCTCGCCGTGATGACGGTGCATGTCCTCGCTTACGTGTGGCGCATTCCGCGCCTCATCGGCGCGGAAGTGCGCCGCCGCCCCGGACGCGACGGGGAGGTGATCCCGTGGCGTGCCGGGCGAGGGGCGCTGCTGGCGGTGGCGCTGGGTGGGGGACTGGTCGTTGCGTTGGCCGGGACGCACCTGGCTTCCGAATGGCGCAGATAGCGTCGTCGCACCGAACCCGCCGACCGGACCCGTCTTAGGCCTGGAGCGACGCCAGTTCCACCACCGTCACGTCTGAGGGCGCCCCGACCCGGGTCGGCGGGCCCCAGGCACCGGCGCCGCGGGACACGTACAACTGTGTGTCGCCGTACCGCTCCAGCCCCGCCACCGTCGGGTTCGCCAGCTCCGCCACGTAGTTCATCGGCCACAACTGACCGCCGTGGGTGTGGCCCGACAGCTGCAGGTCGACTCCGTGCCGTACGGCCTCGTCGATGAACACCGGCTGGTGGGCCAGCAGAACCGACGTCCGTGACGGGTCCCGGTCTCGCAGCGCGGCTGCGAGGTCGGGGGCGTCGTGGTGGTCCTCACCGGTCACGTCGTTCACTCCGGCGAGATCGAAGGCCGGGAGCTCCACCCGCTGGTTCGCCAGCAGCTTGAGTCCCAGTTCCTGCACATGGGCCTTCCACTCCTCCGCGCCGGAGAAGTACTCGTGGTTGCCGGTCACGAAGAACGTCCCGTGACGAGCCCGGAACCCGGAGATCGGCTCCACGGCAGTTCCCAGGTCCGCCACGGACCCGTCCACCAGGTCGCCGACCACGGCGATCAGGTCGGGCTGAGTCGAGTTCACGATCTCCACGACCCGCTCGGAGAACCCGCGCCCGAGGATCGGGCCCAGATGAATGTCGCTGACCACCGCGATCCGGAAGCCGTGCGCCGACCTGGGCAGCTTCGCCAGCGGTACCGTCACCCGCTTCACCCGCGGTCCGCGCAGTACTCCGTAGGTGCCGTAGCCGACGGTGCCGAGTGCCACCGCGGCCGCCGCTCCGCCGACCAGCCGGGCCGCGAACATCCGCCGTGACAGGTCTGCGGAGGCCTCGCCGCCGATGTCGGCCGCAGGTGCGGAGAGTGGCGTCGGAGCAGTCGCGTCATCAGGCACTTTGACCGGCTCGGCGTTCCGCTCGGGAAGCGGTGCCCGCCCGGCCCGGCGCCGCAGCCACCAGGTCAGCGCGGGCCGGACCACCTCACCCGCGAGCACGCCCAGGAGCAGGTAGAGCGCGACTGCGACCCAGAGATATGCGGGCCATGAAAGGACCTGCACCACGGGGAACGGCAGCCCGACCCGCGAGCCGACGAAGGCCGCCAGCATGATGACGGGGGCCGCGACGAGCACCGCGGTGCCCAGCCGCCGCCCCACTGTGCCGGGCATGGTCGTGTCTCGGACGACGCGGCGCCAGACATACCAGTGCAGGCCGCCCATCACCCCCACGACCACCGGGATGAGCAGGACGAACAGGATTCCCACAGTGCAGCAGACCTCTCTTGCGTTCCACGTCTTGCGCTGCGACGCCCCGGTGTTCCGCGCGTCGCTCCTCGGCGGCTTCTACGCGATGCCGACCATCGCCGCGCTCTCGCGCCACAGCATGTCCTGGGCGTCTCGGCTGCGTGCCAGTTCCGAGGGGTCGGGGAACGTCGGGTCGCCCTTGACCAGGGAGACGTAGATCCGTCCGGGCGGTGGAGCGACGGTACCGAGAGCGACCTCCGCCAGCATTTCACCGGAGCGTTCGGCTGTGCCCATGACGTATTCGGGCTTGAAGAGACCGGCCACGCGGAAGATGGTGCGCATCAGGACCGTGAGGAGCACCCGCCGGGCACGTGAGGCCTCGCGGCCGAGCGAGGTGCCCCCGGTCAGACCGGGATTGAAGGCGACCACACTGATGCCGCGGGCCTTCACCTCGTCCAGCGACGCGAAGGACAACGCGGTGAGCATGTTGCACAGCTTGGACGAGGAATAGGCGCGCACGCCGATGCTCTTGCTCGGGTGCGCCAGCTCTTGGGGCTCAAGGGTCTTGGGCCCGATCGGGGTGACCTTCGGGTCATGCGTGTCACTCGTGGTGATCACCAGGCGGCCATAGTTGGCCATGTGCGGCATCAGGAGTCGGGCCAGCAGATAGTGGGCCAGGTGGTTGACGGCGAACGTCAGCTCGAAGCCGTCCGCGCTTCGCTGGTCGTCACCGACCGCCTGCCGGCCGGCATTCAGGACCAGGATGTCGATCCGGGCTTCACCGAGCTCCTGGATCACCGCGGCGGCGAATGCCCGGACGCTCGCGAGCGAGGCCAGATCGAGCGGGATGACCTCGGCGCCACGCGGTGCCGTGCCGCTTCCGCGGGCACCGATGATGACCCGCGTATTGGGCTGGGCAGCGATGCGCTGCACCGCATGGGCGCCGAGCCCGGCGGTGGCGCCGGTCATGACGACAACGCGCTGCGGTGTGACTTGGTTCATGGCTGGTTGTCCCGTTCTGGTCTGTGGGGGTTGTGTCGGCGCGGTCTGGAGCGCGGCTCGACGGTGGCGACTCACTGCCGGTTGCCGGAACTGCACCACCTCTGACACCATTGTTAATGTAACCAAGGAGATACTGTCAATTGATAAGGAGTCCCGTGTCGACTTCGACTTACGACTCAGGGACACCCGGCGGGATCGTCTCCTCTGTGACCGGCCAACAGCTGCTCGCGGCGTTCGCGGGTCTCCGCAAGGGCCTGCGGCGGTGGGTACAGGTCAACATGCCCGCGGCCAGCGGCGCGATGACGGTGCCCCGCGCCATCCTGCTCCTCGGCCTGACGCTCAAGAGCGAACCGGCCGGAATGAGCGAGCTCGGCGAACCCCTGGGCCTGTCCCCCAGAAACATGACCGTCCTGGTCGACGGACTGGAGAAGGAAGGACTCGTCCGCCGGGTCACCCATCCCCGTGATCGCCGGATCAGGCTGGTCGAGCTCACCCCGGCCGGTCGACAGGTGGTCGAGCAGGAACTCGCCCCCTCGCAAGCAGCCGCCGCGGCACTCTTCGACGACTTCACGTCCGAAGAACGCAGCGAACTGCTCAGGCTTCTGGCCAAGGTGGGCGACTCCCTGCGCGCACGCGGCATAGAGATGCCCTCCTACGGCCAAGGCTGACCCCGGCTCGGGAGGCGAGAGGTGACTTCAGCAACCAGCGGTCCCGGGCGCCCACCGGCCATGGACGTGCTGTTGGCCGTAGCGGTGTACGGCATCTCGATGCTGGTGCCGGTCATGGACGGGAACAGCAGCACCGGGCCGTGGACCGCCCGGGGCGCGTTCTTCGGGGCCGTGATCTGCGCGTCCCTGGTCTTCCGGCGGCGCCTGCCGTGGGCGGTGCTCCTCGCGACGGCCTCGGGAACGGCCGTCTACCTGGCGTCCAGCCCGCACAAGAGCCCGCTGATGCCGGCCACGATGATCGCGATGTACACCTGCGCACTGCACCGGCCGCGGCGCGAGGCGGTGGCGGCGGTCACCGTCGTCGCGGTCCTGCTGGCCGGCGTGAGCGTGGTGTTCGGTCACGGCGGATGGCTGGGCCCGGAGAGCATCGCGCTGATCGCGTTGAGCGCCTCGGCCGCTGCGGTCGGCTTCGCGGTCCGCAACCGGCGCGCCTACATCGCCGCCGTCGAGGAGCGGGCGCGGCGGGCCGAGCAGACGCGGGAGGAGGAGGCGCACCGCCGGGTCATCGACGAGCGGCTGCGTATCGCCCGGGAGCTGCACGACGTCCTGGCCCACCACATAGCCCTCATCAACGTGCAGGCGGCGGTCGTGGACCACGTACTGGAGACGGACCCCCGGCAGGCCAGGGAGTCCCTCGCGCACATCCGGCGGGCCGCCCGGTCCTCCCTGACGGAGGTCCGCACCTCGATCGGGCTGCTGCGGCGGCCGGACGCCCCCGACGAGGCGGCCGTGGAGCCGTCCCCCGGGGTGGACGCGCTGCCCGACCTCATCGCGGGGTTCGCAGCCGCTGGCCTGATCGTCGACCAGAAGGTCACCGGACCGCCCGTCGACCTGCCTGCGGCGGTGGGGCTCACCGCGTACCGGGTCGTCCAGGAGGCGCTGACGAACGCGAGCAAGTACGCCTGTCAACCCTTCGCCGAGCTGGAACTCCACTATCTGCCGTCCGCGTTGCGGATCCACGTCCGCAACCGGTCGGATCCCGCGGCGCGTTCGGGACTCTCCACCGGGCTGGACGCCCTGGAACGCGGGGAAGGCGGCCATGGGCTGCTCGGCATGCGGGAACGCGCGCATGCCCTTGGCGGAACGTTCACGGCGCGCACGGCCGACGGCTGGTTCGAGGTGCGCGTCCTCCTGCCGCACGAAGGGGCGGGAACATGACGATCAAAATCTTGCTGGCCGACGATCAAGAGCTGGTCAGGGCCGGCTTCAAGGTCCTGGTGAACTCCACGCCCGACATGGAGGTGGTGGGCGAGGCGTCCGACGGAAGGGAGGCGGTCCGGCTCGCCGCCGGGGCCGACGTCGTGCTGATGGACATCCGGATGCCCGGCGCGGACGGCCTCACCGCCACCCGGCAGATCACCTCCGCGCTGCCGCACGTCCGGGTCCTGGTGCTGACCACGTTCGAGGTCGACGAGTACGTGTTTGCCGCGTTGCGCAGCGGGGCAAGCGGGTTCCTCGGCAAGGGCGTGGAGCCGGCGGAGCTTCAGCAGGCGATCCGCTTGGTGGCGCGGGGGGAGGAACTGCTGTCCCCGGTTGCGACGCGGGCGTTGATCGCCCGGTTCCTGCGCGGGCCCGCGCAGGACACCGGTGCCGCCGCCGAGCGGCTTGGGGTGCTCACTGATCGGGAGCGGGAGACCCTCGTCCTGGTGGCGGCCGGGCTCGGCAACGACCAGATCGCCGGACGGCTGGGGATCAGCCCGTCCACCGCCAAGACCCATGTGAACCGCACGCAGGCCAAGCTCGGTGTGCATGACCGGGCCCAACTGGTCATGCTCGCCTACGAGACGGGCCTGGTCCGGGCTGGCTCTCCGCCCGTGGTGTAGGGCGGTACCGCGATCGCGGTAGGGCGGAAACCATCCGTCAGACGGACGGGTCGGGTGGCTCGCGCGGATGACGCTGGAGGCATCGTGTCCGCCTCGCTCGTGAGGAGTTCCCTTGTCCGCCCTTGCCCGCTGGTGCTACCGCCACCGGTTCGTCGTTGTGCTCCTCTGGGTGGCGTTGCTAGCCGGTGTGGGCCTGGCGTCGACTGCCGCCGGTACCAAGGCCAGCGACAGCTTCTCCCTGCCCGGTACCGAGTCGTCCAAGGCGCTCGAACTGCTGCAGGAGACAATGCCGGCCCAGTCCGGCGCCACCGCGACGGTCGTGTGGGAGTCGGACGGTGACGTCGAGGACGCCGCCGTCAAGGACCGGATGACCGCCACCCTCGACCAACTGGCCGACATCCCGCAAGTGGCCGCGATCACCAGCCCGTACAGCAAGCAGGGCGCGAAGCAGATCAGCGACGACGGGCACATCGCCTACGCCGCCGTGAACTTCACCAAGCAGGCCATGGACCTGGACAAGGCCAATCTGGAGAAGTTCGTCGACACGGCCGAGAAGGCGCGCGTCGACGGGCTGAAGGTGGAGCTCGGCGGCGATCCGATCGGGCAGGTCGAGGAGTCCGAGCAGAGCCTGAGCGAGCTCGTCGGTGTGGTCGCCGCCGCGATCGTGCTGTTCGTGGCGTTCGGCTCGCTGTTCGCGATGCTGCTGCCGATCGCCACGGCGATCGCCGGGGTCGGCGTCGGCCTCATGACCGTCACCCTGCTCACCCACGTCATGAACATCGGCGAGGTCGGCCCCATCCTGGGCGCGCTTATCGGTCTCGGCGTCGGCATCGACTACGCGCTGTTCATCGTCACCCGGCACCGCTCCAACCTGAAGTCCGGCATGGACATGGAGGCGTCGGTCATCAAGGCCATCGACACCTCCGGCCGCGCGGTGCTGTTCGCCGGCGGTACCGTCGTGGTCGCCCTGTTCGGCCTGTTCGTGCTCGGCGTGGACTTCCTCAACGGCATGGCGGTGGCGTCGGCGACGGCCGTGGTCTTCACCGTTCTCGCCGCGGTCACCCTGTTGCCCGCGCTGCTCGGCTTCATCGGCATGCGGGTGCTGAGCCGTAAGGAACGCCGCACGCAGACCGATCTCCGCGAAAACCGGCCGGGCATGTGGGCTCGCTGGGCCGTGATCGCCGAACGGCGCCGGGTGGTCCTTTCGGTGATCTCTTTGGCGGTGGTCACCGTGCTCGCCCTGCCGGTGCTCTCACTGCGGCTGGGCTCCTCGGACGCCGGTAACAACCCCGAAGACACCACCACCCGCAAGGCATACGACCTCCTGGCCGACGGCTTCGGCCCCGGGTTCAACGGTCCGCTCCAGCTCGTCGCGGAGACGCCGGGCTCCGGCGACCGGCAGGCTCTGGAGAGCCTGGCCACGCAGGTCTCCGACACCAAGGGCGTCGCCGACGTGACCCTGCTCCCGGCGGGGGCCGATGCCAAGGTCGGCATCGTCCAGGTCTTCCCGACAACGTCCCCGCAGTCCGAGGACACCGCGGACCTCATCAACCACCTCCGCGACGATGTGATCCCGGCCGCCGAGAAGGGCACGACGCTCCAGGTCTACGTGGGCGGCCAGACGGCGATCTTCGACGATTTCGCCGAGGTGCTGACCGGCAAGCTCCCGCTGTTCCTCACGGTCATCGTTGCGCTCGGCTGCCTGTTGCTGCTCCTGGCGTTCCGCAGTCTGATGGTGCCGCTAGTCGCCGCCGTGATGAACATCCTCGCCACCGCCGCCTCCTTCGGCGTGATCGTCGCGTTCTTCCAGTACGGCTGGGGTTCGGAGCGCCTCGGCTGGGGTGCGGCCGGACCCGTGGAGGCGTTCCTGCCGGTGATCATGCTGTCGGTGCTGTTCGGTCTGTCGATGGACTACCAGGTGTTCCTCGTCAGCCGGATGCACGAGGAGTGGATCCACACCCGCGACAACAAGCGGGCCGTCTCGGTGGGCATCGCGGAGACGGGGCGTGTCATCACCGCCGCGGCCACCATCATGTTCTGCGTGTTCATCGCCTTCTCCTTCGGCGGTGAGCGGATCGTCGCCGAGTTCGGGATCGGCTTGGCCGCCGCCGTGGCGATCGACGCGTTCGTCCTGCGCACGGTCCTGGTCCCGGCGACGATGTACCTGCTCGGCAAGGCCAACTGGTGGATTCCCGGCTGGCTCGACAAGCGCCTCCCGCACCTGTCCGTCGAAGGCCCGGCGGAGACGGTCGAGGAGGACCGGCAGCCCGAGCCGGTCTCCCGCTGATCTTTGTCCGCATCGTGGGGCTGCTCATGCCCCGGTTCGTTCTCGGGCCGAGGCATGAGCGCCCTGACATGAGATCTCGTCAGCGTCAGGCCGTGTTCCGGAAAATGTGAGACCCGAGGAGGGGAGTGGCAGCGATGTGTGTCCTGCCCGTGTCCCTGTCAACTCGGCGCGCTGGAGGCCGTGTGTGGGCGCAGAGCGGGCAGCCCCGCGGCGATCGCACCCAGGAGCCGCCGCAGGGTCGGCTCGAATTCAGGCCGCGCCGCCGCGAGTTCGGGGTTGCGCTCGTACGCCTCGGCGAGCGTGGAGGGAGGGTTGGCTGCCGCGTAGACGGCGCCGGCGAGCCCGGCCGCCGCCATGACCAGATCACGGCCTTCCTTCTCGGTCAGGCGCCGGTCGGCCGCGGCGATCGCGTCGCCGAGTTCGTCGATGACGACGATCATGGCGCGCTTGTGGCCACTCGCCGCCGGGACGGAGACGTTGTGTTCGAGGCTGGTCGCCGTGTGGCCAAGCAGGTCGCAGAACATAGGCCGGGCTTGCAGGGTCTCGGTGAGCGTCGCGACGACGGCGTCACCGGTCGAGAGCCGTTCGACGACGGCCCGGCCCCAGTCGCGCCAGCACTCCGAGGCCAGCTCCAGATACATCTCCTCGCGGGTACCGAAGTACCGGCTCATGTTGGACTTGGCCAGCCCGACCTCCGCGGCGACACCGCTGAGCGTGACGTTGTGGACGCCGGAATCGACAGCCAGCCTCCGCGCCGCGTCGAGGATGGCCTGCCGACGCTGTTCTTTGTGCTCAGGCCGCCTGGCGCGCAGAAACTCGGACATGCGTGCATCCTGTCACGACCTGCGTTAACAGAACACCAGACCTGTTGTTAAGGGAACATTGTTCGGTTAAAGTGGAGCCGGTCGAGCGAACGGAGCACTGGGAAGTGAGCGACGTCGACGTGGTCATCAACGCCCTGCGCGTCGGGCACGACAGCCTTGCCGCAGTGGTCCGCGGGTTCGACGAAGACGATCTGTCCCGGCGCTCGGGCGCGTCCGACTGGGACGTCTCGCAGGTTCTCGGACACTTGGGGAGCGGCGCCGAGATCGCGCGATCCGTGATCCTGGCCGCCCTCGACGGCTGCGTCGGCCTCGGAGACGGCTTCAACTTCGCGGTGTGGGACCGGTGGAACGCCATGTCCCGGCAGGTGCGCGCCCGTTCCTTCCTGCGGGCGAACGAATCCCTCGTGGCGCTCTATGAGTCCCTGGACGTCGGCACCCGCGCGCGGCTCCGCGTGGACCTGGGCTTCCTGACCGAGCCGTTCGACGTGGTGGCGGGCACCGCGCGGCTGCGTCTGAGTGAGTTCACCCTGCACTCGTGGGACGTGCGCGTCGCCTTCGATGAGCATGCCACGCTGGATCCGGCGGCCACCGCCATACTGCTGCACGGCAAGCCGAACCTGCTCCCCTGGATCAGCGAGACAGAAGGGCTGAAGGGCCTGCGAGCGGTGATCCAGGTCAACACGACCGATCCCGCGTCCACGTTCGCGCTGCGCCTCCAGGCGCCGGTCAGCGTGGACTTCGACGTACCCGACCGGCCCGACGGCACACTCACCCTGCCCGCTGAGGCATGGGTGCGGCTGGTCGCCGGTCGGCTCACACCCCGGAATTCCCCCGCTGGGGTGGAGTCGGCCGGCGCCGCTGATCTTGGTCTGCTCCGGGCGGTTTTCCCGGGTTACTGACCGAGCAGGCCGGGCCGATGACGTTGGACGTGTGTTGGCCAACGACTACGATGTTCGGTGTGGACGATCTCATCTCGCAGCTTCAGTTCGTTGGTATGTCGGGTTACGAGGCCAAGGCGTATATCGCGCTGATCTCGGCGGGTGAGGCGTTGAACGGGTATGAGGTGGCGAAGCGGTCGGGGGTTCCGCGGAGCACGGTGTATGAGATTCTCGGCAAGCTCACGGCCCGGAACGCGGCGTACGAGGTCAAGGGCGAGGGCGGTGCGACGGCGTATGTGCCGATGCCGCCGAACATGTTGCTGAGTCGGATCCGTCGGGAGACGGAGGCTTCGCTGGATGGTCTGGAGCGTTCGCTGCGGCATGTGACCACGCAGCAGACCACGCATCTGACGCATCCGCTGGGTGGCCGTAAGCAGTTGATCGAGCGGTGTGAGGATCTGATCGGTGCGGCGCAGCAGAGTCTGCTGCTGTTTTCGTGGCCGGCCGAGTATCAGGAGCTGGTGCCGATGCTGCGGCAGGCGGCCGGTAACGGCGTCCGGGTGGAGACGGTGTACTCCAGTCTGGTCGAGCCGGAGGAGCCGGTCGGTTACACGGTGTTGCACCGGACGACGAACGATGAGGAGGCGCTCGCCAGTCTGGGCTGCCGGTTGTTGATCGTCGGGATGGACAACGAGCAGGTCGTCATCGGTGGTCTGGTGGAGGACGAGGCCTGGGGGGTGTTCGCGGACGATCCGGCCATCGTGCTGGTCGCGACCGAACTGGTCCGCTACGAGCTGAGCATGCAGCTGGTGCTGTCCAAGCTCGGGGTCGAGCGGGAGGCGCGGGAGGTGCTCACCACCGATCCCGAGGTGCAGCGCTTTAGGACGCCGGGACGCGCCGCGGCCCTGCTGCAGCGCCTGAACCAGTCGGCCTTCACCGTCGAACCGTCCCGAGAACCACTGCGGCCGGCCGGACCCCGCCGCGGCGGCGACACGGCCGGACGGCAGGCAACGGCTCGCCGGAAGGGTCCGCGCACAGGCTCCTGAACCCCTCTCTGAACGTTCCCGAAGCGGACGGCCCCCGGCCCAAGGCCGGACATCCTGTGCCCGAGTTCGTCGTTTGTAGCCTAACTATGCACTGGTGCAACGATTCTCCGCACTCCGCGACCGTGCCGAAGTGACCGAGCCCGCCCTGCGGTTCCACGCGCCCATCGATCGTTGAGACTGGGACGTGGTTCCTTCGATGATCACGTCCAACTGCAGTCTGGCGACGGTGTTCCGGTTTCCTCAACTGGGGCCGGGGCCAGAACAACGGCTGGGGCATCGCCTCTTTCATCGGCACCTACCTCTCCAACGACGCGAACCTGAGCTCGTACCTCACCACCGAGCCCGCGCCGCACGGCGACGCGACCGCCCGAGCGCTCCGCCGGCTGCCTGACCGGACACGAGACAGGTATCTCCACACATCGCACCGACGAGGCGGCCGCGTTCCGGCCGTGCTTCGGTCAGGCATGCTTACGTGGAGGGAGGCGCGGTCATCAGCACCGGAGGCGTTCTGGCCTCGCTCGCGGGCGGTGAGTTGTGCCGGGATCGCCGGCATGTGGGCCGTGGGTCTAGCCGCGGCGGTGCTGATCCTGGAACCGGCACGCGCTGCCGCCGTCACGTCCGCGAAGCCATCCTGATCACCGGGCGGCACCTCCGGCGCAGGGCCCGGCCCTCCGCCCGCCATGGCGACAACGTGATCGTCGTCGGCCCACGCGGAGGAGTGCTCGACCGGATCTAGACGCCGGGAGCCATTGGTGTCTCCTTCCGGTCGCGGGCCGCGTGGCGGGGCAGGAACATCGCGGGGATGATGATCACCGCCGTGAGCGCGAAGGCGACCCAGAACGCGAAACCGAACGAGTCGGCCAGGAGCGGCCCGACAACCGACATCTGCTCCGGCGGAACCGAGCTGATCTGGTCGGCCCCGCCGCCGGACGCCTGGACACCCTGCGAGGTGAGTCGGTCGGTGAACTGCTGCGTCAGTGCCGTCACCAGCAGGGCGCTGCCGAGCGACGCGCCGACCTGCTGGATGGCGGACAGTGTCGGCGCCGCCCGCGAGACCGCGTCCTTGCTGAGCTTCGTGTAGGCGGCGGCGATCGTCGGCATCATCACCGACCCGAGCCCCATGCCGCGCACGAACAGCGCTGCGCTCAGCCAGGCGTACGAGGTGTCGACGCCCACCTGCGTGAACGGGAAGGTGCCGAGCAGCGCGAGCACGATGCCGACGGGCACCACATAGCCTGCGCCGATCCGGTCGGTGAGCCTGCCCCCGATCACCATCGCCACGATCGCGCCGAGGCCCTGCGGGGCGAGCAGCAGGCCGGCGTTCAGCGCGCCTTCGTTGCGGACGGTCTGGTAGTACAGCGGAAGCAGCAGCATGCCGCCGAACATCCCGATGGCGACCAGGAAGATCGCCACGGTACCGCTGGCGAACAGCCGGTCCGCCAGCAGGCGGACATCGATGATTGACGCGGCTCCCCTGCTCAGGCTGTGCCAGGTGTACAGGACCAGGCCGGCGGCGCCGCCGATGAGCCACCCGAGCACGCTCCATTCGCCGAAGCCGCCGTGCGAGCTGGCCTGGGAGAGCCCGTAGAGCAGGGAGGCGAGGGTGCCGGAAAGCAGCACGAGGCCGCGCAGGTCGAGGCGGCCGGGCTCGGTCAGGGCGCCGCCGGCGGGCAGCTTCCATACCGCGAGTGCGACGGCGAGGACACCGACGGGGACGTTGACCAGGAAGATCCACTGCCAGCTCGTGTACTCGACGAGCAGACCGCCGATCACGGGACCGAACACCGGCCCCAACAACATGGGTACGCCCAGGATGCTCATCGCGCGTCCCAGGCGTTGCGGACCCGCGGCCCTGGTGATGATCGCCTGTCCACCGGGCAGCAGCATTCCGCCGCCGAGTCCCTGCATCACCCGGAACGCGATCAGGCTCTCGATCGACCAGGAGATCGCGCAGAGGGCCGAACCCGCTACGAAGAGCGTCACGGAGGTGATCCATGTCGCCTTCGCTCCGAACCGGTCCATGGCCCAGCCGGTGAGTGGGATGACCAGCCCCACCGCGAGCAGATAGCCGGTGATCACCCACTGGGTGGTGGACAGCGGCGCGTCGAGCTTCGTGCTCAACGTGTCCAGGGCCACGTTCACGATCGTGGAGTCGAGGACCACCATGATCATTCCGGACACGACGACGAGCCCGGTGACGATGACACTGCGATCGAGCTTCTCCGGCTGTTGGACGGTGGTGCTTGCCATGGAGGCTCCAAATGGCTGGGCGTTGCGCAGAAGCTGGGGGCAAGATCAGTCGAAGAGAGCGGCGGCGCTGTCGATGGCTCGCATGTAGTGGTCGACCAGACTCGTCTTCGGGTCGGCGACGAAGTTCTGGAGCGCCAGGTCGAACAGCGCCAACGTCACCGTGGCGACCGCTCGCCCCCGGAGCGGATCGGCGTCCGGGCCCTCGCGGGTCAGGATCGCTTCGGCGAAGAACGTGGTGACCTTGCCGAACCGTTCGTGCATCGCCTTGTGCAACCGGACGTCCGAGGCGATCAGCCGTCGGACGCGTTCCACGTCACCCGGCTCGCTGTCCTTGCTTTCCAGCAGCGCGCCCACGATCGCCCTGACGTCGTCCCCGAGCCGGCCGGTCGGCCCGCCGCCCAGGAACTCGGAGAACAGCGCAGGGTCCGGATCGGGCGGCACACCGAGGATCGCGTCCAGCTTCCCGGGCACGTAATTGAACAGCGTCCGTCTCGACACCCCGGCGCACTCGGCGACATCGTCCATCGTGAATCCGTCGATGCCGCGCTCCTCGGCGAGCGCCTGGGCGCAAGCAGTGATGCGTGCCGCGACCCACTTCCGCCTCAACGTGATTGCACTTTCCTTCATAAATGCAAGCCTTGCACGCCGACTCCTGTAGTGCAATCGAGTCGAAGGTGGCAGGCCCTTCTGGGAACTTTCTGAGAGGAGGCCGGAGACTCCGTCGGTGCGTACTGCGTGACCTGGGACGCTCTCCCGCCGACTCTCAGAAATCTCCCAGAACCTCTCGGGGGCGTCGTAGCCGGGACCGCCAAGGTGTGCGAGTCCCCATGGCACGCGGCGTCGTAATTCCCCCGTCGGCGCCGCGTGCTCCCCTGTGAGCGAGCGGAGTGTTTCCCGCATGGCTGCCACCACGCCCCGTGTTCAGAGTCGGACTGTTGCAAGTCCACGGTCGCGGAACAGTCCGCGGCCTCGAGACGGTCAGAGGCCAGGCAACGGCCCGCAGCCGGGCGACAAGCGGCAGTCCCAGCGGCGCACCGTGCCAGTGGGGTTGATCGGTCCGTGGCAGAACGCGGCGGAAGGAGCGGCTGCCGCCTTGTGCGCACTGGTCGCGATGGCGACCGTGTCCGTACTCGCGCTCGCATTGCTCGGCGCGAGTTCCTTCGGATCGCTGTGGCGTCTGACAATGACCGTGACGGCCATGGCCGTCGGGGGCCCGGTCACCGCGGGCCCGGATCCCTCCGCCGACTCCGGCTCGACGGACGCGCTGACCTCCATGTTCGGCGGTGGCGGAATGGGAGCGTCGATGACCGGTGCGGCCCATGTGGTGCCGCTCGGCGTGACGATGTCCGGTGCCGTCGTCCTCTGGCTCACCTTCTCCCGGCGGCTGCGTCAAGGGCAGCAACGACGGTTCACTGGCGGCGAAGTGGCCGTCCGGACAGCTGGAGCGGCTGCCGCGGCCATGGTCACGTTCATGATCGTGGCGGGCCTCGGTCACGGATCGGCCACCCTGCCCGAGGGGGCGATGTCCGGGATGAGGCCAGGAGAAGACCAGTCCGCGGAAGGCATGGGTGGTCTCATGGGCGGTGGCGGTGCGGGGGCGCAGTCGATGGCGTACGAGGTGAATGCAGGGCTGGCAGGCCTGGGCGCGTTGCTGTGGGTGGCCGTCGTGATCGGCACAGGGTGCTTGATCAGCCGCCGGGGGCGGCTGCCGTTGGGCGGTGCGCTCGACAAGCTGCGCACCGACTGGGGGCGGAGCCTCTCGGCTGTCGTCCGCGCGGTTCTCGTCCTGGCCGCCCTGCCGACGGTGACCGTGGCATTCGTCGGGGCGGTGGTCGGGGGCCGGGCGGGCTCGGCAGCTGGCGCCGCCTTGTTGGTCGCCCCGAATGCCCTGGTGGTGTTCCTGACCTTGGGCGTCGGCTCCTCGTGGACGGCCGCGATGCACCAGGTGCAGAGCGACGGCAGCAATCCGATGGCCGCTCTCATGGGGGGAATGGCCGACACCGGCGGGATGGGGGACACACAACAACCCGACCGCGTCGAACATCTGAGGTCCTTGTCGGTGGCCGACTGGCCGCTGTGGCTTGTGGCTCTCACGGTGACCGGCCTCATCCTGGTCGCCTGTGCCTGCCGGGCAGCTCGGACGACCCACTCCCGCCGGAAGCGGCCAATGCTCCCCTACCGGGGCCCGCTGGCCGGGCACTTCGTCATGGCCGAGCGGCTCGGTGTGGTCACCGCCGTGGTCCTGGGCCTGGCGACCTGGGAGGTCGGGGCGTCCGGAAACTTCGGCATCAGCATGTTCGGCAGCGAAATGGGAGGCATGCGGGCCGAGTTGAGCGGCAGTGTGCTGACGACGGTCGGCTTCGGGCTCCTCATCGGTGCGGCAGCGGGGTTCGCCGGAAGCCTGCTGTCCGTGGTGCGCGGTGGCCGTCTCGTCGGCAGCGTCGCCGGATTCACCGGAGCCCTGCTGTCCACAGTGCGTGGCCGTGGCGTGCGCTGACGCCGGGCTTTACGCGGTGACAACAGCCCCCTTCGTATCCTGCCCGGCAGCATTCCGGCCGCCGTGGGTCCCGTGACTTCCGTCGCACGTTCCAGTCCGGCAGAGCCGGGAGCCTGTTCCCGCTCGCCTGGAGGCATCTTTTGACATCTGTTGAGCGCTCCGTCCTGCCCGGTACCGGAGTTGGAAGCGACCCGGCGGTGATGGACACGGGCGTGAACCTGTTGATCGTGGATGATGAGCCCACCGTCCGAGAACTGTTGTGCGCGGCCCTGCGGTACGCCGGTTTCACCGTCGCTGCGGCCGGGACGGGCCAGGAGGCCCTGGACCGTGCGCACGAGGTCGCGCCGGATCTGGTGCTGCTGGACGTGATGCTGCCCGATCTGGACGGCTTCGAAGTGATCCGGCGACTGCGCGAGCGGCACCGCCCGGCCGCGGGAACCCGTACCGCGCACATCCCGGTCATGTTTCTCACTGCTCGTGACGCGACCCGGGACAAGGTCGAGGGACTCGTGCTGGGCGGTGACGACTACGTGACCAAGCCGTTCGACCTCCAGGAGCTGATCGCCCGCATCCGGGCCGTGCTACGACGCACCAGCGGCGCCCCTACCGGCCTGCTGCGCGTGGCCGACCTGGAACTCGACCCCGACGCGGTCCAGGTGGCACGCGGGGGCGAGCCGCTGCGCTTGTCACCCACGGAGTTCCGTCTGCTGCATCACCTGATGAGCAACGCCGGGCGCACGGTCGCCAAACCGCAGATCCTCCAGAGGGTGTGGGACTACGACTTCAACGGCGACACCGGCATCGTCGACACCTACATCAGCTATCTGCGCCGCAAGATCGACAACGGTGGTCCCAAACTCATCCACACCGTGCACGGTGTCGGCTACGTACTGCGCGGCCCCAGGTCATGACCCGGCACCGGCGCGTGCGTGTCTTGTGGGCGCGAGCATCCCTGCGCAATCGGGTGTTGGTGCTGGCCGTCGCCCTGCTGACGGCTGGGTTCACGGCGTTCTCTCTGGTCACCGGCAATGCGTTGCGCGGGTACATGGAGGATCGCGTCGATTCCCAACTCCGTGCGACCGCCCAGGTGTTCGCTGTCCTGCCGCCCACGATGGCGCAGAACGGAGCGGACCGGGATCCGCCGGCGCGGGTGAGCGAGTTCCGCGCCGACATCCTGGGCAACCCGGTCATCACCTATGTCGCGGCGGACGGCGCCATCGAGAACAGCATCGACTCCGTCGGGTCACAGCACCGGGCCGGAGAGGCGCGGGGCCCGGCTCTTTCGCGTCTGGACGTGGCCGCAGTCGCCGCCCGCGGTGGCCGCCCCTTCACCGTCGGCAGTACGGAGGGGGACACACGTTGGCGAGTGATCGCGGTGCCGAGGGTGACGCGTGCCGTGCTGCCGGGAGGCACGGTGACGTCGGCCTCCGGCTCCGGCAGCGTGGTCGTGGCGACGTCGATGGAGCAGGTGGACGGCACGGTGGGTCGTATGTGGGAGAACTACCGCACCACCGGGCTCGCTCTGCTCGCGGTCCTGGCCGTAGCGGGTTGGTTCGCCGTGCGGTCCGGGCTGCGGCCGCTGTCCCGTGTCGAGCAGACGGCAGCCGAGATCGCCGGCGGTGACCTCTCCCGCCGGGTTCCCGAACTGGCTGGTCCGAACACGGAGCTGGGACGTCTTGCCACGGCGCTGAACGGCATGCTCGGCCAGTTGGAGGCCGCGTTCGCTGCCCGTGCCGAGTCCGAGGCCCGGATGGGCCGCTTCGTAGCCGACGCCAGCCACGAGTTGCGCACGCCGCTCGCCGGCATCAAGGGCCTCACCGACCTCCACGGCATGGGTGCCCTCGCGGACCGAGAGGACATCGACGCCACGATGGCCCGCATCGCGCGTGAGTCCGAGCGCCTCACCCGCCTTGTCGAGGACATGCTTCTGCTGGCTCGTCTCGACGAAGACGCGCTCAAAGCCACGGGGCAACCCACGGCCGGTCGCGCGCCGGGCGACGCGTCGAACCTCGACCTAGCCCCCACCGACCTGCGCACGCTCGCGGCGGACGCCCTGCACGACGTACGTGCCCTGGACGCGGCGCGGACCGTCACGCTCACCGGTCCGGCAGGCGACACCCCACCGGCCTCCGCGCCGGCCCTCGCCGATGAGGCTCGGCTGCGCCAGGTGGTGACCAACTTGGTCGGCAACGCCGTCTCCCACACACCGGCCGGTACGCCCATCCGCATCGGGGTGGGCGTCATCGCCGACCACGCGGTCCTGGAAGTGGCCGACGAGGGGCCGGGGCTGACCCCGGGCCAGCGAGCCCGCATCTTCGAGCGCTTCTACCGCGCCGACACCTCCCGCACCCGTGCCACCGGGGGCGCCGGTCTCGGTCTCTCCATCGCGCACTCTCTGGCCACCGCTCACGCAGGCACGATTGAGGTCGAATCCGTCCCCGGCCAGGGGGCGACCTTTCGGCTTTCGCTGCCCCTGCTGGCTCATGAGCAGACACCGGTCGATCCCTCCGAAGCGGAAACGCTCCAGGAGGGGAACGGAGACGGTCCGCAGGGCCTGGTCGCGCACCGGTCGCGTGTTACGTGGTGAGCCCGCAGCAGCCCCGGTCAGCCGCTGGGGGCGCCGCCCGGAGGGGGCATCGGTCGTGACAGGTCACCTGGTCGCAGGGGCATCACGCTGGAGGCGTAGGTGATCATCTGGTCGATCGGGACCTTCATCGTGCCGGTGTTCACCGTCGCTGGAACTCGCTGACGCCATCGGCGGTGACGAGCCAGGGGCCAACGGGGCAGAAGGTGTCGTAGGACGTGCGGCGAGTGAGGTCGCTGTCACCGCGGAGGGCGAGACCTGTTCCTGGTGGCCCGACTCGCCAGGCGCGGAGGCAGCCGGTTCCACCAAAAGACCGTCTGGGCCGAGCAGACGATCGGCGCCGGCTCCGAGCCGCAATTTGACCCTGCCGACGTCTGGGACGCGGAGGAGATCCAGGACCTGTTGTTGGCCGGTCCCCGCCTGCTGACCGGCAGCAGGCGTATGGCACGATGCGCGGGACGGATGCGGAGGAACTCCGGTGCGGGCGGAACGGCCCAACTCCGGGGCGGGCCCGCCACTGTAACCGGGGAGCCGCCTCCCGCGCATGGCCACTGGCAACCGGCGTGAGCCGACCGCTGGGAAGGCCGGGAGTCGGCGTCGGACACCAGGTCGTACGGCCGCGTACCGAGATCCGGGAGCCAGGATATTCCGCCCGTCCCGCGGCCAGGCACCTCCCGCCCAGGCACGGTCCGTCACGGTGGCGTGGAAAACCGCCGACATCGGAAGGTGTTCCTTCGTGATGCCCGCACCCGGCTTCGAGCCGGTCTCTTCGTCGTCCCTGGCCGAAGGCCTGCTGCTCGACAGCACACTGGCCGCCATTACCCCCGCGGACCCCGGCGCCCTCGCCGCGGCCCGTGACCGGCAGAACAGGCTGTCCAAGCCGCCCGGGTCGCTGGGATTCCTGGAGGACGTGTCGATACGACTGTCGGGCCTGGCCGGCGTCTGCCCGCCGCCGATGCCCGAGCCCGCCGCAGTCGCCGTCTTCGCCGCCGACCACGGTGTCCACGCCCAGGGCGTCAGCGCCTGGCCGCAGGAGGTGACGGCTCAGATGGTCAACAACTTCCTGGCCTCGGGCGGTGCCGTGAACGCTTTCGCCGCGCAGTTCGGAGCCGAGGTGGTCGTGGTGGACGTGGGCGTGGCGACTCCGGTGCCAGATGGGGAGGGCGCGTCGGACGGACTGCTGCACCGCAGGATCCGGGGTGGGACCGCGGACATGACCCTTGGGCCCGCGATGACCAGACAGGAGGCCGTCCGCGCCATCGAGGTCGGCATCGGCGTCGCCGACGAACTCGTGGACCGTGGCAGCCGTTGCCTGCTGACCGGCGACATGGGCATCGCCAACACCACGGCGTCTGCGGCGCTCATCGCCGCCTTCACCGGTGCCGACCCGGACGAGGTCACCGGCCATGGAGCGGGCGTCGACGAGCCGACCCGTCGGCGCAAGGCACAGGTGGTGAGCACGGCTCTCGCACGGCATCAGCCGGACCCTCGCGACCCCATCGGCGTGGTGTCGGCGGTCGGCGGTCTGGAACACGCCGCGCTCGCCGGGTTCGTACTGGCCGCCGCCGCGCACCGGGTCCCGGTGATCCTGGACGGTGTGATCGCCGCGGCGGCGGCGCTGGTCGCGGCGGCATTGTCTCCGGCCGCCCTGGACGTCTGTGTGGCGGGACACCGCTCGGTCGAGCCGGGGCACGCCATCGCCCTGCGGCATCTCCACCTGCATCCCCTGGTCGACTTGGGGCTGAGGCTCGGCGAAGGCACCGGCGCCTTGTTGGCCTTGCCCCTCGTCCAGGCGGCGGTCCGTGCCCTGCGTGACATGGCCACCTTCGACTCTGCCGGGGTCTCCGAGAAGAACGCCTGACACGCCGGGCAGGCCCGAGCCCGAGGTCGTGGGGGGAACATCACGGCTTCGGGCTCGCAGAGCGACCGGCCCGCGCTCTGATGCGGAGGGGCATCAGAGCGTCGACGCCGGCGATCGACGTCCCGTTTCGGGGGCGGCCAACAGTCGGAGGCAGGGTCAGTTGCCGCTGATCGTGGCCGCCGTGGAGCGCAGGGCCCGGGCGGTGCGGCGGAGGTCGGCGTGGAGCAGCCGACCCGCGGACTTCATCACCCGTCCCGCGACGATGACCGTGTCCACGTTCTGCGGGTTCGCCGACTGGACCACGGCCGCGATCGGATCGCGTTCGGCGGTGAGCATGTCGAGGTCCTCCAGGCGGAGCAGGACGACATCGGCCTGCTTGCCGGGGCGCAGCGAACCGATCCGGTCGTCGAGCCCCAGCGCGGAGGCGCCGTCGATCGTGGCCATCCGCAGGACGTCCTTGGCGGTCAGCGGGGCGTCGTCGGTGACCTGGCTGGCGAGCAGCGCCGCCCGCATGAGGGAGAACATGTCGCCGGGGACGGAGGACACCGCGTCGACGCCGAGGCCAGCGGTGACACCGAGGCGCTGGAAGCGGCTGGAGACGGGCGCGCCGACGCGCATCCCGGCCTCAGAGCTGGGCGCGGCGGCGGCCTTGCCGCCCGAGTCGCTGATCAGCTTGATCTCGCTGTCGGAGAGCGAATTGCCGTGCACGTAGAGCGTGTTGGGGCGCAGCAGACCGCGCTCCTTCAGTGCGGCGATGGGCGTCTGCGTGACGGGGCCGGCGCTGACGTGGAAGGTCAGGGGGAGGCCCAGTTCGTCCGCCATACGCCATTCCTCGATCACCGTCTGGATCGGTGTGAAGGAAGGGCCGAGCGGACCGTAGGCCATGGTGACGAGTGCCTTGTCGTCAGACAGGCGCTTGGTGCGGACCCTGCGGACATCCGCGAGGTCGGCGGCCGGTCCGATCGGGGCGCCGTAGGCGAACACCGCGCGCAGACCTGCCGCCTGCATTGCGTCGAGGGCCGCGTCGGCATGGTCGGGCGAGTACAGGCCGTGGTTGTAGTCGAGCTGGGTGGTGACCCCGGAGTTGAGGCTCTCCAGCAGGCCGGCCAGGGTCGCGTTGTACATGTCCTGGGGGCGCAGCCGCGGGCCGTACTGGCCCAGGACGCCGAGGTAGGCGTTGAGGTCGAGGCCCACGGTCGAGGTGCGCAGCGCCGACAGCCACACGTGGCGGTGGGTGTCGACGAAGCCCGGAAGCACGATCCGGTCGGTGGCGTCGATGACGGTGGCGCCGCCCGCGCGGAGGTTGCGGCCGACGGCGGTGATCCGGCCTCTCTCGATCAGGACGTCGGTACCGGCGTGGGCGACCGGCTGAGGCTCGGTGTCGATCACATGACCGTTGCGCAGCAGGATGCGGGTGTTCGACAGGTGCGCCGGGCCGGTGTGCCGACTCCTGGAGGGTGCCGCGATCGCCGGTGATGACGAGAGGGCGGCGGCCGCGGCGGCTGCCCCCGTCAGGACGGTTCGGCGAGGCAGATGCATGGTGGAACTCCGTTGTCTGGGGACGTTGGCGGGGGAGGGGGACGTCGCTTGCGGCGGCGCTGCCTTGGGGCGCCGTCCGCTGGCCTGGACGTCACGGATGAAGCTAAGCGGACAGTCGTCCGGTAGCTGGGGAGAACGTACCGGACGACTGTCCGGTTGGCAAGAGTGAAGGAATTGAGCTTCTCGCGCGAGGGTGCGCTTGCCGTTCGAGCGAGGGGCCGGGTATCGTTTCTGGTAGTGGACAGTTGTCCGCTTTGCTCGGTGTCGTGAGCCCGTCGAGACGGAATGGTCGAGGAACGCAGGCTCGGCAGGGTCGACATCGAGATCATGCGCATGAGCTCGGACCGGGCGTAGATGGCCCTGGGGGTGTGACCTCGGGCGGGCGCACTCGGTGCGGGCTGCAGGACATGTTTGGTTCATGACAACTACAACCGTCAGGCGTAACGGGTCAGCCCCCTGGGGCTTGTGGACCCGGCTGAGCCGCCCTCCCCATCGAGGAGCACGACACCATGTCTCACTCGCCCCACCTGCCCGAACCCGGCCACAGCCCTGTGGGCACCATCGACTCGCTCGACGGCCTGCACGCCGACCTGGCTCGGCGGCACAAGGCGACGGAAAGCAGTGGAACCGCAGTCCCTGAAGCCGTGGTCGACGCCGACTTCGCCGCCCTGCGACGGGACGGCTACGTCATCCTGGACAACCTGCTCACCGAAGCGGAGTGCCAGGACATTCGGGCGGCCGTGACGCCTCTGCTGGACAGGACCGGCCGCAACACCTTCGAGGGCCGGCTGACCCAGCGCCTCTACAGCGCCCTCGACAAGACCCGGGCCTGTGACCGGCTGGTCGACCATCCGCGCGTGCTGGCCCTTCTGGACCGGCTGCTCATGCCGAACTACCTGCTCTCACAGCTCCAGGTCATCAATATCCTCCCCGGGGAGAACCCCCAACTTCTGCACCCCGACGACGGCATGTACCCCATTCCCCGTCCCCGGCCGCCGCTGAGCGCGGCCACGGTGTGGGCGATCGACGCCTTCACGGAGGACAACGGAGCCACCGTGGTCCTGCCGGGAAGCCAGCTCTGGGGTGACCGTCGGCCGGAGGACGGCGACGCCCGAGTGAAGGCCGTTATGTCACCCGGCTCATGCGTCTTCTTCGTCGGCACTCTGTGGCACGGAGGCGGCGCCAACGCCTCCGACCGCGCTCGACTGGCCGTCACGGCCCAGTACTGTGAGCCATGGCTCAGGCCGCAGGAGGCGTTCACCCTTTCCACCACCAGGGACACTGTGCGAGCGGTGACCGAGGACATCCGCCGGATGCTCGGCTACAGCATCCATCCGCCCTTCCTCGGGATGGTCGACGGCATGCACCCCAAGCGCCTGCTCGACGGCTCGTCCTGAGCGCGGTCCCTCTTGGTGTCCGACCGGAATGGCCGGCGGCGGATCGAGTGGCGGTGGCGTGGTGGAACCGGTGCTGCGTCAGTGGCCCGGCGCGGCGGCCGGGCGTGTCGGGATTGCGTCGAGGGCGGCGAGAGTCTCCTCGTCCAGGGTGATCGCGCCCGCCGCCAGGTTCGCTACGAGATGGCTGGTGTCGGTGGTGCCCGGGATGAGCAGTACGTTGGGGGATCGGTGCAGCAGCCAGGCCAGGCCGACCTGCGCCGGGGCGCACCCCAGCTTCTCGGCCGCGGCGAGCACAGCCGGCTCGTCGGTCACCTTCGGTCGACCCGGGAACGCGCCGCCGAGGGGGAAGTACGGCACCCAGGCGATCTCCTCGTCCGCGCAGAACTGTGCCATGTCCTCGTCCTCGCGCGACACGAGGCTGTAGGGGTTCTGCACACAGACGATGCCCGCGGGCAGGCCGCGGCGCAGAACGTCCAGCGTCACGCTGCTTAGCCCGATCGCACCTATCTTGCCCTCCTCGCGCAACGCGATCATTTCCGCGAGCTGGTCGTCGAGGTCGACGATCTGGTCGTCCGGGACGGGGACCCCCGTGTGACCCCCATCCACGCGACGGAGGTTCACCACCGGGATCTGCTCCCGCTGGAGCGTGGCGAGCTCGCTCTCGATCTCGGCCCGCAGCTCCTCGGGCCGCTGCGCCAGACGCACCGGCACCGGGCCGTCGGGGTCGGCGGTGGCGCCGACCTTGCTCACGATCAGGACGTCGTCCTGACCGTGAAGCGCTTCGCGGAGTACGTCGTTGACAAAGCCGTTGCCGTAGAACTGGGCAGTGTCCACGTGGTCGACGCCGAGGTCGATCGCCTGGCGCACGAGGGCGACGGCGGCGCTGCGGTCGCCCTGTAGACGCGCCAGCTGCATCGCGCCATACCCGACGCGCGACACGGTACGACCGGCCAGCGAACCAATGCCACCGGGGCGCGAGGCCCCGGCAGGAGCGGCTTCGGAGGAGGGGGTGCCTGCGGACGTCATGACTACCTGCTCTCATGGGAAAATGAAGAAAGCGGAGGAGCCTCCGTTACGTTCACCGTAGCACTACCGGAGGAGCCTCCGTTTTGAGTCCGTCCGAAGCGTCACCGGCCCGCAAGTCGGGCGGAACGTCCGATGCCGGCGGTCGGCCGACCCGCCGCGATGCGCAGCGCAACCGCGAAAAGCTCATCGCCACCGCCCAGGCCGCTTTCGCGGCAGGTGACGGTCCCGTTGCCCTGGAGGCCATCGCCCGCCAAGCCGGAGTGGGGATCGGGACCCTGTATCGCCACTTCCCCACCCGCGAAAGCCTCGTCGACGCCGTCTATGCCACTGAACTGGAAGGGGTCGCGGCGAGCGTCCCCGCCCTGCTGGCACAGCACCCTGCCGATGTCGCGTTCCGGGCCTGGATGGGCCGCTATGCCACCTTTGTTGCCACCAAGCACGGGATGATGGAAACACTGCGGGCAGGGTTCGCTGCCGGACGTATCGCACCTCCCTCGCGGGAGCGCGTCACCGCGGCGATCGCCGAGTTCCTGGAGCGGGGCGCCGCGGCCGGCGTCCTCCGGCCGGACGTCGACCCCGACGACGTCACCGCGATGCTCGTCGGCGTCTTTTTCGCCATCGCGGCCGACGCCCCCAGGGAGCAGGTCGATCGCCTGCTCGACCTCGTCTGTGACGCGCTCAGGCCACGGGGGAGCGGTGCTGCGGGGTGAGGGTCCACCCCATTCGAGGCAGCCGGTCGAAGCGGACCGGCAGGCCGTCGCGGTCGGCCCACCGTGGCGTGATGAGCTCGGCAAACCAGGCCTCGGCTTACGCCGCGAGTTCACCCGGGGTCAACCGCAGGATTTCGGCGACCAGTTCGCCGCGGTTGAGTCGACGGACCGCGGCGAGCAAGTGAGTGCATCGGTACGTAGCCGAGCGTGCCGCTTGAGCAGGTCCGCGGACGCGAGGCGGTCAACTATCACGGCAAGCAGCCGGGGCGGCGCGGTCCCCCTCGGCCATGCGGTCGCCGGAAGTCGCCGAGCAGCGAGCAGTCGGAGCCCGGGGCATCCAGCTTCAGGCTGAGGCGGTACTTCCGGTCCAGTCGGCATCGCACGGACTCGGCGGCCTGCCGGCCGGTGGGGTTCTCCGCGTACTGCGTAGCAGCACCGAGACCATCGTGAGACGGGCCGGCGACAGGTCAAGCCGCCCGTCGGCCGGGATAACCGGTCAGTGAAGTACTCGGCTGTGAACAGTTCGTTCAGCCAGCCGCGCACCCATATCGCCGCCGGAACTATTGATCAGAGCCCCTTGTCATGACCGCCGTCAGACGGGCGGGCGTCCTGTACCCACTGTTCCGGGAATCAGCCGATTTCACGCCAAGCGCCTTGAACGAGAGTCCCGGCGGCAGCACACAGGCGATACACCCTGCTCGCCACGATCGAAGCGCTTCAACCTGGTGCCGCAACCACCTTCTCGAACTGATGTGGCACGCCTGCTCTTTGCCGCCCACATCCCTTCCGTGGAGGCGATCAGGCCATCTTCATCGAAGCGCGTCATCGCATGCCGGGGCGCCCCTCATCCTGGAACGTTCGTCAGCGACCGGGAGGAGAAGAGTGAACGCTGAACGACGCCACGCCGCCCACCCCGATGTCGTCGCACAGACCACCGGCCTTGTGAACTTCCTGCGGGACATGGTGCACAGCAGCCATCAACGGCAGCGCGACGACCGGAGCCGGGAGCGGGAGCGGGAGCGGCTGTGGCTGGCCGACCTGCCTGAGCAGGTGAGCAGGCCCACGCCGCGCGACGACGGAATGATCCTTCGGCTGGACCACGTATCGCAGTCCACGCCGCCAGAGTTGCCTGAGGTACTCGACGGATGGGTCGACCCGCTGCTGTGCATGGACGCGGACGGGATCGACCCGCCATTGGCCGAGCACGGACCGGGGCGCAGTCACCTGCCGGTCCTCAGCGGCGCCACGGCGGAGGACGACGGCGCCACCGTGTCGCGCGACGAGGCCGGCGAGGTGCAGCGGGCGTACGGGCCCTGGCTGGACCGGTGGCGCAAGTGGGCCGAGCGGGAGCGGCGCGAGCGTCCGCTGCGCGCGCTGTACGACAAGGTCTACGCCTGGCACCAGCGGCTGGCCCTGGAGGACGACCGGACCGAACTGGTGCTTGCGGTCGGCCTGTTGACGTGGAGCCAGCCGGACGCGGACACGGTGCACCGGCATCTGCTCACCCAGCGGCTCGAGACATCCGTGGACCGCCGTACGGCACGGGTGACCGTGCGGCTGTCCGCGGAGGGCGCTCTGCGTCTGGAGGACCAGGACTTTCTGGACACCGGTGACGGCTGGGTACGGGAGCGGGGCGCGGCTCTGGCGGAGGAGATCGCCGCACGGTCGACGCACCCGTTGCACCCTGACGCGCTGGAGCTGCTGTCGCAGTGGCAGGAGCGGGCCACCGAGCAGCGCATCGCCTTCAGCGCACGCTGGCAACCGCCGCAGGCGCCGGAGCCCGCAGCACGCCTGACGTATGCCCCGGCCCTGGTGCTGCGGCCCCGGAACCTCAACGCTCTGCTGCGCGTGTACAGCCAGATCGCCGACGCCATCGTGGCTGAGGGACACGCGCCGCTCGGGCTCGCCCAGATGGTGATGAACCCCGACCCGGCCGAGCGTGCGGCGTGGGACGGTCGCGGGATGGACCGGGCCCCGCTGTTCGGGGACGACCCGCTCTTCCCCGGCAAGACGAACGAACAGCAACGCAGCGTGCTACGGCGCCTGGAGAAGGAGACCGGGGTCGTAGTGCAGGGTCCGCCGGGCACGGGCAAGACGCACACGATCGCCAATCTGCTGTCCGCACTGCTCGCGCAGGGCCAGCGCGTCCTGGTGACCAGCGCGAGGGACCAGCCCTTGACGGTGCTGCGCGACAAGCTGCCGCCCGCCGTTCGTGACCTGTGCGTGCTGCTGCTGAGTTCCACCCGTCAGGACGGCACGAGTGAGCTGGACCGCACCGTCACCGCGCTCACCGAACAGGTGGCCGGCGCCGACACCGAGACGCTGCACGGCGAGATCGAGCGGCTCAGCAGGTTGCGCCTGGACACCCGCGGCCGGATCAACACCCTCACCGAACAGGTGCTCTCACTGCGGGAGGAGGAGTACCGGCACCGCGCTGTCGCCCCCGGCTACGACGGGACACTCGCCCAGATCGTGCAACGGGTCCAGGACCAGGCAGAGGCGAACGGCTGGATCGGAGCACTGCCCGAGGGCGCCACGACCGCACCGCCCCTCACCGCCGAACAGGCTCAGGAACTAATGCTGTTGCTGCGCGACGGCGCGGGCGAACCGCGGTCCGGCGGCGCGCTGCCCGCGCTGGAGCAGGTGCCTTCCGCGCACGAGGTGGCAAACACGTTCGCCGCAAGCCGCCTCACCGACGATGGGCTTACGCCGCAGACGGTGAAGCTGCGCAATGAACTCGCCACGCTCGCCCCTGAGATCACCGACGAGGTCACTCTCCTCCTGGAGAGTGCCGCCACATCCCTGCACCACCTCGGTCTCACCGCTGACACCACCCGCTGGGGCAACGACTCCTGGATCACCCGCGCACTCACCCAGCGCCTGGCTCGCACCGACCTCGCCCTGTGGGACCGCGTCGCCGCCACCACCACGGAGATCTCCGCAGCCCGGCGCTCCATGGAAGCGTCCGGGCTGCGGCCCATCCGCCTGCCGCAGGACCTGGACGCTGACCAAGCCGGGCGCATGGTCACCACCGGCCAGGCGTTACGCGATCACCTGGAGGCCAAGGGCGGTCGCCCCGTGCGTGAACGGATGCAGCCTCTGGCCTCGCGCGCGCAGAAGAACGCCCACGAGATCCTCACCCTGTGCACCATCGACGGCCGCGCCCCACGCACGGTCGAGGACCTCGACCACGTTCTGGCCCGGTTGCGCGCCCATATCGCGCTGGACGCGGTGGCCGTGCGCTGGCAGCAGGCCGGAGCCCCGCTCCCCGACGCCGACATCGAGGTGCAGCTCGCCGAACTCGACGGCCGTACGGCCCAGTTGCAGCACATCGCCGCATTCGCCCGGGCGCGCGAGAACGTCGACGCGCTCCTGGTCCGGCATGGTGTGCGCCTGCTGCTCACCACCCGGGAGACGTGGCAGGACCTGGTGCTCGCGATGACCGCGCTGTCCGGGCGCCGCGCCGCCGACGACGCGCTCGCCCAACTCGCCCGCTGGGACGCGGACCTGAGCGCCACGCCAGCTGGCGAGCATCCATCAGAAGAGGCCCGGGCGCTCGTCACGGCCCTGCGCGACCAGGACCTCGATGCCTACGCCAAGGCTGTCGAGGCCTTGGAATTGGCGCACCGGCAGGACGCGAACCGACGGCAGTGCGCCCAGCTCCTCAACACGCTGCGCGCCGCGCACCCGCTTCTGGCAGGTCGTCTGCTGGACGAGGCCCACGATCCCGCGTGGGATCACCGCCTGGCGGCGCTGGAACGCGCCTGGGCCTGGGGCAAGGCCGCCCAGTTCATCACCGTACGACGTACGCCCGGCCTGGAACACAAGCTCGATGCCCAGCTGACCGAACAGGAAACACGCCTGGAGGAGGTGACCGGTGAACTCGCCGCGGCCTGGGGCCGGTTGCACTGCCGCCAGAACATGACACAGGAACAGAAGTCGGCCCTTCAGGCATACCGCACCCACATGGCGTCCGTCGGACGCGGCAAGGGACGAAGTGCCGGGCACTTCCGGGCCGCCGCCCGCGAACGGATGACCGTGGCGCAGGGCGCGGTGCCCGCCTGGGTCATGCCGATCGCTCAGGTCGCCGAGATGATCCAGGCCCAGCGCCACTCGTTCGACGTCGTGATCGTCGACGAGGCGAGCCAGGCCGGCATGGACGCCCTGTTCCTGCTGTGGCTGGCTCCGCGGGTGATTGTCGTCGGCGACGACAAACAGTGCGCCCCTCCGCTCTCTGGCAAGGGCCGCCACCAGGCGATCCGCGACAAACTCGCGGCCCACCTGCCCGACATGCCCACCGGCCTGCGCGAGCTGTACATGCCGCACACCAACCTCTACGGCCTGCTGACCACCTTCTTTCCCGAGGTGATCCGGCTCGATGAGCACTTCCGCTGCGTCCCGGAGATCATCAACTGGTCGTCCAGCACCTTCTACGACAACAAGCTGCTGCCCCTGCGCCAGTACGGCGGCGAACGCCTCGAACCCCTGCGCACCACCTTCGTCGAGGACGCCGCGACCGTCGGCAGGGAAGGACGCATCCACAACCCCAAGGAAGCCGAAGCCATCGTCGAGACCCTGGAACGGATGACGACCGATGCGGCCTACCAGGACAAGACCATTGGCGTGATCGTGCTGCAGGGATTCGGGCAGACCAAATACCTGCAGAACCTGATCGAGAAGCGGATCTCGCCGACCGCCCGCGAACACCACCGCATCCGGGTCGGCAACGCCGCATCGTTCCAGGGCGACGAACGGCACGTCATCCTGCTGTCGATGGTCGTCACCGACCCACCGCGTATCGCCGGCGGTTCCCGCCCCGAACAGCAGGCCTACAACGTCGCCGCCAGCCGGGCCCAGGACCAGATGTGGCTCTTCCACTCCGTGCCGCACGACCGCCTCAGGACGAACGACCTGCGACTCAACCTCCTCACCTACATGGACAACCCGCCCGCGGCACTCGCCGCCGCCCATGACATCGGCCCGGTCCGCCCCGACGTGCCCACCCAGCCGTTCCAGTCCCTGTTCGAGCAGCAGGTCTACCTGCAGATCAAGGAACGCGGCTACCACGTCCTACCCCAGTACCCCGCCGGCACCAAGAGCATCGACCTGGTCGTCGTCGGCGCCCGCGGACGACTCGCCGTGGAGTGCGACGGGGAGTACTTCCACCACACCACACGCGAGCAGATCGACCGCGACCATCAGCGCGACCGCGAACTGCGCCGCGTGGGCTGGCGCTTCTGGCGCGTACGGGAGAGCGAGTTCCGCTTCGACCCGGAAGAGGCACTGAACGGCCTGTGGGACGAACTCGACCGCCTGGACATCCGCCCGGCCGACTACTCCTCCACCCCGGCCGCACCCACGACCAGCGCTCCTTGGGCGCCACTCGCCCTTCCGGACGCAACCGACGACACCGAGGCCGACGAAGCGGACGCCTCCGCCGAGCAGGACGCAACAGGCATGGACGACAACGACACGGACGGCGACGACGGCCTGGAGGTCTCCGCATGACACAGACCCAGGGGGCCATGTCGGCCCCGCTCGACACCAACACCCTCAAGGAACTCGCCCGCGTCATCTGCGGCGACGACCACCTCTTCTACCGCAGAGCCTTCGAGATCGCCCACTTCCTGCAGAACGCCGGCTGGCGCGACGTACCGGATATCGACGGGGAATCCCGCGCCGAGTGGACGCTCGACCGCCTCCTGGAACGCCGCACACAGCCCAGCGAACTGGAGAAGGTTCTGCTCCGCCTGGCCGACGCCCGCGAGTACTACGACGAACCCGACCAGCTCCCCAAGGTCCTCGCGGCCGTCAACACCTTCCTCGTCCACGAAGGTCTCCGTCTCGAGAACCCCGGCGGCCGACCACGCCTCGTGCCCTGCGACCCCGCACTCGCCCACCCCGGCCAGCACGCCCCGGTCGAACTCAAGGCCACCATGGCCGACATCATCGCCGACCAGCGCATGGCCGCCCTGCTCGGGCGTCGGCTGGACGAGGCCCGCACCTGCTTCGCCAACGGCGCCCACGTTGCCGCCGTCATCATGCTCGGCAGCCTCCTCGAAGGCGTCCTGCTCACCGCGGTCCAGGAACGCGACGCCACCCTGCTCGGCAGGAAAGGCCCCAACAACATGAACCTCGGAGAACTGATCGACATCTGCTACAAGGCACGCTGGATCGACGCGGACGTGACGAACTTCAGCCACGCCCTGCGGGACTACCGCAACTTCGTCCACCCCCACCGCGAATTCCGCGAAGCCCACACACCCGACCGCGACACCCTCAATGTCTCCTGGTACGTCGTGAACGGCGCCCTCAACGACCTCGCCGCCACCCGGCCCAGTTGATGCGCCATGCCGGGGCGGCGATCGCCGCCCCGGCAACGTTCACCCACGCAGCACAGAGAGGTACCCGATGGCTGTGTCTGAGCTTGGCTGAGCAGACTCGCCGGCTCTCTACACGGCGGGAGCCTCTGTGAAGACGTCATCGATGCGGAGCCGCGGGGTGTGGGGCCTGTTCTGCTTCTTCGCACGTCCGGTCCTGACCAGGATCTGGGGGTAGCCGTCCACCTCCAGACGCTTTGCCAGCCTCGCCCGCGAGTCGTCGTCGCACGTCGCGGCTGCGAAGGTGTCGAGCGCGAGCCGCTCGGATGTCGTTCTCAGGAACAGCTCCTCGTGTGCCATGCCGGCCCGGATCCAGTCGTGCGGAGCGTCGCCCGGGGTGATGAGGACGACAATCATCGGCGCGTCGGTGAGCTGTTTGCGGTCCTTGATCGAGAACCAGGTTCCGATCTTCGCGTGGCGCACGACGAACGGCGCGAGAGGCGAAATGGGCCCAGGAATCCCCTGCCCCGACGCCGGCATCCCCGTGCGCTTCGTCGTCGTGTTCGGGTGGACGTGCTGAGCGAGCTCGCCGCGGAAGGTCTTCGAGTTGATGAGCTTCTTTGAGCTGATCGAGGTGAGGTGCGCGAGGGCCCGCTTGTCGTCCGCCGAGGTGTAGGTGCGGACTTCGACGCCCGCGACCTCGAAGTCCGTGAGCCGGGCCTTCAGCGGCTCGCTCAGTTCCTCTTTGTAGAAGTTGGATCGGTTGGAGATCCTGCGCGTGATGGCATCGATCCAGTCGGTCGACGGCTCGGCGTCATCCCGGGCGTCGGTGAGCGTAACCCTCACGTATGACTCGGTGCCCTCCCCGACGATCTGCGCGTCCGCAGCAAGCCCGTAGCATTCGGCCGCACGGACGAAGTTGCGGGCCGTTGTGCCCAGGGCCATGAAGGTGATGCGGTCGTTCGGGTCCGACACCCGCAGGACCCGCGACCACTCGAGGTTGATGAGCAGTGACCCGGACTCGTGATCGATCTCGTATCTCCACGGCTGGGCGTTGTGGCCCGACGGCGCGAGAATCGCGAAACGCAGCAGAAATCTGATCTGCGCGGCCCGGTCGCTCGTCGGGAACCCGGTCCGCTGCGGGGCCCACTCGGGGAAGGTCATCTTTGCCATGTCTGTCTTCTCCTGCCGATGGGAAACAGCCGCTCCTGACGCATAGTCAATCTGTGAACGACTTTCGACTCGGCACGTTTGATCACTCTTACCGACGTCGCGTTCTGTTTCAGGTCCAGACCGATTTACAGATTCGAAGGGTTCTTCGGCGATCCGTACAGCGAACGCAGACGTTCATCAAGGTTGGCTGCCGCACGTTCACCATTCTCAACAGAGTTGGCAGTCCCGGAGAGCGCGAGGTACTCGCCGGCGAGCTGAATGACATCGTCCGGATCCAGAGTGCGGCGAATATTTGCCACCGTGTCGTAGAACCCGCGGTATCTTGAGTTCGTCGCGAAACCCCACCGTACGATATGGGCGAACTCCAACTCCGCGGAAAGCCCAGGAATGACCTTCTCCATCTCCCGAATCATTTCGGGAAGCAATTCTTCGTCAGGGCGTTCAAGTACTTCCTTGCTGTGTTCACTCACCCAGTGACCGGAGATCGCGGCCTTGCCCGGCGGAACGGAATCGGGCATCGAGTGGGAGTCGACCACGGTGATGGCCAGGCCGAGGCCGGCGGCGCGTGGCACGGGAATGAGGGTCGGTACATCCGCCGGCAGGCGGCGCAGGGCGAAGATTCCCTTGAGCACGCTCTTGTGGCGCACGGAGCCGATCAGTTCGCGCTGCCGGTCGGACAGGTCGCGGTAGACCGGCAGCAGGTCCTGTCCGTTCATGGCGAGAACGGCGCCGCGGGTGGTGAGCGTGTGCTCACCATCGCTGTCCCGCCATACGGTGCGAACGCCGCCGGAGACATGCCGGACGTCCCGGGCGACGGCTCCGGTGCGCACATCGACGAAGGATGCCAGCCGTTCGGGCAGGAAATTGATGCCGCTCGGATATTCCAGTGGCCCGCCGCCGAGCTTGCTCAGCGAGAGAAAGAGGTCAACGACTGACATGTCGGCCGTTTCCCCGAGGTAGAGGGCGCGGAGGAAAGGATCCAGCACGTAGTCGAGAATCTCTTGGTTGAGTCTGCGAAGCGCGTACGAGGCAACGGTCTCGTTGTCGAGTCTTGCTGCCGCCTGGTAGGTCTTGTCACCTGCCAATCGGCGGCGCCAACGCAGCACGTCCACGGCGAGACGAGGCATCAACATTTTGCTGCGGAACGAGAGTAGATCGGTCCCGACAAGGTCGAGGACTCCACCCAGACCACCCCGGCGGACGAGAAAACGCATACGTCCGTCCCGCGGCATGCCCACGGTAACAGCGAGTGGCTTGAACGGTTTCCCGAGGCCGGAGTCCTCGGTCAACTGAAGGATGTTGGTGAAGGATGCCGGCAGAATCGTCGCCCCTCGGTTGAGCACGAATCCGTCGCGCTCGATGCTGGACATCCTTCCGCCGACCGACTCCGCCGCTTCGAGAACAGTCACACTCCAGCCCTGCTGATGAAGGCGAAAGGCTGCTGCAAGACCGGCGATTCCTCCCCCGACGACCACAACATCCGAGTCGTACACGAGAGGAGGCGCGTTGTCCGTCGCCTTACCAGGAGACTGCTCAGAGGTGTTCATCGTGTCGCCTTTCCTCGTACGGTGTCGCTGAGCGCGGACAGCACTCGGTCGGGGCGGATGGGCAGGTGACGGTGGCGTACACCGGTCGCGTGCCAGACGGCGTTGGCGATCGCCGCGGCCGGTCCCACGTTCCCGAGTTCGCCGATGCCCTTGAGCCCGACCGGGTCGTCAGGGTCTGGCGGTTCTTCCACCCACGTCGCTTCCACCTTGGGCACGTCGGCGTGTGCGGCGATGTGATAGCTGGCGAGGTCCGCTCCGACGATCCCACCCGTGACCTCGTCCAGGACCGCCTCTTCGTGCAGGGCCATGGAGATGCCCCAGATCATGCCGCCGGTGAGCTGGGAGCGGGCCGTCAGGGGGTTGACGATCGGGCCGGCGGCGAAGACGCCGAGCATGCGCCGCACCCGCACTTCGCCTGTGGTGGTGTCCACCGCGGCCTCGGCGAAGTGGGCTCCGTACGTGTGCCGTTCCTTCGGCGCGTTCTGCATGAGGCCGACGACGGCGGCGGTGGTGTCCGACCTGGCCGTGATTCCCTCGGGCGGGATGGTCATACCGGGGATGAGCATGTTCCGCAGCTCGTCGACCGCGATCTTGATCGCCCAGCCCCAGGACCGCGTCCCGGTCGAACCGAGCGCGATGACCGCCGGGGGAAGCGAGCTGTCCCCGATATGGATCCGTACCCGGTCCGGTACGACGTCGAGGGCCTCGGCGGCGATCATCGTGAGCGTGGTCCGGGCGCCGGTGCCGATGTCGGACGCCCCGATGCGGACGGTGAAGGTCCCGTCCGGTTCCGCGGTCACGGCTGCCGTGGACGGCACGGACATCACGAGGTGGGTGGCCGCCGCGGTGCCCGTGCCGATCAGCCAGCGCCCGTCGCGGCGTATGCCGGGACGGGGGTCGCGCTCGCTCCACCCGAACCGGCGCGCTCCCTCTTGGAAGCAGGCGACCACATTGCGGCTGCTGAACGGCAGCCCGGACACCGGGCCGCGTTCGGGCTCGTTGCGGATACGCAGCTCGATCGGGTCGATGCCGCTCTTCTCCGCGAGTTCGTCCATGGCGCACTCCAGGGCGAACGCCCCGGGTGTCTCGCCTGGTGAGCGCATGAACGAGGGGGTCGGCACGTCGAGCCGGACGATCTCGTTGGAGGTGTGGTGAGCGTCCGCGTCGTACATCACCCGGGCCACGGCGGTGGTGGGCTCGGCGAAGTCGTACGTGGTCGAGGTCATGGCGAGGCAGCGGTGGCTCAGTGCCCGCAGTCGCCCGTCGGCGTCGGCGCCGAGCCGGACCCGCTGGACGGTGGCGCTGCGGTAGCCCGTCAGCGCGAACACCTGGCGGCGGGTGAGGACCACGCGGACGGGGCGTTCCAGCTTGGTCGCGGCCATCACGGCGGCGACCTGGTGCACGCTGATTTGCCCCTTGCCGCCGAAGCCGCCGCCGACGTGCTCGGCGCGTACCCGCACGGTGGCCGGGTCGAGGGAGAACAGCTGCGCGAGGAGCTGTGCGATGTAGCCGCTGCCCTGGTTGGCGTCGACGACCTCAAGGGTGCCCTCGTGCCAGCGGGCCACGGCCGCGTGCGGCTCCATCGGGTTGTGGTGCTCCTGCGGAGTGGTGTACTGCGCGTCCACGACGAAGCTCGACGCCGCGAGTTCGGCCTCCAGGTCTCCCTTCAGCGTCACTCCCGGCCCGGTCACCTGGCTGTCCAGCGCGACGGCATCCGGGCGATCGCCGGAGAGCAGGATGTCGTGGGGCTCGGTCTCGTAGTGCACCACGAGGGCTTCGGCGGCTTCCCTGGCCTGTTCGGAGGTCTCGGCGACGACCAGCGCTGCCGGCCAGCCCGCGCAGGGAATCCGGTCGTCCTGGAACAGAGCGACGAGGGAGTCCGGAGGGGTGCCCAGGAGCGGAATGACGAAGCCGGCGTCCACCGGCAGGGCGTTACCGTGATGCAGGACCTCCAGCACACCCGGCATTGCGAGAACGGGAGCGGTCTCCACCGAACGGATGCGGCCACGAGCGGCGGTGGACAGCACCAGCCAGCCGTGGGCCAGGTCGGGGAAGGGGACTTCGGCCGCGTAGCGGGCCGCTCCGGTGACCTTTTCCCGGCCTTCGACACGGGTCAGCCCGGTACCGACGGAGCGGGTGGCTTCCTTTCCTGCGGTGACGGTCATCGGGTTCCCTCCTGGACCAGGGTGGTGAGCTCGGAGACCACGAGGTTGCGGATCAGCGTCACCTTGTACGCGTTGCCGGCCAGCGGCCTCGCCGCGGCGAGTTCGGCGTCGGCTGCCGCGGCGAAGGCCTCGGCGTCCGCCGGGCGGCCCACCAGCAGCCGCTCGGCCGCCCGGGCACGCCACGGCCGCGATGCCACTGCTCCGAAGGCCAGGCGCACGTCGTGGACGATGCCGTCCCGAACGTCGAGCGCGGCGGCGATCGAGCCCATCGCGAAGGCGTACGAGGCCCGCTCGCGCACCTTGCGGTAACGGGAGTTGGCGGCCACCCGGGCGGGCGGGAGCGTCACGCCGGTGATCAGTGCCCCTGGTGGCAGAGCCGTCTCCCGATGCGGGCTGTCGCCGACCGGGAGATAGAACTCGGTGAGCGGCAATTCGCCCGGCCCTTCGGCCGTCTCGTACTGGACGATCGCATCGAAAGCGGTCAACGCGACACCCATGTCCGAGGGATGCGTGGCGACACAATGGTCTGAAGCGCCCAGGATCGCGTGGTTGTGGTGTTCACCCGTGATGGCGGGACACCCGCTGCCCGGGGCACGCTTGTTGCAGGGCTTGGCCAGGTCCGCGAAGTAGGGGCACCGCGTGCGCTGGAGCAGGTTGCCACCGACCGTGGCCATGTTGCGCAGTTGCCCGGAGGCACCGGCCAGCACCGCCTGTGCCAGTGCCGGGTAACGGCTACGGACCTCAGCATGAGCAGCCAGATCGCTGTTGGTCACAGTCGCACCGATCCGCAGCCCGCCTTCCCGGGACGGTTCGATCCGGTCGAGGGGCAGCCGCCGGATGTCGACAAGCCGGGCGGGGCGTTCGACACCGCACTTCATGAGATCGACGAGGTTGGTGCCACCGCCCAGGAAGCGAGCTTCCGGGTCGGCGGCGAGCAGCGCGACAGCGCCCGGGACATCTCCCGCGCGCTGGTACTGGAATTCCTTCACCGTCTCGCCCCCTCGGGCCGGGCTGTCACGGCAGATGCCTTGCCGGGGGCGTCAGCCGCGCGTGCGACAGCCTCGACGATCGCCACGTACGCACCGCAGCGGCACAGGTTGCCGCTCATTCGCTCCCGTATTTCCTCCGCCGTCAGTTCCGGCTGTCCCGCCTCCGGCCGCACATCTCCGGTCACCGCGCTCGGCCAGCCCGCCGCATGCTCGGCGAGCACCGCGACAGCCGAGCAGATCTGTCCCGGAGTGCAGTAACCGCACTGGTATCCGTCCAGATCGAGGAACGCCTGCTGCACCGGGTGCAGCCGGTCATCCTCCGCGAGCCCCTCGATCGTGGTGATCTCACGGTCCTCGGCCGCCATCGCGAGCTGCAGGCAGGACACCACCCGCCGCCCGTCGAGCAGGACGGTGCACGCCCCGCACTGACCCTGGTCGCACCCCTTCTTGGTCCCGGTCAGGTCCAACCGCTCGCGCAGCGCGTCGAGCAGGGTCGTGCGATGGTCAACGGGCAAGACGTGTTTTTCACCGTTGACCTTCAACGTGATCATGCTGGTTGTTGATGTCATGCGCTGCTCTCTCTCACGTCAGGACAGAAGCCGGTAAACGCGACCGGTTGAAAGATGACGAAAACCGAGATGTACGACATGGCGGCTCCACATCGGGTGCGCCCTTCGGCTCATATCCGTGCTCGTTCTCGTGGGCGCGTAGAGACGAGCAGTGCGCTTAGGCCATAAGCGCCCCTTCTCCCTCGGTAAGTGCGGTGCGGAACGCGGTGGCGAGCGCCGCCCTGTCTCCGGACAGGCTGAACAGCCGGGCGTGTTCGGCGAGCGCGGTGATGCCGCCGGAGCCCCAGCCGGGGACGGCGAGGTACTCCGTGCCTGCCGCCCGCACGGCGGCGAGGAAGCGCTGGTGCAGCTTGTCGATGTCGGGATGGGTCACGTCGCCTTCGCGGCCCAGGTCCTGGGCGAGATCGAACGCGCCGAACAGCAGCCCGTCCAGGCCGGACTCGCGGGCGATGGCCTCGACGTTGTCCATGCCTTCGGCGTCCTCGACGACCCCGAAGGCGAGGACGTCCTCGTCGGCGCGCCGGCGATCGGCGGTCCAGTCCGGGCTGTGATGACCGAACGCACGGGTGGACGCGCACGCTCCCCGGGTGCCGGCCGGGCCGAACCGCGTCGCCTTGGCGATCGCGGCCGCCTCCCCAACGGTACGGACGTGCGGCGCGATGATCCCGGCGGCGCCGGTGTCCAGTACGCGCTGGATGAAGCTCGCCGAGTGGTCGGGAACGCGCACGATCGCGTCGATGCCGGACGCATCGGCGGCGCGCACGATCCCACCGATGTCCCCGAGGTCCATCGTGCCGTGCTCGGCGTCGAGCCAGACGAAGTCGGCACCGGCGTACCCGGCGATCTCCGCGATGTCCGGGCTCGGCAGCTGGAGCCTGATGCCGAAGGCCCGGTCGCCCGCCTCCAGCTTGTTCCTGATCCGACGGTGTGGCTTGCGCATACCCGACTCCTTCAGCAGGGTGCCGCGTTCAGTCGATCTGGGAGTGCGAACCGATGCGGTGCCAGGCCCGGTTGACGTACACGAGCCCGTCGCTGGAGGCCAACGCGTCGAACGACTCCGACCGGACGCTGGATTCGAGGGCCTCGGCCACGATCACCGTCGAGCCGCCGGCTTCCATACGGCTGTGGACGCGGGCGCGGATCCACACCGGCGCCTCGGTGAAGACGGCTTCGCCGGTCGCGAGCCGCGCCCAGCGCGTCGTGTCGGCGAACCGGTCGATGCCGCTGGTGGCTCCCAGCTGCGCCAGGTCGAGGGTGCCGGCGTTGAGGAGGTGGATGACGACCGTGTCGGCGTCCCTGATGGTGGGTGTGCTGGAGGACAGGGCTGAGAGAGAGAACATGATGAGGGGCGGCTCGGCGCTGACCGGTGACACCGACGTCGCGGTCAGTGCCACGGGGCCGGTGCCAGCGTCGGCCGTGATGAGCGACACCCCGCCCGGGTAGAGGCGGAACGCCAACTTGAAGGCGTCCGCGGTCAGTACGGGGCTCGGCTCGGCCACTGCCACGCCGTGGCCGCTCAGGTCGTCGCTGCGGGGGGAATGGGCGTTCATGTCGCTACCTTCGGTTTCGCTGATCGTGAAGAGGTGTGCCGGGCGGGGCTGGTCAGCCCTGCGCGGCGGTGGCCATGTAGTCGATAGCGGCCCGGCGCCAGTTGAGGGTCACGTGGTGCGAGGCCATCTCGACGTCCCGCTTGGCGAGGGAGACCGGGTGCGCGGGGTTGCCGCTCTTGGCGCCGACGAGGGAGGCGATCCGCTGGACGTTGCGGAGGGCGATACGGGTGACGAGCGCGTTGTCGCGGGTGTCGCGCATCAGCTCCGTGGGGGTCGGGGGCTGGTGGGCGGCGGCCCGCCGCGAAGCCTCCAGGCTGCGCTGGTCGACGAGTGTCCTCGCCATGTCCAGCTCGCCCGCGGCCTCCGCGAACTCGGTCGCGACGTATTCCTGGTCGGCGAGCTTGGCGACGCCGCCCACGGCGCTGGCGACTCGGGTCGCCGACGCGGCCGTCTCCGCGAAGTGGTCCGCCGCGCCCAGGGCGGCGCCGACGGCGACCGCCGCGAACGGGAACCGGCCAGCCGCGGGCCAGGACGACCACAGTGAGTCGAACGTCGGGTGCAGTGCGCGCCGCTGCTCCAGCAGCGGGCGGATCTCACGCATCGGCAGGATCCGGCGGTCGGGCACGAACACGTCCTCGATCGCCATCGAGCGGCTGCCCGTTCCCCGCAAGCCCGTCGGGAACCAGTCGTCGATCACCACGGCTTCCTTCTGGTCGACGAGGAACATGTGCCCCTCACCGTTCTCGCCCGCGGGCGCGTTGAACATCAGCCACTTCGAGAAGTCCGAGCCACTGCAGAACCCCCACTGGCCGCTCAGCCGGTAGCCGCCCTGTACCCGCTCCACCTTGGCCTTCGGGTTCAAGTTGATGTTTCCGGCGAGCGTCGCGTACGGGTCCGGCCCCCAGACCTCGTCCTGCACCTCCTCGGGGAAGGCGAGCAGGGCGATGTTGCCGGCACTCAGGACCGAGAAGACCCAGGCGGTGGAGGCACAGCCGCGGGCCAGCGTCAAAGTCACCATCGCGTGCTCGTGATCGGTGAGCTCCAGCCCCTCGTACTTCTTGGGCTTGAGGATGTGGAGGAAACCGGCGTCCTCCAGCCGCCGGTAGGTGTCGCCGGAAATCCGTCGGGAGTCGTCGGTCGCAGCGGCTCCTTCACGCAGCAGCGGCACCAGGTCCTCCGCCGCCCGCAGCACGTCGTCCGCGGTCAGGGAGGAGTCGGGCCCGGGGCGTACGTCCTGTGCGAGGCTGCTCGTCGCGGGGGTCTGGTTCGGCATTCCGTGGCCTTCTTTCTGGGAAGTCGTGCTGTGCTGAGTGGTGTGCAAATGGCGCGACGGGCGGGCCCGTCACGCGTGCTGGGCCATGAGCTCGCTGCCCCGTTCGCCGATCACGACCGCCGCCGCGTGCGTCGGGGCTCGGGTGATGTCGGGCATGACGGAGGCGTCGATGACACGCAGACCGTCGACGCCGTGCACCCGTAGCTCGGGGTCGACGACAGAGAGGCTGTCTGTGCCTGCCCGGCAGGTGCCGACGGGGTGGTTGATGGACACCATGGTTCGGCGGACGAAGTCGAGCACCGCGCCGGAGTCCGCCGCGGAAGCCAGATCGCGCGGCTGTTCCCCGACATAGACGCGGAACACGGGCGCGGCCGCGATCTCCATGAGCCGGCGGATCCCCTCCACCAGCGTCTGCCGGTCGGACGACTCGGTCAGATACCGCGGATCGATCAGAGGCTTCGCCGACGGGTCGACGGACCGCAGGCGCAACTGCCCACGGCTGACCGGGGACAGCAGGCTCACCATGCACGTGAGCCAGCGTTCACTGCCGCCGGAGAAGTCGACCGCCGCGGGCAGCACCTGGATGTCCGGTGCACCGGAGACCTCCCCGCACCGAAGGTAGGCCGCAACCTCCGCCAGAACCGCGAGCGGCCCGCGCCTGCGCTCGGCGTACGTGGCGATGTTCTCCTCGGTCTGTGCGTCGTTCCAGGTACGGCCCCGCACGACCGGCCAGGTGACCGGCACTGTCGGATGGTCGTGCAGGTTGGCGCCGACTCCCTGGACGTCTGCCGCCACCTCGATGCCGAGATCGGCAAGGTGCTGCGCCGGACCGATCCCGGACAGCATGAGGATCTGCGGAGAGCGCAGGGCCCCCGCGCACAGCACCACCGACGCCGTCGACACGGTCCGGTGCCGACCGGCGCGATCCAGATACTGCACACCCACGACGCGCTGCCTGTTGAGCAGCACCCGCCGGACCACCGCACCGACCTGCACCGTGAGCTGGGCCCGGTCCATGGCCGGGACTAGGTAGTCGCGTGCGTTGCTGCGCTCGCCGTTTCGGATACTGCTGTAGACGAGGCCTGCGCCGTCCAGGTCGCCGCTGTTGAAATCGCGGTTGATGTCGAGCCCGAACTCCAGGCAGGCCGTGACGAAGGCCAGCGACATGGGGTTGACGTCACGCGGGGTGGTCACCGCGATGGGCCCGCCCCGGGCGTGCGCCTCGGAGTCGCCGAGTTCGTTGTCCTCGGCGCGGCGGAAGCTGGGCAGAAGGTCATCCCATCCCCAGCCCTTCATGCCGCGTTCCGCCCAGCCGTCGTAGTCCCCGCGTGTGCCGCGGCACCAGGACAGAAAGTTGATCGCCCCGCCGCCGCCCAGGACGCGCCCCGAGGAGATCGGAACCTTCCGGCCGTGGAGTTCTGGCTGCGGAACGGTCTCGTCGCACCAGTCGAACTCACCGCGCTGCAGCTGGAACACACCCAGAGGCGGAATCAGGTGACCCGCGGGAGTGGTGTCCAGGGGGCCGGCCTCCAGGAGCAGGACACGAGCTCCGTCGCGCTCGCTGAGACGCGTTGCCACCACGCTGCCCGCTGCGCCGCCGCCCACGACGACGTGATCAAAGTGTCTGTCCTGCGTCATCACTTCTCCCTATGGGGCCGAACTTCGAAGAGGTCCTCGCTCCCGGGGGATGGTGCGGACCTGGATGCCAGCGGCAGTGGAAAGGGCACGCACCGAGAGCGTCGAGGGTGATGTCTGGGAGTCGGCCCGCCGCGCCGGAGGGGGTGAGCGCGAGCGGGCCGACTCCGGCCAGGGCGGCCACCGATGGTGAGCCGAGTGAGGCGGAGCGTCCTAACTGGCAGGCATCGGTGGCCGCGTCTGCAACCTGCCGCCTGCCCGCAGCAGTTGACTCTCTCCGGGGTGACCGAGTACGGCTTCGAGCAGGCGCGCCGACCGCATGACCGCGTCGAGATCGAGGCCCGTCGACATGCCGCTGTCTTCGAGGAGGTAGACCAGTTCCTCGGTGGCGATGTTTCCGGTCGCTCCCGGCGCGAAGGGGCAGCCGCCGAAACCGCCGGCTGATGCGTCGATCATGGACACGCCCGCCTCGATCGCCGCCCAGGCACTGGCCAGGCCCGTCCCTCGGGTGTTGTGCATGTGGACCGCCAGAGGTGTCCCGGGGACAGCAGTCCGTACGGCGTCGATCGTGCTCGTGACCCGCCCCGGGACGACCGTCCCGACCGTGTCCCCCAGCCCGATGACGTCGGCGCCGGCGGCCACCGCGCCGGCGGCCAGTTCGACCGTGCGGCCGGCGCTGGTCCTGCCGTCGAAGGGGCAGTCCCAGGCCGTCGCGAGGATGACCTCGCAACGGCCTTCGGCCTCATGGACGAGTTCCGTGATCCGACCCACGAGGTCCAGCGACTCGGCCGTGGAACGGCGCACGTTGGCCTGGCTGTGCCCGTCCGCCACCGAGACGACGTACTCGATGGTGCGGAACCCGGCCCTGATCGCCCTCTCCGCACCACTGACGGAGGCCACCAGCGCCGACCACTCGATCCCGGGCCACTGCGTCACGAGTTCGGCGACATACTCCGCGTCGGCCATGCTCGGAACGGCCCGGGGCGAGACGAACGCGGTGGCCTCGATGCGCTTGGCCCCGGTCGCGACGAGAGACTCCAGCACCCGCGCCTTGTCGGCGCGGTCGAGTGGCTTCTCGAGCTGCAGTCCGTCGCGTGGCGCGACCTCGCGAATCGAGACAACCGGCTCAGGCATGTCCGACTCCTAGTCGCGCGGGGTCCAGTTGTGGAGGAGCTCCGGCCAGTTCGGGAACCCGAAGGGGCCACCCATGGGGGTGACCTTGTCCTCGGGGACCTCCTCCCACGTCGTGACCTCGAGGTTGTTGCCGTCGAGGTCACGGAAGTAGATGGAGACCGCCGACATGCCGCGGTGGCTGCGCGGGCCGTCGAACGGGACGCCCTGGTCCTTGAGGTGGTCGGCGAACTGGAGCAGGCCCTCGGCGGTCGTGCCGAACGCCCAGTGCGGCTGGGGTTCCAGCGTGGTGAGGTCCGGGTAGGACTTGTCGTCCTTCGGCTTGGCGATCTCGAGCAGCGTCGTTCCGACGTGGTAGAAGATGTGCTGCGGGCGCCCCAGCCTGATGTCCTCGGCGTCCCAGCCTGCCCGGTAGACCTCGACACCGCCGAGGACCTGCTCGACGAACTTGCCGGCCTTGTGCGGGTCGCGGACCGCCACTCCGACGTGGTCCAGGCCTGTGAGGCCGACCGAGTTCTTCGGAATGTCGAACCGGATTCCGTGGTCCAGGAATGCCTTGCTGATCTCTGTGGTCACGGCTCACGCTCCATTGCGTTTCATTGCTTCACTGAATGTGTTCTTCGGTCTTCTGGCCGTGCGGTGAACGACCAGAGTCTTTGCCAATCCCTTGGAATTGCCGAAGGGAACGTGCTCAGTCGAGCAGATGGTTGTGCTCACCGAGTCTCGGTGCGCCGCGTTCCACCGCTCCCGGAGTGGCGGAGAGTTTGGGAACGATGCCCGGCATAGGCACCTCTTCGCTGTCAAGGGAGGGATCGGCGACGCGCAGAATCATGTCGCGGGCGCGGAAATGTTCATCGCTGTGGATATCGGCCGCGTTGTAGATACGGCTCGCCGGAACCCCGGCCTCATCCAGCAGCAAAAGCGCCTTTTGCGAGTCGAGTGACCTCGCCCATTCGGCGACTTCCTGATCGAGCTCGGTCTGCCGAAGCGCCCGTTCGTTGTGCGTGGCGTAGGAGTCGGGAAGGAGCCACTCCTCGTGACCGGCCGCGCGGGCGAATCGCTCGAAGACCGCATCCTGGTTGGCCCCGATCGCGAGCCATACACCGTCGGATGTCTGGTAGACGTTCGACGGCGCGATGCCCGGCAGGATGGATCCCTGCGGTTCCCGGACGACGCCCATCAGCTCGTACTCCGCCGCGATCGACTCCATCAGGCTCCACATGGCCTCGTAGAGCGCGACGTCGACCATCTGGCCTGCGCCCGTCCGGTCCCGCACCCGAAGGGCGAGTTGCGCCCCGACGAATCCGTAGATGCCGGCCATCGTGTCGGCGATCGAGATGCCCACCCGCACGGGAGGCCGGCCGGGTTCGGCGGTCATGTACCGGAAGCCGCTCATCGCCTCACCGATCAGGCCGAAGCCCGGACGGTGTTTGTAGGGGCCGGTCTGCCCGAACCCCGAGATCCGGATGAGGATCAGGGCGGGGTTCAGCTCGTGGAGCACGTCCCAGCCCAGACCCCATTTCTCCAGGGTCCCCGGGCGGAAGTTCTCGATGACGACGTCCGCATCGCCGAGGAGTCGCTTCAGCTGCTCCTGGCCCTCTGCCGTGGCCAGGTTGATGACAACGGAACTCTTGCCCCTGCCGACATAGGACCAGTGCAGTCCCACCCCGTTGTAGAGCCGACCCCAGTGCCGCATCGGATCGCCGTTCGGCGGCTCGACCTTGATCACGTCCGCGCCGTGATCGGCAAACATGCGACCGCAGACGGGACCTGCTATCAGGTGCCCGAGCTCAACCACCTTCAGCCCGGACAACGAACGACCGTCAGACATGCGGCCTCCACGTGGACATGTGACAAGCAGTGCGTAGTTAGGATACGAACGACTACCCGGCAAGGCAAGACCGAGGGTGTCGCGTGGTGCGTGGTCGCGAGTCGGACACGCCTCATCGACACCCACAAGCGGACGACTGTCCGCTGGCCTGGACACTACCTTCCCATCGAGGAGACGGGAAGTGCTGCGCGGCGGGAAATCGGGATGAATGCATCATTCGAGGATGTAAGCCTCTGTAGGGCGGGCAGGGTGAGCAGGGGTGAGCGATCCATGTGCCCAGGTGGCGGACAGTGATCCGTTTTTTCCATGACCAGGACAGTCGATGGAAACCGTCACTTCGTCGAGCCATCCTCGGCATCCGACCTGGATGGCCATCACTGACGTGACGAGCGGGTCGCTTCCCCTCGTGGCGGTACGCGCCCTCCGTCGACGGCGTGCGCGCCGGACTCGAAGCGCGGTGTGGGTTTCAGGGCTGTGGTCGATGTCCGACGAATGAGCATGGTCACGCGATGGGGGCCCTCGACCTGGACCTCGCGGGACTCTATAGTCGTTAGTCGATTCACGGCCATGTGTAATGGCCACGGTGATACCTACGACGGGAGACCCTGTGAAACTTGCACTGTTCGACGGCGGCCGAATCGGCGTCGTCGAAGACTCCGAGATTGTGGATGTGACTTCCGTGGCGCCGGGCTTCGACTCGGGTTACGCACAGAATCACTGGCTGCGCCTGTGCGCCGATTTCGAAAAGCTCCGGGAACCGCTGGAGCGGGTGGCCGCGACCGGCCCGCGCATCCCGATCGAACAAGTCCGCCTCGACGCCCCCGTGTTGAATCCGTCGAAGATCGTGTGTGCCGCGGCGAACTACGACGAACATCTCGCGGAAATGGACCCCATCCTCACTGACGCCCAACGCGCATCCGCGGCCTGGTTCCTCGCCTTCGATGTCTTCCTGAAGGCGCCCAGCAGCATCATCGGGCCGGGCAGTGACATCGAGCTGCCCGACCTGCCCAATGCCATCCACCATGAGTGCGAACTCGCGCTGGTGATCGGCAAGACCGCACGGAACGTCGACGCCTCACAAGCCCTCGACCACGTCCTCGGCTACACCATCCTCATCGACGTCACCGTCCGCGGTGACGGCGACCGCACCCGCCGCAAGTCCTACGACACCTTCTGCCCCGTCGGCCCGTGGCTCGTCACCGCCGACGAGATCGGCGACCCCCAGCAGCTCGACATCACGCTGAATGTCAACGGCCTCAGCCGGCAGTCGGTGAACACCAGCACGATGAAGGTGCCGATCGACCAGATGATCGCCTACGCCTCCAGCGTCATGACCCTTCACCCGGGTGACCTCCTGACCACCGGCTCCCCTCCGGGCGTCGGCGCCATCAACCCCGGCGACCGGCTGCACGCGTACATCGAGAAGATCGGTGAGATGGAGCTGGGAGTCGTCGGCCCCAAGGGGTGAGCCGAAGCCCTGCCGGTCGGCGTCCGTCAGCAGCTCTTGCGGTCCGGCAATTGGTCCACCGCCATGCTGTCCCGAGTTTCACGGCAAGGGCGGCGATCCGACGGAGAGGCGGCACGGGCCGAATGAGCGGTTCTTTCTCCTTGGGCTCCCAAGCTTCCGTAACCGCTGGTCGTCTCGATCCGGCAGCTGTCTGAGCAGAATCCGCCGACAGCGCAGGGTGTGCCCGGCGCGTCCGTAGGGCTGCCGTCGAGGAGCTCGATCTTTCTGTGGAAGCAGAACGCTCGGCCTCGCTGCGGTTTGCCCTGCCGGACGCCGGCGATCGGCAGCAGGGTTGCGGTCGTCTGGATGTCGAGTCGGCGAGGCGTCGGCCCTGCCTGGGTGGGAGTGCCCGTGAGCGGCCCTCACCTGGCAACCCGTCACAAGCCTGTGAACCCACTGGCGGATGCCGGTCCGGGCGCCGACGCGATGGTGATCGACGTGACGGTCATGGACGGAGACTGGCGGCAGGAGGCCCGCGGCGAGGTCATCAAGCGCGTCCTGGCCGCGATGGCCGACGCCTGTGGTGTGGCGGAACCGTTGCCGAGCTGGTGGGGGAAACTTCCGCGTGATCGACGAGGGCGGCTGGGGCTCGCGCGGCGGCGTCTTGTCCATCCTCTCCCTCCTCGACGGCGGCGTGTTCACCGAGGAGAAGGCTGCCGCCGTCCGCGCCGTGCTCGGCGCATGAGAAGCGTCCGGCCAGGCGCAACACGTTCGCCGGGTGGTGTGCCCGGCCGTGCCTCGGGGAGGCGGCCGACGGCCCCTCAGTCCTTGATCGTGGCGGCGATGAGGGTCTGGAGTTGCGTTGCCGTGCGGTCCAGGGGTTCGGTGCTGCGCTTGGCGCGGCACAGGGCCACGGTGCCCTCGACGGCCGCGACGATGAGCGTGGCGACCTGCACGGCCTGTTCGGCGTCGGCGCCGTGTTCGTGCAGGGACTCGGCGAGCAGGCTCTCCCACTGGTCGAAGACCTCGGCCGCGGCCACCAGGGCGGGTGGCACCTCGTCAGTGGGGGGTTCCTCTATGGCCACTGCCAGGACGGGGCATCCGGCGTGGAAGTCGGTGTCGACGACGATCTTGCGCCACAGGGCCAGGAAGGCGCGCAGTCCTGCGGCCGGGCCTGCCGCGAGTTCCTTGCGCAGAGTGCGGGCGATCCGCTCACCCGTGTAGCGGACCGCTTCGGTGGCCAACTGCCGCTTGCCGCCCGGGAAGTAGTGGTACGTCGAGCCGAGCGGCGCCTTGGCGTGCTTGGCCATCTCCCGGATGCTCGTGGCGCTCAGGCCGCGTCGGCTGATCATGTCGGCGGCTCCGGCCACGATCTTGACCCGCGCCGGGCCGTGTTCCGGATCTTTGGCCATAAGCCTGTGCCCCTCCCCGCGACTATAACGACTGTCATATTCTAGCGCGGGGCAGTGATCGCAGGCTGCCCCGAATCCGAGTATCGGCGGCAACGTGATGCCAGGCGGGAGTGGGCAGGTGGTAACAAGTTCTCGGGGACGCTCGTCGGCGAGGCGTCCCCCGTCGCCGGACACCGGGCCGCCGTTGTGTCGGCCGGCCGATACCTTCGAGCGCATGCGAATCCAGATCCGGGCTGCCGCGATCAGAGGCATCGACCGGCTGGTCGACGATCTCGGAGGCGACGGGGCAGGGCTGCTGGCCGAGTTCGGTGTGCGCCCCGGTGATCTGGACTCCGATCACGGGTTGCTGCCGGCGGTCACGGCCGGGCGGATTCTGCGGAGCGCCACCGCGAGGCTGAACTGTCCTGATTTCGGTCTGCGCCTGGCGGCATCCCAGGACATGTCGATGCTCGGGCCGCTGGCCGTGGCCGTCGGCAACTGCGACACGGTCGGAGACGGCCTCGACTGTGCGTCACGCTTCCTGTTCGTGCACAACCAGGGCCTGCGGCTGTCTCGTGGGCCCGACCCCGAGCACTACGCGGGAGTGGGCGCGGTCGAGTACCGGCTGGTGCATCCGGATGTTCCCTTCGAGCCGCAGTCGATGGATGCGGGTCTGGGGCTGCTGCACCGCAATCTCATCACGATGAGCGGCGGATACGAGCTGCTCGGGGTCTACCTGCCCCACCCGCCGCTGGCGAACGAGTCGGTGTACACCGAGTTCTTCGGCGCGCCGGTGCGGTTCAACACGGACCAGGCCCTGCTGCGGGTGCCGGCGAAGCTGTTCGACCAGCCGATGTCCGCGCCGGTCAATCCCGAACTGCGGCACATGGTCGTCGAGTACCTGGAGTCGCACTACGTGGACCCGCGCGAGGGGGTCGCCGCCTCGGTGCGGTCGGCGGTCGGCCGCGCGCTGGGCACGTTTCCCGTGCGGATCGACCTGGTCGCGACGTGGCTGCACATGCACCCCCGGATGCTGCAGCGGCGGCTGGCGGATGAGGGCACCTCGTTCCAGGGCATCGTCGACGACGTACGCAAGCACGCCGCGCACAGGTTGCTGACGACGACGGGCATGCCGTTCTCCCAGATCGCGTCATTGGTCGATCTCGCGGGGCAGGCGGCGCTCACGCGCGCGTCACGCCGGTGGTTCGGCAGGACACCGACGCAGGTCCGCCGTGACGCCAGGGACACCCACCAGCCACCGGGTGTCGCGCAAAGGTAAATACTTGTCGCACAGAGTTAAGTATCCGGTGGCGGGCGCTCCCATACTCGGGTGCCATGACGAGTTCCGCGCATCCCGCTCCGCTGCCCGGCCACGTGGACGTGCTGATCGTCGGCGCCGGGATCTCCGGCATCGACGCCGCGTACCGAGTGCGGTCGCAGTGTCCGGATCGGTCGTACGCCCTGCTGGAGGCCCGTGAGTCCCTGGGCGGGACGTGGGATCTGTTCCGGTACCCCGGCGTCCGGGCCGACTCCGACATCTTCACGCTGAGTTTTCCGTTCCAGCCGTGGACCGGTGAGAACTCCATGGCCGACGGGCCAGAGATCCTCGACTACCTGCGCCGAACCGTGCGGCGCTTCGGCATCGACCGGCACCTGCACTGCAACACGAAGGTGGTCGCGGCCGACTGGTCGGGGGAGACGGCGCATTGGACGGTGACCGTCGAGCGCGGCGGTGAGGACGGGCCGGTCCGGTCGACGGTGACGTGCTCCTTCCTCTACCTGTGCACCGGCTATTACGACTACGAGCGCGGCCATGAACCGCAGTTTCCCGGTGTCGAGTCCTTCGCGGGTACGGTCGTGCACCCGCAGTTCTGGCCCGACGGGCTCGACCACGCCGGCAAGAACGTCGTAGTGATCGGCAGCGGCGCCACCGCGATCACGGTCGTGCCCGCGATGGCGCGCGACGCGGCGAAGGTGACGATGCTCCAGCGCACGCCGACCTGGATCAGCGTGCTGCCGCGTCGCGACCGCGTCGCCGCCAGGATCCGGCGGTTCCTGCCCGCCGGGCTGGCGCACCGGGTCATCCGGGCGCGCAACGCCGCCTACTCCAACGGCTTCTACCACTACTGCCGGCGCTTTCCGGACCGGGCGCGGGCGCTGCTGACCCAGGCCGCCGCCCGGCGGATCGGCCCGGAGGCGGCACGTGAGCACTTCACCCCTTCCTATGCGCCGTGGGACCAGAGGGTATGCATCACGGCCGACGCGGACCTGTTCAAGGCGATCCGGCGCGAGGACGTCGAGGTGGTCACCGATCACATCGACAGCTTCGTCCCCGAGGGGATCCGCCTGCGATCGGGCCGGGTCCTGCCGGCCGACGTCGTCGTGACGGCGACCGGACTGCGCATGCTGGCGCTCGGCCACATCGCCGTGAGCGTGGAGGGCCGACCGGTCGACCCCGCGGGTCACATGTTGTGGCGCGGAGCCATGCTCAACGACGTGCCGAACCTCGCACTGTGCTTCGGCTACGTCAATCTGTCCTGGACGATGCGGGCGGACCTCACCGCGCGGCTGGTGTGCCGGGTCCTCAACCACATGCGCCGCGCGGACCTCGCCGCGGTCACCCCTCCCGCGGAGCCCGGTGTCCGGGAGCAGCCCATGATCGAGCTGGCGTCCGGCTATGTCCAAAGGGGCGTCCAGAGCTTCCCCCGGCAGGGCCACCGCACCCCGTGGCGGATGCACCAGACCTATCTGCTCGACACCGCCGACATCGCGCGCGCGAACCTCCGCCGCGAGCTGCACGGCGTGCCTCGCGCGTCGGTGCGCCCGGTCGGCGATGACGTCCGGCTGGGAGGCTGACCGTGGCGGATCTGGACGGAGTGTGCGACGAGCGTTTCGCGGAGCTGGCTGCGCGGCTGTCCGGGAACCTCGACGCGGGCGACGAACTCGGCGCCTCGATCGCGGTCATGGTCGACGGGGAGTCGGTGGTCGACCTGTGGGGCGGATGGGCCGATCAGGACCGTACGGCGCCGTGGCGGCGCGACACGATCACCAATGTGTGGTCGTGCACGAAGACGGTCACCTCCCTGGCGGCGCTGCTGCTGGTGGAGCGGGGACTGCTCGACGTCGATGCCCCGGTGGCCCGGTACTGGCCGGAGTTCGCCGCGCGCGGCAAGGCAGGTGTGCTGGTCCGGCACCTGCTGTCGCACACCTCCGGTGTCTCGGGGTGGGACCGGCCTGTGACCGTCGCGGACGTCCTCGATGTGCCGGCGTCGACGGCCCGGCTGGCCGCGCAGGCGCCGTGGTGGCCCCCGGGCACGGCGTCCGGTTACCACCTGCTCAACTACGGCCATCTGGTGGGCGAGTTGGTCCGACGGATCGACGGGCGCACTCTGGGCGGGTTCGTCGCCGAGGAGATCGCCGGCCCGCTCGGCGCCGACTTCCACATCGGTCTGCCGGACTCCGAGTTCGGCAGGGTCGCCGATGTCGTACCGCCGCCGTTCCGGTCGAGCGATCTCGCCGGCGCCGATCCGAACGGTGTGGCGATGAAGACCTTCACCGGCCCTCTCGGCGGTGCCGAGGAGTCATGGCGCCCCGAGTGGCGTCGCTCCGAGATCGGCGCGGCGAGCGGCCACGGCAACGCCCGGTCGCTCGCCAGGATCCACTCCGTCATCGCCTGCGGCGGCACGCTCGACGACGTACGCCTGCTGTCGCCACAGACCATCGACCTGATCTTCCGCCAGCAGACCAACGGACCGGACCTGGTGCTCGGGATGCATCTGCGCTTCGGCATCGGGTTCGGGCTGCCGTCCCCGGCGGTGCCGTATCTCCCGGAAGGACGGATCTGCTTCTGGACCGGATGGGGCGGATCGGTGGTCGTGATCGACACCGAACGCCGGGCCGCGATCTCGTACGTCATGAACCACATGGGCACCGGGCTGCTCGGCAGCGACCGCACGACCCAGTACGTCAAGGCCGCTTTCGCGGCCCTGGATTGAAGGTGCGCCGATGACTTTCGTAAGTCCCCATGCCGATGTGGTGCTGCCTGAACGGGGGCTGCACGCCTACCTGTTCGCAGGTCTGGGCCCCGCCGACCTGGACCGAGTCGCGCTGGTCTCCGCGGAGTCCGGTGACATGCTGACGTACGGGTCCTTGCGTACGAGCGTCGACGAGTTCGCCGCCGAGCTGGCGGCGCGTGGCGTCCGCCCCGCCGACACGGTGGCGCTGCTGTGTCCGAACGTGCCGGCGTTCGCGGTTGCGTTCCACGGGATCCTGCGGGCCGGCGCCACCGTGACCACAGTGAACGTGCTGTCGACTGTGGCTGAGATCGCCAAGCAGCTGACCGCCTCCGGGGCGCGGACGCTGGTGACGGTGACGTCCCTGGCCGCGAAGGCCGGCGAAGCGGTGGGCGCGGCTGGGCTGCACCCGGGCGCGACCCTGATTCTGGACGCCGAACGCCCGCCCGTGTCCGGCCCGGCGCCCGCGCCTGACCGGTTCGACCCGGCCGAGCGAGTGGCCGTACTGCCCTACAGCTCCGGCACCACCGGCCTACCGAAGGGGGTGATGCTGACCCATCGCAACCTGGCGGCCAACATCGCGCAGCTCACGCCGGTCCTGGACCTGCGTTCCGACGACGTGGTGCTCGCGGTCCTGCCGTTCTTCCACATCTACGGCATGTCGGTGCTGCTGAACTCGACACTGGCCGCACGCGGCCGCGTCGTGACCATGGCCCGGTTCGACCTGTCGGCGTTCTTGGAGGCCGTCCAGCGCCACCGGGTCACCTACCTGTTCATCGCGCCGCCGATCGCGGTGGCCCTGGCCAAGCATCCGATGGTCGACTCCTACGACCTGAGCTCGCTGCGGGCGATCGTCAGCGGTGCGGCCCCGCTGGACGAGGAGTTGGGCGCGGCGGTGGCCCGGCGGTTGTCGGTGCCGGTCGTGCAGGGGTACGGCATGACCGAGCTGAGCCCGGTCAGCCACCTCGTGCCGGTGGCCGACGGCGGGGCGGGGGTCGCTGGGTGCCGCGCGCCGATCGAGGCTGCCGGCTGGCCGTTGCCCAACACGGTCAACAAGCTCGTCGCCCCCGCGACCGGCGCCGAGATCGGTGTGCCCGCCGACGGGTTGAGCGAGCCCGGGGAGCTGTGGGTGCGCGGGCCGAACGTGATGGCGGGCTACCTGGGCAATCCGCAGGCCACCGCCGAGACGCTCGACGCCGAGGGGTTCCTGCACACCGGGGATCTGGCGAGAGTCGATGCCACCGGATGCGTGTACATCGTCGACCGCATCAAGGAGCTCATCAAGTACAAGGGTTACCAGGTCGCGCCGGCCGAGCTGGAGGCGCTGCTGCTGACCCACCCGGAGATCACCGACGCCGCGGTGATCGGCGTGGCCGACGCCGAGGGCGAGGAGACACCGAAGGCGTTCGTCGTCGCTGCGGATCCCGCGTTGAGCGCCGCGCGGGTGATGGAGTTCGTCGCCGCGCAGGTCGCGCCCTACAAGAAGGTGCGGGCCGTCGAGTTCGTCGCCGCGATCCCCAAGTCATCGGCGGGCAAGATCCTGCGCAAGGAACTGAGATCCAACCAGCCGCTGTGACCAGCGGCCCGCAACTTCTGCCATGATTATGACGAGTGTTATATCGAGAGAGGTGTACCCCATGGCCGAGCCGGTGGTCCTGGTGGCGACGATGGTCGCGAAGCCGGGCCAGGAAGAGCTGGTCGAGAAGACGTTCAAGGCGGCCATACCCGCGGTGCTTGCCGAACCCGGGTGCCTGCAGTACGCGCTGCATCGCAAGGCGGGAACCACCGGCGAGTTCGTCATGATCGAGAAATGGGCCTCGCAGGAGGCACTGGGCGCGCACATGAAGGGCGCCGCGATGCGCGAGATCGGCGTCGCCCTGGCGCAGGCACTGGCCGGCCCCCCGGACGCGCTCTTCCTGGAGGCGATCCCTGTCGGCGCCCCGGAGTCCGGCGCCATCTGACCGCACGCGGGACCGGGCCGACGGACACACCGTGCGGCCCTGGATCCCCCACGCAACCGAGGAGTTTTCCTATGAAGAGCCTGATGTTCGTCGCCCCCGGGCAACTGCGCTTCGACGAGATCGACGCCCCCACCCTCGTCGAGGGCGCGGACGCCCTCGTGCGTCCGCTCGCGGCCACGACGTGCGACCTCGACCACCATGTCATCGGAGACAAGACGCCGTTCTCCGGATTCGGCCCGTTCCCGCTCGGCCACGAGTGCGTGGGCACGGTGGTCGAGGTCGGCCCCGACTGCACGGACATCGCGGTCGGCGACGTCGTCGGCGTCGCCTGGCACATCGCCTGCGGCACATGCGCACAGTGCAAGCTCGGCCACACCGCCCGCTGCCTCCTCCACGGTGACGCCCAGTACGGGCTCCCCGTGAACGGGGCCTGGGGCGGGACCTTCGACGAACTCATCCGCGTCCCCTACGCCGACTTCAACCTGGCCAAGCTGCCCGCCGGAATCGACCCCGTGCACCTCGCCTCGATCGGCGACAACCTCGCCCTCGGCTGGGAGACGGTGATGCCGACCGTCGCCGGAATCACCGACCCGAAGATCGCGGTCTTCGGCGGGACCGGCTCCATCGGCCTGTACTGCGTCGACGTCGCGGTCCACTGCGCCGGCGCCCGCACCGTGTACTACGACGACGACCCAGTCCGGATGAAGGTCGCCGAGCAGCTCGGCGCCGAGGTCCACGACGTCAACGGCAAGCGAGAGAAGGACTTCCATCTCGCCGTGGACGCCAGCTGCAACCCCGAACGACTTCGCAAGGCCCTGCTGTCGGTCATGCCAGAGGGCTACGTCAACAGCGTCGGCATCTACTTCGACGAGGTCCAGCTGCCCCTGCTGGCCCTGTACCAGCGCGGAGTCCACTTCCACAACGGCAAGGGACACGCCCGGCCCAATATGACACCCACGCTGGAAGCCGTGGCCGCCGGGAAGCTCCACCCTGAACTGGTCACCAGCGGGATCTATCAATGGGACGAGATCCCCGACATCCTGACCTCCGACCACGCCGGCCACAAGCCGATCTTCCTCTTGGACAATTGAGAGCACGGTCGGCACCAGGCCGACAGGCTTCACGTCCACGGCGGGGTCGAGAACACCCGCGCCAGGTGACACCCCCGGCTGCTGTGCCCATGCCGCCGGCACAGCAGCCCGGCGCCAAGCCGGGCCTCCGCCAACAGGCGCGCACCAGGCCGCGCCGCACCGCCCCCCCCCGCACAGAACGAGAATCGATGAACCCCGAAACCCCACAGCCGGCCCAGCGCGGCACCGGCCCCACCGTCCTGGAAGACGACCTGCAGCAGCGTCGACGCGCCGTCACCGCGCTCGGCGACGAGCTCCGCGCCCTCGTCGATGCCGCAGTCGGCGCCGAAGCCCCCACCGAGACGCTGCACCTTGTCGCCGACGCCGCCCGCCGCCTCACCGATCAGCTGGTCGACCCCCGGCGCCTGCGGGCGAGTGTCCCCGCCATCGACGACTTCGCCACCGGCCGGCGCTTCTACAACCCCGTCTCAGGCAAGGGCAACCCCCTCGCTCCCCCCATCCGCGTGGAAACCACCGCCGACACCGTCACCGGCCACTGCACCCTCTCCCTCGCACACGAGGGTCCGCCGGGTTACGCGCATGGCGGCATGAGCGCCATGCTCCTCGACGAACTCATGGGCCTGGTCTGCCTGCACAACGCACGCCCGTCGATGACTGTCGCCCTCACCACCCGCTACCTGCGGCCCGTCCCGCTTGACACGCCCCTGCGCGCCCAGGCCCGCATCACCCGCACCGAGAACCGAAAGACCTACGTCCACGGATCTATCGCCACCGAAACGCACCCTGCCCAGCACCTCGTCGAAGCAGAGGGCGTCTTCGTCTCGCCCGACCTCGACCACAGTCGCGCACTCTTCCCCCACTTGCCCCTTCCATAAAGGGTTTTGAAGGCGTTCCGGAGCTGGCCGGGTTCGTCGAGCCCGGCCCAGGTCGAGCCGGGCCTCCCGTAAGGACGGAAATCTGGTGTCTTCTTGATCATCAGATCCGCGTGCGGGCGCTCGCAGGCGCCGCAAAACGGCTTGACCGCGGCGTCGGACGGCTCCTGCGGCCAGCCGTCGTCGCAGACCACGAGATGTGGAGCGTCGGCGAGGCCGGGCCGTTCCGGCCGATGCGGGCTGATCGCCTTGATTGCTTGAGACCATGAACCCTCACCCACAAGACATCCGTCGGGACTCGACGGCCGACTGCGCAGATCTCCGTACAGCCCCCGCCCTACTTGGGGGAGCTCTCCAGCGCGCACTCGGCCCAGATCGTCTTGCCTGTTGTGGTGTGGCGGGTGCCCCAGCGCTGGGAGAGCTGGGCGACCAGGAACAGGCCGCGTCCTCCCTCGTCGAAGGTGCGCGCCCGGCGCAGGTGCGGGGAGGTGGTGCTGGCGTCGGACACCTCGCATATGAGGGCCTGGTCGTGAATCAGCCGCAGCACGATGGGCGCGTAACCGTACCGGATGGCGTTGGTGACCAGTTCACTGACGACCAGCTCGATGACGAAAACAGCCTCTTCCAGTCCCCATGCGACCAGCTGGGCGGCTGCTTGCTTGCGGACCTTGCCGACGGCAGCAGGGTCGGCGGGCAGTTCCCAGACGGCCACCCGGTCGGCGCTGAGGGCACGGGTGCGGGCGATGAGCAGTGCGACGTCGTCGACGGGGCGCTCGATGAGCATGTTGTCCAGCACGTTGTCACAGATCGTCTCCAGCGACTCGGTGGATCCTGCCAGGACGTGGCGCAGCCTGTTGAGTCCCAGATCGATGTCTCGATCGTAGGATTCGATCAAGCCGTCGGTGAACAGGACGAGCAGACTTCCTTCCGGCAGTTCCAGCTCGGTGGTCTCGAACGGCAGACCGCCCAGGCCCAGCGGGGGACCGGTGGGCACGTCGAGGAAGTCGACCGAGCCGTCCGGGCTGACGACCGCCGGCTGCAGGTGACCGGCGCGGGCGAGGCTGCAGCGGCGGGAAATCGGGTCATACACCGCGTACAGGCAGGTGGCGCCGATCTCGCTTGAGACGTCGCCCCCTTTGTCGAGCTCGGCGTCTGCGGACCGGCTGATGACCAGGTCGTCCAGCTGGGTGAGGAGTTCGTCGGGGGAGAGGTCGACGTCGGCAAGCGTACGAACCGCGGTGCGCAACCCCGCCATGGACGCGGAAGCATGGATACCGTGCCCCACGACGTCCCCGACAACCAGGGCGACTCGGGCGCCGGACAGGGGAATGACGTCGAACCAGTCACCCCCGACGCCGACCCGGGAGTCTGCGGGCAGATATCGACTGGCGGCTTCCACTGCTGCGTGGCTGGGCATTCGGTGTGGCAGCAGACTCCGTTGGAGGGCGACCGCTGTTGCCCGCTCGTGTGTGTAACGGCGTGCGTTGTCCACGCAGACCGCCGCTCTGGCCACCAGTTCCCCGGCGAGGAGCAGGTCGTCCTCAGCGAAGGGGTCCGGCCGTCCCCGGCGTGCGAAGACGGCCACGCCGAGGGGGTGCCCGCGGGCGTGCAGCGGCACCGCCATCAACGAGTCGATGCCCTGCGCGACCGAAGGTGGGAGTTGCGCGACCCAGCCGTCGAAATCTGCATCCCCCGGTCTCACCAGGACAGGAGCGCCGGAAGCCAGGCAACGACGCGAAGGGGAGGCATCCGCGCAGGCCTGCACCTGCCCTGGCGTCACGACAGACGGGACGGCACCTTCAATGCCGGTCTCACACGCGACCCGGCGCAGCATTACGTCGCCGGGAAGCGGGCCGTCGGCCGGCTCCTCGCTGCGGAGCACCGATTCCAGAAGATCGATACAGGCGACATCGGCGAACTCTGGAACGGTGACCTCGGCCAGCTCCCGGGCGGTATGTTCCACGTTCAGCGTGGTCCCGATCCGAGCGCCGGCCCTGTCCAACAGGGCGAGCCTCTCCCGCGCCTGGTACTCGTTGGTGATGTCGAGCGAGCAGACCCACACGCCCTGTACCGGACCGGATGCCCCCTTGAGCGGCCACACGAAGACGGTCCACGCATGGGGGCGGGATTCACCCGGTGCCCGCACAAATATCTGCTTCTTCCCCGGCTCACCGGCCCCCAGCGCAGTGAAGATCAGCTCCTCGACCTCGGTATAGGGGGGACCCGGTAGGAATTCCGTCAGACGCAGCCCGCGTACCTCGTCCTCCCTGACGCCGATCACTCTGGCACCGGCGTCACTGATCCGAAGCAGCCGACCATCCGCGTCGTATATCGCGGTGGAGAAAACCGACTGTTCGAATGCCCACTCAGTGAGGACTTCGGCCTCACGTCGACAGCGCTTGACTCCCGGAGCAGCCACCAGGGACCACCTTTGGGTTCCGTCATCCCCGGTCGTGGGAACGGCCAGAAGTTCCACGGTGACACTACTGCCGTTCCGGTGTCGCAGCTCGATCTCGCTGCTCCACGACGAGCGCGTTCTCAGAGCTTGCCTGGCCTCTCCGGGCAACCGCCCGGAGAGCAGGTTGGTTGCGGAGTGCCCCACGACTTCTGCGGAGGAGTATCCGAGCAGCCGCTCGGCGCCGGTGCTCCACTCCGTGAGAACGCCGTGTTCGTCCGACACGGCCGTACTCAGCCAGGACAACGTCGGCTCCCGATCGGCCCGGGCCTCAGCCGGTGTGACGCAGTACCGCCCATGGTCACTCATCCGTTCTCGGGAACCATGCCCACACCAATGTGGTGATTACACCAGGATAGGGTTGGTTCGTCATGTCAGTGAGGGCTTTGTCGGCTTCAGCTCTACGTCGCGGCCCTACTGGCCGGACGGGCGCTGTCGGCCGCCCTGACCCGAGCTGTCCTGGGAGTCGACATGATCGAATCCGGGTGCTCTGGGGTTCCCGCCCCCGCCCCCTGCCCTGCTCCCGTCTCCACAGCCAGTCTGCTCGGGCCTGGCGACGGCGGGGTCAGGGGCGGCGTACCAGCACGCGCAGTGGTGCGCGGAAGGAGAGGAGCCCGAGCATCGGCGGGTCCGTCTCCTCGGCGAGGACCGCGTCCGGTATCAGCTCGGCGGCCGTGCGGAGCGCTACCGCCGGCTCGGTGCGGGCCAGCGACGCTCCTGGGCAGCGGTGCCGGCCCGCGCCGAAGGACAGGTGGTGGCGGATGTTCGCCCGGTACGGGCACATCCGGTCCGGCTCGTCGAAGATCTCGGGATCCGAACCTGTGCCCATCAGCATCAGCAGGAGCTGTGCACCCGCGGGCACGCGCACGCCGGACAGTTCGACTTCCCGTGCGGCAACCCTTCGCCAAGTGGTGACGGGAGGTTCACGGCGCAGTACCTCCTCGACCCACGCCTGTGCGAAGTCGTGGTCCGTGGCGGCCCGTGCCCAGACCTGGTGGTCCTCCAAGGCCCGGCGCAGCACCGTGGAGATGAGCTGGCCGGTGGTGGACTGGCCGGCGATGAAGACGAAGAAGCACACGGCTACGGCGGTCGGGGCGTCCAGCGGCTCGCCACTCGGCAGGCGGTGCCGGCGCAGCGCGCCGACCAGGCCGTCCGCCGGCGCTGCCCCGGCCACCTGGTCCGTCAGCCATCGGTGGAAGTCACCGACCAACTCGGCCAAGTGGACCTGCCGTTCGTCCGACGGTCGGCCGTAGAACAACTCCAGCGCGGCGTCGCTCCACTCGACCAGCGTGGCGGCGGGCACGTCCGCGATGCCGAGCAGGCGCATCATCACCCGGCACGGCAGCACCTTCGCGTACTCCGTGGCGAGGTCGCAGGGGGCACCTGACGTGTATCGATCCCGTAGACGGGCCAGCGTCTCCCGTGCCGTCTCCTCGACCAGCGGTACCGCCGCGGCCACACGGTCGGCGTTGAAGAACCGGGTGACCAGACGGCGCAGTCCGGCATGGCTGGGACCACCGTTGTTGGCGAGAGCGGGCGGCAGCGAGAAGCGGGCCCGGGCGAGGGCCCTCAGCGCGGGCGTGGAGAGCAGGGCGACGGCGTGCTGGGCGTTGTCTGGCAGATACGTCACCGGGTCCAGCAGGATCTGTCGCACATCCGTGTACCGGCTCACCAGCCACAGACCGGTGTCGGGGTCGTGGTGGACAGGTGCTGTGCGGCGCAGTTCCTCCAGGACAGGGTGCGGATCGCGCGTGAATCGGGCGCCGAAGAGGCTGGGAAGTGCTGTCGGTCCGGGCCTCGGGCCCGCTGTCATGTCTGCCCTGGTCACATCGTCACCGGCTCCCTCACCGTCAGGTCGGCCTCGGTCCTGCTCCGGATCTCCTCGACGGAGACGCCAGGGGCGGTCTCGGCGAGGACCAGCCCGTGTTCGGTGACGTCGATGACTCCCAGGTCGGTGATGATGCGCTGCACGCACCGCTTGCCGGTCAGGGGAAGCGTGCACTCCCGGACGACCTTCGGCGTGCCGTCCTTGGCCGAATGCTCCATCAGCACGACGACCTTCCGTGCGCCGTGCACGAGATCCATCGCCCCGCCCATGCCCTTGATCATCTTGCCGGGGATGGTCCAGTTGGCGAGGTCGCCGACGGCGGAGACCTGCATGGCCCCGAGGATCGCCGCGTCGATGTGCCCGCCCCTGATCATGCCGAAGGACAGGGCGGAGTCGAAGAAGGAGGCGCCCGGCAGTACGGTCACGGTCTCCTTGCCGGCGTTGATCAGGTCAGGATCGACCCGGTCGGCCGTGGGATACGGGCCGACGCCCAGGATGCCGTTCTCCGATTGCAGGACCACGTGAACGCCGGGCGGCAGATGGTTGGGCACCAGCGTCGGCAGTCCGATGCCGAGGTTCACATACGATCCGTCGGTCAGCTCGGCGGCCGCCCGGGCGGCCATCTCGTTCCTGGACCAGGCCATTACTCCCACCCTCCCGTCGTCTGGTGCACGATCACCTTTTCGATCCGCTTCTCGTCCACTTCGGCCGCGGTGAGGGGAACCACCGACTGCACGAAGACGCCCGGCAGATGGACGGTGTCCGGGTCGAGCTCGCCTGGCTCGACGAGCTCCTCGACCTCAGCGACGGTCACCCGTCCCGCCATCGCCGCAAGGGGGTTGAAGTTCCGGGCCGACCGGGCGAAGACGAGGTTGCCGTGCCGGTCCCCGCGGACAGCGCGGACGAGGGCGAAGTCGGTGGTGATCGCCTCCTCCAGCACGTATTCCGTCCCGTGGAATTCGCGCACCTCTTTCGGTGGGGAGGCCGCGGTCACGCCGCCCGCACCGTCGTAGCGCCAGGGCAGCCCGCCTTCGGCGATCTGGGTGCCGACGCCGGCCGGGGTGAAGAACGCCGGTATGCCGCAGCCGCCGGCACGCAGTCGCTCGGCGAGCGTGCCCTGCGGGACCAGTTCCAGTTCGATCTCGCCGGCGAGGTACTGGCGGGCGAACTCCTTGTTCTCGCCGACGTAGGAGGAGGTGGCGCGAGTGATGCGGCCGGCTTCGAGCAGCAGCCCCAAGCCCCAGTCGTCGACTCCGCAGTTGTTCGATACGACCACCAGGTCCCTCGCGCCCTGCTCGAACAGTGCCTGGATCAGCGCCGAGGGAATGCCACAGAGCCCGAAGCCACCGACGGCCAGCGACGCACCGTCGAAAACCGCCGCGACCGCCTCGGACGCCGATGCGATGACCTTGTCCATCAGCGTGCCCCCTCCAACTCGGTGAGGCCGAGCTGCCGGGCGATGAGCAGCCGCTGGATCTCGCTGGTCCCTTCGCCGATCTCCAGGATCTTGGAGTCGCGCCAGAAACGGGCGACGGCGTACTCGTTCATGAAGCCGTAGCCGCCGTGGATCTGGGTGGCGTCGCGGGCGTTGTCGACGGCGATCTCGGAGCTGTAGAGCTTGGCGAGCGCGGCCTCCTTCTTGAAGGGCTCACCGGAGACCAGCTTGGAGGCGGCGTGGTACCAGGACAGCCGCGCGGTGTGTGCGCGCATCTCCATGTCGGCGATCTTGAACTGGATGGCCTGGTTGGCGCCGATGGGACGGCCGAACGCCTCCCGCTCACGGGCGTACTTCAGCGACTCGTCAACGCAGCCCTGCGCCAGGCCGGTGGCGAGCGCGGCGATGGCGATCCGGCCCTCGTCGAGAATGCGCAGGAACTGGGCGTAGCCGCAGCCGCGTTGGCCCAGCAGGTTCTGCGCCGGAACACGGACGTCGGCGAAGGACAGCTCCCGGGTGTCGGAGGAGTTCCAGCCGACCTTGGAGTACGGTGCCGCCACCGTCAGGCCCGGGGTGCCCGCGGGGACGATGATCGCGCTGATCTCCTTGGCTCCACTCTCTGTGGTGCCGGTGACCGCGGTGACGGTGATCAGTCCGGTGATGTCGGTGCCGGAGTTGGTGATGAAGCACTTGCTGCCGTTGATGACCCATTCACGCGTGTTCTCGTCCAGACGGGCGGTCGTACGGGTCGCCCCGGCGTCCGAGCCGCCGCCCGGTTCGGTGAGGCCGAAGGCGCCGAGGATCTCGCCGGCGCAGAGCCGGGGCAGCCACTCGGCCTTCTGCTCAGGGGTCCCGAAGAGGTGGATGGGCATGGCACCGAGCGAGACGCCCGCCTCCAGAGTGATGGCCACGGAGGAGTCGACGCGGGCGAGTTCCTCCAGGACCAGGCCGAGGGCGAAGTAGTCGCCGCCCATGCCGCCGTACTCCTCAGGGAACGGCAGCCCGAACAGGCCGAGCTTGCCCATCTCCTGGACGATCTTGTACGGGAATTCATGCCGTTCGTAGTGGTCGCCGATCACGGGGGCGATCACGTCGCGGGCGAACTCCGCGACAGTACTGCGAAGTTGTTCGTGCTCATCAGTGAGTCGGTGGTTCACCATGTCGTCCTCTGTGTCATGACGGTGTGGGTGGAGCATCTGGGGGCCGGACGGCCGGGGCGTTCGCCGGGGGTGGGTGTGCCGGCCGTGGGCGAACTTCGCCGGTGGGTCTCATGCCGGTGGATTCGCGGGTTCGATGACCGCGAGGACCTCGTCCAGGGCCACGGTGGCGCCCGGTGCGGCGCGCAGCTCGGTGACCGTGCCGTCGAAGGGCGCGGTCAGGGCGTGCTCCATCTTCATGGCCTCGACGACGAGGACGACCTGGCCCGCGGTGACGGTGTCTCCGACGGCTGCCTTCACGAGTGTGACCGTGCCGGGCATGGGGGCGGCGAGTGCGCCGCCCGCGATCCCTCCGGCGGCGGCGCCGGCCGCGGCGACCGGATCGAAGGTCCGGAGCCGCCAGGTGTCGGCGCCGAGGGAGAGCCAGTGCACGACCTCTCCGGTCGGGGTCGTCTCCACCGTGTGGTCGAGCCCCCGCGTCTCCCTGCCCCAGGTCAGGAGCACCTTGCCGGTCCCGCTGGTGCGCAGGTCGGCCGGCGCAGCCGCGTCGCCCTCGAAGGACACCTCATAAGCAGCCGGTCCACGGGGAGCACGGCGGACGCGAATCTCGATGGGCTCACGGTCGCCGTCCAGGAACCGGTGCGTGATCCAGGCCGGGCCGCCGATCCGCCAGCCGGACGGCACGGAGAAGGGATCCACCCACGCCTGCGGATCCGAGGCAGACTCCATCGAAAGCTGGACGGCGAGCGCCGCGGCCAGTGGAACCTCGGGTGGCACCGGAGCATGCACCAGTGAGTCGAGCCGGGCCTCGACCAACCCGGTGTCCACACGTCCGGCGACCACATCGTCGTCATCGAGCAGCCGACGCAGGAATCCGGCGTTGATGGTCACTCCGTGCACCCGGGTGTCGTCGAGGGCGGCGCGCAGCCTGCGCAGCGCGGTGGCCCGGTCCGGGCCGTGCGCGATGACCTTGGCGAGCATGGGGTCGTACGCGCTGCCGACCTCGTAACCCTCGACGAGCCCCGAGTCGACGCGCACCCCCTCGCCCGCCGGTTCCCGCAGAGTCAGCACCCGGCCGCCGCTGGGCAGGAAGTCCCGTTCGGCGTCCTCGGCGTAGAGCCGGACCTCGATGGCATGGCCGTCGAATCCGATCTGCTCCTGACCGAAGGGCAGCGGTTCGCCGGCGGCTATGCGCACCTGCCACTCGACCAGGTCCAGGCCGGTCACCAGTTCGGTCACCGGGTGCTCGACCTGGAGCCGGGTGTTCATCTCCATGAAGAAGTACTCGTCCGGGCGGTCGCTGGAGACGATGAACTCCACCGTGCCCGCGCCGACGTAGCCGCAGGAGCGAGCGGCCTCGACCGCCGCCGCGCCCATCGCCGCCCGAGTGGCCTCGTCGAGCAGCACTGAGGGGGCCTCCTCGACGATCTTCTGATGGCGGCGTTGGAGGCTGCACTCACGCTCGCCCAGGTGCACCACGGTTCCGTGCGCGTCGGCCAGCACCTGGATCTCGATGTGGCGCGGACGGTCGATCCAGCGCTCCACCAGCAGGGTGTCGTCCCCGAAGGCGCCGCGCGCCGTACGCCGGGCAGTGGCGATCTCCTCCAGCAGGGCGGCCGTATCGCGGACCAGCCGCATGCCCTTGCCGCCGCCGCCCGCCGACGGCTTGAGCAGCACCGGCAGGCCGACCTCGGCGGCCGCCTCGGCGAGCTGGTCGTCCGTCAGCCCGCTGCCGCTGCTGCCTGGCACCACGGGAACCCCGTACGCGCGAACGGTGTCCTTGGCGCGGATCTTGTCGCCCATCAGCTCGATCGCGGCCGTCGGCGGGCCGATGAAGGCGAGTCCGGCGTCGGTGACCGCCCTGGCGAATTCGGCGTTCTCGGAGAGGAATCCGTAGCCGGGGTGGATCGCCTGCGCGCCGGTACGACGGGCGGCGTCCACGATCTGCTGGATGTCGAGGTAGCCGTCGGCGGGCCCGCCGGGGCGCAGGGCCACCGCCGTGTCGGCTTCTAGTACGTGCCGGGCCCTCGCGTCCGCTGTGCTGTGGACGGCGACTGCGCGGATGCCGAGCCGACGCAGCGTGCGGATGACCCGTACCGCGATTTCCCCACGGTTGGCGATCAGGACGGTGTCGAACACCTGGAGACTCCTCGGATCTGAGGGAGGGAGGTCACATGCGGAAGACGCCGAACTGCGGTTCGGCCAGAGGGGCGTTGGCGCACGCGGTCAGGGCCAGGCCGAGCACCTGACGGGTGTCGAGGGGGTCGATGATCCCGTCGTCCCACAGCCGCGCGGTGGAGTAGTAGGCGCTGCCCTGCTGCTCGTACTGCTCGCGGATGGGGCGCCTGAACTCCGCCTCGGCCTCGGCGGACCACTCCTCGCCGCGGGCCTCCAACTGGTCCCGCTTGACTGTCGCCAGGACGGTGGCGGCCTGTTCGCCGCCCATGACGGAGATCTTGGCGTTCGGCCACATCCACAGGAAGCGGGGGGAGTAGGCGCGGCCGCACATCGAGTAGTTGCCCGCGCCGTGCGATCCGCCGACGACGACCGTCAGCTTGGGCACCCGGGTGGTGGCCACCGCGGTGACCATCTTCGCGCCGTGCTTGGCGATGCCGCCGTTCTCGTAGGCGCGGCCTACCATGAAGCCGCTGATGTTCTGCAGGAACAGCAGGGGTATGCCGCGCTGGTCGCACAGCTCGATGAAGTGGGCGCCCTTCTGGGCGGACTCGGCGAAGAGGATGCCGTTGTTCGCCACGATGCCCACCGGGTGGCCGTGGATGCGGGCGAAGCCGGTGACCAGGGTCTGGCCGTACTCGGCCTTGAACTCGGCGAAGCGCGAGCCGTCGGTGATGCGGGCGATGACCTCCCGGATGTCGAACGGGGTGCGGTTGTCCGCCGGTACGACGCCGTAGAGCTCGGCGGGGTCCACGACAGGCTCCTCGACGGGGGCGACGTCCCATGGGCGCGGCGCTCGCGGGCCGAACGTGGCCACGATGTCCCGGACGATGCGCAGGGCGTGCGCGTCGTCCTCGGCCAGATGGTCCACGACGCCGGAGACGCGGGCATGCACCTCACCGCCGCCCAGTTCCTCCGCGGTGACCACCTCTCCGGTGGCGGCCTTCACCAGCGGCGGACCGCCCAGGAAGATCGTGCCCTGATTGCGCACGATCACTGTCTCGTCGCTCATCGCCGGGACGTACGCGCCGCCAGCCGTGCAGGATCCCATCACCGCCGAGATCTGCGGGATGCCGCGGGCCGACAGGTTCGCCTGGTTGTAGAAGATGCGCCCGAAGTGCTCCCGGTCGGGGAAGACCTCGTCCTGCCGGGGCAGGTAGGCGCCGCCGGAGTCCACCAGGTAGATGCACGGCAGCCGGTTCTCCAGCGCCACTTCCTGGGCCCGAAGGTGCTTCTTGACCGTCATCGGGTAGTACGTGCCGCCCTTGACGGTGGCGTCGTTGGCGACGACGACGCACTCGCGCCCGGCCACGCGGCCGATCCCGGCGACCACTCCGGCGGCCGGCGCGTCCCCGCCGTACAGCTCCCACGCCGCCAGCGGCGCCAGTTCCAGGAACGGTGACCCGGGATCGAGCAGGTTCTCCACACGGTCGCGCGGCAGCAGCTTGCCACGCGCGACATGCCTTTCCCTGGCTCGTCGGCCGCCGCCCTCGGCGGTCTCGGCCAGCCGCGCCCGCAGCCCCGCGACCTCTGCGGCATGACTGGCCTGGTTGCGCCGGAACGCCTCCGAGAACGGATCGGCCTCGGTTGTGAGACGGCGCGCTGTGGCATGGGCGTTCATGGTGTCTCCTCGCGCGGCCCGCTCGAAGAGAATCGAAGCACGGTCCTGCGTGTTAGTTAACGTTAATTAACATCGGGGAGGTTAGTGATTGTTAACCCAGGCTGTCCAGAGACGTGGGTCACGCGCACAGCCTCGACAGTGGACTCGGCGCCAAAGGGGAAACGCCGACCAGGTGAACCGCCGAACTTGTGGCGATCGACATCGAGACCAGGGCCTCCTGAGACTCAACTCGCCGGACACCACAGGGTCGTGTCCCACGGCGTGCTGCAGAGGATCAAGCGCCGTGGCGCGGAATTCCGCTGTTCGAGCCGGGTCAGCGGACGATGCCGCCGGAAGAGGCGTTCAAGGACGTGACCAGGGATGCGGTGGAGTACTACGGCACCACGACCACGATCGGCATCGACACCCTAGGGAGCGCGGCATGAGCACCCTCACGATCTCGGAGCCCCAGCGGGACCCGACCACCACCTCACACCCGGCCACAAGGTGACCGGCTGATGTGCGCTTGGTTCGGTGCGCGCTGGGCCGGTGAGGTTCGGCGTCAGGCTGCGTCCACGGCCACGGGCTGTGCCGGGGTGTGGTGGATGGGGGTCTGGGTGTGGGTGAGGGGAACACCGGTGGCGCCGTGTCGGGTGGCGATGATTTCGGCGGCGATGGACAGGGCGGTCTCTTCAGGGGTGTGGGCGCCGAGGTCGAGGCCGATGGGTGAGCGGAGCCGGGCCAGTTCCTGTTCGGTCAGGCCGGCTTCGAGGAGTCTGCGCTCGCGGTCGGTGTGGGTGCGGCGGGAGCCCATGGCGCCGATGTAGGCGGCGGGCATGCGCAGGGCCTGCTGGAGGAGGGGGATGTCGAATTTGGCGTCGTGGGTGAGGACGCACACGGCGGTACGCGGGTCGGTCTCGGTGTGTCGCAGGTAGCGGTGGGGCCAGTCGACGACGATCTCGTCGGCCTCGGGGAAGCGGGCTCGGGTGGCGAAGACGGGGCGGGCGTCGCACACGGTGACGTGGTAGCCGAGGAACTTGCCGGCGCGGACGAGTGCGGCGGCGAAGTCGATGGCGCCGAACACGATCATGCGCGGTGGCGGGACGTGTGTCTCGACGAGCAGGGTGATGCCGCCGGGGCAGTGGGAGCCGTCTTCGGAGAGTTCGACCGTGCCGGTGCGCCCGGCCTGGAGAAGGGCGTGTGCCTGAGCGGCGGCGGCCTGCTCCAGTTCGGGGCGGTCGTCTGCGTACGAGCCTTCGTAGGTGCCGTCGGCGTGGACGAGCAGGGGCGCGCCGAGGAGGTCGGCCGGGCCGCGGGTGATCCGGGCGAGGGCTGCTGGTTCACCGTGGTTCATGGCGCTCAGGGCGGATTCGAGGACGGCCCGGGCCGGTGTGGTGGCGGTGACGGGTGTGATGAGGATGTCGAGGATGCCGCCGCAGGTGAGTCCGACGGCGAAGGCGTCGTCGTCGCTGTACCCGAACCGTTCAACGAGGCTTGTGCCGCTGGCGAGGGCCTGTCGGCACAGGTCATAGACCGCTGCTTCGACGCAGCCTCCGGAGACAGATCCGATGGCCGTGCCGTTACGGTCCACAGCGAGGGCGGCCCCGAGCCCGCGCGGCGCGCTGCCACTGACGCCGACGACGGTCGCCACCGCGAACTCCCGGCCCTCTTCGAGCCAGCGACCCAATTCTCGGGAAATATCAAGCACTTGGTTACTCCCTGGACACTTGGTTACTCCCTGGACAGGACCCGATCAGTACGGGAGGGGAGAGGGTGTCGGGGGTGACAGACACCTTTGGGGAGTGCCACCGCGCCCGCGTTTTCCGAACCCGCCGACGCCGTTGACCGTGACGGGCGCCAGGAGCGGGGGCGTCCATTCGATGTGCCTCGACGGCGGGACCGAACACCGGTCGCACGCCGTCCGTCATTCGGCTCCGCTGCGGCCGACGCTATGGTGAACATCAGGCGGACTGGTGTCCGCAAGTCGAGAACATAGCGGACAGCTGTCCGGCTATCAAGGGTTGGTGCGTGAGCCCCGGAAGGAGAGGGAAGTGCGATCCAGGAGCGACGGGCCTCAGCGCCCGGACGCGCAGCGCAATCGGGAACGGATCCTGAAGGTGGCGCTGGCCGAGTTGTCCCGCGACGTGGAAGTCCCGTTGAGCCTGATCGCCAAGAAGGCGGGGGTCGGGCAGGGCACGTTCTATCGCAACTTCCCCAACCGTGAGGCACTCGTCCTTGAGATCTACCGTCACGAGGTGCAGGTGCTCACCGACACCGCGACGGAACTGCTCAAGACCCGGGCGCCCGATCAGGCCTTGCGTGAATGGATGGACCAGCTCGCTCGCTTCGGCATCGCCAAGGTCGGCCTGTCGGACGCGATGCGGCAGATCGTCGGCACGACGGCCGGCCCGGCCCAGCCGGGCTACGCCCTGGTGGTCGAGGCGCTCGAAGCTCTGCTCGCCGCCAACCATGAGGCGGGCACCATTCGACCGGGGGTGACCGCCGACGACTTCATCCTGGCCATCGCCGGCATCTGGCAGATCGATTTCCGCGGGGACTGGCAAACCCAGAGTGCGCGGCTTCTGGGCATCGTCATGGACGGGTTGCGCGCGGGGGCGCCCGGGCGGGGCTGATGATCCGGAGGTCGACGGCCGAGTGGTCAGCCCTGCCGAGCGGACAGGCGTCTGTCCGCTTGCTTCCGCCGTGCATGGCGGACGCCGAGCAGTACCAAGGGCCCGCCTTCCGGGTGCCAGGCGAGTTGGAGCCCCATCCCGCGAACCGCATGGGACTGGACTGGTCGGTATGCCTCTCTCGATGGACGGCATCGACATCGGCTGCTCACTCCCCCTTGCCAGAGGGATGGCTGTCCCATACGGTCAGTCCTGGCGGACGGCTGTCCGCTTAAGGTCTGGTATTGCCTGTACAGCAGGTGTGACCGGCGCGCCGAATCGGTGACTTTCACCGCCCACAGAGGCACAAGGCCCCGCGCGCCAGGCGGCACAAGCATCGGATGACGGTCTTCGCCGCTACTGCTGCGCCGGTGTTCATCCCTCAGAAGTGACACCACCGCGACCAGGCCGCTCTCGCACAAAATGGAGTTAGCCGTGACCCCAGTCGCAGTCCGTGGAACGACCCTGATCCTGCCCACCCAGGACGGAGGCGCCGATGCGTACCTCGCGCGCCCCGACGACGACGCCCCGCACCCGGCCGTCCTCTTCTACACGGACATCATGGGCGTGCGCCCAAGCATGCAGAAGATGGCGGACCGCCTGGCGGCGGCCGGCTACACGGTCCTGGTACCCAACGTCTTCTACCGCAGCAGCCCGGCACCCGTCGTGGAGATGCCCGACGTCGTCACCGACGACATCCTCTGGGACGTCGTCGGCAGAGCCGTGCCGGTGGCACAGTCGCTGACTCCGAAGGACGCGATGCGTGACGCGCTCGCCTGGCTCGACTGGCTGGAGGTCAGTGAGTTCACCACCGGCGGCTCTGTGGGCATCACGGGTTACTGCAACGGGGGCATGCTGTGCCTGCGTACGGCGGGTTCCTACCCGGACCGGGTCGCCGCCGCGGCCATCATCCACGGCTCCCACCTGATCACCGACGCGCCGGACAGCCCCCACCTGGCTGCCGAGCACATCAAGGGCGAGGTCTTCTTCGCCAACGGCGACAAGGACACGATCAACCCGCCCGAAGAGGTCGAGCGCTTCAACGCGGTCCTCTCCGCGGCCGGCGTCCGCCACCGCAGCGAAATGTACGCCGACGCCCAACACGGCTTCTGCTCAAGCGACCTCCTACCCCTCTACAACAAGGAGGCGGACGAACGCCACTGGGCGGGCCTGCTGGACCTGTTCGGCCGCACCCTCTGACCAGTGCTGCGCTTCATTGCGGTGTGGTGAGGGCGGCGGCGAGGCGGCTGCGGCAGATTGATGCACGCCGACGGGCGGTGGGGTGAGCTCCCCACCTTCTCGGCCGTGCCGCCTGGAGCCGGCGGTGTGCGGGGTCGGAGGTCGCCACTGGCCTCGCGAGGGGAAACTGCAGCGACGGCAGAAGAGCGACGCGTTTGTGCTGTGGATCGCGCCGGCCCCGGCCGGGATACATCTGTTCGGCAGGGCGATCCGTGGATTCCCGGTCTCAAATCTGCTCCGGGCGGTTTCCCCGGGTTGCTGACCGAGCCGGCCGAGCCGATGGCGCTGGACGTGTGTTTGCTAACGACTACGATGTTCGGTGTGGACGATCTCATCTCGCAGCTTCAGTTCGTTGGTATGTCCGGTTACGAGGCCAAGGCGTATATCGCGCTGATCTCGGCGGGTGAGGCGCTGAACGGGTATGAGGTGGCCAAGCGCTCCGGAGTCCCGCGCAGCACGGTGTATGAGATTCTCGGCAAGCTCACGGCGAGGAACGCGGCGTACGAGGTCAAGGGCGAGGGCGGCGCGACCGCCTACGTACCCATGCCGGCGAACATGCTGTTGAGCAGGGTCCGCCGGGAGACCGAGGCCTCGCTGGACAGCCTGGAGCGTTCGCTGCGGCATGTGACCACGCAGCAGACCACGCATCTGACGCATCCGCTGGGCGGCCGTAAGCAGTTGATCGAGCGGTGTGAGGATCTGATCGGTGCGGCGCAGCAGAGTCTGCTGCTGTTCGCGTGGCCGGCCGAGTACGCGGAACTCGCACCGATGTTGCGGCGGGCGGCCGGCAACGGAATCCGGGTCGAGACCGTGTACTCCAGTCTGGTTGAGCCGGAGGAGCCGGTCGGTTACACGGTGTTGCACCGGACGACGAACGATGAGGAGGCGCTGGCCAGTCTGGGCTGTCGGTTGTTGATCGTCGGTATGGACAACGAGCAGGTCGTCATCGGTGGCCTGGTGGAGGACGAGGCCTGGGGCGTCTTCGCGGACGATCCGGCGATCGTGCTGGTGGCCACCGAACTCGTCCGCTACGAGCTGAGCATGCAGTTGGTGCTCGGCAAGCTGGGTGTCGAGCGGGAGGCGCGGGAGGTGCTCACCACTGATCCCGAGGTCCAGCGTTTCAGGACGCCGGGACGTGCCGCGGCCCTTTTGCAGCGCCTGAACCAGTCGGCCTTCACCGTCGAACCGTCCCGGGAACCGCTGCGGCCGGCCGGACCCCGCCGCGGCGGCGACACGGCCGGACGGCAGGCAACGGCTCGCCGGAAAGGACCGCGCGCGGGCTCCTGAAGCAGGCCTTGTCCGGCATCATCCCCTTGCGTTTGAAGAGTAGTCGTTTGTAGGGTAACTACGCATCGACGTGGTGATGGGCGCTGTCGGCGGTGCCTACCACCACGTCGGCGCTCCATGCTCGGTGCGAACATCTCTGCCCGGAAGGAGCAAACCGTTGACTACCTCCGACGGTGTCGGCCAACTGCCCGCGGACCTGCGGGAACGGTTTTCCGCATTTCTCGACCGCGCCGAAGTGACCGAGCTGGTCCTCCGGTTCCACGCGCATATCGATCGCTGGGACTGGGACGCGGTTCCTTCGATGATCACGTCCGACTGCAGTCTGGCGACCCATATTGACGGTGTTCCGGTCTTCGTCAACTGGGACCAGGGCGAGAACACCGGACTCAGCAGGAAGACCAACTGGCGTGAGGCGGCCGGTATCACGGGCCAGCACCAGTGGACCAACGTCGTGGTGAACCTCGACGGGGACTCCGCCCAGGTGATGATGTCGGGCACTCAGACCAACGCCTGGCCGGACGGCGGCTTCGAAGTCTCCGGGGTGCTGGGGCAGGGAACCTGCCGCCGGACTCCGGACGGCTGGCGCATCGCCTCCTTCATCGGCAACTACCGCTCCAACCATGCGCGCCTCAGCTCGTATTTCACCACCGAACTCGCGCCGTAAGGCGACGCGGCCGCCTGAGCGCTCCGCTCGCAGTGCCGATATGCGGCTCAGCCGCGGGGCCGCAAGTGCATGCAGCCCCGCCCACCGTCGGCGCGCTGCCGCACCGCGGCGGCTTTTCGCCCAACCTGCTCAGCCGCGCGCATTTCCTGGCCTGATCAGGCAAGAGACAAGCATCTGGCCCACGAGGCTGCCGCGTTCCGGCCGCGCCTCGGCCACACCCCCGCCGAGCAGATGGCGCTGCGCGCGCCGAGCATGCTCGCCATCGCCCGTGAGGAAGTTCCGCAGTGGTCACGTTCACACTCGAAGATCGTTACCTGCAAGAAGACGGAGAGGTCTATCTCACCGGCATCCAGGCTCTCGTCCGCGTCCTGCTCGACCGGGCCCGGCATGATCGCCGTAAGGGGAGGGAGACCTCCGCGTTCGTCTCCGGCTATGAGGGGTCCCCGCTGGGCGGCTTCGACCTGGAGCTGGCGCGGCGCGGTCGCCTTCTCGACGAGTACCGGGTCGTGCATCAGCCCGGCCTGAACGAGGAACTGGGCCTGACCTCGGTGATGGGCAGCCAGCTGACGGCACGACTCGGCGCGCGCACCGATGGTGTGACCGGGCTCTGGTACGGCAAGGCCCCGGGCCTGGACCGGGCGACCGACGCCCTGCGCCACGCCAACCTGGTCGGCGCGGATCCGCGCGGAGGCGCGGTGGCCCTCGTGGGTGACGATCCGAACGCCAAGTCCTCCACCGTCCCATGCGCGTCGGAACGTGCCCTGGCCGATCTCGCGGTCCCCGTGCTCTACCCCGCCGATGTCCAGGACATCGTCGACTTCGGCCTGCACGCGGTGGAGCTTTCCAGGGCGAGCGGCCTGTGGTCCTCGATGAAGCTGGTCACCAACGTGGCCGACACGGCCGGAACGGCCCTGGTCAGCAGCGAGTGGGCGCCGCCGGAGCTGCCCGACTCCGCCTACCGTCATCAGCCCAGTGCCCGACTGCTCGGCAAGGAGCTGGCCGGCCTGGAGGAGAGCCTGTTCCGGACCAGGCTGCCGCTCGCGATGGAGTACATCCGGGCGAGCGGGCTCAACAGGATCAGCGGCAGCGGCAGCGGTGCCCGGGTGGGCATCGTGGCGGCGGGCAAGACCTACCTGGACGTCCGGCAGGCCCTGAGCAGCCTCGGGCTCGGCGAGGAGGATCTCGGCCGGTTCGGGATCCGGCTGCTGAAGCTCGGCGCGGTCTACCCACTGGAACCCCAGATCGTCCGGGAGTTCGCCGCCGGCCTGGACGAGATCGTGGTGGTCGAGGAGAAGCGGGCGTTCATCGAGTCCGCGGTCAAGGAGGTCCTCTACGGCCGTCATGACGCCCCCGTGGTGCGGGGGAAGGAGTTCTTCGAAGAGTCCGGCGAGCTGGACCCGGACAAGGTCGCCAGGGGCCTGCGCTCCCGGCTCGCGCACTACGCCGAGCTCGCCCCGGCCCCCGCCCCCCGAGGCCGTATAGATCTCCCGCTGCTGAGCCGAACCCCCTACTTCTGCTCGGGCTGTCCGCACAACTCCTCGACCAAGGTCCCCGAGGGGACGGTCGTCGGTGCCGGTATCGGCTGCCACACCATGGCGTTGTTCATGGAACCCGAAGCCGTCGGCGACGTGATCGGGCTGACCCAGATGGGTGGCGAGGGCACCCAGTGGATCGGGATGGCGCCCTTCGTCGACGCCGAGCACTTCGTGCAGAACATCGGCGACGGCACCTTCACCCACTCCGGCAGCCTGGCTGTGCGGGCGGCCGTCGCCGCCGGGGTGAACATCACCTACAAGCTCCTGTACAACTCCGCGGTCGCCATGACCGGGGGACAGGACGCGGTGGGCGGTCTGCCGGTGCACAAGGTCGCTGAACTGCTGCTCCTCGAAGGCGCGGCGAAGGTGGTCATCACCAGCGACGCGCCCCGCCGTATCAGGGCCGTCAAGGGGGTCGAGGTCCGCCACCGGGACGAACTGCTGAGTACCCAGGAGGAGTTGGCGAAGGTCCCGGGCGTCACCGTGCTCATCCATGAGCAGGAGTGCGCGACGGAGAAGCGCCGCAAGTGGCGCCGGGGCCTCGAACCTGCCCCCACCGCCAAGGTCTTCATCAACGAGCGTGTCTGCGAGGGTTGCGGTGACTGTGGCGTCAAGTCCAACTGTCTGTCCGTGCAGCCGGTGGAGACCGAGTTCGGCCGCAAGACCGCGATCCACCAGTCGTCGTGCAACGTCGACCACGCCTGCCTCGCCGGCGACTGTCCGTCGTTCATGACGGTGACGCCCACCGGCCGACGCGCACACCGGGTCTTCGCCGAGCTGGCGGCGGACGCCTTCACCGACCCCGCCGTCACGGGCGACTTCACCGTGCGGATCACCGGCGTCGGCGGCACCGGCGTGGTCACCACCACGCAGATCCTGGCCACCGCCGCGTTCCTGGACGGCCGACAGGTTCGGACCCTCGACCAGACGGGGCTGGCCCAGAAGGGCGGCGCCGTCGTCTCCGACCTCAAGATCACCTCGGCGTCCGTCGAGCAGGCGGCGAAACTCGCGGCCGGCGAATGCGACCTCTACCTCGTCTGCGACTCCCTCGTCGGTGCCGACCCGGAAAACCTGCGTGTGGCCCACGCGGCCCGGACGACCGCCGTGGTGTCCACCACCGAGGTCCCCACCGGGAGCATGATCGTCGACCCGAACGTCTCGTTCCCGAGCGCGTCGTCCCTCAGAACCGCCATCGACGCCGCGACCCGGCACCAGTACTACCTCGACGCGCGCGGACTGGCCGAAGCGTTCTTCGACGACGACCAGTTCGCCAACATCCTCCAGCTGGGCGCCGCCTACCAGGCCGGGGCCGTCGGCATCACGGCCGCGAGCATCGAGCGCGCCATCGAGCTCAACGGCACGGCGGTGGCCGCCAATCTCCAGGCGTTCCGGCGCGGCCGCCAGGCCGTCGCCGATCCCGCAGGCCTGCTGGCGGAACTGTCCGCCACGCCGCCGGCCAACGAAGCCGCCGAGCCCGCCGGTTCCCCGGGCCTTCGGTCCCTGGTCGCAGCTGAACCCGGTAGCGAACTCGCGCGGCTGCTCGACCTGCGGATTCCCGACCTGGTCGCGTACCAGAGCGAGGCCTACGCCGCGCAGTACGCCCGCTTCGTCGAACAGATACGCCGCGAGGCGCCCGACGTCGCCGAAGCGGTCGCCCGGAACCTGTACAAACTCATGGCCTACAAGGACGAGTACGAGGTCGCACGGCTCAGCCTGGATCCGCGTCTGCAGGCCGAGATCGACGCGCAGTTCGGTGTCGGCTCCCGAGCGACCTACCACCTCCACCCGCCCATCCTGCGTGCGCTCGGCATCGACAGAAAGATCAAGCTCGGCCCGTGGTTCCGCCCGGCGTTCCGCGCGCTGCGCGCCCTGCGCACGGTCCGCGGCAAGTGGCTGGACCCCTTCGGCCACCACCCCGTCCGCCGCACGGAACGCGCACTCATCGCCGAATACCGCGAGGCGATCAGCCGCGCGGTGCGGATCGCGCCCGGCGACCCGCTCGTCCGTGAACTCGCCGAACTGCCGGACATGGTTCGCGGCTACGAGGACGTCAAGCTCGCCAACGTGGCCCGGTACCGAGCCAGGCAGGCCGAAATCCTGGCCGCACTGGAGTCCGATTCGGCGGAGCACTCGTCCTCCGGCCTGGCGGACACGTTCAGCACCGGACAGTGACGCGGTGATCCGACGGGTTGAAGGGCCCTGCGGGGGCGCACCGGTCCAGGTACGCCCCCGCAGGGCCCTTCGAGAGGCGCACGCCGGCGGAGTGGGGGTGTTCGGCGCGGGGAGGCCGTCAGTAGCCGAGGTCCTCGTCCACGAGGATCAGCTTGATCCGGTCGGGCAGCGGTTCGTGTTCGACCAGCAGGAGCTTTCCGGCGAAGGCCGGCTGGCCCATGTCTCTGCGCATGCGCTGGTCCTCCAGCGGAAAGACGTGTGTGCGCACACGGTCGATGGCCTCGGCCAGTGTGGGGGTGATCTTGTTGCGGCCGACCACCCATATGACCTTTCCCGCGCCGTAGGCGTAGCCGCCGACGCGGGTGCCGCCCGCGTCGAGACAGACGGCCTCACCGGTAGCGGCCAGCGCGTTCACGCTGCCCACCATGTAATCGGCGGTAGTTGCCCAACGACGTAGCTCCACGCGCTTCTCGGGCTCCTTCGTGGCGTAGATCTCGGCCCGGCGCCAGCGCCAGTGCCGAGAGGACTCCAGTTCGGCCATGAGACCGATCTCGCGGAGTGTCACCGAGCTGCCGTTGGTGACGTCCGAGCCGGCCGGGATCAGTTCACGAATCCTCTGCAGTGCCTCTTCGCGATCGGCGACCACCTCGGGGTTGAACCCTCGCCGGGCGCAGTGGGCGGCCACGGACTCCAGGTCGTGGCCGGCCGCGACGCGACGGTCTTTGTGCGCAGAGGCGGATTCTGGCGTCGGCATGGGGTGCACACCCTCTCGTTACCCGAAACACGTGTGGCGGGCTGTAGCCACGCGCTGCGGCTCATAGTAGTGTACTGACTAACGACTTAAGGGGATGATCATTGATGAGTTCTCCTATCGAGGTACGGCTGCTCACCTCGGGCGCCAACTGGCTGAGGGTCGGGAGCATGATCGGGCTCGGCCTCACTGGCTACAACAGCCCGTTGCCCGAGGGTTCGTCGGTCTCGATCCACACCATCGACACCGGCAAATCGTGTATGCGCGGGATGCAGCTGGTGGACGACGGCACCTACGACTTCGGCATGACGTCGCCGCCCTGGCTGGCCAAGGCCGCGGCGGACGGTGTCACCGCCTTCGGGCTGACCGACAGGCCGCTCAACCTGCGCGCGGTCTGCGTCTTCCCCCACTTCGACCAGCTCGCCCTGGCGGTCCGTGCGGATCTGGGGATCACCTCGCTGCGGCAGATCTTCGAGGAGAAGATCCCGTTGCGCATCTCGACCGGGCCGACGCACCTGGGCCACCCGCTGGGCTGGGTGATGGACCTGCTGTACGACGAGTACGGGGTGAGCGTCGAGGACATCGAGGGCTGGGGAGGCACCGTCTCCTCCGGCGAACGGCAGCTGAACTTCCTCGAAGTCACCGACGGCGGTCTGACGGGTCGCGCGGCCCTGCTCGCGGACGGAAAGCTCGACGCGGTCTTCGACGAGGGCATCATGTCGAAGTCGTGGCTGGAGCTGGCGGAGGCCGTGCCCATGACCTTCCTGCCGGTCGAGGACGAGGTGCTGTCGTCCCTGGAGGCGAAGTACGGCGCCCGCCGGACCGTGCTCCCCGCGGGACGGCTGCCGGGCATCGGGAGTGACGTCCCGACGATCGACTTCGCGGGCTGGATGCTCTACTGCCGCGCAGACGTCGACGACGAACTCGTCTTCCTGGCGTTGCAGGGCCTGGAGCAGCAACTGCCCCAGATGGAGACCCTCTTCGAGTCCCAGGGCGCCCACAAGGGCCTGAGCGAGCCCGTCGACCTGGCGAAGACCTGGCAGAACGCCGAGCTCCCGCTGCACCCCGGCGCCGAGCGGTTCTACCGCTCCCGGGGCTACATGTGATCGCCGTCGAGAAAGCAGTCGGGAACGAAGCCGAGAAAGAAAGCGAAAGCCGATGAGTATCACCGAAGCCACACCCGAGACCCAGGCCGCGGAGCGCACCGCCTTCGTCGACGAGGTGCACGCCTTCCACGCGAGCCCGGTCTTCATCACCCAGCCGGGATTCATGCCGGCGGAGCCCTCTTCGGCCATGGAGCCCTATCTGTGGCGGTGGGCGGACATCCGTCCGGCCATGCTGAGGGCAGCCGAGCTGCTCCCGGTGGGGGCGGACGGGGCGGACCGCCGGGTGCTCAACCTGATCAACCCCGGCATGGAGCCGAAGATCGGGACCACGCACACGCTCACCGCGTCGATCCAGATGGTGCTGCCCGGCGAGGTCGCGGACGCGCACCGGCACACCATCAACGCGCTCCGACTGATCCTGGAGGGCCGCGGCGCGTCGACCACCGTCGACGGCGAGATGTGCGAGCTCGAACCCGGCGACGTGGTGCTCACCTCCGGCTGGCGCTGGCACGACCACCGCAACGACGGGGACGAGCCCGTGATCTGGCTGGACGGGCTGGATCTGCCGCTCACGAGGTCGCTGGAAGGCATCTTCTACGAGGAGCTGGCCGAGGGCGCGCAGCCGGTCGTGAGCACCGGCGACTCGATCAGGCGCTACGGGGTCGGCCAGCTCCTGCCGACCTGGACGCGCTGGGAGGGAATGGACTCCCCGCTGTTCAACTACAAGTGGGCCGACACCCGCCGCGCGCTCGACGCCCTGCGCGGCGAGGACGGCGACCCCTTCGACGGGGTCTCCCTGGAGTTCCGCAACCCCACGACCGGCGGCTCAGTCGGACCCACCATGTCGTGCGGCGTCAACCTGCTGCGTCCCGGGCTGCGAGCCGAGGAGCACCGGCACACCTCCTCGACCGTCTACCACGTCATCGAGGGCCAGGGCGTGACCGTCATCGACGGCACCGAATTCGCGTGGACCAAGGGCGACACGTTCGCCGTCCCCACCTGGGCCTGGCACCGGCACGCCAACACCTCCCAGGCCCAGGAGGCGGTGCTGTTCAACTTCAGCGACAAGCCCCTCATGGACAAGATCGGTCTCTACCGGGAGCAGGCCCGGTAAAGGGCGGCCAGGACCGGGAGGGACGGCCCATGAGGGTGGCCAGTTCCTCCCGAATCAGGGAGAGCCCGGTGGTCGTCGTGCAACGCCTGCCCGGCAGGCCCTGAAGGGCCCGCCACCGCATCGGGCAGGTATACGACCTCCCCACCGGGCCTCCCACACCCGCCTGCACTCGCCATCCGAAGGGCGACCCAACCACCGGCCCGCGCGCGTGCCAGAACCCCCGGACGCCCAACGACCATCGCCGATATCTGCCCGCGGACACCCACTCGCGCCAGGCCTCAGCCGTCCATCTCCCTCGAACGCGAAAGGCACTTGCCCGACCGCCCCTCAGCTTCGTTCTTCCGTGCCGGACAGGGCTTCTTCACCGTGCACAGCGCACACGTCCCGCACCTGCATCCACAGCGGCGCAAGCTCCTCTCTCCCCAGGAGTAGGTCATGTCCCTTTCCGCCCGCACCCCCGTCCCCCTGCCACGGACACGCTGGACGATCCTCATTCCCATCGTCTTCGTGACCTACGGGCTGCACTACCTCGACCGCACCAACACCGCACAGCTGTTCCCGCACGTCGACGACGACATTCCCATGTCAGACACCGCGACCGGGCTCGCGCAGGGGGCGGCCTTCATCGGCTACATGCTCCTTCAGCTACCCGCCGTACGGGCGGCCCACCGCTTCGGGCCGCGCAGGGTCGTGTTCTGGTGCATGATCCTCTGGGGCCTCGCCGCGACGGGCACCGGCCTGGTGCAGAACATGCCCCAGCTGGTCGCCATGCGGTTCCTGCTCGGACTCGCCGAGGGGCCGCTGATCCCCCTCGTCATCCTCCTGCTCAGCAGATACTTCGTGTCCGCCGAGCGGGCCCGGTCAGCGGCCTGGTTCCTGCTGGTACTGCCGATTACCCAGGTGCTGGGCGCCCCGCTCACCGGGCTGCTGCTGGAACACCTGAACTGGCGCACGGTCTTCCTGATCGAGGGCCTGCCCCCGCTGGTGTGGGCGTTCGTGTGGCTCTTCGTCGCGGCGGACACCCCCGACCGGGCCCGCTGGCTGAAGCGTTCCGAGGGCGCGGCAGTCACCGAACGCGTTGCCGCGGAGGAGGCGGTCAAGGCCGGCGAGGACCGGATGCGCCTCGCCCTGCTGGTCCGGCAGCGTCTCGTCTGGGTGCTCGCGGCGCTGTACTTCGCCGGCACCGGCGGATCGGTGGGACTGATCCTGTGGCTGCCCACCATCATCGAGGACCTCTCTCCGCACGCGACACCCCTTGAGGTCGGGACGATGGCCGCTCTGCCCTCGCTGGTCGGGGCGATCGCCGTGGTGCTGGCCGCACGGTGGAGCGACGCCCACGACAACCGGAGAACCCCGATGCTCATGGGGTTCGGCATGGCAACAACGGCCCTGCTCGTCGGCACCCAGCTGCCCGACACCCTCTGGGCTCATATGACGGTGCTCGCAGTAGCGGGCGGCGCGGTCATCAGCACCGGAGGCGTCCTGGCGTCGATCCCGGGCGCGGCACTTCCCCCGGCAGCGGCCGCCGGGGCCCTGGCGGTGGGGAACAGCTTCGGAGCGATCGGCCAGTTCCTCGGCGCACTTCTGATCGGAGCGCTCCGTGATGCCACGGACGGCTCGCGGACGGTGAGCTACGCAGTGATCGCCGCTATGTGGGGTGTGGGGCTCGCCGCGTCGGCACTGATCCCGGAACCGGCACGCGCCGCGGCGTCCAAAGCCAAGGCCTCCGGCCCGCAAGGGAGCCTGGCGTGATGGTGCCGTGCAGGCGGTCAGCCGTCAGCGAAGTCGGCTGCGCCAGTGGCGTCGCGGTTCGGCCCGACAACCATGTCACCTGGTGCAGCACGGACGCCGCCCGCTCTGCCCGCTGACGAGACGCCGCAGACCATGCAGCTGCAGACCATACAAACGTTTCTGGAAGGAGGACCGTGGTCATGACGACTCATGCGATCAGGATGGATCTGGAGGCACTGGCGGCCGTTGAACGTCGGGTGCTGTGGCTGTCCACGGCCATCATCGACCACGCCAACCGGGTCCGTCCGAACCCCACCGGGCTGAAGGTGGGCGGGCACCAGGCGTCCAGTGCCTCGATGACGTCGATCATGACGGCGCTGTGGTTCCACGAGCTGGCCGCTGAGGACAGGGTGTCGGTGAAGCCGCATGCCTCGCCGGTGCTGCACGCGATCAACTACCTGCTGGGCGAGCTGGACGTGTCATATCTGCCCACGCTGCGGTCGTTCGGCGGGTTGCAGTCGTATCCGTCGCGGTCGAAGGACCCCGATCCGGTGGACTATTCGACAGGCTCGGTCGGCATCGGCGCCACGGCCCCGATTTGGGGCGGCATCGCCCGCCGGTATGTGGAGGACCACTTCGGCGGGGCCGGCTCAGGTCGGCAGTACTCGCTCCTCGGGGACGCCGAGCTGGACGAGGGCGCGATCTGGGAGGCCGTGCAGGATCCGATGGTTCCGTACCTGGGCGAGGTCGTGTGGATCGTCGACCTCAACCGGCAGTCTCTGGACCGGGTCGTGCCCGGGATGTCGGCGGAAAAGCTGCAGGGCATGTTCGCGGCGGCCGGCTGGCAGGTGCTCACGCTGAAGTACGGGCGGTTGCTGGAGGAGTTGTTCGCGCGGCCCGGCGGCGATGCGCTGCGCACCCGCATCGACGCCATGGGCAACCCGGAGTACCAGCGGCTGCTGCGGTGCAGCGCTGGTGAGCTGCGCGAAAGGCTGCCGGGGACCGGGTCCACGGCCGACCCGATCGCCAAACTGATCGCCGACCTGGACGACACCACGCTGCTGTCCGCGCTGCGCAACCTGGGCGGGCACGACCTGGAAGCGCTGCTCGGGGCATATGGGGCGATCGACGACTCCCGGCCGACAGTGGTCTTCGCCTATACGGTGAAGGGCTACGCGCTGCCGGTCGAGGGCCACCCGCAGAACCACTCCTCGCTGCTGTCAGGTGAGCAGATGGAGGAGCTGGCGAATCGGCTGGGGAGCAACCTGGACGACCCGTGGGCGGGCTTCCCCGCAGGGTCGACGGAGGCACAGCTGTGCGCGGCGGCGGCAGCGCGGCTACGACGCCCGATCATCCCGCATCACGCTTCGCCTGAAATCCCGTCGGACCTCGGGCGTCCGGCGCCAACGGGCAACGGCAACACGCAGCAGGCGCTGGGTCGTACGCTGCTGGATCTGACCCGCAGGGCGCCTGAGGCGGCCGGGCGGATCGTGACGGTCGCGCCCGACGTCAGTTCATCGACCAATCTGGGCGGTTGGCTGAACAAGGTCGGTGTGTGGTCCTACACCGAACACACAGATTGGTTCGCGGACGATGCCGAGACGATTCTGCACTGGCGGGAGAAGCCCACCGGGCAGCACGTGGAGCTGGGCATCGCGGAGACCAACCTGGTCGGTGTGCTGGGGGAGCTGGGAGCGACGTGGTCGAGGTGGGGGCAGCCACTGCTGCCCATCGGAGTGGTGTACGACCCGTTCGTCAACCGGGCCCTGGAACCCTGGTCGTTCGGGATCTACGCGGGCGGCCAGTCGATCCTTGTCGGTACGCCGTCCGGGGTCACGCTGGCGCCGGAGGGTGGCGCACACCAGTCGATCACCACGCCGTCCCTGGGTATCGAGCAGCCAGGATGTGTGTCCTACGAGCCGGCCTTCGCCCAGGACACAGAGTGGACCCTGCTCGCCGCGCTCGGCAACCTCGGCAAGGAGGGCGGTAGCTCGGCGTATCTGCGGCTGTCCACCCGATCCGTCGACCAGACCCTGGCAGCAGTGCCCACCGACGTGGCGGCCCGCGAGCGACGACGGCGTCAGGTGGTCGCGGGGGCTTACCCGCTGCGGCGTACGCAGAACCCGACGGTCACCATCGCCGCGATGGGCGCGATGATCCCCGAAGCTCTGGCAGCCGCCCATCGGCTCACCGCCCTCGGTCACAGCGCCGACGTCATCTGCGTCACCAGCCCAGATCTGCTGTTCCGGGCGGTCCAGGGGCGTCGCGGTCTGTCGGATGACCCGACATGGATCCTCGACCAGGTCTTGCCCGCGGACCGTGCAACGCCGCTGGTCACTCTCCTCGACGGCCATCCACACACCCTCGCTTTCCTGGCCACCGTCAACAGGGTGTCCCTCACCGCACTGGGCGTGACACATTTCGGCCAGTCCGGCGCCCTGGACGAGGTGTATCGCTACCACGGCATCGATACCGACAGCGTCGTCCAGGCTGCCCTCGACCTTGTCGACTGATCTCACACTGCCTGCCCTGGCCGCGTCGAGTTCCTCGCTGCCGAGTGGACAGGGGGCGACTCAGCCGACCCCGCGGGTGTCAACGGAGACTTGGATCTGGCTCTTCGGCACTTTCCGATGCTGTTGGTGATCTCCGATACGCATCTTCGCCAGCATGGGACAGCGGCAGCGCCGCACGCCGCGGGCGGGGACAGTCTCGGAGATCGTGGCATCGCGGGGCCGCTCGCGTCGTATAGCGGGCGGGCCGCGCCAGCCCAACTGCCCGTCCGCGTCGTCCCAGTAGTGCTGGACCCACGCATGCCGCAGCACGTGTACCTGCGGCGGATCACGAAGCCGTGCCGGACTTGCAGCACAAGGGCTGCCAGCTTCTCTACGGTTCTGGTCACCCACGGCGCAAGCTGCTCGTCGTCTGCGCGGCGAGCTCCTCCAGAGCCGTTCGCAGTAGGGCGTAGTTCGCGGCGCGTACAGGATTTTCGTGGGCGTTGATCGCCCATGGGCCAGGAGGCATTGCGCAGGCGGCGAATGCCGACGCGTCCCGCCACCTGCGGCCGCGGTCGCCGCGTCGAGGTCGTCGAGCAACTAGGTGGTAAGGCTGCCCAGTTGGGGACCGCCGCAGGTGCGGACCCGGTGGATCAAGTCGTCGAGCCGCGCGGGGTGCCGCTTGTTGAGAGGCGGCGATATGTCGCACCGCGGTGGACCGACGAGCCGTCCTGGGACACAGGACGGATCTGTGGGTGCGCGCGCAGCCAGTCGGTGATTAGCGCACCGCCGCGTGTGTCCCAGGCCCAACGGGTAGCCGGCTCTCCACGTCGACCATGATCGCGCCGTAACGGCGGGAGCGGTGCTCATCACGCAGCCAAGCAGGCTGGCCCAGCTCAGGCTCTGATGCAGCCGGTGCAGGAGCCGGGAGCCGGCCGTAGCTACAAGGACGGTGACCACGGCAATCACCGTCGCCTGCAGCCCTGCGCTGGTAGCGCACCGTGGGTCCGTCGACCTACTCGACGAACGTCGTCTTCACGCATCGCGGGTTCTCGCAGTACAGCCGACGCACCGACGGACCGATCCGCACCGGGCGGCCACCGACCGCCGCGTCCGCCGGCTGACCTGCCTAGCCATCTGCCGGTTCGCGGCTCCGCGTTCGATCATCTCGCGGGAGCTGCGGCGGAAGTAGCCGAAGTGCAGGCGGCCGGTCGCCGATGTGTCAGCCGACGGGGGGCATACGGAAGCCGCCGGGTGCGTCTGCGACCCGGCGGCTTCGAGGTGT